>NZ_VTRU01000009.1 GCF_008274625.1 Chryseobacterium panacisoli | reverse complement strand
CGGACGGGACTCGAACCCGCGACCTCCGCCGTGACAGGGCGGCATTCTAACCAGCTGAACTACCGGATCAATTTTTTAAAGTAAACTGACAAAACTTCTGCAATTCGGACGGAATCTTTACTTTTCAGAAATCCATACCCATCTGCATTAAGCAGCTCTCCTATTGAGAAAGTCATCCAACAAATCACTTTCGTAAACAATCTAAGAGCATTTGTTTTTTTAACTGGTGCAAATATATAGCTTTTTTTAGTTTTTCCAAAGGAAGCTATTCCTTTTCTTTTAAAGCTATTTGTAAAACACACATTTTCAAATATAAAAATTTCCTATATAACTGCTGTAGACAGCTTTTTAGCAGGTGATATTTAGAACATGTAAGAAAATCGATTATAAAACACACACAAAATCAACATTCTTATTATTTCAATATCTAATTTAAGATGATAAATTCACCGTACTATTCAAGCATTTTAAAATATAACTTAAAAATCATGCACTTTATTAAATCTTAAGCACGAAATTCTCTTTCTTTAATCAATTTTTTGTATTCGCTTAGTATAGCGTTCCAGATCACAGACTGCTCGAATCGATCTTCAATCATCGGTCGTGCATTCTTTTTTAAGGTCTGATAATAATCTTTGTCCGAGATCATTTTCTCCATTTCTACTCTAAGGCTTTCACTATCTTTTACTGGAACAATTACTCCGTTTTCGTTTTCCACAATGATTTCATTACAGCCATTGATATCAGAAACTATACTTGGCAATTCCATTGCTCCAGCCTGCATTACCACATTAGGGAAACCCTCCCGGTAACTAGGGAAAACCAGTGCATCAGAAATCGCAAAATAGGGACGAACATCTTTCTGAAAACCTACAGAGACAATATCCGGATTATTTTCAATTTCATTTAATGTATCAGGATATAACGGATCCAGTTCCTGTTCCAGCGGACCTACCAATAATAATTTTGAACGCTTCTGATTTTCTTGTTTATTTAAAGCAGAAAATGCTTTTATCAGTTCATTAATTCCTTTGTCTCCCACCAAACGCCCTACAAACACAAAAACAAAATCTGACTCTTCTATTTTCAATTGTTTTTTCAGAAGGGCTTTCTGATCTTCTGAAACTTGTTCAGGCGAAAAAAATGAAGTATCAATTCCGTTGGATGAACCATTTCCGATTACTTTAAGCTTGTACTTATCTGTATATTTATGCTCGATGATATAATCAGAAAGTCCTTTTGAGTTTGGATATACCTGCGTTGCGGAAGCATAGGTTAATTTTTCAACAAGATCTAAAACCTGACGTTTCATCCCTGTTACCTCCATCAATGGTAATCCTGCCACTGTATGCAGTCTGTGAGGGACTCCAGCCATTCTGGCGGCCAGCATACCTACAATACCTGCTTTAGGAGTATGGGTATGAACAATTTGAGGTTTCTCCTTTCTTAAAAGTCGATAAGTACTCCATAAGGATTTAATATCTTTAATGGGAGTAATCTTACGAGACATATCAATCGCTATTACGTCTATTTCTTCATCTTTTTTCACTTCATCCAGTTCCTTGCCTGGTGATGAAACGCCTATTACATCAAAATGTTCTGACATAAACCGATGCTGCCCTTTCAGTAGAATCTTTAAAGAAAGCGGCACTGTTGTAATTCGTACTAATTTAGTTTTCAACTTCTTTCATTTTTTTATTATTATTTCTATAAAACCTAGAACTAATTAATAAATTTTTCATAAATCTTTTGTGTGTTGTTGTTTTTACTCATTTATTTCTATTTCACTTGTTTGTGATTTTAAAAAAGACAATAGTATTTTTTATGAATCCCTGTTAATCCAAAATTTGTTTCAAAACGAATTTAGTTTTGGGTTGACATTGCATCATTTCTATCTAGGAAAATCATTAATTCTCCTATTTGCATACGTGTTTTTTGAGATTTAATAGCTTTGTAACAGGGATAGATGTGCATCATTTTTCACATCTTCGCCAGCTATTTATTGGTAGTTGAGTACATTTTTGTCATCTATTCTACATGACATAAATTCGATTAGATGATTGATTTCATTAATATTTTAATTTACTATTTCTTTATCGTCATTAAAGAAAATACAATTCTTAATTATTTTCAGTTTTCAAGTTTCATAAACAATTTCTTACATTTTTAATATTTCTAAGAATATTAAAAAATTTTCTCAATTTTTAATTTTTTTTTAAGCAATTATACCATAAGCAAAAATCTTTCCATTATTACTTTTTTGGGAAAAATTATTATTTATAGAGTAAGTATACTTTAACATTACTTTTTCTTTATTTCAAAATAAAAATAATTATTGATTGTATTTAATCTTTTGTTGCGAAAATTTTTGCAAATCAGTTACTATTCCTTTATTATCTTTATGATCTGATTTAAAATCAGTTACCTTCAAATTAATATTATCTAAGGATGAATTCTTATATAAGAAATTAAATGGTACTTTGTTGTATTTTAAGTCAATACCTGAAAAAACAATATTCCCCATCAATTTCTTTTTAGAGTCATTTTTCTGATTAGAATAGGAAATTCCGCTTTTGGAATAAAAGTCTTTGTAGTTTTCAATGACTACATTAACGTTGTTTGCGTCACTATCCCCTCTTAATCTAGCTAAATAAAAGGCAAGACCGCTCACCTCATTATTATATGTTACAATTGATTTTAATGAAATATTTACTTTTTTGTTATCAGGAGTATTGGGCTCTATATCTATACCTGTTTTAGGATTAGCTCCATTTGTATTTGAAACTACTAAATTCTGCAATAAAATATTGTCACCGCTTATAACAGAAATTCCGTTTCTTCGGTTATTATCAATAAGACCTCCTATTACAGAAATATTATTGGAGAAACCATTTCCTCCTATATAGATTCCATCTCCCCAGCAGTCTTTGATTACAGGATTATAGATTTTTATATTTACGGCATCTTTAATATTTATTCCCATACCCCATTCTCCTGTTTTCCCCATATGAACAGATCGGTCTCCTATAATATTAGGGTTATATATGCTGACATTTTTCTTTCCTGTAATATCAATCATAGCATATCCCTGATTATTGGATGCTTTCAATTTTAATTGAGATTTGTCATCAAATAACAAAGTAGAATTATCCTTTAGTTGAAGTCCCTTATCATTGATTAAAACAGGAAAATTAGGTAACAACACCGTTGCATTTTCGTTGATTGCTTTTTGAACATATACTGTATAATCTTCTGATCCGTCCTTTTTATAATTATTTGGCAGAAGTTTTACAACTTCAAAAGATTTTGTTTTTAAACTATTGAAAGATGAAGTGACTTCAGCTTTTTTAATATAGGTATCGGGAACATCTTTATAACTAAATTTGCCCTGCGCACATGATAGATTAACTATAAGTAAAAAGATTAATAAACTTCTCATAATGTATAATATATTTCACGATAATATTTAGCGATTTCTTCAATAGAGAAATCTGTTGATCTGGAAAAACATTTTTCAGCAGTTGTGTTATAAAAAGATGAATTTGAGTATAAATTTTTAACTATTTCAGCTAAATCCTCCTCTTTCCCTCTATCAAATAATATTCCATACTGTGAAACGACTTCTGAAAGGCCCGGCACATTTGAGGCAACCACAGGCTTATTACAAGCCATACCTTCTACTGCTACGATGCCAAATCCTTCATAGTGTGATGACACAACTACTACATCGCTCATTTTGATGAGTTCAGCTATATTAGCCTGATTACCTAAGAAAAAAGCTCTGTTTTCCAACCCATTCTTTCTAACGAGTTCATTACAGTTTTCTAATTCCGGCCCATCTCCTACGAACATCGCTTTTACATGAGAAGGTAACAATGTAAGTGCTCTGATCAGGGTAGGCTGGTCTTTTGCAGCTCTAAAACTTGCAACCTGAATTAATAAAAAATCTTTGTCTGATAGATTATACACAGTCCGGGAATAAGCTTTTGAATTATAAAACCTACTCAGATTGACTCCGTTATTGATGACCTTCATTTTTGCTTTAAATTCAGATCCTAAATGTTGAATCAGATTTTTTTCTGTGGATTCTGAAATACAGATGATAGAATTTAATTTAGAGTAGATAAATTTTTCTATTCTTTTTAAATACCATTTAGATCTTCTGTTATTTTCTGTACTATGTTCAGTAAATATTACTTTTTGTTTTCCGGAAAATAAAAGTTTGTATAATACCCCCCAGTATAATGTAGGAAATAAATGTAAATGAATAACATCCGCATCTGCCACTATCTTATTTATAAAAAAAGGGATCCGAATATCATAAAGGCTTTTTGAAGGAATTGCTTCAATTTTTATTTTTCCATTACTTTCTACTTCTTTTTTTAAAGACGTATCAATATCGTCTAATAATAACAAATGTATTTCGTCTGAACCTCCCTCAGATAATTCAGTACAAAGGTCAACTACTAACCTTTCTGCACCGCCAAACCTTAAACTATTTATGATATGATATACTTTCATTATTATTGAGTGTTCCGATAATTAGAATAAGTGGAATAACGATATAGTGCGTATTTATAAATGATGCATGGAAGTTTCCTCCAACAAGCATTAATAAAAAAAGAAAAAACAAAATTGGCTGCTTTTTTAAACCTTTAAACCACACAACAATTAGAAATAATAATAGCAGTAAGGTAAAAATAACACCATACTGTACAAGAAAATCTAAAATAAAATTATGGGGTAACATAGATTTTGATGTCTCACTAAAGCCCAAAAACCTGGCACCAAACCAGAAGTCTTTATAAAAATAGTTGAGGGCATTCAAATAGTTATCTAAACGTCCGGAGTCATTGGATAAATTAGTTGTTCTATTCAAAGAATATATATATAATATGGTCTTAACCAGGGGAAACCCTACAATTAATGATACCACAATTATTTTTATATTCCTCAGGTATATAAGCAGAAAGAAAAGGGCTATAAAAAGAGCTGCTATACCGGATCTTCCAGAAGTTAATACACTGGTTCCTATAGTAAAAAGCAAGAAAATGATACTCAATTTATAATTAATGATATATTTCTTAGTCAATAATCCATAACATAAAATCAAAGAGGCGCTTGATAAATAGATAGATGAAATACTATAATCATAAAAAAGACCAGCAAATCCAGTTCTGGATTTAC
Organism: Chryseobacterium panacisoli; assembly: GCF_008274625.1. GTDB lineage: Bacteria > Bacteroidota > Bacteroidia > Flavobacteriales > Weeksellaceae > Chryseobacterium > Chryseobacterium panacisoli. The sequence continues at coordinate 113,092 of NZ_VTRU01000009.1, read as the reverse complement.
CAAATTGATTCTGAACACCCAGATAATTTATTCCCAGAATTTTCAAAGACAGGTATTGGATTAATACCATTAAACCTGCCACGGATGCTGCGAAAACATAGAACTTCATCATCGAAGAAACAGTTAAGTCAGACATTCTTAACTTAATTAACGCTATTATAATTATTAATAAAAACAACAGTGTTTTTATCAATGTTTCGACTAAAATTTTCGGATAATTGGACTGATTAAAAAAATAGACACCCAAACAAAACAATAATAATCCCAGCCCCAGGACTTGAATGAGCTGGTTCTTTTTTGAAGAAAAGTTACTTGCCAGTAATACACAGATAAATAAAAACTGAATGATAATAAAAAGGCTGAAGAAGCTGCTTCCCACTAAAGGGCTGAAACTGAAAGGTAAAGTTAATATTAAACAAACAGTAAATGCTTCATTAACGGTAGCCCTTTTACGTATACGATTAAAGTAAAAAAGAAATAACAGAATAGATAAACCACCTACTACTATCTGGTTTAAATTAAACATATATAATATTGAAATCACAAAACATATTGATATACCTATAAGGTAATCAGATTTTGTGAATTTATCTATAGTATTATTTATTTCCAATCTTTTCATTTATCAATTCATATATTCCAAAAAAAGTTAATTTACTTAAAGCTAACTTCATTAACTGAGTAAATGGCAACCTTTTTAAGTTAAATAATAAAATTTTAAGATATCTTTTACCTAAAACACAATTAACATTGAATTTATTATTCGGATAATTTGATTTTAGTTCTAAAGAAAGTTTCTTAAAAAAGGAAAGAATAAAATCCACAGAAAAGTCTTCAAAACTGATATTTCTAATTTTATCCGATAAAGACAGAATATAAATAAAATCTAATTCTTTTTGATCTAAAACAATATTCTGCTGCTGTAAAGCAAGCTGCTGAATATTAGATATTGTTCTCTTTCTCTGTTCTATCTGGCTGGCTCCAACATTAGTCTGGCTATTGGGTGTATCTCTATAATACAACAAAGGCATTCTAAAATTGTACCCTTTACCATATTGCAGAATTTTGATCCACAATTGATAATCTTCGGCGTACTTATAATCCTTTTCGAAAAAAAGATTATTCTCTTTAATAACATCCGCCCTGAACATTACTGCCGGATGGGTAAAAGGTGTACTGAAAATTGAATGTATTCTAATTGATGTATCATCAACCGGAAGTACACTAAGGTGAAAATGAGAAATAGAATCGGCAAATTCCTTTCTGGATGAACTGCAGATAATATATTCCGGATTCTTTTCCATGAAATCTATCTGCATTTGAAAACGGGATGAATGGCATATATCATCAGCATCCATTCTGGCAATATATTCACCTTTTGATAATAAAATCCCTTTATTCAAAGTTTCTATTAACCCTAAATTCTTTTCATTTTCAATGTATCTTATCCTTTCATCATTATAGCTTAGTATAATTTCTTTTGTGAAATCTATGGAACCGTCATTAATAACCAACAATTCAAAGTCTTTAAAACTTTGTGCAAGTATACTGTCTACCGCTGTTCTAAGATACTGTTCAGCATTATATGCAGGTAAAATTACCGAAATTTTAGGACTCATTCTTTACATAAAGTTTAACATTATTAAAATTCTTCAGCCATGCATCGTAAAAATTTTTACTTTTCCCATAAACATTATCTAAGATAACAACCTCTTTATCCAATAAGATACTCAGGATTAAACCGTGTAAACGGGTTGTATATACTTTATGATATTGATTGATGAACTCCTTTCCGCGGTTGATATGCAGATCCATCCCATTCTTCTTTTTTAACCCATAGGCGTTATCAATTATTAAAGAAGAAGCAGGCAAATGCTTGATGATTTTTGAAAGTTTGCCGTCCAAAGCTTCTACATAATTGGTGATGGTATTCATTCTCTTTGAAGAAGAGTTGTAAGTTGGCCAGTCTTTTATATCATATTCACCTTCAATCACATTTTGAAAAGAATCTTTACTTGCTTCTGCATCAGTTCTGTTCAGATATAAATTTTTTCTCGTTTCAGGAGAATTGGTCTTGATATCAGCATCAAAATCTAAAAAGAAAGCCATATCCGGTGCTAATTTTAATTTTTCTTCATTAAAATTAGCTTTCAAAGTATCATATGAAGGCTGGTCTCTTACTAATACGTGAAGATCAGGATGATTGTTGAAAATAGCAAAATCTCTTTTCAGATTGGCTTCGCTATTATAATGTACCGTTTGAGGCAGAACAATAACCCTGTTATTGGGAAAGTTTTCAATGATGAATCTTTTAAAACTTTGACTTGATTCATAAATATCACCAAAGTTTCCTCCTCCATGCAGCAGAATAACTGTCTTCTCAGATTTTATATCACTTTTTTTGAAAGTATATCTATTGTATTGTCCAATACATTTATGTACTAATGTTTTAAAAAATTCTAATTCTCCTTTCCAAATTAAAGAATCTCCAATATTTCTATGATTAGGTATATCTAAAAGAATAAAATCATTATCAATGAGTGGAGTAAGCTGAGTAGATATTATATTTTTTAATTGTCTTATATTTTCTTTATTGGAATTCATATTTATTTTTTTAGAGAATTTAATTTATTAAAGACTTTTTTTAAAATATCTTTATTAAAATAACCGAAAAGCAATAACGACAATACCGTTAAAGATATTGAAATTAAATGACTACTATTTATGTATAACAATATAATTATACTAAAAACTACCAGCAGCTGTATGATGAAAGACTTAATATCTAGATCCAGTTTTAAAATCTCAGCAGTCTGTCTGTATCTTATAACAAACATAACAAAGAAACTGACAAATGTACCTAAAGCAGGTGCATAAAGGCCGATATACTTTATAAAAGCCATTGAAATAAATACATTCACCAATGCTCCTATCACACTTGTAATAAAAATCCCCTTCGTTGATTTGGTTTTCAAGTAAATAGCACCTAAAAAGCCGGAAATCGATGAAAAACAAGAGCCTATATACAGGAGAGTGGCATATTTCCAGGATTCATAAAATTTTGAATCAAACAGAACTTCCGTAATCAACGGAGTAGCCGCTATTAAAATGGTTGATAAACCAATATTTACAGCGATATATTTATTAAAAAGCTTTGAAAAAAAAGGATTATTGGGGTCGTTTCCGGAGATTGCCATATCCTGCCAGGCCAGCATAAAGACGGTATTAAAAATCGTCAGAATAGCGGGAAGCCTTGCAGAAACAGCATAGATACCATTGTCTTCTATTGTTAAAAATTTTAAAATAATATATCTGTCTGATGCATTAATAACCCACCAGCTTATGGAGTTCAATATTAATGGAAGGGAATAAAATAGAATCTGCTTTTGTAATGAGTAGTTAATTTTTATACTAACATATTTCTTAAACAGAAAGCTTACTTTGAACAGCATCAATAAAATTGCAATAAAATTACTGATAAAAAGAGCATAAAAGATCCCCTGTACCTTATCATGAAATATATCCGTCAGTAAGAAAAGCAAACTAAAAGAAAATATAAAAAAACTATTTATAATTCCTATAAATGAATAGTATCTCGTTAACCCCAACCCTCTTAATATCTGCTGAAAAAAAGGCAATAAACATGCGCTTATAATCAGCAATGACAATTCTTTCTGGTAAGGAATATGATAGAAAAGCCCGGCAAGGTAAAGTAACAGTTCAAAGCTGATAAAAGAAATTATTAACAGAACACTACATTGCTTAAAAATAGTATCAATATAATTTTCTTTTTCGTTTTCTTTATCCAGAAACCAGCGATAAATGGCCTCATTCATCTGCAAAGAGACAAAAGGGACTAATAAATTGACACTTGTCAATACTAAGTCATATTCTCCTAATTCTTTTCTGGAAAGGTAGTAGGAATAAATAGGAATTAATAGAAAAGATAAAATCTTAGATCCAAAATTACCAACGGTATATATTAAAGTACTTTTTAGTAAAGTATTGCTATTCATTATTATAGTAATAAATATTTATTTCAGTTCATATTTATTTATAATCTTGAATGACTTTCTTCTAAGATTCCTTTTACGTCATAAATTATTCCATTTTCTTTTAAATGATTTTTTAAATCCAGATCATTGAATTGTTTATGTGCAACGGTAAGGATAATAGCATCATATTTTTCCTGTGGAATTTCATTCACGACCTCCAATCCATATTCGTGTTTTACTTCATCAGGATTCGCCCATGGATCAAAAGTGGTTACTTGTAAAGCATAGTCTTCAAGCCCATGAATTACATCTACCGCTTTTGTATTACGTACATCCGGGCAATTTTCTTTAAAAGTTATTCCTAAATTCAAAACTGTAGCACCATTGATGGTCACCTTGTTTTTAATCATAGTTTTCAATAGCTGAGAAGCGACATACTGTCCCATGGAATCATTAAGACGGCGTCCTGCTAATATGATTTCCGGATGATATCCTTTTTCCTGAGCTTTCTGAGCCAGATAATAAGGGTCTACACCAATGCAGTGCCCTCCTACCAATCCTGGTTTGAAAGGTAAAAAGTTCCATTTGGTTCCTGCAGCTTCCAATACTGCGTGAGTATCAATATCTAAAAGATTGAATATTTTTGCCAATTCGTTTACAAAGGCAATATTAATATCCCTTTGTGAATTTTCAATTACTTTGGCAGCTTCTGCAACCTTGATTGTTGGAGCAAGATGAGTGCCTGCAATGATTACAGACTTATATAAATTATTTACTATTTCCCCGATTTCAGGTGTTGAGCCCGAGGTAACTTTTAAGATTTTTTCAACGGTATGTTCTTTATCACCAGGATTAATACGCTCAGGAGAATATCCTGCAAAGAAGTCCTGGTTAAATACCATTCCTGAAACTTTTTCCAGAACAGGAATACATTCTTCTTCAGTAGCTCCTGGATATACTGTAGATTCGTAAATCACAATATCACCTTTAGACAACACTTTTCCTACAGTTTCTGAGGCTTTATACAGCGGAGTAAGGTCAGGACGGTTATGTTGATCCACTGGAGTCGGAACAGTAATAACGTAAATGTCTGCATCCTGAATATCTTTGATATCAGCCGAACAATATAATCCTTTTGCTGCTCCCTCATTAAAAGGGTTATTCTGAATTAATACAGATTCCAATACTTCATTTTCCACTTCCAGAGTACTGTCTACCCCTGTGTTTAATTCTGCAATCCTTTTCTGATTAATATCAAAACCTACAACCGAATATTGTGTGGCAAACAACCTGGCTAAAGGCAAACCTACATATCCTAATCCTATAATAGCAATTTTATGTTCTTTCTTCATAAAGATTCAATTAAAAAATGTTTACTTTAAATTTGTCCAATACCAGTTAATAGCTTCTTTTAAACCTTTATCTATATTGTGGCTAGGTTTATATCCTAATAATTTTTCTGCTTTTTCAACGGATGCCAGTGAGTGTGGGATATCTCCTACACGGTTCGGACCATGAACAGCATCAATGTTGGCAATCTCTCCATCAAAATCGCTAAGATATTTTTTAAGATATTCAATCAGATCATTCAATGTTGTACGATCACCCACTGCTGTATTATAAACTGTATTCACTGCATCTGGGTTTTCAGTAAGCATGGCCAGCTCATTCATCTGAATTACGTTGTCAATATATGTAAAATCACGGGAAAAATCACCTGTACCATTAATTTTTGGTGATTCGTGGTTGATTAGTTGTTTTATGAATAAAGGAATCACTGCAGCATAAGCTCCGTTGGGATCCTGTCTTCTTCCAAATACATTAAAATACCTCAAACCAATGCATTCCAATCCATAAGTTTTTCCAAATACATCTGCATACAATTCATTGACATATTTAGTAATGGCGTATGGCGATAATGGTCTTCCAATAACATCTTCTACTTTAGGTAATGATGCAGAATCACCATATGTGGATGAGGAAGCTGCATACACGAAACGCTTTACTTTGGCATCACGGGCAGCAATCAGCATATTTAAAAATCCTGAAACATTCACATCGTTACTTGTAATAGGATCCTTAATTGATCTGGGAACTGAACCGAGGGCAGCCTGGTGCAGAATATAATCTACATTTTCCACCGCCTTCTGACAAATTTCCAAATCACAGATATCTCCTTCGATAAGCTGATAGTTTGGATTTTCAAGGAAAGGTTCAACATTATGACGGTGTCCTGTTGCGAAATTGTCTAAACAAACAACGTTATAACCTTTATTTAAAAAATACTCTGTTAAGTTAGAACCGATAAAACCCGCTCCACCTGTAATTAAAATTTTATTCATTTTTATGATTTGAAAATTTTACTCCACCAACTTTTTTTATCATTTGTTTGACTGTAGCCATATCCATAGCTATAGTTATATCCGTAACCTCCTGCACGTTTTGAAACATCATTAACAACAAAAGATACGTTTTTCAACTTAGAGTCTTTCACCAGATCATTAGCAAAATCTATCAAAATATTTCTTGATACTCCTGATCTTACAACATATAGTGTTGCATCTGCTGTATCAACAATACTAAGAGTATCTGAAACCAGCATAAGTGGAGCAGAGTCAATAATGATATAACTATATTGAGAAGACATATCCGCAATAAGCTTTTGATATCTTCCGTTAGAAAGCAGCTCCTGAGGGTTAGGAGGAATTGCTCCGGCATAAATAACATCACATGAAGGATTGGTAGTGGATGTATGGATAAGTTCTTCCACGTTTACAGAATTATCATATAAATATTCTGTAAGACCTTTTCTTTTGGTCGGCTCACTGTCATATCGCTGAATCTGAGGGTTACGAATATCTGAACCAATCAGAAGCGCTCTTGAATTTTTATTGGCAATGGTAAGCGCAAGATTCACAGATACCAGGGTTTTCCCTTCTCCTTTTACGGATGAAGTTACCATAATTACTTTAGCAGAATCTTTTACAGGCAAAATAAATTTAAGATTGGAAACAAGAACTCTGAAAGCTTCAGCCAGCTCCGAGAAGTCGTTTTTCTGTATCAAATGGTTTTCATTATCCTTAAGCGAAGGGATATCTACCAATACACCCAATTCTGAACGTTCTTTAATATCATCTCTGGTATAAATCTTATCATCCATCATGAAAAGGAAGTATAAAACAGCAAAAGGAAATAATACCCCAAGTAATATAGCTCCTAAAAGGATAATATCTTTTTTAGGGGATACAGGTATATCTTCTGTAAATGCAGGGTTTACAATTTTAGCTTTCGGTACATTTACCGAAAGATTGATTGCGTTTTCTTCTCTTTTTTGAAGAAGGAATAAAAACAATTGCTCTTTAAGAGTTTGCTGACGCTCGATTCCCCTATAGACTTTAGACTGCCCGGGAACTTTCTGAATCATACTGTTGTTAGTATTGATCTGGTTCTGCAGCTGAGAGATACCTGTCTGCACCGTTTGCTTCTGCTCACGGATATTATCACGGATCACTTCTTTTAAAGAGGCTATTTCCCTGTTCATTTCTATGACAGCAGGGTTTTCGTTAGTAGCCTGCTTAAGGGTTTTATTCCTACTGATAATCAACGAGTTATACTGAGATATCGTTTGTTCCAGTGAAGGATTCAATCCAAGATTGGATGGCATAAGCTGGTTATTGCCTTTTGAAGCCTCTCCTGAAAGTGAATTCAGAAGATCCAGCTGAGCCTGCTGCTGAAGAAGAACTTTGGTATTATCACTGGTGTTCTGTAATGCCAGTTCGGCCTGTGCCTGAATGTCCACAATACGGTTACGGTTCTCGAAATCTTCTTTTTGGTTTTCTACCCCTGAAAGGTCTTTGGTAATCACTTCCAGTCTTTTATCGATGAATTCCTGAGTATTCTGTGCTTGTAAATTTTTATCTTTCTGACCATCCAGATTATATTGCTTAGTAACCTCATTAAGAATAGCCTCCGATTTTTCAGGAAGGGTTCCTATCAGGTTAATCTCCATTAGCATGGCTTTTTCATCTGGTAAATTTACCTCTATCTTTTTTTCTAATTTTTTTACTTTCTCAATAGGATTCCAAAAAACTATTTTATATTTTGATTTAAAAGGAAAAGCAGAATTTCTATGGAACATCACGATTCCAAAATCTAAATTCAGGGGTACATTGAACTTACCCTTAAAGGTTGCTTTTTTTTCATTCTGAAGTGTAAATTCATCTCCCTTTAAGTCTATCATTGTATATTCAGAAAATTTAAAATTTTCATTATTATTATATGATAATACTTTTGCAACAACTGGAATTTTGCTAAATAGTTGTGAATCTTTAATTTCTCCTGTATTGAAATATTCCACACTGAGATTAAGGTTTTTCACTACCTCCATTAGAATAGGTCGTGAGGTGACAACAGCTCCCTCACTTTTCAGCTCATCAGCATTCCCTAGGCCCATACCCAAATTCTCCAGATCAGACAATGCCGAGGAAAGATTATTTTGTTTTTTATCAAATTTAAGAACCGTTGTCGATTGATATTGAGGTACACTATATCTAAGATAAATATAAGCACTTATTACAAAAAGTAAAATGGAGGCAATAAACCATGGCCATTTATAAAGGTATTGAGAGATAATTTTTCTTAGATTCAAACTATCTTCCTTTTCCTGAAATTCTATCTTCTGCATATTTTATCTTCGTGTTAAGGCAATAATAAGCGTACCCGCTGTTAATAATGCACCAATAATCTGGAATGTAAGAGCTCTGTTCGGGTTCGAGTTGGCCTGAACCTGTTTGTTTTTGTCCGGCTGTACATATAATATGTCATTTTGTTTCATATAATAGTATGGAGAACTTACAATATCAGATCTGGTAAGGTCAACATTAGCAATCTGATCAGTACCATCTTCTCCTGTACGGATAAGCTTTACATTGGTACGGTCTCCGAAATCTGTCATATCACCAGCAAGACCTAATGCCTGAAAAATATTAATCTTTTGAGAAACACTTTCTTTCTGTCCCGGGTTTTTTACTTCACCTAAGATACTCACATTGAAATTTTTGAGAGTAATACTCACCATAGGATCTGTAAGGTATCTCTTGAGACGAGCCTCCAAATCATTTTTCAATTGTATCTGTGTCATTCCTTTAGCATATACATTCCCAATTACAGGAAAATATATGTTCCCTTCCTCATTTACCAAATACTCGCTTGGTTGTGCATATTGATTTATCCCGGTATTTGAATTGCTTCCTACCTTGTTTGTTGTATTAAGATTAAATGGCTTTACTGCAACTTCATCCAGTGCAGAAACAAGAATTAAAAGTACATCCCCTTCCTGAATATGTAAGCCCTGGAACTTTGCTTTTGCAACTTCCTCTTCCATATTATGTTTCGATATATATACCATATTTTGCTTCGGTCTACATGATAGTAAAGTAACCGACAACAATAGTATATATGCAATAATAGTTTTATTCATATGTTTTTGTTCTAAGTCTACTTGAATTAACTTCAATTTTATTTAAGATTTTATGATATTAGTTTTTACTTATTTGAAATATATTTTAATCCCTCTATTTAGATCAATTCTTTTTCTAGCAATTTTCATTCCGTTTGAAAACAAAGTAACGAAAATTATTATTTTCTACTATTTCTTTATTAATCTCATTCCTATAATTTACTCATATACTTCATGTTCAGATATTTTATCCAGAACTTCAAATTCCGAATTATTGCTTATAAATTCCGGTACAATGACTTTTAATGTTTTCACAATTTGTAAGCTATCTTTATTCACTGCCAACATAATAATTTGTTGACATAAAGCTTCTATATCTTCAAACGCCATCACCGGATCTCTGGATATCATAATTTTCTCATGATGTGTAGGAATAGTTGTAGAATGATCTGTTAGAAGTTCTTCATATAATTTTTCACCAGGTCGTAAGCCTATAAAATCAATTTTAATATCAATACCTGGTGTATATCCTGATAATTTGATCATTCGTTCTGCTAAATCCAAAATTTTGACAGGTTTACCCATATCAAAAACATAAATTTCACCTCCTTTTCCCATTGTTCCTGCCTGAAGTACCAATTCACAGGCTTCCGGAATAGTCATAAAATAACGAATAATATCAGGATGAGTAATCGTAACCGGTCCCCCTTTTTCAATTTGTTTTTTAAAATGCGGTATAACAGAACCGTTGGAGCCTAGTACATTTCCAAAACGCGTTGTAATAAATTTTGTTGTATTCTCCGAAGAATTTTGTAAAGACTGTACAAAAAGTTCAGCGGCCCTTTTAGAAGCCCCCATTACGTTGGTTGGATTTACAGCTTTATCTGTAGACACCATCACAAAACGATTTACATTATATTTTTTCGATAAAAGAGCTAAATTTTTAGTTCCTCCGATGTTTACGAAAATAGCTTCATGTGGATTATCTTCTATTAAAGGAACATGTTTGTATGCAGCCGCATGGTAGACAATTGAAAACCGATGATCTTCAAACAGTTTTTCCATCCTGGAATAGTTTGAAATATCTGCCAATACAAATTTGAATCTTTGGTTTGGGAATCGCTCTAATAATTCAAGTTGCAATTCATATAAAGGAGATTCTGCCTGATCAACGACCACAATAAGTGATGACTTCAATTGAGCAACCTGCCTTACAATTTCGCTCCCTATAGACCCAGCGCCTCCGGTTACTAAAATAGTTTTATTAACATGAAAACTCTTTACCTCTTCCCCCTCTATTTTAATGGCAGGACGATTAAGCAAATCTTCAATCTTAAGCGGGCGGATGCCTTTTACAACATCATCTTCTTTTATTATACTAGCCACAGGGGCTTTTAATACTTTCAATCCATGATCCAATGCTAGAGCAGTCCATTCTTCCATTTCCCGTTTTGTCATCATATCCTTGATCAAAACTGCATCAAACTGTTCTCTCAGATTATCACTTTTAAGAAACTGCTTTTTATTATAAATCTTATGACCCAACAGCATTGCCTTCTTAGAATCTGACCTGGCACTAAGAAATCCTGCCAGCTGGTATGGATGATCAGGATTATGGATGATAGCATTCGCTAATGAAACAGAAGTATCTCCTATCCCTACAACCGCAACCCTTTCCTTGGATGAAACATCCTTATCTATAAATATAGAAAAAAACTGTTTGGTTATCATTCTGAAAAAGAACATCAGAAAAATAGAAATAAAGAAAAACAAAAACAGTACCGGATATAAAAAAAGAGGTTTACCCAACGCCAGTGCCGATATAAAATTCAGTCCCAGTAATGTAATCAGAGTACTACCTGAAGACCATAGAATTTTACAAAAATCTGAAAAAGTAGAATGTCTTATGATTCCTGCATAGGTTTTGAACAGGAGTATAAACAGAATATTAACAATAATTACTGAAAATATTTTTTCATTTTGGTACTCAATAAAGTTCAGCCTTACCCCCAGACTTTTTAAGAACAAATATGAAACTAAAACAGAAAAGAAAATAACTGAAATGTCGATAAAAAAAACCGACCATCTGGGTATATACCTTAACTCCCTGATTTTAAAAATGTCCCCCATATACAAATAAACCTAAAATATCATTTTCATTAATTCAACACTCGGTGGCTTTTATTATTGGGCGAAGGTAATAATTATTATTAATATTTTTAGTACTACATGTTAATTTTTATTTAAAATATAAATTAACATTTTGAAACAAAATTTCGAAACTAGATTATTAAAAAAGCCCATAAACCAACTGGGATGTACGGATATTATTTTCCATCCAACTTTTGTCCCTGGTCATTTCTCACATTTTTGAAATACACGTAAAACAAAAAAAATACTGTAAAACATATATTTTACAGTATCCTATACAAATTTCATATTGTATCTGCGATCCGGACGGGACTCGAACCCGCGACCTCCGCCGTGACAGGGCGGCATTCTAACCAGCTGAACTACCGGATCAATTTTTTTAAAGTAAATTGAGAAAACTTCTGCGATCCGGACGGGACTCGAACCCGCGACCTCCGCCGTGACAGGGCGGCATTCTAACCAGCTGAACTACCGGATCAATTTTTTTAAAAGAAATTGAGAAAACTTCTGCGATCCGGACGGGACTCGAACCCGCGACCTCCGCCGTGACAGGGCGGCATTCTAACCAGCTGAACTACCGGATCAATTTTTTTAAAGTAAATTGAGAAAACTTCTGCGATCCGGACGGGACTCGAACCCGCGACCTCCGCCGTGACAGGGCGGCATTCTAACCAGCTGAACTACCGGATCATTTTTTAAAGAACGTCGTTTCTTTTTCGTGGTTGCAAAATTACACCTTTTTTTGTTATCTGCAAATTATTTTATAAAAAATGCCTCCCAATACTGGAAGGCATTCATTATCAAACTTATTTTTTTATAAGTGAGCGCTTAATTTTTCAGCGATTACCTCTTTTGGAGCTACACCTACTAATTTGTCTACTACTTCTCCGTTCTTAAAAATAAGAACTGTAGGGATATTTCTGATACCATACTGCATAGAAATCTCTTGGTTGTTGTCTACATCCACTTTCCCAACGATTGCTTTACCTTCAAAATCTGATGCAACTTCTTCGATGATTGGTCCTAAAGTTCTGCATGGTCCGCACCATACTGCCCAAAAGTCTACTAATACCGGTTTATCTGATTTTAAAACCGTATCCTGAAATGAGCTGTCTGTAATTTCTAAAGCCATTTTTGTTTCTTTTATTTTATTAATATTATTTTTCTTTTAATCCTCTTTCGGATGTTCAAAATTACGATTTTTAAAGCACAAGACTATCTATGCTCAACATTAGTTTTTTCTATAGTGTAATCACTTGAAATTTCTTTCAATGCATTCACTAATGCATCGATATCCGCTTTGGTTGTCATATGACTGAATGAGATACGTAATGGGGTACAATGATCCATTTCGTCTTCAGAAAGCACCATCATCATAACCATTGAAGGTTTTGAAGCTCCTGATGAGCATGCACTTCCCTGAGAGATTGCAATTCCTTTCATATCCAGCTGAAGTCCTATCAATGGGTTTTTGTATGGCAATAATGCGCTTAAAACGGTATAAAGACTGTTTTCTTTTTCAGCACTTCTTCCGTTGAATTTAATTCCTTCAATTTCCGCAGAAAGTCTTTCAATTGCATAATTTTTAATATCCTGCATATGGTTGGTATATTCATCCATATGATTCAGAGAAAGTTCTAATGCTTTACCCAGTCCTACGATACCGCTGACATTTTCTGTTCCGGCTCTAAGGCTTCTTTCCTGAGGTCCTCCGGTAATTATTCCTTTTAAACCTGTTGCTTTTCTGATAAACGCAAATCCAGCTCCTTTTGGCCCATGAAACTTATGAGCACTACAGGAAGCAAAATCTACAGGGATATCAGAGAAATCAAGATTCATATGAGCCATAGTCTGTACAGTATCCGAATGGAAAAGTGCATGATACTCTTTGCACAGCTGGGCAACTTTTTTAAGATTAATGATATTTCCGATTTCGTTGTTGGCATGCATTAAGCTTACCAGTGTTTTTTTATCTGAAGCTTTTAACAGCTCTTCTAGTTTTGTAAGGTCAATATCTCCTTTTTCATTCGGACGGATGTAGCTTACTTCTACTCCTTTTCTGCTTTTCATATCCAGAATACTTTCAGAAACACATTTATGTTCCAGAGGAGAGCTGATGATTCTTTCTACTCCAAGGTGTTCTACCGAGGATTTGATGATCATATTGTTGGATTCGGTTCCGCAGGAAGTGAAAATGATTTCAGCAGGAGTTACATGAAGATAGTCTGCAACCTGTCTTCTTACATTTTCAATAAGGATTTTTGCTTCCTGGCCAAAGCTGTGCGTTGAAGACGGGTTTCCGAAATTCATCTTCATAGTGCCCACCATTGCATCTATAACTTCTTCTGCAAGCGGAGTGGTTGCGGCATTATCTAAATATACTTTATCCATTATTATTTTGAATATTTTAATTCTACGGAGGTAAACTTGTAATCTGTGGGAACAGTAAAAATAAACCATGGACTGGAGATCACCTGAATTTCCAGTCCACCGGAAGGCTCTCCGGCCGGAACTTCTACATAGAGAATCTGATTTTTCACAGATACACTTTTGACTTCTTCAATTTTGTGACTTCCTGATCTGAAGGTTCCCAAATTGTATAAAACAACTTTTTTGTTTTTCGGAAATTTCGGATAGCTGATATAAGATTCTTTTCCCAGGTCTGCGATTCCAAAACTTCCTTTGATAATGTTACGAAATTCTTTTTCGTCATTGATTATCTTAAAGCCAGGTTTATCGGTTCCTCCCTGAGATTCAGAAACAAGGACCTCAGTATTTCCCTGCATAGCAGAAGACTTCTGAGATGAAGCGCTTGCACAGCTCATCAATATTACTGCACATGCAATCAACAGGCTTTTCATTTTTTACAATTTTATCTCCCAAAATTAGTGAAAAAATTGATAATGTCCCTCATTTGCCCATTTCAACATTGCCCGATCTCCTGAAGTATCCCCAAATGCAATAATTTTATCGTACTTAGAATTGTTTATTTCTTCTTTAATTCTTATCAGTTTTTCTTTCCCATTGCAGTTTTTCCCTACAAAATTCCCAGTGAAAACTCCGTTCTTAAACTCTGCCCGCGTAGAAATAAGCTCCATTTTAAGTTTTTCAGCAAAAGGCTTTACCCAAATATCTAATGATGCAGTCACCAATAAACTTTGTGTATTATTCCTATCGATATTTTTTATAAAGTCTAATGCATTTTCCCTCACAATTTTAGGATAATGAAGTTCAAAAAATTGTTTAGACTTCATTTCAATCTTTTCCTGGGTCTGCCCTTTTAGAATAGACCCAATAAAGCTTTTTTTCACTTTTTCCGTTTCTGCCAGCTTCAGTTTCAATAAGATAAAGAGAGGTACATGTCTTAAAAATTGTATCCGGTATTTTGTAGAATCGTAGAATTTAAGATACATAAACATAGTATCTTTATAGGTCAAAGTTCCGTCAAAATCAAAACAATACAATTTTTTCATTTCTCTTTAAAGCTTTAATTTTTTGAATATAAATTCAGGGATATTCCTGATAATCATCATAATAATACTCCAAACCGGCAAAACATATGCCACGTTTTTTTCCTTTTTGAAGGCTTTATAAATACAGGCAGCCGCTTGTTTCGGTGTTGCTGTCAGTTTAGGATTTAAAGGCAGGCCTTCTGTCATTTTGGTTGCCATAAATCCAGGTTTTATAGTAAGAACGTGTACTTTCTTATCAAAAAGATAGTTTCTTAAACCACTTAAATACGCTGTAAAAGCTGCTTTCGCACTTCCGTAGATAAAATTACTCTGTCTTCCCCTGTCTCCTGCTACTGATGAAAGCCCAATGATCGTTCCGGATCTTCTGTTTTCAAATTTATGAGCAAAATAGTTCATTACAGGAACCAGTTTTGAATAATTAATATCTATGATACGTTCCGTATTCCGGTTGTCATACAGTCCCTCTTCTGTTCCTTCTCCTAAATATCCTACGGCACAAAATAATACATTTGAATTGATATAATCAAATCTGTTGTAATCAATTTCTTTAGTCAGATCCAGTTCAATGACTTCTGCCTGCTGCAGAAATTTCACATCAATATGTCTTGCAAACCGTTCTGTAGTTTCTTTATTTGAGGTAAAAAGATAGATTTTTTCAAATTTTTCTCCTTCCTGAAGTGCTTTTTCCACAAAAGCCTGTGCCACTTCAGATGTGCTTCCCAGAACTATCATTATGAGTTGTTGTTTATGATTCTTTTGTGCTGTAAAGACACAAATTTAGGATTTTGAATATTTTTCAGATAATTAGTCAATGATGATCTGCTCATACTGTCTTTGGTAAGGTAAATTCTTCCTCCGAACTCCTGAACAATTGCATCAAGCTGGTCTACCAATTTTTTCAGTTTTGAATTCACTTTAAAATCCAGGGCGAGCGTATACCCTTCCACCGGGAATGAATTGTAAGCCTCCGGATTGTGCTTTCCGAAAAGTTTTAAAACTGCTAAGAATGATCCATTCCCGCTGTTGGCAATCGTTTCAAGGATTTTTTTCATCCCTTCTTTTCCCGCTTCTTTAGGAATGACCATCTGATATTGTATAAAACCGGATTTCCCATAGATTTTGTTCCAATCATTAATCGCATCCAAAGGATAGAAAAATGTTTCGTAATCAATAAAGTTCTTAACTTCCTTCTTGGACTGTTTCTTATAGTAAAGCCAGTTGAATATTTTTACCGTAAGTGCATTCAATACAAATCCGGGAAAATAAAAAGGAACTGTAGGCTGTAATTTTTTCTTTAATCTTAAAGGGGTTTTCGAAAGACTCTGAGGCAGCTCATGTTGGAAAGCATGCTCACCTCTCATCAGGATACTTCTTCCGATATTTTTCCCTTTCTGAAGGCAATCGATCCATGCAACGGTATACGTCCAGTTTTCACTTTCATCAAACAGTTTAAAGATTTCATCCAGATTTTCTGCTTTGATGCTTTCCTGACGAATATATGCGGATTCTATATTTTTAAGCTTAAACTTTGCCGTAAGAATAATCCCTGTAAGTCCCATTCCACCGATAGTAGCCCAGAATTTCTCTGAATTTTCTTCTCTGGAACAGGTAATAATTTCCCCATTCTCCGTCATGAGCTTAAATTCAATCACGTATTCTGAAAAACATCCTTCTGCATGATGATTTTTCCCATGAACATCGGAAGCAATAGCTCCACCCACTGATATAAACTTTGTCCCTGGAGTAACGTACAGGAAATATCCCTGCGGAACAGCAATTTCCAGAATGTCTGAAAGCAGTACTCCGGATTCGCATTCTATCACTCCGTTTAAACGGTCAAAATTGATGAACTTATTTAATTTTTTTGTTGAAAATATAGATTCTCCCAACGAAGCATCTCCATAGCATCTTCCGTTCCCTCTGGCAATAATTTCGTTGTGATTGAGTACAAATTCTTTTATTTTTTTGAAACTGTCCTCTGATCTCATTTCTTTCTCCACTACCGGGAAATTACCCCAGTTTGTAACTTTCTGTGTGAAATTCGGCTTCATTTCTTAAAATAAATTTGAATTAAAAATGCAGCAACCCAAAGTAATAGGGTAACCTGTATATAGCGGTCCCGGTACACAATTTTTGTAGGAGATTCCGTTCTGTTGTAAACCAAAGTCTGCTGAAGATATCTTAATAAGGCAAAAACTACGAAGATTACCGTGTAAAAAACCCTTTCATGAAATCTTTCCTGAACTTCCGGTGACAGGGTAAACATCAGGTAACACACAATAGCCAGTGTAATCGAAATCGACAGTGCAATATCTGCAAACTGAACGTTATATCCGTCCAATGCTTTTCTTGTTTTTCCTGAAACCTGAGCGTTGATCAATTCCCCCCTTCTTTTTCCAATTGCCAGTACAAGGGCCAATACAAACGTTAAGAGAATAGCCCATTGTGAAATACTGATTCCGGTAATATAACCTCCAGCCAATACACGGAGTACAAATCCTATAGCAATAATAAAAATATCGATGATCGGAACATGTTTCAATCTAAATGTATAAGCAAGATTCATTACTACATAGAAACCTATGATGATGGCAAACTTCCAGAGCAGCTCGTGGAAGTAGAGTTGTGTAAAAAATACAAGAACAATATCCGTGATGACCAGACCGATAAGAATTCCTATAGCTTTCGCTTTTGAAATAGCACCACTAGCCAGAGGTCTTCTCCTTTTTTCAGGATGCTTTCTGTCTGCTTCAATATCATTATAATCATTCAGAATATATACTACACTTGCAGCAAGCGAAAATATAACAAATGCAAAAATGCTTTTGACAAGCAGATCTACGTTGGTAATGTTACCTGAAAAGAATAGCGGGACAAATACAAAAAGGTTTTTCACCCATTGCTCTACACGGAGCAGCTTTAAATATTTCTTCATTTATGTTGTTTCAAGTGCAAAAGTAATCAATTCAAAATTTCTAGCATAAAAATACAAAAAAAACCGCCGGGGCGGTCTTTTACGAAAATATTTATATGTAAAATTAATTACTGCCCTTGCTTGGCATCATTAATCATTTTTTCATTTGCAGTAATCGCAAACTCAACTCTTCTGTTTTTAGCTCTTCCTTCATCAGTATCGTTGCTTGCAACCGGCATATTTTTACCTTCACCTTTTGTGAACATTCTGCTTGATGCAACTCCTTTTCCTGCTAAATAAGATTTTACAGCATCAGCTCTTCTTTGAGAAAGTGCCATGTTGTAAGCATCTTTACCTACACTGTCTGTATGTCCGTAGATATTGATATTAGTATCAGGGTTATTCGCTAATACCTCAGCTAACTTATCAAGGTTAGTTTGTGCAACAGAAGTAAGGTTTGAAGAGTCGAATGCAAAGTTAACGATGCTTTCGTTCATTGTTACTTTAATACCATCTCCTACTCTTTCTACCTGAGCTCCCGGTAAAGTTTCTTTAATATCTTTAGCCTGCTTATCCATTTTGTTACCGATAACATTACCAGCTACACCACCGATAATACCACCTAATACAGCACCAATAGCTCCATTTCCTCCTTTTCCTACATTGTTCCCAAGGATACCTCCAAGTACTGCTCCTGAAGCAACACCAACCGCTGTACCTCTTTGTTGGTGATTTGAATTCTGAACCGCCTCACAGCTTGTCAATAATAATGCTGATGACAAGAAAAGGGCTCCTACGTATGTTTTATTAAAATTCATTTTTTTGATCTTTTATGTTGATAAATTATTTCATTCCCGCTCTCTGGAAGTTGTAAACTACTTTTACATTACCTCCTTCAAAAGGAACATCTTGCTCAAGTGAAAACTGATCTGTAGTCTGGTTGATTAACGTCATTGTATAACCTGCAGTATTTTGTTTTGCTTTAGTACCTGAAGCAATTTTTTTAAACATAAACGTATTACCGTCTTTTACTTCAAATTTTATTGGTTGTGTAATTGCCGGGCAATCCCCACCGCCATTTAAAGTATACGCTCCTGTCCAGTTATTAGGAATCAGTCTCCAGTGGCTTCCTACGAAACACTGTGCATCTGCACCTTCGTCAAAAGGTTTAATTTTATAACCTTTATCATAATCTATGCTCACAATCTGCCAGTCTCCTTTCATTTTCAGGAAGTCGGCTCTTTGATTTTGAGATGTAGCTGCTTTGTTAACAGAGGAACACGAAACTGCAAAAAGTGATGTTCCCAACATCCCTGCAAGTAGTAACTTTTTCATTTTGTTGTTTATTATTTTGTTACTATAAAGTTACAAAAAACCGTGCCAAAATTTAAAATAAAAAATAAAAAGTCCGAAAAAAATTCGGACTTTTTATGGTTTCTCCTTAAACACAGGGAGATAAATTATTTTTTAACAGCCTTTTTTACGGATTTCGAAGGCTTAGCAGTGCTTGATGGCTTTCCTTTATAGAAATTGGTGTAGGCATATTCTGCGGCCCTTTTCAGGTCGATAACACCTCCTGCCTGCGATTGATCTGTGAATCCGTTTGCTGTACTTGGGTTGCTGCTTTTCACAAGTGCTTCAATGATCTGATAAGGTTTCAGATCCGGCATATATGCTAATAAAACAGCAGCTCCACCAGCTACCACAGGAGAAGCCATAGAAGTTCCCTGAAGGTATTTGTATTCGTTTTTAGGAACGGTAGAATAGATTTCTTCTCCAGGAGCGAAAACATTCACCATTTTTTTATTGTAGTTAGAAAAATCGGCTCTCAAAGCATTGTTTTTATTGGTACTTGCTCCTACTACAAGAACGTTGCTCACAAATGGTTTTTCATCCGTAACATTCTTAAAGTTGGTAGGAAATGCCAAGTGTTCTGCTACATCTTCATTTTCGTTACCTGCGGCCTTTACTAAAAGAACGCCTTTATCTTCAGCATATTTAAAAGCATCCCAAACTACATTTTTACCCGGTGAAACAGGTTTTCCGAAGCTCATATTTAAAACTTTTGCTCCGTTATCTACTGCATATCTGATGGCGTTGGCAACATCTTTATCTCTTTCATCACCGTTTGGAACTGTTCTTACAGACATGATCTTAGCAACCTTTGAAGCTACCCCATACTGAATTTCTTTTCCTTGCGGAAGTCCTGCAATGATTCCTGCTACGTGAGTTCCATGTTCTGCATCCGGTCCTTCGTAATGATTGTTACCATAGCTTTTTTCAGAATAGTCATCATAGTTATCCCCTACAATTTCTTTTCTTGGATCATAGGAAAGATCATATTGTTTTGCTGCCGGAGCAAAATGGTCTATTGCCTCCTTCATCTCTTCCTTCATCTTTTTTTCAAATTCAGCGGAAGACTTTCCTTTGAATTCGGGACTTTGAGAAATCTGACCCAGAAATTCCAATGCGATTGCATCTTTCTGATCTGTAGGGGCTTTAATTGCTGAAAGTGTTTCAGCTGTTACAGGCTTACCTCCTAATAATTTAACCATATTAGGAATCAGCTCGTTCAGCATAGAATAGGTTTTGAAATTTTGCTGAGCCTCGATACTTTTTTTATTGAACATATCCTTGGCTTTCATATACATATCAAACTCTTCTTTCATCTGAGCCTGATTTGCTTTATTCTTAGTAGAATCATTTCCTTCAAAAACAGGTTTGTATTTGGCAACAACTCTTGTCACTTCCATGTTGTCAATATCAACATCACCGTTTTTACCTCCTATGAAGTTCCAGCCGTGTACATCGTCAATATATCCGTTTCCATCATCATCTTTGCCATTTCCGGGAATTTCGTTAGGATTTGACCAAAGGTTCTTTACCAATCCGGGGTGGTCTACCTGTACTCCACTATCCAAAACTCCTACCACAACAGTTTTAGGCTTCAGTCCTTTAGATTCTAAATATTTATAAGCATTTGCCGTATTTACTCCATATACTTTTGAAGTTGTAAAATCCTTATGATACCATGTCATCAGATCTTTATCTTCATTTGGATCAATACTTTTAGCTTTAGATTCCTGTGCAAAAGAAAAACTAAAACCTGCTAAAAAAACTGCAGCTAATAATACCTTTTTCATATATTGAAATTTATTTTTTAAAGAGATATACCAATCGCCGACTTTATCTGCTGTATGCTGAAAATATCCTTAATAACGATGGTATGCTAATATGATTGTTTTATATTTTTTATATACATAAGCGATTCCGGACCTTTATTACATAGAAGATCAAGAACCGACAAATCTTCCAAAAATCCGAATTTATCAGAAAACGTCTGGTAATACTCTTCCATTTGAAACTCTGAAGGAAGCTTTGCCGAAAACTTTTCTCTGAAATTAATACTTTCAGGATTTTTGATATATTCTTCATTCAAAGAGTGTGCCTTTTCTGTTTTCAGTATCTGTTGGATAACTTCTATCCCTTTAAGGTTAAAATCAAGAAGATACTTTTCCTGAAGTTCAAATATTTTTCTGAACTTATCTTCATAATATTCAAAGTAAGGAGAGCTCTGATATGCTGTTTTAATTGATTTCCAATGAAGAGCTCTCCAGTCTTCACGATAAGAGATCTCTACATCTTTAAATTCTCTTTTCCCGTTATGATGGATAGGAATTATTAAAGACAATTTTCCGTTGGCTCCATAGATGTTTGCTCTGTTTCTGTAAGTCTGCTTGGGAAAGCTCTCAAACTGTTCCAATGTAATTTCATTCTCAGGATTTAATAATACTGAAAACCATGAAATTGGGGGCAAATAAAATGCCGGCAATAATACATTCTTCATATTCATAATGCAAAAATGAAGTATTTTTTCAAATACTTCATTCTATTTTAAGTTTAATTTTTCTATTAGTCGTCTTCAGTTTTTTTCTTTCTGAACAATTTCACGAAATACTCCCATCCGAAGAACAGGATCAGGATCATCGCTGCAATCCACCAGTAAGAGGTTTTATTGGCTTCTCCTGTATTGGTTGCTTTGAACATTCTTTCCCAACGGATTTTGAAAGGTGCCTGATAAGTAGAGCTGCTGTCTGCAAAAGCACCCTGAAGGCTCATCCACGTAAACATTGGCTTTCCTACGATATTTTCTTCCGGAACAAAACCAAAGAATCTTGCATCTAGTGAAGCATCTCTGTTGTCTCCCACCATCATATAATAATCCTGCTGAATGGTATACTGAGTAGCTTCTTTTCCGTTGATAAAGATCTTCCCGTTCTTTTTCTCTAAACTGTTATGCTCATATTCAGAAATGATCCACTGATAGGTTGGAAGTGTTTCCTGATTGATCGCTACAACATCTCCTTTTTTAGGAATTCTAAGCGGACCGTACCAATCCTGATTCCAAGGTTTGTTGATTGGGAAGATAGATTGTGTCGTATCAACCTTGGTTTTAGCTTCATCTCTGTAGTATACTGCAGCTTCTCCTTTTGCTGAAACCTCTTCTTTCATATCAAGAACATGAGGAAGTTCTTTAATTTCTTTAGCCGTCTTATCAGTTAACCCCTGAAAGCCATAAATAAATCCTCCGTTATCCTGCTGAAACTCCTGAACCGGTAAAAATCCATAAGCTTTATATAAGGTTGGGATATCTAATTGAGCATCCGTTGTTACAATATATCTGTGCTGTACTTCCTGATCTCCTAAAACAACTTCCGGTTTTCCGTTAACGAAAAGTCTTCCGGCTCTCATTTCAAAAGTATCACCTGCTGTAGCAACACAACGTTTTACGTAAGGATCTTTTCTGTCGATCGCAGTATGCACGGAATCCTGAGGATAGTTGAAAACTACCACATCATTTTTCTGCGGCTTATTGAATTGTAAAATTCTTGTGTAAGGAAGCTTTATTCCATCTACATATGATTTTGGATCATCTTTCGGGTTACCCTTTTGTCCTGTATCCATAATCGTCCCCTGAAGGAAAGGTATTGCTACCGGACGCATCGGAAGTCTGTACCCGTAGCTCCATTTGTTTACAAAAAGGAAGTCACCTACCAATAACGTTCTTTCCATAGACCCTGTAGGAATCCCGAAAGGCTGTGTTACAAAAACGTGGATAATGGTTGCAAAAACTACCGCGAAGGTAATAGAACCTACGAATGTATCTTTCTTTTTATCATTCTTTTCTTCGTCTGTAAGGAACAGGTCATTTGCATTTTCATCTTCTAACTCTACATCTTTAGAATAGTTGATTACCGCCATATAAATAAATGGCAGGATCACGGTAAGAATCTGATCTTTGAAAAGGGTTTTCCCGAACTTTTTCACCAGGTAAAGGTGGAAAACAGACATCATGATTGGCCCTACAATCGGAAGATAAGACAGAATTGCCCACCATTTCGGATGTTTTGTTTCTTTCAGAATGATGAAATAGTTGTAGAAAGGGATAAAAGCAAATAAAGGGCTATACCCCATTTTCTTGAACAGTTTCCAAGATGAGACGCCCATCAATACGGATAGTATGAGGACATATACTGTATAAGTTAAAAAATAATTCATAATTTTTTTGTGCCTATTCTTATAATAAAAATGATGACTAATAAATGATAAAAGCAGTCCGCTGTTTACAATTCACTATTCATCATTTTCTGTTTATTTGTCTGCAATTTACAGAATTTGTTACAAATTAAAGTCCCAAAACATCTTTCATTGCGAAGTTTCCTTTTTTATCTTTGATCCATTCGGCAGCTACCACAGCTCCCAGTGCAAAACCGTTTCTGTTGAAAGCCGTATGCTTGATCTCGATTTCATCTACTTCGCTTCTGTAATATACGCTGTGTGTTCCCGGAACTTCATCTTCGCGTACTGCAAAAATTCCTAGTTGTTTGCCTTTTGTTTCTTCCAGTTTCCAGGCATCGAATTTCGGATTGTTTTGGATAATTCCTTCTGCAATGGAAATAGCGGTTCCGCTTGGAGCATCTTTTTTGTGAATGTGGTGAATCTCTTCCAGCTGGCACGAGTATTCATCTACGTTTTTCATCAGATCTGCAAGTTTTTCGTTTAAAGCAAAAAACAAATTGACTCCTAAGCTAAAGTTGGAACCATATAGGAATGCTGTACCGTTTTCTACAGCCAGTTTTTCTATTTCTTCTTTCTGATCCAGCCAGCCTGTCGTTCCACAGATCACCGGAATTTTGTTTTCAAGACAAGCTTTGATGTTTTCAAATGCCACTTCCGGCAGCGAAAATTCAATCACAACATCCGGATTATTAAGATTTTCAGCAGTTGGGGTTTCCTTAAGGCGGGCAACTACTTCATGACCTCTTTTCTGTGCGATCTCATCAATGATCTTACCCATTTTACCATAACCAACTAATGCTATTTTCATATAATCTTTTTTATTTTTAAATACTGCTTTCAACCGGAGTCTTTTGCAGATATGTTGTCTTCTAAAATCTATAACTTAAACTGAACCCTGTTTTTGGAGCACTGTATCCGTACTGATCCTGAATCACTGATGGCTTAAAAACCAGATCCGGGTCATGACGGCTTTCGTAAAGGTGGGCATCTACTACAGCATCTACAATATTCAGAATATAAATAAGTCCTGTAATTGCAATGGCGTAATCTCTTTGCCTTTTAGCTCTGTCCTGAGCATTTCCTAATGCTCTTTTATCTAAAAACGGGTGACTGTCTACAAATTCATTGGGTGTTCCGTTAAGTTTCGCGATGTAGTATTCACGATATTTTTTGTACTGGTTGTCATTCCATACAGCAATACCTACTCCGGCTCCTACCGCTCCCCAAACAATGGGAATCTTCCAGTATTTTTTGTTATAAAACTGTCCCAATCCCGGTAAAACGGCAGAATATAATCCTGCTCTGGTGGGATTCAGCTTTATGGTTTTTACTGTAGGTCCATTGGCTTTTTCAAGATCTTCAATGATCTTTGCTTCTGTTTTCCCTGGTTTTACCACACGGGGTTCCTCTGTCGGAGGAGTCTGCATCCGAACGGTATCAATAGGTTTCACTTGTGAATAGGCCAATGCAGCGATACACAAGAAAAATGTGAAAAATATTTTCTTCATTATTTAATATGGGATAAAATATATTCCAGCTCTTCTTCATTTTTGAAGTCCAGGACAATTTTACCTTTTTTACCATTTCCAAAAGATTTGATCTCTACTTTTACGTCTAAGATATCAGCGATGGTCTTCTGGGCTTTTTTATAGTTATTGGAAAGCTCCACTTTTGCTTTTTTTGCAGCGGGAGACTTTGGATTCTTCAATGCAGCAGCTGCCTGCTCTGCCTGACGAACGTTTAATTTTTCTTTGATAATAAGATCGAACAACACCTGTTGATCTTCTTCGCTTTCAAGACTGATGATTGCCCGGCCGTGTCCTGCAGAAATCTCACCGCTTCTGATGGCATTCTGAATATCCGGATTCAGTCTTAACAGCCTGATAGAGTTCGTAATAGTACTTCTGTCCTTTCCTATTCTCTGGCTCAGATTTTCCTGAGTAAGCCCTATTTCCTCTAAAAGCCTATGATACGTAAGTGCAATTTCGATGGCATCAAGATCTTCTCTCTGGATATTTTCAACAAGAGCCATCTCAAGAAGTTCCTGATCATTCACTAAACGGATATAGGCAGGAATAGTCGTTAACCCCGCAATCTTAGTTGCTCTGTAACGTCTTTCCCCGGAAATGATTTCAAACTTTTCACCATCTTTTCTCAGGGTAATCGGCTGGATTACCCCTAGGTTTTCAATTGACTGTGCAAGCTCGTTTAATGCTTTTTCATCAAAATAAGTTCTCGGCTGCGTCGGGTTTGGATAAATATCTTCAAGCGAAACTTCTACAATATTTCCCACAAACTTATCTGCTCCTTCATCAGTAGCTGAATTGACAGTTGCTTTAGATTCTGCGCTTAAAATGGCGCCCAAACCGCGTCCCATAGCTCTTTTTTTGTCCTTCATAGATATAATGGATAAATGATGTTTAACAAGTGATGACCAGCATACACTTATTGGCCATTTATTATTAATTTAATTCTTTATTAAGTTTTCGTTCCTCAAAAGAACTTCTTCAGCTAACTGAATATACTGAACAGCTCCTTTACTTTCTGCATCATAATTCAGGATACTTTCCCCGAAACTTGGTGCTTCACTCAATCTTACGTTTCTGCTGATAATAGTTTCAAAAACCATTTCCGGGAAGTGCAGGTTTACTTCTTCCACTACCTGATTGGATAATCTCAATCGGCTGTCATACATCGTAAGAAGAAGACCCTCAATTCCAAGATCTTTATTATGGATTTTCTGAACGTTTTTAACGGTATTCAAAAGTTTCCCAAGTCCTTCTAATGCAAAATACTCACACTGGATTGGAATAATTACAGAATCTGCTGCAGTAAGAGCATTTACTGTAATAAGACCTAAACTCGGTGCACAGTCGATGATAATGTAATCATAATCGTCTCTTACACTAGCCAGTGCTTTTCTCAGCATATACTCACGGTCTTCCTTGTCTACCAATTCAATTTCAGCAGCTACCAGGTCAATATGTGACGGGATAATATCCAGATTCGGAGTTGCTGTTCTTTTGATACAAACTCTTGTTTCTGCACTATGCTCCAGTAGATTATAGGTGGAATACTGAACATCTTCAACACCCAAACCGGATGTAGCATTTGCCTGAGGATCAGCATCAATGATTAATATTTTTTTTTCCAATACTCCTAATGCTGCTGCCAAATTTACAGCGGTGGTAGTTTTACCAACACCTCCTTTTTGATTAGCAATACCTATGATTTTTGCCATTATTAGAACTTTAAGTTTCAAAAATACACTTTTTTCTTTGCTCTCGGTGAGTGGGGAAAATCAAAATTGAGTTAAAATATTGTTAATAAGCAATTTAGCAATAAAAAAAATTATCCACAAAAAAAAATCTTTGTGGATAACTATTTGAAATGTGTTTTTCCGTATTAATTATCAAACTTCATTGAGATAGGAAATTTGAAATAACTTCTTACGAATTCTCCTTTTTTGTTTTTGGCCGGGATCCATTTTCCTTTGCTTGAGATGTTTTTAATTGTTCTCATGGCCTCATTGTTAAATTCGGCGTTGGTTCCATTAGCTTTTACCCCTGAGATGGTTCCGTCCATTTCTACAATAAAGGTAACTGTCGTTTTCACAACATCTTCTGATTCAAATCCTGAACCGTCGAAGTTGTTCATTACTTTATTTCTGAAGGAGTCTATTCCTCCTGTGAAATTAGCTTCTACACTTAATTCCGTTTCAATCTTTTTAGGATCAGCTTTTTCAACTACCGGATCAGCTTTTACAGCTGGTGGCCCATCACCTCCTATAACTCGAGGAACAATTGGAATATAGCTTGTAGTCGGAGTCTCTTTACCTTCAGATGTTTCTGTGCTTGCTACTGCATTAGTTTTATCCACAACTTGTTTTTCATTGGTAACAATAGCTTTAGGCTCTGGTAATCTGTCATCATAAGTTTTTACTGCGGGAGCCGGTGGCGTTGGTTTTACAATTTGTACAGGAGGATCTTTCGGCTTTTCTACATCTTGAATCTCAATTACATGTGGAAGGTTATATATAGTTCCTGTAGGTACTTCTGCAGGTTTAAATGCAGAAAGCACAAATGGTGTAATGGATACTGCTGCCATTAAACTTGCTCCGATAAAAAGCGCTTTGGTTAATATTCGATCTGATTCGTTTCTTAATGCATAGGCACCATATTCTTTATTGCGGTGCTCAAAGAGAACTTCGTTAAAACGAAATTCCTGGTTTTGATTATGTTGTTTCATCACTACTACTTTTTAAACTGTTAAAAATTTTGATTATTAGTTTGGTTAGCTCTTATCGATAAGCAATGTTGTAATATCAAAACATCTGCCAAAATTTTAGCAAAACAACATAATATTAGAAAATTTTATGATAATGTTTGAATTTTAACATTTTTAAATAGAAAATTTACACAGAAAAACAGGACTGTTTCTTATGAAAATAAATAAGAACAACAAAACACAAACAACAGAGGATTAGCTTAGTAAGAGATTATATAAGCAGTAAAAGAAGAGTTAGCGGTATTAATAATCCCAAAGCATTAATCATAATGAGAATAACAGAACTGATCTTTGTTTTTGAATAACTTTTAGAGGCAAAATAGATTGCCCCTATACTAAAAATCAAACTGCAGGCAATAAACAGAATCAATAAGAAATTTGAACTTACACTGAATGGCAAGCCTAAGTAAACAATAATCAAAACAGCATATGCAATGGTAAAATATAAACTGATCACAATATTGTCCAGAAAGCGTTGTGGTATTTTATTTTCTTCCATTATTCTTTTTCTTATTTATATTTTATGTATTAAAACAAAAGTATACAAAAATTCAAAACCGGAATGACCCCACCAAAAATCTTTTAAGTTGTGATTGTTGTACTCCTTCAGCAAAAAAACAAATAGATTAAAACAAAAAAAGAGACCATCAAGCGACAGTCTCTTTTTTATTTAATAGTCTAAGAATATTAGAATAATTCTTTTCTGATGATGTTCTGACTTCTTTCAGGACCTACAGAAACTAAGTATACATTAATTCCTAAATATTTCTCAATAAACTCGATGTATTTCTGAGCAGTATCAGGAAGTTCATCATAGCTTCTTGCTTTTGTAATATCTTCGCTCCAACCTGGTAAATCCTGGTAGATTGGTTCGTAGTTGTACAATTTTTCTGTAGATGAAGTGAAGTAATCAATAATTTTTCCATCTTCAGTTTTGTAATGTGTTACTACTTTCAGGTTTTCAATTCCTGTAAGAACGTCAAGCTTAGTGATCACAAGATTGTTGATTCCGTTGATCATACAAGCATGCTTTAAAGAAACAAGGTCTAACCAACCTGTTCTTCTCGGTCTACCTGTAGTGGCTCCGAATTCACCTCCGATCTGTCTGATTTTTTCACCCAGTTCGTTATCTAATTCTGAAGGGAAAGGACCGTTTCCAACTCTTGTACAGTATGCTTTAGCTACTCCAATAAGGTTTTGAAGGGATGTTGGTGGAACTCCTGCTCCTGAACACACACCTCCTGTAGATGGAGAAGATGAAGTTACGTATGGATATGTTCCGAAGTCGATATCAAGCATTAATGCCTGTGCTCCTTCGAATAATACATTCTTACCATCTCTGATCGCCTCGTTCAGTTCCAATTCAGTATCAACGATTCTGTCCTGAAGTTGTTTTCCGATTTCTAAATATTCATTGTAGATTTCTTCAACGTCCAAAGTTGGTTTTCCGTAATATTTTTCAAAAAGAGAATTTTTAACTTTTAAGTTTTTCTCAATTTTATCTCTTAAAATTTCAGGATTTAAAAGGTCTACCATTCTGATCCCGACTCTTGCAATTTTATCTTCATAACAAGGTCCGATTCCTTTTTTGGTAGTTCCGATCTGAGTTCCTCCGTGTTCCTCTTCACGGTAAGTATCCAAAAGGATGTGGTAAGGCATGATGACATGCGCTCTTCTGCTGATAAAGATGTGATCTGTTCTCAAGCCTTTGCTCTCGATCTGACCAACTTCTCTAATAAAAGATTTAGGGTTTACCACTACTCCGTTCGCAATGATACATTTCCCTTTGCATTGAAGAACTCCTGAAGGAAGAAGGTGCAAAACGAATTTTTCTTCACCTACATAAACCGTGTGACCAGCGTTATCTCCACCCTGGAAACGTACTACATAGTCCGATTTTGCTGATAAAACATCCGTGATTTTTCCTTTGCCTTCATCTCCGTACTGAAGACCTACAACTACATAAGTTGACATATTTTACTTTTGTTTTTAGATTCGTGCAAAATTACTTTTAAAAAAAATGACGGCCAAATTCTAGAGGATATTTATTTTGAGTTAGGGTGAAAATCATGAGGTTAATATGACTCCATTTCTATTATTTTTACTTTCATGCCTATATAAAATGGATTATATTTACTCTAAAATATTTAAAATGAAATTTAAAATTCTGATTCTACTTTTAACAACACCTCTGCTTTATGTAAACGCTCAAAATAAAGTGAGTGATTATCTAAATGTACCAGGTCCTATTAAATTGAATCAAAAAGAATATACTCTTGTCTGGAGTTCACATCCTAATGAAAATTATTTCAAACAAGAATATTTAAGCTCCAATGAAAATGTCAATAAATACAACAGTATGGTTTTAATTGACTTCATAAAGGGTGACTTCAATCTTAAGGATATTGTTGATCAAAAAGTAACTGAACTTCAGGAGATGAAAAAAAACAACCCTGTTGTCAATTATCAGATTCTTGAAAACAATGGAGAGTATATTTTAGATTTTCTTATTAGTGAAAATTCAAAGGACGGAAAAGAAATATTGATTGCTGAACGAAATATTTACCGTTATAAACTTATTAATGAGGGTAAAAACAAAGGTATTTTTCTTTTTGCAATGAGTGAAAGAGGATATCCGGAAAATATGGATACTTTCTTTAATAATCTAAAATCCAATTCTACTCAATTAATTGAAACTGTTGGAAATTATAAACTTCCAAACATTGAAATAAAATAATATTCCAATTGCTATGATCTCATCCCAAACATCAGCATACCTACCCTCAAAAATAAACAGTGAGTCTCAGCTTTTCCACACCATATTTTCCCCGGAAACAGTAAAAGCCACCCTTCTCATTGTTCATGGCATGCAGGAACACAGTGGAAGATATGGAGAGATTGCAGAATATTTTGCAGCTCATGGGATTGCTGTATTGACGTATGATCATCTGGGACATGGAAAATCTGTCAAAGAGAAAAAGGATATTGGTTTCTTTCAGCTTGAAAAACCGGATGAAAGGCTTGTAGCGGATGCAGAAATGATGGCGGATTATCTTGCAGAGCAATATCCGGATGTTCCGCATTTTATTTTGGGCCATTCTATGGGATCATTTATTACACGCTGTCTTCTTCAAAAAGCAAGCAATAAGTTTGCAGGAGCTGTCATTACGGGAACCGGCGGACCTTTAGCAGAAATTAATATATTAAGAGGTTATTTGTCATTAGCTAATACCGTTGCACCTCATCATCGTACTTTTTTGAATTCTGTGTTCACGAACGTTAATAATAAACATTTTAAAAAAGATAAAGATTTCGGCGATACCAGCTGGCTGAGTGTAAATTCTAACAACAGAAAAGCTTTTGAGCAGGATGAGCTTTGTGGAATTCCGTTCACTCATAATGCTTTTTATACTTTATTTACTATTTATAAAAAAGCGACAGCGAGAAATTGGGCTGCTCCTATTTCTAAGTCATTTCCTTTTCTGTTTGTAAGCGGACAGAATGATCCGATAGGTGACTTTGGAAAAGGAGTTATGCATACAGTCGATAATTTAAAAGCTGATGGCTTTCAGAATGTGGAAGTAAAGATCTATCCGGAAATGCGTCATGAGATTTTAAATGAGGAAATACGAGAAGAGGTATTGAAGGAAATTGATGACTGGATTTCAAAATAGAAAGAATCTCTCGCAAATTTTGCAGATTTCGCGGATGTAATACACTTAAAAATCATGAGAATACATATTTTCGGAGCATCGGGTTCCGGAGTGACCACTTTAGGAAAAGCTTTGTCTGAAGAACTCCAAATTGAATACTTTGACAGTGATGATTTTTTCTGGCTTCCAACACCAATCCCTTTTACAGAAAGACAAAACCCTGAAACGAGAAATTCAATTGTTTCGGAAAAACTTCATACTTCTGAAAACTGGACTTTTGGTGGCTCAATCATTCATTGGGGTGAAAATGTATTTCCGACATTTGACCTGATTATTTTCCTCTATCTCCCTCCCGAAATCAGAATGGAAAGGCTGAGAAAAAGAGAATATGAAAGATATGGAGACGAAATTATTACCAATCCGGAAAGAGCAGAAAAATTTCAGAAGTTTATGGATTGGGCTAAAGATTATGATCACCATACGGGTATTGCCAACAGAACTTTGAAAACCCATTTGGAATGGCTGTCTGCAATGAATACTCCTTTGATTGAGCTTTCAGGAGATTATGACCTGCCTCAAAAGATGGACATTATTCTGAATACAATAAAACAGGCTATATAGAGATTGCTTCGCTTTGCTCGCAATGACATTGATTATGCTACTTTCAAAAGAATTGCTATTTTAGGACACTTAAAAAAAATAATCAATCACCGTGACTATAGAAGAACTTATAAAAGACAAGACTGTAAAATCAAAAGAAAAGGTAGACATCATCAGCAAATGGATTATTGATGCTTCTTTACCTACTGATGAATTAATTGCTTTCGCTGAAAAATCAAAAGATCCTGTAAAGGCAACCTGCGTAGAAGCCTTGGAATATGCTACAAAACAGAATTCCAATCTAGCGGATGAAACCGTATTTTCATTTGTTACCCAAACCCTTACTGAAAAAGCACCCAGAATAAAATGGGAAAGTGCCAAAGTAATAGGTAACACAGCTCATTTATTCCCTGAAAATCTGGATCCAGCTATTTCTAATTTGTTAGTGAATACGGAACATGAAGGAACTGTAGTACGATGGAGTGCAGCATTTGCATTAGGTGAAATTTTGAAACTGAAGACTAAGCATAATACGACTCTACTTCCAGCTCTTGAAAATATCAGTGAGAAAGAAGAGAAAAACAGTATTAAAAAGATTTATCTGGATGCGATTAAGAAAACAAAGAAATAATCTTTTTTTCATATAAAAATAAAAAACCTGGAAATCAATTTCCAGGTTTTTTATAATAGGTTTTGGCTAAAGCCAATGGATTCTTATTCTATATTTTAAAGACGGGCCAAAGCCCGTCCCTATTGAATACCAACTACATTATTCATTCGCAGAAAATAAATAATTAGCATTTCGCAGAAACCTCATAATATTTAGATTCCTACGGAATGACAAAGTATGAATACAGTTCTTAATCCAACAAAACCTCACTATTCACACCAATCTCTTTCAGAAAAACTTCGTCGTGGGAAATCACCAGCAATGTTCCATGATAGTCTTTAATGGAATTGGTGAGAATTTCTATATTCTGGAGATCAAGATTATTGGTAGGTTCATCAAGGATGATCATATCCGGGGCTTTATTGCTGATGGAAAGTCCGCAGAGAAGCAGGCGCAAACGTTCTCCTCCACTCAGCATACCACATTTCTTGTTCCAGGTATCTTTCCAAAACAAAAATCTTGACAATAATGTTTTCACTTCGGATTCCTGTATTGCACTGTCATTAAAGGTCTGAACAAAATCATAAAGCGTTGAGTCCTGATCAATCAGAGAATATTCCTGATCAATATAAATAGTGTTGAATTCCGTCTTGGTTATTTTCCCTTCCGAAGGTTTAATATTTCCCAGCAGAAGCTTGATCAGCGTAGTTTTTCCTGAGCCATTCTGACCTTTGATTGAAATTCTTTCCCCACTTCGGATCTCAAGGTTGAAATTTTCTTTCCATAGATTTCCATTTCCATAATTGAAGTTCATATCATCAGCAGTAATTAAAATCTTCCCTGAATGCAGACTGGAATCATTAAAGTTCACTTTCATCTGTTCAGAATTCTTTAAGGAGGAGCGCAGATCTCTCAGCCCCTCTGAAATCCCACTGATTTTCTCTGCATGTACACTTTTCAGTTTTGAACTATTTTTTTCAGCATTATTCCGAAGCGTATTCATCATAATGCGTGCAACTCCGGATTTTTCCTGCTTTTGCTTTCCTTTTGCGTCCAGTTTCTGTTTTCGTTCCAGTGTTTCCCGTTCTTTTTCTTTTGCTTTTTTCAGCGCCCGTTCTTTTGCATGGATGTCATTATGCAAAGCTTCTTCCTCCACTTCTTTTTGCTCTGCATAGAAATCATAGTTCCCGCCATATGCAGTAATTCCCTGATTGCTTAATTCAAAAATGGTATCAACAAGATTCAGTAAAGTCCGGTCGTGGCTTACAATTATTACTGCTGCATCTGTTTTATCAATAAGGTCATACAATAACTTTCTTCCTTCAAGATCCAGATGATTGGTGGGTTCATCCAAAATGATAATATCAGGCTGGCTGATCTGGATTCCGGCAAGAAAAACCTTTGTCTTCTGGCCGCCACTTAAACCTTCCAGTGTTTGATTTAGATCAAAATTGTCAAGTCCCCAATGCTCCAATGCCTGCTGGCAGCGCTCTTCAATATCCCAGTCGTCATTGAGTATTTCAAAAAAAATTTCATCCACTTCTCCATTGGTAATTTTTTGGAGAGCATTCAGTTTCTGATCTATTTTAAGACATTCAGCAATGGTAAGATGGTTAAAGTTCCCAAATATCTGAGGAACATAGAAAATATCGCCGAGAATATTAATATTGCCCTCTAAAGGCTGTATTTCACCCGCGATTATTTTCAGCAGGGTTGATTTTCCCATACCATTACTTCCCACCAATGCAGATTTGGTTTGAGACTGTATTGTTAAATTGATATGATTAAATAGAAGATTTCCTCCCGGAAACCCAAAGGATATATTTTGTAGTAAAATCATGATTTCTTTCTTAAAAAATGGTTGAATACCAGTAACATCTTCGTTACTGTTTTTATTGAATCTGAAAGAAATGATATCCTACATGTCCGTATTTTGGATTTTGAAAGAACAAAGATACTCATTTTCTGCAATATCCATTTTTCCAATAATTATCAGGATATTTATCATCTCTTTTTTCTTCCATATTTAAACACAAGGCATTTATTCTCTGCCAAAGAATTCATTTTTCTAAGGTTATACCTTTCTATGTCGTTCAATCATTTATACTTATTCTTATTTAAACAGGCTTCATCATGATACTCCAATCTATCATCCCGAAAGCGCCAAACTTTCAAACTCATAAAAACAGGAAAGTATTTTAATCAAAAATCCGTAACTTTGCCTCCTACTAAAAATTTTATGGAAAGCATTAAAGTTCACGACAAAACTTTCGTTCCTTATTTAAAGGATGCCGAAATTCAGGAAATTGTAAAAGAGACAGCGTTAAGAATTTATGAAGATTATAAAGATGAAGTGCCTGTATTCATTGGCGTTTTAAATGGGGTGGTGATGTTCTTCTCAGATCTTTTAAAATATTACCCGGGGGAATGTGAAATTGCCTTCATTCAAATGAGTTCTTATGTAGGAACTGAATCTACAGGGATTGTTTATCAGAAAATGGAACTTACCAAAGATGTAAGAGACCGTCACATCATTCTTGTAGAAGATATCGTAGATACAGGAAACACGGTTGAGAGTCTTTTCAAATATTTCAAGGAAACACAACGTCCGAAATCCGTAAAACTGGCCAGTTTCTTACTGAAACCTGAGATTTACAAGAAAGATTTCAAGCTGGATTATATCGGAAGGGAAATTCCGAACAAATTTGTACTTGGATACGGACTTGATTATGATGAATTGGGAAGAAACCTACCTAATTTATATCAATTGGAAGACGGACAAATCAACCATTAATTATTGTCATTAGCTACCGGCTATTGGCTGTTAGCTTTAAAACTTAATCGAAATAAAAGTAAAATATTAACTTAAAAAAGCTAAAAGCCAACAGTGTATTACTAACGGCTGGAAGCGTATCAACATTATGATAAACATTGTTCTGTTCGGCCCTCCAGGAAGTGGAAAAGGAACACAAGCTCAGAATCTAATCGAAAAATTCAATTTAAAACAGGTTTCAACAGGTGATCTTTTCAGATACAATATGAAAAATGACACTGAACTTGGAAAACTGGCTAAGTCATACATCGATAAGGGAGAATTGGTTCCGGATCAGGTAACAACAGATATGCTGATCGACGAGATCAAAAAACCTACTGATACCAACGGTTTTATTTTTGATGGATATCCAAGAACAACGGCTCAGACAGAAGCTTTGGAAACCATCGTTAAGGAAGTACTGAATGACGATATTGATATCTGTCTTTCATTGGTAGTAGAGGATAAAATTTTGGTTGAAAGACTTCTGAAAAGAGGTGAAACCAGCGGAAGATCAGACGACAGCAATGTAGAGATCATCGAAAACAGAATTAAAGAATATTATACTAAAACAGCAGAAGTTGCCGAGCTTTATAAGCAGCAGGGTAAATATGTAGAGGTAAACGGTGTTGGAGAAATTGATGAAATTTCCCAAAAACTTTTCGCTGAAGTAGAGAAAATTAAATAATCGGGATACGGGTGCGGGATAGAAAATTTCGTCCCGTAGCCTGCAACTCGCAACACAAACTATATGTCTAACTTTGTAGATTACGTAAAGATCCATTGTAAAAGCGGACACGGAGGTGCTGGTTCTGCCCACCTTCGCCGTGAAAAGTATATCCCTAAAGGTGGTCCTGACGGTGGCGACGGAGGTCGTGGCGGACACGTCATCATGAGAGGAAATGCTAATGAATGGACTTTGCTTCCACTTCGATACACCCGTCACATAAAAGCAGAACGGGGTGAAAACGGAGCAAAAAACCAGCTGACCGGAGCTGACGGTTCTGATATTTATATCGATGTTCCTATTGGGACCATTGCTAAAAATGAGGAGGGTGAAATTATCGGAGAAATCCTTGATGACAAGCAGGAAATCATTTTGATGCAGGGAGGAAAAGGAGGAAAAGGAAACGAACATTTCAAATCTTCTACCAATCAGACCCCAAGATATGCTCAACCCGGAATGGATGGTGAAGAAGGCTATGTTGTCTTTGAGCTTAAAATTTTGGCCGATGTAGGACTTGTTGGGTTTCCAAATGCTGGAAAATCTACACTTTTAGCATCTGTTTCTGCAGCAAAACCAAAAATTGCCAATTACGCCTTTACCACTCTGACTCCTAACCTTGGAATTGTAGATTACAGAAATTACAAGTCTTTTGTAATGGCTGATATTCCGGGAATTATTGAAGGAGCAGCGGAAGGAAAAGGCTTAGGACACAGATTCCTGAGACATATTGAAAGAAACTCTATCCTGTTATTTTTAATTCCTTCTGATTCTGAAGACCACTATCAGGAGTTTAAGATTCTGGAAAATGAGCTGAAGGAATACAATCCTGAACTTTTAGATAAGGATTTCATTGTTTCCGTTTCAAAATCTGACCTTTTGGATGATGAACTGAAAAAAGAAATCTCAGCAGAGTTTCCGGAGAACAAGCAGCCGCTGTTCTTCTCAGGAGTTACCGGAGAAGGCCTTATGGAACTGAAAGATGCCATCTGGAAGCAATTGCACGGATAGAAAAAACATTGATTCACCAGTTTTATTTTAAAATGGAACTGCAACATACAAAAACAGCCTCAGATTTTCTCTGAGGCTGTTTTGTATAAAATTAACTCTATTTCTTTTAGACAATATTTTAAACCATTAAGTAGGATTTAAGAAATAAAGTATAGTTAAGTAAATCATTCCGATTCTTAAGTATAAAGCGGAGTTCATCTTCATATTCTTAACACCTTAATACAATCTTAATGGTTCAAATAAAAGGTTAAGCAGATTCTCCATTTATATTTAACATAAAAACAAAGGAAGGTTTTTATCTTTTGGAACAATTATTGGGAGAATCTCCGAAATTTTAAACTATGAAATATTTACTAGGTCTTTGCGCATTTGTATTTTTATTTTCGTGTACTTCTCAGAAAGTAAATTCAAAATATTCTGCTATTGAATATGAGGCTACTCCCTGTTTCGGATTCTGTCCTGTTTTTAAAATGACAATCAGTCCGGACAGAACTGCAGTTTTTGAAGCGGAACATTTTAATTTTAATGATAAACCTTCAAAAGATGAGTTTTCCAAGCCTCGCGAAGGAACTTTTAAAGGGACAATCAAGGAAGAGGATTACAATAGATTAATCAGTTTGCTGGACGGGCTCAATGTAAAAAGCCTAAACGACAAATATGGTGAACGAAACATTACCGATCTTCCAACCTCTTATTTAAGAATCAAATTTGCTGACGGAGCTTCAAAAAACATTGAAGACTACGGAAAAAACGGAAGTGAAAAGCTTTCAGAAGTATATAAATTTTTTGAAAACTTAAGAAAGAACCAACAATGGAATAAGGTGAAATAGTTTCACTAAAATATTTAAATTATCTTTGCCACAGTAATTCCTTCATTTGGAGGAATTTTTTTTTGTAAAATTAGTAACCATTTAAAATAAACATGAAGAAGAACATTTTTTTCCTTGCAGTATTTGCTTTCTCAGCACTATTGAATGCACAAGAAAACCAAAAAAATCCGACATCTATGAGCTTTGGGGTAAAAGGAGGATATTCCTTATCCGATATGAAGTTTTTTGGAACTGGACTGGATTCAAAATCCTATTTCTATGCAGGTATCGTAGCAGAACAACCTTTATCCTCTAAATTTGGTTTGCAGGCTGAATTACTGTATACTCAATTGGGTGGTAAAGATGCTTATCCCTGGTATGAGTTGGTGGGCAATGAAGTGATAAACATGGGTAATATGAACTTTGATTACAAATTCAATCAGATACAGGTTCCTGTTTCAGTAAAATACTATATTGTTCCACAGCTTTCTGCATCTGCAGGAATCAACTTAGGGTTTAACATATCATCCAAAGTAAAAATGGATAATCTTTTTGATGAGTCAGAAACCCACAATTACGAATCTTTAAAAACCTTGAATTTATTTCCTTTCCTGGGTGCAGAATATAAGATTAATGAAAAGTTTTTTGTGGATGCCAGGTACAATTTCAATTTTATAGAAATGAATAAAAGCAATGCCGTTCCTATTAAAATTGGATTTCTGCAGACTGGCGTAGGATATAAATTTAAATAAGACTTCAGACATTTAATAGAAAAAAATGGCGGCTCATATTTGGGTGGCCATTTCTTTTTCCACTAGTAAATAAGTCTAAAAAAGTGGAATAAGATACTTAAAAATATTTAAACTACCTTTGCAGAATGTAATTCTTTCAGACTGAAGGAATTTTTATTTAAATTTTAAAATAATTCATTTGAATTTTACAGACTTAAACTTAATAGAACCTATTGCAAAAGCAATTCAGGAGCAGGGATACACGACTCC
Organism: Chryseobacterium panacisoli; assembly: GCF_008274625.1. Taxonomy (GTDB): domain Bacteria; phylum Bacteroidota; class Bacteroidia; order Flavobacteriales; family Weeksellaceae; genus Chryseobacterium; species Chryseobacterium panacisoli. The sequence goes on along the minus strand of NZ_VTRU01000009.1, from coordinate 74,014 downwards.
CACTCCTATCCAGGAAAGATCGATTCCTGATATATTAGAGGGCAGAGATTTTTTAGGCTGCGCGCAGACAGGAACTGGTAAAACAGCTGCTTTTTCTATTCCTATTCTACAGAATTTATCCAAAAATAAAATTCCCAATAAACATATAAAAGCATTAATCCTTACTCCAACCAGAGAACTGGCCATCCAGATTGAGGAAAATATTAATGCTTACGGTAAATACCTTCCATTAAAGCAACTTGTAATTTTCGGAGGGGTAAAACAAGGAAATCAGGAAGCTGCTTTGAGAAAAGGAGTTGATATTCTGGTAGCAACACCAGGAAGGCTTCTTGACTTTATTGCCCAGGGCATTATCAGTTTAAAAAATCTTGAGATCTTTGTTCTTGATGAAGCAGACAGAATGCTGGATATGGGATTTGTACATGATGTAAAAAGAATCATCAAACTTTTACCTCAGAGAAGACAGACTTTATTCTTTTCTGCAACAATGCCGAATGAAATCCAGAAACTGGCTAATTCTATCCTGAATAATCCGGTAAAAGTAGAAGTAACTCCGGTTTCTTCTACCGCAGATACCATTAAACAGTCTGTTTATTTTGTAGAAAAAGATAACAAACTGAATTTATTAACTCATATTCTTGAAAATGATATTTCAGATTCGGTACTGGTATTTTCAAGAACGAAGCATGGTGCAGATAAGATTTCCAGAAAACTTCAGAAAGACAATATTTCTGCAGAAGCGATTCATGGTAATAAATCTCAGAATGCGAGACAAAATGCGTTGAATAATTTTAAATCGGGAAAAACAAGAGTTCTTGTAGCAACAGATATTGCCGCAAGAGGTATTGATATTGATGAATTGAAATTTGTGATCAATTTTGAGCTTTCCGATGTTTCTGAAACCTATGTACACAGAATCGGAAGAACAGGCAGAGCCGGAGCTGAAGGTAATTCTATATCTTTTGTAGACGGACTTGATCTTTTGAATTTAAAGAATACAGAAAAGTTAATCGGAAAGAAAATCCCGATAATCAAAGACCATCCATTCCATACTGATGATTTGGTTGCCCAGAAAAGAGATTCTAATAATAAGCCTATGCATGCGGGTGGTGAGAAACCTAAAACAGCAGGCAATAATAATTCAAGGCCAAATAACAATCGTAAAAAGCCTTCTACAGGAGCTTCAGTAGGATTCAAAAAGCCTAAGAACAAGAATTTCACCAGAAAGAAATAATAAATAAAACCCTTTTCAAAATTGAAAAGGGTTTTTGTTTGTCTTATAGTTGAGAACTTTTGTTACTGAAAAAGATTCTTTGCATTTTCTGTAGTAATGCGGTCTATCTCAGAGAAATCTTTCCCATAAATATCTACCAGCTTACCAGCTACCAGATCAAGATAGGAACTTTCATTTCTTTTTCCTCTGTGGGGAACCGGCGCCAGATAAGGAGAATCTGTTTCCAGAACAATTTTATCCAATGGAATCTCACTCAGAAACTGGTCTATTTTTCCATTTTTAAAGGTGACTACACCACCAATTCCTAAAATAAAATTAAGATCAACGGCATGCTGTGCCTGTTCCAGATTTCCTGAAAAGCAATGGAAAATCCCTCTCAGCTTTGGGTGTTTTTTTCTTTCCAGCACTTCAAATGTCTCATCAAAGCTCTCTCTTGTATGAATCACAATGGGAAGGTCTTTTTCTATCGCCCAGTCAATCTGCTGTTCAAAAGCTTTCACCTGAATATCCAGTGTTGTTTTATCCCAATACAGATCAATCCCGATCTCTCCTATTGCTGGAAAATGTCTCTGTTCGAGATAATTTTTTACAATTTCAAGTTCTTTTTCCCATGATTCCGGTTTTACATAACAAGGATGTAATCCCATCATTGAAAAAATCTGTCCCGGATATTCTGTTTCCAGCTGCAGCATCTTCTCATGGGATTCAGAATCAATGGCAGGAAGATAGAATTCTGTAATTCCTTTATCTAAAGCCCTTTGAATAGCTTCTTTTCTGTCTTCATCAAATTCTTCTGCGTACAGATGTGTATGTGTATCAATCATTTTATTTAAAATTTCAATAGATCTTCGTAAGGATTTTCAAGCCCCAGCAATATTCCGAAAGCAGGTTCTGTCTTTACTCCTTGTTTCTTAAGTTCTATTATTTTTTGTTTAAATTCTTCTCCTTTTTCCTGTAATATTTTGTATTCAGCAACCATATGAAGATATGCGTTTTGCTGTGTTGTAGGCTTATTTTGTCCGAAAATTTCAATGGGAAATTCTTCCAGCATAAAGTTTAATGTAATGCATTTTTCGCCATTTATGATCGGATATTCAACTTTCGTTTCAACATCGTAAGGAATAAACCGGCTAAACATTAAATCATCCAGAAAATCTTCTTCAAATCTTAAATCGACCTCAAAAATAAGATCCAGATCACTTCCTTCTATGTCAATTTCAATGGGAACAGTTCCTGCTAAAATGGGTGAATAATCTTTTAATTTTTCAAAAATCTGATGTTTTGCAAGAACTTCATAAGCTCTTTTCTGCCTTTCATTTCCGGTCTTCAGATAATCAATTTTGGTAAAATCAAGCATTTAAAATATTTTATGTTTTACCTTTTTCCGCTGAATTTCAATTCTTTGATCTAATTTCTCTCTGAATTCTATAAACTTTGGATCTTTCTTGTCACTGGTCTTATGTTCGAGTGCCTTAATAATCTTAAAGTTTTCTTTAATAAAATTCTGGGTATCAACTGAAAAATAAGCATTCCCAAATTTCTCAAAAATATAATTAACCGCCTGTGTGCTAGGATGAATCATGTCTTCTTTATAAAAACGATAGTCCCGCAGGTCATCCATCAAAATCTCATAAACCGGCAGATAATGACAGTCTTCAAAGAGAGAAATAGACTCGTGGATAGCTGTAATTAATTTGGATTTACTTAACTGGTTTTCTACCATTCCATCTTTGGTATGTCTTACAGGGGAAACAGTAAACAGAATCTGTACTCCTTCTTTACAAATGTCTTTAAGGTCAAGAATCGTCTGGTAAATCGAACTCGTAAGCTCCTGATGGGAAAGCAGTCTTTTCTCAAAAAACTTTTGTGGAATTTTGTGACAGTTGGCCACCAGCTTATTTTTGGGAAGAAACTCATAGATAAATGATGATCCGTAGGTAATGATGATCCAGTCGGCTTCCTGAAGAAAGGCATTCCCGGCTTCAATGGCTCCATTTATTTTATCTAAGGTCTGATGAATATACCGGGTATCAAAACTGGTATGATGATCCAGAGAAATATATTCTTCATTATAGGTAATCAGTTCTTCTTCTTCATAAAACGCAGAATCATGTAATCTATTGACAGCGTTATTGATTGAAAAAGGATTAAATATCGTCCCAAAAGGATTATTAAGGGTCTGAAGCTGTCCGTCATGAAGTAAATCAGTCATTTCAGACGCAAAGCATGAACCTATTGAAAATATTTTATCTTCAATCTCAATCTTTTTATCTGATGCAGGAATATCAACTTCTGTTCTGAATTTCATTGTATAGGGATTGGGTTGCAGGAAATAGATCGCAGGTAAATACTGCTACCTGCTACCTACCATCCACTACCTCTATTAACTTTCTCTTCTCAACAAATAATTTGCCAGTTCGATAAAAGGTTTTTTCTTTTCTTCAGGAACATCTATTTTCTGAAGATAGCTTTGCCCGATTTCATTATGTTTTTCGATCAGACGTAATGCTTTTTCATCTACTTTTGTTCTTCTGAATATCTTTTCCACTCCATAGACTTTATCAACATTTTCAGTCTTTTTAGAATACCAGTAATCCAGTTCTTTTCTTTCTTCATCGGTAGCATGTTCTCTTGCTAACAAATACAGAACGGTTTTTTTGTTTTCGTAAATATCTCCGGCATGTTTTTTCCCAAACTGTGCCTGATCACCGAATACATCAAGGTAATCATCCATAATCTGGAATGCAATTCCGATATGTTTTCCGAAGTTGAAAATAGCTTTAGCATCTTTAAAATCTGCTTTTGCAATCAAAGCTCCGATTTCAAATGATGAAGCACTCAAAACTCCTGTTTTATAAGTAATCATCCTGATGTAATCATCAAAAGTAACGTCTTTCTGAGTTTCAAAGTTGATATCATACTGCTGTCCTTCACAAAGCAGAAGCCCGGTGTGGGTAAATATTCTGATACATGCTTTAAAGATTTCAGGCTCAAGATCCTCAAAAAACTTATAGGCTTTAAGCATCAATCCGTCTCCGGAAAGAATTCCCACATTTAGACCATGTAAAGTATGAATGGTGGGTTTGTTTCTTCTTAGTGGCGCTTCATCCATAATATCATCATGGATCAGCGTGAAATTATGGAAAAACTCGATAGCCAATGCCGGCTTAATTGCCTGCTTAAGATCTCCGCCGAACATCTCACAAGCCATCAGCACCATAATAGGACGAAGACGCTTTCCACCGTGGGAAATAATATAATTCATCGGGTCATACAGCTCCGAGGGTTTATCTTTAAAAGTATATTTAGTGATGGCGTCCGCAACAATCTGCTGGTATCTGTCTAAAAATTCCATAAAATCTTTTAATTTGAACAAAAATACGATTTTTCGGGGCTTTATAAAACAAAAAACTCATCGTTTCACCAGAATTTTTGAGGTTACAAATTTAACGAAGAGTTGATTATAAAAGCCCCCTATGATAATCATAAGGGGGCTTGATTTTAAGTATGAATTCTAATATTGACTATCTATGGTTTAAAAAAATAGGTATTTAGGTCAAAAGTATTAGATGAAATATTTTTGTTGAAATATTTTTCTTTTATCTCTGAGGAGTTTCTATATTTTTCTATATGCTCTCCAAAGTATATAATCTTGGGCCTCACTGTAAATTTTTTCTTTTTCTTAAAGACTAAGCTATTATTAAAATCGGAAACATTATAAATGATTTCTTTTTTCTCCAAAGGCTTAATCTCAACTATATTCTGGGCAATATATTCTGAAGCAGAGAGATCCTGATTTATTCCGTACATTTTTTCTCTTTGCCTCATGGGTACAATATTAGATTGATAATCATAATTTTTCGGATACTCAAAACAAATCGCCAATCTTGCAAAATTACTGAGTGACGGCCATCTATTTTTATAATCACAAGAGTATACTAAAGCTCTATTATCTGCTACCAGCTTAATCGTTTCAGTCTGGCTTGTATTTTTAATACTCACTAAAATCTTTGACAGACTTAATTGTTTTGCATTAATACTTACAGATTGAGCAAATAGCCAATTACTGATTAATAGTAAACATAATGTTCTCATTATTTCTTTTTATGATATAAATGTTTATAATCTTTGTATACACTTGTTGTATCACCAAGACTAAAAATAAATTTAAATGCTCTGTCTTCAGACCAATCGGTTAAACTGCCAGTTATTGTTTCAGTATCTTTATAAGTATTCACTGTCTTAATATACTGGGTTTTATATGCCTGTGATCTCATATCAGCTACATGATAATATTCATGCAATATACTTTTTCCTAAATTTACCCAGCTAGAAAAAGAACCTTTAAACAAAGTTATTACTATTTTTCCTGATATTTCAACACTCAATACTTTACCTTTTACTCCTTTAGTGGTAAAAACTGTTTTTTCTCCCCATCGTGTATCGGCCGCAAAGTCATCATTCGGATTAATATTATTTTCTAAATCCAGTTTAATATCGCTGATAGGAACGGCTTTTACTGCCGCCAACATGGCTTTGGTAAATAATTTTTTAACTTTTCCATAGGCATCTTTTACACTTTCCATATTCTCGGCTGGTTTTCCATCAGGATCCTCAAAAGCTTTTCGGATCAGATTATTTTCTTCAATCTTATGAGCAAGGAAATTAAATCCTGTAACAATCAACCCTTGTCCGGCTCCCATCCAGAAGTTTCCACCTCCAAGTACAGCACCTACACCACCACTTATCGCTCCATTAAATAATGCAAAGCCGTCACTTCTCAGGATGTTATTTGATCCTACATTACTTGTCGCCATTTCTAATAAATCACTGGAAGCACTGGAAAATGCGCCACTTAATGCACCACTCCAGAAGTTTCCTCCCTGTACATAAGATAAGAGCCCTTGTGTCAGAGCATGAGCTCCTGCTCTGGCCAGAATAGTTCCTGTGGGTCCCAATGTATTAATTACTGAAGCAATTTTAAATACATCTCCTATCTGCCCAGCAAGTCCGGCACTTGCATAAGACATGGCCAGACTGCCGGCAAAACGCATGGGATCAAAGGGAGTCTGTGTATAGTACATCGTAAAAAACTCTGAAACTATAGCCACTACTGCTGGTACCCACCAAACAAATTCTCCACTCGGGTCATTATAGAGCAGTGGGTTATTCATTACGTATCCATACTTATTATAGTTTTGGGTATTATATGGATCCTGAATATTTTCATCAGCATTTAAAAATCTTCTTAATAGTGGATCGTATAACCTTCCGTTCATATGGATGATTCCTACTTCTGCAAAATATTCATGGCTGGTATATCCACGATCTATAAGCAGAGAAGAATTGTCAATACTATTTTTATCTGTAATAACCGGGCCATTTCCTATCTGCAAATGAGTGAAATTACCCCAGGCGTCAAAATGCCGCTGCTCTAATTTATTTCCTGCTTCATTACTTATAGCCAAAATACTCCCCAGATGATCTTTATGCAAAAATTTATAAGATCCAGCATTCTCTGTAAAATCTTTTAAAAATACAATGTTGCTTTCATAGGGTGTTCCTCCTATATACAAAATATGCTTTTCTTTTCCTGTAGCATTATTTTTCAATATTTCATAGCTTCCGTCCTCACTATAATATTTGGTAAACTTACCTTCTTCATCAGGATTGAAATTACCTCCATAGGTAACTCTCTGCCTCATGTCTGTCAGACCATACTGAAAAGCAACATCTCCCTTCATTCCATCAATAAATACAGGATCATTGTTTTCATTATAAACAATACTTTGAATCAAATCATTGTTATAATTTTGCGTCCCTGCTGCATTAAGGGTCATCCCCGTAGCCTGATAGACCTTTGAAGAGTTTTCAAATTTAATCTTACCTACCTGGTCATTTTCTACAATTCTACCTTTAACGTCATATACATTTCTGTTTGATGCAGGCTTTATACCTGTAACGGGGTCTGTCCAATTGATCAATCGGTTATTGCTATCATAATCAAAGGACTCCACGATATTAAAATCACCACCTGTAGTTCTGCTTTTTAATTCATTTTTAATAGCATCAAAAGAATAAGAAAGCTGTAAAATACTTGGTTTAACTTGTGAAGAGTGATTAGTAGTACTTAAAAAACCGTTGGTATCATAAGTATTCGTTATCTCCGCTGCTCCTAATTTAGCTTTCAGAATCTGGCCTTTGGCATTTGTTTCATTAAGTTGAGATAATATTTTTCCGGAACTTTTATCTTTTACTTGAGATAACTCACCATTCCATGCGCTGTATACGTTTTCTATTTGTACTTTCGTCAGAACACCGGAAGAATATAACTGTTTTTCATAGGAAATTACTCTTGCTTTATCGTCGTATGTAATTCCTTTCTGAATAAAATATTTTCCGTTGCTGCTTTCGGAAGAGGAAACTATTCTTCCCTGAGGATCATAAGAAATGGCAGAACTATATGGCATTCCATTAGACGTTCCTGATTTTGAGGCCAGCCTTCCCTTATTGTCATAGGTAAAAGATATGGTCTTATCTGTTGCCTTGCCCCCGTCAGCTACTGAAAGTTCTTTATTTAAAATAAGCTGTCCTAAAGCATTGTATTTATATTCCTTAGTTCCTTTAGGACTTATGATCTTTTTGGGTTGCCCCAATCCGTCATATTCATATTTGTAAATGCCGTTAGAAGGATCATTAACTTCGGACTTTCTTCCCCAGCCATCATACTTGGTTGTTACAATATTTTCTCCGTACTGGGCTTTTACCTGTTCACCGGCTGCATTATAAACAAACTGTATGGTTCCTCCTTTATCCGTACTTGAAACTACATTTCCTAATGCATCAGAAATCTTAGAAGTAGTTCTCTGATATCCATTTAGTTCCTTTATTGTAGTTGTCGACCCTGAAACAAGTGTTTCTGTTTGCTTCCCGTTGGATGCAGTAGCCGTGGCTTTAGCAGGAAACACTGAATCATCATAAACAATGGTATTCCATAGACCAGCTCCCTGCCCCTCAAAATAAGGATCAGATTCCATTGTTTTTCTTCCTAACACATCATACCGGGTTTCCTGAGACACATATTTTCCCTGGCCAAAAGCTTTCGTAGCTATCTTATACTCCTGCCCCAGTTTATTAGTATATTTTTTTGAAATGCCTCCATCAGGATTGTATTCAGTACTAATAATATTAGAATTATCGTCCCTGTCATATTGATAGGTTGTCATTCCTCCTAAATTATTCTTAGAAGTCAATATTTTTCCCCACTTATCATATGTATTTTCTAAAGTGTTCCCGAAAGGATCTGTCTGAGTTAAAACCTGTCCCCAATTATTATATTCAATTTGGATAATCAGCCCAAGGTTATCGGTTTTTTTATTGACAAACCTACCTTGTGGTTCATAACCTGTTTTAGTAGTTTGTGTTTGCGAATCGGTACTGTTTGTGATGTTTTTTTCAGTAAGATTCCCAAAGCTGTCATAATTATAGGTTTCAACTAAGTAAGCAGTATTATCCCTGTTCCAGGTTTTTAAAGTTTTTAATAAATTATTGTCATAGCCATATTCCTCTTTACTGGCTTTACTATCACCATATGCCTGAGTTACATTATCCTTTAATTTTGGACGCCCTATATAGTAATTTGCACCAACACCAGACGGATTATGGTAATAATCAAATGTAGAAGTGGTAATTGCCAATCCATTATTAACATTAGAAATACTTTGTTTTGGAAGATAATAGTCTCCATACGTTACATTTCCGGTTATCACTGTTCCGGTTAAGAAATCCTTAGATTTTGTGTTACCTGGAACAATGGCTGTAATGACTTTAGCTTTATTTGCATCAGCTACTGCTGCTGTTACAACCTGCCCATTCAGAATTTTGTCAATTTTATAATCATATTGTTTAAATGACAATAACTGTGTATTATTTTCAGTAATATCTGCCGGGAAAATTTTATTTTCATCATACGTTCTGACAGACCAGTCTTTATATGGCAGACCTTCATTTAAAGGCATCAATTCTGAGCCGGTCCAGATTTTTGTATTTTCAAAACCATTGGCAAAAAATGTTGATTGGGCCGTTTGCCTAAAACCGATCATCCCCTTACCATTCAAATGACCGATCAGATCTCTGTATCTGAATTCCTGCTTTCTTTGATCCTGGATCAGTTTAGAAACCACATAATAATTCAGGTTTTCCCTAACATTGATATAAGGATAACTTACAGGATTGGTATCGAGATAAGATTTGTAAATATTTCCTTCGTTGATCAGAGGAGAATATTCTATGTCTGTTTTGATTCCACCTTGTGTAATAGACTTTATTCTTGCCATCTTATCCAGCTTACCTCCTAAATCCCATGTGATAAGTTTGGTTTTATGGATAATAGCAAAATCAGTATTGAGCTGTGAAAGTCGGAAGCTTCCTATGAGTGGAAAATAATGTTCTCCATAATTAGAATAGTTAATATCTTCATCGTTCTTATCTCCCCATGCTGTTTCTTCCTTAGAGGCAAGATTATATGCTGTGGTAAATATTGGTTTACCGGTACTGTCAGCACCATCATTTCTGAAATAAACGAATCCGTAGCTTGAATCCGGGTTATTAATTGCCCATTCTCTGAACCATACTTCAGACTGAAAATGAAGAAAATCACTTTTCCCGTCTTTATTCAGGTCAGGGGTAAAATAATTTCTTAATGTTTGTCTTCGCTTAGTAGGAGCTCCGGTATGTTCAGGTTTATAGAGAGTCAGATTTGAATAATAGTATTCCGCAACCCCTTTACCTGTAGAAATAAACATTTTCCAGTCTGCGGAATCTTCCGCTACCGGAGACATCACATCCGTTTTTCCGTCACCATTAAAATCTCCTAGTAAAGCCACTCCTCTTACTGAAATCTGTGCCGGTGATTGTACTTTCAGCTCAAATTCTTTTGTAGCATTATTTAAGGAATACACCTTGGTTCCATTAAGAAGGCTGATAAGATCTGTTTTTCCGTCACCATCAAAATCCCCAATTGGAACTGGCTTATAATACCATTGATCAGTAAATAAATATGGTCCTATATATTTGCTGTAATCACTTAAAGGCAGATTTACTCTTTTTAGAGTTCCTGACAGCGGATCAAAATAAAAATCAAAAATCTCATTTCCAATAATTTCGGCTCCCTGAAGCTCAGGATACCCGTTCCAGTCCATACCCCATATTTCTTCCTGTACCATTTTCAAGGTAGAAATAATAAACTCCGATATTCCATCACCATTGAAATCACCTTCCAGGAATTTTAAAGTAGAGGTACCTGCCACTAATGGATTAGATACACCATATATAGGAGTGTACCCTTCAGTACTGCTAAAATTATAGGGTGAGAAATCTAACTCTTTGGAGGTAATCTCTTCAAAGTTGGTCCCATTAAAATCATAAATTTTAAGTCTGGTTTTTCCATCCGGTTCATTATCCGATAAAGTATACAAAACATCTTTTGGGCTAAACTTTCCGTTCTTCAAAAAAGATCCTTTTGATACTGCCGTTCCTGCGTACTGTACGGTGAAAAATGTTGAATTTCCATCAAGCCTGCTAAGCATTAATGTATTCTTTTTTACAAAATCTAATTTTCCATCTCCATTAAAATCTCCCGAAATAACACCATCTCCATAAATTTCATCAAATCTGGAATTCTGATTAAACATATTTGATGACTGCGGAGATGATTCATTTTCAAAAGTTACAGGATTTGCCGGCTCATTATTAGCGTTATATTCTGTTATTTTATTAACAAATCTATACTTAGTATCATTATTAACATACTCAATAACATATCTTTTAAACTGACTACCGTTTGAATTGACTTTAACCTCTGATAAGATTTTACTTTGTGTGTGTCTCAATCCCTGTACATAGGATTCTTCTACTATACCTCTGTCATTATAAGTAAATTCAATTAAGTTAAAATGAGGTTTATTGAGCGTTTCATTTCCTCCCCATGCTATTGTGGATATCCGCATGACACGATTAGAGGTTCTGAATCCTCCGGTATCAGAGTCAGATTCATAGCTATAGCTAATGTAATTTCCTTGTGCATCTTTCCATTTTACAATATTGTACTCTAAAGGAGTAGTTACGACAACACTTCCTCTAAATCCTCCTTCATTTTTACCATACCAAGCTTGTGAGCCATCCTCAAAAGTAACTTCAAAATGGGCTGGCCCCGCATCTTGCCCGTCGATACCATAGGTACCTACAGATTTTATTTTAATATTGGAATATTTCTCGGTAACATATTCTGCCCCATCCTTGCCATATTCTCCAGACTTAAGGATCAATCTTTGCCCATTGAAACTGTAATAATCTGAATAATCTAACTGAATACCTTTTGGTTCGCCATCCTTATCAATATTTTTTCCAATTCTTGAAATAGAAGTAATTCCTGATAAGTTCCAGCTGTATCCTGCAATACCGTTTCCTGATCCGCTGGCATAAACAAGATTAATTTGAGGAGCTACACTTTTTATGCCCGGAGGAAGAGCTATAGGCAAAGTAAATTGAAGCTGACCTCCACCTGCTACGTCAATATTTCCTTTTGTATCATGGAAACTTTTGCCTGCAGGAGATGAAGTCCCGTTAGGGTTATTAGCCCCTGCATTTGAATTTGTGGGCCCTCCACCCGGATTCTCCGTAGCAGGGCCTATTTTTGCCAGAAAAGGATTTGAAACATCTGATTTGGCAAAAAATCCTTGTGTCATGACCACCGTTTGCGGATCCTGAACCGTCCGCGAGGTAGATTCGGGCTGATAAAGTATGGTCTGTGTAAATCCCCATACTGAACACAAGGATAACATCAATGATGAAAATAATTTCATTGTTGTATTAGTTTTTTATAAATAGTAATTGATGAATAATCATTGACCATTAGAAATCATGTTGAATAAAAGGAAAGAAAAATGTTAAAATCTTTCTATACTTTAATCCTTAGATTCCCGGTTTTCTATCTCTTCGTTACATTTCTACCAAAGACCCTTCCGTCTTTCAAGGTGAAACGAAGAATATAAACTCCCCAGTCATATCCGGTCATATTAATTTTTACCTGACGGTTTAATCCCGGAATATTCTGTTGCTGGAATTTCCAATGAACGGTACTGTGCTGATATAATGAAACAGATTCAATCAAACTGTCTACTTCTTCAGTCCAGTCAATAGTAAGATAGTCATTTACAGGAACAGGATAGAGCCTGATCTGTTTCCAGAATGTTTTTTCATCTATGGCAGAAGACTGTTGGCTAGCAGCCCTCTCTTTTGCTTCTTCTAATTTGATTTCTTTGGGTACAATTTCCTGGGCATTTTTCCCAGCTGCGTTAGTTCCTCTGTATCTTTGGTTTCCGGCTTCATCATACTTGAAGTAAACTTCAGTTTGCGAATAGCCCATAAAACCAATCAGCAGAGAAGCTGCTGAAAGAAGTTTTCTTTTCATGGATATTTATTTTTTTGTAGAAAGAAGTTGCTGTACCTGAGATTTCAATTCTCTGATTTCTTCAGACTGAGATTTCAGTTGTTTGTTCTGCTCGATAGAATAAAGGGTCAATTCCTCTATTTTTTCCAAAAGTTTAGCATCCATTTCACCTAGGTTAATCCCTTCTTTTTCTACTTCTTTTGCAGAAGGAATATTAGGTAAATGCCCTTTTTCGGAAATGTGTTTTTCCACATCTTCAAGCGAGAGAAGTTTATAGTCTTTCTTGAAGACATAGTCTGCCCAACCGTTAGCAGTAGGATTTTCAACTTTTATCTGTTCTGCTTTTATTCCTTTACTCACATATAAAATAAAGTTAGGATCATTATCATAAAGTTCTGTTCCCATCGTTACTTTTCCAGTATTGAAAAGAACCAATAGGTTTTTATGAACTCCATCAGAAAAACGCACTCTTGAAATTCCGGGCGAATTAGGAGTAGTGGTATCTGCATTAGGATCTACAGCATTATTATTATCCATATGGATATTCAGATTATGACCGCTTAAAAGTCTCATCACTGCATCATTGGGTTGAGCCCATTGAGAATAACAGCTGTTGCAAGGGGAAAGAGCCAGCTGCAGGCTTCCGGTTCCGGGAATTCCGCTTCCGATATTAATACTCTGGCCATCGAGTTTGAAAATCTGCTGATTGTTCTGCTTAAAAACAATTGGATTATTATCCGTTGTTCCGATAAAATTGTTTGAAGGATTGGTTCCTGCATTACCCGTAGTATTCCAGGTTTGTGCAAAAATGCTGGAAGTCGCAATTGTAAAAACGAATAGTAAAGTACGTTTCATTGAATAGTGTTTAAATTTATTTATTCCGGCTGCAAATTTAAGACTTTTTCACCGTAATCACCTTTTAGTGTCTTATAATTAAAGATTATATAACACATAAAACCTATATTGAAAAAAAAAATATTATAAAAAACACCAGACTTCCTTGCTTTGAGGCTTTATAAAACAAAAAACTTTGCCCAAACGGACAAAGTTTATATAATTATATGATTTGTTTTTTTAGAAAAGGAAGGTTACCATAAGATACGTAATTCCTGCAACAATTGCTGAGATTGGAATGGTAAGAACCCAAGCCCAAAGAAGACTTACGGTAATCCCCCATCTTACAGCTGAAATTCTTTTCGTTAATCCTACCCCGATGATAGAACCTGTGATCGTATGTGTAGTAGATACAGGAATACCAAAGTGGTCTGTAATGAACAGGGTAATAGCCCCAGCAGTTTCTGCACTTACACCTTCTAATGAAGTTACTTTCGTAATCTTGGTACCCATTGTTTTGATGATCTTCCATCCACCGCTCATTGTCCCTAAAGCAATTGCAATAAATGAAACTAAAGGAACCCAGATATAATGTTGAGCAAAATAATCAAAACGTCCTGCAGAAGGAATATTCAAATATTGTGCATCCTGAAGCATATTAACGTGATAATAAATTACTGCTGCCCCAATGATACCCATTACTTTCTGAGCATCATTCAAACCATGTCCTAAACTAAACAGTGCTGATGAAACCAACTGCAATCTTTTGAAAGATTTGTCTGCTTTGTGTGGATTTGATTTTTTATAAAGGTGTACAATAATTAATGTAATAATGATGGAGATAATCATTCCTATAATTGGTGCCATGAAAATGAACAGGAAGATAGGAATAACTTTATCAAACTTTACCACACCCTGATGAGTTACCTGGCTGAAAGCCTCTTTAGTGGTCTCCCACATCCCAAGCTCGGGCTGTGCTGCAGCCACAGCATGATAATCCATCATGTAAGCATGCATAAGAGCCGCCCCCAAGAATCCTCCGATCAGTGTATGTGATGATGATGAAGGAATTCCGAACCACCATGTAAGAAGGTTCCAGGCAATAGCCGCTATAAGTCCGGAAAATATAACCTCAAGAGTAATAAAATTCTCATTAACTGTTTTGGCAATCGTATTACCAATTTTGAATTCTCCAATAATATAAGCAGCAATAAAGAACGCTGCAAAGTTCCAAAGTGCTGCCCAAAGTACAGCCTGGAATGGAGTTAAAACTTTTGTAGAAACAATAGTCGCAATTGAGTTGGCGGCATCATGGAAACCATTGATATAATCGAAGATCAGGGCCAACGCAATAATAACTACAAGTAAAATCGGAAATTCCATTTTTTGCTATGTATTAGGCGTATTTAATCATGATGTTCTCGATTGTATTGGCAACATCTTCTGCTTTATCCGTTACAATTTCAAGGTAGTTCAATACAGATGAAACTTTAATAATGTTGATCGCATCATTGGTTTCAAATAAGTCTACCATTGAATTGGAAAGCAAATCGTCAGCAATATTCTCAATAGAGTTCACCTTAATACAAGCTTCTTTCACCTGTTCCATGTTTTTGAACCCTTTAAGGTTTTTCATTGCATTCTGAATTTCAAGACATGCTTTATGGATCAATAAGGAGAAGTCTGAATAAGCCTTCATCTCAGGTGATTTGTAAAGGAAAATATATTTTGTGGAAGCGTAGATATAATCAGCGATATCATCCAGTCCTGTTGCTAATGTGTGGATATCCTCACGGTCAAAAGGTGTAATGAAGTTTTTCCCTAATTCTACGAAAATTTCGTGAGTAAGTTCATCATTCTTGTGTTCGAAGTCACTCATTTTCTTCAGCATAGAATCATCATTAAGATCGAAATCCTTGATTCCTGTGTTGAAATCTTCTGACATTGCAACTAGATTTTCAGTTACTTTTTCGAAAAGTACAAAGAAGATTTTATCCTTTGGTTGAAAAGCGTGGAAAATATTACCAATTCCCATTTTTTAGTATTTATAATTCGTGTGCAAATTTCCTAAAAAAGGATTGTACGTGAAACTATATGACATTAAGTTTTGTTAACATTCGCTTAACTCCTGATTATCAAATAAAAAAACCGGCTTTAATGCCGGTTTTATATAGTAATTGATGAGATTTAGTTTGCAACTTCAGCTCTCATATCTTTTCCTTTGAACTTCATGGATTGAATATTGCTCAAGACATTGTCTTTAAACGATTTTTCAACTTCAAAGAAAGAGAATTTTTCTAAGATTTCGATATCTCCGATCTCAGCTCTCTTCTTGGATTTTCCATCACCAGTAGCCTTATTGATAATATCCAAAACATCAAGCTTCTTCAAGTGGTCTTTTTTTCCAAGATTAAAGAAGAATCTTACCATATTCTCATCTCTTCTTCTTGGCTTTCCACCACGATCTCTGTCTCTTCCACCGCGATCTCTGTCTCTGCTGTCTCTGTCACGGCCTCTATCCCTGTCTCTATCACGTCCACGGTCTCTTCTTGAGTAATCATCATCTCTGCTGCTCAGCTTCTGCTCAGCAAGGTCGTGTTTGTCTTTGTAATATAAAGCAAGATCCTTCAATTGGAACTGTAGCAGCTGGTGCACCAATTCTTCTTTTGTAAATTTGCTTAGATCAGGAATTAAGCTATCATCAAACTCGAAAAGATCCTCGTGCTCCGTCAATAATTTTTCGAATACACCTCCTACCTGAGCTTTGATAATATCATCACCAGTAGGAATGAATTTTTCGTTGATTTCAATTTTTGTTGCAGATTTGATCTGTTTCAGTTTTCTGCTTTCTTCAGGCTTTATCAAAGCCATAGAAATACCGTCTTTTCCAGCTCTACCTGTTCTTCCGCTTCTGTGAACGAATACTTCAGGATCATCTGGTAAAGAGAAGTGAATAACGTGAGTAAGAGAGTTCACATCCAATCCTCTTGCTGCAACGTCTGTCGCCACAAGAATATCAATGTTTTTCAATCTGAATTTCTTCATTACCGTATCTCTCTGTGCCTGAGAAAGATCACCATGAAGAGCATCAGCTGCATATCCGTTCTGCATCAGGAAATCAGCAACCTCCTGAGTTTCCATTCTCGTTCTACAGAAGATAATGGAATACTGATTAGGATTAGCATCGATCAATCTCTTCAATGCTTCTTTTTTCTGACGGTACCCTACTACATAGTATTCGTGAGTAATGTTCTTCTTCACTTCGTTGATAGAACCTACTGAAATACGGTGCGGTTTTGTAAGGTAATTTTTGGAAATTCTTTCCACCTCTTTATTCATCGTTGCCGAGAATAAGAAAGTTTGTTTCGTTTCCGGAGTTTCGCTTAGAATGGTTTCCAATTCGTCTTTGAATCCCATAGAAAGCATTTCATCAGCTTCGTCTAATACTAACCAATGAATCGCAGAAAAGTCTAATGCCTTTCTGTTGATAAGATCAATTACTCTTCCCGGAGTTCCCACAATAATCTGTGGTTTATCCTTCAAAGATCTCATCTGATCTACAATACTACTTCCACCATAAACTGCTGTAGTTTTGATGTCTTTCATGTACTTAGAGTAATTCTTTATGTCCTTCGAAATCTGAAGACATAATTCCCGTGTCGGACAAAGCACCAATAATTGGATTTTGCGACTCGTATCGTCAATCATATCCAAAATCGGAAGCGAAAACGCTGCTGTCTTGCCTGTCCCTGTTTGCGCAAGTGCGATCAAGTCGCGAATATCTGAAAGAATAAAAGGGATAGTCTGTTTTTGGATTTCTGTTGGGCTTTCGTAGCCCAGTTCGCCAATTGCCTTAAGGATATCAGGACTTAAATTGGTTTCCGTAAATAAATTCATTAACTATTTTAAAATTTTTGCAAAGATACAATAAATATTTGACTTGTTTTTGAATAAAGTTTTAAATATACAATCTTAAATTCAGAATCCTTTAATATATTTTTAATTTTTTGAAAATTAAATGTAAAAAAAACAACCTTAGGTTAAAAACTTGTTAAACATTATTTTTTTTTATTAAATTGGATTGATTTTTTCTGTGTTATTTATGAATTTTCAAAAATAAAACCATGGAACGCAAATTTTCCTTTTTGATATTCTTATGTATGGCTTTGGAAATATTTTCCCAAACACCCAATTATCCGGCTGCCTGGACTCTGGAAAACTGCATTGAATACGCAAAAGAGAATACTATTTCCATTAATTCTCTAAGGCTTTCAAAAAATGCTGCCCAACAGGATCTCCTTCAGGCAAAAGATGCAAAATATCCCAACTTAAACGGAACCGTTTCACAAGGACTTTTTGCCGTCAACGGAAGTGACGGTCTTCATATGACAGGCACACAATCTCAAAGCATCGGGGCCAATTCTTCCATGACACTTTATCATGCTAATTACATTAAAAACAATGAAGTCTCAAAAGATTTACTGGTTCAGATGGCAGACTTATCCGTTCAGGAAGCACAAAACAACATTACCCTCACGATTACACAGGCTTTTCTGAATATTCTGATGAATCAGGAAAATATCATTTCTCTTGAAAATGTGCTGAAAACAACCCAAACTCAATTAAAACAAGGTGACCAGCTGTATAAAGCAGGAAGCCTTTCCAAATTAAATTATCTACAGATACAGTCACAAGTTGCCCAGGATCAGTATAACCTAACAGCTGCTCAAAATAATCTGCGGACCAATACTGTTAATTTAAAACAAATCCTTCAGCTGCCTTCAGCTTATGATTTTCAGATCGTAAAACCCGACAGCATTATGGTAGATGATCAGTTGAAAACCCTGCAGGAAGTTCAAAATCTGGCACAAAATCAACGTCCGGAAGTAAAATACGGGGAGCTTAACGTAGAAAATTCCAATACAAATCTGAAGATGACTAAAGCTTCCATTCAGCCTACCCTGAGTCTGACAGGAAATATTTCTACCAACTATTCCAACGGAAATGGAAATTATTTTAATCAGTTGGGAAATAACTTTTATATGCCGATTGGATTAAGCCTTGGAATTCCGATTTACAATAACAGAATTTATAAAACACAGATTGAGAAGTCAAAAATTGCCATTGAACAGGCTAATCTTGATTTACTGAATACCAAAACAGTCCTTAATCAACAGGTAGAACAATCTTTCATCAATCTTCAGAATGCCTTATCCCAGTATGATTCTGCCTTCAAACAGATGGATATCAGCAAGCAGAGTTATGATATTGTGAATGCCCAGATGAAAATAGGAAGCATTGATTATGTACAGCTTCAGCAGCAAAGATTGCTTTATATACAGTCTGTCCAGAATTATCTTCAGGCAAAATACACTGCAGTACTCAATAAACAGATCTACGAATTTTACGCAGGTAACCCTATAAATCTAAAGTAAGCTATGAAAACAAAGAATAAAAAATGGTTGTACTGGGTTGTGGGCGGCATCATTATGATAGGTGCAGCCTGGTTTTTCTTTATCAGAGAAAAAGAAATAAAAATTCAGCTGGAAACAGTAAAGCCTGAAATGGGAGAAATCTCAAATTCCATTACTGCTACAGGAACCATTCAGCCTGTAGATACCGTTGCAGTAGGTACTCAGGTATCAGGAATCATTAAAAATATTTATGTTGACTTTAATTCTACAGTGAAAAAAGGCCAACTGCTGGCTACTTTAGATCCGGATCTGCTTCAGTTCCAGTCACAGCAGATCAAAGCGAACCTGCAAAATGCAAAAAGCAATCTTGCTTACAACGAAATTAATATCAACAGACAGTCACAGCTTTACAAAGTAGGAGCTATCAGTAAAGCAGATTATGATAATGCAACGAACCAGTACAATGCCGCGAAAGCACAGGTAGGGTCTGTAAACGCCCAGCTTTCCACAGCCAATAAAAATCTGTCTCTGACTAACATTTATTCCCCGATTGACGGAACTGTACTCAACAGGAATGTAAGTGAAGGGCAAACGGTTGCGTCAAGTTTTAGTACCCCTACCCTTTTCAGTATTGCTAAAGATCTTACCAAAATGAGGGTACGCGCTTCTGTAGATGAGGCTGATATCGGCAATGTAAAAGTAGGTCAGAAAGCAACATTTACAGTAGATGCTTTTCCGGATGAGACCTTTGATGGTGAAGTCTCAGAAGTCCGTCTTCATCCTACAGTCTCATCGAATGTGGTGAATTATACCACCATCATCAACGCAGATAATTCAGGTTTAAAACTGAAGCCGGGAATGACGGCAAATATTACAATTTATACGCAGGTTTTAGACAATATCATGAAAATTCCGGTAGCTGCAACCAGTTTCAGACCGGATAGCTTAATTATCAAAAAATACAAAATAAATTCACCATTCGCCAACGGTAAAAAACATGAAAAAGGACAATGGAAAAATCAAAACAAAGGAGTTGAAAATAAAAATGAAGCTGCGGTCTGGATCATTGCTAAAGACAGTACCATTTCCCGCAAAAAAATAAAAACAGGAATGGATAATGACACCGAAATACAGGTGGTTTCAGGGTTAAATAAAAACGACAATATCATCACCGGCTATAAAGTCCTTTCAAAAAAAACATCCGGCGGGCAGACTAAAAGCCCATTTATGCCTCAAAGAAGAGGTGGTGGAAACAATAGAAACAGTGGCGGCGGCGGACCAAGATAATTCAAATCAAACCTAAGTAAATCAACTAGCAACCTGCAACTAACAACCAGCAACTAGCAACTAGCAACTAGCAACTAACAACCAGCAACAAACAACTAGCAACCAGCAATTAAAAACAAAAGTCATGGCAGAAAAAATTCTGGAGATCACGGATCTGAAAAGAGAATTCAAGATGGGTGAAGAAGTTGTTCATGCACTCAAAGGTGTTACATTCACAGTAGAGAAAGGAGAATTCGTGACCATTATGGGAAGCAGCGGTTCCGGAAAATCTACCCTGCTTAATATTATTGGCTGCCTGGATAAACCTTCTGGAGGAGACTATAGCCTGGATGGGGTTAATATTAAGAATCTTGACCGCGATGAGCTTGCTGTTCTCAGAAATCAAAAAATCGGTTTTGTATTTCAGTCTTATAACCTTCTTCCAAGAACCACAGCAAAAGAAAATGTAGAGCTTCCGCTTCTTTACAACTCAAAAATATCTACTGAAGAGCGTCACAAAAGAGCTATACAGGCATTGACTGCGGTAAAACTTGAAAGCAGGATTGATCATCTTCCCAATCAGATGTCCGGAGGGCAGCAGCAAAGAGTTGCCATTGCCAGAGCTTTGGTAAACGAACCTGTAATGATCCTTGCAGATGAAGCCACCGGAAACCTGGATACCAGAACGTCCTATGAAATCATGGCACTCATGCAGGATCTGCATAAACAGGGACGAACCATCGTTTTTGTAACTCATGAACCTGATATTGCCACTTTCAGCAGCAGAACGGTGACTCTTCGGGATGGGAAAGTCATTAAAGATGTCAATAATGATCATATCAAATCTGCCAGAGAAGCTCTCGAAAACCTTCCGGTAAATGATGATTACAAATAGTTTTAAACTGAAAATTTTATTACAATGAACCTCTCAAACCTCTTTAGAATTGCCTGGAAAGCCCTCTTGCGGAATAAACTGCGTGCATTTTTAACCATGCTGGGTATTATCATTGGTGTGGCTTCGGTAATTGCAATGACTGCCATTGGAGAAGGTTCAAAAAAAAGTATCAGTGATCAGCTTTCTTCTATGGGCTCCAATATGATTACCATACGTCCGTCCAGTAATGTGAATGTTTCCGGAGGGGCCAGAATCGGTGCTTCAGGATTACAGACTCTGAGACCTCAAGATGCAGACGCTATTTCAAAAGGAGCTCCTGATGTTTCTTATGTCTCCCCTGCTGTACAGACTAATGGACAGTCTATCAACGGACCTAATAACTGGCCTACTCAATTACAGGGTGTGAATGAAGAATATTTCAATATCAGAGACTGGAGCATTGCGAATGGCAATTCTTTCACCAGAAAAGATGTGTCATCTTCCAATAAGGTCTGTCTTTTAGGGCAAACGGTATACAACAGTTTATTTCCCAACGGTGAAGATCCTGTTGGGGCCATTATCAGATTCAATAAAGTTCCCATGAAAGTTATCGGAATCCTGGCTCCAAAAGGATCTAATGCATTTGGACAGGATCAGGATGATGTGATTATTGCACCATTCAACACTGTTCAGAGAAGATTTTTAGGAATCACTTATGTTCAGACTATTTATGCAGCTTCTTCGAGTGAAAACACTTCACAGCAGGCTACCGACCAGGTTTCAGAAATCTTGAGAAAACAGCACAAACTCCCTGCTGATGGAAGCAACGATGATTTCAGTGTAAGGACTCAGGCTGAACTTATTTCTACCATGAGTTCTACCAGCCAGCTTCTGACAGTTCTGTTATCTGCTATTGCCGGTATTTCGCTTATTGTAGGAGGAATCGGAATTATGAATATAATGTATGTATCCGTTACGGAACGAACCAAAGAAATCGGTCTGAGAATGTCTATTGGTGCAAGAGGTAAAGACATCCTGTACCAGTTTCTTATTGAAGCAGTATTGATCAGCATCACTGGTGGAATTCTTGGGGTCCTTTTAGGTATTCTGTCTTCGGAACTGGTTACTTTTTTCCTTTCGTGGCCTACGTTTATTACGGAATCTTCAATTATTATTTCATTCATTGTCTGCGCTGTGACGGGAGTGTTTTTCGGATATTATCCTGCTTTGAAAGCTTCAAAACTTGATCCTATTGAAGCATTGAGATATGAATAGTTTTTGTAAATTTGAGTTGTGAGATTCGGGTTTCGAGGTTTCGGGATTCGGGGTTGAGAAGCCTTTATAAATCTCACTTAACAACAATAAAAAACACCTAACACAATATGTCTGCAAGCATTTCTTCTAAAACTTTTGATTTTTTAAACAAATTAAATAAAAACAATAACCGTGAATGGTTTAATGAAAATAAAAATCTGTACACAGAATCCCAGCAAAATGTTGTTTCATTTTTGGATGAACTAATTAAAGAAATGTCAGGTTTTGATGAAGAGCTTGCTAAAATTGACAGTAAAAAAGCGCTGTTCAGAATTTACAGAGACACCAGATTTTCAAAAGACAAATCTCCTTATAAAACCAATTTCGGAGCATCTCTGGGAATGGG
This sequence comes from Chryseobacterium panacisoli, assembly GCF_008274625.1. Lineage (GTDB taxonomy): Bacteria > Bacteroidota > Bacteroidia > Flavobacteriales > Weeksellaceae > Chryseobacterium > Chryseobacterium panacisoli. Next base: position 51,283 of record NZ_VTRU01000009.1, on the reverse strand, counting down.
AAAAGGCAATCAGAAAGGAGGCTACTATCTTCACATGGAGCCCGGAAAATCCTTTCTCGCCGGAGGGATCTATATGCCCGAATCTTCCGTTCTGAAAGAAGTACGTAAAGAAGTATCATTGTATGGCGATGATTTCCTTACAATTCTCAATAATAAGGATTTTAAAAAGCACTTCCCGGAACTAGACCAGGACGACAAACTGAAAAAAATTCCTCAGGGTTTCGAAAAGGAGGATCCTATGGGAGAATATCTGAAACTTAAAAATTTTATTGTAGTATATTCTCTAAAAGACGAGGAAGTATTGGATAAAAATGCTGTGAAAAATATGAACAAAATTTTTAAGCTGATGAAGCCTTTCAATGATTTCCTGAATAGACCTTTTCTTTAACATCCTTATTGCTGATTTTTTTAACCACAGACAATTCAGAGCTTTACAAGTGACTGAGTGGTGTATTATGAGCCGGAGCTATGTTAGCTTTAAAGAGATGTTCATGATACGCAGGGGTCTCTGTGATCAAAAATTCAATAGGTTACAAAAACAAATTTTAAAAATTCTTATTGAAAATCAAGTCATTATATTTAACATTTTTTAAGAAAAGTTTTACATTTTTACTTATCTTTGCTGTTCGTCAAAACGCTTACGATGTCTTTATACCAAAAAATCGCAGAAAAACTACAATACATAAGTCCGAATTTCTATAAAAAAAGATATTTTAAAACGTTAAATAATCTTAATAAAAATAATTTTTCGGAACGTAACGTAGAACCGGAACTGGTATGGATCAAAGAATACCTTTCCAAGAATGCTGTTATATTGGACATTGGTGCTAATGTAGGAACTTTCCTCTATCAATTGGAGAACAGTTTGAACCATGATAACATTTATGGTTTTGAACCCAATAAAAAGCTTTACCGCAGATTAAAGAGACTTTTTCCGGCCATGCATATCTTTCCTCTGGCTCTTTCTGACGAAAACATAATGGCCGAGTTCAAAGTGCCTATTATTAACGGAAAAACAATTGCTTCCCGTGGTACTTTAAACACTTCTTACAAAGAAAAAGGAGAAGAAAAAAGCTATACGGAAAAAGTAAAAGTAATCAAACTGGATGAATGGGCTGCACTGGAACATTTCAAAAGGCTTGATTTTATCAAAATAGACGTTGAAGGAAACGAAATAAAAACACTATTCGGAGCGAGAGAAACCATCCGACAGTTCATGCCAACATTAATGGTCGAAATGGAACAAAGACACCACCAGACTCCTATATGGAACGAAATATCTGAAGTAATAAGCTGGGGATATAAAGCGAAATATCTGAACAGAAACAGCTTTACCCTGGAAAGTCTTACAGAGGATATCATAACACAAAATACAAACGACGAAAAAAATAAAACTCAGTACATCAACAATATTATTTTTATACCTAAAAACATTTAAAACAACTTTATGAGTGTAGTAGCGAGACAAGGCTTCAAATATTCCATCATCGGTTATATTGGGTTTTTGCTGGGCACAGTTTCCGCAATATTCATATTTCCGAATGATTTTGAATTTTATGGAAAGCTGCGCTACATTCTTCCCACTGCAGAAATGCTGGTTCCTTTTGTAGTCCTGGGAATTTCCTATTCAAACGTGAAATTTTTTCATACGGTAGAAAAAGACGGTAAAAAACAAAACATGCTGTCATTGTCGCTGCTCACTGTTTTTATCAACTTTCTTATTTTCACGGTTGTATTCTTTATACTTCCCTATTTTTATCCAAAATTCAGGCACTCGGAAGCATGGAAGATCAAAGAAATGATTCTTCCGCTGATTTTAATTCTTTCGTTTTGTACTATTTTCAATAAATACACTTCCAATTATAAAAGAATTGTGGTTTCCAATATTTTCGACAATCTGTTTCCGAAAATCGCAAACCTGGGAGCTTTCTGCCTCTTTTTCTTTGCTTTATCACAGAATATTACTGCTGCAACATCACAGAAAATAGCTTTTGCTTTCTTTTTTGGAATATTCTTTTTAATGCTTTTGGGATATATTTATTATACTAACAAACTGGAAAAAATCAAGCTTGATTTTAATACGGATTATTTTAAGAAAAACAATTTCTGGAAAGAATTTTTCAATTACAGTTTCTTCGGATTCCTGGGAACTTTTGGAAATTACCTGGCGATCAATAGTTTTATGATCGGAGAATTTATGGGAATGGAAGAGGTAGGAATTTATTCTGTTTTATATGCCCTGATCTCATTAATCTCTATTCCACAGCTTGGGTTATTTAATATCTCTGCTCCTATCATCAACAAAACGCTGGCAGACGGAGATATGGAAGAGCTGGACAGGTTTCACAAGAAAACTTCTTTAACGTTATATTTCCTTGGTGCCGTTTTATTTTCATGCATCATGGTTGGATTCCCCTATCTGACAGAATTCATGCCTAAGAACGGAACTATGCTCAGAGAATATGAACCTGTAGTCTGGATCTGGGGTTCTGCCGTATTGATAGACCTGGCAACAGGTTTCAACGGAAATATTATCTCTCTTTCAAAATATTACAGATTTAATATTCTGGTGATGCTTTTACTGGCAGGACTGACAATTGGACTTAATTATTATTTCATTAAAAATACAGATCTTAAACTGATCGGAATTGCTTTGTCCACCGCAATTTCACTTACCATCTACAATGTCGTAAAAATCGTTTTCAATTATATTGTATTTAAAGTTTCTCCTTTAAGCATTGAAATGATTTTTGTCTCTATTATCTGTACTTTAGCGATTACAGTAGCTATTGTTCTTCCTAACTTCAACAGCAATCTGCTTAATCTTGTTTATAAGCCGGCAGTTGTTCTGATCCTCATCTATGTCGGAAATTACTTCACCAAAATATTTCCCATTGAAGACTATCTGAATATGAGATTTATTAAGAGTGTGCTTAAGATTAAATAGGCCTTTTAAAGTGAAAACACGAAGGAGAGTGAAGGCATACCTTGAAGTATCCTGACTTATATCAGACTATTTAGAAACTGTTCCAGTTTTTCCTGCACCCCTTCTTTACTGTAAGTGTTATGAAAGTCAAACGAAGTCTGTGATAAAGTCTTTAACTGATCAAGAACTTTTTCTTTTTCAGGAATGATAAATTCAAGTTTTGAAGGATAATCTCCAGGGAAAACGGCCAGTTTTCCGTAAGCTACTGCATCCCCTAGATTTCCCGTCATTTTAGTCACTCCATATGTTTCTTTCATACTGAAAAACTCTGTTTCCTGCTGAATGGGACACCACAGAACATCTGCTTTCTGCATCCATTTCTCAAAATCTTCGGCAGAAACTCTTTCAGAGAAATAAGTAATACTGATATTTTCAGGCAGCCTTTGAGACAGACGTTCAAGCTGTTTTAATTCATCATCTTTTGCTTTTCCAAGGAATACAAACTCACAGTGTTTATCTGACTTCAGGTCCTGGATTGTTTTAAAAATATAAGCATAATCTCTTCTCTTCTGAGAAACTCCTCCCGGAATAACCACAATCAGATTATCATTTTTAATTGGATCAAAATCTCTGGTATAAAACAATGGCAAAAACTGATGCCTCTCCGAAACCAATGCTTCATCCAGCACTAAAAGAGACTGAGCCTTCTGATAAACTTTAGTATTATAAAATAATCCTTCTTTGAGCCACAATTTCAGTCTGAAAATAACATCCCCTTTGAAAACACTTTTCATCAGGCTCAGTTTTGAAGCTTTTGTAAAATTAAGATTATGGGTAATGATTGCTGTATTGTACTTTTTGGTTATTGCCAGAAAAGTATTAAAATAACGATGCACCGTCCCTATAACAACCAGATCATATCCTTTCCCCTTTAACTGATCCAGAATCATAGAGCTGTCTGATAGAAACACAGCTTCACTGCTATCATTGATCTGATCTTTAATTCTTTTTGAAAAATAATAGTCTACGGCAAAATCCCGGGAATCTTTCATAATATCCATGAAAGCCTGGGCAATTTCTGCGTGGGTATCTATTTCTATGTAAGCTATTTTTTTCACTGGTGAATGGGAACTAAGTTTTGGCTAAAGCCAGTGGATTTTTATTTTTTATTAATTAAACGGGCTAAAGCCCGTTTCTATTGATGAATATTTACAACGTATAGAAAATTTACATTCTACATCTTCAGCCACTTCTTTTTCAGCATTCTCCAACGTTGATCATTAACAGCTTTTTGCTCTTCCTTTGTAATTTTAAGCTCCATTTTTTTTGATCTGCAGTTTTCATAGGAATTGACAATATCAAAGAAAAATGATGGAGACTTGCTTTTCATCGCTTCTTTTGAGGAGGCAATATAAGCCAGAAATCTGTTCAGACCTAAGAAATAAAAGTACCTGCCATAATAATCCGCAGGCCGGATGGTGTAATCAGCTCCTTTTACTTTAATCAGCTTCACATGAAGTTCCGGAAGAACAACTTCCTTCCACCCAAGATTTTCCAATAGTATGGAATCAATATTATCCCAGCCCAATGTTTCCCTTAAACCTCTGATCTGAGTAAAACATTCTTTACGGTAAGCCTTCATAGGGCCTCTTACATGATGCTTATTGGAATTTCCTTCATAGATCCAGTTTCCGTCTTTTTCTATGTACAAAAGACCTCCTACAAGTCCATATTCCGGATTGTTTGCAAAAGCTGCTTCTACTGCGGCCAGATAGTTTTCAGGAAGGATGATATCGGCATCAAATTTACAGATGATATCAAATTCATCCATCGATTGAGTCCGGAGACCATTTTTAAAGGCATGAACTACTTTAGATCCGGGCTGATGTGCAGATTTCTGAAGATTGATCGTTTCAAAACGCGAATCTGCATTTGTATATTTCCTGATGATTTCAGGGGTTCTATCTACAGAACCGTCATTCACTACCACTACTTTAAAATCTTTACTGCTTTGCTTTTGTAAAGAATCCAGCGTAAAGGAGAGGTTGTCTTCTTCGTTATGGGCAGGAATTATGATTAAAAACCTCACAGGAATTATAAGTGATTAATGATGAATGATCAATGATAAGAAACTTTTTAGGATATCAATTCATTGATCATTCATCGTTTATAAAATTTATTTGTTATGCGGTTTCAGCATATTTTTCGGATCAAGGATTTCGTCTAGTTTCTCCTGGGAAAGAATTCCCTTTTCAAGAACAAGGTTGTAAACGCTTTTTCCGGTTTCCAAAGCTTCTTTCGCAATCTGTGTAGACTGTTTATACCCGATATAAGGGTTAAGCGCTGTTACAATACCGATGCTGTGTTTCACCATATTCAGACAGATTTCTTTATTGGCCGTAATTCCAACCACGCATTTCTCACGAAGGGTATCCAAAGCGTTGCAAAGGAAGTTGATATTTTCCATAATCGCATGAGAAAGTACCGGCTCCATTACATTAAGCTGCAGCTGCCCCGCCTCTGCTGCAAAAGTTACGGTAAGATCATTCCCGAATACTTTGAAACAAACCTGGTTTACCACTTCCGGAATTACCGGATTTACTTTACCCGGCATAATAGAGGATCCCGGCTGCATTGGCGGAAGGTTGATCTCAAAGAGACCGGCTCTTGGACCTGATGAAAGTAATCTTAAATCATTACAGATTTTTGATAGTTTTACAGCAAGACGCTTGGTTGCTGAAGAATAGATTACATAGGATCCTGTATCTGGTGTTGCTTCCACTAAATCCGGTGCTGAAACAATTGGATATCCTGTAATCTGAGCTAAATTTTTAGCACAAAGTGTAGCATAACCCACCGGAGCATTTAATCCTGTACCGATAGCCGTTGCCCCCATGTTTACTTCTACAAAAAGATTTGCATTGTTATTCAGCTTAGAGATATCTTCTTCTAATGTAGCGGCATACGCTTCAAACTCCTGCCCCAAAGTCATTGGAACAGCATCCTGAAGCTGTGTTCGGCCCATTTTGATAACATCATGAAATTCCTGTCCTTTTGCACGGAATGCAGCAATAATTTTTTCAAGCTTTTCTACCAGTCCGATGTTCATCTGCAGCAATCCCATTTTGATGGCTGTAGGATAAGCATCATTGGTTGACTGGGAAAGGTTGATATGATCATTAGGTGAACAGAATTCATATTCTCCTTTATTTTTTCCTAATTTTTCCAATACAATATTGGCAATCACTTCGTTGGCATTCATGTTGATAGAGGTTCCTGCCCCACCCTGAATCATATCTACCGGAAACTGGTCATGATATTTCCCGTCTACAATTTCATCACACGCTTCTGCTATTTTAAAATAAAGGCTTTCGTCTAAAAGTCCCAGTTCATAATTGGTTTTTGCTGCTGCTTTTTTTACAAAAGCCAACCCTTTTATGAAATCCGGATATGAAGACAAAAGCTGTCCTGAAATTTTAAAATTATCGATAGCTCTTTGTGTCTGAACCCCATAATAAGCATCTAAAGGCACATTCAGTTCGCCTAATAGATCACTTTCTTTCCTGAAATTTTCCATTACAGATATTTTACTGTTTTTGATCGTTTAAAGATAGCAAAAACGCATCTAACCGATGCGCTTTAATTTGAATTATTTTACCGGATATTTTTGATTTAAAGCCTGCAGTGTTGCCCATGTTTCGGCATCCATGATTCCGTCATAATTCTGCGGACGGAAATGGTACTGGAATGCTTCAATTGTTTTCTTGGTAGCATCATCCCAGGTTCCGCTAGGCTCCAATCCGTATCCAAATTTCTGCAATGAAGTCTGAACAAGGAAAATAAAGCTGGATTCATTATATCTTGCTGTAATGTCTGCCTGCGCTGCCTCAAGATAAGTTTGCTTGGCTGCTTCATCATACCACATTCCAATCTGGTATTCATCATATAGTTTTTTCCATGGGAACATTGGTCCCGGATCCTGTTTTCTTGTAGGAGCAATATCTGAATGAGCAAGTACATAAGTAGGCTGAATCTGATATCTTGCCACAATATCTTTAACCAATGCTGCTACTTTTTTCACCTGATCATCACTAAAAGGAGCAAATGTTCTTTTACCTGCAGCATCTGTAGTATAGCCGGTATTTACAATTTCAATCCCAATAGAAGAATCATTAAGATTTTTGTCATTTCTCCATGAACTTACTCCTGCATGGTATGCTCTTTTGTTTTCATCTACCAACTGATAGATCTCGTTATCTCCTGTATTGTTTACCAGATAGTGGGCACTCACCGCCTGCTGGGTAAGAACCGTAATCGATTTATCATCTGCAAGAGCTGTATAATGTAATATTAAGTAACGTTGTCTGAAATTTTGGGCTACTGCAGGGAAATATGTCTTTACAACTTTATATCCTCCTGGTTTTGCAGATACAATAGAACCATAACTTATCGTATTATCATTTTTTGTTGGGTCTGCTATATTAGTAGTAAAAAAGTCCACTCCACGATCGGATACTACTTTTGGTTTCGGAGCAACCGGAGGTGTTGTCTGAACCTTCGGTTTCGCCTGTGTTATCGGGGTTTTCGGTTTGTAAGTATTTTTTTTCACATTTTGCTGAGAAGTACATGAAAAAACAAAAGTGCTTAATCCGATGATATATAATGTCTTACGCATCAGTTTGGTTTTTGGATGATTTATTACTTCAAAAATACACAAATTTTTCTTGAATTTTATTTGGTAAATAAAGAAATCTGTTCTATATTTGCACTCGCAATAACGGAACAACGATCATTAAAAAATAAACAAAAAGGAGGGTTGCCAGAGTGGTTAATGGAGCAGTTTGCTAAACTGTCGACGCGAAAGTGTCGCAAGGGTTCGAATCCCTTACCCTCCGCTCATTTATATATTCGGGGCGTAGCGTAGTCCGGTCATCGCGCCTGGTTTGGGACCAGGAGGTCGCAGGTTCGAATCCTGCCGCCCCGACTGTTTTAGTAGTTTTCTCAAAACTACTTAATGGGTGCGTAGCTCAGCTGGATAGAGCATCTGCCTTCTAAGCAGACGGTCAAAGGTTCGAATCCTTTCGCGCTCACAAAAACCTCACAATTTTTATTGTGAGGTTTTTTTGTTTTAGGAGGTTACACATCTTATTTTACAATCCAACAACATCAATGATCAGACAGTATAGAGCATCCCGATTTTAATCGGGACGGCAAGAGATTCAAACCCGTTCGTACTTACATAAATGCCTTTATAGTCAAATACTTTTCACATGGCTTTTATTACACAGCCCAATCATCATTTTGTTCCTCAATTCTTCTTACATCCCTATTCCAAATAACAGTGTCGCGTTTCGCTGAATCGTATTTTTTCAATTGACAGCAGAATATGGGAGATAAGTTAAAAGCAGAATAAACAACCTCATGAATTAACAGTTATTAGATAAATACCTACAGATACCGGCCAATCTCCCACATTTGTGAATTGCTCTTTTGTAGCACGATTAATACCCTTCAATTTTATACTCGAGTTAAAACAACATCTATTACTAACATAAAATTTAATTAAATGAAAAAATTTATCCTTCTCCCGTTTTTTTTATTTGCTTGTACTAATTATCTTTTTGCACAAGTTATTGGTCCGGTTATAGATACTTATAAAATCAATGTAACCAGAAATGATAATTTCATTGATGAAACTACACCAGGACATGCTCATACTAATGCTACACTTGATATAAAAATTGGTTCTAATGAACGAACAAATTCTTTTTCTACGGATATTGTTTCTTCAAAAGATTACAGCTTTCCTATCATCTTTTTATTTCCTGGAACTCCTCCGCCCGTTACCTATGTTAAACTAACTTTTAGTCCCTCTTTTTTATCCAGTGGATATTATCCATTGAATACAAATGTTGGAGATCAAACAATAATTCCTGCTATAGGAAATTCCTCGCAAAACTTTGGATATGGCACATCTATTACCTGTATTGCTAAAAATAAATACACTTTCAGCATTACTCGATTTAACGCCTTCAGTCCAAATGCATTAAAGAACAGCAGTCCACAAAATAAAACATCTATAGTACACAACCCAAGCCTGGGATTCTCTGAACTTTACTACACTGCTACAGCTAAGGAGACGATTTCAATAAATGTAATTGATATTTATGGCAAGATCGTGAGGGCGTATAACACTGATGTAGAAGCTGGCTTAAACAAGCTGCCAATTGATATTCAAAATAATCATGTAGGAGGAACTTATATTGTTGAATGGAAATCCAGCAATGGCACAAAAGGGACCTTAAAAATGGTAAAACAATAAAAGCTTCAATAATTAAAAAAATAAATGGCGGTGTTGATCCTGATATCGGATATTGCCCAGACAACAAAACTTACATTTCCTGTTTTGGAAAGTGTCCGAGTGGAAGAAGCCCATTGTGTTCACTATGATAGAGAGGTAAGAATCGTCTCAAAAGGAGTTGATTACAATGTCTATTAAGAGATTAAAAACATGGTAGATATTAGATTCTATCATGTTTTATTATTAAAATCAAAACTATATGGACTTGTAAAAATAACTGGACTGCATTTTTTATTATCTTTTTAATAAATCATGATCTTTAAATTAATCTATCTGCTCAATTTTATTTCTAACCCCTCTTTGTTCGATCAATTATCACATTTCATTCTCACGAAGGAGGATGACCATTCATTAGCAATTTTTTACTGGTATTAGTTTCGTTACTTACCTATAATATTCACATATAAGAGTAACATTATTTAATAAAACACCACTCATTAAAGAGACCATACAAATATTTAACAATTATGTAAATTTAATTGATGAAGAAAATACTTTACACTCTTATAGTTTCTGTAATTGCAGTTGTAATCCTGAATAGAGTTATCTTTAAAGATATCCCTGAAAAAGAAAAACAGGAACTTCTGAACGACGTCCAGCGATACAAACACCCTATAAAAAGCATTTCTATGGAATATCCGGACAACAGTGACCTGAAGGTTCTTGATTCCGTGCTTAAAGAGAACAGGATTGTCATGCTGGGAGAAAACATTCATGATGACGGAGCTACAATGAGGGCTAAAGGCAGAATCATCAAATACCTCCATGAGAATCTGGGGTATAATGTTGTATTGTATGAAGCCGGGCAGTATGATACCTGGATGATGAATGAGGAAATGAAAAACCACAGCCTAAAAATCCCTTCAGCTTCTATAGGAGGATTGGGACTTTTCGATTTCTGGTGGGATAACAGTGAAAACCAGCCTCTGATCAGCTATTATCAGAAAACTAAAACATCATCTTATCCGATAGAACTGGGCGGGTTTGACATTCAATTTTCTGGCATAGAGCTGTATGACAGACGCAGTAAGCTTTTGAAGGATTTTTTCAGCAAAAATTCAATTGACCTTAAACCCTTCCCTCTTTTAAATAAACACATCAATCAGATTTCCAATTTTATGTACAAAGGCTTTGCCAGTAAAACATTACCTGGAAATCAGAAAGAAAATTTTCTCAATGAAATCACCAGACTTGAAAAGATGGTTTCAAAGCTAGAAAAGACGTCTGAAAACAGAATATATACCTGGTATTTACATGATATGAGAAACAATTTCGCTAAAATCTGGAAATATAAAGCCGGGTCTATGCAGAGTATGCAGTTCAGAGACTCTCTGATGGCTAAAAACCTTGTTCATCAGATTGATTCCGTATACCAAGAACAAAAGATTATTGTCTGGTGTTCCAACCTCCATACTTTTGCGAGCCGGTACAGCAAAGATTATTTACCTCTGGGTACTTATATCAAAAATAAATATGGAAAGGCTTCTTATATGGTTGATTTTTCATCTTATACCAAATACAATAAAACGGGAACCCCTATGGATAAGCCTGGAAAGCTCGCCATTGAAAATACATTTCATGCAACGAAGACCCCTTATTTCTTTATCAATCTCAGAAATATCCCGGAAAGTTCTGTACTGAAGAAAGAGTTTATATCCACCATCAATCAGGGAACAGATCAGAAAAAGGTCTGGAGCCAGTTTTTTGACGGAATATTTTACATAGACACCAATACTTTTTTAACCTCTCACGAATAATGGAAAGCATCACTACCAAAAACCTCAGTTATACCATAGGTTCTAAAGCCATTCTGAACAATATCAACCTCAATATTCCCGAAGGCAGTGTTTATGGATATCTTGGAAGAAACGGAGCGGGAAAATCGACTACGATCAAACTTCTTTTGGGGCTTCTGGAATCATCGGCTGACAATATTTTCATTCAAAATAAAAGTTTACAACAGAACCGCACAGAGATTCTTGCCAGTACAGGAAACCTGATTGAATCCCCCTGTTTTTATACAAAGCTTACTGTTTTTGAAAACCTAAAATATCTGGATATCATCTATGGCAAAGGAAATAAAAGGATTGATGAGGTTCTTGAACTTGTAGATCTGCATAACGAGAAGAAAAAAAAGGCGACAGCTCTTTCAATGGGAATGAAGCAGCGCCTGGGAATTGCAATGGCTATTTTTCACGATCCCAAACTTCTGATTCTGGATGAACCTCTCAACGGACTTGATCCTCAGGGAATTTTTGAAATGAGAAAACTCTTCCAGCATCTGAATGAACAGGGAAAAACCATTTTCCTTTCGAGCCATATTTTGAGCGAGCTTGAAAAAACAGCTACCCATATCGGAATTATTGAAGGTGGACAAATGATTTTCCAGGGAACAAAGAATGAACTTTTAAGCAGAGTGGAAAAAGAAGTCGTTTTAAAAGTTAATCCTGTTGAAAAAGCATTATCTCTACTTCAGGACACTTATTCCGCAACGCTGAATACTATGAACAAGGTTTCTGTAAAAATCAATGATGACAAAGAATTCAATGGTCTTCTTACCAAATTGATCCAAAATGGAATTGAGATCTATGACATAGAGTCTCAAAGCACCAATCTTGAGCAGATTTTCATTAATTTAATTTCTAAAAACCATGACTGATACCAATACTTTTTTAAAGGCATTTTCATCCGAACAATATAAACTTTCCAAAAACAAAGAAATTTTCGGGATTCTGCTTGTTCCTGTCCTGATTATCTTCGCGGTTGATCTGTATATGGTTTATGATGTACTCCGCTCCGGAATAGAAGAATCTGAGGGAACAATAAATCCATGGAAAGCTTCATTGGGAAAAATCGTATTTATGTTTTTTTATCTGTTGTTTCCTATACTCGTTTCTCTTTTTGTGCATGCGTGCTGCGATGTGGAATACAGAAATAATAATTATAAAATTCTCTTCACGCTTCCGGTTTCCAAGACTAAAATATTTTTCTCGAAAGCTATATTCATCCAGATTACTATTTTTTTCTCTGTGCTTTTCTCTTATCTGACTTTATTGTTAAGCGGATATTTGCTAAGTATCGTTTTTCCACAGCTGGGTTTCCAGAATTATGACTTCAGGGAAGTGATATTTTATGTCTTTGTGAAATTCTTCATTACTCTTTCTGCTATTGCCATGGTACAGCTAACGTTGAGTCTTCTTTTTAAAAACTTCATTTATCCTATTGGTTTTGGGGTATTCATGCTGCTTTTCACGACGATTATCTATCAGAAAAAATTCTCTGATTTTTTGATTTATACCGGAGGCTACAAATCAATGGACAACTTCATGAGTGAAAATATCGCTTTTGAAAGAATAGATTACTGTAATATCGCTGCCATTTTTATCTTCATGACTACGAGCTTTTATCTTTTTGTAAAGAAGAAAGGGGGATAGATAAAATGTTGGAAGCAGGGAGCTTGAAGATGGAAGTTACTATTAGTCAAATCACGGAATAGATGTCAATTAGCTCATATCTTCAAGTTTTCTTACCAAAGTATTTATGCAACTCCTTTTGCTTTTGTTCCGGTTTTAGCGGCCTCGATTTTCTTATTATTCCTAAGCTCACGTTTCATTTTACGGTAATCCCATGGAGCAACAGCATTAATATCCTGCCAAAGACCAATTTGTTTAATTTTGGCATTTTCCTGAATTTTACCTAAAGAAGCATCCTTGGAATAAGAGAAATACCACCACCCCATTCCTGCTTTGATAAGCTCTTTGGAGAGGTATTTTCCGTCATCATAATATACTTTCGCGATAGACCTTCCATAACGGTCTGTAGTGGTTTCTACAAAGCTTACCGTTTTCCCAAACACCTGAGCTGAAGTGAATTGTTTTGCATTTTTCCCAAACGCTTGCCCACTTTCCGGGCAGTCGACTTCAGCCAGCCTGATTTTCTTTTGCTGGTTTCCTTTTAACAGTAAAGTAATGGTATCTCCGTCTGAAATTTTGATCACTCTTCCGGTAGTCTGTGAGAATAGAAATATAGGGAAAAGTACGTACAACAGCATTAATCGTTTCATGTGGCAAATATAGGAATTAGTGGGGCTTTTTAATGAAAAAACCTCGCGTTTTGCGAGGTTTTTTAAAATTATTAGGGATACTTATAGTTTCCTTTTTATTAATTTAAACTTTTCTTTAGATCCTTTTTCAAATTCTGTCCATAAACTTGTTTCTGTAAATAAACTTAAACAAAAAGCACCATATCCTATATCTGAATGGGGATATATTATTAAATTATGTTTTGGCAAAATAAAAAATAAATAACCCGAATCTTCTGGCAATATATCTGATCCCATCATCAAAAAGGATAGATCTAAAATATCCTGATATTGACAATTCTTAAAACATCTAAAACTAGAACTTATTTCAGAAAAAATTGAATCATTAATATTTTCTAGATTATCATCAAATACATTCTCTAAAATTGGTAAAATATATCCTTTTGAGCTTAAATTATATTCCAGTGTTTTATACTTTAGTTTTTTGTAATCAATATAAAGCGAAGTAACAACAATTATTTCATCAAAATATTTTTGAAAATGCAACTTAAAAAAATCAACTGTAGCTTCATATTTTTCCGAGTAGTCTGCTACAAAATTTTCGTTCCAAAAAATTGTACTTAAAAAAAAAGGATTGTCAATTTTTATAGGATTATCTAAATTACTGTCCAGTATATTAGATAAAAAATTATAAACTTCATTTTTATTCATAATTTATAAGTTCTTTTTTAAGATCTTGCTATCACTAGAAGTTACTGTTATTTTTTTACTTTTTGTTGGCTCGTTTCTTCCAATCCCAACTTTCCATTCTTTTTCACCACTATGTTCTGTAGTGCTCTTCTGCCAAATTTCATTTGTTTTGTTATTAGTATAATTTTTTCCTTTTTTATTAAAGTTTTGTGGATGAGAATCTAGGGTTTGGACTATATCACCTACTTCGGCACTATTTACTTTTTTCTTGTCATTTTTAGAATGATCTGTATTTAAAATAGTAATCTTTTGTTTTATTGCCGCAGGAAAATCTTTAATTGTTAAATTATCTTGTTCTGCTACAGGAAAACTTTCTTGTAATAGTTTTTCTTTTTCTTCCTGATGTGAAAGTCTGCTAAATTCATATCCTCTTTGTTGCTGAAAAATTTTTTGTTGTTGCAAGGCTCCATATCCTGCGGCTACTAATCCTCCAAAAACTCCTCCTGCAACTCCACTTACAAAGCCCCCTGTCCCTAAAACAATTATTCGGGCCCCTCCTAAAAGAGGTAAAGAAAATGTTTGCTTTCCATTTGGATCAACATATTTAATAGGATTTTGGTAGGTATAAATATAAGGATTTAGATTTCCCCAAAAATATACTCCATCGTTATGTTCTCCTTCTCCATAAAATTCTGTTTCCATCACAGGATTATGTACAGCTAACGGATCCACCCCATACCAGATACTCGCTCTCGGGTTATAATATCTTGCTCCATAATAATACAGCCCCGTTTCTCGGTCCAGCTCTTTTGCATTGAACTTATATGGGTTATCATATACTCCTGTTTTCTGCTCCAGCATCGTTTCCCCGGAATGGTAAATTTAAGAAAAACTGTGTACTCTGAGCACTGGAATTGGTAACAAATGTTGCTGTTCCTAGGTGATCATTATGCAAATAGTACAATCCTAGCTGGCTGGTTGGCCCGTTTAAAGTATTCAGCTCTGCTAAGGAAATATCTCCTACTCCTGCTTTTTCAAGGTATGTTTTGAAATCAACAGAAGGGTCAGGTTCTTTCATTGCTGTTCCCTGATCCGATGTTCTGAGATTCAATGGAACAAAAATATTGCTTCCATCCATCACCCGGCTGGCAAAACGGGTTGCTCCTTCAAAATAATGTTTGGTATACTGTCCGTTTAAGGATACCGTTACATATGGATTAGGATACAATGTATAATCTGTTAAACTTAAGCTTCCCGGATCTACTAACTCTCCGTTCTGATATAACTGAGAACTTCCATGAAGGTTATATTTTATCGTTCTTTCCCCTTTATCATCGTAGGCATAATACTGGTATACACCCGAATCGTCACTGTAAAAAGCTTTTAAACGATCCTGCTCATCCCAGAACATCTGCTTAGAACCAAATTCATCAACATGCTCAATGGTATTCCCATTTTCATCATATTCGAAAAGTTGTGGGATTTTGCATCAAAAAAATAAGCGCCTTTTTCAAGAAACACATCTTCATTTTCATTCGAATACTGATCAATTTGAGCAGACACCTCATCATCAAGATAATCTTCCGGAGATTTAACGTAAAAAACTAAATTAATGGAATCATTCTGAAACGCTTTTTCCAGTGCAGGAATATAAATTTTATAAAAATCCTCTGTTTTCATTTTTTTATGATTGTAAAAATAAAACACCATGAACAAACGGTTTCAAATTTCAAAAAGACAAAAAAGAGAAAAAAAATGAAAATTTTTTCATCATTTTTAAAACAATATAAGTCTATGGTTATTAATTGAGTAAAGGTAACAAAAAAGTCTTCACTAAAAATTAATTAAAAATTATTCTTCATTTTATTTTTTTATTTGAAAAAGTATTGTACCTTTGCAACCGCAAAAACGAAGTAAATATCGTTACTGATGACACCCTCGGGGCGTAGCGTAGTCCGGTCATCGCGCCTGGTTTGGGACCAGGAGGTCGCAGGTTCGAATCCTGCCGCCCCGACTGTTTTAGTAGTTTTCTCAAAATTACTCAATGGGTGCGTAGCTCAGCTGGATAGAGCATCTGCCTTCTAAGCAGACGGTCAAAGGTTCGAATCCTTTCGCGCTCACTTAAAGACTTACTGGAAACAGTGAGTCTTTTTTGTGTTTATTGCCAGATAAACGAAACCAACAGATAATCTACTTTTAACACTCCTCTATTTATGATTTCAAGATTAATCATTTAGTTTTTTCTAAAAGAGTGTTCTTTAAATCATAATACACCAAATTGATCTTTAAATAGCCGTACTACACTTAGTCACAAATTTTTGAAACCTGCGATCTGTATTTCGCATGACCGGTCCGTGACCGAAGCAGATAATAGCGGGATCCAGTTTTGCCAGCTTCTGCAGCGATTCAATATTGCGCTTCTGATCTGAGGTGAATAGGTTTGGCGGCAGCCGTAGGCCGGTTGCTGTGGTGAGCAGATTCATATTTGTCGCTACATCTCCGATGATCAGTACACCATCCCGTTCGCGGAATAAAGAAATATGCCCCGCTGAATGTCCGGGCGTCTCTATTACCTTAAAGTTTCCAATTCTATCGTTTTCAACGATTGTCTGGTCTACTTTATGCCCCTGGCCGGCCCAATACTTTTTTTGAAGCTTTGCCACCCAATGCTGTGGTGTGGGATAGTCGTTGGTTACCATACCCGTTTCTGTCCTGAAAACTTCATTTGGATGGCAGAGCAAGGGTATTGCAAATTCTTCACATATTCGATCGCTACAGCCCTGATGGTCTGCATGCGCATGCGTCAGTAAATGTTGACGAACGGGGTTTTTCCGGAGAGCTTTCTTTACAGTGGTATACGAACTCCGTATTCCGGAATCTACCAATACATCTTCAATAATGTAGCAGTTGATGCTATTTCGAGGCATCAGTGAAATTTGAAATACTTCGGAAGCAATTTGATGTAACATAGCTTTTTTGTGCAAATCTACATCCCTGACCACTACTGTATAAGGACATTTGTCCTATAGTAACTTAGGTCTGTGTATTTCTCCCTTCGCCCGTGTAAGAGATCGTTGCGTGATGCCGAGATACGATGCCAAATCCTGAGTTGATGTACGTTGGACGAGCATTGGCTCGACAGACAGAATATGACGGTATTTATCCACAGCCGATCTATTATTGTAATTCAGCAGATAATGTTCCTTTTGGGTATACTCCTGCTCCATCACAGATCTTATAATACCGTTCCAGCCTGTCACCTGGCTTAGCAAATGTTTATAGTCCGGGTAGCTTATCCTGTAAATTACGCTCTCTTCTATAGCCCTGATACTCCGTTTGGATTTTTCCTGCGCCACAAACTCCTGAAATGAGGTAACAAATTCATTTTCAAATTTAAAACAGGTTACAATTTCCTTTCCTTCTCTGTCAATGGCATATGCTTTTACAGCACCAATGGCAATAAATCCAATATAGCGGCAGGATTCATCCTCACGAATAAAAAAATCCCCCTTTTTTAAGCGGATTGGTTTGAAGAACTGCGCAGAAAAGCTAATTTCTTCGTTTGATAGTCCTCCTGTTGAGGATAGATAATTTTCAAATACATCAGTCATTTCACAATCTTTTCGTCCTTTTTCTTCTTACCCGTCTATGGATTACATACTCAATCCAGTATCCAAATCTAACAATTATTATACATTCAAAAAGCTGCAGACACAACCTTTTTAAAAAATTTGTTATAAAATCAAATTGTCATAAATTTGTTTTATTCTATTCTCATGCAATGAAAAACCTCTCCTTTATTATCGCAAGCTGTCTTTTTGTTCTGACTACATCATGCCAGACAGCAACACCTGTATCAAAAACAACCATTCAGGATACTCCTTATCAAAATCTTGGACTTCATGGAAAAATATATGGTGCATTTTATCAGCAGCGAGCAGCAGAATATGAGGCGCTGTGTCTTCAGGCATACAATATTGCAAAACTCCGCTTAGACGAAGCTTTGGCAAAGAAATCAGAAAAACCTCTGGCAATCGTTTCAGATATTGATGAGACTTTCTTAGACAATTCCTATTACGCTGTTGAACGCTCAAAATTAGGCAAAGGTTATGATCAGGCGACCTGGGAAGAATGGACAGCGAAAGGTGCGGCAACTCCCCTTACCGGATCTCAGGAATTTTATCAATATGCAGCAAACAAAGGTATTCAGGTCTTTTATGTAACTAACCGAAAGGAACAAGAGCGTACAGGGACACTTAACAATTTGAAAAAATACAATTTTCCTCTTCAAAGTGAATCCAATCTTATCCTGCGATCCAAAGAAAGCAGTAAGGAAAATCGAAGAAAAGATATTGCAAAAAATTACAATATTGTTTTATTATTAGGCGACAACCTTGCTGATTTTTCCAGCCTGTTTGATAGTAAATCAGAAAACGAACGATCTGCAGCAGTAAAAAACTCAGCAGATGAATTTGGTAAAAAATTTATCATAATTCCGAACGTTGGATACGGAGATTGGGAGTCCTCATTTTATCATTATAAATACGATTACACAGAACAGCAGAAAGATTCAATGATGTATGATGCTGTAAAAACCAATCCTTAAAAGATTTTTTTCTCCAAAACTCATCTATTGGGATGGCTTTTTAAACAATTTGACAAAATTTGTTTTTTTGTCAAAAATAATTTATTTTTGCATTCATATTTCAGATAATTTTCAGACAATGTCATCTCACACAGAACAAGATCAGCTTTCACAACAAATCCTGGAGACCGCTTCAGGACTGTATTTGAAGTATGGTCTAAAGAAAGTGACAATGGACGATATTTCAAAAGCGGTTGGTAAAAGCAGAACTTCAATTTATTATTATTATAAAAACCGGGAAGAAGTCTTTCAGGCGGTGTTGGAAAATCTGATCAGGGAAGTTATTTCTGAGATTGATTCCAAGATGAAGAAGAAAAGAACTTTTGAAGGAAAAATCCAGGAGTTTTGTGTGGCTAAAGTAAAAACATCGGAAGAAAGATCTTCGTTTTTCAGAGCTATAGAAGCCGGAATGGACAATGAAGAGAAGTCAAAGCACATCACCGATGCCCACAACAGAATGATGGAAGCAGAAAGAAATCTTCTGCTTGCTTTATTTTCAGCGAACATTAACAGTGGTGACATTCCCAAGGTTGCCATTGAAGAACAGGAAACCATTATCTTTATTCTACAGAGCAGTATCAGGGGAATAAGGCGTGAAATGAGTTTAAAAAACAATTTTGAAAACTTAAACAGTACAGTGAGCACTCTAACCTCTATGGTTATTAAACATATTGGCTAAAAATTTTTTATTTTAATTTTGACACTTTTACATTATTTGTCAAATAGTCTATTTAAAAAAATGAACAAATTAAGTAATATCAGTACATTCCGGGCTTTCAGAAGCACCAATTATACATTGTATTTTTTCGGACGTTCTGTCTCTCAATTTGGGACGTGGATGCAGCGTACAGCGGTAGTTTGGGTGGTATACAGCATGACCCAGTCTGCTTTTATGCTGGGACTTACCATTTTTGCAGAACAATTCCCTTCATTCTTATTTTCTGCGTTCGGCGGGGTTGCTGCAGATCGGTACAACCGGTATAAGATTATACAGATCACTCAAATTTTATCATTAATACAGGCCTCTCTGTTAGCTTTTCTGGTAATGACGGGTCATCAGAATATATGGAGTTTCATTGTACTCAGTGTTTTTCTCGGCATTATCAACGCTTATGACATTCCGGCCCGGCAGGCTATGATTAATGAAGTGGTAACGGATGACGAAGATCTTCCGAGTGCACTTTCTCTGAGTGCTGCCATGGCAAGTATTGCTAAATTGGCAGGCCCTGCCCTTTCCGGGATTATCCTTCAAAAATTTGGAGCGGGAACATGTTTTCTCATCAATGCAGCCAGCTTTGCCGCAGTAATGCTTTCGATTTCTCTGATGAAAATAAAAATCATTCCTAAAAAGTTGACTAAAAAAGGAACTTTTACAGAATTAGCCGAGGGTTTCAGGTATCTGAAAAAAGAACCCTCCATCAGTCTGGTCATTATTATGCTGAGTATTACGGGTCTGCTGATTTTACCTTATGATACATTAATTCCTGTTTATGCAAAGGAAATTTTTAAAGGTGATGCTAAGACATTCGGTTATATTTCCAGTTTCATTGGAATTGGAGCGGTTCTCGGAACTGTATTTCTGGCTTCTCTGAAGAAAGGTGCATCCATGAGGAATATTCTTATCCTGAGTACAGTTATTCTGAGTATTGGACTGATATGCTTTTCATATGCCACCAATTTCTACTGGTCTATGTTTTTTGCAGCGCTTACAGGATTGGGGGGTGTTGCACAGTTTACCACCTGTAATATTATCGTCCAGTCTGAGGTGATTCCCGAGATGCGTTCAAGAGCGATTAGCATTTTGTTAACTGCCATATTCGGAATGCTGCCTTTGGGAAGTGTACTTATTGGGTTTGTCTCGGAGAAAATAGGAGCGCCAAAAACCTTGTTGATAGAAGGAATTGCAGGTATTTTAATTGCTGTTATCTTCAGACGTTTATTATTTAAAAAGAATAAAACCAAAGCTGTCAACAACCAACTTTTAGAAGAATCAGAAGAACAATTCATCAATAAAGTATAATTAAAAATGGAAAACACAAAAACAGCATTATTGGTGATGGATATGCAGTCATCAATACTAAGCAACTTACCTGACCCGCAAGAATTGGTATCTAATGTAAGCAAAGTCATTAAGACCGCTAAAAGCCGCCAAATTCCGGTTATTTATATCACAGTGGGATTCAGACAGGGAATGCCGGAAATAAGTACTAAAAACAAAGTATTCTCAGGAATTAAGGAGCATATGGCAGATATTGATATGAAAGACTGGATTGCCATTCATCCTGATCTTAGTCCTGATGAAAAAGATATTGTGATTACCAAAAGGAGATTTAGTGCTTTTACAGGAAGTGATCTTGAAGTTGTTCTCCGCGGAATGGATATCCAGCATTTGGTACTGACAGGAGTATCTACCAGCGGTGTTGTTTTATCTACAGTGAGAGAAGCTGCAGATAAAGATTACAACCTTACAGTGATTGAAGATTGTTGTAAAGACGGAGATGAAGAAGTACATCATGTGCTGATGAGAAAAGTTTTCCCAAGACAGGCAGATGTTACTAGTATGCATGACTGGACACAAGGGTAAGAGCAGGCAAAATAGATTACATCATCAATCTGCCATCATCCGTTTCATTGGATGAAAATTCCGTTTCATCTCCTTATTTTGCTGAATCAGTTTATATTTTACATCAATGAATAAGAAGACGCATTACTTTTACATGGTAAACGTAGCCGAAAGGTCACTTAGTTAGTTTTAATTAGTATAAGGAAACATTGATTAAGGATCAATAAAAATCTTTTTGTGCTTTAATTCCTTATAGCCATTTATGGCTCAACTATACACTTAATCATGTTTGGGTAGGATTGGTTTGCTCCAGTCCTATTTTTATACCCTTTTTATACAATAAAAAAAACCGCTGCGGTTACAACGGTTTAATTTATTTTAAGGAAATCATATTATTTTAACTTATAAGAACTTCCGTTCCAATGATAAGTTTTAGAAGAGCTTTTTTTCTTCTCTCTGTCTTTTTCATCTATTTCCATATCTTCTGTTTTAAGGATAAATGCATTGGGAATTCCTCCTTTATCATTAGGAAAAATATATTCTTCGCTATGATAAAAAGCTCCGGCATCACCCACGTTCATCAACTGTGGAAGGGCAATCAGCTTTTTATCTTTAAAAAGAACATACTGATCGTAACTTGCGATTCCACAGGCTTCTCCGGAAACCATTGCTTTTAGGGTAAATTCAACGTTCTGCAATTTGTGATTGCTTTCTATACTGAATGCGGCTGAACTTAACTCTTCTCCTCTTCCTGTATCGAAATAGACCTCATCAATGAGTATATTTCCTTCCATTACTTTTATTCCGGCGATATTCTGCTTTTCGGTCTCATTGGATTCTTTATTCTTCCTGTCAATCGTTTTGGAAAGTCCAAATAGAAAATCATATCCGTTTTTATTACGGTATCCTACACAGAGGTTACCGCCCCAGATATATCCTTCCAATGTCTTTTCTCCTTTCTGATAAGAGATTTTATACCAATTGGCCGCTCTTTCTCCCAACTTCAGGACAGTTTCTTCCTTTTTAAGAATCACCACCTGCTGATTGGTCTGCAACGAATCTACAATCTGAGTATTAACTCCCGGATCCAGCCTCACGCGGGTCCAGTCGGTAAAAATTTTCTGCGTTTTATTTTCTTCAAAGCCAAAGATTCCATCAGCATATACTTCATTTTCCTGCGCTGTAAAAAACTGCAGCATCAGTATCAATAAAGCACTCCATAAAGTTTTCATATTCGTATTTTGTTTTTTGGTGTTATTTTTCAAGCAGAAGACTTACCCATTCTTCACGCTGTAACTGTTTTTTCAGTTCCAGCCCGCTTTCTTTACATACTTCCAGAATATCATCTACATCAAAGAAACATAATCCTGAAAGTAATAGTTTTCCACCTTCATTCAATACTGAAACATAAGTCGGAATATCTGAAATAAGGATATTTCTGTTGATATTGGCTAAAATAACATCAAAATTCTCTTTTCCTAAGTTTTCGGCAGTTCCCTGTTCGATGTCTAATTCTACACTGTTTCTTACTGCATTTTCTTTTGAGTTTTCTACAGACCATTCATCAATATCGATAGCTTTCGTATCTCCTGCTCCTTGTTGTTTCGCATAGATTGCCAGTACAGAAGTTCCGCATCCCATATCCAGTACTTTTTTACCATTGAAGTCAATATCCATCATTTGCTGGATCATCAGGTGGGTGGTAGGATGATGCCCCGTTCCGAAAGACATTTTTGGCTGAATAATAATTTCATGCATTCCCGGTACCGATTCATGAAATTCTGCTCTGATCAACACTTTGTCATCAATATTGATTGGAGAAAAATTCTTTTCCCATTCTTCATTCCAGTTGATATTCGGCATTTCTTCGAAAGTGTATTCGATTTTTACGTTTTCGTTTTCAAAAACCGGAAGTGCTTTCAACTGATCTTCCTGAAACAATTCTGTCTGGATATATCCTAAAATTCCGTCAATTTCTTCTGTAAAGCTGTCAAAACCTATTTCTATAAGCTCTGCCATTAAAATCTCATTCCAAGGCTGTAATGGAGAAATTTTGAAATTGAATTCTAAATAATTTTGCATGTGACTAATTTGCTGCAAAAATACTAATGTTATTATTGTTAAAAAAATGAAGTTGTAAGTTTTGGCTGAAACCGGGGATTTTTATGTTTTTTTAAATGGGTGAAAGCCAATTTCTATTGAATGAATACTGCTGAAAAGTATATTTTTATCCCGCTGGTGATACAGATTTTTTCCTGTAAATAAATTCCTTAAAAAACTTATTTAAGTAATTTTTCGCGCTCGCGGATTTTGCAGATGGTGCAGATTTTTTGGAAATGTGAAAGATTCTAAGTTTTGGCTAAAGCCTAAAATGAAAACGTAAAATAAGAAAGCGGGCTAAAGCCCGCTCCTATTGAATTTTATTCTTCAAGGCAGAGTAACAGTTCTTTGCTGATAACTTTATACCTTAAACCTTGAACCTTAAATTTTTAAACTCTTATGGATTCGTAGAGAAAATAGAGCCATTCGCAATTAACGCTCTTCTGTTCATTTTCAGAATATCTCTTACCCATTCTGCAAAGTCTTCCGGCTGTAATACTTTATCAGGATTTCCGTCTGTAAGACCTCCCTGAATGCTCATATCTGAAGCAATGGTACTTGGAGTCAAAGTGATTACACGGATATTTTGTTTTCTCCATTCTGCCATCATGGATTGTGATAAAGATACTACTGCTGCTTTTGATGCTGCATATGCGGACATGTTAGGTCCTCCTTTAAGACCTGCCGTAGAAGCTACGTTTACGATATCACCTTCTCCTTTAGCTTTCATAAACGGATGAGCTGCTTTCGCTGCGTAATACACTCCGAACAGATTGGTTTTGATCACCTGCTCCCAAGTTTCAGAAGGCATTTCTTCAATAGTTCCGAAGTCTCCTATTCCAGCGTTGTTGATCAGAATATCAATTCCTCCCAATTGTTCCGCTAAAGATTCAATTCCTGCTTTTACCTGAATTTCATTGTCTACAGAAAAAACTGCATATGCTGAATTTACGCCCAGTTTTTTGATTTCTTCAACCGTCATTTTTAGGTTTTCCTCGTTTCGCCCTGTAATGGCAACGTTTACTCCCTCATTAGCCAAAACTAGTGCTACCGCTTTCCCTAATCCTCTTCCACCACCTGTTACGATGGCATTTTTTCCGTTTATATTCATAGTAATGATACTTTTCTTTATACAAAGTTACGAAACAACATTTTTACGAAGCGGTGAAAAGACAGATTTAATAGTTTTTTAATTACCTGGGAGGACTATTAAAATTTATATTTTCTTAACTCACAAAAATAGAAGCCGATCTGGTGGACCGGCTTCAAAATCTAAAAAAAGGTATAGTAAAAAAAATAAAAACTTAAGGAATCTGAATTGAATTCTGAACTTCAAATTCTTCTGAAGCTGTGAATTCGTTTCCGTACATATCAACAGCCTTCACCTCAACTTTATGTTTTCCTAATGATAATTTTTTAGGAAAGTCTGCTTCCCAGATATGTTTTGACATTTCAGGATTAGAAGGTCTTCTTCCCGGAAGAATTTTTTCTGTAGAATCCCATTTGAAAACAGAAAGGGCAAAATTCGGGTCTATGGTTTCATCATATTCCATTTCTTCCCATTTTCCTCCGTCTATTCTGTATTCTACTTTGTCTTTTTTGCTTCCCATAAAGAAATTGGCCAACACTTTTGCAGAGGTTCTGGAGGAAGGAATTACTTTAGGAATATATAATTTGATCTGATAGTCCTCCGGTTTTCCGGCTGTTCTGTATTTAACTTTATACTGATTGTCTGTAAAGCTAATGAATGAATATCCTTTTGCTGTTCCGTCTCTCATCGTTGAAGTCGGAAGTCCGGCATCATCAGGTGTTCCTGAGTACCAGTCGCCACAAGTGGTTCCTACGTTATATTCGTGTAATTCTTTGATGCCATTCCAGCCTGCTTTTTTACCGTAGAAAATCTGCTGTTGGATATGGGTATGTGCTGATAAAAGCAATACATTCTGAAAAGGGTTTAAGAAATCAAATAATTTCTGGCGATCAGCATTTCTAAAGCTGTCTTCATTTTTGTGCTCCAACGGAATATGGAAAGATATAACGATCAGTTTATTTTTATCTACCAGTTTCAGGTCGTTTTCGATAAACTGAAGCTGATCTTCACGGAACCCTCCCCAATATCCTTTGCCATCTCTCGGATCCGGATAAAGAATATCATCCAGAATGATGAAATGTACGTTACCATAGTTGAAAGAGTAATTGGCCGGACCAAAATTGGATTCAAATGTTTCATCGGAAAGACGGTCTTCTTTCGCATCATAATTCATATCATGATTTCCCATTACATTATACCAAGGCAGTCCGACTTCTTTCATAACGTCTGCATAAGGTTTCTGCAAGCTTAGATTATCTCCTACCAAATCTCCCAGACTGATTCCAAATACTGCATTTTTTTTGGTATTCTTCACTTCATTTACAATTCCTCTTTTGAAGTAATCCAGTTCTTTTTCTGTGTAAGGCTGCGGATCTCCAAAAACAAGGATATCAAAGTTTTTGTTTTCGTTTTGCTTATAAAGCGGGAAGCTCAGTTCTTTGGGAAGATCTCCTGTAGCAGCAACTCCTTTGTATTTAAAATCTGCGGGAGAACCTTTTGGTTTGTGATGGTAATAAAACTGAGGTAAGTTATTTGTATTCAAAGCCGTTTGATATCCTGAAGGTTTGATGACAAAAATAGTCTGATCTTCCTGAACCGGAAGGCTGTATCGCCCGTTTTTATCAGTAAGAACTACCTGAACACCATTGGAAACGGCTACGCCTTCAATTCCTTTTTCGCGGTTTTCTTTCTTTTGGTTTTTGTTACCGTCTTCGTATACATATCCGGAAACAGAATTTTGCGAGAATGCCAATGCTGAAACCAGAATACAAGGCATTAAAAATTTTATATTGATACTCATAATTTTTAAATCTTTAAATTATTTTTAAATTTTTCAATTAATGATATTATTTATTCCACCACATTTTTACGTTGATATTGTCACCTCCCATGGATTGTACGGCTGCATTATAATTATCCGTATTCATCACTTTTGTGGTGGTAGGATACATAAATCTTACAGGCATCTGTCCTCCGTTCTGAAGCCCACCGTTGTTAGGAAGTACCGGCAGTTTTGTACGTCTGTATTCGTACCATTGCTGATGATCTACAAAAAACAGGGAAATATATTTCTGAAGCATTAGCTTTTGTAAAGAACCGTCGTAAGCTACGTTTGCATTGCTGAAGTAATTGGCCGGAACTGTTGCTCCCCACTGTTCAATAATAGATTTTACTCCGGTTTCATAATAAGTCTGTTGATTTCCTGCGATAATTCCTTTGTTAACCAATTCTGCCAGGATAAACTGAACCTCAGAATAGGTCATGATTAATATTTTTAAAGGTGCTTTTGCAAGATTCTGATTAAGGTTAGAAGGCTGATAGTTGAAAGCTGTTCCTAAAGCATATCCTGATGGAGCTCCTTTATATCCAAGATCTTCCCCGGTAGTTGCTTTTGCTTTCGTAAAAAACATACTCAGCCTTGGATCGTTATTATCTTTCATTGCATTTACAAAAAATTCACCTGCTGATCTGTATGCCGTAAAATCCTGAGGGCGGGCAATTGGCGGCAAATATGGAGATACTCCTGAAAGCGGCAGTACTGCACTGTCTGTATTATTTTGAAAAACAGGATATTGTGCAGGATTATTGACAATCTCCTGAATTCTTTCATATACATTTACTTCACCGTTTCTGCTTAAAATTCTTGTTAATAATCTCAATGAAAGAGAATTACAGAACTTCTTCCATCCTAAGATACCGGTCTGGCTATTGGTATTGGCATTGTAAAATAAATCTGTTTCTGCTAATGCCTGATTTGTGTTGAATAGTGAATTGGCAGTTTTAAGATCATTTAGGAGCTGAATGTAGATATCTTTCTGTTTATCATATTTCGGTCTTAAAATATTTTCTTCAATCTTCACTGCTTCAGATAAAGGTACATCTCCAAAGGCATCGGTAAGATTGGAAGCAATCCATGCATTCAGGACCATTGATATGGCCAGATAATTATTATTCTGTTCTTTCGCTGCATATTTTCTAAGGTCGCTTACCTGCTTAAGCCATTTATAAGAAGTATTCCAGTAGCCGTTACCACTTTTTTCGTCCATATAATATCTGCTGTAGGTATTTCCTTCATTTGGAAAATCTAAAGCGATCTGCATGATATCAAAAGTAAAATCATCTGCTCTGTTATAGCCATAACTTCCCATTTCGTACTGAATAGGAGCAAGAAGACTTCCCACAGAAGGATCTTTTATTTTACTGGTATCTGTATTGATTTCTTCAAATGTTCTGTCGCAGGACTGAAGCATACAAACAGAAGCAGCCAATGTCAGATTTATGATTATTTTTTTCATTTTTAAAGATTTTAGAATTTAAGATTTAACTGAAATCCAACTGTTCTTGCGGTTGGAAGCTGTCCCATTTCAACTCCCGGAGTAATGGTTGCATTATCCAGCGTAGCGACTTCAGGGTCAAACAATGGGAACTTCGTCCACATCCACAGATTCTTTCCGAAAATGGCAATCGTAAGATCATCCAGACCTATAGATTTTATGGTTTCTTTCGGGAATGAATAGGCAATTCTTGCATCTCTCAGCTTGATAAAATCTGTACTGAAGCTGTTGGTTTCCACATTGGCTCTTCTATAGTAATCTCCATAATAAGAAGATACCAGTACTCCTTTTATATTCGGGCTGAAAGATCCGTCAGGATTCTGAACAACACCATCTCCTACAATCATTCCACCAGGATTATCTCTTCCGGGAAGGGTAGATTTCAGCTTACCCTGTTCGGACATTTTATGATGCGACTGAGAATAAGCAATACCACCATACTGTCCGTCAAACGAGAAGCTGATCGTAAAGTTTTTGATCTTGAAATCATTCTGAAGACCGGCTCTCCATTTCGGGAATGCATTTCCTACTTTTTCAATATCGGCTGGTCTTGCAGGAAGTCCATTGTCTCCGTAAATTACTTTTCCATCTGGAGTTCTTAATAATTTAAATCCATACATGTCTCCAAGGGAACCTCCCACTTCCATTTTATAGAAGACAACATCACCTACGTTGGACACAATTCCGTCAAATCCTTCAGGCAAAGTCATCACTCTGTTTTCATTGGTAGACCAGTTCCCGCCTACTTTCCATGAGAAGTTTTCACCTTTCACAGCTAAGATATCAGCTGAAAGTTCAAGTCCTCTGTTTCGGATTTTCCCCGCATTGATCACTCTTTTAGAATATCCGCTTTCCGAAGGCAGCGAAACAGGAATAATCTGGTTTTCACTCATGTTCTGATAAGCGGTAAGATTAATATTCAATCTGTTTTTGAAAAGACTGAAATCCATACCTGCTTCAATATTGGTGTTTTTTTCAGGTTTAAGGGAAGGATTGTTAAAAGTAGTAGGTGCTACCACACTTCCGGTAATATTACTTGCGGTATAGTAGTTATCCAAAAGATAAGGATCGCTGTCTATCCCTACTTTCGCCCATGAAGCTCTCAGTTTCCATAAGTTCAGATTATTACTTTTCAGGTTGAAAATGTCTGAAAGAATGAAGCTGGTACTCACTGAAGGATAAAAGAAAGATCTGTTTTGCTTCGGAAGCGTTGAACTCCAGTCATTTCTTCCGGTAACGTCCACAAATATTTTATTATCATATCCCAGCGTTAGTAATCCATAGACACTGTCTACATGTTTGTCTCTTGGTGCCGGATATTTAACCGGAATAGAAAGCGCATTGGTAAGGCTGTATTCGCCGGCCGTTTTCAATCCGATTGCCTGATAATCTGTCATCAGGTATTCATTATATCGGATACTTCCCCCTGCAGAAGCAGAAATACTGAATTTATTCCAATCTCCTTTGTAAGAGAATAAAACGTCATTGTTGTATTCCTGATTTTTGATAAACTGTTCTCTGTAGAAACCTTTCAGGTAATTTGCAGAACTCCATGGTCTTTTGGTTGTTCTTTTTTCATTAAGAATTTCAATACCTGACCTCAGCATTAAACTGAAATTCTTATTAAACTGATAATCTGCCGTAATGTTTCCTGTAATGGTCTTTTTTCTGACCCCATTCAACATTTCATAAGCGATCATATAAGGATTGTCAATAAAGGAGCTGAAAGGATGGATTTGGTCAACCTGTTCCTGACCCGGCTTCCAGATTGGTTTGTACCATTCAAGATCTACATTGGGATTTTGGAAGATCATGAAATAAGAAATCGACTGGTTGTTGTATCCCGTTGCAGGAAGGTTGTCACTGGAAGTAGTGTTATAAGCAAATTTTGTAGAAATCTTTAATTTTTTAGTAAGCTGATGTGCAAATGATAAGGCGAAATTGAATCTGTCAAAGCCGGTATTCGGCATCATCCACTCGTTATTAAGATAGGTAAGTGAAGATCTGAAACTTGTTTTGTCATTTGAGCTTTCTACTGAAATACTGTTTGAGTAGGTAGAACCTGTTCTCCAGAAACCTTTAATATTATTTTCATAAGGTCTCCACAATTGTCTTTCCTTGCTTTGTCCCAGTACATTGGGATCGTATTGAAAATAATACTGTCCTGCGAATTTAGGTCCGAACGCACTGCTTGTACCGCCTGTACTTGGTCCGTCTGCGGAAAGGCCATAAGAATAGTAAAAATTTCCTGCTGTATTGGTGGCCAAAGTTCCCTGTCCGTATTCATACTGCCAGTCCGGCCATTTCAATACAGAATCAAAGCTTGAGGAAGAATTAAAAGTTACTCTCAGTTTTCCGTTTTTCGTTTTTCCGGATTTTGTAGTAATCATTAATGCTCCGTTGGCAGCACGGGATCCGTATAATGCGGCGGCAGAAGCTCCTTTCAATACGGTTACAGATTCAATATCATCCGGATTGATACTGTTTAATCCGTTTCCAAGATCAATTGGAACATCACCTCCCGAACCTGCTCCATAGGCTGCCGTACCGGAACCTGTGGTAGAATTCCCCATTGGTACTCCATCCACTACAATAAGAGCGTAGTTATGATCCATCATAATGGATTTTTCTCCTCTCAAAGTAATTCTGGAAGTTCCAAGCGGTCCCGCTCCTGCAGTCTGAATTTTAAGACCTGCCACTTTCCCTTCCATTGACTGTGCCCAGTTGTTATTCTGGGTTTCTTCAAATGTTTTGGCTTCTACTTTCTCGGCAACATACCCCAAAGCCCTGTCATGTCTCTTGATTCCCAAAGCAGTTACTACCACTTCATCAAGTCCTTTCACTGTGTCTTTTTTAGCTTTCTGCTGAGCTGCCAGATTAACGCTGACGAATCCTAACAGTGACAAAACCAACAGTTTTTGTGTCTCTTTACGCATTTCCTTTTTGTTTGCGCAAAATTAGAACGACATTATAAGGATGGTCTTAACACAGTTTTAACGTTTCTTAAAAAATCATTAAACCATATGTTAATGCAGCTTTAACAACATTACATAAACAACTAATTAACAAACACTTATACAATTAAGTGTTTTTAATACCAGTCTGAAATTGTATTTACGTATCTTTATTGTCTTTCTTTGAGTTATTATTATAAAAAAAGCGTAAAATACTGATTTACAAAACAATTAATCATATTCATAAAAAGAGTTAAACACATAAAAAGAACAGTCTGCCCCATTATAAAGGGCAGACTGTATAAATTGTTGATTATTGTTTGAGAAGTGTTGTAAACCAACCCTTCAGCTATACTATTTTGTAGAAGACTTTCAACAGTTACTTATTCTTTAACTGGTCAGGAATATTGGTTGTTACAAACCCGATTCCTTGTTTTTTCAACTCATCGTATACAGCAACATCATTTACCGTCCATGAATTGGTAATTAATCCTAATGCCTTTGCTTCGGCAATCCAGGTAGGATTTTTCTGGAAAACGCTATAATGATAATCCATACCATCCAATCCTTCTTTTTTGATCTGTTCAGGAGACAATTCGCCATTCAGATATTGAACTTTAGAGGATGGAGCCAGCTTTTTGATCTCTTTACAGATATTAAGGCTGAAAGAAATAAACTCACTCTGAGATTCCAGCTTCATATCCCTGATCATTTTGATTGTTTTCTGCGTGATCTCATTTTCAATTTCCGGAGTCTTGGCAGGTTTGATCTCAACGATCAGCTTCAGGGATTTATCTTTTTTCCCTTGTTTCAAATAATCTTTTAACGTAGGGAACTTTTCTCCATTGGATAATTTCAATGCTTCCAATTCTTTGAACGTAGCTTCTGAAATTTCCATCTTACCATGGTGCTCATCATGATTGATGACCAGTACACCATCTTTTGTCATTCTTACATCAAATTCTGCCCCGTATATCTTTAATTTCTGGGCATTTTCCAATGACTGAAGCGAGTTCTCCGTTGTAGGAGGCTGAGTCTGGAAATATCCTCTATGGGCAATGATCTGGGTTTGTGCTTTCATCATAACTGTACTTAAAACTGCTAACCCTAAGATAAAATTTTTCATAATATAATTTAGATTATTAAAAATAAAGTCGTGAAACTTCCTGATAAAGGTAGTTATTAAAAAATGAAAACCACAAAGACATAAAAGATTTCCGGATTACAGCTAAGTGATATTTATAATAGCCTGCTCTGTTTCTTTTATGTCTTCAGTGGTTAAAAAAGATAATGATTAGAAGGAATACTTCGCTCCAATCTGAATCTGGTATGGATTTCCGGAAAGAGGAACCAAACCGCCTCCGCTTACGTTTTTGGTGTATTCATACTGCATAGTATCCTTGTTAAACTTAGTCACCTTATACAGAGAAGTATTTCCATATGATTTGTTTACACCCCATTCTTTATTAAGAAGGTTTGCCACGTTGAAAATATCTACAGAAAGTTCAAAAGCGCCTACTTTATCAAATTTTATTTTCTTCGCTACACGAACATCCCAAACGCCATAGAAACCGTTTTTACCTCCGTTACGTTCTGCAATTTTGCCATTGTATTCATTGATATAATCCTTCAGAGCCTGTCCTACCTGCGGATCATCCAAAATAGATTTGGTAAGATTCGGGAAGATAAAAGCAAGGTCGTTGGAGTCTACGAAGTCACCGTTGATATTTCCCCCTGTTGTTGCAGAGAAACGGGTTCCTCCGATTCCTGAATATCTGATTCCTAATGTAAATCCGGCAATGGTGGGAGAGTTACCATAGATCACCACTTTATTACGAAACTGGTTGTCAGAATAGGTCATTCTTAAGTCTCTCGGATCACTCTGAATCATCGTAGATAATGTTGCAGAATTCGCTACATTTCCGTTGTAAGAAGTATTGTCTTTAATATCGGACCATGTATAACTTGCCGTGATCTCTCCATCTTTCCAGTAACGGTAGCTTGTATCTATCACGAATGAGAACTGGTTTACTTTACCATCACTTGCCAATTCCAATACTCTTCCAAAGTTGTTATTGATTCTTCCTTGTTTCCAGTCGAAACTTACACTGTTATTGGCATTATTGGTAATAGCACCGGTAGGAATGAATACACCTCTTCCACCTTCATTAGCTAGTGTAAAGAACGGATTCGCCACCATGTTTCTGTCGTAGTAATAATAATTATTTCTACCTAATGCCATATATCCTGCAATTCCCGCTCTGAATCTTTCATTGAAGAAATGGGTATAGGAGATATTCGCTTTATAAACGATTGGAATTTTTGCATCTTTACCCGTATAGTTGATAGTTGGGATCTGATACTGAGAAAGTGAAGGCACCGAATTATAATCATTCCTGTAACTGTTGAAATCTGGGAACGGAACATCTTTACCCGTTACATCCACTGTAGCAAGATGTTTTCCATCGAATACAAGATTATTGATAATCATGTAGTTGTTGATATCCGAAGAGAAAATTCCGGCACCGAATTTAAGGAAGTCTTTATTTCCTTCATTGATATTCCAGTCAAACTGGAATCTTGGCTGGATGACAAATGATTTGATCTGATTGTCAGTTCTGATTCCCATTTCATCAAACAGTTTCTGATTGAATTCTGCCTTTGGGTAACCTCCGTAGTCTAATCTTAGTCCTGCCATTAAATCCAGACCTTTTGCCACTTTGGTCTGGAACTGACCATAAACACCAATGTTCCAGATATTTGATCTTACAGACGGATCTTCCATCAAAGGAACTTCTCTGTAGAATCGGTAAGGAGTCATTGCATCAAAGTTACCCATTCCCTGGAAATGGAATCTTCCGTTCACTTCACTTCCGTACACAGATTTCGCGGTTGTATACATCAAATCAGCTCCGAAAGTATATTTTACCTTATCTGTATTGTAATATAGGTTATCTACAATCTGGAATACATTATTTCTAAAGCTTTCCTGTGCAAAACGATGCCCACCAATCTGAATATTGGTAGATCCCACACTTGAAGCGACGCCTTCAACAATCGCTCTTGGTACAGGCTTTCCTAATTGATTGTTCTGATAACTGTCCTGGAAAGTATAAAGATACTGCGCCTTTAATTCATTGGTTAAATTAGACTGCAGGTTTGATCTTAAGGTTAACAATAAACTGTTATCAAGGTTTTTGTCATTTCCGTAAGATTCAAAGAAATTGATATTGGTATTATCACCCAATCCGTTTTTATTAAGGTCATAGGTGAAGTTATTTCTCAGGGTCAATAAGTTCTTTTCGTTGATCTGCCAGTCTAAACGTAAAAATCCTGCATCCGAGTTTCTTACTTTGTCGAAACTTCCAAACTGAGGGCCGCTTCCTACTCCATATTTTGCTCTGGCAATGTCCACAAACTGATTAAGGGTCTGCGTTGTCGTATTGAATCTCTTCTCATCATCCGGAGATTTGATATCGGCAATAATCAAAGGTCTTGAATCCAACTGATGATCCCATGCGACGAAGAAATGTAATTTATTTTTAATGATCGGTCCACCCAATGAGAATCCGAACTGAGAAGTAGAGAAATCATTATCTCTTTTGTTTCCTCTGATGTCATACGGGCTGGAAAGCCAGTTGGTTCTTAAATATTCCCAGGCACTTCCTGAAAATTTATTGGTTCCTGATTTGGTAACGGCACTTACAGTACCTCCTCCGCTTCTTCCCAATGTCACATCATATTGGTTGGTGGTAATTTTGAATTCACGTACCGCTTCAATTGAGATGGAGAATGGTGCACCGCTTCGGCTGGTAGTAGCTCCTGCAGAAGTAGGATTTTTGGCCGTCATCCCGTCAATCGTAAAGTTGGTAGAAGATCCTAGCTGTCCGGAAAGGTTTCCGCCTTTTCCGCTTAGTGGTGATAGTTCAGCAAGATTGGTGAAATTTCGTCCGTTTACCGGAAGCATACTGATATTTTTAGCAGAAATTGCTGTAGCAGCACCCAGGTTTCCGATCTTGTTTTTCAGGTTTCCTGTAATCTTTACTTCCTCGATTTGTTTTTCGCTGCCAAGATTCATATTTACGGTAACCTGATCTCCGAAGTTTACATTGTAACCTTCTTTTTTATCATCGTTTACAATAACTGTATAAGGCCCACCCAGAGGAATTTCCTTAAAAATATACTCTCCTTTTGAGTTTGTTTCCGTTTCCGTTTTGAATCCGGTGGATTCATTCACGATTGTTACTTTCACTTTTTCCTGAGCTGTACTTCCCGGCCCGGTAACTTTCCCTACAATAGAAGCCTGCGTGGTCTGTGCATACGCTATTGTCCCAAGTCCTAAAAACAATAATCCCAGTACAATCTTTACTTTTTTCATTTCTTCCGAAGATCTTTATGATTAATTTTTTGATGTTCGCCAGGAAACCTCTTTGATTTTCATGTTAATAGATCACGTTGAGGTTTCTTTCAATCAGATGTGCAAAGGTATTTTGACTTTAAGAGCGGGGTGTTTAACAAAGCTTTAACATTTCTTTAATTAAATCAGAACG
Organism: Chryseobacterium panacisoli; assembly: GCF_008274625.1. GTDB lineage: Bacteria > Bacteroidota > Bacteroidia > Flavobacteriales > Weeksellaceae > Chryseobacterium > Chryseobacterium panacisoli. The sequence goes on along the minus strand of NZ_VTRU01000009.1, from coordinate 16,027 downwards.
TTATGTTAAATTACTTTAAACACATGTTTTATTTCCTGCAAAACCAGTTGATTAAACCATATTACGCATTCTTAATTTTCCTGTAATATTTAATTCTGTTATTTTTTAAATGCGATTACTTTAGTTATTTTTGCTCAAAAGATAGAAAGCCAATGTCTGAAAACATTCAACAAAAGATAGAACAGCTCCGCAAAGAGCTTCACCAGCATAACGAAAACTATTATCTACTGGATACACCCACCATTTCGGATTTTGAATTCGATATGCTTTTGGAAGAACTGCAGAATCTGGAAGCCCAATACCCTGAATTTTATGATGAAAATTCTCCTTCGGTACGTGTAGGTGGCGGTGTTACCAAAGTTTTCCCTACGATTCAGCATAAATTCAGAATGTATTCTCTGGATAATTCTTATGATTTTGACGACCTTGAAGACTGGGAAAAAAGAATCATCAAAACCATTGAAGATCCTGTAGAATTCGTTGCTGAGCTCAAGTATGACGGCGCATCCATTTCTATTCTTTATGAAAACGGAAAACTGTCACAGGCTGTCACCCGTGGAGATGGCTTCCAGGGAGACGAAATTACCCCGAATGTACGCACCATTTCAGATATTCCTCTGACTTTAAAAGGTGATTTCCCTGCTCAGTTTTTTATGCGGGGAGAAATTTATCTGACCCGAAAAAACTTTGATAAAATCAATAAAATACGCGAGGAAGAAGGCCTTGATCCTTTCATGAATCCCAGAAATACAGCCAGCGGAAGTTTAAAAATGCAGGACAGCGCTGAGGTGAGAAAGCGCGGACTTTCTTCTGTACTGTACCAGTTTATTTCTGAAGATATTCCTGCGGAAACACATTGGGAACTTCTTCAAAAAGCACAGAGTTGGGGCTTCAAAACGTCTCAGCAGGCAAAATTATGTAAAACGATGGCTGAGGTACAGGAATTTATTACATTCTGGGATACTGAACGCCATAATCTTCCTTTTGAAATTGACGGAATTGTTTTAAAAGTGAATTCATTACAGCAGCAGAGACAGCTTGGTTATACGGCTAAATCTCCCCGTTGGGCAATGGCTTATAAATTTAAAGCAGAAAAGGTAGAAACAGAGCTTCAAAGTGTATCTTATCAGGTGGGAAGAACGGGTGCCATTACTCCTGTTGCTAATCTTAAACCTGTTTTACTGGCCGGAACTATCGTTAAAAGAGCATCACTGCATAATGAGGATATCATCAAGAAACTGGATCTTCATGAACATGATTTCGTCTATGTAGAAAAAGGGGGTGAAATCATTCCAAAAATTGTAGGCGTAAACACGGATAAAAGAACAGAAGAAAGCAAAGAAATAGAATACATCAAACATTGCCCTGAATGTGGAACTGAACTGGTAAAAATTGAAGATCAGGCCATTCATTTCTGTCCGAACGAACTTCACTGCCCTCCACAGGTAGTGGGAAGAATGATTCATTATGTTTCCAGAAAAGCATTGAATATTGACAACCTTGGTAGTGAAACTATTGAACAGCTTTACAGGGAAAAGCTAATTGAGAATCCTGCAGACTTTTATGTTTTGACGAAAGAGCAGCTTCTTCCATTGGAAAGGATGGCTGAGAAATCTGCTCAGAATATCATTTCAGGAATTGAGAAATCCAAAGAAATTCCTTTTGAGAAAGTATTATATGGAATCGGGATCAAGCATGTGGGAGAAACGGTTGCCAAGAAACTGGTCAAAAACTTCCCAACGATTGAAGAATTAAAGAATGCTACAGTGGAAGAGCTTTGCCAGGTAGAAGATATCGGGGCTAAGATTGCAGTAAGTATAGTAGATTTCTTCCAAAACTCTGAAAACGTATTGATGATTGAACGTTTAAAATCTTATGGTGTGCAGCTTGAAAAGGGAGAAAGCACCAATGAAGTACTATCCAACGTTCTGGAAGGAAAAACATTCCTATTCACCGGAAAATTATCATTATTTACCAGAGAATCTGCTGAGGAAATGGTAGAAAAACATGGCGGAAAAAATATTTCTGCGGTATCAAAGAACCTCAACTATCTTGTGGTAGGGGAAAAAGCCGGAAGTAAGCTGAAAAAAGCTCAGGATATCGGAACGATTACTATTCTGGATGAACAGCAATTCCTGGATCTGATTGAGAAACAATAAAGAATAATGATTAAATCATTTATATAAGACTGTGAAATCTATCACAGTCTTTTTTATTTTCATTTGAAATAAATGCTTTGAATTCAGACATAAAAAAAATAATAAAATATTCACTTAAAAGTTTACATTTGCTTTTGATTTGTAATCAAATAGTAAAAAACTAAAACGTAACCAACTAAAACCATGAAAAAACTCTACTCAGCCATTCTGCTGGCTATATTTTCTGTACTTCAGTCACAGATTGTCAATATTCCCGATGCTAATTTTAAAAGCCTGCTGGTAGCCAATATACCTTATCTGGCTACAAATATTATGGGTAACAGTACTATTATTGACACCAACCATGATGGAGAAATCCAATTATCTGAAGCGGCCAACATCAGTAAATTAAACTTTGACACCACTACTTTGCAAAATTATACCTCCTTTTCTAATAATGTGATTTCAATAGAAGGGATAAAAAGCTTTACTAATCTGACACATTTTAATATTGACAATTTTCCACTGTTACAAAGTATAGATCTTAGTAATAATACAGTATTATATAAACTGGATATCAGCAGATGTTATGTGTTGTCATCAGTAAATCTTCAGGGTTGCAGCCAGTTGCATGATCTGGATATTTTCTTTACTAAAATCCTTTCGATAGATCTATCAGGATTGACAAATTTATATGATGTGAATATGACACAGTGCCAGCTTGCTAATATCTTTTTAAATAACAACACGAATCTGACCAACTTATCATTGGTTTCCAATAATCTTCAGACACTCCCTTTAAATCAAACCCCTAATCTGAAATTTTTAGGGATCCCCGGTAATAAGTTTACGTCACTCGATTTCAGTGCTTTTCCAAAAATTGAATCCCTAAATTGTACCTACAATAAATTTACAAGTATTGATCTCTCCCAAAATGGAGAACTTCAGATTTTCGGATGTGATATGAATCCGAATCTTCAGTATTTATTTATTAAAAATGGAGTCAATAACTTTACACAGAATAATACTTCAACATTTTCAGGGACTCCCAATCTTGTTTATATCTGTGCAGATGATTTTGAAATTCCTAATATCACTTCACTGTTACAAACTACTATGGTCAATTCATATTGCTCATTCACCCCGGGAGGCACATTCTATACTATTCAAGGGAATACAAAAGTGGATATCAACAATAACGGATGCGATCCCAATGATCCCAACAAAGCTTTTCAGAAATTTACAATAGCAGGAGGCGGAATTACAGGAAGTATGATTGCCAATACTTCCGGAAATTACAGTATTCCAGTACAGGCAGGCAGTCATACAGTAACTCCGGTTCTGGAAAACCCTACCTATTTCAATATTTCTCCGGCGAGCTTTACGGCTAATTTTCCTCAACAGATAAGTCCTTTTACTCAAAACTTCTGTGTAACTCCAAACGGAGTCCATCATGATCTGGAAACAGTAATCATACCTGTAACGGCAGCTTCACCTGGTTTTGAATCAAAATATAAAATCATCTATAAAAACAAAGGTACTGCACCTCAGTCGGGAAATATAGTTTTTAATTTCAATAATAACCTGATGAACTATCTGAGTGCAACGATCTCTCCAAGTTCTCAATCTACCGGAATGCTGAACTGGAACTTCACGAATCTTCTTCCTTTTGAAACCAAAGAAATCACTGTAATACTGAAATTAAATACACCAACTCAAACCCCACCAGTAATTAGCGGAGATATTCTGCATTACACGGCGCAAATCAATGGAGCTACTGATGAAACACCTGCTGACAATAGTTTCACTTTAAACCAAACGGTTGTCAACTCTTTTGATCCCAATGATAAAACCTGTCTAGAAGGAACTACTATTACGCAAACCCAGGTGGGAGATTATGTACATTACCTGATCAGGTTTGAAAATACAGGAACTGCAAACGCTCAGAATATTGTTGTAAAAGATGCTATTGATACTTCCAAATTTGATATATCAAGTTTAATTGCATTAAACGGAAGCCACAATTTTGTTACAAGAATTACCAATCCGAATACGGTTGAATTTATCTTTGAAAATATCCAGCTTCCTTTTGATGATGCGAATAATGACGGATATATTTCGTTCAAAATCAAAACAAAATCTACCTTAAATCTTGGAGACAGCTTCAGCAATACAGCGAGAATCTATTTTGATTACAACCACCCTATTGTAACCAATACTTACACAACAAGCGTTCAAAATGTATTGGCAACAGCAGAAATTGATAAGGAAAACCAGAGTATTTCTGTTTATCCTAATCCTGCAAAAGATGTTTTAAATATCAGATCCGAGCAGGAAATCATCAAAGCTGAAATCTATGATGCGACTGGAAGAATTATCAGATCAACAAATGTAACTGAAAATTCAATTTCTGTTTCAGAACTTTCCAAAGGAAATTATATTCTAAAAGCTTTCACAAAGGACAAAGTACTTGTACAAAAGTTTATTAAAGATTAAGCTTATAAAAATTTCATATAAAAAGGCTGTGATCAATTTCACAGCCTTTTTATTGATTAAGAATCAATAACTTCCGGTACCTTCAGAATATACATAATTTTGTTTACTTGAAAACAATAATGGTATACGGAATGCTTTCGCCTGCTTTAGGCAAGATCAACCTGATATGTTCCTTATTCTTATAATAATCTATATAAGGCTCTTTAGTGATAATCTTCCCTTTCTGAGTTTCTTTATATCCGGCTGCTAATATCAGTTTAAGATATTGGTCATATTCTTTTTTGTCCCTAAACTCAAATTCAATCCTGTCTTCTGATTTTTCTTCTTTGTATTCAAACTTTCCGATTTTTGAGGTATAGTCTGGGGCTTCGTATTCGGTTAAAAGAAAACCTAAACCTTCAGTTCTGTCATAAAACTTGAACTTTTGCTGTTTCATTTCCTTTTTAAACTCATCCATTGTCAGTTTGTTGAAACCGTTAAGTTGTTCTAATGAAAATGTCTGAGCAGAGATCTGAATACTTAGTAAAATCAATAAAAGTCCTAAAGTCTTTCTCATTGTTATTTTTTAGCACAAATATAAAATAACTCTTACGAAACCGGCAGTCTGAAGTAAAATGTACTCCCGTTATTCAGAGAACTCTTCACTCCTATTTCTCCATGCTGTTTTTCAATGAAATTCTTGGAGATTGCTAATCCCAGCCCTGTTCCGTTCTGATGTTCGCCGGGAACCTGGAAATAACGGTCAAAGATCTGACGATGGTATTTTTCATCAATTCCGCTTCCGGTATCAATAATACTGAACTGAATGAACGAGTTGTGTTTTTCTACCACAATCTGGATTTTTTCATCCTGAAAAGAGTGTTTCACAGCATTGGTAAGAAAGTTATTCATCACCCAGACTGTTTTATCAAAATCGGCAGTTACCGCATCACTTTCTTCTAAAAGATATTCTGTACTGATAGCAATATTTTTCTGCTCTGCCAGTTTTTCTACATTTTTCACAGCAGTCTGTACAATTTCTTTAGGAGAACATTTTTCTACAGTCAGTCTGATATTTCCTGATTCTACCTGAGAGAGATTCAGCAATTCACCTGTAATGTCTAGTAAACGCTGCCCGTCTTCATTAATGCTTTTCAACAATTCCTGCTGCTGCTCGTTCAGTTCCCCGAATTTTTGATTTCCAAGGAGCTGTACGCCCATTTTTATGGCTGAAATTGGAGTTTTCAGTTCATGGGAAATCGTTGCAATGAAATTGGTTTTGGCAAAATCCAGCTCTTTAAAAGGGGTAATATTTCTCAGCAAAATTACCTTTCCGATGTATTTTTTCTCCTTTTCACCTGTTTTTACAATATTAATAGGAATAATATCCTGCTCAAAATAATTTTCTTTGTTATCTCGTACGATCTTAATAGGATCTTTTACCGGATGATCTATATTTTTCAGCAGTTCACGTATCAGATCATTGTTGATGGCTACTTCATGGGCAGTTTTTCCGATGATCTCTTCCTTATGGAGATTAGTAATCTTCAACGCTTCATCATTAATCATGTAGATAAAATGATTTTCATCCAGACCAATAACTGCATCGTGCATATTGTTGACTAATGTTTCGATACGTTTTTTATCCATCAATTGTTTAGAAAGCGTACTGCTTTCGTACTCCTGAAGTTTCTCTGCCATACTGTTGAACGATTCTGCCAGGCTGTTGAATTCTTCACTTCCTTTGAAATGTACCCTCTCATTATAATTTTTATCCGCAATCTGTTTGATACTGAAGGTTAGCTGATTGATTGGCTCCGCAATAGTTTGCGGTAAATTGAAAAGCAGAATAAAAGCAATCAGAAAGCATACTGTTCCTAAACTTACGATCCAGAAAGTGGCATTTTCTGCCGTAATGATGGCGATGTCACTCTTCCGTTCTATGCCTTTCATATTTAAAGACATAATCTTGGCCAGATCTTCGCGGATGAGTTTTTCTTTGTGGATATCAGGAGCTTTCAGATAACTGCTGAAGTGCAGGTTGAGGTTCTGGGTAGCTTCTTTTTCTCCAAATTCTGTAAGATTCTTTTCCTGTAATTTATTATTTTTCCTAAAATCTGCTATTGCCACAGTACTGTCTGTACTGATATTATCCAGGGCCAGAAGCATATTCTTGGAAAATTCCAGACTGTTGTAATTGGCAGTAAGGATCTTTTCAGTATCGGATTTTAATTTATTGATGTACACAGAACCTATCACTGAAAGCAGTACGATCAGCAGAAATAAAAGGCCAACGCCTAAGGTAAGTTTCGTTTTAAGTTTCATTATTTTTATGATAAAATAATAATATCTATCTGTCTTTCATTCAGCCTGTTCATAAGGGTATAGATCCAGCTGTACCCCAGCATCCGCTGCCAGAAACTGGCATGAGGTTTACCAATGCAGACCGTTGTGATATTATGGGCAATCACATATTCCAGGATTCCGTTATGAACACTGCTTTCTTTGATCCGGACTACTTTGGCGCCTAATTCCTGTGCTAAATTAAAATTATTAATTAGAAACCGCTGTTTATCAAGTGCAATTTTTTCCGGATTTTCTGAAGGTTTCTGAACATACAAAACAGTCCATGGACTGTTATAGTAACTGGCTAATCTCGCTGTTTTCCGGATAATTGTTTTGGCAATTTTTTCATTACTACTGATGCAGGCAAGGAATTTTATAGGTTTAAAATTTTCTGTTTTAATCTCAGTTTCTACCTTTCTTTCCACATGGGTGGCCACTTCTTTTAAAGCTAACTCACGAAGCTGGAGAATATGTCCGCTTTGGAAGAAATTGCTGAGTGCTGTCTGAATTTTTTCCTTTTTATAGATTTTGCCTTCTTTTAAGCGTGTCAGAAGTTCATCGGCAGTAAGGTCGATATTCACTACTTCATCTGCGAGTGCCAGTATTTTATCCGGAACCCGCTCTGCGACTTCTACTCCTGTGATCTTCTTTACCTCTTCATTCAGACTTTCAATGTGCTGGATATTCATGGCGCTGATGACATTGATCCCGTTATCGAGGATTTCCAGTACGTCCTGCCATCTTTTTTTATTTTTAGAACCTTCTACATTGGTATGGGCCAGCTCGTCAACCAAAACTACCTCTGGATGTTCGTTGATGATGGCCTGAAGATCCATCTCTTCAAGGTTTTTTCCTTTATAAAAAACTGATTTTCTTTCAATTTCAGGAAGACCTTCTACCAGAGCCACGGTTTCTTCCCGGCCATGGGTTTCTATATAGCCCACTTTTACATCAATGCCATTTCGCAAAAGAGAATGAGCTTCCTGAAGCATACGGAAAGTCTTTCCTACGCCTGCACTCATCCCGATATAAATTTTGAATTTTCCTTTACGGGATTTCTGGATAAGTTCTAAAAAATCTTTTGCTGATGACATTGATTTTATTCTTTTTAATTTTACTTTAAACACGTTCAACTGTGGTTAATCTGATCCTAAAACCAGGCTGCAAGACTTGTTGTAATGAAGAAATTTCCTTTTTTAAATTCATCATCTTTCGCAAAAATGGCATCTTTAGCAGTAAAACCTCTTGCTTCTGTACGGAAAACCACGTTTTTAAAGATCGCATAATCTACATTGAGAGAATATCCGAAAGTCTGAAATCCATTGGGAGTTTCCGTACTGATAATCACCCCGTTTTTATCATTATAATATTCCAGTCTTCCGGCTAATGCCCATTTGTTGTCAAACTGATATTTCATGAGAACATTCGGGCTGTACCAGATATTATACTGCTCGCTTCCTTTTGACTTCTGTTCTGCTCCGATATCAAATCCCAATACTGCAGAAAACTGATCTGTGAGCTGAAAACTTCCATACAAATCATGGAAATAGCGCATTCTTTTGTCTTCTTTAGCTTTATCATTCCCGATAAATGAACTGCTGTTCAAAGTAATTTTATCATTCGGTTTGTAGGTCACCTGATGTCCGAAGGAAATACTCTGATTTCCTTCCGGTTTTGCAATTCTCTGCCAGCCATTCAGTACTAATCCGCTTACAAACCATTTTCCGTTATCTGAGGTATAAGAAATTTTAGCGCCTGTTTCAAAATAAGGAGAATTTTCTGCTGCAAAACTTCTGGTCAGATTGATATTATCTTTTCCTATAGCACTTTCCCAGCCGATATGAGACGGCATGATCCCTGCATCAATCCACAGGTTTTTATTTTTAGAAATTTTGATTCCGATATTGGCTTCATTTACATAACGCAGGGCATTTTGTTCGGCAGCCATATTATCCTGGGCATAAGTTCCGGCCATTAGAGCTACATTGGCACGGAGATTTTCACTCTGATAGTTGGCTTTAACCAATCCCAGATTGAGGTTCATTTCATTATGTCTGTTATATGAATATAAAAAGTTTTGACGCATATGATTGCCAGGCTCATTAAAATCATAGGTATAAAACAGTTCTGCATATGCTGAAAATGTCACTTTATTGCCCATTTTTAATGAATCTGATGACTGTGCCTTAGCTAAAGATAGTCCTAATAGTGCACTTATAACTAGATATTTTTTCACTTTTATTAAGGTATGTTAACCATGTGCCAAGATGTAAAATTTTGACATGGTTATCGGTTATTAAATTTATTATTTTAATTGATCTAAAGCGATATTAAGCTTTAAAACATTCACTTTTGATGGTCCGAAAAGTCCTAACAACGGCTTTTCAGTGTGATTATTGATTAAGTTTTTGATCTGTTCTTCAGAAAGGCTTCTCACTTTTGCAATTCTCTTTGCCTGATACAAAGCTCCTTCTTCAGAAATATCAGGATCCAGACCACTTCCGCTGGCAGTAACCAGTTCTACGGGAACTTTAACATTATCCATTTCAGGATTTTGCATTTTTAACGTGTCAATTCTTTTCTGTACCGTTTCCAGATATTCTTCATTGCTTGGCCCTTTGTTACTCCCCCCGCTTCCTGCTGCATTATAATTGACTGAGGAAGGACGGCCATGAAAGTATTTTTCAGATTTAAATTCCTGCCCGATATTGGCATAAAATTTCTGGCCTTTACTGTAAACAATTTCTCCGTTGCCTTTGTTGGGAAGTATTTTAGAACCTCCATATACAACTGCCAGATAAATACCTGTAACCACCAGCATTACAAGCGTTAATCTGAATGCTGAAACAATATGATTTTTCATTTTTTTAATTTTAATAGAATAAACTGATTACCAGATCAATGATTTTGATTCCAATGAACGGAACAATTACTCCGCCCAGACCGTAGATCAAAAGATTCCTTCTTAATAAGGCGCTGGCTCCAATTGGTTTATAAGCCACCCCTTTCAACGCCAGCGGAATCAGAAACGGAATGATGATCGCATTGAAGATAACTGCCGATAAGATGGCTGTTTCCGGGCTGTGAAGATTCATAATATTCAGTTTCTGAAGCGAAGGAATAAAAGTGATAAATAGCGCAGGAATAATGGCAAAATACTTCGCAACATCGTTCGCAATACTGAAAGTCGTCAAGGTTCCTCTTGTCATCAGCAGCTGCTTCCCGATTTCCACAATTTCAATCAGCTTTGTCGGGTCGTTATCAAGATCCACCATGTTGCCGGCTTCTTTAGCAGCCTGTGTTCCACTGTTCATCGCTACGCCTACATCTGCCTGGGCCAGTGCCGGAGCATCATTGGTACCGTCTCCCATCATGGCGACCAGCTTACCTTCCTGCTGTTCTTTTTTGATGTAATTCATCTTATCTTCAGGCTTGGCTTCGGCAATAAAATCATCTACTCCGGCTTTTTCTGCAATAAATTTTGCTGTCAGAGGGTTATCTCCGGTTACCATCACCGTTTTTACGCCCATTTTTCTCAGTCTCTGGAAACGTTCCTGGATACCTGTTTTGATGATATCCTGAAGTTCAATAACACCCCATACTTTTTCATTAACAGCGACAACAAGAGGAGTTCCACCATTTTCAGAAATCTTGGTCACTGCATCCTGTGTTTCCTGTGGGAAGATATTCCCGGCTTTTTCAGTCAGTTTTTTTATGGTATCATAAGCTCCTTTACGGATTCTTGTTTCATCAAAATCAATTCCTGAAGTTCTGGTCTCCGCTGTAAAATCAATATACGTGGGATTGGCAACCAATAAGTCTTCAGGTTTCAAAGTGCTCAGTTCAATAATTGATTTTCCTTCCGGTGTTTCATCAGCTACGGAACTTAATGCAGAAGCTTTAATGAATTCGTCAAGCTGAATTCCGTTCGCAGGATGAAATTGGGTTGCTTTACGGTTTCCGATCGTGATTGTTCCTGTTTTATCAAGCAGCAGAACATCAATATCTCCTGCTGTTTCTACAGCTTTACCACTTTTGGTAATTACATTCGCTCTCAATGCTCTGTCCATCCCTGCAATCCCGATTGCAGAAAGCAGACCACCGATTGTTGTCGGAATAAGACAAACGAAAAGAGATATAAATGCTGCAATAGTAATCGGAGTCTGCGCATAGTCTGCAAAAGGCTTTAAAGTGAGGGTAACAATAATAAATGTAAGGGTAAACCCTGCCAAAAGTATGGTTAATGCGATTTCGTTAGGTGTTTTCTGTCTTGAAGCTCCTTCTACAAGAGCAATCATTTTATCTAAAAAGGATTCTCCCGGCTTTGTTGTTACTTTTACTTTAATTCTGTCCGACAATACTTTCGTACCTCCGGTTACAGAGCTTTTGTCGCCTCCGGCTTCACGGATTACAGGAGCACTTTCTCCGGTAATGGCAGACTCATCAATAGTTGCAAGACCTTCAATAATCTCACCATCCATCGGAATCTGATCTCCGGCTTCACAAAGGAAAATATCGCCTAATTTCATTTCAGCAGACATTTTCAACATTGTTTCTACCTGAAATCCGGGTTTATTATCAACCACTAATTTAGCTGGAGTTTCTTCCCTTGTTTTTCTTAAGGTATCAGCCTGTGCTTTTCCTCTTGCCTCTGCAATAGCTTCTGCAAAATTGGCAAACAGAACCGTGAAAAATAAAATAATAAATACTAAAAAGTTGTAGGAAAAGCTTCCCTGGCTTTTATCACCGGTAAGACTGAACATGCTCACAATAAACATGACAACTGTTCCGACTTCCACCAGGAACATTACCGGATTTTTAAACATGATTTTCGGATTCAGCTTTACGAAGGACTGTTTTATGGCTTCGTTTACCAAATCTCTCTGAAACAATGTTTGTGACTGATTTTTCATTTTTTTGAAAGAGTTTATATCATTGTAAATCAATAATCACCATTAAGGTCTGCCAAATAATAAGGATAGATATGGATAATATTAAGTGAACGTTTCAGTAAGTGTCAGACTAGCTTCCTCAAACTTTTCAGCATCCTTAATGGTTGAATATTGATTTTAATTTTTAATGTTCACATTTTTATTTTGAGAAATACTGAATCTGCTCTGCAATAGGCCCCAGCGTCAATGCAGGGAAGAAAGACAGCGCTGCAATCAGTAGAATCACCGCCAGGGTCATAAATCCGAAGGTAGCCGTATCTGTTTTCAATGTTCCTGAGCTTTCAGGGATATATTTCTTCTGTGCCAGTAGTCCTGCAATGGCTACCGGTCCTATAATCGGAATGAATCTTGACAGTAACAGGACAATTCCTGTTGAGATATTCCACCATGGTGTATTGTCTCCAAGTCCCTCGAATCCTGATCCGTTATTGGCTGCGGAAGAAGTAAATTCGTACAGCATTTCACTGAAGCCATGGAAACCCGGATTATTCAATGTTTTTGCTCCAAACTCAGGTAAATAAGCTGTTAAAGCCGTTCCTGCAAGAATTAAGAAAGGATGGAATAATGCTACAATCATCGCGATCTTCATTTCTTTGGCTTCAATCTTTTTCCCCATAAATTCAGGAGTTCGTCCTACCATCAGACCGCTGATGAATACAGCAAGAATGATAAAGATAAAATAGTTCAGAATTCCTACTCCACAGCCTCCGTAGAAACAGTTGATCATCATGGCGAGGAGTTCATTCATCCCGGAAAGCGGCATTGTACTGTCATGCATCGCATTTACAGATCCTGTAGAAATTACTGTAGTGGCAATACTCCAATAACCGGATGCAGCACTTCCAAAACGGATTTCTTTGCCCTCCATGGCTCCCAGGCTGCTGTCTGTTCCCATTTGTGTAATCAGAGGATTTCCACCAGTTTCATTCACAACATTCGGAATGGTAAGAGCAAGAAAACCAACTGTCATTACAGTAAAGATCACCCATGAAAGTTTTCTTTTATTCAGATAAAAACCCAGTGCAAATACCAATGCAAACGGAATGATCATTTGGGTAACCATCTCTGTTATATTGGTGATATAATTAGGATTCTCAAGCGGATGAGCGGAATTCGCTCCAAAAAAACCACCACCATTAGTTCCCAAATGCTTGATTGCAACAAATGCAGATACAGGACCTCTGGAAACATCAGCCTTCTGACCTTCCATGGTAATGATATGATCCTTTCCTTCAAAAGTCATCGGACTTCCGTTCATAGAAAGAATGAAAGCAACAATCACACTTATCGGAACAAGAATTCTGATTATTGATTTTGTGAAATAATCATAAAAGTTTCCTAATTCTGTGCTTGTTTTTTCTTTAAAAGCTTTGAAAAGAACCGCCATTGCCGCCATACCTGTTGCTGCCGTTACAAACTGTAAAAACATAAGATAAAGCTGGCTCAGATAGCTTACTCCCGTTTCTCCTGAATAGTGCTGTAAATTACAGTTGACTAAAAAGGAAATAGTTGTATTAAAAGCCAGATCGGGTGTCATGTTCGGATTTCCATCAGGATTTAAAGGAAGCCAGGCCTGGTTCATTAAAAGAAGAAAACCAATGATAAACCAGATCAGATTGATCGCCAGCATGGCATACATATTCTGCTTCCAATTCATCTGACGGGAAGGATTAATTCCCGATATTTTATAAATTACCTTTTCAATGGGTTCAAAAACCGGATCAAGAAAAGTTTTTTTGTATCCATAAACATTAGCTATGTATTTACCTAAAAATATTCCGATAACTAATGTGACAGCAAACATTGCTATAATGCCTAAAATTTCTGTATTCATGACCAATTAAAATTTTTCAGGTTTAATTAAAACATAACAGATATACACAAAGGCAAGTATTGAGAGGAAAAATAAACTCCACATAATTTATATTCTATCAAAAAATTCAACTGATTTATATAAAAGCCAAAACAATACTGCAAAAAGCAGAATTAAACTTATAAGCATCATATCTTAATCATTAGGGTTAAAAGAGTCAACAATACGTACGATACAATCAGCAGACTAAAAGTTGAATGCTCCCGTTTTTTAAACGTTTTTCTTGAAATTGTCATTTTTAAATATTTTATTCAGAGACTATATGCCAAAAGAAGGTCCAATTAAAAAAAAACAAACACAAAACATTGATTAACAAAGAATTAAATTACATCTTGAAACTATATAAAAACAGAAAAGCCTATCAAAATGATAGGCTCTTTATTAAAATGATAAAAAATTTATTTTAGTCCGTATTCTTCAAGCTTTCTGTACAGCGTAGCAATACCAATCTCCAGTAAGCGGGCTGCTTCCGCTTTATTTCCTTTTGTGTACTGTAATACTTTTTGGATATGTACTTTTTCGAGTGATCGAATGCTCAATGAATCACTTTCCGGAACTTCTTTTTCGGAATAATGAGGAAGGCTCTCAGCATCAAGAATATTATTATCCATTAAGATCAAGCTTCGCTCCACAGCATTTCTCAACTCACGAATATTTCCTTTCCACTCATTTACCTCTAACGCTTTATAATAGTCCGGACTTACCTGAACAGAAGACAAGTGAAGTTTATGGGAAAAAAGATCAATAAAGTTCTTCGCAAGTACTTTCAGATCTTCCTTTCTATTGCGGAGAGGCGGAAGACTTATTTCAAATACATTCAGTCTGAAATAGAGATCTTCTCTGAAGTTTCCCTGTTTTATTTCACCTTCCAGATCTCTGTTGGTAGCCGCGATCAGTCTAAAATCAGATTTTGAAACTTTCGTCTCACCCATTTTGATAAATTCTCTGGTTTCCAAAACTCTGAGCAACTTAGCCTGGAGTTCTATAGGCATCTCACCAATTTCATCCAGAAATAAAGTTCCCCCATTAGCCTCTTCAATCAGACCTTTTTTATCTTTAACAGCTCCTGTAAAAGCGCCTTGTTTATGACCAAAAAGCTCACTTTCCAGAATCTCCTTACTAAATGCCGAGCAGTTGATTGCCACAAAGCTGTTTTTCTTTCTGTCACTCCCTTCATGAATAGCGCTGGCAAATACTTCTTTACCCGTTCCTGTTTCTCCTGTAAGAAGCACAGCAGCATCCGTTAAAGCCACTTTTTCCGCCAACTTTTTAGCCTGCAGAATTAAAGGTGATTTGCCTATGATCTGATCAAAACCTTTGGTAACTACCTGCTGGACGATTCTTGACTTATTGTCTTTCACCTTGTCAAGGGCCTTATAGACCAATGGGATAATTTTTTCATTATCGTCTCCTTTCACCAGATAATCGTAAGCGCCATTTTTCATAGCCTGTACTGCATCTGTAATATTCCCAAATGCAGTCATTAGAATAATTTCCAGCTGAGGATATTTTGTTTTAATTGACTTGATCAATTCTACTCCAAAAGCATCAGGAAGGCGAACATCACTAAGAACAACATCAAAGTCATATTGCTCTAGCATTGTCATCGCTGAACGTGCTGTAGAAGCTTCTTTTACATTAAAATTTTCTTGGGAGAGGATCATTCCTAATAGCTTAAGGAGTTTGATCTCATCATCGATGATCAGAATGTTTCCTGACATTATATTTATTTTTGGAAAACTGCTACAAACTTATTGAATTTATTCGAGTAAAATAGAGATTATAGAGAATAGTTTTCTGAACGACACCGAAACTATAGAAGCTTCTCCCGCTATCCATTCATACTCCTCACGCTAAAGCTCTCCAACCCTGCAACCCTGCAACTCTCCTACGCAAGCTGCGGGGTAACCATTACTATCGGGGCTAGGGGGCAAGACAGATTATGAATGATGCGTTATGAATTATGAGTGGTGGATCCAAGGTTCGGGGTTCGGGTTGCGTTTTCTTGAGTTCTGCTTAATACAGATTCATTATATTCAATAGAAATGATTTATCCTTTTTTCATCAAAAGCTCTCCATGATCATCTGCGAAAATCCGTGTCCTCTGCGGTTAAACCAATATTTATTCAATAGGAGCGGGCTTTAGCCCGTTCTCATGTAAAAGCAATATTTCCATATGGCTTCAGCCCAAACTTAGAGTTGATGCATCTTTATAAAATTTAAAAGGTATTGTTGAGACTCCT
>NZ_VTRU01000008.1 GCF_008274625.1 Chryseobacterium panacisoli | reverse complement strand
GTCTTTGAAAGGAATCGGGTTGGATGTGGGAAAGCACGGGCGCGAGGAGTATGAATGGATAGCAGGAAAATGCTCCTAATTAAAGTTGAAGAGTTGGAGCAAAGAGTTTGTGTAGAGGAAAAAGTCTGGGAATGAGTGTTACTCTTTTCTAAGAGTAAAGTTAAAAGAAACGCTTGACTAATAGCTTATATATATAGTATCCCAATAGACATCCTATAGTATCTGCTACAATATCCAATGTTTCCATAGATCTGCCCAACCCCATTTCTTCCTGCAGAATTTCGGTAAGGAATGCATAGATAAGGATGATCTGAAAAAAATATGAGAATTTTATTTTGGGAAATGCAGCAATGAAAGAGAAACCTAAAGCTGCGAATATACTTAGATGTAAAATTTTATCAATACCACTGAACATGAACCAATATTCATGGTTCTCTTCTCCGGGTTTGAGAAGCATATAAGTAAGAAATGCCCAATAAATGGGCAATATCTTACTAAATATTTTTGAAATCTTATCCAATGATAGCTTTGTAGTCATCTGCAGAAAGTAACTCAGACTGATCTGCCCCATCAGCAATTTCCAATTTGATAATCCATCCGTCTCCATAAGGATCTGTATTTAACAGTTCAGGCTGAGCTTCTAATTCTGAATTGAACTCAATAACCTTTCCAGCAATAGGTAAGAATAGATCTGAAACAGTCTTTACCGCTTCTACACTTCCGAAAACATCTCCTCCATTAAGATCATCATCTACAGTATCTATGTCTACGTATACGATGTCTCCAAGTTCTCCCTGAGCGAAGTCTGTAATACCGATTGTAGCAACGTTACCTTCGATCTTGATCCATTCGTGATCTTTGGTGTACTTTAATTCTGATGGTGTGTTCATTTTTTAATTTTTATTTTGTACAAATGTATTCAAAATTCTAAAAGGTTCAAAGCATAAATAAGTAACTTGAAGAAATTTCGAATGAAAATAAAAAATCGCTGCTAGTGCAGCGATTTAAAGAAAAAGATTATTTTTTAATGATCTTACTAGGATAGCTTTTGCCTGTTGAGTCTATAAGTGTTACCATATAGATACCTGCAGGATATTGAGATAAATTGACCTCAGTAGTATTAAGTAATAACACTTCTTTCGTTATTATCTTTTTAGCATCTATAGAATATACTTCTAGTGTCTTGAATTTTTTACCATTAAAATCAATATTCAGGATGTCTTTGGTAGGGTTTGGATATAGTTTCACTGTCCTATCAATAATAAACTCCTGGTTTAAGTTACCATCATTTAATACAATTTCTCCATAATATGGTTTATTTCCAAATTTCCCTATAGTCTGCTTAAGGTATAGCGTTTCATTTGGTGTTTCTGTAGTTTTGGGATTAAGCATATCATCAAATGTAAGAGAGCATTCAGGAATATCTGCAGGCAGAGGAGCTTGTGCTTTTGCCGTAAATTCTATCCCGGAAGTAGCAGAAACACTAAAGCCTGGTTTCATTACAACAGAATATTTCCCGTGTATAGTCACACTCTTATAACCTGTCAACTTTTGTGTTTTATCATCTAAAATTACAGTTTTGGCATCATGTGTGGTGGTATTAAAATCATATCCAAAGTTAAAAGACCTGTAAAAAAACATGTTCAAGTTGGTCCCAGCTAAATTTCTAAACTCTTCTCTTCCATTAACAACAACACCCGCGCTAAAATTGTAATTATCCAATTTTTTTGGACGATGATAAGCTGCTGGATAAAATACATTATCATTATATCTAATATATGGATGCGCTAGATAATCGACTTCTCTAATACTAAACATTCTACGCTTTGGACCAGCACTAATATTATAATAATCATCAGAACTGATTATATATTTGTTGTCAAATGCTCCAATATCTTTCCATTTAAGTGGGAAATTTTTGTCCTTTATCCAATTTCCACCTCCATCTTTTATAAAATTCTGATAATAGTGATTTCCATATTCGGTAGTCGCAGTTGATGTCCATCCCACTCTAGTTAATTTAATAATCTCATTATCTTTCATGATAAAATTAGATGCTGAACCATATACATATTTAAAATCTGCCGGCATTGTAATATGAGAAGAGGTAGCTGAATTTCCTGATAAACTGACTTGCATAAGTTCATAAAATCCAATACCATTGGTATTTTTGTAGACAATATTATATGCGTCATCTGATTTTTTTAATACAAATAGAGGATCACTTCCTCCGTTTGTTCCAGGAGCAGATAAAAATTGATTTGACAATGATGCCTTCAAACTAAAAGCAGGTGAATTTGAAACAAGACTATAAATATCAATTTTATTTTGTCCTGATGGTTGTATAAAAACTTTATCCCCTACAATTTTTGTAAATACATTGGAAGTTCCATTTGGTATTGGATTGGCATCCATTGACCAGGTACCATTTTGCTCATTATAAAAACATGAATATATTTTATTTACAGAATTTGAATTGTGACTTGCAGATAACATCAAATGCCCACTATCAAAATCATAATATTTTGAAATATTAAAATTCAGCTGATCATTAAAAAGTGTTTTATAATTTTCAAATACAAGTTCATTATTTACTATTTTAAAAGACTGAAGTTCGTATGTTTTATACAAGTCAAATGCAGCATTCCTTCTCCAAACTTCAATAAGAATATGAACTCTATCATTAGTAACTCCTACAACATCTATTATACAATCATGAATTTGGCCAACCGTTCCTGGATTTTGTATCGTTATTTTTGCAGGTTTTATATATTTAATTTTATTACAATCAACTATCTTATATATTCCCCAAAGCTGGAACTTAGATAAAAAATCATTTATATTAAAATAGTATATATTATATAAATTTTCACTTATGGCAAATGTATTTTGGTTTGCAGACATGACTGATTTATAATAATAAAAATTTGTATCAACCTCTTGCAGGGAATTATGAGATCCATTATTTTCTCTTAAATACATTTTTTTACCCCATGTATTGGCTGGAAGAACTCTTTCTCCGTTTAGATCAATAGGCTCGTCTTCCCAATTTGTGGGCTGAGTTCCTCCTCCCGGATCAAAAATAGCGGGCGCACCAACTTGAATGCTATAAGCTCCAGATGGGCAATATGGTCCTATAGATTGTACATTTATTCCGCTAGGGTTCAGCCATGGGGACAGGGTATAATAATTATTAGAAAATCTTGAATAATAAGTAAACCATTTATTACTATAAATATCCGTATTATTACAATTAAAATAGTTAGGGTTAGGACCTGTTGATAGAGATCCTATTAATCTATCAGAACTGTTAAACAATGGAGATCCAGAGGAACCTTTCTCTACAATACCATTCCTCCATGAGTTTTGTAAGAATGTTCCTAACAAATTTGTGGGCCAAGGAACTCCATAATAGCCCAATAATCCAGATTGTAGTATAGGTACATTATTCATAACAGGATTTAATTCCTGAACCATAGATATTTTTTTCGCGTCACCTTTAGGATGATGTACTGAATATGCATTTGTAGGATTTACCGAATATGCGTTAGGATTGTTATCCCAGCCTGCATAACAAATTTTATATTTAGCCAAGTCAGCTGGTGTTCCATTCAATAATATTAAGGCATAATCTAAAGAAGTAGCAGGACTTTGAGTCAGCAAGGTAGATCCAAAAACAGAATTATTAGATAATGCAGCTGGAGCATCAGCACCAGTACTTGTACAATTTAACGCTTCGTAATTAAATAAAGTGATTAATTCTTTACTCCAGTTTATATTATTATTGGCAGCTTCATATCCTATGCAATGTGCAGCTGTCAAAAAATAAGGTTCTCCATTTTGCGCAGTATTGTTCATTAAGTTCCCAGAACAACTTGCCGAATATTTGTGTGTATTAGTTCCCCACTGATATATCGGATATAGCATTAAACCAACAGATTTTATATTTCTTGATTTATTATCTACTGCAAACACACATGCAATATTCTTATGACAATTGCCTGCTGTGCCATATTCGCCCCCATAAAAATCTGTAAAGGAGTGAATAATTTTCTCCGTAACTAACGAAGGTTTATTGTTACTATTTATAGGATAAGAAAGTTCAATATAAAATGTATTTCCAGGTATAGGCTGTGTTCCAAATTCTAATCCTTTGTTCGTGGCATCCGGATTATTTTTATTGTTAAACTCTCCTAATATAAATCCATTTTCTGCATATAGGAAAAGCTTACTATCTTCTGGTAAAAGATATTTCTTAAAATAGATTTGTAGTGCTTTAGCATCTGAAGACTTAATCTTATATAAATAATAATATCTTCCATCGTACTCAATCCTATTGCTATCATTTGCAATATTAATTTCTTTATAAACAGCTTTACCGTAAATATTTTGGTTTACATAAACTTCATCTTTCAAACCAGAAACCTCATCTATGATTTGCTGATTATTTATTCCCTCTGTTCCAAAAGTTTTAATATTCTGTTTAAGCTGTAACAAAGGAATAGCCTCACCGAGAGCGTTCTTATATTCTTCTCTGGTTGTAATACGTCGTTCGGAAACTAGTTTTTCATATAAAAATGGGTATCCGTTATCCCCTACTTGAGATTTTACAAAATTCAAGCAGAATAAAAAAACTATAATTAAATATTTCATCATTTGCTTTTATTTGATTTTTTCAATTCTTCAATTTCTTCTGCCTGCTTCTTCAATTGCTTATTTTGTTCAATCACATAAAGGGTTAATTCTTCAATCTTTTGTAAAAGCTTAATCTGGAATTCCCCTACATTCACTCCTTCTTTTTCCATTTCTTTTGCCGAAGCAATTTCGGGTAGGTGCTTTTTTTCTTTGATATGCTTCTCAATATTTTCTAATGCTGGTAGATTATAATTTTCATCAAATACAAAATCAGCAGTAGGGGTTAGTGTTACCTTTAATTCTTTAGCTTCAAATTTGCCCTGTAATAAAGCATTTCCATTAGGTTTAATGGCAAGTTGTACTTTCTTGTTTGTGATAAAATTAATCGCTCCAAAATCCGGGGTTGTAATTTCATTTTCAATATTAAAGTCACCATAAGTTCCGTATCTGAAGCCATTGCCTGCGTAGGTAGAATTTACTTCCAGATTAGCAGCAGTACTATTATATGCTAAACTGACTATAGCGCTCCCCCCGGTTGGCCCGAAAGATGTAAACTTTCCTAGAACCAAATTTTGGTTATTTATATTATCCTGAGCTACATGCAATTTTGCATCGGGACTAGTAACTCCTATTCCCACATTCCCATTAGCCTTAATTCGGATGCTCTCAATATTATTAGATTTCAAAACCAAAGGTTGATTATCCGTAGTCCCAATGAAATTATTGGACGGATTAGTCCCTGAATTTCCCGTGGTATTCCAAGTTTGGGCAAATGTAAATGATGATACTAGTAATGCAATTGAAAATAATTGTGTTTTCATAAATTATAATTTGATTTTTAAGTGCAAATTTAACATTTTAAAACCAGCTAAATCACAATTAAAAGAATTATAATAACTCTTTCCTATAATTGCTGATTTTTAATTAATTTTATACAAAAATATTTCACAAAAGCGACAAAACATGTCGTATTAAAAACTTATATTATAATATAAAAACAATATCCCTTTCTAAAAGAAAGGGATATTGTTTTTATGAGTTTATTATTTTAGAATCCGCCTCCGGAATCTCCGAATGTAAATGTGGCAGAAATACCTGCTCTCACTGTAGACAGCGGGAATGCTGTGGAGATCTTATACTTTGAGGTCATCTGTTCATAGAATACTCTCAGGTTCAGGTTTTCGGAAACATTGTAGTCTGCGGAAAGTTTGATGTTCATCAGTCTTTGTCCTCCTGTAACCTGGGCATCATTTAACAGGATATTCATAATGGAAGTCTTGCTGTCTCTTAATGAAATATCTCCTCTGATGTTAAGATCACTTCCTTTTCCTCTTGTTCCTCTTCCTCTGATATTGGCTGTTCCCAATCTGAAGTTTCTGACAATATATCCAAGTCTTACTACATATTCCGTATTGGCATCTTCAGTAAGCGTCTGATTGACTAATCCCAACACCATCATTCTTGTTTTGTTATACTGTATTCCAAACTGCATATTATTTCTCATGGTAACATCAACCCCAATAAGCGGAGAGAAAGATTCTACATATCCTACCTGTGCAAATGTATATGGATTGATTTTGTCCCCAGCGTTTTTAATTACATTTCCTGCATCATCCACTGTCTGGTAATATCCATTCGGGTTACCGTGATAATCTACATTGCTTTGGATGCCTGTTGCTGTATATGTTGCCGTATAACCGTGTAAAATATCAAACTTGGTGAACTGTCCACTGATTATAGGAATATTTTTTAATCCCGAATACGTAATTCTCCAGTTGGGTAACGGGAAACCTGCTTTTTTAGGATTTGTCATTGGTGTCACAGATTTTCCTTCCATAGCTGCTCTAAATGCAGGGATCAATACATAAGCATTTCCAATACTGTAATGCGGAGCAAATCCATTGTTGTCCAATACCGCTCCCGGGCCTCCCAACTGTTGTGAAAGTGCTCTTGCATTTTCTCTGATTGCCTGATAAACTGCCTGTCCATCTTTAAATGATGTGTTAAGAAGTACTGCAGAGTTGGAATAGGTTATCATTTCACTGGCAAATGTAAAATCTGTATCAGGAACCCCACCATTGGTATAGTTGAATCCTGTGTGTGAGAAGTTACTATTAAAAGTATGTAACACATTAAGATCAACTCTTAAATCGTTCATTGGCATCATCTGTAAGTCTGCTCTCAATTCTTTGGTAGACATTCTTACATATGGATCTGTCATATAGTTGGAACCACTTACCCATCCGTTTTCCATTACTGTTCTCCTGATATCCGCCTGTGATCCTAAAAGGAACCCTAGTGTTGGCCCTCCCAAAGTCTGTCCGTATCCATACCAGTTTGGAGCTGATATTAGTCCCGGAAGTACTGTTCCGTTTGTTTCGTTATAACTTACGTTCAACTGTTTGAAAGAGGTAAGGAAGAATGCTGCACTTTGAAGTGGAGTCAGTTTATTTTTAAACTTATACTTTTTGTATCTGTATCTGTTTTTCTCCCATTGCTTAGTATACACATTGTTCAGAGAGTCCATCTCCTGTCTGCGCTTCTGAAGTTTGGCATTTATATTTTTGAAATAGTTAAACTGACCAAAGAACTTCGGAAGATCCGCTGAGGCTGTTGCCTGGATAACATTGGTATTCTGTCCTACAGATCCTAAACTTGCAGTCTGATTCGTATTAGGATCTACAAATCCAGTCAAAGAAGTAGATCTCGCCGCCCAGTTATAGGTAAATCCATATCCTACTTCTGCATCAATGAAATCCAGATAAGGTAAATACTGGAACGGCAGTTTGTAGTTCAACTGTGCTCTGTGGTTATACAATACCGGTCTTCCGGCTCTGAATACATTCCCGAAGATCGATTTGTTATCCATTGAATTTACATCCAGATTGTCATTAAGAGTTCTGGTTGCAGAATTTATTTCCAGTTTTAATGATTTCGTGAAATTGAATCCTAATCCATACTGCCATCCAAAGAAGAAATTTCTGTTTCTGATCGCATCGAAATTACTGTTCATGTCACCATTAAGGATAGCTTCCACATTTCTGAACTCAAGCTCGTTGTAATTTCTGTCGATTTCAGTTCTGAAAGATATTCTTGTAGGAATCGGATTAAAATTGAATTCTTTCACCCATCTTAAATATTTCGTAGACTTCGCGGTATCACTGATCATTTTATTGAAAGGTTTGATTACCCACGGCTTAAACGTGTAGTTATAATCAACATATCCTCTCAGATACTGTCTGTAATTTCTCTTGGTATAGATATCTCTGAAATAATCATCGTTATAAACAGCC
Organism: Chryseobacterium panacisoli; assembly: GCF_008274625.1. Taxonomy (GTDB): domain Bacteria; phylum Bacteroidota; class Bacteroidia; order Flavobacteriales; family Weeksellaceae; genus Chryseobacterium; species Chryseobacterium panacisoli. The sequence continues at coordinate 125,552 of NZ_VTRU01000008.1, read as the reverse complement.
GTTACCGAAACGTTTTCGATGTCATAGAACTTAGGCTTTTTATTTGGATTTACTCTCTCTTTATGCATATTCACAACCCCTATACTTCTCTGTTGAGTATACGTTCTCGCCACTTTTTTCAACTGCTCCCTGTTGGGTGCCTTACTGAATTCTACGTCAGTATCCAGAGGATTATATTTCGGATCTTCAATCGTCTGCGAGTAAGAATAGTTTAAAGGAATTTTCACCCCTGTTTTTTCAGGAAGGAATTTATCTACATTGATTGCGGTATTGATACTGAATGCCGACTGAGTAGATTGTGTTCTTTCCGCAGGTTTTGAATCTATATTTCCGAAACCTACTGATGTATACGAAGCATTGGCATTCACTGTTGCCAGATCTCCCATATTGAAGTTTAAGCTGGCATTTCCTGCATACCCTCCATCATTTTCAATTTCAGAAAGACGGATTTCGTTTACCCAAAGAACCCTTGTTATAGTGGAAGCTCCTCTTGGGTCAGAATTCCTCACCCCTATCATAATGGTGGTTATATTTCCTAAGCTTGGTCTACCTTTGATATAAATATTTTTATAAGGTTCCTGATATCCCAGATCGACTGTTCTATTAGTAATTGCAACCCCTGATTTATCTCTTCTGATTTTAGCATCTACAAAGTTCTGAACATCAAAATCGACCTCATTTTCCAGTGGCCAGATCTCCATTGGAGCCGTCGCTGTAGTAGGGGTCATTTTTAAAGATGATTCATACTCATAATAGTTATCGGTAGCATCGCTTCCGAAACGAATAAAGAATTTTGTTTTCTCATCAATTCCAGTAATAACATTGGATGGATCGTGAGCATGTACAAACAACTTCAGCTTTTTATATCTTCTCATATCCAAAGTCGTATTTTTGAACACTCCTCTTGCCTCAGTTTTAAGGTCTGTTACCTTCATGTAAAGTGAAGCTTCATTTTGTCTTTGTGCCCCTGCGTTTCCGCTTAATACCTGTCTGTCAATTCCCGGAGGCAATACATAAGGAGGTTGATTCAATGCATTCTCTTCAATATTCACGCTTCCTACCTCAAAATTCGGGTCTGTAACAACGCCTACACCCTCTCCTGAACCTGGGATATTTGTGCTGGCAATGTTACTAGTATACTTTCTCCAGTCTGATCTTACAAGATCCATTGTTCCGAATCTCAGAGTAGAGGTCTGATCAAATCCTGCAAGCATCAATCTTGCAAATCTTACGTTATTTAATACTTCATCTTCGTGTGTTCCTTCAGCTTTATCATAATTTGCTACAGGAATTCTAAACAGGTACCATTTCACATCTGCAGACTGCCCGTTCTGGAAAGTTGCTTTTACTGTTTTTACATCTACTATATTGTTTCCTCCCAATGCTAAACTTGGCTGATCAAGCTTGATCACATACTGATTATAGTTTTCAGTCTGATCAAGGTTGTAATCTTTATTGATATCTTCGGCATCCGGAGTTTGTGAAGCTACGTTCAGTGAGTTTGCTTCTGAATTTCCTTCCGGGTTTCTGAAATACTTGTATCGCTCCACCACTGAAGCAGCCTGGCTTCCTGTAAATTTATCAGAAAGATAGAATACGAAATCATCCACTGCAGGGTCAGCAATATTGGTTACCGGGTTTACAAAAGTATTTCCGAATCTCATGGCTTCCTGATCAGAAGTAAGACCATCATATCCGGCATCCTGTACTCTTCTGTCATCTCCTTCTGTGGAGAATGCATATAAAATTGGCGGTTGTTTTGGCTGTATCCCCCAGTTTGAATTTGTAGTAGAAGAGGGTGTACCTGGAGTTGGCAGCCCGTTTTCATACTGCATTTTCCCGTCCTTCAATACATCTTCAGAAACGTTTCCTAAGTGAAGTAAAAGTTTTGGATCAGTACCCAGTGTTTTACCATCTGCGTATGGATCCATCATCCAGAATTCCACATATTCAATGTTTGAAGTAACAAAGTTCGGAACGCTGATGGATCGCATAATCCCCGCCCATCTGCTTTGTGCCTGTTCTGTTACCGGATTTACGTTGTAAGGTCCTTTTTCTTTAGGGAAATATGAAATATCGAAAGTATTCGTAAAAGTTTGTTCTCCCGCTACAAAATCTCTGTTGTTGTATATTTCAGAATATTGTACTCTTCTGGAAGCGTGGTTGGATACAGACTGCGGTGTAATTCCTGCAGGTGCTTTTCCTCCAACACCCCAGAATCTAGGGTCGATATTATACCATGTTAATAGTCCTCTTCCATATCCACTTGTTATATCATCATTTCCTGGTATTGTATTAAATGGTGGCAATGTATTTTTTTCCGGTTTTGAAGCTAAGCTCCATGCTGCTGGTTCTTTTAATGATATTTTAGACGTTGTTTGTTCAAAATCGTCAATGTAAGACTGGTTATTGGTTCCTTTATTCAACCCTGGCATCAGATATGCAGCTTCCATCTTGAAGTTTAAGTTGGATGGCGCTTCTGTTTTTACCATCGGAAGTTTATTGGTAAGCCTTGTCAGATAAGGAGCCTGATTGTTGTACATCAAGTTGATCCCTGCCATGGTATTATTTACCGCTTCCTGTCCGAAGTTTACTTTTTGGGTAAGTGGAGACTCTGAATAATTGATCACTGTTCCTCCTAAGATAAAGTTTTCACTGAATCTTCTTTCTAAATTTAATCCTAAGAATCTTTTTCTTTGGGTATTAAATGTCAATTGGTTTTCTAATGAGATATTGATCGCCTGTCCGGACTGCTTTACATTTTCATTGATGATGGTAACAGTCCCCAACATATAATCTACCGTATAGTCTACACCTTCTGTAAGCTGTACTCCATTTGCAGCTACTTTTACTGATCCCTGAGGAACGTTTACTGCACCTAAAGATATACCCTGACCCTGAACACCTTTATAACGGCCTTCCATTGTATACCTCTGTGAAAGGTTACTGGCTGACGCTTGTTGTTTTTGTTTGGTATAAAGATCCTGAAATACATATTGAGGATCACTTGTACCTAATTTTGCTTCCAGAAATTTACCGAAAGGCTGTACTTTGGTAAAAATCACTCTTCCCGTTTCCGGTCTTATCGTAATCCCATTGACAAAGTCGAAAATACCGTCTCCTTTACTTCCGTCTTTATTGTTCTGGATATCACCGTTCATGTTGAGACGATCCCAGTTGAATAACTTCAACAAATTCTGATCTTTTACAGGAGTATCCGGAAGGTAGTTTACCTTACCTCCTGTCTTTGGATCTCTGTAATATACGTTGAGAATAAAGCCATCAGGAGCAACCTGTCCTGCATCTATAGAATAGATATTCTTCATCATCAAATCCCACATCGGAGATTGAGTGTTCACCTTATTGTTTACTCTCAGTACTTTGGTGATCAACACTGGGCTTTCTTCAGAAAACTCCCCTACTTTGTAGATTTTATTGCTTCCGTTAACAGTATATGAATAGGAAACAGCTAAAAGCTGCTGGTCATTAAGCTTTTGATTTAAGGAGATATATCCTAATTGCGGTTGAAAGGTAAATTCATTAGCATTCAGCTTTCTCGCTTTTGTAGCAAGAACAAATTCTTCTCCGTTATTGTAGGGAGTAGGTGTTCCCGTGAAGACATGCCCTTGAAAAAGAGCATTGTAATTTTTCCCTGCTTCTCTTGTTCCGGCTACTGTTGACACCTCATCATATAATCCATTCAGAGAGTTATCCGGCAAAGTAATTCCCCCTGCGGCTTCTCCCAAATCTCTTATCCCGATAATACTCTTCTGGTAAGCCAGATTACTGTTTCCCTGATCCAATACCCATACTTCCATTCTGGTAATATTGATGGTTGAATTGATCTGTGGATAATTAAGTAACGCATCATCATACTTGTTCAGGAAATAATGTCCTAAAAAGTAGTGCTGATTTTCTTCATAGTCAATAGCGTTGACTTTAAAATTATTCATAACACCGCCACCCTGCACTACAATATTACGGGCTTCTCCCTGCTGTTGGGAAAGGACAACCGTTCCAAATGTTTTTCCAAGCTGAAATTCTGTCTTCACCCCAAACAGCGATTGTGAACCGCGGATCAAACTGGTTGAAAGCGGCATATTTACGTTACCAAATTCAACTCTTTTGATGATTTTATCTTCTCCTCCTTCGTTGGGTTTATCAACATTTCCAAGACCTTTACTTTGAAGATCTTTCCAGCTTCCTTTTGCCTGCCAAACAAGATTCATTCTGTTTTCAAAGGCAAAACCACTCTGGGTATCATAATTGGCCTTTAACTGAAGGTTTTCACCTACTTTACCCAATAATCCCAACTGAATTCTCTGATCAATATCAAAAGTGAAACTTGTCCTGTTTTGTGGCAGGATCATCGGGTTATCTATCTTCTGATACAGTCCTGCAAAATCCAGGGATGCATACCCTGAGGGAATGATTTCTATTTTATTACCTCCGAAAATCGTTTCGAACAGTCTGTTATTAATCAACAATGAAGGGATAAGTCCCTTCTTTCTTGCATCAGATCTGTCCCTTCTGAAAAGAAGGTTGTATTTATCAGATTTCTCCTTGTAATAAGCTTTTGTCTGGGTGGCAAGCATATATTCTTTATATTCTTGCGGAGACATGGCTGTGGGAGGGCCTGTTATGGTATTTCCGATTTTGGGATACACATAGTACATCCCGGTTTTTATATCGTAATAGGCTTCATACCTCGTAGGGTCAGCCACTTCATATTGTTTTCTTATAATTGCCGTGTCTTTTTGTACCTGCGCAAAAGCGCTGACAGACATACACAGGAACGACAGGAACAAAAATATGTTAAGATGCTTACTATTTGCCACCAAATGTTAAATGTTTTTTAAGATTTGTTTAACCAATTCTTCTACCGAGATGCTTGGATTTTGTTTTATAATTCTATCCGCAATCTTCTCGCTTGCTCGTTTAGGAATCCCTAAAACTTCTAATGCAGATAACGATTCTTCCTTAATTTTATTATCTACCATCACAGAAATGTTCGCGTTTGGATCGCTGTATTTCTGTACTTTATCTTTAAGATCTACGATAATTCTTTCAGCAGTTTTCGCACCAATTCCTTTTGCTTTTTGAATCAGTGCGCTGTTTCCGGAAAGTATTGCAGAAGCAATCTCATCAAGGCTCAATGTTGACAGCAGAATCAATGCTGAAACAGCCCCCACTCCATTAACGCTTATTAACAGATTGAACATTTCTTTTTCTGAACGTGTGTTAAATCCAAAGAGAAGATGAGCATCTTCACGGATGATCTGCTGTATAAATAAGAAAGTTTGCTGATTTAAAACCAGCGTCTGTGAAGTCATCAAACTGATTCCCACGTAGTAACCAACTCCTTGTACATTGATAACTGCGTAGGTAGGCGTAAGTTCTTGAACATTGCCTTGTAAAGAAAATATCATTATTAATTTTTAAAACTCCCAAATATAGCAATTTAAACTAATTAATGTTTTCATTTAACGTGCGAATGATTTTTAACTTAAATTTCAAATAAGAATTCAATGAATTAACATAAAAGCAAAAGACTCCAAAATATGGAGTCTTTTATTATATCTACAGGGTTTAAAGTGTCATTTTTAATAAGAAAATCTAATCAGAGGTTAGTGATTACTAATTATGATTTAATTTTCAGATTGATTTCTTTTCTCTTCTTTGAGCATCAAGAACCGCAATTGTAGCAAGGTTGACGATCTCATCTACGCTTGAACGCATTTGAAGAACGTGTACCGGCTGTTTTAATCCCATTAAGATAGGTCCGATAACCTGCGCTACTTTCATTCCTCTTATAATTTTGTAAGAAAGGTTGGCACTTTCCAGGTTAGGGAAAATAAAGGTATTGGCTGGTGTTGTTCCTAATTTTGAGAATGGATAATCGCTCAGGTGGTCTGCATTCATTGCAAAATCCGGCTGAATCTCACCATCTACGATCATTTTAGGGTATTTCTCATGAAGGATGCTCACTGCTTTAGCCACTTTCTTGGAAGTTTCAGAAATGGCAGCAAAGTTTTCAAACCCAAGCATTGCAATTCTTGGTTCTATAGCAAAAGATTTTACTGTAAATTCTGCCATTTTAGCAATATTCACAAGATCTTCAGAGGTAGGATTCTGATTGATGGAAGTATCTGCGAAGAAAATAGGTTTCTTTTCAGACAGGATCATCATCATTGCCGCAACTTTGTCTACTCCTTTATCTTTTTCAATAACTTCCAAAACAGGACGTAAAACTGAAGTATAGTTTTTAGAGAATCCTACGATAAGACCATCGGTATCACCATGTTTCAGCATAAGAGGTCCGAAATAATCTCTCTGACGAACATATCTCTTCGCTTTGTACTCGTTCATTCCTTTTCTCTGACGAAGTTTCCAAAGGGTTTCTCTATATTTTTTTCTGTTTTCTTTCTGATCGTCATCACTTGGATCAATGATTGGAACATCCAGTGTAATTCCGTAACGTTCCATCTGCTCCTTGATGTATTTTTTATCTCCCAGAAGACTTGGAAAAGCAATTCCTTCTTCATAAAGAATTTGAGCTGCTTTCAATACGTTATATTCTTCAGCATTTCCAAGGGTAATTCTTTTCGGATTGGATTTGGCACGGCTCTGCATCATTCTTACCAATCTCTCATCTCTTCCCATTCTGTCTAAAAGCTGGTGCTCGTATTCTTCAAAATCCGTAATGGTTTTTCTGGCAACACCACTTTCAATAGCTGCTTTCGCTACAGCGCTTGATACTTTTGTGATCAGTCTGTTGTCAAACGGCTTCGGAATGAAGTAATCTCTTCCGAATTGCAGATTCTGAACGTTGTATGCTAAAATTACAGCTTCCGGTACCGGTTCTTTTGCTAAATCAGCAATCGCGTGTACGGCAGCCAGTTTCATTTCTTCATTAATTCCTGTAGACTGTACATCCAATGCTCCACGGAAAATATAAGGGAATCCTAATACGTTGTTTACCTGGTTAGGATAATCACTTCTTCCCGTTGCCATGATTACATCTTTACGAGTTTCAAGAGCAAGATCATAAGCAATTTCAGGATCAGGATTAGCCAGAGCAAATACGATAGGATTTTCGTTCATGCTTAATAACATTTCCGGAGTCATTACATTTCCTTTAGACAATCCTACGAAAACATCAGATCCTTTTACAGCATCCTCTAATGTTTCAATATCTGTCTGAGCAATGAAATCTAATTTTTCAGGCGTAAGGTTTTCTCTTTTATGATTGATAACCCCCTTACTGTCACACATCAGGACGTTTTCTTTTTTCAATCCTAATGAAATATAAAGCTTGGTACATGCAATAGCTGCCGCACCTGCTCCATTGACTACCATTTTCACTTTATCTATATCTTTATTGGCAATCTGCAGAGAGTTGATCAATGCTGCTGCTGAGATAATAGCGGTTCCGTGCTGGTCGTCATGCATCAAAGGAATATTCAATTCTTCTTTCAGTCTTTGTTCTATATAAAAAGCTTCAGGAGCTTTAATATCCTCAAGGTTGATCCCTCCGAAAGTGGGAGCAATACCTTTTACGATTTCAATAAATTTATCCGGATCTTTTTCATCGATCTCAATATCAAATACGTTGATATCTGCAAAGATCTTGAACAAAAGTCCTTTCCCTTCCATTACCGGTTTTGAAGCTTCAGCACCGATATCTCCCAGTCCAAGTACCGCAGTACCGTTAGAAATTACTGCTACCAGGTTTCCTTTCCCTGTATAATCATACACAGTTTCCGGTTTATCATGAATTTCCATACAAGGAACAGCTACTCCCGGAGAATAAGCCAGTGAAAGGTCTCTCTGAGAAGAGTGCGGCTTTGATGGGATCACTTCAATTTTTCCTTTGGGTTCTGCTTTATGATAATCTAGCGCGGCCTGGCTAAAGTTCTTTTCGTCACGATTGTTGTTACTTGACATAAAATTTTGTTTTTTGTTAAAGTATATATTTAATGTGGTAATCTACTAAGCTTTCAATTGGTTTCTGCACAACATGTCCCACATTTAAATTAAGTTCTGTAGCTACAGAACGCAGTATATTTTCATAATAATAAGCAATAGAACCGATGAAATTGATCTCGGCATCTTTTGCTTCCTCATAAGGAAGAACCTGATATTCAAAGAAACTTTTCATTTCTTCAAACACCATATCCCTGAAATAAGGATGATCTTTTCTTTCGATCACAAATTTGGTGAAGTTTGCCAAATATGCATTTGGTCTTGGGGTATGATACATATTTTTCAATGCATCTTCTACGGTAAGCTGGTAATTGGCTTCAAATTCTGTGTGAAGGTCTGAAGGCAGTTTTTTCATAAAATACCTGCGCACCAATTGCTTTCCAATGGCACTGCCGCTTCCTTCATCCCCAATCAGGAATCCCAGTGAAGGTAATTCTATCTTCAGATTTTCGCCGTCAAAAAAACAGGAATTTGATCCTGTGCCAAGAATGCATACGATAGCAGGTTTTCCACTGTATGCTGCATAGGCTGCAGCCATCAGATCTTCCTTTACAGTAATTTCTGCTTTTCCAAAAACTTTCGTGAGTTCTTCTTCTATGGTTTCACAGTTTTTTTTCACACCACATCCGGAACCATAAAAAAAGACCTTGGTAATTGAATTTTTAACCGATACCAGATTGCTATTTTTCTGTATCTCAGGAGCGATAAGTTCTCTGTTGATAAAATTCGGATTGAACCCGATTGTTTCTGTTTTCAGAAAAACTTTCTTAAAGTCATCAAGTATTACCCAATCCGATTTAGTAGAACCACTATCTACAATAGCAACCATATTTTAGATTTTAATTTAAGGATGCTAAATTATGAATTTATCTTCAATTAGCGTTTATAAACAACCTGGAAGCTGTCTAAAATCATGAATGTTTAATCTGTGTTTTTTTTTCGTTGAATTGCAATAGCCAATCTTCTATTTCATCTTCCAGATAGGAAGTCTGTAATACCATTGCATTGATAAAATCATCAGGCACTGGTTCTCCTTTGGAGTTTTCGAGATTCCACAATTCATCTGACATATTTTCATATTCTGAATACACTCTTTTGAAGCGGGAATTTTCTTTCTCAAGAGCTTCAATATTTTTCTGTTGAAGCTGGAATTTTCTGTATTTGTTTTGACTTTTCATACAAATATTATTAATAATTGGGTCATAAAATGTAGGGGTATATGCTCTTAATCGCGCACTACAAGATAGAAAAAACCATCAACACAAGAAGTTGAAAATGAATTTATTATCAGGTCATTATTACATCATTCTGAATATTAAAATTAGAAATAATTTTAATTAAAAAAAATATTTTAACAACTTTTTTCAGTGTTTAACATATAGTTATAAATTTGCATACTCATATTGTGAAGCTTTGGCATTATTGGTATTCTAAAATGGTTATTAACAGCCGGGATACAGTAAGGTCTTTATATTCTGAGATATAAATCATTTCAGTTTTATACAATATGTATTTATATTTAGTTTTTATATTCATTACATGAAAGAAATACTCTTACGCCAGAAACAGGTTCTGTTCTTCATCATTGCAGGAGGGCTGAGTGCCGTTGTAGAAATAGGCAGCTTTAAGATTTTCAGCACCTATCTTCCGCATTTCTTTGCAAAGGAAATCAACTTCCATGGTGTACATTATCCTTTAAGCAACATTTTTTCTACGAGCTGCGGGATTATTACCAATTATTTCCTGAGTATCTGGTTTGTGTTTGAAAGAGGAAAACACTCCAAGAAAAAAGAGTTTGCTTATTTCATGGTAGTCTCCTTCTTTTCAACATTACTCAGTCTTGGTTTTTTCCAGGTATTTTACAGTTTCATATTTAAAGATAATATCAATTTATTTTTTTATACCTTGAGCCCGGAAATGATCAGTAAAATTGCAGCAATATTGCTGGTTTCCATTCTGAATTATTCGGTAAAAAAGAAAGTAATTTTTAACGGTTAGGCTGTGACAAAAATTTTAAATTATCTCTGGAGATTCTGGATGCTGCTGTTGGCATTTTTTCTGACAGTTACTATTGGAATCCCTGTCTATATTTTATCCTTTAACAAAAAGCATTATAAGTACGGTTATAAACTCGTCAGAATCTGGTGTTTCGGAATGTTTTACGGAATGGGTTTCAGATATGATCTCATTAAACTTTCGGAACAGAAGAAAGACAAAAGTATTCCTTATGTTTTTATCTCCAATCATACATCCATTATGGATATTATGCTTACCTGCATTCTATTTCCGGATCATCCGATATGTTTTGTAGGGAAAAAAGAACTGGTAAAGATTCCTATTTTCGGGACTATTTATAAAAGGATATGTGTAATGGTAGACAGAACGAGTGCAAAAAGCCGTGCGGATGTATACCGGAGATGCGCTGAAAAGATGGAGGAAGGCAACAGCATTGCTATTTTTCCTGAAGGCGGCGTACCGGACGATACTTCTATAATCCTGGATGATTTTAAAGACGGAGCATTTATCCTGTCCTCAAAACATAAGTCTCCTATCGCTGTTTATACCTTTATCGGACTCAAGGAAATGTTCCCTTTTGAAAACTCAAAAGGCTATCCCGGAAGAGTAAAGGTGTATTTTAATGGAATCATTGAGCCTACCAATTCGCCAAAAGACTTAAAGGCAGAGGCTTACCAAGTTATTAAAAAAACTTTAACAGAGCATTCTATTTAAAAGAATTAGCTATATTTGTTTGCGAAATTTTCAATAAAATATGTCAAAGACCAACCAACCGACTAATTACCCGGCACTTTACACACTTGTACTTGTATTTTTTTTCTGGGGGTTTATTGCTGCCGGCAATAGTATTTTCATCCCTTTCTGTAAAAACTATTTCTCTCTTGACCAGTTTCAGTCTCAATTAATAGATTTTGCTTTTTATACTGCTTATTTTCTGGGAGCCTTACTGCTCTTCATATTCAGTACTATAAAAGGATTTGACATTATTGGCAAATGGGGTTACAAAAAGAGTATTGTTTATGGACTTCTCCTTTCTGCCATTGGGGCCGCAATTATGATTATTGCTGTAAAAAGTAATGTGTATTACGGAATGCTTATAGGCCTTTTTGTAGTAGCATTAGGTTTTTCAATACAACAGACTGCCGCCAATCCATTTGCGGTGCTACTGGGAGATCCTAAAACCGGAGCCAGTAGACAGAACCTTGCAGGCGGTATCAATTCTTTCGGAACATCCATCGGGCCCATTATTGTAGGACTAGCTCTTTTTGGAACTACTGCTACGGTAGACGATGACCAGATCAAGCATTTGGCCCTTGATAAGGTCATTCTGCTTTATACAGCCGTAGGAGCCCTATTTTTAATTGCAGCAGGAATCTTTTATTTTTCTAAAAAGCTTCCAGACGGTATTTCTACTGAGCCTATGGAAAAAGCTGGAAAAGCAAGAAAAACATTGGTTGCAATGACAATACTTGTTATTCTATTCTTTATCCCTGTATTTAGCAGCTATAATTCTGAAGAGGCTAAAAACATCGAAAGAATAGGGAATGAAATATCTGTTCTTGATAAAAGTATAAAAGAAGAAACTGATGCTGTAAAAATTGCAGAGTTCAGTACACAGATTACCAATAAAAAGACAGAGCTTGAAACCATAAAGCACCCATTGGAAAAAAAGAGAATGATCTATCTAGGAGGAGCATTACTTTCTGTGATCATCTGTCTTGTATTCGCTAATACGAGTGCAAAGAAAAACTCTGAGGGTTGGGGAGCAATGAGATATCCACAGCTTGTTCTTGGAATGATTGCAATTCTTTCTTATGTAGGAGTGGAAGTTGCCATAGGAAGTAACCTAGGGGAACTTTTAAGCATGAAAGAATTTGGTGGACATCAGTCTTCAGACCTTGCTCCATATATTTCTATGTATTGGGGAAGCTTAATGATTGGAAGATGGACTGGTGCAATTGCTGTTTTTAACTTAAATAAGACTCAACAAACCATAGCGACAATTGTAGTCCCCTTTATTGCATTTTTGGTTATAATCGGGATCAATACGCTTGCACAAAAGGATATGTCACACCTTTATTTCTATGCGATCTGTGTTGCTATCCAAGTTATATTATTCTTAATAAGCAAAAATAAGCCTGCTGTAACATTGATTATCTTCGGTTTATTTGGAACAGCTGCTATGATCACGGGATTACTTACTACTGGCAATTTTGCTATCTATGCATTCCTTTCTGGAGGACTCGCCTGCAGTATCATGTGGCCGTCAATTTTCACCTTAGCTATAACAGGGTTAGGAAAATATACAGCACAAGGTTCCGCATTCTTGGTTATGATGATCTTGGGAGGAGGTATTATTCCTCCACTTCAGGGAAAACTTTCTGATATTATTGGTATTCACAGTTCATACATTATTCCTGTGTTTTGCTTTGTGTACATTACTTTATTTGCATATCTGGCAAAAAAATCTTTATTTAGACAGGGAATTAATGTTGATGTTTTAGAATCCGAAGGTGCACACTAAAAATAAACTACATATATATAAAAAGAAAAGGTTTTGGGCAGGTGTATTACTTGCCCAATTTCTTTTGTTTTATGTCTGCTCAAAATCCGGAGTGATGATCTCGTTTTTTGAAAGCTTTTTTGAACTTCAGAAAGAAACGCACCAGGCATTGTTCAGCTGGATTCCATTTTCTATAGGGGATCTTATATATATTGTATTGGGTGTTTTCCTTTTGTATTATTGCATCAGCCTATTCAGGAAACAGCGAAGACATGGCTCTATGCTTAAAATTCTGATTATCATCAATATTTTCTACTTTATCTATCAGGCTTTTTGGGGAATGCTGTATTTCCAGACTCCTATTATCAAGAAGCTTTCAAGCCAGAAAGAACCTGATGTGAAAAGGGCCAAACAATTGGCTCTTTCTTACCTTGAAAAATGTAGGGTAACCAGACAGTCTGTCCGGGAAGATAGTAAAGGAATATTCATCATTACAAATCTTGATTCTATACAACAGGAAATCCTGCGTCAACAGTCAAAACTGCCTTCTTATATCTCGAATAAAAAAGCCCCTCAGATTTTGGATATCAAACCAAGTTTATTCAAAAATGTAATGAGCTTTACGGGCATTTTGGGGTATTACAACCCCTTCACTGCAGAAGCTCAATATAATTCTGAACTGCCTCATACATTCATCCCTTTCACAACGGCGCATGAAACTTCTCATCAGCTGGGTTTCGCCAGAGAGCAGGAGGCTAATTTTGTGGGATATTTAATAGGCGTTCATTCCAGTAATCCTGAGTTGAGATACAGTACTGAGTTTTTTACTTTAAAAAGCCTTTTAAGGTTTATTGTAGAGGAAGATCCTGAGTTCGTAAAGAATGTTCTTCATCAATATTCTCCTGCGATGAAAAGAGACCGGATGCATGAAAAGAATTTTGTGCTCAGTCATCAGGGCTGGCTGGATGATTTTTTTGGGTACACCAACAACCTCTTCCTGAAAAGCAATCAACAGGAAGGTTCTGTCACCTATTCCTACTTTATAGATCTTCTTTTAAACTATGAAAAATAAATAAAAAAAAGAATCGTATCAGGCGATACGATTCTAAAAACACAAATGATGAAAAAAAATTTATTACCTTGACTTGTTCCCTCATTCAAGGCGATGTAAAAGTACGACATATTTTATAAATACAAAAACATTTCTATCCTTTTTTAAAACTTTATGAAAACTTTATGATTTTTTAAGTTTTTTTGAGTTCATACTACGACCTTACAGATCATAATTAAAAGTGCTATTTAATACAAAAAACACCACCCAACCCCATATAACCTATTAAATATTTACAAAATCAAACATTTGTTTAAATAAAAAACATTCTATTTTTACCCGGTTTTTGTAGTTTTAAAAAATGGAGTTATCCGCTTTATTTCATATATATTTCTAATATTTTTATACCAAAAATTTCAAGATTTTTGATTAAAAATAATAGCCTTTATTATTCTAATCTGTCCTCTTGCTTTCCGCAGGAATTTAATGTAAACTATACCATTTGAAAAATTCAGTAGTCTGAGCCAAAACTTATGTTGTATCAAATAATACTTCTACCCTAAAACAGTTATAAACCGCAGAATTTTATTATAAATATCATATTTCAGGATTCAGTTTGGAGTCCTATTTTGTGAAATAAAATATTGAAAGTCAAATCTAATCTACCAACAGTCGCTTATATCTCACTAATAAAAGAAAAAATTTTTTGTATATTTAAAACATCTGTGTATTTTAGATAAAAATATTAACATGATTTTTGACAGACTAATTAACCACCTAAAACTCGATAAACAGGAATTCATTTTCCAGTTCAACTCACATCCCAATTATCCATCTGCACTGGCTTTCAGTGACACGCTCAACTTTATGGGGGTGAAAAATGACGCTTATGAACTTGACAAAGAATATTGGGACGAACTTCCGGAAGAATTTATTGCTATTGTTGAAAATTCATTTTCACTCGTAAAAAAGTCAGGAAGCAATTATTCAGTATATTCAGAAAAAGCAAAAACCTTCGGTAAAGAAGAACTTTATACCAAATCAACTGATTTTGTACTGTTGTTTGAAAAGGCAGAAAAGACAGAAAATAAACTGGCCTTCAATTTTAAACCGGTTCTTTATTTAATTTTCGCGGCTGTTCTCGCCTATTCATTTATAAGCCAGACTATTTATGAAGCCCTATTCAATCTTCTTTCCCTGGCTGGAGTCTATATTTCACTGGAAATCTTCAATCAGAAATTCGGGAATACATCTACCGTAATCGGAAGTATATGTGGTGGCGGAGGTACAGCTGCCAGCCAGACAGTCAACTCATGTGATAAAATTATAAAGCAGGATAAGACCAGTATCTTAGGGTTAAAATTTGCAGACTTTTCCCTGATCTATTTTGCAGGACTTACCGTGCTGGGATTATTTTTACCGGCTACAGCTTATATAGTAAAAGGATTCACCTTTGTTTCTGTACTTGCAATAGGGTATTCTCTATACATTCAGGCTTTTGTAGAAAAAACGTTTTGCAGAGTATGTCTTTTGATTATTTCAATCCTTGCAGCACAAATAGTTGTAAGCAGTTTATTTTTCGAAAACCTGTCTTTCAGTATAGGAACACTTTTATTAACTGTCATTTTATGGGCTCTGGTATTCTCTGCTGTTATTTACTTCAATACACTTCTTGAACAAAAAGAGGCTCTCCAAAAATCTAATGCGAAAAACCTTAGATTCAAAAGAAATTATGAGCTGTTCAAAAACCAGATGGAACAGAATCCCAAAATTGAATTCCAGGATACTGAGACTTTTGCTGTCGGGAAAAGAGATGCTAAACTTCGTATTTCTATCATATCCAATCCATATTGTGGTTTCTGTAAAGATGCTCATAAGCTGGCAGAAGGCCTTTTGGAAAAATACCCTGATAATATCTCTTTACAGATGAGATTCAATTACAGCCCCGAAAGAGCTCCAGAAAAATACACACAGCTTATTTCAGACTTAACTCATATCTACCATAACAAGCCTGAGAAGGAATTTCTGCACGCTGTAGAAGAATGGTTTGAAACTAAGGACGAAAGCAAAATAAATGCCCTTTCCGGAGGAAATACAACATCGGAAAACCTGAATCCATTAGTAGAGATGTCTGCTGAAAACAGTAATGCAGGATTAAACTTCACCCCAATCTTTATCATCAACGGATACCAATTCCCTGACAAGTATGATCGCGAAGATATTTTGTTTTTTATTGATGAATTAATAGAAGATGATGAGATTTAGTAAATAAATACCATCCATTTGAAAATTTCACTATCTTAGGAAAAACAAAAATAACATCTGATAAGGTGTAAAAGAGCAGAAAAACATTGATAAATGGGACTATTTGTGGTTTACCATTTCATTGAAATATAATTGAATTAAAGTAAATGTCGTCACCCGCTGGCGGCATTTTATAATGAGTAGTAGTTTTGAAAAAAAAGTTTCCTTTTTATAAGCAACCAGATACCAAAGACTGCGGCCCTACATGTCTCAGGATCGTAAGTAAGTATTATGGTAAAAGTATATCCCTGCAGCAGATTCGTAATCTTTCCGAAACAACACGTGAGGGAAGCAGCCTTCTTGGGCTAAGCGATGCGGCAGAAAATCTTGGATTCCGGTCAATGGGAGTCCAGATAGATTTCAATACCCTCACAGAAGAGGTTCCTTTTCCTTGTGTAGCACACTGGAATAAAAACCATTTTGTTGTTGTATACAAAATTGACAAAAAGAACAAAGTATATATTTCGGATCCCAGCTATGGACTGATCACGTATACAAGAGAAGAGTTTATCAAATCCTGGATCGGAGAAAATGCAAACGAAAATACAGAAGAAGGAATTGTTCTGATTCTTGAAACAACTCCTGCATTTTTCCAGACCGAATTTGATGCTGAAGAAAGTAAGGCCAGCTTTACGTTTCTTTCCAAATATCTCCTTAAATACAAAACACTTGTCATCCAGCTGGCCATAGGGCTTCTGGGAGGAAGTTTATTATCCCTGATATTCCCTTTTCTTACCCAAAGTATTGTAGACGTCGGGATCCAGAACCAGGATATTAATTTTATCTATGTGGTTTTACTTGCACAGATTATGTTATTCCTTGGAAGAATGGGAATTGAAACCATACGAAGCTGGATTCTTCTCCATCTTTCAGCAAGAATTAATATTTCCATCATCTCCGATTTCTTTATCAAACTCATGCGACTTCCGATAAGTTTCTTTGATACGAGAATGACCGGAGATATCATGCAGAGGATAAATGACCACCACAGAATCGAGCAGCTGCTTACCAGCTCATCATTAAACACTTTGTTCTCACTGGTGAATCTTATTATCTTCAGTATTGTTCTGCTGTTTTATGATTACAGATTATTCATTGTTTACCTTGTTGGGGCGGTATTGTATATTGGCTGGATCAGTTTCTTCCTGAAAAAGAGAAAGGAGCTTGATTACAAAAGGTTCTCTCAGGTCTCTCAGGAACAAAGTAAAGTGATTGAGCTTATCAACGGTATGCAGGAAATTAAAATGCATAATGCTGAAAAACAGAAACGATGGGACTGGGAATTCCTTCAGGTAAAACTGTTTAAAATCAGAATAAAATCTCTTTCATTAGAACAATGGCAGTCTGTTGGAGGTAACTTTATCAACCAGATGAAAGATATTCTGGTAAGTTTCCTTTCTGCAAAGCTGGTTTTAAGCGGAAACCTTACGTTAGGGATGATGCTTTCTGTACAATATATTATTGGACAGCTAAACAGCCCTCTTCTTCAGCTTATCGACTTTATCAAGCAGACTCAGGATGCTAAGATTTCCCTTGAAAGATTAGGGGAAATTCATGATAAAGATGATGAGGAGGATAAAAATGAGCAGTACGTCACAGATGTTCCAAAGAAAGACATTGAGATCAAAGATATGTCATTCCGTTATATTGGTTCTGATGTTCCGGTTTTTGAAAATTTGACCCTTACGATCCCTTATCAGCAGACTACAGCTATTGTGGGAGCCAGTGGAAGCGGAAAAACAACCCTGTTGAAACTGTTAATGAAGTTTTATGATCCTGACCAGGGTGAAATCAGAATCGGAAGTACCAATATGAAGAATATTTCGCCAAGATACTGGAGAGATCATTGCGGAGTAGTAATGCAGGAAGGCTATGTATTCAACGATACGATTGCCAATAACATTGCTGTAGGTGAAGATCATATTGACAAACAAAAACTGAGACGTGCTGTAGAAATTGCCAACATTAAAGAATTTATTGAAAGCCTTCCATTAAGTTATAATACGAAAATCGGGAATGAGGGTGTTGGTGTCAGCGGTGGCCAGAAACAGAGACTCTTCATTGCAAGAGCTGTTTATAAATCTCCTGAGTATATTTTGTTTGATGAAGCAACATCAGCATTGGATGCCAATAATGAGAAAGTAATCATGGAAAACCTTGAGCAGTTCTTCAAAGGGAAGACAGCAGTGGTTATTGCCCACAGACTTTCTACAGTAAGACATGCAGATAAAATCATTGTACTGGATCAGGGGAAAGTTGTAGAAGAAGGCAGCCATGCAGACCTTGTAGATTTAAGAGGAGAATATTACAGACTTGTAAGAAACCAGCTTGAATTAGGAAGCTAGCAAACCTATAGCGGAACCGAAAAGCATATAGAGTAGGAAAAACAAAAACTAATATTAATCATGAAAAATCTCAAAAAACTTTCGAGAAAAGAACTGACAGCTGTCAGCGGTGGTGTTGTCTTACCAGGCAACAACTGTTGCGGGTCTTGGTGCCTGGGAATTTGGGTACCATGCCACAGACATCATTTCGAATGCCCTCCGGACGCAGATACTTCAGCACCGGAATGGTATGACGGGAATTGCCCATTTGGTTAAATTATATTCCCCCTGAAATATTGGGGGAGATTTTATCTTAGAAAAATGAAAGAAGACGTTTTAGACAATATTGAACTCCGCTCAGAAAGCGTACAGGATATTCTTACCCAGCCCCCGCATTGGATGATCCGCTGGGGGAATACCGTTATATTTATTATTCTCCTGATGATTCTCTTGATGAGTTACATTATAAAATATCCGGAATTTGTACCGGCACCTATTATTGTAACTTCGCAGAATCCTCCGGAGAAGATCGAAGCAAGGACAAGTTCCAAAATTGAAAAAATATTCATAAAAGATCATCAGGAAGTTAAAAAGAATGATGTTCTGATGGTCATGCAGTCAGCAGCCAATTATAAGGATATTTTAGAGCTTAAAAAACTGATAGATTCTATTACTCCTGATAATTTATATAGCTTCCCTCTTGCCCAGGCTTCAAGGTTCAAATTGGGAGAATTACAGGGCGAATACAACAGTTTTGCAAAAGGATTTCAGGATGAAGCTCTTTTTACAAGATTACGGCCTTATGCTCCGGAAGACCTTGCAGCCAATCAGAGTATTTCTGAATACCGTATAAGAATTGCGACCTTAAAACAACAGAAAAACCTCGAATCAATAAAATATGATCTGACTAAGAAAAACTTCAACAGGTCTCAGGAACTTTTCAACCAGGGAGTTATTTCTGCTATGGAACTTGAAAATGAAAAGATCAAATATCTTCAGGCCCAGCAAAATCTTGAAAATCTTAAAATCTCCATATCACAAATGGATGAAGGGATCTCCAATCTTAATAAAACGAAAAGCGGAACTGCCATTAACACAGAAAAAGACAGAATTACCTACTCTTCACAAACGTTGCAGCTTCTTGAGCAATTGAGAAAATCACTGAAACAATGGGAACTGAATTATCTTGTTATATCATCTACAGATGGTGTAGCCAGTTTCCAGCAGTTTTTTGGCGAAAATCAGTTTGTAAAATCGGGTGAGCCTATTCTTTCTATTCTCCCTAAAAATAAAGAGCAGCTGGTAGGCAGAATGTCTGTTCCTACCACCAACTCAGGAAAAATAATTCCAGGTGAAAAAGTACTGATCAAGCTAGATAACTACCGGTTTCAGGAATATGGTATCATCGAAGGAAAAGTGCAGAATATTTCTCTTATTCCCGATGATAAAGGAAATTATTATGTAGATGTTATTTTACCCAAAGGATTAAAAACAAGCTACAACAAAACGCTTACATTCGATAAAGAACTTAGAGGAAGCGCAGAGATCGTAACACAGGATCTTCGATTGATTGAAAGATTCTTCTATCAAATCAGAAAGTTGCTTGGATATCAGGTCTGATAAAGAACTTAGATAAAAAATAAAAGCCGTTTTACAGATTGTAAAACGGCTTCTTTTATAATGATATTTTGGATTAGCCTGCATTCAAGGATATTTTACAAAAAATCAAGTAGTACTGCTCATTGATTGAAAGGCTTTATTCCGCGAAGAGAGTTGAGATATCATAAATAAACAGATCAGTCGAAAAAAGGCTGTAAGAAAGCAAATACAAGGAAAACAATAACCTTCTCTATAAACATTCCCATAAAAATATGACAAGATCGAAAACTCGACATTTCCCTTAATTGTCTATTGAAAGACGATAATTTTAGAAAATGAAAAGGTTGGGAAGAAATGGAAAGATAAATTTGCAGTTATTCTAAAAAATAAAACCGCAATCATTAAATCAATGATTGCGGTTTTTTGTAGCGAAGACGGGAATTGAACCCGTGACCTCAGGGTTATGAATCCTGCGCTCTAACCAACTGAGCTACCTCGCCTTTTTGGTGGTGCAAATATAGAAAATATTTCTTTACCTCCAAAATTATTTTACCTTAAAATATTCTAAAACATCTCCAACATGATCTGGTTTATTGATAATCTTATTGTTAGCATCTAAAATAAAATAGGTCGGAGTTGCATGAATATTGTACATATCCGTGTAACTGCTGTTCCATCCTCTCAATTCAGAGTCATTCACCCAAGGAAATGCAGCAATCTTTTTAGTATAAGAATTTTTGTCAACATCTAAAGAAAATCCTACAACCTGAATATTTTTTGATTTCAGATCATTGTATTTTTCCAGAAGTTTAGGAAGTTCACTTTCACAGTGTGAGCATGTGGATGACCAAAATACAATAACCTTTTTATCAGCCTTTATATCGTATAATGACTTTGCGGTAGTATTTACAGGTGACTGGAACTTATAGTTAGGAAAAGCAGCTCCCATTTCAATGTTAGCATTCGATTTCAATGTAGAAGCAAGTCTGTCAGTGATGGTACACTTAAGATTTTTGGCAAGTGACAAATATTTGCTTTTGTACTCATCCATCTCATATACATCAAAAATATCGATCAGTTCTGATAAAACAGTCTGTCCTCTTGGAGTTTCCACTTTTAATCGGTCTAACAGCTTATCAACAGAAGCAACGACATTGGTATTTCCTCCGGAGTTCAGATAAGATACTAACACTGGTCTTAATAATGATGAAGTTTCCAGCATATCATTTGACTTGTCCAGAAAGTTGATGATTTCCTCCTGATCTACTTTTTTGGTAGCATCTTGTGAAGGAGAAATAAATTTACTGTAATTCGTATTATAATAAGTAATAAACGGATGCTGAGCCGCATCAATAGAACTGGAAGTACCGGAAAGTCTATCGATTTCTATTTTCAATGCTTTTCCAAAGTCTGTATTATCTTTATAATACTCTTTAATCTGTGTTAAAGCCGGCAAAATAACTTCTTTCTTTTGTGAACCTTCCTGCTGTTTACTCATCAGGTTATTTGCTTCATCCAGATAAATAACATCTTTAACTTTATTATTCTGGATATCCAGTTTAAAGTTGACATTTTTATTTTCAGAAATAAAGCTTACGGTATTATTAGAGCCCGGGAAATAGACTTTCATCATTCCCATATAACTGCTTGGGTATTTAAATGTCCATGTGCTATTCTTACTTTTTTCTTTGGTAACAATAATATCTTTTGAACCGTTTAATGTATATAGAATAGCGTCTTGATCTTTAAAGTCTGCCGGAGTCTGAATGGTAACTGTAAATTGAGCCTGCAGAGCAAGTGCAGCCAAAACTGCGGATAGCGTATAAATCTTTTTCATAGAGTAAAAATAAAAAAACTCTCTGATTAATCAGAGAGTTTAATATTATTTTAATAAAATTTTATGCTTTTACGCTCTTATACTTTTTTGTAAAGTAAACAATAAATGCGATTGCTACAATACCAAGTACATATACGTACATATCAATGGGTGCAGGTGCTCCGGTACCATTCCCTCCGTTTCCAGTTCCTGTTGGCGCTGGTTGTGGTGGGGCTGCATTTGCTAAAGTTACAGCAAAAAGAAAAAGAGCTAATACTAGTTTATTAATAGTTTTCATGTGGCTTATTTTAAGATTTTAGTGTTAACAGTTTCTCCCTTATCAGAAACGATTTTTACAACGTATGAATTTTTAACTGAGCCATCAAGCTCGATTACAAAATCTCTGGATGCATCAACCGCTTTTTTAGAGATTACCAGTTTACCGCTCATATCATAAACTTGAATATCTGCTTTTTTCCATTTTGGATCGAATCTTACAATGTAATTTGTAATAGATGGATCATACACAACAAGTGTTCTTGACGCAGTAGCTGTATTTTTATCTACTGCTAAAGTAATATTACTTGGTTCTCCATAATACAAATTAGCTTCCTCATTTGTTACCGCTACAACATCTCCTTGTTTAGCTTCTATTAAATTTCCGTTTTCGGCTTTATAATAGAACCCGATTCCTGAAGATAATTGGTGTACACCAGCAGGGATTAGCTCTGCATTTTCTCTGATCTCGAATTTATAAGATTTCACCTGATCCAGGTAGTAGTTAACTAACTTAACATTTTTACCCTGGAAGTTACTTTCATTAGCTTCGTTAATATATAACCAATAGTTAGTATAATTATTATCATACCCACCATTCAATGATTCTTCAAAAGTACCGATGATATTTTTACCAGCTGAAGCCTGCACAGAAGTTGCTGCAGAAATCTGGTGACCGGATGTTAATGCTGGAGAAACAACATAATATGTTCTGGAAAGTTCTTTTCCATTAGCATCAAGACCGATTACACCAAGCTGTTTTACAGTATTGGTTGTTTTACCACTACCTGTTTTAGCTGCTGTTACATCGTAGTTGATACCTGCTGCTCTTGCAGTAGATTTGAATCTTCTCAGTGTATTAAAATTTAAAGTCTGAGCTGTATTGTCTCTTAACTTCATTTTAAATGACTGCATAGGTTTGATTACCATTTTATCCACATCACCAATTGCCGGAGCAACTCCGTCACCGGTAGGGATAAAAGTAACCACCTGAGAACCTGTAGCATAAGTAGAACCGTTAGGAAGTGTAACAATTGTACCTGGGTCATATTCAATACCCCAGATATTTTTCACAGCATTCCCATCAGATCCTGTAACACTTTCAGTATATCCAATGTTAGCTAAATCTAAATTGGTAAGGAAAGGGTTTCCGAACTGGTAAAAATTCTGACCGAATGTTCCAGACCATGCGTTCGTAGTAAACTCAAAACTATCATCAAGATAAGTATTGTACTTCTCATTGTATTGGTTTAGAGCATTACCATTAGTTCCGAATACAACGTTAGATGCTCCTATGTTGGATTTTCCTGCATTCTGTAAAGATACAGTCCCAGCATATGGCGCATATGGTTTTCCGTTAATATTGAATACGCTTCCTGTTGCAGGAGCACTTGGATTCCAGTCATTATTTTTAACCTTAAGCATATAATAACCTGAAGGATCCCAAGTAGTTGAGGTAGGAGCTAGATTCAAAGTGGTAATTGAAACAGCATTAGCATTATCCCACTTAAGAATTGGATTGTCATATCTTCCAGTATTGAAAGTTTTACCAACTTCAGCAGATAATGAATTGAAAGCTTTACCAGAGAAAGGCAAAGCAACTTGCTGGAAATAATTACCGCTACCGTTACTTGTAGTTCTGTATTCTTTGGTGACAACACCTGAAATATTGGATTGGGATAATCCGTCAATGTACAGCTGACCATACGTGGAAGTCGCAAAAGAAGCAGGAGTATTAAGTCTTAAGATGATATTTCCACCATCTGTCTTATCAGCACCGGCAGCATCAATAGTCTTAAAACTATCAGTACCAGATCCTACAACCATGATATTTCCATGAACGTCCAAAAGACCATTACCTTTTGTCTGTACACCTCCACCGCTATAAACTAGGGTGCCTTCGCTCACATACATATTAGCATTAGTGTCAACATGACATAGTATCTGCGCCTGAACAGAATAACTAATTGCTAAAAGACCTATAGCAAATAAACTTTTTCTCATTGTATAAATTATTTGTGTGTTAATACAATCTTCACCCGCAAAGGTATTATTATTTTTCTTAAAAAAAAAATATTTTATCTATTAATCAAAACATTATCTTCTGTCAAGATGATCTCTTTGTCCTCTCCTATTGAAAACATATAGTCTTCTAGAACTTTTTCGGTAGTACCTCTCAACCCTCTTGCGCCTAATCCTTTTTCAATAGTTTCCTCTACGATTCTTTCAATTGCACCATCTGTTATTACCAAATCTGTACCATCCATCTTGAAAAGTTCCACAAATTGATTCACAATTGAATTTTTTGGCTCTTTCATAATTCTTACCAGAGTCTCTTTCGTGAGTTTATCGAGGTAAGTGATGATTGGAAATCTTCCTAAAAGTTCCGGAATTAATCCGAAAGTACGAAGATCAATTGCATTAATATTTGTTAATATATATTCGTCTTCGTCTGTTTTATTGATTTTCTCAGAACTGAACCCTATCGCCTGCTTGTTCATTCTTCTTTCGATAATCTCTTTAATTCCGTCAAAAGCACCACCGGCAATAAACAAAATGTTCTGAGTATTCACCTGAATATATTTCTGATCCGGATGTTTTCTACCTCCCTGCGGCGGAACATTGACGATACTCCCTTCCAGCAGTTTCAGTAATCCCTGTTGCACTCCTTCTCCGGAAACATCTCTTGTGATACTTGGGTTGTCTGATTTTCTTGCAATCTTATCAATCTCATCGATGAAAACAATTCCTTTTTCAGCTTTTTCCACATCATAATCTGCTACCATCAGAAGGCGGGACAGAATACTTTCAACATCCTCTCCTACATATCCTGCTTCTGTTAAAATAGTGGCGTCTACAATACAGAAAGGAACATTCAGTTCTCTGGCGATCGTTTTTGCCAGCAGCGTTTTCCCTGTTCCTGTCTCCCCGATCATGATGATGTTCGACTTTTCAAGTTCCACTTCTCTGTTTTCGTCCTGAGCGTGGAGCAATCTCTTATAATGATTATATACAGCAATAGAAAGCTGTTTTTTTGCCTGATCCTGACCAATTACATACTGATCAAGAAATTCTTTGATCTCTTTTGGCTTTTTAAGTTCAGCCATACTGTCGGCAGGTGAATATCCTGTTTTGGATGCACCGTCTTTTACAATAGCGTGCGCCTGCTCTATACAATTTTCACAAATAAAACCATTCTGGCCAGAAATCAGCATCTGTACTTCATTTCTTTTTCTGCCACAGAAAGAACATTGGTTTGAGTTCATATGATATAATATATATGTATATGTTAAAGAAAATCGTAAAAAATTACTTTTTTACGATTTTCTGGTTGTTAAGAATTAATAATTGAGTGTTGAATCTCCGTATATTCTTCGTTCGTTAATTTTAATCTTTCATTTCTAAAATTCATGTCTTCCATCTTATTTAAAGGAATCAGATGGATGTGTGCATGAGGAACTTCAAGTCCTACTACCGCTACTCCTACTCTTACACATGGAATTGCAGTTTTGATCTTCTTGGCTACCTCTTGGGCAAATCCCCAAAGGTTTTTGTATTCTTCACTTTCAAGATCAAAAATCAGATCCACTTCTTTTTTCGGAACTACTAAAGTATGTCCTTTCACCAAAGGCATTGCATCTAAGAATGCTATAAAGTTTTCATTTTCTGCAATCTTATAAGAGGGAATCTCACCATTGATGATCTTTGTAAATATAGTGCTCATTTTATCAGAAGTTAGGGTTGGATATTTTGAAGTTTAGAAATAGAAACTGTATCAGACTATAAAGAAATGTCTAATACTTCAAAAGACAGTTTGTTTCCGTTCGGTAAAGTAATTTCGGCAGTTTCGCCAACAGCTTTCCCCAACAGACCTTTTGCAATTGGAGTGTTTACAGAAATCCTTCCTGTCTTCAGGTCACTTTCGTTATCCGGTACCAATGTAAATACCTGCTCTTGCTTGGTAGCATTATTTTTAAGTTTCACTGTTGTTAAGATGGAAACTTTTGAAGTATCTAATTGGCTTTCGTCTATAATTTTAGAAGTAGAGATAACGTCTTTCAGCTTGGAAATTCTCATTTCAAGCATCCCCTGAGCCTCTTTAGCCGCATCGTATTCCGCATTTTCAGACAAATCTCCTTTGTCTCTTGCTTCCGCGATCTGCTGAGTGATTTTTGGTCTCTCTACAGTTTCCAACTGTTCCAGCTCAGCTTTCATTTTCTCTAGGCCCTCCTTAGTTACATAGCTTGCCATAATTTTCAAAATTTAGTTTTAGTATAAAAAAATAATCCGACATTTGCCGGACAATGTTTTCGTGTTGTAATCGTTTAATTTTTACAAATATATAAAAATTTAAATTGAAATGAAAAAAACTTTTTCAATCTTATCCATTTTCAGTATATTGATTTTCAGTAACTTAACCATAAACTCTTGCGGAAGCAGAGAAGATACAGTAAGCTGTTTCCCCAATACCCCCATTAATGTATCTCTTAATCTAAACCTGCCTGCCTACTATGCTTTGAACAATATCAATGGCTGGATTTATGTGAATGAACAGCAATCCGGAACAAGAGGACTGATTATTGTCCGAACAGCAAACGGATTTAAGGTATACGACAGAAATGCTCCCCACATATGTCCTGATAATAATACAACCCTTGAGGTAAAGGATAATATTGCTATCATTTGCCCTCAGGATAACACAAGATGGATCTTAAGCACGGGACAGCCGGAATCCGGAGCTAAAACCTCCCTGCCGCCTAAAACCTATCCTTCCAATTATGATGCTCCAAGTAAAACTTTAACTGTTTACTATTAGAATATAAAATGAAGATCGTTATACAAAGAGTCTCTGAAGCCAGTGTAAAGGTAGACGGAAAAATTGTTGGTGAAATCGGCAAAGGAATAATGCTGCTGGTAGGTGTGGACGAAAATGATGAAAAAACAGATGCAGACTGGCTTGTACAGAAGGTTTTAAACCTAAGAATCTTTGGAGATGAAGAGGGTAAACTTAATCTTTCTGTGAAGGACATTTCAGGAGAAATCCTTTGCATCAGCCAATTTACATTAATTGCAGATTATAAAAAAGGCAATCGCCCGTCTTTCATAAAAGCAGCAAAACCTGATAAGGCCATTCCTCTTTTTGATTATTTTAAAGACGAAATTTCTCAATCCGGATTAAAAACAGAAAGCGGAATCTTCGGAGCGGATATGAAGGTATCCCTGATCAACGACGGACCTGTCACTATTGTAATGGACTCAGTTACCAAAAGCTAAAGTATAGAAAATGAGTAACAAAAATATAGGCATTACTTATCTGGCAGTGACTTTAGTTTTTCTGTTTGGATTTGTTTTAAGCCTTAATAACTATAGCTTTGCAGGATATTACATTGATAAAATGATCAACTGGCTCTGGCTGTTGATGACCATTTTTATCATTATCAGGTTTTGGAAGAAAAAAGTGATAAAAGTATATTTTGGTCTTTTGATATCAGGGATCGTTCTCAGCATTTTACCCATGCTGATCCCGTTTTTTGGAATTATTCATTATTTCTCCACCATTGGCTGTGAGCAAAGAATTCAGCTGGATGATACTTACAGAATAGAAAGAGGCCGTCCGGGAGCTCTTTACCAACCTCTTATTACGATTTACAAGAGAGAAGGCATTTTTGAAAAACAAGTCTCAAGAATTCCTTATTCAGATATCATAGAAAAAACAGTACAGCCATCTAATGAGACTTATTTAAATGATAAAAGCCTGCCGATCCAGGAAGCAAAACTCATTAATGCCAATCAGGACAGTATTGATATTGAATACCGGATCCTGAATAAGCAGAAAGTAATCTACCATAAGAACAAATTAAACTGGTTTGATGACTTTTAAAAATCAAACCTATACACCTCAACAAAACCATTCAGTGATCCTGGATGGTTTTTTGTAATCATACACAGTATATTTTCCATAAAAAATTGATGAAAGCCTTTATGCATAAAGAATAAATAAAAAAACAAAAAAATAAATTCACAAAAACGTGATTTGTTTTTATTTTATTATTATTTTTGATCTAAATCAAAACTGATTTACAACCATTTAACAAAATCGTATGAAAACAAAAATCAACCTTTTCGCATTATTTGCGTTCTGCTCCTCCCTGTCTTTTGGTCAGGACAGTCAGGCCAAACTAAATCAGGATCAAAATTCAATTATTTACGTATGCTTTTCAAAAGGCATCAATTCAGAAAAAACTGCATTCAGCAGAAATGCTGATCTGGAGAGATTTTCAAGAGAAAATAATATTTCATTCAAGTACGATCTGGATTTTACAGACAACAAGCTTGATGAAATGGCCAGAAGCAGCAAAGCTATTGGAAACTCCTCAGAATCTGTAGAAAAACTAAAAAGAATTTATAAGGCTGATCTGCCTCTTCACAACGAAGAAATCACTCAGAAAATCATTCACCGTCTTGAAAGGTTCCCTGAAATAGAATATGTATCTGTAATGAGTGCGGACCCTATTGAACCTCCTTTGGTAAACGCTTTTGTAGCAACTCCTGATCTGGAAAGCATTCAGACTTATCTGAATGATAATCCGGGAATCAATGCAAAATATGCCTGGTCAAGAGGAATTACCGGGCAGAATATTCGTGTAAGGGATGTTGAATATGGTTTTTATAAGACTCATGAAATGCTGACTAACCAAAATTCTATACAGCTTGAACCGGGATATTCTCCTAATGCGGGATTAGCCAATAACAACTACCGTGACCACGGAACTGCAGTGGTAAGTATTTTAGGTTCAATAAAAGATAATATCGGGCTTACAGGAGCTGCCTACAGTACTTCTGAAATAAAAGGATATATGGAATGGACCACTGTGGGATACAACAGAGCATCTGCGGTGAGCAGATCTATCAATGCTTCCCAGGCAGGCGATATTATTCTGTATGAAATGCAGACCGGAGGAAAAGACGGCCAGTATTGTCCTGCAGAGTATGATAAAGTAATCTGGGATCTTACGAAAGCAGCTACTGATTCAGGAATTATTATCATTGCAGCTGCGGGTAACGGAAATCAGAATCTGGATGATCCTTTTTATGCCACTTATCTTGCCAGAGGAAATAGCGGTGCTATCATTGTAGGAGCCGGATCTCCCAATACCACCCATTCAAAATTAAGCTTCAGTACGTATGGAAACAGAGTGGATGTTCAGGGTTGGGGAAGCAGCGTTCTTGCTGCAGGCTATGGTTCTTATGCCAAATATGACAATGATAACAACAGGACTTATAATTATTTTAGCGGTACAAGCTCTGCAACGCCTGTAGTATCTTCTGCAGCTATTTTAATTCAGTCTTTCTATCGTCAGACTACGGGTCAAAACCTGACACCATCTGCTATGAAAAACCTCTTGATTTCTACAGGAATTCCTCAGGGAGGAACTGTAACTGGTCAGAAGATCGGTCCTCTTCCTAATGTAAAAAATGCGATACTACAATTGGAAAGTAAATTCGCAACCCCGGTAAAAACATTATCTGCACTGGAGGTTAAAATCTACCCTAATCCATCCAGCAGTACTATTGCCATTCAAAGTACAGAAAACAAAAAACTGGATTTTGAAATCATCAATCTTCAGGGACGAACAGTAATTAAAAGTTCTGTTTTGTCTAATGAAAAAATTGATATTTCACAACTTCCGACAGGTCAATATATCATTAATATCAATGAAGGCCCAAGAAGAGTTGTTGAGAAATTCACAAAACTATAATAAGATTTTTATACATTTTACTTCACATTAAACCCTCTTTCAGAATACTGGAAGAGGGTTTTTATTATCAATTTTTGTCCGGTTATTTCGCAGGAACGCTGCTGAAATTCAGGGCTACTTTAATGTTCATATCTGAAGAAGTTTGGTTCTTCAGTTCATAGACGGTTCTTACTGTCAATCCTGAGCTTTTTACAATTTCATCCAGGAATCCTGTATCATTCAGATCCAGATTCAGGCTGGAAGAGTTGGTAGATATATTGGAGCGCGATGCAATCAATCGT
Source organism: Chryseobacterium panacisoli (assembly GCF_008274625.1). Taxonomy (GTDB): domain Bacteria; phylum Bacteroidota; class Bacteroidia; order Flavobacteriales; family Weeksellaceae; genus Chryseobacterium; species Chryseobacterium panacisoli. The sequence continues at coordinate 95,636 of NZ_VTRU01000008.1, read as the reverse complement.
TCTCCTGTTCCGTTGGATGAAACATATATTTTAACGGTTTTGAATGCACTCAGATTTCCTCCTGAAGGGGAAGCCACAGAAATTTTGGCATCTGAAATTCTCACGTCTTTAATCTTTGCATTGTTATTTCCTCCGAACCATGTCTGTACATTGGTAGCCGTTGCAGTGGAAGAAACTTCTTTATCTGCAGGAACGCCTGTAGAAACTAAAACATTCGTTGTGTATGGAAATGTATTCTGAACCAGCGACTGTACGGTTCCGCAACTTACGAGTACAGCTGAAGCGGCCATTGCTGTTAGAACTATATTTTTCATAATTTTAAATTTTAAGCTTTAAGGTTAGTTTGCAGAAATTGTACCAAATTGATTGGGTCTTATTCCACACTTATGGTAAAACTTCCCTTGGTATTTCCGGAAGCCATATTACTTTTCCCGATAATCAGCCATACTTCACCTTTCCCAGGAGTATCATAAGTGATTTCTCTTCCGAAAGGCCCGTCGTAGTCTCCGTTAGGAAGCTTGATCTGATTGAAACGGATATTGAACTCTTTCTCTTTGGTTGAAATTTTTGCTTTGATATTCGGGCGGTCGTAATGCGTCAGTTTTAAGATCAGTTCCTGATCATCTTTTTTAAATTCTTCTCCCAAAGTGAAAGGAAGCTGGGTAGCATCAGCTGTTCTTATGATCTGCCCCTCTTTTTCAGATCTCATTACGCCTTTACGCAAAACTTCTTTGGTAGCCGGAGCATTGTTAATAATTGAATCTCTTTTTCTCAATGCTGCAGAATCTGCTTTTACAACAGAATCCGGCATTTCCGTAACGGCTGCAGAATCCTTATCCTGAGCGTTTGTCACGGCAGGTTCTTTTTTACATGAAATAATAATCAATGGAATCAACAATAAGCTTTTTTTCATAATAATTAAGTTTAAGAATGTACCAACATATCATTCTGGTGAGCTCTATTAAATGCTAAAACTGTTCCAATCCTGCTATAATAATTTATTTTCCGGCTTCAATTCTCGTTCATTATTTGTTTCAACCCATTTAAAGGTAAAATACATAAAATTGAGCATGATCCCCATCAAAACAGTAACACCCCACGTCTTGGTATATTCCAGCGGATAAATAAACCGTACTACAATATCAGAGAACAGACCAAAGGGATTATTGAGTACATCCCAGCTGTTCCATCTCAGAAATCTCCCCAGATAAACTCCAAAACTGCTCATGAAAAGAAATAATACAATTACTCCGTTGATGCTGCTTCTTTTACCATATCCGGAAAGGCTTTTTTCAATATCATGAAGACTTATAAATCCACAGATCAGTCCCGTCCAGGCATAGGAAAGAATAACAATCAGGTCATACCATACCGGTACTGAATTTCTCGCTCTCAGATGAAAGAGGTCTGTGAGAATATAGGGGGAATTGGGGAAGAACAAAATCCAGACGATAATAATAAAGATCAGTGAGATTTTACTTCTGATATTAAAAGCCAGAATAAAAGAACTTAATAATAAAGGAATCCATGCCAGAAAAAGATTCCAGTTGAGAAACAAAAACACCTTTGTATCACTTATATAATATCTGAAGGCAGAGAGACTGAAACAGAATACAGTCATCAATATCAGCAGCATATTGATTTTAAACCGTGAAGAGGCAACAAGCTTTTTCATAACCTTTTATTGAATGGTTTGATAGTAAATAATCTTTGAAAGGAATGTTTTGGAGGTTTCTTTTTTCACTTTCGTCTGCAAGGTCTTTTTAAGTTTCTGATCATTTTTTTCATCTGCATATTTCAACAAGGCTTTTTCGCTGAAATTGACAGAAGTTAAATGATAGTTGACAGCAAAATCTTTTCTTTTCATGTTCTGGGAAGTAATAAAGCCTCCCCAATTGAAGGAACTGCACACTAAAATGGTTCCATAGAAGTACCAAACCATTGTGTTGACAAGGAATATGTTTCTTTTCTTCTTTTGAATTTTAATAAAGGTCAAAGCCAGGCCAATCATTGATAAAAGCAGGAAAGCAAAAACCCCTAATCTTTTATAAGTGAATGCATAATTAACAATGTACTCATAATTTTTAACAGCGGCTGACATGACTAGGATTGCATTGAGGAAAATCCAGATTTTGGCTAAGATTTTCAATAATCCCGCTTTCGGATCAAAATTAAATCCTGACTTAAAATAAAACATGATAACCAGAATAGCCATTATGATAGATATGATGACGGCATTCACCCTTTCATGGGTTTCTTCTGAAAGCTGAACGGGTGTTTTTACTGTTTCATAAAACTGTTCGTAATTGTAAGTAATAATAAAGAAGATCAGTAAAATATTCAGCAGAACAAAAGAGATGACTCCACTCATTCTTTCGGCACTGAGATCAAGAAAGGAATAGGTAGCCTTCGGTATCCGGGAATCTTTTTGAAACTCATTATCCAAAAAGTGGTTGTTTTTGTAGATGAGTTTTTCCACAGCGTAGTTCCAGTAATTGAAGGCAATAAAAAAGCCCAATACAAAGAGACAGAATACCTGCCACAGATTAATATCCAGTTCATAATCTGTGAAAAGGGCAGCAAAATGATCACTTCCAGCAGAATAAATTCCAAAGAAAACGGAAACCAGCACCAACGGAATGACAATGAAAGCGAATGTCTTTTGCCACAATCCGGGAACATTCTTTTTGGGAAGCTATTCATCAAAACTGAAAAAACGGCAGAATGAAGTGCAGCAATTCACAATAAAAACCGGAATCAAAAAGAGAATTTTCAGCCTTCTGTTCTTTGATTTATATCCCAGCAAAAGCAGCGAACTGACCACCGCAATAAAGGAAGGGAAATCTCCATACCACGCAAATGCAATACTGGATAAAATGCTTGTTACAAAAAGAATATACAGGGTTCTTGTTTTATTTTTCTCCGGAGTCTTAAACAGGGTTAATACGGCATAAATGATTCCCAGAATTCCAAGGTTCAGTCCCATATCCTGATCGTAGAAGACAATGACAAACAGGATGGCGGTAAGAAATATATAGTGATGTGTTTTCATGATATTTAAAGATTGAAAAATTAAAAAATTAAAAGAGTTAGATTTTGAGAACCTCATCGAGCCAGCTAAACTGCGTCAATATATAGAGATACAAGACTGTTATCGGAATATTGACAAGTAAAAGTAAAACTGAATTGCCGGATGCTTTCTGATCTGAAACATCGGTAAGATAGATAATAAGCTCATGCAGAAGAATAAACATATTAATCACAGCGGTAACCAATACATAATAAAAGCCCAGCTCAATAAAAAACTCTGCTCTTATCAACCAAAATGCAGCCAGTAGAAGTGTTCCCAGTAGAAAAGAAATGATGAATGATCTTTTCCCAAGCGGACTGAATTTTATTTTCTTCATGGTCATTCGTTTTAATGAAGAACAACGGTTTCTTTCTGTTGAATAAAATCCATTACATGTTCATACTTCTGGCTCAACAGCTCCTCAAAATCCCAATGATAGAAAGCACGCATATTTTGTCCCTTTTTATAGGCCTTGATATAAATTTTCACATATTCAGGCAGGATAATTGTTCCTAATACGATTGCTGCCAGAAGATGGGCATTGAGTTTACCATTTCCTAAGAGCAGATACTGCATGGCAATTTCATCCTCGAAGTTGGTTCCACAACCGGTTATCAGGTGGTGTACATCGTGGTTTTCCATTTTGGGAATCATTGAAAACCCGTGTTTTCTGTAAAATTCACCAAGTTTTCTCCCCAGAGAATCTTCCTGAAATTCCAGCAGCTGTTTTTCATTGAACTGCCATTGTCTTTTTTTCTTTTTAAAGTATTTTCTGTATAATTTTTGAGTTTTGTCGTACACAAAAAGCAGAAACTGAACGCGTATTTTTTTCATAGTGTATTTATTTTAATGTAGACTATTAAGTCCTATAGCTGTATAAAAAATTGCAATGGGTATATTGATCAAAAGGATACCAATGGCTATCATACATTCTTTGAATTTTGATGTATTTATAACACCATATGTCAAAAACCCCAGTATGCATAATAAGTTGACCGGAACTCCAAAAATGATTAACAAGTAGCCTGCCCCAGCAAACCAATCATCCTTTGTAACGAGTGCTCCTAAAAGACAAAGAGTTCCCACTGAAAAAAACACTCCGAATATAGCCTTGCCTAGATCTATTATTTCTGAATCTTTCATCATTATTTAAAATTAGTAATCAAACAAGTTAACTTCCGGCAAATGGGCTTCCGAAAACCCCTACCGCCAATTCGATCCAGATCAGTGCAAGAGCCAGCAAAATGAAAATGCAGATCAAAACTTTCTGACTTTGTTTTTTAATTTTATTTCTGACCATGTTGATCAAAAAAGCTGTTGTAAAGAGTAATGCTCCTGCTATGAGAAAATCTGAAGCTGACCAGTTTACTTCTTTAGAAAGTAAATTTCCCAACAATGGAATACACAGTAAAACCAATGGAAGGGCATAAATTGTGACTGTTTTTTGTTTTTGTGTTATCATTTTATTAAAATTTAAATTATAAAGTACTTTGCAATTCAAAGTTAATTTTCAAAAAAATATAGGACTATCGTCCCAATAATTTTTCAAGAGCATCCAAATGTTCGGTAAATGCTTGTCTTCCACTCTGTGTAACACGATAAGAGGTTTTGGGCTTCTTCCCGACAAATTCTTTTTTTACTTCAATATATCCTGCTTTCTCCAACGCATTGCTGTGACTGGCAAGATTTCCATCAGTAATTTCCAATAAAGCCTTCATTTCTGAAAAATCAACCCAGTCGTTGACCATAAGAACGGACATGATGCCCAGTCTTACACGGCTTTCGAATTCTTTATTGAGTTGATTTATTTTGATCATAATTTTTAATTTTTATCCGGAAAACATTGACCTCCAACCGCTCCTCCTCCATATTGAAAAGCTATATCTCTGTTTACCAATATATATTCACAACCGTCATTATATTTACTTCGGTCCGTATTTATTTCTTGAAAAACATTAAAAGAAAACATTCCCAAGCCACTCCTTTTAAAACCTATTTTTAAAGGTTCTCCATCTTCTACAGAAATACAGTTTGCTTTATCTAATTTATTTTTTAAAACTGCAACCTGGCTTTTATTCCACCCTGTTAAATCTTTAAGCTTTTCTGTAAATAAAACATTAGAATTTACATTCCAGTCTTGATAAATCACATTGGATGAATCTTTAGATGTTATCCTTAATCTTTCAAGTATTTTATCATTTTTAAATTCTATATCTACAGAATAATTTTTAGGTTTGATTTTGTTATAATAATTTATTAAATCTTTAATTTCAGTTTCTTTTGAATAATATTCGTCCTTTAATTCAGACACCGAATAACTTTTATCAAAACTTCCAAAGGCACAACCAATCATTAAAACCGTTACAATAGAACCAATCAAAAATACTCCTCCAATTACAGAAAAGATTATCAGAAGATATTTGAAAAATCTATTCACTTTATTATTTATACTTCTTATGCATAATCAATCCATACACAATATGCAAAACTCCAAAACCAATTGCCCAGAATACTAATCCCCAGCCTAAAATAAATAAAGAAATAAGTCCTAAGACAATCTCAAAATATCCCAGATATTTCACATCCGTTAAGGTATATCTTTCTGCAGCCACCAGAGCCAATCCATAAAAGATCAGAGTAGCCGGAGCTATGAAAACAAAAAGGTGATGATAAAGAAGAGCCAGACAAAAAATCCCTCCTGCCACTAAGGGAACTGCAAAGGTAATCAAAAGTCGTTTTGTAGTAGCATCCCAGATCTTCAAGCCTTTCTTTTTGCTTTTATTGGCGGTAAAAATATAACCACTGAGGATGGCAACAATCAGAATTATGATGCCAATCAGCACAAGCTCTTTCACCAAAGCCGGACCGAGAATATTTGTGTCTCCATCAAAATAACTGATTCCTTCCCTCTGAAAAACAAAATACACATATATAGCCCCAATAATTGCCGTTAATCCGGCAACAACTCCGGATAACCCACTTAAAGAAATGAATCTGGAAGACCGCTCCATCATGGAACGGATATGAGATAAATCTTCGTGATAGTTTTTTGCCTCCATAAAAAGAACTTTGAATTACAAAGTTATAATTTATTTTGAATCTGCCAATTATTTATTTTAAATTTTATTAATCTTTTTTTCATATCCCATTTCGGCAATTCTTAACTTTAAGAAAATATAATTTAATTGACTTAATATGTCAGAAATTCCGATAGACTCTCTACAGGTACAATTGGAGGAACACATTCCTCTGACTGATGAGGAAGTAAAAAAAATTGAGGAAGAGCAAAGAAAACTCACCCGAGTAATGCCTGTCATCCTGGGCGGCTGTTCACTTTTTGTGATGGCCTTCATTGCTTTTTGCATTAATGATACATTCAGTGAATTCAAATATTATGATTATATCCTGTTTGCAGGAGCGGGATTTGCCCTGTTTGGTTTTGCATATTTAATATCTCTTCTTGTAACCGGATATGACCGCCGTAACTGGAAAAAAGATAAAACCAATGGCAAAAGCAAATTATCAAGCATTGTTATTGGCTCAGACACAACAGAATATGGTGAGTACCTTACCTTTGCCGGCCCGGCAAAAAATGAGAAGATAAGAATCCTGGTGAATCCTGAAGATTATTCTCAATATAAGACCGGAACAAAAGTCGTTGTCATTTATTTGAAGTACAGCAAAACAGCACTTTCTATCAGGAAATCATGATGCACTGCAGCGACTGATTTTCGTTTTATTAAAAAGAAAACCCCGCCCAAAAGCGAGGTTCTCAGAATATATTAAAATTTGTTGTTTTTATAGTGGGTTTTGAACAATCAATGGATTGGCATTGATCTCAGTTCTTGGAATCAGGAATTCCCAACGTAAATCTGTATTGGCAACTGTCATAACGTTATTAGTAACCACAGAAGAATGATTTGCTCCTGTTCTGTCTAAACCAAGATTCAATCTCTTAAGATCTAAGAACCTAAAACCTTCACCCCAGAATTCCAGCCTTCTGCTGTCAAGAATTTCTGTGATATAAGCAGCCCCTGTTGTAGTGGCTCCCGTATAAGAAGTGTTTCTGTTTTTCGCAAATACATTGAAAACTGCTTTAGAACCAGCTTCGTCTCCAGATCTGGCCAAAGCTTCCGCTTCAATAAGATACATTTCTGCAGCTCTCATATAAGGCACATCTACTCTGCTGTCTGCCTGACTTGCCGCAAGAAACTTCTGTCCTGTGTATGGGAATTTAGAATATGTTGAAGGCAATCCCAGTCCAGTATGCGCTCCTGTCGGATCAAAATTCTTAGTTCTAATATCTGTAGAAGGGAATGACAAGAATAATTTACTATTAATTGCTTTAGGAGCCTGACGAATATTGGTTGAGTTAAAGTTTCTTGACATATAAGCTCCAAAATTCGAAAATGTATCTCCCTGATCTGCTATGATTGTAGCTCCCCACATCCACTCACCAACACCTGCCAAATTATTAAAGCCGGCAGTATAAGTAGCATTATCCATCAATGGAAACCCTGCACGGGCAGACTGAGCAGCCGTTACAGCAGCAGCATAATTTCCTTGCGTCAATGCAATTCTGGCTCTTAATCCTAAAACCACTTTGTCATTGAAATGTGATTTTGTAGCTCTGGTAACTCCTGCAAGTCTCGTCGCTGCTTCATTAAGATCTTTGTTGATCTGGGTATACACCTCTTCAACTGTGTTTCTTGCTAAAGGTATTTCATTCGCCACTAGCCTGATAGGAACCCCAAGTTGAGTATTGTTAGCACCCGGCACATATCTTTTACCATAAATCTGAACCAGCATATAATAACAGAAAGCTCTGAAAGCATATGCTTCACCAATTGCTGTTTTAATAGTAGCAGCATCAGCAGCAGTTGGTGCAGGAACTGAAGGACCATTAGCAATAACTAAATTTGCATTTCTGATCAACGCATAGTAAAACTGGTAAGGGTAAAAATCATTGGACCCACTTTCATTCACCTGATCCTGCCATCTTACTGTTGATACATACCAGCCGTTTCCTGTAGATGGAAATACAAGATCATCAGCCAAGGCATCCATCATAATCATGATACCTCCCTGACCATTCTGGCCCTGACTATCATTTTGTCTTGAGTACATATCTCTATGCATTCCGTTTACAATCGCCATAAGGTTCGCTGCACTTGAGTAAGCCGCTTCTTCAGAGGCTGCAGTCGTAGGATCTGTTTCAAGATAATCACTTTCACATGAAACCATTCCTGTAAAGACTGAAAGAACAACAGCCCATTTTATATATTGTTTTTTGATATTTTTCATTACTTAATTATTTAAAATGACACATTAAATCCTATCGTTACCACTCTCGCCGGAGTATATCTGTTTGATGCAGTACCGTTGGCTGCCTGAGCTGGCTCCAATCCTTTTCTGGCTGTTTTACTCCATAAATTTTCACCAGAAACAAGAATTCTTAATCCTGATACTCCAAGTTGAGATAAAGTTTCAGGGGTGAAGTTATAGCTTAAGGTAGCCTGTCTGAATGTTATAAAATCTGAGCTCACCAGCCATCTTGAAGAATTACCGGCATTTGAACTTGTATATGTTGACGAGTTCAATGCAGGCACATCTGTGATCTGCCCCGGAGTAGTCCATCTATCCAGAATATCTGTACTTAAAGCTCCTCCTTGTGAGTAAGCAGACATTAATGCCGCATAATTAGAGTCATAGGTTTTTCCGCCTAACTGATAAGTAAACATTGCCGACAATGACCATTGCTTATAAGTAATCGCTGTTCCAAAACTTCCAAACAAATCAGGAATTGCAGTCCCGGAATAATCATACTTTGCTTTATTAAAATTGGTGGTAACTTTTTGGCCATTCACCGTTCTGATATCAGCCGCTGTTGTATTAGCAAATGCATCAGCAACCAGGAATAAAGGTGAACCATCCGCCGGATCTACTCCATACCACTGTCTTAACCAATAATCATATATTGAATGTCCTACAGAAACTTTCTTTGTTCCATTGATAATTTCCGTGATCCCATCAGTAAGTTCTGTAACCTGATTTTTAAGTGTTGATGCATTCGCATTGATATTCCATGTGAAATTCTGGGTTTTAATAACGTCCGCATTAATACTGAATTCAAATCCACGGTTATACATTGTTCCCACATTTCTGCTGATCGTATTATCCGGAACACCTGCAGAAACCGGAAGAGGAACCGGGAAGATCAGATCTCCAGTAACTCTGTTATAGTATTCTACAGATCCTGTAATTCTGTTATTTAAAAAGCCAAAATCAATCCCTACATCAGTTTGCTTGTTAGCCTCCCAGGTTATGCTAGGATCTGCTAGAAAGCCAAATAAAATTCCAGGTTCCTGAGCATTATTATATCCTAAGGTATAAGTACTTTTGTACATATAATAACTGTCTGTTCTGTCATTTCCAACTTCACCATATGAGCCTCTCAATTTCAGTTCACTGATAAGATTAGAATTACTTAAAAACTCTTCTCCTTTTAATCTCCATCCTGCACCAACAGACCAGAATGAATCCCATCTTACATCTTTGGCAAATCTGGATGAACCATCCCAACGGATAGATCCTGAAAGTAAATATTTTGATTTGTAATCATAATTTAATCTTGAAAATACCCCTTCTTTTCTATAATTGTCTGTACGGGAAGTAAGTGTTGCAGGTGTTACAAAATTGATTAACTCATCATTATCGTCAACAATCTGGCCTTTTTTATATCCGTACAGATATTCATACATGAATTTATAGTTTTCATGTCCTAAAAGGAATTCAAAATTATGATCTCCGAATTTTCTTTTATAGTTTAAGAGCTGATTCCAGGTAAAAGTCTGCTCTGTAAAGCTATACTTCTCTGCAGAACCTCCCGGAGCTGCATCTCCGATAATTTTATTTCCATAGGTACTTCTTCTGTTATTTCTGATGTCATATCCTGCATTGGTAGACAAAGTAAGGTAAGGATCTACTTTAATTTCAGCATAAGCCCTGGAAATGATGTAGTAATTTTTAGAAAGATCTTTATTTAAAAGCGTTTCCTGAATTACGTTTCTTCCCGCCGCTGCATCAGCACCTCTGGCACTTCCCGGATCATATACGATGTTCCCTGCACTGTCATAAAGGGTTGCAAATGTATTAGGATCATGAGCATAAGGACTGTAAATAGGCCCCATCGTTCTTGTCCATCTGTATGGGTTGATATAAGCGGAATTATTATCCACACCTTCCACGGAATTGTTTCCATTAGAAGACACTCCACTGATGCTTGTTCCTAATTTCAACCAGCTTTTAACCTGTGAATCTACTTTCAATCTTGCTGTAAATCTTTCAAAATCTGATTTGATAAGATATCCTGTTTCATTGGTATATCCTACTGAAGAAAAGTATGTCGTTGTATTACTTCCTCCGCTGTAATTCAATTCATAATTCTGTCTGAATCCTGTATTCATCAAAGGCTTTTGCCAGTCTAAATCTGTATATTTAAGTTTAGCATCAGGATTTAAAACACCATTGACCACCAACTGATTATCAGGAACATTAAAAACATTGGTCTTCAAAACTCCGGAAATCAACTGTGCTGTAGCATAAGCATTCGCATCAGCTATAGTTGTACCAGGTATTGAAGTCATTCTGCCATTCCTTATTGACTCCCAGATAAGCGGATAATATTGGTAAACATTTACTCTGTCATATTCCGGGATTGATCTTCCTACCGCTCCGGTACTCATACTGAAGTTGAAAGCATCTTTTCCTTTTCTACCTGATTTTGTAGTAATCAAAACAACTCCATTGGCGGCTGCAGAACCATACAACGAGGTAGAGGCAGCATCTTTCAGGATATTGAATGAAGCAATATCATTGGGATTGATAGCAGCAAGAGAACCGGTATATATGGTCCCATCCACTACGTATAAAGGATTTGTTGTAATACCATAAGAACCTATTCCACGGATTTGAATACTTGGCGAACTTCCTGGCTGTCCTGTACCGGTACTTACTTTAACCCCGGCGCTGGCCCCGTCTAAAGCCTGTCCGATGCTGGTTATAGGCCGGTCTGCAAATTGTTTGGCCTTTACTTCGGTATTGGAACCTACCATAGTCTCCCTTTTCTGGCTTCCATAAGCCACCACAACGATTTCATCAATCTTGGTATCCTGGGGTATTGTGTCACGTTTTGTTTTCTGAGCTTCCACCAGATGTCCTCCTACAAAGAACAGCACAGCAGTGCTCAATATTAATTTCATTTTCATATTTAACATATTTTAACAGTATGAAAGCAAATATATATAATAAAAACTATTAAAAACTCAAAGAAATTAACATTTTAATTAACAAAATTTAATTAATTGAAAATTTTAATTAAATTTTGACTATTTATTAAAAATATATGTTAAAATTTGGTTAAATAAGATTTTTAAAAAGAACCAAAACACCCAAAAATAGTTAAATCAATACCAATTAATAACTAAAAACACTTTTTAATTACAAAATAAATACAACTAAAAGCAAAAACATGAAGATAAATCAATTAATCAGTAATAAAAAATTGCTTTCAATATGATTATCTTCAAATAATAAAAAATCCGGAAAAACAAATGTTTCTCCGGATTGTGTATGGATTAAAAATCCAACTATTTCTTAACAATTAAGAGTGAAAATTACTTTACTCTCAGCCTTTCTTTAATAGACTCAATATTTTTCTTAGCAGAATCTTCCAGAATTAGACTTGCACTCATGTGAATTCTCGCAGGCATTAATTCATTGAAATGATCTGTTCCTTCCCAAGAAACTTTTTTAATTAATGCTAAAGCATCACTGCTTCTTGACGATAAAGTCTGTAAAAATTTCTCAAGTTTCTCATCCATCTCCTGAATAGAATCTGATACTGAATGGTAGACATTATGCTGCTCAGCCCACTCCGCAGATCTGAAATCGGCATCAATAGCCATAGCAGAGAATTGTGACTTCCCGATTTTCCTTTCTACATAAGGTCCGATAACAAAAGGTCCGATTCCAAGATTGATCTCAGTAAGTGCTAAAGCTGAGTCTTTTGTTGCAAAACAATAATCTGCCCCACAAGCAATTCCAACTCCTCCACCGGTTGTTTTTCCCTGAACTCTTACCACTACGATCTTTCCACAGTTTCTCATAGCATTCAATACTTTTGCAAAACCACCAAAAAATTGTGTGGAAGCTTCCAGTTCTTCAATGGCTAAAAGCTCATCAAAACTTGCTCCTGCGCAGAAAGCTTTTTCACCTGCACTTTTTACTAAGATAGCTTTCACCTCATCTTTCGCGCCTTCTTCAAGAATGGTTTCTGCCAGTTTTTCTAAAATTGCTCCCGGAAGAGAGTTACTTTTGGGTGTCCCGAAACTAATCTCGGCAATATTATTTTTAATTTCTGATGCTACAAATTCGCTCATTTTTATTTTTATTGGATTCTTACAAAAATACAAAATACAGCTCTTTCAGAGAAACTTAAAGATAATAATTTCCATTACAGATATATCTTTTATAAGATTCCCTTTACGTAGAAATACGGAATCTATAATTTGGTATTTTCTACTCTAGTACTCCCCTCTTATTAATCGTTCCTTTGGCTTGGAATAATAACCAAAGGCGGAATCTGAAAAGCCCATAACAGAGTAAGAAATTTAAAAACTAAATATCATTATCATGGAAGAGTACATAGGAATTGTAAAATTATTTGCAGGAAATTTCGCACCTAGAGGCTGGATGTTTTGCGACGGAAGTTTAATAGCTATTTCAAGAAATTCAGCCTTATTCTCTATTTTAGGAACAACTTACGGGGGAGATGGCATTACTACTTTTGCATTACCTAACTTAAAAGGGCGTATGGCTTTAGGAGCAGGAAATGTAAATGCCAACCAGTTTTATCCTTTGGGAGTGGTATCCGGTACTACACAGAATACGCTCTTAGCCTCAAATCTTCCAAGCATCGGAGGTGGATTCCAGTTGAAAGTAGCGAATAAGAACGCCAACTCATCAACACCTACTGCAACATCATCTATTGCGATCTCAGGAACACAGGTAGGAAGAGATTTCAACGTGGTACCCAGCTATGTAAATGATTCTAATCCCGACACCGTGATTAACGGACAAAGCATTGCCTTTATAGGACAAAATTTACCAGTGAATAATATGCCTCCCTATCTGGGTTTAAATTATATCATCTGCGTTGAAGGTATTTACCCTCCAAGAGATTAATATCCACAATAACCTAATATTTAAAATAAAAAATCATGAAAAGCACTACTTTTTTAACAATTTGTAGTCTGCTCATTTCAATTATCTCATTCGGGCAGACCAGTACAGAACAATTTGAAACGGAATCGCACGGAAGTACAAGCTTCACCGACAATGGAGTCATTTTCAATATCATTTCACATGTAAGTGTTTTTGACGTTCAGGGAAATTACCCGGGAACAGGATGGAGTGGAACAGCTAATGACAATAGATACATTGATAATTCCAATGACACCCAGTCTCCTCCCTCTTTCAGTATTAAAACGACTTCTAATCTGTTTAAAGTAAACCGGTTCTGGATGTATCTTTCTGCATTAAATCTGGACCTCAATGTATCAGGAAATCTGACTATAACCGGAAAATTAAGCGGAGTAACAAAATTTACCCAAACAAAGACTACCGGATTTGCTACAAGCTTAGGGACAACAAACGGATATACCCTGATTGATCTTACGAACTTAAACGGTCAGAATTACTCAAACATTGTGATTGACGAACTGCAGATCACTGCGAACGGAGCCTTCAGATATGTAGGTTTGGATGCTTTCACCTGGGTAAAAGACAGCAATCTGGTATTGGGTACTTCAGAAGCTAAAAGCATTAAAAAAGACTTGACTGTTTATCCTAACCCAACCAACGGACCTCTTTCTATCACAACAGAAAAAGCCAGTGAAGCTAAAATCTACAGTCTGGATGGTAAAACGCTGAAAACAGTACAAACTCAGAAGGGAAATAATGAAATCAATATTTCAGAGCTTCCAAAAGGAGTTTATATCATCAAAACAGCAACAGAATCAACCAAAGTTATTAAAAACTAAATAGTAAGAAAGTTCACAAGTTCTATATCCCACAAAGATTCTAATTCATGAATGACAAAACCCTTATGTTTTTATTAAGGGTTTTGTTTTTTCAATGCCAGAATATACTTGTCTATATACAGCTGTTTTTCTTTTAATTTGTACTGCTGGATATATCTGGGATGTTCCAGAACAGTCATAGTATCAAACAGTTTAGCTTCTTTGTTTAGCTTTGAAATAAAGTCAGCATTTTTTTTACCCAGAACAAATACCTCCGATGTATCAAGATTAAGACTGATATGTTTCTTCAAAGATTCAATCATAAAGTCTTTTACAGCTTCAAACAATTTTTTATCATCATAGTAATTGGCATTAAGCCATCCGCTTTTTGTTTTTCTTACAATAGCCAGCGGAAATGGAGAATTAATATACATTTCTTCGTAAAAAACATTTGCTCCGCCATAGTCTTCAATCATATCATACATGAAAACAGAAGAAACTTCATGCGTATGGGCAGATTCCATTTTTATTCCACAAATGCTTTCAAGCCTTTTGGTATCGGTAAACGGAACTCCCGTTACTCCAGCACCGTGACGGCTGGGATTGATTCCAATGATGAATTTTCTCCGGGCGTAATCATTATAATATTTGTGATAAAACTTTTGCATCACCGTTAATGTTTCAGGATTATCCAGATAGGGATTCAAGATTTCAAAACCTTCAGGAAGGCTTCCTTTATAACTAAGGTTTTTATTGAATTCAATGACGTGGTCTGCAAAAGTTTTGTGCATATTTAGTTTTTAAGAAAAATAAAATTGTCAGGTTCATCCTCATCCTCATCCTCATCCTCATCCTCATCCTCATCACTTAAAGCCAATTCAATATCAATAAACTGAATGTATAAACCACATATTTCTTCATTGTCGTCATAAGCAAAGTAAACAGGATAGCTACCGTCGCCAAAACCACTTGCAAACATCGGAATCTGATAACTGGTACCCGGAACCGTCCAATTGATCCAGTCACCTGCTTCCCTCTGATTATTGGGATGATCTTTATAGCTTTGTGAGAAAAGCTCAGCGAAATAATCATCATAAACATTGTCGGCAGCTATTCCATCCACAAATTTATCTACAAAAGGAAGTACTTCCTTATCAGTAATACACCCTAAACCAGCATCCACCTCGAAACCAAAAAAATCATCTTCGGTTACCCCTTCCAATTCTTCGATCCCTACTAATGCTTCTCTGTAAACAACAGGCTTTTTTTTGGTAAATTCAACTTTTACAACAGCATACCTGTCACCCCAATCTTCAGATTTTACCACAGCAATAGTCACAGGGAAATTCCCCTTGGGAGTCTGAATAAAATAAGGTGACTGATTTGCATTTAAAGAAACCAATGGATCTCTTACCACCACTTTTCCGGAAGGAAGAGAAACATTTCCGATTTCCATCGTCTCTAATTTCTTTCCCAGAATTTCATCAGAAGTAAAATACGCTTCCAGATCTGTAGGACAAACCAGCATATTTTTCACTTCTTCCCATTTTTGCATCCAGTTTTCATTCATTGCTCTTGATTTTATGATTGAATTTTAAAATTAGTACTTTTTATAAGAGAAAGAAGAAGTTAACACTATGAATCTATTAAAAATTAATCATTCACTTCGATAAATTATTGATCAAAAAGAAATTGAATCATCCTAATTTATAATCCCATTCTTAAGTTTTAATTCATATTTATTTTTTTATTATATTCGTTTTCAATGAAATAACAATTTCATCCAACTAAAACTTTTAACCCATGATTGGAATTATCATTGAGCTTATCATTTCCTGGCTTTTTCTGAAGTTTATAGCAAAAAAGGATCTTTCTGTTTTAGGAGTTAAGCCTAATCCAACTAGATTGATTCATTGGAGTATTGGTTTTCTTTTTGCTGCGGCTATTTGCAGTCTTTACCACATTATGACAACAGCATTTATCAATAATGTCTGGATTCTGAATAAGCACTTCACATTTTCTGCAGCGTTAATGAGCTTATGGTGGGTTGTAAAATCTGTATTGTTTGAAGAATTACTTTTCAGAGGTGCATTACTGTATCTTGCTATTGAAAAATGGGGAAACACAAAAGCCTGTATCTTTTCCTCGATCTGTTTTGGCATCTATCACTGGTTTTCTTATAATGCATTCGGAAATCCTTTTCAGATGGGAATTATTTTTGTAATGACCGCCATCTTTGGTTGGATGCTGGCAATATCTTTTGCTAAGACAAAATCTCTGTACCTTCCTATAGGCCTCCATCTTGGCTGGAATTTGTGTAATATTGTTATATTCTCGAACGGGCCACTAGGCAAACAGCTCTTCATGAAAGCTAATGAAAGCCATTTAGAAGGAATTCCCTCACTGCTTGTTTTTTTGTTTCAGATATTTGCTTTGCCTCTTTTAATGTATAGATATTTTAAGCTTAAAAAGACATTATAAAAACAAAGCTACAAATCACAGGGAAATGCAGCTTTATGTATTGTTTTAAGTTTAAAAAAATCTAAGAATCGGCACATATATAACATGCTCTGGCAATATCAGGCCATCTTCCAGGAAGGCAACAGCTTCCGGGAGGACAAGGGTTAAGGACACAAGACCAGTTTGGCCCGGATCCTTTAAGAGATCTCAACTCATGTCTTGAAAGTTTTTTTAAGTTTTTCATAGTGGTCAGTTTTGATGTTATCTCCTACTCTATATGCTTTTCGGATTTCGCCTATTAAAGTTAGGTATTTTTAAGCAAAAAAAATATATAACTAACTGAAATAATGAACATCCTTCTCTATAGAAAATAAGCCTGTCAATATTCTAAAGGCTTGTAGTTTCTAAAAATTTTATAAAAATCATCATCATTTCCTTTGAATAGTTTTTCTTCAATAATTTTAAATTTGCCTGTAGAATCTTTTTCTTCCACCACTATTTTATCAGAAACATCTACTCGTGCAAATTCATCCAGAGAATCTTTTTTAATTTTTAGAAATGCGGTTGTGGTAGAACCTGTTAAAATTACAGAATTGATACAATTTAGTTTTGAATTAAAACTCAGATTCGGATAATTCTCTGAATTTCTGATGTGGATAAAATCTTTATTTTCCGGTTTATATAAAAATAAGGTCATAATAACATTTCCTCCTCTTCCGGCTATTCCACTTTGATAAGTCATATCATTGAAGCCATCATTATTAAAGTCACTTATCTGAACATCTAAACCGGTTATTCCATCTTTGATAAATCTAAAACTATTCTTTAATTCCCAGGTATGAAACATTGAACCTTTAGTTTCCACCCAAATCTCTTTTAGATCGTAAACATTCAAGGTTACAAATACATCACCATTCTTACCATGCCTAAATTTTTCAAACTCAACTTTAGTTTTACCTTTTCTTCCCACATTGAGGCTATCAACAAATTTTTCTTCAGAATAATAGCCATCTTTATCTGGTTTATGATTTCCCGAACAGGAAAAGAGAAATAAAATTGAGAAAGTCCAAAAAGCAATGCTTAAAGAGATTTTTAAAGATTTCATGATTAAAAATATTCCTGATTCTCTTACCATGTTAAGGTTTAAAACCTTGACATGAAGTATTAAAAAGTCCCTTTTAGTTTACACTGGAAGGGACTATAAATTTATATTTTATTTTGAATTAAATCAATCCAAACTGTTGGAAGTGATGAGTAAAATGCTTTTTGTGCATCAGTTCCCACATTTCTTTATTCAGTTTTCCGAATACATAATTCATGTGTTCTGCCTGTGGATTTTCTTTGTAATAGATCACAAATTTCTTCAGATTATCCATGAATGAGAGTTTTGCTGCCTCCATATTTTTGTGTGTTAGTTCCGGAAGTGAGCCATCCTGCGGAAGGAACGGCGCTGTAAATTCTTTTGGCATTGCCCTATGATTGTAAAGGGAATCCTGCCATTTTTCAAGATGTTCTTCAGGAGTAAAACACTTCTCTGCTTCAGGTTCACCAAAACTTACCAGAAGAGCCTGCTCAAGATGTTCTATCATCTGCTGTGGAGACATTTTCCCCCAAAGCGCAGGAGTACTTTCCGTTAATCCATTCAACATTTTCTGAACATTTTTCACATTCAGATCGATGAAAGGAGATTGTTTTGCAACCAATGTTAAGATCGTTGCTACGCAAACTACCTCATCTCTTTGGTTTACCACTTCAACCAGCCATTTTACGACACCGGAAGGGATGTTTCTGCCTTTTACGCCTCTGTTGATTTTCTCTTTTGCTGTTAAATAAACAGTAATGGTATCTCCGGCATATACAGGCTTGAAGAAACTACAGTCTTCCAATCCGTAATTGGCAATAACAGGTCCTTTTTTCCCGGAAACGAATAATCCTGCCGCTGCTGAAAGGATGAAATATCCGTGAGCTACCGTCTTATCGAAGATGGTTCCTGATAAACTTGTTGCATCAGTATGTGCATAGAAATGATCCCATGAAACATTGGAGAAGTTAACGATATCTGCATCGGTAACTGTTCTTCCTGCGGTTTCCAAAGAGTCTCCTACTTCAACTTCCTCAAAATACTTTTGGAAAGGATGTTTGTCTGAGAATTTTTTCTCTGCGCCCTGCTGGTAGATCTTGGTAATTGCTTTCAGTACATCCGGTGATCCCTGAATGGCTGTTTTCTGTAAGAAGAAATGAAGACCGCTTAGTCCACCCATTTCTTCACCACCTCCTGCTCTACCAGGACCTCCGTGCATTAATGTAGGAAGCGGAGAACCGTGGCCTGTACTTTCTTTGGCGTTATCTCTGTTCAGTACAAAGATTCTTCCGTGTTGGGAAGCCATTTTCCATGAAGTTTCTGCGATAAAATTCTCGTCATGAGAAATGATTGAACCTACCAAACTTCCTTTTCCTCTTTTTGCCAGTGCAGCTGCTTCTTCAGCATCTTTATATGGCATCAATGTAGATACCGGCCCGAAAGCTTCTACATCGTGAGAGATATTTTTTTCAAAAGGCTTGTCATTCAGGAATAGTTTCGGGCTCATAAATGCACCATTTTCATAATCGGCATCTACCAGCTCGTGCTTTCCGTCATAGACAAGTTCTGTTTCTGATTTTAAAATATTTACTTTTCTTAAAACTTCTTCGTACTGCTGTCTTCCCACCAAAGATCCCATTTTGGTTTCTCTGCTTAATGGGTTTCCGATTTTAGTTTGATCCAAAGCTTTCGATAAAGCATTCTGAACGTCACCGATTAAATGTTCCGGAACGATAATTCTTCTGATCGCGGTACATTTCTGTCCTGCTTTCGTAGTCATTTCGTTACGAACTTCTTTGATGAATAAATCGAATTCAGGAGTTCCCGGTTTTGCTTCCAGTCCAAGGATAGAACAGTTCAGGGAATCTGCTTCCATGTTGAAACGAACAGCATTACCAGCGATAGAAGGCATTGATTTCAATTTTCTACCCGTGTGGGCTGAACCTGTGAATAATACAGAGTCTCCATCCTGTACATAATCCAGAATATTCCCTGGTTCTCCACAGACTAATTGCACGGCACCTTCAGGCAATACTCCACTTTCAATCATATCCTGAAATACCGCATTGGTGAGATAAGATCCGAAAGGAGATGGTTTCACGATAGAAGGAACACCTGCCAATAAGGAAGTAGATAGTTTTTCCAACATCCCCCACACTGGAAAGTTATAGGCATTGATCTGTACAGAAACACCTTCGCTAGGCGTTAAAATATGAGTTCCCAAGAAAGTTCCGTTAGCTGAAATTTTCTGAGTATCTCCATCTACCCAAAATGAAGTATTGGGTAACATTCTTTTTGCCAATCCGGAGTAGGTAAAGAAAGTTCCGAAACCACCTTCAATATCCACCCATGAATCCACATGTGTAGCTCCTGTTTTATATGATAAGTCGTAATATTTTTTCTTTCTTTCCAGCAGGTAAAGTGCTACTTTTTTCAACATTTCTCCACGGTCGTAGAAGGTCATTGAAGAAAGGTTTTTATATCCTACTGTTCTTCCATAGTCAAGAGCCTGCTCAAAATTAAGCCCTTCTGTATCAGAAACAGCTACCTGCTCTCCTGTAACGGCATTGTACAAAGGAACTCCGTTTCCGGTACCTTCTACCCATTCTCCGTAGATATAGTTTTTTAACTTTTCCATATAGTTTTTTACTTTTTACTTAAATTATTCTTTTTAATAAAATTGCTAATAATCAGATAAGGGATAAAAAGTACCAGCCAGCAGTCTAAAATGATGACAATTTCAACAAAAAACGTATAGAAATTATCTTTCTGTTTTAATTTGGCAATTACCTCATCTGATTCAACATGTTCCAAAGCATCTGAAATACCAATTGACTCTTTTGCAAGATAAAGCCCTAGAGCATTCATAATGATTATAAAAATCAATATTGACCCAATATTTCTTCAGAATGTTTATCAATGAGAACTTATTTATTTCGGTTCCTGATAAGGAAACATTTTCACCAATCCTTCATATAAACTTCTGTGAAGAATGGTTGCATGATTGTCTGTTTCCATCATTTTATATTCTAATGTCCAGTTTTTCTTTCCTGCTTTTTTCAAAACATCGTAGAAAGCTTCAGCATCTTTTATCATCACCGGATGCTCTCCTTTTCCTACAGACACATACACAAACTTTTTAGTATCCGGAGATTTTGAAAGTAATGTTCCCGCCTGCTTCAGAAGACTTTCGTCATCCCACCACAGACTTGGACTGATGATAAAGTAATTATTGAACATTTCCGGTTTTTTCAAAAGGATTTCTGTTGCCAAAAGTCCTCCTAAAGATTGACCAAAAAGATACTTGTCTGTTGTTTTGAACTGACTTTCTACATAAGGTTTTAATTCTTTTTCCAGGAAAGCAATAAACTTATCAGAATGTCCTGTTGTAGGATAGTCTTTCTGCAAGTCTTTTAAATCCGTATGAAAAGTAAAATCCCTTTTTCTGTCTACATTAGCAACTCCTACCACGATGGTTTCCGGCATGGAATACATCTGATTAAAGAATTGTACTAATCCTGTCACGTGAATAAAATCTTCATTTATACTTCCATCCAACAGATAGATCACAGGGTATGATTTTGTTTTATCATAACCTTGTGGAAGATAAATATTCAACGTTCTGTCTTCATTTAACGTTTTGGACTTGATCGTCCTCACTTCTCCAATTGTAAGCGGTTTTGTGGTAACTGTCTGTGCTGATACCACACCATTCATCGCCAACATCATGCTGCATACAAGTGCAATTTTTTTAATCATATTTAATTTTATCTTATAATTGAGCTATTACAACCTCTTATTCTAAATCTATAAAATCATATTCTACATTAGAAATATGATATTTTATAAAATTTTCCGTTGTATCAAAATATTCCATCAACTGCATCCTCTCCAACTGACTAGGTTTAGATAAATTGGTATAGGAATTATATGATGTATATTTCCATTGGCTAATATCATTTACAAAGCCATGATTTACCGGATTATTATGAATATAATGAACCAGCTTGGCAAGATACTTTTCATGATTAACTTTTTTACGTTTCAAAAAATCAAGAAAAAGAGCACCTTTCCTTTTGTATCTTTTATTATAAGCTTTAGCATAAGCATTCAATAAATTACTAAAAGGCTTCATAAGATACTTATGTTCATTCTCATTCACTTCTTTAAATCTCAACAGTAAATGGAAATGATTAGGTAATAAGCAGTAAGCATAAATATCCGCAACAGGAATGATATACTTCAATAGTTTATTCAAAAAATACTGATAATTTTCATCTTCGCGGAAAATCAAATCTTTTCCATTAGCGTGCGAATATATGTGATAGACATATCCACACTCAAAACTTTCTGTATTACTAACCATTTATGCTCCATTTTTGTGTTTATTTTAGTGAGTTCAAACCTTATAGGTTTTAAAAACCTATAAGGTTTAGACAACTATTTTATGTCATCCCAAATACTGTAATCAACAATTTTCGTTGGAATCTGCTGAACATATTCTGTAAAAGGCTCACAAGGCAGAATAGCTTCTTTTCCTTCTCTTGCCAGCTCCTGATACAGTTTTGTTCCTTCTGTTTTCCAATGAATCATTTCGTCGGAAACATCACGGATAATTTTTGCAGGGCTTCCAACGATCAGTTTCCTTGGTTCACATCTGAAATTAGCCGGTACAAAAGCTAATGCTCCGACAATACTTTCATCACCGATATAGGCTTTGTCCATCACAACAGAGTTCATTCCAATCAGACAGTTTTTTCCAATGTGACCTGAATGAATGATTGCTCCATGTCCGATATGTGCGGACTCTTCTAAAATGGTTTCTATATTCGGGAAAACATGAAGGGTACAATTTTCCTGTACGTTGGCTCCATCTTTAATGATAATTTTCCCCCAGTCACCACGGATTACCGCATTGGGACCGATATATACCTCTTCTCCTATTTCTACATTCCCAATAATGACTGCCTGCGGATGAATATAAGCAGAGGGTTTTATAATGGGACGAATCCCGTGGTATGAGTAGATGTTCATATTTTTAATTTGAAAATCTGAGAATGGGATAATTTGAAAATTAATAATGTCTTTAAACATTTTCAAATTCTCAAATTAACTCACTTTCAAATTAATTATACTTTTTCAATAACCATTGCATATCCCTGTCCGACACCGATACAAAGGGTACACAATGCATATTTTTTATCCTGTTTCTGAAGTTCTATTGCAGCAGAACCTACAATTCTGGCTCCGGAAACTCCCAGTGGATGACCAATCGCAATAGCGCCTCCGTTCGGGTTTATTCTTGAATCATCATCTTTTAAACCTAAGCTTCTCGTTACAGCAAGAGCCTGTGCCGCGAATGCTTCGTTGAGTTCGATGATATCCATATCTTCAAGAGAAAGATTTAATCTTTTCAATACTTTTTGAGCAGCTTCTACAGGACCAATTCCCATGATTCTTGGTTCAACACCTGCTACAGATGATCCCAGAATTTTTGCTTTTGGTTTTAAACCATATTTTTTTACGGCTTCTTCGCTTGCTAAAATTAAAGCTGCTGCACCATCATTCATTCCTGAAGCATTACCAGCAGTTACTGTTCCTTCTTTTCTGAAAGCCGGACGAAGTTTTGCCAAGCCTTCCATAGATGAAGCAGGCTTAATGAATTCATCTTTTTCGAAAACAACAGGATCCCCTTTTCTCTGTGGAATTTCAACTTTTACAATTTCTTCTGCCAGTCTGCCGCTTTCCTGTGCTTTTGTCGCTTTCTGCTGAGACCAAAGAGCAAATTTATCCTGATCTTCTCTGCTGATCTGATGGATATCTGCTAAGTTTTCTGCGGTTTCCCCCATTCCGTCAACCCCGTATAATTCTTTCATTTTAGGGTTGATGAAACGCCATCCGAAAGTGGTATCAAACATCTGGCTGTCTCTTCCGAAAGCAGCACTTGGTTTTGACATCACATAAGGAGAGCGCGTCATATGTTCTACTCCTCCTGCAATATAAATTTCTCCTTCTCCTGCAGCAATGGAGCGGAATGCATTTGCTACAGCAGACATTCCTGAAGCACACAGTCTGTTGACAGTTTCTCCACCGATTTTGTAAGGAAGACCTGCCAGTAAAAGTCCCATTCTTGCAACGTTTCTGTTATCTTCTCCCGCCTGATTGGCACATCCAAAAATAACATCTTCAATTTCCTCCACAGGAACCTGAGGGTTTCTTGCAACCACTTCTTTGATCACAATTGCAGCTAAATCATCAGCTCTTACTTCTGATAATCCTCCCTGTAATTTTGAAATGGGAGTTCTGACATAGTCTATGATGTATACGTTGTTCATAATTTTATTTTGAAAATAGGATAATGGGTAACTTTTACAGTTACACACTAGCTTTTTTATTTATTTGTATTTGTTTTTATTTCTTAGTTCTAAAACCTTTTCTAAAGTATAGGGTTCATATTTGAAATCCGGTCCGAACATTCTTTTGACGTTTTCTTCAAAGGAGGTATCAAACCCTGCTTTTTTTCTTCTTTTATTAACGTTCTTAAGATCTTTGACTGGCCATACAAAATTCACGAAGACTGGTGTTCCGTCTGTATCTTTTGTCAATTCGCCTTTTCCCTGTGTTCCATAGATCTGCTCTCTGTTTTCATTCATCAGGTATCGGTCTTCCATCATGGCAACCCACGTAAAAGGAATTTCCTTCTTTTCCCCGGCTTCTTTGATGAGTGGAAAATATTTTGCAATTTTGGTTGAATGCTGAATCACATACCAGGCAGCATGATTGGCAGGCTCACCCACCAGTGTTTTTCCCGGATAACCGTATTGAGAAATAATACGTTCTATTCTCTTTATATTCAGAGTATCATGCTCAGCGACCAACTCCCATCTTTTCTTTTCAAACTCTTCACTGTCAATATTCAGATCCTTCAATATTTGCTTCTTTTTCTCTGGAGTTATTTCAGAGTCAAAAAGCATTCTATATCCCTGATCCACCTTCATGATGTCATCAAGTTCTTTTTTCAGAGTTTCGTTCACTTTCTGCTGTGCATTCATCAGAAGGGTTGAAATCCCGAAAAGCAATGCAATTATCTTTCTCATTTTGTTTAATCTGGTGTCTGGTTTTAGTTTTTTATAAGTCGGTTACTTTCTTTCCGATTTTGTAGACTGTTCCTACAAATTTTGCAATCAGCTCCTGGTTTTGATTGGTAATCTGAATGTCATACACGGCTGTTTTTCTCGTGTCATTCACCAACACACTTTCTGCTCTGAAAACATCACCTTCTTTTCCCGCTTTGGTAAAATTGATGATACAATTCAGTGCTACAGCTGCATCTCCGGTATTGTTGGAAGAAAATGCAAGCGCTGAGTCTGCAAAAGCAAAGGTAACGCCGCCATGAACAGTTTTAAGCCCGTTAATCATGTCTTTTTTGATGGGCATTTCTATTAAACAGTAATTTTCTTTTACTTCAATCATCTTGATATTCATCCATTGGGAAAAATAATCCTGATTGAACATATAATCTGCTACTTGTCTTGGATTCATTTCTGTTAATTATATGTTTGTTATTTCTTCATACAGCTCATCGGATAATCTGTCATAAACACTCATCGTTTTACCCAGAATGATTTGCTCATATGTAAGATTTTCTGAGTCTGATGTATTTTCAGAGGGATATGATTCATTTAAATCAATTCCATTTTCAATAGCTAATCTTTTGATCAACTCCTTATATTTTTCATTAAACTTTCCTAACAGCTCAAGCCTTTCCTCAGCATTTACAGAAGAAGCTTCCTGAGTTAAATACTGTTTCTCAATTAAAAGTCTGGTTTCCAGCTCAGCTCTGAATTCATCTATATTCATTATATTATCTTAACTTCATTCATTAATAACCATTTTCAAATCTTTAATTCCATTTTTATAAGATTTCTTGAAATAAAATTTAATTATAAAATAGATTATTGTATAAAACATAGCAATTGGCAATAATAATGCTAATGCTATTGCCCCAATTTGAAAACAATTAATAATTATCGCAAAAACTGGAAGAATACCCCACACATATAATAATATTCTAAAAGTTCTATGAAATTTTGAATTCAACTTTATTATTGTCTCATGTTCCTTTTGAAATAATTGACCTTCAAAAACACACAAAACTCCTAATGGTACTTCAGCACTTATTACTTTAAAAAATTTTTTTTCTGTATATCCTCTTAAAAATTTATTAGAGCGTTTCATTGTGAGAGAGTAACTTTTCTCACTATTGCTATTTATATTTGATAAAATCTTTTCAACAGAGTTTAAAGATTTTATTTCATCATATCTTTCAGGAAAATATTTCATATTACATTTTCTTCAGCAAAGGACTCTGCCTGTATCTTTCTTCCTGATATTCTTCATAAAGACTCTGAAGGGTTTCAGAGATTTTTGCATATCCGATTTCTTTGCCCCAGCCTAATAATCCTTTTGGATAATTGACACCTTTCTGCATTGCCAGTTCAATATCTTCGTCATTGGCAACGCCTAATCTTTTGGCTTCAACCGCTTCGTTGATCAGCATGGAAATGATTCTTAAAAAAATCTGCTGATATAAAGCATCATCTTTCTGGGCAACAGGATTTTCTGCTCCTTCGTTATAATCGTAGAAACCTTTTCCTGTTTTTCTGCCGTGAAGTTTTGCTTCAGACATTCTTTGCTGCAATAGAGATGGCTTATATTTCGGATCGTAGAAGTAGTCTTTATAAACAGTTGTTGTTACAGCGAAGTTTACATCAACTCCGATAAGATCCATTAATTCAAAAGGTCCCATTTTGAAGTTCCCCAGCGTTTTCATTGCGTCATCCACCTGTTCCGGTGTAGCGATATTTTCTTCAACAATTCTCAGCCCTTCCCCATAGTAAGGTCTGGCAATTCTGTTGACTATGAACCCTGGAATATCTTTCGCAATAACAGGAGTCTTCCCCCATTCTTTTATGAGGTTGTATATTTTTTCTGCTAAAGTTTTTTCTGTTAATAAGGATGGAATAACTTCCACTAAAGGCATCAACGGAGCCGGATTGAAAAAGTGAATTCCGATGAAACGCTCCGGTTTCTTTAGTTCTGCACCAAGAGAGGTGATAGAAATTGATGAGGTATTGGAACTCAGTATACAGCTTTCTGAAACATAGTTTTCAAGTTCTGTAAACACTTTGGTTTTGATATCTTTGTTTTCTATGATGGCTTCAATGATGAGTTCACAATCTTTGAAATCCTTCAATTCTGTAGCAATGGAAATATTTGCTAAAATTTCAGTCATTTTCTCTGCCGAAATTTTTTGTTTATCAACCAATTTGGTTAACGTTTTTTCCAGACCTACAGTTGCCGTTTCTACTTGTTTTGCGTTGGCGTCATACACCCAAACTTTGCATCCGTTCGTTGCGGCTACTTGTGCAATGCCGATTCCCATCGTTCCGGCACCGATAATTCCAATATTTTTCATTTTTTTAGATGTTAGAAGCTAGAAATTAGAAGTTAGATTATTGACTAACATCTAACTTCTAAAATCTAATTTCTATTATTTATTTTCCTTTATAATTAGGTTTTCTTTTCTGTAAAAAGGCATTGACTCCTTCAATGAAGTCTTCTGTGCCTGCAGCTTCCTGCTGAAGATCTCCTTCCAGCTCAAGCTGTTCTTTCAAAGTGTTGGTATAAGAATTGGCAAAAGCTTTTTTTGTAAGCTTAAGAGCAGCTGTAGGCATATTCGCCATTCTTTCAAGAATTTCCATAGATTTTGGAACGAATTCTTCTTCAGTGAAAACTTCAGCGACAAGACCATGAGCTTTAGATTCTTCTGCAGATAATTTTTTACCTGTAAATGCTAAATAATTGGCCAATTGTCTCCCTAGAAGCTTCGGTAAGAAGTACGTTCCTCCTGTATCAGGAATTAAACCGATATTTGAAAATGCCTGAGCAAAATATGCTTTTTCATTCGCTAAAACGAAGTCAGAGATTAAAGCCAACATCGCTCCAGCTCCTACTGCAGGACCGTTTACTAAAGCAATAACCGGTTTTTTGCAACGGGTAACTTCTAACACTAAAGGGTTATAATAGTCTACCACAATTTTTCTGATGATGTCATGATCGTGGTGTTCTGTACCTACCACAAATGCTTCATCCAGATTCTGACCTGAGCAAAACGCTCTTCCTCTTCCGGAAATGGCAACACATCTTACAGTTTCGTCTTCATTGCATTCTTTAACAAAATCTTTAAGATCTGATAATGAAGGCTTTGTAAGAGCATTCATTGTTTCCGGTTGATTTAGATATGCAATTTTAAGCTTCCCGTCAAAATGCGTTTCAATATCAAGTTGTGTATACATAGTTTTTATTAATTTATTATTTAACAATGCACTAATTTAACAATATAAATTCATGTAACAACCTAAGATTTTAACAATCTAACAATAGCATCGTTATGCTCTGCATATCCGTCAATTCTATTGATAAATTGGGCACATCAATCTATTGTTACACTTAATGACATTTAAAATAATCAAATGGCTCCAGACAGTCTAAACATTGATAAGATGCCTTACATAAGGTAGACCCAAATCTGCTGATCTGTTTAGTGTGCTCAGAACCACAGCGCGGACATTTTTTCGGTTTTCCGATGTGATGTTCGTCTGCTCCTTTTTCGGGAGGTGTGATTCCGTAGACACGGAGTTTTTCTCTCGCTTCATCCGTTAACCAGTCTGTGGTCCAGATCGGAAACATCTTGGTCACTACTTTTGCATCCCAGCCGTTTTCTTTCATCATTTTGATAATATCCTCTTCAATGGTAAACATAGCAGGACAGGCAGAATAAGTAGGCGTAATGATGACTTCACATGTATTTTCACCTGTGATCTGTGCATCTCTTACAATTCCTAATTCCACAATATCAATAACCGGAATTTCCGGATCGGGAATTGTTTTTAATAAATCTAAAAGGTTTTTCAAAATCTTTCTATAAAATATATTGAATTATTTCCCATTATAAGACTATCCTTACTTTTAGGATTTTTTGCCATTACAAATTCACTAAAAGCACCTGCAAGCTTATCTCCCTTTTGAAAGTCAAATTTTATATTAGTAAGATAAATTCCATCCTTTTTGTTTTTGTAAGTTAAAGAATCATCTTTTAGAACTTTTGAACCCCTTAATATTCTATATCCAATTTTTGCTTCTTTTGAAACTTCCTCCTCTATTTTAGGTGAAAAAAATTTTAGTAGTATATGTTTAAAGGATTTTTCTTTTGCTATATAAAATTTACTTTTAGAAGAATCAATTTTATTGTGTTCTTTAAAAATAATTTGATTTTTAAAGGCATCACCCTTACTAAAAATAATATAATCAATCAGAACCTCCTTAGAATCCAATTTATTTTTCAAAGTCCAGATTCCTGTTCTATTATTCATTTTAGTATCAAAATCGCCTGCTAAAGTGAAATTATGCCATTGAGCCGTTATATGATCTATAGAATCATTAACTTTCATTCTCACCTGAGTCTTATAGTTTTTTAAATGAAACAGTTCATTTAAATCTGAGATATTTTTAATTACTTTCGTTTTTCCCTGTTCCTTTGAACAAGATGTGACCATTAAACTAAATAATAAAAAAATAACGAACCTCTTCATAGGTTTTTCATTACCACGTACACCCAGGATATGCTCTCTGCATATACTGAAGCTCACAAAGGATAAATCCGAAATATTCTGTATGGTATCCTGTTCTTGATTTTGGCTGCATAAAAGGATTTACAGGATATTCCAATCCAAAGTCCTGGAAATCTTTTTCCGTAATAGCAACGAATTCTTTGTATAATTCATCTGCATTCGGAACGATATTCAAAGCAATAAGATCATCTTCACCTTCTGTTTTAGCAAAAAGTCCTTTTGTATATTCCCAGATATCTTCAATGGCTTTTACCACACGGAATTTACTTTCTTCTGTCCCTTGGGCGAAAATTTTCATCCATGATGCAGCATGAGTATAATGATATCTTACTTCTTTTAATGATTTCTGAGCAATAGCTGAAAGTTCTTCATCTGCAGAGCTGGACAATGCCTCATACATCAGTTTCTGATACACTGCAAAAACGTACACTTTCAGAATGGTCTGAGCATAATCTTCGTTTGGAAGTTCTGTCCAGTGTGCGTTTACATATTCGTGTTCGTATCTTAAAAATGCGATATCGTCTTCACTTTTTCCGTTGTCTATTACTCTTGAAGCGTAAACATAAAAGTTATTAGCCTGCCCCAGCTCATCCAACGCAATGTTTGTCAATGCAATATCTTCCTCCAGATAAGGACCTTCACCGCACCATGCAGACAAACGCTGCCCCATAATGAAACTGTCGTCTGCGAGTTTTAATAAATAATTATATAATGGGTTCATTGTTTAATCAATTTAAAGATGGATAGATGATAGATGGATAGACGGGTAAACCTTAAGGTCTTTTATCTATCTGTCTATATCCCGAAAGTCTTATTACATATTTTTTACATCGTTTGGAATATCGTAAAACGTTGGGTGACGGTATAGTTTGTCATCAGCCGGATCAAAGAAAGCTTCTTTATCTACCCCTTCTGAAGTCACAATATATTTACTTGGAACTACCCAAACAGAAGTTCCTTCTTTTCTTCTTGTATAAACGTCTCTTGCATTCTGCAAAGCCATTTCTGCTGTTGGTGCCTGTACAATTCCAACGTGTTTGTGAGACAATCCCGGTTTAGTCTGAATAAACACTTCCCACATATCTAAATTTGCCATAGTCAAATTTTATTTTTATCTAAATTTTAGATTTTGAATTATTTTAAATTTTAATTTTTGAACCATTAAGGACAATTAAGTTATTAAGAATAATAAGTTTAGCTTCGCTTTAATTTAAAATCAAAAATGATTTTCTTAATTAACTTAATTCCTAAACAAAATCTTAATGGTTTAAATCAAATATTATAGTACTTCTTTTTGTTGTTTCTCTGCAAAAGCTATCGCCGCTTCTTTCACCCAAGAGTTTTCTCTTTGCGCTTTTCTCTTGGTTTCAATACGCTTTTTATTGCAAGGTCCGTTTCCTTTTAAGATTTCCATAAATTCATCCCAAGGAAGTTCTCCGAAATCATAATGCTGTCTTTCTTCATTCCATTTCAGGTCTTTATCCGGAACAGTTAATCCTAAGAATTCAGCCTGAGAAACGGTAACGTCAATAAACCTCTGACGAAGGCTGTCATTACTTTCTCTTTTTACTCTGTAATTCATAGAGATTTTAGAGTTTGGCGAGCTGTCATCATTAGGTCCGAACATCATTAAAGCCGGCCACCAGAAACGATTCAATGAAGCCTGAGCCATTTCTTTCTGTTGTTTGGTACCACGGCATAATGCCATTAGAATTTCATATCCCTGTCTTTGGTGGAAAGATTCTTCTTTACAGATTTTCACCATTGCTCTGGAATAAGGACCATAAGAATTCCCCATCAGCATTACCTGGTTCATAATGGCTGCACCATCTACCAGCCAGCCGATAGCTCCTATATCTGCCCAGCTCAAAGTAGGATAGTTGAAAATACTTGAATATTTTGCTTTCCCTTCCAGCATATCATCATAGGTAGCGTCTCTGTCTGCTCTGATGCTTCCGTCTCCTAAAGTTTCTGTTGCAGAATAAAGATATAAGCCATGGCCTGCTTCATCCTGAACTTTAGCCAAAAGAGCCATTTTTCTTCTCAATGAAGGTGCTCTTGAAATCCAGTTGGCTTCCGGCAGCATTCCTACAATTTCAGAATGGGCGTGCTGTGAAATCTGACGAACCAATAGTTTTCTGTAATCATCTGGCATTACATCTTTTGGTTCTACTTTATTTTCGTCATGTACGTATTGTACAAATTTTTCTAAGTCCATAATCTTTTAATTTGAGAATTTGAGAATTAGTTAATTTGAAAATTATTTTGAGAAACTGAGAATAAGTATTACCCATTTTCAAATTTCCAAATCAGCATATTTTCAAATTGAATTAAACATCATAATTAAGCATCACCACATTCGTTGTCGGGTGACATTGACAGGTAAGAACGAAGCCTCTGGCTACTTCTTCTTCGGTAAGCGCATAGTTTTTCTCCATAAAAACTTCTCCTTCCAGGACTTCCGCTTTACACGTACAGCACACTCCTCCTTTACATGCAAAAGGCACAGGAAGATTGTCTTTCAATGCTTTATCTAAGATACTCTCTTTTTTAGAATTAAGGTGGAACGAATATTCATCATCATCGATAATTACCGTTACCATACTTTCAATATTGGCAATGGCCTTGAATTCATCGCTCATTTCCTCCGTATTTTCCTCATCAGGAGCGGTAAAATATTCAAATAACACCTGGATAGCAGGTACTTTTTTATCTTTCTTCAGATAGTCTGCAATCCCTTTGATCATTTCAGCAGGTCCGCAAATGAAATAAGTAGCTTCCCTTATGTCAATATCTGTATATCTTTCAAATAACTGTTCTAATTTTTCAGAAGAAATTCTTCCTTCAAAAACAGGATCTTCATGTTTTTCACGGCTTACCAGGTAAATTACCTTCAGTCTGCCATTGAAATGTTCAACCAGTCTGTCAATTTCAGCTTTTCTTAAAATATGATTCATACTTCTGTTGCTGTAAAACAGATAAGCATTACTGTTGGGCTCCTGATAAAGACTTTCTTTAATATTGGATAAAACAGGAGTGATTCCGCTTCCTGCAGCCAAACCAACGTAAGTCTTTACATTCGTAGGATGATAAGAAGTATTAAAACCACCCATCGGAGGCATTACTTCCAGAATTTCATCCATGTGAAGATGCTCATTGAAATAGCCTGATACTTTTCCGCCTTCAAGCAATTTTACCAATACTTCCAGTGTATTGCTTTTTTCACTCGGAGCATTACAGATAGAGTAAGAACGTCTTTCCTCATTTCCGTTGATCATCATTCGGAAATTCAGATACTGCCCTTGTTTGAACCTGAACTTATCTTTCAGTTCTTCAGGGATCTCCACCGCTACACTGACTGCTTCGGAAGTGTCTTTCTGAACTTTAACTGTTTTAAGTTTATAAAATGAATTCATTATTTTTTAAGTATTCTATTAATTTTTCCACCTTCGCACTTCGGCAGGCTGTCCTGGGCATGAACTTTCACTTTCGTGGTGATTCCTACCCGTTTTTTTATTTCGTTTTCTATGTTTTTTCCAAAGTTCCCGACAAAATTAAAATAATCATCGGTATTTGCTTCTATTTTCTGTGTCTTTACCAGCTCATCATCAATTTCAACATCAATATCCAAAGCGATACACATATGTTCCTTTTCGATAGGCGTTAAATAATAATTAGGTACTACTCCTTCTACATAAGAGAAAGCTTCTTCAATCTGGCTTGGATAGACATTTACCCCTCTTACGATCAGCATATCATCTGCTCTTCCTACAATGGGTTTCATTTTTACCATCGTTCTTTTGGCATTTTCATCATAGTAAAGGCTTGTAATATCATTAGTCCAGTAACGAAGAAGTGGCATTGCTTTTTTCGTTAATGTTGTAATCACCAGTACACCTTCTTCTCCGAAAGGAACCGGCTGTTTGGTAACCGGATCTAAAATTTCAGGGTAAAAATGATCTTCCCAGATATAAGAACCTCCTTTTTCTTCAAAATCCTCCATTGAAACACCAGGACCGATAATTTCGCTCAACCCGTAGATATTGGTTGCATGAACCCCTAATCTTTCTTCAATGTGCCCTCTGATAATTTCCGTCCATGGTTCTGAACCCAGCACAGCATATTGGAGACTGATCTCCTCTGCAGAAATCCCTCTTTTTGCAAATTCATCTGCAATAGTCAAAGCATATGATGGAGAGCAGCAAATCACTTCCGGCTTAAAATCTATAATCAGATCTACCTGTCTTGCTGTCATTCCTCCCGAAATAGGAAGAACACTCATCCCCAGTTTTTCTGCACCGTAATGAAGCCCTAATCCTCCCGTGAAAATACCATAACCATAAGCATTGTGCAGCTGCATTCCGGGTTTCGCTCCTGCAGCCTGTAAAGATCTGGCCACCACTTCACTGAAAAGATCTACATCTTCTTTGGTATATCCTACTACCGTTGGCTTTCCTGTTGTTCCGCTTGAGCAGTGAATACGCTGAAGCTCATTTTTAGGAACGGTAAATAAACCAAATGGATAGTTATCTCTTAAATCCTGTTTGTAAGTAATAGGAAGTTTCCTGATATCTTCAATCGACCTTATATCCTGTGGAGATATTTGTAATTCATCAAATTTCTTTTTATAAAATTCCGATTTCTCTCCCAAATAGCTGATCAAACTTATCAACCGGTCGGATTGAAGCTGTCTCAACTGACCCAGCTCCAGATATTCAACTGCAAAATCCATAAAACTAACTAACATTTGTTAGGTGTAAATTTAAAAAGATTTTATAAGCTGGCAAAATTTTTATGACTTTTGTCATATTTTGAATGATTCTAAATAACAAAACGCAAGCTGAGCTGTCTATTTTTGTAAAAAGTACTGGATAAAATATACTGACAATTCCTTTCTGTCAAAAGCTATGACCTTTGATTTCCCAATAAACCGAAAAGAATTTTATCTCTGATTTCATCAGTGATTTCATCAGTAGAATCACTGCTTCTTTTGAACCAGAAATAAGAATTGTTTAACGTATGAAGAATAAATCTTGTTGTAAATGATGGTGATTTCAGCTCCCAGTTTTCCGCAGTGTAGATCTCCGAAATCAGTTTTTCAACTTCCTGCTGATAATTTTTCCTAAGCTCTACAAATTCGGGAAGCCTTTCTTCCAGATGTCTCCATTCATTGGAATAAATATGAGTGACGTCACGGTTTTTAAGAACAACAGACAGGTGCTTATCCAGTAACAGATTTAGTTTTTCTCTTGGAGTGATATCCTGATTCTTTACTTCCTGAAGCTCATCGAAAAATTCCTGAGCAATGCCAAAACAGATCCATTCCAAAATTTCTTCCTTTGAACGGATATGTGCATACAGCGATGCTGCTTTGATATTGAGTTTTGTAGCCAGGTCTCTTACCGAGCTTCCCATATACCCTTTCTCTTTGAAAAGCTCTACTGCTACGTCTAATATTTTTCTCTGTTTTTCTTTTAGTTCCATCTGGTAAAATGCAAAAGTAATTATTCTGATTCAAACTGCTCTTTTTTTGATCATAAAAAGCAAAAAGACTCTTCAGCTTCTGTGTCTCCGTTGGATTATTTTACTTAATTATGACTATTTGTTCATGGATTTCAAAGAAATAATTACGAAATCGGAAATTTTGTCAAGTTAATTTTCCGTTAAAAATACAATATCCGGAAAATTTGTCCTATTTTTTTGTAAATTTAATAATTGAACGCTTTTTGCGATATAGCTATCGATTAAATGATTAAATAATTGATGCATTAAGAAACTGAGCCTCAAAATTTGGTTTCTTGATGTTTTTAAAAACTAAACTTTGAACAAATCATTACCAAAAATATATAAAATATGAACTTGAACCAATATACAGTAAAATCACAGGAAGCCATCCAGGCAGCACAACAGATTGCTATGGAATTGGGCAACCAAAGTATCGAACCTCAACATCTCCTTGAAGGAATCTTCCAGGTGGATGAAAATATATCGCCTTTCCTACTTAAGAAATCTGAAGCAGATGCCAATTTAGTAAGAGAGCGCAACCGTGAAAATCTTGAAAAACTTCCAAAAGTACAGGGAGGAAACATTTATCTTTCACAATCTGCCAATAAAGTATTGCTGGATGCACCCAATATCGCTAAGAAAATGGGTGACGAATATGTAACGATTGAACATTTATGGCTATCTCTTTTGGAAACCAGCTCTGAAGTGTCCAAAATGCTGAAAGATATGGGGGTAACCAAAAATCTGCTGGAAGGTGCTATCAAAGAATTAAGAAAAGGAAGTAAAGCAACTTCTGCAAGTTCAGAAGAAACATACCAGTCCTTAAATAAATATGCTAAAAACTTCAATGAGTTAGCAGCAGAAGGAAAGCTGGATCCCGTAATCGGGCGTGATGAGGAAATCAGAAGGGTTTTACAGATCCTTTCCAGAAGAACAAAAAACAACCCAATCCTTATTGGAGAGCCGGGTGTAGGTAAAACGGCCATTGCTGAAGGAATCGCCCACAGAATTATCAACGGTGATGTTCCTGAAAACCTGATGGACAAAACGTTATTCTCGTTGGATATGGGAGCTTTGATCGCCGGAGCCAAATACAAAGGTGAATTTGAAGAGCGTCTGAAATCCGTTGTGAATGAAGTCATCAAATCTGACGGGCAGATTATACTTTTCATCGACGAAATCCACACATTGGTGGGTGCCGGCGGCGGCGAAGGAGCGATGGATGCTGCCAACATTTTAAAACCTGCTTTAGCAAGAGGTGAATTGAGAGCAATTGGAGCCACAACTTTAAACGAGTATCAAAAGTATTTTGAAAAAGATAAAGCGTTGGAAAGACGTTTCCAGAAAGTAATGGTGGAAGAACCGGATACAGAATCTGCTATTTCAATCCTTCGTGGTATTAAAGATAAATATGAGGCTCACCACAAAGTAAGAATCAAAGACGAAGCGATTATTGCTGCTGTGGAAATGTCTCAAAGATATATTTCAGACCGTTTCTTACCAGATAAAGCAATCGACCTTATTGATGAAGCTTCT
The DNA here is from genome assembly GCF_008274625.1 of Chryseobacterium panacisoli. Lineage (GTDB taxonomy): Bacteria > Bacteroidota > Bacteroidia > Flavobacteriales > Weeksellaceae > Chryseobacterium > Chryseobacterium panacisoli. The sequence continues at coordinate 59,210 of NZ_VTRU01000008.1, read as the reverse complement.
GCCAAACTTAGAATGGAAATCAATTCCAAGCCGGAAGAACTGGATGTTCTGGACAGAAGATTGATGCAGCTGGAAATTGAATTGGCAGCTATTTCAAGGGAAGGCAACCAGACCAAAATTGATCATCTGAAAGAGGATATTGCTAAAATTTCCGAACAGAGAAATGAGATCAACGCCAAATGGCTGAAAGAAAAACAGAAAAGTGAAGATCTTACCCAGATCAAAAAGGATATTGAATCTCTGAAACATGAAGCAGAAAGAGCTTCCAGATCCGGAGATTATGCAAAAGTAGCGGAGATCCAATACGGAAAACTTCGTGAAAAAGAAGAAGAATTTACAAAGATGGAACTCGAAATGCAGAACCATCAGAATGAGCTGATCAAAGAAGAAGTTACTGCAGAAAACATCTCTGAAGTAATTGCTAAATGGACGGGTATTCCTGTAACTAAATTATTACAATCTGAAAGAGATAAGCTATTAAATCTGGAATCTGAACTGCACCACAGGGTGGTTGGACAGGATGAAGCGATTCAGGCAGTTGCTGATGCTATCAGAAGAAACAGAGCTGGATTGAGCGATGATAAAAAACCTATCGGATCTTTCTTATTCCTGGGAACAACCGGAGTTGGTAAAACCGAACTTGCAAAGGCATTAGCAGAATTCTTATTCGATGATGAAAACAACATGACGAGAATTGATATGAGTGAATATCAGGAACGTCACAGTGTTTCAAGGTTGGTAGGAGCTCCTCCGGGATATGTAGGATATGATGAAGGCGGACAATTGACTGAAGCTGTAAGAAGAAGACCGTATTCTGTAGTGCTTTTGGATGAGATTGAAAAAGCACATCCGGATGTTTTCAACACCTTACTTCAGGTTTTGGACGACGGACGTCTTACTGATAACAAAGGTCGTGTGGTAAATTTCAAAAATTCAATCATCATTATGACCTCAAATTTAGGCTCACACCTTATTCAGGAAAATTTTGAAAATCTTACGGAGGAAAATCAGGATGAAATTGTGGACAAAACAAAAGATGAAGTTTTTGATCTTTTAAAACAAACCCTGCGCCCGGAATTCCTGAACAGAATTGATGAAATTGTACTGTTCCAGCCTTTAAGAAAAAAGGAAATCGGAAAAATCGTTCAGTATCAGTTGAGAGGATTCAATGAAATGTTATCTAAAAGAAACATCATTATGACTTTCACCCAGGATGCGGTAGATTATCTGATGGAGAAAGGTTATGACCCTGCTTTCGGAGCAAGACCACTGAAAAGAGTGATCCAACAGGAGGTATTAAACAAACTTTCCAAAGAAATTCTTGCAGGAAATGTAAACGACGGAGACAGAATTACTCTGGATTACTTTGTAGAAACAGGTTTAGTTTTCAGACCCACTGAACAATAAAATAGTTTTTTTCATATACATTATTTTTGTGAATAAGTGCCGTAGAATAATCTGCGGCACTTATTTTTTTCTTTATTTTATCCTTATTATGTGATATATTTTTATATTTACCACACCAATCAACTAATAACAAAATCATTATGAAAAAGCTAAAAAGAAAAGATTTAAAGAAAATTGACGGCGGCCTTATCGCAGCCATCATTATGTGTGACGAAAACATGAACTGCCCCGCCAATCTTTGCTGTACCGCCGGAAACATTTGTAAAGACAGGAAAAAGTATCCATGTATTTAAAAAGAAAAAGCGGAGAAGCATACTTCTCCGCTTTTTTATGGAATGAATCTACGTTTACATCCTATCTAAATTGCAATACCTTAACATACAATCCGTAAATACACGGTAAAAATAACGTATAATTCCCTACTAACTAATGTCTTTTCTAGCATATTTTTTCCGAAATTTGCATATTAATTGAATTTCATCCGTAAAATATTGCTAAGCTATGAATACAGAATCAAACAATCCAATGCAACCCGGAACAATGTCAAATAGTCTTATCCAGGCTCTGATTGACAATTACCGTCAGAATCATCTAAGTGCTATTAACAACGCTTTAGGAATAGAAGATGCTCATTCCATCTGGTTTGACCTTCCGAAATTAAAAAATTTCATTGCAAAGATTGAAGAAGAGGCAGCCAAAGTTAACCCGACAGCTTCTGAAGAAGACCTAGGAATCAGATTTTATTATGCTACTTATCCAAAAACAGAAAACTGGTCTATGATGGATTCACATCCTGTTCCGATAGAATACGCAGGAAGACACACTCTCGTGATGGTCCCAACATTGAAAAAAGCGGACGAAACAGGAGAACTTATTGATTATGACTTCAATCCATTTCAAAGTGCTGAAGGAAAATCTTTTGCATTAGCCAATAAATCTGCCAAAGGCACGGGAGAAGATGATGATACAAGTCTTGGAGAAAATAACGGAATACTTGTTCCACCAAAAGCTCCTTTAGGTCAGTCTTTTTAATTGTAAATATATCATATTAGAACTGTATGACAGAATTCCAGGAATTTGCACAAAAAAGTCTGCTTTGGGCTGAAGGGCTTGCTGCAGTCATAGCAATTTTCCATTATAACCGTTTAAAAGAACAACATTGGAAACTTTTTGTATTTTATCTGGTATTTATTTTTCTTGGGGAAGCTTATGGCAAGTGGGGAAGTTTTGTTCATTTTACCAAAGCTCAGTACTATAACTATCTTTTAATGCCAATCCAGTTCATATTTTTTTACTGGCTATATGCTGCAAAATCTTTAGCAAAGCCCAAATTATTTTGGGTAATATCCCTTTTATATCTGCTTTCATTTATTCCTAATGAATTATATTTTTCCAAAAGCAAAATTGTATTTGCTTTCAACTATACTTTTGGCTGTCTTATTTTGATGCTTTTGGTAATTATGGAGTATTACAAACAAATTACTTCACAAGAGATTCTCAATTTCAATAAAAACAAAATGTTTTATATTAATCTTGGAATTACGCTATCATATATAGGAACATTACCTTTCATGGCATTTCTATCACTTCTGGTAAAATACAAGGAAATTTGGGATATATATTTTAGTTATTTCCTGATCTCAGTTTCAGTGATGTATATCTTATTTGCAAGTTCATTTATATGGGGAAAACAGAGCTCTTAATAGTTATCATTCTATTTAACATACTCTTTGTGATGTTTATAACAGCTGTATTAATCTATATCCGAAGTTACAGACAACGAAAAAGAGAATATATGAATGAAATCGAGATGAAAAATGAACTTCATCAGAGAGAACTTTTGTCTACCCAATTGGAAATCCAGCAGGCTACTATGCAGCAGATAGGAAGAGAACTGCATGATAATATTGGTCAAAAACTCACTCTTGTAAGCCTGTATGTTCAGCAGATGCTGTATGAGAACAAAGTTCCGGAAGCCAGCGAAAGAATAGACCAGGTTTCACAAATCATTAACCAATCTCTTCAGGACCTTCGTAGCTTGTCAAAAACATTGACAGATGATAACATCAACCAGAAGGAAATTGTAACTTTGATACAGGAAGAAGTAGACAATACCAATTCTTTTAAAAAGTGTATTGTCAGCTTTGAGCATAATTTTAAACATCTGGATTTAGGTTTTGTTCACAAAAATATGCTGCTCAGAATCACGCAGGAATTTATTCAGAACAGCATAAAACATTCCCGTTGTAAAAATATTTTTATCAATTTGAATACTTCCGAAGATATCCTTTGGGAACTTGATATTCGTGATGACGGAATTGGGTTTGATACTTCACAGATTAAATCCAACGGAATAGGTCTTACTAATATGAAAAACAGAGCTGAAATTATAGGAGCAAATTTCCATATGGAAAGTCAGGAAAATACAGGAACCCGAATCAATATTATCTTAAAAAAACAGTCATGAAGAAATCTATTGTAATTGTTGACGACCATATACTTATTGCAAAAGCCCTGGAAGGCATTATTGGTAATTTCAACGAGTTTGAAGTTATCTATGTATGTGAAAACGGAAAAGACCTCATTCAAAAAATTGAAGAAGGAAACACCATTCCGGATATCATTCTTTTGGACATCAGTATGCCTATTATGGATGGTTTTGAAACCGCTGCCTGGCTTACAAAAAATCATCCCGCTATTAAAATCATGGCGCTTAGTATGCAGGGTGACGACAATAGCGTGATCAAGATGATCAAAAGCGGCGCAAAAGGCTACCTTCTAAAAAATACCCATCCAAGAGATCTGGAAACAGCACTTACCCGATTGAACAGTGACGGCTTCTTTTATCCGGATTGGGCTTCTAAAATTATTTTCTCTAACCTTAATAAAGAAACCGAAGCTGAAATTGCCGTAAGAATTTCCGACAGAGAAAAAGAATTCCTTAAATATACCGTAACAGAACTCAGCTATAAGGAAATTGCAGACAGAATGTGCTGCAGCCCGAGAACCGTTGAAAGCTATCGCGATCAGCTTTGTGAAAAGCTGGATTTGAAAACCCGTGTTGGGCTCGCTGTTTTTGCTATTAAAAATGGCTTTGCAAACTAAACTTTCACCACAAAAAAATTCTTTTTAAAAAAAGTTTAAACGAAATTTATTCTCGAAAAAACATAAAACTATAAAACGCACCAACAAACAATACGAAATTGATTAAAATTTAAAACATTCAACATAATTATAAATTAAAATCAATAAAATAACACAATACATATTGATTCAATAAACAAATTGAAGAAATATTTGCATATTAATTTCAAATAATATATTTTCACATCCTCAACCAAAATGATTTGATATGAAAAAACTATTATTTGGAGCTCTCATGCTCGGCTTAGTGACGGCCTGTAACAATGACAACATTTCCAATCAAAATGAAGTACAAGCTGAACAGGAAATTTCTTCATTAGCATCAAAAAGAATTTGTCCATCAGAAGAAATGAGACAAGAAGCACTACAAAAAGATCCCGCACTCAGACAAAAGGTAGATGAAATTGAAGCTAATGCAAAAAAATTCTCCACCAATCTTGCCTTAGGAAAAGTTCTTGCAGATGGAACTGTTGAAATTCCGGTAGTTGTAAATGTAATTTATAAGACGGCTGCACAGAATGTATCTGATGCAAGAATCGCGGAACAAATTGCTGTTTTAAATGCTGACTATGGAGGAACAAACAGTGATGCATCATTAATACCTACAGAATTTCAGGGGGTAAAAGCCGGGGATGCAAAAATAAGATTCAGACTGGTAAATACCATAAGAAAAACGACTACCAAAACATCATGGAGTAAAACAGACAGAATAAATAATACCATGAAAAAAGCATCTACAGGAGGTATTGACGCTACTAACTCTACAAACTATTTCAATATTTGGATCGTTGGAAATATGCCAGATCCACTTGGAGATATTCTTGGATACGCCACTTTCCCTGAAGATGCCGGAACATGGAAAGACGGTGTGGTACTTGCTGCTCCTTATGTTGGAAAAACAGGTGCTTCTGCTCCATTTAATCTTGGAAGAACTGCCACTCACGAAGTTGGTCATTATCTAGGTCTTAGACATATTTGGGGAGATACCAATTGTGGTGATGATTTGATTGCAGATACACCTACCCAAACAACAGCCAACACAGGAAAACCGACTTATCCTCTTTACAATACTTGCTATGGAGTAAAAAGATCTGTCATGTTTATGAATTACATGGATTATTCTGATGATAATTCACTCTATATGTTTACTGCAGGACAAAAGACAAAAATGCAATCTGTGACTGCTTCTTCTGGAGCAAGATCCGGGTTGAGAGTATATTAATTAAAACATATTTTTTCACTTATAATTTAAAATCTATCCCACAAAACGGGATAGATTTTTTTATATCTTTTTCTGGATTAAATCCTGGAATTCTGTTCTATGTATTAGCTCAGGCAAATTATTCACATAAAAAAACCTGAAATAACCTTACATTATTTCATTTAAAAATAAATAATTCAGTAAAAAAGACTTAAAATAAGAATAATACAAGAAACATATGACTTTAATTATATTTTTTAAGGTATTTAATTGCTTAATTTTTTTACGAAAAATATCCTACAAATCATATAGAGTATAAAATTATTTACATCCAAAAACACACTTAAGCGTGAAATATAAAACAAATCATTTAAATTAATTAAAACTCAATAAAACTCATATTAAGTTACGATAAACACAACCAAAACACTCATTAAATAAACATTTGTTAAATATTTTACAAAATTATTTGCATATCAATTTCAAATAATATAATTTCACAACCTCAACCAAATTATATTATAACGATATGAAAAAAATCCTATTGGGAGCCCTTGTTCTGGGCTTTATGTCGGCGTGTAACACCGACAACTTAAGTAATCAAAATGAAACGCCGCTGGATCAGGAAACCTCCGCTCCAAGCGCTCTTAAAAGAAGCTGCCCTTCAGAGGGAATAAGACAAGCAATGCTTCTGAAAAACCCTGCATTAAAGCAAAAAATGGCTGACATTGAATTCGGTACTGAAAAATTTACTGAAAACCTTAAATTGGGAAAAGTGCTGGCAGATGGAACTGTTGAGATTCCGGTAGTCTTCAATGTAATTTACAACACTTCCGCTCAAAATGTTTCCGATGCAAGGATCGCAGAACAAATTGCCGTACTGAATGCTGATTATGGTGCTACCAATTCTGACATTAATAAAATTCCTTCGGCATTTCAGCCTTCAGCAGCAGGCGATGTAAAAATCCGTTTCAAACTAGTGGCTACCAACCGTAAACAGAGTACAAAAACAGGCTGGAGATCTGATCTTGAGCAAATGAAAAAGGCAAGCACTGGTGGTATTGATGCTACCGATGTAAATAAAAATATGAACATATGGGTTGTAAATTCAATACTTGACGAGAATAACCAACCTGGAACTTTAGGCTATGCTTATTACCCGGAAAATGCGGGACAATGGTATGATGGCCTTGTTATAGGATATCAGTATATAGGAAAAACAGGTGCTTCTGCTCCGTTCAACCTAGGAAGAACAGTAACACATGAAGTAGGACACTATCTAAACTTACCACACCTTTGGGGATCATCTGATACAGGGTGCCAAACAGATTACTCTAATGACACGCCTACATCTCCTGGCCCTAACTACGGAAATCCTACCTATCCTCTAAACAGAGTTTGTGGAGGGGTAAGCCGTTCTCAGATGTTTATGAATTATATGGATTACGTAGATGATAAATCTATGGTTATGTTCTCTGCTAATCAAAAAACAAGAATGCAGGCTGTAGTAGCAGCATCCGGACCAAGATCTGGCTTAAGATAATCAACACATAGTTGAAATATTATAAAATTATTAAAATAGTCTATCTCAATTTTTGGGATAGATTTTTTTAATAATTTTATACAACTTAAATTTCAGCACCACTACGATGAAAAAACTGGCATTAGCATCAGGAATACTATTGCATCTTTACTGTATAAAAGCACAAGATACTACCCAAATTAAAACACAGGATACTGTCCCATCCAGAAATCTCAGAGAAGACATTGTACTTATCAACTCTTCTGGTTGTATATTTCGGGAGAAAACTCCTTTTTTCAAAAGGGAATGGGTGAAAAAATCAGTGGCTCCTGCTCTTCTTTTTACGGCTGCGGCTTCTACATGGGGAGAAAAGGAGAATATCCGCGAGGTAAGAAACCGATACCTTCCCAACTTCAAAGTTAAATATGATGATTATCTTCAATACGCTCCTGCGGTTGCTGTTTATGGATTAAAATTAGCAGGCGTAAAAGGAAGGAATAATCTTGGGCGAGCAACTTTATCTTATGGTACAAGCTTAGCTATCATGGCTATTTTAGTCAATTCTATTAAATATACTGCAAAAGTTGAGCGTCCGGATGGATCCAAAAACAATTCATTCCCATCAGGACACGCTGCAATGGCTTTTACCAATGCAAGTTTTCTGCACAAAGAATATGGTATGGTAAACCCAGCCTACAGTATTGCAGGATATGGTTCTGCCGCTATTACAGGGCTTGGCCGAAATCTAAATAACAGACACTGGGTTCCGGATATTCTTGCCGGAGCTGGTATCGGAATTATATCAACAGAACTCGGGTATTTTTTTATTGATAAAATTTATAAGAATAAAGGAGATAATTTAAGTATCTTATCCAGAATAGAGGGAAACGATTATCCGTCTTTCCTTTCCCTGAAGATGGGTACCGCATTGGGTACAACCAATTTCCTGAGGGAATCTGAACTGGATGATAAAAAACAAATCGGTTTTGAGGGCGGATTGGAAGGTGCTTATTTCTTTTCAAAAAAATGGGGTGTGGGTGCCGATGTAACCTTCAGCAGCTTCCCTATTAAATCTCAAAGAATAACATTTGATGACGGGCAGGATTTTGGAGATCATGAGATTAAAACACAATCCCTGGGCTTCCTGGCAGCAGGCATCGGACCTTATTTTTCTCATGAATTCTCAGATAAATGGCAGCTTACTTTAAAGGTAACCGGAGGCTATGCAGCTACTGCCAGTGGAAAAGTATTTGTAAAAGGAAGCGATGTAGATGCTCCGAATCACGAACTTCAGATAGCCCGATATAAGCCCAAGCCTGCTTTTCGCTGGAATACAGGGGCTGCTATGACCTACAAGTTTAATCCGGGATTGGGACTCACTTTCTATACAGATTACAATCAGATCAACTCTACGATCCGGTATTACTTCAGCGATGAGATCAAGGAAAGTGCTGAGCTGGACCAGGAACTCAACCACCTGATTGCTAAAGAAAAAATCAATTATATTACATTAGGGTTAAGATTGACTGCCTATTTTTAGAATACGAAAGCCTTCAGAATCTGAAGGCTTTTACTTTATAAGTTTTTTTGATTATTTTCCGGAGTATAATCCATAAATAAATCTCCATCCAGTTTTACGGATTTTACTTTCTTCTTAATAGGAATCACAAGATCAGTCAATTTCTGATCTTTTTCCCAAACAGAAGGAGAGAAATGCAGTTTCTCTGTAGTTCCGTCTTCATACGTCAATAGAGCATCAAAAGGAATGGCAAACCCACCTACATTTGCTACATTTATTGTAAGCATATCATTAATCTGAGATGACCCTGTTACTTTTAAATCGATATAATTATTGGTATAAAACCAATTTTGAAAGAACCAGTTCAGATTTTTTCCTGATCCTGTATTCATAGAGTTGAAGTAATCCCATGGAACCGGATGCTTTCCATTCCAGTTATCCATATAATGATGTAATGCTTTTTTGAACAGTTCGTCTCCTAAATAATCTTTAAGAGCCAGATAAGACAAAGAAGCTTTTACATAAGAATTGTTTCCGTATCCAGAACCACTCACCTGTGTACTCATGGTAATAACCGGTTGATCCTGTTCTGCAGACGGATCATTGATCCATCTTTTGACGCGGAAGTTTTTATAAAATTCTTTGGCTGCTGCTTCTCCATTTTCATCAATTCCTATAAGATATTCAAGGGTAGTTGCCCAGCCTTCATCCATAAATGCATATCTCGTCTCGTTGATTCCCATATAAAAAGGGAAATAGGTGTGAGCAATTTCATGGTCCGCTGTCAGCCTTGCATCCTGAAGATCATCAGGAATACTGGTATCGTTGATCATCATTGGATATTCCATGTCTGCATAACCCTGAATAGCAGTCATTACGTTATAAGGATATTCTACTCCCGGCCAGTTTTTAGAGAACCAATCAAGATTATAACGCATCCAGTCTACATAGTGTTCAAAATCTTTAGCACCATTTTTATAACCTGCCTGAACACTTGCTCTTTTTGATTTCAGCTGAACACTTGCTGCATCCCATACATAATGGTTGCTCATTGCAAAACAGAAATCTGTGATATGGCTGGCTTTAAACTTCCAGACATTCCATTTATTGGGTTTGGTTACTTTACCCGACTTCATTTCCTGTTCTGTGGCAACATGTATTACTTTATCGCTTTTTAGTGAAGCTTTATATCTTTTTAAATATTCCGGCTGCAGTACAGCTTCCGGATTCAGGAAATCTCCTGTTGCCCAGACTACAAAATTTTTTGGTGCAGTGATGGCAAAACTATAGTCATTGAAGTCGTTATAAAACTCCTGTCGGTCTGAGTGTGGAAGCATATCCCATCCGTTATAATCATCATACACGGAAATTCTTGGAAAAGAATAGGCTACATAGAATGTTTCAGGATCTATCTGTCCTTCTCTCCCACTTTGCACAGAAAGCAGATATTCCCATTCAATTTTTACTTCAGATTTTGATTTAGATTTTAAAGCCGTTTTTAATTTTACTTTTTCAACCGTACTCCAATCGTCACTGTTGACATCATATTTTTCACCGTTTACAACGAAAGATTTGATCTTAAGTCCTGAGGACAGAAAATCTTTAGACACAAATCCTGATCTTGGCGACTGTGGTTTATGAAGGTTATTCACAAAACGAATGGCCAGCTCATTCAGACTATCCGGGCTATTGTTCGTATAGACAATTGTTTCTTTTCCGGAAACCATTTTTGTATTGGCATCCACCTTTACATCCACATTATATACTCCTTTATTCTGCCAATAGTTTTTACCTGGTGCTCCGGAGATATCACGGGTCCCATTTTCATACGCTTTTTTAATATTCCTTGGCATATACAGTTCCTGTGCAGACAATTGCAGTAAGGAAACAACCATCAGCATTCCGGAAAAAATTTTCTTCATAATGACCTTTTTAAAGATAGGTATCAAAAATAGCGAAAATGTGACATCAGGAGATTATTTCTTTTATAATAATATCTTATTGTAATGATTTTTACACCATATTATTCTACAGCCTATCTTGTTCGGCAGTTTTCTTTATTGTTTTTGCATTTTTCACAGACTGATTTCCAAAGTTGAATTTCAGTGAAAAGGAAATGCCCTGAGCATCCGTATAGTCGAGAAAATAATTATCCTGATTGGCGTATTTTGTACTTACTTTCTGGCCTGTTGTTCTGAAAATATCAGTGAATATAAGACTTGCCTCCAGTTTTTTATTCAAGAACTTTCTGTTCATTACAAAATAGGCTGACCAGACAGCAGAAATCGTAAAAGTCCCCTGTATTCCGGGAGAATAGTAACGGTGTCCCATTTCCATTTTCCAATCGCTGTTTTTATCAAGAGTAAAACTTGTTGAGATATTGGATACCCAGTTCCAGACTTTATTTTTATACAGCATTCCGTCAGTCCCTTTGAAATAATTTTCATTGTGTTCAAGGTTTTCAGACATGATGATATTCCACCATGGTTTGACCTGAAAGTTTTTGTACAGACTCAATCCGAAAGCTTCTCCTTTTTCAATATTGGTAAAGTAATAAATGAGGCTGTTGGTGCTTGGTTCCTGATATGAAATTTCCATAGACGGATATATTTCTTTCCGGTAATACAGATCCAGATTCCAGTCTTTCCAGGAATAGGTAAGATTAAGATTATGAGTGATGGTTGCTTTTAGCTTTGGATCACCCTGATAATATGAAAACAGATTATAATAAGACTTTGCAGGATTCAACCATGAATAGGAAGGCCTGCTGATTCTTTTACCATAAGAGAAACCGAATTCCTGTTTATTTTCTGTGGTATATTGTGCGTAGAAAGTGGGAAAGAATTTCCAGTAATTGCTTTTATTCAATTCATAAGGTTCAGAGACCACGCCTTCAAGATCTGTCATCTCTGCCCGGAGTCCTCCTTTGAAATTCCATTTTCCAATATTGTAGGCTAATGAAGAATACAGGGCGAAATTATGTTCTTTATAATCAAAGATACTGCTCTTTTCCGGACGGTATTGCAGTATTCCATCTTCGTTATCAGAAAAATCAAGTGTACTGGTGGTCTTTACAAAACTATATTTTGCCCCGGACTCCAGCTCCAGTTTATCATTTTTCCATTGATAATCGAATTGGGTGGAATACAGCTGAACATCGGCCTTGTTCTTTGTAAGAAAGTTATCTTCTTTTGAAGGCTGGCCTGCAAAGTTCAGATCAGTGATTACATTCTGGTATTTATCTGCGTTGTTTCCGGTAAAATAGTTGATCCATGAAAGACTGCTTTTCTTATTCAGCTTTCTGTCTATCTGAAAACTTACAGAGTTATTAATGGAACGTGAGCGGTGATCGTTGATCGTGGTGTAATTAGACTCTGCGATATCCTGATTATTATAGATGAGTGTAGGAACATTATAGGTTCCGAAGGATTTTGGAGAAAAATACCCTGAGTAGTTGAGGCTTACATTGGTCAGACTGTCCAATTCATATTCCGCATTAAAATTCAGGGTATTCTGGTTATAGTTTTTATCCTTCCTGTTCATCGTACTGATCCATCGGGTCTGGCTTTCCGGATAGTTGACATAGTCTGTTCCTTCCCGGTAGTACGTTCCGAGCCCTCTATAATAGCTTCCCATAATGGAAAGTTTATCTTTTTTATAATATTGGGAAAGACCAAAAACGCCTTTCGCATATTGTGTCTGTACATATTTGGATGAGAGAATCCCGCGGTAGCCTTCAATTTTATTCTTTTTCAGAATGATATTCAGGACTGCACTTCCGGAGGCCTCATATTTTGCAGGCGGATTGGTAATCACTTCTACTGACTTCACATCATCTCCCTGCGTATTTTCCAGAAGGTTTTTGAGTTCATCTCCTGTCAGCATTACTTTTTTATCATTAATAGTCACCAGAATTCCGGTGCTTCCTTTTACGCTCAACACACTATTATTGATGGTAACACTTGGTGTATTCTTTAGAATTTCCCAGGCATTGAGTGATGAAATATTGCTGTTTTCCACATTAAATTCCAGGCGGTCTACTTTTCTTTTCACCAAAGGCTTACGTTTCGTCATTACAACTCCTTCTATTTCCTGAGATTCTTTTTTAAGGATAATATTCAGAAGTTCAGATTCTTTCAGATCAAGCTTTGTCTCAAATAAAGAGTATCCCTGATTTTTAACAACCAGTTTTACATTCTGTTCTGCGATGTCCTCCAGTATAAACTTCCCGTTCTCATCTGTTTTTAATTCTTTGATTAATTCATTCTGAGAATTATACAGTTCTACTATTACCGATGAAAGCTTTTCATTTTCAGTGTTCGTAACTGTTCCTCCAAGTTTTTGTTTCTGGGCAAGAATTAAGACTGGAAAACACAGAAAAAAAAGAATTTTATACATGGCTATTTTTTTATCCTTTCAAACAAAACTTCTGTTCTGTTCTATGGGTACAAAATTCTATATTGAAAAGGAGAATTTCGGTTAATGATGGGTTAATGATAGGTTAATGTCTTTTCTTTAAAATAAGAAAACCTGAATTCGGTAATTCAGGTTTAAAATCAATAGAGTATATTTTTTAAGGATAAGGAATCGCTTTATCCAGTTCAATCGGATTATAATATTTTTTGATGTCTATTTGCGTTTGTTTAGTTAAACCCGCAAACTCCTCTTTACTTTTGATTTGCTGTCCATTAATGCGGACATTCCAGTCCGGTTGAAATTCGGTTCTCATTCTGGCATATGGATCATTATAAAACTCCAGGTTCAGTTTTATCCATTTCTTTAAGTCGATGACAATAGGATCCAGTGAATAATGTCTTTCGAGAAAGCTTTTTGTATCGTATGTTTTTGGCAGATTTTTATTTCGGGAGAAAGAATATATAAAATCTTTCTTATCATCTTCCACATACAGAACCAATCCCGGCAATCCTCTGAATTTATAAGGCCCTTCAGGAATGTTGATATCCGGCGTAAACCAAGCGGTCCAGCTTCTTCCTCCAAATACAGCAGTTGCTTTTTGTAAATTATAATTATTGATCTTTTTAGTATCAGTCTCTATTTTCCACTGAATATTATCTTCGGTTTCAAAAACATAATAATAAGGCATCATCATGATTTGAACAAAGTTTTTATTTTTATTGGAATTTCTTTTTCGGATAATAGATTGTCCGGACTGGCTGGTATGTTGGGAAGAAATTCCTCCGTGAAGAATATTCAGAGAGTCACTTGCTAAAAATTCAAATTCATAAAACTTCACTTCATCAGGATTGATATCCAACACCATTTCTTCTTTATCATAATTGGTCCCGTTAGGTTCAAATCTGTACTGAAGTTCATATATAAAGCGATGGGTTTGGGCATTAATGTGCATCCCAAGCATCAGAATAAGAAGAATAAGTATCTTTTTCATTAAATGGTTATTAATTTTCTAAAATTACCAAAAAACACACTAATTTCCAGGTTAATAAAAGGTTAATGACCAAAATACTATTTCAGTAAAATGTTAAAGTTTTATCTTTGTTTTAATGATAGCCAAGAGTAAAATTCTGATTTCGGTTTTTGCAGCTTTGTTCCTACTTTTACTGGGAATCCAGGTTTACTTTATGTACAAGACCTATCAGGTAAAAGAAAGGGATATTTACAGATCTGTGAATGATGGGCTTACCAATTACACAGACAATCTTGAGGATATCCAAGAAGCCAAAGAAAGGAATGATGATTCTCTTCAGGAAATCATTATACAATATCATAATAAGGAAATCAATAAAAAGGATTTTTTAAATTATTTCATAGAAAACAGAAAGTCCGCCAGAGAAAGGCTGATTCATTATATCGACAGCCGCAACCAAAAAGACGGGTATGAAATTTCTGCAAGAATAAGATACCTTTCTATTGTTCATCTTCCGGACAGCACTAAAGTGATCACTGAACCTATTGTTATTTTTGAAACAAAAGATAAGATCAGAAATCCGCGTATTGCAAGTAATGGAAGCTGGGAAACCTCAACCACCAAAAGAGATGATTCGGATATAGGTCAGGTTGAAAAAAGAAATACCTTTCTTGTCAAAACCCAGACAGATTTCGAGATTAAAAATATAAAAAGTATTGTTTTCAAAGAGCTTACTTTACTGATCATTTGTTGTGTTATACTTCTTTCCGGAGTTCTTCTGCTTTATATTTTCACAATCAGAAATCTGATCCAGCAGCAGAAGCAGGTAGAAGTTCTCCACACCATTGTGGATAACATTTCACATGAGTTTAAAACTCCGATTGCTACTTTAAAAATAGCTTCCAAAGCATTAAAAAAAGAATGGAATCCGGAAACACTTCCTCTTATTGACCGTCAGATTTCCCGGCTTGAAAGTCTGATGTTTCAGCTTCATAAAGATGAAACACCAGATGAAATGATTGAAATACAGCCTGAGGACTGGAACTTTTTTATTCAGGATCTCGCAGTTACTTATCCTGGTATTGATTTTAACCTTGAAAACACCATCTCTCAGAAGCTTCCTTATGATAGAAACCTGATGGAAACAGTCATTAAAAACCTTTGTGAAAACAGTGTTAAATATGGGGCATCTGTTGTAAAAATAAATATCAGTAACAGCTCCCAACAATTGGAAATCGAAGTTTCTGACAACGGCCAGGGCATGGAAACGAAAGAACTGAATAACATTTTTGAAAAATTCTACAGAATACAGAATAACAATATTCATAACAGTAAAGGGCTTGGACTGGGACTTTATTTCGTAAAAAAAATCATTGCCAATTATGGTGGCAAAACAGAGGTATCCAGCCAGCTTAATTTGGGTAGTACTTTTAAAATATCAATTCCTTATGAAAACTAAAATCCTTCTGGCAGAAGACGATCCGGATTTCGGAATGATCCTGAAGCAGTATCTTGAATTGGAAAATTTTGAAGTCAGCTGGTTTCAGAACCCTGAAGATGTTGCGCCGTTACTTCATAATGATTTTCCTTTTCAGATAGGAATTCTGGATGTGATGATGCCCAATATAGACGGCTTTTCACTGGCTAAAATGATCATCAAGGAAAAAAGTAATTTTCCATTGTTATTTTTAACAGCTAAAAATCAAAAAATAGACCGGCTTACCGGCTTGAAAATAGGTGCCGATGATTATATCCCCAAACCCTGTGATCCTGAAGAACTTGTTCTACGAATTAAAAACATTCTGAAGAGAACTCTTCCGGCCACTACAGAAAATCAAATAAAAATCGGAGCATTTTCATTGGATACCACCAAACTGCTGCTGTCACATCCTAACGGAAACAACCGGCTAACTATACGGGAACAGGAACTGCTGCTGTATCTTCTGAAGCATAATCGTACTATCATTACAAGGGATAATATTCTGGATAATCTCTGGGAAACGAATGATTACTTTACCGGGAGAAGTCTTGATGTATTCATCAGCAGACTCCGTAAATATTTCAACAGTGATCCTGAAATAAAAATCCAATCCCTGAGAGGAATTGGATTTGAAGTCGATTTTCCAACCAACTGATTTTTTATAGGGAAAGGTTTACAATCACCGGGAAATGGTCTGAAGGATACAAAAGATTTTCTCTTCTGTCATTGATATGTCGGTGAGATCTTATTTTGAAACCTTGTGTAAAAATATAATCGATTCTGTCTTTTGGAACTTCATTTACATTGAAGCCCGTGAAAGTTCCTACCGGACCGTAATGTTTAGTTTCGGAATGATAGAAAGTGTCTTTCATATTCTGTGAAAGAATTTTAATGGGTTCCGAATCATCTGTCAGATTAAAATCTCCGCTTAACGCTACCGGAAGATTCTTTGGATTCAGTTCTTTTATTTTTTTCAGAATGAGTTCTGAAGATTTTACCCTTGCTACATTTCCTACATGATCGAAATGAAGATTCATCGCCAAAAATTCTTTCTTTGATTTTTTATCTTTAAATACAGCATAGGTACAGATTCTGTTCAGTGCGGCATCCCATCCTTTTGAAGGTTTTTCCGGAGTTTCAGACAGCCAGAATGTCCCTGATTTTACGACTCCAAGTTTGTTGGTATCATAAAAAATAGCAGAAAACTCTCCCTTTTCTTTGCCATCGTCTCTTCCTACTCCTATGTAATCATAGTTCTTTAATCCTGTTTTAATATCTTTCATCTGTTCCGGAAGTGCTTCCTGTACTCCGAAATAATCAGGATGATAATAGGTAAGTAAATCTGCAACATCCTGCTTTCTTTTTGGCCAGGCATTATCTTTATCTGACTCTACACTCAGTCTGATATTGAAACTCATTACGGTAAGGTCCTGTGAAAATCCTAATGCAAAAAGCATTAGAAACACCATTGAAAATCTGAAATTCATATGTTATTTTATCAGTAAGAGACAAAAATAAAACTTCTCTGTGACAGAAAAGCTTTATTGATGTGATTATATTGTTAAATTATCTTTTTCTTCTTCTATAGATATAAAATATTCCTGAAATTCAGATTCTGAAACCGGTCTGTTACTTTCAAGTTTTACAACGCCTATGGTTTTATAGTGAGCCGCCAGTTTAATCCCTTTGCTTTTAAGAAGAGTTTCCAGCTTTTTAACATTTATATCTTTCTTTACAACTGCCAAATAAGTAATCATATGTATACTTGTATTAAACCGTTTCCTATATCTCTGTATTTTAGGCCTTCAATAGGCCTTGCTTTGTTCTCAATAAGCTCCCAGATTTCTTTTGCTGATTTACCCGGAAACTGTTCCATGTATAAAGCTGCAAGCCCTGAAACATGGGGTGCTGCCATACTTGTACCACTCATGCTGTAATATAAATTCTTTTTGTTCTTTGCGTTTTTAGGATAGGCACTTATAATATCTACACCAGGTGCACAG
Organism: Chryseobacterium panacisoli; assembly: GCF_008274625.1. GTDB lineage: Bacteria > Bacteroidota > Bacteroidia > Flavobacteriales > Weeksellaceae > Chryseobacterium > Chryseobacterium panacisoli. The sequence goes on along the minus strand of NZ_VTRU01000008.1, from coordinate 41,548 downwards.
ACATTGATACTCCCTCCTGTAGATGGGTTAATACCTGCGTTTGAAAATCTGGCGATCTTCATTTGACTGTCAACAGCTCCAACCGCCATAATAGATTTTGAGTTGGCCGGCATTGAAACAGGTTGCGGAATCTGCGGCCTGTTGCTGTCATTTCCTGCGGCCGCTATTATAAGACAGTTATTTTCCAGTGCCCGCTCTCCAATGGTTTCAAATAGAACAGAAGGCTGATCATCCAGTTTCACCGGAGATGCCAGCGAAAGAGACAGTATTCTGAATTTTTTCGTAATTGCCCAGTCTATAGCGTCTATCACACTGCTGGTAGTACCTCTTCCGTTATCTGCAAGTACTTTCGCTATTTTGAGATTGCAGTCTCTGGCGATTCCATAACGGTTTCCATTGTCACTTCTGATATTTCCTGTAGCAACTCCTGCGCAGTGTGTACCATGTCCGTTGGGATCTCTGTTCCAGTCTTGCCCATCTATGAAAGATTTTCCTTCAATTTCTTCTGAGGAAAAATCGGGATGGGAAGTTTCAAGACCTGTATCCAGAATGCAGACATCAATTCCTTTTCCTGTATAGAGGGTATTTTCCAATCCAATCGCTTTTAATCCCCATTCCATTTCAACAAATGACTGCTGAGGTAAAGGTTTACTGGTGATGTATTTTTCAAGTTCTGAAATTTTTTCTGCGAGTCCGGCAGATTGTTTTTTAAGTTCACTAATCAGCTGCAATTCATCTGCAGGAAAAAATTCCCTTTCTTTTTCGTAATAAATAATAGGATTTGATTCATTTTTCACGGCACTTTTCAACTGATCTTCATCCATATTTTCCACCACAAGAATTCCCAGGTTTTTGTAAAGTACACCGTTGTCCTCATCAATGATTTCATAAGAACGGTTTTCTTTGGAAAGAAGTTCTGAAGAAGTAATATTCACTTCCAGCTCTTTCTCTATTTTTTTAAGTGCCGTTTTCTGCTGATCCTGCAGCAGAACGATATATCTTCCGGTTTCCATAATGATATTTTTTTAAATTAATTTCAGAAATACCTTTTCCAGAATAAGAAAAATATCCTCAGGAATAATGGATAGTCTGAGTTTTTTATTAATCCCGGATATGGCAGTGTTCTGCTCAACCAGTGAGTTCCAGAAACTTTCAATTTTGGGGACAGAATTCATTTCTTTCAGCTTTTCATCATCCAAAATCCCATTTTGGTATAACGAGACAATGATCCCTGAAATAAGTTCTTCTGCATCATCAAGTTTTTTGTTTTCCTTAGTATATATTTCCATCAGAATATCATAAATCCCTTCCATCCCATTGAATGAAAATCCCCCGAGAAGTTCTCGTCTTCCGGTTACAATTTTCTCCATTTTTATGGGATTAAACCCTCTCTTGACTGTTGCAATCATATTCATAATCTTCAACACTTCAGATTCGTGGCTGGTGTTTCCTTTGGTACGGAAATATTCCAGAATCTCATTAAGGAACACATCAAACCGGGCGTCAAAGTCAAATGATTTTGACAGGTATAAACCCTGAACTTCATTGAAGTGCTCCAGAAGTTCCTTAATTTTCTGTACTGTAAAGTGAATAAGTTCCTGCATTACTCAAAAGTTATCTGTTCTATTTCGTTACCGTCTTTATCTTTGTAAGACACAATCCTGATTCCCTCTTCCTCCATTTCTACATGAAGATTGATGAACAGCTTATCTTTATCTTCCGCTGCACTGGTATTGGGATCTATGTAAATATTATTCAGCTTTGCATTGACCAACGTATATTTGTTCAGCAGAACCTTTAAAAAAATTTCTTTCAACTCATCAGTTTCTTCCTCTGTTGTTCCATTCTGAGGCCGAAAGATTCCGGTATTAAGAAGCTGTACTTTATTTCTAAGATCCAGCTTCAGGACTTCATTGGCCGGAAGTTTCCCAAATTTCTGATCGTTTTTTTCCAGTTTACTGAACAGCGTTTTGAACTCTTCGGTCTGGAGCTGTCTTATACTGATTTCAGAAATATTCAGTTTTTTCTCTTTATTCACCAGACGGATTCTCTCATTCATTTCTGTAACAAACTGATCCTGATTTAGTTTGAAATTATATTTGGAGTCTGAATCTATATCTGTAATCTTGATCGGAATATCCATCTTTACACTGGGCAGCGCATATCGTGGAACCTTAAAATATTTAAGATATTCATGACGGGCATATTCTTTTGCAATAAGAACCGCATTTTCGTCTGCTTTTTTACGAGCCTGAATTATCTCGTTGTTGAGATAATCCAGGTAATCTGATAATTTTATCATCTTTCGTAAAATTTATTATTGTGAAAGAAGTCCAAGAACTTTTTCTAATCCTGCAGGCATTTCGTCATTGGTTGCACGTACTTTTACACCCAAAGAATATTCTTTTTCCACTTTGATTCCCGTACTGGAAGTTCTTTTATAAGACACATCCACTTTGAATTTTACAGGTCCCCATCCACCAGAAACTCCTGCATTGATTCCAAATTCATCACTTACATCTTTTGTGTAGGTAGAGTTAAGCTTAACATTGAAATCTACTTCACACGTTTCAATTCTGAAACTTGGAACATTGAGCAATGCAATGAAAGGAACGGTAAGTTCTACCGGATCTGGAATTGTTTTAGGATTGGTATTATCTACCGGTTTATCCGGATCAAAATCCGGGTTGGGAATGTTTTTCGTGTATTTGAATTCCGCCATTCTCAGTTTTTTCGCGCTATTCGGGTTGTTAGGATCCGTAAGCTCGAAACCTACTTCATTGATGAAATTAACGGTGGCAATAGAAGCGTTAGACTGCGCTTTTACACAAGCATCCAAAGGACCGCCAATGATGGTAGCAAAGTCAATACTTCCCAATTCAGCAGCAAAATCCGCACTGGCAGCGTCTGAAGTTTTGAAGATCTCTTCATCAGCAGCTATTTTACCCGCAATAAGCTTCATGATCTCTGAAGATACTCCTGAAAATGATTTTTCCCACTTTGCATCGTAATTCTTTTTGAAGTCTTCAACGATATTCAGCAATTCTTTGTTGGTCAATGTGTTTAATTCTGAAATCTCAATTCCTGATACTTTTTCATAGACTGCCGGAGTAAGAACTTTTTCAACTCCTGACAAGAGGTCGATTAACTCATTTTTTGTTTTTTTGGCGTGGCTTGCTTCAAGCACTGATTTTAATGTTTCCATGTTGTTTTTGTTTTGATTAATATTGTAGGACAAAATTATATCACTGGCCATCACAATATTGCAGGAGAACACCTCTACTTACCCCGGAAAAACACCCTAAAAAATAAAAGCCTGAGCTTACGATGGTAAGCTCAGGCTTTTGTAACAGGTATATTTTGTGGCTGTTTATCTGTCATAAACGCAAAGGCTATATGAATTCTTCTTAATTTTTAAGTAGGCCAAGAAAGCACCAAAGTTGCTGATGAAGCTACATGAATATGCTTACGCTTAGAAAGAATCAATTTCATTGATTCCATCTTTGCTCCCTTAAAAATTAAACATCGGATGTCAGATCTTTGCGTTACATCTAAATTACAGATATAAATCCAATATTTCTATGCCGGTTTTTTGCTATTGTTTTCCAGATTGACATCAGGAACTACTGAATTCGGATCCAACTTCACCTCATCTATTTCTTTTGTAGAATCTACTTTGAATGTCCATTCTGCATTTCTTTTCCAAACCTCAACAGGAATTTTCTCTGTTTGCGCCGTTCCATCTTTGAATTTCAGCTGAACAGTTGTAGGCATCGGCAGCTGGCCAAGGTTTTCAACGGTAATCTGAACTCCGTTTTTAAAGTCACCATTAATGTATTTTACATTTTTAACGGCCTGATCAATTTTCCATTTATTAAAGAACCATCCTCTCCAGAACCAGTTCAGTTCTTCTCCTGAAACATTTTCCATGGTATGGAAGAAGTCCCATGGTGTAGGATGTTTAAAAGCCCAACGGTCAATATATGTTCTGAATGCTTTATCAAATTTTTCAGGTCCGAGAATAGTTTCTCTTAAAACATCTAATCCTGTTCCCGGCTTATAGTAAGCCAAAGCACCAATACTTCTTTCTTTCATATTATCCGGTCCTACCATTACAGGTTCCAGACTGTCTGTTAACAAATATGTTCCTGAACGTGCCAGGTTCGGTTTACGATAATATTCACCTTTATTAAAAGCTTCAGTTGAAAGTCCGTTAATGAACGTATTAAAACCTTCATCCATCCAGGCAAATAACCTCTCATTAGATCCAACGATCATAGGAAACCAGTTGTGCCCAAACTCATGATCTGTAACGCCCCAAAGATCTTCTCCTTTGGAATCCATATGACAAAAAACGATTCCCGGGTATTCCATTCCGCCTTCATTTCCTGCTACATTGGTAGCTGCCGGATATGTGTATTCATACCATTTTTTTGAATAATGTTCTATAGCAGCCTTTGTATATTCTGTAGATCTTCCCCAAGCTTTTTCACCAGCACTTTCTGCAGGATAAGCCGAAATAGCCAATGATTTTTTTCCACTAGGCAGGTTAATTCTTGCAGCATCTAAAATAAATCCGGCAGAAGAAGCCCAGGCAAAATCTCTGGCCTGTGTAATTTTATACTTCCAGGTTTTTGTACCGGAAGCTTTATTTTTACCGATTTCAGATTCAGGACGAATCATCACTGTTTTATCACTGTTTCTTGCCTCATTCCATCTGTTGATTTCTTCTTTGCTGTATACTTCTTTCTCATTCAGAAGCTCTCCGGATGCTACTACATAATGATTGGCAGGAACCGTAATATTGGCTGTAATATTCCCATATTCCAAATAAAACTCCGAAGCTCCAATATAAGGAAGTGTGTTCCATCCCAGAACATCATCATAGACACACATTCTTGGATACCATTGTGCCATGGTAAAAATTTTACCGTTTTTAGTATCCTGTATTCCCATTCTGTCTGACCCATAATCAGGAGAGACAAAGGAGTATTCAATTTCTATTTTGGCCACCCCTCCATTAGCTTTCAGTTCTTTGGGAAGATCAATCTGCATTCTTGTATCGGTAATGGTATATTGTACTTCTTTTTTACCGTCAAGCTTTACTGATTTAATTTTATATCCTCCATTGAATTCTTCACCATGAGCTCCATTTCTGCTTCCCGAAAGTGGAACCACTCCATTTCCTCTGGAATCTTTAGCAAACAAATTCTGATCAAGCTGCAGCCAAAGAAAACCCAATTTGTCCGGGCTGTTGTTGGTATAGGTAATTTCTGCTGTGCCGGTAATCTCTTTTTTATCTTCATTCAGGCTGACGTTCAAATGATAATCTGCTGAATTCTGCCAATACGCATGTCCCGGCTGTCCACTTGCAGAACGGGTTGCTGTACCTGTCTGCGGATAGAAAAACGGTTTAAATGCTTCTACATAATCATATTTTTTGGTTTCCTGCGCGTGTAAAGAGCCTGAAAACAGGATAACAGCAACAGTGGAAACAAGGGTTGGAAGTTTAAAATTCATTTGAAAAGGTATTATTTTACTGTATAGGTAAAAAAAACTCCCGGAATTGTTACACATCCGGGAGCTTTTTTAATATAAGTTTAATTTAATTTGATTTTTTTGCTTTAATCATGGCTTCTAAAGCATCCCACATTTCACGAGGAATTTCTTCAAGCATATTAAATTCTCCGGCTCCCTGAAGCCATTCTCCTCCATCAATCGTTACTACTTCACCATTCATATACGCTGAATAATCAGAAACCAGATAAGCAGCAAGATTGGCAAGCTCCTGGTGTTCTCCTACTCTTCTCAACGGAACTTTTTTCTTCATATCGAATTTCTCCTGAAGATCTCCCGGAAGAAGTCTGTCCCAAGCTCCTTTTGTAGGGAAAGGCCCTGGAGCAATCGCATTGAAACGGATTCCATATTTTGCCCATTCTACAGCCAGTGATCTGGTCATCGCCAAAACTCCTGCTTTTGCACAGGCAGACGGGACTACATAAGCAGAACCTGTCCATGCGTATGTTGTGACAATATTCAGTACAGTCCCTGGGGTTTTAGAATCTATCCAGTGTTTTCCTACGGAAAGTGTACAGTTTTTTGTTCCTTTTAAAACAATATCCAGAATAGAATCAAAAGCGGAATGAGTCAGTTTTTCTGTTGGAGAAATAAAATTTCCGGCAGCGTTATTTAATAAAATATCAATCTTCCCGAATTCTTTTAAGGTAGCTTCTTTCATTGCTTCCACCTCATCCCAGTTTCTTACATCACAAGCTACGCAAAGAACTTTACCGCCTGTTTCGTCTTCCAGTTCCTTTGCTGTAGTTTGTAATTTTTCCAGATTTCTGGAAGTAATCACTACTTTAGCGCCCAGTTCAAGAAAGTATTTAGTCATTGCTTTTCCAAGACCGCTTCCGCCTCCTGTTACAATTGCTACTTTATCTTTTAGTGCACCTTCGCGCAGCATAGGTTGTGTATATAGACTCATAAAATATTTTTTCTTAAAAATAATAAATATTAAAATGCAATCCTTTAAAATAGATTGATAAATAATGCTACAAATAATTATTCTTTATATAGAAGCCGTCTAAACTTTTACATTAATGGTTTTTTAACCACAAAAGGCACAAGAGTTTTAAACACTTATTTTTTTTAGAACCAAACTTTATCCATAATAAGTACACCTCAGTTTTGTGACTTTTGTAGTTTTGTGTGGCTTACACAACTTTTTTATAGTTTTAAAAAGAAAATAGCCTGATAATTACTTACCAGACTATTTTTATCTTTAAAAAAAATGAATATTAAGAAGCCACTACTCCTTTGAAAGAAAGCGTCTTAGGAGTTTTACTGTCACTTGTAGTAACGTTTACAGTCTTCATAAACGGACCTGCTGCCGCTGCGTTATAGCTAGCTTCTACAAATCCTTTTTTTCCTGGCTGGATAGGCGTTTTTGTATAATCAGCTGTAGTACATCCACACGAAGGGGCTACATTCTGAATAATGATTGGTTTTGAACTTGTATTGGTAAATTCAAATCTGATCAATTTTGGTTTTCCCTGAGGAATATTTCCTACATCTATAGATTCTGATTTCCATTTAATTGCATCTGCTACCATTTTTACAATAGAGGGAGTATCTGCAGTAAGTACATTCGCATAAAACGGAGAGAAAGCTAACACTGCTAACAGAGCTGTAATTTTTAATTTTTTCATGAGTATAAATTTTAATATTTGAAACTGATTATTTTCTTTCGGTATAGCAAATGTAAAACAGACCGTGATTACAACTTGTTAACCGCTGTCAAACATTTGTTAACGAGTTGTTAATAATAAAAGATAAATAGATATTTTTGGATAATATTGTTCAGGAAATGAAAATAAAAAGGCTCAATATTATAATAACGCTGGGATTTGTTGCTATTATCGGGATTTTAATAGCACAGCTGCTGTGGACCCGTCAGGCTTATAATCTTGAAGATAAAAAATTCAATCAGAAGGTCAATATTGCCTTAATGGAAGTTGCAGAAAAACTCTCCGGAGGGAAAACATCCTATACCGAAAATCCTGTACAGAATATTGCCAATGATTATTATGTAGTTAATATTAATAATGAATTTCATCCTGTAGTTCTGGAATATTATCTGAAAACAGAATTTACCCGCTTCCAGATCAATACAGATTATGTGTATGCTTTATACAACTGTCACAGTGACAAAATGGTGTACGGAAAGTATATGACTTCACACCAGGAAAGTCCCAGTAACAAAGTGATTAATTTTCCGAAACACAAAAATCTGATCTATTATTTTTCCATCCGTTTTCCTGATAAAACAACTTACCTTATCAGCTCTTTAAGGTTCTGGTATCTTCTTACATTTGCCCTGATCATCATCCTTCTGGTGTATGTGTATTCTATTTATACCATTATTCAGCAGAAGAAATTTTCGGAGCTGCAGCGTGACTTTATCAACAATATGACTCATGAGTTTAAAACTCCGCTGTCTTCGATACTTTTAGCCTCAGAGGCACTCAATAAACAGGATATGGTACAGGAAAACTCTAAACTGCAGACCTATACATCCATCATTATCAATCAAAGTCACAAGCTTAATAATCATATTGAAAAAATATTGAATATTGCTAAGAATGACGCAGCCGGATTATCATTAAAACCTCAAAAAATACTGTTGCTTCCCTTTATTCAGGAGATTGCAGACAGTATACAACACAAGAATAAAGACCTCAGCATTGAAATAGATATTGAAAACAGCGCTTCGGTAATGGCCGATGAGTTTCATTTTACCAACATCATCTACAACCTTTTGGATAACTCCATCAAGTATTGTGAAACAAAGCCCGCGATTAAAATTTCAGCTTATAAAGATTCAAAAGGCTTATATTTAAAGTTCAAAGACAACGGAATGGGTATTCCTGCTAAAAATATTCCTCATATTTTTGAAAAATTTTACAGGGTACACACCAAAAGAAGCGAGGAAGTGAATGGTTTTGGGCTGGGATTATTCTATGTAAAAAAAGTCGTTCAGCAGCATCACTGGAAAATTTCTGTGGATAATAATGAAGATAAAGGAATTACGACTACCCTATTTTTTCCGTTTTCAAATAATTATGTGTAAGTATGGAGAAATCTAAAATTTTATATGCCGAAGATGACAAAACAATAGCTTTCCTGGTAGAAGACAGTCTGGAGAGTTATTATGATATCAGCTGCTATTCAGACGGTGAATCTGCGCTGGAAGCATTTAACAGTCAAAATTTTGATATTTGTCTGCTGGATATTATGATGCCCGGCATGAACGGATTTGAAGTAGCCCAGCAGATCCGCAGTAAAAATTCTGAGATTCCTATTATTTTCATTTCTGCAAAAGCATTAAAAGAAGACAGAATCAAAGGGCTTAAAATAGGTGCCGATGATTATCTGGTAAAGCCATTCAGTATTGAAGAACTGATGCTGAAAATTGAAGTTTTCCTGAAACGCGCAAAAAAAACAGATACTTCTCCTCTAAAATATAAAGTCGGAAAGTATGATTTTGATCCTAAAAACTATACACTGCAGGGCATAGAAAACAGCATTACTCTTACCCAAAGAGAATCTGAGCTGCTTTTGTATTTTATCTGCCATAAGAATCTGGTTGTAAAAAGACAAGACATTTTGAAGGCAATCTGGGGCGATGATGACTACTTTATGGGACGAAGTCTTGACGTATTTATTTCCCGGTTGCGAAAGGTGCTTTCCGAAGAACGGAATGTTTTAATAGAAAACCTTCACGGAATAGGTTTCCGTTTTTCTGAAAAAGAATAAATAATACCCGAATTCATCTAAAACACAACAGCAAATGATGATTTTAATTAATTTTAAACTTTGAAAAATTGTCATTAATGAAAAATCGCAAATCCCTTGTTTTTCTTTCTCTATTATTTTTAAGTGCAAACTTTCATGCCCAAAAATTTGAAAAATTAATACAATACGTCAATCCGCTGATTGGCACCGAAAAGATGGGCCATACTTATCCCGGAGCTACAGTTCCCTTTGGTGCGGTACAGCTAAGTCCTGAGACAGATACCATTTCTTATGAGCTTAACGGAAAATACAATGGTGAGGTTTATAAATACTGCGCAGGCTACCGCTATGAAGATAAAACCATTGTAGGGTTCAGTTCTACCCACTTCAGCGGAACAGGACATTCTGATCTCGGAGATTTTCTGGTGATGCCTACTGTAGGAAAGCTTCAACTGAATCCCGGAGCAGCTTCACATCCTGAAAGTGGTTATAGAAGCAGATTTTCTCACCAAAACGAAACAGCAGAAGCCGGATATTACAAAGTGAAACTGGATGATCACAATATTCTGGCAGAGCTCACAGCCACTCCAAGAGTGGGAATCCACCGCTATACTTTTCCAAAGTCTGACCAGTCTCACATTATTCTGGATCTGATGGCAGGTATTTATAATTATGACGGAAAAAATGTATGGACATACGTGCGTGTAGAAAACGGAAATACCATCACCGGGTATCGCCAGACTAATGGCTGGGCCAGAACCAGAACGGTTTATTTTGCGATGAAGTTTTCAAAACCTTTCAAATCTTATGGCCAGAAAAACTATGATGAGAAGCAGGTTTATAAGGGATTTTGGAGAAAATTTGACCAGAACCAGAATTTCCCTGAGATTGCAGGTAAGAACCTGAAAATGTTTTTTGATTTTGATACCAATGAAAATGAAGCAATTGAAGTAAAACTTGCTATTTCTCCGGTAAGCCAGACCAATGCTTTGGAAAACCTGGAAAAAGAAGCCGGAAATATAACTTTTGATCAGGCTAAAATTCAAGCCCAGGACAACTGGAATAAGGAATTAAATAAGATTGTCATCAGCGGTTCTGATACGGAAAAAACCAACTTCTATACAGCCATGTATCATACCTTTATCAATCCAACTACTTATATGGATGTTAACGGAGAATATAAAGGGCTGGATCAGAATATTCATAAAGCAGAGGGCTTTACGAACTATACTACCTTCTCTCTATGGGATACTTACCGTACTCTTCATCCATTTTTTAATATTATTCAGCCCAAACGAAATAGTGACATGGTAAAATCTATGATGGCTCATTATAATCAGTTTTCTATGAAAATGCTGCCCATCTGGTCCCATTATGCCAATGACAACTGGTGTATGAGCGGTTATCACAGTGTAAGTGTAGTGGCTGATGCTATTATTAAAGGAAATTATGAGGGAGATCCTGAAGAAGCATTAAAAGCCTGTATAGAAACAGCTAATAAAAAAAATTACGAAGGCATTGGGCAGTATATTGATCTTGGATATATTCCGGCCGAGAAAAGCGGAACCTCAGTTTCCAATACGCTGGAATATGCCTATGATGACTGGGCCATTGCTCAGCTCGCAAAACATTTAAACAAAACAGAAATCTACAATCAGTTTATCAAGCGATCTGAAAACTGGAAAAATAATTTCGACAAAACCATAGGATTTATGCGTCCGCGTCTGGCAGATGGAAGCTTTAAGAAAGATTTTGATGTATTAAGCACCCACGGACAAGGCTTTATTGAAGGAAATTCATGGAACTACAGTTTTTTTGTTCCGCAAAATCCTGATGAACTGATCACCATGATGGGTGGAAAGAAAAAATTTGCCTCAAAGCTGGATGAACTGTTCACCATGCATTTACCTGATGAATTCTTTGCAGACACTGAAGATATTACACGGGAAGGAATCATTGGTGGATATGTTCACGGAAACGAACCGGCGCATCATGTTGTTTATTTTTATAACTGGGCAGGACAGCCATGGAAAGCACAGGCACAGATCCGACGTATTCTGGAAATGCAGTATAAAGCAACACCGGACGGACTGGGTGGAAATGATGATGCAGGCCAAATGAGTGCCTGGTATATTTTAAGTACATTAGGATTTTATCCTGTAGCTCCGGGTTCTGAAGATTATTCAATAGGAAGTCCGGCAATTGATAAGGCAATACTGAATCTGGAAAACGGAAAAACTTTTGAAATTGAAGCGATCAATCAAAGCCCGAAAAACGTATATGTTCAAAAGGTTCTTTTGAATGGAAAGGAGATCAAGAATTTTACGCTGAAGCATTCTGAGATTATGGATGGAGGGAAGCTTACTTTTTATATGGGAAGTAAAGCGAAAAAATAAAGAAGATTTTGCAGATCGAGCAGCTGATTAAATATAAATATACGTGAGATTTGTATAATCTTCGAGAACTAAGAATAAGTTTTGGCTAAAGCCAATGGAAGACCAAAAATAAAGAGAGCGGGCTAAAGCCCGCTCCTATTGAATTATCACGACAATCTCAGATTAATCTGAAACTACATGCTTCGATTATATCTTATTAATCTCTTGCTTCAAAAAGCAATCTCTCTCCAAATTTCTCTTCTGCAATCGTACCATTATCATACACAAGATGTCCATTGACAAAAGTATGGGTTACTTTAGAGTGGAAATTCATTCCTTCTAATGGGCTCCAACCGCATTTGTACAGCAGATTATCTTTAGAAACCGTCCAGTTTTCATTTAAATCAACTAAAACCAAATCCGCTTTATATCCTTCCTTTACAAAACCTCTTTTTTCAACTTTGAAAAGGATGGCAGGATTGTGAGACATCTTTTCAACGATTTTCTCTATAGAGATTTTACCGTTTTTAAAGTTTTCCAGCATCACGACTAAGGAATGCTGCACCAAAGGTGCTCCTGAAGGACATTTAGTATACACATTATTTTTTTCTTCTGCAGTATGTGGAGCGTGATCCGTAGCGATAACATCAATTCTGTCATCTAACAGTGCTTCCCAAAGGGCATCTTTGTCTTTTTGAGTTTTTACAGCCGGATTCCATTTGATAAGTCCGCCTTTTGTTTCATAATCCTCATTGGTAAAAGTAAGGTGATGAACACATACCTCAGCAGTAATCTTTTTATCTTTTAAAGGAATATCATTTCTGAAAAGTTCCATTTCCTTTGCTGTCGAAAGGTGGAAAACGTGAAGTCTGGCTCCTGTTTTTTCGGCAAGTTCAATAGCTTTGGAAGAAGAGATATAACATGCTTCTTCGCTTCTGATCAAGTGATGGAATTTTACAGGAATATCTTCACCATACTCATCCATGTATTTTTGAGTATTGGCTCTGATGGTAGCCTCATCTTCGCAGTGAACAGCAATCAGCATTTGGGTATTGCTGAAAATATTTTCCAGGGTTTCCGGATTATCCACCAACATATTTCCTGTAGATGAACCTAAGAATAATTTGATTCCGGGAACATTTCTTGGGTTTGTTTTCAAAACCTCCTCCAGATTATCGTTGGTTCCTCCCATCATAAAACCATAGTTGGCATAAGCTTTTTGGGAAGCAATCTCATATTTATCTGCTAACAGCTCCTGGGTAACAGCATTCGGCACCGTATTGGGCTGATCGATAAAGCTGGTTACTCCACCGGCAATGGCCGCCCTTGATTCACTTTCAATATCGCCTTTATGCGTAAGTCCCGGATCACGGAAATGCACCTGATCATCGATTACCCCCGGAAGAAGATACTTTCCTGAACCGTCAATAATCAGATCTGCCTCATCTGAAATACCTGCAGCGATCCTGGAGATTAAGTCATTTTCTATTAGGATATCGCTTTCAAAGACTTTTCCTTCGTTGACGATATTTACATTTTTTATAAGAACTTTCATTTCAATTTATTTCCCCGTAAAATTAAGATTTTATGTTTTAATTCACCTCAAAATCACCAAACGAATACTTAAAGTTTTACATTTGTAAAAAATTTCGACTTTGTATAAGAAACTATTAGGGCAGACAGCGGTATATGGACTTAGCTCCGTATTGGTCCGTATATTCCCATTCATCATCGCACCCATAGTAACAAAGGCCTTTGGTCCGGCTGCTTCATCACCATTTGTAGACTGGTATTCTATTGCAGGGGTAATTACGGTATTGCTTACACATGGAATGGAAACGTCTTTTTTCCGATTTGCACAAGAGGACAACATTGACAAAAAAACATTGATTTCGACCTGCTCAATGAGTATCATCAGCATGGGATTAATTTACCTAATTCTGGGATATGTATTCAGATTCCAGCTTGCGGAAGCCTTTGAAACCCCAGATCAGGTCAATTATCTAATCATATTTTTATTCATTCTCTCATTGGATGCGTTTTCTACCATTCCATCTGCTATATTAAGGTTACAAGGCAAACCTTTCAAATACATGTTTTCTAAAGTAGCAGGTTCCTTGGTTTACTTTTTACTGGTTTTATTCTTCATCAGATGGCTTCCTAAACACCCTGAAGGGGTATTGGGATTGAAATATAATCCTGACTTCGGTGTTGGCTATGTCTTCGTTGCTAACCTCATCCAAAGTATTATCACTCTTTTGATTGTAGGAAAGGAATTCTTCAGTTTCAGCATTTCCAAATTCGATTTCGGACTATGGAAAAGAATTATGAACTATTCCTGGCCGGTAATGATTGCAGGATTGGCAGGCATTGTGAATCAGACATTGGACAGACAATTCTTGAAATATCTCCTTCCTGAAGAAGAAGCACGCCATCAGATTGGGGTGTATGGAGCGGTTTACAAGATTGCCACCTTTATTACTGTCTTCAGGCAGGCCTACCAACTGGGTATTGAACCTTACTTTTTTTCAAGTTTCAAGAACAAAGATTCTCACAAGACCTATGCTGTACTGATGGATGTTTTTGTTGTCTGCAGCTGCATCATTTATATGGGACTTATGGTAAATCTTCAATGGATTTCGGAAAAATACTTGAGAAACCCGCTCTACTATGAGGGAATCGAAATCATTCCTTTTATAATGCTTGGAGCTTTATTCTTGGGAATCTATCTTAACCTTTCCATATGGTATAAGTTATCAGACCAGACAAGGGTGGGCTTATATATCTCAGTTATTGGAGCATGTATTACCATTCTTATCAATTTCTTATTCATTCCTCAGTATGGATACTGGGCAAGTGCCATGGCAGCACTCATTACATTCATGTCTATGATGATCATTTCCTATGTATGGGGACAAAAGCAGTACCCTATTCATTATAATACAGGAAAAATATTGGTTTATCTCGGTTTCACCATTGGTTGTTCATTGGTTTCCTTCTATTATTTCAGAACCAATTATCTTGTTGGCAACCTATTCCTCATCTTATTTCTGGCTTTGGTAATCTTTAAGGAAAAAGCAATAGTATCCAAAATCATCAAAAGATCTTAAACTTTGGTCTTTATTTTGATAGTAAACAAGCCTATTCAAATATTAAAAAGATATAAATCATATACCAACAAAGGTTTTAATTATTATCTTTAGCCAAATTATTAAAATAACTATAAAAAATTTTTTATATAATTTATGAAAATTATTGTTCCTATGGCTGGACGTGGTTCCAGATTACGTCCCCATACACTGACAGTTCCAAAACCGCTTATTCCTATTGCAGGAAAACCTATCGTACAGAGATTGGTGGAAGATATTGCTAAAGTTGCAGGAGAAAATATTGAAGAGGTAGCTTTTATCATCGGAGATTTTGGTCCTGAGATCGAAAGATCCCTTATTCAGATTGCTGAAAAGCTGGGAGCAAAAGGAAGTATATATTATCAGAACGACCCTCTTGGTACTGCTCATGCCATCAAATGTGCTGAGCAATCTATGCAGGGAGATATCGTTATTGCTTTTGCAGATACCCTTTTCCGTGCAGACTTCCAGTTAGACAAAAATTCTGATGGAGTGATCTGGGTAAAAAGCGTGGAAGATCCATCTGCTTTCGGAGTTGTAAAATTAGATAATTACGGTTTTATCACAGATTTTGTTGAAAAACCGACTACTTATGTTTCAGATCTTGCCATCATTGGCATTTATTATTTCAACAGTGCTGAAAAACTGATGGAAGAGATCAACTATATCATGGACAATGATATTAAAAACGGAGGTGAGTATCAATTGACAACAGCTCTTGAAAACCTTAGATCTAAAGGGGCTAAGTTTACCCTTGGAAAAGTAAACGACTGGATGGACTGTGGTAACAAAAATGCCACTGTAGAAACCAACAGCAAAATCCTTGAATATGAAAGAGTGGAGATGATGAACCACCCTGCTTCTGCTGTGATTGAAAATTCTCTGATTATTCAGCCGTGCTTTATTGGTGAAAATGTAAAAATCTCCAATTCAAAAGTAGGACCCGGAGTTTCATTAGGAAACAATACAACAGTTGTTAATTCTAATATTGAGAACTCCCTGATTCAGGAAAACACCAGAATCAATCACGGAAACCTTTCCAATTCTATGATCGGTAACTCTGCACAATATTTCGGAGTGGCCAGAGAAATTTCTTTGGGAGACTATTCCGTTTTAGATTTTCTATCTAAGTAAAAGAATAGAAATTATTTAATTTAAACAAGATATCATCAGGCCACACAAAATGTTTTGTGTGGTTTGGCGTTAATATTGCACCGTATTTTTAATTAAAGATAAATACATGAAAAACTGGATTCCCCTTCTTTTATTGCTTCTTGTCTTATCATCCTGTAAGACCCGTACCAAGGTTCAAAATGATACAGATCAGACACGGGACAGTATTACTACAACAGCGGATAAAGACAATGGAGCTCCAAAAGATGCCAACCAACCGGTGAGAGACAAACTCACTTTTTTCGAACATGTATTGATTCCACCCAAATTTGAGCAGATCAAGATCGACAGCAAAGTTCGGGTAGAAACAGGAAGTTATGTCCCTACCCTGGATGCCACTGTTTATATTGAAAATGATAAAAAGGTGTGGATGAATCTCAGAGCATTATTCATCAATGCGGCTAGAGGTATTGCTACTCCTGAAGGAATAAAAGGTCAGGATAAGATTAACAAAACCTATATTGATTCCGACTTTGATTATCTTAATAACTTACTGAATGTTAATTTCATTGATTATAAATCTTTGGAGAAAATCCTTTTGGGAAGAACTTTTGTCAAAATAAATGACAGGCAATTTGACCTGACACAAAATGCACAAGGCTTCAAAATGGTTTCTAATATCAATCAGAAAATTACGACTGATGAAAAAAACAGGGAATATAAAATTGCACTTCAATACGATACGAATTACGATTTATTGTCTGTCAATTTAAAAGATATTCTGTCTTCAGACGAACTTGATGTTTCTTATAGTGACTGGAATGAATATGAAGGAATCCGCCTTCCAAAAAATGTTAAAATAATTATAAAAGGTTCAAAATCTAGTCAAATCTTAATGGAAAATACGAAATTTGACTTTTCGAGGATGGAAACACCTTATTCTGTACCATCCAGTTATAAGAAAATTGAGATTAAATGATTAGAAAATTTAGCTTTTTAATAGGTGTTTTGATGTTTGGACTGCACCAGGGACAACAGAACAAAGAACAGCTGCAGAAGCAGAATGCCGAACTTAAAAAACAAATTGCACAAATAAATTCCGATTTAGCCAAAACCAGAAGTGAATCTAAGCTTTCTATAGCCTATCTTTCTAGTGTGAACCAAAAATTGGTTTTAAGAGAAAAGGTTTATAATAATACCCAGAAAGAAAAAAGATTCATTGAGGATGATATCTATTTACGTCAGCTTGAAATCAACCGTCAGAACAAAGAACTGGCGGTACTGAGAAAAAACTATGCTGAGGTTTTGGTGAATGCTTATAAAAATAAAGGCGTACAGAATAAAGTAACTTTTATACTTTCTGCCAAGAATTTAGGAGAAGGTATACGTAGAGTACAATACCTGAAACAATACTCAGATTACCAGGATAAAAAAGCAGCTGAAATTACCAATGCAGCCAACCTGATCAAGAAAACAATTGCACAAAGACAAAACTCTGTAAAAGAGAAAGCGAATCTTCTGGTAAACCAACAGAAGGATTTGGCAACAATCAATGCTGAAAGAGCCCAAAAAGAGCAATTGGTCACTGATTTCAAGAAAAACGAATCCAAACTGACAGCTGAGCTTAAGCAAAAACAAGTTCAGTCTAAAGCATTGGAAGGACAGATCAGAGCCATTATTGCAGAGGAAATCAGAATAGCTAAAGCAGAGGAAGAAGCAAGAAGAAAAGCAGAGGCAGAAAAAATACGTTTGGCTAAACTAGCTGCTGAAAGAGAAAAAGCAAGAATTGAAGCGGAAGCTAAAGCAAGAGCAGAAGCCCTTGAAAGAGAAAGAAGACTTGCTGAAGCTGAAGCTAAAAGAGCCGCAGATCTGGCAGCAAAAAGAGCTGAAGAAGAAAGAAAACGTAGTGAAGATGCTGCTAAAGCTGAAGCCAATGCAAGAGATGAATCCAGAAGAATAGCGGCTAAAAAAGCCTCAGACGAAGCCAATGCAAGAGCTAAAGACGCTGCAGATAAATTGACAGCCGCAAGAGCCGCAGAAGCAGCCCTTGCCAAGAGAAAAGAAGAAGATAAAAAAGCAGCTGAATCAAAAGCTATGACTAGCTACGGAGTTTCCACGGCTACCGGAAACAGCTTTGCAGACAACAGAGGAAGACTTGGTTATCCTGCAGACAGAGCCGGACAAATCACCCACCGTTTCGGAAGACAGCAGCACCCGGTTTTCAAAAATATCTCTGAAGACAATACCGGTATTAAAATTTCCGTGCCTTCAGGTACGCGTGCTAAATCTGTATTCCCGGGAACTGTATCTTCGGTGGTCGCAAGCAGTGATGGTACCAAGACCGTAATTATCAAACACGGAGGATATTTTACTATCTATTCCAACTTATCCAATGCAAATGTTTCCAAAGGACAGCAGGTTTCATCAGGAACTGCAATAGGTACTATAGCTCAGGATTTTGATGGCGCTTATACCCTTGATTTCCAAGTATGGAACGGAAGTACACCAGTTGATCCATTAGGTTGGATTTCATATTAAAAAAAGTGTAACTTTGCAAAAATTTTACGAGATGAATACACTAACAATACTTGCCTTATCTTGGCAACATATCCTTATCGTAGCAATACTTTTAGTATTACTTTTTGGAGGAAAGAAAATTCCGGAATTAATGAGAGGAGTAGGTTCAGGAATCAAGGAATTTAAAGATGCGGTAAAAGAAGAAGACAAACCTGGTTCTGAAAAAAAACCAACTTCGAACGATAATAATTCTCCAAGCAACTAAAATTCCTTAGAATTAATGAAATTTACTGAGACTGCATGGAAAGTCTTCAATCAAGCTATTGAAGACTATCACGTGTCTGATGACGTTAACACTCTAATTAATAACCCGTTCGAAAAAGATACTTTGGAACGGATTTTGTATGCAAAGAACTGGATTGATACCGTTCAATGGCATCTGGAAGATATAATTAGAGATGAAAATATTGATCCGGCTGAAGCTCTTCAACTCAAGAGAACAATAGACGCTTCCAATCAGAAAAGAACTGATCTGGTAGAATATATTGACAGCTGGTTCCTTACTAAGTTTGAAAATATAACTCCTAAATCTGAAGCAAAAATAAATACAGAAACTCCCGCTTGGGCAGTAGACAGATTATCAATTCTTGCATTAAAGGTTTATCATATGTCGTTAGAAGCGAATAGAGAATCTGCTTCTGAAGAACACAGAAACAACTGCCAGGCTAAACTGGATGTTCTGCTTACTCAGAAAGAGGATCTGTCAACTTCTATTAATCAGTTGCTTGCTGATATTGAGAACGGTAACGTTAAGATGAAAGTATACAAACAAATGAAAATGTATAACGATGAAAGTCTTAACCCAATCCTTTATCAAAAAGGGCAACAGAAATGAAACGACTAATTTTTCTTGGAGTACTTATCATATTAACATCTTCCTGCGCAACGGAAAAGCTAAACCTTTCCCCGTTGTCAAATAATTTTTATAGTGATACCAAAGGTTCTGATTCCGACAGAGGCTCAAAGAAGAATTTTAATATCAATATTAAAGAAAATGTAAATGCTTCTGAAATTTCAAATATGATCTCCACTTTTCCCAAGTTTAAAAACAATGGGTTGAACGATGAGGTTACCAGTTTGAAATACAGTCTTCAGAATTATTTATATGCTATTGATGCCAGTAATTCTGCCGGTAAGAGCAGAGCCCTTAAAAGCTTTGAAAAATCATACAAAAAAATTCAAAAGCTAAGACAGAATCTTGACAGAGATGACGATGAAGTTCTCAACAGATATCTGGTTCGTTTAAAAACCAATATCTCTGTTATTGAAGATGCTTTGCCAGGAAGTTAAAACTAATTGAACTATCAATGATTAAAATTCAGGCGGAAGCCAATGTTCCTACAGAGCACGGTACTTTCCGAATGATAGCTTTCTCCGAAAACGAAAATGACTGGATGCCTCATATGGCCATCGTTGCTGAAAATACAGATTTTTCAAAGCCTGTCAATGTTCGTTTCCATTCAGAATGTATTACCGGAGAAGTTTTCCATTCAAAAAAATGTGAATGCGGCCAGCAATTAGATGCTGCAATGAAATATATCCATGAAAACGGTGGAATTATCATCTACCTTCGTCAGGAAGGAAGAAACATCGGGATCATCAATAAGCTGAAGGCATATTCCCTACAGGAAAAAGGGTTGGACACCGTACAGGCCAATCTTGAACTGGGACTTCCTGCAGACGACAGAAACTTTGGCGTAGCCATTGAAATCCTTAATCTGCTGGATGTAAAAGACATCAACCTTCTGACGAATAACCCTGAAAAGGTAAAATATGTTGTAGACAGCAATATTCACCTTAATTCAAGAGTACCGCTACAGATTCCTGCAAACGAAATAAGCAAAGGATATCTGCAAACCAAAAAAGATTTCTTTGGACATCTTCTTGATGACAATGATAACTAAATAAAACAAAAGCTTCAGAATTTCTGAAGCTTTTTTATTTTACTACCTGCGAATACTGTCATTTAGGTTCAGACTGCAAATTTCACATGTAAAACGCTCAAATACGTCTTTAATTTAACAATACCTGACACTACTTATACTTATGGCGAATACATATAATTTTACACCATTGTCATTCTGACGAAGGAAGAATCTCATGTAAAGCCTGGATTCTTCATTTCACTGCGTTACATTCAGAATGAAAGAGTCATAATAATAAGATAGCAGGATTAATGTAAAATTGTATATAATTACCATACTTATTATAAGATACTGCTCAAATTACAGCACCCTATAAAATCATTTATAAAACCAGTAATAAATCAAAAGCCCCGAGATTTCTCCCGGAGCTTTTTTAATTATAAAAAACTGAAAAGATATTCTAAATTATTTAGTCTTGATTTTAGACTCGTCAATATTGTAATATTTAATTACACTCTTGTAATCGTTGTAATCTACTGCACTACCTTTAGCTGCTTTTGCGCCACCAGTACCTGTTCCGTTAGCTGGAAGAATAAGAACTCTGAAATTTTTATTCTGATAGTAAGACGGATTAGCTGTTAAACTAAATCCAGCACTAGAATTAATATTAATAGTAGCAGCAAATTTACTGAATTCATAAATATAATCTACAGCATCATTATTCGCATTACCTACATAACGAGTATAGGGAAGAAGTTTCCAGATAGGAGAACCTCCGTCAGTTCCAACCTGCATATAAATAAGGACCATATCAGACTGTACTAATGGGCTGTTAAAATCATCAGTCCATCTGTAAAGATTATCATCAACCCTAGTAAAACTAGGACTTATATCAAATGACTGGTTTATAGTATCATAATCTGTTCCCTGTACTACAGTGTCATCATCATTATCACAGCTATAAGCAGTAAAACTTACAGCACCCAGGAATAAAAAGAGAAGTATTTTTTTCATTTCTTATTAAAGTTTAGTTATTATTTATATTGCGTATTCAAATCATATACCAAAAATCTCAAAAACTTTGTTTTCCTCATTTTTTTAATTGTATTTTTGTTCTTATTCAAAAAGTCATGAAGAAATTATTATATACTTCACTCTTTATTGTCGCATTGATAAGTCCTAAGGTGAACGCCCAATATCAGCCTAAAAATGCTTCTAAGGAAGATTTGAAAAAGGCTCACCAATGGGTTGACAAAACCTATAAAAATCTTTCTCAGGATGAAAAACTAGGACAGCTTTTTATTGTGGCACTTTATACCAATAAAGGTGAAGACTATATCAGCCAGGTAAGAAATATTGTTGCCAATGATAAAATAGGCGGTCTGATTCTGATGCAGGATGATGCTGCAAGAGAAATCAATCTGGTCAATGAATTTCAGCAAAAATCTAAAGTTCCTTTAATGATTGGTATGGATGCTGAATGGGGTCTTTATCAGAGAATCGCGGCGGCTCACAAATTTCCATGGGCAATGACATTGGGCGCTATCCAGGATAAAAATCTCGTGTATCAGATGGCCGCAAAGATTGCTGAAGACTGTCATAGAATGGGAATCAACTGGGATTTCGCACCTGTAGTAGATGTGAATACCAATCCTAATAATCCAATCATTGGCAACAGAAGTTTTGGTTCTGAAGTAGATAATGTAATCAGCTCTGCCCTATCCTATTCTAATGGTCTTCAGGACAACAATATCTTAGCAGCGATTAAACATTTCCCTGGACACGGAGATACCAGCACAGACTCACACCTTGACCTTCCTGTAGTTTCCCACTCAATGGAAAGGCTTAATACAATAGAACTGGCACCGTTCAAAGCATTGATGAATAAAGGAATCGGCGGAGTAATGGTTGCCCATTTATATGTTCCAAGCTTAGAATCAGGAAAAGGCATCCCTGCTTCTGTTTCTAAAAATATCATTACAGGATTATTGAAAGATAAACTAGGTTATAAAGGTTTAATCATTACCGATGCCTTAAACATGGGCGCTGTAGCAAATAAGTACAAACCAGGTGAACTGGATGCTATGGCATTTAAAGCTGGAAATGACATTATGCTTTTCTCTCAAGGCGTTTCTGAAGGTAAAAAACTGATTCAGAAAGCTATTGATAAAGGAGAAATTCCTCAGTCCAGAGTAGAGGAAAGTGTGAAAAAAATCTTATTGACAAAATATTTCCTTGGACTGACTCAATACACTCCAAAAAATCCGGAAAATATTAATACTGACCTGAATAATAATTCTCATATTACTTTGGTACAGAATCTTTATTCTAATGCATTGACTTTATTAAAAGACGAAAAGAAATTACTTCCTCTTACAGGAAAGCAGATGTACTATGTCCCTTTGGAAGAAGCTCCTTATCAGACTTTTGCCAACAGATTGGGTAATAATATAATCATTAAAAAAGCGGGAGAAATTAATACGATTCCAGCCGGATCAACGGTAATCGTAGGTTTCCATAAAGATAATTCTACCGCTTATAAGCCTTATAAAATTTCAGCAGAATCTAAGCAGGTGCTTTCTGATCTTACGAAAAATCAAAATGTAATACTGAATGTATTCGGAAGTGCTTACGCATTAAAGGATATTGATATTTCAAAAGTTTCAACAGTTCTGGTTTCTTATGAAAACAATGATGACTCTATGAATGCCGCAGCAGATGCTCTGAACGGAAAAACAAAAATATGGGGAAAACTTCCTGTACTGGTGAATGATCAGCTGAAACCAGGAATGGGGATTGATCTTAATGCGGTTACCTCAGCAAATAATACAACATCAAAACAACAATAATCTAATGAAAATAGGCATACTTTGCTATCCAACATATGGAGGAAGCGGAATTGTAGCAACAGAATTAGGAATGTCTCTTGCCAATAAAGGATATGAAGTACATTTCATCAGTTCTGCACTTCCAGCAAGATTAGACATCACCAACCCGAATATTTTCTTCCACAGGGTAAATGTTCAGACCTATCCGCTTTTCCAGTATCAGCCTTATGATATTGCCTTAAGCTCGATGATCTACAGGGTTGTCAATCTTTATAAACTGGATCTTCTTCATGCACATTATGCCATTCCGTATGCGTATGCAGCTTTTACAGCAAAGCAAATGCTTCAGGAAGACAATAATGATATTCCACTGGTGACGACTCTGCACGGTACAGATATTACCCTTGTAGGCCAGCACCCGAGTTATAAACATGCTGTAGAATTTTCCATCAACCAGTCAGATGCTATTACTTCAGTTTCTGAAAGTCTGAAAAAAGATACCCTTCAGTTCTTTAACATCAAAAAAGAAATTCAGGTGATTACCAATTTTATTGACAATTCTGAATTTGATGACTGCTCTGAGTGCCAGAGAACACAATTTGCCAATCCTGATGAAAAGATCCTGATCCATGTATCCAACCTTCGTCCTGTAAAACGTGTGGACGAAGTACTTCAGATCTTTAAGAATGTGGAGAAAAAGGTAAAATCCAAACTGATCATCATTGGTGAAGGTCCTGATATGGAAAAAGTCAATCAGTTTTTAGAAGAAAATCCGGATCTTATTTCCAAAATCCGTCTTTTAGGAAAGGTGAATGATCTCTATAAAATCTTACAGCTTTCTGATGTATTTCTTCTTCCTTCCGAGCAGGAAAGTTTCGGTTTGGCAGCTTTGGAAGCCATGGCAGCTTATACTCCGGTGATCAGTTCCAATGCAGGAGGAATTCCTGAAGTGAATATTCAGGGTGAGACTGGATATCTTGCTGAAATCGGAAATGTGGAGGCCATGAGCAACTACACCATCAAGCTGTTAAGCAATGACGAACTTTTGACCAAAATGAAACAAAACGCAAAAGATCAGGCTATAAAATTCGATTTGAAAAACATTCTTCCGATCTATGAGAAAATGTATAGAACGACTATAGAAAACTTTAATAAGGAATTTTCAAAAGTATAAAGAGAGTCGTTATATTATCAATAGCCACAATATTTAAGAAATATTTGTGGCAATTTTTTAATGATACCTAAACTATTGATGTCGTGGAGTCAAATAAATTAATTGAACATTTCTCAAAATATATAAAACTCAATATTGAAGAAATTGAATTAATTGATTCTTTATTCACACCTAAAAACCTGAAAAAGAAAGAATTCTTATTGAGGAGCGGTGAAACCTGCAGAACAGAAAGTTTTATCATCAGCGGGTGCCTGAGAACTTATTCAATTGATGAAAATGGATTTGAGCATACCCTAACGTTTGCCATAGAAGATTGGTGGACCGGGGATTTATTAAGTTTTTTAACAGAAACACCTTCTTTTTATAATATTATTGCATTAGAAAATACTGAAATCCTCCAGATCACAAAAATAGATTTAGATAAACTATATCTTGAAGTTCCAAAACTGGAACGCTATTTCAGGCTGCTCATACAGAATGCATATGTATCACAGCAACAAAGAATTAATCAAAATCTGTCACAAACAGCTGAACAACGATATCTGGAATTTATTGGGAAGCACTCCACATTTCTACAGAGAATTCCACAAAAACATATAGCTTCATATCTTGGTATCACACCTGTATTTCTAAGTATGCTCAGAAAAAAACTGATCCAAAAGTAATTTCTTCAACTACTTTAATTTTTTTGTTGGCTGTTATCCTCAATTTTATGAAATGAAAAATAAAATTTTTAACACCAACGACGATTGGACAGGATTTGTGATTAGACTCACACTTGGATTAATAATGTTTCCGCATGGAGCTCAAAAAATGTTTGGCTGGTTTGGCGGACCCGGATTCAGTAAAGAAGTTGAACACCTGACAGAATATATGCATCTGCCTTGGATTATTTCAGTAATGGTAATTCTAACAGAATTTTGGGGATCTGTCTCTTTAATTATGGGCTTGGCTTCAAGATTATGGTCCGTAGCTTTTGGCGTCTTGTTCCTTAATATTATCTTCATAGCTCATTTAGAAAATGGTTTCTTTATGAACTGGTTCGGAACCCAGAAAGGCGAAGGCTACGAATATCATCTATTGGTGATTGGATTATGTATTGCTTTAGGATTAAACGGAAGTGGAAAGTATTCTGCAAATCAATTGATTTCTAAAAAATAACGGCTGAACAATGTTTCTATTGAATATGGACAGAAATACACAGCAAAATAAAAAAACTTAACAGCATTCTCCATAAATCCCGCTTAGAAAATATTTTTTTCTATAAATCAATAAATGTATAGAACGGCTATAGAAAACTTTAATAAGGAGCTGACGAAAGCATAATATTTACATTATATTTATCGTCACACTTATGACGGAAAAACTACTTCAATATCTTTGGAACTATAAGGTTTTTAAAAATTTTGACTTCAAGGATATTGAAGGGAATTCCGTTGAGATCATCCATTTCGGAAAATGGAATAAAAATGCCGGCCCCGATTTTCTGGATGCCAAAATCAAAATCAACGGTTTGCTTCTCGCAGGAAATATAGAGCTGCATGTTCGTTCCTCAGACTGGATTTTCCACAATCATTCTCAGGATCCCAATTATCAGAACATCATTCTGCATGTTGTACTTCAGCATGACATAGAAATTCAAGAACTTACAGGAAAGCATGTTCCAACGTTGGAACTGAAAAATCATATCGATGAAAATATCATCTTGAAATATGAAAAGCTCATTAATGGAAATGAATTTATTCCCTGTGAAAAAATCTTTGATCCAAAAAAAGTACCTGTTCACTTCCACGAAGAGAATATCCTTAAAAAGCTAGATGAGAAATCTCTGGAACTTGAACAGAATTTAATTCACTATAAAAATAATTTTGAAGCCGTTCTATTTCACAGTTTTGCTTATTCATTCGGATTAAAAGTAAACGCCCATATTTTCCGGCAGATTGCTGAAAGTGTGGATTACAGCATTATTAATAAAATCCGCCAGAATTCTCTTCAGCTGGAAGCTTTATTTTTCGGAATATCGGGATGGCTCGAGGATCCAAAAGACGGACAGATGAAAATATGGAAAAGAGAATTTGATTTCATTAAAGCCAAGTTTTCGATTTCGGATCTAAAGTTTCATCCTAAGTTTTTAAGGTTAAGACCTCCCAATTTCCCTACAATAAGATTGTCTCAGTTGGCCGACCTATACAAACATCAGAATCTATTCTCTAAGATTATGGAAGCCAGGAATGGGGATCAGCTGTATAATTTATTTAGAACTATAAAAGCTTCTGAATACTGGGATTTTCATTTTAATTTCGGAAATATTTCAAAAGTACAGCCTAAAACACTGAGCAAAGATTTCATTAATCTTCTTATTTTAAATACTGTTCTTCCTTTAAAATATACTTATCACAAATACCATCGTGAAGAGATTGCAGATGAAATTATTGAACTGTACAGAACCGTCTCTCCCGAAAAAAACACCATCGTTACAGGCTGGGAAAAACTTGGACTGAAGATTACCAATGCTTTGGAAAGCCAGAGCCTGATCTATCATCATAAAAACTATTGTGAAGCAAAAAATTGCTTAGCGTGCGGCATTGGATTCAAACTTTTAAAAGAATAATTCTCTGTAGCAGATAGAGGGTATTATACAAAACCTTATCAAAAAAATTCCTTAACTTGCAGTATTGGATTTAAACTTTTAAATAACAATCTGGAAATGCTGAGTAATATCCGTCATAAAATGGAAAGAGAGTGGTTTGGTGTACTGACAAGAACGGGTGCCAAGCTGGGAATTCCTGTATCTAAACTGAGAGTTTTCTTCATTTACTCTACTTTTGCCACAGTGGGTTTTTTCTTTCTGATCTATCTGGGATTGGCATTCACGCTTTGGATTAAAGATATTTTCATCACCAGAAGACCTAGTGTCTTTGATTTATAAATTATGGAATTTTTACCGATTACTTCTGCTGAAGATCATAGAATTAAAGACATCTATACTTCTTATACAACCACTTTTCCTCCGGACGAACAAAGAGATAAAGAACAGTTTGAGGGCTTATTTTCAAATCCGCATGTAAAATTCATGTCTGTCATCCATGAATCGGAAGCTATTGGCTACCTCATCTTGTGGGAACTTAGCACTTTTGTTTTTGTAGAGCATTTTGAAGTATTTGAAGCATTCAGAAGTAAGAAGCTGGGTTCTCATATTATCAATCATATTTCAGAAAACTATCCGGGTGTTATTTTAGAAATTGAACCTTCAGATTTGAGTGAAGATGCAGCAAGACGTTACTCTTTTTATCAGAGAAATAATTTCAGTCTGATTGATGATACGCATATTCAGCCGAGTTATGGAGAAGGAAAAAAGTCTTTGAATTTATGGCTGCTGGCCAATTATACTCCTGAAAATGTAGAGGAAGCAAAAAAAGAAATTTACAATATTATTTATCACTAAAAATATAAAACGCCGGAATTGTTTCCGGCGTTTATTGTTTATTTTTTAATCACAAAAGTTTTAAACATTTAATTCTCTGTGGTTTTGTAAAATTTAGACAATGGTTCTTCTAATTCACTTCGTACTCAAGTTTTATGGTGATACTGGCTTCTTTTTCTTTGGATGAAGTATTGAAAGTTCCTCCATAGGAATAGTCTTCATTAGAATTGGGGGCTGTAATCTGGATAACTCCCATTGTTGCTTTTTTCAGGTTTCCCAAGCTACTTCCAGAGTTTTCTGCAATTTTCTCAGCACGTTCTTTGGCATCTTTTGTTGCACTGGCAATCATTTCCTGCTTCACGGTTGCCAGTTTAGTATAAAAATAAGCAGGTGAGGAAGAAGTGAATTCAATTCCGCGATTGATAATTTCCGTAATATTTCTGGATAGGTTTTCTATTTTGCTTACTTCTTTACTTTCAATAGAGACTTTTTGGGTAAGGTTATAACCAGAGAATTCTCCCTGCACATAATTTCCGTTGGCATCATTATAACTTCTGAACTGTTTTTGGATGTCCACGGAAGAAAATACAATCTCCTTCTGTTGTATCCCTTTTGAAACCAGGTAATCATTGATTACTTTTCTGTCGGTCGCCAGCTCATCATAAGCCGATTTCAGATCAGCATTATTTTTAGAAAAACTTCCGGACCAGGTGATCAGGTCTGACGTAAACTGCTTTGTACCTAGCCCTGTGACGGAAATTGTATTTTCAGATTTATTTCTGTTTTTAATGGCATTTCCTAAAAATCCGAGCCCGATTATAAAGCCCAGCGCGGCTATAGCTACTGCAAAAATATTTTTATTCATAAAACTTGTGAATTTGGGTTGTTGTTACACTTAAAATTGTATCAATTACCATTCCAATATTTTAAGATTTTTTTAACATTTAAAAAATTAAAAAACCTGAAGATTCACACAACTATTTTTGATTCTGTTTCAGCCTCTCTATAAAAAGAGGTGCCGTTTCTTCAAGCCTCAACATTACGCCTGAAAGATTTTTTGCTTTCACATACGTTCGTACCTGAGGCTTCGCTAAGAATGAAAACTGAATAAATTCTGAAATTCTGTCGGCCGGAATTCCGGCTTTTACAAAATAATCATCATCTATCCTATCCCGAACCCAGGCAACATGTTCCTGAAGGTCATCATATTTATATTGTCTTTTCTGTCTTCTGGCTTTACCGCTTATCAGATCATAAACTCCCTGAACATTCAGATTTCCTAAGAGTATTGGCAAAAGAACGCTTTTCACTTCGGCCGGCTTTTCTCTCATTTTTCCAACCGGCTGCGGAAGTCCCACAGCATCTCTCACCTGTTCTCCTTTATCTACTTTTGCCACAATCCGTGAGTCTGTTTCCAGATCTCCCGTGAGTTTTTTTACGATCTTTACTTCTCCCACATCTCTCGGAATCTGATAAAGAGTAATAAACAGCGGCAAATTGACACCATTGGCAAGAACTCTTCTGGATGTTCTGTTGAAGTCTTCTTTTACAAATCTCAGTTCATCATTAGGATTGGCTTCTATAGAAAACACACCCTCTGAATCAGAATATACTTTTTTATCGGAAGACATATTAATAATGATCACTTTACTTAAGTTCTCCCCGCTATCATCCACTACCCGTCCCGTTACGGTCTGTTGAGAAAAAATAAAAGTACTGCACAGAAGCATAAGGAAAAGAAGAAATTTTCTCTGCCTCAATGATTCAATATTTTCAGTCATATGTCCCAACTTTTATTATTCTTTAGTTCCTTCCAGTTTATTTGTTTTACTATATTCCGCAAATGCTGTTTTAAGCTCATATTCTACCACACTTATCTGAAAATCCTTCCTGTACCTTTTTGCCAGTGAACGTGTTTTTTCTGCATAAAGGAGAAAGGCATCTATCTGCTCCTCGTCCATACCGTATTTTTTCAGAAAATTCAGGTTGATCTGATTTCTTATTCTTTTAAGGAAATCCTGGGTTTCATTATAGTTTGCTTTGGTAATTTTAGGTTTTGTTACCTTCTTCACCAAACCTGATACAGCATTAAATACACCAAACAGGTTTACCTGCCCCGCATTATAATCATGTCCTGTAAAAGTTTTTGAAACAGTATTATTAGGCAAAGGTTGATTAAGCGGACTTTTCATATACTCCTCCATATCTGATTTTAACGACTGAAGCTTTCTGGATTCATTCAGATGCTGATTATCTTTCGCTAAATTTCCTGTAGGTCTGTAGGTAATCTTCACTTCAGAAATCTGGATTTCCATTCTTTTGAGAATGATATTCAATGGAGAATTCATTTCTTCGCTGGTAATTTTCTTATCCACGCGGTAATATCCTTCTTTGACGAACCTGATCTCATCGTTTTCTTTTGCTTCAATTTCAAATTTCCCGGACATATCACTTAACATGCTTTTACCTTGTGAAATATTGACAATGAGCACAGGAGTTAAGTCCAGTTCGTTTCCTGTAATCACTTTTCCCGATATCTTTTGCTGTGCCCACAATCCAGAAGCGATACAAAAAAGCACAAGAAATAAAACCCTCCCGGTATATATCCTATCCATCTATCTTTTAGTTTGTGGAGCTCGATAGGATGAAATTCTTGTCAGAACAAAACGTTGAAATCTGTTCAGGTCTGCATCACTGCAGAAACCGTACTTCAGTATTTTCTTCCTTTCAAAACCGCCTGCAAAAACATAGTAAATAAAATGGTCTATCAATGGCTTTTCAATCTTAAGATTGGTAAAATAATCATCTCCAAGACTTGCTCTGATATACTGCATCAAATCTACATCATCCCATTTGTCTTTCACTTTTCCTATAGAGAACCCCTGCCCTTTAGGCTGTACAAACTCTCCGGGTTTTGCTGCTAATATTCTTGGGTCAGATTTCTGAGCCATATATTTGTCCATATCTTTGAGTAGCTTTTCAACCTTTTTAGGCTTGTTGTAGAGCTTTGAATCTATTTTCAGGTTTCCGGTAAGGCCTTGCTTTACTTCCACTTCAGGAATCTGAATGGTTTGGCGAACAAGGCTTATATTCATAGGAGACTGTACATTTTCCTGAGAAACTTTTCTCATGAGTCTTTCATATCCTGCTTTTATAAAACGTAATTCATCTCCTTGTCTTCCGGAAATCATAAAATGGCCGTCTCTGTTGGAAACGACTATTTCATCAGTCCGGATATTGATGACATTCACATCTTCCATTTCAGCACCGTTTTCAGAAGTAATTTTTCCGAATATATAACTTTGGGCATGGGTATGGATAAAAAAAATAAAGGATAAAAAAAAGAATAGTTTGAGTTTCACTGGCTGTTTTTTATAGAGCAAAGCTAAAATTATTTTTAATGTATACCATAAGTTTAACCACAGTTAACGCGTTTTAATATTTCTTTTTGATTTTTGCCTTACAAACTGTTAAATAGCCCGATTAAATTGTTAAAGTTTCTTTTAAATTTTAGCTAACTTGCAGTCTCAATTCTCTTTTTACAATGCAAAATTCTTACACAGTCATCAATGCTTCTGCCGGATCCGGTAAAACATATGCCCTGGTACAAAGGCTTCTGATGATCTGTCTCCGCTATCCTAATCAACAGCAGTCGATCAGGAATATTCTCGCTCTGACTTTTACCAATAAGGCAGCCAACGAGATGAAGGAAAGAATTTTATCATGGTTAGGAAATTTCTCTGATAAAGACTATGCAGAGAATACAGATCTGAAAAATATTCAGAAAGCATTTGAAGAACAGGGACTAAAAATTACAATTGATGAACTTCATCACCGTTCTAAGAAACTGCTGGATTATGTTCTCCACAATTATTCCACATTGAATATCGGAACTATTGACCGTTTTAATTCAAGGCTGGTAAGAAGCTTTTCTTATGAATTGGGACTGGCTAAAAATTTTAATCTTGAAATTGAAGCTGAACCTTTTTTGATAGAAGCGGTTGATAAAATGCTGGACCAGATCGGGGAAAATGAAACGATTTCCAATTCTTTCATGGACTATGTAGATTATAGTCTTGAAAACAATGAAAGAATTAATCTTAATAAAAATCTTTATGATTCGGCAAAAGAATTTGTAAAGGATATTCACTATGAGCATCTGAAAAGCAATAAGAGTTTTGACGATGCCAATTATGAAAATATAAAAAATACGCTTCGTAAAGAAATTGTTCTCAATAAAAAACAGTCTGCAGAACTTGCAGCCGGTTCTATTGAATTATTTAAATCCAGAAATATTGATATTGAAGATTTTGCACAGGGTAAAAACGGAATCGGAGGTTTCTTTACTAAGGTTATAGATTTTTACCAGCAGAAAAGAGCCGGTTTTCCTTTTCCTACTACACAGGAAGAATCTGTTATCAACAATTACAGAAAGGGAGCCTCTTCAAAATCAAAGCATAAAGAATCTGAAATTTTTGAGATTCTTGACCAGCTTCTTGATAACAGAATGAAACTGATTCTTCTGTACATTGAGACTCAAAAGAAAGAGAAAGTATTATCTGCTCTTCTGCCTTTAAAGGTAAACAAAGATATTCAGGATGAACTTCAAAAAATTGAAGAGGAAAATGATCTTGTTCTTCTTTCTAAATTCAATATCCTGATCAACGAAAATCTTAAAAATGAACCTTCTGCTTTTATTTACGAAAAGGTAGGCGCACAGTTTCAGCATTATTTCTTTGATGAGTTTCAGGACACGTCAGAACTGCAGTGGCAAAATTTTGTTCCATTGAGAGATCATAGTGTTTCTACGGAACATACTTCGTTTACATTGGTAGGTGATCCCAAGCAAAGTATTTACAGATTCCGTGGCGGAGAAAGTAAACTGATGCTGGATATTATCAACAAAAAAGAATTTTCACCAAAGGAAGCTGAGCTTCTTGTATTAAAGGACAACTGGAGAAGTGCCAGAAATATTGTACATTTTAACAATGAGCTGTACCGTTTTCATTCTGAAGGACTTTTGGAAGAACATCAGAATATTTTCGGGGAAGATGCTGAACAAAGTCCAAAATCAAAAATTGACGGGCGTGTAAAGGTAAACCTGATCGACAATCTTACAAATGAAGAGTTCTACAACGATACTTCAGAAAGAATGCGGAAAGATATTCAGGAATGTCTGGACAATGGCTTTAAGTTTTCTGACATCACTATCCTTTGCCGTGGAAATTTTGATATTTTCAGCTATTCTCAGAAACTGGGAAATTTAAAAGTTAAATATCGCGGTGAGGAAACGAATATTAAAACAATTTCCGATAAAGGCCTTACGCTGGAACTTTCCAATACGTTAAAAGCTGTGATTGAATTTCTGCGATGGGAACTTAATCCTAAGAATAAACATTGCCTGATTATGATGATGTATCATCTGAATACACTGGGAAAAATTCATATGCCTGATTTCACCTTGGAAATGAAAGAAATTCTGGACATTGAGGGGCATGAAGAAATACTTCAGTTAATTCAGGATAAATACTCGCTGCAGCTTAAGCAGGATAATTTTCCGAGATTTAATCTGTATAATTTCATAGAATATTACATCAACGAATTTTCAGTTGAGAACAAAGAGACCGACTTTTTACTGAACTTCCTGGAAATGCTTTTCAACTTTACCCAGAATGCGGGTGCCAGTACGAAAGAGTTTTTGAAATACTGGGATGAGGAAGCTTCTTCTTACACCATTCAGGCTTCGGACAACATTGATGCAATCCAGATCATGACCATCCACAAATCTAAAGGGCTGGAGTTCCCCATTGTTTTTATTCCTATGATCAACAAAAACCGGGATAGTGAATTTACCAACTGGTTTGATACGAATGAAAATGAAGCCTTAAAATCCGTGAACATCAACCAGTTTAATAAGAATCTGGAAGTTTATGATGAGGAAATCCTGTTTTTCAACAGCAAAAATTCTTATAAGAATATGATTGACAGGCTATGTCTGCAATATGTTGCCACCACAAGACCTGTTGAGCAGCTGTTTTTCTATATTCAGAAGGCCAATAAAACCTCAAATAACCTTGAGCTTCTTGAATTCCTTCAAACAAAAAATCCGGAACAGGCTGATGAGTTTGATGTGTATGAAGTGAATCCTGAAATGCTGAAAAAAAACTCGAAAGATAAAACTTCATTATTTAAAACACAGAATATTCAGGATCTTAAGAATGTCAACGAAAAAAGTACTTCTATTAAGATTGCTACTCCATCTAAAAATTACCAGGTGCGAAATGAGAAGGTAAGGATCGGGTTATTTGTTCATGAGCTTTTGTCAAAGATCAATACTGAAAAAGATATTTCAAAAGTGCTGGAAGGCTATGCGCTGGAAGGCCAGATTACGCTGGAGGAAAAAAATGAAATACAGCTTACATTAGAGGAGATTGTGAAAACTTATGCGGAATTCTTTGATGAAAAATGGGAAGTGATCAACGAGAAAGACATTATGATCTCTGAAAATGGGGAAAGTCATATATTCAGGCCTGACCGTATTTTAAAAGGAGAGGAAGGTTATATCATCGTTGATTTTAAAACTGGTGAACAGAAAACCAAAGACGAAGCACAGGTAGAAGGCTATAAGAATATTCTTGAACATCTGGGGAAAAAGGTTCTTAAAACTCAGATTATTTATCTTTAAATTTTTCAGATCAAAAATAAAAACCGCTATTCTATTGGATAGCGGTTTTATATTTTGAGAAGTTTCGGTCTTAAGCTGTTGTCGCAGGAACAAATACTCTCTGAGATAATTCCTGGTCAAAAAGGTATAGTGCTGATGGGTTATCGCATACCATTTTGATTTTCGTTACGTACTGAGATGCGCTGGCTTCTTCTTCTACCTGCTCGTTGATAAACCACTGCAGGAATGACGTTGTTGCAAAATCTCCTTCATCGTTGGCATTTTTTACAATATTGAAAATACTTTTAGTAACTATTTTCTCATGTGCCAATGCTTTTTCAAAAATATCTGTTGCATTTTCGAACTCATGTGGAGGTTTTGGAATTTCTCCGATGATAATTTCCCCGCCTACATCATTCAAATAATCAAACATTTTATCTGCGTGCATTAATTCTTCTTTGCTCTGTACTCTGAAATAGTTGGCAATTCCATCCAGATCTTTTCCGGAAAACCATGCAGACATTGAAAGATAATATTGAGCGGCGTATTGTTCGTGGGCAATTTGTTCGTTAATTAATTTTGCAATTTTTTCGCTAACCATAAGTATTAAATTTATAGTCAAAAATAGGGAATAAAAGCCCGAAATCAAAGGTTTTAAATAAAATTAATACAAAAAGGATGGAAAAACATCCATCCTTAACACATTAAAAAACTAAAATTACAAGCTGTTATTTTACATCAGCAGCTCCTGTATTCATAGGCTTTTTCATCATTCTTCTTTCTTTCATTGCCATCTTCACTTTTTCTGCTTTTGCTTTTCTGTCAGCCTGCCATTTATCGTATTGTTCAGGGTTTAAAATTTTTTTCATGTCAGCATCCATTTGAGCTTTCTTGGCCATCATCTCCTGCATTTTAACCTGTCTATCTCCTTTATTTTTCTCAAACTCAGCTTTTCTTTCAGCATTTCTTTTGTCCTGAAGGTCCTTTATCTGCGCTACCTGAGACTCGTTCAGATTAAGGCCTTTTTTCATTTCTGCAAGGCGTTCCTGCTGTTTCTGCTCCATTTTCTGTTTCATTTCCACGGCTCTTGCCTGTCTGTCTTGTGGAGTTGTAGTCTGTTGTGCCATTGCAAAACTTCCCATTCCGATAAATGCTATTGCTAAAACTAATTTTTTCATCTTTTTTAAAATTTAATTAATTGTTATTTTGTTATTATACCTTTTTGATTATTAATTAAAACAGAAGTTAAATTAACAAATTCATAAATAATGTTAAATTTTAACAAAAATAAATCACCAAACAAACAAAAAAAGGACAGATTATAAAAAACCTGCCCTTCACACCACTTAAATATAATATATGAAAATTAATTCTTTACTAAGCTGCCTCTAAAGCCTCCATTACCACGGTTAGAACTTTCAGATCTTTGTCTGGAGCTTCCTCCATTTCCTCTGAATCCGCCATTATCTTCTCTTTTAGGTGCTTCTCTTCTCACTTCACTGTTTCCTCTGAAGCCGCCTCCGTTATTACTTCTGAATCCTCCGTTATTATCGGCATTTCCTCGGGTTCCTCCATTATCAGAATTTCCTCTGAATCCTCCGCTGTTATTAGTTCTGAAACCTCCGTTATTGTCAGCACTTCCTCTATTCCCTCCATTGCTGTTTCTAAAACCTCCGTTATTATCACGGAAACCTGAATTTTCTGAGGTTCTCGTATTTTTGAAACCATTACCACCCCTGTTGTCTCTTCTGACAATATCAAAAGTAGGGTTATCCATTCTACGGAATCTTGATCTGTCTACTCTGTAAATATTGATATTGACATTTCTATATCTTGGCATTACAGTATATCTCGGTACATAGTATGATCTTCTGTAATTCTGGAAATATACAATCGGACTGGAACCTCTGTAATAGTTATTTTGGAAAACAACAAATACTCTTGGTCCTAATATCCTTTCCATAGCATAAAATCTATCATAATACCATCTGTCCGGATTATATCGGTAGAAATTATTCCAAGCTGTAAAACTTGCATACAGATTATTAAGTCTCATGATCTGATCTATCTGCCAGCGACTTAATCTGTTCTGTACGAAAAATCCGTTCCAGTCGATATTAATGATACTTCCTCTGTAGTCGTTATAATAGCTTTGATAGTAATCACTTGGATAATAATCCTGAGGATAATTGTAATAATAATCGTCAGGGAAATAATTTCTGTCATCTTCATCGCTGTAATACCCATCTCCATTCTGATAATAACCATCATTGCCCCAACCATTGTTCGGATACTGCTGAGCTGACGTCAAAACGCCCAACCCAAAAGCTAATCCTAAAAATATTTTTTTCATCTCTATAGTCGTTAATTGGTTAATATATAGCAGAATATCTTAATTCTATCTTTTTGATACAAATAAAAAAAAGAAGTTAAATCATAAGATCAAACTTCTTTTAAATTATTTTTAACTAATTGATAATCAGGTGTTAAATTTACATTCTACCACTATCTTTTATCCAAAAAGCAATCTTTTCATTAAAAGATTCTTTCTTTTTAAGGTCTTCCAGCTTTATGTGCATCCTGTAACGCCAGTAATGTGGGAAAACTGCAGGATTGTTGATTCTTTCATTATCTATTTTCTCATTGGTAAGTTCTGCATCTGTTGCCAGGAATTCCTGAATCGGGAAAATAGCCAGCATAGCATCGTTATATAAATGCTGCTTCATAATGATCTCTGCAAGATGAGGGCTCAGATCTGCTGGGGCCTTGCCATACTGTATGAGCTGCTGGTTGAAGTATTTTTGTGTAAGAGCAGGATCTTCTTTCCACCATTGTCTCAAGGTTGAGCTGTCGTGTGAAGATGCTGTCACTACATTCATATAGTTTGCATTCTTAGGATTATAGAACGGAATATTTTCAGAAGGCATTCTCTGTACCTTCAAAGCAATAATGGCTAATTCGTCCATTACAACCGGCACACATGCAGGAACCATCCCCAGGTCTTCTCCGCAGATCAGCATTTTGGTAGCATTGAGGATAACAGGAAGTTTTTCCATTGCTTTTTCAGACCAGAGATGATCCTGTCTTCTGAAGAAATAATCGTGATACAGATCATAAATACTTTTCTGCTCCAATTCGGGAAGATGTTTGTAAGACTCTGTATTGTACACATTGAACCTTGGATGATAAACTGTTTTCCCGTTTCTCTCTTCTGTTAAAAACAAAACATTGGCACACAGGGAAATCAATTGTTCTTCAAGCGGACCATATGATTTCTTCTTAAAGAAATTAACCAGTTTTCTCTGGGAGTCGAATTCTTCTTTTAATACATAGGTTCCGTCTGCATTACGGTTCATAAATTCAAGAGCTTTTCCGCTGTCTTTTCCAAAATATTCCCATAAGACCTGATTGTTGATAAAAGGCTTACAATACCTTTCGAAATTAAACGGAATCTGCCATGCTTTAAATTCCTCCACAACGATGGGAACAGCCGGATAAAAGTACCCTAAAATCCCCTGTACGGCAGAAACAGGCATTCTCCATATTCTGAAGAAACCAAGAATGTGATCAATTCGCATCGCATCAAAATACTGTTCCAGTGCTTTGAACCTGTTTTTCCACCATCTGTAATCATCAGCTTTCATAGCTTCCCAATTGTAGGTCGGAAATTCCCAGTTCTGTCCGAGTTCTGTAAACTGATCAGGTGGAGCACCTGCCTGAAAATCCATCCCGAATAATTCCGGTTCTGTCCAGGCTTCTACGGAATATCTGTAAATTCCAATCGGAAGATCTCCCTTCAACGAAATTCCCAGGTTATGGGCATAATCAACGGCATCTTTCAACTGGACATGCAATTGATACTGTACCCAGGCATGAAGCATAGAGAGGTCATAATCTTTGTTTTTCGTTGTAAAGAACTGTAAGATTTTTCCTGCAATATATTTTTTGTGGGTTTTCCACTCGTTGAAATTGGGTGTTTTATATTTATCCCTCAATACGCAGAATGCAGAATAAGGAATAAGCCAATGTTCATTATCCTTGATGAATTTTTTGAAGTTTCTGTCTTTATAAATTTTATCTTTTTCTGCATAGAAAATGGCGGTAAGATATTTCCATTTACCTTCGATCATTTTTTCATAATCGATCAGATCCAGGGTGTTTAACTTCTCTTTTTCAGCTAAATACAACTCAACTAATTCTTTAGGTAAAGAATATTCAAGCTTTTCTAATGATATATATTGTGGATGCAGCGCATAAACGGATACCGCTGCATAAGGATAGGAATCTGTCCAGGAATAATTCGCAGTTGTATCATTGATCGGAAGAATCTGAATAATACCAAGATTCGTTTCTTTTGTCCAATCAGCCAATTTTTTAATATCCGCAAATTCCCCTACACCGAAACCGCCTTCGCTTCTCAATGAGAATACGGGAACAGCAACTCCGGCATCATGGTACATCTGATATCCCTTAAATCTAAAATAATGATTGGAAACAATCTGCAGAACATCATCTAATAGATTAGCAACCGTAAATCTGTTTTCTCCGGTTTCCACATCAATGACTCTGTTTTCTTTGGTATCGTAAATACAATATTTGAACTGGATAAATTCATCCTCCGGAATTTCTACAGAAGCTTCCCACATTCCGAAATCTGTCTGATGCAGGTGAATAACTTTTTCATAGCTCCAGTTTCCTAAGGATGCCGTGCTTCCAAAGAGTACAATTCTCCAGTCCGGATTATAAATAGGAGCTTCTATTCTGAATAAATGGGTATGCTTTTTTAAAACCGTTATTTTTTCGGGTACAAAATCATGCAGTTTATTGTAAAGAATTTTATTGTTTAAATAGTTTTCAGGAAAGTTTTTGTTATTCCATTCATCAAAAACTATAAACTCCTTATAATTATGAGGAAAACTAAGATGGTGTGAAACAAATTCCTCTCTTAAGACATTGCCTTTTTCACTGACTACCCGGTATTGATACGAAATTGATTTTGAGAAATTGTCAACTTCACATTTCCACAATCCATTCTCAGCATAAAACATAGTATGGACATGTACTGCAGTTCCTTCCTCACCAATTACCAACTGCAAATTTTCTCCAGCCTTTACAATATATCCTACATTAAAGTATAGTTTCATCTATATTTTTTTATAAAAGTACATTTTAATATCGAAAAATAAAACTTATTGAATATCAAATAATCATTAAAAAACCTTTTCAAATTGATTTGAAAAGGTCTTTATATTCTTACTTATATTTTGCAATTATCTTGTTACGAGAATCTTCTTATTAAATATCGCTTTTCCGGATTCATCCGTAATATTTACAATATAAGCCCCACTCACCAATCCTTTAAGATATACTTTCTCATCCAATGAAGCATCTTTTACAGACAACTCCTGAGTCATTACATTTTTGCCGGACATATCAAAGATATTCAGTTTAATATTACCTTTCAGATTCTTATTAGCATGAACGTTGATATAGTGCTCATCTACCTTTGTAGGATAAATGTCCAGATTATCCGTCATAGCCTTGATGCCGGAAGCTTTATCATTCACAAAATATTTACTCGCCAGATCATAAATATGCAGCCCCTGTTCTCCCGGAAGCTGCTTAGCTTGTAAAGTTGTGAGATCTACCTCATATAGGGCAGCTCCTTTTGCACTGGCAATCACCACTTTTCCAAGAGCATTTACAGCGGACCCGTTGACAGAATAATTCTCAGGAATTCCGGTAATTTTACCTACGAATCTGGCTTTTAAATCTTTTGTCAGAACCTTGAAAACATTTCCTGAAGCTGCGAAAACATAGAAATTATTATCTGCATCAGCAATCATATCTCCACCAAATCCGGTTTCCATAGCTGTAAATGAATTTCTACCGTTAGACGGATCATCCTTGACAATTCCAAGATCATTGACTATATATTGTCCACCTTTTTTACTGATTTCCAGAAACTGCGTTCCCGCATTATTCATGGCATAAATACTTCCATTATACCCTGTTGCCATTCTTGTAACATGAGAATTGATATCACATGACGATACTCTTGCCACAGTATTTTCTACCAATGTAATTTCCTTAGTTTGTGGATTTAAAACATAGATATTAGACGAAAACATAGGCATATACACCAGATTATTATTCGAAGAATCATAAGCCAGGGCAGCCAGGGTTATGGCTTGAGAATTACTGTAAGAATTTTTATCTTCAGCTACAATGCCTCTCCTGGTTTGGGAAAATACTTTTGCTGAAGAATCGGCTGTAAAAACTTTCTCTCCGGAAGTTCCATTAGCCGCATCAATGGTGCGGAAATCATTGAAAGTAATACTCTGAGTCTCTTTTCCAGCAATCGCAAAGAAATCCTGCTGTGCTTGTGCATTCACACCGAATAGCAATAAAAATAGAGGGAATAAATGTTTTTTCATATTATATATTTTTAGATTCGTAAATCATTTTGATAATACTAAGTTACACAATTTTCAAGTTAAAAAAACAAAAATCCCGGGTATTTGAATAAAGTTGATAATAAATTAATGAATATCCGGATATTATCAGTCATCCCTTCATCCTGTTAATCAGCGCAATAAATAAAAAATAATTAATAGTTCAAATTATAAATGATAATTGATGAGTAATAAGTAACTCATGATCTGTTATATTTTCAGGAGCCTTTTCCCGCTATCATTCATACTCCTCACGCTAAAGCTCTCCAACTCTCCAACCCTGCAACTCTCCTACGCAAGCTGCGGGGTAACCATTACTATCGGGGCTAGGGGGCAAGACGGATTATGAATGATGCGTTATGAATTATGAGTGGTGGGATCCGAGATTCGGGGTTCGGGTTGCGTTTTCTTGAGTTCTGCTTAAAACAGGTTCATTATATTCAATAGAAATGATTTTATCCTTTTTTCATCAAAAGCTCTCCATGATCATCTGCGAAAATCCGTGTCCTCTGCGGTTAAACCAATATTTATTCAATAGGAGCGGGCTTTAGCCCGTTCTCATGTAAAAGCAATATTTCCATATGGCTTCAGCCCAAACTTAGAGTTGATGCATCTTTATAAAATTTAAAAGGTATTGTTGAGACTCCT
>NZ_VTRU01000007.1 GCF_008274625.1 Chryseobacterium panacisoli | reverse complement strand
TACCGAATCTCTCTCGTTTTTCAGTGGGGCAAAGATAACAACTTATAACAACGCAAAACAACTTTATTTAACATAAATTTTACCTTTACGTAATATTAATCCCTAATCCGCTGGAACGCAGGAACAAAAATTTTAAACATTTGTTTGGAAGAATGCACGATGGGTCGGAGAGTGGGAGAATTTGAGGGTTTGAGCGTGAGGGAATCATGAGTAATGAGTAATGGGTAATGAAAGATACATTATATTATATAGGATAAAAAGTAAGTTGGGCTAAAGCCATAGGAAGAGGGAATGCTTAATGAAAACGGGCTAAAGCGCGTTCCTATTGAATGAATATTGGTTTAACCGCAGAGGACACGGATTTGTGCAGATGATCATGGAGAGCTTTTGATGAAAAAAGGATAGAATCATTTCTATTGAATATAATGAGCTTGTTTTTATAATACAAACCCCAGAACACGGAACTCGCAACACACAACTCATAATTCATAACTCATAATTTGTAATTCGTCTCACCCCTAGCCCCGATAGTAATGGTTACCCCGCAGCTTGCCTTTGAAAGGGATGGGGTGGCTGTAGGAAAGCGCGGGCGCGAGGAGTATGAATGGATAGCAGGAAAAGCTCCTGAAAAAGATTTATATTATATACTATATATATGATAAGTCCAGAAAGCAAGAGCCGTGGAAAGTTTATTGAGAACAACATCTTGAAAATAGCACCTTCTATACTATATATAATAGCAGGATTATTCCAGAGGTCCTAATCAATCAAACAATCTTAATTGCTGATCGCGGGCACCGGTAAAATTAGCTGTTGAGAGTTTTGGAAATTCCTTACCGTCAAAAAACT
Organism: Chryseobacterium panacisoli; assembly: GCF_008274625.1. Classification (GTDB taxonomy): domain Bacteria; phylum Bacteroidota; class Bacteroidia; order Flavobacteriales; family Weeksellaceae; genus Chryseobacterium; species Chryseobacterium panacisoli. The sequence continues at coordinate 182,551 of NZ_VTRU01000007.1, read as the reverse complement.
TTTTTCTGCCGATTTTAAATGTTGTATGAATCATTTCAGCAATGTTACCCTCTCCCTTTTGTCTTTCAAAATATCTTTTATCTCCAAGCTTTCCGCCCCGCATAGAACGGATAAGATTTAAGACTTTCTGCGCTCTGTCCGGAAAATGAGTTTCTATCCAATTAACAAAAACAGGTTCAACAGTATCATTTAATCTTACCAGAGTATATCCAAATCCTGAAGCTCCTGCCTCGGAAATAGCTTTTAATATATTCAGAGGTTCATCACTGTTGAGTCCGGGAATGATGGGAGCAACCATTACATGTACGGGAATGTTGTTTCCGGAGAGAATTTCTACGGCTTTTAATTTATTTTTTGCAGAACTCGTCCTGGGCTCCATCTTCCGCCTCAATTCTTCGTTGATGGTGGGAATACTTAAAGAAACTGACACAAGATTTTGCTCCGCCATGGGTTTTAAAATATCAAGATCTCTTAATACCATTGCATTTTTTGTCAGAATATTGACAGGATGTCTGTAATCAAGACAAACCTGCAGGAGTTTTCGGGTGATTTCAAATTGTCTTTCGGCGGGCTGATAACAGTCTGTATTTCCGGATAGCAGAATCGGGGCTGCTTTATAGCCTCTTTTTTGAAAAAATTTTTCCAGTAATTCGGGAGCATTTTTTTTGACCATGATCTTTCTTTCAAAATCAATCCCGGCACTGTACCCCCAATACTCGTGCGTAGGTCTTGCAAAACAATAAGAACAGCCATGTTCGCATCCCTGATAAGGATTCATGGAATATTCCATCGGAAGATCTTCGCTTTTCACCTGGTTAACAATTGTTTTGGGAAAAACTTCAGTGAAGGAGGTTTTTACTGTTTCGAAATCTTCATCTTCAGGTTCATAGGTATACCTGTCGAAACGATTAATAACGTTTCGCTGAGCACCCTGACCTTTTATGAAATTTTCGTTTTGCATTCCTGTGTAAAATTAAAATGGAATTTGCATAAAATAATGAGTTTTAACATTAAAGTTTTCCACAAAAAAATCCAACACTTTCAAAAGCGTTGGATTTAACATAATTAAATATATTTTTTTACTACTTCAGTGCGTAAAACTCTACTCCATGAGTTTCATCTTCTTGATTTTTATCATCAAAGTGTCTGTGATAGTCCGAATAGGAATCACTATATTTTTTATCTTTTTTAGTCAATATTTTTTTTATGCTGATTAAACTTAATACTGCCAAAAGACCAACTCCTCCTGCCAGTAAAACTCCAACTTCTTTTTTCATATTTTCATTGATTTAATATTGTTAGCATTGCAAAAAGTATACCTATTTTATTTTTTTAAATTATAAATTTTGTTAACATTCAACTTTATTTTTAGGGAAATTACAATCTACTATTTTTCTTATATTTAAAGATTGCAATGGTTTAATTATTGTACTTAACAAGAAAAATATTATTATGGAAAATTCAGGGAATTTTGATGCAATGACAACCTTAAGTGAAGTCATGAAAACGCTTTCTGAAAGAGGAATACACAGAGAATTCAGAATGAACGAAAAATGTGAAATGAAATTTGAAAATTCTGATAAAGTTTATCAGCCTGCAGAATTGGTGATTTTAAAAACATATCGTTTTGAAGGAGACAGCAATCCTGATGACAACGCAGTGCTGTATGTAGTAAAAGATGGTTCCGGAAACCGTGGAATGATCATAGACTCATACGGGGCAGATAGTAATTATCCGGGTGAAGAGTTTGATAAGTTTTTAAGAGATATTCCCATTCTGGAAAGTGACGAATTCAACTTTTAACTGAATCTATCTTATATTAATTTTTTAAACCATTAAGGTTGTTTTAAATTAAAAAGACATCTATTTTATATGATCATCAATAATGGGTCAATCTTAATGGTTTAAAGAATTATCCTTCAGATTTTTCCTTTTTCTTGAAAATATTATTCAGAAAGCCTTTCTTTTCTTTTTTTTCTGCTTCCGGTTTGGGATCTTCTTTTTTACTTTTGATCTCCTGTTTTATTTCTTTTACAGACTGTTTCATTTCTTTCACAGAAGAAACCGCCTCTTTTACCTTTTTTTCTGTCTTTTCTACATTTCTACCAATAAGGGTTTTCTTCAATCCTTGCTCAATTCCTTTCCAAAACAGATTAAAGAAAGATTTTGTCGGATCGCGTTCTACATTTTCTACGGTAACAGACTCGGGGAAACTCCCTGAATCTGATTTTAGAAAAACGTTCGCAACAGCCGTCAGAAGTCCTTTTTTCTCATGATTATTCTTATTGAGTACGGCAATTTTCAGATCTTTATGTTTAAGATTAAAAGCCCCGTGTAATCCGGCAGGATTTCCTTTAAAATTAAAGAGCATTTCCTGGATTGTTCCTGCAGTAGCTGTCACATGAAGGTAAGGCCTGATAAACGGGTTAATACCACTAGCCGGAAGACTGGTAGTTTTTCCTGAAATTCCAAAATTATCATTGTGATCAGCAACATCAAAGTTCCAGTTTACGGAAAGTGGTGAGAGGTTCATGAAAGAGCAGTTGATTTTAATATCCACTTTTGTAGGCTTTCCTTTTATTTTAGCAGAATTCAGGTTTCTGACATTCATATTAAAGTTACTGAAGATCAGTTTTCCGGGTCCCATACTTTCCGGAGTATCTTCTTCGTATACCAATACTGAGTTTTTCAGATCGAGATTATTAATCGTCATCGGAATTTTAATAGAACGCAGCATTTTGGAATACAAGGCTTTTACTTTGGGATCGTCTTTCGGAATTTTGCTTCTGAAAATATTGGCATCTGCAGACTGGATCATAACGCGGGAAGCATTCACCATTTTATGATCAGAAAACAGATCCCACTCTCCTTCTGCGATGATTTGTCCGGCTTTTATATCATACAGATCTCTCTCAACGGGAATCATTTTGATAAACTGAGCTCTTGAAACGAGAGGTTTCATTGCAAAATTATTGATCTGAACTTTATTTTTGTTAAGCTTCAGCAACCCTAAACTCATATTATAGAACTGTGTTCTGTAATCAAAGTTCCGGGTGGTGAGATAATAATCTTTAACCCTTAAAGATAGTCCCTGCTGATTGGGCTTGGGTAATAATTCAATATTATTTATTGTGGCATTTAAATCATGAAAAGTCAATGGCTCTTTTCCCTTATCATAGGTAATATTTGAATTTTTCAAAGACATTTTCCCTACAGTAACAGACTGTATGATCCCTGGCCCGGAAGTCCTATCTTGCTTCTTCTCCCCTGCTTTGACTGTTCCGTTTACATTATCAACAAGAATATCTTTAATATCCAGATTGAGTTTTTTATCAGCGAATTTCAGCTTATTGATATTAAAAGCAATATGATCTGTTTTTAAATTAATTGTTGTTTTTCCAACTGAGGAAGAACCTGGTGTCAGTACCATGTCCAGAATTTCACCATTTGTTGGCTTCAGGGCAAGACTTCTTATTGCAATATTCTGATGATTAGAATATACTATATCTCTTCCTGAGAGCAGAAAATCTTTATACCCAATAGGAATGACCTGTTCTGAGCTTTCCTTATCAAACTTGAGCTGATTAATATTTAAGTTAAGATTTCCAACAGACAAAAGTGTATTGCCGTCAGGCTTGTTGATCTGAACTACGGCATTATTCAGTTTTATATTTTTTAAATCAACTTCAAAATTTGATTTTTTTTCGTTCTTTTCAGCTTTTATTCCTGTTTTATATACTGTAAAAGCCGGATTTTGAAAGTCTGCATTAGCAAGTGACACTTTATTTTTTGTCAAAACCACATCTTTGAATTCCATTTTTGGAACGCTAAATTCAAATAATTGGGGCTTTTTAGGATAAAACCTTTTAAACTGTACAAAAGAAAGAAGCGGAGTCAGTCTGAAATTTTCAACCGACATCTGCCCATCACTTGTATTAATCTTATTAATGGTAATGGCATACGTTTCATCCGGACGGAAAAAGAATTTCTCTCCCTTAATACTATATCGATCGAAAACTACGGGAAGTTTATTTTCAACCGACTCTTCTGTCATCTGTAAGTTTTCTACAAACAGATTAAGTTGCTGTACAGATAAGAATTTCTGTTTGGTATGTTTAAAAATAGCAATCTTCCCTTCATTGATCCTGATATTTTCAAACAAAAACGGGTTTCTCTTTTTTCCAGTTTTATGATCAACAGGTTTGGCGAGAATGACATTTAAATTAGGTTTTGCCAGCAACAAATCCGAGGAGCTGATTCTTTTATTAAAAACAGCATCATAAATTCCAAACCGGCTTATTTTCAAGGTGTCAATAGTTCCCTGAAGGCCAATAACGTCTATGTTTTGAGGATTTTTACTATTGACAGAAATTCCTGTAGCAAAGATATTTCCTGTTCCTAAATCTACATCCAGAGCTTTATAAGAAACTTTATAATCGGTATTCTTTTTTATATACTCCGGAAGTTGGGTTTTAAGCCATATATTCAGTCCGAAATTCGCAGCAAGAAGAATTCCTGCCAGGATTCCGAAACTTACCAATAGTCTTTTAACCCATTTTTTCATATTTTGTGATTTAGTTTTATTTTACATCGATTAATTCCTGATTTCAAGATCAATTACATATCCTTCATGTCCTCTTACATTGATGAAGTTTCCTCCTTCAAATCCCAGATACTGTCCTTTGATTCCGGAAAGTATTCCGGTAAATTCAGGTTTTTTATCTAAAGTAAATGAAGTAACCTTTTCCGGTTTTTCAAAAGGATAATCAAACGCCCATAGCTCTTCTCCTTCTCTGTAGAATTTCTGAAAATCTTCAGGGAAATATTCTTTGATTTTCTGTCTGAAGTCTGCAAGGTCTATTTCTCCTTCAAAATCATCCTGAAGCATTTTTCTCCAATTGGTTTTATCTGCTAAATGTTCTTTCAGTGCTACTTCTATCATTCCTGCTTCATAGCGGTTTTCGGTTCTTGCTATGGGTAATGCAAAAGTTGCTCCCTGATCAATCCATCGTGTTGGAATCTGAGTATTTCTTGTTACGCCTACTTTTACGTCTCCGGTATAAGCCAGATACACGGTGTGTGGCTGAAGCTGAATTTGTTTTTCAATCTCCAGATCTCTTTCAGCAACTCCTAAATGTGCTGTAGAAAGCTCCGGACGGATAATGGTATCACTTGCATAAGGACTTTCAAAAAAGCAGCTTTTGCAGAATCCCATCCTGTAAACAGGCTTATTTTCACCACAGTTCACACATTGAAACCCAGTATGCCTGACACTTAATTCCCTTCCAATCAACTCATTCATATGGATCAGGTCTCCTGAAAGATTGAGATAATATTGGATGGGTTTAGCATCGTAGCTTGTCATTTTTAAAATTTGCCCTTGAAACTGCATAATGATGTTTTTAAGTATAGTAAATATAGAAATTTTATTTGATCTTATTTTGCAATTTCACCTGGTCTAATTCCTTTTTTAAAGCATTTATCTGGCTTTGAAGCTTTTGCAATTCCGGATCATTTATATTTTTTGACTGAGGGGAATACTGCCATATCAGATGGATATCCTTTACTAAATCATTATGCTCATCCAGCCTTTTTTTACTGATGGTAACACTGTCATTCAAAAGGGTGATCTTTAAAAAATCCTGCCCCTTTTCTTTAAATGATTCATGATTAATGATAGCCAGTTCAGGATGGCTCTCTTTTATAATTCTGATATATTTTTCTGCCCTTTCCTTCAATGTTTCTTTTTCCCATTTCTTTTTAGTAAGCAGTATACTTGGAATCAAAATAATAACGGAAAGCAGGCTAATCCACACAGAGACCTTACGATTATTGCTGTTTTTTTCTCTGTAATATTTCTGATATCCCAGCACGAGGCTTAATATCCAGGTTCCTACCGCTATAAAAAAACAATTGATAAGATAAAAATAAAAGCCTCCCCAAAAATATTCCCAATTTCCATTGGCAATACCAAACCCTGCCGTACACAGAGGAGGGATACATGCTGTAGAAACCGCCACCCCGGCAATAACTTTGATAGCTTCTTTCCTTACGATCCCCAGAAACCAGGCCAGACCTCCAAGCAGCGCTAAAAAGCAGTCGAAAATAGTAGCCGTCTTAAAGCTTTCCAGCTGTGAAGTTTCCGAATGAAACGGAGAGATCAGAAAATATAATGTGGAAGAACAAATGGCAACCACTATCATCAAGAGCCAGTTAAAAACTCCAAGCCTTATAAGCCTCCTGTTTCCTATAGAAAACCCAAATGCAATTCCTACTATAGGCCCCATCAATGGAGAAATAAGCATCGCACCGATTACGGCAGCAGGGCTATTAACATTTAACCCAACGCAGGCAATGCCCATGGAAATGACCAAAAGCCAAAGATTGTGGCCTCGGAAATAAATCCCTTCCTCTATCTCACCGAATGTAAATTCTTCATCTTCTTCTTTAGGAAGTACAAATAACTTTTGAAGATTTATCATTGATTTATATTTTCTGACAAAAGTATAAAAACACCATTCAAGTTTTATTAATAAATTTGTCAATTAAAATCAACAAATGACTTATCTTGTAACCGGAGGAAGCGGCTTCATTGGTTCCCACCTAATAGAGAAATTATTAAGAAATGGACATTCTGTCATAAACATTGACAATTTTGATGATTTCTATAATTATCAGGTAAAAATTAAAAATACTTTAGATTCAATTGACAAAATTTCGGATTTTGAATTCTCGGATAAAGAGACAGATATCCAACGTTTGGCTCTTCTCACCCGTTCTGATCAATATTCCCTCTATTGGCAGGACATCAGGGATAAAAAAGGCCTTGAAAACATCTTTAAAAGCCACCACATCGATATGGTGATTCATCTGGCTGCGCTTGCCGGTGTACGCCCTTCTATTGAACGGCCTTTAGAATATGAAGAAGTGAATGTAAGAGGTACAATGAATCTTTGGGAGCTGTGTAAGGACTTCAATATTAAAAAATTTATTTGCGCCTCCTCATCAAGTGTTTATGGAAACAATGAAAAGATTCCTTTTGCAGAAACAGATAATGTGGATAATCCTATTTCTCCTTATGCAGCTACCAAAAAAAGTGGTGAAGTCATAGGACATGTTTACCACAATCTATACCATATAGATATGATCCAGCTTAGGTTCTTCACAGTATATGGGCCAAGACAGAGACCAGATCTCGCCATACATAAGTTTGTAAAGCTTATGTCAGAGGATCAGGAAATTCCTTTCTATGGTGACGGGAGTACTGCCAGAGACTATACTTATATAGATGACATTATTGATGGGATTACCAAGTCTATTGTTTATCTGGAACACAATTCCGGGGTTTATGAGATTCTTAATCTCGGAGAAAATCAGGTGGTCACATTATCAGAGATGGTTTCTACTATAGAAAATGCACTGGGAAAAACTGCCATCAAAAAAATTCTGCCAATGCAGCCGGGAGATGTCACAAAAACCAATGCCGATATTACGAAAGCAAAGGATTTAATAGGGTATAAACCGGCCACAGACTTCCAAAATGGCATAAAAAAATTTGTGGAATGGTTTTTGAGAAAACGACAATAAGTAAATTGCTGACATAGCTGCCATTCAGTTTGTGACAGCCATTGATAAGAAAAAATTATAAAAAGAATTGAAAATCAAGTATAAAAAAGTTTATTATACAACCTATTTTTATACTTTTGCAAAAAATTAGAAAATTATGTACTGGACATTAGAATTAGCTTCATATTTAAGTGACGCACCTTGGCCAATGACAAAAGCAGAGCTTATTGACTACGCAATCAGAACTGGTGCACCTATGGAGGTAGTAGAAAACCTTCAGGCAATCGAAGACGAAGGAGAAATTTATGAATCTATCGAAGAAGTATGGAGCGACTATCCTACTGACGAGGATTTCCTTTGGAACGAGGACGAATATTAATAAAGCGATAAGCTTTAGGCTGCGTGCTTAGAGCTTTTTTGCCCTTTTTATATATTAATCTACACGATAAGTGTTATTTAAAACGCTTAAAGCATTTTGCATTAAGCATAAAGCAAAAAATTTATGAGTTTTTTAAACAAAGTTCTTAAAGGGTTTTTGGGAGACAAAAAAGCGCAGGACCTAAAAGAAGTAAAAAAAGTTGTAACAAAAATCAAGGCTGTAGAACCTAACATTCAACAATTGTCGGATGATGGTTTGAGACAAAAGACTGCTGAGTTTAAAGAGAATATAAAATCTGCAACCAGCAAGATCACAGCTCAAATAGAACAGATAAAAGAGCAGATAAAAAATTCAACCAATGTTGACGAAAAAGAAGCTCTTTTTTCAAAAATTGAGTCTCTAAAGAAGGAATCATACGAAATTGAAGAGAAAGTTCTTGTTCAGGTTCTTCCCGAAGCTTTTGCATTGATCAAAGAAACGGCAAGAAGATGGGCACAGAATGGAGAGATCCGTGTAACGGCAAGTGACTGGGACAGAGAACTGGCTGATGCAGGAAAAGATTTCGTGAGCATTCAGGGAGACACAGCTGTTTGGAAAAACTCATGGGACGCTGCCGGAACTCCAGTAGTTTGGGATATGGTCCACTATGATGTTCAGTTTATCGGAGGGGTTATTCTTCACAGTGGTAAAATTGCCGAGATGGCAACCGGTGAAGGTAAAACTTTGGTAGGAACATTACCTATTTACTTAAATTCACTTCCGGAAAGAGGAGTACACGTTGTAACCGTGAACGACTATCTTGCAAAAAGAGACTCCGCATGGATGGGTCCTCTTTACCAGTTCCATGGAATGTCTATCGACTGTATCGATAACCACCAACCGAACTCAGACGGAAGAAGAAAAGCATACAACTCAGATATTACTTACGGAACGAACAATGAGTTCGGTTTCGATTACCTGAGAGATAATATGGTGACTTCACCTTCAGAACTGGTACAAAGAGAATTGAACTTTGCTATCGTGGATGAAGTTGACTCTGTATTGGTAGATGATGCAAGAACTCCATTGATCATTTCCGGTCCGGTTCCTCAGGGAGACAGACAGGAGTTTGATGTTCTTAAACCTTCTATTGACAGAATTGTTGAAGTACAAAAGAAAACCGTTTCTGCTATTTTCAACGAAGCGAAAAAATTAATCGCTGCAGGAAATACTAAAGAAGGAGGATTCAAATTGCTTCAGGCGTACAGAGGTCTTCCAAAAAACAGACAATTAATCAAATTCTTATCGGAAAGCGGAAACAGAGCATTGCTTCAGAAAGTTGAAGCGCAATATATGCAGGATAACAACCGTGATATGCCGATTGTAGATAAAGATCTTTACTTCGTTATTGAAGAGAAAAACAATCAGGTAGATCTTACAGACAAAGGTGTTGAATACATGTCTCAAGGAAACTCTGATGCCAATTTCTTCGTTCTTCCTGATATCGGGACTGAAATTGCAGAAGTAGAAGCTAAAAACCTTTCTAAAGAAGAGGAATTTGAAGCTAAAGAAAGACTTTTTGCAGACTTTGCCGAAAAATCTGAGCGTGTTCACACAATGAGCCAGCTACTGAAAGCATATACATTATTTGAAAAAGATGATGAATATGTAGTAATTGATGGTGAAGTAAAAATCGTTGACGAGCAGACAGGTCGTATCATGGAAGGAAGACGTTATTCTGACGGCCTTCACCAAGCGATCGAAGCCAAAGAGAATGTAAAAATTGAGGCAGCGACTCAAACTTTTGCAACGGTTACGCTTCAGAACTATTTCCGTATGTACAACAAACTTGCGGGGATGACGGGTACTGCTGAAACTGAAGCCGGTGAGCTTTGGGAAATCTACAAACTAGATGTAGTAGTTATCCCAACAAACCGTCCAATTTTAAGAAATGACAAACAGGACTTAGTTTTCAAAACTAACAGAGAAAAATATAATGCCGTAATTGAAGAAATTGAAAAACTAACAGCAGCAAGAAGACCTGTCTTGGTAGGTACAACTTCTGTTGAAATTTCTCAATTATTATCAAAGGCACTTCAGTTAAGAAAAATTCCACACCAAGTATTGAATGCGAAGCTTCACAAGAAAGAAGCAGAGATCGTAGCAGGTGCAGGACAGCCGGGAGTTGTAACTATTGCAACCAATATGGCAGGTCGTGGTACGGATATTAAGCTTTCTAAAGAAGTAAAAGAAGCCGGAGGTTTAGCAATTATCGGTACCGAAAGACACGATTCAAGACGTGTTGACAGACAGCTTAGAGGTAGAGCGGGACGTCAGGGAGATCCTGGAAGTTCTCAGTTCTATGTATCTCTTGAAGATAACCTGATGCGTTTGTTCGGTTCTGAAAGAATCGCTAAAATGATGGACAGAATGGGTCATAAAGAAGGGGAAGTAATTCAGCACTCTATGATCAGCAAGTCTATTGAAAGAGCTCAGAAGAAAGTAGAAGAAAATAACTTCGGAACCAGAAAGAGACTTCTTGAGTATGATGACGTAATGAATAAACAACGTGACGTAATCTACAAGAGAAGAAAGAATGCTCTATTCGGAGATCACCTGAAATATGACATTACGAATATGATTTTTGATGTTGCTAATTCTATCGTTGCGAAAGGAAAAGCTTCTGGAAGTTATAAGGATTTTGAATATGAGATCATTAAAACATTTACAATGGAATCTCCGGTTTCTCAAAATGATTTTAATAATAAAACCGTTCCGGATCTGACCAATATCTTATTCAAGGCCGCTCAGGAAGATTACGCAATGAAGCTGAACTTACTGAAAGAAAAATCTTTCCCAATCATTGAGAATGTTTACCAAAACCAAGGTTCAATGTTCAAAATGATCCAGGTTCCTTTCACAGACGGACACAAAACAATGACTATTGTAGCTGATCTTAAAGAGGCTTATGATACTCAGTGTGAAAGTTTAGTGAACGATTTCGAAAAGAACATTACTTTATCAATCATTGATGAAAACTGGAAGCTTCACCTTCGTGAGATGGATGACTTAAGAAGATCTTCACAAGGAGCTGTTTACGAGCAGAAAGATCCATTGGTAATTTATAAGCAGGAATCTTTCCACTTATTCAGCGAAATGATCGACAAACTCAACAAAGAAATTATTTCTTTCTTATACAAAGGAGAAATTCCAGCTTAAGAAAAATTTAATAATATTATCTAAAAACCGTTATGGCATTGACCATAGCGGTTTTTTGTTATTCAGTATATAATAATTTTATGATAAATATCAATTATATTATTTATTTAGAACAGTTAAAAATAATATATTTGCAAAAAATTTGACTTTCATGAAAAATATACTAATCTGTGCTTCTGTGCTGGGATCGGTAGTGACCTTTGCTCAACAGAAGGATTCTATTAACGCCAAAAGCATTGATGAAGTATTACTTATAAACACGTATATTAAAAAAGACAGTGAATATTCAAACAAAATGCCGCTAAAGGCTATTGAAAATCCACAAGTTTATTCAAGTGTTGATAAGAATATCTTAGAAAATCAAGGAATTTATACGGTAGACGATGCGTTTAAAAACATTACCGGCTTACAGCCCATGTGGACTTCAAACGGAAGAGCGGGAGACGGTGGCGCCTATGTAAGTTTAAGAGGTTTTGTATCTGCAAATTCTTTAAGAAACGGAGTTCTTGGGGCAGTAACAGGTACAATTGATGCCATAAACCTTGAAAAAATGGAGGTTCTTAAAGGCCCATCAGGAACTCTATTCGGAAGCTTATTGTCAAGTTATGGAGGGGTAATAAACAGGGTGACAAAAAAACCATATGAATCATTTGGAGGAAATATCTCTTTGGCTGGGGGTAGTTATGACACCTACAGAGCGGCAGTAGACATTAATACTCCGCTTACTCAGGATAAAAAATTATTATTCCGTTTAAATTCTGCTTATACCAATGAGGGAACTTTCCAGACAGAAGGATTCAGAAGAAACCTTGCAATAGCTCCCAGCTTAAGTTACAAGCCTACCGATCGTTTAAGCATTAATTTGGATATGGAACTTTTCCAGATGAAGAATATGAGTGATCAAACCTTTTTCTTCTATTCCGGAAGCTATCTGCAAAAAGTAAACAATATCAAAGATCTTAATCTCGATTATAAAAATTCCTATTTGGGAAAAGATCTTACTAATACAGGAAGAAGTATCAACTTTTTTGGACAGATAAATTATAAAATTTCAAATTCTATTACTTCTTCTACCAATTTCAGTACGTCTTCCAGCTACTCAAATGGATTTATGCCTTACCTCTATTTTATGGGGGATAGTGCAGATAGTATGTACAGAAGTGATCAGTCTACAAGAGACAGCAGAAAAAAGTCTCTTAATTTCCAACAAAACTTTAATGGTGATTTCCGCATTGGAAATCTGAGAAACAGAGTTGTATTAGGGTTTGATTATTTGAGAGTAAATAACAATCAAAACTTCTACGATGTCAATGGGTTTGATAGAGATCCACAAGGAAACTCAATTCCTGTTCCTTTACACCAACCCGGCTTTAACTATACAAATTTCAACGGTACTGCACTACAGGAAAGATATGATGCTATGGCGGGAAATGAAAACCCATACATCATAAAAGGAATTCAGGAAAACTACGCGGTATATCTTTCAAACGTATTGAATATCACTAATAATCTTAATGTTTTAATGGCATTAAGGGTAGACAACTTTACAAATAAACCGGGTGTTACAGGTGCTGCCAGCTCTGAAGAAAGTAAAAGGCTAAATCAGACCTTCTTTTCACCAAAACTAGGCATCGTGTATGAACTTATTAAAGACAAGGTTTCTATATTTGGAAACTATCAGAATAGTTTTAAAAACCTTTCATATTTTGTTGATGGGTCGGGGATTACAAGAACACCACTTCCTGAACAGGCTAACCAGATGGAAGGAGGAATCAAAACAAGCCTTTTTAACGGAAAAGTATCTTCTACATTCAGCTATTACAATATTAAAGTAAAAGATGTTTTAAGAAATCTACAGCTTGCCTCTAACCCGCAGGCTCAGATCCAGGACGGTACTATTGTAAGTAAAGGTGTTGAGCTTGAGATTAACGCTTATCTGGTGAAAGGTTTCACAGCAATTGCCGGATTTAGTTACAATGATTCAAAATATACAAAAGCGGATCCTTCCGTGGCAGACAGAAGACCTAACACATCAGGCTCTCCTTATCTGGCTAACCTATATGCAAGCTATCAATTCCTTGACGGAAGGCTTAAGGGGCTTGGATTTGGGCTTGGAGGAAACTATGCGAGCGAAAATAAAATTTACAATTCTGCAGATGGAGTATTTTCTTTACCATCCTATGTTGTCTTAAATGCCAGCGCTTATTATGATGCAAAAAAATTCAGAATTGGTGTTAAGGTAGACAACTTTACCAATCAGCATTATTGGATCGGATATACCACAGCAAACCCACAAAGGCTGATCAACGCTGTAGGAACACTAACATATAAATTTTAAGTACGATACGTACATTACTGATACACACATTAAGGACTTTATAAACAATGAAAAGAATAACAATAGGAGCTGCATTACTGACTTCAATGCTAAGTTTTGCACAGGAAAAAAAAGACACCATCAAATCCAATGATATTGAAGAAGTAATTGTTAACGGAAGATATTATCAGAAGTATAAGCTGAATGAGGTTTCAGGTTCACTAAGAATCCAGACTCCTATTCTTGAGCTTCCTCAAAATGTACAGTCTATAAGTTCTCAGGTTCTTGCTGATCAGCTTACATTGAACATGTCTGAAGGAATTGTCCGTAACGTAAGTGGGGCAAGAAAAGTAGAACACTGGGATAATGTATATTCTAATGTATTCATGAGAGGAGCCAGTATTGCTACCTTCATGAACGGAATGAATGTTTCATCTACGTGGGGTCCAATTAATCCTGATGCCTCTATCATAGACAGAATAGAGTTTGTAAAAGGTCCTGCCGGATTTATGGGTTCTATGGGAGATCCAGCCGGGTTTTATAATGTGGTAACTAAAAAGCCTACCGGAAAGTTTGCCAACAGTGTACGTTTCACTACGGGAAGCTATAATCTTTTCAGAGGAGAAGCTGATCTAGACGGGGTTCTTGTAAAAGATGGTGTTTTAGACTACCGTATTAATTTAATGGGTAGCTCTAATAATTCATGGGTTGAAAATGATAAAACAAGCAAAATTATTGTTGCTCCTTCCATTACTTTCAGACCTACAAAGACCACTACATTCACCGCTCAATACAACTATCAGTATTTAAAATTCAATCAGCCGGGAGCTTATCTGATGTCTAATGACGGATATGCTTCGCTGAATGTACATACCAACTTTAATGACCCTAACTTCAAAAAAACGGAAGTAAAAGATCAGAGTTTATTCTTAAGCTTAGATCAGAAGCTTTTCAAAGACTGGGTTTGGAGTACACAATATGCTTATATGGACCTGAATTACGACGGAGGTTCATGGTGGGGAACTTTTGATTCAGCCAATAAAAATATTTTAAACAGAACATTAAGTAACTGGCAGGCCAAAGGAAAAAACCATATTTTCCAGACCTATGTTAGAGGAACATTAAATACCGGAAACATTGTTCATAAAATAATTGCAGGATTTGATTACGGAGACAGAAAATACAAGGCAGATTTCTCATCTTTTGCAGGAGGGCCATTCCCTATTGATATTTATAATGTTCAGTATGGTGTAGATCCTTCAAAACTTCCTTCCTCAGATTTTTATACCTTAAACACTTCTGCTCCATTTTATAATGACCAGGGAGTAAAATACACTTCTTATTATGCTCAGGATCAGATTGAAATGTTTAACAATAAGCTAAGAATAACATTAGCGGGAAGATACACAAGCGGTAAAACTTATTCGGCATATCCTAACCTGAGCCCTGGAACTCCTATTGTACCTGATACAGCAGGAGAGTTTACACCAAGAGTGGGAGTAAGCTACTCTATTAATGAAGATTTCTCGGCGTATGGTATCTATGACAAAACTTTTACACCACAGTCGGGAACTGGGATTAACCAAACTAAGATTACAGACCCTTTCAGAGGTCAGAATATTGAATTTGGGTTGAAGAAAGACTGGTTCGGTGGAAAATGGAATACGACTTTTGCTGTGTACGAAATCAGAAGACAAAATATTCTTGTTGCCGGAAATTCAAATGAAAACGGTGGTGTAGCTTTTCAAGTTCCTACCGGAGAACAAAGAGCAAGAGGTTTTGAAACTGATATCAAAGGAGAGATCATCAAAGGGCTGAACCTTATTATCAACTATGCTTATACAGATGCAAAAACCATCAAAGACACAGATCCTACAAGAATTGGAATCCAGTCTCCTGGAAATGCAAAAAATGTACAAAATACTTGGGTAAGCTACAGGTTTGAAAACGGCCTTATGAAAGGTTTCGGAATTTCTGCAGGGTATCAGTATCAGGGAGGAAGACAATCCTGGTTTGGAGTGAGTGCCACAAAAGATCAAAGTCTTCCGGATTATTTTGATACCAATTTCGGGGTTTCTTATGTTGCTAAAAAATTCGATGTTAACTTTATGCTGAATAACGTTCTTAACAGAAAGCTTTACAGTGGATACAGAGGAGACGGAGGAGAATATGCATGGATCTACAATGCTCCGCGTAACTGGAGGGTATCAATAGGATATAAATTTTAAAAATCAAAGGTTAGCCCCTCACGGGGTTAACTTTTTGCTATGAAAAAGCATCACCATAAAAAGAAGACTTCTTCAACAAAAAAATGGTCTGCCAAACTGCATCTGTGGTTTGGTTTATCTGTTGGTATTATTGTATTTATAGTCTCTCTTTCGGGGACTTTATATATTTTTAAGGACGAAATACAGAATAGTTTACGTAAAGAAGCTATTTATCTGAAAAAAGAGGAAATCGGGGAAAAGCCTTTGCCGATTCATCTGCTTCGTGAAAAAGTGTCGCTGGAGCTTAATGAAAAGTATCCTGTAAGCGCTGTAGAAATTCCTTTAGATAAAACAAAATCCTATCAGTTTGAATACTACGACAAAAGCAAAAAAGGATGGAATTATTTTCAGCAGGTACACATCAACAAGCTGGCCTATGTCAATCAGTATACCGGAGAAATCCTTGCGGTCTACAATGAGAAGTATGATGTATTCAACATCCTGAAATATATCCACTGGGGACTTCTACTCAACTCAGAATGGGGACCATACACTGTAGGAATCCCAACTGTTCTTTTTGTCATCATGCTGATTACAGGAATTATTTTATGGTGGCCTAAAAATAAAAACGCCAGAAAAGGACGTTTCTGGTTCAATTGGGAAAATGTAAAAAACTGGAAACGTAAAAATTATGATCTTCATAATATCCTGGGCTTTTATGCATCATTTATTGCCCTTCTTTTAAGTGTTACAGGGCTCTATTTTGCTTATCCCTATGTAAAAAACACTTTTACTTTTGCATTATCCGGTTCATGGGAACTTCCAAAAGAAAAAGAAAGAAAATCTCCGGACTCCCTGATGACAAAGAATGAAGCTGTTTTTGATCTGGCCGCAGTACAGACTGAAAAACTGTATGCAAAATCATCCAGCTTCAGAATTAATTTAAACGGAAAGAATAAAAAAGGAAAAGAACTGAAAAACCTTCCTGTAACGGTATACGGACTGGATGGAAGATACAGCGAAAGAAATCTCCTGACATTTGATAAATACTCCGGAAAACTACTAGCCAACAAACCTCATCACAATCTCAGTACTGCCGAGAAATACTCCAATGCCAATTATGATATTCATACCGGATCCTACTTCGGAATCATTGGAAAAATCATCTGGTTTATGGCAGGCCTCACGTGTACATCACTCCCTGTAACCGGATTCCTGGTCTGGTGGGGGAAAAGAAAGAAAAAAGGAAAGAAAATATAATGAAAAAAGCACTTTTATCAGCTGCCTGCTTAGGAACTACTACCGTTCTTGCTCAGGTAAAAGATAGTTTACAAACCAAAAATGTAGACGAGGTTGTCATGACTGCCTCCAGAAAAAAGGAAAACATAAAAGAGGTTCCAAGCTCTATTACAGTGGTAGGAGAAAAACAGATCCAGTCTCAGCTGACTGTTAACTCAGATATTACGAGCATTTTGCAGTATACGGTTCCCAGTTTAGGAACAAATTCCGGGCAGACTTCCAATTCGGGACAGACTTTAAGAGGGCGCCAGGTGTTGGTTTTGATTGATGGGATTCCACAATCTACCCCGCTTCGTAACGGAGCAAGAGATTTAAGAACAATAGACCCTTCAGCCATCGAAAGAATTGAAGTTATCAAAGGAGCTTCTTCCATCTATGGTAACGGAGCAGATGGAGGGATCATCAATTATATTACGAAAAGAAACAAAACAGATAAAAAAATCTCCGGAACTTCACAGATTGGTTTTACAGGCCAGCCTTACGGTGGTACTTTAGGAGTAAGAGCCAGCCAGCTTTTATCCGGAAAAATCAACAAATTGGACTATACCCTTTCATTAGCCTACGAAAGAACGGGATATACAAAAGACGGAGACGGTGTTTTGATCAGCCCTACCTACAGCATTGCCAAAATGGACAACTACAATGGATTGCTTAAAATCGGGTATGATATTAACGAGAATCAAAGAATTGAAGCTTCCTACATTGGCTATTCTTCAAGATCAGACCTGAATGTGGGATTAAAAACAGGAAAATACAGCATCACTCCCACCTCTGGTGAGGGAATAGGAAAAGGATTGGAAACAACTCCTCAGGGAACTCCGAAAAACCACAATATCAGAGTGAGCTATGATAATAAGAACCTGTTTGCAGGAACTTCTTTAAATATCAATCTTTATTATCAGGATTTTAAAACCGTTTACGGATATAGCGATACTTTTTTTAATGGAGGGCAATCCAATGTTATTTCCCAGAAAAAGGGAGCAAGATTTAATTTGGATACCCAGCTATGGAATTCCCCGAATTCACAAGGAGAAATTATCTACGGAGCTGATATTCTGAATGATGAGACCGTACAGAAGCTTGAAGACGGACGTTTCTGGACTCCCGATATGAGTATGACCAATATTGCCCCTTTCGTATTGGCAAAAATTGATCTTTTCAAAAAATTTACCATCAAAGGAGGTCTTCGCTACGAAAATATCAAAGTGAATGTAGATGACTTCAATACGCTTTCTACGCTTAAAAGTGACGGAACTTTCACCCAAAGTATTCCTGTAACCGGTGGGAAATTAAGCTATAATGCATTGGTAGGAAATATCGGTGTCCGTTATAATATTGAGCCTTATATCAACCTTTTCGGAAGCTTCTCTCAAGCCTACTCCATCAATGAACTAGGAAGAATCCTGAGAACCTCAACTTCTGAAACGATTAAGAGTCTGGAAACGAAACCTATTATCGTTAACAATTATGAATTGGGAGCAACAGGACAGCTTTCCAGCTGGCTTAATTATGAACTGACTTCTTATGTGAGTACTTCAAAACTAGGAGCATCATTTGTGCAGAGCCCGGACAGAGCACTGATGATTCAGAGATCACCTGAAATTGTATACGGAGTGGAAGGATTTTTACACTTCACCCCTGCAAAATGGATTCAGTTTGGGGGAAGCTACAGCTGGATGGAAGGTATTACTTCTGTAAAAGATGACGGTGATTATTCAGCGAAAATCAATAACAGCAGAATTTCTGCGCCTAAAGTTCTGGCGTATGTACAGGCAAGACCTATCCCTACTCTATCGATTGGTCTTGATATGCTTCATTCTTTCCAGCAAAACAGATTTGAGCCCAATGCGAAAACAGGATTGTATGCGTACGGTGAAGGATATGTTCCGGAGTATACCGTTTTTAATTTCAAATCAAGTTATGAGGTTAACAACAACTGGAGGGTATCATTAGGGATTGAAAACCTTTTCAACAAAGTGTACCAGCCTGCCATTTCATGGTGGACAGCAAGAGACAGTGATTTCACCAATGCTCTTGGATTGAGAGGAACATTCATGATCGAATATAAATTTTAATTAAACTAAATAAAAAGTAAAACATATCTTTGCTTTACTTTTTACTGCTATATGAAGAAAAATCATCATCATAAAAAAAAACCGGGATTCTTTAAAAAATGGTCTGCCAAGCTGCACCTTTGGTTCGGATTGGGAATAGGTTTTCTGATCTTTATTATCTCTATCACCGGAGCATTGTACGTTTTTAAGGATGAGGTGGAAAATATCACCCGAAAAGATGTCATCTATCATCAGGAGCAAAATATTGAACAGAAGCAGGTACTTCCTATCAGAGTAATGGAAAAAGCTGTTGCGGAACAGGTGAAGGAAAAATATCCGATTCACTGGGTAAATGTTCCTATTGACAAAAAAATGTCCTATATGTTCTTCTGGTATGAACACAATACGGATGCCTGGAATTATTTTGATGAATTTCCTATCTATAAACAGGCTTATGTAAACCCATACACCGGAAAAGTACTAAGAGTGTATGATGAGAAAAACGGGTTCTTCAATATTGTAAAAATGATCCACTGGAGCTACCTTTTGAAACAGGACTGGGGAACGTATGTAGTAGGAATTCCTGTTATCATTTTTATCATTATGCTGATCTCAGGGATCATCTTATGGTGGCCTAAGAACAAAGCAGCAAGAAAACAGCGTTTTGCCTTCAAATGGAAAAATATTAAAAGCTGGAAACGTAAGAACTATGACCTTCATAATGTCTTAGGTTTTTATGCTTCTATCTTTGCTTTAATCTTCTCCATCACAGGACTTTTCTATGCATTTTTTGTTGTTCAGGCGATGATCTATGTCATCTTTTCGGGAGGAGAAACAAAATATCCAGACTTTTCCCACATTAAAACAAAAG
This sequence comes from Chryseobacterium panacisoli, assembly GCF_008274625.1. Taxonomy (GTDB): domain Bacteria; phylum Bacteroidota; class Bacteroidia; order Flavobacteriales; family Weeksellaceae; genus Chryseobacterium; species Chryseobacterium panacisoli. The sequence goes on along the minus strand of NZ_VTRU01000007.1, from coordinate 162,660 downwards.
CGCCTATCGAGCTCAGAACAGAAGGGACACTGGATAAAATCATCAATACCGTAACGGAAAAATATCCTGACTCCTATGGTTTTGCCATAGATTTAGGACACCCACATATGGATGATCACGAGCACCCTAACTTTGAGGTGTATGTGAAACATCTTTCTTATTCTTATCATAAAAGCAGCAGCTTAATCTTTGATGAAAACTCGGGAGAGTTGCTGCACACTCATGATCCGAAGGACAAAAATTTTGGGGAAAAAGTTGTGAGCGCCAATTATGATATCCACGTAGGAGCTATTTTAGGCCTTCGGACCAAGATCATTGCCTTTATTGTAAGTTTGATCTGTGCCTCTCTTCCGGTTACCGGATTTATGATCTGGTGGGGAAGAAAAAAGAAAAAATCGTTAAAAACAGCTTAACATATTAAATAAAATCCGGTTAATAATCTATTAATACAATCTTTTTTATAATTTTAGCCCCTAGAATTTAATAATAGAAATGTCATTAATAGATTTATCAAAACAAGTTGCCCTTGGAGTTGACATCGGCGGAACCAATACTAAATTCGGAATCGTAAACCACCGTGGAGAAGTTCTGGATAAAGGAAACCTGAGAACCGACGAATATGACAAAGTTGAGGATTTCATCGATGCGTTATATGAAAATGTTCGTCCGATGATGGAAAAGTATGGTACTGAAGCACACTTTGACGGAATCGGAGTAGGAGCTCCTAATGCAAACTACTATAAAGGAACCATAGAATTAGCTCCCAACCTTCCATGGAAAGGGGTTATTCCATTTGCTGAACTGATGACCGCAAAATTCGGACTTCGTTGTACCGTAACCAATGATGCCAATGCTGCAGCCCTGGGAGAAATGCTTTTCGGAGCAGCCAGAGGAATGAAGGATTTCATCATGATTACACTGGGAACAGGAGTAGGAAGCGGAATCATTGCCAATGGAAGCCTGATCTACGGACATGACGGCTTTGCAGGAGAATTGGGACATACAATTGTAAAACCAGGCGGCAGAAAACACTGGAGTACGGGTTCTGAAGGAAGTCTTGAAGCCTACGCTTCTGCTACAGGAATCACCATTACAGCAAAGAAAATGAGAGCAGAATTTCCGGAATCTATGCTGAACCAGTATCCTGAAGACGAAATCAATTCTAAAACAGTATACGAATGTGCTATCAAAGAAGATCCAATTGCTATTGAGGTTTTCCGATATACAGGTCAGAAGCTGGGTGAAGCAATAGCCAATTTTGTGATGTTCTCATCCCCTGAGGCAATTCTTCTATTTGGAGGGGTAATAAAAGCAGGAGATTTTATTTTAAAGCCTGCTAAACTTCATATGGAAAGGAACCTTCTTCCGATCTTCAGAAATAAAGTAAAACTGGTATTCAGTGAACTTGACGAAGCAGATGCTGCTATTCTTGGAGCAAGTGCTTTGGTTTGGGAAAAATAACTGAAATCTTTTTAAGAATATAGAGCATCCTTTTTTAGGGTGCTTTTGTTTTTCCCACAGATTATGCAGATTTTCACAGATGATTGGGTTGCATTTTGTCATGTTTATTTGTGAAAACATTGGTCTTATTCGTGTTTAAAATACGAGAATATAGATGCTTCGACTAAGCTCAGCATGACATTGCTAATACTAACCTCTTTAAAATAATTTGCAGAGATAAATGCAAGAAATTACATGCTATTTTCCTTGTGTTATTTGTGAAAAGCATTGGTGTTATTTGTGTTTAAAATCATTTGTCATATCTATCACGACAATTTAAGTTTAATAGGCTAAAATCATATTCAAATGAAAAAGTTTTTCCTATTTTTGATCAGTTTTTTCCGGATCAGGAAAGGATCATAAAACAATATAATTATCAACAATGGATAACAATAATTTAGAACAGATTACTTTCGGTGGCGGATGTTTCTGGTGTGTGGAAAGCTGTTTCAATATGCTGAAAGGGGTACAATCCGCTATTTCAGGATATTCAGGAGGACATAAAGACAATCCGACATATCAGGAAGTTTGCACCGGAGAAACGGGACATGCAGAAGTAGTACAGATCACTTATGATCCTGCTGTTATTTCTTACGAACAGTTGATGGATGTATTTTTCTTTCTTCATGATCCTACTCAGCTTAACAGACAAGGAAATGATATTGGAACCCAATATCGTTCTGTTATTTATTATAAAGATGATGCTGAGAAGGCAAAGGCCGAAGAAGCCATCAAAGTTTCTCAGGAATCAGGAAGATGGACAGGAACGTATGTAACAGAATTAACTCAATTCGATAAATTCTGGCCTGCAGAGCAGTATCATCAGGGATATTACAATGAAAACCCGACACAGCCTTATTGCAGTGCTGTAGTAGGTCCAAAAATCCAGAAGTTTAAAAAGCATTTCGGGGAACTGGGAATGCTGAACGCAGAATAAAACCTTATATTTTTAAGTTTTGGCTAAAGCCGGATTTGATTGTATAATTGACTAAACGGACTAAAGTCCGTTCCTATTAATATCAACTGAATGGCTACAAACCGATACAAAATAACAGAAGCGAAGAGGAGATCTCTTCGCTTCTTGTTTACGCAAAAATAATTGTTTATATGAAAAAACTAATATCCTGGGTTTTGGGTAAAATCTTTTGAGGCATCAAGGGTTGCCTGGGGAATCGGGAAAATTCTTCTGTAAGGCTGAGTCGCTGGTTTTGCAGTTCCCGGCAAATCAAATTTTCCGAACCTGATCATGGCCTTTCTTCTGTACATTTCCCAATACAATTCATATCCTGATTCTTTAAAAAGAGCATCAGCATCCAGAGAAGTTAGCGCAACTCCCGGAGCATTATTCTTTAAAGCATCATTCGTTCTTGTTGTTCTTAATCTATTAACATCAGCCAGCGCTCCCGATACATTCCCATTTCTGAAAAAGGCTTCCGCTCTCATCATATAGATGGTTCCTAATCTGTATAATGGGACATCCATTCCGCTGGTTCCGTTGTTTCCATACCCGGGATCAAATTCAAACTTAAAATTTCTTACCCCTCTGTTGATCTGGGCCTGTGTAAATACAGCTTCTGAAGGATTGTCAAAATTGAGCTCCGGAGTAAAATCTGCAGCAAGGGTTGTGTTTTTCTCTGTGAACAATTTGTATACTTTGATTCTTCCATCCGATGTAAGGTCAAAGTTACCATTGGCAAGAATTTTAGGACCATATTGCTGACCAACCTGTAATCCTCTGTTGAAGTGAAACCATGGTTTTCCAGTTCCTTCCACTTTACTAGTTGATGGTACACTTACATCCGTTCCGTCATTTCTGAACCATGTTCCGTCTTCATACTGATAGGTTCTCTGGAAACGCGGGTCATCATGATTTCCGTTCCATGAATAATAGAATTCCGGAGTAACGCAGTTCGCATTGGTTCCTCTGTTATCAGGCGATGGCTTTTGGATTCTTTCCATGGACATATAAGCAAGATCATTGTCTGCATTTCTGTTGGAATTCTTTTTCTGAACAATAGTAAAGATCATTTCCTTACTTGTATCATTGTTGATATCAAAATTGTGGAAGTAATTGGATTCTAAACTAAAAAGACCTCCATTAATCAGCATATCGGAGTACTTGATAACCATCTCCATATCATTCCCTCCTCCACTTAATGCCTGTTCCTTAAAGTTAAAACTACCTGCCGTCTTGTTTTTTAAAACAGCTCTGTTAAGATACATATCAGCCAATAATGCGTACGCAGCCTGTTTGGTAAACCTTCCTGCATGTGTATTCTGAGTTTTAATATCAGCCAGATTGGGAATAAGACCTTCCACTTCTGTAATTAATGCATCAATGGTAGATTCTGCCTTTCTGATCTGAATGGGAGCGTTTAAATTATCCGGATCTCTGTACGGAGCCTGTCCATACAAATCGATTGTTGTATAGGTATAGAACGCCAATAATCCTTTTGCTTCAGCCAGAAATAAAGTCTTATTATTGATGTTACTTTTGTTGATACTTCCTATAGCAAACAGAGATTTTGTAATTCCTGAGTTCAGCTGGTTCCAGGTTGTTTTTACCACATCATTATTTGCATCCCAGGTGAATTCGTGCATAGCTCGCCATTTTCCTCCGTCTCCCCAGTCGCTTCCTCTTGTTGGCAGGATAGCTTCATCTGTAGAATATTCCTGTAAGGCAAACACACTTCCATGATCTACAAAAGTTCCGTCACCAAGCTGTCCGTAAGCCGCAGCAAGAGACGCTTCAGGGTCTGCATTTTCAGTTCCCATTACCTCATCAATTACTTTTTCATCCAGATTGGTGCATCCCACTAAAGACATTACTGCAATGGACAAAACGATTTTATTTAGATTTAAAAATTTAGATTTCATGATTTCTTTTAACTTAAATTAAAACTTAATAGTAGCTCCCAAAATGAAAGTCTTTGCAGACGGATACGTCGTGTAATCAATTCCTAAAGACTGATTTCCCTGCACCTGCTTGTTGGTGTCAACAAGTGGATCGTATCCTGAATAACTGGTAATGGTAAACAGATTCTGTGCACTTACATACAGATTGATACTCTTCAAAAATTTCAATTGATTCATGTCAAAAGTATATCCTAATCTTACGTTGCTTAAGCGAATAAAGTCTGATTTTTCAAGGTATAAAGAAGACAATTGCGGCTGATTGGCAAAGCTTGCTCCTGAATCATAATATTTCTTCAACACGTTTCTGTCTGAAGCTAAATTATTGATATTTAAATCCAAAGCTGTATTATTTACCAAATTTCCACCTGTCTGCCCAATGAAAGAGAATGCAAAATCAAACTTCTTGTATTTCATATAAGAATTGATCCCGAAAGTAAAATTAGGAATAGCTCCTTCAAAAATCTTTCTGTCATTTGGGTCAATCTTTCCGTCTCCGTTCAGATCTTCATAGATATATTTTCCATTGGCATCAATCCCCAAATAATTGTACATATAGAAAGATCCTGCTTCATATCCGTTTTTGTAGATATTTGCGGTAACGCCTGAAAGCCCAGGTCCTGAAACTTCACCAGAATTAATTCCGGAAACCGGAAGATCTTTCACCACATTATTTACGGTAGCTCCATTGATGTCAAAATTCCATGTAAAGTTTTCGTTTTTAATAATTTCTGAGCCAAAAGAGAATTCAAAACCTTTATTAACGATCTTTCCATCAGCATTCAGCCAGACAAAATCTGTGGGGCTTAATGGAGTGGAAGGAATAAATAATATCGGGTTTTTGGTAGTTTTGTTATAGTATTCCAATGAACCGTACAATTTGTTTCTGAACAAGCTGAAATCCAATCCAATATTCGTTTGTGCCACAACTTCCCATTTCAGATTGGGATTGGGTGTTCTTACCACCTGAACTCCATTGATCAGGTTTAAGTTATCATACAAATAGTATCCTGCACTTTGTGATAACAGATAACTTGCTTTTGTAATTTTATTGATAACTTCCTGATTTCCTGTTTCTCCCCAGCTCCCTCTTAATTTCAACTCATTGATAAATGAAACATCTTTCAGGAAATTTTCCTTTGAAATGGTCCAGCCTGCAGCAACTGACGGGAAATATCCATATTTATTATTATCTCCAAAACGGGTGGAACCATCAGCTCTTAATGAAGCTGTTAAGAAATATTTTTTATCAAAATTATAATTTACCCTGCCGAAGTAAGACTGCAATTCGTTTTCCTGAGAAGTTCCCGGCTGTGGAATAAATACGTCTCCGGAATATCCAGGATTAATTTCCGGCGAAATCCCGGCTCCCTGATTCACAAAGTTTCTTACGCCAAGATAAGTAGCAGTAGCTTTAAATTTCTGATAAGAAAAACCTCCTAATATGCTGAAATTATGTTTGTTTAAGCTAAGATCATACGTTAAATAATGTTCCAAAAGAATATTATAAGAATCCAGATTGGCCTGTGAATAGATTCCTTTCGGACTTCTGTCTGTAATGTTCGGGAACATGGTTGTATTTCTTTCGGATAAGCTTCTGTCAACACCTAAATTAAATTTATAATTCAATCCCGGTAAAATTCTCAATGTTGCTTCTGTATTTCCCAGCACTCTGAAAGTATTCGTTTTATCTTCGTAAACGCTCAATAAATAAAGCGGATTGTAATGGGCGTTCATATTGAAATTGGTATAATTTCCGTTTTGATCGTAGACAGAACGCGTAGGATTGGCCATTAAAGCATGAATAATAAGCTGCCCGTCAGACCCTGCATTTCCACCGTTTGGAATTCCCGTTTCTCGGATATCACTGGCGGTAAGATTCAGCTTCACCTTTAATCTCTTGTTATCAAAGAAAGATTCTTCAGCATTCAAACGGGCTGTTGTTCTTTTAAAGCTGCTGTTCAGGACAATCCCGTCCTGATCCATGTGAGAAAGGGAAGCAAAATAATTCCCTGTTTCTGTAGCTTTTGAGAATGAAACAGAATGATTGGATGAGACAGCATTTCTGTAGATCTCGTCCTGCCAGTCTGTATTTCCGCCATGGTCATAAGATTTATCAATCCCGGCAGATCTGTACTCATCGGCAGTCATCAGATCTAATTTCTTAATCACTGAAGAAAAGCCTAAATACGTATCATACGTAAACATTGGTTCTCCTTTCTTTCCTCTTTTTGTTGTTACCAAAACGACACCGTTTGAACCTCTTGCTCCATAGATTGCCGCAGCAGAAGCATCTTTCAAAACTGTAATGGATTCGATGTCACTAGTATTCAAAAAGTTGAGAGGATTCTTTGCGGTTGTATTTCCAAGTCCTACATTCGGGCTTTGTGCACTCACCGGATCATTATTCAAAGGAATACCGTCTACAACGAATAAAGGAGTACTTCCGCTTCGGATGGAACCGATACCTCTGATGGAAACATTCACACCTGCTCCGGGTTCTCCGCTCGACTGAACAATACGGACACCGGCAATTTTTCCCTGCATCAGGTTGTCCACGGAAATGTTCATTCCTTCTTTGAAATTTTCTGCTTTCAGCTGGCTTACAGCTCCTGTTAAATCAGATTTTTTCTGAGAACCATACCCCACCAGCGTTACCTCTTCAATAGAAGTTGAGCTCTTTTTGGATTCTAATTTTACGGAAACCGAAGTACTGGAGATCTTCACCATCTGTTCGCCATATCCGTCATAAGAAATGGACAAGGTCTGGCCGATGTTGGCCGAAATTGAGAAGTTTCCTGATGAATCGGTAGAAACAGTGTCTCCGGTTTCTACAACAGTGACTTTTGCGCCTTCTATTGCAGAACCATTCTGATCCGTTACATTTCCGGAAATGGTTTCGTTTACCTGCGAAAACACAGGATAGTTTGAAGTAAATCCTTTAGCATCAGCTTGGTGAGCCACCAAAAAAATTAATGCAACCGGGATTAGCTTTTTAAACTTAAAAAAATTAATTTTGTGGTACATATCAATAAGTAAAGTAATTGCAAGACGTTACATTGCTTATCAAAAGCCGCTGTTGTTCCCGCAACAGTGGTTTTCTTTTTCAGGCAACGGTTAGTTTTTATTTCGGCATACAAAGTAAAAGGATCTGCCACAAATCTATTTTAACATAATATTATCTTAAAGTCAACAAAATATAAATATCTCAAATTGAGAGAATATAAACCTGCTAAATATCAAATCCTTATACATCTTTATTTTTCGATCATTCACGGAATTTTAAAAATTACTTAACATAATATATAAATTGTTACGGGTAAAGAGTGATTAATTTCGCATGTAAAATGTATCGAAATGAAAAAGGCTGTTTTTCTTGGCATCTGTTTATCTTCATTCAATCTAGTTTGGTCACAATCTCAGCAACTCGATGAATTAAAGATCAATGAAATTCAGGTAATTGGCTCACATAATTCTTATAAGAAAGCCATTCTACCTGAAGTATACCGTTTTTTATCCCAAAAAGACGTTCAGAACTCTTTACCGAAGATTCAATATGAACATATTCCTATCCCCGAGCAGCTGGATCTTGGGCTTAGAAATCTGGAGATTGATGTTTATGCAGACAGTAAGGGAGGAAAGTATGCCCATCCGAAAATTCTGGATCTTGTAAAAACCTCCGAGCCTTTTGATCCGGAAGGAAAAATGAAAAAACCGGGTTACAAGATGATTCATATTACAGATATTGATTATCAAACGTGGTATTATACGCTGGAAGAATGTCTGAAGGATTTGAAAAAATGGTCTGACAGGCATCCTCATCACGATCCTGTTTTTATAACACTTGAACCCAAAGATGGAAAATCGAATCAATTCGGGACAGAGCCGGAGCATTATACCAGTCAGCTTTTTAATGATCTGGATAATGAACTGAAAAAGTACCTCGGGAAAGATAAAATTATTACACCAGATGACATCAGAGGTTCCTATAAAACGCTGAACGAAGCTGTTTTAAATAAAAACTGGCCAAAAGTAAAAGATGCCAAGGGAAAATTTCTTTTTGTCTTAGATAACAATGGAGAAAACAGAGACCTATACGCAAAGGGGCATCCTTCATTGAAAGGAAGAATGATTTTCACCAACTCCACTCCCGGAACTCCGGAATCGGCTGTTCTGTTTATGAATGAACCGAAGAAAGAAAATGCAATGATCAAAGATCTGGTAAAAAAAGGATATATCATCCGTACAAGAGCTGATGCAGATACAATGGAAGCACGAAGTGAAGACTATTCAAGATTTGAAAAGGCAAAAGAAAGTGGTGCACAGATCATTACAACAGATTATTATTATCCCAGCAAATTATTCAAATCCAATTATAAAGTGAGTTTTGACAACAATACCTATGAAAGAAAAAATCCTTTAACAGGAAAATAATCCTGTTTGCTGCTAGATTTATAATTGAGGAGGCTGCCTGAATGGGCAGCCTTTCTTTTGTTTAAACACAAATAGCACTAATTCTTTTCACAAATACCACAAATATCTCATTGAATACAAATGGAGGGTTTATGAAATATTATAATTCACAGTTTTATTATTTTCTTTTTTTTCAAATCTATTTCAAAATGATCTGCCGGATCTCCGTCAGAAAGTAATGAAAGAATTTTAAAGACTGATTGTAACCGTCTTACAAATACATCCTGTGACTGAGTTTCCTGATAGAGTTTCTCCAATATTTGGTACTGCTCCAGCCTTTCTTTGGGAATGTCTTTTTTTGCCAGCTCATCTGCCGATTGAAATTTATACAGATCCAGCAGCAAATCATCAAAAGACCATTTTTTAAAAGTTTCTGAGCTGATTCCCTTTTCTCTGAGTTGATTATTATTTTGGATAAGTAATAACAAGTCTTCCCCACTCAGCTTCGTTCCTTTTTCTATAAAGTCTTTTGGCCAGTCATCAGGAATCATTCGCAAACGGACCAATTCTTTTACATGGAAAAGCATAAAATCATGATATGATGTTGTCTTTAAAATATCTTTATTCCAAACTATGTTACCTTTATTGCTTTGTAAAGCTTCATATTCTTTTTCATATAAAGGAAACAATTCGTTGAAATGTGGGACTTCATTTAAGACTTCAGTTTGTACTTCTAGCTTGTCGGGAGACTGTATCGTCAGAATTTTATACGCCGGCAGATAAGCTGCCAGTGAAGGAACCTGAACATTGACCAAAACATTCTCACCAAATTTCCTGATTCCTGTATCATTAATATGCATATGGCCTGCAAAATGAATCTGCAACCCTGCTTCAGCAAATACTTTTGCCACTTCTTCCTGAGGAACGCGCTCCAACTGCCACTTTTTCTCCCCCAACAGGTTTTTAATTTCGTTAGTTGCCCCATCATTGAAATCAATCATTGGGTAATGGGTAAATGCAATCAAGGTTTTGTTGTTTTTCTTTGCTTCATCGGCAAGTCTCCTTACCCATTCTATCAAATGCTGTTTGTTAGTCAGCACATTATTATAGCCAATACTTGCTCCTTTATAATTAGATGGATTGTGGGAATCTTCATTGATGTTTCTTGGAATATAGGTATTTCCGTCTATGGCAACCATCCACACATCTTTCACTGGTTCAACAACATAACTTAAATCCGGGACTGAAAAATCCTTTTCAACTTCATACATTCTTTTGGAGTAATCAGCAGACTGTAATCCTTTTCTGTAAGAATAATTTTTAAATGAATTATGATCAAAAGGTGTATTCCAAAACAGATCTTCTTTTTTAGGATAAAAACCAAAATCTTTTAATTCATTCAAAATCTCTAGGTATCCGGATTCTGCGATATCTTTCGTGATGACCTTATCTATTGATTTTCCGATACTTTCTTTGCTGTAGATTCCCAATGGGTTTCCATTTTGTCCGAGAAAATCATCTTTTCCACCATCATTTCTGAACGGTCCCACCGGATCGTGATTTCCTGTGGTCAGATAAAATTTAATCCCATATTTCTGGTGATACTTTTCCAAAATAGCATGAAGCCCGCGCAGGTTATAAGCCTGTCCATCATCAGAAAAATCACCGGGCATTGCTACGATTTTAATTCCTTTAGCAGCAATATCATCCAAAGCCTTGAGAAAGGCAAAATAGTTCTCATTAAAAATTCTTGTGGAATGTAATTGAGAATCCATAGTCCTCAGAATCGTGGATTTTCCCGTTCCGGGATTCACAATTCCTTTAAAATCATGATCCGAAAAACTTCCATACAGATCCTGAAAATGCACATCGGAAAGAAAAGCAATCTGTACAGGTTTCTGAGCGGAGAAAAACGTACTTATAAACAGTAAAACGGAGACAATTGATTTATTCATCTTAAAAATAAGACGAAATTACAGGAATGGCCAAGGAAATGTTTTAATTGAATTTTAAATTATTGTGAAGGAAATTTATTCTGCCGGCATTATACCGGATTTCTTTCCCGAGTATTTTCTAATAATATATTCGGTGGCTCTTTTTAGCTCTTTTTTGTTCTCCGGATCAATTCCGTCCATTGTGAAAAACTCGACTTTTCCATTAACTTTGGAATACCAAATTTTCCCCAGCGCGTTCTCTACTGTAAGTGTGTCTTTTCTTGTAATACGTTTAAAATATTTAATCTGAACATTATCTTTCGGAACAACATTCAGAATGGGGTTTTCTTCCTTACAGTCTGTCAGCCTGTATTCATTATTATCCCAATACATGCAATTCTTTTCAATACCTGACAGATTCAAGAGATTGAATGATTCATATGCATTTCTATTTCCAGTTGAACAATAATAATTACCAATAAGAAAACTTCCAAGGATAAACATACCAACAAGACCAAAACTATTTTGTCTGACAAATTCCGGCATTTTAAAATGCTGTTCATTGATGATATTAATATTAATTTTGGAAAGCCTTTCAGATATGATCTCCTCATCCTGATCCACACTGATTTTTACTGTAGTCAGATTTTTTTTATCATCATTCCTGATAAAAGTCCTGGAAAACTCTGAAAAATCTTTATACCCGATATACTGGCTCATTTTATTCAGTCTCTCCGGTTCAATATTTCTGTTGTTATTGCCCTCGACAAAATCTTCATAATATCGTATGAATGTTTTATCTGAAATATCATAGAATTTCAGATTATCAATAAAACAAAGATGCAGATAAGAAGCTAATCCACTTTTGGTGGTTTTCTCTGATTCTCTTCTTGCCTGCTCAAATACTTCATTAATCAGTAGTTTTTTCTTGGACATAAACAGTGTTTTCGGGCATTACAAAGTAGATGATTTTCAATCATACCACATTACGGATTTCCGTAATAACTCCACACTTATTTACTGTCTATTGATGTCTATACTTTGTCTAACATGTCTATTCTTTTTTGCTGCAAATTTGCTTTAGAAATCAACAAAAACAATACAAAACTGATTTCAAAAAACCAAAGAAAACAGAGATTAAACTCCGGATCGGGAAGCAGATGTTTTACCTCCGTTTTTAAAGGTTCACTTCCCCCAAAAATTAAGAAGCGCTTCGAAATTTTAACAGTGTACAGCTCGCGATAAAACTTCGTGAGAGGAAGAAATACGGTTTCAACTTCGAAAATTTTAAAAGGAATGATCCAAATTATAATGATGCTATTAGGTTTAGCATTTTCAGATAATAATGCCAATACTTCTACAACTGATAACAATTACCAACCCACTACAATCAACCTTTCTATGGAAAGTGGTAGTGATACGAGTGGAGATAACGGACAACTCCCTCCAAAAAAATAAAAAGGCACACACATATTCAGCGAAAGAGAAATCTTTCGCTGTTTTTTTTTAAATTCGACAAAACAAATAATTTTGAAGTTTTATTTTATTCTATTTTGTCTGATTATTCTATCGTGCTCTAAGAATAAACCTCCGGTTGTTAAACATAATTTAACCAATCCTTTCTATGATAAAGCCTTTGAATATAGAGAAAGTAAACAACCTGACAGTGCATATTTCTATTTTGACAAAGCTCGTGATTTATTCCTGCAGAGACAGGATAGTTTAGGTGCCGGAAAATGTTTAAACAATATGGCAATTATTCAAGAACAATTCGGTGATAACTACGGGAGCCAAGAAACTTCATTAGAAGCAACTAAATATTTAAATGAAAATAATACAGCCAATTATGAATATGTAAAGTCAAACTATAATAATCTCGGAATAACCAGTTATAATCTAAAGGAGAGTGACAATGCCATACGATTTTACAACCTTGCAATAAAATTCTCACCAAGCCAGGACGAAAAAAAAACATTCATTAATAATAAAGGAAATGCCTACCGTCAAAAGAAAGACTATAAAAATGCATTACAAATGTATGCCTCAATTTTAAAAGATTCTTCAAAAAATAAAAAATTATTGGCAATGGTTATTACGAATCAAGCCAGGACGAAATGGCTTCAGGATCCGGCATATGATCCAATCCAAGAATTTAATAAGGGGTTAGATATTAGAATTAAAGAACATGATATTTATGGACAGGTATCTAGCCATTCCCATTTGGCAGATACCTATCAGGAAAAAGATCCTCAAAAGGCCTTATTTCATGCCAAAAAAATGTATGACCTTGCGAGAGAAATAAAAAACCCAAATGATGAGGTTGAAGCTTTACAAAAAATAATCCTTTTAGAGTCGCCAGAAAGAAGTAAATTCTTTTTTAAAATTTATCAAAAACGGAATGACAGCATTGATATGGCAAGAAAAAAAGCTAAAAATCAATTTGCGTTAATCCGTTATGAAACAGAAAAAAATAAATCAGAAAATCTCTCACTCCAAAAGGGAATTGCTCAAAAGGAATATCAAATCACTAAAAAAAATATTTTAATTATAAGCATAAGTTTAGGGGCACTCGCCTTTATAATCATTGCTTTCTTTTGGTATAAAAAGCGTAAGCAAACTCTACTTTTAGAATCCGACAATAAATTAAAAGAACAACAGCTAAAAGTTTCAAAGAAAATTCACGATGTGGTAGCCAACGGTATTTATCAGGTAATGACTAAGATCGAAAATCAGGAAGATTTTGATAAAGAAAAAGTACTTGACGAACTTGAGTTTGTGTACGAAAAGTCCAGAGATATCTCTTATGAGAAAGCAGTCTCTGAAAATAAGCCGGAATTTAGCAAAAGAGTCTCAACTCTTATTGCTTCTTTTAATAATGAAAATGTAAAAACATACCTGGCCGGGAATGATGAAAATATATGGAAAACGTTGAAAGAATTTACCCGGGAAGAAATATATCAGGTCATGCGGGAACTTTTGGTAAATATGAAAAAACACAGCCATGCCACCCATGTTGCTTTTAAATTTGAAAGAAAAAATAACAGGATACAAATTCAGTATACGGACAATGGCATCGGCATTTCAGAAGGAATTACTTACAAAAATGGTTTGTCAAATACGGATTCCCGTATTGAAGCTATCCATGGAGAAATTATTTTTGACACTGAAACCGAAAAAGGGTTGAAAATTTATATTTCATTTCCTGCTTCTTAAAAAAGAAAAAGAATGTTCAAAAAAATTTTAATAGCTGAAGATCACGAAAGCAGCAGTATTTCTGTACAGAAGACATTAGAAGACCTTACTATTTCCACCACAGATTATGTTTATTATTGTGATGATGCATTAGCTAAAATTCAAAAATCCATTCGTGAAAATGATCTTTATGATTTGTTAATTACAGATCTTTCTTTTGAAGAAGACCACAACATACAAAATCTTAAAGATGGAAAAGAGTTGATAAAAACCATTAAAGAGCTGCAGCCTTCTTTAAAAGTAATTGTTTTTTCAGCAGAACACAGATCCGGAGTTATCGATAGCCTTTTCAACGAATACGGAATCAACGGTTTTGTTCGCAAGGCCCGAAATGATTCAAAAGAACTTAAAAAAGCAATTGCTTCAACCTATGTGAACGAAAATTATCTTTCTCTTGATCTTAAACAGGAAGTAAAGAAGCTCAACAATTATGAGTTTTCCAACTATGACATCACTTTGGTCTCTCTTTTATCTCAGGGAGTTTTACAGAAAAACATCCCTGTTTATCTTCAAAACAATGATATTAAGCCCAATAGTCTAAGCAGCGTAGAGAAAAAACTGAACAGCATGAAGGAAGATCTTCAGATAACAAGTAATGAACAGCTTGTAGCTTTTTGCAAAGATTTGGGAATTATTTAAACCCATTACGGTTTTCCGTAAGGTTAGTTTTCTTAATTGTTCTACTTTTGGAGTAAGAAATGATGAAAAACTAATAACACCCAATATAATTTTATACAGTTCGAAAAAAGGTATCTCAATTGAGATACCTTTTTATTTTCTTATCATTTCCGTATGCGGAATATCATCTTCCAGATATTTTTTCCCCGTATCCACAAATCCGAATCCGCTGTAAAATCTTAAAAGATAATCCTGCGCTGATATCTTAATTTCAGAAGTATGAAAACGGTTTTCTATGGTTTCTACAGCATATTGTATCAACTGTTTTCCAAGACTTTTTCCTCTCGCCTGCTCTGTTGTCAAAACTCTGCCGAAGGAAGTTTCATCATACTTTATTCCTTGATCAAAAACACGGCAATAGGCCAGCACCTGCCCATCTTCTTCCGCCCATATATGAACCGCTTTTTGGTCATAATTATCAAGATCAGGATAAGGACAGTTCTGTTCAATAACAAAAACGTCTATACGGGCTTTCAGTACAGCATATAATTCAGGAACCGTAAACTCGTCAAACGTTTTGATTTTCCAGACAATATTACTCATCGAAACTTATATTATTATTCGTTAAAAATTCATTGGTCTTTTGGATAAAATTAAGAATGTTGTCTCCGCCCTCTTTCTTTTCCGCTGAGGTAACATACAGTTCAGGAAGATCTTCCCAGGTTTTGTGAAGCTCTGCCTTATAATCCTCAACGTTTTTGATAACTACATTCGGCTTTAACTTATCTGCTTTTGTAAAGACAATTGAAAATGGAATTCCGCTTTCTCCACACCATTGGATAAATTCCAGATCAATTTTCTGTGGAGAATGTCTTGAATCTACCAAAACAAACAGGTTCACCAGGTTTCTTCTGTTCAGAATATAGTTGGTGATCAGCTTTTCAAAATCCTTTCGCTGAACTTTTGAAACTTTTGCATATCCATAACCTGGTAAATCGGTAAGATACCAGTTTTCATTCACCAAAAAATGATTGATCAGCTGGGTTTTTCCCGGAGTCCCCGAAGTTTTAGCCAGATCTTTATGATTCATCATCGCATTGATTAGTGATGATTTTCCCACGTTCGACCTTCCGATAAAAGCATATTCGGGAATATTGGGTTCGGGGCATTCCTGCCATTTTCCGCTGCTCTTTACAAACTCTGCTGTCTTGATAACCATTGTTGAATATATTTTAGAAAAATAAACCATTAAGAAAAGCTCTTAATGGTCATTTTATGATGTATTTATTAAACTTTATCTTTTATCCAGTTGTACAGGATTTCATTGAATTCATCCGGCTTTTCCATCATGGCAGCATGGCCGCAATGGTCTATCCAGAATAAATCCGAATTCGGAATAAACTTGTGCATATCCTCGGCCACTTCCGGCGGAGTTACATTATCCTGTTTCCCCCAGATCAGACACGTTGGTGTCACAATCTTAGGAAGGTCGTTCAGCATATTGTGTTTGATGGCACTTCTTGCCAGCATTACCGTTTTTATTCCTTTCATTCTGTCATTTACCACCGCAAAAACTTCATCTACAAGATCCTCTGTCGCAACCTTTGGATCATAGAAAACTTCTTCCGTTTTCTTTCTGATGTAAGATCGGTCATTTTTCCTTGGAAAACTATCTCCGAAAGTTCTTTCATATAATCCGGAACTTCCTGTAAGCACAAGATTTTTTACCAAGTCAGGTCTTGCCAACGTCAAGATAAGCCCTACATGCCCTCCCATTGAGTTTCCCATAATGGTTACCGGGCCTGAAATATGACTTTCTATAAACTTGATAATATATTTTGCGATTGTGGTAAGATTCGTATTGAGTACCGGCAGATCATAGATCGGCAGCTGAGGAACGTATACTTTGAAGCCTCTTTCCGAAAAAAAATCTACCATTTTATCGAAATTACTCAAACCACCCATTAACCCGTGCAACAGCACTAATGGATGTCCTTCTCCCGCTTCTACATAGGAATATTTCTTTTCTTTTTTTGTACTAAATATCATAAAACGCCTTAATAAAGCCTTGCAAAAATACAAATTAAACCTCAAAAAAATTTTGATTATCCTAATTTAAGATAAAAATAATATAATATTCTCCTTTTTAACTTTTTTTTTCAAACATGCTTTATTATGGCTTAAATAACACTTCCAACAACTGTCTTCATATCAGTATTTTACATTATTGAAATTCAATCTCTAATAAAACTTATTAACATTGAGTCAAAAAGTGGGAAAAAGTGGGAAATTTTGGAAATTATTATATAAATTTGTCCCAAATGAAAAATTTCATTGGGACATATGAGTGTAAAATTGACGACAAAGGCCGCTTAAAAGTTCCTTCATCTTTAATCAAACAGATGGAAAACTTCGAAGACAAGGCATTTGTAGTCAAAAGATCTGTGTTCCAGCCTTGTCTGGAAGTCTATCCTATGAATGCATGGGACAAGCTGATGGGCAAAATTAATAAACTGAACAGATTCATAAAAAAGAATGCTGATTTCATACGAATGTTTACGGCAGGAGTAAAGACAGTAGAATTGGATAATGCAGGAAGATTACAGATCTCCAAAGATCTTACGGTTTTCGCAAATCTTCAGAAAGATATTGTGATCACCAGTGCAGGAGAACTCTTTGAGATTTGGGATAAAGATGCCTATGAAAAGGTAATTGCTACCAATGAAGCTGATTTTGCAAGCCTTGCCGAAGATGTGATGGGCTCTTTAGATGAAGAATAACTGTAGCAGGTTATTAATTGATTATATATTAAATAAAAAACACAATTAAGCATGTATCATAACCCCGTTTTGTTGAAGCAGAGTGTTGATGATTTGGTGACGAATCCTGACGGAATATATGTGGACTGCACCTTTGGAGGCGGAGGCCATTCAAGAGAGATCTTGAGCAGACTTTCCGACAAAGGGAGATTGTTCAGTTTTGACCAGGATCTGGATGCACTTAAAAATACAATTGATGACCCTAGATTTACATTAGTTAATCAGAATTTCAGATTTCTGGAAAACTCATTACTGATGTACGGAGTTCCTCAGGTAGATGGTGTTTTGGCCGACCTGGGTGTTTCTTCACACCAGTTTGATGAAGCAGACAGAGGTTTTTCTACGAGAAGCAATGCTCCTTTGGACATGAGGATGAACGTAATGCAAAATCTTGATGCCAAAAGGGTGATCAATGAATATGAAGAAAGTGAACTTGCAGATCTTTTCTATCATTATGGAGAATTAAGAGAAGCAAGAAAGCTGGCAAGAGAAATCGTTCATCACAGAAAAACAAAAAGCATAGATACTACTGAGGATTTGAAAAAGCTTTTCAGCTACATTCCGCCTCATAAGGTTAATAAATTTTATGCCCAGCTTTTTCAGGCAATAAGAATTGAAGTTAACCAGGAACTTGAAGTATTAAAAGAAATGCTGGTTCAGGCTTATAATGTATTGAAACCGGAAGGAAGGCTGGTCGTTATTTCTTACCACTCTTTAGAAGACCGTTTGGTAAAAAGATTCCTGAAAAACGGAATGTTTGAAGGAGAGCCGGCAAGAGATATTTACGGAAATTATAAAAAGGCATTTGAATTGATAAAGAGTAAAGCAATCATTCCTGATGATCAGGAGATCGAAGAAAACTCAAGAGCAAGAAGTGCTAAAATGAGAACAGGTATAAAAGTATAAAATGTGAATAAGTGAATCGTCAATGGTGAATCATTTAGCAAAATAAAAATTGACTATTGACCCGAAGTAAGTTCACTGCGAAGCAAACTGATATAATAAAGTGGCAAAAAGAACAACAAATCGCCCCCAGAAAAGACTCACTTTTATAGATATTATAAAAGGAAACTTTCTGAACCGTGATGAGATCAAAATACATTATAAGTATTTTCTCCTGTTGTTTGTACTGATGATGGCCATGATTTATACCAACCATCTCGTCAATAAAAAAATTAAAATTGTAAACGCCTTAAAAGAGGAAACAGAAGAATACAAATCGAGAAACGCTTACGCCCAGAGTAAGCTGATCAAAGTGAAAATGGAATCAGAGCTGGGGAAAGAGGTCGCCCGGGATTCATTGATGACCCTGGAAAACCACCCTCACAAATTGCTAATAAAACTGGACAGTACAGATGCAAAAGCAAAATGAATACGACAATAAACGTAAGAAAACGTTACGATGGGGCTACCTCTTTGCAGTGGTAGCTTTGTGCGTGTTTGTAATGTTCTTGGCAAGAATTGTTATTCTTCAGAATACCAATGTTCAGGAAATTAAAGACGACTACATTAATAAAAACTATCGTGAAGCGACTTTAAAGGCCGCCCGCGGTAATCTTTTTGCGTCTGACGGATCTATTCTAGCAACCACAGTGATGCGCTACGACATCTATCTTGACTTCAAAACAATGAAAGATACGGTGTATTCCAATAATATCGGGGCGCTAACGGATTCTCTGAGCAAAATGTTCGGAAAATCCAGAGGAGAATTCAGACAGAAGTTTGATGAGCAGAAGAAAAAGAAAAATCAATACTACACTTTGGTAAAAGGTCTTGACTTTGACCAATACGACAGAATCAGAAAGTTCCCGATCTTCAAAAGAGGTAAAAATAAAGGAGGATTTATCGTTGACCGAAACTATAAAAGAGAACTCGCTACTTCAGAAATCGGTGCCGGAACCATTGGGATGGATAACGGAGAACTTAGATCAGGATTGGAAGGCGCATTCTCAAAATATCTGACAGGAACTGATGGAAAAAGACTCGAGCAAAGAATCAATTCTTCTCAATGGAAACCTATCGACTTCTGGAAGGTTCAGGAACCTGTGGACGGAGAAGATGTGTACACGACCTTAGATCTTAGAATTCAGGACATTGCACACTCCGCTCTGGAGAAACAGCTGATCCATTTTGAAGCAAAACATGGAACCGTGATCGTGATGGAAGTTGAGACCGGAAAAGTACGTGCTCTTGTTAACTTAAGAAGAACAGATTCAGGAGATTACGAAGACTCTTACAACTATGCACTGAAAGATAATATTGAGCCGGGATCCACTTTTAAAACCATTTCGCTCTTAGCAGCAATGGATGACGGTTTCATTGATGAAAATACAACGGTAAATGTAGGAAACGGTGTCTGGACTTATGCAAAACAAAGAATTTCAGACGGACACGGCGGAGGAACTTATGACATCAGTGATGTTTTAGCGAAGTCCAGTAATGTAGGAACAGCAAAACTGATCACCAAATATTATGCAGAAAAACCTCAGATATTTCTTGATCACCTGAAACGCTGGAAATTATTCGATAAAATGGATATTGAACTTCCGGGAATCACAAAACCGAAGATCGTAACGCCACAAAATAAAAGATGGAACGCTGCAACACTGGCTTCTATTTCTTACGGATACTCTTCCAATGTTAACCTTTTACAATTAACAACTTTCTACAACGGAGTTGCTAACGGAGGTAAAATGCTTAAACCTTTATTCATTGATAAAATCATGAAAGACGGTAAAGTAATGTACAGTGCTAAACCTGAAGTAATGGTAAACAAAATGGCTTCTGAAAAAGCTATTAAAATGATGACCAGCGCTTTAACCAAAGCAGTAGAAAAAGGAACAGGACGAAGCATATTTACCCCGAATCTTAAGATGGCAGGTAAAACCGGAACCGCAAGATTTGAATACTGGCTGCCCGGTCCTATGAAATACAGAGCATCATTCGCCGGATTTTATCCTGCAGATGCACCGAAATATACCTGTTATGTCATGATAAGTGAACCTAATACATCAATAGGATTTTATGGAGGTCCCGTTTCAGCACCGGTGTTTAAGGAAATAGCAGGAAAAACATTCCTGAAAACCCCTCAGAATATTGAAAAAGAAATGCTGGTAGACAAAAAGGTAAACCTGAGCAAAATGGTTGAACCTAATGTAAAAGTAGCAGTCAATGATAAGCAAATGCCTAATGTAGTAGGATTAATCGGTAAAAACGTAATCCCGCAATTGGAAAACTTAGGATACCGTGTCGACTATAAAGGAGTGGGAAGAATTAAAGAACAATTCCCTCTGGAAGGCACAACAATCAGTAAAAACCAGAGAATTTATTTGTCTCTGCAAAATTAGAAACAAAGTCCCGCAAGGACATTTAAAACAAAATAGGGCAAAGCCTTATTGATAAAGATGATTATAACAGAATTAGTAAACAGAATCCCAGTACTGGAAATCCACGGTGATAATAACCGTGAGGTAGCTGAATTAGTGATCGACAGCAGAAAGGTTACAGAAAACTCTCTTTACATTGCTATGAGAGGAACCGTAGTGGATGGTCATTCATTCATTGGAGCTGCTATTGAAAAAGGAGCTGCCGCAATCGTTTGCGAAGAATTTCCAGAAACACTGGTTGAAAATGTAACCTATGTTCAGGTGAAAGACTCATCTAAAGCTCTGGGTCACCTTGCTTCCAATTTCTACGGAAACCCTTCTCAGAAATTAAAGCTGATAGGAGTTACCGGTACCAATGGAAAAACATCTGTTTCTACCCTTCTTTTTGATGTTTTCAAAAACCTGGGCTATGAATCGGCATTGCTGTCTACTGTTGAGATCAGAATCGGGGAGGAAATTATTCCGGCTACCCATACCACTCCTGATGTAATTACCATCAACAGGATTTTAGCGGAAGCGGTAGAAAAAGGATGCGAATTTGCTTTCATGGAAGTAAGCTCACACGGAATTGCTCAAAACAGAATTGAAGGATTACACTTTAAAATAGCGGGCTTCACCAATCTTACTCATGATCATTTGGATTATCATAAAACGTTTGAAGAATATTTAAAAACTAAGAAAAGATTCTTTGATCAATTAGAAGATACAGCCATTGCCATCACTAATGTTGATGACAAAAATGGAAATGTCATGCTTCAGAATACTAAGGCCGCAAAGAAGTCTTATGCTTTGAAAACCATGGCAGACTATCACGGAAAATTATTGGAAGTAGATTTCAACGGAATGCTGCTGAACTTCAACGGAAAAGAATTCTGGACAACACTGACCGGGAAATTCAATGTATACAACTTGCTGCTTGTATTCGGGATTGCTGCTGAACTTGGTTTTGAGCAGGATGAAATTCTTCAGGCGGTCAGCAAATTAAAAAGAGTTTCCGGAAGATTTGAAACCTTCAAATCCGATGGTGGAATTTTCTTTATCGTAGATTATGCACACACGCCGGATGCATTGGAAAACATTTTGGACAGCATCAACGATATCAGAACCAAAAACGAAAGATTAATCACCGTATTTGGCTGCGGAGGAGACAGAGATCACTCTAAAAGACCTGAAATGGGAAATATTGCCTCTAAAAAATCAACATTGGCAATCATCACTTCAGATAATCCGAGAACAGAAGATCCTGCGCAGATCATCAAAGAAATTGAAGCAGGCGTTGAACCTCAAAATTTCAGCAAGTACACTTCAATTCCAGACAGAAGAGAAGCCATAAAGATGGCCATAAAATTTGCAGAACCTAAAGATATTGTTTTGGTTGCCGGAAAAGGCCACGAAACTTATCAGGAGATAAATGGTGTAAAACATCATTTTGATGACAAAGAAGTAATTAATGAGCTTTGGAAATTAATGTCCAAATAAATTGAAAGATTAAACTCATTTAATGATTTAAAAATTTGATGATGACGAAGAATTTTGAAAATTTCCCGGTATATATCAAAAGTTTAGATCTTATTCAGAAAGTGTATGAGTTTCTTCAAAATCAAAGCTTTGAAAAAGAATTTGAATTTAACAACCAAATAAAAAGAGCGAGCTTTTCAATTAGCAACAATATTGCGGAAGGCTCAGAATATAATAATAACAGACAATTTATTAGATATTTAAAAATTGCAAAAGGCAGCTGTGCAGAAGTAAAAAGTATGCTGATTGTAAGTAAAAGATTAAAATTAGGTGACGAAAATAAAGCTGGAGAAATCATCACCCTTTCAAGAGAGGTTTCTTCAAACATATCAAACTTTATTAAATATTTAAGTGAAAATATTGACAAACCCAATCTTTAAATCTTTAAATAAATTAAATTTTTAAATAATAAAAAAACAGAAACATGCTATACTATCTATACGAATATCTAACCAACCATGGAATCCATGTTCCGGGATTAGGATTGTTGAAATACATTTCCTTCCGTGCCGGAATGGCTGTACTATTCTCTCTGATTATTGCTCTTGTCTACGGAAAAAGAGTAATCAATTACCTGAGAACAAAACAAATGGGGGAATTGGTGCGTGATCTCGGATTGGATGGTCAAAAACAAAAAGAAGGAACTCCAACCATGGGAGGGCTTATCATTATTTTGGCAACCATCATTCCCGTATTGCTGTTTACAAGAATTACCAATGTGTATATTGTTCTGTTGCTGGTTTCAATGTTCTGGATGGGAGCTATTGGTTTTCTTGATGATTATTTAAAGAAAATCAAAAAAAATAAAGACGGTTTAAGTGGTAAATTCAAAATTGTAGGCCAGGTTGGTTTAGGGTTAATTGTCGGAATTACAATGTATTTCCACCCGGATATTACCGTTAAAAGAAAATATGCCGATGCTAAAGTAGTCAACAGAAACAATGTGGAGCAGAACTTTATGCCTACGGAAAAAATTACTGTTTCTACCGTTCCTTTTGCAAAAAACAATGAATTCGATTATAGCGGAATTTTGTTTTGGATGAATGATAAAGATGCCCATGAATGGGCATGGATTGTCTTTATTCCTATTGTCATCTTCATTGTAACAGCCGTTTCAAATGGTGCCAATATCACAGACGGAATCGACGGTCTGGCAGCTGGAACAAGTGCCATTATACTGCTATCGCTGGCGCTCTTTGCTTACCTTTCCGGGAACATCATTTTTGCAGACTATCTCAACATCATGTTTCTTCCCAATATGGGGGAAACCACCATTTTTGCCGTGGCAATGGTAGGTGCGGTGATCGGATTCTTCTGGTACAACACCTATCCTGCACAGGTTTTCATGGGAGATACCGGAAGTTTGATGCTGGGAGGAGTAATTGCCGTTTTAGCCATTATTTTAAGAAAAGAATTGTTGATTCCTGTATTATGCGGAATCTTCTTAATTGAAAACCTGTCTGTAATGCTTCAGGTAGTTGTTTTCAAATACAGAAAAAGAAAATACGGGTTGGAATATGCCCAAAACAATAGACTATTCAAAATGTCACCATTACACCACCATTATCAGAAAGAAGGTTTCCACGAAAGTAAAATCGTGAACAGAATGATCATCATCGGGGTAATACTGGCTATTGTATGTCTGATCACATTAAAAATGAGATAAAAACCAATTTAAAAATTAAAAGATTGAAGCATTGAATAATTTTTTTAATCATTAAATCTTTTAATCATTAAATCAAAATAATATGAAAATAGTTGTTTTAGGAGGTGGAGAAAGCGGATGCGGAGCTGCTTATTTGGCTAAAAAGAAAGGTCTGGAAGTATTTCTTTCAGATAAAGGAGCCATTAAGGATAACTATAAGCAGTTTCTTACCGAGAATGAGATTGATTTTGAAGAAGGAAACCACGATGAAGAAAGGATTTTAAATGCAGACTGGATCGTAAAAAGCCCGGGAATTCCGAAAAAGGCGGAGATTATCCATAAAATTCATGATAAAGGAATCAGGCTTTCCTCTGAAATTGAATTTGCTTCTGAATTTACAGATGCAAAGATCATTGCCATTACCGGAAGCAACGGAAAAACAACCACAACTTCCCTGATCTATTACATCCTGAAAAATGACGGATTGAATGTAGGTTTGGGAGGAAACATAGGATACAGCTTTGCCAAGCAGGTGGCAGATGAAAACCATGAATATTATGTATTGGAGGTAAGCTCTTTCCAGTTAGATGATATTCAGAATTTCAGACCTTATATTTCTTTACTGTTGAATCTGTCTCAGGACCACCTGGATCAGTACAACTACAACTATGAAGAATATGCGTTGGCAAAATTCAGAATCACTGAAAATCAGGAAAATGATAATTTCTTCATCTATAACAAAGATGATGAAATGAGCAAAAACCTTCTTGAAAAGCTTGAAATAAAAGCTAAAATGATTCCTTTCTCAATAAAAGAGAAATTACCCGAAGGAGGTTTTATCAATGAAGATGAAATTGTGGTAAAAATGAAAGACGAATTCGCAATGAAAGTTGATGAATTGTCGCTATTGGGGAATCACAATGTAGCCAACAGTTTAGCAGCATCTATTGCCGGTAAAATATTAAAAATCAACAATGAAAGCATCAGACATTCATTGATGACATTCCAGGCCGTAGAACACAGATTGGAATTTGTTACTGAAATTGATAATGTAAAATACATCAACGACAGTAAAGCAACCAATGTGAATGCTACTTACTATGCTTTGGAAAGTATGAAAACACCCACCGTATGGATTGTTGGTGGATTAGATAAAGGAAATGACTATACCGAAATTGAAGATTTAGTCAAAAGAAAAGTGAAGGCCATTGTATGCCTTGGAATAGACAATAAGAAGATCATAGATTTCTTTAAAGATAAAAAAGAAATAATTTATGATACTTCAAGCATGGAAGAAGCCGTAAAGATTTCAAAATCACTGGCTAAGAAAGGGGATACTGTTTTACTATCTCCGTGCTGTGCAAGCTTTGACTTGTTCAAAAGCTATGAAGACAGAGGACGCCAGTTTAAAGAACAGGTATTAAAGTAAAAAATGTAAAATGTCGGATGTAAAAAGTACATTTTGCTTGTACATCATACATCAATACAAAAAATATGGACGAACAGAACACAGAAAGCAGATTTGAATTTCTAAAGGGCGATAAAGTACTTTGGATGGTCATCCTTGTGATCTCCATTTTCTCTATTTTCCCTGTTTACTCTGCAAGTTCAAATCTCGAATACATTGTTAATAACGGGACTACAACGGGTCACGTTATCAAACACATGTTCTTTGTAGTCTTAGGATTAGCAATTATGAGACTGGTAGGAACTATAAAATATGAATACATCGGAAAGCTCAGCAGCATATTGCTCGGGCTGATGATTGTTTTATTGGTAGTTACTATGTTTACGGGTCAGACCATTGATGGAGCCAGTGCTTCCAGATGGCTTAAAATTCCGGGAACACCCATTTCTTTCCAGCCGTCATCATTTGCCTTTTTAATGCTGATCATCTATCTGTGCAGATATTTAACCAAAAAAATCACAAGAGAAAGGCTTCCAATAGAGAATATCATGTATATTTTCGGGCCTATTTTACTTGTTTTTGTACTGGTTGCAAAAGATAATGGTTCCACGGCGTTAATGATTTTAATGGTTTCCGTAGTGGTTCTTGTCATAGGTCAGCTTCACTGGAAATACATTGCAGGATTTATCTCTGCCTCATTTGTAGCCATTGTATTATTCTTATTAATAGCGCTGAATACTAATATGATCGGTGGAAACCGTGTTCACACATGGATGAGCCGTGTAGAAACATTTACCTCGAGCAAAGCAAAATCTGCCGATGTAGATGATGAAAGTATAAAAGCAAAAAACTATCAGGTAATGCAGGCCAAAGCAGCCATTGTACACGGCGGAATTACCGGAATGGGACCAGGAAAAAGTGCACTGAAACAAATGCTTCCACAATCTGCCTCCGATTTTATTTTTGCAGTCATTGTAGAAGAATATGGTGTAATTGGAGCTGCTTTTCTGATCAGTTTATACTTGATTATGATGATCAGGATCGTAATGATTGCCAGTAAAATGCCGGCGTTTTTCGGATCACTGCTCGTGCTCAGTCTCGGGGTAATGATCTTCATTCAGCTTTCAGTAAACATAGCCGTTGCTGTCAACCTGATCCCGGTAACAGGGCAGCCGCTGCCACTAATTAGTTATGGGGGAACCTCAATGCTGGTAACCTACCTGCAGTTAGGTATTATCTTAAATATAAGCTCAAGGATTCAGATTTATGATGAAGAAGGAATGGGTAAAAAACAAAGTATAGCAGAAATAAACGATATCGCTTAACATGGACAAAAAATTAAAAATAGTATTATCCGGCGGAGGGACAGGAGGACATATCTTCCCGGCCATCGCTATTGCTGATGAGATCAGAAAAAGATTTCCTGATGCAGAATTTTTGTTCATTGGTGCCAACGGAAAGATGGAAATGGAAAAAGTTCCACAGGCAGGCTATAAAATTGAGGGAATTGATATCGCAGGAATCGACAGAGGAAATCTGTTATCCAATCTGGGACTGCCTTTCAAAATTCTAAAAAGCTTATCAAAGTCTAAAAAGATTATCAAAAACTTCGCTCCTGATTTTGCCGTAGGAACCGGAGGATTTGCCAGCGGTCCAGCCCTTTATGAAGCAAGCAAAATGGGGATTCTGATTTTCATACAGGAACAGAATGCTCATGCAGGGGTAACCAATAAAATTTTAAGTAAGAAAGCTAAAGCTGTTTTTACAGCTTATCCGAAAGTAGAAGGTTTTCCGGCAGAGAAAATAAAATTTCTGGGCAATCCGATTCGCGAGAACATAGTTTCAGGAATGCAGGAAACCGCTCAGGCAAAAGAAAAAATGGGATTGAATAAAGATAAACTTACAATTCTCTCTGTAGGCGGTTCTTTAGGCTCCAGAACATTGAATAATGCATGGAAATCTCATTTAAAACAAATTGTAGATAAAGATTATCAGCTGATCTGGCAGACAGGAAAGCTTGATTATAAAGATATTGTAAACGAAACAAAAGATACAGACACTCGTAATATTCAGATCCTTGAATTCATCAAAGATATGGAACTGGCCTATTCTGCAGCTGATATCATCGTTTCAAGAGCCGGAGCAATTGCCATTTCAGAGTTGGCAGTGGCACAAAAACCGGTCCTTTTGGTTCCTTTCCCTTTTGCAGCGGAAGACCACCAAACTAAAAATGCCATGAACCTGGTTGAAAAAAATGCAGCAAGAATGGTAAAAGACTCTGAAATGCAGGAAAAATTCTGGAATACATTATCAGAAATCTGCGAAAATGAAAATGTAAGAAAAGAAATGTCTGCCAACCTTAACTATTTTGCCAAGCCAAATGCCGCAAAAGAGATTGTAGACGAAATTTTTAAAGTAGTAACGAGATAATTTGAATAGGAGAGATCTTTTAATCATTTAATCTTTCAATTTTTAAATAAATGAATATTTTACAAACATATCAGACTTTTTACTTCGTTGGAATCGGAGGTATCGGAATGAGCGCATTAGCGCGCTATTTCAATGCATCCGGAAAAAAAGTATTGGGCTACGATAAAACCAATACAAAACTGACTCAGAATCTGATGAATGAAGGGATTGATATTGTTTTTGAAGATCTTATTGATGAAAGGATAACTTCTCTTCAGAAAGAAGATACGTTAGTTATCTATACTCCAGCCATTAAAACGCTTGGAATACTGGATTACTTCAATGAAAATCAGTTTGAAGTGTTGAAACGGGCTAAAGTTTTAGGGTTAATCACTGAAAATACAGATTGTATTGCTATTGCGGGAACTCATGGTAAAACAACAACGTCTACCCTTGTGGCCCATTTATGCAAAGAAGCAGATCTGCCTTTCTCATGTTTTTTAGGAGGAATTTCTGAAAACTTTAAATCGAACTTCCTGTACAACGGTTCCAAATATTCTGTGGTAGAGGCAGATGAATATGACAGAAGCTTCCTGAACCTTTCTCCGGATTGGGCAGTTGTAACTTCTACAGATGCAGACCATCTGGATATTTATGGAGATAAGAGCCATATTGAAGAGGGGTTCAGACAGTTTGCGGCTTTAGTGCCTCAAGACAAACAGCTCTTTGTAAGAAAAGGAGTAGAAATTGGCAGAGGACATCAAACGTATGCAGTCAATGAGCCTGCAGATTATTATTCTGACAACCTGCGAATGGATCATGATAAAATTTATTTTGACTTCCATACTCCTACTGAAACAATAAAAGATTTTGTCTGGGAAATTCCGGGAATCCATAATGTGGAGAATGCTACTGTAGCACTGGCTATTCTGCATAATTTAGGCGCAGATTTTGATACGCTGAGAAAAGCAATTGCCAACTTTAAAGGAATTAAAAGAAGATATACCAAACATATTTATCAAAACGGTAAAATTTATATTGATGATTATGCTCACCACCCTACAGAAATTAATGCCGTAGTGAGTTCAATCAGAACATTTTACCCTGATAAAAAACTAGTGGTGGTATTCCAGCCTCACCTTTTCAGCAGAACAAGAGATTTCGCAGATGGGTTTGCAGAAAGTTTAAGCAAAGCAGATGAACTTATTCTGCTTGATATTTACCCTGCAAGAGAACTTCAGGAGAATTTTCAAGGAGTTAATTCAAGCTGGCTGCTGGACAAAGTGATATTAGATAAGAAAGAAGTATCGACATTATCCGATGCTTTTGAAAAAATAAAAGAAAAAGATTTTGATATCCTTCTTACCGTAGGTGCAGGAAATATAGATACCCTGTATGATCCTATTTGTGAATGGATTGAGAAAATTTGAGTATAAACGCAATGCTCGCGAAGAAAAAATATGAAAAATAAATACAGAATATTAAAAATTGCTGTCACTGTAATCATCCTTGGATTGTTACTGAGTTTCTCGTTGAAGAGATTCAGCCACCAACAGATTACAGACAATAAGATTTCTGTAAAAATGAGTGAAAAAACTCCGGTTTATTTTGTTGATGAAAAAGACATCAGGGAGATTGTAAGAAAAGAAAATCCCTCTGGAAAAGTAGGTGATCTTAATATTCCCTCTTTAGAAAAAAGAATCAATTCACTTCCGGCGGTTGACAGTGCCAATGTCTATCTGAACCTGAATGGAAAACTGAATCTGGATATCAAGCAGAGAGTTCCTGTTTTCAGGCTTAATAAAGATGGAAAAGACTTTTACGTAGATGAAAAAGGAGTTGAATTTCCAATTTCAAGAACATATTCTCATCCATGTATGCTGGTAACCGGGAATGTACAGCCGGATGAATATGAAAAACTGGCAGAACTGGTAGGAAAGATAGACAAAGATGATTTCAGTAAGAAATATTTTATCGGGATTTCAAAAAGCAAAGAAAGCTACAATCTTTTGACGAGTGAAGGAAATTACAGGGTAGAGATTGGAGATCTGGATAATATTGATTTTAAAGTAAAAGGATTTAAAACCTTCGTGGAAAAATATCTTGTCTACCAGGATCCTCAGAAGTACAGCATGGTTTCTGTAAAATATCAGAATCAGATTGTTACTACTTTAAACCCTTATTTTAAAGAAAATGACAGTATTTTAAAAGCTGGAAAACTAGAACTGGCAAAGGGACCTACTCCAATGGCGGCAGTAAAAAAGACCGAGACCAGACCAAAGACAACGGAAGCAAAAAAAACAAGCTCCATTCCGGCAAAACAGAAAGAGAGTACGAAACCAAAAACACATACAAACGAGGCGAAAAAAACAGAGAAAAAATCAACCGCTAAGGCCTTGTCCAAGCCAAAGGCAAAAGTAAAAATAGAATAAGTCTTTTCGGGACGTTCAATACACAAATAAAAGATCATCCTTAGAGAAAAAAAAGGAAAAAGTAGAAAAAATCAAATCGATATAAAAATGGAAAATCAAGAGTATTCAGTAGGTCTGGACATCGGGACAACAAAGATAGTCGCGATTGTCGGAAGAAGGAATGCACACGGGAAAATAGAAGTTCTCGGTGTAGGAAAAGCTAAAAGTCTTGGTGTTCATAAAGGTATTGTGAATAATATTTCACAGACTATTAATTCAATCAAGGCTGCAGTATCCGAAGCACAATCCAGTGCCGGTGTTCCTATCCGCAAAGTTACGGTAGGTATTGCAGGAAAACACATTCGTTCTCTGCAGCACTCCGATTATATTATGCGTGAACATCCTGATAAATTTATTACAGACGATGACATTGAAGCGTTAAAAGATCAGGTGAAAAAGCTGGTTATGCTTCCCGGAGAAGAAATTATCCATGTACTTCCTCAAGAATATAAAGTGGATTCCGAGGGTGAAATTCAGGAGCCCGTCGGGATGCATGGAAAGCGGTTAGAAGCCAACTTCCACGTTGTAGTAGGCCAAATGGGCAGCATCAGAAATATTGCCAGATGCGTTCGTGAAGCCGGATTAGAAATGGAAGCCCTTACTTTAGAGCCATTGGCGTCTTCTGAAGCTGTT
Source organism: Chryseobacterium panacisoli (assembly GCF_008274625.1). Classification (GTDB taxonomy): domain Bacteria; phylum Bacteroidota; class Bacteroidia; order Flavobacteriales; family Weeksellaceae; genus Chryseobacterium; species Chryseobacterium panacisoli. Next base: position 131,741 of record NZ_VTRU01000007.1, on the reverse strand, counting down.
CTTACCAAAGAAGAGAAAGAAGCTGGTGTCGCTATTGTTGACATTGGTGGTGGTACAACAGATATTGCAATATTTAAAGATAATATCATCCGTCATACCTGTGTGATTCCATACGGAGGCGGAATTATTACCGAAGATATCAAAGAAGGTTGTTCCATTATAGAAAAACATGCAGAACAACTGAAAGTAAAGTTTGGTTCGGCTGTTCCCGAATTAGAAAAAGACAGTACTTTTGTAACCATTCCGGGGCTTCACGGCAGACCGGACAAAGAAATTTCTTTAAAAACTTTAGCACAGATCATCAATGCAAGAGTAGAAGAAGTTTTGGAAATGGTCAATACAGAACTGAAAGCTTACGGTGCTTTTGAACAAAAGAAAAAGCTTATTGCGGGAATCGTTCTTACGGGTGGTGGTTCAAACTTAAAACATCTTCGTCAACTGGCCAATTATACCACTGGTTTTGACAGCAGAATCGGTTTTGCGAATGAATATATCGCCAACGATAAAAATCAATACCTGAAAGGCCCTGAATTTGCTACGTCTATCGGGTTACTGATGGAGAGTTTAAAGATCAGAGACAAAAAGCAGAATGCTGATGACATCATAGAAGTTGTTGCAGAACAGCCAAAGCCGGAAACCGCTTCGGTACAGACAGAAACTGTTCAGCAGGTTCAGCAGGCAGCACCTGTTCAGGAGCAGCAGTCTTTTGAGAACGAAAGACAAGAGAACAGAAAGGCGAAATTGACCTTCGGACAGTCGCTTATGGAAAAAGTAAAAAAATTCTTTGAAGAAGTAGAATAAATTATAAATGATGAATGATAAGCGATAAACGATCTTTTCCTTATCAATTATCATCAGTCAATTATCAATTATAATTATTAAAAGTATAGTTATGGAAAATATAGGTACACAAGGATTTTCATTTGATTTGCCAAAAGGAAATTCATCCATTATAAAAGTAATCGGTGTAGGGGGCGGTGGAAACAACGCTCTGAAGCACATGTACGAGAAAGGAATTCACGGAGTTGATTTCGTGATTTGTAATACAGATGCTCAGACTCTTGATAATAACCCGGTTGCTAATAAAGTTCAGTTAGGAACCACGATCACAGAAGGTCTTGGAGCGGGTGCAGACCCTGAGGTTGGAGAGAAATCGGCAATCGAAAGTATCGAAGATATTAAAGCTGCTATGGGCCAAAACACTAAAATGGTGTTTATCACTGCCGGAATGGGTGGTGGTACCGGTACTGGTGCGGCTCCTGTCATTGCTAAAGTAGCAAAAGACATGGGAATTTTAACCGTAGGTATCGTTACCGTTCCTTTCAGTTTTGAAGGTAAAAGAAGACTGGATCAGGCTGAAAACGGTCTTGATAAATTAAAAAATAATGTTGACTCATTAATTGTGATCAACAATGATAAACTAAGACAGCAGTTCGGAAACCTTGGATTCAAACAGGGATTCTCAAAAGCCGATGAAGTTTTAGCCAATGCTGCCAAAGGTATGGCAGAAGTCATTACAGGTTACTTTGATGTAAACATTGACTTTAGAGATGCTAAATCTGTACTTCAGAATTCAGGTACGGCTTTGATGTCTACAGGAACAGCTTCAGGTGAAAATAAAGCCGAAGAAGCGGTAAGAAAAGCCCTGGACTCTCCGTTATTGAATGATAATAAGATTACAGGTGCCAAAAACGTTCTGTTATTGATCAGAAGTGGCGCTGAAGAAGTGACCATGGATGAGATTGGTATCATCATGGACCACATTCAGAAAGAAGCAGGGAACACAGCAGATATTATCTTCGGAGTAGGTGCTGATGAAGAATTGGGAGATGCAGTAAGTGTTCTTGTTATTGCAACAGGGTTCTCTAACGAGAATAAGAAATTTTCAGGACCTACAGAGAAAATCAGAATCAGTCTTAACGACAGCTTTGATGCTCCCAAAAACTCACCTTTCAAAACAAGAGAGGAAAGAGAATCTGCACCTGATACCACCTATGACTCCAGCAGAGCCAACCATTTCAGATTAGATGATGAAGACCACAGCACACAGTTCAAGGTTACATCTATTGAAAAAAAAATGATTCTTGAAGAAGAGCAGGTGAAACCCGAAATAAAATTCTCTGATAAAGAGGAGGACAATATAAATACTCCTGAGCAGGCGTGGAAAAATGAAGAAGAAGCCGAGCAGGAATACAGCTTATTTTCTATTGACGAAGAGAATGAAGATCCAAATGATCTGGAAATTCAGTCTTTCTCATTTGATTTCGATAATAAAAAAGATGAGCCACAATCGGGAACTCCATTCAGCAACTCTTTTACGGAAGAAAAACCTGTTGAATTCAGTTTCTTTGTAAACGAACCTGTCAGAAATGAGCCTAATACCGATTTTGGGCAGCCAAAAGCAGAATTTAATAACCCTACCAATGCTGCTGTAGCTGAACCGGCTCAGAAGATTGAAACTTTCTACCAAAAACAGGAAGAGCCAAAAGCTGAAACAAGAAAAGCTGTTGAAAACAAAACAGAAATTGAAACTCCGAAAACGGAAGAATCAGAATTCACTTTTGTGAATAAAACGATGGACCAGGACAGAGTGATTGAAAGAAGAAATAAATTGAAAGAATTCAATTCCCGTTACCAAAGCTTTGACAGCACTAGCGAATTTGAATCTATTCCCGCTTTCAAAAGAAAAAATATTTCGATCGACGGAACCAATGCTTCAGATCAGAACATCAACACGTATCTGTCTGACAACAATGGATCTATGCAGATCAGAGAAAACAGATTTTTAAATAAAGACGTAGATTAAATGCTATAAGCGGTACGCAGTAAGCTATAGGCTATTACAGCCGAATCAAAAGGCTTACTGCTTATTGCCTAAAGCCTAAAGCCCAAACCATGAGTTTAGAAAATATTATAAGCGAAGCTATAAAAACAGCCATGAGAGAAAAAGACAGAGTAGCTCTGGATTCTCTTCGTGCTGTAAAATCTCAGATTCTTCTTTTACAAACGGAAGCAAGAGGTGCTGAAGTTTCTCCAGAGCAGGAAATTGCTATTCTGCAGAGAATGATCAAGCAGCGTAAAGATTCTTTTGAGCAGTTTTCGACTCAAGGGAGACAGGATCTTGCTGAAGTAGAAGAAGCTCAAATGAAAGTAATTGAGAAATTTTTACCTAAACAGCTTTCTGCTGAAGAACTTGAAACAGAAATTAAAAATATTATTTCTGAAACCGGAGCTGAATCTATTAAAGATTTAGGGAAGGTAATGGGAGCAGCTTCAAAAGTATTAGCCGGGAAATCAGACGGAAAAAGTATTTCCGAAATGGCTAAAAAGTTGCTGTCTTAGTTGAAAACTAACCGTTGATGGCAGTTCCATAACCCCTCAACTTATTTTCAACCATTTATATTAGGATATACAACCTTTGCATATCGATTTGATTAAAGAAGCCCGGAACTTTTTCAGTTCCGGGCTTCACTTTCTTTGGATATTAAAGTTTGTTAATCAGTTTTGATTCTAAACTGAAAAAAGAATTAAGATACTACCATATTCATAGAGTATTTAAGTGATTGATTGCTTGAGGGAAAGCCTTAAATGTTTTTTTCATGGTCGTTTGTTTTTCAGAATCATTTCAAAATTAATAATAATTTTCCATTATTCCTAATCTTAATTCACATTTTTTTGAATATTATTACAATATTAATATTTGATTAATTTTATATGACTAATCGATTGATAGTTTTTATATATTGAACAAACGCAAAGAAATGCTTAACTTTGTACAGATAAAAACAAAATATATGTATCCAACAGATTTAGTAATGCCTATGAAGGCAGAGCTTACAGATAAAGGTTTCCAGGACTTGACAACTCCAACTCAGGTAGAAGATGCGTTGAAGCAGTCTGGAACTACATTATTGGTAATTAACTCCGTATGTGGTTGTGCAGCAGGTGCTGCAAGACCTGGAGTTGTATACTCTTTGACCGGAGATAAGAAACCTGATCATTTAACAACTGTATTTGCAGGATTTGATACTGAGGCTGTAGCTGAGGCAAGAAAACACCTTGCTCCGTTCCCTCCAAGTTCTCCATGTGTAGCTCTTTTCAAAGATGGTGAATTGGTTCATATGCTGGAAAGACACCACATCGAAGGGAACCCTGCAGGTGCTATCGCAGCAAACCTTCAGGCTGCATATGATGAGTATTGCTAAGAAACAATAATCTAAATATCAAACCGTTACATATTTTGTAACGGTTTTTTTATTTAATTCTGTAAAAAATTTTCAGAAAATTCAAATATCATTATATTTGTTGGAATGGCAACCAAAGCACTTTTCAATACCGTAGTCAACTGGTTTATCCGTCAGAGGATAGATCAGATACAGAATTTCATGGACCATCCCATTGAGACCCAGAAAGGCATACTTTTCTCACAGCTGTTTCATGCGGAGGATACAGAATATGGTAAACTATACGGTTTCAACTCTATATCAAGTTATCAGGACTTTAAAAACAAAGTTCCAATTGTTACCTATGAAGAAATGGAGCCTTATATTGAAAAAGCAAGGCAGGGTCAGAAAGATATAAGCTGGCCGGGACTCATTAAACATTTTGCCAAATCATCGGGAACCACCAATGCTAAGAGCAAATTCATTCCTATTTCTGCCGAGAGTCTTGAATACTGCCACATGAAGGCAGGAAAGGACATGGTATCCATTTATGCCAATAATCACCCCGAAAACCAGCTTTTTAATTATAAAAATTTACGTTTAGGAGGTAGTTCTGAACTCTATGCTGATTTTAATACAAAATTTGGCGATTTATCCGCTATTTTAATTGATAATCTTCCGTTTTGGGTAGAAATTACCACAACTCCAAGTAAAAAAGTTTCCCTGATGGGAGAATGGGAAAGTAAACTGAAAGCAATCACTTCTGAAGTAAAAAACGAAGATGTGGGAAGTATCCTTGGGGTACCAAGCTGGATGATGGTTCTTCTTCAAAAGGTTCTAAAGGAAACCAATATTGAAAATATTTCAGAGCTATGGCCGAATTTGGAGGTGTTTTTTCACGGTGGAATCAGTTTTAAGCCCTACAGGGAGCAATTCAGGCAGATCATCGGAAAAAACATTAATTACTACGAAATTTACAATGCTTCTGAAGGCTTCTTCGGGATACAGGACAGATCAGACAGTGATGAGATGCTGCTGATGCTGGATTACGGTATATTTTACGAATTCATTCCTATGGATCAGTTCCATTTTTCAAATCCGAAGGTAGTAAGCCTGGAAGATGTGGAAGTGGGCAAGAACTATGCAATGGTAATTACAACCAACGGCGGCCTGTGGAGATACCTGATTGGTGACACCGTTGTCTTTACATCAACCAACCCATTCAGAATAAAAATAACAGGAAGAACCAAACATTACATCAATGCTTTTGGTGAAGAACTAATGATCACCAATGTGGAATCTGCTCTTTCAAAAGCCTGCGAGGCTACGGGAGCACAGATCACGGATTTCACAGGAGCTCCTGTCTTTATGAAAGGAAATGAAGGAGGTGCCCATGAATGGATCTTTGAATTCAGTCAGCATCCGGATGATCTTGATAACTTTATCGATGCTTTTGATAAGCATTTAAAGACCATCAACTCTGATTATGAAGCAAAGAGATACAACAATATGACCCTTAAAAGGCCTATCGTACATATTGCTAAAACCAACCTTTTCTATCACTGGCTGGAAGCTAAAGGAAAACTTGGCGGGCAAAATAAAGTGCCGAGGCTAAGCAACGACAGAGAATATATTGATCCTTTACTGGAAATGAATAAGTAAGAAAAAAAGACTTCTTACAATTAACAAATAAAAATGCCGTAATTCAAGTTGAATTACGGCATTTATTTTATTTACTTAAATCTTCTTTTACCTTTTTCGCGGCTTCCTCTACTTTTGAAGCTCCTTTTTTGGCGGCCTCTTTGGCATCCTGCCCTACTTTATTTGCTTCGGTTTTGATATCCTGACCAGCCTTGTGAAGATCCTGCTTTGTTTTATCAGCTGTTGCGTCAATTTTATCTTTAGCCTTCTGGGCGGCATCGTCAATCTTATTTCCGGCAGCATCTACTTTCGCCTTCACATCTTCTTTCGCATTGTTGATCTTCGCGGTATCAACAGTGGTTGGGGTTTCTGTAACGGTGGTAGTCGTTGTAGTAACTGATCCGTCAGCATTTTCTACCTCTTCTGTTTTCGTTGTTGATTTTGTACATGCTACAGTGAATACTGAGATCACTATTGCTGTAAGGATTTGTTTTTTCATATTGTATATTTTTAATGATATTGGCTTTATTGTGTTTTAATCTCCTGAGCAGCCGATGTTTCTGCAGACTTCTGCTTCTTTTCTGCTTCAGCCTTCTTCTTTTCCTCTTCCTGTTTTGCTTTATTTTCTTTTTCAAGCTCTGCCTTTAGCTTGTTCTCCTCTTCCTGAAGCTTTTTAGCCTGTTTTACAGAATCCAGATATTGAGGAGAAGACATTCTTATCTTTCGGGCAATATCTACTGAAACAGCGCCGGTAGAAAAGGAATCAACAGCAATAGTGTCATAGTTCCTTTTAACATCCTGTTCAGCGGCGAATCCCGGAGATTCTTTCTTGGAACACGCAGTGAGAAGAATTGTGAAAATAAAAATCGCAGACAGTATATTTTTCATGGAACTAATTTAGCAGAAATTCTGCAATTACAGGATAGTGATCCGATAATTTCACAGATTGATCTACTTTATAGCTTAGAGGAATAATGGATTTTGAACTGAAAATATAATCAATTCTCAAAGGTACCTTATAGTCATGAAAACTGCTTGCACTTCCCTTTCCTGCCACTAAAAATGCATCCTGAAGGTCTTTTCCCAGATTATAATATTCATAAGAATTGGGAACAGAATTAAAGTCTCCGGCCAAAATAACCGGATAAGGAGATAAATCTACCATTTTTCTGATTCTTTTTACCTGATCTTCATGGGCCTGAAATGTAGGGGTCATGTGAGACAGCAATGTAGAAACATTCCCAAACCCAAGGGCATCTAACTTCGTAAACATTGACTTATGAAGTCTGAAAGGTTCAAGATAAACATTGATGATTCTGATGACCTTTCCATTGATATCAATATCAGCGTAGAATGAATTTCCTCTTGCCTTCTCATCAATCAGCTCTGCCTGTCTTACAATTTTATGTTTTGTTTTCAGAATAACAGAAGGATATTTTATAAGATCCCGCTTTATGGCGCGATTGGTGTCTTTTTCCTGCACAAGAATAATATCTGCATCCTGTTCTTTTATATAATTTTTCACTTTATCCCAACCGTATTCTCCATATTTCACATTAAATGTTAATACTTTAATATCCCGTATTGTTTTTCCATTCTCTGTTTTTGGAGAAAAATTGATCCATCGTCTGATGGGATTATAGAAGATAAGTGTACCTAATGCAAAAGCGATGGCTATTTTTTGTTTTTTGAAGATCCATATCAGGGTAAGAATCAAATGTGCAGCAATCAGATAGGGGAAACCAAGTGAAAGCAGATTAAGGTAGCCCAAAAGATTAGGCGGAATCCATGCATTCCCTAATGTGCATAACAGCAAAACAGCAATAACGATATGTATAAATAGTAATATCTGATTCGACTTCATGAAAAAACGGTCTTGGTACGGTTTTCTTTCAACAAAAATCCTACCAAGCAGATAATTTTAACTCTTTTTATGATTATTTGCTCTCCGTGGAAAATTTCACGATGACAGGATAATGATCTGAAATACTTACAGAACGGTCAACTTCATAAGATATTGCCTTTAATGCTTTTGAAGAAAAAACATAATCGATCCTGATTGGGAACTTATAATCGTGAAAACTGGTTGCACTGCCTTTTCCGGCAGTTAAAAATGCATCTTCAAGCCCATCTGATAAATGATAATATTCATAAGAATTGGGAACAGAATTGAAATCTCCGGTCAGAATTACGGGATAAGGCGAATTATTAATGATCTCTCGAATAAGTGCTACCTGATCCTGATGCTTTTTAAAGGTGGGAATCAGCCTTTTTACAACATCTTTTGCTTTTTGTTCGTTGGTATCCGTATCTCCATTAAGTCTTACCATGTCTTTATCAAAGTGAAACGGATTAAGATATACATCCATAAACCGGTATACTATTCCATTAATCTCTATATCTGCCTGTAAACCAGGAACTCTTATGTTTTCATCCCTTGGATCTATAATCTTATGATTAATGATCTTATGTTTGGTCAAAATTGTTAACCCTGCCCCCGGATTTACTTTCTGATATCCTTCAAATTGATAATCTTTACCAGCATCTTCCTGCAAAAGAATAACATCCGCATTCTGAGATTTCAGATAGGGTTCAATTTCCGCATTTCCTCTTCCACCCGCCCTGGTATTGAAAGAGACAATTTTTATTTCTGAATCTCCATTTTTAGGAGAAGAATAATTCACCCATCTTTTAACAGGGTTGATCAATGCCAGCCCCGCAAACATGAATACAAAAGCTCTTTTTTTCCAGCTTATCACCCAGAATATCGTCAGAATAATATAAAAGATCATAAGTACGGGAAAACCCAAGGAAAGCAAGTTAAACCATGGAAAAACCTTTGGTGGGACATAGGCATTCAATAATGTGCCCAGCAGTAAAAACAGAATTCCCAGATGCAGGACGAACAGTATGAGTCGGAAAACCTTCACAATATTATTTTAATTGAAACGGTACAAATGCTTTTTCCAGCTTAATGCCAACAACCAACCTACCAACGCACCTCCTACGTGAGCGAGATGAGCAATGCCACCTCCGTTTCCAGAAAGCCCAAGGTACACGGAAACAACAACAATAATAGGCAGAAGGTATTTTACTTTTATAGGAACCGGAATAAACATAATTCCAATTTTAGAATCCGGATATAGGGTTGCAAATGCCGCCACAACTCCGAAAATAGCTCCAGATGCTCCTACCATAGGGGTGGCTACAATACCTTTGAAGTTTTCCAGTAATTCTTTTTGCTTAAGAATAGAATCGGCATTGCCCGCAAACTCAACACTGGCGCCAGACAAATATGCATTTACATTAAATCCAAGCTGTTCCAACTCATTGGAAAGCTGCTGAACTTCTACAAAATTCCACAAATTGAAAAGAAAAAATGCCCCTAAACCGCTTGCAAAATAAAGGATTAAATATTTTTTATCTCCCAATGTCTGTTCCAGAATGGGTCCAAAGCTAAAGAGTGTCATCATGTTAAATAAAATATGCATGATGCTTCCGTGCATGAACATATGGGTAATAACCTGCCATGAATGGAAAAAAGGTGAGAACGGATAAAAACCCGCGAGATAACCAATCATCTGGTTTCCCATGAAATAAGTAACAATAAATACTATAACATTGATTATAATAATATTCCTTGTAATTGGCGGTATATTGTTAAACATAATTTTTTAAAATTTGTTTTTAAAATCATTAAACGGAACTTCATAATAGCATCTTTTTCCATCCGGTAAAAATTCCGGGAAGCCTAATGCTGTAAAGTCTTTGATAAGCTGTTCCGCATCTTTTTTATAAATAAAGTCAAATCTTGACTTCGACTGCATTTTGCTCCATTGGTTATGATAGTACTGCAAAAATTCCTCTTCTGTCTTGTATTCCAGGATTTCAAAAAGGTTCTCCAGGAATTTCATGGCCTGGGTTTCTTTCAGCCCTTCAGGAAGTGAATCTATTCTAAGTACACTTTCATGAGCAATTTTCATGTCAAACCCTAATTCCGGAAGATATTTTTTGATCGAATTGTATTTTGTCTTCTCAATCTCATTCATATGATACTCCAGAGAGAAAAGAAGGGCATGGCTGTTTGTGTTTGATTTTCTGGTAGATTTATTTCCTTCAGAAACCAATAGTCTGTGCATTCTTCCGAGATCCAGCATCAATGTCACATCACCTTTATTGAAAAGCCAGTAGCCGTTCGGGAGTCTCATCAGATCTTCGTCAAAATCTTCATCTTCAAATAAATTAATCTTTGAAGGTTCAGCGGTAATATTCTGATGGTACATTTCCGTAAGATTCTGAATTTCTTCCGGATGCACTACATTTTTTTCTTCCAAAAACGGGTTATAATCCTTGTCTACAATGATCTCCGGCATTTTCACAAAACCACTTCCACCACCGTTTCCTTTGCTTGGAATCGGTTTATTCATCATTTCATCCAACTCCGGATCTCTGTCGAAATCAAGACTTGGAGAGACATTATAAATCCCTAAAGATCTTTTGATGGTTGAGCGGAGCAAAGCAAAAATAAGGTGTTCATCTTCAAATTTCACTTCGGTTTTCTGTGGATGGATATTCACATCAATTTTCTCCGGATCAAGCTCCAGGAACAGGAAAAACGAAGGAACATATCCTGGCTGCAGAAGTCCTTCAAAGGCTTCCTGTACTGCTTTATTGAAGTACGGGCTTCTGAAATATCTTCCGTTCACAAAAAGAAACTGCTCTCCCCTTGCTTTCTTTGCCCCTTCGGGTTTGGCAACAAATCCATGAAGTTTACACCAGATAATATCTTCTTTGATAGGAATCAGAAGCGGCTGAAGTTTTCTTCCGAAAACATCTACAATACGCTGCATCTGACTTCCTTTTCTCAACCTGAAAACGGCTTCATCATCATGAAAAAGTGAAAACTCCAGATTCTCATGAGCCAATGCAACACGCTGAAATTCATCAATTACGTGTCTGAATTCGATATTATTATTTTTCAGAAACTTCCTTCTTGCAGGAACGTTATAGAAAAGATTTTTTACTAAAAAGTTTGATCCGTCTGCTGTCTGAACCGGGTCCTGAAACTGGAAAACTCCACCTTCAATATAAATGTTGGTACCAATGGATGTATCTTTCTGTTTCGTTCTGAGCTCTACCTGTGAAACTGCTGCAATAGAAGCCAGTGCTTCACCCCGGAAACCTTTTGTAGCAATCTTAAAGATATCTTCTGTTCCTTTGATTTTGGAGGTAGCGTGTCTTTCAAATGCCATACGGGCATCTGTTTCGGACATTCCTTTTCCGTCGTCTACCACCTGAATAAGGTTTTTCCCGGCATCTCTGATGATCAATTCAATCTTCGTTGCATCTGCATCAATAGCATTTTCCAAAAGTTCTTTCACGATGGATGCAGGCCGCTGCACCACCTCTCCCGCTGCAATTTGGTTGGCTACATGATCCGGTAAAAGCTGAATAATATCTGACATAAAAACGTAAATCAACTTACAAAAATAGTCAATGGAAACGGGAATTAAAATACCAAAACCGTGATTTAATATTTAATTATCAACATTTTTACCTATTTATCCCCAACCGATTTTTTTAATGTTTGTAATGAAGGGCTTTAGCATGTCTATTTGACTGAACCGAAAATTTCCTTTTCTATTAACATGAAAAGTATGATGAAAAATAACAGAAACACGGGTCTGTAAGATTATTTTTCAGAAAAACGCCCCTATTCTACAATAAAATAAGGGCATTTACAGCTAGTTTATACAAAAAATTAATAGTGTGTTTTATATTTTAATCCTCAAAGACAAGCTTTCTCTTTTTCTCTCTTTTAGGAATTCCATGGATTTTATCATACAGATAAGCAAAGAGATTCGGTTTTTTATAAATCCTGCTGTATCTGTATTTCGTATTAAAGTGTCGGACATGAATTTTATAAGCATCATACCCGATGACGAACAGAAGACATAGACTGATTACATAAAACACTCTGAATTCCAGATAGTAATACGTCAATCCCGAGAATACGGCTCCCATTACATAAGCAAGCATAATACTCATCAGAAGCTTTGCCCTGCCAATCAGTTCTCCGTTTCTTCTGTATTTTTTCTGTGTAAACATAGATACCAGAATTCCCAGGTCGGTGGTTGTCCCGGTAAGGTGGGTGGTTTTCACAGAGAAGTTGGAAATACTTGCCGTAAGACCGTTTTGCAGTCCGGTGGCAAAAAGCATCAATGCTACCAGATATTCTGTTTCTTCTAATGTTTTCTGATAGTAAAACTGCCCGTATATTCCTACAAAAAGGAGACATATAATTTCCAGCGCGATGGGCATAGAATGGGCAAAATATTTACTTTTCCTATTAAAGTTGATGACAATAAAGTTGGACAGAAAACTTCCGAAGAAGAACAAAAAGATCCATCCTCCTACGACCCCTACCTGCGTCCAGTTTCCTTTACTGATTTCGGCCGCTAAAATAGCGTAGTGTCCCGTTACATTGGATGTAAAAGAGAGAAATATCAATAGGGAAGCAATATTTATAGTACCCGCCGTAAAGGCAGTCAGCGTCCCCAACCTGATATTATCTCCCAGTGTCCTGCTGTTACTATAATTTCTTAACATTTTTTATTTTTTTAATTGTGTTTTATTTAGACCTCCACAAAGATCTCTGCCAGCCTTCCTCTTTCCGGAAGTCTTTCTCTTACTTCAACGGTAATTTCATGGGATTGCAGTTCTTTGCATTTTTTGATGTAAGGAATCAGATCAAACTTGCCTTTTCCCTTACTTTTGATCGATGGAGAATAATAAGCCTCTTCAATATTTTCTGCCTTTACATACTGGTTGAATGTTCTCTGGAAACTTCCTGTAAAAACATCACAAATGATTTTATTAACCAGGTGGGGATACTTATTACTGATGATTCCATAGGCATCACAGAACTCTTCGGGTCTAATTTTATTAAAGACCGATGTTTTGGTAGTGAATAAAAGGTCTCTGATAGAATCTCCGGAATCATACCCGGATGTCAGAAGTATATTATATTGGTTCTCATCTTCTGACGCATCTTTCTCCTTAAGTACTTTTTTCAATATATTCAATGACTCAAGAGAGTAATCTGTCGCAATTAAAATTGTTTTAGCCATGTTCTTTATTATTTTGTATTGTGTTTATCTTTTTTGATGATACAAAACTAGAACGACCATATTAGAAGATCTTTGGAACGGAATTAAAATGTGATTAAAGAGATTAAAATGAGATTAGAAAATTGTTAAGGACAATTAACATGACGAAACAGCAAAATCGTAAAGGAAGGAAATTGCTTATGAATATTATTTGTTATCGGATTGTTTTCAGGCCGGTAAGAAGAGTCAGGCTATTCTCCTTTCTGTGTACTATAGAAATTCGGGAAGCGCATCTGTACTGTAGTTCCCTGGTTCTCGTGTGAACTCACGATCAGTTCACCATGATGCATTCTTACAATATTTCTTGCCAATGGAAGTCCTATTCCATAGCCTTCGTAGTTATTTGTATTGGAAGCTCTGAAGAATGGATCGTAAATTTTGTTCATTTCTACTTCAGGAATTCCGATACCATTATCTTTTACAATGATGTAAACATCTGTATTTGTGGCTCCGAGAGAGACTTTTACCTGCTGAAAATTTGAATATTTACAGCCATTACTGATGATATTGGCTACTGCAAGATGGAGCAGCTGTTCATTTCCCTGTACTTTTAATTTTTTTGGATTGTCCGGAAGCATGCTGATATCCAGATAAATATTATTTCGGGAATCAATTCTTCTCAGGGTTTCAATAACATCCCAAAGCAGCTGATCAATTCTCACCTTATCCATTTTCTGGATCTTTCCGTCGAATCCGGTTTGGGCAATCATCAGTAGAGCTTTGATCTTTTTATCCAGCTTTTCGGCTTCATCAAGAATGATTCCGAGGGTTTCTTTGTACTCGTCGGCTGTTCTGCTAATGGAAAGGGCAACATCTGCTTCTCCCATAATGGACGTAAGAGGAGTTCTCAATTCGTGAGAAACATTTCCGATCAGGTGATTCTGGGTTTCAAATGAGGTCTCAATACGGTTGAGCATATCATTGAATGTATCTACCAGCTCATTCAGTTCTTTATTATCAGGCTGGGACTCCAGTCTTAAGTGAAGATTTTCAGAACTGATTTCCTTTACTTTTCCTGTAATTTTTAAGATAGGTCTGAATAAGGTTTTCGACAGATAAAAAGAAAAGATCATACTGAAGAACAATGAAAGAACGATACAGGTAAGCAGTGTTCTCTTCAGAAATCCCAGATAATAAATGACATAGTGGTTTTTAGCAGAAGCAATAGCGATATAGTCTTTATTATCATATTTAAAGCTTTGTCCTATATAATAGAATTCCTGGTCATTATAATTAGACTCTCCTTCTTTGATGATATTTTTAAAGAAATAATCAGGAATATGAACTTCCTGAGATATTTTTTTGAAATTGGAATCTCTGGGAACGGCAAAAACATAGTCTTTTTCCATCGGAAGCTCCTCATCATTCAGACTGTTGAGAATATAGTTTTCCGGAAGGTCGAGATGATCTTTACTTTTTTCGATCTGAACAATAGTAGCTGTTCTGATCTTGAGGAGCTCATAAAACCTTTGGTGTGAAAAATTAACGATAGAGAAGTATACCAAACCACTGAACAGCAAAATGATGGCTGTAAAAACCAACATCAAGAGCACCATCGTTTTGGTCTGATTTGTAATAACTTTATTAAACATTCATTATGTTTTTTTCAACACATATCCCATTCCTATCACAGTATGAATCAACTTGTTATCATCCTGACTATCCAGCTTTTTCCTTAAATAGTTGACATATACATCTACCACATTGGTTCCCAGCTCGTAGTTCACTCCCCACACGGCATCCAGAATTTCAGCTCTTGAAATTACTTTTTCCGGATTATTCAGAAAATACAGCAGGAGTTTATATTCTGTAGAAGTAAGCGAAATATCTTCTCCGGCCCGTGTTACTTTCTTGGTATAATCGTTCACAATCAGATCCGAAAACTGAAATACATGTTCATTATCCGGCTCCGGTTCGGCAATTTCCTGTGGTCCGTTGTTATTACTTCTCCTTAGCAAAGACTTCACACGTGCCACCAGTTCAATAAACTTAAAAGGTTTTACCAGATAATCATCACCACCGCTCTCCAGTCCGAGAACGATATTCTCAGAAGTTCCCAAAGCAGTCAGAAAGAGAATCGGGACACTTTGATTGGTTTTTCTTATCTCTTTACAGACGTCCAGGCCATTCATTTCCGGAAGCATAATATCTAAAATTACCAGATCAAAATCGTTTGCCTGCACCAGCTGCACTCCTGTACGCCCGTCAAAAGCTACAGAAATTTCATACCCGTTTTCCTGAAGTCCCTTTTTAATAAAAGAAACCACGCTGGTTTCGTCTTCGATAAGAATAATTTTTTTCATAAATGAAATAAGGAGTTTTACAAAAATAGGGAAATTTTATTGGGATGGGCAAAAAGGGAAAGAAAGCAGAAGACAAATTCAGCGTTCCTTTCAATAATAATTTTCAATGAATTGATTCCCTCATCTATCCAAACTCTATAGAATAATATTACCTTTGCCTTTCATTGAATGACGAAAAAAATAATTCAGGTTAAATTGCATAGCGTATGAACGACTTTTTAATAGGTATCGGCAAGAGATTAAAGGATATTAGAAAAAAGAATAATTTAACCATCAATGATCTTGCCTTCAAAGCGAATGTGAGTAACGGTCTTGTCTCCAGAATTGAAAATGGCAGAACCATTCCTTCGCTTCCTGTTTTGTTGGATCTGATCCAGTCACTCGAAATTGATGCCAGCTATTTTTTTGAAGGCGTTGAGAAAAAATCCAATGCCAAATTCATCTATGTTCCGAAAGAAAATCAGCAAGTCATAGAAAAGGAGGTAGAAGCTGAAGGATTCAAATACATGCATATTTTCAGCAAGAGTCTTCATTCTCTAGGCTTTGAAGCGGTACTTCTTACTCTTGAACCTAATTCTAAAAGGGAAAAGGTAATTACCGATGCCTGGGAATTCAAATATATACTGAAGGGAGAAGTAAAATATGTGATTGATAATGAAGAAATCATTTTAAAAGAAGGTGATTCTTTATATTTCAACGGTAAGTTTCCTCATGTACCGGTAAGCATCAGCGATGAAAGCTGTGTGATGCTTGTTCTTTATTTTTATACTGCTTAATTACATTCTTTTTAACGCAAAGTTTTTGATCTGACTTTGTCATTCTGACGAAGGAAGAATCCTATTTCCATTCACAGTATGAGAATCATTTTATTCATTATTCCTCAATTTCCAATTTCCAGACAATTATAAAAGTTTACAAATATGCAACTTTAGTTTTTTCATTTTCTTTCTAAATGAACGAAATATGAACAGAAACAGGGGTAGTTTCGGCTGGTTTTTATTCCCCTTATTTCCTTGAAATATTTACAAAAAACGTTGAAACAGGTACTTCAAATCCCATTTTATTAAATTTTCAAAGGATAAGTTTTATTCTTTTAAAGTAAAAATAGCGTAATAAAACAGTGTCTATTTGTTAAATAATACTTAATACAAAATATTTATATATATTAAAATTATTAGCTTGATTTGCATAAAAAATTTAATATATGTAAAAATGAAAACAAATTTAGAGAAATTACTTACCCTTGTTTTTGTCTGTTTCATTGCATTTGTTTCAGCGCAGAAACAGTTAATTATAGGAACTGTTCTTGACGACAGCCAGCCTCTCCCCGGGGCAACAGTCAAAATAAAAGGCTTATCTAAAAATGTAGCCACCGATATTGAAGGAAAATTCACCATCAATGATATCAAAGAAGGCCAATACACTTTACAAATCAGCTACATCGGTTATGAATCTGCAGACATCAATGTAGAGCTGACACCAGAACATACAGTTGATTTGGGAATCATCAAACTTTCCCAGCCCCGAAAAAACATTGATGAAGTAGTCGTGACCGGAACATTGAAAAATACGGAAGCAAGAGCGTTGAACCTTCAGAAAAATGCGATCAATATTACCAATGTCATTGCCTCTGACGGAATCGGAAAGCTCCCGGACAGAAATGCAGCAGAGACCGTACAGCGCGTACAGGGAGTTTCTATTGAAAGAGACCAGGGAGAAGGAAGATTTGTCTCTCTTAGAGGGCTTCCGCCATTCTGGGCTTCTACAACCATCAATGGAAACAGGCTTCCCACGGCAGAGGAGGAAACTACTTCCAGAGCTACCGCATTCGACTTCTTTCCTACGGAACTGATCTCGTATGTACATGTAAACAAGTCTTTTACCCCAGACATGGAGGCAGACGGAATTGGTGGTGGTGTTAATTTTATCACCAAAACTCCGCCAATGAAAACAGAATTCAAAGCAACTATTGGAAGCGGATATAATGCCAAAGCTGACAAAGGAGTGTATAACCTCGGATTTTTATACGGAGGAAGAACGAAAGATAAAAAATTCGGGTACCTATTCAATTTTGCCCATTTCATCAGGAACTGGTCTACCGATAATTTTGAGGCGAGAAGAAGTGGCGATGAGGGTGTTTTCAGACTGGAACTTCGTGATTATAACGGAGTAAGAAAAACAACAGGGATCAATACGGCTTTTGAATATGTACTGTCTCCAAAAACTACTTTCTATTTAAAAGGAATGTATGGTACATTATCGGATGACGAAACCCACTATAAACATAGAATCCGATTTGATAAATTCAGCAGCGCCAACAATACAGCAAGGGTTGAGCTTCAGAATATCCACAATTTATTGATTACAGAGCTTACTTCTGTTTCTTTGGGAGCAGTTCATCATTTAAATAAAGGAAAAATCGACTGGGATTTATCTTACTACGACAACAAATTCAAGTATGGAAATATTCCTGATAAACAAAACAATTCCTACTATGTTATCAAATATACTCAATCCGGTGTAGGGATTAATCCTGATTATATTTCCGATCATGGAAATGGGCCAAGAGCTTACTGGAAAACCGATGGAGGAAAATTAGATTATAAAAATCCGGATGCTTTATTTGGTTTTTACAGTGATCCTAACTTTAAAATGGATGCCTCCCAGATGAGATTTACAGATCTTGAATTCTATAAGGTTTTTGTAGAGGAAAAGGATAAAATTGTAGCAGCATTCAATCATGAGATCAATGCTTCTGATAAACTCACTTTAAAATATGGTTTTAAATACCGCGATAAGGAGCGTAATGCAAAGTTCTCTGATATTTTCTACAACTGGAGCAGCGGAACAGCCCCACTTCTGTCTGAGTTTTCACCATATATCACGACACAACCCAACGGACCGAAATATTTAAGTGAAATGAATGCCCACATCGGGAATACTTTTGGACCGGTACTTTCTACAGAAGGAATGAACCAGTTTTGGTATGATCATCAGGAAAATCTGAAAATTAATGCTGCTGATTCCGAAGCACTGGAATACAACAAAGCATTAGGCAGAAACTTTGATGTCTTTGAAAAACATGCGGATGCCTATGGGATGGCAACATATAAACTGAATGATAAGGTTACGATTTTAGGAGGGATCAGACTATCGAATACCAATACGAAAGTAAGAGGATACAGCGTAAATGATAATATACTGACTCCAGTAGAAAATACCAAAAACTATCTGGCTGTTCTTCCAATGGTTCATTTGAAATATACGCTGAATGATAAAGCCAATCTTCGTTTTGCAGCGACAAGAACTTTCTCAAGACCCAATTTTGGAGATCTTACTCCAGGAGGAACTTATATTGAAGCTGACAACGAATTCAAAGGAGGAAACCCAAATCTTAATCCTACCTATTCTTTGAATTTTGATCTGATGGGAGAATATTATTTCTCCAACGTAGGGATTCTAAGTGGAGGCGTTTTCTATAAATCCATAACAGATCCTATTTTCCAGGATTCTTTTATCGGAAATTATAATGGAAACAACGGTGTACAGTTTACAGCCCCAAATAACGGAAAAGCAGCATGGTTAGGAGGTATTGAACTGGGAATCAACAAGAGATTTGATTTTCTTCCAGGATTTCTTCAGTATTTCGGAGTACAATTGAATGCTACATTCATGACTTCTGAAATGGAAAAACCAAGCGGAAGAACAGTAACCCTTCCTTATCAGGCAAAAGAATTGTATAACGCCCAGCTTTTCTTTGAGAGAAAGGGTTTCAATGCAAGACTGGCTTACAACTATAAAGGGAAATACGCTGTAGAATATGCTGAGGAAGATATCAACGATTCTTATTATGGTAAATATAGCAATCTGGACTTCGGCGGGTCTTATCAGTTTACCAAATACCTGACCTTGTATGCTGATGTGAATAATATTCTGAACAAACCTCTGATCTATCATTTCGGTAAAAATGAAGACCGTCCTGAGCAGGTAGAATTTTATGGCGTGCGATTTAATCTTGGAGTAAAACTGAACTTCTAAACCATTATTATGGCCAGAACCATCAACAAAAAAACACTGGTAACACTGAAAGCTGCTTTCGCTGCTTTTGGTGTTTACTTCTGCATGTACGGCTTCAGAAAGCCTTTTACTGTAGCTTCTTTCGAGGGACTTTCCTATTTCGGAGTAGATTATAAGATTCTGATTATTATTGCACAGGCAGTAGGCTATTTTATTTCAAAATTTATCGGGATCAAATTTATTTCTGAACTGAAACCACAAAAAAGACTTACTTATCTGTTTGTTTTTATTGCTATTGCAGAGCTTGCCCTGTTAGGATTTGCGGCTGTTCCCGCCCCTTACAATATTATGTTTATGTTGATCAACGGGATTCCGTTGGGAATGATCTGGGGAATTGTTTTCTCCTATATTGAAGGACGCAAAACGACAGAAATCATTGGTTTATTCTTATGTTCAAGCTTTGTCGTTTCTTCAGGGTTTACAAAGTCGGTAGGAAAATTTTTAATGGATACGTTCTCGATTTCCGAGTTCTGGATGCCGTTTTCAGCCGGACTTCTTTTTGTGATTCCTTTACTTCTTTTCGGGCTGCTTCTTGAAAAAATTCCCCAACCTACAGAGGAAGATATTTTACTTAAAAACAAAAGAGAGCCATTGAATGGCCGGGAAAGAAAAGCACTGATTCAGCAGTTTTTTGTTCCGATCGTGTGTATTATCTTTTTATATATCAGTTTAACGGTTTTAAGGGATTTCAGAGATAATTTCAATCGTGAGATCTGGGACGGACTGCATTTTAGTTTCGACAGTTCTATTTTCACTTTAACGGAAATACCCATTGCGGTGATGGTACTTTTGATCTTAAGTTTCATGGTCAAAGTAAAGAATAATAAAAGGGCATTTGCTTACTATCATTATATTCTTTTTGCTGGAATTCTTACCGTGGGACTTTCTACTTATCTGTTTCAGCAGGGTTCTTTATCTCCTTTTTTATGGATGACGATTTCCGGTTTTGGAATGTATATCTGCTATATCCCTTTCAACGGAATTTATTTTGACCGGATGATCGCAGCATTTGAAATTAAAGGAAATGTAGGATTTCTTATTTATATTGTAGATTCATTCGGGTATCTGGGAAGTGTGCTGATTCTTTTGTACAAAAATTTTGGTTCAGCTCAGACTTCATGGTTACATTTCTATATCAACTTAAATTACATCATCACCGTTACAGTTTTCATTCTTTCGGTGATTGCTTTTCTGGCTTTCAGGAACAAATCAAAGCCAAAACCAAAATCAAACCCAAATTCTAATCAATTCATCAATTTCGATACGTCGAAAATTTTATAAATTATAATACAATGACAACAAAATTTGATTTACTCGTTGTAGGAGGTGGAATTTTAGGAACATTCCATGCTTATCATGCGCTGAAGAAAAATCTTAAGGTCGCTTTACTGGAAAGAAATTCTGTTCCTCAGGGAGCCACTGTAAGGAACTTCGGACAGGTAGTACCGTCCGGAATGGATCTGAAATGGCAGAATTTCGGAAGAGAAAGTCTCGCCATATACAATGAACTTCATACCCAGGCGGATCTTACTATCAGACAAAACGGATCTGTATATATCGCTTCCAATGACGAAGAGCTTCAGCTGATTGAAGAACTTTATGAAATCAACAGAAACAATGACTATGAATCTGTTTTATTATCAAAAAACGACTGTATCAAGAAATATGACGGTCTCCGTTCAGATTACTGTAAAGGTGGACTGTTTTTTCCACAGGAACTTTCTGTAGATTCTGCAGACATGATTGTAAAACTTCATACACTGCTTCAGGAAAAGATGGGATTGCAGATTTTCTATAACACCACAGTTCTTGAAACACATGAAGATGATCAGAAATGTACCGCTGTAGCTGCAGACGGAACAGAATTCAACGCTTCAAAAATCATCATTTGTGGCGGACATGAGTTTAAGACTTTATATCCTAAAGTATTCAATGACAGTGATCTGGAAGTCAGTAAACTTCAGATGCTTCAGACCAAACCTCAGGGGATTTATTCACTTCAGGGAAATATTCTTACCGGGCTTTCTGTAAGACGATATGAATCATTCAGCGAATGCCCTTCTTTTCAGAAAATCAAGGCCTTAGAAGACCCCAACTCATTTGAAAAGAAATACGGAGTTCATATTTTATTCAAACAGGCCCTTGACGGTTCTGTGATCATAGGAGATTCTCATGAGTATGCGGACGCTAAAAATGCGGATGATCTGGGATATGACCTTAATATGGAGATTGACGAATTCATGATTCTTGAGGCGAAGAAAATCATTGATCTTCCTACGTATGAAATTCAGAGAAGGTGGTTCGGAATTTATTCCCAGTGCAAAACGAAAGATATTTTTGAGCACAGTCCATCTGCCAATATTCATATTATAACAGGTATCGGAGGAAAAGGGATGACAGGAAGCGGTGGCTTCTCCCAATTTAATATTGAAAAAATTTACGCATAAAATTGAAATGAAAAATATAGAATTATTGGTTCTGGATATGGCCGGAACAACTATTGATGAGGATAATGTAGTCTACAAAACACTTACCAATGCAGTGAACGATTACGGCTATGTGGTAAGCCTGGAAAAGGTATTATCCAGCTGTGCCGGTATGGAAAAACAGGAAGCCATTACAAGTCTTTTAAAGGAAATCAATGGCAATGAAGAAGACGCTCCTGCAATCTTTGAAAATTTCTCTGATCAGCTTAAAGAATCTTATAAAAACCTTGAGGTAAAACCCATTATCGGAACGGAAGACTTCCTTCTCAGCATGAAGTCTCAAAATAAAAAGATCGTTTTAAATACAGGCTATACTTCTGAAATTGCTCATCAGCTTTTGAATAAACTCAACTGGAAAGAAAATATTCATTTTGATGCTTTAATTACTGCTGACGACGTTTCGGAAAGCCGTCCAAGCCCTGAAATGATCCATCTTGCCATGAAGAAATTCAACATCACTGAAGCCAATAAGGTTTTAAAGGCCGGAGACTCTGTTATTGATATCGAAGAGGGTAAAAATGCCGGCTGCGGACTAACCGTAGCTGTCCTTTCAGGGGCTCAGACCCAATCAGAGCTTGAAAAAGCGTCACCTGATTATATTCTGAACACCATTTCTGAGGCTGAAGGTATTCTTTAACAACTTCTTTTTTAAATATTTTTTATACTTCTTGACACAAATGTTTTCATGGTAACTCATTGGAAACGTTTGTGTTTTTACCACCCCATCAAATTTCTAATTTTACAGAGGTTTTCACAAAAGCTAAATAATTTGGCTTTTGTCATTCTGACGAAGGAAGAATCTTATTGATCTGCGAAACATTAGATTCTTCACTATATTTCATTTCATTCAGAATGACACTTTTAAAACAGCCTCGATTTAGTACAATCAATTGAATATTTGAAAATCCGAATATTTCAAGAACTTTTTTCTGGAACTTTTTAATTATCAATTAATTAATTTTCAGTTTACATATGTTTACAAATAGTAAACTAATTTTACAATAGTTAAAAATAAATTACTATTTGTAAACTTTTGATTTTAAAAAACTCTTTTTCCTATGAAAACAAAACTATTATCAATGGCTGTTGTAATGAGCTGTTTCCTTGGAGCTCAGACCAAAAAAGTTCTTTTCATCGGTATCGACGGATGCCGTGCAGATGTAATGATGTCTACTCCTACTCCCAACATTCAAAACCTTATCAGTCAGTCGATCTATTCTGTCGACGGGCTTTGTGCTGCCACTACCTGGAGTGGAAACGGATGGAGTACTATGCTTACCGGTGTATGGCACACCAAGCATAATGTTCAGGACAATAATTTTACAAGCCCGAACTATGTTAATTATCCTGACTTTTTAACAAGAGCAGAAACTTACAATTCTGGTCTGAGAACTATTTCTCTTGCTCATTGGGCACCCATTAACGATAAAATTATCCAAAACGCTGATGTGAAAACCAATCTGGCAACAGATCTTGCAGTGAAAAATGCTGCTGTAACAGCTTTGCAGAATGATAATCCTGATATTCTCTTTGTAGATTTTGACGATGTGGACCACGCAGGACATTCTTATGGGTTCTCTTCAAGTGTCCCTCAGTATGTTTCTTCTATTAAAACAACTGATACTTATGTCGGAGAGATTGTTACAGCTATGAAAAACAGACCTTCTTATAACAATGAAGACTGGCTGGTAGTACTCACTACAGACCACGGAGCAATAGAAAGCTCTCATGGAGGCGGAAATCTTTCGGAAAGAAATATTTTTACGGTGTATTCCAATCCGGGATTTACTCCACAGCAAATCAGCAAAACAGTCCTTGAGTCCAGTAAGACGTTCAATCAGTTGAATTTTCCTGCAGGAACTTATGCAAAACCTTCCAATCAGGCTCCTTTCAATTTCGGTGCAAATCAGGATTTTACGATTGAATTTTGGGTAAAGCCTAATGCAGCCTATTCCAGTGATCCCGTGATGATCAGTAATAAAAACTGGGCTAATGGGAAAAATAAAGGATTTGTTTTCTCAGGGTATTCCGGGCAGACATTCAAGATGAATATTGGTGATGGAAGCAACAGAATAGATCTTGTTGGCGGAAAAGTGGAAACCAATAAATGGAAACATATCGCTGCCAGCTTTGACAGGGATGGTCTTGTAACGCTGTATGAAGATGGTGTTCCGGTAACTTTTGCTAAAATGAATACAATCGGAAATATTGATTCCGGACTTCCTTTAACTTTAAATCAGGATGGAACAAATATTTATGGAATCAATCTGGCAGCTTCTTATAAAGATGTGAGAATCTGGAAATCGGCTCTTCCTAACGATGTAATTGTGAATTGGGCTAATCAGGATATTACACCTTCACACCCTTATTATTCTCAGTTATTAGCCAATTGGAAATGTAATGGAACTTCAGGAAATACCTTGACGGATTCAAGTCCAAATGCTAATAATATGACGGTAACCGGTTCTCCTGCGTACAATACAGGTACTGTTAACAATTTCAAGGTGTATGATTATACCTCAACGACAAGAGAAACCGATCATTTTCCTACGGTATTGAACTGGCTTTGTATTCCGGTGCAGTCTTCATGGGGGATTGACGGAGTGAACAGAATTCCGGTATGTTCCAAAGAAGTATTGGCATCAAAAGAAATGAAGATCATTGCTGATGATTTTAAAATATATCCAAATCCTGTTTCAACATTTATCGGAATCCAATATAGCTCTGAGGATAAGGAAATTAAAGCAGAAATCATCGACAGTAAAGGAGCGCTTGTTTCAACGTTATATTTACAGTCTTCAAGAGGATATTACGATGAAAAAATCAGTATCGGAAATCTTCCGTCAGGAGTGTATTTTATTAAAATCAACGGAAGCAAAAAGTCATTAACCAAGACTTTCATCAAGAAATAAAACAGTAAAGCAATTAGATTTAAATTTTGATATTAGAACAAGGATATTCCTATCCGAGTTCTAATATTTTTTTGTTATATATTCAGATTCAGCTCCATCTGCACATCTACACGCTCATATCCTGCATCCACAATAGGCACATGCTTAAAACCCAGCTTTTCATAAAGTTTTATTGCAGGAACCAGCACAGAATTTGTTTCCAGAACTACTTTTTCAGCATTCAGGCTTTTTGCCAGATCTACTAAGGCGGTTCCCAGTAAATATCCTATTTTTTTACCCTGAGCTTTAGGACTTACCGCCATCTTTGACAGCTCAAAAGTGAGAGGATCCTCTTTCGATTTCACCAATGCACAAGTTCCTACGGCTTCATTATTTAACAGCGCAAAAACAATATGCCCTCCTTTATTTAAAATATATTCTTCAGGATTATCCAACAGCTTATAATCACCCGCTTCCATCACAAAGAACGTTTTGATCCACTCTTCATTTAAAGCTTTAAAAGCCCCTTTATACTGAGGTTCATAGACTACAATTTTTACTTCATTCTTAATATCATTCATCGCTATAAGGTTTATTAAATTCTGTTTTTTATCATTTTCCCAAGTTTCTCCAGATCACTTTCCACTCTATCAGTCCATTCTAATGCATAGTTCAGCCGCATACAGTTCTGATACTGATTATATTGTGAAAATATTCTCCCCGGAGCAAAGTTTACCTTCTGGCTGACAGCCAAATCATAGAGATCTTCCGTACAGATTCTCTTATCCAGTTCCAGCCAAAGCATAAAACCTCCTTTGGGATCTGAGATTTTTGTATTATCCGGAAAATATTCAATCACTGACTTCTGAATCTGAAGGTAGTTGGTATACAGCTTTTTCCTGAACATTCTCAGATGATGATCATAACGCCCATGGGCCAGGAAATCTGCAATCACGTCAGAAAACAAAGAAGGTCCGCTTACTGTCTGAACCAATTTCTGACGGATAATTTTTTCTTTGAATTTTCCGGGAGCCACCCATCCTACTCTAAAACCAGGAGCCAATGTTTTGGAAACCGAACCTACCCACATCACAATTCCTGCTTCATCATAAAATTTGCATGGTTTTGGCCTTCCCGCTCCGAAATAAATGTTTCCGTACACATCGTCTTCCACCAATGGGACATTGTGCTCGGTAAGCATCTTCACCAGCTCTTTTTTGTTCTCATCAGGCATCTGAAACCCTAACGGATTATTATAGTTCACTACAAAACAACACGCAGAGAGCTTCGGAAGCTCCTTCTTTAAAGCATCCAGATCTACACCTGTAATGGGATGAGTCGGAATTTCTACGGCTTTAAGTCCTAATAACTGAATCGCCTGAAGGATTCCAAAATACACCGGACTTTCTACAGCCACAGAATCTCCGGGCTGAGTAACCGCCATTAAGCAGTTATAAACCGCATTCATGGCTCCGGAAGTAATAACCAAATCATCTTCTGTGATTTTCCCTTCCATTACCATGGACCATTTGGCGATTTCCCGTCGCAGTACTTCACTTCCCTGTACGGGCTCGTAATTGGTTCCGCTGTCGCTCTTTCTTTTCATTACATCGATCATGCATTTCTTCATCTTGGCCACCGGAAGAAGACTTTTTCCTGGAATTCCAAGGGCAAACTGCGTAACATCTGTACCTCCGATGCTTCCAAACACTTTATCTATAAGGTCTTGTGGAGTATTCTTACCTTCAGAGACTTTCATTTGGGTCACAGAAGGCAGCGCCAGCTTTCTCTGGGAGGTCTGGCTTACATAATATCCGTATTTGGGACGTGATTCTACCAAAGATCTGCTTTCGAGCTCCATATACGCCTGTTTTATCGTGTTCAGGCTTACATTGTATAATTTCTGAGCACTTCTCAGCGAAGGAAGCCTGTCTCCAAACTGCAGGGTTTCACTTTTAATCTGCTCTGTGACAGAATTAGCTATTTTAAGATACAGAACATCTTTTGGCATTGCATTACGGTTTTAAGTAAATGTACAATTTTATCCTGCTCTATTCAGGGTTCAGCCAGCTGATCATACTGTTGATACTGCTTTTTAACTGTTCCGGATCCTTGAAATTGGGCGTATTATTGTTTTTAAAATATCTTTCAGCACGGGAAAAGAAATTTCTCTTCTCAGTTTCTGTCATTCTGTTTTTATCATAGATTCTGAAAGATATCTCATCCTTTTCATTCACGATAAGACTGGCAAAAGCAACTATTTGATTTCCATTTTTAGCCAAAAGAAAAGGAAGTCCGAAATTCTGATCTGCTTTTTTCAAATTCTGTGTTTCAAGAAAGATATTTTTCAGCATCAACATGTCTGATATATAAGCCTCAGCATATTGAAACTGTTTCTGATGTTGAGTGATTGTTTCCATATTTTCTTCTTTAGCTTAACAAAATTATGGAGTATTTAATTTTGGATACAGATACAGAACTATACAATATTGTGGGTACAGATTATATTATAATGCCCGGAATTTGTAATAACGAAAGAAAACGGTTCCACCACCAAACCAGAAATTGATATCATAAAGAGCACTATTTATGCAATCGCTATTTCAACCTCTAAAGTATTGTGATACCGGATCGTTGTGTAGTGTCGCTTGCACATGGTTGCAAATATTTTTATCAACCATTTGTTCCGCATTTTCTATATTTGCAAAAAATTTTAGACAGCATGAGCTTCTTTGGAAGTAATATTAAGACCATACGACAGATTAAAGGATTAAGCCAAAAGGCCTTTGCGGACTTATTTGATTTAAACAGAGGGGTAATAAGCTCTTATGAGGAAGGACGCGCAGAGCCAAAAATAGAAACAATCCTGAAAGTTGCCAATCATTTTAATCTTGATCTTGATAAATTTCTGACAGAAACCCTACAGCCAAACCAATTGGGAAGTATTTCATGCACTGATCAGCTCATACTTTTCCCGGAATTGGCTCTTCAGAATGACAAGAAAACGCAAGTAACAACGGAAAATAACAGTCTCAATATATTATTATTGCAAAAAATATTAGCATCTGTTGATTTGATCTATGAATTTACTACAGAAAAGCACCTATTGCCACCATATCAATATGGAGATATTATATTTCTGAATAAAGCCGATCCAAATACAGAACCTATTCATAAGTTGTTGGTGTACACCAATAAAACCCTTCAATATATATCTGATAATCAATTAATAAATAAAAAAAATAAGGAATATTATAAGATTGTAGGATATGTTTCTACCACCGAAAAGAATATATTTGCAAGCATCTTTGAAAGACTGGAAAGGCTGGAAAATAAAGGATAGCCTATCCATCAGACAAGAAATAAAAATCCCCATGCAGTTGATTGCATAAGGATTTTTATGAGTTATCACATTTTACTTAAAATCGTTTTCTTCAATACTCTTATTATAATACAATTCCACAAGGTTGGCTTCCTGATTTCCACTTTCAGAAACAAAAGTAGATTTAGTGGCATACCAAAGATCTCCGAACTTCTTGTAATCACTTTGTAAAACCGTTGAAAACGTATTCTTTTCTCCATTTTCAACAGTTTCTTCTTTGCTTAGAAAGAATGATTTCACATCGTAATACAGATAAGTCACCTTTCCTGTTACATAGGTGGCTTTTATTTTATAATATATCTTATCAGGATTCTCATCAATAAGTTCAATTTTGTACAGTTGAGGATCTATGTAGGCTAATTCATTGATGATATATTTTCTGTCAGCTTTATCTTTGAATTCAGCAGGATCAGCCAGTTTTCTCTCACCATTCACCAATTCATATCCTGTTTTCCCATCAAACCAGGATCTGTATACAATCCTTCCCTGATATTCAATCTCAAAACTTCCTTTGTTAGGCACCATTTCTTTTGTGATCCAGTTTACCTTACGGCCGTCCATTACCGTTTCTGATTTGGAATAAAGTGTTTTTATACTGCTTAAAAGTTTCTTACCTCCTTCTGCTTGAATAGCTTTTTCAATAATTTCCCGGGCTTTTTTCTCGTTGGCTGTCTGTGAGAATAATTGATGAGAAGCAGTTATCAACGTAACAGCTAAAACGGTATTCAATAATTTCATGATTGTTTTATTTCTGAAACAAATGTACCAAAAGCAGCCTCAATTTTTAAATTATTTAAAATTATTTGTAATTAAATCGATCTTCGTTTTGCCATCAATAAGTATTTAAAGCTGAAAACAACCGTTAAAGACATCTTATAATATACAAAATATGACAATGAGTGATTATCAGACATAAAAAATCCCTCCATAATCAGATTACAGAGGGACTTGTACCCCAGACGGGACTTGAACCCGTACGTCCTTGCGGACACAGGATTTTAAGTCCTGCGTGTCTACCAGTTCCACCACCAGGGCATGGTGTGGAGCGAAAAACGGGATTCGAACCCGCGACCCCAACCTTGGCAAGGTTGTGCTCTACCAGCTGAACTATTTTAGAATAGTGCGGATGAAGGGACTCGAACCCCCACGCCTCACGGCACCAGATCCTAAGTCTGGCGTGGCTACCAATTACACCACATCCGCTGGTTTGCTGATCTGAATTTACAGATTCAGGCTATATTTCTTACAAATATAAAAATTTTATTTAAAGAACACTCTCTATTAAAACAAAAAACCCTCCGTAAGATATTACAGAGGGTCTTGTACCCCAGACGGGACTTGAACCCGTACGTCCTTGCGGACACAGGATTTTAAGTCCTGCGTGTCTACCAGTTCCACCACCAGGGCATGGTGTGGAGCGAAAAACGGGATTCGAACCCGCGACCCCAACCTTGGCAAGGTTGTGCTCTACCAGCTGAGCTATTTTCGCATAGTGCGGATGAAGGGACTCGAACCCCCACGCCTCACGGCACCAGATCCTAAGTCTGGCGTGGCTACCAATTACACCACATCCGCTGGTTTTTTATATTGTAAGTTTTAAAGAGCTTGCTTCGTTTTTGTGAGTGCAAATATAAGGCAATTTCCTTTACTACCAAACTTTTCAAAGAAAAAAATTAAATTTTCTACATTTTTTTTTCGCGGCACCTTTTATTACATTTCATTTTCTTACTTTTACATCGTTAATATTTACGATATGGAATTACAAGGAACGGTAAAGAAACTTTTTGATGCTCAAACATTTGCGAGCGGGTTTCAAAAAAGAGAAATGGTTATTTTAACTCAAGAACAGTATCCACAGCCGATAAACATAGAATTTTTATCTGATAAAATCAGTTTATTAGATAACCTTAAAGAAGGAGAGAACGTAAAGGTGGGAATCAACATCAGAGGTAGAGAATGGGTTTCTCCTCAAGGTGAAACTAAATACTTCAACTCTATTACAGGGTGGAGAGTAGAGAAAGTTTCTGAAAATGCTTCAGAACCTACTCAGGCAATGTCTCAGCAATCTGCAACTCCAGTTTCAAACGAAAATCCGTTCGCGGGAGACGATGATGATGATTTACCTTTTTAATTAAAGAATATAAGATCAAATATAAATCCTGCTTTTTGAAGTGGGATTTTTTTTCTAAGCATGGTTCGATTAGACGAAAACGAGATTTCATTTCCTGACCCTGAGCTGTATGGCGGTCATGAAGGAGTGGTTGCTTTTGGAGGCGACTTGTCTGTAGAGCGTATCTGGTTTGCTTATCAGCTGGGTATTTTCCCCTGGTACAATCCCGGAGAAGAAATTCTTTGGTGGTGTCCGGACCCAAGGTTTGTTCTTGACCCGGCAGAATTAAAAGTTTCAAAATCAATGAGAAAGATATTAAACAGAAACGTTTTCACTTTTTCAGAGAATAAAAATTTCAGGGAAGTAATCAGGAATTGTCAAAAGGCAACCCGAAAAGGACAGTCCGGGACATGGCTTTCTGATGAATTGATGCATTCTTTTATCCAGCTTCATGACTATGGCCTTGCCAAAAGTATTGAAGTGTGGCAGGATAAAGAGCTTGTAGGTGGTTTTTACGGACTGCAAATTGGCAGTGTCTTTTGTGGAGAAAGCATGTTTGCTACAGTGAGCAATGCTTCCAAAGCAGGATTCATTCATTTTGTAGAGAGCAACAGAAACAAGATTGAATTAATTGATTGCCAGTCCCATACAGAGCATCTTGAAAGTCTTGGTGCTAAAATGATTCCTAAAAAAGAGTTTCTAAAAATTTTACACGAAAATAATGAACGCGGATAAAGAAAAATGGGTTCTTCTGATTATCCTGAGTATTATCTGGGGATCATCCTTTATTTTAATCAAAAAATCGCTTGAGCATTTTAATCCTTATCAGGTAGGATCTTTAAGGGTTCTTATTGCAGGGATTATTTTACTTCCGGTTGCTATTTCAAATTACAAACTCTTCCCGAAAAAACATTTAAAATGGTTAATTCTGGCTGCTTTTACAGGGAATTTCATTCCTATGTACCTTTTTCCAATCGCAGAAACTGAAGTCAGCAGCAGTATTGCAGGAATCATCAACTCTATGATGCCTATTTTCGTGATTATTGTAGGGGCTTTGGTCTGGAAATTTGAAACGACAAAAAAGCAGATTATAGGAACTTTAATAAGTTTCACCGGGGTATGTATCCTTGCATTCGGTGGAGGTGACAGCGGTGAATTGAAAATGATTCCAATCCTGTTGTTATTATTGGCCACTTTATGCTATGCCATGAGTACAACAACGGTCAAATCAAAGCTTATGGAAGTTTCTTCCACTGTTTTATCAGCTTTTGTATTCTCATTTGTCTTACTATTTCCCTCTATTATAGCACTTACGTGCACCGGATTCTTTTCGGAGTTCAGCTTTTCAAAGGATAATTTGCTGGGCCTTATGTTTGTGAGTCTCTTATCTATCTTCGGAACGGGTCTGGCGATGACAATGAATTATCGTTTACTGAAAGTTTCGTCTCCCCTTTTTGCTTCCACGGTTACTTTAGTAATGCCAATTGTTGCTATTATCTGGGGTATTATAGATGGTGAAAAACTGACTTATTTACAATTTATAGGGGCAGGAATCATCATTGGAGGACTTATATTTTTAAGAGCAAATCCAAAAAAATAAAATCATATTATAAATTAAATTATATTTGACTGATTTAACTTATAACTATGAAAAAAATTCTACTTTGTGGCTCAATTGCCTTATTAACACTTTCATGTTATTCTTCTGACGATAACGATCCTTTTGACAACGGCGATCCTTCCAATCAAAGTGTAATTCTTCCTACAAAAATGATCAAGGATGGTATTGTAATGAAAATCAATTACAACGGAACCAAAATCATCAGCATGATTAACAATATTAATCATGGGCAAAGAATTGAATTCAGCTATACCGACGAATATGTTACTGGAATCAAAAATTACGAAAACAATATTCTTGAAAGCACCGTTGAATATGGATATAATAACGGCCGTATGGCTTCAGCAGTTACAAAAGAATATTCTACTGCAGGTACAGTACAGAACACCGTTACATTTACTTATGTTTACACAAGCAATACAGAAATCAATGTAAAAAGACAAACAAATTCTGGGGCTGCAGGGTCTTCTACAATCAACAGTGTATTTACCTACAACAATGGAAATATGATAAGCAATGTAGGTTCAGGCACAGGAACCGTAAATGGGAACACCGTTAATTACACAGAAACAGAGACCTACACTTACACGGATAAAAACTATCCTTTTAAAAATGTAAAGGGCTTTGATAAAATCATATTCAACGGAAACGAAAGCAGCGATGGGGTAAGCATGTTGTTTTCAAATATAAAGAATAGCTTAAGCTCCTATAAGGGACAGTTTACCAATACCACGGCTGGCGGAGGAACCGGAACCGGAACAACTTCTCATAAATATACCACTACATTCAATACCGCAGGTTACCCGTCTGTAGAGGACAGACAATCTCTTGATATAAATGGAAATCCTCTTACAAGCGCTCCTGATAAATTCATCTACGAATACAACTATCAATAAAAAAAACCTGCAGAAATGCAGGTTTTTCTATTATTTTTTAGATTAATCTAGTTCTTTTTCCTCACTTTAGTCGCTTTTACCTTTTTCACTTCATCTTTAATGAAAGGATATTTTTTCTGCATATCCTTAACTAAAGACGGATCAAGGTCTAATGCTTTCTGAAGTGATTCTGTTCCTTTATCCTGATCTTTCAGATTGAAAAAACAATTGCTCAACTGATAAAACAGTTCAGCTCTGTGATGTTTTTTTAAGGCACTATTCAACACAGTTACCGCATCTTCGTACTCTCCTACCAACATTAAAACTTCTGAGTAGGCATACCAGTTGTAGAACCTTGTAGGCTCAGCATCCACCAGCTTTTTAAGACAGGAAAGGCTTTCTTCAAACTTCCCTGAATCGATGAAAAGAAACGCTAATCTTTTTTGATACTCAAGATTGTTTTCATTCAGCTGGGTAGCTTCTTTCGCATAATGCAATGCTTCAGACATTCCGCCCATTTCTTCGTAAAGATAGGACTGTTCCATCATGGCAAGATAAAACTGAGGATCTTCTCTCAATGATTTCTGGAATGCATTTAAAGCTAAAATAGGTTGTTTTAATGCCTTGTTGCACAATCCGATCTTATAAAAAGTAAATGCTTTTGTGTATTCCAGCTCCAGCATTTCTTCATAAGTATCGATGGCTTTCTGGTATTGTCCCATAGCTTCATAACAAGCTGATTTGTTAGCATATACTCCTACAGAGTTTGAGTTGATTGCCAACAAATAATCGTAGCCTCTTATAGCTTCATCATAATTTTTTCTGTTGAAATAGAATTGTCCGTATTCAAACCAGGCAGTTTCAGAATAAGGGAATTCATCTAAATATTCATTAAGAAAGGCTATAGCCTCCTCGCTCTTATTCAGGTCACTGAAACACACCATACAGTTTTCCAGCGAATATTCATCCGTTGGATCTTCTTTCAGTGCTTTTCTGTAATGTTTAAGCGCGTTAAAAGGGTCTCCAAGATTCACATATTCATCCGCAATAAAGTTGTGGAGAAAGTTTTCTTCTTCCTCTAATGTCAAAGCTTTTTTACAAATTTCAATGGATTTTCTGGGATTTCCTAAGCTCGAATAATATTTGGCGTAACAAACCAAAAAGTCTGTGTTCTCCATAGAAGCACCTTTCAGCTCGTTGATAAGTTCTTTCGCCATATTATACTCTTCCCATTCCAGAAGGATTTCAAGTCTTTTGATCTTGATATCCAATGAATTGGGATGAAGCTTTAGACCATAATTAACCGCCATATCAGCGTAATTAAAATCACCAAGCTCCAAATAATAAACAATAATGTCTTCCAACTCTTCTGTATCAAAGTAGAATTCGTCATTGTTTTCCATCATTTCCTCGAACTTTTTTACAAGTTCATTTCCAAAATACTCTTCCAATAGTGTCCTCTTTGTCGGCCTGATGTCTGAATTTGCTTACAAACCTCGGCAAACGGTTAGTTAATAATACATCTGAAACTGATATTCAAATATTTATGCAAAGTTGCAACTTTTTTTTGAATTTTCCATTTCATAAATTTCTATTATAAAAATAGTAAAAAAAGAAAACCAATAAAAGGATTGTGGATAAAAAAATGGAAATTGGGGTTAAATTCTTATGACCAGACGTTTTCCGCTTTGTATATCAGCATTCCATACGGTTTTGATATTTTTAATATCAGCCTCCTCTGTTTCCATCTTAATTTTTCCTTCTACGGCTGCCCGATACATTTCCGGAATAATTTCTGAAAACAGAAGTGCAGATTCTTCTTTCGTCCAGCTTCCCAGTCCTGATCCTGAAATCTGAATATCAGTTCCTCTGAGAATCTGTGAAGACAGTTGAATGGTGTCTCCGCTCATTCCTCCTATGGTTACCAGTTTTGTTTTATGGGAAAAAGTTCCGTCACCTTTAAGGGCAGTCAATATCATTTCTACAGAATGGCCCCAGATATAATCCAAAATAATATCTATAGGCGTCTGCTGATGAACTTCTTTTATTTTTTGTTTAAAATCATGATCTGTGGATTGAAGAGAAATTACCTCATCAGCTCCGAGTTCACGCAAAGATTGTAAGGATTCTTCATTTCTTCCGATAACGATGATCTTTCGGGCGCCATATAATCTGGCAATCTGAACGGCTATTCTTCCCGTAATTCCTGTCGCTCCATTGATAAGTATCGTATTTCCGGGCTGCAATCCTGCCTTGAATTTTAAAGCCATCGCTGATCCCATGACCGCATTGGGTAATGCCGCAGCTAAAGAAAAATCCAGTTCTTCAGGAATGGGAATGATCATTTTTCTGTCTGCTGCGGCTTTTTCAGCCACCGTTCCTTTTTTGCTGAAAAAATAGACTTTATTTCCGTTTTCAAGATATCCTGCTCCATCTGTTCCAATAACCGTTGGCTGATGCTCCTGATGTTCTGTAGAATAATGATTTCCTCCAGCTCTTGCTCTATCAAGATTTTTAATAGAGGCTGCTTTTACTGAAACCAAAATTTCATTTTCCTGTACTTCAGGCTCCGGAAAATCTGCATATTGAGGGATACTTCCTTTTTCAAATACTACTGCTGCTTTCATTCTTTTAATTTTTAACAAAATTATTGATGATGAATGCTGGGAAGCGATAACATTTGTTATCAATTGGGAAAGGAAGCTGGAGGAAGGGAGGCTGGAAGTTTATAAAGATGGAAATAGAATTGGAACACGGAGGACACTCAGTGATATAATATTGAGTATTATTCGTTCACAATGGAACTTCGTTTAACAAGTATATGTGTTTTCTTCCATCTTCCGCCCTATCCCAATCTCTCTTTCAGGATTTTGCTTTTGATCCTGCTGAGATGTACCGTTGTAATACCCAGATAGGAAGCAATATAATGTTGGGGAACTCTTTTAACAATCTCCGGCTTGGTTTTGGTCAGATTGATATACCGCTGCATAGGTGTATCTTTAATGAAGGAAAAGAAATGTTTCATATAATCGAATACTCTTTCAAAAAGAGCATCCATAAACAGGTTTCTGAGCTCTGGATTTTGATAGACTTCTTCCAGGAAAGCTTCCACATCAGGTTTGCTGATCCTGTATAAAATACACGGCTCTATGGTCTCAAATGACACCATGCTTGGCAAGCCTTTTTTAAAGCTTTCAAGGGAAGAAAACATTGTATTTTCAAGAAAAAACTGGAATGTTACGTCTTTGCCGTCATTATTATACCAGGCTCTCACCATTCCTTTTTCAATATAATAGGCATTATAGGAAACCTCATCTTCTTTTAAAAGTAAGGTTTTGGCAGGAACTTCCATCCGTTCAAAGCTGCCCAGAAATTTTCTCCATTTTTCTTTAGGAAAGGGAAATTTGTTTTTGATATGCTCAAACATGCCTGATAGAAAAAAGAACGGACAATTCGTCCGTTCTTCCTGTATTTTTTTAGATTAAACTTTTAATTTTAGCTATGATATCATCACCTAACTGATCAGCTTCTTCCTGAGAATGAGCTTCCGTGTAAATTCTGATAATCGGCTCTGTATTTGATTTTCTAAGGTGAACCCAGTTGTTTTCAAAGTCTATTTTAACACCGTCTACTGTAGAAACGTCTTCATTCTGATACTCCTGTTCCATTTTGCTTAAGATAGCATCTACATCAATCTCCGGAGTCAGTTCTATTTTCTTTTTACCCATGAAATAGCTTGGATATCCTGCTCTTAGCTCAGAAACGGTTTTGTTTTCTTTAGCCAAATGAGTTAAGAACAAAGCTACTCCTACCAAAGAGTCTCTTCCGTAATGTAAATCAGGATAGATAATTCCTCCGTTTCCTTCTCCTCCGATGACAGCATTTTTCTCCTTCATCAAAGTAACAACGTTTACTTCTCCCACGGCACTGGCAAAATATTCTGAATCATGGGAACGTGCCACATCTCTTAAAGCGCGGCTGGAAGAAAGATTGGAAATAGCGGCTCCTTTTTTGTGTTTCAACAGATAATCTGCAACAGCAACCAATGTATATTCTTCACCAAACATTTCACCTTTTTCATCAATCAGAGCTAATCTGTCTACATCCGGATCTACTACAACTCCTACGTCTGCATTTTCTTTTTTCATCAATTCGCAGATGTCTCCCAAATGTTCTTTCAAAGGTTCAGGATTGTGTGGGAAATGCCCTGTAGGCTCACAGTATAATTTGATGGTTTCACAACCTAATTTATCCAAAAGCATAGGAATGGCAATACCTCCTGTAGAGTTTACGGCATCCAGGGCCACTTTAAAGTTTTTAGCTTTGATCGCTTCTACATCTACCATTGGTAAATCAAGGATCTGCTGAATATGGATATCAAAAGCATCATCTCTTGTTTCATATTTTCCAAGATCGTCTACTTCTGCATAATTGAAATCTTCACTCTCTGCTAAAGCAAGTACTTCAGCCCCGTTTTCTCCGGTGATGAATTCTCCTTTTTCGTTCAATAATTTAAGGGCATTCCACTGTTTTGGGTTGTGGGAAGCGGTAAGGATAATTCCTCCGTCTGCCTTAAGCTCTGGAACCATTATTTCAACTGTTGGCGTTGTAGAAAGGCCAAGGTCTATCACATTAATTCCCAATCCCTGCAACGTAGCCGTTACCAAAGAAGAAACCATCTGACCAGAAATTCTGGCATCTCTTCCGATGATAAGGGTAAGATCTTTTTTGTTTTTATTATTCTGAAGCCAGGTTCCGAATGCGGATGCGAATTTTACTACATCCAGCGGTGTTAAGTTATCATTTACCCTTCCACCAATGGTTCCGCGAATTCCGGAAATAGATTTTATTAATGACATGATGTTTTTACTTTTATTTTGTTCTTTCTAAATTTTCCAACGCAAAGATACTTAAAAGACCCTTCAACTTATAAGACCGGAATCTTTTTTTGGATTTTATCATAGGTATTTTTTACAACTTTCGGTGGTGCAAAACGATACCCTATATATAACAGTCCATAAAGGTTATTATTTTCTACGGTCTGGTTGTTTTTCTGATCATAGGCATAGGACTTGAAATTCATTTTACCACCGAATAAGAACCGGTCTGTATTATACCCGATGTGAAGGCCGCCCTGCATTCTTATGGTAGCATACTGTGCATTTTCTTTGGTTCCTGAATTCTGAACATCGCGGTAACTGGAGAATTTTCCTCCGATTCCAACAGCCAGATAAGGTGAGATATTCACATTCTTGCCAATGACCCAATTATAGAAATATCCTATATTTCCTCCGATATTATATTGAGTCTCTTTGCTTTTTATACCATCAATTTTATTTCTGAAAATAGTAAGGTCATAATCTACAAAAGGAACCCAGCTTCCGCTACTTTTATACTGCCATTCTCCTTGTGTATAGATACTTCTTGCTGAAAAATTTTTATTGAGAATATAGGAGGTGGAGCCACCAAAAGTTTGAACCCTTAAATCCGGAAACTGAATATATGGATCTCTTCCTTCCTGCCATCCGGGAGAAAGGTCTTCCATATTTTCAACGTAAAAGCCGTTTACATTTTTATAATAAACATTCTGGATCAATCTTCCGGGAAAGAATCTGAAGCTCAAATCGGTATAAGAGCTTTTTCCTTTCATTGCATCCTCATTGTTTCCCTGTAAAAACCTGGGTGAAAATGATACTGTCGCACTTATAATTCTATAATCGACTGAAAAGGAAGTTTTGGTTTTATTGTTGATTGACAGGTCCATCTCGAACGCATCCTTACCTTCTCCTGATGAAAAGACATAGTTCTCGATATTGGTATCAAGATTCACACGAATCATTACCTGATCCGCATAAGATTTGGTATTAACTGTATCTGACTGTGCCTTTACCAGAAAGGTAAATAAAGAAAATAATACTAGTGATCCTGCTTTTAAAAAATTCAAACCGAATAATTTACATTAGAAAAATGAAATTACTACATTTTTTTCAATTATCCGATGAACCCAGTATTAAGAACAGCCACAATCTTTATCGCAGTTGGTTCTTTTGGAGCTGAATTTCTTAGGTGCAAAATTCTTTTTAAGTACTTTAAATAAAGAGTAGCAGGCAAATGCTACAATTAATAAGATAAGTACGTACTGAAAGATTAATGATGAGTCCATTACTTTAAAATCTGATATACTATCATCGACACAAAATATGCCAAACCTGTCATCATGACCACCTGAAAGCCAGTCCATTTCCAGCTTTTGGTTTCTCTGTAGACTACTGCAAGTGTAGAAACACACTGCATTGCAAACGCATAGAAAAGAAGAACCGATATTCCGGTTGCAAAGCTGAAGACTTTTTCTCCGTTTGGTTTTACATCTCTTCTCATTTTATCAATTACTTTTACTTCCGGAGCATCATCCTCCAAACTGTAAAGTGTAGACATAGTTCCTACGAACACTTCTCTTGCCACGAAGCTGGTAAGAATTCCTACACCCATTTTCCAGTCGTAGCCCAGAGGAGCAATTACAGGCTCTATTCCTTTACCCATTTTGGCAAGGTAAGAGTGGTCAAGATGAACGTCTGTAGCTACCAATTCGTTTGTTTTCTGACTTGGTCCGAAATAGCTCAGGAACCAGATAATAACGCTTACAATGAAAATTATTTTTCCGGCTCCGGTAATGAAGTCCCATACTTTCCCCAAAACCATTTTAAGATCGTAGCCAAAAAGTGGTTTTTTATAGGCCGGAAGGTCCATTACCAGGTATGTTTTTCCTTTGCTTTTAATAAATCTTTTCAGGATTGCTGCTGAGAATAACGCGACTAAGAAACCCAGGAGATACATTCCCATCAAAACCAGCGCTTTATATTTTATTCCTAAAAATGTCCCTTCTGAGATAATCAGTCCGATAATAATACTATACACCGGAAGTCTCGCAGAACACGTCATAAATGGTGTTACCAATATGGTCAGCAATCTTTCTTTTACATTTTCAATGTTTCTGGTAGAAATTACCGCAGGAATAGCACAGGCCGTTCCCGATACCAGGGGAACAATACTTTTTCCGTTAAGTCCGAAAGGACGAAGCAACCTGTCCATCAGGAATACAACTCTTGCCATATATCCTGAGTCTTCCAGCAGATAAAGGAAATACAACAGGATTCCGATCTGTGGTGCAAAAACCACAATTCCTCCGATTCCCGGAACGATTCCGTTTGAAATCAGTGAATTAATTGGTCCTTCAGGAAGATGTTCACTTGTAAATGCTGCCAGCCATGAGAAAGTTTCTTCGATCCAGTTCATTGGATATTCCGCAAGGAAGAAAACACTTTGAAAAATAACAAGCAGGATCAGTAAGAAAACAACATACCCCCAGAATTTATGAACTAAAACTTTATCCAGTTTTTCAGTCAATAATTCTTTGAACTGGGCTTTTTTAGAAATTACATCAGCCAGTATCTTGTCTACGTTCTGATATCTTCTAACAGTTTCCTGAACCTGTAATCTTTTTGGAACCAAGCTTTTAGAATCCGCCTCATTCAATTGTTCCATTACTGAGTTTATTCTGCCAAGATCTGTTCCCAGTGAAAGGCTCATCCAGGCTTTGTATTCATTATCGAAACCTTTATGTGCGGCCAGTTTCTGAATAAAATCTCTATGTTCGTTTGGTGTTTCAAAAGAAGCGGTATTTGTTTTTACAAATTCATTGTTGTAAATCGCTTCTCTTACCGTATCAATCCCGATCTGCTCCTTGGCGTTAGTCTGGATAATTTTAATGCCTAGTGCGTCGGAAAATTTTTGAATATCAATAGTAATTCCTCTTCTTTCTGCCTGATCAATCTGATTGACAATCAGAACCATGGGAATCCCAAGATCCTGAATCTGCTGAAACAGAAGCAGCCCTCTTTTCAAACTCAGTGCTTCAAGAATATAAACAACTCCTTCATAATTTTTCTGCTCATCAATAAGATATTTGGAAAAAATAGCTTCATCTTCTGAACTCGGGTAAACGCTGTATGAACCGGGAAGATCTATTACTTCCACCTCTTCGTTTTTATAAGTATAGCTTCCCGAATGGCTTGCAACGGTAACGCCGGCATAGTTCCCGGTCTTCTGCTTTTTGTTGCAAAGCGTATTGAAAACCGTTGACTTTCCTACATTAGGATTTCCGACTAAAAGTATCTTTTTTTTCTTGTTTTCCTGCATTAATTCAATTCTTCAACAATGATGTAATCTCCTTCTTCCTCACGAAGAGCAATCCGGCTTTTTTCTGCTCCAAACTCCACATACATTGGCCCATTGAACGGAGCCTGATACAAAATTCTGAAAGTGGTTTCCGGAAGAAGCCCCATTTCAATGATTTTATTGGGCATTTTCAGATGGTCATTATCATACCCCAATATCTTCCCCATTTTGTTTTTAGGGAATCCACTTAATTTATGTAATCCTTTCTCTTTCAAAGCCTAATTTTTAGTCCTGCAAATATACGTTATTTAAATTTAATCTAAATAACGTTTTGAGATAAAAGAAATCACCCCAAACACATTGCTGTATCTGGGGTGATTCAAAATATAATTTAGTTGATATGAATGCTTATTTTTTCTTCACGTCTGAAGCTTGTTCTTTTTCTATTGGATTGTCATTGGCATTGAAGAAATCTTTATACATCTTTTCTTGCTTCTTCATCATGTCTCCGATTGTTCCATCCATTCCAGGAATTGATTTAGACATCATTTCCTGTGTCATCATAGGTCTTACAGAAGAAAATGGATCTTTTTTGAAATCATTGAATGTTTTTTCAAACTTTTCTCTCGGCATTTCAGTCACTTTTAAACCAAGGTTGGAGAGCTTTTCCATGTATGTCAATTCTTCCCAATCTGGAACTTTTTTATTTCCCTGAAGAACCCAAGAATAATTTTTGCCTTCGTCCTCAATCTTTACGATCAAGCCCGGAAGTCCTGAAAATTTATACGGTCCATCCTGAAAAGGAAGCTCTGAGCTGAACCAGGCTGTCCATTTCTTTCCTGCAAATTCCGTTGTTGCTTTCTGAGCATTGTAGGATCCAATTTTAGCTTTTTCGTTAGAAATTTTCCAGTCTAATTTTAAAGTTTCATTATATCCGATACTCATAGGAGAAAATCCGCTTGCTATTCTCTCAACATATTGGATTTTCATATCCGGATAAGTCTTCACTATTTTTGCAGAAAACTTTGGCATTTTGAAAGATTTAGATAGATCTTTATAAACTCCTGCCTTTTGCATTGCTTCAAACTGAACTTTCAGAATAGAATCTTGTCCAATAGCTGTAAAGTCTCTATAAACAGATCTGTCTTTAACTATATCAAGAGCCATAATTACTTTCTCAAGCTTCGCCGAGTCTTTCTTCGGCTTAAAAGTCAGTTCATAAAAGAAACGGTTTGCAGCTTCCTTTGATTCCTGAGCTCCTGCAAACGCAAACAGAGCAATAAGAAATATGGAGAATAACTTTTTCATTATAACAAGTTTTATATAATTAGTTATCACATGACTACTTTTGTTACAGTTTTTTTGAAATTTTATTTTTTAGCAAAAAGATTTATCTCCTCCGGATTACATGGTGACTAAAAAATTATGATTCTCTTAAAACAGTTTCATTTTTAAAACGCTTACCTTTAAGTTTCTAAAAAACAAAATATTATGGACACGTTATCTCAATTAAGATCTGAACTGGAGGGAGAATATCAAACCACAAAAAAGTTTATTGATTTGTTTCCCGAAGGAAAAAATGACTTCGCTCCCCATGAAAAAAGCATGAAAATGATGCCTCTTGCCACCCACCTTGTAGAAGTTTTTGAATGGCCAAACACAATTTTAAATACTTCCGAACTGGATTTTGGAAAAGGAGACTACAAACCTACCGTTCTTTCTACAAGAGAAGATCTTAAGAAAAAACTGGAAGAAGATTATCAATCAGCAAAAACAGCATTAGAAAACAGCACAGAAGAAGACCTGAATCCCAGCTGGACTATTAAAAACGACGGTCATGAACTGGCAAGCTGGAGCAAATACGGAGCGATCCGCCATGCATTGAACCAGATTACGCATCACAGAGCGCAACTGGGAGTATATTACAGACTGAACAACATTCCTTTGCCGGGAAGCTATGGGCCTTCAGCAGACCAGCAAAGCTTTTAATTTTAATACATCAGTATATCTCAACAAAAAACCAATCCGGCTGGATTGGTTTTTATTTTATTTAAAGTTGAATTTTACCGTTAACATGACCTGGCTAGGGCGGAGTTGGATCTTCGTGTAAGAAGAGCTGTTCGTTGTTTGATTAATATTATACGTTTCAAAGAATTTTCTGTTAGCGATATTTAACCATTTAATTTCAAAGTCAATTTTCTTTTTAGACCAAGAAAACTGATATGAAACATCATAGAATCCATTCTTGTATTTATTAATTCCATCACTTGTATTTACCTGATCCCAATTGAATCCAATCGTATGATTTTCTAGTGGATAGAAATAAACTGCCAAATTGTGATTAAACCCTGTATTTACTCCAAGTCTGCTTTGATTAGTACTTAAACCAATATTATCCTGTTTGTTTCTTGATAAATTAAGGGTATAATCTATACTTGCCCAGCTGAAATAGGTATTATTAAACTTAAGCCCGTAAGTCTGAGTATTGTTTTTACTTAAATATTGTGTATCATCCAAGAATGCATCAGATTTTGACAATGTATTTCCATAGTTCACAGAAGCATTGGTTTTGAATTTTGGAAAATATTTACCAACCTCAATATTGAATCTATTGGTCTTTGAATGATTCTCTCTTTCAATGTATCTTATTAAAGTAGAACCCGTTGCTGCATCCAAAATTGGAGAAGAAAGTAAGTTTCTTTTACTATCACTCAATGAATAATTTATATTAAAGAATAGATTGTTTAATGGGTTTCTGTATTCAATCCGTGATCCTGCACTTTTTGAAGTTATTTGAGGAATTGGATTATTGGGATCCATCACATTAAATCCTCTTGGACTTAATAACATATATCCCGCATAAGCCGTCTGAATATCTCCAAAATTGTTGCTGATGTTTCCGTTCAGGCTTGCTTTCCAAAATGAAGCAAATGAATACTGAACAAATGCGTTTGGAGTGAATGTTGTCTTATTTAGTGATTTTGACACCCCTCTTAGGTCATCTTCAGCCTTAATGTTGTTGAAATTTGCTGGGAAATTAGCAAAAATACTCCAAGCTTCAGATTTATAATTAACTCCTACTGAAGCTGTAGGAACAATTTCTGTAAATTTCAGGTTGTTTTCATAAATACCATCACTGAAATTTGGTGGAACATCATTTGGAACAGAAGGATTAGGAACCGCCTGTCCATCAAAGTTTGTATTTAGCTTATCTGTAGAAAAATCAAATCCCACCTGAGGAGTGAATGTCCACCCTTTTGTAGAAAAACTGATATTTGCTGAATGTGAAGTATCTAAAGTTTTTAATCTGAACTGTTGTAATGCTAAAGTTCCTGGTGCAAAATTTACAACACCATATTTATCTTTTTCATTCGGATCATTTGGATTTACCTTTGGAAGTTTATATGGCAACTGTAAATAACTTGCCGGATCTACTGTCAATGTCTGTTGATCGTCCTGGTAATTGATATATGATTTGAAATTCACCATCTTTTCTCCCCAGGGGATGATAGTACTCAATGAATTTTGAAAAGATGATGTAGGAGATTCCACAGCTTGATTTCCAGATCTTCCAGCTCTGTCTGCAAAAGCTCTGTCTGCATTCCAGAACTGGCTGAAACTTGTGGTATTTTTAAAGAACCCTTTCTTAGCGTTCTTGGTAAAAATCAATTCACCTTTCAGTTTATCCGTATAAAAATTATTTCTGGTACTCATTACTACCGTTGACTGTTGTGGTCTATCTTTAGTTGGGAAATAAGTCGTTTCATTATAATCTTCCCTTTCCACTGCATTGTTGGTATAATTTGCATTAACCTTTAATTCCCATTCTTTCTTTTTATCAATATTTGTTAAGAAATTCGCAGACAAATAATGAACATTATTCATCAAATACCTTTTCACTGGCAGATTTGGAGTCGACGCATTCTCCACATTCAACCAGTTATTCTGAGAAATATTAC
This sequence comes from Chryseobacterium panacisoli, assembly GCF_008274625.1. GTDB lineage: Bacteria > Bacteroidota > Bacteroidia > Flavobacteriales > Weeksellaceae > Chryseobacterium > Chryseobacterium panacisoli. The sequence goes on along the minus strand of NZ_VTRU01000007.1, from coordinate 86,889 downwards.
TTCTTCTTCCTTCCCATGAGCTTCCAAATGCCAGAATATTTCCTTCATTTTCCACCTGCTCACCCATATTATTGGTTTTATAATTGACTACCCACTGGCTTTTCTGTCCAAAGAACATTGGGGTCAGTTTTACATTCCAAAGCCATGGATCTCCGAATCCTGTTCCTACTTCTCCTCTACCAGTCATGGTTACGGAGTTTTTCAGTTTGATATTGATGGCCGCCTGATCTGAAGGCACTTTGTCCTGAAGTATTTTTACCGGCTGGTGGTTTTCTAGTACTTCCACTTTCTGTACGGCATCTTTCGGAAGTGAATTGTTGATAGTACCATAGCCACCTTCCATAAGGTCTTTCCCGTTGACATAGAATTTATTAATGGCATTTCCCTGATAAAGAATTGTTCCGTCATTATTGACTTCAATTCCTGGGATCTTTTTCATTACATCCGCCAGGGTTCTGTCATTTTTACTGTTGAAAGCCTTAAGATCATAAGAAATGGTATCACCTCTTGCGGTAATCATTTTTGTTTTCAGCTGAACTTCTTTAATTTCTGTAGCTTCAGACTGCATTTTAAAATTCAGAGTCTGGTCGCTGTTACTGATTTGCTTTGTAAGCGGTTTCTGATTGAATGCTTTCACTTTAAGATCTACATTGGATTCTGCTGAAGTGAAAGTTACTTTGTATTCTCCTTTAGAATTGGTAATTCCGTAAGCCAAAATAGCATCTTTACCTGGTTCTTCTACGGTAACACTGGCACTTGGTATTGCTACGCCATCATCATCAGTAATCTTTCCTGTAACGGTCTTCTGTGCAAAAGTGATCACAGTAAAGAAAAGCATCAGAAATAAAGAAATATTTTTTTTCATACCTATTATTTGCTCAATTAGTTAATCATTGTTGTTTTTTGTTACACTTTTATAAAGATGCCTTTTATAAGTAAAAGTTAAATCCATTATCACTACAAACATAGTTATAATTTAACTTTTTACAAGCCTTAAAAAACTAATTGTAAATTCTTTTAAATTATTAACTATAATTAACAAAACAATTTTTGATTTTTTTGTGTTTTAACAGAAACATTATAGATATAATATATCAGACTCCCTGTTTTTATTTACCTTACAATATCTGTTTTAAAATTCATGACTTTATGATTTGTTAAAAAAAACAATCCATTCAATAAATACTTCATATTAATCAATAATAAATCCCCACCCGATATTGGGTTGATTATAGATGATTGATGTAGTATAAAGTCATTTTAATTCTGTTTTTACAACGAAAAGAGAGTTTTGATCAATTAATAAAAAAAATAATATTTTTAACTATTCCAAATAGCAAAATCTGATTTGAATCATAGATTAAAAAAAAATTAAAGAGGAGGTTCGTTAACATTTATTTAATAATTTTGTCATATAAATTTACTAAAATGGGAATTATTTTAAAGCCTATAGATATTGTAGATGACATTTCTAAAGAGGAATTCTACGAAAAATATCTGAAGCCAAGAAGGCCCGTTGTCATCAAGAATATGGCAAAAAAGTGGCCTGCTTACCAAAAATGGACAATGGAATACATGAAGGAGGTAGTAGGAGATGTAGAGGTTCCTTTATATGACAGCTCAAAAGCAGATCCTTCTGCTCCCATCAATTCTTCTGCCGCAAAAATGAAATTTGGAGATTATATAGATCTCATTCAGCGGGAACCTACTGATCTGAGAATATTCCTTTTTGACCCTATAAAATTTGCACCAAATCTTTTGAAAGATTATATTTCGCCCAAAGAACTCATGGGAGGATTCCTGGATAAATATCCGAATATGTTCTTCGGTGGAAAAGGATCTGAAACATTCCTTCATTTTGATATTGATATGGCACATATTTTCCACACTCACTTCAATGGAAGAAAACATATTCTTCTTTTCGATTATAAGTGGAGAGAAAGACTTTATCAGATACCATATGCAACCTACGCGCTAGAAGATTATGATATAGAAAATCCTGATTTCGCGAAATTTCCTGCATTGGATGGTGTAGAAGGAATTGAATGTTACCTTGAGCACGGAGATACTTTATTCATGCCTACAGGATGGTGGCACTGGATGAAATACCTGGATGGAAGTTTCTCTATTTCTTTAAGAGCATGGGACAAATCATGGGCAGTAAAAGCACATTCTTTATGGAACCTTACTGTACAGCGTAAATTTGACGACATCATGAAATCCAATTTCAAAAAGAGTTACATGGACTGGAAAGAGAAAATGGCCGTGAAAAGGGCAGAAATGGCTTTAAAAAGAGGCTTACCAAGATAAATAAAAAGACGTTTCAATTGAAACGTCTTTTTGATTCTATTATAAAAATTGTTATTTCTTAATAATTTTATAGCCTTTCTCGGTCTCTTTATCTTTGACTTTTACAATATAATTTCCTGCTGCCAATTCACTTACATTTACAGATCCGTTTTCTGAGTTCATCATTTCTTTTTTCACCAGCTTTCCATTAAAATCGTAGATATTGATTTCGGAGATCTTCGTTTTATTTTTGATGTATAAGTTATCTTTCACCGGATTTGGATAGATAGACGCCCGGCTGTTATCCGCTTTTACATCAGAAACCGATAGATTGTTTGCTGAAATCTGGAAATCATCTATCCCGATAAACCAGACGTCTTCAGTTGTGGAATAGAAAGCGATATAGATGGTTTGCCCTACATAAGGAGTCAGATCATATGTATACTGATTCCATGAAGTAGGAGGTTTTACTGCTGCAGCAAGTGTATTGGTAAGCCCTGCGACGGTAGGCGTTGTTGTTGATATTTTTATATCCACCGTCTCTGCAAGCCCGGCTCCTCTGTTTCTTGCCCAGAAAGTAAGCTTATCTGATACTCCGGCAGTCACCACTATAGCAGGACTAATGACATAATCATCATGGGCAGTGCTGCCATATTCCAATCCCAGAAAATGAGTTCCTGAATGCGGAGCATTGAATGAGGAATCATAGGAATCCCAGGTTTCCCAGGTTCCGGGATCTCCTCCGTTAATGACTGTCCAGTCGGCAGGCATTGTTGCCGAATCAAAACTTTGAGAATATTGTGCCAGCAAACCTATTGGTACAAAGCACAGCAGCGTTACGAATTGATAAATTTGTTTCATAGTGTTTTATTTTCACACTAATTTAATAAAAAAATAAACAAATTGATAAACAAATCGCCATAAAAAACAAAAATAATCCAAATTTTTATAAAAATCCCCTACAACACCCTATAAACAGGGTATTGTCTGAAAGTCCTTTCTTCAAAATAAGGGGAATGCCTGTACACCCAATCCAATTGGGACTCTCCATCCTCGGAAAGCTTTTTATCGGATAATTTTGCTTTTTCAAAAGCTTCTTTCATTTTTTTATCTTTTTTCAGCAGTTCAGCTGCGGTATCTTCAAAAATATAGGCAGAATAATATTCTTTCTGAGCTAAAATCCCATCGAAGAAATTCCAGTTGAAAAATGAGTCTAACGCCTCAGGCTCAAGGGTTTCTATGATATATTTTACACCAGGCTGATTGGTGGCAACCAAATAATCCCCAGCAGAAAATGTCATATCCTTACGGGAAGTGTCTACGGTAGTTTCAAAATGCAGATAGTGACCTTCATAAGGGTTTTTAACAGTTTTAAAGTCTTTGATTGTATAGGACTCCACCGTTACAGTACTGTCTTTCTGAACCGGCTTCATCTGAATCTTGTTTCTTTTAAATTCTTCGATAACACGATATTGAGACTGTGGAATCACATAATATTTAGGAATGGTAATATATCCTGTTGGAACTGCAGTAGTAAAAAGTTTTATATTCTTTGTAAAAGGTTTGTTTCTGTCATAATAAAGCCTGGGTTTCCGGGAAACTTCGCTGGGTTTATATTTTCCTTCATAGCCTTTAAAATCCATGGTAGAGAACTTAGTGGAATCTATTTTCCAACGGATTCCATATTGTTTTCCCGCCTGATATTGTTTTAAATTTTCAATACGGAGCTGTTTTATTTTGTGGTACTCTTTATCTAAATTCTGCAGGTTTACCAACATATATTTGTAAGTAGCATCTACTCTTTTATCATAAGGTTTTAACATATGGGTTTCAGGGACAGTCCCTAAGGAGTTGAAAAGAGAAGTATATCCTGTGGAATATCTTGGAGAGTCTTCAAAAGAAGCAAATCCTACTTCAGGAACATCACCATGAATATTGACATAAGGAGTACTTTCATACCCCAGTTTTTTCATATCCTCAAGATTTTTAGCCTGATAATCATTGTAAAAATAAGCTCCCAATGTTTTTCCAAGGCGTTCTTTAAAGGTTGAAATATAGGTGAATGTATATTGATAATCTGCTCCGTTGCTTACATGGTTATCTATAAATACATCTGGTTGTAACCATTGGTAGATTTCCTGAAAGCTTCTGGCATTTTTGGAATCTGCTTTAATAAAGTCTCTGTTCAGGTCATAATTCCTTGCATTTCCTCTGAAACCATATTGTTCCGGCCCATTCTGATTGGCCCTGGAGTAAGATCCTCTGTTGAGCATTCCACTCACATTATATGCTGAGATAGCAGCGATAATAAAATTCTGTGGTGTTTTGATCTTTTTAGAAGCAAGATCTCTCATCAGCATCATGGTTGCATCTATTCCATCCGGTTCTCCGGGGTGAATTCCGTTATTGACGAAGAGAATGGCTTTATCTTTTCTTAATTTTTCAAGATCTTTTTCAGGAAAAGGATTATAAACCACCACATAAATAGCTTTTCCGTTATCGTCTTCTCCTTTTTTAAGGTACTGAATGGTATTGAAGTTTTTAGCCAGATCCTGATAGTAGCTATTCATTTCGTCATAGGTAACAGTCTGATTGCCACTCCCTTTTTCAAATGGGGTCTGAAATGATTTTTGAGCAAAAAATAAGGTAGAACTCAGGGTGAGTAAAAGGTATTTCAGTTTCATTGAAGTCATATTTTTCAGACTTTAAAAGTAGCCATCTTTTATGAAAGAGAAAGATATGAAACTGCAAAATTGCTTTTAAAATTAAAACCCCCACCAATTTTGAAAACCAGTAAGGGCTATTTAAATCTATAAATTTCTTCCTTTTTCATTTGGGTATAAGGAGGGAAGCGGATCGCTTTGCCAGAATTCTTTGGAATTAATATCCATGATTGATAATGCTCCGGTATAGGCTGCACCGGTATCCATATTCCAGACATTGGCTTTGTTGGCAGGTGTTGTAATACCAATATCAAGAGTGGGCGTATGTCCGATAAATATTTCTTTGTACAAAAGCAGTCTCTTAGGATACAGCTCTGAATTCTTTTCCAGTTTTTTATCCATTGCCACAGCAGTTTCCCAGAGTGTTCTGTCCCAACGGTAATTGCTGGAATAGACTTCTTTTTCCGGCCCGTGCATGGAAGCATATCCTGCATGAATAAACAGTCGGTTCTGATCGTCAATGTGATAGTTTTTCATCCTTTGAAAGAATTCCAGGTGAAGATCCAGATCTTCCGGGAAATAATCAGCATAGCTTTCCACAGTACTTTTTCCGCCATTGAATAGCCATACATCGGGATTTTGCCCAAAGGACAGCCAATCTTCACACCAGGCATCATGGTTTCCTTTGATGAAAATACATTCCTGCCTTTCGGAAATTTCTATTAAAAGTTTAATAATTTCAGAAGATTCACTCCAGCCGTCTACATAATCTCCGAGGAAAATCAGTTGGTCATTTTCCGTGACTTCAGCTCTTTCAAGAGCCTGTTGTAAGGCTTTAAATCCTCCGTGAATGTCTCCTATTACTAATGTTCTTTTCATTTTACTTCGAAATGTATTTTGCATCTACAAAATCTGTCAGCCATACTCCGTTTGCAGACTGATAGAAAGATAACCCGTCCTGATGCATGGTTCCGGTTCTGATAGTAAGAATCACAGGTTTGCCGTGTCTCATTCCGACCTTTGTAGCAGTCTCTTTATCAGCGCTTAAGTGTACATGCTGACGGGTTCTTTTTTCAATTCCTTTTTCTAAAATGGATATGATATTACCTTCTGCAGTTCCGTGATAAAGAAATTCAGGGGGTTGTTTTGTTTCCAAAGCCAGATCTATATCTATAGAATGGCCCTGACTTGCCCTGATCATGGTTTTATCTTCATTAAAAGCAAAGCGCTTTTTATTATTGGTTTCTACTACCTCATCCAGTTCTTCGGCAGTAAAATATATTCTCTTTTTGGCAGATTTTCCTCTCAGCTCTTCTATATCTGCCCATCCGTTTTCATCCAGCGAAAGTCCTATACTTTCGGGCTGATGCCGTAAGATCAGGCTTAAAAATTTACTTATTTTTTTCTTTTCTATTTCGTTCATGGTTTGTGTTTTACTTCATTAATTTTTGGTGTAATTTCTCACATAATGCTTCAATATCATCTTTCCTCACCAGCTCCGTAATCCATTCTTCAGGAATATTTTCATATCCATAATAAATTCCGGCAATTCCTCCTGTGATGGCTCCGGTGGTATCCGTATCTTCTCCGAGGTTTACCGCTTTCAAAACTGCTTCAGAATAGCTTTCAGAGTTGAGAAAACACCATAAAGAAGCTTCCAGGCTGTGAAGAACATATCCGCCACTTTTGATTTCATCTTCGGGATATTCGGAAATATCATTTTTTAAAACTCTATTAAAAAGCTCAATTTCTTTTGGGTTAAATATCTGTTCTTCTGCATATTTCAACGCTGATTTTTGTGTATAAGTATACGCTTCTGTTTTGTCCTTACCTTTTAATAATTCGATCGCAAAAAGTACATAGATGAAACAAGCAAAAATAGACCGGAAATGGCCATGAGTTATTGCTGAGACCTCTTTTACTGTAAGATAAAGCTTTTGAATATCATTTTCATTTTCAAGATAAAAAGCAAGGGGAAGAATCCTCATCAGAGAACCATTCCCGTTATCTTCCTCAAAAATATTTCCTGAAAACCTGGCACTTTCACCTTTAATTAATCTCGCCAAGGCATGTCTTGTTGTTCCTCCTATATCGAAAAGCCTTCCATGGGCGGTCCAATGGCCATATTTATTCCATTTTACAAAGCTTTGTCCTATATTTTCCAGATCATATCCCTTGGTAAGTTCTTCAGCAAGACAAAGTGTAAGAGAGCTGTCATCACTCCAGGTTCCTTTGGGTTGATTCCAGGACATGTATTCTAGCATTTTGGTTACCGGAAAACGTTTTAAATCTTCTCTTTTTTTAAATTCTACAGGAACACCAAGAGCGTCTCCTATGCAGACGCCCATGATTCCTGCTTTTACTTTATTTTCCATCAGGCAAGGTTTACCAGTTTATCAAATAACAGTTTCATTCCCTGGGTTGCTGTTTCTTTCATGACAACGGCTCTCTGTCCGTATCCAAATCCAGTTTCATTAGGATTGATAACGATTAAAAGACAGTCATCTTTGATATCATGAATCAGTCCGGCTGCCGGATATACCTGTAAAGAAGTACCGATAACCAGTAAAATATCTGATTCTTTGACGATTTCTCTTGCCGTCTGATACAATGGAACATCTTCCCCGAACCAAACGATAAAAGGTCTTAATTGCGCCCCGTCTTCTGCTTTATCCCCGATATTGATGTCCTCTTTTTGGTCATAAATCAAGCTTTTATTATTGCATGAGCATGATTTGAACAGTTCTCCGTGGATATGAAGGATATTGGTAGATCCTGCTCTTTCGTGAAGGTCATCAATATTCTGGGTAACGACCTGAACATCGAAATGTTTTTCCAGCTCGGCCAGTAAGTGATGCGCTTCGTTGGGTTGTACTTCATGAAGCTGGCGTCTTCTCTGATTATAAAATTCAAGCACTAAAGCTCTGTCTTTTCGCCATCCTTCCGGACTTGCTACATCCGTTACATTATGATTTTCCCAGAGTCCGTCTCCGTCTCTGAAGGTTTTTATTCCGCTTTCGGCACTTATTCCTGCACCGCTTAATATGGTTAGTTTTTTCATTGGTTTAATCTAATAGTTTTTTGTAAATCATTTCATTTTCATCATCAAAGCAAACAAAAATAACTTTCTCAATGACATCTGATTTAAATTTTCTGACTTCATCTACAGCAATCTTTCCTGCCAGATCTTTTGGAAATCTGTATACTCCTGTACTGATATTGGGAAAAGCAATCGTCTTTACCCCGAGGCTTTCTGCTAATTTCAACGAATTATAATAACAAGTTGCCAAAAGTTTTGATTCTTTTTCTTTATTGTTATTCCAAACCGGGCCAACAGTATGAATAACATATTTTGCAGATAGATTTCCCGCAGTCGTTACAACAGCTTCTCCTGTATTGCATTTACCTTGTCTGTTTCTGATCGCTCTGCATTCTTCCAGTATCTGTGGACCTCCTGCTCTGTGAATGGCTCCATCAACTCCGCCTCCACCAAGTAAGGAGGAATTGGCTGCGTTGACAATTGCATCGGCGTGGATCTTTGTGATGTCTCCTTTTATTAATTCAATTTTCATTTTAGATTGAGCTTTTTGTTTAAAACCTCATCATCAAATAATAATGGCTTTTCTTCCGGAACGATAAGGTTATACAAATCATCATTTAAGACAAACTGATATTGTTCTTTCACAAAATCTGAAATGTTTTCAATTAAAATAATATCGTCTTTGGCAAAAGAACGGGTAAATTCATTTCGCAAACCTATTTGTATTGCTCTTCGTTGCAATTTATTTCCAAATGGATCATGATCCGGATCCCACTGCAACCTCACAGAGGATTCTTTCACCTGAGTCTGCCATTCTTTTCTTGAGATTTCAAGCTTATTATTGTAAGAGGAATTTACAGCATTTTCCAGATATTCTCTAAATGCATCTTTTTTCAGATGAATTGCTAAAACATATTCCTGACCTTCTTTTCTTCCCCAGCCATTGCGATACATCATCCAAAGAAAATTAGGCTTTATCCAGGTCATTCTTTCGAGACTGAAACCTCCACCAAAAAATTGGTTTTTAACAGCGAATTCTCCTATTTCTTTTCTATAGGATTGATAAACAATAATCTTCTCATCATCATACTGAGCCATGATATGATACCCTTCTTGAGGCCAATCCTGTTCTTGTTCTTTATATTTTTTTAATTTAATATTCATTGTATTTCCTCAAACGGTCCCAGCATTTCTTCTTTCTTTGTAAGCACTGCGAAAACCACTCTTTTAAATTTATTTTTATATTTTCCCTGAAAATGCTTTTTAAACAATCCTGCAATTTCTTTGGGATCGTTTCTGAACACTCCACAGCCCCATGCTCCTAATATTAAAACTTCATTTCCTTCATGTAAAGCCAGCGAAAGCATTTTATCCATTCTGACATCCATTGCGGGGAGAATTTCATATTCTCTTTCCGGTTCCTGACGTTTTACCACCCCTGCATTGACTGCCGGAGAGGTGATGAAATTACACAGAACTGGTTTAGGCAGCAATTCTCCTTTATCTTTCCTGAAAACCGGAACTTTCGGGCTGTAAATCATTGTATCAGTATAAAAACAGGATTCCATCGCGCGGTGAGTTGTATAATAATCCCAGGCCTGAAGAAGGCTTTCATACAATCCGGAAGTTCTTGCGAGACTTTCTTCCTGTGCTTCAGCTCCGTTGATAAATCCACCTCCGGGATTTTTTGCTGACGCGAAGTTCAGACACATTATTTTTCCCTGATCTTCTTCTTCAGCTAATTGTAAAATTGCTTTTAAGGAACTGCAGTTCCTTGTTTCAAACTGTGTTTCAAAATCGGTTTTCGGCATTGAGGATTCTATCATTTCTGAAAGTCTTTCCGGAGTGAAAAGAGCGGTTTGTTTTTTACTGATTTCCAGCTCGTTTTCTATATTTATTTTTTCGTTGTGTTCGTTTATATAATATTTTTTAGCAAGGATATCTAGGGTATCTTTTGCCATTCCTTTATTTGTCATTATTAGTTTTTATATTTAACATCAGTTCTTCCAGATCAGTATTTTCTGTTATTTCAAAATCATCTCCTATAAATACTTTGGTTACTTTAATGTTGCCTACAATAGCTTTATTAAAGTTCTCCAATTCTTCTGAAGGGACCCAAAGTTCATTATGGTTTCTTGCTCCTACATTCTGTGCAGGATATTGATCTGCTACTTCTTCCAATACATCAAACTGGGTTACAAAACCAAGATAGTTTCCGGCTTCATCTCGGGTATTCCATTTTTCAGCGATCTCAGAAGCATACTCTTCATTAAGTACTGGATAGAAAATGGGCTGCCAATTCAGCCTTGGAGGAAATTTTTTAAATCCACTTTCTATAATCAATATCATTTCTTTTTCTCCTACTGGTCTGTATAATGTTATCGTTTTCATCGTGTTTATTTTATTATACTGTAATTCCAATTTTTTCCGTATTAATTTATTCAAAATCATACACATACACTTCCAAATTCTTTGCAAGCAGTGTTCTTTCAATAATAGGCTCTATTTCTTCCCATTTTCCTCCAGCCAATCCACATCCGATTCTCGGCATATGAATACTTGCATTAAGCAGCAAAGCTTCATCAGAAAGTTTTTCCAAAGCTTTTTCAATAGCATCATATCGAACAGGAACTCCGTTATTTCCGGTTTTTATTCCTTTTTGCCCGATTATATTGGCTACATAAATATATTTTTCAACCTGAACCAATTGAATTTCTCCTAATGCAAAATTGTTTTTACTGCTGAAGCGGTGCCAGTTTCTGTATTCTTTTTCCGGTGCTTCCCATCTTTTAGAAACAGCCAGTACAAAACCTTTTCCCCAGCCTCCGATATCATTACAGATATGAGTGATAATTTTTATTCCTTTTGCCTGTGGAGCTGTAGCATCTCCTTTTAAATATTGTATCGTTTTCATGGTTATTTACTTTTATTCATTATCAATACCCTGGTTCTGACTCGTATAAAATTAATACTTGTATCTGCAAAATTTATAAAATCTGTTTAAAATCTTTTGAATACGGAGAATATGATCCGTAGATCGCATCAAATTCTACATCAAGTTTTTCTACTTTAAATTTCTCATCAATCTGATCTAAACAGGTAATCACAAGATTCTTTTTAGCCGGAAATACATAAGCTCCATCCAGCTTCAAAGCATAATTCAACAGGTTGTAATCTATTTCTCCTGTTCTTAATTCCTTCTGATATTCATTAAATGTACAGGTTTCTTCTTCATTATTTTTCAGGTTCATTTCTTTTTCATTGCTCATCCAGCCGTTTCCGTGGCGGGTTGTATAGCTTCTGGTCACATAATACATTTCAATGTCTTCAATTTTTAAAAGCTTACATATTTCGCAGGCATTTTTTGAAGTCGTATATGCATAGGTCACATTCGGAAAAACACCATGATCCATATCGAGTAAAATACCCTGGCTCCCTTCAAAAATAAGATGATCGAATGAAGTCAGCCAGGTATAATCATTTATTTTCCAATCAATGCTGTCAATAGCTTCTAAAAAAGGCTGTAAAAGCTCATTAACTTCTTTTTCATCTGCAAAGCCATAATAATAGGCGATTCCTTTCAGTTTTTCCATCAGCATTTCTCTGGGCGCAATCAGGTCTATGGCAAATAGTTTATAAGGACTTTCGTGTCTTTTCATGGTTGCTCCTACTCCTTTCCCACAGGTTCCGTGTTCCAGATTTCTTGCATTGGTTCTGTTCTGCCATACATCAAAAGGAGTCGTAACCTTCGCCAGTGGATGAATATGAAGCTCAATATTTCCGTTCTTTGTTTTTAATTCTTCTCTTTCATTGAGCAGAAAAACCGGATGAATAGTGCAATGTTCCGTAAAGTAAGAAGGCAAACCGCGAAGAGATCCGCTTGCAAAACTTGAATGCACATGCTTTGTATCATCAATCATCACCGTATGAGCAGCCTGCTGGCCTCCTGAGAACCGGATTACAACAGCCTCCGGATTCTGAGAAGCCAGAAAATCTGTAGTGATTCCTTTTCCTTCATCACCAAAACCAAGTCCTATTACTATTTGCGCCTTTTTCATGTCTTTTTATTTTTTGAAATCCTTAATCACAACATTTCTAATGATAATTCCGGACTTCTAAAGCATTTGAAACTGATCTAAACCTCCTGTTCCAGTTGTTCCAAAACTTTGATTTTTAAACTTATCACAGATGATTCCTTTGATAACGTTGGGAATTTCTCTGTGATCTTCTATGGAAATACAGTTTTGTCCTAATAATTCTCTCCATCCTCTGTCTGCTCTCAGTGCCTGATCGGAATGCAAAACACTGATATGGTATACTTCGTACTTTTTCTTTGCTTCTTCCAGCAGCTCAAGATGAGTATAGGTTTGCTGTCCTTTTCCCATGATTTCTCCGATGGCGGAAGCAGGAAGTGTTTTCAAGCAAGGTTCGTCGCCAACGGTAAACAGCAATCCTTTTTGTTTTCTTTTTTCAAAGGCATCTGTTCTGGTATGAAACGCTGCGAAATACCATGCTAAAAGATAGCTTTCTCCTGCATTTCCGCCGCCGCCGGACTCAATATAAGTGCGGGTGAGCCACATATCCAGCTCTGCATCTCCTGATTCAAACTGTCCCACCTGAAGCGGGTAACCATCACATTCATGATCTCCAATTCCCAGAAATAATAACGCCGGATCGGGAACACCTCCCTGGATAATTCCTCCCATCAGTTTTGGCAATCCATCTCTGATCAGTTCATGTGGAATATGCCCCATACTTCCTGTAACATCTAATCCTAAAATAATTGGAACTGAGTTGGGATGAACTTCTGAATCTCTGGATTCCCTGAAAGAAATTCCGTGAGGATTCATAGACTCATGAGCCATTCTTTTGGCATTCTGGGTGAAAATTTCACCTGCGGATTTTGTTCCGTACCCTGCTTTTCTTGCTCTGTCATAACGAGCGTCTAAATCGTATCTTGTACTTCCCATAACTATAAGGTTTTTCCAAATAAATATTCAAATCTCTTTTGGGTTACTTCGAGCTGAATATTCAGATTTCTGATTGTTAATGATAATTCCATGTCTTTCTGAGCGAATGCTTCGGGATTGAAATCCACAAAAGTCAGACTGTTCCTGTCCAGAGGACTGATATCAATAAGCCCTTCCTGTTCGCGCTCGAGTCTTTTGATTTTTAATTCGATATCTTCAACTCTGCGTCTGTAAATCAGTTCGGAGTCTGCTCCGATGATTCCTGCACGGTCTTCTCTGATCTGATCATTATTTCTCTGTAATGATTCGATAAATCTGGGTTTTAATTCATCTTCCATAGATCAATATTTTTATTTGTGTTTATATTACGCTAATTAAACAGAACATAGTAATGCCATCCTTTTTAAGAAGGATTTATTCCTTAGAATACATGATATCAGTTCTTAAAACATACTTTGTTCCACTCATCAAGGTCTTTCCTTCATGTCTCAGGGGGTGATGAAAAATCAGTGCTGTTCCTTTCTTCGGAGCTACGGTAAACAGGCTTTCAAATTCTGTTTCCCCTCCCTCAAAATCATCATTCAGATAGACCATAAAGGTGTAAAAGCTTTTCTCTTTTTCATTTCTGATATAGCTTCCGTCTCTGTGCATTTTAAACTGCTGTCCAGGTGAATATTTATAAATCCTGAGCATTTCATTAAAGTTAAGAAGCTGATATCCATCATGTTCCTGAGGTAGAAATTCAGTTGCCTTTTTAAACAGATCTTCAGCCATTGCTTCATCAAAAATCATCAGCCGGTCATTATTTCTGATTCCTTTATTCATCTGTTGCCGTCCAAATACATTGATCTTTGCTTCTTCAAAAACTTTTTCCTGCGAAAGACTGATATACTGATCACATTCTGTTTCGGTCAGAAAATCTTCAATCAGAAATATCTGTGGGTGTAATTCTGTTTTTTCCATGATTCCTATTTTGTGTTGGTGTTGTGTTTTAGTTTCTTAATTGGTCTCTTACTTCCATTAAAGCAAATCCTAAGAGGTTTTCTCCATTCCAGAGTAAGGGATTTTCTGATCTGCTATCCGTTTCCAGCATTCCGATTCCCCAAATTCTGTCATAGGGACTTGCTTCCACAAGAATTTTATCTCCCGTTGACAAAAGAAATTCTTTAAATTTCTGATTTTGAGAAAATTTCAAAAGATTTCCTTGGGTTACAATTTCATATTTATATTCGTCCCAAAGTTTCGGATTAAAGTTTTTTACTTTTCTGCCTAATGCTTTTGCCTGGTTAGGAGTAGCGGCCTTTAAGATTTCTTTTTCTGTTTCAGAATCATTAAATAACCTTGCTTTACCTGCCATCATATAGTGTTCGGCTGTTTTATAAAGGATCCCGTTTTCTTCAAATTTTCCAGGAAACCATTGGCTGAAACATGATTTAGTTACCACATCCTTTGCCGTGTGCCCCCAGAAAAAGAGAAATTTTACCCTTTCTTTCTTCTGAAATCTTTCTGTAATATTTTGTGTAGTGTATTTCATGATTGTGTTATTTCTACACAAATTTAAAATATTATCAGTCTTTGCACCAAATTTATTTGTGTTAATTTTACACTAATAAATGTAACACACTGATTTTCAGTTGTAAAATTTCATTCTCAAGAAACAGACAACACAAATTTTAATCACTAATGATACAAATCTTTAATTGGTTTAGGCTAAAGCCGAAAGAATTTGATCATAAAAAAACGGGCTAAAGCCCGCTTCTATTGAATGTTTTCAATTGATATTTTACACTGTTCTTCAAAACGTTTTATAAATATTAGTGGATATTTATGTAAACATTTGTGAGAGTTTTGGTTTAGATATAACTATTTAATTTCAAAATAAAAACCTTGTTCTTCAAGCTCTTTGTATTTTTCTTTGTTGAAAGTAAAAAGTTTTCCGGGTCTGCCGCTGCCCTCTTTTTTTACGTTATTGGTTTCGTTCAGCAATCCGTAGCTCATGATTTTCTTGCGGAAATTTCTTCTGTCGATTTCCTGTCCTACAATGGTTTTATAAAGATTTTCAAGGTCAGAAAAGGGAAATTCTTCATTGAGAAGATTGAAGCCGATCGGCTGATATTGAATTTTTGTACGAAGTCTTTTTAAGGCAGTCTCAATGATTGTTTTATGATCAAATGCCACTGAGGGAAGTTTATTGACGCTGAACCATTGTGCATCTTCCGCATCAGAATCTGCAAACAGTTCATGATAGGAAGGGTTCACAAGGCCCAGATAGGCCACAGAAACCACTCTGTTTCTCGGATCACGGCCCAGATTACCAAATGTGTAGAGTTGCTCTAAAAAATCGGGTTTTATGCCCGCTTCTTCATAGAGTTCTCTTTTTACCGCATCATCAACGCTTTCATCATCAAGAACAAGCCCACCCGGAAGAGCCCAGCCTCCTTTAAAGGGGTCAATATTTCTTTTAATCAGAAGGATCTGAAGATCTTTTTTATCAAAATATCCGAAAATAACGGCATCTACAGCCACTTTTATATCCTGTAATTTTTTTGGGGACTCCATAAATTGATTTGCGTTACGAATACACAAAGCTACGATTTATGCTCAAATTAAAAAATAATTTCGGTTATAATAAAAGTTCCTATCTTTAAGTTATCATTCTAACCAACTTAAAACTAAATTATTATGAAAAATGTATTAACAATTCTTTCTATTGCTTTTTTATTAACAGCATGTGAGAAAGGAAAAACAACAGCTGCCAATACTACTGATAAAACAGACTCTACCGCAGCCAATTCTGAATGGAAACCTGTAGACTCTGCTACATCAATGAAAAACTGGATGGCATACTCAACTCCTGGAGAAATGCAAAAAATGCTTGCAAAATCTGATGGAACCTGGACAGGAGAAACCACCATGTGGATGGAAAATGGAGCAAAACCGATGATGAGTAAATCTGAGGCTACTAATAAAATGATGTATGGCGGACGTTATCAGATCACTAATCACAAAGGCGACTTTATGGGAATGCCTTTTGAAGGGATGAGCATTGTGGGATATGATAATTCAAAGAAAAAGTTTGTCAGCACATGGATTGATAATATGGGAACCGGAATAATGCATTCAGAGGGAGATTGGAATGCATCCACAAAATCAGTTGAATTTAAAGGAAAAATGACTGATCCTTCCAGACCAGGAAAGGATTGTGATTTTAGAGAAGTTTTCACATTTGTAGATGATAATAACCAGAAACTGGAAATGTACGGTCCTGATTCCAAGACAGGGAAAGAGTACAAAACCATGGAAATAAAATATACCCGTAAAAAATAAGTCAAGAAAATAAAAAAACCGCTTCAGATGAAGCGGTTTTTTTATTTTATAATGAATTAATCATTCAGTTTTAATACAGCCATGAACGCTGATTGCGGTACTTCTACTCTACCAATCTGCTTCATTTTCTTCTTACCTTCTTTCTGCTTTTCCAATAGCTTACGCTTTCTGGAAATATCTCCACCGTAACATTTTGCAGTAACGTCTTTTCTTAAGGCTTTAATAGTTTCTCTGGCAATTACTTTAGTTCCCAATGCTGCCTGAACAGCGATATCAAACTGCTGTCTAGGAATCAGCTCACGAAGCTTCTCACACATTCTTTTTCCGATGTAATAAGCATTAGAATCGTGAATCAATGAAGACAACGCATCTACCATATCACCATTGATCAGGATGTCCATTTTTACAAGCTTGGAAGCTCTGAATCCAATCGGGTGATAATCGAATGAAGCATATCCTTTAGAGATTGATTTTAATCTGTCATAGAAGTCGAATACAACCTCAGCAAGAGGCATGTTGAAAATTAATTCAACTCTTTCTGATGTTAAGTAGCTTTGGTTAACAATTTCACCTCTCTTTTCGATACATAAAGTCATTACTGCTCCTACGAAATCAGACTTTGTAATGATTGAAGCCTTGATGAAAGGCTCTTCTACTCTATCCATTGTTGAAGGATCCATCATTTCAGACGGGTTGTTGATCAGAATCGGAACTTCAGGTTCTTTTTTAGTATATCCAAAATAAGAAACGTTCGGTACCGTGGTGATCACGTTCATATTAAACTCTCTGTCAAGACGTTCCTGAACAATTTCCATGTGAAGCATTCCTAAGAATCCGCAACGGAAACCAAAACCAAGAGCCGCAGAACTTTCCGGTTCGAAAACCAAAGAAGCATCATTCAGTCTTAATTTTTCAAGGGAGAATCTAAGCTCTTCAAAATCCTCAGAATCAATAGGATAAATACCGGCAAAAACCATTGGCTTTACTTCCTCGAATCCATCGATAGGACCATCAGCCGGGTTTTCAAAAGAAGTGATGGTATCACCTACTTTTACCTCGCGGGCATCTTTAATACCAGATACCAGATATCCTACATCTCCACAATGAATGGTTTTCTTTGGAACCTGCTTTAATTTCAACGTTCCTACTTCATCTGCTCCATATTCTTTTCCGGTTGCGAAGAACTTAATCTTTTCATTTTTAGTAATACTTCCGTTCACAACTTTGAAATAGGCTTCAATTCCTCTGAACGGGTTGTATACAGAGTCAAAAATCAGGGCCTGAAGCGGTCCGTCAGGATTTCCAACCGGCGCAGGAATTCTCTCTACGATCTGTTCCAAAAGATGATGTACACCTTCCCCGGTTTTCCCTGAAACTCTCAATACATCTTCATATTCGCATCCGATAAGATTCATAATCTCATCAGTTACCTCTTCAGGATTTGCAGACGGAAGATCAATTTTATTTAGAATCGGAATGATCGTCAAATCATTTTCCAATGCCAGATACAGGTTACTGATAGTTTGTGCCTGAATACTCTGTGCAGCATCTACAATAAGAAGCGCTCCTTCACAGGCAGCAATAGAACGGGATACTTCATAAGAAAAGTCAACGTGTCCCGGTGTATCAATAAGGTTTAGAATATATTTTTCTCCTTTATACTCATAATCCATCTGGATAGCATGCGACTTAATTGTAATCCCACGTTCTTTCTCCAAATCCATATCATCAAGCGTCTGAGACTGTAATTCTCTTTGGGTAACGGTATTCGTATACTCCAATAGACGGTCTGCCAGGGTACTTTTACCGTGGTCGATATGAGCGATTATGCAAAAATTTCGTATGTTTTTCATTTAAGAATCTTGTAATTTGCAAAGATAAGAAAATGCAAGAGAATTTTTCATTCTAATTCTTTCTTTTAACTGAAACACAGATAACAATAAGAAGAGATGCCCAATTTTTCCCTTTTTTCCGTATTATTTTGTTTTACCAAAGTCTTCCGGTAACAGATAATTTCCTGTAAAAGGATCAAGATAAACTTTAGGTCCTACCGTATTCTTTCTTTTACCTGATAAACTGACATCTACCACTGCACCAATAACGCCACCAATCAGACCACCTGCAGCAGCACCGATTGTCACCCCGGTTGTTACAGTTTCAGGAAATAATTCTGCTTTAGTCACTTCAATAAAAACACCATTCTCATCTTTGAAAATCTCAGTATAACCAACAGGAATATTTTTGTATGCTATCCCATTATGCACAAAAGCATAAAAGTGTCTTATTCCTGTTTTCTCCTCTCCTTTTACTGCTTTTGTAACAACTCCTTTATCATTAGCCTGCAAAGTAAATCCGGGTTCAGGATTATGTGTAAAAAAGCTGTAATAATCTTTGTAAACTCCTTCTTTCAATTCGTTTGCGTTCAGAATATTAAGTTTTTCTTTTAATACAGAATCATAGTTAGGAAGATCACTTTCTGAGATACTAAATTCCCATGGTTCTCCTTTATAAGATTCTTTAAACAGATCGGTAAGAATTAAAGTTGCTTTTCTGGACAGGCTTTGGGCTAAATAGGGTGTTGTACGTGATGATACTGTTGCTATTGTATCTTTTCGGTCAATAAAATGATATCCATCTTCTTTCTTAATAAATGTACTTGCTCTTAATTCAAGCTTTCCGACAGAGTATTTTTCTTTTTTGTCTTCTGAGATATTCAAGCTTTCCAGTAAAAGAACCATGTCTTTATTTCCTCTTACCGGATTGTATTTATAAAACCAATCTGTTATGTCTTTGCTGGCATTATTTTCGAAAATAATTTTAACCTCGTCCTTATGATACATAATCATTCCGACTTCCGGATTTGCTCTTTGATCTATCACCGTAAGACTTTTAATAGAGTTTTTGTTGTCTTTAATAGATTTTGAAAAATCAATCGTTTCTATTTTCTGTCCCCATAATACCATCGAAAATAATAAAAAGAAAAGTGTTTTTTTCATAAGTGAAATTTCTGGTAAAAGTAATTTTTTTTGTTATAAAATTAAACGGCTCTCACAGAAAGATCTGTAAGAGCCGTCCAACATTAAAAAAATAAACTATTATGGGTTTTGTCTAGGTCCCGAAGCATTATTGTTTCCGTGAGGTTTTCTTTCATCCATTTTATCCTTCATCATTTTCTCAGATTGAAACAGCTTCAGAACTTTCTGGCAGGGAATTACCTGCTGCATTTTTTCTGCATATTTTTTTCTGTTATCTAACAGCTTTTGGCCTACCTCAAAGCTTTGCTGCAATTTGGCTTTTGCCTCTTCATCCGTTAAAGATTCAGGATCAAAGCTTGAATTAAACTGACTTTTTATTTGTTTTTGGCTGTCCAGATATTCGTTATACAATTGGGTAAATTCGGCTTTATCTCCTGGATCGACATTCAGATTATCCATGATCATATTGTTCCTGAATTTTTTCAGAAGTTCTTTTCTCTCTTCCGGAGAAAGATTATTGATCACTTCTTTCCTTTGCTTAGGATCCATCTTTTTCCAGTCGTAATCAGTTCTTTGGGCATTTAATCCAAAGCCATAAATAATCAAAAACGTCAATAATATCTTTTTCATTTCTTTTAATTATAAATATCCAAATAAACGTCCTGAGTCGAATTACTTGCTAACTCTGCAATTTCAGAATTAGAAAACGAGTCCAGATATTCATTCATTTGTGTTTCTACTTTTTTATTCACGGTTTTCACCGGTTTTGGTGTCTCGATTGCTTTTTCAGTTTCATTTACGCTTTTAGAAGCATAAGTACTATTACTCTTTTGATTTTCAACTGTTTGATTATTATTTTCAACAGAAGTTAAATCAGATTTTAAGGTTTCGTAAGCAAGCTCACCTTCTGTTTTTGTTTCTTTGGTATTGGCAGTATATGCTGTTTCAGAATTTAATCCTTTTTGAGCAGAATCATTATCCGAATTGAAAACATAAGTTGCTCCAAAAATCAAAGCCAGTGATGCCGCTGCAGCATACATCCAGTTCAGCTTAAAGACAGGTGCTTTTTTACTTGTCTTTATATCATTCAAAACGTTCTCCTGAATATTTTCAAACATATTATCAGGAACTGTGTAAATGTTTTTACGCTCTAATTTTTCTATGTCGAACTCTTTCATCTTTGTTGGGATCAAAAATTATCTTTCGTAATTTTCTTTAATATATTCTTCTATTTTTTGTTTGGCATAATGATAATTCGTTTTCAAAGTTCCTACTGACATATCTACAATTTTTGATATTTCTTCGTAGGGTAAATCATCATAGTACCGCATCATAAATACCAGTTTCTGCTTTTCGGGCAGGCTTTGTATGGCGTTCTGCAGCAAAATCTGTATTTCTTCGGCATCTCCTTCCGTATTGTCAGCTACGAGATTCTGCATGTGATACTCCGGATCTTCGTCAGTTTTCTGCATTTTCTTCATTTTGTTCACCTGCTGCAATGCTTCATTGGTTGCAATTCTGTACAACCAGGTATACAACTGGCTATCATTTTTGAACTGATGAAAATTTTGATAAGCTTTAATAAAAGTTTCCTGCAACGTATCCTGTGCAAGATCTCCGTCCACAATAATTCTTCTTATATGCCAGTACAATCTGCTTTGATAGGCATCCATCAAGGCACGGACACCTTTATCCTGGGTCCGTGGATTCTGCATCAACGAAATAATTTCCGCGTCCTTAATCTTCATGAGATGCCTTACCTTGTTTTGGATTACAAAAATAACTGAAAGTTAAATTAAATCTTCACTTTTCAATTAAATATTTAAAATAATATGAGACACTTACGCAATAAACGTGCCTATATTGAAGTACAGGATTTCTGAGAACATCTTCCTTTTCCGGCTCAGCTTAAAATCTTATATTTGTTATATGCAAATTGTAATCATCGGTTCCGGAAATGTTTCCTATCATATAGCGAAAGCTTTCACCTTGAAAAGTATTCCCCTGGCCCAGATTTTTGGCAGGAACGAAAGAGAATTGAGTAAAATTTCAGAAGAATTAAACATTCCTTATTCCACAGAGCATCTGAAGGAAGCAGATCTTTATATCATCTGTGTAAGTGATAATTCTGTAGAAGAAGTTTCAAAGAGTATTACCAAAAAAGGCTGTTTGGTTGCCCACACCTCAGGATCACTTCCAAAAGAAGCTTTGTCCGGTGAGTACCGAAAAGCAAGCTTCTACCCTTTACAGACATTTTCAAAATCAAAAGACCTGGAGTATGAAAAAATTCCGTTTTTTGTAGAAGCAGAAAATGAAGGAGATCGGAAAATACTGATTGGACTTGCTTCACAGATTTCAGAGAAAGTGATGGAAAGCAGCCATGAAAAAAGAAAATATATTCATTTAACAGCTGTTTTCGCCTGTAATTTTGTGAATCATCTTTTTTCAAGGGCTAAAGAAATTTCGGATTCTCAGGATATTCCGTTTGATTATTTCTTACCGCTGATTGATGAAACAGTCCAGAAAATTTATGAAATTGAGCCTAAACAGGCACAAACCGGACCTGCAGTGAGAAATGATGTAAGAATTTTACAGCTGCATGAACAGTTATTAAAAGACGAAAGTCTTGAAATTTATAAAACAATGAATCATTCTATTCAGGAAATGTATGAGTTATAAAGAGAAGTTAAAAGATATTAAGGCATTTGTATTTGATGTTGACGGCGTTTTTACAGACGGAAGTGTTTATCTGCTTCCCGGTGGGAATATGTGCAGGGTAATGAATGTATTGGACGGATATGCCGTAGTGAAAGCATTAAAAAACAATTATTTGATCGGAGTAATTACCGGGGGAAATGATGAAATGGTAAAACACAGAATCAATTACCTGGGTATCCAGGATTACTATCCGAAGTCCCACAACAAAATAGAGGATTTTGAAGATTTTAAGAAGAAACACAATCTTAAAAATGAAGAAATCCTGACTATGGGAGATGATCTTCCGGATATTCATATTATGGAAAGCTCAGCTATTGCGGCATGTCCTGAAAATGCCGTTCCTGAAGTAAAAGGAATCTCTGATTATATTTCCCCGAAAAAAGGAGGAACCGGAGCAGTACGCGATGTGATTGAACAGGTGATGAAAGTTCAGGGAAACTGGCATGATGATAACACTCAATCTGTATAATTACCGGTATGAAATTACTTTTAGCCTCTCAATCACCAAGAAGAAAAGAGCTTCTTTCAAGCCTGGGTTTTGAATTTGAAGTCGTAAAAATAGACTGTGAAGAAATTCTTCCGGAACATATAAAAATAGAAGATGCTGCAGCTTATCTGTCTGATTTAAAAGCAGATGCTTTCAGACCCTTGGGAGCAGATGAAGTTCTGCTGACAGCTGATACCGTTGTAGCTATTGATAATCAAATTCTTGGAAAGCCCAAAGATGAAGCCGATGCCTACAAAATGCTTCAGAATCTATCCGGAAAGACCCATCAGGTTTATACCGGAATCACCATCAAAACTACGGATAAATCTATTACAGAAACTGATGTTGCCGATGTTTCGCTTGATGAGCTCTCTGATGAAGAAATACGATATTACATTAAAAACTATAAGCCTTTCGATAAAGCAGGCAGCTATGGTATTCAGGAATGGCTGGGAATGGCAAAGATCACCAGCCTTACAGGGAGCTTTTATACCATTATGGGACTTCCTACCCATCTTGTTTACAAAATATTGAAAGAAACCTCTCTGATCTAAGAAAATATTGAAGTTTTAAATATCAGTTAAAGAAGAAATAAAATATTTCCACAAGAAATATAAATATTATTCATTATAAAATTTTATTATTTTTACAAAATCATCAAACTGCTGATAATAAAAAGCAGATTAGCAAGTTATAATTGAATAATGAAAAAGAATATATTATTCCTTTTAGTGATATGCCTTGTTGCTTCCTGTGCTACCAAAACAAAAAAGCCGGAGCAGCGATCAAAACTATTGAAAGGATTTTCCACATATTACAATACTCTTTTTAATGCGAAAGATGCATTAAACAGTGAGTTTACAACCAGAGATAAAGGACATAAAGACAATTTTTATGCTCCTTATATTCCTATTCTGACCTATGAAGAACAGCCTTTGGGAAGTGATCTTGGACAGTCAGAAGCGTTTGCAGAAAATTCCATGAAAATGGCTGAAGTAGCCAACAGACCTTCAGGAAGAGGAAATTCCGGAGTACCCAATATACCCGGAGGGCCTAAGGGAAATGCCCCTGACAGACCTGATGGTGAACAGGGTAAAGGAGCTACTACACTTGAAATTGCTGAAGCAAAAGCTTTAAAAGCAATTAATAAATATTCTGTGACCAGAAATGGTGAAGAAAAAAACAAGCAGATTTTCGATGCCTATATGATTCTTGCCCAAGCGAGAATTTATAGAGGTAAATCCCTGGAAGCGCTGGATGCTCTTAATTATGTGTTCACCAAAATGAAAGACGATAAAAGGATCGCTCTGGCAAGAATTTATCAGGGGCTTGCCTATGACCAAATCAAAGATTATCACAGAGCCCATGAAACTTTTGCCAAACTGAAAGGAGAAGACATTAATAAAAGCTACGCAAAACTGCTGAGCATCTATTACTCTGAATCTCTGCTGGATGCGGGCAAAAAAGAAGAGGCAGCGAAAGAGCTTGATGCAGCTTTTGAACTGAACAGCAACAGAAAACTAAAGAGCAGAATTGCTTATCTGAGGGGCCAGGTTTTAGAAAATCTGAACCAGAATGATAAAGCAAGGGAAAGCTATACCGCAGCATACAAATATGCCAATGATTTTGAATTTGAAGTAAAATCTCAGATTGCCATTGCTAAGACTTTTAATGGTAAAGGGGATTATGCCGGCGCCAAAAACTATCTTGAAGGAATCAGTAAAAAGGGGACTTATGGTTCAAGAAAAAATGAATTTTATTATGCTTTAGGTTTAATGGCCAACAAAGCAGGAAAAAAAGATGAAGCTCAGCAATTCTTCAGAAAATCCCTCTTTGAAAAGGTTTCTGACCCTCAGATCCGTGGATTGGCTTATTACGAAATAGGAAAAAGCTATCTTGATAAGAATGATTATATCGGAGCCGGAAGCTATTATGATTCTGCGCTTGCTGTGATGACTTATGAGCCGTCAAAAATTTTATTAAAAGATCAGTCGGAATACATCAAAAAGATTTCAAAGAATTATTATCTGATCAAAAAGAATGACAGTATTCTTTCACTGGCAAAGATGGATGAAGGTCAGAAAACAGACTATTTCACAAAATATATAGCAAAATTAAAGATTAAAGAAGAAAAAGAGGAGCAGGAAAGAAGACGTGCGGAAAGGAGCAAAGGTTTTGATACCGGAGACTATAGCGCTAATTCTATTTTTGCCAACAGCTCCAATGCTTTTGAGGATTTCGGAGTCACTACCAAAGGATTTTACTTCGGAAATACCGGAACTGTAAGCAAAGGAACATCCACCTTTAAACAAGTCTGGGGAGATCGTGCTCTTGCCGATAACTGGCGTTTTTCCAAGAAAATGGCTTCTATTGAAGATATGAAGAATGAAGCGCTGGGAGTAACTTCAGCACCTAATCCGAGACGTTTCGAGCCTTCTTACTATATTGAGCAGATCCCAACGGACCAGGGAAAATTGTCTCAATTGAAAAAGGACAGAGATACTGCTTCCTTAGGACTGGGAATCATGTATCAGAACTATTTTACCAACACTCCCCTGGCGACAAAAACACTGTATGACCTTGTAGATGTAAAGCCGGAGGAAAAGGTAATGCTGCAGGCACTGTATGAGATTTTTGCCATGAATTATGAGAAAAATCCACAGGCATCTGAAAAAGCGAAACAAATTCTATTGACGGATTACCCTTACACTTCTTATGCTGAATTTGCCAGAAACCCTAAAAACAAATCGTTCGTAAAATCAACGGAAGAAGTTGAAAATGAATATAAAAAAGCATATGCCTTATTTGAATCGGAAAAATTTGCGGAAAGTAAAGAGGTGATAGATCAGACCCTTCAAAAATTTCCTAAGGATGCACTGGTTCCTAAACTGTACCTGCTCAATGCATTCAATGCCGGGAAATCCAGTGGAAAGGAAGTCATGATTCTGCAGCTTGAACAGATTGCCCTGAATTATTCTAAAACTCCTGAAGGAATAAGAGCTAAAGAAATGCTGGTTTATCTGAAAAGTGATCTCAGCTTCCAGGCAACAGATAATAAAGGAAATGCGGTCCCTCAACAACCCGCAGGAGCACCTGTACAGCCTAATGCCCAGAACACTGGCGTTCCGCAAATGAATAATGGAAAAGTTCAGAAGCTGGAAAATATCAGTACTCAAACCCTGAATATGGATCCTGCTCCACAGCAGGGAAATCCTGCCCAGCAGCAGAAAAATAAGAAATCAACAGAAACCAAACCAGGATCAAAGGCACCGCCAAGACCTCAATAAAATAAAAAAGCGAAGATCTACTCTTCGCTTTTTTTATGCAGTTGTTTATTCTTCTCTACTACTCTATTTAATAAATATTACGAGCCCTTTTTCTTTACTCCATGGAAATCTTTGAGATAGAAAGGCTCAAAATATGCTATATCTTCAAATTCTTTATTTCCTATTTTTTCCAATGTCTTTTTGATAAGATATTTCGCAGAAGGATACACATTCTCGTTAAAAACAGCATCAGGAAGATTCAGGATCTCTTTTGCCTTTTTGGCACCATCGCCTACAAATAATACTTTTTTATCTTTGAATTCTTCAAAAGAAGTTTCATTCAAAATCTTGGCTTCGGTTTCAGATAATTCTTTTCCCGTATTACCGTCATAAACGGCCGTATAAACCTCCATTCTCCTCGCATCAATCAAAGGTACTATGAAGTCATAGTTATCGCTTAAAAAAGGCTCTATCATGCTTTCAAGAGAATTCACAGCAATCAGAGGAATTTTAAGACCATAACAGAATCCTTTTGCAGAGGCTGCACCAATCCTTAATCCTGTGTACGATCCGGGACCTTTCCCCAAAGAAACGGCTTCGATATCTTTAAGAGCAATTCCAGCCCCTTCCAATGCCCATTCTACATAGGTATGAAGGCTTTCAGATTGTTTATAATTTTCAGAAACTTCTTCACATACGCACAGTAGTTTTTCATTGTCTGATATCGCTACTGAACAGTTTTTGGAAGATGTTTCCAGATATAGAATTTT
The DNA here is from genome assembly GCF_008274625.1 of Chryseobacterium panacisoli. Classification (GTDB taxonomy): domain Bacteria; phylum Bacteroidota; class Bacteroidia; order Flavobacteriales; family Weeksellaceae; genus Chryseobacterium; species Chryseobacterium panacisoli. Next base: position 60,384 of record NZ_VTRU01000007.1, on the reverse strand, counting down.
CATTTTTTTGTTTTAAGCTAAACAGCAAAATTGCTTTTAATATTCTGCAAATTTAGTCCATTATTTTGACTATTTTCTATAAATCGTTCTCGGTTCTGCCTGAGCACTCGGGTAGATTGTCATATCCGAAACGGTAACATGTTTCGGAGCATTCACACAATAAGCAATGGCATCAGCAATGTCTTCAGCTTTCAGAGCATCATAGCCTGCATACACCGTTGAAGCTTTCTCACTGTCGCCTTTGAATCTTACCAAAGAGAAATCGGTTTCTACAGCTCCCGGCTGAATATTGGTTACCTTGATGCCAAATTCGGTAAGCTCAAGTCTCATTCCTTCTGAAATAACGTCTACAGCTTTCTTTGTTGCACAGTACACTACTCCATTCGCGTAGGTTTGTCTCGCCGCCACAGAACTGATGTTTACTATATGACCTAAGTTTTTAGTTTTCATATTCGGAATAATCATTTTAGAAACATAAAGTAGTCCCTTCACATTTCCGTCAATCATAGAATCCCAGTCATCTGTCTTCCCGGCTGAAAGAGGGTCCAGCCCATGAGCATTCCCTGCGTTATTGATCAGGACATCAATATCTTTCCAGGTTTCAGGAAGTGAATTAATGGCTGTTTCCACTTCTTCAAGATTCCTAACATCAAACAATAAACTAAACATTTCGGTATATTGAGATAACTCTGATTTTACAGCTTCTAGCACCTCACTTCTTCTTCCACAGATAATGATTCTGTTTCCTTGTTTTGCAAGAAGCTCTGCAGTGGCTTTACCGATACCGGAAGTTGCTCCGGTGATTAATATTGTCTTCATAAATTTGCTTATTAATGATATGAATGGAATACTTTACCAAGAGTATGATATTGTTTCCTTCATACATTGTTATTGATTTATTAATTTGCATCCAATGCCTGAAAAGCATCGGTTATATGGTCAATCTTTAAGTTTCTGTTTTCATCAGGAAGAACGGAGATGATATCAAATCTTACTTCGTTGTCTTTATTAAATTCTTCGAGATAATGATTGGCTGCAGAAACAATTGATTTTATTTTGGTTTTGGTGACTGCTTCCTGAGGGAGCATAAATGCATCAGTAGATCTTGCTTTCACTTCCACTATGATAATCAGATTATCTTTTTCTGCAATAATATCAATCTCCGCTTTCTGGAAACGGAAATTGCTGACCAAAATTTTATAGCCATTTTTCTGAAGATATTCAGCAGCAAGATTTTCTGCTATTTTTCCAAAATCGTTGTGATGAGCCATACTGTATACTTAAGAGTTTGGAGATAGGAGAGTGGATATATTAAAAATCTATTTTTACTTTAGTTCCAACCTTCATTTTAACATGACCACCGATTAAAAGTGGACGGTTATCCTTAATATGCCCATTCGGGAAACCAAATACTACAGGAAATTTATATTTTGAAATTCTTTCTGAAATCAGCTTATAGGCAAATTCATCAAAGCTTTCTTCATAGCTTTTGTTTTCCTTTTCATCTCCCATATTGGTCATCCCGCCAACGATAAGTCCTTTGATCTTACTGAAGACTCCTGCCAGCTCCAGACTCATTATCATACGATCCAGTGCATAGAAGTTTTCTCCGATATCTTCAATAAATAAGATTTTGTCTCTAAAGTCAAAAGAATATTTTGTTCCTAACAGAGCGTAGATAAGGGCTAAATTCCCTCCAACCAATTCTCCTTCAATATTCCCTCCTTTGTTAAATTGATGTGATTCAAGACTGTATTTTGGAGTTTTTCCTTTGAGGATATCAAAGATCAGGTCATAGCTTTCATCAGTAACACCGAAGCTTGATGTTTTAATGGTCTGCCCATGAATAGAGGCAAAACCTTTTTTCAACAGATAAATTTGTATAACGGTGTTATCAGAATACCCAATATACCATTTCGGATTTTCTGTAAAACCTTTTATTTTCAGGTGCTGAATCAGGTGCTGGCATCCGTAGCCTCCTCTGGAAGCCCATACCGCCCTGATTTCAGAATCATTTAAAGCCCAATTGATATCTTTTATTCTTTCCTGTTCTGTTCCGGCATAATTATATCCGTTTGAAAATCTGGTGTAAAGATGTTCCCCGAGAACGGGTTCAAAACCTCTACTTTTAATCATTTCTATTCCCTTTTCCATTTGAGAGGCATCTACCGCTCCTGCAGGGGAAATAACAGCTATTTTGTCGCCTTTTTTAAGGGACTTTGGAAAGATCATTTTTTTCATTTTGTTTTTTGATATTTTACTTCTTTCTTTTCTGCTTCCTCCAGCTGTCTTTCAAACTGATTGAACTTTTTGAAACTCTGTAGGAAGATAAAGAAACTGAAGATAATAAGAATACAGCCAACAACTCTTCTGATTTGGTTGGCCAGCTTTTGTGTTAATTTATCGTGAAATTGCTTGGCAAGAAATATCTTGGCAAGATCTATTGAAAGGTAAGTGGCCAGTACAATCCCTATGTATAAAATAAAACTGCTGGTGTCCGGATATTGATTCCTCACAGAAATTACCGTTACCAGCCAGAAAAGGATAACTCCTACATTGAGAAGATTAAAGAAAAAACCATTGAAAAATGTTTTAATATAATTTTGTCCAATGATCTTTTCTTCGCCAGGCATATGCATCTTGGTTTTGGTAACCAGCATCACAATCCCATATATAAAAATAAGAATGGAAGTGATTCTGTAGAAGCCAGGATGTTTATCTATTAAAGCTACAATATCTGTACTGGCATAATACGCTGCTACAATACATAATAAATCTGCAGTGATAACTCCAAGATCCAATGATAAGGCATGTTTCGGGCCTCTGGAAAAGCTGGTTTCAATTAACAGGAAAAAAATAGGTCCTATAAAAACCAAGCTCAGCATGAATCCTAATATGATTGCCGATAGTACAAGTTCTAGCATTTAATGTGTTTTAAAATGAAAATAAATTCATTTCGTTTTATACAAAGTTATACTTTATGATTTAATTATTCAATAAAGTTGTGATATATCAAGTGGATTTTAAGGAGAGTTTAATGTAAAGTTTTTAGAAAATAGGAGAGGAGAGTATATTCAAATGTTTTTGTTAAAAAAATAAAAAGCTGAATGTAAATATACATTCAGCCTTTCAATAATTTTATCTACAGTCTTATAAAAGACGTATTTCTTATTTCACAATCTGGAAGTCAAGCTGCTTCTGAATCAGATTGGCTTTTACCACTTTGATCTGTACTTCATCACCCAACTGATATTTGTTTCCGTGTCTTATTCCGTATACCGCATGGGTTTTTGCATCAAACATATATGAATCGTCTACAAGATCCCTTAATTTGATCAGGCCTTCCGCTCCATTTTCAGGAATTTCAACCCAGAAACCAAATTCTGCCACTCCGGAAATAACCCCTCTGAAAGTTTCTCCCAGGTGTTTTTCCATGAATTTAACCTGCATAAATTTGATAGAGTCTCTTTCCGCATCTGCAGCCAGCCTTTCCATGGCACTGCAGTGTTTTGCTTTGTCTTCAAGATCCCCTCTGTTTGGAGATTTTCCTCCATCCAGATAATGCTGAAGAAGACGGTGTGCAAGTAGATCCGGATAACGACGGATAGGAGAGGTAAAGTGGCTGTAATACTCAAAACCTAAGCCATAGTGGCCAATAGGTTCAGTAGAGTACACCGCTTTGCTCATACTTCTCATTGCAAGTGTTTCGATCATGTTTTCTTCTCCTTTTCCTTTCACATCATGAAGAAGTTTATTCAAAGATGCGGCAACCTTTTTGGTATTGGCCAGATCCATTTTGTATCCGAAAGTAGCAACAAAGTCTCTTAACGATTCTAATTTTGCAGGATCCGGATCATCGTGAACCCTGTAAATAAATGTATTGTTAGTGATTTCACCTTTTCTGCTCAGAGATACATATTCAGATACTTTTTTATTGGCTAAAAGCATGAATTCTTCAATCAGGTGATTGGAATCTTTACTTATTTTAAAGTAAACTCCAATCGGTTCATTATTTTCATCCAGATTGAATCTTACTTCACTTCTGTCAAAAGTAATAGCTCCTCTTCTGATACGTTCATGACGCATAATCTTTGCCAGCCTGTTAAGAGTATTGATCTCTTCCGCCAGGTCTCCCTGTCCGCTTTCTATACGCTCCTGAGCTTCTTCATAAGTAAATCTTCTGTCAGAATGAATCACTGTTCTTCCAAACCACTGTTTCTGGATTTCAGCCTCGTCATTCAGTTCAAAAACTGCAGAAAAAGTATATTTATCTTCGTGAGGACGAAGGGAACACACATCATTACTCAAAACTTCCGGCAGCATCGGAACTACCCTATCAACAAGATATACTGAAGTAGCTCTTTTATATGCTTCATCATCCAGAATTGTTCCCGGAACTACATAATGGGATACATCTGCGATGTGAACACCGATTTCCCAGTTTCCATTTTCAAGCTTTCTTATAGATAAAGCATCATCAAAATCTTTCGCATCTTTAGGGTCAATTGTAAATGTACAGATATTACGCATATCCCAGCGTTTTGCAGCCTCTTCGTCAGTAATACTTCTGTCTATTTTATCAGCATCTGCTTCTACTTCCGATGGAAATTCATAAGGCAGGCCATACTCTGCAAGAATAGAGTGGATCTCTGTTTCGTGTTCTCCCGGAGCACCCAATACCTGTATGATTTCACCTTCAGGATTTTTATCCCCAGGTCTCCATTCAGTCATTTTTACGATGACCTTATCTCCGTCCTCAGCATCGTTGAATTTTCCCTTTGGAATAAAGATGTCTGTATTGATTGATTTTTTATCGCAAACCACAAATCCAAAATCTTTGTGGGCAACCTTCTGAAATGTTCCTACAAATTCAGTTCTGGTACGTTCCAAAACCTCCAAAACGGAGCCTTCCAATTTCTTTCCTTTATAATGATAAGTTATAATAAGAACCTTATCTCCCTGCAGGGCATCCTTCACATTTTTGGAATGAACGAAGACATCGTCTTCCAATCCTTCCACACTTACATAAGCATTTCCGCTTTGATTGAAATCAATAATTCCGGTAAGTGTTCCTCCAATTTTCAGGTTTACTATATATTTTCCTTTTTCTACTTCTTTGATTTTTTCAGATCCCTGAAGTTTGTGCAGCGCCTGAATTACAAGTTCTCTTTGTCTTGGATTTTTGTAATCTATTCCGTCAGCGATCTGCTTATAATTATAAATCTTGGATGAATTCGCATTCATAAAACGGAGGATCAGTCTTCCGATCTCCATCATCTTTAAATCATTTTTATGACTTATATATTTTCTTTTTTTTGGCATTTTAATTTTCTTTTAATTTGTTTTGGTCTTACTTCAAATAAAACCTTTTTCTAAATTTCCCCATTCATTCCTTGTATAAGATTATTCAATTTCATCATTAGATTCTTTCCGTATATCATCAGAACTTATCTTTCAGTTTACTTAGAACGGGAGCTTTAGTTTTGTATAAATTTAATACAATTCTCGAGAAGAAAAGAGAAAAACCTTCTATTAAATATGTTTCAAATATAAGAAAGGCTTTGGAGAATAATAGAATGTAATTTCTATTGGACACTGCAAATGTACGAATAAAAAATAAATAAGGCTTGTAATATGATTTACAAGCCTCAGTATATTTAGCAAACTGCAATTTTGTCAACTCTGTTTTGGTGTCTTCCACCTTCAAAGTCTGTTGAAAGAAATTTATCTACAATCTCAATCGCCAGTTCCTTTGATATAAATCTCGCAGGCATTGAAATCATATTGGCATCATTATGCTGTCTTGCCAGTGTTGCAATCTCCGGCATCCAGCAAAGAGCGCATCTTATTTTCTGATGTTTGTTCGCAGTGATCTGAACTCCGTTTCCACTTCCACAGATCAGAATTCCGAGCTCATTTTCCCCGTTTTCCACAGAGGTTGCTGCAGGGTGTACAAAGTCCGGATAATCCACACTGTTTGTGGAAAACGTTCCAAAATCCTGGACTTCAAATTGTTCTGAAAGATAGTTCTTAACAATCTCCTTATATTCATAGCCTGCATGGTCCGCTGCGATAGCAATTTTTCTTTTCATAATACTCTTATTAAGCTTTATTAGATTCTATTTCCTTACAAAGGTAAGAATAATAACAATTCGTGTTAGTAAACCCTGAGTTAATTGTTAAAAGGTATGTTAATAACTGTGGAAAACTTTTATCAACTTTCTATTTTTAAAGATCAATTTATTTCGTAATAGAAATTCTTTCCGCAAATTTTTACCACAACTTTCCAGATGTTTTCTTCAGCTATCCCCAGGTTTTTCCATAATAAAATAACTAATAATGACTTCATATCAAAGTTACCAACATTTGTTAATAAGTATGTGAAATAGCGGGTTTACAAGGATTTATATTGTGAGTTAAATATGAATTGAATAAAAGTTGAATGTTATCAATTTTTAACGTAAAACTTATCCCCGAAACTAACAACACTCAACAACAACTACATTATTCTTTTTTTTATAAGAGAAAAAATTGTTGATTAATGGGTGATTGGGTTCGGGGAAAGTTTTTGAAAACTTTTATTTTAATCAATCTGTTGAAAAAGTTTAAAACCTTACATTTGTGAAACGAAAATTCAGTGAGTTTCCTGAAATTATCCTGCCGGGAGTTGCGGAAGTGTAATCCGGAATCTGGCTCAAGGAATTTCATGGGGCTTGGAAAAAAATAAATCTACGTATGAAAACAATCAATGATTTCAATTTTAAAGACAAGAAAGCTCTGGTAAGAGTGGATTTCAATGTTCCTCAGGACGATCAGCTGAAGGTGACAGACAATACAAGAATTGTTGCTGTGAAACCAACAGTGGAAAAGATCCTTAATGATGGTGGTTCTGTCATCTTAATTACACACCTTGGAAGACCAAAGGGAGAAGTGAAAGATGAATTTTCTCTTAAACATATTCTTGGTGAAGTTTCTGCTGTTCTTGGACAGGAGGTAAAGTTTGTTGATGAATGTATCGGGGAAAAAGCAGAACAGGCTGCTGCAGATCTGAAACCAGGGGAGATCTTATTATTGGAAAATGTACGTTTTCATAATGAAGAAGAAAAAGGAGATGCTGCTTTTGCTGAGAAACTTTCTAAACTGGGAGATGCTTATGTAAATGATGCATTCGGGACTGCACATAGAGCTCATGCTTCAACAGCAGTGATCGCTCAATATTTTCAGTCAACTAAGTTTTTCGGTTTACTGATGGCTAATGAGCTTCAGGCTATAGATAAAGTATTAAAGAGCGGCGAGAGACCTGTTACAGCTATCCTGGGAGGTTCTAAAGTTTCAACTAAAATTACCATTATAGAAAATATCCTTCCTGCAGTAGACAATCTGATCATTGGTGGAGGGATGGCATTTACCTTTATTAAGGCTCTTGGTGGAAAAATTGGTAATTCGTTAGTCGAAGAAGACAAGCTTCCTTTAGCTTTAGAAATTTTAGGAAAAGCAAAAGAGCATAAAGTAAAAGTATATCTTCCGTCTGATGCTATCATCGCTGAAAGTTTTAGTAATGATGTGGAAAGAAAAGAAGCTGATATCTATGCAATCCCTGAAGGATGGATGGGGCTTGATGCAGGTCATAAATCAAGAGATCAGTTCAATGATGTATTGTTAAATTCAAGAACTATTCTTTGGAATGGACCGATCGGAGTTTTTGAAATGTCAAATTTTGCTGGTGGTACTGTTGCTTTGGGTGAAAGTATTGCTGAGGCAACAAGATTAGGAGCTTTCTCTTTAGTTGGAGGAGGAGACAGTGTTGCTTTCGTTAAGCAATTCGGATATGCAGACCAGGTAAGTTATGTTTCTACCGGTGGTGGAGCGATGCTTGAAAGTCTTGAAGGACTTGAGTTACCAGGTGTAGCTGCAATCAACAATTAAATAAAAATAAAGATATTCTAAAAGCCTGCTAATATAATTAGCAGGCTTTTTTCTTTCTGTGATTATTGAAAAATCCTTTAATGATCGGTGTTTTCATAGTAGTTTTAGATATAACCTGTAGTTATATTGATTTGGCCTGAATTCGCTTTCAGTTACTTAGGTATCCAGTAAATAATGTGCTTAGTTTTTCTTTTTAAAATTGGGGAATTAGAAAGAATGCGTTCTTGTTTTATAACCAGATTTTTATGATAAATCGGTTATGATTTTTTGATGTGAATTTTAGTTTTTTTTTCATTAATTCATGTTTATTTTCACAAACATTAAATTGATTAAATGATGTGATGTGACCTAATATTTCTGAAAACTAAGGGTATTTCTTATAATATTTTCTTACCCAAGAATTTGTGATTTTTTTAATCGTATCCTTGAGTTTACTGAACCTTTGAACTCTTTAGGAATTTATATCTTGTATGATATATATTTTGTATTTTTTGAGCTTTAAAAACAAGTTTTATGTGATTAGTTTTATTTTATGAAAATTTTTTAAAATTATTTATTCACATATTAGTGATTCCATTGTAATTTACTGTATATCAATATTTAAACTATTCTTTTTATTAAATTATATACTGCTTTTACTTTAAAGTGTAGCTAAAGATTAGAAATTATTTATTCAATATTATAAAATGAAGAATGAACTTAGTTTTCAAGAAAATAATTTCAAGATTTTTTTTGAAATCTATTTGCTTACTCTTTTCTGGAACCAGTAATTTGTTTCGATGTCTTTTATTTTCTAAACTATAAAATTTTTAAGCTTTTTCTTTATTAGAATTTTCAATGTCTTTATTTTTTAACTATAAATTAGTCTAAAGAAATTTCTTTGAATATTTTTTATTTGAAAAATAAAATAGAGTAGGGGAGTTTTATGTCTGGATTTTAATTTCCTTTTTTTGATTGAATGTAAAATTTTTCCGAGTATTTATATCTTGGTTGATTTTGAGCCGGAATTTGCACCTTTTTTGTTGGAATTTAATTTCTAACATCTGTTTTTCTTTTTTTTGGATCAATTTTGTTCAGAAATTAGATAAATGATCAAAGTAATACTGTAACTGAATGAAATAATAAGAATTCTTGATTTTTCTTTTTTAAATTGAAATGGAGTAGGGGAGTTTTATTAAAATATAGAATATTAAATTTTAAAGTTTTATTTCAATTAAGGCTTATTTATAAAATATCAAAAAAGAAAACTCAGGAGAAAAAATCCTGAGTTTTTATTTTTTTAAGCTTGAAATGCTGAAAATCGACCTTCATAAATGGGTCAAAAATCCACTTTCTATCTTTTTTCGATAATATATATCAAACTTGAAAATTCGTTTGAAAATAACGCTTTTACGTTTGAAATTGTTCCGTAGACTACTGCTTTTACCCAAAATAGGGGTGATTTTTTGTATTTTTCGCTCAACATTGAGATGTAATAGGAGTCTAGCACTAAAGGTTTTATTTTTCTCATTTTCCAGTCTGCTTTTTTTGAAATCAGATTTTCCATTCCAACTTTTGAGAAATGATAAATGTGTCTGGGTACATCATAAGCTGCCCAATATTCTTTATAATGTTTTGCATCATATGAAGTAGGGTTAGGAACAGCGATAATAAGAATTCCTTTTTCTTTTAATTTCCCGTGAAAAGCATTAAGCATTTCATCCTGGTTCTCGATATGTTCAAATACATGCCATAGTGTAATAGCATCTAAGCTGTTTTCTTCAATTGTATTGATGTTATCCAATACAGAAGCTTTCGTTATTTTTCCTTGTGCTGCTTTTCTTGCATCTGCGTCTGGTTCAAAACCGAAAGTTTCAAAATCATTTTCTATAAATTTAACAAATTCTCCGGCACCACATCCATAATCTAAAACTCTTGATCCTTTCTTTATTCTGTCTATTAATACATTTTTTTTGTATTGAAGATTAAAAGACTGAAGGAATTTATAAAGCTTTTCTTTCATACTTCCAGAGTCCTGATGATGAGAAATGTAATCTTCACTTTCATAATATCTGGAAATATTGGATGGGATAGGAGTAGTCTTGAAGACTCCTTTTGTTTCTGTCTCTTTAATTTCAAAAATTTCCTGTGAAAGAAAATGATCTTTTATTTTCATTGAAATCTTTATCTTTTATATAGTAGAAAAAATTAAGATATTCAGAGCCCGGTACAGGTTCATAAATACCTTAATTTTTGTTTTATTTTTTTTAATGTTTCACGTGAAACATATTTTTTTTAACGTCCTAAATAGACTAGTAAAACGTTGATATCGGCTGGGGAAACTCCGCTTATTCTTCCTGCCTGTGCGATAGTCTTAGGACGTACGTTAGACATCTTCTGTTTTGCTTCTGCAGAAAGGCTTGAAAGTTTTGTATAATCAAAATCCTCAGGAATTTTAATGTTTTCCAGACGATTCAGCTTAGCTACATTTTCTTTTTCTTTCTCAATATATCCTTTGTATTTAATATTGATCTCGGCCTGTTCTCTTACTTCATCATTGTATTGGCTTGAAACTTCTTTAATAAAATCAATTTCATCCAGTTTTCCTAATGTCATATGAGGTCTGGTAAGAATTTGTGCCGCTCTGTATGCCTGATCTACGGGGTTACTTTCTATAGATTCAAGGACCGGATTGATGATACCAGGTTTTAAAGAAGTTTCTCGTAAGAATTCTTCAAGTGCTTGACTTTCAGCTACTTTAACTTCCATTCTTTTTAATCTGTCCTCTTTAGCTAATCCTAAGTGATAAGCTTTTTCGGTTAATCTGATGTCTGCATTATCCTGTCTTAAAAGAAGTCTGTATTCGGCACGTGAAGTAAACATTCTGTAAGGTTCTTCAGTTCCTTTGGTGATAAGGTCATCTATTAAGACTCCGATATACGCTTCGTCTCTGTTTAGAATAAAATCACCTTTTTCATGAACTTTATTGTGGGCATTGATACCGGCAATTAATCCTTGGCCGGCTGCTTCTTCATATCCTGTTGTTCCGTTGATCTGTCCTGCAAAATATAAATTATCAATTAATTTTGTTTCCAGGGTATGTTTTAATTGGGTAGGAGGGAAGTAGTCATATTCAATGGCGTAACCAGGACGGAATACTTTTACGTTTTCAAATCCAGGAATTTGTTTCATTGCTTTGATCTGTACATCTTCAGGAAGAGAAGAACTGAATCCGTTTACATAGATCTCTACAGTTTTCCATCCTTCCGGTTCTACGAAAAGCTGATGTCTGTTTCTCTCTGCAAAACGGTTGATCTTATCTTCAATACTTGGGCAGTATCTTGGGCCTAAACTTTGAATGGTACCATTGAACATTGGGCTTCTGTCAAAGCCTTCTCTCAAAATATCGTGTACCGTTTCGTTTGTATATACGATATGGCAGCTTAATTGTTTTGTCAATTTCGGAGTATCAAGATAGCTGAACTTTTGAGGATTTTCATCTCCTTTTTGTTCCTCCATTTTTGAATAATCCAAACTTCTTCCATCTACTCTTGGTGGAGTACCGGTTTTCATTCGCCCTGCTTCAAATCCTAAAGTCACTAATTGTTCGGTAATTCCAAATGCTCTTGGCTCACCCATTCTTCCTCCGCCTAATTGTTTATCTCCAACGTGGATTAGACCATTAAGAAAAGTTCCGTTAGTAAGCACTACAGATTTTGCTTTAATCTCAATTCCTAAAGAAGTAACTACTCCGGTTACTTTATTATTTTCAACAATCAGTTGTTTCACCATATCCTGAAAGAAATCAAGATTGGGTGTATTTTCTAATGCTAAGCGCCATTCTTCAGCAAAAAGCATTCTGTCATTTTGGGTTCTCGGAGACCACATCGCAGGACCTTTTGAAAGATTCAGCATTTTGAATTGTATTGCAGATTTATCTGCTACAATTCCGGAATATCCTCCCATTGCATCAATCTCTCTTACGATCTGTCCTTTTGCGATTCCGCCCATTGCCGGGTTGCAACTCATCTGTCCGATGGTCTGCATATTCATTGTAACAAGTAGGGTTTTTGAACCGAGGTTAGCTGCTGCTGCTGCTGCTTCACAACCTGCGTGTCCGGCACCTACTACTATTACATCATATATTTCTGAAATCATTTTTATCTCGCTTGTTTTAAGCTTTAAACCTTATCTTTATAACCAATGTTTCACGTGAAACATTTTTGAAGAATGTACTCTAGGTAAAATTATATTATTACTAGAATTGAGTACTTTAGGTATGGGACTTTAAGTGATTGTTCAATTTTAAAACTTTAAATCCCCGTATTTGGCCAAGTACAAATCTTCCATTCTCCGCATCTCTTTTTCTTCCTCTTCCGTCTTGTCTTTATAGCCTATAAGGTGTAAAATACCATGGGCTAAAACTCTTCTTAATTCTTCTTCATAATCTCGGGAAAGGGTAGAGGCGTTATCAGAAATGCGCTGCAAAGATACGAAAATCTCAGCGCTTATTGTCTTACCTTTTACATAATCAAAAGTGATGATATCTGTATAATAATCATGCTGTAAATAATCCTGATTAATCTTAAGAAGATATTCGTCATCACAGAAAATGTAATTGATTTCTCCCAGCTTTTTTCCTTCTGAAAGAATAAGATCTTCCAGCCATTTTTTGTAATCTGTACTTACCGACTCTGGTAAGTTTTCGTAAAAGAACTGTATCATTTTTTTTAAAACCAGTGTCCTAAAATAACACTGAATATACCTTTTTGGTTGTTTTTTAGTGAATGGCTGAAGTTGACTTTTATCTGCCCAAAAGGAGATTTGTAACCTGCCGTAATTCCCAGGGAACTATAATTTACTTTAACTGCATCTTCAAACTTGATGTCGTTTGATAAGTTAGCAAAGCTGAAATTTCCACTGATAAAATAGTTTTTGTTAAATTTAAACTGGATATCGTTTGAAGCCAGTATCACATTATTAGTATAAAGCTGGGCGAAATAAAACCCTCCAAAACTTTTAAAATTCATTAGATTTTGCTCAAAAATTCCTCCTAATCTGTATTGATAATAGGCAGGAAGATTTTCACCAATGGTAACCCCTCCAAACACATTAAGACGGTAAGTGAATTGTTTGCCAAGAGGAATATTGATTTTAAGATCTGCTTTGATCTGAATTATCCTTTTGTCAACTTCAGATTTTAAAAGATCTACTACCTTTCCTTCTGCTGCGAAATAAATTCCTTTGGTAGGGAACTCCTTATCATCCTGTGTATCGGTTTTTATGAAGATGTAAGGGTTCAGAAAGCGGCTGTAACGTCTGTTATCTCCATTGCTGTTTTCTGCTTTGAAATAATCATGGCTGATACCGCCTCCGATAGCAAATTTATCCTTCCATATAGACTGTATATAGGCTTCATTTCTCAGCCATTCCCATCGGTCTACAACATAATTGTCTACATTTTTGATGTCGAAACTCATCCCGGATGAGTAAATACCGAATCCAGGAATATATCCGTTATCTATAAAATAGTTCAGATAATATCTCACGCGGTCTCCGACAACAACATCCAGTGAAAGATTTGAATTTTTAAATAAAAGCCTCTTTGCTGAATAATTCAAAAGAAGCCCTGTTTTGAAAACTTCATCATAGTGCAAACCAAATTTTAAAAAGTGGCGGGTGTCATCTTCAGTGACATAAAGCTTAAGGTAATTGGCATCATTTTCCTGAACGATATCATAATTGATAAAACGATAGTTGTTTGTTGCCACCAATTTATCCACCATTTTATTAATGCTTCCATAAGTCTGTAAAGAGGGTAGGCGGAGTCCCATTTTCCCCAGTGTGTAATTTTTACCATATATTTTACTTCCTTCGATGGAAATGCTGTCTATTTTGTATACGTTGGAATATATTGGGTTTATACGCTGTCTGAGGCGGTCAAAAGGACGCTTTGGAAGCTGGTCCAATACCTGTGAATATTTGAGCCCTTCTACATATCCGCTGTCCAGAATCTTTTTCTTATCGTCATAGCTTGTTGCAGACATTCCTTTCAGGTTGGGTTTGATATTGATGTCTGTATATTTATACTGTTTTCTTGTATCTTTTTTTATCCCGAAATCAATGACCTGGTTCAGGATAGATATAATATTGTTTAAATCCTCTCTTTTTGAAAGATCCTGGTTAAGGTCCACTCCGATGACAATATCGATTCCTCGGTCCTTTAAAGGCTTTGAAGGGTAATTTACTGTCATTGCTCCGTCAATATAAATGCTGTCACCAATTTTTACAGGATCCATTAAAGAAGGGAATGCAGAACTTGCCATAATAGATTGTACGAGATCTCCTTTTTCAAATATCTGCATATTGCCGCTTTCAAGATTGGTTGCAACACACATGAAGGGAATTGGCATTTTGGAAAAGTCCTCAATATTGGAAACGTTTTTAAAAAGTTCTTTCAGAAGATAAACATTTCTCTGGCCGGTACTGATAGAAGAGGGAAGTGTAATTTTTCCGTTTTTCAGGGGAATGGATAAAAGATATTTGTCTACGGATTTGTTGAAAAAAGTGGTTTCCTGTCTCGATTTAGGATCCATAATTAAAGAATAGAAATCCGTATCCATGACAATTTTTTCTATTTCTTTTCCGGAGTAGCCGGCAGCATACAAACCACCTACAATGGCTCCCATACTTGTTCCGGAAACATAGTCTACCTTCACTCCCAATGAATCTAATACTTTAAGAACTCCTACATGTGAAAACCCTTTGGCTCCGCCGCCGGCCAGCGACAGTCCTATCTTTGGGTTTTTAGGAATCACCAAATCTTTTTTTACCTGAGAATGGATCAATAGCAGTTGGAATATGGAAAGCAGAATCAGGAGTTTTCTCATAGTTAATCTTTTATATAAATCCGTTTCACCCGGGGGGAAATGGAGGTTAATACTTCATAAGTTATCGTTTTGCAGTAGCCTGCAAATTCTTTTAAACTTGGTTTGGCGTTAAAAACAGTTACGGTATCACCTTCTTTTACATTCGGGATATTATCTACATTTATCATCATCATATCCATACAGATATTTCCGATGATGGGTGCTAATGTTTTGTTTACTCCAACATTTCCTACCTGATTTCCAATCAATCTTGGGATTCCGTCTGCATATCCTACAGGTATAGTCGCTATTCTCGTAGGATGGTCAGCTTTATATTTTCTGCTGTAGCCTACAGATTCACCGTTTTCAACCATTGATATCTGTGAAATTACGGTTTTAAAACTTACAACAGACTGCAGTTGCTTCTGAATTTCATTGTCCGGTGATTCCCCAAGCATTCCGATACCAATTCTTACCATATCAAACTGATGATTGGTATAGCTTGTTATTCCGGATGAATTCAGAATATGGCGAAGAGGAGAGTATTCCAATTTTTCTATCAGGTAGCTGGAATTCTTTTCGAAAACTTCCAGCTGTTTCAAAGTAAATTCTTTTTCTTCTGGCATATCAGAAGACGATAAGTGGCTGAACATACTTTGAACTTTCAGATTTTTTTGGCTTAAAGTTTCACTTAACTGATCCAGTTCAAAATCTTTAAAACCAAGGCGGTGCATTCCGGTCTCCAGTTTGATATGAATTGGATACTTCTTGTCATAACCTGATTTCTGAACGGCTTCATAGAATAAGTCCAGCACTCTGAAACTATAAATTTCAGGTTCCAGGTTGTACTCTATGATAGTCTGATAGCTGTGCTGCTCAGGATTCATTACAATGATAGGAGTGGTAATTCCTTTCTTACGAAGTTCAACCCCTTCATCAACATAGGCTACACCCAGATAATCTATATGATGATGCTGAAGAAATTCTGATACTTCATAACTTCCCAGCCCGTAAGCATTGGCTTTTACCATTGCCATCATTTTAGTTCCCGGTTTCAGCAAAGATTTATGATAGTTGATATTATGGAGAATCGCATTAAGATTTACTTCCAGTACTGTATCATGCTTTCTGAGTTCAAGAATATCTTTAAGCCTTTCGATTTCAAACTTTCTGGCTCCTTTTAACAGGATAATCTGATTTTCTATTTCAGTAAGGTGCTTACTTTCAATTAATTCTTTTGTATCAATGAAAGTATATGTTTTAGCTTTAAATAATTCACTAAAGTTTGATATTTCATCGCCGATTAAGAAAACAGAATCAAAATGCTGCTCATTGACCAGCTCCGAAACTTCTTCATATAATTCTTTTGCATTGGTGCTTACCCCCACGATATCAGTTAAGACCAGCGATTTTTCAGATTTGTTGTATTCATTCAAAAACTGCAGGGCAGTCTTCAATGAATCGAGATCAAGATTAAAAGAATCATTGATGACAATATTGCCTTTAATTCCTTCGATCGCTTCAAGCCTCATTTCAACGGCCTTTAAAAGGTTGATTTTTTCAACGATCTTTTTATTTTCGATATTCAGTTCCTTTAGGACTGTGATAAGCGCCATAGCATTGGTTAATGTAGCTTCGTCTCTCTGATGGGCCGGAAAACTGATTTCTTCACCAAAATAATCAACAATAATGTTGTCATCTTTGGAAATATTGCTTTTGATGAAAACCTGGTTCTCTTTTTTAAAACCGTAAGAAATTAATTTTTTATCAGAATAGGATTTTTTAATTTTTTGTTCAACCAAAGAATTGTCACCATTATAAATGATCACTTCTGAATTTTTGAAAAGACTGATCTTTTCATCAATGAGTTGCTCTTCGGAAGAAAAATTAGCGGCATGAGCTGTTCCGATATGAGTGAGCAGCCCGATCTGAGGATGAAACATATTTTCAAGTTTTTCCATCTCGTGCGGTTTTGAAATTCCGACTTCAAAGATTCCCAGCTTATAGGAACTGTTAATCTGAAGAAGAGACAGCGGAAGACCAATCTGAGAATTAAAACTTTTAGGACTTTTTACAGTGGGTAATTCATTCCATAGACATTGATATAACCATTCTTTTAAAATAGTCTTACCATTACTTCCCGTAATTCCGATAGATTGTAAATGAGAATTTTCAAAATGATACTTCGCCAATTTTTGAAGAAACTCTACAGAATTTTCAACTATAATCCAGGTGATATTCTCAAACTCAGGATAATGATGTTCAGAGATAATGACATTGATTCCCCTGTCTATTGCAGACTCTATAAATTTTTCGCCGGAATTTTTATGGGTATTGATCGCAATAAAGGCTGTATTCTTGGTAGAATAAATAATCCTGCTGTCATACGCTATATTTTTGATCATTAAATTTCCGTCTCCAATGATTTGTGTATTGGTGATCTCTGCAATGTGTTGTACTGTATAGTTCATTGGTGCCCTTTCTGCTTTATTTTTTTGAACGAAACGGAAGAAATAAAATTCAAAAAGTAAGAAACCAGTTATTTAAGCTGATTCTTTTTCCGGATCTTACCTATCCTTTTTCCGCTTTTTATTTTTTATTGAGTGAATCTATTTTTACGGGTGTATTCAATCCCCTATTTTCTTTTTAAAAGTACTTCGTCAATAAATACACGGCGGCTTACTGCTTCATAGCTTTCAGTTTCTCCCAATTCTACCAGATTATCTCCCTGGGAAGTTCTCATAGAATAGTTGGCAAGATTACCTGTTCTTTTACAAATAGCATGCACTTTTGTGACGTACTCAGCAGTGGCCATCAAATTGGGCATCGGTCCGAATGGTCGGCCCAAAAAGTCCATATCCAATCCTGCAATGACCACTCTGATCCCGCTATTGGCAAGCTGGTTGGCAATATCAACAATACTTTCATCAAAAAACTGAGCTTCATCAATGGCTACTACATCACAATTGGAAGCCAGCAGAAGAATTTCATTAGGATTTTCTACTGCTGTACTGCGGATTTTATTCTGATTATGAGATACCACATCCTCTTCAGAATACCGTATATCCATTTTGGGTTTAAAAATTTCCACATTCTGACCTGCCATTTCTGCTCTTCGCAATCTGCGGATCAGTTCCTCGGTTTTACCCGAAAACATAGAGCCACAAATCACTTCCATCCAACCACTTTGTTTGGAATGATTAATTGTATTTTCTAAAAACATTTGTTAAATTAGCCGTATATTTTTAACATCAAAAGTAAGCAATTTTAATAAGAATCTTATTATGCAGAATATCCAAGATTTAAAGGAAAAGATTTTTTTTGAATCCATGAATATCATTGATAATCTGGACAAAATAAACAACGTAGACGAATTACTTTCCAAGCAAGATCTTGTAGATGAGCTTGCTAACAGGATTTCTTTTTTGAAACTGCTGGAAAAGAATATTGAATATTTTGTTACAGACCATCCGGCACAGTATCCGGACAATCAGCATATCTCTTTTGCATCCGGAGAAACGGAACATTATGATAAAGGAAATGAAGTAACAGAAGAGGAAGCTATTTTCAATAATGAACTGAACGAAATTGATGAGAATGAAATTTTCTCAACAGGTTCTGAAGAAGAGGAAGCGGTTTTCAACAACCAGCTGAATGAAATTGTTGAAAATGAATTCCATGAAAATATGGTAAGTTTTGTGGAGGAAGGTTACGAAGAAAAAACAGCGGAAATCATTCAGGAGCAGACTTCTGATCGTGAAACTTTGGAAGAAGAAGCCATTTTCAATAATCAGCTGAACGAAATTGATGAAAATGAAATTTCGGAAGAGCAGAGAGCTGTTTTGAGCTTTGTGGATGAAGAAAAAATTCTTGCTGATTCTGCACCGGATTCTGATGAAGATCTCAATGAAGACCTGTTTCATCATGAAGTGACGGAGGAAGAAGCCGTTTTTAACAACCAACTGAATGAAATGGATGAGCAGGATGAAGAAAACAATGAGCAAGAATCAAAAAAAGAAACTGATGTAAATGATACTAAAGCTCCCGTGACAGAAATCATTCCAAGTATTTTTGATACAGAAACTCTGGAAGATGAAATACTGATCGAAGAAAACGAAGAGCAGTTTGTGGCTTCCAATATTTCTATAGAACAAGGGGAAATGGTCACAGAAACTTCCAATGTGGAAAATGTCCTGAGTGAGATAAAAAATGATCATTCAGTAG
This sequence comes from Chryseobacterium panacisoli, assembly GCF_008274625.1. Classification (GTDB taxonomy): domain Bacteria; phylum Bacteroidota; class Bacteroidia; order Flavobacteriales; family Weeksellaceae; genus Chryseobacterium; species Chryseobacterium panacisoli. The sequence continues at coordinate 41,386 of NZ_VTRU01000007.1, read as the reverse complement.
AAGAAATTAAGGAGGAAAGCATCCTTGCTGAAGTTTATGACAGAAGAAAAATCGTTGAAATCGATAAACCTTCTGCCGAAGAAACAGAAAAACATCCTTCTGATGAAAGTTTTGAAAATTTAGAAGAATATCATCAGGAGAAAAAAATAAAATTATCCAATATCAAAGGATTGAAGGCCGTTCAGTCACTTTTTGATGACGATCCTTTGGAAAGAGAATTTCCTAACGAAAAGGAGCCTGTAGCAGAAAAAGAAGATACCGGAAGTCTTCTGAAGTCTAATATTCCTACCCATTTTATGGAAGCAGACAAGCAGAAACCGGAATTTAAACTGGATCTGAATGACAGAATTGCTTTTTCCAAAATGCTCTTTGAAGGAAGTCAGACAGATCTGAATGATACGGTATTTCAGCTGAACCAGTTCAAAACACTGGAAGAAGCCAAAGAATATTTGAGTGATCTGTATTACGAAAGAAAATGGAATAAAGTGGATGAATATGCGCAGAGACTTTGGATATTGGTGGAAAATAAATTCTTATAATTTTGAGCGGAATCTTATATTTTGTTCCCACACCGGTTGGGAATCTGGAAGACATGACTTTCAGGGCGGTAAATGTCCTTAAAGAAGTTGATTATATTTTATGCGAAGACACCAGAACTTCCGGAATACTTTTAAAACATTTTGAGATCTCAAAGCCTTTAAAATCTTATCATTTACACAATGAACACCAGGCAACGGAGAAAGTAATTGCAGACCTTAAAAACGGTCAGAATATCGCTATTATTACCGATGCGGGAACACCCGGTATTTCGGATCCGGGATATTTGCTTGCAAAAGCAGGAGCAGACAATGCTATTGATATGATCTGTCTTCCAGGAGCAACAGCTCTCATTCCCGCACTTGTCGTTTCAGGGCTTCCCAATAATGAATTTTTATTTGCTGGTTTTCTGCCACAGAAAAAAGGAAGACAAACCAAACTCAAGCAGCTTGCTGAAGAAAAAAAGACCATCGTTCTTTACGAAAGTCCCCATAAAATCAATACGACTCTGGAGCAGATTAAAGAATTCTTTGGAGAAGAAACCCAAGTAAGCCTAAGCCGTGAGATCTCTAAGAAATTTGAGGAAACCAAACGAGGAACAATCAATGAATTAATTGAATTTTCCAAAAGTAAAACACTAAAAGGAGAGATCGTTCTTATTGTCAACAATTCTATTTAATTTTTCTTGAAAAAATTAGTCTTTGTATTATGTTCTGTAGTCTGTACGGCACAGACCAACCAATATATGAAAGTGGTCCTGTCAAAAAAGACAGGAAAGGAGGTGAATTCCTATTCGGAGGGATATGGAACAGTTTACGATTCCGGGTCTAAAAAACAGGGAATTGTAGACTCTTTAGGAACCATTACTTTTGAATCTCCTTACAGAGGAGGAATTTTACACATTTTTAAAAACAGATTTATTCTTTATTCTGAAGACGGGACTCATAGAAAATCGGCTATTATTGACGAAAAAGGGAAGGAATTCATTCCTTTGGATGATCAGGAATTCAATACGCCCTGGTGGAGTAAAGACTGCATTATTTCTTCAAAACAGGATAAAGAAGCCGTCTATGACTATAATGGGAAAGAAATTATTCCTTATGCTGAAAAGATCCGTTTTTCCGGAAAGAACAGATTCTTTGTTTTAAAAGATAAAAAATGGTTTTTGTATGATCTTAACGGAAAGCAGCTCAGCACGCGTGAATTTAAAGAAGATTACAGCTTTGAAGATGGCAAAGCACTGATCATGAATGAAGAAAATGAGAGTGAAATCATTGGAAATAACGGGCAGACCCTGCATAAATTTTCTAAAACGGTAGTAGATATCAATGCGTATCCTTATCTGATTACTAAAAATAAAAGTACCGGAAAATATGGCTTGATAGATGCAGAAGAAAATACAATTGCAGAGGAAATCTTTAATGATATCACGCCGGAATACTTTGGCAGGAAAGAATATATCTATCTGATAAAAAACGGAAAAGCAACAGTCTTCAGTAAAAAAGACAAAAAGCTGTACTCCCAGAATTTTAAATATGTAAATCCACTGTTGAATCATTATTTCAGTGTCTATAATGATAAAGTGAAAAAATCCGGAATTGTTGATCTGGAAGGAAATACCATTCTTCCTCAGGAATACGATTTTATCAAAGCTTTTACTATTTCCGGGAAAGATTTTATCTATCTTAAAAAAGGAAATGAAGAAAAATTTATAGATAAGGATCTTAAAAACATTGTTGGAGAAGGAGTACAGATTTTAGGGTTTTATCCCGATAATCTTATTATTGGAAAGCAGGATCGTTACTATAGATTTTCTGTGAAGGATGGCTCAACGATAGAGTTGAAGAACATCAGTCAGATCAGAAATGAAGACGTTGAGTATTTTAATCCGCTTAATCAGTATTCAAAACCTTTGGTATGTAAAAATACAGACAATTTATATGGCATTCTGGATGGAAAAGGAACAGAAATTGTTCCCTTTATTTACGAAGATATCGTCACATTCGGGAATGCTGAAAACGAAATTGTAGTAAAAAAAGAAGGAAAATTCGGAGTTTCAAACTTTCAGAATGAACCTTTGAAAGAAATTATTTACGATAAATATTTCTGGCAGAAAGAAGTACTGAAGCTGGATAGAAGCAAAAAAACAGACTTTATTTATTTCACAAGATTTAAAAATAATCCTGTTCAGCTTTAATAAAAAGTCAGATAATTATCAAAATAATCCAGTATTTTAACAATTTAAATGGGTTGAATAACAATTTATAATATCTTTGCAAACCGTTTAATTCCGGATAGGAATTGTAGAAATTATAAGAGTCAGCTTTCACAAGCTGAATGAGTTAAAAGAAAATAATTATCAATAGATATGAAAATATTAGAAGGAAAAGTAGCACTAATTACCGGAGCTACAAGAGGAATCGGTAAGGGTATCGCTGAAATGTTTGCTCAGCAAGGAGCAAAAGTAGCATTTACCTACGCTGGCTCTGTAGACAAAGCAAAAGAATTAGAAGCAGCTTTAAGTTCTGTAACCCAAATTAAGGGATATCAGTCTGACGCATCAGATTATGATGCTGCTCAGAAGTTGGTGGAAGAAGTGATGGCAGAGTTCGGGCAGATTGATATTTTGATAAACAATGCAGGGATTACAAAAGATAATCTGTTATTGAGAATGTCCAAAGAAGATTGGGATAAAGTAATCAAAGTAAACTTAGATTCGGTTTTTAACCTTACCAAAGCGGTAATTAAGCCAATGATGAAGGCCAAATCCGGATCTATCATTAATATGACTTCTGTAGTAGGTGTGAAAGGAAATGCCGGACAAGCGAACTATGCTGCTTCTAAAGCAGGTGTAATAGGATTTACAAAATCTGTGGCCCTGGAATTAGGATCAAGAAATATCAGATGTAATGCTATCGCCCCAGGATTCATTGAAACGGAAATGACAGCTGTTCTGGATGAAAAAACAGTTCAGGGATGGAGAGAAGAAATTCCAATGAAAAGAGGAGGACAGCCTGCAGATATCGCGAATGCGTGTGTATTCTTAGGCAGCGAAATGTCAGCTTACATTACCGGACAGACGTTAAATGTTGACGGTGGAATGTTAACTTAGAAAATGAAAAAAGTACAGGATATAGTATTATTCTTGTCGATTTTAATAGGCATCGGTCTGGCATACATCAGTTTTTTTAATGTATATCAGACCGATGATTATTTCTGGTCCTACACAACAAGAAAAGTAGGATTGCTGCAAAGTTTTATAAATACCTATACAACATGGGGCGGAAGGTATTTCGGGTATTCAATTAATATGTTTAATCCTGTCTTTTATGACAACAATAATATCCTCCCGAAAATATATCCGGTCTTTTTAATGCTCTCTTTTATCGGAGTTTCAGCATTAAACTTTAGAGAATATTTCAACTATTCTCTGAAAGAATCCCTCAAAAAAGGATTTCTTCTGTTTTTCTTTTATACAGTGCTTCTTGTCAGCCTACCAGAGCATTACTTTTGGATTACAGGTTCCAATATCTATTTCGTTCCAGTAATTTTATCCGGCATTTTCCTCTTTTTTTTCAAAAAATATGAAGATACAAAGCGGAAAATATGGTTTTATCTCTCGGCTTTATTTACCATAATTCTGATGGGTTCTAATGAAATTGTGGCATTGATTCTTGAAGGTCTCCTGCTTGTATCTTACTATCAGAGACGTAATAAAGAAAACCTGTTTTTGGTTCTGCTGGGTACCGTGTTTTTGCTGATATGCTTTCTGGCACCAGGAAACTTCAACAGAATGGGAGAGGTGGAAAGAGGAATTATAAAATGGCTGAAAAGAATTGCTCTTTTGGGTGCTGATACAGCCTATGTAGGGCTAAAAGTTGTTGCAGTACTTCCATTACTTATGAAAGTTTTTGAAGAAGAACTCAAAAAGATCACTTCGCAGATAACATTGAAAAAAGCCGTTTTATTTTGGTCTGTGTCACTCATTCCTTTATTATTTACGAGCTATATTCTCACCTCCATTGCAAGGCAGTTTGAAAGTATACTTTTTTATTTCCTGCTTACTTTTTCACTGGTTGTATATTATAAATTTGAAAAAATTAAAAAATTCTGGTGGGTTTCTCTTTTCGTTGTTTTTCTTCCTGAACTTAAAATTTTCCCGGAAAAATATGATTATTTTAATATTGATTTTAATGGCGGAAATATAGTTTTGGAACTTCTGACGACAGATTTGAAAGAATATGAAAGAGAAATGAATGAAAGAATAGATCTCATCAAAAACGCATCAAAAGACTCTGTGGTCGTGGATAAGATAAAAGAGGTTCCGAAAATCTTATATATCGATGAAATGGCTTCTGAAAAGGAACGGGAAACCTATGTAAATGATCAGCTCCAAAAATACTTTAACAAGAAATACATCAGAACAAAAGAATAATATAAAGGCTTTAGATAATTCTAAAGCCTTTATTGTGCTGTTATTTTAGTCTTTAAAAACCTGATTTTCCTGTTCCTGAACCCGGATAAAAGTGGTTCTCTTGGAAAGCTCTTTAAGCTTTGAAGCGCCTACATAAGTACAGGTAGACCGTACACCTCCAAGAATATCTTTTACGGTATCTGCTACAGGACCTTTATATGCTGCTTTCACTGTTTTTCCTTCAGAGGCACGATATTCTGCCACTCCTCCGGAATGCTTATCCATTGCTGTTTTAGAACTCATTCCATAGAAAAGGCGGTATTTTTTACCATTTTCCTCTATTATTTCTCCGCCGCTTTCATCATGACCGGCAAACATCCCGCCCAGCATTACGAAATCTGCACCGCCTCCAAAAGCCTTTGCAACATCGCCGGGAACTTTACATCCGCCATCAGCAATGATATGTCCGCCTAAACCGTGGGCCGCGTCAGCACATTCAATAATAGCGGAAAGCTGAGGATAGCCTACTCCTGTCTTCACTCTGGTAGTACAAACAGACCCGGGGCCGATACCCACCTTGATGATGTCTGCGCCTACAAGAAGAAGCTCTTCTACCATTTCTCCTGTAACGACATTTCCTGCAATAATGATTTTATCCGGAAAATTAGCCCTTGCTTTCTTCACAAATCCAACGAAATGCTCAGAATAACCATTGGCTACATCAATGCAGAGAAACTCAATTTTTGGGTGCTTTTCGAGGATCAGTCTTATTTTTTCTTCATCCGCTTTTCCTGTCCCTGTGCTTAAAGCAATATATTGATGAATACTTTCCGGCTGACTCTGCAGAAACTGATCCCATTGCTCGGGAGTGTAATGTTTGTGAATAGCGGTAATAATCTTTTCTTTTGCCAGCTCTACAGCCATTTCAAAAGTTCCTACGGTATCCATATTGGCAGCAATTACCGGAACACCTGTCCATTTTTTCTTTGTATGTTTAAAGGTAAATTCTCTTTGTAAGTCAACTTCAGATCTGGATTTTAAAGTAGAACGCTTAGGGCGGAACATTACATCCTTGAACCCCAGTTTTATGTCATATTCTATACGCATTTTGTAATTATTTGTCAGAATAAAGGTAATGAATAATCTGAAATGGAAGGGTTTTGAAATGATAGTTTTTAACCATTGATGATATAAAAAACGGCATGAAAAATTATTCCATGCCGTTTTTGATTATTTATACAACTTCAGCTTCTGATAATTGTTGATGCGAAGTTTCTTGTGTTATTCAATAAATAAATGATCAAGAGATTATTTCATTTCTTTTACATTTTCAAAAGTCATCACTTCTTCCAGTGTTTTCATGTATTCATAGGCTGTAAGGTCAAACTTTACCGGGACAATGGAAATATATCCGTTTGCCAAAGCGGTCTCATCAGCATCTTCAGAATCATCCATATTGTTAAAATAACCGGTCAGCCAGTAATATTTTTTACCGTGTGGGTTTACTCTTTCATCAAAGCTTTCCTCCCACTTTGCGTGAGCCTGTTTACACACTTTTACCCCTTTTATTTCTTCAGCCGGAAGTTTGGGAATATTCACATTCAGTACAATACCTTTTGGCATTGGGTTTTCTAAGGTTCTTCTTACAATATTCTGAATAAATTCTTTAGCCTGGGTAAAATCTGCTTCCCAGCTGAAATCCAGTAATGAGAATCCGATGGCAGGAATTCCTTCTACACCCGCTTCTACAGCAGCTGACATCGTTCCCGAATAGATCACGTTAATAGATGAGTTTGCTCCGTGATTGATTCCTGAAACTACAATATCAGGTCTTCTTTTCAGAATCTTATCAAGAGCCATTTTTACACAGTCTACAGGAGTTCCGCTGCACGAAAAATCAGTCTGCGGCCCCTCAAGGGTAACTTCTTCGTAGCTTAGCGTAGAATTAATGGTAATAGCGTGGCCTTTTCCACTTTGAGGAGAGTTGGGTGCTACAACAACTACTTCTCCGATTTCATTCATAAAACTGATAAGATTTCTGATACCAGGAGCTGTAATTCCATCATCATTAGTAACCAGAATAAGCGGTCTTTCCATAAATTATCTTTAATATTTTTTATTCAAATAGAGTGAATTTGTTCATTTCAGAATTGAACAAATAGATTTTCAACCCATCAAATGTAGGCAAAAATAAGACGTAATAAAACAGCTGTTTTATGATTAATTGTTACGGATTCAGAATGAAGATTGCTCGATTTTCATCATGAAATGAAGCTGTGAGCAGGGAAAAGAAAATTTTAAAGTTTAAAAAGTAGATTAAGAATGATGTAAAATTGATACACAGATCTAATTTCAGATTCTCAAAATATCAATTTCAGTTTCACGAAATAACCTCAGTACTTCACAGGTGCTTTTTGAGACAGAATCTTATACTGTCCCGTTGAAAAGCACCTGCTAAGCCTGATTGTTGTTCATTGAAGTGGTTGTACAAAATAATAAACTAATCAAGAGGTTTTCTGCCTGTAATGATGTTATAAAGAATAACAACAATGGCAATGACCAGCAGAATGTGAATCAAATACCCCGTGCTGATGCCCGGTACTATTCCTAATATTCCTAAAAGCCAAACAACGATGCAGATAACTGCAATTAACCATAATAAACTTCTCATGACTTTACATTTTAAAGTTATTTGATTAAATATCAGCACATTTTATGCCTTTATGGGTGAAAACTGATTTTTGTGGTATCTGTTTTTAGTTTTCAATAAGAAATAAATGTTGCGGCTATTCTCTGAAAATGAAACGATAAATATTTCATTTTGGAAGCAAACAGCCTGATAATAGGAAATGGCTAACACTGTTATTATTATTTGCAGATCTATTTAATAAAAATGTTCAAAACTATCTGATAATTGCAAATAAGGTATTAAATTTGATCATTTGTAACAGTACCAAACTTACTGCTACTAATTATTATACTTATTTTTAAAAAATTAATAAATAAAGACAGTTTATGTGGAAAAATTTCAAACTGAATAAATTTTTACTCCTTATTCCATTAACCAGTCTAATGTTTTGTTTCAACTCGCCAAAGAATGACGATGAAAAGATGCAGACGATTATGGTGAGCGTAAAAAACACACTTTCTTATCTGCATTATAGCCCCAAGTCTATCAATGATGCCTATTCGAAGGACGTTTATAAGCATTATTTCGAGTTGGTAGATCCCGCGAAAAGATATTTCCTGCAATCTGATATGGATGAATTCAACAAGCATGAGACAAAGCTTGATGATTATATCAATCAGGGAGATCTTACGTTTTACAAGCTTACGATTGACAGACTATACCAGAGAGTGGATGAGATCGATAAAATAACACAGGATATTTTCAGTAAGCCTATCAATCTTCAGGAAGATGAAACGCTTACTCTTGAGCCAAAACTCAAAAAGATACCTGCCAACAAGCAGGAACAGTATAATGAGTGGAAAAAATTCATCAAGTACAATATCCTACAGGAAGTAGAATCGATGAACAGCAAAGAAGAAGCTCAGAAAGAAAAGAAAGACTCTGTTCAGAAGTATAAGCTGAAAGATACCATCAAGTTTAAGCCTCTTACTCAGGATGAAAAGATCAAAAAAGCCACTGATGAAGTAAAAGATCTTGTAAAAGATACCTTTACCCGATTCAAAAAGAGAAAAAAAATGGATTGGTTTACGGTGTATATGAATGCCTATACAGAAGTATTTGACCCGCATACCAACTATTATTCTCCAAAAGATAAGGAAGACTTTGATACGCAGTTTACAGGAAAAGTAATCGGTATCGGAGCATTGATCCAGGAGAAAAAAGGAAACCTTTACTTGGGAGCTCTTACCATTGGTGCACCGGCATGGAAGTCTAAGCAGCTTTCTGAGGGTGATAAAATCCTGAAAGTAAAATCTAAACCGAAGGATGATGCTGTAAATGTAGTAGGAATGCTTTCTGATGAAGCGGTAAGGCTGATCAGAGGAGAGAAAGGAACTCCGGTAACACTGACGGTTCAGAAAAAAGACGGTACCATCAAGGATGTAACAATGATCCGTGAAGAAGTAGCTATTGAAGATACATTCGCAAGAAGTATCGTAGTGAACACTGCAAATGGTAAAAAATACGGTTTCATCAACCTTCCAAGCTTTAATGCTGATTTTGAAAATGCTAAAGGAAGAAATGCTTCTGATGATATTAAGAATGAGATCATTAAACTGAAAGAACAGAATATTCAAGGAATCATTCTTGACCTTAGAAATAATGGAGGAGGATCATTAACTGAAGTAGGAGATATTATGGGGCTTTTCATGGAAGCTGGACCTTACGTTCAGGTGAAAGACGGAAACGGGAAAATACAAACCCTTAAGAATAAAAATGAAACTCCGATTTGGACAGGCCCATTGGTGATTATGCAAAACGAACTTTCAGCTTCAGCTTCAGAGATCCTTGCTGGAGTAATGCAGGATTATGGAAGAGCAATGATTATCGGTTCTCCGCAGTCTTTCGGAAAAGGAACCGTTCAGACCTTTGTAGACCTGAACAGATTCCTGAATACAGAAGATGATTTCGGATCTTTAAAACTGACGATCCAGAAGTTCTACAGAATTACCGGAGAATCTACGCAGAGAAAAGGTATCGTTTCTGATATCCAGATGAAAGACTTCTTTACCTATGCTGAAGTAGGAGAGCGATATGATGACTATGCATTGGCATGGGATAAAATTCCGCCTACGAAATTCCAGAAGCTGAACTATTTCAACATTCAGGCGCTGGAAAAAGCAAGTGCAGACAGAATGGCTAAAAACAGCAATTATCAGTTGTTACTAGAGTCAGCTCAATGGAGAGAACAATTGGACAAAGAAGAAAATATCACTTTGAATATCACTAAGTTCAATGAACTGATGAAGAACAGAAAATCTCAGATTGAAAAGTTCAAAGCTCTGACTAAATTTGAGAACGGACTTCAGTTTATCATGTATCCAAGTGAAGTCGAAAGAGAGAAAAAAGACGAAGCTTTCAAAAAGAAATCTGAAATGTGGATCAAAAATCTGAAAAAAGATCTTTACCTGCAGGAAGCAATGAACATTGTATCAGACATGGGAGCCAAATCCTAAACATAAAAAAACCGCTAATGAAAATTAGCGGTTTTTTTATGGAGTAAAAAGATTACTTAATTTCTACACATCCCACTCTTCCTCCGGCATTTCCGGTAGGCTGAGTATGGAAATCATCTGCGGCAGCATGTACAATAAGGCCTTTGCCGATGATGTTTTTAGACTCATCTGTACAGCCCAGACACCATTTGTCTGTCTTGAAAGTCAGTGTTGCAGTTCCGCTCTCATCAGCAACAAGGTTTCCTATGTCTCCCATATGGAAATGTTCAGCACCCCATTTACCATGATCATTTTTGGAAGGATTCCAGTGACCACCGGTAGAGGTTCCGTCTGCGGCAGAGCAGTCTCCTTTTTCATGAATATGTACTGCATGAATTCCAGGGGTAAGGTTGGTTACATTCAGTTTCATGATCACATCATTTCCCTGCTGGGTAAACTTTGCCGTTCCTCCTGTTTGTGTTCCGCTTTTGGCATTTACAGAATACATTTTTGTTGTTCCGCATGAAGCTGTTAAAAACGCAAATCCTGCCAATAATGCTAATGTTTGTACTTTCATTTTTTAAATGATTTAAAGTGATTTTATCCCTAAAATTATAAAAGATTTTCTAAAGCGCTTTATGATTCCAGTCTTTTTTTCAAAAGATAGGGTGGAGTACAGCAGAGATCCACTATGTTTCGGTCTCAGATTCTGCAACTTTGTAAGAAGATTGTTTGCTTTAAAAAGAGATGAAAAATGCTTATTTTTAACGGTGAAAGTAATGAGTATCTAACATCAAAAGTAAGGAAGAAGTAGAAAAAATGATTATTCTATATACATTTATCAATGAAGAAAAGCACAAATCCGTCCTTGACCGCTATCTGCCCGTTTTTTCTGATGATACTAAAAGAGATATTTTGAGATACAGAAGATGGCAGGACGCTCAGCTTTCTTTGCTGGGGAAGATTTTGCTGCGGGAGGGTTTGAGAACCCATTATGATATTTCTGATGCAGAAATCAGGGTCAGCCCCAACAATAAACCTTATTTAAAAGGGAACCCTGTTCACTTTAATATTTCTCATTCCAAAGATTTGGTTGCCTGTGTCATTGCTGAATTTCCTGTGGGAATTGATGTTGAGTTTTTCGATACTTCTATAAACTACCTTGATTTTGAATTTCAGATGACTACTGAAGAGTTTGAAAAAATTAATGGGGCTGAAGACAGGATCAGCAGTTTTTTTACCTATTGGACAGCAAAAGAAGCTGTTATAAAAGCGCATGGTGATGGAATGATGATTCCTTTAGATTCTTTTGAAGTCTCAAATAAAGAAGGCGTTGTCAATGGAGAAAAATTCTTTATAAAAGATATTTTTATTGATAAAAATTATTGCAGTTGTATCGCCTCGAAGGACATAAACATAAATAATGTGGTACCTTTGATTACATATGTAGAAATTTCATAAGGTTAAAATTTATAATTATATGTGCTTGATTTACAGTATTTTTTTAACCTAACAAAATCATCAATAGGTGATTAATGTTGTTTTTTTTGTGCATTTTTCTTTTGAGAATCCAAAATTTACATATATCTTTACCTGCAGAAAAAAAATTATTTTAACACTAAAAACAAAATGAGAAAAAACGTATTTCTGCTGGTTACCTGCGGTTTCAGTGTGCTTTCTTTTGCGCAAGTGGGTATCAAAAAAGACAATCCCTATGCCAGCGCTGATCTTGAACTGGGATCAAACAACAAAACATTACTTTTAAACAGAGTTCCCAACACCAGTGCTGTCGCAAACCCGGTTAATGGAATGATGATCTATGATCTTTCTGAAGAATGTGTAAAAGCATATCAGGCTGGCAAATGGTCCAAATGCCTTGGTAAAGGGTTAATTGGAAAAAAAGCCCTCAATAGTCCAGTTTCTTTATCTTGTGCTTCAGCTACTATTTCTCCAAGTCCGATTGCCGGCCAGGCTTTTAATGGCAGGCTGACGATTCCCTATACAGGTGGAAACGGAGGAACTTATGAGGCTCAATCTGTTCAGGCCAATGGACTGAGCGCTGCTTTACCCGCTGGAAGATTTGCTATGGGAAACGGAAGTTTACAATACAATATTACAGGAATTCCGGACAGGGCCGGCAATATTACATTTAATGTAACTGTTGCGGGTAACTCTTGCTCTGTTACTTCAAAATAATATAGTAGATACTTTCTGGAGACCAGTTTCAAATTATTGCAACATATTTCTTAAGTAACTTATATACAGGGTTTCTCCGTTTTATTGCAATTTCAACGAAGAATATTATATAGACAGATTTTATTAAACACAAACAAAAATTTAACATGAAAAAAAAGTTATTATTAACTACCTGCCTTAGCATTACCACTTTTTCATTTGCTCAGGTTGGGATTAATCAACCCAATCCTCATTTAAGTGCAGATCTCGAACTGGGATCTACGAATAAGAGTTTATTATTAAACAGAGTTCCCAATACGGGGGCTATTAATAATCCGGTAAACGGAATGCTTATCTATGATGTATCAGAACAGTGTGTAAAGGCCTTTCAGGGAGGCGCCTGGTCACAATGTTTTTGGAAAGAAACTACTTCTTTTGCATTATTATGCTCATCTGCGGCATTTAACCCTGCTTCCGCAACTCAAAATCAGCCTTATTCCGGGACGTTAACAATTCCTTATACAGGAGGTGACGGAAGTGCCTACACAACGCAAGTTTATCAGGCAAATGGATTGACTGCCACATTGGTTCCCGGTAATTTTCAGGTGGGGAATGGTACTTTACAGTTTAATGTAATAGGAACTCCGGTTAGTACAAGTCCTGCAGTATTTAATATTACTGTAAATGGAAGTACCTGTTCTGCAATTTCTCTTCCGGTAAATAATGGAACTCCGGTAATTCCTCCTACAATTACCATCAATGAAGGAATATATTTTATAGGATCAGTGTATGATAATGATTATGCTCCGTATACCGAGCCTACGGGGCCTGCAACAACTACCAGACCGGTAGCCGCAGATGGTGTTCTGGATAAGCTGGCAGATTATCAAGGTTTTATTCCTACGGCAGGGCTGGAAATCTTTATTCCTGTTACCACTACCGGAACCGGTTCTCTTAGTGCATGGAGCTCAACAACAACGGTTCCTGCCAATCTTACGGAAGATGGAATTTCCAGACAGCTTACACTTTCATGGGCAGCGCAGACTTATAATTCTAATACTAAATCAATCAAAGCAAGGCTTACAGCTATAGGGGGAACTTTGAATGCTAAAAAACTGGATATCAATGCCGGAATAGGAAATGATTATCTTGGGGTGTTAATGGCAAGATTCCAGTTCCCGTCCAATAATACCGGAGCTTCAAAAAACTATGACGTTCGTATTCTACCAGGTATTCCTGATAAAATGTTTGGTATTCCTGACGCAGGAGGATCCAATAATACGCATAATTTCCTTTATCTTCCTGTTCAGGCTGAAGATGGATACACATGGTTAAATAACAATCTGGGAGCAGATTATGCCAATACTAACGGCTCAAACTTCAGTATTGCTCAGCAGGCAACCGGTCCTAAAGATTTTAGAGCATATGGATCAATGTTCCAATGGGGAAGAAAACCAGACGGACATGAGTTAATGATCTGGACTGCAAGTAATGCAGGAACACCTGTTAATCCAATTGTTAATCCAGCAGCAACTGATAACCCTACTGATTCCAGATTTATTGGAACAGGCGGAGGTTGGAGAGTCACAGCGGATGGAACATTATGGCAGAATGGATCTACTCCGAATAATCCATGTCCTAGAGGGTTTAAAGTTCCCTCAGCAGCTCAGCTAACTAACTATATTGCAGCAGTTAAACCTCTAGGGTTAGGTGGTGGAATTAATGCTGCAGCTTCCAGTAAACTAGCTTTTCCTGCCGCAGGAAAACGCGATGCTTCGTTTGGAACGATATCATCATCTTATTCAGGCAGCAGTGGCTTCTATTGGGGGAGTGGAGCGTCTGGCCAGTCAGGCGATATTTTCCAGATTTCAGAATTTGGAGAACATGGCGTTTCAAGCTCCGGAACAGCACAGGGAAGCTCAGTTCGTTGTATCAAAGAATAAGTAAAATTTGAAATAAATGATTATTTGATAGCTGCCAACATTGTTGGCGGCTATCAGGTAATACTGAAACTAATACCATTATAAAAATAATCTTTCTCAGTCTGGCCATATTACTGAATTCAATACAATATGTTCTGATTAAAAATAATGATGAATATACATTTAAACTAAGCAAAGTCTAATGTTCTTTTACTAAAATGAGAGAGAATCTCAGTAAACCTGTTACAACTATTCTACTCTCATCAACTCAATACTTCTTTAGATTTTACTACCTAAAGTATAACCGCTGATGTCCGGAAATATTTAAATGAGAGTATTAAGAATAATTAAAATGGTGAAAAAGCACCTCAATCTAACTACCTAATATCCTTTTATCCTATGGAAGCATTCCTTATGAAGCTAACCCCATACCAGTCGATTTTTTTTAATGAATGGATGCTTAATCCTTCCCGAAGCGATTATAATATTATATTTGACCAGTCTATGTCTGGCTCTATAGACATCCAAAGACTGAATATAAGCCTGATAAGATTTGTTAATAATCAATTGCTGGTAAACAGCAATGTGATCTCCCAATCCGGAGATCTGTTCTGGAAACGCAGACCCTTACTTTCGGAAAATGATCAGATATTAACATTTATTCCTCAGGAGCTTAGCATTGAAGAAATACTTGATTTTGCACTACAACCTTTTGATCTCGAAAAAGAGCAACTAGCCAGATTTTATGCAATTCAGTTAGATAACGGAGGGTATAGGATTATCCATATCTTTTCCCATATTCTGGTGGATGGGCTGAGTGCGAATAGTATCTATACAGAGCTGAGTACATATTACAACGACCCCGCCTATGAAAACCCGATCAACATTAATGAACAGGCAAAATTATATGACAATTTAAGAATCCAGCTTGAAGATACTTTACTAAAAGGAAAATCAGAAATGTCAGATTTCTGGAAAGCCAATCTGAATGAGGTGGAGAATATTGGTTTTAAATTTTTAAAGACCAAACCTTTAGAATCAGCATCCAAAAGAAATAAGCCACTTCCTAAAAATCCGGTAAGCGAGCTTCGTTTTAGCATTTCCGAATCTATATTTTCTAAAGTAAGACAATTAACATCAAAATACAAACTTACGCCTTATACCTATGGGCAATTGGTATTAGCTGTCTTACTGCACAAAATTTCAGGAGTAGATAATCTTGTGATTAATTATCCTGTCGGAATTACAGAAGGCCAGGATTTTATCTTTGGAGCTCATATTAATACGGTTTTAAAAGGATACCGGTTCAGTAAAGATACTTCACTTCAGGATCTGATTGATCAGAATATAGAATATACCAATCAGTTAAAAATAAGCAAAGCACGATATTTTCCCGTTGAAGAACTGATCAGCTATGCCCCTACATCAGATATTTTAGAATATGGATTTGTACAAACCAGTCTGAAAGATGTGGTGATTCATTATGAAGGGGCGAGTGATGTGATTATCAACAGTGATCTGAATGTCGATCTGGTAGGTAAATTATCATTTGAGCAGGAAGTACGAAACGGACAGCTTAATTATAAGGTTCGGTATGCCAATCAGGATCTTAGCACTGAACTGGTATTCAATTTTACGGAAATGTATCAGCGATTATTTGTTGAAATCCTTGAAGATCTGCTGGAAGGAAATCCCGGGAATTCTATAAGTAATTATAAGCTTTTAGATTCAGAAACCTTTCAAACGATTATTCATGATTGGAATAATACAGGTTCAGATAATCCCTCGGATAAAACCATTCATCAGTTATTTGAAGAGCAGGTAGAAAGAACACCGGACCAGACGGCTTTGGTATATCATACCACTACACTTTCTTACCGTGAGCTCAATGAACGGTCAAACCGCCTTGCGAATTATCTTGTTAAAATGTATGATCTTCAGCCTGATGATTTGATTCCCTTATGTTTGGAACGTTCTGAAAATATGCTGATTGCCATTCTTGCTGTATTAAAGTCAGGAGCGGCGTATGTACCCATGGATCCGTCATATCCTTCAGACAGGATTGAGCATATTCTTCAGGATACCCAGGCAAAAATAGTACTGACACAGAATTCAATCATAGATAAGGCACAGGCTGCTATTTCAGATATAATAGCACTGGATGATTATGCTTTTCAAAATAAATTGGAGGGGATGAATCCTGATAATCTTTCTATACAGGTTAGGCCTGATAATCTGGCTTACGTAATCTATACCAGCGGAACTACAGGTCTGCCAAAAGGCGTAATGGTAGAGCACAGAAACGCAGCGAATCTGGTAGATCAGGTGCAAGATGCCTATGGTAATAGTAAAGGAGAAAAAATTACAGCATACACTTCCTATGTTTTTGATGTGTCCGTATCAGAATTCTTCAATGCCTTATTGTATGGAAATGAACTGCACATATTGGGAGAAAACATCAAAAAAGATGCAGATTTGATAAGTCGTTATTTGATTGATAATCAAATAGCTTATGCCTACCTTCCGCCAGTCATGTTATCCGTATTGCCACGTATAGAATATCCATCTTTAAAAGGATTACTTTATGCCGGTGAACCTTGTGACTATGAAACAGGGAAATACTGGTCAGAGTATACAAAACTGTATAATCTGTATGGACCTACAGAAGCTACTATTTATGCAGTTTACAAACAAATACAGCATGGGGATGTACATCTTATCGGACGTCCAGTAGGTAATACCACGGCTTATATTCTGGAGAATGATTTTCAGCCTGTTCCCATAGGAGCGGTTGGTGAGCTTTACCTTGGCGGAGCGGGAATTGCAAGAGGCTACCTGAATCGTCCGGATTTGACAGCTGAACGTTTCATAGATAATCCTTTTCGGGGCGACAAAGAAAGACTGTACAAAACCGGAGACCTTGTACGTTGGCTTCCTGATGGGAATATCGAATATATCGGACGTAATGACTTTCAGGTAAAAATCCGAGGATACAGGATCGAGCTGGAAGAAATAGAAAATAAACTTTCCCGGTTTCCGGGAGTAAAACAATCTGTAGTTCTGGTAAAAGAAAACAAAACCGGGATGAAGTATCTGGCCGGATACTATGTTTCTGATGAAGAATTAAATACTGAAGAGCTGACAGTCTTCCTTTCGGGATCCCTTCCGGAGTATATGATTCCCGGAGCTTTTGTACAACTCACGGAACTACCGCTCACTGTTAACGGAAAACTAGACAGGAAACAGCTTCCAGAGCCTGAATTTACAGGAAACAGACAATATACTGCTCCCCAGAATGAACTGCAGGAAAGACTATGTCAGATCTATGGGGAAATACTTGGGTTGAATAGCGAAACGATCAGTATTTATGATGATTTCTTCCGTTTGGGAGGAAACAGTATCATGGCAATAAAGCTGATCAGCAAAATACAGTACGAGTTGAAGCTGCAGGCCAATGTAGCTATGGTGTTCAGCCATAAAACCATTGTTTCTTTAGCTGAAATTTTAAGCGGAGAAAATAATATTGATAAACAGGAAAAAATTACCCCTTTTAGAGTAACATCAGTGGAAGATCAACGGTTATCCTTTGCCCAGGAAAGACTTTGGTTTATTGAAAAATTTGAAGAAGGGAGTAATGTCTACAATATTCCAATGGTATTTAAGCTGGGAACCCATGTTCAGACAGAACTTCTTCAGCAGTCTTTTGAAGTGTTGATTCAGCGTCATGAGGTTTTGCGCAGTATGATCTGTTCAACAGAAGAGGGAATAGGATATCAGGTAGTTACAGACCAGAATATTCAGCTTTCTGTAAAAGAGGTTCAAACGAGGGAAGAACTTGATGAGGAGATCAATACTGTCAATCATAAAATTTTTAGTTTAGAGGAGGAACTTCCATTGAATGTGGCCCTTTTCAGGCTGAAAGATCAGAAATACTTATCTGTTGTAGTTCACCACATCGCTTTTGATGGGTGGTCTACGGATATTTTTATCAAAGAAATTAACAGGATTTATCACAGCCTTGCAACAGGAAAAACACAAGAACTTCCGGTTTTAAATATTCAGTATAAAGACTTTGCCTTATGGCAGAGAAACTATCTTAAAGGAGATACACTTGATCAGCAAATTCTTTACTGGAAAGATAAGCTTAATGAATTTCAGACCCTTGATCTTCCACTGGATTTTAAAAGACCGGCACAAACGTCTTACCAAGGAGCGACGGAATATTTTAGCTTCCCAACCGATCTTGTGACAGATCTGAGAGAGCTTTCAAAAGAACTGGGAGTAAGTTTATACAGCGTGATGCTGAGTGGCTATTCACTGATGTTGTCCGCTTATTCAGGGCAGGATGACATTGTTGTCGGAAGTCCTGTTGCCAACCGTCATCATGCAGGCCTTGAAAATATTATCGGTCTTTTTGTTAATACATTGGCATTAAGAGAAAAAATTGATCCTGATCAGGAGCTCAAAGATTTTATTTTACAGGTTTCCCAATCCGTAATGGAGGCACAGTCTCACCAGGATCTTCCTTTTGAGAAGCTGGTAGAAGAGCTGAAAATAGATCAGGATATGTCCCGCCATCCGATTTTCCAGGTGATGTTCGGACTTCAGAGCTTTGAAGAAGGAATTTATTCTGCCCATGAGGATGAAGCGGTTCTTCTTCCTTTTGACGGCAATATCAATTATCAAACTGCAAAGTTTGATTTGACCATGATGATTGATGATCATGGAGAAGAAGTACGGGGAATATTCAATTATGCAGTATCACTTTTCAACAGAGATACGGTTCTGCGTATGAAGAATACTTATATACTGCTTCTTGAACAGCTTGTAGAGCTCAGAAATATAAAAGAAGAAAGCTGTAAGATAAGTGGTCTTTCTTTTATGACAAAAGAGGATCATAAAAAAATCATAGAAGATCAGAATATATCAGGAATAAACAACCTTGAAATACAGACGATTCACGGCTTATTTGAAGATCAGGTACAAAAAAATCCGGATCGTACAGCATTGGTATATCAGAATGTCCGATTATCTTATCACGAGTTGAATGAGCGGGCAAACCGCCTTGCCCATTATCTTATGGATACCTACAATCTTCAGGCTGAAGATATGGTTCCTTTATTTTTGGAACGGTCTGAAGATATGATTATTGCCATTCTTGCTGTTTTAAAAACCGGAGCAGCTTACGTTCCTATGGATCCTTCTTATCCGGCAGACAGAATAAGACATATTTTGGATGATACCAATGCCGAAATCATCCTTACTCAGGAAAAAATATCTGAAAAAATACAGAATATAGACCTTACCAAGAACATTATCTCATTGGATGAGGTTTCTTTCAGGGATTTTATTGAAAAGAGCAATGCCGAGAACCCTTTGACTGAAAATAAATCAGATAAGCTGGCTTATGTGATCTATACCAGTGGAACGACGGGAATGCCTAAAGGGGTAATGATTGAGCACAGAAGTGTGGTAAATGTAGTGACTCAGATAAGAGATGCTTATGGTTTCAGTGAAACCGAGAAGATAACAGCGTATACTTCTTATGTATTTGACGTATCGGTATCAGAATTTTTTAATGCCCTGTTGTACGGAAATGAACTGCATATCTTAGATGAAACCATTAAAAAAGATGCAGATTCGATAAGCAGATATTTACTCGACCATCAAATAGCCTACGCATATCTGCCTCCGGTAATGTTATCTGTTCTTCCTCGTATTGAATATCCGGACTTGAAAGGATTACTGTATGCTGGTGAACCGTGTGACTATGAAACCGGAAAATACTGGTCAGAATATACAAGTCTTTATAATTTGTATGGGCCTACAGAAGCCACAATTTATGCAACCTACAAAAAAGTAGAGCATGGTGATGTCCATTTGATCGGGCATGCTGTAGGAAACACCTCTGTGTATGTGCTGGATGCACTTCTTCGTCCGGTTCCCATAGGAGCTGTGGGAGAACTTTATCTTGGGGGAGATGGGATTGCACGCGGCTATTTGAACAGACCAGAGCTGACAGCTGAGCGTTTTATCTCAAATCCTTTTCAAACAGAAGACCAAAAAGAGAAAAGTAAGAATGAAAAGCTTTATAAAACAGGAGATTTAGTAAAATACCATGCTGTCGGAGAGCTTGAATATATCGGGCGTAATGACTTTCAGGTAAAGATCCGTGGTTATAGAATTGAGCTTGGAGAAATTGAAAATAAGCTGCAACAAAATCCGGCAATTCGCCAGTCAGCAGTTCTTGCTAAAACCAATAAAACAGGACTGAAATATCTTGTCGGATATTATGTATCTGATTCTGCTATAGAATCTCATGAAATTTCAGAATTCCTGGCAGAAACCTTACCGGAATATATGATTCCGAGTGTTTATGTACATCTTGAGCAACTTCCATTGACTATTAATGGAAAATTAGACAGAAAGCAGCTCCCTGAACCAGAATTTACGATAAGCAATGAATTTACAGCCCCTGAAAACGAGCTGCAGGAAAAATTATGTCAGGTGTATGCGGATGTTCTTGGCCTGGATGCTTCAGTCATTGGAATTTATGATGATTTCTTCCGTCTGGGAGGAAACAGTATCATGGCCATCAGATTGATCAGCAGCATCAAAAAAACTCTGGGCATATCAATAGGAGTAGCGGCTGTATTTACCCATAAAACGGTAGCTTCCCTTTCTCATGTCTCTGGTAGTAAGATTGATACAGGTGTTCAGGAAACTATGAGTCCAATAAAAGTATCCTCTCCGGAAGAGCAGCGATTGTCTTTTGCTCAGGAAAGGCTATGGTTTATTGAAAATTTTGAAGGCGGAAGCAGTGCTTACAATGTTCCGATGGTCTTCAGATTGGGAAGAGAAATACAGCTGGATGTTCTTCAGAGATCATTAGAGACAGTGGTAATGCGCCATGAAGTGCTTCGTTCCGTGATCCGAACTGCAGAAAATGGAACCGGCTATCAGGTTGTTACAGATCTTATCCCTGAACTCAGGTATGCAGAAGTTGAAACCAAAGAGGAACTTGGGAAAAGCATAGATCAATGTGCCCATAAAGTATTCCGCCTGGAAGAAGAACTTCCGGTAGAGATTACTGTTTTCAGATGGAAAGAAGATCATTGTCTGTCTGTTGTGATTCATCATATTGCATTTGACGGATGGTCTGCAGATCTGTTTTTAAAAGAAATACAAACCATATACAGCGCTCTTGTTAAAGGAGAAAATCCTCAGCTTCCGGAATTAAAAATTCAATATAAGGACCTTGCTTTATGGCAGAGAAAACATCTTACAGGCGAAACATTGGAGAAGCAGATTACCTACTGGAAAAGTAATCTTGAAGATTTTGAAGCTCTTAGTCTGCCTTTAGATTTCAAAAGACCTGCAAATATCTCTTACGACGGTGCTACAGTCCATTTCAGTCTTCCCCCGGAAATGGGTTCAGGATTGAGAAAGCTTTCCAGAGAATGGGGAGTGAGTCTGTACAGCCTGATGTTGGGAGGATATTATATGATGCTTTCTGCTTATTCAGGCCAGGATGATATTGTTGTAGGAAGCCCTATTGCCAACCGCCACCATGAAGGTCTTGAAGATATGATCGGTTTCTTTGTGAATACATTGGCGCTGAGGGAGAGGATCTGTGCAGAACAGGATTTTAAAGACTTTATTCTTCAGATTTCAAAATCAGTAACAGAAGCCCAATCTTATCAGGAACTTCCCTTTGAAAAACTGGTGGATGAGTTGGATATAGAACAAGATGCTTCAAAACACCCGGTTTTCCAGGTAATGTTCGGCGTTCAGAACTTTGGAGTGAATATCAACAATGAAGGTCTATTTACTCCTCTGCATCATGAAATCAATTATCAGGCAGCGAAGTTTGATCTGACCACTATGATTGATGATGGGGAAGAAACGATCAGGGGAATATTCAACTATGCGACCTCTCTTTTCAAAAAAGAAACGATTCTGAGAATGCAGAGCACTTATATTCTGCTTCTAGATCAGGTGGCTGCAATAGGAGAGAGTCGTGATAAAAACATAAAAATCAATAAATTCCGTCTTCTGGAAGATTCAGATTATAGCAAGATGACGGAAGGATGGAACGAAACAGGGTCTGAATATGCCACTGATAAAACAATACAGCAATTGTTTGAAGATCAGGTGACAAAAACGCCTGATGCCACAGCTTTAGTATATCAGGATATTGAATGGTCTTATCAGGAACTGAATGAAAGATCAAACCGTTTGGCGAATTATTTAATCAGTACTTACCATCTACAGCCGGATGATTTGGTTCCTTTGTGTCTGGAACGCTCCGAAAATATGCTGATGGCTATGCTGGCTGTATTAAAAACCGGAGCAGCTTATGTTCCTATGGATCCGTCCTATCCATCCGAAAGAATTGAACACATTCTTCAGTATACAAAAGCTAAGGTCATTTTAGGCCAGGAAAGCACAATGAAACAGCTGGAAAATAAGGGTGTTAACGCTATTGCTTTGGATGAGGTTATCTTTAAAGCAACACTTGAAACATTTGATGCTAATAACCCTGTTACCAAAGTTAATCCCAATCATTTAGCTTATGTCATTTACACCAGTGGAACCACCGGAATGCCTAAAGGTGTATTGATAGAGCATAAAGGAGTAGCCAATCTGATACAGCAGCATGCCAGAGAATATGGATTCATCTCTGAGCTTTCGGTTCCGCAGAAAAACTGCCTTTGGTATGCCAATTATGTATTTGATGCCCATGTTGCTGAGTTATATCCTGCTCTTGTTCATGGACAAACCATACATCTTCTGAATAAAGAAACACAGACGGATCTGATTGTATTACAACAATATATAAGAGAAAATGATATTAAAGTTGCTACTATTCCTCCTGTTTTACTAACCAAAGAATACATTCTTCCGCTGGAGACACTTTTGGTTGCCGGGGACATCACCAATCCGCAGGTTATGGCTCTGTATAAAGAACATGGAGTAGATCTGGTTAACGCTTATGGCCCAACAGAAAGTACCGTATGTGCAACTTTACACCATTATAACGAAGATGAAAATCCATTAAATATCGGAGGTCCGATCGGGAATGTGAATGTTTATGTTTTAGATCAACATTTAAGACCAGTTCCAGTAGGTGCAGTGGGAGAGCTGTACGTTGGAGGAGCAGGAATTGCCAGAGGTTATCTTAACAGACCTGATCTTACGGAAGAACGTTTTATCATCAATCCTTTCCAGACCGGAGAACAGAAGATAAAAGGGGAGAACAAAAGATTATATAAAACCGGAGACCTTGTACGATGGCTGCCGAATGGTGAGCTGGAATATATTGGAAGAAACGATTTCCAGGTAAAGATCCGCGGATATAGAATCGAATTAGGTGAAATTGAAAATAAACTGTTAACCTATCCTGGAATTCGCCAGTCAGCAGTATTGGCTAGGGAAAATAAAGCAGGGTTAAAATACCTTGCAGGCTATTATGTTTCTGAAAATCCCATAAATTCAGCATTACTTTCAGAGCATTTATCAGAATCATTACCTGAATATATGGTTCCGGGAGCATTTGTCCACTTAACGTCTTTACCATTGACAATCAATGGGAAGTTAGATAGAAGAGCATTGCCTGAACCTGATTTTACAGGAAATAAAGAATATACAGCTCCGGAAACAGAGCTGCAGAAAAAATTATGTCAGATTTATGGTGAAGTGTTGGGCCTTTCTCCAAACAGTGTCAGCATTCATGATGATTTCTTCAGATTAGGAGGAGACAGTATTATCAGCATTCAGCTGGTGGGAAGAATCCGTCAACAATTGGAAGTGAGACTGAGTGTTAAAGAAGTCTTTGCTGCCCGCACCACAGCTTCTCTGGCTTTACTGATAGAAAATAAAAAGAAAGAGGAGGAAAACCATATCGTTTCAGAACAGGGATTATTACAGGGAGAAGTTCCACTTTTACCAATACAGGAATGGTTTTTCAGCCAAATAGAATCAGGATATTTAGAAGATTTCAACCATTGGAACCAGGCATTCCTGATCTATGTTCCTCAACTTGATAAAGAGCTGCTGGAACAATCTGTAAAATATCTGATCGAAAGGCATGATGCCTTCAGACTTCAGTATCAAAATAAGCACGGAAAATATATTCAAAAGTATGGTGAAGCGAAAGCCCCTTCAATCAATTACCTCAATGTTTCAGGTCTGAACGAGGAAGAAGTATCAAAAGTTTTTACGGATTGGCAGTCTCATTTTGATATTGAAAGAGGTCCGTTATATAATGTTGGATATGTTGATGGCTATCAGGATGCTAGTGCGAGGATTTATTTTGCATTCCATCACCTGATTATAGATGCAGTAAGTTGGAGAATTATAACCGAAGATTTAAAAAATATTTACCGGTCCCTTGAAAAAGGAGAAAGAAAAACGATTGCATCCCATACCAAAGGAACCAGCTACCGTCAGTGGGCAGCAACTGTAAAAACGTACAGATCGGAATCTCAGGAAGAGGAGCATTCATTTTGGAATACCATTGCAGATACTGCTGAAGAGAACAACAGAAATCTGGAAAATTTTATTGGTGAGAATTACCAGCAAAATCAATTGATGATATCCGAAGAAATCACTCAAAAGTTAATCAGAGGAATTCATCATGTTTACAACACGCAGATCAATGATGTGCTGCTTTCTGCATTATCTCTCTCGCTTTCAGAATTTACAGGACATGAAAATCATTCCGTTGTGCTGGAAAGTCATGGCCGTGAAGAAATATTCAACCATCTTGATATTACGGAAACAGTAGGCTGGTTTACCTCCATGTATCCGTTGTCTTTAAAGAAAAGTAAAGATTGGTTAAATACTGTAGTACAGACTAAAGAAACACTGAGAAGCATTCCTCACAACAGAATCGGTTATGGAATCCTTATAGGTTATACAGAGCGTGAATTGCCTAAAATCAGTTTTAATTATCTGGGACAGCTGGATCAGGAAACCGGAGCAAAAAGTTGGTTTATTGCCTCAGAAGACAGCGGTTTAAGTATTGGAAGTAAAAATAAAGACAGTCATTATATCAGCATCAATGGCGCTGTAATAGAAGGTAAGCTGCAGTTTAAGATTGCCGGTTATCTGAAAGATGAGCAGATGAGCCTTTTCTCAGAATCTTTTAAAACAAAAATAGAGGAAATTGTCCACCGGCTTTCCCAGGCAGACAGAAGCTTCCTGACGCCATCCGATGTAGATTATATTGTTGAAGACAGTCAGCTCGAAGATATTCAGAAAGATGGTGAAATAGAAGGAGTTTATCTGGCTAACAGTTTACAGGAGGGATTTGTATATCATGCTTTAAATCAGGGAGAAACAGATGATGCCTACCGTGTACAGTTGATCTGGGACTATTTTGCAGAAATCAGTCCTGAAAACATGAAAAAATCCTGGGAGCTTACCCAGAAACGCTATCCTGCGTTGAGAATAAGATTTAACTGGAATGGAGAGATCGTTCAGGTTATTGATAAAAAAGGCAATCTGGACTGGAGATATCAGGACATCAGCAAAATTAATGATGAGGCCCAGAACACTCTGATTGAAGAAATAATACAAAAAGACCGTTTTGAGGGTTATGATTTATCCAAAGGCAATCTGTTCAGGGTTTACCTTTTCAAAAGAGGAGAAAATCATTACAGCTGCCTGCTGAGCAATCATCATGCGATTCTGGATGGATGGAGCTTGCCTGTTATTCTGAATAGTGTTCACAAATCTTATCTTCAGCTGAACAAAGATTATCAGCCTGAGCTTGTTGTAGATACAGCGTATACAGATACCCAGAAATACCTGCAGGAAAATAAAGAACTCAGCAGCAGCTTCTGGAAAAGCTATATGGATCAGCTTGAAGATCAGGAGGATCTGACTAATTTATTGAAGGAAAGCGAAAGACAAACGGATCTTGGGATTTATAAACATATCAAAGATCATCAGGATGCAGAACTTTTGATAGAAGGTGAGCAGTATCAGCAATTAAAAGAATTTACCCAGACAAATGGCTTTACTGTAAACGCTGTTCTGCAGTATTTGTGGCATAGCCAGTTGAAGATTTATAGTAATGCAGAAGTGACTGTAGTAGGAACTACGGTATCCGGAAGGAATCTTCCTGTTGATGGAATAGAATCTTCTGCGGGACTTTATATCAATACCTTACCATTAATTGTAACCCATGAAGGAGGTAAAGTAAAAGACCAGATTGTAAAGATTCAGGAGAATATCAGTGAGCTTAACAGTCATAGTGATGTGAACCTGGCGAATCTTCAGCGTGAGGGGCGTAGAATTTTCAGCAGTTTATTTGTCTATGAAAACTATCCTGTTCCTCAGGGAGAAAATAACAATGAACTAGGATTTGTATTCAGGGATGCCGTAGAAAGACTGGATTACCCACTGGGAGTTACAGCTTTTGAACGCGATGAGAAAGTTTCTCTGGTGATAAGTTATGAGGGATATCTGTTTGAAAAAAACATGATGAATCAGCTGTTGGAAGGAATGAAGACCGTTCTGAACCAGCTATTGGAAACACCTGAAATGATTTCCGAAGATCTGTCTTATATCACCTCAGAAGATCATGAAAAAATAACAATAGACTGGAATAATACCTGGACTGAATTCCCAACCGGGAAAACAATCCAAAGTATGTTTGAAGCTCAGACAGCTAAAACACCGGATCGTATCGCGTTGGTACATCAGGAGGTAACCTTATCCTATAAAGAGATTAATGAAAGAGCAAACCGCCTTGCCAACTATCTGAACGATACATACAATCTCCAGCCGGATGATCTTGTACCTTTATGCTTGGAGCGTTCAGAAAACATGTTGATCGCCATTTTAGCTGTATTAAAATCCGGAGCAGCTTACGTTCCGATGGATCCGACCTATCCAACTGATAGGATTGAACACATTCTTCAGGATACACAAGCGAAAATAGTGATCACTCAGAAAAGTGCTGAGGTGAAATTCAATGAAATTCACTCGAAAAAAGCAGAAATTCTGCTATTAGATGATGAAAAACTGATAGAAAAGCTTCAAAACAGCAATATTGATAATCCGGTCACCCGAACTCAGGCAGATGATCTGGCCTATGTGATCTACACCAGCGGAACAACAGGAATGCCTAAAGGAGTAATGATAGAGCATACAGGAGTGATAAACCTGGTGAGTGACCTTTATGCCCGTTATGATCTGCATGAATCCGAAATCATTCTTCAGTTTGCCAACTATGTATTTGATGCCTCGGTAGAACAGATTTTCTTAGGTTTATTGAACGGTTGTCAATTACTGTTCATAGACAACCAGGAAATGCTGAATGAAGAGGAATACATCAGAAAATTAAAAGATAATAAAGTAACCTATCTCCCTTTTACCCCTTCTGTATTGCAAAATATAGATGTTACAACGGTAGAAAGTGTACGTACATTAGATTCCGGAGGAGAAGCTTTACCGGCAGACCTGCATAACAAATTGAAAAATGAAAACTTCCTGTTTGTCAACTCTTACGGGCCTACAGAAGCAACCATTACATCTCTTGTCAATACCAATCGTGAGATCAACTGCATTGGGCGTCCGCTCAATAATACAAGCGTATATGTTCTGGATCAGTTTTACCGTCCCGTTCCTGTAGGTGCTGTAGGAGAGCTTTATATAGGTGGAATCGGAGTAGCCCGTGGATATTTGAACAGACCTGATCTTACCGAAGAACGATTTGTCCATAATCCTTTCCAGACAGAAGAACAAAAAAACAAGGGGGAAAACAGCAGGATTTATAAAACCGGAGATCTTGTACGCTGGCTTCCGGACGGAAATATTGATTATATCGGAAGGAACGACTTCCAGGTAAAAATAAGAGGATTCCGTATAGAATTGGGAGAAATCGAAAACAGGTTGCTTCAGTATCCAGGAATCCGCCAGGGAACAGTTCTTGTGAAAGAAAACAATGCCGGACTGAAATATCTTGTGGGATATTATGTTGCTGACAGAGATATAGACACTCGTCTGATTTCAGAATTTATGTCAGAAACACTTCCGGAATACATGGTGCCTCCTGCATTCGTGCATTTAACAGCATTACCACTGACAATCAATGGTAAACTTGACAGAAAACAGCTTCCTGAACCCGCATTTACTGAAAATAAAAAATACACCGCTCCTCAAAATGACCTGCAGAAAAAGCTTGTAGAGATCTACGGAGAAGTACTGGGATTACATACTGAAAACATCAGCATCCATGATGATTTCTTCAGATTAGGAGGAAACAGTATCATGGCGATTAAACTGATCAGCAGGATCAAACAAAATATAGATCAGCAGATAAATGTTGCTAAAATATTCAGCAATAAAACAGTTGCTACTCTGGAAAAAGCCCTGACGGAAGACAATAATCTAATAGCGCAGGTAAGCATAGAACCTAGTAAAGTAAATACTCCGGAAGAGCAGAGATTATCTTTTGCCCAGGAAAGGCTTTGGTTTATAGAAGCTTATGAAAAAGGAAGCAGTGCCTACAACATTCCAATGGCGGCCGTTCTGGATACAAAAACTGATATTGATGCTTTATGTACTGCCTTAAAAACAGTGGTGAAACGTCATGAAGTACTTCGTTCAGTGATCAGAACCACAGAAGAAGGAGTAGGATATCAGGTGGTTACAGAATGGCTTCCGGAAATTAAATCAACAGAAGTACATACCAGGGAACAACTTGATCAGCATATCAACCATTGCGCTAATAAGGTATTTAATCTTGATGAAGAAATTCCGGTACATATAGAACTCTTTACGTTTGGAAATCAGAATTATATCTCCATTGTCATCCACCACATTGCTTTTGACGGGTGGTCTGCCGATATATTCCTGAATGAGGTGCAAACCATTTATAACAATCTGGTTAAAGGTGAAACTTCCGAAATTTCAGCATTGAAAATCCAGTATAAGGATTTCGCTTTATGGCAAAGAGATTATCTTACAGGAGAACGTTTGGAGCAACAGATCAGCTACTGGAAAAATCAACTTGACGACTTCCAGAACCTCAATCTTCCTACAGACTTCCGAAGACCTTCGCAGATATCATATGAAGGAGAGAATCTGTATTTCAATCTGACTAAAGAACAGGGGGAAAAGCTTAGAAATCTATCCAAAGAACTTGGTGTAAGCCTTTACAGTGTAATGCTGGGAGGGTTTTACCTGATGCTTTCCGCCTATTCCGGGCAAGATGACATTGTAGTGGGTAGCCCGATTGCCAACCGCCACCATGCCGGCTTGGAAGAAATCATAGGATTCTTTGTCAATACACTTGCATTAAGAGAAAAGATAGACCCGAAACAAAGCCTTAAAGACTTCATTCTTCAGGTATCAGAATCCGTTACAGAGGCACAGTCTCATCAGGATCTTCCGTTTGAAAAGCTGGTAGACGAACTGGGAATAGAGCAGGATACTTCAAGGCATCCGGTTTTCCAGGTGATGTTCGGATTACAGCATGAAACAGCAGCTATCCGGAATGAAGAAGCTATATTTTATCCGTTTGACGGAGAATTAGCTTATCAGGCAGCGAAGTTTGATCTGACCACCATGATTGACGACAATGGAGAAAATATCCATGGAATGTTTAATTATGCCAAAGCAATATTTTCAAGAGGAACGGTTCAGAATATGATCGATTCTTACCTGTTTTTGCTTAATCAGATTGCAGAAACTGATCAATATGAAAAAACATTGCTTTCCGAATTAGATCTTGTTCCACAGGAAAATTATAAAAAGATCACGGAAAACTGGAATACTGGCCGCAAAGAATATTCGTCAGAAAAGACGATTCACGAGCTGTTTGAGCATCAGGTTGAAAAAACACCGGATCATATAGCATTAGTATACCAGAATGTTAAATTGTCTTACAGAGAACTGAATGAAAAAGCCAACCGCTTGGCCAATCATCTTATCGAAGTCTGTGCTCTGCAACCGGATGATCTTGTTCCTTTATGCCTTGAGCGTTCAGAAAACTTGTTGATTGCTATTCTGGCGATATTAAAGACCGGTGCTGCTTATGTACCAATGGATCCGTCATATCCGTCAGACAGAATTCATCATATTCTGAAAGATACAGGCGCGAAAATAGTATTGGCAGAAGAAAATACAGCCGATAAAACAGAACATTCAAATGTTATGGTGTTGGATGAGGTAAGTTTTAAAGCAATACTTGAAACAGCTGATCCTAATAATCCTGTAACCAGTACACAATCTACAGATCTGGCTTATGTTATTTACACCAGTGGAACAACGGGGCTTCCCAAAGGTGTAATGATTGAACATCGTGGTGTGATAAATCTCATTGGATCAATGATAAAGGCACACCGACTTGAAGAATATCAGGAAGTAGGCTGTTATTCAAATTACGTTTTTGATGCCTTTGTCTATGAAGCATTTCCGGTGCTTTGTAACGGAAATACTTTATGGCTTTACAGCAATGATCACAGAACTTCAGTTGATGATCTGAACGGTTATATTAATGAAAATAACATAGAAGTTTCCTTTATTCCTCCTGTTCTGTTAAGAGAAATCGTTGAAAATGGAACAAGCCTGAAACTGATATTCGCAGGAGGTGAAAGCTTCCCGGCTTTAGCCCATAATATTGAGGATATCATTCTTATTAACGAATATGGTCCTACAGAAGGAACGGTTTGTTCTACTTTACATCACTATAAAGAAGATTATAATGCATTAAACATCGGACGGGCTATTGACAACATGAGCATTTATGTTCTGGATCAATACCTCCGTATCGTTCCGGAAGGAGCAATAGGTGAGCTGTATATCAGCGGCGCCGGAATTGCCAGAGGATATCTGAACAGGCTGGAACTTACTCAAGAACTCTTTATTACAAACCCTTTCCGGACTCAGGTACAGAAAGAAAAAGGTGAAAATGACCGCCTGTATAAAACCGGAGATTTAGTCCGTTGGCTGGCTAATGGCGAATTGGAATACATCGGAAGAAATGACTTCCAGGTTAAAATAAGAGGGCACAGAATTGAGTTAGGAGAAATTGAAAATACACTGCAGCAATATCCTGAAATCAGGCAAACTGTAGTCTTGGCCAAAGAAAATCAGGCAGGACTGAAATACCTTGCAGGATATTATGTATCTGATACAGAGATAGACTCTGATATACTTTCAGACCATTTATCAGCATCCTTGCCAGAATATATGATTCCGGCAGTATTTGTACACCTGAAGTCTCTACCGCTGACAATCAATGGTAAACTGGACAGAAAAGCTTTACCGGAACCGGAATTTACAGGCGGAAAGGTATATACAGCTCCTGAAACCGATCTACAGAGAAAATTATCTGAAGTTTATGGCGAAGTTTTAGGTGTTTCATGTGAAACAATCAGTATTCATGATGATTTCTTCAGATTAGGAGGAAACAGTATCATGGCCATCAAACTCATCAGTAAGATCAAGCAGGTTTTAGGATTACAAATTGCTGTAGCAGCTGTTTTCAGTCATAAAACTATTGCTTCTCTTTCTCATGTATTAGCAGATGAAAATAATACCACAGAGCAGATTGTCATTACTCCTGTCACTATAGATTCTCCGGAAGAACAAAGATTATCCTTTGCCCAGGAAAGACTTTGGTTTATCGAAAATTATGAAGGCGGAAGCAGTGCTTATAACATCCCGATGGTCTTCTGTCTGAATAAGAAAACTGAACTTGAGGTATTATATAAAGCTTTGGATGCGGTTGTTATGCGTCATGAAGTACTTCGTTCCGTGATCCGTACAACAGACGATGGCTTGGGCTGGCAATCTGTGATAGATGATCTCCCGGTAATCCATCAGGAAGAAGTAAAAACGATGGGCGAACTGGAAGAGAAAGTAAGCCGTATTGCCAATACGATTTTTAATCTGGACCAGGAACTGCCCGTCATTATCCATATTTTCAAGCTTGAAAATCAGTACTATCTGTCCGTTGTTATTCATCATATTGCATTTGACGGATGGTCGGCAGGGATATTCCTGAAAGAAGTTATGCATATGTATGAGGCCATTAGAGATGAAAAAGAACATGAGCTTCCGGCTTTAAAAATTCAGTATAAAGACTTTGCTTTATGGCAGCGAAATTATCTGACAGGAGAACGCCTTGATATCCAGGTTAATTACTGGAAAAATAAGCTAAGTAGCTTTCAGAACCTTGATCTGCCGTCAGATTTCAAGAGACCGGCTCAGATGTCTTATAGCGGAGACAGCATTTATTTCCATATTAATGAAGAACAAAGCCAAAAGCTGAAAGAACTCTCAAAAGATCTTGGAGTAAGCTTATTCAGCGTCCTTTTAGGAGGATATTATCTGATGCTTTCCGCTTATTCCGGGCAGAATGATATTGTGGTAGGAAGCCCTATTGCGAACCGTCATCATCCGGGATTGGAAGATATCATCGGATTCTTTGTCAATACTCTGGCTTTTAGGGAAACAATTGATCAGGAGCAAAATATTAGAGACTTTATCAGACAAATAGCCGGCTCAGTAACCGAGGCACAATCCCATCAGGATCTTCCGTTTGAAAAATTAGTGGAAGAATTGGGAGTAGAAAAAGATACATCCCGCCATCCGGTATTCCAGGTGATGTTTGGTCTTCAAAGCTTTGGAGAAAACCTTTCCGGTAATCAGTCTATCCTTCATCCGTTTACAGGAAAAGTAGATTATGAAGTGGCTAAATTCGATATTACGACCATGATTGATGATAGCGATGAGGCCATTCACGGAATGTTCAACTATGCTCAATCAATATTCTCCAGAGAAACAGTTAATAATATGATGAATTCCTATCTGTTTTTGCTTGAGCAGATAGCAGATACCAAGGAAAAACGAAACCTTACATTAGCACAATTAACCCTTATTTCTCAGGAACAACAGCAATCTGTATCAAAATTATGGGCTTCAGAAACCCACTATTCAGATCAGAATACCATTCATGGCTTGTTTGAAATACAGGCTGAAAAGACTCCTGATCACACGGCTATAGTGTATCAGGACGTGAGATTATCTTATCGGGAGCTTAATGAACGTTCCAACCGCCTGGCAAATTATCTTATTAAAAATTATAATCTTCAGCCGGATGATTTAGTGCCATTATGCCTGAAGCGTTCTGAAGATATGCTTGTCGCTATCCTTGCCGTTTTAAAAGCAGGTGCAGCGTATGTTCCGATGGATACTTCATATCCGGTAGAAAGGATTAAACATATTCTTGATGATACAGGTGCAAAAATAGTATTGGCACACAACAGTTCTGCCTCAAATGTCAGAGAAGCTTGCGGTGAAACTGCAGCTATGCTTATTCTGGATAGCCAGGAATTAACGGAAGCTCTTGAAAACAGTAGTATTTCCAACCCTGTAACTCAGGCAGAACCACATCACATGGCTTATGTGATCTATACCAGTGGAACGACAGGAATGCCTAAAGGAGTCATGCAGGAACACCGTAATGTAGTACGCCTTTTCAGTGCAACCGATCATTGGTATCAGTTTAATGATCAGGATGTGTGGAGCTTATTCCATTCCTATGTATTTGATTTCAGCGTATGGGAGATTTGGGGAGCTTTATTATATGGTGGAAAACTTTTAGTGCCCTCTTCAGAACAGACAAAGGACACCAATTTATTCTTCAGTTTATGCCTGAAAGAAGGGCTTACTGTATTAAATCAGACACCAACCGCTTTCTATCAGTTTATTGATACAGCCCTTCAGCGTGAAGAACAGCTGACAGAGTTACGATATGTGATATTTGGAGGGGAAGCCTTAAATCTTGCCTCTTTAAAACCTTGGTATGAACGTTATCGTTCAAAACCTGAATTGATTAACATGTATGGAATTACTGAAACAACCGTCCATGTTACCTATAAAAAATTAAGCATAGAAGACTTGAATAAAGCCTCTCTGATCGGAGAAAATATCCCTGACCAGGCGATGTATATCCTTGATGCTTATCTTCGTGCCGTTCCGGTAGGAGCTGTAGGAGAGCTTTATGTGGGTGGAGCGGGAATTGCCAGAGGATATCTGAACAGACCGGAACTGACAGCCGAACGCTTTATAAAGAACCCTTTCCAGACTTTAGAACAAAAAGAAATCGGGAAAAACGGAATCCTGTACAAAACAGGAGATTTAGTACGCTATCTGCCTGACGGAGAACTGGAATATATCGGAAGAAATGACTTCCAGGTGAAAATACGTGGTTACAGAATTGAATTAGGCGAAATAGAAAACAGATTACTGGAATACCCGGAAGTAAGACAAGCTGTAGTTCTTGCCAAAGACAATAAAGCAGGAATGAAGTACCTTGTAGGTTATTACGTTTCCGATGCTGCATTGGAAGTGGAGAAAATCAAAGTTTTTTTATCCGAAGTTCTCCCGGAATATATGGTTCCTGCAGCCTTTGTTCATTTAAACTCGTTACCGTTGACGATCAATGGTAAGCTTGACAGGAGACAACTCCCTGAGCCTGAATTTACAGGCGGGAAAGAATATACCGCTCCACAGACCGGATTACAGGAAAAATTATGTCAGATCTATGGAGAAGTTCTTGGGCTGGATGCTTCAGGAATAGGAATTCATGATGATTTCTTCAGATTAGGAGGAGACAGTATTATCAGTATTCAGCTGGTTAGCAGAATAAGACAGCGTTTAGAGATAAGAATCAGTGTTAAAGATGTGTTTTCTTCAAAAACAGTACAGAATATTTCCGAACTGATCGAAAGCAAAGCAAAAGAAGAGCAAACCCATGTTCTGACAGAACAGGGACAGCTTACAGGACATTTATCTTTCCTTCCGATTCAGGAATGGTTCTTCCAACTGGCAGAAGAAGGCTATATTGGAGATCTGAATCACTGGAATCAATCCTTTTTGATTAAAACTCCTGAACTTGACAAAGAATTGCTGGAGCAGAGTGTCAAACTGCTTATCGAAAAACATGATGCCTTCAGAATTTATTATCCCAAAGAAAATGGAAAATACACCCAAGAATACGGAATCAATACGATACCGGAAATAAAATATCTGGATGTTTCAGGAATACAACAGGAAGAACTTTCAGGCATTCTTACAGAATGGCAGTCGCAGTTTGATATTGAGAGGGGGCCATTATTCCAGATTGGATATATAATGGGCTATGAAGATAGAAGCGCAAGAATTTTCTTTGGACTTCATCACCTGATCATAGATGCTGTAAGCTGGAGAATCATCACCGAAGACTTAAAAAATATTTATCAGACCCTTGAAAAGGGAAATACCGTTGAGGTTCCTGTAAAAGGAAGCAGCTACCGTCAATGGATTGATGCCATAAAAAGGTATAAACTTGAAGATCCTGAATCCAGAGAAACAGAAAATTCTTATTGGAATACCATTACGGATATAGTTGCAGAGAGTAATACTATTCTGACAGCATTATCCTCTCCGGAATATCATTCTTCCAGCCTTATTGTGAATGCAGGATATACAGAAAAGCTGATCAGGGAAGTACATCATGTATATCATACCCAGATCAATGATTTACTCCTATCTGCGTTGGCTTCAGCACTTTCAGACCTTACGGGAGCATCAGCTCATGCCGTTCTGCTTGAAGGGCACGGTCGTGAAGATGTATTTGGAAACATGGATATTACAGAAACTGTTGGCTGGTTTACCTCCATGTATCCGCTTCTTCTAAAAGCAGGAAATGATGTAAAAGATACCGTGATTCTAACCAAAGAATCTCTGAGAAGCATTCCAAATAACGGAATTGGATACGGAAGTCTTGTTGGCTACACAGAAAGAGAGCTTCCGAAGATCAGTTTCAATTATCTCGGGCAGCTTGATCAGGAAGAAAGTACAGGAGAAAAAAACTGGTATATCGCCGGAGAAGACAGCGGAAAATCTATGGGAGACAAGAACTGTGACAACGATATTATTACGGTAAACGGTGCTATTGCAGACGGACAGCTTCGCTTCGGGATCTCAGGATATCTTTCACAGGAGCAGACTGATTTTCTGACAGAAAAATTCAAGGAATATATTGAACAGACAGTAGATGAATTAACAGCCGAAAAAAGAAACTGGCTTACTCCGTCAGATACAGGAAATATTGTTGGAAAGGAACAATTAATGCAAATTCAGGAATCAGGAGAAGTAGAAGGCGTTTATCTTGCCAACAGTTTACATGAAGGATTCGTATATCATGCCTTAAGCCAGGGTGACAAGGACGATGCCTACAGAGTACAGATCATATGGGATTATCTTGCTGAAATCAATACTGATCTTCTTAAAAAAGCATGGTCCTATACCCAGGAGCAGCTTCCGACACTGAGGCTCAGATTTGAATGGAGCGAAGAGATTGTACAGGTTATTGATAAAAAAGGAATACTGGACTGGCGTTATCAGGATATTCAGGATATGCACGAAGTGGATCAGGAGTCTTTAATTGCAGAAACGACCCAGAAAGACCGTTTTGAAGTATATGATCTGTCTAAAGGAAGCTTGTTCAGAATCTATTTGTTCAAACGCTCAGACAAACATTATACCTGTCTTTTCAGTAATCACCACGCTATTCTTGATGGCTGGAGTATGCCTGTATTCCTGACGATGATTCATGAAGCGTACCTTGCATTACTCAAAGGAAATGCCCTTTCTCCGGCCACGGATACAGCATATGCTGAAGCTCAGAAATTCCTTCAGGAAAATAAAAACAGGAACGGAGACTTCTGGAAAAACTATATGGGACTTCTTGAAGATCAGGAAAACCTGAATTGCCTGGTTAAAGAATCTCAGAAAAATATTGATCTTGCTGAATATAAACATATTGTGGATCATCAGGCAGTAAAAATGCTGATTGTAGGGGAGCAGTATCAGAAACTGAAAAAATTCACATCTGATAACGGACTTACAGTCAATGCGGTGCTTCAGTTCCTTTGGCATAAACAGCTTAGCTTATATAGCAATAGTGCCACAACTGTAGTAGGAACTACCGTATCAGGACGAAGCATTCCGGTAGATGGAATAGAATCCTCAGTAGGGCTTTACATCAATACATTGCCACTGATTGTGAATCATGAAGAGGGTAAAGCAATAGATATTATTGCCGAAATTCAGCGCAGAATCAGTGAATTGAATACCCACAGCAGTGTCAATCTGGCAAGCCTTCAGCATGATGGACGCAGAATTTTCAGCAGTTTATTCGTATATGAAAATTATCCGGTACCTAACGGAGATGAAGACAACGAACTGGGAACATTAGGATTTGTATTGAAAGAATCCGTAGAACGCCTGGATTACCCATTGGGAATCGTTGCTTATGAAAATGAAAATGAGGTGCTGCTAAAGATTAAATATGACAGCTTCTTATTTGAAAATGATATGATGGAGCAGCTGCTTCAGGGAATGGAAACTGTCCTTGAGCAGATCCTGAAAACCTCCAATATCAAATCCGAAGACCTGTTCTATCTTACTTCAGAGCAGTATCAGAAAATAACAATAGACTGGAATACTACAGAAATAGAGTGTCCTGAGGGATATACCATCCATAAGATGTTTGAAGAGCAGGCAGAAAAAACTCCGGATAACACTGCGTTGATTTTTCAGGATATAAAACTTTCCTACCGGGAACTGAATCAAAGAGCAAACCGCCTGGCTCATTATCTTATTGAAAATTACGGTCTTCAGCCTGATGATCTCGTTCCGCTATGTCTTGAGCGTTCAGAAAACTTGTTGATTGCTATCCTGGCAGTATTAAAATCCGGGGCTGCTTACGTTCCGATGGATCCAGCCTATCCGATTGACAGAATTGAACATATCCTGCAGGATACCGGAGCAAAAATCATCCTTACTCAGGAAGAAGTAGAAGAAAAGCAGCAAATGTCCCGGATAGCAGAAACAATTCTGTTGGATAGCAAAGAAATATGTGATAAACTTGAACATTCAGGAGCTGAAAATCCTGTTACTCAAACCAGATCAAACCATCTTGCGTATGTCATCTATACGAGTGGAACTACAGGGCTGCCAAAAGGGGTAATGGTAGAACATAAAGGAGTGATCAACCTTATTGAGGACCTGTTTTCACGCTATCAGCTAGGAAATGAGGAAGTAATTCTTCAGTTTGCCAACTATATATTTGACGCATCCATCCAGCAGATATTGCTTGCGGTATTGAAAGGAAACAGCTTATTATTTATTGAAAACCAAAAAATTCTCAACGAAGAAACGTTTATACAAACCCTTAATAATCATAACGTTTCTTATATACACCTTACGCCAACGGTATTACAGAGCATAGACTTTACCCAGGTTAAAAATCTGCGTACATTGATTTCCGGAGGAGAAGCAATGCCGGCAGATCTGTTTAAAAAATTAAGCGGAAGAAACTTCAGGCTGGTTAATTCATACGGGCCTACAGAAGTTACGATCACGTCTATTGTCAACCCGGAAGGAAAGAATACCCATATTGGGAGACCGCTGAACAATACTACGGTATACGT
Source organism: Chryseobacterium panacisoli (assembly GCF_008274625.1). Taxonomy (GTDB): domain Bacteria; phylum Bacteroidota; class Bacteroidia; order Flavobacteriales; family Weeksellaceae; genus Chryseobacterium; species Chryseobacterium panacisoli. Next base: position 2,711 of record NZ_VTRU01000007.1, on the reverse strand, counting down.
TTTGAGTAATCATCTTCATCCGGTACCTGTAGGAGCTATTGGGGAGCTTTATATTGGTGGAGAAGGGATTACAAGAGGATACCTAAACAGACCCGAGCTTACGGCAGAACGTTTCATCAGCAATCCATTCCAGTCTTTAGAACAAAAAGAAAAAGGGAAAAACGGAATCCTTTATAAAACAGGAGATTTAGTACGCTATCATGCCAACGGAGAACTGGAATATATCGGAAGAAATGATTTCCAGGTGAAAATCCGCGGCTACAGAATAGAGCTTGGTGAAATAGAAAATACATTATTGCAGTATCCCGGTGTGAAACAATCCGTAATATTGGCCAGGGACAATAATGCCGGAATGAAATATCTGGCCGGCTATTATGTTTCAGAAACATCTATAGAACCAGATCAACTTACAGCATTCCTGTCTGAAGCTTTACCTGAATATATGATTCCCACCGCTTTTGTGCATTTACCATCACTTCCGGTAACCATCAATGGTAAACTGGACAGAAGAGCACTTCCGGAACCGGATTTTACAGGAGAAAAAACCTATATAGCTCCTGAAAATGAACTGCAGGAAAAATTATGTCAGATCTATGGTGATGTTTTAGGATTAAATGCTTCAGGCATTGGAATTCATGATGATTTCTTCCGTCTTGGAGGAAACAGCATCATGGCCATAAAGCTGATTAGCAATATCAAAAGAGTGCTGGATATCAGAGTAAGTGTAACGGTTGTATTTGCCCGCAAAACTGTAGCTTCTCTTTCTGAGGCCTTAGCCGGCGAAAATATTAATGAACAGGATGTTATTGCCCCTGTAAAAGTATCTTCTCCGGAAGAGCAGCGACTTTCATTTGCTCAGGAAAGACTTTGGTTTATTGAAAACTACGAAGGCGGAAGCAATGCGTACAATATTCCTATGGCTGTTCGTCTTGATGCAAAAATCAATATTCCGAAGCTATGCAGGGCCCTTGAAACTATTGTAATGCGTCATGAAGTCTTACGAAGCGTTATCCGCTCCACAGACGAAGGAAAAGGATATCAGATCGTAATGGATAAAACCCCTGAGATTCATATCCGTCATGTTTATTCAAAAGAAGAACTGAACGAGGCTGTCAACAATGCTTCAGGCAAGATCTTCCGCCTGGATGAAGAATATCCTGTAGCCATCAGCCTTTTCAGATTAGAAAGCAATCATTATCTGACCGTTGTCATTCATCATATCGCATTTGACGGATGGTCTACCGATATATTCCTGAGAGAGCTGCAAACCGTGTATAATGCTTTAGCTAATAATCAGGATTTTGAGCTTCCGGAATTAAAGATTCAGTACAAAGACTTCGCATTATGGCAGAGAAACTATCTTTCAGGAGAACGTCTTGACAATCAGGTTGGATATTGGAAAAGAAAGCTGGATGATTTCCAGACTCTGAATCTTCCAACGGATTATAAAAGACCGGCTCAGGTTTCTTACGAAGGAGATACTGTTGATTTCACTATTGACCCAAAAGTTGCAGCAGGCCTTAGAAATACATCAAAAAAACTCGGAATAAGTCTGTACAGCGTAATGCTGAGCGGATATTACCTGATGCTGTCAGCATACTCAGGTCAGGATGATGTTCTGGTAGGAAGCCCTATTGCCAACCGTCATCATGAAGGACTTGAAGATATAATCGGATTCTTTGTCAATACTTTTGCTTTAAGAGAAAAAATAGATCCGGAGCAGAACCTTAAAGATTTTATTCTTCAGATATCAGCATCTGTTACAGAGGCACAGTCACATCAGGATCTTCCTTTTGAGAAGTTGGTAGAAGAGTTGGGAGTGGAAAAAGACATGTCCCGTCATCCTGTTTTCCAGGTGATGTTTGGATTGCAGAGCTTTGGAGGTAATTCAGATAACAAAAATGTATTATTCCATCCTTTTGAAGGACAGACAGAGTATCAGGTGGCCAAATTTGATCTTACTGCAATGATTGATGATGGAGAAGAAACAATAAAAGGCTACTTCAATTATGCTAAAGCCCTTTTCTCAAGAGAAACGGTCAGCAACATGATCAATTCTTATGTGTATCTTCTTGATCAGGTTTTCGGTGCCGATGAGATCAACCTTGAAAGGATCAGGCTGAGTACATTAAACCTGATCTCTGTAAAAGAAAATAAAAAGATTTCTGAAGAATGGAATTCAACAGAGAATGAATATCCATCTGAAAAAACCATCCAGAAACTGTTTGAAAGTCAGGTGGAGAGAACGCCAGACCGTACAGCTTTAGTATACAAAGATGTTAAACTTTCTTATTGTGAACTGAATGAAAGATCCAACCGATTAGCAAACCATTTAATTGCTACTTATGATCTTCAGCCTGACGAACTGGTGCCATTATGTTTAGACCGTTCCGAAAATATGCTGATTGCTATTTTAGCGGTATTAAAATCCGGAGCAGCCTATGTTCCGATGGATCCGTCTTACCCGGCCGACAGAATAGAACATATTCTTAAAGATACCGGAGCAAGACTGGTTTTAGGGCAGGAAAGTACATCAGAAAAGCTGGAAAACCTGACAGCAGATGTGATCTCTTTAGATGAAGTAACCTTTAAAGCAACACTTGAAACAGAATCAGCTAATAATCCAGTTACCAATACTCAATCCAATAATCTGGCTTATGTTATTTTCACGAGTGGCACAACAGGATTACCAAAAGGAGTCATGGTTGAAC
>NZ_VTRU01000006.1 GCF_008274625.1 Chryseobacterium panacisoli | reverse complement strand
TACCGAATCTCTCTCGTTTTTCAGTGGGGCAAAGATAACAACTTATAACAACGCAAAACAACTTTATTTAACATAAATTTTACTTTTACGTAATATTAATCCCTAATCCGCTGGAACGCAGGAACAAAAATTTTAAACAAAAATTTTTAGATTTAAATTTACATATAGTAAAACCAGCAATATTGTTATTATAAGCGATTCTTAAGGTTTAATCTCTTTATAAATAGCGCTCAAAAATTCAGCATATGATTTTTCAAGACCTATGATATCACCTGATTTAAGATTCAATCCTCCTACTCCTGAGTTATCAGGCTTTACTTTTAAAGATGAAACCTGAAAATATAAGTTATCATCATTCGCTTTTGGCTGAACTTTGATAGTAGAACCCAGAAGTTTCTTGGTTGAAATTGTATAAATTTCCCCGGGAACAACTTTTAATTTTAAAAATGATCTGGGAGAGATCATGTAATCTTTACGATTGATGCTTATTTTCTGATCTTTCTCAGAGGATGCAAATATATACATATCGCCATGCTGGGCTGTTAGCTTTTCTTTAGGTGTATAATATAAAGCAATCTTATAATTGGAAGCGTTGAATGACTGGGCTGTACCATCCACACTTTCGAAAGGTTTTAATTCAAAAGTATTGGCACCGATCTCTTTTGCCTTTTTATAAACTAAGGAAAATATAAGTGCATCATCTTTTGAAAAACCCTGAACTTCTACTTCTCCTAAATAAACGGCATCTGCAACGGCTGCTTCTTTTTTATAAAAAAATTTATCTGGGTTATCATTTGTTTTTTCAACCTTAGTGAGATAAACATTCTGTGCGTTCCACAGCTGGATACACAATACGGAAAAGATAATTGCAATATTCTTCATATATCTATTATTGTTGTGAAAGTGTATCAACACATTCTTCAAGACTGTTTTCCCAATGTTTGGGTTCTATTTTGTAAATCTCTTCTATTTTATCCAAAGACATCGTGCTTCTTACAGGTCTTTTGGCAGGCGTTGGATACTGTTCGGTTGTTAATGGATTCAATTTTACTGAAGATTTTGAAAATTCAGCAATTTTTTTTGCGAATTCAAACCATGTTGTCTCAGGATAGTTTGAGAAGTGAAATACTCCATAGGTTTTATGGTGAGCTTTAATGATCTCCATGATTGCTTCTGCCAGATCATTTGCATTGGTTGGCTGCCCGAACTGATCAGCAACAATTCCCAATTCTTTTTTCTGGGAGAACAGGTTAAGCATCGTTTTCACAAAATTCTTATTGAACTCTGAGTACAACCATGAGGTTCTCAGGATAATTGTTTTAGGATTAATTTCCAGAGCAAGTTCTTCTCCTTTTCTTTTTGATTCTCCATATACTCCTATCGGATTGGTAAAATCGTCTTCAGCGTATGGAAGGTTTGTAGTTCCATCAAAAACGTAGTCTGTAGAAACATGAATCAGGGTAGATTTGAAATCTGCACAAGCCTGGGCAAGATGAGCTACCCCGTAAGCATTTACCGCAAAAGCTTTTTCTTTTTCAGTTTCAGCCAGATCTACCGCTGTGTATGCTGAGGCATTAATGCAGTAATCAGGTTTGTTATCATAAAAGAAGTCATTTACCTGGTCTTCATTGGTAACATCAAGAGTGGATGAGTCTGTAAATAAGAATTCATACTGATGTTCAAAATCCGGAGCTATTTTTCTAATGCAGTTTCCCAATTGTCCGTTGCTTCCTATTACTGCTATTTTTTTCATTTATATATTATTAATTTTTAAGTTGGAATTTTCAATAAGATGGGCAGATTAAGAATTTTTTGCATTCTGACTTCTTAAAAACTTCACTCTTGACTGGAAGTCTTTCTGAATCAAATCTACATAAAACTTGTCGAAAATTTCTTTGACATCTTCGGGATGAACTTCAGATTTTCTTGTTTTAACATTGAAATAAATAACAGTTACCCAAAGTACGGCATGAATTGTCTTTTCATCTAAGCTTTTCATCAGGATTTCTACTTTTGCAGTTCTATCCTGTACATCGATGGTTTTGCTGCTGATTACTACCTGCGTGTTATATCTTACTTCTTTTAAATAGGCTATTTCATTTTGAATGGCAATCCAGGTACAGCCGGTTTTCTTGGTATATTCTTCATAGGTAAATCCGTAGAATGTTTCCACATGATCTTCTCTTGCATTGAACATATAATCAAGATATTTTACATTATTCAAATGTCCGATCGGATCGCAGTCGCTAAATCTAACTTTTACCGTAGTTGATACTTCTTTTTCCATTCCGCAAAAATAAAAAAACCACCTCTAATAGAGATGGTTAGTTTTATAAATCTTTGTTAATTTGCTGAAATTATTGAACTCCAAGTTCTTTCTTTACAGCTGCAGTAGCATCTGGTCCTGCTTTATAAAGGAATGCAGTTGAATTAGCATCCATAATATAGTCATATCCGTTAGCTTTAGCTACTTTTTCTACTGCATCGTTCAGTTTTTTCTCAACTGGACCGAAAGCCAAATCCTGCTTAGCTTGTAGATCTTTTTGAGCTTTGTCCTGCATCTGCTGGATTTCTTCAGCTAATTTCTTCATTTCAGCTTCTCTTGCTGCGTTTTCGTCAGCTGTCTTTTTCGGAGCTTCTGTTTGATATTGCTGATATTTAGTTTGAGCTGCGTCAGCTTTTTTCTTAATCTCAGCTTGTTTAGTATCTAAGAATGTTTTAAGATCAGCATCTGCTTTCTTTTTCTCCGGCATAGCGTTAAGAACTCCCATTACATCTAAAGTAGCAATTTTTTGAGCTTTTGCCATACCTACAGATACAACCATCATTACTGCTGCAAATAATACACTTAATTTTTTCATAACTGGTAAATAAATAATTTAATTTGTTTTTAGATTTTAAAATATAGCAAAAGTTAATTTTTAAAACTTATTTTTTGCCTTTGCTATTTGTTTTTTCCTTCTTATCTGTTCCTTTCAACAAAACAGACAATACTTTCTCGGTGTAATCATATTTTGACTGAAGGAAAATAACACTAATGTTATTGCTTTTATCAAGAACTATGCCCAATCCATTTTTTTCGGACATTGTTTTGATGGCTCCCCAGATCTGGTCCTGAAAAGGCAAAACAAGGTTTGTTCTCAGTTTTGTAATTTCACCGTTAGCTCCAAAACGTAAGCTAGTAGTCGTTTTAATATTTTTATCTAGGTCTACAACTTCTTTTTCTCTCAATTTAAGCTGATCACCTATCAATAATACTTTTTCACTTTCAAAAGCAGCTTTTTTTCTTTCATATTCAGATTGAAGGCTTTGAAGTTCTGACTCCCAGGTATCGATCTGAGAATTCAGTCTTGCTTCAGCTTCTTTATACTGAGGTAATTTATTTAAAATTTCGTTGGTATCCACTACTCCTATTTTCTGGGCATTGCTGAATCCAAAAAGCAATAGTAATGCGAACGTGAAAATTATTTTAAAGTGCTTCATATTTGTAATTATAATGTTTGGTTCATCAAGAAGTGGTTTCTCCATCCGGACTTATCTCCTGATAATGTCTTATCAAGACCTAGTGCGAAGTCGAATCCGATCAATCCAAATGCTCCCATATAAACTCTTACTCCGATTCCGACTGATCTTTTCAATTGGAATGGGCTGTAAGAACTCCATGAGTTCCACACGTTACCACCTTCAGCGAATGTCAGTGCATAGATTTTCGCAGTCTGGCTCATTGAGATCGGGTATCTCAGTTCCAAAGTAAATCTGTTATAGATTGTACCACCACCTGTCTGTGTAATATCATCTGCCTGGCCCCCTTCTGTACTGGCATTTTCATATCCTCTTAAAGGAATCAATTCTCTACCGTCATATCTACCTCCGAAAAGACCTGTACCTCCCATATAGAATCTTTCAAATGGCGGAGCTCCCAGTTTACTGTTATACCCGTCCATGAATCCCATTTCTGCAGAAGATCTTAAGACAAGCTTTCCAACAATTTCATTGTATACATCTGCCTTGAATTTGATCTTATAGAATTCCATCCACTTATACTTGTCAATAGCTGACATTGTGGAATAATCTTTCTTTTTAAACAATGAGTATGGAGGTGTCAGTTTTGCTGAAAGCTCAATATTGGATCCCATTGTCGGGAAGATTGGATCGATACCTGCAGAGTTTCTGCTCAGGCCTAAGTTGACACTGAAGTTATTAGCTGAACCATAACTCTCTGTAGTATTTCCAAACTGGAAAGGATAGTTATTGAAGTCATACTTCTGGAACTGTAATCCTGTATACAGAGAAAAATAATCATCCGGCCAGTTCAATAGTCTGTTTAAACCAGCTGAAGCGGAGAAGATATTAAGCTTCTGAGCTGCTCCATATTGATCCGTATATCTTACTCTGGAGTTGTTCAAACTTACAGAAAGGGCTGTTGCTCTTGTACCAAATAACCATGGTTCTGTAAATGATACCCCATAATTCTGGAAGTACTGTCCTGCCTGCACCTGAATAGAGAACGTTTGTCCGTCTCCCTGAGGCACTGGCTTGAAGTCTTTAAATTTAAGGAAGTTCTTTAATGAGAAGTTATTAAAAGTTAATCCTAAAGTACCAATGAAGCTGTTACCACCGTAACCTGCCTGCAGCTGTACCTGAGAAGATCCTTTTTCTACAAGCTTCCAGTTAATATCAACCGTATTATCTACCTGATTGGGTTGAATGTCCTGTCCGATCTGCTGAGGGTCAAAGAATGACATCCCTGCTAAATCGAAATATGTTCTTTTAATTTCTGTTTTCTTAAATAGCTCTCCCGGTTTTGTTCTCAGGGCTCTAAGAATTACGTGGTCATGGGTTGTAGTATTCCCCTGCCATGTTACTTTATTCCAGGTAGCCTGCTCACCTTCATTAATTCTAACCTCAAGGTTTACGGCATCTCCTGATACTGATTTTTCAACAGGTGTAACATTGGAGAAAAGGTAACCGTTGTTCATATAAACAGATTTGATATCTGAATCATCTTCTTTACCTCCATCTTCTCCAACTTTTTTGTTGAATCCTACTGCATCGTAAATATCTCCTTTTTTATATCCTAATAATCTCTGTAAATATTCTGTAGCGTAAACCGTATTCCCCGTGAACGTAACGTCCCCGATATAATATTTTTTACCCTCATTTAGTTTTACATTGATTTCGTAGTTATTTCTTTTATTTCTCCACACAGAATCAGAAACGATTTTTGCATCTCTATATCCCAGGGAGTTATAATAACTGATAAGCCCTTGCTTATCTTCCTGATATTTATCTTCAATGAATTTTGAGGATTTCAAAATACCACCAATACCGAAACGCTTTTGTTTTGTTTCTTTGAAGGCCTTATTTCTAAGCTTTCTATCGGTTACATTCTCGTTTCCTTCAAATTCAATATGATCAATCTTAATTCTTTTTCCCTTTTCTACATTGATCGTCCAGTCTACTAAAGCAGGATCTCCTGCGTTTACTTTATCCTGAATGCTGATTTTGGCATCTGCAAAACCTTTTTTAATATAATCTTTAGGGACATTTGTTTTAAGGCTAGAAACTAAGTTTTGAGTAATCTTGGTTCCTGGCTTAAGGTTGTTATCCTTTGCCAGCTTTTCACTTTTAGATTTACCAATTCCTTTTCCTGCGAATTTCACTTCTCCAAGTTCTTTCAGATCCTGCAGGTGAAATTTCAGAACGATTGTCTGTCCTTCAATGCTTTGAACGTAAACCTCCACTTCAGAAAAAGATTGAGTATCCCAAAGTTTTTTAACAGCATTGCTGATTTTCTGTCCTGGAATGTCTACGCTTTCTCCTTTAGTAAGACCTGTAAATCTTAAGATCTGAGCTGGTGTATATTTTTTTACCCCATCTACAACGATGTCTTTAAGTGTATAAGTGCCTGCCTCATTTTCTGCATGAACAGCATTATTTACTTTTGTGCTGTCTTGTGGAGTTACTTGTCCATAAAAATGTGCAGAAGCAGCAAACATAATGATGGGTAATAGTCTAAACTTCATTTTATCGAGTCTTTCTTTTCTTAAATTTTATTGGCCTTTTACTTGCTCACCGGTTAACCCGTATCTTCTTTCCTTGTTTTGATAATCTACAATACATTGAAAGAAAATATCTTTGGTAAAATCCGGCCACAGAACATTTAAAAACTGTAGTTCTGCATAAGCGATCTGCCAAAGCAGGAAATTACTTATTCTTATTTCACCGCTGGTCCTGATCAGTAAGTCTACAGGAGGAAAATCTTTTGTATAAAGATAGCTTTCAAATAAACTTTCATTAATATTTTCTATCTCTACTTTTCCTTCTTTTACATCAGAACTTATATTTTTAACGGCTTCCAGTATTTCATTTTGTGAGCCATAGCTTATAGCCAATACAAGGTTTCCTTTTGTGTTTTCTTTTGTGAGCTCTACCACACGTTCTAACTGCTCTTTTACTAATGGGGGCAGTTTTTCAAGGTTCCCTATCACATGCATTCTCAATCCCTTGCTGAAGATTTCTTCTGCTTCAAGCAGTAATGTTTCTACCAACAGATTCATAAGGGTATTCACTTCTTCGGTTGGACGGCTCCAATTTTCTGAAGAGAATGTATAAAGTGTTAAGTAAGGGATATTAATCTCATTACAGGCATTAATAGCATTTCTTACTGCATTAATGGCATTTTTGTGACCGAAAGTTCTTTCTTCGCCACGAGATTTTGCCCATCTTCCATTACCATCCATAATGATGGCTACGTGCTTTGGTAAATTCTCAGAATTTATTTTTTCTTTAATCAACGACATATTATTCACAATAACATGGAGGTCTTCCAAACGAATAGGTGAGTCCTAAGCTAAATGTATTCATCCAGTCTTTAGATCTGCTATCTCCAATATTTCTCTTATTAATAAATTCTGCTTCTCTTTCTTTAGAAACCGCATAATAATTTCCTGACTGCAATAATGAACCACCTGTTGCAGGGTCCAGAATATCAGCATTAAAAGAAGTTTTTACATCTTCGGAAAGAATCTTGCTATGATCCAACTGATCCGTCAATGTATATCTGAATGTAGCTTCAGCAAATATTGCCCAAGAGTGGTTGAATTTATACTTCAAACCAACCCCGAAAGGAATATGCATCGTTACTTTTTTCCCTAGTGAATATTCTGTTTTCGTGGTAAAGTCCAATTCATTGATCGGAGCCTGCGCCACCCCATCTGCATCTCTTCTGAAATCATTCACGAGATTTGCTTTAGGAGCATCAAACATCAAAGCACCAACACCTCCGAAGATATAAGGGCTTAGCATGCTGATCTGCTCATTATTTACCGGGAAAAAGTTATACTCAAACATTAAACTCGCCTCATACACGTTATTTTTTCCGTATGAGTTTCTATTTCTTCTGTAATCTTCTTTCGCAGCTTTATCACTAAACTGAATCTGGTTGTATCCTAAATCCAATCTAACGGTCTGATGCGGGTTAAAATTAAATCTATATAACAAACCTCCATAAAATGGGATGCCCCAATCTGACACTCTGTTTAAATCCAACGGCTTCTGTAAAATATAATTTGTCCTTCCTACATCTCCCACTAGGTTACTCATACCTAGACGAACTCCCAATTCGTTTCTTTGTGCTTTAACACTTACCACTCCAAGGAAGGCAAGGAAGCTAAACAATAATTTTTTATTCATAAAAGAATATGGATTTATGGTTATTTTAAAATTTAATTTTTGCAAATATAAAACATTTTTATATTAATGATAATCTTAATGTTTAGTTAAAAATAAACAAAAAAACATAATTTGTTATAAAGTAAACGGCAAAGTGGCAAAAATATTCTTTTTTTCATAGAATGAAAATACATTAAATATGAAAAAACCCCCATTAAATGAGGGTTTAATGCTTTATTTTTTATTAAATAATACCTGTACTTTATTTCTGATTCTTATCAGTAATGGCTCTTTATAATTTTTATCCTCATCAAAATATCCGTAACCATAGCCATATCCGTAGCCATAACCGTAACCGTAGCCTTGTTTAGTATTATAATCATTATAAACAAGTCCCAAATTATCAATCTCATCATTATGATACTTATCCGTAATCATTTTCAGCATATATTTTTCTGTATATTCATGACGCACAACATAAATATTGGCATCAGAATGTTTCATAAGCTCATATGAATCTGCCACTAATCCTACCGGTGGTGAATCTATAATAATGAAATCATATTTTTCTTTCAGTTCTTCTATAAATCTAATATTTCTCTGGCTCATTAAAAGCTCAGAAGGGTTGGGCGGGATAGGTCCTGAAGTGGCAACATCCAGATTTGGAATTTTAGTTTTGTTGACAATCTGATCAATTCCTACTTCCCCGGTCAGGTAATTTGAAATACCATATTTATTATCAATCTTGAAGTCTCCGAAGATTTTTGGCTTTCTAAGGTCCATTCCCAATAGGATTGTTTTCTTATCTCCTAATCCAATTACAGATGCCAGATTAATGGAAATATAAGTTTTTCCTTCTCCTCCGATGGATGATGTGATTAATATGACCTTTCCTTTTTGATCTTCATTATCCATCAAAAATCTCATATTGGCTCTTATTCCCCTGAAAGCTTCTGACACGGATGATTTTGGCTGTTCAAGAACAGTAAGCATGTTTTCATTGTTGTTATTTCCGATAACCCCAAGAAGCGGAATTTTCGTAGCACTTAAGAGTTCTTTGATATTTCGGATCTTGTTGTCAAACACTTCTCCAATCAGTATAAATAATAGAGGAAGAAGCAACATTCCTGAAATAATGCCCATTTTTGCCAATTTAACATTAGGCCCAATTGGTCTTTGTCCCAAATTTTTAGCCGGGTCAATGACTGTTATATCAGATTGATTGGTCGCCATTCTCATCTGGGTATCACTCTGTCTGCCCAAAAGACTGTTATAAGTAGCTTCAATCATATTATAGCCTCTCTCCGCATCCAGATATCTTCTTTCTTTTTCAGGATAAGTCGCTAAATCAGAATTGGCACCAGCCATTTCACGATCTATCTTATTAATTTCTTCATAATATCTGTTATAATAGCTTCTCAAACTATTGGATGACCCCATTCTTGCTTCATCAATAAGCCTGTTGATTTCTCTCATAGGCTCCGATGACGGCTTATAAATAGTGGCCATTTCTGCTCTTTTGATATATAAAGCTTTAAGTTCAGAAACCGTTGCTGTGAACACACCATCTTCAAAACCTGCTGCATTTGTTCCGATCATCTTATCAAAATTCTGAGACTGAAGTGTGTTTTTGATAGTATTCAGAGAACTGATTTTGCTGATGATATCAGCTTTTTTCGCTTCAAGTTCTTTTATTTTTTCGAGAGATTTTTCATCTCTGTCTTTAATATTATAGAGTTTTTCTGAAGTTTTTAAGTAATTAAGCACATTGGCGCTAGAATCAAGCTTTTTACGGATATTCCCAAGATTTTCTTTTAAAAAGATATCTGTATTCTTGTTAACGATATTCTTATCAGCAAGTCTCTTTTTCTGTAGCTCTGCAACAGATTTATTCAGAAAATTCACTGTACTGTTAAGGTTGTATCCTTTTTTAGTAATAATCATAATAGACCTGATTTCTTTATCAAAGTCTACTCCTGTAGTAGAAACAATTTCATCTACACTCTGGTTTACTGAGTTCAGCTTTATAATAATATTATCCAGCTTAATTTTGGTAGCAACAGGATTTTGAAGCAGCCTGAATCTGAGGTTGGGCGAATTATACCACTCGTTAATTTTGATGGTTTTATCTGCTGGCCTGCTGTAAGGGTTAATATCCTGGAATCCCTCTACTTCATAGTTATATAAGTTGGTTGATTCTCCTTCTTCAGGCAAAATCACTTCATACGCTCCATTGCCTTTCGGGATCAGCGTAATTGGATAATTGATCTGCTGAAGGTGGTTTTTATCAATCTGAAGAAAAACGGGTGAATCATCTTTGTCCAGGAAAGTAGATTTTATAAGTCCTTTGGTAGAATAGTTTACAAAAAGATCCAATTCTTTCACCAAAAATTCGTTGTGAGATCTGGATAAAAGCATTTTCTTCAAATAAAGCCCATCCTGATTTCCTGTATCTCCCCAAATGAAGTTAATAGATTGGTTAGACTGAGTTGGCAGAAATTCTGAAGCTTTACTGGAGGTACTTAATGATAAGTCTGATGCATAAATATTTTGCGCATAATATTTACTGTATACCCACGCTATGGCATAACCAATGATAAACATCAGTACAAACCAGTACCAGTTTTTAAGAATCCTTCTTAAAAAGTGCTCTAAATCAAATAATGCAAATGTCCCGGATTTATCTTTTTGAGAATTATTCTTCTCTGCAGTGTTTACTCTTTCTGGAATCATGGCTAAAGATTTTTAAGGAGTAAATAAATAGATAACGCCGTAGTAATTACAGAAACTCCTGTAGTTAAAGTCTGGATAGGGTCTTTTCCGAATCCATTCAAGCTTTTCGCTCTTGTATTCAGATAGATTTCATCTCCGTTCTGCACATAATAATAAGGAGAGTTCATTAGGTCTTCGCGGGTAAGATCTATTTTCGCTATTTTAATTCCTTCCGGAAGTTTTCTGTGGATAACGACTTCTCTTTTATCAATAGTTCTGTTCAATCCACCATTAATGGCTAATGCCTCAGTAATGGTAAGCGTGTTCTTGTGGGCCACTTTTTCGCCTGAAAGTCCTGTAGTTTCCACATCACCAAGAATATAATAGGTAATACCGTCTGTATTCAGTCGTACTTCAGATTTACCTTCCTGAAAATTTTCATTTACTTTATCCTGTATTTCTTTTGTAATATCGTCAAGAGTTCTTCCTTCAGCTTTTACATATCCTATTCCGAACACATTGATATCACCATTGGAGTCCACCTTCAGTCCGTTAAAATAAAAATTCATATTTCCGCCTCGGCCTCCACCAGAATTAGCACTTACCACACCTCCTACACTACCACCTCCTGATATGGCAGAACTTGTTACCCCTCCGCCGGAAAGTCCGCCGGAAGTATTGTAAGAGGAATAAAACTGTGCTGCATCTCCTTTGGGAGTCGTCACAATATTAAGATTGAGGATGTCATTTTTGGTAATCCTGTACACGGGAATATTGTACGGGATAAGACCTTCTTCGTTAATGACAAGACTTTCACTTGGCTGCAAGTACCTCACATCTTTTGTTGTGATACATGAGGTAACTAAAAAAGGGAATATTAAAAATAAATATTTAAAATTCTTCATCATATTTGAATATTGTTTACAAAAGTAATATTTAATTGTTAATTTTTGTTATTTCTTAATCGATATAGCAAATCTGGCAGGTAAGCTCCGAAAAATCCTAACGAAATAATCACCAATAATAACAGATTGACATCAATATGTCTTAAATAATAAGCAACTCCCACAATCATCAGATAGTAAAGAATGATATAAAAAGTAGATCTTCTGTGGGTAAGATTTAGCTTCAACAGCTTATGGTGAATATGGTTTTTGTCAGCATCAAATGGTGACTTCTTATTGTAAAGCCTTATAAATATTACATTTAATGTATCTACGATCGGAAGAATCAGGATCGCTACAGCTACTACAGGAGCTGACTGAAGGTGATACCTTGGTACATCTACCAGGTTTTTATCAATAAAAATATCTATGAAACAAATGGAAGTAAAGGCCAGTAAAAAGCCAAGCAGCATGGATCCGGTATCTCCCATAAATATTTTACGGGTACGATAGTTGGACAGATTATAATACAGGAAAGCCAATACCGTCCCAATGATAACCACAGATAGTACTACCAGCGGATAATTATATTCTCCCAATCTGTAATAGCTTATTCCAAATAAAGCACTGCAGATGACAGAATAACCGCCCGCCAACCCATCTATCCCATCGATCAGGTTGAAAGCATTGATCAGAATGATAAAGGTGATAATACTGAACACTACACTTACAAAATACTCCAGTTCATACACACCCAATATTCCAAATAAGCTTCTTATTCTAATATCTGAACCAATAACCACGAGTGAAGACACTACAATTTGTGCAACAAGTTTCTTATAAGCCCTCATCACCACAATATCATCCATTACCCCTACATACAGCAGGATAATCAACGAGGCAAATAAAAATTTGTAGAGGTCAAACAGCTCATAGGCAAAAATAGAAGCACAGATTCCAATTGAATAGAAAATGGCAATTCCGCCAAGGTTAGGAATTTCTCTAAGATGCGAACTTCTTATCCCAGGCTCATCCATCAGATTCTTCCTTCTTGAGATCTTGACGATAGTAGGAATAGAGAAAAAGGTAATTAAAAAGGCGAATACGAAACCAAGTCCTATTTTTACATAGAAAATAGGTATTCCCGATCCGCTTAAGAACAATTCAAAATTTTTCATTCTTTCTTATTCAGCACTTGTATCTCTCAATAAAAACTCATAATGTAGAACTTATAAAGAACTTCATCATTATTTTTCTATTGCTCGAAACAATAGCACGTACATTTGTGTTTATTAAATTAACTTTCTTATCAATCTTTTCTGTCCTCCAAAAAATAACAGATAAAAAATTTTTTTCTTCAAGGGCAAAGATAAAAGATAATTCTTACCAAAACGACTATACTTCAATATATCTTGAATTTTTATTTGTCTTTCCTTCATAAAAAGGACCAATTGCTCAGACATACTATAAAATATTTCTTCTTTTTTCACAAAGGCCAGATAAGCCAGAAATGAGTAGACTCCTTCAAAAATCTGAAAGTTTTTTAATTCCTCCTTTTTGTGAGAATATTGAGATTCATGGAATACATTTTCTACATCGGCCACTGCTTTCAGCATATCAATTCCTTTTTCCGTATGCGTTTTCGTAATAGAATCGGTACGTTCAAGATACTGATAATGGAAATTCTGAGTCTGAGCAATAGTATCACATTCCAGCAAAAGCTGTGGAATCAGCTGAATATCTTCAAAATGGACTCCTTTTTTAAATCTTCTTTGATTAAAAAGTTCTTTTCTGAACAGCTTATTGCAGGCAAAATAACTGATATCCGAAAACACTGAAAAATTATTTCCAAGGGCAATTTTCTCTGCCATATTAGGAAGCTGAGTCAGTTTTTGGGTAACCTTTCCTCCTTCATCAACTTTCTGAATATTACAGATCACCATTTTCGCCTGATGCTTTTCTCCTAAAAGAAACATTTCTTCAAACATTGTTTCGGAAACATAATCATCACTGTCTACAAAACCTATATAATCTCCTGCAGCTCTGTCTAGCCCAAAATTACGGGCATCACTTAAACCTCCGTTTTCTTTGGTAAAAGCCTTTATTTTTTCCGGATACCTTTGTGCATATTCTTCAATAATTTTTCCGGAATTATCTTTACTTCCATCATTCACTACAAGAATCTCAATATTGGAGAGACTTTGGTTCACCAAAGAATCAAGGCATTTTGTCAGATAATTTTCGACATTATACACAGGAACAATAATGGATACTTTTGGGGGAACATTTGCCATACATTAAATTTTCGTCAGTCTTGCATTCAGCCAGCCTTTTTTAGCTTCATCAAAATCTTTCCTGGAACACGGAATGCAGTTCTCTATATTTTCATCATCGCCAAAATACCACAAATTACTGAAAGTATCACGCTTGAATGCATATTGTCTGTCATCTATCAAAACATAGAACAGTTCATAATGTCTTTCTTTCGGATGGGAATGCTGTATATTGATTCCTTCAATCAGATACCATAACATTTGTGCCAAAAGCTGGTGGTTCAGCTGGTTTTCCGAATAAATATTATAATTAAAAATCCCTACAGACTTCAAATTTTCACTCAATCCGATTTCTTTCATGTAGGCACAAATCTCTCTTCTGTTGAGTCCATTTACCTGTGGGTTCATAGAGAAAGGTTCGCTGAAGCTTTCCACAGCATCACAATTTACGGTCACCAGGTCTGCTTTTCTGAAAAAAGGCTCTGTTTTTTCTGTAGAATTCATCATTTCAGCAAGACGGATGATGTCAAACTCTACTTCTTTGATCAATCTCACAGAATCCATCTCATTCAAATGCTTCTGGTATCCTAAATGGTGGTAATTTTTAATGGAAAAATTCTTGGCTCCGAAAATTTTACCCAAGAAAGTATGTTCATTGATTGTTTCACCCTGTTGAAGGGAAATAATATTACTGATCTGGGTATAATTGATATTTTTCTGATGAAAATTCAAAGCAGAAAATAGTGAGAAAGCAAAGTCATTGGATCCACCTACAATCACCGGAATTGCTCTTTTGTAATGACATGCCGACAGCACTTCCTGCAAAATATAATGGGTATCCTGAACAGATTTTCCAGACACCAGATCCCCGAGATCTACAATGGGAATTTCAAAATCCATCTGAGAAAGTTTATAAAACTCGTTCCTCACTGCGGTAAAATCCTGTACTTCTGCATCTCCGCCCACACCTCTGTAATCAGATACAAACAAAAGAACAATACTGTCTTCTTTGATATCTTTTGTAATCCGATTTCCTATCTGCCAGCTTTCTGTTTTGAAATTTCTTGGTGAAATGATAAAGTCTTCGAAATCCATATTTTAATTTGAATGTAATAATTGATTAATTGCTTGATATAACAAACATACAAAAAACATGGGAACTGAGCAGGACATGTTCTTTTTGTTCATAAAAAAAGCCATTACCATCTGTTCACCAACCTTATCAAAGTTTTAAATTTCGACAAGATTTTCAATTTTCTACAGGCTTCACTTCAAATTTTATATTTTAAAATATCAAAAAACAAATCCGCCTCATACACTGCATGAGGCGGACTTTCTTATTGTGATTCGTATGTTAACTGATTAGCATTTTCCGAATGACTGACTGATAATCGTTATTCCACCGATGATAATAGTAACTCTGATTCCTGTTGGAATTCCCCATGTAGTACATATAGACAAACAAGCCTGGCCAGCTGTTCCATTAGGAATACTTAATGGTATACTGAAACAGTACTTCCCAAAACCTAATGGTAAGTTGATACAAACTTTGTTGTTCTCAACAGTAATTGATATACACTCTGCTGTAACAAGAAGATAACCTGCGCTGGCGTTGGCAAGGCTTAAGTCTGCGTCTGCATCTGATGAACGACGATTTGCCTGACTGTCTTCGTGTGATCTTTTTGCCGCTTCTAATGCGTGCGAGATAGCTTCTTTACTAAAATTAAATTCTGACATGATTTTATAGTTTTGTTTTCTTACTCGTATGGCTTTTCAGAATCCGCCTCGTTTTTAAAGTGGTTTCTGAGCTCCACCGTCTGTAATATTACGATGTAAAACTATTGAATTAAAACACTGAATATCATAGTCTTAGTACTGAATTTTTTATTTGCGTATTTATACTTAGAGCTAAGTAATCATCGTCATCCGCAAATGTTAAATCCCAATATTGGGAAATTTATCAACTGTTATTATGTGTAGTTTTATTTGATTACCAATGAAAAGCACAATCCATAGAACCTATATCATCACTTGGCAGCAAACTTTATAAAAGCAAAAAAGCACAGACCAAAATCTGTGCTTTCCTATTTTATTAAAATTTATTTATTTTTTAGCTACTGGTTTTTTAGCTGCAGGCTTTTTCGCTGTTGTAGTAGCCTTTTTAGTTGTAGATGCTTTCTTAGCTGCAGGTTTTTTCTTTTCTGCAAAAGCTTTAGGATCCTGGTCTGTAATCCATTTTTTAACCTCATCTAAAGAAAGCCCTTTTAACTCATCTGCTTCATATTTTGTATCGTCTGCTTTCTTCGGAATTTTAAACATTGCTTTTCCGAATTTGATGAAAGGTCCCCATCTTCCGTTTTCAATGGAAATTTTTTCTTTTTCCCACTGCTGGATATATCGGTTGGCTTCTTTTTCAAGCTTAGCATCAATTAACTCATTGATATCGCTTTGAGAAAGATTTTCAAAGTCATATTTTTTTGGAACATTTACGAAAATAGCTTTGTATTTGATAAATGGTCCGAAACGTCCTGTTCCTTTCGTTACTGGCTCACCTTTATAAGTTGCAATAGGAGCATCAGCAATTTTCTTTTCATTGATGATTTCTTCTGCACGTTTCTGATCTACAGAAAGAGGATCTTCTCCCTTCGGAATGCTGATATAAGTTTCTCCCCATTTCACATAAGGTCCAAATCTACCAACCCCTACAGAAACCGGCTGTCCGTCAACTTCACTTAAATCGAAAGGTAGTTTGAATAATTCCAGTGCTTCTTCAAAAGTAATGGTTGCAATATTCTGACCTGTCATTAATGAAGCAAAAATCGGTTTCTCTTCATCATCAGTTTCTCCAATCTGGATCATTGCTCCAAATCTTCCGATTCTTGCATGAACATTTTTACCAGTCTTCGGATCTACTCCTAACAGCCTGTCTCCGGTTGCACGGTCTGCGTTTTCTTCTACGTCTTCGATTCTCGGGTGGAATTTTGAGTAGAAATTCGTCATCATTTCCTTCCATTTCTGGTCTCCGCTTGCAATTTCGTCAAAGCTTTCTTCTACTCTTGCTGTGAAACCGTAGTCAAGGATTTCTCTGAAGTTATCTGTCAGGAAATCATTTACCACTTCACCTATATCTGTAGGAATGAATTTATTTTTATCACCTCCGAATTTCTCTTCAAGAACTACTTTTTTGATCTTATCTTTTGCTAAAGACATCTTGATCACTTCGCGTGTATGCGGCTCAATTTCTCTCTTATCCACATATTCTCTGTTCTGAATCGTCTGAATCGTCGGAGCATAGGTAGATGGTCTTCCAATCCCTAATTCTTCAAGCTTTCTCACCAAACCGGCTTCAGTATATCTTGCACTTGGTCTTGTGAATTTTTCAGTAGCGGTAATTGTTTTATAGTTCAACACCTCTCCTACACTTACTTTTGGAAGTAATTTATCGTTGTTCTCCTCATCTTCATCTTCTGTCTTCACAATACCGTAAGCTTTCAGGAAACCGTCGAATATAATTACTTCTCCCTGTGCTTCAAAATGATGGGGTAATGATACGTTCCCTATTTCGATCACAGTCTTTTCAATTTTGGCATTGGCCATCTGAGAAGCCAGTGTCCTTCTGTATATGAGTTGGTATAGCTTATTCAGCTGCACATCTCCTATGCTTTTCACTCCAAAATCCGTAGGACGGATTGCTTCGTGAGCCTCCTGTGCAGAAGCAGATTTTGTAGTATAATTTCTTGGAGAAGAATATTCTGCTCCGTATTCTGATGTAATTTGTTTTTTTGCTCCTTCAATCGCTTCCTGAGAAAGGTTTACGGAGTCTGTTCTCATATAGGTAATGTACCCTTCTTCATACAGCCTTTGTGCCAGACGCATAGTATTGGTTACATTATATCCAAGTCTTGAGGAAGCCTCCTGTTGCAATGTGGAAGTTGTAAATGGAGCTGAAGCGGAACGTGTACCCGGCTTGGTTTCAACATTCAGAACTTTAAATTCTGTAGTTTTTGCCTGCTCAAGGAATTTTTCTGCATCTACTTCTTTTTCGAAGTCTTTTTTCAGTTTGGCAGCTATTTCCTGCTCTGTTTTATTTAGAAAGATTCCGTCAAGTTTAAAACTCGCTTTTGGTGTAAACTCACGGATTTCTTTTTCTCTTTCAACGATTAATCGTACTGCTACAGATTGTACTCTTCCTGCAGATAATCCCGGTTTCACTTTTTTCCATAAAACGGGTGACATTTCAAAACCTACAATTCTGTCCAGCACTCTTCTTGCCTGCTGGGCGTTTACTAAATTCTGATCTATATCTCTCGGATTGTCGATTGCTTTTAGAATGGCGTTTTTGGTAATCTCATGGAAAACAATTCTTTTTCTGTTTTCGGGCTTCAATTTCAGCTCATCCGCCAGATGCCATGCAATAGCTTCTCCTTCGCGGTCCTCATCGGAAGCGAGCCATACCATATCTGCTTTCTTTACTGCAGCCTTTAATTCGGTTACCAATTTCTTCTTGTCTGCGGAAACTTCGTAATCAGGACTGAATGTAGTAAGGTCTATCCCCATCCCTTTTTTAGGAAGGTCCCGGATATGCCCGAAACTGGATTTCACTTCAAAATCCTTTCCTAAATATTTTTGAATAGTTTTTGCTTTTGCCGGGGACTCTACGATTACTAAATTTTTCGACATTCTAACTAAAAATTTTTGCAAAAGTAAAGCTTTTTTATTATATACTTTTTGTAAACCGGGTTTAATTTAACAATCAAGATGGTTTGCACCCCTTTTCAGTGCCCATTTTTTAAAGATTCAAAGCCTTTGTAGTGTAGGTTTTAGAGTGTTATATAGTTATCAACATTCATGATATAGAATTTTTCATCAACCATCATAGATGTAAAAGATATGCTTATATGCAAAAAGCAGAACAAGAGATCTCATCCTGCTTTTTAAATCCTCTTTCCGGGAATTTATCGCTTTATAATTTTGACCACTGCTTCCGAATTATTTATTCTTATCAAATACACACCTGCATTCAAGGAAGACAGGTCTGTTTGATTATTTATAAACTGCCCAGACTTCACAAGCTGGCCCAAGGCATTAAAAATCTGGTAATGATATTCTTTATTTTCTGTAGCCTTAATGTAGAGAACATTAGAAACCGGACTTGGATATAATGAAATCTTATTATCCGCCAATTTAAATTCTGCATTAGCTGTACTTAATGTTGAGCCACTAGGGGGTACTGTGGTTCTGGAAGCAGGTCCTTCTTCATTACCGTTCGCATCATATTCTATTTTCACGCATCGGCATCCGGCACCAAAATAGGGATCATTATTATCATGAAAAACCATTATCCTATTGGTAGTAGAGGCAGCATCAAAAAGCACATTAACCGATCTTCCCAAATAATTTGAATTTAAAGCCGCCGTCCACACAGCAGGATATTGAAAATTGAGAACATTAAAGGTTCCCTGTGCTGTCTGATTGGCAACCACGCTTCTGAAACCTCTTGACCCGGAATCAGGGTAGTTTCCTAAAGGATATGCAGGATTATTAAAGATATATCCTACGGTGGCATTGGCAGAGTTTCTCACTCGGGTTCCTAAATAATCAGTAGCAATACTATATGACGTGGCTATATTTTTATCTTTTTTGTACCAGGGAGTCTGCCCGAAATCGCTGCCTGAAACCAAAGCAACATTCATCAGATCGGGAATTCGCCAGCCTTCCGGGCAAGGATCGAAGGGAGATTTCTCTCCTCCTCTTCCCCATCTGTCAGGAGCCAGATTAGGTTCTGTTGCCAGCCAGTCAGTTCCGTTGGTATAGTTGGGTGTTGCACTGTTATATGGAGCAAACGTACTTGGAATCATATATACCAAAGGGTTTTTAACGGAATAAGACAGTATCTTGGAAATCTTATCTACCGGCTTGTCTGTACTCTGTATATTAGATGCAGCAGCATAGACACTGTAAGGAACGATATAACTGCCGGAAAGATTGTTATAATCAGCCGGAGTAAGTGCGGCATAGGAAACGGTGCCATTGGCAGCAGCAGTTCCTAAAGAAATATTGTAGAAACT
The DNA here is from genome assembly GCF_008274625.1 of Chryseobacterium panacisoli. Classification (GTDB taxonomy): domain Bacteria; phylum Bacteroidota; class Bacteroidia; order Flavobacteriales; family Weeksellaceae; genus Chryseobacterium; species Chryseobacterium panacisoli. The sequence goes on along the minus strand of NZ_VTRU01000006.1, from coordinate 248,744 downwards.
TCTGTTATCTGCATTTTGGAATACAGGAATAGGATCTTTTCTTCCCCATTGATAATGCAGCCCTGTAGAAGCTCGTATCTTCAACAGCTCTTCGGAGGTGGGAGCAAGAGGATTCGCAACATTAGGAAAAGCATGTGCTGCCCCAAGATTACGATCCATGAAAGTGGTCTGCAATACCACATCTGCTTTATTCACATAATTCACGTAATTTGTTACTGCTTCCGGTGGTTCTGTGGTATAGGTATAAGATTGTATCGGAGTATCTGTAACCCAGATATGCCAGCTCCAATATACCGGAGATGATATACTACCGTTATGTAAGGTTACTACAGCATTTCCACTCTGGTCAGGAACTATTTCTACAACTATCTTCGAATTAATAATACCCTGCAGTGAAGAAGGGGATGGGTTTACTACTGAAATTTTACTGATCAGACCGGTATTCGTAGTCCAGAGAACATTTCCTTTTAAATTATTAAAATTGGAAGGGTTTAATATTTCGGAATTATTCAACAATTGACTTTGTACTGAAAATGCTTTACTCACCGGAATTTCAATGACAGCAGCGGTTCCGCTTTTAACAATCTGATAGGTATTCGGATTATCAATTCCTTCTTTATATTCTGTAGCTGCAGGCAGATATTCTGTAGGAAAATCATAATCATTGACGAGATATAAAGGGTCTTTTATACATCTGCATCCGTTAGCATCTGAGGTGTACATTACTGACATAGGAAAGTAGTAATAACGCCCTTTGATATTGGGATAATTAGCATCCGGAATATCAGGCTGTGTCTTATCGGGAATCATAGAAAGCCCTCTAACCGTAACAGCCGGAGAAGCATCGAACTGCCGGGCCATAGTAGCCGTCCACAATGCAATATGATGCTGATCACTATACTGTCCCAAATGGGCTCCTCTGATAAGCTGCCCATTTCCGGGAAAGATTCCCATATTATATCCTCCAACTGCTGAAAGATCAAAACCAAGATTAGGATATACCTTAAATCCTGTCATAAATGCTGGAATTCCTGCATTAGTAGGTTTTATAATATGGTATTTATTGGTCTCAAAAACATTTTTTGCCATATTGGTTTTTACGCCGAAAGGTGAAAAGTCTATTCTGATATCATCAATATAAGATCCGGAGGCAAGATTTGCTACCAGCATAGAGGGTATTCGCCATCCGTTGGGACATGGATCATAAGGAGATTTATCCCGATAAGGTTTTGCTTTGTCATCAGTATTGTAAGCAGCTTCTATTTTTCCCTGTGCATTATCGGACCAAAGATTAAGCTCAGAAAGCCGGTTAGTAGGCAAGGTTGTAGATTTTCCAAACCAATTGACAGGCAGATTGACATTATTGTTGTAGTAAGCCTGGCCGGAATTGTCCTCTTTATTGACATAGATAAGACTCAATGGATTTTTTACAGAAAGTCTTAAGTTATTGGTAACTTCTGCACCAGAAAGTAAAACGAATTTTCTAAGATCATCAATACTTACAGCATTGGTCATATTTTTCGCTCCTCTATGTCTGACTCTTCCTATGGATCCCGAAGCTTCATAGAAATCATTTCCCCTGGTGACTAATGGCGGAATTGGATCTTTTCTTCCCCACTGGTAAAGAAGTCCTATACTTTTGTTCCAGTCTGAGGCAGTGATGGAGCTTGTAAGTGCGCCCAGATTCCTGTCCATCCATCTCCAATCTGTGTCCGGAATCACTTCAGTTGTACCATCTGACTTCATCCTTTTAATGGTATTGAAGCTTCGATAAGTTGTTCCGTTTGTAGGATCATCAGTAACCCAGATATGCCAGCTCCAATAGATTTCTCCATTTACCTTGAAAACCACCACGGCATTTCCTTTTTTTGTTTTGTTGATGGGAACTTTGATTTTAGCATCCTGCCCTGTCCCTATTATTTCGAGAGCATAATTGACCCCAGATTTTATCAGACCGTGAGTATCTTCCCACAGCACATCCGCGGTCACTGTTCCCACCGGAATACCATTCCCGTTCAGGTAGCCGCCTCCTTCCCACATCGCATATGCTTTCTTTACAGGGACCAGCAAACCACCACTATTCTGGCTGGGATCAAAGATGTAGCTGTTAGGTGCTTTTTTCCAATCAGGAACTAAGAATTTTGTCCATTCACGCACTGGCCTGGTGAGTGAGTCTATATGGTGAATACTCAATATATCATGCTCAACTGAGGGAAGACGTCCTCTGACATTACCTTTAGAACAAATTCCCAACGATATCAGGCAGATCGCTGCCGCTAATTTTCCAACTAACCTTTTCATATCTTATGGATTTGAGTGTCATTACAGAAATACAATTTTTAAGCCCACATCAACAAAAATAAATTTATTTTATAAATAATTATAAAATATTTAAATTATGTTATTGATAATTTAATTAAAAATCCTATAAATAGTACAAATCCAAACGGTCACTCAATAAAAAAAGACAGCTAAAAAGCTGCCTTTATATTTTTTACTTCCAAAACACTATGGAAGGATATGATTTTTGTAACGCTCTATTGAAAATCGTCCCGCCTTGATATTATTAAAGAGGGAGAAGACAACAAAATTGAAGACAACGAGTGAAATAATAAATGCATAAATCATGTTCTTGGTCCTCGCAGAAACAACATACATGGCATTCGGAATAATGATATACGAAAATCCAATGAATGCTCCTGCAAGCCTCGATGAGAAGATAGGGTTATTTCTAAAGATAAAATACATACAAATCCCAATCACAGCATAGTTTCTATGATATTCATAATAAGGGTAAAGCTCCTTCATCTTAGTATCAAAAACAAAAAGGAAGAAGGTCAGAATCGCCATCATCACCTCCGGGATCCCGACACCACCATTCAATCGCTGTACTGTTTCATCCATATATCCGTTAAAACCTTCTACGAGGGTGCTATTCGATGCCATCCCGTCTAAGAAACCGCCAAAACTTCTGTAGATTTCAAACGGAGACAAAAATACAGAGCCTATGATCATAATCAGCATCACTGTTTTATTCAGTGGAACACGGGCCAGCCAGTACATTGGCAGGAATAAATAACAGACACTATGAATACCTGACCCTATAAATATGAAAAACAAGTAATGCCAGAATTTCCGTTCTTTGATATACCGTATTGCAAAGTAAACGATAAAGGTTCCCAGGTTTTGTCTGATCTGCCCACTTTCTCCGATAAAAAAGTTGGGGATAAACATAAAAAGGGTAAAGGTAAATGGATAGAATGTATTGTCTTCTGTATATTCTACTTTAAAGATCATCGCAAAAATAGCAATGACCAGAGTCAACATATAAAAAGGGGCGTTAAAAAAGTTAAGAAGTATTTTATTAATCAATGTAAACAGCCACTCTACATCCAGATTTTCAGACCCTTCCATATGAAGCATCTTCATAAAGATACTATAATAGCTTTTGGTATCAGAGTAAATATATATGCCTTTGTAACTTCCGTAGTCAGGGCCTACCTCATTTCTAAGCCCGACAATTATGATGAAATAAACAGCAAGGAACCAGAACCATTTTTTATCAACCTTTTTTCCATACACTTCCTGAATACTGAAGAACAGCATATAGACAATTGCAATAATATAATATGGATGTAGTAAACTCATGCTAAATCTCTGATGTTTTTTTAAACTGATGATATGCCGTGATAATTCCGGTCAGAATTAAAGGCAGAAAAAGCCTCACCTCCCAAAAAAGCCCGACTAAAGTGATCATGATAAGATAAGGAATTGAAAAGAAAAAATATTTTCCAAAAACATTCCTGTTTTCTTCATCAGTACAAAGCCTGTATATAAAGTAAATCACGATAATAGCAAAGATCAATCCCGCAAGATTGAAAGGACTGGAAAAGTTCCTGTTGATATAAAAACCTTCTACAAATGTAGTTTCATCCTGAACAAGCAATGCTCTTAATCCCAGATAAGGAACAAGAAAAGCGATAACCAGAGGTAGTATTTTCCAGATCACCTGATAATTTCCTTTTTTCAATTCGGCAATATTGAAAAATACAGCGGCAAAAAAAGCGATATTCAGGCAGGCAGTCTCTCTTACCAATGTAGAGATTCCGATAAGACCAATGAGAATAAAAAAGAAGATATTTTTCCCGGTATCTAAATATTTCAATGTTAAAAATACACCGGCCAGATAGCAGAAAAGTGCAAGAGTATCACAATTTGTTGGTGCATACTGAGTGATAACGATGAAAAAAACAGATAGAAGATGGATAATTCTTCTTGCATTAAGATTGAGCAGAAGACCCGTAGACTTCAATTTAAATACAGCATTTAAGATCAGGGAACACCCAATAAAAAACAAACTATTCATCAGGAAGAGCCCATGATAGAACGGCGTTCCGTTTTTGGACAAAAAATCTTTAAAGAAAGAAAAAGGACCATTGATAAGATCATACATCAGATCTGTCATCTGCACACTCAGATAATTGGGAATCACCCTGTAAGCGTATACCGAGGAAAATAAGAAGTCGGGAGTTGTTTCTGATGTCTTCAGTCTTGTGTAGGAAGATTCAAATCCATAATAAGACATGGCAAACAGCAGAAGCGGAAGTACTATTACAAATAGAAATCCGTTTATTTTTTCATCATTTCTTTTCAACATATCTAAAACAGATTCTTATTTTTTAATAATAATTGTGATTTAAAATACATTTTTTTAAAGGGGAACTTTTGCAAAAGTAGAATATTTTTTCATTCTTCCTAGAATATTTTATTGATTTTCAGTCAAAACTTATCTCTAACTATTTTGAACTAATGCTTAAAAAATTAAATTTGCAGACTTGATTCACATGCAATGCATCGTTTTTTTATATTTTTATACTATCTGATTTCCAGAAATAAAATCCTATCTGTACTTACAGCCTTAGGAATTGCTGTTTTTTGCCTGTTTTTTGCATCAAAGATCAATTTTGAGGAAGACATCAATCAGATCATTCCTAAAAATGAAAAATCTGATCTTACGGCAAAGGTTCTTAAACAGCTTAATTTTTCGGATAAGATTATCGTTATTATAGAGAATAAGTCCGGTGAAGACAGCTTCCAGCTTTCAGAAACGGCAGATACTTTTTTGCAGAAAATAGAACCTTTACAGAAATATATCGGTTCCGTTCAGGGTAAAGTGAATGATAATGAGATTTCAGAAACATTTGATTTCGTCAGCCAAAACTTACCCTTATTCCTTAATGAAAACGATTACAGGGAAATAGACCGCAAACTTCAGAAAGACAGCATTGCCAAGCAGGTAGAGAATAATTATATCTCGTTGGTTTCTCCAACAAGTCTTGTTACAAAGGAATTTATAAAAAAAGATCCTTTGGGACTTACTTTTTTAGGAATTAAAAAATTAAATGCCTTAAACATCAGCAAAGATTTCAAGCTTGAAGACAGCTATATTGTCACCAAAGACGGCAAAAATCTGTTACTTTTTATTGACCCAAAGAATAAAAGCAATGACACGAAAGCCAATGAAGTTTTTGTCGACCAGCTCAACTCAATAAAAGACGGCATTAATAAACAGTTCAAGGGAAAAACAGAAATCAGTTATTTCGGTTCTCCGGTGATTGCCGTGGCGAATGCCAAACAGATCAAAAAAGACATTCAGAATACGGTAGTTATTTCTATGACTGTACTTCTGGTGCTTCTTATTTATTATTTCAGGAATTTCTTTACACCTATCATTGTCTTTTTACCAACGGTATTCTCTGTACTTCTTTCCTTATTGGTTCTTTATTTTATTAAAGACAAAATTTCAGCAATTTCTTTAAGTGTAGGTGCTATCCTGATCGGAATTACAATAGATTATGCCCTGCATATTCTTACCCATTACAAGCACAACAATAATATTGAGGAGCTTTATAAAGAAATCACCCAGCCTATTATATTGAGCAGTGCAACGACAGCTGTTTCTTTCCTGTGTCTGGTTTTTGTACGTTCAGAAGCTTTGAAAGATCTGGGACTTTTTGCTGCCATCACCGTTATTCTCTCTTCAGTTTCAGCATTGATTATTGTTCCTCAACTGTATAAACCCAAAGAAAAAGGAGAGCACCTCAACACGAACTTCATAGACAAGATAGGGTCTTATCCTTATGAGAAAAACAAGCCTTTGATTATAGGGTGTTCTGTCATTATTCTTGCCTGCCTGTTCGGATTCAGACATGTAGGTTTTAATGAAGATATTGGCGATCTTAATTATATTCCAAAAGACCTGAAAATCAGTGAAGCCAAATTACAGAAGCTTTCTGATATTACTTCAAAATCAATTTACACCATCTCTTATGGAAATTCTGAAGAGGAGGCCCTAACCAGAAACTCCGCGTTAAGCAGCTTCCTTGAAAAAGAGAAAAAAGAGGGAAAAATACTAAGCTACAACTCCATTGGAAGTGTTGTTCTTTCAGAAAAAGACCAGCAAAAAAAGATTGAGAAATGGAACAGCTTCTGGAATGATTCTAAAAAGAGTCAAACTATTTCGGAACTGATCAATAATGGGAATAAATTTGGATTCAACGGTTCAGCCTTTGACAATTTCAATGAAGTTCTGCATAAAAACTATACTGCATTGAGCCTGAAAGACTATGAAAAGGTAAAAGCTCTTCAGATCTCAGAATTCATGAGCAATGAAAATGGTTTTTACACCGTTTCAAATGTAGTAAAAGTAGACGAAAATAAAAGAGATGCTTTCATTAAAGATATTGAAAAGAAACATGACGCTCTTGCAATTGACCGCCAGCAGATGAACGAAAATTTCCTCGGCTTGCTGAAGAGAGACTTCAATACGCTGATCAATTATTCTCTTTTAGCCATTGTTCTGACAATTATTGTATTCTTCAGAAATCTTGAACTAACAATTCTCACCATGTTCCCGATTGTTTTAACGGGAATTGTAACAGCCGGAATTCTTTATTTCTTAGGATTAGAACTCAATATTTTCAGTACCGTAGTATGTACATTGGTCTTTGGAGTGGGAGATGACTTCAGTATCTTCCTGACGCAGGCCATGCAAAAAGAACATACAACAGGAAAAAATGAATTACCCACCTACAGAACATCCATTATTCTTGCAGTTTTCACTACCATTCTTTCCATTGGATCTCTGATCTTTGCCAAGCATCCTGCACTCCATTCATTAGCATTAGTTGCCCTGATCGGAATGTTCTCTGTGATTATTATTACTTCTACCCTATATCCTTTTTGGTTCAGATTATTCATCACCAATCGGGCGAAGAAAGGGCTGTCACCTATTACGCTCAGATTATTTTTACGGGCTGTATTTTCATTTTTATATTATGGATTAGGTGGATTGGTATTTTCAGCTTTCGGAAGTTTATTTATTAAAAATGCCAAAGGAAAAACATTGGACATCATCAAACTGATTCTGGCTAAGTTTTTAACATCAGTACTTTATTTAACACCTTTTGTAAAGAAAAGGGTCATTAAGAATACGAGTGAAGATTTCAGTAAACCGGCCGTTATTATTGCCAATCATACCTCTTTCCTGGATACTCTGGCCATTGCCATGGCTACCCATAAAATTATCTATCTGGTGAATGACTGGGTGTATGAATCTCCTGTTTTTGGAAAACTGGTAAAAGCACTGGGCTTCTATCCGGTTTCCCAGGGAATTGAGAACGGAATGGATAAGCTGAAAGAAAAAATTGCACAGGGATATTCTCTTGTTGTTTTCCCTGAAGCAGAACGCTCCTATACCAATGATGTCAAAAGATTCCATAAGGGAGCATTTTATCTTGCGGAGCAATTCAGCCTGGACGTCCTTCCACTTTACATTCATGGCAATTCCGAAGTATTACCGAAGGGGGATTTTATTATTTACAATGGAAGCATTACCGTGAAAGTAGGCAACAGAATAAGCAAAGATGATATGAGCTTCGGCAACACCTATTCTGAAAGAACAAAGAAGATCAATGCTTATTTCAGAGAAGAGTTTGCAAAACTGAGAGAAGAGATCGAAGATGAGAATTATTTTAAAAATAAATTATTCCTGAGCTATCTTTATAAAGACAGTGAGGTGGTAAATGAAGTAAAAGAAGACTTTAACACCAAAAAATCAGTATATTTCGAACTGAATAAGCATATTTCCAATGAAGCCAACATCCTTCATATGGCAGATGACTTCGGACAGAAAGATGCATTATTAACTTTATATCAGGCCAGCCGAAGGATTTTTTCTCTCATAAAAAGTGATGAAAAAAGAGCGATAGCTGCACACAGCTATCTGGTAAAAAGAAGAAAGATACAGTATATAAAAGACCTTTCGGAAGTGACTAAAAAGATTGATGTTCTTTTGATCTCACATGATCATTTTAGCTTCAATGATATTCAGATTCTCCCTGAGACCGTTATTTTTGTCAACACAAAGAATGCTTCGTTTGAAAATGATAATTATATACTGGAATTTAGTTCTGAATCATTAAAAGTATTTAAAACTAAATAATAAATATGAAAAACATACTTTTGTAAACGCTAAAGAAAACTAATGAAGAAAAATATACTTGTCATATATTATTCACAAACCGGACAACTCGAAGATATCGTGAGAAACATAGCCAAACCTTTTGAAGATAAAAAGGAAGCTTATGATATTACGTATTACAACATTCAGCTAAAGGAAGATTTTCCTTTTCCCTGGCCAGGTGATGTTTTTTTCAATACCTTTCCGGAGTCTTATTTACAGATTCCAAAAGAAATCCTCCCTCCTTCGGAAGAGATTCTGACCAAAAAGTATGACCTTATTCTTTTCGGATATCAGGTATGGTATCTCACACCATCCATCCCTATCATTTCATTTTTAAAGAGTGGCTATGCAGAGCGCATCCTTAAAGATACCCCTGTAGTCACCATCTCCGGAACCAGAAATATGTGGATGCTTTCCCAGGAGAAATTAAAGGTATACTTAAAAGATTTACAAGCTAAACTTGTGGGGAATATTGCATTGGTAGACAGACATGACAATTATACGAGTGTCTTGACCATTCTGCGATGGCTCACAACAGGTCAGAAAGAAAAGTCAGGGATGCTTCCCGCTGCAGGGGTTTCCGATGAAGAAATTGCAGGCTCAGTAAAGTATGGCGAGATTATTGAAAGACATTTTAATAATAATGACTTTAATAATTTACAGCCGGATCTCGTTAAAAACGGAGCTATTGAAATTCGTGCGTTTTTAGTACGGGTAGAAAAGGTAGGAAATAAAATTTTCACAGTATGGTCTAATCTGATTATAAAGAAAAAAGAGAAACGCCCATTGCTGATAAAATTCTTTAAGGTATATTTGATGGCAGCGATATGGATTATCTCACCTGTCGTTTTGGTTTTACACCTGCTTACAACCCCTATATTTTGGTTTAAAAGACAAAAACAAAAAAGATATTTACAAGGAATTAATTTAAAATAGAATGTACGACGTATTTATAACAAAAGCATCAAAATACTTACCCAATGAGCCGGTAGCGAATGATGAAATGGAGACTTATCTTGGGCTTATCAATGATGCGCCATCTAAAGCAAAATCACTTATCCTAAGAAATAATAAAATCACGACCAGATACTATGCCTTAGACAAAGAAGGAAATCCTACACACTCTAATGCGCAGCTTACTGCAAAAGCAATTGAAGGGCTTTTTGATGAAAATTTCAAAAAGGAAGATATGAAATTATTATCCGTAGGAACTACTTCACCAGACCAGATACAGCCTTCTCACGCTTCTATGGTGCATGGTGAACTGAACATCGGAAAATCTATTGAAATTAATACTTCTACAGGTCTTTGCAACTCAGGGATGAATGCGCTGAACTATGGGTTCCTTTCTGTAAAAGCAGGCGTACAGGAAAGTGCTGTATGTGCAGGTTCCGAAAGAATGTCTGCATGGATGACTGCTGACAAATTCAACCATGAGGCTGAGAATTTAAAATTACTGGAAGAAAGACCTATCATTGCTTTCAAAAGAGAATTCCTGAGATGGATGCTTTCCGACGGTGCAGGTGCTTTCCTGCTGCAAAACAAACCGAGAGAAACCGGTATTTCTTTAAAAGTAGAATTCATTGATTTCTATTCTTATGCACACGAAATTGAAGCATGTATGTATGCCGGATGTGACAAACTGGAAGACGGAAGCCTGAAATCATGGGCAGATTACCCTTCTGATGAATGGTTGAAGCAATCTATTTTTGCCATCAAACAGGATACTAAAATCCTTGATAAATATATCCTTGTAAAAGGAGCGGAAAGTCTAAGATCTTCTTTTGACAAACATAATTTAGATCCGGAAAAAATCGACCATGTATTGGCTCATATTTCTTCAGGATATTTCAAAGACGGGCTGAAAGAAGAATTTGCTAAAAAAGGAATGGATTTCCCGGCTGAAAAATGGTTCTATAACCTTTCTGAGGTTGGAAATATCGGAGCTGGATCTATATTTATTGCTCTTGAAGAACTGATGAATTCCGGGACATTGAAAAAAGGAGAAAAAGTACTTCTTTGTGTTCCTGAAAGTGGAAGATTCGCCTATTCTTGTGCTTTATTAACAGTTTGCTAATGGAAAACAAACTGCCTACATCTGATAAAGATTTTGTAGAAAGCCTTATTCCACAAAGGTTTCCTTTTGTGATGGTACATGAATTATCAGAATATTCTGAAAGCCATCTTTTATCCGGTTTTGAGATTAAAGAAGACAATCTTTTCATTCAGGACGGATTATTTCAGGCTTCCGGGCTTATTGAGCATCAGGCACAGAGCGTTGCACTCCACACAGGATATAAATATTATCTGCTGGGAAAAGAAGCTCCAACCGGGTATATTGGAGCCATCAAATCTTTTGAAGCTGAAACACTTCCCAAAATAGGAGATCAGTTGAAATCTGAGGTAACCATCCTCAATGAAGTAATGGGTGTAACCCTTGTGGATATTGTTACAAAACTAAACGGTGAAGTGATTGCAAAATCTCAAATGAAAACCGCTGTAAAATAAACTGGAAATGGAAATAAAGGAAGAGAATATCATCAATATACACAACTTTTTACCGCATCGCGAACCGATGCTTATGGCAGACTATATCCTGGAACTGACCAAAGAAAAAGTAGTGACTTCCTTTGAAATAAAAGAAGATAATGTCTTTGTTCACAACAATGAGTTTGTAGAAGCCGGATTAATCGAAAACCTGGCACAAACGTGCTCTTCTATTCTTGGGCAAAGCTTTTTTGAAAATCCTGAAGCAGATACTAAGGTAATAGGGTTTATTACCAATATCAAGAAAATTGAGGTTTTTGCCCTTCCAAAAGTGAATGATAAAATCATTTCCAAGGCATCTCTGATTTCACAATTTGAAAACATATGCCACATCTTCTGTGAAACATTTCATAATGATGAATTATTGATCAGGGCGGAAATCAACCTGTTTATTCAGGAGGTAAAATCGTAAAGATCAATTCAACATATTATAAAAAGCTGTACAAAATGTGCAGCTTTTTTATTCTATATATTAATCTTAAATGGATTTGTGAATATTTGTGCAATTCATTCGTGCCATTTATGTTTAAAATATAGGTTTTGGCTAAAGCCCATACCTATTGAATTGATTACAACTACCTTACAATAAAAAAACATTTTTTTATTTATTTAAAATCAAAAAAAACACAGAAGAATACAACTGAAAACCAATGAAATACAAATTATAAACATCCTCACAATAGGAATTATTTCACGTGAAACATTACTAAAATCCGTGAAACTCTGATCATCAGGAAGAAACAGTTTTAAACTAAAAAACAGACCTTTTCTCTTTCACTATAGATTTTCACTTAAAGATTTTCTATAAAACAGTAAAATAAAATTAGGTTTTACATCATTACATTGGTAGCATAGTCTTTGATATAATTTGATATAACCTCTGTGTCAAGGTAATAACGCTCTCAGATTTAATATGATTTACATATAATGTATTTTCACTATTTTAGCCACCTGATTATAAGAATCAAAAAACAGGTGAAGATTTTTCATCTGGAATCTAAAAAAAATGTACATTATTTAGATGAAAAAACAAGACTTACCTCAAGACGAAAGTAATCTGAAATCCGCCAACATGACTGAAGTTCTGTATGTAACGGATGAGAACGATAATTACACCACAGCAAACAGTACAGGCTGGGATGCCAAGAAAGCTGCTCTGGATGAATCTATGGAACTTATTCATGAAAGAATTGAGGAAGCAAAGCAAAATGTTGCCAATAACACGGCAAGCCCTATCGCCTATTTTATGGAACTGAATAAAATGGATCTGGGTGTTCTTGCTTCTTATGTAGGAATGTGGCAATGGAGGGTAAAAAGACATTTTAAACCCAAGATATTTAAAACATTAAGCGAAACTGCACTGAAAAAATATGCCGATGCATTCGGAATTTCGGTGGATGAATTAAAAAACTTCAACGGAAAATAAATGAAATAAGGCTATATATAATGCCTGTTCCATTTTCCAATGAAAAGATACAATCAGCAAATGAAATTAAACTTTGAACACCATCAGACTGCGCATTGCGAAAACGGTGTTGCTTCTAATCTACTGCTTAATAAAGGCCTGAAACTAAGTGAGCCAATGATCTTCGGGATCGGTTCCGGGCTGTTTTTTGTCTATCTCCCTTTTTTAAAGGTGAATTTTGCTCCGGGCTTCAGCTACCGTCCGATGCCGGGTGCTATTTTCAGTAAAGCAGCCAAAAGATTAGGAATTAAAATTAAAAGAGAAAAATTCTCAAATCCTAAAGACGCTCAACAAGCTCTTGAAAGAAATCTTGAACAAAATATTCCTACAGGACTTCAGGTGGGTGTTTTCAACCTTACCTACTTTCCTGAAGAATATAAATTTCACTTCAATGCCCACAACCTTGTGGTATACGGAAAAGAAGACGGGAAATTCCTGATCAGTGATCCTGTAATGGATTATACAACCACCCTTTCCGAAGCAGAATTGGAAAAAGTAAGATATGCCAAAGGAGCACTTCCTCCGAAAGGTCATATGTACTATCCTATTTATGTTCCTGAAAATGTAAATCTTGAAGAAGCCATTAAAAAAGGAATCAAAGATACCTGCAAAAATATGCTGGCACCGGTACCGCTTATCGGGGTAAAAGCAATGAGATGGGTGGCAAAAAGTATCCCGAAATGGGCAGAGAAGAAAGGAACAAAAGTGACCAACCATTATTTGGGGCAACTGATCAGAATGCAGGAAGAAATTGGAACCGGAGGCGGAGGTTTCAGATTTATCTACGGAGCATTTCTTCAGGAAGCATCTGTGATCCTTAAAAATGAGGAACTGAAAGAATTATCTAAAGAAATCACCTCTATAGGCGACCTTTGGAGAGATTTTGCCGTGGATATTGCACGAGTTTACAAAAACAGAAACTCAAAAAGCAATATCTACAATGAACTTTCAAAAACGATGCTGCATATTGCAGATCTGGAAGAAGCTTTCTATAAAAAACTGAGAAAAGCGATCTGATATGGCAGAAAATATGATCGAAATCAAAAACTTATATAAGAAGTACAAAAATTCTGATGAGTTTTCTGTAAATGATATCTCTTTGAATATCAGCAAAAATGAAATTTACGGAATTCTCGGACCCAACGGAGCTGGAAAAACGACTTTGATTTCTATGCTTTCGGGACTTATAAAACCTACTTCAGGACAATTTACCATCAATGGTTTATCTCCACATTCAGATGGATTCAAAATAAGACAGATTATCGGAATTGTACCTCAGGAATATGCACTATACCCAACTCTTACGGCCAAAGAAAACCTGATGTTTTTCGGAAGTCTGTATGGCTTGAAGCACAACTCGCTTAAAAAAGTAATTGATGAATCGCTGGAAATCATGGGGCTTTCAAAATTTGCCAATAAACAGGTAGGGCAGTTTTCTGGAGGTATGAAACGACGATGCAACCTCATCGCCGGTACACTTCACAATCCTAAAGTTTTATTCTTAGATGAACCCACTGTAGGAGTAGACGTTCAGTCTAAAAAAGCAATTATTGACTACCTTCTGGATTTAAACAAACAGGGAACCTGCATTATTTATACTTCCCATCACCTTTCGGAAGCGGAAGAATTCTGTACAAAAATTGCCATTATCGACCATGGGAAAATTCATGCGGTAGGAACACCTGAAGAACTGGTGAACAGAGTAGCGAGTGCTGAAAACCTTGAAGATGTTTTCATTTCATTAACCGGAAAAGAACTGAGAGATGTTGTTGTATAAACTGTGGAGAAGCTTCATTAAGGAAATTCTTCTGCTAAAGAGAGATATCGGAGGAATTGTCATCATCTTTGTGATGCCTTTGCTTTTGATTGTAACCATTACCCTTATTCAGGATTCTACCTTTAAAAACCTTGAAGGATCAAAAATTCCTATCATTTTTATTGATCAGGATCAATCTGAAGTTTCAAAAAATATAAAAGCTGAGCTGGAAAACAGCAAAACATTCCAGCTGCTGACCAATTTCAATGAAAAATCTGCCCAGGATGCTGTTTTTTCCGGAGATTATCAGATGGCGATCGTCATTCCTGAAAATCTAACGAAAGATTTAAATTCCAATATTGACTCTAAAGTTCAGACCATTGTAAGCTCATTCGGACTGGAAGGAGATTCTGCAAAAGTAAAAACAGCTGCTCCAAAGGCCAAGGAAATTCATTTGTACTTTGATCCTGCCACCAATGCAGGATTCAAAAACTCGGTGATGAATTCTGTCAACAAAATGGTTTTTGAGATTGAAAATAAAAAGATTTACAAAGCATTTCAGGATCAGCTGGGAACAACAGAAAACCTTGATGAAAATAAAAACCTGATCAGCTTTAAAGAAATCACCCCAAAGAAAGGAGAAATGGATGTAATGCCGAATTCCGTTCAGCATAATGTTCCCGCCTGGACTCTTTTTGCGATATTCTTTATTGTAGTCCCTTTATCCATTAATCTGGTGAAGGAAAAAAGCCAGGGAACAAGTGTAAGAGCAAGAATAAGCCCTACTCCGTATTTTGTACATATTTTAGGAAAAACATTTACTTATCTTATCATTTGTATCATTCAGTTTTTACTGATGGTTGCGGTGGGTATTTATCTTTTCCCTTATATGGATCTTCCGGCTTTTGATGTTTCCGGAAAAATGTTCCAGCTTATCACCGTAACGCTGTTTGCAGGATTGGCGGCCATTGGATTTGGAGTTTTATTGGGAACTATTGCTGATACACAAGAGCAGTCTGCCCCATTTGGAGCAACCTCTGTAGTGGTTTTGGCAGCTATTGGTGGAATCTGGGTTCCTGTATTCTTAATGCCGGAATTCATGCAGACCGTCGCAAAATTCTCCCCTATGAACTGGGGACTGAATGCTTACTATGACATTATTTTAAGAAATAGTGGTATTGGTGGAATAGCTAAAGAATTAGCATTCTTACTACTATTTTATCTTGCCACCGTAGCGATTTCCATTTTTTACGAAAGAAAACAAAATGCAGTCTAAAGAAAATATATTAACCTGTACTGAAGAAGTAAGAGTACGATTCAACGAGACAGATCCACTGGGAATTGTCTGGCATGGACACTATATCGTGTACTTTGAAGATGGTAGAGAAGCCTTCGGGCGCCAGCATGGTCTGACTTATCTTGACATTCAGAATGCAGGATATGTGACACCCATTGTAAAAAGTACCTGCGAACATTTTCTTCCTTTAAAATATGGGGAAACCTTCAGAATTGTAACAACGTATGTAAATTCGATATCCGCCAAGCTGATATACAAATATGAAATCTTCAACAAAGAAGATCAATTAGTTTGCAGCGGAGAAACAATCCAGGTATTTCTGGACAGCAACGGAAGCTTATGTCTGTACAACCCGGAATTTTTTCAAAACTGGAAAGATAAAATGGGATTATCATGAGGAAAGAAATTTATATCACAGACTATAATTGTGTAACTCCTTTAGGCTTCAATGTGGATGCTAACTGGAACGCTCTTTTGGAAGGAAAATCGGGAGTTGCTTTACATAAAATCATAGACAATCAGGATGCTTTTTATGCTTCCATGATTGATTCTGAAAAACTAAATGAAGAATTCAACAGATTCTTTGTTCAGAATACGATTGATTTTACAAGGCTTGAAAAAATGCTTCTTTTAAGCTTACAACCTCTTGTTGAAAACCACTCAGTATCAGAAGATACAGCCTTTATTCTGTCTACCACAAAAGGAAATATCAGTCTTTTAAAAAATCAGGCTGTATTACCGGAAGGCGTTTATTTATCAAAATTAGCACAAAAAGTAGCAGATTTTTTTGGATTCAAAACAAAGCCTATTATTGTTTCCAATGCCTGTGTTTCTGGGGTAATGGCAATTTCTGTGGCTAAGAATATGATTCAGGCAGGAAAATATAAAGACGCCTTTGTCATTGCGGGGGATGAGCTTTCTGAGTTTGTTATTTCAGGATTCAATTCATTTCAGGCGATTGGATCAGGACCTTGTAAACCTTATGATAAAAACAGAGACGGAATCAATATTGGTGAAGCTGCAGCAGCTGTTTACATCACTTCATGTCTTTGCGAGGAACAAAGTGACGAAGCTATCTCACAAAACGAAAAATTTAGGTTTAAAGTTCTGGGAGATTCTGCAGTCAATGATGCCAACCATATTTCCGGGCCTTCAAGAACAGGAGACGGTTTGTATGCCAGTATCAGAAATGCTATGGATGAAGCGAAGGTTTCTCCTGAAGAAATCGACTTTATTTCTGCCCACGGAACGGCAACTTTATATAATGATGAAATGGAAGCTATTGCCTTCAACAGAATGGAACTTCAAAACGTTCCGCTCAATAGTATGAAAGGCTATTATGGACATTGTCTGGGTGCATCAGGGCTTCTTGAAAGTATAATTTCTATGGAAAGTGCTATTCATAACACTCTGCTTCCCTCAAAGAATTTTGAAGAAATGGGAGTAACTCAGCCTTTGAATATTATCAAAGAAAATCAATCTGCAGACATCAGATTTATTCTAAAGACAGCTTCCGGTTTTGGAGGATGTAATTCGGCTGTTGTACTTGAAAAATGTTAAATTGAAAGTGATGAAGAAAATAAACAGCTGTACCATAGAACATTCAAAAATAACCGTTGACGGAAATCTTATTTTTGAAAGTCAAAGCGAAACCTTTCAGGAATTTGCCAAAGAAGCTTATAAAAGCTTAGATCTCAGCTATCCCAAGTTTCATAAAATGGATAACCTGAGCAAGCTGGCCTTTCTTTCCGCTGAAACAATTTTGAAAGATGAAGATCACAGCAGAACGGCCATTGTTTTTGCCAACAGATCATCCAGCCTGGATACGGATTTCAAATATCAGGAAAGCATCAACGATCAGAATAATTTTTACCCAAGTCCGGCAGTGTTTGTCTATACTCTACCCAACATCTGTGTTGGAGAAATCAGCATTAAGCACAAAATGCAGACAGAAAATGCTTTTTTTGTTTTGGACGAATTTGATGAAAAATTTTTAAATGACTATTCTGAACAAATCCTGTTATCCGGAAAAGCTGACAAAGTACTATGCGGCTGGGTAGAATTGTATCAGGAAAATTATAAAGCTTTTGTATATTTGCTAACCTTATAGAAATGTAACAATATAACAGTGTAATGATGTAATGATCTTCATGATATACTGAAACACTGATAAACAACTTAATTATGGAAAACTTAAAAACAGAATTGAAACACAAAATTATTGAAGTTCTTAATCTTGAAGATGTATCTGTAGAAGAAATCAAAGATACTGATCCGTTGTTCGGAGGAGGATTAGGGTTAGATTCTATCGACGCTTTGGAACTGATCGTTCTTCTTGATAAAGACTACGGAATAAAATTAGCCGATCCTAAAAAAGGAAAGGAAATCTTCCAGTCTATTGATACGATGGCTAAATTTATCGAAGACAACAGAACAAAATAAATTAATATAACAATCTAACAGTGTAGCAAGTATAAGTAAATTGTTAGTTTGATACATTGTTAGATTATTTAATACCATGAGTCAAAAAATTGCCATAACAGGAATGGGCATCATTTCCTCCATCGGAAACAATGTGGAGGAAAATTTTATTTCATTACAAACCGGAAAACACGGAATTTCAGATATTGAAATGTTTGAAACCCGACATGCCGGAATCATTAAAACGGGTGAGATAAAATTATCCAATGAAGCACTTGTAGAAAAACTTCAGCTTGATGAAGACAATAATGTTACAAGAACGTCTTTACTGGGAATGATCGCTGCAAAAGAAGCTGTAGAAAGCGCAGGAATTTCAGAAATCAACAGCTGCAGAACCGGGCTGATCTCCTCTACCAGTGTAGGAGGAATGGATATTACTGAAAAATATTTCTACTCTTACGAAGACTTTCCTGAGAAACAAAAATATATTGATGCTCATGATGCCGGAAATTCCTCATTGGCAATTGCTGATTATCTGGGATTAAAAGGCATGGTTTCTACCATCAGTACAGCCTGTTCATCGGCAGCCAATGCTATTATGATGGGCGCTAAACTGATCAAAAACGGAGTTTTGGACCG
Source organism: Chryseobacterium panacisoli (assembly GCF_008274625.1). Taxonomy (GTDB): domain Bacteria; phylum Bacteroidota; class Bacteroidia; order Flavobacteriales; family Weeksellaceae; genus Chryseobacterium; species Chryseobacterium panacisoli. The sequence goes on along the minus strand of NZ_VTRU01000006.1, from coordinate 230,095 downwards.
TGTCATTGTCGGAGGAACAGATTCTCTTTCAAAGTTTACATTGAACGGTTTCAATACCCTGATGATTCTTACGGATTCATACAATACTCCTTTTGACAACAACAGAAAAGGATTGAACCTTGGGGAAGCAGCAGCTTTCTTGGTCCTTGAATCTGAAGAAATGGTCAAAAAAGATAACAAAAAAGTCCTGGCTTATCTTTCCGGATATGGAAATGCCAATGATGCACACCATCAGACCGCTTCTTCCGAAAACGGACAGGGAGCGTTTTTAGCCATGCAGCAGGCCCTGAAAATCTCAGGATTAAATAAAGAAAATATAGATTATATCAACGTTCACGGCACGGCAACTCCTAATAATGATTTGTCAGAGGGTATTGCCATGATCAGAATCTTCGGAGAAAACCAGGTTCCTGAATTCAGCTCTACAAAAGCATTTACAGGACATACTTTAGCAGCAGCAGCAGGAATTGAAGCTGTATTTTCAATCTTAGCGATGCAAAACAGCCTTATTTTCCCGAACCTGAATTTCAAAACTAAAATGGAGGAATTTGATCTTACTCCTGTTACCGAGCTGAAAGAGAAAAACATCAATCATGTACTTTCCAATTCATTTGGGTTTGGAGGAAACTGTTCAACTTTAATTCTTTCAAAATCATGAGTACAGTATACATCAACAGTGCATCCTGTATCTCCGTTCAGGACACTTTAAACGAAAATATCCTTCAGAACCTTACCCCTGAGAGTTCTTCAAATATCATCAAAGCGATAGAACCTAACTATAAAGAGTTCATTCCACCAGCCATGATCAGAAGAATGTCCAAAACGGTAAAAATGAGTTCTGTAGCTTCACATTATGCTTTAAAAGAAGCAGGTATCGAACAGCCGGATGCCATTATTGTAGGAACCGGAATGGGCTGCTCCCAGGATTCTGAAAAGTTTCTGAAAAATGTAATAGACAATCATGAAGAGTTCCTTACGCCTACCTTTTTTATTCAGTCTACTCACAACACGGTAGCAGGGCAGGTTGCTCTGGGACTACAATGTCATGCTTATAATTTTACCTATGTAAATACTTCTTCTTCACTGGAATTTTCATTATTGGATGCTCAGCTTCAGATCAATGACGGAGAAGCAGAAAATGTGCTTGTGGGTTCTACAGACGAACAGACAAACAGAACAATGGAGCTTTACTGTTTAAATAATACGATTAAAAAAGAAACAGATCTTCCCGTTGACTACCTAAAGTCCACTACCAATGGAGTGGTTTGGGGTGAAGGCGCCAGCTTCTTTGTTGTAGGAAAAAATAAGACTGAAAGTACATATGCAAAACTTAAAAACATTAGTATCAGTAACAAAGTAGAGTTGAATGAAGTGCAGGATTTTATCCAAAATTTCTTAACTCAAAACAATCTTTCAGCTCATGATATTGATGCTGTTATCTTAGGATTCAGCGGAGATGCAGATTCTAATGTTTATTATACCAAAGCAATGGACGTGTTTCCGGACTCATCTTTGCTTTATTACAAACATTTGAGTGGAGAATTCAATACAGCCAGCGGTTTTTCAACATTTATGGCCTGTCATATCCTTAAGGAACAGCAGATCCCGGAAATTATGATGATCAATTCTGAGAAAAAGGAAAGTGTGAAAAATATACTTCTTTACAATCACCTGGCAGGTAATGATCACAGCTTGGTATTATTGGAAAAGGCATAATTGTTGAAATTGAAAATTATACAGTCTGTTTGTCATTCAGAGCGAAGCGTGGAATCTAGATTAGTCTAGTCTTCTGCGGAGTGGCAATGGTATACAATAAACATTATGACCATACAACTCATAATAACAAGTTCAATATAAATAAACCTCAGCAATGAAACACTACCCCTTCATCCTGTTCTATCTCTTCTGTAATGTTTTTATTTATGCATTCCACGGAAGTTTTTGGGTGTATCTGTTTTGTTTTTTTGCATTTTCTGCATTGGTGGTTTGGGGCTCATTTGACATTGAACTGGGATATTTTGTCAACAGTATTACTCATAAACGCACAAAGACCAAAGAAGTTGCCCTTACTTTTGATGACGGTCCAACCGAGTTTACGCCAAAGTTTTTAGACTTGCTTAAAGAACATCAGGTAAAAGCCACCTTCTTCTGTATTGGAAAGCAGATTGAAAAATATCCGGAAACGTTTCAGAGAATCATTACAGAAGGTCATATTATTGGAAATCATACGTTGTCACATTCCAATTCCACAGGATTTTTATCTACTTCAAAAATGATTGAAGAAATTGAAAAATGTGATGCAGTTATGAAGAATGTTGGAAATACCAGCACCTCTCTCTACAGACCGCCTTTCGGAGTGACGAATCCTAATATTGCAAAAGCGATCAAAAGAACCCAGAAAGTAAGCATCGGGTGGAATGTCCGGTCTTTAGACACCATCATTGATGATGAAAAGAAAATCTACAGCAGAGTCAGTAAAGGCTTGAAAAAAGGAAGTATTATCCTGCTCCACGATACATCAGAAAAGACCTATCGTGTGCTGGCAGATTTATTAGTATTTTTGGAGGACAAAAAATATTCAACCTTTACTGTTGATACAGTGATAAATTCAAATAAAAATGATTAAAAATATTGTTTTCGGAGCATTCTTACTGGTTTCCGGTTTCTTTTTTGCCCAAAACACGGCTATGTCAGGAGCTGAAGCCAAAGCATTTGTATCGAAGGTTTCTTCGGATACGAAAGAAATTAAAACCTTGCAGAGTGATTTTACCCAAACGAAAAAAATGGACTTTCTGGATAAAAGCATTGTTACCTATGGGAAGATGTCATTGCAGACTCCTAATATGCTGAGCTGGAAGTATACAAAACCGTATCAGTACAGTATTGTTTTTAAAAGCAATAAGATTTTCATCAATGATCAGGGAAAAAAATCGTCTGTAGATGCCAAGAGTAAAACATTTGAAAAAATAAATAAGCTGATTGTAGGAAGCTCAAACGGAACGATGTTCAATGATCCTGAATTTACGGTAACGTATTTTAAAAATGGGAATTACAATGTGGCGAAGTTTGTTCCTAAAACATCTCAATTGTTGAAATACATCAAACAGATCGAGCTGTATTTCCTGAAGAACCAATCAACGGTTTCCCAGGTGAATATGACCGAGGCTTCCGGAGATACTACGAATATTGTTTTCAAAAATACAAAAATCAATGCTTCAATTCCTGCGTCAGAGTTTACTTTATAGCCTGATTCTGGTACTGGCTGTTTCCTGTAAAACGTACAAGTTAACAGAAGCTAAACCTGTTCCCTCTTCTGAAAAGATGGTCGAAAACTTATACTTTTCTTCAGGCGAAGATTATGTATACAAATGCCAGATGGACATCTATAAAAACCATGTGAGCGGAATTCTTATTATCAAAAAACTGAATGAAACGACACACCGCGTGGCTTTAACATCAGACTTCGGGAATAAACTGATTGATTTTGAGATTTCTGATGATAATTTCAAGCTAAATTACGTCCTTCCTGATCTGGATAAAAAAATAGTGATCAATTTTCTGAAGAATGACTTTCAGCAGCTTCTGAAAAGAGAGTATCCTGTGAGCGAAAGTTTTGAAAGTAATAATGCTAAAATCTACCTTTCAAAAATTGAGAATAAAAAATATTATTTATTCTTCAGCAAAGAAAACAACTTACTAAAACAGATCATTTACACGAAAAATAATAAGGAAAAAATCGATTTTACTTTTGATGCAAAAAAAACTATCTTCGCGGACAGCTTAAACCTACAACACAAAGACTTTAAGATCAACATAAAACTATTTCAAATAACCGAAACGGAATAAATTTCACATGAAAAAAATATATTTCTTATTTTTTGCACTTTTCACCGGTTTATCTTTTGCCCAGGTAACTTTCAATCCGGGAATCAGAGTGGGTGCGAATATTTCACATATATCTGACGGACCTGCATATGAATCCTTTTATTATAATGATAATCAGGGCTATCACTATGGAACCAATGCTTACGACATCAAATCAAAAGTAGATTTTTATATAGGTTTCCAGGCAAACATCCGATTTGCAAAATTCTACGCTCTTCAACCGGAAATTTATTATACACGCCAGGGAGCAAAATTTGAAAGCCAAAATCCAGCCGTTTCTTCTAAAACAGTTACTCTTTCTTATGTGGGAGGAGCAGTAGTGAATAAATTCTATTTTGATAAGTTTAATATTCATTTTGGTCCTACTTTGGAACTTCTTACAGATCATAAAGAGATCGAATCTCCTATTGATGTAGATTTGGGACTATTATTTGGGGCAGGTTATGATATTACAAAAAATATAGGGGTTGAAGCCAGAATTAAAAAAGGTTTTGTACATATTAATAACGACAATACCAACGTAACATTCCAGGCGGGAGTATATTACACATTTAATCTTAAAAAATAAGATCATGCAAACCATTCTTACAGACTTTTATACGCTAACATCCCATGAGAAAGCAGAAGACGGAAAGTTTACTGCTCACATCCATCTTAATAAAGACCACGATATTTTCAAAGGACACTTCCCTGGAAATCCGGTAACTCCCGGTGTTTGTATGATGCAGATCATTAAAGAACTCACCGAGGAATTTACAGGTTCAAAATTATTCTTAAAAACAGCATCCAATGTAAAATTCATGGCGATCATCAATCCTTTTGAGACCCCTGACTTACAACTCCAGCTGGATATTAACGAAAGTGAAGATGATGTGAAAGTAAAAAACATCACTTCTTTTGGCGAGACTATTGCATTAAAATTGTCTGTAAGCTATAAAAAATTATCGTCATGAATCTTATCTTATCCTTCATAACAGCATTTGTTTTTTTCTTTCAGTCTGACCTTGAAACGCTGAGAAACAGCTATGCTAAAGCCAACGAGTCTAACAGTAATACACAAAGCTTCATTGAAACTGCGGAAAAACAATCCGGTTCTGATGCTGTGACCGTAGGCTATAAAGCGGCAGCGAAGATTATGGAAGCAAAAATTACCAAAACTAACAGAAAATCACTGGTAAAAACCGGCGCCACAAGTCTTGAAGCTGTTATCAAAAGTAATCCCAGCAATGCGGAACTTCGTCTGATCAGAATGAGTGTTCAGGAAAACATTCCTAAAATTGTTGGATATCGCGGAAGCCTGAAGGATGATAAAGCATTCCTTCTGAATAATTACAGCAAACAGAATGCAGCATTAAAGGGCTACATCAAAAAGTTTGCAATGCAGTCTAAAACCATTACAGAGGCTGAAAGAGCCAGTTTAAAATAAAATAATGTCCCTTGCTGAAGTACAAAATGCAATTTCTGAAAAGAAGATATGCGTTTTAATACCTACCTACAATAATGAAAAGACTCTGAATAGAGTTATTGACGGCGTTCTCAATTACACCGAAAGTATTATTGTGGTCAATGATGGCTCCACGGATTCTACCACTCAGATTCTTTCCCAATATCCTCAGATCAAGATTATCTCTTTACCGGAGAACAAAGGAAAGGGAAATGGGCTAAAAACAGGTTTTAGAGCAGCAAAGAAATCAGGGTATGATTATGCCATCACCATTGATTCAGACGGGCAGCATTATCCGGATGATATTCCTGTGTTTGTAGAGGCTCTTCTTCAGGAAAAAGAAGAAGTTCTTCTGATCGGGAACAGAAATATGTCTCAGGACGGTATTCCCAAGAAAAGCAGTTTTGGAAACCGTTTTTCCAATTTCTGGTTCTGGTTTGAAACCGGCATAAAGCTGGAAGACACACAGTCTGGCTACAGGCTTTATCCTTTACATAGAATTCCAAAGAAATATTTCACTCCTAAGTTTGAATTTGAAATAGAAATCATTGTAAGGACTGCATGGAGGCATGTTCCTGTAAAGAATGTTCCGATCAAAGTTTTATATGATCCGGCAGAACGGGTTTCACATTTCAGGCCTTTTAAAGATTTTACGAGAATCAGTATTCTGAATACCATTCTGGTAACCATTACTTTGCTTTACATTATTCCGAGAAATTTCGTGAATAATTTCAAAAAAAAAAGCTTTAAAAAGTTTATCCAGGAAGATGTTTTAGAAAGTGACGGAAGCAACCGTACAAAGGCATTTTCTATTGCACTGGGGGTGTTTATAGGTCTTTCACCGTTCTGGGGATTTCATACCCTTCTGGTCATCAGTTTATCTGTGCTTTTCAAACTTAATAAAGTCCTTGCATTTGTGGCCTCCAACGTAAGTCTTCCACCTTTTATTCCTTTCATTATTGCGGCTTCTCTATTTTTAGGAGCTCCATTTGTAAGTGGTGACAGCGATATTCTAAGCCAGGATTTAAACTTTGAACTGATTAAAAACAATCTGTTGCAATATATCATCGGCAGTTTTATCTTAAGTACCACGCTTTCTGCTATTGCGGGGGTAACTTCTTTTCTGTTTCTGAATAAAGTAAGCCCGGAAAACAAATAAAAAAAGCCCGGAACAAAGTTCCAGGCTCATCACAATTATTTATTATAATTTCCTATTTAGAAACAATAATCTTCTGAGAGTAATCAATTGAATCGTTACTAACTTTTACAATATAAGCACCATTGATCAGTTTTTCTGCACTGATGATATTCTGCTTGTTAAGATTGATGGCTTCCTTAGAAATCAGCTTTCCTGTGAAATCAAAGATAGAAACTGTAGTGATTCCTGATAACTTTAAATCAGATGGAGTTTTTATCGTGAATTCATTTCTTACAGGATTTGGATAGATCGATATTCCTTTAGAATCGTTAATTTCTTTTACGGCTAGTGTAGCACATTCCGCAGGAATAGTAAAGTCTTCTACCTGATCACTCATGTCTGCCAAAGGCTGATTTGCACCAAATTCCAAGCCGTTAAGAGCACCTGCAGAAGCATTTACCCCTAACCCTCTTTTAGCAAAAGTAGTCCAGATCATACATTTATTCTGTCCTCCTGTAGAGGCCTGGTCAGCAGCAAGAATAGCATCTCTCCCCTGTACAAATGTAGGATTACATGGCTGTAATTTAAGAGCATCCATTACCAGCTGTAAAACTCTTGCACTTCCGCTGTTCGGATCTGCAAGAACGTTACTGTTATATCCATATTTATCTACATATTTCCAGTTAAGATCCCAAAGCATAGAAGCCCAGATAAACCCGATACTGTGAACATCCGGCACTGTAATAGGAATTCCGGAGATAGATGTGCTTATCTTCATCCCGTTCGTACGTCCATAAGTATAATCATTGATAGCAAAATCAGGTGAGTATTTTGCTGGTCTTATTCCTAATCCTGTAGTTGATTCCCCTGAAACATAAGTCCCTACACCTCTTGCCATGGTAGAAGTATCACCAGGTCTGGTTGTCATCATCAAAGCGAAGAAATCCGACCATCCTTCTCCCATCTGCTCATTAGATGAAATATAAGATAAACATGAACTTCCAGTTCCGGTAAGACGATTGGAAATACCGTGCCCATACTCGTGGCTGATTACTCCATTATCTAAACTCGCATCTTTATAAACTGCGGTTGTTTTTAATGTTGCATTTCCTACAATACCGTTAGTTAGATCATTCACCAGAAACTGACCTTCTGACAGACCTACCATAATTGTAGGAATTGTAATCGTTGCATCTGTTCCTCCTAATCCTATAGGTGTATTACTTGAAGGATGGTATTGTATAACTCCTACTGCTCCTGCATTTTGTAAATTCTTTGTTTTAACAGAAAAATTACATCCTGCCGCACTTACCACAGCAATCTTTCCAGTAAGACTTCCGGCAGTAACTGCAGTACATGCGTCAGCTGGAGTTGAAAGCGCAAGATCTCCCGTCACAGGTGGATTACCCATAATCTGAGGACCAAAATTCGCAGTAGTAGCTATTGGAGCTCTGGCAGTATAAGTGGATGGTGAATTATAATAAAGATATCTTACATTTCCGGCAGGTGAAAAAAGGAACATCTGCATTCTTCCGCTTGTTCCATCAGCTCCTGGATTAAAGTTAGCATTATTTAGACCGCTGCCATCCCTTGATTCGGCAAGAACAGGATCGTTACCTGCACCTCCGTTTCCAAAATTATTTACCTGATAATTTCTGGCAGATTCGGTAAATCCGAACTTATAAAATACATCATGCATTTTATTTGCGTTGTAGAACAGATTGGTTACTGCTGCTGAAGTATAGGTTGTATGTGCAGCCGTTATATCTAAAGGAAAATCAAATGTTCTGCTGGCCCCTCCATCAGGAGAGAATTGTGGAGTATTGAGATTCGCCTCATCAGTGTATGCAAATGCATTATTCCCTCTTGTTATGGTGTAATGGGTGGTGCCGTCAGAATGCCATCCTTCTGGTGAAGCTGTCAGATCCCATGGATTTGTAAGCAGTGTTCTGGCTCCAAATGTAGGTGCTTCCGTAGGAAATGCAAAAACATTATAAGAAGCATTATCCGGAACTAATAAATTTGCTGAATTCTGAAGGTTTGCAGCTGCTATGTTGGCAGGGAAAACAGCTTGAGTATTTTGTAACGGTGAACCGGCGTGATGGTCGAACGATTCATCGTGAAAACTACATGATAAAGTCGTATTTTCCTGGTATAAAATAGTACCGTCTTCTGTACTTACGATGGTATTCCATACGTTACCAGTTCCTTTTTCTTCAACATAAAACTGATACCCAAGGATCAATTCTCCTCCTTTTGCAAAATAAACAGCATTCACTGCTATCGGACTTTCTTTGCCATCAATATTCTTTACGGAAGACAATCCGTTCAGTTTTTGAATGGTATTTGCTACCAAAGCGTCTTTTCTGTTACTTTCTTTTCCTTTAATAGCAGAAGGATAGTTCTTAATAAAGGTATCCGCAAAGTTTAAAACTTTTCCGTCTCTGATTAAAACATTGGCAGAACTTCCGAAAACAGGAATTCCGTTAATTGTTTGCTGTATGCCTACAACATCCCCATGTAAGCTCTTTGAGGGATCTACGTTAATAACTTTAAATACTTTCAGTTCCGGATTAACTCTCTGGAACGATCCCTGAGCGGAATTAACATAATCCTTAATTGTTTGCTCATATTTTTGAGCAGATACTATACCTGCACCAAAAATTGAACAAAATAGCAACAGCTTAACACTTAGTCGAATTTTTTTCATTTAGATTACTTTTAACAAATATTAATATATTAGATTTAAGAGTTAGTAGAGATTTAATCCAAAATGTTACACATTTATGTAATATTTATTTGAAAATATAAATTCTATCAAACTAACCTATCTATTTTATACCAATTTGCCAAAAGAACCTTAAGTGCTATTGCAGAATAAACCTTGTAAGATCTTTCAAAAACTGTTCATCAACTTTTCCTTTTGTTTCATAATCTTTTGGAGATGGTTTTCCGGAACCTGCAATGAATAAATGGCTTAATAAAGGATAAAACTTAAAAACGGCTGTTTTATCACTCTTCAATGTTTCTTTCCAAAGGTTGAAATCTTTCTCGGTCACCTGATAATCTCTTCCTCCCTGTGCAAAAAACATCGGAGCTTTAATTTTTTTAACCTCATTAAGCTGGTTGTATTTCTTTAAATATTGCCAATATGCTGCTGGCTGACCCAAAGGAAGTTCAGATGCAGGTGAGTTTAGAGTAAAATTCTCTGAGTTTAAAAATGCCACCTGCTTTTTTATTTCCTGAACAGCTTCCGCAGGAACTTTAACGGGATCCATAGTATGAAGATATTCGTACTGTTCTATTAATAAATCCTGTAGTGGTCTTGCGTTCCCAGCCATAAAAACATATTTTGAAACCTGTGCTTTTTTTGCAATTTCAGGCATCATATAAGCTCCTTGGCTGTGTCCCAAAATGATAATCTGATATCCTTTATAATCTGCATTATTTTTAAAATAATTGGCGGCATTTACCGCATCATTAATAGTTTCTTCTTCTACAGTAGACTTTTCATTGAATGTTTCAGGATTTGAATATGATCTTTTATCATATCGGTAGGAAGAAATTCCGTTGCTTAAGAGGTATTCTGCAATGTCTTTGAAAGGTTTATTTTCACCGATGGTTTCATCCCTGTCATGAGCTCCGGAGCCATGAACGAAAATAACCAACTTCTTTTTATCGTTGGAAGGAGGAACCCATAATGTCCCATTCAGTTCAATACCATCACTTTTTATTTTCAATGTAGTTTTTTCATCCGGTTTCTCAAATGTTTTGTGAGGAACTAAGAAGAAACCCAGCATTTTATTATTCTCACCGAAAGTAAGCTGAACATCGAGTTTCGTTTTCTCAAATTCGGAATAGTAATAGTAGATATTTCCTTCATTGTTTACTTCAAGAATATTTTTCAAACTTCCGATCTGTCCCTGAAGTTGTTCTGTAATGGCCTTAAGTTGATCTACCGGAATCTGTCCTGCCACTGAAGCGTCAAAATAAGAATGTGCTTTTTCAATATTTTTATCTACCAATAAAGTTTTGATGAAAGTATTTCCGATCTCTTTTCTGTCCTGAGAAAATGATAGTAGAAAACATACGGTAAAGAATAGGGTTAAAAGTTTTTTCATGGTTAATTATTTATAAACTACATCATAAAATGACAATGGTGTCATCATTATGGTTGCAAATATCGCAATAATTACCAAAGCCAGCTGTGTAATGTGATAAGTTCTTTCTCTTTCGTCTTCGCTGATCTCAAATGTAAATTTTATCTTATCCGGCCGTCTGATAATCAACCAGATAAAAAGCAGAATAACCAAATTCATGATCACAGGCATTATAAGAAATATTTTGCTTCCGTAGTTATCTTTCATATTTCCATAACCATGAATAGGGATAATATCAGGAACTGAGCTATAAACCGTACATAAGTATACTGAATGGCAGATGATAATGACAAAGGGAATGCAGAACAGCAGTTTTATATATTTAGGAATCATTTCAGTTTCTTTAAAGTTTTCTTCAGGTATTTTTCTACATTTCTTCTGTCCGGAACAGTAGTAATCTCTTTTGTGAGAGCTTTTTCAAATTCAGTTTTTGCCTTTGAATATTCTTTTTTGTTAAAATAATATTTTCCTGACTGATAGTAGACCTGCCAAAAATCTGGGTTCATAGATTCATAATAAGGAATGAGGTCATCTGTCAACAATATATCCTTATTTTCTGCTGCCTCATTGATTTCTTTACCCAACATTTTAGATTGTTCATAGTGCTCAAATTCTTCAGAGTCAGCAAATGGATCACGGGCGATATTCAATTCTGATTTTGAAAAGTCATCAGGCCGTAATCCTTTGTCTGAAAAGATTTCATTCAGATCATAACAAACAAATTCTCCCAGCTGATAAGGATTGGAAGATACCCAAACCAGTTTTTTCTGAGGTGAAAATATAACGGCATGGTGCGCCAGAAGCTGATTGAGTGCTTTTTCATTACCATAACCAATGGATTCATCCCTTAAACCTGATTTGTTTCTTAAAATAGAAGCCATTTTTTCCGGGGTTATTTTTTTCTCTTCCTGTAAAAGTTCCTGAAGCCTTTCATACCGATATTCCGAATGACTTTCTTCAATATGCTTCTGATTTCTTTTGTCATCTTTATAGGCTTCAGACTGAAAATGATTGGTACAAAGAACCCTGCTGGTATTCTGAATTCTGTACACTCCGAAATTTTTAGGTGAAACTTCAATAATTACAGCATTTTTATCTGCAGCACTTCCCACAAGAATGGATTCTGAAACAAAAACTTTTCTTTTTTTGGCAATAGCCACCGCTTCCTCTATATTTCTGGCATACTGCAGAATTTCTCTTGTGACGAGGGAAATAGGTGTTTTTGCAGTTAAAGGAATTTTAGATTTCCCAGCGTTAATCGTCACTGTAATTCCTTCTTTATTCATCCCGGACACAACACCGATCATTCCCGGCCAGCTTACTGACATGTATGGAATTCCTTCTTCCGGCTGAACAAATTCTACCAGCTTATTTTTTGCAAAATCATCTCCTACATAAAAATCGAAATTTCTTCCGATCAGCAGATTTCCGTCTTCAGTGTTTTCATTCCATACCGCAAGGGAAGTACAGCCTACCATGGCGAGATCCTGCATCGCATGCCCAATATCATGAGCTCCGTGCAGGTAAAGGTTTCTCAAATATTTCGTTGCAATAAAATCATACTGATCAGATGAATATTGTGACAAGCCATACAATTCTGCCTGATAATCTTCTCTTACATTGAGATACATTTTTCTGTTGTACCATTTTAGAAAACCTCTTAGCAGCCTCTGCTTAAATTTAGATGGTACAAATCCCTCAACTTTCGAAAAGAAGATTCCTTCCTGCTTCTGCATTAAACTTTGAGTCAATGCTCCGTTATTATATCCCAGCTGCAAGGGATTTCCTTTAATGTAAAGCTCCCAGAGCTGCTGTTTATTTTTCGTAAGGTAATTCTGATTATAGCTGAAAGTACTGTCGTTGATCCTGGTTACTTCCGGGACTTCCAAAGCATATTGTTTTACTTCAGGAATATGATGGATAGACTTTGATATTCCACAGGAAATGAGGAAAAAACAAAAAGTAAGATAAAAAAGAGCTCTTGTATATAATAGATGGATATTCGTTTTTTTCACTTTATTTTTTATTAATCATTTGTGTCAGCCTCATGTCAATGGTTTCTTTTCCTAAAATCTCAGCACAGGTGTTAAAAGCTCCGATGGTCACTCCCAAAATCCCGTGCATATTAACGGATTGCCCGGTAAGAAACAGATTGTCTATTTTGGTACGGGGAGAAACCATTGTTTTAAGAGGATTCTCCGAGCTTTTCATGTATCCGTACATATTTCCTTCAAAATTCCCGATATAATCACGGTAAGACAAGGGAGAAGAAGTATATATTGTTTTGATGGCATGCCTTACATTCGGAATTTTCTTTTCCAGAGCGTCAAGCATCCTTTCTGTTTTTTCCAGCTTAAATCTTTCATACGCTTCTCCTCTTTCATGTTCATCCGCTACGGTATTGAATGTATTTTCCCATTCTTTAACCTCATCAAAATCCATATAGGAAATTGCAGTCAGACTTTCTGCAAATTGAGGATGATGTTTTGAGGGCGTGGATGAAAGCATATAGGTTTCCGGCCATGATTCTTTCCGGTAACGGAATGCATTCCAGACCTGTTGTTCTGATGAATAATGGTATCTGTTGTAATTGAAATTCGGAAGACTGTGAGGTCTTAAAACCAGATAAATACTAAAGCATGATGAAACCGGCTTCCAGCTCAATACCCTATTCAGAAAGGATTTCTTAAGTCTTTCCTCTCCGATAAGCTTAATAGTAGAGCGAATCTCTATATTTGAAATAAACTGTTTTGCCAAATATTCTTTTCCTTCTTTCGTTTTTACGGATACCAATACACTATTTTCATTAAAAACAAAATCCGAAACTTCTGAATGCTTGTGAACTTCCGCTCCATATTCCCTAAGTTTTCTGATGAGAAGTTTAGAGATCTGGCTTCCGCCTTTTACACATTTATAAGCACTTTGGATATAGGAATTTACCGTTAAGGCATGTACATAGAAAGGTACATCTTCAGAGTCTCCGGCATATAAAAAGTTGGACCCCAGTAACACTGCCTGAAGTCTTTTGTTCTGGGTAACAGATTCGATGAATCTTTTGGTATTAAGATGCAGAATTTCCTCGTTGTAATTGTCTTTTCCTACCACATGATACCTTGGAAACTGGCTGCAGACATACTGAATCTCTTCACAATAGTTTTCAAGGTTTCCTTTTTCTTCAGGAAAATACTTGGAAAGCTGCTCAACAAAATTCTGATAACCTTGTGCATGTGGATATTCTATTTCATCTTCTCCAAAACTTATCCTATCATATCCGTCTTCATCCATCAGCTGAAGCTCGAGATCATCCATAATTTCCAGATAGGAAAAGAACCGGTTCAGATTCTGTCCTTTGCCCAACCCTCCGAGATAATGTACACCTGTATCAAAAATCAGTTTGTCCCTTGAAAAGGTCTGCAGATTTCCTCCGTATTGATTATTTTTCTCGAGAACACACACTTTCATACCTTCTTTCGCCAAAATAAGAGCCGAAACAAGACCTCCCAATCCGCTGCCGATTACAAGTATGTCATATGCTTTCTTCAAAAGAGAATGTGCTTTAATGATTAAGAAACAGGGAATTTAAGATATTTAAAGATTACTTTGGTACAGTAAACAAAGAAATTTTATTTGGAAAATACTATTTAATGATCTTAATTCTTAGTAAATCTTAATGGTTTTTAGTTTTTCGGTTGTTTTTAAGGGATAAAAATAGAAAAATTAATCTATATCGTCCCAAAAATCAAAATAATTAAACCACTGAAGTGGATATTTTTTGACCATGGTTTCAAGATTCTGAACATATGACTGTAAAAGCCCCTGCGAATCACGGTTTTTGATATTCTGGGCCACTCTTGCATACAAGTGGTAGTGGAGATTATTTTCCTTCATCACGTACACATAGACTACGGGAACTCCCAATCTTGAGGCAATCAAAAACGGACCAGCCGGAAATTTTGCACTTTTCCCCAGCAACTCTGCTTCCAGATATTTAGATCCTTCAAAATAGCGGTCTCCGGTAAAACAGATCAGCTCATTGTCTGACAAAGCTTTGTTAATTTCAAAGATATGCGACATATCTTCTTTTACATAAATGAATTTGATATTACTCTTTTTTACGGCAACACTTTCCAGATATTCTTTAATCACAGTAACTTCCTGATCTGTAGTCACCAGATTGATCTGGCAGTCGAAGTCGATATCTGCAAAAAAATGCTCTGCAATTTCAAAATTGCCGATATGAGCGCTAATCAGGACCCCTCCTTTTTTAGCAGCTAAAAGATTTCTGAGGTTTTCAATACCGTCAAATTCATAAGTGTATTTTCCTCTAAGTCCGGCAGAAATAGCGGTTTTATCGATCAGAACTTTTCCGAAGGTAAAATAGCTTTTAAATATGGAAGCTTTGGATTTCCAGTATCCGTAGTTCAGCCTTTTCTGAAAGTAATAAAGAATATACTGATTACTTTTTTTCTGAAACAGTGAATAATAAGCTGCTACAAAATAAAGCACACCATATGAACTTCTGATCCCGATATTTCTAATACACCAGACGAATATTCTGTATCCGAGTACTGTTCCTTTAGATTTACCTTTCCACTTGTTCATAGATAGAATTTAATATAACAGAGAACCAATGTAATAATACCTTTTTAAAAGTAACCGTTATCGGATCACCCTGATATTATTACATTGGCTCATTTTATAGAATAAAGATGTACTCAATAACTACGCGTTTTTTTCAGCAATCTTATTTTCAATCGTTGTATAGAAATCATCAAATGTTATCATTTTCTTGAAATCTGCTTCTCCTAATTTCACGCCGAAATTGGATTCAATCACGACTACCATGTCGATATAATCCAGGCTGTCCAAGCCCAGTGTATTTTTAAGGTTGGCATCATTACTGATTTCGTCTCCGTCTACCTCGAATTCATTTACCAGAAAATCATTAACGATAGCAACAATTTTTTCCCTTTCCATGTTTTTAATAAAATTTTTTAACTATTAGTGCAGAATTGGTTCCCCCAAACCCAAAAGAATTCGACAAAAATACATCAATTTTTTGATTTTTTGTTTTTGCGACTAAATTTATCTTTTGTGCTTCATTATCAGGATTTTCCAGATTAATATTGGGAGCAACGAAATCATTCTGCATCATCAGAATTGAGTAGATTACTTCACTTGCTCCTGCCATCCAGCACTCATGCCCGGTCATAGATTTGGTAGAACTTACCGGAACTTCACTCCCGAAGATCTCATAGATTGCTTTTGCTTCATTGGCATCACCAATTGGGGTAGAAGTTGCATGGGCATTGATATAGTCAATGTCCGAAGCTTTTAATCCTGACTGTTTAAGAGCTCTGTCCATTGCCAAAGCTGGCCCGTCCACATTGGGTGTTGAAATATGACCTCCGTTTGAAGAAAAACCGTAACCGATAATTTCTGCAATGATTGGAGCTCCTCTTCTTTGGGCAGATTCTAAGCTTTCAACGATCAGGCTGGCAGCACCGCCACTAGGAATCAATCCGTCTCTTTCTGCATCGAAAGGTCTGGATGCTTTTGTAGGCTCGTCTTCTCTGGCTGAGAACACTCCCAGTCCGTCAAAGCTCGCCATAGAATATTTGTTGGTTTCCTGAGCCCCTCCGCAGATGATCATCTCCTGAAAGCCATTCTTGATCATCATATAGGCCAGTCCCAAAGAATGCGAACCGCTTGCACATGCCGCACTGATGGTAAGATTGATTCCTTTCAACTTAAATATGGTAGAAAGGTTCATCGTTACTGTTGAGTTCATTGATTTGAAGATCGCTCCCGACCCCATCAATGTAGTATCTTTCTTTTCCCTTGCAATATCTATAGACTCTACTACTGCCTGGGAAACACTGTCGTTTCCATATAAAATTCCCACTTCATGAGAATCTAAGAATTCTTCATCCAGATTTGCCTGTTTTAATGCATCCATGGTTGCCAGATAAGCATATTCGCTTTCTTCTCCCATACTGACACGCTGGCGTCTGTTTAAAAGGTTTTTCAGATCGGGTTTCGGAACAACTCCTGTAAGGCCAGACCTGAAACCAAATTCTTTTCTATCCGGATCTAAAACAATACCGGATTTTCCTTGATATAGGGATTCCCTGACCTCTTCTAAAGACGTCCCGATGCAGGAATAAATTCCCATTCCGGTAATTACAACCCTATTTTCCATGTTATGAATAAATTCCTCCGTTAATATTAATGACTTCTCCTGTAATGTAGGAAGATTTTTTAGATGCTAAAAATGCTACAAGATCTGCAACTTCTTCTGCTTCCCCGAATCTGTTGGCAGGAATCATTACTTTCAGTTCTTCTTCATTGAATTCCTGGGTCATATCGGTTCTGATGAAACCAGGAGCTACTGCATTTACAGTGACATTTCTTTTGGCAACTTCCTGCGCAAGAGCTTTTGTAGCACCTACCAGAGCCCCTTTCGCTGCAGAATAATTCGTCTGGCCGGCCGTTCCTTTTACTCCGGATACAGAAACCATATTGATGATTCTTCCGTATTTATTACGAAGCAGCTTTTGAATAAAGAAATTGGTCACATTGAAAAATCCATCCAGACTTGTATTGATCACGCTGTTCCAGTCTTCTTTCTGCATCCACATAAAAAGACCGTCTCTCGTAATTCCGGCATTATTGACGATCACTTCTACCACGGCATCAGGATTTTTCTCCTGCCATTCTGTTAAAACAGTTTGCGTTTCTTCCGTATTTCCTACATCAAATTTAAGGATTTCTCCGGTAGCACCCAATTCTTCCACTTTAGCCAACGTTTCTTTGGCTGCGGTTTCGTTTGAAGCGTAGTTGATAAGGATGTGATAGTTTTTCTCTTCAGCCAGTTTTATACAGATTGCTCTCCCGATTCCTCTTGAGCCCCCTGTTACAATTGCACATTTCATGCGTTAGTGTTTATATCGTTTTTAGTTTTTTAAAGTTGATGCTGGATGTCTTTTTTAAAGACAGTTCATAACAGCTAATAGTTACATTCCTTTCAGATATTTCTTTACTTCCTCCAGATACGGATACATGACCATATCATCTGAGAAAGCAGGAATTATTTTTCTGATTTCATCATACAGTTCTTTTGTAGAAGATGAAACCTTATCCTGGAAACCAAGATATTCAACAGCCTGAATAATGGTAATCGCTTCAATGGCTAATACTTCAAAAGCATTTTCAATCACTTTTCTGCAGATCACCGCAGCATTGGTTCCCATGCTAACAATATCCTGATTATCATTATTGTTTGGAATACTGTGAACATACATAGAATTCGACAGCATCTGGCTTTCCGCCGTAGTAGAAGTTGCCGTAAACTGTACGCCCTGCATCCCAAAATTGAAGCCTAATTTACCTAAATTGACAAAAGGAGGCAAAATTTCATTGATTTTGGCATTCAGAAGATAGTTCAACTGTCTTTCCGCAAGCATTGTCAGCTTGGTAACCACAATTTTCAGTTTGTCCATTTCCAGAGAAATATAATCTCCATGGAAATTCCCTCCGTGATAAACATGCTGGTCTTCAACGTTGATGATTGGGTTATCATTCGCTGAATTGATCTCATTTTCAAGTACTTTTTCTGTATATTCCAGAGTATCCAATACAGGGCCTAATATCTGAGGAACACATCTTAAAGAATAATATTCCTGAACTTTTTCCTTGAATACTTTTTCCTGTTCCTCGAAGTGAGTATAAAGATGATCTTCTCTTTTTCTGATCAGTTTACTGTCTGCCAGGTGAGCACGCATTCTTTCTGCCACTTTCTGCTGACCGTAATGTTTTTTTGTTCCGTTCAATGCTTCGGATAAGTGATCATCATAAGCCTGTACAATTTCGTTAATTGCACAAGAAAGTCTAAGGGAAATATCTGTAAGCTGATTCGCTTTATAGGCATTCACAATACCGATTCCAGACATTACAGAAGTTCCGTTCATCAATGCAAGACCTTCACGGATCTCCACTTTTATCGGTGCTAAGCCTTCAGTTTCAAAAACCTCTTTGGTAGATTTTCTTTCACCTTTATAAAAGACTTCTCCTTCTCCAATCAATACCAAAGCCAGGTGAGCCAGCTGAACAAGGTCGCCGCTTGCTCCTACTCCTCCATGTTCAAAGATCAGTGGGGTAATATCTCTGTTGATCAGCTCCTGAAGAAGATAAATAACAGACTGGTGTACTCCTGAATTCCCTAATGACAAAGTATTCAGTCTTGCCAGCATACACGCTTTCACCTCATCTGCAGGCAAAGGGTTTCCGATTCCTGAAGAATGGCTTCTGATCAGGTTATACTGAAGCTGGTGTGTATCTTCATCACTGATTTTGAATTGAGCCATTGGCCCAAAACCGGTGTTTACACCATATATTACTTTATTTTTTGAAAATTCCTTTAAAAACTGAAAACTCTTATCCACTCTTGATAAAAGTGATTCATCCAGTTCTATTTTTTCATTCTCAATGATAATTTTTTGAAAGTCTTTCAGTTCTAAAAAGTTATTTATTTTCATCAATTAAAAGTAATAGTTGATAATTTTGTAAAATATTAATTATTTGTCACTAATTTTGCGGCAAAGATAAAAGTTATTATTAAAATAAAAAATCAAAGATGAGCAAAGAATTTGTTGACGTTCTTGTAATCGGAGCCGGACCTTCCGGATGCGTGTCTTCTTCCTACTTAAAGAAGAATAACGTCAGCGTAAAAGTAGTCGAAAAGACAAAATTCCCCAGACTGGTAGTGGGTGAAAGCTTAATTCCGAGGGTAATGGATCACTTTGATGAGGCTGGACTTTTCCCTGCATTAGACAAAATGGGCTTTGAAAAAAAGTTGGGAGCCCGTTTTCTTCGTGGCAATGAAGTCTGCATTTTTGATTTCAGCAACAAATTCGGGGAAGGCTGGGACTGGACCTGGCAGGTTCCGAGAGCTGATTTTGATAATACTCTTGCTCAGGAAGTCATTAATAAAGGAATTGATCTTGAGTTTGAAACCGAAGTTATTGACATCAAATTTGACGGAACAGATTCTGTGACTACAGTAAGAACCAAGGATGGAGAAACAAAAGAAATTCATGCTAAGTTTGTTATTGATTCCAGCGGTTACGGAAGAGTACTTCCCCGACTGCTTGACCTTGAAAAGCCTTCAAAATTATCTCCTCACTCTGCGATCTTCTCACATGTAAACGATATCAACAGAGAACCGGGAGAGGAAGGAACTTTAATTTCT
This sequence comes from Chryseobacterium panacisoli, assembly GCF_008274625.1. GTDB lineage: Bacteria > Bacteroidota > Bacteroidia > Flavobacteriales > Weeksellaceae > Chryseobacterium > Chryseobacterium panacisoli. Next base: position 210,218 of record NZ_VTRU01000006.1, on the reverse strand, counting down.
TTTGACATTATTGAAACCGAAGTATGGCTTTGGGTAATTCCTTTTTCTAATGGAAATACCAGTGTAGGAATTGTAGGCCCTACTGAATATATCGACAAATTATCTGAAAACGGAGATGCAGCTGAAGCTCTAAGAAAAGCGATTTCTCTTTCTGATTATTACGTAAAACGTTTTGGAGAGGTGGATTTCCTTTTTGAGCCTAAACATCTGAAAGATTATTCCTGTTCGGTAAAAAGTTTATTCGGAGATGGATTTGCTTTAACGGGAAATGCTTCAGAATTCCTTGATCCGGTATTTTCTTCAGGAATGGCTTTTGCCACAGAATCCGGAATGCTGGCAGCCAAACTTGCTTTAAGACAGCTAAACGGAGAAAAAATCAACTGGCAGACGGAATATTCAGATTATATTTTATACGGAGTGGATGTTTTCACCACGTATGTAAAAGAATGGTATACCGGAAATCTTCAGGAACTCTTCTTCCATCAGCCGGAAAATCCTGATGTCAAGAAAAAGATCTGTGCTGTTTTAGCAGGATATGTCTGGAACAAAGACAATCCTTTTGTAAAGAAGCACGATACTGTTATTAAAAATCTTGCGAATCTGATCAAGTTAGAAAAACAGGAACAGCAAAACCAAGCATAAAAAAACGGTCTGAATTTTCAGACCGTTTTTGTTTTATTTTAAAACATTTTTAATAGCTTTCCCTAATTCTTTTCCTGTTTTCTCATAGGCAGCAGATATTCTTCCATATTCCATACGATAGCTACCTTTACTTCCTATCCCTTCAATCTTATTGCCTTGAACTTTAGTTAACACTTTAGATGGGTTTTCAGTTTCAACAAATATCATTTCTGAGGATAATTTAGCAGGCTGTGTTACAAATCCTGTCCATCCGGCATAGATCCATTTTGTATCCAGTATTAAGGTATACTTTGTCGAAACACCTTTACTGAATTTTATTTTTTTCGCCTTACCATTTACTCCTTCAATAAACTTATCAAAAAAAAAAGATTCTTTATGCTTTTGCCACTCTTCATCCCATTCTTTCCAGGATTCTTCGCCTTTCTTAGCTAATGTCTCTGTCTTTCTTCTTTCAAGATATTGGGCTTCAGTATAATTATCTGCCTGAAAAAGAGGGTTTTCAAATTTAAACTGAACATTTACCTCAGTCTGATCTTTCAGAAAGTCAAAATTTCCAGATTCAATATTAATTTGATTTTGAGCAAAGGTTGTGGTTGTAATTGCTACAAAAATCAGCAAGAATAATTTTTTCATAGTGTATTAGCTCTAATATTTAAGCGACCAAAGATATATAAAAATGTAGCTCCAGGTCTTTCTTTATATTTAATTTTATCTTAAATCAATAAAAATTATTGGCTTTCTGCTGTTTGGATTGAAAACAGTCTTAGACAGGATATCGAAATCTATGATTTCAATTTTCGGGCTTACTCTCAGTTTTGCACGGAAATGATCTCTCACTTCATTGACAAAACTATCGTGTTCTTCTTCTGTACTGAGTTTAATGATGATTTCATCAAGCCCGATATCGTTAGCCTGAATGACGATCTGGTAGCATAAGATATTGTTGAAGTCATTTAAAATATCATTCATTGCAGGCGGATACAATGTTGTTCCTTTGTATTTGATCATCTGTTGTTTCCTTCCTACTACAGGCCCTAACCTCATTGTATTTCTTCCGCATTGACAAGGTTCATAATGGGCTTTTACAAGATCTCCGGTTTTAAATCTCAACAGAGGAATGGCTTCCACTCCCAAAGTTGTAATCGTTAGTTCACCACTTTCTCCTTCTTTTACCGGATTTCCTTCATCGTCCAGAATTTCTGTAATGATGAGTTCCGGATGATGATGTCCTCCGATCTGGAATTCGCATTCTGTGAAAGCAGTACTCATTTCAGTGGAAGCATACGTTGAAAAGAGTTTTATATCCCACTTTTCTTTGATCTTCTGCGAAAGAATATTATCTGTAAAATCCTGGTTTTTGATACTTTCTCCAATACATACAGCTCCGTAAACGCTGGAGTTTTTATAATCTACCCCATGTTTTTCGGCATAGTCGATCATTTTCAGAAGAAAAGAAGGAACTGTAATCAAATATTTAGGTTTGTATCTGAAAATAGAATCCCATTGCAGCTCAGGAATCCCGGGTCCCATTCTTACAACACTTGCCCCCATTTTCCTTAAGCCTAAGAAGTAAGCAAGGCCTGCCATAAACCTTTTGTCTATGGTAGTAATCATCTGAACAACATCTCCTTTCTGAATTCCTGCACAGGCAAATGATATCGCTTCATTGTAAGCAAGCCTTTCCAGATCACTGTCAGACAATCCAAAAGTAACCGGATCTCCTAATGTTCCTGAAGTAGTACTGTAATCCACAATTTTATCTGGTGTTATGCAGAAAAAATCATGATTGTACTGTTGCAGATCATTCTTTGTGGTGGTAGGGATCTTCTGAAGATCTTCCAAAGTACGAATGTCTGCAATATTGATCTTATTTTCTTTGAATATTTTCTGATAAAACGGTGAATGAGCCTCAAGATAAACCAAAAGTTCATGAAGTTTTTCTTCCTGAAATAGTTTGATTTCCTGAATGTCTGCTTTCTCGATTGACGGATGAAATTCCAATGATTTTAATTTTTAAAGAGCAAATTTATTTATTTAAAATTAAAAGACTTAAAGATTCAAGTATTAAAAGATTATTTATCTCTGGAAGGTAAAGGTTTGTACGTTTGTATTTCCAGCGGTATTCACAGTTGTTACTTTTAGAGTGTGAGGACCTGATCCTTTCGGGCACTTTTCATCAAAGGTATAGACAAAATTATCTTTTACACGGGCAAAGCGAAGCCATTTTCCATCCAGCTCGGCCCGGAATGAAACAATGTCTCCCACTTTCGTTGTTCCCTTTAATAATAAGGAACTGCTATTAACCAATGCTCCTTCTGCCCAGCCTGCTGAAACGGATGGAAGATTATTATCTATCAATAATTTTGCGGTACCCAACCTATTAAACCTCCCTTCTGCCCAGTCATTATTCCATTTTACCTTGACAACATTTTTGTCGCTGCCATAATCAAGGAGAATAACGGTTTTATCTTTTTCAGTATCGGATAATTTTCGGCCAGGTTTTATCTTTAAAGTATATTCATCTTGAACGGGAATATAAGGGCTATGTAAAACAATGCTATTTGAAACAGCAGCTGGATCAGCTTCCGGCTTTTCATAAGCGTTGAAGTTTACAGCGTCATAGACTGCATTTTTGCTAAAATTAATTTCCGTATTTTCGGTAGCAACTGTTTTTCCTTCATTAGGCATTACTGTTTTCCCTGTAGGAGATACTTTGTCGGAAGTTTTATTGAACTGAAGCTTTGTTGTTAGCCGGCTCGTGTTTCCTTTGACATCTTTCAGAACAATTTCAATGGTATGAACATTTTCATCCTGAAGGCTGATCATTCCTGTTTCATTTGAAAGACTATAGTTCTGCAGTTTCATTCCCGGTAAATCAGACAAGTGCTGAATTCCCATTTTATCCCTGATGAATTTAGGGTAATCTATACATCCGTTGATATAGCGGGTATCATCGTAATGTATTTTATCTATTTTAAAACTGTAAATCAGCTTGCCATCCATCAATAATTCTGCGTTATAAATCCCCAGATTAAAACCCTGATTGGCTTTGTCTACAGCTTTAATGGCAAAACTTATTTCCGGAGAATTAACTTGTACAAGATTAGAGGTATAAACATTTCCAGCTTTTTTTACTGCAATTCCGTTCGCTCCAGGTTCATAAGTACTGAAACGCCGGTCATACCAATACAGCCCGCTGATAATGGGTGCTACAGTATCTGGAATAGCGAAACCGAAAAGCAAGGGATTAAGACATTCTTCTGTTTTGGTATCTCTTATTTCAAAATGTAAATGGGGGCCGGCGGAGCCTCCTGTGTTTCCACTCAATGCGATCTGCTGTCCTTTTTCCACAGGAAACTGTCCAGGTTGGAAAGTGATATCCTGTTCCCACTTTTCGTCTTTATATTGCCTTTCTTTTACATATTCATCAAGTTTATTAAAGTACTTGTTCAAATGGGCATACACAGTAGTATAGCCATTGGGATGAGTAATATACACTGCATTTCCAAATCCGTATCGTTCCACTTTTATTCTGCTCACATATCCCTCTGCTGCTGCTACAACCGGCAAGTTCTCCTGGCTGTTGGTTCTTAAATCAAGTCCCATATGAAAGTGATTTGTCCGGACAGCACCAAAATTGGCGGCCAGCTGCATGGGAATGTTGAGCGGATTCCGGAAATAATTCTGAGGGTAGTTATTTTGAGCGTGTACAATGCCCATGTTGATAAAACAAACAAAAAGCATCAGGTGATAAAAGATTTTCATACAGCATTTGAGTTTATACGTCTATTTAAATGTACAAAATTCCCGCCAATATGCGGTTGTTGGCAGAATCTATTTTAGAATCATTTTTATTCTCTTTACCCTATTTCCTCTACTGAGTGAAAAGCCTTTGCGAGCAATTATAAATCATTCACAACATTTTTGTGAACTTTGCGTGACCATCAGGTTTTGGCTAAAGCCATTGAATGGATTCGATCTTTTAAGTGGGCTAAAGCCCAATCCTATTGAATAAAGTGTATAAATCTTACATAAAAAACAGCCAGAAAAATTCACTCATTGATCATTCACCATTCATTTTTTCTCATTTCCATTATTATATTTCTGAAATTGAACTTTTTAATAGAATATATCGAAATAAAACATATATTATAAACCGACAAATTTTAGTAAATTTGCAGACTTAATTAATCAACGATATTGAGATATTTACAATGAGCCAATTTAAAGAATACAAAAACCTCAACCTTATTGACGTAGCAGAGAATGTAGCGGAATTTTGGAAACAAAATAAAACCTTCAATAAAAGTGTTGAGATTCGTCAGGGAAATCCTGAGTTTGTTTTTTATGAAGGTCCGCCTTCAGCAAACGGTATGCCTGGAATTCACCACGTAATGGCAAGAGCATTGAAAGATATTTTCTGCCGTTACCAGACGCAGAACGGAAAGCAGGTTTTCCGTAAAGCTGGCTGGGATACGCATGGTCTTCCTGTGGAACTGGGTGTAGAAAAAGAATTAGGAATCACGAAAGAAGATATTGGCAAAAAAATCTCTATTGAAGACTATAACAAAGCTTGCCGTGAAGCAGTAATGCGTTATACCGATGTATGGAATAACCTTACGGAGAAAATCGGATATTGGGTAGACCTTGATGATCCGTACATCACGTACAAGTCAAAATATATGGAAACCGTTTGGTGGTTGTTGAAACAATTGTATAGCAAAGACCTGTTATACAAAGGATATACGATCCAGCCTTACTCTCCAAAAGCAGGAACAGGACTTTCTTCTCACGAGCTTAATCAGCCCGGGACTTATCGTGATGTTTCAGACACAACGGTTGTAGCTCAGTTTAAAGTAAAGAAAGACTCTTCGGCATTGTTCAATGATGTTGAAGGAGATGTGCACATCCTTGCGTGGACGACTACTCCATGGACACTTCCATCCAATACCGCTCTTACTGTAGGTAGAGATATTGAATATGTTGTAGTGAAAACCTTTAATCAATATACATTTGAACCTGTAACAGTAGTTTTATCAAGCGTTCTTTTACCTAAAGTTTTCGGTAAAAAATATACAGAAGGTACAGATGAGGATTTTGCCAACTATACTCCGGAAACTAAAATAATTCCTTTCAAGATATTAAAAGAATTTACAGGAGAAAAACTTGTTGATACAAGATATGAGCAATTAGTTCCCTGGTTTACTCCAAATGACAACCCTGAAAATGCATTCAGAGTGATCCTGGGAGATTTCGTAACGACAGAAGACGGTACAGGTATCGTTCATACAGCACCTACTTTTGGTGCAGATGATGCGAGAGTTACTAAAATGGCTCAGCCTGAGATTCCTCCAATGTTGGTAAAAGACGAAAATGACAACCTTGTGCCATTGGTAGATTTACAGGGTAAATTCATCAAAGGAGATAATGTTCCTGAAGTATTCTCCGGAACCTATATCAAAAATGAATATTACGATGAAGGAACTGCTCCTGAGAAATCATGGGATGTAGAACTTGCGATCTTATTGAAAACAGAGAACAAGGCTTTCAAAGTAGAAAAATATGTCCACTCTTATCCGCACTGCTGGAGAACAGATAAACCGGTATTGTATTATCCGCTGGATTCATGGTTTGTGAAAATGACGGCTGTAAAAGACAGATTGGTTAATTTAAACAAAGAAATCAACTGGAAACCGAAAGCTACCGGAGAAGGACGTTTTGCCAACTGGCTGGAGAATGTAAACGACTGGAACCTTTCCCGTTCAAGATATTGGGGTATTCCGTTGCCAATCTGGAGAACAGATGACCTGAAAGAAGAAAAGATCATAGGTTCTGTAGAAGAATTATACAACGAAATCGAGAAATCAATTGCAGCTGGGCTGATGGCTGAAAACCCTTTCAAAGGTTTCATCATCGGAAATATGGCTGAGTCTAACTATGAGCTTGTGGATCTTCACAAAAATGTAGTAGACAAAGTAGTACTGATTTCTGATTCAGGAAAAGCAATGAAACGTGAAAGTGACCTGATCGACGTTTGGTTCGATTCAGGTTCTATGCCGTATGCACAATTGCATTATCCTTTTGAAAATAAAGAATTAATTGATAACAATAAAGCATTCCCTGCTGATTTCATCGCAGAGGGTGTTGACCAGACCCGTGGATGGTTCTATACGCTTCACGCCATCGGGACGGCTGTGTTTGATTCTGTTGCTTATAAAAATGTAATGAGTAATGGTCTTGTTCTGGATAAGAACGGGCAGAAGATGTCAAAACGTTTAGGAAATGCCGTAGATCCGTTTGAAACACTTTCTGTTTACGGACCGGATGCTACGCGTTGGTATATGATTTCCAATGCAAATCCATGGGAAAACCTGAAGTTTGACATTGAAGGAATTGACGAAGTAAGAAGAAAGTTCTTCGGAACGCTTTACAATACGTATTCATTCTTTGCCCTATATGCAAATGTTGACGGCTTCAACTATTCAGAAAAAGAAGTGGAAAACCGTCCGGAAATTGACAGATGGATACTTTCCGAACTTAACCTTCTGATCAAGGATGTAAAAGCTTTCTATGAAGACTATGAACCCACAAGAGTAGCAAGAGCAATCAGCAACTTTGTAAATGATAACTTAAGCAACTGGTATGTAAGATTGTGCAGAAGACGTTTCTGGAAAGGAGATTATTCTGACGACAAAATCTCTGCTTACCAGACTTTATACACTTGTCTTGAGACAGTTGCAAAACTTTCAGCTCCTATTGCTCCATTCTTTATGGATCAGTTGTATCAGGACTTAAATAAAGTAACCGGTAAAGAAAACTGTGAATCTGTACACTTAACAGACTTCCCGGTAGCTGATGAAAGCTTAATTGACCAGGATCTGGTTGAAAAAACACATTTGGCTCAGAACATTACAAGTATGGTCTTCTCTTTAAGAAAGAAAGAAAATGTAAAAGTTCGCCAGCCGTTACAAAAAGTATTGGTTCCTGTATTGGATTCTAAAACAGAAGAGCAGATTCTTGCTGTTGCAGATCTGATCAAGCAGGAAGTAAACGTGAAAGAATTACAGTTAATCAATGCTGAAGAAGCATCTCACTTAATTGTAAAACAGATAAAACCCAACTTCAAAGCTCTTGGTCCTAAGTTAGGAAAAGATATGAAGGTGGTAGGTGCCGGGATTGCCAGTCTTACTACAGAACAGATTGCCGGTCTTGAAAAAGAAGGAAAAATAGACGTTCAGGGATATGAAATCACGCTTGATGATGTGGAAATTTCCACAAAAGATATTCCGGGATGGACGGTTACTTCAGACGGTAAAACAACTGTGGCATTAGATTTGACGTTAACCGATGAGCTAAAATCTGAAGGTATCGCAAGAGAATTCATCAACAGAATTCAAAACCTGCGAAAAGATAAAGACTTTGAACTGACAGACAAGATTAATATCTCCATTGAAGAAAACTCACCTTTCCTCAATGATATTAAGAAAAATGAAGAATATATTTCTTCCGAAGTCTTGTCAAATAAAATAGAAATTGTATCTTCACTTTCAAATTTTAACGAAATCGAAATAGATGAGGTTAATTTTAAGATAAATGTTGAAAAAAATTAACATGTAGTTATTATATTTCAAATTCCATTTCATAATTTTATTAAAAAAGAGAACGAATATGTCAGACGAAAGAGTTAGATACAGCGATGCTGATTTACAGGAATTTAAAGCAATTATTAAGGAAAAAATAGAAAAAGCCGAAAAGGATCTTCAGCTTATCAGAGAAAGTTTCATCAACGACCAGAATAACGGAACTGATGATACCTCTCCTACTTTCAAAGCTTTTGAGGAAGGAGCAGAAACATTAAGCAAAGAACAGAACTCTATTTTGGCAGGAAGACAGGAAAAATTTGTGCGAGATCTTAAAAATGCTTTGATCAGAATCGAAAACAAAACGTATGGTGTTTGCAGAGTAACAGGAAAGCTGATTCCTAAGGAAAGACTTTTAGCCGTTCCTCACGCTACACTGAGCATCGAAGCGAAAAACATGCAAAAATAACCGCAAGGTTTGTAAAAAATAATATTGGGTTTATATCGTATTCACGGATACTTTATAAACCTAATTTTTAATGTATACCCATGAGCGAATTATTAATTTTGGGAGTTATCGTCGCGATAGTATTGTTATTTTTCAACAGAGAATGGATTAAAAGCAGATTCTTTCCTGAACCGCAAAAAAATTATACTATTGATGATCAATTCAATTCTGATAAACGCGAGCGGGAGAAAGAGATCGACAGACTTTTAAGCAAAATGGGCAAAAACGGAGTCAATGATTTGTCTGAAAAAGATAGAAAACGGCTCGACGAATTGTCCAAAATGTAAAAATTAAATATAAGAAATGGAATCTATTATAGTACATCCAAAAAATGCAATGGAGCTTAGTGCACTGAAAAGTGTACTGAAAGAAATGAACATTAAATTTGAAAAAGCTCATGTTAAAAGTTCGTATAACGGACAGAAAGTGATCAAGAAAGCAAGTGATAATAAAAATATAAAACCTGCTGCAAAGCCTTCAAAACCTAAAGGACAGTAATGAAAAAGATATTAGCGATAACATTTTTAGTGTTGTTGATTGACCAGGCTTCGAAGATCTATATTAAAACCCATTTTAATCTGGATGATAGTATAACCGTGTTACCAGGTTTTAAACTAACCTTTGTGGAAAACCCGGGAATGGCCTATGGATTTCACTTCGGAGGAATTATCGGAAAATATTTTCTGGTTATCCTAAGAATCTTCCTGATTGGGGGAATGGTATATATGTTTAAAAGATGGCTGAAAGAAGGAGCTTCCAACTATCTCTTGATTCCAATGGCTGTTATCTTTGCAGGCGCTATCGGAAACCTTATTGACGGTATGTTCTACGGAATGATCTTCGACAGCGGAACGGTATACGATCCAAGTATCGACCGATGGATTGGCTATGGAGGGATTTCTAAGTTTGCTCCTTTCGGACACGGATATTCTACTTTTATGAAAGGATGTGTGGTAGACATGCTTCACTTCCCGCTGGTAGACTGGCACGTTCCTGAAAGCTGGCCTTTAATAGGAGGAAAACATCTTGAATTCTTCAAATATATTTTCAACGTTGCAGATTCTGCAATTACTGTGGGGGCTGCGTTCTTATTAATATTCAGAAAAAAAGCTTTCCCGAACGGTCTGGAGTTTTAAATGATATATTTTCGGATGAAAAAAATAATCAAAAATATTTTTAAAATTTTCCTGCTTCTTCTGGTTGCAGGAATTATTTTTATTGCCTGGGCAAATTACAGCATCAAAAAGGACAGTGAACCATTCGTTTCCTATCATATTGCTGATGTGCCGGAAGCAAAAACAGGTTTGTTACTGGGAACCGGAAAACTTCTAAGCAACGGAACTCCTAATGCTTATTTCTACAATAGAATTGAAGCGGCTGCCAACCTATACAAAAGCGGAAAAATCCAATACATTATTGTAAGCGGTGACAACAGCACCAAAGACTATAATGAACCTGAAGATATGCAGCTTGCATTGATACAGAAGGGAGTTCCACAGGATAAAATTATTATGGATCATGCAGGATTCAGAACTTTAGATTCTGTGGTAAGGGCAAAAGATATTTTCAGCCAGACCAAACTGGTGATTATCTCTCAGAAATTCCACAATGAAAGAGCCGTTTTCCTGGCCAGAAAAAATGGAATGGAAGCCTTTGGGTATAATGCAGCTGATGTGAACAAATACGCAGGTTTAAAGACCAATATGAGAGAGTATGCCGCCAAAGCTAAAGCATATTGGGATCTTCTTTTCGGGGTAGAGCCTAAATTCGGAGGGGAGAAGATTGTGATTCCTTAATATTTTTAACCACAGATTTCACAGATCTTCACGGATGATGCGTAAAAGCATATAGATTATTGAAGGGTGATAGGTTTTGGCTAAAGCCAATGGAAGGGTCATTTATCGTTGGCTGGGTTAAAACCCAGCCCTATTGAATGTTAATAACAACATCTTTTATCTTTTATCTTTTATCTTTTATCTTTCGTTATTCCCGGCAAACCTCGTAAATTTGCTATTCATTAATTTTTAAATATAAATTTTAAACAAATGTCAAGAATTCTTACCGGCATTCAAGCCACCGGAACACCCCATCTTGGAAACTTACTAGGGGCAATTATTCCTGCTATTGAATTATCCAAGCAGGAAGGAAATGAATCATTTTTATTTATTGCGAATCTTCACACACTTACACAGATTAAAGATGCGCAGACGTTAAGACAAAATACCTACGAGATTGCTGCGGCTTGGCTTGCTTGTGGATTAGATACTGAAAAAACATTTTTCTACAGACAAAGTGATATCGCTGAAACCTGTGAACTTTCTTGGCATTTATCATGTTTTTTTCCTTATCAAAGATTAACTTTAGCTCATTCATTCAAAGATAAGGCTGACAGACTTCAGGACGTAAATGCAGGTCTGTTTACTTACCCGATTCTGATGGCTGCAGATATTTTACTGTACGATGCAGAGATTGTACCTGTAGGAAAGGATCAGCTTCAGCATTTGGAAATTGCAAGAGATGTAGCTTCCAGGTTTAACAACCAAATGGGAGAAGTTCTTGTACTGCCACAGGCTGAACTTCAGCAGGACACAAAATATGTTCCCGGAACTGATGGGCGTAAAATGTCGAAATCAATGGGAAATATTATCAATATTTTCTTACCTGAAAAGGAACTGAAAAAGCAGGTAATGAGCATTGAATCGGATTCTAAATCCCTGGAGGAACCTAAAGATCCCGAAACGGATAAAACCTTCCAGATCTATGAACTTATTGCAACGCCTGAACAAACTGAAGAGTTAAGAGCAAAATATCTTGCCGGAAATTTCGGATACGGACATGCTAAGAAGGAATTACTGGATCTGATTCTGGTACGTTTTGAGAAAGAAAGAGAAACATTCGCTTATTATATGAACAACCTTGATGAGCTGGAAGCAAAACTACAGCAAGGTGCCGAGAAAACCAGACCTATTGCGCTGGAAACTCTTAAAAGAGTAAGAACAAGCTTAGGATTTTAATGCTAAGTTGTAAACATAAGAAGCCTTTCGTTTGAAAGGCTTTTTTTATTTATTATGATTTTCTGAATATCATTTTCCGTTATTCTTTGTCAGAATAAAGTAATGCATCTGATCTCCGAATTCATAGACAATGTCCCAACCCGGATATTGTTTTATAATGGTCTTAATAATAGACAATCCTAATCCGGTAGAAGTGTGATCTGATCCCTGCTTATAAAACCGGTTAAAGATTCTGGATTTATCCAAAGAAACGGGTGCACCACTGTTTTGGAATGTTATCCGGTCATATTCAACAATAATATTTAAAATTCCCTCATCATTGTTGTATTTAACAGCATTTTTAAGAAGATTGGACAGCAGAATATCTGCCAGATCCTGGTTAAAATCTGCAATGAATTTACCTTTCTCAATGACATTGACCTCTACTTTTTTAAATGCAATAAAGTCTTCATAATTCTGAACTAACTGAGCAATCATTCCGTTAAAGTCAACATCTGACGTTTTATTAAACTGGCTATTTTCAATTTTAGAAAGCATCAATAAGGATTTGTTTAAACCTACCATTCTTCTCAGATCATTTTTAACTTCGGTAAGAAAGGTCATACTCTTTTTATCAAGGTCATCATTCTGAATCAGAAGGTCAATTTTATTAATCACGATAGCCAAAGGAGTCTGAAGTTCGTGAGAGGCATTTTCAATAAACTGTTTCTGCTGATAAAAAACAAGTTCATTACGTTCAATCATTTCATTGATTTCCACATTCAATTCTTCAAACTCGGTAATTTTATAAGTCTGCTTTTCCTGCGAAAAAGGAATTCCGAACTGATATTTTTTAAGTTTACCCAAAATCAGGTAGAAAGGTCTCATTGCTTTATTCAACAAATATCCGTTGATTACAACAATACTTATTACCAAAAGGAGATAAAGCACAATTAAAGCGGTCGTAAGGTCGTAGATCAATTCGTCCTCTTCTACGGTAGACGTTCTTATGACAAGCCTCTGCTGATTTTTAAACTGATCGATAAAATCTGCCTCAAGAACTCTGTAAGGCTGGTCTTTATCGTCATATTCCATGTAATACATCTTATTGTAGAGCCTGCTTTTGTTTTGATAATCTTCGGCTTTAATGGGATTGATTTTAAATTCATTAAAACCAAAATCATTATTCTTCAAAAGCTGAGGGTTAAGATAAACGGCCTTAATGATCTGTATTTTCCGGTCTTTCAATCCGTCATCCACATTATCATGTACTTCATCCAGAATGTAGGCATAAAACAATCCTGCCCATACTGCAATAATAAACAGCAGGATCATGATCAGGTATTTTATGGTATAATATTTTAAAGAGACTTTCATCAGATGAATTTATATCCTATTCCGTACACAGCCTGAAAATCAGCTTCTGCATTGAGTGTTTTTAATTTTTTACGAAGATTTTTAATCTGTGAATAAATAAAATCCAGACTATCAGCCTGATCTATATAATCTCCCCAAATAGCTTCTGCAAGGGTGGTCTTTTGCAGGGTTTTTTCCGGATGGATCACAAAATAATACAATAGGTCATACTCTTTACGGTTGAGAACCATCTCCTCATCTCCTACTTTTACGATTCTGTTTTCCGGATCAATGCTTATATTTTTGTAGCGGATAATATTTTCACCATCCTGATTTTTCCTTCTGATGACAGATTTGATCCTCGCCATCAGCTCTGCAAGATGAAAAGGTTTGGCAAGATAATCATCAGCCCCTATTTCCAATCCGGTTACCTTATCATCTACTGAATCTTTGGCAGAAAGAATAATCACGGGATCTTTCTTGTGCATTTTTTTAATTTCTTTCAGCAGATCTATTCCGTTTCCGTCTGGCAGCATAATATCCAGTAAAATACAGTCATATTCGTAAGAGATAATCTTCTCCAGTCCGCTGCTGTAATTTTCTGCATACTCCACAATGAAATGTTCTGCTTCCAGAAACTTCTGTACCGTATCTTTCAGTTCGGGCTCATCTTCTACTATTAAAATCTTCATACCTGTGGGTCTATATGCTCTGCTGCATGATTAACTAATATCAAATATAGGAAATTATAAGGAGGGAAGCCGGAGATAGAGATACACATCCAAGAGTCTACGAAAATATGATCAATATAAGGGTTATATGATAGATGACCGATAAGATATCTATAAAATGAAAATGCGCTCTGCCCTCTTCCCTCTGGTACTTTTTCATGAATACTCTAATTTGTTTTCACGTTACGGCCATCTGCATCGAAAACAAGACACATACCGTTCATCAAATGAATTTTGTAAGCATTATATTTTTTCTCAATAGAATCAATGACGCTGCAGGGATGATTCCTCGTCATAAATGAGACCATATTCTTTCTAATCTGAGCAGAAGAAATCTTTCTTCCGTTACTGTTTATTAAATTCCAGTTGACCATAATATTAAAATTTAGTGTTTGTATCAGTTAAGTATTAATCATCAATTTTTTTAAAATTTCCATTTCTGTCAAATTCAAGCTCCAACCCGTTGGAAAGTTCTGCTTTATAAGACCATCTTTTCTTTTCGATCTTGAAGATGTAGGTGTTCGGGAAATTCTTTGTGCTGTAGTTTCTGATTGATACAGGAATAAAACCATAAGGAATTTTTTGGTGGTTACCGTCTACTTCTTTCCAGTTTCCGCTGCTGTCGAACTCCATTTTCATTCCATTGGTCAGATATACTTTGTATTCGTCTACTCCATAGATTTCTCTGTCTTCTATTGCTGAGTTTACCGGAATACCTTTAAAATGGGAAGCAAGAAAGTTTTTAGCTGTTTTCGGTAACTGATTAGCAGTGATTGCTCTGTCCTGAGCAGAAACCAGGCCTCCGATTAATAAAAATACGATCATTAATACTCCGGTGATTTTCTTTACATTTTTCATAATATTAAAATTTTCTGTTATTATTATGGAGCAAAGTTCCCAATCAATTTAGGAAAGAATTGGGAAAATTAATCTTGTAAAAAAATAAATAGGTTTATAGTTTAGTTTTAGCCACAGATTTTGCAGATGATCACAGATGTTTGCCGTTGATTTTCCAAGTCTATAAAACAGAAAAGCCACCAAGATGATCTTAGTGGCCTATCTTTAGACTTTACGTTCTTACATTATAAGTATTCTTTAATCTGCTGAAGATGAGTAATGGCTTTTAACCCTTCTTTCTGCTTATCTTCTTTATAGACATCAAAAAAGATGGCATCCATTCCAAAATCAGTTGCACCCAAAGCATCTGCAATCCAGTCGTCTCCAATCAGGATACTTTCTTCCTTTCTGGCTTCAGAAAGTCCCAGAGAATATTCAAAAATCTTTGGATTGGGTTTTCTTACTCCCACGGCATCTGCACTGGTAATGGTCTTAAAATAAGGTGCAATTCCGGACAAGGTACATTTCCTTTCCGTCACTTCCTGAAATCCATTGGAGATAATGTGTAATGTATAATTCTTAGCTTTCAGATATTCCAAAACATCCTCCGCTCCTTCTACCAATTCATTATGACTCACGATATTATCAAGAAAGTGCTCTTCAAAATAAAGGGCAAGTTCTTTATCTTCTACTCCAAAATGTTTAAATGAGTCATAAAAACGGTGTTCTCTCAAATACTCTTTACCGATAATTCCATCTCTGATTTTTTCCCATAAATCTTCGTTGATATCATGGTACACAGAATGAAACTCTTCAAAGTCAATATGATACTTTAAAGTAATTTCCTGTTTTTCAAAAAGTTCCTTGATGGTAAGATAGGCATTTCTACGGTGATCCCAGAGTGTATTATCCAGGTCAAAAAAAACATGCTGCATTTTCATACAGCACAAAGTTAATCATTTTAATTTTTTAAAATTGGATAATTTTTGCTCTTGCTTTTCACAATTTCAAGGCTTTTAGAAAAATTCAGCAAAAAATCAATGGTTTGTTTCTTAGGTTTCAAAGTTTTCACTTTTAAGGAGTCATTTTTTTTCATAAGCGAAGTATGTTTTCCTTAAAACGTGAAATTTCCTGAAATATTATTTATCTGGTTAATATTATATTATTTTCATCCATGATTTTTCTCAGGTTTATCAGCGCATACCGTACTCTTCCAAGAGTAGTATTAATGCTCATATCTGTATGATCCGCAATTTCCTTGAAGCTCAGCCCATCAAAAAATCTTAGCTTGATTACTTCTTGCTGATTTTGTGGTAAAAACTGCAGCATTCTTAAAAGATCTTCCTGTATCTGATTGGTAACAAGCTGATCTTCAATATTCTCAGAAGGCTCTCTGATCAAATCAAAAATAGAATATTCATCAGTTTCAAAAGTAGTTTCTGAAACTTTTATATTCTTTGCTTTTGATCTGAAATGATCGATGATTAAATTGTGGGAAATTCTTTTTGCCCAAAGGATAAATTTACCTTCTTCGTTATAACGCCCTTCTTTCAGCATCACAATAATCTTCATGAATGTGTCCTGAAAGATATCATTCGCTAAATCTTCATCATTAATTTTGTAAAAAATGAATGTAAACAGTTCTCTCTGATGTCGATGAATAAGGGTTGACAACGCACCCTCGTCTCCTTTCTGGTAAAGGGAAATTAGTAAACTATCCGATTTTGATTTCATAACTCTTCTCAATATAAATATTTGCAGACAGGCATTCTACCAGATATTTCTTCTGGCCTTTGCTGTATAAACAAAACAGTTCTAGAGTAGAGTCTCTTCTATAGGCGGTAGTACAATTATTATGATGTAAATATAATAATTTTTTAATAACTGTTAACCTATTATTAAATTTTGTAGAGAAAAATCTAAAAAAAATCATTTAAACATGTCATGAATAAAGACTGTTGGGATATTTAATGTAAAATTAATATTCAGACCTTTCATCTCTTTTCCGTTCAAACGGGTATCTCCAATAGGAAAAGCATAGCCTCCGGTAAGGTCCAGCATTCCAAATAAGGTGACTCCTATTTTAGGGGCAATATATTTATTGGTACCTTCTACTCCCGCCAAAAAATAGTACGAGTGATAGAAGTCTACATTTTTTTCAAAATTAAGAAGAACATCCGCCTGCAGCTTTGGCATGATAGCAAATTTGGAGTCCGAAACTCCCATCAGCGCAGATCCTCCCAATCTGTAAATCACATCATCATTTTTAAGAAAAAGCAATTTCCCTCCTATTTCGCCAAAACTTTGATTCTGATAAGTATATCCTACAGTAATCATTTTATGCATGGTATATTGTGCCTTTGCTAATGTACTTAGCAAAAACAGGGACAGGACAGCAACTACAGTTCTAAAATTCATCATCTTTCTATATTATAAGGTGTAAAATTAAAAAAAACTGCCTTATCCAGAGATAAAGCAGCTCATTTATTATTCTTTAAAGGGAAAATTAAATTCCGAAAGCGGTTTTAATTTCCTCTACTTTGTCCAGTTTCTCCCAAGTAAAGAACTCAAGATCTTTTAATGTAAGCTCATTTTTCTGTCCTTTATTGAAAGTTTTATCAGCTATATAGTGTTCTTTACCCATATGTCCGTAAGAAGCTGTTTCCTGATAAACAGGGTTTCTTAATTTTAAGTTCTGCTCAATAGCATAAGGTCTTAAATCGAAAATTGCAGAAACTTTTTTAGCGATCTCGCCATCATGAAGGTCTACTTTTGCTGTTCCGTAAGTGTTGATGTATAAACCACATGGTTCAGCAACACCAATAGCATAAGAAACCTGCACTAAAACTTCATCAGCTACTCCTGCAGCAACCAGGTTTTTAGCAATATGTCTTGTTGCATAAGCGGCACTTCTGTCTACTTTGGAAGGATCTTTTCCTGAGAAAGCACCTCCTCCGTGAGCTCCTTTACCACCATAAGTATCTACAATAATTTTTCTACCTGTAAGACCTGTATCTCCGTGAGGTCCTCCGATTACGAATTTCCCTGTAGGGTTGATGTGATATTTGATCTGATCATTAAATAAAGCCTTAATTTCCTCTGTCTGCTGCGCCACTACTCTTGGAACCAGAATGCTCTTAATATCCTCACGGATTTTGTTCAGCATTTCCTCTTCAGCTGCGAAATCATCGTGCTGAGTAGAAACTACGATAGAATCAATTCTGATTGGTTTGTGGTCATCAGAATACTCAATAGTTACCTGGCTTTTTGCGTCCGGACGAAGATAAGTGATTTCCTTATTTTCTCTTCTGATTGCAGAAAGTTCTTTAAGAATAGTGTGAGCAAGGTCCAATGCAAGAGGCATATAGTTAGCCGTTTCATTGGTAGCATACCCGAACATCATTCCTTGGTCTCCTGCACCCTGTGCATTAGCTTTCGCTTCAAAAGACTCATCATTTACAGCTCTGTCAACTCCCTGGTTAATATCAGGTGACTGCTCATGGATTGCAGAGATTACTCCACAAGAATCTCCATTGAACATATATTCACCTTTTGTATACCCAATTCCGTTGATTACTTCTCTGGCAATGGTCTGTACATCAAGGTAAGCATCTGATTTTACTTCCCCTGCCAACACCACCTGTCCGGTAGTTACAAGAGTTTCACATGCTACTTTTGAATCTTTATCATATGCTAAGAAATGGTCGATTAATGCATCGGAGATTTGATCGGCAATTTTATCCGGATGTCCTTCTGAAACGGATTCAGACGTAAATAAATAAGACATATAATTCTTTTGTTTTTAAAGATTTAAAAAATTGTATTGAAGAAAAATATGAAATAAATTGCCCAGA
This sequence comes from Chryseobacterium panacisoli, assembly GCF_008274625.1. GTDB lineage: Bacteria > Bacteroidota > Bacteroidia > Flavobacteriales > Weeksellaceae > Chryseobacterium > Chryseobacterium panacisoli. The sequence continues at coordinate 191,717 of NZ_VTRU01000006.1, read as the reverse complement.
AAAAAGAATACTGTTTTAGCATATTTTTATAGAGGTTGCAATCAGGTCAAATTTTTCCTCGTAATAAACGTCAGCAAATTTAAGCACTATTTTCGTAATACTCAAAAATTTTGTTTATTAATTATAATTTTATTTAAATTGATGATTTCTATCACTTTAAAGCATTCTCATTACTGAGGCTTAATGCTTACAAATTCTTTTGGACTTTCGTGATAATTCAGCTTACGTTCTAAAGAAGTTTTGATAGAATGTGATAATTCATCAATGATTTTTTGCTTAAATGTTGGCTTATAATAAATAATACTGATTTCTCGATAAGGGAAAGGTTTTTTGAATCTGAAAACATTTTTCTTCTGTTCTTCTGAAAGCTGACTCAATGCAAGCTCCGGCAGAATACTGATTCCTCCTACTTTATCTACCATATGTACCAAGGTCTGGATATTGGAAGCCAGGAAGTCTAAATTTTTAGGCTTCAAGGTATTTTCTTTCAGATGACAGATGTTCTCAAACTGATTTCTAAGACAGTTTCCTTCTTCAAGTAACCATACCTTTTCTACATTCAGATCTTCCGGAATGATGTAAGAATTCTTTTTGTTGGCTTCTGTATTGGAGCTGTAAATCATCAGCTCTTCATTGAATAAGAAATCCTGATAAAACTCGTCAGCTGTATCGTAAGGAGTTGAGATAATTCCCGCATCCAGTTCTCCGGCTTTTAAAGCTTTAATAATATTATCCGTAGTCATCTCTTTTACATTCATCTGAATCTTCGGATTATCTTCAAGGAATTTGAAAATTTCCGTAGGAAGAATGAAAGAAGAAACCGTAGGGATAATTCCAAGATTAAGAGTTCCTCCTAAAATATTATTCAAAAGGTTCGCCTTGTTTTTCAGCTCATTGACAGACTCTATAATCACTTTTGCCTGATCAATAATCTGAAGACCTACATCTGTGGTACGAATCGGGTGAGTAGTTCTGTCGAAAACCTTCACATCCAGTTCATCCTCAAATTTCTGTATCATGGCACTTAACGTAGGTTGTGTAATAAAACATGCCTGAGCTGCTTTACCAAAATGTTTATACTTATCAACAGCGATAAGATACTCCAGTTGCTGAATGTTCATTTGATTAATATTATCTATTACAAAGATATAACGTTTTTGTTATTAGCAATTAAAAATTCAAGTAAATTTGATATTCACTACCTTTACACTTCGATTTAGAAAAAGGAAAAAGAATTATTCAAATCATCAATTATATGGATTCTAAAAAATTAACGTTAAGCAACGGCGCACCTTACTTTGAGCATCAGGATTCACAGACGGTAGGACCAAGAGGCCCGGTATTGCTGCAAGACTTTATTCTTCAGGAAAATCTTGCCCATTTCGTTAGGGAAAGAATTCCTGAAAGAATAGTGCATGCTAAAGGAAGCGGCGCATACGGAACTTTTACCGTAACCCATGATATCAGCCAGTATACAAAAGCTAAGCTCTTTTCAAAAGTAGGAAATTCATGCAGAATGTTTGCCCGTTTCTCTACTGTAGGAGGAGAAAAAGGAAGCGCAGATACTGCAAGAGACCCCAGAGGTTTTGCTTTAAAATTTTATACAGAAGACGGAAACTGGGATCTTGTAGGAAATAATACTCCGGTATTCTTTATTAAGGATGCGAAAAAATTTCCGGACTTTATCCATACTCAAAAAAGAGTTCCGAAAACCAATTTAAAAAGCGCCACCATGATGTGGGATTTCTGGAGTTTAAATCCTGAATCGCTTCATCAGGTTCTTATATTAATGTCAGACAGAGGAACACCTTACGGATACAGACATATGCATGGATTTGGTTCTCATACTTTCTCTATGATCAATGATAAAAATGAAAGAGTATGGGTGAAATTCCATTTCAAAACCAAGCAGGGTGTGAAAAACTTCACTGATGAAGAAGCTGTAAAAATGGCCGGCGAAAATCCGGACTTCGCTCAGGAAGACCTTTGCAACGCTATTGAAAATGGGGATTTCCCGAAATGGACCCTGTATATCCAGGTAATGACCGAAGAGCAGGCTAAAGATTTCAGATGGAATCCTTTCGATGTAACAAAAGTGTGGTTCCATGATGATTTCCCGTTGATTGAGGTGGGAGAAATGGAACTTAATGAAGTTCCTGTTAATTATTTTGCTCATGTTGAACAATCTACTTTTTCCCCAAGCAGCCTGATTAACGGAATTAGTTTCTCTCCTGACAAAATGCTTCAGGGAAGATTATTTTCATATCCTGATGCACACCGTTACAGAGTAGGTGTCAATGCACATCAGCTGGAAGTGAACAGATGTCCTTTTGCTGTTAACAACTACCAGAGAGACGGCTATATGGCAGATTCAAGCCACTATCAGGATAAACCGAATTATCATCCGAACAGTTTCGATGATATCAAAGCAGATTCTGATTACAAAAGTTTTGAATATGAATTAGACAGTGCTCATGTAGCCAGTTACAACAGAAATGATAATGACAGTGATCATTATACTCAGCCGGGACTGTTATATTCAAAAGCTATGAATACAGAAGACAGAGATCGTTTGATTCAAAACATCATAGGAAGCATGAAAGGCATCACCGGACCGAAGAAAGATGAGATTATCAACCGACAGCTATGTCACTTTTTCCGTGCGAATATTGAGCTTGGCATGAAAGTGGCTTCTCAGCTAAACGTCAATATTGATGCAAATATGATGAATCATTCCAAATAATCATATTGAACAATAAATTAAAAAAAAGGAAAAAAAAATAATATTTTTTCCTTTTTTTTGTAAAAAATTCATAATTTGCAAAGGATGATATTTTAAAGTGGAAAAATGAGTTACGAGAACATATTATTAAAAAAAGAAGATAAATTATCTATCATTACCATAAACAGACCTGAAAGTTTAAATGCTTTAAATGCAAAAACGATTCAGGAAATCAGTACCGCACTGGATGAGCTTAACGCTGATACTTCCTGCAGGGTAATTATCCTTACCGGAAGTGGAGAAAAATCTTTTGTAGCCGGAGCTGATATCAAGGAATTCAGCGAGTTCGGACAGGAAAAAGCTGAAGAACTTGCAAGAAACGGACAAAATACATTGTTCAATAAAATTGAAAATATGTCTAAACCTGTCATTGCAGCCGTAAACGGTTTTGCATTAGGAGGAGGTTTAGAGCTTGCCATGGCATGCCATATCAGATACGCATCGGAAAACGCCAGATTAGGGCTTCCTGAAGTAACTCTTGGATTAATCCCGGGATACGGCGGAACTCAAAGGCTTCCAAAGCTTGTAGGAAAAGGTATTGCCAATGAAATGATCTTCTCTGCCAAAATGATCCCTGCTCAAAAAGCAAAAGAGATCGGCCTGGTGAATGAAGTATACCCTATTGAAGAATTATTAACCAAAACGAAAGAATTAGCAAACACGATTGCCTACAATTCACCAATGGCAATATCCAAGGCTATAAATGCCGTAAATTTATCTGATACGGAGAAAGGTTTTGAAACTGAAATCAAATATTTCGGGCAACTTTTTGAAATGGAAGATAAGAAAGAAGGAGTTACTGCGTTTCTAGAGAAGAGAAAGCCTAACTTCTAAATCTTTCTAAAAGATTTTAATCCAAATTATTTCGAAAAAAAACAATGCTGCGGTATGAATAAGTTTGATAAAGCTTATCTAAAAATGGCTCAGGAATGGGCAAAACTCTCCTACTGTAAGAGAAAACAGGTGGGAGCTCTTATCGTAAAAGATAGGATGATTATTTCAGATGGTTACAACGGAACTCCTTCGGGATTTGAAAACTGCTGTGAAGATGGAGAGGGGAAAACACACTGGTACGTATTGCATGCCGAAGCCAACGCTATATTAAAGCTGGCCGCTTCTACTCAATCTGCAAAAGGGGCAACGTTATATCTGACGCTGTCTCCCTGTAAAGAATGCAGCAAGCTGATTTTACAGGCAGGAATTACGAGACTGGTGTATATAAATGAATATTCGGATGACGATGGAATATCGTTCCTGAGAAACCATAACATTGAAATAGAACAAATATCGGACTGTGAACTAAAAAAATAAGCACAAATGACTTGGGATGAAAAGATCAAAGATTTTGAAATATTTCTTCGTTTCGAAAGAAATTTTTCAGAAAACACTCTCGACGCCTACGTTCGGGACATTAAGAAATTAAAAGATTATGCAAAAGAAGATCTGGCAAACGTCGGCCCAGATTCTATCGGTTACGAAAACCTGCAGGAATACATTTTCAATCTTTCTAAACAGAAATTCAGTGAGCGATCACAAGCAAGATGGATATCTTCCATCAAAGCCTTTTTCAAATTTCTGCTTGAGGATGAATATCGTGAAGACAACCCTGCTGCGTTACTTGAAGGCCCTAAATTGGGATTATATCTACCTGATACCTTAAGCCTGCCTGATATCAACAAAATTATCGCTGCTATTGAAGTCAATACAGATCTTGGAAAAAGAAACCACTGCATCATAGAGGTACTATATGGATGCGGGCTTCGTGTTTCTGAACTGATTGATCTGAAGATTTCCAATATCAACTTTAAAGAGCAATACATCAAGGTAAACGGAAAAGGAAACAAAACCCGTTTTGTTCCTTTGGCTGACTATACTGCTGATTTGCTGGAAAGTTATATCAAAGAGGTACGTTCTAAAGGTAAAATCAATAAGAAATATGAAGACACTCTGTTTTTGAACAGCCGCGGGACCTCTATGTCCAGAGTGATTGTATTTCTTATTATTAAAGAACTTACAGATAAAGCAGGGGTTAACAAAAAAATATCACCACACACCTTCAGACATTCGTTTGCGACCCATTTATTGCAGAATGGGGCAGATTTGCGTTATATTCAGGAAATGCTGGGGCATTCCAGTATTACAACAACGGAAATTTACACGCATCTGAAAACGGAAGAATTAAGGGATGTTATTTTGAGCTATCACCCGAGAAATATTAATATTGCTCAATGAAACTATTGAAATATTGCCCAAGCTGCGGCAAAGAGTCCTTACACTGGGACGGCGAAAAGAAATGGAGCTGTCCGGAATGTGGTTTTACCTTGTATAATAATGTGGCAGGCGCCGTGGCGGTTGTCATCAGATGTGGTAACGAAATTTATCTTACGCGAAGAAACAGAGATCCTAAAAAAGGAAAACTTGATCTTGCAGGAGGATTCGTTGACCCTAAAGAAAGTGCAGAGGAAACCTGTAAAAGAGAACTTTTTGAAGAACTTCAGCTTGATATCGATATTTCTAATCTGAAATACCTTACCAGCCTTCCAAACATCTATCAATATAAAGAAATTGATTACAATACCATCGATCTCTTTTATGAGTATAATGTTTCGGAAAAGTTTGAGGTAAATCTTGAACTCTCAGAGATCTCAGAAGCAGTATGGGTTCCTTTACAGGAGCTTAACTTAGAGGATATTGCTTTTGATTCTCAGAAGAGATTTTTTGAGAGCTATTTAAAGAAATAATTTTTGTAATATATTCTCTCGCAGATTTTGCAGATTAAGCAGATTGTTAGAACACATTCATCTGCCGGATCTGCAAAATCTGCGAGAGTTTTTTATTTTGTTATTGATCTTAAAAAGGAATTATAGCGAAATAATACAGTATTGAAATATACTCTTCTAGCCTTATTTTTACAAACTAATAAGTCTTCGTCTTCAGCATTTCTTCAAAATACTGAATCAGCAATGCTCTTTCTGCTTCTGAAAGATTGGCTTCTTTATGATAGACGATATAACCCGGCATTGGCATTGCCTTGCTTTGGATAGTCTGAATAGATTTAGTAATCATATTCTCCTTCAGATCTTTATTATAAGTTTCCCAGGTAGAAAAGTTAAGATGCTCTCTGCCCTCGTTTACATGGCTTTTTACGGACCATGAAACAGGTGCGATAAAAGCATATTTCGGATAGACTGTTTCATTGGAATGGCAGTCATAACATGCATTTTTAAGCAGTGTTCTGATTTTTTCGGGTGTTTTCCTTGCATCAACGAAGTTCGCAGCAGAGTTAATCGGTTTATTGGTTCTGTCTATAGGAAAAAACTGGATCAGGGCGAAACCCACCAATATCCAAAATATGATTTTCTTAGCCATTTTCATCTGCTTACTTTGCCGGAGTTAGAACAGCATTACCGGATTTAAATTCTTTTTTCAACGGCTGCTTTGTCGTCGTAGGTGTTACAGGCTCCGGAGTTTCAGAGACTGGAACAGAGGCTGGTGTTGGCGCAGAAGCTCCTGATGCTGATTTAGGGCTATCGAGTGTTCTGGTATCCTTCAGATCCCAGTCTTCTCTGGTTTCCCACAATCCTCTTACGATCACTTTTTTATGGAAGATATAGGCATCTTCAGCAAATATATCATTAGCGAAATCTGCTTCATCCCAGTATTTATTACCGTTATTATCTACCAGAATTCTTACAATATATTCCGCAGGTCTCAGTATATCAAATTTTACTTTGTCTCCTTTTATATATTTCTGATAGGCAACTTTGTCTGAAGAATCTATCAGCTGAATCCAATAACTTGCTTCCGGAGCATTTGAAATAGAAAACTCAACGCTTCCAAACTGGTCTGCTTTAGCAACATCAAAGTCAAATCTCTTGGACTGGCTGTTTTTTGCGTAGAATGAAGATACAGTTTCCTTAGGAACAGTAAGCTCATAGCTTTTTCCCATCACAAAATCCGATTGAACATGGATCTGATAAGGATTTGTTTCTGAAATTTTAGCGGTGAATGGTAAAGTTGTTAAACTGTCTCCTTTAATTTTTAATGTCCATTTTGAAGGGTCAATTTTATCAACGATGTAATTTGATGCAAGCTTTAAATCTGCTTTTGGAGCGATTGAAGTTCCATCATTATCGCTCACTACATCCATCGTGTTTTTCTTATTATATCTGTAAAATAGAGAAACACTGTAGGCACTATCTTTTTTCGGCCCTTTATTGTGAGTAAACGTAAGCTTTTCATTCGCTGTCTGCCCCACATCATCTTTTACGGCATCAAACCAGATTCTGACAGAGTCGGATTTTGGGTTGTGCGTTATTTTGATATCCTTTATTTTTTCATTCAGTGACTGAACTTTTACTTCATCAGGATTTCCTTCAAACGACATCAAAATCCCGCCTGCAATTTCTTTCATCTCTGAATATTTCACCGCTTTTCTGGAAGGATATACTTTTAAATTCAATCCTGAAATAGATTTCTCTACATCTACCGGATCTTTCTGGAACCCAACCTTTTCTTTTCCCGGATCATACATAGAATTTCCGTTCTCATCGTCAAAAGCAATAATTTTATATTTTCCCGGGGTCAGATAATTCAGTTCATAATACCCATCTTCATCTACCTTGGTAATATAGTAAGGTTTTTTCTTATAATCCATTGTATCTTTTACCTGATACAATCCAACCACAAGCTTATTTTCCGTTGTTGTTCCCGTTTTCTTTTTAATATCCAATGCATCTTTTACCTCACCACTGATATAAAGATCATCCAGTTTGTCCCCTGTAGAAAAAGCAAAATTAAAATACCTCAGTATATTCGACTCGTTATTATCTACAATAGAATTTCCAAAATTGAAATTATACGTTGTATTGGCCTGAAGAGTATCCGTCCATTGGATCAGCACAAATTTGTTGGCTATATTGGAAGGAAGAATCCTTGTTATCCCTTTGATGGGTGGTGAGATAATCAGGTTTTTATTGATATCCTTCAATGTCACATATTCATCAAAGTCCAGACGGAGTTCGTGAATATCTTTTTTGACATTAATTCTTGTCGTATCAATGTTTGAACTTAAAAACCTTGGCGCTAAAGTATCTTTAGGCCCTCCGACAGGAGATCCCACTCTTGCACATGAATGTACAAGAAAGCAGATAACAAATAATAAAAGAAACCTTTTCATGAAAATGTTTAAGCAAAAATAAACATTATTCTCCAAAAACTTCCTGTCCGGAATTTAAAGTATCTTTATTGTCATGCATAACGGTGTGCAGCTTCTCCTTCTGTAAAGGAAAATCTTCAAATAATCCTGATAATGCAAGGGCTGTATATACTTTGTTTGAATATTTGTTTCCGATAGCCACAATGGTAACTTTAGATTTTAAAAGGTGGGCAAATACAGAGTTGGTACCATGCCACCATCCGTTGTGATACGTCAGCTTTTCACCATTATCAAAAATTTTCATCCTGAATCCTAATCCATAATTATTCATTCCTGCCTTTTCATTACTGTAAGGAGCGAAAACCATCTCCATCAGTTCCGGTTTCAGGAAATTTTTTGAATACATAGCTTTTGAGAAGTTATACAGATCTCTTGGAGTAGTATATACATTTTTATCACCATAAATAAGATCCAGTCTGTCCAGAGGATACAATTTATTTCCTCCATAATAGAAAGACTGTGAAGCTGTAGGGATATCTTTTTCCTGGAAGATGTAAGTATTATTCATTTTCAACGGAGTGAAAACCATCTCTTTCATCGCCTGCGGAAAAGGAGTTTTTGTTACTTTTTCAACCAATAAAGCCAATAGAGCAAAATTGGTATTACAGTACATAAATCCTGTATCGGTATCTCTCGCCAGATCTGGTTTGTATTTGATAATCATATTCAATACATCCTGATTCGTAATAAACGGTTTTGAAAGTTCTGCCGGTGCAGGCTGTATTTTGGTAATAAAATATTCGTATTTCGGAAGACCACTTCTTTGATCTAGCAATGTTTGAACCGTAACGTTAGGATATGGAAATCCTGGAAAAAACTGAGTAAGGTGATCTGTAAGTTTTATTTTTCCTGCTTCAATCAGTTTCATCATTGCCATCGCTGTTAATGTTTTTGAAACCGATGCTACATGCAAAGGTGTATTTTTATCAATCGGCATCTGATTGCCTTCTCTTCCATAACCTCTGTAATTTTCATAAAGAATTTCATCTCCTTTAGCAACAAGGATTCCACCGCTAAGGTTACCTTCTTCCCATATTTTTTTGTAATACTGATCTATATAGCTTACCGTTGTCTGTTTGTTCAAAAGCTGTCCGTCACCTTTGACGAAAATATTTCCGAAGTCTACATTTCCATAGTTGGGTAGATTAGTCGTGTTTTCAGCTGAAACTTCTTTGGCTTCAGACTTTTTTTTACAGGAAAATATCGATAAAAGAACAGTTAGGATAAGTACAAAATTACGCTTCGTCATGAGATTCAAAATGAGCGGCAATTTAATAAAACTCAAAAATAAATAATAAATAAGAGAGGGATATTATGAATTATTTAACATAAATGAAGGGAGATATAAAATTTGGAAGGACAAAATCGCGAAAAAGTGAAAGTCAATAAAAAAGCGAATTCACTTTATTGTAAATCCGCCCTGTTTTATTTTATAACTTCATTAAATAGCCTAACAATGTGAAGCAACAATTTTATCAACAATAAACTGAGCCAGCTTTTCTTTGCTCTGGTGTGTCCACCCGGCAATGTGTGGTGTTACAATTGCTTTTTCAGATTCAAGAAGATATTTCAAATCTTCATTTTCAGTTTCAATATGCTCGAAAGAAGATTTTTCGTATTCTAATACGTCCAGACAAGTCCCTTTTACTTTTCCAGATTTCAACGCTTCTACTAAACTTTTAGTTTTCACATTCTTTCCTCTTGCTGTATTGACAAAATAAAAGTTGTTTTTCATTCCTGCAATGAACGTTTCATCGATAAGATAATGCGTTTCTGAAGTCAAAGGAATATGTAAGCTTACAACCTCTGCAGACTGCTTAAGTTCTTCCAGTGAAACCTGTGTTGCATATTCATCCGAAAGGTCAGGAAGTATATCATGGAAGATCACTTTACATCCAAACCCAGAAAGCCTTTTGGCCGTAGCTTTTCCCATATTTCCATATCCTATCAAACCTACTGTTTTTCCCAACAGTTCATCACCTCTGTTTTCTTCACGTTTCCAGATCCCGTTCTTCACTTCCTGAGAAGCAATAAAAAGCCTGTTCATGATCACAAGCAGCATTCCTACCACATGTTCTGCTACAGAATCTCTGTTTCCTTCCGGAGAATTGATCAGTTGGATTCCCAGTCTTTCAGCCACAGGAATATCTATGTTTTCCATTCCGGCTCCTACTCTTGCAATAAATTTCAGGTTCTTGCCTTTTTCCAGAAAATTCTGATCTAAAGGAATACGGCTTCTGATAATAATCCCGTCATAATTTTCAATTTTATCACAAACCTCATCATAAGACGATGTAAAATCCTCTTCCAATATAAAATTCTGAGCCAAAAGCTGCTCAGTGATAAGAGGATGATTTTTATCTAAAAGAAGTATTTTCATTTTTTATTTAATGATTTTAGAAATAGGAACAGATTCCTAAATGATTACAATTTTATTATATCGCAAAGTTCGCAAATTACTGAAAAAACAAATGCTTTTAAGCTCGCAAAGGCGTTAGCACTCAGCAAAGTTTAAAAGCATTTTTATTGATAAAGTATGTAAAGTCTACTTTTTATCTTTTTTTGACTCCTGCGGTTCCTGGAAGAGTTTTTTAAGCTCTACAGATTCCAGCGGTTTCATTCTTCCGGAAAGGATTAATGAAAGTTCTTTTCTACGGAATGCAGCTGCAAATCTTTCTTTTTCTTCTTCCGTTTCCGGAACCATTTCCGGGATAGGAATCGGACGGTTGAATTCATCTACAGCCACGAAAGTATAAATACCTGCATTGGTATGAATTTTCTTCTGATTGATCGGGTCATCCAACCATACATCCACATAAACTTCCATAGAAGTAGAAAATGCTCTGGAAACTTTGGATTCCAATACCACTACTCCGCCTTCCGGAATCGGATGATTGAAAGACACGTGGTTTACAGAAGCTGTTACTACTCTTCTCTCGCAGTGTCTTGCTGCAGAAATAGACGCGCAACGGTCCATTTTCGCTAAAAGCTCACCTCCAAAAAGATTTCTTAAAGAATTGGTTTCGTTCGGAAGAACGATATTGGTCATAATAGTCAGAGATTCTGACGCTTTTTTTATTTTTGCCATCTAGTCTTAGTGTTGTTTGGAACGGCCGGAGCTGGTTTTACTGCTTTTCCGGCAGGTTTTGCTAATGAATCTTTTTTCAGAGAATCTGAAACGGATGATTTCGGGGTATGTACCATCACCTTAATCGTATCTTTTACAATTCTGTGGGTAGAAGTCTGTACGGAAACCTTATTGAAAGACTTCTTACCAAAAAGAAGTTCCTGCTGGGTGAAAGCCAGGTATAAAATTCCCAAAACCGGAATAACCAAAAGGAAAATCCATAGAATAGTTTTTCTGAATTTAAAATCCTTTTCGTGGTTGACTGAAGGATTTACCTTTTCTCCGTTATTGATATCTGAAAATCTGATCTCTTCCAGTCCATAAAAGTCCGGACGCCCTGATTCTATTCTTTTTCCTTTAAAATGGGTATGTCCTTCTTCAATAAAGACTGTTCCAAGGTTTTGAATCTCAAGAACCTGTTCGGCCTGAAGTTTTTTCTTCCAAAAATCAGTCTGGATCTTCAGATCACTTCTTGAAGCCTCTAAGGACATTTGTTTCTGTCCTGCAATAAAAGCAGTAAGATCTTCAGCCTGTACTTCGTAGTCTATTGTAAATTCAATCTGACTGGCTGGAGGTAAGATGCTCCCATTTTCGGAATTGATAATGGCCTTAGAATTTTTCAGTGAAAACACCCCAAAGCCTGGAACCGTGGCAGTTCCAAATTGTTTTAAGTATTCTAAAATGTATGCTGAAATATTCATTTGGCAGCAAATTTATAACTTTTTCATGACTTTTAAAGATATTTAACCTATATAAAAAAAGACTGCCGAAACAGTCTTTTGATTATTCTGTATCAAAACTGGAATACAGGTATTTAAACTTCTTTTTTTAAGCATCACAATTATAATGAAACAGGTAAAAGGGCAAATTTTCAAATTCACTTATTTACTTTTTCCATCTTTTTATTATTGAATCTTCCAGCTCACTCCAAACATGAAATTGGTTCCCGCCTGTGAAAAATAATACGGCTGTCCTTCGTACACAGATCCGTTGTTGACATATTTTTTGTTGAACAGGTTATTCACCAATAGTTTTAATGCAATTTCATTATTGGCAATTTTAAACTGATACTGAGCGTTGAAATCCGTCAGGAAATAATCTTTAAGCTGCAGGTTTGCATCTTCGGTATTGTCCAGATATTGTTTCCCCACGTACTGATTCATTAAAGCAAACTGAAAATTCTTCGTAGGATTGAATTTCAGACTTAGATTAGCAATGACATTCGGAGAGAATGAAATCTGTGTATTTCCAAGGCTTTTGGGAACATCTCCATTTTGAATATTAAAATCCTGGTTTCTGCTCTGGCTTAAGGTTACATTTCCTGAAACCTCCCATTGTTTGGATAGTTTTGCTAAAGCACCAAGCTCCACTCCTCTTCTGTAGCTCTTCCCGGAATTGGTTCTGATGAATGCTCCTACATTATTAAGGACACCATTTAATACCAATTGATTCACATAGTACATATAATACACATTCGCAGTAAAGGATACAATCCCGAATTGTTTCTCTAAACCAGCTTCAAAGTCGTGAAGTTTTTCTGCTTTAACGTCATTATTGGCCATCAGATCATCTCTGTTCGGTTCACGGTGGGCATGAGCGTATGACAGGAATACTTTACCACCTTCAATTCTGTAATTGACGCCGGCTTTTGGATTAAAAAATAGCCAATTTTTACTTAAATCTGCACCTTCACCATCACCAGCCATCAGGATTTTAGTATTATAATTGATTTTTCTAAGCTGTAAATCACCAAAAAATTCAAAATTATCCACTCTGAACAAAGCTTTTGCAAAACCAGATACTTCATTCTTTATCGAACGGCTTCTGTAATATTCGCTTTCATCAATCTGAGGAAAAAATACTCCGGTAACATTTCCATAGTGTCTTCCGTAATACTGATTGGCAACAACACCAACATTCAGATCTAAGTTTTCAAACTTTCCGTAAAGCGTTGAAACAACCCCATAAAAATCATTATTCAGCCATTTTTTTCTGATAAAGTCTGAATATTTTATAGTCTGTCCTCCTTCAGTCAAATCAGGTAAATTGTATCTGGAAAAAGGATCTCCCTGCTTGTAGTTTTCGTAATATCCTTTCCCTTTGGTATAATGAAAAGTAGTTTCCATATTCCATCTATCACTGAATTTTTGCTCCCAAAGCAACTGATAGTGGTTCTGTCTGTAATTGTCTGTTTCGTTGTCATAGAAACTTACGATATTTTCCCAATTGGCATCATAAATTGCCCCTGAAACATTAAATTTAGGATCGGTTTCCCATGTTTTACGATCAATCCCGTTCCATGCCTGGTAGGTTTTCTCTTTTCCACCGAAAGCCATTAAACGCAGCTTTGTATTTCCTTCTTCAAATAAGGCTGTAAAATTATAAGAATGTAAATTTGATGAAGCTCTGTCGATATATCCGTCAGAATGAATATGTGTATATCTTCCCATTACAGAAAGACGGTTTTTCCAGAACTTACCGGAACCTATCTCAGCTGAATATTTATAGGTATTGAAGGAGCCGTAGCTGTCATCTGTTTTAAAATAAAACTTTTCTTCAGGATCTTTAGAAATCACATTGATACTTGCCCCGAAGGCAGAAACACCATTATTGGAAGTTCCCACTCCTCTTTGAATAACAATCTGAGATGCAGAACTTGTTAAATCCGGAACATTCACAAAAAAAGTCCCCTGGCTTTCAGAATCGTTGTACGGAACACCATTCATCATTACATTAATCCCGCTTCCTGAAACTCCACGAATTCTAAAACCGGTATATCCTACCCCATTTCCTGCATCTGAGGTAGAAATAATGGAGGTTTGATTTTTTAACAGAATAGGAAGATCCTGTCCTAAATTTTTACCGTCTAAATCTTTCTGTACGTTGATGATTTCCTTTGCTACCGGCAGCCTTTTGGTAAAGTTGACGGCTTCAATTTCTCTGATTTTCAGAGAATCCTTATTCTGAGCCTGGATAAAGGCTACAGAGCCTACGCTAAGTCCTAAAAAAAATAATCCTTTCATTCTATAAATCTTTGACATTTAATGAATAAAAGGGGATCGATAAGATATTATACAATAAGCGCCTGATGAAGACGCATCCCTAAACAGCATTACCTGTTCCAGGTTCATTGGGTATAATCTCAGCCTGTTAAAGCACCCCTTTATTTCAGCTGCAAAATTACAAAAAATATATGAATTGAGGTTCGGGTTTTGAGTTATGAGATAGAAAAAAGTAGAATGAAAAATAGGAGTTATTGAATGAATCATTCATCATTCATCATTTATAATTTTCTAATAGGTTTTATTGTCCGCATCAACATAATAGTAGCTTTTTCCATCTTTCGTGACTTCAAACATCTTCCCCAGTTTCCAGCTAAAGTTTCTTTTAATATTGGCATATTCAAAAGGAATAATGATCTTATTGTTAACGTCAATCACTCCAAATTTATCATTATTGGAGGCAACAATCATGGGATTTGCTACATCATCTCCTTCCATAATGTAGAGATACTGATATTGAGGATAGATCTGAAACTGCCTGTAATCTGCAGCATTCACAAACTTTGCTTTTTCAATAATTCCGTAAAAACCATTCATGGTATATGCCTGAAACAACTGTTGTTTATATTCTTCAAATATACATTTCCCAAAATCAGATTCTTTGAACTGGTATACTCTCTTCCCGGACTGATCTATCCGGTAAGAGATCATATCTTTTTCTACTGTAGCATACTCTTTTGTTCCAAATTTTCTGACTTTTTCATTAGGGGAATTCAGAAGGTTACAGTCTTCGTAAAAAAATACGGCAATGTGATATTCCGGCTGAATAATAAATTTCCCGTTCTGGTCAACATACCCAAACTGATCGCCTTTCTTCTTAGGAATCAAAACCGGAAGATCTTTATTAATTACTACTAAATCAGGATTAGTTTTTTTGGCTGCAGGCCCTTTCTTAACCGCTGTTTTCGCACCTTGTTTCACCGTTATTTTCTTCACAGATTTAGTCTGTGAAAAAACGAAAACCGAAGTAAAAATGCATAAAACATTTAGGATATTTTTCATATTCACCATATGTCTACAAAAATATGACCAAAAATAGATATTATAAAATTCATATTTATAAAGAATCTAAATAATTTCGTTTCTATAAAATATTAAAAATTCGTAATTTTGGGAACATTTTGAATTGTTTGATAATTTTAAAAAACTTTTAAGAAAGTGTAGATTATGCTGACTTTATTCGGTTAATGTTGCATCAAAATGCGAGAACTCAAAATGTCATTAACTGTATTTATACAGACCGGTAAAGAAGAAGCAGGCCTACCTTTAATGTTGAAAGACCTTCTATTATGAATATTTATAAGGATTACATCAAAGAGATTGAAGAAAGAAAAACCCAAGGGCTTCATCCAAAGCCAATTGATGGTGCTGAATTACTAAGCGAAATCATTACACAGATTAAAGATTCAGGTAATGCTGACCGATCGGATTCTCTTAAATTTTTCATTTACAACACGCTACCCGGAACGACAAGTGCGGCGGGAGTGAAAGCTAAATTTTTAAAAGAAATTATTCTGGGTGAATCCGTAGTAGAAGAAATTTCCCCGGCATTTGCCTTTGAATTATTGTCTCATATGAAAGGCGGGCCTTCTATTGAAGTATTGCTGGATCTTGCCTTAGGTAATGATGCCGCTATTGCTAAAGAAGCTGCAGCTGTTCTTAAAACACAGGTTTTCCTTTATGAGGCAGATACAAACCGCCTGAAGGAAGCATTCAACAGTGGTAACGAAATTGCAAAAGAAATCCTTGAAAGCTACGCAAAAGCTGAGTTTTTCACAAAACTTCCGGAAGTTGCTGAAGAAATTAAAGTCGTAACATTCATTGCTGGTGAAGGAGACATCTCTACAGATTTACTTTCTCCGGGTAACCAGGCCCACTCAAGATCAGACCGTGAACTTCATGGTAAATGTATGATCACTCCTGAGGCTCAGGAAGAAATCAAAGCTTTACAGGCACAACATCCTGATGCAAGCATTATGCTTATCGCTGAAAAAGGAACAATGGGTGTAGGTTCATCAAGAATGTCCGGAGTAAATAACGTTGCTCTCTGGACAGGTAAACAGGCCAGCCCATATGTACCCTTCGTAAACATTGCTCCGATTGTAGGAGGAACAAACGGAATTTCTCCGATCTTCCTTACGACCGTAGACGTTACCGGAGGTATTGGTGTTGACCTTAAAAACTGGGTAAAGAAAGTTGACGAAAACGGAAACCCGATTCGTAACGAAAATGGTGACATCGTTCTTGAAGAAGCTTATTCAGTAGCAACAGGAACTGTTTTAACGATTAATACAAAAGAAAAGAAATTATATAACGGCGATAAAGAACTGATCGACCTTACCAAATCTTTCACTCCGCAAAAGATGGAATTCATCAAAGCCGGTGGATCTTACGCTATCGTATTTGGTAAAAAACTACAGACATTTGCCGCTCAGCTTTTAGGAATTGAGGCTCCTGCTGTTTTTGCTCCATCAAAAGAAATTTCTCACGAAGGACAAGGACTTACGGCTGTAGAAAAAATATTCAACAGAAATGCTGTTGGAACTACTCCTGGAAAAGTATTACACGCCGGTTCAGACGTTCGTGTAGAAGTTAATATTGTTGGATCTCAGGATACAACAGGTCTTATGACTTCTCAGGAATTGGAATCTATGGCTGCAACAGTAATTTCCCCAATCGTTGATGGTGCATACCAGTCAGGATGCCACACCGCTTCTGTTTGGGATAAAAAAGCTCAGGCCAATATTCCGAAACTGATGAAATTCATGAACGAGTTCGGTCTTATTACAGCCCGTGACCCTAAAGGTGAATACCACGCAATGACTGACGTAATCCACAAGGTTCTTAACGATATCACTGTAGATGAGTGGGCTATCATCATTGGTGGTGACTCTCACACAAGAATGTCTAAAGGAGTAGCTTTCGGGGCTGACTCAGGAACTGTGGCACTTGCATTAGCTACGGGTGAAGCATCTATGCCAATCCCTGAATCTGTGAAAGTAACATTCAAAGGAAACATGAAAGAGCACATGGACTTCCGTGATGTGGTTCATGCAACGCAGGCTCAGATGCTGAAGCAGTTTGGAGGAGAAAACGTATTCCAGGGAAGAATCATTGAGGTTCACATCGGAACGCTTCCTGCTGACCAGGCATTTACCTTTACTGACTGGACTGCTGAGATGAAGGCAAAAGCTTCTATCAACATTTCTGAAGACAATACTTTGATTGAATCACTGGAAATTGCAAAAGGCAGAATCCAGATCATGATTGATAAGGGTATGGATAACCATAATAAAGTTCTTCAGGGATTAATTGACAAAGCAAACAAGAGAATTGCAGAGATCAGATCAGGAGAGAAACCTGCTTTGACTCCTGATGCAAATGCTAAATATTATGCTGAAGTTGTGGTAGATCTTGACGTAATTGTTGAACCAATGATTGCTGATCCGGACGTAAACAACGACGATGTGTCTAAGAGATATACTCACGATACCATCAGAGACCTTTCTTATTACGGAGGTGAGAAAAAAGTAGACCTTGGTTTCGTAGGATCTTGTATGGTTCACAAAGGTGACCTTAAGATTGTTTCCCAAATGCTTAGAAATATTGAAAAGCAGCAAGGAAAAGTAGAATTTAGCGCTCCTCTTGTAGTAGCAGCACCTACTTACAACATCATTGATGAGCTGAAGGCAGAAGGAGACTGGGAATTATTAGAAAAATATTCAGCTTTTGAATTTGATGATAATGCTCCAAAAGGAGAAGCCCGTGTTGAATACAAAAACGTAATGTATCTTGAGCGTCCCGGATGTAACCTTTGTATGGGTAATCAGGAAAAAGCAGCTAAAGGAGATACCGTTTTAGCAACTTCTACGCGTCTTTTCCAAGGAAGAGTAGTTGAAGATTCTGAACGTAAAAAAGGTGAATCTTTACTTGCTTCAACTCCGGTTGTAGTTCTTTCTGCGATCATTGGAAGAATTCCTAATATTGATGAGTACAAAGCTGCTGTTGAAGGTATTGACCTTACCACTTTTGTACCTTCTATTAAAGAATTAACAAGTACAAGTGCTCACTAAGACATTTATACATACGTCGTAAGACTATTGAAAATTATATAAATGGAAGATTTTGGTCCTTTAGGATTTAAAATCTTCCATTTTTTGTTTAGAACGTTTCTATTTTAAGATAGTTACGTTTTTTTTTCGATAAAACCCGGCAAATAAATTCTATTTTTTCTTAAATTGAAAGTTATAAAATCTATTGATTTTGGAATCAAAAACACCCTGTTTATGGATTATAGGAACGTTTTTTGATGCATTAACAGTGATTTTTCTTTTTCAGACCACAGAGAAAGAAGCATTAAACGGAAAAAGAACAAAACTAAATTAAGATATGACTTTTGATATTGATATGATCAAAAAGGTGTATGAGCGTTATCCCGAAAGAATTGCTGCGGCAAGACAAATTGTAGGAAAACCTCTTACCCTTTCAGAAAAAATCCTTTACACCCACCTTTGGGAAGGAAATGCTACACAGGCTTATGAAAGAGGAAACTCTTATGTAGACTTCGCTCCAGACCGAGTAGCAATGCAGGATGCCACTGCACAGATGGCACTTTTACAGTTCATGCAGGCAGGAAAAACTAAAGTTGCCGTTCCTTCCACTGCTCACGCGGATCACCTGATCCAGGCGAAAGTAGGTGCTGATAAAGATTTACAGGAAGGTATCAACAAAAACTCTGAGGTGTTCAACTTCCTTAGTTCTGTATGTGATAAATACGGAATCGGATTCTGGAAACCGGGAGCGGGTATCATTCACCAGGTTGTACTGGAAAATTATGCCTTCCCTGGAGGAATGATGATCGGTACTGACTCTCACACGGTAAATGCAGGAGGACTGGGAATGGTAGCAATAGGTGTAGGAGGTGCTGACGCGGTAGACGTAATGGCAGGAATGGCCTGGGAGCTTAAAATGCCTAAACTTATCGGAGTAAAATTAACCGGTAAAATGAGCGGATGGACTTCGGCAAAAGATGTTATCTTAAAAGTAGCAGGAATCCTTACCGTAAAAGGAGGTACTGGGTGCATCGTAGAATATTTCGGTGAAGGCGCTGAATCTCTTTCCGCAACTGGTAAAGGGACTATCTGTAACATGGGTGCTGAAATCGGAGCTACAACTTCTACTTTCGGATATGATGATTCTATGAGAAGATATCTTTCCGCTACAGGAAGACAGGATGTAGTAGATGCCGCTGATACAATTGCTGAGCACCTAACAGGTGATGCTGAAGTATATGCAAACCCTGAGCAATATTTCGACCAATTAATAGAAATCAACCTTTCTGAACTGACTCCTCACTTAAACGGACCTTTCACTCCCGATTTGGCGACTCCGGTTGCTGAATTCAGAGCTAAAGCTGAAGCTAACGGATGGCCTTTAGAAGTTGAGTGGGCTCTTATCGGTTCTTGTACCAACTCTTCTTATGAAGATTTATCAAGGGCTGCTTCCATTGTAGAAGATGCGGTATCAAAAGGGGTAAAACCTAAAGCCATCTTAGGAATCAACCCTGGTTCTGAACAGGTGAAATTCACAGCAGAAAGAGACGGCTTCTTAGATTCTTTCAGAAAATTTGAAAACGCAAGAATATTTACCAACGCTTGTGGACCATGTATCGGACAATGGGACAGAGAAGGTGCTGAAAAAGGAGAGAAAAACTCTATTATTCACTCTTTCAACAGAAACTTCGCCAAAAGAGCTGATGGTAACCCGAATACCCATGCATTTGTAGCTTCTCCTGAAATGGTGGCTGCTGTCGCGATCTCAGGCAGACTAGATTTTAACCCAATTACAGATACATTAACTAACGAAGCTGGTGAGCAGGTAAAACTTGAAGAACCTAAAGGCTATGAACTTCCTTCAAAAGGATTCGCAGTAGACGATAACGGATATCAGGCTCCATCTGAAGATGGTTCAAGCGTTGTTGTGAATGTAAGTCCTACTTCAGACAGACTTCAGTTATTAGAAGAATTCCCGGCTTGGGATGGTAAAAACATTGAAGGAGCTAAGGTATTGATTAAAGCTTTCGGAAAATGTACTACTGACCACATTTCTATGGCCGGACCATGGTTGAAGTACAGAGGACACTTAGACAATATCTCAAATAACATGTTGATCGGAGCTGTCAATGCTTACAACATGGAAACCAATAAAGTTAAAAATGAATTAACCGGTGAATACGGTGAAGTTCCGGCTGTACAAAGAGCTTACAAAGCGGCAGGCGTTCCGACAATCGTTGTAGGAGACCAGAACTATGGTGAAGGTTCTTCAAGAGAGCATGCTGCCATGGAGCCCAGACACCTTGGCGTGAAAGCTGTATTGGTAAAATCATTCGCAAGAATCCATGAAACCAACCTTAAAAAACAAGGTATGCTTGGAATCACTTTCGCTAATGAAGCTGACTATGACAAAATCCAGGAAGATGACACGGTTAACTTCTTAGATCTTGATCAGTTTGCTCCAGGAAAACAACTGACTTTAGAATTCGTTCATGCTGACGGAACTAAAGATATCATCATGGCCAACCATACTTATAACGATCAGCAGATTGATTGGTTTAAGGCTGGTTCTGCCCTGAACCTGATCAAACAACAGGAAAAATAAGATTAATTGTTAGATTAATTAATATAAAGGCGGCTTCAATTGAAGTCGTCTTTTTTATCATACCTGCTAATAAATTCAATAGGAGCGGACTAAAGTCCGCTTTTAAAATTATAAAATACATCTGGCTTTAGCCAAAACTTACAATTTTCTTACTTTAATCTATCCAGAAGATTTGTTCTATAGCTTTCTCCAATGGGAATTTCATACTCAGGAAGAGTGATTTTTTTAGCCCCAACACTCTTGATTCTATCCAAATTGACAATGAAAGATTTATGAATCCGCACAAATCTTTCAGGAAGCTGGCTTTCCATTGATTTAAGAGTATCCAGAACGATAAACTCATCATTTTCTGTCCGGATATTGACGTAGTCCTTGATGCTTTCTACGTACAGAATCTCATGAAAGCCGATACGATGCCTTTGTCCAGAGGATTTCACAAAGAAATGGGTATTTTCTTCCTGTGGAAAAGAAAACCGCTCCTGAGCCTTTAATACACTCTTTTGAAACCGTTCAAAGGAGACAGGCTTCAAAAGGTAATCCACAACATTATGTTCATATCCTTCCAGCGCATATTCAGAATAAGCCGTTGTTAAAATATACTTTTGATCAGGTCCAACAATCTTCATAAAATTGATTCCTGTAAGCTCCGGCATCTGAATATCCAGAAAGATGAGGTCTGAATCATTTTTCTGCAGATACTCTAAAGCCAGAATCGGATTCTCTGTAGAGAAAACCAGTTCAAGAAAAGGAATTTTCTCTACATAATGCTCCAGCAGAGAGATTGCCAGGGGTTCGTCATCAACAATGATACATTTTATCTTATTCATCCCTTAAATCAATTTTTAAATCTACAATAAATTCCGTTTCTGAATCTTTGATTTCAAGCTGATGTTTAGGATAAAGGATTTCCAGTCTTTTTTTCACATTCTGAATTCCTATTCCTGACACGATATCTTTCATTTTCTGTGTTTTAAAATTTAAAAGATAAAAATGCAGAATCTTATCATGATCTGAGATTTTCATTTCAAAACCTTTATCACGAAAATCTCCATGTTTGAAAGCATTCTCAACAAAAGGAACAAGCAACATTGGTGAGATCTTCAGCTGAGGATATTGAATATTTTTTTCTATTAGCAACAGTTCAGGGTTTCTGATCCTAAGTTTTTCCAGTGCAATTAAACTGTCAATATATCCAATCTCTTTATCCAGCGAAATAGCATCTTTTGCAAGGTCTTTTGTACTGTACCTCAGCAATTGTCCAAGTTCTTCAATGGCAGGAAGTGCTTTATCCGATTTCTGATAGACCAGAGAGTAGATATTATTTAATGAATTAAAAATAAAATGAGGATTGATCTGAGTTTTTAGTGCCTGAAGTTCCGCCTGTTTCTTGTCTATCAGGAGCTGTTTTTTATCATTTTCAGCCACACCGTATTTTTCCAATATCCACAAAATTCCTGCAATGAAAGTAGGTAATGAGCTATTGTAAATATTATCAAAAAAATAAAAGAAAAGTTCTGTACCTTCACCATAATTCCTAAAACCTAATGTTTCCGGAAGCATAATTTCCTCAAGGATATAACGCAATCCGGCAAAAAACAGAAAAGCCAGTATAAAAACAAAAACGGCAGAATACAGTTTGTCTATTTTAAAAACTTTAGGAAAAACAATGAAATATGCAAAGTAGAAAGTAAGAATCTTCACAAGGAAGAATGTAATTCTAAGAACATGCATATTAAATTTATTAGTCTCCGGAAAAAAATAATTCGGAGTGATCACTGTTCCTATAAAATTAAAGCTCCAATAGATAATCTGAAGCCATATAATTTGCTTTCTTTTCATATTCAAATATACCTTCTGCTGTTTTATTTTGACATTATTTTTCGACAAAAGCCTGTTTTTTTCCGATAAAACTTTTTTAATCTACTCAAATTCATGTTTCATCTAACGTCTATTTTCATGAATACATTCGCCTAATATCTTTGTCCCGGATATATAAAAAAATATTATTTATTGATCTATACATTATGAAAAAAAATATTTTCTTTATTTCAATATTGTTTTGTTCTGCAGTAACAGGACAAATAAAAGATACAACTAATGTTAATAAAATTGAAGCTGTTACAGTGAATGGTAAAAAAGTTCTTGTAGAGCGCAAAGTAGATCGTCTTGTCTACAACGTTCAAAATTCAATGTTATCACAAGGAAGTTCCGGAACAGAAGTTTTATCCTCCACTCCCTTACTTAAGATGGATGAAGACAAAGGGTTGCTTTCCATTGCAGGAAAAAACGGGGTCTCTGTAATGGTTAATGATCGTTTGTTGAATCTTTCCGGAGCAGAACTCATGAACTATCTGAGAAATTTACGTTCTGAAAATATTTTGAAAATCGAAGTTATTACAACCCCACCGTCAAAATATGATGCCCAGGGAAATAGCGGTATCATCAATATTGTTCTTAAAAAGAATCAGAATCTCGGATGGAGTGGCTATCTGAATACCAATTACACTCAGAAAACATATGCAGGTTTCAGCAGTGTGGCAGGGGTAAATTACCAGAATGAAAAAATAAAAGCTTCTGTAAAAGTAATAGGCTATGATGGAGATAAAAGATCTGTAGAAAAAAATAATATCATAGGCCAAAGCTCTTCTATCAGTAAAAATGACAGAAGAGATATGAATGACGGGCTGGGTCTGAATGCCAATCTTGATTATTCGCTTTCTAAAAATTCTAATATTGGGTTGGTATATGATATTACAAAAGGACATTCTAATATGGATATCAACTCAACGCAAAACTATTTTACCAACACTACTTCCACTTTGCAAACTGATACGGATTCAAAGCACCGCTCTACTTTTACATCACAAATGCTAAATCTCTATTTTGATCAAAAGTTGGGAGAACATAAACTAAGTCTTGGCGCAAATTATTATGGAAATCTGCCCGATACGGAAGTTAATTTTACAACAAGAAATATCATCAGCAACTCAACACAGGTTGTGAGAAATCTTTCTTCGGTAAATTATAAGATCTATTCTGGCCAGGCTGACTTAACTTTAAATTTCAAAAAAATCCAGTTGGAAACAGGTGCGAAATACAGTCAGTTTTCTAATAATTCGGACATTGGATATTTTAATTTCACCAATGAGAATTATATCATAGATCCGGCAAAGAGTAATCTTTTTGATTATAATGAAAAAAATTATGCAGGTTATGTCAGTGCCAGTAAGGACCTTGGCGAAAAATGGTCTGTAAAAGCAGGACTTCGCTATGAATATTCACAAACCAAAGGTTTCTCGCCAACTACCCAATCAAAATCGGAGAACAATTACGGAAAGTTTTTTCCGACAGCCTATATATCTTATAAAGCCAATGGTAATAATCAGTTCAGCATTAATTATTCCCGAAGAATCAACCGTCCTTATTTCCGGGCTTTAGATCCGTTCCGATGGTATTCTAATCCTAATACATATTATACCGGAAATCCAAGCCTGCAGCCATCATTTAATCATAATATTGAGTTTAATTATATCTTTAAAAATAAATTTTCAGCCAATCTTTATTATCAGAAAACAAAGAACAATTTTGACCAGATTTCCTTCCTGAACGGAATTGACCTTACCAGTACCTATGAAAATTATTACAATCAGGATATTTACGGGATTAATTTCAATTATACAGATACGTTTTTCAAAATCTGGGAGAGCAATATCTCAACTTCCTTCAGTTATAATGAAACTCAGATTACAAGATTCAATCTGATTCCTAAAAATGGACAGTCATTTTATTTTTCTCTGAACAATACATTCCAGCTGAATAAGGCAAAAACATTCATGCTGTTTGTCAACTACTGGAACAATCTTCCTTCCAGAGACGGATATTTTTTTGTAAGAAACACAGCAAGTCTGGATGCGGGAATCAAAATGAGTTTTGCGGAAAAAGCCCTTCAGGTCAATCTTTCTGTAAGCGACATTTTCAGACAGTCCGGACTGAGGGCTGAAAAATACTTTACTGATAATACACAATATTTTGATAACTATTGGGACGCCAGAAGAATGACACTCAGCATCACTTACAATTTTGGAAATCAGAAAGTAAAATCAAATAACAGAGCCGTGAATTTTGAAGAAAAAAACCGTGCCCAATAACTGTAAAAAACTAAGCCTAGGGAATTTCATGAGATAACCATCATCATATATAAAAAAAACAGAGTGTACTGCTCTGTTTTTTTTGTTTAAATAATTTGTAAGTCATGCTAAAACCTGAATTCAATTCTCGCAAATAAAAACCTTCCTCCTATACCGTACTGGGAAACCTGTCTTGAATATACAAACTGGTTATCAGCCGTTAATGAACTTATATTCGGACTTTTAGATGGTAGAATATTCAGGATGTTATTGCTCCCGATCGTTGCGGAAATATTTTTATTAAAATCATACCCTACAGATAAATCTGTCACAAAGCGGTTATTAAGCACAAAATGCTCTGTACTTCCTGTTACTCCGTCAAAATTAGCATCTAAAACATCTGCATCTGTCACTTTACCGAAGAAAGAATTACGCAATAAAAAAGTAAAACCGGAAAATCTTAACGTATTGGATAAGGTAGCTTTTACGCGTGGTACCGCTTCTTCAAAATACACTCTGTTGGGTTCTGAGAAATAATTATCAATCTGGCTTATTAATTTAGGCGACGCATGGATATCTCCGATTCTTTTGGTCTGATTAAGATTAAGGCCGAAATTATTTTCCAACGAAATACCTTCCGAAATCTTTGAATTCTGAGAAATCGTAATATCCAGACCTTTTGTCTGAGAGTCTACAGCATTGGCAAAAAAGTTGGCAGCGCTGGCCCTTGCCAGATCAAAGGCACTTTGCAAAACCTGATCATCAGCATTGTTGATCTTATCCGGACGGAAAAACAGATCTGTAAGCACTACTCTGTCTTTAATCTTTATTAAATAAGCATCAGCTGTAAAAGTCAGACTTAATGCCGGAATTTTCCATGTAATTCCTGTGCTGTAGGATTGTGATGTTTCCTGTTTCAATTTTGGAATACCCAATGCCTGTGCTGCTTCAGAATTATTTCTGAAAGTACCTACCTGTGTGGTTTTCCCCTGCTGAATCAAGGTAGAAGTGGAACTATAATAGATTTGCGCTAAAGAAGGTGCTCTAAACCCTGTAGAAACAGCACCTCTCCAGTTCAGATTGGGAGCCAGCTTTACATTGGTTGCCAGCTTATAATTGAATGTAGACCCGAAGTCTGAATAATTCTCATATCGTAAAGCTCCTTCCAGCAGCCATCCGTCAGTAACTTCCAGCTCTGCATCGGCATACGCTGCAACACTGTTTCTGTTTCCGGAAACTGCATTTTCCGGACTGAAACCTGGAAAAACCTGTGCCCCTGCAGGTCTTATATTTCCGAAGAAATCGGTTACTTTTTCATTTTCAGGAGTCTTGGCGGTTACCACACGTCCATAGATATCGTAAGAAGCATAAGAGTTTTCTTTTCCTGCATTTACTTTATAATTTTCATGTCGGTATTCAGCACCAAACGCAAGGTTCAATCCTTTCAGGACATCATATTTTTTTGACAAATCCAGATTAACGGTATTTTGTGAAAATTCAGACCCTCCGGCATCAAAAGTTCGTGGAGAATTGTCTGTAATTGATGTATTAAATGTATTTACCACGCCAAAACTAAAGGTGTTTTTCCCGAAAGTATTGCTGAAATCCACATTCCAGCCATTCCATTTTCCTTTAATTCCGGCAGCGAGAGAATAATCATTTACTGTGGCTTCAATCTGAGGAAGATATCCGTTGGGGGTAACGGCATTGATGTTTCTTTCAGTATTTGGAAGTCTGTAAAATCCTCCGGCATTTCCAAGGCGGTAACTATATCCCCCAAAAGAATATACTTTCCATTCCTCATTCACAGGAATTTCAGAATTAAAGAAGAGCTGCCCCGATTGCAGTTTAGACTGCCCTGCTCTCAGACTGAAATCTTTTCTCTCTAATCCTCTGTCATTAAGTTCCTGAGAAGTAAAATCTTTGCCTAACAGCTTTTGAAGATCAGAAATACTGTTTGCCCCCGAAATCTGGGATTGAAAATCAGGTGCAAAATATCCAACCTTACCTGCATATTGTTTAATCGTATTGATAATCTGCTGAGTATTGGAAGTGTTGGTAATATTCTTATACAATCCATCAATATTCACTCCATCCTGCAGTGCTCTGTAATTAATTGCATTGTAAGCATTATAGATATCTCCCTCTCTTACTCCGGCTCTGGAATAAGGGTCGCGGTATTGTGCAGAACCTGTAACGTTAAAAAATCCGGTTTTCCCTATTTTAGCTCCATAATTAAGGTCTACAGAAATGGTCTGTCCATCTATCCCCCCGGAGAAATTATTGGTAACAGGTGAAGCATACCCACCTAAAAACACCTGTCCGGAAAGTCCTAGTCTTTTTTTCAATCCGAGATTAACGACTCCAGCAATGGCATCAGAACCGTATTGGGCAGAAGCTCCGTCTCTTAAAACTTCAATTTTTTCTAAAGCAAAGGCCGGAATAGCGTTAAGATCTGTTCCCACAGAACCTCTTCCCGGTGTAAGGGTAACATTGATCAATGAAGATTGGTATCTTCTTTTTCCGTTGAGCAAAACCAAAACCTGATCCGGACCCAATCCTCTTAAAAGAGCAGGATCTACAAAGTCAGTTCCATCGTTAACCGTGTGAGAAGTGGATGAAAATGACGGTACAATATAATTTAAGGCCTGGCTGATATTGTTAGTCGGGCTCTGTTTTAAAATTTTTGATATATTAATGATATCTACCGGAACGGGAGTATCTGTTAATGATCTTCCGGACCCTCTTGACCCAAGAATAACCACATCCTCTATTTTCTTAGATTGTAATGTGTCTGTCTGTGCGTAATAAAATGTAGAAATAAGCGCGACAGAGGGAACAAAGATTCTTTTTTTGAAATTATGCATGTTGATTGTTGTTTACTTTTTGTTATTAAAAATTGTTTTTTGAGCAACAAAAATCCTGTAGCCTTAAATTTTAAGGTTACCATTAGGCGCTCGAAATGTTTGTATTATTTTTTAGAAATAGAATTGGCTAGAAACAACAACACATGCGCATATAGAAATGGCATGAAAACATATCGGAATAATGAAGACTCACTTCATGATCCGAGGAATAAGAAATAACTGATGTAATGTGATTTCCCCTGTCTTTAAACATTGATCTTAACTTTAAAACAAAAATTCAAGATGGGGATAATGATAGAATGATAAACATTTTTTCCGGAAGATCCGGCTTATCGATTGCAGCACCTTGCTTGTTTTTGCAGGTTGCTATCCCATCTAGAGATTCTTGATAATTACCCGGCAAAGATATAATTATTTCGGAAATAAAAAAAATTTTAGCTTAATTTTTCGATTTTCACAATTTTAGCGTAACAAATTATCTTTTTCAGCGTCTAACCGGGTATCAGTAAAAACATTATGAAAAAAACGATTTTCGCATTATCCTTGTTAAGCTCTGTTGTTGTTTTCTCACAGGAAAAAAACAATAAGCCTCAGGAAAAACAAATTGAAGGAGTAGTCATTACCAAAACTAAAAAAGCCGTTGAACAAAAGGCAGACCGTACTATTTTTGACTTTTCTGAGCAACCTCAACTGAATAATGGGAATGTTCTGGAAGGAATTAAAAAACTTCCAGGCTTAGTATCTACCGACATCGCAGGAATGATGTATCAGGGAAAAATGCTTGAAGTGTATCTTAACGGAAGACCTTTGAACATCACATCCAATGAGTTGAACTCCTTTCTTGAAGGAATGCCGGCTAATTCTGTAGAAAGAATTGAAGTGATTACCCAACCCGGCGCTGAATTTCCGGCTACTTCCGGAGGTGCCATCATGAATATTATCACTAATAAAAATGCTAATAAATATTTAACAGCTACTTATTCCGGGAATTATTCTTTTACAAATTATGATCAATACAGAAGCAGAACGACCAACTCCGTTAACTTAAATGCCAGAAATAAATATTTCGGATGGCAGCTGAATGTTGGCCAGAACTACCGTGAAAGTATGCTGAACGGCCAGCAGGATGAGCTTTTAACCAGTCACACCGACAGATACGGACGGGGATATTTTGCAAAATCAGGATTAACTTTTGATTTGGGTCAGGACAGATTATTATTAAACTACGACATTTATCACAACAATAACGACAATTATACTTTAAGTAACGGCCATGGAGATTTGCCGTTTCAGAATAATCCCAAGGATTTAAGAGAGGCTTTTTATACTTCTTCGGATGTGGCTCATACCAATAGCTTGAGACAGGAAGCTGTTGTAACATATCAGAAACGTTTTGCTGATAAATCTCAAAAACTGGATTTCCAGTTTGGTTATACAAGATCAGACAGTAAGTTTTCTCAGGACAATTATTTTCAGGATGGGACATTTGTAATGCCTACAAACCCGCCAATTAACAGTGTAATGAGTGGCTTAAAAGATATTCTGAACAATAAATCTGTGATGAATATCGCCAACTTCAAAGTAGATTATGCCCAGCCTATCAAGCTTCTTGATGGTGGAAAGGTAAGCTTTGGAGGGTTGTATGAAAAGCAGGATTATGATACGGAAAGTTTTGGTTTGACCAATCTTGAATATCAAAGACAAACGGCGTCAACTTATTTAGAGTTTCAGGCAAAATTGAAAAAATTTGATTTCACTTTAGGTTCCCGTGCTGAGAACTATGATATTTCAGGGGTAACAAGATATTTCGACAAAGATGCAAAGCTGGTAGAAGCGAGTTTGATTCCTTTCAATAAGTTTAAGTTCTTTCCGAATGCCAGTGTACAGTATAATATGATGAACCAGGTTTATATTGCCGCGAATTACAACAGAAAAATCAGTTTGCCAAGTATTTCTGCCTTAAACCCGAATAACGTGACATTCTCCGGACCAAGTACGGAAGTAAATGGTAACCCAAATCTACGGCCAACTATTTTTGATAATTATGAAATAAAAGTATCCGCTTTTGATTATGCATTTATCGGGTACAGTGTAAGTTCAGCAAGCAATCAGGTGGCGCAGATCATCCGAAAAGACGGAAGAAAACTTTTCAATGAACAGGTGAATATTTCAAATATGAAAATTCATAACTTCAACGTGGGTCTGCCGGTTCCTTTTATGGTTTTCAGCAAGCCTTTGAGCGAGATTATGAAGTTTAATTTCAATCCTGATAAAATTAATTTCATGTATCTGTATGCCGGTTATCAGAAACATGAAATCGATAATCTGAATAATAAAGGGTTCTGGATTTTCAATATTATGACGCAGATTATTTTGCCAAAGGATATCAAACTGACCGCCAATTACAGCTATCTGACTCCAAAAGCAGGATATTTCTACTTCACAGCAGAGAAACCATTCAACAACTCGCTTGATATTACATTGACGAAGAAGTTTATGAACAACCGTCTTACACTTTCTGTTTTTGCGAATGATATTTTCAACGGACAGATGATGCAGGTACGTTCTAATCCGCCATCAGGAACTCCGGTAATGATCAGCAGCAAGTATGACACAAGGAATTTTGGATTTTCCATCAACTATAAAATTCCAACGAGAAATAAGCTGGCGAAAGAGGATCCGAATATTCTTAATCAGACCAAAAAAGAAGATAATGGAGGCGTAATGCAGCAGGCGCAATAATTCTTAAGATAAATAAAAGAGGCCGTAATCATTTTACTGCCTCTTTTTTATATGTAATATAGGTTTTGGTAAAGACAATGGACACCTGTTAAAAGCAAAACGGGCTTCCTTCGTCTACGCTCAGGATCAGAGCCCGTTTCTATTGATATTGAAGTGGTGTTATTCATGAAAATATTAGTGATATTAGTGTTTAGATCAAAAATCTATCGTTTGAAATCTCCAGTCAATAATATTTACTAATGTGAGTTGATTTAAATATACAGGAAGATCGGTGATGATTTTTAAGGTCTGAAGGGCCATCATGCTTCCTATTATTCCCGGCAAAGCTCCTAAGACACCGAGACTGTCACAATCCGGCGTATCTTCGTCAAAAGGAGGTTCAGGAAATAGATCTCTCAGGTTTCTACTTCCGTGATGATTAAACACAGCTACCTGTCCTGAGAATCCCAGAATGCTTCCGTAGACCAAAGTCTTTTTTAACTTTACACAGGTATCATTTACCAAATATCTTGTTGAAAAATTATCTGAACCGTCTACAATAACATCGTACTGAGAAAGGATTTTTTCAGCATTGCTTTTATTGATTTTTTCTTCAATTCCTTCAAATACAACCTGATGATTAAGGTTTTCTACATATATCTGAGCACTCTTTACTTTTGAAAGTCCTACTGTATCTTCAGTATGAATAATCTGCCGGTTCAGATTATGAAGTTCAACCTCATCAAAGTCTGCAATCCCAAGAGTTCCTACTCCTGCAGCGGTCAGATATTGAATTATGGGACTTCCCAAACCTCCTGCTCCTATGACAAGAACTTTTGAAGCCATGAGTTTCTTTTGCCCCTCCAGTCCTATTTCTTCAATAAATATCTGCCGGCTGTATCGCGAAAAATGATCTTCTTTTTTCATACTTTATGATAATTGAACCATTAAGATTCTTTAAGTTTTTAAGGAAAGTTAAGCTGAGCTTTGCTTTAAGAAGATATGGCCTTAAAATCTTCGATTTTTCTTAATTTAGCTTCAGCTCTTCAAAGTTCTTAATGGTTTTAAAAGTTTAAAATCCACTATATACAGAATCCCAGTCTTTCATCACAGGATCATACCCTGCTTTTTTAATCATGAGCCTGATCTCATCCATGCTTCGTTCGTCACTGGTTTCAAACTGTTCCAGAGATTCTTTATCTACAGCATAGCCACCTGGATTTGTTTTTGAACCTGCGCTCATGGCAGTTGCTCCCAGAGACACTATATTATTTCTGAATACCTCACTTTCTCTGGTGGAAATGGAAATTTCAAGGTCTTCATTCCAGATTCTGTAAGCGCAAATGAGTTGAAGAAGGTCTTTATCTTCCATAATAAAATTAGGCTCTATGATTCCTTCTGCCGGTCTGAGCCTTGGAAAGGAAACCGAAAATTTACTTTTCCAGTATTGTTTCTGAAGGTAATCTATATGTAAAGCGTTGAAAAAGCTGTCAACCCTCCAGTCTTCAAGCCCAAGAAGAACTCCCAGCCCGATTTTATGAATTCCCGCTCTTCCTATTCTGTCCGGAGTTTCCAGCCGGAAATAAAAATTTGACTTTTTCCCTTTCGGGTGGTATTCTCTGTATACCTCCTGATGATAAGTTTCCTGATACACCAAAACGGAATGAACTCCTTCTTCATGAAGTAACTTGTATTCTCCTTCCATTAAGGGCTGAACTTCAATAGAAATATTGGAAAAATGAGGTTTTAGCTTACGGACAGCATTCTGAAAGTAAGGAACTCCTACTATTTTATTCGCTTCTCCGCTTACCAGCAAGACATGATTTACGCCCATAGATTTCAACACTGATGCTTCAATCATCAGTTCCATATCGGAAAGTGTTTTTCTTTTCAGATTATTATCGAGGCTGAATCCGCAATAGGTACAGATATTCTGACATTCATTACTGAGATACAGCGGGGCATACAACTGAATGGTTTTTCCGAATCGTTTTTGGGTAAGCCTCTGCGTCATTCTTGCCATCAGTTCCAGTTCCAGAGAAGCAGCTGGTGACAGGAGATTAAGAAAATCATCAAGGGTTTTATTTTTCTTCTGAAGACTGTATCTTACATCAGCCAGGCTCACTTTTTCAAGCTTATCCTTTACCTCATCCCACTGGTAGTTTTCAAAAACATCTTTAAAGCTTTTCATGAGTGTGGTTTATTCAAATAAAAATGAAGTAAGCGGACTTGAAGCTTCAGCATGGTTGGCAATGGCTCCCAATCCTGATTCAAAAGCTCTTCTTCCGGCAATCACACCTTCTTTAAAAGCTAAAGCCATATTCAGTGGATTTCCGGCAACAGCAATGGCTGTGTTCACCAGGACGGCATCTGCTCCCATTTCCATTGCTTTTGCAGCATCGGATGGTGCCCCGATTCCGGCATCTACCACGACAGGAACATTACTCTGACTGATGATGATTTCCAAAAAGTCCTGCGTTCTTAATCCTTTATTTGTTCCAATAGGTGCTCCCAAAGGCATTACTACAGCTGTTCCGGCATCTTCAAGGCGTTTGCACAAAACAGGATCTGCATGAATGTAAGGCATTACAACAAATCCTAATTTGGCCAGTTCTTCAGTAGCATATAAGGTTTCAATAGGATCCGGCAGTAAGTACTTTGGATCGGGATGAATTTCCAGTTTTACCCAGTTTGTTTCCAGTGCTTCTCTGGCTAATTGTGCTGCTAATACAGCTTCTTTTGCTGTTCTGGCTCCGGAAGTATTCGGCAGAAGATGAACGTTGGTTTCTTTTAATGAATCAAGCAGATCGTCTTCGCCGGATTGAGCATCAATTCTTTTTAGGGCCATCGTTACCATATTGGTTTCGGATGCGATGACAGATTGTACCATATCACTCATACTTCCGAACTTGCCTGTTCCTAAAAACAGCCTTGATTCAAAAATTCTTCCTGCTATTTCTAATTTCTGATTGTTCATATCATTATTTTGTTTAGTTCTTTAATAATGGTGGGCTCCTTTGTAATGAGCCCGGATACGGCAACACCGTAAATTCCAATTTCCTGCAATGGCAAGATATCTTCAAGGGTAACACTTCCGATTGCAAATATTTTGGGAATGTCTATTGCTTTTTCTCTTAATCCATCTATGATATTACGATATCCTTCAAACCCTAGAACAGGGCTTAATTTTTCTTTGGTTGTGGTAAATTTCAAAGGTCCCAAACCAATATAATCACAAGATTCTTTGATTCTCTGGATGACATCAGAAAGGGTATTAGCAGTTCCGCCAATAATTTTATTTTCGCCTAAGATCTGTCTTGCTTCTTCAATAGTACTGTCGTTTAAGCCTAAATGCACCCCGTCAGCATCAGTTTCTTTCGCCAACTGTACATGGTCATTAATGATACAAACTGCCTGATATTCTGAACAAAGTTCTTTTGAAACTTCACAAAGGCTGATTAATTGATTTTCAGGTGTATTTTTCCATCGAACCTGTACCCATTTGATCCCGTGATCCAGAGCTTTACGGATGCAAAGTTCCTGTTCCTGAAGGGTTTTTCCTTGTGATATGTATTGTAATTTTTCCATGTTTATTATGAATGTGTTCCCAATAAAGAGGGATTGCTTTTTAAAAATTTTTCAACGTATAGTTTTCCCTTCCGGCAGGCGGTTTCCATGCTTTCACTTTTGGCTAGCCCTGCTGTGATTGCTGAGGATAAAACACAGCCCGAACCATGTTTGGGGAAATACATTTGAGTATCTTCGACTGGAGTTAAAAGAGTTTCTTTTTCGTTTTCAACTAAAATATCCGTTCCTAAATGATCTTCCCTATGCCCACCTTTGATCAGCAATGAACATTGATGGGTATCCGGCAAAAGATTATGTTCCTTTAAAACACTGTATTCATTATAATTAGGGGTTATCAAACTGAGTTTATTAACAACCGTTTTTAATTGAGGAAGTGTTTCAAGATCAAAAAAAGTAAACTCAGAAGTGCTTTTCAGAACGGGGTCCCAAACGATTTTCACATCAGAATTGCCTTTTTTAACTGTTTCTACAATCTTATTCAGAAATTCGGCATCTTTTACAATTCCGATTTTCACTGCTGAAACGGGATAATTTTCCATCAGTACCTGAATAGCATCAGTCACTTCTTTTACAGAGCGCCATTCCAGACTCAAACATCTGGAGGCTGTTTGCAATGTCAATGCTGTACATACTCCGAGTCCCATCACTTTCGCTGTCTCAAAGGTTTTACTATCTGATAACAAGCCTGCTCCACCGCTGGGGTCAAAGCCTGCAATACTTATGACGTAAGGACGTTCCTGCATTTTTTGAATACTTTTAAAGGTTCTTCGCTTTCCCAAATGGCACCTAATAGAGCTGCTCCATTTACTCCTGTTTCAAAAACTTTATGAATATTATTCTCGTCAATTCCTCCAAGAGCCATCAATTTTACATCCGGATTGTTCCCTAGTTTTATTTCTTCCTTAATCGTGGAATCCAATCCATAGCCTTTTTTGGAAATACTTGGAAAGAATGGGCTTATGAAAGCATATTCCCATTCTTTGTCCAAAGCATTGTATGTTGTAATATTGTGCACTGAAGTTGAAATTGTATTTTTTCCTGCAAAACACTTGTATACCTCTTCTTTTCGGTCAATCTCTCTGAAATGAAATCTTGAAATGGGATATTCCTTCCCAAGATCATGATGCGTATGCAGTACCAACTGCGGATAGAAAGTTTCATGAATTTGGGTAATGAATTCAGTCATTTCATTCCTAGTGATCCATGGCTTGCGGATGTGAAGCAGGTCAAGACCTTCCTGAAACATTTCGTTAATAGTATCAGTTTCGTTGGGAACAATCAATTCAGGAGTGATGACTAGGATCATATATAAATTTCTTTTCCTTTCTCAATAAACTCCTGTGATTTATCCAGCATTCCCTGTTCTGCAGATTCACGGATTTCCTGAGTAATTTTCATTGAACAGAATTTTGGTCCGCACATTGAACAGAAATGGGCAATCTTTGCACCTTCTGCCGGCAGTGTTTCATCATGATAAGCCCTTGCTGTTTCAGGATCTAATGAAAGATTGAACTGATCCTCCCATCTGAATTCAAATCTGGCTTTACTTAAAGCATTATCTCTGTATTGTGCACCCGGATGTCCTTTTGCTAAATCTGCTGCGTGTGCTGCCAATTTATAGGTTATTACCCCAACTTTTACATCATCTTTGTTTGGAAGTCCTAAATGTTCCTTCGGCGTTACATAACAGAGCATCGCACAGCCAAACCAACCGATCATCGCTGCCCCGATTCCGGAAGTAATGTGATCATAGCCCGGCGCAATATCAGTAGTCAAAGGGCCTAAGGTATAAAATGGAGCTTCATGGCATTCTTCCAGCTGCTTTTCCATGTTTTCTTTGATCATGTGCATCGGCACGTGTCCGGGGCCTTCAATCATTACCTGTACATTATGTTTCCATGCAATTTTCGTCAGCTCACCTAAAGTTTCCAGTTCTGCAAATTGAGCAGCATCATTGGCATCTGCAATAGATCCCGGACGAAGGCCATCTCCCAAAGAGAAAGCAACGTCGTACTTCTTCATGATCTCACAGATTTCTTCAAAATGAGTGTATAAGAAGCTTTCTTTATGATGAAATAAACACCATTTCGCCATAATTGATCCTCCTCTGGAAACAATTCCGGTTACTCTTTTCGCTGTTAAATGGATATATCTCAACAGAACTCCGGCGTGGATCGTGAAGTAAGAAACTCCTTGTTCCGCCTGTTCAATCAGGGTATCTCTGAAGATTTCCCATGTCAGATCTTCAGGAACTCCTTTTACTTTCTCTAATGCCTGATAAATAGGTACAGTACCAATTGGAACCGGACTGTTTCTGATAATCCATTCTCTTGTTTCGTGAATATTTTTCCCGGTTGAAAGATCCATAATGGTATCTGCTCCCCATCGGCAGGCCCATACTGCTTTTTCCACTTCTTCTTCAATACTGGATGAAACAGCACTGTTTCCGATATTGGCATTGATTTTCACCAAAAAGTTTCTTCCGATGATCATCGGTTCACTTTCCGGATGGTTGATGTTATTGGGAATAATTGCTCTTCCGGCAGCAATTTCGTCTCTTACAAATTCCGGAGTAATTTTGCTTTTGGGAGTATTTGCTCCAAAGCTGTGTCCCGGATGTTGAAAAGCCATTTCTTTTGATACGGAATCAAGCTGTTCTATCTTTTGATTTTCTCTGATCGCTACATATTCCATTTCCGGAGTGATGATTCCCTGTTTTGCATAGTAAAGCTGTGTAACTTCCTTTCCTTCCTTTGCTACTTTGGGTTTATGATCATAGGAAAACCTTAACTCATCAAGGCGTGGATCTGCTAAACGCTCTTTTCCGTATTCAGATGTAATTCCTTCCAGGATATTTACATCACTCCTGTCCAGAATCCATTGTTCTCTGATCCTCGGAAGTCCTTTCTGAATGTCAATAATCGAATTTTCATCGGTATAAGGTCCTGAAGTATCATAGATCGTTACCGGAGCATTATGTTCAAAGCCGCCATTGGTCAATTTCGTGGGGCTAAGCTGTATTTCACGCATTGCTACATTGATCGGATGTAATGTTCCTTCAACGTAGATTTTCTTTGAGTTCGGAAATGGCGAACATGTAATGGAGTGAGCCATAAGTATTGGTATTAAATATGTGATTAACCGCCCTGAGTGGCAGTAATGATTAAAACTGAATCGTTGTTATTGAGAATGGTTTCCGCCCAGACTGACAGCGGAATAATACGGTTATTGAGGGCTACAGCAATGCCTTTCTTTTTGCCAGGCAGTTCAATAGCCAATAATGCTTCCAGGTTTGCAGGAAGTACATCAAATGTTTTTCGGGTGTGGTTGATAATAAGTTCCATTCCTAATAATTTAAAATATACTTTAGGAATGGCCATTATTGTACAATAGAATGTACAGCAAAAGTCATCTACTTTTCCCTACGCTGGTATGATCCAGATCAGGTTCAAAGGGTAAAGTCTCAGTCTGTTGGTAACAGACACCCCTAAAGTTTGGGACGAAGTTAGACATTATTTTGAAATAAGCAAAATTGATTTTTGCCTATAATGAAAAAAGACCATCTCGATTTTGAGACAGTCTTCACTTTTTTTTAAATAGTTCTTTAGTAAAAAAGCTTCAAGCTTCCATCAGAATTATATTGATTAGTCCAATTTGATTGGCTCAGAAAAAATTCGGAACTATAAGGTTTATACTCTTTTGAAATTCTTCTTTGAGGATTATTTTTTGATAATGAAAAGTAGAAATATTCTTCAAAAATACCCAAATTTTTAAATGGATTTTGTGCAGAATCAAAGTTATCAAAAGTAATTTCATTCGTAATGTAAGCATCCATATTATTATGCTTTTCAGTTTTAATAGCCTTTTCTAAATTTCCTGAATTATTATAAATAAACTTTTCTACGTAGGTCAAAATATAATCTTGTGGGTCA
The DNA here is from genome assembly GCF_008274625.1 of Chryseobacterium panacisoli. Classification (GTDB taxonomy): domain Bacteria; phylum Bacteroidota; class Bacteroidia; order Flavobacteriales; family Weeksellaceae; genus Chryseobacterium; species Chryseobacterium panacisoli. The sequence goes on along the minus strand of NZ_VTRU01000006.1, from coordinate 153,636 downwards.
GTTGGATCGTATGGAACATTAGGATATTGAGTTAAGATCTCCATTAACTTTCCTGAAGCATCATAAGTATAGGTCAAATACTTATCCATATATGAATTATTAACCTGTGGAAGAACTACTTTAATAACTCTACCTTGATTATCAAATTCAAATTTCCTTTCATTCAATTGAACATTAAATGATGAATCTGAGCTATAACTTCCTACAACAGCTGTATTTCCTGTATAAGATATTTTAGTATAAATCAGATTTGTAAATCGGTCCGGAGCTCCCGAAGCTCCTGAGAACTTCAAAATTCCTCCATTTTTTTTATAAACTCTTCCCTGAGCATCATATTCGAACATATAATTTTGTTCCAATCCATTAAAGACAGGTGACAGAAAAGGGTAATTCCACGATATTTTACTAGTATTTTCAGTAATCGTCTGTTCTGAATGATCAACTGGCAATTCATCATTGTCTGAACAAGATGCCATAACCAGCAACGTGGCTAATAAAAGTGATTTGAATTTCATGGTATAGTTTTATGATATGTTATTCTTCACAAGCTCTCCAGATTGCATCATTCTGCGGCACGGGAGCTATGATTTCAATGTTTTCTTTGGTTACCGGGTGAATAAACTCCAGTTTCCTTGCATGAAGATTGATGCCTCCATCAGGATTGGAACGTGGTGCTCCATATTTCAGGTCTCCTTTGATCGGAACTCCTGTTTTGGATAATTGTGCTCTGATCTGATGATGTCTACCGGTTTCAAGATCAATTTCAAGAAGCAGATAATTATCTAATGCTTTGATAACATGATAAGTCAGAATAGCTTCTTTTGCCCCTTCTGTTGCTTTGGGAAAAACAATGGCTTTATTATTCTTTTCGTTTTTCTTTAAATAATGGACCAGCCTTTGACTTTGCGGGATCATTTCTTTCCCCACAACGGCCCAATACGTTTTTTTCACTTCACGGTTTTTTACCATCTGGGTAAGACGGGATAGTGCCTTGGAAGTTTTTGCATAGATCACCAGGCCTGAAGTTGGGCGGTCTATACGATGAACCAAGCCGAGAAAAACATTTCCCGGCTTAGCATCTCTTATTTTTATAAAGTTCTTGATGGATTCTAATAGTGATTCATCACCAGTCTTATCGCCCTGAACAAGCTGACCGACTTTTTTATTGACCACCAGAAGATGGTTGTCTTCATATATAATCTGCTCCTTCATATTTCTTCAGTCTATCTTCTTCTATTGGATAATGACAGAATAATCCCTGCCAGAAGACCTACAGTTTTAACAGCAGAAAGTTTTGAATCCTCCGGAATGAATGCTCCGAATACACAGATAGCCGCAGCAGCGTACATTGCATAAACAAAATTCTTATTCGTAAGCAGCGGAGCCTGAATAAAGAAACTCGCCCCAATCAGAACATAAAAAACTTTTCTAGAAAGCAAATGATTGATTTCCGGAGAGAATAGATTAAACCATCCTACAGCAAGGCAAATCAGTGCTGCGATAGATAATATTCCCTGGATAGATTGTTGATTCTGCATAGATTAATAGCTTTCGTTTTCGTTTGGAAACTCTACACTTTTCACATCTTTTACATACTGAGCAACAGCTCCTGTAATTTCTGTGTAAAGATCAAGATATCTTCTCAAGAATTTCGGGCTGAAACCTTTGTTCATTCCTACCATATCATGATATACCAAAACCTGTCCGTCACAATCTGCTCCGGCACCAATTCCGATAGTAGGGATAGAAATGCTTTCGGTTACTTTTTTAGCTAATTCTGCAGGTATTTTTTCTAATACTACAGAAAAACAGCCTAACTCTTCCAAAAGCTGTGCATCAGCAATCAGTTTTTCGGCTTCTGCCTCTTCTTTAGCTCTTACTTTATACGTTCCGAATTTATAAATAGACTGTGGTGTTAATCCCAAATGTCCCATTACCGGAATTCCCGCATTGATGATTTTCTTGATAGATTTGGAAATCTCTTTTCCGCCTTCAATTTTTACGGCATGTGCACCACCTTCCTTCATCATTCTTACCGCAGACTCCAATGCTTTTTCAGGATTACTCTGATAAGTTCCGAAAGGTAAATCTGCTACCACCAAAGCTCTGTCGGTTCCTCTTACCACACTTTGAGCATGATAGATCATTTGATCCAGCGTAATAGGCAATGTAGTTTCAAAACCAGCCATTACATTCGCTGCAGAGTCTCCAATTAAAATAGCATCTACTCCACCTGCATCTACCATCTTGGCTGTGGTAAAATCATAAGCTGTAAGCATTGTTATTTTTTCCTTGTCGAATTTCATTTTACGCAAGGTTTCAGTCGTAACTTTTTTAATTTCAGAGTGAACAGACATAATTTATCTATTTTTAAAAGTTAAAAAGTCGGCCTTGGGCCGACTTAAGTTTTTGTATGATTTATAAAACTACATGACCGAGTTTCATGAGTTTGTCGTGATTTAAGATCTTGATATTTCTCCCGTCCACTTCAATCAGGCTATCCTGTTTGAATTCGGAGATCAAGCGGATGGCACTTTCTGTAGCAGTACCGATGATGTTGGCAATTTCTTCTCTTGTCAACGAGATCTTGATAAAACCTTCAGGATCTACTCCCAGCTTCTGTTCCAAAAGCAGCAGTATTTCAGCCAATCTTTCTCTCACCGTTTTCTGGGCAAGGAAAGTAATGGTATTGGAGGATTCTCCTAGTTCGTATGAGATTTTTTGAAGCATTACGAAAGACAGCTGCGGATCTACTTCCAGAAGATACATAAAAATATCTGCGGGTAAGAAAACACATTCAATATCTGTCATTGCTTCTGCTTTGGCCTGGAAATTTTCCCCGCAAAGCAAAGAACGATAGCCGATGATATCCCCTTCTTTGATAAATCTTAAGATTTGATCTTTCCCGAATGCTCCTGATTTTGAAAGTTTGGCAGCACCTTTTTCCAGAACAAATACCCCTTTCGGAGTTTCACCATCCTCAAAGATGGTATCATGTTTCTGAAAACTCAGTTTCTTTTTGCCATTAATGTATTTTTCAAAATCTGCGCTAGAAAGTCTTTCTTTAAATGATTTATCATTAAAAACTCTGGCGAACCTCTCTTCAATTGCTATCTGTTGTTCCTGCGGCATTTTATATGATATTTATCACAAAAATAGAACTTTTTAACGCGATAAACAAAAAAATTTGTTATAATTTTGTAGTTCAATATTTTATGGGGTGAGCGAGAACTGTTTTCATTGTGGTCAAGGGATAGAAAAAGAGAGAATTTTATTTGATGAAAAGACTTTCTGTTGTAATGGATGTAAGTCTGTTTACGAAATTCTAAATTTAAATAATTTAAGCAATTTTTATGAGCTTAATAAAGGAGCGGGAATCCGTCCTAATGATGAAAATTCTACCCAATTTGACTACCTGGATACACCGGAAATTTTTGAAAAAGTCACTGATTTTTCTGAAGGAAATACCAGCCTTGTTACATTCAAAATCCCGGTAATCCACTGTTCTTCATGTATCTGGCTATTGGAAAGCCTTCATACTTTAAATCCACATATCAAATATTCACAGGTTAACTTTACAAGAAAGACCTTACAGATCTCATTCAATCATAACGATCTGAAATTAAGTGAATTAGCTAAATTTTTAACCAATCTCGGATATAAGCCCGTTATAAGCCTTGAAACAGCTGATAAAAATGAAGATCATCTCGACAAATCTTTATTAGTAAAATTCGCCATTGCCGCCTTCGCTTTCGGTAACGGAATGTTCCTTGCGTTTCCTGAATATATCGGAGGCGAAGATTATTGGATGGAGCATTATAAAGGCTTATTCAGAACCTTGATATTCCTTCTGGCAACACCTGTTGTATTTTACTCAGCTTCAGATTATTATAAATCCGCATGGTATGGTTTAAAGAATAAAATCGTCAATATTGATGTTCCGATTGTCTTAGGAATTTTTGTTCTATACGGAAGAAGTATTTATGAAGTGGTAACAGATTATGGTCCAGGATATTTTGATACCCTTTGCGGACTTTTATTCTTCATGCTTCTCGGGAAAATTTTTCAAAAAAGAACGTACAACGCTCTTTCCTATGACAGAGATTACAAATCTTTCTATCCTATTGCCGTAACGAAAGTTGATTTCGAAGGAAAACAGGATAATATTTTACTGTCTGAAATAAAAGTAGGTGATAGAATTCTGGTTAGAAATCAGGAAATCATCCCGGTTGACGGAATTCTGATCAGCGGAGAAGGAAATATTGATAACAGTTTTATTACCGGAGAAAGCGAAAGTATCAGCAAACAGCCTGGTGACAAAATTTTTGCGGGAGGAAAGCAGGTTGGATCTTCTTTAGAGCTTGAAGTGATTAAAAACGTAGATCAAAGTTATTTGACTCAGCTTTGGAATAAAGAGGCATTTAAAAAGCATGAAACCGGACTTGACACATTAACAAATAACGTCAGTAAATATTTCACATTCATTATTTTAGGCATCGCTTTAGCCGCGGGAACTTATTGGTATTTTATTGATTTAAATAAAATGTTCCAGGTTATTTCAGCCATTCTGATCATTGCATGCCCTTGTGCTCTTGCGTTGTCGGCACCGTTCACTTTCGGACACATTATGAGGATTTTAGGCCGGAATAAGTTTTATGTAAAAGATACTTTAACGATTGAAAAAATCGCTAAGCTTGACACCATTGTCTTTGATAAAACCGGAACAATTACGCACAGAAAAAAATCAAATATCAAATATCAAGGATTAGAGATCAATGAATTTGATTCTCTGAATATTAAAACATTATTAAAGAACTCCAACCACCCGCTTTCAAAATCATTATATGAATTCATTGAAGTAAATGATGATTATTTCCCTGTAGAAAATTTTGTTGAAATTTCAGGAAAAGGATATGAAGCCAGTGTAAGAGGAAATTTTTATAAAATCGGGTCTGCCCGTTATAATGATCAGGAACCCAAAAATCTGGAAACAGCTGTTTATATCAGCAAAAACGGATCATATTTAGGTAAATTTATCTTTAAAAATGAATACCGCCCAAAACTGAGAGAACTTTTCACAAAATTAACCAACTACAAAATATTTATCCTGAGTGGAGATAACTCCTCGGAAGAAAGCCAGTTAAAAGAACTTATTCCGAATTACAAAGGAATGGCCTTTAATCAGAACCCGGAAGATAAACTGAATTACATTAAAGCCCTTCAGGACCAGCATATGAAAGTAGCAATGCTTGGAGATGGTCTTAACGATGCAGGAGCATTAAAACAAAGTAATGTAGGAATTGCCATTGCTGATGACACCAACAGTTTTACACCATCCTCTGATGTAATTATGAATGGTGATAAAGTGGTTGCATTAGACCATTACCTGAACGTTTGCAAAGGCTCCATCACTATTGTGAAAATGACATTTATAATCAGTTTTCTATACAATATCGTTGGTTTAAGTTACGCTGTTACAGGACATATGCATCCGCTCTTTGCAGCAATCATCATGCCAATCAGTTCTATTACAGTGGTTACCTTTACTACACTTTCCACCTGGATTTTAGGCCGGAAATATTTCAAAAAACAGGCCTAAAAGCCCTTATTTAGACTGATTTTAAATTAGCTGAAATCGTCATTTCGTGATGAAAGTCATTATTTTTCACTAAATTTGAACCCCGAAAATAGGTTAATTTTGTTGTCCAATGGATATTCTATATTTAATGATCCTCTGCAGTGTTTCTTTGGCTGCGATTTTCTTGGTCGTATTTATAGTGTATGCCCGAAAAGGACAGTTTGAAGATGATGAATCTCCGGCTGTCAGAATCCTTTTTGATGATGAAAAAGTCAAAGAAAATGATGAAACAGGCAACAAAAATAAGGACGAGAAAGAAATAGGAGAAAATAATAAAAATTGAGAAAAATAGTGAATAGTTGATATGGAAACACAGAAGTTTAGTTATGACAATAGTATTGTCCGTGCGTTCCTTTATGCGACCTTAGTTTTCGGTCTTATAGGGTTTACGTTCGGGCTTACGGCGGCATTAATGCTTTTCTACCCTGAATTACCTGAATTCTTTTTCGGGACAGATGACACAACCATTAAGAGTTTGGCATCGGGTAATATTCAAGGTTTAATAAACACTCATGGTGCATTTGGTTTTGGTAGAATCAGAATGCTGCACACCAACACCGTAATCTTTGCATTCGTTTGTAACATTGTTTACACGGGTATTTATTACTCATTACAGAGATTATTAAAAACAAGAATGTACAGTGACACATTGTCTTGGTTACATTTCTGGACTTGGCAGTTTATGATCGTTGCTACGTTCATTACGTTCTTTATGGGGATCAACACCTCTAAGGAATATGCTGAACACGAGTGGCCGATCGACATATTGATCGCATTCTCATGGATCATTTTTGGTATCAATATGTTCCTGACTATTTCAAAGAGAAGAGTGAGACACCTTTATGTAGCGATCTGGTTCTACATTGGTACATGGATTGCGGTAGCAATGCTTCACATCTTCAACAACCTTGAAGTACCTTTATCTTTCACAGGCTGGAAATCTTATTCAGCATACGCTGGGGTAAAAGATGCTATTGTACAGTGGTGGTATGGACACAATGCGGTTGCATTCGTATTGACGACTCCGGTTCTAGGTTTAATGTATTACTTCCTTCCGAAGGCTGCAGACAGACCGGTATTCTCTTATAAACTGTCTATTATTCACTTCTGGTCATTAATTTTCGTATATATCTGGGCTGGTCCTCACCACCTTCAGTATACAGCTCTTCCGGCTTGGGCTCAGGCGGTAGGAACAGGGTTCTCTATCATGCTTATTGCACCATCTTGGGGAGGAATGTTAAATGGTCTTCTTACATTAAGAGGAGCTTGGGATAAAGTAAGAGAAAATCCTATCCTTAAGTTTTTCGTAGTAGCCGTTACTTGTTATGGTATGGCAACGTTTGAAGGGCCGCTTTTGGCAACTAAAAACATCAACAAAATTGGTCACTTTACAGACTGGGTTATCGGTCACGTACACTTAGGAGCTCTTGGATGGAATGGTTTCATGGCATTCGGGGTTATCTATTATTTGGTACCAATTATGTGGAGAACAAAACTTTGGTCTGTAAAATTAGCTAACTGGCATTTCTGGTTAGGTACTTTAGGAATTATTTTCTATGCAGTTCCAATGTATATTTCAGGATTCACACAAGGGTTAATGTGGAAGCAATTTAACCCGGACGGAACATTATTATGGAAAAACTGGCTGGATACTGTAACGGCTATTATCCCTTACTTCAAAATGAGATTCGTAGGAGGTTTATTCTATATCTCAGGATCTATCCTAATGATCGTAAACGTAATTGCTACAGTAAGAAAAGGATCATTCCAGAAAGAAGTTCCTGCTGAAGCTCCTGCGTTGGCAAACATCAGTAAAAACAGAAAAGAAGGAGAAGGTACTCACCTTTGGCTGGAAAGAACTCCGGTATTATTAGGTATTTTATCTTTCATTACAATATCTATTGGTAGTTCAATTGAAATCATCCCTACACTATCTCTTAAGAAAAGTGTACCTACGATTTCTGCAGTGAAGCCTTATTCACCACTTGAACTTGAAGGTAGAGATATTTATATCCGTGAAGGATGTAACGCTTGTCACTCTCAGATGGTAAGACCGTTCAGAGATGAGATCACAAGGTTCAACGGTAAAAACGGACAATACTCCAAAGCTGGAGAATTCGTATACGACAGACCGTTCCTATGGGGTTCTAAGAGAACTGGACCGGATTTACATAGAGAAGGAGGTAAAAACCCAAGTTCTTGGCACTACAAGCACATGTATAACCCAAGATCTACTTCCGCAGGTTCCATCATGCCTCGTTATCCTTGGTTAATTGCTACTGACTTAGACAGAACTAAGATGGTAGACAAAATGAAGCTGATGAAAAATGTATTCGATGTACCTTATTCTAAAGCTGAAATTGATTCTGCAGACAAATGGGCAAATAACCAATCAGCAAAAATTGTAAAAGATATCTTCTCAGAAGCAAATGACCTTAAACAGGCTTATGCTAAGAGACCTCAGGGAGAATTAGAGAAAAAAGAAATTGTAGCTCTTATTTCTTATCTTCAGAGATTAGGAACAGATATCAAAACAACTGAAATCAAAACAGCAAGTAATAACTAAAACATTAAAAGGCTCATATTATGATTCCTCAGAACTTTAAAGATATATTATCCAATACAGAAAATGCTGGTTTCTACCAGACACTGGCTCTGATTTTCTTTATGCTGTTCTTCATTGCTTTGGTAATTTATGTTTTTAGCAGGCCTAAAAAATATTACAAAGAAGAAGAGGAGGCACCTCTTGGGGATGAAGAAGATGACGATTTTAATTTAAAAAATTAAACTATTTTTTATGAAACAAAGAACACCTGTTGTTATAAACATCTTAATAATAATCGGACTTTTAATAGTTTTTTATTATTTATTTGTACAGAGCTACGCGTTCCTTTCTTCACCTTACTTCTGGGGAACTGTTGTGATCGCCGGTATCCTTGCCTATATCCATGGTGCAATTGGAGATCTGATTGAAAACAACAAATTCAAAAAATTATCTCCGGAAGAAAAAGCAGCTTATTTAGCTGAAAAGAAAGTTCCTTTCTTAAAAAGAATGTATTTAGCTGCATTCAAAAAGCAATCTGAAACTGAAGAAAAAGATATCCTTATCGACCACGGTTTCGATGGAATCATGGAGCTGGATAACCAGTTACCAAAATGGTGGGTAGGTTTATTCTATTTTGGGACTGCTTTTTGTATTGTATATATTGCAGCATACTCTTTCACAGACTTCGCTCACCCGTTAAGCGAATATGAAAAAGAATATAAAGAACAGCTGGCAAGTATTGATAAGTATATGAAAGAACAGCCTCCTGTAACTATTGAATCAGCAAAATATTCAGCTGATAACATTGCTGCAGGTGAGGAAGTATTCAAAACAAACTGCGTTTCTTGTCACTCTGATGGTGGTAGAGGTGGTATCGGACCCAACCTTACTGATAACTTCTGGCACAACCAACCTGAAAAAACATTATTCAAAAACGTATTCCACGTTGTAGAAAATGGGGTAACAGGTACGGCAATGCAGGCTTGGGGTAAAAATGGGGTATTAACAGGTGCTGACATTCAGAATGTTGCCGCTTATGTTTACCACATTAACCAGGAACAGCCGCCAATTACTCCGGCACAGGGAGGTGCTACTCCATATGGTGATGAAGCGCATTGGGAAAAAGAATAATTTAAAAAATTAGAAACATATGAAAAAAACATAATTTGTTATTACCTTAGAAATAGTAACGAATTATGTTTTTTCTTTTTATAAACACATTACAAAAATGTCAGACATAGAAGAAATAGAAGTACGCGGCGGACAGGGACAGGTTCTGGACCCTGAAACTTACAGAGATTCTATAGGGACAATGGAGCAATCCGGAAAAAGAAGATGGGTATTTCCAAGAAAGCCTAAAGGGAAATATACCAACTACAGAAACATTGTAAGTTATTTATTACTAATCATTTATTTTTCATTACCGTTCATCAAAATCAATGGTAATCCATTATTATTGTTCAATGTCATAGACAGAGAATTTTTCATCTTTGGACAGCCTTTCTATCCACAAGACTTTTTTATCCTTACTTTAGGTGCTATTGCCTCTTTAATCTTCATTATTGTTTTTACGATTGCGTTCGGAAGAATTTTCTGCGGGTGGATTTGCCCTCAGACAATTTTTATGGAATCGATCTTCCGTAAAATAGAATATCTGATTGAAGGTGACAGAAACAAGCAAATGAAGCTGGACAGACAGGAGTGGAACAGCGAAAAGATCTGGAAAAGAAGTTTAAAATGGACTGTTTACATCATTATTTCATTGGTGATCACCCACTTTATGTTTATGTACATCGTAGGATATGAAGAGGTATTCAAGATCATTGGTGAAGGACCATTTGCCCATCCTACCAATTTTATTGTAATGATTCTTCTTACTGCTGCATTTTACTTTGTATTTGCATGGTTCAGAGAGCAGGTTTGTACATTGGTATGCCCATACGGAAGACTCCAGGGAGTATTAATTGATAAAGATACAATCAACGTTTTCTATGACTTCAAAAGAGGAGAAAACAGATCAAAATGGAGAAAAGGCGAAGACCGCAAGGCTGCCGGCAAAGGAGATTGTATCGACTGTCACCAGTGTGTAGTAGTATGTCCTACGGGAATTGATATCCGAGACGGACAACAATTGGAATGTATAAACTGTACGGCCTGTATTGATGCCTGTGACGAAGTGATGGAAAAAGTAGGCCTTCCAAAAGGACTGATCCGATATGCTTCTGAAAACGAAATTGAAAAAGAAACTCAATTTAAGTTTACAGGAAGGATGAAAGGATTTGCCGTATTCTTACTCCTTCTTGTAGGATTCTTAGGATACCTTCTGTACAGCCGTGGTGAAATGGAAGCTAAATTCATCAAGCCGGCAGGAAGCACATTCTTTGTAAGAGACGGTAAAATTACCAATACCTATAATTATACTTTCCTTAATAAAACGAACGATAAAAAAATAGTTACTATCAAAGTAATTGATCCGGCACATGGAGAAATCACATACAGTGCATCAAGCAAAATTCAGGTAGACCGCGATAAAATTTCTAAAGGGACCATCAATATCAGCTTCCCTGAAGGAGAAATGAAACTTTCTAAACAGAATATTACCATTGGCGTTTACGATATGAAAGGAAAACTGATTGATTCATACCAGACTTATTTTGAAGGGCCATTTAAACTGCAATTTTAATTAGAAAAAAATGAAGAACTTTAGTTGGGGACACGGTGTTGTAATTGCATTATTTGCATTCATAGCTTTTATATTATCTATGTTATTTCTTTTTCCAAACGGACAGAAGAACTCTGAAATGGTAACGGATAATTATTATGAAGAGGAGTTAAAATATCAGGATGTCATTGATGCAAAGAAAAAAGCAGACGAATTGCCGGAAAAACCTGTATACAGCCAGGATCCCAAGGGAATTAAAATTACTTTTCCAAAAGATTATAACAACTCAAATACTACGGTAAAATTTGTTTTAAACAGAACCGACGACCAGAATTTAGATATCAAAAAATCTGTACAGCTTGATGCCGGCCAGTCTTTCATAATACCTTCACAGGTATTGAAAATGGGGAACTATACACTAAGACTGAGCTGGACAACCGACAAAACAGACTACAGAATGGATTATGATGTGATATGGAAATAGGACTTATTGTATCGGCTATTGCTTTAGGCTTTGCTTCCGGTTTTCACTGTATCGGAATGTGTGGCCCTATTGCCCTGTCGATGGGATTAACCAAAAAACAGGCAGCTAACTTTTATCTTCAGAATCTTACCTATCAATTCGGAAGAATATTCACCTATTCATTATTGGGTGCGCTTCTCGGGATCATCGGACAAGGATTTGAAATGGCAGGCTTCCAGAAATACCTTACCATTACGGCGGGAGTTCTTCTGATCATTATGGCTGTATTTTCTTTTGGCGGAAAGGATTTTGCCTCAAAAATTCCTTTTCTCTCTAAATTTTTATACTCCGTTAAATTAAACTTAGGAAAACTTCTTCAAAAAGCAGATTACCGTTCAAGATTCTCTACAGGAGTTCTTAATGGTTTTTTGCCCTGCGGAATGGTTTATATGGCTCTTACGGCAAGTCTTGCAGGCGGAGGAATATGGCAGGGAGCTTTATATATGGCTTTATTTGGACTGGGAACATTTCCGTTCATGTTTGCCATTGTTTTAGCTGGAAATCTCATGAATCAGGCATTCAGGGTAAAGGTGTTGAAAGCCGTTCCTGTAATCATGATCATTTTAGGAGGATTATTCATTCTAAGAGGTCTTGAGCTGGGAATTCCCTATGTTTCTCCGAAAGCGGAAGCTATGACGATCTCGAATGACTATCAGGGAGGCTCTCAAATTAACAATAACTGCCACTAATTTCTAACTATTTTATTACGGCAGCTGTTTATAATAGTTAATTGCTTTTTGTTTCAGTTCATTGGCAGACCATTCTTCCCACTCTCCTGTATAGGGGTCGTAGCCACATTTTAAAGGCTTAGATAGATCAAGTAAATTTTCATTTGAATCAGATCGTTCAGTAAAGGCTCTACAGTCTGTACATATATAACGAAATTCACAATCTTTACAGCCCGTGATAACATCTTTTGTAACATTCCAATATTGCTCAAAATTCTGATGCTTGACAGCCTCATTTAAACTTATATCCTTTATATTACCAAAGCTTTCAGGCATTGCAGGGCAGTTTTTTATATTCCCGTTAATATCCACCGCTATTTTCTTATTAAGGCAGGAATTATGGTTAAGGGCTTCTAAAACTTTAGGAAGATTTGTCTGGAAATGATCGGAAGATATCCCTCCGCAAAAACTAAAATTCGTATATTTTTTTTGAGAAAACACTACTTTACAATATTTTTTTCTCGATCCCATAGACATTTTCGGGGGAGCATTAAACAAAAATAATGAGGTAAGTCTTTCAAATTTTGTACTTAACTCTGATATAGTATTCTCATTGATACGATCTGAATACTGCGAAATTATTTCAACTGAACTTACTATCGTATTATCAAATATCACCTTTATCTTGTCAAAATCATCAGGATCCAAGCTTTCATAACAAACCAGTGCAATAAATTTACAGCCTAATCTTTCAGCCTGAGTAACAACTCCTTTCAAGGAAGACAATTCATTTTTTTTAATTTCAATAATCATATTTGAAATTCGATCTGGATTTTGATAGTGTAAATCTAAGTCGATAAACATGTCAAACTCCTCATTGCTGCAGTAAAATCCATATTCTTCCTGAAGCAAAAAATCAAAATATTCATCTAATATTGGTTTGCTTTCTTCCCCATAATCTTTATAAATGGAAGCTAGGCTTTCTTTTTGGTTAAGTCTTTCAATGATATCCGCTAAAGAATTTGGTATAAATTCCGAATTATCTCTCTGAATATCACTGATTAAAGATCTTGTATAGCCTTTTGTAACAATACAGTTTGTGTAGACTCTAAAATAATCATGCTTCATTTCTCTATTCTTAAAATAGGCTTATAACAACTTAAAACATCCAGCTTTTGTGTATTATAATAACTTGATGAAATTTTTCTTTCAGCCTTTTTTTGCAATTTTATATGTTTAAATTCTAGTTCCTGGAAAACAAGGGGTAATTCGTTATGATGAGCTTCAATTTCTTTTATAATATCATCAAGTTTACTTTTCTGTTTCATATTCATTCATTAAATGTAATGCAATTTCTTTTTCTAAATGATAGTTACATGGAAATGATACCATATCAAACTGACCAACAGGGTTGACCTCCAAGAAATAAAAGTTATTATCTGTTGAATACAAAAAATCTATTGAGCCACTTTCCAAAGAAATCCTTTTCATAAGAATATCAATCATTTTTTCAATGGATTCCGGGAGCCTGAAAGGAACTGTCCGATTAGGAATATCATTATTATACCTTCTAAAATCTATCTGCGTTTTACTATCTGCCTGTGAGAGGATTGCCATACTCCAGCATTTTCCAAGAAGATAAAATGTTCTTATCTCAAATTTTTTTTCAATATACTCCTGGATTAAGGAAGTACTGAAGCTTTTTACACGATCCTTCTCTAAAAGTTTTGTATAAGAATCAATTTTGATATCATTGATGCTTCCTAAAAAACCGGGTGTAATAGGTTTTGTAATAGTCTTTTTATATTTTTTTTGCCCCAGCAGCTTATTATTTATATATGATTCCGGAATATTCAGGCCGATTTCTCTTGCGATATCATTTACAATTAATTTATTGACATTGGCTTTACTAAAAGAATTGATGTGTCTTTTATCTGACAACTTATATTGAAGATATTCATGCAAAACACCTCTGTTATGAGATAGATAAGATTTAAACTGAGGCAATTCTATCTTTCTAAATTCTCCGATAGAAATAAATCCTCTTCTATACCAAACGGCTTCTATTTTATCTATATCTATAATATTATTCTTAAGCTTAATAAATGTTTTTGAATCAATGACAGACAGTTCGCACTCATCTGAATCATTAATCCTTAGCCAGTCAACTTGAAAATAACTCAACCAATCTATTACAATAGCAGTTGAGATATCATATTCATCAGAAATTATTAGTATCATAATAAAAAAAAGACTACCAAAAATGGTAGTCTATTAAGTTTAAAGATTATCTTAACACCCTGACCAGCATTCAGTGCTTAATAAGTGGTTATCCTCATCATAAGTATATAATACAGAGTCAGCAGCTCCATTGTCTGAACGTGTTGTAGGGCGAATAACTCTTCTTCCTCCGGAAATAGCCATCATAGAAGTTCTTGAAATTTTTTTGCCTTTGATTTCTTTTTTGAAATCTGATAACGATTTTAAATTTTTCATAGTAATTTTTATTTTTTAGAATAAGTAATAAAAAACCAATTAATCAAATAGATTCATTACAACAATGCAGCCGCGACAAATACATTAATCGCAATATTATTTTAATTTGAATAAACATTATTCAATACTTATCCGGTTTCTTTTTCAAATGTATCAATTAATTCAACAAATCGATTCAATTTAACAAATTTTAACTTTTAAAAAATAATTAATAAATTGTATAAATAACAACAATATCATCATAAAAATGAAAATCAAATACATATGTTGTTAATTTGCATTGCTGAAAACAAAAAAAAGCAATTATTTATGCAATATATATAAAACACTATTTAGTGTCTTAATAGTGATTTTAACCCGCAAAACCACCCTGAAATTGAACAAGATGTACAAATAAATTATCAGAATCCCAGGTATTATATAAAAGAATAATGGAAAAAATGGATAATAATTAATTTTTAAAACTAAATTCTCATCGCAAGATCAATTTTACATTCTTACATTAGAAAGCCTATCTTTACACTTTACTAAACTTGGAACTATGAAGAAAACGGCCATCTTATTTTTATTAAGTTTTTTGATATTACAGTCCTGCAGTGTAAATTCTGAAATTGTCTATCACAAGGATGCCGCTTCTACTTCCGTAATGGATATTGATACAAGAGAGTTTATGGCAGAGATGATGGCCATGACACCTGATTCATTAAAACAAAAGGAATTTGGAGAAATGGACAGACTTCCAACTACCTGGACCAGTATGTATGATGTTGCCAGAAAAGAAGGAAAATTAAAAACAGAGAATCCCGATTCCATCAAAATCATGAAAAAAATCTTCATGAAGTCTACAAAAGAAAATAACACACTTGCAGGATTTTCTTTTAAGATGGATCATTTTTCGCCGGAAGATTATCAGATTCTGAAAAGTTTTACAAAAACTGAAAAAGTCCCGCTGGATCAGAATATTTATAATAATTGGGACGGAAAAACCCTGACGATTGATACCGGAAACTTTAATCTTAAAAGCATTGAAGAGGCTATTCGCTCCAAAAGCTCAAAAGAAGAAACTCAGAAGATGGCAGGAATGATGATTATGTTTTTCAAAAAGATCGGTACTACTTTAAAATTTGAAAATCCCATAAAATCAATGACAGGGAAACATGACTGGGTAAAACAGATCGATGATCATTCCATAAGAATAGAATATGATTTGAAAGCCCTATATGACAAAGATTCAAAATTCAAAAACGAAGATAAAAAGATTATCATTGTTACAGAATAAAACAAAACCCACCGAAATCCGGTGGGATATGTATTAATATGAATTAGCCAATGCTTAATCTGACAGTTATAATCTAGTTAAGACAAACCATATATAAACTATTAAGGGTACTTAATAGCATCCGTTAGTTCGATTGGATTATTCTTCATTTTTATATCTTTTTGTTTAAGTTCTGTAAGTTGATTAAAATTCGGAGTTACCTGCCTTCCGGATTCATCTACCACCTTCACGACTGCTTTTCCGGCCTTTAGTTCTTTATAAGGGTCATTATAGTAATCCAGATAAGCTTTGGTTAACTGTTTTCTGTTAACAGGAATAGTTTCAGCTATTGGATCAACTGCACCAACATCCTTCCTCAATGCAGTCATTGTAAAAATATAATTATTACCGGAATCTCTCATATCTATAATTAAACCAGGTAAAGAATTAAAAATATAAGGTCCTTCCTGAAAAGGAATATCTTTTGCAAACCATGCTTCCCAATTTCTTCCTTTATAATTCAATCTAGCTTTCTGACAGTTAACATCATGTATCTTTTTCACTTCTTCCGTAATCTTCCAATCAAATTTAGGCGCATCTTCCTTGAAAGAATATTTATCTAGACCTATTACAAAATATTTTTCTGTTGTATTATCCTTGGTTTTCCTGATTACCGAAAAATCATAATCTGATGCCTTTTTTCTAATTTGATTAGATCCTAATGAATCAATATGATACAAATTATAGGAATAAAATTTAGAAACATTATCTTTTACATCCAATATCATCTTTTTTTTAATTGTTTCATCCTTTGTGGAATCCATTTTATAAGTCATCTGATAATCTATCCTGTATGTCTGTCCTTGTAAAAAAGATATGGATACCAAAACAATAAAAAGGATCAGAATTGTTTTTTTCATCTTCGTTAGTTAAGAGGGTTAGCATAACCATTCCATAGAGAATGATTGATATTAAAAAACATAGTATTTATTTCTCTGTTAAACCATTGATAATCCGAATCTTTAGAATAGCCGGGATTATTAATAGACACAAACCGTATAAGTCCACCTTTCACAGTTTTGTAAAAATCATAGACTTGAAATTTACCAAAATGATATCGGGCAAAAACCTGAGTTTCATTTTCATTGTATTTAACGTTAACATACAACTTTTTAATATCTTCAATACTTATATCTTTATAAAAAAAACCTAGAATATTTGAAAACGTTGGCTGATCCGTATATATGAAGAGAAATTGCTCACCATTTTTTTGACCAAGCTTGTATTTCAATAGTTTATGCATCTCAGGATTTTTAAAATAGATATACTGCTTATCTACTTTCTTAAACCGATAATCTCCATAAGTATAGAATGGTATGTTTTGTTTTCCTTCATCAAAGGTTAAAATCAATTTTTCATACCTGTCCGGGTGATCAGTCTCCACTTTTTGCTGCCCATTGAAATAATAATAATTATTACAACTTGTTAAGCAAAGCAGAAATACTATCACTATTATTTTAAGTAAACCATTCATTAGTACTGGGATTATAATTACAATTTATAAAATACATTTTCTTTTTATCATCATATGTGGGGATAAAATTTGCTGTACACGCATATTTCAGTTCACATTTTCTGCATGGCATTATTTTATCTCTTTTTATATTCCATACCTCTGAAAGAAGGAATAAATTATTTTCCATATCCGAGTCTAATATACAGCCATATTCTTTTATATCAATAGAATTCAGCTGCAGCATTCCCTTTGCATTCACAAAAACGGTCTTATATAGCCCAAGATTTGCCTTTTTTCCCGTTAGAAAAGCTCTATGGTTTATTGATATAGAATTTATGCCTGCTCTAGGGAATAGAAATTCCTCTTCATTATATTCTAAAAAATATGAGTTAACATTATAAATTTCTATACTTTCCGAATAAGGTGAACTATAGAAATACAGATTTTTTAGTCTTTGCTCTTTAATTGCGTTGGGATTAAAATCTTTCTGGTAAGGTAATGATATAGAAAGACTGATAACACAGCTTTGTTTCAGGAAGTAGGTAAATTCTAATATTTGTTCCCAATCAGTCCCTGGCGGTAAATGAAGATAAAGACATTTTACTCCTAAATATTCAATTCTTTCCACAATTGCTTTGGAATTCCTTACTACGAATTCAGACAATACAATAGTCATAAATTCAATTTTAGAAGTATCATCATTAAAACATTTATGAGAAAGTTTTGGAAAATGATCTTCTGAAGAAAAAAAAATAAATTCTTTTTGAATAAGAAGTTCCAAATACTCCCATGCTATTTCATTATCACCCCATTCATCTATAATATTTTGAACAGATTTCTTATTGATATAGCCTATAAAATCAACTAAAGAATTAGGAACCAACTCAATATCATCTCTCTGCAAATCATAAATAGCACCTCTTGCTGAACCTTTAACCGGTATACAGCATGAAAATAGAAATAGTTTTTTATCCCGATTATGGCTTAGGCAGGTTAATTCCATCTTTAAAAGTTCTTAGACACAAAATTTCAGATTGATATTTTTTAGCTTCAATTTTCCTGATTAAAGGCCCGGAATAAGTAAATTTTGCTCCAGATACTACAGCTTGTGAAAAAATCGGAGGTAAAAATTTTTTCTTTACTGGGTTAACTTCCTGAAGAAGAGTTTTTTTCATGATTCATTTTCTTTAATAACAAAGCCATTTCATAATGTAGGTTATAGTTGCATCGGTAAGAAGTCATTCTAAACTGGCCAAAAGGATTAACCTCTAAAAAATAATATTCCCCGTCTATTCCTTTTATAATATCTATTGATCCTGTTTGCAGATTTAATGCTTTCATCAGTTTTGTAACTTTACGGTCGAGATCTCTAGGCATCTGATAACGAATAAACCGGTTGGGCTTCTCTTGATTATAATTCCTGAAATCAACAGACGTTGCCGGATCATTTTGAGAAAATATTGCCATCGAATAATTTTTTCCTTTAAGATGAAAAACCCTTAGTTCATATTCTTTAATAACCCGCTCCTGGAATAAGCTTGGAAAAAAAGATTCTGTAGGATTATTATATTCAAATGTCATTACAGGGAAATTTTTATTTTTATAATGAATCACTTTTCCCTCATTTAGAGATTTAGTAATCCATAATCGATTATCACTCTCAAATTGATTGGTGACAATTGTAAAAGGAATTTTAAGACCTGCTGTTTCAGCTTTTGTAAGCGTTGCAATCTTACTTAAACCCATAACTGCCGTATAATGATTCACCCATTTCTTATTTCTAAGGGCAAAAAGAATTACATTTAAAACCCCAGAATATTCTGAATATAAATATTGTAACATGTCTAAAGAAAGATCTTCTTCAAACATTTCCTTATACTTATCAAAATTTCCCCATTTGCGATACCATACAGTTGTTACTTCTGAAACATCTATCTTTCCGAAGAATTCATTTTGAATGATTAACTGTCCATGAGAATTTACAGCATAAGACATCTGTGTTTTTCCATTGAACAGATCTATATCATTTAAACGGATATATGGCTCTCCCATATTGTTTAGATGCTCTATAACAACATTTGTATCATCATCCCATGAAGTAGATAAAATTAAAATCATAATAAAAAGGGTTGATTCTCATTACGGAAACAACCCTATAAGTTTTTTTTAATTAACATCCATCCGATGCACCAGAAGGTATTACAACACTCTCAAGTACGTAAGGGTCATTAGCCGTTCCTGAACCACTGCATACTCCCTCAGGAAGTAATTTTTTCAAACCTCCATGGATCTGTTTCAGGCTACCTGTTGTAAGCACTTTTCCACTCTTTAATGATTTTAATTTTTTCATAGTAATTTAGTTTACTTTTTGGTCCTACTCTATAAGCTTTTCGGATTCCGCTTATCACGAATGTATAAAAAACATAACTCCCTGCAAAATGAATAATAAAAAGATTTCATTTTTTTTATTATGTTAACAAAACATATAATAAAAAACAGAATAAAAAATAAAAAAAACAAACAACCTTTAAGGAAATAAAAATCCCCTTCCAATAGTGAAAGGGGAAACATTCTATATGCAAAATATTTTTAATTAATAGTATCAAATCTTGCATATTCTGCAATTTTCTTAGGAAGCTTGATTCCCTCTGCTGTCTGGTTATTCTCCAGCAATGCAGCCATAATTCTTGGCAGTGCCATTGCAGATCCGTTCAGGGTGTGAACCAGCTGAGATTTACCATCACCTTTGTAACGGCATTTCAGTCTGTTAGCCTGGAACGTTTCAAAGTTGGACACAGAGCTTACTTCAAGCCACATTTCCTGAGCCGCACTCCATACTTCAAAGTCATACGTCATTGCAGATGCAAAACCAGTATCACCACCGCAAAGTCTTAATACTCTGAACGGGAGCTCAAGATCTGTAAGGATCTCTTTGATATGCTCTACCATTTCTTCCAAAACAGCATATGAGTTTTCAGGCTTTTCAATTCTTACGATTTCAACCTTTTCAAACTGGTGAAGACGGTTCAATCCTCTTACGTGAGCTCCGTAGCTTCCTGCCTCTCTTCTGTAACATTGAGAGAATGCAGTATTTTTGATCGGAAGATCTTTTTCATCCAGCAATACATCACGGTAAAGGTTCGTTACAGGCACTTCTGCTGTAGGAATCAGGTATAATTTATCTTCATTGATATAATACATCTGTCCTTCTTTATCAGGCAGCTGCCCGGTTCCAAATCCAGAGGCTTCATTTACTACGTGAGGAGGATTTACCTCTGTATATCCTTTCTCGACATTTTTATCTAAGAAATACTGAACCAAAGCTCTCTGTAGCCTTGCTCCTTTTCCTAAATAAACCGGAAAACCTGCTCCAGCAATTTTCACTCCTAATTCAAAATCAATAAGATTATATTTTTTGGCCAGTTCCCAGTGAGGAATAGCTCCTTCACCAAGACCTTCTACCGGATGAGACTGGAAAATCATTTCATTATCATCAGCAGAAGCTCCGCTTTTCACCAATTCATTTGGAATATTCG
Organism: Chryseobacterium panacisoli; assembly: GCF_008274625.1. Classification (GTDB taxonomy): domain Bacteria; phylum Bacteroidota; class Bacteroidia; order Flavobacteriales; family Weeksellaceae; genus Chryseobacterium; species Chryseobacterium panacisoli. Next base: position 132,794 of record NZ_VTRU01000006.1, on the reverse strand, counting down.
GAAGCTGGTACAGAATATTCAGTAAGTCGTTTTCTTTAACTTCTAACTGGGATTTCAATTCTGAGCTCGACTCTTTATATTGTGCTGTTTTAGATTTTGCAGATTCCGCTTCTTCTTTTTTCCCTTCTTTCATCAAAAGACCAATTTCTTTCGAAATTTTGTTGATTTCGGATAGTTGGGAATCGAGTTCAAACTGGATTCTTTTTCTTTCGTCGTCGGCAGCGATAGCCTCGTCTACCAACTCAAGATTTTTGAATTGTCTTTTCTTAAGACCTTCTAAAACGCGTTCTTTATTGTCGCGCAAAAAATTGACTTGTAACATTTTATTTAGATGTTAAATATTAGATGTTTAGCTTAAACTAAGCTAACAATTGTACAAATTTAAAAATTATTTTGTGACCGTGATGGTATTTATGGATGTTGGTGCATCAGCATCTTTTGAAAACACCGGAACGCTGTTATACAAAACTTTTGAAACCTGGAATACCGTTGGTGTATTTCGATACTGAATTTCCAAAGTATCAACCACATTATCAGCTACATTAGTGCTTTTTGTATACGTAATCTGCATTCTGGAATAGTAGGAATTCCCTGTCCCCGGATTATCAGGGCTTATAGAATCCAGTCTTCTTCTTTTAGCTCCTGCCAGATACTCCATATAGAACAATGAATCTGTTGTCATTCTTAACGAAATGCTTACCGGAGCAATATCTTTAGTTCCAAAAAAATCGTTTACGGAAAACCCGGTATAAGATCCGGTCTTTTTATTGTTCAGCAGATCCTGTCCAGTGCTGTTTTTCACATAGATATTGAGTAACTGATCTATTCTCTGTAAAGAATCATCATCACTTTTACAACTTACAAGTGTAAAAACCACAACAAGTATGCCCCAAAAATATTTCATCATAAATACAAAGGTAAAATATTAATCTTTAGGCTGCTTCTTTATTTTTCAAAATATTTCTGATACCACAGTTCAAAAGTAACCAGCTGCCAGATTTTCACCCAGTCATACTCATGTTCCTGATGATTCCACCAATCATCAATCACTGCAGTGTTGAAAAAATTTCTCTTTTTTAAACTATTAAGATTTTCAGCAATGAAATCTCTCACTCTTTTTTCATTTTTGATGAAATAGTAAACAGGAAAGGAAAACCCTTTTTTAGGCATATTCAAAACAGACTCGGGGAGATATTTTTCAGCTGTTTTACGCAGTAACGGCTTATTCTTAATCCCATTAAATCTAATATGTTCAGGCAGTGAAGCAACGTAATTGATCAGGCTGTTGCTCAGGTAAGGATAACGAAATTCCACACTGTATTTCATCGCACTCAGATCATCCCGAAATACATGATGGGAAGACAGTGAATATTTCATATCATATTCAAAATACCCGCAATAATTTTTTGCTTCCGAAGCATGGTATTTTGAAAGCCTCAAGTCAATTTTTGCATAAATACCCGGTTGGATAAGAGCTTTAGCTTCAAGAGGCATCATGCTGATCTGGCTCTGCCGAAAAAAATCAAACATATTATCCTGAGAAAAGTAGTTTTTTACCCGTTGTGAAAATTTATCTTTTGTAAAAATAAAAGGTCTTACAAAATTAAAATTCCTCATCAAGAGCCATCTATTGAGCTTCAAGGTATGGGAATAACCGGCGAAGAGTTCATCAGCACCATTTCCGCTTAATACCACTTTAAAATCTTTATCATGGGCATATTTTGCAGCATTAATCAAGACTTCAAAACTGCTGTAGGGTTCTTCAAAATGCTGGATATTTTCCTTAAGCTGATCCAACGCTTCATCATCACTCACTTCTTTTATGTCATGTAAAACACCAAAGTGTCTGGCAGCCAGAGATGCATTTTTCACTTCTTCTTCAGAAAACGGGTAAGAAATGGTGTATGTATTAATATCCGGGTTAAAGGGTTTTGATTTTGAAGCAATTAAGGTAGAATCTATTCCACCACTCATCATCAGTGCTACAGGAACATCTGCATATAATTGTTCTGATATACTTTCAGAAAGCAGCTCATCTACTTTCCTTACAGCTTCTTCTTCCGAAACATTTTTTACAGACGGTGAGGGCAATGTCCAGAATTTTTCTTTAGTGATTTTTTGATCTGCTAAATCAATGGTCATAAAAGAAGCAGGTTCCAGGGATAAAATATTCTGAAAGCAGGTTTGCGGAGCCAATGTTGTTTGAAAAAGGAAATTGGTATAAACACCATTCCAGTTGATTTCAGGTTTTACAAATTCGTTTTTCAACAAAGCTTTTATTTCTGAAGCCCAAACCAGCGCTTCCTCACTTCGATAGTAAAAGAGCGGCTTCATTCCTACTCTGTCTCTTGCCAGTATAATTTTTTTAGTGGTAAGATCGGCAATACAGATTGCAAACATCCCGTCCAGCTTTGCAAAGATTGAATTTCCCCACTCCAGATAACCTTTGAGGATAACTTCAGTATCGGAATTGCTTCGGAAAGAATGACCTAAGGATTCAAGCTCTTTTCTTAGTTTTTTAAAATTATAAATCTCCCCATTAAAAGTAATAATGATCTGCTCATTCTCTGAAAACATGGGCTGATGGCCTTTTTCGGAAAGATCAATAATGGATAATCTACGGAAGCCCAAGGCAATCTTAGAACTTATTTCCTGTAAAACCGAAAATTGTTCTTTAATTTTCGGGGTAGAATCATTTCCTGAAAAAGAAATCCCCTGGTCATGATCATACAGCCAGAATCCTTCATCATCCGGTCCGCGATGTTTGATCGCCTGATTCATTTCCAGAATATTTGTAGAGGAAATACTTTTATGAAATGAATAATAACCGCTGATTCCGCACATAATATGACTTAATAGAATTGTAAAAATAGGAAAATGACTTTGTTTTCTGTACCTGAACAGGATAAATTATTTCTTCAAAAATTTTTCTTTTAAAAGCTGAATTTCCTCTTTTGATACCATATAATCTTTCAAACTGAATGTAGTGGAGCTATAAAATTTCCGGAACATCAGGAATGCTGAAACCAGATATGATGATGTAGTTGCAAGACAGGCTCCCCAAATTCCCCATCTGGGTATGGCAATAAAAGAAAATATCACCGTAACAGCCAATCCCACTATTGATTTAACATTGAGAATCTTTAGCTCCCTCATTCCTGAGAAGTAATGCCCCACCATATCACTTACGGCAATGGCAAAAATACCCGGAGATAAGAGCAGCATGATTTCTTTGGTATGGGTGAATTCTTTTCCAAAAATAATTTCATAAACCTGTGACGGGATGATAATGATTCCCAGTACAAAACCTATCATCAGAATAAACGTCAGTTTTAATGAGTCCTTCGTTTTCTCTACCGATTCTTCCCTGCTTTTGCTATTAACCACATCTGAATATAAAACCACAGCAATACTTCTGGTAATTGTCCATATAGCTTCAGAAAAAGTAACTCCAATGGAGAAGATTCCTACACTGGCAATACCTTCAAAATATTCCAGGAAATAAAAGGAAAGTCTGTAGTTCAGAAATTGAACAAAAGCACTCAGCTGGGTTTTCCAGCCGTATTCAAACATATTCCTGGCAACCTCTTTACTGAATGATATTTCAGAAATATTGCATTTTTTGATGATCTGAAAAAAACTGGTCAGAAAAAGGACTACAAGACAACCGATCTGTGCAAGAAAGTATACTGAAACATCCTTTTTACCAAACAGGTACACCAATATTCCGATAAAGATAATATGGACAAGTTGCTGTAAAACAGTATAAACATTAAACTTCCTAATATCCTGTGTTCCAATAAACAAACTAATATTAGTGGATAACAGTGAAGAAAAGACAGAGATTCCAATAAGATACAAAAGATATTCACTCTGAATAGAAGCCAGGCTGAATAAAAAAGGAATTAAAAGCCCTGTTAGAAGAGACCACAGATAAGCAAATAATAAAACCTTTTCTATTTTAAACCTTGAAGCAAAATAGGACGCACTGCTCCCTGAAAAGATACTGCTGAAAAAACTTACTGCTGCAGCATTGGCAACCACAATAGATATGGTTCCTTTCCCTTCACTTCCCCACATATTCGTAGAATAGATCACCAGGCCGAAACTCAGGATCAGAATAAGAAAACGTGAGACAAAAGTTTTAATAATAGTAAGCTGCATAGCAATTATTTATCAATAGATCTTTTCACAAAATCAACAAAAGACTGTTTTATCATGCTCCAATTATATTTTTCTTCAAATTCTTTCCTAGCCTTAAGAGCATGTACATAATACAGCTCCGGGTTTCTTATATAGTTGAGGATAACTTCCAAAATGGCATCAGCACTCTGTGGATCTACCAGGCTGCCAAATGAAAGTGTACCTATATGTTTTCGGATTCCCTTCAAGTTTGAATAGATCACAGGCTTTCCCGCTCCCATAAAGTAAAACAATTTTATCGGCAATGAGTGATTGTTTTCAAAATTGATTTCCCGAAGATCAAAACATATATCTGCCTCTGCAAATGCTTCTGTAAACTGTTCAAAAGTCGTAGGTTTTCTGAGCTCAATAGTATTAAAAGAATATTTCTTCAGTAATGCTGAAAAATAAAGTTCATCACTATCCTGTACGGTTGATCCAATAATCAAAATCTTAATGTGAAGTGCCGGTACTTTTTGCCGAAGCCTATCCAGGGCATTGAAAAAATTTCCAATGCCCTTATCTTTCGAAATCTGACCTGTATAACATAAGGTAATGGTACCCGGTTCAAGTTTTTTTATGTTTTCATGAATGTAAACAGGATCTGGGTAATAGGGAAGTATCATCTGCTTTTTAAAGCAAAAAAAATATGCTAAAGGAAACTTTTTGGTGGTTTCTCCAAAAATAAAGTGGGTGCTTAAAAACCCTGCATACCACTGAATAAGAGAAAACTTAACGGCCTGGATAATATTAGCTGGAAAAGGGTATTTCTGAAGCATTGACATAGAAGGATACCACTCTGTAACGTCATAGATACAGCTTGCATCATGTTCTTTTACAAATTTCTTTGAAGCCACTACAGCAAGAGGTTCGGAACAAATAATAATCTGGGGTTTAAAATTTTCACAAACCTTACGGAATGTTTCCATTTTCTTTTCCGTACTTTCTTCAAGAACAGCATAGGACTCTATTTCAATTCCGTCAATAACTCCCTCATACGCTGCATATAAACTGCATATTTTTACTTCATACCCGTTATCTCTAAGAGCTTTCGCCTGATGATAAAAAATACGGTCATCATTATAGCTGTGGGATGTCGTTAAAAAAAGTACTTTAGGCATTAGTCTTACTCGAATCTATACAAATATACATTAAAACAAAAAAGTGAGAAACAGGTTCCCACTTTATGATTATTCAGCATATTAGCTTAAATAGCGTTTATTTTACAGAAGCCGCCCAGCTTTTCTCCAAAGGAAGAAGGAAGTGGCTCAAAAAATCAAGATAGGTATTCTTTGAGAAGTCAAAAACCTGAATATCGTCTGAAAGCTCTCCGTTTCTCAACTTCGTTTTAAAATCAATCAGCTTTAAAGTCTTCACTTCACCATTTTCTACAAAACTGGCTTTCATTCTGTCGAAAAGCCCCAATTGATATTGTTCATCAATTTCTCTCATTACCTTTCCTAAAGCATCAATGCTGCATCCTGAAGCCATTTCTTTTTCTTCATCTACACACACCACAATAAACTGATTCTTTTCAATTTTAAATGAAGAAGAAAGTGGTTTTCCATGAGCAGCCCAAGTAGCAAGGAAATCAAAAAGTTTTTCAGTAATCGCTTTTGCTTCTTTCGTTTCAAAAGGTCTTGAAGCCGGATATATAATGACTCTGTAGTCGTTGGTTTCTACAATATTAGATTCTTCGATTTTCATAATGTAAGTATTTATTTTTCAAGAAATTGTGTCATCACGTTCAATTCTGATTATTGAACAGCATATTACTGTAACCGTGATTTCAAATCCTTATCATTTTAAAGACAAAATTACGTAATTTTCTCGAGTCTGAGATCATTGTATTTTTTACTCAGCACATAGAGCATCATAATGAAAAGCGGGAAAATAAACGGGAAGAAAAACCTTAATGCTGCCGACTGCGGAAAGAAAAAGAATTTGATGTACACATTTACCAGGAAAAGTACTGAAATCATTCTTACCCACGCATCTTTAGAACGCCAAAATACTACTGCGATCATCCTAAATAACTCGGCATATCCCAATCATATACTCTGTTTTGATAATTCCAAAATGTAAGAGCAGCCAGTATCGAAATAATAAACAAAAAAGAGAGCCTCCATTCTACCTTCATAAACCTGTATAAGATTACAATTATAAATCTTCTGCTTCAGCAAGAAGTTCAACGATATCTTTTACGGCAACTTCGGTATTTTTGTTAAAGTGTTTTACACCATCCGTCATCATGGTATTACAGAAAGGGCATCCTGTAGCAATTACCTTTGGTTCAAAAGATAAAGCTTCTTCTGTTCTTTCGATATTGATGTCTTTATTTCCTTTTTCAGGTTCTTTAAACATCTGTGCACCTCCTGCTCCACAGCAAAGTCCGTTGGTTTTGCAACGCTTCATTTCTACAAGCTCTGCGTCCAGCTTTTCAAGAAGCATTCTTGGGGCTTCATATTCGTCATTGGCGCGTCCCAGATAACATGGATCATGGAAAGTTATTTTTTTCCCTTTGAATGCACCTCCTTCAATCTTCAGTCTTCCTTCTTCCATTAAGGTTTTAAGGAACTGAGTATGGTGTACTACGTCAAAGTGTCCGCCTAAACTTGGATATTCATTTTTCAAAGTATTGAAACAGTGTGGGCAAGCCGTTACGATTTTCTTTACTTCATAAGCATTCAATACTTCGATATTGGTAAGAGCCATCATCTGGAAAACGAATTCGTTTCCTGCTCTTTTTGCTGGATCTCCGGTACAGCTTTCTTCCTGTCCCAAAACTGCAAATTCTACCCCTATCTTATTTAATATCTTGCAAAATGCTTTTGTGATTTTTTTAGCACGGTCATCAAAGCTTCCCGCACATCCAACCCAAAATAAAACTTCCGGGGCCTTTCCTTCGGCAGCATATTCTGCCATTGTTTTTATATTGAAATCCATTTCTTTTTCAATTTGAAAATGTGAGAATTTGTAAATTTGAAATGATGTGGAATTGTATCAATTTCAAATTTACAAATTGATTAATTATCTAGTTTTCGGATGCCCAGTTCAGACGGTCAGCCTGATTGTACTGCCATGGGGCTGCATTGTTTTCCACATTGGTCATCATCAGATTCAGTTCCTGTGGAGCAGCAGACTGTTCCATTACCAGGAATCTTCTCATTTCAAAAATAATGGAAAGTGGATCAAGCAATACCGGACAAGCATCTGTACATGCATTACATGTTGTACAAGCCCAAAGCTCTTCTTTTGTGATATAGTCGTTCAGCAGTTTTTTACCGTCATCAACGAATTTTCCGTTGGCATCAATATTTCTTCCAACTTCTTCAAGCCTGTCTCTTGTCTTCATCAGGATCAGTCTCGGAGAAAGCTTTTTACCGGTAATATTAGCGGGACAAACGGAAGTACAACGTCCGCATTCTGTACATGAATAAGCATTAAGCAGCTGTACCTGGTTCAGGTCAAAGATATCTTCAGCACCGAATTTAGAAGGTACATCAGCTTCCGTTCCTTCAGCTGGTGCAGCATAAGGGTCTGCATTGGGATCCATCATTAATTTGATCTCCTTTGTTACAGACTCAAGATTATTGAATTTTCCTTTTTTATCAAGATTTGCATACCATGTACTTGGAAATGCAAGGATAATATGCAGATGTTTTGAGTAATAAAGATAGTTCATGAAGAAAAGAATTCCTACAAAGTGAAACCACCAGGCACCTTTTTCTGTGAACATCAAAAATCCGCTATCAAAACTGAAGATTTCCAAAAACGGAACAAATGTCATTTCACTAATCGGGAAGCTTCCATGTTCTGGAAAAACACCTCTAGCCTGTAAAATAAAATCTGAAGCATTCATCATAAAGAATGCCATCATTAAGGCAAATTCAATGATCAAAATCCAGTTTGCATCATTTTTCGGCCATCCGAAAAGTTCTTTCATCGTCAATCTTTTCACTCCGTAAAAGTTTCTACGGATAAAGAAAATGACAACTCCAATTACCACCAAAAGAGCTAAAACCTCCAGCGTTGCGGTAAAGAAGTTATAAAATGTATGTCCTAAAATGCTTGATAAGAAACGATGTGTTCCAAATATTCCATCAACAACGATTTCTATTAATTCAATATTAATAATCACAAAACCTACATATACAAAAAGGTGTAAAACTCCTGCAACAGGACGTGCTGTCATTTTACTCTGTCCCATTGCCACACGAGCCATAGTTCCCCAACGTTCTCCTTTTCTGTCGTTTCTATTGATTTCATGACCCAACCTGATATTTCTATAAATCTTCAGCAGGCTTTTGGCAAACAACCCAAATCCGGCCACTAATAAAATCAGGAAAATAATGTTATCGATGTACTGCATAAGGTGTATTAGTCTTTATTATTTTTACCGAAAACCGAGAAATTTATATATCTCTTCGGGTTCGCTTTCATATCTTCGATTAATGTATTCAGGTTGGAAGATGCAGAGTTCAGATTATTGTAAAGCTGATCATCCTTCATCAGTTTACCTAAACTTCCTTCTCCTTTGTCTATTCCACCAATCACCTGATTCAATTTACCCACTGTAGCATCCAGATTGGCGATCGTTGCATTCAACTGTTTAGTATCAATGCTCTGAGCCAGAGTTCCGTATTTATCCAGCGTCACTTTTCCACTCTGCATCGTAAGGCTTGCATCGTCCAATACTTTCTGCAGTTTAGGGTCATTGTGTCCTACGAGGTTGTTTACACTTCCTGCTGTAGTCTGTAATGCTCCTACGGTTTTGTTAAGGTTGGATAATAAAGCTTTTATCTCAGCTCTGTTTTGTGCATCAACAAGCAGATTGGCATTAGCCATTAAAGAGTCGACTCTATGCAGAACAACCTGCAGCTGATCTTTTACCGGACCTACCTGAGAAGAAAGACTTCCCAGTGTTCCCAGTTTGAAAGCACCTTTCAGGGTATCGCCGTCTTTTGCAGTCGGGCCACCATACATAAGGTTTACTCTCATCTCTTTGCCGGACATTAATCCTGGCTCAAAAATTTCTAATGATGAATTTTTTGAAAACTCAAATTTGTTATCTACTGTAATTTTTACAACAAAATTAATTTTACCGTCTTTTGAGGTCAGAGGAATAATTTTATCCACCTGCCCTACTTTCAATCCGTTGATAGAAACCGCCGCAGACTGCGCCAGACCTTCTACATTGTCATATTTTGCGTAAAATATATTGTCGGTAGTAAAAAGGCTTTTCCCTTTCATAAACTGAAACAACACCACAAAGCCTACAATAGCCAGAAGTGTGATCACACCAGCTTTTAATTCTTTACTGAACTTCACTTGCTAATTTTTTTCTAATAAGCAAATATAACACATTTTAAATAAATCTTTTCCAATATTGTTCTGCGTTAAATACAAAAAAAAGCGACAAAAAAATTTGTCGCTTTTTATATCATTGAAATGAATTTCTTATTGTTGCTGATTTCCAAGTTTACCCCAGATTTCAATTCTAAAATCTTCAATATCTGCATTATCCTGAAGACTTTTCATCCAAGCCTGCCCGAACATTCCAGAACTTCTCTGAGTAAGAGATTCTGTAAACTGCTTAAGATCTCCAGGTTGTTTGTTTATAGTTTCTGATTTTTTGATCAAAACATAAACTCCTGTTCCTCCTTCAACCGGGTTAGAAAGCTTACCTTTTGCAATACCGAATGCTGCACCGGCAACTTTAGGCTCCATAGCGCCAGCTACTGAAGGATTCAATAGATTTACCTGAGCAGATTGTTTTGGAGCTGCGAATAATTTAGCAATCTGATCTAAGCTAGAGGCTTTTGCTGCTGTAATCTTATCAGAAATTTGTTTTGCAGCCAATTTATTTTTAACGATAACTTCGATCTGATCTCTTACAGATTCCGGATCAGCAAGACCTGCATCCTGTTTTCCGTTCAGATAAACTACAATTTTATCACCTGTTCCATCTACAGTAAATAATTCAGTATCTCCTTTCTCTCTTTTCTTATCAAAAGCCCAAGTAAGAATTTCTGAGTCTTTTTCAGTTCCTAAGCCCTGAATCTGACCTTCAAACCTTTTTGCCGCTTTTGGATTTGAGAACTGGTAATTTCCTTTTTTAGCGATATTCACGAAATCGTTGAAAGATTTCCCTTGAACCTGCTGAATGAATTTTCTTGATTTTTTATCTGATTCAGCTTCAGTAGCATCTGAAGGTTTAATTGCTTTCACAAGGTTGGCAACTTTATACCCCATTGATCCTGATTTTTTATCTTCAATGTTGATGATATGGTAACCAAACTGTGTTTCTACTACACCAGTAGCTCCTTTAGGATTGCTTGCAAGGTAAGCAAGGAATTCAGGTACGAAAGGCGTTTCCGGAGTTGTCCATCCTAAGCTACCTCCCTGTGCTGCAGAATTCGGATCGCTGGAAAGCTTAAGGAATTCTGTAAATTTAGCAGGAGCTGCTTTTACGATAGCACCGATAGAGTCTGCTAATTTCTTAGCCTGCTCTTTAGATCTTGTTACCCCTTCACCTGCAGGACTTCCTTTGAATGCAATAAGGATATGTCTTGATAAAGTAGAATCTGAAGCTCTTTTGCCTACAAGTTTAGAAACTACATAAACATCTTGCTCTTTATAAGGACCAAAAGTCTGACCAACTGCTGCTGCTGTGATCTGATCTTTGATCGTTGGAGGCAATTGAGCAGGATTCATATACTGAGGATTGAATGGCGCATCAGAATTTGCCATTACAAACATAGAATCGTTTTTCGTATTCTGGAAGTTTTCAGTACCTCCGCTTGCATCTGTACCTCCTGAATATAATTTTGTAATTTCTTTCAAAGTTGCTGCATCATCTGCTGCACTAGGTTTTGATGGAAAATATACGACACCGATATTTCTGCTTGGTTCAGCTTTAAACATTACAGGGTGCTGCTTGATGTAGTCTGCCAGATCCTGTGTTGTAACATTGACCTTTGTTTTCTGAAGATACGCTGCATAATCTACTTTCACAAAGTCGATATCTGCAAGCTGATCTCTCTGCTTCATCAATTCTTCTGCTTCTTTCTTACCGGTAGTGACACCTGCTGAAATATTGGTAAACACCTGTCTTGCCATTAGTCTGTACTCAATCGTCTTTTTAGTTTTCAACCATTGATTATATCCTTCAGGATTGGTGTTTTTTAATGTTTCAATTTCTTTTTTAAGCTCTTGAGTTTTAAAATTACCTTTCTCATCAAAGAACTGCTGATTCTGAGCAAACATCTGATCATACTGGATCTGATTCCAGAAATAATCATCATTCATTTCAAAACCTAGTTTCTCAAACTGTTGTTTGATAAGTTTAGATTGTACAAGTAACTGCCAAGCCTGCTCTTCAAGACCGCTTTTCGGACGACCTTGTTGATCAGCCTGCTGCTGCAACACGAAAAGCTGATCATTGAACTCTTCGCGGGTGATTTTCTCACCATTTACTTTTCCTAAAACGTCAGGATTCTTACCAAAAACCTTGTCGATACTATCGGGGTTCACCAAGAACGCCAAAAGCGCTAGGGCTATTACTCCCATTAAAAGCCAAGGCTTACTCCTAATCTGTCCTAAAATTGCCATTTTATAAATTATAGTTTTTTATCAGTTTGCGAAAATACACATTTTTAAGAAATTACAGAAACAGAACTGCTTTATTTTGATTTTTAATGCAAAGATTATCTAAAAAAGGAAATTTTGACCGTATTTTTAAGTAAAAAACAAATGGCATAAGTATTGTGCATTTTTAGAATATTATAATATGCCACACGTTTTCAGAGCATATTATAAAAAATCCCTTTAACGATAAAAAACGAAAATGACAATTTGTCATTCGATTGACTATGACAGAATTTGAAGATATTAGTTTAGAAGAAATGATCAGTGACGGATTTGATATCGTAGCTGAAGAAATCAATCTTTCCGACTTCGCTGAGACTGATAAAAATTCCGAACAGAAAATATTCCCTATACTTCCCGTAAGAAATATGGTAATGTTCCCCAATGTGGTAATTCCTATTACTGCCGGGAGAAAAACCTCTATACAGCTTCTTGAGGAAGCACAGAAGAACGGAGATTTCATTGGAATTGTAAGCCAGAAAAATTCGGATATGGAGCAGCCTGCCGAAAAAGATATATATGCCACTGGTACATTGGCAAAGATCATTAAGATCATTAAGCTTCCGGAAGGAAATATTACAGCAATCACGAAAGGCTTCCATAGATTCAAGATTAAAAAGATCATTGAAAACCAGCCGTATTTCAGGGCAGAAATATCAAAATTAAAAGATACACGTCCCAAAAACCAGGAGGAATATGAAGCATTGCTTGAGAACATCAAAGATCTTGCTTTAAAGATCATTGAACTTGACCCGAATATTCCTAATGCAGCCAATTTTGCGATCAAAAACATCAATAACAATGATGATCTTCTTAATTTCATATGCACCAATGCTAATTTTTCTTCAATAGCAAAACAAAAGCTTCTTGAAGAGAAAAATCTGATGATAAGAGCTAATCAGTGCTACGAAATGATGCATGAAGATTTCAGAAAACTGGAATTAAGAAACCAGATTCATCAGAAAACCTCAAAGGATCTTGACAAGCAGCAGAGGGAATATTTCCTGAATCAGCAGATCAGAACCATTCAGGAAGAATTGGGCGGAGGGCCTGAAAGTGATGTTGAAGATCTTCTTGCCAAGGCTAAAACCAAAAAATGGAGCAAGGAAGTAGAGGAGCATTTCCAGAAGGAAATCGGCAGACTTCAACGCCAGAATCCTAATTCTCCGGACTATAATGTACAGAGAAATTATCTTGATTTCTTTACAGATCTTCCGTGGGAAACGTATACAAAAGATATTTTTGATATTGCAAAAGCAGAAAAAGTGCTTGACAAGGCTCACTTTGGACTGGAAGATATCAAGAAGAGAATTTTGGAACACATGGCTGTTTTAAAATTAAAAAACAACATGAAGTCTCCTATTCTATTGCTGGTAGGCCCTCCGGGAGTTGGTAAAACTTCTTTAGGAAAGTCTATTGCAGATGCTTTGGGAAGAAAATATGTGAGACTGTCATTAGGTGGCCTGCATGACGAGAGTGAGATCCGCGGACATAGAAAAACGTATATCGGTGCTATGGCAGGAAGAATTTTGCAGTCGATCAAAAAATCCGGTACCTCAAACCCGGTAATCGTCCTTGATGAGATTGATAAAATCGCGCAGGGTCTTCATGGGGATCCAAGTTCAGCATTACTAGAAGTTCTTGATCCTGAACAAAATAAATCTTTCTATGACAATTTCCTTGAGATGGGGTATGACCTGTCAAAAGTGATGTTTATTGCTACAGCCAATTCTCTTTCAACAATACAGACTCCTCTTTTAGACAGAACAGAGATCATTCAGATTGCCGGTTATACTTTGGAGGAAAAGATTGAGATTGCAAAAAGACACTTAATCAGGAAGCAGCAGGAGGAAAATGGTCTGGATGCAAAATCATTCAAACTTGGAAATGCAGAGCTTAAGCATATTATAGAAGCCCACACTTCGGAAAGCGGTGTAAGAACCTTGGAAAAAAGAATTGCTGCCGTTGGAAGATGGGTAGCGCTTCAGACAGCTTTGGTAAAAGAATATGATCCAAAAATTTCGCTTGAAAAAGTAGATGAAATCCTTGGAGTCCCAAGACCGAAAAGCTTATCAGAAATTACAGGAGTACCCGGAGTGGTAACAGGTCTTGCCTGGACAAGCGTAGGCGGAGACATTCTTTATATTGAAAGTATTTTAAGCAATGGAAAGGGGGCATTAACGATGACCGGAAACCTTGGGACAGTAATGAAAGAATCTGCTACTATTGCACTTGAATATATTAAAGCTAAGCATGACGAACTGGGAATTCCTCAGGAGGAAATGGACAAGAAAAACATTCACGTACACGTTCCGGAAGGAGCAACCCCTAAGGACGGACCATCCGCAGGTATTGCCATGCTGACTTCAATGGTTTCTTCTTTTAAAAACAAGAAAGTAAAACCCCATCTTGCTATGACAGGAGAAATTACTCTAAGAGGAAAAGTACTTCCTGTAGGGGGAATCAAAGAAAAACTTCTTGCGGCTACAAGAGCGGGAATTAAGGATGTAATTCTTTGTGAAGCCAACAGAAAAGATGTGGAAGAGATCAAAAAAGATTATTTAAAAAACCTGAAAGTACATTACGTCAACAGAATGGAAGAAGTCATTGACATCGCCATTGAAGAATAAAACAATTTATAACATATTAACTTCTCAATAAGGAAACACGTTCTGAGCATCAGGGCGTGTTTCTGTTTTGTAAACAAATACATTCTTCTCCTGGCTGCATGGAATAAAATTTGATACAATAGAATAAAATTCTGAAGGATTGAATAAAAAGCTTTTCAATTCAGAGGGGTTTTCTTATTTTTATTCCACACTGCAGATTTTTAGATTATGAATTTTCTTAGACTTCCTTTCCTTGTCAAGCTTACACTTGTGGTAATTTCTATCATCGGTCTTGGCTATCTTCTGGCATTAGGACAGAGTATTTTGGCTCCGTTCTTTCTTGCATTCCTTATGGATATGCTGTTTTTGCCGGCGGCTACTTTTATGGAAAGAAAGTTAAGATTCCCAAGATCAATGTCCACAATGACTTCGGTGTTCATTATGTTGATCATTTTAGGCGGAATTATTTACTTTTTCACCAATCAGCTATCAGACTTCAGTAAGGATCTTCCTCATCTCAGTGAGCAGTTTACAACTGTTTTCAAGGGCCTGCAGCACTGGGTTTCCAAAACATTCAATGTGAAAGTAGATGAACAGGTAGATTATATCAATCAGGGATTGAGTAAACTTCTGTCTTCTTCAGGCGCTATTTTAGGATTTACTTTTGGAATTTTCTCCACGGGATTTGGCTTTATTATATTTTTCACCCTATTTTTTATCTTTATTTTAAATTACAGAAGGCTTTTAAATAATTTTATTGTTACCGTCTTCAACGAAAGACATAAATCAAGCGTACAGGAAGCGGTAAATGAGATTCGTATCATGACCAAGAAATACATCTTCGGACTTTTTCTTCAGGTGATTATTGTATCCATTCTTACCTCCATTCTTCTTACAATTCTGGGAGTGAAATATGCTATTCTTTTGGGAGTTCTTACCGGGTTATTAAACGTTATTCCGTATCTGGGAATTTTTATTTCCCTTTTAATTTCCTGTTTTATAGCTTTTGCAACTTCTACCCCTTCAACATGTATTTATGTTGCTTTGGGATATATTGCCATTCATGCTGTAGATGGAAATATTGTCCTGCCATTTGTTGTGGGCTCCAAAGTAAAAATTAATGCTTTATTTTCCTTTATTGGTATTCTGTTGGGAGAACATCTTTGGGGAATTGCAGGAATGTTCCTGTGTATCCCGGCCATTGCGATTATAAAAATTATCTGTGAAAGAGTGGATGATCTCAAACCTTGGGGAAGATTGCTGGGAGAAGAACCGAGACCTCATAAGAAAAAGAAAAGCTATAAGATTTCCAAGAATATTACTTTGAAAGAGATGGATTAGGATATGAGTAATAATTAATATATCTCTAGCTTTGAAATAGAATAAAAAAGACTGCCTTTTTCAAGACAGTCTTTTTTATTTTTGTTATGAAAGAGGACACAATGGGCTCGTCCCATTTGGACAAGTGTCTGTACATAGAATATAAGACTGAACATCCGGACAGTATCCATAAGTAGGGCCTCCGGGTTCACCTCCAGGACCTCCTAAACAAGGATCACCCGGTGGAATTTTACATGGACAGCCTATTGGGCCTATATCACATTTTCCAACACCTCCTCCTCCTTGGATTTCTCTTAAATCCGTGCGGTTTAATTTTTTAAGATTTTTTAGCATGATCTATTAGTTTTTGTTTGTCCCTCGAAGATATAAAATAAAATTATACAAAAACACCAATTAACGCACATTAACAATTGATTTGATATTTTGCGTTAAATTAATCATAAAATATCCCATTTTTATTTTACATTTGATATCAAATCATCAATCATGAAAATAATAAAATTCATTTTATGCTTACTATTCGGTCTTATGTTTGTTAATGCCGGATTAAACAAGTTTTTCAATTATATGCCTATGGAGAAACCTACTCCGGAACAAATGAAACTTTTCGCTGCTTTTGGAGAAATCAGCTGGCTGATGCCATTAGTGGGCATCGTTGAAGTCATTGGCGGATTATTATTCATTTTCCCAAAGACAAGGGCATTGGGAGCTATTGTTATTCTACCTGTTATGGTTGGAATTGTCACTCATGTTTTCACTATGGATAAATCTCCAATGGGAATGGGTATTGCCGGGGTAATGTTCCTGATCAATTTATGGATGATTCTTGACAACAAGGAAAAATATAAACATTTAGTTTCATAAGGTGGCAGATAATAGGTGGCAGGTTGCATTGCCTACAGCCTATTATCTGTTTCTGCTACCTGTTCCTATACAAAAGCACTAAAGCCTGTAATGGAGCGTCCTACAATCAATGAATTGATTTCTTTTGTTCCTTCATAGGAATAAATAGCTTCTGCATCGGCAACAAATCTGGCTACGTCGTACTCCAGTAGAATTCCGTTGCCTCCCATCACCTCTCTTGCTCTGGAAACAATATCTCTTGTTCTGAGTGTACAGAAAACTTTAGCTAAAGATGCGTGCTCATCTTTTAAAATTCCCTCATCCTGCATTTCAGACAACCGGAATACCATAGTTTGCATAGCAGTAAGATTGGACAGCATTTCCACCAAGTGTCCCTGAATCATTTGAAATGAGGCAATAGGTCTTCCGAACTGTTCTCTTTTTCGGGTATAATCTAAAGCACTTTCATAAGCTCCGCGTGCGCAGCCTGTGGCCATCCATGCCACTCCTGCCCTGGTCATTCTCAGTACTTTTCCTGTATCTTTAAATGAGTTGGCATTCTGCAAACGGTTTTCTTCAGTTACAAGACAATCTTTTAACGTAATCAATCCATTCTGAACAATTCTTAAAGCCATTTTCCCTTTGATCTTTTCTACGGAGTATCCCGGATTATCTTTTTCTACAATAAATCCTTTCACTTCTCCGCTGTCCAGATCTCTTGCCCAGATAATGATTATATCAGCAAAGGTGGCGTTACCAATCCATTTTTTCTGACCATTCAGAACCCAGCCTTCAGGTGTTTTTTTACAGGTTACGGTAAGTCCGCCTGCTGCTCCGGAACCTACTTCCGGCTCTGTAAGTCCGAAAGCTCCTATTTTTTCAAATTTCTGCATCTGTGGAAGCCATTTTTGCTTCTGCTCTTCAGATCCGCAGATATAAATAGAGCCCATTGCCAATCCTGACTGCACTCCGAAAAATGTAGCAATAGAAGCATCCACTCTTGCCATTTCCATTGCTATGACACCTTCCATCAGGAAAGGCATCCCCGGACAGCCATATCCTTCATAGGTAACCCCGCAGATATCAAGCTTCTGGAATTTCGGGATGAGTTCAAAAGGAAATTCGTCTCTGAGCCAGTAATGATTCACCAGGGGTTTTACTTCTTTTTCCATGAAAGCTCTTACTTTCAGCTGAATTTCGCGCTGTTCAGGAGTAAGGGTATGGTAGATATCATAAAAATCTCCGTCAATAGGAGGAAGTTCTTTCTTTTTCTTTTCCGGATCAAGCATTTTCATAAGCCCGGAAAGCTGTTTATCATCCAGTTTTGAAAAATTATGCATCAGTTTTGGCAGATCTACTTTTTGAGAAATGGCACTCAGCTGATCAAAATCTATGGATGTGAATAGTCCTATTGCGTTTCTGATTTTGGAAAAGGTATTTGACATAGTGATAGATTGTAGTTTTGGTTTGTAAAAGATAAGCAAAAATTGCTCCGAAAGCAAAGCCACAGGTTTGCACCTGTTTTACAAAAAACTCAATTTCAGCTAATTAAAACCGAATAATCCCTTTACAATCTTTTTACTTTTGATTTTCAAGCGTTACAAAAAATCCTGACTGAACTTTGACTCAAGGAAAACAATAAAAATCAACGCTATGAAAACGACTTACATTAAATTATCTCTATCCGCTGTTCTTTTATTAGGAATTTATTCATGTAAAAAGGGAGAAGTATCTTCTACAGATCTTGAAGCTTATGCTACTACAGATTCAGCCTCTGCAATTGTTTCAGACAGCATTTCATCTGTTGCCGATATGAAGGTAAAAGACAAACAGTTTATCAAGACAGCAGATGTCAGCATGGAAGTTAAAGATGTATATAATGCAACCATCGCTATTGAAAAATCAGTACAGGAGCTTGGAGGATTTGTCACCAATAGTAATCTTCAAAGTAATGTGGTTTCTGAAAATACCTATAACACATCCAATGAAGAAGCTATGCTGGTCAAAAAATATCAGTCGGAAAACAGAATGCAGGTACGCATTCCTACAGAAAAGCTTGGAGAGTTGTTGACCGCAATCAATACCAACAAATTGTTTTTGAATTCAAGATCCATCAACGCGGAAGACGTGACGGCCAATATTAAATATTCTGAACTGGAGGGAAAAAGAAATCAAAAGACTTCCGACAATATCAGCAAGCTGAAAACAAATAAAGATAAAGTAACGCTGGATGATGGTAATATGTCTGAAGGGAATCTTCAAAAGCTGGCGAGTATGAACATGACAGATGATTTGAAATATAGCACTATCGACATTTATATCAAAGAACCTCAATTGCGTATTGCTGAAATTGCTGTTACCAACACCACAAGCATTGACAATAAGTATAAGTACAATTTCATCTATGATGTTAAAGATGGTTTTGTGTACGGATTCTATCTGATTCAGAAAATCATAGTGGCTCTTATCAATGTATGGCCTCTTTTATTAATTGCTGCAGCAATCATCTATTTTTTAAGAAAAAGAAAAATTTCAAAGCCTGAACAGCCAAAAATCCAAGAATAAAAAAACTCCTAACCAACTGGTTATCATCATAATTTTAGATTTTACAGCCTCTCATTATTGGGAGGTTTTTATTTTTTTTGAAAAAAAACTGTAACGATTGTAATGCCCGCTTTACCTACTGTTTAAAAGAACAGAAAATCAAAAAAAATAATACTATGAAAAATTTAATAAAACTTGGCTTCGCAGCATTATTATCCATGAACTCGATGACTGCAAAAGCACAGAATACAGACATCGGAAAAGACAACAGCCTGCTTTGGGAGGTCTCAGGGAACGGTCTCACTAAACCATCTTACATTACCGGAACTTTTCATATCTTATGCAGTAAAGATTTTGAAATAAAACCTAAAGTCTGGAATGCCCTTAATAAGTCGGAAAACTTTGTCATGGAAATCAATTATACCGATCAAAGCGAAATGGCCTCTATTCAAAAAATGATGGCTGCTGATAAAAAGATTTCTGAACAACTAACTCCTGAAGAAGCAGAAAATTTAGACAAAATACTGGCTGACTATGGAACAACCCTGAAAAATGTTGATACTCACAGTACAACAGCTTTATATTCTCTTGTTGCCACAAAAGCAATCCCCTGCCCTCAGAATGAAGTGAAAATGTATGAAATAGAATTATTGAAAACAGCTTTACAGAATAAGAAAAGCGTAAGCGGGCTGGAAAAAGTGGATGATCAGACTTACGCAATAAGCCAGGCGTACGACCTGAAAGAAACAATCTCTCAATTGAAGTTAGGCAACGAATATGCTGTTGCAGCAAAGAAAATGACTGAAGCATTTAAAAATGAAAATCCGAAAGATCTGGATCAGCTGATTAAGAATCCAAAATTCATGAATAAGAGACAGGAAAAACTTGTACTTACTGATAGAAATAAAAAATGGGTAGAAAAAATGCCGGAAATGATGAAAAACCAAAGTTCTTTCTTTGCCGTAGGAAGCGGACATCTTTGGGGTGAAAACGGCTTGATCAGCCTTCTGAAAGCAAAAGGTTACATTGTAAAACCTGTATCAAGTTTATAATTATAACCAAACCATGAACCGACTGTGAGTAATCCAACTGAAACTGCCTTTTTAAAGCTTGTCAACCAACACAAGGGGATTTTATACAAAGCCTCGCGGATCTATGCAGATTCTGTAGAGGACCGGGAAGACCTGCAGCAGGAGATTCTTATCCAGCTTTGGAAATCCTATCAGAATTTCAAGGGGAACAGTGAATTTTCTACCTGGATGTATCGGGTTGCCATCAATACTGCAATTACGTATTTAAAAAAGGAAAAACAGAGATCCAATACTCACTCAGATGCTCCCTCTCATTTTGAAGTACAGCAGGAAGATTATAATCCTACAAAGGACAGGCAATTGGAAATTTTTTACAGTGCTGTTCAGGAATTGAATTCCCTGGAAAAAGCAATCATATTTTATTTCATGGAAGGGATGTCACATAAAGAGATCGGAAATAATTTAGGACTCAGCGAAGGCAATGCCCGCGTAAAGCTCAACAGAACAAAAGAAAAAATACAGCAAATCATAAAAAAATCAGGTTATGAATTTTGATCAATTAAAAGAACAGTGGAATAAAGAAGACAGCGACGTCGATATTCCTGACACTATAGAACAACTAAAAGAAAGCAAACACCCTATAGAAAAGATTCAAAAGAGTATGAAAAAAGAATTTCCTGCGCAGGTTATTTCCATCATCCTTATTGGTTTCTTTCCGATGCTATTCCAATTTCCGCCTTCACAGTATACCATTTATTATATATCTTATGCTTTATTGGTAGTAGTATCCTGTTATTATTTATTCGGATTTTACCAATTTTACAAACAAGCTGAACTTTATACCGGAAACACAAGAAATAGTCTTTGGAAGATCTACCACGAACTCAAATTAAATATGGAAAGATACCAGTCGTTTGGATTCTTGTTACTTCCCCATTTTCTAATAACATTAGGTTTACTGGCATATAATCTTCTGGAGAAAAAAGGTGAATCGTTGGCGGATATTAGCCATGAACATCAAATATCCCTTATTTTATTAGTATTGATAGGCGTTCTTTCTGTTGTAGCCAGTATTATTTTATGGACAAAATATTTTTACGGACCTAGCGCCAAACAATTGGAAAAGATCCTGAATGAAATGGAAGAATAACATCCTAAAAACCTATCACAAAAGATTTTACTACAACCTCGGCCCTTGTCTGAGGTTTTGTTCTTTAAAAAAATGTTATTTCTCCTGTTCAAATTTATCTGAGGTTTTATTTTTCCGTAAATTTGCAAATCAGAAATAAATCATTATGGATTATAAGCTATTTTCATCCGATACATGATTTTCTGAACGATAAAAATTCTGTAATATGCTATCAAAAATAAATCCAACACAAACTAACAGCTGGAAAGCTCTTGACGAACACTTCGGTGGAAATGACTTTGATCTTAGAACTCTTTTCCAATATAATCCGAACCGTTTTAATGAGTTTTCTCTGCAAAAGGACAACTATCTTTTTGATTACTCCAAAAATTTAATTGATTCCAGAACAAAAGATCTTTTATTACAGTTGGCTGAAGAAAGTCAGTTAAAAGATGCTATTTCCAAAATGTTCTCAGGGGATAAAATCAATGAAACGGAAGGAAGAGCTGTGCTACATACTGCATTAAGAGATTTTTCAGATCGTGAAATTCTTGTGGATGGAGAAAACATCAAGCCACAGATCAAAAGAGTTCTTGATCATATGAAGTCTTTTTCTGAAAAAATCATTTCAGGAGAACATAAAGGTTTCAACGGAAAAGAGATCACTGATGTAGTAAACATCGGAATCGGAGGATCAGATTTGGGTCCTGTAATGGTTTGTTCAGCTTTAAAGCATTTTAAAACAAGATTAAACGCTCACTTTGTTTCCAACGTGGACGGAAATCATATTGCAGAAGTAGTAAAAGATTTAAATCCTGAAACTACTTTATTCATCATTGCTTCCAAGACTTTTACGACTCAGGAAACAATGACCAATGCGAATTCGGCTAAGGACTGGTTCCTGAAAGCAGGAAAACAGGAAGATGTAGCGAAGCATTTTGTGGCTTTATCTACTAATATTGAAGAAGTTAAGAAGTTCGGAATCGCAGAGGAAAATATTTTTGAGTTCTGGGATTGGGTAGGCGGAAGATATTCTCTTTGGAGTGCGATCGGATTAAGCATTGTCCTTTCTGTAGGATATGACAACTTCGAACAGCTTCTTAAAGGTGCTTTTGATACTGACCAGCACTTCCAGACTGCAGGTTTCTCTGAAAACGTTCCGGTATTAATGGGACTTCTGGGAATCTGGTACCGTAACTTCTATGCAGCAACAACGTATGCCATCTTGCCATACTCTCAATATCTGGACAGGTTTGCAGCTTATCTTCAGCAGGGAGATATGGAAAGTAATGGAAAATGTGTAGACAGAAATGGTGAATTTGTGGAATATGAAACCGGACCTATTATTTGGGGAGAGCCAGGTACAAATGGCCAGCATGCCTTCTATCAGCTGATTCACCAGGGAACAGAATTGATCCCTGCAGACTTTATTGCCTATGCAAAAAGTCCGAACAAAGTTTCGGATCATCAGGATAAATTATTAGCCAACTTTTTCGCTCAGACTGAAGCACTTGCCTTCGGAAAACTGGAAGAAGAAGTGGAAGAAGAGCTTAGAAATTCAGGAAAATCTGATGAAGAAATAGAAAGACTCATCAATTTCAAAGTTTTCCACGGAAACACTCCTACTAACTCTATATTATTCAAAGAATTAACTCCTTTTTCACTAGGTCAGCTGATCGCTTTATATGAACACAAAATTTTTGTTCAGGGAGTGATCTGGAATATTTTCAGCTTTGACCAGTTTGGAGTGGAGTTAGGAAAAGTATTAGCCAACAAAATCCTTCCTGAGCTTGAGAGCAATGAAGCGGTAAGCTCTCATGACAGCTCAACCAACGGATTGATCAGTTACTATAAGGAAAACAAATAGTAAGTAAAAAGAAAGTAAAAGTAAATCTATAAAGTAAAAAAGTAAAAATGGCAGAAATTCTTGACGGACTTAAAGTATCCAAGGAAATTAAAGCAGAGATCAAGGTTGAAGTAGAAAAGATTCTCGCAAGCAAAAGAAGAGCACCTCATTTGGTAGCTATTCTTGTAGGAAATAATGGAGCCAGCAAAGCCTATGTAAACTCTAAGGTAAAAGACTGTGAGGAAGTAGGATTTCAATCCAGCTTAATCAAATTTCCAAGTACAGTTTCGGAATCTGAATTATTGGAAAAAATTGACGAGCTTAATAAATCTAAAGCAGTGGACGGATTTATCGTGCAGCTGCCTTTACCGGATCAGATTGACCAGGAAAAAATTATCAACGCAATTGATCCAAGAAAAGACGTGGATGGCTTCCACCCTGAAAACTTCGGAAAAATGGCGCTTGAGATGGATACTTTCTTACCGGCAACTCCTTTCGGTATTCTTACATTATTAGAAAGGTATAATATTGAAACCAAAGGGAAAGACTGTGTAATTATCGGAAGAAGTAAAATTGTGGGAAGACCGATGAGTATTCTGATGGGAAGAAAAGATTTCCCCGGAAACTCTACCGTTACCCTTACACACTCATATACGAAAGACATTGAAGAATATACAAGAAAAGCAGACATCGTAATTACCGCTTTGGGAGATCCTCATTTCTTAAAAGGAGATATGATCAAAGAAGGAGCAGTAATTGTTGACGTGGGTATTACAAGAGTAGATAATGACTCTCCAAAAGGATATTATCTTGCAGGTGATGTAGATTTTGACAGTTGTGCAGAAAAAGCAAGCTGGATTACTCCGGTACCTGGAGGAGTAGGCCCAATGACAAGAGCGATGCTGATGAAAAATACCATCATTGCTTACAAAACTTCGGTCTATAACGACTAATTTTAAAATGAATAAAGAAGAAGATATTTTATTAAAAGAAGGTAAAATGCTCCCTGTAATGGAGCATTTTTACACTTTACAGGGAGAAGGAGCACACACCGGAAAAGCCGCTTATTTTATCAGGCTGGGAGGTTGTGATGTAGGATGTCACTGGTGTGATGTAAAAGAAAGCTGGGATCCGGAACTCCATCCTCTGATGAATGCAGTAGAAATTGCAGAAACAGCTGCAAAACATTGTAAAACAATTGTTCTGACAGGTGGTGAGCCTCTAATGTGGAACTTAGAAATACTGACCTCCAGATTGAAAGAGCTGGGATGCACAGTGCATATCGAAACTTCGGGAGCTTATCCTATGAGCGGACAGCTGGATTGGATTACTCTTTCGCCAAAGAAAACAGGACTGCCTAAAGAAGAGATTTATCAGAAAGCCCACGAGCTTAAAGTCATTATTTTCAATCAGCATGACTTTACATTTGCACAGGAACAGGCTGCAAAAGTTTCTGAAAACTGTAAGCTTTATCTTCAGAGTGAATGGAGCAAAAGAGATGATATGTATCCTAAGATCACAGATTTCATCCTTGAACATCCGGAATGGCAGGCTTCAGTTCAGACTCACAAATATCTGAATATCCCGTAAAAAAGCTTAAATTAGCTGAGCTTATCCGCTATAATACCGATAGATGCAGAGAATTCGATACTCTAGATACCTGAAATCGATCATTATGTTGCTTGACCTCACGGTTATTGCATCTATCTTCATATTCTTTTTTATAAGCAGAAACGAAAGTTTAAAATACAATAAAGAAACATGGTATCAGAATATTTTTTCTCTGATTCTGTTGTTTTTGTTCTGGGTGCTTCTGAGCGGTAGGACAAAAATATACAACATTCCGAGGAACCTTACTTATACCTTGTTTCTTGAACGCCTTTTAATTCACTTCCTCTTTTTTATACTTGGCGTTCTGCTTATAGGGAAGGTAAGTAACAATGTATTTTTCAGTTCGGATATATACTGGCTTTCCCTTTACCTTTTTATTTTCATCTTCCTTGTAAAATCACTGATCTATTTTGCAATCAAGTACTTGCGGTCTCTTGGAGCCAATTACAGGAATGTGATGTTCTTAGGAGACAGCCACTCTACAGAAATCCTGAAAAATATTTTTACAGACCGTAAAGACTACGGATACAGAATATTTGAATATGAAAATTCTAATATCAATAGTAATGAACTGGTTGCTTTCTGGAAAAAGAACGGGATCCATACTCTGTTTTTATCAATGGAAAACTCTTATAATGAATGGATTCAGAATGAGATTTTCAAATTGGCAGAAGATAATAAGATTCATATTTCACTCATCCCAAGTATCACACAAAGCGATTTTTTCCTGTATGATCTGGGATATATACAAACCCAGCCGGTTCTTAACCAGGCAAGATATCCTTTAGATTATTATTCTAATTTTCTGATGAAAAGGACGTTTGATATTTTGTTTTCTGTTATTATACTGGTTTTTATCTGCTCGTGGGTATTCCCAATTATTGCGGTTTTAATCAAGGCTACTTCCAAAGGTCCTGTCTTTTTCCTTCAGAAGAGGTACGGTTTTCATGAAGAGGTATTCAATTGCATTAAATTCAGAACAATGGTTGTAAATGATGAGTCCACAACCAAAACTACATCGGTAAACGATTCAAGGATTACCAAAGTGGGTAAATTTTTAAGAAAAACAAGTCTTGATGAGCTTCCACAGTTTATTAATGTACTGAAAGGGGAAATGTCTGTAGTAGGGCCGCGCCCTCATATGCTTTCCGTGGATAATTACTATAAGCCAAAAATCGGAAGATACAGCTTAAGAAGTATGGTAAGCCCTGGTATCACAGGACTAGCACAGGTAAATGGATTACGCGGTGACTTCGGAGATGTGGAAGTGGAGATGAAAAAACGGGTTCTGGCCGATGCTTTCTATGTAAGAAACTGGAGTTTTGTACTCGATCTGGTGATTACTTTAAAAACCGTTTTTCTGGTTATAGGTGGAGATAAAAACGCAAAATAAAGAACAGGACCAGATTAATATCGAAATAATTTTAACACAAAACCAGGCTTTAGTCTTCTTCTCGACTCTAGTCCAATTAAATAAAAAAGTCTAATTTAGCAGTATGTTAAAAAAGTTTTTCACAGCAGTAGGGGAATACATGATCCTCTTGGGAAAATCCCTGCAGAAACCTCAGAAAATGAGGGTTTTCTGGAAGCTGTTCATGAGAGAAATTAATGATTTGGGAGTAAATTCTTTCGGACTTGTCATCTTCACATCCATATTCGTTGGAGCGGTAGTGGCTATTCAGATGTTCAACAACTTTGATGCTTCTTCTTTTCCTATTCCGCCTTCATTTGTGGGATATGCTACGAAAGCAGTTTTGGTTCTGGAATTTGCCCCTACCATTATCAGTCTGATTCTGGCGGGTAAAGTGGGTTCTTATATTGCCTCAAGTATTGGGACCATGAGAGTTTCCGAACAGATTGATGCATTGGATATCATGGGAGTAAACTCACCCAATTTTCTGATATTTCCTAAAATTATCGCCTGTATGCTGTTTAATCCCCTTCTTATTGCTATCAGTATCGTATTTGGTATTGGTGGAGGATATATTGCCGGGATTTTAACGGGAAACTGGACGGAAAACGATTATATCGTTGGTATTCAAATGTATATGCCTAATTTATTTATTTACTATGCATTCTCCAAGACTATCGTTTTTGCGTTTATCATTGCTACTGTACCGTCTTATTTCGGATACAATGTAAAAGGAGGATCGCTGGAAGTAGGTAGAGCCAGTACACAGGCCGTAGTATGGACAATGGTATTTATTATCATTTCCGAGTTAATTTTAACCCAATTAATATTAAGCTGATGATTGAGGTAAAAGATCTTAAGAAAAGTTTTGATGATGTTGAAGTACTTAAGGGAATTTCAACTTCATTTGATAAAGGAAAAGTAAACTTAATCATTGGGCAGAGTGGCTCCGGAAAAACCGTTTTTTTAAAAAGTTTATTAAATGTTTATATGCCCTCTTCCGGAGAAATCTTATTTGACGGCAGGAATGTAAACACTATGAACAGAGAAGAAAAACAGCATCTTCGTTCAGAAATCGGAACCGTATTTCAAGGAAGTGCATTATTTGATTCCTTAACTGTAGAAGAGAATATCATGTTTCCTCTTGATATGTTTACCAATCTTACCTACAGAGAGAAAAAGAAAAGAGTTTTTGAAGTAATAGGAAGAGTACACCTTGATAAAGCAGAAAGAAAATATCCTTCTGAGATCTCAGGAGGAATGCAGAAAAGGGTGGCTATCGCCAGAGCTATCGTCAACAATCCCAAATATCTGTTTTGTGATGAACCCAATTCCGGGCTGGATCCTTATACTTCTAAGATAATTGATGACCTTCTTTACGAAATTACAAAGGAATATAATACGACCACCATCATCAATACTCACGATATGAACTCCGTAATGACGATTGGCGAGAAAATTGTATACCTACGATTAGGAATCAAAGAATGGGAAGGTAATAAAGACATTCTGATTACTGCAGGCAATAAAAATCTGATCGATTTCGTTTATTCTTCAGAACTGTTTAAAGAGCTGAGAGAATATTTACTTGAGAATAATAAAACGATTGAAACGACAAATACAAAAATAGACGATAATGAAAAAGGCACTTAGTATAGCGTTATTAGGATTTTCAATGTGGGCTTCTGCACAGATTTCACTGGCAGGTAAGGCTAACTTAATTTTTCCTACCGGCTCACCTTCATGGTCCAATATTAAAGGAACAGTGAATGATGCAATTGATGGAACAGGTAAAAACAATGTAGGTTTCAACGTCGGACTTTCATTAAAAGTGGGTCTTCCTACTTCATTGTTTGTAATGCCGGAGATCTATTATACTCATTTCAAGAATGAGTTTACTACAGAGAACACTACTTTTGATGTTAAAAGTAACCGTATAGATGTTCCGGTTCTTTTAGGATACAACCTTTTGGGGAATATGTTAGGTGTTTTTGTAGGTCCTGTTGGAAGTTTTAACTTAAACAAGGATAATACTTACAATGATTTCAAAGAAAATGCTAAAAATGATTTTACTGTTGGCTACCAGTTTGGGGCACAGCTTGAAATCAAAAAGCTTATTGTAAATGCAAGATATGAAGGCGCTTTCAGTAAAGATGAAAGAAACTTTATCAACAGAGTTTCCGGTTCGGAAATCAGATATGATAACAGACCTAACCTTTTTATGGTAGGTTTAGGATATAAATTCTAATAGATATCGAAATAACAACTTAAAACCCTCAAATTAAATTTGAGGGTTTTTATTTTGCTCTTCAAGTTCAGCCTGACGCTTTGCAATGTCTGCAGCCTGTTTTTCAAGCTCTTCTTTGTCTTTCTGCAGCTGTTTGAATTCTTTTTTCTTCTGTTCCGCTTTTATAGCGCTTCCCTTGCTTAGATATCCTACCATTCCTCCAATGATAAGTCCTATTCCTACTCCTGCCATTATTCCCATAATGTGGGAAATTTTTATTTGTTCTACGGCAAAATCAGTCGTTAAATAGAAAAGCAATGCAGAAACAGCCAAAAGTATAAGTCCGGTAATTGATAAACTCTTCATAATATTGTGTTTAGGTGGTTACATAAAAAAAGCCTTACCAAATTTACTAAAAATTTAATAAGGCCTTATTCAAGATTAAAATTCTAATTATATTTTTCCTCCCGCAGCCTTATAATATTCTAAAGCTTTCGGAAGATCCTTATTGATATCTGAAATTCTTGTTTCCGGATTCGGGTGGGTAGATAAGAATTCTGGTTGTCTTGCTCCTGTAGATGCCGCTTCCATTCTGTTCCAGAAAGGGATTGCTGCTCTTGGATCATATCCTGCCATAGACATCAGGTAAAGCCCCATTTCATCAGCTTCTGACTCCTGACCTCTTCCGTATTTCAATAATGCCACCTGTGAACCGATAGGATATACCTTCTGGAAAACACTGGCCCATTGTGAATTTGAGATTGTTCCTCCCAGGATAGCACCTCCGTACTGGGCTACCATTGCCTGAGAAATTCTTTCGTTTCCGTGGCCCGCCAGTGCGTGGGAAACCTCATGTCCCAGTACTACGGCAAGTCCGTTATCATCTTTTGTAACCGGCAATATTCCGGTATAGACAGCTACTTTACCACCAGGCATACACCAGGCATTCAGTTCACTGCTTTGCAGAAGATTAAATTCCCAGCTGTAGCTCGCAAGATCTGCTGATCTTCCTATACTCTGATAATATCTTTCTGCAGCGCTTTTAATTCTGTTTCCTACATTTACCACTCTCTTTGCATCTGCCGTACCGGTAATTACTTTACCTTTAGACAATGTCGTCTTGTATTCCTGTGAAGACATTGTTAAAATTTCCGAGTTGTTGGCCAGCTGTAAAGACGATCTTCCGGTAATCGGGTTTGTAGTACAGGCAACAGCCGACAGAGCAATAGCTCCCATTCCTAATAGATGTGTAACTTTCATAGTTTGAGTGTTAATAATTCAACCTTAACAATTTTTATTCCAAAATATTTCAGAAAGAATATATTTGCATACATTTTGCTGTTTAAATTTAATAATTATCTCATTATGAAAAATTATATTTCTTTACTAATGATTTTTGGATTCCTGTTCTTATTTCAGAGTTGTGCTTCACAAGGCTCATTAGATTCAAAAACAGTGGATGCCTTAGTAGGTTCTCAGGAATTCACATTCCATGCAGAAAGGGCCAATCCTACGAATTATGATGTTATCAATGTCATGAATTCAATGCCGAATGCTACTGCAACAAGAATACTCAACCTGAACGGAGATTACACCATTGATGTCAGTAAAAATACGCTGGAAGTAGTGTTACCGTATTTCGGAAGATTATTCAACCCAACTTATGGAAATACAAGCGATAACAGCTACAGATTTACTTCTAAAGATTTCACAGTGAATAAAACTCAGAATAAAAAAGGAAAATGGACTTTAAAGTTCAAGCCTAATGATGTAAGGAATGTGGATGAAGTGAATATTGAAATTTTTAAAAATGGTAAAGCTTTCGTTTCTATGAGAAGTAACGACAGACAGCCGATTTCCTATGACGGATATGTTTCAAAAACTGAGGTAAAACAGGAAAAAGAGAAACCTTAATCCCTGTTTTCGTTCGATAAAAATTTTTCAACAAATAACTTTGCTTCAGTACTTGGATTGGAAACCATAGCTGAAGCATTTTTTTTATGCATATGATAGGCTTCTTCTACTGCATTGCTCTTTTTCATCAGGGATAAAATATATTCCTGAACCCAATATTCGAAACGTTTCTCAGCCTGCAGAACACGGATTTCTTCAAAACGTCCGGTTTTCTTTTTCAGATCAATAAATTCGAAGATTGTACCATAAACGTCCTGTAATCCCTCATTGTGTAGAGCAGAACCTAATAAAACAGGAATTTTCCAGCCTTTTTCTTTAGGTGGAATAAAATCCAGGGCTCTTTTTAATTCCAGTCTTGTGTTTTTTGCTTTCTGGAGGTTGTCCTGATCTACTTTATTGATGAAAATAAGGTCTACCATTTCCATGATACCGCGTTTTATTCCCTGAAGTTCGTCCCCGCCTCCAATGATTTTAAGGAATAAAAAGACGTCAGTAATATCAGCAACAAGAACTTCTGACTGTCCTACTCCCACTGTTTCAATTAAAATATAATCGTATCCTGCAGCTTCGCAGATCATCATGGTTTCAAAAGTAGTGTTGGCTACTCCACCCAGAAAACCTGAACTTGGGGAAGGGCGTATGAATGCATTTTCTTCTTTGGCCAATTCTTCCATTCTGGTTTTATCACCTAAGATACTTCCTTTATTAATTGCTGAACTGGGATCGATAGCCAGAACAGCTACTTTTTTACCCTGTGCAATAACCAATCGGCCAAAGTTTTCTATAAAAGTGGATTTTCCAGCGCCGGGAACACCCGTTACTCCTACTCTCACAGAGTTTCCGGTAAAAGGCATAATCTTCTTCAGAAGGTCTTCTGCCTGCACCCTATGCTCTGCTTTTTTACTTTCAACCAATGTAATAGCTTTTGCAATCAGGCGTTTGTTTCCTGACTGTATTCCGTCTATTAGCTCTTCTGTAGAAAATTTCATTAATTCAAAATTAATAATTAAAATGGGAATGGTCAATAGCCGCAGACAATGATAAAGCAAAAGATTTAAAATTGTCTTCATCCTGGATTACCGATTTTTCATGAATTCAATTTTTATTTCTTCTAAATTAAAACTAGAACGCCCTGTATCAAAGGCTTAAGGAATTTATTACATTTGTTATATCTCAAAAAGAAGAAACATGAAAAAACTCATCGCTGCGGCTTCGTTTACTGCTATTTTGCTGGTTTCCTGTACGCCGAAAGCTGCTACATCCACTGCTACTGCAGGAACTTCAACATCTACTGCGGAGCAGATTGCCCAAGGGAAAACTATTTTTGAAAATTCTTGTGGAAGATGTCATAAGTTACCTGATCCTGCCTCACACAATCCTGTACAATGGGTAGGAATTATGAATTCTATGGCTCCAAAGGCAAAACTAACGGATGAACAGCACCAATGGGTTTATGATTATATTGTTTCTGTGAAGAAGTAATCATCAAACAAAAATATGGTATGAAAAAACTCATCTTAACCGGTATCGCAGCATCAGCATTTCTGGTATCTTGCGGACCAAAAAGTGTGGCCGTAACAGGGCCGAAGTATACCTCATCTGAGCAGCTGGCGCAAGGAAAAACCATTTTTGAAAATTCCTGTGCAAAATGTCATAAGCTGCCAGAACCAACGAAACATGACGATAAAGGATGGATCAACACGTTAAGCAGAATGGCTCCAAAGGCTAAACTGACCGATGACCAACATCAAATGGTGTATGATTATTTGATTTCTGTCAATAAAAAATAAGCTTTCCATGGAAAGCTTATTTTTTTAATAGGGCTTGGCAACAAGATTAGTCAGCTTTTTTTACGGTTCTTGTTCTGACTGTCTTTCCTTTGACCAGCTTTTCCCGATCTTCAAGTATTTCGAGTGCTGCCCGGTTGTAAGCAAATTTTTTAGCTTCTTTAAGTGTTCCTAAAGCCTGTTTATATTCAAAGTTTCTTTCATGCAGAAGAGAAAGACAGTTCAGAATTTCCGATTTATCAATTCCTTTGAGCTCTAAGGCAAATGCTATCAATTTTTCTGCTTCTTTATAATCTTCATTATTCAAAAGACATTCAATATAATATTTTGGGGTATTGACATTACCAATGTTACTCTGCATGGCTTCATCAAAGTACTTCTTTGCCGTTTCATAATCCTTCAGTTCTTCGGAATATACCCTTCCCATCAGACAAAGGCTGTCTGCATCTTCAGGTTCATAAGACAGAGCATAGTTCAGAGCATCCATACATTCAGAAAGATTGAATGGAAAATAATCTAATGCTTCAAAATAATATTTACTTTTAGTTAAGGTCATTTCTGTAGTTTTTGAGTTCATTCTTTAAGACATTCCTTTGTTTTTTGAATGTCCTGTCTTCATAATTCTTTTTAAAATCTGTTCCTGAAAATGTCCGAACCGGATTTCCACGCTCTACCTGCATCTGAAGAGACCAGGTGTCTTTCAGTTTTCTTTCCAGCTGTTGCATATAAACTGTCATTACCTTTTCTTTTAATCTGATAACGGATAGTTTTTTATTCTCAAGCTGAGAACGGGAATCCTGTACAAACACTGTTTCTTTAGAAGGGGTATGAGTGGCACGAACGGCAGTATTTACTTTGTTTACATTTTGTCCTCCACTCCCCTGACTTCTCGCGGTCTGAAACCGGATATCTTTCTCATTGAAATCAATCATTTTTACATCTTCCAGTTCAAAAATTCCGATAAACCAGTTGCTCCTTTTATGCAGTTTCCTGAAGGTGCTTTTTCCAATCCAGCAAACACTTCCCAGCCAGCTTTTTAAAAACGGGATTATATCTTTCCCTTTTAAGAGCAGGGTTACGGATTTTAATGTCAGGTTTTCATCACCGTTTTCACGATGAATGATTTCGTATTCTATTGTATTTTGTTTTGCCTCTTCAAGAAAGGTCTTCAGAACCTTGGCGGCTACCCACTGGCATTCTAAAGGACCTCTTCCTGAAGTGATCTGTATTAATTTTTCCATTTTTATATTGGCATTTTGCTTAATAAAGGGTGCCCAACAGGATCTATTCCCTTTTGTAATAATTTTTTTGCAGCCATTACTGCCCAGCATTTGTCACTGGAGTGAATATTTCTGTAAAATGAAAGTAAAATATCGGGTCTCACAACGGTAAACCCATTGGCATCGATAGTTTCAAGATCATCTTTTTCAAAGAAGTCTATGGTAATTCTGTGGAATTTTTCGTTTTCCAATTCTACCGTTTTCTCATACCTGCGAAAATTTTCTTCACTTGGCAGATGATCATACCTCGTCCAGACTTTCTGAAATCCTTCCTGCTGAAGAATGATAATGACTTCTGCAACATTTTCTTTCTTTACAAAAACATCAATATCCTTGTGGTCGTGAGCATGCTTATATTCTGTATGTTCTTTTTCTGACATAAAATGCCATGCCCAGCCTCCTGAGATAATGATTTTATCTTTTAATATATTCAAAATTTCGAGTCCCAACCGGATTCTGAACTCCGGCCAGACTTCACCGTACCTTTTTATGTTGTGTGGTGCTCCCATTTTTTGTTTTTTTAATTGAAAATTTTATCAAACCTTATAGGTTTTAAAAACCTATAAGGTTTAATCAACCAAATTATCTCTCCATTCTCACAATTCTCGGCTGGAATGTTCCCAGGATATCTACCAATTCACTCTGTGCATTCATTACTTCATTGATGTCTTTATAGGCCATTGGTGCTTCTTCTGCATTTCCGCCCATCAATGTGACATTTTTAAGTTTCAATTCTTTTTTGATATCATGCTGAGTGAAAAGAGCTCTGCATTCTACTCTTGAGTGCGCTCTTCCGGCTCCATGAGATGCTGAATTCAGGGATTCCGGGTTTCCTTTTCCGCGAACGATAAATCCTTTCGCTGTCATGGATCCTGGAATCATTCCCAGTTCATTTTCGTTGGCAGGTGTTGCACCCTTTCGGTGGACAATCACTTCTTTTCCGTTATGGATTTCTTTCCAGGCAAAGTTGTGGTGGTTCTCAATTCTGGCTTTTACTCTTCCACCGACCGCTTTTACCAGCCTTCTGTGGATATCATCGTGACAGGCTGAAGCATAATCTCCGGCAAGATTCATGGCCGTCCAATATTCCAATCCCAGGTGTGTGCTAAGGTCCAGCCAGGCAAAGTTTTGGGCTTCTTTAGGTAATGGACATTGTTCTGCTGCCACTCTTGAGTAATATTGGGCAATTTCTGCTCCCAGCCCTCTTGAGCCACTGTGAGAAAGTATTCCCAGATATTTTCCTTTTGGCAGACCAATCTGTTCGTCTTCTTCAGTGATTTCTACTTCTCCGAATTCTACAAAGTGATTTCCTCCGCCTGAGGAACCCATCTGCTTAATGGCTTTTCCTTTTAATCTCCTTAAGATCGGGATCATATCGAATGTATCTCTTTCAAAAATATCATGATCTATGTGAGATTTGTGCGTTTCATACATTCCGAATTTTGTATGCTCGGCAAGCGCTTTTTCATATTTGTCTCTTGCTCCTTCAAGATATGAAATGGGTGTATCCAAAATACTGAGGCTCATTCTGCAGCCTATATCCATTCCTACTCCGTAAGGGATTACTGCATTTTCCACCGCCAGAACTCCTCCTATGGGAAGTCCGTACCCGCTGTGGGCATCAGGCATTAATGCCCCCTGAATAGAAACAGGCAGCTTCAAAGCAGTGTATAACTGATTTTTTGCCTCTTCTGAGATATTGTTACCAAAAATCTGAAATGAAGCACGCTGTGAATTCAACATTCTTTTTTCAGTTTTTTTGGATGAAAGCAGGGTTTCTGCGATTTGTCCGAAAGTGAGATCTTTTTCAAATTCTTCCGGATTCAGCAGGATTTCCTTTAAAAGAGATTTTACATGGTGAATATTTTTTGTTGCAAAATTTCTTTTCATGACTTCCAATGCTACGTTTACGCTTTGGTTATTTGGATAGCCCAGTTTTAATATATCTTTTCCTTTTAGTTTTAAATTTCCCATTGTTTTTGTTTTAAATAACAGTTGGACTTATACGTCCTGTAAGCTTTCTGCAATCTCTGTTGCAGACATTGTGCAGGTAATATATTTCCTGCTTTTGATAAGTGGAATATCTTCTCTTTTTCTTCTCCATGGATATGACCTGCCATAAATTGTTTTATGGATAATTCCTACAATTTTATGCTGTCCCAAATAATCTTCCAGCTCTGCACATTCTTTTTCCAATTCAAAGTCTACAGGTTTATAGTGGGTAATCATATTGGGTCTTATACGCAGGATAAATCTCCATGGTTCAATAAATTCGTAGTATGGAACATAAGACTTCCGGACAGGGCAATATTCTTCCTGTTTCAAAAAATATTGTCTCTCTCTTGGAGTAAGCCCTAATTTGGGATCATTCCAGGAATATAAAGAGATCTGTTTGAGCTTCTGTACTGTTTCTACATATATTCTTCGCCCGTATTTTCTTTTCTTTTTCAAAAACTGGCGGCTTTCTGAATACATGTAAGTATTGATCTTCTTCAAAATTCCTTCAAAGAAATCTCCGTCTTTAGATCTCATTATATCTTCCCTTACCACAAAGAATCTTACAAATCCTCTCTGATAAGGATTATCCAAAGGAATCCAGGGAATATTTCGCCTTATATCCCAAAGTTCATCACTACGTTGATATTTTTTTCTTATCTGCTTTTCTACATCTTTTCTAATTGTTCTTTTCCTGCTTCTCACGCTTCTTAGACGGGAAAACAGAAGGTTATCATTTTCCATTAATTCTCACTCAACTAAACACTTAGTTGACTTAATATTTATCATTTTTAACGGGAAAGGAAATAGATTCTTCCTCCGTCAGAATGACAAGATGAATGTTATGAACTAATGAGAAAGTTCTGCATATTGAGATTCCTTCTCGTCGTTCGAAATGACACTAAAAAAGATTCCGGGTAAACTTGGGAGTTTGAATATTGCGCAATAAAAAACCCGAAATCTCTACGACTTCGGGTTTTGATATTTTATTGTACTGTTATTCTAAGAATGTACCAAACCGCGAAGCCTTACCACCATAAGTGGCAATCCAACTGTAGAATTCTGTTTTGTTTTGAACATTGCTTCGTCGTTTTTTATTGGTTAAACTTGATTTTCAGGTGCAAATATATAAATTTTTCTGAGAATCAAAATATTTTTTTCATTTAAGGTGAATAATACTGAGAAAAATGGCATCAATAACCTTTGTCATTCTTTTTGTATCCAAAGTTTCCAGGGTATCGGTGGGTTCATGATAATTTTTATTTCTGAAGAAGGAAGTATCGGTAATCATGAGCGCGGGAAAATCAAAATTCCAATAGTTGAGATGATCGGAAAAGTCTATTCCTGCTACAAATTTTGGTGCTGAGAAGGTTTCTGTTTTTATCTGCTCTGAACCTTTAAAATTGCCTATAAAGTTTCTTACGAATGGGCCTGCACTACTGAATTTTTTAACCAAAGTAATAAAATCTCCCTTATCACCATACACCCAGGAAAGAAGACCTATCGGAAAATTTTGAGAGCCTTTTTCATCACGGAAATAACCGATCATTTCCACACTGGCCATTCCATAGACATCGATATTGTTGTCTTTCAAATATTTTGCATGGACATAGCTTCCCATATTTTCGGTTCTGAAATAAGGAGGTTCTTCCAGTGTATAGGCTACAAGATCAACTCTGTACTTCAGCTTCTGCCCTTTAAGCATCCTTGCCAGCTCCAGAAGGGCCGTAACTCCAGTGGCATTGTCATCTGCTCCCTGTTGGTCTCCACAAACGTCATAATGAGCTCCTATGATGATTCGCTTCTTGTTTTCCGTTCCAAAAGAAGTGATCACATTCTTATATATTTTTCCATCCACTTTGTATTCCTGGTAAGCGGTGCTGTCACCATAAGTACTAAAAGTCTGATGGATATAGCCTGCAACTGCATTCAGCTGGTCTATATTTTTATGATTTCTAAATTGTGGCGTTTGGGTAAGTATAGTCAAATGCTTTTTAACCAAGGAAGTATCAGCAACGATCTTCGAGCTTTGTATGGATACATTCTTCTTCCCTGAAGCTAACAGGACAACGCCAGCGATAATAATAAAGCCTACGAGAAGAAACAGTTTTTTCCTCGTAGGCTTTATTATATTTTTCAGATTCATAGGTTGCGTTTTAATTTCAAGTTGAAATTAAAGCTTTTCTGTTTATTTTTCTAAAAATCTTTCTAAAATTTCCACTGCACATTTCGGAAGGTTGGTTCCAGGTCCGAAAATAAAGTCTGCACCGTTGGCATAAAGGAATTCATAGTCCTGCTGAGGAATTACTCCTCCTACAACGATGGTGATATCATCTGCACCCAGTTTTACCAATTCTTCCACTACCTGCGGAACTAGTGTTTTGTGTCCGGCAGCCAATGATGATACTCCTAAAATGTGAATATCATTTTCCACAGCCTGTTTAGCTACTTCTTCCGGTGTCTGGAATAAAGGTGCTACATCCACATCAAATCCCATATCGGCAAATGCTGTGGCTACTACTTTTGCTCCTCTGTCATGCCCGTCCTGTCCCATTTTGGCAACCATTAGTCTTGGGCGTCGTCCTTCTTCTTCTTCAAATTTCTGAGTAAGATGAATGGCTTTTTCAAAATATTCGTTTTTACCGGCATTCATTGCGTATACACCAGAGATTGTTTTAATATTTGCTTTATATCTTCCAAAGGTTTCTTCCATGGCATCACTCATTTCGCCAAGGGTAACTCTTCTTCTTGCGGCTTCAATACATAATGCCAGCAGATTTCCTTTTCCTGTTTTCGCGCTTTCACGGATCTCATTCAGGATTTGTTCAACAGCATCAGCATTTCTGTCCGTTTTGATCGTGTTTAATCTTTCGATCTGCTTTCTGCGAACTTCGGTATTATCAATGTCTAATATTTCTATCTGATCCTGTTTTAATGAGGATTTGAATGAATTAACTCCGATAATGAACTCTTCTCCGCTATCGATCTTAGCTTGTTTTTTAGCAGCAGCTTCTTCAATTCTCATTTTAGGAATTCCGGCTTCGATCGCTTTGGTCATTCCTCCTTCCTGCTCTACCTCATCAATGTATCTCATCGCTTCTTCGATCATTTGCTGAGTAAGGCTTTCCACAAGATTACTTCCTCCCATTGGATCTACTACATCACATATCCCGCTTTCCTGCTGAAGAATGATCTGCGTATTTCTTGCAATTTTTGCTGAATAGTCTGTAGGAAGAGCGATGGCTTCATCCAATGCATTGGTATGGAGAGACTGTGTTCCTCCTAAAGCCGAAGACAATGCTTCAATAGCTGTTCTTGTAATATTATTGAAAGGTTCCTGCTCTGTCAGAGACCATCCGGAAGTCTGGGAGTGCGTTCTTAAGGCAAGGGATTTTGGATTCTGAGGATTAAACTGTTTCAAAAGGGTTGCCCAGATATATCTTGCAGCACGCATTTTAGCAATTTCCATGAAATGATTCATTCCGATTGCCCAGAAGAACGATAGTCTTGGGGCAAAGTCGTCTACATTCATTCCTGCTTTTATTCCTGTTCTTACATATTCAAGGCCGTCTGCCAGTGTATATGCCATTTCAAGTACCGGTGTGGCACCCGCTTCCTGCATATGGTATCCGGAAATAGAAATTGAGTTGAATTTTGGAATGTTTTGCGAAGTGTATTCAAAAATATCTGCGATAATCTTCATGGAAGGTGCTGGTGGATAGATATAGGTATTTCTTACCATGAATTCCTTCAAAATATCATTCTGAATGGTTCCTGAAAGCAAATCCTGTTTTACACCCTGTTCTTCTGCAGCGACGATATAGAAAGACAAAATAGGAAGTACAGCTCCGTTCATTGTCATAGATACTGAAATCTGATCTAATGGGATTTCGTTGAAAAGGATTTTCATATCTTCCACAGAGTCGATGGCAACTCCTGCTTTTCCTACGTCTCCTACTACTCTTGAATGATCAGAATCGTATCCTCTGTGTGTTGCCAAGTCAAATGCAACTGAAAGTCCTTTCTGACCTGCAGCAAGATTTCTTCTGTAAAAAGCGTTGGATTCTTCGGCTGTAGAAAACCCTGCATATTGACGGACCGTCCAGGGTTTTTGCACATACATAGTGGAATACGGTCCTCTCAGATAAGGTGCAATTCCTGGAGAAGTCTGCGTTAAGGATTCATCTTTTACATCTTTTTTCTCGTAGGATGATTTGAGTTCAAGCCCGTCTTTTTCAAAATTGTAAATTTCTCTTTCCT
Source organism: Chryseobacterium panacisoli (assembly GCF_008274625.1). Taxonomy (GTDB): domain Bacteria; phylum Bacteroidota; class Bacteroidia; order Flavobacteriales; family Weeksellaceae; genus Chryseobacterium; species Chryseobacterium panacisoli. Next base: position 93,134 of record NZ_VTRU01000006.1, on the reverse strand, counting down.
GAGGTGATACATTAAAATCCGGTTTTTTCACAGAAATTGTCTTTCGCATTCCAATTATTTTTGTCCCCGTAAAGTTAATTTTTTTGAACGAAACATGAAACTTATGTTAACACGCTGTTTTACTTCAATTTAGCAAAAGGAAAGGCCGGACAAATGCCCGGCCTTTCTTATTGGTATATCGTCTGCTTATTTTTTGATAAGCTTCGTATTGTAAGTATTGTTGTCATCTTTTATCGTGATCACATACATACCTTTGATTAATGAAGCAACATTAATTCTTTGCCCATCAATCTGACCTTCCTGAGCTAATCTTCCGTCAGCAGTATAGATTTTATAATCTGCCTTACCTTTAAGGTTTTTCACTTCTACGAAAGTATCTGCAGGGTTCGGGTAAATTGAAATTTCAGTTGATTTAACGTCTTTTGTTTCATTTACCGCAAGGGTACCCGTAATCTTAACAGGCAGATCCATTACTGAACCTCCTCCAGTTGTAATATCTCCACAAGCACTTGCCAGAGCAGCTGTGTTGTACTTGGTAACAATTCTCATTCTTAAAAGCTTATCTCCGGCATATGTAGTTGAAGGCACTGTAAAGTTTTGTGCTCCAAAGCTCACGCTTCCTGCAGGAACCCCTCCAGAAACACTAATTACTCTTTCGGATATCTCAAATACGCCATTTCTGTTATAATCAATCCAAACAGAAAGATTTAAAGGAACGTTGGAATTGCTAAATGCTTGTCTTACTACAGGTGTAATAGCGTACGCTGTTCCCTGAACCAAATTGACAATCTTACTAGGATCTTCAGATAAATCTTTATATGATCTTAATGAAGGGTCATCATAAACAAGATTTGATATTGTTACTTTTCTGATTGCTCCGACATAAGATGTCCCTGAATTCATTATACAGTAATCAATCCCGGTCTTTAAGCCGTTTGTTTTAAATACATAATTATTAGAGAATGCACCAGGAACACTGTTTACAACAGCTGCTACCTGTACTTCATAATTTGTTTCATCTTCAAGACCTGTTAATACAACTGAATTTGTTGTACTTGTTGTATTTGACCAGTTTGATGTACCTTGTTTTCTATAGTTAACAGAATATGTTGCTCCAGTTACGCTATTCCATGATGCTCTGGCTGTTGTCTTGAACACTTCTGTACTTATTGTTGTAAGTCCGGTTGGCGCCGCAGTTGTAGATGTAGGTGCATCTGCAACAGTAACCTGAGGAGAAACGGCATAGAAAACGTTACCAATTGCTGATACTCTCAACTTAATTGGTGTTGTAATTGTATTTGGCATTTGCACTGTGAAGCTACCTGTATTAGGTGTAGAAGCTACTAAGTCTGTCCAGGTTGCCCCATTATCTGAAGTATAATCAATCTTTACATTAGGTGAGTTATAAGGAGCTGTATTTGTATTGGCTACTTCCCACTGAATAATGTTATTGGCATTTTTATATAATACCGATGATGTAGTAATTCCGTTAAATTTGAAAGGACCATCATTACCTATTACTGTATTAACTTCTGAAGAAGATAGCATTGGTCTTTGTGCGTTTTGGTCTCTAACAGTTACGGCATAGCTTACTGTTCTAGGAACATAAGATACAGTTTCCCAATTTGGATTTGGGTTATTTGCCGCATCAGTTTTATTGGTAAGAATTCCATTCATAACCAGAGGAAGGCTTGGGAAATATCTTCTTCCACTAGCTGTTCCAAAACGGGATCTTGTCAAAGCCCCCTGTGTATTGTATCCCCACCCTGTGTCTCCGGAAATTGAAGCTAAGCCGGTAACACTATTTGTCTGTTCCCAAGTATAATTAATAGCATCTCCTTCTGCATCTGTTGCTGATGCATCGAGATAATAGGCTGTTCCTTTAGGAACTGTATATGATGTAAGTGCTGCTATTACAGGTGGTGTATTATTAGTAATATTTTCCGACGTACCACATGTTGCAGGCTTACCATCTAAATTTGTTAAAATCTGATCTACTGATTTATAGTGGAAATAAGCATCTGAAGACATTTGAACATTGTCACTTGTAATCCCTGCATATCCCATAATAGTAGTTCCTCCTCCTGGTTCTACGTTAACATTGCTTCCTTCAGATTTATTTGAAAATGTATGATTTCCACCTAACTGATGCCCCATTTCATGAGCCACATAGTCAATATCAAAAGCATCTCCACTTGGGATACTATTAGCTGGTGAAGTAAATCCCGATCCTTTACCTGCAGGTACACTCGTAGTTGGATCAACACATATACAGCCGATGCATCCAGCATTTCCTCCTCCCCCTGAAGCACCAAATAAATGACCTATGTCATAGTTGGCATTGGTTACCTGAGCTGTAATAGCATTCTGAAGTTCAAGATTCCAAGCTCCTTCGGATCCTACATCACCTGGTGAATAAGGGTCTGAAGCCGGATCTGTATAGATAACATTCGGGAAATTCTGAACAAGTAGTTTTATTCCAAAATCCTTTTGGAATACTCCATTCACACGGCTCATAGTATTGTTAATTGCAACAAGTGCCGGAGCTCTTTTTTGATCATCAGTAGCCGTAGCCGGTACACCTGCCAAATTCATAAAGTATTGAGTATACTCTCCCGTAACAGAAATTGCTAATCTGTAAGTTCTGAATTTTGTACTTGATGGTCTACTGGTGATTCCTACATTAGAAAGGGTCTTTTTCCCATTAGCTTCTAATGACTTAATATCTTTAAAGTTCTTCTCTTCTGTAGAACATTCAAATCCGTGCTCGCTTTCTGTTCTGTTTGTTTTGTAGAAAACGCCATACACCTGCTTATCTGTAGTAATAGGTTCTATAAACTGGAACTTTCCGTCTTTGATTATCATTGACTGCAACTCAGTGGGTGCAGTACTGAATCTTACATATTTTCCTGGATCATCTACTCCTACACCAACGTAAGAACCCAATTGGTATTTGTCTGCAATGGATTTTTCCATAACAGGATCACTGTATACAGCAAATTTTTCAATTTTCCCTTCTGCTGTAGGTAAAGAAACAATCACAGCCTGAGCTCCTTTTCCTGTTTCTACAGCATCTTTTAAAATATTCCTAAGAGATTGCAAATCAAACCTGTAAGAATACTGAACTTCTACCTCTTTTCTTATTTGAGACGTCCTTTGCGAAGCCGGCTCCCATCTCTGTGCATTAAAGCTGGACAGCCCAGCTGCCAAAGCACAAACCAGTAAAATTCTTTTTTTCATAATTACCTAATTAATTTAGAATTAATAAACTTTAAATATCCGCCATAAAAATAAGGATTATAAATACAATCACATAAAAAAAACAGTCAATTTTAAATAAAATCAACTGTTTTCTTACATATTATATTTTTTTATAATTATTTCTTTATTCCCATCTCAAATAAAGCAAATGATATAAGATCTGCATTTTCACTAATTACCTGATCTGTTGCTCTTCCGGCTCCGTGGCCTGCATTCTTTTCAATCCTTAAAAGAATAGGATTTTTACATGCCTGTTTTTCCTGAAGTTCTGCTCCAAATTTAAATGAGTGTGCCGGAACAACTCTATCATCATGATCACTGGTGATGATCATTGTTGATGGGTAGCAAGTTCCTGCTTTTACATTGTGTACCGGAGAATAAGATTTAAGATATTCAAACATTTCTTTACTGTCTTCTGCAGTTCCGTAGTCATATGACCATCCTGCTCCTGCTGTAAATTTATTATACCTCAGCATATCCAAAACTCCTACTCCCGGGAAGGCTACTTTTGCCAGATCCGGTCTCATGGTCATTGTTGCACCTACCAGCAATCCTCCGTTTGATCTTCCTGAAAGAGCCATGTATTGTTTTGAAGTATACCCTTTGCTCTGAAGATATTCTCCGGCAGCGATAAAGTCTTCAAAAACATTTTTCTTCTGTTGTTTTGTTCCGGCATCATGCCATTTTTTACCATACTCACCTCCTCCACGGATGTTCGGAACGGCATAAATTCCGCCGTTTTCCATCCAGATTGCGTTTACTACGGAGAATGATGGCTGCAGACTGATGTTGAAACCTCCATAAGAATATAGAATGGTAGGATTTTTACCGTCAAGCTTAGTTCCTTTTTTATAATTGATCATCATAGGAACCTTTGTACCGTCTTTTGAAGTATAAAATACCTGTTCTGAAACATAATCGTCCGGATTAAACTTCACTTTAGGCTTTTGATACACATCAGATTTTCCTGAATCTACATTGAATTTATAAGTAGTTCCCGGTGTAATATAATTGCTGAAAGAGAAGTAAACATCTTTCTCCTTTTCTTTTCCTCCGAATCCTGAAATATTTCCTTTACCCGGCAGTGCAATTTCTCTAACCAGTTTTCCTGCTTTATCAAATTGCTTTACCTGATCTATGGCATCAATCATATAGGTTGCAAAGAAATATCCTCCCCCGGAAGAAATTCCCAATACATTTTCAGTTTGTGGGATTACATCCTTCCATGTTGCCGGAGCAGGATTGCTTATCGTTGTTTTTACAAGACGCATATTCGGAGCATCTTTGTCTGTAAAAATGAAAAGATCATCACCTTGTGTATCTACAATGCCGGCATTGATATCAAACCCGCTTACAATTTGCACAAAATCTCCTCCTTTTGTCAGATCCTTGACATACAGCTCATTGCCATTGGTAGCATTAGCCGCAGAAATGATCAGGTATCTCTGGTCTTCAGAAACTCCTGCGCTTAAGTATCTTCTTGGTGTTTTATCCCCTCCGAAGATCAATTTATCTTCAGACTGTTTTGTTCCTAATTTATGAAAGTATACTTTATGCTTGTCTGTCATACCGGAAAGCACAGTTCCTTCTTTCGGCTTGTCGTAACTTGAATAATAGAATCCTTCATCTCCCTGCCATGAAATTCCACTGAATTTTACATCCAGTAAAGTCTCATCAATTTGTTTTTTGGTAACAGCATCAATGATGATGATTTTATTCCAGTCGCTTCCTCCTTCAGAAATAGAGTAAGCCGCAAGGTTTCCTTTTTTATTGAATGAAAGATTGGAAAGAGAAGTCGTTCCTTTTTCCGAAAATTTATTAGGATCTAAAAATACTTCTGTAGCATTGGTCTTGTTGTTTGTTCTGTACAAAACAGACTGTGCCTGCAAACCATCGTTTTTATAATAATAAGTATAATCTCCTTCTTTGAAAGGTGCTGAAATTTTTTCATAATTCCAGATTTCCTTCAACTGGTTTTTAATTTTATCCCTGAACGGAATTTTAGAAAGATAATTCTGACTGTAAGCTACTTCTTCATCTACCCATTTTTTTGTAGGTTCAGAATCGTTTTCCAGATCTCTGAAAGGATCAGAAACAGCAGTTCCGAAATAGGTATCTGTCTGACTTCCTTTTAATGCTTTAGGGTAATTCATTTTCTGAGAATAAAAAGATGCTGAAAACAACACTCCAGCGGTTAACAATATAGGTTTAAAATTCATACTGATCGGTTTTTCTCAAAAATACGTAAAGTATGCGAAATAAAAAAAGTCCCTTTATATTGGGACTCTTTATTCTTTAGCGGAATATTTTTTCAACTATTCATTGGCTCCGAAACTTTCAAAATAGAAGTCGGTAAGATTGGTAACAATCTCATCAGGGCTGCCATTCCAATAGTATATTTTATCACCTTCTTTAAGTTCATAAAGATTAAAATTCTGATCGGTTGTGACTGTTTTATCAGCATTTTTGAAGTCCTGAACAGCCTGAACCAAATATTTCTTCAGGTCTTCTGCTTTTATTTTATTAAGATCTCCCTTTGGTCCGGAGGTTAATTTTGAAGGAACCAGGAAACTTACAGAATAACTTATTTCTGCGATTTTTTCTCCTTCAACATATTCATTCGGAACAACTTTTACATTTTTAACAGTCAGTTTACCTGTTTTAAAATTCCCAAACATTGCGGTAAAGTACTCCTCTGCCTCTTTTTTACATGCTGCCGCCGTTGCTTTAGGGAAAGCAGACAGAAAATTCTCTACACTGCCGTTCATCATTTCTTTTGAAGTTTCTTTAAAATCTACCTGATAAGCATTCTGGCCTTCCACTGTTGGTTTTAAGTAATCATTCAGTTTATTCAACGCCGCTTCGTCATTATTCACGAAGGTTCCGAAAAATAACTCGAAGGCTTCTTTGGGCTTCTTCACTTCAGTTTGAGCGATCAGTTGCTGCCCCATCATGGTAAGGAGCAACAGGAAAATAATTTTGTAGTTTTTCATAGTTGATATTTTTATGTTTAGTCATTTGAAAAAACAAAGCCCCTGAAGGATCAGAGGCTTTGTTCTTATTTGTTTTAATTTTAATAATTTTCTTCTTCTCCCTTCATTTTCTCTGCATTTTCCGCCATGATTACGGCATCAATCATTTCAGAGATATCTCCATTCATGTAGGCATCAAGGTTGTACATAGACTTGTTGATTCTATGATCTGTAACTCTTCCCTGAGGGTAGTTGTATGTTTTAATTTTTGCAGAACGGTCACCGGTAGAAACCATAGATTTACGCTGTGCAGCAATATCACCCTGTACTTTCTGCAATTCGATATCGTATAATTTTGTTCTTAGCATTTCCATCGCCAGCTCACGGTTAGCTAGCTGAGAACGAGCCTGTTGACAAACCACAACCAATCCTGAAGGCTTGTGGGTAAGCTGAACTTTTGTTTCAACCTTGTTTACGTTCTGACCTCCGGCACCTCCTGAACGTGAAGTCTGCATTTCAATATCAGCAGGGTTCAGTTCGAAATCTACTTCTTCAGCTTCCGGAAGAACAGCAATTGTGATTGCAGAGGTGTGTACTCTTCCCTGAGATTCTGTTTCAGGTACACGCTGTACACGGTGAACTCCGGACTCGAATTTCATGATTCCGTAAACACCTTCTCCTTCCACTTTCATGATCAATTCTTTGTATCCTTTGGCTGCTTCGTTAGAATCTGTCACTTCATGTCTCCATCCTTTTGTTTTAAAATACATGGTATACATTCTGTAGATATCTTCCACAAAGATAGCCGCTTCATCACCACCTGTTCCGGCACGTAATTCTACGATAACGTTTTTGTCATCTGCAGGATCTTTAGGGATCAGTAATACTTTCAGTTCTTCCTCCAATCCCGGAAGTTTAGCCTGAGCTTCTAACTTTTCTTCTTTAGCAAGATCTACCAAATCCCTGTCTGAACCATCTGCAATAATCTCTTCAGATTCTGCAATACTATCCAGTGCCCCTTTGTACTGATCATAAACTCTTACAATTTTTCCCAAATCACTATATTCTTTGTTCAAAGAAGAATATCTTTTTTGGTCTGAAATGACATCAGGCTGTATAATAAGGTCTGCAACCTCATTATATCTTTGTTTTATAGCTTCTAATTTTGGAATTAATGATTTAGACATTGTAGAAATTTTGTGGGTGCAAAGATAAGGATTATTAATTCAAAATTAAAATTACTGAGCATCATAAATTTTTGAGCATTAGGGATAAAGGGAGCCAATCTGTAAAAAGACGAATTTATAAATTGCATATTAACCTTTGTCTGCTACTAAGGCTTGTTTTGATATGGCCCTGAAAGTCTTCTGTCAACCCAATATAAAATAATTCCTACTGCAATAATTCCCACTCCTATAAGGCTTTCTTTAGGATTATGAATAAAGGTAAAATAGAGAATATAGAAACTGAACAATAGAAAAACAGCCGGAAAAATATGGAAAGCATTCGACTTAAAAATTTTTCTGTCTTTTTTCTTCAGGAAAAATACGGTAGAAATTGCCAGGCTTGCAAAAAGCTGTAAAATAAAAGCTGTGTAAACAAAAATTTCTTTAAAACTTCCGGTGAGAATTATAACCACGGCAATAACTGCATGGGCAAAAATAGCTCTTACAGGAATTCCTTTTGTATTGCCCGTTGATAATGGTTTCCAGATGTAAGTATGTTTTGCAAAAGCCTGCGTCAATCTTGAGCCTACCCATAAATATCCGCTAATTGTGGCAACCAGCTGCAAAGCAATAAAAATATTGACGATCTTTCCAAAAGCAGGGCCTAACATATTGACAGCAGCTTCTCCCATCACATCTTCTTTTCCTGCCAACTGACTCACAGGAGCATGTTTCAGCATAATATAATTCACCAGAATATAGCTTACCGTCACAAAAACAGTCCCTATAATCAAGGATTTCGGAAGGTTTTTCTGAACATCTTTTATTTCTCCTGCAATGTAAGAAGCGGAATTCCAGCCTGTATAGGAATAGGTCACAAATACCAGAGATGTAGCAAACGCTGGAAGCATGATCTCATTCTGCCAGCTGTCACTGAAATTGAGACTGTTGCCAATCTGCGGTGAATCTGAAATTCCCACTCCAAGAATTACCAGGACAATAATAAAAGCTATTTTAATGAACGTAAAAAAGTTATGAAATCTACTGGATGTTTTCAGGCTAAATGATAATGCAATTGCTACCAGAAATATTGCGGCAATTGCAAAGCCATTTCCAAAAGAATAATCGAATACGGAAAGGTATTTTGACATCGCCAATGCAGCTAATGCCACAGGAGAGGAAAATCCAATAATCAGAGAAACCCAGCTTATCAGATATCCGAACAATGGATGATAGGTTTCTTTAAGATAGATAAAATCTCCTCCGTTTCCTTTGAAATGAGAACCTAATTCAGCATAGCAAAAAGCTCCGAACAAAGCGAGAATTCCTCCGATGCTCCATAACAGGAAAATACTGTAGGTATTGGTAATATCAGATAACTGAAAACCAAGGGTAGTAAAAATCCCGGTTCCTATCATATTGGAAACGACAATGGCTGCGGCTGTTTTCCAGCCAATCTGATGTGAAGCAGTGCTCATTTAATGATTAAAAGTTAAAATTAAGTCTTCCGAAGAAATAATTTCCCAGTGTTCCCATTTGTACAGGTGCATATTTGAATACTCCATAATACGAATTTTCATAAATCTGGCGGTCCGGGAAAACATCAAATACATTATTGGCTCCTACTGTAAAGTTGATACTTTTTGTGATATCATACCCAATACTGATGTCCGTAACTACTTTTGGGGAGAATTCCTGTACTCCTCCAAAGGGATAACCATCTCTTATTACTTTACCAAAATAAGTATTTCTTACGAGAAAATTGAACTTCCCGATTCCATAATTTAACCCTAATGAAGCTTTTGTTTTTGGAGATAGGGTTTCAATGATATTGATCTGATCCGGGCCAAAAAACTGATCCTGAGGTGTGCCTAAGTTTTCCGGAAAATGAAAGTCTGTGATTTTAGTTTCCGTATAGTTCCCGGCAAGATTCATATTTAATTTTCCATTCCCGAGAGTCCAGTCATAGGAAACCACTATATCTACACCCTTTGTTTCTGTATCAATGGCATTGGCAAAGAATCTTCCGCTTTCTACCTTAAACTGTTCTAACCTTGGATCTGTAATATTGCTGGTGATCACAATTCTGTCTTTCACTTTGATCCAGTATCCATCTATAGTGATTGTCAATTTGTTTAAAGGTCTCAGTGTAAATCCCGCACTTGCATTAACAGAAGTTTCCTGCTTGAGTTTGTCAAATCCCAGAATTTCAGAGGCTTTGCTATCATTACTAAAGATTCCCTTTGTAACAATTTTCTCACCTGAAGTAGAGATATCGGCATAGGAATTATTAAAGTACTGCTGCTGAAGGGAAGGTGCTCTGAATCCTGTTCCCAAAGCTGCCCTTATTGCATAATTTTTCACAAACTCATATCGTATCGCCAGCTTTCCATTCAAAGTATTTCCGAAATCTGAATAATTTTCAAACCTGGCAGCCGCATCTATATTCAGTTTTTTATCCAGATCATAGGATACATCAGCATATACCGCAGTAGAATGCCTGTCTTTCTTCAATGCATTACTTGGAGAGAATCCGATAAAGGATTGAGATCCGCCCGCACCCAACACCGTTGCCCCTTCACCTGCAACGTTTCCATTGATGTCATATTGGGTATAAGAAGCTTCATCACCGGCTTTGATCTGGTATTGTTCAAATCTGAACTCTCCACCGAATGCGATATTGAAACGGTTTATATTTTTGGAAACATCAAGATTCACGGTATTTTGAAGAAAGCTATGCGCGCCTGCATAAAACCTGGTGGGTGATTTTACTCCCAGCGAAGCATTATTGGTATTGCTTACATTATAATTGAAGGTATTGCTGCCGAATGTATTGCTAAGGTCAAATAGCCAGTCATTGACATTATATTTTGCACCTACAGCATAGGAAATATCATATACCTGAGATCCAAGAGTGGCCTGAAAACCATTCGGATAAATGGATGAAACCACATTTGATTTCTCGCTCGGCAGTCTTCTGAAGCCAAACCCCTTTCCTTCTTTTATACTGAAACCTCCGAAAGAATATACTTTAAACTGATCATTAAAAGGATATTCTGAATTGAAAAAAAGCTGTCCCTGTCTGATCTGGGCATCTCCGATCTGAAAATTGAAATCATCACGTGTCAAGCCTCTTTCTTTTATTTTTGCATCATCTTCGGCTCTTGCAGCTTCCGGGTCATCTGCAAAGGCGTAAGCAAAGTTATCCCCGAAAATATCCAGATCATGATTTTGAGTTCTTGTTGTTTTTCCTCTGTGGCTTAACTGCAGAGAAAGATTGATATAACCGTCTTTCTTTCCTAATGAAGTCCCGTAATTGGCTCCCGCCTGGTAAGTATCCCCATCATTTCTACCAGTCACTCCGTACGTAAGACTTGCTGAAGCTCCTGCATTTTTTTTAAGAATAATATTGATTACTCCTGCAATGGCATCAGAACCGTATTGTGCTGCAGCTCCGTCTCTTAACACTTCTATTCTATCAATAGCAATGACAGGAATTGTACTCAGATCTGTCCCCACAGAGCCATTCCCTACCGTATTCTGATAGTTGACTAAAGAAGTCGTGTGTCTTCTTTTCCCATTTAGCAATACGAGAACCTGATCAGGTCCCATTCCTCTTAAGGTTACAGGATCAATATGTTCCGTCCCATCAGAAGCAGACTGTCTCACTGCATTAAATGATGGGATCACATAATTCAGAAGATCCTGAGCCGTCATTTGCGGTGAACTCCTTTGAATTTTGTCAATATTGATAACATCTACGGGAACCGGTGTTTCCAGTTTTGTTCTTTTGACATTACGGTTTCCAACGATGATAATATCTTCGATTTGTTTTCCTTTCTCCTCATTTTCCTGAGCAGCAACCCAAATTGCTCCAAGCAATAATACCGCTGTACTTAATTTTTTCATTTTTGTTCTTGCCAATTAAATAATAACAGTCTGACGGATATTTCCGCAGATATACAAGACTTCAAGAAATGGAATTCATATAAGAATATTGACTTCACTTATCTCCCCCTCAGGGTTGGAATTAGCACCTTTACACTTCTCGAATCGTGCAGGTTGCTAAGGTTTCTTTGGGCCAAATCCCTCCACCTTTCTTGATAAATCTACTGCAAAAGTAGACTAATTTTTTAAATATACAAAAAAGCAGATCTGCCATACTGCAAATCTGCTTTCTCTTTTTTACTTAACAATCATCTTTTGAATGACTGTTCCTGTTTCTGATTTCAGCTGAACCAGATAAGTGCCTGGCGGATAATTGATTTTTGCTTCATAAGTACCGTTTTCTTTATTCAGTTTGAATGAATCCAGTTTTTTACCGGTCATATCAAAAATTAAAATCTCTCCGTTTTTCGCTTTGTTAAAAATTAATTTTGCTACTCCGTTTTGTATTGGATTATCTGCAATCTGAAGCGATAATTTATTTTCAGCGTTTGGATCTGTTGTTGACAGCGCACCTGCATAATTTCCGAAAATCCTGAATTCTCCCGGCTGTAAAGTTATCGGAGCCGTTGTTGAAGCTATATTTGAAATGCTGTCATCCATCAGATTCTGCCATTGCCCAGTGTAAGGAAAGTAAGGAACGACATCTTTTGCAGATGTGTCATAATTGGCCAGTACCACCACATTTTTTATCCCGGTTGTAATCGTCGGATCATAGAGATAAATTCTTGTGATCAGTCCATTCGGATCATTAGCCAGATTATTGGATTCTATACTGTATGTTTTAGTTTTAAAAATCTGGTGGGCATTTCTGATCGTGATTATTTTAGCCCATGTATCATATACGGCTTTTCGGTTTGCATTGGTATCATATCCCAAAGTAAATGCAACAGGTTTCTCATCCGTTCTGCACCCGTTATTGATGGTACCGTCAGCGCATCTGTTGATACTGAATTCGTATCCTAATTCCCCAAACTGCCAGATCATTTTCGGACCGGGAATGGTAAAGAAAGTCGCTCCGAAAGTTTTCATTCTCTCAAGAGCTGTATTAAGATTTTTAACATCATAGCTCCCATTCGCAGCACCATATGCAAGATTTTTAAACATCAGCCTTTCTTCATCATGACTTTCTCCGTACCCTACAGCACGCATATTGGTAAACCCATGAAGACTATGATTCATTCTGTCATAATTACTGTTGTCCTTATATCCCATGGTATTTTGATTATAAGGATCCGTTTGCTTATTCCAAAGCATCACTCCTTTTCCTTCTGCTACCCTGTAGTTTGCCCATTGCTGTTCTTCTGCATCCGTTCCCAGGTGTTCAAAGATCATGTAAGAATTGGGATCTATTGTCCATTGTCTGTCTGCATAATGTTTCATGATATCCACTCTGTCCTGTTGATAGGCATTGGTGCATGCTTCATCATTTTCGGAACAGCTTTGGGTAAATCCTTTTGTTAAATCCCAGCGGAATCCGTCAATACGATATTCTGTAAGCCATTGCTGAAGACATCTTTCAACGTAATATTGCGTTGAAAGGCTTGTATGATTAAAATCGTTAAACACATTGTATGAGTGTTTCGGAACCTGATTGAAATAAGGGTTGTTTGCTGCAACATTTCCATAGCCGTCACCATCGGGATCTATGTTCCAAAGTCTTACCAAAGGAGAACGTCCTGTTGCATGGTTAAATGCCACATCCAGAATCACTGCAATCCCGTTCTGGTGGCAGAGGTCTACAAATTCTTTGAATTTTTCGGGAGTTCCATAGGCTTTGTCCAATGCATAATGGAAAGAAGTATTGTATCCCCATGAAAGGTTTCCGTCAAATTCCATGATCGGCATTAATTCTATGGCATTGATTTTTAAATTCTTTAAATAAGCAATTTTATCAATCAGTGACTGCCAGTTCTTTTCCTGTGTAAAGTCTCTCAATAATAATTCGTAGACCAGCAGATCTTCTTTCGCTGGTCTCTGAAAATTGGTTGTCTGCCAGTTATAGGCTGTCTGTCCCGTTTTAAATGTTGAAACTTCAAAACCCTGTCCTGCAGGAAATGCAGGTAAATTTGGATAAGTAGAAGCAGAAATCCATTGATCGTCATAAGATGATAAAATTTGTGGTGAATAAGGATCTGCTACTTTTCTCAAATCATTGGTTCTGTATTGGAAAGTATATAACTGCTGAGGAGTAATTCCGTTGAGCTCAATCCAATACAAATCAGGATTTGAGGTATCTCTTTTCATTAAATAAGAATCATTCACAGCCCAGCTGTTGAAACTTCCGATGACATGTACAAAATTTTTACCTGGTGCATATAAAGCAAGCCCCACTTTGGTCTGATCTGTCGGATGGTAATTAATTCCCTGCTTGATCCAGTTTGGAATGGCTTCAGAAACTACATTTCTCGGAACCTGTAAAATGAATGTCGCAGTTTTAGAATTAGATCCTTCTGTGGCAACAAGTTCCATGCTGGTATCCTGAGTAACTGTATAACTGTAAGAGTAGGATTGTGACGGAGTTGTTGTAGAATTGACAACAGCTCCGTTTGCTTTTAGCAGAAATGTTGCGTTGTTATTTGTTGTTGCTGTAATATTAATAGAATTTCCTGCCGGAACAGAAGTCAGGCTATTAGCCAGTGGATTGGTAAGATTTAAGCTTAAGGTACCCACATTTACAAAAATGTCCGGTGAGGTCTGATGAGATCCTGTTTTATCTTTTAGTAAAAATCCGAACCTGCCTATCCCTGTTCTTCCGAAAAAAGCAGTAGGAGTAAAAGTGAGTGAATAGCTGTCTGTACCTGCATTATAATTCAGTTTATTAAGATCATTGGAACTGTTCCAGCTGCCATTGGTAGGACAATCCTGACTGTTCTGATAATTGGTATCAAAAGACCATGACCAGATATAAATGGCATTATTGGAAACTCCCCAGGCAGTTTCATCAATCTGATCTCCCGGAACTGTAAGCGTAACTGCATCTGTCTCGTTGAATGGATTTGGGCTAATGGAGTAATTGATCTGCCCAAAAACAGCCATTGCAATCAACAGAAAAACAACGGAATAAAGCTTTTTCATTTCTTATTTTTTATCGAATATAGTATAAATTTTTCTTCATAATGACTATTCTTATCCATTCTTCATCAAATATTTCAATTTTCCGGAAAAAAACAAACTAAAAAAAAGGCTCATGAAAATTTCATGAGCCTCCCAATAAAAGTAATTGTAATGAACTATTTTTTGAACGAAAATCTTTATTATTGAAATTCAGTTAGTCTTTTATAATTTTTTTAGAAACGGATTGTCCGTTCTTTAATTTTAATTCCACGATATATAGCCCTGAAGGAAGTTCAGTCATATTGATTTGGTTATCTGAGAACTGTACATTCATTTTTTGTCCTACCGCATTGATAACATTTACTTTGTCAATCACGGAGTCTGCTTTAACAGTAAGAATTCCTTTTGTCGGATTAGGGTACATTCCTATGACTGCATTATTCAGTCTGATATCTGAAGTACCCAAAGAAGATGTCGGTTTAATACATCTTACTGAAGACCCCTGACCTCTCATAGCTCCAGCTGACGGGTTGGCAATAGTTGAACCAATATAGAGATATTTAGCTCCTAAGCTTGATGTATCTGAACTCCAGAAATATCCTCTTTGTCCTACGAATGTAAAATCACCATTGCTTGAGCCTCTGTATCCTCCTGCCGGTAATTTAAGATTGCTGCTGTAAGCCGTTGCCGGATTGCCAATACCTTCAGCTCCTACTAAAGCAGTCCAGTCTGCCTGTGAAGGCATTTTCCAGTCTGTTCCGATAGCTTTACAAGGATCCACCCCAGCCGATGCATTAACGTCTGCGGCTGATGTACCAGCCCATGTATCTGAACTTGCAAAACCTGCCCACCATGCCGGAGATCCCACAATATAGGCTCCGCCTGCTGCACCAATGCCTTCCGGAGTATTGGGTGAAGGCGCTTGTGCTGTCTGAGAATTTCTCAGCTGGTGGCCGTCATCCCATCTTCCCCATTGAAAAAGATCTCCATATGCGTTCGCATCGGCTACAGATGAAGCGACCTGAGTACTTCCAAGGTTCTGCTGAAGCCATATTTTTCCGTCTGCTCCTCTTACAGTAGTATAAGCAACCTGCTGCCCGCGATACATAAAACTCACACATCCAACATCTCCCACATTTGCTCCCGGGTCTGTATTACTGCAAGTTTGAGGATTTAATGTCAATGAAATTCTTTTAACTTTTGTGGTATTGTCAGAATAAGCAAGAATAAGATAGTTATGCGCTTTATCTATAGCAAGGTCATTGTATTTTGCTTCACCATCTGAAACAAAATCGCCACCAAAAGCAACCCAGTTTTGTGAATCATCTAATTTATAAACGGTATTTCTCAGGAAATTATCATTTTCAAAACGGCTGGCGACTACATATGGTTTCCCGGATTCCGTTATGGCTAATGCAACATGCTGTACCCTTCCTTCTGAGAAATTAGCATTTCCGACCTGGACCCAAGAATTTCCGTCAAATTTCTTGACATTCACTTTCTTTCCTCCTGCTGAGTTTGAAACATAGGCTACATAAATAATGTTAGATCCATCCAAAGCGATATCAGCATTATACTGTTCTCCTGATGAAGAAGCATCTGCCGCTGCTCCACCTACCAAACTCCAGTCTTGTGTTGAGTTGGCATCAGTGCTGTTCTGATACACCTTTACCCCTCCGGAAATATTACATGTATAGACCATATTATTGGTTCCGATGACCATTTCAGCAAATTCAGCACCTCCTGAAAAGCCGGCATTTCCTACCTGCTCCCAGGTTCCTCCAAAATATCTTTTTACCGTTCCTGAACCATAAGATCCATAAGTGAATATAATATTATCAGAAGAAACTGCAGAAGCCTGATAATTTACAGAACTGTCTGTAGCATTCGGAAGCTGAGACCATAAAGATCCTGTAAACAAACGTACTTCCATTCCAGAACCTGGATAACCAAGCTGATTGGTATAATAAAGGCTGTTTCCATTAGGACTTATAGACAGTGAACTGTACGTTGCTGTTCCTGTTGTAACTCCCGCACTTCCCCCTAAATATGACCATGAAGTCCCGTTAAATTTCTGAACAGAACCTCTGGCTACGGAAACATCATAATATGACAGATAATAATTTCCTGAATTATCAATAACTAAATTATTAAAACTGCTCCCTCCTGCTGATACATCCTGAATGCCTCCAACATTTTCCCATTGCTGAGCATACAAGCAGCTTCCGGCCATGGTCAGCAACGTTAATCCCGTTCTGATTTTCTGTATTGCAAAATGTAAATCTCTAAACATATAAAATATTATTTTTAATTATTCTAAATTTAATTTAATTTTGCGCAAAAGTACCTCACATAATTAACCCCAAGTTATCATTTACGAACTTTTGGTTATCCTGAGAAGGACTTTTCCCTTAAGTAGTTGTACCATGGCTGTAAAAATGTGTTGTATGAGGAAATCATCTAAAAGTGGACTTCTGTTCAGATCCGAAGACATCAAAATCATCATACAGGAAGATCTGTGTCCTGACCAGTCTTTCAAATCTCATATGCTGGAGGGGAAGTCCAGCTTTAATCTTCTTTTTCTGCTGAGTGATGGTATTAATTTGGAGGCTCATGACTGCGGAAGTCAATTTTCATTTAAGAAAAACCAATACATCCTTCACTATTCACCCGAAGAAAGTATTGCAGAGCTATGGACGGAAAACCAGGAAATTCTGAAGTATCTCCAGATTCAGATCAATTATCAATATGTTTTCAATCTCATTAATCCTGACCTCAACCGTGAGAATGCAGAAATTCTGGAAAACATGACTCACAATAATTTTATATTCCTTCATAAAGAGACACCTCCGGACATGACGGTTGAAATGCATATGATTGTAAAGGAAATTCTGGGATATACCAAAAAAGGAATCATGCAGAAGCTTTTTATAGAAGCCAAGATCATTAAGCTCCTGATTTTGATTTTTGAACAGTTCAATGAGAAAAACATTTTGGAATCCACTCCGAAGACTCCTGAAATGATCAGGAAATTCATTGATGAAAATTATCACCGAAATATAAAAGCAGAAGAGATCGGAAAATATATGGGCATGAATCAGAGTATTATCAGAAAAGAATTCAAGGCACAGTATCATACCACGATTGCTCATTATATATCAGAGCTCAGAATGCTGAAGGCAAGAAAACTGATCACCGATAAAGAGATTATGATCAAAGAAATTGCCATTGAGTGCGGTTACGAATATCTCCAGAACTTTACACGGGCTTTTAAAAAGAAATTTGGAGTATCTCCGGAAAGCCTCAGGAATAATAAATAGAAAAACCGCCTAACGAATTAAGCGGTTTTATATATGTTGTTTTGCTTTGATATTACTTTTTCAGAATTAAGGTGAAAAAGCAATGACAATCAATTAATGATGATGTCCGTGATCGTGAAGGAAAGGTCCGTTTCCTTTAGGCTCGCTGTAGATAACTTCTACACCTTCCTGTTCAGAAACAAGCTTTCTTCTGATATCTTCAGGATCGAAAGGCTTTACTTTTCCGAAATACTCTTTCAAACCTTCAGTTAGCCACATTGGGATTACTAATCCGAAGAACATAAAAATACACCAGAATCCTACTAAGAACATAGTAATGAAGAATATAGTCCAAAGGAACTGGTAGAATGGCCAAAATGCTGATAATATCGTTATCATTCTCTTTAAGATTTTAGGCAAAAATAAAGCTTTTTTCTTTTTTACACAAAAGATCAGTGCTCTATTTTGTTATTTATTTTAATTTTAAACTAATTAATGGGCAAGATTCGCGAAGAAATCATTGCCTTTATCATCGGAAATAATGAATGCAGGGAAGTCTTTTACTTCGATTTTTCTTACCGCTTCCATTCCTAATTCCGGGAAGTCTACTACATCTACAGACACAATATTGTCTTTGGCCAGAATAGCAGCAGGCCCTCCGATAGATCCAAGGTAAAAACCTCCGTATTTATGACAGGCATTGGTAACATCTTTACTTCTGTTTCCTTTTGCCAGCATAATCATACTTCCGCCGTGGCTTTGGAATTCATCCACATAAACGTCCATTCTTCCTGCTGTAGTAGGTCCGAAACTTCCTGAAGCCATACCTTCCGGAGTTTTTGCAGGTCCCGCATAATAAATCGGGTGGTTTTTGAAATATTCCGGCATTGGCTTTCCGCTATCGATAATTTCTTTGATTTTTGCGTGAGCGATGTCTCTTGCAACGATCAGAGTTCCGTTCAGTTTCAATCTTGTTTTGATCGGATATTTGGATAACTCGGCAAGAATTTCCGGCATTGGCTTATTTAAGTTAATCTCAACCGCTTCTTCAAGGTGTGGAGGGGTATCAGGTAAGAATCTTTTCGGATCCTGTTCCAACTGCTCAAGGAAGATCCCTTCTTTTGTGATTTTCCCTTTAATGTTTCTGTCTGCAGAACAGGAAACCCCCATTCCTACCGGGCAAGATGCAGCATGTCTCGGAAGTCTGATCACTCTTACATCATGGGTAAGGTATTTTCCTCCAAACTGAGCCCCGATTGCACTTTCCTGGCAGATTTTCTGAACTTTTGCCTCCCATTCAAGATCTCTGAATGCCTGTCCGGCTTCATTACCTTCTGTTGGAAGATGGTCATAGTATTTTGCTGATGCTTTCTTTACTGCAGCAAGGTTGGCTTCTGCTGAAGTTCCTCCAATTACCAATGCTAAGTGATAAGGCGGGCATGCAGCTGTTCCAAGGTCTGAAATTCTTTCTTTAACGAATTCTTCAAGAGATTTTTCGTTCAATAAGGATTTTGTTTTTTGGTATAAGAATGTTTTATTGGCTGAACCTCCTCCTTTTGTTAAGAATAAAAATTCGTAATAATCTCCCTTTTTAGCATAGATATCAATCTGTGCAGGAAGGTTGGATCCTGAATTCTTTTCATCAAACATCGTCAAAGGAACTACCTGAGAATATCTTAGGTTTCTTTTCTGATAAGTATTGAAGATTCCTTTGCTCAGGTATTCTCCGTCCTCTACTCCTGTGTATACATTTTCTCCTTTCTTTCCCATTACGATAGCTGTTCCGGTATCCTGGCATGAAGGAAGAGCTCCCTCAGCGGCTACTGCAGCGTTTTGTAAAAGGTTATAAGCAACAAATCTGTCGTTATCAGTAGCTTCAGGATCATCAATGATTCTTCTAAGGCTTTCCAGGTGTGAAGAACGAAGCATGAAAGAAACATCTGCCATCGCTTCTTCCGCTAATAACTCCAGTCCTTTCGGATCAATTGTTAAAATTTCTCTTTCACCCAGTTTTTCAACCTTTACATAATCTGATGTAAGCTTCTTGTACACCGTATCATCTTTCTGAATTGGATACGGATCCTGATATCTAAAGTCCATTCAATTTTTGTTTGTGCAAAAATACGCCTCCTGTAAAAAAATATGAGTAAAATCAGTCATTTAAATTGATATTTATAATGATTATAAATTGCGGGTTTCTGAGTTTATAAGTACCTTTATAAAAGCTTAATAAGCAAAGCCAAAAGATTATTTCTTTGATTAAAAATCAATAATTCTAAAGATTTTTATGGCTTTCAAATAAACAGATCATACAAATTTCAACCACTATGAATTACAGAATAGAAAAAGACACCATGGGAGAAGTGCAGGTACCTGCAGATAAATTTTGGGGCGCACAGACGGAACGCTCCAGAAACAATTTTAAAATAGGTCCTGAGGGTTCAATGCCGCACGAAATTATTGAAGCTTTTGCTTATCTGAAAAAGGCAGCAGCTTATACCAACACTGATCTGGGAGTGCTTCCTGCTGAAAAGAGAGATATGATCGCTAAAGTATGTGATGAAATTCTTGAGGGAAAACTTAATGACCAGTTTCCGTTGGTGATCTGGCAGACAGGTTCCGGAACACAGTCGAACATGAATGTCAATGAAGTAGTTTCAAACAGAGCGCATGTCAACAATGGAGGAACATTGGGTGAAAAATCTGAAATTCACCCGAATGATGATGTGAATAAATCCCAGTCATCTAATGACACCTATCCCACTGCCATGCACATTGCTGCGTATACAAAAGTAGTGGAGATAACGATTCCTGCAGTAGAAAAATTAAAAAATACGCTGGCTGAAAAATCGAAAGCATTCAAAGATATTGTAAAAATAGGGAGAACCCACCTGATGGATGCTACTCCTCTTACCCTTGGGCAGGAATTTTCCGGGTATGTGGCTCAATTGGAATTCGGATTGAGAGCTTTAAGAAATACATTACCTCACCTTTCTGAGCTTGCATTGGGTGGAACAGCTGTAGGAACAGGATTGAATACTCCTAACGGGTATGATGTAAAGGTTGCAGAATATATTTCTCAATTTACAAAACACCCTTTCATTACGGCTGAAAATAAATTTGAGGCTCTTGCAGCACACGATGCAATTGTTGAATCTCACGGAGCTTTAAAGCAGCTTGCGGTTTCTTTATATAAGATTGCTCAGGATATCAGATTACTGGCATCAGGCCCACGTTCCGGAATCGGGGAAATTCATATTCCAGAGAATGAGCCGGGATCATCCATTATGCCCGGAAAAGTAAATCCTACTCAGAATGAAGCAATGACTATGGTTTGTGCTCAGGTTTTAGGAAATGATACAACCATTTCGTTTGCAGGAACTCAGGGCAATTATGAGCTGAATGTTTTCAAACCGGTAATGGCTTACAATTTTCTGCAGTCTGCCCAGTTGATCGCTGATGCATGTATTTCTTTCAATGATCACTGTGCTGTAGGTATTGAACCGAATCATGAAAGAATTAAAGAACTTGTAGACAAATCTTTAATGCTTGTTACAGCATTAAATACTCATATCGGGTATGAAAATGCGGCTAAAATTGCTAAAACAGCCCATAAAAATGGGACAACCTTAAAAGAAGAAGCTGTCAATCTTGGATTATTAACAGCTGAACAGTTTGACGAGTGGGTAAAACCAGAAGATATGGTAGGAAGCTTAAAATAATGATTCTATAACTGATATAATGCAAAAACTCCGGGAGCCTTTCCCGGAGTTTTCGTTTTGCTGTCAAAATGTATTTAATCTAATCCAATGGCTAATCCGAATATGAGTGCTTTATCATTTTTGAAATAACTGTCTTTAAAGAAATTGCTGAAATCTTTTTTAACAAACAGACTGAAACTGTTGTATGAGAATGTGATCTGTGCCCCGTATACAAAAGGATTCACCTGGTAGTTTCCGCGGTCTCTTGTCTCTCCATCATTTCCTTTGACAATATTGTTGGTAGACATTTTCACCCCGCCATACACATTGGCTCCTATTTTAAATCCTGTGTAATAACTGCGGTACTGGATATCCATTCCTGCATTTTTAAGTTTGGAAAAGTTATACTGCATCCCAAGAGGAACCATAATATATCCTGTTCTCAGTTTACTTTTATCAAGGTTACCGTTGTACTGAGCCAAAGCCACTCCCTGATCTGCACTTCTTGTAAACAGCATATTATTATCAGCTCTAAGGGTTCTCCATGAGAATCCTAATCCGGAAATAACCGCCCACGGACTTGTTCTGCTAAGCTGGTAATTCAGTTTCAGACCAAATTCCAGATTATTGGCATATCCTATGTTTTTATCCAGTTCATTATCAGGAGAGCTATTTGTGAGGGTCATAATTCCGTAAGAGAAATAGCCTGTAAAGCTTCTGCTGGGGCGAAATTTTTTCAACAGTTTTTCTTTAAGCTCTTCTTTGGAGGTAACATCTGTGTTCAAAAGTGAATATCTTACCTGCTTCTGAATAACGTCATCAAGATCAAATCCAAGTTCCTCTATTCTTTTGTCCATTTTCTCAGAATAGCGGTCTGCAATTTGGGCTTTTTCTCTGTCAAATTCTATTTTATCAAGATTTCTTGCCTGCAAAACAACCAATTCTTCTTCCATCAGTTTCTTTTCTTCCTGAATAATGGTATTGATCTTTGTGGCATATTCTTCCACTTTCTCTTTTACAATAGGGCTTACCTCAGTATCTTTTTTAGAAGACAGGTTAATATTCAAAGCTTTTTGTGCATGGAATGATGCTGAAATAGAGCATAACAATCCCATTACGATTAATTTCTTGATCATATTATTAATTTTTAATTTTTTACAAACAAACTATCTGGCATTCAGATCAATAGTGGTAGCCACATTACTTCCATCCTTTGTTTTTTCGATAACATCTTTATGTTCTACCGAAAAAAGGAGGGTAGAAGGGTCTACATATTTTTTCTTTTTAACCGGAGTTTTTAAAGAATCGGCTTTTGCTATGAGTTTAGGATTAGAAATCTGGGGAATCTCCAGTTTTTTCACTACGGTTTCTTTGGGAATAAGTTTATTTTGGCCTATTGCTACTGCAGAAATCACTTCTTCTTTATCTGGGGCAAGCGTTTTCTTTACTTCCTTTTTATCATTCTTCTGAGCGGCCAGAGGTGCATTATATTGAGACGGGCTTTTTATGATTTCATCTGTTTTATTTTCTTCTGCTTTCTTCACTATTTCAGGTTGAATTTCTGAAGGCTGATTGAGAAAAAACAGAACAGCTCCTAAACTCAGTGTCAAGATCAAACAGGCAGCCACTACAGCCCAGTTCATTTGTGATTTGGGACGGCTATTGCTGCTGTTTTGAAACTCAATTTCAGACCACAGATCCCGGGACGGAGCAATCTCTCTTTCTTCGATCTGTTTTTTGATCTGGCATTCAATAGTATCTTTAGACGTTTTCATTTTTCACTTTTTTTTGTTGTTGAAAGTAGATCTTTCTTAATTTTTCTTTTGCTCTGAACAGCTGTGTTTTGCTGACAGCCATTGAAATCTGCAAAGTATCAGCAATTTCCTGATGAGAATATCCTTCCAGCACATACAGGTTAAAAACCATCCTATAGGCGTCGGGAAGCTGATCCAAAAGCTCCTGTGCATTAAAATCACAATCAATCTCCGGTTCGTGGATGTCTTCATGGAAAGATTGGTTGATCTCATCAAGATAGAATACTGTTTTATGACTTTTGATAAAATTCAGACATTCATTCACAACTATTTTTCTTGCCCAGCTATCCAGGTTCGACTCTCCTCTGAAGCTTTCTATGTGCTTAAAAATTTTACAGAACGCTTTAATGAGACAATCTTCAGCCTGATACAAATCGCTCACATAGCTTTTGCTTACACTCAGAAATCTCTTTACATTCTGTTCATAGAAAATCTTCTGTGCAGCCGGATCCTGTTTTTTCAGGAGGCTCAACAAATCATTCTTTTTATTTCCGAACAAAAGTTTCATGCTTATGCTGTTTCTATATTAAAGACAATGAAAACGAAAAAAGGTTACAACTTTTTTTAAATATTTTTTTTGATATGCTTAATTTAGTAAAGAAAGAAGGCTGCCTTAGAATGAGACAGCCTTTTATTTTATCCTGAGAATTCATCAAGCATATTTCTGGTAGGAACAAAGAAAAGCGCTCCTGTAACTGCTGTGCTGAAATCTAAAATTCTGTCATAATTTCCCGGAGGATCACCTATGAACATATTGGTCAACATTTTTCTGGTTGTTGTGAATGTGCTTGAATAGGCAATAAAATAGGTTCCGAACTCATTTGTGGAAGGATTCCCAAAAGGCATATTATCTCTGACAATTTTCAACTCTTCCTCATTTTCTCCTTCGATATTGGCTAAAGCAATGTGTGAATTGGAAGGCTTTACATGATCAGACATTTCAATATCGTTTTCTTTTGATCTCCCGATAACTTTCTCCTGATCTTCTGTTGACAGACTTTTCCAGGCGTCCATATTGTGCAGGTATTTCTGAACGAAAAGGTAGCTTCCGCCTTTGTACTGAAGGTCTTCATCTCCGATCTTTGCAAAATAATCACGGTCATCACCATGAGGATTCTCCGTTCCATCTACAAAACCCAAAATAGAGCGTGCATCCCAATATTTAAATCCATGAATTTCCAGAATACTTTCAGCTACTGAACTTAATAGCTTGGATATTTCAACAGCCATATCGAAAATAAGGCTTTTGTTGTCTGCTCTCAGGTGAAAATGAAGGTCCCCGGGCGTGGAGACTGCGGTATGCTTTATTCCTTTTATTTCTTCAAAATTGATCAATTCTTTTGGCAGAGGTGTCGGAAGTTCAAGTTTTCTCCATGCGTCAGCACCAATTCCCATTACACAGCTTGCTCTGCTGTCCGGAAAACGGTTAAACACTGAATTATTAAGATTTAACACCAAAGCGCATAGTTCCTGAAAAACGTCTTTCAGCTGTGGGCTGTCATTAAGTTTCCAGACCATGAAAATAGTGTTGCTGTTCGGATAATCCGTTACACTCTGTGATTCTATCGTATTCATACCTCTTTTTGTGGTATTAAATATCCGAAACAGAAACCTGATCTGCAAAATATTGTTCCAGATCTTTCAAAGTTTCCGGATTGGTCTGAATATCTTTTACCAAAAGGCCTTTGTTCACTACCACAATTCTGTTGCAGACTTCCGTTGTGTGGGAAAGATCATGGCTGGATATCAGAAAAGTAACACCATCCTGTTTTGATAATTCCTTGATCAGATTTTTCAGCTTAATTTGTGTAGACGGATCCAGGTTGGCAAAAGGCTCATCAAGAATAATAATTTCGGGATTCCCGATAATTGCCCCTACAATTCCTACTTTTTTCTGATTCCCTTTTGAAAGGTCGCGGACATATTTCCCGGATTTAAGGATTTCTCCATTGAAAAAATCATGAAAAGGTTTCAGAAATTCATCTACTGATGCTTTGTTCTGCCCTCTCAATTCCCCAATGAAGTAAAAATATTCCTCAGGGGTAAGATATCCGATAAGAAAAGTATCGTCTACAAAGGCTGAAACTTTATTTTTCCATGCTTCAGATTCGTTCACTTTAATTCCGTCAATACTTACAGAACCTGTTGTAGCCTGAATCAAATCCAGCATCAGGCTGAAAAGGGTTGTTTTTCCTGCACCGTTATTTCCTACGAGGCCAAATGTTTCCCCGTTTGGAATTTCAAGATGTTCGATATTAAGAACCGTTGCTGTTCCGTATGTTTTGGATAAATTTTGTATGTTGATCATGGTTTAACTTATATTTTTAAATGCATCCAGCGTGCTGTATTTTTCTTTCTTGTAAAGTTTTACGATAATATTGAAGATTTTCTCTCTCAGGAAAAATCCTATAACCCCGATAATGGCAATGCTTATTACGCCTCCAGTAATTCCCCATAAATATTTTGTTAAAGCAAATACCCCCATTGGAAGAAGCATTTTAGGAATCAGCAGAAGCATAGCGATCATATTGAAGCTGCCTTTCTGTCCCAATCTTTTTTCTTTTGTATTAAGGTCAATCTGAGTTTTATTGAAAGCTCCGGACCACAAGGTAAACTGAGAATTCACACCAATATTATATAATCCTGCTGCAAAAAAGGTCACGTAGACTTCCCAGCCGAAGTATGCATAGCAAAGAGCAATAATGATAGAAATTCCCGTTACGATATTCATCAGCCACCATTTCGCTTTTAAATATTCTTTATAGGGAACATTCAGGGTCATCATCAATGGATAATATGAGCTGTCAAAAGCAGGTACTCTCTGGCCAAACAGAAACTGAAAACCTCCTGTCACAAAAAGGCCCATCACCATCATCATCGCCGGAGTTTTGTAGAGTGAAGAGCTAAACATCAGCAATCCATAGAACAGAAACATAAAGCTTCCAAACAGAACCCCTTTGGTGACTTTATTACGTCTCAGCATTTTAATATCATTATTAATAAATGTTCCGATAACTCCGTATTTATTCAGGAAAGCTATATTTTCTGTTTTTCCGACTGTTTTCTTTGCTTCAAGTCCTTGATCAAGATAAAATTCATTGCGCAGGTACCGGAAACAAATCCACCACAGTATTATGAACAACGCAACAGGTACCAATGCAAAGTAAGGTTTCTCATAGAAACTGAAGAAAACAGACTCAGAGTAAGACAGAACCGGAATTATTTTATAATATCCCAACATTCCTATACCCAAAAAGCATACTCCTATGATCACCGCCAGTGTTTCTTTACCGTTGAAGAAAATATTGATAAAGTTATTCAGATAGAGTAATGAAATTACACCTATAAGCCATACCAATATTCCCAAGATATTATATCCGTTGAATAGAGCAATCAATGAAAATGTGATAAAGAATAGAGAACTCAGCCAGCTGAATGCGGAAAGAAAAGTTTTGGCCAGCATATAATTAACCAATGTATTCTTCCTGATATTCATGGTGAGAAATGGCTTTATATTCTGTGTAGGAATCTCCTGCCATAGATACTTAAGAACGAGATCAATAATCCAGGCAACAATCATGAATTTTGAAACCACCTTTACAGGATTCTGATGTATCTCCTCCTGCACATAGAAAAAAGCAATAAAAGCTCCACCTACAAGACAACCCACGAAATAAAGTATTCCAATAAAGCGGAGGATTTTCATGGTCAGATTGATCCCTAAAGATGTACCACGGAAGAAGCTTTTTATTTCAAGCTTAAGGAACTTTAGAAACATATGTTAGTTTTTTACATTAGTAAATATAATGTAAAATATGTTACAAGTTTTTAAAGAAAAATAGATTTATATAGTTATCCAATAAGCTCTTTTGCCTGTGCCAGAGCAGCTTCCGTAATTTTGCTTCCGGAAAGTAACTGAGCAATTTCGTTCAGCTTTTCTTCGTTGCTCAAAGGAATTATAGTAGATTGTGTTCTGCCGGAAATATCCTGCTTTACCACTTTATAGTTATCATTTCCTTTTGCAGCAACCTGCGCCAGGTGTGAAATAACGATCAGCTGCATGTCTTCAGACATTTCTCTCATAAGGTTTCCGATCTCTTCGGCAACTTTTCCTGAAACTCCGGTATCAATTTCGTCCAGAATTAAAGTTGGCAATTCATCACTTTCCGCAATAATCTTTTTTACGGCCAGCATTACCCTTGATCTTTCTCCTCCGGAAATTGCAGTCTGAATTGGTTTTAAAGGAAAACCTGAATTGGCCTGGAACAGCAGCTGAATATTTTCTTTTCCAAACTGATTGAATTCTTCAGCATCCTGCAGTTCTATATCAACTTTTGCTTTTTCTAGACCTAATTTTTTCAGCAGGCCTTCCGCTTTCCTTATGAAGACAGGAATATTTTTGTGCCTGTTCTTAGAAAGCTTTCCAGCGAGACTTTGTAGTGTTTTTTCTTTGTGAGAAATATTTTCTTCAGTTTCTTCAATCTGCGTTTCCAGTTCAGAAGCACCTTTCTGATCACCTGCCAGCTGGTTTCTGATCCCAATTAATTCATTGATATCCGAAACACTATGTTTAAGAAACAGAGCGTTTATTTTATTATTCAGATCAGTAAGATATCCAAGGTTTTCAGGATTGGTTTCAACTCTTTCGGCTGCATGTTCCAGTTCGGAAATAATATCTTTCAGCTCTACGAAAGAAGTTTCCAGTCTTTCATCAAGTTCTGCAAAACTGGTAGAAACTTCCGAAATTTTTGAAAGCTTATGGGTAGCTTCATGAAAGAAAGACAGAATCCCTATTTCTTCCTGATGGAATCTGGACAGGATCTGACCTACGTTTTCGGAAATCATCCCTGCATTTTCCTGAATAGAAAGCTGGTTCTGAACCTCTTCATAGTCTACATCATCAAGTTTCAGTTCTTCCAGCTCATTGAGCAAAAATTCTTTATAATCACTTTCTTTATTGGCTTCTGACAATTGAGTTTTCAGTTTTTTCAACAGCATTTTCAGGCTTTGAAAGTCAGAAAATTCCTTCTGATACTCGTCAATAATTTTTTTATTCTCAGAAAGTCCGTCAATAATTTTAAACTGATATTCTGAAGTAAAAAGATTGGATGTTTCAAACTGGGAATGAATATCAATCAGCTGTGAGGAAAGTTCTTTGAGAATATCCAGCGTTACCGGTACATCATTGATAAAGGCACGGGATTTCCCTGATGGCAGAATCTCTCTTCTTATAATCGTCTGAAGTTCATAGTCCAGATCATTTTCGATAAAAAATTTCTTAAACTGGTTGTTCAGGGAAAATTCGGTTTCCACAACGCTTTTCTCTTCGGCTTTGGCAATGGATTTTACATCTGCTCTTTCACCTAAAATAAGCCGGAGCGCTCCTAAAATAATAGATTTACCCGCACCCGTTTCACCGGTAATAACCTGTAAACCATTATTCAGAGATACTTCAAGAGTATCAATCAGGGCAAAGTTTTTAATGTAAATTCTCGAAAGCATTGATAATCCGGTTATGATCCAATTTGAGTTTGAACTGTAAAAATAAAGTTTTTTTTTAATGAATTGAGAAAATGTTTAGGTGCTTTCTGTTCATTACACTTTCCACTTATTCCACTTATTATCAATATTTTTTGGTGAAAGAATAATCATTGTCTGTTTAAGATCATTCAGAATCAAACCTCCATTATTTCCGGAATTGAATATATTGAAGATCTCATCACTTTTTGTATCCATGAACAGGTTGAAGAAAAATGCCTGCTGAAATGTGTTCTCGTACATTTTCAATTGCATCAGGGCATCAAAGATTACTTTTTTTCCGGCAGTCTGATCCTGGTTGAAAAGGTTATCCATTCCGGCTCTGTGGTAAGTATAAATAGTAGAACGCAACTGGTTCCAGTTAGGATTCATAATTTCATTAATTAATATAGAGCGGCTTCGTGGCTCATTGATGGTATTCCAGCCTTCATAGTTCCTGTTCTGGGAATTCTGTGCAATCTGCTGTGCTTTTGAGTACCATTGAGATCCTCCCATAGACTGGAAGCTATCTGCATCTATCCCCAAAATAAGGTAAATATAGAAGCTGACCACATCCGTAAGATTTTTTCCTGAAAACTGTCTTTCATTAAAAATAAGACTTTCATTTTCAATATATTCAAAGCCGAACCTCTGATCCTGAAGATTGATTAAAGGGGATTCGTAAGTTGTATTGTAAACAGGGCGCATAGCCTGAACAACAATGGATCCTTTGAATCTGTTTCCATCTCTTTCTCCGATAACAACAGAAAAACCACATTTTATTTTTTCAAAATTCTGAAGCTTTTTCCCTGTCCAGCTGGTATTATTGATAAAATCCCTGAGACTTTTTTCCAATGCTTTATATGCCTGCTGATTACTTCCTCCTACCTGTTGAGAATTTACCTGAACGGTTGCCAACAGTTCCTGAGAAAAACTTTGGGTATAGATAAAAAACAGAAAAAATAAACTTATAATTTTTTTCATTGTCTATTAAAAATTGAGAACGGAAATTTATTAAAATTATTTTAAAAGTTGAGACTCAACAAAATTGAGAATATCTTTCGCTACATCATCTTTAGATTTCAGATCGAATTCTTTTTTCTCTGTTTTGGTAAATATCCTTATTTTATTGGTATCATTCTTAAATCCGGCACCTTCGTCACGCAGAGAATTTAATACAATCATATCAAGGTTTTTCTTTTCCAGTTTTCCTTTTGCATTTTCTTCTTCATTTTGAGTTTCCAGGGCAAATCCTACCAAAAACTGGTGAGTTTTCTTTTCACCCATCGTTTTAAGGATATCCGGATTCTTCACCAGCTCAATGGTCAGGTTATCATCGTTTTTCTTGATCTTTTCTTTAGCCACTTCTTTTGGGGCGTAATCTGCCACTGCTGCACTTGCAATACCGATGTCTACGCTTTCATAAAACTCAAATACTTTTGCCAGCATTTCTTTTGCTGAAGTTACTTTATGAAGCTCCACATTGGGATCATGAATAGTCTGGAAACTCGGTCCTGAAATAAGAATCACTTTTGCTCCTCTTTTTGAGGCTTCTTCTGCAAGAGAAAATCCCATTTTTCCGGATGAATGATTTCCGATGAATCTTACAGGATCTATCGCTTCATAAGTAGGACCGGCTGTAATTAAAACTGTTTTTCCTTCAAGGCTATTGGAATGGCTGTTCGCAGTAAAATAATTTTCAACAGTATTAAAAATCGTTGACGGTTCTGCCATTCTTCCCTGCCCAACCAGTCCGCTTGCCAGTTCACCACTTTCTGCTGGAATGATAATGTGTCCAAAACTTTCTGCAAGCTCCAGATTCTTCTTTGTGGAAGGATGTATATACATATCAAGATCCATTGCAGGTGCTATGAAAACCGGGCATTTTGCAGACATGTAAGTGGCAATAACCAGATTATCACACATCCCGTGAATCATTTTAGACAGTGTATTGGCCGTACAGGGAGCTACAATCATAATATCTGCCCACAATGCCATTTCCACATGACTGTTCCATGTTCCGTTATCGCTGTAAAACTCTGAATACACTGGTTTTCTGGATAGTGTAGACAGGCTTAGTTTTGTCACAAAATGTTCTGCATCAGGAGTCATAATAACCTGTACTTCAGCTCCTTTTTTCACAAAATCCCTTATCAAAAAATGAATTTTGTAGGCCGCAATTCCACCAGAGACGGCGATAAGAATCTTTTTACCGGAAACACTCATTAAGTTCTAATTTTTTGAAATACTAAAATACTTATTTTTTACCACACAATCTGGCTTTAAAACGATAAAGGTCATAAAAGAACAGATTTCCTTTATGACCTTCATTTATAAAAATACAGAAGATTTATTTTCTCTCTTCTGTTTTTCTGAAATAAACATCTTCGTTTAACCACTCTTCAATAGCAATTGAAGTTGGCTTTGGAAGCTTTTCGTAATGTTTAGAGATCTCAATTTGTTCTCTGTTTTCGAAAACCTCTTCTAATGTAGAATTGTGAACCGCAAATTCATCTAATTTGTTGTGAAGTTCCGTACGGATCTCCGCATTGATCTGCTCTGCTCTCTTTCCCATGATAACAATAGCTTCATAGATTGAACCTACTTTATCTTCAATCTTATCTTTATCGTAAGTAATTGTATTTACTTCTGCTTTTGTATCTTTTACACTCATTTTGAGAAAATTATTTTTATTTTAAGATGGCAAATTTACGAATTATCTTTGAATTTTGAAAGTCGCTGCAGGAGGAGGGGTCTTAAGTGCCGCACTGTCCCTCTGTAACTGCATTGCTTTCTTTTCATTGCTAATCTGATCTTTAATCTGCTGCTCAGTTTTACCCTGATCTGCCAGTTTTTCAGCTTCTTTTTTCTGTCTTGCTGTCAAAGCTGCAATTTTTGCATCTGTTTCTTTTTTAACGACAGCAAAATGTTCTTTTTCTTTTTCCAGCTTTTCTCTAAGATCTGTCGCTGTTTTAGAATATTCTGTATTAGGAAGTTCTTTTTCTACAAATTTTGTATAAGTCAATGCACTCTCAATACGCTCAGCTTTAAGATTATAGATTGATTTCATCGCCAGTTCATAACGGGACTTCATGATATAATCATAAATTTTTGAACGAAGTTTTGTACTTGGGAAATCTTCCAGAACGTTTTCCAATGCTACATTCGCAGCTTTATATTCTCCCATTTTGAAGTATTGTCTTCCGTTTTCATAGGCTTTAAACTCAAGCTTATAAGACAACTCATCAATTAACTGGCTGATATTTTTAGATCTCTCGGAGTTTGGATAATTGTTCAGGAAATCCTGCAGCTCATTGATCGCCAGCTCTGTACTGGACTGATCTAAGTTATAATCCATAGACCCCTCATAATAGCACAGTGCAGACATGTAAGCTGCTTCTTCTGCTCTTGGATCCTTCGGAAAACTAACTGCAAAGTTTTTGAACTGGTGACCTGCCAGTTTATAACTCTTGTCATAATAGTTGGCATAAGCAGTGTTGAAACCTACATTAGGGAAATCATCTGTTCCTGCCACAAGATTTGCAAGTCTGTCATAAAGAGCCAATGCATTTTTCCACTTTTTCTTAGCAAAGTTTTCATTAGCTGCTTTCAAGATAAATTCTTTATCAGCACTCCTCATTGCTCTTTCCTGCTGGCTTACACAAGATGAAATCACCGCTACAGCAAAAAGACCTAAAATATATTTTTTCATATAAAAAGTTCAACAGTTTTCGGATTATACAGCCGATTTACTAATTTGCAAAAATATAACTTTTTTGCCAATAGATTTTTTTTTATGAATATTTAACGTAATTTTAGTCTGCAGCGTATCCCAAAATTGCAAAAACACTTAATAAAAGATTCATTCTTACCTTTTTCTCGGCTTCTTTGGTATAGGTTTCTTCGTTTTTACTCGGAACATACAGCTCATAAAAGTTTTTATTCCTGATGACAAATAAAGTGGATCCAATAATCATGGTAAGGATATCTTCAGGCTTTGGGGTAAAAGTAAAAACTCCAGAAGCTACTCCTTTTTTAATGACTTCATCCAGTTTTTTTACGAATAACTGATAGAAATCAAGCAATTCGTCTTTCAGGTTTTCCGTATGGCGAAGTTCCTGGGTAACAAACCCATGGAAATAGTTATACTTGAACAGCTGAGAAACGATATATTTAATCATCTCCCGCATCTGCATTTCCGGTTTCCCATCTTTGATGGTATCTGCAAATTCTGAAAAATTTTCTCTGGTCTTCAGCACCCTGTACTGATAGAGATAAGACATCATTTTCTCCTTAGAACCAAAGTAATAAGAGATCATAGCGACATTAATGTTGGCTTTGGAACAGATATCCCTTACAGAAGTTCCCTCATATCCTTTTTTAGCGATGAGCTCTTCTGCAATATCCAGTATGTGAATCTGTTTTTCCGTAAATTTTTTTTTCATGAAGTGCACTTTGAGTAAAGTTAAGAAATTTTTAACACATTTATAAACGATCGTTTAATAATTTTAAATTAAATCTGAAAAACACTATTTTTGAATATGGAGTTTTTTGATTTTCACCACCATAAAAAATATATCATAAACGGAATTTATAATCTGGACATTGAGCAAATCCCGCCCGATTCCCCTTATTCCATCGGCATTCATCCCAATGATATTGATATCAACAATACAGAACAGCAGTTTTCATGGATGAGAAACATGATCTCTGAAAACTGTTTTGCCATTGGTGAATGCGGGTTGGATTCTTTGGTTTCTACAGATCAGAAAATTCAGGAGGACGTTTTTTTAAGACAGATAAATATTGCAAATGAGATAAAAAAGCCTGTGATTATTCATTGTGTAAGAAAATTTTATGAGGTCATTTCTTTTAAAAAGAAGGCCGAACAGCCAATGATCATCCATGGTTTCAATAAAAAACGACAAATTGCTGAAGATCTTCTGAGCAATAATTTTTACCTGAGTTTTGGAAAAGCTGTTTTGTATAATTTATCTTTGCAGGATATTATAAAAAACACACCATTAGACAGAATCTTTTTAGAAACTGATAATGAAGATTTTAACATTGAAGAATTGTACATTAAAGTTTCGGAAATAAAAGCGATTTCCTTGGAACAACTGAATGAACAAATTTTAGAAAATTTACACTCAATAAAAAATGGATAAATACTGGCTGGAAAGAACTGAACTTTTGATAAAGGAAGAGGGGTTGGATAGGCTGATAAAAGCGAATGTGCTTGTTGTAGGTTTAGGCGGAGTAGGTTCTTTTGCCGCAGAATTTCTGGCGAGAGCCGGAATAGGAAACATGACCATTGTGGATGGTGATACAGTAGATATCACGAATATCAACAGACAGCTGCCTGCTTTACATTCTACTGTAGGAAAGCACAAGGTAGAAGTAGTTGCTGAAAGGCTTCTTGACATCAATCCCCAGCTTAATTTAACGAAAATCAATGAATTTCTGAATCCGGAAAGAATGGATGAAGTGTTGGATTCTGCAAAATTTGATTATGTTCTGGACTGCATCGATAGTGTTACTCCAAAACTTTCCCTGATTATCGCTGCTAAAAGGAGAAGGATAAGAATTGTAAGTTCAATGGGAGCTGGCGGAAAAACCGACCCAAGTAAAGTATTGGTAAGAGATATCAGCAAAACGGAGCACTGCCACCTAGCAAGACAGGTAAGAAAAAGGCTGAAAAAAGTAAAAATTGACAAAGGAGTCCGTTGTGTTTTTGCCAATGACATTCAGGATGAAGAAAGTTTGAAAATGACTGACGGAACCAATTATAAAAGATCTTTTTACGGAACAATAAGCTATATGCCTGCCATTTTCGGGCTGTACACCGCTTCAGAAGTCATCAATTATTTATTAAATCAGGATTAAAATACTTTCCACTTGTTTCGCAGATTGGTAAAAACGATTACGTGGATCAATCTGAGAAACTTGTAAAAAAACAAAAACAATATTTACAACTCCGTAAATGACAAATTCCAAGTATCCCAGAGCGGAAAAGCTCAAAAAAAATACAGAAATCAGTTTGCTTTTTGATAAGGGCAAATGGAGAACCAGTGGAAATCTGAGAATCATTATTCTGAAAGACAAGGCCACTCTTCCTGTAGATGCAAGCAGATTCGGGGTTTCTGTTTCAAAAAGATACTTTAAAAGAGCTGTACACAGAAATCGGATTAAAAGATTGCTGAGGGAATGCTACCGTCTGAATAAAGATTTATTTAAACAAGCTTTCGGAGAAAAAACGATGGCCATGCTATTTTGGGTATCTCCTGAGATGCCATCGAAATTTCAGGATGTGGAAGCTCAGTTTATAACGCTTTGTGAAGCGCAGAAAAAATAATTTCTCATTAGGATAAGAGATCTGTGAGGTATTTTAGATTATGCGAATCGGGCAGATTTTTTATTTTCACACAGATCGCACAGTTTTTACACAGATGATGGCGTAGATATTATCTTTTTATTCTACAACAGATCATGAGTGTTACTAATAGCTTGAATCTTATACCTCAAACTTAGAAATTAACAGTTCTTAATATCATATACTTTTTGTAATTTTAGGGAAAACAATAAATCTGAAAATTAATATGTTAGATAATATTCCCTATTTTTCTTATGCCATCAGTGCATTTATCGGAATCGGATTGGCCGCTGCTACCGGATTTCGGGTATTTCTCCCGATGTTTATTGTAAGTCTTGCGTCTTATTTCAACTGGATTCCTATGAATGAGCATTTTGAGTGGCTTTCAGGCCTTCCTGCGCTCATTACAACAGGAATTGCCACAGTGGCCGAAATCCTGGCCTATTACATCCCTTTTATTGATCATCTGCTGGATACGGGTTCTATTCCGATGGCAACGGTAGCGGGTTCTGTATTATTTGCCAGTCAGTTTGCTGAACTGGGAACATTTCCACAATGGGCGCTGGCGTTAATTGCCGGTGGCGGTACAGCAGCTACCATCAGCTCCGGGTTTGCAGGAATACGGGCCGCTTCTACGGCAACAACAGGAGGATTGGGAAATTCTGTGGTGGGAACTACGGAAACTGCCGGAGCAGGTCTTATGTCTGTTCTTGCTATGGCTGCACCGGTTATTGCAGCCATTCTTGCAATAATTATATTAATTCTTGTTATAGTTTTTGGGCGGAAGGTCTGGAAAAAATTACGAGGAAAAAATAATCCACAAAACTTATAAATCAAAAAAGGTACTGTTTAGAACAGTACCTTTTTTGATTTAATTTTTACTTCTGAAATCCTTGATATCCTGAATCTTAGATTCAAAATATTCTTTTTTCTCAGGACTCTTTTTGATTAGTATTTCAAACGCTTTTATTGCTTTTGTGTATAGTTTCTGTTCAAAATAAAGATTCGCCAATGTCTCTGTCATCAAATGCGAAATATCGTCATTCTTTTCTTTAACAACATAGGAACTTTCTTCTTTTAACTGGCTGATTCTAGGATTATTTTCAATGAAGGTTTCAATAGCCTTTTCTTTGATTTCTGATTTCTCCTTTTCGACCTTTTCAGTTCTGTCAATCTTTAGCCAGCTTTGCCAGGTATTGATAAAACCGGGAACATTACTGTCTAATTGCGGCTGCGTTGTATTCTTCATAGTAACTTCCTGTATTTGTTCTACAGGTTCTTCTTTAGCTTCCTTCTGCTTTTCTTCAACCTTGAGGGTAGAAATATCGGTTCCAAAGAAAGAAACATTCATCACAGGAACTTCTTCTTTCACCACAGCTTTATCGGTATTTTCTTCGGTTGTTTCAGTAGATGCAGAAAGCTTTCCGGCATCTTCCGAAGTTTCTTTTATTGTAGGCAGAGTTTCTTCCTGAACAGTTTCTGTAATGGCCTCAACTGTTTCTGATGGGGCTTGAATTTCAATTACTGATTTCTGTTCTTCTGCAGGAGGTATATCTGCCACCGGAGCTTTTGCTTCAGGAACTGACGCTTCTGCTGATTTGCTGATTAATGAATCGGGCATATTGGATTCCACATTCATAGGTTTCCAGGTTGGCTGAGCTTCAGGAATATCTTCTTCTTTTTCTTCTGGAATTTCAACTTTAACCTCTTCTTCAGGCAATTGATTTTCAACAATTTTTTCCTTTACAGGTTCTTCTTCCTTTATTTCCGCAGGCTTGTCCTCATTTGTTGACCAGAAATGGAAATTTTGGGTTTCTGCGAAGCTAATTTCGTGATCCGCAGTTGTTTCAGTTTCTAATTTTTCTTCTTGAACAACTGGTTTAGCCTCCTTCATCTTTTTCTCAACTTCTTCAATCAGGCGTCTCATTTCCTCCTCATGCTTATTGACATGGGACTGGGAAACTACAGCTGTTTCAGAAACTTCTTCGTTGTTGGCCTGGATTTTAACATCCGGCATGAATGAATCTGTTCCGTGGAAGCTTACTTCAGCTTCAGATACTTCTTCTACCGGCAAAAGCTCTTCATTCGCAGTTTCTTCTTTTTCAGCAGAAATCTGATCTTCATCGATAATGGTTTCTGCCGTAAAGTTTTCTCCGGCATTCTCTTCTACTTCAGCTTGTATTTCTTGTTGGGCAGGCTCTTCTTCAGAAACAGATATAGCTTCATTATTGTCTGATTCTATATTTAAAGGCTCTTCTGCAACTTCCTCAATATTTTCCTCTGATAGTAAAGGAGATACTTCATGGAAACTGACATTTTCCTCTTCGTCGATCTTTTCTTCTTCTTTTTCTGAAGAAATCTGATCTTCATGAATAATTGTTTCCGATGTAAAGTTTTCTTCTGATTTCTCTGTTTCAGATGGAATCTCTTCTTTTTGTTCCGTGACAGGTTCTGCTACAGATTCAGTCTTTTGGGTTACCAAAGTTCCTGATTCCAAAGTAGATTCAATATCTATTGTCTCAGAATTTTGTTCATCAAGGAAGTTTTCTTCTCCTTCAAATAAAATTCTGTTTCGTTCACCATTTACATAAATGTGTTTAACCTCATGTACAGTTGGTAAAACACATGCTGCCTCCTGTTCTTCTACTGATTTTTCCACAGAACCCTCCTCTTCTCTTTTAATAGGGAAAGACTTGGTTTTCTGGATCAATTGAGAAGGCTTTTCAATTGTCTTAGAA
Organism: Chryseobacterium panacisoli; assembly: GCF_008274625.1. GTDB lineage: Bacteria > Bacteroidota > Bacteroidia > Flavobacteriales > Weeksellaceae > Chryseobacterium > Chryseobacterium panacisoli. Next base: position 55,291 of record NZ_VTRU01000006.1, on the reverse strand, counting down.
GGCTTTTTCTCTTCAACAATCTCTGATTGGGTCTCTTGCTTGATCTTTCCGTTGATCAACTGATACAAAATCTTTTTATCAGTAGTATAGGCCGCCGTTGTAGAAAGCTCTTTCTGATAATTTTCTTTTTCGTACAGATGTACTCCATACAGGTGAAGTGCCCTGATATTTTGAATATAAGGAAAAGTATGAATCTCTTCTTTCAAAAGACCAAGGTCCTCAGACTGAATATTTTTCGGATTTTTTATTAATTCTAAAACTCTCGGATTCATCTTACCAATTCGCTACAATGTCGTTAAATATCTTATTAATAATTCTATCTGTTACCAGCTTTACCTGCTGGTCTTCGATTTGACTTAGTGATACATCACTGTTGAAAGCTGCTTCATCGGAATAAGTTCTGTCGAAACTTGCATCCGGATGAATTTTGTTTTCATAATGCACTTTTACGGTAATCGTAAGTTTATTCTGGGCCTGCTGAATCACTCCACCAGAAGGGTTTGTCTGGGTATTGGAACTGATTGTGGTAGGAGTAATGGAATAGTCCGTAATTTCTCCTTCTATCAGGATATCTGGATTTTCTTTAGTTCCCTTCAGGGTTGTTCTCTGAAGGAATCTGTTTTGTATGGCTGTAGAAAACTGTTGGGATAATGCAGGATTTACAAGGGGTGCATTATTCGGAAATTCATTGATCTGAACGGTCTTTTCATCTGTAAGAGATGATCCCGTAAAGCTGTAGCATGAATGTAAAACCCCCAGCAATGCAAAAAGCATTACGGAAAGCAGTGACTGTTTCAGGCTGATATTTTTAATTTTAAAATTCATTTTTAGATCCAATTTCAATAATTTCATCATACTCAATTTGTTGAATAGCATCTTCATAAGCAAAATAGTTTGCCGTATATAAAAATGGAAGGGTAAGAAAAATTCCTATCCCACAGGCAACAATACCAATCTGTGCTAAAATACTTACTACTAATGAGAAAAGAAAAATTGACAACAGATTTCCTTTGGTCATTACTTTTGAAATATTCCAGGCTTCTTTTACTTCTATGATCCCTTTAAGACTGATTAATGGAATGATATAAAACCCCTTCAATACGAAGTAGTATATCGCCACCATCAATAAAAAAACGTAAGGAACCATAAAAAGAGCTACCATTGGGCTGGATTCATTATTCCCAGACATCGCTCCTGATATACTCAGCACAGCAAATAAAGGAATGTAAAGTAATAAAACACTTCCAAAAACAATTAACTGCAGCATAAAGTAAGGCATGAAGTCTTTAAAATCAAAGATATCTCCGGGACTTGCCGGCTGATTTCTGCTCAGCCTTTGAAGGTATTTATATAAATTACCCATGGCTAATAACCCACAGAACGGAATAATCGACATGATAAAGCACACTAAAAATGCTACAAAAATATTCCCGAAATCTTTCTTTAAAAGTTCTACCCCCTTATTAATATATTCTCCGAGCTTAAAATTGATTGGCTTAGGTTTTAAATTTACTTTCATTATTTATGTTGTGCTAATCTTCCAGGTTATATTGTTTTATTTTTCTGTATAAAGTTCTTTGTGAGATTCCCAACTCATCTGCAGCTCTGTTTCTACGTCCTTTATGCTTCTCCAGCGCTTTGATAATCAAATCTTTCTCGTTATTCTGCAGAGAAAGTGACTCTGGTCTGTTTTCTTCTACCTCAATATCTTCTATATCTTCATAGCTGTCATCAGGAGTCGAGATAATTGTAGGAGTCTGCACTACAGGTGCATCATTATTATTTTCAAAATAGACTAAAGACCCGGAATTCACCTGCGGCTGAGTTTCAGGGGTATAAATCCTGTTGATCAGGCTTTTCTCATGGCTGCTCAGATCTGCAGTTCCTCTGTTCTTAATCAATTCCGAAGTTAAGGATTTTAAATCATTAATATCATTCCTCATATCGAACAGAATTTTATACATGATTTCTCTTTCACTTCCAAAATCGTTCTGCTTAGGAGTATTCTGAGTGTTCACTACCATTGGAAGATGCGTTTCCATCGGAATGTACTCTGCAAGTTTCTCAGCAGTGATATTTCTGTTTCTTTCCACAACGGTCATCTGCTCCACCAGGTTTCTTAATTGACGGACGTTACCCGGGAAAGAATAGCTTTCTATATAATGAACTGCACTTTGTTCAAGTTCCAGCTCCGGCATTCTGTACTTTTCTGCAAAGTCTATGGCAAACTTCCGGAACAGCAGATGAATATCACCTTTTCTTTCTCTCAAAGGCGGCATATCAATCTGAACGGTATTCAAACGGTAATATAAATCTTCACGGAATCTTCCGTCATGAATTGCTTTCATCATATTAACGTTGGTAGCCGCTACAATTCTCACATTGGTTTTCTGTACCTGTGAAGACCCTACTTTCATAAATTCACCACTTTCCAGCACTCTCAAAAGACGAACCTGCGTCTGTAATGGCAGTTCTCCTACCTCATCCAAAAAGATCGTTCCTCCGTCAGCTACTTCAAAGTACCCTTTTCTTGTAGCCGTAGCTCCTGTAAAAGCTCCTTTTTCGTGCCCGAACAGCTCAGAATCTATGGTTCCTTCCGGAATTGCTCCACAGTTTACCACGATATAAGGCTGATGTTTTCTTTTGGATTCTGAATGGATAATTTTCGGAATAAATTCTTTTCCCACACCACTTTCCCCTATCACCAGGACAGAAATGTCTGTAGGTGCTACCTGAATAGATTTTTCCAGGGCCCGGTTGAGTGCCGGAAAGTTTCCGATAATTCCGAAACGGTTTTTTATGTTTTGTAACTCGTTGCTCATAAGTAAATTTTTGATTATTGATTTAATGTTACTCTTCTACAGCGTTTCAATCTCTTTTCTGTAGACTTTGTTGAAATGATGAGTGTAGACATCTTTCATCGTCTTCCCTTCATCATACGTTTGCAGGGCTAACATCTTTAAATCTAAATAATCTTTGTTTCTGATCTTAGAAACTTTACTCTTAAAGTATATGTTCTCGGCAAAGTTGTATTCTTTGCTTTGTTTTTCAAAATTTTCCAGGGCTTTGTCATACCTTCCCAGCTCAGAATAAGTAATCCCCAGCTGGTAATGATCAAACATTCCCTTCACATAACCTCTGGTTGCCAGAAGTCTTTCTATAATCCCCGTTGTTTTTTCTTTCTGTCCTAGCACACTGTAGGACATAACTCTTACTACATCAAGATTATAATCTCCGTTTTGAGACCTTCCTAAGTCTCCGGGATAATATTTTTTTAATGCATCTAAACCCTGAATAGCGCCTTTATAATCTCTTAAAAACTGAAACTTCGTCCAGCCTCTATAGCCAAGGTGTATTTGTGGATCTAAAGCAACTGCTTTATCAATTAAAATTTTCCAGGTAACGAAATCTCCGTTTTTAAGATATGGAACTGCTTTTTCCATATAAGCACGGGAGAAATCAGGGCACAATTCAATAGCTTTATCGAAGCCCTCCTGCGATTTTGCATATCCAGGTAAATCTGAAGCCCAGTTGTATAACTCACACGCTTTTTTGCAGTTCTCACCCTCTACTGCATTACAGTTGACCTGCGCAATAGTATTGGTGTAAACGATAAGTAACAAAAAGCTAAGGTAATACCTCTGAAACTTTTCCATTTTCAATTTTATAGGTTAAATACTGATAATAATCTACTTTTAAACCTTGTATCTCTTTCTGCATCCAGCCATCGAGTGATTTTGTAAACTGCAGCAATTTATTTTCCAATTCTTCATCCATAACAGTATCTTTCAGATCCGGGCTCATATGCTGTAATCTGAACAGGCCTGTCTTTCCTTCACAATTTACTAAAAATTTTACGGTAATATAACCGTTGATTTTCTTTTCAGAAGATATATTTATATTATTCCGCTGTTCTCCCTAAAAGCGTGCCTTGTGTATTATCATAGACAAAAACGTTCACAATGTCACCTATTTTCTGACCTTCAAGCTGATCGAAGACACATACTGCATTCTGAGAGTTTCTTCCTTTCCATTGGTTTTTGTTTTTCTTGGAAATTCCTTCAATCAAAATTTGGTGTGTTCTTCCCACATAAGATTTCATTCTTTGTTTTGAAAGTTCACCCTGAAGAGCAATAACCTCAGCAAGACGTCTCTGCTTCACATCGGCAGGAATATTATCTTCCATTTTCTTATGAGCCGGAGTTCCTGGTCTTTCTGAGTACGCAAACATATAACCATAATCATATTCCACTTCTCTCATCAGGCTTAAGGTATCCTGGTGATCTTCTTCTGATTCATTACAGAATCCAACGATCATATCCTGAGAAAAGGACACATCAGGAACAATTTCTTTCGCTTTTTTAATCAGCTCCAGATATTCCTCACGGGTATGCTGTCTGTTCATTGCTTCAAGCATGTTATTGCTTCCGCTTTGTACAGGAAGGTGTACGTATTTACAGATGTTGTCATGCTTTGCCATCATTTTGAACACATCCAGACTCATATCCTGTGGATTTGAAGTAGAGAATCTGATTCTCAGTTCAGGAACGGCTTTAGCTACCAAATCAAGAAGCTGAGCAAAGTCAACTGCTGTTGCTTTCTGCATTTCAGAAGCTTTGGCAAAATCTTTTTTCGGACCTCCTCCATACCAAAGGTAAGAGTCTACATTTTGTCCTAAAAGGGTAATTTCTTTATATCCGTTGTTAGCAAGGTCTTTACATTCATCTATAATTGAGTGTGGATCACGGCTTCGTTCTCTTCCTCTGGTAAAAGGAACTACACAGAATGTACACATGTTATCACAACCTCTGGTAATGGTAACAAAAGCGGTAACTCCGTTCCCTCCTAAACGAACGGGATTGATATCTGCATAGGTTTCTTCTTTGGAAAGGATTACGTTGATTGCATCTCTTCCATCATCAGTTTCTTTTAAAAGATTAGGTAAATCTCTATACGCATCCGGGCCTACAACTAGGTCAACCAGCTGTTCTTCTTCTAAGAATTTGGTTTTCAATCTTTCCGCCATACAACCCAAAACACCCACCGTCATATTCGGTTTTTCTTTTTTCAGGTTTTTGAACTGGGAAAGACGCATTCTCACGGTCTGTTCTGCTTTTTCTCGAATGGAACATGTATTTAAAAGAATCAGGTCTGCTTCTTCTACTTTCATTGTTGTATTATATCCCTGTTCATTAAGGATAGATGCAACAATTTCAGAGTCAGAGAAATTCATCTGACAGCCATAGCTTTCTAAAAACAGTTTTTTAGAATTTTCCGGTCTTTCAGCAATGGCAAAAGCTTCGCCCTGTTTCGTTTCGTCTATATATTTTTCCTGCACGATAATCAATTTAAGGCCCGCAATTTTAAATTACGAACAAATAAGTTTGCAAAGATACAAAATATTGTGACAGATTGTCAGCGCTATTATTTTAACAAAATCATAAAGTTACACGCATAGTGTAAGTGGATGTTATCGGAACACTGCGAAAAGATTCCGGCTGCCATTTTTCGGTAATCTGTCCTACAGCTTTCATTATCTTGTTTTTAATATCATCCTGTAAATCCTCAGGTTGTATTATAATATCTTGTAAAACACCTTCCTGATTAACTTTAAATCGTATTTCAGCTGTTACTCCATCAGCATTTCTGATATTCTGGTTTTTCAGATTAATGAGCAGACGGTTTCTGAATTCTCCCATTCCTCCTGGAAATTCAGCAGATTTTTTTAATCCCTTTGTAGTATAATTTTCTTTAAAGTTGTCAAAATAATCGATCGGATAGAATATGATGGAAACATATTTCTGTACATCCGCACCTTTTTTCCATTTTTTAAGTTTATTTATTTCATTGAGAGCCTTTACAAATACAGCGGTAGGGCAATTATCAGAAAGAGTTTTATTAATAATTTTAGCCTGTCCCTTTTCGATTTCAAGTTCAGCCAGAAACATTTCAGACCTCCTGTTATTGCAATGCTCTGAATGACTTTCAATCAGAACTGTATTCAAATCTTTATAAAACTGGACAGCACCTCCTTTATAAGGGTTCATATCTCCCTGAAGCAGATCAAATGTCTGCGCTTTTCCTAAAGCACAAACCAAAATCAGACCCAGTACCTGTAGAATTTTTCTAATCATAATCATAGACATTATTATCAAATTTGATTTTCAGTATTGTTTTTGTAATCAAAAGTTACTTTCTCATCTGTTAATCAATATCTGCTGACATTGAAGAGAAGTTCATTTTAATTTTAATCTGTGAAGCTACAGACTGTCCGTTACAAGACGCCGGAGTCCAGTTTTTCTTTATTCTTCTTACGACATACTGCATATCGTCAAAAAAAACTTCACTATTCTGAACTTTAGGCATTCCCTTTACATCAACAACTTTTCCTTTTTCATCAAGAACCAGGGTAAATGTAAAGTCACCGGTAAGCGCATAGAAATCCGAATTGAGATAAGCATACATATATTTGTTCAGAATATCTTTATAGGCAGCAACGCCTCCTTCATAGGCTGCAGATTTAAAATCATTGCATTTTACAGCAACCTGCATAAAAGGTTCTTGGATATCTATTTTTAAAAGGGTTTTATTACTATCTCTTATGAAGGAATCATCCCGTTCTTCCTGATCCTGTGCAAATGAAAAAGTCCCTGCACACAAAGCCAAAAATAAAAGTACTGTTCTCATGATCTTGTTTCCTAATAATAAGCAAAGGTAGATATTTAGCTCATTTATAAAAAAGAAAAACTTCACACAAAGTATGAAGTTTAAAATACGAATGTGGTAAATACAAGATTTACTTTGAAGCTTTACAGGAGACCTTTAATGTGTTTATAATTGCTTTTCACTGTTTCAAAAACCTCGTCCATTTTACCTCCAAGCATCAATTGAGCCATAGATTTGGTCATTCCCATGATCTGATCAAATTCAATTTTAGGAGGAATAGCCAATGCATTGGGATTGGTAAAGATGTTCAGAAGATAAGGCCCGCTGTGATCTAAACATTCTTTGACCGCGCTTTCCACTTCCTCGGGAAGGTGTACATTTTTCCCTGGATATCCCATTGCATGAGCTACCATGGCAAAATCAGGATTGATCATATCTGTTTCGTTATCGGGCATTCCGCCGACTTCCATTTCCAGTTTTACCATTCCAAGGGTCCTGTTGTTGAAAACGATTAGTTTTACGGGTAGTTTATACTGAAAAATAGTTGCCATATCTCCTAATAGCATCGATAGGCCTCCATCTCCACACATTGCTATAACCTGCTTTTCCGGATGGGCTAAAGCTGCTCCGATTGCCATTGGCATTGCATTAGCCATTGATCCATGATTAAATGAGCCAAGCATTTTTCTTTCCCCGGTTCCTGTAATAAACCGGGCGCCCCAAACACAGCACATTCCGGTGTCTACGGTAAAAATAGCATCATTTTTAGCCAGTTTATCTAAAGTATGGGCCACATATTCCGGCTGGATAGCATTCTCTTTTCCAAAATCTTTTACATATTCTAACTGACCTTCTTTTACTTTGTCATAAAATGCCAGCTGCTCATTCAGAAAGTGAACATCCGATTTTTCTTCCAGCAAAGGAAGTAATGCTTTAATCGTTTCTTTGATATCTCCTGCAAGCCCCAGCTCCAGTTTCGCTCTTCTTCCTAATCTTTCGGGACTTTCATCGATCTGTACTATTTTATTTTTTACAGGCATGAATTTCTGGTATGGAAAATCGGTTCCTAAAAGAAGAACCAGATCTGCTTCGTGCATTGCATGGTATGCTGAAGGAAATCCCAACAGTCCGGTAAGCCCTACTTCATTAGGATTATTTGGCTGAATGGCCATTTTCCCCCGGAACGAGTATCCTACAGGCGCTTTTAAAAGTTTAGATAATTCTATAACTTCCGCACTTGCTTCACCTGCTCCTACTCCGCAGTACAGGGTTATTTTTTTACTGTTATTTACCAATGCTGCCAGCTGTTTCAATTCATCATCAGAAGGCCTCACAACAGGATTGGTTTTAAAGATTTGAGTAGAAGTAGAGCCTTCTTCTGCATCCAGCTCAGAAACATCTCCCGGAAGGCCTATTACAGCAACTCCTTTTTTGGAAATGGCATGCTGAATAGCCGTCTGCACAGTTCTCTGCACCTGCTCCGGACGGGTAATCATCTGATTGTAGTAACTGCAATCATCAAAAAGTTTTATAGTATTGGTTTCCTGAAAGTAATCCATTCCCATTTCATCACTGGGAATCGTGGAAGCAATGACCAGCATAGGGACATGAGAGCGGTGTGCTTCGTACACTCCATTGATCAGGTGAACGTGTCCCGGACCGCAACTTCCTGCACATACCGCCAGGCCATCCAGTTCGGCCTCTGCAGCCGCTGCATAAGCTCCTACTTCTTCGTGCCTTACATGAATCCATTGGATACTGCTTTTTTTAACAGCAATATTCAAATGATTGAGGCTGTCACCGGTTACTGCATAAATTCTTTTCACATTGGCATTTTCGAGCATTTCAACAATCTGCTCTGCTATATTTTTGGCCATAATTACTCTGTTTTGGTGGTTATTTTTGGTGAAAAATAGTATTAGACAGGAATAATAATACCCTATCTCTATCAAATTTAGCCAATAAAATTGGAACTCTCACCCGGTTTCAATGTTAAAACTTTGTAATTTTTATAGTAAAAATTTATTCTTCTAATATTTTTTTAAACCCCATAAGTTTAAAAACCTATGAGGTTTAGTAACCATGGCCAGGCATATAACTTTAAAACAAAACAGCCACCCAAAAAGGCGGCTGTTTATATCGTATAACTTAAATTTACATTACTATTTCGATCTGATTTCTCAATAGGTCTTCAAACTCATCTCTTTTACGGATAAGGTGGGCCTTTCCATCCAGAAATAACACCTCTGCAGGCTTTAATCTTGAGTTGAAGTTTGAACTCATTTCAAATCCATAAGCTCCTGCATTATGGAAAGCAAGGATATCCCCTTCTCTCACTTCGTTCAACTTTCTATCCCAGGCAAAAGTATCGGTTTCACAAATGTTTCCTACTACAGTATAAATTCTTTCTGCACCTTTTGGATTAGATAAGTTCTCTATCATGTGGTAAGAATCATAGAACATTGGACGGATAAGGTGGTTGAATCCGGAATTCACCCCCACAAAAACAGTAGCTGTCGTCTGCTTGATCACATTAGCTTTTACCAATAAATATCCGCTTTTCCCAACTAAGAATTTTCCAGGTTCAAACCATAATTCAAATTTTTTCCCTGTAGATTTTGAAAACTCAGAAATTACTTTTTCTACTTTTTTACCTAACGTTTTCACATCAGTTTCTTCTTCACTATCCTGATAAGGAATTTTGAAACCACTTCCCATATCCAGATATTTCAGATTCGGGAAATGTTCAGAAAGCTCCAGCATAATCTCCAAAGCCTGCAGGAATACATCCGGATCTTTAATCTCACTTCCTGTATGCATGTGAAGACCTTCCACATTCAGGTTTGTGCTTTTCATCACTCTTTCGATGTGACGAACCTGGTGAATAGAAATACCGAATTTACTGTCGATATGCCCCGTTGAAATTTTGTAGTTTCCTCCGGCAAAAATATGCGGGTTGATTCTTACCAGAATAGGATATGAATTTCCGTATTTATTACCGAACTGCTCAAGAATAGAAATGTTATCAATGTTTATATGAACTCCGAAAGTCATTGCTTCCTCTATTTCAGCAAGATCAACACAGTTGGGCGTAAACAATATCTTTTCTTTTGAAAATCCTGCCTTTAACCCAAGTTTTACTTCATTAATGGATACACAGTCCAAGGAAGCACCCAGATTCTTGACATACTTAAGGATATTGATGTTTGTCAATGCCTTTGCTGCATAGAAGAACTTTGTGTGTTTTAAAAAAGAAGATGTAAGTTTTTCGTATTGAACTTTGATGGATTCTGCATCATAAACATACACCGGGGTGCCAAACTCATTGGCAATCTTTAATAATTCTTTTGAATTCATAATTTCATTTTAACATAAAAAAAGGCAGATTCTTATAAAAAGAGCCTGCCGCATTGATTATTTTTTATGCAAGACAACTCTTTTAAATATTCCAAACCTTAGAGAACCTTACAGCTCCCTTTTTTCCAGTTTTAATTTGTTTAAAATTTTGCATTGCTTCTATTTATTTTTTGCAAAAATACTATTTATTTTTTACTTTCCGAAAATTGATTTTAAAAGCGCCCTCCTTCAGATCAACTTATAAAGTGCTAATTCCTATATCATTTCGGCAAAGGCAGTGTTTCAAAATCGCTGCGAAGGAGCGCCAGCTGCAGTTCATTATTCAGATCCGTGGAAGATAGCGGAAGGTCAATTTTTAATTTAGCCAGCTTACTTAAAGTCTGAATTTGTGTAAACAGTTCATAGAAACCAAAGGAAATCACTTTTCCATTTTCTATGATTAAAAATAATTTTTCACCCAGTTTTCTTCCTTGCCCCAGCCATAATTCGTTTCTTTTTCTGAATTCAATTTTCTGTTTCAGTACTGAAAAATCTTTAAATTCTTCCTGAGAACCAATAAACTGAACGGCTTTTGTCCCTTGCGTAAATGATCTGAATTTTAAAACCGGTTTTTCGGTTTTATTGAGTGTATTTTTCTCAACTATATATTTATTGTTCCTGAAATACAGTCCGAAAGGCAGTACTTCTTTCTTTTTAATATTCTTGGAGTTCAGGATCAGCTTGGCAATAATGTCTGTTCCGGTAAGCTCAAAATTAATCTGCTCAACATCTTTCTGAATCTGTTCCCATTTTTTTGATTTGGAATTGAAAACTTTTTTCGAAAACTTGTTGATGTCCTGAACATAATCTGAGAACATAATCCTTCCCGCTTCATCCTGAAAATAGACAAAGCCTTTATCATTGGGAAGATCCTGAGTAAGCTCTTTGATCTTGTTGATATAGGTTTTTGCATTAGATTCATCATGCTGTTTCTGGATGATCTCATTTTCAGTGTCTTTTGAAATCAGAAGTTTGAAAAGTTCTAATGTAGCTCTTGCATCACCTTCAGCCCTGTGATGATTGGTCAAAGGAATTCCCAGAGATTTCACCAGTTTTCCCAGCGAATAACTTACCTCATCAGGAATCAGTTTCTTAGCCAATGGAATAGTATCTAAAGTATTGGTTTTAAAGTCATATCCAAGCCTTTTGAATGACTGACGAAGCATTCTGTAATCAAAATCAATATTGTGACCTACCAATGTTGTATTTTGAGTTATTTCGATAACTCTTTTGGCAATTTCATGAAATTTCGGAGCAGTTTTGACCATTTTAGGGGTAATACTGGTCAGTTTCTGTACAAAAGGGGTAATATCGCCTTCAGGGTTTACCAAAGAAATAAACTGGTCAGTAATTTTCTGACCATCATATCTGTAGATGGCAATATCGATAATGCATTCATTTCTATAACCTGCACCATTACTTTCTATATCTATAATTGAATACATTGAATGTGTGTTAACTGCTTTTTTGTCATTTATATTTAAAACCTAAGCTTATTCCCCGATAAATCTGGTTCTATTTTTTACTGTTATGTAAAGATAACCTGCCAAAATAACAAAAAATATAGCAAAATATAGCAGGTTAGCCTTCAAAATTATCTCCTTCTGCCTCCCAGACCAAACATTCCGAGAATAGCTTTTGCTCCTTCTCTCATTAATGTAGAGGTAAAAGTACGGCCTGCTTTACTCTGCAATACCTGTTCAAACATTCCAGGTTCTTCTTTTACCGGTTTTGTTTTTTGGGTTGGAGCCGGATTTTGAGCTGCCTGTTCCATTCTGTTGGTCAGCATTTCGTAAGCAGATTCTCTATCAACTGGCTGCTCATATTTTGCAACAAGTGCTGATTTTGAAGTCAGATCAGAGATTTCCGCTTCACTTAAAACGTCCATTCTTGATTCCGGAGAGATCAGATACGTGTGTACTAATGGTGTAGGTATTCCTTTTTCGTCAAGAGCCGTGACAAATGCTTCTCCAATTCCCAAATTCTGGATCAGGCTGGAAGCATTGTAATATTCTGTGGTAGGGTAATTTTCAACGGCCTTGGAAATTTCTTTTTTATCTTTTGCGGTAAATCCTCTTAATGCATGCTGAATCTTCAATCCTAATTGAGAAAGCACATTTTCAGGGACATCACCAGGAATCTGGGTAATAAAATAGATCCCTACTCCTTTGGAACGGATCAGTTTTACCATTGTTTCAATCTGTGAAAGAAGAGCTTTGGAAGCTTCGTCAAAAATCAGGTGTGCTTCATCTATAAATAATACCAGCTTTGGCTTGCCGCTATCTCCTTCTTCAGGAAACGTCATATAAATTTCTGCAAAAAGTGAAAGCATGAACGTAGAGAAAAGCTGTGGCTTATTCTGAATGTCTGATACCCTTAAAATATTGACCACTCCTTTTCCATCTCTCGTTTCCAGTAAGTCCTGAACATCAAAGCTTAGCTCACCGAAGAATCCCGCTGCTCCCTGCTGTTCTAATGCCACAATAGATCTTAAAATTGTTCCGAGAGATGCTGATGCAATGGATCCGTAATTCGCTGCAAGCTCAGCTTTTCCTTGTGCATTATCTGTAACATACTGCAAAACTTTCTTCAAATCATTAAGATCAATCAACGGAAGTCCTTTATCATCACAGTATTTGAAGACAATAGACATGATGCTTTGCTGAGTATCATTAAGCTCAAGGATTTTGCTTAATAAAACAGGTCCGAATTCTGTAACGGTAGCTCTCAATTTTACTCCTTCACCACCGGAAATACTCATTAATTCTACCGGAAAACTCTGTGGATTGTAAGGAAGCTGTGTTTTAGCATATCTTTCTTCAATGATGGGATTCATCTCACCTGCTTCTGCAATTCCCGAGAAATCTCCTTTTATATCAAGAACCAATGAGGGAATTCCTGCATGAGAAAGTTGTTCTGCAAACACCTGTAATGTTTTTGTCTTACCGGTTCCCGTAGCTCCGGCGATAAGACCATGACGGTTGATCGTTTTCAGGGGAATGGTTACGTTTACTTCTGTCACCACTTCTCCGTTCAACATTCCTTTTCCTAATATAATATGTTCTCCTTTTGGAGTGTATCTCGTGTTTAGTTCTTCAATAAATTGTGTTTTGTCTGCCATCTGATCGCTTTTTTAACTTATAAATATAAAATTTTTGGAGAATATGTAAAGATATTTTCCAATGAACTTATCTTTATTTCTTTGAAAAATAAATTTGTATCTGCATAAACAAATTTTAAACCATATGTATTACCCTGCGAACAATATATGATTTCTAAAGAGAACATGATAAAAAACAGCATTTGTAAATTCAGAGGTTGTAAGGCATTCTTTTTGCTGAAAAAAACAACGTATTAAACATCCGTTTAACAAAGTATTGAAAGAAACTATCAATGGGATTTAACATTTCATTTAGAATTTATCTAATACTTTGTATCTTTAACTCATTAAAAAAAGACCCCAATGAAAATTGAACAAATATATACGGGCTGTCTGGCTCAGGGTGCCTATTATATTGTATCAGAGAATGAAGCAGTCATTATAGATCCTTTAAGAGAAGTAAAACCTTATCTGGATCGTCTGGAAAAAGACAATGTCACTTTAAAATATATTTTTGAAACTCACTTCCATGCTGATTTCGTATCGGGACATTTGGATTTAAGCAAGAAAACAGGTGCTCCAATTGTATACGGGCCTACTGCTGCTCCGGAATTTGAAGCCATTATTGCTGAAGACAATCAGATTTTTGAGATTGGAAAAGTAAAAATAAAGGTGATGCACACCCCGGGACACACCATGGAAAGCAGCACTTATCTTTTAATAGACGAAAATGGTATTGAAACTGCCATTTTTACAGGTGATACCCTGTTTTTAGGAGATGTAGGAAGACCGGATCTTGCACAGAAGGCCACTAATCTTACACAGGAAGATCTTGCAGGGATTCTTTATGACAGTCTTCAGAACAAAATTATGCCATTGGATGACAGCATAACGGTTTATCCTGCTCATGGTGCCGGATCTGCCTGTGGAAAAAATATGCAGAAAGAAACGGTAGATATTTTAGGAAACCAGAAGAAGACGAATTATGCGCTTAATCAACCGGATAAAGCATCTTTTATCAGAGAAGTTCTTGATGGGTTAACAGCCCCGCCAAAATACTTCGGGATGAATGTGGCTTTGAATAAAGGAGGATATGAAAGCCTGGACGTGGTGATGAACAAAGGATTACAGCCTGTAGCACCGGAAGATTTTGAAGCTCTGGCAGAGGAAACAGGAGCATTAATTTTAGATACAAGAGGAGCCGCGGACTTCCATAAAGGATTTGTTCCCAATTCTATCAATATAGGACTAAAAGGAGATTTTGCCCCATGGGTAGGAACTCTTATTGTGGATGTGAAACATCCTTTATTACTGGTTACTGACGAAGGCACCGAAGAGGAAGTCATTACCAGATTAAGCAGAGTCGGCTTTGATAATGTGATCGGATATTTGAAAGGAAGTTTTGAAGCATGGAAAAATGCAGGTATGGAAACTGATGAGATCAAAAGAATCACTCCGGCTGAATTTGCAGAACAATTTACAAAAGAAGCTACAGTAGTTGATGTAAGAAAACTGACTGAATATTCCGCAGAACATATTGATAATGCTTACAACAAACCATTGGATACCATCAGCGACTGGGCTCGTACGATTGATGATTCTGAACACTTCTTTCTTCACTGTGCAGGCGGATACAGAAGCATGATTGCTGCAAGCATCCTTAACTCGCACGGAATCAGGAATTTTACTGAAATAGAAGGAGGTTTTAACGGCATTAAAAAAACCGAAAAATTACCCACTACGGATTTTGTATGCCAATCCAAAACATTGTAAGGGCATGAAAATACCGTTTTTTGGACTTGTTTTAGCAATAGCTTTTACGCTAACTGCCTGTAAAACATCTCATACAGCTGTCACCCCTAAAGCCAACATCAGAGAAATTGTCAACAGTTCTGATGTAACATTGGTGGACGTCAGAATTCCGGAACAATATGCTGCAGGAACAGCAAAAAACGCTATCAACCTACCATTGGCAGAGCTTCAAAACAATATAGAAACCCTAAAGGGCAAAAAAGTTGTTGTGTTCTGTAATAAAGGAGTTCAGGCAGATCAGGCCATGGAAATTCTGAAGAAAAACAGAGTGGAAGCCTATGATGGTACAAGCTGGAAAAATGTAAAAGCGATCCAGGACGAAACAAACAAAAAAGCAAACTAATAAAACCAAAACTATGTCACAAAAATTTCAGGAAATCATAGATTCCGAGAGGCCGGTGTTGATCGATTTTTTCGCAACATGGTGCCAGCCCTGTAAAGTACAGTCTTCAGTATTAAATACGGTAAAGGAAAATATTGGAGAAGGAGCCCGAATCATAAAGGTAGATGTAGACCAATACCCTGCGCTGGCAGCTCAATATGGAGTGCGTGGAGTTCCTACTCTTGCGATTTTCAAAAAAGGAGAAATGCTATGGAAGGAAAGTGGTGTTCATGATGTGAATACCCTCACACAACTATTACAAGAATATGCTTAAAACTGTGATTTTTCACAGTTTTTTGTTTTTTATAATTCCCGCAGATCGCACAGATTTTCACAGATGATTATGCTTATTTTTCTTTATACAGAAATTAAAAATCTGAGAAGATCTGAGAAATCTGTGGGAAAATCCTAAAATTCAATAGAAAAAGAATCTCTATCATTCAAAAACTGGAAATGGCTTCTAAAATCTTTCAATTCATCCATGTTCAATTCCGTGGTTACGAGATTATCTTGTTTCTGAGAAATTTCTTTTCCATCCGCAAAAAAACAGTGGGAGCTTTCCTGATAAAAGAGATCATTTCCATCGGTTCCTATTCTGTTTAAGCCAAATACAAAAGATAAATTCTCAATAGCCCGGGCTTTTAATAAATGTTCCCATGCTCCTACTCTTTTCTCTGGCCAGTTCGCCACGTATAAAATAGCATCGTAATCATCATTGTTTCTGGCAAAAACAGGAAAACGAAGATCATAACATACCTGAAGCAAAAATCGTATTCCCTGATACTCAACAACCACTCTCTCTTTACCCGGTGTATAGACTTTATCTTCTCCCGAAAAGGAGAACAGATGCCGTTTATCATAAAAAGAAACTTCACCATCCGGCTGTACAAAATACATTCTGTTGTAAAAGTTTCCGTTTTGTTCTACGGGAGCACTTCCACAGAAGGCAGCATTTTTTTCTTTTGAAAGTTTTTTCAAAAACTCCAGTGATTCATTATTTCTGTCTGATACTTCGGAAGCATCCATACAAAAGCCTGTTGAAAACATTTCGGGAAGAAGAAACAGATCCGCTTCCACATTTTGAAGTTCATTTTCTATGAGTTTAAAATTCTCAGCTTTATTTTTCCAGATGATATCTAAATTAAGCCCTACAACTTTCATCTTTTATTCTTTTAAATTATTCCAAATATGATGTATAAAAATACAGCTTTATCATATAAAAGAAGAATTAAACAGTTGAAAAAGCAGTTTTACCCGCAAAAACGGAGTTATATTTCATAATAATTTATTAAAGTCCCTCATTTTTATAACACAGACGTTCTTTCGGTTTCATTTTTGATAGAGATATTTTTTATTATTATCCTTAAAAATTTGAAATTTATGAAGAAATTGTTTTTTATGGTAACGATCTTCTTTTTTGGTGCTATGGCTAATGCTCAGGCCTGGACAGGAAAGGGAGATCAGAAAATACAACTGGGGCTGAGTGCCTGGGGATACGGAACCGGAATAACGGGAACGTATGACTATGGGCTCAACAAACTTATTTCAGTAGGAGCCGGAATCAATGGTTATTTTGACAATTATAAAAACAACGATAAGGATAATCGTGTTTTTGTTTTCGGAAGACTGAACTTTCATTTACAGGAAGCTCTGAATCTTCCCTCAAAATGGGACATCTATCCGGGTGTAGATCTTGGAGTCCTTGGAAGAGACTTCGGAGTTGGTGCTCACATTGGAGCCCGTTATTTCTTCACGGAGAAAATAGGAGTATTTGCGGAAGTAGGTAATAATGGCAGTCTGGGTGTTTCTTTCAATTTATAATCAAATCGTCTTTAAATATGACAAAGCTTCTCGTTTCGGGGAGCTTTTTTATTTGGCATAGTTTTGATAATTGTTACCTTTGCAAATTAAAATCTAAAATTTATTAATGGAAATAGCAATCAAACTTTTTCAGTTCATTCTGAGCATCTCTATACTAGTGCTTCTTCATGAGCTTGGGCATTTTTTACCCGCAATATGGTTCAAGACCAGAGCAGAGAAGTTTTTCCTGTTTTTTGATCCTTACTTCTCCATATTCTCCATGAAGAAAATCAACGGAAAATGGCAGTATAAATTTTTATCAAAGAACCTGCCGGATTCTGAAGTAATAGAGGTAAACGGAAAGAAGGAGGAAGTTCCTATCGATATATCAAAACTACCGGAAAACGATTGGAGAAAACATCCTGAACAAACCAAATACGGAATCGGATGGCTTCCTTTCGGAGGATATGTAAAAATTGCCGGAATGGTGGACGAAAGTATGGATACTGCCCAAATGAAAAAACCGGCAGAACCATGGGAATTCAGATCAAAACCGGCCTGGCAGAGGCTTATCATTATGTTGGGAGGAGTTACAGTTAACTTTTTCCTTGCGTGGCTGATCTACAGCTCTTTATCATTCTTCAACGGAGAAACCTTCACAGATATTACGAAATTTGACAACGGTATTGAAGCGACTTCAGCAGGAAAGAAAATGGGATTCCAGAATGGTGACAAAATCATCAGTGTAGACGGAAAGCCAGCAGAAAGACTTGAAAATACTTCAATCAATATTCTTTTAGGAGACAATGTTACTGTAAACAGAAACGGACAGGACGTTACTTTCCCCATAAATGCTGATGGTGTTGCAGATGTTCTTAAACAGAGAGAAGCTAAACTTTACATTACACCAAGGGTTTCTATGGTTATTGATTCATTAGCGACTCCTTCCTCTCAGGCCTCTGGTCTTGCGAAAGGAGATAAAATTGTAGGAATTAATGGTAAGAAAGCAGTATTCTTTGATGAAGTAAGCACTCTTTTAAGTGAAAATAAAGGAAAAACGATTACTGTAGATGTTGAAAGAAACGGAGCTTTGCAGACATTACCGGCAGTTTCTGTTGATAAAAACGGGAAACTGGGGGTAGCTATTGATACAAAGAGCATAGCGAAAGATATCGTAACGAATAAAAAATACTCTTTCGGAGAAGCTATTCCAAGAGGGTTTACAAGAACTATTGAAGCATTAACCACTCAGGTTAAGCAGTTCAAAATTATGTTCAACTCTAAAGTTCAGGGGTATAAAAATGTAGGAGGTCCTATCGCTATTGTAAAAAATATGCCTATAGATAAAGATGCAGACGGAAGCTTTAAGATCAACTGGGTTGCTTTCTGGAGCTTTACAGCAATGTTCTCCGTATGGTTGGCGTTCCTGAATCTTATTCCTATTCCGGGACTTGACGGCGGGCACGTTTTATTTACATTATATGAAATTGTTGTAGGTAAACCGGTTCCTCAGAAAGTGTTGGAAAACGCTCAGATGATTGGAGTTATCTTCCTGTTAGGATTGATGTTACTGATCTTCGGAAGCGACATATTCAAGGTATTTACTGGGAAATTATAATTTTTTTAAAATTTTTCTTAAAAATATTTGTAGGGTATAAATATTCGTCCTATATTTGCACCACTTAAAACAAAGGACATTCCTCCTTAGCTCAGTTGGTTAGAGCATCTGACTGTTAATCAGAGGGTCGCTGGTTCGAGCCCAGCAGGAGGAGCAAAAAGACTTACAGAAATGTAAGTCTTTTTTTGTGCTTTACTCTGATCAATTGCACAGCTGCAACTTAAAAAGACAGATATTTGTAACTTATTTTAAGTTTTTTTGAGTTATTTATCTATTTTACAGAATATCACCCATCCTTTCAGGCATTTTCATGTAACGATTCTCCCAATAATCCGACTATTCTTATTAAGGAATTATAGAATGGAAAAAATCAACATCTTATAAATAGTTCTCTAATAACTTACAACTAAAAAAATAACAAAACCAACCTTATTGTATTTTTATAAATACCTTATTATACCATGAAGAAAACTATTATTTCGTTATTAACAGTATTTTCTATTATAGGGATTTCAGCACAGGAAAAGTCTTATTTTTTATCAAGCCCTTCATTGGGCCCGGATGGAAAGACAGCCTATTTCTCTTATGACGGCGACATCTGGAAGGTAGATTCCAATGGCGGAAATGCTTCAAGAATTACGGCCCTGGACGGAGAAGAAATCAACCCACGCCTTTCACCGGACGGAAAATGGCTTGCATTCAGCTCTAACCAATATGGAAATTATGATATATATGTGATGCCTGCTGAAGGGGGAACGATCAAACAGTTAACTTTCCATACCGGAAGAGACGAGATGGAAAGCTGGGCATGGGACAGCAAAACCATTTATTTTACTTCCAGCAGAAATAATAATTTCGGCAGTTTTAAAACTACAATTGAAGGAAAAACACCCCAAAAGCTTTTCAATAATTATTTTAACAATACCAATGGACTTGTAGAAACCCCGGCAGGAGAATATCTTTTCACCAGTTCTTCAGAAAGTGCCCATCAGGTACAGCGCAAGCGCTATAAAGGAGAAAATAATCCTGATATTTTAGGGTATAATCCCAAAAGCAATTCTTTCAAACAGTACACCAACTATGAAGGAAAAGATTTCAACCCAAGTGTTGATAAAAACGGTATTATTTACTTTATTTCTGATGAAAATAACGGAGAATACAATCTTTATAAACTGGAAAATGGCAAGAAGACTTCTTTAACCCAATTTGACACTTCTATTAAAAAACCTTTCGTTTCAGCAGACGGATCTAAAGTTATTTTTGAAAAGGATTATCAACTTTATATTTACGATATCGCTTCAAAAAATACAAAACCTCTGAATGTAAGCCTGAATACGAATAAAACGCTGGAAAAAGAGCAAAACTTCAACGTGGAAAATAATATTTCCTATTATGATGTATCTCCGGACGGTAAAAAAATGGCTTTTATAAGCCGTGGTGTTTTATTTGTATCCGATATTGAAGGAAAATTTGCACAACAGGTTTCTGACGGAAAAGAACGTGCCATGGAAGTAAAATGGCTGAAAGATAACCGTACCCTGCTTTACAGTCAAACTTACAATGGATACCAAAACTGGTTTACTATTCCAGCAGACGGAAAAGGCCAGCTCAAACAATTAACCGAAGATTTACGTAATAACCGAAGTATTACGCTTAATAGCGACCTTTCAAAAGCAGTTTATTTAAGCGGCCGTGATGAAGTAAGATTGCTGGATTTAAAAAATTTCAAGTCTACAACGATCGTAAAAGACGAAATATGGGCTTTCCAAAACTCAAGACCTTCTTTTTCGCCAAACAATGAATACGTTCTGTTCTCTGCAAAAAGAAACTTTGAACTGGATATTTTCATCTATAACATCAAAAAAGGACAAACCTTAAATCTCACCAATACAGGTGTTTCAGAGGAAGATCCTGTATGGTCTCCAAACGGCAAATACATTTATTTTGCCAGCGACAGGACCAATCCGTCCTATCCTTTAGGCATGCAGAAGTCTAATATTTACCGTATGGCTTTAGACTGGTTTGATGAACCTTTTAAATCTGAAAAATTCGAGACTCTCTTTACAGAAGAAAAGAAAGAAACAAAATCTACTGATAAAGCGAAAGATAAAGACAAGAAGGACAAAAAAGAGGACGATAAGGAGAAAAAGGAAGAAAAAGAACCGGTAATCAAAGAACTGAAAGTAAATCCTGAAGATACTCTGGACAGAATCGAACTGGTTACCGACCGATATGGATATCAGGACGATCCTACAGTTTTTGCTGATGACAAAAAGGAAATTCTATTATTCAACTCTAATCAGGATAATGGAAAAAGACAGCTGTACAAAAAAGTGTTCACAGATTTTGAGCCTGCCAAATCCGAAAAAGTTTTCGATAAAGCAGCGTATTACCTTACAAAAAATGAGAAAAACCTGTTTGCTCTGATAGAAGGTAATATTTATAAAACAACTGTTGCCGCATTAAAACCTGAGAAAATAAACATTCAATATAATTTTGACAAAGACCTGGCATCAGAATTTACTCAGATGTATGCTGAAGCATGGACGGGTGTGGAGGAAAACTTCTATGACGAAAAATTCCACGGGATTGACTGGAAAGCAAAAAAGGAACAATATGCCAAATATCTTCCGTACGTAAATAACAGAAATGATCTGAGAATTTTATTAAATGATCTTTTAGGAGAACTTAATTCTTCACACACGGGATTTTCTTCAACCGGAAAAGAAGAAGCAATGTACCTGAACTATTTCACCAACGAAACAGGAATTATCTTCAAAAAAGATCAGCCTTATACGGTGGAAAGTATTGTAAGAAAATCTCCGGCTTTCCGCTCTGGTGTTGATATTAAACCTGGAGATCAATTGATTTCCGTAAATGGGAAAAAGGTGGATCTAAACGAAAATATCGAAACATATTTTACGAGTCCTAAAAAACAGGACGAACTTGTTCTTACTTTCAGCCGTGATGGTAAAAATGTAACCACCAAAGTACATCCGATTTCTAACGGAGAATTAAAAGCATTGCTTTATGATGATTGGATCTACAACAATCATCAGCGTGTTGATAAGCTCAGCAACAACCGTATTGCCTACTCCTGCATGAAAAATATGTCTACGGATGAGTTAGACCGCTTCCTTTTGGATATGGTAGAACAGGAAAACAGAAAAGACGCTGTAATTCTTGATCTTCGTTACAACACAGGAGGAAATGTTCATGATAAGGTGTTAAATTTCCTTTCCCAGAAACCTTATTTACAATGGAAGTATCGTGAAGGAAAAATGACGACACAGCCTAACTTTGCTCCCTCCGGAAAACCTATTGTCCTTCTGATTAACGAGGCTTCACTAAGTGATGCCGAGATGACTGCAGCCGGGTTTAAAGCACTGAAACTGGGTAAAATTATCGGTCAGGATACCTATCGCTGGATTATTTTCACTTCAGCCAAAGGGTTGGTAGACGGATCTTCATACAGACTGCCTTCATGGGGAACATATACTTTGGACGGGCAAAATCTCGAAAAAACAGGTGTGAAACCTGACATCTATGTTAAAAACACTTTTATGGACCGTCTTCAGAACAATGATCCACAACTGGAACGTGCTGTTCAGGAAATACTTAAGGATTTAAAGAAATAAGAATTAAGAATATTGCTCTTATTTTTTGCACATATTTTGCTTGATAGGATGAATAACTCTATCAAGCAAAATGCCTTACTTATCAAAGATTTATTTAAAAGATAGTCATCCGCAAGACTTCCCTTTCAACCTGCCTTTTCTACGCAATGGTCTAGATATAAGGCTAAAAAGCAATGTTACCTTTTTCATTGGTGAAAATGGAATTGGAAAATCTACCCTGCTTGAAGCCATTGCAGATCAATGTAATTTCAATGTGGCCGGTGGAAACCGCAATCACAATTATAACTTTCATAAAACAGAATCTGCACTGTCAGAATATCTTACTCTTTCCTGGCGTAATAAAACTTCTCAAGGCTTTTTTATGAGGGCGGAAAGCTTTTTCAATTTTGCTACCTATATTGATGAAGTGGCGGAAGAAGATCAAAGAGTTCTTGAAGCCTATGGAGGAAAATCTTTACACCAGCAGTCTCATGGAGAAGCCTTTTTGTCGTTATTTCATAATCATTTCCAACACGGCATCTATATTCTTGATGAACCGGAAGCTGCCTTATCACCACAGAGACAGCTTTCTTTGCTATCTATTATTCATAAATTAGAAAAAACAGGAAAAGCTCAGTTTATAATTTCAAGCCATTCACCCATATTAATGAGTTATCCATCTGCTGAAATTTATGTACTTGATGACAAAATTCAAAAAATCCACTATAAAGAAACAGAGCATTATCAGTTAACAAAGAATTTTTTGGAATCACCGGAGCGGTATTTTCGGCACTTATTTGAAGACCTCTAGATTTAAACAGAAATATTCAGAAAATATTTCTTATTGAAATTCAATACATTTAGTTAAAAACCATTCAGAATCCGCGATAAAACTTGCTTTGTACTGATATTCATATTATATTTGCACCACTTAAAACAAAGAACATTCCTCCTTAGCTCAGTTGGTTAGAGCATCTGACTGTTAATCAGAGGGTCGCTGGTTCGAGCCCAGCAGGAGGAGCAAAAAGACTTACAGAAATGTAAGTCTTTTTTATTTTTCAATACAATTTAATTTCCATCCCATTTATTTCAAAGTAAGATATTTTAATTTTTTATAATTAAATTAGAGCACTTTTTAAAATTCAACAACAATTTAAACTGCTATGATCAATAATTCGATAAGAACACGTTCTTTCATTTTGTTTTGTACAGTAAAAATTGTTTTCGCTTTTTCCCAACATAGCCTGAAAGAACAAAATGCTTCCTTTGATAGATTTTGTCAAGCCATCAAAAAAAATGAAAAAAAGCGACCTTCGGATCAGATAATCCGTATTGGAGACTCTCTTTATAAAGCATCTTCAGATAATTGGCAACAGATCAGTTCTTCATTTGTGACCATTCAAGGTTATGAAATGCAGAACAACTGGAACAAGGCTTTGAAAGTAGCTTTAAAAGCAGATTCTATAGCACAAAAGAAAAACCTTATTTTATTGAAGCCCAGAACTACGGCTGTTTTAGGTTCTTTATATGGTAATTTGAGATTATACAGTAAGAGTATTGGCTATCTGTCTAAAGCTGAACAATTAGCTAACCATTTGAATAAAGAAGAAGCTCTTGTCAATAAATCATTAATTTATCAGCGTATATCAGCTGTTTACCAAAAGCAAAAGAATTACGATAAGGCACTAGCTTTTAATTTAAAAGCGCTCAACATTATTGACAATTTAAAAAAAGAATTTCCATCCAATGATTATGCAACGACTCAAATACCGGTTTTGCTTAATCTGGGGGTAAATTATCATAACCTTGGACAATATGAGCTGTCAAACAGGTTCTATCGCAAAGGATTCAAATCAATTATAGGTTCTGAAAACAATTTTTATCTGTCTTACTTTTATATTAAATATGCGGCTAATGAGATCAAATTAAAAAATACAGATTCAGCCTTATTTTATATTGAAAAATCAAAGGTTTTAGCAAGTAAGTTTGAAGATAAAACACTTCAATTTGAGATTGATTCAAGGCTTTCTGAATATTACTTTCTTAAGAATGACCTAAAAAAATCGGACAGTATTAAAAATAAGCTTTTAGAAGGCTATAAAGACAGGACTCAATCCGAGATGCTGGCCATACAGGATATCATTCACACAAATGAAAAAAAAATTATCGGAGAAAGTAGAAATACATCTATTTTTATCGTCATTTCAGTGATATTGGCAATTACATCTTTGTTGCTTTATTTCTTTCATCAATTCCAAAGAAGAAAGATCAAAATTCATTTTGAAAATATTATACAGGATTTTCAAAATGGAAAATTGCTTGAAGCTAAAACCTCTCAAAAGAAAGAAGATAATACAGCCAGTAAAAAAACTCAGCTGCCGGAAAAAAAGATTGAAGAACTGCTTCAAAGACTTGATACTTTTGAAAAGAAAAACGAATTCACCACAAAGAATCTTACCATTTCAAATATGGCTTCTTTGTTTAAGACCAATACAAAGTATATCAGTTACATTCTGCAAGAGTACAGAGGAATGAATTTTAATGATTATTTGAATCATGTAAGGATTAAATATATTATCCAAAAAATAATTAATAACCCGGAATATCTTAACTACAAAATAGACTATCTTGCCGAAGTTTCAGGCTACTCTTCACACAGCCGTTTTGCTCAAATGTTTAAAAAAGAGATCAAATTGTCTCCATCTGAGTTCATTTCTCAGCTAAGCAAAAAAAACAAATAAAACACTAACAGTCAAAGCTTTAATCCCATTTAACACTTGTTACTTTTCTGAATAGTAACAGGCTTTTTCTTGTTCTGTTATCCTTCTGTTTCTAAATTTGCAAATATAAATCACGGAACAATCATATGTGATTTCCCTCCACAGGTGAGAAGAAAATTTCTTCAGGTTCCATAATAAATTCTATGATGAAATTGACAATCTTTTATTTCGCAAGTTTTCCCCGTTCGTGTATTCTGTACTCCCACCGATAATGATTCTAAAAACAAATTGATGAAAAACATTAAAAACACATTTAATTAGCAATTCAAAATTTCTCTGATTACTTATATAAAAGGCTTTATAGCTGAACAATATTTTCTTTAATTCAAAAACATATACAACATGAAAAAGAGCTTTTACATTGTATTTATTATCCTTTCGAAAGTTTTTCATTCCCAGGTAGGGATCAATACACCTAATCCTCAGGGTATCTTTAACGTGGATGGAGCCAAAGATAATGCTACAACAGGCTTGCCAACAGCAGTTCAACAAGCTAATGATTTTGTTGTAACTTCTAGCGGAAGTGTAGGAATAGGAACTACTATACCGAACAGCTCATCCATAGTAGATATCTCTGCTGCAGATAAAGGATTATTACCTCCCAGGCTAGAGCTTTTTGCATCCGATCTTTCTTTACCCTTAGCTTCTCATGTTCAAGGTATGGTAGTTTACAATACAGCAACATCCGGAACGCAGCCCAATAACGTCTCACCGGGATTATATATTAATGATGGAACAAAATGGAACAAGATGTCTACTTCTATACAAACCTATTCTTCATTTTATGGTTCAATTAATTATGGAGATATAAATGGTTTTTCAGGTACTGTTAACTTGTCTACCACCGGATTTATTGTCTCGTCATCTAAAACGGATGTATCAGGAGGTGATGATTTACTGGTAACCCATAATCTGAATTTATCTGGGTCACAAAATATCACGGTTACTATACTCTCCAATGTGCCAGGAAATAGCTATACGCAGTACAACAGAGACAACGATTGGTATCAACCTGTTATTCATGACATTACCCCTGATTCTTTCAGAGTTTATGTTGAAGAAAATTCAAGTACAGCACAAAATGTGAGCATGATGATTCAGTTAACGAATTATTAATGCCACACTTAGCCCAGCAACACAAGCGGAAAGACTTACAGTAATGTAGGTCTTTTTTTGTTTATAATTTATTCCGTAACAACAATCGCAGACCGTTAACATAGTATCTCTCAGACTCTATTAATACCCTGATTATTATTCTTTAAGCATTAAATTTTCTCATTTAATTTTAATAATCACATATATAATTTTCCCTACATTTGCCGTTTTATAGGGTATACTAAAAATATTTTATTTTTTTACCTATTTTTTTTAATAAACTGCACACTTTTTGTTTATGCTAATTGCCTGAAGAAACGAATGATGTTAAACAATAACTCCCAAAAACACTATCTTTTATTTTTTTTCCTGATACTCTCTAGTTCCGTATGTGCTCAAAACCGGGTCAGCGGCAAGATAGTTGACGAAAAAAGCAATAAAGAACTCAATAAAGTTGATATTTTTATTAACAATGATAAGACTCCATCCCTGACGACAACTTCAGGCAGTTTCACTGTTCAGTCAGACAGTATTATTCATCAGTTAAAGTTTTCCAGAAAAAGTTATACTACAGAAACGCTTGATATTACCCCTGAAAATGCTGAAAATATTTTCGTGCAGCTTTCTCAGGCTAAAGTAAGTGACATTCAGGAGATTGTTCTTCAAAGCGGCAAGACTAAATATAAGAGTAAAAAAGAAAATCCTGCTTACGCCATAATGCAAAAAGTCTGGGCACAAAAAAGAAACAATGGATTAGAAAAGTTTGATACATATTCATATAAAGAATATGAAAAAACCCAATTTGACCTTAACAACCTGGACAGTGCCTTCATGAAGAAAAAGATTTTCAATAAACTGGATTTCATTTTCGACTATGCTGATTCTACAGCAAGCGGAAGACTGGGACTTCCTATCTTTTTGAATGAAGCCGTATATGAAAATTTTGGTAAAAACAAGCCAGACAAAGACAGCAAAAGAACATTGATTGCTCAAAAAACTTCAGGTTTCCAGGACAATCAGGTAATTACCGTTTCAGCTAAAAACCTGTATCGTGATATCAATATCTATGACAATACCCTAAATTATTTCGATATTGGATTCCAAAGCCCTGTGGGAACAGATGGTTTCAGCACTTATGACTACAGTCTTATGGATACCATTACTATTCGTGGTGAGAAAGCCTTTCAGATAAGATACCAGCCTAAAAGAAAAGATATCCTGGCTTTTCAGGGAAACCTTTATATAGATACAGACACGTATGCTGTTTTAGGAGCAACGTTAAAGTCAACCCAAAAAATCAATGTAAATTTCGTCAACAGTGTTTATACTCAGGTAGAGTATGACAATCCTGATGAAACAACTTTTCTTCCTAAAAAACTGGTTACAGAATTTGAAATGAGCCCCTTTTCAAAAAAGAAAGGAGCTAAAAGTATCATAGCCAAAAGATCAGTAGACTATTCTGAATATGAGTTTAATAAGCCTATTGATCCAAAGATGTTCAAACGCACGGAAGAGGAATATGAAGACAAATTCACCAATAAAGATGATGCCTATTGGACCAAAGCCAGACCTGACACTTTATCTAAATCAGAACAGGGCGTTTACAACATGCTTGATCAGCTTCAGCAGACACCAAAATTCAACCGAATGGTAAAACTGTTTGAAACGCTTGGCTCACGGTATTACAATGCCTTTAAAGGAATAGATATTGGCCCTATTTTCTCTATTTACGGAAGGAATGAAGTGGAAGGGGACAGAATACGACTAGGAGCAAGAACCTATTTCGGATTGAATGATACCTGGAGAGCTCAGTTTTATACAGCCTATGGTTTCAAAGATCAACAGTTTAAATATGGAGTGGAAGCAAGATATATGTTCAATAAGCTTAACCGCTTTATGATTGGAGCAGGAACCAGCAGAGATATCGTTCAGCTTGGAGGGCAGCTTACATCCGGTGATGGTGTTACCCCACAATCATCATCTTCCAGTACCTTTTTTGCAAGAGGAGAAAATATTTCTTTAAGCTCTGTAAACAAAACAAGTGTTTTTGCAGCTATTGAACCCTGGAAAAACTTTCAGATAAGGGTAGATGGAGTGATGCAGAGTATTAAATCTGCTATTCCTGAGAAATTCAATCTGATGTATTATAAAGATGGCCAGTTAAGACAAACAGTGAATGACTCACATGTTACCATCAGTTTAATTGCAAAACCTGGAGCCAAGTTTTCACAAACCGGAATTGACCGCTACCAGGCCAGAAACCTGGCACCAACCATTGTTTTAAGATACACCAGAGGTATTGAAGGTTTATTTAATGCTGACTTCAATTATGATAAGCTGCAATTCATGCTTTATAAGCCGTTTTTGATTGGAAGTATGGGAAAACTGGTAGTAAATTTTGAGGCAGGAAAGAATTTTAATACCGTTCCTTTAGCGTTACAGAATATCATTCCGGCCAACCTTTCATATGGTTTGGTACCGAACACATTCTCTCAGCTTAATTATTATGAATTTGTAACTGATGCTTATACCACGCTTCAACTTGAACATCATTTTAACGGCAAGATCCTTTCTTACATTCCATTGATTAAAAAACTGAAACTCAGAGAAGTTGCATTCATCAGAGGAGCCTACGGGACGCTAAGTGATGCTTCTAAGGCAATTAATGTAGAAGGTTTCAGATACTCCGCACCTAGCGAACATATTTATTTTGAATATGGATTCGGAATTGAAAATATAGGAATCGGGAATCTTAGAATTTTCAGGGTAGATTTCAACTGGAGAGGAAATTATCTTGACAGACCGGATATTTCAAAATTCGGAGTCAAAGCAGGGTTTCAGTTAGGATTCTAGACACAAAACAAAAATACGTTCGGCGGCTTCTTTGAAGCCGCCGAACTTTTATTTTCCAACTGTATATAAAGTCTTAAAAGCATTCACAAGGCTCTTCTACATCAAGCAGACAACGCATTTTCTGCTCCTTAGTCAGTCCACACCATGTACTACATGATGTAATAGGCTTTGGCGGGCACCATACAGCACCTCCGTTAATACCCTTCAGGTCTTTTTTTGCTAATTTTCTTAAATTTTTCATGATTATATTTAGTTTTATTTTGTTGCCTACTCTCTCTGCTTTTCGGCTTCCGCAATGATATTTATTTGTGATAAACAAATATATAATTATTTCACTATTATAGGATATTATTTCAGCTTCTTTTACCTTAATATAAAAGCTGAACCTCATTTAAAGATTCAACTCCAAAAGATCTCAAAGGAAATTTTATTTAATATTATTCAAAACATTCGGTACATGGCTGAGAAAGCATACAGTGAGATTTTTGCCATGGCGACCATCTGCACCATTCATCACATGATTGAAACATAGAAGGACAGACTGCCGCTACTCCACCGGTTAATTTTTTTAAACTCTCTCTGTTTAATTTTTTTACATTTTTCATAGATATTTTGTTTTAATATGTTGCCTACTCTTTATGCTTTTCGGCATTCGCAACTGTTTCAAAACTGGACAGTTAACAAATATAAAAATATTTCACAAAGAAATGAATACTATAAAGAATGTACAAAAAAGCCTCAGCAAATGCTGAGGCTTTAATTTTTATAAAACGCTTAAAATTATGCGTTTGGTTCTACAGATACAAAAGATCTGTTGTTTGCTTTCTTTCTGAAAACTACTTTACCATCTACTAATGCAAACAAAGTGTGATCTTTACCGATTCCCACGTTATCACCTGGGTGGTGCTGAGTACCTCTTTGTCTAACAATAATATTTCCGGCAATAGCTGCTTGTCCTCCGAAAATCTTCACACCTAATCTTTTAGAGTGAGACTCTCTACCGTTCTTGGAACTACCGACTCCTTTCTTGTGTGCCATTTTATTACTGGATTATTTATTAAGTGCTTTAAATTGATCGATATTCTTAATGATAGCAGCATCTACTTCTTCATGAGTAAGAATATTCTTTTCTAATTCCACTTTAACTGCTTTACCTAAAGTAATTAAAGTTTCTCTGTTCTCTTTAGACTGAGACAAGTTGTTTTTCTTCAAGTGATAGTTCAATTCGTGATCTTCACCAAAGTTAACAGTTGCGTTGTCAGAAAGAACTTCACCTTTCACAGTTTCTTTTTTAGCAGCTTTTTTAGCTCCACCTTCAAAACCAGTAATACCAGTGATTACGATTTGAGTTAAAGATTGTCTGTGACCGTTTTTCACTTTGTAACCTTTTCTTCTTTTCTTTTTGAAAACGATTACTTTATCAGCTTTTACGTGGTCAAGGATCTCTGCTTCCACAGTGATTCCGTTTACAGCTGGGGCGCCTACAGTGATTGCACCGTTTACAGTAAGAAGAACTTTATCGAAAGAAACTTTTCCTCCTTTATCTCCTTTTAAACGGTTTACAAACAACTTCTGGTCTTGCTCAACTTTGTATTGAAGCCCTGCTATTTCTACAATTGCAAACATTGTTTATAAATTTTTAGTTATTTCGAGGTGCAAATATACATATAATTTTCTAATTAGCTTACAATCAAAGTTATATTTTTTTAATATAAATCCTATTCACTATGTTTTGAATAATTTTTTTAAATAAAGTACTCACACTTAAGAGATAATTTCATACCTTCGTTTTACCAAATTGAATTTATATATGAAAAGAAACTTTAATCTCTGCTTACTAGCAGGTGCCATTGCTGTCACTTCACTGACAGCATGTAGTGATGACCCAATGGACAACAATGTCCAGCCTCAGCAAGAAGCACTTAGTGCTAAAATTGATCAGCCCGGAGATCTTGAAAAAATCTGCTCTTATGTAGATAATAACTGGAGTAATAATTCAGTTTTAGTAACAGGACTTCAAAACTCCACAGACACCAATTTTATGAATGCACAAATGACTAAAATTGCCAGTATGTGGGGAAGAAGCAATCCTACGTTGCGATTTGTAAATGACCCTACAAATTTTAATTCTACGTACAATGCTATATCCTATGGAAACGGAAGAATTTATTATGGTTATGCTATTTATTATGATGCAAAAGCAAAAGGCGGTGATATTGTGAATGCAATGATCCTTGCTCACGAGTATGGGCACCAGCTGCAGTACATCTTCAATCTTCCTTCCGTATCAGAGTCAACATACAGACCAAACGAATTGGAAGCAGATGGCTTTGCAGGATACTATTTGAGAAGACCAAACGGTTATAATAAAACCAACTTCTCGGAAATTGCAGCAGCTTATGAATTTGCACAAAGTATAGGTGACTATCAAACGACTAACGTCAACCATCACGGAACTCCTGCTCAAAGAAGATCAGCAGTTCGTTTAGGATTCCTTTTAGGACAGTATGATCTTAATGCATCAAATTTCGATTATAACTTCTTCTATTATTATCAGGGAGTATTAAACGGAACTTACAAGATGGCTAAGAATACGGTAAATCCAGAAATTGATGCATACATGAGTCAATATATAGATGAGCTGAGAAAAATTCAGTCCGGAGAAATTTCTGCAGAAGAATTTAAACATCTTCAATAAAACGAGAACATTCATTTTTAGCATATTTAAGAAAGGAGGTGGGCATTATGTTCCGCCCCTTTTTTTGTTTTTAAAAGCTTTTTACGTTCTATAAAATCAATTTGTTTGTATTTTTGAAAAAATAAAAGAACTTCCAAGTAATCTATAATGAACAGAGATCTCTATATTGATTTCGCCAAAGGACTGGCTACACTTTCTATCATATTTATCCATACCGCTTTCTGGTCCGGACAGTTTTATATTCCTGCAGAAGTAAGAGTATTCTCGCTTGTTTTTGACGTAGCTCTTTTTTATGCCCTAAGCGGAATTACTTCCGGAGCCAATATTGAAAAAACATTATACCGGCTATTGAAACTGCAGATTACCTATATGATCTTTGTGACTTTCCTGTTCTTTTTAGACTACTTCTTTAAAGTTTTCGGACTGAGTTTCTTTTCGATGGAATGGCTTCAAAGCTTTTATTCCACATTTGGATCCAAATATTCTGCCACCAGTATTTCAGCAACTCCTCAATGGGAAAATCTGGGCAACTGGTATCTTCATCAATATACCAATGCTGACACTTTCCCTGTAGTAATGGGCAGCTTCTGGTATCTTAAAGTATATTATGTTCTCACTGTTTTTGGTGTCCTTATCTTAAGGTTCTTCCCGAAACACATCAACTGGTTCATCGGGCTTTGTATCGGCTTAACTTTATTATTCAATATTTTTCCGGAATATTATCCGGCGGGACAGGTGGGGTACGTCGCTTTTTATCTTGCCGTATTTTTAATTGGCCACAGGATGCGTGGAAAAAAGATTCCCGCCAAAGCAATTCCTTTACTATATGCGCTTGTAGGAGTCGCTCTTGCATGGATGTTCTGGTACTATGGAGGAGAAATTTTCTATAAAATCAATAAAAACAAATTTCCTCCAAAAATCCCTTATATCATATGGACATTATTCTCTCTCGTAACACTGTTTGTCCTTTATAACCGATTGAAAATTACAAAAGAAAATTTTATAACCTACATCGGAAAGAATGCCATTTTCTTTTATTTTGCACAGGGTATCAGTTCTTCACTGGTGTATTTCCTGGTTGTCCCATTAAAAGAAAATATGCCGTGGTGGATTTTAATGATCATTATTTATGGGATTAATATCATTTTAGCCTTCATGATCTCTGCCGGATTGAAAAAAGTGGATATGTGGGGTTGGAATATTTTGGAATTCCTAAGAAGAAAGACAGCCTCTTAAGACTTTAACGATCAAATTGAAATAAACTCACATTTCTTATCTCAATTTGTTTAAATTTACAAAAATTTTACAACATGTTTAAGTTGAAACTACCTACCGATCCAAGGTGGGCAAATATTGCAGAAGGAAACATCGGAGAAATTTTGACGGATCATGCCTGGTGCGAGCAAAAAGCAGCTACCAATGCCATAGGCCTGATTACAATGCTTCCGGAATATCCTGAGATTGTGACAGAACTCCTTGCCATTGCACAGGAAGAACTGGATCATTTCAATCAGGTTCATGAGATCATTAAGAAAAGAGGATATAGCTTTGGGAGAGCAAGAAAAGATGATTACGTGAATGAACTGGCGAAATTTATCGTTCAGGGAACAAGAGAAAACCTCATCGTAGACAAAATGCTTTTTGCTGCTATGATTGAAGCCAGAAGCTGTGAAAGATTCAAGGTTCTTACCGAAAACATCAAAGATGAAGAACTTAAAGTTTTTTACAAAGAGCTGATGATTTCTGAAGCGAATCATTATACTACATTCATTGGATTTGCAAGAAAGCTTGGAGATCCGGAGAAAGTAAACAAACGTTGGGAAGAATGGCTGGAATATGAAGCCAGCATCATTAAATCTTACGGAAACAAAGAAACTATTCACGGTTAAAACAGAAATAAAACAGTAAAGAATACACATTGAAGAAGCCAAGCTTTGAAAATATTGCCAATCTATTCCTGAAAAACTTTTTTCAGGGACTGGTTATCATTGGTCCTATCGGACTTACCATTTTTGTGATCTGGTATATTGTAAGCGCGATAGACAATCTTGTACCTTCGCTGGCCAAGCAGATTCCAGGGCTTGTATTCGTATCCATTATTCTGTTTACGGCTATTTTAGGGTACTTAGGAAATAAATTCGTGGTCGGAAGATTCTTTTTCGATACGATGGACAGCTTACTGGAGAAAACTCCGGGAGTAAAACACATTTATACCCCTACGAAAGACGTGATGTCTTCATTTGTAGGTGATAAGAAAAAATTCAACGATCCTGTATGGGTAAAAACCAATGAGAATCCGGAAATCTGGAGAATCGGTTTTTTAACTCAAAAAGAAATGTCGGACGTTGACAAGCATAATTACGTTGCGGTATATCTTCCCCACTCGTACGCCATCTCGGGCTGGGTAATTGTTACTGAAGAAAAAAACATCAAACCTGTAGTGGGAATGACAGCGGCTTCTGCAATGAAGTTTGCAGTGAGCGGTGGTGTAGCCGGATTCCATTCTGATGAAAATATATTTAAGGCACCGGAATAATCACCTTTTCCGTCTTATTTATACATTGATGAATTTTGAAAAATTATTTTCAAGCACATTTTCTTTACAAACAATTTAAAACATAATTTAACTCATGAATTTACCGTACGCGGAACCTTTCCGTATTAAAATGGTGGAGGAAATCTATCAGTCCACAAGAGAAGAAAGAGAGCAATGGCTTAAAGAAGCTAATTATAACCTTTTCAATTTAAGATCTTCACATGTCTATATTGACCTGCTTACCGATTCAGGAACCGGAGCAATGTCTGATAGACAATGGTCTGCTTTGATGACCGGAGATGAAAGCTATGCAGGCTCCCGTTCTTTTGAACAATTACAGAAAACTGTTGAAAAAATTACAGGATTCAAATATTTATTACCAACACACCAGGGAAGAGCCGCTGAAAACGTTCTTTTTTCAGTATTGGTAAAAGAAGGCGATGTGGTTCCGGGGAACTCTCATTTTGACACTACAAAAGGACATATCGAGATCAGAAAGGCACATGCCATCGACTGTACAATTGATGAAGCTTTTGACATTAATGACCTTCATCCTTTCAAAGGAAATATCAACCTTGAAAAGCTGGAAGAAGTTTATAAAAGCCATCCTAAAGAAAACATCCCTTTCTGTTTAATTACAATTACGTGCAACTCTTCAGGAGGGCAGCCTGTATCATTAGAAAATATGAAGGCTGTAAAAGAACTTTCTGACCAATATGGAATCCCTGTATTCTTTGATTCGGCGAGATTTGCTGAGAATGCTTATTTCATCAAAAAAAGAGAAGCAGGACAGGAAAACAGAAGCATCAAAGAAATCTGTAAGGAAATTTTTTCTTACGGAGACGGGATGACCATGAGTTCTAAAAAAGACGGCTTAGTAAATATCGGAGGATTTATTGCTTTGAATAATGAAGAAGTTTTCAGAAAAGCATCCAACTTTACGATTATTTATGAAGGTTTTATTACCTATGGTGGAATGGCCGGAAGAGACATGGCTGCATTGGCTGTAGGTCTAGATGAAGCTACTGAGTTTGCTTATCTTGAAAGCAGAATTTCTCAGGTAGAATATCTGGGGAATAAGCTGATCGAATACGGAATCCCGGTTCAAAAACCAATCGGAGGGCATGCTGTATTCATTGATTCTCTAAATTTCCTTCCCAATGTTTCCCGTGAAGAATATCCGGCTCAGACATTAGGTCTTGAAATTTATAAAGAGGCAGGGATCAGAACTGTAGAAATAGGAACACTTTTGGCAGACAGAGATCCTGCAACAAGAGAAAACCGTTATCCGAAGTTAGAATTGGTACGTCTGGCAATTCCTAGAAGAACCTATACCAATAACCATATGGACTATATTGCTGCTGCTATCAAGAATGTTTATGAAAGACGTGACGAAATAGCAAAAGGGTATAAGATCACCTGGGAACCGGAAATCTTAAGACACTTTACTGTTCAGCTTGAAAAAGCTTAATCATAAAACCGGAATTTTTTCCGGTTTTTTTATGCATTAAATTCAAAATCAACCAGATATGCATTTCAAAAATAAATATAAGACAAGCATATCTCTTTATCATAAATAACACATTATCTTTTTCATTCTATTTTTAACAAAACACAATCAAATTAATCCATTTTTTGAAATAGTGAATGTTTTTAATTTTAATTTTGTATCCATCTGATGAAACAGATGTAAAAAATACTTGAGAACCAACCTGAAAAATCCGTTATTCCGAAAAAATGAAGAAAATTGCTGTCGTGGGTGCCGGTATTTCCGGTTTAAGCATGGCGAATTATTTAGAAAAACACAACATTGATTATCACATTTACGAAAGAAGAAAAAAGAAAGATCTGGCAGGTCATGGCTTTCTCATTCCACAGGAAGGGATGGAATACCTTTACCAGATTCTTGATCCTGATCTTCTTCTCCAGCGTGGCAATTTTCTAAAAAAATACGTACAGCACTCCCATACAGGAAAAATACTGGCAGAAAAGGAACTGAACCATGTTTTTGCCATTTCAAGACATTCATTAATTGATCTGCTTACTAAAAACATCCCTCCTGAAAAGATAACCTACGGACAAACCATAATCCCCGATGAACAGCAGAACGGAAAATTACAGCTTTCTGACGGAACTGTTATTGATGCAGAAATAGCTGTTATATCTGATGGTTCCAGGAGCCGTATCAGAAGCAGTCTTTTTAAAGATGAAACCATGAAGGTGGTAAGGGAAAGCGAAGTCGTCAATATCATTCAGAACAAGGAAATCGCGGATTCTATTGAAAATGACTTTATAAAATTCCATCATGAAGAAGGTGGCCTGACGTTCGGAATCCTTAAATTTTCCGCTGATACCATTCTTTGGTATTCACAGTTTGATAATGAGAAATACACGATCAATGAATGCTCGGCAGAGAATCTGAAGAAATATATGCTTGAAGTATTTGAAAGCTGGCATCCTTTAATTCCATCAATTCTACAAAAATCAGACTATAAAACTGTACATTTATGGCGTGTTTATGAACTGGAAAAACTGAATCCGTTTTACAAGGGTAACACTGTATTCATCGGAGATGCAGCCCATCCATTGATTCCGTTTACGAGCCAGGGAGTAACTTCTGCATTGAAAGACTCTTTCACACTAACGAAACGTTTAGTTGAAGAACAAAATATAACAGAAGCCTTCAGTAAGTATGAAGCAGACAGAAAATCTGAAATTGAGGTTCATATCAATAACGGAAGAATATTGCTCAATCAGTTCCTGCTGCCACTCAGTCAACAATCAGAAAATATTTTACCCATATCTTATAAATAACTATGTTCAGCAATAACGATATCAACTTTGAAGCCCTGAAAAGAAAAGCCTACAACGGAAGATGGGCAACCTTAGAAGAAGGAATTATTCCCCTTACTGCCGCAGATCCGGACTTCAGAACAGCTCCTGAAATAGAACAGGGCATTATTGAATACCTGAAAGACGGCTATCTAAGCTACGGACCGTTTTCTGGTCTTCCGGAATTCAAAAAAAGTGTTGCAGATCATTTTAATAAAGAGAAACATGGAAGCTTTTTTCCTGAAAACATTCTGGCAGTCAATAGCGCTGCTCAGGGAATGTTCCTGATTGCTTCTTATGTTCTGAAGCCAGGAGATGAAGCTATTATTCTGGATCCTGTGGATTTTCTTTTCAAAAAATCAGTAGAAACAGCAGGTGGAAAAGTGATGCTTTGTCCCGTAAATACAGTAACCGGAGATATTGATTTTGAAAAACTGATTTCTTTAATTGGTCCTAAAACCAGACTTATCAGCATCTGCAACCCGCACAATCCCTTGGGAAAAATATATTCTAAAGAAGTATTAATAAAAATAGCAGAGATCGCTTCAGCTCATGACCTTTGGGTAATGAGCG
This sequence comes from Chryseobacterium panacisoli, assembly GCF_008274625.1. GTDB lineage: Bacteria > Bacteroidota > Bacteroidia > Flavobacteriales > Weeksellaceae > Chryseobacterium > Chryseobacterium panacisoli. The sequence goes on along the minus strand of NZ_VTRU01000006.1, from coordinate 17,533 downwards.
ATGAAATCTGGAGTGATATTATTTATGATAACAAAGATTTTCATACCTATTCTTCCGTTTCTGAAAAAGCAAAGAGAAAAAGTTTTACTGTGTATGGGTTTTCAAAATCATTTGGAATTGCAGGACTGAGAATCGGGGCGGTATTGTGTAATGATCAGGAGATTCTCGAAGATTTTACAGAGAAATCCAATTTCAATTCAACCATAGAAGGAGTTTCTACGCTGTCACAGATTGCCGGAAGTGTAGCTTTGGAGAAAGCAAAACCCTGGTATAAGGAATTTTTAGCTCATTTACAGCGCAACAGGAATCTTGCGTTTACATTATTAAGCCGCTCAGAAATTTTAAACCCTAATCTACCCGAGGCTACTTTTGTACTATTTCCAAAGATTGAAAACGGAATGTCCAGTGATCAATTTGCCCAGCATGTCTTAAAACAGGGAAAAGTTGCCATTGTTCCGGGATCAGAAAGATGGTTCGGCAAAGGAGCGGAAGGACATATCAGAATTTGCTTTTCTACCTCACAGGAAATTTTGGAAGAAGGAATTAACAGAATCATTACCAGCTTTTAACGTTAATTTTTTTCATTAAATTTGAATATTAAGTTATTATTTTTCTTAGATTAACACAAATCAATTGCAAATTAAGATATCCATACTAAATATTTAATTTTAATATGGATTTAAAAATAAATATTGATAATTTTGATTAAATCACCACCCAAAATTATCTATATGAAAATAAAATACATCAGCGTTATTTTTCTTGGAGTTTCCACTCTATCCTATGCCCAGCAAATAAAGGATACCGTGAAAGAATCTAAGATAGATGAAGTCGCAATCACCGGAAGCAGGAATAAAAAAAGAACAGTAGTGAATACGCCTGTTCCTATTGACATCATTGATATCAAACAGGTAAGCCAGTCAACAGGGCAGGTAGAGATCAACCAGCTTTTACAGTTTGCCGCACCTTCTTTCAATTCCAACAAACAATCAGGGTCTGACGGTGCTGATGCAGTAGATCCTGCCACTTTAAGGGGGTTGGGGCCTGATCAAACCCTGCTTTTGCTAAATGGAAAAAGATATCACCAGTCTTCACTGATCAACCTTTTTGGAACTAAAGGAAGAGGAAATACCGGATATGATATGAATACCATTCCGATTGGTGCTATAAAAAGAGTAGAAGTCCTTCGTGACGGAGCTTCAGCACAATATGGGTCTGATGCTATTGCAGGGGTAATCAATGTTATTCTGAATGACCGTGACAAAGGTTTTGAGGGAAATCTATTCACAGGAATGAATCTTTTTAAAAGTCCCGGAAACAATGATGTGGTTTCTGATCGCAAAGTAGATGGAACCACCTTTGATTTCAGTGGAAATTTAGGAACTAAAATAGGTTCAAAAGGAGGTTTTGGAAACTTTACGGTAGAATTTATCAACAAAGATTATGCGATACGAAATGCAAATCCTGATATATACACCGCACCAAGACAGCGTTTTGGAGATGCTAAAGCTCAGAATATTTACTTTTTCGGAAACATAGAGCTCCCTTTATCTGATGGGCTGAAATTCTATTCCCGACAGGGCTTTTCCCATAGAAATACCAAAGCCTATGCATGGACCCGATCAGCAGATGCAGACGGAAATATTCCCGAAATTTACCCTACAGGATTCAATCCGATTGAAAACACCAGCATTACAGATTTCACGTTTGACAACGGCTTAAAATTCAAAGTTGCAGACTGGGATATAGATGTTTACAATGCTTTTGGGAGCAACAGATTCACCTATCAGATTGATAATACGATTAATGCCACTTTAGGAGTCAAATCTCCTACAAGCTTTAATGCCGGAGGACATTCATTATTACAGAATACGACTGGTTTTAATGCTGTGAAACAGTTCAAAGTGCTGGAAGGGCTGAATATCGCTTTCGGGTCGGAATTCAGGTATGAAAAATTTGATATCATCAAAGGAGAAGAAGCATCTTATGCCATGTATGATGTCAATGGAAATCCTGTAACTGCCAGCACTCCCCAAAACCTTCTTGTCACCAACCCTTTAAGCGGTAATGTAAGACCAGGCGGTTCCCAGGGTTTCCCGGGATACTCTACAGATATTGGTAAAAGCAGAAATAACTTTGCTGCTTATGTAGATACAGAATTGGATGTTACCAAAAACTGGATGATAAGTATTGCCGGAAGGTTTGAAAATTATAATGATTTCGGAAGTACTTTAAATGGAAAATTTGCTACAAGATATGCAATCACTCCGCAGTTTGCCTTCCGTGGCTCCGTTTCCACCGGGTTCAGAGCACCTTCTCTGGCTCAGAAATACTACAGCCAGCAGTTTACCAACTTCCAGGGCGGTCAATTGGTTACTATTCAGCTGGCCTCTAACGATAGTAAAATTGCAGGCAGCCTTGGAATTCCTCAATTGAAACAGGAAACCTCTGTGAACGGAAGTGCAGGATTTACTTTCAACACAGGAAAATTTACGGCGACAGTGGATGGATATTATATTCAGGTAAAAAACAGGATTGTTCTTACCGGATATTTTGCACAGGCAGACCTGCCGGCAGAAGTTCAGGCAGAGAACCCATTTATTGACCAGGTACAGTTCTTTTCCAATGCGATCGATACCCGCACAAAAGGGGTTGACCTTATCTTAAGCTATAGTGAAAACCTTGGTTCCGGAAAACTGACTGCTACCTTAGCCGGAAACTATAACGATATGGAGATCACCAAAGTGAATACTTCAGAACAGCTGGCTGGGAAAGAAGATATTTACCTGAGTGAGAGAGAAAAGGCTTTTATCCTCGCTTCTGCTCCAAAAACAAAAGTCAATTTAAATCTCAATTATAAGATCAGCAAATTTAATGCGAATGTGCAATTGGTAAGGTTTGACAAAGCAACACTGATTGGTTATGATGGTACAGAACAGGTTTATAATCCCAAAGTAACCACCGACATTTCTTTTGGTTATGAGTTTTGCAAAAACCTGAATCTGACCTTGGGTAGTAAAAATTTATTCAACAGATATCCTACGCTGCAAACCACTCAGGTTAGCGATGGAAATACAGAAGGCGGAGGTATTTTTGACCCTGTTCAGATGGGATTTTCCGGAAGACAGGTTTTTGCCAGACTTAACTTTAAGTTTTAACTGAAAATAGAAACTCCTGAAAATTTTCAGGAGTTTTTTATTTTATTTTATTTTTTTGAAATCTTATACAATTTGCCGCTGTCGGTTACCGCATAAAGATTTCCATCCATTCCGTTTAATACATCCCGGAAACGTTCTTTCTGATCTGCAAGAAGACGTTCTTCACCCACTACTTTATTATCTTTCATTACAATTCTGTCAATATGCTCGCCGCTTAAACATCCGATCATCAGATTTCCTTTCCATTCTTCGATATTTCCTGTATAAAAAGTAATTCCGCTTGGTGAAATTACAGGATCCCAGTAGTAAACGGGTTGTTCAGTTCCTTCTCTTTGGGTGATTCCCTGTCCTACCTTATCACCTGAATATTCAATTCCATACGTTACATCTCCCCATCCATAATTTTTTCCGGGTTGGATCAGATTGATCTCATCTCCACCTCTCGGTCCCATCTCCACATCCCAAAGATTTCCATTAGGATCAATGGCCATTCCTTGAGGGTTACGCACACCATAAGCATAAATTTCAGGTTTATAGCCTTGTTTTCCGATAAAAGGATTTCCCGGAGCCGGCTTGCCGTCTTTTGTAATTTTTAGAATTTTCCCAAGATAATTATCCGTTTTCTGAGCATACACACGGGTTACCTTATCTGATCTTTCTCCTGTACTTACAAATAAGTTTCCGTCTTTATCAAAAGCCAAACGGCTTCCATAGTGCTTATCTCCATCATAAGAAGGTTCAGCACGGAAAATAACTTTTACTTCTGAGATATTTTTAAGATCTGCAGACAGCTTACCTTTCGCTACAGAGGTTAAATTTCCTTTTCCAAACGGTTCCGAAAAACTGAAATAAATAATATTGTTAGTCGTAAAATCAGGATCAAGAGCTACATCAAGCATTCCTCCCTGCCCTTTTGCATCCACTTTGGGAAAACCTTCTATTTTTGATACCTGCTTTCCATCCGCTGAAACAACATTCATGTGACCATTCTTATCTGTGATCAGAAACTTTCCATCAGGTAAATTGATAATCCCCCACGGTCTTCCCAAATCTTTATTCAGAATCTCTACATTATAAGCTGTTTCGCTCTTTACGGCCTTAATTCTTGTCTGTCCTTTGAATGCCGGCTTGTAGTCAGAATTAGGCTTCTCTGTCTCTACACTTCCATCGTTTCCGGCCTTCTGAGCATTCGCATGATTTTCTTTACACGATGAAAAAATAAGAAAAAGGCTCAATGCCGGGATATAAAATTGATTGATTTTCATAATATTACGATTGGTGATTGTACAATGAATGGAAAAATAATGCCACAAAATTTGTTAGTTTCATTTTTTATTCTACATTTGTAGAACAAATTATAATATTGTAGAATGAAAGAAGTTAAATTAACAGATTCTGAAAAAATTCTCATGGAAATCCTTTGGGAGAAGAAAAAAATTTTCATGAAGGATATTCTGGAAGCCTACCCGGATCCTAAGCCTGCTGCAACGACGATTGCTACCTTGCTTAAAAGAATGCAGAACAAAGAACTTGTAGGCTATAAATTGTATGGAAATTCCCGTGAATACTATCCAAAAATAGAAAAAGGGGAATATTTCAAGGAAGAAATGTCTTCCATGATCGATCGTTTTTTCAACAGCTCAGTAACGCAGTTCGCCTCCTTTTTTACATCCAATGCCAAACTAAGCCAAAAGCAGCTGAAAGAACTCCGAGATATTATAGATGAACAGATAAAAGAATAGATATGGCAGCCATCATTCTTAAAATAATTCTATGCTCTTCAATTTTCATTGCCGTTTATTATCTCTTCCTGGAAAAAGAAAGAATGTACAAATTCAACAGATGGTATTTACTAGGTGCTATACTGCTTTCTTATATAATCCCATTTATCAGTATCCCTATCGAAAGACCTGAAGCAGAGATCAAACCTCAAATGATAATTGAAGAAACGGCTCAGCAAATGGTTTTTATTCAGTCGGAACAGGAAAGTTTCAACTGGATGAATATTGTATGGGGCATTTACATTGTTATAACACTTATACTTCTCATGAAAAGCCTGTTCGCTCTTTTTGCTGTCAGAAAAATACGGGGAGAAAAACGTATTTATGATCGTTACAATATCGTATTAACAAGTGAAAGCCTTTCTCCTTTCAGCTTCTGGAATACAATATATATGGGAAAAGATTACATGGAAAATAATATAATTGACCAAAGGATTTTTGTGCATGAAAAGGCTCATATTGATCAGAAACACAGTGTAGATTTAATAGTACTGGAACTTTTAAAGATTTTTACCTGGTTCAATCCTGTCCTGTTCTTATATAAAAAAGCAGTGATCACGAATCACGAATTTCTAGCTGACGAAGCGGTACTGAAAAGGAATTACAATATTCAAGAATACCAAAACTTTATTCTTGAAGAAATTATTAGCCGCCAAAATCCTCCTTTGACTCATTCATTTAATTTTAATAACACCAAAAAAAGATTTATTATGATGAAAACAAAAAAATCGAAATTCAGTCTGTTAAGGAAAACTGCCGGAATCATAACATTGATTGCCGCAGCAGCATTACTTTCTGAAAGAACTTATGCGGGTAATACGGCCAATATTCAGATTTCTGAAAAAATAGCGGAAACTTCTGCTCAGACTAATGGCCAGGATTCTTATCAGGAATTCAAGGACATACTGGCTAAGTATGCCAATTTGCTGAATAATGGAAAATATGCTGAATTTTCAAAAAGGGTCTCCGAAAGTGATAAAAAAAGGCTGGAAGAACTTTATCCTTTACTGAATGAAACCCAGAAAAATGAACAGAAGATCACATTCTTTGCTCTGCCTGAATTGAAAAAACGAATTCCAACAGAGAATGAGCTGAAATCATTTTTAAATAAAAATGACTACGCAGTCTGGATTGATTCAAAAAAAATTGAAAACAGCACTTTGAAAAATTATAAAAAAACAGATTTTTCAAATGTTTATATCAGCAAAATTTATCCGAATGCAAGAACAGCAAAAAATCCCCAGCCTTATCAAGTTACTTTAATGACTCCGGCTTATTTTGAAAAGACGAGACAAGAAGGAAAATCTTCTGTCATAATGGGATTCAAAAGACAAGATTTAAAAGCCGTTTCAGATACAATCGTTCCAAGAATAAATAGCTTAAACGAAAATAATCAGGGTAAAAACACAAATACAGCCATCAATACTCCACAGAATACTAATGAGCTGCCGGCACAATACGTTGATGGGGATAAAAATTTTAGAATGCAAATAAATAAGGGCATTGATACCAGTAACTTTGAACCTAAATATGGTACTATAACATCAACTGCCTATATTCATATCGATGAGACAGGAAAAACAACACAGGTAACCACTTCGGGAGATAATGAAATACTAAACCGTGAACTTCTTAAGACTGTCACTGAAATAAGTAATAACACCGTTTGGAAACCTGCTACGAAAGACGGTAAACCCATTGCTTCTGTACTAAAAGTCCCCGCAACAATGACTTTTGCAAGACCTTAATATTGAAAGTGCTAATTTTTTAGCGCTTTTTATTTTTTCAATTATTCTTATTCAGACTGTTAAAATTTTATTATCAAAATATTCATCTTCAAAACATTATCCTGTCTAATAATTTCTTTCGTATTTTTGTTGTATACATTCTTTTCTATGGATTTTAAGCTTCAATCAGAATATAAACCTACCGGAGATCAGCCACAAGCTATTGAAAAACTTACCGAAGGAATAGAGATCGGTGAGAAATATCAAACGCTTCTTGGAGTTACCGGCTCCGGAAAAACCTTTACTGTTGCGAATGTTGTAAAAAATGTTCAGCGCCCAACCTTAGTACTGGCACACAATAAGACTCTTGCGGCACAGCTCTTCATGGAGTTTAAAGAGTTTTTCCCGGAAAATGCAGTGGAATACTTTGTCAGTTATTATGATTATTACCAACCTGAGGCTTATATTGCCACAACAGGAACTTATATTGAAAAAGACCTGAGCATCAATGAAGAGGTTGAAAAACTCCGTCTTTCTGCAACAGCCAGCCTTCTTTCAGGAAGAAGGGATGTTTTGATTGTGGCATCGGTTTCGTGTATTTATGGTATCGGAAACCCAACAGAATTTCATAAATCATTAATTTCCATTGCTATTGGTGAAAAAGTGACAAGAACAGCACTTCTCCATTCTTTAGTTAACGCATTATATGCCAGAACATTAAACGAGTTTCAACGAGGAACATTCCGTGTAAAGGGGGATGTAATTGATGTTTTCCCTGCTTATACTGATAATGCCATCAGAATTCAGTTTTTTGGGGATGAAATTGAAAAAATTCAAAGCTTTGATCCTGTTACAGGAAATGTAGAAGACAATTTTGATCAAATACAAATTTATCCTGCCAATCTCTTTGTAACATCAAAAGAAACCTTAAACGGTGCTATTAAAGATATTCAGGATGATATGGTAAAACAGGTTGATTTCTTTAGCTCTATCGGAAAACCCTTAGAAGCGAAACGGCTTCAGGAAAGAACCGAATTGGATCTTGAAATGATTAAAGAACTAGGCTACTGTTCAGGAATTGAAAACTATTCAAGATATCTGGACGGCCGTCTTCCGGGAACAAGACCTTTCTGCCTGATTGATTATTTTCCTAAAGACTTTTTAATGGTTATTGATGAAAGCCATGTAACGGTTCCACAGGTTCATGCCATGTATGGTGGTGACCGAAGCAGAAAAGAGGCATTGGTGGAATACGGTTTCAGACTTCCGGCCGCCATGGACAACAGACCTTTAAAGTTTGAAGAATTTGAAGCCATTCAGAATCAGGTCATCTATGTATCTGCGACTCCTGCAGATTATGAACTTGAGAGAACCGGAGGAGCTTATATAGAGCAGATCATCCGCCCAACAGGACTTCTTGATCCGATTATTGAGGTGAGGCCTACCATCAACCAGATTGATGATTTAATGGAGGAAATCCATAAAAGATCTGACGCCGATGAAAGGGTGCTAGTAACCACTTTAACGAAGAAAATGGCGGAAGAACTTACGAAATACTTTACCAAATTCGGAATCAGAACAAGATATATTCACTCTGATGTTGAAACGCTGGAACGTATTCAGATCATGCAGGATCTTCGTCTGGGGCTTTTTGATGTGCTTATCGGAGTTAACTTATTACGAGAGGGATTAGATTTACCTGAAGTTTCATTAGTTGCTATTCTGGATGCTGATAAAGAGGGAATGCTGAGAAGCAGAAGATCGATGATTCAAACCGTGGGACGTGCCGCAAGGAATGTGAACGGAAAAGCAATCATGTATGCTGACAAAATCACTAAATCTATGCAGGCTACCCTGGATGAAACTGAATACCGCCGTGCTAAACAAATGCAGTATAATGACGATCACGGCATGAAGCCCAAAGCATTAAATAAAAAGATTTCTGAAAATCTTGTCGGAAGAAGCAAAGACTTCCCTGATGAAAAGTATACCCAAAAAGAAATCCTTCAGAAAGTTGCTGAAACAAAAGCAACCTATGCAAGTGAAGATATAGAGAAAATGATTACGCAGAAGCAGAAAGAAATGGAAGCGGCAGCGAAAAACCTTGATTTTATAAAAGCGGCCAAACTGAGAGATGAAATTGCAGCTTTGAAAGCATAATAAAACTGTTATATAAAAAGTTTCGGCGGCATCTTTGATGCCGCCGAAGCTATATACTGAGATTGGATGTTTTATTTTTACAATCCGTTTCTTACTGCTGCCCTGATGGGAGTCAAAAGATCCATCAGCCCGTTTAATTTGATCTCGTACACTGTAGAAAGCTGCATTCCCAGTTTTCCCTTTGGCATTCCGTTTCTGTTGAACCATTCGAGGTAGCTTACCGGAAGATCTACCAGAACCGTTCCTTCGTACTTACCGAAAGGCATTTTCAAGACACAGATTTCTTTTAATATTTCGGGATTGATTCCTTCCACTTTTTTATATAATTAAATTAATTTTTCTTCAAGATCATTCTTATTGGGTAATTCGAGGTCTGGAGGTGTATCTTCATCAGAAAATTCATTCCTGTACACCTGAACCAGAAGAAGGGTCAGTGAGATCAGAATAGGTCCGAAAATAAGCCCCATGAAGCCAAAAAGATTCATTCCCATGATAATTCCAAATACCGTATTCAAAGGGTGGATGTTTTCCAGTTTCTTTAAAAGGGTAAAACGAAGAAGATTATCTGTAAGGCCCACCACTACAAGGCAGTAGATCGCTAAGCCTACACCCTGGCCTGTATTTCCTTCAGCAATCATAAAGACACACACCGGAACATAAATAATAGCAGTTCCTACAACAGGAATCACTGAAGCGGCAGCAGTTAATGCAAAAAGAAGTATGGCTCCCGGCGCCCCAAAAATAAGATATCCTATAAGCGCTACGATCCCCTGCCCTACTGCTACAACCGGAATTCCGATAGCATTAGCCATAATCAGTTTTCTCATTTTATCGCCAATCAAAGAGATGTTGGATCTTTTCAAGGGTGCTGAATTACTTAAAATCCTTTCAAATAATCTCGGTTTTTCCAGCATAAAATAGAGAATGAAATACATGGACATCACTACGGTAAGGGTGTTGAATGTACCACTGAGTGCTGACGTAGAAACTTTTCCTACATTATCTTTCAGTTTAGCCATATTTTCTTTGCTCAGAATATCAAATCCCGTTTTGGAAAATATGTAAGAATGTATTTTATCCAGGAAAATATTGAACTTGGCCATATAAGCCTGAGCATTTCCAAGTTTATCAATAATCAGATCAGCAATAAAATAGATGGGAAGAATAAGAACAATAAGACTCGCAAACATTAATGCAAACGCGGCAAGTGAAGGTTTCCATTTTTTTTCTTCCTGCAGGTAAAAGTTATACTTTCTACAGACTACATAAATGGTGATTGCCCCCAAAACAGAGGGAATAAACAATGCCAGATTAAAACAGATCAACCCTGCCAACACCACAATAATGGCCAGCAACGACATCTGCTTTATCGCAACACTGCTTATTTGTTTGTCCTTATTCATCATGCATTTTATATTTATTTACTGTACATAATTTGTCTTGGTTTTCCTAGGAAAGCACAATATGTAGAGTACATTACTATCATAATAAACGGAGCGGTTAAGATAACCCCAATTCCACAAAGAATAACCCCTGCAATAGAGATCAGGAATCCTAAGAATCCGGTTAGTAAGAAAATTCCATAGTTTTCTTTAGCAATATTAAAAGATTTACCTAAAGCATCTGTAGCTGAAGCATTTTCAAATAACAGAATCGGATATCCTAGTAAAAGGAAAGGATATACAAAGATAATAGGCAGCACACACAATGCAAGAGCAATTGAAGAAATAATTCCAGATAAAAGACTGTAAATTAATATGTTTACAAAATTCTGTCGGTATCCGATGAACAGATCAGAAAACTCAATAGGAGTTTTAGTATTATATTTATTCACCATGTAGATCAATCCTACATACAAAGGAGATAATAAAAGACCAAAAAGACTGGAAGCCCCCATATACAGAGGAAGACCCGGAGCACTCCAATAATTGTAGTCACCCCCTGAAGATTTCATCTCTTCTACGATGGAAGCAGAGTCAAATCCGGTAAGCATCTGAATTACAGACCCTCCCACCAGATAAATAATCATGGCTACGATTCCGTAACCGAAAACACCTTTATACATTTCAAAGGCATGAGAAATAATCGACCCCGTATCTCTGTTAGGTACAGAGCCTTGCTGATCAAATTCGTTAAATTCAGACATAGTTTAAATATTTAATGATTTTACCAAATTTAGTTTTTTTTAGTAAAAAATCATATGAAACACGAATGAATTTTTAACTTTTCTCTGAAAAAACGGTTTTATAAAGAGAATATATCATAGCATTCCAAAAAGGAAATGTGAAAAGTCCTCCTATCAAAAACAAAGCAAAACCTAAATACTTAAAAAGAAAAGCAACGATTACACAAACCATTATTTCCACGAAATACACTTTAAGGGCTTTAAAGTTCAGAGAAATTGCCTCAAATATCCTTTTATTCGTAAAAAACATAAGTGGGGCTACAAATAACGTGACAGCAACCCAAATCACCGCCAGTACTATGGTAGGAATCGTAAATCGGTAAATAAAGAACCAGAAAAGAAAATACCCTACATATTTAAAAAAGTTGAGCCCATTGTATCCTGCGAACAGATCCCCGATTACAATATTTTCTTTAAGATCAATTTTCCTGAAGATCTGGAACATCCCGAGATTCAATGGATACAAAAACGCTGTAGTTCCCCAGATGGCCAGTGTAAACATCTGATAATTTTCGGTAGCCGTTATTTCTTCCATTTTTTTCAGATACATCTTAGTGCCTTGCAAAAAGGCTTCCTCCAATTCTTTATTGTAAGAGAAAACGTCATATTTCGCTCCAAAAAGCATAACAGCGGTAAGCAATATTGCAAAAAAGATGATGGAAAACATCAACTGAAAGACCAGTGTTTTATTCCAATAAAAAAAAGCCTGCTTCAATATAAAATCTAGTCCCGGTTTCTGAGGATATTTGTTCTGCATCATAAAAAATTTATGCAAAAGTAAACATCAATAATTATTTTTGCAGAATGTTTTCAGTGAATCATCAAAAATTTATGGAAATGGACGAGCTTTCTCTTCAGAAGGTTCCCTATTTTTTCGTAATCGACTTTCTCTCGGAGAATGTCGAAATATACAAAGAACATGAAATTGAAAAATCAGGTTTAATCATTGATTTTCAGGAGTTTTCAAATACAAAAGAAACACACGCACTAGATAAAAAAGTAGTCTGGAAATCGTTTCCCGAAACATTAGAAAGCTTTAAAATCGGTTTTGATAAAGTTCAGAAAAATATTCGTTTGGGAAACTCTTATTTAGTAAACTATACTAGAAAAACGAAGATAGAGACAAATTTAACCTTAAAAGAAATTTTTTATCATTCAAATGCGAAGTATAAAGTTTTTTATAAAGATTTTTTTGTATTTTTTTCTCCTGAAACTTTTGTAAAGATCATTAACAGTAAAATTTTAACCTATCCCATGAAAGGCACTATTGATGCCTCTATTGAAAATGCTGCGGAAATACTGAAGAGTGATAAAAAAGAAAAAGCAGAACATTATACCGTAGTAGACCTTCTGCGGAATGATCTGAGCATGGTGGCGGATGATGTAAAGGTGGACCAGTTCCAGCATATTGATTTCATCAAAACCCAGCAAAAGGATCTGTATGCAATGAGTTCTGAAATTTCAGGAATGATAAAACCTGAATTTGATGGAAAAGTAGGAAGTATCATGCAAAAACTTCTTCCTGCAGGCTCTATTTTAGGAGCTCCCAAGCCTAAAACGCTGGAAATAATCCTGGATGCGGAAGGGTATGAAAGAGGATATTACACGGGCGTTTGCGGCTGGTTTGACGGTCAGAATGTTGACAGCTGTGTAATGATCCGTTTTATAGAAAAAGAAGGAAACCAACTTTATTTCAAAAGCGGAGGCGGTATAACCCACATGAGTAAATTAGAAGACGAATATCAGGAAATGAAAAATAAAATCTATGTCCCAATTCATTGAAAGCATTAAAGTAGAAGATCAGGAGATTTTTCTATTGGATCTACACCAGAAACGTGTCAATCAAACATTTTCTCATTTCGGGAAAGAAGACTCTATTGATCTGGCCAAGATCTATAAAAATCTGCAGCATGATGAAGATGGTCTTTTCAAACTAAGGATTTCTTATGATCTCGACAAAAGAGTCAGAACACAGATGATTCCTTATGCCATTCCTGAGATTCAGGATTTCAAGCTGGTAGAAAATAACAGTTTTGATTATTCATTCAAGTTTGAAGACCGTAAAGAATTGGATAAAATGAAGATGAAATCCAAAACAGAAGAAATTATCATCGTTAAAAATAATCACATAACAGATACCTCTTTTTCAAACCTTTTATTTTTAAAAGGAAAAGACTGGTTTACTCCCGCTACTTATCTGTTGAACGGAGTACAAAGGCAACATCTTTTAAAGCATAAGAAGATCAAAGAAACGGAGATCACTTTACAGAATATAAAGCAATTCACCCATTTCCAGATCATTAATGCATTGAATGATTTTGATGATATGTTCATCTATCCTATCGACAGAATTATCAATCTGCCGGGGAATGAAGAATATCTTGATCTTTAAGATTATTTCATAAATTCAAAGTACGACTTCAGCACATCTGCACTATTTTTCCCGTGAGTATTTACTTCCAGGATTTTTGGTTTTGCGTCAGGTTTGAAGAAATTCTCAAGAACTCTGTCAAGCGTAATTTCATCCTCTACTTTTACATAGGAGAATCCAAAGTGCTTGGCAAGAGATTCTGCATTCTTACGGTGTTTTGTAGCAATAAACTCGTCTAATGTATTGGGGTTTGCATTTCCAGGCCCCGGAATAATTTTAAAGATATTTCCTTCCCCGTTATTGAAGATCATAATTCTTACAAACGGTGGTATATATTGATTCCACAGTCCATTGATATCGTAAAAGAAACTTAAATCTCCTGTAATCAGTAACGTAGGATTTTCATTTTTAATTGCAAATCCCATGGCAGTAGAAGTAGACCCATCAATACCGCTGGTTCCTCTGTTACAGTACATTTTTCGCTTTCCAAAATCAAACAGCTGTGCATATCTGATTCCGGAGGAATTACTGAAATGGATGTTGTAATTTTCAGGAATCGTCTGTGAAGCTTTATTGAAGAAATAAAAATCCGAGAAATCAATCGTATTTAAAAACTGCTCGTGTTTAGCATCTTTTTTATCCCTTAAAACGTCCCAAAGGTTAAAATAAGGTCTAGGTTCCAGATTGATAAATTTCAACAATTTTGAGAAGAAAACTTCAGGCTTAACTTCAATTTTTTCTGTCAGTGAGAAATAAGTATCCGGCTGCCATATTTCATCCAGGTGCCAATGCTGCTTTGGACGGGCACTTCTCAGGAACTGTTTTACTTTTTTGGAAACCACGTTCTGTCCCACTGTAATCAACAGATCGGGAGCATAAGTTTTATAGTCTTCCTCAGTAAAATTAAAGATATAACGGTCTATATGTTTGAAAAACTTCTCATGATGCAGGTTAGAATTGGCTTCACTTAAAACAATAACAGAATGGTTTTTCACCAATTGTGTCAATTGATTTTCCAGTTCGGGGCTGTAATCTCTTGTTCCTACCAACAGCATAATCCTCTGTGAAGTATGCCATTCTGCAACCAGATTGGATGGAATTTCATATTCTTTATGCTTGATCGTTTTCTCTACCGTTGGAAAAGTAGGAAGTTCTGATACAAGCTCATACAAAGGCTCCTCCAAAGGAATATTAATATGCACCGGTCCTTGCTTTTCAAAACAAAGTTCAATGGCTTTTTTAATGATATCAAAATTAATATCTTCCGCATGTTCCTTGCTGTCTTCCAAAAGCTGAAAGTCACCATAGGAATGCTGATGAAAAACATCCTTCTGTCTTATCGTCTGCCCATCAAACAGATCAACATAATCAGTCGGTCGGTCAGCAGTAAGTACCAAAAGTGGAATATTCTGATAAAAAGCTTCAGTAACGGCAGGATAATAGTTTACAACGGCAGATCCGCTGGTACAGGTAACTGCTACCGGTTTCTTTTCGCTTTTCGCCATTCCCATTGCCACAAAAGCAGCACTTCTTTCGTCTACAATACTATAACAGTTAAAACTATCTACCTCTGAAAAATGAATGGCCAAAGGAGCATTTCTTGACCCCGGAGAAATTACGATATCAGCAATTCCGTACTGTTGAAGAAGATGTGCAAGTATTTGGATACTTCTCTTAGAAGAATATTTTTTCATACAGCAAATTTAACTTATAAATAATGATTTTAAAATCATTTAATTTAAAAAAAATGTAATTTTGCTATTCGTAAATTTCTAAAAATGGATAAAATACCTAGTGTAGACCTGCGTGATTTCCTTTCGGACAACCCGGAACGCAAACAGAAATTTGTAAATGAAATCGGAAAAGCTTATGAAGAAATTGGTTTTGTAGCCTTAAAAGGCCACTTTCTTGATGACAACCTAGTGGATGATTTGTATGGAGAGGTAAAAAACTTTTTTGAACAGCCAGTGGAAACGAAAAAGAAATATGAAATTCCAGGTATTGGCGGCCAGAGAGGTTATGTAGGATTCGGTAAAGAAACTGCAAAAGGTTTCAAAAAAGGAGACTTAAAAGAATTTTGGCACTTTGGACAGTATCTGTCTGATGATTCAAAATACAAAACTGAGTATCCGGACAACGTCATTGTTGATGAACTGCCAAAGTTCAATGAAGTAGGTAAAGAAGCCTTCCAAATGCTTGAAAAAACAGGACAGTATGTTCTGAGAGCTTTAGCATTACACCTTGGTTTAAATGAATTTTATTTTGATGACAAGATCGCAGAAGGAAATTCTATTCTAAGACCAATTCACTATCCGCCAATCACTGAAGAACCGGATGATGCTGTAAGAGCAGCGGCTCATGGGGACATCAACCTTATTACTCTTTTAATGGGAGCACAGGGGAAAGGTCTTCAGGTTCAGAATCACAACGGAGAATGGATTGATGCTATTGCAGAACCGGATGAATTGATGATCAATGTTGGAGATATGCTTTCAAGACATACCAACAACAAGTTGAAATCTACAATCCACAGAGTGGTAAACCCGCCAAGAGAGTTGTGGAGTACTTCAAGATATTCAATTCCTTTCTTTATGCATCCTATCAGTGCAATGTCATTAAATGCACTTGAAAATTGTGTAGACGAAAACAATCCAAAACTATACGAAGATACAACTGCCGGAGAATTCCTGCATGAAAGATTGATCGAATTAGGATTGATTAAAAAATAAAAAGAAAACGGCTGTCTCAGAAGAGGCAGCCGTTTTTATTATTCCTTCCTACTATCTTTTGAATAACGAGTAGTACTTACTTCTAATATTACTGATCTGCATTTAATATTCATGATAATAGCAGCTAGATTAACTATTTTACTTTATCCTGTTATACAATAAAATTCCGGACACGGAGTCGGTTGTGTGAAAGTTCCCCACGGACAGATACAGGTATAGCTATCACCACCACCGCCAGGATTTCCTCCTCCTCCCGGATTTCCTCCGTAAGGCACACATTTTCCACCTGAACAGATTTCCCCTGCAGAGCATCCTCCTTCTCCTGGTCCTCCGCCTTCAAAACAATATGCCGGGAAATCTACCCCAGCAACAATACTTCTCTTGTCATCTCTTGAAAGTTTTTTTAGATTTTTCATAGTTTTTGATTTTTAGTATTTCCTACTCTATAAGCTTTTCGGATAACGCTTGCTTAAAAATAATATTTATTTCATTAATAATCAAATATTTAAATTAAACCGAGCCTCTAACAAAGTCAAAAGACAATATTTTTATTAAACTTTATTTTTTTACATACCATGTCTTGTTTAATTAAAAATATTTTAACTATTTTTACTTTACATACAAATTTTTAATTAAAACAATATGAAAAATTTAAAAAAACTACAAAAAGGCCAATTAAAACACATTTCCGGAGGTGCTACTCTTCCTGAAACAGATTTCTGTATGTATTACTGCAATGGAGTAATTGTTTGTGCCACCTGCAGTAACGATTTCAAATGCCCGGATACAAACAGTGATATGTAAGATTGAAATCAAAATGCCATAAATGGAAACCGTTTCTTTACTGAAGCGGTTTTTTGTTTCTATATGAATATAATAAGACAGATTCCGGCTGCTTTTATCTTATGATCGTAGGTAGACTATATTTTATATAAGATAGGCGGTGTATGAGCTTAAGAATAATAATATTTCAGGAGCCTTTTCCCGCTATCCATTCATACTCCTCACACTAAAGCTCTCCAACCCTGCAACCCTGCAGCTCTCCTACGCAAGCTGCGGGGTAACCATTACTATCGGGGCTAGGAGGCAAGACGGATTATGAATGATACGTTATGAATTATGAGTGGTGGGATCCAAGGTTCGGGTTGCGTGTTGCGAGTTCCGGGGGTTTGCATTACGTTTTCTTGAATTCTGCTTAATACAGATTCATTATGTTCAATAGAAATGATTTATCCTTTTTTCATCAAAAGCTCTCCATGATCATCTGCGAAAATGCGTGTCCTCTGCGGTTAAACCAATATTTATTCAATAGGAGCGGGCTTTAGCCCGTTCTCATGTAAAAGCAATATTTCCATATGGCTTCAGCCCAAACTTAGAGTTGATGCATCTTTATAAAATTTAAAAGGTATTGTTGAGACTCCT
>NZ_VTRU01000005.1 GCF_008274625.1 Chryseobacterium panacisoli | reverse complement strand
CCGACTCGGTAGCTCAGCTGGTAGAGCAATACACTTTTAATGTATGGGTCCTGGGTTCGAATCCCAGCCGGGTCACTTGTTGGGACAAACCATTTTTATTTATGGTTTGTCCTTTTTATTTTTCTTTAATTTGTTGTTTATCAGAAGAATATGCTGTAGTGCGGAATTAAGTTTAGGTGTTCGAAAATGATTTTCATCAAATTCTAGTTTTTCAGAAAAAATTGAACACAGAATCTTTCTTTTTGTCAACATATCTCCCTGCTTATAAAGAGTTGATATATTATTTACAATGTTGAGTGCTTGATCTATTTCCGATTTAAGTTTTTGAGTATTTTCTTTTTTTCTGTTATGCTGGTGTTGGAACTCCAAATCTTCAATTTTAGTTTTGTATTCTGTTTTTACGATGCTATAATCTTCGAAATCCAATCTATCTGAAAGATATTTTTCACGAGCATTGGTTAGTCTCTCATTTAATATCTTTATTTGGTCAGAAATGTTTTTATTTTTGTTGTTTGATCTTTTTAAGAGGTTGTTATAGTTTAAGAGAATTATTTCATTTAAAATATTTTTTACTCCTTCAGAATATTTGTATTTGCTGATTTCTTTTTCAAATGCTTTATTTACTATGTTTGAACTGTATCTATAACCACAAGTTGACTTACAACGATAGTAATAGTAATATAATGATTCCGAAGAAGACAAAAAGCCAACCAATCCATGGACTCCCGAACTACTTTCTTTAAAAGATAGAATTGAACAAGATTTTGGCTGTCAGTTCAATGGGGTTCTGTTAAATCTCTACCGTGGCCAAAATGACTCAGTCGCCTGGCATCGAGATAAGGAAAACCGATATGGAAAACGACCTGTCATCGCATCCATTTTGGACAAACCAGAAGCTTTGATTTCAGAAAAAAAGATCATCATCAAAGTAAATACAGCCTTCCTCTTCCTCACGGTTCCTTACTTATTATGAAAGGCGACTTGCAAGAATATTGGGAGCACAGGATAGCCAAATTAATTTTATCAATGAAAGAACGAATTAATCTAACGTTCAGATTAGTAAAGTTATAATAGAACAAAGTCTCAATTGATTCGAGTTATTTATATATTAGTATATGATTAATAACTTCAAACACTAGCCATAGCCTCTATTGGTAATTAAATTTTAGCATATTCAATGAAATGCTATTTTAGATGTAAATTAACTAAAAGAAGTAATAGATATCCTCTTTATAAATCTACACTATGTAAATAAAGAGAATTATTTTATAAAAATGTAATTTTGTTATAATTAATGAACATGTCTGATGAAAAACAATATTTTCTGTATTCTCACTCTCTTTTTTAGTCTTCTCAATGGGCAAAAAATTGATCAACGATCTATTGATAGCTTGTGGGTAGTAACCAAAGACAAGGATGCATATTCTAATAAGGGAACGAAAGAAATGCTTCGTTTATGTACAGAAATTTATTACCAATCTAAAAGTATCAATTACGAAGAAGGTGAATTGAGGTCTCTTGTAAAAATGTCTGAGATTTATATCAATGAACAAAATTATAAAGAGAGTTTGAATAAAATCTCCGAAGGTCTTATACTGGCAGAAAAAAACGAAAACTATGTAATTTGGTCGGATTTTCTTAGATTGCAAAGTACTGTCTATACTAAAATAGGATATTATAAAAAAGCCGATAAAAATTCACGCAAAGCATTATTTATTGCGGATAAAATAAAAGAAAATGACAGTAGATACATTGTAAAATCAAATGCTTACAGGAAAATAGCCGAAAATATAGAACAAGAAAATATATTGAAAAACAAATACAATTCTGTTCAAATCTATTTTTATAAAGCTTATGAAGAAACTAAAAAAATAAGCCAACATTTTCCTAGAAGGAATATATATATTGCAAGAAATGTTAAAAATCTGGCAAAAGTATTTTACTATCAGAATAAAATTCCCGAAGCAGAAAAATATTTGGACAGGTTTGTTGAATTAACCAAAGATGTTAAAAAAAGCCCTGAATATATTTCTTTCTATATCTTAAAAGGAAATATTGAAAACAAAAAAAGAAACTATAAAAAAGCGATTGAATTTTTTAATAAATCAATAGCTTTTTCACAAGAATACAAAATACTACCTGCAGAATTAATTGAAAGCTATTCCGGAATTGCAGAATCTTATAAAAGACTTCGAGATTATAAAAATGAGGCCGATTATCTTGATAAGGCTAAAAAAATCAGTGATAGCTTATCTTTTATGAAAAGCAGTCTCGTAGAAAAGGTAGGTAAATCAGAAAAAGAGGCAATGAATACTTACAAAAGTACAACTTACTTTATCATAGGTTTAGGATTGATTATACTAGCTTTATTAATTATTTTTATTAAAAAAAGAAAAAACATCAAAAATCTATTTTTTGAAAGAAATAAATATAAGGTTGCTGATAATCCAGATACGATGACAATCAATCCTCCCGAAATAAAACAAAATAATAAAGCTCATCCACAGGATTTAAATTACGTTATAGAACTGGCTAAAAATAACAATCATACTTTTTATCTAACATTTTCGGAACTATTTCCAACATTTAATCAGAAATTACTTGAAGTATCCCCTCAACTTACCCCTTCAGATTTAGAATATTGTGCCTTAATGAAGTTAAATTTTGATACTAAACAGATTGCAACATTCAAAAAATCTTCAATAGGTTCTGTAGAAACCAGAAAATCCAGAATAAGAAAGAAACTGAATATTAAAAATTCCGAGAACATTTATACTTGGTTGATGAAAATGTAAACCACTTAAAATCATAAAATTACATGACTTTGAATAGACTTGTAATATCTTGTAATAAAATGTAAGTTAGCTTTTTACTAGTTCTTTATTCCAATATAATAGTTTTGTCTCCAAAATAAAAAACAAACATTATTATGGAGAAAAAAATAGCATCGCTTAGTTTCGTGGCCTGCAGTATTTTTATGTTTTCACAAATAGGTATTAATACCGATACTCCTAGTGCAACTTTAGATGTTGTAAGCAAAGGAAACACTTACGCAACAAAAGCATTAGAGGTTAATAATTCAAGTGCATTAGAAATGTTTACAGTTGTTGACAATGGTAATGTAGGTATTGGTATTGCAAATCCATCTGCTCAATTACACACTACAGGTACTGTGCGGATGGAAGGACTGGGAACTAATCTCAACAATACAAAAGTAATGACTGCAGATACTGCAGGAAATATTACTACAAGGTCAACTAGCACTTTGCTTCCTCAGGTAATTTTAGGGGTAAATGGTCAAGATGCCATTCTTACAGCCCAGACCATATCTTCGATTAATAATGTTACAACTTATACGAATGCACTTCTTGTTAAGACTTTTACAATTTCACAATCCTCCATTGTTTCTTTTTCTTATAGCTTAGGTGCTTTGAGCCTTTCGACTGCATCAGGAAGTAGCGTTTTTAATGATGGATCTACTAAGCAGGTGGGAGCAAGATTAATATGGAAAACACTACCATCAGGAAGCAGTTTTTCATTAAATGGGGTTATTTGCATGAGCGCAATACCATTCTCAAATACCGCAGATACTTATGTAAGCGGTACTTTCTACCCATCAAACAGCTGTTCAATAATTTTAACGCCGGGAAACTATTCTGTTGAATTACAGGGACTAGTAAATGCCTTTGATAATACACAGGGGATTCGTGCTACTTTTGGGAGCAACAGCTACGACAGGCTTGACATTACGGCAACCGCGGTGCAATAATCTAACATTCATTAAATAAAATTATGAGCAATTTTAACTGGTGCTTATTCATCATTTGTTTGATGAATAGCAGTATCTTCTACTCTCAGGCAGGAATTAATACAACTAACCCTTCTGCAATGCTGGATATAGTGAGTTCCGGAAACACGGACACAACCAAAGCTTTCAAAGTCAACAACTCAAACTCCAAAGAAATGGTTACTATCCTTAATAACGGTAATATAGGTATTAATGTTCAGAACCCGGTAACAAAACTACACACTTCAGGAAGTATACGCATGTCTGGTATAGACACCAACAGTGAGAGTATGAAAGTAATGACCACCGATATCTCAGGAAATGTAACAACAAGATCTACCATTCTATTATTACCACAGGCTCTTGCCGGAGCAAATGGTACGGATGCGATATCTGCGACTCAGACTTTATCTTCTATAAACGGTATTCCAAGTTATACAAATAATCTGTTTGCTAGAAGCTTTACTATTTCTCAGACCTCGTTGGTTACTTTTTCTTATCAATTAGGTGTAGGAAATATTATCAATGTATCCGGAAATAGTTTAACTGATGGAGCTTCCAAACAAATTGGGGCCCGTTTAACATGGCAAACTCTGCCTGCGGGCAGCACTTTTACATTAAATGGTGTGATACATACGGATGCGATGTCATTTATGAATTCATCAGCTAATTATACAAAAGAATTTTTCTATCCAAGAGGAAATTGTACAATTACCTTGTCTCCGGGAACCTATTCTGTTGAACTGAAAGGATATGTATATGCATTTGATAATGATCAAGGCATTAGAGCCACTTTTGGAGGTTCACCATATGATCGATTTGACGTAATAGCAACATCTTTGCAATAAATAAAAACACATGAACAAAAAATTAATTCTTAGTATAACATTGCTGTTAACAGGTTTTGTATACTCTCAAGTGGGTATTAATACTAATAATCCATCAGCAACATTAGATCTGGTGAGCAAAGGTAATACCAGCTCAACCAAAGCCATGGAAATCAATAATGCAGCAGCAAAAGAAATGGTAACTATATTGAATAATGGTAATGTAGGAATTGGACAAAGCCTACCCACAGCTAGTTTGCATGTCAAAAACCTAGTTAGCCCTGCATTCAGATTGGAAGACGGAACTCAGGGAGCAGGTAAAGTTCTTACTTCTGACACTAACGGGAACTCTTCTTGGGTTTACCCTGCTTTAAAAGCAATTTCTGGCAATTTACCAACCTCTTTGGTAAGTTTTTCTTCCTATGGAACAGGAAATCCCCCTAATATTTCTATGTATACAGGAGGATATATCAATTTACCTCCCGGAAAATGGTTAATCTCTTTTGGTTCGATAGCCTCAATGGGTCAAAACGACAGAATTAACACTACCGATGCGCAATTATGGTGCACGGCATTTTTATCTGATTCTAATGCAGGAGCAGGAACAATTACAGCAGATTATATTTCTGCATATACAGGGCAAAGAGGTTCTGGAGGTTCTATAGGAAGAGGAATGAACAGGACAATGGTAATTGGTTCAATTGCGGTGAACAATGTGAATGGTGGCAACAAAACATATTATTTATGGGCAAACCAGGAATTAGAAACGGCACCGGCAGGTCCTTCTCAAATTAATATTAACGGAACCAGCACTGCGGGATATTGGATAAATCTTTTTGGAAATGGAAATTGGGAAAGATACTTTTATGCAATACCCATCCAATAATAAATATATAGATGTTGAGCAGTTAAAATTCAATAAGTAAAATACTGAAAATAAAAATTATTTTGAAAAATATACATATCGGAGAGTTTATTGAGGCCAGATGCAAGGAATTAGATATACCTATAGAAAGGATCTGCAAGTTTTTCAAGCTTAATGACGAAGAAATAGAAAAAATGTTTCAATTGGAAAATATGAATTCTGATCATATCCTTAAATGGTGCAAATTATTAGGGTACGATTTCTTCAGATTGTATTCTCAGCATCTCATTTTGTATTCTCCGGAGCATAGAAATATTAAAAATAAAAATACATCCCTGCCCCAATTCAGGAAGAATATCTATACAAAAGAAATTATTAATTTTATTTTGACTGAAATCAACGATGGCTCTAAGACCAAAGAACAGGTGATAGAATACTATAGAATTCCTAAAACTACTTTATACAAATGGATAAGTAAATATAACAATGAAAAAAAGTGAACTTCCAAACTACAAACTGATATATACTGATATCATTATAAAACATTATCCTGAAAAGGAGCCAGGTTGCAAAATTATTCTCGAAAAGAAGGAATTATCAGTTTTAGATGTTATTAAGCTTAATGAACTTATTTTTGGAAATACCGATAAAGAAACATCTATTAGAAATCAAAAACACAGGGCTTATAATGAATCTACGATAAGAGATATTTTGAATTACCAGAAAAACAATAAACTAAACAATTTTCAGCTAGCCAATCACTTTAAGCTAAGCAGAAATACAGTTGCCAAATGGAGAAAAGATTTTCCGATTGATTTTTAATTAAAGGGATTCAGAATTTTACAAACAGGTTTATCATTACCATTAGATTTGTTTTATAAAACTAGAAATCCAAGTAGCAATTTGCGGCTTGGATTTCATCTTTTTATTCTACAAATAACTGTTGTAAGATCATTCTTAAAGATGAATACTGGTGATAAATAATCTGAACTATTCTAAGGCCGATTAATGTATGAAGGCACAATGAATGCAGTAGTCACCTGAAAAATTAAGGGAGGAAAGAAATGGTAATTATTTCGGTCAGCCAAGGTGATGTAAAATTCATTCGATTTGGCAACGGACTTGATGAAATTAAACGGCAAAACCTCCTCCTATTACGACAAGATGTTTTTCATAAAAGGATATTCTTGTGATTGGTGTATAAAATGTATCCAATAATAAGACCAATTACAATAAAAAGTGGATTTACCATTATCTCATGGTTCCTTACTTATTATGAAAGGAGATCTTCAGGAAAATTAGGAACATCGGATCGCTAATTTTACTATTCCCATGAAAGAAAGGATTAATCTCACATTTCGGTTCATTCGAATGTCGGGTCAATAATAATTAAAATATATTAACTTCCAACTTAACGTCTTGTCTGCAAAGAGAAAATTCTTATTCTCCAGTAGATATAAAATTAAAAAATTAACCCCCTATGTCCATCACATATTACGATTTTAAAAATTTATCAAAGGAATCTCAGTATGAACTTGTTAGTGCTAAAGGAGTTGTGATCAGTGAAACTTATAAGGAAAAACTAAAGTTTGTGCTGTATAAAGTATCGTCATTTTCAGTTGAGATTGTTTATAATGTTACAAATGGGAAGATAGAAGGTTTAAATGTATTTCATAATAACGGAGCGTGTGATAAATATTGTGATTGATTTTGTCAGCTGGCTCTTCAATAGAATAACAGTTATTTCTATCATGTATGACGATGGTAGTTGGAATTAAAGTGTTATCACTTTCCGATTCCTGAAAAGAACAAAATTTTCATAAATTGTAATAAGTAGTAACTTGAAGGTTAAAGTTTTATGTTAGTTTTGTACTACTAAATTAAAAATTTATTTAACACAACCTAATTAATCTCATGAAAAATTGATATTTAGTATATAAATATTGCAATATCACTGTATTTATGGGAGATTAAAAGGAATGAAATCTTTTATTTTAGCGTAAGTTTGAAATTTCTATTTTTATCGGATTTTATCATCATTAAGAATTCGTCATACACTCTTTTAGTCCGCTAAAGAATATTACTTGTATTTGTTTGGATTGTATATGTAATTGTTTAATTATTATAAGAATTGGCATCTGTTAAGATATAAATGTATTATCAAGACAGTTATTAAAGTTTGTCTCCTTTTTTATGTCAAAAAGCTGAAAAATACGTTAAGGTGTATCAGATCACCTTATTTTTGAGCTCTTTATATTTTGAACGTCCTATGGGCAGTATTTCACCGGTTTTAATCTGCAGTCCATATCTTGAGCCAGGGTTAATCAGTATTTTTTCTGCCTCTTGGAGATTGACGAGATAAGACTTATGAATCCGTTCAAATCTTTCAGGAAGAAGCTGCTGCAAAAGTTCAAGTGATTTATCATGCAATTCCTGTTTCCCGTTTTTAAGATGCAGCTCTGTGTAGATTCCTGCTCCTTTGATATAGATAATTTCAGCAATGCTGACGAGCCTTATTTGTCCGGATTTCTTTACCGCAAGGTATTTCATCCCGTCATCCGATTTTATTGCAGGGCTGATAAATCTGTTCAGGGCCTGAAAAAATCTTTCTCTGTCAAAAGGTTTGGGAACGAAATCAAGTACACCATATGCAAAAGCAGTAATAGCTTTATCCGTGTTGGCTGAAACGATAACGGTGTGAAAAGAAGAAGCAACCATCTGTTCCAATACTTCAAAACCATTATCACCATTGAGATTCAGGTCTAGAAGAAGTAAATCCGGAAGTTGGGTGGTAATTTGATCAAGTCCTTTTTGAAGAGAATCACAGATGGTGATTCGGACAGATCTGTTTCCAAAGAATTCGGCAGTCATACGCTGTAAACGACGGGCGATTCTGGCTTCGTCTTCTATGATCAGTATATTCATGGTTTTAAAATTTGAATGATAGATATCCAGCCGTTTTCTGTAGCATGCGAATCAAATCTCCAGTTTTGCTCATAGCTTTCAGTGAGACGTGTCCGGATATATTTAAGTCCATTACCTCCTGCACGTTCTGTGAGAATATGCCGGTTCTTTGCAATGGTTTCAAAAACATATTGATGATGGCCTTCTTTTGTTACAAAATAACGAAGCATGAATTTAACAGTGTTCCCCGGTAAGGGTTCACTGTGGGTAATGCCATTTTCCAGCAATGTATGAATGATAGCGGGAGGTACCAGCTGGGTTTCATCTATTCCGTTTTGTTCCCATATATAATTAATTTCCTTACGAAAACTCATTACCGAGAGGTGTTGACGGCAAAGCTCCAATTCTGTTGTTATGGGAATCAGGGTTTGTTCAGAAATTTCGTTCATAATATCAAACTCTGCAGCCAGTGCCTGTATAAAACGCGCTCCTTCTTTTGGAGATTCTTCTACCCAGTCCATCATTGAAGTCAGGGTATTCCTTAAAAAGTGAGGCTGAATATTCTTTTTGAGCAGCTCCAGCTGAAGTCTTGAGGAAAGTAAAATTGCATTCTGTCGTTCTGCCTCCATGACACTTGTACGGATGGAATGCAGATAAAGCATGTTTAAAACAATTATAGTGAAACTGATGAACAGCCCAAAATCATAAAACACAAAACGATTGACCAGAGCACTCATTAAAAGTGCGAGCATCGCTATAAATCCTCCTTTTTCCTTTTGAATGATACCATTCAAAACCACAATGAAAGAAGCAATAAGCATAGCTAAACTATAGAGCCTGGCAGTCAGGTCATAGTGCCCGTAATTGGACCAGTAAAGAAATATTAAAGCTATCAACAGAGCAGCCATCAGCCATGTTCCTTTTTTAAAATTGAACTGGATGATAAAATACAGTGGAACCAATAATGCATTGGCAAAAGTCAGCCATCCGATAATCTCAAGTCGTATGAAAAACTGGGAGTAAGGGATTACAACATGAAATTTCAGATATTCCATAATCAGTAAGGAAAAAAACAGAAAGCAGATGATACCGAAGATCAGTATATCCCACTGTTTTTGCTTGCTGTTTACATAAAGAAAAAAGTAATATACAGCTGCTATAAGAAAAGCTCCCGCCATGAGATTCATATAAGACATTGTAACCAATGGTTCTGTCAATAAGGAATTATAAGGATCAACTTTATATCCAATACCACGTTGTACGTGTGGAAGTAATGATTGTGAACTGCGCAGGGCAACGGTGTGAAGGCCAGGTGAAATCAAATGATCCGGAATTCTGTAATAACTGCTTTCAGTGCCGGGTATTTCCGGGTTGCCATTTTGTGGAATCTGACCGTTATTACCAATCAATATTCCATCCCAGTACACTTCAAAAGAACCAAAGGATTCAATCTGAAGACCAAGCGGTAATACCTCATTTTCAACCTTACGCAGATCTAAATGAGTTCGTGACCAGAAAATTTTATCAGAGGTATTCGCTCTCTCTGGTGACCAATTCCTGTCATTGTAGTCCTTAGATGCCCAAGCCATGTCATCACCTGTTTTGTAAACAGGTGTCGGGTCTTCATTACGAATAACAGATGGGTTCAGTATGCCGAGCAAAATCAGCAAAAACATAAAATTATGCATAATGTAAATATACAAGGTAATTTGTAAAAGCTGATGGCAGTTTGCAAGTCTGTAGAGCCGTTCAGATGTTTTTATTCAAAATGAGTACTTCTGGAATCTAATTTTACATCATGAAACCAATACTACTCATTTTTCTGATCATGTTAACTGCTCAAAATTCCTTTGCGCAGTACGCACAAATAACGGGTGTCATTTATGAAAATCCATCTGTTCCTATCCCACATGTCAATGTAATACTGAAAGATAGCGCGGAAAAAATAATAATTACCAGTATTTCGGATACTAAAGGAATATTTAAGATGGAAAACATACCCGCCGGAAACTACCAGATCACCTATAATCTGATAGGTTTTAAGACAATGAGTAAACCAATAGAAGTTGGTACTGATCCGCTAATAGATGTTGGTATGATAACTTTGGAGGCTGACACAAAACTTTTGAAGGAGGTAGCATTAACCGGACATCGGGGTTCAGTCAGTTTAAAACTTGATAAGAAAGTTTTTGAAGTAGGTAAGGATGTTCTCTCTCAAACAGGAGCGGTAACTGATCTGTTGAACATTGTTCCATCAGTCAGTGTGAGTCCTGCTGGTGCAATAAGTCTTCGCGGTAATGCTAATGTATTGGTCTTAATTAATGGACGGCGAACCGGATTAACTCAGGGGAATGCGCTGGAACAATTACCTGCTGACCAGGTGGAACGTGTTGAAGTAATTGCCAATCCTTCTTCCAGATTTGATGCCGGAGGGTCGGCGGGAATTATTAATATCATTCTTAAAAAGAATAAAAAAGATGGTTTCAGCGGCCAGTTAAGGGTAGTTGGCGGTATTCCTAATGAAACCCGTGTAAGTCCCAGTTTAAATTATAAATCAAATAAACTTAACCTGTTCGCAACGTATGGTTTGCGATTATCAGATTATGTAGGTCTCTATAAAACAGAGCAGTCTACCGGACTTTCAGGTAATCCTGTTTATCTGAACCAAAGGCAGGATGAGAACCGCCATGATAATGCCAAGTTGCTTTATTTTGGTGCGGACTATCAGATTAATGACCATAATATGATTACTGCAGCCTTCCTTAGAAATTCTACACATGATCATGATAAGACCTGGCTGAACTATTCATATTCAGGAAAGAATGGTGCCACTGACAGTACACTCAGCCGCAGCGGAGAATCATGGGAAAAGCGAAGTTACAATCAGTTGGAATTTAATTATACCAAAAGTTTTGAACGCACTGGCAAAAAATTTACAGTGGATATGCAATACGATTTCTGGGATAGTGATAAAGAATGGAATCTGGCAACTAATAGAATTTTTCCGGCTCCTGTTATCTTTCCCACCATCAGAACGAGCTCGGTAGGAGGGAGTAAAGATCTGATGATTAAAACAGATATGATACAGCCACTGGACAGTACTTCGACACTGGAATTTGGATTAAAACTGGAGAACAGGAGGGTTAACAGTGATTTTATTGCAGAACAGCAAAACGCTGCGGGCTGGGAAATTATTGATCAGATCGACAATCATCTTTTATATAAAGAACTTATTGGGAGTGCTTATGTGCAGTTTGCAGGTAAGATTGAGAATTTTAGTTATCAGGGTGGGATACGGGGTGAATTGACCCGTATAGGAATTGAAGACCGCATAGGAAATTATACTAACGATAAAAGTTATAGCAGGTTATTTCCTACGTTAAATGTCAGTTACCGTTTTAATACAAACACAACCTTACAAGGTAGTTACAGCAAACGGATCAACAGGCCGTCATTGGGAATGATCTATCCTTTCAATGAGTTGACCGATCTGAATAGTCGTTATGTTGGTAATCCGGACCTGAACCCATCGTATGCCCATGTACTGGAACTGGCTTTCCTGAAAAACTGGAAGACCCTTACTTTTAATCCATCCCTTTATTATCAAAAAAATACCGGGGTCATTGAAGACTATACATATCGAAATACAGATGGTTTGTTTATTACCATGCCGGTTAATATCAACAAAGAAGAGCGCAGTGGTTTAGAGCTTTCCGTATTATATAACCCTGCCAAATGGCTGCAGGTAAATACGGAGCTTAATCTGTTTCATTATGTCAAGCAGGGGAGTTATCAGAATCAGGTCTTCGATTATTCAGGAAATACGCTTACAGCGCG
The DNA here is from genome assembly GCF_008274625.1 of Chryseobacterium panacisoli. Taxonomy (GTDB): domain Bacteria; phylum Bacteroidota; class Bacteroidia; order Flavobacteriales; family Weeksellaceae; genus Chryseobacterium; species Chryseobacterium panacisoli. Next base: position 338,361 of record NZ_VTRU01000005.1, on the reverse strand, counting down.
TATCAGCGCTCAGGTGAAATTAAAGGATAAACTTGCTTTCCAGTCGGTGTATAATTTCAGGGGGGCTAATGCGACTGCCCAAACTTACTCAAACGCTTTGCACAGTATCGATTTTGGGTGCAGCAAAACTTTCTTAAAAGATAAGGCAACGGTGTCCTTTGATGTAAGTAATCTGTTCGATCTTCGAAAATCTGTCAGCAAGACCACAGGAGTCGATTATCAGATCAGTCAGACCAGTATTCCCAATGCAGCCCGTTACCGATTAACACTTGTATATAGACTTAATTTAAGAGATAACCAAACTGTTCGGCAGGCTAAAACAGGTAACCGTAATTAAGGGTATTTACATAAACATCTTCAAAATGAAATAATTACTGAATATTGAATAAATAAAGAAGTTACGATTTGAGATCACTATAAGAATTGAATGATTATTTTTTATATGAACAATGCTGCGAATGTGATTTATTTAAACATAAATAAATTATCTTTACAGTATCAATAAATAATAATGGGTTTGTACAGAAATATTCTTGTAGTTGGTTTTCTACTTGCTTTTCTTTCGATGTATTCCCAGCATTATACCACTCAGCTTTTCAATACAGATAATGGGCTTCCCCAGAATAGTGTAAAAGATATTATTAAAGACAAATATGGCTTTATTTGGCTGACAACAGAAAATGGTATCGTACGATATGATGGCCTTAATTTTTTAGTGTATAAAAATTTTCCCTTGAATAGCCAGAGGTTTACCTATTTCTATGGTAATCCTGAAAAGGATAGCATTTTTACATATGGAGATTATGGAAAAACTGTGCTAATCAATCAGAAAGCTCCAAAGGTAATTAACAATATAAAGAAATCTCCCTCAGTGATTGCCAGGGGGTATATAAATTATAGCGTATGTATTTCAAACTATACCTACAGCTTTTTTTTTATGAACTTTAAAAAAGGGCGGTATTTCATTGCCGAGAATTCCATCATTTATGAGGGTCAGGATTCAAATTCCCAGATCCGGGTGATTGAGAAACCTCTTTATAAAAATAGCCCCAATACTTTTGTCATTGGAGAGACTTTATTTTATATTGATCATAATTCTAAAAAAGTAAGAAAAATAGAAGAAGGAAGGCTTACGGCTACTTATGATGTGCCTATTATAGCTGATGTCAGAAGTAAAGTATTCTGGAATAGAATGAGTGGACAAGGGTTTGTCTTACATAATAATATTCTTTATCGATGTGCCTATAGTAATGGAGCATTCAAAATATCAAAACTTGTTCAGCTGGATAATGTCATTCAAAGCACCTTAATGAGTATTTATTATGATGAAAAATACAAAAAACTTTATTTGGGGAGCAGCACAGATGGGTTGAAAATTGTGAGTTTAACAGATTTTATTTCCTCGAAAAAAAAAAATCCAAAGTCGTTAGCCGTTTTTTATGCCATTCAACCTTTTAGTGACTCATGTGTAATAACGCCTGAAGGTGAAATCTATAACAGAAATGGACTGGTTAAAAGTAAAAATTTCGAAAAAAATATATCCTATTTTTTAAGTTTTGATAAGTACAGGAATATTATTACAAGTAAGGAACAAACTCTTTTTGTATATCATAAACAGAGAGATTTTCTGGATTTTCAAAGAGTTTCTACAGGAGAAGAGACCGTTAAAGATTTTTTATTTGCTGATGGAAAATATTACGTTTTGTCCTCCAAACAAAAAAAGGGAAGTACTCAATTCACGGGTATTTTGAGTATATATGAAGACTGGCCCTATAAATCTTTAAAGAAAAAATATTTTTTTGCCAGTGAACCCACCAGGATTATATTGACAGATGGTGGCAATATTTTAGTAGGGACTATAAAAGGTTTGTTCAAATTACCTGCTATATCGGATAAAATATACAATTTAACTGGTCATAATGAATTGTCGGTCCGGGACGTGATACGCAGCAAGGATGGAAACATATGGATAACAACCTTAGGAAAAGGGTTTTACCTTTTAAAAAATAACAATCTCATAAAATTGCCGGTCGATACTGAAGGAAACCTTCTGTCAGCTCACACCATATTGGAGGATAGAAATGGCTATTTTTGGATTTCCACAAACAATGGCTTGTACAAAATAAAGGAAAACATGTTGTTAAAATATGTTCAGAACCGAAACTTTAAAATACACTATTACAAATATTTAAAAGATACTGGATTTAGTACTAATGAATTTAATGGTGGAGGTAACATAAATGGTAATACATTAAAAAATGGAGACTTTGTTTTACCTTCCTTAGACGGTCTTGTTTTTTTTAATCCTTTAAAGGTCAAAAGCTATTATCCAACAGACATATACTTAGAAAGAGCCAGGATTGATGGTAAAGAATGTTTTTTTGCGAATACTTTAATACTTAGTCAGGAAGACACGAGAGCAGAAATTATTATTGATGTTCCTTACTATGCAAATCCGGACAATGTTATCATTCAGACACATCTTGATAATGAGAAAAAAAATGAATGGATATCTGTAGGAAAAGATAGAAGGGTTTTGCTTGGGAGCCTTGGTTATGGTACACATATTCTTACTGTTAGAATGCTTGTTTCTGATCAGCAGCAATATATCTTCAAAAAAATAAAAATTACTGTTCCTCCCTTTTTTTATCAGACGCTTTGGTTCAAACTGTTTACATGCATTCTACTACTGTTTTTACTTTATTTGTCCATAAGGTGGAGGACAAGTTTTCTTAGAAAAAAAACTCGTGAGCTGGAAGCAGTCATTCAGTTGAGGACAAAAATTTTGTCAGAAACGGTCAATAATCTCGAAGTTACTCAAATAAAATTGGGAAAGGAAATTGAGCAGCAGAAAAAGCTTATTGGAACCATTACCCATGATATTACTACACCGTTGAAGTTTATTGCCTTAACGAGTAAAGAAGTTTTAAATCATCAGGAAATGAGTGTATCCAGTACGGAAAGGATTTTGAACTCTATTTACAAGTCATCCAACCAGCTCTATAATTTTACAAAGACTTTGAAAGAGTACGCTGATATCTACAATGAATACAGGACTGATGAAACCGAACTTTATTCGTTATATGGCCTTGTGGAAGAAAAGAAAATTCTTTTTGAGGAAATTGCAGACAATCATAATACTACAATTATAAATCAGGTCAGCAAACAATTAATGATCCGTACCAGCAAAAATATATTGGCTGTTATTATTCATAATCTGATAGACAATTCAGTGAAATTTACAAGAAACGGAACTATTACGATCAATGGCTCAGATAAGGATACGTTAATAATTTTAGAAATTACGGATACAGGTCTTGGGATGGATGACCAGAAAATTGGGTACTATACTAAACTTCAGGAGAATATTGAAAATGAGAAGTTATTACTGCAAAAGTATGGTATGGGTCTTCATCTTGTACTGCAATTGCTCCAAATGATAGAAAGTAAAATTATAATCAAAAGAAACGAAGCAAAAGGAACTTCCTTCCAATTAATCTTAAAAAATCGGAAAAATGATTAAAAAAATCCTTATAGCGGATGATCATGATATTGTGTTAACGGGAACATCCATCATTTTAGAATCACGTATTCCTAATACTTTAATAGATACGGCGGCAGACTATCCTGAAGTTCTTGATAAAATTTCCAAACAAAAATATGATTTACTCATATTAGACATTAATATGCCTGAAAGCAGGAATAAAAAAATGATTTCAGAAATTAAGATCATCCAGCCTGAAATCAGGATACTTGTGTTTTCAGCGTATGAAGAAGATATTGGAGTGCAATATATCAGAGAAGGGGCAGATGGCTATATTAATAAATTAAGTAAGGTAGATACAATCTCTGAAGCAGTCATGAAAATGTTTGCAGAAGGCAACTATTACCCCAATGGTATTGTAAATAAACTTTTACAACCATCCGCACTTGATGGTATTAAAAGCTTATCCGAGAGGGAATACGAAATTTTTATACTAATGGTAAAAGGAAACGGAAATCTTGAAATTTCAAACGAAATGGAAATCCAGATGTCTACTATCAGTACCTATAAAAAAAGGATTCATAAAAAATTAAAAACGACCAATTTGGCTGACCTTATTAAATTATATGAAGCTTATATGTCATAGCTGTACCGTATTTTTCGTAGAAATTAGTTTTTTAAAGCGTAGAAAATTTTCTACAAATTGCTTAGTTTATTTCTACGCATTGTGATCTTTCCTGTAGTATTTATTCTAATACTTTTACATTATGTTAAACAACAGGGTTTAGTTAATGTAAATAAAATAATGATAAATGCTTAAAATTTCTACAAAACTAATTTTTGCGATGCTGGCTTTGAGCCCGGCCGTTGCTTTTGCCCAGGCGGGAAGTGTTGGAATTAATACTGTGAACCCTGGTTCTACCATGGATATTAACGGATCATTAGCTGCAAGTTATAAAGCGGTGAATACAACGTCTTATAATTTAACATCCTCAGACTTCCACATTTCATATAACGGAGGAGCAGATGCTATATTCAACCTGCCATCTGCTATTAGTGGAGTAGGGAATTTTAAAGGTCGTATTTACAGAATTAAAAATAATACGAACTTTAAAATCACTGTCTTTTCCGCGGCTCCGGAAACAATTAATGGTAGTACTACTATTTCAATTCCTGCGAATCAAAGTGTAGAACTGGTAAATACTGGGCTTACAGGAACAAATTCTACATGGGAACTTCTTTCAACAGGCTCATCTTCTACAGGAGACTATATTATTGTAAAACCTAATGCAGCTCAATCAGTATCTACAGGGTCAGATGTGACCTTCGGATCTGTAATTGCCTCTAATAACATTACTTATAATTCAGGAGTTTTTAATCTGAAAGCGGGAAAGACCTATGTCCTTCGCTGCCAGCTGCACGCCACTGATTTTTCTTTGGCAGGGGGATTTTTTATTTACGAATGGGTAGATGCTTCAAATAACTCTGTTCTTCCTTCCAGTACCACGGGAGTAGTTGATGCAATAAACAACTATCCGGCAACATCTCTTGGAGGGCAGCCGGAAGCTTATGCTATCTATAGACCTACTGTTGATACTTCTGTAAAAGTAAGATTAGGAGGGGCTGGAACTGCTCAACTGAATCCTGGGATAGGATTTATGACAGTTACAGAACTTGCTGGTGGTAACGGAAATGGGGGAACCACAATCATTAATAATAATATTACAGCAAGTAACGGTCTTACTCTTTCCGGAACGGATGTAAAATTGGGAGGCACCCTTTCACAAACAACTGATATTGCAACCGCAGGGAATAATTTAAGCATTAATGGCACCGGAAAAGTCCTTGTAGGAACCAATATTGTACCTGCCGGAGCTTCCAGTGCAAAGATTGTTATTGATAACGGAACCACTAATGGAGCCCTTCAGATTAAAGACGGTACCCAACAACTGGGATATGTACTCACAAGTGATAGTAATGGATTGGCAACGTGGTCTTCCACCGTTACTACTGCATTTGCCAATAACTGGACCTCTTATACCGGAACATTGGTGAACCCTTTTACAGGTGCTACAGGTGGTGGCGGGCTTGCTACTGGGATTTCAGTAACAATACCAGCAAAAGGGTGGTACTTTTTCCGGGCTGGTCTTACAATTGCTTCTGAATGTAACGATTATGTTTTTTACATCAATGGGATTGGTGAGGTCTGGAAAACTTACTGTAATGTTACTACTGTTGCTAATATGAGTCCAAGGGATCAGAACAGGGTACTCTATTTTTCAACTCCCGGAACCTATCCGGTATTAGCTATTAAAACTAACGGAGTAGTTCCTGCATTTAATATAGGAAACCCAAGCTTTTATTTAGATTTTGTGAAGTTTCAAAATTAAGTTGCTCAATTTATTTATAAGATCATCAGATCAGGAAAGATTCTAAAAACACACCATGAAATTTAGCTGTAAAGTATATATTCTTTACAGCTTTTTTTGCAATGTAGAAGAGTTTTAATCTTTATGATTTAACCTTTAAAAAACTTACTTAGGAACATATTTCATACAGATTTCTTCAGGAGAAATATGGGGTATTTCCTGAAACCCTATTTTCCGGTACAGATTGTAAGCCTTATCATTACCGGGAGTGACCTCCAGAATGATTTCAATACGATTAAATTTTTGGGAGGCTTCGGCAATAACGGCCTCAATCAGACCCTGACCGATATTTTTTCCTTGAAACTCTCTTTTTACATACATCTGGTAAATACTTCCGGTATTGTTTTCATTTTTAACAAAAGTGCAGATACCCACAAGTTCATGCTGTGCAAAAGCTCCAAATACAAATCGTTCCGGTGTTTGTTCTTCAATATCGCTTTCTATCCGGAATTTTTCAATATTTACGGCCTCCTGATAGGTTGCTCCAAAAGATTCAGGGAATTTTTCCAGACTTTCCAGGCGGATAGTCCTGTAAATTCTACTTTCTTCACGCTGAAGTTTTCGATAGCTAATATTTATCATAGGTATTGGGTTAGTCATTTTCATTAATATCCGGATACAAATATGTAGATTATTTTGAACTTCTTTTTAGTTTATCCGGTTGAATTTCAACATTTGTGTTAAAATTTTTTAAACTAAATGATGTATTTGTAACAAATTTTACTTCTGCGAGTCTTATTATACACAAAAGCAATCATTTTTTATCGGGAAAGTTTACATGACATTCCGGAAAGCTTAAAAAAATGCTTGTCTAGGGGGAAATTTTAGTACTTTATTTGAATGTTACATTTTTGCAAAATTAACTGCTTATTTCATAATAAGCATGATAAATTATGTATATTTATAACAATTATTGGGGGAAATAGTAAAATAATAGTAGCAGTTTGCCAAAATATTTCAATGAAATATGTATAGGTAGACATAGGGAAAAGTGGTGCTTGATGGAAAGAATTAATCTGATCGTTCTTAAGAATAAAAAAATACATTCAAAGGATATAAAAAAAATAATAGCCTGTACAATCTGCATAGGGTTATTATTATGTATGCTTTCGTGCAGCACTGATTCTCAGAATAAAGAAAGAGAAAATTTTGATACTTCTTTATTAAATCAGACTTCAGACCTTCAGTTGTCAGGGGAGTATGAGGCTCTTATCCGGCTGAATATAAAATATATGAAAAAGGCTGCGAAAATGAAGTATAAAGCCGGAAAAGGACTTTGCTATCTGAATATGGCAGGAGTGAATGTCTCGGCAGGAAATTATGATAAAGCCCGCTTTTTTTTTAACAAAGCAGAGAAAGATCTGAAAAACTCTGAAAATAATTATCATAAAGCAGCATTCTATAATGACTACAGTCTGTATTATTCTCATCTTAAAATAAATGATAAGGCTATTGAATGCAATAATAAAGCATTTTATTATTTAAAAAAGGCTGCAAAAACCAGTCTTGCCCGAAAGCTTCTTCCAAGACTATACGTAAACAAAGGAATTTACTATGCGTGGAAAGGATGGTTCGGAACTTCCTTAAAATGTTTTACCAAAGCAAATATACTGGAAAACTCGGCCTATAGCAATTGTATGGTTGCGCAATACTATTTGTTTGTTCATAAGCCTGATTCTGCTGGAATATATATTGCACAGGCAGATGAGAAGATGCTAAGCCAAAAGACAACTGATGTAGAATCCCTATGGGTTTATTATACTATGGGATACTACTATAATGAAATCAATAATAGTGAACAGGCTGAGAAAGCACTTAAGAAAGCTCTGGACATCAATATTAAAACAAGACGTACTTATTCTTCGCATATCAAAGAGGTTTACATGGCGCTGGCAGAATTGTATAAGAAAAAAAATGACGGTGGCAAAGCCTATTTCTATCTGAAAAAGTACATGGAAGAAGAAGGCAGATTTGATGCCGCAAGATTTACCACGATGAATAAGGCGACTGAGGATTTTATTTCTGAAGTAAAACAGGAGTCGGACTGGCATAAGAATGATCTTCCGCTATTTATTGCCCTGTCTATCGCTGTTCTTACCTTTTCAGGAGTATATGTCCGAAAGATAATTAACAAGCTAAAGCTAAACAAAAACTCCCTGAAAGAAGAAACGGATGAGCTGAAAAATCATGTGGAAACTAAGCAGCTTGAAGAAGTAATAGAACTTGCCAAACGGAATGATTCTTCTTTTTTATTAAAATTTAAAGAATTATATCCTGATTTTATAAAAGCACTTTTAAAAATCAATCCTGATCTTGAAAATTCAGAGCTGACTTTCTGTGCTATGTTGAAACTACGCTTTTCCTCCAAGGAAATAGCAGATTATACCTTTGTACAGCACAAATCTGTACAGCAAAAAAAATACAGAATCAGAAAAAGGCTGAATATTCTGGGAGAAACAGATATTTATGACTTTTTTGAAAACTTGGCAGAATAAAAAAATTCATCACAATAAAAGATGCCGGATTCTGTTTTATAAAAGATTTTATTATTTTAACAGAAGCACTACTAGAGAAAAAATGAGTATAATTTATTCTGATAGATCATTTGTAATCATAATTTATACAGGAATTTAGCTTAAATAGAGAAACATATGACACGTATTTTTCTTGCTGTTTTACTTATTATTTTAGTTTCATGCCATTCTCATTCAAAGAAGGAGGCTGAAAAGAAATTTGATATTTCTCTTCTGAAGCAGAACGAGAAGTTCAGAGTGGCCGGAGAATATGATTCTCTGATCAATCTTAATAAAAAGTATTATAAACTGGCTGATAAAATAAATTATGCTGATGGAAAAGCGCTTTGCTATATCAATCTGGCTGAGCTTAATATTTCATTAGAAAATTTTCAAAAATCTCAGATTCTTTTTGATAATGCAAAAGAAATTCTGGATCATTCGGAAGATAATATACACAAAGCCAGGTTTTATAATGTTTACGGCCGGTTCAATATAGAACTCCGGAGGGTTGACAAAGCTTTTCAATATAATAATGAAGCGATGAGCCTGATACAGAAAAGCGGTCAATCTGAACTTAAAAATGACCTTCTTTTCAGTATTTATTTCAGACAGGCCCTTTATTTTATCCAAAAAAAAGATTACAAAAAAGCACTTGAATATTTTCACAGGGCAAAAAAAATGGATAGCACAGGTCTTACCGATTGTGCAATAGGTGATTATGTTTATATGCATAAGAATAAAGATTCTGCATACAAATACGTTTCTACTGCTTATAATAAAGCTAATATAAGAGGAAAAGAAGACGGAATTGCCCTGTATGCCAATACTATAATGGGAGAATATTTTCTTACCAACAAACAATACGATAAGGCAGAAGAAACCCTTAAGAAGGCTTTGAAAATTAATGAAAAAACTAAACGTATCTATGCCTACTATGGCAAATATATTTATAACGATCTCAGGATATTGTATGAACATACTGGGGATAAAGAAAAAGCATACCTTTATTTGAAAGCATATACAGAGGCTTATTATAAAACTAATACATCTTTACTGGCCACAATCAATCAGGATATGGAATCCTTTATTACCGGAGCCCAACAGGATGCAGACCATCATAAAAATAAAATATACTGGATTTTCTTTTTATCACTGGCGGGTCTTTCTCTGCTAGGATTGTATGCATGGAGAATTATCAGGGCTTTGGGGAAAAGAAAAGAGGTACTTACGATAGAAGCCGAAAATCTGAAAATCAGAATGAATGACAACAAGCAGGAAGAGATTATAGAACTTGGTAAGAAGAATGATCCTGAGTTTCTGAATCGTTTTAAAGAAGCTTATCCTGAATTTATAGATCAGCTTTTAATAATTAATCCCGGTCTTGAAAGTTCTGAATTGATTTTTTGTGCGATGCTGAAACTGCATTTTACATCCAAAGAAATTGCAAATTATACTTTGGTTCAGCATAGAAGTGTCCAACAGAAAAAATACAGAATAAGAAAAAAACTGAATATTCCAGGAGAAACGGATATTTATCATTTCTTTGATACCTTGAAATAATTTTAAAAAAAAACTGTCTGATTCATCATGTCAGACAGTACTCGAAATATTCTCTTTTCACCACTTGGATTTTTTTGTGGTTTCTTTGTCCAAATATGAAAATTTTTAACCGAAACAAGAAAAAAAGCTATACTACACGAATACTACATCGTGTATTTGCTTTTTTAATTGATTGATAATTAGTGTATTATGTTTTATGTTGAATTTAAAGATTTTTTTTAAAAAAAGAATCAACAGTGCTGAAGTAACTTGCTTTTTTAGCTTGTATTCTAAAATAATAGACTCTTTATAAAATATTTTTTAGCCTGATTTTCAAGGTTTTTAATAAGTATATTGATAAAAACACTCAAATAATTTCATCTTTTTGAAATCTCTAAGAAATAAACAAATAATTAGGGCTGAACTATAAGTCATTGGTATATATGTACTTACGATTATGTTGTATCTGTGTAGTATCGTTTTTTTTTGTTTTTTATTCAGAAAATATAAGTTTTGCAAAGAGTTTTGTTGTGAATATCACATGATATATTTTGTTTTATTGAATTTATGATAATGTTTGTCGGTATCTTTAAGTATAGAAGCTCGATAATCCTTTCAATAAAAACCGCAATATATTCTTCCAAAGTAACTTTTAATAGAGCTTTATGAAAAAAAGAATTTTATTTGTTTGCGCATTAGCGTCTTGTTTTACAGCTTTCAATGCTCAGAGATGGGAATCTGTTTCTCAAAAATCTTCGCAGGTAAGAGAAGGTGTAGAAGTACAGCATTCTTACAGAGTTGATCTGAAGTCTTTGAGGGAAATGCTGAAAAATGCTGAAGAAACGGGAAAGAATGCACGTCCTGTTATTATTTCTTTGCCAACAGCAGAAGGAAAGATTGAAAAATTTGCTGTCTATAGCAATCCTGTAATGGATCAATCGCTTGTAGACAGGTATCAGCTGGGCTCCTATGTGGGAATTGGTGTGGATGATACTTCTAAATATTTAAGATTCAGTACATCCCCTACTGACATGCAGTCTATGATTATTAAAGACGGTGTATTCCAATTTATAGAACCCATAAGTACGGATAAACAAACTTACGGTGTATTTTATAAATCAAAAGAAACAGGGGAGCATGGTTTTAAATGTGATACCGGGGAGTATGATTTTAAAAATATAAATAAGCTGGTAGAAAATGGTAAAAAAATGCTTTCCGGAGTGGGAATTACCAGCAGACCTACCAATACAAAATACAGAAATTTTAGAATGGCATTATCCGTTACCGGAGAATACAGCCAATATCAATTGACCGCAGCGGGAACTCCTGCCAACGCAACAGATGATGTGAAAAAAGGAGTTGTTTTGGCAGCAATGAACAATACCATGACCCGTATAAATGGTGTTTTTGAAAGAGATTTTGGTACTCATTTAACAGTTCAGAACCTTCCACAGATTATATATCTTGATGCTGCATCTGATCCTTATACAGATAATTTAAATCTTCAGTTACAGCAGACTCTTACTTCTGCAGTAGGAAATGCCAACTACGATATTGGGCACGTTCTTCATCAAAATGCAGAAAGAAGTGGAAATGCCGGTGGAATTGGGATTGTCTGTACAGATCCTGCCAATAATACAGAAATTAAAAAAGGATCAGCTTATACCCAGGGACCTGTACCTGTTGGTGAAGTTTTTGACTTTACCGCAGCACATGAAATGGGGCACCAGCTGGGAGCTAATCATACATTTTCAAATACTTCTGTTACAGATGCTCTTCAGGGAGCGAATGTAGAACCGGGAGGAGGAACAACAATCATGGGATATGCAGGGATTACTTATGATAATGTACAGGCAAACGCAGATGGATATTTTCATTACAAATCCATTGATCAGGTACTGACCAATTTAGAAAATAAATCTACGTGTGGAGCATCTCAAAATATTATTAATAATACAGCTCCGGCAATTAATCCATTGTCAGCGTATAACATTCCTAAAGGAACGGCTTATTATCTTGAAGCTTCTGCTGCAGATGCTGAAAATGATGCTGTAAACTATACTTGGGAGCAGAACGATACTACAGATGATTTTTCTACCATTTCAGGAGATAGCGGATGGGGGTATAATCCCAAAGGAGCCTTAACGAGATCAGTTCCTGGTACACCAAACGGAAGAAGATATTTTCCTAAGCTGGAGACTGTGATGAACGGAATACTTACAGATAAGCAGGGATGGGAAACTGTATCATATATCCCTCGAACATTGAATTATGCTGTAACGGTAAGAGATCTGAATGCTCAGCGCCCAATGGTTTCAACCTCAACAACTACAGTAACAGTTGGGAATGATGGTCCATTCAAATTCAATGGGCTTACTGCATCTTCAGTATTGTATAATGATGCAGTAAGCACAATTTATTGGGATGTTGCCAATACGAATGCTGCACCTTATAATACAGCGAGCGTAAAAATAGATTATACTACAGATAATGGAGTCAGCTGGACGAACCTTGTTGCAGCAACTCCTAATACCGGAAGCTTTAGTGCACAAATGCCGGCTAATATAAATGGAGCTGTAAAATTAAGAATATCAGCTGTAGGAAACGTTTTTTACGCAGTATCTCCTGCCATTACTGTGGGCAGTGCACCTACATCTCCTACGTCAGCACCTACAGGTCTTTCCACTATAGATACTGAGATTTTCAAAACAACAGCGAGGGTATCTTGGAACAGTGTTCCGGGAGCTACCTATTCTGTTAATTATAGAAAAGCAGGAACTGTAAATTGGTCCAATGCAGTGAGCCCGGCAAATTCATTAGTATTAAATAGCTTAGAAGACGAAACAAATTATGAAGTACAGGTTGCAGCTGTAGTGAACTCTGCTGCCGGAGCTTTTTCTAATAATTATACATTTAAAACAAAAGGTTTAAAGACAGGAGTTGATTACTGTATATTGAATTCAGGGTCACCTTATTTTGCCGGAATTGTATCTGTTAAAGTAGCGAATTTGGATTACTTTAATGGGGTTGCAAGATCATATATAGACTTAAGCGAGGATCCTTCTAAAATAGTGAATCTTGTTCAGGGGAGTTCTTATACACTAAAGCCTGCTGTTGTAAACTTACTTGCTGCTGCAAATGAAAATGTCTCTGTTTGGATTGATTATAACAGAAACGGAGTATTTGAAGCTACTGAGAGAGTAAGCAGTATATCAGGTGGTGCTCCGAAAGGGCTTGTAAATTTTGGAGATCATAACTTTACGGTTCCAGCCACATCATATACAGGAGATAAATTATTAAGAATGAGAATTGTTGGTAAATATTCAACTGCAGCTCTTACTGATACTTGTGGTGAACTGGCAAGCAATGCGGGTGGTATTTTGGATCTTCCTGTTAAAATTACTGCTGGTGCTCTTGCTGTGAGAGAGGCTATTGACACAAAATCTTCAGAGGTATCTATTTATCCTAACCCAGCAGATACATTTGTAGAAGTGAAAAACCTTAAAGGTAAAGCAGATTACAAAATCTACAGTGCAGACGGAAGATTGGTTCAGGAAGGTAAAATTGAAGGTAAAATCAACGTTGCTTCTTTGGTAAAAGGAATGTATGTGATCACTATAAAAGATGATAAGAATACTTACAATACTAAGTTAATCAAGAAATAACACACATGAATCTTCGCATCAGGATCTAAAAAAGCGGAGAGAAAAAAAGTTTATTTAACTGAAAAAGGCTGTCTCTGGTTGAGGCAGCCTTTTGTTTATAATGAAGTAATATGACCATTAAAGAAATCCAGCATGGTTGCTAGTGATTTTTCAGAATGCATCCGTTCTCCATTTTCAAGAGATTCCTGTGTGGCAATAGCCGCTCTTTTACGCATATGATGTTCATAGTCGGAAATAGCTTCCTGTAATGTGCTGTAGCTGTTATTTGTTAAATATTCACTCAGCTCAAGGGCATCCAGCATGGCCATATTAGCACCTTCTCCCGCAAATGGAGGCATTACGTGGGCCGCGTCACCAATCAGTGTCAGATTGGGTTGTGCTTCCCAGGTCTGATCTGAAGGCATAGAGTAGATCAGGCGCGGAATAAACGGCGTAACAGCATTTTCAAACAACTCATCCCAGACAGGGCTCCATCCGGAATACTCTGTTTTGAACCATTTTAGTATCTGTGTATGATCAGAAAAATCAAGACCGCTGTCAGCTGGCCAGTTTTCATCAGCTTTAAAGCTTGCATAAAATCCAAGGTCTCCATTGCCTTTCTGACCTAATAAGATATTTTTGGTATTTCCAAATGCCATTATTTTTCCACCTTTAATCATAGCATCAATCTGAGGGGCATTTTCTTTTGAGACATTGCCTTCCAGCATGATGATTTCGGAATAAACAGGTTTACTATCAGTAAGATAAGGCCGTATTTTAGAATTGGCTCCATCACCGGCAATAACAAGATCTGCATATTCTGAAGTTCCGTTTTTGAAATGCAGAAGCCATCCTTCATTCAGGCGTTCCATCGTGAGAAAATGACTGTCCCAGACTACAGTTTCAGGATGTAATGATTCTAAAAGCATATTCCTTAGAGGCCCGCGGTCTATTTCAGGACGGAAATGTTCTTCGCCAAAATCTTCTTCAGGTTTTGTTTCATGATCATTGAAAAATATTTGAGCCTGTTCATTCATGATCAGGGTTCTGTCTGCTCCGGGGCGGAAAGTCTTTTTAAATTCTTCCAGCAGCTCGGCTTTGCGGATGGCTGCCAGCCCTGAATCTTCATGCATATCAAGAGGGGAACCCTGTACCCGTGCATGTTTATTGAAATCTCTTTCATATACTTTTACATCTGTACCTTTCAACTGTAAAAGTCTTGCCAGTGTAAGTCCTGCGGGACCGCCGCCAACGATTGCTATTGATTTATTGTCTATCAGCATTGTTTATTTAAATTTTACAATGCAAATTTATTTTCCTTTCAGCACGGATAATAGTACAAATCGGTCGTTTTTATTTTTTGATAATTCTTTAGGAGCAACTCCTGAAAATTTCTTCACTTCTTTGATGAAATGGTTTTGATCCGTGTAATTAAGTTCGGGAAAGAGTCTTCCCTGTGCAATGTGTTCTAAGGACTTTCTGAAACGCAGAATAGTAGAATAGGCTTTTAATGACAAACCAAGTTGTTTGGTAAAATAGCGGTTGATCTGTCTGCTGCTCCAGCCTGTTTTTTCAGAAAGTTCCTGCACGCTCATTTCGCCCTTTGAAGCATAAATCAATCCGAAAAGTCTGCGTTTTCTTTCATCTACCTTTGAGGGAAGCAGTTCTTTTATTTTTTGAATTGCTTTTTTACAACAGCAGGAAAAATCTTTTAAATCATCTGCTTTAAAATTCCAGAAATCGGGAGAAAGCTCTTTTCCAATATTCAATAGGTCTGCAATGGAGATATTTAAAATATATTCAACTGCAAGAGGTTTAAAACTTATGATAAATGCGGTAGTATGGGGTGCTATATACCTTTGTTCGGGATAAGTTTCCAGCCCGAGAAGGGTAATATGAAAAGGCTCTGAAGCAGACTGTGAAAAAAATAAATCAATTCTTCCGTCAGGAATGATCACCACTTCTTTAGCCTCATCCGAAAGGTTCTGAAAAGTTCCCAGATTTTCAACAAAATCCGCGATTTCTTTATCAGGTTCGATGAAATTATAGGTGAAGTCATTATCCATAAGTATGGTCTGTGGCAGACTGTTTTAACGAATGAAATTACAAAATTTGTTATAAACTGCAAAGTTATTGATACATTCACTGTAATCCGTGAGGCCAATATTCTTCAATATGAAAGATGACTTTTAAAATATAGACTTTTTAGTGTTACGGTTTTCCGTAAGCTGTACCTGTCTTTTTTATTTAATATTGCCGTAAAAATTTGAAACCATGGCAGTTTTATTGATTATTATTTTGTTTATACTGATGCTCTATGCATTTGGTACATCAGGGAAATTTAAAAAAGAATCACTTAGGAAAGATACACTGATTACCAATTTAAAAAGAGAGAATAATGAACTGAAAATGGAGAGATCCAGATTACAGCTTGATAAGAATACTCTCAACAAAAAAGTAGCTGAACTGATGCAGCATAATGATGCACTCCGAAAGTATCAGGACATTATTGATATTAAAGTTGAATGTGATTATCTTCTTAAAAAAGCAGAAAGAGATAGCTTGAGATTAAGAGAGAAGGCCGGACAAGAGCTTTCTAATGCTCAACTTGAAGCCCGAGAGCTTCGCAGAAATGTAAAGGAAAATACTGAGAAAAAAACCAGAGAGATAGAATTACTCTACGAAAATGCCGTAAATGAAGCTAAGCGTATTGTAGATAATGCTGAAGCGAGAGCAGAATCAATAGGTGGTGACGCTTATCGAAGTTTAAGGGAGGCTGATCAGATAGCGGACAGAATAAAAGCAATGAAAAATGTCATTGAGGGCTATGGCAATGAATATTTGGTTCCAACTTATACTTTATTGGATGAACTGGCAGAAGATTTCAGCCATAAGGAGGCCGGTGACAATCTTAAAAAGCTTCGACAAAACAATAAACTTATGATTGTTAGCAGACAGGCGGGTATCTGTGATTATATGGATGAGTCAAGAAGGAATACAGCGATTGATTTTGTTATTGATGCTTATAATGGAAAGGTAGACTCTATTTTAGCTTCCGTAAAGAAAGATAACTTTGGCATATTGAAACAAAAGATGGACGATGCATTTCAATTGGTAAACTTTAATGGACAAGCTTTTAGAAATGCAAGAATATCAGAGGTGTATCATAGTGCAAGAGTCGAAGAACTAAGATGGGCAGTTGTTGCCCAGGAGCTAAAATGGCAGGAACAGGAAGAACAAAGGCAGATTCGTGAGCAGATTCGAGAAGAGGAAAGAGCCCGTAAAGAATATGAGAAGGCAATAAAAGAGGCTGAAAAAGAAGAACAGACCTTAAAAAAGCTGATAGAAAGAGCAGAATCTCAGGTCGCGAAAGCTAATGAAGAACAGAAAATACTTTTTCAGCAAAAGCTGGAAGAATTACAGCAAAAGCTTAGCCAGGCAGAGGAAAAAAATCAAAGAGCAATATCTATGGCACAGCAGACCAGAACAGGAAATGTTTATATTATTTCAAACATTGGCTCATTTGGAGAAGATGTATATAAAATTGGTATGACAAGACGTCTGGAGCCTCTTGATCGTGTTCGTGAGCTTGGGGATGCAAGTGTTCCTTTTGAGTTTGATGTTCATGCTATGATTTATGCTGAAGATGCTCCGGCTTTAGAGAAACAGCTTCATAAGAAGTTTTTAAAAAGCCAGTTGAATAAAATTAATCCAAGAAAAGAATTTTTTAAATTAAATATTCACGATATCAGAAATTATCTTGATTCTATGAATATTAGCTGTAAATGGACACTGGCAGCGGAGGCCAAACAATACCGCGAAACCTTGAAGCTTGAAGAAGATATGAAAACCAATAAACAGCTGGAAGCAGAATGGGAACAGTATCAGGAGGTTACAGATCCTGTTACTTATGATGAGGTTATGTCTGAGGAATAACTGTATTATTGTTTTAGATATAGAATAAGAAGCCATTGAACTTAAAGTTTAGTGGCTTCCTATTTTTCATAATGAAAGCATTATGAAATTAGTTTTTTTAAGAAAAATAGGGGTTTAATCTATTATTGTCATCTTTAAAGTCTCTATATTTGAATGATATAAAGCATTGTAAATAAGAAATGCAAAATGAAAACGAATACTATGCAAAAAAAGGAAATCAATTTTATACAGCACAATGAATCTGCCTGGAATAAACAGGCATTGGAACAGAATGAATGGTCAAAAGCAGTAAGCTCAGAATTGATCAGTGATGCAAAACAAGGAAAATGGGAAGTTCATCTGACTCCAAAGCCACTGGACAAAGCATGGCTGGGAGATGTGAAAGGAAAGAAAATTCTGTGTCTGGCATCCGCAGGAGGACAGCAGGCTCCGATATTAGCTGCGGCAGGAGCATCTGTAGTGGTGTTTGATATCTCGGAAGAACAGTTGAAGCAGGATCAAAAGGTTGCAGAACGTGACGGATTACCACTGGAAATCGTTCAGGGTGATATGAGAGATTTGAGTGCATTTGAAGATGAAACATTTGATATTGTATTTCATCCTATTTCCAATCATTATGTAGAAGATGTAAATCCTGTTTGGAGGGAAGCTTATAGAGTTTTAAAAAAAGGCGGAGTATTGCTGGCCAGTTTTTTTAATCCTGTCGTGTTTGTAGCAGACAGGAATCCTCAGGATATAAAAGACGGAATTATCAGGCCAAAATATACGCTTCCTTATGCTGATATAAAAGACCTGAGCCAGGATCAGATTCAGAGAAAACTGGAAAATAATGAAGCTCTGGTTTTCGGGCATACACTTTCAGACCTTATTGGCGGACAATTGAAAGCTGGTTTTATGATTGAAGATTTTACTGAAGAAATGCAGCCTAATCCACGTTTTTTAATAGATAAATATCTGCCTACTTTCATGGCTACAAAAGCAGTGAAAGTAAATTTATGACTGTATTCTAATGGACAAATCATCAATTAATGCCTACTTTCATTCCCTTTTCAGTATCAAAGCGGAGGTGGTTGAAAAGATCACAGAAAAATTTATCCAGTTTGAATTAAAAGCCAATACTGTTTTGCTGGATAAAGAGGCCATCAGTACCAAAACATACTTTCTGGAAAAAGGCTATGTCCGTTCATACATCCTAAATGAAGACAATGAAGAGATTACCACCAATATTTATACTGCTCCCTGCTTTGTTAATGATTTTCTGTCTTTTTTCAGGCAGCAGCCTACTAAAGAAATATATCAGACCGTGACTGAATGCGTTTTCTGGGAAACAGGATTGGAGAATGTACAGGACAATTTTCATAATATTCCTGAATTCAGAGAATTCAGCAGACTTCTTTTTGTCCTGAACTACTATAATATTCATGACAGACTAATAGAAATGGCAAGTCAGAAAGCTTCCACAAGATATTTCAATCTGATGAAGAAAGATCCTGATATTTTTCAGCATGTTCCTTTAAAGATAATTGCTTCTTATCTGGGGATCAAAGACAGTTCACTGAGCCGGATCAGAAGGGATATTCATAAAATTTAATTTCTTTTCATTTGTCAAGTAATATTTCGGAGATCATCACTGATCTTTGCTAAAAATAATTTCATGAACAAAAAACATATTGTCGTTGTAGGATTAGGTGGAGTAGGAGGTTACTTTGGTTTTAAAATAAATCAAGCCAATGAAACTTCCGGAAAATATACTGTTTCTTTTGTTGCCCGAGGAGAAACCTATAAAAAAGTAAAAGAAAACGGATTAACCCTGATATCTCCCGAACATTTCAATAGTCAAACACATCCTGATGCTGTTCAAGAGAACATCAGTGATATTCAAAACCCTGATCTTGTGCTGATCTGTGTAAAAGAATATGATCTTGAAAATGTGTGTAAGCAGCTGATACCAGTCATCAGCAAAGATACCATATTGCTTCCGATGATGAACGGTGCAGATATCTATGACAGAATACGTAAAATAATTCCTGAGCATACGGTTCTTCCAACCTGTATCTATGTAGCGTCCCATATTAAAGAAAGAGGAACGGTGGAGCATAAAGGAAAAACAGGGAAAATGATTGTGGGAAGAGATCCTGAACATTTTTCTGCTCCTGTAGAGTGGATTACCGATCTTTTGAGCGAAAGCAAAATTGATTTTGATTTTAAAGACAATTCATTAACGGATATCTGGACGAAATTTATTTTCATTGCCAGTTTCGGATTGGTAACAGCTAAGCATAATTCATCTATAGGAGCTGTATGTACTGATGAACAGCAGAGAAACGAAGCTGCCGAAATTATGAAAGAAATAAAGAAGATTGCAGATAAAAAAGAAATCTATCTTCAGGAAGACATCGTTGATAAAACCTTTGAAAAAGCTTCTACATTTCCTTTTGAAACCCCGACTTCTTTACAGCTTGACATTCATTCAGGAAAGCAGGAAAATGAGCTTGAATTATTTGCCGGAGCCGTCTTAAAATATGGAGCCGAACTTGGAACAGAAACTCCTTTTACCCAAAAAATCTACACTGAAATTAAAGAAAAATAAGGTTTGGCTGAAGCCGATGAAGAATCAAAATAAAAAAGGGCGGGTTTTAACCCGCCCTTTTTGAAATTAAATATAAAAAAGATAGAATTTTAAGCATTGTGCATAAATTTCTGCCGATCGAGTAATACTTCATCCGTTTCCCGATGATCAGGATCATCTATACAGCAGTCTACCGGGCATACGGCCTTGCATTGAGGCTCCTCATGAAAACCTTTGCATTCCGTACATTTTCCCGATACGATATAGTAAACCTCGTCTGAAACAGCTTCATTATAGGTATCGGCATCAGCTTCCGTACCGTCCGGAAATGTGATATGACCTGAAAGTTTTGTCTTGTCTTTCCAGCGCCAGTCGATAGCGCCTTCGTAAATGGCTGAGTTGGGGCATTCAGGTTCGCAGGCTCCACAGTTGATACAGGCATCTGTTATTTTTATAGCCATATTGTTTGAATTTAAAGGGTTTAAAAAAGGGATTTCTTCAACGTCGGACGATTCAGAAATCCCCGCTAAACTTAATTACAGCAGTTCAACACTGTTCTTTTGAAAATAAGCAGCATAAAGTGTGCTAATTTTTATTTTTAAATCATTAATCTGCAGCAATTTGTACTGACAGCCCATCCATCTGAGCTGTAAGATGAATCTGGCAGGCTAATCTGCTGGTTGTATTGGTGTTAAATAATTCTGATAACAAGGCTTCTTCTATATCATTTTTTTCAGGAAGAGAAATGGTTTCACTCAGAATAAAACAATGGCAGGTAGCACACATGGCCATACCTCCGCACATAGCTTCCATAGGTAATTCATAAGCCTTGCAGATGTCTTTTAGGGTTAACCCCATTTCTAAAGGACACAGTAAAGTATGCGCAGTACCACTTTGATCAATAACTGTAATCGTAATTTCGTTTTCCATAATTCTTAGTCAATAGTAGCTACTACCTGTTTTTCTGCCTGCTTTCTGGTACCGTCAAAACCTTCAATACCGCTTACGGTGGTATATTTTAATACAAATTTTTTATTGGGATTTAAACGCTGATAGATACTTTGACAGGCAATGGCCGCTTCATGGAATCCACACAGGATCAGCTTCATTTTATAGGGATAGGTATTGATATCTCCTACAGCATATACACCTGGGATATTGGTCTGAAAATCTGTACTGTTATCTACTCTTACAGCATTCTTTTCAAGCTCTAGCCCCCAGTCAGCCAAAGGACCAAGTTTGGGAACCAATCCGAACAGAGGAATAAAATAATCAGTTTCAATGGGCTGTATTGTTCCTTCTTTTTCAACGAATATTTTTCTTAAGCGATCATCACCTTCTACGGCTATCACTTCTGCTGGAGTAATCAGGTTGATTTTTCCTTCCTGCTTTAATTTTTTCACTTTCTCAACAGAATCCAGAGCTCCTCTGAATTCATTCCTTCTGTGAATAAGAGTAAGTGATAATGCTATTTCAGCAAGATGAACCGTCCAGTCCAGCGCTGAATCTCCACCTCCTGCAATTACAACATGTTTTCCTGCATATTCTTCAGGATTTTTGATAAAATAACTGACTCCTTTTTCCTCAAAAGCAGATATATTTTCTATCGGTGGCTTTTTAGGCTCAAAACTTCCGAGACCTCCGGCAATAATGACGGCTTTTGCTCTGTGTTTTGTCCCTTTATCTGTAATTACTTCAAAAAGATTCTCTTCAAGTTTAAGAAGGTGTATCGCTGTTTCATTGAAGGTAAAACCTGGCTCAAATTGCTTGATCTGCTCATAAAGATTGTCTATGAGCTCTCCGGCAAGCACACTGGGAAATCCGGGTATATCAAAAATAGGTTTCTTAGGATATAATTCTGATAACTGGCCTCCCATCTGTGGCAGTGCATCTATAATATGGCAGCGCATTTTGAGAAGGCCGGCTTCAAATACCGTAAACAATCCTGCTGGGCCGGCACCAATGATCAGTACATCTGTTTCTATCATGTTATGAATGGTTTATAGTCGTGGTTTCTATTTTTTTAGTTGTTGCAATGCTGATAAGCTTATCAAACTTACCGGAATAAAAATCCGAGATTTCAGTTGGATTGCCAGAAGCAAATAATGATGATCTGACAACAGGGACACTGAATGGTAACGGCCACGCACGTAATGACTTGGCAATTGAATCCATTGCATTAATTCCCTGCATTGCCTGCAAACCATCAGCCCAGCATACTAATCCAACTGTTTTATCGGTAAGATAAGGCTCATATCTGCTGGCAGTCACTTCAAGCCAGTCCAGGCAATTTTTCATCACTCCCGGAATACTTCCATGGTAAAGGGGTGCCAGCCAGATGTGCAGATCGGCATCTGTAAACATCTGGGTCATACGTTCTACTGCCAAGGGAGTTTTGGTAAGGGTAACATCAAATAGCGGAATGCCGGAGTCAGCAAGGGTAAAAATATCAGTCTGAATTCCCAGTATTTTCAGACGTTCTGAAAAATAATCGGAAATCTGTCCGGAAGTAGATTGTGTTCTTCTTTCCAGAGATCCGTTGAATATGATTGCTTTCATTTTTTATTGTTTAAAAATTACTTTGGGTAAACCTATCTCGCCATACATCAGCGTTTTAACTAATGGTTTCAGAAGTCCTGCGGCTAATAAATAGAGTGCAGGATCATGATAGGTACTCGCCCGGACGACTACTTTCTGATTTTTATAATGTTTCAGGTCTGCATAGATGAGGCGGCGTTTCCAGAGATCGAGCAGAACTGTTTCTGCATTGTTCAAATCGACATACGAAGCATAGGGAGAAAGTTTATCCATAATCAGCATATAGGCCCAAGGTGGGATAATGGCATCCGTAGAACAGATGATTCCTACTGCTTTTTCGTTATAGACAGAAAAATCCACCGCAGCAATTGATTCTTTAAACTCTTTTTCCCTGACAATCATTCCCATGAAGAGATGGTCTTTGATATCCAGTTCCACCACTTCCGTTGTCGGTTTGTAGTCCGAAAGATCAAGGGCAATAATGCCTGAAGCTTTTGCTTTATTGATAAAATTTTCCTCAGTCATAGTTTGTTTATAATAAGTGTTAATTATCTTACTTTTGACAAAGCTTCTTCATATTTTCTCTCCACAGAAGACCAATCCAGAACAGACCAGAAAGAATCCAGATAATCTGCTCTTTTATTCTGATAGTTCAGATAATAAGCATGTTCCCACACATCTATTCCAAGAATAGGGAAGCCTCTGTTCATCGAAAGAACATCCATCATCGGATTATCCTGATTAGGCGTAGAACTAATGGCCAGAGATCCGTTGAATTTTACAAAAAGCCATACCCATCCGGAACCGAACTGTGCCAAACCTGTTTTTTTCATTTCTGCCTTAAGGTTCTCAAGACTTCCAAAAGTTGCGGTTATGTCATCATTAAGTGCACCTTCAGGATTAAGTTTGGGTTGGGGAGAAAGAATTTCCCAGAATAAAGAGTGATTATAATGACCGCCGCCATTATTTCTTATTGCAGGGCTGTATTCACTTATCCTTTGCAGTAAAGAATCAAGATCGGGATTGGTTTCATTGGTTTGCGCCAGGGCTGCATTCAGATTATCAACATAGGCCTGGTGGTGACGCTGGTGATGAATTGTCATTGTTTCTTTATCTATAAAAGGTTCCAGAGCATCATAAGCGTAAGGTAACTGCGGTAATGTAAATGGGTTCATCGTATTTATTTTTTTGATTATTGTCTGACAAAGGTAAAAATATATTTGAA
Source organism: Chryseobacterium panacisoli (assembly GCF_008274625.1). Taxonomy (GTDB): domain Bacteria; phylum Bacteroidota; class Bacteroidia; order Flavobacteriales; family Weeksellaceae; genus Chryseobacterium; species Chryseobacterium panacisoli. Next base: position 314,481 of record NZ_VTRU01000005.1, on the reverse strand, counting down.
TAAAACAACTTTATGGTTGTTTTATAGATTAAGTAGTTTGAAAAGATAACAGTTTGTAAATCTTTGATTTATCTGTTGCTTTTGGAGGTTATAGAAAATGACTATATTTGTTGTTGAAAAATAAAACAACTTAAATATTGCCAAATGAAGAAGCCGGCTGCGGATCGTATTCTGATGTTTTTGAAGATGAGAGGTGAAGTTACATCACTTCTTATTGCTGAAGAATTGTCGATTACGAAAGAAGGAGCAAGAAAACATTTACTGAATCTTGCTCAGGAAGGATTGATCCGGTCTTCGGTGAAGAGCGAAGGAGTGGGGCGTCCCTCTACCTACTATACCCTTACAGAGAAAGGATTGGCTCAGTTTCCTGATACCCATGCAGATGTAACCGTTCAGATTCTGAGATCAGTGAAAAATCTTTTAGGTGAAAATGCACTGGATTTATTAATCAGTGATCGTGAGAAGAATACTCATGAACGATATGAAAAAGTGCTTTCTAAGGCAAAATCTCTGGAACAACGCCTTGAATCCCTGGCAACAATACGTAGTGAAGAAGGATATATGGCAGAATGGAAAAAAGAAGGAAAAGATTATTTTCTGATCGAAAACCATTGCCCGATATGTGCTGCTGCAACAGAATGCCAAGGGTTCTGCCGTGCTGAATTATCCAATTTCCAGTCGCTGATCGGTAAGGATTATAAAGTGGAAAGAATAGATCATATTATTTCCGGTGGGCAGCGCTGTGTTTATAAAATCAGCCAGTAATTTAATTTATCATTCAAAAAATGGCTTTAAAAGCAGTAATATTTGACATGGATGGAGTCCTGATAGATTCAGAAAAATTCTGGACTCAGGCAGAGCTTGATGTATTTTCATCTTATGGAGTACAGGTCACGGAAGATCTTGCAGCACAAACCAAATACATGACTACTCAGGAAGTAACAGAATTCTGGTATGAAAGATTTCCATGGGAAAATTTTGACGCATTAGATTTAGAAAATAAAGTAGTTTCAAAAGTGATTGAGCTGATACAAACCAAAGACTGTACAATATCCGGCGTGCAGGAATTTATCAGACATCTTAAGAATAAAGAATATAAAATAGGCCTGGCAACCAATGCTCCTTTGCGTGTGGCACACATTGTCCTTGAAAAACTTCAGGTTCGTGAGCTGTTTGATACTGTTCATTCGTCAGAGTTTGAAACTCAGGGAAAACCTCATCCTGCGGTATATCTTACCTCTGCACGAAACCTTGGTGTCTCTCCTGAATCCTGCATTGCTATTGAAGACAGCCATTCAGGATTAAGAGCTGCAAAAGATGCAGGAATGCAGACCATTGTTTTTACCAATAATGATGAAAGCATTGATTCGGATCTTGCCGATTTTAAAATATTGAACTTTGGCAACGCTTTGCTGCCGGTGTTTAGTGAATAGTGAATAGTGAATCCGCTTCGCTGTGAATTTTAATATGTGGTGTAAAATTCACGATTGACTGCGCAGCAAATTGACTATTGACATTAAGATTTGAATAGTGAATAGTGAATCCGCTTCGCTGTGAATTTTAATATGTGGTGTAAATTAACTATTGACTGCTTAGCAAATTGACGATTGACATTAAGATTTGAATAGTGAATAGTGAATCCGCTTCGCTGTGAATTTTAATATGTAGTGTAAATTAACTATTGACTGCTTAGCAAATTGACGATTGATATTAAGATTTGAATAGTGAATAGTGAATCCGCTTCGCTGTGAATTTTAATATGTAGTGTAAAATTCACGATTGACTGCGCAGCAAATTGACTATTGACATTAAGATTTGAATAGTGAATAGTGGATCCGCTTCGCTGTGAATTTTAATATGTAGTGTAAAATTCACGATTGACTGCGCAGCAAATTGACTATTGACATTAAGATTTGAATAGTGAATAGTGGATCCGCTTCGCTGTGAATTTTAATATGTAGTGTAAAATTCACGATTGACTGCGCAGCAAATTGACTATTGACATTAAGATTTGAATAGTGAATAGTGAATAGTGAATCCGCTTCGCTGTGAATTTTAATATGTGATGTAAAAATTGACGATTGACTGCGCAGCAAATTGACTATTGACATTAAGATTTGAATAGTGAATAGTGAATCCGCTTCGCTGTGAATTGTAATATGTGGAGTAAAAACTGGCGATTGACTGCGCAGCAAATTGACTATTGACGCAATCACGAATCCCATCTCTCAATACCTCATCAAAATCTCCATCAGCACAAGAATAGAGACCAGTTTTTTAGACGACTGGTATTCAGGGCTCAGTTGCTCACGGATTTCCCCCAAAGCTTTGCTTAATTTATTACTTACCGTCTTATTGCTTATTCCCAATGCTTCTGCAGTTTCATTAACGGACATATTTTTCCGGATCCTCATATCATATACCTGCTGTTCCGTTGAAGGGAGCTGGGCAACCACTTCATCAATCATCGATAATAAAGTATTGATCTCATTTTCTTCAAGAATTTCAAAATAATCTGTATCCGAAATCTCCAGCTCATTGGGGATGTCAAACTCGTCAATACTCAGCGTGGGAGGAGCTTTTTTATAACTGTTATAAAAGTCAAGGATACGGTAATGAAGGTGGCGGAGAAGATAGCCTTTTGCGCTTTCAGAATCGTCGGTTTGTATTGTATCCGTATTCTCTAAAATCTTTACCCATAGGTTCTGAAGGATTTCTTCAGCGATTTCTTTATCCCGGGTCCGCACAAAAACAAAGCTATATAGACTATCCCAGTATCGGTCATACAGCAGCATAAATGCAGGGCGGTCGCCTGATTTTATTTTCTTTAATAATGTATAGTCTGTTGGGCTCATATTGTTGATGCAAAATTACCTAAAGGAAAATTAACTTTTTGTGAACTTTGGGTATGGTAAGATTAAATATTTCTGAAAAACAAGGTCAAAATAGCGGGTTAATGTTGAGTAAATGTGAAAAATGGTGAAAATTATTAACAATTTGCTCATAATGTGAATATAACGTTAAGAATGCCCTGGGGAAGTTTTTCATTTTCACGGTCTTATAGATAGAAGTATCTGTGAATACAATGAAAGACTTTATGAAAAAACGTTTACCCTATAAAAATATTGAAGCCTTTGTTTTCAGACTTTGGGAACGGGAAGTTTCTGAAGATTCAATTTCTGAAAAAGAAAAAGAACTTTTAACAAAATGGAGAATCCAGACTGAAAAAGATCTGGATGCTGTTCATAGAAAAGAATCCAGAGAAAGGGTATTATCCGGACTGGAACACTATTTCCCCAAAACAGATAATATTGCTGTACATTCTGTAAAAAGATTTACAACACATCTGTATAAAATAGCAGCGGTTATTATTCTGCTTTTGTCATTGGGAGGTATTTTCACATATACAATGTTCATTAAGCCTGATGTTTATCTTGCAAAATCAGAAAACCGTATTGTTCATCTTGAAGACGGATCTGTGGTTACTCTTTTGCCAGGCGCCGAACTTACCGTTGAAAAATCATTTCCTGCTTCTACCAGAGTGGTAGATTTAAAAGGAGATGCCATCTTCTCTGTAGCCAAGTCAAAAGTACATCCTTTTGTAGTACGGGCTGATGGTTTCAGTACTAAAGTTTTGGGAACTGTATTTAAAATCTCCCAGTCTGGAAAGAAGAAAGCGGTTGATCTTTATGAAGGAAAGGTGGCTGTATCTTCTCCGGGAGTTCCGGTTTCTTTCCTTAAACCCAATCAGAAATGGACAAATTTCGGGATTGCGCATACTACAGCGGTTATTTCAATACGTCCGGTGAAAAGTTCAGCAAAGAAAGTTTCTGCACTACTGTCTTTAAGCTTTAACGATGTTCCTTTAAAAGAGGTTGTAACTGTTCTTGAGAGCAGCTATAGTACAAATATATCATATCCTAAAGATGCTGAAGGTAAAAAGATCACTGCAGATTTTACCGGAGGAACGGTAGGAGAAAATATTGAATCGCTGGCCTTCATCCTTGGATTGGAGGTACAGAAAAAAGAAAACACCTATATCCTGAAAAAATAGAAAACAACTCAAAAAATTAAATAATCATAATCAAGAGAACACTTTAAGTATGAAAAGTTTGAAATGTGGGATTACCATAGCAGCCTTATTTTTTACTGTAGCCGCAGAGGCACAGGAGCTGGTTCAGAAAGTAACATTTTCTGTACCTGCCAACAGACCGTTGATTGAAGTTTTGGAGGAATTTGCCGGAAAAACGGGAATGAGACTGGCTTATTCCAAGGTAGATATTAAAGAGCTGAAGGTAAAAGGAGTGAAATGTGAAAATACATCTGTTAACAGCTGCCTGAAGGATATTACCAATGGCCTTCCTGTTGTGTATCGTCTGCATGGTGATCTTATTTCGATAAAATATGAAAATTCTAACATCTCGGTATTGGGAAACGGACGTATTTCCGGTAAAATAGTGGATGAGGTAGGAAATCCTATCACCGGAGCTGAAATTACTATAGCCAAGAAAACTGTAATAACAGATAATAACGGAGATTTTACGGTAGATCTTCCCTCAGGTACCTATAACCTTACAATAAAAGCTTCAAAATACAATACGCTGAGAGTTGAAAAATTATCCGTCATCAATAAAGAAACCAACTCAGTATCATTTGCTCTAAATAAAGCTTCCGATAAAATTACAGATATTAAAGAAGTTGTGATTACGGCAGCGCGTAAAGCTGATACCCAGGCAGGGCTTCTTGCTCAACAGAAAAAAGCGGCACAGATGAGTGATGGTATTTCAGCAGAACAGATTTCTAAAACTCCGGACAGCGATGTGGGAGGAACTCTGAAAAGAGTAACAGGAATTACAACTATCGATAATAAATATGTTGTCGTAAGATCTATGGGGGAACGGTGGAATACGGCAGCCATGGACGGAATTAATCTCCCAAGTACGGAAGCCTATAATCAGAATTTCTCCTTTGATATTATTCCTACGGCAATGGTGGAAAGTGTTGTGGTAAGTAAGTCTGCAACACCGGATATGAATGCCAGCTTTGCAGGAGGGTATGTAGAAGTGAGAACCAAAGATATTCCCAATGAAAATTTTACAACCGTAACAATGGGAACTTCTTATAACGATCAGTCTGCATTTAAAGAATTTCTGACACGCAAGCGGGGAAAGTATGATTATTTCGGATATGACGACGGGACAAGGGATTTTCCCAAAGGACTGGAAGCGGTAAACTGGACGGATCCGAAATTTTTTGAGCAGTCCAAACAATTTACCAATGATAATTTCAGCACCTACAAAACCAGAGGTGACATGGGATCTAATATACAGCTGGCCCTGGGAAGAACTTACGCTCTGAAGAACAATAACAAATGGGGATTTGCCGGAGCATTTGTCATCAGAAACGAACAGAATAAACTGGATATAGACCATACGGGAAGAGGAAACTGGCTGGATACCACAGGAATGCCTGATGCAAACGGACAGATTCCGTTTTATAATTTCAAAAACAGCGGAGCTTCCTATAATTATAATTCTACGCTGGCAGGGATGTTGAATTTCGGGTTACAGCTGGGAAAAAACCGAATTTCATTCCGCAATTCATATACCCATATTTTTGATAATACTTTGACAAGAGTTACAGGGTGGAATGAATATTCAACCGGGAGCGGAATGGCTGCCAACGCTGAATTAGCCTATAATTATTTTTATAACGGAGTTATTCCCAATAATGATCCGGCTCAGATCAAAACATTAGACAGGCCTTATACCGATAATACCAATTACCCGATTTTTCAGACGCTTTTGCAAAATAAGCTGGAAGGAAGCCATAAAATAGGAAATACAGAGATCAGTTGGTTTGGGGCCCGTACAGGAGTAGCTTCCGATACCAAAGATTATACACAGTATATTACCCGGTATGATTTCATTGGAAATGAGATTTTAGCTTTTCATAAAATTTATAATTCCGGAGCAGATTTCTACAGAGGATATATTGAAAACAGAGAAACAGACTACAACTATGGAGCTTCCGTGAAATGGGATATGGATGCGGGAAGTTTTAAAAATACTATTAAAACGGGATATGCAGGGGCTATAAAAAACAATACCAACCAACAGCAGAAGTTTTTTCTTCGTGTTGATGAAAACCGGGACGTTCCCAATAGCGAGAAGAACTATTTGACGATGTATGGTTCGCTTGCTGGCTGGTTTGATGGTTCCCATTATGTTCCGGGTGGTATTGGTTGGGAAACCAGAGGACTCTATAAAAATGACAAATATGAAGGAGAAGTCAATCAGCATGCTGTATATGTTATGTTTGATAACCGTTGGAAGAAGATAAGATTGGTATGGGGACTTCGCGCAGAATATTTTAAATACAATATGATTTCTCAGCAGCTGGACCCTTCAGATTCTAAATACATCATGAGAACTGCGATAGAGGATAAGCCATGGCAATGGATGCCTTCTGCGAATTTTACATACAGTCCTACTAATAAAATCAATCTGAGACTTGCTTATAATAAATCAGTAATACGTCCTCAGTTTAATGAAAGAACAGGGCTTCCCTATTTTGATCCAATCGCCAATGGGTTGATTTACAATACGGAAATGAGTTCTTCAGTCATTAATAATTATGATTTCAAATTTGAATGGTTTCCGGGGCTGGGAGAAATATTTTCTGCAGGACTCTATTACAAAAATATAGACAGACCTATCGAGCGTGAAGGGCATATTTCCAGTGAAGGGAATCTTTTCTTATACAATGGAAATTCAAAAAATGCAAAGCTGATAGGAGTGGAAGCTGAGGTGAGAAAAAGTTTAGGCTTTATTGCAGACGGAACTTTTCTGGAAAAACTTTTCATAAGCGGAAACTTTACCTATAACCATACAAAAGTAGTGGCCTTTAAAGACCTGTACAAAACAGGTGATAATGATGAAACCTATGAAGTGAAACGACCGCTTTACGGACAGACTCCTTATGCCTACAACCTTGGATTGGTCTATGACGGAAGCCGTCTGGGACTGAGTTTTTTGTATAACGCGAAAGGAGATCAGTACATCACGGTGGGATATGCTTACAAAGGAGAGGAAATCCAGCGTCCTTATGCTGTAGCCGATGCCCAGATCTCTTATAAATTCCTTCGTAACAGAAACTTTGAAGTGAAATTTAATGTAAGAAACCTCTTCAACAGGGTAAAGGAATATTATAACAATTTCAATTCTTATCTCGCTGCCAAAAATGGAGGAGGAAGTAATGTGGGTACGGAAAGAGAAGCATGGGATCTTCTTCCGGGAGCAACAGACAAGTATGATAAAAATATTGATAAGATCATGTTTCGGGCGTACAGCGGAAGAATGTTCAGTCTAAGTGTGAATTATACTTTTTAAAAAGAAGACACCAAATGTAAATATAAAAAGAGCTCAGGATAGCACCGTACAGGTTTCGGTAACCTGATCAAAAACTGGAAGAATACTGATGAAGCGCACAGCAGTACCGGTTCAGAAAAAAACCGAACGTTAATGGCTTTTCCCAGGTATTAACGGTTTCTATGGGAACTTCCCCAATGCAGCTCCTCCTGCAGTGACGGATGAATTCTAAAAACCAAATCGAAGGAATAGTGAGGCAGATATTCCTGAATATTAAAAAACTGATCTGGTATATAAAATAACACGACCGGATTTATTAAAAATTATAACAATGAAAAGACTAACTCTAATTGCAGTGGCAGCATTATCTCTTACAGCTTGTCAAAACGATCAACTGGCGGATTCATCATCTCCATTCGAAATGAAATCTACTTCTGCTGAGTACCTTACAGCTTCGGCTCTTCCGGTAACCAGCGTAAGTGGTGCTATTACTACAAATACTACATGGAGCGGTGTAGTTGAATTAGACGGAGTTGTAACCGTAAAAAATGGTGCTACACTAACAATCCAGCCGGGTACATTCATTAAAGCTAAGCCAAACACAAGCAATACTGCTACAGGAGTTTTGGTAATTGCTAAAACAGGAAAAATCAACGCAGCAGGTACTGAAGCACAGCCAATCATCTTCACAAGCTACAAATTGCTAGACGGAAATGAAGATACAACTGCTGCTCCTGGTGATTTCGGAGGGGTTATCGTATTAGGAGATGCTCCTACCAACACTCCTTTCACAAAAACAATTGAAGGATTATCTGGTCCGGATTTCTATTACGGGGGTACTAATGCTTCTCACAACGGAGGAACATTGAAGTATGTACGTATTGAATTTGCAGGATTCGATCTTTTGGCTCCGAACTCAGGAAACGAAATCAACGGTCTTACTTTAGGAGGAGTAGGAAACGGAACTACTTTAGATCATATTCAGGTATCTTTCGGAAAAGATGACTCTTTTGAATTCTTCGGTGGTACTGTAAACGCTTCAAACCTTGTTTCTTTCGCTGCGGATGATGATAACTTCGATTTTGATAACGGATATACAGGAACTATTACTTGTGCTCTTGCTTTGGCAGATTACAACTCTACACACAGTCTTAGCGGATCAAGCCCTGATTCTAACGGTATCGAGCTTGATAACAACGCAGACGGTTCTTCTACATCATTGTTGACTCACCCGGTAATCAACAACCTTACGATCATCGGTTCTAAAAACTCTGCGAAGGGGGCTTTGTATGAAAACGGAATCCATATCAGAAGACACGGAAGATTAACGTTAAATAACGCTGTGGTTACAGGTTACCCTGTGGGAATCAAAGTAGAAGGTACAGGTTCTGAACTTTCTTCAGCTTCAGCATACAACACAATCCAGATCCACGGATTTACTACTTCAGTTACAGGTACAGGAACAGCAGGAATCCCTGCAGCTAACCTATTGACTGGAACTCCTGCATCTCTATGGGGTATGAGTCAGCCTTTCTTCAACGAAGGTGGTTGGAATGTATCTCCAAGAAACTGTGGAAACTTCCAGGGACTTTGGACAAAATACAATTTCTCCATTGTAGAATAAATAAAAACTTTTAAAAAGCAGGGAACAGCACATGCTGATTCCTTGCTTTTAATTCAAAAACCTTAATAATCAGCATTATGAAAAAAATAATTTTATCATCTGTCCTGTTTTTATCTCATTTGGCTGCCGCACAGTCTCTGGTATGGGGAAATTCTTTTGATACTCCTGCTGACCTTCAGGGATGGACTTTTCACGATTTGAACAACAATAGCAACGGATGGGTACAGGGACAGAATATCTACCACAACGGAACATCTTTAGCATATGGAACTGCCGGCGTTCTTCGTCATTCCATCAGTTTGGTTCCAAGTGGAAGTGTTACAGGATTTGGGGCAGAAAATGACTGGATTATTTCTCCTCAGATTGATCTTACAAATACTGCAGGAACTGTTACTCTGGCAGCCTATATCGGGAGACAGAGATCTACTCATACTATTGTTGCCAGAGAACTTTTTATCTATGTAAGCACACCACAGAAAGAAGTTCCTACATTATCAGACTTCCAGGCAATGACGGTAGATGCAAATGGAAATGATGTTCAGAGTATTTATAAAATACAGGTAGGTGACTCAGCCAATCCCTTTCCGGCTGATCTTACCCAGTTTGTAGAATCCCTTGTAGATCTTTCTGCTTTTGCAGGAAAGAAAATCTATATCGGAATGTGGTCAAACAGAAAAACAAGCGGAAATAATGTTCAGAACATCAATATTGATGAGATGGGAATCTACGCTACTTCATTTTTGGGAACTAAGGATGTAAAAAGAAACAAAATTATAACACAAATAACAGAAAATCCGGTAAAAGAATCTTTACAGCTGCAACTTAATCCGGCATTGAAAGAAAATATGACGGTGGTAACCATTTACAACGCAGCAGGACAAAAAGTACTTACCGCTCAGTATTCCAAAGCCATCAATACCGCAGGGCTTACATCTGGAGTTTATATCGCAGAAATCACAGACGGAAAGACTACGGAAAGGTTGAAGTTTATTGAAAAATAGCTCTTCTACCTTTAGAAACTGATTCCAGAAATACCATGAATTTTTAATATAAGATAATGGATAGTATGATAAAAGGCTATCCAGAACATATCCAACTAGTTTTTTTATAATTATATATTGCCCTGCTCTCGGGCAGGGCAATATTTTTTAAGTTTTACAATGAAATAATTGAAGAAAGATGAACAGAATCTTTGCATTACTACTATTATTTACTGTACTGTTATCATGCACAGACAGCAACACGATGGAGCTGTATGATAAAGTACAGAAACCCGGAGAGGTTAATATCAAAGGATTTTCCAAGCCTGATGTCCTTCAGCTGAGGCTCAATGGAGCGCCTGTATCCATTGAAGGAAAAACATCCTATACCAATAAAATAGAAACCCAGCTTCAGTTTGTTCTGGATCAGGGAGAAAACAATAAACTGTCCGTATATAATAATGAAACGGGAACCGAAATTGCAAAATACAATATTACCTATGACAATATAAATGATTTTAAAAACTTATACTTTTTCAATCTTCCGGGGATTTATCTGCAGACTTATGCCGTAAAGCCTCAGGTTAATCTTGGAAAAGTTGGGTTTGAATTTATTTTTTCTAATCTTGGCGAATTTTCAGGAACTATACTGAAAGATGTGAAAGGCGTTCTGAAAAGAGAAAATGGAGTAGTGCTGGCAGAATTTGACAACATTGGGAAAGACAATTTTACCGCAGTAAAAATTTACAGTTTTTTCAGCTCTACAGCTCCGGTATATCTGGAATTGTACAAACCGGGAACTACAGAGCCTTATTCCGGATCTAAAATGATTCAGGTGAAATTGAAACAGCACACAGGAGCAAACATGATCGTCCTTCAGGAAAAAATAGAAAATGGTGAATGGGTGGTAAAAGGAGATATTGATATCGCAGAATATCTGTAATTGCGTATGAAAAATTTTTTAAAACTTCAATGTATTGCGATCGCAGTCTTTCTCATTTCGTGTACGAATAATAATGACGAAAGCGCACCTGTTTTTCCTGAAGGAAGTACAGAATCTGTAAATCTATGGGTTCAGGACAGTATGAAGCGGTATTATTACTGGGCAGATCAGATGCCTGCAAAACCAGATTACCATCTTCCCGTAAAAGATTTTTTTAAAAGTCTGCTGTCTTCCCAGGACCGGTTTTCTTTCATGGTCAATACTGAAGATTCTTCTACCTATCCACGTTCCATAAGGAATATGTATGGTTTTGATTATACCGTTGCCAAGCTTGCCAGCAACCAGGTGGTTACAATTGTTAAGCTGGTTCTTCAAAATTCTCCAGCCTTCAATGCAGGGCTGGAACGGGGAATGATTATTACGAAAATCAATGGAAAAACTATTACAGCAGCAAATGCAGAATCAATGGCTTCATCCATTAAAGACCAGACTGTTGTAGATCTTACCGTAGGAAAATGGCAGAACGGAGCGATTACGGATGAAAAAAATATCACCGTTTACTATGGTTTCTCTTTTGAACAGCCCATTTTATCTAAAGTTTTTGAGAAAAATGGTAAAAAAGCAGGATACCTGTATATCTATGATTTTCCGGACGGAATGACACCAATCCTTAACCAGAAATTTGCAGAATTTAAGGCTGCCGGAGTGCAGGAGCTTATTCTTGATCTCCGCTATAATTATGGAGGTTCCGTATCATCTGCGGCGGCTCTTTGCTCATTGATTCCTTCAGGGTTGTCGTCTGGTTCGCCATTCATCATTTTTAAAGGAAATAAAAACGGAGGAGAAGTAAAAAGAACATTTGCCCAGCAGATTGCTTATGATCCCAAAGCTCTTGATTTTAATACTTTACGTGCCAATGCATTGGGATTACAGAAAGTATTTATTCTCACATCCAACAGTACAGCATCTGCAGCGGAAATTGTCATCAACAATCTGAAGCCGTATATGCAGGTTATTCAGATCGGAGATACTACTTTAGGTAAAGATATGGCCGGGTTTGTAGTGGAAGATAAGCGGAAACCGAGAAAAATTTCCTGGCAGATTCATCCCGTAATTTACAAAGTATTTAATGCCAGCGGAGCCGGTGAATACAACAACGGAATTTCTCCGCAGATCATTGTCAACGAATATGCCGGGCTGCCACTATTACCTTTAGGTGATCCTAACGAAACTCTTATTTCTTCTGCCCTTAACGGAGGTTATTTCAAATCCGAAGGCCAGGAAAAGAACGGAAATGTTACAATTTTATATCAGAGTGACGTGCCTCCGGTGATGATGGAAAAATAATTTGGATTGAAAGAAAATGAATGTCAATATTTTAAACCATTAAGAGGTCTGAAGAAATAAAGTATAGTTAAGATCAATCATTCTGATGTTAAGTTAAAGCTAAGCTTGATCCTAATAATCTTAACGTCTAATGGTTCAAGAAAAATTAAAAGGTTTATTTAATAAAAAATAATATATCGAATAGTAAAAGTAAAAAATCAAATTTCTTTACCCTTTTACTTATTCAGGAACACCATAAAATCACAAAATCATGCAGGGAATAGAACCGAAACTTCACATGAACCTGACCAGCCGTATTGAATATTACCGTCTGCTGATAGAGGCTGCGGAAGATCCTGAAAGCCAGCCTACAGATGTGGCTACGCAGATTTCAGAACTGGGTCATCTGTATGAAGAATATCTGCTTAATAAAAAAAATCTGGAGAACAGTATCAAAAATTATCGCCAGTATCATAATGATCTACGAAAAAACCTTACCGTAAGGCTTCGGGAGCTCAGAAGAAAAGCAAGGCAGAAATAGTATCTGAAATCTACTTTATCGGCTGATTTTACTGTGAAATTCATACCTTTATGACATCAAGTTGAAGGACGACAGGTTTATGAATTTTAATCACACAGAACTTTCCGGTTATTTGCATTTGTTCTGGCAGTTTTCCTGGCCGCAGTGGATGATATTCAGTCTTATTATTAACATTTTTTTGTATCTGTTTTCTATTGGTTTATATGTTTTTATTGAAAAAACTTGCCGTAAAAGTCAGCTGCAGGAAAAAAATCATCCTGTCACAAAATCCGATTTCTACCTCAGCTTCCTTACCATAATCTGTAACAGCTTTGTTATGCTGCTGGGAGCTTTCTTATGGAAAAACGGATGGATTGTGCTTGGAGAGACTCAATCAGCAGTCAGGATCATAGCAGAAGTTGCTGCATTGCTTCTTTTGATGGATCTTTTGATGTATTTCTTTCATTATGGTGCCCATTTGCCTTTTATCTATAAAATGCTGCATAGAAAACACCACGAGCATGTAAGCACCAATTTTCTGAGCCTTTTTGTTCTCCATCCTTTTGAAACAATAGGATTTGGTGTAATGATGCTTGTTTTACTTATTGGATATGATTTCTCCGTAATTTCTATTTCCATTTATCTTATGCTCAACCTTATCTGGGGAACCATAGGACATCTGAACAGAGAGTTTTTTCCGGCCTCATTTGACCGCTTGCTGGTAGGAACAACAAGGTTTCATAATCAGCATCATTTGGATGAAAGCAAAAACTTTGGATTTTATACGTCTATCTGGGACAGGGTATTTGGAACTTATAAGTAGAAGAAGAATATTACAGTTTTACATGATTCAACACTTTGCTTAACAGGTAATTAAAGTTTTCCAATTCTTTAGAAGTCAGTATAGAAGCTGTCTGTCCGGTAATGTTTTTACGAAAAGTTTCCGAATTTTCTATGATAAACCTTCCTTTATCCGTTACTGAAAGGTTAAATTTCCGGTGATCTGTTTCTTCCTGTTTTTTGATAATCAAATCATTGCTGATCAGAAATTTCAGCTGCTTCGAGATGGCTGCCTGGCTGATATTGAATGCTGCTGAGATTTCCCTTCCTGTGGCTGTTTCTTTTCTTAAAATGAATTCAATGATATTATAATGAGCAGCCGTAACTCCATTGATATTTCCCCGGTTCATATGAGCCAGAATAAGACATTGGAAATTCGTAAATGTGTTAAAAAACTCTTTTTCAATGGGTTTCATGATAAATATACTTAACTTAGTTAATTATTAACAAAGTTAAGTATTTAAAATGGAAAATATAGAAATTACCAATGCCCGGCAAAATAATCTCAAAAATATTTCCATAAAAGTTCCAAAATATAAGATCGTGGTTTTTACGGGAGTATCAGGATCCGGGAAATCTTCATTGGTTTTTGAAACCATTGGAGCAGAAGCTCAAAGGCAGATTAATGAAACCCAGAACAGTTTTATCAGAAACCGTCTGCAGCATTATGGTCTGCCTGATGTAGATAAAATTGAAAATCTGAATGTTCCTATCATCATCAATCAGAAGCGGTTAGGAGGAAATGCCAGATCTACCGTGGGAACGGCAGCTGATGTGTCTGCTTCCTTAAGGCTGTTATTTTCGAGAATGGGAAAGCCCTTTGTAGGATACTCTAACGTTTTTTCGTTTAATCATCCGCAGGGAATGTGCCCGGAATGTGAAGGGCTGGGTTTTGTTCAGACTCTGGACGTGAATGCATTAATTGATCGTGAGAAATCTTTAGATGAAGGCGCCATCCGGTTTCCAACCTTCCAGCCAGGTGGATGGCGTTTAACAAGATATACTTTGTCCGGATATTTTGATAATGATAAAAAGCTGAAAGATTTTACCGGTAAAGAATGGGAAATTTTGCTGCATGCACCGGAACATAAGCCTAAACATCCCCATAAAGATTGGGGAAAAACTGTAAAATACGAAGGAATTGTTCCCAGAATAGAAAAAGCGTTCCTGAAAAAAGATTCTAAAGAAAATATCACAAGAAAAGATGCTCTGAAAAATATTGTGATCACAAAAATATGTCCGTCGTGTGAGGGAAAACGGTTGAATGAAAAAATACTTTCATGCAAGATCAAAGGAAAAAGTATTGCAGATTGTATGGCTCTTTCCGTAGATGAATTGTTTGAATTTATCACTTCGTTGGATTCAAAGCCATATGAAGTCGTCATCAATGAACTCTCAGCAAAACTGCAGAATATTATGACCATCGGGCTGCAGTATCTGACTCTTGACAGAAGTACCAATACCCTTTCGGGAGGAGAATCTCAACGTATAAAAATGGTGCGGAGCCTGGGAAACAGCCTGATAGATCTTTTATATATTTTTGATGAACCCAGTATTGGCCTTCATCCGAAAGATCTGCAGAATATTATCACCATTATACAACAGATCAGGGATAAAGGAAATTCGGTCTTAATTGTAGAGCATGATCCGGACCTGATAAAAATGGCAGACCATATTATTGATATTGGTCCGGGCTCAGGAAGAAACGGGGGAGAAGTGGTCTATGAAGGGACATTTAAAAATTTGAAGGCATCCACTGGCAAAACAGGATCTTATTTTGCAAGGAAGCCGTTTATAAAACAAAAATTCAGAAAGCCTGATGGCTATCTGGAAATTAAAAATGCCAACAGGTTTAATCTTAAAAATGTGACTGTAAAGATTCCGACCGGAGTAATGACAGTTGTAACGGGAGTTGCAGGATCCGGCAAAAGTACTTTGATAAATCGTATTCTGCCGGAGCTGTATCCGGATGTGACCATTATTGATCAATCTTTGTTTGCTGCAAGCGCCCGTTCCAATTTGCTTACTTATCTAGGCATATCAGATATTGTGCGTAAGCTTTTTGCACAATCTAATCATATTTCAGACAAGCTTTTCAGCAGAAATAGCGAAGGAGCCTGTAAAAACTGCAAAGGATTGGGAATAGAAAAGATTGATCTTGCTTTTATGGATGATATTGAGCAGCCCTGTGAAGTTTGCGGAGGTTCGGGATTTGATCCTGAAGTGCAGCAATATAAATATAACGGAAAAACAATTGTGGAAGTGATGAATATGACCGTTTCCGAAGCTGTGTCTTTTTTTAAAGAAGAACCGGTTCTCAAAAATTTTGACCTGCTGATACAGCTGGGACTTGACTACCTGACTCTTGGACAAAGACTTGACAGCTTTTCCGGAGGTGAGAGACAGCGCCTTAAACTGACAAGAGAACTGAAAAACACCAATCAGATCATTATTCTTGATGAGCCGAGTACGGGGCTGCATCCAAGTGATACACAAAAGCTGTTGACTTTTTTTAACGGTCTTGTAAATCAGAATAATACGCTGATAGTTATAGAACACAATCTCGATATTATTTCACAGGCAGACTGGATTATTGATATGGGGCCCGGTGCCGGAAAATTTGGAGGAAAAGTGTTATTTGAGGGTACTCCGCCGGAGCTGTTGAAGAGCAAAATATCATTTACTGCAGAGTTTTTGAATAAGCATATTCAGTAAGATAAAATAATGAAGAGTATTAAGTTGAACTGTATTGTCATTGCGAACCAAAGGTGAAGCAATCTCATCAATGCGGTTCAACTTAATACTCTTAAAACCTAATCGGCCTTAATGGTTTAAAGGTTAATTTATTTAACGGCTTTCACAGCAGATTTAATGGCTTTCTCAACCATTCTCCAATCGTAAAAGTGAAATACTCTGCCATTGCTCATTGCAACGAAAACTCCTTTAGGAAATTTGGGTCCTAAATTAACGTTTGTTACCTCAGAACCGTCGCTTTCCAGCGTAGAAACAGGAATCTCGGCAATTTTCCCTTTGGACTGATCTTCTCTCAAATAAACATTGAATGTATCATTCTGCTGATTGGAAACCAGAATATATCCTTTTCCTTCAGAAGTAGGATAGATTGAAATTCCTTCTACATCAGATTTAAAATCCCCTTTTCCAAAGACAGATAGTTCCTCATTTCCTTTGGCCGGATCTGCATAATATTTGTGAATGCCAAACTGTTCATCAGAATAATAAATATAGCCCATTTCATCATCTACAGCAATGCTTTCAATCTCTTTCAGTCCGCTGTATTTCCCGAATTTGCGAACAACCTCACCTGTGATAGAGCCATTCTTTTCAATCAGTTTATATTGCCAGAGATATCCTTCAGCCGGACCTGATTTTCTTCCCACAACAGCAAATATTTCTTCTGTCTGTGGATTTTTATAGAGAGAAATTCCCATCGGGCCACGTTCAGATTCTCCATCAAATACAGAGATTTCTCCAACTTCTTTCAGCTCAGGAAGTGTATATAATTTTACTTTGTTGGTTTCCCTTTCCGTTACGGCAGCGATATCTGTTTTTTTACCGTTCAGCATAAACCCATATTTCAGATCAACGTTATTGGGACGTTTCAATCCCAAAACCTTATTGATGATTTTTCCGTTAAGGTCAAAAGCATACAATCCTCCGTCAGTATCTTTATCGGTTCCAATGATGATGCTTTTTGAGGCATCTTGCGGATTAATCCATATGGCGGGATCATCAGTATCATGAACCACTGTTTCTGTGATAACGATTGGTTTTAATTTTTCTGTTACTTCTTTCTGCCCTGTACAGTTGACCACAAAAGGAAGAACTGAAAGAGCCCATATATAATGTATATTTTTCATGCGTATTTTAAAAATCAAATTTTACCCCCATTGTAAACCTGGGCTTGTAATATTCAGCCTGAGCCGTTCTGCTCTGGATTCCCTGGTAGTATCTTAACGGCTGATTTGTCAGATTATTGGCCTCTGCAAAAACTCTTAGCTGGCTTGTAATCTTGTAGGAAGCATTGGCATCAAGGAAAAACTGCTTGTCATAATAACGGTCGTCAAAGGCTTTTCCCCCCAGTTCATCAATATAATGAGACGCATAGTTCATGGAAACTCTGGCTGAAAAACGTTTGTTTTCCCACGAAAGAGACCCGTTGAACATATGGGGAGCCGCTCCGGGAAACCCTACATCTGTTCTTTCAATCCCTTCTTCATTGGTGATTCCTTTTGCTTTAGATTTGGTGTAAGTATAGTTTACATAAACTCCAAGTCCTTTCCAGAAAGCGCCTGGAATAAAGTCAAGCTGTCGTTGTAAAGCTACTTCAAAACCATAGATATCTACATTGTCACCATTACGCTGCTGGGTAAACTTCCAGTTGCTTTCTCCCGCTGGAATGGGGTTGGCCTGTCCTGCAAAATCATTCGCGAAATCATTGGCAGTATAATTTCTTTTGGAATAGGTATAAATAAAATCGTTCAGGTTTTTATAAAAAATTCCTCCCGAAAGAATCCCTACAGACTTAAAATACTTTTCCGCCATAAAATCAAAATTATAGGCATAAGTTGCTTTTAAGTCCGGATTTCCGGCAGCTACGATCTCGTCTTCTGAAATAACATTCAGGTAGGGAACCAATGAATAATAATTGGGGCGGGCAAGAGCCGTGGTAAATGCTGCACGAAGCACAAGATCCTGTACCGGAACATATTTGAAAGAAATATTCGGAAGTACATTGGTGTATGTATTGGTATTATTGATTTGTCCTACAAGGTCTTTTTCATTCATTACATAGTTTCCGGTGTAATCAATATTCGTGGTTTCAATACGTGCTCCAACGATCATGGATAGCTTATCATTGAAATCCTGATCCCAACGGATATAACCTGCGTAGATCTGCTCTTTTGCATTGTAGTTGCTTGAAAGATATTCTTCAGGTTTCAATGTACCATTAAATAAAACAGGATTGAACAGATCAAGATTTCCCAGATAAGATGGATCAACGAATGCTCCCGGAACATAATTTCCCGGCTGGAAGTTTTGTCCGTTAAGATAAATGGTCGGAACAGATAAAAGGCTTCCCATAGTATTGACAGGTGTAAAAGCGTAGAAATCATTCTCTCTTTCTTTTTTCTTCAAACGCACACGGAAACCAGTACGAAGACGTCCTTTCTGACCATCAATCACTGAAAATGGAAAACGTATATTCACTTTTGCGCCCAGTTCCTTTTCCTGTGTAAAGTTATTGGCATCGGAAAGATCACTCAATTTATAGCTTCCTAAATTATCTGCAGCAAGAAGATTGAACATAGGCTTTTCAGGATTACTAAGGTCAGGAGAGAAATTCATTTTGCTGTTTTCAAACTCTATATAGCGCTGGTGAGGCTTATCTTCACTTGCTATTGCATAGTTAACCGACCAGTCGAGATCTACTTTAGAACCTAATAAATGTTCTCCTCTTAAAGCATAGTTCTGAACTTTCTGTTTCTCAAGACGGGTGTTGTCATTATCAGCATCACCGCCTTTATTTTGTCTGGTAATACTTCCTTTCCAGTCTGTAATCTCGGTTTCATCAGCATTGTAGACCGGCTTTATTTTATATCCTAAAGCCAGTCTTGTTTCCTTATCATTTCTGAAATTATACATTGCTGAAGCGTAGATCTTATTTTTTGAATTGAATTCATAATCCATATTAAGATCAAAACTATGTCTGATACGGTGTTCATTATAATAACGTACCCCCATTTTGCTTACATAAACGGTCTGTGCAAGATCGTTCGCCTGGCTCCAAACCGGTTCTATATTATCCGAACCAAAATTGTTGTTATTATAGGAAAAACTGAATACAGCACCTAATTTTTTATCCAGAAACCGGTTTCCATAGACAAATCCGGCGGTATAATTTCCTTTTTCGCGGATAGGATTGTATCCTCCGGCAACGGTTGCAGAAATCCTTTGTCCGTTCGGGGAAGCTCTGGTAATAAGATTTACGGAACCTCCAATGGCATCAGCATCCATGTCTGGAGTCAGCGTTTTATTAACCTCAATTGTGGAGATCATATCGGACGGAATCAGGTCCATCTGTACATTACGGTTATCTCCTTCTGCTGAAGGGATTCTGTCACCATTCAGGGTAACGGAGTTAAGATTTGGGGCAAGTCCTCTGATGATAAGGTTTCTGGCTTCTCCCTGATCATTTTGTATGGTAACTCCCGGAACACGCTTCAACGCATCCCCGATATTGGCATCAGGAAAACGCCCGATCTGATCCGAAGAAATCACATTGGTAATATTGGCGTTATTTTTTTGCTTGTTTAAAGCTCTTGCCTGATTTTTTAAAGTAGCTCCTGACACTACAACTTCTGCAATAGAGGTTTCTTTTTTATCAAAAATAATATTCTGGCGGGTATTTTTCTCAGATTCAACCGTTACGTTGTATTCATGAACACCATATCCAAGATAATCAATTTTCATGGTATAACTTCCCGGAGGAACATTCAGAAATACAAAGTTTCCGTGCTCATCTGAGGTGGTGTAAATATTCCCCGGACTCAGAGAGATTTTGGCTCCCGGCAGGGCTATCTTTGAATCGTCGTTGATGTTTCCGGAAAGAGAACCGGTCTGTGCATAGAAAAAAATAGAGGCACAAAATAAAACAGATGTAAAAATTTTCTTCACTTTTCCTTTTTTAGATAAGAATCACAACAAAATTAAACGTCTGTTTGGGAAAAGTGTTGAAGAGAAAATTAACTGTTTCTTAAGAATTGTTAATATAAGGTTTTGTAAAAGATAAAAGATAAAAGATAAAAGATCTTGTTGTTAAAATTCAATAGGAGTGGGCATTAGCCCGCTTTAAAATTATAAATCAATCTATTGGCTTTAGCCAAAACTTAAAATTATTGTTTAATGGGAAGACTTAAGTATCTCCTGCACGATAATTTTAGATTTTTCTATCAACTCATTGGATCGGTAGAGCTGGCTGGTAAGTATCGAGCTTTCAAAAAGAAGATAGATATGGGCTGATGCAATATCATCTTGGACGTCTTCATTGAAGCATTCTCTCAGTTTATTTTTATGATATCGGATTACCTTGTGAATCTCTTCTTTATCAGCAGGAATTTCAGATAAGATATTCAGAAAGCTGCATCCTCTGAAGTCTTCTCTTTCATTCATATCAACAAGAAAATCAAAAGATTTCATGATTTTTTCCTGTATTGTTTTTGCTTCTGAAGTAAACTGTTCAAGTTCAGAGACCCAATAGTCATATCTTTTATTGAGAAATTCAATGCAAAGTTCATCTTTAGATCTGAAATGCTGATAAAAACTTGCCTTTGATACATTGGCCTCTTCAATGATCTGATTGATGCCCGTATTGTTGTAGCCTTGTTTATGGAAGAGAATCATGGCAGTGCTTAGTATTCTTTCTCGGGGTCGGGACATAATGTAAGATTTTTGCAAATTTAAAAAAATATGAACAGACTTGTATGTTAGATTTTAAATAAACCCTCTGGCATAATAAAGCTGAACAATAAAAAAAAGTACTGTGAAAAACCATACCACATAAGGATGGTAACTGAAATTATTTTTCAGAATATAGTGCAGGGCTTTGAAAAGCTTAAAGATGCCAATAATTCCAATGATAATAAAAGCCAGAAAGGCCAGGAAAAACAGATAATCTCTTGTTCCATACTCACTTACCTTACCAAGACGGTCCAGATAAGCCTCTACATTCAAGGTTTGTCCCAAAAACATAGCCGAGCTGATCAATATAAAAAATGGAGTAGAGGTATACACCGTGGTATAAATGAAAGAAAACAGTAAAGTCCGGAAAGTAACTGTATTTATTTTTTCCTTTTTGTACCATAATAAAGCAACGCTGAAGAGTACTGCGGTAATATTATTCATCAGGAATATAAACAGAGCCTTCTCTACCATACTCAATCCCTTGATCTTTGAAATAATATTGTGTTCCCCACCATAATCCATTAATAGAACAGAGATAATCACAGAGGTATAAACGGAAAGTTTGATAGGTGATAGATAGTCATGAAAACGTTCGGTCTCTTCTTTTTCCATTTCAAATACAGAAAGATCATAGCAGCGGCGGGGATCCTGAAACAATTTGAAAATGGTTACCGGAACCAGCAGTATTTCAATAATAATCTGCAGACACAGCTTCTCAAAACTATCGATCAACTTTTCAAACATATATGCGGGTATTTGGGAACATGTATGCAATTTAATTAAATTTTAAACGATATTTCAAAAAATAGAATCTGCAAATAAAAAAGAGTGAATGATTGTACTTAAATCATCCACTCTTCTATGGTGTAAAAACATTCCTTATTATCTAGGAAGTCCTCTTTTTAATGCATTATTAGCGATCTCTACCGCTTTTCTTTCTTTCCAGTCCATATACCTTTTTTTGTATCGTCCTTTCATAAAATTATCAAAATTACGCTGAACAGCAAGATTCCAAAGAGAATGTGCTTTTACAGCCCAGCTTTTGTCCCATGCACGCAGGGAAATAGAAAAAGACCCGTCCAGATATTTCATCCAGTGCCACCAGCCGGTAGGCATGAATAAAGTATCTCCGTGTTCCAGGAAGCATTCAATTCCTTCAATACCATCCAATGCCGGAAATTTTTCAAAATCAGGATTGGCAATATCATAATCTTCCAGCGCATAAGTAGCATATGGAAGCTTGTAAAGTCTGGATTTCCATTTGTATTCAAACAAAAGAACATGTTTTCTTCCATTGAAGTGGGTGTGGAAAATATGGGGCATGTCTATATCATAATGAAGGAAGGTCACAGAACCTTTACCTCCGAAAAACATACTCGGATATTTATCTAAAAATCCACCCATCAGATTCTTTGGCGGAACATAATCGTCCAAAAGTTTCGGGGCAAATTTTATAGGATCAAAGAAAAAGATTCTCAAATCAGTAGGCTCTCTCTGAATAAGATCAACATAATCACTGAAAGGCATTTTCGTAGTCGGAGTATTGATAGGAGCGGCAGGATCTGCTTTGGAACTGTCGTAAAGGGGAACTTCAACGTCGCCAACCACTTCTTTCATATATTCCATTGTCCACTTTTGGTAGGCAGGCCATTTTCTTGCCATATTTCTGATTACCACTGGCTTACATGGCTTTAGATATTTTTCACGGAAATCTTCTTGTGAAATGTCATCTACAATATCAATTGGTTTAAGGATTATTCCCATTTGTTCAAATTATTAAGCTAAAGTATTAAATATTTGCGACAATAAAACGGAAACAATTAAAATTATTTGGAATTGATATAAATAAATAGGGAAATAGAAATTCCAGCTTCTTTTTGTTGGAGTTATTGTACTGATTTTATAGTTTCTATATTCTTAGAATGTACTGTGTTTATGCCGTAAAATGACAGTTGCGAAATATAATAATTGTGTGTATCATTGTGCTATTAAAAATATCCATGAAACGTTTTACAACCATTATTTTCTCCCTTGTATTTGCAAGTGCTTTTTCACAGAAATCAGCTAAAATCTTTACTTCAGATATTGACAATTTTTGGGTGGCTTATGACAGCATTCAAAAAACAGAAAATCATACCCAAAAACTAGCCCTGATTAAAAAATTATATATCGATAAAGGAACAGCAGGCTTAAAAGCTTTTATGAAAGCCAGAGATTATAATGATACTGTGTTTGTAAACATCATTGATAAGTATCCTAAATTCTGGAATTCTGTCAGACCAAACACCCTGACGATAAAAACTAAAACAAATGAACTGGAAGCCAGTGTTATCCGGCTGAAGGAGATCTATCCGGATCTTAAAGAAGCTGAAATGTATTTTACGATAGGTGGACTTAATTCCGGGGGAACAGTGAGTGGAAATAAGGTATTGGTGGGTGCTGAACTGGCAACAGGGCTTCCATCTACAGATGTTTCAGAATTTGAGGAAGACTGGCTGAAAACCGTATTTGGCCAACAGTCTCTGGATAATATCGTCTCTTTAAATGTTCATGAATATATCCATACCCAGCAGACCGGAGACCGTAGAAGAGTTTTAAATAAATCTATAAAAGAAGGATCGTGTGATCTGATTGCTGAACTGGTGATGAATAAGCCACTGGAAAGAAAATATCTCTCTTATGGAAATGCTCATGCAGCTGAAGTTAAAGATCTCTTTAAAAAAGAAATGTTCACCGCTAATTTTGCAAACTGGCTTTATAACGGAAGAAAAAAAGGAGAAAGTGCAGATCTGGGATATTATATAGGATATGAGATTTCTAAATCCTATTATCGGAACGCAAAAGATAAAATACAGGCTGTAAAAGATATTATTGAACTGAATTATGACAACGATAAGGCCGTTGAAGAATTCCTCACCAGATCAAAATTTTTCACAGAAAAAATTGATAAACAAAAGCTGATCAAAGAATATGAGAAAAACTTACCCTATGTTGTAAAAACAGAACCTGAAAACGGTTCCGTAAATGTAAATGCTGATACGAAGGAAATAAGAATTACCTTTTCAAAAGAAATGGTTCCCAAAAGCTATTCCTTCAATCTCTCCAATAAAGGAAAAGAGTATTTTCCAATCACCAAAATAATAGGAATGGAAAATAATAACAGAACATTGGTTCTTTCAGCAGATCTGAAACCGGGTAAGGAGTATGAATTTGTGCTGACGAACAAAAGTTTTGCTTCTAAAGACGGGTATCCCCTGAGAAATGAAACACTTCTTGTGAAGTTTAAAACCATTGATAAATAGTTTGATCATCATGAGTGATAACCAGCTCATACCTTTGATAAAATTGCTTTTCTGCAAAATGGTACTATTGAAAGGATCTATAGTAAGGAAGAATTCAGCCAATTGAATGTACTTAAATTCTAGATAGAGTTTTAATTTAATACTCTTTAACATTCACAGTAAGCATCTTCAATGATTTTTTTATTAAATTGCCTTTTCAAACTAATAACTTATTTATTATGAAAAATTTAAAGAAAATCACGAGAGAAAATTTAAAATCAATTACAGGAGGTCGCCCGGCAGCAGAAAGTGAATGTATAGCATGTGGCTGTCCTACATCGTTATGTTATTACAAAAACGGTAATGGCGGTGGCGGTGGTTGTGGCGACCTCAGATGTGCATAAAAATTTTTATAAACAAACCTTCCTTTATCGGAAGGTTTTATTTTTTACTCCAAATTCTGTAGTTGTGATTCCGAAAACCTCTGATACAGTATATAAAGATTTCATTTCATTTTCATTATTTTTTTACAAATTTGCAAAATATACTATCATAAGCGTATATACTTACCTTTTTGAAAGTATGTAATAAAAAAACGATTATTATGCCTCAATTTTTCCACGATAAAAGACTGTATTATACCCCTATCGAATTTGCACTGAGTCATATTGGAGGAACCTGGAAAATGCCTGTTCTATGGAGATTACAGGAAAAACCCCTTCGTTTCAGTGAGCTTAAAAAGGATATTCCTCATATTACAGACAAAATGCTGACCAGCCAGCTGCGAGAACTGGAAGCTAAAGACATGATCCATCGTGAAGTATTCCCCGTAGTACCGCCAAAAGTAGAGTATAGTCTTACAGAGAAAGGGAAAAAAGCCATTCCCGTTATTGAAACCATTATGCAGTTTGGCTACGACCTGATCAAAGATGAAGGCATTGTTTTTCCGCCTAAAGAATAAAAAATAATATTGTCTTTTTTCATACCTTCACCTAAAATCTATTCTATAGTATGAAGCTGAAATTAGGGATTTTGGACCAGTCACCAGTAACAATGGGTGGCAGTGCAGCCTCCGCATTGGAAAACAGTATCAATCTCGCTTTACTGGCTGAAGAGATGGGTTTTCATAGCATTATGTATTCCGAACATCATGGAGTAGAAGCTTATGGCAGTTCCAGTCCTGAACTGTTAGCAGCCATTATACTAAGTAAAACCAGCCGTATTAAAATAGGAACAGCCGGAATTATGATGAGAAACTATTCTGCCTATAAAATTGCAGAATGGGCCAAAATGCTCTCCACTTTTTATCCTGAGCGTTTTATTCTCGGATTGGGAAAAGCTCCCGGAGGATTAAAAGATGCTGTTATGGCACTTAATAATCATAAACCGGTAGTTTTATCAAATATGGAAACGAAACTGGAAGAGATTATTCAACTGATCAGAGAGGAAGAAGGAATTTATGACGGACTTATTGCACAGCCTACCCATGTGCAGCATATGCCTGAAATCATGTGGCTGGGATCAGGAATGACTTCAGCAAAAGAAGCGGCTAAACATGGGACCGGATATTCCTTCGCTGCTTTTATGAACAGTGAGAACGGAATGGAAAATACAGAAGCTTATCTCAGAGAATTTGATGGCACTCAATATTTTTCCCAGCCTTCTTTACAGGTGGCGGTTGCTGTATCAGTAGCAGGCACTATTGAAGAAGCCAGACGAAATGCTTATGGAATGGCCTACCAGTTTTTACAATCCCGCCAGTTAGTAAGTCCTAATGCTGTTCTATCTCCTGAAGTTATAGAGGAAAAGATTTTGGGAACTAAAGATGAAGATGAATTTTTTACCTTTTTAGAAAGGATTATCATAGAAACACCACAGTCTGTACAACAGAAATTGCGGCAGATTTCAGAAAAATACAATACGGATAATCTGTTGATATTGTGTAATATGTACCGGGAAGAAGATCGTGTTTATACCTATAAGAGTATCATTGAAAATA
The DNA here is from genome assembly GCF_008274625.1 of Chryseobacterium panacisoli. Lineage (GTDB taxonomy): Bacteria > Bacteroidota > Bacteroidia > Flavobacteriales > Weeksellaceae > Chryseobacterium > Chryseobacterium panacisoli. The sequence goes on along the minus strand of NZ_VTRU01000005.1, from coordinate 288,116 downwards.
ATAACTAAGCCTCGCAGGAAGCAAGAAATTCTGTTTTAGATGGGGCTGTATTTAAAATAATTCAAACCGATGAAGCAGGATATTTCAAAATTATATATCATTACAGGTGGCCCCGGAGCCGGAAAAACAACGCTGCTGGATGAGTTCAACAAATATGGCTTGACAACAGTCCCTGAAGAAGGCAGGAGAATTATTAAAGAGCAGATTGAGTCTGGAGGAGAAGGACTTCCCTGGCAGAACAAAGAACTTTTTGCCAGTCTGATGTTTGATGAATCGGTAAAAACCTATCTGGAAATAAATCAATCGAGCCATTTGAAACCCGTTTTCTTTGACCGCGGAATATGGGACACGCTGGGTTATATGAGGCTTGAAAATATTCCTGTTCCGGAATTAATGACCACAAGAGCCAGAGAAATGGTTTATAATAACAATGTTTTCATTCTTCCGCCATGGAAAGAGATTTATGAAAATGATCCGGAAAGAAAACAGACCATTGAAAAAGCCACGCTTACTTTTGAATGTATGAAAGAGATTTATCAGGAATATGGCTTTAATATCATTGAAGTACCAAAAGTTACTGTAGAAAAGAGAGCCCGTTTTATCCTTGACAGAGTTCTGATGTAAAACTGAAATTAGTTGGCTCAGCGGAGATTTACCTTTACCATCATCAATTATCATTCATAATATGGACAATTTCTCATTTGAAAAAGAACTGATCGAACTTGCTGATAAAGATCTGACGGTAAGAGAAAAACTGTTTGCTGCCGGAAAACTATCCGGAGGTTACCATCCTGAAATGGAAAAGGTTCATAAAGCTAATGCACAGCGGCTCCGGGAAATTATAGCAGAAATCGGGTTTCCAACCCTCTCAAAAGTCGGTGAAAAAGGAAGTAATGCCGCATGGCTGATTATCCAGCACGCTATTGGTGAGCCAGAGTTTATGAAAGAATGCCTTATCATGATGAAAGAAAACAGCAATGATATTAATCCGATACATAAAGCTTATTTATATGACCGGATTCAGTTCTTTCAAAGCAAGCCTCAAAAATACGGAACTCAGCTGACTGCTGAAGGAATAATATATCCCGTAGAAAACAAAAAAACCTTAAACAAAGAACGAGAAAAAGTAAACCTTCCGGTATTGCCTGAAGCAGAAATCAACAAAATTCCGGAACCTGAAAATATTCCGGAAACAGATGATAAAAATGCTGAATATACGATTTGGAGGAAAAAAGTAGGCTGGATTTAAGAATGAAGAATGAAGAAAAAGTTTTTTACTTAAACTACGATAACTTCCAGCTCCGTCTTCCATCTTATTGACCCACTTTCAAAACCTCACGCACTTCAATATTCCCACCTATTTTAAAGATAGGATTGCCCTTAGCCATTTCTACCGCTTCATCAATAGATTCTGCCCGTACAATAATATATCCGCTGATGAATTCCTTGATTTCGGTATAAGGACCATCCGTTACAATATTATCCGCCTTTACCGTTTTTGCAGCTCCCGGTGCGGGCAAAAGAGTATTGCCCTTATCTACAAGCTTGTTTTGTGCAGCGATGCTTCCCAGCCAATTCAGGCGTTCCTGGATCTGTTCCGGAGAAGGCTTAAAATCAGAAATGTCTTTCAGTCTGAAAATTAATGCAAATTCTTTCATAATCAGATTCTTTATTTTAATGACGATCAGAGCAAGAGAAAGGGGACAGCGCTTTTAATTTATTTTACATCTGCCTTTCAACTGTTGAAACTGTTTTTGTATTTCAAATGTAATATAATCAGGTGCTGCATCTCTCGGATATTCAACATTTTTTATTTATCCAATAAAGGTCTGGGATCAAACAGCACTTTTAAAGTATGAATCTTTCCGTTTCTGATCTGATACCATCCGGAAGCTTCTATCGTTTTTTCTCCCATGTCAATAGTATACCAGAAACACACATCTTCACCGGACGTAAAAGCTTTGAGAATGGTATACTTAAACTTCATCTGCTTCATATCTTTGATGTAAACCGAAGCATTATCCCTTTTTCCCAATACTCCTATGAATTTAAAATCAGGATCAAGGCAGCTTTCCGCCTTGTCAAAATTTTCTTCATTTAAATATTGGATAAACTGTTCTGCTGTATTTTGCGTTGTATTGTCCATAAATGCTGTTTTTATTATTGAATACAAAATTAGTGGTTCATTAAATGGCTCACTTGTGACTATAATCACAAAATGAATCGAATTTTCTATTATTTTAGAATAGAAACTCTGCTTTTTGCATACGCAATCTGATCTTTTTCCTTTTCCTGATCCGGATGGTTTTTAAGGTACATCTGATAGTAGGTGAATGCATTTTTAGGCTGTTTCAGATTCAGATCATATAGAAGACCTAAACGGTAATAAATAATATTACTCGTACCAAAGGTTAATCCTCTTTTATAAGCTGTCACCGCATCATTATACTGATTTTTGGCTTCATAGATACCCGCCAATGCAGCATAATACAGCGTAGTATGATCTGAAATGGCTTCATCAATAGTCTTTTGTGCATAGATGGCAGCGTTATTATAATCTTTCAGTTCACGATAGCTTAAGGCCATGAAATACAATGTGCCTTCATTTTGTACTCCCATATCTTCCAGTATTTTATAAAGACTGATGCATCTTTGATAGTCTTTTACATAAAAATAAGCCTGGCCCATATCATTCATTATATTCACATCAGCATGGTTTTTAAGGAGTTTTTCACCAATTTCAATAACTTCCGGATATTTGGCGAGTTGATTGGCAACGGGTAATAGTGCCTGTTGTAAAGTGAAATTTTCTGTATCAGAAGCAATGGCTGTCTTTAAAGCATCATAAGCAGGCTGATACTGTTTCAGACCACTGTAAGTCTGGGAAAGATCATAAGCTACGTCAGGATCTATAGAATTTAATGAGTGGGCTTTTTTGAGGTAGTTCAGTTTAGTTTCGGGAGTCTCGGCATAGATGGCAAGCTGTTTATAAGCATTGAAATTAAGGCTGTCCAGCTGAATAATCTGTTGAAGGTAAGTCTTGGCATTAGTCGCATTACCCCGTCTGGAATTGATGCCGGCGAGACTAAATAGAGTTGACAGGCTGTTCGGTTGTAGGGTATTGATTTTTATATAATTTTTTTCTGCTTCCGGAAGTTTTCCGGCCATCATATTACAGTAGGCTATTTGCGAAAGAGCTTTTACATCCTGCGTATCACCAGGGTATATGCTTTGGAGGTATTGGGCAGCGTCGGCATAGCGTTGTGTTTCATAATATTCAAGAAGCTTTTCAGTGTCAATTTTTGCAGACTGAGCAGTGATCGTATTAAAGCATGATACTACAATGCACAAGCAGATTCCTATTTTCATCATGGTTATTTTTTAACTAAAATATTGGATATTTAATAAGCCTCCAAATTTTACGATCACATAATAGGGATTTTTAAAAATTTTATGAATAATTTATAGTAAAACCAAAACTTCTCTCATTAGATTTCTTATATTCATCCTGAAAAAAGACAGACAAAGATCAATATGGAAATTAAAACGGTACAATCATTCATTGACTATTACGAGAAAATAAGAGAAAGAACCAACCGCATTATTGCTGTTGTCCCGCCTGAACATATAGATTTTTCCTATAAACCCGGGAAGTTTACCATTGGTGATCAGATAAGACATATTGCCACTATAAAACGGTATATGTATGGAGAAACTATCAGAGGAAATAAAAGTGCTTATCCCGGATGTGGAAAAGAACTGGCCGACGGCTATGAAAATATCGTGAAATTTTTCAATGAAATGCACAGACAAACGTTGGAAATCATCAACGGCCTTTCTGATGAAGATCTTACCCGCAAATGCCTAACTCCGGCCAACAGTGAAATCTCTGTCTGGAAATGGCTCCGAGCAATGATAGAACACGAGATTCATCACAGAGCAGAATTATACATTTATCTCAACCTCTTGGATGTAAAAACACCCCAGATCTACGGATTTTCTGCCGAAGAAGTTCAGGAACTGAGTGTGAAACTATAGCGAAGGGGATTTTGAAGAATTTCAATCCGTTGGGGTTAATTTGTATATTAGCCCATTCAAAAAATAATAATGGCCAGACCTTTTATCATCCCTCTTTTACTGTTTCTAAACAGTGCCTATGCACAAACCCATTCAGATCTGAAACCCGGAGACACTTTAAAATATTCTCCCCAATCTCATAAACCTTCCTGGATCTCGGTACAGTCCACAGATGCCAATCTGGGAGTTGCTCTTTTTATGGAGGGGAAAAAGGTGAAAGAACAGGATGATTCCAGAGGGATAAAGAGTGTTGAACGCTTCTACTTTACCCCGGAAAAAGGGAAAAAATATGAATTTAAAATCTGGGCCAAATCTTATGTCGAAAAAAGTAAAACGGCCAGAGTTTCCATTACTGAATCTAAGTATGTTCCTGTTCTGGAAGGGAAATTCAGTCCTGATCAGTTGGTAGAAGACCTTCATACATTCCGTTCCATAAGGGAAAAAGCAAATTCCGGACTGTATGTATACAGAACAAGAAAGCAAATTGACAGTATTTATCAACTGGCTGAGCAAGAAGCCAGAAACAGCAAAAATATTTTTGATTTTTATAAGGTCATTGCAAAGGTTACCGGATTTGAAGGAAGCTGTCACAATTATACAGATCTTCCCAATCATGCTTCTTATTATCTCACCCAAAAACCGGAATATTTGCCCATAACACTGAAGAATATTGACGGTCGTCTGCTTCAGGATTCTAAAGATGTGGCATTGCCTTTAGGCGCTGAAATCCTTTCTATTAACGGAGTTTCTGCAAAAGAAATGATCAGTCGTTTTTCTCAATACTATTTTTCTGACGGATATTCCATGCCTTACAAAGAAACGACGGGCTTTGAGAGAGGAATGCTGGATAAATTTTATATAGAATTCGGAACGAACAAAAACTATATCATTAGCTATAAATGGAACGGAACCATAAAAGAAGTTTCACTGCCGGGAATATCATTGGAAAACTTTAAAAAACTTCAGGATTCAAGATTTTCACTTGCCTTCGACAAAAAACTGATGTCAGAAAAATACAGTTTGAATAAAGAAGGAGATGGAATCTATCGTTTATCCTTGAGAGGGTTTGATTTTGCTACCGGGAAAGAAGATCCTGCCTATAAAAAATTCAGTGCTTTTCTTGACCAGATGATGGATACTCTGGAACGTGAAAAAATAGAAAACCTGATCATCGATCTCAGAGGTAATACCGGAGGTACTGGGGCTCTTTATGAAAAAGTATTCTCTTATCTTACCCAAAGACCTTTCCGTGACAGCCACTATGCCTATACCAACTTTAATGAAGTGCCTATGGAAGAAAATCTGATTATAACACCTCTTTTTCTTTCCAATGGAGTACAGGACAAAAATGGTCTGAATGCTTACCTGAAACAGCTTTACCCTAAAGGAGTTCAGAGGAAATATTATTGGGCAGATGATAAGAATCCTTTGATCCTGCCCAACGAAAGAACTTTTAAAGGACAGCTTTATCTGCTTGTGGATCAACGGGTGGCTTCTGCAGCTTCACATCTGGCTTCCCTGATAAAATCTTATACCAATGCCATTGTGATCGGAAAAGAAACGGTAGGAGGCTACTATGAACATAACGGCCACCTTCCGCTGGTATATGAACTTCCCAATACCGGTATCCAGACCGGATTCTCTATTGTGCATGTCATTCAGGATGCGCAGAATCTTCCCGATCAGAAAAGAGGTCAGGGAATTATTCCTCATATCCAGATACAGCAGACCGATCAGGAATTCCTGGATCAGACTGATGTTTATCTGAAAAAAGTAGCAGAACTTCGGAAACTGTAAAGATTTTATTATTGAATGAATTTGTTTGAACTTTTATTTTTTGAAACATTAAGATTGCATTAAGGTATTGAGAATATTAAGATAGCTTCGCTTTAAACTTAAGAATCAGAATGATTAATCTTAACTATACTTATTTCTTAACCCATTCTTAATGGTTGTAATAGGTATAACATTTTTTGATAAGTTTAAAATAAAAAACCAGCTGTAAATTTACTATTTGCAGCTGGTTTTTTTGTTGCCAGAATTCACTCTTATTTTAGATTATTTCTATTTTAAGTGATAAATTTATTGTTTTTATTTATTAAAAGTTGTTAAATATCCATTTGATAAAGAGGTATTTATTTCTTTTGTTTAAATCATTTATTCTAGAATTATTAACTAAAAGTCGTAGAACTACTACAAAATTTCAGATTACTCACTGAAAATTTTTTGAATAGAGATTAGCGTTTTATCTTTGTAAGAACACCAACCCAATTACAAAAAAAATTGATAATGATTAAAATTCGCATATCATCACGATAAACAGGAAAAATCCTGAAATTCAACAGGGAGTAAAGTAAATACAATAATTGCTTTACCTTTTTACTCATTACATTTATGCCCTGTTTTGATCCCCATATCCGTATTTTATTCTTTAGGATAGAATCCGGATAATGAAAATGTATCTGTTCTTTTTTAGTTCAGGTAGATTTTAGCCTTAAAAAATTTGACATCCAATCAATCAAAATATTACAATTATGTTTCAGGACGATCATTCATCTAAAATGCCTGTTTCCAAAGATAAAATTCCAGCTGCAGATAATCTAAAACAGTCCCTGAAAGATCAGGCAGTAAGCAAAGCTACCCAGAAAGTACAGGAAAAATCAAGCGGAACTGTAAAAAAAGCTACGGAAAAAATGGTTCAGGCGCAGGCTTACACCGGGATGGTTCAAAGCGGCTCCCAAATGTTTATGAATCAGGTTAAACAGCCTAATCCACCTACATTGGTAGAAGATAAAGTATGGTCCAAACAGCCTACTTCCGGAATCTATAACGCCAATACAATCCCTGGCAATCAGGTAGCAGGAATCAACCGTGTAATAAAGCTTGAAATTGTAATTGACGGAAAAGTAATCAAGCATTTCAAACATTTTCAGCTAAAACAAAGTGCTGTGAAGCATCATGAGTTTGATCTTATGCTGGCTCACGATACGCTGGGAAGCTCGGAAAACCACAACCTGGAAGAAGCTCAGAACTTTCTGGGAAAAAGAATTACAGTAATTTTCAGATACAAAGACGTTGAAGACGGCCCTGAAAGAAACTTTGTAGGAGTAATTACCGAAGTAGGTTTCAGTCAGGAAAAAGGAAGTCTGGGAAATATTGTTCTTACCGGTTCAAGTCCTACTGTTCTTTTAGATGCAGCGCCTCACATTCAGAGTTTTGGCGGAGCTCAGGAGATCAGTCTGAACAGTATTGCAGATCAGGTCATCAAAGAAGGTCTGGGACAGAACGCCTTTGATTTCAGAGTAGATGCTGCACACGGAAACGTTTCGTACAGCTCACAATATGAAGAAACCCATTACAACTATCTGGCAAGAATAGCAGAAGCGTATGGAGAACAGTTTTATTATGACGGCGAAGTTCTGCATTTCGGGAAACTTCCTCCTCAGGAAAAACCTGTGAAACTTACTTACGGAAGCAGTGTGAGTGATGTAAAAATCAAAATGAAAGCCCAGCACGTAAATCCTTCATTTTATGGATATAACAGCAGTAAAAATGAAAAATTAACGGCAGGGAACTCTAAAATTAGCCATACTTCAGATATAGCTAAAAGAGCTTACGAAATTTCAGAAAAAACCTTTACAACCCCTTCATTGAGAGTAGCTCCGATAAAAGCGGTGTCTTTTATGGATGTAGAAAACTCTCAGAAAGGAACGGCAGGAAGTAAAGCCTCAGAAGTATTTGTTATTTCAGGTATTACAACAGTGCCATTCCTCTATCCGGGCTGTATCGCTGATATTGAAATGCGGAAAGCAGAAAGCAGTGAAACAACCTATTTCACCAAACTGATGATTATAGATATGCATCATGAGGTGGATGCAAGGGGATATTATACCGGAACATTTGAAGCAATAGCTTCTGACACAGGATTTATTCCCCGCCCTGAGTTCCATACTCCAAAAGCGGATGCACAGTTTGCCAAAGTGATTTCCAATACCGACCCTTTAAACCAGGGAAGAGTTAAAGTCCAGTTTGACTGGCAGAACGGCTCTACCACTACAGAATACATCCGTGTGATGACTCCCGATGGTGGTGGAAGCGAAAAAGTAAGCAAAAACCGTGGGTTTATGGCCATTCCGGAAGAAGGTGATCAGGTAGTAGTCAACTTTGCCCATCAGCATCCTGACCGTCCTTTCGTGATGGGAGGAATGTTTCACGGTGGAGTTGGCGGCGGTGGAGGAACCGGAAATAATATTAAAAGTTTAAGCAGTAAAAGCGGACATACCATGAGTCTGGATGATGCCGGAGGAATTACTGTGAGAGATAAAGACCAGAACTCCGTTTTTCTGGATGGTGCCGGAAATATAAGTATAGACAGTAAAATTTCCATTACCCTGAACTGTGGAAGCAGCTCTATTTATATGGATAAAGATGGAAATATTCAGATCAAAGGAAAAGAAATATTTGTGCAGGGAGTTAATATCGGAGTTGGGGGAACTACAAGTATCGGTGTTGGAGTAGGTCCTGAAGATGGTGATCCTACTTCCGGAGTCGGCATCAAATCAGATACCCTGGATATCGGAACCAAAACCCTTTCAATGAGAGGAGATACGGAAGCCAATCTCAGCAGCGGAGGAAAAATAAATGTGGGTGGCGGAAGTGAAACAAATATTGTAAGTGGAACTGTAAAACTGAATTAAAAGCAGATGAATCCGGTAGATTTGGAGTTGGTGAAATTAAAAAGGCAATGGCAGAAGGTCGTTTCAAAGAACGAAAAAAAACCTATGCTGATCTGTATAGGAGAAAAACATGAAACTGATCTTTTTGACGGATTTATTAAGTCAAAACTTTCCGAAGATGAAGAAGGGGATGATATTTTTTTACTCCATTATCAGGAATTTAACGGGATGAAATCCTTTGGACAGACATTACTGGATGAATGGACCGAGTTCTACGAAATGCTGAAAAAAAGTGAAGAAAATATTCCGCAATGGAACTTCAAAGATCCGGAGAAGACCTTTAAAACAGATGCTTACAAAGCGTTTTATCCTTTACTGGAATTAAAGAAAAACTTCCCGAATATTAAGGATTCCAGAATCTACTTATACATTGCTCCACTCAGAATCAGTGATACAGAAGAATTGTCTCTTTGGGTGAAAGAATGGTGTAAGATATGTGAAATGTCAGAAAATAAAGATATTAAACTGGTCTGGGCAGAACATCACACCCACAGAACACTACCACAGATTTCTTCAGCGTACAGTTTCAGGGTAGAAGTGGATATTCATCAGTTGATGCAGAATACTGCAGCTCACACTAACCGGAAAAAAAACAGCCCGGATACGGATTTTCAGCAGCAGATTCTTATAGCGAGTAATCATTTAAGCAAAGAAAGATTCAAAGAAGCGGAACATGCCTTAAAAACAGCAGTAAAACTGGCTAAAGAACAGAAAAATAAACAGGGAGAGATTTCTGCTTATTTTATGCTGACCCAGTCATATACAGCAGATAAGAAAAAGGACAGGGCAGAAGATACTTACCGGACTATATTTGAAGAAGTAGAGCCTGACTCGCCATTGGAAGTTCAGATGTATATGAATTACGGAAGCCATCTGTTAGGAAATTCCAAAAAATCCAAAGCAGAAAAAATATTTGAAAAAGCCGCAGAAACTGCACAAAAGATAGGAGAATATGCAATGGTTATTGAATGTTACAGAATTATCGGAACATTGAATGATACTGTGTTGACAAAAGATAAAATGATAAGGTATTTTGAAAAATGCCTCGATATAGCAAAATTAATGGATCCTTCGGTACGGGACCAGAGCAGCCTGCGGTTTGTAGCCTCAATGCTGATTCTCAAGTACGAAGGTAATCATGATAAAAAAACAATACTTGACAGTGAAATGAAAGCTTATTTTGGTGATGACTGGAGAGTGAGTGTAGAAAGGCCAAAAGCAGGGTAATCTCAAATTAAAAGAATCATGGCAGATCTGAATAAAAAAACAGTAAAACCCATCAAGGTTGCAAAACCGGATATGAATCCTGACCGCTCCCTGAAGGTAAACGCAGACGTTACTTCGGTTAGCTGGGACAAAACCAAGCAGGGATGGAAGAACGGGATGAAAAATAATGTTGATTCCCTGAACCCTGTATCTATGGTTAAATCCTTAGCCGGAGGAGACAGTGACCCGCAGAAAAGCAGTGGCGGAGGAGGTGGAGAAAGTGCTGTGGCTGCCGAAAAAGCAGCTCCGGAAAGTAAGGTGAAGCTGATCAAAGTTAATACACCGGCAATGCCTTCCACCGCAATTCAGCATACAAGCAAGCATTTTGATATTGTGCTGGCCATTGATATCCACTGGACACTGATTCCGCCGCCACCATCATTTATGCTGATCCCACTGCCATTGCCACATCCTTTTATCGGAATTGTTTTTGACATCATGGATTACATTACGATTACCATTCCAATTCCACAGTTCGCAAGAAATCTGATGCCGTCACTACCGGAAAGTATTCCGATGGGAGGCTCAATATACGTTCACGGAAGACACAAAGCCACCACAACTACAAGTGTAATGGGAGTTGTAATTCCATTCAGGCATATCACGTCATTAATTCCTGTGTATTTAATTCCCTTTCCTCAGGAGGCACCACACGAAGGAGAAGTGTACTATGGTTCGCAAACTGTTTTGGCGCAGGGAAGTAAAATGAGCGGAAACCAGCCGCAACAGGTTCTTACCTGTATGGGATTCCCCTTCGGGATGACTATGCTCCCTGCCATGCCAGATAAACCAAAGAAAAATCCACTGGCTTACTTTGCTTTCTATAATAACTTTTCAAGTATGTATATCCAGATCAATACGGGAGGTCCTGTATTGGTAGGGGGAGCTTTTGTTCCCCATGTCTACACCCCCGGAGAAATGCTGATGCGTCTTGCAGGAATGTTTTTAATGAGAAGCTTAACTAAGAAAATAGGAAAACTGGGAGCTAATGGTTTAAAAAAACTGAACAACAGTGTCCTTAAAAAAGCTCCTTTCAATAAATTTAAATTGGCCAATGCCTTATCCAAAAAATTATGTCATTACGGCCTTGAACCTGTGAATTTTGCAACCGGTGCCATGGTTTTCGAATGGGAAGATTTTATTATTCAGGGCAATATACCTTTAAGTTGGAGAAATATCTGGCATAGCGACCGGCCTTATGATTTTGGTCCTTTAGGAAATGGAGTCTTCAATAATCATGACCTGTTTATTCTTCCTGAAGAAGACAATAAGTTTGCCGGTTGGATGCATCCGGACGAAAATATAGCAATGTTGATTCCTGCACCTGAGATCGGAGAAGAAATGACCTATTTCAGAGATCAAAAGATATGGCAGTACAGACCAAGCAGCAATATTTGGGTGATCCGTAAAGGAACTGATATTTATACCTATAAACGTTTCCATCATGTTTCGGAAGGAACAATTTATAAGGTGATTCGTATTGAATATGGTGACGGAACAATCAGGGAATATGAGTATGAAGACCGGAACATTGTACTGAAAAGTATAAAAGATGTTAAAAGTGGGTACAGTATAGAAACTGTGATCCACCCGGAATATAAAAAAGTTACAGAAGTATATTACTGTTATAAAAAGCAGAGAGACCTGCAGGTTCGCTACGATTATGATGAGCGGGGAAATCTTACCCATGTCTGGGATATTCATAAAAAGGCCATTGTATTTGACTATGATGGAGAAAACCATGTTGTGAGAAGAACTAACCGGAACGGAATGAGCTATCAGTGGGAATATGACAAAAACGGAAGAGTAGTTCATACCACAGGTACGGATGGATACATGGAAGGGAAACTTCATTACCATGATGAGGAAGGCTTTACAGAAGTTATCTATCCAAAGCAAAACAATAAAACAGAGGAATATCATTACGATGAAAACTTTCTGGTTTACAAGAAAGTAGATGGAGAGGGTGGAGAAACATGGTACGATTTTACAGCGCACAACGAACTAAAGATGATAGGAACGCCTGAAGGACGTGTCCAGGGGTATACCTATGATGAAATGGGAAATATTAAAATTTTCCATACTCCGGATGGAGAAGAATACCATTATCAGTACAATGAATTCGGACAGGTAATTGCCCGTTTCTCCCCTTCGGGAGCTTCGGAAACATGGATCTATGATGATGAGGGAAAACTGATAAGCTATACCGATCCTGCCGAAGAAAGTGTTTATTATGAATATGCAGACGGTGGCAGACTTCCCGAAAAAAGCATAAAAGAACATATTACAACATCTTACGAATATAATAAGAGAGGTCAGCTTATTCAGCTTACCAATACAATAGGAGCTGAGCAATATTGGAAGTATGATGAATATGGAAGATTATTGGTTTTCAGCCCCAAACCTCTAAACAGAGTCCTTTGGAACAGAGATAAAATGGGAAGGGTTGTAGAAGTGAATGAACAGGGGCAGTTGCCACTAAAACTTCGTTACGACGCCTATGATCTTCCGGTGTATGCTACCGATGGGCGCGCAGAATGGCTGATGAGCTATACGCCAATGGGAAGGCTTAAACGTCAGGTCCGCAGGAATGCTCTTTCTCATAAAAAAGAAGAAACGTTGGTTTTCGGATATGATGCTTATGAAAATCTGATGAGAATTACCAATGAAAAAGGAGAAGTTTACCAGTTTGAAAGAAACTATAATGACGAAGTCACCGGGGAGACAGGTTTTGACGGCCAGAAAAAGTTCTTTGTAAGAGATAAAGACGGAATGGTCACCCAAACCAGAACTCCCCACGGAAAAGATATTTTTTATGAATATGATCTGGGCGGAAGATTAACACAGACCCATTATCCCGACGGAACCTGGGAAGCCTATCAGTATGACTCCTCAGGATTATTGGTTAAAGCAGATAATGAAAACAGCAGTGTAGCTTTTCAGAGAAATAAATTAGGACAGATCACCAGTGAAAAACAGGGTGCGTACACCATTCAATATGAATATGACACTCAGGCAAATCTGATCGGTTTGAAAAGTAGCTTAGGAGCCGAAGTAGACTATTCTTATAATGATCTGGGACAGCTTAAAACGGTAACTGCCACTATTCCGGAAGTGCATGCACCCTGGCAGATGAATCTTGAGATCAGCCGGAACGGACAGATGCATTCCCGTGAAATGACCGGCGGGGTAGAAAGCACTTTTGAACTTGATCATATCGGAATGCCGGTAAGTCAGAAAGTAATAGTGAATAAAGCCAATACTACCTTCCATAAAGATTATGACTGGGGAGCCGGAAGCCGATTGCTGCATACGCTGGACAGGGTGACAGGAGGAAGAACAAGATTTGATTACGATGCTTTCGGAAGCCTTGTTGCTGCAGAATATTCGAACGGAGAAGTACAGTACAAAAATCCGGATGCTACGGGATGTTTATATGAAAGTGCCCGGCAGACTGACCGCGTATACGACGAAGGAGGAAAGCTGATGCGCGATAAAAACTGGTTTTACCATTACGATGAAGAAGGAAATTTATTGTTAAAAAGTAAACGGCCCATCAACGATGCCAAACCGGAGCATAAAGAAGAACAGGAGAATACACATCCTTATTATAAAACCATTGCTTCAGATTGGCTGAACAGTCCGAAACTGCCGGATGGAGCTGCTTTACCCGATGTAACCGAAGACTCTCCAACAGAAATACAAAACCCGGAATGGTCTTCCGGAGACTGGGCGTATTCCTGGAATGCTAATGGGATGCTGGCTAAAGTAAAACGCCCCGACGGCAAAGAGGTAAGCTTTGAGTATGATGCCCTCGGAAGAAGAACCTCAAAAATTGGCCTAAAGAAAATAACTCGTTATATTTGGGATGGTAATGTTCTTCTGCATGAATGGAGTTATGATGCTGAAGAAGTTTCTGTAACGGTTGTAGATGATGACGGAAATATCATTGTGGGAAAAGAACCTGTGGAGAATGTGGTGACCTGGGTGTATGAAAGAGGAAGTCATGTACCAAGTGCGAAAATAATAGATAATGAATGTTACACGATTGTTAATGATTATTTAGGAACGCCAATACAGGTTTACACTGAAAAAGGAGAAAAGATTTGGGAGAGAGAGCTTAATATTTATGGAGATATAAAAGTTGAAATTGGTGTTGGAAATTTTGTGCCTTTCCGTTATCAGGGACAGTATTATGATGTTGAAATTGATCTTTGCTATAATAGATTAAGATATTATGATGTAAACAGTGGTTTATATATTAGTAAAGATCCGATAGATATTGATGGAGGTTATAATATCTATGCATATGTTCATGATTCTAACAATTATTTAGATATATTTGGTTTAGCCGGGCAAAGATGGGCAGGAAAAACTAAAAAAGATGGTACCCCTTATCAAAAGCCAGGCCCTAAGAGTAAAGGAACTGGTGATCATAATGCTAAAATTGATGAAATCATAGCAAGAGAAACAGCTAAACCTGGAGTAGAGCATATTGGTGGAGGTTCTAAAACAGAAATAATATTAGAAGACCTAGGAGGGCATAAAGATGTGAGAAGAATGGATGCATCATTTAAAAATGCTGATGGAGATATATACCACATAAATGTTGGACGAACATTAGAAGATGGAAAAACAGGAGTAATAAGAGAACGGCTAGCTTTGGAAGATGTTAGAAATGCTGGCCATGATGTTACTTTTGAAGGATATGGTAAAGCATCTGCGTATAGATAATTTAAAATAGTAAATAGAGATTAAATGGCAAGTAAAATAAGTATTTTAAATACAATTGATAATGTAATAGAGTATGCTAAACCTCTTTTAGATAAGTATGAAGTTTATGTATATATTGAATATAGAGATTCAGGAAAAGTGTGGCATACTTTGTTAGAAAATAATATTAAAGAAATTGATATTAATGAAAGCTATAGTTGTTTTTTTCTATCCACAAAGTTAATTGATGTTTCACAGAAAATAAGTTTCTATAGTGATGAAATATATGGTTATACAATAGAGGGAACCGGAGGTAGAGAAGACGGAGATAATATTGAACAGACGGCATTAAGAATGATAAGCAAGACTCCTGAAAAAAATATTAAATCATTTTTTAATGCACTGCTTAATATGTTAAAGAAAGATGCTGATTATGACAAAGGAGTTTACTCTGGTGCGGGAACTTTTTACAAGGATATTTTTTATTTAAAAAGTATGGGGCAAAGTAAAATATTCTGGTTTGATTTCAAAAGAAAAGATAAACCAATTAAAATTACGGGATAAGTAAATCTCATGAATAAATCCTTTATTAGATAACAATGGTTTTACAATTCTTTTTGCTTAAAACTAATATATAATTTTATTCTTCTGATTCAGAAAAGTTGGAGGATTTTATTTAAACTTTAAAAAAAGTATGTGAAGATAAAACTTTCATCAAAGATTTGTTTTCGCCGGGCGAACCAAACTGATCAAACATTAAAAAAATAATCTGAACATGTCGATACCATGGTAAACAGATAAAATTTAATCCAAATCCAATCCAAATATATATGAAGAAAATATTCTCAGAACTTAAAGGTTTTGTGGTATTTAGTCCGCAGCTTTTAGCAAATTACCTGCAAGAAAACAATCTTTCCGGTACTAATATTTTAAAATATTTCGTAGAAAATGAACATGGAGATGAAATAACCAAATCAGGCATCGCAATTCCCATCATAGGGGTTGAAGAAGACCATTATGCATTCCGGGTTTCCGTGAATGATGAAAAGATTTTGAATGATGATGAGGTAGAAGTAGAGTCGAGAGGCTGGATATTTCAGACCGCTAATAATGAAGTGAAAATTGTGGGCATCGGTTATTTAAAAGACATTACTTCTATTAATGCTGAAAACAGCATTACTTTATCTTTAGAAAACGGATGGTATTCCTTAAAAATAAGGGGAGGAAATAAAGATGGCGAAAGATTATTTGAACTGAATATGCAGAAACAGGACATGCATCCTGCTTTTACCGGAGATGTCACCACTGAATATTACTATGGATAAAATAGTGTTAAAAATAGTATAGAAGTCGAAATACTCCCTATTTAAGGGTAAATGACTGGTGATGAGTTCTTAATATTCTTGTTTTACAGGCATGAAAAAATAGAATTTTCTCCAAAGTTGCAGAAATACGAATTTTATTCAAAAAATATTTTGTCAGTAATAAAAAACTTTCTATATTTGCACCACTGAAAACAACGGTACTACCGGAGTTGAAGGAGAGTTGGCAGAGTGGTCGATTGCGGCAGTCTTGAAAACTGTTGACTGTAACAGGTCCGGGGGTTCGAATCCCTCACTCTCCGCTAAGAGAGACGTTTATTTTTAAACGTCTCTTTTTTTTGTTTTGCGAGTTGATTTTTCAGTTGATTGTCTTAGGGTGAGAGATTGTAAAATGTGTTCGACTTTTTGAATGTTTCTCAATATAAAAAATATTTGTTACTAGAATATTCCTTTAACCATTCAATCTTGTTGCTCAAAATCATCATCTTTTTTTAAGGTATTAGCTAGCATGTATAAGAAATCTAATATAACAATTGCTTCCTCTTCATTGGTATGTATCCCATTATTTTTCAGGACTTTTATTGCTTGAATAGTAGAAACCATTCGTCCAGAAAAATATTTTGTGATTCTGTTGATATCTTTCTCAATGATTTTTTGAGTTTTATCAGCCCTCTTATTGATTAATCCATCAAACATTATTATTTTTTTTAGGATTGGATTGATTTCTATATTTTCAAAGTCCTTTTTGAAAATATTTATTTCAGAAGGTGTAAACATACTTGCAATGTGTCTTTTGCCAACGAAGTCTTGAATGTTATAGACTTGAAAAATATTAATCCGATCTTTTGACTCTGTTTCATTGTCTTTATAAAAATCCATATTCAATTTCTGTGTAAGATGCTTTAGTCTCTCGTTAAACCATGGGTAATTTGATTATGCTCTTTTTTAGTGTCTCTGAAATCTTCAAAATCTATTTTTCCGGCTAATAAGTATCTTCTTGCATTTGCCAGTAGCTCATTATTTTGAGAAATTTCTGTAAGGACGATCTTTCTTTCATTCAATGCTTGCCTTCTAGCGGTGAATATATTTTCATCTTCGAGAATGAGATTAAAAAGGTTCATGTACACTTGGAAGGAGGGTGATTTTTTTTAAGAGACTTTCGTATGATTTTTCTAGAAAATCTGCTTTAAACCTGCCTTTGCATTTAGATGTACTACAATGATAATACCCGTATTTTTTGATTTTGCCCTGAGATGTACTTCCTGTCAACTTTCGCCTACAAAAAGGACAATTTATGAACCCTCTGAGTGGGAATAGAAGTTTTGATTGAAGTTTTGACTCATTCTGTTTGCGTTTACTTTTGAGTAATAATTGGACTGTTCGGAAAAGATTCTCTGCTATGATGTGCCTATGAATTCCTTTTACATATTGAATATCTTCAGTTTTAGTTGCTTTAACCGTAATTATTCCACAATAAATAGGATTATGCAGTATCTTCCAAAAATTATTCTTACTGCACAGTAGACCTTTTTGGACGGTCATCGTTCTCACCTGACTGATTGAATAGGTACCAGTAGCAAACTGTTCAAAAGCCCATTTGATTAAATCCGCTTGTGGCTGTTTAAGTTTCATGATTTTTTTATCATCTTCCCATTTTTCTGGCTCTACGCATTCCATCCGAAGCATTTCGTCCTCTTCTGTTGTTTTCAGCTTCAGGAATTGAAAGATAGACAGCAAGCATCACGATACTTTCAGGAACATCAAAATCGATTGGTTGGTCAATAGCGAATGGTTTTGTGTTTAAACTTCTTAATATACCAAGCATTTGATAGGCATATTCAATGTTACGGCTGAACCGATCCCACTTAATAAATAGTATATTTTCCGCAGGTCTTTTTATGTTATTTTTTAAAGTTTTAATAATCCTTTTCCATTCAGGTCGATTAAAGTCCTTTGCTGAAAAATCTTCTCTGAAGATTCCTTTGATTCAGTTCACAATATTTCAACAGCCTTTCCTCCTGCTCAGGAAGAGAATAGCCTTTTCTCATTTGTTCATCAGTACTCACTCTGACATATAAATACGCTGATTTCATAAGTATAGGGTTTATGAAATATCAACGTGAAAAGAGCTGTACTTTATTTAAAATTTAATTATTCCGCGGATCTAACTCTTATTGATTTATAGGTTTGCAGTATTATCTGCAAACTCATTTTATTGTTTTTTCGATGAGGTTATAGCTTTTATATATCAGAGCTTTCATTTTTTTCTAAATAAAATTTAATACGACGAGTTCTGTCGCTTCTGGGGGTGATCTTTGCTTCAAGGAAAAACACAGAAAATGAAATCAGACTTAAAAACTGATGGTGGATATCATTTGCCGGAAACCACCTAAAAAAATAAGGCTAAAACCTGAAGACAATCTACTAAAAAGAGATTCAGATCCTAACCTTTATAAAAACCAAAACAAAATTAAAAAATGGAAGCAATTAATCAAAATAATGGCTCACAAACTTTATTCAGATTTGCAACAATGCGAAGCGCGGAATTATCTGATCCAAAGAACAGGGAGAAAAGATTTATTTTCAGAAACTACCTAAGACAAAAAGGGATAATTGACCCAAGAGTAGAAGCTGGAGAATCTTTAAAAAACGTCTGCGAAAAGATCACAGGTTTAACAATAGAAACAGAAGCATCTCTTAAAGCTAAAAGTGTACAATTTTATGAATTGTCAGTTTGGGTTGCAAAAAATAAAGTAAAAGCAACCAAAGAGGAATTTGATGCTAAAATTAAGACTTACAAAGAGACTCCGAAACCTATTGTTGAAATCGATTCTAATATTTGGGATAATCTTATTTATCAGGTTGTTACCCAAAAGGATTTTTATGCAAAAGAAACTTTAATGCAATTTTTACATCTTGATCATATCCTTTCCAATTATGATGGAGCTACTGAGGCTCAGTATGAAGATGTTATTAAAGCCAAAGTAGTCCTTCCTAAGGAACTTTTTAGCGCAAAGTCTGCTTCTTCAAATACAGCTGTTTCAAGAGAGAGAAGCAGTATACAAAGTACTCCTTTTAACGATAGTGCCTTGAAGTTTGCAGAAGCCACAGTAAACTTAAAAGGAAATGAGGAGCTTAAAAGAACTTTGGAACAATTTGAAAAAAATTATCAAAAGGAATATGGAGCGGCTTATGAAACTGCTTACAAAGAATATCAAGAGCAGGTAAGACCTGAACAGGCAAGATATGATGCCCTTGTCAAAGAACAGGAATATCAGAAAGAGATTTTCCTAGCAGCAGATAATCGTGAAGGGCTCTCAAGTTTGAAATATATTCCGGTTCCGGAAGTTTCCAATTTCCAATTTAATTTTCATCCTGAAATTCAGTTAGAAGATCTTCAGCGACAATTAAGCCAGGGAAATAACGAGTCCTTACAACGAATCTTCGGTACTTCTGATTTGGCAGGTGCATTAAATAAAGTTTCAACCTTTACAGAGCTTTTTCAAACTATTGAACAAAACAGTCAACAGCTGCAGCAAACGATATTAAATAATACAAACCTTAATCCACAGGTTTCTACAACGGTAGGAGGTGTTGTCATTCCTGTAACGCAATCTGTCAATACTCAGGAGATTCCTTTTTTTGCCAGAACATTGAGTGGCAATATGGGCTTGGGGGATCATACCATGATTCTTACCACTGATATCAATGCTCCTAAACATATTGTAAGTGGAAGTTACACTATAAAGTCTTATGATGATCAACTTTTAGCAGGTGGAACCTTAGCTTATACATTTGATGCACCTAACGTAACCTCTTTATTCAATACTCCTGAAAAAATTCCCGTTGCTGTTATAGATACAAATGAAGTTTTGCTGTTGGAAGGTGAAGTTATTCTTAATGATGGTCTTGCATATACCATGAAAGCAAAGTTATTGTGGACGGCGAACAGAATGTACAGATTTGAAGGACCTGGAACATTTATAGTAAAAAATAAAGGTACCGGAGGTGATGGAGGAACCGGTAACTGTTTGCCTGTTTTGTTAAGAACCAGATCTTTTCAGAACTATTCGGACAGATGGTTATTAAGTATGACGCCTAAAGAAACTACATCACTATTTTCATCAGCTTCAGGAACACTCAAAATATTGGATAATAATGGGAATGTAGTTCAAACTTCAAATCAGTTACAAGTTGCCGGTGGAGGAGATTACTTATCCCTGTTTAGCGATGGAATTTTACCTCAATTGCAAATTACAGATGCTATAAAGAATGGCTGTCAGCTTGAAGCAGAGCTTACCCTTGACGACGGAAAAGTATATACCTGCAAAATTCCTATGACCATATATACCGCAGGAGGAATAGATTCGGTAACAAAAACCTATAATCTGACAGGTGAAGGAAGTGTTTGTCTGAAAAGTAAAGATACCTCGACAACACCTGAGGATGATCAGCCATTTATCCCATCAGGCTTTGGAATGAAAAATATTGGTATTGCGGATTACCGAAAGGTAGAACAAAGTACCTACTGTTATGTAGAAGGAGATGTTTCACACATCGAAAATATTATGGCAAGGGAGTATAGAGAAAAATCTTCAAGAAGATTAAAAAGAAGTGAATCCCAAACCACTAAATCTACGGAATCTGAAAAAGAGAAATTGACAGACACTACTTCTACGGAAAGGAATGAGATGCAAAGCGAAATTTCCAAAGTACTTCAGGAATCTAAGGATTTTGCAGCACAGGCAGGATTTAATGCATCATGGGGAGTGGGAGCAAAGTATATGCTAAATACTGCAGCTAACTATGCTACCCATAGTTCCAAAGAGGAAAGTAACAGACAGGCTGTTACTGAGGCGAAAGATGTTACAGCGAGAGCCCTGGAAAGGATTGTCACCAAAGTGAAAGAAGAACGTATTGATAAAATCCTTGAGGAATATGAGGAAAATAACAAACATGGTTTTGATAACACCAAAGGCAGCAATCATGTGGTGGGAGTTTACCGTTGGGTAGATAAAGTAGTAAAGAACCAGATCTTTAATTATGGAAAGCGTATGATGTTTGAGTTTATGATTCCGGAACCTGCCAAATTACATTCATTAGGAATGCAAGTAAGTAATAACCCTGAGAACCAATTGGTAAAACCTATTGATCCAAGAGAATCTGCCGGTATGCAGATCAAAGACTGGAGTGCTCTGACAGATTCCACAAAGCTAAAATACTGGCTGGGTTATTATAATGTTGAAGTTGATGAAAAGCTGGAACCTGTGGTATATGTTGGAAAATCCATTGATTACTCATCCACTGAATCAAAACAAGCCTCTTCAAAATCTGATCTTATTGCTATTCCGGAACATTATATCACTGAATCCTATATTGTGAAAAGCAGTAATTCTTTCCCAGGCTACAATGGTTGGGGAAATGGAGCAAGTTTACTGGTAGGAGGAGATAGTTCGACTAATGCATTTCTAAAATTCGTTCGGGAAGTTCCTATCACTATTGCTACAACCAATGCCCATTATTTCCATGCAACGGTTAATATCAAATGTGTATTACAGGAAGAATATAAAAACGGATGGATGCAGAAAGCATTCAATAAGATTATTGAAGCCTATAAAGTAGAATTGAGCAAATATGAAGCGGCTTTGGCAGATGCAAAAGCTGTAGGAGTTCAGATCAAAGGATCCAATCCGGGATTCTACAGAAAAATAGAAAATACCATTTTAAGAAGAAACTGTATCTCCTATATGCTGAATCAAAGCCCTGATGCATTACTCACGTTTGGTAAAAAAAGATATTATACCAATGATAATGCTTCTGTAGAAACTTTTCAGAATACAGACATCAAAGTGGATGAAAAACTGGATCAATATGCTGCATTTATCAAATTTATGGAACAGGCATTTGAATGGGAAATTATGAGCTATTATTTCTATCCTTATTATTGGGGAGAAAGAAAATCCTGGGCAGATTTATATCAGTTTGATGATAATGATCCTACATTCAGAGCCTTTATGCAGTCAGGAATGGCAAGAGTTATTGTTACGGTAAGACCAGGATTCGAAGAAGCTGTGAGACATTTCCTTGCTACAGGACAAATCTGGAACGGAGGTGAAGTTCCTGTTATTGATGACCCTCTATTCTTATCCATTGTGGATGAATTACGTTCGCCAAAAGCAACAAAAGAAGGAGAACCGTGGAGAGAGAAAATTCCTACTTCCCTTACCATTCTTCAGGCAGGTTCTATTGGGCTAATAGTTGAGAAAGCTTTGCCTTGCAACTGTGAACCGGGAGTGAAGTTTGATGATGAGCTGGGAGAAGTCTGTGGAACCAACTTTGAACCTAATGATTATCTCCTTGGAGTAGAATCATTGGAAGGACAAAAAGTCATTTCAGGAGACTGGAAATAAAATAGTCATTAATCTTAAAAATAAAAAAAATGCCAATTATAGGAAAAATTATACGTGTCAATGAATTACCTCCCATTGGAGAAAGGGAAACGAATGCTATTTATCAGGTAGCAGCGCCGGGTTCCCTATCTTACACAGATTATGCCGTTGATGAAAACGGTGATTTAAAGACCCATGCCGTTGTTGACGGAACCATTCCCCTGGAATTAGCTGATAACCATGTCAGTATTTCAAATGCTGATCTTTTGGCAGAAGGAATTGCGAGCCAGGCTCAGTATAATCTTAATACAAGAGAGAAATTAGCTAAGAAATTAGAAATTCCATTGACAGACGGAAACGCACAGGATTATCCTAAAATTATAGGATTGAATGATAATGGGAATGTTGCTAAACTTCCTGCGGGTGATTTGGGGAAAAATATGATGAATGCAAACCTGTCCAACAATGCAGCAAGAAGTCATACCCTTAATGCTTCATTTTCGATCAATACCTTAGGGAATCCTTATGTATTATCCGGGCTGCCCAATAAGAATTCTGATATTGCTAATTTTCAAAAAGTTGTAGTCCAAAATACCAGCGGCTTACATGCCATTGTAGACAGTAAAAATCTACTGATGGAAATGCCCGGTCAAATGACAGAAACTGAAAGATCAGCATGGAAAACGAAAATGAATGGAGGCTGGAGTACAGGAACAATGAGTGTGGCTGTTATATCCCCTCCGGTGGTGGATAAAACAGATCGTCCGTTCTGGATTAATCTGAAAGGAGCCAACTTAAATCTTCCTTCCACAAGCTTTAAAGTCGAGTTATGTACTCAGGACAGTATTTCTGCTGATACGGCTACTGTTGTTGCGTCCATCCCTGGTTCACAGGTTCAGTTGTATACCAATGGAATTGATCTGACCTTCTACTACAATTTCAAAAATATTCCGGTAGGAGAATATAAAATCAGATTATGGAATGGGGTAGCCTGGTATCTGACAAGTTTTACCATTCGTGTGGTAAGCCAGATCCAGCGTATCCCACTGAATAATATTGTTTGGGAACAGAAAATATACAATAATGCAGTATCACCCGCCATTACACAGGCAGGAACTGCTGTAAGCTACAGTTCTGACAGTAACGTAAAAGCACCAGCCGATGATTCTACTTTCATCGCAGCCAGAAAGACGAATCAACTGATTGGGGCAGACGAAGATTTTTACTTGAATGTTGAAATTACTGGTAAAACTGCAATAATTAATAGTGCTAATGGTAGTATGACCCATTTTGTAGGATTGGTAAATGCTGCTAATGGAGTAGATCTGTTAAATCAAACAGTTGCGAATGTAAGGCTGGTTCAGTCTTATTGGTATCCTATGTGTAAAATGTTTCCTGACAATTCAGCCGAAGCGGTTACTACTGCGGAGCCAACTTATGCCCTAAATGCAACATTTATAAGACGTGGGGGAAGCTGGACCGTTATTGTCAATTTCAATAACAAGACGGTTACCTATACCAAAACAGGCTATACAGGCCCGGTTGCTTTCGGAATGTACAATATGAATACAATGGGAAATACTGGTGTAAGTGCCAATATCGTTGAATTGTATAAACTATAACCTTTATCAAACTTTGAGTTTAAATCAATAAAAAGGCAGAGCCTAAAAATTCTGTCTTTCAATAAAACAGGATCTATGACTTTATAAACACTGTTATTTAACCAACAAAATTTTAAAACAATGAAAGAAAAATTATTAATACCTCAGCAGGTAGAGCAGCTTTTAAAAGAAATTAATACAACAAATCTAAACCTTGGGGAAATCCAGATCTCTGAACATCCTTTACTTACATCTTTTAACAGGTTTATCAGAATCAATAAAATGGTGGTAGACACAGAGCTTCCAAGGACTTACCTTTTTTATCAGCAGATTTTAAGAGATAAGGAAACCCATGAAATAGAACCTTCCAACCTTCCGACTCCGGAATGGCTGATTGGAGAAGAAGAATGGTCAAGCCTGAGAGATAAAAATTTCGACAGAATACTGGTTCCTGTAGTAGATGAAGAAACTCAGAATCCTGTTTTGGATGAGGATGGATATCCTAAAACCTCTATTGTTAAGGTGAATACCCATCATTACATGCTTTGGCTTGTTAAGAACAATAAAATAGGTTTTCTGGATCTTCTGAAAAGTTATTTGCAGGAATTTATTGAGATGAAAAGTAATGAACTCAATAAACTGTCTTAAATACAACATGTTATTGAGATGAATTCAATAACTATTCTACTGGCAGGGCCATAAAGCCCTGCCTTTTTCAAAAAAAGGAAAGATTATGGAAACACTTGAACTTAGAGAAACCATCAGTAAAGAATGGCGTACTGATGATTATATAAGAAAACAGCTGTTATGTAATAAATTAAAATACAGTAATCAGTTTAATCAGCGGTTTATTCTGGATTATAACATCAATGATTATGATGGAATTGCCGAAGAAAAATACATTAAGGATGATAAAGAGAACATCATATACTTAAAAACATATCTCAATAAGAATAAAGAGCTTGTGAATCTGGTACAAACAGAGTGTGAAATCAAATTTGTAATTAATGCAGCACAAGAGGAGATTTCCTGCCAGCTTATTTATTTTTATCACAGAGATGCCGACCAGCAAGAACTTAGGAGAAAGAAAGCTATCGTACTGGAAACCTTTTCCTATGAGGAATTCAGGAGATTAGTGATGCATGTAGGATTTGATGATTTTGAAAATTATTCTGAATACAAAAACTACTTCACAGAAATCTTTAAATCAGGTTTTTTAAAAGCAAAGAGTGCAGAGGAGCTTAAATTCCTTTATACCAATACTCCTGAGTTTGTTCTTCGGGGAATGGCTCTTGAGAATGAAACGTTATTCGGGCATCTGCTTGCCTTAACAAAGCTTGATGATACTGGAATTTTTAGTGGATGGAAGGATGGAAGTTCAGCTCTGATTAATGTATTAAAAGCATTTCCTGATCATATTTTTTTACTGAATAAGTTCAGGAAAAGTCCTGAACTCTGTAACAGGATTTATTTCAACCTGGACGGGGTAAGCGAGTTCAATG
Source organism: Chryseobacterium panacisoli (assembly GCF_008274625.1). Classification (GTDB taxonomy): domain Bacteria; phylum Bacteroidota; class Bacteroidia; order Flavobacteriales; family Weeksellaceae; genus Chryseobacterium; species Chryseobacterium panacisoli. The sequence continues at coordinate 262,510 of NZ_VTRU01000005.1, read as the reverse complement.
GAGAAATGAAATCCAACCGTATCATTTTTGCCACTATTCTGATGGAGTATTGCCTGTTTTCTTATAACCGTCCGAAGGTAGGGGCCCCTACTTTCAAAATAGGAAATGAATATAAAGTAAATACTGAAGTCTTTGGGCTGGCGGGAGATCTATTGGGGTTTGGAAAATCAGATGAAAAAATTTTTTTTCTTCAGCAGCAGAAAGAAGTAACAAAGAGAATTTTCATTGTACCCAAAGAAGGAGATCCTAATGCAACCGAGCAGGTGACAGAAGATCTGGATAAAGGAGCCGAGTTTTATCCTCTCGACATGGTTTACTTTATAAAACAACAGACATCAGAAATCAATGGAGAAGATCAACAGCAGAATTCTGTTGTAATGATGGTCCCGGCTATTTATGTAAAGGCATTGGCTGATGCAGAAAAATGGGAAGATATTAATGAAACCATCCGGATTGTGGCTGATATGGTAGGAGTCGTTTTTGGAATCGGAACATTGGCTTTATCCGGAAACCCGTACCTGTTATTAGCTGCAGCTGCAGATCTTAGTTTGGCATTACCGGATCTTACCATACAGGCATTCCGGGCGGAAATTGCCAAGCTTCCAGGAGGAGATGAGTTTCTGCGGCAATGGGATCTTATTTATAATGTATTGGGATCTGCTGTAGCTGTACCGCAGCTTGTCGTTGGTGTGGCACAAATTGTAACAGCCTTTTACAGAAGCTGTCTAAGCTTACTTAAATTACCCCAGACAGCAGAAAAAGTAAGAGAAGGGTTGCGTGCAAGTGCAATTTCCGTATTTTTAGATATAAATTCTGGACGTTTTGAACGTAGTCAATTAAAATTTTTGCAAACATCAGAATGGGTAATTCCAAGTGGCGGTTTTTTTGATAATATTTCTGGAATCAGACTAGAAAATATAGGTGCAGCTTTTATAGAAATTGTTAATGAGACAGGTAAAGCGAGCAAACAGGAGTATATGCTCATATATAGAGGATTGCCTGTGGCAAAAGGGAATAAATATATTAAACCCTATGCCGAACTTATGCAGAAGGTCAAACAGGCTAGCTATAGTGAAGAGAAGCTTGTAAATGTGCTTGAAGAAGCTCTTGATGATACATGGAAATATTTTCCTAAAGAGCCAGCTTCTGGAGCAAAGTATTCTACAACAAGTTTAGAGAATATGTATACCATAGGTTCTAAAAAAGAGTTTGAAAAAGGTGTAAAATATCTTAATGAGAAGGAACGAGAAACTTATGAAATATTTGTTCAACATGATAAAATAGTTAATTCAGAAGGAAATTTAATTGATACTTCTGGAAGTATATCAATTCTAGAAGATGGTACATCTGATATTACTGATTATGCTATTTTTGTAATGGCGGAAGATGGTAAATTGTACCTATCAAAAAATAGAAAAGTTGGAGAATTTCATCATTCGTCTTTTTTAGCAGGCAATCCCGTTGCAGCTGCAGGAGAGATAATTATAAAGAAAGGAGTGATTATAGAGATAAACAATGCAAGTGGCCATTATAAACCTTCTTTGGACTTTGTTAAAAAAAATATATTAAAAGAATTAAGTAGTAGGTATTACTTTGTTAGTGGTTATATTAATGAAGAAGGCATTAAGTTTACATCAGAATTTTAAAGTTACAATTATGAATAAGATATTATTAGGGGATGTTCTGCATAGTGTTCTATGCTTCCAAAAAATAAAACAGATTTACACCCATAAGGATATGTATAGATTTACAACAGCAGATATAGATTTATCAACTTTAAAAGTTGATATTGTTTTAAGAAATAAAGAAATTCTTGAATGGGTGATACAACATCCTGAATATGATTATAAAAAACTTTTAGAGTCACCATATAGTAATGATGAACTCTTCAGGTTTTTTAAGATTTATTATGAAGATATTATTTTTAAATTAAACAAATATTTTACGGAAGATTATTTTATCAGATTAGCGGAAATAGAAAATATGTAAATAAATGGTCGTCTCACAACTCGTGTAGACGACCATCTTTTATTATTCTCTACCTACTTGTCTAAGAATAAAGTTTTTTATTTTTTAGTTTTGAACAGCGGAGTTTATCAAAGGAAAGATCTTCGTATGTTTAGTCCTACAGAATGGGTAATCCCAAGCGCAGGGTTCATTTCAAAAACATCGGAATGTGATGCTCTGATACAAAATGGGGCTTTTTTTATGGAACTTGATGCAGCTGTTATTATGGAGAATATCGGAAAAAAAGGAGGTATTAATCCAGATGCTATAGGATCAATAAGCAGTAACAGAAAGTTTGCGTTGGTGTATAAAGGTGAGATTATAGCCCAGGGAAGTCGTTATGATAAAGCGTATCAGAAAGTTTTGCAAGAAATAAGAAAGGTAAGCTATAGTTCGGAGAGAGTTGGTGAAATATTGGAGGAATTAGTTGTTTTGAAAAATCGTACAAAACCAAGTAACCCTAAAAATATTTTTGCTAAACCTACAGGAATTATTACCAAAATACCTAAGATATCAGATGATGCAACAAGAATATCATTGGAGTTAGAAAATGAAGCCGCAGAAATTTTAGCAAAGAATGGATTTGATATAGAACAAAATCCATTTATTTCGGGAGTAAAAAATCCTGATTATAAAATTGAAGGGGAAATTTTTGATTGTTATTCACCTTATAAAAATACAAATGTGAGGAATATTTGGTCCTCCATAGAGAAAAAAATTAAAGAAGAGCAAACAAAAAGAATTATATTAAATCTTAAAATTTGGGAAGGAGACATAAATAAACTTCAAAATCAGTTTTCAGATTGGACTATTGAAGATCTGGAAGAGATCATCTATATAACAAAAGACGATAAAATTAATCATTTAAAAATAACAAAGTAAAATGGGACTAACATATAATATACAATTTAAAAGAAAATTAGAACAAAAACAGGAATTAACAGACCTTATTAAAGCACACGATAATTCACTTTTCTTAATATCTAAACTCTATGATTCTACTTTCGGTTGTGTGAACGGAGATTTTGATGGTGAGTTTATTGATTTGGAATTTGCAGGGGCTTCTTATGTTTCATTTGATGTTATAAAAAAACATGCAGGTTCAATATTATTAAGAAAATCTGTATTACAAATGGTTCATAAAATCACTGATGAAATTTATCCTAAAGAAGACTACTATTTAATTTTTAATGGAGATTATATCTTTGAAAAAAGAGAAAATGGTATTGTAAAAAGGAATAGTAACAGTGATTTTTATGATGGATTAGATTAAATTAAAAAAGAATAATTATATAACGGCAGCAATTAGTTGCCGTATTTTGTTTAAATAATATACATACAAAATATAAAATAATGGAACAGATTATACAAAAATTACATCATGGAATAAAACAAAGTGGTTGGGATTCTTATAAGGCTTTAAAAAATGAATTATTAACTTATAATTCAAAAGACTTAATTGTTAAACTGCTTGATACAAAAGATTTTAGATATACAGATAAGAAGTCTTTTTACGATTATTCCCGAATTATGGAAAGATTTTAATCTGGATGATTGGATGTATATTATTCGAAAAGTTGACCGTCCTACAAACTACCGATTATATATAGATGACGGACCCTATTTTGAAGACATTCGTTTTTTATATAATTGGATTGGTATAGATAGTATTAGTTTGTATAAAAATGATCAAGGAGTTTCTTCTAAAAGTAAACAAAGCTTAGATAAGGTATTTCCAATGTTCCTACATGATACATTGAGAAATGGAGATTATAAAGAAGAATTTTCAGACGGAACTTTTGGAGACATAAAGTATTTCCGAGATATGAAAACGCGATTAATAAGTCAAGGGGCAAAGCAAAGTCCGATGCCAAATTTATAATGATTTTTGGTCATTATAATTTATATAATAGAAATATTTAAATGCTTACTAACCGTTCAACTTTTGAACGGTTAGTTTATTTAATTTTACAGAATGGGTAATTCCCAGCGCAGGGTTCATTTCAAAAACATCGGAATGTGATGCTCTGATACAAAATGGGGCCTTTTTTATGGAGCTTGATGCAGCTGCTATTATGGAGAGTATTGGAAAGAAAGGAGGTCTTAATCCTGATGCCATAGGATCAATAAGCAGTAACAGGAGTATGCTTTGGTATATAAAGGGGAAAAGCTGATACAGGGTACCCCTAAATAAAAAGGTTTTAGAATTTTACCGAAGGCTGAAAAAGAACCAAAAGCGCTTGAGTGGGTTTTTAGAGGAAGTAAGACATGAGGGAGGAGCATTTGGTGAATCGATAGTAGCAACAACAGACACTACAAAGGTAAAGGCTTTTGAAGAAGGATTACAACAGTTTGCCAATAAGATAATTGCAAAGCCTTTTGAGAAAATGCCAGAGGCAATGCCTTATTTTAATCATAAATCGGTTGGTGATTCTATAAAACAAATAGGTACGTTGAATTGTGGTAATACTGCAGAAGTCATGGTTGATTTTTTGAGGACAGGGAAGTTACGAAGAGCTGAATCGTCACTTATGCAAGGAAAAGAATTAGTTGCTGTAAAATGTGGTGGTGGCAGTTTTCAACCTACAACAATTCCAAGAATGAAGCAATTAATGACAGAAGGAGATATTGTTGTAATTTATGGTGTTAAAGATAAATATCACATAAAAGGAACTTCTGAAGATTCCACAATAGGACATTATTTTGTAGGGATGAAAAAAGGTGGAGAATTGCATTTGTTTGATGGTCAAACTGGTGAATATGTAATATATGCGAATAATGATAAGGCCCGTAATTTCCTTCAAAGAGGTTATTTAGAATTTCAATATACTAAGGTAAAAAAATAATAGTTAAAAAAATAATTTTATGTTAACAGATCAAGAAATGCTTATAATAGCAAAAAAATTCATACGAAGAATAGTAGATGAAAGCATAGAACCAATGCTATATGATGACATTATTAAAAAACCATATGGAAACATTTATTTTTTTAATTCTAAAGAAGCCATTTTAACAGGAAATGATAATAAATCTTTAGTCGGAGCAGGTCCCTTTTTAGTAGAAAAAAAAACAAGAAGAGTAGTTGTCTTTGGTACTACGGGGATATTAGACAGACAACTAAAAGCCTATGAAAATGGTACTATGTCTACAGCTTTAGACACTTATTGGTATCCAGACGAAGATAGGTTCGATTATAAATAATCCTGATATCGCATAATTTTATCCGTAAAAACTTCTACAGCATTAGTTTATCTGAATTTTACAAAGTATGCTATTAAGGAATTTAAGAAGGTGATGATATAAGGTATATCCTGTACTTACAACTTAATTCAACAACAATTAAATCATATCAACGCTGGGACATATCACAGTTTGAAGGTATTCACAACGTGTTTTTTCAAATATGTTGGGATGTATCATAGTTTGAAAGGCATTCACAACCGAATTGAAGAAGGATATTTACGACCGCGTGTTGGGGCATATCACAGTTTGAAGGGTAGTCACAACATTTTATTCATAGAAATATCATCCCAGTGCGTTGGGACATATCACATTGAAGGATAGTCACAATAATGGTATAACCTCGTATGAGAAGGAAAAGTTGAGACGTATCACAATTTGAAGGATAATCACAATTATTCTTTAAGAAGCACGTCAATATGAGTATATATGTAATAATTCTGTTATATTAATGAAAGAAGATTTGGGGTTTTACTGTATTAAGATGTATGTAAATCAGTTGTTTAATGTTGCTTAGAAAACTCAAAAGGGGTATTAGGAGTTCGTCAGGACTCCCTCACTCTCCGCTAAGAGAGACGTTTATTTTTAAACGTCTCTTTTTTTTGTTTTGCGAGTTGATTTTTCAGTTGATTGTCTTAGGGTGAGAGATTAAAATGTTTTCTGGCTTTCAATGTTCCTTCAGCAAAAAAACGTTAGAATATATTAGGTGTTCAATATTCTCTTATCCATTGTTCTTGTAGTGTATCATTGTAATCTTTTTTAATCAGACTGCTGATATGTATAGAAATCTAAGATAACGATTGCTTTATTTTCATCAATGTATCTAATTATCTTTTAAAGTTTTTATTGCCTGATTGACTGAAATATTCGTCCGGAAAAATTCTCTACTCCCGCAGGCATTTTTCAAGTGATTTTCAATCAAAAAACGGGTTTGTAAATGTATTATATGCTGATTCAAATTTTTATTTAAAAAAGGATAAAAGCACATTTCTATCGTTCAGCTATTTTATTTCGTTACCGTATACAGCTGTAAATAATGAAAATAGAACAAACGCAAGTTTTAGTGCCAGCTTCAAAACTAATTTAGTTAAGGATTTACTTACTTTAAGTATTGCAGCTTCCGATATTTTTAAACAACAGGGAGAGAAAAGAACTACTTATTTTTCTAATGCTGATAAGCAATCTTATTATAGATACAATGATTTTAGAAGAGTGAGCATTACTTTAACCTATAAAATAGGGAAGCGTAAAAATTCAAAAAGAATTGATAATAATGATAGAATTGAAGGCCAATAAGGTTTATCAAAATATCTTCAGAAATCACTGCCATCCGCAGTGATTTTTTTTTGCCACTATGTGCCCGAATGGTATGTTTCCTGAAATCTTTTAAGGATCTTGAACTCATAAAAAATCTATCAATACATCGAAATCTATCGATAGGTTATGTTTTGCTTGATGATGAAAAATCAACAATTTTGCAAAAATTATTATTGACCTGATGTTTACATCAATGAAAACAAGATTCTAAAAACACATTTGACATCCCTCAGGCACACTTTTTATTGATAGGCTGCTGCAATTTGTTGAAGATTTTATTTTCATTTTGGAATCAGGTTTATGAATTATTAAAATGATTTATGAAAGGCTGATTAATCTCATCATGTAATAGTGAGGATTCACAACCTTTATTACCTCAAATTTTTAAATGAGAATATGAGAAAAAAAATACATAAAACACTTATTGTACCTTGTTGCTTCCTTATCAGCACCTTGAACGCGCAGGTAGGAATAGGTACAAATAATCCACAGGGGATTTTACATGTAGATGGAGCTAAGGATAATTCCGCTTCAGGAACACCAACGGTAACACAGGTTTCTAACGATGTTATTGTGAATAAAACAACAGGATTCATTGGTGCAGGAGTTCTTAATCCTCAGGTTCAGTTAGATATTAGGTCAGCAGGAAATGAAAATGCTCTTGGTTTAGGAACAACAACGATGTCTGCGGTAACAGCGGGTGCAGGTGCTACACGATATGATGTAAACAGTGTACCAGTGGGTGCTAAAATCGAAGTGTCTGATGGCGCAGTATGGCACAAAGCTTATATTGCTCCTCAAAAGGCTGTGATCGTCGTTCGTAAAATTGCAAGTCAGTCTATACCGTCTGCTACCGCAATTACCATTATAAATTGGAACGAGGTGCGTGACATGAGCAATAGCTTTGACCCAAGCTCTGGTGAGTTTACAGCTCCCCGAAATGGAACATATACTTTTTTATTAACATTCAATTTTAACGGGGCTGTTATTAGTGATGGTTCCAGAGTTGAGTCTCAATTTTATAATCCTACTACAGGCACTGTTCTTGCCAGTGTATATAAAACGTTCGGCCAGTCTATGACAGGTACAGCTGATGACGCGAATGCTACACGTTCAACACAGGCGGGAGGATCTAGTACCGTTACCCTTACTCTTACGGCAGGGACTAAAGTAAGTGTAAGACTATATCAAAATCTTACTTCAGGTTCAATTCCGCTTAGAGTTACTACTGATTCTTCAAATCCTGCAAATCCCGATGATGGATTTAACAATTTAACGATAATAGAACATTAAGATAGAGATTATGAAAAAGAAGATCAATATACCTTATAAACTATTTGCTTGTATTTTATTTTTTTCTGCAGTTAAAACAAAGGCACAAATAGGGTTTTTTACTCCTACACCTGCACAGACTTTACATATAGATGCCGGAAAAGACAATGGCTCAGCACCTGATGCAACAAAAATATCTAATGATGTTGTTATCACATCAGGAGGCCAGGTTGGTATTGGACTTTTAAATCCGGTTACTAAAGTTGATTTAAGGTCTTCGTCTGACCAGGGAATTATTGGCTTAGGTAATAATACACAGAGCCCTTCTGCAGCTGGAGGAGGAGCAATACGTTACAATAATGGTGGATTTTTAGAATATTCTGACGGTGAACAATGGATCGCATTACCACTTACCGCTCCAACAAAAGCATTGGTAAATGCCAGTAAAGGTTCTGCACAAAGTATTCCAAGTGCAGCTTCGACAGTTATTACAGGCTGGACAGAGACCGTTGATTTAGGAGCCGGTGCCGGTGGAGATTTTGATCCTTCCACAGGAGTTTTTAAAGCTCCCCGTGATGGGTTCTATCTGGTTTCTTTCAATATTACCCTGGCTAATGGAAATATCCCTAAAAATACATTTATAGAAACTGCAATAGAAAGTAGCCAAAGTACAGATAATATTCCTGTATTTAAAACTATAAATTCTTATCCTGCTTTTCAGGCTGGTGCAGTAAGTAATTATATAAGTGGTAATTGCAATGCTATTTTCAACCTTAAAAAAGATGATACTATAAAATTCAGCATAAGACATAATATAGGCAGTGCCCGAAATACCCTGAATGACAGTAAATTAAATAATTTAAGTATCAGTGAATTGTAAACACGTAATAATGGGACAAAAAAATAAAATAAAAAAAGTGATCAGTGCTGTTATTGCTTTGTCACTGAGTGTAACCTATATAAATGCTCAAATCGGAATAGGAGTACCAAATCCGTCAAATCCACTTGAGGTTAAAACGGATGCAGGTAATATTATAATTAATAGTTCAGGAAGAATAGGGACTATGGTTGCCAATCCCAAGGTAGCTCTTGATCTACGTGGTGGAACCAATAGTTCTGTGGCTATTGGAAATACAGCGAAAACAGCTGCCCAGGCTGGTGCTGGCGCATTGCGTTATGTTGCAAGTCCTGCCATTGGGGTAAAAGGATATTTAGAATTTTCCGATGGTTCAAATTGGGTCAGTTTTTATCCTAAAGGGAAACCGCGTATTATAGTAATGGCAAGTAAAACTACTCAGGATACCTATGTATTTGAAAGTGCAACCCCTTCAGAAATAGGAACTAAATCTGGTATAGTTCAAAGAAGATCCTCTTACTTAACGAACTGGACTGAAAAATTAGACTCTGATTCAGGGGTTCCAACCTCAAATTTTGACCCGGCTACAGGTGAATTTACAGCACCACGTGATGGAGTTTATTTTGCAACTTTTACTTTTGCATTACAATCAAGCCAGGTAAATACCGGTGCTAATAATCAAACTGAAGCAATCTGGGAAGTGAGAAATCCTGCCGGCACAATTACACAAAGAATAAAAACAAATAATGGATATGCTTCTGACACCGGAGCAAGTCCCAACGCAGTACCGGTAGGTTCAGCCTGTACAGTAAGTGTTTACCTGAATAAAGGCAGCAAACTAAGACCTTTTACCTGGATTACAGTAGCATTTGATGGTACAACCAGCCAGTTTGATGTATCAGGAAACGGGGCTTACAATGCACTTACGATCGTTGAACAGTAAAGATATTTCATAAGTTTGAACAATCTGATTTTAATTTTTAAGTCTCCCGGTCTGATTGTGGGAGACTTTTTTGAATGAAAAAGTAAACTTAAAATAAAAACCTGCAGCTCATGGGAACTGCAGGTTTTATTTTGGAGATCAGCGTTTTAACTTAATATCTCACAGGGTGCTATACAGATCACCCAGGGACATCTCTTTATTCCCGGAGGTGGGCAGCATGCTTCAGAACAACTCAATGCTCCGCCATTAATATTTTTCAACTGATCTCTTGAAATTTTTTTAGAATTTTTCATAGTCAAGTAATTGAATTAAACTAAAACTTAAGGCTGATTTCCACCGCCACATCCGTCATATGGCATACATTGCCACTTTCCGCCAATTAAGCAAAGCTGTCCGCCTCTGCAGTCAATGCCGCCCTTAATTGTTTTCAATTCCTGTCTTTCGATTTTCTTTAAATTTTTCATAATAATATAGGTTTAGTTCTATTCGAAATTAATCAATTTTTATCAACTGTCGTAGAATTATCATGAAAATATTTATTTTCAATGTGCTGATTGTTTGATATTTTCCTGTGTATTTTCTATAATTAAGCAAAATATAATGTATGTGAAGTAAGCTGAATAGGCCTTGTTAAGGGAATACACAAAGAATTGACATCTTTTGAATAAAATCTTGTCCTGTGGCAAGTTGGATTTCGTAATGACTTGCTAATTTTGGTTAAAAGTTCAATGACCAAATCCGATAATATTATGAAAAGTATATTCAAATCCTCAACCCTGAAGTCACTACTGATTTTAGCTGTTATGGTTATCACATCCCAGGTATACGGACAAAAAGTGAAACCTTCTGAAAGTGGCTATGCACCTGCTAACGGCAGCAAGGTTTATTATGAAGTCTATGGTAAAGGTAAGCCCATTGTATTATTGCATGGTGCTTTCATGACGATTGATACCAATTGGGGACAATTGATCCCGGAACTGTCAAAAAACAGAAAAGTAATCGCTGTTGAATTACAGGGACACGGGCATACTCCGTTTTCAGAAAGGAAATTATCACATACCGATCTGGCGAGTGATGTGACAAAGGTAATGGACTATCTGAAAATTGATAAGGCAGATGTAGCAGGATATAGCTTTGGCGGGGCAATCGCTTATCAGCTGGCAATACAGAGCCCGCAAAGGCTGAATAAGCTGGTTATTATTTCTGCAACTTATAAAAATAGCGGCTGGCTGCCTGAAGTCAATAATGCATTTAAAGGAATGAAGCCTGACCTCTTTATGAACAGTCCTATGCATAATGCTTATGATGCCGTAGCACCTGATAAAACAAAATGGACAAAGTTTCTGGAGCAGATGATTGCTTCTGCCGGACAACCCTTCGATCTGGGTGATGATAATATCTCTAAAATTTCAGCACCAGTTTTAATTATAGCGGGTGACAATGATGGGTTGGATAAAACTGAGCTGTCAAAAACCTATAGATTATTGGGAGGTGGAGTGTCTGCAGATATGGGACCTATGCCCAAATCCCAATTGGCTATTGTTCCCGGGCAGAGCCATGTCAGCCTGATGATGCAGACAGCAACAATTCTGAACTATCTGAACAGCTTTTTACAATAATAAGATACAATATGATTCATAAAACTGAATATCATGAGAAAAATAACTGTCATATCAATGATTACAATGGATGGTGTCATGCAGGCACCCGGCGGCCCTGAAGAAGATATATCCGGAAACTTTAAATATGGAGGATGGACTGTATCATATGGTGATGAACTTTTCGGTGAAATCATGCAGGAAGAAATGAAACAAACCGATTATCTTCTTGGGAGAAAAACATTCGATATTTTTTCATCCTACTGGCCTCAGCATGCTGAAGTCTGGCCGGGAATCAACGAAGGGAATAAGTATATTCTTTCTCAGACTATAGAGAATTTAGATTGGAAGAATACCTTTTTCCTCAAAAATCAGGATGATATCCGAAAGCTTAAGCAATCAGAAGGTGCTGATATTCAGATTTGGGGCAGCAGCGAACTTATTCATCTGCTGTTAAAGAATGACCTTGTAGATGAACTTCGCCTAAAAATCTATCCGTTGATTCTTGGTGAAGGAAAAAAACTGTTTGATGATAATTCGGTTCCGGCTGCTTTTGTCCTCACGGAAAGCCATGTAACATCAAAAGGAGTGATTATAGCTAATTACAAACGTGCTGGTGAGATTGTGACAGGCAATGTTGAAATGTAAATAGAGGGCTTTCATTATTTTTACAACTATTAAACCTACAATATGGATACGAAATTTGAAGCAGGAATAAATATTGCCATAAAAATTCCAAAAAGTAAATATGAAAAAACGGTAGTCTTTTACAGAGACATCCTGAAACTGAATGTTGAAGAAAAACCGATTAATAATCCAACGGTTTCCAGAACCCATGAGGTAAAATTCGGGAATAATGTCATCTGGCTGGACTGTGTAGATAACTATACCCATTCCGAAACCTGGTTGCAGCTTACAGTTCCTGATGTAGAAGAAGCTGCGGAATACCTTCGATCAAACGGTGTGGAAACCTGTGACGAAATTGAAGAGCTTCCTGAAAATATGCATTGGATAACCGATCCTGCAGGCACAGTATTTAACCTACAGGAAAGAGAATAACAAAAGAGGGAAAGATGACGTGGATAATTGTTTAAAATATGGTTTTAATCAAAAATTTAATATCTTTAACCATCAAATCATTAAAATTTTAAACAATTCATGAAGACGAAATCTTTACCTTTCCTCTTAACCCTCTTTTTTCAACTGGTAAGTACCATTGCATTTTCTCAGAAAACAGCAACTTTAAACTCTTTATTAGATAAAAATGCAGAATTTATTTTTCCGCAGACTCCCGATAAAATATCAAAAGCACTGAACATAAAAACTGTATTTTATGAAGATGCCAATGAGGAAAAATATGCGAAATGGCCTATGAAGACAGGATTGGAACTGTATTGCAGTCTGGGCAAAGATAATGCTGTTAATGAAATGTTTTTTGTCACCTCAGACAATAAGCCAGTAGTGGTAGAAGGACTTCCATTTGGTCTCATTATCAATAAAAGCACACTGCAGGACAGCAAAACCAAATTCAGTAAATACAATGCTAAAACGCAGAAACTCGGTGCAGGCAGTGAATTTCCGGGAGGTTCAAAACTGACTTTTAAGAAAGGAAAACGTTATGCAACCTTGTTTTTTGATCATAAAAATCTGCTGAAATCTTTAGGACTTACCACAGAACTTATTGATCCGGCAGCCAATTAATTTCAACAGTCTTCAAATACTATAAAATCCGTCACTTTTTTGGCGGATTTTCTCATTGTATTGAATAAAGTGCAGCCGCTTAAAAATGAACCGTGTCATTCATTCGTAAAAATCCTCCATTCATTTCTTTATTTCCTGAGTTCATTGTTTTCTGATTGAACCGCAGAAGCAGATAGAATAGCTTTGGCTTATCAAAACAGAAACAATTAACATTATCAACTATGAACAGAGAATTGATTTTTTTAAGAACATTTGCTTTTACAGCAGTCATTGGAATTGTATTTTTAGCCGCTTCAGCCTTCAAAACAGGCGGGCATGAGAAATTTACAGAGATTGATGTGGAAAGAATCAATATCGTTGAAAAAGATGGTACCGTAAAGATGATCATTACCAACGCAGGAAAATTTCCCAATGGGGAAGATAAAATAAACGGCAGTCCTACCAATAAAACAAGAAAAAAACGCTCAGGAATGCTTTTCTTCAATGAAGACGGAATAGAATGCGGAGGTTTTATTTATGACGGGCAGAAAAATAAAAACGGGCACAGCTCGGGATTATCCCTTACCTATGATCAGTATGACGGTGATCAGGTAATGCAGCTTTTGACTCAGGATTATAAGAAAGGAGATAAAAGAGTAGTGGCAAGCGGGCTTTACTTCAATGACCGTCCAACAAGAGAATCACAAATCAAAACCGGAGAGATACTTTCAGAACTGAGCCAGATAAAAGATCCGGAAGCTGCTCAGAAAAAATACAAAGAGTATGAACAGCAGGGACTGATTGGAGGAGCACCGAGAATGATGCTCGGGAAAACCAAAGATGAACATAACGGCTTATTCTTATTCGACAGTAAAGGCCAGCCACGGGCCAGATTCTGTGTAGATAAAAATAATGAAGCAAAACTGGACTTCTTAGACGATGAAGGAAACGTTACCGCATCATTTCCTGAAAAGAAAAAATAATAGTACAAAGAAACAGCCCTGTAAAAATATAGGGCTATTTTTGCAGAAAAATGACCACCCATAGCCAATGAAAGCTATTGTAAAACAGATCAGCCAAAACAGATACTTTCTTCTGTTTATCCTTTTGTTCGCTTATGTACAGTCTATTCATACCCGGATAGGGATAAGGAGAACCTTAGACTGGTATATTTTCACTCCGGAAGCCGCAGTTGTAACGCTCATTAGCGCGTGTATCCTGTTTTTTGTGATTGATTTTTTCATCAAGAACTGGCAGAAGTCGTCAACATTCAGTATTGCTGAGATCCTTAAAATATTCAGTTCGTCACTGTTGACGTACCTTCTGGTGATGAAGATAATAGGTTTTTTGATTGCCTTTGCTTTTGGGAAGATTGAAAAGAATTTTAATCAGGAAGTTGTTATTCTTTCTACTTTTTCAGATTTGATCGGGGGTTTTATTTATGGAAGTTTTTTTCTGGCATACCGTTACTACAAGAAGAATACAGATTATCAGAAACAGCTGGCTCTTTATGATCATGCATTGTCTGAAAGTAAGATCAATCAGCTGAAAGCCCAGCTTAATCCTCATTTTTTGTTCAATAATCTCAATATTCTGGATCAGCTTATAGAAGAAGATAAACGAGCCGCTTCAGACTTTCTCAATGAATTCGCAGAGATATACCGCTATGTTTTAGAGGTTTCCGATAAAAAATTAGTAGCAGTGGAAGAAGAGCTTGCTTTTGCAGAGAAATATTTTAATCTGATACAATACAAATACGGAAAAGCCTACTCATTACAAATAAATCATATAAAATCACAAGGAAAGATTATTCCGCTTTCATTACAGCTGCTGCTGGAAAATGCAGTACAGCATAATCTTGGAAGCCTTACAAATCCGGTTTTGGTCACAATAAATCTGGATCAGGCAATAACCGTTTCAAATAATAGCATACCCAAGCGTAACAGTAAAAAAACTTCAGGAAGAGCGTTGAATAATCTTAAAGAACAATATGCGTTATTAACCGACCGACAGGTGGAAATTTTTAAAACAGAAACCGGATTTGCAGTAACACTTCCTATAATTCCAGTATAAAAAAATGATAAAAGTTATAATTATCGAAGACGAAATTCCCGCCAGAAACAAGTTAAAACGTTTTATCAGCGAATTAAAAGAACCGGTTGAGATCCTTGCGGAGATTGCTACCGTAGAAGAAGCCGTTACTTTTTTAAAAAAATCAAGAGTAGATTTGATCTTTTCTGATATAGAGCTATTGGATGGAAATGCCTTTGAAATATACAATCAGGTAAGTATTTCCAGCCCGGTAATTTTCACTACAGCTTATGATCAGTATTGGATGAATGCCTTTGAAAGCAACGGTATAGAATATCTTTTAAAGCCATTTTCACTGCAACGTTTCCAAAAAGCATGGGATAAATTTCTTGTATTGAAAACCTCCGCATCAGAACAAAATGATGTCCTGATAAAGCTTCAGCAAATGCTCAATAGCAGTCAGATAGAGAAAAAATATAAAAAAAGATTTACGATTTCCTCACACCAGGGAATTTATTTTCTAAATACTGAGGATATCACTTTCTTTGAAGCAGAAGAGGGAATTGTCTTTGCTTTTGATGCTGCAGGAAAAAAACATTTGCTTAGTGAATCTACGCTAAAAGAAATTGAAAACCAGCTTAGTCCTTCGGATTTTTTCAGAATTAACCGAAGTGAAGTCGTTCAGAAAATACATATTGAAAGGATAGAGCGTTACAACAAAAATACACTGTCTATCCGGATAAAAGGAAAGCAAGCCCACCTTATAACAAGCCAGAGTAACACATCTGCTTTCAGAAAATGGATTGAAGAATAAAGATTAAATTTTTGACTGAAAATGATATAAAA
This sequence comes from Chryseobacterium panacisoli, assembly GCF_008274625.1. GTDB lineage: Bacteria > Bacteroidota > Bacteroidia > Flavobacteriales > Weeksellaceae > Chryseobacterium > Chryseobacterium panacisoli. Next base: position 246,720 of record NZ_VTRU01000005.1, on the reverse strand, counting down.
AAGATCATTTGAAGCCAGAAAATGGGCATCCATTATCGCTAAAAAAATAGTTTAAAAAAACGCTTTAATTCCAGAATGAAAAACAATAACAAGTAGATGGTTTCTTTGAACTTGTTTGATTTTTTAACGACATATCTTAAGGATTTTGTAACAAAAAATGAGCAGAATAATCTAAATTACAATGTCTGCTGGGTGAAAAATGTGTTTTTAATAATAACATAATCAATGGGTTATGGTTAAATAATTATTGTTTGCATAAAATATCTTTCATGTTTTTATAAAATACCTATATTTACCACCAAGGAGTTCTTAACATCTTCTTTATCAACCGAAACTGGTTACACTTAGCTGTGTATTAAAAGGGAATCGTGTGCAAATCACGAACTGTCGCGCAACTGTAAGTAACATCAAGGTTTTTATCAAATAAAGGTCCACTGTATACCTCGTTATATGGGAAGGACGATAAAAACTGTTACAAGTCAGGAGACCTGCCTATTTCGAATTGACGATGCTTTCGCGGTCTGAAGCTTATAGTCAGGTATGATACGATATGGATAACAGTGGGATCAATATTTTTTGTCAGCTCATGTTATTTTTTGATGCAGATAAGTAGTAGAGTAGCATACTCTTTCATTATCGTGTATTCATCGTATTTTCCTTTTCCATACTTTTCTTTCTCACAGGCATTGTGAAGCTTACCGGAACTTTTTATGAGGATTTAATCAATATAAAAAGTAAAAAAAATGTACCCATTAGATGTCGATTATTCATGCAGGAGCAGCAGACTTGGAAATAAACAGGTTTGCAGGGAGGTAATGGTGTATAATTCAGGATTGCAAAAATCGGTTAAAACCAATCAGTTTCTTTTTGATTTCCTTTTTACCCCATCATTGAATAGCGGTGGCTATTCTGATGCCTGTTCATGGTTTTCTGTAAACAAATTTCAACTAAACAATAAAATATTATAATGACTACAAGTGAAAGTTTGAAGTCTCCCGGCATGAAATTCCGGGAGGCCATGCGAAAAGAAAGTCCCCTTCAGATTGTTGGCACCATCAATGCCAATCATGCACTGTTAGCACAGCAGGCAGGTTTCAATGCAATTTATCTTTCAGGCGGCGGAGTTGCTGCGGGCTCTCTGGGGATTCCGGATTTAGGGATTACCACGCTGGAAGATGTATTGATTGACGTTCAGCGTATCACGAATGTTTGCGATGTCCCACTCATGGTAGATGTTGATACCGGATTTGGCCCTTCAGCATTCAATGTGGCAAGAACTGTAAAATCACTGATTAAAGCCGGAGCTGCGGCTCTGCATATTGAAGATCAGGTAGGTGCAAAGCGCTGTGGACACCGCCCGGGAAAAGAAGTGGTAACCAAAGAAGAAATGACAGACCGATTGAAAGCGGCTGCAGATGCCCGTACCGATGAAAATTTTGTAATTGGAGCCCGCACCGATGCGTTTGCTAATGAAGGATTGGAAAAAACATTGGAAAGAGCGGTCGCTTACAAAGAAGCAGGTGCAGATTTCATTTTTGCAGAAGCCGTTCCTGATTTAAGCCTTTACCACAAATTTGTTGAAGCTGCAGGAATTCCGGTGCTGGCTAATATTACCGAATTCGGGATGATCAGTATGTACACGGTAGAAGAATTAAAAAATGCAGGTGTGGGACTGATTCTTTATCCGCTTTCTGCTTTCCGTGCTGCCAATAAAGCGGCTCAAAATGTATTTGAACACATCCGTAAAGACGGAACGCAGGCCAATGTATTAGATACCATGCAAACCAGGGAAGAACTCTATCAAAGCATTGGATACTATGACTACGAACAAAAATTAGACAACCTTTTTAAACAAAATAATTGATAATGTCAACTAACAGTGAACCTACATTTAAACCTAAAAAAAGCGTTGCGCTTTCAGGGGTAGCAGCAGGTAATACTGCTCTTTGCAGTGTTGGAAAAAGTGGAAACGATCTCCATTACAGAGGATATGATATTCTGGATCTGGCAGAGAAAGCACAGTTTGAAGAAGTAGCTTACCTTTTAATCTATGGCCAGCTGCCTACCGGAGCACAATTGAAAAACTATAAAGCAAAGCTGAAATCTTTGAGAGGCCTGCCTCATTCTGTGAGAAATATTCTTAAGAGTATTCCTGCAGCCGCTCATCCAATGGATGTCATGCGTTCTATGGTTTCTGCTATCGGAAGTATTCAGCCGGAAAAAGATGATCATAATATGGCAGGGGCAAGGGATATAGCAGATAAATTACTGGCGTCTTTCAGCTCAGGCCTGTTATATTGGTATCACTATACCCATAATGGAAAAGAAATTGATGTAGAAACCGATGATGATACGATTGGAGGGCATTTCCTTCATCTGTTACACGGGAAAAAACCTGCGAATTCCTGGGTAAAAGCAATGGAAATCTCATTAAACCTCTATGCAGAACATGAATTCAATGCTTCAACATTTACCAGCCGTGTGATTGCCGGAACAGGATCTGATATTTACTCTGCAATTACCGGAGCCATTGGCGCCTTAAGAGGACCAAAACACGGAGGTGCTAATGAAGTTGCTTTTGAAATCCAAAGCCGTTATAATTCGCCGGATGAAGCTGAAAGCGATATCCGCCAGCGTATTGCAAATAAAGAAGTGATTATTGGATTCGGGCATCCGGTGTATACCATTTCAGATCCGAGAAACGTAGTCATCAAAAAGGTGGCTAAAGAGCTTTCCGAAGAAGCAGGAGATATGCTGCTGTATACTATTGCTGAAAGACTGGAAACGATCATGTGGGAAGAGAAGAAAATGTTCCCGAACCTGGACTGGTTCTCCGCTGTTTCCTACCATCTGATGGGAGTTCCTACCCTGATGTTTACCCCGTTATTTGTCATTTCAAGAGTGACCGGATGGAGTGCCCATATCATAGAACAGAGACAGGATGGGAAGATTATTCGTCCAAGTGCCAACTATATAGGGCCGGAAAACAAAGAATTTGTGTCCATCAACGACCGGAAATAATGGAAAAATAGAATGTCGAAATGAAAAAGTAATCATTCATTTTCAATTTTTTACTCTTAACTTTTACTTAATTAAATTTTTCAACGATAAAAAAATGAGTTCACACATCTCAAACGAAAGACCACAACCCGATCAGGTATTAGCAAACATTGCAGACTATGTCTTACACTACGAAATTAAAAATGACCTGGCATGGAAGACTGCCCATTACTGTCTTCTTGATACAATAGGCTGTGGTCTGGAAGCATTGACTTACCCTGCCTGTACAAAGCTTTTGGGACCTGTAGTAAAAGGAACAGTAGTTCCTAACGGAGCAAAAGTACCGGGTACCCAATTCCAGCTGGATCCCATTCAGGCAGCGTTCAATATCGGGGCTATCATCCGTTGGCTGGATTTCAATGATACATGGCTGGCTGCAGAATGGGGGCATCCTTCTGATAATCTTGGAGGAATTTTAGCAACGGCAGACTGGTTATCCAGAACAAATATTGCCGAAGGAAAAGCACCTTTAAAAATGGAGCAAGTACTGGAAGCAATGATCATGGCCCACGAAATTCAGGGCGTAATGGCACTGGAAAATTCATTCAATAAAGTAGGGCTGGACCACGTTTTATTGGTAAAGCTCGCTTCTACAGCCGTAGTAGGAAAGCTGATCGGATTAAACCGTGAAGAAATTATCAATGCCGTATCACTGGCTTTTGTGGACGGGCAGTCTTTAAGAACTTACCGCCACGCTCCCAACACAGGTTCCCGCAAATCGTGGGCTGCAGGAGATGCTACTTCAAGAGCGGTACGCCTTGCGCTGATTGCAAAAACAGGAGAAATGGGCTATCCATCTGTATTGACTGCAAAAACATGGGGATTCTATGATGTCTCCTTCAAAGGAAATGAATTCAAATTCCAAAGAGAATACAGCTCTTATGTAATGGAAAATGTACTCTTTAAAATTTCTTTTCCTGCTGAATTTCACTCACAGACAGCAGTGGAAGCCGCAATGACATTACACGCAACTTTAAGAGACCTTGGGAAAACAACAAATGATATCAAAAAAATTACCATCCGTACCCATGAAGCTGCTATTAGAATTATCGATAAAAAAGGACCGTTGAATAATCCTGCTGACCGTGATCACTGCATCCAATATATGGTGGCAGTACCTTTGATCTATGGAAGACTGACAGCTGCCGATTATGAAGATAACATCGCTTCAGACCCAAGAATTGATGTACTTCGTGACAAAATTGAATGTGTGGAAGACGTTCAGTTTACGGCAGATTATCACGATCCGGAGAAACGCTCCATTGCGAATGCGATGACGGTAGAACTTAATGACGGAACTGTTTTAGACGAAATAGTGGTAGAATATCCTATTGGGCACAAGCGCAGAAGAGATGAGGGTATTCCGGAACTGATCAAGAAATATAAAATTAATCTTGCCCGTATTTTCCCGGAAAAACAACAAAGAACGATCCTTGAAAAATCATTGGAATATGACACATTGGTGAATCTTAACGTCAATGAATTTGTAGATCTTTTAGTCATTTAAAATCAATAAGAAAATGGAGAATTGAGTATCAAAACGTTTTTAAAGAATAGTCGGTATTTTTTTGAAAAATGATCAATTCTCCATTCTCATTTTTTATGATTAAACGTTCAATACTCCATTTTTAATTTAAAAACTATGTCACAAAAAATAAAAATATTAATCAATGGAAATTTTACAGAAAGTAAAACGAAAAACTATCTTCCTGTAGAAAACCCTGCTTCACAGGAGATCCTTGCAGAAGTTCCTCTCACAGAATTATCTGAAATAGATGAAGCCATTGAAGCCGCTGTGGAAGCCTTCAAAATCTGGAAAGAAGTTGCCACTCCGGAAAGAGCAAGACTGTTTCTGAAATATCAGCACCTTTTAAAAGAACATCAAAAAGAAATTGCGGAAATTCTTTCCAAAGAAAATGGAAAAACGTTTGCCGATGCTATGGGAGATGTATGGCGCGGTATAGAAGTGGTAGAGCATGCCTGTAATATTCCCACCCTGATGATGGGGGAAACAGTAGAAAACGTAGCAAGAGGGGTAGATACTTACAGTTACATTCAGCCTCTCGGCGTCTGTGTAGGAATTACTCCTTTCAACTTTCCGGCTATGATTCCTCTGTGGATGTTTCCTATGGCGATAGCATGTGGTAATACCTTTATTTTAAAACCTTCCGAGCAGACTCCTATGACGTCTATGAAAATGGCAGAGCTGTTTTTGGAGGCAGGCTTTCCTAAAGGCGTATTAAATATTGTACATGGCACTAAAGATCAGGTAAATCATATTTTGAACCATGCTGACATCAGGGCTATTTCATTTGTAGGCTCTGTACCGGTTGCAGAACACGTTTACCGCACAGGAACCGATAATCTGAAAAGAGTTCAGGCTTTTGGCGGTGCCAAAAATCATATGGTGGTCATGCCAGATGCCAATAAAAATCAGGTGATCAATAATCTGGTGGGAGCTTCCTGTGGTGCGGCAGGCCAGCGATGTATGGCGATCAGTGTAGCGGTATTGGTAGGAGAGGCACAAAACTGGATAGAAGATATTAAAACTGCTTTAAGTACAATAAAACCGGGAGTCTGGTCTGATGAATCTGCTGCATTTGGTCCATTAATCAATAAGCAATCTAAAGAAAAAGTGCTAAGGTTAATCAAAAGTGCTTACGACCAGGGAGCAGAAGTTCTCTTGGATGGAAGCAGCTGTGCTGTAGAAGGCTATGAAAACGGATATTTTGTAGGACCAACCTTATTTAGCAATGTATCGGTGGATATGGATATCTACAAAGAAGAAATTTTCGGCCCTGCATTACTCTTATTAAAGGCAGAAACATTAGATGAAGCGATCAGAATCATTAATGAAAACCCATATGGAAACGGAACTTCTATTTTTACCAATTCAGGGGCTGCTGCAAGAAAATTCCAGCATGAAATTGAAGTCGGGCAGATTGGAGTTAATCTTCCGATTCCTGTTCCACTGCCGTTTTTCTCTTTTACAGGATGGCGGAAATCATTCTTTGGCGATCTGCATTCTTACGGAAAACAAGGTGTTCGTTTCTATACCGAAACCAAGACCATTACCGCCCGTTGGTTTGAAGAAGATGTGCCGGGAGGAAGCGTGAATATGACCATTAATTTAAAATAAGGAAAAATGGGTAATTGAAATAGTTAGCCTTCTCAATTATTCATTCTCAATTCAAATAATTTTTCAACTCAATACTATGGAGTTTAACCTAAATGAAGATCAGCTGGCATTTCAGAATGCTGCGAGAAAGTTTGCTGAAAAAGAGCTGTTTCCATATGCTTCGGAATGGGATGCTGAAAAGAAATTTCCCAAAGAAGCTATTGTTAAGGCCGGAGAATTGGGCTTCTGCGGTGTATACACCAGTGAAGAAGCCGGAGGATTGGGATTATCACGGCTGGATGCTGCTATTATATTTGAAGAATTAGCAGCAGCATGTCCTTCCACTACAGCCTATATTACCATACACAATATGGTTTCATGGATGGTTGATGAGTTTGGAACTGATGAAATCAGGAAAAAATTATGTCCGGATCTGGCATCAGGCAAACTCTTGGGCTCCTATTGCCTTACTGAACCAGACTCAGGCTCAGATGCAGCAGGGCTTAAAACAACAGCTGTAAAAAAAGGAAATAAATATAGTATTAACGGAACCAAAGCATTTATCTCAGGAGCAGGTGAAAGTGATATATTAATTGTCATGGCGCGTACAGGAGAATCCGGGACCAAAGGGATCAGTGCTTTTGTGGTACATGCGGATACTCCTGGAATCAGTTTCGGAGAAAAAGAAAAAAAGCTGGGCTGGAATACACAGCCGACCCGTTTTGTGTTTTTAGATCATGTGGAGGTAGAAGAGAAATATCTTTTAGGAACATTAGGAGAAGGATTTAAAATAGCTCTGAAAGGATTAGACGGAGGCCGCATCAACATCGGAACCTGTTCTGTAGGAGCAGCCCAGGGAGCAATTAATCAGGCCCAGCGCTATATGCATGAAAGACAGCAGTTCGGAAAATCACTGGCTCAGTTTCAGTCTCTTCAGTTTAAAATTGCAGATATGGTCACAGAACTGGTTGCAGCGCGTCAGATGGTACAGCTGGCAGCATTTAAGCTTGATGGCAAAGATCCCAATGCCACTACTTATTGTGCAATGGCGAAAAGACTCGCTACGGATATGAGTTTTAATATATGCAACGAGGCCCTTCAGATTTTAGGCGGCTATGGCTGTACGCAGGATTTCCCGGTCGAAAGGCTGATGCGCGATGCCAGAGTGCATCAGGTAGTGGAAGGAACCAATGAAATTATGAAACTCGTGATTTCAAGAAAGATCCTTGAAGAAGGAGCTACTTTACAAATAAGGTGATCAACAGATTTTCATCAATGTAGCATTTAACCAGGAGGCTGTCTAAACTTTTACGGTTTTGTAAAGTTCAGACTACTTTTAATAATAATCTTCAATTTTCAATTCTCAATTTTTAATTAATTACCATGAGTGTAATCATAACAGAAATAAAAAATAACGTCGGTATTATTACCCTGAATTCAGAGAAAACCCTCAATTCGCTGTCATTGGAAATGATAGAAGAACTGAAAATTGTTTTGGAAAGCTGGAAGACCTCTGATGAAGTAGCCTGCATATTCCTTCAGGGAGCTGGCGAAAAAGCATTTTGTGCAGGTGGTGATGTAAGAAAATTACATGATGTTATTATTGCCCAGCGAAAAATAGATGGTACAAAGGTACCGCAGGACTGTTTCGACTTCTTTTCAAAAGAATATCAGGTAGACTATACCATCCATACCTATCCAAAACCTGTCATCGTCTGGGGACACGGAATCGTCATGGGCGGCGGAATTGGTCTGATGGTAGGTGCCTCACACCGCATCGTTACAGAAAAAAGTAAGCTGGCAATGCCCGAAATTACAATTGGCCTGTACCCTGACGTGGGCGGAACCTGGTTTTTGAATAAAATGCCTTCTGCCTATGGAATTTACTTAGGTTTAACAGGCGCAAGATTGGATGGTGCAGATTGTAAATTCTTAGGACTGGCAGATTATTACATAGAATCCTCTTCAAAAGAGACTATTCTGAATGCCCTTCTGCAGGCAGATTGGAACAGAGCATCTCATAAAACTGTTTCCCATATTCTCGGAAATATTTCAAAAGAATTCATTATTCCTGAGTCTCAAGCGGAATTACACGCTTCTTTTATCAAGCAGTTTGAAGAAATCGACTCTCTGGAAGATTTCAGAAAAATATTAATCAGTCATAATGATAAAGATGAATGGATCAGTAACAGTGTAAAAAGTTTTGAAGCCGGATCTCCAAGTTCAGCGCACATTATTTTCAGACAATTGAAACAAGGTAAAGATTTAAGTCTTGAAGAGGTTTTTCAGTCTGAACTGAACCTGTCGTGCCAGTGCTGTATCCACCCTGATTTTGCAGAAGGGGTAAGAGCATTATTGGTAGACAAAGATATGTCTCCGAAATGGCAGCCTGCAACATGGGAAGAGATCACGGAAGAATGGATAGATTCCTATTTTAAAGAATTGAAAATGGAAAATGAAAAATTGAGAATAGAGATTTAAGTATTGAAAATAAAATTTTTATTCTCCGTTTTAAACATCCGGTTTTATAGATGTTTTTAATCAATAAAGAGTTTTGCACTCTCAACTTTAAACTTTAAACTAAGAAATTATGTCAAATATAGCATTCATAGGATTGGGAAATATGGGTGGGCCAATGGCCGTTAACCTGATCAAAAAAGGTCATCATGTGATGGGCTTTGATCTTTCAGAAGAAGCTTTGAAAATACTGGTTTCAGAAGGAGGACAGGCTGCCGAATCTGCTGTAGCTGCCTGTAAGGACGCAGATGTAGTGATTTCGATGCTGCCTTCCGGAAAACATGTGGCTGATCTTTATTCAGAGGAATTTATAAGCAGCCTGAAACCAAACACATTGTTGATCGACAGCAGTACCATTGATGCCGTTACAGCCCGTACAGTGGCTGAACTTGCTGTTTCAAAAGGCTGCAGAATGATAGATGCCCCTGTTTCCGGAGGAACTGCCGGAGCTCAGGCAGGTACACTCACCTTTATTGTTGGCGGTAAACAGGAAGACTACGAAAAAGCCAGGCCGATACTCAAATGTATGGGACAGAATATTTTTCATGCCGGAGAATCCGGAGCGGGACAGGTTGCCAAGATCTGTAATAATATGCTGCTGGCCATTCATATGATCGGAACTTCTGAGGCCATCAATCTGGGGGTAAAACATGGTCTTAATCCCCAGATATTAAGTGAGATTATGCAGAAAAGTTCCGGAAAAAACTGGTCTCTGGACGTGTATAACCCTTATCCTGGAGTGATGGAAAATGCTCCCGCTTCCCGTAATTACTCCGGTGGTTTTGCCGTTGACCTGATGACAAAAGATCTGGGCCTTGCTGCAGAAGCAGGCCTGGAAACGAAAACATCCACACCCCTAGGAAACACTGCATTGAATTTATACAGAATGTGGAGTGAATCCGGGAATGGGAAAACAGACTTTTCAAGTATTATTCAATTTCTAAACAGAGATCTTTAAAAATGACTTTTGAAACATTACTATATCAACAGAACGGACACATTGGAACTTTAACAATCAATCGTCCGCAGGCCTTAAATTCATTGAATGAACAGGTTTTACAGGAACTGAAATCATTTGCCGACCAGATAAAATCAGATGAAAATATCAGGGTATTAATCATTACCGGTTCCGGAGAAAAAGCTTTTGTTGCAGGAGCTGATATTAAAGCGATGCAGCAGATGACTCCTGCAGAAGCAGAAGCTTTTTCTATTGCTGCACAAACTGCTTTTAATGCCATTGAGGAACTTCCCTTTGCCGTGATCGCCGCTGTGAACGGTTTTGCATTGGGAGGAGGTTGTGAACTGGCATTATCCTGTGATATTATTCTTGCCAGTGGGAAAGCAAAATTTGGACTTCCTGAAGTGACATTAGGATTATTACCTTGTTTTGGAGGAACCCAGCGCCTTCCAAGAGCTATCGGATTATACAAAGCAAGAGAAATGGTGTTCTCCGGAGAATTTTATTCTGCAGAGGTGTGTCAAGATTTCGGTTTTGTTAATCATGTTTTTGCTCCTGAAGAATTACTGAACGAAGCTCAAAAACTGGCAGAAACAATTGCTGCAAGAGGGCCTGTAGCCGTGGCAAAAGCAAAACAGTCTTTAAATGCAGGATTTGAACTGCATATCAGAGAGGGATTGAAACAGGAAGCCGCCTTATTCGGAGAATTGTTTACGACACAAGATCATAATGAAGGCATCGGAGCATTTATAGAAAAAAGAACTCCGGACTTTAAAGGAAACTAATGAAATGGAAAGTTGAAAATTGAGAATTAAAAAAATTAAAGATGATGCCTGTCGGCCATTATGATTTGACAGGTTAAGTCATGCTATTTTTAATTCTCAATTTTCCATTCTTATTATATAGTAATTCCATGATTGTTTTTCACCTCAGCCATCACAAATGTACTGTGGGTACTCCCGATAGAATCTACAGATCCAAGTTTATTAAACACAAAATCCTGGTAATGCTTCATATCCCGTACCTGAACTTTCAGAAGAAAATCAAAATCTCCGGAAATATTGTAGCATTCCGCCACTTCCTCAATTTCTAAAATTTCTTTCACAAAATCATAGCCTACAGATCTGTCGTGAATTTTCAGTTTGATCTGACAGAAAACCGTAAACCCACGGTTGAGCTTTTCAGCATCAAGAACAGCTGCATACCTTTTCACAAATCCTTCCTGCTCCAGTCTTTTTACCCTTTCAAAAACAGGGGAAGTAGAGAGGTTCACTTCCTTTGCAAGCTCTTTAACGGTCAGTTTTGCATTTTTCTGGAGCAGCCTGAGCAGCTGTATATCCTTATCATCGAGTTGTTCCACAGAATATTATTCTTTTAGATTATAAAAACAGTCAAATGTAGAGAATTATATGCTTTTTATTGTGTTTTTAAAAGTTTATTTTGCTTAATAATTTGATTTTAATTGTATTTTTATTCTGTATTGTTAATTTTACACAAGATTAAAAACTTTTACTGATGATCATCATCATAGGTAAAAGTACAGTTCTTTAGAGATACTTCATCAAACAGGAAAGGTTTTACATAACGTAGATTAATAGGGAATCGTGTGAGAATCACGAGCTGTCGCGCAACTGTAAGTAACATACCAAAAGTTTCTGTCCTTGTATATCCACTGCCAAAATGCGGGAAGGATGACGGAAACTGTTACAAGTCAGGAGACCTGCCTTTACTGAACTGACGATGCTTTCGCGGTCTGAAGCTTTGGGTCATACAGATGATATATCGGATTTATGTATTTTCTCTTCCGGGGAAACTACGTCGTTCGCTATGTCATTATTTTCCTGAACTTCTTATCTGTTAAAACATTACGAAGCATTTTAAAAAGACTTTATCAATAAGTTTAATTAAAAAGTTTAAAAAAATGCAAACTCACATTCTGGGCTATCCGCGTATTGGTAGCAAAAGAGAACTCAAAAAAGCCTGCGAGCAATATTGGTCAGGTAAAATCCTTTTGGAAGAGCTTCTGAATACAGGCAGAAATATCTGTAACCAAAACTGGAACATTCAGAAAGAAGCAGGAATAGATCTTATTCCCTGTAACGATTTTTCATACTATGATCAGGTGCTGGACATGAGCCTTGTGGTAGGGGCAATTCCCACACGTTATCATGAAGTAGTGCTTAAAAAGAATAATTCTGAACTGGATCTTTATTTTGCTATGGCAAGAGGATATCAGAAAGAAGGATTGGATATCACTGCGATGGAAATGACAAAATGGTTTGATACCAACTACCATTATATTGTTCCTGAATTTTATAAAAACCAGCAGTTTAAACTGAGCTCAGATAAAATCTTCAATGAGTTTTCCGGAGCAAAACAGGCAGGAATCAATGCAAAACCGGTAATTATCGGACTGGTTTCTTATCTGTTATTGGGAAAAGAAAAAGAAGAAGGATTTGATAAACTGGATCTGGCTGTAAGCCTTCTTCCCGTATATATAGAGATTTTAACAAAACTTCAGGAACAGGGTGCAGAATGGATTCAGTTTGATGAACCTTTCTTAGCGTTGGATTTAACGGAGAAAGCGAAAGAAACATATCATTTCGTTTACACTGAAATAAGAAAACGTTTCCCGAAACTGAAATTTATTGTGGCCACTTATTTTGAAGGATTAAATGATAACGGATTGCTGGCAGCCTCACTTCCGGTGAATGTATTACATATAGATCTGGTAAGAAATCCTGAACAGCTGGACGGTATTCTGAATGTTATTCCGGAAAACTTAAGTCTTTCATTAGGATTGGTTGACGGAAGAAATATCTGGAAAAATGATTATGAAAAATCTTTGTCTTTCATTCAAAAAGCAGTTGATCAATTGGGGTCAGAAAGGGTTTTGATTGCTCCTTCCTCTTCATTACTGCATTCGCCATGTGATCTGGATTTTGAAACCACTCTTAACCCGGAAATTAAAAACTGGCTGGCTTTTGCCAAACAAAAAGTGACAGAAGTGGTAACGCTTAAAGAGCTGGCATCCGGAACAGAAAATGAACAGGTTCTTGCCTCTTTTGAAGAAAATAAAAAAGCAATTGCGAGCAGAAGAACATCCTCCCTTATTCATGATGATGAAGTGAAGCAAAGAGCAAATGAAGTTACTGAAAAAGATGCTCAAAGGATAAATACGTTCAGAATCCGTAAAGAAGAACAACAGAAAGTACTACAGCTTCCTGTATTCCCAACAACAACCATCGGGTCATTCCCACAAACTACGGAGGTAAGAAGCTGGAGGGCAAAATTCAAAAAAGGAGAGCTTACGGCAGAGCAATATGATACTTTACTGAAAGAAGAAACCCAAAGAACCATTAGGTGGCAGGAAGAAATAGGAATAGATGTATTGGTGCATGGAGAATTTGAACGTAATGATATGGTGGAATATTTCGGGGAGCAGCTGAAAGGGTTTGTGTTCACCAAAAACGGCTGGGTACAGAGCTATGGAAGCCGTTGTGTAAAACCTCCTGTGATCTTTGGTGATGTTTCCCGCCCGGCACCAATGACGGTATATTGGTCCCAATATGCACAATCCCAGACTGAAAAATGGGTAAAAGGAATGCTGACAGGTCCTGTTACGATTTTACAATGGTCGTTTGTACGTGATGATCAGCCCCGTTCAGAAACGTGCAAGCAAATTGCTCTGGCTATCCGTGATGAGGTTGTGGATCTTGAAAAAGCAGGGATCAGAATCATTCAGATTGACGAACCGGCTATAAGAGAAGGGCTTCCGTTACGAAAAGCAGAATGGCAGAGCTACCTGAAATGGGCCGTTGAAGCTTTCAGGATTTCAGCAAGCGGTGTGGAAGATGCTACACAGATTCATACCCATATGTGCTACTCGGAATTCAATGATATTATTGAAAATATTGCTGATATGGATGCAGACGTAATTACCATAGAATGTTCCCGTTCCCAGATGGAACTGCTGAATGCTTTCGCAGATTTTAAATATCCGAATGAAATTGGTCCCGGAGTATATGATATCCATTCCCCAAGAGTTCCGTCAAAAGAAGAAATGATTGAACTGCTGAGAAAAGCTCAAAACGTGATCCCTGCGAACCAGCTTTGGGTAAACCCCGATTGCGGACTGAAAACAAGACACTGGGAAGAAACAGAAAAAGCTTTGATAGCAATGGTGGCCGCAGCTAAAGAAGCTTCCGTAGAATACGCACTTTAAAAAAACTTTAAAATAATTAGATTCCACAATTCAGATCGTGTTATGATTTTCATAGCACGGTCTGTTATTTTAAAAGGATAAAAATAGGGTGGGCGTGTAATATTATATTCATTTATTCTTTGATAATCTTAAAAGCGATATGAAAGTGAAAATCATTACAATAGCTGTTGTCATTCTGGTGATCCTTGCTTTCAGATCCTTTTTCTTAGATGAAGTTTAAGTTATTTCGCCTGTAATGAACTTGGCGGATAGCCAAACTGCTTTTTAAATGCGAAGGAAAAATGCGATAAATTTTCAAAGCCAAGATCCAGATAAATATCAGAAACCGATCTCCCTTTTTGGGTCAGCAGAAAATGAGCTTCCTTTAATCGCCGAAGCTGCAGCCACTGTCTTGGCGGTATCCCAAATATCTTTTGAAAATCTCTTTTAAAGGCAGACAGACTTCTTCCGGTCAAATAAGCAAATCGCTCTACATTGACATTGAAATGAAAGTTTTTGTTCATAAAAGTTTCAATATCTATTTTGTAAGGCTCAGAGAAATCAAATAGAATATCTTTAAGACCTGGATCATCGCTCAGCATCAGAAGTAAAGCTTCTTTCTGTTTCAGACGCAGAAGTTCTGTGGAAGCAGGAAGTTCTTCATAGGCCAGTAAAGAGTACATAAAAGAAGTTAATGCCTTTTGATCCGGTTTTATAAAAGCCGGAACATTGTCCTTTTTCTCTGCCTGATATCCATATTCACGGCTGAAATCACGTAAGATGGCTTCATCAAAATAGATGGTGACTGTTCTTATCTCTCCATTTTTAGGAGGATATTTGGCAAACTTCAGGAGACGGTTTTTTCTCGCAGAATAAAGTTCCCCTTCTTTAAATATCGTCTTTGTGGTCCCGTCATTCAGCTCCATTTCCCCGGAAAGAACCAGCCCCAGGCTATGGATTCGTGCAAACTGTTCTCCTTCCCTGAATTCTGAAAAATGACAGGAATAATTAATAGGTAAAGGAATAGTATTTTCGCTCATGGCTCAGACAGTTATTTCTTGATCGATTCTTTTTTCAAACTTACAAAACTTTTTTAGTATCAATAATGGGGTACTTATTGTTTAAATCCTCAAAGTCCCTATTCACAGACTTTGAGGATTTTACTATCAGGCAAGAATGGTCTTAGGTTCCAGATAAGCTTCCAGTCCAAATATACCATACTCACGGCCGATACCGCTTTGCTTAAACCCGCCGAAAGGAGCATAAGGATCATGCGAAAATCCATTGATACAGATTCTTCCGGCATCAATCTGTGCGGCAATACGTTCCGCATGCTCTTTATCGGAAGAACTGATATAAGCCGCCAGACCATAAGTGGTGTCATTGGCAATTGTTATAGCTTCCTCCTCATTAGTATAAGGAATAATAGACAGTACCGGGCCGAAAATTTCCTCCTGAGCGATACGCATATCATTACGAACATTGGTAAAGATGGTTGCTTTTACAAAATTACCGTTTTCAAGGCCTTCCGGTTTACCTTCACCACCTGCAAGCAGAGTTGCGCCTTCTTCCTGTCCAAGACGGATGTAGTTTTGTACCCTTTCAAACTGCTTGGTACTTACCATAGGTCCTACAAGAGTATCTTCATCGTTAGGGTTTCCTACTTTTACCTGTCCTGCAGCTTTTTTAGCCAGTTCATTCACTTCTTCCAGTCGGTTTTGGGGAACAAGCAGGCGGGTAGGAGCGATGCAAGCCTGCCCGTTGTTCATGTACGCTCCGAAAACAGCCATAGGAATAGCTTTTTCCAGATCGGCATCTTCAAGAATGATATTCGGAGACTTTCCGCCGAGTTCAAGGGTTACCCTTTTCATCGTGTCTACGGCTCCTTTCGCAATAGCTTTTCCTGTAAGTGTGGACCCGGTGAAAGATATTTTTGCGATATCGGGATGCTGGGTGATCTCTGCACCTACTACATTTCCTAACCCGTTTACAATATTGAATATCCCTGCGGGCAGACCGGCTTCATGGAAACATTCAGTAAGCAGCTGAGTTTGGGCAGCACTCATTTCACTTGGTTTGATAACGGCTGTACATCCGGCAGCAATAGCGGTAGCCAGTTTATTGCAGATAAAACTGTTGCTGGCATTCCATGGGGTAATGATTCCTACCACTCCCAAAGATTCAAAACGTACTTTAGAATGTCCAACCGTTTTTTCAAAGTCATAAGATTCCAGAGTGGTAATGGTTGTTGTAAAGGCTGAAATTGCATTTTGAACACTCATTCTGCAGAACTGCAGGGTTCCACCATATTCATTTACCATCACAGAAACCAGTTCATCTTCCCGCTTGCTCACAGCTTCATGCAGTTTTTGAAGTAAACCGATACGTTCTTTTTTTGTCGTTTTTGAAAAGGTTTTAAAAGCTTTCTTTGCTACAGCGATGGCCATTCGGGTGTCTTCTTCATTTCCCAGAACAACTTCTCCTGTTTTTTGATTGGTCGTGGGATTGATAAGGTCAAATGTTTCTGTTCCGTTCGGTGTAACAAATTCACCGTTGATGTAAATTTTATTAATCTGTTTCATTTTGATGATTTTAATATGACAAAGTTCGCCAGAAACAGAAAAGGTAAGTTTGCTGTATGGTTCAATTTTTATTTGTTGTATGGTTCATTTTTAAGAAACCAATTTCTATGGGAAATAAAGGCTGCTGGTTTTTCTTTTTGAATTAATATGAAAAAATGGACTGTTCTTCACTGAAAATGATTATTTTTATCATAACCAAGTAAACAGGTCGTTTTGAGAACAACACTTAAACTTATTACTGCTTAGTATCAGTCTCCGTAACCACAGGCTGATCGTTCTTTCGTTTGGGTAATTCTGCCCGAACAGGTTTTCATTTCATCATATTATGTATTGCATTGCCTGCAAAGGCAGCTATATCTGTTGTTTTGTCTTAATCATTATGATTTTCAAAGACTGAAATACAGATCAAATTATACCTTAAGAATAGTCTTTGGGTAAATCTCAGATGTATCAACCTTCTTGTAATGCGTGCATAATATGGAAAAAATCCAACAAAGAATAGCAAGCACGATTATAAGTAATGAGTACAAAACATATTTGGGAGGTAAAAGCGAAAAATACTCCCTTACTAAAAAAGAAATGCAGTCATTGTAACAGCGACAGGTTTTATTGCAGCGATAAGTTCAGACTGAATGCTCAAAAAAAGAATATTGATATATGGTTGATTTACCGATGTGTAAAATGCAGCAGCACCTATAACATGACTGTTTTTTCAAGAATAAGAACAGAATCTGTCAGTAAAGAACTGTTCAATAAATTTTCAGAAAATAATACGGAAATTGCCTGGCAATACGCCTTCTCGCAGGAGATAAAACGGAAAAATAACGTAGAAACAGATCTGGAAAGTGTAGAGTATGAAATTCTATACAATGGCATTCCTGTTGAAGATCTGATCAGTATGGAGAGTGAAATCATTTCGTTTCAGATACAGTGTTCTTTTGATTTTAATATAAGAATTTCAACCGTTATCAGGACCTGCTTAGGTCTTTCATCATCTAAATTGGACCTTCTGCTTGATTCAGACACTGTTTATTTTAACGGAAAGCCTTTACAAAAAAAGTACAAGATTAAAAACGGTGATATTGTTAACATCAAGAAACAAGCGCTGATCGACATCTATCTTATTGGGAAAGAAGACTTTTTTCTCAATGCTGTAAATGATAAATAATAAAAGAAGAGCCTCCTGATGATTATCGGGAGGCTTTTTTATCTTGAAATTTACTTTGTTTTTAAAAGATTAACCTGTTTCTGTAAAGTCTGTTTTTCCGGCTTTGATTTGGTCAGACGGATTGCTTCTTCAAAATGATAAATCGCCTGGTCCGGATGGATTTCAGAATATAAATATCCCAGCAAGCCATGATAATATTCGTTTCCGGTGAGATTAAGCTTTTCTGCTTCAGCAACAGCGATCTCATTACCATACACTTTGGAAAAAGCAAAAGCCCTGTTTAAGGAAGTAACCGGAGAGTATTCAATAATTACAAGCTGATTGTACAGGTTTAAAATATGCGGCCATTTATCTTTGGCAGATGAAGTATGCCAATACGCAATAGCTGCTTCCAGGTGGTATTTTGAAACGGAAGTACTGTTCATCTGACAGGATTCAATCAGGTAATAATTGCCTTTTTCGATCAAAGTTTTATCCCATAATGCTTCATCCTGCTCATCAAAAAGAATAGTCTCTCCTTCATCATTGGTCCTTGCATCCAGCCTTGAACTCTGAAAACACATTAAAGCCAGCAATGCATTGGTTTTTGGTGTATTGGTAAACGGATTGTCAGTAAGGATCAGAGTAAGCCTTATGGCTTCCAGGCAAAGGTCTTTACGGATCAAAAAATCATTCGTTCTTGAAAAATAGCCTTCATTAAACAATAAATATAAAGTAGCCAGTACCGTTTCCAGTCGTTGGTGAATATCCTGTTCACTTAAAGAATCTATCGTAAAATGGTGCATTCTGAGAGCTTCCCGCCCTCGTTGCAAACGTTTTTTTATAGTCTCTGTTTTAGAAAGAAAAGCGCTGGCGATTTCTTCCACACTGAAGCCGCAGAGAATCTGAAGAGCCAGGCATATTTGGGTTTCCAGGGAATTGACAGGATTACAGGTCACAAAAATCATTTCCAGCTGGCTGTCAGAGATGTTTTTGGTATCGAAATCTATGGTTGGATGCTCTTTTTCTGCAGTGCTTGCTTCATCTTTTTTATTTTTTTCAATAATGGAAAGGTGTTTGAAATAATCTTTTGCTTTATTCTTAGCCACTGTGTAAAGCCAGGCTGCAGGATTATCAGGAAGTCCGTTTAATGCCCAATATTCCGAAGCTTTCAGAAAGGTTTCGCTGGCAATATCTTCTGCAATTTCCATATGTTTGATATCAAAACTTCTGCAAAGTACAGCAACAATTTTACTGTACTCAGTTCTGAATAAATGCGGTGTTATTTCATTCGGATTGGTCATGACTGGTAAAAAGGCTTGACTTAAGGTAATGATTACAATTTACTGATTTCCCTTACTTCTACACTTCCTCCAAATAACAGGATAGGACATTCCTTACATAAAGCAGTGGCTTCTTCAATAGATTCCGCGTTGATAAGCGTGTATCCCATGATGGACTCTTTAATCTCAGCGTAAGGGCCATCAGAAATTATTCCGCCGGATTTTATAACCTGCCCTGTGCTTTCCAGACGGTTTCCTCTGTCTGCCAGTTTATTTTGCGCAGCAATTCCTGCAATCCAGTTCATCCATTTCTGGGTGTTGGCCTGCATTTGTTCCGGTGATGTCTTGGGCATAGACTTGTAGTCTGCACGGAAGACTAATAAGAATTCTTTCATTGTATTCAAATTTTGATTCATCTTAATGACGATCCGTTTTATTCAGTGGGGACAATTTTTTAATATAAATGTCAGAATTATTTCAAATCCATAGTGGTTCTGAAAACACCTACTGCATTTCCGGTAATACTGATGATATCGGGCTGATTGTCTTTCACGCTGACCCGTACTTTTACTTTACCAATCCTGTTGATGGCTTCCCCTTGTTTTCCGGTAAATTCAAAAATGTCATCAGTAGTTTCTATGATCTTGTTCTGAATAAAATAACCACCCAAAGGACCGTTTGCATTTCCTGTTACCGGATCTTCAGTAATACCGATGGCAGGGGCAAACATCCTTCCATTGGTTAATATTTCTTTTTCATTGGTATCAAAAGTAAATACAAAATACCCGTTACAACCGATTTCTTTACTGAGCTTTGTCAAAGTGGTAAGATCAGGAACCAGATGGCGTAAGGTCATATTGCTTTTAATGCCGATCATTACCTTTGAATGACCTGTAGAAGCGATTTGTACGGGGCATTTTTCATCAAGATCATCCATTGTCAGTCCCAGGGCCAGCACAATTTTTTGGGTCATTGAAGCATCAAAAACAGGACTCAGCTCAAATTTTCCCTGTGTCATGGTGATGAGATAATCATTGTTTTCTCTTTCAATATGAATAGGCAGTATTCCGATTTGGGTTTTGATTGTAATGGTACAGGAATCCAGCTGGTCTTCCTGAGCTTTTGCGTAGAGTGCGGCAATGGTAGCATGTCCGCAGGAGGGTACTTCTGTAGTAGGGGTAAAATACCTGACATGATAATCAAAATTTTCCTGGGGATTATCAGGTCTGAAAACAAATGCCGTTTCAGAATTATTAAGCTCTCTGGCAATAAGCTGCATTTCTTCAGACGTCATATTTTCAGCGTTCAATACAACTCCTGCAGGGTTTCCTTTGAATTTTTCTTTGGTAAAAGAATCAATTTGATACACGATAACTTCTTTCATAAAGGATGATTAAGTTTACTGTAAAAATACGGAATGAAACTGGTGATCCGATGCCTGTTTTATTGTCATTTGGCAAAAAATAAACCAGAATCCTTAGACTCCGGTTTATCAATAATGAATAGAAAGTTTCTGAGTATTTTAATCCCACTTATTTTGGGTTGAAACTGCATACTTTCCGGCACCTGTAAAGAAAAAGCTTAGACTTACCAGCATATAGATCACCAGTAATTCCAAAGCCCAGCCTCCAAATTCATTAAGCTTGAAAATATTGGCTGTCTGTGCAAGGATGGTGGCCGTAAAGCAATTGGCAGCAAAAACCATCCCTGCAAGGCGTGCCCGGAATCCTATAATCAACATAACGGGAGCTATAATTTCTCCTGCAAAGACACCATAAGCAAAGAATGTGGGTAAACCGTGCATGGCCATCATATCTTTAATAAATCCAACTCCGTGGATCAGTTTGCTGATTCCATAAACCGACATCGGAAATCCAATAGCTATTCTGGTGATAAGCATTCCTAAATCAATGTTCTTTTTCATTTCGTATTATTATTTAAAAGTTATATTTTATAAATGCCCCGATATTTTCCAGGGTCTTTTTTCCGTTGTTAAACTGATCAAAATTGGAAGCCAGCCCGTACATCATTTTATCCTGTTTTACACCAAGCCTGATGAACTGCAGTCCTCTGGGATACCCGCTGTCATCAAGGTTTCCTATAGCCAGCACACTGAAATATCCTTTAAGGTTACCCGTCAGATAAGGAGTGTATTCAAATGATATGGACTGTTCCAGAGAAAATCCTTTCTGATAGGTTGTTCCTATGGAGTAGGCGAGAGAATAGCCCGGCTGGACGATCTTGTATTGCAGATAAGCACTGAAAAATGCTCCAGGGTTTTTAATTCCAAATGCCGCATTGGCACTCAGCCTTTTGGTAAAGCTGTAAGCCAGCGTATTTCTGATGAAGAATATATTTTCTTTGTCTTTGGTGTATTCCGTATCAAATAAGGTAAGATTGTTCAGTTTCAGCCGTTCATTCAGCTGATAGTTGACATTGTGCATATAGGTATACGACCGATGTCCTAAAACAAGATCGGGAGTATAGGAAAGTTTCTGTGCATTCAGATTCAGGGAAGCTGATACAAGAGCTGTTATTGCAATGATTTTTGCCTTCATATTTCACTCATTAATTCTGTGAGCAAAATTATTCGGGCCGGAACGGAATAAACTTAAGAAATCTTAAGAAAGGTCAGACAGGTGTTTTTTTCTCAGATAACTCAGGTATTCTACGGTGATTCCCAGATAGGAAGCAATCATGTATTGAGGAAAACGCTGCTCAATATTGCGGTAGGTCGAGACGAATGTCCGGTATTTAGTATAGGCATCTACCCTTGAATGTTCAAAGGTTCTTTCTTGTAGCGTAACATAAGCAGACTGCATTTTCAGACGCCAGAATTCTGAGATAGCAGGAACTTCTTTGTATAATAATTCCAAGTTGCTTTTACTGATCTGTATAATGGTGGTTTCTTCATTGGCCTGAATAAACATTCTGGATGGCAATTCGCTCAGATAACTGTAAAGATCATTCACCCACCAGTTTTCAATGCCTAACTGGGTGGTATTTTCTTTTCCTTTTTCATCAATATGATAGGCGTACAGGCTTCCCTGAGCAATGTAACGCATGTGTCTGGAAATCTGTCCTTCACGAAGCAGATAGTCTTTCTTTTTGAGCTGTATAATTTCTAATTTTGAAGTGATACAGTCAATATCCTTATCTTCTAACGAAACGATTTCTTTAAAGTGCTCTATCAGCTGTGAAACTATAGGGTATGTATCTGTCATGAAGTAATGTGCTTTGTCCCCAACAATTATGGGCCTGCTCCGGCGCAAATTTACGTAAATATTAAAAACTTGTAATGATAAAGCTGGCTGAATACCCGCCGAAAGAAAAATGGGGTTTGAAAAATATGGGCTTCCAATGGGGTAAAGTACACAACAAGAAACTATTATTTGTAGTTTTGTAATTATCATGAAAATAGAGAATATGTCATTGATCAACGATTTGGGCAAGATTATTTTTTTCCTGTTTCTGCTGTTAAGCGCTTTCCTGATTACAGCAAAATCTGAAAGAAAACTACCGAATTATTTATTTGCTGCCTTTCTGTTGATTTCCGTCATTGATCTTTCTGGGTTTTTCCTGCCGCCGCCTGATAACAAGATAATCAAAGGATTCAAGCTGGCCAGTGTTCTGCTGCAGATGCCTTTGTATTTTCTGTATGTCAATGCGGCGTGTTATTATAATTTTACCCTTCGGACAAAACATCTTTTTCATGCAGTGCCGTTTTTGTGCTTCCTGGTCTGGTTTAGTATATCAGGAATTTCTCAGCAAAATGATCAGGCATTTGATATCGTTTCTACCATTCAGTATTACTTTTATATGGTTGCTGTATTTCTGGTGTTGAAAACATTCAGAAAGCTGTATCAGGAAAACTATTCCAGTAATCATCATCTTACCTATAAATGGCTGATGCAGACAACGATTCTCTTTTTGATCGGGAATACTTTTGTCCTGATCAGGGAATTATTAAAAGATAATGAAACTGCATTTTTATATTTATATACACTCAACTCGGTATTTGTATTGTTTGTCATCAGCTGGTTTGTATTGAATGCTTTATACCGTCCTAATCTTCTTGCGGGAATCAATAAAAATCTGATTCCTGTACAGCAAATTCAGGAACCCCGGAAAGAAGAGCCGGAGCAGTTGAAAAATCTCCTGAAATTTATGGAAACCGAAAAACCCTATCTGGATGATAAACTTACCTTACAGAAACTGGCGGAACAGATTGGTATGGCGGAAAAGCAGTTGTCGGTATTAATTAATCAGCATACAGGTAAACATTTTTTCGACTTTATTAATGAGTTCAGAATCAACAAAGCGAAAGCCCTTCTTAAAGATCAGCCTCAGCTTACGGTGCTTGAAGTGCTGTATGAAGTTGGATTCAATTCCAGATCTTCATTTTATACTGCTTTCAAAAAAGAAACAGGTGTTACGCCTACAGATTACAGAAAATCAGCAGTGTAAATAGTGTCCGATTTTAAGTCGGACTGATTTTCCAGATAAAAAGAGTCCGATTTCCGGTAGTCGGATATTTAAATCAGTACAAAGTTTCAGATTTGCTTCATCATTAAAATTTAAACAGATGAAACCACAAATCAGATTCGCATTGTTTCTTTTTACCATTCTGAACACCGGATTTTATTCCGGACAGCTGATCAGGCAGGATAAAATACAAAAAGCAGATTCCCTCGTGAGAAGCTACTCCAAATCCAATGAACCCGGAATGGCTGTAGGGATTATCAAAGACGGAAAAGTTATCTATAAAAAAACATACGGACTTGCCAATATTGAAGACCGGATTCCAGTAACGGATTCCACAGCTTTTGATATTGCTTCCGTTTCCAAACAATTTACTGCATTGGTCATACTTTTGGCTGAAAAGGAAGGCCGATTGTCATTGGAAGATGATATCAGAACTTATCTGCCGGAGCTGAAAAATTTACCTTATAAAATCACGATCAGGCAGCTGGCTAATCACATCCATGGTCTGCCGGACTTTACAAGCATCAAACGGTTGCAGGGATTTGGAGATGAATTCCGGGTGACGAATGCGGATGCCATAAAAACTGTTTTGGCGATTAAAAGTATCAATTTTAAACCTGGTGATGAATACAGATACAATAATACAGGATTTATGCTGTTGGCAGAAATTCTTCACAGGGTTTATAAAAAAGATTTTACCGAGATCCTTAAAGAATATATTTTCAAGCCACTGCACATGGATCATACGATGGCCGTGGATGATCCGGTGAAAATTATCCCGAATAGGGCGGAGTCTTACCAGGAAAAAAGTTCCGGTTTTGTAAAAACACCTCTGGGACAAATGGAAAATGGTTCTTCCAATATTTTTACCACTTTGAATGATCTGTGTATATGGGCTGCCAACTTTCAGAAACCATCCGTCGGAAGCCGTGAAATTTATAATAAGATGCAGCAAAGTACCTTATTGAATGCCGGTGAAAAAATAGAATACGGATTGGGTTTACAAACCGGAAAGTATAAAGGACTGGATATTGTATTTCATGGGGGAGGCACAGCCAGCTACAGATCTTATATCCTTCATATTCCTGCTTATCATCTGTCTATTGTTCTTGCGGGAAATAAAAGTGTCTTTGATGGATTGCTGATTGCCTACGGATTAGTAGACGTATTGCTTAAAGATCAGCAGACGTTTCCGGTACCTCCTGAAAAAATAGATTATACCACTGCTGAGTTAAAGCCATTTGCAGGAACTTACGAGATCAATCCCGGAAATTACCTGGATATTAAAACAGATGGCAAAAATCTTTACTGGGATCATAATAAAGCGCCTTTAAAAGCAGCAGGAGATCATAAATTTGATATTCCTTTTCTTCCCACCGCAAGCTTCACATTTCATCCCGGGAAGCTAACGTACAGGATCGGTGACTTTACATTCATCTGTAAAAAAGTAATATTAAAGCCTTTGAATGAAGACAAGATTGATCTTAATAAATATGCCGGGTTTTATAGAAATGAAGAATTCAATACCATTTATCAGTTGGTTGTTGAAGGCAATAAGCTTGTTGCCAGACATGCTATAAACCCTGATATCCCATTATATTTTCTAAGTGAGTCAGAAGTTTATTCCTATAAATCAATCTTTGGCCGTATTAAATTTAAAAATGATAGGAACAATACAATTTCAGGATTTATGCTTTCCGGAGCGAGCCTTAACCAGATTGAATTTAAAAGAATAAAATAGCTTTCAAAAGTGCCATTTCGGATATTGTGCAGTTAAAGTCCGGAATGACACTTTTTCAGTATAAAAAAATTATCTGGCCTGCCCGATATCCAGTTTATCAAATTTTCCTTCTGCATTTTTGTGGAATTTGAAGTAAGTCTGGAATGTTCCCCATTTTCCGGCTTTAAAATTACCATATATATTTTTTCCATCATTTTCTACGCGGTCTATGCTGAGAAACATCTCATTACCCAGAGCATTAGAGAAGAAAGATTGGAAATCTATGGAACGACCGTCATCGGTCATTGCAGGGTTTTCTGTGAAAAAACTATACCAGCTTTTATCACCGTTTTGTAAAGCTTCTATGGCTTTTTTTACTTCAGGGTCTGTTATTTTTGATAAGTCCATTATTTGTTGTTTTTTTGAAAGTTGTGGCTGTAGATTTTCTTTCTTTTTGTTTGTATTTTGTCCGCAGGTTATACAGGAGAAGCCTGTCAGGAATATGATGATCAGCTTATAAGTTCTCATTGGTTTTAGCTTTTAAGAGGGTGTTGCAGATAAATAATAATCAGATTCAGACAAAGAAAAGGAAGTTCTATCATAGCGCCTTTCAGGTCTTTGTTTAAAAGCTGAAAACAAATGATCAGGAGGATGCCGGCTGCCATCAGAAAATTTCCCCAAACAAATGTTTTTGGAAATAAAATCATTACAGAAGCCAGTATAGTAACCGCTCCGTTGATCATGAGTCCTGTTTTGTCAAATCCCCATTTCCCGAACATTTCAGCCATCTCTGGTTTACCGGAAATCATGGCGATTCCTTGTTTGAAGCCCATGAAGACTGCAAATAAAATCAATGCGGAATTAATAATCTTTAGAATCATTGACGTGTTTTTTATATTGTTATTACAAATATCAATGAAATTAATGATATAGCCATGGTGAAGTTTTCGGAATTTTTTTAAATGAAAAACAGGTGGATTTTGCTTGTTTATTCTTAAAGAAGAAGACCACAATTTATCTTATAAATTGTGGTCTTCTACAGCTTAGAACTATATAAACTACGATTCTGTTTTCAAATAACCATAATGTAAAGCTGTTTCTTTTCCGAACAAGCTTGAGAAAATATTCTGAAACTCATGGATGTACTTGCACTTTATAGCATTCCCATATATTTTAAGACCTTCCAGTATTTTCCTGGAACTTAGGTCTATGTCGTATTTTATAAAGGGTTCCGGTCTTTCATACCGTATACTCTTATCGGAACTGTAAGTTCTTGAAAACCCCAGTTTTTCAAGCCATTCTTCTGTTATTTTAATAGGTTTGATAGAAGATGCCGGGACCGAGATACTTTGAATATCATTTTCAATTTTAACAAAATAAGCCTGTTCGACATTGTGAAAGATCTCGGAGATCGTATAAATCTGATTATTATACTCCACCAAGTTCTTGATTTTTAAATCTGCTACGTTCATAATATCTTGATTTTTAGGTGATGATATAGTCCTGTATAAACAGCAAATACTATGCCCGGCATCATATTGTTGTCTCCTGTTTTAGGGAAGGTTAGGTTAAATTTTTACTATAAAAAATTAATAATATGTTAAAATAGTACACGTGTAGGCGAATTATAACGTGTTGCCAAAAAAATGGATGTGGTATGTATGTGGTACTAGTTTTTTGTTCTTGCTTTTGGGACTACATTAGCTGTGGCTAACAGAAGGGCTATAATAACTGCTATGATAAGAATTCCTATGAAGATATTCCAGGAATAAGCATGAAGAAGATAGCCGGTACCACTGCCCAAAATACTTGAACCAAAATAGTAAAACAGCCAGTAAATAGAAGTGGCCGAAGATTTTCCGCGTTTGGCATACAATGCAGTCATCTGGCTGGCCATCGTGTGGGCTGCGAAAAAAGAAAGGGTAAAAAGACCAAGCCCGAAAATAAGAATATAGATATTTTCAGATAATAACAATGCTGCTCCGGTAAGCATAAATAAAATAGAACCTTTCAGAATATCATTCATAGAAAACCTTCTGGAAAGACGCCCAACGATCATTGTTCCAAAGACCCCGAAAATGTACATGAGAAAAATAAAAGCGATGATAAAGTGGCTTAAGGAAAACGGCTTGGCTTCCAGTCTGAATGTCAGGTAATTATAAACGCTTACAAAAACGCCCATCAGTAAAGCGGCGGTACAATATAACCGAAGCATGTAAGGATTAGTCAGGAAAAACTTCATCTGTTTTACCTTAAGATGATAATCTGTTTTCTGTGGATTGAAAAACCTTGATTCCGGGAATAATTTCCAGAATACAGCTCCCAAAATGAAGCTTTCTATCCCGATAAAAAGTACTGCATTGCGCCACCCGAATTCACCAGCAAGAAGAGTCGCCATTATTCTTCCGCTCATTCCTCCGATGGTATTACCGCTGAGATACATGCTGATAGCTGCCGGTACTGCCAGAGCATTCACTTCCTCTGTGAGATAGGCCAAAGCAACGGCTGAAACTCCGGAAACAACAAAACCTTTCAGTACTCCGATAGCGATCAGGAGGCTTAAGCTTGGGATCCAGGTGGAAATAATGGTAAGTACGGCAGATGAAATCAATGAAAAGACCATCAGACCTTTTCTGGAATAGCTGTCTGCTTTAAAAGCAAAAAACAGTAATCCCAATGCCATGCCTATTGTAGAGGAAGATACAAGAAGGGAAGTATCACCTACAGACACCCCGAACTGTTCTGCAGCCATGGGCAGCATCGGCTGGAAAAGATAAAGCTGAGCAAAAACCGAAAGTCCCGAAAAGAAAATACAAAGTTTTATATATCGGAAACGTGAGCTTCCCTGACTGGCTTTTTCAGATGAATTCATGATTTTTTGCAATTAAAATGCAGTGGTTTGACAGAAAAATTAGGTTCTGTAAATTTCCTGATTATTTTTCGGATTTAAAAATCATTGTTTCAATGATATTTATTGGTGAAACAAATCAGAGTATCGGTAGGCTGCTGATATATTCTGAAGGGGTAATACCTTCCATCTGCTTGAATACTCTGTTGAAAGTAGACTGATTTGAAAATCCTGCCTCGGTATAAATGTACATAAGGGTTACCTTCTCAATATCATTTTCAGTAAGCAGTCTTTTCACACACTCAATCCTGTGCATATTCAGATAATTATTGAAATTGGGATACCCCTTTACCCGGATTGATTTTGAGATATAACTGCTGTTGATATCCATTTCTGCAGAAAGTTTTGAAATATTAAAATTAACATCTTTATACAGCTGTTTTTCTTTCATTACAAGCTCAATTTTCTCAAAGAGTTCATCTGCAAAGGGAGCTTTTTCTGTCACAAGGGCTGGCTGAACTTCCGGATTCTGAATTTTATCTTCAATTTCATGGTAAATTTCAAATCTTTTTATTTTATCCTTAAAGTAGAGCAGCAGAGATATTACAGCTACATTGGAAATCATAAGGATCGTATCTGTAATCCTTACATCATCCTGACTGTGCAGAGGGAAGTTAAAGCTGAAATTTTTTGAAATAAGATAGCCTGCAATAATATTCAATAATACAAATAGGCTGTAGATAAAGACGTATTTCCTCTGAAAGAAAACATATGCGGCCAGCGGAATCGGGATAAGCCACACAAAACTTGCTATAGAATTGTTCCAGAAAGCAAGCATGATATAAAAATTAAAAAGGGTTGCAATGATAATATAGGAATGCACCATCACATTTATCGAATACGTTTTACGTACAATCAGGTAAGTGTAAACCATTAAAAAAAGTCCTCCAAAAAGATACCAGGCCATTATTTTATCCGGAATGATAAAAGTAAATATCAAAGCAAATACAGCAAGAATAACAGACATCAGAATGTTGTAACAATACACCAGCTGTTTTTTGTACTGTTCAATTTTTATGTCTTTTGCGGTATTCATTTGTGGTAAAAAGATAATTTTAAATCATTTCAATTCACTTTACAACAGTCAAATATCAAAAAATAACTGCCGTAAAATATTGATTTTTAGTAACTTGTGTTTTAATGAGCCGTTTCCGGTTTTTCATTGATTATTAAGGAATTTGATTTATCCGTGCAGATAACTTTGCACCAGCTAGCTCAACCAAGGTTTATTGATTACCTATCAATTGATCCACATGATTTATTCACCCCCCCTTAATAATTTTAAACAAATATACTAAAATGAAGAAAATAAAATTAACTCTTGCCAGCATAATGATGAGCTTCTCAATAGCGGCATATTCCCAAGTAGGGATCAATACAGATTCCCCTAAAGTAACATTACATGTGGAAGGAAAACCGGATGTCGCTACCATTCCTGATGGGGTAATGGCTCCCAGAGTAACTGGCGATCAGCTGAAGGCGAAAGATAACGTCTATCTGGCTGCGCAGACAGGAGCATTGGTCTATGTGACTCAAGCGGTGACGATGCCTTCTGTAAAAACGGCAAAGGTAGATAAGGCCGGCTATTATATGTTTAACGGAACCACCTGGAAATTTGCATTTGGAGGAAAAGACGATGATATTACAATTGGAGACCTGATTTACTATCATGGGAGCATTCCTGCAGGTACTTCCGGGGCGGGTACATTGGCCAGTACCTATCTTTCTGATCTTCCTGTTTTGGGTGGCTTTTTAAGGCTTGATGCGCAGTTTAACAGCAGTTCAGCGGGTACAGGGGCAGGCACCACTTTTAATCCGAGACTTTATAATGCAGGAACTTCAGATGTGAAAATCTGGGTTTCGGAAATGTCTACCCATACCGGCGATTCTGACAACGGAAATATTAAACTATCACCAGGTGCCTACAGGCAGTTTGATGACGGTGTTTATCTTACACAGACCCATAATGAGACGGTAACTTTTGATATTACCATACAGGAACCAGAGCCAAGATGGTATAGAGTGTATTATGCATTCCGCGTAGATAATAAATCTACAACCGGAAGCAGTGATGCTACTACAACAGATTCCAATACTGCTGATAACACTAGAGAACTGTTTCTTTCTGTGCAGAGATTATATTAACAGAATGCTTTTCTATGATTCTAAAAATACATTGATACTATAAATAATCAACAGATCGACTGGTGAAAAATCTAGTGAGATTTGTGTTTTTCTGGAGCCGGAATACGATGAGATTCCGGCCCCGTTTTTTAATGCATCATTTCGTAGGCCTTGATCAGTTCTGCAATATTGGCGACATCAAGCTTTTGAAAAATTCTCTTTTTGTAAGTACTCACGGTAGACATCTGGATATTAAGCCTGTTGGCAATCTCAAGATTTCCGTTTCCGTCGGCAAGAAGCTTAAAGATTTCATATTCACGGGATGACAGCTTTTCTACAGGATTATTTCTTTTGTTTTGAATAATAAGACCAATCAGCTCTGCGGGATAGAAATACCCTTTTTCAATCACTGTTTTTACTGCATTTTTGATTTCTTCCTCACTGCTTTGCTTATTCAGGTAACCTTCTGCGCCTTCTCTGATATATTGGATGGCAACATCTTTATCATATCCTGAAAAGATAAGAATCTTGAGGTCATTCTGTATATTTTTAAGCTCCGGGATCATTTTTTTATACTGAGTTCCAGGCATATCAATATCTAAAATAAGCAGGTCATAACGTGAACCACCAAGCTTTTTTTTAACCTGGTCATAGTTTTCTGCAAAATCTATTTTCAACTCCGGATAAGCAGTCTCAAGAACCAGAGAGGTTCCTGCTCTTACTACATAATGATCATCAGCGATTAAAATTCTTTCATTCATAGAGATTAGTTTTTTTGAGTATTATTTTCACAACCGTTCCCGAAGGCTGGTTTTGACTGAAACTGATTTCAGCGTTGATTTTTTTTACCAGATGGATAACCATATGCAGGCCAAGACCTTTCCCTTTGAAGCTGGGGGTCTCCAGCGTAGGATTCCTGAAGAGGTTCATATAAGTGGCAATCTGTTCTGTGGACATTCCGATACCTGTATCTGCGATTATGATTGTGGATTTTTGTTGGGTTTCTGTAATATTCAGGCTTATATTTCCTTCAAAGGTGTTTTTCACGGCATTATCAAGAATATTATGAATAATGGCGGTTAAAATACTTTCATTCACTTTAGAATACAAAGTATGTTCAGCGAGTAGGCTGATTGTTGTTCCCTGTTCTTTGGCAATTTCACAGAATAGCCTGTTCTTGATTTCCAGGATTCTGTTGATAGGATATTCTTTTTCTTCAAAAATATTCTCTGCTTTGTAAAGTTCTGTATATTCTTTTAGATTCAGCGTAAACTGATAAAGCTGTTCTGAAGATTTATAAATACTGTCAAAATATTTCTTCTGAAGCTCCAGATCATCAGACTCATGAAGTTTCTGAGAAAGCATGGCAATAAACCGGATAGGAGTGGTGATATCGTGGCTGATGGTTTCCACCAGTTTTTTCTGATATTCCGTTTCTTTTTGCAGATTGCTTTTTACCGCTTCAAGGTGAAGGGAAGTTTCTTTCAGTTCAGAATTTTTATTACGGACAATCTGCTTTAATGCTTTATTCTTTATTCTTAAAAAATTGGTGGTCAGCTGAACAATGATAATGATGATAATCAGTATGACCACAGAGGCAGAAACTCTGAACAATAATGTCTGATAAAAAAGAGGCTGAATGTTGAAACGGATGGTCTTTACCTCATACTTTCCGTCCGGAGAAATAAGTATTCTTATACTGAGCATATATTCACCCGGAGAAAGATCACTGATGGTATATTTTAATTCGTTTCCTGTTGGGATCTGCTCCCATCCTGTATTTTCCTTTCCCGATATTTTTCCTTCGATGTAAAGGTTTTCGGGATTAGAAAAATAGGGGATGTCAATAAAAACATCCGCAGTTTTATAATTATTCTTTAAATCAAGGGTCTGATGGAAATACTGAGGTTCAGAATTTCCTATTTTTACCCTTTCAATATATATTTTATTCCTTTCCGGATAATAAGTCCGGATATTGTCCGGGTTAAAAAATACAAATCCGTCCATTGATGGAAATACAAATTCTCCATTCTCCAGAGCGTAGGCATTAGGCTCAGAGCTGCCATTGAATTCATTCGTGAGGAAGCCGTCTCTTTTGGTGAAGCGGTAATAAAAAACCGGTGTTTTTCTGTTTTCTGCATACTGCAGGAGCTGTTTTTTAGGAACTTTAAAAAGGCCGTTGTTGGAAGAAATCCAGTAAGCGCCTTTTGGATCTTCAAGAATATAATGAGCAGATTGCAGGTAGCCATTTCTGTCATTCGGCATCTTGATGAGCTTGTGGTTTCTGAAAAGATAAAACCCGTTTTTATTCGTCGTAATCCAGATCAGATTATCCTTTGTTCTGAAAATACTTTTGACATGGATATTTTTGATGAGCGGAGTTATGGTATTGCTTCCCAGCATGATCGAATACAGACCGTCACTATTGCCGGTCAGAATTTCACGGTCGCTGTACTGGAAAAAAATATTGACAAAGCTTTTAAAATTATAAGTGAAATCCGGACGGGTAAACAAATTTTTTTTATAAAGACGGAGTTGGGTACCCGAAAGGTCCGTAAATGTAGTGCCATAAAAATTTCCGCTTTTCATAA
Organism: Chryseobacterium panacisoli; assembly: GCF_008274625.1. Lineage (GTDB taxonomy): Bacteria > Bacteroidota > Bacteroidia > Flavobacteriales > Weeksellaceae > Chryseobacterium > Chryseobacterium panacisoli. Next base: position 214,023 of record NZ_VTRU01000005.1, on the reverse strand, counting down.
AAGCTTCAAACCCCTTACCGATGAAAGTTGAGTCCTTCCTTTTATATCCCGAATTTTTGTAATACCTGATAATGCTGTTTCTCTTTCTGATCAGAATATTTTCAGAATCGTCGTACATCATCAGATAATTATCATTGCACCCGAACAGGTGTTTTTTGACAATGCCGTTTTTCCCGAATTCTGTTCCGTCCTCAGCGATGATTGTATTTTTACTGAAGGGGAGAGATGCGTAATAGATATTATTGGAAAAATCAGCTTCCTTTTTTGAAATATAAAAATTGGTAAGCTTAAGTACATTAAGTCCGTTGTTAAGCGTTCCCAGATAAAGTTTATTGAAGTCTTTATCAAAAAACATAGAACAGTAAGAGTGGTTGCCTATTTCCTCAAAATTGATGAGAAACCTTAAACGGAGATTCTTTTCGTTACCCTCTAAAATATAAATGTTATCATGATTGATGATAAAAGTCTGATTGGTAATCTGCTGCCAGTAGATTTTGGTGTCCGGGTGATTAAAAAGTGTTGATTCTTCAGAAACAGAAAGCTGCCCTTTATAGATAGAATAGGTTTTCCTTTTTTTCAGATCATTAATAAAAAGAGTCTCATTCAGTACAAAAATATTATTCAGATCCTTATTGGTAAATGGGAGTGCTGTTTTTGTTTCTTTTTTCCCCTCTTTATAGATGATTGTGTTTTTTTCTGTAAAATAATAGGCTGAATTTTTAAGCTGTATAAAATACTGAATATCATTATAAAAGCTTGATGTTATAATATTATTGGCAATCCGCTGAACAATAGTATTGCCATTGGAAAAAGCCATTTTATCACTTCCGGTGAGATGGGAAAGTTTTGGAAACCTGTTCTTAATGATAATTTTATTCTCCTGGAAATTATTGAGTACCGTAATGCTGTCCAGGAGTGGATCACCAATAAATTCCCCGAAATGAAGATTGTTTACTTTGAAATTATTAAAGGTAATAAACGAACTTCCGTCATATCGTACAAGACCGTTTTCTGTAGAGATCCAGATAAAACCATATTTATCTTTGACAATGGCCTTTGCACTGCTTTGCGGAAGCCCATTGTCTATGTTATACCACGTAGAAGTGTGGCTTTGTCCGTAAATGTTAAAATAGATGCAAGCAAATATAAATGCCCAAACTCTCATATATGTGCAAAACAGATCTATATCTCCTGCATTAGTGCAAAAGACGGTTAATAATAGTGTTTGTACAAGTCAATGTTTTTTTAATGGGCAGGAACGATTGAAAATAAATTTTTATCATTGAAGTTTTCAGGTCTTTTGTGTTTTATATTTTTTGATTGTGTAAAAATAGTGAAATTATGGCGATAAATCAGTATTCTAAAATCTGTTTTGTACAAGTTTTATCCCGGTTTGCAGATGATAGGGTATATGAAATTTTCTGAAACATTATGATATTTCAATAATAAGTGATAAATTTATACTGAATTCAATTTGAAAATACTCCTATAAATCTCAGTGCTGTACCGAACTTGTGATTGGTTTTAGGATTTTGCAAATAATAAATATTGATGCTTTTGCCATTTTTTTTAGAATTTCCTGATGAATGGTTTTTACTTAGATTTAATTGCTTTTTGTAGTAAAAGTTTGACAAAAAAATGAGGTTAATTCTACATGACATCTTTGTTAAGGCTTATGAATATTCATATTTTTGCAAAAATATTTTCACAACGACTAAAGAAGATTTATTGTATAAATAATGATTCTAAGAACACAAACGGTTTTATCTCAAAAAAACAAAAGAGGCTGTATCACAAGTAAGGCCTCTTTTTTATTGTCCCATCAGAAATTTTGTTTTTAAACATACAAAACCTCCCATAGATACGGGAGGCGAATTAAACTGATTGTATATTGAAGTGTAATTCAATCGTTATTTATGAGTTTCAAGCCACTTCAGCCTGCGCTCATCCGGCAGATGCTGTACTTTGAAGTTTTCAAAAACAGCATTGAAGCCCTGTCCGTCAGGGCAGGCCGCCATTAGGCCAACCATTACCGGAGTATTATCCTGAAGAGGAGCATTCCGCATCATGATATAGTTTTTATCATCAAAAGAATAAAATACTTCCACAGCATCAAGTCTTCTTACGGCTTTTATCCAAACTGCAGGAGGTACTTTCTCTAATGTTATGACACTCCAGTCACTTTTGTTGTGGGTCACCACAGTGCTGAGGTTATACTTGCCGTCTACAAATTCCACTCCCGCTTTGATATAATGCTCTTTGTCAGTTCTCAGCATAAGACCCATCTGGTCAAACCTGGCCTTGTAACTGCCGGTGATTTTTACTTTTGCTTCAAATTCACCACCATACGTGGTGTAATAAAAAGGAGCATCATCCACCGTAAATCCATAATGTGAAACTCTCCAGTAATCGCTCTGCGGAGTCACAAACATCGAAAGGCTGTTGTTTTTGATTTCCCATTTTTCAGGCTCATTGAACCAGGTCATTTTCTCCAGGCTCTGGGCAGAAAGCTTTTGAATCAGGAATAGGGCACAAAAGCCTAAAATCAATTTCTTCATTCTCTTTGGATAAATTCTAAGGGTAAATTATTATTTTAGCAAAAGTATTATTAAACCTTATTCGCGTCAATACTGATAAATAACCATTATGGAAATCCGTGAACAGCTCAGCGATAAATTACTAGATAACGCTTCCAGAAAATGCATGCTTGATATAGAAATCTATAAGCAGAGGGCTCTTGCCTATTCCCAGATGGAGGGAGCAATCTGTGTATTGAGTGATATGCAGGCGAATAGAAGCTATATCTATAAATCTGCAGCCGCCGGAGAGCTTGGACTGGCCATGGGAGAAATCCCCACAGAAATTGATTCTATCTGGGAAGAAGAGATGCTGAAAAAAATCCATCCGGACGACCGTCTAAAGAAATATATCCATGAGCTCCGCTTTTTCAAATTACTGGATACTATGGAAATGGAACAACGCACAGAATATAGTGTTGTGTCAAAAATCAGGATGAAGGATAAAAATGAAGAATATCGCTGGGTAAAGCACCGTATGTTTTACATGTATTCACCCTCCAATGGCAGACTGAGGCTGGCTCTCTGTCTTTATAATATTGCTCTGGCTCCATCTATGGTTTCTGATTTTATGATTATCAACACCATAAAGGGAGAAGTTGTTGTAAAAGACAAACTTGATTATAAAAACATTCTGAGTCCAAGGGAATTGGAAGTTTTGAAATTTGTGGGAGAAGGCTATGCCAGCAAAGAAATTGCTGATATACTTTGCATAAGCATCAATACCGTCAGCAGACACCGTCAGAATATTCTGGAAAAACTAAAAGTAAAAAATTCTACACAAGCTTTCAAAGATAGTTTTTATTAACTAATGAGCTTCAAATATCCGAAAAGTTCACCATGTTATTTTGTATCTTATGATTAATTTTATACCTTGAATACAGATTAGCAAGAAAAATACGCGATGAAAAGAAGTGAAGAAATTACCCATAAATATTTTACCTTTCTGGACAAACATATTCAGGATGTTATTTCCGGAACCGTTCCGGATTTTATGGAACTGAACGAAATTGCAGGAGAGCTTGCAGTTTCTCATAAACACCTCACCGATACCATTAAAAAAGAAGCCGGAGAACACCCCTGTTATTTTTATGATGGAAAAATTATCGAGCAGGCCAAAAAAATGCTTATCAGTTCCGATAAATCTGTAGCAGAAATTGCCCGTATTTTTACATACGACCCATCCAATTTTTCAAAATTTTTTAAAAAAATGACCGGTTTTACTCCCGGAAATTTCAGGAATTCCAAAAAGAACTTAATCTGACTACTTTTTTTGTTTAATATTGCTGTAACAGGAGATTGACGCCGTGTTTTGTCTTTGAGTAGGGATTTGGCCAATCAAATTGTTGGTTTTAAAAGGTTGTTTAGTGAATTAAAATGTTAAAATAATGGGAAAATAATCTTTTATGAATGAGTCGTTTGTGAAAAATAATCATCATTTTTTATTATTTATATATTAATATTTCTTTATTGTTTGATTTTTTTATTAAATTTAGGTGAGAAAAAACTAATTAATTCAATAGGAAAAAAAAGTTAAAAAGATGCAGATATATAAAATAGTTTGGTTACCAGATCATAAGAATAAATTATTGTGTCTTTAATAATATTTAATCTTAATGCAGGGGTTTAAGCCCTCTAAATAGTTATATATTTGTTTCTTTTAAACCACAACAAACAAGATTAAGGATGAGCATCAATTTCACAACAGCAACTATTAAAGACTTTGAGAATATACCAGATAACGATATGGCTCAAAGGGCTGAAATTTTTTATGAATATTTAGACTATGTAAAGTCTAACGGACACATGAATTACAGACTGAAGAACACTTCAGGAACCAATGCGATACTGAATGTAAATATTGCAGACCAAAACAGAGAATTTGTTAGTTTTGTATCAAGTGATTATTTAGGATTTACACAGCATCCAAAAGTAAAACAGGCTGCTATTGAAGGAATCGAAAAATATGGTACAGGTACAGGAGCAACTCCTCTTATCGGAGGATATTTTGATTATCACAATGCCTTAGAAAAAAGAATTTCAAGCTTTTTTAAAAGAACAGAAGATGAAGCCGTAGTATTTACTACCGGTTATACTGCTAATAGTGCGAGTTTACAGTGTTTAATGCAGAAAGAAGATCTTGCTATTTTAGACATGGCAGTACATGCCAGTGTACACGAAGGATGCGCTTTTACCAATAAAAAAACCTTTCCGCACAATAATTTGGAATCTTTGGAACACATTTTGAAGGTATCTGAAAATCTGTACCGTACGAAACTCGTTATTGTGGACGGAGTGTATTCCCAGGATGGTGATACCTCCCGTATTAATGAGATCTACAATCTTGTGAAAAAGTATAATGCCTTTCTAATGGTAGACGACGTACATGGCGTTGGTATCCTTGGAGAAACCGGCAGAGGTACTTTGGAACAGACTGGATTATTAGATAAAGTAGACATCATCACAGGAACATTCAGTAAAACGTTTGGAAACCTTGGAGGATATGTCATTGCCGATAAGAAACTGGCCGCATTTATCAGATTCCATTCCCGTCAGCAGATTTTCTCAGCAACAGCTCCGCCATCATCCGCAGGAATTGTTAAAGCCATTGATTTAATAGACGAAGAACCTATCTGGAGAGAAAAACTCTGGAGCAATATCAATTATTTCAAAAAAGGACTTGACGATCTTGGATTGGATACCGGGGTTACCTGTTCCGCAATTATTCCAGTAAAAATAGGAGACCCCTATGTAACAGGAGAAGCCGGAAAACTACTAATAGAAAAAGGAATCTACACCAACCCGATTCTTTATCCGGCTGTACCAAGAAAAGATGCGCGTATCAGGATGAGTGTAACTGCAAGACACGAAAAAGAACATCTCGACAAAACGCTTAACGCGTTTGATGATATTAATAAAAAATTGCATATTGCAAAAAAATAATAATTATGCCTAGAAAAGTAGTGCAGGGCCCCATTAGGGACAAAGAAAAAACAAAGCAAAAACTGCTTGCTGCAGTTGGTAAAATTTTAAGAGTAAAAGGATACTCCGGACTAAAAGTAAGTAAAATTGCCGCAGTAGCCGGATTTGATAAAAAATTGATCTATGAGTACTTTGGAAGTACTGATAAACTGATTGATGAATATATCAAATCTCAGGACTACTGGAGCCAAGTTAACCAGGACGTTGATATGGATTTCTCTGATGGTGGACACGAACTTACTAAAATGGTTGTACTCAACCAGTTCGAAAACCTGAAGAAGAATAAAGAACTTCAGAAGATTATCCTGTGGGAGCTTTCAGAAAGTAAACCTATTCTTAAGAAATTAGTTGAACAACGTGAAGAGGTAGGAGAGGTTTTATTTGGAAATATCTCAGATCCTTATTTTGGCGAAGGGGTAGCTACAAGGCACAGAGCAATTATGGCTTTAATTGTTTCCGGGGCTTACTATCTTAACCTTTATACAGGATATAACGCAAACAAGTTCTGCGGTATTGACCTGAAAACTGAAGAAGGTAGAAAAGAGATTGAAAGCGCTATTGTTGAGTTGATTGACTTTGCATACAGCAAAAAAAAATAGGGATTAAAAGTTTTCCGATTTAAACAGAAATATGTTTTTGTTGATATTTGAAAACTTTTAATTTTCAAATTAAAACTATATTTCTTATTTTTGACCAATGGAAAATTTTATAGTATCTGCAAGAAAATATCGTCCTCAGGAGTTTGATACGGTTGTAGGACAATCCCATATTACGGATACTTTAGAACATGCAATTGAAGAAAGTCAATTAGCTCAGGCATTACTTTTTTGTGGTCCTCGTGGCGTGGGTAAAACTACTTGTGCCAGAATTCTTGCAAGAAAGATCAATGAGAAAGATGGCTCGGTTTCAGAAGATGGCTTTGCTTATAATATCTACGAGCTGGATGCTGCATCCAATAACTCTGTAGATGATATCAGGGAACTGATAGATCAGGTAAGATTTGCACCTCAGGTTGGTAAATACAAAGTATATATCATAGATGAGGTTCATATGCTGTCTTCTGCCGCTTTCAATGCATTCCTTAAAACACTGGAAGAACCGCCTGCTCACGCGATATTTATTTTGGCAACTACGGAGAAGCATAAAATTATTCCAACAATTTTATCCCGTTGTCAGATCTATGACTTCAAGAGAATTGTCATAGAAGACATTCAAAGCCACCTCAGAAATATTGCTCAAAAAGAAAATATCCAATACGAAGATGATGCATTGTATCTGATTGCTCAGAAAGCTGATGGTGCACTAAGAGATGCGCTTTCTATCTTCGACAGGCTTTCTACATTCTCCCAGAAAAACATTACGCTGGCAAAAGCAGCCGAAGTGCTGAATATTCTGGATTATGATCAGTATCTCAATATTGTAGACCTTGCCAAGGAAAACAAAATTCCTGAAGTGCTTTTTGCGTTCAATGAAATTGTAAAAAAAGGATTTGATCCCCATATTTTCATTGCCGGATTAGGAAATCATTTCAGAGATCTGATGATGGCGCAGAATACTTCTACTATTGATCTCATTGAAGTAGGAGAGAAGACAAAATCCAAATTTATAGAACAGGGACAGAAGTGGGCCGCCCAGCAGCTGATAGATGGCATTGAAATCTGCAATCATGCAGATATTAATTATAAGAATTCCAAAAACCCAAGACTTACGGTTGAAATTGCTTTAATGCAGCTGGCTTCACTGACAGCTAATTTAGGCGATACTAAAAAAAAAAGTTCCTGATCCTAGCTCCGTTTCTTAGCGAGAAACAGGAGGTTAAGTTGCCGGAAAAAGCTCCGGAGAAAAAAGAAGTCAAGGCAGACCAACCGTCTGCTGCTTTGGAAAAGGCGGATGAAACTTTAGTGACTAAAACAACCAGACCATTATCCAGACCCGGAATCTCTTCCGGCTTTAGCATCAATTCTTTTCTGAATAAAGAAGATAAAGTGGAAACAACGGAAGATGTTGTTGTGAAAACTGAAAACCTTCCTCAACACCATTTTACAGATACAGATCTGCAGATGGAATGGAAAATTATGCTTAAACAGCTTCAGGTAAAAAATAACTTTGTATTTAACGCAGTAAAAACCTTCAAACTGGAAAAAGCTGAGGAAAATAAAATCAAAGTTTTGTTCCCTTCAGATTCTGCCAAAGTAGAGTTTGATAAAATAAGCGGAGAATTTTTTAATCATTTTAAAAGAAAAATTCAAAACCATAGGATTGAAGTAGAATACGTCAGAGACGTTGAAAATCTGAAGATTGAGGTGGTAACCAAGAGAAAGATGTTTGAAAAAATGATCGAAAAAAATCCACTTTTAAAAGATCTTGATGATTTAATGAAGTTTGATTTGACATAATTTTTATATATTTGTCAAATATTTCTGTTGAAAATAGGTTTTCAACAAGATGAAATTACAACCAGAAAGGCTAAAACAAAGGCATTTCTAAAATAAAATGGAAAAATTGACTAATACATATCTGTCTTTTTTTGCGCCCGCTAATTACTTTTTTAGCGGTTATTTTAGTTTTTCTGCTTCTTATTATAGAAATTTCAGAACGTATTACCGATTTTATTGGTACTGTTAACTGAATTTCTTTCCAAAAAATACAGGAGAAGTAGAGCCCTATTATTTTCCTGATTCCTTTAAACAATTTTGAACGGCATTTTTTGAAAAGAATTATAAATTAAATTTTATAATCCAAAGGGCTATTGCTGTCAACGAAAAAATTATATAAAAAAACAATAAAATTTAGAATATGAATTTAAATGATTTGAAAAATGAGTGGATCGATGGGCTTACACAGCCTTTGATGATCGCGGGACCATGTAGTGCAGAAAGTGAAGCTCAGATGCTTGAAACCGCCAGGAGAATTAAAGAATCCAATGCCAATGTATCGGTTTTCCGTGCCGGAATCTGGAAACCTCGTACCAAACCAAATGGTTTTGAAGGAGTAGGAGTAATCGGTTTGAACTGGCTAAAAAAAGTAAAAGAAGAGTACGGTTTTAAAACAGCGACTGAGGTAGCCAATGCACACCATGTATTTGCAGCTCTGGAAGCGGATGTAGATGTCCTTTGGATTGGAGCACGTTCTACAGTGAATCCGTTTACAGTACAGGAAATTGCAATGGCTTTAAGAGGAACAGATAAACCTGTATTCGTGAAAAACCCTGTGAATCCGGATCTTGCATTATGGGTTGGAGCATTGGAAAGACTTTTAGGTCAGGATATTAAAAATCTGGGAGTAATTCACAGAGGATTTTCAACATACCAGAAAACAAAATACAGAAACAACCCGAACTGGCAGATTGCCCTTGATTTCAAAAGCCAGTTTCCAAATATTCCAATGCTGATTGACCCGTCTCACATCTGTGGAAACAGAACAGGCCTTGCAGATATTACACAGGAAGCTCTGAACGTAGGATACCAGGGTGCTATCATTGAATCACACTGTAACCCGGATGAGGCCTGGAGTGATGCATCTCAGCAGATTACTCCGGAGGTTCTTGCTGACCTTATCGGTAACCTAAAAGTAAGAAGTTCTAATCTTGCAGGATTTGAAGGAGAAATGGGAAGACACAGAACATTAATCTCAGATCTTGACTTCCAGTTAATTGAACTTCTTTCTCAAAGAATGAAAATTTCTGAAAAGATCGGTAAACTTAAAAAAGAAAATGATATTGCGATTTTCCAGCCTGAACGTTGGAAAGTAATCACAGAATACGCTAATCAAAAAGCAAAAGAAACCGGAATGTCTCAGGAGTTTATTGAAAAAGTTTTCAAAGCAATTCATGAAGAATCCATTGAAGTTCAAAACAATATTATGATCGAAAGATAAACTGAAGATAATAAGTAAGAGAATGTAAAGCTTTTACTGAATTTTCAGCTTAAAAAATAGATTAGGGCTTAGCCATCGGTATTTAAGGTATTGAAACATGTGTTTTTAAACCTATTTTCTGAATGCTAAGCCCTAATTGCGTATATTTGCACCAGCATTATCTATGAAAGGAAAAATCATTAAATCTACAGGCAGTTGGTACCAGGTTTTGGAATTGGAAACAAATAAAATTTTCGAAGCCAGAATCAGGGGGAAATTCAAATTAATAAAAACAAGGCTTACCAATCCGCTTGCTGTAGGAGATTTTGTTGAGTTTCAGCTGGAACAGGATGATATTGCCTGGATCACGAAAATTGAACCCCGCTCCAATTACCTGATCAGAAAATCAGTAAACCTTTCAAAAGAAGCCCATATTATTGCTTCCAATATTGATTTAGCATGTTTTATCTTTACCCTGAAGCATCCTGAAACATCTTTAGGATTCCTTGATAGGTTTTTGGCATGCTGTGAAGCCTATAATATTACTCCATTGATTCTTTTTAATAAGATTGATGTTCTCCATGAGGAAGAAATAGAAATTGTAAAAGATGTAGAGTTTCTCTACCAGGAAATTGGATATAATACATTGGAAATTTCATCCTATTCAAGACTGAATCTAGAGCAGCTGGAGGAAATTCTTAAAGATAGAACTTCAGTGTTCTTCGGACACTCCGGTTGTGGCAAATCCACTTTAGTAAATGCTTTACAGCCAGGATTAAATCTGAAGACATCTGAAATTTCAGATACCCACCTGAAAGGAAAACATACCACAACTTTTGCACAGATGCACTTCTGGGATTTTGGCGGAAACGTTATTGATACTCCTGGTGTTCGTGAATTTGCCATGATTGATATTGAAAAGGAAGAAGTGCAGCATTATTTCCCTGAGATTTTCAAAAAGAGGGAAGAGTGCAAATTTCATAATTGCCTGCACGTTAATGAGCCGAAGTGTGCTGTTCTTGATGCCCTTGAAACAGGCGAAATACAACATTCTAGATATTCTACTTACATTAAATTGATGGATGAAGCGGAAGAAGCTTCTCAGAAATAAATATAATAAGATCAATTTACTATATTATATTATAACTGCTGCAGATTAATTCGGACAATCTGTACAGATTCTATTGTTGTCATACCTGTATAATTTTTCTCGGATATTTTTTTTTAACGGTTAAATTTAACATTCTTAAAGGTTGTCTGTTTTTATGATTTGTTTTTTCTGAATTTTAACGAAAAAAATCTCTTTTTTAGATAACTCTACTTTTTGGCATGACAAATTTGGCAGATAACTCCACTTTTGGCATATTTTAGTTTATTGAAAAAATAATATTCTGGAAAACCCGATTATTTTATTAATTGAAATAAAAGCAATAATACTATTAAATATGTTTTTATTTGGCTGTTTAAATTATTAAATTAATAAAAAAGAGTGTTGTTTTTTGAAAATAAAAAACCCAGCCGAAGCTGGGTAAAAACTAATAACCATGAAAACTCAAATTAAACATGAGAATCGCAATAGAATAAACAATTACTGTGCCAAAGATTGGTTCATAATTTCTTAATAAAAGTTATTTTTATGTTAAAAAAAAATTAAAATAAAAATCAAAGATATTTTTTGTAATTTTGCGCCATTAAAAAAATATACATTTATGTCTAACATTACATTCACTATGATTAAGCCTGATGCAGTTGCTGACGGACATATCGGTGCTATATTGGGTAAGATTGCTGAAGGAGGTTTTAAAATCAAAGCTTTAAAATTAACTCAGCTTACAGTTGCTGATGCAAAAAAATTCTATGAAGTACACGCTGAAAGACCATTTTATGGTGAGTTGGTAGAATTCATGAGCTCTGGTCCTATCGTGGCTGCAGTTTTAGAAAAAGATAATGCAGTTGAAGACTTCAGAACATTAATTGGTGCTACTAACCCTGCAGAAGCTGCAGAAGGTACAATCAGAAAGATGTTTGCAAGAAGCATCGGAGAAAATGCTGTTCATGGTTCAGATTCTGACGAGAATGCATTAATCGAGGCTCAGTTCCATTTTTCAGGAAGAGAGATTTTCTAAGAAAATCATCTTACAAAATAAAAAATCCGGAGATAATTCTCCGGATTTTGTTTTTATATGAATGAGGCTTTCAGATATATTAAAGGTTGTTTTCAATGGCACCTACATTTTCTCTGTAGAGTTCCAGCGGTTTATTAAGTAAAACAGCAATGACGGTCATCTGCTTATCCAGCTTTTCCTTTGGAATATCAATATAAATAATTCCCGGTCTATCACTCCAGTAAAGTTTATTGTATATCGTATGTGACAACATAGTGCCTTCGCCTGCCACTCTTATTCTTGCAATTCCGTTTTTTATTCCTTTTAAGGCAATTGGGCCTGTAGGTGTTCCTTCCACAAAAAGATAAAGTGTCTGTTTATCTTTTGACAATGCGCTCATTCCTGAATAATGACCATCCGGTAATCCTTTTTCAGTTTCATAAAGCGCCTCAGCATGCTTACTGATCCACTGCAGGGTTTCCTGATTGGTGTTGGGTGTTTTCTTGATTTTCATATTGAGACCGTCACTGATCAGCCCTGAAGAAGTAGGGAGATTAGAACCATTATATAGCGTATTAGCTATGGTATAGACTGCTTCCTGTGTGTTTTTATTATCCAGAATTTCTGCCAGAGGATGATCTTCCTCCTTAAAGTTTTTCAGAAATACAGGTGGAGTATCAAAAGTAAGTTCTGCAACAGTGACATCTTTGTCAAATTTTACATTGGAAAAATTTAATGTCAGTGTTTTTTCAACATTGTAATCTGTTTGAATAACAGCTGAAGGATCTCCTATTATTTTTGCTGAAGTGGGCTTGGTTTCCAATCCATAAATCTTTGTGAAGTTTTTGGCTTCCTCCAGATAAAGGAATAAGAATTTTTTTGACGCAGATAAAGAAGACTTTCCTTTATAATTTTTAAAAGGTATTCCACGGGTTGTTTCATACTTGCTGATTTTTGGAAGTCCATCGGCCAAGATTTTTAAGAATCTCAACTTGCTCCTCGGGAATTGTACCATCTGACTTTGGACCAATATCAAGCAGTAAATTTCCTCCCATACTGATAACGTCTGCCAACGTTCTTACGATCATATTGGATGTTTTATAGCTTTTATCATAAGGCTGGTATCCCCAGGAATCATTCATGGTATAACAAAGCTCCCAGTATGGATTTTGTGGCGGAACTACCGGAATTCCCTGCTCAGGAGTATCGTAATCCCCATGATTATTGAGTCTTGAATTGATAATGATATTTGAATTGTATTTTTTGAGCAGATCCAGGGTCTGAGAATCTTTCCATTCCTCAGAAGTATGTTCCCAGTCTCCATCAAACCAAAGAAGGTCAGGGGAGTACTGAGAGGAAAGTTCATTAAGCTGGCTTTGATAGTAGCTGATGAAATTCTGCCATCGTTTCGGATCGTCTTTTATTTCGTATCGCTTTTTTGTCCTGGTATTGATGTCATAATAAGGATGGCTCCAATCCGGCAAAGAGAAATAAAGCCCTGTTTTTAATCCTGAACTTTTCAGAGCAGCAACAAAAGGACTTAAAACATCTTTTTTGGCCAAAGACTGCCCGGGAATAGTGGTTGCGTTTTCAGCCTTAGAATTCCATAATGAAATCCCGTCATGATGTTTGGTGGTAATAACAGCATATTTAGCTCCGGATTCTTTAATAAGATTTACCCACTGTTCGGGCTGATATTTTGAAGCTGAAAAACCATTCAGCTGTTTCATGTAATTTTCGTGATTGATATAATTGTTGAAAAATGACCATGATTCTGATATTCCATTCACGGAGTAGATTCCCCAATGAATAAAAATACCCAGTTTGGCATTTTTAAACCATTCCATTTTCTTGCTGTTGCCAACTGTTTGAATCTGTGCATTGGTATTATAAGCAGATAGTACCAATCCAAGGAAAACAGCTTTAATCAGACGGCTTTTCATATATAGTTTTATTTTACCATTAAATATAAATAAAGAAAGCATTACCGCAATAATTTCTTGATATTTACTCATAATTATTATCAGACTGTTTCCTTTATTATTGTATTTTTATTGATTTAAACTAAAAATTAAAATAAAACCCTTTCCATATAATTTAAACTTAAAATAAAAGTTCTGAATACATTGGATGGGAAAAATGGAACGTTTATTGTAAATTTTATCTGAAAAAAGCAATTATGAAAATTCCAGCAATATTAATGGCGAGTTTATTAGCAGTAGGAGTTTCTGCACAAAGCACTAAACCTGAAACTAGAACTAAGAAGTCTGTAAAAAAAGTAAAGAAAGCAACAGCCCCCGATACTGTTGAAAAGAAAAAGCCGGGAACACCAAAGCCTATCGTAAAAAAAGATACGCTTGTTCTTCGTGGCCATGGCTGTCCGGCTTGTGGAATGGGATAAAAGATGAAAAAACCGCTGTTAGGAATATCAATGATGGCAGACGCTGATTTTGTATCTGCTGTTTTGCCATTGCTGCAGAGCAACGCTATTGATGTTCTGGAATGGTCCTTTGATACCCTTTATCATACCAATGAACCGGATTGGCTTCGTGATCTGCTGAATTTTTATGCAGAAAATAATCGTTTGATAGGCCATGGTGTTTATTATTCTCTGTTTGATGCAAGATGGACAGAAAGACAGGACAATTGGCTGCAAAAGCTGAAAGAAGAAGTAAGCCTAAGGAAATACAATCATATCACGGAACATTTTGGTTTCATGAATACTGAAAACTTTCACCAGGGCGTGCCACTGCCGGTATCTCTGCATCCCAAAACTTTACAGATAGGAAAAGACAGGCTGTACAGGCTTCAGGAAACGGTAGGTATTCCTGTTGGTATAGAAAATTTAGCGTTTTCATTCTCTGTTGATGATGTTAAAGAACAAGGTTTTTTTCTTGATAAGCTAACGGAGGATACCAATGGGTTCCTGATTCTTGATCTTCATAATATTTATTGTCAATCCTGTAATTTCGGAGTAAAAATGCAGGAAATAATTGATCTGTACCCTTTGGATAAGGTAAAAGAGATTCATCTTTCCGGAGGAAGCTGGCAGGAGACTGTATATGGGAAAAAGCAGGTAAGGAGAGATACTCATGATGATGTTATCCCTGAAGAGATTTTTTCTGTTTTGCCTTCTGTTTTAGCAAAGTGTCAAAATCTGGAATATATTATTATTGAAAGGTTGGGCCATACGCTTAAAACGGAAGAGGACAAAGAAAATTTCCTGAATGACTTCAATAAAGTTAAAACAATAATCGAAGCTTCTGATTGGAAAGGAAGAAAAAAAAACAGCTGGAATAAGGGGCAAATACAGCTTCCGGAGAAACCTGTTGAAGATCTGGCTTTATTTGAAGAACAGTCCAGGCTTACCAGACTTCTTTTTGACAATGTGGAAGCAGCAGTCATCAAAGATCAGGATTTTCATTATTTTAAAACAGAAAACTGGGACCCTGAAATGATTCTTACTGCCCAAAATATTATCAAAAAATGGAATCCTTATTAATTCTGTCCTGATAACCAAAATTAAAATATATGAAAATGACAACACTAGTATTGATCATTACCGCTGTCCTCACTGCTCTGATAGGAGGACTTTTCTATGCTTATTCATGTTCTGTAGTTCTAGGATTGGGAAAACTTTCTGATGTAGAATATCTGAAAGCTATGCAGAACATCAACAGGGAAATTCTGAACCCTGTTTTCTTCATGAGTTTTATGGGAACAGCAGCACTTCTTCCGATATCTGCTTTTTTGTTCCGCGGACATCAGCCTGTTTTTATTTTTCTTCTGTTGGCAGCACTGGCCTATCTGATCGGTGTTTTTGGAGTGACGGTTGCCGGAAATGTTCCGATGAATGATGCGCTGGATAAGTTTGATATTTCCAATTCTACAACGGAAGCAATCAGGCAGATGCGCGCTAATTTTGAAAACAGATGGAATTTTCTGAATAATATAAGAACCGTTTTCTCTGTTATTTCTATCATTTTTGTAGTCTGTGCCTGTATCTGGAATAAAGAGGTGTAAATGGGTGAATAAGTAGAAATACCGAATCTTAGATTCAGTATTTCTACGGATGTATGTGTATGGTTTTATTCAGATATTTGTATTGTTAGTAAGACAAAACAAAGCTTTAACATTTTCAAAATGTTGAGAAAAAATTTATAACCACGAAGACTTCATTTCAAACAAGAGAAAAGGCAGCCATTGGCTGCCTTTTGTTTTTATGATAAAGATAATGATTAAATCTTTAGAAGCTCAATCGTTCTTTCCGGGCTTTCTGTAGAGAAAACAGCATTTCCTGCAACAAGAACATCAGCTCCGGCTTCAAAAAGCTTAGAAGCGTTATCAAGATTCACTCCACCGTCAATTTCAATAAGTGCTGTAGAGTTGTTGCTTAAGATAAGGTCTTTGGTTTCAGCAATCTTTTTGTAAGTATTTTCAATGAATTTCTGTCCTCCAAATCCTGGATTTACACTCATTAACAATACCAGGTCTACATCTGCAATGATGTCTTCAAGCATCAATACCGGAGTGGAAGGGTTTAAAACGACACCTGCTTTTACTCCTTTGCTCTGAATGTGATGAATGGTTCTGTGAAGATGAGTACATGCTTCGTAATGCACAGAAATAAGATCTGCACCATGATTGATGAATTCGTCAACATATTTCTCAGGCTCCACAATCATAAGGTGAACATCTACAAATTTTTTAGCATGTTGCTGAACGGTTTTCATTACCGGAAAACCAAACGAAATGTTAGGTACAAAACGGCCGTCCATTACATCAATGTGGAACCAGTCGGCCTGAGAATTGTTCAGCATTTCAATGTCTCTTTGCAGATTCCCAAAGTCTGCTGATAATAGGGATGGAGCAATAAGCTTCGTTTTCATTTTTACTTTATATTAGATATTTAGAGTCAGGAATCAAGAACCAAAACATGGTTAAACAGGTGTTTATGTACGTATTTTGGTTATCTTGAATCTTGTGTCTGGCATCTTGATTCTATTAATGATATTTCAGTTTCATTTCCGGTTTGATCTTAAGAATAGTTTCATAGATAAGTTTAATTACATTACCTACATCTTCCTTAGACACCATTTCTACCGTAGTATGCATATAACGCAAAGGTAAGGAAATTAAAGCACTTGGTACTCCGCCATTAGAATGGGCAAAAGCGTCAGTATCAGTTCCTGTAGCTCTGCTTGCTGCGGCTCTCTGGAAAGGGATTTTCTTTGTTTTTGCAGTATCAATAATTAATTCCCTGATGGTGTGATGGACGCTTGGAGCGAAGAATACTACTGGCCCGGCACCACATTTCTGATCTCCTTCTTTTTTCTTTTCAATCATCGGAGTGGTAGTGTCGTGGGTAACATCTGTTACAATGGCAATATTTGGTTTGATGGTATCAGCAATCATGTCTGCCCCATATAAACCTACTTCTTCCTGTACGGAATTGGTAATATAAAGCCCGAAAGGAATAGATTTTTTATTTTCTTTTAAAAGTCTCGCTACTTCAGCAATCATGAAACCACCGATTCTGTTGTCCAGTGCTCTGCAGACAAAATATCTGTCGTTCATTTCAAAGAACTCATCCGGATAAGTAATCATACATCCTACAAAAATTCCCATTTCTTCCACTTCCTTTTTAGAAGTAGCACCACAGTCGATGAAGATGTTTTCGATTTTGGGAGTTGGTTCATTCTGATTTGTTCTCGTATGAATAGCCGGCCATCCGAATACTCCTTTTACAATTCCGTTTTCTCCGTGAATGTGAACCACTTTTGAAGGGGCAATCGTTTGGTCAGAACCTCCGTTTCTGATGACATAGATTAATCCGTCATCCGTAATATAATTGACGTACCATGAAATTTCATCAGCATGTGCTTCAATCACTACTTTAAATTCAGCTTCCGGATTGATGATTCCATAGCAGGTTCCATAATGGTCTACTTCTATTTTGTCAACATAGGGTCTGATATAGTCCATCCAGACTTCTTGTCCCTTATGTTCATAACCTGTTGGAGATGATGTATTTAAATATTTCTCTAAAAATTTCAAAGATTTCTTTTCAAATTTCATAAAAAGGAATGATTTTTGCGTTTAATTTTTGTTGTTATAAGTGTAAAAATAATGAATTTTAGTAAGATTATCTGCCTTTTTATTTTCTTTTTTGGAGTCAGTGTTTTTGGCCAAAAGGATGGTGTAGTGGCAAAACCACTCAATCAATATCCAGCTGAATCCTTGAAAACGGATGAGTTTGGCAATAAATATTATTATGACGAGCAGCAAAAAGTCAAGATTTATGAAATCAACGGAGAGCCTGTAGTTGTATTAGATGAGTTGGTTTTGGTTAATAAACCAAGATTTAATAATCAACTTGATAAAAATTACTATTATTTTCTGAATAAAAAGCTGTACAGGGTATATCCGTTATTTGTTACTGCATTACAGCAGTACAGAGATATCCAGAAAGATATGAATGATATGGATAGCAAGGCTAAAAGAAAATTTGTAAGAGAAAGACAGAATATGCTGGCAGATCAGTATGAAAAACAACTGAGAGATCTTACAACAACTGAAGGGCAGGTTTTTGCAAAGCTGATGAACAGGGCTACTGGAAAAAATGTCTATGAAATTATCAAAGAACTGAGAGGTGGATGGAGCGCTTTCTGGTGGAATGTAAAAGGAAAAATGGCCGATATTGATCTGAAAGAACAATACGATCCACACAAGAACAGAACTGATGAATTTGTAGAGTCATTGCTTCAATCCAATTGGAATTCAGGGTATCTGCAGCCTTACCCGGGAGCAAGTGATTTTAAAGTCAAAAAATAATATAAATTCCTGTAAGTATTCTTACAGGAATTTTTCTTTTAATTTATCGAATACAATCTTATCTATAGGAAGTGGGAAAGGATTGTCCGGTCTGTCTATATCAATCCACTCTGTTTTTTCGATGCAGGGATCCATGATAATAAAATCCTCTTCATTCACTATATCCACTATATAATATATGGTAAGAAGCTGTTCGTTTTCTTTGAAGCGGGAAACCAGAAAGTTTTCCTGAGTATAGAAATGTTCCAGAACATTGATCTGTACATTCAGTTCTTCATCAAACTCACGATGCAGGCATTCCAGTACTCCTTCACCATATTCCAATCCGCCACCCGGAAATTTCATTAAAGGTTCGCCGGCATATTCTTCAAATAAAGTAAGGACTTGTTTGTCTTTTACCGCACATGCATACACTCTAATGTTGATCTTATCTATCATATATATAATGTATAATATTTGTATAGCTAATGTAAGGAATTTTGTTGAAAAAAGCTGGAAGTTGGAAGCGCGAAGCCGGAAGTTTAATACAATCTATTTTTTAATAATATTGAATCAACGTATCTTTATATATTAGTTATTATTTTAAAATAAAAAATCAATATTAATAAAACAGTTGGTTGTAAACATCCAGCTTCCATTCTATAATTTAATTGCATTAATCATCTCTCTCTTTCCCGGAGGTCCCTGTTTTTTTTCTACCTGGAAATTCAGTTCCTGAAGAATTCTTCTTACACTGCCTTTAGAAGAGTAGGTGGTTAATAATCCGTTAATGGCCATTTTGTCAGAAACCAGTTCAAATAGTGGCTTTTCCCAAAGATCGGGCTGTACTCTGGCACCGAAACAATCGAAATAAACAAGATTGATTTTAGGCAAATCAATGTCTTTCAGGTCAAAAAAATCACATTCTATCTTTTTTAAGTTGAATCCACTAATGATTTCTACTGACTTTTCCCAATCTGCCAGATGAATTTTCTGATAAATATTTTTAAACTCAAGGTTGTCAAAATGTTCAAAATAAGCCAAATCCTTAACTTCGGATTCATTTATGGGGTATTTTTCAAGCGAAAAATAATTGATGACATGATTTTTGTCAGTTTTTAAATATTCATTAATTGTTACTAAAACATTCAAACCTGTTCCAAAACCGAGTTCTAAAATATTAATTTCGCAATCATTTATTAAATTCAGTCCATTTTTAATAAACACATGTTCGGCTTCCTGAAGTGCTCCGTGATGAGAATGGTAGTTTTCGTTTAATTCATTGATAAACAGCGTTTTACTACCATCATTTGTGGTCTTAATCTCTCTTTTCAAGCTATTTTTTTGTCAAATTTACTCTAAAATTTTTATATTTAGAAAATTATGTTAAATTTGTAGAACATCGTAAAAATTTTAAAAAATGATAATTCAAAAAACTGAAAACTCCAGAATTTCTACATTTGACCCTAACGATTTTTCATTTGGTGGTACTTTCATAGATCATATGATTATATGTGAGTATGAAGATGGGAAATGGGGTGATGTAAAATTAGTTCCTTACGGTCCGATTCCTTTTACACCTGCCATGATGGGAGTAAACTATGGACAAGCTTGTTTTGAAGGTATGAAAGCCTATAAAGACAAAGACGGGCAGGTTTTCCTTTTCAGGCCTGAAAAGAATTTTGAACGTATCAATAAGTCAGCAAAGCGTCTTGCTATGCCTGAAGTGACTGAAGAAATGTTTTTGGACGGATTAAAAGCATTGGTAGATATGGATAGAGAGTGGATTCCACAGGGGGAAGGAATGTCTCTTTATATCAGACCATTGATTTTTGCTACAGAGGAAGCTTTGAAAGCAAGAGTATCTAATAAATATATGTTTGCAATCGTTGCTACACCAGCGAAGAGTTACTATTCTGAGCCGGTATCTGTAAAGATTTCTGATCACTATTCAAGAGCTGCAAACGGAGGAGTAGGTTCTGCTAAAGCTGCAGGTAACTATGCTGCTTCTTTCTATCCTACGCAATTGGCGATCGAAGAAGGATATGAGCAAATCATCTGGACAGATGATGCTACTCACGAATATTTTGAAGAGAGTGGTACAATGAATGTATTTGTAAGAATTAACGATACTATTTATACACCTCCAACGTCTGAGAAAATCCTTGACGGAGTAACAAGAGACAGCTTCATCCAGCTGGCTAAGAAAAGAGGCATTGAAGTAAAAGTAGAGCCAATTCCTGTGAAAACAGTGATTGAAGCGTTGAAGAACGGTTCTCTTAAAGAAGTATGGGGGGTAGGTACAGCAGTGGTGACCACTCAGTTCCAGGCTTTAGGATATGAAGGGGAAAAACTTGAACTTCCAAGACTGTCTGATGAAGAAAGCTTTGCTGCTATTCTTAAGAAAGACCTGGTAGACCTGCAGAATAACCTTTCCGAAGATCCTTTCGGATGGAGAGTTGTAGTAGATCATGCTTTAGAAACAGTTTAATATTTTTTTAAATAAACTATATAAAAGTCGGGTTTTTCCCGGCTTTTTTTGTATTTATGTATTCGTGTAAAATGTATGAATCACTTTTAATCAGAGATTCAGTCAGCTGTTTTGTTTTATTAGCAGATTGATGCATTCTTACATTCGCATATTTCCGGGTCAAGTTTTGTAATTGATTCGCGAAATGTGTATTTTCGCAAAAGTTTATGAAAAAAATACTCTTCATATCAGCCATAAGCCTGTTGAGCTGCAACAGAAATACACAGACGGCCCATCCTCCGGTAGGCGGTGTTTTAAGCCAAAAAGATCTGGATGTTTCTAAAAACAGGATGAAAAATCTGAATACCATAGAACGAGGCCAGATTCAGGATTGGATCAATGGCCAGTCTGTGAAGTTTTATCCTACGCAGCTTAATTACTGGGTGACGGCTGAAGGCTATGATCGGAGAGAAAGAAGGAAAGATGAAACTTTGATTTCTTATTCTTATGATCTGTATGATTTTGATCAGACTAAAATCTACGACCAGTCTTTTGAAAGGAGAGATGCCAGATTCGGGCACTTTGATGAACTGAGGGCAGTGGAAAACGCTCTGCGTTTTATACATGACGGAGAGGAAGTAACGCTTTTGGTGCCGTCTTCTTTGGCTTACGGGACTTTCGGAGACGAAAAGAAAATAGATAACGACATTCCATTAATCATAAAATTAAAAGCTCTATAATACATGAAATTGTTTAACAAGAATATAATTCTGGCAGCGGCAAGTATCTCGCTGATGAGTTGTACCCCAATTTATAAAAAAATGAACGTAGACAAAGAAACTTACGAAGGTCTTAATGACGGGCTTTATGCCAATCTTCAAACCACAAAAGGTAATTTGATTGTAAAGTTTGAAGACAAGAAAGCACCAGTAACTGTAGCCAACTTTATTGGTCTTGCAGAAGGGAAAATCGACAACAAAGCTAAGGCTAAGGGAGTTCCTTATTATGACGGAACTATTTTCCACAGAGTAATCAAAGATTTCATGATCCAAGGGGGAGATCCTAAAGGAACTGGAGCGGGTGATCCGGGATATAAATTCGAGGACGAAAGAAACGACCTTAAACATACAGGAAAAGGTATTCTTTCTATGGCAAACTCAGGACCTAATACAAATGGTTCTCAGTTTTTCATCACTGAAGTAGCTACACCTTGGTTAGACGGAAAACACACCATCTTCGGAAAAGTAGTAAAAGGTAACGATGTAATCGATGCTATTGCTAACGTTGAAAAAGGAGCTCAGGATAAGCCTAAAACAGATATCGTTTTAGAAAAAGTTTCTGTTTTCAGCAAAGGTGATGAGTACAAGCACTACGATGCAGCTAAGACTTTCAGCGAAGGAAAAGCTAAGATCGCAGAAAACAATAAGGCTTGTTTAGCTAAAGAAGAAGCTGAAAAGAAAAAAAGAGAAGAAGAATTCAAAGCTAACCAGGAGAAATTAGTTGAAAACCTAAAAGCTGGTATGCAGAAAACTGAATCAGGTCTTTACTATAAAATCACAAAAACAGCTGACGGTAAAGCTCCGAAAGCAGGTGATAACGTATCTGTACATTATGCAGGTAAACTGGTAGACGGAACTGAGTTCGATTCTTCATTCAAAAGAAATGAACCAATCGAAATTCCAATCGGAATGGGAAGAGTAATCAAAGGATGGGATGAAGGTATCCTGTTGTTGAAAGAAGGTGAAACTGCTACATTATTGATCCCGCCGGCAATGGCTTACGGAGAAAGAGGAGCAGGAGGGGTGATCCCGCCAAACTCTTGGTTGGTTTTCGATGTTGAGCTTGTAAAAGTAAAATAATTGAATTTTTAAAATATTCTCAAAAAGCCGTCCGCAAGGATGGCTTTTTTTATGGTACTCATTATATTTTGTAACGATCCACATAAAGGTTGCGACACATTTTAATATCCGGAAAGTTTTATCATTTTCTGGTAAAAAGTAATTCTGAAATTTGTAACACCCATTAAATAATGAAAACCAAATCACTTCTGTTTCTGTTCGTTCTGCTGTCGTTGATGGCTTTTTCGCAGACTAAGGTAAATCCTGACGATGCACCGATAAAAAAATCACTTACTTATTTTGTAAACAGCATTAAATCTAAACAGATAGATCAGGCAGTAAACTGTATATATCCAAAATTCTTCACCATAGTTTCAAAAGAGCAGATGACGCAGATTTTGAATATGACTTATAATAATCCATTCATGAAAATTGAAGTACAGGATTTGAAGTTTGGAAATATTGAAAAACCTGAACTCATTACTGGTGAATATTTTTCTATTACTCATTATTTTTTGAAACTGAAATGTAATGTCAGCTCATTAAATGATGAGATGAAAAAGAAAATGAACAGCGCTTTAACTGCCAAATATGGTGCAAATAATGTAAAATATTTAGCCAACGAAGGTTCATATCTCATCAATGCTAGTATGAAAGCCTGTGCTGTTTCAAAAGATAAAAAGTCATGGAAATTTGTGATTCTTGAAAAAGAATATAAAAAAGAACTGGTGAAAATCTTACCAAAGAAAATTCTGGATAAATTTTAAAGAGTTAAGCAGTAGGCATCGGATTTTGTATTAAAATAATGCCGTTTTGAAAATGGCGGTTTTTTGTTTCCTGTAAATACCGTAAAAATACGGATTTCGGTAAAGGGTTATTACTTCTATCTTTACCCATCACTTATAAGAAACAAAATAGAAATATGTTTGATCTGAATTACGACCTCATAAAAAAAGAAATTGAGGCAGAAATGTGTGAAGAACACGGTCTGCATCCGGAATTGATTAAAACAGATGAAGGCTTCGGAATAAAAGCCTGTTGTGAACCTTTCAGAGAAAAGATGGTTGAAAAATCCGGAAATATGATCGAAGAAGAAATCAAAAAGATCCTTGATGAAATGATGAAGGATCTCTTTAAAGAATAAGTTTTTACGATGTTAAGATAACTTTGTTGTTATCGCAGAGCTGCTCCGGAGGGAGTGGCTTTTTTGTTGGAAAGATTGTGTTTATTAAATTATTAATTAAAGTAGATATAAGAAGTCTGAGTTTTAATGGTTGTATAGTTTAATTATACAAGTAAAAAACCGCCCCAAAACAGGACGGTTTTTTCAGTAAAAATTAATTGAAAGTTATATTTATTATCTTTTCTTCATACTGGTTCCGGTTAGAGAACTGATGAATACAAGGCCAAAGCCGATATAAGCGGCAAACGCCGTAAGATATATAATTAAGCTGTTAAAGCTTGGTTTTAAGGCGTATACCAATACAGAAAATGCAGCAAAACTTAGTACCAGCAATAGGCTCCATATATTCAACTTTGCAGCATCTTCATTTCTCTTAAAAATCATTTCAAAAAAGGCTCTCATCATTACTTACATTTTAAGGGTTATACAATTAAATTAAAAAATAAAGGCGTACTCATCGCGGTAAAAAGAATAAATTCCTTTACTGGGCTAAGGTTCGTGATGACTTTGCCGTTTATCTATATCGTAATACCGGGCCTAAAAGTCCGGGATATTTTTGTTTTTTTTTGAATCAATAAATGATTCTGGTTATTGATGATACCAGTGAGATACGGGGTGCAAAGATGCTGTGAAAAATCAACGGGGGTTAATTAATCACGAGCCCGTATCTGTTACGGCATCGTAGAAAAAAAAGGATTCATATACTAGATATGAATTTGAATCAGTGGAAAAACTGAAAATCCACAGAAAACCTTTTTTCTCATCCTTAGTGTTTTTTTAATTTTTTCTCAATATTTTACACGCCAATATCATGCCAAAATACAAGTTTCGCGATTAACACTTTGTTTCACGGGGCTGCTGAAGCTCCTTTCTGAAACGTATTTTTATCTGTTATTTCCTTAAACGTAGAAAAAATTTCTGTTTTTAAAGGTGAGTTATCTGAAGTATAGAAAATATTACGGTGCAATTATTTTTTATATATTTAAAATCCTTTAGAATAGTTTAGAAATGAATCGGGAAAATTTAAAAGAGAGCATCAACATCTGTATAACAAATCTTTTTCAGCTGGTGAAAATCAATTGCCGGAATTCCGTTTCTCCCAACTTATTTTTTATTCTTTCTGATTGTAATGAATTTGAAAGCTCAAATGCCAGTGAACAGCGAGTTTTCCGGCATAGAATAAATAATTCAAAAACACTACTTACTTTAGATGCAGTACTGGATGTTTTACAAAAAGAGTTTGATGATCTTTATGATGTCACTCTGTATGTTTTCCGGGCAACTAGAAGAGAAACTATTATAGAAATTCAATATTACAGAAAATCAAATTTTGATGCCGATTACTTTTCTGTAGTAAAAGATAATCTACCGAGATTCCACTCGAAAATTGCAATGCCTGTGTATGCATGGGAAGAAGAGAAATTTGATGTCAATTGGGAATCGGGAGGTGGAATGCATCATATGTGGAAAACTTTTTTATGGAGAAATTTTCTATACAGACGTAGAATTAAAAATCTCAAAAGATAATTTTTAGGGTAAGAAATTAGCCATTGGAAAATATTTGTAAAATTAACGGGCTTCAGCCCGTTCCTATTGAAATAATGAGATATTGTATGGGAAAACAAAAACCGCCAATAGAGGCGGTTTCATATTTTACCAGTTTTTATCAATCATATAAATAATCTGTGTCAAAGCGGTGGCGCCTAATAAAAGCTCCCTTCTGTTCACTTTTTCAAAAGTATCTTCTTCCGTATGGTGAATGTCGAAATAGCGCTGAGAATCCGGCATTAATTCAGCGGCAGGAATTCCCATGTCATGAAGAGGATAAAGGTCTGTTCCGGAAAACCTTTCCTCAAAATTATAAACTCCGTAAGGAAGGAACAGATTTGACCAGCCTTTGATCTGATTTCTTTTGGCATCATCCATATCCAGGGCAATTCCTCTTGGTGCAAAACCTCCGGCATCGGTTTCTATAGCGAAAAGATGTTTTTCATTCTTTTCTTTTACCGTTTTACCATACTGTATCCCGCCTTTTACTCCGTTTTCTTCATTGGCAAAGCAGACCACCCTGATGGTATGGTTATTTTGTAGTCCTAACTTTTTAAAGGTTCTCAGAACCTCAATACTTTGCACAATTCCGGCTCCGTCGTCATGGGCACCTTCACCTACATCCCAGGAATCAAGGTGTCCGCCGACAACAATAACGCTCTGGTCTTTTTTTCCGGTGATTTCCCCAATTACAGAATGGGAGAGCTTTTCACCTTTCATTCCGCAGTTAGAATTAAGTTTAGCAGTAATTTTCTGGCTTTTCAGTAAAGCTTCCAGTTCATCTGCTGTAGTGCTTCCGATAGCTACGGCAGGTATTTTGGAGACTTTATCTTCATAGCGCATGGCTCCCGTGTGAGGCACATCATCAAAAGCTGATGACAGTGATCTGACGATGGCAAACTTACCTCCTTTTTTAGCCGTTAATGAAGCTGCCGTCGTTCTGTATTTTGCAGCATCACCATATGCTTTGAAGGTTTCTACAAACGACTGGCTGAAAGGGTAGTTGAAGAATACAATCTTATCTTTCACCTTTTCAGCCGGAAGTTTGTCATATTCTTCCATAGATTTTACCATGATAATTTCTCCTGAAATATCTTTTCCTCCGGTTCCTTCAGAATTTCCAAGGGAAAGCATTTTAAGACTTTTCCATTTTCCGTTAGCAGCCTGTATGTGCAGGGATTCTTTTCCTCTTTCCCATACCGGGATCATAACTTCCTGTAGCCATACTTTATCAGCGCCGGCATCACGGAGTTTCTGTTCTGCCCATTTTACTGACTTTTCGTAAGCTTCAGATCCGCTTAAACGATGTCCGATATTTTTTGTAAGCTCTCTCAGCTCAGTATATCCTTTTCCGTTGTTCAGAATTTCCGTAGAGATTTTTCTGAACTGAATAGAATCGTCTTTAGACTGTCCAAAAACAGCCATTCCAACAAGTAATAATGTAGTTCCTACTATCTTTTTCATAGTTACCAATTTTTATCAATCATATAAATAAGTTGTGTCATTACCGCAGAACCAAGTAACAGTTCTCTCCGGTTGACTTTTTCAAAAGTGTCTTCTGCCGTGTGGTGAATGTCAAAATAACGCTGCGGATCTGGTACCAGTTCAGCAGTGGGAACTCCCATTTCATGAAGCGGAGCAATATCCGATCCGGAATATTTACCCTCAAAATTATAAACTCCATAAGGTAAGAACAAATTGATCCAGCTTTTAATCTGGTTTCTTTGAGGATCGTCCATCTCCAGGGAAATTCCCCGTGGTGAAAAACCTCCGGCATCCGTTTCTATAGCAAAAAGGTGTTTTTCGTTGTTTTCTTTAACAATCTTGCCATATTGTTTTCCA
The DNA here is from genome assembly GCF_008274625.1 of Chryseobacterium panacisoli. GTDB lineage: Bacteria > Bacteroidota > Bacteroidia > Flavobacteriales > Weeksellaceae > Chryseobacterium > Chryseobacterium panacisoli. The sequence goes on along the minus strand of NZ_VTRU01000005.1, from coordinate 186,811 downwards.
CCTTTTGTTCCGTTTTCTTCGTTGGCAAAACAGACAGCGCGGATGGTATGGTTATTTTGTATTCCTAATTTTTTAAATGTCCTTAAGACCTCGATGCTTTGTACAATTCCGGCTCCGTCATCATGAGCGCCTTCACCTACATCCCAGGAATCAAGGTGTCCGCCGACAACAATAACACTTTGGTCTTTTTTACCAGTGATTTCCCCAATTACAGAGTGGGAGAGCTTTTCACCTTTCATTCCGCAGTTGGAATTAAGTCTGGCTGTTACTTTCTGATTTTTCAACAGGGTTTCCAGCTCATCAGCAGAAGTATTTCCGATGGTAATGGCCGGTATTTTTGAAACGTTTTCATCATAGCGCATATTGCCGGTGTGAGGCACATCATCAAAAGCGGAAGAAAGTGACCGGATGATGGCAAATTTTCCTCCTTTTTTAGCTGTCAATGAAGCTGCAGTTCTTCTGTAGGGGCTTGCATCACGATAAGAAATGAAAGTCTGTACATTTCCCTGATCAAAAGGATAGTTGAAAAATACAATCTTATCTTTTACCTTTTCTGCGGGAAGTTTATCATATTCTTCCAGTGATTTTACCATAATAATATCACCTGAGATGTCCTTTCCGTTTGTCCCTTCGGAATTTCCGAGGGAAAGCATTTTAATACTTTTCCATTTTCCGTTTGAAGTCTGGATGTGTAGAGATTCTTTTCCTCTTACCCATACCGGAATCATGACTTCCTGAAGCCAGACTTTATCGGCTCCGGCATCACGGAGTTTCTGTGCAGCCCATTGTACTGATTTTTCATAAGCTTCAGAACCGCTTAAACGGTTGCCTATCGTTTTGGTAAGCTCTCTCAGTTCATTGTACCCTTTGCCATTGTTCAGGATTTCTGTGGAGATCTTTTTAAATTGGATAGAATCTTCCTTAGTCTGGCCAAAAACAGCCATTCCAAAAAGCAATAATGAAGTACCTAATATCTTTTTCATATTACCAGTTTTTATCAACCATAAAAATCATTTGTGTGATTGCGACTGCTCCAAGAAGAAGCTCTCTTTTATTTACTTTATCAAAAGTATCTTGTTCAGAATGGTGGTAATCAAAATACCTTTGTGTATCAACTACCAGCTCTGCTAAGGGAATATCAAGTTTTTTTAAGGGTGAAATGTCCTGAATTGCCTCAGTTTGGTCGAAATCATAAACCCCATAAGGAAGAAAATATTCTTTCCAAGGGTAAATCAGTCTTCTTCTCTGAGGTGACATATCCAGAGAAAATCCTCGTGGAGAATACCCTCCGGCATCTGTCCCTAAGGCAAAAACGTGTTTTTCATCTCTCTTTTTCACGAAAGCAGCATACATCTCACGGCCCTGGCCTCCGTTTTCACTGTTGGCATAGAGAACAACGCGGATGGTGTGGTTATTTTCATATCCGAGTGCCTTCAGTGTTCTTAAAACTTCGATACACTGAACAACACCTGTTCCATCATCAATTGCTCCTTCACCAAAATCCCACGAATCAAGCTGAGCACCTAAAACAATTACTTTGGAATCTTTTTTACCCTGAATTTCAGCAATAATATTGGGATTAGTAGTATCACCCTTTGATTCGGCAGTCATATTGATTTTAGCAGTGACTTTTTGCTTTTTTAATGTTTTTTCCAACTCATCTGCGGATCTTACTCCAATGGATAAAGCCGGAATTTTAACTTTATCATCTGGTTCATAGTAAATCATTTTGGCATGTGGAGTATCATCATTAGCTGTTGTAAGTGATCTTATAATTAATGCTTTTGCGCCTGTTTTAGCAATGATAGAAGCGGAAATCAATTTTGATTTTGCAGTCTGTAAATAGGAATCGCTTGTATTGATGATTTTCGGGTCCATAGGAACATTCACGAAAACGATCTTGTCTTTTAACTGGCCTATTGACATTGCGTTAAGCTCTGATGTGGTGTTAATTAAAACAATTTCACCTGTAAGGTCTTTTCCGCCCGTTCCTTCAGAGTTTCCGAAAGAAAGCATTCTGATATTCTTCCAGTCTCCGTTTCCGGCCTTGATCTGTAGAGATTCTTTTCCTCTGATCCATACTGGTGCTTTGGCTTCCTGCCTCCAGATCATGTCAATACCAATTTCCTTGAACTTTTTTTCTGCCCATTCTACTGCTTTTGTATAACCTGGAGTTGCACTGAAACGCGATCCGATTCCTTTCGTAAGTTCTCCAAGATTATCATAAGCCTTACCATTGGTCATGATTTCATCTGAAATTTTTCTGAACTCATCATGATAATTGAATTTGGCAAGCGTTGTTTTTTTTGCCGGATTTTTTTGTGGCTTTTTTTGAGAAAATAAAAATCCACTCAAAAAGAGTGGAAGTATAATGAATATTTTTTTCATTTTTTATTTACCTTTCTTTTTCCTTTGATAAAAGTAGGGAAAAAATGGGAATTTATTAAGGTTTCATATCATACATTACCAGCGCTGTAATCAATTTTGGCTCAATAAATGTACATTTTGGAGGCATGCTTAATTTTAAATCCGAAATTTTGATCATGTCATTAAAACTTACAGGATAAATTCCGAAACCAACTTTACCTTCACCACTGTCTACTTTTTCTTTTAAAAGATTGATTCCGTTGATGTTGGATGTTCCTTTTACATAAGAAATAAGTTCTGAGCTGTCTGGATCTTCAATTTTCAGGATATTTTTGAAAATATACTTGTCAATAAGGTGGTGGTCCAGATTATCCAGAGACATTTCCTTGGAACGGAGATCGTGCTTCACATGAAGAGAATAGAACTTCCCGTCCATATACATTGAAATGTGGAATTTCTGAGAAGGGTAATAGGAGGTTTCTCCTTTTTCGTGAATAAGAAAATAGTGTTCAAGTTCTTTCAGGAAAGTTTCCGGAGACATACCGTTCAAATCGTGTAAAATCCTGTTATAATCATGAATTTTAATAGATTGATTGGAAACAATAAAACTGTAGACAAAGTTGTAAAGCTCTGTACCATTATGTTTTTTGTTTTTCTCTTTATGATATTTGGCATTTATTGCTGTAGAACCAATTCTGTGGTGTCCGTCAGCAATATAAAATGAATCAATCTGATCAATCACTTCTTTAAACTGCTGCAGCTTCAGACGGTTGTCTATTCTCCAGATTTTATGTCTGATACCGATGGTATCTATATGGTTGAAGATAGGAACATTCTTTTCCTCATGATTCATCAGCAGCTCAATTTTTGAGTTGGCTGGATAGGTAAGCAGTACAGGTTCTGCCTGCAGGTTTACTTTTTCAAGGTAATGAGCCAGTTTTTCTTTTTTCTGAGGAATGGTACTTTCATGTCTTTTGATTTTTCCATTCCAGAAATCTTCAATACTAGCTAATCCCAGAAGTCCCCTGAATACCTGTTTATTGGGATAGATCTGCTCATAAAGATAGTAGGCTGAATTGTCCTGGACCAATTTCTTTTCGTCCAGAAGTTCTTCAAATGTAGAACGGATCTTTCGCAGATTCCGGTCAATATCTTTAGATTTACTTACAACATAAGGTTTAATCATATTGATGTAAGTATTTTCAACTTGAGCTTTCTCTGCAATCTCCTCCTGGGTAAAATTATCCAGTGGATGGGTAGGGAAAGTGCTCTCGAAGTCTCTATGAGGTCTTATTCCACGGAAAGGTTTAAAAACAGGCATATTTATCTTATAGTTTCTTTTTGTAGCTTAATAATTTGTTCTGCAAGTTCGATACCGATTTTTTCCTGAGCATCTACTGTATTTCCTCCAACATGCGGAGAAAGAGATAGGGCAGGGTTCATCAGTAAAGGCAACTCCGGGCTCGGTTCGTTTTCAAAAACGTCCAATGCAGCTCCGGCTACTTTTCCTGACTCGATAAAATCAATCAGTGTCACTTCATTGATGACACCTCCTCTTGCAGTATTCACAATATAGACTCCATCTTTCATTTTTTCAAACTGAGGGGTGTCTATAATATATTCATTCGTTTTCGGCGTATTGATACTGATGAAATCTGCATCTTTCAGGAATGCATCCATATCATTGGTGGACGTGATTTCAAAATTGACAGACTGCCCGTTGAAAAAGTTCAGGGTAAGAACTTCTGTTTTAGGGCTTCTTGTCAGAACAGTTACTTTCATTCCTAAAGCAATTCCTATTTTCAGGACTTCCTGACCAATACTTCCAAAGCCGATTACTCCTAATGTTTTCCCTGAAAGTTCATAGGCATTGCTGAATGACTTTTTCATAGCGCTGAAATGAGTATCTCCTTCCAGAGGCATCAGTCTGTTGGATTCGTGAAGGAATCTTGCCAGTGAAATGAAATGTCCGAAAACTAATTCTGCCACCGATTTTGAAGATGCTGTAGGGGTATTGATTACTTTAATCCCCTTACTTTTGGCATATTCCACATCAATGTTGTCCATCCCGATACCGCCTCTTCCAATGATTTTAAGGCCGGGACATGCATCAATCAGCTCCTGTCTCACTTTCGTTACACTTCTTACAAGAAGGACGTCCACGTTATTATCGTTGATAAAATTAATAACGTGATCCTGGGCGACTCTATTGTCCAGAATTTCAATTCCGGCTTCTTTTAAAGCGTTTTCTCCTGCTTTTGAGATTCCATCGTTTGCTAAAACTTTCATGAGTTATTTTGATTTAAAGATTGAAAAATATAAATATTTCAAAATTTTAAAACTGAGGCGCAAATTAATAAATTTAAATTAACTGCTTTTCAATCTTTCAATCTTTGAATTTTTAATGCTTAAATTACTTGATTGACTTCATTACATCCACCAAAACCTGCACACTTTCAATAGGTAAGGCATTGTATAAACTTGCTCTGTATCCGCCCAGGCTTCTGTGTCCGTTTAATCCACTGATACCTGCGGCTTTCCATGCATTGTCAAATTCTTCTTTTTTGCTTTCATCAGTGATTTTGAAAGAAACATTCATCAGTGAACGGTCTTCTTTCACGCAGAAAGTTTCAAATAGGGGATTGCTGTCGATTTCATCATATAAAAGTTTGGCTTTTGCTTCGTTTCTCTGTTCTGCAGCAGCAATTCCTCCGTTTTTTTCAAGATACTGAAGGGTAAGCAAAGACGCATATACAGGGAATACCGGCGGTGTATTGTACATTGATTCTTTGGCGATATGCTGAGAATAGTCCAGGATAGAAAACATGTTTTCTCTTCCGGTTTTACCAAGGATTTCTTTTTTGATCACCACTAAGGTAACTCCTGCAGGTCCCATATTTTTCTGAGCCCCTGCGTAGATCAGATCAAATTTGGAAAAATCAAGCTGTCTTGAGAAAATATCAGAACTCATATCACAAACCATCAAGGTATCCACTTCAGGGAAAGATTTCATCTGAGTTCCATAGATCGTGTTGTTGGAAGTACAGTGGAAATAATCGTATTCTGAACCAACCGTATAATCTTTAGGGATAAAAGAGTAATTTTCTTCTTTTGAAGAGCCTACTACATCTACTGTTCCTACTTTCTTTGCTTCTTTGATGGCTCCGGCTGCCCATGTCCCCGTATCCAGGTAAGCTGCTTTTCCACCTACTTTCATCAGGTTGTAAGGAACCATCGCAAACTGCAGGCTGGCACCTCCGCCTAGATAAAGAACTTCATAATCATCACCAAGATTCATCAATCTTTTTACAATTGCACGCGCTTCGTCCATTACAGCTACGAAATCCTTACTTCTGTGAGAAATTTCAAGAAGAGACAATCCGATACCGTTAAAGTCCAGGATAGCCTGTGCTGATTTTTCAAATACCTCCTGTGGCAAAATACATGGCCCTGCGCTGAAGTTGTGCTTTTTGTTCATATTTTTATTTTTTGGTTGCTTCCGGATTATATATTCCCGAAGCTTTATTTTTGGTTAAATTGGATTTTTGGACAAAAAAACCGCCTCACAGATAATGAGACGGAATTTTTTTATTCGCCGTGTAAGAATGCTTTTTTGTTAAGAAGAGCTTCTTCAGATTCTACGTGATCCTCGTCAGGAACACAACAGTCTACAGGGCATACCGCTGCACACTGAGGTTCTTCATGGAATCCTTTACATTCTGTACATTTATCAGTTACAATGAAATATACATCATCACTTACAGGTTCCTGTGGTGAATCTGCATCTACAGTAAGTCCCGACGGCATTGTAATCGTACCTTGAAGAGCCGTACCGTCAGAAGCTTTCCAATCTACAGCTCCTTCATATATTGCATTGTTTGGACATTCCGGTTCGCAAGCCCCACAATTAATGCATTCATCAGTTATTTTAATAGCCATCGCTAATTTTTTTTAAATTTGCACAAAATTACAAAATATTCCCCAATTTTAAAGTAATTATGAATACCGAAAATCAAGTTTTAGGACTTATTAAATTAAGTGATTATATAAAAGCGTTTTTAGCGAAGAAACCGGAAGATCACAATGAAGATGATGCAGATATTGAATTATTGTTGAAAAGGTCTGAAATAGAGAATCCGTGGTTTACTATTGATAATCAGAAATTTGCTTTACAGCAATGGGCAGATCTTCTGACTGAAGAAAATATTAAAAATTGGCTTGGAAATTATTCAACCTCTAAAATATCAAAAAGAGTTGGACTTATTTTAGCCGGAAATATTCCTTTGGTAGGTTTTCATGATGTGATGTCTGTTGTTTTAGGCAATCATATTCCTGTTATTAAACTTTCTTCAAAGGATAAGCGCATGATTCCGTTTTTATTAAAGAAATGGAATGAATTCTCCAACGATAGTGTAGTGTTTGAATTTGTAGAGAAATTAGAAAATTTTGATGCTGTAATCGCTACCGGAAGTAATAATACGGCCAGATATCTGGAATATTATTTCAAGAATCATTTAAGCATTATCCGTAAAAACAGAACTTCTGTTGCTGTGTTGAAAGGTGATGAAACGGACGCAGAACTGCAGCTGTTAGCAAAAGATATTTTCCAGTATTTTGGACTTGGATGCAGGAATGTGACGCGAATTTTCATTCCGCAGGATTTTGTCATTGACAGATTGTTTGAAAATTTCTTAGAATACCAGGATATTATCAATCATAATAAATATGCCAATAATTATGATTATAACAGGGCGGTTTATCTTTTGAATCAGGATAAATTCTGGGATAATAATTTTGTAATGCTGAAAGAAGATGATAAACTTTTCAGTCCGCTTTCTGTAATCAATTTCAGCAGATATGAGTCTTTGGATGATGTAAAAGCATTTATTGCTGAAAACGAAGAAAATATTCAGTGTGTGGTGTCTAAAGAGGAGTTGGGATTGAATGCTATTCCGTTTGGAGAAGCACAAAATCCGGGTCTTGATACTTATGCAGATAATGTGGATACCATGAAATTTTTAGAACTGGTCTGATTTTCGTATCTTCCATCACTTATTTCACCAGATAACAAAAATGAATACTATGAAAAAATTATTGCTGGGAATTGCTCTTGTGGGTGCACAATTGATGTTTGCTCAGAAAGTAGCAGGTGTAAAGGTTGAGGGTAACCAGAAAAAAGAGCAGCCGGCTGCTATAAGCAAGGAGAAAGTAAGTCTTTACAATGATAACTTTCTTAAGTTTGTTGATGCTCTGCAGGCTTCTGACCGTAAGACCATCGACGGACTGCTTTCTGAGAAGGTAAAGGAAATTGTAACGGATGATGTTCTTAAAAAAGTCAAAGACGGTATTGATCCCAATAAAAAGCTTGAAATCTTAAAAGCAGGATATTACAAAACGATGGATGGTATCAATCATCCAAGTATTAAGTATAAATATGCAGGAGAATCATCTTCCAAAGAGGCTATTACAGCTGTATTTGAGGATGACGGAAAAATTCTTGGCGTATTGCCTGCGAAATAAGATTAAAAATTTATTTTCGATTAACTAAAAAAATATTAACTATGATGACAGATGTTTTAGTCGCTCATTCTTCGGATGTGGAGAAGGCGGGTTTTTACAAGAAGACGTATTTGCATGTTGCTTTATCTATTCTTGCATTTATTGGAGTTGAAACGATATTATTGAAAACTGTTCCGGCAGAGCTTATCGCAATGATGTTTGGTCAGAGATATATCTGGTTGCTAATCATTGGAGTTTTCTGGTTAGCTTCTGTTTTAGCTTCTAAATGGTCGCTTTCACAAAGTAAATCTACTCAGTATTTAGGACTAGGATTTTACATCTTTTTGGAAGCAATTATTTTTATGCCTCTGCTTTTTATTGCTACAAATATACAAGGAGGATCAAATATAATCTTTCAGGCTGCAACTTTAACGATTGCAATGTTTGCAGGTATTTCAGCAGTAGCATTTACTTCTAAAAGAGATTTTTCTTTTTTAAGAAATATCATTGTGATTGGTGGGTTTATTTCCATCGGACTGATTGTAGCAGGGATGATCTTTGGTTTTAACCTTGGATTATGGTTTTCAGTAGGAATGGTAATCCTGGCTTCGGCTACTATTTTATATCAGACAAGTAAATTGAAAGACTCTTATGGAACGAACCAATATGTAGGAGCGGCATTACAGCTTTTTGCTTCAATTATGCTTTTATTCTGGTATATTCTGAGTATTCTGATGAGCAGAAGAAACTAATAGATAAGTTGATTTTATCTTTATAATAATAGTCCCGGTGATTTTTCATCGGGATTCTTTTTTTAATATAAATGGTGCAAATGATTTCACAGATAACACAGATTCAATAGGAACGGGCTTTAGCCCGTTTGTCTTTATAGAATCTTCCGATGGCTTCAGCCGAAATTTTTACCATTCAGCCATTTTTTTAACCACAGATTTCACAGATTGACACAGATGATTACATGTAGTTTTGATGATTTGATAACTATTGTCCTATTTGTGAAATTTGTGTAAAACATTTGTGTTATATTTGTGGTCTTTGGGAATTTAAACCAAAAAATCCTGATGAAAATATCACCGGGATTTTAATTGGTTATTCCTTGAAATTTTTCATACAACTTCCAGCCTCATGTGACCGGTTAAAGTCCTTTGAAGTACATTTTACAGTTGAAATAAAAGATTCTTAAAGAATAGAAAAAAGTATAGTAATGAGGAAAACCTCAGGTATTGTAGGTATGTGTTTTTTATAATCTTTTAATTAAAAATAATCAAAAGATATTATTTGTCGATTGATCCTAAAACCTTCTGAGCAAATGAGTTTAATGCATCTTTTTCGCTCATTCCGTTCTGTACGTTGGCGTGAACTTCTAAAGCTCCGCAAATGTTGGTAATTAATTCTCCTGCAACATTTAAGTCTTCTTCGCTTGTTCCTCTGAATTCGCAGAAACTTTCCAGTACTTCTAATGTTTTTTCAAGGTTTTCAGGAGTCTGATTCTGATAAAACTGTCTGATTACGGGTAATTTCATTATGCTAATTCGTTAAAAAGGTTAATTAAACTTTCTGTCTGGTTAGATTGAACCTGGTTGACCAGTTCTCCGTTTTTAAAGATGGCGAAAGTAGGTAAGTTGTCCACTTTTGCTAATTTTCTGCTTTCAGGAAGCTTTTCAGCATCTACATATAAAAATGGAATAGTATCATTTTCAGATGCCAGTTTTTTGAATTTTGGCTTCATGATTCTGCAGTTTCCGCACCATGTTGCGCCATATTGAACAACTACTTTTTCGTTGTCGTTAACTATATTTTGTAATGTATCTTCGGTTAGTTCTGTGTACATGATCGTAATTTGAAAATTTGTTAATTGGAAAATGTGCCAATGTTTTTGTAAAGAAGAAAATGAGATAACTTTCAATAATCCTGAGATCAGCTTTCAAGCTATCTCATTTTCAAATTAACACATTATATTAGTTCTTAGCTAAGTATTCTGCTGTAGAAGTTCTGTCAGCTTTCATTGCATCTTTTCCTTCTTCCCAGTTTGCAGGGCATACTTCACCATGTTTTTGAACGTGTGTGTAAGCGTCGATTAATCTTAAGAATTCTTTTACGTTTCTTCCAAGAGGCATATCGTTTACCGCTTCGTGGAAAATTTTTCCAGTTTCGTCGATAAGGTAAGTTGCTCTGTAAGTTACGTTAGAACCTGTGAAAACTTCTTCTCCTTCTTCATTATATTCAAAATCCTGATCCACGATTCCTAATGTATTAGCTAATTGTCTGTGAGTATCAGCTAAAAGTGGGTAAGTTACTCCTTCAATTCCTCCGTTATCTTTTGGTGTGTTCAACCATGCGAAGTGTACTTCGTTAGTATCACAAGATGCACCGATTACTTTAGTGTTTCTTTTTTCGAATTCACCTAAAGCCTCCTGAAAAGCGTGAAGCTCAGTAGGGCATACGAAAGTGAAATCTTTAGGGTACCAGAATAAAAGAACTTTTTGCTGGTTGTTTACTGCTTCATCAAGGATGTTGATTCTTAAATCGTCACCCATTTCGGACATTGCGTCAATTGTTAAATTTGGGAATTTTTTTCCTACTAAAGACATAATTTTCTGTTTTTATATTTAAATTTCTGTGGCAAAGGTATAAAAGATTCATCTATCGAACAAATAAATGTTGATAAATAAAATCTATAATTGTTTTTGACATGCTGTTAAACAAAAAGCCCTGATATCAGGGCTTTTTGTTTATTTTAGTAACCAAATACTTCGGTTAAATTAAGTTTTTTTACCTCACCTAATTTCTGCATATCGGCCTCATTTACTTTATCTTGAGATGCAACAAGACAGTATGTGTAGTTTTTGTTCTTCATTTCCTTATCATGGAATGTATTGATGTCTGCAAAAGACAGTTTTGGTGCCTGTTCGTAGACGTTCTTTCTCATGTCGAAATTGTTTCCGAGTCTTTGAGATTTCAGATAAGAGAAGATGATTCCGTCCTGAGTGATTCTTTCAGAAGCAATAGATTTTTTCAATCCGCTTTTTGCTGTTTCAAATAACTGTTCAGATTTTGGAAGCGTTGTTAAAAGTTCATTCATTGCCGTTGTAGACTCATTGAATTTGTCTGCCTGCGTTCCTACATACGCCATAATCATATCCTTGTCTGTTTTCTTGCTTGGAAGTGCAAAATAAGAATAGGTAGAGTAGGCCAGCGCCTTGGATTCTCTGATCGTCTGGAAAACAATAGATCCCATTCCGCCTCCAAAGTAGTTGTTGAACAAGCTTACAGTAGGAGTTGTTGAAGGGTTGTACTGGTCTGCGTTTCTTACCCAGAAAACCTCTGCCTGTACCATGTCATAATGGGCAAACAATACTTTATTTTTATCAGTCGGGATCTGAGCAAAAGTCTTAGACTTAGGTAGGTCTTTCAACGTTGCAGGAAGTTTGTGGACAGGTTTTAGAGAGGCAACCACTTCGTTTCCTGATTTCGGACCATAGTATAATACCTTGTGCTTGAAATTAAACAAATCATGAAGAACATTAATCAGATCTTCTGCTTTTAAGGCGTCAAGTTCAGCATCGCTCAATACATTGTTGAATGGATTCTGTGCACCATATTGAGCATAGCTTCTTAATCCGGCCATAATGGTTCCTTTATTCTGCTTTGCATTGGCTCTGGCTTTTTTCAGTCTTGTTTTGTAAGCATCAAGAGCTGCCTGATCTGCCTGGCAGTTTTTAATCAGATCTTCAAATAAAGAAATGGTTTTATCAAAGTTTTCATTTAAACCTTCAAGAGAAACATAAGTTTCTTCATTTCCGGCGCCTACATTGAAGCTTGAAGCAAGTTTATAAAATTCTTTGCTGATTACTTCTGAAGATTTGTCTTTGGTTCCTAAATACTGAAGATATTCTGCTGCTATAGGAAGAATTTTGTTGTTCCATTTTCCGGAATCAAAGTGATAATACATTCTGAACAGAGCATTGTCTGTATTTTTTACAGAAAGTACATCTACATCAGCCAATTTGTTTTTAGCGATGTCTTTATCATAATTCAACCATACCGGAGCGATTGGGTTTTCGGGCATTTCATCAATCTTCTTAAGGAAAGGAGACTGGTCTTCTCTGTTTACAGAAACAGGCGTAATTGTTGGTTTGTCAACTTTTACAATGCTCTTGTCTTCCCCTTTTCTTTTATAAACCGCAACATAGTTGTTATTCTGAAGATATTTGGAGACGAAGTCCATGATATCTTTCTTTGTAAGTTTGGAAATTTCGTCAACATATTCCAAGGATGCTTTATGGTCAATATCTGAAGTAAATTCATCCATCAGGATGCTTGCTCTTGATGAATATTTTTCATCCTTCTGAATAATACCTTTCTTTTCGTTATTGACAATAGACTGAATAAGATCATCAGAAAATTCCCCTTTTCTTAATTTATCAATTTCCTGAAGAAGAAGATTTTTTACTTCATCCAGAGACTGTCCTTCAGTTGGTTTTCCCTGTAAAAGTAATACCGAATAATCTTTTAAAGCATAAGAACCTGCATATGCTCCCAATAATTTTTGTTTTTTTACCAGATCAAGGTCAATTAATCCTGCCTGCCCGTTGGTAAGCATGTTTCCAACAAGGTTCAGCATTCTTGCATCTTTAGTAGAAGCGCCCGGAAATCTGAAACCAAGCATTACATTTTCAGGATTAGGTCCTGTAACCTCTTTTACAATGGGAGCAGTAATGGGTTTTTCCTGTCCTACTTTATATTCAGGAATAGCTTTAGGCTTCATATAAGAGAAAGCCTTGTCTATTTTTGCAATCACTTCATCCGGATTAAAATCTCCGGACATGATGATTCCCATGTTGTTGGGAACGTAATAATTGTTGTAATATTCTCGGATAGCGTGTAAAGAAGGATTCTTCAAATGTTCAATCGTTCCGATGGTTGTCTGCTTTCCGTAATTGTTGTTAGGGAAAAGGTTGGCAAACATCGTATCGAAAACTTTATCTCCATCATCATCAAGAGATCTGTTTTTTTCTTCATATACGGCTTCAAGCTCTGTGTGGAAGAGTCTTAAAACAGGCTCTCTGAATCTTTCAGCCTGTACAGCAAGAAATTTGTCAAGAACATTGGACGGCACATCTTCTGTGTACACCGTTTGTTCAAAGGAAGTGAAGGCATTAGTTCCGTCAGCTCCCATACCGGCCATCATTTTGTCGTATTCGTTCGCAATTGCATATTTTGCAGCCTCTCCGGAAACTTTGTCAATCTCTTTATAGATTTCTTTTCTTTTAGCTTCATCCTTAGTCTGGTTGTACTTTTCATAAAGAGCGTCAATTTGGTCTAAAAGAGGTTTTTCTTTTGCCCAGTCCTTAGATCCGAACTGATTGGTTCCTTTGAAAAGCATATGCTCCAGATAGTGGGCAAGACCCGTGTGATCTGCAGGGTCTGTTTTGCTTCCTGCCTTAGTGGCAATATACGTTTGTATTCTCGGATCCTTGTTTGTTGGACTTAAAATAACTGTTAATCCGTTCTTTAAGGTGTAATACCTTGCGGAAGTAGGGTCATTGGTAACGTATTTATACTTGTAGCCATTAGAATTTCCCTCTTTCCACTGGAAATCCTGGCCAAAAGCATATCCTGCAAAACTTGCAGCGGCAATACTGGTTGCGATGGTTAGTTTTTTTAACAGATTCATTGCTGTTGTGCTTTATTTTGGTTATTAATTTGTTAGTTGAATTGTTCCAGTAAATTTTTGATTCGCTTCATGGCTTCTCTCAAATCTTCTTCAGAGGCAGCATAAGAGAATCTGATACATTCCGGACTTCCGAAAGAGAATCCGCCAACACAGCCTACATGAGCATTTTCCAGAAGGAACATGGCAAAGTCATCAGAGTTCTTAATTTCGGTTCCGTTCAGGGTTTTTCCGATATAGTGCGAAATATCCGGGAAGAAATAAAATGCGGCTTTAGGAAGCAGTACTTTAAATCCCGGGATTTCTTTGATCAGTTCATACACAAGATCTCTTCTTTCTTTGAAGGCGTCAATCATATATCTGTATTCAGAAGGATCTGTTTTCAACGCAGTAATAGAGGCTCTCTGTGCCATGGTATTGGCTCCGCTGGTCATCTGTCCCTGTACTTTTTCACAAGCTTTTGCCAGCCATTCCGGACATGCAGAATAACCTATTCTCCATCCTGTCATGGCAAATGCTTTTGACATTCCGTTGATTACTGCAGTCTGTTCATATACTTCCGGGAACTGTGCAATAGAAGTTGTTTTTGTTTCGTAATTGATATATTCGTAAATCTCGTCAGAAATTATCGTTACCTGAGGATATTTAGCGATCACTTTAGCGATGGATTTTAATTCGTCATACGTATAATATCCACCTGACGGATTACATGGAGAACTGAAAAGTACCGCTTTGGTTTTCTCTGTAATAGCTTCTTCAAGCTGTTCTGCTGTTACTTTAAAGTCCGTTAAATAAGACGTAGGGAGCATTACGGAAGTTCCGCCCATCATTTTTACCATTTCATCATAGCTTACCCAATACGGAGCAGGAAGAAGCACTTCATCTCCATCGTTGATAATGGATGCCAGAACATTCAGAATCGCTTGTTTAGCTCCATTTGAAACACAGATCTGGGTAGGTTTGTACTCCAGGTTATTATCTCTTTTTAATTTGTAAGCAATAGCCTCACGCAGTTCCAGAAATCCGGGTACGGGAGAGTAGTGGCTATAGTTTTGGTTGATGGCATCAAAAGCGGCCTGTTTGATATTGTCCGGAACATCGAAATCCGGTTCACCAAGAGTTAAGCTGATCACATCTATTCCGCTGGCTTTCATTTCTCTGGCTTTGTTAGACATTACAAATGTCTGTGAGTATCCTAATCTTTTTACTCTATCTGAAAGTTTATCCATGTACTTTTTGAATTTTAACAAATATATAATAAAAACGTCTTTTGGGGGTAATAAAAGTAGGGGTTACTTAAAAGATTTTTGTCAGGTTTTGAACAGATTTTTCCTTGTTGGGATCATTATGTTACTTTGACAGGGATAAGCAGTTGTAACTTGTTTTGATCAAATGACAATCAATAATAGAGAATAAGTGAAAATTTAGGGTAAATAAAAAGTGCTTCTGAAGTTCAGGGTTTCGTATCTTTAAACAATCAAAGACCATTCTATGAAATATTCCGTTTTTTTATTGCTGATTTCCTGTACTGCCTTTTCTCAGCGGTACTCAAAAGATGATGAAGTGAAGAAATATGTCTCGCAGGTAAATGAAGATTCATTAAAATCCTACATCGGCAGACTGGTAAGTTTTGAGACCAGACATACTTTGAGTACAACAGATGATCCAAAACAAGGGATAGGAGCAGCAAGAAACTGGGTTGTGAAAAAATTCAATGAGTATGCAAAAAATTCCGGAGGCAGAATGGAAGTGTACCTTCAGCAGGAAGATCTTCAGCCGGATGGAAAACGAATTGATAAACCAGTCAATCTTGGAAATGCTGTTGCTTTCCTGAAAGGTACAGATCCGAATGACAAAAGAATATTTCTGATCGGCGGGCATCTTGACTCGAGGGTAACAGATGTAATGAACAGAACCTCCAAGGCGCCCGGAGCCAATGATGACGGCAGCGGAGTAAGTGCCGTTATTGAATCTGCAAGAATATTAAGCAGATCTTCATTTCCGACCTCCATTATCTTTGTGGCTTTTTCCGGAGAAGAACAATCCTTGCTGGGATCTAAACAATTGGCAGAAAAAATGAAGAGAGAAAATTTGCAGTTGGAAGCCGTTCTGAACAATGATATGATTGGCAATCCGAAAGCAGGGGAAACAGGAGAAATCAATACCCGTACACTCCGCGTATTCAGTGAAGGCCTGCCTTATAAAGATCTGGATAAAAAGGCAATGACAATCAGGAATCTGGGTTTTGAAAATGACAGCGAATCCAGACAGCTGGCGAGATATATTAAAGAAATTACAGAACAGTACGTTAAAGGACTTGAAATAAAACTGATCTACAGAAATGACAGGTTTCTGCGCGGAGGAGATCATACCAGCTTTGTCAATAACGGATTTCCTTCAGTAAGATTGACTGAGTATTACGAAAATTACGATCATCAGCATCAGGATATAAGAGTAGAAAATAATAAGCAATATGGTGATCTGCCTGAATTTATAGATTTTAAATATCTGAAGAAGAATGTGGCTGCAAACATTGCTGTACTTGCCAGTCTTGCCAAATCCACTTCAAAACCTGAAAAAGCAGAAATGGATGTCAAAGAATTAACGAATTCCACAACCCTCCATTGGGAAAAGCCAAAATCAGGAACTCCGGCAGGGTATTATGTGCTGGCACGGGAAACAGACAGTCCGGTATGGCAGAAAAAAATATTTACAAAAGAGCTTTCTATTAAAGTTCCGCTTTCCAAAGACAATTATATTTTTGCCGTACAGACAGTCAGCCAGTCCGGAAACCTGAACGTTCCTGTAATTCCGGGTATTGCGAAGTAATGATCTCTGCTGAAAAACCTGAAACAGGGCCTGCAGGGAAAAGTAGATTTGAATACAAGAGAAATAAAACTTATTTTTGCTGTTTATAATAATTCACATGTCTGCATCGTTACTATTAAAATATTTCCCGGATCTTACTGAAAAACAGAAAGAACAGTTCTCGCAATTGGAAAATCTGTACAACGAATGGAATGAAAAGATCAATGTAATTTCCAGAAAAGATATGGAGTCGCTGTATGAAAAGCATATTCTCCACTCTTTGGGAATTGCAAAAGTGATGGAATTTGCTCCGGGAACAAGAGTCCTGGATATCGGAACCGGAGGAGGTTTTCCGGGAATTCCTCTGGCGATCCTGTTTCCTGAAACAGAATTTACGCTGATTGATTCTATCGGTAAGAAAATCAGTGTGGTACAGGCTGTAGCGGAAGGCGTAGGATTGACGAATGTAACGGCTATCCACGGAAGAGCAGAAAAACTCAAAGAAAAATTCCACTTTGTAGTCAGCAGAGCGGTAACCCAGATGCCGGAATTTTTAAGATGGCTGAAAGGGAAGTTTGAAAAAGAACAGTTTAACCCTAAACATAACGGGATTTTATATTTAAAAGGCGGTGATCTTGCAGAAGAACTGGCCGGAATTAAATGTGAAATTTTCAACCTTAAACACTATTTTGATGAAGAATTTTTTGATACTAAAAAAGTAGTTTATGTATCAAAAGGTAATTTTAATTCCTGATTTTTATGTAAATAAGGAATAATTTTTGCTAATATTTGTTAATAATCAGAAAATTAAAGGTTATGAAAAAACTTTTAAATATTGGACTTTCAGTATTACTGTTTGGCGGGCTTCTGGTTTCGTGTAATGATGACGATTACCATACAATCGAATCTATCGATAAGATCAAAATAGACAGCGTAAAAATCGTCAATGACACGATGGCCGTTTTTGCAATACAGAGCATAAAAACGTATTCCACCTATCCGTCTCATTGTGATGGCTTTTACGGCTATGATTATATTTACAATACTAATCTTGAAAGAACGGTGACTTCCTACAAATATATCACAAACGGGCCTTGTACACAGGGAAGTTATGTAGGAGCCAATCAGATCAACTTCAGTCCGCAGAGAAAAGGAACCTATACTTTTAAATTCTGGAACGGAGGAAATAACTGGATTACGAAAACAATTGTGGTAGAATAATGAGATGGACTTTTGTATTGTGCTTATTGGCCGCTGCGATGGTATTCGGGCAAAAGATTACCTGGGAAGAAGGCAGAAAACTGACCTGGGATAATTTTAAAAGTCCGGTGAATAAGAAAAATAATCCCGATGTAGCAGCGTATACCCATTGCGGATGGGAATTTTCCTCTATAAAATCTTCCAATCCAAAAGCGCCGGTTACCATTACCATTACCACCATATTTAACGAAGAGAAATCCTGGAAGGATATTAAAAAAATAGATGATTACATACTTCTTCATGAACAGAAACACTTTGATATTGCAGAATTATTTGTAAGAAAATTCAGAAAGGCTGTCGCTGAAAAAATCAGGACTTCCGGTGATTATAACAAGTACTTCAAAACAATTTATGACGGGATATCCACCGATTATCAAAACTTCCAGATGGCCTATGACAGAGAAACCCGTCATGGAATCAATAAAGAAAAACAGGCAGAATATAATAATACGATTTCTGAACAACTAGACAACTTAAAAAGCTATCAAGCCCCTTGAAATTCCTCAATAAGATCATTCACGAACTGCTAGCGCAAAACCCGGACCTTTCTGCGTTTAATATCATTCTGCCCGGAAAACGTCCCATTGTGTTTATCAGACAGATCCTGGAGGAAAATAATTATTCAGGGCTTCTTCCCAATTTTTTTACCATAGAAGAACTCATCAATAAAATTGCAGATCAGCAGTCGATTCAGGGAATCCCGCTGTGGCTTTTCTCATTTGATGTGTATAGAAGTCTGAATCTTATTCCCAGGGATGATTTTTCGGACTTTTTGAAGTGGTTTCCTACTCTGCAGAAGGATTGGGATGATATTCTCAAATTTTCAGATAGTGATCAGGCCGTTCTGCAGTATATGTTTGATGAGGAAAGGATCAAAGAATGGGCTCAGGATCTTGGCGAGGATGATGATGTACCCAGAAAGAAGTTTCTTAATTTCTGGCAGAATATGAATGTTTTTCTCCCTGTTTTGAAAGAGAGGCTCCAGGAAAAAAACTGGGCAACTTCCGGAATGATTCATGAGGCAGCTAAAGCTAAGATTGCTGATTTTGCTGAAAATACCAAAGAAGAATTTGTCTTTTGTGGGTTCAACGCCTTTACTCCGGTGGAGGAAAAGCTGGTAAGAGGTCTTTTGAAATGGAATAAAGCGCAATGTTTCTTCCAGGCAGACCATTATTATTTCGATGATGAAAGACAAGAGGCCGGAAAGTTTCTGAGAAATCATAAAACCTGGAAAGAATTTGATGAAAACAGGACTTTTCAATGGATAGAAGATGACTTTAGCCAACCTAAAAAAATTAAAGTATACGAAGTATCCGGGAATGTGACCCAGACCAAGGTACTGCCCGAAATATTTAAGGAAATCAATAATAAAACCTATTCCAATACAGCAGTGGTATTGCTGGATGAAAACCTTCTTCCCGCCAGCCTGGATGTGATGCATGGGGTTGATAATTTGAATATTACGATGGGATTTCCATTGAAAAACTTATCCTTCTCCAATGCTGTGAAAAGACTTTTTTATCTGCAGAAACAGCTGGAAAAAAATAAATCCTCCTATTATTACAGAGATATTTTTCCGATTCTGGAAGAACTGCCTAAATCTGATGAAGACGAGCTGGTTATCAATGATTTTAAAGCCAAAATAGAAGAACGGAATATAGTATATATTTCTAAAAAACTTCTCTATGAACTGCTCAGCGGGTTATCATATTTTAACCTTCTTCAAAAAGCTGAGGGAACCAATGTTTATCTTGATATGCTTATTACGTTCTGTCAGCAGGTAAAATGGCTTGAAATAGACGATATTCAGTATGAGAATGTTTCTCACTTTGAAAATGCATTCAGAATTATCAAAAATCAGCTGACCCCCTACAATATTGAAATTAAAATGGAAACGCTGGAAATTCTGATCAACCAGCATATCAATTCTGAAAGTATAGATTTTCAGGGGGAACCATTGAGAGGATTGCAGATCATGGGATTGCTGGAGACCCGTCTCCTGAATTTTGAAAACGTTATCCTGCTTTCTGTCAATGAAGGAAAACTGCCGCTCGGAAATTCCCAGAATACTTATATTCCTTTTGATATCCGAAGGTTTTTTGATCTTCATACCTTCCTTGAAAATGACAGCATTTATGCCTATCACTTTTACAGACTGATTCAGGATGCTAAGAATGTACATTTGCTATATAACGCTTTAAGTTCCGGAGTGAATACAGGGGAGAAGAGCCGTTTCATTACGCAGATTGAAATGGAGAGCTCACATGAGATTGAACATCTGATTATTGAAAATTCTTCTGAGCCTATTACCACCAAACCTATAGAAATTTCCAAGACGCAGATTGTACAGGACCGTCTTCAGAAATGGAAGGAAAAAGTATCCGCATCCCACCTTACAAGTTACCTTTATAATCCGATTGATTTTTACCTTTCCAAGATTTTGAATACTTCGGAAACAGATGAAATTGAAGAAGAACTTTCTGTGAAAAATTACGGAAATCTGGTCCATTATTCTCTTCAAGAAGTGTATGAGGTATTGAAGGGTAAGGTTTTAAAAGAAAGTGATTTAAAAGATTCAGTTAAAGCAATAGATCAATATATAAATATTGCCATTGAAAAGCTGAAACACCAGCCGGAATTCTATGAGAAAGGAATGAATTATATTCATAAAGCAATTGCTAAAAAAGTGATTGAAAATATCCTTACTCATGATCTTGAATTGATAAAACAGGGAAATAAACTGGAGATTATTGACATCGAAAGAAGGTTTGAAAGCATCGATTTTCCTCTCGACGGAAATGATAAAATCTCTTTCTTCGGATTCATTGACCGTATTGATAAACTGAACGGGACTTTAAGAATTATTGATTATAAAACAGCCAAAATCAAAAATCTCAGTGTAAAAATTGATGGAGATAATGTAGCTGAATATTTCCATAACAGCGAAAGAAAACAGGCGCTTCAGCTTTGTATTTACCATTATGTGGTGCAGCATCTTCCGGAATTTTGGGGATACCCGATCGAAACAGGAATATGGAGCTTTGCAGATGCTAAAAAAGGAATGGTTTCCCTGCAGTTTGACAAAGGAAATATTGATGATGCAATGAAGTCGGTCAAAAGCCTGATTCTTGAAATCCTGAATCCGGATGTTAATTTTGTGGAAACCATAAAAACATATTAAAATTACTTGGTATTTGATTGAGTGATTTGTTTTGATTGAACATCAACAGATTAATTATTTAAAAAGATAGGCTGAAATACATTAATTTTCTTCGTGAGAGCAGCCGTAAAGCAGGCGGTTTTTTGTGTATCTTTACTCTTTATAACTTTTAAAGTTTCAATCGGATACACCAAGAATCACCAATGAAAAAGATCCTGATATTTTTTGCCATCGCGTTCTCTCTTATTATCAAGTCCCAGCAAAAGAATGATTCCCTGAATATTGCCCTTCAGAATGTGACCAAAGACACTAAATTTGGCCTTGCCCTCAGTGGCGGCGGTGCAAAAGGGTTTGCACACATCGGGATTTTGAAGATGATAGATTCATTGGGAATCAAAGTAGATTACATTACAGGAACAAGTATGGGTGGGATTTTAGGAGGTTTGTATGCAATGGGGTATAATGCGGACCAACTGAAGAATACGATCTATAAAATGGACTGGAACAGGATTCTGAGCAATAAAATCCCATACAGCAAAGTCAATATCAGCGAAAAAGACGAGTATGACAAATACATTCTTGAATTTCCTGTAGTTAAAGGATTTCCGACTCTCCCAGGCTCGTATATTGAAGGGCAGTATATGGGAGAAGTTCTTAATACACTTACTTTCAACGCAAAACATATCAATGATTTCAGCAAACTGAAGATTCCTGTTCAGCTTACTTCTTCCGATATTGAAAACGGTGGTCTGATCATGCAGAAGCAAGGCTCTTTACCGCTGGCTATTCGTGCTACATTGGCAATTCCTGCAGCTTTTGCACCCGTTTATATTGATGGGAAGCTTTTAGTCGACGGTGGATTGGATCGTAATTATCCAGCCAATGAGGTCCGGGAAATGGGAGCGGATTTTGTGATCGGAGGGTATACGGGCTTCAGGCTTTTTACCAAGAAAGAAATTGAAAATCCGATGAAGATGATTTATCAGACCCATGCCATCCGCTCGGTAGAGGATTTTAAACATCAAAAGGAGCTGTCTAACGTATTGGTAGATTTTGTAGATCCGCTGGGCGAAATTACAACGAAGGATTTTGCAAAATTCAGGAGGATCATCAAAATTGGAGAGGTAGAAGCGAGAAAACACCTTCCCGAGTTTGTAGCCTTGGCAGAAGCTCAGAGAAAAGCCGGAATTCAATATGAGCATCAGATGATTGAAGAGGTGAAACTGCCTACTGTAAAATTTACTTTTAATGAAGAAGACGGAACTCCTATTAACGATGCTGCGGAGGTTGAAGTGCTTAAAAAGCAAATGGGGCTGACGGAAGGGAAGTATTATGATGCAAAAACCGTAAATGAAGCCATAGACAGAGTATTCGGAATGCGTCAGTATGTAAAGGTGTATTATACTTACACGAATGAAAATGATGGTCTTGTAATGAATGTTTTCGTGAAAAGAGCAAAAAAAGGGGCTTTTAAACTGGCTCTGCACTATGATACGGAACAGTCTGTAGGGATTATTGTTAATTATACTTACAGGAATATTCTTCTGAACAGATCTCGATTTCTGGCAACGGTAGATATTTCCGAACGTTTTAAGGCTAAACTGGCATATCAGCAGTTCTTGGACAGTGGTGAGCGTTTGTGGCTGGATCTGGAAGCTAAAATGATTAATCTTAAAAGTAATGATCTGAACTTCAGATTATATGATGTAAATGATGATGGCAGTGACCGTTTTCCTAACCATATGTACCGAAATATAACCGGAAAGATTGCTTTGAATTATAATGTAAGCCCCAATGCTTACCTGTCACTGGGAACAGAATTCAGTACGGAAAGAATGTATAGTTTACTGGATAAAGTGGATCAGTCGAAAGTGGATAATTACAGTAAGAAACTGTATAACCACAGCAATTTCAACACATTTTTGAAGTTTGAACAGAACAATCTTAATAAAAGATATTTTACTACAAAAGGGAATCATCTTCAGGTGAGCACAAGATTTTATTACGGAGATCAGTATGAGCTTTACGATCTGAATACAGTACAGCCTCTTCTGTATCTGATACTAAATCCTAAAGATTCTTATTATTACGAACCTAAAAACCTTATTTCTTTTACTTTGAATGAGAATTATTTTTATCCGATCACACGAAGACTGACAGTAAAAGCAAATGTGTTTTTGGGAGCAAGTTTTGGATCAAAGAGAGATGATCAGGTTCCCTATCTTTTCCTGAATCAGAAATATAATCTTGGAGGAAGTGAATATAATAATGATCTTTTAAGCCCTGAATTCAATGGCCTTCGTCAGAAAGAACTTCCTATGACTTCGGTTGCTAAGGCGGCGGTATCCCTGCAGTATAGAATTATGAAAAAACTCTATCTTACTCCTTCCTTCAGCTATGGAAAAGTAAGCGAAGAGCTTTCTCCTTTTAATAACAGTTTTGATATGTTTGGGTATGGTGTGAACCTTGGGTATGAATCTCTCATCGGTCCTATAAGTATAAATGTTTCAAGAAACAATCAGCTTGATTTTTCAAGAATCTATTTCAGTATTGGCTTCAAATTTTAATAAGTATCGGACTTTATTGCTTAAATTAAAAATGTAAGTAAGAGTTTTTATTGTTTTTTATATCAGTATTTTATCAATATTTATTGATCTGTTATCCTTGGAAATAAAAAGCACTTCATTGCTGAAGTGCCAAAAATTAACTTGAAATGAGATATAGAAGAGTGATTGATTCTACAGTTTTACTTTTTTATGAATGACTTTTCCATTAGAAAGAGTGAGTTGTACCAGATATACACCGGATTCTAAATTTCTGGATTCAAATAATGGCTTATTGACTTCCTGCTGAACGACCAGAGAACCGGAAATACTGTAAATGCTGATATTTTTAATATCATTGCCGGCTTTTGCAATAATCTGCTGCTTTTGAGTGAAAATATCGGTACTGTTCTCAGAAGCTGGTGTGCCTCCAATTGCTTTATTAAACTGAAGATTGTAATAGGGAGTAACCACTTCAAAAGTATAATTTTTATTTTCGAGATCCTGAACATTGATTCCGCCAGCTTCATGATATTGTTTTTGAGAAATGCTTCTGATCAGGGTTTTATTTTCATCAAAAATATTCACAGTTGTAAGTTCATCCTGATTAACTTTCAATTGTAAAATTGATGAGTTCGCAGATTGTACGATTTCGTTTTCAGCAACTTCTTTAGGTGTATTTTTGATGTATGGAATTATTTTATTTTCGTTGTTTTCTGATACTTTCAATAGATAAACTCCGTCTTTTAAAGTTGATAAGCTATGTTCATTGGCTGTTCTGCTTTGAATTTTTTCTTTATTAAAATCTGTGATTTCAACCAGCTGCATATTGCCCAAATCCGGCTGTATTTGTGAAGAAAAAGGAGCAGGCTTTTCATTAGTTCTCTCTGCTGACTGTTTGCCGAAAATAGATCCTGCAATTGCCCATTCATTAAGAAGTCCGCCACTTCTCAGCGTATTGAATTTGGCATTGGAAGCCAGAGTGAATGGAAGAATTCCTCCAACATGTCCCAGTGGTCCCCAGTAAAAAGAATCCAGTTTGTATTTGTTCAGATCCCACCAAGGATAATATCCACGCTGAACATCAATGGCTTTAGAAGTGTTTTCAGGCGGAATGGCTAAATCAACAGTAGAATGCCCCAATGTCATAGGTGTTTTGTTGTACCAGTCGTAAACATCCTTAGGTTTCATACACTGTCTTAGCTTGTTATTTGGATTGTTGGTGACATCATTTACGAAGCTGGTTGTAAAGAGTTTTCTCCATATCACAGGTCCCCATAAAAGGCCGCCGTTATCCTGAACAACATGATAATTGTATTTGTCAAGATATTCTGCAGAAATGACTTCTGAAATGTTGTTATTATATGTTTTATATCCTGTATTGTTGCAGGTATGAAGAACGTTGGCCAGGAATGAAGTAAACGGGTAAATATCTTTTTCCAGAACTCCTTTATTTAAAGTAACTCCGGAGAAATCATACGGCCCGTCGCCCATATAGGCATATTTGAATTTGATATTATTAGGATTTGAAATGCTCAATCTTTTTAAAGTAGACATTGCAGCGTGGGCTCCCTGGGAATATCCGGCTAAAAAGTATTCATCATAGCGCTTAACCCCTAACTGACCCAGTACTTTATTGGCAGCAGTGATGAAATCTATGGTTGCGCCTGCTTCAGTGGCGTAGTCTACATAAGGGTGAACTCCGTCTCCGGTTCCCATCCCTACATAATCAGGAGCCATTAAAATGTAACAATTGAGTACGTAAGACAATTCAACAACAAATCCTGCTGTTAACGCTCCCTTAAAATTGGATGGAACATTATTTCTGCTGTCTGTTGTTCCGTGATCTGATACCACTGTTGACAATTTGAACCCTACATTGGGATACATAAGCAGTCCTGTAGCTTTTACAAGAACATTGTTTTCATTTTTGGTGTAATAAGTAATCTTGTAGCCCTTTAGTCCCACATTAAAACTGTTCAGATAGCCTGCGAATTCCGGAGCATCCTGATCACCGAGATTATTGGCGATAAAATTAATGACTCCCTGTGGTGTTAAATCCAGTTTCTGTTCCGCACTTACGACATCTCCAGCCTGCTGTGCAAAGTAGAATGGGGCGGCAAGGCCCAGTAAAAAAGTTGTAATTTTTCTCATATTGATGTATTTTGTATGGTATTAAGGTAATGACTTTAATAAATACGTAAAAATATTACGACATCAACAATTATTCATTGAATATCAATTCTCTGCAATGTGAGTAAAATAAAAGAGTCTGGCCTTCGGCCAGACTCTTTTTATATATTTTGTCTTTTTTTAGAAAGCGTTAATTCCCGTAATGTCTAATCCGGTGATCAGTAAGTGAACATCATGCGTTCCTTCGTAAGTAATCACAGACTCCAGGTTAGCAGCATGTCTCATCATTGGGAATTCACCCATGATTCCCATACCACCAAGGATCTGTCTGGATTCTCTGGCAATTTCAATAGCCATATGAACGTTGTTACGCTTAGCCATAGAAATCTGAGCCGGAGTTGCTTTATGGGCATTTTTAAGATTTCCTAACTGAAGACATAATAACTGAGCTTTTGTGATCTCTGTCAAGAATTCAGCCAGTTTTTTCTGTTGAAGCTGGTAAGAACCGATGGGTTTTCCAAACTGTTTTCTTTCCTTAGAATACTGAACAGCAGTACAGTGGCAGTCAATAGCAGCACCAATTACTCCCCATGAAATTCCATATCGTGCAGAGTTCAGACAAGACAAAGGTCCTTTCAGTCCTGTTACCTTTGGAAGAAGGTTTTCTTTTGGAACCTTTACGTCATTGAATACCAGTTCTCCGGTTTTTGAAGCTCTTAGGCTCCATTTATTGTGAGTTTCAGGTGTAGTAAATCCTTCCATTCCTCTTTCAACGATCAATCCCTGTACTTTTCCTTCCTCATTTTTTGCCCATACCACAGCGATGTCGCATAGAGGAGAGTTGGTAATCCACATTTTAGCTCCATTCAAAAGATAATGATCTCCCATATCTTTAAAATATGTTTCCATAGAACCAGGGTCTGAACCGTGGTTAGGTTCTGTCAATCCAAAAGATCCGATCATTTCTCCGGCAGCAAGCTTAGGAAGATATTTCATTTTCTGTTCCTCAGAACCGAATTCGTTGATAGGAAACATCACCAAAGAGCTCTGAACCGAAGCAGCAGAACGTACTGCAGAATCTCCTCTTTCCAGCTCCTGCATAATCAGACCATAAGAAATCTGGTCTAATCCTGAACCGCCATACTCAACCGGGATATAAGGTCCCAATGCCCCGATTTTTCCCAATTCTCTCATAAGATTAGGGATATCTGTGTGGTTTTGAGCGGCCTGATCAATCTGCGGCATAACAAAACTTTCAACCCAGTCTCTTACAGATTGGCGGATTAGTTTGTGTTCTTCAGTAAGTAAAGCATCAATTCCATAATAATCAGGGATGCTTGTAAGAGGATAATATGACATGATTTTTTGATTTGGTTAAAAGTAACATTTTTCGTGGTGTCTTGAAAATTTTTTTGAAAACTTATCTTAAGTTTGGTTTTCAGACAGATAATGCTCTTTTTATTGGTTTATAAAATAAATTCCGTGTTTTAAGCCTCCTCATCATTGGATATAGGATACTGATTGGTAGAATTGTGAACCTTACTTTTAAATTTATAAAGATAGGGAGCTTTATTGGCTGAGCCATCATACAGTTTTTCCAGCCTGTCAAGAATATTTAAGCTCAAAATTTTGCGTTGGAAATTATTCCTTCTGAATTTTTGGCCTAAAATAGTTTCATAAAGAGACTGAAGATCTTTCATCGTAAACTTTTCAGGAAGCAGATTGCTGGCCGCCACCTCTGTATTGATATTCATCCGCAGGTATTCTAACCCTGTCTCTATGATTCTGTCATGGTCAAAAGCCATCTTGGGCAAATTGTTTACCTCAAACCATTCACAACTTTCATTGAAAGCGTCAGGGAAAGTATTCGCCATTGAAAAATCAATAAGGCTGCAATAACCTACTGTAATGAATCTTTGAAAAATCCAGTGATCTTCCGGCACCTCAATTCCTTTATTGTTAAGAAGGATCTGATGCACATTATTTTCTGTACGGTCTATTCTTCCAAACGTATGAAACTGTTTCAGAAATATATCTTTAAGATGTGTTCTCTCAAATAAAACCCTTGCTGCAGCTTCCCTTAAATCTTCATCATTGAAAACAAAACCACCTGGAAGTGACCATAGATCCAGATCGTGATACTTTAAAAGAAGGACTTTCAAAATATTATTATGAAAGCCGAATATAGTACAGTCAACAGATATATGGGCAACAAAATCTTTGGTATCGATAAGTTCCCGAAGTGTTTCTTTACTTTTTGTGTCTTTGATTTTCATGGCTGTAAAAATAAAACTATTTTCTTTTTGAAACGTTAAAAAATACCAAACTAGTCACAAAAAGAAGAATTACGAAAGATAAGATATATAACGGATAAAAATTCAATAATTGTTTTTCAAACAGAACAGCAATGATAATCGAGCTTACAGAGCTGCCCAGTGAAGAAAATATGACAATAAGAGAGGTGAATAAATTTACTTTTTCCTTGTCCATCTGCGCAATCATTTTTGAATTGATGACAGGGTAGAGTGGTGACAAAAATAACCCGATCACCGGAAATAAGAAGAGAATTATCTTTGAATCTGCTGAATCAAAATATTGTACCCCTACAATCACTGTCAATAAAGAAATAATGAAAGCCATGCATGAAAGATAGTAGCCGGGTAATGAAAATCTTCGGATAATGTTGGCTGTTATTGTTCTTCCTGCATAAGAAAATACTGCCAGAAAAGAAGTAGCCTGAAGGGCAAAGAATGAATTGACTTTCAGATGATTTTTATAAAAAGATGGAAGCCAGGAGTTGAACCCCTGTTCTACAAAAACGATAAAAAATATAACCCCAAGAAATAATATTATTGAAGGAGTTACAAAGCCTGAAAGTTCAGTGAATATACTTTTATTTTCCAAAGGTTTGGCCTCAGAAATTTTAATTTTTGATAATAGGAATATCGTTAATGCCGATAAGAAAGCGATTAATAAAAAACAAAATTTCCAGTATTCAGAATATTCACTTGATACCACCCATCCAAAGCAGGTATTGACTACAAAGATTCCGATCATAAAAGAAGCTTCTACACTGTTCATAGTCTTTGCCAGTGACTTTTCATCCGAAATATTGTTCCTGATAATCCCAAAAACACAGATTTTACCAATCGCAAAACAAGCTCCGATGATGGCAAACCACAATTTGAAAAACCAAAAAACTTCTATAAACGGCAGCAGACAAGAACAAAAGCCGACAATTACCAAAGCCGAAATCAATGCTTTTTTTGTTCCCGTTTTATTGATAAAACTTACTGCAAAAAGAGAAATAAAAGCAATGGGCAGGTCTTTAAATGATTCTAAAAAACCCAATTCTCCGTATGTGATTTTCTCTTCGGCCAACTGCAGAATGATCAATCCCATACAGTTCAAAACCATTGAAAAAATAAGAAAGGTAAGTTTTAACGGAAGAGAAATTTTAGAAAGCTTGATGATCATTTTGGGAGACTTCTTTATTGTTTTTTTGTGAAATTTTATGAAATATTGATGCGAAGATAGGGCTTCTAACCCTGAAAAATAAAAGAAAAATTAAAATATTTATGAATAGAATGTTAATTAATTGAAAAAAAATATATTTTTATTGTCTCAATTTGAGAATTAAACAATAACTGTATATGAATGTAAGAATATCACGAAGCGTAGGAGTGGTTGCCGTCCTCTATTTTACGGCCAACTTCAGTGCCCAGACCACCAAGTCGAAGGACACAATTGCTAAAGAAAACAAAATAGACGAAGTTGTAGTGATAGGTTATGGTACTCAGAAAAAGAGTAATGTGACCGGAGCTATAGCAAGTATTAAAGCCAGCGATATAGAAAATATTCCATCCGGTAAACCGGAACAGGTATTACAGGGAAGGGCAGCCGGAGTTTCTGTAGTAACCAATTCCGGACAGCCAGGAGCTGCTGCTACTGTACGTGTAAGGGGTATTACCAGTTTTGGGGCGGGAAGCAACAGTCCTCTATGGGTAGTGGATGGGATTGTGGTGGACAATATCGGATGGCTTAATCAGTCTGATATCGAAAGTATCGAAGTCTTAAAAGATGGAGCTTCATCTGCAATTTATGGAGTTTCTGCTGCAAAAGGAGTAATTCTGGTTACTACTAAAAAAGGGAAAAGAGGAAAACTGACTCTTTCTTACAATGGGTTCTATGGCTTTTCAAATGCTTCAAAAAAACTGGACCTTCTGGATGCTACACAATATGCTAAAATTATCAATGAAGGCTTCGTTAATGATGGACAAGCTCCCAGATTTGCTAATCCGGAATCATTTGGTAAAGGAACCAACTGGCAGGATGCTATTTTCGGGACAGGTGAAAAATCTTCCCATGAAGTAAGCATTACAGGAGGTAATGAAAAATCAACCTACTATACGTCCTTCGGATATTTTGATCAGTCCGGTATTGTATTGAGTGATATCTCTTATTACAAAAGAATCAATGCTAGATTTAATTCAACCCATAAAGTTACAGACTACCTGACGATAGGCCAAACCTTTGCATACACCCATGTGAAGTCCCAGGGAGTAAGTGCAAACGAAGAATTTGGAGGACCGTTGGCTTCAGCAGTTAACCTGGATCCTACCACTCCCGTTGTTGTAACAGATTGGTCAATGGTAGACCCGAGTGGCTATACCAACCCTTATATCATCCGTGATTCTGAAGGCCGTCCCTATGGAATTTCAAGATATGTAAATCAGGAAATGACCAATCCGCAGGCTTTCCGTCATATACAACAGGGAAATTATAGCTGGTCTGATGATTTCGTAGGAAATGTTTTTGCCGAGCTTAAGTTTCTCGATCACTTTACATTTAAAACCAGCCTGAACGGTAAAAAATCCTATTGGGGAAGCCGTTCTTTTACCCCGAAATATTATTTAAGTCCAAACTATAACAATACCAGCTTCAACAGTCTGAATAAGGTGGATGAAAATAAATTTGAGTGGAGTATGGAAAATACTTTGACCTATCAGAATAAGTTTGGGGATCATAATATCAACATTATGATTGGGCAGGGAGTTTACCGATACAACATTGCTGGCGGAGCTAGTTTGACCTATAGTAATCTGCCTATTGATAACTGGCAGGATGCTTCTTTCAACTTTAATATTCCGCAGGATAATATTACTGCAACAGGATGGGATGGAATTCAAACCCGTAAAGCATCTTATTTTGGTAGAATCATTTATGATTATGCGGACAAATATTTATTCACAGGAACAATTCGTAGAGATGGTTCATCAAAATTTGCAACCAATCAGCATTGGGGAACTTTCCCATCTATGTCCCTGGGATGGAATGTTCATAAGGAAAACTTCTGGCCGGAGAACAAAGTAATTAATAACTTAAAACTAAGAGGAGGTTACGGAGTATTAGGAAATGATGAAATGGATAACTTCAGATTTGCAAGCTTCATGGTTTCAGGAAGTAACTATACCAATTCAGGTAATAATATCATCATTGGATATGCACCAAGTACATTGGAAAATCCAAACCTGAAATGGGAGCAGACCAGTCAGCTCAATATTGCGGCAGATTTAAAATTATTCAATAATTTCACTCTTACTGCCGACTGGTACAAAAAGAAAACAACAGATATCCTTAGACAGATCAATATTCCTGGCTATGTAGGAGTTCCGAATTTACCTTGGTCAAACGTAGGAGATATGCAGAATACCGGTCTGGAGCTTGAGTTAGGATATAAAAAGAACTGGGAAGATTTCGGAATTTCAGTGAATGGTAACTTCGCTACGATAAAGAATGAAGTTCTTAGATTGGAAGATGACATTAAATATTTTAACCTTGCTTCTTTCCAAACAATGGGAGCTGTTTCCAGAGTAGCAGTAGGACAACCTTACGGATCATTTTATGGACAGACTTATAGCGGTGTATTCCAAAATCAGGCACAAATTGATAACTATGTAAATGCAAATGGAGTAAAATTACTACCTGATGCAAAACCGGGAGACTTTATCTGGCAGGATAACAACGGAGATGGTAAAATTGATGATGAAGATAAAGTAAACTTAGGAAGCTCTATCCCGAAATATACTTTCGGACTTACAGTAAATCTTAATTATAAGAATTTTGATTTAATGATGTTCGCTCAAGGACAGGCTGGTAACAAGATTTTCCAGGGTCTGAGAAGATTGGATATGCTTGATGCCAACTATCAGACAAGAATCCTAGACAGATGGACAGGTGAAGGTTCTACCAACGATAATCCTAGAGTTACGCGTAATGACCCTAACCATAACTATTCATGGATGTCAAATTATTATCTTCAGAAAGGTGATTATGTCCGTCTGAAAATTGTTCAGTTAGGCTATACTATTCCTAAGGACGTTACCGAACGTTTCGGCATGAGCAAAGTAAGACTGTACATCACTGGAGAGAACCTTGTTACTTTCACAAAATATACCGGTTACGACCCGGAAATTGCAGGAAGAAATAATTCCGAACAGGATATTATTGGTGTAGACAGAGCTTACTATCCACAGGCAAGAACATTCCTGATAGGTGCTAATATTCAATTTTAATGATTAACAAAATGAAAAATAAGAATTTTATATATAAAGGACTTGCTGTTGCATTCCTGACAGGTCTGAGTTTTACCAATATGGGTTGCAGCGATTCCTATCTGGATGATGTACAGAATTCAGGATCTTTTAACACTGATTTGTATTTTCAGAATGAGCAGCAGTCTTTCAGTGCTCTGGTTTCAGTATATGATCTTTTGAGAAAATATTCCGGCGGATTCGAAAATTCAGTTACTTTCTTTAATGCAGGGTCCGATGATTTTTATTCAGGAGGAGGAAACTCTAATGATGGAGCAGGAATTCAGGGGCTAAATAACTATATGATTAACCCGAATACAATGCCAGCCAGTTACTGGAGAGACTATTATCAGGGAATAGCACGTGCTAACCTTTTAATAGAAAGAGTTCCGGGTGCTAATATGGGTGATGATATTAAGAAAAGATATATTGCAGAAGCAAAAGTTCTTCGTTCATTATATTATTTCGAACTGTTAAGAATGTTTGGAAATATTCCTTTGATCCTTAAATCCGTAAAGTTTGATGATAATTATTGGAATATTCCACAGGCTAATCCTAGTGATGTTTATACTCAGATAGAAAGCGATATCAATGCTGCTATTCCAGATCTGATGATGGTATCAAGTGGGAATGATAAAGGAAGAATCACACAGGGAACTGCAAGAGCTATTTTAGGTAAAATTTATCTTTATGATAAAAAAATGCCTCAGGCAGCAGCACAGTTTGCTGAGGTAAATGGTACTCCCGGAGGAACCAGCCAATATGGATATAAACTGGTAGCCAATTATGCAGACTTATTTAAAGTAGGTCCTGAATTATCGGATCCATATAAGTTTTCAACAGAATCTATCCTTGAAGTAATGCATACCAATAAAGGAAACTCCGATTGGGGATTCTGGGGGCAGGGTAAAGATGAAGGAAACTCTATCAACGTAATGGTAGGACCTCGTTCTTATTCACTAAAAGACATCCCGAATAATAATGCACCTGATATCTATTCAGGGTGGGCATTTAATACTGTAACAGAGAATTTTGTTACTTTCATGCAGGGAGACCCAAGACTGGATGTAACCGTTTTCAATGCAAAAAAACTGGTAGCAGATGGTAAAATTACTTACAGTCCAGCGTTTGCTGATACAGGATATTTCTTAAATAAATACTTACCTACGAATGCTTTAAAAAGTTCACTTCCAGGACCAGCAGAACTCAATTTCCGTCAGAATTATATTGCAATAAGATTAGCAGATACATATCTAATGGAAGCAGAAGCTTTAGGTGGAGCAGGAGCCAGAGCTCAGGCTTTATTAGATGCGGTAAGATCAAGAGTTGGATTAGCATCGGTTCCGGTTTCTTTACAGGCTATAAAAGATGAGAGAAGAAGAGAACTTGCAGGAGAAGGGCACCGATGGTTTGACCTTGTCAGATGGGGAGATGCTCCTTCTAAGCTTGCTTTCAAAGGATTTAAAGCCAATAAAAATGAAATTCTTCCAATTCCGTTCAATGAATTGCCGAATACAGTTTTAAAACAAAATCCCGGATACTAACACATGAAGTTTCACAACTTATATAGTTTCTTTAGAGGTGCCGCACTACTTAGTGGTGTGGCCCTTTTTTCTTTGTCGTGTACATCAGTTGCTTCCAATAAAGGAAATGAAGTTCAGTACTGGCTTACAAAAGGTGATGGTAGTGTAAAATTACAGCAGCAAGCTTCTGTTAAATTTGTAAATACTCCCAACAGCTTTCAACATATTGAAATTGATGATGCTCAAAAGTTTCAATATGTTGATGGCTTTGGATATACATTAACAGGAGGAAGTGTTGAGGTAATCAACAGATTGTCGCCTTCCAAAAGAAAAACACTGCTTAATGAACTTTTTGGAAATGGCAAAAACTCAATTTCCATCAGTTATTTAAGATTAAGTATAGGAGCTTCCGATCTTGATGGTGAAGTATTTTCATATGATGATTTGCCGGAAGGAAGTACTGATCCTTCTCTTTCAAAATTCAGCTTGGAAAAAGATAAAAATCTGATTGCTATGTTGAAAGAGATTTTATCAATCAATCCTAAAATTAAAATCATTGCTGCTCCGTGGTCTGCTCCGGTTTGGATGAAAGACAACGGAAAATCAAAAGGAGGCAGCTTAAAACCTGAATTCTATGGAACCTACGCACAATATTTTGTAAAATATATCCAGGGAATGAAAAAAGAAGGTATTACCATTGATGCTGTAACCCCTCAGAATGAACCTCTACACCCGGGAAATAATCCGAGTTTATATATGCCGTCTGAAAAGCAGGGAGATTTTATTAAAAACCATCTCGGACCGGTTTTTAAAGCCAATGGAATTACCACTAAAATTGTTGTCTACGATCACAATTGCAACAAACCTGAATATGCCATTGATATTTTAAGAGATTCTGAAGCTAATCAATATATTGATGGATCTGCTTTTCACTTATATGAAGGAGATATTTCAGCTTTAAGTGCGGTACATGATGCTTTCCCTGACAAGAATTTATACTTTACCGAACAATGGACCGGATCCAAAGGAACCTTTACCGAAGATTTGAACTGGCACACAAAAAATGTTATCATCGGGTCTATGAGAAACTGGAGTAAAATTGCGCTGGAATGGAATCTTGCCAATGATCCGAAATATGCGCCGCATACAGATGGAGGATGTACAGAGTGTAAAGGAGCAATTACCGTATCTGACAGTGAAAATTTTACAAGAAATGTTTCCTATTATATCATTGCACATGCATCCAAATTTGTTCCGGCAGGATCTCAGCGCATTGCTTCCACACAGACGGATAAACTTTCCACTGCAGCCTTTAAGACTCAATTTGGGAAAATAGTTTTAATTGTACAGAATGATAACCCTTCAGATGAGAATTTTAATATTAAATTTGCCGGGAAAACCGCTGCTGTAACAATTTCAGGACGTTCTGCAGCAACCTATATTTTTTAATTTGATACTATGAAAAGAGTGTATTTCTTACTGGCATTTTCCGCTTTTGGATGGAATGCTTACGGACAAAAGACAATTGATCAGAAAGTAGCTGAGTTGTTGTCTAAAATGACTTTGGAAGAGAAAGTAGGGCAGATGGTGCAATACAGCGGGTTTGAATACGCCACAGGGCCTCAGCATTCTAACTCGGCTGCTGTTTTGGAAGAAATTAAAAAAGGAAAAGTAGGTTCTATGCTGAATGTGGCAGGATCAGAAGAAACCAGATCGTTTCAAAAACTTGCAATGCAGTCAAGACTGAAAATTCCCTTGCTGTTCGGGCAGGACGTTATCCACGGCTATCGCACTACATTTCCTGTGAATCTGGGACAGGCGGCAAGCTGGGATCTTGGAATGATAGAAAAATCCGAAAGAATTGCTGCAACAGAAGCGGCTGCTTATGGGATTCACTGGACGTTTGCTCCAATGGTAGATATTGCCAGAGATCCGAGATGGGGAAGAGTAATGGAAGGTTCCGGTGAAGATACTTACCTGGGAACAAAGATAGGATTGGCAAGGATCAAAGGATTTCAGGGCAGAGGTTTGGGAAGCCTTGATGCGGTGATGGCCTGTGCAAAACATTTCGCAGCATACGGTGCAGCAGTAGGTGGTAGAGATTACAATTCTGTAGATATGAGCCTCAGACAGCTGAATGAAACATACCTTCCTCCGTTTAAAGCTGCTGCAGAAGCGGGTGTTGCAACTTTTATGAATTCTTTCAATGATATTAACGGAATTCCTGCAACTGCCAATCAATATATTCAGAGAGATCTGCTAAAAGGAAAATGGAATTATAAAGGCTTTGTGGTTTCAGACTGGGGAAGTATCGGGGAAATGGTTCCCCACGGTTATGCCAAAGATTTTAACGAAGCTGCTGAAAGAGCAATACAGGGAGGAAGTGATATGGATATGGAAAGCCGTGTCTATATGGCAGAACTTCCGAAACTGGTGAAAGAAGGAAAAGTGGATGCAAAACTGATAGATGATGCAGCGGGAAGAATTTTAACTAAGAAATTTGAAATGGGGCTTTTCGATGATCCTTATCGTTTTAGCAATGAAAAAAGACAAAAAGAACAGACTGATAATCAGGAAAACAGAAAATTCGGAAGAGAATTCGGTGCAAAAAGTATTGTTCTTCTTAAAAATCAGGGAAATATTCTCCCTCTTTCAAAAACTACAAAAACAGTTGCACTAATAGGGCCTTTCGGTAAAGAAACAGTGGCAAATCATGGTTTCTGGTCTATTGCTTTTAAAGATGATAATCAAAGAATCGTTTCTCAATTTGATGGAATTAAAAATCAACTGGATAAAAACTCTACTTTACTCTACGCAAAAGGCTGTAACGTTGATGACCAGGATAAAACTCAGTTTGCAGAAGCTGTAGAAACGGCTAAAAAAGCAGTTGTGGTCATTATGACATTGGGAGAAGGTCATGCGATGAGCGGAGAAGCAAAAAGCCGAAGTACTATTGGGTTTACAGGTGTTCAGGAAGATCTGTTGAAAGAAATTGCCAAAACAGGTAAGCCGATCATTCTGATGATCAACGCCGGAAGACCTCTGATCTTCAATTGGGCAGCAGACAATATCCCTACAATCATGTACACATGGTGGCTGGGAACTGAAGCCGGAAACTCTATTGCGGATGTTCTGTTTGGTACTGTCAATCCCGGTGGAAAACTTCCGATGAGCTTCCCCAGAACAGAAGGGCAGATTCCAGTGTATTACAATCACTATAATACCGGAAGGCCGGCAAAAAATAATACAGACAGAAACTATGTTTCAGCCTATATAGATCTTGATAACGATCCGAAATATCCGTTTGGATATGGCTTAAGCTATACCGATTTTAAATACTCGGATATGGTTTTAAGTTCCGCAAGCCTTACAGGAAATCAGGCTCTGAATATCAGTGTTACTGTTTCCAATACAGGAAAATATGATGGTGAAGAGGTGGTACAGCTTTATATCAGAGATCTTTTCGGTAAAGTAGTAAGACCTGTAAAGGAACTGAAAGGTTTCCAGAAAGTATTCATCAAAAAAGGAGAAAGTAAAAAAGTAGAGTTTAAGCTGACACCGGAAGATTTGAAATTCTTTGATGACAATCTGAATTTTGACTGGGAAGGCGGGGAATTCGATATTATGATCGGAACCAATTCTCAAAATGTGCAGACCAAAAGAATTAGCTGGTCAAAATAAATTGATTCGCATTGAATTCAATAGGAGCGGGCTTTAGCCCGCTTAATAAAATATCAGAAAATGGCTTTAGCTAAAACTTAAAACCTAATATATGAATCTCAAAGCTAAAAATATCATCAAAATAGGTGCAGCAGGGATTTCGTTTTTCTTTGCTTTAAACTGTGCCTCGCACAAACCTGATGCTCACAGAACTCTGATCTGGAATGATGAATTTAATGGTAAAGGTCTTCCGGATTCATTAAAATGGAATTATGATACCGGAGGAAGCGGTTTTGGAAATGAGGAAGCTCAGTTTTATACCAAAAACAGGCTAGAAAATGCCAGAATGGAGAAGGGAAACCTGATCATTGAAGCCAAAAAAGAAAATTGGGAAAACAATAAATATACTTCCGCAAGACTTTTAACCAAAGGAAAATTTGCTTTTCAATATGGAACAATAGAAGTCAGAGCAAAACTTCCCAAAGGCCGCGGTACATGGCCGGCAATCTGGATGATGAGCGAGAATATGAAAAAGTGGCCGGATGACGGTGAACTGGATATCATGGAACATGTAGGATACAATCAGGGTTTTATACATGCTTCCGTTCACACTAAAAAATACAATCATATTCAGGGAACGCAGAAAACAGATACTCTGTTTGTAAAAGATGCCAGCGAAAAGTTCCATGTCTATAAAGCAGACTGGACTCCCGAAAAGATTGATGTTTATATAGATGATAAGAAATTTTTCACCTATGAGAATAAAGAAAAAAATAATGAAGCATGGCCTTTTGACAGACCTTACTTTATTATTGTGAACCTTGCAGTAGGTGGGATGTGGGGAGGACAGAAAGGAATTGATGACTCTATTTTTCCACAGAAGTATTATATAGACTACGTAAGGGTCTATCAGAATAAATAATGAAAATGAGGACAATAGGTCCAAAAACAGAAAAAAAATAATGAGAAAACTAATTGTAAGTTGTTTTGTAGTAGGCGTTGTTATCAACGTTAATGCGCAGAATTATTGGAAAAAGAATGCAGGAAAAACAGCTAAGGTGATCCTTACCAACTCGAAAGCGAATGAGAAGATGGCGGATAAAGGAGCCGTTAAATTTGAACAATTCGGTCAGCCTAAAGAAACTGAGGCCTGTATTTTTGTGGCTCCCAATTTTAAATATCAGAAACTGATAGGAATTGGTGGTGCTATTACCGATGCATCAGCAGAAACTTTTTATAAAATGCCAAAGAACAAGCAAAAGGAAATCCTTGACGCTTATTTTGGCAAAAACGGATTAGGTTACACTGTTGTCCGTACCAATATGAATTCTTGCGACTTTTCCAGTGATTCTTATACTTATGTAGAGGATAATGACACTTCCCTGAAAACGTTCAACGTTGCTCATGATGAGAAGTATAAGATTCCGATGATCAAAGAAGCCCAGAAAATGATTGGGAATAATTTCACCTTCTATTTCTCTCCGTGGAGTCCGCCAGCCTGGATGAAATCAAATAAAAGTTTGTATAAAGGCGGAAGATTAGAAAATGAATATTACCAGACGTGGGCAGATTATTATATCAAATTCATTAAGGAATACGAAAAAAGAGGAATTAATATCTGGGGATTAACTGTTCAGAACGAACCAATGGCTACCCAAAGCTGGGAATCATGTATCTACACCGCTGAAGAAGAAGGAGAATTCCTGAAAAAGAATCTTGGACCAACACTTTGGAAAAACGGATATAAAGATAAAAAAGTAATGATCTGGGATCACAACAGAGACCTTATCTATCAAAGAGCAACGACCACATTAAGCGATCCGGAAACTGCAAAATACGCTCAAGGAATCGGGTATCACTGGTATGAAACATGGAATAATAAAACGCAGCTTTTTGACAATTTAGCAGAAACACACAGGGCTTTTCCGGATAAATTCCTGGCCTTCACGGAAGGATGCAAAGAACAGTTCAGTATGGATAAGATCTATGATGTAAGTCTGGGAGAATTGTACAGCAAAAATATGCTGAATGATTTCAATAAAGGAAATGCACTATGGACTGACTGGAACATTCTGTTGGATGAAACCGGAGGGCCCAATCACAAAGGAAACTTTTGTTTTGCCCCGATTATTGCAGATACCAAAACCGGAGAGGTTTTCTATACCTATGAATATTATTATATAGGACATGTTTCAAAATATATCAAACCGAATGCCCAGAGAATAGGGAGTTCTTCCAACAGAGCAGCACTGACGTCTTCTGCCTTTATGAACGAAAACGGACAGTTGGTAACTGTGATCATGAACGATTCAGATAATGATATTGAAACAAACCTGTGGATAGAAGGAATGGCAGCCAAACTGAACGCTCCGGCACACTCTATACAGACCGTAATTTTATAATATCATATTAATATTATTTTTGACAGACCCGGCGGCCTCGAAGAGGCCGCCGGGTTTATTTTAAATACTCTATACCACTGTATAAATTCTATCTTTAGACTTGAAAAAATAGGCGTAACTTATTGTATGATAGTTTGATATGTTGTTTTTTTATGAATTATATGATTTTTTTCAATAATTTTAATCTGTTCCTAAAATAAAAACTATGAAACCAACAACAAATGAAGAATTTTATGCAGGCCTGCACTTACTTCCCAGGCCTCATTACCCTTTTCCGGATTTCACTCATCCTGAGCTGCAAAAACAAAGACAAGAATATTATCAATGGATTGATGAAGAATACGCTTTTCAAAGTAAAGAAGCCCGTGAAAAGCATAAATCGCATCATTTGACAGATATTGCTGCAAAAGGTTGCCCTTTCCTTAAAAATATTGCAGAACTCAGGCCTTTAGCCAACTATACAGCAAATGGAGCAATGATGGATGATTATTTTGATCGTTGCAGCAGAGATGAAATGTACAGAATAATGGCTCAGGTTATTGCATTATTATCCGGTGAAAACTCTGAAGAACCCTCTGAAAATGGTATTTTTCATTTATTCTGGGTCCTCAGGCAGGATGCTCTCAATTGCGGTATTCCTCAAAGTATATACAGAAGATTTATAAAATCAATTCAGGATGTGCTGATAGGTTATTCAGAAGAAAAAACATACTATCGGGCAAATATTGTCCCG
Source organism: Chryseobacterium panacisoli (assembly GCF_008274625.1). Lineage (GTDB taxonomy): Bacteria > Bacteroidota > Bacteroidia > Flavobacteriales > Weeksellaceae > Chryseobacterium > Chryseobacterium panacisoli. The sequence goes on along the minus strand of NZ_VTRU01000005.1, from coordinate 146,438 downwards.
CCATTGCCTGTGTATCTGCTTATTCGTGAAGCTACAAGTGGAGTACTGCCATACTGTGATTATGCAGTATTACAGAAAGAATACAGACAGCTGCCGGATGAAATTTTCGAACATCCGCATATCAGGCGTATTTACTCTCTCTGTTCTTTAATGATTGGTATACACAATGACATCATCTCTTTACCCAAAGAAATTCACAGGGACGGAGATACCATGAATCTGGTAAAAGTTTTGCAGAAGGAGTATACACTCTCATTACATGATGCTTACATGAAAGCTCTGGAAATTCACGATCAATATTTAAAAGAATTTCTGGTATTGCGGGATCATCTTCCTCCGTTTGGGAAATGGCAGAATGAGGTATACAATTATATACAGGATTTGGGAATTATGATTGCCGGAGTATATGTATGGCATACTAATGATACTTCCAGATATGTGAATGGAGGATATGTGGAAGGGGAGTTCCCGGGCTAGAAATATTGATGACTGTTAAAAAAAAGAAAACCCATGAAACAGATTCATGGGTTTTCTTTTATGGTAAACGAAACGTTATCAGTTCGTTATTTTTTCGATGAATTATTATTCAGCATCATATTTACTGATTACTCTCTGAGTAACACCTGAGCTGCTGAAACCACCATCATGGAAAAGGTTCTGCATTGTTACTTTTTTCGTAAGATCAGAGAATAAAGTTACACAGTAGTCTGCACATTCAAGAGCTGTAGCGTTTCCTAGTGGAGACATATCTTCTGCATATCCAAGGAATCCTCCGAAACCTTTCACTCCGCTACCGGCAGTAGTCATTGTAGGAGACTGAGAAACCGTATTTACACGTACTTTTCTTTCTCCCCAATAGTTTCCGAAAGTTCTCGCAATGCTTTCAAGATAAGCTTTGTTATCAGACATATCATTATAATCCGGGAATGTTCTCTGAGCAGCAATATATGTAAGTGCTAAAATACTTCCCCATTCATTCATGCAGTCTTTTTCCCAGGCTACACGCATTACCTTATGGAAAGAAACAGCGGAAATATCCCAGCCTTTTTCCAACCAGTCGTAGTTCATTTCTGTATAATGTTTTCCTTTTCTTACGTTGATAGACATTCCGATAGAGTGAAGGATAAAGTCGATTTTTCCAAATTTTGCAACAGCGGCATCAAAAAGTTTTTCAAGATCTTCTATAGAAGTAGCATCAGCACCTATTACTTCAGAACCTGTTTTTTCTGCTAAACCATTTAGTTCTCCCATTCTTAAAGCAATAGGAGCATTGGATAAGATAAATTCAGCACCTTCTTCATGGCATCTTTCAGCAACTTTCCATGCGATAGATTGTTCATTAAGGGCTCCAAAAATAATTCCCTTTTTGCCTTTAAGTAAACCGTATGACATAATTCTTTAATGTTTATTATAATACAAATGTAGCAATAATTGTGGTTATGACATAATAAAAAATGGAGCCTTATCAATTTAAGACTCCATTTTATTGAAAATATTTATATGACTGAAATACTAATTGGTTTTCTTATTCCATTCTGCCTTTACATCCTCTGCCGCATCTTTGGTTTTTTCCCATGCCTCATCTGCTTTATCCTTGATATCCTCCCAGGCATCGGAGACATTAGCTTTTACCCTGTCAAACCAGTCTTCCTGGCTGGCTTCCTGATCATTATCTCTTTTCTCATTAATATAATCTTTAGCCTTATCTGCCAATTCATTGATTTTCCATTTGGCTTTGTCCGTTGCATTTTGTAAAGAATTTTCTACATTGTTTACTGCATTTTCCGCTTTGTTATACTCTGAATTGTTCATAATATTATAAATTTGGTTAGGTATCAGTAATTAAACAATAACCATTCCTAAAATAAAGAGTCTCTGTTAAACTTTTCATAATCTTTTGTTATTTTTTTCCAAATCAATAGTACCTTTAACTTATTAGAATTTGATAATTATGGAAAATATACGGTGTGGATGGTGCGAAAAAGATGACCTCTACAGAAAATATCACGATGAAGAGTGGGGAAGACCCGTGTATGATGATGAAACAATATTTGAATTCCTGATTCTTGAAAGCTTTCAGGCCGGATTGAGCTGGTATACTATTTTGTCTAAAAGAGAAAACTTCAGAAACGCTTTTGATCATTTTGATTATAAAAAAGTAGCCTCCTATTCAGAGAAGAAGATTGAAGAATTAATGAATAACTCCGGAATTATCAGAAACAGGCTTAAAATTTTGGCCGCAGTTACCAATGCTCAGCGATTTATGGAAGTTCAGAAAGAATTCGGGAGTTTTTCTAGCTATATCTGGAGTTTTACAGGCGGGAAGCCCATTAATAACAGGCCTGAAAAGTTATCAGACGTTCCTGCTACTACAGAAATTTCTGATCTTATTTCTAAAGAACTTAAAAAAAGAGGGTTCAAATTCGTGGGGTCCACGGTAATTTATGCCCATATGCAGGCTACCGGAATGGTCAATGACCACATAAAAGACTGCTTTACGAGGAAGTAATAGTTGGTTTTATTTGAATTTGATGATTTTTTATTTACATCCCGGACATTTGTATGGAATTTAGTCGAGCTTTCGGGACCTTATTTCTTTACGGGCATTTTGCCAGCTATTCCTTATAATCAGGTACAGGGGAAAAAAAGCCAAAGGCAGCGGAGTTATTCCATTGAAACCTTTCTTTATGGTAACATAGATACAGGCTGCTATTAATATTCCCATAATAATACAAAATGTAATATGAGCTGCAGAACGTTTCTTTTCTTCTTTTGTCAGTTCCTCAATAGAAAGTTCGGAAAGTTTATTGATTTCTGGCTGCTTAGTATTTTTCATATTCAATGGTTAGTTTTACTCTCGCTAAAGTAATAAAATAATCATAGCCCGGAATAAAATATATTTTGGGCTTAAACGGTTTTAATTTTTCCTGTCACTTGCACGAATAAACATTTTAAACAAAAATATTGTACACAATATAAATATTCTATCTTTGTTTATTAAAAAAAACGATGATCCCTTTATCAGAACATTTATGCTTTAAAACCTATGCCGTTTCCAGATATATCACAGGTTTATATAAACCTTATCTGGATGAAATTTCATTGACGTATCCTCAATATCTTGTCATGACAGTTTTATGGGAATATGGAGGAATGAATATCGGAAAGATCGGTGAGCACCTACATCTGGATAATGGAACATTGACTCCGCTGCTGAAACGCATGGAAAAAAACGGACTGATCATCCGGATCCGCAGCTCAGAAGATGAAAGAGTAGTACTGATCCATCTTACAGAGAATGGCACAAAACTCAAAGAAAAAGCAAAATTTATTCCTGAAGCCGTTCAAAACTGTATGCGGATGAGTGACGATGTAAAAACTCAGCTGATGGCTTCTTTAGACGGAATATTATCAATTCAACCCATATCTGAAATATGAAAAAAATAGGAATTATAGGCTATGGCTGGCTGGGAGAGAAAATCGCTTCTTCCTTATCCGGAAAATATACCATATCTGCAACGACAACAACGGAAAGCAAGGCCAGCGCTCTGAATAACAAAGGAATGAATGCTGTCGTGGCATCTTTTCCGGACTATCAGCTGACAGAACCTGTTTCTGAATGGGAGGAAATTAAAAATATGGATGTTTTGATTATTACTATTCCGGTGTCTGAAAAAAGCTGTTGTGTAAGTTCTCTATATAACAGAATTCAGAATTTGTCATCATTTATCGGAAATTTTAAAGGGCAAATGTTCCTGATGAGTTCCACAGGAGTGTATCCGGATCTTCCAAAAGACTTTACAGAAGAAGATGTTCCTTTGGAGAGCGTATCAGGAGAAAGAATGTTGAGAAACAAATATCCCCAGCTTAATATTCTGAGATTAGGAGGCTTGATGGGAGACAACAGGCTGCTGAAAAACTATAATGTGAGCAATATGGATCATGCCGTGAATCATATTCATTATGCTGATATCAATGCTATTATTACAAAAATGATTGAAAGCAAAACAGAAGCAAAACTTTATAATATTACGGCTCCGATTCATCCGGCAAAAAGCCAGGTGATTAATGCACAGAAAAATATTCCTGATGAAGAAGTTTTTGAAATAAAAGGGAAAAAGGTCTTATCTTCAAAACTGGTTTCTGAGCTGGATTATGTATTTCAGTATCCTGATCCGAGAACTTTCCATTTGTAATAATTGTATCGATTCCTATCCCTTTTTACCTACGAAACTTCTTTTGACCCCTTTGTTATTCCGTAGGAATCACTACATTATTTTTAAAGATTTGTATGGAATGACGAGGTTAGTGTTGAGCTTTATTCATGGTGAAAGGAACAAAACTCAACGATACAAATTCAATAGGAACGGGCTTTAGCCCGTTTTTTAAAATAAACAAATACCATTGGCTTTAGCCAAAACACAAAAAACTCCGGAAATATTTTCCGGAGTTTTTATTTTATCGTAAACAGAATTAATTACTTGATAATTCTTTCCAATACCCAATCAATAAGGTTTTTCTCTGAAGCATGGTGGTCTGCAGAGAACTCACCGCGTCTTCTGTTGGCGATAACGTTATTTACGGTAATGGCTTTGTGTCCTAATAATTTTGAAAGCGCATAGATCGCAGAGGTTTCCATCTCGAAATTGGTAATTCCAAGATCATTCAATGTTTCTAGGAATTTGTCATCTACTGCTTTCAAACGAAGCTGTCTTCCCTGTGGAGCATAGAACCCCGGGAATGTTGCCGTGTTTCCATGGTATTTGGCATCTTTATAATAATCACCCATTTCTTCAGCCCAGTCTGAGAAGTAAAGCATCGGCTTAATTTTTTCGTAAGGGAATTTTTCTAAGAAACCTTTGGAAAACTCATTCTCGAAGTTATAATCCTGATAGAAATGCATCAATCCGTCTAATCCTACTACATTTTGGGTAACCAGCATATTGTCAACCTGTACATCCGGGTTTACACTTCCACAAGTTCCCATACGGAATAGTTCAAGAGCTTTATGCTCAGTCTTAAATTCTTTATTTTTAAGATCGATATTCACTAAGGCATCAAGCTCGTTCATTACGATATCGATGTTTTCAGTTCCGATACCGGTAGACATTACCGTAATTCTTTCTCCACGAAGCGTTCCTGTATGCGTATAGAATTCTCTTTTATTTTTTTTGATCTCTACAGTATCAAAGTATTTTGAAACTTTTGCCACTCTGTCAGGATCACCTACAAGGATGATTTTGTCAGCAATATCTTCAGGTAAAAGATTCAGGTGGTATACACTTCCGTCTTCATTCAGAACAAGTTCTGAGGCAGCAAGTTTGTTTAGCATAATATGTATAATTTTGTTTTTTTAATTAATGATAATTGCGTCTTTATAAGGAGATGCCATTACTTCATAAATATCATTGTATTCTTCTACAATTCTTTTCTGGCCGTTCATTACTTCGTATACCGTAACGACAGTTTTTTCAATGTTTTTGGGATCCTTTCGCTGTGACGTGATTTCGTAGAAATGATTATCTTTTGTAAGAATAGAAATCAGTTCTTCCTTTGTAGAATTGTTGGAAGTCATCATTCCCGGGAATTCTGCCACAATATCTTTGAGATCAGAATAATTTTTATAAGGCTTGGTAACACCATTGGAATACACATACACATTGGGAATGTTTTTATCCTTTTCAAGGCGCACAAGATAATAATCAGAACCTTTTTTCTCTGCGTAGACAGCCATTTCCTGAGGCTTTCCTGATTGTTGTTCCGGTTGCTTTTTTTTCTGTGAAAATGCAGTCAGAGAAAGGAAACTTGCTGCAACAGCAAACCATAATTTTGTTTTCATAATACTATTTTAGTTTTTGATGTGTTGAATTCAATGTTAAAAAAATCCTCGCCCAATAATCTCCCACCATTATTTTTTACCGGTAATTCGAATAACCGCTTTCTTTAGAATAATGAATTTGATTTCGGGGTTTAAAATTAGTGAAAAATATAATATCAGAAATATAAACATTATTTAATCTGTTATTAAAACTAAGATAACATCAGATTAATACTTTTGCCGCTAAAAATTCATGAGATCTTATCCACTGCTTGTAATCGTCCTTCTGATAGGATTTGCAGTAATGTCTTTCAATCCTGTTTATAAAGGAAGAGAAAGCGAACATACATTTGTCAATAAAGGGTTATCCGACTTCAAAACCAAGCTCGAACAGCTGAAATCAGATGTTGATAAGTTCTCGGAAGACCGAATTTCCCTTGAAGAACTACAGAAATCACTGAGCAGTACCAGAAATTCATTCAAAGAAATTGAATTTTATGTGGCTTATCATTATCCCGAATTTACCAAAACCCATCTGAATGCAGCCCCCTTGTTTCATATTGAAGCTGCAGGAACATCCGCATATACACTTCCTCCGGAAGGATTGCAGGTGTTAGACGAACTTATATTTTCAGAGGAAGCAGGAAATGAAAAAGAAAAGATCAAAACAATTACTACTTTTTTATACAACAGCTATTCCGGATTCTATCTAAGTGCTTTAAAAAATGGCTTAAGCAAGGGCAACAACAAGACATTACCCTTACGTATTGAGCTGATCAGGATCTATTCTCTGGGAGTGACAGGTTTTGATACTCCCGGTTCTTTGAATATTTCTGAGGAAGCAAGCCATGCTTTTTCAGGAATGCAGAAATACATGAATGATGATGCTTATTTTAAAAATTATAATACTCAGAAAGCTAATCAGACTTTAACGGAAGCCATCAGCTACCTTTCAAAAAATACTGATTTTGAAAATTTTGACAGGATTGAATTTTATAAAAAATATGTACAGCCTTTGTATGAAGAATTTGGGAAATGGGACGGAAGACCTGATGATCTTAAAGAATTTTCCGGTTGGAATGTCGGAAACAAGAATTTTTTCAGCAGCGATTTTTTAGATCCGTATTTTTATACCTTACTGAAATCCTCAGAAGACAGCCCTGAACTCCGCAATCTTGGAAAATCAATTTTCTATGATCAGAATTTAAGCGGCAATGAGAAAATGAGCTGCGCAACATGCCATCTTCAGGAAAATGCTTTTACAGATCTTAAAGCAAAATCACAAAGCAATGTGGAAGGAAAAACTGTACTGAGAAATTCCCCTTCTTTATATAATGCTGTTTTTGCCAAGAGGTTTTTCTATGACCTTCGTGCTTTTTATCTTGAACAGCAGGCAGAACACGTCATTTATAATGAGCAGGAATTCAATACAAGCTATGAAAGCATTATTCAGAAATTAAAAACAAAACCTGAATATAAAAAGGCTTTCCGTACAGCTTTCAAAGATGGAAAGATCAGTAAAGAGAACTTTTCGAAGGCATTAAGCTCTTATGTTGCTTCATTGTACTCATTTGACAGTGATTTTGACCGTTTTATGAGGAATGAAAAGAATGTTTCCGATGATGTGAAAAAAGGGTTCAACCTGTTTATGGGGAAAGCCAATTGTGCTACATGCCATTTTGCACCTCATTTTTCAGGATTGGTACCGCCGTTTTTTAATGAAAATGAATCTGAAGTGCTGGGAATACCTGCCAGGCCAATTAAGCAACTCCCTATAGAGCTTGATCAGGATTTAGGAAGAGGAAACAGCCCTGTGAAAAAGGAAAAATCATGGATTTATGATTATTCATTCAAAACAGTTACTGTCAGAAATATTGCCCTTACCAAACCCTATTTCCATAACGGAGCTTTCAATACACTAGAAGAAGTTCTTGACTTTTATAATGAAGGAGGCGGAGAAGGATTAGGACTAAAAATGAAAAATCAAACTCTGGCACCGGATAAGTTAAACCTTACCGAAACAGAAATACATCAGATTATAGCCTTCCTGAACGCCCTTACCGATGTGAGTAAAGCGAAATAGACGGGGTGTAGGATTCGAGTTATGAGTTTATGATATTTCGGGAATGTGGAACAGAATACCGGAAAAAAATAAAAGGAACAGCTGATATGTGTACTACAATACAGCATAACCAGAATCACTTATCTCGAAATCTTGAACCTCGTAACCCACATCATTTAACACAAAATTAATCCCATTAACATTAGGTTTTTGATAAGTTAATATTTACCGATTTATATTTAAAATCCTATTAACAGAGACAAAGCTCTAAAAAAATAGTTTTGCAGTGTCTAATAAATCAAATAAAAAATGAAGAAAAAACTACTAACAGTGGGAGCGTTGGCTATAATGGCCAGTTCAGGTATCCAGGCACAGACTCTGATATTCAATAAGAATGCGTCTTGGAGCTACAAAGACAACAATCAGGCTCAGCCTGCGGGATGGAATGCTCAGACCTACGATATTTCAACGTGGTCGGTAGGAAACGGACCGTTAGGATACGGAGATCCTGTAACCACAACAATCAATTCTGGGCTTACAACAGCTTATTTTGCTAAAGATTTTACAGTAGATCTTTCAACACTTTCTGATACTATGGAATTGGGAGTAATGAGAGATGACGGTATTATAGTATACCTGAACGGAGAAGAAGTTGTAAGAGACAACATGCCTGCAGGTGCCGTTACATTCAATACTTTTTCTAGTACAACTATTGATGGGGCTGCAGAGAGTGTTTATAATATTTTCTCTATTCCAAAATCAAAATTTGTAAACGGTATCAACAGATTTTCTATAGAATTGCATAACAGAAGTACAACCAGTTCGGATCTGAGAATTGATGCTTACCTGAAAACAACAACTAATACAACGATCCCGGTAACTTGCAACGGAACACACATCAGCTGCTTTACTTCAATTGTTCCTACAGCACAGACTGATAAGCTGATCATCCCTGCTGAGCACAAATACCAGCTTATTTTAAAAGAAGGAGACAATTATACTGAAGGTGGAGGTTTGGTAGGAGGCCAGAATGACTTTACAGCTTATGTTGCAAAAGCAGGAAGCAGTACCAACGGATATCTTTCCGTAAACCATGAAACAAATCCTGGAGGAGTTACCATGGCAGAAATCAATTATAACGCAATTTCAAAGCTTTGGCAGCTGACAAAATCAAGGGCGGTAAGTTTCTCAGATCCAAGTCTGGTGCAAACCATCAGAAACTGTTCAGGAGGAATTACACCTTGGGGAACGGTAGTGACTGCTGAAGAATCTGTGACTTCCAATGACGTGAACAATGACGGATATAAAGATTACGGTTGGCTGGTAGAGATTGATCCTGCAACAGCTCAGGTAATTTCTAAAAATACAGACGGATCCAAAGGAAAACTTTGGCAGATGGGAATCATGAATCACGAAAACGTAGTGGTGAATAACGCAGGAACAACTGCTTATTATGGTGAAGACGGTGGAACACACATGGTCTATAAATATGTAATGGATACTCCAAATAACCTTTCTTCAGGAAATCTTTATGTATTAAAATTAGATCAGGGATTAACAACTGCAGGAGATCCGGTAGGAACTACAGCAACATGGATTCAGGTTCCTAATAAAACCAAAGCGGATCAGAATAATACAGCAACACTTGCTCAGTCATTGGGTGGAACGAAGTTTAATGGAGTAGAAGATGTTGATATCAGTCCGCTGGATGGAAGAATCTATTTTACGGCAAAAGGATTAGACAGAGTATACCGTTTACAGGATAACGGAACAACAGCTTCTCAGGTAGAGACATTTGTAGGAGGAGGTTCTTCAATGTATTCTTTCAATACCGCTCAAGGTATGAAAACTGAAGCTTGGGGAGATGGAAATGACAACCTTACTTTTGATGAACTTGGAAACCTTTGGGTACTTCAGGATGGAGGCAAAAACTATATCTGGGTAATTGCTCCTGATCATACACAGGCCAACCCTAAAGTAAGATTATTTGCGTCCATGCCTGCTGGTTCAGAGCCTACAGGATTGACATTTACGCCTGATCATAAATTTGGTTTCTTCTCTATTCAGCATCCGGATTCAACTATCTCTACAGATGTGGATGCTACAGGAAATACAATCAATTATAAAGGAAAATCAGCAACTATTGTTATTGCACTTAAAAACAATCTTGGAACTGAAGGAACTTTAGGGACTATCGACAATAAAACTGCAGAAAATACAGTAACGGTAGCACCAAACCCAACTTCCGGAATCGTAAAAATCAATTCAGAAAAAGGATTGAAAGATATTTCTGTGACAGCTTACAGTATGGACGGAAAAATTGTTTATACAAAGAAATTCAACGGAACCAATAAAGTATTGGACCTTGATTTTACGCAGCAGTTGGAAGGATCTCGTGTTTTAGTTTTAAATATTGAAGCTGAAGGAGGTTTCCAGAAAACAGTTAAACTTTTAAAGAAATAAATTATTTATAATTCTTGTCTGTCAGTGACTTTTGTTGCTGGCAGACCTTTTTATGTTTATGAAAAAGCTTTTCCTACTTATTTCCATTCTATCACTTTCTCAGATCAAGGCACAGATTGATCCGGTGAAATATCCTACTTTTACCAATATTGAAGATGCTTTAAACAGTAAAAAAACGGTCTACAGTATGAGTTTCAGAGAAAAAGGATTGTTCAATCTCCCTCCTCAGATTGTGAAGCTGGATTCATTATTTTTTCTGAATATCATGGCCAATAAGCTTGAAAAAATGGATCAGGAACTCTTTGAATTGAAAGAACTGGAAATTTTAAATGTGAATGAAAACAGCATTAAATACATTCCGGATGAGGTAAGCAGGCTTAAGAAACTGACTACTTTTTCAATGAATCTGAATAGTCTGACAAGCATTAATCCCAATATTGCAAAGCTTCAGAACTTAAAAGTAGTGCATTTTGATGCCAACAATCTGAATACCTTTCCTGAAGCCCTTATGGATATTGCAACGTTGGAAGAAATTAACCTTCAGGGAAACCAGATCAGTTTTATTGCAGACAGACTGGATCAGATCAGAAACCTTAAATTTTTGAATCTTTCTGATAATCAGATCAATGATCTTGGAAATCTGTCTTTTCCTAAAAACTTAAAATATCTTGAACTGCAGCAGAATGCCATCAACAAACTTCCGGAAAACCTTTTCAAAGCTCAGCATCTTGAATTTCTGAATGTAAGCGGAAACAATATCTCGGAAATATCACCCAAAGTAAAAGGGCTGAAGAATGTAGTCAGCATGAATCTGGCCAACAATAATCTGAAAGATATTCCTGTAGAAATCAAACAGCTGAAAAATCTGAAGACTTTGATTCTTACAGGAAACCCTATAGAAAAATCTACAATTGAAAATTTAAAAACCCTACTGCCGGATACGCAGATCTATTTCTAGATCTATCCGCCAACACGCTTGGTTTTATATCCCATTTCTTTAAGGATATTCATGATTTTATCACGGTTATCCCCCTGAATGATAATCGTTCCATCCTTCTCAGAACCGCCTATACCTAAGGTGGTTTTTATTTTCTTTGAGATTTTTTTCAGGTCTTCTTCACTGCCTTCCCAACCTTCAACAATCGTGACAGGCTTACCATTTCTTCCTTTTTTCTCAAATTTGCATACCAAAGGCTCTTTCTGCTTGAATTGCTCTTCAGGCATCTCAAAATCCTGCTCTTCATGCTCAGGAAAAAGATTCTTCAATTGATCTCGTAAATCCATACCGCAAAATTAAAAAGATTTACGGATTAATGAAATGAAATAATCAACGAAATTTTATTTTTCAACCGTGTCAAGATTTAAAACCTTGACACGGTTAAGTGTGTACAAATTAATCCGGTTTTTACGATATAACTTTAAATGGAACTGGTTGATGATCAGTTATCAATAAAATTCAAGACCTCAAATTCTTCTATTCATAGGAAATTAGGTAAATTTGTCTAACAAAAGTTTTACAAAATGTCAAAAAAAGCAATACTGGCAATTCTTGACGGATGGGGATTGGGAACAAACCCTGACGTTTCTGCAATAGATAAAGCAAATACACCATTCATAGACAGCTGTTACCAAAAATTTCCACATACTACGCTTGAAGCGAGTGGACTGGCTGTTGGGCTGCCTGCCGGACAGATGGGAAATTCTGAAGTTGGGCACATGAACCTGGGAGCCGGAAGAGTGGTTTACCAAAACCTGGTAAAATTAAATATGGCCGTTGAAAACGGAACATTGGGTCAGGAAAAAGTCATTCAGGATGCTTTTGAATATGCAAAAAGAGAAAATAAAAAAGTACACTTTATCGGTTTGGTTTCCAATGGAGGAGTACACTCACATATCAATCATTTAAAAGGATTATTGACTGCCGCAAAAGAATTCGGCTTGAATGAGAACGTTTTTGTTCACGCATTTACCGATGGCAGAGACTGTGATCCGCATTCAGGATTCGGATTTATTGATGAGCTTCAGAAGCATATGGATGCTACTACCGGAAAACTGGCAACAGTGGTAGGAAGATACTATGCTATGGACAGAGACAAAAGATGGGAGCGTGTAAAATTGGCTTATGATGCCCTTGTAGAAGGAGTAGGCGAACCAACAACTGATGCTTTGGCAGCGATCAAGACTTCTTATGATAATAACGTTACAGACGAATTCCTGAAACCGATCATTTTAATGAATACTACTGCAACAGGAAATGTAGTTCCGGTAGCAAAAATCATTGATAATGATGTAGTAATCTGTTTCAACTTCCGTACAGACAGAGGTAGAGAAATTACAGAAGTTCTTTCCCAGAAGGATTTCCCGGAATACTCTATGAAAAAACTCAACCTTTATTATATTACATTGACGAATTATGATAAAACATTCCAGAATGTACAGGTTGTTTTTGACGAAAATGTGCTGACGGAAACAATGGGTGAGGTTCTTGAAAAGAATGGAAGATCTCAGATCAGAATCGCAGAAACAGAAAAATACCCTCACGTTACTTTCTTCTTTTCAGGAGGAAGAGAAGAAGAATTTGAAGGCGAAAGAAGACTGCTTTGCCCAAGCCCGAAAGATGTTCCTACTTATGACCTGAAGCCGGAAATGTCAGCTTATGATATTACGAATGCTATTGTGCCGGAATTGGAGCAGGGAACTGCTGATTTTGTTTGTCTGAATTTTGCCAATACAGATATGGTAGGGCATACAGGCGTTTTTGAAGCCGCTGTAAAAGCTGCTGAAGTAGTAGATCAGTGCATCGAAAAAGTAGCCACTGCCGCTTATGAAAACGGATACGCTGTTTTTATCCTTGCCGATCACGGAAACTCAGACGTAATGATGAATCCGGACGGAACTCCTAATACACAGCACTCAACGAACCTTGTTCCATTTATCGTTATGGATAAAGACCATACATGGAATTTAAAGCCAGGAAAATTAGGAGATGTTGCTCCTACGATCCTTAAAGTAATGGGCGTTGAAATACCGGCTGCCATGACGGGAGATGTTTTAGTTGATTAAAATTCAATAATATTGTCAAAAGAATGCCGTTATACTTTGTATGACGGCATTCTTTTATGATTTATATCAGATAAGGTATGAGTTGCATACTTTATTATGCGTTAAATAATAAATAAATCATATCTTTGTAAATTAAAACTGAATAGTAAAATGTATCAAAAGCTTGTTAGGAAAGAAGTAATGGGATTATTGGAAAAGGAAGTAGGTTCTTTTCTTGATAAATTTTTAACGCCAATTGAAAAAATTTGGCAGCCTTCCGATTATTTACCAGATCCTTCAAGCGATGATTTTAAACATGACTTAGAAGAAATTCAGACTTTTGCCCGCGAAATGCCTTATGATCTTTTCGTAACCCTTATCGGGGACTGTATCACAGAAGAAGCTCTTCCTTCCTATGAGTCTTGGTTAATGGGAGTTGACGGAATCAATCAGGAAGAAAGATTAGGCTGGTCCAATTGGGTAAGAGCATGGACTGCTGAAGAAAACAGACACGGAGATTTATTAAACAAGTATCTTTATCTGTGCGGAAGAGTAAATATGAGAGAGGTTGAAATTACCACGCAATATCTGATTAATGATGGTTTCGATTTGGGAACAAGTATGGACCCGTACAGAAACTTCATCTATACAAGCTTTCAGGAAACAGCTACCAATATCTCTCACAGAAGAGTAGGTACGCTGGCTAAACAATCCGGAAACGGGAAATTGGCAAAAATGTGTGGGGTAATTGCTGCAGATGAAGCAAGACACGCTAAAGCATACAAACATTTCGTAGCGAAAATTCTGGAAGTAGACCCTTCAGAAATGATTCTTGCATTTGAAGATATGATGCGTAAAAAGATTGTAATGCCTGCTCACCTGATGAGACAGTCCGGACAAAAGGCTGGTGAACTTTGGGGACATTTTTCAGATGCAGCCCAAAGATGTATGGTATACACAGGTCAGGATTATATCAATATTATGAAAGACCTTTTGGATGAATGGAAAATTGAGCACGTAAAAGGACTTACAGAAAAAGCAGAAAAAGCTCAGGAATACCTGATGAAGCTTCCTGCAAGGCTTCAGAAGATCACAGACAGAGTTTCTACTCCGGATCTTCAGTTCCAGTTCAGATGGGTAAAAAGCTAATAAGATTTACATTATTATTTAAAATATAAAACTATTGAGTGCCTTTCTTTTGGGCACTCTTTTTATTTCTTATCTTTGCAAAGCTAAAAAAACAACAAAATGTTAAATAATAAAAAGATTGCTGTTGACTTTGACGGGACTATTGTAGACGATGCTTACCCGGCAATTGGAAAACCGAAAACTTTTGCATTTGAAACTTTGAAAAGACTTCAGGCTGAAGGATACAGACTTATACTTTGGACATACAGACACGGAAAAACATTAGATGAAGCTGTAGAATTCTGTCAAAAAAACGGGATTGAATTTTACGCTGTGAATTCAAGTTTTGAAGGGGAAGTTTTTGATCATGAAACTCAATCCAGAAAATTAGATGCAGATTGGTTTATTGACGACAGGAATTTAGGAGGTTTCCCGGGATGGGGTGAGATCTACAATATTATTCAGGAAAGAATAGAGTTCCGTGTAGAAGGGAAAGAAGTTCTTGCCTATTCAAAACTTAAAAAAGAAAAGAAAAAAGGACTTTTCTGGTAGTATAGATTAGAAGCCAGATATTAGAAATTAGTTTTTAATGTCAAATCAAAGCTTCTTTTTTTATCAGAAAAATTCTATAGATGGTTATAATATAGAAATACACATAATGCTGTAATCTAGCTTCTAACATCTAATATCTAACATCTATATACAATGATTCAATTAAAAACGATAGACGAATTACGTCTGATGAAGGAGAGTGCCCGACTGGTTTCTAAAACATTGGGAATGTTGGCAAAAGAAATTAAACCAGGGATTACGACCTTATATTTAGATAAACTGGCTCATGATTTTATTAAAGATCATGGTGCTGAGCCTGCATTCTTAGGATATGGAGGATTCCCGAACTCTCTTTGTATCTCTCCGAATGAGCAGGTAGTTCATGGGTTTCCAAACAAGGATGTAGTAAAAGAAGGAGATGTTCTTTCTGTAGACTGTGGAGTGATCCTTAATGGTTTCGTAGGAGATCATGCCTACACTTTTGAAATCGGGGAAGTGAAACCTGAGGTTAAAAAATTACTGCAGGTTACCAAAGAATCTTTATACAAAGGAATTGAGCAGGTTGTCAGAGGAAAGAGAATAGGAGATATCTCCCACGCAATCCAGGCACATTGTGAAAAAGAAGGATATGGAGTGGTAAGAGAGCTTGTAGGACACGGTTTAGGAAGAAAAATGCACGAAGATCCACAGGTTCCAAACTACGGAAGACAAGGAAGCGGAAAAGTAATTAAAGACGGTTTGGCAATTGCTATCGAGCCAATGGTTAATATGGGAACTGAAAAAGTGAAGTTTCATAATGACGGCTGGACGGTAACGACTTTAGATAACATGCCTTCTGCTCACTTTGAGCATGATGTAGCCGTAATCAACGGTAAACCGGTATTGCTTTCAACATTTGATTATGTATATGAGGCTTTAGGGATTGTAAGTGATGAAGAAAAGCAGTTCCAACTGGATTTTTAATGAAAAAGGTAACGAAACTTTTACTGAATAAAATTCCACGCCCTATGCTTATTAAAATGAGTATTTGGGCAAGACCGCTTATTTATCAGTTTTTCAAAGGTGATCAGTTTTATGATCCTATTGATGGAAGATCTTACAGAAAATTCCTTCCGTACGGATATGGAAAACAAAGAGAAAATGCTCTTTCTCCCGGAACTTTAAGCCTGGAGAGACACCGCCAGATGTGGCTTTATCTTCAGAACGAAACTGATTTTTTTATTAAGAATTATAAAGTTCTGCATATTGCTCCCGAACAGGAATTTTTAAGGAAATTCAAGAGAATGAGTAATCTGAACTACATTTCAGCAGACTTGTACTCTCCAATTGTAGATGTAAAGGCAGATATTCTGGATTTACCTTTTGAAAATGAAAGTTTTGATATTATTTTCTGTAACCACGTTCTGGAACATATCGAAGACGATGCCAAAGCAATAAGTGAACTGTACAGGGTTATGAAGCCCGGCGGATGGGGAATTCTTCAGGTTCCGATGAAAAATTCATTGGAGAAAACTTATGAAGATTTTACCATTAAAGATCCGAAAGAACGCCAGAAGCACTTCGGCCAATATGATCACGTCCGCTGGTACGGAATGGATTATTTCGACCGCTTAAGAAAAGCAGGTTTTGAAACAGAACCGAACTTCTATTCACAGAAATTCTCAGAAGAAGAAATTAAAAAATATGGCTTGAGACACAATGAAATCTTGCCTATCGTTTATAAAAAATAAAATAAAACCCGTTTCAACATTGAAGCGGGTTTTTATATAAATGAAAGGTTCTTTTTACTCTTTGACAAAAGGATAGGATTTATAATTTTCTACCGTTACAATATATTGCCCCTTTTGTAAGTTACTTGTATCAATTGATGTTGTGTTGCTATTCGTTGTAGTTTCAAATACCAGTTTTCCTGACAGATCATAGATCTTAATCGAAAGGTTTCTATCAATGTTTTCAAGATGTAAAACCTCTTTTACAGGGTTTGGATATGCTTTAAATGTTTTTGTGGCTGTTTGAGCTTCTTTAGTGCTCAGTTGTGCAGTATTGTTATAATATATTTTGTTTCCTGAAGGATCTGTGATCATAAGTGTTTTGATGTTGCCGTTAGTTGTGATCTGATAGCTGTATATAGATCCGTAAGCTCCTAAAACATACGCATCACAGTTTTTCTGATCATAGGCGCGAACTGGTCCTGCATTTCCTCCATTATAAAACAAAAGAGTACACGAGCTTGCTGTTTTGATGAGATTATTACCTCCGGGCATGACCCCGAAACTCATCATGGATGTGTTATAATATCTGGAGTTAATAACATAGCTTGTTCCTCCTGCTGAATTGAATGTAGTGGCAGGAACTCCGTTATCGATCAAAGGAGTATTGGTGGTCTGGCCGCTGCTTGTTACCATTTTGGAAATATACCAGTTGTTGTTAAGCAGTTCGGAAGTTTGCTGCGCAGCTAATAAACTGCCAGCGAAAAGGAATAGAAATTTTTTCATAGGTTAAATAGTTTCCCATAAAGATAGGGAATTTCTTATTTCTCAGTTCTATTACGTTAAATAAAAATGAGAAAGCAAAAACCGCCTTCAGTACGAAGACGGTTCCATTTTTAAATATAGATAAAAGTTTATGCCCTTTTTAGTGTGATGAAGACACTGCCTTCAAGCCTACCACAGACCCAATAAGTGTTACAATAAAGAAAACTCTCCAGAAACTTACAGGATCTTTAAAGAAAATAATTCCCATTAAAGCCGTTCCTACCGCGCCTATTCCTGTCCATACCGCATAAGCTGTTCCGATTGGTAAGGTCTGAGTAGCTTTGATCAGCAAAAGCATACTGATCGTCATTGTTATCAGGAAACCGGTATACCACAGGTACATCTCAGTTCCTGATGTTTCTTTTGCCTTCCCCAGACATGATGCAAAGGCAACTTCAAATAATCCCGCGATAACTAATATTAACCAATTCATTTTTTAAATTTTTTCTACTGCAAAGTTCAGAATTTGACAGGAGAAAAAATTTTACAATTGTTAAAAAATGAAGGTGGTTTTTAAGAAAGGAAGGTGGGAGCTGGAAGAAAAATTGATTATGATCATTCCTTTGGCTTTAGCCAAAACATTACAGAATTTTTAAATCCTTAAATTTTTCAATCTACTTGATTTCTGCCCGTATCCTGCTCAAACTTACTTGCGTTATCCCAAGATACGAAGCAATATAACCCAGCTGAACTCTTTTAAGCAGATCAGGCTGATAGGTCATAATATCTTTATAACGTTCCAGAGAAGTTTTGAACTGTCTGGAAATAATCAGCTCTTCGGATTTTATCATCTCGGCTTCTGCCAGTTTTCGACCCCAATTGGCAATATGAATATCTTCATTGAACAGTTTTCTGAGGTTTTCCGTTTCCATTCTGTACAGATCACAGTCTTCCAGTAACTCTATGCTTTCATAGCCGGGTTTGTCCTCCACATAGCTTTTCATAGAAAGAATGCACTGTCCCTCACTTCCAAACCAGAATGTAATATCATTATCCGCAGTTGACGAATAGGCACGTGCAATTCCTTTGCGGATAAAATAGAGATAAGGAATCACTTTATCAGCTTCCATAAGGCAAAAGCCTTTAGGATGAGAAACCTCAGTGATGTGATTTTTCAAACTGTTTTTTGATGTTTCAGGCAGGATGTAAATCTGATCAAGAATCTGGTCTATATTCATAAAGATGAATTCTAATATTCAAAAATATCAGTTTTAGACAATGCAATGCAAAATTATTTTATGGTTTTTACAGAAAAAGCAAAGCCGTCAGTTGGAGTACGCAGTTAAATATTTGATTGAAAAGGAATGTAAAGTCCAATAACTCTCTTTTTTCTTTTAAATATTGAGATTAACTGTAAAGACCAATTTTGTTTTAGTAACTTTGCAGTTCGTAATATTATTTTTATGCACAAAGCAGGATTTGTAAATATAGTTGGAAAGCCCAATGCGGGAAAATCGACCTTGCTCAACCAATTAATGGGAGAGAAGTTGGCGATTGTAACGCAGAAAGCTCAGACAACCCGCCACAGAATTTTTGGTATTTATAATGAAGATGACCTTCAGATTGTATTTTCTGATACTCCGGGAGTATTGGATCCAAAATACGGATTGCAGGAAAAAATGATGGATTTTGTAAAAGACTCTTTACAGGACGCCGATGTTTTCCTGTTTATTGTAGACGTTACCGATAAAGCGGAACCATCAGAATTTTTAATTGATAAACTGAATAAAATCCCTGTACCTGTACTTCTTTTATTAAATAAAGTAGATCAGACCGATCAGGCAGGCCTTGAAAAATTAGTAGAAGACTGGCACAACAGAATTCCGAAAGCTGAAATTCTGCCTATTTCTGCTTTGAATGCCTTCAATACAGAGGTTATTTTACCTAAAATAAAATCTTTACTTCCTGAAAATCCTCCTTACTACGATAAAGATCAGTACACGGATAAGCCCGAAAGATTCTTTGTAAATGAGGCAATACGTGAGAAAATCCTTTTGAATTATGATAAGGAAATTCCATACTCAGTAGAAGTAGTGACTGAGCAGTTCAAAGAGAAAGAAGGAATTATCTTCATAGATTCTATTATTTATGTAGAAAGAGATACTCAGAAAGGAATTATTATTGGACACAAAGGAGAAGCGATCAAAAAAGTAGGAACTGAAGCAAGATTAGATCTGGAAAAGTTTTTCACCAAAAAAATTCATTTAAACTTATTTGTGAAAGTGAAAAAAGACTGGAGAAAGAATGACAGAGATCTTAAAAATTTCGGTTACAGGTAAACTAAAATAGCCGGAATCCCGTTGTATTAAAAGATTTTTATTACCTTAGTATAAATTTTTTAGTAAATGAACTATAATAATTCAAGTTGGAGCTCAGTACCTAAAGATGTTATTTTATTAGCAGTGAGAGTATTTGTTGGTTTTGCAATGCTGTCTCATGGCTTTCCAAAACTTCAGATGTTATTGGCTGGCGGTAAAATTGAGTTTTTCGATTTTATGGGACTAGGGCCTCAGATATCTCTGATTCTTACGGTTTTTGCTGAATTTGTTTGTTCAATACTCCTTATATTAGGGCTTTTTACAAGAGTCGCTTTAGGTTTTCTGGTCTTTACCATGATCATCGCTGCTTTTGCAGTACATGGAGCAGATCCCTTTGAGAAAAGGGAAATGGCGCTTGTCTATCTTTCTGTCTATCTTTTACTCATGGTAATCGGAGCTGGAAAAGTTTCTGTGGATCATATGATAGAAAGAAGAAAAAGAGCTTCAGACTGGTAACTTTATAATAAGATAAAATAATAATGCACTTCAGGAAATGAAGTGCATTTTTTGTTCTTAATAATTGCAATGAGGTAGGCAATCCCAGATAGGAGCTCCACTTGGAGTTTTGCCTACTCTGCAGGCCATGTATCCTGGATCACATAATGGAGCACTTCCTCCTTTAATTGTTTTCAAATTGCTCTTTGATAATTTTCTTAAATTTTTCATACTATTTTAATTTGTAAGATAAAAGTAATGAAAAAATAAATATGACACCAAAAAGAGTCTTATTTTTTAATGTTAGAAATCTGTTAAAATTTACTACATTCGTAGAAAATGAATTTATATGAAGATAAAACTGACTATTTGCCTTTTGGCATTTCTCAATTTTTATGATGCACAGGAAAATATTACGTATCAGAAACCTTCTGCTGAGATCTTAAAACTGGCAGATTATGAAAGACCTCCAAGTGTTCTGATGAACAGCAAAAAAGACTGGGTAGTTTTTACTTACCGTCCAACATATAAAACCCTGGAAGATCTGAGCCAGAATGAAATGAAGCTCGGCGGGCTTAGAATCAATCCGGTGACCAATATCTCAAGCAGTATGACCTACTCCAATAATCTGAAGATCAGAAAGATCAATGATAAAAGTGAGATTCAGGTGAAAAATCTTCCTTCCAATCCGAAAATTGCCTATGTTTCGTTTTCACCGGATGAGAAGAAGCTGGCTTTTACCAATACAACAAATAAAGGAGTAGAGCTTTGGATTGTAGATATGGAAACAGCTTCTGCCAAAAAAATTACATCGGATAATCTGAATGCCAACTTAGGAATGCCTTATGTATGGTATAATGACTCTCAGAGCTTTCTGATCAGAACACTTCCGCCAAACAGATCTGCTCTTATAGATGCAGCCAAAGATCTTCCAACCGGTCCGATTGTTTCAACAGCAGATGGTAAAGTTTCCCAAAACAGAACTTATCAGGATCTTTTAAAAAATCCTCAGGATGAAAAAAACTTTGAAACGCTTACTGCTTCTGAAATTTATAATGTAGATCTTACAGGAAATCTTAAGAAATTGAAAGATCAGGATATGTATGCCGGCTTGAGTTTTTCTCCGGACGGAAATTATCTGATGGCTACAACGATTAAAAAGCCGTTTTCTTATATCGTTCCGCTCAACAGATTTCCATCAACAACGGTTGTATATGATATGAAAGGAAACGCTGTGAAAACAGTGAATGAAGTTCCTTTGAATGAAATCATGCCGAAAGGATTCTCATCGGTAAGAACCGGAAAAAGAGATATGGCATGGAGAAGTGATGCTCCTGCTACGCTTACTTATGCTGAAGCTTTGGATGGAGGAGATCAGTCTAAAACAGCTGATTTCAGAGACGAGGTATTTACCTGGGAAGCGCCATTTACAGCAGCTCCGAAATCATTCTTCAAAACAAAGCAGAGATATGATGATGTAGTTTGGACTAATGATCATTATGCTATTGTTTCCGAAGGCTGGTATGACACAAGAAATACAAAATCTTACCTGATAGATACGAATAACGGAGAATCTAAAGTTTTTGATGACAGAAATTATCAGGACGTTTACAGTGATCCTGGAAATTTTAATACAACAAAAAATCAGTACGGGAGATATGTAATAGATATGAAAGGAGGAAAAGCCTACCTGATCGGAGATGGATTTACCAAAGACGGGCAGCATCCTTTTATTGATGAAATGGATGTGAAGTCACTGAAAAAGAAAAGACTTTATACCTCTAATGTAAAAAACGGTAAAGAAGAGATTATTGATATTCTTAATGCTTCAAAAGGGGAAATTCTTACAACTCAACAGTCACCAAGCCTTTATCCTAATTATTTTAAAAAGAATATTAAATCTAATAAAGCAGAAGCCGTAACCAACTTCGCAAATCCCTTTGAAAGTATCAAAGACGTTTACAAAGAAGTAATTACTTACAAAAGAAATGATGGGGTAACTTTAACGGGAACTCTTTATCTTCCTGCCAATTACGACAGAAAAACGAAAAAAGAGAAGCTTCCGTTGCTGATTTGGGCTTATCCTACCGAATATAAAGATAAAAATACAGCAGGGCAGAATACCCAAAATCCGAACGACTTTACATTCCCGTATTACGGATCTTTTGTATACTGGACTACTAAAGGATATGCTGTTCTGGATGATGCTGCTTTCCCGATTATTGGCGAAGGAAAAACAGAGCCTAATGATACTTTTATTCCTCAGTTGGTTGCAAATGCTGAAGCAGCCATTGATGCCGTGGATCATCTGGGGTATATTGACAGAAAGAAAGTAGCTGTTGGAGGACATTCTTACGGGGCATTTATGACTGCAAACCTTTTGACGCATTCAAACCTTTTTGCGTGCGGAATTGCAAGAAGTGGAGCTTATAACAGAACCTTGACACCATTCGGATTCCAGAGTGAGCAGAGAAATTACTGGGATGTTCCGGAGATTTACAATAAAATGTCTCCGTTCATGAACGCTGATAAAATGAAAACACCACTTCTTCTGATTCATGGTGATGCAGATAACAATCCGGGAACTTTCACTTTACAGACTGAAAGATACTTTCAGGCATTGAAAAACCTTGGGGCTCCGGTAAAAATGGTTCTTCTTCCAAAAGAAGCCCATGGATATCAGGCTAAAGAAAATATCTTACACCTTTTATGGGAACAGGATCAGTTCCTTGAAAAATGTTTGAAGAAATAAATTACAAAAGAGACTGTTTATCACAAACAGTCTCTTTTTTTTGATTAAAAAATATAAATACGGAATTAAAAGGTATTAATTAAAACGTTATAGAATATGCATTAAGTTTTTCTTTAAAGCGAAGCTTATCTTAATAATTTTACTTTCTTAATAGACCTTAATGGTTTACATATTAAAGATGCTTCAGAATTTCATCAACACTCTTAAGTTCCATAAAATTCGGATGTTCCAGATTAACATCATGCTGTTCATGACTCCATGTGACATGATAAGGAATATGAGCTGCAAAACCTCCGATTTCCAATACCGGCAGAACGTCTGATTTTATAGAATTCCCAAGCATCAGGAAGTTTTCAGGTTTGCAGTCCAGATGTTTCAAGAGTTTTTTATAATCATTTTCTTTTTTGTCACTCATGATCTCAATATGATGGAAATAGTCCTGTAATCCTGAGTTTTTCAGTTTACGTTCCTGATCCAGAAGGTCTCCTTTTGTAGCCACAACCAGCCTGTATTTTCCCTTTAAGCTTTCAAGAGTCTCTGTAACTCCATCCAATAATTCAATAGGCTTCTGAAGAAGATTCTGCCCCAGCTGAATGGCTTTGTTTACCAGTTCCAGCGAAGCGGTGTTATTGGAAACCCTGCCAATCGTCTCAATCATACAAAGCATAAATCCCTTTACTCCGTAACCGTACAGGTGGAGATTCTGCATTTCTGTCTTAAATAATTCCTGCGATACCGAATGCTGTGGAAGATAGTCCTCAAGCAGCATACAGAACTCTTTTTCTGCCTCTTGAAAATAGGGTTCGTTGATCCAAAGAGTATCATCTGCATCAAAGGCGATAGTAGTAATATGATTATTCATTTTTGTTTTGTAATTTTCTGTTCTCAAAATTCAGTATAATATATCAATAAGCAAAGGACATTTGTCCCGGATCCATATGTTAAGAACCAATCAGGCATTTTTAAGCTATTTTGAAGAACTTTATCAGCAGCAGGACAGAGAAGAAGTAATCTTCAAGTCTTTTTCCAGGGATGGAAATATTCTGGTTCAGGATCAGCTGTTGTCAAAGGTCATGTTAATCAAAGAAGGAATTGCCAAATGCTATTTTACCGAAGAGAACGGAAAAGAATACATTGTCGAATTTCTGGGAAAAGGTGAGATTCTTGGAGAAGTGGAATTGATCAAAAATATCAATTGCTTATGCGGGGTAAAGGCAGTATCTGAGGTAACTGTTTATGAAATAACAGTTTCTTATTTTAAATCGTTGATCAATAATGATCTTACGCTGAATCATCTGTTGCTGGATTCATTTGCAGAACGAATTATCAATACTTCCAGCAGGGCTTCTTATCAACAGCTTTATACGGTAGAACATACTTTAACCCAATTATTGAATATGCAGTCCAAACAGGAAATTCAGATTTCAAAAGAAGATATGGCGGCCTATCTCGGAATTACGGGAAGGAGCTTGAATAGGATCTTGAAGGATTTGAAATAATTTCGTTGACAAGCAAAAAGATGTAAGGTTTTTTCAACGCTTATTTATAATTTTTAAACATCATTCTTTTGTTGGAAAATCGGAAAGACGCAAATTTTTTTTAATCCTTGTATATAATTTTAAGGCGCAAGAAAATCAAAGATTCTCAGCAAGTGATGACTATGAGCTTTTTTATTATAATTTGCTTAATTAGTAAAATCTTCGTGTGATTAAAAAATAACCAGTATTCAATTTTATCGGAGATAAAATCTTTGCGCCTTCAAAATATTCGATCTTTCAATTCCATTGCGCCTTTGCGTATTCCAACAAAAAAAATATTTTTTTTAATTAAAGATGTTTTTTTAATGTTTTTAAGGGGTGTTTTGTTATAAATAATTAAAATTAACAATTTAAGTATGGGTTTTAATGGGGTGTTTTAAAAATTTACTATTTTTGTATAAAATTAAGTTGAATATTCATCCATGGAAAAATTAAAGTTCAGAAATGCTGAATTGGCAGATTTAAATAAAATCGTAGCGATCTATAATTCAACAATTGCTTCAAGAATGGTTACTGCAGATATGGAAGAAGTCTCTGTAGAAAGCAAATTAAAGTGGTTTGAAGAACACAATCCTCAGACAAGACCGCTTTGGGTGGTTGAAGATGAACAGAGCCAGATTGTTGGATGGGTAAGCTTCAGTTCATTTCATGAGAGAGCAGCATACAACGGAACGGTGGAAGTAAGCATTTATCTGGATGAAACCTGCAGAGGAAAAGGATATGGTAAAACAATTCTTCAGTATTGTATTGATAATGCCGGAAAATTTGGGGTGAAAAACCTTGTAGCACTTATTTTCCTTCACAATGAGCCTAGTTTAAAACTGTTCAGATATTTTGGGTTTGAAGATTGGGGAAGTCTTCCTAATGTAGCAATTTTAGATGGCGTTGAGAGAAGTCTGAAGATTCTAGGAAAGAGAATAGATTGATGCACTTATATCGTAAAAAAATCTGCGTAATCAATAAGATCTGCGAGAGAATATAGATTAATGCTTTATTGCAAATTAACGAATATAAAAAAGGCTGTCTCAAATACTGAAACAGCCTTTTTTACTTTTATGAATTCTGCTTAATTCTTTTTGCAGACATATTCAGGAATCGTTTAACCAGGAAAACAGCGGAAACTGTTAATCCTAATCCGAGTGCAATCCACATTCCGAATGCGCCCATTTCCAAAGTAACACAGAAGAAATATCCCAAAGGAATAGTAATCACCCAATAGGCGATAAAAGTATAAATAGATGGGATTTTCACATCCTGCAACCCTCTCAACATTCCTAAAGCTGTTACCTGGATTCCGTCAGAAAGCTGGAACAGTGCGGCAATAATCATTAGTTTTGATGCAAGCATAATAACCTCTACCTCTTCTTTTTTCGTGAAGAAAGTCGGAAGTATATTTCTTCCTAAAATAAATACCAGTCCACAGATGCACATGAAGATAAAGGCAATTTTCAGGTTGTTGATTCCAACTTTTCTGAGTTCCACAAAATTCTGTTCACCCACTTTTCTGCCGATCATTACTGTAGAAGCAACACTAAACCCAACACATAAGTTAAAAGTGAAAGAGGCCATACTTAATGCAATCTGGTGAGAGGCAATATCATGAGCGGAGATTAATCCGCAGATAAATGCAGCTCCGGCGAAAGCTGTTACTTCAAAGAACATCTGTAAAGCTGTAGGCAGCCCCAGTTTCACCATTTTATCAAACATTTGCTTCGAGAAATCCTTAATTTTTAATGAGAAATCTTTGATATAACGTCTTGTTTTTTCTTCTTTTACCAAAACAAAATAAAGGAAAACAACCATGAAAATTCTGGAAATCAAGGTAGCCAGAGCAGAACCCTGTACACCCATCGCTGGAATTCCCCAAAGTCCTTTGATAAAGACATAATTTAAGGCAATATTGATAACATTTGCAATAATGGTTGCCTTGGTAACTCCAATGGTATAGGATAAGCCTTCAGAAACTTCACGAAGTGTCTGAAATGCCATAAATGGGATCATACTGACCACCATTATACTTAAGAAACCTACCGTATCAGGAATAATCTTAGCCGGCTGCCCGGAGTGATAGAGTAGAGGCATTCCCAAAAGTAAAATAACCATCAGAATCACCCCAACAGACATGTTGATGATGAATCCATGGCTGAAAACAGAATTGATTGTAGCATGATCCTGTTTTGAATGTGCTTCCGAAACCAATGGCGGGATAGCAAATGAAAAGCCCAACGCTAATACAAATATGGAGAAAAACACAGCATTACCCAATGAAACGGATGCCAGTGCATCAGCACCCAAAAGTTTTCCGACAATAATATTATCGAATAAGTTGACCGAAACCTGCCCCACCTGGGTAAGCATCACAGGCAGAGCCAAAGTCAGGCATTCTTTTGTATAGTTTTTGTTTAAAAATTTCATAATATTTTAAGATTCATATAGTTTATAATTCAAATAAGGCAAAAAAAAATTTGCAGTGGAACACTGCAAATTTTTATAGTATCGTAAATAATAGCTTTATTATTTCCTTACAAAACTTGCAACGTCACCTTCAGAAACAGTGTTTCCACCAAGAATAATCAATCTTTCCACAACATTCCTTAATTCCCTGATATTTCCAGTCCATGAAAGAGATTTTAAAGCATCAACAGCTTTATCATCAAACTTTTTCACAGCAGTACCATGCTCATCAGCAATCATACCTGAGAAATGCTCAACCAGCAATTTGATGTCCTCTTTTCTGTCATCCAATGGCGGAACATAGATTTCAATAACGGAAAGTCTGTGGTAAAGGTCTTCTCTGAATTTCCCTTCCTCAATTTCTTTCTGCATATTTTTATTGGTTGCCGCAATTACTCTTACGTCAACTTTTATTTCTTTATCACTTCCTACAGGAGAAACTTTGCTTTCCTGAAGCGCTCTCAATACCTTAGCCTGAGCAATAAGACTCATATCACCAATCTCATCAAGGAAAATCGTACCACCGTTAGCCTGTTCAAATTTTCCCTGCTTGTCTTTAATAGCTCCTGTAAAAGATCCTTTTACGTGTCCGAAAAGTTCAGATTCAATAAGTTCAGATGGGATTGCAGCACAGTTTACCTCTATCATAGGACCTCTTGCACGTTCACTTTGATTGTGGATGGCGTGGGCTACCAATTCTTTTCCGGCACCGTTAGGTCCTGTAATCAGAACTCTGGCATCCGAAGCGGCTACTTTTTCGATCATATCCTGAATCTTTTGAAGAGCAGGAGAATCACCGATCATCTGGTATTTTTTATTTACTTTTCTTTTTAAGGTTTTGTTTTCAGTCTGAAGATTTTTGTTTTCTTTCTTCAGGGTTTCCTTCACCAAAGCGTTTTTTACACTCGTGATCAATCTGTTGATATCAATTGGCTTGGAGATAAAATCGTATGCACCCTCTTTCAAACAGGAAACAGCAGAATCAATGTCTGCGTGGCCTGAGATCATGATAAAAGTAGTTTCTGGTTTTAATGCGAGACTTTGCTTCAAAAGTTCAGTTCCTGAAAGTTTAGGCATTTTAATATCAGAAATCACCAATGCGAAATCTTCTTTTTCTACCTGTTTGTAACCTTCAAGGCCATCTTCAGCGATAACAAATTCATAATCGGTTAGTTCATCCGAAAGAATACTGTGAAGTACTCCCGAGATTGCTTTTTCGTCTTCTACTATAAGGATTTTTTGCATAGTTGCAAATTTAAATTTTTTGTTTCAATTATTAGCAAAAACTGTACCTAAATATTCTATTTTGAATAGTCTCTTCTTCCAAAAATCGCAGATCCAACCCTCACAGAGTTAGCCCCACACTCAATAGCTGCCGGGAAATCATCACTCATTCCCATTGATAATGTATTCAGTGTTTTTAATTGATTTAATTCATCAAAAAGCCCCTTTAGTTTTAAAAATTCATTTCTGATCTGTTGCTCATCATCCGTGAATGTTGCCATTCCCATTAAGCCGGTAATTTCAACATTGGGAAACTGACTCTCTACATACTGTTGAAACAGATCTTTTGCTTCAGAGATTTCAAGCCCGAATTTACTTTCCTCAGCCGCAATTTTTACCTGCAGCAGAACCTTAATTACCCTATTGTTTTTTCCTGATTCTTTGTTGATTTCTGCTAATAATTTTTCAGAATCCACACTTTGTATCGTGTCTATGAAAGGTGCAAGGTATTTTACTTTATTGGTCTGCAAATGGCCGATAAGGTGCCATTGAATATCCTGAGGAAGGAGAGGATATTTCTCCATCAGTTCCTGTACCTTATTTTCTCCAAAAACTCTTTGCCCCAGATCATATACTTCCCGTACTGCAGAAACAGGGTGTGTTTTTGAAACAGCAACCAGCTGAACATGGGACGGCAGCTGATCTTTTATGGATTTATAATTTTCTTTAATACTCATAGATGCAAATTTCCGAAAATTCCCTGACAGTTGCCAGCGATGAATACATTTTACATGGCCCTTTTCAAACAAAAATTAATTCAAGACTTCATTGATCTTAGGATACTGAGAAATCTTTCTGAAAACAAACTTGTTGCTTTTCTGCAGTTTTTCAATAAACAGATCCAGCTCATTGATAGAATCTGTATCTCTGAGGTATTGATCATGAGTAAGGAAAACAAGGTGTCTCGAAGTTTTCTCAAGATCGTTAAAGAAAATACTGTCCACTTTCTTAATCATTGCTTCATGGCTTCCTTTTAAAGTCATTTTCTGGGAAGGTCTCCATTCAAGATCCCAGCCGATTACCTTGTAACCTGCTTTTTTAAGACCATCTGCAGCTGCAGTAGAGCTTTTAATATCAGTTACATTAATATTGTTGAGCCTCCAGATATTTCTTCCGGGAGTTCTTGCTATTTTATCAGTAAGCTTCAGGCTGTCTTTGGCGATATCAAAATCGTGTACTACAAATTCCGCATTTTTATAAAAATCGGTGTATTTGTTATGGGCATGGCTAAAGCTGTGATTAGCCAGTTCTACAAGAGGGTTTTGCTTCAGAAGCAGTAAATCATCTTTCTGTTTTTTGCTTCCATAGGCGTGTTTCCCTACCAGAAAGGCGGTTGCACAAACATTTCTTTTATCCAGAATTTTTAAAAGATTTTCGGTTCCCTGATTGGGGCCGTCATCGAAAGTAAGGTAGATCACTCTTTTATCCGGATCTACGCTTTCATCATCCATTTTAGGGACAATTTCTGCGGAAGGATGTTCTTGTGAACTGACGACGGGGTCATTATTCACTTCATTTTTAAAATTACAGCTATACAATAAAGCCGAAGTTGCACTCATCAATGCAAACATCCCGAGAAAAGTCTTATTTGTTGACTTTCCCGCAAAAATTTTTCTCATAAAGATAATGGAATTTAAATTGTTAAAAATCGTTAAAAATAACAGTTGAAAGTTAACAAATTACATGCCATGCTGTACAGCTTTTTTCTTTTTAAGTTTATTTTAAGAACTTTATTTTAAAGGGTATTTCTATTACTCGGTGCATTGTAAATTTATAACCTGTTTTTATTTAA
This sequence comes from Chryseobacterium panacisoli, assembly GCF_008274625.1. Taxonomy (GTDB): domain Bacteria; phylum Bacteroidota; class Bacteroidia; order Flavobacteriales; family Weeksellaceae; genus Chryseobacterium; species Chryseobacterium panacisoli. The sequence goes on along the minus strand of NZ_VTRU01000005.1, from coordinate 116,266 downwards.
ACTTTAACATTTATAAATGCGAAACTAATAGGTTTTCTCTATTTTTATTAAGGTTTCAATATTCTTCATATAATAGGGAATTATTTTATGAGCAGCATCAAATTGTTGCAATAAAAGACAATTATTTTTCTAAAATGCTTTTTAAGTATAGAGAATTTTTAATGGCCGCTGTTCCCCAGGTATTATTAAAAAATATAAAAGCGGTTTGCTGAGAGTTTTTAATTTTTCCGGCAAGTTCATTCAAAAAGGCCTCGCTGTATTCGGATTTGTAAAGGACAGGCTTTCCGTGGAGTCTGTAATAGAGAATGGAAGGGTGGTTAACAATCAAGTCTTCAGGAAGATCAGCCGGAAAACTTACACCGGAAAAAGCAATACCCAGACTTTTTAGCAGATCAAAGATTTCTTTTTGCCACCATGAGTTATGCCGGAATTCAATTACATTCAGAAATGTATGATCTATAGAACTGATGATACGTTCTATATTTTCCGGAGTATTTTTAAAGGATGGAGGAAGTTGGTACAGAAATCCGGAGAGTTTGTCCTTCAGATGGCTGTGGATATGACTGCAGAATGCTGCTATGTCTTCTTTTGAGTTTTCAAGACGGTTTTGATGGGTAATAGATTTTGGGATTTTAATGAAAAACCTGAAAGAACCGGGAGTTTCATCATACCATTTCAAAAGTGTTTTTGATGTAGGTTTTCTATAAAAAGTAGAATTAATTTCTACTGCGTTGAATGTTTTTGAGTATAAAGAAAGAAAATCTTTGCTTGGGGCATTTTCGGGATATAATGACCCTTTCCAGTCGTTATTATAAAATCCTGAACACCCTATGTAAAGATTTTCTTTTGTCATGATGTTATTTTATATCCAGATTTACCGAGTTTAATCTCAATGAATTCAGAATCACAGACAGGGAACTGAAGCTCATTGCTGCAGCTGCAATCATAGGTGATAACAGAATTCCAAAGAATGGATACAATAATCCTGCCGCTATCGGAACTCCCAGTACATTATAGATGAAAGCGAAGAATAGGTTTTCTTTAATGTTTTTGAGAAGCTTTTCACTTAGTAATTTAGCTTTTGCAACACCCAGAATATCTCCTTTTAACAAAGTAATCTCAGCGCTTTCAATAGCTACATCTGTTCCTGTTCCCATAGCGATTCCTACATTTGACTGGGCAAGGGCAGGGGAATCATTGATTCCGTCTCCGGTCATGGCTACGATCTTCCCTTGTTGCTGCAGTCTTTTTACCTCGTTCAGTTTATCTTCCGGAAGACAATTGGCTTTGAAATGTTTAATTCCTAATTCATCAGCGACAGCTTTGGCTGTATGCTCATTATCTCCGGTCATCATAATAATATCAATTCCTTCGTTCATCAGCTGTTTAACTGCTTTTTTGGAGCTTTCTTTAATTTTATCTGTAAAACTTATGAAGCCAAGCACGTGCTGATCCTGTGCGATATAAGAGATGGTATGTGCCTTTGACTGTACTTGCACAGCTTTTTGCTTTAAACTTTCCGGAATAGTGATCTGATGTGAGATCAACAGATTTTCATTTCCTAAATAAGCTGTTTTGCCATTAATATTTCCTTTTACTCCTTTTCCTGAAATATTTTCAAACTGATCCACTTTTTCAGAAGTTATACTTTCATCTTTTGCTCTTTTTATGACCGCATTGGAAAGCGGGTGTTCTGAGTTTTGATTCAATGAAAAAGCCAGCTGTAAAATCTGCTTCTGATCTCCGGCTGCTGTTTCAATATATTCTACAGAAGGTTTTCCTTCCGTTAAAGTTCCTGTTTTATCTGTAATCAGAACATTTACTTTATTCATTTGTTCAAGAGCTTCAGCATTTTTGATCAGAATCCCGTTTTTGGCACCTTTCCCGATTCCTACCATTAAGGACATGGGGGTGGCCAGTCCCAGGGCACATGGACATGCTACAATTAAAACAGCAACAGCGTTCACGAATGCAAATAAGGTTCTTTTTCCTTCCGGACCGAAAAACTGCCACAGGATAAAAGTAAGTACAGCAATAAGAATTACAACAGGAACAAATACTTTTGCAACTTTGTCGGTAAGTTTCTGGATGGGCGCTTTGCTTCGGCTGGCTTCATTCACCATTTTAATGATCTGTGAAAGCAGTGTTTCATCACCTACTTTTTCAGCTTTCATGATAAATACCTGGTTGCCATTTATTGTTCCGGACGACACTTTATCATCCACATTCTTTTCAACGGGAACAGGTTCACCCGTGATCATACTTTCGTCTACGATAGAATTTCCCTCGGTAATTTTTCCGTCCACGGGAATTTTTTCACCTGGTTTTACTTTTAATAAATCTCCGATTTTCACTTGAGAAAGCAGTACTTTCTTTTCTTCACCATTTATAATAAGGTTGGCTTCGTCCGGTGAAAGATTCATGAGTTCCTTGATGGCATTACCTGTTTTTTTATGAGCGGCGGCTTCCATTAACTGGCCTAAAATAACAAGGGTTAAAATCACACAGACTGCTTCAAAATATAACGGAATTTCATGATTGTGGCCGCGAATTTCATGCGGAATAATATCCGGAAATACTAAAGCTACAATACTGAAAATAAATGCAGCAGCCACACCCAGCGCAATAAGGCTGAACATATTGAGATTCCATGTTTTAAAAGAAACCCAGCCCCTTTTCAACAGGAACCATCCGGAATAAAACATGACCGGAATAGTTAATGCAAGTTCAATAAATCCCTGAATCTGATGGGAAAAAGGAAAACTGATAAACATTCCGCCCATTGACAGGATGAAAACCGGAATCGTAAATGCCAGTGAAGTAATGAACTTTCTCTTTAATATATTATATGTTTCATCCTCTTCATCATCACTGCTGTCCGGCATTCTTACGAGATCCATTCCGCAGATCGGGCAGTCTCCAGGTTCATCACGAATAATTTCCGGATGCATAGGACATGTATATTTTGCGGTTTTCTTTTCCGGATACTTTACCAGATCCATACCGCAGACAGGACACCCTACGTTGGAATCATAGGTTTTATCACCTTCACAATACATAGGACAGTAATACCTACCTGCCATTTCCTCAGTTACTTTGGGGGCTTCGTGATTATGGCTGTTGTGATCATGATGATGATGAGCATGGGAGTGAGACTGATGCTGTTGTGCATGTGCTTTTTGTATAAGTTGTTCAGTGATCGGTTCTAAATGCATGTGGCAGACCGGGCAGTCTCCTTTTTCATCGTACACTTTATCACCTTCACAAAACATAGGGCAATAGTATTTTCCGATACTGTCATTAAAGTTTTCCGGAAGATTGGTTGCAGAAAAGGCTGGCTTATGATTGGGGTCTTTGGCCAGTTTTTCTTCAATGGGAACCAGGTACATTTTGCAGACAGGGCATCTTTCACCTTGTTTGAAATATACTTTATCTCCTTCGCATTCCATTGGACAATAGTATACAGAAGATGGTGATACCCGGTCCTGAGGTTTTACAAAGGCTTTCTCAGGATTATTCGGGTCTTCAAGCCTGTATTTTCCTATTTCTGCCAAAGCATCATTTAGCACTGAAAGTTTTACTCCATGATCGGAAGTAATGGTTGCGGTATTGTTTTCCAGATTGACATCGGCTTGTACACCTTCAACACTGTTCAGTTGATTTGAAATCTTTTTCTGGCAGCCGGAACAGGTCATTCCGAGTATTTTATACTGTTGTTCCATGATTCTTAAATTTATACTACAAATTTCCAAAACGGAAGGCTAAGGTTGTTATAAATTTAAGGATAATAGTTATAAAATTAGGTGGAATGGAAGAGTTTGAGGGTTAGAGAGTATAAGAGTAAGAAGGTGTGAGAGTTTGAGAGTTTATAAGTGTGATAGGAGTATTTAACTCCTTCACCCCTAAACGCTCAAACACTCAAACTTATAGATTGTCAAGTGCTTTGCGGTTGTGATCTTTGAGTTTTTTGAACTCAGTAGGAGTGAAGCCGGTTATATTCCGGAATTGGGAAGAAAGATGCTGAACGCTTTTATAGCCAAGCTTTCCGGCAATTTCAGTAAGGTTGAATTCATTGTAGAGAAGAAGTTCTTTTACCTTTTCAATTTTCTGAAGAATGAAGAACTGTTCTAAGGTGATATTTTCGTTTTGTGAAAATGTTTTTGAAAGTGAACTGTAGTCCTTATGGAGTTTTGAACTTAAAAATTCTGAAAGCAGAAAATCTTCAGCAATATCAAGGTCGCTGATCTTTATGATGATCAGGTTTTTGATTTTTTCAATAATCTGATGCGAAGAATCCATGATTCTTTCAAAACCTGTATCAAGCAATTCTTTTTCTATGGCCTGCATTTTTTCAGGAGAAACTTCAGTTTCTGTTTCTGCTGCACCTAATACAATAGAGCTTGTTTTTACATCTGCATTACGGAAAATATTTTCTACTGCCGTAATGCATCTGTTGCAAACCATGTTTTTTATGAAAATTCTCATAGACTGTTGTTTAACCTGTCTTTTACAAATTCAATCTGGGTTTTGCCGTGAGGAGAAGGGTTGCCTTCCGCATCAAGGTTTACCATTACGATTTTTTCTACAGTAATAATGGTTTGATGGGTCATTTTATTTCTTACATCACACCTTAAAGTAACAGAAGAGGAACCAAAATGAGTGGCCTCAATTCCTATTTCTATAATGTCACCCTGCTTAGCAGAACTTACGAAATTAATTTCTGAGATAAATTTGGTCACCACTTTTGTGTTTTCCAACTGGATAATGGCATATAATGCAGCTTCTTCATCAATCCATTGAAGGAGTCTTCCTCCGAAAAGAGAGTGATTAGGATTTAAGTCTTCTGGTTTTACCCATTTTCTTGTATGGTAGTTCATATCTTTTAATAGTTTGTAGCACAAATTTAGTGTTAAAAGCTGATGTTTTCAAAAGAATAGCATTTATTGATCTGAAAATAGTGATTCATTTTCTCAATCATTTCCTTTTGGAGCGCATGGCTTTTGTTTTTGTAACAGAAGTGTCATTCAGTAATGTTTGATATTCTTTGCTTTCTACAGGAAACAGGGCTACTTTCTTATCTTTATTATGGTGGATTCCGAATCCGTATCTTTTAGCTAATGGAGAAGATCGAAGGCAGGCTTGGCCTTTGGAAAAGAATTTTTCTCTTTCTTCCTGTTTTTCATTTTCTGAAATATCATTTTTAATGACATAACACTCAAAAATAATATCATCTGATGAATATTGATAAGGATTTTTTATAAGCTTCTCGTATTGAAGGCTGGCAATTGTTTTTTCTTTTTTCTCAGGAGGAATCTGAGCCCGGGAAACCGGACAGTCTTCGGCTACTTCAATAAAGGTGTTGATGTAATTAGTAGTGTGTTGTTTCATTTCTGAGTTTTAATTGAATAGAATACTATCTCATGGATTTTCAAAGTTATAGATGTCCAAGGCTTTTTTATTTAAAAAAAATTAACTAATTTTATATAATTGATTTTTTAAATGTAACTATTTGTAAATCAGTGTATTTTATTATGTTTGTGTTGTTTTTTGATTTTTGAGATTCAACATAATGTGAGAAATATGTAAAAAAAGCTTTGATTTGAAATTTTTAATTGTATCTTGCATACGTTTATATTTGGAATCAATATTTGTTCATTAATTTATGTTGTTTTTCTTTTATATACCAAATTTTTATTAATTTTTTAATTTATTTAAAATGAACATTTTTGTTTCAAACATCAATTACGCAACTAAAGAGTATGAGTTGCACGATCTATTCGCAGAATTTGGAGACGTATCATCAGCTAAAATCGTTACAGACAGAGAAACTGGTCGTTCCAGAGGTTTCGGTTTCGTAGAGATGGGTGATGAAGAAGGACAGCAGGCTATTGAAGCTCTTAATCAAAAAGAATTCAACGGAAAAGCTCTAAACGTATCTGAAGCTAAGCCAAGAGAGGAGAAGCCAAGAAGAAGCTTCGACAACAACAGAGGCGGAGGTTATGGTAACAACAACAACAGAGGCGGAGGCTATGGTGGTAACAACAACCGTGGCGGAGGCGGCGGAAATCGTTGGTAAAAATATGAAGCGGCTTTTAAGCCGCTTTTTTTATGCAATTTAATTTCCAGTAAATCATTTGATTAGAGTTTTGTATTGAAATATTGAGGTGTTTTGGCATAATTTTAGAAAATTATCAATCAATCAAAAAGTAAATTATAATGAAAAAACATTTATTAGCATTAATGATGGTGTTTGGTGGATTATTAATCAATGCACAAAACATCTACACTGGTCAGACTCTGGAGCAAAACAGAAAGTATTGGGCAAGTAACAACCGATATTATCTAATTTTTCAAAATGACGGTAATCTGGTTTTATACAATAGAGCGGGTGCCTCAATGTGGGATTCTAAAACAAATAATAAAGGGGTGAGAGCTGTTTTTCAGGAGGATGGCAATTTAGTCGTTTATACTCCGGGAAATGGAGTTGCTTTCAGCTCTAATACCAATGGCAGAAGAGCAGAAAGGTTAACGGTTCAGGATGATGGTAATCTTGTGATTTATAATGGTTCAAATCCTTTATGGGCCTCAAAAAGCGATTTGAAAAATGGCGGAAGAAATAATGGCTTTGGCCGTGGAAACGGTAATGTAAATACAGGACACAGATTCCGTAAGGGAGAAAAAGTATTTTCACCTAATGGCAGTTATTATTTAGCATTCCAAAATGATGGAAATCTGGTTTTATCCTATGACAGTGGTGATGTAATCTGGGCAGCCGGAACAGATAATAAAGGAAGCAGAGCTGAATTTCAGGCTGATGGAAACCTTGTTGTATATGATTCCTATAATAAACCTGTCTGGAGTTCAAATACTTCCCGCAGAGGAGCGAATAAGCTTTCCGTACAAAATGACGGAAACCTGGTAATCTACGGAGATTATACTCCACTATGGAGTTCCGGAACCAATAGATAAAATATTTTCTATATACAATAAAAAAAGACTGCCACAAGGACAGTCTTTTTTTTAATCTGTTATTTTAACCTGATCAGGATGTAAACATTTTCGTAATAAATGCTGGCCAGCTCATTGTCAGAATATTTTTCTCTTGTAATTTCATTGAAAATAAGCTTGACGTGGTATTTGCCCAAATCAGATTCCATTGCTATTTCAGGAACTTTTACGGTGCCGTTCTTGTTTTTATTTTCGTCAAATAACTGAATGATCTGCGGGCCGAAATCCACTTCTTCTTTAGAATTTAGTCTCAGTATCAATGAAGATTTATCAGTCAGCTGATCGGTAAGTTCAAACTGATCTTCATTCAGTTTCTGCGGATCTCTGCTGTAACGATGGAAAGAAAGTAAATATTGATAATTTTCGATTCCTATAATTTGTTTTTCAGGAACAAGAACAATTCTGTTCAGTTCGTAAGGCTTGTTTTTAACAGTAATATTTACATCCGAAAATTTATTTTGAATAGTATAATTGATGCTGTAAAATGTGCCTTTTTCAATGTTATCGGATAACTCTGCCTGATCTTTTTGATTCAGAAGATTTGATAAAAATTTGCCTTGTTTTCTCTCCGCCAGAAATTCAAATTTATCAGCAATCTCATTACGGACTGTATCCGTAATTTTTTTATTAAAATTAATTTTACCGGCACTGATCAGCTGATTTTGATTTAAAATATTCATCAGCTCAGTCTTCTGACTTCTCTTAGCAACACTGAAAGCATTAAAATAAGGGAAGATTAAAGCAAAAGCACCAAATAAAAATAAGCTGACCGGAATAAACTTTATCGTTGCCTTTCTGCTGAAAATAAAGTAAACAACAATGCTGAGGAGCCAAAGTGCGAGAAGGAAAACAAAATATCTTGGTTCTGTATAGCCATACTCCAGAATTCTTGTGAAAATAGCTGTGAAAAGCAGAATAATCAAAGGAACAATGGTATAATAAAATGCTTTTGAAAATATCTTAACCCATGATTTTGCATGTTCCTCTTTTAATGGATGTACCAGAAGCAACGCCAGAATTCCAACAATGCTGTAAGCCAGAACAAGATAAGAAACCCAGCCTCTGGGAAGCTGCCAGTTAATAAGGATTTTAAAAGAATAAAAATAAAGAATCGCTACGTAAATAAGCAGCAGCGGGATTAAGATAAACTGAGTAAAAAACTTTAAAACAACAGGATAGGTTCCATCTTTTTCGAGATTATTTAAACCTTTATCACTGAATAAAAGAAAAATAAAGCTGCTTCCGAAAATAGCCAGAACAAAAAATGTATCTGTATAACTTCTGTGATGAAAGTGAAAATCAAAAAGCTTGTCAACAGCTAAAATGGCCAATTCAACTCCGCCGGTCAAAACGCCTGTAAATACAACGGTAAGGAAAAAATTAACAAAAAGATTTTTGTTATACTGCCAGAATCTGAGTTCTCTGTCTTTTTTAAGAAACGGAATAAAAGAAACCAATAAGTGGGAGAGAAGAGCGGTAACAGCAATGATATAAGCATAGACCTCGGTGAAATTATTCTTTTTATCAGGCAGGATACAGTAGAACCCAATAAGAAAAGCAACACCACATAACTGTAATAATAATTCTTTCCCGATTCTCTGTGATACCATTTTCAGGGCAAACATCAGTGAAATTCCGAGGCAGGCACAAATCGTGAATTTAATATACGTTGTAACTTCTTCAAGCTCTGTTTCAGCAATGCAGATGGCCCCGATTGCAGCTAATAAAGCCACTGCCAGAACCATTGGATAACGGAAAATGACTTCATTGGCCCGGCTTAATGTTTCCTGGAGTTTTGTTTTCATGATTTGGTGTTTTTGAGAGTAAGATTAATCTTTTTTCTTCTTTTTCTTTTTGTCCTTCTCCTTCTCCTTTTCTTTCTCCTTTTCTTTCTCTTTTCCTTTAGCCTTCTTCTCTTTTTTAGGACTTAAGATTTCTTCAGCAATTTCAAACTTTGGTTCTTCAACTTTTGATGGTTTTATTTCGATTTTTAAGTCAAAATATCCTTTCATATCTTCCTGGGAAATTAATTTTTCGTTTAATAAAAGTTCCAGAATCTCCTTCCCAGAATTATTAAAGAAGGTATTCGATAGTTCTTTCAATAGGAATTTTTTATATCCTTCCAGAGGAACAAGTACTGTGTATTTGAAAATTCTTCCTTCTTTTACGGTGGATAGGTAGCCTTTCTCAACCAGTATTTTCAAATAAGTGGAAACCGTATTCTGGTGTGGTTTAGGTTCCGGATGCTGCTCCATAACGTCCTTCAGATAGAAAGATTCCATTTTCCAAAACAGCTTCATAAAGTTTTCTTCTGCGGCAGTAAGATGATTTATTTTCATAGAGTATTCTAATGTTGAAATTGAATATTGCAATAAAGATAGATAAAAGATACCATAAAAGCTATTCCGGCTCCCATAAATACCTCTTTTACGGTATGTCTTTTTAAAATAACCCGGGTAATCCCAACCAAAGTGGCAATTCCCAGCCATAGCAGACCCATTTTCCAGTCAAGGCTAAAAAATAAGGCTGCTACAAATATATTGAATGCGGTATGCATCGAGCTTTTGATGAAAAGATTGCTGATCTGTAAGGCAAAAAGAAGAATTAAAATAAACAGCATGACAAGATCAACAGATCCGTTTCTGATATAATGGAAAAGAAGATAAGCAATCACACAGGCTGCAATAAATATGTACAATGTTTTCCTTTGAACCCGGTTGGAGACATCCATATTGGTATACCTTCCTGTTTTCACATTCCACACCAGCCAAATGACAACTGGAATAATAATCATTGCTAATATGGGAATGAAGTACATCATAGAATCTTTAAGGGTGTATTCCCTGATGCTCATAAATGTAAAGAAAATGATCAGAGAGACCAATGGATTAAAAAAATCAGAAATGACTTTTGAAATTTTATGTAGCAATGAAGACTGTTTTTCTTCCATAATCAAGTTTAAAAATCAAATATACCATTATAACCCCAAAAAACAAATGGAAAACAGAGGTGTGAAAGGAGCTGAATAATATGAAAATGATTGGATTTCAGTTACTTTTGATAAAATAAAATATTTTTCTGCTATTTAAATTAATATTAAATTTTACCGAAAATGTATACCTTTAACTAATCAGTTTTAATCCTTATATAATGAAACATCTATTCACATTCCTTTTGATCATTGCAGGTTATTTTACTTTTGGACAAAAGCTTTCTCATGAAAATATTTCTGCGATGCCGGCCCCTGTACATCAGTTAAGAATTTATGAGGTTCCCAAAGAGAATAAGCAGGTTTTTCTGGACCGTTTCCGGGATCATGCGCTCAGGATAATGAAAAAATACGGTTTTACCATTGTAGCAACCTGGGAATCGGAATTCAGGGAAAAAACAGAATTTGTATACCTGCTTGAATGGAAAGATGAAAATGCAATGAAAACTGCATGGGAAGGATTTATGGCAGATAAAGAATGGAAGGAGATTAAAGCCAGAACAGCGAAACAATATGGTAATTTCGTTAATGAAATTGAAGACAGAACCCTGAAACTTACAGATTTTTCTCCGGAAAAGAAGCTATTAAAATAACCAAAAGATATATTAACAATAATTAAAGAGGAAAGAAATAGTAGAGCAAAAAGTACCAAATCCTGAGATCTCCTAATTATGTATTGTTTCAGAAAAGCCACATGGATAGGCAGATTCCTCATATATCGTGGTAAGAATGTAAAGGATAAAGTGCTGCTTCATCAGTCTTTCCAGGGGTCGAAAATTAAGAATAATCCGTTCGGCCTGCAAATAGATTTTACAGAAAAAACGAAAAGTTATCTATGTATAGAATAAAAACAAAGTTTTTTTCATAATTTTGCTCAACTATTTCATCATAAAAAAGCAAGAGCTAACACATGAAAGAATTTTCTAAAGAGGTATACCTGAAGTGGTATGAAGATATGACAATGTGGAGAAGGTTTGAAGACAAATGCCGTTCTCTTTACCTAAAACAAAAGATCAGAGGTTTTTTACATTTGTATAACGGTCAGGAAGCTATCCCTGCAGGATTCACACATGCTATGGATCTTACAAAGGATAGTATGATTACTGCTTACAGATGCCACATCCATCCAATGGCGATGGGCGTAGATCCTAAAAGAATTATGGCTGAACTTTGCGGTAAGGCTACAGGTACATCCGGAGGTATGGGTGGATCTATGCACATTTTCAGTAAAGAGCACCGTTTTTACGGAGGACATGGTATCGTTGGAGGACAAATTCCTTTGGGTGCAGGTATTGCTTTTGCAGATAAATATTTTGACAGAAAAGCAGTGAACATCTGTTTCTTTGGAGACGGAGCTGCAAGACAAGGTTCTTTACATGAGACCTTCAACATGGCAATGAACTGGAAGCTTCCTGTAGTATTTGTGGTAGAAAACAACCAATATGCAATGGGAACTTCTGTAAAAAGAACTGCCAATCACGAAGATATCTATAAATTAGGATTAGGATACGAAATGCCTTGTCTTGCTGTAGATGCAATGGATCCTGTAAAAGTAGCTGAAGCTGCTTATGAGGCTATTGAAAGAGCAAGAAGAGGAGACGGACCTACATTCATTGAAGCAAGAACATACCGATACAGAGGACACTCTATGTCTGATGCTGAACCATACAGATCTAAAGAAGAAGTGGCTATTCATAAAAATGATGACCCAATTGAGCTTGTAAAGCACAGAATTTTAGAAAACGGATGGGCTACGGAAGCAGACTTGGAAGCTATGGATAATAAGTCAAGAGACTTCGTTGAGGAGTGTATCGAATTTATGGAAAATTCTCCATATCCAGAAGCAGAAAAGATCTATGAGTATGTATATGCTCAGGAAAACTATCCATTCCTAGACAAATTAGAAAATTAATAATTAGATAATTTGAGAATTTGAAAATGAATTAGATTTTTTAATTCTCTCATCATCACATTAACAAATTATCATATTAGAAAATTATGGCAGAAGTAATTACGATGCCCCGCCTGTCCGACACTATGACGGAAGGTAAAGTGGCAAAATGGCATAAAAAAGTAGGAGATAAAGTAAAAGAAGGAGATATTTTAGCGGAAATTGAAACCGATAAAGCTGTTCAGGATTTTGAATCTGAAATAGAAGGTACCCTTTTATACGTAGGCGTAGAAGAAGGAGGTGCTGCTGCTGTAGACTCTGTTTTGGCTATTATCGGGAATGAAGGAGAAGATATTTCAGGATTGACAGGTGGAGCTGCTGCTCCCGCTGCAGGAACTGAAGAAAAAAAATCAGAAGAACAGCCTAAAGCAGAAACTGCTACACCTGCTGCAACAGAAGTTCCGGCTGGAGTAGAAGTTATTACAATGCCAAGACTTTCTGATACAATGACAGAAGGTAAAGTAGCTAAATGGCACAAAAATGTTGGAGATACAGTGAAAGAAGGAGATCTTCTTGCTGAGATCGAAACAGATAAAGCAGTACAGGATTTTGAGTCTGAATTCAATGGAGTATTATTGAAGCAGGGTGTAGAAGAAGGAGGTGCTGCTCCGGTTGATTCTGTATTAGCAATCATTGGTCCTGCAGGAACAGATGTCTCTGCTGTAGGCGCTCCAAAAGCTGCAGCTGCATCAACTGAAAAACCAGCTGAACAAAAAGCAGAAGCTAAACCAGAAGAAAAAGCGGCTCCTGCTGCAGACTCTTCATCTTCTGACAGAGTAGCAATCTCTCCACTGGCTAAGAAAATGGCCCAGGATAAAGGAGTTGATATCCACAGTGTTCAGGGATCTGGTGAAAATGGAAGAATTGTTAAAAAAGATATTGAAAACTATCAGCCAGCTGCGAAATCAGCTGCTTCAGCTCCGACAGCAAGTGCTGCTCCGGTTGCAGTAAGCTTTGTACAGGGTGAAGATACAGAGACTCCAAACTCTCAGGTAAGAAATATTATTGCAAAACGTCTTTCTGAAAGTAAATTCTCTGCTCCTCATTACTATCTGATGGTTGAGATCAACATGGATAAAGCTATTGAAGCAAGAAAAGAAATCAATTCTTTACCTGATACTAAGATCTCTTTCAATGATATGATCATTAAAGCTACTGCAATTGCTTTAAGAAAACACCCTCAGGTAAATTCAAGCTGGGCAGGTGATAAGATCATCCACAGAGGAAATATCAATATTGGTGTAGCAGTAGCTATTCCTGACGGATTGGTAGTTCCTGTATTGAAAAATACAGATCAGATGACGTATACCCAGATTTCTGCATCCGTAAAAGATATGGCCTCAAGAGCTAAGAGCAAAGGTCTTAAGGCTAACGAAATGGAAGGATCTACATTCTCTATTTCTAACTTAGGAATGTTCGGAATTGAAACGTTTACAAGTATCATCAACCAGCCAAACTCTGCCATCCTTTCAGTAGGAGCAATTATCGAGAAACCAATTGTAAAAGATGGTCAGATCGTAGTTGGAAATACAATGAAACTTTCATTGGCATGTGACCACAGAGTGGTAGATGGAGCTACAGGTGCTCAATTCTTACAGACATTAAGAACATATTTAGAAAGTCCATTAACATTGTTACTGTAATTTTCTGAAGTGAAAATATTGAAACCTCCCAAACCGGGAGGTTTTTTTGGTTTTGGGTAAATTAAAATGCAGATTACTAATAAACTCTGAAAAAGAAAATAATACTTTTCACATAATTTTTATAGCCAAAATATAAAGGAAATAATTAAAAAAATAATAGAAAAGACCTATATAAGTGGATGAAGAAAATCTAATCGGAATAAAACTAAAATAAAATATAAACCGCTTCAAAAAGCGGTTTTTTATTTGAAGGCAATTCACTATTTTTGAAACATGATTAAAGCAAGAAATATCCATAAATCTTATGGGAATTTAGAAGTACTGAAAGGAGTTGATATCCATATCAAAATGGGAGAGGTAGTTTCTATTGTAGGAGAATCAGGTGCAGGTAAATCTACGTTACTGCAGATTTTAGGAACGCTGGATCATCCGAGCCAATCAAACAAATATGATACTGAAATTGAAATAGCGGGAGAGTCATTTATTAATATGAATGACAAGCAGCTGTCAAAGTTCAGAAATCAGAACATTGGTTTTGTATTTCAGTTTCATCAGCTTCTTCCGGAGTTTACAGCGCTGGAAAATGTATTGCTTCCGACTAAAATAGCTGGAGCCAATGAAAGAGAAGCGCTAGAAAAAGCGTATGCCTTATTTGAAGATCTGAAGATAGAACAAAGACTGAATCACAAACCTAATCAGCTTTCAGGTGGAGAAGCACAAAGGGTCGCTGTAGCTAGAGCTTTAATCAATTCACCCAAAATTATTTTTGCGGATGAGCCTACAGGAAACCTGGATTCCAAGAACGCAGATGATCTTCACAGATTGTTTTTTGATCTTAGAGACAAATATAACCAGACTTTTGTGATTGTAACCCACAACCCGAATCTTGCAGAAATTACAGACCGCAAGCTCGTTATGAAAGACGGAATGATCATAGAATAGAAGCATACAATAGCAGATGATGAAACACTTTATTTTTCTTTTTATAATTTTAATTTCCTGCTCAAAAGCTGAATCTCAGCAGTTGAATTCATTGAATGTGCCTCAGACAAGGATTTCGGAAATTAAAAATTATATTAAAGGAAAAGAGTATAATCAGGAATTGGCTGTTTTTATCAACTTTAAGATTCCTTCCGGGAAGTATCGTTATTTCATTTATAACCTGAAAAATAATACAATTGTACAGCAGGCTGTTGTATCCCATGGTTCAGGTTCAGTCATTCCACAGTCTGATGCTTTAAAATTCAGTAATGTTGAAGGTTCTTATCAGTCGTCTCTGGGAAAATATGCCATCGGAGAAAGCTATGTAGGAAAGTTTGGTAAAGCTTACCGGTTAAAAGGGCTTGATTCTACCAACAGCAATGCAATGCAGAGGGCAATTGTCCTTCATTCCTACGGATGTATTCCTGATGTGGAATCTCAGACTCCGGCATGTTTAAGCTTAGGATGTCCGATGCTTTCGGTAAATGCTCTTAAAGAAACAGCAATATATATTGATCAGTCGACAAAGCCGGTGATCTTGTATGCATTTTATTAATTCATAACCTTTTTTTCATGGCTATAAAATTTCTTGCAGAAGATGACAGACCCAGAGAAAAGTTTTTGCAGAAAGGCAAAAGCTCACTTTCTGATTCTGAGCTGCTGGCTATTATTATGGGAAGTGGAAATAGAGAGGAAAATGCTCTGGAACTGGCACGGAAAATTTTAGCCTCAGTTAATAACAGTTGGCATCAGTTGAGCTTACTTTCTGCTAAAGATCTGATGAAATTCAAAGGAATTGGAGTTACAAAAGCGATTTCGATTATTTCAGCTTTAGAAATCGGAAAAAGAAAGACAGTACAGGAAATTCCTGAAAAAACTTTGATTGGTAACAGTAGTGACGCTTATTTTATTCTTCAAAACCAACTTTCTGACTTAAGAACTGAAGAGTTCTGGGCTATTTTCCTTAACAACAGTAACAAAGTAATTCATGTTTCAAAACTTACTCAGGGAGGAATCAGCCAGTCTATCGTAGATGTCAGAATTCTATATAAAACAGCACTGGATCATTTTTCAACGGGTATTATCATTGCCCACAACCATCCTTCCGGAAGTTTAAAACCAAGCAGGGAAGATATCAATATTACACAAAAAATAAAAGAAGCAGGAAATACTTTAAGTATCCAGCTTTTAGACCATATTATTGTCACGCAAGATTCCTATTTTAGTTTCTCGGACTCAGGATTATTATGATTAGAAGATTGAAATACCATGAAATTGATTTTGTAAAATATGCTCAATGTTTAGAAAATTCCGAACAAAGAAAATATTCTGCAACAAAAGATTTTTTAGATACAACTTCTACAATGCCATGGGAACTTCTGGTTTATAAGGATTATGAGGCTGTGATGCCTGTACCTTTTGTAAGAAAATACGGGATGAAAATTGTTCATAATCCGAAACTCTGCCAGCAACTCGGTGTTTTTTCCACTAAAGATAATGTTGACCTTAATGAGGCTTTTTTAGAATATCTGGAAAAAAATTACATGATCAGAGCTTATCCATTCAATGATGTAAACCAGCTTCGCGCAAAGATCAGAATCAAGAAGAACTTTTTATTATATCCCAATGCTTACGAGAAAGTACGTGCCAACTATTCTCCCAAAAGAAAAAGAAAACTCCGTTTAGATAAAGACGTTTTAAAAGAATCAGAAGTTAAAACCATCTCTTTTGACAAAGCAAAGACTTTTATAGAAGCCAACACGATAGGATTGAGTAAAGACAATGATTTGTGTGAATTCATGAGAATTTTTGAGAGTTTTCATAAGTTGGATTACCTGAAGTTCACAGCTTTTTATTATCAAAACAAGATGATCAACGTAATTGCTACTTACACAGACTGCAATATGGTAGCACTTTTGGGTAATTTTAATGATAAAGATTACGTAAAATTATCAGGAGCTTCAGTACTGATTGATACCGTTATTAAAGAAAATATTGAAACTCATATTTTTGACTTTGAAGGGGGAGAGCTGCCTAATATTGAAGAGTTTTTCAGAGGATTCCGCCCGGAATTAAGACCTTATGGAATTATTGAAAATTCAAAAAAGAACCTCTTTAAAAAATTAGGATATCTTATTATGAGAGGAAAGTCCTTTTTATGATGAAAAGCATTGTTTAGATTGGTTCTAATTAAGTAATATTCCGTAACTTTATAAAATCCTTAGTAAAACAGCTATGTTACAACAGATTCGTCAGTACAAATTATCATATATGCTTTATAACTTGTTTAAAAAGAATAAATTAAAGCATAATATTCCATTGTATAAGAAATACGGAATCAATAAGAATTACTTTTCAAGTATTTCGAGTAAAGATTTTGCTCATCTTCCTGCCAGTGATAGAAAGGTAAATTATGCAAAGCTTACAGAAACTCCTTTTTTTAAAAAGTTATCGGAAGAAAATAAAGAAAGTGTTCTTCAGTATGATGATAATGGCTATCTGATTCTGAGAAACTTTCTGACTCCGGAAACGGCTGATCAAATCAATACAGAAATTGATAAGCTGATGGAAAAAGGTACACTGAAGTTTATTTACGGAGGAAAACTAATGTTTGCCATTCATCATTCAGAAATTATTAGAAATATCGGAAGCGATAAGGAATTGTTAGAATTTTTATCTGTTTTACTAGATGGAAAATCCAAACTTTTCCAAAGTATCAATTTCATCAATGGAAGCCAACAAAAAACACATTCGGATAGTATTCATATGACGACTTATCCTCTGGGAGGATTGCTTGGAGTCTGGATTGCATTGGAAGATGTAGATGAAACGAATGGCGCTCTTCATTACATTCCCAAGAGTCATAAATTACCCTATTTCCTGAATTCTGATTATGATAATGAGGGTACAGCCCTGAAAATCGGCAAGAAAAGTTACAGAGCTTATGAAACATTTCTTGAAGATAAAGTAAAAGAACTGGGATTAAAAAAAGAAGTCTTTAACGCAAAAAAAGGTGATTTATTAATCTGGCATGCCAATATTCTTCACGGCGGTGAGCCTCATACGGATAAAAACAGAACAAGAAAGAGCCTGGTATATCATTTCTTTGATGAAAATAGTGTTTGTTATCATGAAGTGACTCAAAGGCCTGCATTGTTTGAATTGTAATCCTTTATTATAAAAGCTTTTTATAAGAATATAAGTTGATAGTTTTTTTACATTTGTATACTTATAATATCAACGTATGAAAAAAAGGGAAAATATTCTTGTTTTTATATTTTCAATCTATGTATGCATTATGTCATACTACCTATATGCCAACCATTATTACAATACTGATATGGAAGCTTATATGGGGTTGATTTATAAAACAGAATATCCCGAAATGAAAATTGAAGAGATTCATCAGAAAGTATATGATGAATTGCGGGAAAAGAACCCTGACTTTGCAGGATTAGGACCTGTAGATCCAATGGTGAAAGAATTAGCCAAAGGTGAAAGTACCTATTACAAAATATTGTCACAAAATCCTAAAGCCTATGAGGAAGAATTACAGCTTTTTGTAGTGAAGCCTTTTTATAATTTCATCAATTGGGCATTTTTTAAATTAGGTTTTAGTGCATCTGCTTCCAACTCTTTAATTTCAGCTATTTCTTACGCCCTGATTCTTATTTTGATTTTCATTTTTTTGATAAAAATTCTCAAAAACTATAGTCTTGCCTTTATCATCACGATTTTAATTTCCCTGTTCAAACCTCTTCAGGAGTCAGGCAGGCATGTCTCTGCAGATTCTTTATCATGTCTGTTGCTTCTCTTGAGCTTCTATATATTTTTAGTAAGAAAAAATTTCTTTCTTGCAGGTATCTTTGCTATGCTGTGTATTCTCACAAGACCGGAATATTTTATTTTTTATTCTTTTCTGTATGGCCTTATTTATTTTTATAGGAATAGGCTTCAGGTGAAAACAGTTCCATTATTGATATCATATGGATATCTGGTTCTTACCTTCTTTTTAATACAGGCTTTTAACCAGGTTTCATGGTCTGCACTCTTTATGAATCAGTTTACAAAAGTTCAGATTTACCCTGTATCACAGCCTGATCCGTTTTCTCTCTCAGATTATATTCACTTTATTAAAAGTAAAATAATGTTGGAGTTCAATGCTTCCTATTTTCCGTTGCTGTTGATTTTTATCATCATTATTCTGGCTAATAATTTTTCCCTTAATAATAAAAAAACACAGGCCCAGGTCTTGTTTTTTGCAATTGTTTATGGAACTGTCATGTTGAGATTCCTGGTTTTTCCGTCTCTGGCAAACAGGATGATGTCGGGCTTTTATCTTATAATTATCTTAGCATTAGTTTATATACAAAATTCTAAAGTGGATATCTTTAAAAACTCTTTAGAAGACGGAAAATAATTAGTAATTTTGCAGTCTAAAATTATGACGAGTCTTTCAGGATATCTACCGTATGCATTTGCATTAATTATTGCAATTCCTTTTTTGGTTTTGCTCAGACAATTTGTACACTCGTACATTACCCTTAAAAATCAGGAAATCAAACTACTTACCGTGAAGTCGAATTCAGAGAATAAGGCACATTCTTACGAAAGAATGACCTTGTTTCTGGACAGAATGAAGCCGTCAAACCTTATCCAGAAGTTTGATAGAGAACTAGCGGTTCATGAGTTTATTTTCCTTACCGAAAAAACAATCAATGAAGAATTTGAATATAACTCTTCGCAGCAGTTATACATCACAAAAAATTCATGGAAGAATATTGTAGACTCTAAAAATGCAATCATAGAACTCCTTCACAAAACCTATGACGGATTGAAAGGAGAGGTTCAGCTGGATGAATTCAAAACGATTTTCATCATGAACTACATGGAAGGAAACGATTATATTGTGGAAACAATAGAAGACTTAAGAAAAGAAATTTTAATAATAACTTAAAAAATAACAGATAAATAATGATTCCAAATTTTAAAGCACATCCATGGCACGGAATTTCTGCAGGAGAAGATGCGCCAAATGTTGTAAACGTATTTGTGGAAATTGTTCCTTCAGATACTATTAAATATGAAGTAGATAAAGAAACAGGATACTTAAAGGTAGACAGACCACAGAAATTTTCAAATATCATCCCTGCTTTATATGGTTTTGTTCCAAGAACATACTGTGACAAGGAAGTGATGAGACTTGCTGTGGAATCAGGAGCTACGGATGTTACAATGGGAGATCATGACCCTCTTGATATTTGTGTTTTAAGTTCTCACAACATCCACGCCGGAGGTCTATTGATGGAAGCTATTCCAATCGGAGGTTTCAAAATGATCGACGGAGGAGAAGCTGATGATAAAATCGTTGCAGTAATGATCAACGACCATGCTTTCGGACACTTCAGAGATATTGCTGAATTACCAGAAGCTGAAGTAAGAAGATTAATGCACTATTTCCTTACGTATAAAAACCTTCCGGATGAGCCTGCAAAATGTAGAATCCAGGAAGTTTATGGAGCTGAGCACGCAAGAAAAGTGATTAAAGCTTCTCAAACAGACTATGCAGATAAATTCGGAGGATAAGATTCTCTTAATGCAATACAATAAAAGAGGGTATACAGGTTTCTGTTTACCCTTTTTTTACGCATAGAATATGTCTGAAAGCCTTATTCAGTACTGTTTTTTCATAAATTTTGGCAACTATAAGTTCGGTGCAATATTTTTATCCTTTTTGATGATAAGCATCATACTGTTAAATTTTTTAATGCTTTGATGGTAATTATTTATTATATTTAATTTTCTATTACCAAAAAAATATTAAACTATGGATCTATTTGTGTTAGTGCCAATTTTTGGTGTCGTAGCTTTGCTTTATACATTTCTTCAGAGCAACTGGGTAAATAAACAGAATGCCGGAAATGAAAAAATGAAAATA
Organism: Chryseobacterium panacisoli; assembly: GCF_008274625.1. Classification (GTDB taxonomy): domain Bacteria; phylum Bacteroidota; class Bacteroidia; order Flavobacteriales; family Weeksellaceae; genus Chryseobacterium; species Chryseobacterium panacisoli. The sequence continues at coordinate 95,756 of NZ_VTRU01000005.1, read as the reverse complement.
ATCAGCGGCCATATTGCAGACGGGGCAATGGCTTTTCTAAAGGCTGAATATAAAATCTTAATGTACTTTGTGGTGGTAGTCGCCATTTTACTCGCCGTAATGGGATCAAGTAATGCCAACTCACATTGGAGTATCGGTATTGCCTTTGCCGTAGGAGCTGTATTTTCCGCATTAGCAGGTTTTATCGGGATGAAAATTGCTACCAAAGCCAATGTCAGGACAGCAGAAGCTGCAAGAACTTCACTGTCGAAAGCGCTTAAAGTATCTTTTACAGGAGGTTCTGTTATGGGAATGGGAGTTGCCGGACTTGCTGTTTTAGGCTTAGGATCACTATTTCTGATCATTAAACAGATCTTTGCGCCCGATGCCACAGTAGATTCTCATGAAATGGAAAAGACTATTGAAATTCTTACCGGATTTTCTCTGGGGGCAGAATCCATAGCACTTTTTGCAAGAGTAGGAGGCGGTATTTATACCAAAGCGGCAGACGTAGGTGCTGACCTTGTAGGGAAAGTAGAAGCCGGAATCCCTGAAGATGATCCCCGAAATCCTGCAACCATTGCAGATAACGTAGGTGATAACGTAGGAGATGTAGCAGGAATGGGGGCCGATCTTTTCGGATCTTATGTTGCAACAGTTCTGGCAACCATGGTATTAGGTAGAGAAACTATTTCTGATGATGCATTCGGAGGTTTTGCTCCAATCCTTTTACCCATGCTGATTGCAGGGACAGGAATTATATTTTCTATGATCGGAACTTTATTTGTAAAAATTAATGATAACGAAGGCTCATCCACTTCCAGTGTACAGAACGCTTTAAACCTTGGAAACTGGGGAAGTATCGTTATTACAGCCATTTCATCATACTTCCTGGTAACTTATATCCTTCCGGAAAAAATGGTTCTAAGAGGCCATGAGTTTACTAAAATGGGAGTATTTGGTGCCATAATGGTAGGATTGGTTGTAGGTACTTTAATGAGTATCATTACAGAATATTATACTGCAATGGGTAAAAGACCTGTTTCCAGTATCGTGAGACAGTCTTCTACGGGGCATGCAACTAATATTATCGGAGGGCTTTCTGTTGGTATGGAATCTACCTTACTTCCGATTATCGTGCTGGCTGGAGGAATCTATGGATCTTATTTGTGCGCCGGACTTTACGGGGTTGCCATTGCCGCAGCAGGAATGATGGCTACTACAGCTATGCAGTTGGCAATTGATGCTTTTGGACCTATTGCTGATAATGCCGGCGGTATTGCCGAAATGAGTGAACTTCCCAAAGAAGTGCGTGAAAAAACAGATATTCTGGATGCGGTAGGAAATACAACGGCAGCTACCGGAAAAGGATTTGCAATTGCTTCAGCAGCTTTAACAGCATTAGCTTTATTTGCAGCTTTTGTTGGGATTGCAGGAATTGACGGAATTGATATTTACAGGGCAGATGTTCTGGCCGGCCTATTTGTTGGTGGAATGATTCCGTTTATCTTTTCATCATTGGCAATCACTGCAGTTGGGCAGGCGGCCATGGCGATGGTAGAAGAAGTAAGAAGACAGTTTCGTGAAATTCCGGGAATTTTAGAAGGGAAAGCACAGCCTGAATATGAAAAATGTGTTGCTATCTCTACAGATGCTTCCATCAGAAAAATGATGCTGCCGGGTGCTATAGCAATCATCTCACCGCTTTTGATAGGATTTATTTTCGGTCCCGAAGTATTGGGAGGATTTCTGGCTGGTGCTACGGTATGTGGGGTTTTGATGGGGATGTTCCAGAATAATGCGGGAGGAGCCTGGGATAATGCTAAAAAGTCATTTGAAAAAGGCGTTGATATCAATGGACAGACCTACTACAAAGGTTCAGAGCCACATAAAGCATCTGTAACAGGAGATACGGTTGGAGATCCGTTTAAAGATACTTCCGGACCTTCCATGAATATTCTGATTAAGTTAATGTCAATTGTTTCTTTGGTTATTGCACCTACTTTAGCTGTTTTACATAAAGATAAAATAGAGGCAAACAGAAAAGCAAAAATAGAAAGTCTTACAGGGGTTACCAGTGCTGCAACAGGTGTCAGTGCAGATGCCAAAATAATTGCTGTAGTTCCGGGAGAAATTAAAGGGCATCTTAATGAAAACGGCGACTTTGTGTATGAAACAGGAAATATTCAGAAAATAAAACTGGATGGAGGAAAAACGATTGCCATAGGAGATGGTAGCCAGCTTTACCAGCTTTATAATGTAGTAAAACAAAAAGACAAATCAGCTTTAGATCCTAATAAATGGTACACCATCGAAAACCTTTATTTTGAAACAGGTTCAAGCGATCTGAAGGCAGAATCTGTACTCCAGCTGAATACTTTAGCTGAAATCTTAAATGCATATCCTGATCTGAAAATAAAATTAGGCGGTTATACAGACAATAGCGGTAATGAGGATAGTAATCTTAAGCTATCCAACCTAAGAGCACAAACAGCAAAACTTAAACTACTTGAGTTGGGTATTTCGGCAGACAGAGTAGAAGCTGAAGGATATGGTTCACAATATCCGGTATGTGACGCTAATGACACCGATGAATGTAAAGCAAAAAACAGAAGAATTGATGTAAGAATTCTGGCTCTTTAAAATCAATTAAACTATAATGAAAGCACTGCCTTGGCGGTGCTTTTTGTTTACCATATAAACCTGGCATAGAAAGAAAATAAATATCTTGTAAGTAAAATATCCATAATCATCTGTGAAAATCCGTGAAATCTGCGGGAAAAAACAAATGCATGAGAAAAATCAAAGATTCCTTTTTAAATGTTCCAACGCCTGGATAATCAGTTCATCCTTTTTAGCAAAACTGAACCTGATATAATCTGAATTCTGCCTTGAATTATAAAAAGCCGAAAGTGGAAGGCAAGACACATTCTTCTCAATTGTAAGCCATTTTGAAAACTCTACATCCGTCATGGTAGTAGAAATATCCCTGAAGTTAACGACCTGAAAGACACTTCCTTCCGCCTGTTGTTCAACTTGCAGTGGAGTTTCCTGAATCAGCTGATTAAAAATATTTCTTTTATTCTGCATTATTTCTTTATTGACGGCCGGATCAAACACGTCCAGATACTTAGCGATAGCATATTGAGCAGGAGCATTGGCACTGTAAGAAATATACTGTTGGTGGCACTGAAATCTAGCTGTTAAAGTTTCAGAAGCAAGCATATAACTGACTTTCCATCCTGAAGTATGAAACATCTTGCCAAAAGAAAAGATACAAAACGTCTTTTCCCTAAGCTCCGGATGAATAAAAGAACTGTAATGATTAACTTCATCATAGCAGTAAGTGTCATATATTTCTTCGGAAATCAAATAAATATCGCGGTCCTTAATTAGTTCATACAATTGATTCCAGTCTTCCTTTTTCCACACTTTTCCGGTTGGATTTTGAGGAGAGTTTACAATGACAGCTTTGGTTTTTTCAGTGATACAGTTTTTAAACAAATCCCAGTTGATTGTAAAATCACCATCAAGATCATAATAAACCGGGATTCCTCCATTCATGACAACGGCAGGTCCATAAGTATAATATGAAGGTTGGATAATAATTACTTCATCATGCTGATTTAAAATTGATTTGAGGGAAGTATATAAAGCAAAGGTTGCACACGGGACTATGGTTATTTCTTTAGTTGTAACAGGAATTCTGTGAGTCCGTTTCGCATTATAACGGATGATACTTTCAATCAGAAGGGGATTGCCGGCGAGGGGCTCATAATGGTAAGTGTCTTTTTCAGCAGCTTCTTTTAAAAGTATTTTAAGTCGTTCATCAATATCAAAATCGGGGAGCCCCAGGGAAAGATCAAAGCTTCCGTGTCTGTCTGCCAGTTCGGACATTTCTGTAAAAAAGGAATAATGAGTAAATCCGAAAATTTTATCCACCTATTTTGTATTTTAATCAAATATAATAAAAAAATAACACCGTATTGGTTTTTAAATTGAAGTATTGTTAATTTTACAATGAATAACATGCGATTTTGTGATTTTGATTCTACATGTTGGGATTCAATAAAATTTGTTATTTTTAAGAAATTTATTCTTTATGAAAAAAATACTTATTCCGTTATTTGCTTTGGCTATAGTGACCAGTTGTGGAACGGCAAAAATATCTGATGGGAATGCCTCACATCCTGTTTCAACAAAACATAACAAAGCGTTTAACAATGCATACAAGGAAATTAATGCTGAGGATTTAAAGAAAAACCTGTATGTTATTGCAGCAGATGATATGGAAGGACGTGATACAGGAAGCAAAGGACAGAAGAAGGCGGGAGAGTATATGATTAATTACTATAAAAATCTTGGTATTTCCGGACCTAAAGCATTAGGCTCATACTATCAGAAAGTTCCATCTGAGTTTATGAAAAAAAGAGGCGGAGGTAACCTTCCCGATTCTGAAAATATTTTAGCTTTTATTGAAGGAAGCGAAAAACCGGACGAGATTGTTGTAGTTTCTGCACACTATGATCATGTAGGAACAAAAAATGGAGTCGTGTACAACGGAGCAGACGATGACGGAAGCGGAACTGTAGCGGTAATGGAAATTGCCAAGGCATTTCAGCAGGCAAAAAAAGCAGGAAAAGGACCTAAAAGATCGGTTCTGTTTCTTCATGTTACAGGAGAAGAACACGGATTGTTTGGCTCAGAATATTATTCCGAAAATCCTGTTTTCCCATTAGCCAATACCGTTGTAGATCTTAATATTGATATGATTGGACGTGATGATCCTGCCAACAGGGGAAAACAATACGTTTATGTAATTGGTTCTGAAATGTTAAGCTCTCAGCTTAAAGTGATTAATGAAGCTGCTAACAAAAGGACGAATAATCTGGAACTTAATTACAAATATGATGATTTGAATGATCCTGAACAGCTGTATTACCGTTCAGACCACTATAATTTTGCCAAACATAATATTCCTGTAGCCTTCTTCTTTGATGGTATTCATGAGGATTATCACAAACCGGGTGATGATCCTGAAAAGATTGATTATCAATTGTTGGAGAAAAGAACCCAGCTTATTTTTACCACAGCCTGGGATATTGCCAACAGGGAAGAAAGAATTGTGGTTGACAAAAAATAATCAAGATTAAAAAAATTGCGCCTTTGCGCTTATCAACAAAACAATTACCATGAATATAATAATCCGAGAAGCGAGACCGGAAGATATTCCCCAGATTCAGATTGTAAGAAATTCTGTGAAAGAAAATACATTGTCAGATCCAGGTTTGGTTACAGATAAAGACTGTGAGGAATTTCTTTTTCGCAGGGGAAAAGGATGGGTAGGTGAGGCAGAAGGTAAGATTGTAGGCTTTTCTATTGCTGACCTGAAAGAAAATAATATCTGGGCTTTGTTTGTACATCCGGATTCTGAAAATCAGGGAGTCGGCAGAAAACTTCATGACATCATGCTCGACTGGTATTTTGAACAAAAGAAAGACGATCTGTGGCTTGGTACTTCACCCGGAACACGGGCTGAGAATTTCTACAGAAAATCAGGATGGAAGGAGACAGGAACCCATGGAAAGGGAGAGGTGAAATTTGAAATGACCTATGAACACTGGAAAAATAAATAGTATGACACTGAAATTAAAATCTATCAGGCCCTTTATCGGGGCACAGAATTTTGAGATCAGCAGAAACTTTTATAAGGATCTCGGATTTGAAGAAGTTATTCTCGAGCCCAAACTGTCACTGTTTATAAGGGAGGAAATAGGATTTTATCTTCAGGATTATTATACAAAAGACTGGGTTGATAATACCATGATCTTTATGGAAGTAGCCAATACGGATGAATTCTGGGAGGAACTTGTATCTTTAAGACTTACTGATGCTTATGAGAATGTAAAACTTACTCCTGTAAGAACCATGGAGTGGGGAAAAGAGTGTTTTGTGCATGATCCTTCAGGGATTCTGTGGCATTTCGGTGAGTTTTTTTAAAGAAATAGAATATGATTTACGCATTTGATACCTATTATTATGAGGATTATGCCAATACCGTGTGTATTGCATTTGAGGACTGGACGTCTGAAAAAGAAGTGGAGGTTTTTATAGAACAGACTTCTGTGAGCTCAGAATATGAAAGCGGGGCATTTTACAAAAGAGAATTACCCTGTATTTTAAGTTTGCTGACGAAAATTGCATTAAAACCAGAAGATATTATCATTGTTGACGGATATGTTACCCTTGACAATGATGGAAAAATAGGCTTAGGCGGACATCTTTACGAAGCATTGGAAGAAAAGTGTCCTATTATCGGGATTGCCAAAAATGAATTTACAACTCCGGATTCCCAAAGGAGAAGTGTATTCCGTGGAGAAAGTAAAACACCGCTTTTTGTGACGGCCAAAGGAATGGATGTAGATGATGTTCAATTGAAAGTAGAACAAATGCATGGCGCTTACAGAATGCCTACGCTGCTTAAAAAACTGGATCAGCTGAGTAGAACATAAAAAAATTAAAGTCTTACCGTAGTGAGATTTTTTTTAAATCTTTAATATACCAATCGGTATATTTTAATTATCTTTGTAGTATTCCTTGTGGAAGGGGAGTTTTTTTTAACTAATAATATACTGATCGGTATTAAAAATAATTTCAAATGAAAGAAGTATTTATATTGGCTGCAAAACGAACTCCGGTGGGTGGCTTTATGGGAAGCCTGTCCGGACTTACAGCTCCTCAACTGGGAGCTGCTGCAATTAGAAATTCCTATGAAAGCATCGGATTGGCTCCGGAGCATATAGACAGTGTGTACATGGGAAATGTACTCAGTGCAGGGCTGGGGCAGTCTCCCGCAAGACAGGCTGCTATTTTTGGAGGAATTCCGGTAGACAAAGATGCAACAACGGTAAACAAAGTCTGTGCTTCCGGTATGAAGTCGGCTATGATCGGTGCTCAGCAGATTCAGCTTGATCTGGAACATATTGTCATGACCGGTGGGATGGAAAGTATGAGTAATGTTCCTCATTACGTTAAGCTCCGTCTGGGAACAAAATTGGGAGATACCCATCTTACTGATGGTGTGATCAAAGATGGTCTTTGGGACGTGTATAATGATTTCCATATGGGAAGTGCCGCTGAATTGGGCGTAAAAAAATATGGATTAACACGGCAGCAGCTTGATGAATACGCTTTGTTTTCCTATCATCGGGCTCAGGAAGCAGCTAAAAGCGGTAAATTCAGCAATGAACTGATCCCGATGCCAATTAGCGGAAAGAAAGGAACTGTAATCGTGGATAAAGACGAAGACATCGACAAGCTTATTCCGGAGAAAATTTCTGTTTTGAAACCGGCATTTGAGGCTGATGGTACACTGACAGCTGCTAACTCCAGCAACCTGAATGACGGGGCAGCAGCGATACTTTTAGGGTCTTTTCAGGCTATACAACAGCATCATTTGAAACCATTAGCCAGAATTGTAGCATATGCAGATGCAGCTCAGTCTCCGGAATGGTTTACCACTTCTCCGTCTATTGCCATTCAGATGTTATTGAAGCAAACAGGTCTCGGTTTATCTGATATTGATTATTTCGAGATTAATGAAGCCTATTCTTCAGTGATTTTATCCAATCAGCAGATTTTGGGTTATGATTTGAGTAAAGTAAATGTTTATGGTGGAGCGGTTGCTCTGGGACATCCGATTGGTGCTTCAGGAGCCAGAATTATAACAACTCTGGTTAATGTGCTTCGTCAGGAAAAAGGAAGATTGGGCATCGCTGCCATCTGCAATGGAGGAGGTGGAGCGTCTGCAATTCTTATCGAAAATATAAACTGATAAGAGAAGAATTCCTTAGATTTCATTCTTTACAACAAAAAGATCTTTCTTAAAGCAAAATTTGAGAAGGGTCTTTTTTATTTATAACAGATTGATTATCCATTAGTAAATGGTGTTGCTGGATGAATATTATCCGACAATAAAAGGGCTGTTTTTGCTAAACTGATAAATATCATCACATTCTTATTTTTATTAATTCTAAATAAATATAAATTTGTCTCAAGAAATTTAACAAAAAAATGAAAAAAATAACTACTCTTTCTGGTATTGTACTTTGCTCGCTGGCGAATGCACAGTTGCAATATTGTATGCCTGCATTTCAGTACGGAGCTGACAGCAATATGATCAGTAACGTTACTTTCGGAAATATTAATAATTCATCACCGGTTCAGTCCGGAAATGCACAAATTTATGAGAATTTTACTTCAATGTCCACAGATGTGCAGCCCGGAAGTAATTATAATATATCTGTAACGGGGCCTTCCAGTACTTTTCCGAGTGATGTAGTTGTTTTTATAGACTTTAACCAGAATGGTAATTTTGATGATGCCGGAGAAAGCTTCTATATTGGAAGACTTGAAGCAGCCAATCCGGCCAATGCATTTACCATCAACAATACAATAGTGATTCCTGCGAATGCGGCTAACGGGAGTACAAGAATGAGGGTTCTCAAGAATACAAATGTTCAGGCTTATTCTGATCCTAATGCTTCCAATTCTATCAGTTCAGCCTGTGATTCTGGTTTAAGAGCAGGGCAGACTGAAGATTATACCGTTAATATTATAGGAAATACAGCGAATTTCCCGGCTCCTTACTGTGGTGCTGAAAATGTGACCAGCCTTACGGTAAGCGAAATAAGCAAGGTAGAATTTGCAGGAACCGTAAGAAGCAGTGCTATTGACGGTAACTCAGACGTTCTTGAAAATTTTACGGCGACTGTCTTTACTGTAAACCGGGGAAATACCTATCCTATAACCGTAACAGGAGGTACGCAAGGGCAGAATACCGTATCAGTGTATGCTTATATTGATTTTAACCATAATAACCAATTTGATGCGGATGAGAAGTTTAACCTGGGTTATCTGGACAATTCCAATCCGGTTTCTGGTAAACAGTCCGGGGTTACAACAGAGAATATTACTATTCCAGCGGGAGCGCAGCTTGGAGAAACCCGTTTCAGATTGGTAAAAGCATATGAATCCAATTCATGGATGGGAACTTTGGAGAATCTTCCTTGTCCTTCAGGATGGTTTATCGGCCAGGCAGAAGATTATACGCTTAAAATTCAGCCGGAAAGTCTTTCAACAACAGAAGTTTCTAAGGAAGCATCAGCCAATGCTCAGATATATCCAAATCCTACAACGAATTCTGTGAATATCAAGATGAAAGAAGGTTTGGAGAAGTATGAAATTTACAATATGTCAGGGCAGAAGGTGCTGGAAGGTCATTCAATGAATATACCTATGGAAAATTTTGTTCCGGGAACCTATCTGATCAAAATTAAGACGAAGAATCACAAAACAGTTACAGAAAAGATTATCAAAAAATAGACACATCATATCTAAATCATATCCATATCAATTTTTGTTTTTAATCGACAGGTCCTTTACCTGTCGGTTTTTTAATTTTAAAGAACTGTTGTATTTAATTGATTTTTAAATATATTATGAACCAGATTCCAACAGATCCATAAGGTCCTGTTTTGAAAGTCCCTGAAGTTTTTTCCCATCAGTAGTTAGCAGATTCTGGGCCAGCTGTTTTTTCTTTTTCTGAAGCGTAAGAATTTTTTCTTCCACCGTATTAGAACAGATCATGCGGACGGCAATTACATTTTTGGTTTGTCCTATACGGTAGCTTCGGTCAATAGCCTGGTTCTCAGCAGCAGGATTCCACCATGGATCTACGAGGTAAATATAATCAGCCTGCGTTAGGTTAAGACCAACACCGCCGGCCTTTAAGCTGATGAGGAATACCCGGATATCATCGTTTTTCTGGAAATTTGTTACCTTTTCTCCTCTGTCCTTAGTCTGTCCCGTCAGATATTCAAACTGAATCTTGCGGCGCTCCAGTTCTGTCTTTATCAGATCCAGCATTCCGACAAACTGTGAGAAGACCAGAATTTTATGATCTTTTGATTTCCCAAGGATCTGTTCCATCAAAATCTCGATTTTAACAGCATTTTCACCGGAATATCCTTCTTTCATCAGAACCGGAGAATTACAGATCTGTCTGAGTCTGGTAAGCCCCGTAAGAACGTGCATGCTGTTTTTGTTCAGGTCGTCTTCATCATTGGCTGCAATAAACTCGCGAAGTTCTTTTTCATAAGCATCATAGATTTTGCGCTGTTCAGCATTCATTTCACAGTAGATGACTGTTTCTGTTTTTTCAGGAAGTTCTTTTGCAACCTGTTTCTTGGTCCTTCTGAGAATAAAAGGTTGTATCTTTTGCTGAAGCTCTACCGCGCGTTTACTGTATTCAAATTTATCGATAGGAATGGCGTAAATATCCTTAAAATACTGCTTGCTTCCCAAAAGACCCGGACAAGCGAAAGAAAGCTGGCTGTAAAGGTCAAAAGTACTGTTTTCAACAGGAGTACCGGTCAGTACAATTCTGTTTCTCGATTGAAGCAGGCGCGCTGCTTTATATCTTTCTGAATTTGGATTTTTAATAATCTGTGATTCATCCAGAAAAACATAATTGAAATTAAAATTTTTCAGGAAACGGATATCTGAAAGAAGCATACCATATGTGGTAAGGACTACTTCATAATCAGACATATGAGCGGTTGTCTTTGGCCTGTCTGCTCCATAATGCAGCAGAACTTTTATAGAAGGAGCAAATTTGCTAATCTCTTCCTGCCAGTTGAAAAGCAGGGAAGTAGGAACTACAATCAGATTGGTTGTGGGACCTCTTTTTTCTCTCTGAGACAGAATAAAAGCAAGGATCTGAATGGTTTTCCCAAGCCCCATATCATCTGCGAGACACCCTCCGAAGTTGAATCCATCAAGAAAATTAAGCCAGTTCAGTCCATCATGCTGATAATCTCTAAGTTCAGCATTCAGTTCAGCCGGGATATTGACCTTGGGAATATTTTTTACTTTTGAGAACTGAGTGGAATATGTGGTGAGTTCCTCCTGAACTTCCTGGCTCAGGATTTCCTTTTCAAACAGTGAAGTAACTTCCGTAAAATTGATTTTCGGAATCTTTAAAAGTTCTTCGTCAATTTCTCCTGCATGAAAGTAAGCGGCTATCTTTTCCATCCATTCTTCAGGGAGGATTCCCATGCTTCCATCATCCAGCTGAACGAATTTACTTTTATTCCGGATCGCGCGGTGAAGCTGTTTTAAAGAGGCTTCTTTAGGGCCAAATTTCACTTTTAGCTTAGCATTAAACCAATCCAGTCCGCTGGTAATCTGAATATTGATTTTAGCCCGGTAAGAGTTTAATTTGTTATTCTTTAATTCGTTAAAGCCCAGTATGGTTATTCCTTCATTTCTCCAGGTTTCAAATGCCTCAAGAAACCAGTTGTTATCCAGGAATTTATCCCTGTGAAGATAAAAATACTGATAGCCGTCCATCTGCTCCTCAAAATCAGGATGCTGCTGCATGATCAAAGAAGTAAAGCGGGCTTCTGCCGATTCATTTCTTTCTATTTTAAATGGGTTTCCATTCTGATCTGTATCAAAAAGCTGCTTTCGGGAATAGACGGGAACCTCTACATCTCCGTATTTCATTACCGGTGTAATTCCTATATAATTTTCCTGCTGGCGGAGATAAACAACTCTTTCTGTCTGATAATTTTTATCTTCAAGCTGTACTTTTGTTGCGGTTTGTATATAGCTGTAGTTTATATGAATACGTTCTTCTATGGTAGAGAGGACGTCCTTCATAAACGCGTCGTATTTTGAAGAATGAATCAGTAAAATTTCATTATTAGCCTTAAAGAACCTGATGATTCTGAGCATGTCAGGATGGTCTACAAAGCTGAAAGTGTTTCTGTTATAAACAAAATATTCATTTCTGAGTACAATATTTTTAAAAGGAACAGAAATATCATTAAACTGTATTTCTCCGGTTATTTCGTAAAACGGATCTTTCTTAAATACAGATAATTGAACCTCGGCATCTAAAGTGTTTAATTCAACTTGTGAAAGAGACTTTGCAGAGACAGTTTCTGCAATTTCCCGGTCGTGGTAATAGACTTCCAGCTGCAGAGGATTCTGTACAATGAGCTTTAAAGCTTCCAGTTCTGAAGCATTGTAATCTTCATTATAATTATTCTGGAAAGAGGTGATAGCCGTATAAAATTTGATGTCTGCCGGCTTCTCTGCTTTCCAAATCAGCTGCATGGCATCCACGGAAGTCACCGGATTTTTAATCTTGCCTGTCTGGGTTATTTCCGCTTCCATCAGGGAGAAGGTCATATGATTATAATAACGGTGCTTACCGATGACCAATATTTGTTTTTTTCCTGTTTCCAGCATAGCCAGCTCATCCAGTCTGGACGAAAGCTGTGGAAGAAGATCTCTTTGAAGCATTACCTCATCTACAGGCAGCATTTCCTTAATCTTAGGAAGGATTTCAATTTTGCCATTCCTGTATTCGAGCTGAAAATAATGATCCAGATCAGTTTCATTTTCAAGGCCATATGTTTTTGCTTTAGGGAGAAAAGCTTTTTTACGGAGCATATCATCAAAAAACAGGCGATAATTTTTATCCTCAATGATGCAATGGATAATTTCTGCCTGATGAGAGCACAGCTGATCTTTCTGGTTATCACATGTGCATGAGCAGAGTAGTGAACCGCCCACCTTGCTGATGCTGACCATTGGAAAATCCTGTAATGAAGATTGCTTTGTAAATATTCCTGAATTGTTTTCGATAGCAGCAGGATAGATTTCGCGGAAATCCCTGATTCCGATAAATGAGCTGTCCGAGGTATGTTTCAGCAGGTCATATACGGAAAGTGTACTGATATTGATGTTGTCAAGAATATATTCTGCCATAAAAATTGATGAAGGCAAACTTACAAAAAACAAATGTATTTAATAATCCATTTTGGCTACAGCTTACCCCATTTTGGCAACTCCTGCGTTTCTCCTAATGCTGAACTTTGTCCTGTAATTTTAAACAAAGAAAAATGAAAACAATTTTTATAACAGGTGCTTCTACAGGATTAGGAAAAGCAACTGCCCAATTATTTCAAAACAACGGATGGAGAGTAATCGCTACGATGAGAAATCCTGAAGCGGGAAGTGATCTTGCTGCCCTGGATAATGTGACTGTACTTCCATTGGATGTCACCAATCCGGAGCAGATAAAGTCAACCGCTAAACAGGTTATTGAGCTGGGAGATATTGATGTGGTTTACAATAATGCAGGATATGGGCTTATAGGCCCTTTGGAAGCGCTTTCGGATGAACAGATCGTAAAACAGCTTGACACGAATTTATTAGGGGTTATACGCGTTACACAGGCATTTATTCCTTACTTCAGGGAACAGAAAAAAGGAATGTTCATTTCTACAACGTCTATAGGAGGACTGGTTGCATTCCCGTTGGGCTCTACTTATCATGCTACCAAGTGGGCGCTGGAAGGCTGGAGCGAAAGTTTAGCTTTTGAGCTTAATACTTTAGGAATAGATGTTAAAACGGTTTCTCCCGGAGGAATCAAAACAGATTTTGTAAGCCGCTCTCTGGACTCAGCATCCAGCCCGGCGTATGAAGACATGACGAATTCTCTGTTTTCTAAAATGGAAGGGATGATGGAAGCCGCTTCTACTCCGGAACAGATTGCTGCAGTGGTGTATGAAGCTGCTACAGACGGAAAAAAACAACTGAGATATGTAGCCGGAGAAGATGCTAAAGCGATCTATGCACAGCGCCTTGAACTAGGTGATGAAGCATTCAGAGAGCAGTTTGGAAAGCAGTTTATTTAATCAGGTTTTGTAAAGACAGTATAAAGTAACTTATTTTATACTGTCTTTTCCGCCAAATAATTTATAATTTTATATCATGGAAAAGAAAGATAATATTCCTCTGAAAATTTCATCCATATCAGAATTACATGACATGTTGCAGCTTCCTAAACCGCTTCATCCGTTGGTAAGTCTGGTGGATAATACGAAAATGAGCATTAAAAAAGATATGCTGAAGAGAAGCTTTATCCTGAATTTTTATAAAATTTCGTATAAATATTCTACCACAGGAAAAATGGGCTATGGGCAGGGGTATTATGATTTCAACGAAGGAGGAATGATGTTTACCGCACCCGGACAGGTTCTTTCCACGGATGAGAATGCAGAATATTGTGGTTATACGTTACTGGTACACCCGGATTTCATCAGAAGCTACCCTTTAGCAAAGAATATCAAAAACTTCGGTTTCTTTTCTTACGATACCAATGAGGCACTGCACCTGTCTGATCAGGAAAAAACAACGATAACAGGACTGCTGGATACTATTGAAAATGAACTGAATACTACTATTGATGAAGTAAGCCAGGATGTTATCATTTCTTATATGGAGGTTCTCCTCAATTACAGTAACCGTTTTTATAAAAGACAGTTTATCACAAGAAAGGCTGTAAACAGTGACCTGTTGACGAAAATGGATGTCGTGCTGGAAAATTATTTTAATCAGCAGGAAACATTAAATAAAGGTCTTCCTACAGTAGAATTTCTTGCATCAACACTCAATCTGTCTCCTCATTATCTGAGCGATATGCTTCGTAATCTGACCGGACTGAATGCTCAACAGCATATTCATGAAAAACTGATCGAAAAAGCGAAAGAATACCTTACTACTACAGGTTTCTCTGTGTCAGAAGTAGCCTATGCTTTAGGATTTGAGCATCCGCAGTCATTCAATAAGCTGTTTAAAAAGAAGACTGATAAAACCCCTCTGAGTTACAGACAATCATTCAATTAGAAATATCACCCGGTTCAACTGCCGGGTGTTTTTTGTTATTGGTTAAAATGGAACATAAAAATGACAAAAACGGACTAGATTTTAATAGAGCAGCGTGTTTACATTTGCAAAAGGAATTTTTATCACCCCAGTTATAATGAACGAGAGAGAATCTTTTAATGCCAAAATGCCAACAGCCTGTTTCTTACTTTTCTTTGCCCATGGACTTGTTTTTTCTTCCTGGGCGAGCCGGATTCCTATCATTAAAACTGCACTTTCGATCAATGAAGCCCAGCTCGGGACGCTTTTGCTTCTGATGCCGATAGGACAGCTTTCAACAATGGTTTTGGCCGGAAAGCTGATCAGTATCTACGGCAGCAGCGGGATTATTAAAAGGTGCTTTTTGCTGTATCCTTTTTTTCTTTTATTAATTGGCTTGTCACCTTCTTACTGGACACTGGCGGTTGTTCTGTTCTTCTTTGGGGTTTCCGGGAACATGTGCAATATAGCGGTCAATACGCAGGCCATTGAAATAGAATCTGTTACCAAAAGATCCCTTCTTTCTTCCTATCACGGAGCCTGGTGTTTTGCTGGTCTTAC
The DNA here is from genome assembly GCF_008274625.1 of Chryseobacterium panacisoli. Taxonomy (GTDB): domain Bacteria; phylum Bacteroidota; class Bacteroidia; order Flavobacteriales; family Weeksellaceae; genus Chryseobacterium; species Chryseobacterium panacisoli. The sequence continues at coordinate 80,435 of NZ_VTRU01000005.1, read as the reverse complement.
GGGAGCTGTTGTGGGTTTATTGATGATTAACCTTCATGTGGGAACTTTCTATCATTTTGTTACTGTTTTTATTCTGGTAGGAATACTTTGGTTCTACAGTAAAGGAAATCTGACCAATATTATTCATAAAGCAGAACCGCAAACCCGGTCAATATTCAAGGCTGTGAATCCTACACTGGTTGGTTTGGGAATCATAGGATTTCTGAGTATGGCAATTGAAGGAGCGATGTTCGACTGGAGTGGGGTTTATTTTCAAACTATAGTTAAAGCTCCGGAAAATCTTGTTATACTGGGATATACAAGTTTTATTTTAATGATGACTTTAGGTCGTTTTATCGGGAACAGAATTATAGAAAAATACGGGAAAAAGATCGTTTTGCAATGTTGTGGAGTTCTGATGAGCGGAGGGCTTTTCCTAAGTGTTTTCTTTCCGGAACTCTGGATTTGTATCATCGCTTTTATGATTATCGGTCTTGGCAGTTCGCTGAGTGTGCCGTCCGTTTATAGCACAGTGGGAAAGGTGAGTACAGTCGCTCCAAGTATTGCTTTATCATTTGTTTCAAGCATTTCATTCTTAGGATTCCTGATGGGGCCGCCTCTTATCGGATATATTGCTGAAAGCTTTGATCTCAGGTATTCATACGGTCTTTTTGCCTGTTTTGGGATTTTACTGGCGGTTATGGCTGGACAGATGAAAGTATTCAGAAATAAAAATTAATAGGTTTACACGGGTAATTTTGACATCTGTTTAGAGATTTTTGACATTTTCCGGCTTTTTATTGTTGGCTAATCTTGCATTTCAAAAATACTGTTTCTAAAAACTCTTTATCTTTATTAAAATTTATCTCTATGAAACCGGTCTCAGGAATTTTAACTGAATCTGTTATTGATCATTCTTTTTCCGTCAAGCGACTAGAGAATGATCTGCCTTATTCCGGAAGCTTCGTAAGACTCAATTATCATCATATTCTAATGGTTGAGAGTGGTAGAGGTGTGTTGGTGGTAGATGAACAGTCTTTTGATATCGCAGGTCATAAAATCTTTTTACTGTCTAAAGGTCAGATCTGTAAGTTTGAGAATCATTCTGATGTTTCTGGCTATCATCTTTCCTTTGGAGACTGTTTTTGGGAAAGAGTGCCTTCCAGTGCCAGTAATTGTAAAGCTGTTTTGTTTAATAATGCCGCTGCGAATCAACAGCTATTACCAGATCAGGCTGAAAGAGACGAATTCTTAATTTTGTTTAAAATCTTACTGGCAGAATACGAAACAAAGTCTTATACCAATCAGATGGATGTACTGGCTGCCTATTTAAAGATCATCATGGTCAAATTAGCCAATATAAAAATTGTAAAAGAAGAAACTTTCGACAGTCAGGATTATATTGTTTACCGCAAATTTATGGAGCTGCTGAGCAGTCAGTATCATAGTCTGCATGCGGTAAATGACTATTCAGGGATGTTGAATATTACTCCACGGAGATTGAGCGGGCTGTGTAAGCGGTGCAGTAATAAAAGCGCAAAAGAGATCATCAACGGGCAGATTATCGCAGAAGCCAAAAGACTTCTTCAGTTCAGCTCTTATACTGTAAAAGAGATTGCTTATCAGCTTCATTTCGGGACCTCGGAACAGTTCAGTCACTTTTTTAAAAAAAATACGGAAATATCTCCGGCAAGCTATCGTAGTAATTTCATTCATATCGGGATGTAAAACAGCTTGAAATTTTGACATGTTATCAGTATTTATTGATATTCTCAGGCATCTGTAATCAGGATATCTTTGGATAAAATTACATAAAGCTATGTCAGTAAATCGTATGAAAGAAGTAGCCGGAATCATCATTCCGGACAGCAAAATCGCAGCAGAAGCCACAGAACTTCTATTGGAACACGGAACAGAATTTATCTACAATCATTCCCTGCGTGTTTTTTTATTCTCATCATTAAATGCCAAACGAGAAAACAAGGTTCATGATTCGGAACTGTTATATGTGGCATCAGTATTTCATGATCTGGGACTTGTTTCTCATTATAGCAGTCCGGATCTGAGGTTTGAGGTAGATGGAGCCAATGCGGCACGAGACTTTTTGAAAGGTCATGGGATTGCTCAGGATAAGCTTCAGCTGGTTTGGGATACCATTGCACTTCACACCACCATTGGAATCGCAGAACATAAGGAAAATGAGGTAGCCTTAATGTATTCAGGAGTTGGACTGGATGTGATGGGAGAAGGATATGAAAACCTGAGTACAGAACATCGGGAGGAAATTATCAAAGCTTTTCCGAGAAATGACTTTAAAAAGAAGATTATTCCCACTTTTTTCGGTGGTTTTGAATATAAAACAGAAACCACTTTTGGAAATATAAAAGCCGATGTCTGTGCCTTTATGATTCCGAATTTCCAAAGGAAAAACTTCTGCGACTGTATTTTGCATTCCCCGTGGTCTGAATAAGTAAAAGAAATTTATGCTTACAATTATACAGCCCCGGACATTCTTAGATGCTCAGGGCTGTTAAACTGTTTATATCCAGTTTTCAATAAGGTGAAGCCAAAGTGCTTTTTCTTCATTTAACAAAAAAACAGCTGAAGATTGTCTCCTGTTTGTAGTTTCTCCCGTGATCTGAGTCTCAATATAAGTGGCAAGACCATGATGATCAGAATAATGTACTTCTATATTTTCAATCTGAATATTTCGTTCCGGAAATTTTCCGAATACGGTAGGAAGCCAGTCTTCAAGCATAGACAGAATAACAGTATCTCCATTTCCATTAATCATCCTGAAGTCTGGAGAGAATCCGGATAATAATTTGTTATAAAGATCTTTCTCATTTTCTGTCTTACCCTGAAACCATTTTTCAATATTCCTGTGAAATTCTTCAATTTCCCAAATGATCTTTTCTGTATTGCTCATATTTTAAATGTATAATTTTTTTGTTATTTAAATGACTTTAATCAATGAATTTTCTCAATCTGCTTCCTGCCCTTATTCCAATAAGTTGAAAAATACCAATCATTCCTACTGCTGCTGCAAATGCTTTTGTGAATCCCAACATGGGTATCAGATTAAAAAATAAAGTTCCGATAACAGCTCCTCCGGTTACACTGCCAATCTGAATGCCAATGCTTACAAGTCCGGAAGCCTGCCCGGCTTTATCTTTAGAAATCTGAGAAATAGCTGTACGCATCATAACCGGCATAATGGTACCATGCCCGAATCCGGCTATAAACAAAGTGATATGAGTGATTAAAGATGGTTTTTGCTGAAAATAAAAAACGGCTGCACTTATCACAAAGCCTGTCGTCAGCAATCCCAATCCTACGTAGATCATTTTAGCAGCGCTCAGTTTTATCCGGGCGGTGATTAAAGGTCCCAGAAAAAAGGCAAGCCCATAAGGAACGATAGCCAATCCTGTCTGCATTGAATTCTGATGGAGAAACTGCTGCAAATAATAAGGATAGCAAATGAATAATCCTGCAGTGAAATTGTAAAAGAAGATGATCAGAAGGCTTAATGCAAAAGGTTTATGCTGCAGCAGTGCCGGATCTATGAGTACCGGACGGCTTTTTTGAAGCTGTTTCTTCTCATATCTTAAAAATAAAATAAGTAATAAAATTCCTCCAAGAAGAATCCCGAAAATCCACCATGCCCATTCAAATTTTTGCCCGAAAATAAGAGGGCAGATGAGCATAAGTAAGGCTGTAATTAATAATAAAGCCCCTGTAAAATCAATCCCTGTTTCTTCTTTCTTAGTATCCTCATTCATAGTAAAATGGATGCCCGGAATACAGATCATCGTAATAGGAACATTGACAAGAAATACCATTTCCCATGAAAAACTTCCCCAATGCATGCTTAAAAGAAGGCCGCCAAGTAATTGTCCAACTACAGAAGCAAGACCAAATACTGAACTGAAAAGACTCACAGCTCCAGGCTGCTCCTGACTGCTGAAAAGATCCTTTATAGAAGCCAGTACCTGAGGAGCCAGCAGTGATGCTCCGACCCCTTGAAACAGTCTGAAAATAATCAGCCATGTAATATCAGGAGAAAATGCGCAGGCAAGAGATGAGAACAGGAAAGTATATAATCCTGATATAAACACCTTTTTGCGGCCATAAATATCACCCAGCCGCCCTCCGCAAACAACAAGCGCTGCATAAGTGAGTCCATAAATGGCGATAACCATCTGAAGCTGATGATCGCTTGCTCTGAATGCTTTTTTGATAGATGGCAAAGCCATATTGACAATAAAATAATCCAGAGGTGAGAGAAAAGCACCTGCGATTAGAAAATTGAGTGCCTGCCACCGTTTCGGATATGTGTTCATATTTTTTTATGCAAAAATACCCGCTTTATGTTCTGTTAAAATTGTACTTTTGGAGGAAAATACTGTGTGATGAAAGGACTGCCGCTTGAAGCGATTGATGTAAGAGAAATAAAACTGAAAGACGAAGAGATCATGTTTAAAACAAAGACTCTTCTCTCGTTCGTTTATATCGTCAAAGGCAAAGGTACGCTGATGTATGATGGCCGCATTATTGATTTCTCTCAGAGTAAGCTTTTCATTATCCCTCAGCAGGAAGAGTATTGCTTTAAAAGTAAAGATGCTCAGTTTATCAGTATTCAGTGTCCAATAGAATTTATTGATAAAATACGTTTGGAAGCAGACCGTATTGAAAGCTGTGAAAATTTATATAAATTGCAATATATCAGCCATAATTATCATGCGAGGGCTGGTTGTGTATTCAGGAATAAAAATGATGAACGGTTTGCGGAAACCCTAATTCTGCAGATCGCTAATGAGTTTAAAAACAAAGCAGAAGATTATCTTATTATCCGCAACTGTATGTCGATCCTTCTGAATCTGATTGCCCGGAATATTATTCAGAGTGAAACTCCTGACCTTCAGGAAAACCGCAAAGCCTTTTCGATCATGAAGATCATCACTTATATTCAGCAGCATATAAAGGATCGTGAAAAAACCGGAATTCAGGTTATTGCTGAACATTTCGGAATTTCCGGAAATTATTTCGGAGAATATTTTAAACAGCAGACAGGAGTTTCTTATCAGGATTATCTGCAGGACTATAGACTGAAACTGGTAGAAACGTATCTGAAATACAGCAGTATACGGCTGAGTGAAATTGCCTATGAACTCCAGTTCAGTGATGAGAGCCATCTTTCCAAACTTTTCAAAAAATATAAGGGCGTGACACCTGGTGAGTACAGGAAACACTTCAAATAGAAACCTGCTTTACTAAGATTTTTAGTTCAGTTTTAAAAAAAAATATAAAGTCAACTATGTAGTTGACTTTATATTTTATATATTTACAGTAAATATATTTCAGATGGATTTTGACTTCATTAAAGAATTAGGATATAAAGCATTGGACAGCAGGCTGAAGAGAATCAGTGACAGGATGTCCCATGACGTTCGGAAATTTTATAAAGAATTTGGAATTGATGTTGAACCCAATTGGTATCTGGTCTTTATGCTGCTGAAAAAGAAGGGAGAAATTTCAATTACTGATATTGCTGAGCCACTGGGATATTCGCACCCATCTGTTGTGGTTATTGTTAAAAAAATGAATGAAAACGGTTATCTTATCATCAAGAAAGACAGTATAGATAAACGGAAACAGATTATTTCATTGTCTCCTAAAGCTATTGAAATGCTTCCCCAGCTGGAGAAGATCTGGGACAGCTGTGAAAAAGCAATTTTGAAAGTACTGTCAGAAGATCTGGGGATTTTCACTTATCTGGATCATATTGATCAGGAATTAAAAGATGAGTCTTTCCATCACAGGTTTAAGCACGAATATTTAAAATCAATCAAATCATGAAAGCATTAATTCTCATCACTGCATTTCTTTTTTCAAATCTTATGATTTCGGCAACGGAAACCAAAATCATGATACGAGCGAAAGCAAGAGATGCCAAATTTATCGGAACTTCATTGGGAGGCGCTCATATCATCATCAGAAACAAACTTAATCAAAGAATTCTGGCAGAAGGAAATACCACAGGAAGCACCGGAAATACAGATCTGATTATGAAAACGCCTAAAATCAGAGGAAATTCCATTGCAGACGAGCAGACCGGAGGTTTTGTGGCAGCAGTGGATATTGATGAGCCCACATTTGTGAATATAGAAGTGATTTCTCCTCTGAACAGTAAGCAGGCTCAAGCGGTTGTAAGCACAGAGCTCTGGCTGATTCCCGGGAAGCATATTGTAGGAGAAGGTATTATCCTTGAAATTCCGGGTTATATTATTGATATTCTCAAACCCAGAACGCATCAGTATATTGCATTGAGCAGTATTAAAGATAAACCTTTCCAGTTTCAGGCTAATATTGTTATGATGTGCGGATGTGTCATAGATAAAGGAGGGGTTTGGAATTCCGATGAAATTGAAGTAAAAGGAATTCTGAAAAAAGACGGAAAATTTGTAAAGAATATAGATATGTCGCTGGTTTCAACCAATCTTTTTGAAGGACATCATATGATAATTTCACCGGGAAATTATGAACTTGTCCTGTATGCTTATCATGAAAAAACAGGAAATACAGGTGTAGATAAAGTGAACTATGTAGTCTTTGAATAAAGCAATTACAATAAACTTGAATTAAAATCGGCTCTTTCAAAATTGTCATTCTGAACACAGACTAAAGGTCTGCGAACGTAGTTCAGAAGAGTGGTGAAATATCCTAAACCTTCAGAAAATAAATTATAAAACCTGAAGTTCTCTGAAAACCTCAATAATAGCTTCAATAAGTCCTTTATCTATCGTGTTTTCTGCAGCTAAATCCGGTAAAAGTGCTCTTAAGTCACCATGATCATCACGCTCAATGATAACTTCAGTTCCATCAACATCTACATACAATTTGTAGCCGTGTGAGAATGTGGCAAGCTTTCCGTTGAAAAGCAGTTCTTTACCCTTATAGGTTACCGGTACTTCAAATTCTTCCATTACTGTGGGATCTATTTATCGGACAAAGGTCGGAAAATTTTAATTGATATCCATCATGGCTCAATATGAAGATATCAGCAAAATGCCCGGCAACAAAAAGTCACCGGGCATCAACCAAATATTTAATATGAAAATTAAATCGTTTTCAGATACAGCTCCTGTAATTCCTGTGCTGTAAAGGCTTTGGAAGGTAAGTTTTGTACAAGTTCCCCCTGTTTCATAATACCGATATTGGTGGCTACACTTGCCGCATTGAAAATATCATGGGTAGCCATTAAAACAGTTCGGCCTTCCTTACCGAGCTGGCGCACAATTTCTGTAAATTCTGCTGTGGCTATAGGATCTAATCCGCTGGTGGGTTCATCAAGGAGCAGTACTTTTGCATCTTTGGCGAGGGCAATGGCAATTCCTACTTTCTGACGCATTCCTTTAGAATAACCTCCCAATGCTTTCTGATGGGCTGCTTCCTGTAATCCGGTGCGCTGAAGTAAGGCAGATAATTCTTCTTTCTGATAATTAAATCCTGCAATTTTGGAAAAGAAATCGAGGTTTTCTATTCCTGTAAGATGTGGATATAAAAGAACGGTTTCAGGGATATAAGCCAGATGCTTTTTTATTTTTTGAGGCTGTTCTTTTACAGAAATATCATTAATGAAAGCATCTCCGGAAGTTGCTTTAATAAGCCCCAGAAGAATATTGATCGTTGTGCTTTTTCCGGCTCCGTTTTGTCCGAGAAGAGCAAATATTTCCCCTTTCTTTACTTCCAGATTAAGAGAATGAAGAGCTGTAAAATCATTATATTTTTTATGTAAGTTGATTGTTTTTAACATAGTTTTTTGTATTTGTTTTGTGAAAGGATGATGAATAAAGCAATGAAGAAAAGATAGGGCAGTAGTAGCTGAGCCCATTTCAAATGTTCAGACAAGCTGAATACCTGTATGGTTTGCTGTGCCCAGTTGATAGATTCGGCATTCTTTCCTGAGAAAATAAGCGGATAAAAGAATAACCGTTTGTCCTCGTGAAATTTCTTAAGTGAAGAAGCATATTGCAATTGATTATTCATATCAGTTTTTGCGAGATGACTCTCTGTGAGCTGCGTATGGAGATTCGGAAGGAGATAGCCCAAACAGATGGCTGCCTGATTTCGTTTCTGCATTTTTTCGGTATACAGTTCAGCCGATTTTGCAGACTCCAGATCTCCCATATGCTGCATGGCATAATACCAGGTCCAGGTAAAAGTGTCATTTTCTTCTACGGTAAAATTTCTGTATTGAGGATATGCTTTATAGAATTTTTCCATAGTCGGGCGTTTGGCTTCATCCCATTTGTTGTGGTAGCCTTCTCTCTGTTCCATAACTGCTTTAAGGGATTCATGCACAGGATAGATCTTTTGGATCAGAATATTACTGCTCATCGGAATGATAAAATTGATGCTTACCCACACGATCAGAAGAATCAATGCATTCTGAGCCGATGATTTCCGGAAAGAAATTATCCATCTGGAGAGAGCAAACCAAAACAGAATATAAAGCCACCCACTAAACACAAATGCTGTATAATAAAGGTCTAAAGGTATTTTTATCCAGATCAAAGCAATGATCATTAGAAGAAAATACACAGCTGTTACAGCACAAAGTCTTATGAGCATTTTATAATCCAAAAGCTTTTGTAAATTGCCGCTCTGAACCGAAAGAAGCTTCCAGGTACCTCTTTCTTCTTCCTCAGAAATCAGATTATAGCAGAACGCAACAATCACCAATGGAAAAAGAAATACAATCACAAAGCTGAAATCAAAGTTTCCGACAGCAGCATTGGCAGGATTATAAAAATCAGAATTATAACGCTGTTCTTCAAGATTTCGGATGGTAACTCCCTGTATCGAAGGATTTAAATCACGCATTCCGATATTTAAGGCAGCCAGTCTGGGCGTTTCATTCATCAGATTAAATTTAATATAATAAAGAACCAATCCCAGATCATCTTTATGAAACTTCGTATTCCTTTCTATGCTTTCTTTCTGGAATGCTCCGCTTTTGGAAATAATATCTTCATTCCGGTCCAGAAATTTTTTCCCTGTATAAATAGCCATCATCCCGGCCATGAACAGAAATAACAATGCAATGATGTAGGCTTTGTTACGGTAAAATTGGGTGTATAAATAACGATTCATCTAGATTAGTTTTAATTTTCTTCCACTTATTTCAATTGCGGCAATGCATATTGCTAACCAAAGGAGTAAAGCAACAGCAGGTATTGACTGTTCTTTCAGGCTGTCCCCAACAGGAGTATACTGATAATTAAAGTCCGGGAATTTTTTCCAGTTTTCCTTATCAATCACAGCAGGTGGACCTCCTTTTTCCGGCTTTATATTGCTGATATGCTTAATCTGAAGATCATTTAAATGCTGAGACATCTGATAGCGGTATTCTTCAGCCTGTTTTTGAAACTGAGTGTAAGAGTAAAAATCAGTGCCCGTTGCAATCATAGAAAAATTTTTAACTGCAATGGCAGGATTGATTAATCCTGAGATATCAGTCAGGCTTTGTTGTTTGTGGTAAATAGTCTGCAGTTCTTTCTGATGTCTGATATAAATTTGAGAACTTATCTTTTCCCCCTCTTTCATGACAAACCCGCCATAGTTAAAAGGAAGTTCATCGGTGGAGCTTACTTTATAATAAGCCAGTAAAGAATCTTTAATTTTCTTAAAATGAGGATCATCAGGATTGTGGCTGTCTCCGGATTTTAGAATATCCTTTTCCAGATTGGTTTCAAAAGCGATACGGGAAGGAGCCGGATATAAATTCTGCGCGGCAAACTGAATTCCTTTAGGCAAAACAATAATGAAAAGAAGCCAGAACCCGATAAGACTGATGAGTGCTGAAGATGTGCTTTTACTGTTCGCAGAAACGATAACCGTTAAGGCGCTGATGAAAAAGTAATAGATCATATAGGCGGGCAGCAGGAATAACAAGCGTATTAAAATATCCGCTGAATCTGTGGTTTCTGACATCAGTGCAGCCACGAAAACAACAGGAATTACCGGAATAAGGAAGCATAAAGAAAACAGCCAGAGCCCCAGAATTTTCCCCCAGACAATATCTCTTCCTGAAGCTCCCTGTACACTAATGATTTTTAAAGTAGCGTTCTCACGTTCCTGTACGATCAATCCAAACCCTAAAAAAAGAATAATCAGAGGAACAATGCTCTGCAGAATAAACGCGCTGCTGAATGCCCCGAATCTTACCAAAGTACCTGAACTTCCGGCTTCCGATAGATTAGCTGTATTTTGTTTATGTGCCTCCAGAAATATAACATTTCCAAGATAATCATCTAATCCGTTATCAAAAATATTAAGAGGGTGCCCGATTCTGAAAACCAGATAACCGTAATGTGCCATTCGGTGCGGATGCTTATCAGGTCTGTGTTCCCAATGTTCCCGGATTTCTTTCCGGTATTCTTTAATTTTTGAAAAAGAATCGGTATATTTTGTAAACCCTATTCCGATGCTCAGCATACAGAAAAGGAGTACAGTAATGGTGATAAGCAGGTTCTGTTTCCCTTTAAACAGGTCTTGCCAGGTCTTTCTCACCATCAGTTGTAAGTTTGAAATAGCCATAATTTAAAATTTATAAGTAGCAGTTAGTAAATAATTTCTTGGGGTCCCCGGAAATAGCCTAAGATAATTCTGAGCTCCGATCCAGTAGACCTTGTTGGTCATATTATTCAGGTTAAAAGCCAGCTGGACAGATTTTGCAGGCGTATAATACAAGGCCGCATCTATGGTAGTATACGCCGGAAGCTCAAAACTTCTTGTAAACCAGGGCACTTTTGAACTCTGATAAAGCATTCCTGCTCCAATTCCAAAATCTTTTATCAGTTCTATGGTTGAAAAGTTGTAGCGTGTCCAGATATTGAAAGAATTTTTAGAAGTATTTTCTTTCCTTTTCCCTACAAGATCAGGATTGGTATCATCCAATATTTTAGCATCAATATAGCTGTAACCTCCGTAGATATGCCATTGAGGAAGAATCTGTCCCGAAAACTCAGCTTCAAATCCACGGCTACGGTCCGCACCGCGCTGTACAAGTTCATCAGGTTCTGAAGGATTGTTGGCATTGATGATAAGGTTTCTTTGATGGATCTCATAAATAGCAAGATTCAGAGAGATTCTGCCAAAAATTTGAGCTTTGACTCCCAGTTCTTTAAGATCAGAAGTTAAAGGTTTAAACCTCGCTGCAGATCCTGTAAGACCAGATGTATTAGGCATCAAAGTTACCGTATTGGATTGTGGCTGGAATCCGGTCAGGTAAGTTCCGTAAACGTTAATATGGTCTGTAAGACTATATGTTATTCCAAACCTGTACAGAAGCTTATTATTTTGGAATGAGGACTCATTGGATTCTTTGAAATTGGTAGTGTCCTGAAACCATTCCTGACGTATACCTGATAGAACTTTGAACTTTTTCCATGTGAAAAAATGCTGAATATAGGCAGCGTGTGTGGTTGTAAGGGCAGAAGGCAGAGGAGTTATGACATTCAACGTATTAAAATCATTACCCTGATAATTTTCTGCACCCGGATTCAGATCAAAAGGAGTGACGTTGGGTTTAGGGATGAGTATTCCGTTGTAATTGAGGGTCTGGTAATCAGAAGCATTGGCAGGTTGGTAAGAAGGAGCTACAGAACCATTCTTTAAAAGAAAACCTCTTGCGGCATTTTGCTGTCCGCCATATCTTTTTTCCCAGATCTGGCTGTCATAACCTATTAAAGCCTGATGCTGAACAGCACCTGTTTTGAATTTAAAATTAAAATAAGCATTGATATTGTCTGTTGCCCAATTTTGTTTTCTTTGCACAAACTGCATCATTGCGAGGCTGGAAACCGGTTTGTTATCCATATCAGGAACAAAAGAATTGGTTGTCCGGTGTTCCTGCAGGTTTTCTCTCCAGTATTGCTTCATATAGGAGGCATTAAAACTGATAGCGTCGTTAAAATGATGGGCAACACTTCCCATTAAAATCAATTCTCTGGTTTTAAAAAAATCATCAGGAGCTCCCAGATTCAAAGATCTTGGTGTACTGTACAAATCTGTTTTTCCGGCAACAGCACCGAAAATAGGCTGTCCTCTGTCCAGATTTCCATAAAGATCACTGAAAATCATTTCTACATTCACAGATGTTTTTTCATTGGGAACAAATGTGATGGATGGAGAAATTAAAATACCGCTGTTTTTGACATGGTCTCTGAACGACTGGGCGTTTTGGTAAGCTCCGTTAAAACGGTATAATAGCGTTTTACTCTTATTTAAAGGGCCTGTAAGATCTGTGGTGAGACGGTAAGTATCAAAACTACCTCCCGATAAACTGATCTCATGACGGGAAGTTGACAACGGTTTTTTGGTAACCATATTAATTGTTCCTCCGGGATCCACACTGGACATGGTAATGCTTGCCGGACCTTTAAAAACCTCCACACGCTCGATATTAGAAGTCATAGGCTGTAGAAAATAATACTGTCTGGTCCGCATTCCATTGATAATCTGTCCTTCTTCATTTTGACTGATTCCACGGATGTTGTATTGGTTGTAATAGCTGGAAGGAGAAACTCCATTCACATTTTTCATCACATCTCCAAGCTGAAAGGCCTGGCGGTCGGTAATCAGTTCCTTGGTAACTGTATTAAGAGTTAAAGGAAGATCTTTATTTTTCATAGCAATCTTGGTAGCAGCAAAAGAATAGTCTGATGTATAATCTTTAGACTTTCTTCCGATGATTTCAACCGTTTGTACCTCTGTAGATAAGGAATCTTCAGAACGGGACTGAGCATGTAGAAAAGCGGATGCGGTAACGAAACTTAAACTTAAAAGCTTCGCAGAATTTGGGGAAATACAATGAATTATTCCCAAATAATTATAATTACTGGTAATCATGAACTGGGATGTACGGGCAGTGAAACGCCCATTAATAAAAGGATATCTTTAATTTTGTGAAAACAGAGGTATCCACGGTATAACAGTACAGACTAAAAAATCTGTATACGAAAAAAGACAGCAGGATAAATTAAGCTGCCGCAAAAAATGAGGATGGGGGAGCCCGGGAGCTGAAGAAGTCGAGAAGACAACGGTATGAAATGGCTTTCGGTTGAGGCATTTCGCTGTCATTCGTACTATTGATCGCAAAATCCATATCCAGAGGTTCAGGAAGGAGAACATTATTCATGTGCATATGTAGTGCACACTGACATTCGTCGTCCTGTGAAAAGGTTGGAATTTTCTCTTCTTTGGAACCTTTTTTATAAATCACTTTACTTTTCGAGTGTTTAGCATGATCAAGACATGTGCTTACCCCGCTGACATTAGAAACAAATATCAGAAGTAAAGAGAAAACAAAAAAGACTCTGAGAAATTTTTGCATAATAGAAAAACAAAAGTACAATTTAATTTGATAAAAATGTAATGATGAAGAAAAAGTAATATATATTTTTTCAAGCTGTGATTTCAAACTGAGTGGTTTTATCTTCCGTTGGGCTCATGAAATATTTTCAACAGCCGTATGATCTGAATCATATTTTCTGATATAGACACTTGCTATATTTGGCCCATTGAAATTTCATATTTCTGACAAATTACAGTATAACCTTCCGATGATTCGGGAGGTTTTTTGTTTTATATTAAATTTATAAGTTACAGCCTCAATAAATTCAGAAATTGAGCAAATTCAACAAACATCTGTTTACAGGCAGAAGATGGACTGCAAGCAAAAAATACCGAGACCTTAGAGCATAAAAAATAAAATCAGTACTTAAAGGAAAAATAATAATAACACCCGATAAAAATAGGGGTTTTTCCTCACTGTTTTGGGATTTACAATTTTAATTTTGCTGAACAATACATAAAACGAAATACATGAAAACATCACAAAAAGGAATCAACCTGATTGTCTCATTTGAAGGCTTCAGCGCTAAGCCTTATCTGGACTCTGCGGGAATTCCGACGATAGGGTATGGTAGCACTTACTATCCCGGAGGAAAAAAAGTAACCATGAAAGATCCTGAAATCACAAAAGAAAAAGGAATAGAATTATTTGCTGCAGTCCTGCCAACTTATGAAAAGATCGTAAACTCAAAAGTGAAAATAGCAATTAATCAGAATCAGTTTGATGCTTTGGTTTCTCATGCTTATAATACCGGAGGATCTGAGACTTTGTTTTCTTTGGTCAATAAAAAAGCAGAAGAGCAGGCAATAAGAAATTGGTTTACTACGAAATATATTACTGTTGCTGGAAAAACATTAAATGGTTTAATTCGCAGGAGAAGGGCTGAAGCTAATCTGTTCTTTTCTAAATAAACTTAAGTATTACAAGACCGTTTTTAAATAGCATTATGGGAAACCATAATGTGTGCTTCCGGAATAAGTGTATTTTTGTATAAAATAATGATAACAATGCAACAGATACAAATAAAAATTAACAAAAGTGGTATAAATGGAGAGGCTATATTACATATATGTTTGACAAATACATATGATTTCGAATATACAGTGAAAAGAATCAAGATAGTTTCATGCGCGCCAGATAGTAAAAACAATGTTGTTGAGCATATTAGTAATGATGATTTTGAATTAGCTATTATGCCGAGAGAAAGTAAAGGGCATCAAATAAATATTAAAAATTTTAGAGAAGAAAACTGTTATACAGCAAAGATTGACGAAGATGATCACGGTTATCCTCTTCATGAAGCTCATTATGTTTATGCGGAAGATGCCGAGCAAAGGATAAACGATGATCTTGGACTTAGCTTTAATAGATTTTGGAAATGCAAACTTCCCTAATTCTTCAGGTAATGATCTGAAAGTAATAAAGAATCCCCACTATTAGGTGGGGAATTTCGTTATTTATTATCATAGTTTTCCAGATTATCAGTGGCACCGTCTACTTCTTTAGGTTCTATTGTAAAGCCTTTTTCATTAAAATTGTAAGGAAGTTCTAATTGTCCCTGTTGCCTACTTTTTAACTTGTTAAATTGTCCCCACATATGTTGCATATTATCAGATAATTGAAATAATGTCACCATTTGATTTATTTGAGCTGTTAAATGTGGATTACCAATATCTTCAGTTAATAATTGATGAAGCCTTGCTGTCTTATTTCCCACATTGCTTTTAGGAACATTCTTTTCTAACTCTTCTAAAATGCCAGCAGGAAGTTGTTCGTATATCAATTTCTTTGTCCAAGTTCCAATCACGCCTGGTCTTTTTTTTATTCCATTGACCGTAAAATCCCACCCATTTAACCTGAATAGCTCTTTATAATATATATCAGGAAATTTCTTTTGCCATGGAAGTAATTCCGCACTAATATATTTTGCTAAAATCTTTTGAAGTTCATCATTTTCTCTTTTATATTGGTATCCTGTAACTTCGTCAACTAATGCAACAATACCAACCTTGGCAACTGATCTTATTATTAGTTCTGCATTTTCAATTATATTTTCTGGAATATCTGTGCCGGTTTTTTTTGCTTGTAAAATCGAATCGCAAATATCAATCAATATAGTTACTTCGTAACCGTAAGTGCTTGATTGAGAGCCTCCAGCTTGGGGTCTTTGAAATGCAATAGGATTGTTTAATTGCTCTAAAACGCCAGTATTTAAATATGGTTTTATCGCCGAGTCATTAACAAACTTACTTAACCATGAACCTGAAGTTGATGTAGATCCTAGGGCTTTCTGAATTCCTCTACCTGAGAAAACTCTTGTTCCATCTTCCAGCACATAACAAGGTATTTCTATTTCTCCAAGTTGCAAAGGAGTTTTATCGGAGCCATATTCAGCTTTTATTATTTTTTTTGCTGTCATTTAAATTAGGTATTAGTTAAAATCCGAATATACAAACAATTAGAACACAAGCCTTACGGTTTCCCGTAGAGTTATAGCTACAGTCTATCCGTATATTCACGCAGTTTTTTAAAAGTACAAGTCAAGTTTTTTAAGTGTCCTCGGTTTCCCGGGGATTTTTACGTTA
The DNA here is from genome assembly GCF_008274625.1 of Chryseobacterium panacisoli. GTDB lineage: Bacteria > Bacteroidota > Bacteroidia > Flavobacteriales > Weeksellaceae > Chryseobacterium > Chryseobacterium panacisoli. The sequence goes on along the minus strand of NZ_VTRU01000005.1, from coordinate 64,451 downwards.
AAAGAAAATGTGCTATTAAACAGTATATGCATTGTTAGTGATAAAAAAGAGTTTTTAAGAGAGACTTTATTTAACACCACATCATTATAACTTATAATTCATTTTGCACTTTTACCTCCCTGTTGACGCGGGAGGTTTTTTATGACTATAGTCATAATTCAATTAATAGAGATTTATTAATTTTGAAATGTTAATAAAATTTTTTATTATAAGTTTTTATCCTCGGAGAGATCCGGGGATTTTTCTTTTAAAAGAGCGATGTTGTCCTGAAGATTTTAAGTGTGAGTTGTAGCCCCAACGGATGATTTCTCGAATTTTTTTAAAGAAGATTTATTGCGAATAGAAAGTATATATGAATATTTTGATTCTAGTGATAAGCCGTTTTGATTTCAAAATTTATATAAATGTCTCGTCCTAAAATAAGTTGACAATTAATTAAATTATTATGAAAGGTCAAGAATTAAAAAGTGAAAAATGAAAAATGAAGACAAAGAGACTACAGCATTGGCTTTAAATTAAAGGTAGTTTATAACCAGGTCCAATAGAAGTATGGCGTTAACGAATTGCTGGAAAATAGTTTACGAAGGTAAAACCACAAATATTAATATGAATAATTTCTATGGTCATCCTTTTTATATAATTTTTGAATATATAGAAACGGTGAGTAAACAGTTAACAATGTTAATTAATAAAAATAATAGATTACTTTCCGATCTTTTTCCTATAGAACTAATCTTGAAAGGTATTATTGATCACAATCAAGGTTACTGGTTAAATTTATGTTTATCTGTTATTATTAAAATGGAATGTTTAAACAGTAATATTATACAGCTTTTGATTACAGCTCAAAATAATAAAAAATTTAGTCAAGAATTAAGGCATAAAATAGCAGGCTGTAAAAGTTTGACATAGAGACTTTTATGCACAAAAAAATAGACAATTATCAAATAGTTGTCTCCTTCAGACTTAACGAGCATATCTTCAAACACTTTTATCGATGATTTGGTTAGATTAAGTCAAATTAAAAATGAATTATATCCCTCCAATTTATCAAACAAATTCTATTATACTTTTGTTTAATGCAATTAAGTTTTCAACACTTGTAGAAATTACTGTTGGAATAATAACTGTTTATTTGGCTGTTTCGTTCTTGTACCCATAAACCGAAGAGATATCGAAACATTTGGTGGAAGATTTAGAAAGAATTTCTGAAATTTCTAAAAAATGTATCGATCGTTGTCAGAAAAAGGGAAAATAGGAAGCAGAAATTTATATTGTAATATTTTAGTGAGAATATGTATCATCATTGTATACTTTTATTCGTCTTTTTGATGAAATGACTGTTTATGCCACTATAAGTTGTCAAAAAACAACAGTAAGTAGTGTAATTACAACTACTGCGATCCGGCTTTATGATAAAACTGACTATAATGTGTTTTACATTTGCCCTGTAGAAAAACTAAAATAAAAAATAATATGAATACCAAAATGATTGGCAGTAAAATTACTGAAGCACGAAAAAAATTAAGTATGTCACAAGCCGAGCTTGCTAAACATGTATTTGTAAGTCCACAGGCAGTTGGGAAATGGGAGCGTGGGGAATCATTGCCAGATATTATTACTTTAAATCAGCTGACAAAAATCCTGGATGTTGATCTAAATTATTTTTCAGAATATCTTCAATCTAGAGATGAGGCAGTACATAAAATAGATGGTAACGCGACCACAGAGGCAGATCAGATTATTCAGGGAAGTACTGATGCATCTGGCATTCGGGAACCAGAATTATTGATCAACTTCAGTGGTAGCAATTTAGCAAAAAGTGATTTTGCAGGTGTTATAGCCCATAAAAGAAAATTTTATGGAAGCTCTTTAAGCGAATCTGATTTTTCGGGTGCAGATTTAGTTGGCAGTACTTTTACGGGGAATGATATGCGTAAAGCTAATTTTGACGGCGCAAACCTGACTGATTGTGTTCTGTCTGTCAGTGACCTTTCAGAGTCAAGTTTTAATGAAACTATTCTCGTACGCACCGAATTCAATAAGTCGGGACTAGCCCAGGCAAAGTTCAATAATGCAAAACTTACCAATGTAAAGCTAATTAAGACCGATCTTACTAAAACAATGTTTGAAAACTGTGTTTTTGAAGGGGTAGATTTTGACTATTCCGATTTGAGGGGAGTATCTTTTGATGGGCAAACTTTTTTAGGCGTTAAATTTCATAATGGAGCATTGAATGAAGTCACATTTATTGGCGCGACCCTTAAAAATGTTTCATTCCGTTCGACATTTGCTTTGACGAATAGATATTATCGTGCTATTAAGACTGTACGTTTTGATGGTGCAATGATGGATAAATTAACATATGCAGCACTCAAAGGGATTGGAGCAGATTTGTCAAAAGTTACTATGATTTGAGTATAAAGTATAAAACAGTATACACCAAATCATTGGGGCTGCATTATAATAACCATAGCAAAATGATACCCTCTGTTATCAAAATGAGAGGGTAATTATTTTACATATTTTTCTAAAATATACAGAAATGCCCGGAAAGACTGATTTTTTATATTTAAACATTTTTTTTGCCAGTCATTTGATCGCAGAGAACCTACTGAATAGAAACTTTTTGATTGGCAGTCCATCACAAGCTTGGTGCTGTGATAACTTATTCCCAAACCAAAGATGTTTTTTTATAGCTAACAGGAATATAGATTTGTACGACAGAAAAATAATTGGCTGGAGTTTAAGTTCGGGGATGAGTAATGATTAGGCAAGTTTAGCCGCATGGAAAATGGCTGTTAAAAATAGAAAAGTTGACCATGGATTAATTCTTAACTCAGATAGAAGAGCTCGATATGCAAGTAAAAAATTCATCATGATTCTTGAATTTTATAGTGTAAAGAGAAGAAAAAGCGGAAAAGATAGTTGTTTGTATAATGCAGTAGCTTAAAGTTTTTTCAAATCATTGAAAACAAAATTGATTTAAAATAAAATATACAAAATTATTTACTTTTTAACAAGAAAAAACCGCCTCAGTTGTGAGACGGCTTCTTTTCATTAAGCATAAATTTGAAATGTACTATTGATTAATAAAAGGATTTGACCATTTTTTATCAGTGTATATATTTTTTCCGGAAAGGGTTTTAAGAAACGCTACAAGTGCTTTTTTTTCTTTTTCCGTGACTCTCAGGTTATTGGCCAGTGCCAAACGTATATCCAGCTTAGGATTCTTGCTGCTTTTTGGCACTTTATTATAATGATCTACAACACCCTCTAAAGTGGTAATAAGCCCCGAATGCATCATCGGTCCGTTGGATACCCCATTGCTGTTTACAAGATCCCGTAAGGAAGGAGATTTTGTAACGTTAATATCAATCCCGTTACTGTTGATTATATTGATGACTCCGTTATTACTGGAAATAGGAGCTATACTGAATTCAGGAGCTCCATGGCATCCGGCGCATCCAAGCCCACCAGCTATACGATCACCCCCGACCAGTAAACTCAGCACAGGGATCTCAAGGAAAAGCTTTTTGCCTAAATTTTCTTCTGCTGTAAAATTCGAGAATGAAGAAAAATCTGAAAAAGACTTGGCTCTGCCCTGATCATATTTAGAATCAAAGGAGGTAATACTTCTTACAAACTGAGCCAACGCATTCTGCATTTTACGTTCAGTAATATCAGAACTTCCATATGCTTTGGTAAATAATTCCTGATAGTAAGGTAGACCTTTAAGTCTGGTAATGAGATCATTCACTGAAAGGTCACCATTACTGCCACTAAATCCCATTTCTATATGATCTTTAATCGGCATTGTAGTTTGGGTTTCTAAAGAGGAAGCTCTTTCATCCCAGAAAAAACGGGATTCAAGGGAAAATTTTGTATTGACCAGTCTCATGGAATGTCTTCCTGTCTGTCCGTTCACCCCTTGGCTTGCAATGCTGTTGTCTCCGAATGCCAGCTCCTGTTTATGGCAACTGGCACATGACACCGTATTGTTAGAGGAAAGATTCTTATCATAAAATAAAACCCTTCCCAAGGTGGCTCCTGCATCTGTTATCGGGTTTAGAAAGGGAGCATTGTCTTGAATTATATACGAAGGAATCTCCTGATCTGAATAGTTTGCCAAATTATTCAGATCAATGTTATTTCCAAAAGTAGCTGTTAAAGCACTGGACCTTTTGTAGTGGGACAAAGCTGAAACTTCAGGATCTGTTTCGGAAATAGGGTCATAAAGAGCATCGTTTTGACATGATACTATGCCCAGCATTATGAAGGGCATAAGGAATAATTTTTTGTTTCTCATATAAAAGTATTTAAAATGTGTTAATCAGTAATAATGTCAAAAAGCTTATCAGCACGCATAATGGAGTGTAGATGATGGTGTCTCTTTGGGAAAATGGAGTATTTTTTATTTTCTTAAAAAAACCGATGTATCTAAAATCTCCTACTGCTCTTATAAAAAAAAGGAAAGTGTTTATCCATAAAATAGGCAGCGAAAATCTGCTGGGAAAGACAATTGCAGATGCTGGCAGCAAAAAACAAAAGCCTGTAATAAGACAAACGAAAGCACCCGGTTCAAAAAGCGGAATTTCGTTTTCTGTTGTGGGAACTGCCAAATCCTTACCCCATGTCCCTCCCAATGCCCAATAGATGTGCAGAAATGATATTGACAGAATAATAATCAATAAAATATACCCGGTTATATTCATATAATATTTTCCTTGATTTTTAAGATTTAAGCCAGTTTTGCATAATATATTTTCCCGTTGGGGTAAGAAAACTCTCAGGATGATATTGCAGTCCAGTAATATCATATTTTTCATGCCTTAGAGACATGATTGTGTCTTGATCATCAGTAGATGTTATGACCAGGTTTTGAGGTAGATTACGGTTTTCCACCACCCAGCTGTGATATCTTGCGACTTCAATATAATCAGGCAATTCTGTATAGATTTTCTCATTTTTGTTAAGTGAAATTATGGAACTGACTCCGTGATAAACTTGAGAAGTATTGATAAGGTGAGCTCCAAAAGCGACTCCTATGGCCTGATGCCCCAAACAGATACCCAATATTTTTTTTGAATGCTTATAAGTCTCAATCAAAGGAATGCATAGCCCGGCATCCTGCGGTATTCCGGGACCGGGAGAGAGGACAACAGCATCATAATCCTGTGCTATTTCCAGCTGGAAGGCATCATTCCTGTAAACGTCAATCTTATAGTTACCACATTCGGAAATAAGCTGTTTAAGGTTGTAGGTAAAGGAATCATAATTGTCTACTAGCAGTATTTTTTTCATAAGGCATATGATGTAAATTCTTTTAACGTGTTCAGAATTAAGGTGATTTTATTGTTTACTTCTTCCAGCTCTTTTTGAGGATCAGACGATATGACAACGCCGGCTCCGGCGCGGTAAGTCATCACTCCGTTTTCGAATAAAGCACTTCTTATAAGAATGCAGGTATTGATATCATTATTAAATCCTATCCAGCCAAGTAATCCTCCATAGTATGAACGCCTGCTGCTTTCTATATCATCAATAAGCTGTACCGCCTTGTATTTAGGCGCTCCGCTTAATGTTCCTGCGGGTAGAAACTCTTTGACCAGGCGGATCGTATTAAGCTCTGTATTTAGTTTTCCCTGCACCTGGCTTACCATATGGATCACATTATTATAATGTTCTATGGTCTTCAGTTTACTGATGTGTACATTTTTTGCATATCTGCTGAGGTCGTTCCTTGCCAAATCAATCAGCATATTGTGTTCTGCATTTTCTTTAGGGTCTGCTAGCAGCTCTTTTTCCAGTAATGCATCTTTTTCTTTATACATTGTTTTTTTATAGGTTCCTGCAATGGGTTTTACTATTGCCAAACCATCTGACGAACTGAAATGGGTCTCTGGTGATGCTCCTGCTATTGTATAGTTTTCTTCTTCCAGGAAGAAATAATACTGGGCACTGTTGTTTTTCAGCTCCACAAAAAATGTCCACGGATCGCCTGCATAGTTTCTGGAAAATCTTCGGGAAACAACCAGCTGGAATACATTTCCTATCTGGCAGTGATGTTTTGCTTTATTCACTTTTTCTAAAAATTCTTCCTCTGTACAGTCTTTTTCTTCTGTGTTGGATACTGAAAATCCTTTTAATCCGGTATTTAAGGTGTATTTCAGTTGTTCTTTCATTTCCGTGATCTCATCGCTTTCTCCATTATAATAGTTATTGATGCAGACAACTTGTGAGAGTGTGATATTGAAAACATAAATATATCGGTATAGAGAAAATTTAAAGAGTGGTAACTGGTTGCTTTCTCTTTCGTCAGCATATTTTTTCAGAGAAATATTTTCTATAAGCTGTATAGAATCATAGCTGCTGAAACCTAAAAGACCATTATACGGATGAGAAATATTTTCAGGGGTGGTTTTTTTCTGCCATTCAGCTGTTTTATCCCAAAAATTGAGCTCGTCAGTTTCTATTGTTTCTGCCTTTTCACCTGATCTGTATTGAAGCTCATTCATATTATTTGACTGTAATGAGGCAATAGATTCTGCCGCAATAAAAACCAGCCTGTGATTGTCATTATTTACAGCTTCAGAAACTTCAAACCAAATAGAACTTGTGGCTTTCTGCCTCAGAGAGTTATAAAAACTCTTCATATCAAAGTTTTCGGGGTAATCTGAACTTATATGAGAAGAAAAGATCTTAGTTTCTTTCATGGATTTAGTGTATTAAATCATTTATTATTTTACTTAGCAGGGCAGAGGTCTGCTTCGGATACTGGAACATAAAAAAATGTCCTCCCTCTACAGGAAAATAGCTTGTAGTATTGGACGTATGACAGTTCCAATCTTTATAGCAGTCTTTATTATTATACAGCTCATCATTTTCTGCTATGATTACTGCCAAAGGAGTTTCGATGATAATGGACGGCCAGTCTTCAACAGGATTTTCTTCTAAAAGTGCTGTATCTTTTTCCATAATCTCTATCCGTTTCTGCTGTACTCTCTGAAAAATCGGGGCATTTTTGCTTCTTTCATATTTCGTTGGAAGAATATCAAGCAGCAGGGCATTCCGCTTTTCTCTCGGCATCGGCAGTTCTGCAGACTGAAACAGGGGAGCCCGCATCCCTGAAACGATCAATCCTTTTGGCGTATAATCGTTCTGTAGATTAAATAAGATAAGAAGGGCTAAAACAGCTCCCATACTATGTCCCCACAATATGAAAGGTTGGTCTTTACTTATCAGCCTGCTTCTGATTTTATCCGAAATATCTTCTATAGTTTCTTCTAATGTTGAATGAAAAGGTTCCGTACTTCTCATTCCCCTTCCCGGCAGTTCTACATAATGTACCTCCACATCTTCCGTATTCAGTACATTGGCTACATTAGACATTGAGGAAGATGAGCCGCCCGCATAAGGAATACAGAACAATAGTGTTTTGTATTCCATCTAAACAGATAATTTACTTTTATCTATAAACATTACGGTTACTTTTCCTTTTGCACAGACAGAACCTTCTGCCGATGCTTTTACATAAATAGAGCAGGCGGGCCCTTTTCTCCAGTCTATACTTACCTCCAGCTGCAGCAAGCATCCTGGTAATACCGACTTTAGAAAATTAATCTGGACATTTCCTAAAACCCCTATTATGGGTCTTTCTGTAGGAGGAAGAGGCCCTCCTTTTTCCCATTCCAGATCATCTAAAGCCAGCATCAGCGATGAAGCCTGTGCTAAAGCTTCCGTAATAAGAACTCCGGGCATAATGGGGAAATCGGGAAAATGACCTGCGAAATAAGGCTCACCCATAGAGACGGCTTTTACAGCAGTAAGTTCTTTTCCGGGAATATAACCCGTCACTTTATCTATCAGAAGAAACGGATGTCTGTATTTTAAAATTTGAGTGATCTGATAGGATTCTAACAATGCTTCCATTTATTTTGTTTTTTCTATTATGGTGAGAATTACAGTTCCTGCCTTGTCTGCTGAAAGGACCAGAATGTTTTCCTGATCTGTTTTGTGAATGCTTTTTCCTTCGAATACCGAAACAGCATAGGCTATTCCCAGCATACCTCCGGCGTTGTCATTATCTCCAAAAAGGTTTTCAGGATAAATGACAGATGTGCTCAGTCCATTTTTTCTTAACACTTCTTCAAAAATAGTTTCATCAATTACCGAAGTGCCTCCGGAAAAAATAATGGTATCAAAACTGAATAGTGCTGCCATACCTGAAATATTCTGATATAGAAATGCTTCTGTCGGCAGATCCTCTGTATGGGTTTCAGAATGTATCTTTTTTATTGTGGCTAAAGGTTTTCTGCCTGCTTCAGATAAAGTTTCCCTACGTTCTAAAACCATTGCAATTCCAAGTTCGGTGGAGACTGGTCTGTGCAGGGTTTCATTTCCCCTGCGGATAGACTCCTGATATTCATTTCGGACTTCTGTAGAGGCAATAACTCCGTAGTCTGTGATTCCTTGTTTTAGATGGAGGGAAGCAATATCTAAAGCCTGAAGGCTTCCTGCCATCCCTGCACATACACTGAAATTGGGACCTTTTATTCCTGCCTGAATGGCCATCTGACTGGCTGCTGCATTGGCAATGGTGCTTGGAGCTTTCATTGGGCTTACACGGTCCGGGCCTTGATTTTTTGCAGTTAAATCAAAGATAAAACAGTCTTCAAGGTTGGAAAGTTCAGTGCCGTCATAAAGCCCGATTCTTTCAGGAGCTTCATTGATTATCGAACTTAAACTCCTGTTATGTATGGCATGAAATGCTGCATTACAGTACAACAATGTCGCTTTGTTAAGGAATCTCTGTCCTTTTGGTTTTAAAAACTTCTGGGGATCATGATCTTCAATGATTAAAGCTTTCGTTTCCGATTCTTTTCGGAAGAAATAATTGTCAATCTCCGTTCCGTATGGACTATTGAAGCCTATTATGGAAATTACTATATCGTTATTTGAAATGTTATTTGCTATCATATTTACTGAATATTACGCTGCATATATTTCCGCCAAAAGCGAAAGAATTACTAAGAACATGATCTACTTTATTTTCGATTTCTGAGGATGGCTGGATATGAAAATGAGTATTGAAAGCTTCATCAATTTTTTCTGTATTGCGGTTTCTGGGAACTTTTTGATGATGTAGGGAAAGAGTAGCCGTTACTGCTTCCAATGCACTGGCTGCTCCCATGCAGTGTCCTAACATGGATTTGATTCCATTGACATATAAAGAATCTATTTCTTCTCCGAAAACATTACGCATCGCATTTACCTCATGGGAATCATTGGCTTTTGTTCCTGTTCCGTGGGCGCTTACATAAGTGATGTTCTCTCTATCAATATTGCTTGATTTTATTGCATTGTTCATAGACAGGGTAGCACCGGAACCTTCAGGATCAGGGGCTGTAGGATCATAGGCATCACAGGCTAAGCCGTATCCTTTGATTTCGCCATATATTTTAGCTCCTCTTGCTAATGCATGTTCCAGTTCTTCCAATACTAAAACAGCAGCTCCTTCTCCTACAATCATTCCGTTCCTGTTCTGATCAAAAGGTTTGCAGTTGTCTTTTGACATGGCTCCCAATCTGTAAAAAACGGTGTAGCAGGACCGTGTAAAAGGGTCAGCTCCTCCTGCAATAATCAGGGAAGATCTGCCTTCACGAATCATAGAATAGGCGGTGCCGATAGCATAATTTCCTGCTGCACATGCTGTAGGAATTACCATATTTGTTCCGCCGAGATTGTAATATTTTGCTATACTGGCACTTAATTCAACCGGTCTGAAATAAGTAAGTGTTTTTGCAGCTTCAGATGAAAGGTCTTCATGTTTCATTTCCAGATTCCACTGATCTACAATTCTTTCTACAATATCCTGGTTGCCGTTTGTAGTACCCAGAATAACTCCGTAATTATTTTTTTTAGTGAATTTTTCAAAACCGGCATCTTTCAGACCCATGTCTATTGCGGCGGCAGCATAAGTAACGGCTTTACCATAAGGCTTAAAATGCTCCAGCAATTCAGTATTCTTATAATCTTTTTCCAAGTCTACTTCAGCAGCGCGGGTAACTCCTTTATAGGTGGAGGGCTCCAGTTTTGTAAGGTCTCCGACTCCTGATTCTCCATTCAGGATTTTTTCCCAAAAGGTTCCTTTTTCACAGGCTAAAGGGCTTACTACACCCATCCCTGTAATTACGATTCTTTTCATCTGTTTTGTGTTTTTTATAAAGTTAATCCTCCATCGATGATGAATGTCTGCCCAGTGATATAGCTGCTTTTGTCCGAGCACAGAAAGGTTACCAGCTCAGCAACTTCTTCCGTTTTTCCCATTCTTTTCATGGGGATCATCTGATCTATTTTCTTTTTGTCCTGTTCATTCATTTTGGCTACCATTTCGGTATCAATAAATCCCGGGGCAACAGCATTTACCTGTAAGTTGAATTTTGCAAATTCCAGAGCCAGTGTTTTGGTTAAAGAGATAACAGCTGCTTTAGTTGCTCCGTAATTGGCCTGTCCCACTGCTCCTCTTACTCCTGAAACAGATGATATATTGATGATTTTTGAATTTTTCTTTCGGATGAAAGATCTTATCACTGCTTTTGTGAGGTAATAGGTCCCATTCAGGTTGGTTTCCAGTACGCTGGTCCACATATCGGTGGTCATGCTGAAAAAAGGGGCATCCATTGTGATTCCTGCATTGTTTACTAAGCCGTATAGCGGACCTAATGCAGATTTTTCAATTTCGGCGATTAAAGAATTTGATTGTTCTTCATCTTTTATGTCAGCCTGGTAAAGCATTGCCTTACCCGGAAATTCAGCTGAAAGTTTGTCCAAAAACGCTTCTGCTGTTTCTTTCCCATGATTATAGGTAAATGATACGGATGCTCCCGATGAAAGCAACTGCTGAACAATGGCTCTGCCGATTCCTCTTCCGCCTCCTGTTACTAAAAAATGTTTGTCTGATAAATCTATTTGCATAATTATTTTTAAATCTTATTGAGTATGGAAAGGTCTCTGCTGCTGGTCTGTATTTTGGAATTAAGGCTGTTCATAAAATCTTCTGCGCTTCCAAAACTGCCTGCCAGGCGATGACCATAAGCAAGAACTTTACGGTTAAGTTCAAAACGCTGCTCCTGATATCCTGCCAGTGCTTCTTCCAAAGAAATCTCACAGTCAAAATACTTTGAAAGCCAGATGAACAGTTCTCCTGTATCTTCAATAGCCAGGTTCATTCCCTGTCCCGTAATGGGATGGATGGAATGTGCCGCATTTCCCAAAAGGAGTACCCTTCCTTTAAAGTATTGTTCAGAATGCATTCTGCATAAGGGAAAAGTGAGGAAATTGTCCAGTGAATTGATCTGGTTTAACATGTCATCACTTTGGGTAACAAATGTTTTCAGTCGGTTGATCAAAGTTTCTTTGTTTCCGGATTCTTTCAGGTTTTTCCCTTCTTCCATATTAAATCCTAAAACACATCGGGCTTCTGTATTGTTGATCGGGTAGAAATAGGCGAGCCCTCCGTTTTTGTCTACATACAATCGGTTGAGCTCTTCTACACTTGATGTAATAGGGTATTTGTTGAAATACATCACATGATCGTAATAGTCGAAATGGGATTTTATTCCCGCATATTCTCTTACAATGGATTTGGTTCCGTCCGCTCCGATAAGGATATTGCTGAAAATCTCTTCTCCTGAATTAAGGGTTACATAGACCCCGTTTTCCACTTCATTAATTTTTGAAACGGATTGATTGACCAAAAGTTCTATGGTTTTGATGGCCTGAATTTTATCATAAATCGTTTCCAGTAAAACACTGTATGGACAAACCATGAAATATCCTCTTTCGTTTTCTGCCTTATAATTGATGTGATCGACCTGAATGCCATTATAAAAAACGCTGAGCTGATCTCTCACTCTGCATTCCTTATTCATAAGTTCCTGTAGCAGTCCGTGTTTTTCAAGGACATTAATTCCGGAAGGCTTTAAAATATCGGCACCATTCATATTGACTTTAGCATTTTTTTCTAAAATCAGGATTTTTTTTCCTTGTGAACCAAGCAGCCAGGCCAGGAAAATACCGGCAATTCCTGCTCCTACAATGCAAACGTCATATTCTGTATATTTTGGATTTTGATTCATACGAATGATTCTGTTTTTAAATGAGAGATTAATAGTTCTATACTTTTTCTGTATACTTTATCCGGAATGAAGGAATGATCCATCACTTTATATTTTGTGCATACGTGATCCACCAATTCTTCTTCTGATAAATAATCTTTATGTAGGGCAACAAACTCTATCAATTCGTTACACCCAAGAAGGCTGCAGACTGGGGCAGATAGGGCCTCCACACTTGTAAGGATACCATTGTGTCCTAAAGCAACGGTCTCGGCACACAAATCTCCCAATCTATTGATGCTGTCTATAAATTGTCTTACATGATCAAAAGCCAATGGAAACCATTTTTTTGTATTGATAATTTCCCCTAGGGCATCCGATACAAACAAAATGTCTTTTTCTTTATAATGAATACTCACAGAACATGGACTATGGCCCGGAGTATAGATTACTTCCCAGATTCCAGATTCCGTTTCTATTTGTTCTTTATCTTTCAGAATGATGAAAGGAATCTGTTGTAAGTCCGCCGGAAATTTTTTAATCTCTTTATCTGAGATCAGGGCATTGAGCTGACGAATCCTTTTTACATATTTTTCATTACGGAAGTTTTTCACTGCATTTTCCGAGGCATATAGTTTTACATGCTTCAGATAAGGATAAAGAGATTCTATAGCTCCGCAATGATCATAATGGGAGTGTGTAATAAACCAGTGTCTGACTAATGACAGATCAGAAACATGTTTTTTCAATTGTGCCAGCAGAGTTTTGGCATCCCGGGTTAATCCTCCTTCTACCAGTATGTATTCCTGATTTTCTTTTACCAGATAAACCGGGTTGGATATTGTTCCCAAGATGGCTAAAGAGTTGTTTATATTTCCTGTTTTATTGATCCACATGGTATTATGAATTAGAATTTATATAAAACACTTCCCCATGTCGCTCCGGAGCCATATCCCACTATAAGTCCCAGCTTTCCTTCTCTTTCTTCCGGAGGAGTATTCTCCATATATTCACTCAAAGTGGTGGGTAAAGAACCGGAAGCAATATTTCCATATTTATGTACATTGATCTGTACCTTATTTCTTGGAATTCCCAGATTATTTATCACTGCATCCAAAATTCTCATATTGGGCTGGTGGGGAATAATAACATCTATATCTTCCATGGAAAGATTGTGCTTTTTCAATGTCTGTACTGTTACTTCAGTGAATTTCTCTACTGCATGTTTAAACATGGCTTTGCCGTTCATCCGGAAATAGGAACATTTGCTCTCATCTCCGCTGAAGGTTTTGCCTGATGTACCGGGACTTTCTGTCCAAAGCAGTTCAAAATAACTTCCATCAGCGTGTATTGCAGCATCCAGAATTCCTTTGTTCTGATCTTCTGAAGCACTTAGCACAACAGCTCCGGCGCCGTCACCAAGTAATATAGAGAGGTTTCTGCCCTCATCAGAATAGTCCATTCTTTTTGATAAAGCTTCTCCGCAGCAGACTAATATATTCTGATGAGTTCCGGTTGCTATAAATTGTCTTGCGATGTCCATTCCATAAATAAGCCCACTACACTGCGCCCGGATATCAAATACGGGAATTGTATTTTTCAGAGAAAGCATTGGCTGAATCAGGCAGGCCTGAGACGGATCATGGTAATCAGGACTCAATGTATTTACAATCAGCATATCGATATCTTCCGGTAAGAGATTGGCTTTTTCAATTGCTTTTTTGCAGGCTTCTACCATTAATACGCCTGTGCTTTCATTTTCAGAAATATGTTGTCTGGTGAGCACGCCTGTACGGGTTTCTATGAATTCTTCCGTGGTATTCATCCATTCAACAATTGTTTTGTTGTCTATGGTTGCAGAGGGCAGAGCATAACCAAATCCGGATATGACAGTATTCATTAGTCGTAGTTTTTGTTCATTACATTATCTATATCCTCTGTTGCGGCAGATTTTTTTCTGAAATATTCTACAGCATCTTCCACATCTTTTTCAAATCTGTTGTCTCTCCATACTTTCATGTTTTCATCATCATTAGGATCGCAGATTCCAAGTTCCAGGAAGTATCTCATCAGGGGAGCCATAATTCTGGAATTGATTTTCTGGCGGTTTTCACTTTCCAACACGGCAGGAATCAGTTTTTTATAATCTCTGAATGCAGGATTCTGAAAGCCAACGCGGGAATACACCACAATACTACAGACCGACATATCAAGCATGCTTCTAAGCATTGGAGCTGTACTTTCCTGTGCTTCTTTCAAAAATTCAGGAACCATATCTATAAACTCACGGATCATATTTTTGCCCCATTCTATATGTCTTGCTTCTTCTTTATGATGTTCTACCGCTACAGCTCTTGATAAGGGGGAAATTTCCTTGCTGTTGCAGTCTTCCATTGCATTGTTTTCTGCCAGCCATTCAATAAGAATGGTAAGGTAGATGGCCTTTAGGGGAAATTCGGACATTGAGGCATTGTGGCTGTATATTTCTCTAAGGTTTAAAGGGCTCGGGAAGGGGGTAATCTGAAAATGGGCCATTGCCTTTTTGAAGACCATTGCATGCACTATTTCTTCTTTGCAGAAATGATGTATGTATTTTACGACTTCGGGAAATTTTTTAAGGGAGCCATGATTGACGATTTTCATATAGTATTCTGACACAAGGTTTTCGAATACGATGAAAGTGTACCACCATGAACCTGTTTCATAGACGGATAAAAGCCTTCTTTCTTCTTCTGTAGCAAGGTCATAATAAGGTGTTCCGTAGATCGCAATATTTTCTCTTTTTTTCAGCCAGGCGCTTTCTACAGGTTCGTCCCAAGGATGATCCAGAAGGAGGCTCATCTGTTTTTTTTCGGAAGCTTTATTCAGTTTTTCTAGTAAGAGGGTAAACTTTGGGCTTAGTGTTTTTTTCTTTAGATTGCTCATATATTTTGTGTTTTTTCCATATTTAATAGTTTTCCTTGTGTAAATCCGAAACACATTGCGGTTTCATAGCCGGGACCTCCGGACCATGTGCTTACCAGTTTTACTTTGTCATTTGGGAAGTTGCTCAATAGCCCTAAATTGGTTTTTGGAAGCATTTTGTAGGCGAAAGCCGAACCTTTGGTAGCCAGTGTAAATTTGTAATTGGTCTTCGGAGTTGAAGATTCTGTATAGATCAGCTTGTCTTCTATCTGAGGAAAGGTTTTAAGAACTCTTTTGATCAGTTTTTCCTGAATTTTATCTTTTCTCTGATTATATTCTTCTTCGGACAGGTGGAACCAGCGGTCTCCATGATCCAGAACTATAAACTGGAGAATATAGCCGCCTTCCGGGTCTACCCGGTGATAATTGCTGACACTCAGGGTAAAAAGGTCATAATACCGGTCGTTCTCAAAATCTTCTTCTGTAAAGTCATCACCCGTGTCGGAGACCAAAAGGTATTCTGGTGAGCTAATTCCCAGTTCATCGGGTGGAACAGAAAGTACAGCAAATACACAAAAATGTCCCCATCCAACAGTAAAGTTTTCGAGAACTTCTTTAAATTCCTGAGACTTTTCATCTTTTTTCAGCATTCTTACTACATCTTCGGGAGGGCAGGTCGCGATGACTCTTTTGGTCTTTACTGTATTTTTCCGGGTGGTTACCAGCATATGGTCGCCCATATCTTCCATCTCATGCACCTGGTTTTTCTTCAGAAGAATTCCGCCGCGGTCTACAAATTCTTTTAACAGCAGATCCGAGATACGCTGTCCGGTTCCTTTCATAAATGCAGGGCCGCCATAGAACATGGCATAAAGGCAATGAAGAAAATAAAAGGCATTGACTTCATTGGAAATAGAACCTGAATAAATAGCAATGGGACTGAGTACTTCTACAATGTCCGGTCCTTTGAAAATGGATTGAAAGTAATCACGGGCTGTAATTTTTGATAAGCCTCTGCTTTCTCTCAAAATATCCCTGTTTATGGTATATTCATTCATCAGTTTTCTAAAAAACATATAATGCTGATATCCGTGAGATTCTATATCCTGAAATAGTTTTTCTATTCCTGCCAATTCATCCGGGAAATGGGTAATGAGTGTTTTTTTTATGTCTTCCGGCTCAGAGGGAAGTTTGATGAATTGGTTTTTATACACTACTGTTCCAATTTCTTCATGCAATTCGAATTCGTCCAGTAATGACTGTAGTTCGAGTCTTTTAAGGGTATTCCATAGGTTTCCAACATTTTCTTTGAGTCCGCTTACTTTATGTTGGCTGCAGTCAAAAACAAATTTTCTTTTGTTCCGATAAAAATTGGTAGCATAACCTCCTACTTTATGATGGGCTTCGCTGATGGCAACCGAGCTTCCTTCGGTAACTGCAGAAATACCGTACATAAGGCCACAAAGTCCTGCACCTATTACTAATTCATCGACTTCTAAATTTTCAATCATTATTTAGATTATTTTGTTTTATTTTTTCCAAAAGAAATAACCCTCACTTTTTTTAAAGTGAGTATTTTTAATTACGGATGTCTGTTATGAACCAACATTAATGGCTGTATTAATATTGGTGAAAAGTCAAAATCTATTAAAATCTTTGGGCCCGACACGCTGGTAAAACCCAAAGATTGTGTTTTGTATTCTTAAACGGCCAATTCTTCTTCCAGAACGTCTACGATATCTTTCGGCGTCTTCATTTTGATCAGGATTCCTTCATCTAAGCTGATGTCGAATTCTCTTTCCAGCTCAACCAAAACTTCCAATCCCATAAGAGAAGTAACTCCTATTTCATTTAACAGGTCTGTATCAGGTTTAATCATATTAATATCGCATTCTGCAATATCTGCTAAAATAGCATACACTTTGTTGAATAATTCTTGGTTTTCCATTCTATTGTAATTTTTAATAGTTAATATTTTCTGTATTCCATACCTGTGCTCCAAAACCCCATCCGATTCCTGCTCCGGCAAGTACAACTGTATTATTGGGTTTTATTTTCCCGTTTTTTAATGCAAAGTAAAGGGTCATGGGGATTGAGGCAGAGCTCAGGCAACTGTATTTTTCTACGGTGGTTGTATATTTTTCTTTCTTTATTCCTATTCCCATTGCCCACATTCTGATAAGCATTTTTGATGGCTGATGAAAGACAAAATGATGTATATCCTCAAGGGATGCGTCTGCCTTTTCTAAAGCTTTAAAGACAACCTCAGGAACATTTTGAGGCACAAATGTCTGCATTTGAGTGGGGGCATCTTCTCCTAATGTAAAGTAAGGACGGATAAATTCTTTTCCTGGTTTATCTGCTGGGGTTTTCCATTGTAATGTTGCAATATCATTATAGGTGGGAATGCTTTTATAGTGGGAAGAAACCAATTTTCCATCTTTTTCTGATTTTCCCATGACTATTGCTGCCGCACCATCTCCAAAAAGGGTAGAAGAGGGTAAGGAGAAGTCTGCAATTTGCGTAAATGTTTCTGCGGAACAGATCAGAACGTTTTTGTACATTCCTGTTTTTATGTAATCAGATGCTATTTGCAGGGCTACCAGGAATGATATGCATGCCTGGTTGACTTCCATGGTCATAGCTGAGTTTTTACAGTTCAGCTCTGTTTTTAAATATTCTGAAATTCCCGGGAAAATTCTGTCATCTTCTTTATCAGACCAACCCGTAATGGTGCATGTGGTTCCTATGATGAGATCTATGTCCTGTGCGGAAAGCCCCGCTTTTTCTATGGCTCCCAAAGATGCTTTTCTGGCAAGTTGAGAGCAGGATTCTCCTTTTTCTTTGTTTACCATATATCTTCCTTCCATTCCCCAGTTTCTCCACCAGTTTTTTGGAAGATTGGGAATTTCGGAAAACGGAGGCATGTCATTGGTGTAATATGTCTCTGGAAGTCCTATGGCTATACTTTTTATGGAGGAGTTATATTTCATCATTTGTAATTTTTAGAACCGAATATTGGGCAAGAAACGGATTATATGATACTATGGTGAGGGGGTGTTCTTTAAGTTGTTTGTTTTCTTGTAAATACCATGGAATAGTATTCATGGCTAGTGTATTTTCAGTTTCATGGGATGAGAGGTGTTCTGAAAACCATTTTTCTGTGATCACCGGGGTCTGTTGTTCTTTTAGTTTTAAGAATATATTTTTCAATTCAGAGTTGATAGCTTTTACAAAGGATGAACTGTAATTCCAGTTCAGTCTGAAAATGTACTTTTTTTTCAGGGCTTCTTCATCTCCTGCATTGAAGCTTAAACCCGCTTTTGATATTTCTGAGGAAAGAATATGGATATTTTCCAATTCTATTTTGTTGCTGTTTAATTTAAGGAGCAATGCATTTACCCCATCAGGAATACAGAATCCGTTTTTATCATCCTTAAGGAAATCCGAGAATTTATTTGATTGAATAATCAATGCATATTTATGCTCAGAGTTTGATAAAAAATCAGATGCGATTTTAATCATATTTCCTAAGTCATTATGAAACATTTCGAAAACGAATGCATTTTTTGCATTCAAATGCTTTTGTACTTCATGTCCTACGCCGGGAGCTGAGGTATTTCTCAGAGCAGTAGTATCGTATAGCGAAATAGAAGCGTTGATAATTATGCCCAGCTCATCTTGCGAAACAGCATTTTTATCCAATAACTGTCTGCTTAATTTTGAAGCCCAGGCGGATAAGGATTTTTCTTTTTCGGTTTCATAAATTTGGCATTTGAAGCCGTTCTGCATTTTACCACGAATACCAATGATATTCATTCCGGGAACTTCGCTTATTGCATCTATTATCTGCATATTTTAATATTAGTAATTTGTGTTATGTTAAATTGTTTTCCAGTCTTTTTCTGATTACTTTTCCATTGCTATTTCTTGTTAATTCTTTTATGAAATAAATTCTGGAAGGACGTTTATAGGAGGGGAAGTTTTCTGACAGTTTTTTTTGAATTTCTTCAGAAAGAGCATCAGTGGCTGTTTTGTTTTTTTCCACCAGATATAATACTGGCTTGGCAAGATCATCATCATCCAGGTAATAGCTGATGGCACATTCATTTACCTGCCTGAAGTTCTGTAATATATAATTTTCTATTTCAATAGGATTTACCCAGCGCCCATTTACCTTAAACAGATCGTCTTTTCTGCCGTGATAGATGTAGGAGCCATCTTCATTTTGAGAACACAGGTCTCCTGAAAAATACCAACCTTCTTTATATTTTATTTTATTGGTTTCTTCTTTTCCCCAATATGAACTGAGTGTGCTTTTTGGAGGATAAATGCACAGTTCACCTATCTCTCCGTAGTTTTCTATTGTTTCATCGGGCGTGTCGATCCTGCTTATTTTTATATGGTAGCCGGGAACGGGAACACCTAGTGATGAATTTTTACTTTGTTCTTTCAATTGGTAGTTGCACATGAAAATATGTCCTATTTCTGTAGAACCGATTCCGTTGATAATCGTTTTGTCAAATACTGCTTCCCATTCTCTGATGATAGATTCAGGAAGGGGAGAACCTGCGGATATAAATAATCTTATGCTATTGAATTCATTTTTTGAAAAGTTCTCGTGCTGATGAAGAATTTCCGTATATACTTTTGGGGTCCCAAATAAAATGGTGGGTTTATAAAGCCTTATGTTTTTTTTCAGATAATCAACTGTGAACCATTTTTCGTCAATTATCACAGAAGCTCCTGTGAGCAACGGAAAAAACAGACTGTTTCCTAATCCGTAACCGAAAAACATTTTGGAAACGGATAGTATGATGTCTTCTTTAGCAATTTCCAATGTCTTTTGTGCAAATAGCTCTGTATTTGTAAGCATAGTATGGTGCCTGTGCTGTACTGCCTTTGGATTACCGGTAGTTCCGGAAGTATATTGCCAGAAAGCAATCGGATTATTTTCTGTATATTCAAATTCCAATTCCAAAGAAACGGCAGGGAAATTTTGAGGAGATAAAAATTTCTGCAAATAATTTATTGAGCCATATTCTTTTACTGAAGGATTATTTACTATGATGCAATCATTTATAATGTGGTATGAGCTATGTATAGTATGATAAAGCCTAAGATATTGGTGATTATCTATAATAACCCCTGTTGCTTTAGAGTCCAGTAAGATATATTCTAATTCCGAATCCTGAATTAAAGGGTTAAGGGGAACGGGAATGCATCCGATGGATATTAAAGATAAGAATGAATAAATAAATTCCGGTGAATCATTCATAATCAGAATCACCCTATCTCCGCAACCAAATTTTCCTGTAGATCTTAGGCTGGTGGCAACGGTTATTATTTTTTCGGCTATTTCTTTTCCCGATAGGCTGTTAAGATCATAGAGGATCTGGTTTTCATTATTATATAACAATAAATTTTTAATGATATTCCTTGATGTATTCATAGAGTATATATTATCACTCCTGACCTTAATTTTAAAGTCAGAGTATGTAAATGATTAATCTGATTTTGATTTTTCTATCTAGAAAAGATTACTATATCTCTTGATTTATCTACCGGGAAGTATTGGAAAATAAGTGAATTAATTTTTGTCATTTGTTTGTGTTTTAAAGAGGAATTGTTATTTGGAATTAAATTTTATTTTAATACATCATCGAAAGTTGATTATCTGTGGTAAGATCTCTGCGAAATTATAAATTTACTGCTATAGCTATATGGGTATTGTGTTATAATTTCTGAAAAAAAGTATTTTTTCTTTGGTGCTTATTTTAGAATTTTTGAATCCTAAGAAAGCATGTTGTAGGAGTTGTGTATTAATTAGTAATATGTTGTTAATGTTGTATTATTGATTTGTTTTTTTTTTGATATATGTTGATGTTTTACTTTATTTAATGTGTAAATGTTGAATTTTTTAATTGTTGTAAATGGGGTATAATTTACTATGTATTTCTGTAAGTATATTGAAGTAGTATAGGTGGGGGGATGTCTTTTTTTATGGTGTCTTTTTCTGAATATATAACATTCATTTTTTAATAAAGGATGTAAATTTTTTTATGTGTATAGCTGTTTTCCTATTTGTCAAAGAAAATATTAACTACAGCTTCTAACACAATTGGTAATATGAATTTCTTACAGAAAAATAATATAAGGAAAGCTCTTTTAAAAATAACTTCATTCAACCACTAAATAACAGATATGCATACTTAGAGCTGGACTGAACCCACTTTCGATTTCTAAAATGGAATACCTTGTAGATAAAGATACTATGGTACCCAGCTGGAAATCTTTCAATTATTTAGCCTTTATTGTAATTGCTCTGAAAAATTCTATAAAAATGAAAAGTTTAAATGACTTCATTTATAAAATTGTGTTAAATGATTTAGATAAAACTCATATAGATTGAATTTCTTTACATTTTTATTGTTCTTTTAAATAAAAAATTGCTGTTTTTACTGCTAGAATTTAGACAGAATGTACAGATATTATCCATCAATTATATAATTTAGGCAAAAAGGGATTCTATCCGCAGGTAAAAATGATGCAGGACCTTTTGTGTTCTTTACTGACCATTATCATTTTCTTTGTCTCAAGTCATATAACTATATAATGATTGTTTGTCTCTTGAACTTTTGCCCTTCTTTTACTGATATTCATTTTCATACAGGCTTAGATACTTAGAAATGTATGGTTATATCAATTTTAAATGAATCAGAATAGTTATTTAATTTATTGACAATTACGTAGTTATGTGTTTTGAGTATATCTGAGTATGATAAAGAGTATATGTAAGAAGCATTTTTTTTTGGTCTGCAAAAGTTTGTTGTTAATATTGTATTCTCCTTATTAAAATAATATAAAGTGAGTTTGTACACATAATGGACAAAAGAGTTCCCCACTAAAGGAGGACCAGTGATGAAAAATATTTATCAATTTATAGTTAAGATCATGAAAAAGATTAGTTTAGTTGCTATTTTCCTATCTACAGTAACTTTTGGTCAGGTAGGGATCAATACGAGTGTTCCCACTGAAATTCTTGATGTTAATGGGATCGAAAGAGTAAGGGAGCTTCCAAAGCATCAAATGGCTAACACTATTTTCACAAAACCGGACGGTACAAAATCAACTGTTAAGGATCAAACTTTCACCGCTGTAAAAACGGTTGTTGCTGATGCGAATGGTGTCCTGGGCTATCTGGATGGATTACCGAAATTAAGTACCGATCCTGGATTGCCTGTAGGGGAGGCCATAACTAGGATTTATACAGTGCCTATTGCAATTGCCCAGGTAAACACTTTTAATTTAAACACATATGTCATCGCCAATAATCTTCCGGCATTGCCAATTATTGACGGACTGCAAATCAATCTACAAGGTGTAAGTTCAGCCTATTATGATCCACGAATTTACAATGTTTCATCAGCCCCCCAGTTGGTAAGCTACCAAACATTTGCTACACAGTTTAACCAAAACGAAACGTCTCTTAATAATACCGTCACAGCAGGAAATTATCTGCAGGTAGATATAGATGATCGCGTATTTTGGAGTACTACTGCTGCAGAAGTAGAAACAACAAATGTTCAGGTACAGATAGATGCCAATACTTACAGATGGTATGAGTTTAAGTGGTGGTGTATGGAGGTATCCGGCGATAAGAAAATTTTTATATCAGTCATTCGTAAAGCATAGGTTTTCACCGATTAGAGCAAAGCATAAGGTGAAGTATTTTATGTTTTTTACTTTCCTGAATAATGAAGATTATCCGGAATTGTTAAATCTTTGAAAACGATTAATAAATACAACAAACATTCTATCTTACTATTATGTGATGGAACAACGAGATGCGATAACACATATGAAAAAATTAAATTTAATTGTTGTTTTCCTATCTACAATGGCTTTGGGTCAGGTAGGAATCAACACAGGTATTCCCACTGAAGTTCTTGATGTCAACGGCATTGAAAGAATAAGGGAGCTTCCAAAACATCAAATGGCTAACGCTATTTTCACAAAACCTGATGGCACAAAATCCGTGAATAAAGATCAAACTTTCACCGCCGTAAAAACAGTTGTAGCTGATGCTAATGGTGTCTTGGGCTATCTGGATGGATTACCGAAATCAGGTACTGACCCCGGATTGCCTGTAGGGGAGGCCATAACAAGGATTTACACTGTGCCTGCAGTGACTGCCCAGACAAGCACTTTTAATTTAAAAACCTATATTATTGCTAATAATCTTCCGGGTTTACCGTCTATTGATGGTTTGGAAATGAATTTACAGGGTACTGCTGATCCCAGCTATTATGATCCCCGAATTTATAACATCTCTGGTTCGCCGCTGCTGGTGAGCTATCAGTCTTTTGCAACGGTAGGAAATGAAAATGAAACGTCCCTAAATAATAATTTACTACCAGGAGCTTATCTTCAGATAGATTATAATAACATCGTATTTTGGACAACCGCAAACGCTGAGGTGGAGACAACAAATTTACAGGTACAGATTGATAGCAATACCTACAGATGGTATGAATTTAAATGGTGGTGTATGCAGGTTTCCGGAGAAAAGAAAATTTTCATGTCTGTTACTCGTAAAGCTTAGTATTTCAGTTTATTATGGTGAAATAAGAAAAAGGGGATTGCATATTTTTTGTTTTCCCGAATAATTATGATAATCCGGAATTATTAAAGCTCTGAAAATTAAATACAAAATATTCCATCATGTTATTATATTGGGAACAATGTAGATACAATAACACATATTAAAAAATTAAATTTAACTGTTGTTTTCCTACTTAGGTACGAATTAAAACAAATTTTCCAACTAAAACCCTTGATGTCAAGAGTATTGAAAGAGTGAAGGCTTTCCCTTTTTCAAACAGTTCATAAATACAAAATATGCTTCAATTGATCAAATATTCTTTAGCATATAACCATGGCTAAGTCCATTTAATAATTTATATGGACGATTGATATTGTAATTTTTGGATTATTCTGATGGTGAACAATGGATTGCCTTGCTGCTTACAACGCCGACTAAGGCGCTGTGATTGCAAAAAATATACAGAGCAATGCTGTTACCTATATTGGCGTATGGATGGAAACTGTAGATTTAGATACTGTTAATGGTGTTTTTTAAAGCCTCACAGGATGGGTTTTATTTGGTTTCTTTCAATATTATCATCTCTAAAAATACATTTTTAGAAACAGCAATAGAAAGCAAAGAGCGCACAGATAATATTCCCATATTTAAAATAGTCAATTCTTATCCGGCATTTCAGGCTGGCACAGTAAGTAATTATATAAGCGGTAATTGCAATACCATTTTTAATCTTAAAAAGGATGATGCTGTAAAGTGTAATTTAAGCATTAGCGAATTGTAAAAAGTGACAATGACTATACTAAATTATAAAATTAAAAGCGTAATAACCGCTTTCATATCTCTGCTGTTCATTGTAACACAGGTTAATTCCCAAATTGTATTAGGGATATAAAATCCCATGGGTCTTGTTGAAATTAAAACTGATTCAGGTAATGTAATCTTAGATAAAACAATGGTTCGGTGGAATAGGAAATACCAATAAAACAGCCCAGGATACATATGTATTTGAAAGTGTTACACCCTTCCGAAATAGAAACTAAATCAGGGGTTATTCAACAACGTTCATCCTATTTGAGTAATTGAGCACAAGCGTTAGACCATTATTCTGGTGTTCCAACGACTAATTTTACACCAGCAACAGGTGAATTTACTGCCTAGCAAGATGGTGTGTACTTTGCAAACTTTACATTTGCATTACAATCCAACAAAGTAACTATGGGTGGTAATAACCAAACGGAGGTTATTTGGAAAGTTAGAACCCCTAGAAGGATAATTACTCAAAGGGTAAAAACAAATAATGGCTACACTTCAGATACTGGAGCCAGTCCTAATGCTGTACCTGTAGGTTCGGCATGTATGGTAAGCGTATACCTGAATAAGAGAGATAGATTAAGACCTTTCTGTAGGATTTGATGGAACAATAAGTCAGTTTGATATTTCAGGAAGTGGGGGGTATAATGTGCTCACTATAGTTAAACAATAAATATAACAAAGTATACTATATATTGTAACAAAGATGGATATTTGTTACAAACTAGAAAAAAGGCACCATTAGTGATCAATGGTACCTTTTTATTATTCTTAATCTATTACAACAATAAAAATAGTAGGTAAGTATATTGTATACTTATATAGTGTGCTGGAATATTTCTTCAGCTTTGGATTGTATTGATATAAAGCATTACGCTGTTTGATTCTCAATTTTTTCTAAATAAAGCTAGTCTGTGAATGGTGCACATATACATACTATTGTAGATATCGTGCGAATGAAATTAAAACAAGTAAGGAGGAGGTGTTTTCCCGAGTCTTGAATACTGGCATTCCTCTATAAGGCCATACTTCATATAAGTACTCATTCGCTCTACAAATCGTTGTATCCATTCATCGGGAAGAAAAGACATGAATTCATTCCGCATAATAGCCGTCTCGTGAAATAGCCCGTTCTCATGGACAGACGGATTTCTTCCCTGTAGTACAGAAAGCATTTGTATTCTTATTTTTTCCAACTCTTTTATAGGACAAAGTCCATAGGTGTCATCAAAGACGGCGATCCAGATCATCCAGCGGTTGCAGGGTATAATATGTTCATCGGGAATTGATGATGCTTCAGGAGTCATTCTTGCGGCAGCCATATGCAGCATCTGCAGTTTGTATCTTTCTCTTACCTCTTCAGTCAAAAAAGTGTAAGCGTTATCATACCAGTCATCAGCAGCTTTTTTCATAAGCTCTGTAGGGGCTGAAATACCATCGGCCCAGGGATAGTATCCCGGAGGGAAAAAATCCTTGGGATTAATTGTTAATTTTCTCTCTGTTTTCATTGGTTTGATGAATAGATTTTTTAAAAATAAATTTGTCAAACGGGTTATCATGGTGTATGATCATTTATGTTGAATAAAGCCTGCAGATCCTCGTTACTTACAATAGGTCCTGCAGTTTCCTGAATCCTGTACAGTATAACCGATTGAAGTGTCTTATTATTCCTTTACAAAAATGCTGTGTGGAATAATTGCATCATCACCCTCTTTACCATATTGTGGAATAATAAATGCTTTATGTTCATATCGGCTGGTTCCGGAGTTATAATACCAGTTGGCACAGCCACTAACATGCAGTTTAATATGATAAACATGATCGTATGCCGCTTCTTGAAATTCACCAAAATCAGGAAGATTATTATGCAGGTGATCAAGTTCCTGGGCATGGGCATTATGTATTCTCATGGCTTCTGTACAGGCTTCCTGGTAAGAAAGTTTATATTGATTTCTTAGAACGAAAATAATATTAAGACATTCATGATCTATTTCAATTTCTTTTTTCAGAGAGACAAAATCATTCTGAACGGCAATAAGCAAACATAGAAGTTCCCTGCAACGCTGCATAATGGGATGATTATAAACGTGAACGGGTAATGCGTAATTAATGGCCGGATCTGTCAGGTCACCATAGGGCATCATGCCAATTGAATACCTTCGGAAACTGAGATAGTGAGCAAGCAAAGGATATGTTCTGTTTTCAGCTTGCTTAAAAGGTATTTCTTCTGCGATACCATACATGATGAATTCATAAAAATTGATGGAAATACGCTCTATCCAGAACTGTGGCATGCCATTAGCCAGCCATTCCTTTCTTGCCGCTGCCATTTGGCGCAAAATTCCAATTTCATCTTCACGCGGATCTTCACCCATCATTACTTCATACACCCGATCTGCAATGACTTCCAGTTCTTTTGCAGGAGTCATCCCGAAATAGTCATCAAAAAGGGTGATATAGATCATCATTCTGGCACAGGGACGCATACGTTCTATGCTGTCGCATGTAGGATTCATATAAGTGGCAACTCTCGATAGAAACTGAGGTTTACATCTTCTTATCCCTTCTTCGGAAATAAAAGTATAATCATTATCATACCAGTCTTTTTCTTCATCATCAAAAGCATTGGCAATAGGGCTATTCACTGTAGGCCAGGGGTAATGGCATTTAGGAACAATTAATTCTTCTCTCATGGTTATCGTATTATATTATTAAAAATTAAATTATAGTAGATCGCATGTTTTAATAATTTGTTCCAAGAAATTTTATGGCATTTCTACTCCTTGGAAATATGTTTTATCTCAATTTTATCTCAAAATCCAAAGGTAGTGTGTCTTGCCCGTTAGTACTTCCTTAAGACTATTTGTTCAGCCGAGTATATTCCTTTTCAGCATATTGATCACTGGAATGATAACGCAAAGTATCCTTTATGTACCATGTATTCAATCCTTGAATCATCATTCCCTGATAAAGTACATATTGATATACCCGGTCGTTCCAATCACCAAAATCTGGCAGGTTTTCATGCAGAGCAACAAATTCAGCTACATCTTCATTATGAATGGATACTACTTTTTGTGTCGCCTCCTCCAATGAGATATTTTCTTCATGCTGTATAATAAGTACCAAATTAATCACCTCTCCTTTTCTGGCAATTTCTTTTTTCAATGAATACACATCATTTTGCCAGCTCATTATTCTACTCGTTAATGCCTGAATTCGCTGGATTACAGGATGAGCAGAAATCTCTTTAGGCAAAACAAATCCAAGCCCAAGTTCAGCCCAGGGTTCATAGGCATACATGGCAATGCTATATTCCCGGAATATCATATAATAGTTCCGCGGAGGAAATGTTCCTGTTGTCTTATAAGGAGCTTCGGCACGCATTCCGTATTTTATATAACGATCCATAAAAAAGGTGAATGTCTCCAGCCATTCGGGAGAGGTAACTGCAAGATATTCATCCCTGATCTGTGCCATTATTTTATCATGAGGATGCGCATCAGGCAGTGGCTGATTACCTTTGAGGATACCAATTATTCTTTTATGTATATTATCTACCTCTTCAACAGTACATAATCCGCAATAATCATCAAAAGTGGTAATCCAGATCATGAAGCGATTACAGGCACTTGCATGCTCATAAGTTGGTGCTATAGCAAGCATCCTGGCGGTGGCCCCGTGTAGGCCCATGCGTTTATAACTTTCACGGGTTTTCGCAGATAAAAAGGTAAAGTCAGTATCCAACCAGCTTTCTAGATCTTCCTTCATTTGATCAAAATGAGGATTTACCAAATCTGGCCATGGATATTCAAAAATTAATGCGTAAGGTTGTTCGAAATGTTTAACTTCAGATTCCATTTTAATTGGTTTTATTTTTAGTTATTCTATTATTAATAACCGTATTTCCTTGGTTATCAAAGGTGATTGTGCCCGAAAGTTTCTTTTAATTCTGAAAGGTTGGGAAACTTGGTATTATAATGATCAAGTTTGGTAAAAATATTCTTCCAATCACTTAGTATCATATACATATAATGTACCCAATTAACCACAGCTTCCTGCCAAATACCAAAATCAGGAAGAGAGGCTTGAAATTGTATAAACTTAAGGTCTTTATCAATTTAACGGATTGTATAAGAGAATCATTTTTTTGCTATTCCTTTATAAAAATACTGTGTGGAATAATAATATCATCACCTTCTCTACCATACTGAGGTACAATAAATGCCTTATGCTCGTATCTGCTTGTACCTGAATTATAATACCAGTCAGCGCAGCCGCTTATTTGCAATTTAATATGATAAACATGATTATATACTTCTTCTTGAAAAGAGCCAAAGTCTGGAAGAGATTGATGCAAATCATCCAGCTCCTGAGCATATGCGTCATGTAGTTTCATAGCCTCTGTACAGGCTTCCTGATAAGAAATTTTATATTGATTTCTTAGAATAAAAATAATATTTAAAGATTCATTTTCTATTTCAAGTTCTTTTTTAAGAGAGGCGAAGTCATTCTGGATCACAATAATCAGAGATAATAGTTCTCTGCAACGCTGTATAATAGGATGATTGTAAATATGGACAGGTAATGCATAATTAACTGAAGGATCTATCAGATCTCCGTAAGGCCACATTCCTATAGAATATTTCCGGAAACTAAGATAGTGGGCAAGTAAGGGATATGTTCTATTTTCAGCTTGTTTGAAGGGGATTTCTTCCATCATACCATACATGATAAATTCATAAAAGTTAATGGAGACACGGTCTATCCAAAAACGAGGCATAAATGTTTCCCATTCTTTTCTGGCTTGTGCCATCTGGCGCAAAATGCCAATTTCATCTTCGTGTGGATCTTGACCCATCATCACTTCATATACACGGTCTGCCATTATTTTCAATTCATTTGCAGGGGTCATTCCAAAAAAATCATCAAATATTGTAATATAGATCATTAATCTGGCACAGGGACGCATGCGGTCCATGCTGTCGCATGTTGGGTTCATATAAGTAGCGACCCTGGATAGAAACTGAGGTTTACATCTTTTTATTCCCTCTTCAGAAATAAAGGTATAGTCATTATCGTACCATGCTTTTTCTTCATCGTCAAAAGCATTGGCAATTGGGCTGGGAATAGTTGGCCACGGATAACGGCATTGTGGAAGGATTAATTCTTCTTTCATATCTATTATTTTACATTATTAAAAACTTAATTATAGTATTATGGTGTGTTTTAATTATTTGTTCTAAGACTTATAGCATTTCTATTCCCGGGAGATATGTTTTACCTCAAAATCCAAAGGTATTGGGGCTTGCCCGTCCGGGGTTACTGCAAAGCCATCCGGGAAGTACCTTTGCGTCCCTCCTTCATAATACCAGGCATTGCAACCAGTTACCATCAGTTTCATGTGATAGACATAATTTTCCACTTCTTTCTGATAAGGGCTGAAATCAGGTAGGCATATAGATAAGGATTCCATTTCTTTTACAAATTCATCATGTATTCTCAATCCTTCAATACAAGCTTCTTCGAATGATATGTTCTGTTCATTCTGTAAGATAAACATGATATTGAATCTTTCCGATTCTATAGTCATTTCCTTTCTTATCGACGCGTAATCATTCTGAATGGCAATAATAGTGGCAAGAAGTATTACCAGACGCTGAATAACCGGATGATTATAGATGTCAACAGGAAGTGCAAAGCCGGTAGCCGGCTCTATCAGGTCTCAATAGGTTACCATACCTATAGAATAGGCACGGATCATCAGATAGCGGGCAAGTGATGGATAGGTTTTGTTGAATTTAAAAGGAGTTTCTTCCATGATACCATACGTAATGAAACGATGAAAATTGGTGGCAATCCGGTCGATCCAGAACTGTGGCATTCCGTTGTCCATAAATTCCTTTCTTGCTGCTGCCATCTGGCGGAGTATCCCTCTTTCTTCAGGGTGGGGATCTTCCCTGGTCATTACTTCAAAAATCCGGTCTCTGAAAACTTTTAACTCTTCCAGCGGCATAAGTTCAACATAATCATCGAAGGTAGTTACATAGACAGCAAATCTGCCAATGGGACGGAAAATATCCCGGTCTGAAGTGGTGGGGGACATAAAAGCTCCCACCTGAACAAGTCTTTGTTTTTTGTACCTTTTTATAGATTCCGGGCTCATGAAACCATAATCAGTGTCATACCAAGTGCTTTCTTCTTTATAAAAAGTTTCACTAATCGGGCTGTATACTGTAGGCCAGGGATAAGCAGGCTTTGGGATGTGAATGATGTTTTTCATAATCAAGTTTTTCGGGCTTTAATTTTAGACTTATTGTTTGATTAATTACGGATCATATTACTGAGGTTATGATATATTTTTCTCGGTTTTCCTTCAACTCAGCAGTGGTATAGTATTTCATTATTATAGACTTATTTTTCTGAAATTATCCCTGTTGAGCATATTCCGGTCTAGGATATTCTCCAGGGACTTCGTAGCAGGGTGATTTTCCCAAATGATACCAAGCACCCAATCCTGAAAGCATCAACGTCATATGATGTACAAAGTTTTCTACATCCTTTTGAAGAGGACCAAATTCAGGGAGATTAACCTTTAATTCCACAAATTCCCTTACATAGTTATTATGCATCTGCATCGCTTCCATACAGGCTTCTTCCAATGAAATTTTGTATTGATGTTTCATCACAAATATAATATTGAGCACATCCGGGCTTATTATCAATTTCTTTTCTATGGACGCAAAGCTATTCTGGATGACCATAATACGGGACATCAGTGTCTTCAGTCGTTTAATAACAGGGTGTTTTGAAACAGAATCAGGTGCAATAAAGCCCATAGATGGTTCAACCGGGTCAGCATAAGGATACATAGAGATTGAATACTCTCGCATGAGGAGTAGGTGGCTTAATGTTGGAAATTCCTGTTTTAATTTGTAGGGGGTTTCCTCCATAATTCCGTAAGTGGTGTAGTCATGGAAAGACTCTGCCCAACGTTGAAACCAATTATCATTAACGTAAGGACGGAACTCATCCCTGCTTAATGCAACCTGTCTCAGTAGCCCGATGTCACCTGGTCTGGGATTATCGCCCAGCATTACATTCATAATGTCATCTCTGACGGAAGCTAACTCTTTTACAGGACAAAGCTCATAATAATCCTCATACAGTGTTAGCCAAACCATAAATCTTGCAATGGGTCTCATCTGTTCCATTGTTTTGGTGGCAGGAAACATATATGAGGCTGCTTGTATCAGATTATTTCTTTTGTATTTAATTCTCGTTGCTTCAGGCATGAATTGGTAGTCTCTATCAATCCAGTCATTCTGTTCTTCATAGAATGATTCTGCAAAAGGTGCAACTTTATAAGCCCAGGAATATTGTAAAACTGGGATGTCCAATTGTTTCATTATTGTGTATTTTAGATTAAAAAATATTTTTGCTTAAAGTCTTATCGAACTTGGTTCAACTTTTCCTTTAGCTCGCTTGCTTCTGGAAATTCCATGGCATTGTAGCGGTCCAGCTTTGTAGATACATTTTTCCATCCACTAAGTACCATGCTCATATAATGAACCCAGTTGACCACTGCATCCTGCCATATTCCAAAATCAGGGAGAGAGGTTTGTAATTCTACAAATTCTTTCAGGTCTTCGTTGTGAAGACGCAAATCCTCAAGACAGGCCTCCTTTAGGGACATCTGGCGTTCATGCTGAATCACCTTTACAATATTGTAATAGATACTGTCGGTTGCTTCATCTTTCAATACAGATTGTACTTCATTGAAAAAAGTAACTAGGTGGCATGCCAGTGTTTGTAAACGAATGATCACGGGATGCTCGTGGATCTCTTGTGGAAGTACAATTCCTGTTTCTAATTCTGTAAGCTGTAGAAAAGGATACAAACAAATAGAATTTTCACGTAAAGCAATGCATTCGCTCACACTGGGATAAGCTTTATTTTTCTTGTATCTTAATTCGGTTTCTAATCCTGTAAAATACCTGCTGATCATTTGGGTGAAGCGGGCCACTGATTCCTGCGGAATAAACTCCAACAGTTCAGCTCTTAATGAAGCCAACATAGGGCCTAAAGGTATTCCTGAGTCCTCAGCATTGATCTCGCCCTTTAGTATGGCAATAGATTGGGCGTGTACATATCCTATATCTTCAGGTTCACTTTCTTCATACAGATCATCATTGTACAAGGTCCACAACATCAGTCTGCAGATGGGCTTGAACCGTTCAGGTGATGCTGTTGGAAACCATTGCGCCGCAATATGCGCCGTTTTGGTTTTTTTGTACTTTTTTCGAAGATCGGGGTTTTGTTCATACAGCCAGAGATATTCTCCATCGATCCACTGATTTTCAGTGAGTTGTTGTAATTGCTCGGCATTGGGGTTTTTTAAGGTGGGGAACGGATACCTGAACTGTTTTCGAAGCAGTTCAAGGGTGCTAAAATTTTCAGTATTCATATTGTGATGATTATTGGTTTTGTCTTCATACTAATATACAATCGTATTGTGTTATAATTGCATTTTATTTCATAAAAAATTGAATATTAATATTAATATTTCTTGAAATGTCAATATTGATGAGGAAATTTTAAATAGAAAAAATCATTAAATAGAGTAAGAAATTCGGAATATCTTAAATTGTATTAATCCATTTAATACTTTTTATGATGCCATTTTAACACAAGAAAACCCAAATAATATAAGATTGAAAAAGGAAATAGGGTAGAATCTGGAAAATGTTGATTGATATTTTAATGGGCTTTCAGTATTTTTTCCTTTTTCTGAAATCTGATCATTAAATAAATCTGTTTTATATAGTTATTAATTTCATTTGTAAATTAATTTTACTATGTTATTTTTTATTACAATCAAGGGTTGAAAAAGTAATTATATAAAAGCTGATTGATGTAAAAGAAGCAAAAGGAATTTGTATTGTATTTGTGACATAATCAGTGTGTTGAGGTGAAATTACTATTTTGTTATTTCCGAAATCATTCAGTATATATTTATGTTTTTGATAGGGTTCAATGTACCTTTGCCGAAAATTATTGTTTCGAATACCTCTGATTATTCCTGTAGAATTCAATGTAATTTTGGATATGTTGATATAATCATAGTTTTCGCCTATCACGCTACTGAGAATTCTAAGAAACCTTTCAGAAATTTTTAGGCATATTAAAAAATACAAAACACAGAAAGATGAAAACTTACCTACTATAATTTCTCGACAACATCCGGACAGGTATCATTCATACACAAAGTCCCTAAAATCAACTACAGGTCTACAAAGAATAAGTGCCTGAAAAACACATATCTCAACGACGGAAGTCTATTAATCAATATATAGACATTTTCTGATTGGGTTATCTCATGATTGAAAAACGCAGGTCTAAACTTCAAAATAACGGAATTAAATTTCAACTTGTAAAACATTCATTATTAGTGAGTTGTTTCTTGGTTGTCTTTGTTTGAAATTCAGACTAAAAAATTATTTAATATTTATTTTCTATGAAATTAAAATCAACCTATTATGATGTCCGAAAATATACTTTTCGGTCGGCATGGATTATTTTGATGGCTTTCAGTAGTTTGACTGCTGTAAAGTCTCAGAATCTGCTGACAGAGAGTTTCAATTATGCTTCCGGTACATTGCTTACGAATGCCAATTGGTTACAGCTTGCAGCAGGAGCCCCTGCCATAGCTGTGTCTAATGGAAACCTTTCGAAGACAGGTACTATTGCCAATGGTTTTGGGAATAAAGTATTTTTGGCAAGCAGCGGACAGGATGTATACCATAGCTTTACATCAACAGCCCTCAATGCAACAACACCGGCGGTATATGCCAGTGCTGTGGTGAATGTATCTGCTGCACAGGCTGCGGGAGATTACGTGATCTCCCTGAATGATATTGCCCGGTTATATATCCGGGCAAATGGTACAGGGTTCAGTTTTGGAGTGATGAGATCCCCAGGAACTGTTGTTTATGAATCAGCCATAAGATCCTTCAATAGTAACATCAGGGTGGTTCTGAAGTACGAACAGATTGCAGGAGCAGCCAATGATATGGTTAAACTATATGTAGATCCCCCCTCAGGAACTGAACCTTTCACAGCGGATGTCTCTCACACCGGGACTGCTGCGGATATGACTTCAGTTTCATATATTGCGCTAATGCAGGGAACAGCGGCTAATGCTCCGACCCTTGAAGTTGATGGGATCACAGTAGGTACAATATGGGCAAGTGTTACTTCAGCTATTTATGATTATGGTGATGTTCCTTCCTCTTATGATTTCACCAAGGACGGAGTTTATGCTCCTGCGGCACATTCCCTTGGTCCCAATTTTTCATTAGGAAGTATGTTTCCGGATTCTGAGCTTGCTCCTAACAGTGTTTCCTCAGGGGCAGATAACAATGGAGCCAACGGAGATGGAGCCGATGAGGATGCCATCAATATTGCATCCAACCAGATCAGGAAAGGAATATCTTATACTTTAAACGTACCGGTTAATAATCCCTCCGGGACAAAATATGTATACGGATGGATTGACTTTAACAACAATGGAAGATTTGAAGCCGGAGAATTTGCAACGGTTGCTTTCAGTACTACAGGAAGCAGTACCCAGGTTCTTACCTGGCTTCCGGCACAAACCTCTACCATTGCAGCTGGAACCACTAAGCTTTATATGAGGCTTAGAATTTCCGACAGAATATTGCAGGATTTTACCACAGCGGCGAGTGGGGGTGCTGTTATTGATGAGAGAAGTATTGGAAACGGTGCTGTTTCCACAGGTAATGCAGCGGACAACGGTATAGTAGCCGGAGGAGAAGTGGAAGACTACCAGATAGAAGTAACCAATGCGTTCGACTACGGAGATGTACCTGCTGCCTTTGAGAATGATAAGGATGGAAATCCTTTGCCGGCATTGCATGCTCCGCTTTCAGGATTTACTATGGGAACTCTTCTGGATACAGAAATTTCTCCAAACAGTGTTGCTGCAGGAGCTGATAATAATGGAACCAATGGAGACGGAGCAGATGAAGATGGTATTACATCGTTAACGAGTGTAAGCCGTAATGTGGCTTACAGTATCACTGTTCCTGTGAATGTTCCGGGAACCCTGACAGGAACCAAATACGTATATGGATGGTTGGATATCAACGCAGACGGACGATTCCAGATAGGAGAATTTACAACTGCTACCATAGCTGTAACGGGTGCTACAAATGCCACACTAACATGGACAGCGGCTCAAACAGCTTTGATTCCAGCAGGAACTTCCAAAGTATACGCAAGGCTGAGACTTTCCAATTTGTCACTTCTTGACTTTAATTCAGGGAGTAATAGTGCTGTCATTGATGAAAGAAGTATAGGAAATGGAGCTACGGCCAGTAATAATGCTGCTAATGCTCTTATTACTGCTTTTGGAGAAGTGGAAGACTATCAGCTGCCTGTGGATTTATATGATTTCGGGGATGTTCCTGCTTCGTATGAGATCAATAATGCAGGTGTTTCAAACCCTGCAAGACAGATTGCTACTCCTCAGTATAAGATTGGCTCTGTTATAGATAGCGAGGATGCTGTACAGAGTGTAACAGTTGGTAATGATAATAATGGAACCAATGGTGACGGTATTGATGAAGACGGCTTTTCTGGAACCCTTCCTATTATTACAAAAGCGGCTCCATTTAGTTTTTCAGTACCGGTTACAGTTCAGACTGCATCATCGGTTATTGCATGGATAGATTTTAACAATAACGGAAAGTTTGAAGCCAGTGAAGCTTCTTACACATTGGCAACTGGTTCTGTTACAGGTTATCAGTCGGCTGCTGTTGGCAATTCTGTAAAAACATTTTGGTTTAGAGGAACACAGACGAATACAATACCAGACGGAATCAATAATCTGTATATAAGGATCAGGCTTACGCAAACTGCAGGTACAGATAACACTGTTACAACAGCTGTGGATGAACGTTCCATAAGTGATGGTGCTAATACTGGGATCTATACGATTCCGGTTAATGGAGAAGTGGAAGATTATCGTTTTATGGTAACCAGAAATCTAGACTTTGGAGATGCTCCGGAAAGCTATGAAATGGATAAGGACGGTTTGGGAAATCCTGCGAACTTTAAACCTGCAAGGAATTCTGCAACAGATGCTTTGTTTTTAGGAATGTCTTACACGCTGGAACCAGGTCCATCTTCTGTTGCTTCCGGAACGGATAATAATAATCCTAATGGCGATGGAGCTTCTGATGACGGCCTTTCCCTGGATCAACTGCGTATCCGTACCAATGCTACAAATACATATACTGTAGGAGTAAATAATACTACAGGAGCTGCGGCTACACTGTATGCCTGGATAGATTTTAATAATAATGGAAGATTTGAAGCAAGTGAGTTTGCTACAGCACCGGTTGCCAATAATGCCGTATCTGCGAATGTCAGCTTCACAGCGGCTCAGGTGAATACTATTGCAGCTTCCACCGGAAAAGTATACATGAGATTAAGATTGGTACAGCCCAATGCCGAATTAACAATAGCAGATCTTACTACAGGCACTAATGTAATGGTAGTGGATGAAAGAGCTATTGCAGATGGGCTTAGTACAGGATTGTATACTTCTGCTTCTCTAGGGGAAATAGAGGATTATCAGCTGATCATCACAAAAGATTACGGAGATGTACCCGGCAGTTATGAAAATGGAATTCCTGCATCTCATACCAACAGTATAATCCCTGAACTTATTATTGGGACGACAGTAGACTATGAGCTTATTAACAATGCGGTAGCTTCAGGAGATGATAATAACGGGACCAATGGAGACGGTGCAGATGAAGATGGAGTGATGACACCTCAAACTATTACAAGCGGTGCTCCGTTTACACTGACTGTACCCGTTAATACAACCGTTACCGGGACGAAGAATCTGTATGCATGGATTGATTTTAACGGAGATGGCGTATTTAACGGAAATGAAGCTTCAGTAGTTTCTGCATCAGTAACTGCGGGTACCACCAGTAACTTTACTCTAACCTGGAATTCCACAAATGCATCACCTTCTGTAATTTCAGCAGGAAAAACCTATGTGAGACTACGTCTTTCAGGAACCGCTCTTACCAATAGCAATAGTGCTAATGTTGTATTGATAGATACACGAAGCTTTGGACAGGGTGTTGATGAAGGAGAAATTGAAGATTATCAGTTTCAAGTGAGTAACTTATATGACTATGGTGATGTACCTGCTAATTTGTACGAATATACCAAAGACGCAGTGCCTGTATACCAGCCCGCACGTCAGGCTTCTTCTTCTACCTTAAGATTGGGTAGCACAGTAGATATTGAATCTGCTCCAAATGCCGTGGCAGCTAATGCTGATAATAACGGAACCAATGGAGATGGAACGGATGAAGATGGTATTACTTCAGTAATGCCCGTTTATAAAGGAATTAATTACTATTCTAAAGTGAGTGTACTGAATAATACAGGTGTCGCAAAAACACTATATGGATGGATTGATATTAATAATAATGGAAGATTTGAAGCTTCTGAGTTAGCTTCAGTTTCAGTACCAACTTCTGCATCTCAACAAACAGCAACACTTTTATGGACAGGAACCAGTACCAATACTATTCCTACAGGTACCACGAAGGTGTATATGCGTCTGCGTGTATCTGAAAATCTTTCTATGAGTGATTTTGTGACAGGTGTACCAGGTGCATTAGTGGATGAACGCTCTATAGGAGATGGGCTTAATACAGGTCTTTATAATATAGCCTATGGTGGTGAGGTGGAAGATTATCTTTTACCTGTAATTACTGATTTAGATTATGGAGATGCTGCTCATGCTTCTTATGAAACAAGCCGGACTAATATGGTAGCTCCTGCAAGACAGGCATCCAGTCAGGGATTATATCTTGGTAATAATCTGGCAGATTATGAAGTGGTAAAACAAATACAAACGGGGAATGCTTTAGGAGATGATACTGATGGGGAAGACGATGAAGATGGAACAGTACCGGGACCTGTAGTGTCTGGCGGTGGTTATAGCTTAAATGTTACGGCAACAAATAGTACAAGTGCTGCCAAAACACTATATGGCTGGATTGATTTTAATAACAATGGCAGCTTTGAAGCCTCAGAAGCAACTATGGCTTCAGTTCCTGCAGGAGTTAGTCAAGGAAATATAGTTTTGAACTGGGCAACAACTGCCACTAGTATTGTTGGAAATCCAAGCCAACTATATATGCGTTTACGTATATCGGAAGGTGTATTGACTGATTTTATAACTGGTGCTCCGGGACTTGTAGTAGATGAACGTGCACTTGCTGATGGCCTTAGTACAGGAGAATATGCTGCCAGTCCTGTAATATACAATGGTGAGATTGAAGACTATACTATTCCGGTAGCCACTGATTTAGATTATGGTGATGTTCCTGTGAGTTATGAAAAACCAGGTGCAGTCTTGATTCCTGCCAGACAAATTTCAAGTGCAGCATTACAGATAGGAACAACTCCGGACATAGAACCTTCTGCACAAAGTGTAGTTGCAGATACTGATAACAACGCAACGAATGGTGATGGACTGGACGAAGATGGAGTAAACCCTAGTGCAAATGAAGTAATAAGAGGAACAGCATTTTCTTTACCTGTAAAAGTAACGAACGTTATAGGATTAGCAAAAGTATTATATGGCTGGATCGATATAAATAATAACGGAGTATTTGAAAGCAAGGAAGCTACCTCTGTTTCAGTTCCTAATAATACTGTAAATGGAACCGTTGCGCTTACATGGACAGCCGCAAATACTGCTGATATAGTGACTTCAAATGTGTATCTGCGCCTGAGATTATCAGACGGAACCCTTACTGATAATACGGTTACTGCTTTATATGACGAAAGAGCTGTTGGCGACGGCCAGACTACAGGAGCTTATGCAGCCAATGCGTATCGTGGAGAGATTGAAGATTACAGACTTCATGTTACTTCTCCAATTGCATGTTCAGGTACTGCCAATATACCTGCTAATGGAACAATAACAGTTAATGGGATTCAGGTAACTTCTTCATCTTCAGGTAATGTGACTTATTATACTCCTGCTTACGGAAGTTGTAGCGGAGATACTATTAGCCCGGGATCATTATGGGTGGGTAATAACTCGCAGACTACTGCTACGCCAGCTTCTGCATGGTCTGTTACCTTTACCTTTGATAAGCCCGTTAATGATTTGGTAATTCTATTATCAGGTTCAGGAAATACCTATAATGAAGATTTTATTTTCAATTCCAATGGGGGAGCAGTATCTCTCTTCTCTAATAATTCTTGTTATTCAACAATTAATGGAAATAAAATAATCTCTGGTCAGGGTTCGCCTGCAGGTACTGGAGGTGGTGGTGTTTTCAAAATCAGTGCGCCAAATGCTTTTACAACATTAACGATCAATGGTGGAGGCGGTGCCAATGGTACCTTAATAGCAATGTGTTCGGCAAGTATTACGCCGCAGCCGCCTGTTATTAAGCAACTTACTCCTGATGACCAAACGGTATGTACAAATACAACACCTGCAGCGATTGCAGTTTCTGCAACAGGAACAGGAACATTGAATTATCAATGGTACAGTAACACAACAAACACCAATACTGGAGGAACAATAATAGCTGGGGCTACATCTGCAAGTTATACACCGCCAGCATCTTCTGTTCCGGTAACAAATTATTACTACGTAGTGATTACAGATGATAATGGAAGTACAACCTCACCTTCGGTAGATGTTATTATAAATGATTGTACAGGAGTACCATGCTATAAACCAGGTGCTACGACTGGTGGAGCAACATTAATTAGCAAGGTAGGAATCACTTCGTTAGACAGATCAATGGCACAAGCTGATAACTGGCCTGCAATACGTAGCGGAGCATGGCTTGTATTGGAAGCTAAAACCAAAGGTTTTGTACCTAACCGATTGGCTTTTGATGCTTCAGATAATCCTGTGGGAATTCCTGCTGCTAATTTCGTAGAAGGAATGATGGTGTATGATACAACAAATAAATGCCTGAAGGTGTATACCTCAACAGATGGTGGAACTACATTCAGCTGGCAATGTATGAACACACAGACATGTCCTGATTAATTAATAATAAATATTCATTCCGGAACCCAGAAGTTGGATTGCCATTCCGGAATGGATTTTAACTGTTAAAAAAACAAAAAATGAAATACACACATCAATATGTCATATTTTTAATAGTGACATTTTTAGCAGGGAGCCTTTCGGTTATCTCTGCACAGGAAAAAAGTCCTTTAACGAACAGCGTTTTAAATTTTGAAGGAACGGGCTTTCATCCCGGAACAAAAATGATGAGACTTTCAGGGGCCTCATTGCAACGTACTGATAACAAAAGAGCTTCCCTTAATGATAAAGGAATAGTAGTCGGGGAAAGCGGATTATATCAGATTTCTTTTTCTGGCAATATGCGCGAAAATGACAATTTTGAGCAAAAAGAAGAATATGTTGTATATATCAACGGTACGGAAGTGATGAAAGGCTATGAAGTTCCTTCACCTCCTACAGGAGTTCTGTCTTTTCAAAAAGAGCTAAAAAAAGGTGATATATTAAGTATCGGGACTACTGCTGATGATAAGGAACTGAAGAGTATGGCCGGAATTAATATGCTGTCGATGAGATTGCTGAAAAACTAATTGTGTAACTATAAAGTAACAATGAAAAAAATAACAACAACAATCATTCTATTCGCTGCGATAGCCGCAAAGTCACAGGTCGCTATAGATAAACCGAACGTAACGAATGGTTCTGTTTCTCTGGAATTTGGTGATACGGAGAACAAGGGAATAATTCTTCCTTATGTTACCTCCAAAAACGGGATTACAGAAAACGGGACAATAATTTATGATGCTTCTGATTTTAAAATTAAATACCTAAAGGATACCAATACCTGGTTTGATTTAAGTGTTGATCCCACAGGAACAGCTGATTTAAGCATTCAGGGTAGTGAAAAAATAGAGCAGCCGGGCGCTAAAGTAACTATTTACTCCACTGCAAGTGCAAATGATGCTCTACAGGGGATTCTTGTGCTTGGTGATGCAGATAAGGCAATGATACTTCCCAAAGTTGCCAGCCCTCATCTGAATATTATCAACCCAAGCGCGGGAATGATGGCCTATGATACTGTTAAAAAACAATTGGCGGTTTATAATGGCAAAGTATGGACATTTTGGAAACCATAGACTTTAATTGATACCATCTTCGGCCAGGTAGTTTGGATAGGGAATATTTATCTACAACTCTGCTTTGGCCGAAGCTTTATGTCATGGAAAAAATATGACAGGATTGTTGGAGAAAGTAAAAAAGAACTTTTAGAAATAATGGTAAATCCGGTTATCGATCCAAAGTATCAATACCTGTTTTTTATAGAATAAATGTTACGAGAACTTATACTATTCTTAAACACCAAAAAACTAAAAAATATTTTAAATGATAGACCTGACAAGAGATTCACATAGGATGACCAATAGAAAAAATGGGGAGAACGGGTAAAAAGAGATAAAAGCTGTGTTTGCAGATGTTCTTATGAAGTAGTCGAAATTCTTGGACTATGATTTTTCAGATTATATTCTCTTTTTATTATCATCATCGATTAATGCTGAAAGTAAAAAATAAAATACAGCTTCTCTGTTTGTTTTTTAGAAAAAATACACACAAAAATTTTTGATTTTATATTAGAATTAGTAATAAAACTGTAGAAAAATGAAACAACAGATCATAACGAAATATAGAATTCATAAGATAACCCTCTATGAATGGTTCATTAAATATTAAGAATTAGGAGAAAAATAATTACCACAACCTAGTTTGAAAAACACAATTAATAAAATATGGAAGAAACAAGCCCTGATTACAAAATGATCTTCACTGATATCATTACCGAACAATTTCCTCACAAAAAAGAATTATGCCAAAACATTTTAGGAAAAGAAAAGTTATCAACGTTCGATATTATAAAATTAAATAAACTACTATTTGAAAAAGAAAACAAGGAAAAAAATATCTTCAATCAAAAGCATCGTTCTTATGACACATCTACAATCCGGGAAATCTTAGATTATCAAATTAAAAATAATCTAAATAATACAGAACTGGCAAATTACTTTATGCTGAGCAGAAATTCAGTAACGAAGTGGAAGAAGATATTTAATATGAATCAATAAGATAAGATGATTTAAGATTTTTCATCTGTGTTCGTTCTATTATTTCCTTATCATTCAAAATAAACACAAACAAGTCTTAAAAACCACAAAAAATAAAAACATCAATAAAACCAGAACCGAAATTTTCGGCTCTGGTTTTATTTTAACTGTCAAAAACTCATTGTAAATGAGAATTTAAGTTTTATGAATACTGCTTTCTGAATTTTATAATTGAGTTTGTCTGTTCTTTTTTAGATTTTCTATAAAATAGGAAGGAGTGACCCCGGTTTCTTTCTTGAATACTGTTATAAATACCTGGTGGGATGCAAAACCGCATTCTTCTGCAAGATAGCTTATTTTATATTCCAGGTACTGAGGATCATCATACAGTTTTTGGGTTATATATTCAATTTTCAATCCGTTAATATAATTACTGAATGATTTCCCTTTTTGAGTTTTGATGATTTCGGTAAGGTATCTCTGATTGGTATTCAATGAATGGGCGAGGGAGCTGAGGTTTATATTTTTTTTCAAGTATTTGTCAGAACTTTCAAACTTATTCAGTTTGGAAAGTATTGAAGCCAGAGTTTCGTCTGAAATAGGCGTAAATGTAGATGCTTTTTTCTCTACTTTACTAGTGTTCTCAGTATTTGATGTATTTACATTGAGCTTTTCAACCAGCTTTTCATAATTCTTCCTGATCTTTCTGTTTTTTTGCCTCAGATATAATACCCCGATAAAAATAACCGCAAAAATTGCTAGTATGGAGCTGGTAAGAATTTTGAAAATGCTGTTATTGTAAGAAATGTCCTTTTGTGTACTGATATCTTTGAGAGTGTTATCTGTTATTTTTTTCTGAGTGACCGAGATACTGTCGGAAAGGTCTGAATACAGCTGGGTATATCGTAAAGTAGAATCTTTACTCTTAAGGGCTTCATAGGAGTTAGCCAGTACCATATAGGCAGTTAGTCTTTCATTGACATGCTTACTTTTCTTTTCCAGCTTCAATACCTCAGTGGAATAGGGGATTGCTTTTTGGGGCTGTTGTGTATACTCATAAAAGCTTCCTAATGCATTTAGGAGAATTATTTTGCTGGGTAATGTTTTAATTTTTTTAGTTTCCAGAATATGTAAAGCTTCCAGAAGGTATTTTTCTGCCAATTCAGGCTGCTGTGGTTTATAAATGCCGGTATAAAACATACCTATCTGGATATGAA
Organism: Chryseobacterium panacisoli; assembly: GCF_008274625.1. Lineage (GTDB taxonomy): Bacteria > Bacteroidota > Bacteroidia > Flavobacteriales > Weeksellaceae > Chryseobacterium > Chryseobacterium panacisoli. Next base: position 20,583 of record NZ_VTRU01000005.1, on the reverse strand, counting down.
TAAAAGAAAGCATATAATATTTTTCATCCATACTAAGAATATTTTTATCATTATCAGGTAGCCGCTCTATTTCGTATAAACTCTTCTTGAAGTAAGACAAAATTGTATCCTGCGGGGCTTTGGTGGCCTCGGCATAACTTGCTAACTTTAAATAAGTACTTGATGATCTGAGATGCTGATTATTTTTTTTGTAATAGGAAAGCGCTATTTGAAATTCATTATAAGCTTCGCTATTCAGCCCTAAATTCCGGTAAGCTGAACCCCTAAATTCATGAACCTCTGCAAGAGCCTCATCATCATTAAGTTCCTGAGCCAGTTTTTCTGTTTTTTCTCCGTAGGTAAGAGATTTTTCATTATCTCCATTGCCATCAATAAGCTTTTTCATCAGATATTTACAACTGGACATCAATCCCTCTTTATATCCTATGGCTTCTGATCTTTTTTCAGCTTCTGTATAAAGGGCTATTCCCTTATCCAAATCCATTGCCGGGTTGGCTGGTGAAGAAAGTTTTGTGGCCAGGATGATCATCTTGTCGATTTCTTTTTTTTTTGCTTCTGAGGTTTGCTGTTTGCAGGCAAAAAAAATCAGACAAAATGAAAATAATAATAGTTTTTTCATTGTTGTGTTTTTATAGTTATAGAGGATGATTATTTAAAGATTTCTTTTTTGAGAGATTGAGGAAGAGAAATTATAAGCTCTAAAATTTTATTTAATTAGTTTTGATACTTTTTTGTGAGTGGAAACTTAAAAGTATCACAAAAATTTTTCATTATTTTCGATGCAAATATATATGTTTATAACCTTGGGTTCATTTTTTATGATATTTATAATTAAGTATTTCCAAATTTGATAACTTATAAATAATGTAAAATAGTCTGATTATCAATATTATTCATTTGTAAAATACGCCACTTAAACAAAAAAATAAATCTTTTGAACTTTATACATGAATTCCATATTTGTTAATACAAATTGTTGTTATTGAAATTAATATATCTGTAATATTGTATAAACCTTATTTGACATTTTTCAATAAGATAGTTAAGAAAATTTCCATTATACAACACACACACATACAAATGAAAAAAATATTATTATTACCAATTCCATACAACGGTTCCAATGCCGATAACCTTCATGGCATCGAAGTTGGTTGACCGGATCTTTCTATGATTTTATCAATATAATGCAGAGTTTGCTTTACCTAAGGAAGGAAAATAAATTTGTATGTCGAAAATAAGGAAGGGGTTTATCTGCGGATTTGATAAATTGACTTTGTGCATTATGCTGAATTTGGAAGACGGGTGATGAACTCAATGCAGGAATAATGGAAGGCGGCTGTTTGTAGCAATAAAACAAGGTTCTTAAACTTTAAACTATTTTTTTTAGTTTTTTTCATAGCATTAAAATTAAGAATATAAGAATCAGGCCCTAACAAAAGTAGCAACTCCATCTAATTCATGTATAAAAAGATGAATAAACTATAAGGTTAAATATCAATAGAGTAATAGTTACAATAAAAAAAGTAAATATCTTTGAGTCTTCAAGCAATATTGTTATATTTGTTCATGAATGAACATTCAGTTAGCTAAACTATGCAAGGGGAAAAATTAGATAAAAAAACTCAGATTGTAAAGACAGCATTACGGTTATTTTCAGAACAGGGTCTGCAACAGACTTCAATGGCGCAACTTTCAAAAGAGTCGGGAGTTGCCGTAGGAACAATGTACTTGCATTTTAAAAGTAAGGATGAATTGGTTGAAGGGTTATTTTTGCATATTCAAGAAGCATTTGGTAAAGCGATTGATCTTTCTGACTCAGAAATGAAAGCTTCTTACAAGGATCGTTTTTTTATTTTAGGCCGAAAAGTGCACCATTACTATGTAAACAATCCTGCCCATTTTTTCGTTGTGAATACACTTAATTATTCGCCATATATATCAAAAGAAATTACAGAATTGGGAAGAACATATTATCAGCAGTCTGTAGACCTTATGGCTGAGGGACTTGAGAACGGATCATTTCAGCCTATTAATATTGTGTTGCTTATCCGATTTATTTATAATGCTGTGATTGCACTGGTTCAGGTACAGCTTAAAGATAATGTGGAAGTTACAGAACATATGATAGACCAAAATATAGAAAGAATATGGAAAGCTATTACGTAAAAAAAACAACATAAAAACCGAATGAATATTCATTTATAAATGAATATCATTAATTATTAATGATTTAAAAATTTTATTTAAAATGACAGCGCAAGAAGCTTTTAATCAATTAGACCCTAAGAAATGGGCAGAAACTTCAGTAGTGGAAAAACTTCATCTACTGGAAGAAGTACAGAATAATCTGAAAAAGTATGCAGACGATTTGGGCACCTCTGATCAAAAAATGAAAAACACCATCATGGGTGAAGACATTTACACGCATGCCGAATCAGTATTTGCCACGGCAGTTCCATTGGCAGGAAATGTTTCAGCCTGCATCCAGCTTTACGAATCTATCGCGAAAGGTGAAATGCCAAAACCGTTGAATATTACCAAAGTAGATGATGATACCTATGATGTACATGTATTCCCAATGGATGCCAAGGACAAAGTACTCAGTGGAACACAAAGTGGACATTTGCGTATAAAGGGCACTCCGAAGCAGGTAAATCCTTTAGAAAAGCCAGCCGGGGTAACTGCCATTTTGGGAGCTGGAAATTACAGTTCATCACTTGAAATGGTAAAAGCCCTTTTTTACGATAACAAAGCTGTTATCCACAAACCACATCATCTGAACGAAGAAACTGATGCGATCTGGGAAAAGATTTTCCAGCCTATTATTGATTTTGGAGCCTTACGCTTTGTTTCAGCAGACCAGGGACGTGAACTTACAACAATTAATGGTTTAACGGCCATCTATTTCACAGGGGGGACGGGAACGGCCAAAGCAATTATGAGCAATACCAATACCCCTATGGTAGCAGAGTGTGGTGGCAATAACCCCTGTATTATAGTTCCCGGCGACAGACCCTGGACAAAAAAAGAAATGGAACACCAGGCTAATCAGATTGCTACCGTTGCCAAGCTCAATGGCGGTGCTGTATGTGGCCGCCCGCAAACTCTGGTGACTTCCAGACATTGGGAACAGAGAAATGAATTTTTAAATGCTCTGAGAAAAGCTCTTTCTGAAGATACTCCGGCTGCCGGGGCCTATTATCCGGGGACAGACAAAGCTGAGGAAGGTTTCAAAAAAGCCTATCCGAATGCAGAGATCTTAAAACCTGAAAACGGCAGATTCAAACATGCCAGTTTTATGCTTATTACAGACTGTGAAGAGGACAGCTATGCCACACAAAACGAAGCATTCTGCCAAATTATGGATGAAGTTGCATTAGACATACCAGCCAATGCCAAAGATTTTTTACCAAAAGCTACTGCATTCTGTAATGATAAACTATTGGGTTCATTGGGATGTATGCTTCTTATAGATGAAGACACCAAAAAGGCTTATCAGCATGAATTAGACACCGCAGTAACCCATCTGAAATATGGAGGAATAGCTGTAAACACTATTCCTGTAATTGTATTTTTAAGCCCTTATCTGACTTGGGGCGGAAATGAGCAAGGTAAAGAAATGGTATCCGGTTCCGGTAATTTCGGAAATCTGCTGGGCTTTGAAAATATTGAAAAATCAATTGTTTACGACAAATTTGTATCTCCTGGGCATATGCTTCGTACCAACCAGAAAGCATTTGACCATCTTGCAAAAAATATGGCAAGCTATTCCATGGAACCTACCTGGAGAAACTTAACAAAAATGGCCGGAATAGCAATGATAGACGGCTTAAGAAAGAAAGATTTCTAATTTAGCACCTCAATACATACAATGAGAAAAACAATTTTAATTACAGGATGTGGCAGCGGTATCGGACGTATGACTGCCAAATATTTCCAACAAAAAGGATGGAATGTGGCAGCCACTGTCCGCTCTAATCCGGAACAGGATACAGAACTTAACAGCCTGGATAATGTACAGGTCATAGCACTGGATGTTACCAAAGAAGATACGATTCAATCTGCCTTACAACAAGCCGTTGAACGGTTCGGAAAAATTGATGTACTCCTCAACAATGCAGGATATGGCTCTTATGGTATCCTGGAAGCAACACCAGAACAGGCTATTAGAATGCAGTTTGATGTCAATGTAATTGGGACCCTGCTGGTAGCTAAAAATATCATTCCCATCATGAGAAAGCAAGGTGAGGGGACGATTATCAATATTTCTTCAATGGGAGGTAAAATTTCTTTCCCATTAGGGACGTTGTACCACGGTTCTAAATTTGCAGTGGAAGGGTTGAGTGAAGCTCTTTCGTTTGAATTGGAAGCCATTGGTATCCAGGTGAAAATGATTGAGCCAGGAATGATCAATACGAATTTTGAAGAAACGGTAATGCAGAATATGAATGTGGATCCTACCCAGACTGAGTATGCTCCATTCCTGGAAAAAGTAATGAAAGGAATGCAGCAGGCAGGAAGCCAGAATTCGGAGCCTATTGTAGTAGCTGAGAAAATCTATGAAGCAGCCACAGATGGTAAAAAACAGCTTCGTTACATTGCAGGGGCGGATGCAGAGAAAATTATAGAAGCCCGTAAGCAGCTGAATGACGAGAGTTATTTAGCCATGATAAAACAAAGTATGGGGTTATAATATGGAAATTTTGCAAGAACTCAGTATATGGACAAAAGGAGATGAGTTGCAAGGCAAAATAATGGTAGGCATAGGACTTGTTTTAGTACTGTGCCTGCTATTGGGTTTCAAATATGAAAATCCTTTGTTAAAGGGGATGTTCATTCCTATTTGCCTGCTAACAGCTGCTTCTCTGGGGTATGGAAGTTTTATTACCTATTCCAGAACAAAACATCTCAAAACGCTTACAGAACAATACAGGAATAACCCAAAAGAAACAGTAAAAATGACCTTGGGTAAAGCTCAAAACGACCATAAGATCTACATTATTCTAAAAATTGTTTGGAGTACTTTGCTTATTCTTTCTGTACTTATTTTTTTATTTACTGTAAAAGAATATTACAAAGGACTCTTTCTCGGATTATTCTGTTTATTCGTTGGATTTTTATTGATAGAGACATTTTTACATAGCCGGTTAACCCACTGTTTTGAAAATGTCTCACGACTTGATAATCTATCCATTTTTTGATGAATCCTGGCGCCAGTGCAAGCCTGCCAAAGACATTTATATGTTTGTTCAGTTATAGGGATCACCTGTGATGAGAATAGCGCTTTCAAACTTCCCACGGTATAATTTCTGAGAATGTTATTGAAATTTATATTAAAAACTATTGAAAGAAGGGCGAAACAAGTTTTAAGTATCTATAACAGAAGCTTAAAATAATAACAGGAAAAGTAAAATTGCTTTTTACAAAAAATTTTATACTTTATCTTAATACAGTTATTTACAAGTCTTTAATCTCAATTAAAATTGAGATTCTTGATAAGAAAACCTGTTATTTTCGGAAATCATTACAACTAGTGATATGGTGTAAGTTGTTGGTATTTATTGTGTTGTAAGTGTGTTCTCGTTAGTTTGAATTACGATAAATAATTGAGCGATATTTTGGTGAATAATTATCTTATTTTAGATTTTTATAAATTATTATGTTAAATTATATAAAAGAGAAAAGGCAATTGGCCACTGATGAGATTGAATATGAGAAAAGTCTTTATTTTGATATTTATACTCTTGTCCTTGTATTTATTCTTTCCTGCAATGTCATACTGAATTTTTTCTTTTTAGATCAGCCAGTGTATAGTGGTATATTCTTCGGAATGGCTCTTTTTATGTTGTGCACATTATTGTGGCCAGATAAGATAAGGTTTAACCGGTATCTTTTGATGCTTCTTTTCTGGTTTTTGGGATTGATCATTTTTTATTGCGATATAATAAGCGGAAACGGAGCTATGAATTATTTGTCATATATTTCTCTTACCATAGCAGTTGCGTTTTTTTTTGATTATGATAAGGATAAGTATATTATTTTTATACTGGTAGCCACTTATATCATATTTTTTTTAATCAATATCATTACAGACTATTCTATATTTTCACCTCTTCATCAAAATCTTTCTCCCGTAAAACTTTGGTATATAAGGGTTTATAAGGCTATGGAGATATCCTTTTGTACTTTTGTTGGGATGTATATCATACATAGGAAAGAAAAAATGATCATAAAATATTATATAGAGAAGGAAAAGCTTAATGATTTTATAAAGAAAACGGACAAGATAAGCTCTTCCAATGAATTATATGAGTTAGCGATGAGTAAAAACTCACTTTTTATTACCTATTTTAAATCTGAATTTCCTGAATTTTTTGAAAAGATTTTAGAAGTTTGCCCAAATCTCATTTCATCAGAACTGGAAATATGTGCTTTGTTAAAACTGAACCTGACTACAAAGGAAATTGCCATTGCAACTAATGCAACTATCCGTGCAGTGGAAAACAAGAAACATAGAATCCGTAAAAAAATTGATCTTCCATCAGAAGCTGATCTGAATTTATATATCATAAATAATTTTTAAAACTAATTGATATTCAGTTGTTTAATGTTTTAGAGTATATGTGAGTAGGTTAGAAAGTAGATATGAAAAGAGACTTTTTAGCATTGGAATATCTTTTTATTTAATATTGCACTCATCTGGAAAATCAGATATAATTGAATTTTCTGAAACAAAACACAAATGTCTTAATATATAGCTGGGAATATTATTTTCCCAGCCCTCTCACGAGGATTAGGACACATTTCTTAAAGAAATCGTACACAAATTAAAATTTATGCACTAATGAAAAGAAATTATTATGCTTTAGGGATAACTTTTTTTTCCCTTTGTAATTATGCTCAAGTCGGTATTAATACAGCATCACCGGATCCAACAGTAATGTTGGAAATAAGGGGTCCCGGCAAAACTGATGCATCTTATATTATGAAACTGAATGATCTTGAAGAAGTTTCCTTTGCAGAAGGAGAATCTTATAATGTTCTTGGAGTGAATCAAGATTCTAAAGTTATTGCGACCAAACTTTCTCTAGGATACAGAACTTATGGTAATCATTTGTATGATGATCCCAAAACTTCAATTACCAATGGAAATGTTACAGGCACGAATAAGCTTAACCCGCATTTTGGGTGGTGGTACGCAGATGGGGTAGGTTATAGTGGCTATGGTTCACAGGGAATAAACACAGGGTTGGAAACTAATAGCGGGAGATGGATTTTACCTTATCAGAATACTTCAGGAGCTACCATTTCCAGTGTTTCAGAAAACTTTAATATAACAATCAATAATCTAAATTCATTTTCAGACAGCAGGGGTGCTCCTGTACAGAGTTGGCAGGGACAATGGTCAGAAATCTTCATAATAGAGGGTGATTCTCCTGTGGATGTATTTGTAACCAGTACACTTTCAGATGAGGCCATTAGAGAGTCTCCGGCAGCGTCAAGAACCGGTTTACAGACTTGTCGTGCAAAATCATTAGGTCTGGTAAAGCTTAGCAGTCCCAGTTATAATGCAAGTACGGGTACTCTCGTAAATACAGCATCATCTAATGAACCTTATATTTCACTTAAAACATATAATACTACTATGCCCAGAGTGCATTCTGGGAATTATTTCATATCTGGCGTTATCAGAAATGTAGATCCTGGCTATTATACTATTGTTCAAATGGAAAGGATGGATTGTTCAGATGAGAATTGGTTGGGGACTGGAGCTCCCAATATGGAGATGGGATGGGATGTGATGCGTGCTGACACCCATGCATGGTCTTATAGCTTAGGAATATATCATGAATAAAAATACAATGAAAAAATAAATTATGAAAAAAAATATTTCAATAGTATTGCTTTCTCTTGGTTCAGCTGCTTTTGCTCAGATAGGGATAGGAGTTACAAATCCTCAGGAAATACTGGAGGTAAAAAAAAATACACCTGATACAAACATTTTGAAGCTGGACGATGTTCCCCGTACTGCGGGTTCCTCTGTTGCTCAGCTTTATATAGATACTGAAGGTCATGTTTATGCCTCTCAGGGATTTAAAACTGCTAACCAGCAGGTGTCTACAATTTCTTGGTTTTCAAATGGTATTAATGGCATAGATTATGGCACATCTGGTGTGCAGAGGCCTGCAAAGCTACTTAGTTCTCCCACTTCAATTTATCAGGATTTTCCTTCGGTTAGTTATAAAGAAAATATCAATGGAACTCTTCAGGATATAAATATAGATAACGTAAGTAAGATTGTATTTACAACTGCGACCCCCAATAAAAATGTTCCTTTTGTTTATTCCCTTTCTGCTCTGGATATCCCGTTAGGAGTAGATCCCAATACCAATGAACAGGAAAGAGACGGGAGATTAACAGCAAGCAATTTTGTTTTAATACGAAACTTTCAGTTTGTAACAGCGGAAGTTTTTCTGGATGGCATTGCGACGGGGATTGTTGTTACAGATAAGGTATTCAAATCCCTGGATTGGCAAACTTATCTGTCGGGAGCTGTTATGGTCTCTGCACCGGGAGAACATGTCCTTACTCTAAAATATAAACTGATGAATAATGCTCCCAGAGATCTTAATACTTATTCTTATAGTAATTTTAATTCAGGAAATCATTCCTGGACGCCTAGATTAATGTTGATGTCTTTATCAGGATGGGCAAAACCTTAATTAATTTTAAAAAACACTAAAATGAAACTATTAAAAAAAATCAATATACCTATGGCTGTGTTAATATCAGCTGTGTGTTCAACATTAGGTGCTCAGGTGTTAATGTCAAACGATCTGGGTAGGATGAATAGCAATCCCTCTACAAATTTCGGGTTGGAAATTGACCCTAAAAATGGAGCTCTTCCTTTAAAGATCACAAATTTTCCCTTTAAGAATGAACCTACTCCTGGAAGTCGGCCTTTAATTATTGATGCGGAAGGAAAGGTAAAGAAGCTTAATATTGCAAAAGCCACGATATCTGATGTACTTTACAAAAAGTGGAACGTAACGGATTATAACGATTTGCAGACTGGAGTTTATACTATTTTACCCCCTTTCGGGGGGAGGCCTAATGCTGCATATAATTCCATTACAACGAATCTTACAGGATGTATGCACAGCGGCAGCAAAACAATTCCTTTGGTAGCCTCAGGTAGTGCAGTAACCAATTGTAGTGAGGTACCCAATGGAAACACCAAAATGTCCGGGTATGCAACTGTTCCCAACACAGATTTTAATCTAAGAGTTAATTTTAATCAGAAAGTATTCATTCATGCTTTTATTTTCGGACATGTTATCCCTACTTATCTTAATGGTACTTTATCAGTTGCTACTCCCAATTACGGATATACGACAGCTGCTGTATTGAATTCAAATTACAACAGAGAATGGCTGAATTCAGGTTCATTAACTGCGGACTGGGAGAATCATGGTGGTGCATTATCTTATTCCGGAAAAAAAGATCGTCTCTATCAAAACGGAAGTGATGTGGATGGTTATGACCAGGGTGGGGCTATGGTGTTCTATGAAGTGATTTATTCTACAGATAACGGAGCTACGTGGTTACACTCAGGAATCACATGCAATAATCGATATATTAAAGGGGTTCCTTTAAGAATAACGTTGGCCGGCGGAGTAGATATACCAGCTAATACGGATGTTCAATTTAAAATTATTTCTCATTACCGTTTTCCGTTTTATGCACAGCAAACAACCAATGGTGTGGCAGGCGGGGAGCTTAATGATAACTTTAAATTCCTTATCAATTCAATTAACATCCTTGCGGAAAGCAAAAGACAAATTGATCTGTAACCGGATTTTAACAGTTGAAAATAGCAAAAAATATTAGTTGCATTGACCACGGTTCTGAAAAAATCAGATGCTGTGGTCATTTTCGGATGTAGAATGTTATTTATAACAATACTTAAAATACACTTGATTTGAATTTTAAAAACATAAATATTGGAGCATTAATTAAAGAAATTGTTGCACAGAGCGGGATAGATATGTCTCGTATCTGTAGTTTTCTCAAATGTTCTGAAGAAGAGGTTATCAGTATGTATAGCGAAGAGAATTTGGATACTAATACGCTGCTGCGTTGGAGTAAATTACTGGAATATGATTTCTTCAGACTTTATTCTCAGCATTTAATACTTTATAGTCTGCTTAAAAAAGAACAAAATAAAAATATAAAAACTCAATTACCCCAATTCCGTAAGAATATTTATACTAAGGAGATGATAGATTTTATCCTTGAAAAGATCAATAAAGGAGAAAAAACCTGTAGTGAAGCTATAAATGATTATGGAATACCTAAAACAACACTATATAAATGGGTGAAAAAATACAACAATTAATGCTTAGTTCTAAAAGGATATATTACGATATCCTTTCTGATAAATATTCAGAGAGAATAAATGAATTTAAAAATTTTTTGGACAGGCAGATAAGTTAATAGAAACCTTTAATCAAATGTACAGGTCCTACAGCAGCAATGATATCCTTGAAATATTGGAATATCAGAAAAATAATAACCTGAATAAGTTGCAACTTGCCAATCATTTTAAACTGAGTAGAAATACGATCACAAAATGGAAAAAATGCTCCGGTCATAGATAATATAGATTGATATTCAAAAAATATTGTTAAATAAATAACCTTTTTATACATGAAAGGAGACCTTTTGAGTCTCCTTTCTAATACAAAATTATTATTTAAAAATTACTTTGTAAATCTGCCATTTTCACCTCCTCCGGAACAGTCTCTTTTTACTTCAGTTCTGTTTTCACAAACAACAAAGCAAAGGAAATAAGTTTTTGTCACCTTGTAAGTAACATTACAGTTTCCTTCTTTTACTGTAATTAAAGTGCATACTTGTCTATAGCATTGTGCTGTTTCAATCTCTTTAGCACTGTGTGCTTTTGCACTGATGTTTGCAGTTCCTAATGTTGCAAGTAATAATCCTGCGAATAATGTTTTTTTCATCGTAAATGATTTTTAAAATGTTAATAATGAATGTTATAGTGTGTTTTGTTTTCTATAGAAATATAATTTTCGATTAGCAAGGATAAATTATTGAACAGGTATTGCAATAATATCAAACTGATCTGTAGAAGTAGCTCCAAAGGTTGCCCTTATTCCATTAGAGTCATCAGTGTGGCAAAATAGGTAACCCACCAGATTAACAGTATAGGTACCTTCGTTTAATATAATGCTTCTGTTTCCGTTCAGGTAAAAAAGACCAAAGGCATAGCTCTTACCGCTATTGGTAAAAGGAATTCCGGAATCGATAATATCCTTTGAGTTTAAAATCAGTTTAGCACCCATTTTTTTTGAAGTACCGTCCAAAAGATTGCCTCCATTGGCTTTTAGTATATCAGAAGCGGAAATGTTATAGGAAAATGCAACCATTGATTTTTTAGACAGAGTAAAGGTTTTTGTTGCTAAAACTGGTGTTGTAGTTAGCTCCCCGTTTACGGCAGATATTGTACTGGTGATTGGTACGGCATCCAAACCATCGACTCCGATAATAACTTTGAAAGGCTGTGCAGGCATCCAGTTTACGGAACCTAGTACACCATTAGCATCAGCTACAAGAGTTTTAAGAGCTTTGAAAGACTGGTCTTTATTAACGGATTTTGTTCCATCCGGTTTAGTATAGATAACATTTGAAGTTCCGTCTGCCGGAAGCTCTCTTATTCTTTCTGTACCGTTAATGTCTAAAGTTTCGGTGGGAGTGGAAGTGCTGACACCTACACTGTTGGATTGAGCGTAAAGTGAAATGCATAATGAGACAGAAAAAGCTGTCAATAATTTTTTGTTCATTTTATGTTGTTTTTTAGTTCGGTGTTCAACCTGCCTGCGATTAACAGATTTGCAAACCTACGTGTTTACCTCTGCTATAGAAAATTTAACACAAGATGATTTATGAATATGTCCTCTTTTTTTTGGAAAATATTCTTAAGAAGAATAAATCCATCTATTAGGAATGATATTATATCTAATTATTTAATTATTAAATACTTAACGTTTATTAAGTACGAGTTGAATTATGAAAAACTCACATTGTTCTTTTGTGTAGATCAATAGGTTATGATTTAATTTGTTAACACAAACACGGCTAATGATAGAAAAAAAAAAATTGATTTTTTTGTTTTGTATACTCTCTTTTACAAGCTTAAAATCATTAAATGAATCCCAGATTGAAGAAGAAATTAAAAAAATTCAAAACCTTCCTGATAATAATCCCCATAAAATAATTGCTTTCTCTACGGATATATATCGGATCGCGAGGAATAGAGGGGACAAAAAAGGAATACTTGCAATTAACAGCTTGCTTATTAATAAATATTGCGAGATTGGAAATTTTAAAAAAGCAATTGAAAAATGTGATGAGATTGAAAAATTGGCTGGTAAAAATGATACAATACTGGTTAATTCTCATAGACTTAAAGCATCTGCTTATCTTGAGCTGAATGCTAATTATGAAAGCTTTCGAGAATTAAAAAAAGCCATTAAGACTGCAGATAAGCTAGAATCTCAAAATGATAAAAATTACATGAAAGCTCTTGTATATAAAGAATTTGTATCCTATTTTTCTCATGTGAATGCACCCATTGATTCAGTAATGTATTATCAGAATGAATGCCTGGAAAGCGCTATGAGTATTGATGACAATAAAGATTTTCAGGATAAAAAATACCATACTTTGGCTGTTGCTTATATGAATTTGGGAATGATGAATATAGCTTTAGGAAATATTAAAGAAGCTATCAATAAATTGTCAAAAGCGTTGGGGATTTGTCAGGATGAAAAGTATCATATTCATAAAGACCTTAAAGTAAGTATACTCAATGAATTAGCATGGACATATTATGACCAGAAAAACTATGATAAAGCTGCACACTTTGCAGCTCAGGCAGAAAGAGAAGAAAAAAAGGTAGGTATGCCTTATGTTCGCAGAGACATTTTTGAAATTGCATTTAAAACATATTCAGCATTAAAAAAGAAAGCACTCGCAAGAAAATATACGAATCTTTACATTCAGCTCAATGACAGCCTTGTAAATGTAGAGAAAAATGTAGCGGATATCAATAGGGAAAAATATATTATCGGAAAACAAGAAGATAACACGGGAAGGAAACAGGGTTATATTGTAATCTGGATTACTCTTGCTATTATTCTTCTTATAATCTGTATCGTTGTATGGAAAAAGTTATATAAACCATCTGATATTGCAGACCCAGGAAATAGTACGGCAGAACCAAATGAACATTTGAAAGTTCCCTATGAAAAAAACATAAATATACCTGACTATACAACAAGGTCTATCTTGGATAAGCTTGCCAAATTCGAAAAATCTCAGAAATTTATAAAAAAAGACATAAGTCTCAGCTCTCTGGCCAGCGATCTTGATACCAATACGCGATATCTCTCGGCTATTATAAAGCAGCATAAAAAGAAGAGCTACAGTAACTATATTAACGGGCTAAGAATAGCTTATATTAAAACAAAACTTATTGAAGATCCTATTTATAGAGAGTATAAAATAAGCTATCTAGCTGATGAATGCGGATTTTCGTCAAGAGAAGTTTTTGCTGTTACTTTCAAAAAAGATACAGGAATTACTCCTTCATACTTTATCAGCAGTTTAAATGATAAGTCTATACAGGATAGTCTTTCATTGGACTAATTCTAATTTTTTTGACAAATAATAATATATGTTAATATGATTAATTGATGGAGTCTGAAAGAAAGGCTGCAATTACTTATCGTGATGTATTCAGAATTTATTACCAGATTCTTTTTCCTGTATTAACCTAAAGTCATATTGTTGTACCTTAATAGATCCAGTGATATATATTTTAGATATAAAATAATAAAATGTTTAACCAACAGAATCAATGGACAAATGATAAAAACAAATGAACTTATGATGGATTTAAAACAAATTAAAATTGGGCAATTACTTGAAAACAGTGTAAAAGAAAATCATATAGAAATAGAACGTCTGTGCAGCTTTTTTAATTGTGAGGCTAAGAATATTGAGCAAATGTACGGTTCAGATACTGTAGGTACAGATATTTTAATCAAATGGTCTGAGCTATTACAATATGATTTTTTCAGATTGTATTCTCAGCATTTGGTTTTATATGCTCCTCCGGCTGCTAATAGATATAGCCAAGCGGGAACCAAAAAAAAGGATGTGATTCAAGAACTTCAGTTTCGTAAAAATATTTATACAAAAGAAATTATAGAATTTATTATCAATAGAATCAATAAAGGGGAAATGACCCGGGAAGAGGTCATCAGTAAATACCGGATACCCAAAACAACCCTTTACAAATGGCTGAATAAGTATAATTAATACAGAGAAGAATACAAATGATAGACTAAATATTGAACAATAATATTCTTTTGCTGAAATATTGAATATTTTAAACAACACATATAGTTTAATTTCTATATGGTTTTAGAAATTATAGTTTTTAGGATTGAGCAGTTTGCCAATAATAAAATAATCAAGATTTCCTATATTTTACAATAAAAAACAAACCTTAAGCACAATAAGTTTCTATTGATTTTTAATAGATATTTTGATTAACATAATAGCGTGAAGTAAATAGAGTGTAAAGGAAATTAGGAATTATTGTAATTTCAAAGCCCTTCATCAATATATTTTTTCCGATGTTACGATACTTGTACCAAAGTGTTGATTTTGAGATTAGAATCAATATAAAAATAATCTCATTACAGCAATTGTCTTACCAACATCTATTGTTCTTTTTTTATACTTAATTTACATTAGATTATACAAAGATAATCACGGTATTCGATTTATTTCTATTCAGAAATTATAATGAATCAAAACGGAATTTTGTGATTTTATCAATTGTATTTTGTCGTCTGATAACTTCTGAAAATGTAGCACAAAATTTAAACTAATATTTTTAAATTAATGTTTATCTTGTAAGTTATAAAATAGTAACTATGAAAAATTTTATCTTCTTCATATTGTGCTTCTTTTTTATAGATATCTATTCGCAATCTTTATCTGAAAAGGATTTGGATAAAAAAATTAATGCGCTAAAGGAACTAAGTCGTACAAATCCTAAAAAAACGATTGAGCTTTCAATAGAATGCTATAATTCAGCTAAAAAAATTGATTATAAAAAAGGGATGCTTAGCAGTATTATGATTCAACTGACAAAGTATTTTGATGTGGGAAATTTCAAGAAAGTAATTGAACTTAGCAAAGAAGCAGAACTTCTATCAAACAGCATGGAAGATCTGGAAAATTTATCAAATACATTTAGACTCAGAGCCTCTGCATATACTGAATTGGGTTTCAATGAAGAAAGCTTTAAAAGTTTTAATAAAGCTTTAGAAATATCTGAAAAAATTAAATCTTCTGATTCCAGGTTTTATTATAAATCTCTTATTTATACTGGGATGGGGACCTATATGGCCCATATTAACACACCTATAGACTCTGTAATTTTTTATCAGCAAAAAAGTTTAAATGAAGCATTAAAAATGACCTCCGATAAAAAAAATCTAAACAGAAAGTATTACTTAATTTCAAGAGCTTATATGAATCTTGGGATGACAAGTGTAGCAAAAGGAAACCTTAAACAAGCGGAAGAGCACTTTACCAAAGCTTTAGAAATTTGCAGAAATAAGAATTACTCAATAAATATACAAACCGAGGTATTGGTTTTAAATGAATTTGCATGGCTGTATTTTGATCAGAAAAACTATGACAATGCCATACAGTACGCTAAGGAAGCTGCTATCATGGAAAAACAGTTCAGTTTCCCATATATCCGTAGAGATATATATGAAGTTATGTTCAAATCCTATGTAGAGAAGGGAAACAAAGGAAAATCTTCCGAATACATGGCGAAATTTACCAAGTTGAATGATAGTATTGTAAATGCAGAAAAGAAAACGATCAATACCCCTGTGAAACATATTTTGTCTGAAAAAGAGAATGATAACCGAAGCCTGATGAATAAAATGATGATAACGGGTGCTGGTTTACTTGTGCTTTCAATGTCAGGAGGGTGGATTTATTGGAAAAAAAGAAACCATACCTTACATCTAAAGTATGAGAAGATCATTGAAAACTTAAAAAAATCAGAATCTGCTGAAGAAAAGAATATATCAACTGAAGTTCTGGTCATAGAAAATAATGAAGGTACCACTTATCCCAATGAAAAAACATCAGGTCTTATTATTAAAAATGATACTATAAATAATATTCTGTTGAAACTGGATAAAATTGAAAACTCGCAGAAATTTATAAGAAAAGACTTTACCCTTACATTTCTTGCTAGTGAGCTGAATACAAATCCCAGATATTTATCTGAAATTATAAAACAGCATAAAGGAAAAAGCTACAATAATTATATTAATGGTTTAAGAATTGGCTATATCACTAATAAACTTTATAAAAACCCTATATATAGAGAATATAAGGTCAGTTATTTAGCAGAACAATGTGGCTTCACATCCAGAGAAGTTTTTGCGGTTATTTTTAAAAAAGAAACGGGAATGACTCCTTCTTATTTTATAGGGCAACTAAAAAAAGAAAATACAACGTATTTGCAATAGTTATTTTTACTATTTTAATTTCTATTTATAATTTTTTAAAGGATAAGTCTTCAAAAACAGTGAAGTTTACCAATTTTGAATTTGATCTGCTATAATATTTATTTTATCAAATAACTGCAAAAAAATATTCCTAAAAAATAGAAATAATTATTATTAATGTGTTGTTAACATGAGTAATTGATAATAGCTTATGTGTTTTTCCGCCTTGGCAATCCAATTTCATGTTCCTGGGGATATGGTTTCCGCCATGTCATACTGATATCTTCATGCAGATTACGCTGAGCTTCCAATGATTTTTCTTTATCCATGGAATATCTTGGATCCGGAATAAAAGGCATTTTGGCCATTTTATGAATGGTAATAGTAGGAAAATGAAAATCGACCTCTACCGTTCCTAATAAGAGATAGCAGCCTCCTCCCTGAAAAGGATACTCTTCAAGACAGTTGGGAAAATGAGCGGTATCAAAATATTCTCCTTCAGCATCAATCCAGGTTCCGAAGTACATTGTACCTTTCTTGGTGGGAACATGCTTTCTTGAAATAAGATAAGCAAGCATTTTAACCTGTTTTTTGTGATATCTGATAAGGTTTTTGGCCATTACACTACTTCTGTATCGGGTTTGTAAAAGGTTAAAAGGACTGAATGAAACAGGAAAGCCTAATATTTCTATTTCATCAAAAGCATCTTCAAACTTATTTCTCTCTATAGAAGGTAATTTATAATCCTTTTGAGGCTCTTCCAATAAAGTCGGATGTCTGAAAGGAACTTTATTATTTCCCAACAGAAATCTTGATTCGATTAGCAGTTCATGTTTCTGTTTTTTGGTAAAGCGGAATGCCCCGATAAAGATTAAAATTTGTAATGTTTCAATACCAATAGGAATTCTTTTAACAAAATTTTCTAAAGAAGTATAATCACCATTCTGAATTCTTTCTTCAGAAATCAGCTGTGCTAACCTTGTTTCCAATCTTTCAATATGCATAAATCCCAAATAAACATCCAAACCATAAACCGTTGTCTGATATTCACTTAGATTGATACAAGGATTATAAACTGCAGCTCCCGACATCCGAGCTTCATGAATGTAGACTTCAGTTCTGTAGAAACCTCCGCCGTTATTGATAGCGGAGACCATGAATTCAATAGGGTAGTAAACCTTGAGATATAAGCTCTGATAGCTTTCCACTGCATAGGAAGCGGAATGTGCTTTACAAAATGAATAACCTGCAAAAGATTCGATCTGCCGGTATACTTCCATGGATAACTGTTCAGGATGCCCCAACTTTTTACATGATTCAAAGAAATTATCCTTTACTTTCTGTAAAGCAGATAAAGACCGTCCTTTACCGCTCATGGCTCGCCTTAGTACATCACCATCAGGGGCGGATAATCCACCAAAGTGCAGGGCAATTTTAATAACATCTTCCTGGTATACCATAATGCCATAGGTTTCTCCCAGCTCTTTTTCAAAAACCTCATGGAAGTATTCAAATTTTGTGGGATTGTTGTGCCTGAAAATATATTCCCGCATCATTCCGCTCTGAGCCACTCCTGGCCGGATAATGGAAGAGGCTGCTACCAATACTTTATAGTTATCACATTTCAGCCTTCTGAGTAATCCCCTCATGGCAGGAGACTCAATATAAAAACAACCGATAGTTTTTCCGGAACTTAAAAATTCATTGCATTTGTATTCATCTTTTGACAGAGAAGTATCCCGGATATCAATATCGATTCCTCTTTTTTCTTTAACCAGTTTTACCGTGTCATCAATGGTCCCCAAGCCTCTCTGTGAAAGAATGTCAAACTTTTCAAGGCCAATTTCTTCGGCGGTGTACATATCGAACTGTACAATCGGAAAACCTTTGGGAGGCATTTCCAGTGCAGAATAATCGGTTATGGATTCTTCTGATATAAGAATCCCACAGGAGTGCATGCTTCTCTGGTTAGGAAACTTTTCCAACAATTTTCCGTAGTAATGAACCTGTCTGGATACAGAATTGTTATCATGCTCCTGGATGGGTTTTGTTGCCAATATATCCAGTTCATCTTTTGGAAGTCCGAATACTTTTCCTATTTCCCTGAAAATAGAACGGTATTTAAATTCGACATTGGTTCCACAGAAAGCAACATGGTCTTTACCATATTTATCAAAAATATATTCCAGGATGATATCCCTGGTCTGCCAGCTCCAATCAATGTCAAAATCTGGAGGTGTTTTCCGGTTGAGGTTTAAAAACCGTTCAAAATACAGATCCAGTTCCAGAGGACATATATCAGTAATTCCGATGCAATAACTGACAATGGAATTGGCACCACTACCTCTGCCTACATGCATAAATCCCATCCGGTTGCTGTACTGAATAATATCCCAGGTAATCAGGAAGTAAGCACAGAAATTAAGCTGGTCAATAACTCTTAACTCTTTATCTACTCTTGCCTTTGCCTGTAGGTTATCATCGGAATACCTTTTTGAAAGGCCCTCATACGATAACTTCTTTAAAAGTTCAAAATCATTTTCCCTGCTATCCGTGAAATGCTTTCTATTTTTAGGGGTTGAAAAATCAAAATCAAAATAGCAGCTATTGACAATATACTTTGTATTTTCAATAATCTGTGGTTCATGGTAAAATTGAGCCAGAAGCTTTTTTTTATCCACAAACGTTTCGTTGTTTTTACAGTAATCAGCTTCTGTAAGCTTGCTGATCAATGTATTATGATCAATGGCTCTTAGTATTTTATGAAGCTCATATTCTTCAGAGGAGGTAAAGGTAACCGGATGGAGAATGACCATTCTATGGATGAACGGTTTCAATTCGGGCTTCATCAAAAAGTTTAATTGGTCCTGTCTGATGCCTATAAATTCATGATCTGCTAATTGTTCAGGAATATTCTCCAGTGGGTAAATAACAAAAGTATCTGTAAAATCAGGATTGGCTTTAGGAATTTCAATGCCATCACAGTTATAGGCCGTTAAAAGCCTGTTGATCTCTCCGATACTTTTTTGATTTCTGGCCAGGCAGATATAATACAGTTCATCCTGAACCCGTATTTCCACTCCGACGATCGGTTTGATATGGTGATCCTGGCAAAGCTTATAAAAATCATAGATCCCGGTAATGGTATTGATATCCGTAAGAGCCAGAGTTTTTATATTAAAATGTACAGCCTGATCAACCAGTTCTTTAATAGAAATGGTTCCATACCGAAGGCTATGATAAGAATGACAATTCAGAAACATCTTTTAATTATTTTAATAAACCGGAGGCTCTTCCTACACTTGAAGTTCCAAACCGGTTCTTGATTTTATCCATTGTCTGATACAGTGATATCAATTCTTCCGTATCTTCAAAGAGATCCATTTGATGGCATCCGTGAACCAATCCGGTAAACTTTACGCCAACCAGCCTTATTCTCATACGCCTGGTATATACTTTTTTAAAGAGTTCCAAAACATACCTGAGCAGGGTATGATCAGCTGAGGTGTACGGAATCCTGCATTGCTTATTTTCCGTATCAAAATTGGAATACCGGAGTTTTACCACCACTACCGATACCAGCCATTTTTCTGCACGTAGCTGATAGCAAAGCTTTTCTACCATTCCTGAGAGTATACTTTGAATACCCTGAATATCGATGCTGTCCTGGGCAAAAGTATCTTCTGTAGAGATGGATTTTCGTTCAGAGTAGGGAACTACAGGGGTTTCGTCAATTCCGTGTGCTTTTTTCCAAAGTTCATTTCCGTTTTTACCGATCAACTGCTGAAGTACATCGACAGGCATTTCTGAAAGCGTTTGTATCGTTCTTATACCCAGTCTTGAGAGCAACTGAAAGGTAACATCGCCAACCATAGGAATCTTCTTTACCGAAAGCGGATTTAAAAACGGCTGGATGTCAGTTTGTTTTACTTCCAATCTTCCG
>NZ_VTRU01000004.1 GCF_008274625.1 Chryseobacterium panacisoli | reverse complement strand
TCATAACGCATCATTCATAATCCGTCTCGTCCCCTAGCCCCGATAGTAATGGTTACCCCGCAGCTTGCGTAGGAGAGCTGCAGGGTTGCAGGGTTGGAGAGCTTTAGCGTGAGGAGTATGAATGGATAGCGGGAGAAGGCTCCTAGAATTTTTATAAGCTCTTTAGATAACTATTTTTTCTGTTGATATAGTATGTATGTATCATAACTAGTGTTCCTTATACATAATTTTGGGGTATATTGTAAAAATATAAACATAAATAAAAACACGGCTATCTCAAATTGAAATAGCCGTGTTTATTTTATAAATATATTGCGATCAGACTTGAATAACTCCTAAATTGAATTTCTCAGTAATAGGAGCGTGATTAGCCGCTTCAATCCCCATAGAAATCCATTTTCTTGTATCTGCAGGGTTGATGATAGCATCTGTCCATAATCTTGCTGCTGCATAGGTAGATTCGGTTTGTTTCTGATATTTTTTTGAAATTGTATCCAGAATTTCGTTGTGTTCTTCTTCAGTAATTTCTTTTCCTTGTTTCTTTAATGTGGATTCCTGAATCTGAGCAAGTACTTTTGCCGCCTGTGCTCCTCCCATTACGGCCAGGTCAGCCCAAGGCCATGCAACAATTAATCTTGGGTCATAGGCTTTTCCGCACATTGCATAATTTCCTGCTCCGTAAGAGTTCCCTGTAATGATAGTGAATTTAGGAACTACAGAATTGGAAACAGCGTTTACCATTTTGGCTCCGTCTTTAATGATACCGCCATGTTCAGACTTTGAGCCTACCATAAACCCGGTAACATCCTGTAAGAAGATTAAAGGTATTTTTCTTTGATTGCAATTGGCAATGAATCGGGTTGCTTTATCTGCAGAATCTGAATAGATCACTCCACCAAACTGCATTTCTCCTTTACCGCTCTTAACAAGCTTTCTCTGATTGGCTACAATACCTACAGACCAGCCATCAACTCTGGCTGTTGCACAGATAATACTTTTGCCATAATCTGGTTTGTATTCTTCGTATTCGGAGTTGTCTACAATGCATTTAATAATTTCGTAGGTGTCGTATTGCTCAGCTCTCGAAGCTGGCATAATTCCGAAAATATTTTCAGGATTTTCTTTTGGCGGGAAGCTTTCTATTCTGTCAAAACCTGCTTTTTCAGTAGTTCCGATAGACTTCATGATGTTTTTGATTCTGTTCAAAGCATCTTTATCATCCTTGGCTTTATAATCTGTCACTCCTGAAATAGAACAGTGAGTGGTGGCACCACCCAATGTTTCATTGTCGATACTTTCTCCTATAGCTGCTTTTACCAGATAGCTTCCGGCAAGGAAAATAGAGCCTGTTTTATCTACAATCATGGCTTCATCACTCATAATAGGAAGATAAGCTCCGCCGGCGACACAACTTCCCATTACGGCAGAGATCTGGATGATTCCCATAGAGCTCATTTTAGCATTATTTCTGAAAATTCTTCCAAAATGTTCTTTATCCGGGAAGATCTCATCCTGCATAGGCAGATAAACACCTGCGGAATCTACCAGATAGATAATTGGAAGTTTGTTTTCCATTGCAATTTCCTGTGCTCTCAGGTTTTTCTTTCCTGTGATAGGAAACCATGCACCTGCTTTTACAGAAGCATCATTGGCAACAATGATACATTGTCTTCCGGAAACATAGCCAATAACCACTACAACTCCTCCGCTAGGGCATCCTCCATGCTCCTTATACATTTCGTATCCTGCAAATGCTCCTACTTCTATGGAATCTGAATCTTTATCGAGAAGATAATCTACTCTTTCTCTTGCTGTCATTTTTCCTTCATCACGAAGCTTTTGAAGCCTCTTCTCACCACCTCCTTTTTTGATCTCAGTGAGTAAGCGATTTATTTCAGATAATTTTAATCTGTTTTGATCTTCTCGTTTATTGAATTCAATGTCCATAAAATTTTTAATTTTTTACGCTTAAAGATACTATTTTTATGAGGAATATAAATACGAAGTAAAACAGTTGTTTAATACTTTGGTTTCTAGTAAATTGTGAAATTTTTAACTAAAAAATATTTTTAAATAATTTTTATTTTTTCTAACTTTACACTAGAGTAACAGAGGTGATATTCTCTGCAAAATACTCTAAGTTCCTAGTTTATTTTTTTAATAGTTTATTATTTGAAGGCCCTGAAAGTTTAACAAATTTTCAGGGTTTTTTATTGCTGTTTGTGCGATAGCTAGTAATACTTTCTATATTCTACAATATTCAGGTCGATAAGATGATTCTTGTTCTTTTTATATTTCTTAGCAGGAATAAAGCCTAATTTTTCCGGGATTTTTCTGCTGGCTATATTGTCTTCATCTACAGGATATAAGATATACTTAAAAGTGAAATTCTTTTCCAGGAATTCTATGAGGGCTATTATGATCTCAGTGCCAAGTCCTTTTCCCTGAGAACTTTTTTTTAACCACAGGCCGAGTTCAACAAATTCTTCTGTTATATTATGAATACCACAACATCCTGTAAAATCACCATCAGAATCCAGGACAGCCATCACAAGATCTGTGTTTTGTGACAGAGTCCTTTTAGATTCATTAACAAAGTTGATGATATCCTGTCGGTTACCTTGTGGGTTAAAAGGCATGTATCTGGTCACCTCATTTGTAAAATGTTCTAAAATATCATCTATGTATAAGTCTTCAACAGGTCGTAAGGTTAAACGCTTTGTTTTGATTTCAATAGTTGGGCTTAATATCATACTGTAATTTTTGATCTTTTTATTAAATGAATAAAAGAGGTTCTGTATTAGGTGAAAAACAATCAAAAACTTTATTTATCATCTTTTTATTAATGTAAATTTATATTTTTTTGTAAGATTTATAAAAGCGTATTTGTAAATTTGCACGTTAAAAATTCAAAGGAGATAGGTTATGCATAAATTGGCGCTTTTCAGATTACACTTAATTGTATTTTTGTGGGGATTCACCGCAATTTTGGGAAAATTGATTCATGCCAATGCACAGATTCTGGTATTTTACAGAATGCTCTTTGCTTCTGTTTTTCTTTTCGTATTCATCAGAGTTTTTAAAAAGGAAAGTATAAAAGTTTCCAAGAAAATATTTTTTCAGCTGGCAGCAATAGGTTTTGCGATGGCTCTTCATTGGTATTGCTTTTTTTATTCTATCAAAGTTTCCAATGTTTCTATTGCATTAAGCTGTCTCTCTTTATCTACCCTTTTTGCCTCAATTCTGGAGCCTATTATTTTTAAAAGAAAAATAGATATTTCTGAAGTCATTATGGGAACAGTCATTGTTGCCTGTATACTATTGATCTTTAAAACGGAATTTCATTTTAAAGAAGGTATTATTTATGGAATCCTTTGTGCTGTATTCGGGACTATTTTTTCTGTTTTTAATGGTAAAATGTTTGGTAAAACGAGTTCAGGAAATATTATTTTTTATGAAATTTTCTGTGGTTGGTTCATTTTAATGATATTTTATTTGCTTTCGGGGCAAATTTTTCAGATGAATGAAATAAACTACCGGGATTTGGCGTTAATATGCTTGTTAGCTAGTGTTTTCACTGCTTTTCCCATGTTAGAATCGGTGAATTTAATGAAGTATATATCACCTTTCACTTTAATTTTAACAGTTAATTTAGAACCTGTCTACGGAATTATACTAGCTTTTTTTATCTTTGGGGAATCAGAACATATGAGCCCTATATTTTATATTGCTTCAGGAGTTATGATACTGGCTATCATTGTTAATGGATTAATTAAAGCCAGAAAAACTAAAAACTTAAACTAAGCATCAAATTTATATGATGAAAAAATATCTTTTACTTGCATTTTCACTGCTGTTTGGGCTGTCTCAATCTCAGATTATCAGGAAATATTCCAATGAATTCTTAAATATCGGAGCCGGAGCAAGAGGTCTTGCAATGGGTGGGGCAGTAATTACCAATCAGGATGATGTATATTCTCCTATGTGGAACCCTGCAGGTTTGATGTCCATTGAAAGAGACTGGCAGGGTGCAGCCATGCACGCAGAATACTTTGAGTCTATCGCAAAATACGACTATCTGGCGTATGCAAAAGTACTTGAAGAAGGTGTTTTTGGTGTTTCAGTGGTAAGACTAGGTGTAGATAACATTTTGAATACTACCCAGATGATTGACTCTGAAGGAAACATTGATTATGATAAAATCACTAAATTCTCTCAATCCGATTATGCTGCCATCCTTTCTTATGCGTTCAGGCCCGGAGGAAATCCAAAATTGGATGTAGGGGTAAATGCTAAAATTGTTTACAGAAATGTAGGTAAATTTGCAAGTGGTTATGGTTTTGGTTTTGATGTAGGTGCTATTTATAAAGCAGATAACGGATGGAAGTTTGGAGGTATGGTAAGAGATATTACGACTACCGTAAACTTCTGGAGCATCAATCAGAAAGAGCTCTCAACCGTTGTTAACGGAGAAGAATTCAACCCGGCACCTAAAGACAAACTGGAACTTACAATGCCTAAGCTGAATGTAGGGGCCAGCAAATTATTTGAAATCAATAGCAGTGTATATGTATTGCCAGAAGCAGGGATTAATGTAGATTTTGCTAAAACCGCTTCATTGATTTCCTCAGATTTTGCCAGCATCAGTCCTTATGCCGGAGCTGAACTGGGATATCAGAAAATGATTTTTGTGAGATTAGGGATCAACAGATTCCAGTCAATTACAGATATAGAAGATCTTAAAAGAAAAGTTTCTTTCCAGCCAAGTGCAGGTCTTGGGATAAGATACAGAGGGCTTACCCTGGATTATGCAATTACAAATTCAGGAATAGGCGGATCTAATTTCTATTCCAATTTCTTCTCACTGAAACTGGATATGGGAGCATTCAGAAACGATTAAAATTATAGAAATGAAAAAGTTATCAATATTGATGTTGGCGGTAAGTTCAACGATGGTTTTCGCACAAAAGGTTTCAGATTATAAATATGTTACAGTTCCTGAAAAGCTTGAAACTTTCAAGGAAGATTATGGATTAAAGGACTCTTTCATCAAAGCGTTGGCTGGAAAAAAATATATAGTACTTCCGGTAATTAAAGATAATTGGCCTTCAGAAGCAAAAAGTAATTTCTGTAACGTGGTGAATGCTGATGTAATTAATGATAAAAATTTATTTAAAAATAAAGTAATAGTACAGTTTAAGGACTGTAATAACAATTTAATATTGGAATCAAAAGGAGGTTCAAAAATAAAAGAATTTGATGAAGGATTAAAGGATGCTTTAAAAGAAGCTTTAATAAAAGTCCCGCTTTCAAATCCTGTTGCGTTCTTGCCGGCATCCACCAATGGTCAGAATACATCTCCTGAACCTGCTGTATCAGTTGTATCTACAACGGCGGCTCCGGAAGCGAACAGCTACTCAAACGGAAAACTGGATCTTCAAAAAATACAGATTGATCCTAATCAGTTTATTTTGGCTAAATCTGGCAGTTCTGTGCCATTTGCAGCTTTTAAGACAACTTCTAAGAACGCCGTTTTCATCGTAAAACTGGCTGATGGAAATACTACCATTGGATATTTTGAAAATGGGGGTATTGTGATAGATATTCCACAGGCTGACGGAAGATATTCCAAAGAAGTTTTTGTGGCAAAATAATCTTAAAATAATAAAACAATAAACATAAAAGGCTCTTGAAAAAAGAGCCTTTTATAATATATATGCTGATGTGTTTTTCATTTTTTCGAAAGTTTAAAAGGGATTTGTGATTGGGCTTTCTACAAAAAACATATACTATACAACTACAAGAAATAAGTCATCATCTATAATGGTAAATGAAAATGCAGAAAAATTTATAAAATGAGAAAAATTTTCATAGTATTATCGTTATTAGTTGATAACACTAATTTATGAAAAAAATACATATAATACTATTTTTAAAGAAAATATTTATTTATTTGTGTTTTTTATTGTTGTATTTCTGTTGTATTAAATAAATTGTTGGCTTTTTGTCTCTTTTTGATGAAATAGGGAATGGTGGTAAAATGCTATGAAAACTACCATTTGGTTGTGAAAATTTAACTGTTTGTATTACAACTTATCCATTGGCATTAAAAAACTCCCAAATCACTTTAGCTTTACTTTTCCCTAAAATTTCTTCCAGAGTTTCCATATTGGCTTCTTTGATACGTTTTACAGACTTCAGTTTAGACAGAAGCAACTCAATAGTTTTTTCTCCAACACCGGGAATTTCTTCCAGTTCAGATTTAATGGTAGAATTTTTTCTTCTGGTTCTGTGATGCTTTACCCCAAATCGGTGAGCCTCATCACGTACACGCTGTAGAATTTTTAAAGTTTCTGATTTTTTATCCAGATATAAAGGAATAGGATCTTCGGGGAAGAAAATTTCTTCCAGCCTTTTGGCAATACCTACAATGGTAATCTTTCCGTAAAGTCCCAATAATCTAAGGCTCTTTACTGCAGAAGATAGCTGCCCTTTTCCTCCGTCTATCAGAATCAGCTGGGGAAGGTCTTCACCTTCATCAAGCATTCTTTTGTAACGGCGGTAGATTACTTCTTCCATGGTTGCAAAATCATTAGGTCCTTCCACTGTTTTAGGATGGAAAATTCTGTAATCTGCTTTACTCGGTCTGCCGTCTTTGAAAACAACACATGCTGAGACAGGATTTGTTCCCTGAATATTCGAGTTATCAAAACCTTCAATATGTCTCGGCTCAACCGGCATTCTTAGAAGTTTCTGCATTTCGGCCATGATTCTGTTGGTATGTCTTTCAGGATCTATAATCTGAACCTGTTTCAGTTTTTCCAGACGATATTCTTTAGCATTCTTTTCAGAAAGCTCTACAATTCTTTTTTTATCTCCAACCTTAGGAACTATCAGCTTTACATTAGGAATTTCTACAGACAAATGAAATGGCAGCAGCACTTCTTTGGAATCAGAGGAAAACTTCTGACGGATCTCGATCAATGCTTCTTCCATAATATCTTCATCTGTTTCTTCAAGAATCTTTTTGATCTCAGTAGTAAAACTCTGGATGATATTTCCATTTCTGATTTTAAAGAAATTGACATACGCTGCTGTTTCATCACTGGTCATTCCGAATACATCCACATCATCAATATTAGGATTAACTACCGTATTCTTAGCCTGATAATCTTCCAGAATATCCAGTCTTTCCTTAATGATCTGAGCTTGTTCAAACTGAAGGCTGGAAGCCAGTTTCATCATCTGATTGACCAGGTAATCTTTCGCTTTGCGGAAATCCCCTTTGATTATTCCTCGGATAGCATCTATCTTTTCATCATATTCTTCCTTACTTTCAAGATCTTCACACGGGCCTTCACAGTTTTTGATATGATATTCCAGGCAGACTTTATATTTTCCTTCTGAAATCTTAGCCGGAGAAAGATTCAGATTGCAGGTTCTGAGCTTGTAAATATGCTTAATGGTATCCAGTAAGATCTTTGCAGGACGCACTTTTGCATAAGGGCCATAATATTCGGATCCATCTTTAATTACATTTCTGGTCAGAAAGATTCTTGGGAAATCTTCATTCTTGATGCAGATCCACGGATAGGTTTTATCATCCTTCAGCATGACATTATAAAACGGCTGATGCTCTTTAATCAGATTATTCTCCAATAAAAGTGCATCGTACTCACTGTTTACAATTGTCGTTTCCAATCGCTGAATCTTCCCGACCATTATTTTGATTCTGTATCCGGAAAGGTTTTTGTTGAAATAGGAAAGAACTCTCTTTTTAAGATTTTTAGCTTTCCCAACATACAAAAGCTGTTCGTTTTTATCATAATAACGATAAACGCCGGGTTCGGATGGTAAGGTTTTGAGCTGGAGTTCTAAAGAAGGATTCATATAACAAAATTAAGGAAACTTTCCCTATTTAAAAAAATAAAACCTGCAGATGAGTCCGCAGGTTTTATTTTATTGTTGCAAGTATTTTATCCGTTTACCATTGCTGTGTATTCACTTACAAGAAAACTGAAGTAATCCCATTCTACAGAGTTTTTAGGATATTTTTTCATAAACTCGGCATTGTCACCAAAAAGAAAATCGTAATTATCTTCAAAATCATCTTTATGAAGCCACATCACTTTGTTGCCTTTCTTTACATAATAAGATTTGATAACCCCGCCTCCAAGTTGTGGGGAGCCCATTACAGAAAAACCTGTTGTTTCTTTAGCTCTGGGATCGTGATATACTGAAATAATATCATCAAAACCAGGATTGATAACCTGCATTAGAAATTCCTTATCATCTTTTTTGTTCTTTAAGGAAACAGTCTGGTTTACAAAATAGATTCTGTCGTTATTCGTGTTTTTCGTCAGCTTCTTAGTTCCAAAGTTTCTGATATTCCCCATGTATCTGGCCACTTTAGCAATCTTTTCAGCATTGCTTGGATATACATACATCTCGTTGATCTGATCAGCATTGAAAGTAGCATTCTTTTTTGTTATACTGTCTTTGATCGCTACTTCATAGATCTGCCCTTTTTTGGTTTCGATCTTATTGCAGAAACCTTTGTAGGTAGTTCCGTCTTTGAGGATGATTGTAGATGTTTTCTTAGGAGATGGTGTATTAAAACCTTCATTGAAAAGGTAAGTCTCCATTTTTTTGATATCCTCTTTAGAATATTTTACTTTCTGCGCGAAAGCAGTTGTGCTTGCTACACATAAAGCAAGGAGTAGAGTTTTCAGTCTCATGTATTATTGTTTTTAATTTCGGGGCTAAAAATAGTAAAATAATTTCCTTGTTTATATAAAAATATAGAAGATTGAAATTTAGCTTTTCCAATTATTGTTAAATGCGTAATTTTAAGAAAATTTTTTAGAAATGATATACGGAGTAGATGTTTTTACTTTCCATGATGTTCTGGAAATCTGTAAAAAGCCAAATAAAGCTAAGCTTAATAAAGCTGCAAAAGAACAAATTTTAAAATCTCAGAAAAACGTACAGAAAATAGTAGAGTCTGACAGATGTGTGTATGGAATCAATACCGGGTTCGGACCCTTATGTGATACTAAAATATCAGCAGACGAAACCGCTCAGTTACAATATAACCTGATTATTTCCCATGCGGTGGGAGTAGGAAAGCCTATTGATAAAGAACTTTCCAAGATCATGATGATTGCTAAGGTACATGCTCTTTCGAAAGGATTTTCAGGAGTTTCCCTGGAAGTGATTGAAAGAATGATTCTGATGCTTGAAAAAGATATCATCCCGGTAGTTCCTGAACAAGGATCTGTAGGAGCTTCAGGAGATCTTGCTCCCTTAGCACATCTGGTATTGCCTTTATTGGGGTTAGGACAGGTTTGGGAAGGAAATCAGGTTTCCGAAACAATGGAAGTGCTGAACAAACATGATCTTGAACCGTTAGCATTAGGCCCAAAAGAAGGGTTGGGATTGATCAACGGAACACAGTTTATCCTTGCTCATGCAATCAAAGGACTTGAAAAATTTGAATATTTACTAGACCTTGCAGATATGACGGCTGCAATGAGTCTTGAAGCATACAGAGGTTCTGCGAGCCCTTTCAAAAAAGAACTTCATGAGATCAGACCTTTTGAAGGCAGCAAAAAAGTAGCGGCAAGAATGCTTAAATTCTTAAAAGGATCAGAAAATATGAAAGCTCATGAAGATTGTGAGAGGGTTCAGGATCCTTACTCTATGAGATGTGTACCACAGGTTCACGGAGCCAGCAGAAATGCTTTTGAGCACCTTAGAGGGATGGCAGAAACAGAATTGAATTCTGTAACAGATAATCCGATTGTATTAAGTGCCGAAGAATCTATTTCAGGCGGAAACTTCCACGGACAGCTGATGGCTCTTCCTTTAGACTATGCTACACTGGCGGCTGCAGAATTAGGAAATATTTCTGACAGAAGAAGTTATTTATTATTAGAAGGAAAATACGGTCTTCCAAGATTATTGACAGAAAGCTCAGGATTAAACTCAGGATTTATGATTCCTCAGTATACTTCAGCTGCTTTGGTTACAGAAAATAAAACATTATGTTTCCCTGCATCAGCAGACTCTATTCCTACAAGTTTAGGCCAGGAGGATCATGTTTCTATGGGAAGTATCTCAGGAAGAAAATTCAATCAGGTTCTTGGAAATCTTGTGAACATTTTGTCTGTTGAGCTCATGTTTGCTGCTCAGGGACTTGAATTCAGAAGACCGGCGAAATGCTCTAAAGTAATTGAAGAAAACTTTACGATTCTTCGTTCCAAAGTTGCCAAACTTGAAGATGACAGACTGATCGGTAAAGATATGCTGGCTATTGCAGAGCTCATCAATGAGAGAAAGTTTATTGTTGATGTAAAATAAGAAATGAGAAAGGGGATTATTTTATGTTTCTTTTTGCTGGGAATAAATGCTTTTTCTCAGTCAAATGAAGCAAAATTGAAAGAACTGATCACTTTAACAAGATCAGATAAGATGTTGTCTATAGCTTTTCAACAGTTTATGGATCATTATAACAATAGGTATAAAGATCTACCGGATAGTTTCTGGGATGAGTTTAAAAAAGACATGTCATCGGAGAAAATTTTTGCTTTGTACATTCCTGTCTATAAAAAGTATTTTACTGATTCGGAAGTTGATGAGCTCATTAAATTTTATAAAACTCCGGCAGGTCAGAAAATGATTGAAAATATGCCCAACTTAATGAATGATTCAATGAAAATTGGAAGTGATTATGCACAAGCATTAGATAAAAGGGTTAATGATAAATTGAATAAACATTATCACTTTCAAGATCCACCTCCACCAGCTCCATAAAAATAAAAGCTTCCGAAAGGGAGCTTTTTGTTTTCACAACTTCAATTTTTAAATCAAATAGACATGAATGTACTTAGAACAGACTCTACCAATCCAGACTTTCAAAAATTAGTAAAATCTCTTGACGTTACATTAGCAGAACATAATGGTGAGGAAGATGATTTTTTTGCTCAGTTTAATAAAATTGATACGATTAAAAACTGTATTGTAGTTTATATTGATGCTATTCCGGCAGCTTGTGGAGCATTCAAACCATTTTCAGAAGATACAGTAGAAATAAAAAGAATGTTTACCGATCCGAATTTCAGAAAGAAAGGGCTAGGCTCGACTATTGTAAAAGAACTCGAAAATTGGGCGTCCGAATTGAATTTTAAAAAAGCCGTTTTAGAAACTTCTCAGGATCTTAAAAGTGCGATCTCAGTGTACGAGAAAAGTGGTTTTTACAGAATACCCAATTATGGACAATACGTTGGAATAGAGCAAAGTGTCTGCTACGAGAAAGGATTATGATTTAATATTCATGTAATGGTTAATTCATTTTTTAATTCCCGTCAAAGTGTTATATTGTGGAACCAACCAAAATTATAACATATGAAAAAAACTGTATTCCTACTGGCAATATTTTTTGCCTTACACTCGTGTTCCAGAGAAGAACTTCAGAACGAAAATGCAAAAACAGAAATGGCCCAGAAAGATCCACTGACGGCAAAACAGATCAACGAAAGGATCAATCAGGCTATTAAAACGGATGGAACTTTCAATTGGAAGAATGAATCCGATCATTTCGTATGGAGTACTATTTTCCGTGGGAACAAAATGGTATCCATTGGTTTTGGAGCTTCTAAGGATGACTTTGACAGAAGTAAATCCCCGAACAACAGTGAAATGGAAAAAGAGGTCCTTTCTGTCATTAAAAAATATGAAGGAAAAGATGAAAGAAATTTCCTTCTTCTTTCTGATCAATATCTTAATCAGATGGATGTTGTGATTGAAAATGAAGAAACCATTACTGCTCTTCGACAAATGAAAAATATCCGATACGTAGAGCCTGCAGATTATCATTATTTTGAATTCGAGGCTCAATATAATGCCGCTGCAAAATCCTCTGGAAGCGGTTCATCAGGATGTGGTTTTTCATCATCAACATTAAGTACAGCAGACTACACATCTACAACACCAAGCGCAAAAATTCCTTGGGCTTTCACAAAACACAGTATTCCTGAAGCATGGAGCTACAGTACAGGATCAGGTGTTACCATCGGACTTATTGATACAGGAGTTTCTCCGGAACAGACTTTACTGGGAGGAAGCTTTAATAATGGTGCTTCTTCAGGAAGAACAATCAGCAAAGTGGGAGTGTATAATTCAGATGGATCCGGAGATCAGTGCGGACACGGAACAAAAATGGCTTCCGTAATGACAGCCCCGAGAAATAATGCAGGGCTGCCTGTAGGAGTCGCTTATAATGCCAATCTGATCGCTTACAGAGCTGCAGAAAACGTTGTTTTGGAAACTTCCAACGAGCAGACTGCTGTAAAAACGGCTTTTACAGAATTGGGTAACAATACCAGTGTGAAAATCATTTCAATGTCAATGGGACATATATTCTCTGTCGGGAAAATTGAAGACGGTGTTAAATATGCTTATTCTAAAGGAAAACTGATTTTTTGTGCCGGTGGAACTTCTACCAGCTTTACCAGTTTTGTAGGGGTGATTTTCCCTGCATCAATGTCGGAAACTCAGGCGATAACAGGGGTAAAAGAGAATACATCCAATCAGAAATGTGATGTTTGCCACTCCGGAAGCCAGATTGATTTTACCTTTCAGATGGAGAGATCTTCCGGAAATACGGTTCCTGTATTGAGCTATTACAACGGGCAGGCAGACTATGTGGGCGGTTCTTCAGTAGCCACAGCAGCTACAGCAGGAATCGCAGCATTAGTTTGGGCTAAAAACCCATCATGGACAAGAGATCAGGTACTTAATAAAATGAGACAGGCTGCTACTTACTATCCAAATGTTAATTCAAGCTACGGCTACGGAAACATCAATGTGTTAAAAGCAGTACAATAAATAACTACATTATAAAAAGAAAAGGAAATATCTCAGCTGAGGTATTTCCTTTTTTTATAGTAATATCAGAGTTATCCAATCCTTACACTTGTCATACTCAATGAGCCGCCAATAAGCTCGTCATTAAATAAAGTAAGCTCTTCAGACTTATCTTTCAGCCCTAAGGTATAGAGTAAGGGAAGATAATGATCAGGTGTAGGAACAGCATACTGTAAGAAAGCTCCCTGTTTCTGATAATCAATAATATTCTGAAAATTTCCATCCAGAAGCCAGTTGTTGGTTTTTTCACGGGCTTCCACTGCCCAGTCCCAGCCAGCTCCTACTGTATTAATATTTTTCCAGTCGATAAGGCGGAGGTTATGAACAATATTTCCGCTTCCGATAATCAGAATTCCTTTTTCACGCAGCTTATTGAGCCTTTTGGCAAGATCATAATGATACTGCGAAGGTTTTGTATGATCAATACTCAGCTGGATCACCGGAATATCTGCATCAGGATACATATGTTTGATCACAGACCATGAACCATGATCCAGTCCCCAGCTATGGTCTTCTTCCACATCAACCGGGAGCAGAAGTTCTACTGTTTCCCTTGCTAATTCCGGACTTCCGGGAGCAGGATACTGTACATCAAACAATGCTTTTGGGAATCCATAAAAATCATGGATGGTTTTGGGCATATCCATAGCCGTTACAAAAGTTCCGTCGGTATACCAATGGGCAGAAATACAAAGAATTGCATTAGGTTTAGGAATCTCAGAGGCTGCTTTTCGGAAACCCTGTACAAATTGGTTTTCTTCAATGGCGTTCATAGGTGAACCATGACCAAGAAATAAAACGGGCATTCTTTGTGTGTTTTTAAAACTATTGCTTATGTTTTGAAGATCGTTGAGGTTCATAAATTAAATATTGAAGAGTATAAAAAAATAAAAGGTTCAAGGCTTTTAGACAAATCCCTGAACCTTTTATACTATGTGTTATTTACTATGCCTGTTTTACAAACTGTAATTCACCAGCTATCTTTACATCATCGCTTACCATTACACCTCCTGCTTCAAGAGCTGCATTCCAGTTTAATCCAAAATCTTTTCTGCTGATTTTTCCTTCAAAAGAGAAACCTGCTTTTGTATTTCCCCATGGGTCTACATTGATTCCTCCAAAGTCTACATCAAGAGTGATAGGTTTTGTAACTCCGTTAACAGTAAGATTTCCAACAATTGAATTATTTAATGCCTGGGATTCAAAAGTGATCGTAGGATGTACTTCAGCGTTGAAAAATTCTGCAGACTTTAAGTGATTGTCTCTGTCTGTATTGTTTGTGAATACAGAATCGGTCTGGATAGTAGCTGTAGTTTTTGCATTTGCAAAAAATTCATCATCAGAGTCAATTTCAGCGGTGAAAGTTCTGAAGCTTCCTTTTACGTTAGAGATCATCATGTGTTTTACTTTAAAAGTAATTTCACTATGCGTAGGGTCTAAAATCCATTTTGTTGCCATTGTATTTTGTATTTTTTGTTTGTTGTTAATGATGCAAATTTAGGATAGTCAGCATATACGAGTCATTGATATAGGATAAGAAATGCATTTTTTACATCAATAGTCAATTTTGCCTCGCAAGTGAATAGTGAATGATTATATCTGTTTAAAAATAAAAATTGACAAGCGGAGCGGATTGACGATTCACAATTGACTTACTCCAATACCTATAAAATTTCTACTATTAAGTTAAGAAATAATTCCTTTGAATACATAAATTCCATTTTATGAATGTTTTAATTTAACATTTATTAACGGATGATTTTTATTTCTTATTTTTGGTGGATTCAATTTTATACGATGAAATTACATAAATTTTCTTTATTGATGCTGGTTTTAGGCAGTTCAGCATTTGCCCAGACCCAGAAGTTTACCATGGCAGAAGCAGTAAATGGGATGAGAACAAACCTTGCGGTGAAAAATATTTCCCAGTTTTCATGGGTTGCAGACGGAAAATCTTATATCCAGGCTGTGAAAGGGGGCTATCTGATTACAGATTTGAAAACGAACAAACAGGATACGCTGATCTCGTTGAGCCAACTGAACAGAAACCTTTCCAGTGATAAGCTTAAAGCTGTTCCGCCAATTAAATTTACAGGAAATTCCAATGGGTATTTTACTACAGGTGGTAAAATGTCGTGGATTGAAAAATCAGGAAATGACTGGAAAGTAAAAAGTACGGCAACAATTGATGAGGATGCTGCCAATGTAAAAATGTTTGGTGACGGTCAGACTTTTGCCTTCACAGCAAAGAATAATTTATTTGTAAACAGAAATGGAAAAACCATTGCGGTAACCAATGAAGCCAATGAAAATATCATCAGCGGGCAGGCTGTTCACAGAAATGAGTTCGGAATTGATACCGGAATTTTCCCTGCTCCAAACTCTGAGAGTGTAGCGTTCTATAAAATGGATCAGAGCATGGTAGCGGATTATCCGATCATCGACTGGTCTGTAACACCCGCTGTAAATCACAATATCAAATACCCGATGGCTGGTCAGACTTCTCATCAGGTGACATTAGGGGTTTTCAATATTAAAACTCAAGCTACGACTTTCTTAAAAGTGGAAGGTGAAAAAGATCAGTATTTAACAGCTGTTACATGGAGCCCGGATTCAAAATATATTTTTGTAGCAGTTCTGAATAGAGGTCAGAATCATATGAAAATGAATCAGTATGATGCTGTTACAGGAGAATTGGTGAAAACGTTATTTGAAGAAACAGACAGTAAATATGTGGAGCCACAACACCCGCTTACTTTCTTCCCGAATTCCAATACAGATTTCATCTGGCAGAGTCAGAGAACGGGATACAATCATTTGTTCCATTATAATTTAGAAAAGGGACTGGTAGCACAAATCACAAAAGGAGACTGGCTGGTAACAGATATTTTAGGATTCAACGAGAAGAAAAAGGAAATCTATTTTACTTCCACAAAAGAAACTCCTTTAGAAAGACATTTATACAGAATCAACTGGACCAACTTCAAGATGCAAAGGCTGGATAATGAAGAAGGTATGCACGTCGGAACTTTGAGCAGTGATGGAAATTATCTGTATGATGCATACAGCAATGCCAATTCACCAAGAGTTGCCAATATTATCAATACTGCTAATTTAAAATCTACCAACATCCTTACTTCTGAAAATCCATTAAAGAATTATCAGAGACCGGAAATTAAAAATATAGAGCTAAAAGCAGATGACGGAACTCCTTTGTATGGAAAAATCATTCTTCCAACAAATTTTGATCCGAATAAAAAATATCCTGCC
This sequence comes from Chryseobacterium panacisoli, assembly GCF_008274625.1. Classification (GTDB taxonomy): domain Bacteria; phylum Bacteroidota; class Bacteroidia; order Flavobacteriales; family Weeksellaceae; genus Chryseobacterium; species Chryseobacterium panacisoli. Next base: position 363,832 of record NZ_VTRU01000004.1, on the reverse strand, counting down.
ATTGTTTATTTATATAACGGACCGCATTTGCAGCTGATTACAAACAGCTTCCCGGCTTCCGGAAACCTTTGGTATGAATATATGGCTCAGAACGGATATATCATCTTCACCATGGACGGAAGAGGTTCTTCCAACCGTGGAATGAAATTCGAGCAGGCTGTATTCAGAAACCTGGGAACTACAGAAATGAACGACCAGATGAAAGGAGTAGAATACTTAAAATCTCTTCCTTATGTAAACGGAGACAAAATGGGAATCCATGGATGGAGCTTTGGAGGATTTATGACGACAAGCTTCATGCTTCGCAAGCCGGATGTATTCAAAGTAGGAGTAGCTGGAGGACCGGTAATAGACTGGAGCATGTATGAGATCATGTACGGAGAAAGATATATGGATACTCCACAGGAAAATCCACAGGGGTATGCAGCGGCTAATCTTTTGGATAAAGTTCAGAATCTGAAAGGGAAATTACTGATGATTCACGGGGCACAGGATGATGTAGTAGTATGGCAGCATTCTATAAAATTCATCAAATCTGCGGTTGATAACGGAGTTCAGTTGGATTACTTTACATATCCGGGACATCCGCATAATGTGATCGGGAAAGACAGAGTGCATCTGATGCAGAAGATTACAGATTATTTTGATTTGTATCTGAAGAAATAATATTATAATCCAGTCTAGCTTTAGGCTGGATTTTTTGTTTCGCTAAAAAAGATTAGGATTTTTTGAAAAACGCAAAGGCGCAGAGTTTATTGAAAAGAGTATGTTTTTAAGACGCAAGGATTTTATCTGCGATAAAATTGTACAGCTCTAATACTATATACACTATATGCACAAATCTTTGATTTTCTTGCGTCTTAAAACAGTATAAAGATAAAAATTCCTTGCGCCTTTGCGTTACCCAACAAAAGTACTATTCATTTCTCTCAATACTTCCGATCTTACCAAACATCAATGTTTTTGATTTTTCAGAGTGGTATTTTTGTATCAGTAAAATCAACAATATGGAATTAGGAATAGGAATGTTCGGTGATCTGGCATTTGACCAGTCAACCGGAAAATATAGAGATGCAGGAATTAAGATCCGTGAAATACTGGATCAGGTAAAATTGATGGATGAGGTGGGAATTGATGTGTTTGCAATGGGAGAACACCACCGTCCGGATTATGCTGTTTCTTCACCGGAAATAGTATTGGCAGCAGCAGCAAGCATTACAAAAAATATAAAATTAGCGAGTGGAGTTACTGTTTTGAGTTCTTCGGAGCCGGTAAAAGTATATGAAGACTTTTCAACACTGGATTTGATTTCTGACGGAAGAGCCGAAATATTTGTAGGCCGAGGAAGTTTCATTGAGTCATTTCCGTTATATGGCTATTCTTTGGATGACTATGAACAGCTATTTGATGAAAAATTAGAATTATTACTGAAAATCAATTCTGAGGAAAACGTAAGCTGGTCTGGTAAACTTCGTGCTCCTATGCATAATCAAACCGTGTATCCAAGAGCAAAAAATGACGGAAAACTTTCAATCTGGAGAGCCGTGGGAGGAACTCCTCAGTCTGTTTTAAGTGCAGCACAACTAGGAATGCCTTTAGTGGTAGCCATTATTGGAGGAATGCCGATTCAGTTTAGAAATCTGATTGAATTTTATAAACAGGAATACCAGAAAGCCGGGCATGATGTGTCGAAGATGCAGATTGCCGTTCATTCGCATACTTTTGTGAGTGATGATCAAAAAGCAGTAGACGGGTATTTCCATAATTATAAATCTCAGATGGATAGAATAGGGGCTTCCAGAGGTTGGGCTCCTTACACAAAGGCTCAGTATGATGGCGGAAGAAGCAAAGATGGTGCATTATTTATCGGAAGTCCGGCAGAAGTAGCCGACAAAATTGCTTATATGAAGGAGATTTTCGGAATTACCAGATTTATCGGACATATGGATGTGGGAGACCCTGCTCATGAAGTGATGATGAAGTCTATTGAATTGTTTGGGAATAAAGTGAAGCCTGTCATTAAAGACTTATAAAATAAAAACCGTTGTTGAATACTCAACAACGGTTTTTTATGGAGTCACAAAAATTTTATTTTCTGATAATAGGCTATGGCTACCTGCGGATGAAAAGGAAGCATAAATGTTTCCCAGCCATTTTCCTTAACTATTTCTTTACTGAGAAGGTATTTGTTGTCGATAATATCGATCAGTAACAGTTCTGGAGAGAAAAAAGTTAGTCCTATTTTATGTTTTGAAGAATCATCAAGGTGAGAAGAAATCAAATCCAGTTTGAAGTTGTCAAACGGGAAAAACGTATTTCCCAGAACATCAGGAATACTTCTGATCATTCCTCCCAGCTGCGAAACATAATTGCTGGCTGCACCACTTAATAAAAAAGGAATTTGCTGTGCCTTAGGATTTTTCTGAAGCAGCTCCCAATAATTCTTTACGGAGTTTTCTTTGTCATCAAAAACCTGATGCTGAATTTTATATTCAAAATACGTGTCATCGAAAACATATCGGTCCCAAACCATTTCAGAATTTTCATCAATAATAATACGGAAGGCGAGTTTTATTTTTTTCATCATTGTATCATTTTAAATTTCCATAAAAAGGATCAGAGCATTTTCACTTAAAGCTTCAAATTCCAATTCTTCAAGCTCCCAGAGAAGAATGGCATCCCTATTTTCCATCAGTCTGTTTTGAAACTCAAAGGCACCGTTGAGAACCATTCCAAAAATAGATTTTTCAGCGTCTTTCAATGCATAATATCCTTCAGCACGTCCATTATAAAGTCCAATGAAATTGGGATGCTGTATCGTTTTTGAAATTTGGAAGGCATTGTTTTTAAGAGTGAAATCCAATTCGTTTTTAGAAAAGGTCTGAGTATTTTCTCCTTTTTTAAATTCAAAAATTAAAAGATCTGATCTGTCATGGTATACCAGATTTTTGATGACAATATTCTTTCCTGCCTGAATATTCAGCGTAAGAGACATTCCGGCGGAAATTGTTTCATAGAAATCAGTGATGATAATCTCTCCATACAAAGGAAGGATAAGAAGGGTTCTCTCCTCATCAAAATTCAATCTCAATTCTCCTTCAATATCCAGAACGACTTCCTTCAAACTAAGCAACGTATGAATCTTCTCTTCATTCTTCAGAATTTCTGTTATCGTACTTTTCTCATTTTCCTGCCAGATTCTGAAATCATTTTTGAAAATTTTTGATGGCGTTTGAACTAACATATTGGTATGATTTAATATTTCCACTAGGCACAGATTGCTGCATTGCTTTTGAGGATGAGTAGCAAATAATTCATATCTATATCAGACCTGTGCTTTGTGGAAATGGGAATAATTACTAGTAAAAAACTTTTCAAAGTTTATCCTGAAACTTTTATAGTATGAGTCAGGGCAAAACCTCCGCTTACATTTCCGGAAATGCTGGACATCTCATTAGAAGTTCCGTCACTGAATACGTTATCATTAGAATTGTATGTATATCCGGTCATTCCTTTGTAACCTGTACTTGCAGCAACCTGTACCACTGCACTGTCACTTCCTTCAGGAAAAGCAATTTGGGTAACCAATAAAGATTGTCCTGCAGAATTATAAATATGAACATGGATATGAGTAGCCCTTCCGTTGTACCAGCCTGGAAATATGGAAGTGAATTTTACCTGACCATTGGAGTCTGTAGTTTGCCTTCCTCTTAAGAAATGAACGGTAGTATAATTGGTAGGCTGCATTCCTGATCCACCATATTCAGAATAATTTCCATCCTTATCGCAGTGCCAGATATCTACAAGTGCACCTTGTAAAACTGTACAGCCGGTATTAACATTTTGTACGGTAATGGTAATTGTAAAAGGAACTCCTGTTCTGTCACTTACAATATTACTTTGAACGAGGGTTGATGGAGATTTTGTAGGAAACGGTCCTTCAGTTTCTGCGTTGGTCACGGAACACCCTGTTGAACCGGATCCGGTAGAAGTACCGGAAGATGAATCTGCAATTTCATCGTCATTTCCGCAATGGATTAAAAGAGGAGCGGCAATGGCAGTTACTCCTGCTAATCCCAGACTTTTCAAAAAACCTTTTCTATTCATTGTTTTCATAATACATGTTTTTTTAAGATTAATACTTTTATGCAGCACGGAGCTAAGAGGATAAGGCTGGAAGCAGGAGGACAGGGAAACCATTGGGAACTATAAAAATTAAGTTATCTGATAAAAAAGTCATTTATCATTTGCTCAATAGTAACTTCTATCTTTTCTCTTCCAGCCTTTTCATATTCCAAAAGTATTTTCAAAAGACCGGGGAGGAAAATTTATGAGGTAAACAAATAAAATGTGTCGGTAAATGGGTGTTTTTTAAGAATTATTAAGAATGTGGACAGGAGTTTTAAGTCGGGGAAAATATTTTTAAAGACATTCAAAACTTCAATCCTCCGGTTTCTATCAGGATTTAAACAATCACTTATTCACAATCTTCATCACAAGATCTTTGTACGTTTCTCCGATAGGGATGATGAAATCTCCAATGTGAATGTTGCGGTTGACAATGGTTTTAATGTTTTGCACAGGAACAATATAAGAACGGTGAACTCTTACGAAATCCTTTTCAGAGAGCTTTTCCAGAATATTTTTCATGGAAGAACGAGCGGTAATCGTTGAATGATTGGTCAGATGAATCTGGATATAATCGTCAAGCCCCTCAATCAGAAGAATATCATTGAAATTGATCTTGTGAAGTTTGTAATCGGCACGTATGGAAAGATATTTTATTTCGTCAGTATCAGCATTGGTTTTTACTTTTTCAACAGCTGCTTTGAATCTTTCGAAAGAAAATGGTTTTAACAGATAATCAATTGCATTGATACTGAACGCATCTACAGCATATTCTGAATACGCTGTAGTAAAAATCACTTTGGTGTTCTGGGAAATGTTTTTATAAAAATCCATTCCGTTTTTAGAAGGCATTTCTATGTCCAGAAAGATGAGGTCAACAGGGAATTTATTAAGATATTTTTGCGCATCACTTTGAGTATTGAAAACCTTTTCAAGAGATAGATTTTCAATTTTTCCGGCATAATTCTCAATGATTTTTAAAGCGAGAATTTCATCGTCAAGGGCAATGGCTTTTATCATAGGCTTACAGTAATTTAATTTTTAAATCAACTTCAAAAGTTTTTCCGTTATTGGCCATGTTCAATGAATGTTTTCCTGGATACATCTGCTGCAAATGCTCAAGAGTATTCTTTAGTCCTACTTTTAAACTTTCTTCATTTGTGATATGATGATTTACAATATTATTAAAAACATTAAAATGAAGCATCTGTTCTTCTATCATTATTTTGACTGTTATTTTTGATTTTTCTTCTGCATTAAAGCCATATTTAAAAGCATTTTCAATGAAATTAACCAAAATAAAAGGGGCAATCTGCAAGTTTTTTGTTTCTCCGGTTTCAGTATAGGAAAAATCAAGGCTGCTGTCTGTCCGTATCAGCTGCAGAGCGATATAATCTTTTACATATTCAATTTCTTTGCTGAGTTTCACCAGATCTTTGCTGCTTTCCTGCACTACATAACGCATAACGTTGGAAAGTTTCAGAATTCCGTTGGGAGTATCATCTGATTTGAGTAACGCCAGTGAGTAGATTGAATTGAGTATATTGAATAGAAAATGAGGTTGCAGTTGATATTTTAAGCTTAATAATTCTGCTTTGGCTTTGGAACGTTCCAACTCTTTTTTCTCAATATTTTTAAAAATAAAAAGAGAAGACAAAAATGAAAAAAGAAAAGGGAGAAGTGATGAAAAAATCATCTGTACATAATAATTATTCCTGTTCTGAAAGTTTCCTTCAGGGAATCTTTCTCTTATTGGAGGCGGTGGCATACTCCCATTGGGATTTTCTGGCGGTGGCTGCATCTTCATAGGAAAATGCTGGACAGACATTCTGTTTTCTGCAGTAAGATAGTTTGGAACAAAAACCATAAGTCCGAAACAAATCAAAAGGCAGATAATAAACGGAATGTATTTCTTTTTACTGTATAATTTTGGAAGAAATAAATTGAGATTGAGATAAAAAAAGATAACTACCAGTACAAAACGGATAAATTCTCTCTGAAATGGGGAAACCTTAAAGACAGATAATGTTCCGTCAAAATCAGGAGAAGCAACAACAGGAATTGTTAAAAGTAGCAGAATAAGGATGATATGTTGCCCAATTTTTTTCACGCAGTATAATGAATTAAAATACAGTTCTTTTTCTAAATTCAAATGTAATAAAATGATATAAAAAATACACTTCAGCAGAAAATCAAAGAATTTCGGAACTTAGGTGTATTTTCAATGAAGAAGCTGGTCATTGAAAATTGCTTACACAATCTCAATCAGGCTTCCTCTTTCCTCGTCTTTAATAATATTGAGCGCTGTAGGGATTTTCTCTTTCAGCTCTTCAACATGAGAGATAATGCCCACAATCCTGTTTTCTTTCATCAGATTGGTGAGGGTTTCAAATACAATATTCACAGATTCTGTATCCTGAGTTCCAAAACCTTCATCAATAAAGAAGAAATTTTTATCTGCCTGTGCATTGGCCTGAACACTTTCTGCCAGTGCCAGAGCCAGACTTAAAGAAACCTGAAATGCCTGTCCTCCTGACAGCGTTTTTACACTTCTGCTTTTCCCTTCGTTGAGGTAATCGATGATCTCGAAATCGTTATTTTCATTAAGCTGCAGACTCAGCTGGTTTCTGGTCATTCTGTGGAAACGCACATTCGCATGATCGCAAAGTTGCCTCAGATAAATAGACGAAACATATTGCACAAAACCTGCTCCTTTAAACAGGTTCATCATTATTTTTAAATTCTCTGAACGTTTCTGAAGTTTTGCCAGTTCTTTCAGAAGGTCTTCTTTTTTTACGAATTCCTTTTCGAGTCGGTTTATTTCTGCAGTTTTGGTTACTACAGAATCACTGATTTTTTTCTGTTCACTTTGGGCTTCACTGAACTGTTGCTCAGCCAGAGAAAACTGTTCATTATCGAATATAAGTCCCTTCAGTTTTAATTCCAGTTCTCCGATGAATTTCTTTAAAGCTTCAAAATCAACTTTAAAGTTCTGAACTTTGCTTCTCACCAGTTGAATATTGATTTCCTGAAGTAAAATATTTTCAACCTCTTTGAATTCTGTGAAATTCTGAGTTGCTAAAGCGTTCACAAGAGCATCTTCATTACCGGAAATTTCTTTTTCAAGTTCGGTGATCTGCTTTTCAGATTGGCTGACAATGGCTTTTTGCTCTGCCAGTTTCGGAGAGAGTATTTTTTCCTGCTGTAATGCCTTTTGGTAGTTTTCTTCGGTTTCCTTATTAGATTGTACCAGCTTTTGATAAGCGTCTTCAATCTCAGCTCTTTCCTTTTGAGAATAGCGGTTCCAGTCGAGGATTTTAAGAGCAGAACGGCTGATGTTGATCTGTTCCTGCTTTGAAACTTCTTCCATTCTGAATGCTTCCAGAGCACTCCTGTATTTTTCCAGCGTTTTGCTTTCTTTTTCTAAAGATTCCCTTTCCAGTGCAATATTTCGCTCAGTTTCCTCAACCTTTTTTTCTAAAGTAAATGAGTCGGAACGTTTTTTTTCAAACTCTTCTTCCTGATCCGCAGAAAATTGTTTCCAGATGAAATTCTGAATGTGGGCCTTAATATTTTGTTGGATTTGAAGTACAATTTTCTGCTCTGAAAAAAGCTGTTCCTCAAAGATTTTTTTGCGGTCCAGAATTTTATCAGTTTCAGCTTCCTGCTTTTGAATATTGGTGACTTCCTGTTCAACGGATATTATTTTCTCCTGAATTTCCTGTAGTTCAGTATTAACATCTTGAATTTCTATGATATGAGGATGTTCCTTAGAACCACAAAGAGGACAATTTTCCCCGTTATGAAGCTCACTGGCAAAGCGGGAAAGCTCTTTCTGTATTTTAAGATGATCCAGTTTCTGGGAAAGCTCTTTTTTCTTTACTTCTAATACTTCTTTCCTGTTTTTGAAATCTTCTTTATAATTTTCATGATAAACAAAAGGTTTTAATTCTTCTTCAATTTCCCCGATCTGTTTTTGATGTTTCTCAATTTTTTCACTCTGTTCCTGAAGTGATTTTTTTAAATTTTTTTGTTGAATAAACCAATTCCCCACTTCAGATAACAATGCAGAATCCAGTTTTTGTTCCTTCAATAGTTTCACCTTTGAAGAAAGTTCATCAATCTTCTTTTGAATCTTCTCTTTACTAAGATCTACTTCTTTTACTTTTTCGGAACCTTTCTGTGTTCTTTCATTCAGAGTTTTGATTTCATCAGTAAACTTCAGAACCTGAATGATAAGGTTCATGTCATTTTCCTGAATTTTAGACTGGTCCAAAGCCTTAAATTGTGGTTCATGTGCAGTAAGCTGTTCTTTTATGATTGTAAAAGCCTTTTCCGTTTCCTGCAAGCTTTTGGTCTGCTGTTCTCTCTCGTTCTGCTTCTCTGCAATTTCTTTTGAAAGCTTATTTTTCTCAATAATCAATGGATTGAAGAGTCTGAAAATACGGTCATATAATTCTGCCTGTGCTTCCAGCGCATCTATCTGAGGTTTCTCTTCAGAGAGTCTGATGAATTTTTCTTTATTCAGCTGTAAACTGTCAAAGTCGCTTTTTAAATTTTTCAGCTGCTGATAAGTGTTGGAAATCTTTTCCAGTTTTTCATTGGATTCAGAGAGTATTTTCTGTTCCTCGACCAGCTGCTCCTTCTGCATCCGGATTTTTTCCTCATTGATTTCTTCAAATCCTTTTAACTGTCCTTCAAGCTGATCCAGCTCAGATCTGTTTTTTACATGAAGTACAGAAACGTTGTTCTGAAGGTCAAATTTCTGAAGATTGAAGATCTCCTTCATCATATTTGTTCTTTCTGCTGCACCCAATTCAAGAAATTCTTTGAACTGTCCCTGCGGAATAATGATGGTTCGTTTGAAATTGGAATAGCTTAACCCAATGATTGTTTCTGCATTCGAGTGATCCAGCGGAACCCATTTGCCATTACTGTTTTCATAGAAAGTAACAGCATTAGGCTTTACTTCTTCAAATTTTTTGGAATTTCTCTTAAAGTCACGGGTAGCACGGAAAAGCTTATTCTCATAATTTACAAAATCAAATTCTATATAAGAACTGTTTGATTTTAAATTCATCATGTTATATGCCCTTTTATCACGCATATTCAGACGTTCTGTTTCTCCATACAAGACAAACGAAATGGCTTCAAGAACCGATGATTTTCCAGACCCGACCGCCCCGAAAATACCAAAAAGTCCCGCTTCAGTAAGATTTCTGAAATCAATAGTCTGGCGTTCCTGGTAGGAATAAAGGCCTTCGATAGTTAATTGAACAGGGATCATGGCTTATGCATTTAAAATTTCGTTAAACAAATTCATCAGTTCTTCATTGGCTTCCTGTCCGCCATTTTTAGATTTAAAATAATCCTTGAATAATAGATCAATATCCTGATTTAAATTAATTTCATGGCTTTGCTCTTCGGCAAGCTCCCGGTTTCTGACTTTTGGAATAAGATGAACAATCCCGTTATGAGACTGGTAAATTAATCTTCTTTCATCAGCTGTTAAAAAAGTCTCACTCTCCAGGGTCAGTTCTACAAATGTATTGGGATTTTCTCCTAGCCACTGAACTGTATCTTCTACAGAGGAAAATATTTTTCTTACTAAAGTTCGTCCCTTTTTCAATGCCTTTTTTTCGTAGGTAACCTCTTTTGCCGGTTCCGCATCAATGATAGAAACATACTTAGTCTGCCCAGCTTCACTGAAACTGTAGCAAAGGGGAGAAGATGAATAAATCACTGGCTTTTCCTTCGTTCCGATATTCTGAAAACCATGGAGGTGTCCTAAGGCTGTATATTGAATCTGTACAGGGATACTGTCTGAAAAAATAAGATCGGCATTCCCAATTTTAATAGGTTTTTCTCCTTCTGGCTCTTCCAAAATTTCTGCACCTCTTTTATTCATATATAAATGAGCGGTCAGAAGATTAACCCCGGAATCATCGCAAAACTGATCTGCAAGGTTTTTCCACGTCTCTGAAAGAACTTTGTTGATCTCTTCTTCTTTATTTTCCCCAAAGTATTCCTTTAAACGGATTTCATTTGCAAAAGGGGTGTGAAGAATTCTTACAGGAAAATCTATTCCTTCTATTTTCAATTCTATAAAACCTGCCTTGGAATTTGAAACTTTGAAATATTCTGTGCTGAAAGGTGCAATTTCAGCTTTAGGGTGTCCTATTAAAATAATTCCGCATTCACGAGCCAGAGGATCCGGAGCATTGATTAAGCTTGGAGAATCATGATTGCCGGAAATAGCGATCACAGGACGTTTTCCGTTCAGAGATAAGCGTTTTAATGTCTTATAAAAAAGTTCAACGGCTTCTACACCTGGATTAAAATTATCAAAAAGATCACCGGCAACAAGAATAAGATCTGCGTGTTCCTCATCGGCAATGCCTATGATCTCTTCCATTACCAGAATTTGCTCTTCCATCCGTGAAAAGCGGTCCAGTCTTTTTCCCAAATGCCAGTCGGCGGTATGCAGAATTTTCATAAAGTGTATTATTGTTTACAGTAAATAAGTTGAGTCATGAACAATTTTCATGGTTGATTACCGGCTTCTTTTCCCTTGAAATCTTCCAGAATTTGTTTTAAACGTGCTTTCCTTTCTGCTTCCGCATTTTGTATTTTCCGTTTTTTCTGATCAATTTGTTTTTTGTTTTTTTTCCTGTTTGCTTCGTTGTTTTTGCTCATATTGGTTTGTAACGAATAAATTGTATCGGTAAGAAATAGCTTCATCAAAAGTACTAAAGATTGAGAGTTTAAACAATTTTAGTCGTTAGGTCTGATAAAATGTTTTAATTTTACTGCGTTATGGAAGAAAAATCAAAAGATCCCTTACACGGAAAAAGGCTTGATGCTATTCTTGAAGAATTGGTAGAGTACTACAATGGATTTGAGAAATTGGGTGAGCAGATCAATATCAAATGTTTTACAGATAACCCAAGCATTAGTTCTTCTCTGAAGTTTTTGCGGAAAACACCTTGGGCAAGAACAAAAGTAGAAAGCTTGTATCTCTTTGTACTGAGACAGAAAAAAAGAGAAGAGGGCAAAAAGAAATAGGCTGAAAGTTATTATGGAATTAATATAAAGTAAAATATATTTTTTTTATGCCTTTCATAGCTTCCTTCTTCCATCTCCTCGCTTCCAGGCTCATTGAATCATTTCAAAAATAGTATATTTGTAACATTAATCGTGAAACGAAATCACGAAAAAAAGAAAAAATATGACAATCGAAAACAATCACGTTGTAGCTGTAAAGTATATCCTTCACACAATCGAACCAGATGGGAGTAAGATTCTTGTAGAAGAGACAACAGCAGAAAATCCGCTTACATTTTTGTATGGTATGGGAATGATGATTCCTAAGTTTGAAGAAAATATCCTGGGATTAAAAGCTGGTGATAAAGCTGCTTTTACAATTCAACCTGAAGAAGCTTACGGTGAAAGACAACCGGATGCTATCGCACAATTACCAGTGGAAATGTTTAAAGAATCAGGACTTCCTCCTGTAGGAGCTATTTTACCTTTATCTGATAATCAGGGAAACAATTTCCAGGCTTTCGTGGTAGAAGTAACACCAGAAGTGGTAGTAGCAGATCTTAACCACCCAATGGCAGGAAAAGTGTTAGATTTCGATGTAGAAATTTTGAATACACGCCCAGCAACAGAAGAAGAATTGTCTCATGGACATGCTCACGGAATTGACGGAAACGAAGCTCACTAAAAAATAAAAAATGTCCGATTTCTTCGGACATTTTTATTTTATCAGATTACAATAGTTATTGAGTGCTTGGCATTCCCCTCCGCTGGAGGGGTGGCGAAAATTCAAAGAATTTTTGACGGGGTGGTTCTATACGCAAAGAATAATTCTACATTAAATTTCTTACAACAAATCAAGTTCCATTACTCATCCAAAAATTCTCCAGAAACATAATACCAGCGCTCATGCATTTTCTGAAAAAGCGAAAACTCATGATGAAGCTGTGAATGTCCGTTTTGGTCTGTATAATAAGCTTTGAACTCTACCTGGTTTAAAGCAGGAGTCCTGATAATTTCCAGTTTTGTCCATTGGTTGATTTCTCCCCATTCCTGAAGATCTTTCTTATTGTGGTATTTTCTTTTTCCCGGAAGGGTAGTCTCCATCAGATATTCGCCATTCGGGATGGCAAAAGCAGAGAATCTTGAACGCATCAGAGCTTCGGCAGTAGGAGCATGTTTTTCTCCGGTATGATAGGGCTTGCAGCATTCTTCGTATGATTTTCCTGAACAGCAGGGACAGTCCATATAGTGTATTTTAATGTTGAACTGCAAAAATAATGAATATCAATAGAACAGGGCGTTGATGCATGAGTTTTATTGTTTTAATACTTTGTCCTAATGTTATTATAAAGTATTTAAAATTCAATAGAAACGGGCTTTAGCCCGTTAAAAAATAGACAAACAAAATCCAAAGGCTTTAGCCAAAACTTAGAAAATTAAAGTTTCTATTCTTAACGGGACACTCCAATTTTAAATCTAAAAAAAGGAAGCACTCTAAAGAATGCTCCCTGTTATTTTTTACTGATTGTCTTCGTCAATTTTAGTATCTACAAAGCTGTAATTTTCAGTGGCCATATCCAGTGCCTGCTCTTTTGAATCAAATTTTACATGGGATGGATCTAAAACTTTGTAAGTGTAAATATCCGTTTTCCCTGAGTTAAAATGAAGCTCATGAAATTCTCCCTTCTCAATCCACCATTGCCCTCTTTCGATAACTTGTCTGACGTCGCAATTCTGGATAGCGGTGAAAATAAGCATAAAGGTGCCGTCTGCTTTTCTTTCCATTACCCAGCGTTTTTCCATACCTTCTACTTGCTGGTCTTTCTCGCTTCCTTTCCACAGACCTACAAGTTGAGGATCTACTTTATTGGCTTGTGGTTTTGCATGGCCTTTTTGAGCATACATTGCCCCAAAGACAACTAATAATGTTGTCGTAATAATTTTTTTCATGGTTATTTAAAAAATAATGTGAGAGGAACCCTGCTGTTTACTGTTATTCCCATAGTTTTGGCAGGAATCCATTTTGTTTTTTTTATAAATTTTTTTATTTCGTTGATGAAGTAGGATGAGTACTTATAATTTTTTTTATTTTGGAAGGTAAGATCAATATCGATATCTGAGACCGTTCCGTTTTTGTGCAGGGTAAATTTCGCAGAAATAGAAGAATAAAATTCTTTGTCTTTCCGGTATTCAAATTCATCGGGATAATGCACATTTTTCCAAAAGTCTTTTTCATAATCTTTGAAAAAGTCTCCGTAAGATTTGCTGCCCGGATATCTTGAAATGGTGTCGCATTCTTCAAAATCATAGACTTTATCAATGTTTTTTTTAACATATTGTACGTCTGCGATATGTCTCAAAGAGTCGATGAACTTCGGGCCAAACTTTCTGTCAATTTCCTTTGACATTACATCTTCATAACAATTTTGCAGCTCCGGTGGAACAGTGCAATAATACAGTGCAGTCCCTACTTCTATATTCTTTTGTTTCAAAAGGACATCCATTTCAGCATTGCTTCTGTAGCTTTCTACCATTCCGAAGTAATGAAAATAAACAAGTTTGCCTTTTTTAATGTCTGCTTGTGCTCTTGCAGTTTCAGTAACACATTGTGAATCCAGATACTTTCTCTCTTCTTTAATGTATTCCTCTAATTCCTTAGAGATTATTGTATCCGATTGTTTTTGAAATAAAGATTCTGACCTGCTTTCAAATCTTTTGTTTTTTAACGAAAAGCAAGTCAGAATGATTAATGAGGACAATACTTTTATACCTGTATTGAGTATCATAGATTATTTTATAAATCCTCTGTTTCTCAATAATGGTTTGATATCCGGATCGTGTCCTGTAAAGTCTCTGAATGCCTGATTCAGATCTACAGAATTTCCTACGGAAAGAATATATTTTCTGAATCGGTCACCGTTTTCTCTGGTTAACCCACCGTTTTTACTGATCCATTCCCATGCATCGTTATCCAATGTTTCAGACCACAAATAAGCATAGTACCCTGCTGAATACCCACCTCCCCAGATGTGTGCAAAATAAGGAGTATGGTATCTTGGTGGAACCGTTGCCAAATTGAATCCATGGCTGGCCAGAGACTGCTTTTCAAAATCTAAAACCGGAATAAACTGGCTGTCATTGCTTACGGTATGCCAATCCATATCAAGTTCAGCAGCAGAAACCAATTCAGTAGTCATGTATCCCTGATTGAAAGTAGACGCCTTTTTGATCTTGTCTACCAAAGCCTGTGGAATCGGTTGCTTAGTCTCATAGTGTACGGCATAATTTTTCAGAACAATAGGATCTAAAGCCCAGTGCTCATTGATCTGAGACGGGAATTCCACGAAGTCTCTAGGGACATTCGTTCCTGAAAGAGAAGGGTATTTCTGGCTTGCGAACATTCCGTGAATAGAGTGTCCAAATTCATGGAAGATCGTTGAAACATCATCATAGCTGATTAATGAAGGTTTCCCAGGAGCCGGTTTCTGATAGTTATAACAGTTAACGATTACAGGTTTTGTTCCTAATAAATATGACTGCTCAACGAAATTACTCATCCATGCTCCACCGTTTTTAGAATCTCTTGTATAGAAATCCAGATAGTAGATGGCAATAGATTTTCCATCATGATCAAAAACTTCGTAGGTTACTACATCGGGGTGATAAACCGGAAGATCTGTTCTCTTTTTGAAAGTCAGTCCGTAGAATTTTTCAGCGGCGAAGAAAACACCTTTTTCAAGAACTGTTGTAATTTCAAAGTAAGGCTTTATTTCACTTTCATCAAGATCAAACTTAGCTTTTCTTACCTGTTCAGCATAGAAGTTCCAGTCCCAAGGCTCTACTTTGAAACCTCCTTTTTGCTGATCAATAAGATCCTGGATATCTTTTGCTTCACGTCTTGCGGTCTCCACTGCCGGAGTAGCAATCTGGTTCATCAGTTTAGTAGCGGCTTCAGGTGTTTTTGCCATCTGGTCCTGAAGTTTCCATTCCGCAAAGTTTTTCTTTCCTAAAATCTGAGCTTTTTTCAGTCTCAGTTTAGCCAGTTTTTCAATGGTTGATCTCGTATCGTTAGCATCTCCTTTTTCAGCTCTTGTCCATGAAGCTTTGAACAGCTTTTCTCTGGTAGCTCTGTTTTTTAAGTTTTGTAAAAGAGGCTGCTGTGTTGTATTTTGTAAAGCCAGAAGATATTTTCCTGGCTGTCCTGCCGTTTTAGCATCAGCTGCTGCCGCTGCAATTTCATCAGCAGAAAGTCCGTCCAGTTCTTTTGCATCAGAGAAAAATACACCTCCCTGCTTTCTTGCTTCCAACAATTTATTAGAATATTGTGTAGAAAGAGAAGCCAGCTCCTGATTGAGCTGTTTTAGCTTTTCTTTATCAGCTGCAGAAAGATTTGCACCTGCAATTTCAAAATTCTGCTTATAATATTGTACAAGTCTTTTGCTTTCTGAATCAAGACCGTCTTCTTTGATAGACTGTATTCTTTTATAAAGATTTTCATTCAGGTACAATTTATCAGAATGGGCTGCAAAAATAGGAGCATATTCTTCATCTAAAGCCTGCAAAGTAGGGTTTGTATTTGCGCTTGTGAGATTAGAGAATACAATTTGTGCTCTTCTCAATACTTCACCACTTTTTTCCAATGCAACGATTGTATTTTCAAAAGTAGGGGCAGCCGGATTGTTGGCAATTTTTACAATTTCAGCTTCATGCTGTTTCAAACCATATTCAAAAGCAGGTTTGAAGTGTTCATTTTTGATTTTGTCAAACTCCGGAGCTTCGTATTGAAGCTTGCTCTTCTTCATAAAAGGATTTGAAGATAAAGAGGGATCAGGTGCAGGTAGCTCCTGTTGAATATCGGTCTGTTTCATTGTAGTACAAGATTGATTGAACGCCAAGGCAGAAATTAATAATACCGATGAAATATTCTTCATAAATATAGTTGTTATTAAAGCATAAAGATATTAAAAACTTGTATCATAGGGTCTATTTTGGCAGAGGTATTTACTGAAGCCGTTTTGTGATTGATTTTAAAATGAATACGTTAGGCATTACAGGGCGCATCAAGTTCTTTCTGAAAAATCTGGATTGCAGGTAATTGCAGTATTTTTAAATGTAATGTAATATTTTTTATAAATTAGTTGTTATTTAATTAAAGAAATCAACAAAAATAATCGACAAAAGAAATAAGCATGAAAACAAAGACTTTATTTATTTTTTCAGCCTTAGCGGCATTAGCCTCATGTAATGATAAACATGAGAACAGAAACAGAGATAGAGACGGAGACAAAGGTAACTGGGTAGAGAAAGTAGTGAGCAAAGAAAGCGGCCCGATACAGCATAAAGAATTTAACGGAGATTTTGATGAAATTCAGGTTTCCCAGGCTATAGAAGCTGAAATCATAAAATCTGAAACAGAAAAAGTAGAAATCTCAGCACCTCAAAATATTATCGATGAAATTCTTGTAGATAACGATGGAGGAAAACTGCATATTCATTATAAGCCTGGCATCAGAGTGATGAATATCAGTAAAGTGACTGCAAAAATTTATACAAAAGACTTTAATAAAATTCTGGCTGATTCAGCTGCGAGAATTATCATAAAAGATAAATTTACTCAGGAGAAAACAGATGTGGAAGCATCAAGTGCGGGAAGTATTTCCGGAGATCTGGAAGCTAACGACATGGATATTAACATCAGCAGCAGCAGTAGCTATGATGGTAAAATATGGGCTGTTAACCTTGATATTGAAGCTTCATCAGGGTCTACGCTTGATATTTCCGGAAAAGCGAAAAAAGCAGATATTAGTGCATCTTCGGGCAGTAGTGTTTCGGCTAAAGGAGTTATCGCTGATGATGTAGAAGCAGATGCATCAAGTGGAGCAAGTGTTCATATCAGTGCTGTCGCCAGTGTGAAAGCAGGTGCTTCATCCGGTGGAAGTGTGGATATTTCTAAAAAAGGCGAACTTAAGAATGTGATCAAAGATGAAAGCAGCGGCGGAAGCGTAAACATCCAATAAACTAATCCTGGGATTCATCCTCATCTTCTTCATCGGTGGATGAGGACCCTTCCCAATTTTTGTTATCAAAATTAAGATTATCATAAGCTAATAATTCCTCCTCTCGCTGGAGGATTTCTTTTGTGGTAAACAGTGTAATGTCATCATCATTTTCCCTCATTTTGGCAAGCTTTCTGATGGATGCCTTATCAATAGCCATAAATCTTTGCCCCATACGTCTTGCTGCATATTTTCTCATTCCTGTTTCATGAAGTACATCTACAGCCATATCAACCGCTGTTCCTAATGTTTCCCTGTAAATATGGTTAACCCCGCTGTTGAGATAATCATAAGCGTCAATTCTGTTTTTCGCTCTTACAAAAATTTTCACTTCAGGATAATGCTCACGGACAAGTTCTGCAATGAATTTATTATCATCCGGATCATCCAGACACAAAACTAAAATTTCAGCATCTTCAATTCCGGCAGCCCGCAAAATGGGTATCCGGGTAGCGTCCCCATAATATACTTTAAAACCATAACTTCTGAGCAGTTTTACACGGTCAGAATCACGATCCAGAACAGTGGCGGATATTTTGTTGGCCTTTAAAAGACGTCCCACAGTACTTCCAAAATGCCCAAAACCTACAATGATAATTTTCTTTTGGATTATATCACTTCCAAGAATATTAAAATCATGTTCCTCTTCAGGAATTTCTTTAATGAATTTCGGAGTGATAAACCTATCGTTGATGATTAGAAGAATAGGGGTAATGCACATCGTAATTGCAGTCACAGCCATCATCTGTGCATTCATTTCAGGGCCTAACAGATAAAGATCTGACGCATAATTGAGCAGTACAAATGCAAATTCTCCTACCTGAGAAAGAGCAAACGCATAGAAAAGACTCTGTGGAGTATCTATCCTGAAAAACTTTCCGATGGTATATAAAACAACAAATTTTACAGCCAGTACAGCAAACACAGTACTGAAGATAAATAAAGGGTCTTTCTGGATAATATTAAAATTAATGGTTGAGCCAACACTAACGAAAAAAACAGCTAATAAAAGCCCTTTGAAAGGATTAATCTGCGCTTCCAGTTCATGACGAAATTCACTGTTAGCAAGCATTACCCCTGCAAGGAAAGCCCCCAATGCAGGAGAAAGACCGATGACAACCATCAATTCGGAAACACCAATAACCAGGAATAGGGATGAGGCTGTCAACAGCTCTGTCATTCCTGATTTTGAAACGTAGCGTAGAAAAGGAACAAAGACATATCTGCCCAATAAAATAAGCAGAGCTACTCCAAAAATTACAGTACTGGCCTGCAGCCATTCCGGCAGCTTTTGGATCAGAATCTGAATTTCATTATCATGATGTTTAGCTTTATAGTTAGCTACAAGAGGGAGTATTGCCAGGATAGGAATCACAGAAATATCCTGAAACAATAGAGTAGAAAACGAGGCTTCTCCGGCTGTGGTCTTGAGGTTATTCTTTTCCTGTAAAGTCTGCAGAACAATTGCTGTAGAAGATAATGCAAAACACATGGCAACAGCTATAGCTTTGTCTACTCTCCAGCCTACACTTATAAATACTAAGAAAAGCAATAGAATTGTGAGCCCCATTTGAGAAAGCCCGAGACCCATTATTTTCTTTCGCATTTCCCAGAATTTCCGGGGTTCAAGTTCCAGACCTACTAAAAACAAAAGCATGATTACTCCAAACTCACTGGCATGCATGATATCATCTACATTTTTCCCTGTTAATCGGAGTACATATGGGCCTATAATGATTCCTCCTAAAATATAGCCGATTACAGAACTCAACCCTAATTTCCTGGCCAATGGAACCATAATAATAGCTACACCCAGAAAAATTAATGTGTTCATCGCTAAGCTGGATTCCATAGATTTATTGATTGAGGAGTTCTGTAAATTCTTTTTTATGCAGGATAATTTCTTTTTTAGACAGCTTATTGGCTTCGTATACGATCTTGATATGTTTGATATCTGCTTTGAAAACCTTTAAAGAAACAATCAGTCCGCTGATCAGCTCATCGATTGTATATTGATAGGTTCCGGTTTTGCTAAAAGATCTTTCTTTTCCCCCGGTGGTTACCAGAATATAAACTTCTTTTCCTTCCAGAGGATTATGCTCACCTTCTTTAAGCCAGTCTCTGTCGAAAACTTCATCAATCCATAATCTGAGAAGAGGGGGCATCCCAAACCATATTAAAGGAAACTGGAAGACAAAGCGTTCATAGTTTTTAAGACGCTTTCTTTCTCTGAAGGCTGCAATATGAAAGTCAGGATATTCTTCGTAAAGATCTCTTAGGGTATAATGCTGGTGGCGAACGTAGAAATTGATGAGCTCTACATTCGAATTGGAGTGCTCCAGATAAGGGTGTGCAAATACTACCAGCGTCTTCTTCATAATCCTGTTTTCAGTAAATATAGCGAAAAAATATTAAATAAAAGTTAGTTTTTTGATGCTTTTATTAATTTTTTAATATGAAAAAATCAATTTAACATTAATAAAAGTTAAAGAATCCATGTTATTTTAGGTTTTTAAATAAAAAATCAGGTCGTGATGACCTGATCTGTTTATATATTCTGAAAATGATCGACTGATTTACCAACCTCCGGATGCACCACCGCCTCCAAAGCTTCCGCCACCACCGAAGCCTCCAAATCCGCCTCCGCCGCCTCCGGAACTTCCTCCGCCAAAGCCTCCGCCTCCGAAACTGCCAGGGAATGGGAAGAAACCACCTGGATAGTTTCTGCGTCCTCTTCTTGTAATGATCACATCATCATCGTCATCATTATTTCCACCACGTCCGCCGCCTCTGTTTCCAAAAAGGATAGCAATAATGATGAAAATAACAAAAGCAATGATAAGGACTTTAAAAGCACTCCCATTGCCGGAAGGAGCTGTTGTTGCTACAGGTTTGAATTTGCCCTGAACAGCTTCCATAATGGCTGAGGTCCCCCCGTTTATTCCATCGTACCAAAGCCCTTTCTTGAAATTAGGTGTTACGATATAATCTAAGATCTGTCCTGCTACCGAAGCGGTAAGGTATTGTTCTACCGCACGTCCCTGCTGGATAGACATGGTTCTGTCTTCTGTTGCGATAAGGAAAACTACACCGTTATCTACTCCTTTTTTTCCGATTTTCCATTTTTGCCCGAACATGGTTGCCAGAAAGTTGATATCTTCTCCTTTGGTAGAGCGTATGATCACTACTTCAATTTCCGTTGAGGTGGTATCTGCAAACTTGATCAGCTTATTATTCAGAGCATCTTTTTCCTGCTGAGAAAGCAGATTGGCTTCATCAAAAACAGGATAAAGAACAGCTGGTTTTTCAGGAATAGTATATTGTGCTGATACAAAAGTGTAAAAGCAAAGCAGTAAAAATGAAAATACTATTTTAAGAGAACGTAATTTCATTTGGGAGTTGGTTTGGATTTTCTCCTTCAACAGGAAAATGTTTTTTGAGTTCAAGTCCTGTTTCCAGGATGGCACTTTTCAGCGCCTGGTAATAATGTCCTTTGGCAAATTCAGCAGTAATATAGTCGTGAAGATGATCCCAGTAAGACTGTTTTACTTTTTCATGGATTCCGATATCTCCAATGATGGTCAGATATTTCTGTTCGAAATTGACATGGAAAAGCACAGCATTCCTTTCAGCGGTTTTATCCATATCGAGTTTTTTGAAAACGTCAAATGCAGTTTTAGCATCACGGTTTTCTGTATTGGAATCAATATGTACCCTGATCTCTCCTGTAGAGTGATCTTCCGCAGACTGAATCGCTTCCACAAGGGAAGCGATCTGTTGATTTGTTAGGAAATTACCCATTATTTATTTGAATACTTCAGGGGCTTTCTGAGCTCCTGCTTCAGCTTTGAAATAAGGTTTTTCTTTAAAGTTGGTGAAATTCGCCAAAATATTATTTGGGAAAGTCTTGATAGAAGTGTTGTAATCCTGTGCAGCTTCGTTGTAATAAACAGTTTCTGTTCTGATACTGTTTTCAATAGCGGTATATTCTCTTTGGAAGTTGATATACTGCTGGTCTGCTTTTAAGTTAGGATAAGACTCTACTACAGCCATCAATCGGCTCAATGCTCCGGATAACTCACCCTGTGCTGCCTGAAACTTAGCAATATCAGCATCAGTCATGTTGGTAGGATCAATGTTGATAGAAGTAGCTTTAGAACGTGCTTCTACAACCTGCGTTAACGTTTCCTGCTCAAATTTTGAATACGATTTCACAGTTCTTTCCAGGTTAGGAATAAGGTTTGCTCTTTTCTGATACACCGTTTCTACGTTTGACCATTTTGTGTTGACCGTCTGTTCTTTGGTTACGAAATTATTATATCCGCTTTTTCCCCAGAAGAATAAAACAGCAACAATAATAAGGAGGGCAATACCAATTGTTCCGGCGCCCAAACATCCTTTATTTTTCATAGTTTATTTTTTTAAATTTTTTGTGCTAACCAAATATACAAATTATGTGCTAATTTTGTAAAAAATTATTTGAATGACAACAATAGTGGTGGCAATGGGAGAGAAAAATGAAATTGGTTTTGAAAATCAGTTGCTTTGGCATCTTCCTAAAGATTTAAAACATTTTAAAGATATTACTTCAGGGCATCCGATTATCATGGGAAGAAAAACATATGAAAGTATTGGGAAACCTCTTCCGAACCGTACCAATATTGTTGTATCAAGAAAAAAAGACTGGTTTGAGGAAGGAATCCTTATTGTAGGAAGCATAAAGGAAGCATTGAAGTTTGCCAAAAAGATTGACGAGGAAGTTTTTGTTATCGGCGGAGGTAATATCTATCAACAGACTATGGAGGTTGTAGACAAACTTGAAGTTACTTTAGTGAAAGCAGATCTTGAAGCAGATACATTCTTTCCGAAAATAGATCCGAAAATCTGGAAAATGACCAACGAAACCTGTCATGAGAAAGATGAAAAGAATGGCTATGATTTCTGTTTCCAGACGTTTGAAAAAATTAAAAAAGAAGCATAAATGTCAATAGTGAATTTTTGCTTCGCACAGTGAATCGTGAATTTTCACATTTACAAAAATTAACAAGCGCAGCGAATTGACCATTCACAATTGACTTTTTGAACTTTAAGCCTTAAATTTATTATCTTTGCACTTCTAAAATTTAATAATGAATAAGTACATAAAAATTGCAATAGCAGCACTTCTTATCCTGGCAGGACTTTATCTGATGATTTTCACAAGAAATCTTGGATGGGGTATTGTTGTTTTTCTTTTAGCTGCAATCCCAATCTTATTATTCTTTAAAAATGAATATATCCTGTTGGCATTCTGGCAACTGAGAAAACAGAATATGGAAAAAGCCGGCGAGTGGTTGTCAAAAATAACTGACTACAAAGGACAGCTTCATAAAACTCAATATGGATATTTTCACTATTTATTAGGATTAACACAAGCTCAGGACCACCCTGCAAAAGTAGAACCTTTCATGAAGAAAGCTTTGGAATATGGTTTGAATATGAAACATGACAGAGCTATGGCTACCTTGAATCTTGCAGCAGCAGCTATTTCTAAAGGAAGAAAACAGGAAGGTCAGAAATTACTGGAAGAAGCCAAAAGATTAGACAGCGCAGGAATGATGACGGATCAGATCAAAATGATGAAAGATCAGTTGAAAATGCCGACTATGCAGAAGCATATGCATAACCCGAATATGAGAAACAGAGGGAAATTCTTCTAGTCAATAAAAAAATATAATATAAAAGTCCTGATTTTTCAGGACTTTTTTTATAATTATTATTGAATGTATTGCAGTTCAAAAAAGTGTCTTTTGAGAAGTACTTTCCTTTACATTTCCGAATTCTGATCATAACCATAAAATTTGGGCATCTGCCATTGATATTTTACAGCAAGAGTTCGTATTGCAACAATCAGCAAAATAGTGAAAATCTGTACAAAAGTATAGGAAAGCGGAGTGTATTTGGTCATCAGCAGAAATGCTGCTCCGCCCACGATACATGCCGTGGCATAAATTTCCTTTCTGAAAATCAAAGGAATCCTGTTGAGCAGTATATCCCGGATAATTCCTCCGAAACAACCGGTTATGGTTCCTAATGCAATACAGATCATGGGATGAATTCCTGCATTTAACCCTTTCTGAACACCGATAATGGTAAATAATCCAAGACCAAAGCTGTCGAAGATAAATAAAGTTACCTTAAAGTTTTTCTCAAGAGATTTAAATATCATTGAAAAAATACTGGTCACCAGAATCAGGGTACACATCAGGATATCATGCATCCAGAATACAGGGATGTCAAGTAATAAGTCTCTTACAGTTCCTCCTCCCACGGAAGTTACAAATGCAATAATAAGCACTCCGAACGGATCAAGCCGTTTCTGCATGGCTGCAAAACTTCCCGACATGGAAAAAGCAATGGTCCCCAGGACTTCTATCGCAAAATTGAACTGTTCGTGCATATATTATGAGTATGAATGATAAGTAATGAGCAATGGGTAATAAAAACTATGCCATTTAAACTTGAGAAAGTTTAAACTTATATTTAGTCATAACCTTTACAAGTTCTTCACATTCTGCTTTTAAATGTAAAATTTTTTCTGGATTTAAATATTCTAATTCTTCAATAATTTCAAGCCAAAGTTGAGTTTCATCAATTTCTTCGACTACTATACACATTTTAGCAAACTTTTCTTTTTCTGATCTTGCTCTGGACACCGCTCTGTAATTAGCTGCTACAGAAGTTGCTGATCTGATAATCTGTTTCCTTATTATTGAAATATCATCAGAATAGGGTAATGAAGAAAATGTTTTAATGATAGCAATAGAAAAGTTTTTGGTTCTTTCCCTGAAAATCTATTCTATCAAAACTATTCATTACTTATCATTCATTGCTAATATATTTATCTCTCCACTCTTACCGAATCCGGAACCATCAGTTCATATTCGCCGCCGTGGGTGATGATTTCCCTTACGATGCTGCTGCTGATGAATGATTTCCCTGAGGAGGTCAGTAAGAATACGGTTTCCAGTTTTTTGTGGGCTAAAGTTCTGTTGGTATGGGCAATTGCTTTTTCAAATTCAAAATCGGCAGGGTTTCTTAGTCCTCTGATAATGTATTGAGCATTTTTTTCAAAACAGTAGTCTACCGTTAAGCCTTCAAATGAATCTACTTCCACGTTGGGAAATTCTGCTACAGAATTCTGGATAAATTCCATTCTTTTTTCAAGAGGGAACATGTATTTCTTCTGAGAATTCTGCCCTATGGCGATGATTAATTTATCAAATAACGGGGCCGCTCTTTCTATAATATCGTAATGTCCTAGTGTAATCGGGTCAAATGACCCTGGGAAAACAGCAATTTTCATGTTGTACGAGTTATGATTTTGATTAGTGAATTATCTGCTTGAGACTTTGAATTGGCTTCTAGCATCTAATTTCTAATATCTATTTTATTTATTTAAAGCTTTTTCAACTTCATTTCCACAAAGATCCATAATGGAAATTCCATAGTGTCTTGCCTGTTGTGGGAGAATACTTGCAGGAGAGAATCCCGGATTGGTATTCATTTCAAGCATATAAGGAATTCCGTTCATCAGAATAAATTCACTTCTTGAAAAACCGCTCATTCCTAATGAATTGTATGCTCTTTTAGCAATTTCTTCCACTCTTTTTGTGGTTTCTTCATCAATTCTTGCTGGGGTAATTTCTTCAGAAGCACCTTCATATTTTGCTTCATAATCAAAAAACTCGTTGGTAGGAACAATTTCTGTAATTCCCAGAACGATGGTTTCTCCCTTAAAATCGATTACACCCACAGAAACTTCCATTCCGTCTAAGAAACTTTCAATCAGAATTTCATTATCTTCTTTGAATGCGATTTCAGTAGCGGCAATCAGTTCAGATTTTTCTTTTACTTTAGTGATTCCCAGAGAAGATCCGGACTGGTTAGGTTTTACAAATAACGGAAGACTCAATTCTGATACAATCTCATCTACATTGATTTCTTCGCCTTTTCTTAAATAGATGCTTTTCGCGGAAGGAATTCCATACTTTGATAATACGGCAAGAGTATCTTTTTTATTGAATGTAAGAGCGCTCTGGTAAAAATCGCATCCTGTATATTTTTGACCTATTGCATCCCAGTATGCCTGAAGAATTCCGTTTTCTCCCGGAGTGCCATGGATGATATTGAAGCAGGCATCAAATTTTAAGGTTTCACCATTATCTAAAGTTACAGAAAAATCACCTCTGTTGATCTCGTATTTTTTATCATTTTCTCCTAAAAAATACCATTCATCTTTAAGGACTACTACTTTATATACATCATAGAGATTTCTGTCTAAAGAATCATAAATTAATTGTCCGCTTTTTAAAGAAACAACATATTCATCAGAATAGCCTCCCATTACTACGGCAACACTTTTTTTGTTCATAACCATATAGTATCAATTAAGGCAAATTTAAACATTTTATGCAATGCAATATGGGAAATCTGCAAATTTTAAGATCAAAAATGAATTGTGTTAAATAAAAAGTCCATTCTAAAATTATTAGCTATATTTGCGGTTATAATTAAAGTATTTTTAAGTATGCTTAAATCACTTTTCAATTGGAAAGTTTTACTGAATTTAGTAATAGCCATCGGTGTTTTTGCAGGGTTGGTATGGCTCACATTCCGCTGGTTGGAACACCATACAAATCACGGTCAGGAAATACCTGTTCCTAATATTGTTAATAAATCTATACATGACGCTGTTAAAATTTTAGATGATACAGGATTAGAATATGAAGTAGACAGTGCCAACTATAATCCTAAATTCAGACCATTCCAGGTTCTTCAGGTTTATCCTGCACCGGGTTCCCGTGTAAAGGACGGAAGAACTGTACACCTTACAGTAAACCCGAGAACATGGGCTCCCATTGCCGTTCCGGATGTTATCAATAAATATTCAGGGCTGGCCTTCCAGAGACTGGATCAGGTGGGTCTTAAAATTGGAGATACCATATATGAACCGAGTATTCAGAAGGATGCTCTTTTAAGAATTTTATATAAAGGAAATGCTGTAAATCCGGGAGCGCGTTTACCTAGATTTTCTATTATCGATGTAGTAGTAGGTTCAGGGCCTATGAGAAACATTTCCATTCCAAATGTAGTAGGACTTACGGTGAAAGAAGCGAGATCTGTTATTACCAAAAGTATGTTTGAAGTTGGATTGGTAGAGCATGAAGATGGAAGCAATGACGAATCCGATATTATTTACTATCAGGATCCTGCTTCAGGAGATGTGCGTGACCAGGGAATGCAGATTGACCTTTGGGCCAGCAAGAAAACTCCGGCAGAATTAAGAGCGAAAATAGAGCAGCTGAATTCTATTTACCGTATGAAGGTAGATACTTCACTTCCTCCGGTACGATATGAAGAAGTACATAATGAACCAAGTTATGATGCTCCTGTAGTACCTGCTCCGGTACCTAGAAGAGAAACTCCAAAACCTGAAGTGCCAAAAACTGAGACTCCTAAGACGCAGACAGTGACTTCTAAACCTGCAGCATCAGCAACTGAGAAGCCTAAAACTTCTACTACTGCCCCTGCTACAGGACATACAGCTAAACCGGCTGCTTCAACAACGACACAACAGCCTGCTCAAAAGCCAAAAGCCAAGAAGGTAGTCGTAGAATAAAATCAGATTAATATCAAAAATACAGGCTTCAACTGCAAAATGTTGAGGCCTTTTGTGTAAAAAATATAAAACAATGTCAGAAGATAACGAAGATTTTTTAGATGAAGAATTATTAGATTCCAACAGTATTGAAAACATCGATATTGATGAGGAAAATAAGGGATTGTATGAACATCTTAATATCACTGTTGACAATAAACAGGAGCCATTAAGAATTGATAAGTTCCTTTTGATCTACAGACAGAATTCTTCAAGGAATAAAATTTCACAGACCTGCAGAGCCGGAAACGTTGTGGTGAACGGAACTCCTGTAAAACAGAATTACCGTGTG
Organism: Chryseobacterium panacisoli; assembly: GCF_008274625.1. Classification (GTDB taxonomy): domain Bacteria; phylum Bacteroidota; class Bacteroidia; order Flavobacteriales; family Weeksellaceae; genus Chryseobacterium; species Chryseobacterium panacisoli. Next base: position 336,612 of record NZ_VTRU01000004.1, on the reverse strand, counting down.
AAACCGGGAGATCAGATCTCCGTATTGCTTGCCCATCCGCCTAGAGCCAATGTTATTATTCCACAAGATATCCCCGTTAATATTATCTATGAAGATGATGATCTTGTAGTGGTAGATAAAGAAGCTGGAATGGTAGTACATCCGGGACACGGTAACTGGGACGGTACATTGGTGAATGCGCTGGCCTTCCATTTTGAAAAGAATGGAGCAAAGTCTGATCTTGACCGGGTAGGGCTTGTTCACAGGATTGATAAAGATACCTCCGGACTGCTGGTGATTGCTAAGAATGAGTATGCATTGAGTTTTCTGGCGAAGCAATTCTTCAACAGAACTACCAAGAGGCTATACTGGGCTTTTGTGTGGGGGAACCCTCAGGATGATGAAGGTACAATCAGAGGCCATATCGGAAGACATCCTAAAAATAGAATGCAGATGTCTGTTTATGAAGATGGCAGCCATGGAAAACATGCAGTAACCCATTATAAAGTCCTCGAAAGATTCAAATACATGACATGGGTAGAATGTAAACTTGAAACGGGAAGAACCCATCAGATCAGGGCGCATTTCAAACATATCGGGCATACTTTGTTTAATGACGAAAGATATGAAGGACATACGCCTCTAAGAGGAGTAAATCTTCCAAAATATAGGCAATTTATTAAAAATGTTTTTGAAATTTTGCCAAGACATGCCCTTCATGCACATACCCTCGGATTTATACACCCAACGACAAAAAAGGAATTATATTTTGAGAGCCCAATGCCCAAAGATATGGCGGATGCTGTAAAAAAATGGAGAAATTATTTGGAAAACTAAAAATATATTGAGAATTTTTTTATATTTGTTGAATTGAAATCAAGATTTGTTATGAGAAAACTATATGCTATCGTATGTTTAGCTCTTTTGTCAAATGCATACAAAGCACAAGAATCACTACCATACTATCAGCAATATCTTTTGGATGGTGAGTTCCTGTTCAACCCAGCTCAATACGGAAAGACAGATTACGTACAGCTCAACGCCAATTATCAACAACAATTTTCAAAGTTCAACAATTCTCCGAATGTACAGTCAATCGGGATTAATGCGAATATCTTTGATAGAGTAGGTGCTGGTATTTCCGTGTTCAGAGATAGTAACGGACCTATTTCTGCAGGGGGAATCACAGCTGGTGCTTCTTATTTTATTCCTCTAAGTAGTGAAGGAGACAGAAAAGACCAGTTCTCTTTTGGTACAAGTGTTAACTTCTATAACATGAACTTTGATTATTCTAAAATTAATACTGAAGAAGGAGGTGACCCGTTATTGAGAGGTGAAGAAAGTAACATCTTCATGGTGTATGCAAACTTCGGTTTGGCTGCTACCTATAGAGGGTTATTCGGGGGTGTTTCCGTAAATGATATTGCATTAAGTAATGATGCTTCTATCGTAAACAACTACGAGCCTTCTCCAATTAAATTCTTCTTAAACTTAGGATATAACTGGAATATTGCTGATAATATTACAATTGCACCATCAGCATTAATTAACCTTAATACGAACTCAACGAGAATGATCGACTGGAACCTAATGGCGACTTTCTCTAATGATATCAACGCATTCTCTTTCGGGGTAAGCTACAGAACGGTTCAGAACAGATTTGATAATCAGAACCTGAGTATCTCTCCAATTGTAAAAGTGAGATTCAACAAATTCATGATCGGAGCAACTTATAACCTTGGAATATCTGATATCCAAAGCTATGGTGGAAACAGCTTCATGATTGGTCTGGGTTATAACTTTGACAACTTTATTAATGCTAGAGGATTTAGATACTAATTAATTTAATTTAAATAAATTTGAGCTCTGAAAAATTTCAGAGCTTTTTTTATGATATATATTCACATTCCGTTCTGTAAACAAAAATGCAGTTATTGTAACTTTCATTTTTCAACCTCCCTGAATTTCAAGGATGATATGCTTCGTGCAATGAAAACCGAAATGCTGCTAAGAAAAGATGAATTGCATAACAGAGCTTTGAAATCCCTGTATTTTGGTGGGGGAACACCCTCTATTCTTTCCGTGGACGAAATCAATTCCTTAATTGATGAAGCGTTACGGTATTTCAGTTTTGAAAAAGATATTGAAATTACGCTGGAAGCAAATCCGGATGATCTGGATAAAAGTTTTTTAAAGCAATTAGCCGGAACACCAGTGAACAGATTATCTATAGGCACCCAAAGTTTTTTTGAAGAAGATTTAAAATTAATGAACAGAGCCCACACTGCATCAGAAGCAGAAGGTTCCATCAAACGGGCACAGGATTTTGGCTTTGAAAACCTGAGTATTGATCTGATCTACGGTTCACCAACCTCCAATCTTGAGATCTGGAAAGAAAATCTGAACAAAACAATAGCATTGGAGGTTCCTCATATTTCATCTTATGCTCTGACAGTAGAACCCAAAACAGCTTTGGAAAACTGGATTTCAAAAGGAAAGGTAAAAAGTCCGAAAGAAGAGGAACAGAACAGAGAATTCTATTATTTATCTGACTTTTTAAAAGATAATGGCTTTGAACACTATGAAGTTTCCAATTTTGCCAAACCAGGATTCTACTCCCGTCATAATTCTTCCTATTGGAAATATCAGGAATATCTGGGGATAGGACCTTCAGCACATTCTTATAACGGCTTTGATGTAAGAAGCTGGAATGTGGCTAATAATCAGCAATACATTAAAAAGCTTAATGATAAACTGCTGGCCAAAGAGGAGGAAATTCTTTCTAATGAAGATCAGTTCAATGAAATGATCATGATTGGTCTGCGCACTATCTGGGGGGTAGACCTTTCAAGCTTAAGAAATAAATTTTCAGACAGATTACTGGAACATTTTCAGACAGAAATCAAGACGAAAATTGAAGAAGGTATTTTAATTATTGAAAATGACCATTTAAAAATTCCTGAGAAACATTGGTTTATGGCTGACGGAATTGCTTCGGATTTGTTTGTTGTATAATGTCCGTATGTATACGAATATGCCATAAAATTCATTATTTTTGTATAAAATTTCAGTTCATTTGAAAACTAAAAAACAAGATTATTCACATCTTTCACCAAGCCAGCCTATCGGAATTTTCGACAGTGGGGTGGGAGGCCTTACCGTTGCCAAAGAAATCAAAAGACTTCTTCCTCACGAAGATCTGATTTACTTTGGAGATACAAAACACCTTCCCTATGGAGAAAAATCCAAGGAAGCCATCATTGAATACTCTACAAAGATTACCAATTTTCTGCTGCAGCAGAACTGTAAAGCGATTGTAATTGCCTGTAATACGGCAACAGCTAATGCTTTGAATGAAGTGATGCAGTCTGTTGCGGGAAAAGTTCCTGTGATAGACGTTATCAACCCTGTCGCTGAAAAAGTATCTTATGAAATCCACAATAATGTAGGAGTTATTGCGACCAAAGCTACTGTGAATTCCGGGCTCTATAAAAAGAGTATCCGAAAGCATAATAAATGGATCAAAGTAGATGAACTGGCAACGCCATTGTTGGTTCCTGCCATTGAAGAGGGATTTAAAAATCATCCTATTACCCATGCTATTATTTATAATTATTTAAGTAACAGTAAATTAAAGAACATCGAAACCCTTATTTTAGGCTGTACCCATTATCCTCTTTTAATTGATGAAATTAAACAGTATTACGGAAACAGAGTTCGTGTCATCGACTCTCCGAATATTGTTGCCAATCATCTGAAGATTATTCTGGATAAGTACAATCTTTTAAATGATAACAACCCTAAACCGAATTATCACTTCTATCTTTCTGATCTAACCAAGAACTTTGAAAAGATCTCTAAGAAGTTTTTCGGGAAAACAATCGATTTAGAATTGAAAGTATTATAAATGAAAAGTCTGCTTCTGTGAGAAGCAGACTTTTTTATGAATGTCTTTTGTGAAGTAACTTGTGAGATTCGTATTTAATTTAAATTTACGCTTCCACAATCACTTTTTCAGCATTCAGTCTTTTCTTAGGGTTGAACTTAGGCTGATTAGCATCCGCATCATCTCTTTTTCCAATTGCTACAGCAAATAATGTTTCATATTTTTCATTCTTAAGAATCACATCATACTCTTCAGGCTCAATTCCCTCCATTGGAGTAGAATCTATTCCCATTGCTGCGCAGGCGGATAAAAGCACTCCTAATGATAAATATACCTGATGTCCAAGCCAGGATTTTATAGCTTCTTCTCCCTTAGGCTTTACCATAGTTCGGTAATAGTTGACAGATCCTTCAGGAAGATTTTCTTCGATCTGCTTTTCAAAGTGTTCGATGTTTTTGATCACCTGAAAGACAATGATATGGCTGCTATCCAAGACTTTTTCCTTATTAAAGTAAGATTTATCACCTAATTGTTTTTTCAGCTCTGTATCATTTACAAAAATAAAATTCCATGGCTGGCTGTTGATGGATGATGGGCTCAGATTCAGGATTTCTTTAAGTTCTTCAATCTGTTCTTCACTGATTTTTCCTTGAGGATTATACTTTTTTACAGTATACCTTTTTTTCATTTGGTCTAAAAAGTTCATAATTTTATACTATCATTTTTATAGTTACAAAATTAATTTAAGTTTATTAACTTTGCAATAACGGTAAAAAAGGATAGTATAAAAATGTATACAATAGATGATAAAGCATACCCATGCTGTACCAGTGTTACCATGAGGTTTATAGGCGGAAAATGGAAGGCTGTGATTTTATTTCACCTGATAGACGGTGCGAAAAGATATAATGAACTAAGAAAAATAATCCCTACCATTACGGAAAGGACACTCAGTCTTCAGCTGAAGCAGCTGGAGGAAGATGATATTATTAACAGAAAGGTATTTACAGAAAAACCTCCGTTAATGGTAGAATATACCTTAACAGACTTTGGAAAAACTCTTCTTCCCGTTTTGGAAGCAATTACAGATTGGGGAAGAACAGCTCCGGAAAGATCAAAAAAAATAATCAGGAATTAAAGTTCCTGATTATCTTCTTTATTCGGTTCAAAAAAACTGAAACTCACATTTCCGTATTTTCGGGTATCTATTAGGTTGGGATGCTCCAGCTTCATACGGCTTTGGTGTTCCACAATAAGAACTCCGTTTTCTTTCAGGTATTTATTGTTTAAAACCAGAGAAATCAGTTCGTAATACTTTTTCTCTTCCATTTCAAAAGGAGCATCAGAGAAAACGATCTCAAAAGATTTTTTATTTCTGAATTTTTTAAGCCAGTCAAATACGTCACCTCTCTGTACATTGATCTGAAGTGCCATGTCAAGCTCAGAAGCTGTAGAATTGATAAATGCTGTATGCTTTGGATTCATTTCTACAGAAGTAACATTCTGACATCCTCTGGAAGCAAATTCAAAGGTAATAGAGCCAATTCCTGCAAAAAGATCAAGAACGGAGATCGACTGCATATCGTATTTGTTTTCCAGAATGCTGAATAGAGCCTCTTTCGCAAAATCGGTGGTAGGCCTTACATCAAAGTTTTTAGGGGCGGCAATTTTCTTGGCTTTCCATTTGCCTGATATTATTCTGAACATATTTTTTGTTAGGGTTTAGGTAATAGATTATAGATGGCAGGTGATTTTGTTTGGGCTTTACCCCTTATTACCTGCAGCCTGCAATCTAGTTAAGTATAAAATTCTTGTTTGGAATATTGTCAAAAACAATTTTCAGGTTTTTAACAAATTTCTGAAGCTCGGAAATGAATGTTTCATTTTCCGTAGTTTCTCCATAAGCATAAAAGCTGGTTTCATTGATTCCAAAACCTATCTTACTCAATGTAAACATAATGAAGTAAAGAAAATCTACTTCTGAGTTGACATCGAGGTTATTATAAAGAATGATTTTTTTATTGTCAATCGCAAAAAACTCACATTGATTATGATAAAGATTGATGTGAATTTCCTTGCTGGTTTTATTATTAATTGAACTTAGAAACTTTTCTCCGGAGAAATTAAAATGAACCGGTATTGCCAGCTCCTTTATTTTTTTATAATAATTTTTCGGGAAAGTATAATAAAACTGAATATTGAATTTTTTGTTGATAGAAAGCATCAGTTCTTCCCGTTCTTTATCTGCGGGAGCATTGAAGGCTATAAGATCAAATCCGGCCTCATGCTCAGAAAAACCTTCAGGCATCAGGGTAAAATGATTAAACGCTGAAATCACCTGGATCTCATCATAGCGCTGCTTAATAAGAACTTCGTCCAGCTTTTGCTCAATAATATTGGCTGGGGTTTCTTCAGTAACGAAATAAGATTTTTCCTCCAGAATGTTTTTGTTTTTAACAATCTGGGAGATCAGTCCGTCTTTGGTAAAAAGTAAATTAAGTACGTTCATATTTCAATTGCTGCAAATTTAGTGAAATTCTACCATTACCGCACCCGATTGATGGTGAAGTATTTCCTTATTATAAAAATCAATATTGACCTGGCTTTCCAATACATCCCGAACCATCCTCTGCAAAGTCCCGTCACCAATGCCGTGAACAATTTCCAGCCTCTTCAGGTTGTTCTTTCTGCAAAACTCAATCACCTCAATCAGTTTTTCCTTTTGTATAAACAATCTTTCAAAACTGTCATAGTCATTGGGATTCTTTACCAAATTATGAAAATGAAGGTCTAAAACCAAATGATTTTTCTGATGTTTCTTAGAAATGGTTTTTTTAGGCTCAGCTTTTCTTACCACTCTGATATTTTCATAAAGATCTGAATCCTTCGGAACCAGTTTTTCTTTGGGATATTGGTGGGTAAAACCATATTCATCTTTAAAAACCACAATATTTCCCTTCACGGAAGTTACCACTCCGCTTAAATCTTCATCTACTACCGAAACTTTATCGCCGATTTTCATATTTTTCAAGACTTCTCTGAGCCAATTATTGGTGCAAAGGTAGAAAGTAAAACGTATGAAGACAAACTCCTTTACGCTCAGACTCTCTCAATCATCACACTCTCGGTCCAAGTTCAATAATTTCCAGATCTTTGATTTCCTCACCGTCTACCACAAAGCGCATCATTGTCCTTACCTTATGCCAGCCCTGTTTTCCACAGGCACCGGGATTAAGGTGCAGCAGGTTGTTTTTCTCATCATACATTGCTTTCAGAATATGCGAATGTCCTGAGATAAATAATTTAGGAGCTTTTTCTGCAATTTCTTTCTTAGTAAGCGGGGTATATTTGCCGGGATAACCTCCGATATGAATCATCAGAACCTCCAGCTTTTCACAAAAGAAACGGTTGACTTCCGGAAACTCAGCCTGGATTTTAGCATCATCAATGTTGCCATACACTCCTTTCAGGGGGGTTATCTTTTCCAGCTGCTCAATGACGTCAAGATTTCCAAAATCTCCGCAATGCCATACTTCGTCAGCCTGAGAAGCATATTCCAGGATCCGGTCATCAATATAAGAATGCGAGTCGGAAAGGAGAAGGATCTTTGTCATTATCTTAGGGTTCTTTCTGTAATATTTTCGTGGTATTTATCTTTGAATATCGCTACACGGTCGGGATTCAGTTCTCCGTTATTATTGATCACTCTTTCTTTTAATAACCATTTTACCAGTTTTTCCATTCCCTTTTTAGAATTCATAAAATTGGCAATTTTAGCTATATCTGTTGATTCTACTTTTGTTTTTTCAGACAGAAAATTCAGAATAAAATAATCATCACTTACATAGCTTGGTGTTTCATTATCCATATACCGGTAAAGAAGAATTTCTTCATCATCCTTCATGGAAAAAAATGAATATTGGGCTACATTGATTTTTTCAGCTTTCAGAATCTGCTTTCCATCTAACAAAACTTTATCATCCTTGATGGTAATGTCCTGAGAAAAATATAAATTACAGCTTATCATCAATAAGAAGAAAGCCAATAATCTGTTTACTGCCATTTTAAATTTTTTTAAGACTGCAAATATAAGAAGCTTTAATAAACTTATCAGAGCTGATTACTTTCAATGGATGATTTAAGAGTATCAGTCGGTAATATTTTTTGTTCTTCGGATAGAATCCAGTTTCTTTTCTATATCCGCACTGAAAACCTTTTTAAGTTTCAGTTGATTCTCCGTAAGCTTTGAAATAACAAAAGTACCGGTCATATTCGTATTGGAAGGAAATACTAAAGTTACTGTAGAATCTGAAGCTTTTTTCCAGCTCCCGATGTAGCGGTCTGGTTTTTCATTTTTTGTAGCCGGTTCTTCCAGAGTATCATATTTTAATGTAGATTTAATCAGGTTTCCTGTGATTTTTCCATTTTTCTGAAATCGGATTCCTTCTCTTCTTGCCTCAAAACCATCCTGCTTTTCATAGGTATAGATATAGGTATCCATTTTACTGAGATTCCAGGTTTGTAAAAGTAAAGGATTGGAAGTTCTGTCCTGGGCTTTGATACCACTGACTGCGAAAAGGGAGAAAATACAGATATAAATAAGCTTTTTCATGAATACAACAGATTTATCAGTAAAATAAGTGAACTTTTAATCATGCTAAAATTAGCATCACTTAATATTTAGTAAATTTGGGAAAATTAAAATAAACAATGAAACAGAAACTTTCTTTTTTCATTTTTCTTTTGACCGTAGGACTGGCCAATGCGCAGGTTGAAGAAAAAAAACTGGACGAGTTGATCCAAAATACCCTGAAAACTTTTGATGTTCCGGGAATGTCCGTAGGAATTGTAAAAGATGGGAAAATGATTTATTCCAAAGGTTTTGGGGTACGTTCTCTTACGACCAAACAGCCTATGGATGATAATACATTGGTAGGAATTGCTTCCAATTCTAAAGGTTTTACGTGTACAGCATTAGCAATCTTAGCAGATGAAGGAAAACTGAACTGGGATGATAAAGTTTCAAAATATATTCCTGAGTTTCAAATGTATGATCCATACGTTTCTCAAAATGTAACGATAAAAGATCTTATTACACACAGAGCCGGATTGGGCCTTGGACAGGGCGATCTTATGTTTTTTCCGGAAGGGGGTAATTTAACGGTGAATGATATTGTTCACAATGTAAGATACCTGAAACCTGAAAATCCATTCAGAACAAAATTAGATTATAATAATATCATGTTTATTGTTGCCGGAGAAGTAATTCACAGAGTTTCCGGATTAAGCTGGGCAGAATTTATTGAACAAAGAATTATGAAACCTGTAGGAATGACTTCAAGTTTCGGGAGCTATAACAGAGCGAAGGCTGTAACGAATAAAATTGATGCTCACGCTCCTGTAGACGGAAAAGCAATTGCCGTTCCACACGATTGGAATGAAACAGGAAATGCGGCAGGGGGAATTATGAGTAATATTAAGGATATGACAGCTTGGGCAGAATGTCTGTTGAATAATTTCACCACCAAGGACGGTAAAAAATTAGTTTCAGATAAAAATGTTCAGCAACTGTGGAATCTTCAGATCCCTGATAGAGTTGCAGCAAAAAATCCATACGATACAAGCTTCTACGGATATGGTTTGGGCTGGTTCCTGAGCGATGTTAAAGGTCATAAGCAGGTACAGCATACCGGCGGGCTCATCGGAACTGTTACCCAGTTTACCTTAATTCCGGATATGAAGCTGGGAATTGTAGTATTGACGAACCAGCAGTCCGGAGCTGCATTCAATACCATTACCAATACGGTGAAAGATTCTTACCTTGGTGTAGCAGACAGAAACTGGCTGAAAACATATGGCGACAGAATGTCTAAAATGGAAGCAGACTTTAATAAACAAAAGAAAGATGCCTTTGCAAAATCAGAAGCATTCAAAAAAGAGAAATCTCTTCAGCCAAAAGCAGAGCAGTTTACAGGAATTTATAATGATGTGTGGTTTGGTGATGTGGAAATTACACCACAAGGAAATACATACAGAATTTCATGTAAAAATTCTCCAAGACTGAAAGGGGAGCTGCTTCCATATTCCAACAATTCTTTCATTATCAAATGGGATGACAGAAGCTATGATGCAGATGCTTATATTATTTTCAGTTATGACGAAAACGGAAAGGCAGAATCTGCAACATTGAAGGCGATTTCTGATGTGACAGATTTTAGTTTTGATTTTGATGATCTGGATTTGAAAAAGAAGTAAAATATAAAATTGTAGAAAATATTCAATGGAGAACAGGCTTTGGTCTGTTCTTTTTGTTTTCTCGCAGATTGAGCTGATAATGCAGATTTTTTCTAAAAATGATATAATTCAATAGAAACGGGCTTTAGCCCGTTTTTTTATGTTTACACCTGATGATGGCTTCAGCCAAAACTCACTGGCTATCAAAAAAATGTTACCTTTCCGATGGAGGAGAATGTTTTGTCTGTAAAAAAATATTGTTTACGGTACAGATTTATTTTTTTTAATTTCTGAAAATCTTCAAATGTCTGGAAATGCTCATCATGGTTATACCGCCAGCTTCCGGGTTTGGGAGAAGCCGGGAGTTTTATATCATTCAGTGCTATCGATTCAAAATAAGATTTCTTCTGTTTCTGGCATGAAAAAAGAAGGGTGAATAGAACTGCATAAAAAAACAGAGACGTAAGATTATATTTTCCCCGGTTCATAAAAGAACAGAAGTTTCTTTTTGGCACCGTCAAATTCTGACCATGACTCACAGTCTACTTCAAAACCAGCGACTCCGCACGTGGGAAAATGAAAAATATCTTCAGAAATGGAATTGGCAAAATTGGAAATTCCATTATTATGTGAGAAAAAAGCAACTGAATTCAGGGTATCATCCAGGTCATAAATTACAGATTCAAAACTCCTTTCCGATGGATTATACAATTTTTCATCGGTAGAGCAGTTAAGCTGATACGCCTGATTAAAAATTTTACATGTATTCAGTGCACGTACCGCGGGGCTTGACACAAAATGGTCGATGGAAATATTATTATTTTTAAGGAATCTGGACATGTGCATAGCGTCTGTCAAACCTTTGTCTGCCAATGGTCTGTCAAAGTCCTCCGTTTCCTCCGGCCAGTCGCTTTTTGCATGTCTTACGAGGATGAGTTTCTTCATATAATTGTTTTTTGGAAGATTAAAATTATAAAAAAAATAATGGAATAAAACATGATTTATATAAAAAAACTGCGTTATGAATAAAATCAGTAAATTTTACTAAATTTGCAGACTTATGGGACAAATCCTTGCAATAGACTACGGAAAGGCTCGTTGTGGTATCGCTGCAACAGATGATATGCAGATTATAGCCAGTGGGCTGGAGACTGTAGAGAACCGTTCTTTAATGGAATTTTTGAAAAAATATTTCAATGAGAATAAGGTAGATGAAGTAGTAGTTGGGCTTCCCATAGATTTGAAAGGAAACGTTTCGGAAGTAGAAACCGATATTTTAAAATTCATTGAAGAATTTAAAAAAGAATTTTCGGATATTGCAGTCCATCGTTTTGATGAAAGATTTACGTCCAAAATGGCTTCGTTTTTTATTTCTCAAAGTGGAAAAAACAAAAAAAAGAGGCAGGAAAAAGGATTAATAGATAAAGTAAGTGCAACCATCATATTGCAGAATTTTTTAGAACAAAGATTAAGATGATTTTACCGATAAGAGCTTTTGGGGATCCTGTTTTGAGAAAAGTGGGAAAAGATATAGACAAAGATTATCCCGAATTACAGGAACTGATAGATAACATGTTTGAAACGATGTACAGCGCAAATGGCATAGGTCTTGCAGCGCCTCAGATCGGTTTGGATATCCGTGTATTTATAATAGATGTGACACCTCTTGCCGAAGATGAGGATTATGAAGACATTAAAGATGAGTTGGCAGAGTTCAAAAAAGTATTTATTAATGCTCAGATTCTTGAAGAATCCGGTGAAGAATGGAAGTTCAATGAAGGCTGTCTTTCTATTCCGGATATAAGAGAAGATGTAAAAAGAAAAGGAACAATCGTTATTGAATATTATGACGAAAATTTTGTGAAACATACAGAAACTTTTTCCGATATTAGAGCCCGCGTAATTCAGCATGAATATGACCACATTGAAGGGGTATTGTTTACTGACCATCTGAGTGCTCTGAAAAAGAAACTGGTAAAAGGTAAGCTGACAAAAATCTCTCAGGGTGACGTAAACATTGGTTACAAAATGAGATTTCCAAAATAATTTAAATAAGGATAAAAGAAATAATATAAAGCAAAAAGCTTAGAGCTGATTGCAGAATTTACAAAAAATAAAATTATGCTGTTAGAAAAAATAATTTCAATTTCTGGAAAGCCAGGACTTTACAAATTAGTTTCTCAATTAAGAAACGGATTCATCATTGAAGATGTTACCAGTAAGAAAAAAGTAAGTATTGGAAACTCAAGCCAGGTAAGTTTGTTGGATAATATTGCCATGTTTACATTTGAAAAAGAAGTTCCTTTGTTCGAGGTTTTTGAAAATATTGCTAAAAACAACGATTACAAAGAAACAATTTCTCACAAATCTTCTGATGCAGATCTGAAAGATTTTATGTTGGCATCTTTACCTAACTATGATACAGAAAGAGTATATTCTTCTGATATCAAGAAATTGGCTCAGTGGTACAATGTTCTTCATAAAGCGGGATATATTACTCCTGATAGTTTTGTAAAGGCAGAACCTGAAACTTTGGATGGAGAGCCGGCGGAAGAACTAAACATTGAAAAAGAAGCTAAAAAAGCTCCAAAAGCAGAAAAACCTGCTGCACCAAAAGTAAAAGCTACTTCAGCTGCAAAATCAGCTCCAAAAAGTACACACAGAAAACAAGGATAATTCATTCAATTTGAATTAAAAATACGAAGCCCTGTCAGGAAATTTTCTGACAGGGCTTTTTGTTTGTTAGGTGGGAGGTAACAGATTATAGGTAGCAGGGATTAGGGGTTAGGGAAATTTTCTACTGAGTTCAAATTTCGTCTTTATCTTTAAACATTAAACATTAAACATTAAACATATCATCTCGATCCGTTCTTGTACTCCATACCTGCAAACTCTTAACTTTCATTCCAAACCACTACCACATACCCAAAATATCCCTTACATTTGTATAAGATTGAATTTTCCATTACTTATGAATACGAAACAGGAGAAACTAGAGGCCTTCGGAAGATTACTGGATATCATGGATGATCTGCGTGAGAAATGTCCGTGGGATCAAAAACAGACTTTAGAGTCACTTCGCCATCTTACCCTTGAAGAAACCTATGAGCTTTCAGATGCAATTTTACAGAATGATCTGCAGGAAATAAAAAAAGAACTTGGAGATGTTTTGCTTCACTTGGTTTTTTATGCTAAAATTGGTTCAGAAAAAGAAAGCTTTGATATCGCAGATGTGATCAATTCCCTTAATGAAAAATTGATTTTCCGTCATCCTCATATCTATGGAGATACTAAAGTGAAAGATGAGGAAGAGGTGAAACAGAATTGGGAAAAATTAAAATTAAAAGAAGGAAACAAATCCATTTTAGGAGGAGTGCCGAAAAGTTTGCCGAGTTTGGTAAAAGCCTACAGAATTCAGGATAAGGTAAAAGGAATCGGTTTTGAATTCCATGATGCTGAAGATGCCTGGAAAAAAGTAGATGAAGAGATTCAGGAGTTTCATGCTGAAACCGATTTGGATAAAAAAGAACAGGAGCTGGGTGATGTATTTTTCTCTTTGATCAATTATGCAAGAATTTCAGGAATTAATCCCGATTCTGCTCTGGAAAGAACCAATCTGAAATTTATTTCAAGATTTCAAAAGATGGAAGGACTTGCCGAAGAACAGGATTTAAAATTGGCAGATATGTCTCTGGAAGAAATGGATGTTCTGTGGGAAAAGGCCAAAAAACTTTCATAACTTCTGATTGGAACAATTAATGTTTCTTATATTCAATTAAAAAAATAAAAATAAATATGTTACGTTTTCTTATATTACCTGCTTTACTTTTATTGAGCTGCAATCCAAAAGCTCAGAATTCTCCAACTAACGAGGATGAGCTAAAAGTCCAGTTTTCCTTACCGAAAAAGTTGAAGGAAGTCTCCGGAATTGCTTTATCAAAAGATAAGAAGATCATTTGGGTGATAGAAGACAGAGGGAATAAAAATGCAGTATACGGCATCAATGATAAAGGTGAAATGTTGGCAAAAGTTCCTGTAGAAAATATAGAAAATACAGACTGGGAAGACATCATATCAGATGCTCAGGGAAATATTTATATTGGAGATTTTGGCAACAATGATAATAACCGTACCGATCTTGCGATTTTAAAAACTGATCTTACCAACAGTACACAGACAACAACAAAGGTCGTTCAGACTACAAAATTCCACTACCAGGGGCAGACGGAGTTTCCACCAAAAAAATCGAACCTGTTGTACGATTGTGAGGCTTTTGTAGAAATGGATGGCAACTTCTACTTATTCACAAAAAACAGAAGTAAGGGTTTTGATGGAACTTTCCTTGTATTCCAGGTACCTAATAAAGAAGGTGATTTTGAAGCAAAGCTGGTAGGAAGACTAAAACTTCAGGGTGGTTATAATGATGCAGCCATTACTTCAGCTACGATCAACAGTACAAAGGATAAAATTGTATTGCTGACGCATAAAAATGTACACGTTCTTACAGGCTTTACAGCCAACGATTTCAGTGCTGCAAAAATTCAGAAAATTCCACTGAACCATAATTCCCAGAAGGAAGCTATTGTTTTTCTGGATGATAAAACAGTAATGATTGCTGATGAGAAAGGGAAGGATGAAGGGGGAAATGTGTATACGTTTTCTTTTTAGATATCTTCTTCTTATTTTTACATTCAATTTAAATAACCATGAAGAAATTTTTTTATATTTTGTTAGTACTAGGTCTATTCTCTTGCAGTACTAATGATGACGTTGTAACTGAAATTCAAACTGAAGATTTACAACCCGATAAAGGGTATATTTTTGAGATGGACCAGCGCTCAACATTTGCCAGTCCTGAAAAATACTATCAGTTTTTCTATGAAAATGGACTTTTAAAGAAAATGCTTGGCAGAAACTATAATGTATCAGCTAATTACCAATTTTTTTATCCTAATGTAATTACTCAGTTAACTTATACAAACAATAAGGTACAGATAGATTACCTTGAAACAGAAACAACTTCTGGTTATAGAACGACTTCTTATCTGATGGAAAATAACAGACCCATTAAGGCTGAACAGTATTATAAGAATGGAACTGATGCCGAACTGGAAATGTCAAGAACCTATACCTATGGAGCCAATACAATAAATGTATATACAAAGCGAGGATATCAGGAACTTTTTGCCACGTATTATTTTGATGGGAATAATAACCTTTCTAAAAGCGAAACTTTAGAAAAGACATCAGGTAAGAATAAGCAGTTTACAACTACCGTGTATTCAGATTTTGACAATGCTAAAAATCCATTTAAGAAATTATATCTGGTCAATGATGACTTTTACGAAAAAAGTTTATCAAAAAATAATTTTAGAGCTAAGGAATCAGTTATTGAATATGCAGAGTATCCTGGAGGCATACCTCCTCAGCCTGGAATATCAAAATCAAAATGGACTTATAATTACGATGCCAACGGGCAGGTATTGTTATATTTTCCATTTTAACAGATCATGAATGTCAGATGTTACAAAGTTAATTGACGTTTGTATTGCAAAGTAAGGATAATGACAATATATGAGTTGTCTTTCATATTGAGAACTTAATGAATATCTTTTTAAAACTAAATTGTATATTTTTATAAAAAATAAACTAACCAACCATGAAAAAATTGTTTTACATTTCAGTTGCATTAAGTCTGTTTTCATGCAGCAGCAGTGATGACATCCCGGCAGACACTCCACCACCGCCTCCAGTTATACAAACTGAAAAAGCTTATGCTTATGGGGTAGATGGTGTCGGAACACCTAATCCTAAAGAATTTTATGAATTTACCTTTGAAAATGGAAATTTAACCAATGTCAAAGGAAGATTTTATAAAATATTTATGCAGATGGAGGATATGTTTTTCCCCGATAAGATTACTACACTGTCTTACAGCAATAATAAAGTTATCGTAAGTGAATTGGAAGGAGTCAACTTTCAAGGCTATCATGAGTATCGTTTTACCATGGAGAATAACAGGCCTGTAAAACAAGAGCATTATTACGTAAATAATGTAACTGGCCCCGGTTCTGTAGCTGATACCAAAACTTATACTTATGAACAGGATAAATTAAAAAAGATTTACTGGAAATTTGAAGGTCCTGGTGGTTACGAATATTTCACGACCTATTATTATAGCAACAATAACCTTATTAAAAGCGAGCTCATAGAAAGAATAGGTGGAATAGATAATAAGTTGACTACGATTACATATTCTGATTTTGATAATGCTGCAAATCCATTTAAAAAACTTTATCTGCTCAATAATGATTTGTATGAGAAAAGCTTATCTGCTAATAATTTCAGAAAAAAAGTCTCTGTTACTGAAAATTTAAATCCGGCTAATGGAAATATTCCTCCAAAAACATCAACAAAAATATGGAATTATAAATACGATACCAACGGACAGGTATTATTATACTTTCCAATACCATAAAAAATAAAATAAACCCCACGGAGAAATCTGTGGGGTTTTTGAATATATGAATAGAATGCATTAAATTGGTTGTTTTTAAAACTTCATTCCTATCCCTGCAGAAAGTCTTCCGCCATCTGAGCCATAGAAATAATTAAGTCTTGCGGACATCATTTCTACAATGCTCAGCCATACACCGGCACCGGCAGATTGGTGCCATTTTCTGGAATTTTCACCGTCATTCCATACACGGCCGATATCATATCCGATAAGGATTCCCATATTTGCAGGAACAATATTGTTTCTTACCCTTCCGAAATCCCATCGTATTTCTGAATTATTGGTAAAATAAGATCTTCCTGAGAATCTTTCGTTTCTGAAAGCTCTCATCCCATTATTGCCCCCAATAGCAGCTGCCTGATAGAATTCAAAATTATTGTTATTCATCCACATGACATTGCTGGCATTGGCAAAAACAAATTTTCCTTTTTTATCAATTCTGTGATCAATGGCAAGTTTTCCTTTTAAAGTCAGGAAGTTTTTATTAAAGTCAGAAAGGGTTGCTTTCCAATCAGCATTCAGCATAAATTCCAGTCCAAGAGTAGGGAAAGCCATATTATCTGCATTTTTGTAACCAAATGTGTAATTGGCTCCTACAAACTGCTGGCTGTCAAATACGCCTGGTCTTACATCCGGTGACTGATTAATGAAACGGTCAGCTTTTCTCTGTACTTTATTATCTTCAAAAGTCAGTTGAAACTGATGGCTCAGATTCATCCAGCTCTTTTGAGAGATAGAAGGTGCAAAGTTGAATTTAGAAATTCTGGCTCTGTTATATTCTCTTTCTGTATCTTCCTTGTCATATTCACTTTCATTGGAAAGCCCGAAGAAGTTTTGAGAAAACCTTGGAGTTGTATAAAATGCATCCAGATTTAAATCCCAACCTGAGATTGCCTTTTTAAATATCCCTTTATAGGTAAGACTGAATCCTGCAGTAGCAGTATAAAAGTTAGCTTTTAAGCTGTGTTTTTGGGTATAAGGATCGCGAATGAAGTTATTAACCGTATAATTGGCCAGAACACCTACAATGACACCGTCATCCGGATTGTAGTCCAGATTTGGATATCCTGCAACGGAATTGTATTTCGGGTGTTTATAATTATAGCTGTTGATGTCATAATCATCAGTGATATTTTTAGTTGCATTACCGGCGTTATAGGTATTCTTCTGAGATTTAAAGTCATAAATCTTCACTTTTCTTCCATCAGCAACATTATAAGTATCATGATTATATCCGCCAATCAGTCTGATATTCATTTTGGGATTTCCGGTTCCTGTTACTTCATAGATATCATCATCTTCCAGTCCGTAGATCCACAGTTCTTTTGTCTTTGAATCATGATAGGTTTTTTCGAAAACGAGTTCATTCTGATCTTTATTCTTGCCTAGTTTATATTGCTGTACAAGTACCGAATGTCCATTTTTGGTGATGACAAACTTATCAGGATTTACAGTTCCTGCCAGAGGTACTTTTTTCTGCAGCACATCATAGTACTGAGCGGCATAGTTCTGAAGTTTTGTTTTTCTCACTTTCAGTTTTCTCTGAATTTCAGCAATGGTATCGTCCTGTACTTCCTTCGGAAGATTATGGAAAGCATCATCAATATCAGCATCAGTAAGATGTTCCTGAATATATTTTGCCTGGGTTTCCCATTCCGTCTGATCAGCTCCTTTTAAAAAGACCAGATCCATCGGGTAGGGTTCCATAGCAAGCCACTTTACACTGCTGATATCTTCTGTAAAGGTTTTCATATGGCGGATTGCCGGAACATTCATAATTAGCTTAAATGCAGCTCCGTCATACTTACTGAATGCCTGATCTCTGTCTTTAGGGATAGGCTTATAAACTACTTTGTCACCCTCTTCATATTCTGCCCATTTCCATTGATCCGAATGTCTGTCCCAGTCACCGATAAGCATGTCAAATAATCTTGCTCTGATGTAGGATTCCCTGTCAACAGAATATTTATTGCTTTTGCTGAGGTTCTTTAATACATCATCTGTAGAAACGATATCTTTTGCGTTGTTGAGATAAGCCAATGTTTTAGGGTCAGAAGAAAAACGTTCTTCAATCATATACATTTCATCTCCGTAATTCTCATTATATCTCCCCAAAGCTTGTTGTTTAGGAATATAATAAAGTTTTGGATTACTGTGGAAAATATTCAGTTTCTCAGACATATTTCCAATGGTAAACGGAGTAAAAGGATGATTGGTAGTATAAAAATCCAATAAGAATTTTTCAGGGAATGTATCTGCAAGCTCTTCTCCTAATGTACTTTTCTGGAAAGCCATATTGTTAAGAAAACGGATGGCACTTTTTTTCACTCCACGCATCACAAATTCCTGGCCGTCCGCTGATTTCAGGCGTAAGCTGTTGGACTGGTTTCCGCCACCTTCTCTGAAAGGAATATAGCCGCCGTTTAACTCTGAAAGATTGGCTGTTGGCGCTTCAATCGGAATTCCGTAATAGCTTCTGTAATGATCTCCCCAAAGCCAGCGGTAAAATTTTCTTTTTTGAGTAAGCTGTACCGGGTAGATAGTTGAGGAAAAGGTCTGTGGAAAAGAATTGGGAAAATTATTGACAAATACGTCAGGTTTGGAAATTACTGAAATATGAGTCAGTTTTTGAAGCTGTGCATCTTTTGTAGAAAAATACTCAACATCTGTACTTTCGTCTTTCCTGAAATTCAAAACAGCAAAACCACTTCCTCCGTAAGAAAAATCTGTTTTTTCTATAATGGTAGAGGGGTCTGTCTTAGAACCTGCACCACTGATGATTTGTCTTAAGTTTCCGTCTTCGTGGTATTGAAGATTATGATCATGCCCGGAAACGAAAATAATATTTTCATTATCCTGAACGATGCTTTTCAGCCTGTTGGCGAGATCTGCATAATGCTGGTTATTGATGTCTTCAGGGCTGGCTCCGGAAGAACTTCTTAAGATATTGATTAAACTTGCAACCCCGGGAACAGGAACCTTACTTTTTAAAGGAAAAAGATGTGATTTTGCAGAATTAAAGCCTGCATGAGTTCCACTGCTTATAATGGGGTGGTGTAAAGCAATAATAATTTTTTTACCCTGATTTTTAATGATCAGATCTTTAAATTCTGTGAAAAAATCCTCACGGGTTTTGATATTACAGTTTTTATTGATTCCCGGGTAATTGTCCCAGTTGGCAATAACCCATTCTGTATCAACCGCAATAAGCTTAATGTCTTTAGAAACGTTGATATCATCAATAGGGCATCCGTTTTTAGGCAGAAAGGCTTTCTTGTCGTTAAGGTATGTTTTTACCAGTCCTTCCTGGGTGTTCAATCCTTCCAGTCCGTTGTACCAATCGTGATTTCCTGGAATTACCAATGTTTTTCCCTTGAAATTCTTGGTTATGGCAAGCTGATTTTCCAGTTTTTCTTTCGCTGAAGCATATTCTTTATCTGTTTCTTTAGGCATCCCGTTAGGATAGATATTGTCTCCCAAAAAGATCAGCATAGAGTTGCTGTCGGCAGAATCCAGTTTGCTTTTCAGTAAACTCAGTGTTTTTTGCGCCTGAGGTTCATCTGCGTTTCCTGCATCTCCAATCAGAAAAAGTTTAAAATCATTTTCAGATTTTATCTCAGAATCTTTTACTTCAAATAAGTTTTTGCCCTTTTGTACGTTATAGGTAGCACAGGAATAAAGGACTCCTGCGGACATTACAGTTCGAAGAACAATAGAAGTATTTTTTAGATGAGTTTTAAAGGATAAATTCATAAATTTACATTAACAAAATTTCAGGAATGAGCATTCTACAAAAAGCTAAAAATTATGTTGAAATCTTATTCAAAGATAAGTTATCTTCAGTATATTTTTATCATAATTTTATCCATACTGCCTATACGGTTAATAAGGCTGAGGAAATCATGAAAAATACTCCTGTCTCTGAAGAGGATCAGGAGAAAGTACTCGTAGCATTATGGTTTCATGATACCGGGTATATAGAGTGTGCCCTGAACCACGAAGAAAGGAGCGTGGAACTGATGAAAGCCTTTTTACAGGAGGAAAATTATCCGGAAAATTATATTGCGGATGTAGAAAAACTGATTCTGGCTACGAAAATACATTATGAACCTCAGAATTTACTGGAAAAAATTGTAAAAGATGCAGATTTCAGTCATTTTGCAGGCCATGACTATAATGATATTTCCGATGCTTTAAGAAAAGAATGGGAACTGACGAATGTAAGATGTTTCTCTAATGAAGAATGGAATGCCGGAAATCTGGATATGCTGAAAAATAAGCATACTTTTTATACGGATTATGCTAAAGAAAACTGGGAGCCTCTGAAAAAGAAGAACATTAAAAAGATCGAAAAGAAGCTGGAAAAAGAAGAAGAGAAAAAAGAGGAAAAAAAGGAAAATTCAGAAGGTAAAAAGGATAAAGAAAAATCTGACAGAAGTGTAGATACATTGTTCAGAGTGACGCTTAACAACCATACAAGACTGAGCGACATTGCAGACAGCAAAGCCAATATCCTTTTATCTGTAAATGCCGTGATTATTTCGGTTTGTCTTTCTGTACTGGTTCCCAAGCTGGATACCCCGAAGAATGCCCATCTAATCCTTCCAAGTTTCATTCTGCTATTATCCAGCGTACTGACGATTGTCTTTGCAATATTGTCTACCAAGCCCAATGTTACCAAAACAACCTTCACTGCTAATGATATTGCCAACAGAAAAGTGAATCTGCTTTTCTTTGGAAATTTTCACCAAATGCTATTTGATGATTACCACAATGCGATGAAAGATCTGATCAAAGACAGAGATTATATTTATGATTCTATGGTAAAAGATCTGTATTATCTTGGAAAGGTACTTGATCGGAAATATAAGCTTTTATCTATCACTTATAAGGTCTTTATGGCAGGGATTATAATTTCTGTGCTGTCTTTTGGATTTGCTTTTCTTAGTCTTTAATTAAACAATAAACACACAAATGATAGTCAGACAGCGAACGAATTGGCTGAAAATGTTATTTATATGGAGAGGCTCTGTATTAAAGAAAATTGTTGTTCAGCTTAGTATCATCACGCTGTTTTCCTTGGCTATCTACATTTTTAAAGGGAGAATCTTTGATTATAAAGTACATCTGAACCCTACGATTTTTACATTGATAGGGCTGGCTCTTGCTATATTTATGGGGTTCTGTAATTCTGCAAGCTATGACCGTTTCTGGGAAGGACGGAAACTTTGGGGACTGCTTGTGATTGAAACCAGATCTTTAACGAGACAGATTTTATCATTAGTGAACGATTCATCTCCTGCAGCCAAAGAAGAAAAACAGAAAATCATTAAGCTCATCTCTGCATTTTCCTGGTCGCTGAACTTTCAGCTGAGAGATAAATCCGGAACAGAGCATCTTGAGAGACTTCTTTCTCCTGAACAACTGGAACAGGTGAAGAATAAAAAATTTATTCCCAGTATTATCCTTGGGTTCATTGCAGACTGGCTGAACGAACAGAATAAAAAAGGAAATATTGATACTATTGTGATGACCTCTATGGACCATCAGCTGAATCAGTTTTCTAATATTTCCGGAGGGTGTGAGAGAATTTATAATACTCCGTTACCATTTGCCTACAGTGTTCTTCTGCATCGTACTGTATATCTGTACTGCTTCTGGCTTCCTTTCGGACTGGTAGATTCTTTGGGCTGGATGATGCCTTTAATTGTTTTGCTGATCAGTTATACCTTTATCGCCCTTGATGCCATTATTCAGGAGATTGGTGAGCCTTTTGGTGAGGAAGAAAATGACCTTGCGCTGAACAGTATCTGCCGTACTATTGAATTTTCTATTTTTGAGCAGGCTAGAATTCCCCAAGGCGAATTGAAGAAACCGGATGCTTATTTTATAGATTAAATAATTTCTATTCCTGTGGAAGTGTAAAAGAAACCCTCAGCGCTAACAATCCTGTAATTCCCTGAAGATCTTCTACCCTTAAAAATTCCACGTCATTCTGTAATACTCCTTTTTTCTGAAGTTTGGAAATATAATCAAGATATTCTTTTTGGTTTTCCATTCCGAAATAGACGATGGTGATTTTTCCGGGAGCGGTGATGCGCTCTGAAGAATCTTTCACATGGGCTTTATCCAGACGTTTTTTGATGATTTCGTAATAGGAATTGTAGGCTCCGTCCACATCAAAACGTTTTTCATCCATTCTGAAACGGATGTCTATTTTTTCATTGTACACAAAAATCAGTGATGCAATATCCAACGGTATGGGAAGATATTTTTTGAACGACTGAAATTCAAGTTCCATTTTACAAATGGTTTTCAGCTGCCAGTATCTCAGTTTGTGGACTACTTTTGAAGTATAATGAAGCTCAGGGGCAATGGTTGTCCCAATGTAAAGATTGTGCTCTACACCATCAGATTTAAATCTTTCGTAGTAGTGTGGGAAAATTTCCTGTGCTTTTACCTGGCTTTCGTCCAGCATATCTGCCAGTTTTCGGTTGACCAGGGTGATAGAATCATCAAGGTTTTTCCTGTGGTGGTAAAACAGATCCGTAGAGGTGAAGATGTGTGAAAAATAGTCTTTAATTTTTGCCTTTATTTCTCTGGAGGTTCTTATTTCCAGTTTTCCCTGTAAAAAAGGATGAATTTCTTCCCTTAATAATCTCTGAAAACGTTGTTCTGTATCTGCTTTGATCTCATTGTTGATTTCATTTTCAAAAACATCCAGTGCCAGTACAAATTTTTCTGAATCAGAATTGGTGAGTATTAAAATTTCATTCAGCCATTCGATCTGTTGATTAAGATCCTGCAGCATCAGATTAAAACGTTTTTCGGAAGAAGAACGGATATCCGAAACACCAAACAGCGGAGTAAGGTTTTTAAAAGCAATCTGTTTTAATGTATATATTTTCTTACCAAGAGATGCTGTGAAATATTTCTCAGCCTCGTTTCTGAATTTCCACACCACACTGTCGTGGATGGTCGTATATTCACGTTGGATAATAGCTTCTATCTGATAGTTTTTCTCAAAGTAGAATCTGTTCAGAGAGAAAAGAACCATATCAGTGAAAAACTCCAGTTTTTTAAGTTTTAAACCATTAAAACTTCCGGCAACAGGAGAGGTAAACTCCATGATAGCAAGAAGTTCTCCATCTTTCATGATAGGAATTACCATGAAACTGTTGACATTATTGTCCTTTAAAATACTAAAGGAAGGAAGCTGCTTTACATTTTCATCCAGATTGTTTACATTGGAAACAACCACAGGTTTTGAATTGTGATTTAAATTATTAAACGTACTCTTACGGGTATCTTCGTCGAAAGCGTTAATCCAGAAATCAAGGATATGATTGGTCAGAAGGCTGTCGTAAATGGGAAGTTTGTCCAGTTTCTGTTCCTTTTTATTAAAAGTCATCAGTCCGAAGCTGAGCTCCGAAACATCAAAATAGGATTTGAAAATTTCCGTCAGATTTTCATTGGGATTCAAATCTTCAGGATCAATCTCTATCATGCTTGATTTCAGATCAGAAAGTGCCACCTCTGAGGTACAGTCTACTAATGAAATGATAGTGAAGCCTTTTAATATCCAGGATTCTGAAGGGAAATACTTTTTCCACAACTTAAAATCATCCAGGTTTTCCAAAAGCATATCCAACACATCATCAGATGGAATTTTAGCTTCTTCTGTAGGGATAATTTCCGTGAAATCTGAATTGACCGTAATCTTATAATGCTTCATGATTCCCTGTTTATTGGGAATATCATAATAGAATGGGATAGTACTTTTAATATCTTTTTTGAAGTAGCTCTGAAGAATCAGGCAGCAGCAGAATACATAGAACTCATTGTCTGTAATGTTTCTGAGTTCTATTTCAAAGTCTTTTCCGGCATCTTTAAGAATATCTTTAAATCTTTCGGTATAATTGAATGTGATGTTGGAAAGAGGGATACTGGCTGCTTTTATTTCATTTCTGGTAAGACCTGTCGGGAAAAGATCAGCAAGAAGCAGTCTGATGAGGTCTTCATGTTGTTCAAGAAAAGCAGTGTCCTGAAAACCTTCTTTAAGCTCTTTAAAATTTGTGGTGCTCTCGATCAAAGATTCTGCATAGTTGACTCTATACTCTAATCTGTCATTATACCGGATATGCTCCAGAACATCCAAATATTTTTTGAATGATATATAAACCTGAAAAGGAGAGTCTTTTTTATAGAGATTAGACAAGAGCTGAAAATTTAGAGTAAAGTTATGAAAAAAGCAGAATATTGTTAGTCTGGAAATTTTATTTTATTGTATATAATTTACAGGTGATTTGGGATTTTCTGCAACGTATATTGTAATTCTTTATTGTTTTTTGGAAAGACAGATAGCGGGGATTATTAATCATTAAAAAAGCACAACTGAAAAGTTGTGCTTTTAATATTTTAAAATTCTGATTTTACAATCCGAACATTCTTGCAAACAAATCCGGGAAAACTCCAAGGATGACGATCAAAACAATAATAACTCCTGCGATGATATTATAAGTAAGGGTTACTTTTTCTGATGATTTGAATGTTGATTCTTTAAAGAAGAACATTGCGATAATCAGTCTTAAATAGTAAGCGATAGACAGGGCAGAACCCAATACAGCTACCAATACTAAGAAAGCTGCACCGTTCATAGCCTGGGAGAATAAAGCAAATTTCCCCATGAAACCAGCTGTTAAAGGAACTCCTGCCATTGAAAGCATAGAGATCGTTGCTGCTGTTGCTAATAAAGGTTCAGTTTTCGCCAATCCTTTAAATGCTCCGAAAGAAGTTTCTCTCTTTAATTTCTCTACCCAGATCAGACACATGAAAACACCTACGGTAGATAAAGAATAAGCAAATAAATAAAAGGCAAGGTTATAAGTAGAAAGGCTTGTCATTCCGAAGAATACCAACCCGATATATCCTGCGTGGGAAACTGAAGAATAAGCCAACATTCTTTTTGCGTTCGTCTGAGCAAGACCCATAACGTTTGCCAAAAGTAAAGTAATGATTAAGAATACTCCTAAAACGTTGATCCATTCGTGGGTAACTCCAGTGAAACCCAGAGTCATCAGTCTGAATAACGCAAAGAATCCGGAGATCTTTACCACACTTGCCATGAAAGCTGTGATTAATGAAGGAGAACCTGCATATACATCAGGACTCCACATATGGAAAGGTGCCAAAGCGACTTTGAATGCCAATGCACAAAGAATCAGTAATACTCCTAAGATGAACATTACATTCCCAGAATTAGCTACTCCGAAATCATGAATCTTGTACAGGTCAAAACTTCCTGCACTTCCATAGATGAACGCAATCCCGAACAGTAAGAAACCTGTTGCAAATGCACCCATAAGGAAATATTTAATAGAAGCTTCGTTGGATCTAAGATCAGTTTTGTTAGCTCCAGCCATTACATATAATGGAATAGAAAGAATCTCAATACCTAAGAACATCGTCACCAAGTTCTGATATCCGAAAAGGATAATCCCTCCGCATAATGCAAATAGCATCAATGCATATAATTCTGACTGGTGGCTTCTGTGGTTGCTGAACGCAAAACCTCCCAGGAAGAATAACAATAAAGTTGTTACGATTGATATTTTAGTGAATAATGCGGTATTGCCACTGTATTCGTACATATGCTTGTAATGGTCGAAGAACGAACATTCCGGCATAAAACTTACATACAATGCAATGATTAATCCCAAAATCCCAATGTATCTTGCGAATTTTCCTTGTTCAAAAACTCCTGAAAATAACGCAATAACTGCCGTTAGGAAAACAATAATTAAAACACTCATTTCTTAAAATATCAAATTAACTTACCATTGATTGGTAGATAAACTTCACCGAACTACTCACCATGTCGATTACCGGTTGTGGGAAAATACCTAGTAAAATCACAAAAACCGCTAAACTTGCCAATACAGAAAACTCTACTCCTGATAAATCTTTTGCCGTACTTAAAACTGCTTCATCTCCTTCTCCAAACATCGCTTTTCCGTAGAATCTCAATAAATATACAGCACAAAGAATCACCGTAAGACCAGCAATTACTGCTGCTGTCCCATTAAAATCATAGACAGATTTCAACAAAATAAATTCCCCGATGAACCCATTGGTTAATGGAACACCCATTGAACCTAATATAATGATCAGGAACAATACAGCAAATTTAGGAGCCACTTTAGCTAAACCACCCATTTGTCTGATGTCTCTTGATTTAAATCTCTTGTATAAAATATCACAGCAGTAGAATAATCCCACTACGTTGATACCGTGAGCGAAAGTCTGTACCAAAGCTCCTTCAGCTCCTTCCACATTGAAAGTTCCTCTTAGCGTAACTACTGCAGAAGCGAAGATACCTGCTACCATTAATCCTACGTGAGAGAAAGATGAATACGCAATGATTCTCTTCATGTCCGTCTGGATAATAGCAATCAATGCTCCGTGAACAATACCTACAATGGCAAGGATGATCACAATCTGCCCTGAAATTCCTGCTATCGGAAGCGGAGTGATTGGAAGTAAATAACGCATTACCCCATATACTGCCATTTTCAGCATGATCCCTGATAACAACATTGATCCCTGAGTAGGAGAGTAGGTATAGGTATCAGGCTGCCATGTATGGAAAGGGAATACCGGTAATTTCACTGCAAATGCAAAGAAAATAAACCAGAATACCACAGTCTGCTGTACTTCATTCAGTTGTGCATTGTATAGATCTGTTAAAGCGAATGATGCTGAGTGGTTGTACACATAGATCAATCCGGCTAACATAAATAATGATCCTACGAATGTATATACGAAGAATTTCGTAGTGAATTCAAACCTTTTATTCTCTTGTCCCCAAAGTCCGGCAATGAACCAAATTGGAATCAAAGTTACTTCCCAGAAAATATAGAATAATAATCCGTCTAAAGAAGTGAACACTCCTACAAGGCCGAACTGCATCAGCAGAATCAAACCATAGAATGTATTTCTGTAGTTTACATTTTCGTTGAAAGATGATAAAATAATAATTGGAGCCAGAATGTTGGTCAATAATAAAAGAAGCATGCTCATCCCATCGATACCGAAGTGAAGAGAGCTCTTCATAAATTGTGACCAAGGATAATTGATCTCATGCTGCAATACACTATCTACTGTCGGAGTAAAATCGAAATCCGAAAGTATATAAAATGTAAGAAGCATTTGGACCAATGCAATTCCCAGTGCCAAATATTTGCTGGAATTACTCTTCCACGCAAAAACTAATCCCGAACCTACTAGAGGTAATAGTAATAATGTTAATAATAAACAAGACATTATTATTGTAATAAAAAGTTAACAATTAATATAATTCCCACCGCTAAAGACATGATAAGAATATACGTCTCTACATTTCCGTTTTGAACACGCTTCATGGCTTTTCCGCTGTCTTCAGCACCATCGCCTACAAAGTTTACAAAACGGTCTAAGATACCCTTATCAAACATCTTTCCTCCGCGTCCTAATCCTTCAACAGTTTTTACAATCAATGCGTTGTAAAGTTCGTCAACGTATAATTTTTTAGCAGAAAGCTTTTCCCATCCGGTATAGCTTTCTTCTGCAACTGCCATTTTTTTCTTCTTTACATAAGTGTTTCTAACGATAAACCATACAGAGAAGAACATAAGGATTGTTGCTGCTAATAAGATCATTTCAGTATTGAAAGGTACTCCTGAAAGAGTAGCTTCCATCTGGCTGTAGCTTTGTTCTGTAAGAACAGGCTTTAACCATTCCATCAGTTTGGCATAATGTCCGTGACCGATGAAGTGTGGCAGGTTGATGAAACCTCCGATTACAGAAAGGATTGCCAATACGATCAATGGTAATGTCATATTGGACGGGCTTTCATGTAAGTGGTGTTTTTGTTCTTCAGTACCTCTGAACTCTCCGTGGAATGTCAAATAATACAGTCTGAACATATACGTTGCAGTCATTGCCGCTAAAACAAATAAGATTACCCAGTAAACAGGGTTTTTAGCGAAAGCTGCTACTAAAATTTCGTCTTTAGAGATCATCCCTGATAGTAAAGGGAAACCTGAGATAGCTAATGTTCCGATAAGGAATGTAGCGTGGGTAAGAGGAATATATTTTTTAAGACCTCCCATGAAACGCATATCCTGTTCGTTGCTCATTGCGTGGATTACAGAACCAGCACCCAGGAATAATAAAGCCTTAAAGAATGCGTGCGTCATTACGTGGAACATCGCTGTTGTATAAGCTCCAAGACCTAAAGCAATGAACATAAATCCAAGCTGTGAAACGGTAGAGTAAGCTAATACTTTTTTGATGTCGTTCTGACGAAGTGCATAGAATCCTGCCAAAGCAGCTGTTAAGAATCCGATGAATAAAATTCCTCCCTGTACTGTAGGTGCCAAAGTAAATAAGAAGTTGGATCTTACTACCAGATAGATCCCTGCCGTTACCATCGTTGCCGCGTGGATCAACGCTGATACAGGAGTAGGTCCGGCCATCGCATCCGGTAACCATGTATATAATGGAACCTGAGCAGATTTACCGGTAGCACCGATGAATAAACTCGCTGTGATAAAGATGATCACTGTTCCGTCTAATTCAAATTTTGAAGCGTTTTCTGCTACAGAAAGATAATCTACAGCATTGGTCTGTGAAGCAATCATGAAGATACCGATCAATAACGCAAGGTCACCAATTCTGTTCATGATGAAAGCTTTTCTTGCTGCTTTACCGTATTCTTCGTTGGTGTACCAGAATCCGATCAACAGGTAAGAACAAAGACCTACACCTTCCCATCCGATGAACAGGATAAGGTAGTTGCTTCCCATTACCAAAAGTAACATGGAGAAGATGAAAAGATTCAGATAAGTAAAGAACTTATAGAATCCTTTGTCATGACTCATATATCCGATAGAGTATAAGTGGATCAGTGAACCGATACCCGTAATGATCATCACCATCATTAAAGAAAGCTGATCAATCTGGAACCCAAAATTGATTTGAACTCCATTGACTCTAAACCATTCAAAAGCTTTTACGATTACAGGCTGGCTTTCAGAATTGAAATTCATGAAAAGACTTACAGCGATACAGAATGATCCGAAAACCATTGCCGTAGCCAAAGATCCTACCAATATTTTTGGAAGATTTTTACCGAATAAACCGTTAATAAGAAACCCTAAAAGTGGTAAAAGTACTATTGCATATACTAGATTCTCCATTCTTATCCTCTTAATTTATTAAATATACTCACATCTACAGAACGGGTATTTCTATACAGCATAGCAATAATTGCCAGACCTACTGCTACTTCAGCAGCAGCCACAACCATAATGAAGAAAACTAAAAGCTGTCCGTCGCCGTTGCCTTTATACGCTGAAAAAGCTGCCAATAAAAGGTTTACAGAATTCAGCATAAGCTCTACACAGCCCAGAATCACAATAGCATTTTTTCTAAGCAACACTCCCATTACTCCCAAACAGAACAATACTGATGAAAGAATGATGAAGTAGTCCAAAGGGATGCTTTGTATAAATGTATTTACTTCTCCCATAATTTTATAAATCTTTTTTACCGATTAATACCGCGCCTACAATACCTGCCAGAATTAGGATGGAAGCAAGCTCAAACGGTAAAACATATTCATTAAACAAAAGTCTACCCAGATTTTTTGTAAGACCGATACCTCTGTCTACATTTTCAACAACAATGTGCTTGTCCTGTACTCCTCTGAAAACTCCCAGCACACCTACTAAAAGAAGACCTGCTGTAAAAACTCCAACAAACTTTAAAGTATTGTTCTTCTTACTTTCGTCTCCTTTATTAAGGTTAAGCATCATCAGGATGTAAAGGAAAAGTACCATGATGGCACCTGCGTACACTATAATCTGGATAATTGCCAGGAACTGTGCATTTAAAAGAATGTACATTCCTGCAATTGAAAACATTGTAACAATTAATGACAAAATAGCATAGAGAGGATTTCTTGCAAACACAAAGTAAACTGCACTTGCCACTGCTAAAAACGCCACCAAGAAAAATAAAAACTGATCCATTATTTTACCGCATTTTTTTGTTTCTCGGATTGTCTTGTCGTGATATCAATCCTTTCATTTATTTTTTCAACTAGTTTATCTTTTCCGTAAATGAAAGAACCTCTGTTGGTTTCCACATCTACTAATCTATCAGTAAGATAGATGGCAGATTTAGGACAAGCTTCTTCACACATACCGCAGAAAATACATCTTAGCATATTAATTTCATATACTGAAGCATATTTCTCTTCTCTGTAAAGGCCTTTTTCCTCTTTTGTTCTTTCAGCAGCAGTCATCGTAATGGCTTCTGCAGGACAAGCTACCGCACAAAGTCCGCAAGCAGTACATCTTTCTCTGCCTTCTTCGTCTCTTTTCAAGACGTGCTGACCTCTCCAGATGGTAGTTCTTGGCTTCTGTACTTCCGGATACGAATATACTGCGGGAGCACCTTTTACCACGGTTCTTACAGCATGCTTAAGTGTAATCCCCATCCCTGTAAGGATTGCAGGAATGTAGATCTTTTCAGCAAGGGTCATTTCTTTATTGGAAACAACTTTTGATCTGTTTGTAAGTTTCATTTAATTATAGATATTAGATGTTAGACACCAGATTTTAGACTAATCTTGTCTGCTATCTTAATTATTTAATATTGATGATTGAAATATGATAGGCTAAAGATAAAACTTTGATTTCATTATCAAATTTTCAAATCAGCTCATTTTCAAATTTTCTTAGTTTGCAAATGCTAAAATTACAGCTCCTGTAATCAATAGATTTACTAATGCCATCGGGATTAATGTTTTCCATCCTAAGTGCATTAACTGGTCGTATCTGAATCTTGGAAGTGTCCATCTGATCCACATGAAGATCAGAATTCCGATTACAGTCTTCGTTAAGAATGCTACGATACTTAAGATTCCTGCAGTATTCTCACCCCAGTTCTGAGTTACCCATTCAATACCAGGATAATTGTAACCTCCGAAGAAAAGAACTACCATGAAAGCGTTAGAGATAAACATGTTCACATATTCACCAAACATATATAAACCTAACTTCATGGAAGAATATTCTGTAGAGTATCCTGTTACCAATTCAGATTCACACTCAGGTAAATCGAACGGGTGTCTGTTGGTTTCAGCCAAAGCTGCTACAAAGAAAACAAGGAAAGCAATCGGCTGGTAGAAAATATTCCAGTTCATTCCGGAACCCCAAGGAATAACGCCCCATAATTTTCCAGTAGTCTGGCTTTCTGTAATTTCTTTTAAGTCTAAACTTCCCGTCATCATAATGATAGAAAGAAGTGCTAATCCCATTGCCAATTCATAAGAAATCATCTGAGAAGAAGCACGGATAGCACCTAGTAATGAATATTTGTTGTTCGAAGCCCAACCTCCGATCATAATTCCGTAAACCCCGATTGAAGCCATTCCGATGATGAAAAGTACACCAACATCAATGTTAGCTACCTGAAGATCAAAAGAAGTACCTGCAATATTTAAACTTTTACCCCACGGAATAACAGCTCCTGTAATCAATGAAATAAACATTACCAAAGCTGGTCCTAATACGAAAAGAAATCTTTCAGCATTAGCAGGGGTGAAGTCTTCTTTAAAGAAAAACTTTCCACCGTCAGCAAGAGGCTGCAGTAATCCGAAAGGTCCTGCTCTGTTGGGACCAATTCTATCCTGCATGATAGAGGCAACTTTTCTTTCTGCCCATGTAGAGTAGGCTGCAATCGTCAGCGATAGCAGGAAAAGTGCTAATACAAGTATAAGTTTAAATGTAAGTAAATCCATTTTTATTTTTATAGATGTTAAAAGTTAGAAGATGGGAGCTGGAAGATGGAAGTTATAACTGTCACACCAAAATAAACCCTCATTTTCAAATTAACTCATTTTCAAATTTTATTTTTCGTCTTTTTCACTGATTTCTTTAGCCATAGGATTGTCTAAAACTCTTAGCTCATCTTTAGGCTTTTCGTAGTGGTTCAATGAAATTACAGAGTGTCTGTCGATATGTCTAGGACCTTCGATGTTCCAGTCTGATAGTGCTTTTCTTTCAAAACGACATGTATCGCAGATGAATTCTTCCACTTCACCCCATTGGTCTTTTCTTGCAGTTACTCTTACGATTTCGTCACCTTTCATCCATACTACAGCTTTTCCGGAACACTTATCACATTTACAAGAAGCGTTCATTGGTTTTGTAAACCATACTCTGCTTGCAAAACGAGCTGTTCTGTCTGTTAATGCTCCTACCGGACAAACGTCGATAACATTTCCGATGAAGTCATTGTCTAAAGCTTTATTTAAATAGGTTGAAATTTCAGCGTGATCTCCTCTGAAAAGAATACCGTGTTCTCTTGTTTCTGTAAGCTGGTTGGCTGTCAACACACATCTTGCACAAAGAATACAACGGTTCATGTTCAATTTGATGTTCGGTCCAAGATCATCAGCTTCGTAAGTATTTCTTTCAAATTCTGTTCTTGTACTGTCTACACCATGCTCATATCCTAAATCCTGAAGATGACATTCTCCTGCCTGGTCACAGATAGGACAGTCCAGCGGGTGGTTTACCAATAAGAACTCGGTAACCGCTTTTCTTCCTTCCTGAGCTTTCTCAGAAGTAAGGTTTTTCACTTCCATCCCATCCATTACATTCGTTCTGCAGCTTGCTACCAATTTCGGCATAGGACGAGGATCTGCTTCAGACCCTTTAGAAACTTCTACAAGACATGTTCTACATCTCCCTCCACTGGTCTCTAACTTGCTGTAGTAGCACATAGCGGGAGGTACAGATTTTCCACCGATTTGTCTTGCTGCTTCCAGAATGGAAGTACCAGGCATCACTTCAGTAGTCTGTCCGTCTATAGTTATTTTGAATTTTTTAACTTCTTCGCTCATATGATATGCTTTAAGCTTTATGCGTTAAGCAATAGGCTTTGTTATTTATATTTCTTAATATTAAATGTATATCCAATTCCTCCTAGAATCTGTCCGAAAACAAAGTCCTGGCGTGCTTTATCAGGTTTGTTATTCAATGTAGTTTTAATATCCCACATATTAATATAACCCGCTTTTCCTTCTACTCTCAGCATCCAGTTTTTCCAGAAAACCAAGTTAAGACTGGATCTGATATCAGTTCCCATACCTGCAACGTGAAAACGGTCACTTCTCTCATTACCAAAAAGTTTTACATTACTTTTCGGAAACATAAATCCGATTCCGGCTCCATAAGACCATACTAAATCTATATTTTTCTTATGAACAAGATTTTTGTATTTCTCAAGACCTAAGTTTTCATAATTAAGTCCATCCGTATGTTCAAAAGTAAGGAACTTCTCATCTGCAAGATTAACCTGCCCGTTTTGAACCATTGCTGCATATTCGGGATCTGAAATATGTCCTTTGAAACCCACTGTCTGGTTCTGGTCCATTACATATTTCATATGGTCTATTCCAAGTACCAAAGCTAAATTGTCTTTAATGAAATATCCTATTCTGAAATTATACTGCGTTACAGTAAACCAGCTTGGATCAAAATAGACAATTCCAAATTTTGTAGGTCTGTCCTGTGCTGATACATTATTCAATTGAAAATCGTACCCGTTTCCGGTAAAATGAATATCAGAATTGCTATAAGCCGCTCTGTTCCATCCATAAAATACGAAAACCTGCCCTTTTTTGCTTAATGGTAAAGGCTTTTCCTTTTTTGCGGCTTTAATTTCCTGCTTCTCGCTACTCACATAGGCTAAATCTTCTTCAACAGATCTATTGTATTTTGTGCTATCACTTTTCGTGTTCTGCGCAAATACAAAATTTGACATCATTAAGCCAACAACTAATAACTTCTTCATTTTAACTAAGCATTTTTTTCAACAGCCGGGATAGGATCTGCATAATGTGCCAATCCATAGTTTTGTGTCTGAGACAACTCTGGGTTTTTCACATGCCACTCAAACTCATCTCTGAAGTGACGGATTGCTGCTGCAACCGGCCAAGCTGCTGCATCACCCAACGGACAAATCGTGTTTCCTTCGATTTTTCTCTGGATATCCCAAAGCAGATCGATATCTTCCATTTTTCCTTCTCCTTTCTCGATTTTCTTTAAAATCTTGTACATCCATCCCGTACCTTCACGGCAAGGAGTACATTGTCCGCAGCTTTCGTGATTGTAGAACCTTGCTAAAGTCATTGTGTGGTCTACAATACACTGGTCTTCATCCAAAACGATGAAACCTCCTGAACCCATCATAGTTCCGGTAGCAAAACCACCATCTGCCAATGATTCATAGTTCATATATCTTGGCTCTCCGTTCACTGTTCTCAGCAATAAGTTAGCTGGAACGATTGGAACAGAACTTCCTCCCGGAATACAAGCCTTTAATTTTTTTCCGTCTTTAATACCACCGCAATATTCATCAGAGTAGATGAATTCTTCTACGGTAATGGTCATATCGATTTCGTATACACCCGGTTTGTTGATGTTTCCACAAGCAGAAATCAATTTCGTACCTGTAGATCTTCCCACTCCGATTTTAGCATATTCAGCACCTGTAATATCAATAATTGGAACAATGGCAGCAATAGATTCAACGTTATTTACTACCGTTGGTCTTTCCCAAAGTCCTTTTACAGCCGGGAATGGCGGTTTTAACCTTGGGTTACCTCTTTTTCCTTCAAGGGATTCAAGCAATGCAGTTTCTTCACCGCAGATGTATGCACCACCACCTCTCTGAACATAAATTTCACAATCGAAACCTGTTCCCAGGATGTTTTTACCTAAAAATCCTGCTGCTTTGGCTTCTTCAATAGCTTCTTCAAGGATATCAGGAATCCATGAATATTCTCCACGGATGTAGATATAAGAAGTATTGGAACCTAAACAGTAAGAAGAAATGAGCATTCCCTCGATCAATAAATGAGGAAGGAACTCCATCAGATACCTGTCCTTGAATGTTCCGGGTTCAGATTCATCCGCATTGACAACAAGGTGTCTTGGAACGCCTTCAGGTTTTGCCAAAAAGCTCCATTTCATCCCTGTTGGGAATCCTGCTCCACCACGTCCTCTTAATCCTGAAGCTTTTACTTCTTCAAGAATTTCGTCAGGAGTCATTTTCAAGGCTTTTTCAGCTGCTGTATAACCTCCCTGTTTACGGTACGTTTCAAAGTAGCGAATACCTTCTATATGTGCGTCTTTAAGTAAAAGTTTTTTACTCATTGTTATTTGCTTCTTGCAATTAGCTTTTGGCTTCTTGCATTAATTATGATTAAACATTAAGTGAATAATTTAAAATCTAAAATTTAGAATTTAAAATTTCTATTAGTCTAAAGCAAGTTGTCCCTGTCTGCAAAGTTCAAGGATTTCGTCTACTTTTTCTATTGTTAAATTTTCATGAAAGAATTTTCCTAACTGCAGCATTGGTGCATATCCGCATGCTCCAAGACATTCAGCAGGCTTTAATGTAAACATGCCGTCTTCAGTAGTTTCTCCATCCTTAATATTCAGTTTGGTTCTGATATGGTCTAGGATTTTTTCACTTCCACAAACCATACAAGGTCCTGTTCTGCAAACTTCCAAAACATATTTACCTACCGGCTTCATATTAAACATAGTATAGAAAGTAGCCACCTCATATACTTCAATCGGTTGGATACTTAATAGTTCAGCAACATAATCCATTACAGGAACATCTAACCATCCTCCGAATTCTTTCTGTGCTAAGTGAAGTACAGGAAGAAGAGCAGATTTCTGTCTTCCTTCAGGATATCTTGCGATAATTTTATGTACCTGTGCTAAACTTTCCGGTTTAAAAGCTATTGTTTCGCTCATTTTTTATCTAAGATTAAAGAACATAGAAAAAGAGAGAATAGACTCTGAAATTCGTGTTCTAAATTCAATTTATATTTAAATATGAAGAAAGAAGTCTTTTATCTTTCTTCTTTTATCTTATAATTATGCGTCTAATTCTCCCGCAATAATATTCATACTACACATCGTTACAATGGCATCTGAAATTACAGAACCTGTAATCATTTCAGGGTATGCCTGATAGTAGATGAAACATGGTCTTCTGAAGTGAAGTCTGTAAGGGCTTCTTCCTCCATCACTCACAAGATAGAATCCTAATTCTCCGTTTCCGCCTTCTACGGCGTGGTAAACTTCTCCTTTCGGGACATCAGTTTCTCCCATTACAATTTTGAAATGGTAGATTAATGCTTCCATTTTACTGTAAACATCTGCCTTTTCAGGAAGATAGAAGTCAGGAACATCCGCATGGAATGGTCCTTCCGGAAGATTTTCGTATGCTTGTTTGATGATTTTTATGGATTCCCAGATTTCCTGTTGACGAACCATGAAACGGTCGTAAGTATCTCCTGAAGTTCCTACAGGAATAATAAAGTCGAAATCTTCATAGGAAGAATAAGGCTGTGCAACTCTTACATCATAATCTACTCCTGCTGCACGTAAATTTGGACCTGTGAAACCGTAGCTTAATGCTCTTTCGGCAGAAATAGCTCCTGTACCGATGGTTCTGTCCATGAAAATTCTGTTTCTTTCCAGTAGGGTACAGAATTCTTTGAATCTTGGCGGGAAGGTTTTTAAGAAGTCTTTTAATAACTCATGAAACTTTGGTGTAAAATCTCTTTCAAAACCTCCGATTCTCCCCATATTGGTTGTCATCCTTGCTCCGCAGATCTGCTCATACATATCATAAATACGTTCTCTTTCGATGAACATGTAAGTAAGCCCTGTAATAGCTCCTGAGTCCATTCCGGTTACCCCGTTACAGATCAGGTGGTCACCGATTCTTGCCAGCTCCATCAAGATAACACGCATATAATCTACACGCTTTGGAACTTTAACGCCAATCAGTTTCTCTACTGTCATGTGCCAACCTAAATTGTTGATGGGTGCAGAACAGTAATTCATACGGTCAGTAAGAGTAGTGATCTGAGAGTAGTTTCTTCTTTCAGAAATTTTCTCAAATGCTCTGTGGATATATCCTACCGTTTGCTCAGCGTGAAGAATTCTCTCTCCGTCCATCGTCAAGATATTCTGGAAAATCCCGTGAGTAGCAGGGTGGGTGGGTCCTAGATTGAGGGTATACAATTGTCCGTCAATCTGTTCCTTACTTTCGTACTGGTTTAGTATATTAGATAATGAGTTATCTTTCATAATTTAAATGCTTTAGGCTATAGGCTTTAGGCTTTAAGCATATCGCTTACTGCTTACTGCTTATTGCATTATTTTTATCTTCCGAACATATTATCATCCTTATCGGTTCTCGTACCGTCTTCAAGGCGATATTCTTTCAACATTGGGTGGTATCCAAGATCTTCCATATTCAAAATAGGTCTAAGATCCGGGTGTCCTTTAAATTTAATCCCATAGAAATCATACGTTTCTCTTTCCATCCAGTTTGCCCCGGCATAGAGTTCTGTAAGAGAATCTACTTCGATGTTTTCTCTGGACATGAATATTTTCAGACGCAATCTGAAATTGGCCATCATATTATGCAAATGGTATACAACGCCTATTTCCTTTTCAGGGAACTCAGGGTAGTGAATACCACAGATATCTGTAAGGAAGTTAAATTCCAAAGATGAATCTTTAAGATAGTGAATGATCTTCTTGATATCTTCTTTTTTCACTTCAATCGTCAGCATTCCATAAGGTTCTGAGCTTGAAATGACAGATTCCGGAAATTCTCTTGTGATTGCTTCTAATACAAATTCGTTTGTCATTTCCGTTAGTTGCTTATGTTGTAAGAATCTAATAATTTCTGATATTCAGGCATATCTCTTCTTCTGATGCTTTCGCTTTCTGCGAGAGCCTGTACCTGCATTACCCCTTCAATGATCTGTTCTGGTCTTGGAGGACATCCAGGAACATAAACGTCTACCGGAATAATCTTATCGATCCCCTGAAGTACAGAATATGTATCAAAAATACCACCGCTTGAAGCACAAGCTCCAACTGCTACTACCCATTTCGGCTCTGCCATCTGAGTGTAAACTTCTTTCAGGACTGGTCCTAATTTCTTTGATATAGTTCCGCAAACCATCAGCATATCTGCTTGTCTTGGAGAGAAAGAGTTTCTTTCCATACCAAATCTTGAAGCATCATATGTAGGGTTCAGGGTAGCCATAAACTCAATACCACAACAAGAGGTAGCAAATGGTAACGGCCAAAGCGAAAACTTTCTTGCCATCCCGATTACACTGCTCAGTTTTGTTGCGAAAAACCCTTCTCCTTCATATCCTTCGGGAGCAGGTGCATCTGTTCTTATTACTGGTTTTTTATCTGACATTTTTAGTAAATATTTAAAGATTAAAATATTTAAAGATTAAAAACAAGACCTTTACAATCTTTAAATGACTCAAATAAATTCAATCTTTTAATGTTAAAATTTATTTATCCCAATCCAGCGCACCGCGTTTCCAAACATAGAAAAACGCTACGAAGAAGATGGCAACGAATGTAAGTACAGCAAGAAATCCTTCCATACCGAATTCTCTAAAGTTTACTGCGTAAGGATAAAAGAATACGATTTCAATATCGAATAGTACGAACAATACCGCAGTCAGGAAGTACTTGATAGAAAACGGTGTTCTAGCATTTCCTTCTACAGGAATCCCGCATTCCCAGCTTTGGTTTTTTACAGAGTTTCCTTTTTTCTGCTGTGGCCCCAAGAAATGTGCCCCAAGCAAAGAAACAGCTACAAATCCTACTGCTACACCAGCCTGGATAAGGATTGGAATATAACTTTCAGGTAAATTCATTTTTGCATTATTATCTCAATTTGCAAATTTAGCGAATAAACAAGAAAGCATGAAATTTATCAGCTTAAAAGTAGGATGAAAATGAGTTAAATCGGTAATTTAGAATCAATAAAAATTAGCTTTTGGGGATTGCTTTTTTTATGTATTTTTTCCCTTTTTTTGTAGCAGCTATCAAAAAATGTATTCCATCGTATGGATTGGAGATATTTTAGGGGAATAAATATGTAGGTTTAATAAAAGCCGGCTTCGTATTTTATTTCTTCATTTTCCTTAAAACCGAATAGGCCATAAAAGAGATGTATCCGAAGAGAATACTGGCAAAAAGGATGTTGATGACGGTATTCGTTCTGTCATCCTGTGATTGAAAAAAGAAGTTATAACTGATAAATCCAGCAATTAGAATAGCGAAAATAATAAGCTGCGGTTTCATAAAGTTCAAAGTTTAGAGTTTAAAGTTTGGGGTTACTTTTTACATTCTATAAGATACGGCATTACTTATTCACGTCCATCGAATAGGTTCTTCTTCTTTTATGATTTACCGGATTGTAATCCTGCCATAAAAGCTGCACACTTTTATTTTCTTCAAGTTCAGGATTAGTTTCTGCGAAATTGATTCCCATACTGGTAAACCTTACAAAAATTTCTTTGAAGATAATAGCCGTTACGCCGCGTCTCTGGTATTCAGGGTGAATCCCGATAAGGTAAAAATTGGCCCGGTCATTCTTTTTGCCGGCCTGTAAGAAATGCCACCATCCGAAAGGAAATAATTTTCCTTTTGATTTTTGTAAAGCTTTAGAGTAAGAAGGCATTGTAATTGCGAAAGAAACCAGCTGTTGATTTTCGTCCACTACACAGATTACATAATTTTTATCAATGAATGGGAAATATTTCTCTTTGTATGTTTTGATCTGTTCATCAGAAATGGGAGTATAAGTAGAAAGATGCTTATAGGTTTCATCCAGTAGCTTGAACATAGGCTCTACATAAGGGAGGATCTCTTCCTTTGATTTGAACTTAAGAACGCTGAGTTTGTATTTTTGAGCGATCAGTCCACTGAATTTTTCTACTTTTTCAGGAAGTACTTTCGGGAAATTCATCTCATATTCTACCCATTCTTTTTCTTTGACTAGTCCAAGGTTTTCAAGATGTTTCGGGTAATAGGCATGATTGTAAATTCCAATCATTGTTGCCAGTTTATCAAATCCCATAGTCAGCATTCCGGCTTTGTCAAGATTGGTGAATCCCATAGGCCCTTCAATCTTATTGATGTTATGTTCTTTGGCATAATCAATGGCAGTCTTGATCAGCGCTTTAGAAACCTCAGTGTCATCAATGAAATCTATCCAGCCAAAGCGCACTTTTTTGATGTCTAATTCTTTTTCCTCCTTATGGTTGATAATTACTGCAATTCTTCCCACTACTTTATTGTCTTGTACAGCCAGAAACTGCTTGGATTCGGAATAGTGGAATGCCGGATTTTCATTCGCATCCCATATTTTTATTTCGTCTTTGATAAAGGATGGAACATAGTACGGATTATTTTTGTACAGATCCATCGGAAATTTTACGAATTGCTTGAGCTGACCGGCTGTTTTTACTTCAATAATTGAAACCTTAGACATAATTTTTGATGGTAATTTAAGGGCAAATATAAATAATAATATCTTATACTTTGGCACAGTTTTTACATCATTATGGATAAAAATTAAACACAAAATCTATATAAAATGGCGGGTTATTATATCATTATTGGTATTTCAATGCTGGTGAGCTGGTGGGTTTCTTCCAGGTTGAAATCAAAATTTGAATATTATTCCAATGTGCACCTTCGAAACGGCCTTTCGGGGAAAGAAGTAGCGGAAAAAATGTTGAGGGATAACGGGATCAATGATGTTCAGGTAATATCTGTTCCCGGGCAGTTGACGGACCACTATAATCCGGCAGATAAAACAGTGAACCTTTCTGAAGGGGTTTACATGCAGAGAAACGCAGCCGCAGCTGCAGTGGCAGCCCATGAATGCGGACACGCAGTACAGCATGCCGTAGGATACTCTATGTTGAATTTACGTTCAAAACTGGTTCCTATTGTTAATATAAGCTCCAATCTGATGCAATTTGTCCTTATAGCGGGTATCGCGGTAATGGCAGCATCAAGAACAATGGAAAATCCCAATGGAAACACAACCGTTCTTGCCATTGGAGTTGCTATGTTTGCCGTAACAACCCTTTTTGCTTTTGTAACCCTTCCTGTGGAATATGACGCAAGCAACAGAGCTATGAAATGGCTTAAAGATACAGGAACTGTAACTTCAGAAGAATTTGCAGGAGTACAGGACAGCCTGAAATGGGCAGCAAGAACTTACGTGGTAGCAGCCTTAGGGTCTCTGGCACAGCTTCTTTACTGGGGATCATTACTTCTTGGCGGAAGAAGAGATTAATCATTAAATTCAAATGAAACATATTGCATCTCGGAGAGTTTTTCTGAGATGTTTTCTTTTTGGGCAAGCTTCAGTGAGGCAGTAAGGATACAGTTTTCGTTAGCATCGAAATTCAAAACTTTAGCATCGAACTTTGAAAGCAGGGTGAATATTGTATTCTGC
This sequence comes from Chryseobacterium panacisoli, assembly GCF_008274625.1. Classification (GTDB taxonomy): domain Bacteria; phylum Bacteroidota; class Bacteroidia; order Flavobacteriales; family Weeksellaceae; genus Chryseobacterium; species Chryseobacterium panacisoli. The sequence continues at coordinate 294,559 of NZ_VTRU01000004.1, read as the reverse complement.
TGATTAAAATTAAACTGAATCTCTATCTCTGTTTCCAGTTCACGGGTAATGATCTGCGCTTCTTCCAATGTGATCTTTGCAGATTCCTTATATGTTTTTACCAGTCCTGAAACTCCTAGTTTGGTTCCTCCATAATAACGGACTACAATCACAAGAATATTGGTGACCTCGTTAGCTAACAGCTGATTGTAAATAGGTAATCCGGCACTTCCGGAAGGCTCACCGTCATCATTGGCACGGTAGTTTTCACCATGTAATCCCATTCTGAAGGCATAGCAGTGGTGAGTAGCTTTCGGATGTTCTTCCCTTATTTTTTCAAGTGCACTCTTTAATTCCTTTTCATTGATTACCGGGAAGGCAAATCCTATAAACTTGCTTCCTTTTTCCTTTAAAAGAGTATTTTCTATGGGTTTTTCTATGGTTTTGTATTCAAACGTCATTGTGTATTCCGGCTTTAATGATGCAAAAATATTAAATGCTTTAGTATTCTGCATCATGATCATAAATTAAGCCGTCAGAATTTGACGGCTTATCTATTTTTAAATGTAAAATTACACTCTTACATTACATCTCCACACAGATCCATTGGAATCAGGCACATATAGCTTGTCGGACCGCAAAAATCCTGAGGGCAGTGATCTCTACATCTTGTAGGTTGGCCATTAGGGAGTATACATGTTACAAAAACCCCTCCTTTAATGATTTTCATGCTGGCTCTGGATACTTTTTTCAGGTTATTCATGATACTGTTTTTGTTTGGTTAATTGATATAATTTAATAATATTAGCATTGGAATGTTCCATCTGCCCAAGGTGGTGGACAGCTCATACTTGAAGGTGTTGCACAGCAATGCTGTAATGAAGGCGGATAGAATGAGCAGCACTCAGGAGCGTTTCCTCCGTTCACTTTCTTTAGGCTCTGTCTTGAAACTTTCTTTAAATTTTTCATAGTAATTTTTTTGTATAACTAATGTAAAGAAATTATTTCATTCAGTGGTGACAAAGTGCTTTTATTTTAGCCTGAAGAAAGAAACCGTATTGTCTCTGAAATTTTCAATTGCAGCTGGTGTATGGTTAAATTCAGGTGCTTTTGTTCCATTTTCGAGGTTCAGATTTTCATTTTTGATGACAATGGCTTCGTCCCAAAGGTCAGCATTGATGAACTGCTGCAGCGTAAAACGGCCGCCTTCAATAATCACAGACTGTATCTGTTCTTTATACAATACTTCCATAAGTTCAGGCAGGAAATTATCCCTGTTGATTTTAATAAATTGAACAGATCCTTCGGTACCTTCTTTTACAGTATTTAAAACCAATGTCTTTGCTTCATTATTGTAAATGTTATAACTGGAAGGAACTTTTAAATCAAAATCAATCAGAATTCTGACAGGGTTTGTTCCTTCTGCATTTCTTACGGTAAGACTCGGGTTGTCATTTAAAGCGGTTTGGGTTCCTACTAAAATAGCATGTTCATCAGCTCTTAACTGGTGAACAAACTGATTCACTAGGGTATTAGAAACAGCCGTTGGTCTAAAATTTTTATCTAAAAAACCATCACCGGATTCTGCCCATTTTAAGATAATATAAGGTCTTTTCTTTTCATGGTAAGTGAAAAACCTTTTATTAAGTTCAATGCATTCTCCTTCAAGAATTCCTGAAACGGCTTCAATTCCTGCATCCTGGATGATTTTCTTTCCTTTACCATTGACTTTATCATGGGAATCCATCGCGCCAATAACCACTTTTTTAAATCCTAATTCTTTAATCTTTAATGCACAGGGCGGAGTTTTCCCATAGTGTGCACAGGGCTCAAGAGATACATAGATGGTAGATTCCGGAATAAGATCCTTATTTTTAACGGAATTGATGGCATTAATCTCAGCGTGGTTCTCTCCGGCTTTATGATGATAGCCTTCACCAATGATCTCACCGTTGTGTACAATCACGCTTCCTACAAGAGGGTTTGGGTAGGTATTGCCAAGAGCTTTCTGAGCCAGCTCAATACATCTTTTGATATACAGTTCGTCGTTGTTCATATTTATAAAAAGAAAAAGCGAAGACAAATTGCTTTGCTCCGCCTTTAGTTATTTTGTTATCTGTTAATCTCCGCTGATAATGCTGTGGAGATTCTGCTTTAATGTTTCCAGATGAGCTTTTTTCTCATCAATGGTGTTGTAAGTGTCTCTTAGTAGAGGATTTTCTCTTGATGGTTTGTTGAAGAAAGAAAGGTTGTTTTCCAGTTTTACAATTTCAGCCTCAAGATCAGAAATCTGGTTTTTGATCTTTCTTGCTTTGTCAGTAAGCTGGTTTTCAGACAGGCCTTCTTCTTTCAGTTCAAGCTCGTTGATTTTGTTTATTTTCAATTTCTCTCTTAACGTCTTGTTGAATTCAGAGTTGATTGAAATTTTATCTCTCGGAACTTTACCAATGTTGTTCCAGGAAGTTTTAATCTGCTCAATTTTTTCGATACTGCCTTCTTCATTGGAAACCAGTTTCAGCTCATCAAGAAGCGTTTTTTTATTTTTATAATTTTCTTTCCAGTTGTCTGTAGAAGTATTGCTTTTCTCTCTGTAATTGTTGAAGAACCCATTACATGCATCACGGAATTCATCCCAGATTTTGTTGGTCATACTCTTTGGAACATGGCCTACTTTTTTCCAGTCTTCCTGCAGCTTTTTGAATAGTGGAACTGAAATGTCCCATTCTTCATTGTTCATATTGTCCTGTGCCGTCTGGATCAGTTTTAATTTCTCTTCAAGATTCGCTTGCTGTGAACCTTTCAATGATTTGTAATAGTTATTTTTCGTTGTATTAAAACCTCTGAGTGTTGTTTTGAAATCATTCCAGTTTTGATTGGATAGTTTTCTTGGAACACTTCCGGTTTTTAAGAATTCAGAACGCAGATCTTCAACTCTTTTGATGGCATTTTGCCAGTAGTTGTGATTAGGAGTTTCTGATGGCTCAGAAAGTTTCTTGATTTCAGCGATGATCTCGTTTTTCTTTTCAAGATTTACAGTCTGTTCTTTTTCAATAGAAGCAGAAAGCTCAGATTTTCTCTCGTGAATTTTGTTGGAAATTTCTTTGAATTCTTCCCATGTTTTTTCACGGAATTCCTCTGCAACAGGTTCAGCTTCTTCCTTCCAGAGTTTATGAAGGTATTGAAGCTCATTTAAAGCCTTTTGAATCACCGGTTCGTTTTCCAGCTCTTTAGCACGGGCTATAATGTGTTCCCTCTTTTCCAGGTTATGGCTGTATTCCTGTTCCAGAAATTCTTTATTCAGATCCAGCATCTGATAAAACTGGTTCAGGTGGTGGAAGTAGTTGTTGTTAAGAATTTTGAATTCAGATTTTGCAACCTGACCGGCTTTTGACCATTCTTCTTTAATTTCACGGATGGATTTGAAAAGATTGATTCCCGGTTCGGAACTGGTATATAGATTTTTAAGTCTTTCGATAATATTTTGACGGTGTTCAAGGTTTTTCTTCTGTTCTTCTTCCTGTCCTTTCTGGAAGCTGTCATGTTTTTCCCTGAAAATATTAACCAATGCAGAATATTTAGTCTGAGAAGGATGCTCATAGCTGAAGTTTTCAGCAGGATTTCCGGCTTCTACATATTCATGCTTTTTATCTTCCACTTCATCATGGATATAGTGACTTGCTTTTTCCTTCAGCAGGTTGAATCTTTTAAAATTCTCACCGGCGTTCGGAGTGTTGATGATTTTTTCCATTTCCTTTAAAGCATCAGTAAGGGAAATTTCTACCTCTTCATGTTCTTCCAGGTGCTCTGTATCTTCTTCATGTCGGTTTGCATCATGAGAAACGGTGTTTTCTGATGTGTCCTGAGATACTTCGTTAGGATTGTTCTTTTCTTCGTTTTCAGAAAGGTTGTTTTCTGTAGTCATAGCAAATCTTTTATGTGAATGGCGTTTATATCCTTTAAATATAGCTTTAAGGCCAATTAAAGCACTAATTTATGTTATTTTTTTTGAAAATTCCAAATTTCCCAAGCTTTTTCTGCTTGCTGTTCAAGCATATAATATCCGTTCACGGTCTTTGCTCCTTTTTCAGAAGCATTGATGATGAATTGAGTATAGTTGGGATTGTAAATAAGATCGATGATCAGATGCTCGGAAGAAAGCCCGTCAAAAGGAAAATTCAGACAGTCTTTAACATTCGGGAAAGTACCTACCGGTGTACACTGAATGATTATTTTGTGCTTCGCAACGGTTTCTTTATCAAGATTTTCGAAATTGATTTCCGTGTTTCTGGAAATGGTTATAGAAGGAATATTATATTTATCTAAAGCATATTTCACAGCCTTTGCAGCACCGCCGTTTCCTAAGATCAGGGCTTTGTCCTGTGAAGGGGTTTTATGTAAAAGAAGTGTCTTTTCAAATCCGTAAGCATCGGTATTGTAACCTGTTTTTTTGCCGTCCTGGATAAGAACACAGTTTACGGCACCTATTTTTTCTGCCTCATCGCTTAATTCATCAAGATAATCAATGATTTTTTCTTTGTAGGGAATAGTGACATTGAATCCTAAAAGATCCGGAGAAGCAAAAAGGTTTTCCACTTCATTGATTTCATTCAGATCAAAAATATCATAGGAGAAGTTCTTCAGCATGAGCTTCTGGAACTTATTTTCGAAGAATTTTTTAGAAAAAGAGTAAGAAATGTTTTTTCCTATCAATCCTAATTTTTTATTGGAATCCATAGATCAAAAGTAAAAAAAAGACCGGATAAATCCGGCCTTGGTTTGAAATATTTTTTAATAATTAATCTACGATAAATTTAGTAGAGAAATTATCTGTTTTCAGGATATAAGTTCCTTTTACAACACCTTTAAGGTTTATTTTATTTGAATATCTGAAAGGATTGGCAATCGTTTCAATTAATTTTCCGGAAAGATCATAGATATCAGCTTTTGAAATTTTGCTGAGATTTTCTCCTTTTACAGATAATTCATTATTTCTTACTGGGTTAGGGTAGATGGTGAATTCTGATTTATCTTTTTGGGTTTCAGCAGTTCCTAATGTACCGAAACATGTCCAGCTAAGATCATCCAAAGCAACTCTGTTGGTCGTAGAAGAGTTTGTCAGCTTAATGACAACGTTTCCGCTTACGTTGATATTGTTAAGGGTAGTTGTAGTGACAACATTGCTGTAAGGGATAGTTCCTACATTAACACCGTTTACAAAAACATTGATGTTTCCTGCGCTTCCAGAGAATTTCAGCTGTGTTGTTAAAGTTAAATTCTGGATTCCGCTTGAAAGAGTAGAACTTGTTAAATTACCATTTCTGATGGTGATGGCTTTATTGTTGATGGTCTGGTCAACTCTTGAGTCTGTAGCAGTCCAGGAAATTCCGTTGTTAGTCCAGTTGGCTGTCAGATAAGTGTTTGCTGCACCGGTGATCATTTCAAAATCTTCAGTTCCACAGCTTCCACCTCCGGCTGGAGTGTCAAGAGTAGTTTCTGTAGCTGTTGTACTTTGTGGAGAAGAGTTAGCGAAAGCATCTTTAGCAATTACATAGAAAGTATATTGAGTAAGTGAAGCTAATCCTGATACCACAGTAGATGTTGTTGTACCGGAAACATTTGCTTTTAAAATACCGTTAGCATAAACCTGGTAAGAAGTTATTCCTATATTATCTGTAGCGGCTGTCCAGCTTACAGCGATAGAGTTTGAAGTAGGGTTATTGGCAACAACGTTGGTTGCTGCTGTAGGGGCTTGATTATCAATTACCGGAGATCCCCAGATTTGAGTAACATATTCAGGATGGTCAATGAAAGGATTTCTGTTTCCCTGGTACGTATAAGAAGCATTGTTTCTTGCAATTTCTTCCGCAGATACAGGGTCCATTGCATTCCAAGCTAAATATTGATTCAATGCCCAAGGCTGTAGTCCCGGGAACGCTGTATTACCAAGCATATCACCGGAAGTGAAGTTGGGAAGTTTGTCTTCATATCTTGTTACAAAATAAAGGAACATTCTGGCAATATCTCCTTTGAAAGCATCAATGGGCTCAAATACAGTACCTGAATATCCTGCTGATACGGATGTACCTAATTTTGATCCGTTTTTAGAGGTGAAAGAAGTGTTCCCTACGATTCCGAAAGGGTAGTTGGATCTCATTCCGTTTACTTTTCCATCTGTAGCACGGATAAAATGAATATCGGCTACCATTGGAGATGCACTGTTGAATAGACTCTGAGGAATTACGTGCTCCCTGTTGTAGCAGTCACCTTCATTAGCGTAGCCATTAGATCCACATTGGTTGGTCCCCAAGGTGAAATTGTATTGATCCGGTCCATTTGGATTTTCAGAATAAATATCCAGAATAGTTCCGTCGTTTTCATAAAAATAATCACGGTCAGTGGTAGCATAACCTGTCCATAGGCCACCATAGCCATGATCTACATGCCCATTGGTGATAATGGTCTTAAGAGCTGTTTTAAGAGCCGCACCTGTTAACCCGTTAGCAGCAGTGTAGTATCCTGCCGGAGCTTGTGCCAAAGCGCTGATAAATGTTACGCTTAATAGAAAAAAAGATAAAATTCGTTTCATTTCTTTAAAATTGGGGCGTAAAGGTACGAAAAAATGAAACCGAAGTATATTAACTTAATGTAATATATAAACTTAGGAAACTACTTTTTAGTAAGATATTCTTTGCTGATTTTTGAGAAGAACCATGAAATAGTGATTCCAAACAGAGAAGCTGTAAGAGCTACGATAAGGTAATTTTTTCCTACAATTTTTACCGGGAATGGAAGGGCCTCATTCGCTCTGAAGAATTCTGTGTAAAGCTGGAAATAGCAAAGTGCAGTTCCAAGAATCAATCCGGTAATCACTCCGGAAACTACAATCAGAAGGCCGGTGTAGAAATAGGTCAGTCTTAAATGGCTTAAAGGAAAGCCTAGTGAGATTAATGATTTTGCTTGTTCTTTTTTATCAAGCTGGAGAATAATGATAGCTCCGGCAAGATTAAAGGTGGTAATGAAGATAACCAGGGCAAAAATCAGGTAGATGAAAAGTTTTTCAGTGTTGATCATTTTCCAGAAAGCCGCATTTTCTTCTTCCTTGGTTTTGATCTCAATATTTTTGCCAAGAGAAGAAAGCAGACTTTGTTTTACAGCATCTGCATTTTCCGGATTTTTTAGCTTAATAACAATCTGGTACGCCGACTTTTTGGGAAGATTAAGTAATTCTTCCGCAAGCTCAATAGGAGAGATGATATAATTGTCCAGCTGATCTTTTCCGGGGAAAACACCGGTTACCGAAATATCTCTTTTATTATAGATGTCTTCTTCTTTATTGATAATCCCTGTTCCCGGTTTGGGCATAAAGACCGTTGCATAATGATTGGAAGAATCCACAGGAATTGAAAGCCTGTTATCCAGACTGTTTTCCATCAATACTTCATTGGAGTACTTGAAACTTGGATAAGTTCCGTAGAAAACATCCTTATTGATAGGATTTACCTTGATGTAGGCAGAATCAACACCTCTTAAATAGGCAATATCTCCTTTTCCGTTGAAGCTGATGTATACTTTTTCTTCAATAATACGGGAGAAGCTGCTGACCTCTTTATGAGTGCCCAATACTTTATTAACCGTATCCAGATTTTTAATGGTTTTTCCGGAAAAGCTTTTTAAAGTAAGATCTGCATGAAGATTAGAAATAAGGTCTTTATTCAGGTCCTCAAGACCTGAAAAAACAGAAATAATGACGAACATTGCAGTTACAGCAACCGTCATGGCACCCACAGACAGCCACGTAATAAACGTAACAGCAGTGCTGCCTTTTTTAGCCAAAAGGTATCTGGATGCTATGTAAAATGCAATATTCTTCAAGATTTATAAAACAGGATTGTCGCCTTCGCCTCTTAATTCTCTTTCCAGTTTTTCAACATCATCCAGAGCAGTGTCAAGGTAGAAGTTAAGCTGTGGAATGATACGTACCTGTTTTGACATTTTCTGTCCAATGAAGTTTCTGTATTGAGGTTTGTTTTCTTCAATCTCCTTCATCACAGCGGTACGGAATTCCTGTGGGAAAATGCTTAAATAAATCTTAGCAATTCCTAAGTCAGCAGTTACTTTTACATCTGAAACAGATACTAAAATACTCTGTTTGCTTTCTGCAGCCTGTTTGCGGAAAAGCTCTGCGAAGTCTTCCTGAATAATCTGTGCTACTTTTCTTTGTCTGTTACTTTCCATAATTTCTGCAAATTTAGTACTTTTGTTTGAATTGATACTTTGAAATTCAGCTGGAGTATCAAATTTACGATTTAATTATATTTATTAGTATTTATGAAGCTAGAACATATTGGTATTGCCGTAAAGTCTTTAGGGGTTTCTGATGAGCTTTTTGCCAAATTATTGGGAAAAGAATCCTATAAAAAAGAATCCGTAGAAAGAGAAGGGGTTGTAACTTCTTTCTATGAAACAGGAGAAAGTAAAATTGAGCTGTTGGAAGCCAGTAACCCTGAAAGTCCAATCTCAAAATTTATTGATAAAAAGGGTGAAGGCATCCATCATCTGGCATTCGGGGTTGAAAATATTCTGGAAGAAGTGAAAAGACTGAAAAAAGAAGGATTTCAGTTTATCTCTGAGGAACCTAAAGAAGGTGCTGATAATAAATTAGTTGTCTTCCTACACCCAAAGTCTACGAACGGCGTGCTGGTAGAACTTTGCCAAGAAAAGCAATAAAAAATTTTGTAGTGAAAGAAATTTTACTATTTTTGCAAACACAAAATTTAACCAAGTTTTGAGGTCCTATAGCTCAGTTGGTTAGAGCACCTGACTCATAATCAGGTGGTCCCTGGTTCGAGCCCAGGTGGGACCACAGAAAATCAACCGCTTACGTCATGTGAGCGGTTTTTTTATTCTTAAAATGTTTATTTAATAATCAAAACCGGGAGATTATACCTGTCAAATTGACTTATAATATTTAGAAATTTATTATGATCAACAGGAGTTGCCCAGCCTGTGGCTTTATTTTGAAGTCCTGGGTTTTTATCCAGGGAAATTTCACTTTCAAAAACTAATGTGTTGTTTGAGTAGACATACATCTTACTTTGTATTGTTGAAACATCCGCACTGTTATATTTGAATTCACAATTAAGCAGATTTTCTATTAATGATGAATTACTAGATTGTAAAACTCTCCATTTCGGGATTGTGGAATATATATATATTCTGTCTTCATGGGCTAAGACAATATATACAACTACATTTTGAGAATTTTTTAATTCAGGAATATCCTTTAATTTAAATATTTGATCGGGTTTAAAATTAATAGATTCTGGATCTTTTATAGCTGCTAAGGATATTATCATTGGGTTATAGAAAAAATATCCTACGACTAGAATAAATAGTGAAAGAAAAATTTTTTTTGTCATGCAATTTTATCATGATTATTAGTGTTGTGAATGTAATAAAAAAGCAGAATAGCTTTTAAAAATATTTGAACAAATTCTATTTTTATTTTCTGGAAAGATATATTTTACCCTTTTAAATCTACTATGCGCAACATTAAACATTTGTTTAAAAAACCATAAAACATAGTTAAAATTCAGTTAACAGCCTTCTTCTACAGATACCGTTGCTTTGCAAAAAAAGTAATGATGGAAAACAACAACCAATTCAACAGAAGAAAATTTCTTAAAAATTCATTATTAGCAGCCGGAGGAATTTTTATTGCTCCCTTAATTGAAAGCTGCAGCGATGATTTTACTGAAAATGGAAATGCTCCTGGTGATCTTAAAAACGGAGGTTTTGAATCCGGAGTAGCGAGCTTTGATCCAAGTGCTACCGGAATCATCATCTGGACAAGATATTCTAAAGGAACTGATGCGGAAATTACATGGGAGATCAGTAAAAACAGCAATTTTTCAGAAGTGGTAAGAAGAGGCCAGGCCAATGCTACAGGAGTGAATGATTTTACAGTAGCAGTGGATGTACAAAATATTTCTTCCAATACCAAATATTACTACAGATTCTATAATAACAAAACCAAAGAGGTGAGTGTGACAGGGGAAACCCTTACTTTACCTTCAAAATCAGATACTGTCAATGAAGTGAAGATGGCAGTGGTGTCATGTTCCAACTTTCCTGCAGGACTTTTCAATGTCTATGGAGCGATTGCAAAATCCGAGGCTGATGTAGTGGTACACCTTGGAGATTATATTTATGAATATGCTCCGGGGCAATATGGAACAAATCCCTATACCAATCAATTAGGAAGAGCTCATCAGCCGGCTAAGGAAATTCTTAACCTCAGCGATTACAGAGAACGATACAGGCAGTATAGAGGTGATAAAAATCTTCAGCTTCTTCATCAGAAGAAACCATTCATCTGCGTTTGGGATGACCATGAGTTTGCCAATGATACCTATAAAACCGGAGCAGAAAACCATCAGCCTAATGAAGGAGATTTTCAGGCAAGAAAAATGGCAGCTTTCCAGGCTTACAGTGAATATATTCCTCTTAAAACGGGGAAAGATATGAGAATTTACAGAAGCTTCACCTTCGGAAATATCGTTTCCCTTTATATGATGGATACAAGGGTGATCGCAAGAGATAAACAGATGGAATATTCCGATTATCTTGATAGTACGGGGAATTTTAATCAGGTACAGTTTCAAACAGACTTCCTGAGTACCAGCAGAAAACTGATCGGAAGTGAACAGATGTCATGGCTGGGTTCTCAGATCAATGGGGATACTGCAAAATGGAAAGTACTTGGACAGCAAATTTTAATGACTAAAATGATGGTTCCTGCAGAACTTCTGATGTTACTGAATCAGATTCTGGCAGAAATAGCACAACACGGAAGCGCACAGCCGGCTACCATGCAGGCACTTCAGAATACGATCACACAATTAATTATTCTTAAGACAAGATACCAACAGCAGGATCCGACACTGACTCCCCAGGAAATTGCCAGAATCACAGCTACTTTACCTTATAATTTAGATGCATGGGATGGATATTTCATGGAAAGAGAACAGCTGTATTCCGTTCTTGCAGGAAAAAATGTAGTGGTATTGGCAGGAGATACCCATAATGCATGGTTAGGGAAATTAACCGATGCTCAGGGGAAATTTATCGGAACCGAACTGGCCTGCAGCTCCGTTTCTTCTCCGGGATTAGAAGGCTATCTGGGAATCACATCTGATCCTGCAAAAGCAATAGAACTGGCTCAGGCATTTTCATTACTGATTGATGACCTTGAGTATGCCAATCTCTATAAAAGAGGGTATCTGCATGTGAAATTTACAGCAGGAAGTTCCGTTGCAGAATGGAGATTTGTAGACAATGTCATCTCCGATACGTACAATACAACAACAGAAAAAACACATACAATTTCATAGTTTCAATTTAATTATATCTTATTTTCAATTTGGTAGAAAGAGTCACGGTGTGCCACTGTGGCTCTTTTATATTGTTAACTTTTTTGTATCTTGAACATATGCAAGAGGATGTAAGAAAAGATTTTTTGCCGTTAGTCTCTAAGCCATGGTGGTTTATGACCTGGTTAACCAGAACATTGGCCGTACTTTTATTATTGGTGATGTTTTTAGTGTTATTAATATTGCCTGTTATTATTTGTAAAAATATTATGGTGCTTGTTGTAGTATCAATAGTGTACTATCCGGCCTTAGGTTTTGGTTTATACCGTTTTATTCTTTACCAGAAGACGGTCAGAAAAAGAGAAGTTAAAAAGATTGTCGTGGATGATAAGGGAGTTCATTACGAAAGAAAAAATGGAACGATAGACAGAATTCTTTACCAGGATCTTGAAAAATATCACCTTGCAGATGAATATGACGTAAACCTTAGCCCCAGAAATAAAATCTATGTATTGCAGGTAAAACACAATGACTCTGTAATAAATGTAGATTTTGATGGAGTGGATGCGGGTTATAGTTCCTATATTGTAAATCTCAGAGCTTTACGGAGAAAATATATTCAGGGAATTGTTTACTTCAGACCGGATTTGCGTATCAATCCTTGCATTTATACTACATATAATATCAATCCGGTAGATTTTACATTCGATAAAAAAAAGTATTGGACAGCGTTCGCGAAGACTTTAGCTGTATTGATCCTGTTAGGCTCTGTATTAGGATGTATTATGCTGGGACTGGTTAAATGGCTTTCTAAAGATCAGATTTATTTCCACTAAGAATCATTGGATGAAAATTTTATCCACAATCAAATTTATTTTCACATCTCAAAATCTTATGCTTATATTTATTTTTCTTTTAAATTTTGTTTTCAAAACAGAGACTTAGTTTAAAATTAATAGAAAAAGCAATGGTGGAAAATTTTATTTATTATTTAGGACTGGTCCTAGTCATTATCGGGGCCATTATGCTGGCCAATCGATTGAAAGTAGCATATCCTATCATACTGGTTATTGCCGGACTTCTTATTAGTTTTATCCCTGGATTGCCGGTGTTAAAAATAGACCCTGAACTGATTTTTATTATTTTCCTGCCCCCGCTTTTATACGAAGCAGCTTTTGCAGTATCCTGGAAGGAAATATGGAAAATGAGGCGGATCATTACCAGTTTTGCGTTCATTGTGGTTTTCCTTACAGCAATCACTGTCGCTTTCGTAGCGAACTCATATATTCCCGGTTTTTCACTGGCATTAGGCTTTGTATTAGGTGGAATTGTATCACCGCCGGATGCGGTGAGTGCCGGAGCCATTTTAAAATTTGTAAAAGTTCCTAAAAATCTGTCTACTGTTCTCGAGGGTGAAAGTTTGTTCAATGATGCTTCTTCGCTGATCATCTTCAGGTTTGCAATGGTGGCGGTGGCTACAGGGCAGTTTATATGGCAGGATGCAGCCACTAGTTTTGGATGGATGGTTTTCGGAGGGTTAGGAATAGGAGTTGTATTGGCTTTTGTATTCCTTGAAATTGAAAAAATATTCCCTACAGATGTCAATATGGATGCTATACTAAGCCTCGTTGCTCCCTATGTGATGTATATTGCCGCGGAAGAAGTTCATTCTTCGGGAGTACTGGCAGTCGTAAGTGGCGGATTATTTCTTTCCGTAAGAAGACATGAAATTTTCAGAACTTCACAATCCAGGTTAAGAGGTTCCAATGTCTGGGAAAGCTTTGTATTTCTGATCAATGGAATAGTATTTTTGCTCATTGGATTAGATCTGCCGGAAATTATGGTAGGTTTAAATAAAGAAGGTATCGGCCTGTCAGATGCTGTTGGCTATGGACTACTCATTACGGCTGTACTGATCATTGTTCGCTTGCTTTCTTCTTTCGGTGCCGTTTTTGTAACATTGATCATGAGGAATTTTATTAATGTAGCCGACAGAAACCCCGGAATGAAGGCTCCAATACTGATGGGCTGGACGGGAATGCGCGGGGTAGTATCTCTTGCAGCAGCGTTATCTATTCCCGTTGTGATGGAAAACGGGCAGCCCTTTCCACACCGTGATCTCATTCTCTTCATAACTTTCATTGTAATTCTTGCCACTTTGATTATCCAGGGACTTACATTACCTGCTCTGATCAAAAAACTTAATTTGTCTGATACCGGAGGAGGATATTTGTCTGAGGAAGAATCTGAACATTTCTTAAGAAGGGAAATGCGCAAGGTGGCTTTCAGATATCTGGATGAAAATTATAAAGAAAGAAGAAGCGAAAATGAATATTTTAGCAAACTGATGGACCGATGGGAACAGGAAGATAAAGAAGACTCTATTCATAAGCTGTCTGAAGAAGCGAAAGCAATCTATTTTGAAACCCTGGAACAGCAAAGAATCTGGCTTCGGGAAGAAAACAGACGCAATCCGAATATTGACGAAGAATATATAAGACATTATCTAACAAGACTGGACCTTGAAGAAGAAAGGCTCAGAATGTAAAAAATAAAGGGAATGAAAAATTTAAAAAAGCAGCTCGGGCAGTTTCCCGATGAAAAAAGAAAAGAATATTTCAATACACTTCCCAATTATCTTAATGGGAGATTTCAGAATATATTGACAACACCTCCTTTATTAGAAGGAGAAAGTATGACCAAAGTACTTTTCCACACTTTATGTAAAGTAGAAAATACTTCACCCAAAACTGCACTTCCATTTGTAGTAACGGATTTAAAGAACCTTCAACCCGAAGAAAATGTTTTGATATGGTTTGGGCACAGTTCCTATTTCATACAGCTAGATGGCAAAAAATTTCTGATAGATCCGGTTTTCAGCGGAAATGCTTCCCCAATGCCAGGTTCCATAAAAGCTTTTCAGGGAGCCGATTACTACAAACCGGAACATATGCCGGAGATAGACTTTCTGCTTATCTCACATGACCATTGGGATCATCTCGATTATAAAACTGTTCAGGATTTAAAAGATAAAGTAGGAAAAGTTATCTGTGGTTTGGGTACGGGCCAGCATTTTGAATACTGGGGCTGGAGCTTTGACAAAATCATCGAAAAAAACTGGTGGGAAAGCATAGACATCGCAGAAGGTTTCAGAATCACACTTACTCCTGCGAGACACTTTTCAGGAAGATTACTGAATCGTAATATCTCACTCTGGACTTCTTTTGTTTTAAAAACCCCCACGAAAAAACTGTTTTTGGGTGGCGACAGCGGTTATGGGAATCATTTTACAGAAATTGGAGACCAATACGGACCGTTTGATCTGGCCATCATGGAAAACGGACAGTATAACGAAAAGTGGCCATACATTCACACTTTGCCGGATCAGCTTATCACAGAAATTAAAGAATTGAAAGCTAAAAACTTCATTCCCGTACACAATTCCAAATTCAAGCTGGCACAGCATGCATGGTATGAACCTTTGGAGCTGGCCTCAAAACATGCAGAAGAAAGCAATATTTCGATTACGCTTCCTATGATCGGTGAAAAAGTAGACCTGGATCAGTTGGGAACCATAAACTGGAAAAAATGGTGGGAGGAATATATGTAATGATACGTAACGAATTACAAACAATACATTCCTTTTAATTTAAAAATAAAAACCTGCCCATTACTGAGCAGGTTTCTTCCTTCTTATCAAAAAATAATCACTACAAAGGCTCCTTATGGTTTACCTTTGTATGAATAATGTCGTAAAATACGGCTGGGTTTGTCGCATCTGGAGTAATTCTGTATGTGAACGTTGTTTCGTTCAGTAGCAAAATATCCACAACACGTGTAAAAGTAGGCGTGGTAAGCGTTCTCTTCTTCCCGTCCGGAGAAATAGACCATGTCCCTTCAGATCTCAATACATCATTTAATCCGAAAATTTTAAAAGTTCCGTTAGCTTTGAAGTAAGAATATCCTACATATCCGGCAACACTGGCATCATTTAATGCTACATTATTTCCGCTTTTATCCTTCGCGCCAGTCGTTTCCCATGGCGTGGAAGCAAGTGTAAGCTGTCCATTAGTTGGTTCTGCATGAGAAGTCCTCGTATGGATGATGTCATAATATATAGACGGATCGCTGGAGTTTGGGCGGATTCTGTATGTAAATTCATTTTTGTTTAAAACAAGAATTTCAACATCACGGGTGAAAATAGTCGTCCCATCCGGGTTCAATGCTGCAATCGTTCTTGTTTTTCCCTGTGCATCTACAGACCATGTTCCCATTGATCTCAGCACATCCGTAAGATTGTAAATAGCAAACTTTCCGTCTGTTTTGAAATAAGCAAAACCTACATATCCTGCCACACTGGCATCTGTAAGGGCTACACTATTTCCACTTTTATCCTTAGCTCCGGTAGTTTCCCACGGAGTAGATGATAGTACCTGTGAGGGAGTCTGTTGTTCAATAATGATCTCATTGTCATCACTTGAACAGGCAACGAAAGATGCTGATAACAGCACAGCTGCAGACAGATAGCATAATTTTTTCAGTGTATTCATAAGGGTATTTTTTTAGTCTTTGCAAACTTATTCCTAATAAATATCAAAACTTTGTACAAAACATCTCTTTTGTTGTAGAAAACATAACAGATCATGGGCTGGCATGAAAGAAATGGCAGTAAGTTATAGTACATGTTTAAATATTACACAAGCTTAGAAAAAATCAATGAAATTGATTTCATTCTTTGTTCCCTGAGAAAATAAAGGTAAACACTAAAACTTTGCATTTTAAATATCAATTTCTACCATAAAAATCACCAAAAATTCTATTTTTGAGTATGAATAACAGAAACCGTGGAAAAAATACGGGTGACGATACACTGTTCGGTTCAGAGAAACAGATCAGTAAACTGAAACTGGCTGTTGAGGATATGCGGTATCTTCTCACCAGAGAGTATCCGGAAAAAGCAGCTTCGGAATTGGTTGGAAACAGATATAGATTGAAAACCCGTCAGATACAGGTTTTACGGGGAGCGTCAGCATCAGATTCACAACTTTACAACAGACGGTTGAAACATATAGAAACATTAAATTTAAAAGGGAAAACGGTTTACCTTGACGGTTTTAATGTCCTGATCCTGTTGGAAAGCCTGCTTTCCGAAGCTTATATTTTTGAAGGACTGGATGACTGTATCCGTGATCTTTCCGGTGTTCATGGAACGTATAAAAGAGTAAATCAGACGTTAAGAGCAGTGGGGTTGGTGGCTTCTTTTCACCGGAAAAATCATATTCAGAAACTGGTATGGATCTTTGATAAACCTGTTTCCAACAGTGGACGAATTAAACAGATTATTCTTGAATTTGCAGAACAAAATCAACTCAACTGGGAAGCAGATCTGCAGTTTAATCCAGATAAATTTCTGGCGGAAAGTTCGGAAATCGTTATTTCCTCAGATGCCTGGATTCTCGATCACTGCAAAGAATGGTTTAATCTGATTGGATATTTGATCACAGAAGAAAGCCTTTCTGTTAATCTCATCAAAACGAAGTAAATATGAATCTGTTTCAACCTTATATTTCTCTGTTTTCAGAAACATGGAAAAGCAAGTATAAAGCTGTTTTAGCAGAAGAACATCTGCAAACTCTGGAGAAAAATATTCATAGGTTTAAGGAAAATACTTTAGAACTTCACCTGCCTTATTTTAATGAAGAAATAATCATTAACAGACAGGAAAGCTTTGAAAAATTCATTAATATTCTGGATAATAACGGTTCAAATGAGGTGAAAACAAAGCTTTTGGAGGCAGTTCCTGTTGAACATTGGCTGAATATTTTAGGACAAAGATTAACCTCCGCAAGCATCCGTAATGAAAGTGCGATCCCTCCTTTGAAAATAACCCTGATCAATGCCTGTCAGGAGTTTTTCAATAGTGAAATTACCATTGCACAAAGGGCCTGGGAAAAACACACCGGAAGAATGGATGACGATTTCTGGGGAGAAATCAAAGGAAACAATCAGCAGAAACAGGAGAAAGTAATGGCGAAAATCCATGATATTCTTGAAAATAAAACCTGGTGGAATGTTTTTTTTCATTACAAACATGAACTGGTTTTTGAAGTCAGGGAAAAAGAAGGC
The DNA here is from genome assembly GCF_008274625.1 of Chryseobacterium panacisoli. Taxonomy (GTDB): domain Bacteria; phylum Bacteroidota; class Bacteroidia; order Flavobacteriales; family Weeksellaceae; genus Chryseobacterium; species Chryseobacterium panacisoli. The sequence continues at coordinate 277,082 of NZ_VTRU01000004.1, read as the reverse complement.
CATGGCATCCGTTGGAGCCATGGAGGAACAAAATTAATAGGCTTTCTGGAAAAATTTATCAACGAATAAATACAACATAAACATCTGTGTCATCTGCGAAATCTGTGGTGAAAATAAATACTCTTACAGAATTTGCAGATTAAGCAGATTTTCTTACACTTTTTCTACGTAAAAACATTGCGTATCATTTTTTTAGTTTTGCAGGTATAAAACAGAAGCTGTGAAAAATCAGATCAAAAATTTTCACAACTTCTATTTTATATTCAAAATAACATATAATAAAAGTTAAAAAAAATGAACACATACATTGATATTGGCATTAATCTGACCAATAAACAGTTCTATAATGAACACGAAGAAATTATCAACCGCGCTTTGGATCAGGGTGTAGAACATATGATTCTCACCGGAACCAGCGTAAGAGGAAGCAAAGAATCTGCTGAGATTGCAGAAGAATATCCGGAAATTTTATTTTCTACAGCAGGAATTCACCCTCATGATGCCAAATCATTTAATGACGAAAGTATCAATGAACTCAGGAAATTATTGAAATATGATCATGTGATTTCAGTAGGTGAGTGCGGACTGGATTTTGACAGGGATTTCTCTCCTAGACCCATTCAGGAAAAATGCTACAAAGCTCAGCTGGAACTTGCCATAGAAGTGAATAAACCCCTTTTTCTTCATGAAAGATCAGCGTTTAAAAGATTTAATGAGATCACAGATGAATATCTTTCCCAATTACCTGAAGCTGTTGTCCATTGCTTTACCGGAACATTGGATGAAGCGAAGATTTATCTGGACAAAGGATTTTATTTAGGATTTACAGGAGCCATCAGTGATGAGAAAAGATTTAAACATCTCGAAGACGTTATAAAATATGTACCTCTTGATCGAATGATGATTGAAACAGATGCCCCTTTTATGTTACCGAAAAATATGTCCAGAATGCAGAACAGACGAAATGAACCTTCATTCCTGCCTTATGTAGCACAAACAATTGCCCACCTGAAGAAAATCAGCATTTCCGAAGTCGCAGACGAGACCACAGAAACGGCCAGAATTTTTTTCAGACTATAAAAAAGAGCTCTACTGATAAAGTAAAGCTCTTTTTTTATAAGCAGAATTGTCTTTTCTTACAAACTCTTTATTGCTGATTCCAAAGCCAGTTCCATCATTGGATTTAAAGCTTTTTCTCTTTCGTCAGCAGAGATTTTTTCGTGTGTAGGGATAATATCCGTTACCGTAAGAATGGTCGCTGCATTTTTTCCTAAATGCTGAGCATTGGCAAATAAACCGAAGGCTTCCATTTCTACTGCAGGACAATTGTATTTTGTAGCAATTTCCGGAGTGTTAGGATCTTTTCTGTAGAAAATATCACTACTGTGGATGTTGATTGCTTTAGCATTTAAAGATAGATCTTTAGCCGTTTCATTGATGGTGCTAAAGATATTCCCTTGGTGAGGAAGGATTTCATCTTCAATTCCCCATGCATATTTGGCATAAGTACTTTCGCTGGCCGCTTTATCAATATTTAAAATATCAAAAAGTTTAAGATCTGTGTTGTAAGCACCACAAGTCCCGATTCTGATAATGGTATCTACTTCATATTCTGTAAACAACTCAAAAGAATAGATCCCGATACTTGGGAATCCCATTCCACTTGCTCCTACAGTGATTTCTTTACCCTTATAAAGACCTGTATAATAAAAAATTCCTCTGGTTTTGCTTACCAGTTTGGCGTTTTCTAAATAATTTTCAGCAATATACTGTGCACGAAGCGGATCCCCCGGCTGCAATACTACTTTAGCAATTTCTCCTTTTTTTGCACTGATGTGAATACTCATAATGTTTTTTTGAAAGGACAAAGATAATAACTTTTAGATTGTCTCCGTGATTACGATAATGGAAACAATGAAGCCATCTCATATCAACAGAATATATAAGATATTATCAATATATGTCTTAAATAATATTATATATGGAGTCTTTTATATAATTCAAGACGTAATCTGGCCAATACAGAACAATAAAAGCATAATGCGGAGCAGGTATGGTGAAATCAGTCAGCCTAGTTTTGTAGAAATAAAACAAATAAAATTTTAAAAAATGAAAATCGAGCATATTGCCATTTGGGTGAAAGACCTTGAAAAATCCAAAGCATTTTACCAGAAATATTTCGGAGCGGTTTCCAATGAAAAATACCATAATCCTGTCAAAAATTTCCAATCTTATTTTTTAAGTTTTGATAGTAGCTGCCGTCTTGAAATCATGACCAGACCGGATATTAAAGAAAGCGAAAACTCTTATGAATCCCAACAGTACGGAATCATTCACCTCGCATTTTCTGTGGACAGTAAGCAAAAAGTAGATGAACTTACGGAGATGCTGAGAAAAGACGGATATACTATTGCAGGAGAACCTCGTACCACCGGAGACGGATATTATGAAAGTGTCATCCTTGATCCTGAAAATAATATCATTGAAATCGTAGCCTAAACCGTCATTGCGAGAAGCTTTAGCGACGAAGCAATCTCATATAGGTTGGAAAACGCACAGGCGCAAAAAGCTCCTGATAAAGGTTTCGGTATTGCTGAAAATCTTAGATTTTCTAGCGCCTTAAAAACATTATAATGCATATCATCTTAGCGCCTTTGCGTTTTCCAACACTTTAATTCCACATTTAACACGAATCTTCTTCACAAAAATTTTATTCTCAGCGAAATAATTTTATTTTTGTTAGATCATGGAAACCAAGTCACCGTTTTTAGACACGATCTTTTTGCTTCGTAAGGAAGAATGTATTACTCTTTTCTCAAACTTACAGCAAATCTCCCCTCAGGAAGAGGCGGAAGCTGAAGCGTATTTTGAAACAGAATTTGAAAAAGAAAGACTGGAGTTTCTATCCGATCAACTGACTTGTAATAAGGAAACTGCCGTATGGGCAGCAAAAATTCTCTATCATAGCGCACAGCTTTATCTTATTAGAGAAAATACAGAGAAAAATATTGAAAATCTTATTCCTGGGTTTAAAGGAATCCGGGACGTGTCTTCTATCTTATCCGCAGATTTATCGCTTAGGTTTTTACCGCAAGTGATTGTTGCTTTAAACTCTATAGATCCTGAAGACCCTTTAATCCCCTTGCTGGAAAGTATTCTCGTACAGTTTCACTATTCCGGAATTGGGTATGATCTTGGCCTGAAAAATGTAAATTGGCAGGAAGAATTGAAGGACAAAACCTACAGAAAATTATATCTGGAAAGAATTGTCGAAAAAAAAGATTATAAACTGGCGGAAATTCCGTTCATCAATAAACTAATAACAGCCGAATTCGGAATACATAAAGACGCATTCTGGCGAGAACTAAAAACGATAACCGAAGACCACAATGAAAACGTATGAGAAAGTATTTGAATTTTTAACGGACCCCACAAAAGAAACTTTCCTGAAGTGTCGTGAACTGGTGATCAATGATCCTGAATATGACCCTTATTCCGAAGATATTGAAAACATTCAGAACTTACTCAATGAAGGAAAGTTTGAAGAGGTTATACAATATGTAAATATCAATATTCTGTTAAGTCCGAGGGCACATATCTGTAAATATTTTGCGTACAAGGAACTGGGCGATGAAAAAGGAAGAAATATTGAAATGACAATTGCTCAGATTATTTTTGAATGTCTTGAAAAAACAGGTGACGGAACTAAAGATTCTCCCTATATTATTACAAGAATTTCCGATGAAAGAGATCTGATAAGACATCATCTCAATAAACAGGATGTATCACAAAATCTGGTCAGGGATGGAGATAAGATCATGGATGCGCTTACACTCGATGATGGAAGGCAGTTGTACTTTGACATCAAAGATCCTTATCAGAGAATTGGCTTTTTCATTCAGCAAAAGAAATGAGCGGGCAGAAAGTAAAGATGAAGAGACACTTCACAAGAAATAATGGTGGAAATTTTAATTTTTTGAATCAATGAACCAGAATATAACTCAACTCAATACAGTCCTTACCTACGTAAAAGAAACTTTTGTAGGCAAAAATGATGTCGTAGATCTTTTGGGAATATGCCTTTTAGCAAGAGAAAACGCATTTCTATATGGTCCTCCGGGTACGGCAAAATCAGCTATTGTCAGAACCCTGGCAAAAACAGTAAAAGACGGGAAAAACTTTGAATATTTATTAACCCGCTTTACAGAACCGAACGAAATTTTCGGACCTTTTGATATCAGAAAACTGAAAGAAGGTGAACTTCTAACTAATACAGAGGGAATGATGCCGGAAGCTTCCATGGTTTTCCTGGATGAGATCTTCAATGCCAATTCTGCTATTTTGAATTCTCTTTTGATGGCTCTCAACGAGAAGATTTTTAAAAGAGGAAAAGAGACGAAACATTTACCTGCGCTTATGTTTGTAGGAGCCAGTAACGTTCTTCCGGAAGATGAAGCATTGAACGCATTGTTTGACCGTTTTCTGGTGAGAATCAATGTGGATTATGTAAAGCCTGAACTCTTACAGCAGGTGCTTTTAGCCGGAAGAAAACTGGAAAACGAAGAAGAAGCGGAAATTCCGGAAATTCATGCTGATGATATCAGGCAGCTTCAGAATCTGTGCAGAACAATAGACCTTAAACCCATCTATGAAGTTTATCTGAACACCATTATGAGTCTTCGGAATACGGGAATTGCCATTTCAGACCGCAGAGCTGTGAAACTTCAGAATCTGATTGCTGCAAGTGCGCTGATCTGCGGAAGAAAAGAAGCGGTGCTTTCTGACCTTTGGGTACTGAAACATATCTGGGATACAGAAGAACAGATTGAAATTCTGGAAGGTATTATCAACAGAACGATCGAGAAAGACGACCACCCGGATTCTCATCCACAGGCTATGCACAACAAAACACCCAATCCTGAAGAAGTCATGAAAGATGTGACAATTCTCGTGGAAAAATGGAATGGCGGAATGCTGAGCTTTGAAGAACAGAATGTAATAAAAGATAAACTGAGATACCTGCAAACCCGTTGCGACTGGATCAGAAATCCCGAACAGAAGCAGTATATCCAGCAAGAAATTGAAAGCTTATGGCAGAAAATCCTTCAAAGCGTTTAAAAGAATTCTGGGCAGAAATTCCCCGTGCTGATGAAGACTTTCTGGGCTCCATCAGAGACTGGAAAAATGTTCAGATCGCAGTGGATGAAGATACAATCTGGCTGAAAGGCTTTACCGATGAACAGGCGGAAGCTCCGGAAACACAACAATTACCGGACTTTATCCTGTATGAGCTTCGGGAGGGTCTTTTATTCAGAAAAGAAGCTCTGGTTCCAAGTAAAAAAATGAGGACAGCACTGCTTTGGATACCTATAGACAAGGCATTACAGCTTACTTTTCCTCCTTCCAACCAAAACTATTTTGGAATTCAGGAAAAGGTGCAGGTAAGCGTAAAAGAAAGCAATGAAGAACAGCCGGTAATCGCTTTATTAAGCAATATTGCTGATATTAAGGAAAGTATTGCAGCATTACCTAAGTTTAAACTGGAAAAAATAAAATGGATTATTTTGGGAGATAAAGCCCTGTTTATGGGTATTCCATTATTAAGTTTTCCTGGAAAAACCTATTGGACCAAAGACAGACATCTATTGCCCGCCGGTCTGGATTTTGAATTTAAAAATCTAAGTACGCTGTTACAGCAGAAATATAATAAAGAGCCGGAAGGATGGTTGCTTTGGGATGAAAATGGAAATTATCTTTTAATAAAAGAAACCGATTTCCGCCCATTGTCCTTAAGCTCGTTCCGTCTTACAGAAAAATCAAGAGAATGGAATTAAAGGCCTATTTCCAGTCCTATGAAAATTACTTCTGGGAATGGAAAACTGATGAAGATGTTCCCGGTGATTCCGGGTATCATGACAATAATCTCCTCTCGGTGCCGGGAGTGGGAGCGATAGCGTACAGGCCTTATGTAATGGAGATTCTCAAAGAACTTCAGCCACAGGGATGGCCACCCTTTGGGGCATTGCTTATGGTGTTGTACGCGATGCAGGACGGGTATATTGATTTTGCCGGCCCATTGAGACATACCGCTGAATTTTACAGCATTGGAAACTTTGATTTCAATGCAGAAAAAGAAATTGAATTTCTCGAAAAAATACAATCACTTCCCCATGTGTATAAGCAGAAGCAAAACAGAATTGTATTGCTGCAGACCTTATTCAGCAATGGTCACAACAGAATATCTTCATTGAATGCTGAAGCGAATATAAGAATCTATTATAAGCGGCCACAGGAGCTGGCTTCCAGTGCAGAAAAGCAACATGCCGGTACATCGGTTTTAAATAAAGATCTGAGTGCTTTGAATCTCAATGAAAAGTTTCCTACAGTACAGTCTATCATTGATGCTATGAAAGGGCTGGTTGACGAGCCTGAGCTTGATGATGAGGTGATAGAAGAAGAAACAACGGCGGATACTGATAAAGATTTTATCAAAGAATTAATTGAAGAACCCAAGACATTTCAGGTAGGAAGCCTCATCAAAAGGATATGGAGCGGTCTGAAAATTCCCATGCGCTACCTTTCACCCGGAGAACAGCCTATCGGAGGAATTTCTGATATGACCAACAAAGGTGATTTTCACAGGATGCTTCTTTCGGAGTTTGCCAATGAAGATGACGTATTCATGAATCGGGTAGCCAACAACGAAGCACTTTACATTCAGAGAGAGATTCCGCCTGAAGAAAATATTTTTGAAAGAATTATTCTGATTGATACTTCCCTCAGAAATTGGGGAACTCCAAAAGTGTTGGCTTTTGCCTCTGCAATTGCAGTCATCAAACATCCGAAAGCCCATTCTGAATGTAAAGTTTTTGCTTTAGGACAGGCGGGTATTCCGATTGCACTTAACAAAGTGGAAGAAGTGGTGGAAAACCTTAATCAGGTAAGTCCGGTTTTGGAAGTGTCAGAAGCCTTGGAAAAGTTTTTTAATGAACACCACTCAGAAAAGGATATTGAGATTTTCTTCATTACCCATGAGGAGAATATGGAAGATGAAAAAGTTCAGCGGGTGGTTCTTCAGAATAGAGACAGACTAAAGTTTTTGGTGACTACAACATCAGATGGTGAAATTAATTTTTATAAACATCACAAAGGAGCCAGAAAACATATTCAGAAAATTAAACTTCCATTGCAGGAGCTGTGGGCCAATCCGCCGCAGCAAAAACCATCCGTTCATAACTTCAATGGAAAGAAAACCGATCTTCCACAAAACTATCCGGTCTTATTCCCAACTCCGGTTAATAAGATCGCTAAGTTTTTATATGAAGGAGAATTTTTTATTCTAAGTTCAAAAAAGCAGTTATTGAAGACTTATCTTTCTGATAACTATTATGACAAGCATTCTTATGATTACTATAAAACGCACCATGGCTGTGAAGTTTTATTTGACAATATTTCCATAAAACCGAAAGGACAGTTTGCCCTGGCAAAAAACAAACAACAGCATTTTATTCTGTGCCAGTATCAGTCTGATAAAAAATTAATATCAAAGCTTAATCTTAATACAAGAGAATACTCTGAGCAGAATCTTATAGGGATGAATATTCCGGAATCCTACAAACTTATTTATTTTGGGCGCAGTTTTTATCTCCATCATCCGGATAATGTTACCCATTATAAAATAAACAGGGACGGAAATATTTCTGTAGAACCTATTACCGGAAAAGATAAAGAATTTGAAAAAAATAATATAAAAGCCGAAGCGGAAGTTGCCAAGCTGAAGGGAAGCGGATTGAAGATTATCAATAATTTCAATAAAATAGGAATCAATCAATATGAAAATCTAGTCATTTCCGGACATGAATTGTATAGTTCTTCGGAAAACACGCTGGATTTTTCTAAAAATAAGTATGATATTAAAATTTTTGCCGAGCAGAATAAAAATAAATTTACATTCCCCGATGGAAGCGAAATTATTACAGATTCACGGGGAATGCTGACTTTCCGGAGCAGCAACAAGAGTATTGAAGAATTTTTCATTCCTTCCACAGCTCATGGATTCCTCTCTTTGGCAACCTATACTGAATTTGGCGGATCAGAATATTATCTTCCGGAGCATGCCCTGCTGAAAGTGAGAACAATGGATGATATGTGCGACAGGTTTTTAAAACCTTTTATAGAACAGATTTTGGATTATGGAGCTTAGAATAAAACCTTTCCCGAAAAACAACTATCCCAAAAGGGGGCTTTTGATCAGAGGCTCTTCACCCGTGGTATGGCTTCAGGAAATGGAAACGCTTGGAATTCATTTAAGCCAGGTAAGATCTTATGCAATTCCGGCAAATATTCCCAATGTGCTGTACGGTTGTTTCCTTGTTTTTAATGATGATGCCCCGCAGGAAATAGGTAGGAATGCTTATTTTCAATGTGTGGATAACAGGCTTTTTATCCCTGAAAACACAACCTTTTATCCCAAAATAAATCAGGAAGACTGGGTACAGCTCGATGCCCGCTTTCTGGTGATGCATCCCGAATTCGGACTGGTAAAATTATCCGTAGAGATCGATTGGATTTCATTAATTCAGCAGTCTGGTATTATAAATGAAAGCATCAGAAAACCTCTGAATGGAGTTTCAATTCCTCAAAAAATTGAAAGCTATACCGTTGAAATAGATGACGAAAAAGTGCTGGAAGCATTACAGCCAAAGCAAACCGAAGAAGAATGGATGAATAACCTGCCGTTTGACCTTAAAAAAGTGATGGCCGGAAATAAAAAGGAAATAGAAAAGTATTTACAATATATTGAAAAATATCCTGAAAGAGCTGTAGAACTGGGCGTTTCTCTGGATGTTATGGGAACTTCCAGAGGAGATGGCTTTGGCAAATTTACCTGGCTGGAAGAATTATTTGGCGGAGGTTCAGGAAGTAAAACAAAAAGCGCAGGAACAAGAAACTTCCGCAGAATATTCTGGGCGGTTATTATTGTGGCTATTGTCTTAAAGATAGCATTGCCTTCGGATAAAAATAATTCCGACCAGGAAGAAAATACAGCTTCTTCCGGAAAAATTGAAAACAATACTGTAAAAGCACCTTCTGATATGATTGCTTTCCAGTCCGGAACATCGGAAATTGATCTCAAGATAGACTCTCTCTATCATCAGGAGAGAAAGGAATTGTCCAAAGAGCTTATTCATGCCGGGATCATAGAATCCAAAACAAAAGAAGACAAAGAAAATTATAAAAAAGCGGGTGGAAGAGATGTAAGTGAAATAGGAAGAGACATTGGAAAACTTGTGAATAAAGAAAAACAAAGCAGAGACTCTCTTAAAACTATTTATACCCAAAAAATCACAAAACACCTTGAACAAAACACCGAAAAGCTGAAACGTAAAATTTCAGATTCTCTGAAGCAGTACACCAAGGGAAAACCTGTAAACGGAGAAGTCGTAAAATTCCTGCTGAAAAAGAGAAAAGCTTTGATGGCTGATTCCCTGGGAAAACTTTACGGTACATTGGATATCGTAGACCTTTCTTCTGCTTCCATTGACAAATCCAAAGTGAAAGCAGTGGGAACGGAAGGAACTCCATTGGAAAGAAAAGCCCCGGTTTCAGATATTATGTATATGGTTATCCTGATGATTGCAGGAGTAGGACTGTATTTGTTCCTGTTTAAAAATAAATCATTAAACCTGGGTGGTGATAATGTGCCTGTATGGGTGAAATTTATTTTAATAGCAATCCTTGTGGCGATGCTGGTATACTTATTTTATCCGTTGGTAAAAATGTTTGGTTACAACTGGTTTGTATGGGTTCTGGTGATCTGTGTGATGCTGCTCCTTTATCGTTTGTTCAGAGAAGATAAAACCATTTTAAAATCCGATGATGATGAATAAGCAGAAATTTATAGACAAGTTTATGGCGGCATTTGTACTGCTGGCCATGTTTAAGGTCATCGGAATCGTTGCCCAGTTATTTCATGAAAGTTTCTGGAGTGTGGTGGGAACATTGGCCATTTTCTTAATTGTAGCGTTTATTATCCTTATTGTGATCACTTCCTTAAAAGATAAAGAACAAAACAACAGAAATTCAGCAGGAAGAAAAGGTGGTGGAAGCAGCAGTTTCTATCTGGAAAATTCACTTTTTGACAGAATACGAAGCAAATACGAAGAGCTGGCAGAAAAATATATTGCTGAAAACGATTATAAAAAAGCAGCCAGAGTCTATATGAATCTGCTGCAGGATAACTACAGAGGTGCAAAAACACTTGAAAATGGTGGGTTCTACAGTGAAGCAGCCGTAGTTTATCTTAAAAAGCTGAACAATAAATCTGATGCAGCAACCTGCTATGAAAAAGCAAAACAATACAAAAAGGCCATTGAACTCTATAAAGAGATGGAGCAGAAAGAAAAAGTAGGGGATCTCTATAAAGATATCAACGATCTTAAAAATGCCCACCATTACTATCAAATAGTTGCAGATGACTATACAATCAATAACCAGATGGTGAAAGCTTCTTTGGTATACCGTAAAAAAATGGAGAAAACGGAAGAAGCACAAAAAGTACTGCTGAAAGGCTGGGAAGAAGACAGAGATGCTTTCAACTGCCTGAATAACTACTTTGCCAATATCTCTGATGTTAAAATACTGGAATCAGAAATACAGCATTTATATCAGAAAACCCCGGCTCACAAAAAGATCACTTATCTGGATGCTCTGAAATATGAATTCAAAAAAGATCCGAAATTACATACGGCAACCAGAAATATAGCCTATGAAATTATTGCTGAAAAAGTAGCCACACGTTCAGAAATTGTCAATGAGCTGAAATATTTTAATCCTAATGATGAGGTGATTCTGAAAGATATTTCGAGATTCAAGACAGGAAGGAATAAAATGTTCAGGAATTAAAGATTTAAGAATTTAAAAATTAAAGAAAAGCTTTTCTTTGAAGAGAAGGAATATCATCTGCTTCATCAAATCAATTGTAATTAATGCCTCCTGGTTCCCTAAAAATAAGAAACTCATAACATAGTAATTCTATTTTGTTGGAAAATCGCAAAGACGCAAGGTTTTATAAATTTTATGTATGATTTTTAAGACGCAAGAAAATTGAAAATTTTCAGCAAGGTAGCTTATTAATTATTTGAATAATTCGAAACAATATTTTTATCGGTATTAAATTTTATCGGAGATAAAATCCTCGCGCCTTAAAGTAGATTTTTTTAATATTATTTTGCGCCTTTGCGTATCCAAAACCTTCCAGAGATTGTGAATCTTATAAAATAATACAAAAAAGATTTATATTTGCACCAGAAAATTATGACAATACAAAGAGCATATATCAATGCAGAACTATTCGGAAGTCCTTCTAATAAAGGATTATTCGGGTATGATGAGATGATATGGAATGAGGCGAAATGTGCTGACTTTGGAAATTATTTACTGTAAACTTGTAAAAAATTAATCAAAATACAACAAAAACGCCTCGGAAAACCGAGGCGTTTTTTGTTTTTTAGGTCAGAAATTATTTAGAATGAAAAAAAATAACCATAAACATGAAAATTTTTTAATAAACAATGAAACTTTAATACGATAAAATAGAGTGATAAGCAACCCGGTGAGAGACAGTCATTTAGGTAATTAAGATATCTGCAAAATATTGCGGACAGAAATTCTCTATTCTAAAAATACAACTTAATTAATTGATTATCAGTATTTTAATTCAAGAATTTATTTGCAGATTCCAAAAATTCATATTTACTTTGCAACCGAAAATTGAAAGCAACAGGTTTTCAGGATTCAATTAAAAATAATTTAGAAACAAACAAAAATAAAATGAAACAGTTACACAACATATTCAATCAATATTCAAGACTATTCGGACAGGAACCGACAGGTGTTGCGTGTATTTTTGATAGTGAAATTGTGGATAAAAGGTGTTTATATACGTGGGTCAGCTAATGATCTCTTACGTTAAAATATATGAAGCGCCTCCCAAAAAGAGGCGCTTTTTTTATGGTTTCTTTAGCTTATTTGGTAAAGCGCCGGTCTGTGGAACCGGAGAACAGGGTTCGATCCCCGGAGATACCCAAAGTATAAAATCCCATGGCTCAATTGGTTAGAGCATCGACCTGATACGTCGAAGGTTGAAGGTTCGATTCCTTCTGGGATTACAAAAATGTGAATTGTGAAATTAAAAATTGACAATCGAAGCGAATTGATTATTGACGATTCACAAAATTAAAACAATCTCATAGCTCAAATGGTTAGAGCACCGGTCTTTTAAACCGGGGGTTGAAAGTTCAAATCTTTCTGGGATTACTATAACGGTTCCGTAGCTCAACCGGATAGAGCATGGGTTTTCTAAACCCAGGGTTAGAGGTTCGAATCCTCTCGGAATCACCAAAAGGTTCATGGAAAATTTCCAATCCGGCTGTCTCCCGGAAAAGAAACAGAAGTGAACCCCAAAGCTGGAAAGATAACGGTGGTTGTTTACCCGTCTTGGACGCGGGAGGTCGCAAGTTCGAATCTTGCTTTCCAGACAATTTGTTCCATTAGCATAGTGGTAAGTGCATTCGGCTTTCTACCGAACGACAAGGGTTCGATCCCCTTATGGAATACCAATGATTTCGTAGCTCAAGTGGTTAGAGTATCGGTCTGATACACCGAAGGTTGAAGGTTCGAGCCCTTCCGAAATTACAATGATTTTGTAGCTCAATGGCAGAGCACCGGTTTGTTAAACCGGAAGTTGAAAGTTCGAGTCTTTCCGGAATCGCAGGTAACTAATTATTAATTGTTTCAGGAGAAAAAGTAAAGTTTGTCGAGAGCAGAAGATCTTTACGCCAAACACAAAAAATACAGACAGGCTTTTCTTCTCTCCGGATTAATTAGAATTAAAAGATATCATTTATAAATTTTTAGGTAAAAATAAAGTTTGTCAAGCGCAGAAGTTCTTATATCAAACACATTAAGACAGGCTTTATTTTTTAATCTGATGGTTCGCCGAAGTGGAAGAGTCGGGGCGGTCTGCAAAACCGTTGTGTAAACTGAGTGGGTTTGAATCCCATAACCATCTCAAAAAAGAGAAAAATAGTAGAAGTGAGAATGCAGATGAAATATTATTCCTCTTATGAAATATCCTTTATTAATAAAAGAAAAAGGCTGTCGAGCGCAGAAGATCTTTAATCAAACATTCAATATAAAGACAGACCTTTTCTTTTTTTGAAAAGAAAAAATGAGGAATTACTTATTATTCATTACTAATTGCTCATAAAAATCCGGAAGTACGCCGAAGTTGGAGAGTCGGGGCAGACTGTAAATCTGTTGCTTCATTGCTGAGTAGGTTCGAATCCTACTACTTCCACCCAACCACTGATAATGTAATGGCAGCATGCAGGAAATGTACTCTTGTTGTTTAGGTTCGATTCCTGGTCAGTGGGTTAAAGCTCTATTCGTCTAACGGTGAGGACGCCTGCCTTTCGAGCAGAAAACAAGGGTTCGATTCCCTTATAGAGTACTGGATGTGAATAGCTGGTCAATATTGAATTGATAATACCATGAAAGTTCAGATTTTAAAAAAAATTGGCCAGTTATCATTCACACAAAAAATGAAGAAAAGAGAAAAGGTCTGTCAAGAGCAGAAGATCTTTCGTCAATAAAAATAGACAGCCTTTTACTTTTTTAAAAACAAAATACATTAGGAAATGAGAAAGGTTTGTCAAGCGTAGAAGATCTTTACAAATACTAGCAGGCATAATTTATAAACAGACAGAGCTTTCTCAAACCTAAACACAATATGATAAGTAATGAATAATGAGCAATAAGTAATACGCTGTACAGTACTTATCACCAATTATTCATTAGTAATAAAACCTGCGGGAATGGTGGAATGGCAGACACTCTTGATTTAGGATCAAGCTTTTGAGGGTTCGAATCCCTCTTCCCGTACCAAAGCATAAATGATAAGCAATGAGCAATAAGTAATGATATAGGGTGAAAATTACTGATTACCAATCACTCATTGCTTATTGTATCCGGAAGAGTGGTGTAGAAGGTCTGCACGTTAGTCTGAAAAACTAAAGGTACAGGTTCAATTCCTGTCTGTTCCGCAAAAACATGAATGATAAGTAATGAGCAATGAGTAATCATTGATACCTGACTAGTTTCTGGTATTACTCATTACCAATTACTTATTACTCATTGATTTAAATCCTGATTCATAGTGTAATAGGCAGCACACAAGATTTTGATTCTTGGAGTTTAGGTTCGAGTCCTAATGAATTAACAATACTTACTCTGATAGTGTAATGGCAGCATCTCAGTCTCCAAAACTGATGGTATTGGTTCGAGTCCAGTTCGGAGTGCAACAAATGAATAGTCAATAGTGAATTTTGCTTTGCAAATGAATTTAAAAAAATTGACAGTAAAATGAATTGATGATTCACAATTCACAAATTAATTTAAAACAAAATTTAAAACATGTAGAAAAAATGGAAACGCAACAACAAACATGGCAGAATATGAACGGAAAATTTTTCCACAACTCTATCACACAGCTGGTAGAAGAAGCCATCATTCGCGAACAGGCAAACGGACACCGTCTGAAAGTATGTGTGGGATCAGACTCTCATGTATACGGAGATGCCATCAGTTATGCTACGGCAGTAGTATTTATTCGTGAAGGAAAAGGAGCGTTTACCTTTATCAGAAAAGAAAGAGAAATACAGAGTATCAGTATCAAAGAGCGAATGCTGAATGAGGTCAACAAATCCGTAGAAATTGCATACGCTATCTGCTCTGTGTTGGATACTTATGGTGTGGAAATGGAGGTACACGCAGACATTAATACAGATCCCGATTTTAAATCCAATGTCGCATTGAAAGATGCCATGGGATATATTCTGGGAATGGGATATGTGTTTAAAGCAAAACCTTTTGCCTTCGCAAGTTCCAATTGTGCTGATATGATGGTGTAATAAAGCTGGAAGCAGGATGATTGTAGCAGGAAGTTTAATAGTATGAATATTAACTTTCCGCATCTGGCTTCCAACTTTTATCCAAAAAAATAAATAAAAGAACCTTAAAAAATTAGAAATCATGTATTTTTTAATTCAGGCTAATGTGTATTTAGATCCGGATCATTATAGAATTTTTGATGCACTGGAAGAGTTGAATATTGAGTATGATGTAATTAATATCACGCCAACTGCAAAGAAAATAGACTTTGATACAGAGAGAAAAGATGTTTTTGTATACGGTTCGGTAACTATTGCAAGATTGGCGAAACAAAATACAGACTGGTTTCCCGGTTCTTTTTATGGAGGTAATCACCTATATGAGGTGTATTCCAAATATTATGGTGAAAATCTCCTTAATTATAATGTTACTGTTCATAAAATTTATGAGCAGCTGAATTGGAAAAAAAATGAGATGAAATTCATTAAACCTTACAATGAAGCGAAGATTTTTACAGGGAAAGTATTCTCAGAAACAGAATGGAAAGATTTTGTATTTGAAGCACTGGAAAGTCAAACTAATAGAATTACAGCAGATTCTTTGATACAGGTTTCCGAGGCAAAGCGGACGATAAAAGAAGCAAGACTTTGGATTGTTGGCGGACAGATTATCGATGGAGGCTATTATAAATTTAATGATAATGCTCCTTTTGAAGAAAAAGTCTCAGAAGATGGGCTCACTTTCGCTGATGATATGATTGGGCTTTTTAATCTTGAAGAAGCTTTTGTTATGGATATCTGCTTAACGGATGAAGGCTGGAAAATAGTTGAAATAAATTGTATCAACAGTTCAGGATTTTATCCAAACACCAATGTAAAAAGTGTTATAAAAGCTTTGAATATTTATTTTTCAAATTAAAAAATAAAACAAAGGAAATGACAAAAAGATTATTATTTCTGGATGATATAAGATATCCTATTGAGGCGTATCATTATACAAAACAGGATATTTTCCTCAGAAATGACTGGCATATCGTTCGGAATTACGAACAGTTTGTCAACAGGATTTTGGAGAAAGGACTTCCGGAAATGATTTCTTTTGACCATGATCTGGCAGATGAACACTATTTGGATCAGGATTCTCAGGAATTTGTTGAAAAAACAGGATATGACTGTGCCAAATGGCTGATAGAATATTGTATGGACAATTATTTGGATCTTCCGAAATTCTATTGTCATTCTATGAACCCTGTAGGAAAGGAAAATATTCTTAGCCTTTTAAAAAATTTTAAGAACGATTAAAACTAAAACAAAATGATTTTCAAAACATATAACTCTATAGAAAATGCTTACCAGGCCCGCGTGATCGAACAGATCAGGATGCAGGGTTTTGGGGATGAGGTTTTCATTGTACAGGAAAAAGTTCACGGAGCTAATTTCTCTTTCTTTACCGAAGGAAAGGAAATTAAAATTGCGAAGAGAACTGCTTTCATCGAAAAAGATGAGAAATTTTTCAATGCCCATCAGATTTTGGAATGCTACAGAAAAAATGTAATAGAAGTGTTTCAAAAAGTGAAAACTATTTACCCGGATGTAGAAACTGTAGTGATCTACGGTGAATTGTTCGGTGGTGGCTACAAACATAATGAAGTGAAGCCTGTAAAACACGCTGTGATGGTACAAAAAGGTATTGAATATGCCCCTCATAACGAATTTTACGCTTTCGATATTAAACTGAATGGAATTACCTATTTGGATACAGACGTTGTCAATCAGATTTTTGAGAAGACAGGATTTTTCTATGCTAAAATTTTGTTTCAGGGAACTCTGGAAGATGCTTTGAAATTCCCCAATGTTTTCAATTCAAAAATTCCGGCTTGGCTGGGATTACCAGAATTGGAGAACAATATGTGTGAAGGTACTATCGTAAAAACTTTGAAAACCAAATACTTTGGAAACGGTGCAAGAATCATTCTGAAAAATAAGAATGAAAAATGGGTCGAAAAATCCAAAATGGTAAGAAAAGAAGGTAAAACGATTAAGAAAGAGATTCATTTCAGTGAAAAAGCTCAGGAGATCTGGGAAGAAATCCAAAAATATGCTACAGTCAACAGATTGAATAATGTTGTCAGCAAAATTGGCGAATTTGAGCCTAAAATGATAGGTAAGGTGATTGGTCTTTTTTCACAGGATATTTTAGAGGATTTCCAGAAAGACTTCCCGGCAGCTTTTATAAGTATTGAAAAAGAAGAGCACAAAAGGATCAACAAAAAGTTGAATTCTTTAGTAATTGATTTTATAAAAGAAGAGTTCATGACTCTTAAAGTGTAGTTTCGGTATTTTTTACCGAAACTTTTTTATGTATAAACTTAACCGTAAAAATCAGATAAGTATTAAAAAACTTTTATTTTCATTAAGCAGCTAGTTTGTCATTCCGATAGGATAAAAATGAAAATAGAGTTTAGATTCTTTCATAATGACAGGTGTTATGAATATTTTTTATGGTTCAAAAAAAGAAAAAACTATGTTACAGGCAGAAATAAAAAGTCTTTTAAAAGAAGACATCAGCATATTGATCAAAGTCCCTAACTCAGGAAAGCATTATTTGTTTGATTGTGGTGAAGCAAGTTTATTGACGGTGAAAGAAGTACAGTCAACATCAGCTGTATTCATCAGTCATACTCATATTGATCACTTTTCAAATTTTGACGGGATTTTCAGACATCAGATCGGAAGCGGAGAAAAAGTAGTGATTTGTGGACCTAAAAATATTCATCAGCAGGTTGAAGCAAGGTTGAAATCTTACACCTGGAATCTAATTGATGAAAAGGCAATTGCTTATGAAATCCGTGAGATTGTTTCAAAAGAAGAAATTAATATCTACACTCTTCGTCCGCCATATTGGAACCTGGAACTAATCAATACTCAAAATTTCCTTTTTGAAGACGAATATGTAAACGTTGATTTTGCTATTCTTGATCACAAAACAGAGTCCATCGCTTATCTGTTTAAAGAAAAAGATTCGGTAAGCTTTAACGAAAATATTTCCGGTTTTAGAAAAGGAAAGTGGATCAGTGAATTGAAGACCGCTTTTGAAAACAATACTGCGGATAAGGAACTCGAAATTGAAGAAACTGTTTACAAAGCAGGAGATCTGTTTCATCTCTTGACCCGTAATGCAGGTTACAAACTGGGTGTCATTATGGATCATGCAGCAGAAGAAAATAATTACGAAAAAATAAGAACCATATTTGGAGGTGCAGATCTTGTGTATATTGAAAGCTTTTATAAAGATACAGATCAGGAATTTGCAAAGATCAATTACCACAGTTTTGCTTCTGCATCAGGAAAAATAATGAATGAATGCCAGGTGAAAGAAGCAGTCCCGATTCACTTTTCAAGAAGATATACGGAGAGTGACCAGGAAGAAATAGAAACTGCTTTTTATAAAGCATTTCGTAAGAACTAATTAAAAATATTTATTAAACAAAAGCTATAAAATCCACAATTATTTATATGTGTAGTTGTCATTCTGACGAAGGAAGAATCTCTTTCAAAATGAATATAGATTATTCATTTGTCCGCAGACTTTCAGTCTGTATTCAGAATGAAAGTGGAAATTTTGTAGTTAAAAACAATTAAAAAAATGAAACCCAATATATTTTTTACAGCGGATCATCATTTTGGTCATGAAAATATTATAAAATTTTCAGAAAGACCTTTTGAATCGCTGGACCATATGAATGAAGAACTCATCAAAAGATGGAATGAGAAAATTGAACCTGGTGATACGGTCTACCATTTAGGAGATATGAGCCTTGGGAAACCGGATTTTACAAAAGAGATTTTAGACAGGTTAAATGGTAATATCCATCTTATCAAAGGCAATCACGAAGGCGCTGCTCTCACATATCCCAAGCGGTTTGCTTCCATCAGAGATTATCACGAACTGAAAATTGATGAGGCAGATAACAGCAACGGAAAACAGAAAATTATCCTTTTCCACTACGCCATGCGTACATGGAACGGCTCGCACCGCGGTGTCTGGCAGTTATACGGTCATTCACACGGGACATTGCCGGATGATGAGATGGCGCTCAGCTTTGACGTAGGAGTAGACTGCCACGATTTTTACCCGGTTTCCTACGAGGAAGTCAAAGAATTGATGAAAAGGAAAAAATGGACACCTCCATTTGCTCCAAGAAATTAATTACAAGTAATAAGTAATGATTTGATGGAAGGAAAAATGAAAATAATATTTCATTGTGCATTGAACAGACTTCATCATACATTTTACTTTTTACATCGCATATTTTACAATAACATGAAAACAACCAATGAGATCATAATTATTGATCTGGAAGCTACATGCTGGGAAAACGACAGAATTCCCATAGGGCAGAAAGTCGATATTATAGAAATAGGAATTTGCAAATTGGACTTAACATCAAAAGCAATTTCCCAAAAACAAAGCATTTATGTAATTCCTGAAAGATCAGAAATCAACAGATTCTGCACAAAACTGACCGGAATTACTCCTCAACTGATAGAAGAAAAAGGAATTTATTTTGAAGAAGCCTGCGAAATGATCAGGAACGAATACCGTTCTACACCTCTTACTTGGGCCGGATATGGAAACTTCGACGGAGAGCAGATCATAGAACAGTGTGAATGGCTTGGAATAAAAAATCCTTTTTCAGAAAACTATATGAATGTGATGCATGAATTCAAAAGACATTTCAGGCTGCACAAACAATTAGGGCTTAAAAGAGCCTTGAGCTACCTGAATATGGACTTTGAAGGCACTCATCACAGTGGAGCAGATGATGCTTACAATACAGCCAGAATTTTAAGTAAGATTCTGTAAATAATTAAGATGGAAGACTGAAGCTGGGGGCTGGAAGTAAATTGCATGCCGTAAAACTTCCCACATTCATCTTCCATCCTTTAACAATTAAATTTTAAACAAGTGAAAACAACAGAAAATGTATTAATAGTAGACCTCGAAGCAACATGTTGGGAAAGCCACCCGCCAAGAGGTCAGGAAAGCGAGATCATTGAAATCGGGGTATGCATTATGAACGCAAAGACCGGGAAGATCTCCAAAAATGAGGGGATTTTAATAAAACCCCAATACTCAAAAGTAAGTCCGTTCTGTACAGAGCTTACTACTCTTACCCAAAATATGCTGGATAATGAAGGAATCATGCTGGATGATGCATTCGATATCCTGAGAGCAGAATATGATTCAGAAGACCTGACGTGGGCCAGCTATGGAAACTATGATCTGAATATGCTGCAGAACCAGGCAAGAAGGTTCTACACAGATTATCCTATGAGTGATGACCATATCAATGTGAAAACATTATTCGGACAAACTCACCCTACCATCAGAAAAAGCGTTGGGATGAACAGGGCTTTGGGAGAATTGGGACTTACACTGGAAGGCACCCACCACAGAGGAGTGGATGATGCCAAAAACATTGCAAAGATTCTGCATTGGTGCCTTAAGAATTATTAAATAAAATCTGAAGTTATAACAGATCAATTTAAAAATGAAGACTGTCTCATACTTTGAGACGGTCTTTTTTATTTTGTAAGGATATAAAATTTAATGAATTACAATCCGGATTTTTATATTTTAAATAAAATTAACGTATCTATATAATAGAATGGTTTTAACATAAGGGATCACAAATTCTAAAATTAAGACACTAAATAATGTGTAAATGTCAAAGTAGAGAGTATTTAGCTACTTTTTTACTAATATATCTTTAAACAGGGAATTGTTTTTATGCTGTCTAAATGATGGTGCCAGTTCTTTTATTAACTTAATATTTTGTTAAAAAATTCACTTTAATGGGATAATTTACTGTCTGTCAGTCAAATTTTTTTATTTTAGCTGATAAGAATGAATTTATGCTTGTTGATGGTGTTTTTGAGGTGAAAAATTTAAACTATAAAATAGAGGAAATGATTCCTTTTCTTAAAAAGCTTACACCAAAAGATAAAAAAGAAGTTGTTGCTCTTTTAAAAAAATATAATAATAAAAAACTGAGCCACAATACAATTTCTGTATGGGCTTCTTTGTTTTGCTGCAAAGCGGGAAATGAGTACAAAGACAAATCCGGATATGTTATAATACCGGCTTATTTTGTCGACGAATTCTTTGAAAATCACCTTCCTGAAAATACTTCTTTTTTGAACAATCTATTCAATTCTTATCATAGTGTTTATCATAATGGCCTGATCAAAATTTTATATGAGAAAGTTTGTTTTTCAGATTCTTTTTTTTCAATGAAAAGCAATGAAATTTTATCAGGTGCTGTATATCAATATAATACCGAGGAAGAAATTTCACTTCCTGATGTTTGGATGAAGCTGGATTTATCTTCGCTGCAGGAGCCTTATTTATTCCTCTTTTTGGAGCTGTTTAATAAATACGAAACACTCTCTGGTACGGCTTTTGAAGCCTTATTAAACAAGATGGTTTCGGATGATTTTAAGAAACAGAGATTAGAAATATCAATCGGTAAAAAGGTCAGTTTTGAATGGACAAAAGTAAAGAGATTTACAGAAAGGTTTTTAAAACTTATCAACCTGATTAACAATTGCAATATCGCTTTCAGAAAACTGCTGATCCCCATTCTTTCAGCTGTTGAAAAATCAGTTTTTAATGTTAAAAAGCCCCCTGAGCTTTGTTATGGCTGATATAGCAGAACCAGGCCAAGACAATGATCGGACTGCCAGAAGAATGGAAAAAATGAATAACCTGAAACAAATTTATACATCAAATTAGAAGCGCATGAAAGAAAGACTTTATGAGATCCTTAATGAGGAAAAAATACATGAGATTATCCCCTTTCTAAAAGAGCTTAGTATTGAAGAAAGGAAAACGCTGGTGCCCTCTATAAAGAAAATGGACAGGGAAATCAGTAAAATTGTAATGACTAAAAACTCCTACCACACGGCAGGATCTGTAAGCCAACATTCCATTATTGATATTGCTTCATTTGTCTGCATGGACAAAAAGAATTTCGGTAAAAACTACTGGAGTCTTTTCCGTAACGCAGAACAGACCGAGCAGATTCTGGAGTGGGGCTGCCCGGAATGGTTTTCAGACTTTATCAATGAATCTGTAGAAGCTGAATTTACGGCGTTTAACTATAAAGATATTTTAGGATGGACAGAAAAAGGCTATGTACAGCCCAAACCGGAATTGCTGGGACATCATCTGAGCAATTATCCGGCTGAACTAGACCGTCATCCCGAAACCCTTAATACACACTTTTGGTATTTATGTGAATATCCTTCCAAATCTTTACCCTTCCGTAAAGAATGGTTCCCTATTGTTCAGAAGCTGATCACAGAAAAAAAGATTGAAAGAAAAAGATTTTTGAAAGAATGTCTTCTGGCTTCCAACAGAAATTTTAATAAAAATGTTACAGGCTGGTTTATGGATGCATTTACATCCTTAAAACCAACTGAAGAAGAACTTTCTGAGCTGCAGGATGAATTGCTTGCAGGGCTGGCTTCCTCACAGTCAAAAGCTGTGAATACCATATTATCACATTTGAAAAAAATTGTTGGAGTTCCCGATTTTAAAAATGATGAATTTTCCCATTACCTTCCGAATCTATTGAGTTCGGAAGTAAAAACAGTGGTTGTTTCCAGTCTGGTGCTGACCGAAAAAATATTCCAGAGAAAGAAAATTGATCCTGAAATGTTGGGAATGGCTTTAAGTACAGCATTTGTAAGCAAAGATGATGGCGTACAGTCAAAAGCGGCGAAAATCATCCTTAAATATATTCCGGCTTCAGAAAATATCATAGAAGCTCTTTCACATTATTCAGATAATATACTGACTAATGTACGCCCTCTTCTGATAAAATATATTGAAGAAACACAACCGGAGCTTGAGACAATAGCTTCGAAAAAACTATCCCTGACCACAGAGGAAAATGCTGTGACAGTACTTCAGAACTTTGAAGATCTGATGTTTTATCTTCCTCTGGCCATAGATGATCCATACAGCCAGCATTGTGATATTGCTTTGGCCGGATTTATCCGTTTTGCCGGCGATGTAAATGCTGAGTCTGTGAAATTAATAGAACCGGTATTTTTGAAAGCCTGTAAAACAATTGCGAAATGGGAAGTTCCTTATCTGAATGTTTTACTGTGCAATGCTATTATCAATTATGGCTTGGATTTACTGGAGAAATATCCGATTCAGCTTAAAAACCTGGAAAAGATTTACCATAAGACTCAAGAAGAGGAGGCGGCAAGAGAATCTTATTCCAATTATCAGAAAAAATTGGGACCGATTGAAAATGTGGGAGCAGATTGTCCTGCCAGAATCGCGTTTAAAGAGCTTGCTATTTATGCTTATGAAAAAATAAAATCAGGAGATAAGCTCCCGTTATTATTCCCGGTTACTCATGCTCCATGCTGGATTTCCCCTGTTGTACTGGTGGAAAGGTTGGAGAGCTATCAGAATAACAATATTGTACCCCATCATCTGGATATTCAGCTGGCATTGCAGCGTTGTGCCTTAGACAATACTTCGGAAGCTATCATAGAAGCTGAAAAAAGATTAAAAGGAGAATATAAAGAATTGTTACTTTTCTTTTTTGGCAAAAATGCCAAGCCGGAAGGAAAATTTGAACACCCTTCATGGTGGATGACTGCGGGGATTACCCGTTCACCGGAAACTGTGTTTGAAGAATTCAGCAGTTTTGGATATGATGATATTCCTGTAGAATTCTTTTCAGGGGTCTACAAATGGAAAACCATCGATAATAAGAAAAACTCATATTATCCTGTAGAGCTGAAGATTGTTCTTCCCAAATATCATCTTGTAAAAAGGAAAGACCCTTTATTCATGGAATATTTCATTGCCGAACAGAAAGAACTTACCGAAATACCTGCTTTGATGCTGTGCTTTCCAAATACTCCGGCAAATGCTTTGGCAAAAGTAATCAAGCACTGCCTTTTCTTTTCAGGAATTGCCGAAGTTTATGAAAGAAGCCTGGTTTTGAATACAGCAAATGCGCTTTATCAGATCAAAAAACCTTTGGACGAAATCGGATATCTGTTCTTAGGAACTATTTTCCTGGACAGTGATAAAACCATTCGTGGTACAGCAGCTGAAATTTGGCTGGAACACGTTTCTTCCCAAACGATGGATAATGCATGGTTAGGAAGAGTAATCGGTCTGCATGAAAAATTGGAATGGGCACCTGTTAAAAGATTGACAGACCTTATGCAGCATCACATGCTGAATGTAAGTAAGAATCATAATATTGCCCTGGAAGAATTGATTTCCAATGTATTGCTTCAAATGGAAACACCCGTTACCAATCTGAAAAAGATTCTGGAGATCTACCATGAAGTATTGGCCTTAAATCATTCAGAAGCCAATAGAGAGATAATCGGGAAACTGGATAGCTGGAAAGAAAACTCGAGTCTGAAAAAAATCTGCAGTCTTCTTTTGAAAAGATAGATTATGGAGGGTACACTTATTTACAACTATTCGGGAGTATCCTCTTTAGTAAGGAAAGATGCGCTTGAAGAACTTTTTCTCGCTAAATACAGCGAGGTACATAAAAATACCGATGTACCATGTTTTTTCTGGGGAAATGTCGGGCAGCCTTTTATTTTAGCACGCTGCCTGATTACACTTTCTAATATTGTGAAATCCAGCTTTAACCTGTCTCCGTTTCAGATGGCGCTTCTCAAAGATCCGATAGTAACAGCCGGAAATCAAAGATTACGCTTTGAAGGTTTTTCTCACTGTGCAGGAGTCTACGCAAGAGTTGACATACTGCCTGATGGTTTGGAAGGAGAATTCCTGGAAAATGGAACTACGAATGTCGATTTTAACCAGTCTATGATAACTGCCCTGGGAAGTATCCGTCCGAATGAAAAAATTATGCTTTCTGTAGGTGATAAAGAAGTGGGTCTGTATAAAGAAGAAGAAAAAGTAATAGAAAGAAAAGTCCCTTTGCCGGTAAAATGGATCAAAGGATTGGGAACGGTTCAGATATATTTGTCGGAATCCGAAAAACGTTATACTTTCAATAAAATTCAGACCCAGCAATTGTTCCGCGGGATGCCGAAAGGAGTTGTAAAGTCCGATTATTATCTGATTGTGAGAGGAAATAAACCTATTTTTTCTCCGGTAAAATCTGCGGATGCGGTTTGTATAGGCGGGCTTCACAGGCTTCGTCTTTTAGAACCTCTGCTTCCTTATATTGATTCTCTGCAGGTTTTTTCACATGCTGATATGCAGTCTACAACCTGGCAGCTTTATATGGGACTTATCAGATTCAGTTTTTCTTTGTCAAGAGAAAGCTGGAGAGGTTTCTCAGGAGAAGGAGCTGTTCTGGAAAGCCTGATTTCTGAGGTTTCTGATGAGTGGATTGATGCTTTGGATAAGTATGCTTATGCCAATCAATCTTTTAATCCGGATAGATTTGCTTTGGAAGAGAATATCAGTTTTGACAGAGCTGAAAATATTACCGGAAGACTTGCTGCAATGGGATTACTTGGCTATGATCTTGATGATCATGAATTTTTCTACCGCCGGCTTCCTTTTAAACTGAGTCGTATTATCGGCCTCAATCCCCGTATAAAAAATGCCGAAAAGCTGATAGAAGGTGGAAAAGTAGAAATTTTAAATGGCAACAAAGAAAGAACAGAAGCCAGAGTAGAAGGAACAGGTGTACATCATACGGTAATCATTGAAGAAGAAAAAGAACGCTGTACCTGCGAATGGTTTAGTAAATATCAGGGAGAAAGAGGTCCCTGTAAACACATGTTGGCAGTAAAGAAACTGGTAAACGGTTAAAATCTATTCCTGTCTGATTTTATTATTTTGGACAGTGGCAGGGACGCAAAAAATTTGTTAAATAAGGATTCAATTCTGATTCCCTTAGATTTTTGATTTCTTACGCCTCTGCATTATATCAGCATCTAACAGAATATTTATATTAATTTTTTACCTGGTTCATCCATTCCTCATAGCTAAGTACCCCCAATTCCGGTTTACTTTCTCCTTCAAGAATAGAGATAAATTCAAGCTGGTTTCCATCCGGATCATTGAAATAAATAGCCAGTGCCGGCATCCATGCAAATACCATTGGTTCAACACTTCCATTTTTTAAGAAATTGTAGGGCTTTAAATCTTTATTTTCTAAAAACTCTACTGAATAGTTTAAAATATCTTCCTTGCCGCTGGAAAAGGCAAAGTGCCTCGTCTGAAGGTTCTCCTTCTGTTCCCACAAACCCAGCATAAATTCTTTCCCTTCTCCAACCCATAAAAAAGCAATCGGTCTGGTTTCATCTCTGTGAGCCAGTTTCAATCCTAATACTTCTGTATAAAATTGTATCGCATTTTCCAGATTGCTCACCTGAACATGAGTCTCATATATTCCTTTAATCATAACCTGATTTTATTAATAACAAAACTAGAAAACCCTTTCTGAAAAACAGATCAGAGATGATTTCTTTATTGAAAATGAATGATAGAAGGATTTTATAATTAGAGATTAGGTTGTTCGTAAATATCAATATCTGTTTTTCCATATCAATTCAGTAGGGGCGGGCTTTAGCCCGCCTTATAAAATTTTTATTAATCAGGCTTTAGCCGAAATTTAAAATCTGCGCAAACATCTAAATCAGTAAGAATTACTCAAAAAACAAAAAAAATCAAAGAAAAATTTTCTACGCAAAAAGACTGCGTAATACTGTTTTTACTTTGCATCAGAAATCAGAGAGGAAGTATCGATTCTTCCAATGTTTAACCAAAAAACAGTAACCATGAAATTTAATTTTTTAAAAAGAGAAACTAAAGTAGTACTGAACTACGAAGGTGCAAAAGCGTATGCGATGACACCTGCCGAAGAATTGTATAGTGCTGTTGTTACAACAGGACTTTCAGATACCAACTATGAAAAAGGAAATGACAGATTGAAAAGAATCCAGTCTCTGATCAAAAAAAATGATCCCGAATTTGTAGCTAAACTGGCGGTGTATGCAAGAAAAGATATGTATCTGCGTTCCATTCCATTGGTATTGACTACCGAACTGGCGAAGCAGGCTTCCGGTACGGATCTGGTAAGTAAAACAGTAGATAAAGTAGTACAGAGAGCCGATGAAATTACAGAATTACTGGCTTACTATCAGCTTGCAAATAAAAGAACAGATACCAAAAAACTGAACAGACTGTCAAAGCAGATTCAGAAAGGTTTGGTGAAATCATTTAATAAATTCGATGAATATCAGTTTGCAAAATACAACAGGAAAGCAGAAGTAACTCTGAAAGACGCACTCTTTCTGGTTCATCCGAAAGCTAAAGATGAAAATCAACAATCTGTTTTCAATAAAATTGCCAATAATACACTGGAAACCCCTTATACATGGGAAGTTGAACTTTCTGTTTTGGGTCAGACGAAATTTGCAGATGATACAGAAAGAAAACTGGCTTTCAAAAACAAATGGGAAGAACTGATCTTCAGCAACAAATTGGGCTATATGGCAACCATGAGAAACCTGAGGAATATCCTGGAAGCCGGAGTATCATGTGATGCCATGAATAAAGTCTGCAGATATCTTTCTGATGAAAGAGCAGTATCCAATTCAAAGCAGCTCCCATTCAGATTTCTGGCGGCTTACCGAGAATTAAAGACTATAGATTCTCCTTATTTGGCTTCAGTATTGGAGGCATTGGAAGATGCTGTGGTGGTAAGTGCTAAAAATATCAAAGGCTTTGGTTTTGATACTTCGGTAGTGATCGCTGCGGATGTATCCGGTTCTATGCAGAAAGCAGTTTCCAATAAAAGTAAAATTTTGCTGTATGATATCGGTTTGCTGATGTCTATGATTTTGCAGTCACAATGTAAAAACGTGGTAACAGGTATCTTTGGTGACCGTTGGTTAAGAGTTCCAATGCCTAAAAACGGTATTTTAAGAAATGTAGACGCATTTTATAAACGAGAAGGTGAAGTGGGCTATTCTACCAATGGTTATCTGGTTATCGAAGATCTGATCAAAAGAAAAGAACAGGTAGATAAAGTAATGCTTTTTACCGATACTCAGATGTGGAACAGCACTGGAAGCAGAAACTCTTTTGAAGACCTTTGGAATAGATATAAAGCCATCGCTCCTCATGCAAAACTGTATATTTTTGACCTGGCAGGTTATGGTCAACAGCCACTTGATGTCAGAAAGAATGATGTATACCTTATTGCAGGTTGGTCAGACAAAATTTTCGATGTACTGAATGCTTTGGAAGACAAGAAATCTGCAGTGAAAATGATTCAAAAAGTAGTGCTGTAGCTGGCACTGCTTTTAAAAATAACATAATAAATCAGTTGTAAATCCGTACGAGTTTAGAATTTTTAGAGAGTAGAGATTGTTTTTAGCCGGCGTTTCCAGGTCTTGAACTTTTGGTTCTTTTGCTTCAAGGCAAAACGAACAAATATTTAAATAAAGTTGCTTAAAAATTATGGGAAATTTATTTTACAGAATTGAACAGGATCTTAAAGAAGGCCGAAAGAAAAAAGCATGCGACAGGCTAAGAAATATGATCAATCAGTATCCCAATGATTTATCTCTGAGAAAAAAGTTAGGACAGATTTATTTTGAAGCAGGATTTCTTGATGAAGCAGGTAAATTTTGGATTCTGTCTGCTCCAGAGAATAATGAAATGAAAAATGCTGTGGAGATTTACAGAAAGTCTTTAAGCAATTCAGGAAATGCCATTTTAAAGGACATTATTTTCAGAGGTGACAAAGATTTTCTTGATGAGTATGCCATGAAAATAATGGATGAACTTGAGCAGAACAGTTTTAAAGTCACAAAACACATTCCTGCTTTTAAAGCTAAAACAAGAGAAAAAGGGAATTATCCGGAAACTCAAACAGTTTTTTTAGGTAAAATAAGAATCTTCTTGTTCATAGGATTAATTATTTTAATTCCTATTCTTGGAATATATAAAATGTTTGAATTAATAAAATCAGTATTTTTTCAATAAAAATAAAACTACGTAAAAAGATTGCGTACATGCAATATAATTTTGCAATGTTAATACTATCGGTGCCGTTAGAAAGACATACTTCGATTCCAAAACTGATAGAGTCTTTCACGAGATTGCCCGGTAGCTGACCAATGCCGTTGATAAGAGTTTCATCGTCAACTTTCAATTGAACATCAATTACTCTTATTATTTATTGCTTGGTTTTTAATAAAAATAACTGTGTAAAAAGAATGCACATCAGCCATATAAATTTGCAAAAGATAAAACGAATAATCATGAATGACCATAAACCAAATCTGAAAGGAGCATTGTATTGAGGTTAATACTCAATACTTATGAAAAAAATTAAAACGTTAAGACAGAAATTCGGAGTCAATGAATATGGATTGATTAACTTTCCGAAGAAAATTTCCGGTGTACAGATTTCAAGAATTATGCACGGAGATGATATGGGTTGTTCATACTGTTTCCCACACGGTTATGAAGTGGTGAATGCAAAGTATACAAAATTCCAGAGAAACTGGAAGAAGTATAGAAAAACTCAATGGAAAAATTAAAATCAGGTGCCGTTTTGGAATCATACTTCGATTTACGCCTTCAGATGCAGGTTCAATTCCTGTCTTTCTTGTTGTAAACAGAATGTAGCTCAAAAGATAGAGCAGAAGGAAAGGAAAAGGTTATGCCATTTTTGTCCTGATAATATAAAAGAGTGCCGCAGAGAAGGCTTACTTCGGTATAATATTGGTTCGACTCCAGAATGCAAATGATCTTGTATCAGTCTTTTTGAACCTGGCTTCTTTTATTTAAATCACACACATGAAAAAATAATAATAAAAAGGACGAAATTTCCAGTGATGACAGCTATGGAAAGGTGACATAGGAAACGGAGGCGTTAAAAAAATAAACTCTGCGAACGTTAAGAAAATTCTATTGTTTGAAGCGCGACACAGTAAAGGAAACGAAGAACTAATGGTAAATTCGCGCAAGTTTAGAATTTTTAGAGAGTAGAGATTATTTTTAGCCGGAGTTTCCAGGTCTTGAATTTTTCGTTCTTTTGCATCAAGGCAAAACGAACAGAATTTAAATAAAAAATAAACTACGTAAAAAGATTGCGTACATGCAATATAATTTTGCAGTGTTAATACTATCGGTGCCGTTAGAAAGACATACTTCGATTCCAAAACTGATAGAGTCTTTCACGAGATTGCCCGGTAGCTGACCAATGCCGTTGATAAGAGTTTCATCGTCAACTTTCAATTGAACATCAATTACTCTTATTATTTATTGCTTGGTTTTTAATAAAAATAAGTGCGTAAATAGAATGCGCAGTGATAATATAATTTTATAAAAAGAAAACTAATAACTATGAATAAACATAGAAAGTAAGTGTCGTAAAACAGAGTTACTTCTTTAGGGACGGTAATACAGGTTCGAATCCTGTTCTGCAATCGCAGATAGTAGAAATGGTAACACGCCGTATAATTCTCTGTTTGATTTAATTACCTTACTAAAATAATAATCAAGTGTCGTCTTAGAATCATACTTCGAGATTGAATAAACATTGGGTCGCAGGTTCGAATCCTGCCTTTTCCCTCGAAAAGGAGAGGTAGCTCAGCAGGTAGAGCAAATGCACGGAAGATTCTGAAAAATATTACCTTGATTTAAAAGAGTGCCGTAGAAAAGGCCTACTTCGGTTTAATTTGGTTCGACTCCAGAAGGTCATGAAAGTGATCTTGTACAAGTCTTTTCGAATCTTGCCTCTTTTATTAAAAAACAAACAAGTGCCGTAGAAAAATGTTACTTCGCTCATCACGACGGGGTCGCGGGTTCGAGTCCCGCCTCTTCCACAACAAAAAAACACGTGTATAATAGGAAGAGTAGCTCAGTTGGTTAGAGCACGACTGCATTATTCGGCTGTTGCCTTGTATTTATAAAATAAGAAGCTGGAAGTGGGACGTTGAAAGAGATCTTTGTATTATAATTTTCTATAAAGTCAGATCGATTTTCAGACTTTACCCTCTTTCTTCTCCCCACTTCCAGCTTCTTTATAGTATTATTATGAAGTGTCGTTAGGAAAAAATTCATCGTAACACAATTAAGGGAGGAATAGTGAAGCCGGTCACTCCGGCAAGATTATCCGGTTCGACTCCGGCAAACGTGCAGCCCGTTTTTTTCCTTATTGTTATCTTTAAAAAGTGCCGGTAAATTATTTACCGGCACTTTTCATTGTATCTTCAAGCTCTTCTTCAAACATGAGTTTCCATTTTGAAAGAGTAGTTCTGCTTATTTTATATTTTCTCGACATATAGCTTGTTGAATGACCATGCTTTTTCTGATACTGAAGCAGTTTCAGCATAGTCTGTCGGTCATAGGTTTTGAGTTTTTGATTTTCTCTGGACTGCTTGAACAGCTTTTCATTGAACTTCAGAACATCTTCACTGGTATTCAGTTTTTCAAGAAGTTCTTTGATTTTCGGGTCTTTCAGCTTTTCAGGATACTCCATCCTGAGCATATCATGATAAATTTTCTTGTAATTGGGGCGCATGTCTTATCTGTTTATCCGTTTACATTATCGCTCTTCTGAAGCCATCTGTGGAGGGTGCTTTTAGGAATAGAATATTCTTTAATGACTTCATTTTGGGTCATTTCACCGGACATAATTCTTTTCATAATAAAATCTTTGATTTCCTGAGTGTAAATATTTTTCCTGAAATAAGGCGTTTTTTCGGATTTCTGCTGGTTTTTGTTGATGGCAGAAGGAGGTGCATATAAAATCAAATGTGAGCTGTAAAGTCTGAAAAAATCATATTCCAATAATTTGCTCCATCTTAGAAGAAGATCCGTATCCATCGATTTGCTGTCATACATTACCTCGATTGCTCCTTCATCTTTGCCTAAAAATTTGCATATCCTTTCTGTTGTTATTTCATTTTCATCTACCCTTTCCTTAATAAACTTTCCAATATGGATTTCTTTATATAACATTTTTATTGAATATTATTCTTTTGTTTAAACTTATGTATCAAAAAAACGAGAATAGGTCGTATATATTATCTTATATATTGGGAAATGATTCACTTCAGTTTGAAATTGTTAAGAAATAGAAATTATGATGTAAGAATGTTAAATTACGTTTAATAAGATGATGAATCTTAAAAAACGGATCTGTAACTTACCAAATATCTTAAAACAGGTGGGTAGGAGTCACCTTAATGTACTTGGGATATATTCTTTATTTTCAATGGGTTTTCTCTTCTTCTCCTTCAAACTTCTCTTCCTGCCATTTGTGTAAATAATATATGACCTATTAAGGTTTTATACAATTCTATGAGTTGAAGCTGTAGACAGATTGGTATACAGCTTTTTACGCGTTGAATTTTTTAATTAGTACCAAATAATTGCTTATTCGGTTTCAAATGTAAACAAAAATAAGAAGTAAAAAGAGAAAGAAATGTAAAAATCATACTTTATCTACATATTTTAATTAAAATTAACATATTATAAGGATTAATGTGTGAATTGCTTACAAGTGAGACGCTTCACCATAGAAAAATGATAAAAAGAAAAATTGTATACCATGGGGACAGTCCATACCTTTGCAAATCAATGAAAAATACTATAAGCTTATTCGACTTTTCGAAGAAAATAAATTATAAAAATGAACTGCTGGCCGGTTTTACGGTAGCGATGACGATGATTCCTGAATCTCTTTCATTTGCTATCCTTGCCGGCCTGTCTCCGCTTACTGGGCTTTATGCTGCTTTTATGATGGGACTGGTAACAGCCGTTTTGGGAGGACGTCCG
Source organism: Chryseobacterium panacisoli (assembly GCF_008274625.1). Classification (GTDB taxonomy): domain Bacteria; phylum Bacteroidota; class Bacteroidia; order Flavobacteriales; family Weeksellaceae; genus Chryseobacterium; species Chryseobacterium panacisoli. The sequence continues at coordinate 244,289 of NZ_VTRU01000004.1, read as the reverse complement.
GGAATGGTTTCCGGAGGAGCAGGAGCGACCATCGTGGTGTTGATTGCTCTTATACACTCTCACGGGGTAGAATATCTTTTTGCCACCGTAGCGCTTGCCGGAATACTTCAGATGCTGGTAGGTATCTTTAAACTGGGGAAATTTGTGAGATTGATTCCACAACCGGTTATGTACGGATTCCTGAACGGACTGGCCATTATTATCTTTATGGCACAGGTGGAACAGTTCAAGATTACAGATAGTAACGGAGCCGTAAGCTGGCTGCAAGGAGTATCTTTATACACAATGGCTGGCTTAACTGCCCTGACAATTGCTGTAGTCTACTTTTTTCCAAAGATAACGAAAGCAGTTCCTGCATCTCTCGTGGCAATTATTATTGTCTTTGCTGTAGTTCTTGGGTTTAATATTCCAACCAAAACAGTAGCGGATATTGCTCATATCAGTGGAAATCTTCCAAGTTTTCACATTCCGCAGATTCCTTTTTCTTTGGAAACCCTGCAAATTATTTTTCCATATGCTTTAATTATGGCCGGAGTAGGTCTTATCGAATCTCTTCTGACATTATCCATGGTGGATGAAATTACAAATACTAAGGGAGGTGCCAATAAAGAATCTGTAGCGCAGGGATTAGCCAATATTACCAACGGTTTCTTTGGCGGAATGGGCGGCTGTGCGATGGTAGCGCAGACTTTGGTGAATCTTAATGCAGGTTCGAGAGCAAGACTGTCCGGAATAATAGCATCACTTCTTATTTTAATAATCATTTTGTGTGGAGCACCTGTCATTGAAAAAATTCCCATGGCTGCTTTAGTAGGAGTGATGATGATGGTAGCCATCAGTACTTTTCAGTGGGTATCTATCAGGATTGTTAATAAAATGCCTAAGTCTGATATTTTTGTAGGAGTTACTGTAGCGTTGATTACCGTGATTTTACACAACCTGGCTTTAGCGGTTTTAATTGGTGTTATCATTTCAGCATTGGTTTTTGCCTGGGATAATGCCAAAAGAATCAGGGCGAGAAAGCATGTGGATGAAAACGGGGTGAAATATTATGAAATATACGGACCATTGTTTTTTGGCTCTGTAACAGCATTTACAGATAAATTTGATCCAATGAATGATCCGGAGCAAGTCGTTGTCGATTTTAAGGAAAGCCGTATTGTGGATATGAGTGCAATAGAAGCCTTGGGCAAGTTATCTAAACGTTATAAAGAACAACATAAGACATTACACTTACGTCATCTCAGCGAAGACTGCCGAAAAATACTTAAAAATGCAGAAGCTATTGTAGAAGTGAATATCCAGGAAGATCCGACTTATAAGGTGATGCCTGAAAAATAGGGGAGAAGTCAATAAGTGAATTTTGCTTCGCAAGTGAATAGTGAATTGTTTGTAGTATGTAAAATTGACAAGCGCAGCGGATTGACAATTGACCATTCACAATTTCACAGTCAATAGTGAATTTTGCTTCGCAAGTGAATAGTGAACTGTTGTAGAGCAGAAAAAATTGCCAAGCGCAGCGGATTGACGATTCGCCATTCACAATTTCACAGTCAATAGTGAATTTTGCTTCGCAAGTGAATAGTGAATTGTTGTAGTGCAGAAAAATTGACAAGCGCAGCGGATTGACAATTGACCATTCACAATTTCACAGTCAATAGTGAATTTTGCTTCGCAAGTGAATAGTGAACTGTTGTAGAGCAGAAAAAATTGCCAAGCGCAGCGGATTGACGATTCGCCATTCACAATTTCACAGTCAATAGTGAATTTTGCTTCGCAAGTGAATAGTGAATTGTTGTAGTGCAGAAAAATTGACAAGCGCAGCGGATTGACAATTGACCATTCACAATTTCACAGTCAATAGTGAATTTTGCTTCGCAAGTGAATAGTGAACTGTTGTAGAGTAGAAAAAATTAACAAGCGCAGCGGATTGACGATTCACTTTTCACAACAAAATCACCCAATAAACCAGACAAGGACTGTAAGAAAAAATCTACAGTCCTTGCTTGTTTAGGTAATTAATGTATTCGCAATAAAATCAGGCACTAAAGCATAGTGCGATAATTTCATGCTGATGGAAGCTCTTCCACTCGTCAATGTTCTCAGATCAGAAATATATCCGAAAGTTGAAGCTAACGGAACTTCCGCTGCAAAGATCTTCCTTCCTGATTTCTCATCAATAGAAGTGATGATCCCTCTTCTTCTGTTGATGTCCGCAGTGACAGCACCGGTGTATTCCTCAATACTTTGGATTTCTATCTGCATGACAGGTTCCATAAGCTTAGGACTGCATCCTTTTGCTGCCGCTTTGAACCCTTCTCTTGCAGCAATCTCAAAATCCAGTGCTGCAGAATCCTGAGCATGGAAAGAACCGTCCAGAAGAGTAATCTTCATATTTTCCAGAGGATATCCTTTCAGCGGGCCGTGTTCCATGGCTTCTCTGAACCCTTTTTCAACAGAAGGAATGAATTCAGCGGGAATAACTCCTCCTTTGATCATGTTGATAAATTCCAATCCATGTTCATTGTCGTTTCCGGGTCCAATCTCAAAACTAATATCAGCGAACTGGCCACTCCCTCCGTTTTGTTTGGAAAGTTTTTCCCTATGAACTTTGCTCGCTGTTAAAATTTCACGGTAAGAAACTTTAGGTTTTCCCTGGTTAATTTCAATACCATGATTCAGACGGATCTTTTCCAAAGTGACCTCAAGATGAAGCTCTCCTAATCCGCTTAATAAAGTTTCTCCGGTTTGGGCGTCTCTTTCAACCACCAAAGAAGGATCTTCTTCCTGAATTTTTGCCAGCACCAAGCCAAAGGATTTCTCATCACCATTGGTTTTCGGTTCGATAGCTACTCTTATAACAGGAGTTGGAATTGTAATTGCTTCCAGTAATATTGGCTTCTCTAGAGAAGATAAAGAATCTCCTGTTTTGGCATCCTTTATCCCGGTTAAAGCAACAATATCTCCTGCTTTAGCTTCTTCCAATGATAATGTTTTATCCGACTGCATCTGTAAAATTCTTGAAATCCTGAAACTTTCACCTGTCCTTACATTCAGTAGGGTATCTCCGGATTGTATCGTCCCGGAATATACACGAAGCATAGCCAGTCTTCCCATATGTTTATCAATCATGACTTTGAAAACGAGTCCTGAAAAAACAGCAGCTTCATTTCTTTCCAATGTTACAGTTTCTTCCGTATGAGGATCTCTTCCCTGCAGGTCAGCAAGCTGATCAGGAGCCGGAAGATAGGTTACAACCGCATCAAGAAGAGGCTGAATTCCTTTGTTTTTAAAGGCAGAACCACACAGAACAGGAACAGCTGATCCCGATCTGCAGACTCTTTGTATAGCTTTTGAAATCATTTCAACGGTAATGTTTTGTTCATTATCCATGAAAATATCAAAGAAATCTTCGTCATATTCTGCGAGAGTTTCCATCAACTTCATTCTGTACTCATCTGCTTCAGCAATATGATAATCAGGAATTTCCTTTTCTACGATGGTTTCTCCGTTTTCATCTGTCCAGTATAATGCTTTCATGTTGACAAGATCAATGACTCCTTCAAAATGTATTTCAGCTCCAATCGGAATCTGAAGGGCAAGAGGAACAGCATTCAGCTTTATTTTTATATCATTAAGAACGGCAAAGAAGTCTGCGCCAATTCTGTCCATTTTATTGATGAAACAGATTTTGGATGTTCCGTGTTTTTCAGCCTGGAACCAAACATTCTCAGTCTGCGGCTGAACCCCGGAAGCAGCACAGAAAACGGCGACAACACTATCAAGAACCCTTAAAGAGCGCTCCACTTCCACTGCAAAATCAATGTGTCCCGGAGTGTCAATAATGTTGATGTTATAGACCTTATTATCTTTTTTCCATTGAGTGGAAATGGCTGCGGAAGAAATCGTAATCCCTCTGTTTCTTTCCTGAATGTCCTTATCCATGGTGGTATTTCCATCATCTACATTGCCGATTTTATGAATGAGTCCTGTGTAATAAAGAATTCGTTCCGATAAAGTTGTTTTTCCTGCATCTACGTGTGCTATGATCCCTATATTTCGTGTGTTGTATTTCATTTTGTTTGATTTAAATTGTTGATTTTTAGATCTGTGTTGATAAAAGAGTCTGAGAAAAGTGAGCACAAAATATACTCCGGTCTTATGAAGCCGGGAAAATATTTTTTGTGTTCCGTATCAAAGGAAAATTTTCAGAGATCTTAACAAACAACAGAAATTCTTTGAATTGTTAAAGTCTGAAAATAGGGCAGCAAAAAAGACCTATCCGAATAGACAGGTCTTCAATATATTTTTGGGTATAAAAGATCTATAGAACTATTCAGATAAATATTCAGTGCTGCCAAAGAACACAGCTCTGACAGGATTGCTTAACGTTATAATATTTATCATTTTTGTTGACATTGTTGATTGTTAATCGGTTGCGAAATTATAATTTTTTTTTGATTTCCAAAGAATTTTTAAAAATATTTTTTGCGGATTGATATTAAACCGTTCGTAAATCATATTCTGTGAATCTGTCAAAATCGTGAAATTTCATAAAAATATCTTAAAACAGATATCGAACGTAATGCTTTTATGATAAATATTTTATCTTTGGGAAGAATAGTATTTTGAACACTTGTTGATGATTAAAAAAAATTAAATCTTTTTCAAGAAGCTAATAAAAACTTTTAACTTAAAACCTATTGAAAACAGATATCGACATCCATAACCACTGTCATTTTTCCTTTGACTTGTGGCTCACTTTAATCAAATCTCATCCTGAATTTAAAACAAAAAGAGTTGAGCTGTTCTCCTCATTTTTCAACGTGGATAAACCCATAGAGGAGGTTGCGAAAACCGTAAAATATTATGATGATCTTTGTAATACCATCAATGAAGTTACAGGAGGCAATATAGATACTTTTGAGATCTATTTGATGATTCTTGGTGCTTTGGATGTAGATATAAAACAGTTGAATAAAGAAAAGCTTAATGAGTTTTACGCTAAAAGCGAAGATTTGTTTCTGGAATATAGGCCAGTGGTGATTTTTGAAAATATTCATGGTTTTTTTGAGGATATTAAAAGCCGAGGAAAGACTATTAATATTTTGAGCAATACAGGATTTATCAAAGGAACAACCATGAGGAAATTTTTGATCCATGAAAATCTGGATCAGTACATAGATTTTCATATCTATTCTGATGAGATTAACTGCTCCAAACCGAATCCGCTTATTTTTCAGGAAGTGAAGAATAAAATCAAAGATCAGGATTTGCCTCTGCACCAAGTTTTGCATATCGGAGACAATCCGTTTGCTGATTATGAAGGGGCTAAAAATTTTGGATTCAGTGCACATTTACTTAAACACTAAAAATAAACATGAATAAAAGATACAGCTTACACCACATTCATTCTGCGGATGAGTTTACTTTCTCACCTGCGGAATACAGCTATTTCAAGTATGGCGATAAGTCGTATGCTGAAAAATTTGCAAAAGAATTATTCGACGGATTTATTTCCGAAAATGAAGCGCTTTTAAATACCGATAAAGAGATTGTAGTGCTGCCAAGCCCTTACATGGCTATTCCTACAGCATCCAACTTTTTATGCTTTTATTTTAAGAAGCATCTGGATTTTTATCTGTTTCAGAAAGGAAAAAAGTCAAGTATTTTGTCTAAGATCAATCGTAACCATACGTATATCACAGATTATGGGAATCTGAATTTTGAAGATCGTAAAAATCTGATCGCAAATGATACTTATTATATTGATAAGGATTTTTTGAGAGGAAAACTTTGTATTTTTATAGACGATATAAAAATCACAGGAAGTCATGAATATACAGTTAACAGAATTCTGAATGAATATAGTGTGGAAGCAGACTTTATGTTCATGTATTACGCTGAACTGATGAATTTTGACCTTGATCCTAAAATTGAAAACTTTTTCAATTACTATGCAGTGAAAAATGTAAAACATGTTGCAGAAGTGATGAACAAAGAAAGTTTTCAGTTCAATACAAGGATTGTAAAATATATTTTAGGCCTGGAATCAAGTAATTTTGATTATCTTACGTCTAAAGTAAAAAAAGAACAGATGGATCTGCTTTTAGAGCTGGCTATCAGCAACAATTATCATTTAATAAAAGAATACAAAAATAACATCAATACTTTAACACAAACGGAATTATATTATGGCTATTAACTTACAAAAAGGACAAAGAGAAAATATTAACGCACCTAAATTCACTGTAGGTTTAGGATGGGATATCAATAATACTTCTACAGGAACAGGATTTGACCTTGATGCCTCTTTGTTTTTACTTGGGGACGACAAAAAATTAGTTTCAGATAACCACTTTATTTTCTATAACAACCTTGAGTCTCCGGACAAATCTGTAATCCATACAGGAGATAACCTTACGGGAGAAGGATCAGGTGACGATGAGCAGATCAAAATTGATCTTACGAAAATTGATGATGCGATCAAAGAAATTACAGTAGTAGTAACCATTCACGAAGCAGAATCAAGAAAACAAAATTTTGGACAGGTAAGAAATTCTTTCATCAGAATTTTCAATACGGATACGAATGAAGAGATCTTGAAATATGAACTGGACGAAGATTTCTCAATCGAAACCGCTGTAGAATTCGGAAGAATCTACAACAGAAACGGAGAATGGAAATTTGAGGCTGTGGGTGCAGGACAAAGAGACGGCCTTGACAAATTTGTATCAATTTATCAGAAGTAATCATGGACAATCAGGAAAATCAACCCATAGATCCACTAGGATCAATAGAACCTCTTAAAACCTTTGAACCTACACCAATGGTTCCTCCAACTCCGGCTCAGCCTGTTCAAAATGCAGCACCGGCAGTTCTTGTGGATAGAGAGGGAAATGTAAATCTGACTCAGCTGCAGTCAGAAGAACGTGAGAAATATGAAGTTCTTGCGAACTCTATTGATGAAGCCAATCCAGGCTCCATCGTTAATTTCGGGGCAGAACTTCAGAAAACATTAACCAATCAGAGTGACAGCTTCTTAGGAAATGTAAGAAGATCCAACTCCGGAGAAGTAGGAGGCCTTATCAATGATCTTTTGGTAGAGCTTAACTATGTAGATGTAGAGGAACTTAACGGAAATAAAGTGAAAAGTTTTCTGAGCAAATTACCATTCATGAAAAAGGTAATGACTCAGGTAGAAAACTTGTTTGCAAAATACGATAAGATCATCAACAATATCGAACAGATTTCTTATAAAGTAAATGCAGGAATCATTACTTCTACAAAAGATAATGCTGTACTTCAGACTATCTTTGAAAGTAATGTAAATTCTATCAAACAGATTGAAGGTCTTGTGATTGCAGGAAATATAAGAATGGAAAGAGCTGCTGTAGAACTTGCTCAGATGGAAACGAATCCTCAGGATTATCAGGATTATCAGATTGCTGATAAGAGAGATTTCATTGCGAGGTTAGACAGAAGGATGGCTGATCTTAAAGTGGTGCGTGTGATTATGATGCAGTCGCTTCCACAAATCAGATTGGTACAGAATAACAACGTTTCTATTGCCGAAAAAGCACAGACCATTCTTACTACTACACTTCCTGTCTGGAAAAACCAGCTTTCACTTGCTGTGGCAATGTACAGGCAACAGCAGAATATTGAGATTCAGCAGAAAGTATCTTCTACTACAGAAGAAATTTTAAGAAAGAATGCAGAGCGTCTTGGCCAGAACTCAATAAATGTTGCAAGAGCTAATGAGCAGACCATTGTATCTGTGGAAACATTGAAAGAAACAACATCAATGCTTATCAATACATTGAATGAAGTGAAACAAATCCAGAAACAGGGAGCAGACAACAGAAGAAAACTGGATCAGGATCTTCAGACATTAGAGCATGAGCTTAAAGCGAATGTCAGAGGTTAATTTATAGAATACTAAGGTGGGGGATGATGCAGCAACCATATTGTCGCAAAGCAAAAGAAGATTAACAAAGCTTAAGCTTCTCGCTAATTTTTTTGAACATATTGATATCATATCAATTTATATCAAAACAGATATTATCCACAATCTGTTTCAGGAAAATGCAGCTTTAGATTACAATAAACTGGAACTTTTCCACCTGCAGTATACAGACAGTCTCATAGAGCTTCTGACTAAAATTAAAAAGCAGAAGGAAAATGATATGCTGGCGGTCATCAATGAAATTAACATCAACAGTAAATATATTTCAGGTTTTGAAGAAAGAAGGGTAGACAGTTTTGAGACTGACAGGAAAATGTACAGTGGTGTATTTTCCCAACATCTGAAAACCTTGTATAAAGATCTTACGGAAGATAGTTTTACCGCCAATTGGGATAATGTATTATACTTTCATAAAAAATATGCTCAGGAATTTTACAGAGCGGAAGCAGATGAAACACTGCTGAAATCAGATTCATTTCCCGCATATCAGTATAAAGATTATTCTATTGAAAGGAAACTTTTGGGAAGACTTAATATACAAGGATTTAAAGTCCGTTTTGTATGTGGATATCTTATAGGAACCCATGATTATGAGCTTTTCAAAATATTTCAGTCTGATGATTATTTTATTTTCAGTGTAGACGAAAAGAAATTGTATCTTTTAGACAAAGAACTGGACAAGCTGGATATTTCTGAAAATCAATCTAATCAGAGTTCCATTATTGATCAACTGAGAAGTAAAAATGAACAGCTGGAAAACAGTATGAACGAAAGAAAACGTGCTTTACCGGCTGAAGTGGAAGGTGTTTTGAAAGATTATATTAAAAACCTTGAAAATATGGATATTATGAGCAAAATATTTGATTTTGACGAAGAAACAAATATTCTGCGGGCAATGCTTAATTTGAACTTGAATAATAACTAAGACGAAATTTGAAAGAGCAAAGAAGATTCACTTTTTTGCAAATGTAAATAACAACTAAACATAAAAAGATGGCTATCAACTTACAAAAAGGTCAGAGAATTAACCTTAAAAAAGAAAATGGAGCTGAGCTTTCCCAAGCTTGTGTAGGAATCAACTGGGGAGCAATTGAAAAGAAAGGATTTTTTGGAACTAAAAAAGAAGCAGTAGACTTAGACGGAAGCTGTATTTTATATGATTCAAATAAAAATGTTACTGAAGTAATCTATTTCGGAAACCTTAAATCCAGAAACGGATCTGTAAGACACAGCGGAGATGACCTTACGGGTGACGTAAACGGAGATGACGGGTTGGATAATGAAGTAATCACTGTAGATTTCAGCCAGCTGGAGCCCAATGTAGAGCATGTGGCAATGGTTTTGAACAGCTACAGAGGTCAGGATTTCGGAACAATTCCATTTGCTTCTATCCGTATTTACGAAGGTTCACCTACCAATGTGAGAGAAGTTTTTGCAAAATATGATATTGCAAATGATGCTTCTTTCAGCGGACATGTTGCCATGGTAATGGGCGTTTTCTATAAGAGAAACGGAGAATGGAAATTCAATGCTATCGGAGATCCTACTTCAGACAAAAAGCTGGAGCAGACGGTTCAGACCGTTCAGATGAATTACCTATAATCAATTGTAAATCAAAAGATAAATAAAATAGCAATATTTGTACTCTGTACATCTATTGCTTTTATCATATAATAACATAACTCAAGTGGAACATCAAAGTATTTTAGAACTGCACCCAGGTCTGGTGTGGGGATTTGCAGTAACAGTCGTTATCATGCTGCTCCTGGACTTAGGGGTATTTAACAAAAAAAGTCATGAAGTATCTTCCAAAGAAGCTACCATCTGGTCTATCGTATGGATCTCACTTTCAATGGTATTTTCAGGAGTGGTTTATTGGGTATTCAATACTGATGGAAGCCCGGAAAGCCATGCTTTGGCAATAGAGAAATTTACACAGTATCAGGCTGCTTATTGGATTGAAAAAGCCCTGTCTGTAGATAATTTATTTGTATTTATCCTTGTTTTCGGGTTCTTTAAAGTTCCGAAATACCTTCATCACAAGGTTCTTTTCTGGGGAATCATTGGTGCATTGATCTTCAGGGCTATCTTTATCTTTGCAGGAGTAGGATTGATCAATCTGACCTATCTTCCTGAAATGAACATTTTTGGTAAAGCTGTACAGATCAATATCGTTATGGCTCTGTTTGGATTGTTTCTGGTATATGCCGGCATCAAATCCTGGGGTGATGGTGACGATGACGATGATGAAGATTACAGCAATACAGCAGGAGCAAGATTAATCAAAAGTTTCTGGAAAGTTTCTGACAATTATGACGGAGATAAATTCTTCACCATTCAGAACGGAATCAAAATGGCAACGCCTCTTTTAGTGGTAGTAGGGGTTATCGAGTTTACAGACGTTCTTTTTGCTGTAGATTCCATTCCGGCTATTTTTGCGATTTCAAATGACCCGTTCATCCTTTATACATCAAATATCTTTGCTATTTTAGGATTAAGATCATTATACTTCCTGTTAGCGAACTTTATCCACATGTTCAGCAAACTCCCATACGGATTGGCAATTATTCTGTCATTCATTGGAGTTAAAATGCTTATTGCACCATGGATTCATATTACGTCTCCGGTTTCATTGGGAATCGTAGGAGGTGTATTGGTGATCTCTGTTCTTTTATCTATCATCTTCCCTGAAAAAGAAGAAGCGAAGAAAGAAGAATTGGAAGAAAAATAAAATATTTTAGTTTAAATATGTCAAAGACCTCCGGATTATAATTCTGGAGGCTTTTTTGTTTGATGTTTTTGTTGGAAAACGCAAAGACGCAAAGGCGTAATGTATTAATATGAATACTGTTTTTAAGGTGCAAGAAAATCAAAGATTTTCAGCAAGGATAATTACTTATATTAATTATTCGCATTATTCAAAGCATATTATTAGCGGTATTCAATTTTATCGAAGATAAAATCTTCGCGCCTTTAATATATGTGATATTTATAAAAATTTAGCGTCTTTGCGTTTTCCAATCTTACTCCCAATAAAAATATTTTAAAAATAAAAACAGACAGACCGGTCTGTCTGTTTTTATTTTTCATACATTTGTTCCAGAAAAGAAAAGCAATATGAAATCTCCAAGAGAAAGAATCATAGAAACCACCTTTCAATTGTTCGCAAGACAAGGCTATAATTCTACCGGAATCAATCAGATTATTTCAGAAGCAGAAGTAGCGAAAGCAAGTTTTTATCAGTATTTTAAATCCAAAGAAGACCTGTGTGTAGAATTTCTGAAGGTAAGACATGAATATTGGTTCAATGAACTCAATAATTTTTTAGCAAAGGAAAAAGATTCAAAATCTAAAATCCTCAAAGCTTTTGATTTTTTAGTTTATATGAATGAAAAAGAAAACTTTAGGGGATGCAGTTTCCTGAATATTTTATCAGAAATACCCATGGATAATACTAAAATTCTGAGTGTAATTCAATCTCATAAAGCCGATCTTAGAAACTTTTTTTTAGAGTTACTGAATGATGATAGCCTTTCTGATCATATTTATATGCTTTTTGAGAGCAGTATCATAGAAAGCCAGCTTTTCAAATCCAATGAATTAATTGAAAAGTCAAAAAAAATAGTCACCAATTTAATACAGTAAATTATGGAACAAAAACATCCGCTTCCGCCTTTCACCCTTGAAACGGCGTTGGAAAAAATTCAGCTTGCAGAAAATGCATGGAACAGTCAGGATCCTGAAAAGGTTTCCAAAGCCTATACCATCAACAGTGAATGGAGAAATAGGAATACCTTCGTGAATGGAAGGGAAGAAATCGTGGCATTCCTTCAAAAGAAATGGGAAAAAGAACTCCATTATAAACTTAAAAAAGAATATTGGGCACACACGGATAATCGCATTGCCGTTCGTTTTGAATATGAATATCAGACCAAAGAGGGCAGCTGGTTCAGAGCGTATGGAAACGAGAACTGGGAGTTTGATGAAAACGGACTGATGGCGAAAAGATATGCAAGCATCAATGATTTGGCTATCAACGAAGAATATCGAAAACTTTGACAAAAAGACTGTTGTAATGACAGTCTTTTTTTATGCAGAAAATTCATTTTCTTGTTTTATATTTGTTGAAAATTATTCGATATTATAAACTAATAACCAATCTGAATTATATACTCATCTGAAAATAATTCGGATACAAAACTTAAATACAAATGAGAAAAAATCGATCAATCGGAAAAGTATTCTTACTTTTTTTACTTATGCCGTTTCTGGCTTATTCCCAATGTTGGAAAGAAATCTCTACAGGAAGATGGAACTCTGTAGGGGTTAAAAATGACGGAACTCTCTGGACCTGGGGAAATAACTGGTATGGGCAGCTAGGTGATGGTACAACTGTTTATAAAACGAGCCCGGTTCAGATAGGAAATGCTAACTGGAAAAGTATCATAACAACTCCGGCAGAAGACTATGTCCTGGCTATAAAATCTGATGATTCACTCTGGGGATGGGGAAGTAATTTTCATGGATTGATGGGAGGCCCTATCAATGAGAATAAAACCAGTCCCGTAGAGATCGGAAGTGCTGCTAATATAAAGATTATGTCTCCCGGAGAGCATATATTAACGGTAAGGACAGATGGAACATTATGGGCAAGAGGAGATAATACTTTTGGACAATTAGGAGACGGAACAATCACAGATCAGAACTTTAATTATATTCAAATAGGAACCGGAACCAATTGGAAGACCGTTGGAGTAGGAGTATTTCACTCCATTGCTCTGAAAACAGATGGAACACTCTGGGCTTGGGGCTTCAATAGTACGGGACAATTGGGAGATGGTACTAATGTATATAAAACGAGCCCGGTTCAGATAGGAATAGATACCAATTGGAAAAGTATATCCGCTGGGCCCAATTATAACTTGGCATTAAAAACGGATGGTACACTTTGGGCATGGGGGTACAACGTCAATGGGAAAGTAGGTGATGGAACTACCATAGATAAATTTGTTCCTACTCAAATAGGTACTACTTCAGATTGGAAGAGTATTGCAGCTGGAGTTAATCATTCGCTGGCAATAAAAGATAACGGAACACTTTGGGCCTGGGGAGATAACAGCACAGGGCAATTAGGGGATGGGACTTATCTTAATAAATTGGTGCCTACTCAAATTGGTGCCCAAAACAATTGGAAAACTGCAGTAGGAGGATATAATCATACATTAGCCTTAAAAACGGATGGTTCACTGTGGAGCTGGGGTGATAATGGATCAGGCCAGCTTGGCGATGGTACCAATGTTGAAAAAATCATACCTACAGCTATTTCATGTCCTACAAGTTTAACTTTGCAAGTAAACGAAAATGTTATAAAAAATGAAGGGATTGTACTGTATCCAAATCCTGCAAAGACTTCATTTATGATTAAAAATCTTTCAGGAATTAAAATGGTAAAAGTTTATAATGAAGAAGGAAAATTGACCGGTTCTTATATAAATACAAACATTATTAACATAGAATCCTTGCAGCAAGGCATTTATTGGGTTAAAATAGAAGATTTGAAAGGGAATACAGTCATAAGAAAATTGATAAAGACCGAAGAAAAATAATATTTCATTTAATATAAAAGTAAAAAGGGACAGTATTTATAGTGTCCCTTTTTTATTTTTTAGTGAGTTATATTAAACATCTAACTGCTTTTCCCATGCAGCAGTTTATTAATCTTTCTCCTCGTTTGTACAGACACTTTATAAGCTTCATCGCGCAGTTTCTGTATTTTTCCTACAGGCTGAAAAAAGATCTTACTTTCAAAAGGATTGAATGAAAGCAGCTCATTGGTACAATCACGAGAGTCCAGCAATGAATCTTTAGTTATTTTTACCTCACCGATTTTAATGAAAGGAGAATTCTTCCATTCAACATTCAGTTTGTTGATCGGTTGATCTTTTAAATCATAACAAATTTGTATCATAACATCTGCCGTGAAATCATGAGTTTGAAGATAGTTTGTCAAAGAATCCTTGATCTTTTGTTTTCTGCCTGTATTTTTATCAACAGATTGAGGACTTAACTTTATTTTAATGACCTGATCTCCCAGTCGGTAGGCACCTACAGAATAATAATCAAAGGACAGGATAAAATCATTTCTTTTCCCAATAAGCATAAGCATATTACGAAGCATATCACCTGTCAATAAAGAAGGCAGCGTTTTGATCATCTGAACAAACATAGAAAATAAACTGCTCCATTGCTTCATATAAACCCGATTAATGGCTGTAAATAATTTCAGAAAAGTAGAAACAGAATTGATAGGAAACAAAGGAAAATTCACCAATGGATAATTGGCAAGTAATCCGCCGTTCTCATCCTTAATCTGTACAGCAAACCCATAAGCAGGAATATCTTTTTTTGAATTCTTAATTTTCAATTGAGCATTGGAAAATCGTATGGTCAGATCAAATTTTTCCTTGTCAAAAAAGGGTTGCAGTGATTCCGGGATATCAGGCTCTGTCCAGAATATTCCCTTTGCTGCCGCATACGTTTTAGCATGGGCATTTCTGGTAGCATAATTGACGTCACTGACGGAAGAGGATTGTTCAACAAAATCCGCTATTGTTTTTTTATTGATTTCCAGAAGTTGTTTTTCCTCCTCATTCAGTTCATCAAACTTCTTATTATATTTTAATGGATTTGGCATTTAGTTTTTAAAATTCAATTATAACGCCAAGTTTCGAAATCTGTGTTAAGTAAGTATTACAATTATTTGAATTTTGTTGAAAAGATGCTTTTAAATAAAGAAATGTAAGGCAATATGATTGCTTAATTTTGATCGATATACTGTTTAACTTATTGATTTTTAGTGTAAAATTGTTTTAAATAAGAATAAATTAAAAACATATTGCCTGATATATACATAACCAAGTTTTTTAATCTTCCCTCCTCATGCTTCCATCTTCCAACCTTAAAAAGTTTTATCTTTGTAAAAAATTATAATATGGGAGTAGCAGATATGTTATTTAAACGTAAAAAAGAATTGGCAGAAAAGAACCTGAAAGATGGTAAAGAATATATGGAAGAATATGGTAAGAGAGAAAGCGTTGTGCAGTTACCAAGCGGCTTGCAGTATGAAATTATCACAGAAGGTGACGGTCCTAAGCCAGGTCCTAAATCTACTGTAAAATGCCACTATCACGGAACTACCATTTCCGGTAAAGTATTCGACAGCTCTGTAAAAAGAGGTACACCCGCATCTTTCCCTTTAAACAGAGTAATTTCAGGTTGGACAGAAGCACTTCAGCTGATGCCGGTTGGAAGCAAATGGAGATTGATCATTCCACCGCATTTAGCATATGGAGATCAGGAAATCAGCAAAGAAATCGGACCAAACAGTACGCTTGTTTTTGAAGTTGAACTGCTGGATATCAAATAATCCTTCTTAAAAATAGATTAAAAATTTACCTGATTTCAGGTAAATTTTTTTATTTGTGCTATATTCGTATAGATGAATTGTGAAAATGAAGAAATTTATTTTATCATACATCGGCAACACAATAATATGACTGAATGAAAAAACTCTTCTTCCTTCTTGCTGCGATCAGCTTACTGGTATCCTGTGTTTCCAAAAAGAACCAGGCGATCCAGCAGAATATTCTTACCCTTAAGGACAGCTACTGCAAAGCTCCCTTTAAATACAATTACAGTAACAAACTTCCGTCTTATAATTCAGATTCTATTTTAACAGCCAATAAAGAGCTCCGCGGAATGTTTACTGATCAGAGTGTTTTAATTTTAAATGCATTGGGTAATCTTGATGATGTACACAAAATCATCGAATTGAAAAAAGATTCTTCCCTCACTTCACAGGTGAAAATATTGCAGCTTAAAACCAAAATCAACAGCAGGATTACCATTGCTTTAACGGAGCTGGATGCTGTAGCGGCAGAATTTGACTGTGAAGGAGAGCGGGTAGCTCAGATCGGAAGCTATGTGGATAACCTGAATGCCTCCAGAAATAATAAACTGATTTTATATTCTATCATTGCCGGAGCAGCCTCATCCATTGCCGGAGGAATTGTGAAAAGTGACGGCTGGGATAATGCAATTGGTATCGGAGGGGGTATTTTAGGAGCAGGATTTGGTCTGGCAACCCTTAATCCTAAAGGAAAAAAAGTAGAATTTATCCATCAGAGAAATCTTTTGAGAGATATCTGGAAAGAAAAACTGGAATCCCCAAATTTTCCGCCTTTCATCTGGTATATGTATACCGAGAAAAAATTTTCCAACAAAGAAGAATATTCTATCATAGGAAATATGAAACTGCGATGGCTTCATTATCAGTTTGATGACGTAAAAGAAGCTGCGGATAAGTCTGTAATCTTCAGTGACGGAGGGTTTTACAGAGCTGATGATCTCAATAACCGTGCTGCTATGCTCAATCAGATGCAGTCAGCAACCCGTACTATCAATCAGAATATCAATTATTTGCTGCTTGATCTGGATAAATTGATACTTTAAGAAAAAATTAACTGTAATAAATTTTGTTACATTTAAAAAATGTGTATCTTTGCAGAGTAATTACAATGAACAATACAAGATTTGCTACGGCAATACATATCATGACCTTATTGGCGAAGAGCCCTCAGGAGTGGCTTACTTCCGAGTGGATAGCCGGCAGTATCAATGTGAATCCGGTGATTATCCGAAAGGAGATCAGCGTATTGAGAGAAGCAGGTCTGATTATTAGCAGACAGGGAAAAGAAGGAGGAAGTCAGCTTGGCAAAAATGCGGAACTGATCACCATTTCGGAGATCTATAAAGCAGTAAAAAATACAGAAGTATTAGGTAAGAAAAATCAGAATCCCAATCCGGCCTGCAGTGTCGGAAAGGAAATTAACGTTCATTTAAATACATTATTTGAAGAAACAGATCATTTGGTGGTAAAGTTTTTAGGAGACAGATCATTACAGGAGTTTGCCGATCAGTTCGAGTAAAAATTTTTTAACCTTAAATGTAACAAAATTTATTACAATTAAATAAAAATAAGACATTATGAAAAAAGTAGCAGTAATCGGTGCAACAGGATTTGTAGGCGCACACGTAGTAACAGAATTAGCAGACAGAGGATATGCCGTAGAAGCATTGGTAAGAGACGCATCTAAAGTAAAGACACAGGAAAATGTAACTGCAAAAAGCATTGATGTAAACAACGTAAATGAGCTGGCTGAAGCATTGAAAGGAAGCGATGCTGTAATCAGTACCTTCAACGCAGGATGGACGAATCCTAATCTTTACAACGATTTTTTGAATGGTTCTGAGAATATCCAGAAAGCAGTAGAGCAATCAGGAGTAAAAAGACTGATCGTAGTAGGAGGAGCAGGAAGCCTTTACACTCCGGATAATGTACAAATCGTAGATACTCCCGATTTCCCTGAAGCTTATAAGCCGGGTGCAACAGCAGCGAGAGATTATTTAAACAAAATCAAAGAGAATAATACCTTAGATTGGACATTCTTCAGCCCTGCTATAGAAATGAATCAGGCCAATGTAGGAGAAAGAACCGGAAAATACAGAACATCATTAGAAACTCCCGTATTTGATGAAAACGGAAGAAGCCGTCTGTCTGTAGAAGATGTAGCCGTAGTTTTGGTAGATGAGCTGGAGCAGAATAATCATATCAGAGAACGTTTTACAGCAGCTTATTAATCGATAAAAGTACAAAATGATACAAAAGAAATTATTGTCGTTATTGACGTTGCTGGGATGTATCAGCATATTTGCCGGAAACCTCAAAGTGAAAGTATATAATCCGGGAACCAAAGCTATTTTCCCTATTACTTCCACCATTATTTATGGTGATAAAGATGCCATACTTGTGGATGCCCAATTTCAGAAACAATATGCAGAGCAGCTTGTGAAAGAAATAAAAGCCACAGGAAAAAACCTGAAAACAGTTTTTATTTCTCACAGCGACCCTGATTTTTATTTTGGACTGGATGTCATCAGAAAAGCCTTTCCTAATGCAAAGATTATTTCCACAGCACAGACAGCTTATCTGATATCAGCTTCCAAAGATGATAAAATGGGAGTATGGAAACCACAGTTGAAAGCAGATGCTCCATCAGAAATTATCGTTCCTGAAGCAGTTGTTTCAATTCCTGATCTTGAAGGAAACAAAATTGAAATCAGACAAAATCCGGAAGATCCGGCACACAGTTTTCTTTGGATTCCTTCCATTAAAACCATTGCGGGTGGTATTTCGGTTTCCGTAGGCTCACACCTTTGGATGGCAGATACACAGAACGTGAAAGCAATTGATCAGTGGATAGGACAGATTGATGCAATGAAAGCATTGAAGCCGGAACAGGTGATTCCTTCTCATTTTGCAGAACTTTCTACCACTCCAAAATCTCTTGATTTTGTGAAAAGCTATTTGGAAAACTATAAACAGGCAGTCACTGAAAACAAAACGTCTTCTTCTGTTGTAGATTTTATGGTTAAAAAATATCCTGATCTTCATGGAAAAGATGAGCTGGGAATGGGAGCGAAAGTTTTCTTTGGCGAAATGGCCTGGGATCTGAAATCAGCTTATCCGGCAATCGGGAATAAAGTGGAAGTTGATTTTGGAGCGGTGAAATTCCTTCTTGATTTTAAAGATAACAAAACAATGACGTTTACAGGAACAGCCGGAAATTCAAAAAACAGTACCGATACTGTAGAATATACGGCTGTAGAAGTAGCGAAGAATGTTTTTATGGTGTATTGGCATGAACCACATCTGGGCTTCAACGTAACCCATATTCAGAATTATAATAAAAATATAGTGTATTCAAATATTGCAGGTCCTGATGGTACATTTACCCATCCGAAAGGAGCTATTAAGATTTTGAAATAATGATAAGAATCAAAAGTACATGTAAATTTTACATGTACTTTTTTATTATATTTGGTGATACCTTTATGGAGTAAAATCTTTCTGAAAATCTATGTTTAGCAAAGATTAAAATCGATGAATGAAATTTTTAGAATCAATTAATAACCAAATGAAATCAATTAAATTTTTGCCTTTATTATTACTGTTGTCTATGTTCAGCTGTGGTAAACTGGCGACAACATCCGATGATAAAAAATCTGTTGACGAAGTTCTTAAGTTTTACGGAGGCTATGTTGAAACGATGAAAGGAGTGCAGACACTGAATGGAAAATCCGGTGATTTTTTTGAAGTACAGATTAAAGACAGTAAGCTCATCAATAATCAGCCTCAAAGAGCAGTATCCAATGCTGCCAATATTGCATTTATCGTTTTTCAGAATCAAAAACCCGGAGCATATGATGTTATTAAAACAAAGTTACTTCTAGCTGACGGGGCAAGTTTTACAAAATCATTCACTCAAAAAGAACTGCAGGAAGTAAAGGATCTGTACCCGGAAATTAATAAGATCAACTCATTGTTGATTAATAAAGATGACAACGGAATTCTTGAAATGTTTGAGCCAAAATTTAAGCCTAAAAAAGAATTAGTCAAAGAAACAATTTCAAGAATGGATTCTCAATTAGGACCGATTACAGAAATACAGTTTCAGGGATTTGAATTTCTGGATAATCCCAATCTGGGACAGATGATCTTAATAAGAGAAGTAAGCAAAAGAGATAAGGTTTTCCCGTTTATCAATGTAGCATTTGACAGAAAGACTAAAAAAATGCTGAACATTGAATTTCCATAAAGAATAAAATACGCATAACGTATCCGGAAGCTGGGTAATATCAAAATAAAAAAGGCTGTTCATACTGAGCAGCCTTTCTTTTTATAGATTCATAAACAATTTCGGATTAATCGGAGTATTGTTTTTGTGTACTTCATAGTGAAGATGAGGACCGGTAGAACGTCCGGAATTTCCGGATTTTGCAATTACCTGGCCTACTTTTACTTTGTCATTTACCTTAGATATAAGTTGAGACAAGTGTCCGTACAGTGTAGCCAGCCCGTTTCCGTGGGAAACAATTACACAGTTTCCATATCCTCCTTTCTGTCCGGAAAAAATAATTGTTCCGGCAGCTGCGGCTCTAACATCCGAACCATAGGCAACGGCAATGTCCAGTCCCTTGTGGAACTGCATCTGATCAGCTTCAGCAGGTGGATTGTTTTTTTCAGCAGCAGCGGTTTTGGTTATTGTAGTTCCGGTAGCAGCTTTTGTACTGGCAGGAGCAGAGGTTGCAGCCACAGGAGCCGCCTTTGGAGTAACCATTACTTTCACTTCTCTTTTATTTCCATAGCTGTCTGTAAGTTCTATAATCTTCTCAACAGGCTCAGCTTTTACTTCAGGCTTTGGAGCTGCAGCCACTGCCGGTTTTGCTTCAGCTGCCACACTTGTTTTTACCGAAGCGAAAACAGTTTTGAATGGAATCGGATTTTTTCTCACTCCAAAATTAGAAGAAATATATCCGTCTGTAGGCATTCCTAATGGAACCTGCATCAGTTTTTTCTGAAGATCCATCAGATATTGGCTGTATCGGTTTGCCTGTTTGGAAAGATAAATAGAATTTGAAATACTGTCCTGGCTGAGCATCATCAGTTTTTCGTTGGTAATGTCTTTGGACTTCAGGAAAGAGTTGAGTTGGGCCACTGTCTGATCTACGAGCGTAAGATCAGTTTTCATTTTTAGATAATCTACACTGTCTTTTTCAGTGTTTATTTTTACAAGATTGACTTCGTAGGTTTTATCGTCTCTTTCAGAAAAGAGCTTCGCAATGAAGACACCTTGTGCAAAAACTACTAGTAAAAGTCCTCCCAGGAGAATGTTTACGTTCTTCTTGCTGCTTAGAAATTTTTTCATATTTCTTCTCTTAGTAAATTTAAAACGGTTTTGAAGCTGCAAATTTAATTAAAAATAAGCTTTGTGGGTTATTTTTAATTAAAATTCAGTTTTTTCTGTATTTAACGGTTAATTAGCTGTTTAATTGTGTTGAAGTGTTAATTTTTTCAGAAAATGGCGTTTATCATAGTTTCAAAGCCTTCGTTACGTCTTTGTTTTAATATCTTTGCAGTTCACATTCCAATTATGGCTAAAAAGAAAATTATTTCAGAATCTTCGAATCCAAAAAAGAATAAAAAGGATATTTCTGTAGGAGTTGTAGGGAGCGGAAGTTTTGCAACCGCTATCGTAAAAATGCTTGTTGAAAACTGTAAAGTTGTACACTGGTGCGTAAGAAATGAATTTGTAAAAGGAGCTATCGAGCTTCGTGGGCACAATCCGACTTATCTTACAGCGGCTCACTTTAATCTGAAAAGCTTAAAATTAACAACAGATATCAATGAATTGGTTTCTGCTTGTGATGTTATTGTTCTGGCAACCCCGTCTATCTACCTGTCTGATACACTGGATAAGATGACATGTGATTATTCAGATAAGATCTTCATCTCTGCAATTAAAGGGATTATACCTAAAGTAAATGATGTGGTAGCCCATTATCTGCGTGATGAATTTAAAATCGGGTTTAGAAATCAGGCAGTTATTGCAGGGCCCTGCCATGCAGAAGAAGTAGCAATGGAAAGACTTTCTTACCTTACCATCGCAGCAGTAGAAGATGAAACGGCTGAAAAACTTGAAGGAATCTTCAGTTCAGACTTTATTAAGGTACATACAAGTAAAGATATCTTAGGAAATGAATACAGTGCCATTCTTAAAAATATTTTTGCGATAGGAGCTGGAATCGCAAGTGGATTAGGGTATGGAGACAACTTTACCGCTGTTTTTGTTTCCAATGCAATCCGTGAAATGGAAGCTTTCCTGGAGGCAATCTATGAAGCACCAAGAGATGTGAATGAAAGTGCTTATCTGGGAGACCTTTTAGTAACGGCATATTCACTTTTTTCCAGAAACAGAAACCTTGGAAACCTTATAGGAAAAGGATATACAGTGAAATCTGCAATTCAGTCTATGAACATGGTGGCAGAAGGATACTATGCAGCGGATTCCATTTACAGGACTGCGAAACAGAAAAATCTTAAGCTTCCGATAATCGATACGGTATACGCCATCCTTTATGAAGGTAAAAATGCTGAAAAACAGTTTAAAAAACTGACGGCAAAATTGAACTAAAAACAAGGCTTTATTGCTGAAATCTTGTTTGTAAGATAAAAATAAAAGAAACTTAAGCACTTAAATGCTTAAGTTTTTTTATGCTCATTCTGATAATCCGGGAGGTCATAATGCTCTGATATTATCAATCATTTCAATGATGTTTTATTGAAATTTTCCATGGCTTTTTGTTGTGTACTAAAGAAGTATTTTTGCTGTAAAAAATAACGTGTTAAAATCGTTAAACGCGTTCCTGTTTTTAAAACTTTTCCCGAAATTTGAAGTAAAATTTAAAATTATGTCACAATCGCTTACAAGCAGAACACCGAAACCTAAATATGACGTTGTACTGATAGGCGGCGGAATCATGAGCGCCACTTTAGCAACGCTGCTTCATGAATTTGATCCAAATCTTGAAATTGCAATCTTTGAAAGACTCGGAAGATTTGCCAAAGAAAGCACAGCAGCATGGAACAACGCCGGAACAGGGCACTCCGCATTTTGTGAGCTAAATTATACCCCGGAAAAAGCAGATGGGTCTATTGATATCTCCAAAGCAGAAAGCATTGCAGAACAGTTTGAAATTTCAAAGCAATTCTGGGCCTACCTGTTGACTAAAGGTTATATTCATGAGCCCAAAGAATTTATCAATTCCTGCCCGCATATGAGTCTGGTATTTGGGGAAAAAGATGCTGAATATCTTAAAAAACGCCACGATAAAATGGCTGGATCTGTTCTGTTCTCAGGAATGGAATTTTCTACAGACCATGAGAAGCTGAGAGAATGGATTCCTTTGGTAATGAGCAAAAGAAATCAGTCTGAAGTAATGGCAGCAACGAAGATGGATATGGGGACGGATGTAAACTTCGGAACGCTGACAAGAAAAATGGGAAGACACCTTCTGGAAGATTCCAATGTTGAGGTTTTCTTATACCACGAAGTAAAGGATATTGATGCAAGAGAAGATGGGAAGTGGGAAATGAAGGTGAAAGACAGAATCAACAGCCACAAACAGGAAGTGGTAGCAGACTTTGTTTTCATTGGTGCCGGAGGATATGCACTTCCGTTATTAGACAGTTCGGATATTAAAGAAAGTGAAGGCTACGGAGGTTTTCCGGTTTCCGGACAGTGGCTGGTAAGCCATAACCAGGAATTGGTGGAAAAACATCAGGCTAAAGTATATACGCAGGCTACGGTAGATGCACCGCCAATGTCTGTTCCACACCTTGATCTTAGAATTATTGATGGTAAAAAAGCACTTCTTTTCGGACCTTTTGCAGGGTTCTCCACCAAATTCCTGAGAGAAGGTAGCTATCTTGACCTTCCTGAAAGTGTAAATACCAAAAACCTGAAATCACTTTTTGGAGCATGGTGGCATAATATTCCTCTGACGAAATACCTGATCCAGCAGGTTGCTATGACGAAATCTCAAAGAATGCAGCATTTAAGAGAATTCGTTAAAGACGCCAAAGAAGATGACTGGGAATTGAAAGTAGCCGGCCAGAGAGTTCAGGTCATCAAAAAAGATGAAAAAGAAGGAGGTAAACTGGAATTCGGAACCGAAGTGGTAGTGAACAAGAGCGGGACTATCGCTTCTCTGCTGGGAGCTTCACCAGGGGCATCTACAGCAGTATATGCCATGCTGAATGTGCTGGAAAAATGTTTCCCGGAAAAACTTCATGGCGAATGGAAAGGGAAATTGCTTGAAATGGTTCCTTCCTACGGACAAAAACTGGCTGAAAATCCTGAACTGACCAATGAGGTGAGGAATTATACAAAAGAAAAATTAGAATTAGAATATTAACATTAATAATGAGCAATGAGTAGCAGTATTATTCATTGCTCATTATTCAGTACTTATTAAAAGGTGGAAGAAGTAATTGTAAAACCTGTTATTGCAAAGGAAATCCTGGAATCTCTTAAGGCGAAAACGGAAGAGGAGAAACAGGTGATCGTACACTGTTGTTTTCCGGCGTCCCCATTTTTAGGAAACCTGATCAGGATCTGGCATTCGACCTATCTTTTTGATAATCAATCTGAGCATAGAAGCAAACTGATTCATGCCGAGAATATTTCAATTTCTCCCTATTGGACAGCGGTTCCTTTTATGAAAGACTTTTGGTTTACCCTGATATTTTCCGGACTTCCGAAAGGCTGTAAAAGTTTCGATTTAAAAGAAGTAATTCCTGAAGAAGGCGGCTTTTTTGTAGAATCAATCAAAAGAAATTCTTCTGATGTGTATCGGGTGAAAATCTCAGAATCCTAATAAGATGAAAGCACGGGAAGAAAAACTGAAACAGATTATTCATTGGGCTGAAAACAATCCAGATATCCGGGCTGTTCTTCTGACCAGTTCATTGGTAAACCCTTATGCTCCCGTAGATGATTTAAGTGATCTGGATGTAGAACTTGTTTTTGAAAACAGAACCTCTTATGAAGCAGGAAATGAATGGATCAGGCTTTTTGGTGATCCTATTTCCATGATTGAAGAAGATGACCGTCTTTTTGAGGGAAAACATGCCATGAAAATGGTTTTGTACAAAGATCATGTAAAAGTTGACTTTAAGCTGTACCAGGTGTCAGAATTTATTAAAGAAATCAATGAAGAAGCCCTTCCCGAAGATTGGGATGTAGGATATCAGGTTTTAATAGATAAAGATCATCTGACAAAAAATCTTAAACCTCCAACGTATCAGTCTGTCATGATTCATAAGCCCACAGAAAAAGAATTTAAACAGCTTTTCAATGATTTCTGGTGGGATACAACCTATGTAGCAAAATGCCTTAAGCGGGGTGATATTTTTTATGCCAAATTTATGTCTGAAAATGTTCTTCGTACAGATTATATCGTTCCTTTGATCGAATGGTATATTGGAGCAGATCATGATTGGAATAATATTACAGCCAATAAGCACGGAAGACTTTTCAAAAAATATCTTTCATCCGAATTATGGAATAAAGTGGAGGCTACTTTCTCGGGAAAGGATATTGAAGAAAACTGGAAAGCGCTGTTCGCTTTTGCTGATCTGGTACATGAACTGGGAACTTCCTTGGCCGGAAGACTTCATTTTATCTATCCGGTAAAACTGGAAAATGATGTTCGCCACTATCTTGCAGAAATACAATCTATGCCTTGATTTCAGACAAATTCATTCTGCTTGATGAGGTTTTCAATACAGTATTCCGCAATGGCAGTAATGGTCACAAAAGGATTGACACCAATGGTTCCGGGAATTAATGAGCCATCCAGAACATATAGATTTTCATGATTTTTTAATTTTCCAAATTCGTTGGTAGCTTCACCCAGAACACATCCTCCAAGCGGATGATAACAGATATCAGCTCCGAAACCATTATTGAAAAGCAGATGGCTTCTCGTTCCGCCATTGGCTTTATTCATTTTCCGGATAAAATATTGGGCATTTTCTTTCATTTTGACGGTATTGCTTTTGTCCCAGTTCAAAGTCAGGGACTGGCTCGTTTTATTGTAAGTGACTTCTCCTTTTTTATCAACTCTGTTGATCAGCAGATATAAGGCAGTAGCAACATCCATTCCCATTGGTAAAGGGGCAATTTCTGTGAAAAAAGGATGTTCCGGATCTTCCCAGTTGTCAATGCCGCCTACCGGAATAGTAGACTGCTTGGCTCCTGTACCGCCAGACAACGGTTTTACCCAGTTTCTTCCGGTCATAAAATTTCCGTTATTTCCCCATTTTTTTCCGATCTTTTCATGAACAGGGAAATTGTTTTCTGCATGAGATTGTAGCAGAAGCTGTAAAGTTCCCATTGTTCCTGCGGAAAGAATCAGTTTTTTACAGTTGAAAACTTTGTCAGCAACCAGGATTCCCGAAGTATCAATCTGCTGAACATTTAATGTATAGCTTTTATCATCATTAAGCTGTATCGTCTGGACACGGTGAAGATCAAGAATTTCTAAATTTCCGGTTTCCAGTGCTTTTCGGAGATAGGTTTTATCCAGACTGTTTTTCCCATAATTGTTCCCATAGATTACCTCGGTATTAAGGGCAGAACGGGGAACTTCATTCCGGAACTCTTTTTCCATATACTTAAAATCATATACGTTCGGAACTCTCATGGTTTTAAAACCAGCTTTATGAGCTTCTTCTTCACCTACGCGTGTGAATTTATAATAAGGACAGTCTTTCAGAAACTGCTCGTCAATCACATTTACTTTGAGCTCTTCCCGTACCAGAGGAAAGTAATGACTGTAGAACTTGTCTGCATCAAGATCAGGGAAAATTTCTTTGAAATAACTTTCTTTAGGAGTAACAGCCATCCCGCCATTCACCAGAGAACCTCCGCCAACGCCTCTTCCTACCCAGATATTGATATGTTCAAAATCCAGACGGTCCAATATCCCGGTAAAGGGAGTCAAAGAAAAAATATTCATGAAAGGGGCAATGCTTTTCTTTTTCAGCCATGCCGAACTTTTCCCCGGTTTCAGTAGATTGGAAAACGGAATTCCTGCCTTTTCCCAGTTAAGACCCATTTCAAGCATCACTACTTTTTTCCCGGCTTCACAAAGGCGTAATGCAGACACAGCTCCTCCGTACCCGCTGCCGATGATCACAATAGGAACATCTGTATTTTCCGTTATCCGGCTGTTTTTTCTTTCCGCAGCCCGGAATAATTCAGATTGAAGAAAATAGAAACCTGATATCGCCAATGCACTGGTCCTGATGAAATTTTTTCTGTCCATGGGCTTTATTTTCCAAAAAGTATGCTAGATCAGAAGGTGCATGTTGTATTTAAAAGAGATTATGTTTTTTTATCAGAATTTTAACTTTTGTTGTTCCGGAAATTCATAGTTTTACTTATAATTTTACATACATGAAAAAATATATAGTACTCTTTTTACTCCTTCCATTATGGGCTTTTTCCCAGAAAACAGTTTCAAAGGAAGAGAAAGAGGTTCAGAAATTTCAGAAAGAACTCAACGCTGAATATCTCAACCCGAAAGAGACTCCGTTAAGAGGAGATAATTTTAAGAATTTTAAAAGACACCCTTTCTTTCCTTTTGACGCCAAATACAGAGTAACCGCAAAATTTGTTAAATCAAAAGATACACAACCCTTTGAGCTTCCTACTTCTTCAGGAAAGACAAAAACGTATCAGGAGTATGGAAAAGCCACATTTATGCTGGATGATAAACCCTATACAGTCACTTTATACCAAAGTCTGGCCTTAATCCAACAGGATAAATACAAAGACTATCTATTTCTTCCGTTCCGTGATGCTACGAATGAAAAAGAAACCTATGGAGGAGGGAAATATATGGATCTGAAGATTCCGAAAGGAAATACCATTGTGCTTGATTTTAATCAATCTTATCATCCTTTCTGTGCTTATAATGCTTATGATTACAACTGTCCTATCGTTCCTGAGGAGAATAAACTTCCCGTAGAAATCCGTGCAGGAGTAATGTATGAAGATATTTACCATCATTAAGACTATGATACATTTAGAATTCTTTAAACCAGAAGATCTTTCCGGAGTCAGCTACGCTTTGGATGAAAACCAGATGCAGTTTACTGCGACAGCTCCACAGGCTTTGCAACGTATCAGCGAACGGGATGATGATGACGCATTTCCGGTGACTATATTTGAAAATGATCAGGTTGCAGGTTTTTTTGTACTTGATTTCGGGAAAGATAAATTTGAGCTTACCGACGATGAAACATCAGTTTTACTGCGTTCTTTATCTGTAAATCCTCAGATGCAGGGGAAAGGAATAGGAAAAATAGCAATGCTGGAAGTAGGGAATTTTGTAAAAACTCATTTCGGAGATTGTAAAGAAATTGTACTGGCAGTAAACCAGAAAAATGATTCCGCTTATCATATTTATCTTCAGTCAGGATATATTTTTGACGGTAAAACCAGAATAGGAAGAAGCGGCCCTCAATATCTGATGTACAAAAAACTTTAATAAAATTTTAAAATCATAATTTTTTATCTGCTGATATCTTTCCATAACTTTGAGTAACATCAAATTACAAAACATGGAAATATCACTTCAAAATCAGGTAGCTGTGGTTACAGGTGCCTCCAGCGGAATAGGTTCAGGAATTGCAAAATCATTAGCAGCAGCAGGAGCGACAGTCGTCGTTAACCATTCTTCGGAAAGATCTGCAGAAGAAGCTAAAGCTGTTTTGAAAGAAATTACTGATGCTGGAGGAAAAGGAATAACCTATGCATGTGATGTCTCCAAAGAAGATCAGGTGGTCAAAATGTTTCAGGATGTGGTTTCTGAATTTCAAACCGTAGATATTCTGGTGAATAATGCAGGTATTCAAAAAGATGCAAAATTCACCGAAATGACAATAGACCAATGGAATGCTGTCATAGGTGTTAATCTTACCGGACAGTTTCTCTGTGCCCGGGAAGCCATTAAAGAGTTTCTAAGACGGGGAATAGATCCTTCACGTTCCGTTGCTTGCGGAAAGATTATTCATATCAGTTCCGTACACGAAATTATTCCATGGGCTGGGCATGCTAACTATGCATCCAGTAAAGGGGGGATAAGAATGCTGATGCAAACCCTTGCTCAGGAATATGGTGCAGCCAAAATCAGGGTCAATTCTATTTGTCCGGGAGCGATTCAGACGCCTATTAATCAGAATGCATGGAATACTCCTGAAGCACTCAATTCTCTTCTTACCCTTATTCCTTATAACAGAATCGGACAGCCGCAGGATATCGGAAATTTAGCCGCTTTCCTGGCCAGTGATCTCGCTGATTATATTACAGGAACCAGCATTTTCGTTGATGGTGGAATGACTACGTTTGAGAGTTTTTCTACGGGAGGTTAAAAAGTTCAAGGTTTATAGTTTATAGTTTATAGTTTTGAGGTTGTTCTCATAGTTTTAAACGAGATCAAATATGACTCATTGCTTATTATTCATTACTCATAATTATCGCTTATGTCAGAAAAACAGAGAATTTCAGATGTTTCATGGAAAAAATGGGGTCCTTATGTAAGTAACCGGGAATGGGGGCTCGTTCGTGAAGATTACAGTGAAAACGGAGATGCCTGGAATTATACCAGTCATGATACTGCAGAAGCCAAAACATACCGATGGGGTGAGGAAGGCATATGCGGAATCTGCGATGATCTTCAGAAGCTTGTATTCTCTGTCGGATTCTGGAATAAAAAGGATAAAATGGTGAAAGAACGGTTCTTTGGATTGACCAATGGGCAGGGAAATCATGGTGAAGATGTAAAGGAATACTTTTATTATCTGGATTCTACACCTACCCATTCTTATATGAAAATGCTGTATAAATATCCTCAAAATACTTTTCCCTATGAAGATCTCGTAAAAACCAATGCGGCAAGAGGTAAGGATGAAACAGAATATGAACTGATCGATACCGGAATTTTTGATCACAATGAATATTTTGACATTTTTATTGAATACGCAAAGGAAAGTCAGGATGACATTCTGGTCAGATTAACGATTGTCAACAAATCTGAAAAAGAAGCCTCTCTCGTAATATTGCCTACGGTTTGGTTCAGGAATACCTGGAATTGGGGATATGATGACTATCAACCTAAATTATATGCTGAAGATGCAGACCGCATTAAAGTAAATCATCAGGATATTGACATCAAAAATGTATATGCAAAGCAATCTTTAAAAACGCTGTTTTGTAACAATGAAACCAATAATGAAAGACTTTACAAGTCACAGAATGAATCAAAATTCTGCAAAGACGGGATCAATAATTTTGTAATGACGGGCAATTCTCAGTCTGTGAATCCAAAGAATATTGGAACCAAAGCTTCTTTTTTTATTGATGAAGATTTCAAAGCCGGGGAGTCCAGAGTATTTGAATTCAGAATATCGGATAAGGACTTACGAGAACCGTTCGGTGATTTTGAGGCTCTTTTTAATCAAAGACAGAAGGAAGCAAACGAATTTTATACTGAAATCCAGAAAGGAATTGCTTCGGAGGATGAAAAACTGGTACAAAGACAGGCTTTTGCAGGGATGCTGTGGAACAAAATGTTTTACCACTACAACGTTGAAAAATGGCTGAAAGGTGATCCGGCTGAAATGCCTCCTCCAAAGTCGCGGGAAAAAATAAGAAATTACGAATGGAAGCATCTAAATAACGAACATATTATTTCCATGCCGGATAAATGGGAATACCCTTGGTATGCCACATGGGATCTGGCATTTCATACCATCAGCTTTTCATTAATAGATCCTGATTTTGCAAAACATCAGCTGAAACTTTTCCTGTTTGAATGGTATATGCATCCCAACGGACAGCTTCCTGCCTACGAATGGAACCTTAGTGATGTGAATCCGCCGGTACATGCCTGGGCAGTTTTCAGAGTATTTAAAATTGATGAATATTTAAATGACAAACCCGATCTGGAATTTTTAGAAAGTGCTTTCCAGAAACTGCTGATGAACTTTACGTGGTGGGTGAATAAAAAAGATACCAATGGAAACAACATCTTTGAGGGAGGTTTCCTAGGACTTGATAATATCGGTGTTTTTGACCGGAATGCTGTTTTACCAAACGGAGAACAGCTGGAACAGTCGGACGGGACGAGCTGGATGGCCATGTTTGCCCTGAATATGATGAGAATTGCTCTGGAGCTGGCACTTTACAATAATGTGTATGAAGAAATGGCGATGAAGTTTTTTGAACACTTCCTTGCGATTGCGAATTCACTGGATAATATGGGCGATGAAGAATTCAGTTTATGGGACGAAAAAGATGAGTTTTTCTATGATGCCATAGCTTCTAATGACGGAACGCATATGTATTTAAGATTAAGGACCATTGTAGGATTGATCCCGATGTTTGCCGTTGAGGTTATAGATGATGAAATGATTGAAAATCTTCCCAATTTTAAGAAGAGAATGAAATGGGTACTGGATAATAAACCGGAACTGGCTTCTCTGGTTTCAAGATGGGAAGTGAAAGGCCAGGATTCCAAACACCTTTTGTCTTTGCTCCGCGGACACCGTCTGAAAAGATTATTAAACAGAATGTTGAATCCGGATGAATTTTTAAGTGATTATGGAGTAAGAGCGCTATCAAAAGAATATGAAAATAATCCCTATACTTTAACGCTGAATGAAACGGATTATAGTGTGAAATATACTCCCGCAGAAAGTGACAGCGGACTGTTCGGTGGGAACAGCAACTGGCGCGGTCCGGTGTGGTTTCCTATTAATTTTCTGATTATCGATATCCTTCAGCGCTTTTTCTTTTACTACAGCCCCGATTTCTTGGTGGAATACCCTACAGGAAGCGGAAACTATTTAAACCTTGATCAGATAGCAGATGCTTTAAACAAGAGGCTTGCAAAGATTTTTTTAAAGGATGAAAATGGAAAAAGACCTGTCCACGGGCAGTATGAAAGATTTCAGACCGATCCGGACTTTAAAGATTATATCCTGTTCTACGAATATTTTCATGGGGACAACGGCCGTGGAGTAGGAGCTTCCCATCAGACAGGCTGGACGGGACTTATTGCCAAGATCCTGCAGCCAAGATTCTCCAAAAAAGAAATTGCAGAATCTGAAACTGAAATGCCTGAAGATATTGAAAAAACAAAAGAATCATAAAACAGTTCTACCCATCAGAAACCGGACTACTCAAATATCTGCTGGATGATTTCCAATGAAGCAGGCGTTTTGAAGTCTGTGATATGATAATGATAATATATCAGAAGGCTGTCCAGAAAGTCTTTTCTTAATGAGGAATGGATTTTTGTAGCATACAGATTTTCAGCACAAAGTGCTTCTTTCCATAATGTAGAAATTTCTTCATTGAATTGCTGATGACAGATTCCCTGGGAAAAAGTTCCGGTTTCCGGATCTAAAAACTTACCGTCACCCAACAGCGGAGCCACCCCCTGAATTTTTAAAACAGCCAGTAAAAAGAGCAGGTGTGCCTGATAATTTCTTTTTGTCAGTTCATTGATAAAATGATTTATACTGACATAAATAGGAATATTTTTATCCTCATACTTAAGGATGTGGCTCAGAAAATCTGAAATAAAGAAAATAACGGTATTGACTTTTATATCTGTATAAATGTCATTATTTTTTACCAGTTCAAACTTTGAAACAGTTGGTATGCCATTGCCACGGAGCGGAAGTATTGAAAAATTCAGCTGGCTCAGTGGCTGCAGCAGGGCCTTCTTTTTGTTCTTTTTAGCATAAATTCCTTTTAGAAAATAGCTTTGGAAACCCTCTTCTTCAGTAAAACAATGCAATACAGCATCATTTTCCCCATATTTTATAAACGAAAGTAAAAAACCGTTTTGTGAATTCATTAATTAATTGACTACTCCTATTTTGGCTGTAGCTTTATCAGACCCATCTTCATTGGTCATCAGAACAAAATACATTCCTGATGCTACTCTTACTCCTTTCTGATTATTAAGATCCCATTCATAATAACCTCCTCTTGCCACTGCAGAGTGTACAACATTTCCTGCTGCATCTACAATTCTTATATTCGTTTTTTCTGCAAGACCTTTTAGGGTGACTTTTCCTTTAAAATTAGAATATACAACAGGGTTAGGATATACCACAACATCACCGAAATTGGAAGTTACATCAGCAACATCACCCTGGTAGGTTACAATACCATTATACGTTACAAAATATACTTTTCCGGTTTTCTTATCAACCTTTATATCTGTAACGCTGTTTGTAGGAAGAGGTGAATTTTCTTTAGTAAAATGTTTTATTGTTTTCTGGCCGTCAGCAGAAAGGTAATATACACCACCACCATCAATGGATACCCACTTATAATTTCCTTCGTCTACTGCAATCTGAAGAATTGCTGATTCTCTGAAAAGCTCTTCACCCAACCCATTTTGTTCTATGACTATTGGTTCTACTTCCGGCTGTGGATTTTTTATTTCAGACGCAGCGTTAGGCATAATCCTTAAACCTGCATCTGTACCGATCCATGCATCTCCGGACTTATCAAAAGCTACAGATAAGATTCCTCCTGAACTGTTAAATCCATTGGCAGAACCCAGGATATAATCTGTATCATCGGAAAGATTGGTCGCATTTTTATAGTCATATACCCAAAAGTTATTAGATCTCGGCAGTGGAGTCCATAGCATATTTTCATGGAAAACGGCCTTTTGTATACCATCACTGGCAAGAACAATTTTCTTGATGATAAAATCATCAGCGGCTTTATCATAGATTCCCATGGAAGGGTTTCCGTCATTAAATCCGAAAGAAACAAAAAGATTGTTCTGAGTATCTGTAGTCAATCCTACCGGGCGTCTGTAGTAAGGCTGTGCACCGAGATTATAATACTTTACCAGCTCAAAATCTTTGCTTGTGGCATTATATTTCATTCTATATACTCCGTGAGACAACATTGTATAATTAGTAAAGAGAACTTCATTACTGTTATAAGGGCTTATAATAGCATCCAATACGTTGACAAAGACCGGACGATTTGGATTACTTTTGTTGAAAAAAGAAGGATAAATCCAGTCCGTACCGTTGAAATAATAAAACCCTGGTTCTTGCGGAATAATAGACGGGTGGTTGTAATTATTTGCTCTGGCACCAGAGGAAACCAGGAGTTGATTATTATCGAAAAGATTAATATTATAGGCAAAATTGTAGTAAGGGCCCGATGGTTTAAAAGTATTGTTACTTTCGTCCTTGATCCCAGATAATAAGGTCCCTCCAAAGATTTTTCCCGCAGCTGTTATAGCAGTGTTGCATTCCTCTCCAAGACTTACCGCATTTTGTGATACACCATTTATGCCGTAGGTATACACTCTGTTGTCAGTAACTATAATATTATTAGAGGTAACAACAATATCATGGATATTATCAAAGTTCGTAGGAAGCTGGGTAGGAGTACCATTGTTATAAAAATAGGCCGCTGTAGCTGATGAATATACCAGTTCAGATTCTGAATCTATATGTTTGAATGCTCCGGGAGCTTCCGTTGTCCATGTAGAATATACCGGGAAGGTAGTATTCATCTGATGGCTCTTTAATCCTGTATTGGTTACCGAATATACTTTATTCCCGAATATGGTCGCTTCATTACTTGCTTCATAAACTCCGCCAGTCAGGAAAAACGCTGAATCTCCGAATTCTTTATTATTCAGATTAAATATGGAAAGTCCATAGCCTACAGAAATGACAGCCTGATTTCCGGTGATAGAAATATGATTGATTTTTTTATTTCCGTTATAGCCGGTAGCAATAGGAATATCAACAATATATTTGATTTCCTGTGGAGTGATAACATCCATAGAACCGTTTTCATACCCAATAAGTCCTGTTTTAGTCTGTGGGTTATAATCGAAAGCTGTGATTCCGATATTATGCAGACCGTTGGCCTTGGACAACTTCGTAATTTCTCCTGTTGATATTGTATAATAGAAAATTCCGTTTTCTGTGGCTGCAATGATTTTCCCATTGTCTTCCTTCATAGCCAAGACTTTGTTATAGGAAAATAAATCTGCCCATTTTTTTGATGAAATGACCTGCGCTTTTGTAAACTGCAGGGATGCTAAAATACCAAGAGAAATTATAGAGAGTTTTTTCATATTATGCGGTTATGCTATGCTGCTGTCTATTGCCTGATTGTTCCAGGAAATATGCTGTACGTTTTTGTTTGTATCAAAATAAAAATCTATTCTACCCAAAAGAAGACCTGCCCATCCTACCTGATTAACAAGGACGTTTTTGCCCTGTCTGTTGGTATAAGATTGAGGTTCCGGTAAAAAGGTGTGAGTATGGCCTCCCAGGATAATATCAATATTCTCTGTATTGGCCGCTAAAATTTTGTCACTTATTTTATTGGGTTCATCTTTATAATCGTAACCGATGTGTGAAAGACAAATCACCAGATCACATTTCTGCTCTTTTTTCAGGTAATTAGAATAATGCTGTGCTACATCAATCGGATTGGAATAAACGGTTTCCCCATACTGTTTTTTACCTACAAGGCCATCCAGTTGAATTCCCACTCCGAAAATTCCTACTTTGATTCCATTCTTGTTGAAGATCTTATACGGAGAAGTTTTCCCGTCAAGAATCGTATTTTTAAAATCATAATTGGAACAGATAAAAGGAAACTTCGCATTGGGAAGTACTTTTAAAAATCCATCAAGACCATTATCAAAATCATGATTTCCCATGGTAGAGGCATCATATTTCATCATGGACATTAATTTAAACTCCAGTTCTCCTCCGAAGAAGTTGAAATAAGGAGTTCCCTGGAAAATATCTCCCGAATCCAGAAGCAGTACATTGCTTTCCTGATTTCTGATCTGCTGAATTAAGCTCGCTCTTCTTGCAAAACCTCCCTGGTTAGGATTTCTTGTATAGCTTGCATCGAAAGGTTCTATTCTGCTATGCTGGTCATTGGTATGAAGGATCGTCAGTTTATTTGCGGATTTTAAGTCAAGAATTTTCAATTCTTCCGCCATCATCATATTGGGAGCTAAAGCCATTGCCAAAGATCCGCCTCCTATTGCTTTTAAAAAACTTTTTCTATCCATTACTTCTTCCCGATAAAATTTAAACGAACATCTGAATTTACCACAACTTCAGGAGCTTTCTTAAAATAATCGATAAACAGATCTCTCATTTTAATTCCTGTTGAGATAGATTCTCCTTTGGCAAAGAATTTCATATTGTCTCCACCCAGTGCAAGATAGTCTGAAGTGGCAATATAATAATCTTTAGCCGGATCTACTGTTTTCCCGTTGATCAGGGATTTGATTACCTGTCCGTTATTGGTCTCAATATATAAATGAGAAACAGGATTGTTGACCTGCGTTTTTGCATAATACTCAAAAAGGCCCTGTAAATCTGCTCCTTTCATTTTTACAATCACCACTTCATTTTCAAAAGGCATTACTTCAAATACATTTTTCAGTAAAATATCCCCCTTTCCGATCGTGGTGCGGATTCCTCCGATATTGATCAATGCAGCATCTACATTTTGCTTAAGGTGAGTTTTTATCCATTCATTACCTCCTTCAAACGTGTAGTCAGCTAAAAGATTGCCCAGATTGCTGTTATCGCCCTGCTTTGTAAGATCCTCATTCGTGTGAGAGATCTTCTGGTTCATTTCTTTATCCAGTTTTTGCTTATAAGGCTCAATAAACTTTACAAACTCCTCATCATTTTTTAGCTCATTATTAACAGAAATATTTTTCTGGCTCTTTACATCTGCAAGTTGCAGCGTAGAAGCTGTTTTGCATGCTGTAAGGGCTGCCAGGGCAATTCCTATTAACAAGAATTTATTTTTCATAATATCTTTTAGTATATGCAAATATAACTATATGTATAATAAAACATTATTATTTATTACAAATTCTTACTGTAAATGATTAAATTTGGCAAAAATAATTCTAACAGATGAGCATTTTAAAAGGAGTAGGTGTTGCATTGGTAACACCCTTTAATGAAGATTTATCCGTTGACTTCGACAGTTTAACAAAACTTGTTGAATACAATATCGAAAACGGAACCAATTATTTAGTAGTATTGGGAACTACGGCAGAGGCCGCAACGCTTTCTGCAGAGGAGAAGAAACAGGTAATTGAGCATATCATTAAGGTGAATAATAAACGTCTTCCTTTAGTTTTGGGAATTGGCGGCAACGATACTCTTGACGTTAAGAAACAGATTGAAGAAGCAGATCTTTCTGCATTTGAAGCAGTACTTTCAGTATCTCCTTATTACAATAAACCGAACCAGGAAGGTCTTTATCAGCACTATAAAGCTTTAGCTTCCACAGGGAAGAATATTATTATTTATAATGTTCCTTCAAGAACAGGGCAGAATGTAGAAGCAGAGACTACCCTTCGTCTTGCAAAAGAATTTCCAAATTTATTCCTGATTAAGGAAGCTGCACCCAATATTTTACAGTATTTTGATATTCTGAGAAAGAAACCTGAAGGCTTTTCATTGGTTTCCGGAGATGATGAATATACATTGCCTGTAACATTAGCAGGAGGAGATGGTGTGATTTCCGTTATTGGGCAGGCATATCCTAAAGAATTCTCTACCATGGTACAGCTAGCTTTTGAAGGGAAAGTAAAAGAAGCTTACGCAATTCACAATAGGCTGGTAGATATTACCCGTTTGATTTTTGCTGAAGGAAACCCTTGCGGTATTAAAGTAATTCTTGCAGAAAAAGGAATCATTAAAAACTATCTGAGACTTCCTTTGGTAAAAGCATCAGAAGGTCTTCATGCAAAAATTAAAGCTGAAATGGCAACCATTTAATAATGAATTGAATTTTAAGATTACTTAAAATTTGGCGGTTCATTATTGAAAAATATAAAGGGTGAAAAGTTTAGGCTTTTCACTTTTTTTAACCATCATAATATAATAAATCATGAAATTAAGACAGGCAGTAGCTGTAGATATCTCTTTAATTCAGGATCTGGCACGAAGATCATGGGGAAATGCCTATGCAGACATTCTTTCAAAAGAACAGATGGAATTTATGCTTTCCGAAATGTACTCAGAAACAGAAATTCTGAAGCATCTTCAGAATCCTCATTACCACTATTACCTCATTCAGGATGAAAATAATGATTCTTACGAAGGTTTTATAGGATATGAGCATCATTATGAAGACAAAACTACTAAGTTGCACCGTATTTATCTGGTTCCTGAGAGTAAAGGAAAGGGGTTCGGAAAAAAAGCGCTTCAGTTTCTGCACGAAAAAGTTTCTGAGAACGGAAATGAAAGAATTATTTTGAATGTGAATAAAAATAATTCTGCCCGAAATTTCTATGAGTCCCAAGGATACAGGGTTTATGGGGAAGGTGTTTTCGATATCGGGAACGGATTTGTGATGGATGATTACATGATGGAATTTCTAATTCACTTCTAATTGACTTAAAATTTTGTAACTTTAACCTGTAATTCTATAACAAGTGATTTCTTATTTTGAATGATCTTTGCTTCAGAACCAAATCACTTATAACAATACATTCATATGCTTGGTTTTGAGCTGACACAGCTTTTTATCAGTATATTTTTTTCATCCTTAGTGTTTAAATTCCTGTATTCTCAAATACAGGAGTTTTTGCGTCTATATGGCAAATATTAAAAATTTACACCTATTTCACTTTTAAATGAAATAAATTGTTATATTTACTAAATAAAACAGGCTTATATATACTAGGATGAAAATGTATGTTAAATTTGATTTCAATGCCCTTTGCAAGAAGGTATTGGACGAAAAACTTAAAGAACACGGGCTGAAGTACAGGTTGCTGAACTTCGGTGAAGTGGAATTTTATGAGCCTCTTACCCAAGAACAGCACAGTCTTTTTAAGCAAAACCTTGAAGATTATGGTATAGAAATCATATAAAGTCAGAAGACTGCGTTGGTACAGAAAATAAAAGATGCTATCGTAGAACTGGTCTTTTCTGATGAGATCATACCGGTAAAAGCATCCATCTATATTTCTGAGAAGCTAAATCACAGCTATGGATATCTTTCCAACCTATTTTCCGAAGTTGCTTATACATCTATTGAGAATTTTATTATTCTGCAAAAGATAGAACATGCGAAAGCCCTGATCATAAGAAACAAACAAAGCCTTACAGAAATAGCCCATAAGCTGAATTACTCCAGTGTGGCGCATTTGAGTACCCAGTTTAAAAATACGACAGGAATCACTCCTTCCCAGTTTCAAAAGATCATTGGAAAAAGGAGAAGAGCTCAAAGCACGGCAATAAACCCTAAAATGCAGTATGAATAAAGAATTTCTGAACGTAATAGTAGCAGATAACGATGAAAATACCTTGATTTTCTTTAAAAATATTTTGAAAGAGTTGAAAATCTCTATAAAAGTTCAATGCTTCAGTAACGGAAAAGATATGATGCTATATCTGAATAATGATGATGCCGTAGTTCCGGAAATTGTTTTCATAAAATATACTATCCCTGGAAAAGACAGTATGGAATGCCTGGAAGAGATTGAAGCAAATCCAAAATTCAATAATATGGTAACCGCCATTTTTTCGGAACCCATTCCGGAAAATGAAATTGAAGATATTTTTGTAAAAGGAGCCAATATTTTCATGAAAAAACCTGAGTCTTTTGAGCGTCTGAAAAAGGTGCTTACAGATATTATAACAATTAATTGGCAGTATCATACTTCAGGATTGAATAAAGATCATTTTATTCTGAAAGTTTGATGAATAAAGGATTTGTTAATTTCATATTAAGAAAATATTAATCGTATTTGATGCATACTATTCACAAATAAGTGAAAATTTTATAACTAATACTTAAAATAATATAAAAAGGATCTGAATTAATATACTGACATTTGTAAAAGTAATCTGAGACACAAATTTCATTATATAGTAGAAGATACGGATGAATGAGAAGTAATTGTTTCTAAAAAACAAAATTATATAAATCACGATGTTAGTTAACAAAATGAATTATATTAATTTTTCCAATTTTAAAGCACAGAAGATCTTTAAACAAAACGGTACAATCATGAAAACTCAAAAGTAGTTGGAGATATTTTTATTCGTTTCATTCCCTCATCTCCACCGAAACTCAGTTAGTTTTTATAATAAGCAAGTTGGAAAAAAATAATTCATTTTGTTTTTCATAATTTGTTTTAATAGTTAAGGTTTTAGCTTATCAAATAATATTGTTATATAGATATTTTCACACCACATCACAAAATATTAAGCCTTAACTATTAAAATGAATTTTTTGGATATACCAAAAAGTAATTTCTTCTAAATAACAGTTTTATAAGGGGGCCGCAGGAAGTATTTTCTGCGGTTTTTTTATGAAATTTTACTCCATTTATTTTTTCCTTTGTAGTATCTGATATAATAGTTTTTAATAATCAGATTATCAGGTCTGGACAGCATTGGATCGGCTTCCAGAATTTTTTCTACCGTATTTTTTGTTGTTTTAATAATCACCGAATCATTAATCAGGTCCAATCTCTTAAAATCTACCACACCACTTTGCTGGGTACCCAGAATATCTCCCGGACCGCGAAGCTGCATATCCACTTCAGAAATTTTAAAGCCGTCATTGGTTTCGGTCATTGTCCTAATACGTGTTCTGCTTTCCTTAGACAATTTATCTGAAGTCATCAGGATGCAGTAACTCTGTTCAGCACCTCTTCCTACGCGCCCTCTCAGCTGATGAAGCTGTGAAAGCCCGAATCTCTCTGAGCTTTCAATGACCATTACAGAAGCATTGGGGACATTTACTCCCACTTCAATGACTGTAGTTGCCACCATAATTTCAGCTTTCCCCGAAGCGAAATAAGCCATTGCCGCGTCTTTTTCATCAGGTTTCATCTTCCCATGAAGCATGGTCACATTGTATTCTGAGAAATAATCCATAACATGTTCCAAACCTTCCACCAGATTTTTGTAATCTAAAGTTTCAGATTCCTCAATAAGTGGATATACAAAATAGACCTGCCGGCCTTTCTTAATTTCATCTTTACAGAAATTATAAACATACAGTCTGTCTTTTTCACGTCTGTGAGCAGTAATGATAGGCTTTCTTCCCACAGGCATTTCATCAATTACGGAAACATCCAGATCTGAATAAAAACTCATTGCCAGAGTCCTTGGAATAGGAGTAGCGGTCATCACCAGAATATGAGGCGGGATTTTATTTTTGGCCCAAAGTTTAGCACGCTGGGCCACTCCGAATCTATGCTGCTCATCAATAATTGCCAAGCCGAGATTTTTAAATTTAACCTTATCCTCTAAAACGGCATGAGTCCCCACCAAAATTGAAAGCGTACCATTTTCCAGTTCTTCATGGATAATTCTCCTTTCTGCTGCTTTGCTGGAGCCGGTAAGAATGCGGATATTGATTCCGGTTTTTTCTAGCAGTTCTTTGATCCCGTTATAATGCTGCTGGGCAAGAATTTCCGTGGGAGCCATCAGACAGCTCTGAAAACCGTTGTCCATAGCAATAAGCATGGTTAACAGGGCCACCATCGTTTTCCCTGATCCTACATCACCCTGTAAAAGCCTGTTCATCTGAATCGGCCTTTTCATATCAATACGGATTTCCTTGAGTACTCTTTTCTGAGCATTCGTAAGTTCAAAAGGAAGGTGGTTTTCGTAGAAATCATTAAAATGATCCCCAATAACAGGGAAAGGGTTACCATAAGCCTGAGTTTTATGGTGAAGCTTTTTTAGGCCATATCCTAACTGAAAAAAGAATGACTCTTCAAATTTCAACCTGTAATCCGCCTTATCAAAATGCTCTTTATCTTTTGGAAAATGAACATTCAGAAAAGCGTGCTGTCTGGACATGAATTTAAAGGTTTTCATCAGATATTCCGGAAAATTCTCTTCAATAAGATTCGGAATTTCTTTGCAGATATTTCTCAGTGCATTCTGGAAAAACTTTTGGCTTAATCCTCTTTTAGTCAGTTTTTCTGAACTCGGATAAATAGGTTTGAGTCTTGTATCTCCTTCTTTATTTTCCTCAGCTTCTATTTCCGGATGCGGCATAGAAAACTGGCGGTTGAAAACATTAATCTTTCCAAAAATATAAACCTCCCTGTTAATAGGAAGCTGCTCTTTCAGCCATTTTGAATACTGGAACCATACCAGATCCATACTGCCTGTTTCATCATTGAATTTCGCAGATAATCTTTTAGTCTTCCCGGTCTGGATTTCCTGAACATGAGTAATTCTTCCTCTCAATTGTATTTCCTGGCTGCTTTCTTCCTGAAGCTGAGAAACGGTATAAATTTTACTTTTATCCAGATAGCGGATAGGATAGAAGTTCAGCATATCTTCAACAGTAGTCAGGCCCAATACACTTTTAATGAGTTTTGCTCTTTCCGGACCTATTCCTTTTACGTATTCTATAGAGGTTTCGAGATTCATTTTCAGATTTCAGGATGCGGGTTTTTGAATTTTTTGATCCTTATTTTTTGACAAAAGAAATAAAGACCCGAATTTCGGTAAAATTAAAAAGACTTCCAAAAAATCGGAAGTCTGTATGGTGAATTTTTAGAATTAAATCCGAAAATCGGGATGTCTGGATTAATCTTTAATTTTAGATTTGAACTTTTTCTGGTAATCTTCCCATTGTTCTCTGGTTTTGATCTTTTTGAACAAATCTTTTGAGATCAGTTCCAGATAGGGTTCCAGCTCTTTGGCAGATAATTCTCCCTGAAGAATGGTGATAGGATCTCCATGCTCATCCAGAAAAACGGTACTTGGGACAGCACCTACATTCATATACTGAGTAAACTCATGCAGTGAATTTTTTCCTTTTCTATGCTCGGTATCAGGATTTGAAAATGTTCTTCCAAAGATCTCAATACTCTTTTTTTCTTCCGCATTAAACTTTACAGGATAATAATTCTCGTTCAGGTTCTGCGCAATCACAGGATGTCCGTAGGTTTTTTTATCCATGATTTTGCATGGGCCGCACCAGTCTGCATAAAAATCAATCAGTATTTTTTTAGGATTTTCCTTTTGTGCTTTTAAGGCTTCATCAATGGTCATCCACTTTACCTGGGCAAAACTGAAATTTAATAAAAGGAAGAGTATTATGCTTAAAATTTTCTTCATATTGTGATATTTGGGTAAAAATAAGCATAATTACTTATTTTTTATTTTACATCTTGCATTAATTTTTTCACGTACGGAGATATCAAAATTAATACCACTCCGGCAATTACCGCGTATAAACCCAATTGTTTATATCCATCAGTATAAGTGACTAAAGCATCATAGTTTGTTGAGCCGTCTTTTACTTTAGCCATTCCGGCTCCTATTTGTCCTGCGACATATTGTCCATATGCTGAAGCTAAGAACCACATTCCCATCATCATTCCTTGTAGGTTTTTTGTAGAAAGTTTGGTCATGATTGAAAGACCAATTGGGGATAAGCAAAGTTCTCCAAATGTAATAACAAGAAGTGCAATAGTAAATATATTTAGCGAAGTAATTCCTTGTAGATTTGCGAAAAATTTTGTAGCAAAAAGGACATAGTAACCTAATCCTAAGAATAGAAAGCCAAGCCCAAATTTGATTATTGTATTAGGTTCAATTTTTTTCTTTCCAAGCCAAAGCCATAATAAACCAAATATTGGAGCAAGAAATATGATGAAAAAAGCACCTCCTGAATTATTAACACCATTTGAATCTAGTCCGAATAAATCTTTATTAAGATTATTTGCTGCGAAAATACTTAAAGATCCACCACTTTGTTCATAAATTCCCCAAAATAAAATTGAAAAAAGTATAAAAATTAAAGCTGCCAGAAGTTTTTTTCGTTCAGACGGTGTTACCTTCGTCATTTCATAGAATAGATAAACTAAGGTAAGAGGCCCAATGATATACATGAAGTAATCTGTATATTCTGTTTTATGAACCATTATTTGAATAATTGGAATCAAAGCAAAAGTTCCGATATAAACAGCATACTCTTTCCATTTGCTAATCTTAGCTTCTGGATTGTCGGACATTGGGTGGCCTGGTTGTAATCCTATTGTTCCAAGTCT
The DNA here is from genome assembly GCF_008274625.1 of Chryseobacterium panacisoli. Taxonomy (GTDB): domain Bacteria; phylum Bacteroidota; class Bacteroidia; order Flavobacteriales; family Weeksellaceae; genus Chryseobacterium; species Chryseobacterium panacisoli. The sequence goes on along the minus strand of NZ_VTRU01000004.1, from coordinate 200,701 downwards.
ACGTTGTGTAAATACAAAATTAATTAAACTAATTACCATTACAAAGGCCGCGAGACTGAACGCAATATTCCATCTTAAGTGTTCTGGAATATAATTCGAAAGCATTTCTCCTTTACCAATTGTAATACATACATAACCTCCAATAAGTGCTCCCAAATTGATCCCAGCATAAAATAATGAAAAACCGGCGTCTCTTCTTTCATCATTTGGTTTGTATAAATAGCCAACCATTGTTGAAATGTTTGGTTTAAAAAAACCAGTTCCTACTACAGTAAAAGATATTCCAAGGAAGAAATATTCATGTGGATTAATTGATAAGATAATACTCCCAGCAATCATTAAAATGCCTCCCCAAAATAGAGACTTCCTAAAACCGAGAATTTTATCTGCAAATATTCCTCCTAAAAAAGTAAATGCATAAACAAATGCTTGAATTGCTGCATATTGGAGATTGGCAATTTCATTTTTTTCTGCAATTTTTAAGTGAGAATTTTCAAATAGAACATTTACTATAAAAAAAGTAAGCATTCCACGCATTCCGTAGAAACAGAAACGTTCCCACATTTCAGAGAAAAAAAGGCTCCAGATCTGTCTGGGATATTTTCCTTTGAAATTTTGTATTTCATCTAAAGTTAAGCTCATAATGATATATGATTAAGTTCTAATTAAGGGTTTTTATCTTTCTGATCCAGTTCAAAACGGATTCTGTCCTGGTCAATAATTTGTTTTAATTCTTCTTCTTTTGGGAGGTACAGCAGGTATTTGCTGGCAAATAAATTGTTTTTATCATTTAGGACGGAGTATTTTACAATGGTCTCATCCTTTTCTGAGCATAGTAGAATTCCGATGGTGGGGTTATCACCTTCACCACGTTTCAAATCATCATACATTCTTACATACATATCAATCTGTCCAATATCCTGATGGGAAAGTTCTTCGGTTTTTAGATCGATGATAACAAAACACTTTAATATGTAGTTATAAAAGACAAGATCAATATAGAAGTCCGACGTATCAGTTGAAATATGTTGCTGTCTTGCTACAAAAGCGAATCCCTTTCCAAATTCCAGTAAGAATTTTTGAATATGATCAATAATGGCTGTTTCAATTTCTTTTTCAGAAAATTGTTCATCAGCTTTTAAACCCAGGAATTCAAAAATATAAGGATCTTTTAAAACACTGTGGATGCTGTCTGTGGAAGACTTTTTATGTTCTAAAACCCGTTCATAGGCAAGAGAATTGATTTGTCTTTTTAGATCTCTGTAGTTCCAGTTATTTTGAACAGATTCATTGATATAATAATTCATCTTATCACTATTGTCCAACCTTATCAATAGTCTATAGTGGGTCCAGCTCAATTCGTGACGCAGTGCGTCACATATTGGAAATGCATGATAAAAAGAGCGCATATTTCTTAAGTTACTTTCATCAAACCCTTTTCCAAATTCTAAAGTAAGCTTTTGAGAAAGCTTTTTGAGCGTATATTTTCCGTATTCTGCACGTTCTTTTCCTTGTTGCTCATCTTCCACAATAAGTTTTCCGATTTGCCAGTAGGTGAGCAGTAAAGTAGAATTCGCTATCCGAAAAACTTTTTCGCGCGACTGCTTAATGATCTCCTTTACGGATTGGAATAAAAAATCTTCGGAAATTTCCATCATACGAAAATAAAAAAAACCTCTGACTTAGCAGAGGTTTTATTATATTTTGTTGATACAATTAGTTTACACCGTGCATCATTTTCTTTAAGATAGGTGAAATTAAACCTAAGATTACAGAAGCAATACCACAAAGTACTACGAATACCATGAAGAATTCAAATAGGTTGTGAATTTCAAATCCTACAAAAGTAGGGTTGTGTAACGGAAGCTGAGCTTTATCAAAAGCAGCTACCTGATCTGCAGTTAAGGTTACTTTTTTATCTAATACATCCTGAAGATTTACTCCTATTTCTTCTGCTTTCTTGAATTTATCACCTGTTGCAGGGATAAGTGCTCCTAATGAACCAGCTAATGCATAACCAGCAGCGTTAGAAATGAAGAAAACACCATATAATAATGAAGCAAATCTTTTTGGAGCAAGCTTACCAACCAATGATAAACCAATTGGAGAAAGACAAAGCTCACCACAAGTCTGGATGAAATATAATAACATTAACCATTTGATTGCTAATAATCCTGAGTTTCCAAGATCTTTTACATTGTGTGCAATAATGAAATAAGAAAGAGCGATCAATGCCAGTCCCATTGCTTGTTTGAACGGAGATACCGGCTCTTTTCCTTTTGCTCTTAGTTTATCCCAGCACAAACTGAAAGGAACAGCCAAAAGAACTACGAAAATTCCGTTAAAGATCTGAACCATTGAAGGAGGCATATTCCATCCGAAAATGTTTCTGTCTGTTTGGTTATCCGCAATAAATGTTAATGAAGATCCTGCCTGTTCAAATGCAGCCCAGAAGAAAATAATAAAGAATGATACAATATAGATTACCCAGATTCTTTGTCTTTCTATCTTATTTTCTGCAGAAGACATAATTAAGAAAGCAAGAGCAATACCCGCTGAATAGATAAATGGATAGATGATTCCTTTGATCAGTTGTCCCATTTCAACGGAATTGAATCCAAATTCACCTACAAGAAGGTATCTGAAAACGAAGAATAAAACAACAAATATTCCTCCTGTAATTCCTAAAGCCTGACCTGAGAATTTAGCAGTTTGTGTTTCTCCTTCTTCAAAGTCAGCACTTGTATTATTTTTTGGTAATCCTCCGATAGGTCTTCCTTCCGGAGTTACTACATATTTGTTTTTAAGGATAAAGAATGTTACAGTTCCGATTACCATTGCAATAGAAGCTGCTAAGAATCCCCATTTGAAAGCAAAGATATCTCTTACTCCTGTTGCAGCATCTTTTACGTCTCCTACGTATGGACAGATAAACTGACCAAGGAATGCTCCGATGTTGATCCCCATATAGAAAATGGTGAAGGCTGAATCCAGTTTAGATTTTTCCTGCTTTGGATAAAGACTTCCTACCATTGAGGAAATATTAGGTTTGAAGAATCCGTTACCAAAAATAATAACGAATAATGCCAGCCACATGATCAGTTTAGCACTTCCAATGTCTGCTGAGAAAGTTGAAGCACTGATAAATAATAAGAACTGGCCAATAGCCATTAATGATCCTCCAATGATGATCGCAAATCTGTTTCCAATATACTTATCAGCAATAAACCCTCCTAAAAGAGGTGTTAAATAACATAAAGCTAGAAATCCACCATAGATGATCGCCGCATCAGCTTCTTTTATTAATAAGGAATTTACCATGAAGAGCGTCAAAAGTGCTCTCATCCCATAAAAGTTGAAACGCTCCCACATTTCTGTTCCGAAAAGAACCCATAATCCTTTAGGATGCCTGGAATTCTTATTCTCTACAAATTCATCCGGTTTCGGACTCAATGCTTCAATATTATCCATTTCTATTGTTAATTTTTGTTAAGACTGACAAATATAGTTTATTTTGGGTTTTTGGCAAGGTTTTAATTTTATTTTTAAATAAAAAAGCTGCGGAACTATTCCGCAGCTTACTTATCTTTATAATATTAAGGATTTTAATGTCCTTTTTCTGTCATAATTTTATTCAGCCTTTTTAACATAGAAAGACCTAAAAGTGTAGCAAATATTAACAAAGCAAAATTAACAAGGAAATAATTCGTTTTGTTTTCGTAGTTATACCATGTACTTGCCAGGATTCCGGAAAGCTTATTTCCCACAGAGTTCGCAAGGAAGAATCCTCCCATCATCAATGCGGTGATTCTTGCAGGAGAGAGCTTGGATACAAAGGAAAGTCCCATTGGAGACAAACATAATTCCCCGATGGTAATTACTCCATAGCTGGCAACAAGCCATAGTGGAGATACTTTTACAGCACCATTATCTCCGGCCATGACTGCTAAAACCATTACCAGACAGGAAAGTCCGGAAATAAATAGTCCTAAAACAATCTTGGTTGGAGTCAATGGTTCTTTTCCTTTTCTTCTCAACAATGCCCAAAATCCAACGATCACTGGAGTCAAAGCAATAACCCAGAACGGATTGATAGACTGGAATAATTCTGTATTGTATAAATATACTTTGTTTTCAGGGTTTTTCTCAAGGGCAGCACGCTGTTCAGGAGATATGTTTTTAAAATAAACATCTTTCCCCATTTCCTTTTTAGTTTCTCCATTGTCATCTTTTTGAGATCTGAACTGATTGTCATACACCGGAGTTTCTTTGTTTTCATAGCTCTTACCTTCCACCATATAAATACCTTCCAATGGCTTTTCAAGAGCAGCAGGAACACTTCTGTCCGTGTAATAATTCGCCCACCTCGTTAAAGCTGTACCATTCTGTTTGAAAACAGCCCAGAAGAACATACTGATCAGGAATACAGAAAGTAGGGCTCCGATTGAGGCTTTTTCGTCTGGTTTAGCTTTAAAGTAAAGGGATGCGTAGAAGTAGATTACAGGTACACACGCAAAAATAAAGGCATCTGTACTGTCACTTCCAAAAATATTGTTAGGAACAAACCAACCTATTGCTCCGGCAATAATGGCAGGAACAAATACTTTAAGCATAATTTCCGAAAGCTTGGTATCTCCTTCCTGTACAGGTTTCATTTGTGCAGCATGGATATAATGCTTCCTTCCGATGGTAAAAATCACCATACCAATAAGCATTCCTACTCCGGCAGTGATGAATGCCTCACCCCAGCCAAATTTATTACGCATAAATGCTGCAATAATGTTACAGATAAATGCTCCGATATTGATTCCCATGTAGAAAATATTATATCCGGAGTCTTTATTAGCTTTATAAGGTTCCTCAGAATAAAGGTTTCCCAGTAATGTTGAGATTGTAGGTTTAAAGAAACCATTCCCAATAATAATTAATGCCAGTGAAGCATAAAACAGAGGTAAATCTTTAAACACCCCCATACCGATATATCCGGCAGCCATTAAAAAACCTCCCAGATAAATAGATTTAATATATCCTAAAACTCTGTCTGCCAGAAATCCACCAATGAAAGGAGTCAGATAAGTTAAGGCAATGTAAGTTCCGAAAATATCATCAGCAGTTTTGTCAGGTAGTCCAAGTCCTCCTTTCATGCCCGTAGGCTCAATAACATACAGCACAAAGATTCCAAGAATCAGGTAATACCCGAAACGTTCCCACATCTCTGTAAAAAAGAGGAAGGGCAGGCCTTTAGGATGTTTAGTCTTCATATATTCAATTTTCAAATTTCCCAAAAATAGCTTTTTAATTTTAATTGATAAAATAAATAATACTTGCTTAAATGATTAATGAAATAAATATAAAACCATTTTGGTTGGAACAATGATTTTTTATAAATTGACAGAATTAAACTATGAAAAAGCTATTATTTTTATTGTTGGGAGCATTCACCTGTTTTGCTCAAAGCAACAGATTTGTGTATGATGTTGTATCTAAGAAAGATTCCACGTCAAAAAATCTTATTAAAGAAAATTTTAATTTGGATATTTCTAAAGATGAAATGAAATATTATAATAGAATATACTATATCAATGATTCAATATTTGCAACTAAAAACCAATACGGATATAAAGGCTATAAGCTGACTTCATTTCTGATTAAAAAAAATAACAGCAATGAATATCAGAACTATGAATATATAGGAGATGTGAATTTTTATAAAATTAATGAGAAGGCAGATCAGAACTGGAAAATTTCAGATAGCACAAAAACATTTGGAGGCTATAAGGTTCAACAAGCAACGACACAATTTGGCGGAAGAAGCTGGGTAGCATGGTTTTCTAAAGATATCCCCATTCCTTATGGACCATATAAATTTAATGGATTACCAGGACTCATTGTAGAGTTGTATGACACAAAGAAAAACTATCATTTCAAGGTCATAAAAAGCGAAAAAATCACAGAGGAATATAAGCGGGTTTCGTTAGAAAATTCTATTTCCAGAGCAATTCCTGTTAATCAGGCCAAGCTGGATAAACTGAAACTAGAATTATATGATAGTCCTTTTAAATATATAATGAATGGAAGGCTTGCTTTACCCGAAGGAAAAAAACTATTGCTGGATGACGGAACTGTTCTCTCAAAAGAAGAATTAAAACCTGCTGAGGGCAGAGAACGAAAAAAAATAAAATCTTTTAATAATCCTATTGAATTAGATAAAGCGATAAAATATCCTTAGTGAACGGATATGTATAAATCAAAAAAGAACCTTTTCAGATTCAGAAAGGGTTCTTTTTTGATTTTTGGAGATATAATTTTATAAATTATTCAAGATGAAGTCAGTCATTTTCTGATATAACTGAGGTCTTGTCTGTCCACCATAAATTCCATGGTTTTTATCCGGGTAAGCCATGAAGTCAAATTGTTTCTTGTTTTGAATCAATGCTTCAGAGAATTCCATAGAGTTCTGGAAATGAACGTTGTCATCGGCAGTTCCGTGAATCAGAAGGAATTTACCTTTCAACAGGTTTGCATATTCTGTAGGGGAGTTTTTATCATATCCATCAGGGTTTTCCTGAGGTGTTCTCATAAATCTTTCTGTGTATACAGAATCGTAATATCTCCAGTTGGTTACCGGAGCTACAGCAATTCCCATTTTGAAAACATCAGCTCCTTTGGTCATTGCTAAGCTGGTCATATAACCACCAAAGCTCCATCCGAACATTCCGATTCTGCTTTTGTCAATATAAGACTGGTTTCCAAGCCACTTTGCTGCTGTGATTTGATCTTCAATCTCATATTTTCCTAAGTTCATGTAGGTTACTTTCTTGTATTTAGCTCCCTTGTAGCCAGTTCCGCGTCCGTCTACACAGGCTACGATATATCCTTTTTGTACAAGATGGTTGAACCACATTGCATTTCCGTTATCCCATGAATTGGCAACCTGCTGAGATCCCGGTCCGGAATACTGGAACATAAATAAAGGATACTTTTTATTCGGATCAAAGTTCTTAGGCTTCATGATCCATGCATTCATCTGATCACCAACAGCATTTGGAATGGTGATGAATTCTTTTTCAACAAAATTATCCGTTTTTAATTTCTGTAACTGATCATTGTTGTTTTGAAGTTCTTTTACTGCTTTTCCGTTCCCGTCTTTTAAAATATAAGTGTAAGGTTTTGCTGCTGTAGAAGAGGTTTCAATGAAATAATTATAGTTCTTGCTGAAATTGGCAGCATTGTTTCCTTCTGCATTAGAGATCAGCTGAGATTTTCCGTTTTCAATATTTACTTTGGAAACCACTTTATTGATACTTCCTTTCTCGGTAGTCTGAACGTAAATTTCTTTCGACTTTGGATTGAATCCATAATAATCTGTTACCTCCCAGTTTCCTTTTGTGATCTGCTTTTTAAGCTTACCATCTTTGTCATACCAGTAAAGGTGGCGGTTTCCATCTCTTTCAGAAGCCCAAAGGAAAGAATCATCTTCAAGGAATTCCAGTGTAGGACTGTCTGTATCGATCCATTTATCATCCGTTTCAGTAAATAATTTCTGTACTGCCCCTGTTTTGGTATTTACTTTTAAAATATCCGAAGCATTCTGAATTCTCTCAGAAGTAATTAAAACAATTTCATCCGGTTTTGCAGTCTGGAATACATTCGGGATGTAATAGTTCTTGAAAGAACCTAAATTCAGCGGCATTGTTTTTCCGTTATCAAGACGGTATAACTGTGCGGAAACTATAGAATTTTTTTCGCCGGCTTTTGGATATTTATAACGCATTTCAGCGGGGTAAAGACTCTTTCCATAGATTGGAATGTAGATTTCCGGAACCTGGCTTTCGTCAGACTTTACAAATACGATAGCATCAGAATTTTTGGTCCATTCGTACTGTCTTGCATGCCCGAATTCTTCTTCATACACCCAATCTGCCAGGCCATTCAATATTGAATTCTTTTTACCGTCAGTAGTGATCTGAGTGATTTTTCCTGAAGCAAGGTCCTGATAAAATAAATTGTTATCAGAAATAAAGGCCACTTTTGTCGCATCCGGGGAAAATGTTGGCTCCTGAACGGTTTTACCTTCATTCAGACTGATTACTTTTCCGGATTTTAAATCTTTTACTTCAAATTTTCCCAGGAAAGAATGTCTGTAAATTGGCTGGCTTCCTGTCTGTAAAAGGATTTTAGACTCATCATCGGAAAAAATATAGCTTTCAAACTTTCCGTCCACAAGATTCCCTTCTTTCTGTGAAGTTTTATAAGAATATTTTGCAATTCCTGATGGTTCAATGACAAGATAATTTTCACCGTTTTTCATGGAGGTGATTCCTGCAATCCCCTTTCCACGGTAATATCCTGAATATATTTTATCTAATGTGATTTCCTGTGCTGATACATTTTGAAATACTGCAGCTACAGTAAGAGTTAAGAGTAGTTTTTTCATTTCTAACATTAATGGATTTCAAAGATAATAATTTTATTAAAATGTGTAAAAAAGCTTTTCAAATAAGCTTTTTGGCAAAAAAATTGAATATCATTACTTATAATCAAATCAAATAATAATTATGGAAACGAATGCATACAACCAGAAACTGAACCGTTATGTATTAAACGACCAGATTGTTTATACAGGTTTTTCCAGTTTTAATGACGCTGAAGAATGTGCTCATAAAAAAGGAGGAATATTGGTGGAAGTAGTGTTTAGAGACGGAAATGATAATCCCGAAATCACTGACGAAGCGGGTTTAATAGAAAAAAAGCTTCATTACCATGTGTATGCAGGCGATGAATACAAATTTATTCATTCCTCAGATCCGGGATTCAGAAAATATGCGGATGAACTGCAAAAAATTAAAGCAAGAGAGCAGCAATCTCCGCCTGATGAAAGATATTTTGCCAATTTTGAAATTGAAAATGCGGAAGACCCGATCATTGTGATCAAGAATGATCATTTTGAATCGGTAACATCGAGAGAGCGTTCAAAGTATTTGAAACATGCCTGTGTTTATGAATTAGGGGTATCCCTGCCAAAATCTTAAAAAAATCTGATCATGAGCAAGACTAAATATTCAGAAAAAGCTCAGGACAAAGTAGGAAAAGTAATGCACGAGTTCAAGGAGGGAAAACTGAAATCTTCTTCCGGAAAAAAAGTGACCAGCAGAAAGCAAGCCGTCGCCATTGGCATTTCGGAAGCCAAAGAAAAGGGACTTAAAGTGCCTGCTAAGAAAAAGAGTAAATAAACGTATAAAAGAAAAGCCCGGAAATTTTCCGGGCTTTTTTATGAGATGTAAAACTGTGAATTCGTATTTTCTCTATTTCGTTTCATTATAAAGCACTCTGTAATATTCATCTGCCATCCTGTCGCTGTTGAAGTGATCTTTCACATCATTCATTGCATTGTGCTGTATTTTTCTCCATTCATCAGGACGATCATAATAGGTTGGGAGAATTTCATTTTCAAGGATTTCATATAATTTGTTTAAATCATAATTGTCCTGCTCATAGATGCTCATATTCAGATAATCTGCTTTCGGAACAACGAAAGAGTTTTCTCTGTGTCTGGCAAATTCCGGGATCCAGCCATCATCAGTGGATAAATTCACTGAGCCGTTCATAGCCGCAGTCATACCAGATGTACCTGAAGCTTCCCTTGGAACTCTGGGATTATTAAGCCATAGATCCGAACCTTGTTTTAAAGATTTGCTTAAAGAAAGTTCATATCCCGTAAGAACAGCTATACTTTTATGATTTTTACTTTCCTCAACCAGAGTATTGAATGTGGAAATGGCGGAATAGTCCATGGGATAAGGTTTTCCTGCCCAAATGATTTGTACCGGATATTTTGGATTGTTCAGAAGCCTGTAGAATCTTTCTTTATCATGTAAAAGAAGTTCTGCTCTTTTGTAGCCTGCAAATCTTCTTGCCCAGACAATTGTAAAGATATTAGGATTAAATAAATTTCCCGTTTGATCTGCAACGATACTGAACAGCTTTTTCTTTAAATACTTTTTACGGTAGTCAAAAACGGTTGCATCATTTTCGTCTTTGGCATTGTACAAAGGTTTATCAGACCAGTATTTGAATTCCTGTGCATTAGTGATAGACGTAATTTCACAGATGTCAGAATATTTATTCCACATGGCTCTGGAAACCACTCCATGAAGCTGGGAAACTCCGTTGGCGATTCTGGCCATCCTCAATGCACAAAGGGAATGATTGAAACGGTCATCATCAGAACCTTCAATCTTTTTTACTTCTTCCATGCTGTAGCCGGAGAAATAGGACATATCATAACATAATCTGAAACTATGTTTTTCATTTCCTGCTTCTTCAGGGGTATGTGTGGTGAACACCAGTTTTTCCTTAACTTTATTGAGGTCTCCGTTATATTTTTTCAACAGGTAAAAGGCTGCCGGAAGTCCATGGGCCTCGTTAAGGTGGTAAACATCTCTTTCAATATTCAATTCATCCAATAGCTTTGCTCCTCCTTTTCCTAATAAAATATATTGAGCAAGTTTGGTAGATTCATTGGCATCATATAATTTGTGACAGATCGTTTTGGAAACATGGTCATTTTCCGGAACATCTGTTGACAGAAAAAACATAGGTGCCGTATTGAAAGTTTCAGGATCAAGGTACCATACTTTTACCCAAACCGGAGCACTGTGGATTTCGATTTGAAATTTTATTCCCGTATCTTCCAGAAAGCTGTACATTTTTCTCGTCCATACAGGCTGTAAAGTCTGATCATGATTTCTTGCCTGATCATAATAACCAAACTTCCATAGAATACCGATTCCTATAAGGTCCTGCTTAAGATTATAGGCACTTCTCATATGAGATCCTGCCAGAAAGCCAAGTCCTCCCGAATATATTTTAAGTACTTGCTCAAGAGCAAATTCCATCGAGAAATAGGCTGTTCTTTTTGAATATTGAGGATTGATATTGTAGGGTATTCTGAAATTCCTAAAATCCATAAATGTGCGTTTGTGTTAGAAAAAAGCAAAGGTATTAATTATGAAAATAAACTTTACATTAATTAACAGATAAATTAATTTTAAAACGAAGTGTTGAATTGTTTTTTTACTTACCTTTAAGTGTGTAAAATTTTGATTATCAAAAACTTTTAACGATGAAAGCCCATGGCTGCATGTGTTCTTAATTAAATAAAAAAATCACACATGAAAAAGACGTTTTCTGAGGAAGATCTGATAAAGAATCTGAGTTTATATTATCTGAACAGGCATTTGAAAAAAAAGCCCATAGAGAAGTATCACCGTACCATAGACGAATCTCCGCTTCATGACCGTGAAAAATACAGAAAGAAATCCGAGATTCTGCTTCTCAATTCTTTTATGCATCACTTCCCCGAAGTGAAATTTGAAAACCTTACCTGCGAGAGCCCAGACTTTATCGCAAAGTTAAACGACAAAAAAATTGGAATAGAACTGACTGAAGTGATCAATCATCTGGAAATGAAAAAAGTGGAAAGTACTTTGAATAAAATGTTTCGTCAGGCAGAAATATTATTAGAACAGGAAGACACTACGAAATATCGTGGTGTTTATTTTTTAGAATTCCACCCGGAAACTAAATTTGATCATCTTGAAGCACAGCAGGAAAATATCATTAATATCTATAAAAGCATCAAAAAAAATAAAGCCGTGGGTTGTGTAAAAAGCATAAGAAAATCTTTTCACCGGAGAAATGTCTTTATCACCCATGAATATAACATGAACCTTTTTGATGAACTCTGCTCGGAAAAAATTCTGGAACTTATAGAAAAGAAAAATGAAAAATTTCCTTATTACGATACTTCAGTGGATGAATGCTGGCTGGTAATTGTTTCAGATATGAATTCTATTGCTTCAAGATATACCTTTATTCAGGATAAAGAACATTTGACGGAAGTGAAGAGCCCTTTCCATAAAATATTTCATCTTGAAAATCTGTGTGGGAATATCACCAGCATAAAATAAAATTTCGTTTATTTTATGTATTGGTTATTTCATGCTTTAATTTGGAATTGTATGAACTATTTTAAATTATTTGGTGCTTTAATTTAAAATAGTTTAAAATTATCTGGATTTTATTGTTTGTAATTAAAATATGGGTATATTTGGTGTACGTTGAATATCAGTACGATGTATAACTAATGAACCATAAAAACATGTAATCTATGAGAAAACTTTTACTTTTCATACTTCTGTGCATCTCTCATACTTATTATTCTCAGGCAGATTGTGCTACCGCATTGTCCGTCTGCGGAAACTCAAATATTACTTACAGTCCTACAGGATATGGTAATATAAAAGAATTGGTCAACTCGGGAAGCTGTATAGATTTTACCGGAGAGCACAATTCCATTTGGTATAAAATTACGATTGCTACCGGAGGTACCCTTACTTTTGATCTGGTTCCGAATAATCCGGATGCCGATTATGACTGGGCCATTTTTGGTCCTAATGTGAACTGTGGAAGCTTGGGATCTCCAATACGTTGTAATGCTGCAACTGTTATCGGGCCCGGTCCGGCTACAGGATTAAATATGACAAGCACTCTTTTAAGTGCTGCCGGAGGTTCCCTGACTCCTTATTGCAGATACATGGATGTTTTACCAGGGCAAACCTATTATTTGTTTATTGACAACTGGGTAAGCAGCACCAGTTCTACAACCGCTCCGTTTTCTTTGACATGGGGTGGAACCGCCACACTGGCTTCACCTTTTACAGATCCTAATATCCAGACGCAGCCGTTTAATCCTCCTGGAATTCCGGCAGCCAATCCTGCCGATCCAAGAGAAGTGGTTATATGCTCAAGTACAGCTTTGTTTGATTTTTCTACATTATCTGCAGGAATTCTTAATGGAAATCAAAACTTTAATGTAAGTTATCATCTGAGTCAGAATGATGCTTTAACAGGGAATAACCCTATTACTGCTCCAATCACAGTAAATACAACTACTGTTTACTATTACAGTATCAATTATACCGATCCAACCAATGCCTCTAATCCGCTTAATAAATGTAAACAGGTTGGAACATTTAAATTCAAAGACGGTTCTATTACAGTTAAAAATGTAACATTAACCGAATGTAACAATAATAATGCAGGTACAGCTTTATTTGATTTAACCACAGCAGATGTTATTGGAAATCCGAATGTCACTAAAAAGTACTATCATACGATGGCGGATCTCAATGCCGGTATGAATGAGATTACTACTCCTATGGCATTTGTATCTGCAGAAGGGGTTGTTTATGTAAAAGTCATCTCTGAATTTGGCTGTACTGCAGTCGCGCAGATCACACTGAAGTTTTATCCGGTAGTGGTTGTGAATGAAGTGACATTAAGATCATGTTTCATAGAGGGCAATCCATCCACGGCATCTTTCAATCTTGTCAATGCTTCGGTAACGGGGCAGACGAACCCTACAAAAAAATACTATCCTTCAATGACGGATGCTGTCAATCAGACTAATGAGATTCTGAATGCTACTAATTATATTGCTCCTAATGGATTTGTATATGTAAGAGTTTCCAACGGTCAGGGATGTTATGCTGTGGCCAGAATTACCTTAGTGGTTATTGAGCCGGTATATTCTGCTACGCTTAAAGATGTAACCATTTGTGCAGAAGATCAGGCCACACTGGACGCGGGCGCAGGATTCAAAAGCTACGAATGGAGTACAGGAGCCACTACCCAAACGATCAAAGCAGGAATCGGAGTATATTGGGTAAAACTTAAAACCGGAGAATGTATTGCTATGCAGACAGTAAAAGTACTTCCTTCCGAACAGCCGGTTGTTTCCGGAATTGATATTTCTAATAATACCATTACCGTATCTGTAACAGGAGGAAATCCGGCATATAAATATTCAATAGACAATATCACTTGGCAGGATTCCAATGTTTTTAATAATCTTTTGAGAGGAGATCATAAAGTATATGTAAAAGATGCTTACGATTGCGATCCGATAGAAATAGGAGTGGTTGTCCCAAATTTGGTTAACGTAATTACCCCGAATGCTGATGGTGTGAATGATGTGATTGATTATTCAGCATTAGGCAGCAAACAAAACCTGATCATGAATATTTTTGACCGCTATGGAAACAAAATCTTCCAGGCAGATAAATCAAATGGCTATAAATGGGATGGTACACAGGGCGGAAGAAGAGTACCTACCGGAACTTATTGGTATTCTATTACATGGAATGAAAATGATAAAAATAATACCGCAATCAAATTTACAGGTTGGGTATTGGTGAAAAACAGGGAATAACAGAAAAATATAATACATAGAAAAAACCACTTCGTTGAAGTGGTTTTTGTTTTTAAAAGTTTTTAAATTAGTTATCAAAATAGAAAGTATGAAAGACCTGTTTGTAAAACGTTTTGAATATTATAAATCCCTGGGAGATAAAACATTTGGCCAGCTTACTGATGAGCAGATGTTTTGGCAGTATAATGATGAGAGCAATTCTATTGCCGTCATTGTGAAACATATTGCAGGGAATATGCTTTCCAGATGGACTAATTTTCTGACAGAAGATGGAGAAAAATCATGGCGTAACCGTGATGGAGAATTTGTCAATACATTTACTACTAAAGAACAGGTGCTGGACTTTTGGGAAAAAGGCTGGGAATGTTTTTTTGATGCCCTTGAAAAGATAAATGATGGTAATATGTATTCAACAACTTATATAAGAGGGGAAGCTCATCCTGTCATTGATGCTGTTCTCCGCCAGCTGGCTCACTATCCTTATCATATCGGCCAGATTGTTTATATCGCTAAAATGATAAAAAATGAAGATTGGAATACACTGTCTATCGCCAGAAACCGTTCTCAGGAATTTAATGCAGAAATGAAAACTAAGTTTTTAAACAATGAACCGGCTGCCAATTCATCACCCGTCTGCTTTCAAAACAGCCCTGAAGTAAGGGATGAATATAAACAATAGATTGAATCAATCTTGGATTCTTATTAAAATTACTATCTTTGCACCCATAAAATTCAGGAGTAACAAATGTCTACTTTTCATAGAACTGCCGCGTTTCATACACTTGGCTGCAAATTAAACTTTGCAGAAACATCTACTATTGCCCGTCAATTAACAGATGCAGGTTATGATAAGGTAAGTTTTGATGATAAAGCGAATGTGTATGTTATCAATACATGTTCTGTGACAGAAAATGCTGACCGTGAGTGCAAAATGCACGTTAAAAGAGCAATGAAAGCCAATCCGGAAGGACTGGTGGTTATTGTTGGATGCTATGCACAGTTGAAACCTGAAGAAATTTCACAAATTGAAGGGGTAGACCTTGTTTTAGGAGCAAAAGAAAAATTCAATATTCTGAGCTACCTTGATGATTTAGAGAAATCTGAAAGTGAAGGAGTCGTTCACTCATGTGAAATTGAAGAAACAGACTTCTTTATCGGAAGTTATTCCATTGGAGACAGAACCAGAGCTTTCCTGAAAGTGCAGGATGGCTGTGACTATAAATGTACATACTGTACGATTCCGTTAGCCAGAGGAATTTCACGTTCCGATACTATTGAAAATGTTCTCAGAAATGCCACAGAAATTGCGGCAAAAGACATCAAAGAAATTGTTCTGACAGGGGTGAATATTGGTGATTATGGTAAAGGAGAATTCGGAAATAAAAGACACGAGCATACTTTCCTTGATCTTATTTCAGAACTGGATAAAGTAGAAGGGATTGAAAGAATCCGTATATCTTCTATTGAGCCCAATCTTTTGAAAGATGAAAGCATTGAACTGGTTTCTAAAAGTAAAAGTTTTGTTCCGCATTTTCATATCCCGTTACAGTCCGGAAGCGATGATCTCCTGAAAAAGATGAAGCGCCGTTACCTGACAAAACTATACAATGACAGAGTCAACAAGATCCGCGAGGTAATGCCAGATGCGGCTATTGGTGTAGATGTTATTGTAGGATTTCCGGGAGAAACAGAGGAGAAATTTATGGAAACCTATAATTTCCTTAATGAACTTCCTATTACTTATCTTCATGTATTTACCTATTCTGAAAGAGAAAATACGGAAGCCGCTGCAATGGAAGGTGTTGTTCCGGTAGCTGAAAGAAAAAAACGTAATAAAATGCTTAGAATTTTATCTGAAAAGAAGAAAATGGCATTTTATCAGACACAACTTGGAAAATCGCTTCCTGTTCTTTGGGAGCACGAAAATAAAGACGGGAAAATGTTTGGCTTTACAGAAAACTATGTGAGGGTTCAGAAAGACTTTGACCCCGCATCAGTAAACAAAATCGAATTTCTGAATTTAGAAAAAATCCTGTCAGATGGCACGGTTTCAGTGCAATCTTCCTACCAAAATTTTTTAGCAAAAGCATAGGCTCTTTGCAAAATTTCCACTAAATTTATTTTTAAACTTTAAATACTACATTCATGAGAGATAAGTTTTTATCTTGGGGAATTGTATTAGTAGTTGCTATATGGATTATAGCACTGCTGATCAGAGCGCATTATTGGATACCAACACTGTTATCCGCAATTTATGCATTAGGTGTATACAATGCTTACCAGTCAAAGCATGCTATTTTGAGGAACTTTCCTGTATTGGGGTACTTCAGGTATTTTTTTGAGAGTATTTCACCAGAAATGCAGCAATACTTTATTGAGAGGGAGACAGACGGGAAACCGTTTCCAAGAAATCAGCGTTCTGCAGTATATAGACGTGCGAAAAATTTAAGTGATACCGTGGCTTTCGGTACACAGCTGGAAGTTAATCACAGAAAATATGAAGGGATCAAGCATTCTATTTATGCAAAATCACCATCAGAAGAACTTCCGAGAGTATGGGTAGGAGGAGAGCAATGTACACAGCCTTACCACGCCTCGTTATTTAATATCTCAGCCATGAGTTTTGGAGCATTGAGTGACAGGGCTCAGATTTCCCTGAACAGAGGGGCCAAAAAAGGAAACTTTTATCACAATACAGGAGAAGGAGGAATTTCACCTCACCATATGGAAGGAGGTGACTTATGCTGGCAGATCGGAACAGGATACTTTGGATGCCGTGATGAAGAAGGAAAGTTCAATCCGGAGCTTTTTGAAAAATATGCTACACTCCCTAATGTGAAAATGGTAGAGATTAAATTATCACAAGGGGCAAAACCAGGACATGGAGGAGTCCTTCCAGGCGTAAAAAATACTCCGGAAATTGCAGCGATCCGTCACGTAACACCGGGAATGACCGTTATTTCGCCACCATCACATACATCATTCTCTGATGCAGCAGGACTGTTGAGGTTTGTACAGCAACTAAGAGAGCTTTCAGGCGGAAAACCCATTGGATTTAAGCTTTGTATAGGAGATACCAAAGAATTTGAAGATATCTGCGTTCAAATGAATGTTCTGAAAATTTATCCGGACTTTATTACCATAGACGGAGCTGAAGGAGGAACAGGAGCTGCACCACCGGAATTCTCAGATGGAGTGGGGATGCCATTAGAACCGGCCTTGATATTTGTGAACAGAACGCTTAATAATTATAACTTAAGAAACAAATTAAGAGTGATAGCAAGTGGTAAGGTTCTTACGAGTTTAGATATTCTTAGAGCTATTTCGATGGGGGCTGATATGTGTAACAATGCAAGAGGATTTATGTTCTCTCTGGGATGTATTCAGGCACTAAGATGTAACACAAACAACTGTCCTACGGGAGTTGCTACACAAGATAAAATGCTTATCAAAGGACTTGATGTAACGGATAAGGCAGAAAGAGTATATCATTTCCATAAAAACACCCTTCATACCTGCAATGAACTGATTGCTGCTGCTGGAAGAAGTTCTTATGAAGAAGTAGATGCTACCATGTTTATGAGAGGAGATGAATTTGACCACCTGGCCGACCTTTATTTCCCGGATATTTTGGGAAATGTAAAACAGAAGGCAAGATCATAATACTGATAAATAAACAGCCCTTCAATAATTATTGGAGGGCTGTTTATTATTAATTTTATTATTTCTTAATCTTGTTTCTCACCATTTGGTCTGTCCTCTCTTCCATAAATCTGAAAGTTGAATACAAAAGATTTATTTCTGTAAGAAGTATTTAAGTACGGATAATGAGGGTTTCTTGCAAAAGCAGCTCTGGAAGGAACAATAATTACTCCCTGTAAATTATAAGGTGCTTCATTGGAAAGATTATCAAATGCTTTGAACTTCTGTAAAGCTTCTCTGAAACCAGGGATTTGATAATAACTTGCCTTTTTTGCCGCATCAGTTGTACCGGACTCTAGTATTGATTTCTTTGTGTAATAAAACATGGGATCAATAACAGGTATACCCGTTCCATCAATGGTATTTAAAAATGCAGCTTTTGCCTGAAATGAAGTATTTCCGTCAGAATTAACGGCCAGATAAGAGTAAACTCTTCCCATAATTTTGATGATATCTGTACTTTCAATGGTTTTTCCAGCAGCCGGTGAAGGCTGGGCTCCGCTTCTCATGATATAAATTGTTCCGGAAGGAAGGGTTATTGGGGATAGCTCAGATAGTTTCTTTTCGTTATCATCTATAGTATCTGTAGTGCTGAATGCTTTTATATTCCCTTGTGTATCAAGATAGTTTTCATCCATGAACTTCTTAATGGCTTGATCATCATACGTGTTTTGCGTAGCAATATCTTCCGGTTCTACATAGGGTGACGTTTCATCATCTTTCTTACAAGCAGAAAAACACAAAGATCCTGCAAGGATATATAAAAATATTTTTTTCATTTCAAAAAACTTTAATTACTTTACAAATAATATAACGGCAAAAGTATAAAAAATTATGAGAATAGATAAATTTTTATGGAGCATTCGTTTTTATAAGACGAGAAGTATTGCAACAGAGGAGATTAAAAAGAATAGAGTTTCTATAGGAACGTCTGCCGTAAAGTCATCTAAAGAGGTAAAAGAAGGGGATACTATTAAAATCCGTAAGAATCAGATTGATTATAAAATAAAGGTAATTCAGATTCCTAAAAGCAGAATAGGTGCTAAATTGGTGCCCCTCCATATCCAGGATGTGACCGATAAAGAACAATATGAACTGTTGAAACTTCGCAAGATGTCACAAGACTATTACAGAAACAAAGGAGAGGGAAGACCTACAAAGAAAGACAGAAGGGAAATGGACGATTATGTAGGTAATGACATTGCTTCAGACTTCACAGACTGGGATGATTTCTTTGGGGAGACAGATAATGAAGAGGAAAACGCAGATTAATATAAAAGTAAAAGCTCTAGAGATAGAGCTTTTCTATTATTTCGTTGACAATGTCTTCCGGTTCTCTGGAATCTGTACCTACAGTGAATTGTGCTTTACTGTAAAACTGATTTCTTTCAAATAAATGTTTAGCGATGAATTCCGGGAGGTCTTCATCAGATATATTGGCAATCAGAGGTCTTTTTTCTTTCTGTTTTGAAAGTCTTTCAACCAATGTTCCTACAGAACTTCTTAAAAAGACACTTTTGGAATTATGATTAATGATCTCCATATTATTGTAATAAACAGGAGTTCCTCCGCCAAGACTTAAAACTACATTTTCTTCCGAAGCCAATATCTCTTCCAGGGCCTCTCTTTCCAGCTTTCTAAAGTAAATTTCGCCCTTCTTCTCAAAAATTTCCGGAATGGTTAATTTATTTCTTCTGGAAATCTCTTTATCGAGATCAATCAATTTAAAATCGATTTTTTCGCTTAATATTTTGGAAATGTGAGATTTGCCACTCCCCATGTATCCGATCAATGAAATTACCATGAATTTTTTTTAAACAAATTTGCGAAAAAGTTTTGAGATAAAGAAAAAAGTCATATCTTTGCACCACTTAAAACAAGGGACATTACTTAAATGAAAACTTGATAAGTAAGTGACCGACTCGGTAGCTCAGCTGGTAGAGCAATACACTTTTAATGTATGGGTCCTGGGTTCGAATCCCAGCCGGGTCACAAGCAATAAAAATTACTGGATTTCGTAATTTTATTGCCTGCGTGGTGAAATTGGTAGACACGCCATCTTGAGGGGGTGGTTTCCTAAGGATGTGCTGGTTCGAGTCCAGTCGCAGGCACTGCAAAGAAAAATTTATAATTAATATTGAAATTTATTTCATTTTAATTGTGGCCGACTCGGTAGCTCAGCTGGTAGAGCAATACACTTTTAATGTATGGGTCCTGGGTTCGAATCCCAGCCGGGTCACAAGTTTACTGAAAAGTAAATTTTTTTCATATTAATATTTTGTGATTTGGTGTTTCAAAGGCTTCCTTCAGGAGGCCTTTGATTTTTGCATTCAGTCTGACAATAACAGCATATGATTGGACTGATTGGTTTTTATTACATAAAAACTCTGACGTTGCCATCAGAGTCTATATTTTATAAAAATATATGTTCTTTTAGTATTAATCTAAGTGCATATTGTCAATTAGTCTTACACCATCTACCACTACTACAATAAAGGCCCTGAATTTTCTGTCCTTATAGAAGAAATCTGTTTCCTGCAGAGTGTTTTCATCAGCAATCAGGAAGTATTCCAGCTTCATCCCCTGCTGGTTGTCGAAAATATCTGTTACCCTTTCCTTTATTTCCGGTATTGTAACGGTTCTGAACCAGTCATTTACTTTATTTAAGGTCTCATAAATGACTTTAGAAGCTTCTTTTCGGTCTTCATGAAGTCTCTGGTTTCTTGAGCTTAATGCCAATCCGTTTTCTGCTCTATAGATTGGAACTCCTGATATTTTAACGGGAAGATGTTTTTTATCTACCATCTTTTTAATAATAGCAAGCTGCTGGAAGTCCTTTTCTCCAAAATAAGCATTGTCAGGCTGTATCTGTCTGAAAAGCTCTTCTACAACAGTTCCTACACCATCAAAATGTCCCGGTCTGGATTTTCCTTCCATCTCATTTTCCAATCCATCAAAATCATAGCGCTGGCTTTCAGTTTTTTCAGGGTAGATATCTGCTACCTCAGGAATGTAAACGGCATCTACAAGACCTGAAGTTTGAAGAATAAGAATGTCTCTGTTAACATCCCTTGGGTATTTTTCAAGATCTTCAGAATTATTGAACTGGGTTGGATTTACAAAAATTGAAGAAATAACAAGGTCATTTTCTTTTCTTGCCTCTTCATACAGAGAAAGATGGCCTTTATGTAAAGCGCCCATAGTAGGTGCAAAGCCAATTCTTTTCCCCATTTCTTTCTGTCTTTCAATAAAATCCTGAAGGACTTTCCTGTTTTTTATAACTTCCATAGTTTATTTTAATGCTATTTCAAAAATACTAAAAATATCGTATAATAATATGCACTTTTAATAATTTGGAAAAGGGAATTTTCGTAAAAAAATGTTAATTAAAATAATGTTGGATGTTTTTTTGTAATTTTGCACATTAAAGCATTTTTACAAAAATTAGATAGAAAGTTTATGCCGAATCAAAAAATACTGTACATTACTACAGAGATGTATCCATATCAGGAAGATACCAATATGGCTGCAGTGGTAAACAAAATGGCACTTAAGATGCACCAAGAAGGCAATGATGTAAGAGTTTTTATGCCAAGATTTGGACAAATAAGTGAGAGGAAATTCCAGCTTCATGAGGTGATCCGTCTTTCAGGAATGAATATTATTATCAATGACCTGGACCAGCCTCTGATCATTAAAGTAGCGTCTCTTCCGGGGGAAAGACTTCAGGTTTACTTTATTGACAACGAAGAATATTTCAAAAGAAAACAATATTATTTTGACGATGAAGGAAATCCTTTCGAAGACAATGACGAAAGAGCTATTTTCTTTGCCAGAGGAGTGATTGAAACCATTAAAAAGTTAAATTGGGTACCGGATGTAATCCATTTGAATGGATGGATGGCTTCTTTTGTTCCAATTTATCTTAAAACTTACTACGAATCAGATACTTATTTCAAAGACGCAAAAATCGTACTTTCTCTGTATAATGAGAAAGATGCGGATCTGGATAAAAAGATCGACGAAAAACTACAGTTTGATAATATTTCGGGATTAAAAGCGTTAGATAACCCAACAATTAAAAGTTTTGTTATCGAAAGTATGAACTATGTAAATGCTGTTGTGAAAGGCGACGAGTTTCTGGATGAAGACCTGGATAAGGCTTTCAATGAAACCGCTACTGAGAAGTCGGAATATCTTGACATAGATTCTATAAATCAACTTTATTAAAAACACATTTTTAATGACTCATAATCTTAAAAGGACCTTCGCCATGCTTTTATTGGCGATTTTCGGAAGTACAATCCTTTATAACTGTGAACCGGATCCGGATTCTCTTGGGGAGCAGTTGTTCAATGATGATGCAGCACAAGGTAATGAAATTTCATATCCAGTTATCGCATACAATTACAACAATAACGATTCAATCAGAAGTGATGCTGCCAGATTAATCAGCGGGGTGAATGAATCCGGTACAGCTTCATATGTTGGTGTTCTTGGAGCTTTTACTGAAAGTCAGTTTGGAATGCAGAGAGCATCTTACGTTACTCAGCTGAGAATGCCGGTAGATAATTATGATTTTAACGGAGCTAATCCAAAAGTAGACTCTGTTGTTCTTGTAGTAAGACCACCTGCGAATACTACAGCGAATACCTATTTCTTTGAAAGCGATTCATTAAAAACAAATACATTTGAGAAAAGTGATTTTCCAGTAGATGGAGTGGCTACAGCCGTTTCAATTGAGAAGAAAACTTATCCTGTTCGTAAATACGGTAAAATTGGGGGAGGAGTTTCAAAATCAATGAAGATCAATGTACATGAAGTTACTACGTTCTTAGATTCAAATGATGATACTTTTAAACGTTCCAATAAATCAATAAGCACTGGCGAATTGTTAGGATCAGGAGTGTTTGACGGTAACATTAATTCTATATCTATTACTAAAAAATCTGATAATTCAGTTGTATTTACAGGAAATCTTGGTTTCAGAATGAAATTGAGCAATACAAACTTTTTCCAGACTCATATCCTTGACAAAAAAGGAAAACCTGAACTTCAGGATGCTTCTAACTTTATCAGATATTTTAAAGGAATAAAAATTTCTGTTGATGAAACTGATAAATATCTTTATCAGTTCTCTCCTAATGATCTGCAGCTTATCATGTATTACAAATATGACAAAACAGATAACGGAACAACAACAAGACCACAAACAAATCTTGTTTTCAACTTAGGAGGTTCTAATGCTCATATCGGACTATATGAATACAACAACGCCGGAACTCCTGTCGCTAATGCTTTAGCGGCAAGCAACTCTAACGAAGGTGATGAAAAACTTTATATTCAGGGAATGGGTGGTCCTTCTGTAGTAATGAAAATTAAGGATGAGACAATTGCAGACCTTAGGAAGATCTATGTTGAAAAGAAAGCAGGTATTTTAAGTGCTAAGATAAGAGTATATGTAGATCCTTTAAGCTGGAAGAATACCAACTCAACAGAAGATCGCAAGTTTACACTTTTAAACAATACTTTAAATACTAATGGTACTATTGATTTCTCAAAGTTAGCTTATACATCAGATTTATCAACAGGACTTGGTTTATATAATTATAATAAGGATAAGGATTACTATGATATTATAGTAACAAAAACAATCAAGGATCTTGTTGAAGAAGCAAAAGACAGTGATGGGAATTTAATCAAAAATTTACCATTATTAATCAGTGCAGGAACATTTGCAACAAATGCTACAGGAACCCTTTTAGGAGTTCGTAATACAACAAGAGCATTTGATATGAACAGAATTATTCTGACAGGTATAGATAAAACGAATGCCAATCCTAAGAGAATCCAGCTGATGGTGACTTATGGTACAAAAAAATAGATACAATAAATACAAAATACACTAGACAAAATATAATATGTGCGGAATAGTAGGATATACAGGTTTTCAAGACGCTTACGAAATTGTAATTAATGGTCTTAGAAGATTAGAATATAGAGGGTATGACAGTGCCGGAATTGTTTTAGAAAGTCCAGACAACAAACTGGAAGTAGAAAAAACAAAAGGTAAAGTTGAGGATTTGGTGAATATTTCGAAAGAATTAAAAGGGAAGTCTAAAATTGGAATGGGGCATACCCGTTGGGCAACCCACGGAGTTCCAAGCGACAGAAACTCCCATCCGCACTTGTCAAACAACGGAAAAATAGCAGTTGTACATAATGGTATTATTGAAAACTATGATACCATAAAAAAAATGCTTACGGAAAAAGGCTTTACTTTCAAATCAGAAACTGATACGGAAGTATTGGTAAACCTTTTCCAGTATTTTATGGATATTAATCCTGAGACTGATTTCCCGACTGCAGTAAGATATGCGTTGAATGAAGTATATGGAGCGTATGCAATCACTGTACTTCATGAAGATTATCCGGGAGTATTGGTAGTAGGAAGATTAGGTTCTCCTCTGGCAATCGGAATCGGAGACAAAGAATATTTTATTGCATCTGATGCTTCTCCTTTCGTAGAATTTACAAAGGAAGCTATTTACCTTGAAGAAGGACATATGGCAACAATCTCTCTTGAAAATGGAGTAGATATCAGAACCATCAATGAAAACTCTAAAATTGAGCCGGAAATTCAGGAGCTTAAATTAAGCCTGGAGCAGATTGAGAAAGGTGGATATGAGCATTTCATGCTTAAAGAAATCTTTGAACAGCCTAAATCTGTACACGATACCATGAGAGGAAGACTTCTTTTAGATGAAGGAGTGATCAAAATGGCTGGTATCTGGGATCATGTGGAGAGATTCAAAAATGCCAACAGAATTATCATTATTGCTTGTGGAACGTCATGGCATGCAGGTCTTATCGGAGAATATCTGATAGAAGAATATGCAAGAATTCCTGTTGAAGTAGAATATGCATCAGAATTCAGATATAGAAATCCAATCATTACTGATAAAGATGTGGTGATCGCAATTTCTCAGTCCGGAGAGACAGCCGATACGATGGCTGCTTTAAAACTGGCAAAAGAAAAAGGAGCATTTATATATGGTATATGTAATGTTGTAGATTCTTCAATTGCAAGAATTACAGATGCCGGTTCGTATACACATGCCGGTCCTGAAATTGGGGTTGCTTCTACGAAAGCATTTACAGCGCAGCTTACTATTCTTACTTTAATTGCATTTAAATTAGGAAAACACAACGGAAACTTAGGAAACGCTGAATTTATGAGCTTAATTGCTGAGCTTGATGCCATTCCTAAGAAAATTGAAGAAGTGCTGAATACGACCCACGAGCTGACGCAAAATATTGCAAAAGACTTTGTGAAAGCTACCAATTTCCTTTATTTAGGAAGAGGATACAATTATCCGGCTGCCCTTGAGGGAGCATTAAAATTAAAAGAAATTTCTTACATCCATGCAGAAGGATACCCGGCTGCAGAAATGAAGCACGGTCCCATTGCCCTGATCGATGAAAACATGCCAATTGTAATTATAGCACCTAAAAAAGGACACTATGATAAAATTGTAAGTAATGTTCAGGAGATTAAAGCGAGAAAAGGTAAAATTATCGCTGTAGTGAATAAAGGAGACCGTCAGGTGAGTGAAATGGCAGATTATGTTATTGAAATCCCTGAAACTTCAGAATGTTTCTCACCAATCGTTGCTTCCGTACCTCTGCAACTGCTTGCTTATTACATTGCAGTATATAGAGGGGCAAACGTAGATCAACCGAGAAACCTTGCAAAATCTGTTACCGTGGAATAAAAAGTTGTTGTAAATAAAATAAATTTAGATTTCTTCCGTTATTTCAAAAAAAATCTTAAAAGTTTCTTAAAAAAATTATATATTTACGGCTTAATTATAAAAATTAACATGAAAAGGATATTTCTTTTATTATTGTCTGCGTCGGTAGCATCGGTATCTTGTTCAGGTGGTGGCAGCTCTTCTGTAGGGAAGCCAGGAACAAAAGGAGAATTGATACCAAGAGAAAAAACTAAATCATTTGTTGCGGAAAGACCATACGGAATGGTCGCAATTCCTGCAGGTTCATTTGTTGCTGGTTTAGCAGACCAGGATCCAACAAATACTCCTGAAAAAGCAGCATTGAAGACAGTTACTGTTTCTTCTTTCTTCATGGATGAAGCAGAAACTACCAACTCGGAGTACAGAGTATTTATCAACTATGTAAGAGACTCTATTGCGAGAACTTTACTTGCTGAAGCTGCCGGAGAAGGTGGTGATGAAGGCGGACGTAAAGGAGCTGCAATAGGAGATTACGCATATCTTGCTAAAAAAGAAGAAAATTTAACACCTTATCAAGAATATATGGAGGGCCAGGGTGGCCGGGAAGACGGAAGTTATGATGCCAGCAAAAGATTAGATTGGAAAATCCCTTTGCACTGGAGCACAACAAAATATCCGGATGTAGAATACGCAGAAGTTCTAGAATCTCTGTATCTGCCTTCTTCTTCCAGAATTGGAAACGAAAGAATTTTAGATGTAAGCAAGCTTAAGTATACTTACCGTTGGGGAGATATGGATGCTGCTGTTGCAGATAACGAAAGAGGAGCTAATTACCTGAAAAGCGAAAGTATCGCGATCTATCCTGATACTACAGTTTGGGTAAAAGATTTCCACTTTGCTTACAATGAGCCATTGTTTGAACAGTACTTCTGGCACAAGGCTTACAAAGACTATCCTGTTGTTGGGGTTACCTGGGATCAGGCAAGGGCTTATTGTAACTTCAGATCTAAATTGAAATCTGATTACAACGAAAGTTTAAAAAGAAAAAAACAAAAACCATTAGTGTTCCGTCTTCCAACAGAGACAGAATGGGAATATGCTGCAAGAGGTGGAATGCAAAACGCTACTTACCCTTGGGGAGGTCCATATTTAATGGATGACAGAGGCTGTTACCTTGCCAACTTCAAACCGAAGAGAGGTAACTACATGGAAGATGAGAAAAAAGGTACTTATACATATACAGCTCCAGTTAAGAAATTTAAGAAAAATGGGTTTGGGTTATTTGATATGGCTGGAAACGTTTCTGAATGGACATTATCTTCGTTTAACAATTCATCAGCTGGATTCACTTCTACATTAAATCCTTCTACTAAAGATAAAAAGGATACGAAGAAATCTGTAAGAGGTGGATCTTGGAAAGATATAGGATATGCACTAATGACAGGTGCTAGAGATTGGGAAAGAAAAGATTCCGCAAGAAGCTATATCGGATTTAGAACTGTACAGGATATTCCTGAAGCAGCTGTTAAGCCAAGAAGAGTTAACAGAAATTAATCAGACAATTTTTCAATAACAATTTTATTTAACATTAAAAAAACTAACTCAATATGTTTAAGACTAAAGATGCTTGGATGAATTTCTTTTATTCATTCGGTGCTGCAATTGTAATTCTTGGAGCTTGGCTTAAAATTACTCACATTACCTTGGGACCAATTAACGGTAACATCGCTCTTACCGTGGGACTTATTACTGAGGCGATTATCTTTATCATTTTTGCATTTGACCCTCCGAAATCTGAAGAGTCTTATGCTTGGGAAAATGTTTATCCTGAATTATTAGATAAGCATGCTAACCCAAATCCATTACATTCTAATGTATCTTCTAGAAATAACAATGCTGCAGCTCAATTTGCTGAATTAGAAAATTCTCTTTCTACCAAATTGGACAAAATGCTTGAGGATGCTAGATTAGATGTTCAATTATTTGAAAGATTAAGAACAGGAATTGATAAATTTTCAAACTCTGTTGATCAGATCAACCAAACTGTTGACGTATCTGCTTCTACTCATAAATATAATGACCAATTAAATAAAGCTGCTCAGCATATGGAAAGCATGAATGCTCTTTATGCAATGCAACTTGAAAGCGGTAAAAAACAATCAGAATTTGCTAACAAATATGTAGCAGATATGCAGAAATCTGCAGAGCAATCTGAGAAATTCAATCAAGAGCTACAAGGTTTAACTTCTAATCTTAATAACTTAAATAGAGTTTATGGTGGTATGTTAACTGCTATGAAGTCTTAATTCCTAACCATTTCTAAATTTAACTACTTAATCAAAAAAACAAAGAAAAGAGAATGGCACAAGGAAAACAGACCCCTCGTCAGAAGATGATCAACCTGATGTATTTGGTGTTCATCGCGATGATGGCCCTAAATATTGATGCAGAAATCATCAGATCATACTATGACTCTACAAGAGCATTGAATGAAACCAGAACTTTAACAGAAAAAAAGAACGAGAAGATCTTTGAAAGAACGTTGGAAGCTAAGGCTCAGCAAGTTCCGGATACCTATGCACAGCCTTGGGCTCAGTACAAAGTATTGAAAACCAAAATTGATGCGTTGGTGAAATCTGCTCAGGATGTTAAAGATTTGTTGAAAAAACAATCTGAGTTTCACGATAAAGATAAGGACGGAAAAGATATTGACGTAAGTGAAAACTTTGCTGCACTTAACAACAACGAAGCAACTACTGAATATTTCTTCAAAGAAGGAGATGAAAATACTCCATCAAAGAATGCGTTAGATCTTAAAGCTAAAATTGATGATGTGAGAAACTATATCAATTCTACTTTTGGAAGCAATGCCCAGTTACAGGATTTAGTGGCAAGAGCTAACAAGTCTCTTATTGCGGAATACCCGAAAGGTACATCTCCAAATGAAAAGACTTGGTTCCAGAATAAATTTTATCATCAGCCGCTAATCGCTGCAATATCTAATTTGGAAATTATCCAAAATGATGCCAGAAACGTTCAGTCTGATGCATTGGCACTATTACTTCAGGAAAAAGTAGATGCGAATATTAAATTCTCAAGCTATGAGCCTATTGTTTCAGGTCCGGTTGATATCCAGGCAGGAAAACAGGCTGAAGTAAAAGTAATGTTAGGTACTTATTCTAACAGCAATAAGATCAGCATCTCTGGTGTAAGCAGAGTAGAAAATGGTAAAGGTATTACACAGATTTCAGGTTCTGGAATTGGTGAGCATAAATTAGGTGGTACTATTACATTGACAGATGCTTCAGGTAAGCCACAAAGTTTCCCATGGACGCATACTTATAATGTAATCGCAGGACCTAGAGAAGTAAAACTTGAAAAAGGATTATTACTTTCTGCTGATAAAATGAATGTAATGTATAGAGGACTTGAGAACCCTGTTTCAGGATCAATCTTAGGTGCTGACAATTCTAAACTTTCATTATCTGCTGCAGGAGCTACTGTGAAAGGTAAAGGTCCTGGTAAATGGGATGTAACTCCTACTACAGGAAATGTAGTTAAGTTAACATTATCAGGAACAGATCCATATGGTAAGACAGTTTCTCAGGTATTTGAGTACAGAATTAAGAATATTCCTAGACCTCAGGGTCAGATCAGAGGTAAGGCTGTAAACTTCATGCCGGCAGGTTCTATACCTAACCAGATTGTATCAGCAACTTTACCTGACTTTGACTTCCCTGTTTCATTCACTGTAAATAGCTTCATTATCAAGCTTCCAGGAAAAGCAGGTACTCTGATTCAAGGTAGTTCACTATCAGGAGCAGAAGGAATGCTTAGAAACCTTAGACCTGGTGATGTAGTTCAGATCTATGATATTCAGGCTACGGCTACAGGATTGGGTAACCAGAGACTTAAGGAAATTTCACCTGTAATTATTAATGTACAATAAGGTTAATTTGTAAAATCATATTATGAAAAAATATATTAGCACCCTTTTAGTTTTAGTTTCGGGATTCGCATTTTCCCAGACTATTCTGAATGCTGCTTCTCCCGAAGAATTTAGACAAATGAGATCTGAATCTATGAGAAAAGCAGGGGATACTGTTATCAGCAATAAAGTAAAGCCTCTTGAATATGGTTTCGTTGATGACAAAGATATTTACAAAAGTATGTTTGTTTGGGAAATCATTGATATGAATGATAAGATCAACCAGCCATTCTATTATGACAATCCGGATGGTCTTCTTGCAAGCTCTACAAGATCTTTATATCAATTATTACTTGATGGGGCTCTTAAAGGAGACATTAAGGAAGTTTATGACGACGAAAACTTTGTGACAAGACTTTCACCTGAAGCTATTCAGAAAAGATTGGAAAGTATAAGACTTGACGAAGAAGCGATCGATATTCTTAACTCTGGAAGAACACTTACAGAAGACGAGAAAAAAAGATTAACAGATATCATCAGAACAACTACTGATAAAGTAAAAGTTCTTAAAGTGATGGGTATGTGGTTTATCGATAAAAGAGATGGTCAAATGAAATACAGACCTCTTGGTATCGCTGCTATGGGACCAGATCCTACATCCGTCGGAAGAATTGGTCCAGACGGTCAGCCTTTGGCTGGTGCTGATGAATTGATCGACCTATTCTGGATCTATTATCCAAGTGCTCGTGATATTTTAGCCAACAATTATGTTTTCAATAGAAAAAATTCTTCTGCAGACCTATCTTTTGATGATATCATCAATGCAAGAAGATTCTCTTCTATTATCTATAAGTCTTCAAGCGGCTTAGGAGATGGTACCATCAAAGACTATATTCCTAAAAATGCTGATGAACAGCTGGAAGAAAGCGATAGAATCAAATCGCAGATTCTTGACATGGAAAATGATATGTGGAATTACTAGATTTCACTTGATATTTATAGAAAACCTGAGTATTTTTACTCAGGTTTTTTTTATTGAAGTCACCCTTTGTTTATTACTAATCAATAATCAATGTTGACGAATATATATAACCTTTAAATAAATGAAATTTCTCATATGAAAAATGTAGATTATATTGTTGTAGGAGACGGATATGCGGGGCTTTTTCTGGCTCATCAGCTAATTAAAAACAATAAATCCTTTGTGATCTTTTCTGAAGGAAGAAAAAGTGCTTCACAGATTTCAGCCGGGATTATTAATCCGGTTGTTCTTAAAAAGTTTACGACATTCTGGAAAGCACAGGAACAAATAGACTTCCTTAAAACTAGTCTGAAAGAAATAGAATCTTATACCGGAGAAAACTATCTGATCAATGCTCCCATTCACAGAATTTTTCATGATGAGAATGAACAGAATCTTTGGTTGAAAAAATCAGGGAATGAAGAATTATCAGCTTTTCTTGATAAAAAATTTGATCGTTTAAATGGGGTAAAAAACGATTTTCAGACGGGAAAGGTGAATCAGTCTGCCAGACTCAACGTTAATGGTTTTTTCAGTGGTTTATTCAATTATTTGGAAAAAAATGATCATTTAGTAAAAGAAAGATTCGATTATACCAAATTGAACCCTTCTGAATCGGTTTATAAAGATTTTTCTTTCAAAAATATTATTTTCTGTGAAGGAATGGGAGTGAAAGATAACCCATACTTTTCAGAAACAGCAGTGATTCCCAACAAAGGGCATCATATAAAAGTAAAACTTTCCCAGCCGATTCCGGAAGACATTACCATTAAAAAGAAACATTTCTTATTTCCAACCGGAAACGGACTTTATTTTTATGGTGGAACTTACGATAGAGATCAGCTTCATCATCATATTGATGACTCAGCGGTCACTCAATTGATCAATGGACTTTCTGAATTTTATCCCTATGATTTTGAAGTGAAAGAAGTACATTTTGGCTTCCGTCCTACTGTAAAAGACAGAAGGCCAATTATCGGAAGACACGAAACCTTGAATAACCTGTATGTTTTTAATGGAATGGGTGCTCGTGGTATTCTGAATGGATGCTATTTTTCACGCGACTTGTTCAATTTTATTGAAAATGATATTCCTTTGCATGAAGAAGTTTCTTCAAAGAGGTTTCAATAGCATATCTTAGTGTAGAGATTCAAAACTGTAGAATATATGGATGAAAATATATTAGGTATCATTGCCGGTTTTCTTACTTCTGTTTCGATGATTCCGCAGCTTGTAAAGGTGATCAGAGAAAAGAATGTAGAAGATATTTCTTTGCTCATGCTTCTGGTCCTTATTTCAGGGCTGTCACTGTGGGTATGGTATGGTTTTGCAAAAGACGAACTGCCTATTATTTTATCAAATTCGTTTGCTGTTCTGGTGAATATAAGTCTTCTGATTTGCTATATAATGTACAATAAAAAAGAGTAGGCTATACAAATAAAAAGACACCTTGTTTATAAGGTGTCTTTTATTTTTTATTGTAATAAATTCAATTACTGAAGAACAAATTTAGCTAAAGGAGCCATTCTTGCCTTGTTTAAAGTAAGTGTATTTCCATTTACAGAGTAGTTATCCGCAGCAAGGACTGCTTTTGTAAACTGGTTTTCAATATCCAGATCTTCACAAGCCATCATGGTAGACATTCCCTGATTGAATTTTATTCTCATGATTTCAGGTTTGATCTCAAAAGTTCCTCCAAATCCGTTACATCCGGCGTGGCCTTCATATCTCATTCCATCCATATTAAGTTTGAAATGAGGATTGTTTTTGGGGTTTTTAAGTTCAATCGGTTTCCCGTTAAGCTCTGTCAACTTCCATGTTTTTCCAGTAATATCAGTAGTCGCTTTTTGTGCGTTTTGTGTTTTACATGAAACAACCAGAAATGTTGCAATAACAAGTGCCGATAAATAATAATATAAACTTTTCATAATGCTTATTTTTTTAATGAATGCTATTCCTTATGCTAATACGATGCCATTTTTGCCGGTCCAGACTCTTTCTTTGCCTGTTTAAGATGGAACAGTACCATGTCTACATTCTTTTTAAGGAAAGTTATATTTCCCTTAATATCAGAATATTGATACTCTTCATTGGAGGCTGTATATTCAGGTAAAGCATCACTTTTTTTAAGGTCAAAAGTTTTACCGTTTAAATGTATTGTAGCGGTATTTTTGGTGTTGTTGATCGTTACTTCTATCTTTTCTCCATAGCTGTCAACATACACATCTTTGAAAATTTCGTCTGTGTTTTCGGATGCAGCAGCGGTAATGGTTTCAGCTTCTTTTCCGGGATGTTTACACGCTGTTAGGGAAAGAATGGTCAATCCCAGAAGGATTGGTGTTAATAATTTTTTCATAGTGATAAGTGATTTTAAAGTGTTTCATGAATTATGATGTTAATGCCTTATAAATTTACAAATATTTTTAATAAATATGTGTTAATTTTTCATAAACTAACAGAAAGTTAAGATTTCATATAATTTAACTCACTGTTTATTGAAACATTATTCACGAAACAGGCAGTAATAGTTATTGTAGAAAAATAGGGATTACCGTTGTTGAATCAGGGATTGTAACGAGTTTGTTTTTAATAGAATAGAGTACTTTTTTTTCATTTTTCATTTGTTGTGTAAATTTTCGGCAAAAATAATTCAAAAAGAAGAGAGTAACAATAAGTTAATGTTAATAATTCTAATTTATGATAAAGTTTAGGTTTGATTATGGAGATTTTCAAAATAGAAGGCCAGGGCATTAAAATGTTCAAAAAAGCAACAACTTTAAAATTAAAATTTCCTTAATTCAAAAAAAGTGGCTTAATTTTTGAAAATTGAAACTTACACAGATAAGACGTCAGAATTGCCTGAATAACTGTTGAATAAAGGAAATATTTGCTGTTTTTCAGGATTTTTTTATTCAGCTATTTTAAAGGATAGTTAAATTTTGTTAATCTGTTATGATAATATCATAATCTGGGTGTACATTTGCAACTTCAAAAATGAGAAACTTTATAGTATACTTTTTAACTGGTCTTTTTCTGCTCTTTGTAGTGGAAAGCAGGCTCAACGTTAAAACGCTTCGAAATGACTATTCCGGTCATGTTTCTCATCATATGCCGAAAAGAGTCAACCGTCTTAATCAGACTTTTGAAAAACTATCTGTTCAGCAGATGGCCGATACCGTAGACAATTCCAATTTAGAACTTGCTGAAAATGATTTCCAGCTGTCTGACGTATGGCAGGCTATTGTTGTTTTCGCCGGAGTTTTCAGTCTGGTTTACATTTTTGGATTAAAAAGCTATAAGCGGTTTAGATCCGATATTCATGGCTTTGTTTTTGGCCTTACAGCCAAAAGATTCATTCTGATCCGTTCTATTAGAATTTAAAATTTTCTCGATCTATTCCTATTTCTGCCTGATTCCGGGTAGAAATACTTTGCGTTGTGTATGCCGGTAATCATCACATCGTACCTCTTTTATTACCGTTTTATTTCTATCAAAACATTAACGATTTATATAAACTCTAGAATTATGATAAAGAGAGTTGCTTCGGGAATTGCGCTGAGTGCCCTTCTGTTGGCAGTTGGCTGCAATAAGAAAAAAGAAGAAAAAGAAGAAGTTACCGTATATCCGGTGACGTCCCCTGTAGTAATGGATACTGTAATCAACAAAGAATACGTAGCCCAGATTCAATCCGTAAAAAATATTGAAGTAAGAGCTCAGGAAAAAGGTTTCCTGGAAAAAATCTTTGTAGATGAAGGACAGTACGTGCAGGCGGGGCAGACCTTGTTCCGAATTATGCCTAAATTGTACCAGGCAGAATTATTAAAAGCAAAAGCAGAGGTAGAACAGGCTTCTATCGAACTGAAAAATGCAAGTACATTAGCAGGAAACAACATTGTTTCTAAAAATGAAAAAGCCATGGCAAAAGCCAAGCTGGATGCTGCCAATGCAGAAATGAAACTGGCTCAGATCCATCTTTCATTTACCGATATCAAAGCGCCGTTCTCTGGTGTTATCAACAGAATTCCTTTAAAACTGGGAAGTCTTGTAGATGAAGGTGATTTGTTGACTTCATTATCAGATAACACAAGTATCTATACTTATTTTAATGTTTCTGAGCCGGAATATTTAAGTTATCAGACTCACGCTGCAGACAGAGGCAGCAATCAGGTATCCCTGATCACAGCGAACGGAGAAACCTATTCGCAGAAAGGGGAGATCCAGACTATTGAAGGAGAATTTGACAATGAAACAGGTAATATTGCTTTCCGTGCCAAGTTCCCCAATCCTGATAAGCTTTTGAGAAATGGAGAAACAGGAAAAATTCAGATGTCAATGCCTGTTCATAATGCATTAATTATTCCACAGAAAGCTACTTATGAGATCCAGGACCAGAAATATGTATTTGTTATTGATAAAAACGGAGTGGCAAAATCCCGAAACATCAAAATCGCTTATGAACTTCCGGATCTTTATGTAGTAGGTTCAGGTATCTCAAAAGGAGATCAGATTCTTTTGGAAGGAGTTCAGAAAGTGAAGGATGACCAAAAGGTGAAAACCAAATTCCAGGATCCTAAGAAAGTTCTTCAATCATTGAAATTAAAAGCAGAGTAGTGGTCTCTAAAATGAAGTAGTATGTTTAAGAAATTCATTCGCAGACCAGTTCTGTCTATAGTAATCTCATTGATTATTGTATTTATGGGAATATTGTCATTGGTAAAACTTCCTGTGACACAGTTCCCATCTATTTCTCCGCCTAAAGTAAATATTACAGCAGAATATCCCGGAGCTAACAATGAATTGTTGATTAAATCTGTAGTTATCCCATTGGAAAGGGGGCTAAACGGAGTTCCGGGTATGAAATATATGACCTCGGATGCCGGAAATGACGGGGAAGCTTCCATTCAGATTGTATTTGACCTTGGAACAGATCCCAACGTAGCTGCAGTAAACGTTCAGAACCGTGTATCTTCAGTAGTGAATAAGCTGCCACCTCTTGTAGTACGTGAAGGGGTAAAAATCACTCGTGAGGAACCTAACATGTTGATGTATATTAACCTGTACAGTGATGATCCCAAAGCTGACCAGAAATTCCTTTTCAACTATGCAGATATCAATGTAATGTCTGAATTGAGAAGGGTAAGCGGTGTTGGTTTTGCCGATATCCTGGGAACCCGTGAATATGCAATGCGTATCTGGCTTAAACCTGATCGATTAACGGCCTATAATATTTCAGCTGATGAAGTCATGGAATCTCTGAATGAGCAGAGTTTGGAAGCATCTCCGGGTAAAACCGGGGAAAGTTCCGGGAAACGCTCTCAGTCATTTGAATATGTATTAAAATATCCGGGTCGTTTCAACAACGAAAAAGATTATGGAAACATTATTCTAAAAGCAAAACCGGATGGTGAATCTGTAAGACTGAAGGATGTTGCTGATATAGAATTCGGAAGTTCCATGTATGATATTTATTCCACATTGAACGGAAAACCATCCGCGGCAATTACGGTAAAACAATCCTATGGATCTAATGCAAGCGACGTTATCAAAAACGTTAAAGCATTGATGAAGGATCTTGAAAAAAATAATTTCCCTAAAGGAATGCATTACGACATCAGTTATGACGTTTCCAGATTCCTGGATGCCTCCATGGAAAAAGTAATTCATACCTTGTTTGAAGCCTTTATTTTGGTTGCTATTGTAGTATTCTTATTCCTTGGAGACTGGCGTTCAACCTTGATTCCGGCACTAGCCGTTCCGGTTTCATTAGTAGGAACGTTTGCTGTAATGTCAGCCTTTGGAATTACCCTGAATATGATTTCCCTCTTTGCTCTTGTAATGGCGATCGGGGTTGTAGTAGATGACGCGATTGTAGTAATTGAAGCCGTTCACGCCAAGATGGAAGAAAAACATCTTTCTCCATTGAAGGCGACAGAAGAAGCAATGCATGAGATCAGTGGAGCAATTATCGCAATTACATTGGTAATGGCATCTGTATTTATTCCGATTGCATTTATGTCCGGACCGGTTGGAGTATTCTACCGTCAGTTCTCTATTACAATGGCTTCATCCATTATCTTATCAGGGGTGGTGGCACTTACTTTGACGCCGGCTTTGTGTGCGTTGATCTTAAGAAATAACCACGGAAAACCTAAAAAGAAAACTCCGGTTACTATTTTCCTTGATAAGTTCAATAATGTATTTACAAAAGGAGCGGGAAGATATGAGAAGATGCTGAATAAAACAGTGACGAAGAAAACAATCACATTGCCGTTACTATTAGCATTCTGTGCCTGTACATTCTTCCTGAGTAACTCTTTACCTTCAGGATTTATTCCGGCTGAAGATCAAGGGATGATCTATGCTATTATTCAGACTCCTCCGGGATCTACATTAGAAAGAACCAATCAGATTGCTAAAGAACTTTTAAGAGAATCTGAAGACATTGACGGTGTACAGTCTGTTTCATCCTTAGCAGGATATGAGATTTTGACCGAAGGTACCGGATCTAACTCAGGAACCTGTCTGATCAACCTTAAAAGTTGGGAGGAACGTAAAGAATCCGCCGCTGAAATCATAGAAAAACTTGAGGAAAAAGCGAAGAATATTCCAGGTGCCAATATAGAATTCTTCCAGCCGCCTTCCGTTCCGGGATATGGAGCTGCCGGAGGTTTTGAACTTCGTCTGCTGGATAAAGCAGGAAGTGGTGATTATCATAAAATGGAGCAGGTGAGTAATGACTTTGTGAAGGAGCTTAAGAAGCGTCCGGAACTTGGATCGGCATTTACATTCTATTCCGCGAGTTTCCCACAATATATGCTTAAGATTGATAATGATCTTGCAGAACAAAAAGGGGTGACCATTGAAAAGGCGATGGATAACTTATCTACATTGATCGGGTCCAATTATGAGACGAGTTTCATCCGTTTCGACAGACCTTATAAGGTAATTGTTCAGGCAGGACCTCAATACCGTGCTTTACCAACGGATCTGTTGAAGCTTTATGTTAAAAATGATAAAGATCAGATGGTTCCCTATTCAGACTTCATGAGATTGGAAAAAGTATACGGACTGTCTGAGATTACACGACATAATATGTATAACTCTGCAGAGGTGAGTGGAACTCCGGCACCTGGATACAGTAGCGGACAGGCGATTAAGGCTATTCAGGAAGTGGCAGATAAAACGCTTCCGAGAGGTTTTGGTATCGACTGGGCGGGTATTTCCAAAGATGAAGTAAGCCGTGGAAATGAAGCGGTATTTATTTTCCTTGTGTGTTTAGGATTTGTTTACCTAATCCTTTCTGCTCAATATGAGAGTTTCATCCTTCCGCTTCCGGTAATTTTATCTCTTCCGGTAGGTATTTTCGGAGCATTTTTATGCTTGAAACTTTTAGGATTGGAAAATAACATTTATGCACAGGTGGCCATGGTCATGTTGATCGGGCTTCTGGGTAAAAACGCCGTGTTGATTGTAGAGTTTGCTGTACAGAAAAAGGCAGAAGAGGGAATTCCTGTAGCAAAAGCAGCTATTGAGGGAGCCGCAATTCGTTTCCGTCCGATTCTGATGACATCATTTGCATTCGTTGCCGGATTGATTCCATTGGTGATTGCAACAGGTCCGGGAGCAATTGGTAACAGAACCATTGGTACTGCAGCAGCAGGAGGAATGTTAATCGGAACTATTTTCGGATTGATGATTATTCCAGGGTTATATTACATCTTCGGAACCATTGCAGAGAAGTCCAGACTGGCAAAATATGAAGAAGAGAATCCTTTAACAGAACAAACTGAACCTTATGAACATGATGGAAAATTCGAAGACTAAAAATATAATCACAGCCATCGCCTTATCACTTGTACTTGCAAGTTGTAAGGCACCCATGGCGACTGTCATAAAAGACGAGGTAAAAGAAAATATTCCTCAGAACTTTAATCAGGAAGAACAGCAGGATGCGAATAACAATAGTGGAACGACTCCATGGAGACAGTTCTTTACGGATCCAAACCTGGTAACCCTGATTGAAACAGCTTTAAAGAATAATCAGGAGTTGTTAATCACTCTTCAGGAAATTGAAATTGCTAAAAGTGGTGTTTTAGCTAAAAAAGGAAGACTTACCCCAACTGTTTCAGCAGGAATAGGTGCCGGACTGAAAAAAGCCGGCCGT
Source organism: Chryseobacterium panacisoli (assembly GCF_008274625.1). GTDB lineage: Bacteria > Bacteroidota > Bacteroidia > Flavobacteriales > Weeksellaceae > Chryseobacterium > Chryseobacterium panacisoli. The sequence goes on along the minus strand of NZ_VTRU01000004.1, from coordinate 161,857 downwards.
TATACCAGTGAAGGAGCAGGTGATGCTACTACAGAAATTGAACCTGGGAAAGAAATGCCGGATCCGCTTGGAAATTTTGAAGCGGGATTAAATGCAAGCTGGGAGATTGATATCTGGAAAAAACTCAGAACCGAAAAAGAATCTGCAGTGGCCCACTATCTTTCTACGGTGGAAGGCAAAAACTTTGTCCTGTCTAATCTTATTGAAGAAGTTGCTGATAATTACTATGAATTGCTGGCTCTTGATAATCAGTTGGATATTATACAGCAGTACATCAAGCTTCAGCAAAGAGCGTTGGAAATTTCTAAAATTCAGAAAGAAGCTGCGGCTGCAACGGAACTGGCAGTGAAGAAATTTGAAGCGGAATTGGCGAAATCCAAAGCAGCAGAATATACAATCCGTCAGCAGATCACTGAGAAGGAAAATCAAATCAATGCTTTGCTGGGAAGATATCCACAGCCGATCGTGAGAACAAAAGAAAACTTTATGTCTACGATTCCTCCAACGGTTTATACGGGAATTCCGTCACAATTGCTGGCAAACCGTCCTGATATCAAGCAGGCAGAACTGGAATTGAAAGCATCAAAGCTGGATGTAGAAGCAGCAAGAAAAGAGTTTTATCCTTCTCTGGAAATTTCTGCGACATTAGGATTAGAGGCTTTCAAACCTTCCTATCTTGTTAAATTACCTGAATCCATTGCTTACAATCTGGCAGGTGAATTAGCAGGACCACTGATTAATAAAAGTGCGATAAAAGCTAATTTTCAGACAGCAGATGCAAAACAGGTTCAGGCATTGTACGAATATGACAAAACCATTCTGAACGCTTATCTGGATGTTGCCAATCTGATGTCGAAGGTTAAAAATATAGATCAGTATTATCAATTGAAATCTCAGGAAACCAAAGCGCTGGATCAGTCTATTGATATTGCCAATCAGTTATTCCGTAACTCCAGAGCTGATTATCTTGAAGTTCTTCTGAACCAAAGGGATGCGCTGGATGCTAAAATGGAACTTATTGAGGCAAAACAAAAACAGCTCAGTACAGTGGTTGACATCTATAAAAGTTTAGGTGGAGGCTGGAAATAAAACATCATAATTCTATCAATAAACAGTTAATGTTTTTTGGAAAGGTCAATTCTTTTGAGTTGGCCCTTTTTTGTTTTTAATACGACAAGTTTTGTCGTAACGCTAAGGTAATTTTACATCAGAATAAGATAAGTTTTAATATGTTTTAAAGATAATTTAACAATAAATAGTATGATTTATAGGATACCACATGAAAGTGATTTTCATATCTTAAAAAGTGTTAAATTTGCGAAGTTTTAAGAAACTAATTACTAACTCAGAAAACAACATTGGAATGAAAAAAATCTATATTGGTGCATTCACCTTATGCACGGTCTTGGGAATCTCTGCCCAGGAAGTAGTATGGCAGAAAGATATCAAATCCTCTACCCAGGATTTTCTAAGCCAGGTTACTACAACCATTGATCAGCAGTATCTTATTACGGGAAACTTGATTCAGAGCGATAAATTACCAGAATCCCGTAAGTATAGTGTATTATTAGGTATGGAAAGAATTATGTTCCCAAACTTAATTTCTTGTATGCACAGTATAAGGGAATTCCCTTATTTTATTTGTGTAGGGCTTTAGGGTCTTCAGAGTCGTTCAAGACTAACTGCATAAGTCCTGATTCTTAAATCAGGCTAATAACCATTTTCAAAATTAAGCTATATGAAAGCCTTCTATTTTTCAGGATAAGCTATATCCTGTCGCAAAAATTAACGGTAGTACCCTTCTGGGACACCAAAACTAACCTTTACTTACAATTTAAACACAATGAAAAAACTTTATTTGGCTACACAATCTAAGTGTACCACTCCGGGGGATATGTCGGCCCGGAAAATATTATTACAAAGGAAACTTTTTCCTTTGTTCTTTCTACTGATCGGAATTTGGGGGTATTCCCAAACCGAGGTATATTTTAAATATGACGAAGCTGGAAATCAGCGCTACAGAGGACCAGAAGAAGATCCTAAAGATAAAGCTTCACTGCTGTCAAATGCAATTTCTAAAACAGCTTCTATTGCATCGAATTCTGCTATTGATGAAAAAACATTCTGGAAGCAGATACGACTTTATCCTGTTCCAGTAAATGATTTTCTGACTATTGACTGGACCGAGGAAGTAGATAGTCTTATTGAATCGGTCTCACTTTATCAACACAGTACAGTCCACTGGAAATTCCAGCAGCAGAACTTACCTGAGCTTAACAGGCAGCTGAAAATTAACATGACAGGTTACAATTGGGGCGTATACGTACTGCGCTTTACCCTGAAAGACGGCAGAATTTTCAGTAAAAACATCACTAAAAGGTAATCGCTATGAAAAAGTACAATCATAAGAAAATACAAATAATTTCGTCGCTTATATTATCTTTTATATCTATATTCTGCATTGCACAGACCCCCACTCCTAAATTTCATGATACTAAGGGCAATATAGATGTTACAGGAGCAGGACAGCTTCAGTATACACTTCCTATTGATCTTCCTCCAGGGGTTAAAAATATTGCTCCTGGGATCAGTCTGGTCTATGTAAGTGGTGCCACCAATGGCCTAGCTGGCTATGGCTGGAATATTACGGGGCTGTCTTCTATTTCCAGAGTTGGCAAAAACCTTGAAAAAGATGGTATCACCAAAGGGGTACAGCTGGATTATGTTGATTATTACAGCTTTAACGGGCATAGGTTAATTTTAAAGTCCGGGGAATATGGTAAAGACGGCGCTGAGTATGTTACAGAAAAGTATTCTAATATAAAAATCAAATCTGTTGGTAATATTACCGGGCAAAACTGGCAGGGACCAGAGTATTGGGAAGTGACATCTCCGGACGGCTCTATAGCATGGTACGGGGCTACGGCCCCTGGTAACAGCCAAGCCAGAACACCAATTGACTATAATATTGTCAAAACAAAAGATACTGATGGAAATTATGTCACTTATAATTACACTTTAGCAGATAATGTTTCATTAATCAGCAGTATTGAGTGGGGAGGGAATGAAACCACAGGGACAAATGCCCTCAATAAAATCAATTTTAATTTTATAGCAAGGCCATACGCCGAGACTGCCTATATCAAAGGGAATCTTTTTTCCCAATCCAAAGTTCTACAGTCTATTGTAGTTTCCTCCAATAGTAAGCAGTACAAGAAATACAATATTGCTTATAAGTATCTTACGGATAATCCGTATAAGTATCTGGAGAAGATTACCATTTTAAATGGTAATAATGAAGAAGCAAATCCAGTGACATTTACGTACGAGGAACCATATTTCAAAAATGGAAAATGGAGCAGTACCTATACAATAAGACCTAATGCGAATGATATAACAGGAGATTTTAATGGTGATGGATATCTTGATGTATTAAGATATCATTCTCAAACCTCAGATAAAATTCCACAGATAGGACTATACCTTTACAGTAATTATTTAAAGAATCCGTGGCAGTATGATGTTGCTCCAGTTGTTTTTGTAGGCAATATGGTAACGAGCGTTACCAATGCTGCTGTTGTCAATCTTAGAAAGGGAAGTCTTATCCGTAACCGCCAAGGATTTGTACTTAAAAAAGAGGTGTTTAATAGTTCTACTTCTAAAACAGATCTTATACTCTCGTTCTATGGCCTTTCTGAAACTAACCAGCTTGTTCTGGATTATACGAAGACTATTCCTGGTGGCGATTATGATTTTTCAACGGGAACTATCAGTAATGGGGTAAGAACTACCGTTACCGCCATGAGAAGTGTTGATTTTAATGGCGATGGCCTGAATGAACTGGTTATCTCGTTAAGTGATAGAGAATGTCATCCGGTAAGTATTGATCCTGAATTCAAGCTACCACCGGATTGTACTTCCACAATGAGATATTTTGTAGTAGATCCAGATGAATCTATCCAAGGCAATGCGTGGTATTATCCGCTTGAACTTTATCCTGACTACGATAAGCTAAGCCAGGATGTATTAAAGCAATATTGGTCAGGAGACTTCAACGGCGATGGGGTATTTGACCTCATGAAGCTCAGCCAGGACTTAAAGCCTGTCCTGATTACTTTCCAGAAAAACACTCTTGGCCAGTATGAATCTTCTATCGCTCCCTTTAATCCTGCCAATGATGAAACGATTAAGGGGTACTGGCAAAATACCGTAGTAGGTGACTATAATGGGGATGGCCTTAGTGACCTGATGATGCCGGGCACTGCAACTTCGGCCATTTGGTACCTCTATACATCAAAAGGTAACGGTTTTAAGGAAGAAACCAAAGTGTTCTACCGTCCTGAACCCACTCGAAGGATTACAACTGACCCTCAAACTAAGAATATCTTTGTAGCTAATCCAAGGACTTTTGTGGGGTATGATGTTAACAATGACGGAAAAACCGAGTTGGTTATGTTGGAAGGTGGCCGAGGCTATGTTTATGTTACCCAGGATGGCGCTCAACCTGGATATAAATATACCAGAAATTACACAGCGAAGGCTTATATACTTTCTACCACTGCGGGGGAACTGCCTCCTATGATGAATGCTTATTGTGTTTGTGATGAAGTGGTATATCTTAACGGCGAGTATAATACAGCCAATGAACTGGCTCCAAACCGCAGGGATGTTGTAGGACTTTCTGTCGATCAATGGACGGGAGGAATGCTCAAGAGTGTTAGGATGGTGTCTATGAATGGAGAAAACTACGGCTTTGCAAATGAGCAGGAGGTTGCCTCCAGCTATTATTTAGACCTGGCGAGAGAGACCCGAATTAAAACGATTCAGCAGGGAGGAATAACCACAGAAATCACTTACAAACTGTTGGAAAACGATCAGATATTGTATAAGCCGTTCAAAACCGAAAACTATCCTTTTGTTGAAATTGATCAGTCTTATGGAATGCATGTGGTTTCGGAAATGACACAAACCCCATTAAGACCCGATCAGTACCTCTCTGATCCTGAAAAGGTGAAGTTGAGACGTTTGTTCAGGTATAGGGGTCTTACAGCCAATATCTTAGGGAAAGGAATGGTAGGTTTTAAAAAAATGGCAAGAACTTCCTGGTATAATTCGAGGCTTGCAAGTACTGTCATATGGTCAGGAATAGAAATTGATACTGAGAATGAAGGCATTCCATTAAAAGAATGGTCGTTAAAATATACCAGCAGCGATACAGAGGTTTTTCCTGATGATCTCTCTGAAAACAATACACAGCTTCTAAGCTTAAAATCTACAATCTATCAGACCATTAAGCTCTTAAACGGACAGCAGGTAACTTCTGTTACTGATGCGGATAAGGCAAAGGTGGTGACAGTCATTTTACCGGCAAGAATCAGGGTGAAAGATTTCTTGACGGGAACTGTTAAAGAAGACAACATTATTTACGAACAGTACTATCTTCCACTGAAAATTGTTTCCAAGATTAATGACACCTATGGGGTTACGACTTCTGTATTTGAGTATCAGCATAACCCTTCCGGGACTGCAGCAGGATATTATATCGGACGCCTGAAATCTAAGACAGAAACCCAACAGGCCTATGGAGATAGTCAATCCGGTAAGGAAGAATTTACCTATGAGAATAACAGGATTAAAACCCTGAAAAAATGGAACAGGAATAATACGGGTAATATTCTTGAAACTTACAGCTATGACGGTTTTGGAAACATCACTGGAAAAATACTTTCTAACAGTGTAGATTCACAGGAGCGTACATCCAAGTCACAGTACGATCCTACCGGAAGATTTATCATTAAGAAAACAGACCACTTAGGATTAGAAACGGAGTTTTTGTATAATAACTGGGGGCAGGTGACTAGCCAGACCGACCCACTAGGAAATATCCTTACAAGCACTTATGATAACTGGGGGAAACTCGTGTTTACTGAAAATAGCCTTCAGGGAAAAACCAGTTATATCTACGAAAGGGATACCAATGATAATGTGACTGTCACAAGGAATGATCCGGATGGTAATATCTCAAAAACACTCACCAACAAGCTGGGACAGGTGTATAAGGCAACTACTAAGGCTTTTGGAGACGGACAATATGTCTCCAAAGAAACGCAATATGATGTTTTGGGGAGAAAAATCAAGGAATCCGAACCTTATTTTGACGGAGAAAGCGCCAGCCAGTGGAATACCATATCGTACGATGAGTCGGTATATCCAGCTAATATCACAGCTACTGCCTTTATGGGGAAGCAGACCCTTACTTCAGTTTCAGGATTGACCACTACGGTAAAGGAAATGGGCACTGCAGATTATGGAAGAACCACCTCCAAAACTTCTGATGCTTTAGGAAATGTTATATCATCTACCGATAAAGGAGGAACTATAAAGCTTTCTTACAATGCAGCCGGAGAGCAGGTAAAAGCTCAGTATGCCGAAAATGCGGTTACTACAACATATGATGTGTGGGGTAGAAAATCTGAATTTAATGACCCTTCCAACGGATTGTATAAATATGAGTATGACGGATTTGGTCAACCTAAGAAAACGATCAGCCCGAAAGGAACTAAAGAATACACCTACAATAATTTGGGGCAATTGGTTTCGCAGAAAGAGCTTTCTACTAATGACGGAGGGGCGGCCACGAATAAGGACATCATTTTCACGTATAACACTAAAGGTATGCTTACCAAAAAGTCTGGTACGGCAAACAGTAAGGCATTCAGTACAGAATTCGGTTATGATCCTCAGGGAAGAATAACATCTGCTATAGAGAATCACAACGGAAGAAGTTTCGCCAATAAGGGTATTACATATGATGATAAAGGACGAGAGATTTCCTATATAAAACAGCTGTCTTCTTCGGGCATGCTTACTGAGGTGCAGATAGAAAATGTCTATAATGAGTGGAATGGAGAGCTTTATCAGATCAAAGACAAGCAGTCAGAAAAGGTTCTTTGGCAGCTACTGGAGACCAATGCAAAGGGGCAGGTTCTTGAAAGCAGATTGGGTGCTGCTAATATCATCAACACATATAATACTGCTACGGGAATGCTTTCGGAAATCAAGCATCTTTCTCCCGCACAGACCGTGTTGAATATACAGTATGGCTTCAATGCTATCAGAAATGAACTGAAATCCAGAAAAACTTTAGGAGACTTTAATATCATTGAATCATTCGACTATGATAACAATAACAGGCTTCTTAAATGGACTAACCCTGCAACAGGACAGCTTTCAGATAATACCTATGATGAAAAAGGGAGGATCAGGCAAAATGATCAGGTAGGGGAGATAAAATTTGATAATTCATCAAAAATCTATCAGCCTACCGGGATGAGCCTTAATAATAATGGAGTACAGAATTATAACGGGGACCTTATCCAGACTGTTATTTATAATGAAAATAACGATCCCGTACAGATCAATGGGGAAAAATCCCGCATCAATTTTGAATACGGTTTAGGAAGTATGAGACAGCGAGTAGATATCTCTTCCTTGACACAGGGCACAAACGAACCTGCATGGAATGATACTTTCACTAAATTTTACAGTGAGGATGGAAGCTTTGAAGTGGTAAAGAACCTGCATACAGCACAAGAGAAACATATTTTATACATCGGTGGAAATCCGTATGAATCTAATATTGTATATTTGAAAAACTTTGAAGAGAGCAGCGGTTCTTATAAATTTTTGCACAAAGATTATATAGGCAGCATCCTTGCCGTATCTGACCAGGCCGGGAACAAAGTGGAACAGAGACACTATGATGCATGGGGTAATCTTACTCATCTTAAAATTGGTACTTCACCAGTTACTACAGATAAATTACTTATTGCAGGTACATCGTTGGTTATTGACCGTGGTTACACAGGGCATGAGCACTTTATGGGCGTGGGTATCATCCACATGAACGGAAGATTGTATGATCCACTGCTCAGAAGGTTCTTAAATGCGGATGAAAATATCCAGGACCCTGCAAATACCCAAAACTATAATAAGTATGGGTATGTGATGAATAATCCCCTTATGTACAATGACCCAAGCGGGGAATTTTTACAATGGATAATCGGTGCATTTGTAGGAGGGTATTTAAATGGAGTAGCTGCCAATAACGGGAACTGGAATCCCGGAAAATGGGACTGGCAAAAATCATGGAGTGCTGTATTAGGCGGTGCTATTGGAGGTATGGCCATTTCAGGAACACTGGGAACAATAACAAGCAACCCCGGAGCAATTAAATTTGTACTGCCAAGTATTGTCTCAGGAGGGTTAAACTCTGCATTTTCTGGAGGAAATTTCTTGGGTGGTGCTGTTGGCGGGTTATCATATACGAGTAATTTATCTGGTAATAAAATAACTTCTACAGATGGGGTTAATAGTGGATATAAACATTATATGATCTCTAATGATTATGATGACGAAAACTTTGGACTAAGTGGCGGTGGTACCGATCCTTTAAGTACTGTATTAAGTCTTTTAGGTATAAGTCCTAGTGCTCCGGCAAGCATGTATTCTTTTAGTGTTATGGCTTCTGTTCTTGTTCCCCGAGATGCTTGGATCGCTGTAGCAAATCAGCATACAATGAAGGAATGGTCAAAAGAGTATATCAGTTTCAAGACAGATAAAGACGGTCTTTTTATAGATCCTGCAGACCCTAATATAAAGATAAGAGGTATTACAAATCCTTTTACTGGTAAAATAATATTAGCGCCCGGTCTTTTAAATGGAAAAAGAACTAATTATGGATTAGGTTCGGTAATTGTACATGAAATAAACCATTTTAGTAATTGGAAGAATGGCATACTTCAAGGTAATCATCCATTGATTCAAGACTTGAATGAAGTTTCTGCTTATAAGTTTGAAGAAGAATGGACAGGAACGCCAAATCCAGTGATATATGATTATTTTAAATCGATAGGAAATTATATGTTGAATATTATTAATATACCAAAATGAAAAAATCCATAGTAATAATAACATGCTTTATTTTTATCTCTTGCTCAACACAGATGAAAATAAATAAAAGTAAAGATATTGATATACTTATCAAAACACCTGTAAAATTAATAACAGACGAACCAGTAATGTTTACTATAAAGAACAATTCTAATTCTACGTATGTTATCGATCCATATGGTTTTGTTGGTAATTCGTATTGGATGCTAAATAATGAAAAATTAAATCCTATAAATTTTTCTAGAGGATATCGTTCTCGTGAAGACATAGATTGCAGAAATGATTTGATTATACTAAATCCTAAACAGAAAATGGATACGACTTTAAGCTTAAATTTTATGGAAAGAGCTATTTATGATTTTTCTAAAACAGGGAGATATACTAGAATTATCGAATCGAGACATAATGGTAAAAATGGTATGCTGCTAGGCTGTAAGCAGTATATTAATGAATTAGAGAGAAAAGGCTATCGTTTATTAGATGATAGTATCGATGCTAAAATACCTTTCGTAAAATGAATTGATTATTGAAATTTAATAATACATTGGAGTAAGAAGAGGTTCTTGTTTTTGAACATCTTGCAGAATGACGCCAATAAATGAAAATTATCTACAGCTAAAGTTTTAAGCAATTTATAAAATCCCTCTTGAAATTAATCAAGAGGGATTTCTATGTATTTTTAATTTTTTATCCGAATAGATTTTGCTAAAATTTATAATTTTTGAATATTAGACTCGAAAGTGTAAATTTTGTCCCCTCGTTGCCGCACGATTGCATCGTGTGGTGAAGTAATAATAACAAAGCCGCCGTTCAATAGTGGTGGCTTTATTCTTTTATTATAAAAACCTTTACACTTCCATAAGGATAATTTAAATTGCAGGTCTATATTTTATGAGGTTCCCATTGAAGCGAGCGTCTCGCTCGTGTCAACAAATAAAAACAAAACCACTGCTTTTGCAGTGGTTTTGTTTTAAAAAAGTCCTTGTACATCCTTATTAAAATACTGTGAACCACTTTATAAACAACCTCCAGACACTTAGAAAGTACCTCTAACCACTATAGTAATTCTCTCCAGCCTATTCATCAAGTGGTTGGAGCCCTTTCGGAACAGTCTCCAACTACTTCATTAACGGTCTGAAGACCGTTAATGAAGTCTCTTTACCCACTTATCAAAGTGGCTGGAGACCGTTATTGAACACCCTCTAGCCCCTTATATAACAGAGTGTACCCCCTTACTCAAGGGGGTAGAAGGATATTAAAGTACTTGATAATCTCATTTTCCAATACAGGGGTTTGAGGAATTAAAACAAATCATATCAGAATATTTAATTTCCTAACTTTGTAGTTCTCAATAACAAACAAAACTATGTCAATCACGAACGAAGATCAGATGATCGGAATGCAAAAAGTAAGTGAAGCTGTTGCCTATACTTTGAAAAAGATGATAGAGTATGCTGAACCAGGCATGACCACAAAAGATCTTGATGAATATGGAGCTAAAATACTGGAAGGTTTCGGGGCAAAGTCAGCACCTTATCTGACCTATGGATTTCCAGGCTGGACGTGCATCAGCGTGGATAATGAATTCTGCCACGGTATTCCGACTGATCAGAGGATTTTGAAAGAAGGCGATCTGATTAATATTGATGTTTCTGCCGAACTGGACGGGTATTGGGCTGATAACGGAGGCTCTTTTGTGATCGGTAAAGATATTAACGGACATCAAAAGCTGGTGGAAGCATCTAAAGATATTTTGAAAAAAGCCATTGATAATATAAAAGGCGGAGTAAAAATCGCAGACATAGGGTATTTAATGGAGACAGAAGCAAAGAAAAGAGGTCTTAAAGTCATTAAGAACCTCGGCGGCCACGGAGTAGGCAGAAGTTTACATGAACAGCCTGATGAACTGCTGAACTACAAAAATCGCTATGACACCAGACGGTTTAAGAAAAACTCCGTGGTGGCTATTGAAACTTTTATTTCCACTGATTCCAATCTTGCAGTAGAATTAAAAGACGGATGGACTATGGTAGGAAATAAAGGTGGCTATATGGCTCAGCACGAACATACAATTGTTATCACCGATGGAAAACCTATCATTTTAACCGAAATGAACGAAATCCTGAATTAAAAGAAACCGCAACAATAAGAACGATCATAATTATTTTTAAGCGCAAGATTTTATCATAATTTCGTTGCTGAAAATCTTTGATTTTCTTGCGCCTTAAAATATACATCATTAGTAAAAAACTTAGCGCCCTTGCGTTAAAACCCAACAATAAGTATTATTAAATCCCAAAGCTTCATCCAATCAACGTGTTGATTCCTTTTTTGTTCCCTTAAATTCAGTGTAAATAGTTGAAAACTTTGTGTTTACCATAAATCTCTCTTAGGAAAGATCATTTACAGCATAAAAATCTTTCAGAATACTTTCATAATCTGCTATAAAACCACTCTCCATAGTCCCTTCAATACGATACGTTTCCACATCTGTAATTCCCGTATAACTTCTGAAAACATCTTTGAGATAATCAGAAATATAATCCGGAGCTCCCTCAGTATTTCTTCCGCCGGAAGCAATAGCCAGATACACTTTTTTACTTTTAAACTGTCCCACACGATTCCATTGTTCATCAAAAACATAAGTCACTCCCGCCCGGATCAGCTGATCCAGCCATGCCTTCAAAGGAGTGGAAACTCCCAGATTAAACATAGGAGTTCCAATGACAATAATATCTGCTTGACGCACTTCATCCACAGTCGCATTGGCATAGGAAAGAAGCTTTTTGCTTTGTTCATCATATAATGCAGGATGTTTATAAAACTCATGAATAGACACTTCATCAGCATATGGTGGTACATCTTTAATCAAATTCCGTACAACGACTTTATTGATAGTATGCTGTTGTAAAAGCTTTTCCAGAATGAGGGAACTCAATCTGTTGCTATAAGATAAATCTCCTCTCGCGCTGGAGATAATGTGCAGAATATTCTTCATACTTTATTTTTTGTTCTTATGACGATCTGATGTTCACAATGGGGACAGATGCATGTGCTTTTTATCAGTTTAAAATTGTAAAAAGCAGTATTCAGGAGAGTCAGCGATTGAAAAAGCCCGGTTTTAAATTGTTAAACAATAAATACTTTGTTATATTTATAGGATCAAACCACACCACAAAACTGATCTGCTATGAAAAAAGTTCTTTTAATCCTTTTGGGAATCGTTGTCATTCTGGCCGCTGTAGTGTTGATTAAAACTTACATCTATCCGTTTAAGAAAAATGATATCGGAGCAGGTGAGGGATGGAAACCTGTAAAAAATGACTCTGCAGTGATGAGACTTTCAGGAGGAATTAAAGTTCCGACCGTTTCTACAGGAAGTTTAGGTGAATTTGACTATGCACCATTTGATCAGTTCAAAACTTATTTAAAAACATCTTATCCATTAGTCTATCAGAACACGGAAAATGTTGAAGTAAACCAATATGGATTGGTATTCAGACTCAAAGGAAGCAATCCGGCCTTGGAACCCATTTTATTTCTTTCCCACATGGATGTTGTTCCGCCGGGAGATGCCGATATAAAGAATAATGAAGAAAATATATTCCGTCCGGATGATAAACCGGCAGAACCTGTTGCAAAAGTAGCCGAAGACTGGGATTTTGCCCCTTTTTCCGGAGCCGTAGCCAACGGAAGAATCTATGGAAGAGGAGCAATAGACATGAAAGGAATGCTATTTTCCTTAATGGAATCCATGAATTCTATGATTAAAAATAAGCAGATTCCACAACGCGATATCTATCTTGCTTTTGGTTTTGATGAAGAAGTTGGCGGACAGAAAGGAGCGATTCAGATTGCTGATTATTTTAAGAAAAAAGGATTGAAGTTCGATGCCGTTTATGACGAAGGCGGATTGATTATGAGAAAAGGAAACGTCGCAGGAATAGATACTGATGTTGCGGTTGTTGGATGTGCAGAGAAAGGCTTTCTTTCTGCAAAAATTAAGGTAAAAGGATTGGGTGGACACTCTTCTATGCCTCCAATGGAAAGTGCTATCGGGAAAGCAGCTGTTATTATGCAGCGTTTGGAAGATGACCAGATGAAGCCTGTGATCACCCCATTAATCAAAGAATTTTTTAATAATATAGGAGGTGAAATGCCTTTTACAACAAGAATGGCACTGGCCAATCAATGGCTTTTGAAACCTGTTTTGATTTCACAGCTCACCAAAAATAATACAACCAACGCATTGGTAAGAACAACCACAGCCTTGACAATGATGAAAGGTAGTGACGGTACCAATGTACTTTCTCCTGAAGTCGAATTTGTAGTGAATTTCAGATTACTTCCCGGAAATTCAGTGAAGGATGTACGGGATCATATTGCTAAAGCAACTGAAGGTTTCGATGTTGAGGTGGAAGAAATTGACAATACAAGAGAAGCCTCTGCAATTTCCCCAACCAATACGAAAGCTTTTAAAATGATAGAAGCGGGTGTAAAAGAAATTCATCCCGGAGCGATTGTCACTCCATACCTTACCATGGCAGGAACAGATGCCGGAAAATATGAGATAGTGAGCAAAAACGTTTACAGATTTATGCCGATCAAGATCAACAGTGCAGAACAGCAGAGTATCCATAGCACTAATGAATACTTGAGTATCGAAAACTACCTGAAAATGATTCATTACTTTGAGTTTGTGATGAAGAATTATGATAAGTAGATATCAATGGTGAATGGTCAATTCGCTGCGCTTGTGAATTTTAATTCGTGTAAATCAATTTTAACACAAAGTTTGCTAAGATATTTTAATGTTTAAAAACAACCGCAAAGGCGTTTCACTCAGCAATGATAAAGCAGCTATCCTAGCTGAACGAAGTGTCTTTACGAACAAAATATAAAACGTTACCTAACAAACCTTGCGAACCTTAGCATTAATAATGATTCACCATTGACTTTGCGAAGCAAAAATTGACTATTGACTTAATAATCTTTCAAATCTTTTTCACAAAAAATATATTGCGTCAAGTTTTGTCGCATTACGGGTATAGCTTTGTCATATCAAAATTACAGAGCTATGGAATTGCCATTTTACTTAAACTTTAACGACTTTGAACGTAATTATTACGATAACCTTGAAAAATGGTTTGAAGAATATCATAATACCAGCGAAACAGACTATCTGAATGCCCTTGCGGAGCTTTATGGTCCGTATGTCTATTATAATTTTGGAGATGATAGGTTAAAGCCGGATGCTTCCATTGAAGTGAAAGACTGTTTTTTTCCTTATCATGAAAAAATCGGAATCTCTTTCTGTATCGATTGTGAAAACGGAGCTTCACCAGCCAATGGGATGAATCAGGTTTTTGAATTTAAAAATATTTCCATGATGGAGTATGCCCAGCATATTCTGGATAAGATTAACAAGTTCTGTTCAAAAAATGCTCAAACTCTGGACGGAGGTAAAAATATTCAGGACTATATTAATAACTACACCATTATTACTTCAATGGAAGGAGTAGGGTATTGTATCAGCTATAACCGTCATCAGAAAGCAATTCCTTTTTTAAAAGCGTACCTTCCTTATTATGGTCAGACCGTTAATATGGCAGTATACAGGGACTTTCTTTTCTCTGTTGTGCAGATTGCAGAATTCATAGATCAGAAACTGAAGACAGTACATGCTTTTAAACAAACTATTTATGCCCGCTCAAGAGCTGAAGCCAAATTCAATGTACAATTGAGCCGCCAGTTCCTGACGTTGTGCAACTAGATTTTACACCAAACATTCATACTTAATTATATTGCAGAGAAACTTATGTTTCAAACAAAAATCCCGGTCAGCAATGACTGGGATTTTGTATGTGTTGTTATAAAATTATTCTTTTATTGTCTCTTTCTGTAAGGAATATTCCAGATCAGGTCCGCTGCCAGATAATGAACCCCTCCATGATGAATGCTTCTGCTGTCTCTGATCAGGTCATCCATATATCCTATATCTACTGTAAAAGGCGAATTAGGGATTGTAAACATATAGTATGCTGCAATCCGCATTTCACGATACCCGAACGAACCCCATTGCGCATCAGGTTCATTGAAATGGCTGATGGAAAACAAGGCTTCTGCACTCAATGCCAGCTTTTGATTGTTTTTAGAAGATAAATTATAGGTTAATTGGCTCTTGATACGGGTTCTGAACTGAAAATCTTCCTCTACTTTATGAAAGTCTGAATCAAAAAACTTCCTGAATTCCTGCCGCACCGTATTTTTTAGTTTCCATTTCCTTCCAAGGTCAAAAGTGTAAGCATACCTTCCGTAGATTCTGAATTCCTGTTCCGTATTTTCTTTATCATAAGGAGCGGTGCTTTCGTACTGGGGCTGGCGGCGGTAGCTGATTGCATAACTGTACTGCTGATGGGGAGCAAAAGAATGGTATACTTCATGATTTAAAACAATGATCGCCTGTTTTGAAAATAAGTTATGATGATCCGGACTGCTTTTTCTTCCGATGGCAATGTAGCTCAACGCTTGTTTCTTTCCCAGAGAATCCAGCTGTCGTTTCACTCCAAAGGCACCCCAGAATGCATTATTGGCATCACCTAATCCCGGCGGGCTGATCTGTGCTTTGACAGATGCTCCTAGACATCCTAATAAAAATAATCCTGCAAAAATTTTCTTTGTGCTCAACATGATGGATAGCTGCTTTACTGTTAATTTTAAATGACTGCGAAACCATGAGATGAAAAAGAATACCGTTGAAACGCAGAGAGAATACTTCGTGATCGCAAAATTATAAGCTTTGTTCATAGAATGTTTATTCAAAATCTTTTAATACTGTTTAAAAACATGACAAAATAAACACCTGATTTAGGATAGAATTGGGAATAAAACCTTCAAATTTTTTTTTGCATAAAATTGGTTGTGGATAAAATGTTGATAACTTGTGGAGAAAATCTATAGCCCATATAAAAATCGCCGCAATATTCAAGATTGCGGCGATTTAAAATGTATGGAACTTATCTGTTATGATTCTATCCTGCCTTACACATGGCATCCCATGTCGTCCAGAAATGAGCATTGATTGCTCCGATAGGGGGATTTGTGCTGTCAGCAACAATACCTACCATGGAAGCACAGTTGGAATTGCAGCCTATCTCATTATGGCTTCCGTTTTGAGGTGGAATCTGACGCCATGTACCGGTAGATCCGCTTAGTAATTCTACCTTAATCTCAAAGATCCCTGAAAGATTGGGAGTCTGAATTTGCTTGGTCGGATTTTCACTGGAAATGGTATCGCTCCAATTTCCTTGCGAAAATGTTACCCGCCATGTAGATATCATTCTGGCAGTGTCGTTTTGAGGGGAAAGATATACCCAAAACTGTGCTCCGTTTCCAAGTACTACCTGGCCGGAAGAATTTGCATTTACACTTGTTGATGTCATATTGATTTGGTTTTTAGTTGATTAGATTGTAATTCAAAGTAACGAAGAACCAGACAGATGTTCTATAGTGTAAATTACCAATTATGGTCTTAGGTATAAATACTTATGGAGTAGAGAATGGAATATGAACCAAGAATTTTGACCAAAAAATAAGCCTGTGCTAATGAAGCACAGGCTTTAATTTTCTTGCAGAGAGGAAGGGATTCGAACCCTCGATACAGTTACCCGTATACTACCTTTCCAGGGTAGCTCCTTCAACCACTCGGACACCTCTCTTTTTGAGATTGCAAAAATAGTGTAATTTCTTTAATATCCAAATTATTCCTGCAATTAATCCGTAATTTCTCCACAAAGGCTTCTGGTGAAATTATCAGCAAAGCTTCCAGAGTAGCTTGGGTTGTCAATAAGATGCATTGCTTTCGTAATTGCTGTTTCCGCGGTCATATCTCTTCCGCTGATTGCTCCGATTCTTGAGAAAATATTGCTGTTCTCATACTTTCCGAATGAGATACCTCCTGAAATACACTGGCTTACCACTACGATTTCCGTTCCGTTATTTCTGATTTCCTGAAGCGTTTCCTGAGTTTTTACACTGCTGAAAATGGTTCCTGAACCGAAAACCTGAAGAATAAGAACCTTCATTTTAGGGATTTCTCTGAAATGACTCAGGTGCATTCCCGGAAAAATTCTCCAGAATAAAATATCTTCGGAAATATGTTCATTCACATGAAATTCTACTTTCGGGTCACAACGGAATAAATTGTCTTTAATAATATTCAGGTGAACTCCGGATTGTCCCAGAATAGGGTAATTCGGACTTGCATAGGCATCAAAATATTCAGCAGAATATTTCAACGTTCTGTTTCCTCTTAATAATTTGTACTCAAAATAAATGGCAACCTCCTGAATAACCGCTTCATCGTTCTCGTAAAGGCTGGCATAATAAAGACTGGTCAGAAGATTTTCCTTGGCATCTGTCCTCAGATCACCAATAGGAAGCTGTGAACCGGTCATAATTACAGGTTTTCTTAACCCTTTTAGCATGAAACTTAATGCAGATGCTGTATAAGACATAGTATCTGTTCCATGAAGAATCAGGAAACCATCGTAGTCGTTATAATTTTTGTGAATATAATTAGCAATCACTCTCCATTCTTCGGGTCCCATATCCGATGAGTCCAGTGGTTTGGCGAAAGGATGAACGAAGACTTCGCATTCCATGAGCCTCATTTCGGGCATCTTTTCAAATATATTACCAAAATCAAAGGCACGGAGACTTCCGGTTTCATAATCTTTTTCCATTCCGATGGTTCCACCGGTATAGATAAGCAGGACTTTTCGCTTCATGTACTATTTTTAATTAAGAATTGGAGACCGATTAGGGTTCATAGGTCAAAATTACGTTAATTTGCAAAGATTTGAAAATGAATGAAACGCTTAGATCAAAATTTTATAAAAATAAGATGGCAATCGTAGGCGTTACATTGGGCTATTGGAAAAAAAATAACTAAATGCAGATGAGTGATTTATCGCAGACTTATGAATATTTAAAACAGTTTTTAACCGAAGAAAGACTGGCAAAAATTGAACATTTTTCGCAGGATAGTTCAGACTTTGTGCTTCCGGTTGTAGAAGATGTCTATCAGTTTAGAAATGCAGCAGCCATTGTACGCTCTGTAGAGGCTTGCGGCTTTCATAAAGTAGTCGCTTTACAGGAAGAGTATAGTTTTGAACCCAATCTTCGGGTAACAAAAGGCGCAGATACCTGGGTTGAGGTAGAAAAGCTTCCCCGAAATATGGAATCTTTTCAGAGTATTAAAGACAGAGGATATAAAATTGTGGTGGTTTCATTAGAAAATAATGCTAAAATGCTGCCTGAATATGAAATTACAGAACCGATTGCTTTGGTCTTCGGAACTGAAATGGAAGGAGTTTCCCAGGAGATTTTAGACTTTGCAGATGAAACGCTGGCCATCCCGATGTATGGTTTTACAAGGAGCTTCAATGTTTCCGTAGCAGCTTCAATCTGTATGTATGAATTGAAACAGAAGCTGATCAAATCTGATATTGATTATAAATTAAACGAAGAAAAACTTTTAAGGATGAAAATCCTTTGGACGGTAAATTCAATAAGAAGCGGACAACAGATCTTTGAAAAATATCTGAGAGAAAATAATATTGACTGGAAATAAGTCATTAGAAATAAAAAAGAGAGGGTTTATAAGCCTTCTCTTTTTTGTGATCTATATCATATTGTAATAATTCCATGCTGCGACAAGAACACCTGCGGTTTCTGTTCTGAGCCTTTGATTTCCTAAGGAAACGGCTCTTACTTTATTTTCTGCCAGAAATACAATTTCCTTTTCAGAAAAATCACCTTCAGGACCTATTAAAAATGTAAGCTGCTCCAATGGAGGAATATTTTTAAGATCAATTCTTTCTAAATTCTCATGGCAGTGGGCAACAAAGGTTTGTTCCGGATCAGTGTTTTTCAGGAAGTCCGTCAGTTTTACAGCGTCATTGATGGTTGGAAAATGAAATCTAAGGCTCTGTTTTGATGCAGCAATAGCCTGTTTTCTGATTTTATCAATATTGATATTTTTACGTTCGGTTTTCTCCGTTATAATAATACTGATCTCAGAAATACCCATTTCTACAGCCTTTTCCACAAAGAATTCAATTCTGTCGATATTTTTGGTAGGAGCAATGGCAATATGAAGCCTGGGATTGAATTCCGGAAGATTTTTTTTGATTTCAGAAACTTGAATACCCGCTTTTTTCCCTTCTATAATCAGTTTTCCTGAAGCCAGCTTTCCTTTTCCATCCGTCACATGAATCTCTTCACCATCTCTCATACGAAGTACTTTCACAATATGCTGCTGTTCTTCGTCATTGATGATGACCTGGTGATCCGTTATTTCGCCGTAAAATAGTTTCATATATCCTGAGTTAAGAATGCAACTCCTGTTTTTATAGTTGTGTAGATATCTGTATCACACTCACGGTAAGAACACATGTATATTTCTTCAATCCAGATATTGTTAATGAAAATCAGATTTAAATATTCCTGTTTTCTCAAATTATTTTTGATCGATAAATAATCTCCTTCTTTTGGTGTATAAGGAAAACTGAAAAGATGCTCAGAGTTTATTTTTTTTATAATTTCCTCTTTTATATCCTGAATATATCCTGTCTCAGAACTTGCTGGAAAGTAATCTAAGGCATTTTCTGCATCTTCATTTTTTCCTGTAACCGTTTCTAATACCCAATAATATTTTGAGTTCTTTTTAGAATGCGTTCCCAGTACTTTTTCTTCTAAGAGTATTTTCATAAATCGTATTTTGCTGTTGCCGAAGTTCTCAAATCTGTAAATTCACCTCTCTCAAACTTCAGTTTCGCTACCATGGCAATCATCGCAGCATTATCTGTGGTATATTCAAACTTGGGAATAAAAATACTCCAGCCCAGCTTTTCTTTGTTGTTTTCCATTGCTTTTCTCAGTGCAGAATTGGCAGATACGCCACCGGCAATAGCAACTTTATTGACGTTGAGATCCTGGGCTGCTTTTTCAAGCTTATTCATCAGGATTTCAATGATAGATTTTTGCACAGATGCACAAAGATCATTCAGGTTTTCCTTGATGAAATCCGGATTTTTTCTGACTTCTTTCTGAATAAAATACAGTACCGAAGTTTTAATGCCGCTGAAAGAATAATCATAATTTTCCAGCTTAGGCTTGTTGAATTTAAATGCATCGGGGTTCCCTTCCTTGGCTAATCTGTCAATGATAGGTCCGGCAGGGTAGTCAAGGTCAAAAATCTTTCCGATTTTATCAAAAGCTTCTCCTGCGGCATCATCAATGGTTTTTCCGATAATTTCCATATCGAAATAGTCTTTTACCAGTACAATCATGGTATGTCCGCCACTTACCGTAAGACACAAGAACGGAAAAGTAGGCGGCACAGGATTTGCATCTTCGATGAAATGGGCCAGAATGTGGGCTTGAAGGTGATTTACTTCTATTAAGGGTACATTCAGGCTCATAGCCAAAGACTTAGCAAATGATGTTCCTACAAGAAGAGATCCTAAAAGTCCCGGTCCGCGAGTAAATCCTATAGCAGAGATAGCATTTTGTTGTATATTTGCTTTAGAAAAAGATTTTTCAACAACGGGGATAATATTTTGCTGATGGGCCCGTGAAGCCAATTCAGGGACAACACCACCATATTCTTTATGGATGGCCTGGTTTGCGGCAATGTTTGAAAGAATAGAATTTCCCTTGATGATAGCTGCTGAGGTGTCGTCGCAGGACGATTCAATACCTAAAATTATAGAGTCGCTCATAATAATGGCAAAGTTAGAGAATAATAACGAGAATGAGAATAAAAAATCGGTAGCTGAAAACCTAGGGGATCAGGTACAGAAAACTGTCGAAAATGTAGAAGAAAAAGTTCGGGAGACAGTAAAAGAAGCATCTGAGCTGGCTTCAGATGCCATACATCATCCTGTGGAAACGGCTGAAGAGTTCGGAAAGCAGGCGGTGAAGGATGTTACCAGCTATACCTGGTGGGCGAAACTTCTTTTGATTCTCTTTTGGATTGGCTTATTTCTGGTAGGAAGTGTATTGGTGATTATCAATCTTCCGGTAACAAAACAATGGGCGGCAGATCAGGCTCTTCAAATTGTAAATCAGGACTTTAAATCTGGGTTTTCTACAGAAAGTGTAGATGTCAATTACTTTGGCGATGTCACAATAAAAGGCTTAAAAGTAAAAGATTATAAAGGGTTTGATTTTATTACAGCCCGTGAATTCCGTGCAGATTCTGACTGGATTTCTCTCGCGGTAAATGCTATTTCAGGAAATAGTAATTCTCTGAGCTTTAATTCTTTGACGCTAGTCAATGCTGATATAAAAGTAATTACTTACAAAGGAGACAGCATCTCAAACTTTGTGAGATTTACGGAACTATTTGATAACGGTAAGAAAAGAGACCCTAAAAAACCTCCTTTTCAGCTGAATTCCAGAGTTCAGATTATTGATTCCAAAGTTTCTATCGTTAATAATAATTCACCCGGAGAACAGGGGAAATGGCTTACGGCAACAAAATTCAACTTAAAAGCACCTAATGTAAAAGTCAACGGACCGAATGTTTCAGCTTTAATCAATAATATGTCCTTTGTAACCTCAAGATGGGGGAAATCTCATATTGTGGATACCTTTTCAACAGAACTGTCTTTAACGAAACAGTTTTTGTCATTAAAAGATCTTACGCTGAATACCGATCATACCTTACTTCAGGGAGATATTAAATTTAATCTTCATGACGGATCCTGGTCAGATTTTGCTGACAGGGTACGATGGGATATGAACATTCAGCAGGGAAGTCAGGTAAGTGGTTATGACATCAGCTATTTTGTGACGAACTGGGATAATATAAAGCCGTTCAATCTTTCAGGGACGATGACGGGGCCTTTAAATAAATTTCATCTGGAGAATTTCCTGATCAGAAACCCTGATGTCAATATTGCAACCAAAACAATGAAGGTTGATAATCTGCTGAAAGGACATTTCGCTATTGAAACAAAAGATCTTTCCGCAGATTTTACTTATAAGGATTTAAAAGCCATGATGCCTTCCTTTATCTCTAAAAAGATGAAGAATTTTGCTGATGATTTCGGGAAATTAAAGTATAACGGAACAGCAAAAGTAAATCCGGATCAGATCTATGTAGAGAACGGAAATTTAATGACAGGAATAGGACAGGCTAAAATATCCAAGCTTACCCTGTCCGGTTACAGCACTGCCATGCCTAAATATTCCGGTTACCTTGATGTGAAAGACCTTAATACATCTGTTATTACAAAAAATAAAACAGTAGGCTTAATTTCCGGTAAATTTGATCTTAATGGTCAAAGCTTTGATGTAAATACCATGCGTCTGACGACTAAATCTCAGATTGCAAGCATTGAAATTATGGACAAAACGATCAATAATCTATATCTGGACGGATTATTGGATCATAAAAAATACAACGGACTCATTACGGTTAATGATGAGCAGGCAAAAGCTACAATCAAAGGGTTAATAGATTTCAGTACTTCAAGAGTGGCTATGGATGTCAACGCAGATGTCACCTACCTGAACATGAACTATTTTACCAATAAACCTGGCAGCCAGGTGGTAAGCGGTCAGGTTGAAGGAAAGATGGCCATGTCTTCCATTAATGACCTTACGCTGGATGTTAATGCCAATAACTTGTACTTTGCTACAGCAACTCAAAAATACAATATTCCGAATGCTAAACTAAAAACTTTTGTAGAAGCAGGAGGCCGTGTGATTGATGTAGATGCCCCGGGAGCTGCTACAGGGAAGATCTCAGGAAGATACAGCCTGGCAGATCTTGCGGGAATGGTAGAAAACGGAGTCGGAAAAATATTGGTGGGGCCACCGCCGAGAAAATTATACCGCGGACAGAATTTTGCACTGAAATTTGATGTTCAGCAGGGATTGGTCAATTACTTTTTACCGGAACTTAAACTGCCTCAGGGAGCTTTAGTGGAAGGAGAGTATGATGGAAATTCAAACAATTTGATTCTGAATCTGGATGCCGCTTCTTTGAAATATATTATGACAAAAGAGGAGGAAATTACCGATGCTGATAAAGCTCTGGCATCTTCAAGTCCAGATTATAAGGTTCACGACAGAAAGAATCTAAACAGAGACAGTGCAATGGTGGATAGTGTTAAAGTGAGAATTAACACGGCTGACCTTAACCAGCAATTGTATGCAAAAATCAATAGAGTAGTTTACAATAAAAACGTAATCAAAGATTTTGAACTTAAAGGGAATAATGAGAATGGAAATACCCTTCATTTAGCTACCGTATTTAAGCATGGAAGTCCTGATGATGAAATTAATGAAAAGCTTAAAGAATACGCTATTAATGTCGATCAGTCTACGGATGCGGCTGGTGATTATGTCTTCAGATTTGAGCCTACAGAAGTGAAATTCAATGAAGTGACCTGGGCTATAGATACAAGCCCGGAACTGAATCACTCCATTACCTATAGAAGGAGTACCGGAGACTTTGATATCAGAAATCTGAGGGTTTATTCCGATAAAAGTGCTTTGTTCATTAAAGAAGCACAGTTTAAATCGGCAAAAGATTTTTATGTAGATGCTGATATTAATGATTTTTCTGTGGAAAAGCTCCTGGAAATGCAATCCGGAGGAAATACAATGGATATCAAAGGTCTTGCCAACGGTAGCGTTAAGATCAAAATGGATAAAAGCACCCTTCAACCGCTGGTAGATCTTACTATTGATGATATTAAGATGAATGGCAACGATATGGGAGATATCTCTATTTCTGCTACCAATGGTTTTTCACTGAACGTTTATGATATTGATGTGAAGGTTCACTCTGCAGGAGTCCTTGGAAATAACAGTCTTAATTTAACAGGAACGGTCAACAATAATACCTCTTCTCCAATTATTGATCTTACGGCTGAAATGCGTGACTTTGATCTTTCATTTACACAGCAGTTTGTACAGACCGTTTTCGGAAACCTTCGTGGAAAAGCAACCGGGGATCTTAAAATTAACGGAAAGCTCAAAAACTTGGATTATAATGGGGATATTGCTTTAAAAGATTTCGGACTGAAACTTCTGTTTACCGGGGTAGATTATGCGTTTGATGATACTGTGATTCAGCTGACCAAAGGGCTGGCTATCCTCAACAATATTGAGGTACACGATGGAAGAACCAATTCTAAAGGGAATATTTCCGGGGCGATACAGTTTGAAACTCTTTCTTCAATGGGGGTATCTCTCGTAATGAGGGCAGACAATCTGCTGATGCTTAATACTACTCAAAAAGACTTTGACCTTTTCTGGGGAAGGGTTTACGGACAGGGAGATCTTTATGTAGACGGACCTGTTTCAGGATTAAGTATTACTACTCCTAATATGAAGGCGCTTAACGGAAGTACCTTTACTTTTAATTCCAGTTCTACATCCAATGTTGAAGAATTTAAAATGCTGAGATTCCTGAAAGAAGGAAAAGACGGTCTGATTACTCTGGAAGAAAAGAAGAAAACAGGAGCCAATATGAATATTGATTTCAATCTGGCTGTAGATAAAGGAACTACTGTCAATGTACTGGTAGGAGATGATGTAGGAAATATTACCGTAAAAGGTTCTGCAGATCCGTTGAGGTTTCATATGAACAGACAGGGGAATATCGCCATGAGCGGTACTTATAAAGTAGATAACGGAACATTTGTTTCTAAGGCAATTCTGAATAAGACTTTCCAGATAGAAAGAAACAGTAGTATCAGATGGGATGGTGATGCCATGAAGCCTGCATTAGACATTAATGCCAACTACGTAAGAATGGTATCTAATGCCGGAGAATACCTTAGCATGGGGAAACTTCAGCCTATCAGTATTTTGCTGCAGGCTCATATTACCCAGTCGTTGGTAGACCCTAATATTGATCTTAACGTAACTGCTATGGATGTTTCCAGTCAGGTAAGGGAAACGCTTGCTGCCAAAATGAGTCAGGAAGGGGAGAAGGTTCTTCAGTTCGGATCTGTCCTGCTGTTGAGTACTTTCAACGTTTCAAACTCCGGCGGGGTAGATGTGAATGTAGGAAATGTTGCGGAGTCTTCCGGATATAATATGCTTCTGAAACAATTGGGATCTGTTCTTAATACAATGAGTAATGAATTCCAGATTGACCTTAATTATGTAAAAGGAGACCAGAACTCCAACTTTGGAGACAGAGCCAATGCAGGATTGAGTGTAGCCCTTTCCCCAAGAGTCAATATAAAAACAGGTTTGGGTATTCCGTTATCCAAAACAGATGGAGCCCAGAACAACTATTTGTCTACAGAAGGTTCTGTAGAGTATGATTTATCTAAAAAGAATGACGGTACGTTGGTTATACGTGCATATTCCAAGCCTACGAACATCGGGATGGTGAGTACAAACGGTTCTGCAAATCAAGCCTATGGAGGAGGAGTTGTGTGGAGTAAAAGCTTCAATTCTTTGTTTAAAAAGAAGAAAAAAGACAAAAAAACTTCAGATGCAAAAGGTGAAATAAAAACAGATTCTATAAAATCGAATGGTAAATAATTAGAATATTTTAATGATTTTTATCATCTGTGTTAATTATTGTTAATATTTGATATATATTTTTTAGTTAAATTATTTTTCGTAAATTTGCAAAAAATACATAGATTTTTTAAAGAAATTGTAATTTAACTAATATGAACTATCAACTGGACGAAATAGACAAGAAAATTCTTGATTTCTTAGTAGAAAACACAAGAATGCCTTTTACTGAAATTGCAAAGCAGATGGATGTTTCTGCTGGAACAATTCACGTAAGAGTGAAAAAGATGGAAGATGCAGGTATTATTTTGGGATCATCTCTTAATATCGATTATGGTAAGCTGGATTATCACTTTACAGCTTTCATAGGGATCCTTTTGACAAAATCAAACCGTACTCAAGAAGTATTAAAAGAATTGTCAACTTTACCTAACGTCATTGAAGCTAGCGTTATTTCAGGAAAATATAATATTTTCTGCAAAGTAAGAGCTAAGAATACCGATGATGCTAAAAGAATTATCTATCAGATAGACGACATTCAGGACGTAATGAGAACTGAAAGTATGATTTCTATGGAAGAATTCTTAAGTGACAAAAACAGACTGATCAACGCTATCTCTGTATAAGTCAAATTTTAAACGAATAATTATAAAAGAACTTATGAAATCTCTCATAAGTTCTTTATTTTTGTAGGTATGGAAGAATACAGCTATTTTGACGAAGATCCAAAGAAAGGATGGGGATTTGTACTGGCATTTGCAGCCTTAATGTTGTTTACTATAATGGGGCTTGGAATAGATGTGGATGAATATCTGCAGCATGAATATCTGGAAATCCCAAGGTGGTATTTCTATGTTATTTTTTCAATTGATGTGTTGATGATGATTGGGCTGGTACTGATGTTCTTCTACAGAAAAATAGGAATCTTCATGTTCCCGGCTTTACTGGTAATGCATTTCTTTATGCACAATTATTACCTTTCTACATTCCTCTATACAGATGTTACCAATCTTTTTCTGTTTACAGGATTCGGAATGCTTGCCATTATCCCGAAATGGAAGTTTTTCAGATAGGAATATAATCACTTTACAATAAAAACAAACGGCTTTTAAATTTCATTTAAAAGCCGTTTTTGAATATAAGGAGGATGAGAAATACTATTTGAGTTCTAACGAATGAGAAATTTTTTGCTTCAAAGGATTTTTTGTCCAGTCTTCCCAGTCTCCTGTATAGGGATTATAGCCGCATTTTAAAGGTTTTGATACATTCAGGCCTTCTTTGCTTTTTTCTGCATTTTCGGTATATGCCCTGCAGTCTGTGCAGACATAGCGGAACTCACAGTCCTTACAGGTTTCTATATTGTCTTTGGTAAGATTCCAGTATTTTTTGAAATCAGGATGGGTTATGGCTTCTTCAAGGCTGTTATTACGGATGTTTCCAAAGCTTTCAATCATCAGCGGACAGTTTTTAATGCTGCCGTTTCGGTCAATACCTATCTTTTTATACAGGCAGGAATTATGGTTCATTGCTTCCAGTACTTTTGGAAGGTTGGTATTGAAGTATTTCAGTTCCACTTTTCCACAGGCAGAGAGTTTCAGGTCATCTTTCAGAAAATTTAGCGAAAATCTGTATTCATCTTTAGCTTTGAAAGGAGGTTTCGAACAATTGTAAAAAATGAGACTGTATATTCTGACTGTATTTTTTTGAAGAGCCTGTATAAAAGATAGATTGGTTTCCTTATGAAACGGAGAGAATATTTCTATTCCCGCCAACACGGAGGTTTTAAATACATCATCAATTTCTATAAATTCATTTATTGTTAGTGGTTTTAAACTGTAAATAACCAAATGTTTAATACCAAGGTTTTCTACAGAAGATTTTATTTTTTTTACGATCTCAATATCTTCCATTTCAATAAAGAGATTTGTTATAGCACTGGGGTCATCATATTCATAAGAAAGAGGAGGAAAGTTCCTGTCCCAGTCATTCTCTGTGATAAATCCATATTCTTTTTCCAACAGGAGACTGATATATTCATGGATAATTGCTTTGGATTCTTCATCATAATCTTTCAGTATATCCTCAATAGATTGGTTTTTCATATCTTCTATGAGGACATACAATTCTAACGGGTACAGTTCTGAAACATTCCTTTGAAGATCCGAAATCAGAATTCTGCTGGCGCCCTTTGTGATATAAATATTGCTGAATAGGTTGAAATAGTTCATGAATTAATAGATTACTTATATTCAATTCTATGATTGAGTTTAATAGGATTATTGTTTTTTCTTATATTTTCTTGATCATCTTTATTCATTTGCCTGATATCAAAATCAATATAATGTGTCAGAAATTATTAATATCATTTTTTCTTTGAATTATTCTTTAAAAATTCTTTTGTTATTTTTCTCCTAACTTTGAGACTTTGTAGTCCGATAAGTTTTCTATTGTAATTAATATTCACAGAATCTTTTATAATTTCTTCATCAGTACTTTTTACACCATATACAGGTTTTAAATGATTAACCTGAACATGTCTTTCTACCATTTCTACATAATCCCTTGGTGGTAGATCACCGGATTTTACATAGTTCAATAGTTTAGTTTTGAAATACTCATAGTCTTCTATTTGTGCCATATGATTTAAATAAATCAACATTGGCATAAAAACACCATCATCTGTTTCAAGTCCTATTTTTTGCATTGATGGGTAGCCATAGTTTGTTAATGTCCACTTTAGCAATGCAGCATTTTTCCTAAAATTCTTTAATGATTGTTGACCAGTTATTGAATCCTTCGCCTGATCTCTGATAAATGCGATCTTAAAAGAATCAATAAGTTGCTTGTTTAACGAATTTTTCCATTCCACTACCTTCCGCTCTACTGTAATACTATCAATACCATATTTTTTATATAGTTTAAAAAAATCTGTATCTTCTCGTTTGAACTTCCAATATGGAGCAACTAAAGGTATAAGTTTATATAAGCTTTTCTTTCCTCCAAAATTTTTATTGTATTTATCTGAAAACTTAATGTAGTTTTCGTATTCTTCCATCCTTTCATCATTTCGTGGCTCAAAATTTCGGAATACTCTTTTAAATTTTTTTATAGCAATAAGAGTATCATTCTTCATTCTGTAGATACTATCAATTTCATTTACTTTATTATAATAAGTAATATAATTTCGATTTTTGCAGGAACAAAGGTATAGGCAAGTAAAAAGATAAATTATATACTGAAAATGGAAATTATTACCTGGATTTTCTGTTTTTAGTTTAAAATAATTCATAATAACCGGTTCAGTGATTTGATAGGCCTTTCTCTTATATAGAAATTGGTCTGGTATTTTTCGCAATCTAAAACATATATAATATCATTGTTTTTTTTAAGCTTCTGATCATTGAAGGTTTCAATATGTTTAAAAGTAAGAGGAAGCTTGTTTTTTTCTTTAACTTTAATTTTCATAGATAATCAGCAATTTCTTTGTCCAGCGAATAGTTACAGGTATAAGACAGTCCAAGAAACTGTCCAATTGTATTGACTTCTAAAAAATAGAATCTTCCATCTTTTCCTTTGATAAAATCCAGTGATCCGCAATTGAGATCTAATGCCTGCATCAAAAGTTGAATTTTTTTCTCAATGTCAGTGCTAAGCTTGTAAGGTATATTTCTGTTGGGTTTTTCTAAATTATATTTTCTGAAATCTGTTTTGGTCTGCTCATCATTTTGAGAAAAAATAGCCATTGAGTAACACTTCCCATTAAGGTAAAATGTTCTGACTTCAAATTCTTTATCAATTTTACGCTGAAAGAATGTTGTAAAGAACTTCATTTTTTCCCGCTTGTGTACGGTTGAGGTATACATAATACCATTTAAATCCTTATCAATATCATCTAATATCGGGTTTCCTCCAATCGTTTTTATAATGGTTGTATTCAATGGAACCTGATCCGTATTATCGGCCAAAAAATATTCCGGAACTTCCAACCCTGCTTTTATAGCCTCTTCCAATACCAATAACTTGTTTATATCGCTGTTACTTTCTTTATTGATATGTTTCCTGGACTCCAGTTTGGTTCTTACATAATCTTCCAGCCAGTGCTGTACTTCGTTCATATGGGCATTCACAGAAGCATTATCATACCGCAGACGTTTGATCTTTAATCGGCCTCTTCTGTACCATACACTGGTAATTTCATCCAGAAAAAAAGAATTTCTGTCACTTTCTAAAAAGATCTTTTTGTTTTCCGTCTTTATTTCAAAAACTTCATCCTCATGGATACGGATAAATTTCTTTTTCATAGCAAGGAGCCATTTTATGATCATCATAGTGGTCCTTTCATTGTTGTTGGAAATAATAAGGATCATTTCACAACCTGTTTTTGATTTTAGATGAACGTCTTAAAGGTGGTAATCCTATATTTTTCCTGTTTCGGTTTACTTTTAAAGTATCAATCACAGATGAATAACTTGGATAAGAACCATAGGGCATCTCTTGTTTACTGATTTGAAGATCATGTCTGTCTACCATATTGGCATAATCTTTTGGAGTACAATCTCCGGATTTTATATATTCCAGCATTTTCGTTTTGAAATAATTATATTCTTTTGATTCTGTCATATGACTGAACAAAGGATGCATCGGCATAAATACCCCGTCATTTCCAATAAGTCCTATTTTCTGTATGGAAGGATAACCATAGTTTTCAAAAGTCCATTTTATCAGTTCTGCATTTATTCTGTCATTTTTTTCCATGAGCTGAAAGTTTCTCCTTCCTTCTGCTTGATCACGGGTAAAAGCAATACTGAAGGAATCTACCAACCTTTTATTTAAACCTTTTTTCCAGTCTGCAATTTTCTGTTTCACTTCACTGCTGTCTATACCGTATTTTTGGAACAGACCGAAGTAACTTTTTTCCGACCCTTCATAAGGAGCAATTAAAGGGATAAGCTTGTAAAGACTTTTCTTTCCTCCGAAATTTTTTTGATATTGATCAGCCAGTTTAATGTACGTCTCATATTCTTTAATACGATCCTGATTTTTGGGATTATATTTTCGGAATAATTTCCGGTACTGTTTTATAGTCTCTTCTGGTTGATTGGCAACTCTATAGATGCTGTCAATTTCATTTACTCTGTTGTAATATACAATATAATTTTTGTGTTGGCTTTTACAGGAAAAGAATATAAAACTAATGATGAACAATAGGCCCATATGTTTCAAAATCAAATTTCGTTTCATTATATCATCTGTTTTTATAGAGTCAGTTAATTTGCTTTTATTTGTAAAAGGAGGAAATAATTCCTCCCTTACAATGTATGATAGTTAGAGGCTGAATTTTATCCGACCTCTAAAGTTGAAGAAAGCTTGTGGTCTACCCAGGTTTCTTTGTCATACACTTCTCCTTTGTTTGTAGAAACATAGTTGATAGCAGTTCCGCCGCCGCCATTGATAGATTGTAGATTTTTCATTTTTTTGTTTTCCAAAGAAGAGAAGTTACTCTTCATACCGATTAACTTTTTCATGTTGATAATTTTTTGTTGTGTTGTGTAAATCATTTGTGTCATATAAACCCTGACATTGGGATTGAACAATTCACATATTTTCATGTACTGTACACATACAATGCAAGATGTAGAATGTATTCTGTCAACGTTGATGTTTTCAAATCTATAAATATTCAGTTCACTACAGTGGGATAAAATGTGTAAGTGGGTTGTTTATTTTGTGTACATATATGCAAATGCAAATTGTGCATATATCAGAGGGTTTGGTGAAATATTTCAAATATTGAAAAGTATAAATTGAAGTCTGATGATGTAAAGAAAGCTTAGAAATATAACAGGATATTGTAGAGTAATATATTCTATTGTACAAATGGGTAAAATGAATGAATTTAACAATAGAAATTACACGATAGTTCTTTCATTTTGAAAGAAATTTGTATGTTCCAAAGGATGCTTTTAGTAAAAAAGTACTGATTTTCTGCCCAAAAACGATGTGATTACCTTGTGAATTTTTCACAAAAAGCACTGGCTTCAGATAAATTAATTCGGATAGATAATATTGAGTCATAAAAATGAAGCTTTTCAACACCATGCTGAAAAGCTTATAATATGAGGGCAAGATATACTGAGATTACTCAGAAAATACGCTCTGAAAAAAAGATTCTAAAGCCGTATTTTCATCCAGTCCGAACTTCTTTTTCAAACGGTATTTGGTCATCCTTACGCTTTTAGGTTCTACATTGAGAAGGTTGGCAATTTGTTTGGTATCCATTCCAAGATAAATGTAGGCACAGTATTTCAGATCCAGAGCAGTAAGCTTTTGTTTGGCCCTTTCATTGATGTTTTTAAAGAAATCCGGATGCAGTTCCTGAATGGTGAATCTGATCTTTTCAAAATCATTATCAACACGGTTTTCTCCCTTTACCACCTGATGAATATTAATATCCGTATCTGAAAGCTGGGTCTGAAGCTGCTGGAGAACTTCATTTTTATGCTGAATATGCAGTTGACTGGCCAATACCTCACTTTGAAGTTTTTGCTGTTGGAGTGTAAGAAGTTCCTGTTCTGCCCTTAACCTTGCCTGTTCCTCTTTCTGAAGTTTGATCTGCATTTCTGCCTCATGCTTTTCCGTATCAAGTTTATTTTCTCTTTCTATAGAATACCGCAATTTGAAATGATAAGAACGGAACATAAAAAAGGCTCCTATCAGTCCGATAATTCCCAGGCCGATATATAGAAGTTTTTCTTTTTTCAGGCTGGAGGTTTTTTCAGTGAGGGATTTCAGTTCGGATTCTTTTTTCTGAGATTGATATTGAGCTTCGAGTCTTTTTGCCGTTTCAGCCTGTCCTTCATCGAAGAGAAGATTGCTGTATTCCGTTACTTTGGATTCATATTCATAAGCTTTCTGATATTTCTTTTGTTTGGCATAGAGCCGGGCAAGATCTTTTACCACATTAATCATCACATGGTAATAAACCGGCTGCTGTGTAAGAAGAATCTGTTCTGATTTTAAAAGATATTTCTCTGATAAAGCATCATTCTGATCCCGTGAAGCCAGATTGCTCAAAATGCCAAGCGCACCTGCCTGAATTCCCTGGTTAAGAGTGGTATGCTGTGTAAGAGTCAGAATTTCGTTGGCATTATTTTGTATTTCGGAACGAATTTCCGGAGTTATAACGGGAAAATTTAAATAATAATTAATAAGATTCAGCAATGCCATTGCATGTACATGAGCTGAAACATGACCGGGAAATTGATGGTACAGGCCAACAGCTCTCTTACACATTTCAATGACAGGTTTCAGATCTTTTAAGTTTCCGCTTTTTTCATATTGAAAGGAGTAACAGACAGCAAGAGCAGAATAGGCAGAACTGAGTAAATTTTTGTTCCCTGTTTTTTCCGCAAGCTCAATAGATTTTTTTGCATATTTGGTGGCATTTTCAGCATCATTCCATTCTGTATAGATTCCGTAGAGAAGATAGTTAAGCTTTGCATTTAACATGATTTCAGAAGGCTGTTTCTCAACGAGTGGGAGTACTTTCTGTATCAGTTTGATTGTATTTTCAGGCTCACCAAGAGTATTTCTGTAGTAGATATTCAGATAGCTGGCATACAGTTCTGCCGTTTTATTATTACTTTTCTGAACAATTGCATGGGATGCATCCAGAATAGGTGGAATCTTATCGTACTCAGACTGATTAAGCTTAATGATGCCTTTTTGAGTAAGTGCTTTTACTTCTTCAGCATAATCCTTTTCCTTTTTAGCAAGTTCAAGCTGCTGCTGAACATATTTTTCAGCTGTAGAATATTGATCACTTACTCTGTAATATTCGGTAAGCTCATTATAAATTTTGAATTTTTCTGCTGAAGAAATATGATTCTCATTCAACTGTTTTTTAAGACCATCAATAAATGTATTCTGTGCAGGATATAAGGTGCAGATAAAAAGTATACCATACAAGAGTGCGTACTTCAGTTTCATAGGGTGAAAGTACAAAAATTGTAGACATCTGTCAATTTCATGCCTGAAAAACTACAAACAAATAATGTTTGTAAGTTGTTGTTAATTAGTTGTTTATTTGTTTTTGTAGACACTTTGTAGTCGTCTGTAATCTGAGTTGAAGGTGTTTTGTAGTCATGAAAAATAATGCGGTGATGTTTTTCTGCTGCAATTTTGGATCAGAAAAAATCAAAGAATATTAATTAAAAATTTTATGGTTATGGATAACAAAACATTATCAATTGTATCTTACATTACTCTTCTCGGATGGTTGGTTTCCTTCGTTATCGGAAAGGAAAAATCTGACAGCCTTTTAAGATATCATCTGAAACAATCTTTGGGGCTGATTCTTTTTTCTATTGCATTATCCATTATTCTCAATATTATACTGATGGTTACTAAAATCGGGATTCTGGGAATATTCGGTTTTATTCCATTGGTACTGATGATTATCGGAATTATTAATGCAGCCAATAATGTTGAAAAACCCTTGCCTTTGATTGGTAAAATGTTTGAAGACAAATTTTCTTTTATCGGATAATATCTGAAATCTGGAAATGGGAGATTTTAAACATTTAAAGAAAGAAGGTCCGGGATATCAGGTGAAGCAATATATGGCACTTCAGCATATTATAGGGATTGCGTGGGTATGTATTGCGATATTGCTCATCACCAATACCAGCTATCTGAAAACAGGAATTATTTTGCTGATCTTTTCCTTATTGCTCTCCATTGTTTCTTTTATTCCGCCAAAGATAAATTTTGATCCGGAAAATCAACTTCTTATTGTTACAAACAGAGGCTTGAACCGAAAGGAAATTATTTATAGACTTGAGGATTTTGAAGGGTTTGAACTGCAGACGTTTCGGTTGGCATTTATTCCTTTAGGATGTTATCTGTATGCTGATTTTAAAAATATATCACGCTTTAAACGTCCTGTAATATCACAGTCTTTTAGCAAAAGAATACTGCAGGAGATCACAAATGAACTGGAAGATATTTCCGGGCATTCAACAATTCAGTAAATGATTTTCTGGGTAAAATGAGAATTGTACAGCAAAGTCTGAATCAAAATAATCTGAAACTGAACATAGATCTTAATGATCTTAAAAGGGAAGCACGCGATATCTTTGACCGTGATAACCATTTTTTAGACTGATTTACTAATAATTAAATTTAATATTATGAAAAAAATAACAGGAATTATTCTGATTATAATAGGTTTCTGCCTGGTAGTGATTATTAAAATAGGACCATCCAAAGAAACTTCCTGGCTTTTTAAATATGGAGAATTGGCTCCTATGCTTATGGGGGTGGCTATTTTGATCCCCGGATTGATCATGTATAATAAAAACAGATAGCTATAATCGTGAAATTGAACAGCCTTTTATAGAATATAATGTGCTGATTTGACAGGATAAAGGTAATTTTACCGCCCATTTTAAAAAAGAAAAGAAGTATGGATTTTGAAATTTTGAAACGGCAGATTGAAGACGCTGCTAAGAAAGCTTTTTTAGAAGTATATGAAAAGCATGGAGCAGAGGGAGTTTACAGTTTTGCACTGTACAGTGATGAAGGCGCAATGACGGTATGCCCTGCTGCCAACACAATAAAAGCTATGGAAATGGCCGATGAAGATGATGCTCTTTATTATAAATATGAACCGGCAGAATGGACCTATGAAATGGAAGGGGCCGATGAAGAATTTGATGATATCTGTACTCAGCTGAGAACAGAACTGAACAAACATGATGACGATGATCAATGGTTTGAAGGTTTTCAGGCTAAGTTGTATTCCATTTGTATTGAAGTGCTGGAAAAACTTAAAAATGAGAACTTTTTCACAAAGATCACGGGGAAAGATATTTTCCTGATTTTCACGGTCTCAGATTATGAGTTTGAAATGGAAGAACTGAAAAATCTTATCATCAGACTTAATGATAATGAATACAAAAACGAATATATAGACTGGATGGCTACCTGGGGCAATTAAAAGCATGACGAATTAAAAAAACACTTTAAATATATACATATGGAGCCCGATAAAATAATTGTCTCAGATGCCTCTTATAAATCACCATCTCTGCAAGCCATCTTATAACATCATATCAGAAACCAAAGTAAAAAAACAATTACATTAATTATGAACAATTACAAATTTTATAAACAGGAAGGAAACCAGTATATTTTTAAAAACCAGCCGGTGTTTGTAACGGTACTTTGCATTATCTTCCTGATTGTAGCAGGGTTACTCTTTAACAGCGTAAGGATTCTTAGCTACGTTATCATTGCTGTAGTAGCACTTATTCTGGTTAATTTTTTCACCAAGAAATTTATCATTGATATGGATCGCATGACGATTACAGGGAAGCATACCATTTTTGTCCCGGCCAGAACCTATCCTATAGAGAATTTCAGAAACTTTCATGTGCTGGCAACAAAATACATGGGCTTTATTACTACCAATGTGATGCTGTCTGTTTATTTTGAAGTGAATGGTAAAGAGAAGCAGCTTACCATAGGCCAGGCTCTTACACAAAGAGGAATACAGAAGATGGTGAATGAAACAGAAGATATCATGAATATTAATAATCCGGAGAATGGATATCCGAGACCGTTATAAGTTTGAAGAAAACGGAAGTGAGATAAGCTTTATGCCCAATTATAATTTCCTGCGTACTTTGGTCTGGTGGCTGGCTTTGGGTGTTATTGCTCTTCCTGCGATCATATACTATTTTATGGGTAAAATGTCCGGAGATCAGTTTAAAATTGCAATCGGATTATGGAGTATTTATATGATCTACTTCCTGTCTGACTTGTTTTTCAGGATTCCGGTGAAATATATTTTTGACAAATCAGAGAAGTGTATTTACAGGAAACTTTTACTGTCCAAAAAGCTTATGAACTTTGATGAAATGACCTATTTTGTGAATGATGAAAGAGGTGGATATTATTATTCAATCGGGAAAAAGAGAAATCAGTTTGTGAAAAACTATAGGATCAGTAATTATTTTTCAGGTTCAAAAGCTTCAGAAAGAAGAGAAGATGAATATGTCAGGGAAATATTATGCCCGGTTCTGATGGCTGTAGGAATCCCTTTGAATCAACCGGAACAATAATAAGAGGGATAAAAACTAATACAATGAAAAATGGTTGTATAGCCATTCCCCTCCTCCGGAGGGGTGTCGAAAATTCAAAGAACTTTTGACGGGGTGGTCTCTACACAATAACAAAAAACTCCGGCGGTTTCGAAGAAACCGCCGGAGTTTGTCTATATATAACAGCTTATCTTAAGCTAAAATTCTCTTTACAGCTTCTTTCACTGCAGCAGCATCAATTTTATACTTTTTCATCAATTCTGCAGGGGTTGCAGATTCTCCGAAAGTATCATTTACTGCTACAAATTCCTGTTTTGTAGGTCTTTTTCTTGCAAGCATACCTGCAACAGACTCTCCTAAACCACCAAGGTAGTTGTGCTCTTCAGCCGTTACAATTTTACCTGTTTTTTCAACAGACTTTAGAATGATCTCTTCATCAAGAGGTTTGATCGTGTGAATGTTAATTACCTCACAAGAAATACCTTCTTTCTCAAGCTCATCTGCAGCTACAAGAGACTCCCATACAAGGTGTCCTGTTGCAACAATTGTTACATCAGTACCTTCCTGAAGCATAATTCCTTTTCCGATCTCGAAAGGCATATCTTCAGGAATGAAAACAGGAACTACCGGTCTTCCGAATCTTAAATATACAGGGCCCTCAAAATCTGCAATCGCCAAGGTAGCAGCTTTAGTCTGGTTGTAGTCACAAGTATTGATAACTGTCATTCCGGGAAGCATCTTCATCATACCGATGTCTTCAAGAACCTGGTGAGTAGCTCCATCTTCTCCTAAAGTAAGACCTGCGTGAGAGGCACAGATTTTTACGTTTTTGTTAGAATAAGCGATAGACTGACGAATCTGATCATATACTCTTGAAGTAGAGAAGTTAGCAAAAGTTCCTGTAAAAGGAATTTTCCCTGTAATGCTAAGACCTGCAGCAATCCCCATCATGTTAGCTTCTGCAATCCCTATCTGAAAGAATCTTTCCGGAGCCTTCTCAATGAATTTCTCCATTTTCAAAGAACCGATAAGGTCTGCGCAAAGTGCTACTACATTAGGATTTTTGTCCGCTAGTTCTGCTAATCCTGCTCCGAATCCTGAACGAGTGTCCTTTTTTTCTGTATATGTATATTTCATTTTTATTGTATTAATCGAGATGTTAAGATATTAGTAATCAGCTGGGGCTTCTAGATATAATTGCTTGAATGCTGTGTCTAACTGCTCGTCATTAGGAGCTTTACCGTGCCAAGCATGAGAACCCATCATATAATCAACCCCATAACCCATTTCTGTATGAAGAAGGATAGCTACCGGCTTTCCTTTTCCTGTTTCTGTTTTTGCTTTCTCAAGGATTGCAATTACAGCTTCAAGATCATTACCGTTCTTTTCTTCCAGAACAATCCATCCGAAAGCTTCAAGTTTAGCATGAAGATTTCCTAAGCTTAATACATCATCTGTATCTCCGTCAATCTGACGTCCGTTGTAATCAATCGTAGAAATAATATTATCTACTTTTTTCGCAGAAGCATACATGAATGCTTCCCAAACCTGACCTTCCTGAAGCTCACCATCCCCGTGAAGAGAGTAAACAAGAGATTGATCACCGTCTAATTTTTTACCTTGAGCTACACCAAGAGCTACAGAAAGTCCTTGTCCAAGAGAACCGGAAGCAATTCTGATTCCCGGAAGTCCCTCATGAGTAGTCGGGTGCCCCTGTAATCTTGAATCTAATTTTCTGAAAGTGCTCAGTTCTTCAACAGGAAAGAAACCGAATCTTGCTAAAGTAGAGTAGAATACCGGAGAAATGTGCCCGTTTGATAGATAAAAATGATCTTCATTTTTGCCTTCCATTGTGAAAGGAAGTTTATAGTTCATTACCTTTCCATAAAGGGCTGTGAAGTACTCTGTACAACCTAAACTTCCGCCCGGGTGTCCTGAATTTACAGCATGAACCATTCTTAAAATGTCTCTTCTGATCTGCGTAGTAAGAGATTTTAGCTCTTCAATACTTTTACTCATTATGTCTGATTTATTTGCACGCGAATTTACAATTTTTTACCGGCTTATGGAAATGCAAAAATCCGGATCTGAAAATCCGGATTTTAACTGATTTGAATATTTTTCTGCTTTTAACAGCCTTCATTGAGGTAAACAGAGATTTCAGTGACTATATTATTAATAAATTTAAAGCTTAATAGTGTTCCTGCCTGACTGTCTTCAATATTAAAATAACCGGAATCTTTGATAGGCTTGCTGTTGTCATCCCAGTCCGGACGTACACTGAAGTTGGGGTAATTTCGGTAAGCATTGATCAGGTCATCTCTGGTGCTTCCAACTCCAATTCCGCTTTTGGTCTTAAATTTTTTACTCGTTGTTGTCATATAAGTAATAGAAGGAACACTGGGATTGGCTTCGTTGATATAATTGTCGAAAAGATCAATCTGGATGGTCTCTCCATTATACTTTACCCTGTTTTTTTTCTCACCATCAGAGTTTGTAAGTTTTGTTCCAGCAATTTTTTCGGCTTCAGCCTTGGGCATAAAAACTTTAAACGGTCCGATTCTTAATGTTGATACTTCAAAATTTTCCTGAGCACTCATGTATCCGAATGTTAACGTAAACATGAGAATTGAGATAATTTTTTTCATGGTTTTTTTGATTTTTGTTTCTTTTTATTTTGTTGAATTTTTGAATGGATTTATATCATTCGGTTCAAAGATAATTAAAATGAAAAAGTCTATAAAATTAGTTATTTAAATACAGAAAATTTAGGTATTGAGCTGAAAGCTTTGTGGTAGCCTGATTGTTGCTGTTGGTACAAAAAAAACGTGTCTTTTTTAAATTTTCATATATAAATTTGAATAAATTTAACTAATTTTATAATTCAATATTATTTGATTTATGAACCTTTAACTGATTATTTGTTGGTTTTTGGTCTTGTTGTTTGAATTAATAAAAATTACAAACCATTATATATGAAAATTAAACAATTATTTTATCTGGGGATATTTGTAATATCTATTTCCTCAGGGAAAGCACAGGACTTTTTTACCGTGATCAGTGAGAGGTCCATCAAAGCAGATCCTAAAAACAGAACCGTACAACCGGAAAAGTCATTAACCTACACATTAGATGTAGCTGGAATGAAAAGTTATTTTAATTCCGTTCCGGAGCTGAAAGACAATGATCGTAAAGATAATGCTCCCATTATTGTGTTGCCTATGCCAGACGGTACGAAAGCAAAATTCAAAATCTGGAAATCTTCGGTAATGGCTCCGGGATTAGCCAGCCAATTTCCTCAGATTATTACTTTTACAGGACAGGGAATTGATGATAAATACGCTACTATAAAACTTGATTTTACTGAGCTTGGTTTTCATGCGCAGATCAAATCTGTAGTAGCAGGTGATACTTATATTGATCCTTATGCAAAACAGGATATTAACAATTATATCATTTATAAAAAAAGTGACTTAATTGATAAGAATCCAAGATCCTGCGGAGTAAAAGATGAGGACGAGTCTCCATTAGGAAAAAAAAACGCTCAAAAAACCGTAAGTCCAAGCGTAGGAACTCAAATTAGAGTTTTCAGATTTGCAGTGGCTTGCACAGGAGAATATGCTGTAGCAGCAACTGGTTCAGCTACTCCTACTGTTGCACAAACCCTTTCGGCAATTGTAACATCAGTAAACAGAGTAAATGGAGTTTATGAGCAGGAAGTGGCTTCTAGATTAGTATTGGTGGATAATGAAGCCAATGTTGTTTTTACAAATGCTACTACTGATCCATTTAACGGGAATAATGCTGCTGGGACATTAATTAATGAAAGCCAGACTCAGATTGATTTACTGATAGGAAATGCTAATTATGACATTGGCCATACTTTCAGTACAGGTGGTGGCGGATTGGCCGGATTAGGAGTAATATGCAATGCAACGAATAAAGGAAGAGGGATTACCGGTTCTCCTAACCCTGTGGGTGACCCTTACGATATTGATTATGTAGCGCATGAAGTAGGACATCAGTTTGGAGGTCCTCATACTTTTAACGCAATTACAGGCAGCTGTAATGGTAACCGTAGTGCTGCCAATGCTGTAGAACCCGGAAGTGGAATTACCATTATGGCATATGCAGGAATTTGTGGAAGTACCAATAACTTAGCTGCTAACAGTATCCCTACTTTCCATACCAAATCATTCCAGTCTATTACAGCGAAAGTTCAGTCAACTTCATGTCAGGTTACACTTCCGACCAATAATTTCGCTCCTACTGTAAATGCAGGAGGTGATTATACCATCCCTAAGAGTACTCCGTTCAGATTAGAAGGATCTGCTTCAGACATAGATAACAATCCGCTTACTTACAGCTGGGAACAGAACGATGTGGGACCGGCAGGCGACTGGAATGCCCCAACAGGTAATGCTGCTATATTCAGATCATACGTACCTGTAACCGTTCCTTACAGATATTTCCCGAAACTTACAGATGTGATCAACGGAACCGTATCCAAAGGAGAAGTGAGACCAGCCTATGCCAGAACCTTAGAGTTCAGACTGACTGTAAGAGATAATAATGCAGGTTGCGCAGGAGTTACCAATGATGATGCTATTATTACCGTTGATGGAAATTCAGGACCGTTCAATGTAACTGCACCTACTACAGCGGTAAACTGGGCGGGTAATTCTACTCAGACCATAACATGGGATGTAGCAAATACAACTGCTTTCCCAGTGAATTGTGCTACTGTAAATATTTTCCTTTCCACAGACGGAGGCCTTACGTATCCTACACTTATCTTAGGCTCTACTGCAAATGATGGCTCCGAGACGGTTACGATTCCTAATGTAACCACCACGCAGGCCAGAATTATGGTGGCTGCAGAAACGAATGTATTTTATAATATTAACCCTATTAACTTTACCATCACTCAAACACTGGGTGTGAATGAAACAGCTACAAATAAAGATGTATTCGTAGTCTATCCTAATCCGAGTAAAGGACTTCTGAATATTAGATTTACCAATTCAAATGAAGTGTATGATATGACAGTATATGATGTAAGCGGAAAATTAGTATTCACTCAGGCTAATAATAAATTGAACCATGATAAAGTAGGTACTTTTGATTTGTCTCAATTGGTTACAGGTGATTATCTGATTAAAGTTAAATCTAAGAATATAGAGAAAACAATCAAGTGGATTAAAGAATAAAGAATCCCTTCACTGAAATAAAAAAGGCTGTCTTCAATTGAGGACAGCCTTTTTATTTTTTTATAAAGATTAAACGACTTTTAAATAGTTTTTGTTTTTTACCAGCCACAGACCAATAAAGGTCAGAAGTCCGTTAAGAACAATAAGTTCCACACCAATTTTGTAATCGGTATAAGTGGTAACAGCAAGGTTGATCAAATAGGTAAGAACAGGTGCTAAGATAGTCACTGCGAGGATGGAGTATTTTCTGGAGATCTGAAACTTTGTGAAAATTCCAAAAGCGAAAAGCCCTAAAAGCGGTCCGTAAGTATATCCTGCAATTTCCATGATCAGGTAAACAATAGATTTGTCATTCAATGATTTGAAAACCATGATTAAAATAAAGAAAACTACCGTGAAGATCAAATGTACTTTCATACGAAGACGTTTCTTCTCTTTTTCAGTTCTGGTTTTATCTTCATTAAGGTTTAATAAATCTACACAATACGAACTTGTTACAGCCGTTAAAGCACCATCTGCAGAAGGGAATAACGCTGAGATCAATCCGATAATGAAAATAACGGAAATCATCATTGGAAAATACCCTTGAAGTGATAAAGCCGGGAAAAGGTCGTCTCCCATTATATTTTTGATGTTTCCTGCATTATCCTTAAATCCGAAAATATTCGTCACTGTTTCAGAATTCAGAGTTCCATATTCTGCTCCGTGCTGTAATGCAAAAAGATAAAGCAATCCTCCCAGGAATAAGAAGGCAAGATTCACAATAAGAAGTGTTCCTGCAAAGGTCAGCATATTTTTCTTTGAATTCTTAAGATTGTCTACAGAGATATTTTTCTGCATCATTTCCTGATCCAGTCCCGTCATTGCAATCGTAATAAAAATTCCGCCCAGAATTGTTTTCAGGAAAAAGGTTTTGGAATTAGGGTCAAAATTGATGAAATGAGTATAGTTTTTCTGTTCCAGAATAGTATAGGCTTCTCCAAATGATAAATTCAGATTCGATAAAATATAAACGATACACGCTACAAGACTGATAATCATAAAAGAAGTCTGCAGCGTATCTGTAATGACAATCGTCTTTACCCCTCCTTCAAAAGTGTACAGAAGTACCATCAGCAAAAGAACAAGAGACGTTACCCAAAATGGAACACCCAGCCCCTCAAGCAAAAATATCTGTAAAACGTTTACCACCAGATATAATCTTGCCGTAGCACCAATTGCCCTTGAAATAATGAAGAAGATAGAACCTATTTTATGGGCTTCCACATTGAATCTTTTCCCCAGATAGGTATAAATAGAGGTAAGGTTCATCTTATAGTAAAGTGGGAGCAGTATTGCTGCAACGATAAAATATCCGATGAAAAACCCGATGACCATCATATAATACTCAAAACCTCCGTAGATATATTCGGAGCCGGTCATTTTTCCTACAGTTCCCGGAACAGAAATAAAAGTAACCCCGCTTAAGCTGGTTCCTATCATTCCGAATGCAACGAGCCACCATTTACTCTTTTTGTTACCGATAAAAAATGACTGGTTATCAGAATTCCGGCTGGTGAAATAAGAAATCACCAAAAGGCCGATAAAATAGATGAAAACAAATAGCAAAAGGATAGTTCCTGAATTCATGCTTGATTTTTAAATTTTAGCAAATATATAAAAAAGATCAGTCGTGAATCATGAATTTAGTTCAGACACAATTTTTATACAATTACTTTTTTGAAAGTGATCTAAGCTCAGGATAAAACCTGTATTTTCAGAAAGGTTTGAAGCTTGGCGCAGGAAGTAGGAAGTTATGAACTTCATAAAAGCAATTATTCTCTATATTTTCATCTTTTTATAGTGACAACGGGTATATCACTGAAAGTAACTTTGCTCTTCTGTCTTTCTGAGTTAATAATAACAGTTTGCTTCATCAAATCGATTAAAAATTGATTCATCTTTGCCTGCTTAAAATTTGATATAATTCAAAATAAACTTTGTGTTAAGAGAGCATCTGGTATTGAAAATAAAATAACTGCATAAAAAAACCTTCCAGAAATACTCTGAAAGGTTTGTATGATAAGGGGTGGAAAACAGTGCTTAATTCACCAAAACATCCTGAAGTTCCTCACTTTTCTGGAAACTTGCCTTAGCGAAAGGGCAGAGGGGAATAATCTTTTTCCCGTTTTTTCTGGCAAAATCCACTGCAGCCAGAAGCATTTCCTTGCCTACACCTTTTCCGTTGTAGGCTTCTTCCACCTCGGTGTGGTCTATAATAAATCTTTCTTCTCCCGCCCAGGTATACGTCATCATTCCTGCGCGACTTCCATCTATGAAAGCTTCAAAACTTCCGTGTTTCTCGTCGTTGTTTTGTTTTACTTCGATCATATTATGAGAATTTAGTTAGTATTTCTATATCGTTGGTTAATATTTTATGAACTGGGCATGCATCAGCAATGGTGTGCAGTCTTTTCAGCTGCTCATCATCAAGAATACCTTCAAAGCTGATGTCTCTTTTGAAAACTGCTCTTTTTGTTAGTGGGAAATTTTCAAGCTCTACTTCTACATTGATGTTTTCTATATCCCATTCCTTTCTTTCAATATACATTCTCAACGTAGCTGCTGTACAGCTTGCCAGTGATGTAGCCAGAATTTCCATTGGGTTAAGACCTTTGTTCTGCCCGCCTTTATCAATAGGTTCATCTGTAATGATCTTATTTTCGCCGGCTGTTACTTCTGTATAATATTTTGTTTTTCCTAAACTTGCTTTTACCGTTACCGCCATTATTTTTCTGTATTGAATTTATAACTTAATGCACCAGAAGGGCATTGGTCTATCTGTGTTCTAAGTTCTTCCGGACTTGCATTCTCTGCTTTTATCCAAGGTCTTTCTTTAGGATTGTAGACTTTTGGAAGCAATTTTACGCATACAGCCGAGTGGATACACTTTTGAGGCTGCCAGATGACGGTGATGTTACCGTTGGGATATTCGTGTGTTTCCATATTAATTTTCTTTTAATGATTTTTCGATTCTTCTGTCCGGAATCAGCCATATGAGAGCCACGATATAATAAAAACCTATGGCAATATAAGGATAAAAAAATG
Organism: Chryseobacterium panacisoli; assembly: GCF_008274625.1. Taxonomy (GTDB): domain Bacteria; phylum Bacteroidota; class Bacteroidia; order Flavobacteriales; family Weeksellaceae; genus Chryseobacterium; species Chryseobacterium panacisoli. Next base: position 116,943 of record NZ_VTRU01000004.1, on the reverse strand, counting down.
AAGTAGCGATTCCCAGGACATAAAATACAATAGAGATATATTCCTTATATTTAGAATGAATGGCCTCTTTCAGCTTTGAATCTTCCCCCTCGCACCGGATAATGACATGTTCCATAATGGTATAGGCAATTGCCGCCATAATGAGCCCGATCCCATATACAGCAACAGGATTTTTAGCAAAACCGGTTGTTCCGATCCACTCCGTAGCCACAGGCATCAGAGAAAGCCAGAACAGAAGGTGGAGATTGGCCCAAAGAATGCTTCCATTTACTTTTTTTACCGTCTGAAACAAATGATGATGATTGTTCCAGTAGATTCCTACATAAATAAAACTGAAAATATAAGCCAGAAACTTAGGAAGAAGAGGTTTAAGACTGGCCCAGCTATTTCCTTCCGGTACTTTCAGTTCAAGTACCATAATGGTGATAATAATAGCAAGAACACCATCACTGAACGCCTCTAGTCTTCCTTTAGTCATTTGCTTTGACCTGATTTTTAAAGTTCTGTATTTTACCTTTCAGATCATTCAGCATATCCGGATTGATGACTCCGCTTTCCATATCAAAATTTTCATAAAACTTAGGCAATGAAAAAGTATCCTTGATATCTGCTGCAAACTGTGGGAAAAATGTTTTTGCCGTATTCATTACATTTCCTCCGCCATAGCCTCCTGGAGAGGTGCTCATCAAAAGCATCGGTTTATTCTGGAATACTTTTACATTGATCCTTGAGGACCAGTCAAAAACATTTTTAAAAGCCGAGCTGTAAGAACGGTTGTGCTCAGCAAGAGAGCAGATGATCACATCACATTCTTCAATAGCTTTTAAAAAATGATGAGCTTCATCCGGAAACCCTTTCTTTTCAAGGTCTACAGAGAATACAGGCATAGTGAAATCGTTGAGGTCAATCAGATTGATTTCCTCGTCCTGAAAATCTTTCAGAACAAACTTTACCAGTTCCCTGTTGATGGAAGTGGAAGATGTACTTCCGGCAAATGCTAATATTTTCATGTTTGATTGTCTGAACTGAGATTATTTTCTGTTTAAAATAGCCTTAGGAAGCGGAACATATTCATTTTCATCTCCCGGAACCAAAGGGAAGGCATCGTGATTCTGGTCGTTCCAGTTTACTTTTGCCTGATCAAGTAATTCTTTATCAGAGTTAACAAAATTCCAGAAGATAAAACGTTCTTCATCAAATGGCTCGCCTCCGAAAAGATAAACTGTTCCGTTTTCGCTCATATCAAACTCGCAAAGCTTAGTATCTTTAGCGATCATCAGCTGTTTTGAACCATAGGAATTTCCTTCTGTGGTAACGGTTCCATCCAGAACATACATTGCTGCTTCTCCGTAAAGATCTTTTCCGATGCTTATTTTCTTGGCACCTTTTGTTTTTATTTCGATAAAAAATAACTTGCTGTGTACAGGAACCGGAGATGTTCTGCCAAATGCTTCACCGGCAATTAGTTTATACTGAATGCCATCTTCCTCCCAAACCGGAATCTCATCAGCTTCAATATGATGAAAAGTTGGCTCAGACTGTTCAAGATGCTTCGGAAGTCCTACCCAGATCTGGAATCCATGAAGTCTCTTATCGGTGTGTCTTAAATATTCAGGGGTTCTTTCCGAATGTACAACGCCTTTTCCGGCAGTCATCCAGTTAACGGCTCCTGGTTTTATTTCAAGAGCACTTCCGATACTGTCTCTGTGGAAAATAGAACCTTCCAGCAAATACGTTAATGTAGATAATCCGATATGGGGATGCGGTGGAACATCAAGGTTCTGATAATCCTTTAATTCTGAAGGTCCCATGTGATCGATAAAAACAAAAGGCCCAACTGCTCTTTTCTCACGGAAAGGGAGAAGTCTTCCTACCAGAAAATTTCCGATATCTGCTGCTTTTTCTTCAATGATAAGTCCAATATTTGACATGATGATGTGATACTTTTAAAATGTTATTTAAATAAATTGATTGGCTTTACAGGAAATTTAAAGTTTGTCATATCCTTCAAATTTCTCATCCACGATACGTTTCCATTCAGGATGTTTCTTGATAAAAGCAAAAACATAAGGACAGAAGGGAAGAAGCTTTTTTCCGCTTTCTTCAATATAATTGAGGGTTTTCTCAACTACAGCCGCTGCTGCACCTGTGCCTGCCAGCTCAGGGTCTGCTTCAGTGTGTACCAAAGCAATCTGGTGTGTTGTCTCACGATAATCAATGAATGCATAATGCCCGTTAAATTCTATTTCAAATCTTTTTTCCGCTTTTACAAGAGGTATATTTTCAAATTCCGGTTTCATAATTTTTGAATTAAGGATTGTCTGCTTTCTGTAATAAAGCAAAGCTTATTGATTGCAATAGCTACACCTTACAGGTTTTCAAAACCTATAAGGTTTGCCATTATATAAAGTTAATAAAAAAAGGAATTATCTAAGATTAAGATAAATTTAATTCTTTTAATCTTCAAGATATCCGAACTTTCCGGTGTTGAAATCCTCAAAAGCCTGCATGATTTCCTCTCGGGAATTCATTACAAAAGGGCCGTGAGGATAGATCGGTTCATTGATAGGCTCACCGCTGATGATCAAAACAACAGCATCTTCTTTTGCTTCAATAGTGAATGTTTCACCTTCATTTTTAAACAAGGCAAAGTGATCAGCCTTCACTGTCTCTTCACCGTTGACGATAATGCTTCCTTCAATAACCAAAGCTGCGGTATTGAAATGGGCAGGAAAATTAAAATCAGCTTTTCCGCCTGCTTTAAGCTTGGCATTCATCATATGAACCGGTGTGAAAGTACTTGCAGGACCTTTATGACCGTTATATTCGCCGGCAATTATTTCTATAAAACCATTTTCACCTAAATCTGCTCTTTCCATCGTGGAGTTTTCAATAGCCTGGTATTTCGGGCAGCTCATCTTATCTTTTGCAGGAAGATTTACCCATAGCTGAACCATCTGAAAGATTCCTCCTTCTTTTGCCCATGCTGTTTCATGGTATTCTTTATGAAGAACTCCTTTTGCTGCGGTCATCCATTGAACGTCGCCTTCTCCTATAACACCGCCGCCGCCAGCGCTGTCATGGTGTTCTACTTTTCCGCTATACGCTATCGTTACTGTTTCAAAACCTCTGTGCGGGTGTACTCCCACGCCTCTTGGTCTGTCTGAACCATTGAAATGAAATTTTGAATTGTAATCAAGCATAATAAACGGGTCCATCCTTTTCATATCCAATCCAGGTACTCCTGGAATAAAATTGTGAACCCTGAATCCATCGCCTACAAAGTGTGCAGGTCTTGGAGATACTACGATTTCTATTTTTTTAGTTGCCATCACATTGTTGATTATGTTAACAAAATTACCATACTTATATGCGAAAAGCATTGATCTGTGTTAAGTTCGTAGAAGGATGAAAAGACGAAGTATAATGAAATAATGAAACTGCATATTTATGCTTTGAAGTTTCATCTTTTTGTATTTAATCTTCCTTCGATTTCATGTTCTTCCCATCCGAAATGTGCAGTCTTCTGAAAACAAATCCTGATAAAATCGTTAATATTCCTACCGTGAGAAATGTAAGTCGAAAGGCATTGTGGATTTCACCGTTAATAAGATCTGTATTTTCAAACAGCTTTAAAACAATCAGTCCGAATGCAATTCCGAAACCGATAGCCAGCTGCTGATTTACAGAAATTAAAGAGTTTCCGCTGCTTGTCTGGAAATTCCTCAGATCAGCAATAGAAATGGTGTTCATAGAGGTGAACTGTATAGAGTTGAAAAACCCCAAGATTGCAATAATTGGAATAAACCAATACAAGGAAGTGTGGATATCAGGTATAGCAAGCAGACAGATCAGCGTTCCGATGATGAATGTATTGATCATTAAAGTCTGACGATAGCCATATTTATCCAGAATTTTAATCACAGATGATTTTCCGAAGATCGCTGTTAAAGCCATGGGTGCAATGATCCAGCCTGAAGTTACTGCTGACTGTTTGTACGCAATCTGAATCATCAGGGGAAGCAATAACGGAACAGAACTGATTCCTAATCTGGTAGCCAGGTTTCCCACAATACCTACCCGGAAAGTTCTTACCTGGAAAAGGTTTAGCGGGAAGATAGGATTTCCTCCTCTTTTTGCATGTTTGTAATAATAATACAGGAACAGGAATCCCATAATAAATACAAGCAGGACAGGGGTGATATTTTGCATATCCCCAAAAAGTTCCAGTGAAACGGAAAGCAGGAGGGAAGCCGCTGCAAAAATTAAAAAGCCTTTTAAATCAAAATCAACATCATCCGACTTATAATTGGGCATGAATTTTAATCCTAAAAGAATTCCTAAAATACCAATCGGGATATTGATCAGAAATATCCAGTGCCATGAAAGATAATCTACCATATAACCACCAACTAACGGTCCGAGTACAGGGCCAATAAGTGCTGGAATAATGGCAAAGTTCATTGCTTTGAGCAGTTCGCTTTTATCAAAAGTTTTGATCAGTGCCAGCTTTCCGACGGGAGTCATTAAGCTTCCTCCGACTCCCTGAATAACTCTTGAAATAACGAGATGGGTAAGATTCTGAGACAGGGAACAAAACAAGGAACCTAAACTGAACAATACCAGCGAGAAAATAAATACTTTTTTGGTCCCGAACCGGTCTGCCAAAAATCCACTGGCCGGCATGAAAACAGCTAATGTAAGAACATAGCTGATAATTGCGTTCTGCATATTAAGCGGGGACTCATGCAGATCTTTTGCAATAGAAGGCAGTGATGTATTCAGAATGGTTGAGTCCAGCATCTGCATAAAAATAGCGGTAGCCAGAATTAAAGGGAGTATTTTCTTTATGGATGTCTGTGGTGTACTTGTTTCTGTCATTTTGTATAGGCTGAACCGTTAAAAAACGTCCAGACTTATTTTATTTGAAGAATCTGCTTGCTTTAAGCAGGTCGATCTTTAGATAAAGAAATCCATATAAAATTAAAAAAGTCCTGTGAGATTTCACAGGACTTTTTGATTTATTTTCTAGGTTTTTCTACTCCTTTCCATTCATCACCGGCTTTTCTATACTGGCTTAAAGTAAAAGTTTTGAAATCCTTTGTTTTGTATTCGATGTTATCGGTATTCTGCTCAAATGGCATGATATAATAATATTCGATATCTGTTTTATCAGATTTGTTTCCTTTTTTCACACTGGGAACATATTTTGAAAACTTATAGCTTGGAAGATATTGTTTCAGTCTTGTGTAGAAAGCTTTATCTTCTTTTTCGCTAGGAATAATATCTACGATATTCAAATCATCTTTTTTCTTATCAATCCAAAGATAATACGTCTTTTCCTCTCCCATATTTCTGTTGAAAGAGTTGAAAGCAAATAATTCTTTCGGTACAAGTTCCTTGATTTTCTCAGGATCAACCTTTGTGTAGTACTGACCTTTTGAAGGATCTACATAGGTTTCAAGATTGTACATCAAAACAGAATTGTTTTCAAATTTCTTATTTTTAAAATACTGATTTAAAGATAATTCTGCAGTTGCTCTAAGCTCTTTGCCTCTGTCATCCAATTTTTTTGTTGGATTCTGAGGGTTTACATATTTTACAAATTCATATAAAACAACAGGTTTTATATCTTTAAGGTGAGGATACGTTTTTAGCTGCTCTGCTTTTACAAGCCAGTAGAATTGTTGATAGTAATCATCTTTATCTTGATCTTTCACACTCTTATAAGCCAAAGCAAGCTTCTTTGAATTCAGATATTTGCCATATTTTCCTTGTCCAAAAGCAAAACTTATGGCTAATAAGGCAAATAAAACAGTAAGGTTTCTTCTCATTTTTTTATAATTGATATTTTCGTTTTCCAAATATAATTATTTATTAGATATTATTTTGGATTGTCAGTTAAATTATGCTATATTGTTATTGTTAATTCAAAAGAAAATCCTGTATTGCTACAGGATTGATAAATTATAACTGAGGAAGTTAGGGGTTTGATGCGATGAAAATAAATATCAATGGTGAATTTTGCTTCGCAAAGTGAATGGTGAATGATTTACCACAAACAGAAAACACTTCCGTATTGATGGTTCTTAATCTCGAATCTCGAAACCCGCCCCACATAATTAACAAGCGCAGCGAATTGACCATTGACGATTCACTAATCAACGCTAGTATGATGTCTCATGTACCTTCACCGCTCTTCCGCTTGGGTCATTCATTTTTTTGAATGCTTCATCCCATTCTAAAGCGATTGGAGTGGAGCATGCCACTGATGGAACAGAAGGTACGGTAGCAGCTGCTGTTTCACTTGGGAAATGTTCTTCAAAAATAGTTCTGTATCTGTATTCTTCTTTGTTTTGAGGAGTGTTTAGTGGAAATCTGAATCTTACGTTTGCCATCATTTCATCCGTTACCTCTTTTTCAGCAACCTCCTTTAAAGTATCGATCCACGAATAGCCTACACCATCCGAGAACTGTTCTTTCTGTCTCCAGACAATAGAATCAGGAAGCATGTCTTCAAATGCTTTTCTCAATACCCATTTTTCGATTTTTCCTTCCGCTGTATTGATCATTTTATCTTTTGGGTTAAGAGTCATGGCAATATCCATAAATTCTTTATCAAGAAAAGGGACTCTGCCTTCAATTCCCCAGCTCATTAGCGCTTTGTTGGCTCTTAAGCAGTCGTACAGGTGAAGTTTACCCAATTTCCTTACGGTTTCATCATGGAATTCTTTTGCGTTCGGAGCTTTGTGGAAGTATAAGTAGCCACCGAATAATTCATCTGAGCCTTCTCCTGAAAGCACCATTTTTATTCCCATAGACTTGATGACTCTTGCCAGAAGATACATCGGGGTGGATGCCCTGATTGTTGTAACATCATAGGTTTCCAGATGGTAAATGACATCACGTACAGCATCCAGTCCTTCCTGAACAGTAAAATTAACTTCATGGTGAACAGATCCGATGTGTTTTGCAGCGGTTTGTGCAGCCGCCAGATCCGGAGAACCTACAAGTCCTACAGCAAAGCTATGAAGTCTTGGATACCATGCTTCCTGTGTATCTCCGCTTTCGATTCTCTGGCGGGCAAATTTTGCAGTGATCGCTGAAATCACTGATGAATCCAAACCTCCGGAAAGAAGCACTCCATAAGGAACATCACTCATCAGTTGTCTGTGAACAGCATCTTCAAGGCCTTTTCTCAATTTTGCGATATCTGTTTCGTTTTCTTTCACATGATCAAAGCTGTCCCAGTCTCTTCTATACCATTGCTGAAGCTCAGCACCGTCCGGACTGTAAACGAAATGGCCCGGTAAGAATGTTTCGATTTTTTTACATACTCCTTCCAGTGCTTTCAATTCGGAAGCTACATAATAGTTTCCGTTTTTGTCCCAGCCTTGATAAAGAGGGCATATTCCCATATGATCACGGGCAATAAGGTAGATGTCATTTTCAGTGTCATATAGTGCGAAGGCAAAAATCCCGTTCAGTTTTTCAACGAAATCTTTTCCGTATTTTCTGTAAAGGGCAAGGATTACCTCGCAGTCAGATTGAGTCTGAAACTCATAATCAGGAAATTCTTCTTTTAATTCTCTATGGTTGTAGATTTCACCGTTTACGGCTAATACTACTTTTCCGTCTTTTGTAAATAAAGGTTGTTTTCCAGAAGTAGGATCTACAATAGCAAGTCTTTCGTGAGAGAAAATTACTTTTTCATCCTGAAAAACTCCGCTCCAATCCGGTCCTCTGTGACGGATTTTTTTTGACATTTCCAAAACCTGAGGTCTTAATACTTCAGTTTTCTGTTGGGCATCAAATAAACATACAATTCCACACATGATTTTTATTATTTATGGAACAAAAGTAGAAGGGATGTTTATAAATAACAATAAAAAATATTTAAAAGTGAAAATTTTTAATTAATTAATTTATTTAAGTTTAAAATATTAACTATTTGTGGAGATTAACGTGTTTTTGATTAATTTTTTTCGTTGAGGCGGAATTGATGATTTTCTCATACAAAATAAAAATGACATATTTATTAATCTATGGTAATTAATTATATGAATTTTAACCCTTACTTTGTGGCTCGAAATAATTTTTTTTCATCATTTGTGTTTTTACCTTCTTGCAATTCTCATGCAAGAAGGTTTTGTTTTTATTGTACCCCTAGTAACGTTCCCGAAACATTCCATGAACTGAAACTTGTTCCTTCGGAAGCTCCCTGAGGAATTTTTATCTGAATTGTATGCTTTCCAGCTTTCAGATCCCCAAGAGGAATGAAGTTAGGATTGGTAACCGTTCCCGGGCACCAGTTTGATCTGCTGAGGTCTGATGAAGAAAGACCGTCCTGAAAATTTCCTGATGCCGGATTGTACAAGCGGTACGAACCGCAGTCTGTTCTCCATGGGACGAATGAAAATACCGGATTTCCATCAACAAAAATAGAATTGGCTTTAGGAACAAATTCATCTCCGTTTTCCCAGCCTCCATGTCCGGTAGTCGTATATCTTAGCTGTGCGTTTTTCAAATCTTTATCTAAAGTGAAATTGACAAGGAGTCCTTTATCCTGACTGAACATGGTAGAGTAGTCCTGTCCGGCCATTTCCATAATATTTAAAGTATTGAATAATGGGATCGCTGTATTGTTTTTATTAACCGTCTGATCACTTTTGTGAATGGTGATATCAAGGCTCACTTTATGACCGCCTTTGTCATAGTTACCAATAAATGTACCTACCCAAAGTTCTTTTCCGGATAATGCAGGTTTTAGCTCTGTAATATCCTGGCGGTAAGGGCTGATAGTCTGCCAGTCTTTTCCTTTAAGCTGAATATGATTGAATTTCTGAATTCCAAAAGCGGTAAAGAATCTCATCATTTCCATGACGGGACTATAGCTGTCCGTAGTTGTTATTCCGTAATATTGCTTTCCGTTGCCATTTTCGTAGACAGGAAGTGTTTTTGCCCCTTTTTCCAATCCATCAAAAAAAGATTTTTCTTTATCCTGAGGAATGAAAAATACTGTTCCGGTTCTGTCATAAGCATCTCCATTTGATTGCTGCTTCAGTTCTACAAAAATATTTTCTCCTTCTGTAATCGCAGGGAATTTTACTTTTTTAAGAATGATGGTTCCGTTGGCATATCTTTTTATCTGGTCATCAGATTTTGAGGCATCGGAGAAATTGATGGTTTCATTTTCAAAAACATTCAGCGTAGTAAATCTGCTTTTCCAGAGTAGATCTTTATATCCTAACTGATCTGTTGTCTGTATGTTTCCTTTTATAATATTTTCAATTCCGGTATTTTTTATTTTTTTGATCGAACTCGCCGTAATTAAGGAGTTTTTATTTCTCTCCACTTCCAGAACCAGACCTAAATTCTGTCCTAAAACAGAAGGCCCACCTTTTAGCTTCAAGTCATTAGTGTACCAGACTTCAATGGTATTTGAATTAACTTTAGTAACCGCTTTTTTACATGTGTACCCTAAAATCTTTTTAGTTTCATTGGTCAGTTCAAAATCCTGTTTTCCTACAGACTCAGCATCTGATGTTGAAATAATAGATCCCGGTTTTAAAAAAGCATATGAAACAATAGTGTTTGATGGCTTTTCTACCTTCGTGATTTCATAAGGGAAGCTGCTTTTTTGTTCTTTGATGGTACTGTTGAGGATGAAATTTTCTTTCTCATTAACCCAAACGATAGTGGAGGGATGGTCAGTATTCGTTTTTCCGTTATATGAGCTGGTATACTGAATTTCATAGGTCTGTGCAGAAAACAGACAGTATAAGAAGATGGCTAGAAAATTGAAAACAATTCTTGTATGCATAAAAAAATGAGTTTGATGCAAAGTTATTCTAAAGTTTCCACAGCATCAAAACGGCTTAATCTATACAGTTAGTAGACAATGGGCTTTAAATGTTACAAAAAATGTTACATTTTTTTTAGAAAGATTTTTAAATAAAAAAAACTACTCCAGAAAATAGAGTAGTTTTATATATTGTTATTGGTTTGGATTAAGAAATTCTCTCAATCAAAGCCATATAGAATCCGTCATAACCTTCACTAGGCATTACTTTTTCATCCTTAATCATTTTAAATCCAGGATTGTTTTTGATGAATTCATCTACCTGAAGATTGTTCTCAGAAGGAAGGATAGAACATGTTGCATATACCATTTTCCCTCCTTTTTTAAGCATTTTAGAATAGTCCTGAAGGATTTGCTGCTGTTCTTTTTTAATTCTGTCAATAAAGTCCTGGTCAATTTTCCATTTACTGTCCGGGTTTCTTTTTAGAACTCCAAGACCGGAACATGGGGCATCAATCAGAAGTCTGTCAGCCTTTTCATGAAGACGCTTGATTACTTTATTATCGGCAATCATACGGGTTTCAATATTGTGGGCGCCAGCTCTTTTGGCACGACGCTTCAATTCGGCAAGTTTCCACTCGAAAATATCCAGGGCAACAATCTGGCCTTTGTTTTTCATTAATGCTGCTAAGTGAAGTGTTTTTCCTCCCGCACCGGCGCATGCATCTACCACTCTCTGTCCTTCCTGTACATCAAGGAAATAACCGATCTTTTGAGAAGAAGCATCCTGAACTTCAAATAATCCTTCCTTAAAAGCTGTGGTAAGAAAAACGTTTTTCTTCTCTTCTAGCTGAACAGCATCAGGATAATTTTTAATAGGAAAAGAAACAACACCTTCATCAGAAAGGTCAGAAATAAGTTCTTTGGTTGTTGTTCTTAAAGAATTCGCTCTTAAAACAGTGGGTGCCTGCTCATTCAAAGCAATCATTTCTCTTTCCCATTTAGCTCCAAGTTCTTTTTCAAGAGTTTCAGCAAGCCATTCAGGAATAGAATGTTCTATTGCTTTTGTAGGAACTGTATTCTTTTTAAGTTTGGTAAGAATGTCGGCAATTTTGATTCCGTCAAATTCTTCAAACTTTTTATAATTGGTCTTACTCCAAAGTAAATAGGCGATGATAAGCTTGTAAATATTGTTGGGCTTTACACCTTCCCCCATATAATATTCAAGACGTTTTTTCCAACGGATGATATTGTAGAAAATCTCAGAAACAACAGCTCTGTCCTGGCTTCCCCATTTTCTGTTTGCTTTCAAAAGTCTTTCAATAACTTTATCTGCATATTTGTTTTTCTCAAAAAATGTCTCCTGTAAGGCATCGTGAATTCCGATGGCCAAGTTTCTGTGAATAAGTTCCATAAGTTTGCTTCGCTGTTTGAATCTGCAAAAATACGACTTTTAATTGAGAGTTGATGAATGAGGTTTGTGAATGGTGAATAGTCAATTCGCTTTGCTTGTGAATTTTTTTTGTTTGGGATATGAGATTCGAGATTCGGGTTTGGGGGCTTTGGTTTGAGATTGAACTTGGGGATTCACCATTCACTTTGCGCAGCAAAAATTGACTATTAACCGTTCCACGATTCCCTCTTGACTTCAACCTCCAAAAAGCTCTACCTTTGCAAAAATTAAAAATATGAGTGATACGGTACTTTGTCCAAAATGCAGCTCGGAGTTTACTTACCCAAGTGATAACATGATGGTGTGTTCCCAGTGTTTCTACGAGTGGGATCCTGCAGAAGCGGCTTCTGAAGCAGCTAACGAAGGAAAAATATTGGATTCAAACGGAAATGAACTGCAGGATGGAGATTCTGTAGTCGTGGTAAAAGATCTTCCCGTAAAAGGAGCACCAAAACCGGTAAAAGCTGGAACCAAAGTGAAAAATATCCGTTTAAGACCGGGTAGTGATCACAATATTGACTGCAAAATTGATGGTTTCGGGGCAATGGCTCTTAAATCAGAGTTTGTAAAGAAAGCGTAAGAAAATGCTGTTTTCTTATGTCCTAAAAATAAGAAAAGGAAAAAATTGGACAGTGTAATCTTTCATAAGACTTAATTGCAAGATTGCTAATGTCCGTCCCGGAAGGCAGAAAGAGAAATAACCAAAAATTTCCTTAAGCTTTAGAAATACAAATGTAAGAAAAAGTTTGAATAACCCATTCTTATGTTTGTGTTTTTTATAGATAAGTGTAAGTAAATGTAGAAGTTATGCAAAACATAGAGAAAAAGAAAAAGGTTCCATTTATAATAGCCGCCTTGCTTTTTTGCCTTTAAATAAATGAAATATTTACAGATCCTGATATGCTCTCATCTGTATATACTACAAGTACTTTTTCCTTTGTTCTCAGCTTATTCCAATAATAGTTTCCTGCAAATCTGCTTTCCAGAACTTGGGCTTCAAAACCGGTTTCTGTAATTTTGATTTCTTTGGGGTAATAAGAGAATTTGGGAAGCTGAAAATTTTCGGCTTCGCTTTCACTGAAAATATTCACTTCTCCGAATAATTTTGCAACATAAGAGTTGTAAGGGTGTCTGTAGGTTTCTTCCGGACTGTCATTCTGAATCAATCTTCCGTCCTGAAGAATAATAATCTGATCCAGCCATGGCATAATATCCTGAAGTTCGTGTGTAGAGATGATTAAAGAAACCCCATGCTGCTTTACATATCTGAAAAGTCTTTCTCTAAGCTCAATTTTTCTCGGAAAATCCAGATTGCTGAATGGTTCGTCTAGAATCAGGAGCTTTGGAAGCACAGACAAGGCTCTGGCAATAGCCACTCTCTGCTGCTGTCCGCCACTTAAATATTTGGGAAGTACATGGGCAAATTCCTGAAGGCCTACCACTTCCAGAAGTTCTGTAACGGTTTCTTTTTTTTGTTTTAAATTAATATTAGAAATAAACTTTCCCACATTTTCTGCCACTGTAGCATAAGGCATAAGATCAAAATTCTGTGCTACAAATTTCATTTCCGGCTCTCCGGGAACAAGATTTCCTTTCGGTCCCAAAAGCTTTATTCCGTTAAAAATAATTTCTCCGCCTTCCCAATCAAGAAGACCATAAATAAGGTTGAGAAGAGTGGATTTTCCGCATCCGCTTTCCCCGGCAAGAGCTATAATTCTGTTTTCTTCAAACCTTAGATTAAGGTTCTGAAACAGGGGATTTTCTTTGTTGTGAGAGAAAAATAAATTGTTTATTTCTAATAGCATATTACAAATGTAAGGTTTTTATGAAAACATAATTTTTTTTATTATATTAGCGGAACTAATAAAAATAAATCAAAAATGAGAAAAAAACTGTTTTCGATAGCGATTCCTGCTTTATTCGTTGCTGCTGTAATGGTTTCTTGTAAAAAAGATAAACCGCTTGCCAGTGAGAGTAATGAGGTGACGACTACCAAAGAAGGTAGCCAGTTTACTTTGGATACGCTAAACAGTAAGGTTGAATGGAAGGGATATAAAGTTTTTAAATCTGAAAATACAAGTCATTTTGGAACAATCAGGTTTGAAAGCGGAGATGTAACAGTGAAAGACGGAAAACTGGAAAGCGGAAAATTCGTTGCTGATATGAACTCCTTAACTTCTGTGGATTTGAAAGACAGCCCGGAAGATATGGGGAAATTAAACGGCCACCTGAAGAGCGGTGATTTCTTTGAAGTTGAAAAATTTCCAACAGCTTCTTATGAGATTACAAAGGTTACTCCCGCTACAGAAGGTGATTACAATACTCTTTTGGATGGTAATTTAACGATTAAAGGAATTACAAAACCCGTTCAGTTTAAAGCTAATGTTTCTGTAAAAGACGGAGTGGTAAGTGTAGCTACTGAACCAAAAGATATCAAAAGAGAAGAGTTTGGAGTAAAGTTCCAGGCTCCTGCTGAAAACGGTGTGATAAAAGATGAGGTGACTCTTCAGATCAGCGTTAAAGCTTTAGAAAAGAAATAATTTTTTTATTTAAGTGAAATAAGTGATTGAAGTCTGCCTCCCGAAAAAGAGGCAGATTTTTTTTTGACGGACTTATTATTCAACTTAAAATCGTATTTTTGCAAAACATTTTGAAAGGGTAAAATAATGATAGAAAAGATAGAAGAACTACTGGTCGAAGTAAACGGCTTCAATGCTACCTCTAAGGAAGATATCGAAAACTTCCGAATCAAGTACAACGGTAAAAAAGGGGTTCTGAATGATTTTTTTGAAAAATTTAAAGAAGTTCCTAATGACCAGAAAAAAGAATTCGGACAGAAGATCAATACTTTAAAGCAGGCAGTTGCTGTAAAATTGGAAGATTTGAAAAATTCTTCTGAATCTTCTATTGTCGTAGAAAAAGAAGATCTTACAAGACCTGCATTTCCATTGGAATTGGGGTCAAGACACCCAATTAATCTGGTGAAAAACAGAATTATTGAAATCTTCAAATCTATTGGTTTCGCCGTAGCAGACGGACCAGAGATTGAAGATGACTGGCATAACTTTACGGCACTTAATCTTCCGGAATACCACCCGGCAAGAGATATGCAGGATACGTTCTTTATTGAACAGAATCCGGATATTCTTTTGAGAACACACACATCTTCTGTACAGACTCGTTTTATGGAAGAAAACCAGCCGCCAATCAGAATTTTATCTCCGGGAAGAGTGTTCAGAAATGAAGCGATCTCTTCACGTTCTCACTGCATCTTCCACCAGATTGAAGGATTATATATTGATGAGAATGTAAGTTTTGCAGATTTAAAGCAGACAATCCAGTTCTTTACTACTGAGCTTTTCGGAAAATCTAAGATCAGAATGAGACCTTCTTTCTTCCCGTTTACAGAGCCAAGTGCTGAAATTGATGTGTACTGGGGATTAAACTCTGAAACAGATTACAGAATTACGAAAGGAACAGGATGGCTGGAGATTATGGGATGCGGAATGGTAGACCCTGCCGTACTGAAAAATGTGAATATCGATTCTGAGAAATATTCAGGATATGCATTCGGAATGGGAATTGAAAGAATCACCATGCTTCTTTACCAGATGAGTGACATCAGAATGTTCTTTGAAAATGATATCAGAACACTGGAACAGTTCAAAACACTATAAAAAATCAAACCTCCGGAGCTCCGGAGGTTTTTTGTTTTTAATTACTGACCTAAGAAACAAAACGTAATTAAAAACTGATCTTATTGAAAAATTTACACGTGTCTGTTTCTTATATCTATACTTCGGTTCGGATCCGTTTGGTACCTCACTGAAAGTATTGACATGCTGCAGCTCTTGATCTGCCTCTATTATTAAGACAATCTGTGTTGAGGATATATTACATCAGCAATAAAAAAAGCCTGTAAAATTTACAGGCTGTATCTTTAAAAACTTAGAATTGTTATTTGCTGAACTTTAAAGGATATTTTACATTTTTGTAATCATCAATACTGGCTTTCAGTGAACCTACTGCCAGTTCAGCTTTCAACAGCATCGGGATATGATTGGCATCATTGGAAACCCACATGGTTACACCTTCTTTTTCTTTAAACACTCTTCCGCTTTTTACAGATGGAATAATCTTTAAACAATTGATGGTGCCAAATTTTGTCTTTAAATTTTCTGTTCCTGTTACTTTTAACTGAAACGGAAACATCTCATCATCAATCCATACATTCATATTGATGATGGTTCCCACCTTCAGTTCATCCGGGCTCTTACTTCTTAAATAATAAAAACATGAAAGCATATCCTGAACTCCTTTTACTGATTTTAAAACCTTAGAACCATTGGCAGGAGTCTTTTTATCTGTTAAAATCAATGTGTTGTTATCGTGATTAAAAACGGTTTCAAAATGCTGGCGATAGCTTCCTTCACGTACATTTCTCACATAGAAACTTGGTAATCCTGTTTGGGTATTGATGAAACTTTCATATAAATCTTCCACTTTGAAGAATGCTTTTACGGCGCCGGTAGTCTGTCCTGTTCCTTTTACATACAGATGGGGTATTCCCTTGTAATTGGTCTGTTTTGTAGTAAGGTTTGCTGTTCCTGCATTAAGGAAGCCGTAGTGTATTCTGAGAGTGATAGATTCGCCGTCCGCGATGTTATCAATCTGGGCCGAGCCTAAAAAGAATATAAATACTGCAAAAAGGTTTAAAATTTTCTTCATAACAAGACATTTACAAAAACATTGCCAAATTTAAAATCTTAAATGATAGATATTTGACAAATCTCAGGTTTTTATTTAGAATCAATTAAATATGCTTCGCATTAAAATTAGTAAATTTGCAGTTACATGTATAATTAAATTATCTTAAATATTATGATAACCACTGATATATTGATCATAGGTGCGGGACCTACAGGACTTTTTGCAGTTTTTGAAGCTGGTTTATTAAAAATGAAGTGCCATATTATTGATGCGCTTCCACAGCCAGGAGGGCAGTTGGCAGAACTGTATCCTAAAAAACCTATCTTTGATATTCCAGGTTATCCTTCAGTAAATGCTGGAGAACTGGTGGATAATTTGATGGAGCAGATCAAGCAGTTTCAGCCTGGATTCACTTTGGGAGAAACCGCTGTTTCTTATACTAAAGTAGATGATGAATGGTTTGAAGTAATTACCAATAAAGGAACTGTTCACAGATGTAAAGCAATTGCCATTGCCGGTGGTTTGGGTACTTTTGAACCAAGAAAGCCTACGATGGATAATATTGCGGATTATGAAGAAAAAGGTCTTGAATACTTTGTAAAAGAGCCTGAGCATTTCAGAAATAAAAAAGTAGTGATTGCCGGAGGTGGTGATTCTGCTCTTGACTGGAGTGTTTTCCTGTCAAATGTTGCCAGTGAAGTGACATTGATTCACAGAAGAAACGAGTTCAGAGGCGCCTTGGATTCTGTAGAAAAAGTTCAGGATCTGAAGAATCAAGGAAAGATCAAATTGATTACTCCAGCTGAAGTTACAGCGATTAAAGGTGACGGAAAAGTAGAAGCGATTACAGTACAGGTTGACGGTGAGGAAGCTTATGATATTGAAACAGATTACTTTATTCCATTATTCGGATTGACTCCAAAACTTGGAGAGATCGGAAACTGGGGATTGAATATCGAGAAGAATGCAATCGTTGTAAACAATGCTTTAGATTATCAGACAAACATTGACGGAATCTATGCCATCGGAGATATCAACACCTATCCTGGAAAACTGAAATTAATTCTTTGTGGTTTCCACGAGGCTACTTTGATGTGTCAGAGTGTTTACAACAGATTGAATCCAGGGAAAAAATTCGTTTTAAAATATACAACGGTAAGTGGTGTTGACGGATTTGACGGAAGCCGTAAAGAAGCAGAGAAGGCAGTTGTGAAAAAAATTGACTAATTTTGCAGAATTATGTCAGACGTTAATATTAAAATCACCGACAGAGAAGGGGTAACCCACGATGTTGTAGCTCCTACGGATATGTCCATGAACCTTATGGAAATTATCCGTTCCTATGAATTGGCAGAAGAAGGTACAATTGGAGTATGCGGAGGAATGGCGATGTGTGCTTCATGCCAGGTATATGTAATCAATGATCCTGGTCTGGAACCAATGGGAGATGAAGAAGACGCTATGTTGGGTGAAGCTTTCCACGTGAAAGATAACAGCAGATTGGGATGCCAGTTACATATTGCCGATGCCATGGAAGGGCTCGAAGTGGAAATTGCTCCTTATCCTTAGAAAATATTTTTTAATCTTAATAAAAAACCCGCTCGAGTTTTTCGGACGGGTTTTGTTTTTATATTTATTTCGGAGAACATATATACTCATGTCTGATTAGAGTGTCTTCTTTGATAATTTCGAAATGACTTTCCCCTTCATTCTTTATAAAGTAATCGCCAGGGTCTATTTCATTTTTATAGGAAACCCACCATTTGCCATCTTCAGAACATTCACAAGGTTGAATGCTTTCAGGAATAGTTCCTTTTAGCTTAAGAGATCTTACACCTTCAATACTTTCGACTCTAATTTTACATTTTTGCTTCCTGACTCTTTCCATCGCAGTCTTACAATCTTCCTTAGAATAAGAAGAAATAGCAGGGACAATAACGAATATAGTTACAAATACTGTAGCAACGCCAAGCATTTCTTTATTAACGTTGTAGTTATTCATTTAAAGAAATATAACGTTTTAAACTTCCTCCTTAGAAATCCACTTTCCAACAGTAGGAGCCTGATAATTTCTCATCTTTTCAAGTAAATCATCAATGGTATCACTGATCAGAAGCATATCTCTGTTGACTTGCTTTAAGAACCCTTTATCCACCATAGTCTGAACCAGTTTAATCAGATCATCATAAAAACCATCTATATTCAAAATTCCGATCGGTTTTTTATGAAGCCCGAGCTGTGCCCACGTGATCATCTCGAAGAGTTCTTCCAGTGTTCCATAGCCACCTGGCAGAACGATAACTCCATCGCAGAGTTCATTCATTTTGGTCTTTCTTTCATGCATCGTTTCCACAATGATGAGTTCTGTCAGATTTTTGTGGGCAATTTCTTTGGTTTGTAAAAACTGAGGCAGCACTCCGACTACCTTACCTTTTTCACTTAAGGCTCCATTAGCTACTGTCCCCATTAAGCCGGTTTCCGAACCTCCATAAACCAATTGTATATTTTGTTTTGCTAAAGTTTGCCCAAGCAGAAATGCCTGTTCTTCATAAATTTTATCTGTGCCAAAACTTGAGCCGCAGAATACTGTAATGCTTTTCATTGTTTTATGTGTTTTTAGTCCTTAATCTTTGAAGTTTAAATTAAAAATATCCAAAATCATAAGACTTTGGATATTGAATATAGTAATTTTAATGTTCTAATTCTGAGGAATATTCGCTAAAATATCTTTCAGGAAACTCCAGAATTTCTGAGTAGAAGGAATGTTCGCTTTTTCATCAGGAGAGTGAGCCCCTCTGATCGTTGGTCCAAAGCTTACCATTTCCATTTCCGGATAATTGGCACCGATGATCCCACACTCAAGACCTGCGTGGCAAGCTACTACATGAGGCTTCTCACTGAATTTCTCTGTGTAAAGTTTCTCCATTAATTGTACAATCTCCGAGCCTGGTTTTGGTTTCCATCCCGGATATGAACCGCTGAATTCAACATTCATTCCAGCCAATTCTGCTACAGATTTTAATTGTTCTGCCACTGAATATTTGGAAGAATCTACAGAAGATCTTGTAAGGTTTAAAATCTTAAGTTCTCCACCTTTTAATTCTACTCTTGCTACATTATTGGAAGCTTCTACAAGATCAGCTACGTCCGGGCTCATTCTGTATACTCCGTTGTGAAGAGCTTTTAGAGTAAGGATTACTTTTTTAGAATCTCCTTCTGTAATTGCTTTGTCAGAAGATGTAGAGTTTTCAATATTGATCTGAATTCCCGGCTCTACCGTCGCAAATTCTTCTAAAATATCTTTCTTAAGAACAGTTACGTTTTCTATAAATTCCTGAGCATTTCTTACGGAAATCAGAGCAACACCTTCTCTTGGAATTGCATTTCTCAGACCTCCGCTGTCGATAGAAACCAATTCAATATTCTGGTTTTCTAAACCGCTGTAAAGAAGTCTTCCCAAAATAATATTGGCATTTCCGAAGCCTTTATGAATATCCATTCCGGAGTGTCCTCCCTGAAGACCTTTTACTTCAATTCTTACAATTTGTCCTTTTGGAGCTTCAGCAGTATAATTTTGAGTGATTGTTACGTCAACACCTCCTGCGCAGCCGATATCAATCTCATCGTCTTCTTCAGTGTCAAGGTTCAATAGAATTTGTCCTGTCAGTTGTCCCGGTTTTAATCCTAAAGCACCTGTCATTCCTGTCTCTTCATCAATGGTGAAAAGAGCCTCCAGTGCAGGATGCGGAATATCTGAGCTTTCAAGAATAGACATAATGGTTGCTACTCCTAAACCATTATCAGCTCCTAAAGTAGTTCCTTTAGCCTTTACCCAGTCACCGTCAATCTCCATTTTGATTCCTTCAGTTTCAAAATCAAAGTTAACATCATTGTTTTTCTGGCAAACCATATCAAGGTGCGATTGAAGCACGATAGATTTACGGTTTTCCATGCCGGCAGTAGCAGGCTTTTTAATAATAACGTTTCCTACTTCATCCACCGTAGTTTCCAGGCCTAAATTTTCGCCAAATCCTTTGATAAAAGCTATTACTTTTTCCTCCTTTTTTGAAGGTCTTGGAACAGCATTTAATTTGGAGAAGTTTTTCCAGATAATCTGCGGTTCTATATTAGATAATTCCATTGAATTTTATTTTTCTCAAATTTACAAAATAAAAAATGCTTCCGTGAGATACAGAAGCATTTTTGTTGTATGATTTCGCTTTTATTAGCATCCACACTCTCCATAGATCGGAGTTGTAAATGTAGTACCGTCTGGTTTCTCTATAGTCAGAGTCCCTTCAAACAGTAAAGCTTCTTCGCCTTTTATTTTTTTACCTTTTACAGAAATTTTGTAATCATCATTTTCTATTTCTTTGGTAAGCAATTCATCTACCTCCATGTCACTTGAAGAGATAAGATTCAGAGCCAGTCTTTTACCGTCCAGCATCATATAAGCTGTTTTTCCGGCATCATCTGCGTAGATGTATCTTTCATTTTCAAAATCAGCTTTGCTTACCGCAAAATAGCAGGAGCATTCTTTGATTTCTTTAGGAAACGGAATGGTTCCCACCAGAATATTTCCTGACGAAGGTTTTACTGAAGCTGAGTCTTTGGTAATATGTAAAGAATCTGCAGAATTAGAACCAGAAACTGTTTCTTTCTCCTTTTTGCAGGCTACCAATAAAAATGCGGAAAATAAAATGATTAAATATTTCATGTGTTTGTGGTTTTATTACTTGTTTTATCCTCTTGCTCTTTCAAGAAGTGTCATCATTAATAAAGATAAAATTACTAAGCTTTCTTCCTCATCATCAATATCGATCAGTCTGTCCAGCTGGAATCTTCTTCCGAAGAATGAAGGCATTTTTTTCAGTTTAAAATAAGCTTTCCCGTCAATACCGGTTACCGTATAAGATGGATTAAGGAAATATCCTGTGAACATTCCGATGATAGGAAGTTCTCCTACAAAGCTATCCCAGAACCTTACCCATGCGCTGTCTTCCTGAACTTTAAACTTAGGTTGATCCTGAGCATCCAAAACATCATAACTTGCTTTCCAGATAGAACGCATCCCTTTTCTTGCCAGTCTACCGAAGTTTTTATTGTCAATAAGGTCATTCAAAGAATACGAAGCGTTGAAATCAATCCATTTATTAGCTCTGATTCTGAAAAGTTCCTTAGACTTGCTCTCATCATTGAAAACGATAACATCTTCTTTCAGTTTGAACATTTTCTGACGCACATACGCTACATAATTTCCATTTCTGTCAGTAATATTGAAGTCACTTGCTAAAGTAGTGATTTTGAATTTGAAATCCAGAGGATAATTTAGATTGTTAAGTACCATGTTAGTTAATTTTTTTCATATTTAATTTAAGCCGCAAATATAGAGGTTTTTTTAGAGTTCTCAGGTATGGGAGAATTTTAAAATATCATTTTGGGACATTGAATTCGTTGTCAATTGTCAATTTTTGCTGCGCAAAGTCAATCGTCAATAATCACTTTATATAAATTCACAAGCGAAGCGAACTGACGATTCGCCATTCACACTTAATTATCAACTTTAATCCTTATTTTTGTAGCTATGGATTATCCAAGTAAAGTATTGGCAAAGGCGGTAGACGAGATTTCAGGATTGCCTGGGATTGGAAGAAAAACTGCTTTGAGATTAGCACTGCATTTGTTGAAGCAACCCAATTCCAGAGCGGTAAGTCTTGGGAATTCCCTGATTAACCTTGTCAACGAAATAAAATACTGTAAAGAATGTCATAATTTTTCAGATTTTGACATCTGTGAAATATGCAGCAATGAAAAGAGAAACGGTGAGCTGATCTGTATCGTTGAAGATGTGAGGGATGTGATTGCTATTGAAAATACCGGAAAATATACGGGCAAGTATCTGATCCTTGGAGGGAAAATTTCTCCAATGGAAGGAGTAGGCCCCGGTCAATTGAATATTCCAAGCATTGAAAAGAAGCTGAATGAGGGAAAGGTGAAGGAGTTTATTTTTGCATTGAGTGCTACGATGGAAGGAGATACAACGGCTTATTACATTTACAAGAAATTTAAAAGTTTCAATGTGAATTTCTCCAGCATTGCAAGAGGAATTTCAGTAGGAGATGAACTGGAATATGCTGATGAAATTTCATTAGGAAGATCCATTATCAACAGGCTGCCATATAACGAAAAGGATTAATATGAAGCTGTCTGTTATTATTGTTAATTATAATGTTACCCAATTGCTCAGAAGCTGTCTCCTGTCGCTTCAGAAATATATACAGGAGATAGAGTATGAAGTGATTGTTATTGATAATGCTTCTACAGACCATTCTTGGGAAAATCTTATTCCTGAGTTTCCGAACGTACATTTTATATCTTCTGAAATCAATGGCGGTTTTTCAAAAGCAAATAATCGGGCGGTTCAAACAGCAAGAGGGGAATACATATTGCTTTTGAATCCTGATACGGAGTTTGAAGGGTTTTATATGAAGGAGCTTCTGGATTTTGCAGACGCTCAGCCTTCATTCGGATGTCTGGGAGTAAGGATGCATGATGCAGAAGGTAATTTTCTTCCTGAAAGTAAGCGTTCTGTTCCGGATATGTTTAATTCTTTTGAAAAGCTGTTTACCAATTTTAAAAAGAATAGTTCCAAGTCTTATTACAGAAATGATATTGAAGAACATGCGGTTGCTGAAGTAGAAGTTATGACAGGTGCATTTTTATTGGCTAAAAAAGACGTTTACGAAAAAATAGGAGGGCTGGATGAAGCTTATTTTATGTATGGGGAAGATATTGATCTTTGCTATACCTTCTTAAGAAACGGGTACAAAAACTTCTATTACGGTAAAGTTTCTATTCTTCATCATAAAGGAGAAAGTACGATTAAGAATGAAGTATATCTTAACAGATTTTACGGAGCCATGCAGATCTTTATTGATAAGTACTATAAAGAATCGAAGCCTGTACAATATTCATTTTTAAAGGCTGGTTTGAAACTCCGGCATCAGATTGAAAGAATCAAATTAAAATAAAAAAGCAACTCAATTTGAGTTGCTTTTGTTTTATATAAGATGGTATTCTTCTTATTTTGCCGGTGCTGCAGGAGCTTGTACCGGAGTTGTTGTAGAAGCAGCAGGAGCTGACTGTTTTGCAGGAGCTTCTTTCTTCACTGGTTGTTTCTGCGTAGGAGCTGTCTGAGACGGCTTTCCTGTAATAACAACGCTTAAAAGGATAAGAACAATGATAGTTCCGCCTAGAGTCCATGTTGCTTTTTCCATGAAATCATTGGTTCTCTGTACTCCAAACTGTGCAGATGA
The DNA here is from genome assembly GCF_008274625.1 of Chryseobacterium panacisoli. GTDB lineage: Bacteria > Bacteroidota > Bacteroidia > Flavobacteriales > Weeksellaceae > Chryseobacterium > Chryseobacterium panacisoli. The sequence continues at coordinate 93,662 of NZ_VTRU01000004.1, read as the reverse complement.
TGCACCTCCGAATGTACTGGAAAGGCCTCCTCCTTTTGGATTTTGTGCCATAACGATAATTACCAATAAAACGCTGGCAACCATAACAAGAACCATCAATAGTGTAAATATAGTATCCATTAATTCTGATATCTTTTTGAATGGGCAAATTTAATCTTTTTTTACTGAATGACAAAAAAAGATATCGCCAAATGTTGATAAAAATAAAAACGGCAACAATTGTTGCCGTTTTTTCTATAAAAATTGATGTTGTTATTTAAAATCAGCATCAGTAGCCTTATTTATTTCATAAGACTTTACATTCATGGTCATATCCATTCCCATCTGGCTTACAGAGATTGTGTAGGGCATTTTTACGCCTTCTACATCTTTGTAATTAGAAAATGTTGTTGGAATTGTCACTTCCTGGCCTTTAGCTTTTACTTTTTTGGTTTCTCCGGTTTTTAATCCCGTTGCAACACTGTAGTAATAGGTTGTATCTCCTCCTTTAATGGCATAAGAATCTTCACCTCCGATTTTCTCAATTCCGCCTAATTTATAATCAGCAGATTTTGCAAAACCTAATTCTTCAAAAAGCTCTGGGTTCTTTTGCTTTTCAGCAATTTCTTCCGGTGTGATGTCAATTTTTTGTCCCATTTGCATAGAATAGCCGGTCTTTCCGTCAAATACCTGCTTCTGAACAACCTGTCTCATTGCTGTTACGGTTGTCAGTTCCTTTCCGCCTTGTGCTTTAACGATTTTAAAATCGATGTTTTGTCCTTGCATAGACATGGAAGCATTCGTGGTATACGAAGTAATTTTAGCCAGATTGGCTTTTCCTCCGATGGCATTGATGTATTTATCTGCGATAGAGGCAACCGTTACACTTGCATCCACTTTTTGTACCGTTGGTTTTGCAACAGGGTTGGCGTCCTTATCAAAATATTTTACAGGGTAACCTAGTTTTTCCAGTCCTTCAGAAATATCAGATGCTTTACCTGCGATGAAAATTCTGCTTTGGTTAGGTAAAATGGTAGTTTTAACAGCATTGGCAACATCTGCAGCAGTTACTTTATCAATTGATTTCAGGTAATTGGTGTAGAAGTCAGCGGGTAAATCCTGAACTTTTTGGTTTAATGCAAATCTTGCAATAGTCGCAGGCTGCTCTAAAGACATGATGAAAGCCCCTTTCAGTTTTGCTTTTGCATTTGCTAATTCTTCTGGTTTTACCGTAGAAATCGCGTTAAGTTCATTCATGAATTCCTTAACCGCTTTGTCTGTAACCTCATTTCTTACACTCGCGCTTGCAGAGAACTGTGGGGAATATTTGCTTGCTACCATACTTGAATAAGCACCGTAAGTAAATCCGTTTTTCTCTCTAAGATTCATGAAAAGTCTTGCTTCACCACCACCTCCAAGGATGTAGTTGGCAATTGTTGCAGGGAAGTAGCTGGCATCTTTCATTTTCAAGGTGTTCAGGTTGTTTAGGGAAACAACAGACTGTACAGCAGAAGGAACATCCACTACGTTGATCTCTGTTTTAGCAACATTAGAAGCAGGTTCTAACTGTGCAATAGGAGTGTTTGCTTTTTTCCAGCCATTGAAAGCTTTCTCGATCAAAGGCTTTACCTGATCAAATTTTACGTCTCCAACAATTACTAAGTAAGCATTGTCCGGAGCGTAGTATTTTTTGTAGGTATTTTGTACATCAGCTAGCTGAATTTTGTTAATAGATTCAACGGTTTCAAATTCGCCTCTTGAAGTATTTTTCCCATACATCAAAGCATTAGAAACTCTTTCTGCAATGGAAGAAGCGTTTTTTTCCTCAGATTTTAATCCTTCAATCGCTCTTTCTTTAGAATTTTGAATTTCTTCAGCAGAGAACTTAGGATTAATGATTGCATCAGCCATTAAGCCTAGCACTTCAGGGAAATATTTTGAAAGTGAATTGGCAGAAGCGCCTCCTGAAGAGAAATTAAGATTGGCTCCAAGATAGTCCACTTTTTTATTGAAATCATCTTTAGAGATATTCGTAGTTCCGTTTTCAAACTGTTCAGCCATAATTTCACTTACTCCGGTTACGGCACCTTCGTTGTAAGGAGGTCTGTCCATAGAAAGGCTTGCACTTACTCTTGGCAGTTTGTTGTTCTCAACCACCATTACCGTAAGGCCGTTGCTTAGCTGGAATGTTTTTGGCTTGGCAATGTTTATCGCAGGAGTAGGTCCCGGCTTTGGCATTGCATTAAGATCTATTTTTTGTGCTGAAACCATTCCTGTAAAGAAAAACGCTGCAGCTATATATGTTAATTGCTTTTTCATTTGTAAAAATTTAATTTTTAATAATCATATGGTAACTTAAAAGTTGAAATGATTACTTTTTCTCAGGTACGTAGTTAATGATTATTCTTTGGTTAGAATTAAGATACTTTTTAGCCGCATTTTGAAGATCCTGTCTTGTGATAGATCTGTAAATGTCAATTTCTTTGTTGATCAAATTCGTGTCACCCATCAATACGTGGTTGGTTGCCAATGAAGCAGCAATTCCCTGAATGCTTGAGTTGGCATTTACAAACTGGTTTTCATACTGGTTTTGAAGTTTCTGATAATCGTCTTCAGAGATTAGCGTAGTCTGAAGCTTTTTGATTTCAGCATCAATGTCAGTCTGTAAAGCCTGTTTGGTAGTCTGTCCCATCGGGATCGCAAAGAATGCGAAAATACTGTAATCTTCAAGCCCTTGGTTGAAAGCAGCTACCTGAAGCGCTTTTTTATCCTGATCTACTAATTTTTTATATAAAACAGAAGATTTTCCACTGCTTAAGTAAGAAGAAAGCATATCTAAAACATAAGCATCTTTCTCTTTGTTAGCCGGAGTTCTGTAAGCGAAAACATACGCCGGAAGCTGAATGTTCGGGTCTGTAGCAGTAACTTCTTTTTCCTGAGTAATAGGAGCATCTTTAGGGAAATCTTTTGGATATAATGTTCCTTTTGGAATTCCTCCATAGTACGTTTCAATCCATTTTTTAGTTTGCTCAGGTTTGATATCTCCTGCAACAACCAAAGTAGCATTATTCGGAACGTAAAACTTCTTGTAGAACGCCTGGAACTCTTCCAGCTTAGCAGAGTTCAGGTCTTCCATAGAACCAATTGTAGGCCAGTTATATGGGTGGTTGGTAAATAAATTTTTCTGAATTGTTGTGAAAAGGTTTCCATAAGGCTGGTTATCCATTCTCAATCTTTTCTCTTCTTTTACAACTTCTCTCTGTGTATCTACACCAATCTGGTTGATGACAGCATGACGCATTCTTTCAGCCTCCATCCAAAGTCCAAGCTGTTCGTTGTTGGAAGGGAATGTTTCATAGTAATAAGTTCTGTCATTAGTTGTGTTGGCGTTGTTCTGTCCTCCGTTTGAAGAAACGATCTTGAACCAGTCTCCTCTTTTGATATTAGGAGTTCCCTCAAATAAAAGGTGTTCAAAGAAGTGAGCAAAACCTGTTCTGCCTTTTACTTCATCTTTTGCACCTACATGGTACATTACACCTGTTGTTACAACTGGTGCCGAATTATCCTGATGAAGAATTACGTGAAGACCATTGGGAAGGTCATACTCTTCGAATTTGATTTGCTGTGCATTCAGCATTAGCCCGAAGAAAGCTACGGCAGCAGCAGAAAGAAGTCGCTTTTTCATAAAATTTAGAAATTGTTTACCAATTAGTACGAAAAGTGAATTAAATGTTACAGAGTTTGTAGAAATATATATGTAAATGTGAGTAATGAATGGTGAGTTCGCTTCGCTTGTGAATTTGTTACGTGATTCGGGTTTCGAGATTTGAGATTATGAATAATTATTGTAGAGAAATTTTCTAATCGTTGGTTAATCATTCACGATTCACTTGCAAAGCAAAATTGACTATTGACAAATCCCCCCAAAATTCAATCCTGAGTACTCAAAATTCCTAACTTCTCTATGAAAGTTTGAATTCTCCTCCGAATACATTAATTTTGTGTTCCCAAAATTTTTTTGCTGTATGGACTATTTGAAAGGACTTAATGAATCACAATATGAAGCCGTTACCTCTTTACAAGGACCTTTGATGGTACTTGCCGGAGCGGGTTCCGGAAAAACGCGTGTACTTACCATGCGTATTGCTCATTTAATACATAATGGAATAGACCCTTTCAATATCCTGGCACTTACCTTTACCAATAAGGCAGCTCGTGAAATGAAAGACCGTATTGCAAAAGTAGTGGGAGACAGCAATTCAAGAAGCCTTTGGATGGGAACTTTCCACTCTGTTTTTGCCAGAATTTTAAGAATTGAAGCTCATTATCTGGGATATCCTTCCAATTTTACCATTTATGATCAGCAGGATGCCCTGAATGTGATCAAAAAAGTACTGAAGGATATGAATATTGATGCGGATCTTTATAAACCTAAAAAAGTTCAGGCAAGAATTTCAACCTATAAGAATAATCTGATTACGGTAAAAGCTTACTTCAACAACCCGGAACTGATGGAAGCGGATGAAAAAGCGAATATGAAATTCATCGGGCAGATTTATCAGAAATATGTAGACCAGTGTTTCAGAAACGGTTCCATGGATTTTGATGATCTGTTGTTGAAAACCAATGAATTATTGACCCGTTTTCCTGAAGTGCTTGCAAAATATCAGGACAGGTTCAGATATATCATGGTGGATGAGTACCAGGATACCAACCATTCTCAGTATCTAATCGTAAAAGCTTTAGCTTCAAAATTTGAGAATATCTGTGTGGTAGGGGATGATGCACAATCTATTTACTCTTTCCGTGGGGCTAACATCTACAATATCTTAAACTTTAAAAAAGATTATACAGATGCTAAAACAGTATCTCTGGAACAGAATTACCGTTCTACACAGAATATTGTAAATGCAGCTAACGTGGTTATTGCAAAAAACTTACAGCAGTTTAAAAAAAATGTATTCAGTGATAATGAAGAAGGGGATAAGATCAAAATATACAGGTCTCTTTCCGATGCTGATGAAGCCAATTTCGTTGCGGGAAATATCTGGGAACTTCGTAACCGTGACCAGAGAAAATATAGTGATTTTGCCATTTTATACAGAACAAACTCTCAGACGCGTGCTTTTGAAGATGCACTGAGACGTAAAAATATTCCCTATAAAGTATATGGGGGACTTTCCTTCTACCAAAGAAAAGAAGTAAAAGATCTTATTGGCTATCTTCGACTTCTGATCAATGAAAATGACTCAGAAGCATTGATGAGGATTATCAATTATCCTGCAAGAGGAATTGGAGAAACTACCCAGAATAAACTGATCGTTTTTGCAGATGCTCACAATATTGCGGTCTCAAAAGTACTGGAAAATCTTCCGATGTATGCACCACAATTAGGTCTGAACAACGGAGTTTTGAATAAACTGAACGACTTCTGGTCTATGATAAAAGCTTTTCAGGTATTGCTGAAAACAGAAACGGCTTACAGTGTTGCTATGGAAGTGGCAAAACGAAGCGGGTTGATTAAGTTTTTAAAAGATGACCAGACTCCTGAGGGAATTTCCAGAGTAGAAAACGTACAGGAACTGATGAACTCTATGCAGGGGTTTATTGAAGAACAGATGCAGCTGGAAGACGGAGATCCCAGTCTTTCCAATTTCCTTGAAAATATTGCCCTTTCAGCAGATACTCAGGATAAGAACCTGGAAGATGATATGGTTTCATTGATGACCATTCACCTTTCAAAAGGACTTGAGTTTCCGGTAGTTCACTTAGTAGGACTTGAAGAAAATCTGTTCCCAAGCTTTATGAGTTCTGCCACCAGAGAAGATCTGGAGGAAGAGAGAAGACTATTTTATGTAGCATTGACAAGGGCTGAAAAACAGGTCTTTTTCTCATATGCTGTTTCCCGTTTTCAATGGGGAAAAATTACGGATGCAGAACCTTCAAGATTCTTAAGTGAAATTGATGATGAATATATTGAATTCCTTAATCCGGCTCTTGAAAAAAGGTTTATTAATAATTCAGGGGTAAGATCCAATATTTTTGATGAACATCCTTCTGAAATGAAATCTTTCAAAAAGGTTGAAAAGAAGACTCTCGACAGAGGTGATGCGTCAAAACCTGCTCAGGAAGTAAGAAAACTGAAACCTGTAAGTACGGCTAAAATCATCAATCCAAGCGGAGCTTCTTCACAGGATATTGAAGTGGGAGATAAAGTGAGACACGACCGTTTCGGAATCGGAGAAGTGAGTTTCCTGGATGGAACGGATCCTCAGAATATCAAAGCAAAAGTTATTTTCATTCATGAAGGAGAGAAAAACCTGATTCTTAAATATGCAAAACTGACTAAGATTTAGTTTCAAAATAATACAATATAAAGTAAACGGATTCAAAATTTGGATCCGTTTTTTATTTTTCGATCACAATGGCGTTCTACTCAACGAAGGAAATGTGCTTTGCTGAACGAAGTGCCTTTGCGAACGCCAGAATAATAAGCTGCAAAATTCCTTTGCGATCATAGCGTTTCCAATCTTTATTTGTTTGATCTTATATTCTTTAGTATCTTATTTTATTGAAATGTTCTTAATTTATCATAACTTTAAATAGGGATAGAAAGAAACGATAACCATTTTTTATAAAACAAAGTCTATTGATTTTGTGGACTAATAAATATATTTTACATTTGCACCCTGTAAAAACATAAATGTTCAATCAAATTAAACTATATGAGAAATAAAAAAACTATTCTTTCGGTCTCTGCTTTATTTTTTCTTGGAGTATATACTTACGGACAGGAAAAAGACAGCATCAAAATAAATAAAGACAGTATAAAAACCAATAATGTAGAAGAAGTAGTAGTGCTGGGGTCAAGGGCCGGAGCCAGATCAAAAACAGACAGTCCGGTTCCTGTAGATGTTTTCAATGTGAAAGAATCTTCAATCATTCTCCCGCAAACAAATATTGGACAAATTCTGAATGCGGTGGCACCTTCATTTACTTCTACCATTCAGACCAATTCAGATGGAACGGACCATTTGGATCCTGCTCAGCTGAGAGGTTTGGGACCGGACCAGGTATTGGTTTTGGTGAATGGAAAAAGAAGACATACTTCAGCATTGGTTAATGTAAACGGAACACCCGGAAGAGGAACCGTAGGAACAGATTTAAATGCCATTCCGTCTTTTGCATTAAACAGAATAGAAGTCTTAAGAGACGGAGCCGCGGCACAATATGGATCTGATGCCATTGCCGGAGTAATCAATCTTGATCTGAAAAGAGATACAGGAAAACTGGCAGGACAGATCAGCTATGGAGGAAATTTAACACCCACAGCTAATGACCATACCGGAGATTTTGACGGACAGAATATTCAGCTGGACCTGAATTATGGTAATAAAATAGGAACCAAAGGAGGTTTTTTCAATATCACCTGGTCTTCACAGTTCAGAAATCCTACTTATAGAGCAGGAACAGAAAGCGGTCCTATATACAATGCTTATAATGCCATTGAACAACGTGCATTAAATGACGGTGTAAATCTTTCTTCTCTCTTTACTAATATTGGTAATACACCCAATTCACAGCAGATTGTAAATTATGTACATCAGTATGCCCAAAATGTAAGCTATTTCTCTCAGGAACTGCAAAATTCAATTCAGGGGGCCAATAGCATTTCGGCACTACAAAATGTTTTAAAATCTGCAAGTTTTACCAGAGATCAGCTTAATTACTTCACCGATCAGGAGCTGGTGTACAGAGGGCAGACAAGAAAGGATTTCAATATGCAGGTAGGACAGTCTAAACTTAATAATCACCAGCTTTTTGTAAATGCTGAAATTCCTGTAAGTGACAATTGGAAGGTCTACACTTTCGGAGGGTATAGTTTAAGACACGGAACTTCCGGAGGATTTTACAGAAGACCGAGTGAAAGCAGAACTTTCACAGGATTATATCCTAGCGGTTATCTTCCTCAGATCGGGACCGATATTCAGGATATCTCATTAGCTGCAGGAATCAAAGGAAAATGGGACGGCTGGAATATTGATTTCAGTAATACTTACGGACAGAATTCATTTACCTATAATATTCAGAATACAGGAAATACTTCTTTGCGTTTTGTTTCACCAAGAGAGTTTAACGCAGGAGGATTAAGATTTTCCCAAAATACCATCAATCTAGATTTCTCTAAAAAATATGATGTATGGGAAGGAATCAACGTAGCGTTTGGAGCTGAGCACCGGTACGAGAATTTTAAAATTACTCAGGGAGAAGAAGCTTCTTATGCAACCTATGATGCCTCCGGAAATGTATGGAACGGAAATTCTGTGAGACCTACTGATTTCTTTGGAGCAGCGCTTCCGGGAGGATCACAGGTATTCAACGGATTTAAGCCTGAGAATGCGGTGGATAAAAACAGGCAGTCGGTGGCAGCCTATGCAGATGTGGAATTTAACTTTACGAACTGGTTATTGGTAGATGCTGCGGCGAGATATGAAAATTATTCTGATTTCGGATCTACATTCAATTATAAATTAGCATCAAGAATCAAAGTAGCACCTAATTTCAATGTGAGACTGGCAGGTTCTACAGGATTCCGAGCACCATCTATCCACCAGATCTATTACAATGTAACGTCTACATTGTTCACCAATAATCAACTGCTGGAAGTAGGAACTTTCAGTAATGATTCTCAGCTGGCAGGACTGCTGGATATGCCAAAACTGAAGCAGGAAACTTCCAAATCTGCAAGTGTAGGATTTACCTACAGAATTCCTTCAGTTGGACTTAGCTTTACAGCAGACGGATATTTCACAAGAATTGATAACCGTATCATTCTTACGGACCAGTTTTTAAGAGCAAATGTTCCTCAGAAGGCACAGGAAGCTTATGATCAATTGGGAATCAATGCAGCACAATTCTTTACTAACGCGATTGATACAGAAACAAAAGGATTGGATGTGGTAATTTCACATAATACAAGGTTCTCAGGATTTAAATTAGATAATAGCTTTGCAATAAATCTTAATAAAACCAAGCAGGTAGGTGATATCCATTCTGCAGGACTTTTACAGTCACCACAGCTTGAAAAAGTCTACTTCTCTGAAAAATCACGAGTGTATCTGGAAGAAGCGGTACCTAGAGTGAAAGCCAGTCTTTCGCACACCCTTTCATGGAAGGATGCTACTTTCTATCTGAGAAATACCTATTTCGGAAAAGTAACAGGTGCCGATATTATTGATGTGAACGGAGACGGAATCATAGATTTTAATGAACACCAGCCGATCGGAAATAAGATCATTACCGATATATCTGCTGCTTACCAATTCACTAAAAATGTAGGATTGACTTTAGGAGTGAATAATTTGTTTGATATTTATCCAACGAAAAACCTTACTGCTTCTACAAATAACGACCAGTTTATCTATTCACGTTCCACTTCACAGTTCGGACAGAATGGAAGGTATGTTTTCGCGAGACTTAATTTCAATTTTTAAATAAAAATTACCGATAATGCTTATAAAAAAACAGTTCAGAATTTCTGAACTGTTTTTTATTGTAATCTTAGCTTTATCTTTCTACCAGTTCTTTTACCGGTTCTCCATAATGATCAATCTCCGTTTTATTGATCTGTAGTAATTGATACCATTTCCTGAAAGCCCCTATAAATACAATAAGCATCAGAATCATTGCTGTTGCCGCTAATGCAGCCAGTAGGTACTGTCCTTTTGGAATATAGATAGCGGTCACCTGGATATATCCGGCCCAGAAGGTGATTCCGGCCATGAAAACTCCGGGAACAGCTGAGCATAAAGCATATTTTCCCCTGTTCATCCTTATCAGCATCGTAGTACAGACGATAAGTCCACAGGCAGCCAGCAGCTGATTACTGATTCCGAATAACGGCCAGATACTGTTTACATTTCCGGTATACACCAGATAACCCCAGGCAAAAGTGAAAAGAAGGCTGCTGATGATAATTCCCGGAATCCAGTTTTTATCATTGAATTTTGGAACGACAGAGCCCAGCATTTCCTGTAAAAAGAAGCGTCCCACTCTTGTTCCTGCATCAATAGCAGTAAGAATAAATACCGCTTCAAACATAATGGCGAAGTTATACCAATATGCCGTCAGCTGATCCATATAAGGGATTTTGTTGAAGATATGGGCCATTCCTACAGCCAGGGAGACTGCACCTCCGGTTCTTCCATAAAGATCAATTCCTATTTTCTGTGAATAATAATCTATGTCTACACCATGCAGGGAAGGATGTGTTGCAAGAAACGAATCATAAGCTTCCTTAGGTGTGTTGATCGCAAAATAATCACCAGGCATCAGTGTACAAGCTGCAATAAGTGCCATCAATGCCACAAAACCTTCTACAAGCATTGCTCCATAGCCTACAAAAAGAATCTCTCTTTCCTTATTAAGCATTTTCGGAGTTGTTCCCGTAGCAATCACAGCATGGAAACCTGAAATTGCCCCACAGGCAATCACAATAAAAATAAAAGGAAGTACAGGCCCGCCGATAATAGGTCCACCACCATTGACAAAAGCTGTGATAGCAGGCATTTGTATAGTAGGATGAATGACAATTACTCCGATAGCCAGCATAATAATAGTTCCGATCTTTAAATAAGTGGAAAGATAATCCCTTGGAACCAAAAGCAGCCATACCGGTAATACAGAAGCAATAAAACCATATAAAGGAATCGCAATAGAAATTGTTTTAATATCCCAGGAGAATAAATTATTCATGGTAGGATTCTGCATCAGAGTATGGCCTCCGATAATTCCGGCAATCAAAAGAATACCGCCTAATATACTTGCAAACAAAACACTGTTCTTTTTATAACGCATAATCAGTCCCATGATAATGGCAATAGGCATGGTAATAACTACCGTAAAAAGAGACCATGAGGCCTCATGCATTGCGTTGATACAAGCCAGTGATAAACCGGCCAGCGTAAGAATCAGGATAAAAAGGATCGCAAAACCTGCTACAGTTCCGGTGGCTTTCCCGATTTCTTTAGAAGCGATGGTCGCGAGACTTTGACCTTTGTGTCTCACGGAAGCAAAGAGTACAACCATATCATGAACTCCGCCTCCCAATACACAGCCAATCAGAATCCATAGTGCACCGGGAAGATATCCGAATTGTGCAGCAAGAACAGGTCCAACTAGCGGTCCGGCGGCAGCAATTGCAGCAAAATGATGTCCGAAAAGTACATTTTTATTCGTAGCAACATAATCTTTACCATCTGCAAATTCTACTGCAGGAGTCATATTTTGGTCGTTAAGCCTGAGAACTTTATTAGCAATAAAAATACCATAAAAACGGTAAGCTATCGCAAAAATAAGCACAGATGCAAATATGAGTGTAAGCGCATTGATATTATTCAAAGAATCCATATTGCGTATTTTTTTTAGTGAATGATTAATTTATTAGTTGTTTTGTTGAAAATAATTTGAACAATGGCCAAGGTAATTAATTTTCAATTAAAAAATATTAATATGTATATCAATCTAGCAAATTTATTGTTAGTATTGTATTTATTATGTTGATTTTTAGTGTGTTGGATTGTATTTAAATAGTTGGATGTATATTATTTCTTTTGTGAAAGAATGAAATTCACCATCTCATCAGTAAGTTGATTCAGATAGCTCTTATCAGTTGTACCAAATCCATGGACTCCGCCGTCCACAATAATCAAGGAATTCTGAATTCTGGCTCTGTTCAATTTTCTGTGAAGCTTTTTCGACTGGCTTATAGGAACAACTTTGTCATTATTACCCTGAACAATTAAAGTAGGCACGCCTTCTGAAACAAAATTAACGGGAGATATAGTTGTAAGATAATCAATAGCTGTATCCTGATCTTTTCTGATATCATATCCTGAAATTCCTTTTACAAGATTTTCCTGTAAGCCGACAATTTTTTTTGACATTAATCCGATCATTCCCACCGGAATTGTTCCCAGTCTTGTGTGGAAAAGTTTATTAAGGTCTGTAGGACCATAATGATCAATAACATAATTTACTTTAGCCGAATAAGACGAAAGCTCTGGACTGCCCTGATAAGTATTGTCTGGAGTATAAGCTGCCATCAAAGAAAGATGAGCGCCGGCTGAAGCCCCGAATAATCCAATATTGCTGGTGTCAAAACGATATTTCTCCGCATTTTTCCTTACCCATCTTACCGCATCTTTGGTGTCTTCCAAAGGTAATGGAAAATGAGTGTCATCATTCAAAAGGGTATAATTAATACTGATTACAGCGTATTGCTTTGCCATCAGCTTTCCAATGGTCGTTTCAACATAATTGTCTGCATGAATCACTTTATCACCTTCTATCCATCCACCTCCGTGAACGTAGATCAGGACAGGAAGCAACTGACCTGCAGTGGTATTTTTGGGCGTAAAAACATCCAGCCTGATGGGATCTCCTTTTCTACTGGTTTTATATATAATATCCTCAGACAGATTGGCTATTTCCGGAAGTAATATACTTTTTACAGGCGGAGTCTTAACCTTTACTTGTGAAAAGTTCTGTGAAAAACCTAAAGTGAAAACATTTAGAAATAAAACAAAAAACAGGTTTGTGAAAAACCTGTAGATTGATATGTTGTATATGCATGATTTCATAATAAATTTTTAGAGGGTGTGTTATTTTACTAACTCCTCAAAAAGTTTACCAAAAGTACTGTTTAAATCTTTGGATTTTCCAGGATGAGGTCTTGAAGTCTGAACTACAGCACTTCTTACAGCTGTCAGCCAGCGGAAACGCTCAGGAATATCAAGCAGGGCAATAGGCCCGCCGTCTTTATCACCATTGGCAATTTTCTGAAAACTTTCAAGATTCTGGATAATATCTTCGTAGTCCAGCTTACTGTGCATCAGGTTGAATTTATCAGGACACAAATAGAATTCCACCCTGATGAATTTTTCTCTTTTGGAAAACATCACCAGTCCGATATTGAAAAATTCTTCTCTTTCAACTTTAGGCACCAAGCGTATTACCGCATATTCATATATTTTATCCTCTTGCATTTTTAGCTTCGTTTATAAAGATTTGAGAATTTTCTAATCTGGTTTTCAGAAACTGAAAATAGATCTCACGTATTTCATCAGGCGTTTCATCGGCATCATTCCAGTGTAGCCAGTCTTCAGGAATTGTATTGACAATCTCCCTGAAAAGTGCATCATTCAGTACTTCATGGGCAAACTGATCCGCTTCGTCAAGCATTTTTGCTTTGGGAAGAAGGACGTGGTCTTTCACATATTTGAAAGGTGTTTTTGCCGCTGTATCAAAATTCTGCCATGAATGGTGGAAATAGAACGAAGCACCATTATCGATGATCCAAAGCTCTTTATTCCACATCAGCATATTGGTATTCCTAAAAGTACGGTCAATATTGGTAATGAAAGCATCCAGCCAAACGATTTTTGAAGCCAGAAGGGGGTCAACACTTACTCCCGGATCATAAGTGATAGAACCGGATAGATAATGCAGGCCAAGGTTCAGACCTTCAGAAAACTTCAGAAGATCCTGTATTTCCTCATCAGCTTCCGTTCTTCCGAAATCGGCATCAACATTGATAAAAACAAGTTCAGGAATTTTTAGTCCTAACGCTTCGGTAATCTTTCCACCCAAAAGTTCAGAGATAAGCATTTTTACTCCATGGCCTGCACCACGGAATTTTAATACATATTTGAAATCATCATCAGCTTCTGCCAGAGCAGGAAGAGACCCTCCTTCTCTCAATGGCAGAATGTAACGCATCACGGTTACCGTTCTTAAATTCTGCATGAAGCAAAAATAAGGTTATTTTTTTATAATCTTTTTAGTGAATTCCTTTTCACCTGCTTTATATTGTAAAAAATAAACTCCGCTGTTTAAATGTTGAAGTGGCAGAATATATCCTGTATCTGTTTTATTTAAATGATAATGAAAGAATCTTCCGGAAGCATCGGTAAGTGAAAGTACTTCAATTCTCTCTTTAGAAGTGATGGTAATAAGATGTTGAGCAGGATTAGGATAAATCTGAACCGGGTTCTGAATAGCAGCTTCTGTGGTATTTAATGTGCTTACCACAACCAGTTTTGTTTTGGTAGTAGTGGCTCCACAGGCAGCCGTTGTCAGCTTTACAGTATAAGTTCCTCCTGTAGGGTAGGTATGTGACGGATTTTCCAGAGTTGAGGTCGTACCGTCACCAAAATCCCATAAATATGCGGCTGCATTCTGTGTTGTATTGGTTAACTGAACTGTTCCCGCTCCGGTAATCTGATAGGTGAATTTGCTGTGAACATCATTATTCGTTACAAACCATTGAGCAGGCTGATTGTAAACTTCTGTTTTAACAATATCCTTGATCAGCTGAGCCTGTGCCGGACTTAGATTTCCGTTAAAAGGGATCTGTGTAGGATCTTTCTTAAATAAAATAGTGTAAAATGTATACGCAGCGGCCATAGATCCAATATAACTCGGATGTGATTCATCCTGATCATACAATTCGATAGCCGGGTTTTGCTCCCTGATCGTTCTCCAGACTTTACCTACAGGGGAAACAATACCTTCATTGGTTGTTGCCATTTCCATATAGCGGTTATAAATCTGAGTATCCATTCCCTGATAGGTACATACAGCCGGAAGTCCCGGACAATTTGAAGCATCTCCGTTTTTGCGGCCCCAGGTCATATAGAAGATTACATTTCCACAGGGATTGGATGTTTTAATCAGATTGGAAAGTTGAAGAGCATAAGGATATACCTGATTTTGAACCTGAGAATCCGGAAATGAAGGAAGCTGGCTCTGTTCCTGTAATACGACATAATCCCAATTGCCCTGATTGATGGTTGAAATTACATCAGGATTGCCGGAATGATCCTGCAGCGTGGATCCGCCAGGTGTATGGCTGTGATGCTCCAGTACATCGCCGTTAGAAGCAGCAATACTTTGAATGAGGTTAGGCAAATCATTAACGTAAGTATAGCTGTTCCCGATAAAGAATACCCTTTTGGTCGTCTGACTGAGTATAAAAGAAAAAGTAATTAAAAATAAAAGAAGTAGAGTTTTTTTCATAAATTTCAATTTGAATTGATTGTATAAATATAAATAATATTAAGTAAAGCTCATTTATTTTATGAATTTGATTAGTGAAAAGAATATATATTTAGAAAATAAAGAAACAAAAGGTTTTCTTGCTGATGCTTTTTATAAAGACATTGGAGGGAAACTTCCGCTGGTACTTTTTGTTCACGGATATAAAGGTTATAAAGATTGGGGAGCATGGAATCTGATGGCGGAAAAGTTTGCTGAAGCAGGATTTTTCTTCGTAAAGTTTAATTTTTCCCATAACGGGACTACAGCGGATGACCCGCACAACTTTGGAGACCTTGAAGCTTTTGGACATAATAATTACTCCAAAGAACTTTCCGATCTCGGAGTGGTGATGGATCACTTTAGTAAAGATCCGCGTGCAGATGCTGAAAAAATTATTTTGATTGGCCATAGCAGGGGAGGAGGGATTTCTATCATCAAAACCTTTGAAGATGAAAGAATCAACGGTCTGATTACTTTGGCCAGTGTGGATACTTTAGACCGTTTTCCCAAAGGAGAAGCTTTTGAAAACTGGAAAAAGAACGGAGTTTATTATGCTGTGAACGGACGTACCCAACAGGAAATGCCTCACTATTATCAGTTTTATGAAGATTATGAGCAGAATGTACACCGTTTTGATGTAGAACGGGCAACGGAAATGGCAAAAGCTCATATGTTGATTATCCACGGGACAGAAGATGAAGCAGTAGAGGTAAAGCAGGCAGAACATCTTCATATTCTTCACCCGAATTCTGAACTTTTCCTGATTGAAAATGCAAATCATACTTTCGGAGCAAAAGAGCCCTGGACAGAGACAGATTTACCCGAAGATCTGAATGCTGTAACCGAAAAATGTATTGATTTTATCAAAGAAAAATTGAAATAAAACGGTTAAAACTACGTTATTATAAGTCAACCACCATATCAGTATAATTATGAAAAAAATTATTGCAGGCGCATTCGCGCTCTCATTATGTGTTATTTCGTGTAAAAAAGAAGCAAAAGCAGAATCTTCAGCAAGCACAGATACTTTGGCTACAGTAATGCCAAAAGATTCTGTAATTACAAAAAATGATTCTGTAGCATCACCACCTCCTTCTGCTCCGGCTCCGGACAATATTATCACTAAAAATGTGGGTAAATATCCACACGATATTAAATTGTTTGAAGATAAAAACATTACGGAAAGATTAAAGAAGCTTGCGGGAGCTCAATATGATGAGATGGTAAAGAACTTCAATGTAGAAAGTCCTATAACATCAGAAAACGGAATTTATAAACTGACTGGATGTAAGCAGCACGACTGCCCGGGATATGCTACAAGTATTTTTTACGATGCTAAAAATGATAATCTGAATATTTCCATTGATAAAAATGGAAAAGTAACAGACTTTGCTGAAAAAGGGAAAATAACAGTTTCAGAAACTTTGAAAGCAAAATAGCATGTAAGAAAGGAAGCGGGAAGATAGAAGCTGGGAGTTGTTAACGGTATTCGATATCTATTGAAATCAAAATAGAACTATTTTCCAAGAGGTTATTATTCATGATCTTTATGAACTTCCAGCCTCCGGCTTCTAACTTTCCTCCTTAAATAAAAAAGCCTGAATTTTCAGGCTTTTTCTTTTATTTAATGGTCAAAATGGTCCATGCTTCTTCAATTTTACTTTCCAAAAGCAGTTTCTGGGCATTAAGGTGAATAGTGTCATCCGCATGGAAGTCACCTGCTGGCAATATTTCCGTATTGGCAAGCATTCCGAGGTCATTTCCTGTAAATACTTTACTATATTTAATAGCATCAGGCAGCAGATCAAAGCCGATTCCTTTTGTTACCAAAGGTTTTGGAACCTCAAAAAGGCTGTTTTCATTACTTCTGGAATACCAGTTACTGCCTAAACGGGCTACCATATCCAGCTTTTTCTGATCCAGGTTTCCGGCTTCATTCAGGTATTCTTCTCTGATATGAATTTTCTGAACTTCACAGATCACAAGATTCCCCGCACCGCCCTGATCTCCTAATGATTTTACCTCTAAAACTTTGCATTCAAAGTTGACAGGGCATTCTTCAATAAGTTTAGGTTTTACTAGATCAGCTTCTTTCATGGTAAGTCCGGATTTAATAAACTCATTGACTCCGGTTTCATATTCTGTAGAAGCTAATGAGATCTGCTGTACAATGGGAAAATTCACTGTTCCAATGACTACTTCCGGTACTTCAAGAACATTTTCCAGCGTATGTTTTGTGGTATTGTCCCGAACTCTTCTTGACGGTGAAAAGATCAAAATAGGAGGAACCGTACTGAACATATTAAAAAAACTGAATGGAGATAAGTTGTTATTACCGTCTTTATCTACCGTAGATGCCAATGCAATAGGGCGCGGTGAAATGGCTGTCTGCATAATGGTCTGCAGCTGTACGGAGGTTATCTCGGAGGGGATTACTGTTTTCATGTTTTTGCTTTTAACACTTAATTTTACTTAAGTATTCAAATGATATTTAATAAGATGCTTAGTGAACTGCTTTCGTAAACTTATAGTTCATGCTCAGCATGACATTTCTAATACTAACTGTTTAGCAGGATATTTTTAGCAATCATCCACCAAACCTTATAGGTTTTCAAAACCTATAAGGTTTAATAGTTGTATTGTGCAGAGTTAAAATTTAAAAAAAATTAAACTGTCGGGATAATTTTACCCGAAACTTCACCGAAACCTACTCTTACACCGTCTTTTTCAGCCCAAGCTTTCATAGTAACGGTATCATTATCTTCAATGAATTTTCTTTCTTCACCGTTGCTTAATGATAAAGGATTTTGTCCTCTCCATGTCAGCTCAAGCATAGATCCGAAAGATTTTGGATCGCTTCCTGAAATGGTGCCGCTGGCGTATAAATCTCCCACTTCCACGTTACATCCGTTTACGGTGTGGTGTGCCAGCTGCTGGGTCATATTCCAGTACATGTGTTTATAGTTGCTTTCAGAGATTAGGTTTTGTTCCCCGTTTTCTGGCTGAATATAGACTTCAAGGTTGATATCATAGTTTTGATCCCCTTCAAATTTTAAATACTCTAAAACTCCAGGATCCTGTACTGGTGAAGCTGTTCTGAATGGCTCTAATGCTTCCAGAGTTACAACCCATGGAGAAATGGAAGAACCAAAGTTTTTCGCAAGGAATGGCCCTAGCGGAACATATTCCCAAGATTGAATATCTCTTGCAGACCAGTCGTTGAAAACTACCATTCCGAAGATGGCATCTTCTGCTTCTTTAGTAGAAATACTTTCTCCCATCTCTGTATTTTTATTGATGATGAAAGCCATTTCCAATTCAAAATCCAGTTGTTTACATGGTCCGAAAACAGGCTTGTCTGCTTCTGCAGGCTTCATCTGACCTTTTGGACGGTTGATATCTGTACCAGAAACTACGATAGAGGATGCTCTTCCGTGATAACCTACAGGTAAATGTTTCCAGTTAGGTAATAAAGCGTTTGCAGGATCACGGAACATTTTTCCTACGTTGGTAGCATGTTCGATGCTGCTGTAAAAATCCGTGTAGTTCGGAATGTGTACAGGCATCATCATTTTTACCTTGTCCAGGTCATAGAAAGCTTCTTCTATTGTTTTCTGATCTTTTGATAAAGTAGATCCTTCCTGTAATAATGTCTGAATTTTAGTACGAACAGCATTGGTAATCGGTTTGCCCAGTTCGATAAATTCGTTGATGGTATAAGCTTCAAAAACATTGTCGTCTAATCCTTCAATATCTTCAAAATAACCAAGATCGTACAAAGTCGCAAGATCAATTACCTGATCTCCGATTCTTGTACAGCATCCGATATATTCTTTGTTAAAAACTGCGACTCCGAAAGGAATATTGTGTATAGAAAAATCCGAGTTTGAGGAATAGTCTACAAATGATTTCATAAGTTTAGATTTTAGTTAGATTAAAATATTGCTGAGTATTTCCACAGAATATTTATTTTGCCTTTTTTGAATAAGATGCTTCATCTATCCATCTGTCTCTGGTATTGACATCGATGAGATATAGAATATTATCCTGCTGGGTCAACAATAACGTTTTCGTAACAGGCATTGGGATTTTTTTATTTTCAAGCATATCTGCTCTTAAAGAAATAATATTTTTTTTCCTGACAATATCACCGGTGAAAACATTAGAACTGCTTTCTCCTGTCGCTTTATCATCGAAAACCTCTACATAAGTGGCATTATTTTCTTTGATAATAATAAAGTCCCGTTCCGTATGATCAGCTTCATCTTTGATGAAAATGAATTTTTTGTTATCAATATTTACATTTTCAAGATGCTGATTGATCCCTTTTCTTTGTTCAAGTCGGTTAAGAATTTCATTCAAAGAACCATATTGAGCTTTAAGCCCTAAAGTTCCTAAAAGGGAAATCCCGATAAAAAGTTTTCTCATATACTGTGTTTTATAAAAAAGTTTTGCCAGAATACGGTATTCTGACAAAACTTATATTTTAATGTAAAATTAAAGATTACCTCTTCTTTCCTGCTCTCTTTCTAATGCTTCGAATAAAGCTTTGAAGTTTCCGGCACCAAAACTCTGTGCACCATGTCTTTCAATAATTTCGAAGAATAGAGTAGGACGGTCTTCTACAGGCTTGGTAAAGATCTGTAATAAGTACCCTTCTTCATCATGATCAATAAGTATACCTAAATCCTGAAGTTTTTTAAGATCTTCATCAATATGGCCTACTCTTTCAGGAACCATATCGTAATAAGCTTCCGGCGGAGCAGAAAGGAATTCAACTCCACGTTTTTTCAATTCAGTTACAGTATGGATGATGTCTTTTGTAGCAACAGCGATGTGCTGTACACCTTCTCCTTCGTAGAAATCAAGATATTCTTCCACCTGAGATTTCTTCTTTCCTTCTGCAGGTTCGTTGATAGGGAATTTTGCAAATCCGTTTCCGTTGGACATTACTTTAGACATCAATGCAGAATATTCTGTATTGATCTGCTTGTCGTCAAAAGAAAGGATGTTTACAAATCCCATTACCTTTTCATACCATTCTACAGTTGGGATCATTCTGTTCCAGTCAACATTTCCAACACAGTGGTCTACGTACAATAAACCTGCTTCTTCAGGCTTATAGTCACTTTCCCACTTTTCATATCCAGGCATGAAAGCTCCGTTGTAATTTTTTCTTTCTACAAACATGTGAACGGTTTCTCCATAAGTGTAGATTCCGGACATTCTTACCTCTCCATGCTCATCAGTTAACGTTACAGGCTCTAAATAAGGCTTTCCACCTCTTTTAATTGTTTCTTCGAAAGCTGCATAAGCGTCATCTACCCAAAGTGCCAAAATTTTTACTCCGTCACCATGTTTTTTTACATGCTCACTGATAGCAGAGTCAGATTTCAATCCTGTTGTTAATACCAATCTGATTTTTCCCTGTTGAAGCACATAAGATGCACGGTCTCTTACTCCTGTTTCAGGACCCGCATAAGCTACAGACTGAAAACCGAAAGCGGTTTTGTAATAATGGGCAGCCTGTTTTGCATTTCCTACATAAAACTCAATATAATCTGTACCGTTGATCGGTAAGAAATTTTCTGCTTGAGCTATTTTCTCGGCAAATGTAAGTGTTGACATATTTTCTCTTTTACTTTTATTTTATTGGTATGCAAATTACAAAAAACTTAGACATTGCGAAAATATTCCCTTGGATTCATTGAATATATTTAACATAACGTTAAAGAAGAGTTTACTTAAGTATATTTAAGTTTCTTACGTTTGAAATCGGCTACTTACATTTGTAATACAAAAGACAAGTGAAAAAAATATTTCGAAACATGGAAGCCGTAGAAATTTTCTACGGCTTTCTTTTTATATTGTTTCAATCTTTCTGTTTAACAGCCCTGCATCGGGATTATAATTATCCCATATCTTCCAGGTATTATTTATTTTCCGGATAAAATAGATCTGAGTACTCAGCTGGTTGACGAAGTGTTCTTCTCCCGTTTCTCCTACCTTGAACAGAAGATTCCAGAATTCCTGAGACTCCAGTATTTTTTTGTCCGGTTCATCCGTAACGATATGAATATCAAAAACTTCATAATTGGACCGGTTGTTTTTAGTAACCAGATGAAAATCTTTATCACACAGCTCTTTGCTGAATTGTGACGCTCGTTCCAGAAACGGGGAATCATCGAATACCAGATCTTTTAACAGTTCAGTATTGTGAGTGGGAAACAGCTTGTAAAATTCAAAAGCTGCTGCACAGTAATCATAAACCATCTGTGTAAGATGTGACTGATTATCAGATTCCTCATTGTTTTGTTTCTTATGTCTTACAGATAGAATATAGTCATTAAGGTCTTTGTAGCCTAAGAAAATACAGATCTTATCTAATGTTTTAAGAAACCTGAGATCATTATGAGTTTTATCCTGATAGTCATTTTCAAAAAAGCGCTGCAGGGTAACATGTGAAATGGTATTTCCGATTTCAAACTTTTTTCCTCCTTTCAGTTCTTCGGCTCCAGAGAGCTCATCTTTAATAATTTCGGAAAGAATAATATAATGGCTTCTCTTCCATTCATTCACATTCCCCAAAACAGAATTCCTTACTTTAGAATGCTTTACAACTTCTTCTCGTATCGAATTATATATAGTTTTCAATTTCCTTGTTTTTGAATGAGTTTTATCAAAAATACTGCCAAAAGATTAACGCTTTTTTATGATTCTGCAGATGTGGATTCAAAATATGTTTTGAGATTTTAAATAAAAAATAATTTGGAATCCTTATCATTTGATTATCAGTGTTTAAATCTCTCAAAGGCGGCTCTCTCCAGCATTTCTCTGTCGTCCGGATGGGCAATGCTGATGAGTTCCTGCGCTCTTTGCCGAAGGTTTTTCCCATAGAGGTAAGCTGTTCCGTATTCAGTAACTACGTAATGAATATGTCCTCTTGTAGTTACCACACCGGCTCCCTGTTTAAGAAAAGGAACGATTCTGGAAATTCCTTTTTTTGTTCTTGCAGTAATGGCGATGATGGGTTTTCCGTCGTCACTTAATGCGGCACCACGCATAAAGTCCATTTGTCCCCCGATTCCGCTATATTGCATAGTTCCGATAGAATCAGCACATACCTGTCCCGTAAGATCTATTTCAATGGCAGAATTAATGGCAACCATTTTTTTGTTTCTCATGATGTTGATAGGAAAATTGACTTCACTTACATCTCTGAAAGCAAATACAGTATTGTCGTCCACATAATCATATAGTTTTCTGGTTCCGAAGCAGAAACTGGTAATGGTTTTATTATCGTTGTACCCTTTGTATTTGTTGTTGATGACATCATCCTGAATGAGGTCAATAACACCATCGCTCAGCATTTCAGTATGAATTCCCAGATCTTTATGGTTGGTAAGGCATTTCAAAACCGCATCAGGAATGGTTCCGATACCCATCTGAAGGGTAGATCTGTCTTCAATAAGTTCAGCCACATTTTTTCCGACAAGCATTTCTTCATGTCCTACTTTTGAACCATAATCTACAGTGGGAAGTTCTTCTTCATGCCAGACCAGCTTATGGATTCTGCTGATGTGGATCATCCCGTCTCCATGGGTTCTTGGCATCCTTGGATTGACAATAGCAACAATGATTTTTGCAGTATCCACCGCTGCTCTTGCAATATCTACTGAAGTTCCCAATGTACAGAAACCGTGTCTGTCCGGAGGAGAAACCGTAACGATCGCTACATCCAGAGGCAGAATGTTTTTTCTGAATAAAATAGGAATTTCACTCAGAAATACCGGTACAAAGTCTCCTCTGTCAGAATTCACGGCATCACGCACAGGAGTGGAAACAAATAAAGAGTTGACGAAAAAGCTGTCTTTGTATTCCGGTTTTGCAATTTCCACATTGCCTTGTTGGGTAATGGAAACCATTTCCACATTTTGCAATCGGTGAGACTGTCTTGCCAGTTCATCAATCAGGTAATTGGGAGTACAGGCACTGCCGTGAAAGAATACTCGGTTTCCGCTTTTTATCGTATATATTGCTTCTTCTGCGCTGATGTAATTATTCATATTTTGTCTTTTTTCAAAGGGTGTTGAGAGCATTTTTTATTACATAAAATACTTCTATTCTTTCAAAGATAATCTTTATAATTTTATATTCATATAAATATTTTAAGGATATTGTACAGACTTTTGTCATATAAATGAGCCAGATGCAATTTAAAATAAAAAGGACTAAATGCATTGGCATTCAGTCCTTTTATTCTATTTTTTATTTTGATAAAATCTTAATTGGCAGTTTCAACAGCCGTTTTCTGCTTCATACTTCCTGTCTCGGCAAATCGCAGATGCCAGCTGAATGCTTCCTGCAGTAAGTGAGGAGTATGTCCTCCTTTTTCACATGCTCTGTCGAAATAAGATTGTAATTCTTCTTTATAATCCGGATGGACACAATTGTCTATGATTTTCTGTGCTCTTTCTCTTGGTGCCAATCCTCTTAAGTCAGCCAATCCCATATCTGTTACCAGAATATCTACATCATGTTCTGTATGATCAGTATGGGATACCATCGGAAGAACGTGAGAAATATTATTGCCTTTTGAAGCAGCCTGAGTCACAAAAATACTTAAGTAGGCATTTCTGGCAAAATCTCCGGAACCTCCAATTCCGTTCATTATTTTTGTTCCTCCGATATGGGTAGAGTTTACGTTTCCGTAAATATCAAATTCAATAGCAGTGTTGATAGCTATGACTCCTAGTCTTCTGATCAATCCCGGAGTATTGGAAATATTCTGAGGTCTTAAAACGAACTTTTCTTTATATTTTGAAAGATTTCCTAGGACCCTTTCATAGCATTCCTGAGAAACGGTAATGGATGATGCAGAAGCAAAGCTTAGCTTTCCGGAATCTATCAGATCAAATGTACTGTCCTGAAGCACTTCGGAAAACATCGTAAGGTCATAAAAATTACTGTCCTTGAATCCTGTAAGAACGGCATTGGCTACTTTACCGATACCTGCCTGCAGAGGAAGTAATCTGTCTGTAAGGCGTCCCAAAAGAACTTCATTTTCAAAGAAAGCAAGAAGATGTCTGGCTATCGCTGTTGTCTTTTCGTCCGGTTCTGCAATATCTGCCGGACTGTCTTTGCGGTTGGTAAAAACTATGGCTTCAATTTTTTCAGGATCTACCGGAATACTCTTTCTCCCGATTTTGTTCCATGGAGCAACGATAGGAATAACGTTTCTGTAAGGATAATCTTCAGCCTGGTAGATGTCATGAATTCCATAAACTTCTTCAGGAACTTCCGTATTGATTTCGATAATCACTTTTTTAGCCAAAGCAGCAAAAGTCACGGAATTGCCCACAGAAGTGGTAGGAACAATGCTTCCGTCTCTTTCTATATAAGCAGCTTCGATAATGGCTACGTCAATGCTCTGAAGATTTTTGGTGTGGAGAAGCTCGGCGCTTTCGCTTAAATGCTGATCGATGAAGAGGATTTCCCCGTTGTTGATTTTGTTTCTTAAGATAGGATCTACCTGAAATGGCATTCTCTTCTTAAGCACATTGGCTTCTGCCAGTTTTCCGTCTGTACCGTGCCCGAGTGAAGCTCCGGTCATCAAAGTGACTTTAATATCTTCTGTTTTTCCTCTTTCTGCCAGTGCCGGCAAAATTGCTTTGCTGTCACCTGCTTTTGTAAAGCCGCTGGACCCAATGGTCATGCCGTCTTTAATAATTTTTACAGCATTTTCTGCTGTGGTAACTTTTTGGTGTAAACTTTCTAATCTGATTCTTTCTAACATGTAATATTGATTTTGTTTTAAACCACCATTACTTAGGATGCGTCATGAAAAATAATGATGGCTAATATGTTAACCATACCTTACAAATTTACGAAAAAAGACGCTTTAAATAAAGGATTTAAAGCGTCTTTTGTATGTATTCAGTAATACTTTTTTAAATTAAAAGAAGTATTGCTTTTGATTTATTCTAACCATGAAGTTTTATAAGAAGGATCTTCTACTTTTAAAGCTTCTTCGGTAATTTTTAAAGGACGGAAAGGGTCTACCATTACAGCATATTCTTCCGTAAATTTTTTACCGATACTTCTTTCCATTGCTCCCGGGTGAGGTCCGTGTACAATTCCTCCCGGGTGAAGGGTAAAGTCCATCAGGTCAATATGATTACGGCTCATGAAATCACCTTCTGTATAGAACAGTACCTCATCAGAATCAATATTGGAGTGATTGTAAGGTGCAGGAATAGCCTGTGGATGGTAATCATACATTCTTGCACAGAATGAACACACTACGAAATTGTGGCCTTCAAAATTCTGGTGTACCGGTGGCGGCTGGTGAATTCTTCCTGTAATCGGCTCGAAGTTTTTAATATTGAATTTATAAGGATAAAAATATCCGTCCCAGCCCACTACATCAAACGGATGGGTGGCGTAGATGAAATCTGTAATCTGGTTTTCTTTTTTTACTTTAATCAGGAATTCACCTTTTTCGTCAACAGGTTCCTTGAAAACAGGAGCAATCATATCTCTCTCGCAGAAAGGAGAGTGTTCCAAAAGCTGTCCGAATTCATTTCTGTATCTTTTCGGAGTATAAATGGGAGAGTGGCTTTCCAATACAAAAAATACAGTATCATCGGATTTAAGCTCTACCTGATAGATTGTTCCTCTCGGAATAATAAGATAATCTCCGGTAACGAATTCAAGATCTCCTACAAAAGTTTTTAAAATTCCGGTTCCCTGATGTACGTATAAAAGTTCATCACATTCCGCATTTTTGTAGAAATAATCCATCGATTTTCTAGGCTTAGCCAATCCCATCTTCAGATCATTATTCATCAAAAGGATTTTTCGACTGTCCATAAAATCGTCTTCAGGAGTAACATTCATCCCCTTAAACATTCTGGGAGTGATGTTTTTTTCCACAGCTATTTTTGGAGTGACATCTTTCGGCTCACCGATAGATTTGATCTGTGTAGGGCGGTGGATATGATACAACAGAGAAGAAATACCATGGAAGCCTTCTGTACCAAAGAGCTGCTCATAGTAAAATTTATCTTCCGGAGACTTAAAGATCGTATGTCTTTTTGGTGGGATATTTCCCGCTAGATGATATCTCATTTTACTTTCTTATGTAGTTTCTCAAATTTAATCATTTTTCATGAATTGGCTTACTCTATATTTTTTTAGTAAAGTTTTGTATTCAAAAAATAATTGTTAGATTTGTCTAACAATTAGAATTTCATGAAGCGAATATTATTTTCTATCACTTTTTTATCATCATACTGTTTTGCGCAGGAGACAGACAGCTTAAGTTTGGCACCCCATAAAAATCTGGATTCTGCAAAAGTTATGAAGAGGGAAATCAGGACAAGTAACATTGAAGATGTAGTGGTTACCGGTACCATAAAACCGATGAGCAGATCCAAAAGTCCTGTGGCAGTTGAGATCTACAGTCAGAAATTTTTTCAGAAAAATCCCACTCCCAGTATTTTTGAAGCCATTGCTATGGTGAACGGAGTAAAACCTCAGCTGAATTGTTCTGTGTGTAATACAGGAGATATCCATATCAACGGACTGGAAGGGCCTTATACCATGATTCTGATAGACGGAATGCCCATTGTAAGTTCACTTTCCACGGTATATGGATTGAGTGGAATTCCGAACAGTCTGGTGGATAGAATAGAGGTGGTGAAAGGTCCTGCATCATCCATTTACGGTTCTGAAGCGATGGGAGGAGTCATTAATATTATCACCAAAAATGCTTTGACCGCTCCTAAGCTAAGTGTAGATATGATGACGAGTACCTGGAGTGAGAATAATCTGGACCTTTCAACGAAGTTCAATGTAGGAAAAAAGGCTGCTTCATTATTAAGTTTGAATTATTTCAGTTTTCAGGAAAGAATAGACCAGAATAAAGATAATTTTACAGATGCTACTTTACAAAGCAGAATTTCAGTTTTCAACAAATGGAATTTTCAGAGAAAGGAAAACAGGCAGGCGAGCTTTGCGATGAGATATCTCTATGAAGACCGTTTCGGAGGAGAAATGCAGTGGAACAAATCTTACCGCGGAAGTGATCAGGTTTATGGAGAAAGTATTTATACCAACAGAGCGGAGGTTTTTGGGTTGTATGAATGGCCCATGAAGGAACATATTGTGACTCAGTTTTCCTATAATTATCATGACCAGAATTCATTTTACGGATCAAATCCTTTCAATGCCACACAAAAAGTAGCTTTTGTGCAGACCTATTGGGACAGAAGCTTCGGAAAGCATGATATCACGGCCGGGCTTACTTTTAAAAGAACTTTTTATGATGACAACACTCCGGGAACATTAGCATCAGACGGAATCACCAATGCACCGATGAAATCACCGATCTGGGGAGCTTTTATTCAGGATCAGTGGGAGATAAATGATAAAAATACTTTGTTGCTTGGATACCGATATGATTATGATAAAGTACATCATTCTGTACATTCTCCGCGATTAGCATGGAAGTTTTCCCCCAATCCGTACCACACCCTGCGTTTCAATTTTGGAACGGGCTTCAGGGTTGTGAATTTATTTACTGAAGATCATGCCGCACTCACAGGATCAAGGGAAGTGGTGGTGAAATCTGATCTTAAGCCGGAAAGATCAGTGAACGGAAACCTGAATTATATATGGAAAATTCCGGTAGGAAACCGAATGGTGAATCTGGATGCATCTGCATTTTACACTTATTTCAGCAATAAAATCGTAGGTGATTTTGATTCAGATCCTAATAAAATTATTTATGATAATCTTCACGGATACGGAATTTCAAGAGGAGCTTCTTTGAATGTGGATTTTAGTTTTCAATTTCCCTTGAGTGTTAATCTTGGAGTGACCTATCTGGATGTCTACCAGAAATTTGATAATGAGAATCAAAAAACACAACAGCTCCATGCCCCGAAGTGGAGCGGAACGTATAACCTGACGTATAAATTTCCAAGTAACCTGACCATAGATTTTACAGGACAGTTTTACGGGCCAATGAGGCTTCCTGTTCTGCAGAATGATTACCGGCCTGAATATTCACCATTCTATTCTTTGGCCAATATTCAGGTATCCAAGAGTTTCAAATCAGGGTTTGAAGTGTATTGCGGAATTAAAAATTTATTCAACTTTACCCCTAAAGATCCTTTAATGAGACCGTTTGACCCATTTGATAAACATGTTGATGATCCTATCAACAATCCTAATCATTATACTTTTGATACAGCGTATGGTTATGCCCCAATGCAGCGCGTCAGAGGTTTCCTGGGAGTAAAATATACTTTAAAATGAAAAAAATAACTTTATTTTTAATGTTAGTGCCCTGTTTTTATCTGTCTCAGATGAAGACAGGCACTTTTTCTGATCTTGAGGCTCAGCAGAAAGAAAATCCGAAGCCGGTTGTCATTCACCTTTATACGGAATGGTGTGCGGTTTGCAAAATTGAATCTTACCGTTTGAGTAAAGATAAAGATCTGGTGAATATAATCAATGATCATTTTTATTTTGTCAATTTCGAGGCAGAGAAGACGAAAGAGAGAATTTATTTCCAGAACCAGGAGTTTGAGTATCTGCAGAATGGAAACTCCGGTATTCATGAGCTGGCGCTGGCTTTGTCTAAGAATAAAAATCAGCCGGTTTATCCTTTATGGGTGTTCCTGGATAAACATCAGAATCTGGTGTATTATCAGGAAGGGCAGATGACACCTGAAAAAATGAAGGAGAAACTGAAGGAGATTTCTGCTTTGTAAAATGTTTGTTGGGCAAACGCAAAGGTGTAAAGAAAAATAATAATCATACTGTTTTTAAGGCGCAGGAAAATCAAAGATTTTCAGCAAAAATTAATCTAAATAGTATTTGAAATATACAATTTTATTGAAGATAAAATAAAAACAATTTAAAAGAAAAATATCTTAGCGCCTTTGCGTTTATCCAACCTTAAAAGGCCTTCTTTTTGATTCTCACGGATCACACAGAATTTTTAGCTTGTTGAACTTTTAAAATTTGTGAGCATTATCCCAATTTTTAAATTTTTAAATGATTAAATTTTTCAATTATTTTACCCCTGATCATCTGCATCTATCAACACCGCCAGCTGAATACACGGTTCATCAGACCGGTTGCTCCATGCGTGATTGGTGCCTCTTTGAATGACGATATCTCCAGGTTTTAAAAGTGTTTCACCTTCTTCCATGATGAGGTAGAGCTCACCGGAAAGGATGATGATATAATCAAGTGTCGGAGTTTGGTGCATCAGCGGATGAGGTTCATTCTCTTTCCATTCAACCCCTAAATCTTTGTCAGGAGGAACGACTACATATCGAAAGTACGTACCATTTTTGGGAGTCTGGGGAAATCCAGTATTGGGAATTCTGGTTTCAATGTCTAAGCTTGCCGGTGTTTTCTGGGTATTCCATACATCAGAAATGATCAGTCCCGGAAAATGTTCCACTGCGTTTTGTACCCGCTGATCTTCTATAATCACAGATTTTCCATCTTTTATTCCTGTTACGATTCGTCTTGGTATTGCGTTCATAAATTAATGTTTCATGATAAGTTTATGACCTTGGGTCTGATTGTTTTTTAACATAGAGTGTGCCTGCAGAACAGTTTCCAGAGAAAGGTCTCCTATCACTTTATGCTGTGGTGGAAGAATTGTTTCGGCCTCGATGAGCTCTTTTATTGTAAGTAGACTGTTTTTATAATACTCATACTTTTTAACCATTCCATATGTATAATTGGAAATATTCATAATCAAAGTTCCTTTGTTGAACAATGTTTCATGAGCATCTTTAGTGACTAAGGCGGTTACATCCACATAAGTTCCATTAATTTTTAAAACTTCTGCGGTTACTTCTGACATGTAGTTTCCAACCAGATCAATTCCAAACTCAAAGGGATGATCATTATTGGCTTTTAAAATGGTTTCAATAAGATTTTCCTCTCTGTAATTAACGATCTGATGGTTTTTTAATCCTAAATTGAGAAGCATCTGCCTGTTTTCTTCACTGCCAACGGTTGCGATGACCTGTCGGATATTGCGTGCTAACAAAAGTTTGATCAAAAATGAGCCAACGCCTCCGGCAGCACCAGTGACAAGGATTGTATTCTCCGGATTTAATTTCAGACGGTTAAAGATCTGCAGAGAGGTAAGTCCTGCGGAAGGAATAGAAGCTGCCTGTTCAAATGAAATATTTTCAGGTTTCAATGAAACAATAGCTTCCGGAACGGAAATGTATTCAGCATAAGTACCGTTGCTTCCCATGGAGCCGCTTCCGCAATACACCTCATCGCCAATATTGAATTCTGTAACCTGTGAACCCTTATCGACTACGATTCCGGATAATTCTCTTCCTAATATCGGGGAACTGATCAGTTTTCGCTCCAGCTCGTTTTCCAGCATTTGGTAATCAATAGGATTGAAACCACTGGCTTTAATCCTGATCAAAACTTCATGGTCTTTAGGTCGGGGCTGCTCGCTAAGACCATCTTCCAGATTGCCGTTTTTATTCAAAATAACTGCTTTCATATTCTAAAATTTGATACACAAATGTAAAGAAGGAATAGTTTATATTTGCTACTAGTTAACTAATGGTAACTAGTTACCTACATGAAACTATTATGGCAAAAATCATTGAAAACGGCATAGAAAGAGAGGCAAGCTGCACCGAAGAGCTGTTCGCTATGCGGGACAGTCTGGATGTATTGGGAGGAAAATGGAAACTTATGATCTTACGATATCTTACGAACAGACCTGATCAGATGATTCATTTTAAAAAGCTGGAACGCAGTATTGAAGGAATCTCTGCAAAAATGCTCAGCAAGGAATTAAAGGAACTAGAAACGAACCTTCTGATCACAAGAACGATTCAGGATACGAAACCTATCACGGTAACCTATGCTGTGACCGAATACGGAAAGTCTGTTTTTCCGGTGACGGAAACATTGGTGAACTGGGGGATTCTTCATCGGGAAAAGATTAAAGAATCTATGGGGTAGTTATGAGATGTTTGAAAACGTAAAGACGCAATAATTTTCCTTTAAACATGTCTTAAGGCGCAAGGATTTTATCTTTGATAAAATTTAATTCTCTTGAACCTTAACTGAACAAGCTTGCTGAAAATGGTTGTTTTTCCTGCGCCTTAAAGCAGTATATTATTACATTTCTTTGCGCCTTTGTGATTACTAACAAATATTGCTTCACAGAGAAAAGATTAAGAATTTATGAATACATCTGAACTATAGATCTCAATAAATAATCCCCAGCCCATAATAGGGTTGAGGATTTTAAATAGCACCAAATTATTTATTAATCTTTATCTAGCCATGACTGTACCAGTTCAGAGTGATCTTGCACCCATTCTTTGGCAGTGGCTTCTTTATTTTTGCTCTGTTCCATTTTCATCAGAAGATCAGACATATTTTCATCATCAAAATGGAGTCTGGAAAAGAATCTGGACAGCTCAGGATGATCTTTTCCAAAGCTTTTTCTGGAGTAAGTCTTAATCTGTTCTGCTTCACCGAATATCTTTTTGGGATCATCAAGAAACTTAAGCTTCATTTTACCAAACATCCAGTGAGGCTGCCATCCCGTTACCACAATCCACTGCTTACGCTGTATAGCATTCTGTAATTCTGTGATCATGGCAATTGTAGAGGAGTTAATCTGCTGATAATTCAGTTGATAATCAATAATTGCTTTATCAGTTCCGGTTGTTAATCCTGCTCCTTTTTCAATTCCAATGATTCTGTTGTTGAATTGATCCTGGTGCTGGTTGAGTTCTTCAATAGAATTAACAGGGACATATTCCGGAACGACCAGTCCTATCCGGCCGTTGTTGTAATTGGTCCCGAGATGAGTCAGTCCTGGGAATTTAGCCAGTTTTTTAGCATGTGTGTAAGGAAGCCATACTCCCATGAAAAGGTCTGTATCTTCATTGTTCATTGAAGCCAGAATCATATCTGTAGAAGCTTTTTGAATAATGACATGATAACCCTGTTTATCCAGAATGGCTTTGGCAACATGGGTCATGGCAACATCTTCCGCCCAGCCGTCTACCATTCCTATGGTGATATATTTTGAGTTTTTTATATTTTCACACGAATATAATGCAGCAAATACTAGCATTAAAACGGGAAAAAACAGATATTTTAATTGTTTCATCTTATTGCTTTTTCTTTACAAATCCCTGGGTAATAC
Source organism: Chryseobacterium panacisoli (assembly GCF_008274625.1). Lineage (GTDB taxonomy): Bacteria > Bacteroidota > Bacteroidia > Flavobacteriales > Weeksellaceae > Chryseobacterium > Chryseobacterium panacisoli. The sequence continues at coordinate 61,354 of NZ_VTRU01000004.1, read as the reverse complement.
GGTCGAGGATAATGGCTAAAATCACAACGGATAACCCACTTTCAAATCCTAATCCGATATCCAGATTATTAATTCCTTCCAGTACTTTTTCTCCTAAACCACCTGCTGCAATCATTCCTGCAATCACAACCATGGATAAGGATAGCAATATGGTTTGATTAATCCCCGTTAAAATTGTTTTCATTGCTAAAGGAAGTTCTACTTTAAACAAAATCTGACGATTGGTTGCTCCAAAAGCTCTGGCCGCTTCTACAATATCTTTCGGAACAGCTTCAATTCCCAGCGTTGTCAGTCTTACAGCAGGCGGCATGGCAAAAATGATGGTTGCAAAAGCACCGGGCACTTTACCGATACTGAAAAACAGTACAGCAGGAATCAGATACACAAATGCCGGCATTGTTTGCATCAAATCCAGCAAAGGACGGATAATTTTGTCTGCTATTTTGCTTTTCGCTGCCAAGATTCCCAGAGGGATAGAAAGGATAAGGGCTGTAATGGTGGAAACAAATATAAGCGCGAGGGTTTCCATGGTTTCTTTCCATAATCCCATTAAAAATATTAAACTCAGTCCTGCTGCAGTCACCACAGCAATACCTTTTCCTGCTTTCCATAGCGCCAGCAGTGTGAAGAAGAGAATGATTACATAAAAAGGAGTGTTTATTAAAATCCATTCAATCCCCATGATAGAGGAGTTTCCAATATGTTTTATAATATCAAATACAGGTTTTCCATTTTCTGTGAGCCAATTGATTGCAGTTTCTACATATTGACCTATATCTATAGTTTTATTCATCTTATTGATTGTTTGCGATTTCTTTTAATTCAATGATTTCTTCTTCGTTAAACTTGGTCGCTTCTATGACAAGAGATAACTGGGTGACAAGTCCTAAGAATTTATTGTCTTCATCAATTACCGCGATGGCTGATTTACTTCCGGAAATCAACGGAAGCATTTCTTCTACAGTTACTTCAGGATAAACCGAAGGGACATTACTGTTGATAATTGACTCTACCGTGGGTTCTTTCTTTCTGGCAATTCGGACTACATCATTAAGAGTTACAAAACCCAGAAATTTGTTCTGAACATCTACCACAGGTAAGTTTTCCAGCCCTGTAGCTCTCATTTTTCTTAAAGCTCCTTCAGGACCATCTTTTCTGAAACGCACTACCGTAGCTTTGTCGAACATCAGAGATCTGGCAGTGATAATTGTTTTACGGTCTACTTTTTCCACAAATGCTTTTACATAGTCGCTGGCGGGATTCGTTAAAATATCTTCAGCAGTCCCTATCTGTTCTATGACGCCGTCTTTCATTATGACGATACGGTCTCCGATTTTAATAGCTTCATCCAAATCATGGGTAATGAAAACAATAGTTTTTTGCAGTGTATTCTGCAGTTCAAGCATCTGATCCTGCATTTCAGATTTTATTAAAGGATCGAGCGCTGAGAAAGCTTCATCCATAAGCAATACCTCAGGATCGTTCGCCAAAGCTCTTGCTAATCCTACTCTCTGCTGCATTCCTCCTGAAAGCTGGGAAGGATACTGATTTTCAAAACCATTCAATCCTACAATATCCAGCGCTTTCTGTGCTTTTTCATCACGGGAAGCTTTGCTTTCTCCTCTGATTTCCAATCCGAAGCCTGCATTATCTAAAATAGTATGATGAGGCAGTAAACCGAATTTCTGAAAAACCATGCTCATTTCCGTTCTTCTTACTTCTAGAAGCTCTTTATTGTTTTTGCCGGTAATATCATCATTATTGATGTATACTTTTCCTGAAGTGGGCTCATTCAGCCTGTTAAGACAGCGCAGGAGCGTAGATTTTCCACTTCCTGACAATCCCATGATGACAAAGAATTCACCTTCATAGATTTCAAAACTTGCTTTGTTGATTCCTATGGTACAGCCTGTTTTTTCAAGAATTTCTTTTTTGGAAAAGCCTTTGTCTAAAAGTTCCTGTGCTTTTTCTTTGTTTTTACCAAAAATAATAGTCAGATCTTCAACTTTAAGTTTTACTTTTCTACTGTTTTCATTTTTTTCCATATTCAGAATTTTTTGAATTAATAAATGATATAAAAAACTGTACACCAGTTTGTTATATGCGTTTAATCTTTGTTGTTCTGCTGATGACGATAGTGCAAAATAATTTGCATAGCTTATAGTGATAAAAGCTTTTAACAAAAAAATAAGAGCATACCGACCATTTGGCCTTATGTTTATTTTTAAATATTTCAATTAGATTATACTCTAGAAAAAGAGTGTAGCATGTAAAAAGAGGTTACTCTTTTACATAGATTCTACAATTAAATTACGGATGAGGTAATTACAGATATGTGTACTGAACAACTTGAATTTCTACATTTCATCAAAATGCAGATCAGCATAAAAAACCTGTATATCAATTTTTTATGACGATGCAAATTTACGAATTTTATATTAAATGGATTTTTTTGAACGTAAGAAGCTGGTTTTAAGCTTCTTTGTGGAAAAGAGATACAGGTGATTTTCCCTTGTCATTAAAGATAAGAGTGTATGGATATGGTATAGAATATGAGCGATGGAAATTACTTCAGTAAAACAGCAATAATGGCCAATATTGCAGGAAGTGCCTGTACAAAGAATATTTTTTTTGTGGCAGAGATTGCCCCGTAAATTCCGGCCACGGCTACACAACCTAAAAAGAATAGTGCTACATTGGTCTGCCATTGCGGATCTTTGATCAGGAACGACCAGATCAGCCCGGCAGCCAGAAAACCATTGTAAAGTCCCTGATTGGCAGCAAGTCCTTTGGTAGGCTTAAACATTTCAGCGGGTAAAGCAGCCTTGAATACTTCTTTACCTTTTGTTTCCCAGGCAAACATCTCCATCCAAAGAATGTAGATATGTTCTATTGCGACTAAGGCGATCAAAATTTTTGCAACGATGTCCATGATTTATTGTTTTTTGGAATTGTAAAACTAAAAAAATAAAGTTAAGTTTGATTACTAAATATTACAATGGAAACTTTCAAGGCGCATTTAGATAAATTCATTACAATAAACGAAGAAGAATTTGCTTCTGTCATTTCTTTTTTTCAGGTTTTAAAAGTGAAAAAGAAAGAAAATCTGATGCTTGAAGGTGATGTCTGTAAATTTAAATATTTCGTATTAGAGGGATGTCTGAGAAAGTTTTTTGTGAACGAAAAAGGAGTGGAGCAAACCACAGAATTTGCCATAGAAAACTGGTGGATGTCTGATACTTTTGCTTTTGAAAAACAGATGAAATCAGATTTTAATATTCAGGCTGTAGAAAACTCCAGGATTTTAGCCATTGATTTTCAGTCTCAGGAACTTTTACTGGAAAAGCATCCCGTTATGGAACGTTATTTCAGAATGGTTTACCAAACGGCTTATGCCGCTGCCGAAAAAAGAATCCGTTATATTTATGAGATGACGAAAGAAGAATATTATGTGCATTTCAGTACGTTGTACCCTTGGTTTATACAGAGAATTCCACAATATCTCATTGCTTCCTTTTTAGGTTTTACCCCGGAATATTTAAGTGAAATCAGGGCAAAGTTACGATCTTAAACCAGTTTAAGATTTTTACGGATCAGAAATCGGAAATTTGTCATGTTATTAAAAGCCAATGCAATGACAGATACCAAAAATCAATTTCCGCAGCTGTTTTTAAGACTTGCTCTTGCAGTAACCATGCTTTCTGCAGTGGCAGACCGATTGGGATGGTGGAGCAAAGAAAATTCAGCATGGGGAAACATGGAGAGCTTTAAAGAATATACAAGACAGCTGACATTTTTTCTTCCGGAAACAATGAGTACATTCTCAGCATATGCCTCTACTTTCTTTGAGATTCTTTTTCCATTGATGCTGATTGCAGGGTTTAAAACCAAGATTGCAGCGTATGGAAGCAGTATTTTGCTATTGATTTTTGCCCTGTCCATGACCGTTGCTTTAGGGCCTAAAGCTCCACTCAACTATTCTGTATGGGTAGGAAGTGCCGCAGCTCTCTTACTGGCGGTCCAGCAGCAATATTCTTTAAGTATAGATCAATTAACCAAAAAATAATAATATAATGAGCGCAAGATTAAATATTGCAACAGTAGATTCAGCAGCTTACAAAGCGATGATGGGATTAGAAGGATACTTACAGACCATTTCTTTAACCCACATTCAGAAGGAATTAATTAAAATCAGGGCTTCACAGATTAATAAATGTGCTTTCTGCCTTGATATGCACACAAAAGATGCCATTAAGTATGGTGAAACGCCTCAGAGAATTTTTATCCTGAACGGATGGACGGAAGCAAAAGAATTTTTCACAGAAGAAGAGCAGGTGCTTTTGGCAATGACAGAGGAAATTACGCTGATAAGTGATAAAGGATTAACTGAAGAAACTTATCAAAAAGCAAAGTCATTTTTCGATGATAACCAGATCGCTCAGATCATCATGGCTATCATTACAATCAATGCATGGAACAGAATTGCAATAAGTACCCATCTTCCGATTGCAAAATAGTGAAATCAGGGTGTGTGGGAGATGCAGGATGGAAGTTGATGAAGACTGCATGATCTACGGATGTTTACTTTATTTAAAAAACGGCCTTTCAAACCTGAAAGGCCGTTTTATTATAAGATGCAAAATGACAATGTAAAACAGTTTGAGTATTAATTCTAAAAATAAATTCTAAGGTTAATTTTATTTTTTAAACGAATTACCCTGTCTTCCTGCTCTTAAAAAATCAATGGATATGATTAATAAATAGCCACCGGATTCACATTCACCTGAGTAGAACCTACGTATAAAGGCTGCCCCAACACGAATAAAAATTCCCAGATTTTTTGCTTCACCAAAGGACGGCTGTCAATCAGTTCCAGATTATAAATTCCTTTTTTAGCCAGCATAAACTGGTTGATGGGAAATTCTTCTTTACTTTTCGGATTAGGATAGACTTCAGAAGCCCAGGTATCACCACCAAAAGCTACGATTCCCTGATCGGCAAGCCATTTTGCAGCATCCATTCCGATTCCCGGTTCAGTTTCTAAGAATTGTTGATTGTTTTTACCGATCAATTCAAGCCATCCGGTATTGAAAAGAACGATATCTCCTTTTCTCAGGATAAGTCCCTGTTTCTTTAAAACAGATTTGATGTCTTCTACCGTAAATTCTGTTCCTCCGGGTACAATTGCTTTACCATAATGTGTGGTCATATCAAGGACTACACCACGGGTAACGAAAGGAGGTACTTTTTCCACACCTAGTTTTTTTACACCTTCTACAGTTACAAAGTCTGTCGCTTTATTTCCGTTGTAGTAAGTGTTGTCAATTCCGATGTGCCCGATGCCATTCAGCTGGGTTCCCACTCCGGTCCATCCGTTGACAAGTTCATCATTGAATGTAAATTTATTGGGACCTATGCTTTTTCCGCCCTGTTCTCCGGGCTGAATATTATATAAATTGAAGCTTCTGTGTCTGAAAGCCGGAAGTTTTTTATCAATAGGAACGGCAAGAGCTAAGGTTTTTCCCTGCTTTACCAGTCCCAGAGCCTGTTTTACAACTTCAGGAGTCAATAAATTAGCCGCTCCGATTTCGTCCTGTGCTCCGTAAACAGAAGGATACCATGATGTATCTTCAGGATTGACAAGTGTCTGAGCATTTAATGTAATGCTGTTAATGGTCAATAGGGTTGCTAACCCGAACATTTTGATCAGATTATTTTTCATTTTTATGAGGTATGAGAGTTAAAGGAGAGAAGCTGGAAGATTGGGAGGGAAGTTATTGAAGTCTGATAACAGATGGAGTTGTATCGATTTGATTTGTGCACAATTTAATTTCAATTGTCATTTCGACGAAGGAAGAATCCCTTTGTTATACTCAGAATAGTACAATAAAAGCGTGTTAATGATCAATACAATAATAGAACTTCCAGCCTCTTTCTTCCAGCTTCCACTTTTACATTAAATTTCGCTTAAAGCTGAATTGATGAAGTTCAATTCTTCCTGAGAAAGGTCAATAGACATCGCTTTTGCATTTTCGATGGCTTGCTGTGCATTTCTTGCTCCTGCCAATACTACTGTAATTGCCGGCTGCAGCGTAGTCCATCTTAATACCAGTTGAGAAAGGCTGGCTCCTTTTTCCTGAGCAATAGGTTCAATTTTTTCTAAGAAAGTTTTCACTTTATTCAAATCAAACTGCGAGAAATATCCGTTTCTGTGATCGTTATCTTTTAATTGGGTTTCTTTGAAATATTTACCGGTTAAAAGACCTCTTTCCATTGGGCTGTATACAATAATTCCTGAATTGTTTTCCAAAGAATAAGGGACAAGATCATTTTCAATGGCACGATTCAGCATACTGTAAGAAACCTGATTGCTGGCAAGCTTTAAAGTTCTGTTAGCTTCTTTCATTTGAGCCACGCTATAGTTACTTACTCCTGCAGTACGGATTTTTCCTTGCTGAATTAATAGCTCCATGGCTTCCATTGTCTCACCTATAGGCGTTGTACTGTCCGGCCAGTGAAGCTGTAAAAGGTCGATATAATCCGTCCCTAATCTTTGTAAGCTTTCCTCAACTTCTTTGATGATGTTTTCTTTGGAAGCTAATTTATATATGGGAATTGTTTTTCCTTCGTCTTCAGCATCAAAGAAAAACTCTCCTTTTCCGTTATTACTTCCGTCCCATACCAATCCGAATTTTGTTAAAAGCTGGATTTTTGAACGGTCTTTTCCTTTGATTGCCTCTCCAATCATTTCTTCACTCAATCCGAAACCGTAGAAAGGTGCCGTGTCGATAGAAGTTACTCCGTGATCTAATGATGCATGAATAGAGTTGATAGAGTCCTGTTTTTCATTACCTCCCCACATATTACCTCCGATGGCAAAAGCTCCGTGTGTGATTGCTGATAATTCTAAATCTGTATTTCCTAATTTTCTATATTCCATTTTTGTTACTGCTGAAATTTGTTATTGTGTGTTAAATGATAAAAGACGCAAAAGTTTTGATAGACGTTTTGTAAACCACCCGTCAGAAATTCTTTGAATTTTCGCCATCCCTCCGGAAGAGGGGAATTCTAGCCGTTTCAATTGTAGTATTCGCAAAAATCGGAGATTTTCAAAAACTTAAGTGTTCTTATCAACAGTCTGCATTATAGCTTTTACTTAAGTGTTTAAAACTTTTGCGACTTTTGTAGTTAAAAATTATTTATTATTTAATTCTTTTAAAATGGCTTCTCCAACGCTCTTTGCAGACTGTGGATTCTGTCCTGTGATCACTCTCTGATCTGTAACTACATGGTTCTGCCAAAGTCCTGATTTTTCAAATTGCGCTCCTCTTTCTTTCAGTTTGTTTTCTAATAAGAAAGGAACTATATCTGTTAATTTTACTTCAGCTTCCTCTTCATTAGTGAAAGCATTGATTCTCTTTCCGTCTACAAGATATTTCCCGTTATTCAGTTTGATATTTACCAATCCAGCCGGACCATGGCATACAGCTGCTACAATACCTCCGTTTTCATAGATTTTTGAAGCGATATCTGCTAAGTCTTTATTATCTGCAAAATCCCACATAGCTCCATGTCCTCCTGCATAAAAGATGGTTGAATATTCTTTCGGGTTTACCTGAGAGGGGGTCATAGAATGATCAATCTTATTCTTATATTCTTTATTTTCCCAGAATTCTTTGTTTACCGGATCTTTCAAATCGAATCCGTCTACAGGAGGAGTTCCACCTTTAGGACTTACAAAGTCAATTTCATATCCTGCTTTGTGAAGAACTTCCCAAGGATGCGAAACTTCTCCCAAATAATAGCCTGTATCTTCACCAGTACTTCCTTTTTTATCATGGCTGGTTACGACAAATAAAATTTTCTTTTTCATATTTTTTGATTTTTTTGTTTGTGCTTGAGCGAATCCTATTGTGAAGATCGCCAGCATTAAAAACGCTAATTTTTTCATTATTAAATAATATTGGTGATATAAATTTGTGGTTTTTCCTGAAGCTTCTCATCTACTAAAGCTCCGAAAGCCTGAATATAAGGCTGCTGATTGTGCTGATCCAGCCCCTCTTTACTTTTCCAGATTTCGTAGAAAACAAATTCGTTTTTGTCTTCAATTCCCTGATGGAGGCTGTAAAGCTCGCATGCTTCTTCTTTTCTTGTTTCTTTTACCATATTCTGAAGAACTTCCAATACCTCTGGCTGATGTTCTTCTTTGGCTTTTATAATTGCTGTAAGATGAATTTTCATATTAAATAAAATTTTCAATTGAGTTATAAAGTGGTTTCCATTCAAGTTCTGTTCTGGCTTTGTCTGCACTACATCTGCTGTTGGATGCAAAGCCGAAGTAGCCGCCTGCAGGTCCGAAATTGTCAACAGCATCCTGTATACTTAAAGATTGGGCCGGTGCCAGGTTATATTTTTTACTGATGATTTCTGCAATGTTTTTCAAAGATGAAGCACCATTCTCTGCGTAATAGATAGAGCCTCCTTTTGCTTTTTCCAGGGCCAGTACATAAAGATCTGCCAAATCTTCAATATGCAAGTTGGACCAGATATTTTCACCTTCTCCAAAATAAACACCGTGCCCTTTTTTCTTGGAAAAAGTAACCAGAGCCGGAATCTGAATACTGTCTTTTTTTATTCCTAAACCTTCTCCGTAAACCATAGTAGGAACAATAACGATACTTCTTATAGCTTTTTGAACAGATTGAAGTACATGATTGTTGATAAGTACCCTTGAAGCCATTTCCAGTCTTGGAGTCAGAGGGAAATCTTCAGTAAACACAAAATCACTTCTTTTGCCATTTTCTTTACCACCGAAAATAGCAGATCCTGAAGTAAATATAAATGTTTTATGGTTTCCTTCCATTGCTTTGATAAAATTATCCACTGCATAGGCATCATCTGCGGAATCAGCATTGTGGATTACTGCATCAACGCCGGCAACGGCTGTTTTTATAAGATCTTCATTGTGGATATTTCCAATAACGGTTTTGATACCTAATGATTCCAGTTCCTGTACATGATTTTCATTACGAACTAACCCAATTACTTCATAATTTCTGTCAAGCAGTTTTTTAGCGATAGTACCTCCTATATAGCCGGTAATACCTGTTATCAGTATTTTTTTCATGATACTAATTCTGGTTTTAATTCTTTTTCAAATACGTTTCTTACATGTTCTCTGTAAAGCTTCATATCACGTTCTATATTGGCATTTTTCTCCACATCATGGAAGTGGAAACTTTCCATTTTTTCTAACGACACAAAGGCATTCATTCTATGGAAACCAAATAACGGTCCATCATCTACACTTCTTTCACTGAAGAATTCTCCGGGAAGTGTGAAAGCTGTTGCAGGAGCATTCCAGCTTGTAGTCAGCATATATTTTCTGCCGCCAAGCATTCCTCCTGTACCATAATTGATTTCAGGATTCTCAGCTTTTCTTCCATCGCTCATATAAATTCCTTTTGCATGACCTGCTGTGAAAACTTCATCAATATATCTTTTCAATCCGTTCGGAAGCTGAAACCACCAGATCGGAGTATGGTAAATAATGTAATCTGCCCAGACAAACTTTTGTACTTCTTCATTTTTATCATAGTTTTCACTTATATTGGTGATCTTCACTTCTACATTATCAAATTCTTTAAGAGCTGCTACTGTGTTTTCTGCAATAGTCTGATTATATTTTCCTCCGGAATGTCCGAAATTCTGTCCTCCGTTGATGATTAGTACTTTTTTCATTTTTTATGATTGTTTAAATTTTACTCTGCAAAGTTAGGATAGATGTTTGTATAATAAAAATAATATAAATTATAGGAAAGTATTATTAAAATTATAGTTCGTCTGATTCAGGTTTTGGGTTTAAAGTTGAAGATCGGGAGTGAATAGTCAATAGTCAATAGTCAATTCGCTTCGCTTGTGAATTTTTGTGAGTATACCAATTCACCATTGACTTTGCACAGCAAAAATTGACTATTGATGGCACTAATGGTTAATAGTCGATAATGAATTCGCTTCGCTTGTGAATTTTTGTAATTATGCTGATTCACTATTCACTTTGCACAGCAAAAATTGACTATTGATGGCACTAATGGTTAATAGTCAATAATGAATCCGCTTTGCTTGTGAATTTTTGTAAGTATACCAATTCACCATTGACTTTGCACAGCAAAAATTGACTATTGATGGCACTAATGGTTAATAGTCAATAATGAATCCGCTTCGCTTGTGAATTTTTGTAAGTATACCAATTCACCATTGACTTTGCGCAGCAAAAATTGACTATTGATAGCACTAATGGTAAAATGTCATATCATATCTGAACTGAAATTCCTCTCTGTCGTGTAAATTTGTTTAACAAATTGAAGGACAATGATACAGATAGCGGTTTTTAGTGATGTGCATGGAAATCTTCCTGCCCTGGAAGTGGTGTTGAAAGATATTGAGCAGAGAGGAATCAGGCAGAAATTTTGTTTAGGAGATCTTGTGGATTTTGCTCCTTGGGGAAATGAGGTTATTGAAAAAATCAGAAGTATGAGTATTCTCTGCCTGATGGGAAATCATGATGAAAGAATTGCTTTTGATATTCCTGTTGTTCCCTTGTCTAAACATTCGGAAGAAGAGACGAATGCCCGATTCATAGCGATCGATCACTCTAAAAAACATATTACAAAAGAGAATAAAAAGTTTTTATCAGAACTGCCTTTTCATTTAAAATTAAACTATAAAGTAGGGGAAAGGCACTGGAGCATTCAATTGGTTCATTCCAGTCTTGAAAGTAATGATACTTATCTTTATGAATCAGAAAATGATGAGGTTTTTGAAAATATGCTAAAAGACTCCCGAGCTGATGTGGTAGTGATGGGACATACCCATTTATCTTTTCAAAAACAGCTTAAAAATGGAGGATGGGCTGTCAATTGTGGCTCTGTGGGCCGCTCTAAAGAAGAAAACAGGCTGGCTTCTTATGTCATATTCACTTTAGATGAAGAAAAAATTACTCCGGAAATTGTACAATTACCATATCCGATTGATGAAACAGCCCGTCAGATAAAAGAAAGCGGGATTCCGGATTATTATGCATCATTTCTAAAGAATGAAAATGTATTAATATTATAATTATTTTGTAAATTTGCATCAGAATATTAATAATTAAATCATGGTCAATTTAGAATGGTATCGTACTTTTAAGGCGATCTATAAAACCGGTACATTGACGGGTGCTGCGGATGCTTTATTCATATCACAGCCGGGAGTGAGCCTGCATTTAAGTTCTTTGGAAGCTTATGTAGGATACAAACTATTTGACAGGACCGGTAGAAAAATGATCCCTACAGAACGAGGGAAAGTATTATTTAATGCCGTTGCTGAACCTATTACCAAACTGGAAGATGTAGAAAAAAACTTTCAGAAATCTACTGAAAAACATACTCCTACCATTAGTGTGGGAATGTGTTTTGAAACGTTTCAGACCACTTTGGAACAGTATGTTTCTTCATTGCCTTTTAACCTGATTATAAGTTTTGGAGAATATCCGGAAATGCTGGATCAGCTGGACAAAGGAATTCTCGACCTTATCATTACGCCGAAAAAAGGATCTTCACCCAATATCGAACATGAAGCATTCTCTTCCGAGCAGATCGTTCTAGTAGGAGGGAAAGATGTGGATAAAACTGCTTTCAATAAAGTGTTAAAAACAAAAGATATAGAGCAGATTGAAGGATGGCTGAAGAATGAAAAATGGTACGGAACTACCGGAGATATGGAACACCTTTTCCAGTTCTGGATATTGAATTTTGGTCATAAACCCAATTTCCGTCCTAATTATATTGTTCCCAACATGAACTCCATCATCCGTTGTCTGAAAGGTGGAACAGGATTAGCTGTTGTTCCCGATTTTCTATGCAGAAGCGATATCGAAAGCGGTGAAGTTCAGTTAATCTGGGAAGGAAAAAAGAAATTTGAAAATACATTGTACTTCGGATGCCGTAAAAAAACGAATTATCAAACCGAAATAGAGCATATTAAAGGCTTATTCCGTCAGGTAATGGGTTAGTAAAACCATATCCCGCATTTGTAAACCGTTTTCATAGATAGGGACTGGATAATTCTCAATAAAAAAATCATTCAGAATTCCACTTTTGATGAAACCGTTTTTCTCATAAAATCTGATCTGTTGGAAGCCGGTATCCGATGTTCCGACAGTCAGCGTTTTATAATGATTTTCTTTGGCAATTTCCTTTGCTTTATTCATCAGAATACTTCCGATTCCTTTGCTTCTGTAGCATTCCATCACTGCAATGTTTTTGATTTCCAGTTCTGTATCGCTGATTTTGAATAATGCCATCACCGCAACGTCTTCGATGCCGTCATGTAAAAGATAGATGTCAGATTTGAAAATATATTGATCAATAGCTTCTTTGGTTTCATCTGCCAGGAGCAGTAAATGATAGGGTATCTCCGAATCAGAATTTAATTGATTGAATGAAAAATTTTCCATATTACAGACTCATATGAATAAGTGGATAATCTTTTCCTGAACCGTCTTTTTCTGATCTTCCGATCTTTTTGAAACCCATTTTTTCATAAAACCCTATTGCTTGAGAATTCTGTTCATTGACGTCTACTTTGGTGAGTCCGGTTTTCTCTTTCATAAACTGATAAAGCGTTTTACCATAACCTTTTCCACGTGTATCATTGTGAATGAAAAGCATTTCCAGGTTACCTTCTGCTACGGAGGCAAATCCTTTAGCTTCATGATCTTCAGTGATTAAATAAACTTCCAGGTTAGGAAGATAGTCTCTTGGAATGACTTCTTTAAAATAATTAAAATCCTCCTCAGCAAGAAAATTGTGAGTTGCTTTCACCGCTGATTCCCAGATTTTCATAATTTCCGGATAATCTTCTACAGCAGCCAGTCTGATATTCTGTGACATGATCTTTTTTTAATTTAAGCAAAAATAAAGAAAATAGCGTTGGGGTACTAGCTGGACTGTAAACCAGCAGCCAAAAATCAAAACTGAAAGCTGAAATTACCTCATTATATAACCATTTTTTAAGGTAAACAGTAAAATTGGTAGGCTGTATTTTCAAATTTTTGTTGCAAATTTGTTTATCACTTTATATTAATAATTAAATAAAGACTTATGCAAAAGAAAACCTATACAGGACAGCCTGTGGTAACCTTAAATAACGGCGTGGATATTCCTGCTTTAGGCTTCGGAGTATGGCAGATGGAAGACCTGAAAGAATGTGAGAATGCGGTAATAAAAGCTATTCAGAGCGGATATAGAATGATTGATACTGCGGCTATTTATCAGAATGAAACGGCAGTAGGTGCTGGGGTGAAAAATAGCGAAGTAGACAGAGAAGCATTGTTTATCACATCAAAAGTATGGGTTCAGGATCATGGGTATGAAAAAGCGAAAAGTGCTTTTCAGAGAACATTAGACAGATTGCAGATGGATTATCTTGATATGTACCTTATCCACTGGCCTTATGGAGACTTTTTAGGAACCTGGAAAGCTTTGGAAGAATTATACAAGGAAGGAAAGATTAAAGCTATAGGCGTATGTAATTTTACAATTGAAAAACTGGAAGAATTAAAAGCTAATTCAACAGTGTTGCCGGTAATCAACCAGATTGAGCTGCATCCGGTATTCCAGCAAAAAGAATTGCAGGTATACGACAGAGAAAATGATATCATAACCCAGCCATGGAGTCCGCTTGGAAACGGCAATGCCCAGCTTTTGAGCAATCCTGACCTGCAGGCAATTGCAGAAAAATATGGTAAAACCGTAGCTCAGGTCATTCTGAGATGGCATTTACAAGAAGGATTTGTAGTGATTCCGAAATCTGTGACACCATCAAGAATTGAAGAAAACTTTAATGTATTTGATTTTGAACTTACAGAAGATGAAATGAATGTTGTCTGTTCTTTAGATACAGGAAAAAGACTGTTCTTTGATCCTAAAGATCCTGAATGGGAACAAAAAATGCTGAATTCCGTAGCGGATATTTAATAGAAATAAAGAGTAAGAATACTCCCGCAGATTTCGCAGAAAACGCAGATTTTTAATCCGTGTAATTTATGAGATCTGCGGGATTTTTAAATTAATAATAACCCATGACGGCACAGGAATTTATAGAAACACTCTCGTTATTCAGGAATGAAAAAGAGCTCGATAAAGTGGAGAAGTTTTTCAAAGGAAATGATGGGATAACAAAGAGTTTCGGAGTGAAATTCGGAGATGTCTTTACTACGGCTAAAGAGTTTTCTGCAATGCCTCTGGGTGAGGTCAATAAACTCCTTGACAGCGATTTTTATGAAGTAAGGATGGGGGCAGTGAGTATCATGGATTTCCAGGCCAGAAGTAAAAAAATTACTGAAGATCAGAAGAAAAACCTCTTTGATCTGTATCTGAATCGTCATGACCGTTTGAATAACTGGGATTTTGTAGACAGGGCAGCCAGAAGTATTATTGGGGAATATCTTATTGACAAATCGAGAGATGTTTTATATAAGCTTGCTTATTCCGAAAGCCCGTGGGAAAGGAGAACAGCCATTGTAAGTACTCATGCTTTTATCAGGAAAAATGATGTGGAGGATACTTTTGCTATTGCTGAAATCCTTATTCATGATTCCAATGAACTGGTGAATAAAGCGGTGGGAAGCTGGGTAAGAGAAGCTGGAAAAAAAGACAAAAAGAAACTATATGATTTTCTCATTACTTATGCTAAAACAATGCCTGCTGTTACATTTTCTTATGCCACAGAAAAGCTTGATCCAGTATCAAAATTACATTATAAAGAATTAAGGAAAACAAAATAAGTCTTACTTTGTTCAACATGCAATAGATGTTTATCAACAACCTTAAACTCAAAATCTTGAACTTTAAACTATATTCTGAGTAATATCATAGTATTGAATGACTTTCATTGCTGCTTTCTTCGTAAATTTTAATAAAAATAATTCTTATGTTTTGGCCGGATACAATCAGTAAAAAACTAGGGATACAATATCCTGTGATTCAGGCTCCGATGTTTGGAGTAAGTACAGTACAGATGGTGGCAGCTGCTGCAAAAGCAGATTGTCTGGGATCACTGGCGCTGGCAGATCTTTCTGCGGATCAGTCTGTTGAATTGATAAGAGAAACGAAAAAAATTACTGATAAACCTTTTGCAGCCAATATATTTGTACATCACATACCTGAAGTGACGGATGCTTTAAAAGAAAAGTTTACTAAAACAAAGCAGTTTCTTGAGCAGCTGGCCAAAAAAAATAATATTGAAGTAGAGCTTCCGGAACTTGAGGCGATAAAGATAAACACCTATCATGAGCAGGTGGATGCCATTATAGAGGAAAATTGTAAAATCTTGAGTTTCACATTCGGGAATCTGGATGATCAGAGTATTCAGAAATTAAAAGAAAACAGAGTTACCCTTATCGGAACCTGTACGTCTGTGAATGAGGCTTTGCAGCTTGAAAAATTGGGGATTGATATGATCTGTGTTCAGGGAATAGAGGCGGGTGGCCACAGGGGAAGTTTTGAGGCAGAGCATATTCCGCATATCGGAGGGTTATCTTTGCTGTCACAGGTGTATGATCATGTGAATGTTCCTTTGATCTATGCAGGGGGAATCTATGGAGCAAGAACATTACAGGCTGTTAAAGATTTGGGAGCAAAGGGTTTTCAGGTGGGTAATCTTCTATTAGCTTCCCGGGAAAGTGCCTTACAGCCTTTTGAAAAGGAAAGACTGAAAAAAGTAACAGAAGAGGAAATTGTTTTAACGAAGAGCTTTTCGGGAAGATATGCCAGAGGAGTGAAAAATCAGTTTATAGAAACGGTTGAAAATTCAGAATATATTTTACCCTATCCTTATCAGAACAAACTGACCAATGCATTGCGTAAAGCAGCAAAAACTCTGCAAAATCCGGAATTTGTGGGGATCTGGGTTGGGCAGTCTATTCATCAGTATAGTGAACTTTCCACAGAAGAGATTTTGAAAAATCTGATCAAAGAATGTGAAAGATAGATCAATTTGCTTTCAAATTGCGGTTAATTTTCTATTTTCGTGAAATATAAAAACTAAAATCAGCGAAAATATAAATGAAGTTTTCAGAAGGAATTCAAAAATCACTCCCGTTCGGATACTTGTTTCTTGTAGTAATGGGAATACTAAAAGAGAGTGTCTTCTACTACCAGATAGGCATTAATATTCTGAAATATTCAACCATAATGGATATTTTGATAAGCCCGATTGCTACTCTGACTGCTCATCCGGTAATACTGATTGCCCTGCTTGTTATCGTTGTATCTTCATTTGCCTTTCCGTCCTATTTATCAAAGCAAAGTAATAAGAATAAAAAATGGGCACTGAAAATGGCTTCTCTTAAAGAACATGAAAATATGAGTAAAGAGGCTATTGAGAATCATTTTACCAATATGTTTGTAAGATTTCTGGCCATGATGCTATTGTCTTTCTTTGTAGGAATAGGCATGGGAGAAGGGATGACATTAACGAAAAGAATAAAGGAGAACAGACTTAAATATGATTATAAATTAAATTATGGTGATGATAGTTCTGATCTGGTTCATCTGATAGGCTCAAACAGTATGTATTACATCTATCTGGCAAAAGGAAACAAAACGATAAAAATTTCACCGGTAGGATCTATCAAAAGTATTGAGTTGATCAACAACAAAAGATTGAATAATTAGAAATATTGCTTAATAAAAAAAGCTTCAGATTATATGCTGAAGCTTTTTATTTATTTTGTTAAATCAAGTCCGCCAAAATTTCCGGAACTCATCATTAAATAAACACCATCCGTTTTATCCAATGTATTCCAATAGGCATGAAGATCTTCAGTGTTTGTAAAAACCTTTAAATTTTCGTTCTTGAATTTTTCTTTGATAAATTCTGGTGATATAGGTTCCATTCTTTTGATCTTTAAAGCATCTTCAGAATAGAACACAATAGCTTCTTCCAAACCATCCATGGCATGGTCATATTGCTCAAGGAAGGCCGGATTTAAGCTGGAATAGGTGTGTAGTTCCAGAAATCCATATTTCTTATCATTTTTGAATTGTTCCGTAAATGCTTTTACAGCTGCCTTCACTTTGCTTGGTGCATGAGCGAAATCTTTATAAAGAGTTCCTTTATCTTCTCTTTCTACTTTTTCAAGGCGTTTGGATGCCCCTTTGAAGCTCATGATAGCCTCATAAAAGTCTTCATCCATAATACCAAGCTGTCGGCAGATATGTCTTGCTCCTTCCATATTCAACAGGTTGTGGGCTCCAAAAACAGAAAGCGGAACATCTCCCATTTCAGTTTTTAAATACACTTTACCATTGTTGATTTCGTATTCAGGCGTTTTATAAGGAATCTTTCTGAAATAGTTTTCAGCATTGTCCACTACTTTCACCACTTCAGCATCTTCTTCATTGTATACCAGAACTCCACCTGCTGTAATACTCGCTACAAACTTTCTGAACTGATCTATATAATCATCAAATGTTTTGAAAACATTGATATGATCCCATGCAATACCACTCATTAAAGCGATATTCGGCTGATACAGTAAAAATTTAGAACGAAGATCAATAGGAGAAGAAAGGTATTCATCACCTTCCAGCACCATGAAATCATTATCCTGAGTCAGTTTTACCATACAGTCGAAACCTTCAAGCTGAGCGCCTACCATGAAATCCACATCTTTCTGATGGAAATTCAAAACATGAAGGATCATTGAAGTGATGGTTGTTTTACCATGTGATCCGGCAATCACAACTCTTGTTTTATTTTTTGACTGTTCGTAAAGGAATTCAGGATAAGAATATATTTTCAGCCCCAGTTCTTTTGCTCTTGCCAGCTCAGGATTATCCTGGTGGGCATGCATCCCAAGAATAACAGCATCAATATCCGGAGTTATTTTTTCCGGGAACCAGCCCATTTCCTGAGGCAGAATTCCTTTCTTTTCCAGGCGGGATTTTGAAGGCTCAAAAATGGCATCATCAGAACCTGTCACCTGATATCCTTTGTCTTTTAATGCAATCGCAAGATTATGCATGGCGCTTCCGCCAATGGCAATGAAGTGGGTTTTCAATTGTATTTACTGTTTTTTAACATTAGTATTAATGATCTGCTGGAAAGCTTCAAGAATGTTGTTCCAGTTGGTCTGGTAATTCGGAATAATCATACTGGCATCCGATTTACTCCCTTCATTTGAACCTTTCTTGATGTTGATGGAAGTTGAAATATTATCGTACAATTTTTTGCGGTCTTCCTGTATTCTTCTGAAATTGTTCTGAGAAAGAACCTGATCCAGTTTTTTTAAATCTTCATGAGAAATTTTAAAATCCTGTTTATATTTTTTACCCTGCCCTTCAAAAGAGTAGTGTACATTATTCCCTTTTATAAGCATGTTTTCATATACAGGAGCATAGCCTCCACTTTTCGAATAGCTGATATCAAAATCCGAATATACCTTTTGGCTGTTGCATGAAACTAATACTATGATTGTGAATAAGATTCCAAGTATTTTGTTCATAATTTTTGTCATTACTTTAATTATTTGAGTCCTTTTGTTCTAATTTTTTAGCTTTAAGTTCTTCATCATAACTGTGTAATAGGTTGAAATCTTCTGTCTGCTCAATGGCAGTCATGATTTTCAATAAGATTTCCGGTGCTTTTTCATTATCATAATCAATATCCAAAGGAGCTTTGAATTCCATCGTAGGTTTTACACCGGTTACCTTTACGCGGAGTCCTTTTTTATCAAAAGCTCTTCTGAATCCGTTTATTTTGATCGGAATTACAATAGGGCGCTGATTTTTTACCAATTTGGCTGTTCCTCTTCGTCCCTGTGCAAAAGCAGAAGTAGTTCCTTGAGGGAAAGTCGCTACCCAGCCATTGTCCAATGCTTTCATAATATTGTCTACCTCACTCATGTCTACCATTCTGTTGACATTTTTTCCTTCGGCTCTCCATGTTCTTTTTACCGTTACAGCACCTGCAATTTTGAAAATTTTGGGAAGAATGCCTTTATTCATGGTTTCTTCTGCTGCTACGTAGTAAAAATCGATCTTAGGGTTTAGTAGGTAGATCGGGTTTTTTATCGTGTTTAGATATCCGTTATTTACAGCACAGAAAGCATGGTACATTGCTGCCACATCTGCAAAATAAGTCTGATGGTTGGATACAAAAAGTACGTTAGAGTCCGGAAGATCCACAAGGTGTTCTGTTCCGGTTATCTTTAACTTATTAAAGCCGTTGAATCTTCTGTATGATACAACTCCTAAAATAAAAATAATAAACCTTTTCAAAAAATAAGGTGTTCCGAATGCATCGGTGAAAATATTTTTCTTCGCCATCTCTCAATTAAACACGGTAGTGCAAAGTTACATTTTTTTCAGCAACTGGCTGAATTCGCTTAATATCATCGCTGTAGCACCCCAGATAATGTATCCGTTGAAATTGATAACAGGAACCTCATATCCGTTTGCATTAGGCAGCGCCATGATTTCGGGGGTATCTGACAGATTCAGAAAGGAAGTGATGGGAAATTCTATGGTTTCCACAGCTTCCGTCTGCTGAAGAACGAAGGCGGGATTCTTTTTAGTATAAGAAATATAGGGATATACATAAAAATTGCTTGGTGGGATATAAATAGGAGACATTTCTCTGATAATCCTTACATAATGTTTGTCTATTCCAATTTCTTCAGAAGTTTCCCGAACTGCGGTTTCCGCAAAATCTCTGTCCATCTCCTCACGCTTTCCTCCTGGCAAGGAAATCTGCCCGCTGTGTCTGTCGTGCTCATTAATCGTTCTTTGAATCAATGGAAAATACCACTCGTTGTCTTTCAGATATAAAACGATATTGACTGCTGCAAATTTGGGATTCTTTGCCAATACTTCATCATAAGTAAAAACGGGGCGGGAGGGAGGTGAGAAAACTCCATGGGCGTGTTCACCGGGAAGTTCTACACTTTTTATTTTTCGTAATAAATCTTTTCCAAAATTTTCCATACTTCAAATTTAACAATATATCTTGAAGAAATAAGGGCCTTAACATTAATTAACCTATGCAATTGTAAGGTGAAAAGATGGGTAGTTGTGAATTTTGCTTTGCAAGTGAAAGACAGATAATTGGATGTCGCAAAGATTTTAAAACCCAGCATTGTGAAGTTTTAATACTCCTGGTGAATTTGAAAAAATGAGTGAAAATCACGGCCGGAGAATATTCAATATTCACCACTGAATGAGCTACTTATAGTTCTTGAAATGACTCCCGTATTTTTCCGTAACTGAAAACAATGACCTCCGTGCAACGGCAAATAGTGACCCTTGCAACTATAAACAGTGACTTTTGAAATTTACACTTTGATGGTGGTTTTTCATTTTGATCCAGAGGTTACCTTTGCCTTACTATTAACCAATTAATTTTTACTAAGATGAAAAATTTACTTACAGGTGTATTTACACTATTTGCCATGAGTTTCGGATTTGCACAATTCAATATTGATGTAACTACCCAAACAGGAAACTTAAATGTTGCTACTGTGGATCAGACTGGTCTTTTGAACATCAACTCTTTGACACAGACAGGGAATCGTAATACTGCAGACATTGATCAGGTAGGTATTTTGAACGTTAATACTGCACAGAGTATAGGAAACAGAAACTCTATAGATGTAGATCAGGTAGGTATTGGAAACTCAAACGAAGTCATGCAGCTGGGAAACAGAAACTCTGCTTCAACATGGCAGCTTGGAGTTCTTAACTCTACAGAACAAACTCAGATCGGAAGAAGAAATGATGCTTCTTCGATACAGGTAGGGTTAGGTAACTCTGTCGTTCAATACCAGGACGGAAGAAGAAATGATGCTTCAGCTATTCAGTTAGGTAGTGGTAATGAAGCATTTCAAGTTCAGCTGGGAAGAAGAAATGATGCCAGCGGACTTCAGGTAGGAGCCGATAATATCCTTGTTCAGTATCAGGATGGTAATGATAACAGCGCTAATCATGTACAAGCAGGAACAGGTAATATTGCCGCTTCAGTTCAGGTAGGAGATGATAATACATCTGCTGGATTACAGATTGGTAATGCCAACCAGCTTTATCAGTTCCAGGTAGGAGATTCCAACACAGCTATTGACCTTCAGATCGGTAATGGTAACTTTACCTGGGTAGCTCAGAGTGGTGATAGTCATATTCACGTAGGAACTCAGGTGGGTAACGGAAACTCAATGATTGTGAATCAATCCAATTAAGCCCTATAACACATACTGTAAATCTTAGAAATTGTAAAGGAGAAACTACAGGGTTTCTCCTTTTTTACCTCCGGTTTTCTTCGGTTTGCGTCAGTATCTTTAATACATAGAGGCCATGTTTACCTTAAGATGGAGTGTTTTTGCTCTTTTCATATTATTGCCATTACAGGCACAGGAAATAGACTGGGATAAGATCAACAGCAATACAATCTTTAATCTTATAGCCAGGCAGCAGATTGATCAGACTTCATACGGTACCCATATCATTCAGATGGGTGATTATAACAATGCCGAGCTTTCTCTTAATGCCAGAACTAATATTGCTGTACAACAATTGGGAGACTTTAATACGCTTTATTTTATCAATTCATTTACAGATAAAGAATCTAAAGCTGCCATTACCGCAGAAGGAAACAATAATATTATTGATGTCACAGGAAGCAACAGTATTTCGGATGGAATTCAGATCAATGTAAAGGGAGACAATAAAACAGTTTTCATGAGAAATTATTAAAACACAAATGATGAAACTTTTATATTCCCTTAGCCTGAGCACATTTTTTAGCTTCCTGTCCGTATGGACCTATGGGCAGGAAGATAAAAAAATAAATGCAAGAATAGAGAGCAGCCTCCTTGAAAATCAGATTATACTGAAAGCCATTGTCATGAACAATACCACTGTTTATAAGGAACTGAACTACCTTTTGGTTTCGATTAAAAAAGGAAACGGTGGGAATCTTTCAAACAATCAGCAGAGTGGTAAATTCTCTGTGAATCCCAATGAAGTTAAAATATTATCGGAGATCAGTGTCAACCTTGAATCAAAAGACGCCTTGAAGGCTTTTCTTTATATCAGGGATGAAGAAACACAAAAGCTGGTCGCCAAAGACAGTCTGGAGCTCAACAGCGATCTTTTTAAAAAGAAAACGGCAAAGGTAGAAGAAGATGCGGCTTATGAGCTGAGAGGATTGACCATTGATGAAACAAAAACCAAAGTCGGAAAAGATTTTTATGATCTGTTTTATATGCAATACAGCCAGCTTCCGGATAAAAGCAGCAGTGCTATAACGATTACAGAACTCCCCCTTCGCGGAA
Source organism: Chryseobacterium panacisoli (assembly GCF_008274625.1). Lineage (GTDB taxonomy): Bacteria > Bacteroidota > Bacteroidia > Flavobacteriales > Weeksellaceae > Chryseobacterium > Chryseobacterium panacisoli. The sequence continues at coordinate 38,982 of NZ_VTRU01000004.1, read as the reverse complement.
CAAGCGGCCAGATTAATATTCAGATTGAGGATAAAATTATATACAGTTTTATGACCAATCCTGCAGAAGATTATTTAAAAGAGCAGCTGGTCTACAGCTTAAAATATATCAAAGAATTTAATGCTAAGAAAAACCTTATTAAAAATGAATTTATCTATTAAAAATGTCCGTCATGAAAACCCTTATCATTATTTTGACCTTTATCGCGGGTATTTTCTACGGAAAATCTCAGCAGCTCGTCTATAAACCGGTGAATCCGGCTTTCGGAGGAGATACGTTTAATTATCAGTGGCTTTTGAGCTCTGCTAATGCACAAAATCAATTTGATGAAAAAAATGATTTTAGCGATCTGCTGGATCGTGTAAATTCTCTTGACAGCTTTACCCAGAGTCTCAACAGACAGATTCTCAGTGAGCTTTCAAGAAAACTGTTTGATGAACAGTTTGGTGATGGAAGTATAAAGCCCGGAAATTATCTTTTCGGATCGCTCTACTTACAGATTACCAATACTAATCAGGGACTTTTAATCAATATTTTGGATACCAGTAATGGCGATCAGTCCGAGATCGTAATTCCGAAATAGGAATAACTAAAAATAAACTTACCATGACAACCTACACTTACACCAGAATCTTTTTCTGTAGTTTCCTGCTATGCATTCTGCAGGCTTGCAGTTCAATATTTGGTTTACCTTCGGATCCCGAAAAACCAACAATGGGTGAGGTTACTTCCTCTACCGCAGAATTGAAAAATCTTCCCCTTCCCAAAGAAAAAATTGTAATAGGGGTCTACAAATTCCGGGATCAGACCGGCCAGTACAAACCTTCCGAAAACGGAAACAACTGGAGCACGGCAGTCCCTCAGGGAACCACTACCATTCTTATCAAGGCATTAGAAGACAGCCATTGGTTTATCCCTATTGAAAGGGAAAATATTGCCAATCTTCTCAATGAAAGACAAATCATCCGTTCCACACGACAGGAATATATAAAGGATGCAGATAAAAACAGTCAGGCACTTCCTCCTCTTTTATATGCCGGAATTCTTCTTGAAGGCGGCGTCATCTCCTATGACAGCAATATTCTCACCGGAGGGCTTGGAGCAAGGTATTTCGGAATCGGTGCTTCTACACAATACCGCCAGGACAGAATTACTATTTACCTTCGTGCTGTTTCTACCCTTAACGGAGAAATTCTTAAAACAGTTTATACCTCTAAAACCATTCTTTCAACCAGCGTCAACGGAAGTTTTTTCAGATATATTGATACAGAAAGACTGCTGGAAGCTGAGGTGGGACTCACCCAGAATGAGCCCGTTCAGCTTGCTGTAACCGAGGCTATTGAAAAAGCAGTAAAATCTCTTATTGTAGAAGGAATAAGAGATAAAATCTGGGGGAAAGCGGTAGATTCCAATGGAGGATACGAGGCTTTAATTAATGAATATAACAGAGAGCAGGAGCAAAATAACGGAAGGGCAGTGGGCGGCAAATATCCGGAGAACTACAGACAGAAAGTTTCTGTATTTGCCAATGTTGAAGGGCAAAAAGTGAAAGATGACTACGTAGGCCCAAAAATGAATGCAGGAGGCAAAATAGGATTCAAATATTTCCTTACTCCTTACCTGAATGTTGAATTGAATGGCAGTTATTTTACGCTGGAAAATTCAAATATTGTGAAAAGAAACTATTTCGGCCCCGAAGTGAACCTGGAGTATCTGCTTTTTCCTAAATACAGATTCAGTCCATACATATACGGCGGGGCAGGAGCAATGTATTCATCAAAATACAAACCCCAATATAAAGCACAGTTCGGAGGAGGTCTGGAATATATGATCAGCCGGAATGTTTCACTGAGAGCTTCGGCTCAATATGACCTGGGCTTTAAAGATAACTGGGAAGGCCTTGTGAATGGAAAAAGGAAAGATCAGGCTTTACGCTTCGGTATAGGAATCAATTTTTACTTCGGAAACAAATAAAAACACGAATTATGAAAACTTTAATTAAAATACTCAGCATATTCATCTTTGCTTTTTGTCTGTTTTCATGCAATGAAGACCTTGTAGAACAGGCTCAAACAGGAACTCTAAAAGGAAAAGTTGTAAAAAGAGGCAGTAATGTACCGCTTTCAAATGTGAAAATCTTTACCAACCCTACAACACAGACGGTTTTTAGCGGTACAGACGGTTCTTTTGAAATCGCAGCTATGCCGGTAGGCAATTATTCTGTAAAAGCAGAGCTTTCAGGATATATTACCAGTTTTCAGTCCGTCAATATACAGAATCAAAATCAAGTGGTAACAGCAGTTTTTGAAATGGATGATGATACATCATTGAATTCTCCTCCCGCTACACCACAGTTGCTAAGTCCGATAGATAACGCAGTAAATCAACCTTTGAGCGTCGAATTAACCTGGAGCGCAACAGATCCGGATACAGCGGATGTTTTAAAATACAGTTTGGCAATTAAAAATAATCTTGACACTAATGTGATTCAGGTTAATGATTTGACAGCTAATCATTATACGCTTTCAAATCTGAAGTTTGGTGTAAGTTACTTCTGGCAGGTGTCTGTTTCGGACGGCATTCACCAGCCAGTTTTAAGCTCTATCAGTAAATTTACTACCAATACGGTGCCGGCCAACAGGTACCATTATGCCCAAAAGCAGAATGGAAACTTCGTTATCATCTCCAGTGATGATCAGGGAAATAATTTCCAGTTTACCAATTCTTCCTACAACAGCTGGCGGCCACGTAAGAATAATAATGCGGGTCTCATTGCTTTCCTTCGTACAGAAGGCGGAAGTACTCATATTTATACAGCCAATCCTGACGGTTCCAATCCTTTTAAAGTAACAACTGTGGCAGTGGCGGGTTTTAATAATTATGAAATGGATTTTGCATGGAGTACAAACGGTAAGGAGCTTATTTATTCTAACTTCAATAAACTATACAGGATCAATAAAGACGGCAGCGGCCTGAGTCTGGTATACACTACTCCTGACGGAAGTATGATATCGGAATGCGACTGGAGTTATGATGGTAGTAAAATAGCTTTGAAAACCAACGATTATAATGGTTATAATACCAAGGTTTATGTTATAGACATGACGGGAACTGTCCTTAAAACCGTATTGTCCGGTTCTCCGGGAGCCAGCGGTGGACTGAATTTCTCTGTAGACGGACAGCTTCTTCTTTTTACCCGTGATGTCTCAGGATATCTGGACGGAAGTGGAAATTACAGACAATTGGATTCGCATATTTTCATCTATAATCTCGTCACAGATGTTATAAGTGATATTTCCGCCGAAAGCGAAAAAGTGATGGGAACCAATGATCTTGACCCAAGATTCTCACCGAATAATGCGCAGATTATTTTTATGAACACTTCCAATGATAATATTTCGCAAAGAAATGTGATGGTTATTGACCTTAATAGCAGTATGACAGATCTTACCCGGACGGCGCTTTTCAGTAACGGGGAGATGCCGGATTATGAATAAGGTTCAAAGTTCAAGGCTTTTAAGTTTGAGTTTAATCTTGTTTGGCTGCTTTTCATTATCAATGATGGGCTTTGCAAAACAAATTGGCTAAAGATATTAAAAGCCAGGGTTTTAAAGTTTAAAGTTCCAAGTTGTGAGCTCAGAGATTAGAGATTTGAGTTGTTTGCAGATAAGCAATAAGGTAAAAAGTGTAGAGAAACTTTTTCATAGCTCAATTTCTGATCTCTATGTCTCACTTCTGATGATCTTACAGTGAATTTGGATTAATAATAAGTTGCGCCTGATTTTAGCAATAAGAAATGAATTCAGGCAAAAAAAAATTCCAGACTGTAAAGTTTGGAATTTTTTGAGTTTTTCATGGGGGAATTTCAGTCGATAATATGATTCTCAATAGCATATTTTACAATTCCGACTGAGTTTTTCGCATTGAGTTTCAAAAGAATTCTTTTTCGGTGTGTTTCTACCGTATTGATGCTGATAAAAAGTTTTTCAGAGATATCTTTGCTGCTGCATCCGTCACAGATCAGTTTAAGGATTTCCATTTCACGGCGGGTGAGGGGTTCTTTGATGTGTGGGCTTTGTTTTTCCTGTTCGCTGCTGATGAAATTCATCATTTTTTCCTTTGCATGATCACAGATATAGATCTCATTAAGGAGTAAAACATTAATGGATTTCAGAAACTCATCATAGGTGCAGTTTTTGTCCAGATAGCCTTTGATGCCTTTGTTGAAGAGCTTCCGCATATCTATCACATCATAAGAGCTTCCTATGACAATGATTTTGATGTTTTTATATTGGGAAATAATGCTTTCTACCAACTTGCAGATTTCTGTAAGCATGAGCATATTGGAGCTCATGATAAGCATTTCCGATGGTTCTTCTTTTAAATGTTTGGAGAGGGTTTCTAAAGAATTACAAATGTCAATGGTACTAAAAATTTTGCTTTGTGAAAGCAGTCTTGATAATCCCTCTGTATACAGCATGGGTTCATCAAAAATTGTCAATCTTGGTTTCATCATGGTCTGTTTTGTTTATATAAAAATAGTAAAAAAACTTTACATTTTAGATAAAATTGACAAATATTTTGAAATTATTGTATTTTTATTGATGGTAAAACATTATTTTTATTGATTTTTTATTAAATAATTCTCTTTTAGTGGAGTTTTTTAGAGTTATTACTGTTAAAATGTACTGTTCATCATTGTTTCATGAATTTAATTTAAGATGTTGTGTTATTTAAATAACGTGGTAGGGATATGCTTCACCTGAAAATTGACCGAGTTGGCAATGAAACAAAATTCGTTGGCTTTATGATGAAGCTGTTGTGCTTTTTCAACCATTGATTCTTCTGCAACTGTTACTTTGGGATGTAAGGTTGCTTCCGTAAAATGGCCGCTTCCACTGGTTGTTTCTTCCATTATACCAGTAGCTTCATCAGTATATTCTGTTACAACAATGCCGGCTTCAGAACAGAAATGGAGATACCAAAGCATATGACAGGAGGAAAGAGAAGATAAAAACATTTCTTCAGGATTATACTTCTTTCTGTCTCCTCGGAATGCGGGATCAGACGAACCTTCAATTAAAACTTTATTTTGTGCTGAAATAGTGTGGCTTCTTTCGTAATCTCTATATCCGCTGGTTCCTGTTCCCTGGTTGCCTGTCCACTGGACGGCTATTTTATAATGGTGGTTTTTCATAGTTTAAAGATAAAAAGATAAAAGATAAAAGATAAAAGATGTTGTTATTAAAATTCAATAGGGTGGCTTTAGTCAACTTCGATACTAAATAGCAATAAAAAAACCTCCAGTACAACTGAAGGTTTTAAATTTTTTAATTAGAGAATTCTATTAATTCTTCTTTTTTAGCATTGTAGATTTTGTATTCTAGGTATTTAAAAGAATCCCTTGGAACGATGGTTACCCATTTTTTGTATTTGATAAACCATTTCATCTGGATGCTTTTGATGCCTTTTGTAAGGTAGGCTTCCACAAACGGGTGTACATGCAGGTATATTTTTCCTTTTTCTTTCTGCAGGATATTTCTTAAGGTTTCACCCATTCTTTCCACGATAACAATAGGAGCTACAATTTCTCCGTCTTTGTTCGGGTTTTCTTCTTTGGTATCGATCTGTTTTTCCGGACGATTTCTTTGTCTGGTGATCTGGATCAATCCAAATTTACTTGGAGGAAGTATTTTATGGCGTGCTTTGTCGCGCTTCATTTCCTCTTTCAGATGCTCGTAAAGATCTCTTCTGTGATCAGAATTCGGCATGTCTATGAAATCAATAACGATGATCCCTCCCATATCGCGGAGGCGAAGTTGTCTTGCGATTTCAGTGGCAGCCATTTTGTTCACTTTCAGTGCATGTTCTTTATTGACAGCGGCTCCGGTAGTAATATTGTTGCCGGAGTTCACATCAACGACGTGAAGTGCTTCTGTGTGTTCAATAACAAGATAGGCGCCTTTGGAACTTGGAATGTTAACGTGTTTTCCGAAGCTCTGTTTAAGCTGTTTTTCAACATTGTAATATTCCAGAAGAGGAATATGGGAATCATAAAACTGGACAATATTTTTCTTTTCAGGGGCAATTACTTCCACGTAATTTGTCATTTCGTTTACCATTTGCTCATCATCGCAGATGATATTGACGAAATCCTGATTAAAATTGTCTCTTAAAATAGCTGAAGCTTTGTCTTCTTCGCTTAAAACTTTGGACGGAACTTTATTTCTCTGAATATTTTTAAAAGTGCTTTCCCATTTCTGAACCAGCTGGTTCATGTCGTTATGAAGATCCGCTACTTTTTTTCCTTCGGCTACTGTTCTGATGATAACTCCGAAACCTTCAGGTTTGATGCTGTCGATAAGGGTTCTCAGTCTTTCCTTTTCTTCAAAACTTCTGATCTTTTTAGAAATAGAAACTTTATTGTCGAAAGGGATCAGAACCAGAAAGCGTCCTGTCAGAGAGATTTGGGTAGAGATTCTTGGGCCTTTTGTAGAAATTGGCTCCTTCGTGATTTGCAGAAGAACTATGTCGTCCTTGGCGATCACTTTATCTACCGTTCCATTTTTGTCTATTTCGGGTTGTATCTCGAAATTCTTTAAGCTTGAAGTGCTTTGTTTTTTAGAAATAGTATCTTTTAAAAACTTTCTGTATGTAAGATACTGAGGTCCCAGATCCTGATAATGCAGAAATGCATCCTTGTCATATCCGATATTAACGAATGCTGCATTCAGGTTGGGGGCTAGTTTTTTGACTTTTCCTATAAACAGATCTCCAACTATAAAATCGCTTTTGTCCTCTTGCTCATGAAGTTCACATAGTCTTCCGTCTTCCAGTAATGCAATCTTTGTAAGATCATCTTCATGCGAAACTATTAGTTCTTTCTTCATTTTTTAATAAGATAAAATTGTTAAGATTATAGGAAGTGGATGTTTTTCTCGATTAATTCATCTATTAAATATAAGGATTTTGAATGAAAACCATTATATGTTTATTAAAATAATATTTGAAACCCTCCGTTTTCCGCGGAATCTTATAGTTGCAAACAAAAATATAGTTAGTGAACTTTAAAAATTTAAATCCACCAACTATATTATTATATTGTAAATCTCTAGAAGGAGAGATTATTTTTTCTTATGTCTGTTTGCTCTTCTTCTTTTCTTTCTTTTGTGAGTCGCAACCTTGTGTCTTTTTCTTTTCTTTCCGCTTGGCATAATTTTAATTTTTTAGTAACTAGTTAATATTCAGTTAATGTTCTTATTTTACTGCAACTTTAGTTTTTACTTTCTCAACAAAAGATTTTGAAGGTTTGAAAGCAGGAATGTTATGAGCAGGAATCTCAATTGCAGTGTTCTTAGAAATATTTCTTCCTGTTTTAGCAGCTCTTGTTTTAATGATAAAAGATCCAAAACCTCTTAGATAAACGTTATCCCCATTATACATAGAAGTTCTGATCTCCTGCATAAAAGCTTCTACAACTTTCTGTGTTTCATTCTTTTCTGTTCCCAACTTATTTGAGATGGTGTTTACCAATTCTGCCTTTGTCATTTCCTTATTTTAATTTTAAATTTTAGGTGTGCAAATTTAGTTAAAAAAATTGAATACTAGCAAATTAGTGGCAAAATATTTTTATTCAAATCGTTGAGCTCTTAATGTATATGCTATATTAAGGCAGGATTATAATAATTTAACAATAAAATAATCTAACGGTATAAAGGTACAAAAAAAATAATGAACAAAATTTAATAAATGCCGGTAGGATGGGTCCTGCAGGGTTTTCTTACTTTATATTAAGTATTCACGAACCCTTTTCAGTCTCCACCGGTTATCCGGAATTTTAAATTTTAATTAGAAATCAGAATTTTTATAAACTGGAATTATAATATCCGTTTTCTACGCAGAAACGTATAAGATGAAGCTTGGTTTTCAGGCCCAGCTTTTCTGTAAGCCGGTTGATATAAGTATCAATAGTTCTTGTGCTCAGGTTAAGTTTTTCTGCAATTTCTTTATTACTGAAGCCTTCATAGCAGAATCTCATCAGCTGTATTTCAGCGGGAGAAAGCTCTTCCTGTCCCTTTTTCTGTCTGTCCATATATTCCTGTACGGCAAGGGGCTGCTGTTCCCATTCTTTGGAATAGGTTTGATAATCAAAGTCTTCAGAAGCAATGCTTCCTTTAATAATATCCTTTATAATGGTGCTTTTTTTCTGGCAGTAATAGATATTGGGAATTTTTGAAAGAATTTCAGCCATATCTTCCTGATAAGTGCCGGAATAGGTAATAATAGGCGTTTCTGAGTTGTTTTTCCGGATGTATTTGATAGCTTCAATTCCGCTTAATACGGGCATAAATAGCTCAATGATGAAGACATCCTCCTGCCTTCTGTAGATTCTGTTTACCAGCTCGTGTCCATTGTTACAGTCATTCAGAAGCATATAGAAAGGGTTCTCCATGAGTGTTTTGATCATTATTTTTTTAAAATAAAAATCACTGTCAGCAATAGAAAAACGTACGGTATTAGATAATATTTTACTCATTCTTAATATCGATTTGGCGAATGATATTTAAAATTTAGAGGTCTAATTTATGAAAAACTTATCAAAGTGGAAATTAATATTAATTTAATCAGGGTTTTCACGAAACAGGTCTGGGGAAACTACGTATTGTGCATGAATTTTTTTTTTTATATTTTCACAGGCCAAACAAATCGCAAATTATGTCTTCTAACAGGGAAAAAAAATTAAACAAATCTGACGTCAGAATAGGCATTTGGAAGTTTATTCTGTCTTTTGTCGTTTTGTCGGTTGTAACTTTTACGTGCTTATTTCTCTTCTTTAAGAGTTATGATATACAACGTGAGGGAATCAGCCGGGATGCTGAAGCCTATAAAGAACTGATGCTTCGAAGTGACGTTCTTAAAGATCACATTGATGATATTTATGACAAAATGAACCAGCTTAGTATTAATAAGGTGGAGAATGAAGTGTTCCTTAGAACCAGTATTATGGATAATGTGAGAGATGCCAAGAATATTATGGGTAAAGACAGTGCGCAGAGCTTTAAGCATTATGCTATACTGATGAAGCAGATTGTGCCTATGCTGACCTTAAAGGCCAAGATCACTGAGGTAGAGTATAAGAAAAAAACAGTTCTAAGGGATCTGGATGAATGTATGGGTAAAATAAAGGTAACCAATAACGAGCTTAGAAAAGACCCTACAAGAAATTTCACAGGAAGTAAAAGAAGAAGATAAAAAAGAAAGATATGCAAGGACAAATCACATTATCAAAGAAAGAAAGGCATTATCAGTTTTTTTATTTAATACTGATGCTTGTGACTGCCATGTTATTTTTGGGAGTCATCTTTTTAAAAGGTTTTGTATCTCCATTTTCTGATGAAGATGTAAGAGGAATTCAGAATCTTGAACAGAAAGCCGAATTTGAGCGTCATCAAAAAATTGTTATTCCTATCATGGATAGTACCTATACGATGATCACAAAGCTTACCGATGACGGTCCTCAGCCATTTATAGAAAATAATATTCAGTTAGGGGTTAATGATATTAACAGCTATTTTAACAGTACCGATGTTGTTGATATCAGAAAAGATGCTTATCCTCAGATTGCAAAATTCTATAAAATGTACTATGATGACAAAAAAGTGATTTCAACTACCTCAGAAGACATTAAAATCTTTCAGAAGCAGGTAGATGAATGCAGAATCGGGTTTAAGGATAAGCAAAATAAGCTTTATCAGCGTGAGCAGGATCTGAAAGCGAGAGTACAATAAGTAATAAATACCAGGAACTTTACATAAAACACATCACAATTACTAACTATGAATTATTTTCAAAAGAACAAGAAAAACATTATTATCGGTGTTGTTGCAACTTTGCTCATCGCAGCATTGGTTGCGCTATGGCTGCAGAAAAAAGTCATCCATTCAGCCGATGATATTGTTGGGGTAGTTTATCCGTCTTCACTGGCGGTAGGAGACACACTTTTATTCGAAGATAAAACCCAGTTTGCGAAAACCAAAAGATGGAATTTCGGAGACGGTACAACTTCAGATAAAAACAGTGGGATTCACTTCTATAATAAACCGGGGTACTATCAGGTGAGTTTGATCGTTGACAATAAGTATACGAAATCTTTCCCTGTAATGGTAAGCGCAAGAGGCATTCAGAAAGCAAAAGATACAGCAAAAAATGCAACGACCATTGAGGCTGTGGCTCAGGCTATGCAAAATGAAAGCGTATCTTTCCGTGCCATTTCTGATGCGAAAGTGTTTGCTTGGAAATTCGGAGAAACAGGAAATACAGATTCTAAAGATAAGTTTACGATCTATTCCTACAAAAAACCCGGAGACTATGTGGTAACGCTGTACACTGAAGAATCTCAGGAGCCTATCTATCACCATATCAAGATTCTTCCGGCTTATGATGCTCTTGCAGAAGAAGAAGTTTCAGTAGAAGATTCTTATGCAAGGGTAGATAGTGATTTCAAATATCACCTGCAGCAGATTGCGAATGGAAACAGTTTCAATATGCATTACAATTACCTGTTGAGAACCTATCTGTGTAACAATGAAAACACAGTAGTAAAGGTAAATGACAGCAAAGTGAACAACTTCTACATGTATTGTGCCGGTCTTCAGTTTGACAAAAACACAGTGATTCAGACTGTGAAAGTGAACCTGGATGATAAGCAGGAGTGTGTAACCAAAGTAGAAATCAACCAAAGCAAATAATATCATCCGGTTGTACGGATGCGCCAATCATTAAAGATAAAATAGGATGAAAAATAAATTTCCTCTAGCAGCATATTATATAGGGTTATCAGTATTATTGACGAGTTGCCAGGTAAAACTGCCGTCAAAGAAAACCCCGGAACCGTCACAGTACGGGCAGGTGGATGCTTCCCCTGTCGTTAACGGATATCCTAAAAAGTCGGCTCCATGGATCGTTATTTCAGACAGATCGAGAAATACCGCTTATCTGGATAAAGATGATGAGAAATCTTACAAAGAAGTAAAATTCCTTGAACCTTTAATGGTTTTAAAACATAGAGACGGAATGGTAAAAGTAGCGGAATATGTTCCGGATGCTTTAATGAAAAAAGTTTCGTCAAAATCCATCAAAACTTATGGATGGATTCCGGAATCTGACCTTCTTCTCTGGAACAATGCTTTAAAAAGTGAAAAAACAGGATATCCTGTAAGAGTAGCTGTAGTGCCAAGTAACAGCGAAGTCATCAAAAATGCCGAAAGGTACTATAAGAATGACTCTATTATGGTGTTCAATTCACCAAGTCTTATTGAGACAGCCAATGTAAAGATTCCAAACGGACAAATTGTATATGTTTACAAACAGGCTGAAAACAACAAACGATTTTTAGTAGGTAAAAAACCTTCAATTGATATAGACAGCATCGGCAAAGGACTTTACGGATGGGTAAGTTCTAATGTGATTTCCAGCTGGGGAGAGCGTTCTGCCATTAAGCTGAAAAATACAACAGGAATCAACGATTCTACATTAGGAATCTATGAAGGATATCCGGGAGGATCCGGATCAGATGCTGAAAATAAAAAAGCAATTCTTCTTACAGATGTTAACAAAAGAACACAGCTTGAGAATATCTTTCCTGTAAATCTTCCATTGGACCAGGCTCCAACTCCGGATTCAAAAACAAAATATTTTACCAATATTTTAGATTACAGCAAAAACTTTGTATCGAACGTATTGGGTGAGCCTATTTATTTTGACCGTTACAGAGAGATCACAGAAAGAGATAAAAATATTAATATTGTTTTTGCATTGGATGTAAGTGCAGGAAATGCTCCTTATGCACCTATTGTAAAATCACTACTGCAGGATCTTCAGCTTAGATTTGAAAAACCATCTTATTTTAACAATGTTAAATATGGAGTGGTTTTATATAAAAATAATCCTTGTGGGGAAAATATTTCTGTATCAAACTTAAGTGCGGACTACAGCAAAATGACAGCGTTTATTGATCAGAAAACGAATGAGATGAACTGTGCAAGCACTAGCGGTTATCAGCCGGTAGGTGAAGCTCTTACTGCAGCAGGGAACCTTCTTTCAAACGTATCTGATGAAACCAATATTGTGGTCACTGTAGGAACTTCTGCCAATCAAAGCGGAAATATGTACAGTGTGATCAGCTCACTTACTCAGGCTCAGGCAAGACTGATCATGTTCCAGACGAGTGCAAGATCATCAGATACCTACAACGATTTCGTATTGATGGCAGAAAATGTTGTGACCAATACAGCCAAAAATATTGCTGAACTTAAAAAACAAAAGATCATCAACCAGTATGATGTTCTTACTAAGAATAACTTCAGTCTGGTAGAAGGTGATGCAGGATTCTTCTCACTGGCTTACCCTAAACAGAGTATGTCTCAGGGATTTGTTATCTTTCCTAAAAAAGGTGATATTACAACTCCGGGATTCCTGAAAAAATCTGTTGACAGCCTTATTTCACAGGTTACTTTAGATAATCAGAATATTGATAAATCACTTAATGAATATTTCCATTCATCAGTGGGAGCAGGAAAAACAGATGTTGATGTAAAATACAAATATCTGTATCCGGGCCTTACCAATCCGGTATCTGCAGGAATTGCAGCACAGCTGATCAACTACGGAAGCCCATTCCTTGTAAAAGGATATATTCCAAAAGATCTGAAAGATTATACTCCTGGAATAGAAAAAGGAATCCTTATTTCTGAATCGGAATATGACAACTTAAAAGCTTTCTATACCGAAGTATACAGAAATACTGAGGCAGACCGTCCAAGCTTTAATCAGGCGAAAGCAGTGAAAGAATATGTAAAGCTGCTGAAGAAATATAACCCAACTATAAAATTCCTGGATAAAGGAGCACTTTATGAGCAGCCAATGTCTTATGCTATTGGAATGAGTACAGGATTTGATCTTTCCGAAGAAGAACTGATGGCTAAGTACAAACTGAAAGGTTGGAAAAAATCCAAGGTTGTTCCTAGTGAGACCGTGAAAAATTATTTCTATCACTACAAAAATTTAGCAGACAGAATGCTTGCCAACAGAAATAATCCAGCTGTGAAGATCCAGCAGAACGGGCAGACTTTCTACTGGCTTAATGAATACTTTACCCCTTCAAGAATTCCGACAGAACAACCGGAATATACAAAGCATTAAGAAATTCATTTTTATAATATCAAAAAGCAGGAGTACATACTTCTGCTTTTTTTGTGTCCAAAAACCGGAAGCGGAAAGTCGAATCGTATTAACTTTAAACCTTAAATTTTAAATCCAAAATTCACAGCGAAGCGAATTGACTATCTATTATCTGACTGTAATTTCTCAATTATTTCTCTTTATAGTGCAAAATTGGTTTTTATCTTAAAAATGGGATTTAATTTAAAATGCTGTATTGATGAGTGTTGCGGTGTGGTGTTTAAATCTATTGTCGTAGAATTACGACAAGAAATCGTAGAACTACTACAATTTCTCAGATTTATATTGAAAAGTTTTTTTTAGCGAAAAAGAGCCTCTATATTTGCTAAACAATCACTGAATCACAAAATATTACTAACGATTAAAATTTACTAATCATGGCCGAAAGAAATTCAAGAGGAATCTTAAAATTTAACAACGGTGAAGGACAGAAGCTGTTAAAAATGAACTACAGCGTATCCAGATCTACAGACGTGTCAGGACGTGTAGCATCAGACCCTTCCAATGCTCTTATCAAAGTAACAGTAGAAGCTACTGAGAAATCTGATATTCTTGAAAGCTTACTGAATGGTAAATACAAACCTACAGTGGGAGAAATTACATTCAACAAATCTCACGAAGAAGGAACATTGATTACTTTGAACTGGCAGAACGGATATGTAATTCAACATCAGGTTGATTTTGATGCAATCGACAGCAATAGCATGCTTATCAGCTTCGTAATAAGTGCTGAAACCATTGACTATGGTACTTCTCAGTATGCTGGACTTTGGCCTTCAAGCTAAAATTTACACACATTATCAACATTCATAAGAAAAAAGACTGTCCCTAATTTAAGGCGGTCTTTTTTTGCCTGAATGAAAAACTTATACCAGGAAATATTACTTCATAACCTATTTATATAGTGTCTGTTATATAAAATAGTGTTATCTTTAATACAAAACACAAACACAAAGCATATGAAAACCGAATCAAAGACAAAAGGATCTTCCTTCCGTCCGTCACAAAATGCAGACGGAATATCCGAGAATCATCATGCAGGAATCAACCGGCTGGTTAAATTGTCGCTGGTTGTGGAAGGTAAAATTATTAAGTACTACAAACATTTCACTCTTAAACAAAAAGCTAGCCACCACCACGAATTCAGTCTTATCCTTGCCCATGACGCATTGGGAGACAGGCAGAGCCACACCCTTGAAGAAGCTAATAAATTTTTGGGAAAGCGCCTTACTGCCGTTATTTCCTACAAAGATATTGAGAAAAGCCCTGAACGGAACTTTGTCGGAATCATTACCAAAGTAGGTTTCAGTCAGGAAAAAATGAGTCTTGGAAATATCGTGATTTCCGGATACAGTCCAACAATTTTACTGGACGGGGCTCCGCATATCCAAAGTTTTGGCGGTGGACAGCCTGTTAATATGGGTATCATAGCTGAAGAAGTAATCAAACAGGGAATTGATAAAGAACGGTTTGATATACGGGTAGACACCAATGATTATTCTCAGATCATTTACAGCAGTCAATACAATGAAACCCATTACAATTATCTGGCAAGAATGGCAGAAGCTTACGGGGAACAATTTTATTATGATGGAGAGGTACTGCATTTCGGAAAGCTTCCACCACAGAATAAGCCTATCAAACTGCTCTACGGAAGCAACGCAGATAACGTTAGGGTAGAATTAAAAGCTGTACATACAAAACCTCAATACTATGGCTATAACAGCAGTAAAAATGAAAAACTGACTTCCGGGGAAACTCCTGTAAGTCATCTGGGTGATCTTGCCCGTACAGCATACAGCCATAATGATAAAATATATAAAACTCCGGCGCTTCAGGTTGCTCCTATTAAAGCAACAACCCACCTGGATGTAGAACATTCCCAAAGAAGTACTTCAGGAAGCGAAGCAGTAAATGTATTTTCTGTTTCCGGATCTACCACAGTTCCGTTTTTACATCCGGGATGTATTGTGGATATTCACATGAGAAAGCCGGACAGCAACAAAACTTCGTATTTTACCAAAGTGATGGTAACAGAAGCCGTTCACGAAATTGATACGATCGGACATTATTCAGGAACTTTTGAATCTATTGCGGCAGATACTGGTTTTTTACCTAAACCGGAATTTAATGTACCTGCTGCACAGCCACAGATTGCAACCGTAATTTCAAATACTGATCCGGAAGGGCAGGGAAGAGTTCAGGTGAGATTTGACTGGCAGATGAATGATACCACCCACTTTGTCCGTGTAATGAGCCCTGATGCGGGAGGAACAGATCAGATCACCCAAAACCGCGGTTATGTGGCCATTCCTGAAGTAGGAGATCAGGTGATGGTCAATTTTGTTCACAGTCACCCAGACAGACCTTTTGTGATGGGAGGAATGTTCCATGGAGGAATTGGTCTTGGAGGTGGTGCAGACAACCGTGTAAAATCCATCCAGACACGAAGTGGACACAGAATCGTTTTCACAGAAGATGAAAGCATCATTATTACAGATAAAAGCGGTAATGAAATTCATCTGGATACTACCGGAAGCAATATTAACATCACTGCTCCGGAAACCATGACCTTGAACTGTAAGAATATGAATATTAATGTAGGTGAGAATATGACGACAACGGTGGGGAGAAACCAAAATACGAGTGTAGGAAATAATATTACAGTTTCTGCAGGAAATGATATTATGGAAACAGCTACGGGAAACAGAATGGAGATGTCTGATAATAGAACGGAAATGGTTGATAATACACTTCTTAGACAGTCTAATAAATCAGAAACTTTTGCCGGATCTATTGATATCAGTACAACTCAGGATAATATGACTATGCAGAGTGCTAAAACCATTGAGTGGAATAGTGGAGAGAAATCAAATCTTTTTTAGTATGGCAATTATTAAAAGATCAAAAAATATGATTCTCAAGACCACAAATAAAGAAACTGTTATTTGTGGAAAGAAGTTAGAAGAAACAACTACATCTAAATGGGTAGAAGCGATGGATGGAAAATTAGTATTGAGTAGTCCTAAAAAAATACATTCTCATGGGAACAGGAAATAGTGTAGGAGAATATAGCCCAGGAAAACCTAGTTTGAAAATTATTCCAACAATTTCTATGGCTTGCGAAAAAATTAAAGTACTCCCTACTAAAACAAAAACACTTTTATACTTACGTGTAAGTGGAGAGAGTAAAAAAGATTGGGGTGGGAATTATTCACTTATTATTAAACCCTCAAGTCCCAATATAAAACTTTCTACATCAAAATATGACAAAATAGAAGAAGGTTGGTTATTAAAAACATATGTAGAATGTAATGAAACAATTACCAATGCTTATTTAAAAATGTATATTGATGGTGTTGAAAGTAATACGATTTATATAAGTTTTAATAATGTAAAGGGAAAAGATATTTTTAATAATACGGAGAGAAATAGGTTAATAAGTGAGAATAAATATGTTTCTAACCAAGTTGATAGTAAAACCGGACATTCAGAATATGCGGGAAATTATTGTATGGGGGCTGCAGAAAGAGGAATATCAGAATTATTATTAGAGTATAAAAGTGTTTATAGTGTTGAAAGAGGAACACATAAAAGAAGAAATGAAGTGTCTTTTTTCCGCAAAACAGCATTCGATAGGGGAGATAATATGAAAAAAAATGGATTTGTAAAATTAAGTTGGGAATTTGAGAATTATAAGATTAATCAATCAGACAGAGAGAAAATAAATAGTTCTAAAGATTATAAGGAAGCAGAAAAAAAGTTTTACGAAGTCGACCAAACTATTATTTCAATATCTGATAAAGGAAAAGATCAACTATATCAACTATTTTTAAAAGATATTCTTGAAATAGGTTATCATGTCTATTATTTTACAGTAGCAGGAGGCTTTCATACATTATTATTAGTTATTGATGCAACAAAAGGCATTTGTAGCTCGACTTATATTATGTATGATCAACACGGCGAAAAGAAAAAAGGGCAAGGTGATTTAAAAGAAATAGGGGAAGGACTTAGGGCACAAACAAGCCATAATTTTGCAAATTCTTGTTTAAATAGATATAGTATTGGAAAAACAAAACATTGGGATTCAATTATAACCAAAGTATGGAAAATTCAAAAAAAATAATAGTAAGTATAATCTGTTTGCTCATTCTTTTCTCTTCAATTAGTTGTATTAAGAAAGATCGGACTAAAGAAGAAAATTCTAAAATACAGAATTTACAAAAATATACTCAAATAAAAGATATTCTTTATAGAGACGATGAAGGAAATATTTATTTTAAAACAGTTTCACATGGTGACATATCTGAAGGTATTAAACCAGAAGACATCTATATAGATGAAATAGCTCTTGATAATGGTAAAACAGAAAAATTAAAAAGCATTATTGATACAATTTCATTTAAAAGACTTAATTATATCTACTATAAAGATAATAATCTCGTTTTTGTAGAAAATCCTATGGCGTATGGCTCAACTTTTAGCATTATTACTGGTGCCGATTGTAAAACTTTTAAAGGCTTAGGAGATAGTTACTATGCTTCGGATATGAAAAATTGTTACTATAAAGGAAATGTAATAAAAAATGCTGATAGTAAATCTTTTAGAATATTAGAGCAAAAGGATGGGAATGGAAATACTTCTTATGCTAGAGATAATAATGCTTATTACAATGAAGGGAAATCAATTTCTTACTCAAAAATAAAAGAATATATAGTTGAATAAAAAGTATAACCAACTCCAAGAGGCTACTGAAAAAGATATATTTACTTTTGAAAAGGACAAAAAATGAAACTGAAAAATAAGAAGTCCATCATCTTTAAGATGTTAGTTTTTATTGGCATAGTAATAAGTTGTCATTCAAATAGTCAAAATATGCAGGAATATAATAAAGAAGTTGAAAAGTTTAATACTCAGGAACTTTACCCCAACCAGAAGAGTGCTTATGAAAAAAATGGAGATATGGTATTGTTTTATCTTTCTGGCAAGCAACATGAAATGTTTGCAAAAGTTGACCTGAAATCGCATGTTTTTGATCTACAGCATTCAAAGTTTCTTAATACGGATGATTTGCTGGAGATTAATCATTTCAAATATTTTTTACCTCAAAAGTATTGAATATCTTACAGCGGTTTTAAATATCTGATTATTGAAAAAGATTAACACCAACCTGCTTTTTGTAAAAGCACTTAAACTAATTAACCCTGAATATCAATGAACAAAATCACGGATCATTTAAAATATTTTTCCAAACTATCCGCAGCATTCATCCTAAGTATATTTAAAATTTATGCAATAGGACTTATTTCCACCATTGTTACCCTGATATTGGGAATTTATATTTTATCTGATCGTTTAGGTCCATCATTGGGACATACCGGAGCTGTTGCATTTTTAATAACAACCATAAAAGCTAAACCGGTTTCAGCAGGTCTTTTTTATGTATTGACTATTATTGCTCCATTTTTTACTGTTGTTTTTGCTACAAAATACGCGATGTCTGTAGTGATCAGCAAACTCCTTCAGGATCATTCCAAAACAATTGTAATTCCGTTTATAGATAAAGTAATTGGGATTTTTAAAGCGAAACAGCCAACGGTAATCCGTACGAGTGCTGATTTTGCAATCGCTAAAGTTAAACTTCTGAATGAGTTTAAAAATAGTTCCGAAAACAAAATACTCAAACGAATTTTAGGCTATGCTTTAAATAAAATAAAGTTCGACGAACTGAACCTGGGTGATGATAATGCAGACTTTTCCGAAATTATCAAAACTACATTGATTGATAAATTGCATGAACTGGCAGAACCCTCAGCGATGTTATTCTATATCTATATCGGACTTCAGTGGATCAGTTTGATTTTATTATATTTTTTGAATATATAAAAAAGCAAAAGAAGGCTTAGAACAGTAATTTGTTATAAAATTTAACCACCAGAATCAGGTTAAAAAACAAAAAAACACTGTTGTTACTTCTCTAATTGAAGAATTAACTATCTTTATCTCGTTTAGAATAAAATAATTAATTTTAGCTACACAAAATGAAGAACTTTTGATTCTCTGATAAACAGGGATGAAAAATACGGATCAATACCATCAGATCTGTACATTAACACAGAACGCAAATATATTAATATAAGAAAATTATAAATGGGAGTACTAGTAACCAACGAAACCGTAAAGCAACTATTTCACATTGCTCAGTCGATAGCGAAGGAAAATTATAATGGAACCTATGGAGGCCCGCATATTCTGCAGGCTTTAATGCATAAAGATATCGGACTTAATGAATTTCTGAAAAGCATAGATAAAGATCCCGGTTATTTTTATGAATGGGCAGATGTCCGTATTGAAGAATACCCTAAGACAAATCACCTTCCTGATGAAGTTGGTCAGGATGATGCCATAGATACCCTTATCGAAGAAGCAGACGATATCCGTTTAAAATTGGGATTAGATGAGATTACTCCCATCTGTATTCTTACGGCAATTGTAAAACCACAGGTGGTATTCTCCCTTCAGCAGCTGAAATCACTTCCGCTGAGAGAACATGAGATATTTAATCTGTATAGAAAAGATACACCGTTTACCGTTTCAGAAGATGGTGATTTCTCCTCATTATTTTCAAATGGTTCAGACTATTCAGATTCTTCCTTTCCTTCCATTAAAAGCTATTGTGTAGACAGAACGGCACAGGCGAGAAAAGGAGAAATTGAAAATATCATCGGTAGAGATAAAGAACTCAGAATGCTGGTAGAGATTCTTTGCCGCAGAAGCAAACCCAATGTAATCATCATCGGGGAACCGGGAGTAGGGAAGACAGCATTGGTAGAAGGATTTGCTACTGAAATTATCAAAGGAAATGTTCCTGAAATGCTTAAAAACGGGACCCTTTTAGAACTGGACACAGGAGCATTACTTGCCGGAACTTCCTATAAAGGTGAAATTGAAGACCGCCTGAAAAAAGTCATCAATGAATGTAAGAAAATTGAAAAAGCCATTCTTTTCATTGATGAAATTCATACCCTTTTAGACCCTAAAGGAAGCATCGGAAATGTTGCCAATCTTTTGAAACCAGAGCTTGCCAGAGGTGAAATTACCGTAATTGGAGCTACAACCCAGGAAGAGTATAGAAAAATTATAGAGCCGGAACAGGCTTTCAATCGTCGTTTTGAAGTATTAACCGTACATGAGCCGGATGAAAAGACCTGCGTGAAAATGATTGATGTACTTCTTGAAGGTTACAAAAAACACCATGGTATTGAAGTCGAAAAAACAGCAATTCCGGAATGTGTACGTTTGGCTAAAAGATATGCAAAAGGTAAAAAATTACCCGATGCAGCTATTGATTTATTAGACAGAACAATGGCAGCGATCAAAATGCTTGATGAATTGTCTGAAAAAGAACTCAGCAGCTGGAAAGAAAGCTATGATGCTATTTTAGAAGAAGAATATGCAGACAGTAAAGATAAAGCAGACGAATTGATCTGGACTTATAATCTTCTAAGAGACAAAATAAGCCCAATCCTTTGGGGATCGCTGAGTGAGCAGCCTGCCATTGACAATTCTATGCCGGTAGATCAGATTCAGCAGATTATTGAAGATACTTATGCCGAACTTCTGCAGCATGCTGCGAAGAAAAGAGAAAAAGTAGACCGGCTTGAGCTTGCAGCCGTAATGGCCGCTAAAACCAATATACCAATCGGAAAGATCCAGGCTCAGGAAAAAGAAAAACTCCTGAATATGGAATCACTTCTGCTGAACAGAGTAGTAGGACAGGACCATGCATTAAAAATCCTTTCCGACGCTATTGTTGAAAACCGAAGCGGGTTGAATAAACCAGGGCAGCCCATTGGATCATTCTTCCTTTTGGGGCCTACCGGAACCGGTAAAACAGAGCTGGCAAAATCAATGGCAGAATTACTTTTCAATGACGAAAAGGCAATGGTGCGCTTTGATATGTCAGAATTTAAAGAAGAACATTCCGCAGCTTTATTATACGGAGCGCCTCCAGGATATGTGGGATACGAAGAAGGAGGTATGCTTGTCAATAAAATCAGACAACAGCCCTATACCGTTGTTTTATTTGACGAAATTGAGAAAGCCCACCATTCGGTTTTTGACGTATTCCTTCAGATTATGGACGAAGGAAAAGTTCACGATAAACTGGGTAAAGAAGGAGATTTCAGCAATGCATTGATCCTTTTTACCTCCAATATCGGAAGTGAAGAAATTGTAAAACAGTTTGAAGAAGGAAAAATTCCGGAATCATCTTCACTGATGCAGATTATGTCAAATTCAGGACGATTCAGACCTGAGTTTTTAGCAAGAATTACAGAGATCATTCCTTTTGCACCGATTACAGAATCTATTGCAGAAAGAATCTTTAATATTCAGTTGAAATCACTTCATACTTCATTAACAAGATTGGGAATTACCTTAAAGATCAGCGATGATGCAGTAAGAAACCTTGCATTAGGTGGATTCAGCAGCAAATATGGAGCAAGACAGATCTCAGGAGTCATCCGTGCACAGCTTGCCAGACCGATCTCTAAAATGATTGTTAGAGAAGAAGTAAAATCCGGCCAGACCATTCATGTAGATTGGAATAAAGATGAAGAAAAACCAAGCTGGAAAGTAGATTAATTAGGAAGCGGAAGGGCAAAAAATATATTTGCCTTTTTGCTTATAAATACAAATAAAATGAAAACCATTGTCAGAAATATTTTTACAGGCTTACTATTGTTAGGAACTGTTATGAGTGTAAACGGGCAGTTTCTTGCCGCTTCCGATACTTCGGAAAGCAGTGTGAAAAAATATAAAGGTATTATTAATGCCAACAAAGATCTTGTAGAATTTATTGAACAGTTACTTCTTCAGAAAGGGCTTCCCAAACATTTAAGAAACCTTGCACTGATAGAATCTCATTTCGACAGAAATATCACTTCCGGAGCCGGAGCAGTAGGAATATGGCAATTCATGACAGCCCATGCTAATCAATACGGACTTACGGAACAAAATCGTACCGATGTTTATAAAAGTACAAAAACAGCTGTTATCTCATTAGCAAATCTCTATAAGAAATATAACAATTGGGTAACCGTTGTAGCAGCTTATAACTGCGGTGAAGGAAATATTGCCAAAGCCATGGAGGCCGCAGGCTCCACTCAATATCACGAATTCTCTAAATACCTTCCTGGTGAAACCATTAACCATGTGAAGAAATATCTCAATGCATGCTATGCTACCGGAGAACTTCAGAGTGTTTTAAGTAACTACAATTCTTCAAGGATCAACAAAATTTTCTTTGAGGACGGAAACAGAAGAGAGATGACTGCTGCGCTTTCAGAAACGGAAATCAATGCAGGATTCAACCTGAAAGTTGTTGCTGATGAACTTAATGTAGACATGGATAAAATCCTCACCTGGAATCCCGGTATCGTAGAAGAACTGCAGAGAAAAGGAGAAAGTCCTTTCTATCTTCCGGTTGACCTTATGCCGGATTTTCTGTTAAGAAAAAATAAAATATTGGTTCGTTCCATCAAAGAAGGAGCAAGTACCCAGCAGTAAATCACCTCAAATACAAATAGAAAAGCAATCAATGTTCAGTTGGTTGTTTTTTTATACAATAACAGATCTGTTAAAAAAAGCTAATTTTATATTAAACAAATCTTAATATTTCTCACTCAGGTGGAAAATTTTCTTTTTTGATATTATTTTTCAATAAGTTGAAATCCTTTGCTGGTAAAGTTTTAAGCAGGAGTTTTAAATCCAATGTCGTAGAATTACGACAAGAAATCGTAGAACTACTACAAATTTTCAGATTTCTATTCAAAAGCTTTTTTTAGCAGAAAAGAGCTTCTATCTTTGCTAAACAATCACCGAATCACAAAATATTAACGATCAAAATTTACAATCATGGCAGAAAGAAATTCAAGAGGAATCTTAAAATTCAACGGAGGAGAAGGACAGAAGCTGTTAAAAATGAATTACAGTGTATCCAGATCTACAGACGTATCAGGACGTGTAGCATCAGACCCTTCTAACGCATTGATCAAGGTTACAGTAGAAGCTACTGAAAAATCTGACATCCTTGAAAGCTTGTTAAACGGTAAATACAAGCCTACAAAAGGAGAAATTACGTTCAACAAATCTCATGAAGAAGGAACATTAATTACTTTGAACTGGGAAAACGGATACGTAATCCAGCACGAAGTAGACTTCGATGCAGTAGACAGCAACAGTATGCTGATCAGCTTCGTAATCAGTGCTGAAACCATTGACTACGGTACTTCTCAGTACGCTGGACTATGGCCTTCAGCAGGTACTAATTAAGCCTATTCATCATCTTAGTAAAAATAAAATTGGTACAGAACAGTACACTCATCCGGGTATACTGTTCTGTTTTTTTATATAAGATCAAGCCGTTTATGAAACCGCAATGAAATCATAAATATTTTCTAGTCTCAACCTGCGCATATTTATGCTGAATAAATAGAACCTTTTTGATATCCGTAAAGTCATCTTTTTAGCATTTTATTTCTCTTGTTGGTGTAATAATTGATAAAATTTTCTTTTTTCCTGATGATATTTAATCCATTTATTTATAATGCATTATGTTTTGTTTTAAATCTTTTATCGTAGAATTACGACATGAAATCGTAGAACTACTACACCAAATCGTATAATTACTACACTTTTTCATATTTCTGTTCAAATGCTTTTTTTTCAAAACCAGGGGAGCTATCTTTGTTATATAATTATTGAATAAACAATTTATTACTAACGATTAAAATTTACAATCATGGCAGAAAGAAATTCAAGAGGAATCTTAAAATTCAACAACGGTGAAGGACAGAAACTGTTAAAAATGAACTACAGTGTATCAAGATCTACAGATGTATCAGGACGTGTAGCATCAGATCCTTCTAACGCATTGATTAAAGTAACTGTAGAAGCTACTGAAAAATCTGACATCCTTGAAAGCTTGTTAAACGGTAAATACAAGCCAACAGTAGGAGAAATCACTTTTAACAAATCTCACGAAGAAGGAACATTAATTACTTTGAAATGGGAGAACGGATATGTAATCCAGCACGAAGTAGATTTCGACGCAGTAGACAGCAACAGTATGCTGATCAGTTTTGTAGTAAGTGCCGAAACAATTGACTACGGTACTTCTCAGTATGCTGGATTATGGCCAGGTAAATAATCCAATACAACTTAAAGAAAAAAGGAACAGTATACCATTGGTATGCTGTTCCTTTTTTTATCCATAATATAATTAATAACCATCTATAAAAAATAAAAAAGTTCAGACAAATTCTATCTGCCAAATGCTGAATATTGCTTCAAAAGTAAATACCATTACAAAAAAATTCTCCAGCGAAGCAAATTGACGACTCACAATTCATCATCTGAACCCCGAATCCCTTCCCCGGACTACCAACTTTTACTCCTATTTTCTTATATTTGTTCATTATTCAAAATATGGACGCAACACAAGATAAAAGGCTGTTTCTCATCGATGCCTATGCGATGATTTTCAGAGGATATTACGCATTAATCAGGAATCCGAGACTCACCAGCAAAGGATTGGATACTTCTGCTATCTTTGGTTTTACCAACTCTTTGATCGAATTGATCAGAAGAGAGAAGCCTACCCACCTGGCAGTAGTTTTTGATGTAGGACAGGCTAGTGTAAGAACTGATGACTATTCAGACTACAAAGCCAACAGAAGTGAAACCCCTGAGGCGATTAAAATTGCTGTTCCATACATCCACAGAATTCTTGAAGCTATGCATATTCCACGCCTGGGAGTGGAAGGATATGAAGCAGATGATGTAATAGGTACCATTGCGTGCAAAGCAGAAAGAGAAGGGTATACCACTTTTATGGTAACCCCCGATAAGGATTTTGCACAGCTGGTTACCGATAAAATTAAAATTTATAAGCCAGGCTTAAAAGGGGGTGATATTGAAATTCTGGGCGTTGATGAGGTAAAGGCAAAATATGAGATTGAAGACCCAAAACAGGTTATTGATTTTCTTGCCATGATGGGTGATGCGGTAGATAATATCCCCGGACTGGAAGGGGTAGGGGAGAAAACTGCAATGAAATTCCTTAAAGAATTCGGAAATATTGAAACTTTACTGGCCAATACCGATAAGCTGAAAGGGAAACTGAAAGAAAAAGTAGAAGCTTCCGCAGAACGTGGTATTTTATCTAAAAAATTAGCAACCATTATCTGTGACGCTCCTGTAGAATTTCATCAGGAACAATATGACCTTGAAACTCCGGATTTTGAAAAAGTAAAAGAAGTCTTCGATGAAATAGAATTCAGAAGACTTTATGAAAATCTTTACAGAGCTTTTGCACCTGCTCCAACAGAAACAGTGGTGGTGAGCGAGGTAGAAGTAAAGCAGACTCCAGCCGGCACAGAAATAAAAGGACAGGTGATGCAGCTTGATCTTTTTGCCAATTTTGAAGAGCTGGAACAGGCTACTTCTACAAAATCTACTATTGAGCAGAACGATCATCTTTATCAGTTCATCGACAATCCGAAAGCTCAGAAAAAATTAGTTGATAATCTGTTGAAGCAAAAGGTTGTTTGTTTTGATACGGAAACTACTTCATTAAATGAACTGGAAGCAGAATTGGTGGGAATGAGTTTCTCTTATAAAAAAGGGCTTGCTTATTATATTCCGCTTTCTGAAGACAGAGCCGAAGTGTTGCAGACGTTAGAGATTTTCAGACCGTTTTTTGAAAAAGAAGATCTGCTGAAAATTGCTCACAATCTGAAATACGATTATAAAGTTTTAAAACAATACGACATTACTGTAAAAGGTGCAATGTTTGATACCATGATCGCCCATTACCTGCTGAATCCGGACGGAAGACACGGTATGGATTACCTTTCAGAAGTATACCTGAACTATAAACCGGTATCTATAGAAACCATCATCGGAAAAAAAGGTAAGAAACAGGGCAGCTTCAGAGATGCAGATCTGAGAACACAGACAGATTACGCCGCAGAAGATGCGGACATCACTTTCCAATTGTATGAGCTTTTTGCACCACAGCTGAAAAAAGAGAACCTCGAAGACCTTTTCTACAATATTGAAATGCCTCTGATGGAAGTACTGGCAAAAATGGAATTGGCAGGTATTTCTCTGGATGAAAAATGGCTGGCGCAGGAAAGTATAGATCTTGAAAATGACCTGAAGCAGTTAGAAGCCACAATTTTTGAGCTTTCGGGCGAGGAATTCAATATGAATTCGCCAAAACAGCTGGGAGAAATCCTGTTTGAAAAGATGCAGCTGGATCCGAAAGCCAAAAAAACAAAGACGGGGCAATATGCAACTTCAGAAGATGTTCTTCAGAAACTCAGTTCAAAACATGAGATCATCAAGCATATTCTGGAATACAGAACCTATCAGAAATTAAAATCAACCTATGTAGATGCTCTGCCATCACAGATTGATAAAGACGATAACAGAGTACACACCAATTTCTCACAGACTACAGCCGCTACAGGCCGTTTGGCGAGTGTAAATCCAAACCTGCAGAATATCCCGATCCGAACCTTAAGAGGACAGCAGATTCGTGGAGCTTTTGTTTCAGGAGAAGGGAAAAAGATTATTTCTGCCGATTATTCGCAGATTGAACTTCGTTTAATCGCTGAAATCTCGGGAGAAGATAATATGATCAAAGCGTTCCAGGACGGAGAAGATATTCACGCTTCCACCGCAGCGAAACTCTTTAAAATTCCTTTGGAAGAAGTTTCCAAAACTCAGAGAAGCCAGGCTAAGACTGTAAATTTTGGTATTATCTACGGACAGGGAGCTTTTGCATTGGCAGAACAGACCGGATTATCCCGTACAGAGGCTAAGCAGATGATTGAAGCTTATTTTGAAACCTATCCAAAACTGAAGGAATACATGGCTGAACAGGTGAATAAAGCACGTCAGATGGGCTATGTGGAAACTATTTTAGGAAGAAAACGTCATTTAAAAGATATCAATTCCAATAATTTCGTGGTAAGAGGTCATGCAGAAAGAAATGCTGTAAATGCACCGGTTCAGGGAAGTGCTGCGGATGTTGTAAAGCTTGCAATGATTAAAATAGACAGAGAAATCATTGAGCAGCAGTTAAAAACAAAAATGCTGCTTCAGGTACATGACGAATTGATATTTGAATCACCGGCAGATGAAATTGAAGCCGCTTCAAAACTCATCAAAACTGAAATGGAAAATGCCTTAAAAACACAGGTTCCGTTGTTAGTAGAAATTGGAGTAGGAGACAACTGGCTGGAGGCACATTAATCAATACTGTCAATCATACCTTAAATAAAAAACTTCCGTCTTTTGGGCGGAAGTTTTATTTTTTATTAGAATTAGGATACCTCTATTTTTCTACAAAATTATATGCATTATGAATTGATTGCCGTTTGGCCCAATATACGTATTGATATTCAATATTCCTTAATAGAGATAATCACTTTTGAAAGCTTCAAGTTTTATTTGCAGATCCTGTTTTATCTTCTCATTAATCGTTACCCATTGATGAGAATTATCAAGTTTGAAGTCTTTGTATACACCTAGTAATTCCTCAAAATTAGCTTTAAAAAGATTTAATTTCTCAAGTATTCCGTTTTCGAAAAGTTCAGTATATTCATCAAACCGGTAAAGAAGAAACTGTTCTTCAGTGGTAAGCTGTTCTTCGTAAGAAATATGGGTGGCAGTTTCAAAGATATTTTTTAAAACAACTTTATCCTCATGCAGCAGATGATATAAAATTCCTAATACAGCTCTGGATGTGATTTCTGAATCTGAATTAAGGACATTCTTGTTTAAGATCTGTATGATATCGTGTGTATTTGCACAAGTGGAAAGTTCAATGAATACATATTCAGATTCATTCTCAGATGCCAATATAGAATCGACCCAGCTAATGACCTTCTCTTTTCTGATCACACCATAATCTAAAAGGATTACAAAAACCTTCAGCAGATTCCCGTAATCCTTTATTGAAGCTCTTTTCATTGAAGGCTAAATACTATATTCTATTTCACCCACATAATGCAGCGAAAAATCGTCATTTTCTACAGAAACAGGATTAGGAATTACAAATCTTGTTGCAAAAATGATGGCATTCACTGGAGTATCCAGACTTAGCTCATTCAGTTTATTTTCCAGGATTGGAAGCCATTGGTCAGCATAAGAGTATTCTGCAAACTTGTCATAAAGTCCAAGATTTTCATCCTCAAAGCCGTATTCTATAAAGTCATCATCAAACCATTTGATGTTTTGTGATTCTGCGAATTTTGAAACATACTGATCGTCGGTTTCTTCCTCTATATAATAATTTTCATCCTCTTCTACGAAACTATAAAAATCTTCTTCATTCTTGAAATACCCTAACCAGAAGTGTGAAATTTCTTTATCCATAATAATCTTTTTATTCTAATCTTTTTGATTGTTTACTTGTATCAATAGCTTTTTCAAGCCGTGAAAGCCTTGTCTTTTCCTGTTTGGCACTCATAATCCAGTGTATGATCACCTTTTTATAGGAAGGAGCCTGGCTTTCAAAAAATTCCCAGGCAGCCTGATGATCCGTAAACTGTTTTTGATAAACAGGATCAAGAGTAACTTCTGCTTTTTCATGGGAATAAATTCCGGATTTGTTCTCTTTTCTGAGATCAAATGCTTTTTGTCCTGCAGGAGTCATCAGCCCTGCTTTGGTGAGCTCTTCAACTTTCTTTATATTGATATTGCTCCAGATACTGGAAGATTTTCTTGGCGTAAAACGTATAGAATAACTTTCGTGATCTATTGATTTTCT
The DNA here is from genome assembly GCF_008274625.1 of Chryseobacterium panacisoli. Lineage (GTDB taxonomy): Bacteria > Bacteroidota > Bacteroidia > Flavobacteriales > Weeksellaceae > Chryseobacterium > Chryseobacterium panacisoli. The sequence continues at coordinate 9,896 of NZ_VTRU01000004.1, read as the reverse complement.
CACACCGTCTATCCAGCCAAAACATAAAGCCTGGTCTACCGATTCAGACCAGCTCATAGAAGGTTTCCCACTTCCGGTTTTGTAGAATCCCGTTAAGAGTTCTTTCTCATCTTCATGGTGCTTCTCAAGCCATTTTCTGAATGCTTCTTTTGTCGGAAAAAATGTAGGTTCCATAGCTCCTTTACCTGCCGTTTACATTTAATCTGTAATATTACGAAAGTTTTCAGTCAAATAAAACCTTCCTGCCCTTAACAAAGTTCAATGATAATCCCTAAGATAAATTTTTTATTGTAATTTTATTCTACATTTAAATTATAAAAAATGGATTTTCTTCAGGACCATTACGCTGTCAAAAATGAATTGCTGCTTATCCTTATTTCTGTTATTTTAGGACTGTTCATTGGTGCTGAACGCGAATATCGTAATAAATCTGCCGGGCTCAGAACCTTTATACTGGTTTGTTTTGGGGCCTGTCTCTTTACAATTCTTTCTATAAAAATAGGTGTTGAAAATCCGGATCGTCTTGCTGCCAATATTATTACAGGAATCGGATTTCTCGGAGCAGGGGTGATTTTCAAAGGAGATAATAAAATTGAAGGAATTACCACAGCAACTACTATTTGGGCAACGGCCTCTATTGGAATGGCAGTGGGTTCCGGATATGTCTATATTGCATTGTTGGGAACTGCTTTGGTATTAATTATTTTGAGTGTATTGACTTATCTTCAGAATTTCATTGATAATTATAATAAAGTAAGGGAATATAAAATTGCGTTGACGGATTCCGCTGATATTCAATATTGTGAAAACATCTTTAAAGAACATCACCTGAAATATCTGATGATCAAACAGCAGTATTCGCCGGAAAGTCTAACTGTTATCTGGCGGCTAACCGGAAAAAACACCCATCATGAAGAAGTCATCAGACGTCTGGTAGATGATCCGAAAATCAAAGCCTATCAGTTTTAGAAGATATAAAAGCAAAAAAATAAAGGCCGAAGCCTTTATTTTTATTTTTTCTTGAATATATAGAGATCCTTGTTGGGACCATCAATTTCTTTTCCTTCCATATCCAGCTGGATCAGCATATTTTCACCCACTTTGTATTTATAGCTGGCAGATTTTCCTTTTAAAGTGATCATGCTTCCCGTAGAATCCCATGTGAAAGAGCCTTTATCCTGATTCTTTGAATTTCTGTCAAGATATTCTTCAGAAATGCTGAATGTTTTATCATTATTCAATGTTAAAGAAGTCTTGATTCCCGGACAGTCAGCGCAGGGAACTGTCGCTTCATAAGTACCGGCCCAGTCCAGTGCATTTTCAGAAGTGTCACCAGCTGCTGTCGGCGTCGCTTTAGTGATACTGTCTGTAGCAACGGGTTGAACAGCTGTAGCAGAATCTGTGATTGTAGCGGTTGTTTCAGTGGTTTCTTTTTTAGAACATGAAGCAAGAAACAAGGCTGCTCCCATTCCCAACACAAGCATTTTGCTTTTCATCATAATAATTAATTTAAATAGGTTTTTAATAGTAAAGTTACTTCCAATCAACAAAAACTAAGCCAGAGGGGAAATAGTGAAGGGTCAATGTTAATTTGCTTCGCTTGTCAATTTTAATGTATTTAGTTCCGTCTCGTCATAAACATTCACCATTCACTTGCGAAGCAAAATTGACTATTCCCGGTCAATGTTTTCAAAAAAGACCTCAGAACAACTTTTCCGGCCATTTTATAAGGTCTATTCTTATTTTTCTTTGTAAATTCGGGCAAAATTTTGATTATGACAAAAAAGATACTTTTATCTGTATTTCTTTTGCCGGCTGCAATGGCATTTGCACAACAATATGGAGGAATGTGGATTCCTACAGAGCTGAATGAAAAGGAAATGAAGGATTTGGGAATGAAGATTTCTGCAAAAGATATTTTCAACCCTCAGAAACCAAGTATAAAGGATGCGGTAGTACAGTTTAACGGCGGATGTACTGCAGAAATTATTTCGCCTAAAGGACTGCTTTTAACCAATCATCACTGTGGTTTTGGTCAGATCCAGGCGCATTCTACTGTTCAGAATGATTTACTTTCAAACGGATTCTGGGCAAAAAATACACAGGGAGAACTTCCTAATCCGGGAGTGAAAGTAGATTTTATTGTAGATATAAAAGAAGTTACTGATCAGATTTTAGAAGGGACAGATAATCTTACAGAACCTGAATTGACTAAAAGGATCAACAACAATATTGAGGTGTACAAAAACTCTCAGAAAATTGAATCTTACCAGTCGATCATGGTAAAGCCTATGTATTATGGAAACAAATACTATGCTTACACCATCGAAACGTATAAAGATATCCGTTTGGTAGGAGCTCCGCCTCAAAGCATCGGGAAATTCGGAAGTGATACAGACAACTGGGTTTGGCCTAGACATACAGGAGATTTCTCTATGTTCAGAATCTATGCAGATAAGAACAACAGACCTGCGGAATATTCAAAAGATAATGTTCCTTACGTTCCGAAACACTACTTACCGGTTTCTATAAAAGATAAAAATGAAAACGATTTTACTTTTGTATTCGGTTTTCCGGGAAGAACTACAGAATATCTTCCTGCGGTAGGAGTAGAAAAAATCATGAAGGATATTGATCCTGCAAGAATTGCGGTACGTGACGTTGCTTTAAAAACATTAGACGAAAAAATGCGTGTTGATAACGAAACACGTATCAAATATGCTTCAAAATATGCTTCTGTAGCAAACTACTGGAAAAAATGGATCGGTGAAGTAGAAGGATTGAAAAAATCCAATGCTGTAGAGAAGAAAGTAATGTATGAAGGTTCTTTAGTGGCTAAAAATCCGGAGATCAAGAATACTTTAGACCAGTTGAATAAACTTTATAATGATCAGGCTCCTTATGCATTAAACAATGCTTATTTTACAGAAGTGGTAAGAAATGCTGAGACTTTGAAGCTGGCTGGTGATTATTATGACTTTGTAGCTTCTGTAGAAGCGGGAAGAATGGATGAAAAGGAACTTACAAAGTTAAAAACAAAATTAACCTCTTTCTACAAAGATTACAGTGCAGAGCTTGATGCTAAAGTAACCGCCAAATTATTGGCTTTATACGTTAATAAAACAGCGCCGCAGTTTTTACCGGCAGGGTTCAGCAAATACAAAGATGAAAGCCCGAATATCCCTGTAATAGAAGATATGTCTAAAAACTCTATCATTACAGGAAGAACTGCTGTGAATGGAGGAACATTAACGGCTGATATTGATAAAGCGTTTTCTAACCAGGATAAATTGATCAAAACTTTAAAGAAAGATCCTATTTACCAGCTGTATGTTTCTATGAAAGAAACGTATATGAAAACTGCAGATCCTCAGTATATCTCAATGCAGACAAAAATTGATGCTTTACAGAAAAAATTCATGGCACAGCAGATGCAGACGGATAAAGACAGAAAATTCTTCCCGGATGCTAACTCAACGCTTCGTGTAACGTATGGTAAAGTAAAAGGATCTGCGCCAAGAGATGCTGTTTCTTACGGATACCAGACTCACCTGGCTGGTGTAATGGAGAAATATGTTCCAGGAGATTACGAATTTGATGTTCCAAAGAAACTGATTGATCTTTACAACAAAAAAGATTTCGGAAATTATAAAGATAAAACTGGTGACGTCCCTGTAGGATTTACTGCAACCAACCACACAACAGGAGGAAACTCAGGAAGCCCTGCTCTTGATGCCAACGGAAATCTTGTAGGACTGAATTTTGACAGACAGTGGGAAGGTACAATGAGTGATATCAACTATGATCCGCGTTTCAGCAGAAACATCATGGTAGATACAAAATATATCCTTTTCATCATCGAAAAGTTCGCTGATTCAAAGTGGCTTATTGATGAAATGAAGATTATAAAATAATTTTTAAAAGTTATACCTTTAAGAATCTATTTAAACTGAGTTTTGAATAGGTTCTTTTTTATTTTAAATAAGATGAAAGACAGGATTATCAATGTTTTGGCAGCTTTTGAATCTGGTGATATCGGGAAATCTTTTCCGCTGGATTACTGTTTGCCGCTTTATCACAGTGTCTCAGACAGAGAGCTTCCCCATATAAAACATGTGATCCGTTATAAGAATACAAAACAGTTTGAAGAAGATCTGGATCATCTTGCAAAGAACTTCCGGTTTGTAAGCTGGCAGGAGTTTAAGGATTATATATCCGGGGATTTTAAGCCTGAGAAAAAAATCGCCCTGCTTACTTTTGATGACGGTTTCAGAGAATTTTATGATGTTGCTGCTCCTATTCTGGAACGAAAAGGAATTTATGCCTGTAATTTTGTAAACCCTGCTTTCATAGATAATAAAGATATGATGTTCAGATGCAAGGCCAGCCTTCTTGCGGATGCCGTTGAAAAGAACAAAACTATACATCCTGAGGTTTACCGCATGTTTTCTCTTGGCAGCCACGCAGAGAGAGAAACTTTGCAAAAGAATATTTTACAGGTAAATTATCGGGGAAAAGATCTTCTGGAAGGGCTTGCTGAAAAGCTTGAAGTGGATTTTAATGCTTATTCAAAAGAATATAAACCCTATTTAAGTACAGAAGAGCTAAAAGAACTTACCAGGAAAGGTTTCGGAATCTCTTCTCACAGCTGGGATCACCCTAAATATGGAGATCTGTCTTTGAAAGAACAGATGGAAACTACAAATAAAACTTTTGCTTATTTGAAAGACAATAATTTCCTCTATGAAAGTTTTGCATTTCCGTTTACTGATTTTGAAGTTCGGAAAGACTTTTTTGATGAACTCTTTAAAAATGAAGAGATCTACTGCAGCTTTGGCTGCGCAGGGGTAAAACTGGATAGTGTGAAGAGAAATTTTCAAAGAATTCCAATGGAGATGGGGGAGAGCGGAGAACAAATATTAAAAAAAGAAACGGCTTACTTCAAACTGAAAAGACTGATTAATAAAAATACCATTCTGAGAAAATGATAGCGCTGAAAACATTCAACAGAAAAGAACTGGAAGATTTTATATCATCCGGAACATTTCTGCAGTATGATTTTCTTCCTATTACAAAACATCGTGCGCTGTCACATATTCAGAACCCTAAAGCATCAGAAGAAGATACTCTTCTTATTCTGGCATTCTTTGAAGAAAAACTTATTGGTTATGTTGGGTGTTTCCCGGACAGTATTACTATTGATGGAAAAGAAATCCAGTATGCCTGGCTAAGCACTCTATATGCAAATCCTGAATACAGAAAAAAAAGACCTGCAAAAGCATTGTTGAAAAAGGTTTTTGAAGAATACGAAGGGCGAATTGCCATTACCGAATTTACCAAAGAAGCAGAAGCCCTTTACAATATTATGGGTGTTTTTGAATATGTTTTTCCTAAAAAAGGGAGGAGATATTACTTCAGAACGGATGCTGCTAAAATGATTCCTGAAAAAAAACCGGGAACACAACCATTGAAGCCGCTTTTTCAGTCTTTGGATACGGCTGCCAATTTGTTACTCTCCATAAAAAACTTACCGGTACAGAAACCGGATTTCAAATATGAAGTCCTTCATTGTATTGATAAAGAAAGTGCTGATTTCATGACTGAATTTTCAGGGGTGCGTAATGCAGATGAAATCAATACTTTTATAGATAATCCATGGGTGTTGGAAGGAAAAAAAGATGAAAAGTATTTCTTTTCAAGCTTTGCGGATACATTTACATACTTTTGGATTAAGATTTTCGATCAGAATAATCAAATCAAAGCCTGCTTCCTGTTGCAGCTTCGCGATGGATACCTCAAAATACCTTACCTCTTTTCAGCTTCTGATTTAGCTGAGGTTGTCCGGTTTTTAAATTATTTCATCGTTACCAATAAAGTGAAAGGATTTACAAGTTATCAAACCAGACTGAATGAGGCAATACAACAATCAAAAATATTTTCTTATATCTATAAACGCGATTTTAAAAGAGAATATTTGTTTCATCAACAGCTGTTGGAATTGCTTCCTGACAATTTTAATCCCAATTATCAGGATGGAGACGGAGATTGTATGATGACATAAGTAAATGATGAAGGGGCATTGATCCATTATTATTTATCATTTATAAAAAACAAGCCGCCCGATAATTCTATCGGGCGGCTTGTTTTTTAATGTCCAAAAATATCTTTCAGACTTACTTCTTTAAATGTTCCCATTTTATTGACGGCTTCCATATTCAGATTTTCTTTTTTACCGATAATGGCGGTGTTAAAATCTATGGATTTGACTTCTGTCTGATAAAAATGTCTGATATCTTCAAATTTCAGACCCTGGATCTGCGTGTAAATATCTTTCCTGAAATCATGATAAATATTCAGCTTCTTCAATCTTAAGGTGTTGAAAAATATATTATTTCTGGTGACCCTTGTTGAGGCGATCTGTTTCATTGCAGCATTTCTGGCGTTCTCAAACTGAATAGGCACTTCGGGAAGTTCATTCATCAGTTCATTCAGCGTATCCACAGCAATCATGAGTTTGTCAGGCTGAGTCCCGATATAAGTCGTTACATAATCCGGATGGTTGAGTTCCGAGTTGGCCGCGTAAGAAACATAAGCAGAATAAGCAAGACTTTTACTTTCACGGATTTCCTGGAAAACAATTGAAGATAATCCCCGCCCAAAATATTCATTGAATACATTGATCTTTCCAAAATGAAGGGGGTTCACCATATTTCCTTTTCCAATCTTACTCATTTCCATCTGAACCATATCATAATTGATGAAATTTACATTTCCTCCGGTGGCAGGCTCCGGATATTGTTTGGCTTCAGGGATCTGAAGACTTTCAGTTTCTATATACTGACCAATATACCCCTTGAAATTCTCAAAGTTTTTACCATAGAAAAATACCTGATAAGGGTATTTGAAAAGCTTTTTCATTCTGTCAGTGAAAACTTCAGAATTGCTGCCTTCAAGTTCCTCTTTGGAAATAATATCTGTAAAACGTGAGTGAGCACCCAATTTTGTATAATTGGTCAGGGCTGTCATAATACGGTTTTTGTCTTTCTTGATGGCCTGGCGGTTTTCCAGTACAGTTTCTACAAACTGATTATAAATTTCCTGGTCTGGTTTTACATCATGCATCCAGTGCTGCAGAAGAGCAATCCCTTTTTCTATATTTTCTTCCAGTCCGCTCAGAGAAATGATCAACTGGTTATTCGTGGTTTTGAAATCATTACTGATGCCGATTTTAAAAAATTCCTTTTTTAAATCTTCAGGCGAAAGAGTATCCGTACCCAGGTATTGCAGCAATTGAGTGGAAATTCCTAAATCTCTGTCATTGTCACTTCCAAAAGGAAAAATGAAATGCAGCTGTGCAATATCATTATACTTATTCTTGACGAAGCTTAATTTCTTTCCGTTAAGCTGATCAGTGGCAATCTCTTTCTGATAATCGATAAATTCAGGCTTAATATCCTCCGTTTTATCCGTTAAAATCTCTTTTAAAAACTCAGACTGGGTATCACGGTTAATTTTAACGGGTGTAATACCTGGATTCTCAACTCTGATCAACGTGTCATTAACGCCTTTTTCTTTATTGACAACAACATAATTTTCCTTGAAAAAATCCTTGGCAAAATTCACTACATCTTCTTTTGTAAAAGCTGCGTATTCATCCATCTCATTCAGTTCCTGCTCCCACGTTATCCCTTTTATATAAGAATCATACAGAGTGGTAGCAAGCCCTTCTGCTGTTTCAAGGCCTTTCATTCTCTGAATTTTGAAATCATTGATGATGGCTGGCAGCATCCAGTCCGGGAAATCGCCTTTCTTTATCAGTTCAATTTCCTCCAGGACCATGTTCTTTACCTCCTCAAGAGTTTGTGTTTCCTTAGGAACCGCTACAATAGAAAAATAGCCATATTGTCTTAACCCTACAGAAAATGCCTGAGCCCAAAGCATTTTTTGAGTCTGATTGATATGCAGATCCAGTAATCCGGCTTCACCTCTGTTACTAAGGATATTGGCAACAACATCTGCAAGCATGGCATCCCTTGTTCCGTAGCTTTCTGTTCTCCATGCCAGTTGAGTACGTGGAGTAGTAGGGCTTTTCACTGTTCTTGTTACAATTTCTGTAATAGGTTGTTCAATAATCGGTGTCTTTTGTGGAAGCTCTTTATAAGGTAAAGTGCCGAAATATTGATCTACTAATTGAATGGTCTCTTCAAAATCAAGATCACCAACCAACACCATAGCGTAGTTATTAGGAACATAATACTCATCAAAGTACTTGTGAATAGCCTTCATAGAAGGGTTTTTCAAATGCTCGGGTCTTCCCAGAGTTGTCTGTTGGCCGTTAGGATGCGTAGGGAAAAGAGCATCCATCAATTCATAGCTTACAAGTCTTGTGTCATTATCCTGAGCTCTGTTGAATTCTTCATATACAGATTCCAATTCCGTATGAAAAAGGCGAAGCACAATCTCAGAAAACCTTTCCTTTTCTATTTTCAGCCACTTTTCAAGTTCGTTGTTCGGGATATTGTTCTTATATACTGTTTCATCAAACCAGGTATGCGCATTCGTTCCGGTAGCTCCCAAAGAAGAAATGGCTTTGTCATATTCATTGGCAATAGCATATTGACTGGCTTCCTGAGAAACTTCATCAATCTTTTTATAGATCTCCTTTTTCTTTTCAGAATCCTGTTGTGCTTTATGCTCTTCATACAACGCTGAGATCTGGTCCAGAAGTACTTTTTCCTTTTCCCAGTTTTGAGTCCCGATTTGTGAAGTCCCTTTAAACATCATATGCTCAAGATAATGGGCCAATCCTGTATTATCAGCCGGGTCATTATTGCTTCCGGTTCTTACAGGAATAAAAGTCTGTATCCTCGGAGCATCGAAGTTTTGAGCAAGAAAAACTTTCAACCCATTTTTCAAAGTATAAATTCTGACGTTATTTTCGTCATGTGTTATCGTAATATATTCGTAGTGGTTTTTATCAGTATGAACCGTTTCCTTATATTTTCTGTCTGTCATATAAAACTCATTTCACTCCTTAGAATCCGGAATGCACTACAAATGTATGAAATCAAAAAAAATGTTAGCCGCTTTTTATCACTATTACATCTATTGTTGTAGTTGAAAAGGTAAATCATAAGAATGAAATACCCATTGTAGAAAGGAAATGAAGGCTGCTACTTGTAATTTATTTTTATAGAATATCTTTCATACTATATAATAGGTATACCTTTACTATACATTATTATATATATGATCTTTTTCAGGAGCATTTTCCTGCTATCCATTCATACTCCTCGCGCCCGTGCTTTCCCACATCCAACCCCATTCCTTTCAAAGACAAGCTGCGGGGTACCCATTTCTATCAGGGCTAGGGGTGAGACGAATTATAAATTATGAGTTATGAATTATGAGTTGTGAGCTCCGAGGTTCGAGTTGCGTGTTCTGGGGTTTGTATTATAAAAACAAGCTCATTATGTTCAATAGAAATGATTTTACCCTTTTTCATCAAAAGTTCTCCATGATCATCTGTGAAAATCCGTGTCCTCTGTGGTTAAACCAATATTATTCAATAGGAACGGGCTTTAGCCCGTTTTCATCAAGCATTCCCCCTTCCTCCGGCTTTAGCCCAACTTATTTTTCATCCTATATAGTAGAATGTATCTTTCATTACCCATTACCCATTACCCATGATTCCCTTCACGCTCAAACCCTCAAATTCTCCCACTCTCCAACTCTCTTACTCGGAATCCCAAACATTTGTTTAAAATTTTTCTCCCTGCGTTCCAGCGGATTAGGGATTAATATTACGTAAAGGTAAAATTTATGTTAAATAAAGTTGTTTTGCGTTGTTATAAGTTGCTATCTTTGCCCCACTGAAAAACGAGAGAGATTCAGTA
>NZ_VTRU01000003.1 GCF_008274625.1 Chryseobacterium panacisoli | reverse complement strand
TGATCCGGTAGTTCAGCTGGTTAGAATGCCGCCCTGTCACGGCGGAGGTCGCGGGTTCGAGTCCCGTCCGGATCGCAAAAAATCTTCTATTTCTAGAAGATTTTTTTTTGTTTATTCCCTTGATAAAAATTGCTGCCTCAAAAATGGTAAAACTTTATCTACTTTTATATATTTAAACATAAATAAAAATGGCCGGAAGAAATTCCGGCCATCGTTGCTTTAAAGTATTGTTTATAATTTACTTTTTAATAATTTTTACAATAGTTTCAGAATTGTTGATTCTTACCAGATAAGCTCCGGTCAATAATGAAGTAACATCTGTTTGTTTATTGATAAATTTACCTTCTTTCATCAGCTGTCCGGACATATTATAAATCTGATAATAATAATCCTTATCATCTTTTGCTTCAATATATAGGATATCTTTTACAGGATTAGGGTATAAAATAAGCTTATCATCTTTTACTTTTTCCTCGATAACCGTTTTACTGAAAGCCGTTCTGGCCTGAAAACCTGTGTTTGGTGTTACAGGAATACCTGGCAGCGGACCTCTTGGAGTTCCAAGATCTTCCTGTTTCACACATCTGCAGCTCAAAGATGCAAAGGGATCTACGTCGGTGTTTTTTACATTGTTTCTGCTATAAATATCAAAATACATATAAGTAGATCTTCCTGTCATTTCACCGTTCAAATTAGCATACCATATTCCTCCTGATGCGCCAACAGCTGTACTTAATGCGCCTGCATACATTACACTTCTGCTTCCTCTGCTAACGGCCTTTGGATAATTTCCTATATTATATAAACTGTTGGTAAAGGAGTATCCTACCGTTTTACCCCAGAAACTTGGTGCTGTTACGCTATAGATAGGCGCTCCGTAATAACCTGCTTCTGTACCGTCAATAGTTCTGAGTGCTTCAGGATTGCTTTTCAGACTCCAGGGAGAAGTTTTGTTTGAACCTTTACCTAACACTTCGGGAATTCTCCATCCATTCGGACAAGGGTCAAATACAGACTTTTTACCACCTATTCCCCATCTTTCATCATATAATCCCTGATATTGGGTATCAAATAACCAATCTGAAGCAAGAGTATAATGAGGCGTGTTATCTCCACGATACGGATATGCAGTCACCGGCATCATTAATTTTAATGGATTTGCAACGGAATATCCAAGAATTTTTTCTATTCTCACATCTATTTTATCTGTTGCAGTAATGCTGCTCTTGTACGTATTGTAGTTTACAATATTACTTGAATTATAGTTTGCCTCTGTAAAAGTTGAATACGTTACAGCACCACTATTATTGGTAGTACCTAAGAATATATTGTATTTAGTACCATTAATATTATTGAATATAGGCAGAGGATCTTTTCTTCCCCATTGATAATGTAGTCCTTGTGAACCGTTGAGCTGATTTACCTGAGCGACAATAGTTGGGTTATATGGACTTGGCATTGCCTCAACAGCCCCTATGTTCCTATCCATAATAGTGGTTTTCAGGATAGTTCCGTATTGGGTATAATTTACATAATTATCAGTGGTGATAGGGGTATCGTTTACATGGGTAAAGGAATTTACGGATGTATTGGTCACCCAGATATGCCAGCTCCAGTATACAGGATTGCTTATTGAACCATTGTGTAAGGTCAGTACAGCATTTCCTGATTGGTTTGCATTTACTTTCACATTGATATTTGCCTCTTTGGAAGAAGTATTGTCGAGGGTTAATTGTGTAATTAAACCTGGATTATCCGTCCAAAGTATATTTGCTTTTAAGTCATTAAAACTTGTTGTATTAAGAATCTGAGTATTTCCTAAATAATTACTCTGTACGGAAAAAGCTTTACTTACCGGTACCGAAACGATCTGATCTGCAGTAGATTTTGTAAGCATATAGGTATTAGGGTTGTCTAATCCTGTTTTATAGGTTTCAGTTTCAGTAAAGAAGGTCGTATCGAATTTATAATTATTTTTTATAAATAACGGATCTTTAATACATCTGCACGCATGTGCGTTGTTGGTTGAATAATCATCGGAAGGCCTGTAACTATACAAACCATAAACATTAGGATAATTGGCAGCATCAGGTCGGTAGTTATTGACGATCTGGTCAGCAGCTGGAATTAATCTTAATGAGCTTGCTAATGATGAATAATTACCAAAAGTAGTCATTGTAGATGTCCATAGGTAAGTTTCAAGCTGATCCGTAAATGTTGCTTTAGTATGATATCTGGCATCTGAAGCGGCTCCTCTTCCAATCCATCCGGTTCCCGGGAATATCCCGATATTGTTGCCAGCTACATTCGTCATATCGAAACCATACTGAGGATATACTTTTATACCAGCAAGATATCCTTTTAAATTAGATAATCCTGGAGGAATATTTGACTGAACTCCATTCAATGCTGATAATGGACTGTTTACTTTAGCTCCAAAAGGTGTAAAATCCATTCTTACGTTTTTGGTTGAAGATGCAACTAAAACCGAAGGTAGTCTCCATCCGTTAGGACAAGGGTCATAAGATGATTTATTTCTATAGGGCTGTGGCACTGAAATATCGGCTGCCTGTACTCCCTGAGAGTTATCTGACCATAAGTTAACTTTACTTAACTCATTAGTCTGTAATCCCGGCACCTGTCCAAACCAGTTGTAATAGTAAGGAATATTACTAATCGTTCCATAAACGGAAGGAGTAGTGGTATTATCATCATTAACGTATATCAGACTTAAAGGGTTTTTAACCGATGATCTAATATTGTCCGTTATGTTTGCAGCTGATTTATTTACAAATAACCTCAGATCATTAAAATTTTTATAATCATTAAAAGGACTGTTGGTAAATTTTAATCTTGGTATTGCATCATCATAAACAACTTTCCCTAAGCTTCCTGTAACCTGATAAAAACTGGTATCAGTGTAAGTTAAAGAAGGGAAAGGATCTTTTCTTCCCCATTGGTATAGAAGTCCTCCATTTCTGTGCCATCCATTTCCATTAAGGGAATTTCCTATTGCACCAAGGTTTCTGTCCATCCATCCCCATTCAGAATTAGGAATAGTCTCTACAGTTCCGTCGCTTAACTGTCTTTTTACATCATCATAACTTTTATAGGTAGAGCCATTTGTTGGGTCATCTGTTACCCAGACATGCCATGACCAGAACACTTCTCCATTTACCTTAAAAGCAACAACCGCATTTCCTTTTTTTACTTTGTTTACAGGTACTTTTATTTTTGCATTTTCATCTGATCCTATAATGTCCAGAGTATAATTTTCTTTAGATTTTATCAATCCCATAGTATCTTCCCACAAGACATCTGCAGTTATAGGTCCGGAAGGTATGTCGATTCCTTTCATATAATTGCCGCTTCGCCACATTTCGTAGGCTTTTTTTACAGGGATATAAAGCCCGTCTACATCATTGCCATCTTTATCTTTACCTGTGAAAATGTAGCTGTTAGGAGCTTTTGTCCAGTCTGCTACTGTATTGTCAGGCTGTGCTCCGGCATTGATTGCGAAGCAGTTATTTGAGCAGTCTGCTGAATCATATGCTGTTGTATTTCCAAAAATACCTACATACTTTATGAATTTTTTGATTTCAGCTTCTACTTCCGAAAGGGGCCTCATCGGTCCGTTCCAGTCAGCACGCACTTTTCTGTTTCTGATGGCTCCGATACCATATAATGATGCTTGAGGAGTATTGCTTAAGAAAAAATTTTCAGAGCCGGGTCCTCTTTGTTTGTCATATAAAGGAGGGTAACCGAAATCGTTCACTGTATTATAATTGCTTAATGCATTTACAGTGATATACTGTCCGGTAGATTTATATACCCTGAAACCGGTTATTTCGCTTACAACAATAACTACAGGCTCCTGGTCCGCAATAATGTCGGTCAGTTTCTCGTTGATGTAATTGTAAAGGTTGTAATATCTGTTAACTAAAGCATTAGGGTTTGTAAAATCCAGATATCCTCTACCCCAGGGTTCTCCGCCCTCCTCAGGAGGTAAAAACCAGTTACTGAAGTTAATAAAGAAGCCTGAACTTGAAAACTTGCCTGCAAATACATACACAGGGTCATGATAAGAAAACTCAAAAGGGCTTGTATCACTGCCCTGGTAGATGTATTTCTGTGAGCTGACAATCGTCCCGAGATTATTAGGATTTTCAATGTTGATGACAGGAGCATTGGTATTCGTATTATCTAATGTACCATTTGCATTGACTGATAAAACAATATCGTCAAGTTTCTTTGTCAAATGCTGTGATTTTACCCTGTCTTTTACACCAGAAACAGTTCCGTTAGGATTAAACAATACCGTACCGCTTTTTTTCGGGGTGAAAAGTATTGTGTATTCGTTTTCATCCAGCTCACAAGCTGTGGCTGTATAATCTCCGAATTTGTAATGGCTCACCGCCTTATTCCATGTGATGCCGGAGAAGCTGTTGGTTTCTGAGCCTAGCTCAACTTTTAAATTGTATGTACTGTTTACAGAAGCAGGCAATTCAAATGTTGCATTAAGATTTTCATCATACTGGTTACTGGCATACAATGTTTTACACCATGCACTGATCCATTCTCCCTGGGAATTCTGATATTTTACGGAAATCAGAATGTCACTGGTGGTGACAGGTTTGTGGAGCTGGCCGCTCATGACAACGGCTCCTTTTTCATTCGCATTTTGTGAAATTACAATCAAAGGATCCAGATCAAAATTGTAGGTCGTCACAGGAATGTAACTTCCCAAAATAATGGGGGAATTACGAAAATGCCATTCCGTGTCGCCCCGTGGAGAGGCATAAACGGATGCTGCTGAGCATAATACAGCCCAGATTGATAAGAAGGTTTTTTTTCTCATACACATGTTTTTTTAGATTAATATTTGATCCTATGAATAACTTGTATTCAAATTCTACGGTATTTGCAGATTCTCAATCATAGACTATTGAAGAAGTATAATAAAGTAGATCTACTTTAAAATGGTCGTTTGTCGAAAATTAAACTGTTAATTATTGTATCGAACTTGTAGAACCGATTATTCACTACAACCATTTCTTTTTCATTATGAAATCACGATAGGGAATCCAGATCAGATGAGTAAGTTGTTACAGCAATGCCGTTTTTTGGTTTAAATGATCATTCCTGGTCTGTCGGATCATGTTGCCTTGTGGTGGAGTATAGGCTGGAACAATAGAATATATTGCAGCCCGGATTGGAAATAAAGGTCTTTTTTCATGTTTGTGTTTCTAGGTTTTTAGTTTTTATTAAAAATAATTGATAATCAATTATACAATTATGCAAACTTACAATCAGAACAAATTAGGAAGAAACATTTCAGAAACAGATGTTTTTTAATGAGAAATTTCTAAAAAGTTTTTTGCGCTTTCCTTAATGTTTTTTGTTAAATGTTTGAATAAGATTATATTAATTTATTAATAACTATTATGTTTGCAAAGTTACTATATTAAAAAAAACACACAATGAGTCAAAAAAATCTGACTAATAACAGCTCTGCTGATGGGGAAGAAATATGCCCTGTACAGAAGTTTTTAAAAGCACTTTCAGGTAAGTTAAAACTGGAAATATTCATTCTTGCATCCAAATCAACTTTACGTTTCAGTAGTTTGCTGCGTGATATAGAAGGGGCTAATAAACAATCACTATCCATTGCATTGAGAGAACTGGAAGAAATGAATTTGTTGGAGAGGGTAGTCATCAGGCAGAAACCTTTGCACGTAGAATATAATCTTACTAAAAAAGGACAAGCATTGATCCCTATTTTTCAACAGTTGGAAGGTTTGGTATAAAAACGAAAAATTATTTGCCCTCAGGTAGAGCAGATGATAATTAAAAAGCCGGTTCGTTCAGAACCGGCTTATATTTATTTACATGAAGAGTTTAAAGGGTTGTTAAGATAATCTTTCCCTTGTGGCGGCTGTACAAAATAAGGTGTTCCATAAGTATTTCCCGGGCGGAAAAAGTCGGTGGAAATTACCTGGGCACCGCTGCTGGATGCTGCCTTAGATCGTGTAAAATCATTAGTTTTTGCTTCGTAGGTTTCAATATCTGATCTGGTTCTGACCATAAAGCCCTGTTTTACCAGATTCTGTATCTCTTTCTGCCTTACGATGGCGTTATCCCGAAGGATAAATCCTGCGAAAGAATCATCAGGTTCACTGTTCAGGAACATGACTCTTTCCTTTAATGAACCGCCTATGAGGTAAGGATTATTTTTTGAAGATAAAGTTCCCGCACTTCCGGGAAGCAGCATGAAAATGAATTTTCCTTTGCTGTCGTTCAGTTTAGGCCAGTTATTGTGGGTTACAGCTTCTCTGAGTGTAGGGTATTTACCCTGAACTTCTTTTGGAGTGATGATCTTGTCCTTTCCAAGGTATTTTACAATTTCTCCATCCAGATCATCGTAGGCTTTTTTATCAAAAGGCAGGACTTTTGTACTGTTTTCAAGAATCGGGAAACCTGAATCTTTGGCTTCGATCATCATAAAAACCGGAGTGTGATCAGGATGTTGATCAGACCATGTTTTAAGAGCGGTAAGCGCATCTTTCAAAGTTGGATAATGAGTTCTGAAATCAATATCTGCCATATGCAATACTTTAAAACCAGGCTTATCCATCCCTGTTGTATTAAAAGAAGCCAGATCTGTTACTCCTTTTGCCTTTAATATTTCATACGTGGCAGGATGGCTGAATCTGCCTCCTTCCGGGTCATAATAGACATCTATTTCCAGGCCTCTAAGATTGGCGTTGAGCTGTTCTGTGAAGTCAGGATGATTATAATTCAGTCCTTCTTTCAAGTCCATTCCGTAAGGGTGATACTCTTTAAATTTGGCTTTTTGCTCTTCAGACATCATCCTGTTGTATTTCTGCATCATTCCGCTGATGATAGGAGTTACCAGATCCAGCACTTTAGGGTCTGCGGGCTGTGCGTATGAATTATGAGTTCCTACAATCTGAAGTTGATTGATTCTTATATTCTGGCATTTATCCTGTGCCTGCAGCAGTGCTGTCATACAAAATGCAGCTCCATACATATACTTTTTCATATGAATAAAAACTTTTGATTAAAAATTAAAATTGAATCCCAGCTGCCCCCGTATTCCTGAGTAAGAAATATTTTCTACGCGATCTTTTGTTCCCATATAATAGCGGTTGGGTTCATTAAAAATATTGTTCAGCTCTATAAACAGACGGACTTTCTTTGTAAGACTGTAAGAAGTGGACAGATCTATCGTAAAGTTTTTATCAAAATACTGATAATGATCTGCACCTGCAGCGGCTCTGATTTCGCTTACATAATTTCCTTTATAATTTCCGGCCAGACGGATCATGAGTTTACTGGTTTCATAGAACAGAATGGTATTGAAAATATGTTTTGCCTGATTGGGGATTGTGGTAGACATGGTTCCGGTCTGTTTGCCGTTTTCGTACACCGGCATATTCATTTTGGAAGAGATATAGGTGTAATTCCCTTCAAAACCAATATTTTTCAAAAATCCGGGCAGATTTTCAAAACGTTTGGATATTCCGAATTCAAAACCGAAAAGCTTTGCTCCTTCCAGGTTTTTAGGAGCTGTAAAAGTATAAGTTCTTCCTGCGAGATCTACCACAGACTGGTCTTTATAGATAAGATTGGTAATATCTTTATAGAATACTCCGGCCGTTATCAGATCCAGTTTTCCGAAATAGTTCTCAAACATAAGATCAAAGTTATTTGAAAACGTAGGATCCAGTTTGGTATTTCCCTGGGTGATGGTGTTGGTAATATCATTGACGATGGTTCCGGGGTTCAGATCATTGAAATCCGGCCTTGCAAAAGAACGGGTGTAGGCCAGTCTCAGGATGCGGTCACTGCTGATATTCCATTTCATATTCACCATAGGAAGCACTACATTATAAGTTTTATTGTCTTTAATGTCTTCTGTTTTATTGTCTTTATCAGAGATTACTTTTTTGCCCCAGAAGGTAACGTCATTATATTCATTTCTGAAACCTCCCAATATCTGGAGCTGGTCCGAAATCTTCCAGGTTCCCATCAGATATGCCGCCCATACATTTTCAGTACCTCTGTAGGAACTTGTAATATTCGAATTGCTGTCTTTGCCGCTCACCTGCATCAGTCCCAGACTGTTTTGTGTACCCGGATTGTACATCTGATCGATCTGCGCATTGGTAATCTGATCGATGATTACCGCATTGTAAGGATTGCCCAAAGGGTTCATAAAACCTCCTTTATATTGAAAAGCTTCACGCTCAAGCTGATTTAGATAAGTGACCGGAGTTCCTGGAATCCCCAATGATGATTTTGGCATCCAAACAAGCACAGAACTGTTGACGATCTTGTTCTTATTGTTGTATTTGCTCCCGAATTTAATTTCAAAATTATCAGCAGCTTTATATTTAATATCAATTTGCCCTCTGAGGTCGGTTTCACTGTTGTGGTTCTGGCTCAGGATAATCTGATTCAATTTGAGTTTATCTGCTGCAATTGACTGTTGGTTATAAGGCAGGGTATATCTTCCGGTATCACCAATGCCATCCGGAGCATCCATCGCCATATACTTTCTTCCGTCAGTAGAAAGATTCCCATAGGTCATGGCTTGTGTGAAATTAATAATAGGGTAGCCTCTTTGATCTTCTTCAAGATTGTCAGGGGAATTGAATTTAAACTCAGAGCGTGCTTTGGATAAGGACCAGTTCACCTCCATACGCTGTCCTACCTGATGATTGCCGCCTACCTGCATAGAATAAAGGTCTGTAAGATAATCCGCATGCCGAGCCTGAAGAAGAACATTTTTACTGTCAAAATTAAAATAGGTTTCCCTTACAGATTGACCGTCTTTATATTGGCTGTATAGTGCTTTTGCATATAATTTATTTCTGCTGTCTATCTCATAATCCAAGCCTAAATTGAATCCCAGCGTTCTCCGGTTCGCCAGATAATCACGAAGTTGAAGCTGATTGATGGAATAAGAGGCTGTTTTATCTTTCAGTCCATAGTTATAAATATTTCTCATCTGGTCAATAGCCGTAGAACGCTCCCAGATCACTGCTGAGGTAATGAATTTCAGCTTATCGGTAATTTTATTTCCATAGACAATAGATGTGTTGTAACTTGGAGATTTTGACATGTTGACATATCCGGAAGCCATACTTACAGCCAAAGTTTCTTTATTGGGTGAGGTTTTCGTGATAAAATCCACATTTCCGCCAATAGCATCTCCATCAAGATCCGGAGTCAGGGCTTTGGACAAGCGGACATTCTGAATAAGTTCTGAAGGGAAGATATCCATCTGAACTCCACGGTTGGCATTGTCACCGCTGGCACTTGGCATTCTGTTGCCATTCAGGGTGGAAGAGGTCCATTGTATAGGCGTTCCTCTTACGGCAACAAAACGTCCTTCACCCATATCCCTTTCAATAGATACTCCCTGCATACGCTGTACGGCATCTGCAGCATTACGATCCGGTAGTTTCCCGATGGCATCGGCAGACAGTACTTCTGTAATTGTGTTGGAGTTTTTCTTCATGGTAATTGCTCTGGCCTGTGATGCTTTATACACACTGGTAACCACAATTTCCTGAAGATTGTTTTCTTTAAACTTAGCTCCGAATTTAATTAAACCAAGGTCTACTTCTTTTTTATCGGTAACCGTAAAAGGAATATAAACATTATCATATCCCTTATATTCCACAACAAGCTTATAACTGCCGTCATAAATAGGAGTAAGAACAAAAGAACCATCGGTATCGGAAGTTACCTTCTGTCCGCTGTTTTCAATATAAACCAGGGCGTTGGGAAGGTTTCCCTGGCTGTCTACTACAGTTCCGTGAACGCTGGTTTGTGCAAAGGCCAAAGGCCCAAGAAGAAAAAATGCTGTTTTTGTTAAAAAAAGTCTTTCTCGTGACATCCTTATAAAGTTTGGTGCAAAGATGTCAGCTCCCTCAAAAGTTTTGGTTCATTTAAATTTTATGCAACTTCTTCTGTTGAGTTCGAGGTGAACTGTGTTGTAAATCAATAAGTTGCTAATGTTAAATAATTGTAACTAATGAACAAGCTGAGAAGGAAGACAATCGAATTCCTTTTTAAAATATTTATAAAAAGTAGATTTGGATTTAAAACCACATTGAAATGCAAGATCTGTAACACTGGCTGAAGGATCTTCCGATAAGATCTGTTTAAAGTGCTGTATACGGTTTCTGTTGGTATATTCGTGAAAATTGGAATGAAGATGTTTATTAAAAGTAATGCTTAAATCTGCCTTGCTTATTTTCAGATAGCCCGAGAGCTGATCTAAAGTAAATTCCTCATCCAGATAATCATGACTTTCCTGATAGAAAGAAGTAATGGCACTTTGCACAGAGTCAAAATCTATTTTTGAAAGATCTTTATACAGATAGGTTTCTTTAGGGGCAGAAGAATGTGATATATTTTGCTGTTCCTGAAGTTTGTGCTGGTACGTTAAAATATAAACGTACAAAATCCATCCGAACTGGAAGAGAAAAAGAAGGCTGTAGATTTTCTGATAAATCAGAGTATCCCATCCCAGTTTGTAAACCGCCCAGAATATCAATACTCCCAACAATACATAACCCACAAGATAACGGAAATTGCCGGCTGCAGGATGAGTAATGTTTTTGCGGTATCTTGTCAGTAAATAAATACATAAAACAAGGCACGCAATCCAATAATAACTGTAATAAACAAAATAGGATTTGTATGAACTGATAGCCAGATCTGCCCAGGAAAGGCCCAGCATCTTTGCAGAAAGTGCAATGGCATGATGGATGACAACCAATGTTAGCGGAACGATAAGGTATTTAAGCTTATCTCTCCATTTTGCATGAATTAAATGAGTAGCGATATAGAGAAAAATAAGCCCTTTAAAAACGCGAAGACTTCCCGGAATTTCATACAGTACAGATTCATAACCGAATTTTTGGATGATGAAATATTCATATCCCATATCCAGCGTGACCACTCCGATATACAATAGCAGCATATTCAGTACAGATTCCCTGTTTTTGATAAGAGACAGCAGCAGAGTAAGGGTGATAAGTGCCTGTAGTACAACTACCATAATGATGTATAACATGATAACTGATATTTTCTCAAAATTATAGATAATATGGGTATGGCATCTTTAACAAATTATTAAATATCAACTTGGAAAACAGACAATAAGTAAGATATAAATTCTGACAGGTATTTTTTCCGATTTTGTATATTGAGTGGATATTGCTATTTTAGCTAGTAAGCATAAGTTGGATGTCAAAAAGAAAATTTATTACTACAGATTCATTCCACTTCACCTTCACCAATCACTGATACTATAATTCATGAAAAAACAATTTCAAAACTGGACGCTCTTTTTTATTATTGGGATCACCGCGATCATTGCCGGATTGATTGCTTCTATTATCCTGATGAATGGATCCTCGGCTCCTGATGGATTATTCGGAATGTATATCCTGTTCAGCCTCATTCCCATATTACTCGTGATTATCATAGATCGGATTCTCGTATGGAAATTCGGAAATAAAAATGTCAATAAAGTTCAGTTTTCAATACTGCTTTTGATCGTACTCTTATGGATTGTAAGGTTTGTAGTGAATCTGATTATATAAATTAGTCCTATGAAAAAATTATTGCTGTTCTGTATTATCATGATCTCTGACGTGTATTTCGCGCAGCCTTTTACCCTGAAATCTACAGGAGAAGCAAAAGAGTTCAGGCTCACGCTTTATTACGGAGCGCAAGGCAAAGGAGCTTTTGTGCAGTATACAGGGAAGAAAGAAATCATCCCTTTACAGGTAAAAAGTTTTAGAGTGGATACTGACGGGAGAAACGATGGACAGCCGGATATCGAGTATTACATTTGGAATGAAATGATTGAAGGGAAAATAAATGGAGTGTATAGGTTTGAAATCATGCATCATCAGACTTCAAACATTAGCTATACAAGAGGAAAAGACAACAGAAAGTTTACGCTGGAAATGGTTGAAGATGAAAAAAAGTACGACGGAAATGGCAAATATCTCCTGCATGGGGCTTTACTTTCGTTTAATCATTTTTATAATAATCATTTTACCATTACTTATCCTGACGGGAAAACAACAACTATAGAGCTTTCCGCTCCTGATAAACCTTCTTTTGTCAGACAGAGCATTATAGAGGATTATAACTTTGACGGCTATGATGATATCGCATTCTCTGTTCCTGATGATGGAATGGGTGTGTACAGGATGTTTGATGTTTATCTCTACAATACTGGAAGCAAACGTTTTGAAAAACTTAAAGAGCCGGATTATTCCCGTTCAAGCTGTTCATGCCTTTGTGATGTGACTATAGAAAAAGATAAGAAGCTTTTAAAAACAGGATGTAGAGGAGGAGCAAGGTGGCATCAGGACATCTACCGCTTCGGTAAAAAAGGAACTTTAGAGTGGGTTGCCACAAAAGAACAGACAGAAGAATAATGTTTCTGTTCAACGTTTGAAAACACCCTTAAAATCTATATTTTTATAAAACTTTCCAGCTTTAACTCCTCATTTTCAGTGATAAAACCTCCGTTTTTTTACGGTATTTTTGATAATGTCTTTTGTGATTCAATTTTAGGTCTGATATTTGTACTGGGTAGCCAAACTAAATGGCCGATTTATTTATGAAAAACATATCTGTGAAAAAATCCTTTCTTTATGCATGTTTATGCGCAGTTTTTCTTGTTTCCTGTAAAAAAGAAATAGACAAAATAAGCGATACTTTTAAAGATACTGTGTCTGCTTCGGAGACCCCGGAGGTAGAAAAGGACTCTATAAAGAAAGATTCTGTTCCTGTGGTAAAGAAAGAATCTGTTCCACCTGTAATGCAGGAAAATGGTTTTTATAATGCTTTTGTTCTTCCAAAGGATAAAAAGATGCGTGATTCTATCTATGCAGAATACAGCAAGAAATACAGTGTAGAAGAGCGTACTGCTATTTTAGCTTTAAACAGACTGGACTCTAAAAGTAAATGGAATGCCGATACACTGGTGGTTCCCGCGAAAATAGATACAACTTTGATGGCGTATTCGCCATTCCCAATGCAGTTAGATGTATTAAGCGGAGTGAAAAAGTTCGTTATCTTCTCTTATCCTATACAGGCTTTTGCGGTATATTCCAATGGAAGCCTTGTGAAATGGGGACCTACAAGTATGGGGAAAAAAGCTGCTCAGACAACAAGAGGGCTTACTTTTGCCAACTGGAAAAAGAAGCTGGCTATTTCCACAGTGAGCACAGAATGGAAGCTTCCCTATAATTTTAATATTCACAATATAGGAGGGATCGGATGGCATGAATATACACTTCCGGGATATCCTGCTTCACACTCATGTCTTCGATTATTGAGGAAAGATGCCCAATGGCTGTATTCCTATGCAGATACCTGGATACTGAATCCTGGTGGTGCTACGACTAAAGCTAAAGGTACGGCAGTAATGGTATTCGGAGATTATAAATGGGGTGGAAGAAAGCCGTGGAGAAAGCTTTTAGATGATCCTAATGCCAACAATATATCCGTTGAAGAACTTACAAAACTCCTGGAACCGGAAGTTCCGAAAATGCTGAAAGAACAAAGTAACAGAGAAAAAGTAGCAGATTCTATCAAAACGGCAAAAGCAATGGCTACACCTATTCAGAATGAAAAGCCTGTAGAATCTCCGTCTAATTAATTTTCTTTTCAAACTGCAGAGTAGATTCTTCAGCAAATTTTCTCAGCTTAAGCATTTCATCTTTCCCTTTATGCTGCCCGAATCTTGCAGCGATATAAGTAAGAAGAATAAAAAATAACATGATAAAAGAAGCGCTTAGTGCCCAGGGGTATTCAGCGCTTTTTATTTGTTTCTCTACGTAATACATAGTGAAGAAAGTCATCCAGAGAATAGAAAAAGTAAAATACAGGAACATGAAGAATGTCCATACCGCCGAACTGGGACCAAATACTCCGCGTATTGCCGTATGCTCGTCTTCCATTTCTATCCTTAATGCAAGGCAGGGCTTCCAGTAGTTGTCGTATTCTGTTTTTATCCAGATAGTAGCAACTTCCTTATTGATATTGCCTGAAAACTCATCTTTATGCTCTTCCATATATTTTTTCAGATTTTCAGCGTACTCTTCCTTGGTGAGATGAGTAAACATTTTAAATCTTGGCCGGGTTCTTATTCTGTCTAAGGTACTTTCTTCAGTATTCATATTTTTATTCTTGATATGGAATGGGATCCTCCAGAGCGAAACTCAACGTCAGTTTTTGATTTTTCCTTTCAATAACCATGTTGATATTTCTTCCTTCATTTGATTTCATCAGTTCTACAATTTTTTCAAGAGTCATATCTGATGTTCGTTCTCCATTGATGCTTATAATTTTGTCATCTTTTTGTAAGCCGGCTTTATAAGCGGGAGAATCTTTTCTTACTCCTGCGATGGAAAATATAGGTTTCAGACTGAATTTATATTGAAAGGCATCTTTATAAACTTCATTTACTACGGTAGCTGATTTTTGAGTTTCAATATTTATCTTGTCCTGCTGCCATTCCAGGCCGTCCTGTTTGAAATCTAGACCACTCATATTAAAATGGAAAGGATCATCAAAATATCTGTTTTTTCTCAAATATAGCTTTTGGTTGGGATAATCAAAAATTACAGTAAACCTTCTCATAATTTCGCTTCCCACTGAACCTTTTCTGCTTTCCACTAATTTGACATGCTGGATAGAAAATTCATCTGGCATAGCAGTAAGAGGTTTTTCAAATTTAAACCTTCCAAGATAGAAATTATGAATACGGCTTCTTTTACCATAAATATCTCCATTGAAACCACGGCCCAGAAAATCATCAATATTGGGTCTGTTGTAGACAAAATTTTTAATAAGAGTAGGGAAGAGCCAGATCGCATCACTGTTTCCAAGGTCAATCAGAAGTTTAGAATCTTTCTTTTCATTCGTCATTTCCACACCGGCATAGAGATAAGGTTTGTCTTTTTCAATTGTGATTGGGAACTCTTCAAATCTTTTGGTTTTCTTGTTTAGAAGATCAGCATTTTCATAAACTGTTATTTTCTTTGAGGCATAATCAATGTAAATAGGATGATCTTT
This sequence comes from Chryseobacterium panacisoli, assembly GCF_008274625.1. GTDB lineage: Bacteria > Bacteroidota > Bacteroidia > Flavobacteriales > Weeksellaceae > Chryseobacterium > Chryseobacterium panacisoli. The sequence continues at coordinate 556,771 of NZ_VTRU01000003.1, read as the reverse complement.
AAAAAAATGATATCCGATAACTCCATTGACGGGAATTCCTACATGAGGTGAAATATTAAATTCTTCATCAATAATGATATAGATAGACATGGAAGTATTGACAATTTCATTTCCTATTTTACCCAAATTGCGTTCAGATTTTAAGCCGTCAATACTTAAACTTCCCCCAAGACCGGAAAATTTGACTTTTTCAACATTGCTCAATTTGAGTTCTTTATTCTCCAGACTGAAAAGTATGGTTTCCGAAACCCCTGTATCCAGCAAAAAAGTAAGCTCAGCACCATTGACATTGATAGGAATGAAGATAAGATTGTTGATAAACTGAAAAGGAATCACCGCTTTTTTAGTATTAATCAACTCAAAAGAATTTTGGGCATTTATAAAAATGCTTAGAAATAATCCCAGTAAAAGCAACTTAAATTTCATTTACTGAATTTAGTGAAATTATCGTTATGATAAAAAAAAACATTCCAAAAGCTGGAATGTTTATATAAACTACAATGAATTGTATTTGTTTGTTGAAAATGTTTAAAAAATGATTCTTTCTATTTGGAGAAAAATTCCATCAGATCCATATAATTCTTCTGATTAACGCCATGCCCGCTCATATATTCTCTGAAAGTGAAATAACAGCTGAGATCATACAGAAGATCAGCTGCTTTTCGTCCCCATTCAAGTGGAATCACAGCATCATCGGAACCATGTGAAATGAAGAAACGAAGTCCTTCCAGTTTCTTTTTATCTTTTACAATACCGTCCAGAATTTTATCTTCAGGATAGCTGCTTAGACAGGCAACATAATTGAATAATTCAGGATGTTTTAAAGCTAAAGCATAGCACAAGATTCCTCCCTGGCTGAAACCGCACAGATGAGCCTTGCTTTCTGTAAGTCCATAATGGTTGATGATCTTAAGCATACTTTCCAATACAGCATTTAAAGATTCCTTTGCCTGAGGAACATCAATAAAATTTTCGGGATCGTTGAAATTAATATCATACCAGGAATATCCTTCAAACTGAGTATCGCGTGGAGCTCTGAAACTTACAATGATCCAGTCATTGGGAAGTGTTTCCCTGAAGCTGAAAAGATCCTGCTCGTTACTGCCGTAGCCATGAAGCATAAAAAGAATAGGGGTATTGGAGGTAATATTTTCCGGTTCCCTTACTAGATAATCTAAATTCATAGAACAAAGATAATTAAATTACATTCAGAATCTTAACTTTTATTATTCATACAATGAACTTTAGCCGGATGATGCTTTATGTGTAAGGATTGTTTCTTTGAAGTGTATTTTTTGACTTTAGAGGCTGGTTTTTATTTTTGTTGATTTGATATTATTTGGAAATCTTTGTTGGAAAATTTTCATAAAAATTATTTTTATATTAATAAAAAACTTATATTTGAAACATTAAAAAATCTATTTGGAGAAATGAAGCAATTTTACAATTCAAAAAGTTTACTTAGACTTTCTTTTTTATTCGTTTTATTATTTTCTGTAATTACCGTTGTTAATTCTTGTAAAAAAGATGACGATGAAGAATTTAAGGATCATGTGGTTCAGTTTGAAGTGAAAACCACTACAGGAGGAAACATTATAAGTGTTGTAACACAGGTGGGCACGGCTCAGAACACGATATACAATACTCCACAGTCACCGGTAACTTCACCATGGACAAGCGGAGAATTCTTTGTGAACTCCAGCCAGGCACAGTTGAATCTTGATGCTAATGCATCAATGCCGGATGATAATTCTGAGTTAACGATCAATCTTTATATAGATGGAGAAGTTGCAAGAACTGTTAAGAAAAAAGGGAAAGGAGTATTAGTTGCTTCTATCGATTACAGTTTCTTAGAACCATAAAAATAATACAGTATTTATATACAAAAAACCGCTCTAAAAGCGGTTTTTTTATTTTTCAATCAATTGTTGCTGTATCGCAATATTAATAAGCTCTGTTGAGTTCTTGGCATGGAATTTCTGAAGCAGATTCTTACGGTGGGTGTCTACAGTAAGCGGACTTAAGAACAGCTCTTCGGCAATCATATTACTTGTTTTTCCCTGCGCTACCATCTGCAGAATCTGTTTTTCTCTTTTGGTAAGCCGCGGCATTGGAAGATCATGCTGAGAAGGACGGCTGATGATCTGTTTTGTCTCATTACAGAAAACAATATCTCCGGAAAGAGCACCTTTGATGCATATGACGAGTTCATCAATAGAAGTATTCTTGAGAAGATAACCACTTGCCCCGTTTTGTATAGACTGCATGATTATACTTCGCTCAGAGCGGTTACTGAACATGATCACTGAGGTATTCGGGGATATTTTCTTTATTTCTCTGCAGAGTTCCGTGCCGTTGCTATCGGGTAGTGTAATATCAAGGAGAATAATATCCACCATTTTTGATTGGATAAAATTGATGGTTTCTGCACCAGTCGTAAAACTTCCTGCTACGTTAAAAACAGGCTGGCTGTTTAGCATCATTCGAAGACCTTCGATGACAATTGGATGATCATCCACAATGATGATGTTTATTTTCTCATTCTCCATGGATGTTGAGTTCTATGTTAATAGCTGTTCCCTGATCATCAGAATGTATTTCCATTATTCCTTTCAGGTAGTTGACCCTGTTTTTCAGGTTACGAAGTCCCATACTTTTGGTGGTGTTTTCTATATTTTTATCAAAACCTTTTCCGTTGTCTTCAATGGTGATCAGAAAATTTTTGCCGGATTGGGAGCATTGAAGCAAGATGCTGCTGGCTTCTGCGTGTTTTATAGCATTGGCCAATAATTCCTGTACAATTCTGTAAATATTAAGCTGAATATTTAAAGGCAATGTTTTACTAATATCTATAGCCTGAAAATCAATTTCCAGGTTTTTTCTACTATAAAATTCACACAAATCATGCATGGCTGTTTCCAAACCAAAATTAAGCAATGATTCAGGCATTAAATTTCTGGCTACATGCCGGAGTTCACTCACAGAATTGTCCAGCTGGCCTAAGATTTTATAAAATTCCTGATCCTTTTCAGGGTGGAGATGAGTGGAAGACCATGTAGAAAAATTGATTTTAACCCCTGCAAGCATTCCGCCCAGACCATCATGTAGGTCTCTTGCAATACGTTCTCTTTCTCTTTCTTCACCATCCAGAATAGCTTTGGTCAATGATAGTTCTTCCTTTTGTTTAATATCTTCTATTTTCTGTTCGTTTATTTTTTTATTTTTTCTGAAAATGACATACAGAAAGGCCAGAAGGCTTAATGCTAACAGTAAAACAAGACCCATTCCCCATAGATAAGAGTTCTTCTTGTTTACCTCCAGATCCTTTTGGTTTTTTTCAGCATTTAAAGTCGCTATTTTCCTTTCTTTTTCAGCAGCATTGAACTTAGATTCAAGTTTGTTGATTTCAAGCTTCACATTCTCGGTGTTCAGGCTGTCATTAAGTTTAGAATATTTCTGTTCCCATAGAAGTGCTTCTCTGGTATTTCCTGTTTCTTCATTGAGCAAAGAAAGCTGCTTATAAAAAGTTTTCCTGTTGTTAAGATCAATAGCTAAGGACTTTTCCGTTAAAACATCCTCCAAAGTAGTTTTGGCTTCCTTATATCTTTTAAGTTTCTTTAAAATATCATACTTATTGAAATAAAACATCTGAGCCAGAAGATTTTGATTGAATTTTTTTGCATAAAAGATCCCTTTTTCAATCACCGGGAGTGCTTCTTCATTTTTTTGCCGGGTAATATAAAAAAGTGTTTTACTGTAATAATAAAATGCATTGGAGGAAGATTCCGGATAAGGGCGAATGAGCTTTTCTGCTTTATGTAAAAACTTTTCAGCTTCATCTCCATTCGCCTGATAGCAGAAATTGTTGGCAGAATTGAGATAAGTGAAAAATAATTCAGCGGATTCCGGATATTGTTTTTCAAGGATTTTCAATGCTTTGTTGTTGTAATCTTCAGCTTTTTTAAACTGGGCATTGTAAGTAAGAATCACTGCAAGCTGAGTGTATAAGAAACCTAAATTTCTGCTGTTTTTATATTTTTCAACCAGAGGAATACTTTTTTCAAGCATTATCTTAACCAAAGGGATATATCCTTCCTTATCCTTTTGAGAAACCCCGTAGCTGTACCAGGCCAGTGCCTGAAAAAAATCGGATTCTTCACTTTTAAATTCAGATAAAGATTTGATAGCCTGCTGATAAGATATACCCGCTTTCCTTTTGTTCCTGTCCAGGTTATACTGCCCTTCGTAATAATAATATTTTGCTGAAAAGAAAGGGTTGCTTCGGGCCAGTATTTTTCCATTTGCAAGATATTTTTTACTCAAAACAGAATCACTGTTTCTATAATAATTTGATAAAAGGAAAGAAGCTGTTGCTTTTGAAGTATCGGGAAAATTTCCCTTTGTAATACTCTGCAAGCTGTCTATATAAGATTTCTCATTAAGCGGAATGATTTGCTGGGATTGCAATTTAAAAAATAAAAATAGGCTTAATAGGACAAGTAATCTCTTCATTATGGATCAATTCTGAAAAATATTTTTTTAAACGTTCAATTTAATTAAAAAAAATAGCATAAAAAATACCTGAATTTAGGTAGAAAAAATTACTGATTTTTCAGGATTGATAGAGATAAATGATGCTCATAGCTTTGCAAACATCAAATCATGAATCATAGAATATTTAATATAGTAACTAAAATTTAAACAAAAAGATTATGAAAAAAATGAGAATGAATCAGCTGTTAAGAGGTGCATTTGTTGCAGTAATAGCCGTAATGCTTATTGGATTTACAGCTTCATGCAGTAATGATGACGATGACAACAATGTGAATGGAGCAGGAAAAAGCCATAAAGTGGTTTTTAAAGCCATCGCATCTTCGGGAAGTAATATTGATGTAGCGGTGTACGGAATTGACGGTAACCCTACTACAGCATCAAGTCTTAGCGGATCAACGTGGAGCAGCCCTGAAGTAACATCAGAACCGGGGGCATACAGTGCTAATGTTGCAGTAAATGCTATCGGACCGGATGCTTCTGCTACTTTGAAGGTTCAGATCTGGGTAGACGGAGAACTGAAAAAGGAAGGAACTTCCAGCGGACAGTATTTATCAGCTTCTACAAGCTATACATTTTAATATCAAATTTTTAGGACGTAAAACAGGCGCTGAGATTCATCTCAGCGCCTGTTTTTTATGGTATTTAAGATTAACCTACCTTAACAATAAAGTAGCTTTTCTTACCTTTTTGGAGCAATAGGAATTTACCGTCAATAAGGTCAGTTTCATTAGCTGTAAAAGTATCATTTACTTTTTGCTTGTTGACAGAAATTGCATTTCCTTTAATTTCTCTTTGAGCTTCGCTTTTAGATTTTAGGAATCCTGATTTTTCAGAAAGAAGATCAATAATATTCACTCCTAAAACATCAGTTTTAGCAATTTCTTTCTGAGGAACTCCGTCAAAAACTTCAAGAAATATTTCCTCATCAAGGCTTACCAGATCTTTAGCAGTGGAACGTCCGAAAAGAATTTCAGAAGCTTTCAGTGCTTTTTCATATTCTTCTCTTCCATGTACCCAAACCGTTACCTCTTCAGCAAGTTTCTTTTGAAGTTTTCTTTCGTGTGCCGCTGTTTTATGCTCTTCGATTAAAGCTTCAATTTCTTCTTTTCCAAGGAAAGTATAGAACTTAATGAATCTTTCAGCATCATCATCCGTAGCATTCAGCCAGAACTGGTAGAATTTGTAAGGAGATGTTTTCTTTTTATCCAGCCAATAGTTTTCTCCGCTTTCAGATTTTCCGAATTTAGAGCCATCAGCTTTTGTAATCAAAGGAACCGTTAATGCAAATGCTTCACCCTGAGCTTTTCTACGGATCAGTTCTGTTCCTGTAGTGATATTTCCCCACTGGTCAGAACCTCCCATCTGTAGCTTTACATTGTTATTTTGGTATAAGTGAAGGAAATCATATCCCTGAATTAACTGGTAGGTGAACTCTGTAAAACTCATTCCGTCAACACCTGCGTCTCCGGAAAGTCTTTTCTTTACAGAATCTTTAGCCATCATATAGTTGACTGTGATATTTTTCCCTACATTTTTAGCAAAATCAAGGAAAGAAATATTCTTCATCCAGTCATAGTTGTTCACCAATTCAGCTTTATTGGGTTCGTTTCCGTCAAAATTTAAAAATTTTGAAAGCTGGTTCTTTAAACAGTCAACATAGTGTAAAAGAGTTTCCTCATCAAGAAGATTTCTTTCAGCCGATTTCCCTGAAGGGTCACCAATCATTCCTGTAGCACCTCCTACCAAGGCAATAGGTTTGTGGCCATGCTGCTGGAAGTGAGCTAAAATTTTTATCTGGATAAGACTTCCGATATGTAAAGAATCGGCAGTAGGATCAAAACCAATATATGCAGTAGTTACCTCTTTATTCAGTTGTTCATCGGTTCCTGGCATCATATCGGCAAACAGACCACGCCATTTCAGTTCTTCTATAAAGGAATTCATTGATTGTTAACTTTAAAATTTTAAGAAGCAAAGATAGTAAATTCAGAAGGAAGAGAAAAAGGAGAACCAGCAAATAAGCAAATTGATAAAAACCTGAAAATGCTTTGGTGGTAACTTTGCAAGCTCACTGTTTTCCCTTTTGCAATTATGCCCCAAATACGCTATATTTGTTATTAATGAACGACGAACAGCTATTCCTGCTCATACAGAAGGCCAAGGATAAAGACCAGAAGGCCCAGACTAAACTCATCAATGTTTTTTGGGTGGATGTTTTCTCTTTTGTAATGAAAAAGGTGAGGGATGAAAACGATGCCGATGAAATTACCGTAAATGTTTTCTCAAAAGTATTGTCAAAACTCGATATGTTCGATCCTCATTTTCAGTTTAAAACCTGGATTCTCACTATTGCACAGAATACCGTTATCGATTTCTGGAGAAAAAAGAACCGTGACAACGAAGATGCCGTTGAAAATCTTGATGAGGTTAAAAATCAATATGCAAAATCTCCGGAAGAGCTCCTTATTTCTGAAGAAGAACAGAAGAAGATCATCAAAACCATAGAATCCCTGGATGCCAACTATCAGGATATTATCAAATTGAGGTTTTTTGAAGAAAAAAGCATCAAAGAAATTGCTGAAGAGCTGGGGATTTCCGTTGCCAATACCAAAGTACGGGTCATGCGTGCTAAAAAAGTCTTAGCCGAATTGTTGAAAAATAATGAGTTTGACGATAATTAAGTTAAATAATAATATTCAATAGAAGCGGGCTTTAGCGTTTACTGAAAAAAAAATTCAAAATCGGCTTTAGCCAAAACATAAATCTTACAATTTAATTTAAAAATAAACTTCTTCTTTTGTTTTCGGAAGGATTATTTTTTGTTGTTTTTCCTGATTTCTGTTTTGCAGATTGATCTTCAATCCCTTTTTAATATAGGTTTCCTTTAAGGATTTACCATATTCAGCAGTGTTTTCCACTTCTTTTGAATAGTTCAGCTGTCCTGTTGAAAGATTGAAATCAATATCCTTCCAGTAATCTCCCGGTCTTCCTGAAGTGGAGGAGGTGCCAATGAGTTCAAAATGTCCGTTCTGAAATCTATATTTGTCTGTAACATCCCATTTCCAGCTGCTTCCGCCATTCTGAGAAATGATCAGAATTCCTTTTTCTATTTTAGTTTCCCTGTAAGGATCTCCCATCATACCTCCGGCGCTGCTTTCCATAACGGCGTTTTTTGATTTTTCAAGAATTGTCCATTGTTCGTTGACTTTTTTCAGGATTTGAATTTCACGGATTTTTCCCAGCTCACCTTCGTCTTTTGTTGTGTAGATGATTACCTTTTCAGGAATTTTATCCCCATCAAGATCTCCGTCTGCCATTTCAAGGAGGGTAGAACCCGCTGGCTGAAATTGTTTTTGAGCAAGACAGAATGTGCCGGCTGCCAGACAAAAAAGAAATACTATTTTTCTCATAAAGAATTTTGAAAACCTAAATGTACATGAAATTTTGAATTATAAGTTTCATCAATATTTCTGGTTGATGGTTTCCATTAAAAATTCCTTAACTTTGAACTTCAATTTTAGAAATGGAAAATTCAGTTCAAGACACTACCGTTCAAAAACCAAAATGGATCCGCGTAAAACTTCCTACCGGAAAGAATTACAGAGAGCTGAGAACTTTGGTTGATAAATATAAATTAAATACTATTTGCCAAAGCGGAAGCTGCCCGAACATGGGAGAATGTTGGGGTGAAGGTACAGCTACTTTCATGATTTTAGGAAATATCTGTACAAGAAGCTGTGGATTCTGTGGCGTTAAAACAGGAAAACCACTGGATGTAAACTGGGATGAGCCTGAAAAAGTGGCAAGATCAATCAAATTAATGAAGATCAAACATGCCGTTCTTACATCTGTAGACCGTGATGATCTGAAAGATATGGGATCTATTCTTTGGGGAGAAACAGTAAATGCTGTAAGAAGAATCTCTCCGGGAACAACTATGGAAACCCTGATTCCGGATTTCCAGGGTATCACAAAACATCTTGACAGACTGGTAGAAGTAGCTCCGGAAGTAATCTCTCACAACATGGAAACAGTAAAACGTCTGACCAGAGAAGTGAGAATCCAGGCAAAATATGAAAGAAGCCTTGAAGTATTAAGATATCTGAAAGAAGCCGGCCAAAGAAGAACCAAAACAGGCGTAATGCTTGGACTAGGTGAAACCAGAGATGAGGTTTTCCAAACGATTGAGGATATCAGAAATGCGAATGTAGATGTTATTACTCTTGGCCAGTATCTGCAACCGACTAAAAAGCATCTTCCTGTAAAAAAATTCATCACTCCTGAAGAATTTGATGAGTTCGGAGATTTTGCCAGAAGCTTAGGTTTCAGACACGTTGAAAGTTCTCCTCTTGTAAGAAGTTCTTACCACGCAGAAAAACATATTCATTAAAATATAAACCGTTCAGCAATGAGCGGTTTTTGTTTTGTTTAGGCTGTAGATGTTAGGTTGCAGGGATTAGGGAAATGAATGGCCTCCATTAGTAATAACGGTCTCCATAATTCCCCTCCTCCGGAGGGGTGGCGAAAATTCAAAGAATTTTTGACGGGGTGGTTAAAATATAACGTTTCATTTAAATATCAATAGAAGCGGACTTTAGTCGCTTATTATAGAATTAAAAATCATCCGGCTTTAGCCGAAACCTAAAGCTGTGAATATTTTTGTACACCCTGCAAATTGATCCTATTTATTACACGCTGTCTCCTTTGTAATCACCCCAATCCGGCCATTGATTTCAATCGGCTTAAAATGTTTTTTCTTAAATTCAGAAGGCGTTTCTCCAGTATGCTGTTTGAATAGTTTATTAAAGTATGAGAGACTTTCAAAACCTACCTGAAAACAAACTTCAGTCACCGAATAATCTTTCAACAAAAATATTTTAGCCTGATTTATCCTGTAATTATTAACAAAATCTGTAAAGGTCATATTGGTCTGTTTTTTAAAATAACGGCAGAAAGCAGGCGTGCTCAGACTTACAATTTTGGCAATTTCATTGACATTGGGTTTCTTGTCGTAATTTTCGTGAATATAGTCGTAGATGGTTCCCATTCTGATTTTATCATTCAAAAACCATTTAATTCTGGTGTCTTCTTTGTTGAGTTCCTTTACTTCTTTTGAATTGGCGAGGATCTGTAGAATTTCAATTAATCCTACCAAAGATTCAAAGGAGTTTTTATCTTTAATGATCTGTAGTTTTTCAACCACTGTATTTTTTGTTTCTCCGGAAAAGGATAACCCAAGATATGAACGTTCCAAAAGATCTTTAATATTTTCAAATTCAGGAACAGGAAGAATAATATCCTGAAGGAAGCTTTCCCGCATCTGCAGTACCAGCTGTCTGCATTCGGTCTGAATTCCATAATCAAAATTAAGGTGGGGAACATTAGATCCGATCAGTAAAAGATCACTGTCTGTAAATCCCGAAATATCTTTTCCTACATGCCGGATTCCGTTTACGGCTTCTACATATACCAATTCTATTTCCGGGTGATAATGCCAGAAAAAACAATTTTTCAGGGAAGGGGCAAATAGTTTGAATGATTTCCCTTTTTCAAATTCAATAATTTCCTTCTGGATTTTCATCTTGTTCTCATTTGATTGTTTCTGAATATAAAATTAAACAAAAAGGTTAATACGGAGCAAATTTTTATCATTCAAAGAGGAGTGAAATTCAAACTTTCTTTCGAATTTTGCACTTTGAAAAAGAAGACACTCGGATATTTTTAATTTAAAAGAAATTAATTCAGAAAAAAGATTTAGATACAATGAAGATTGATAAAAGAATAATACCACTGGCCATCGGTGGTTTGGGAATAGGAACCACGGAATTTACCGTAATGGGGCTATTGCCGGATATTGCAAAAACATTACAGATCACGATCCCGCAGGCCGGACATTTAATTTCTGCTTATGCCATGGGAGTCGTTATCGGCGCACCAATTCTAATCGGGTACTCGGTGAAATTCCCACCGAAGAAAGTTCTGATAGCTTTTATGATCCTTTTTACGATATTTAACGGGCTTTCTGCTATTGCTCCTGATTATAACAGTATGCTGATTATCCGTTTTCTGTCTGGGCTTCCTCACGGAGCATTTTTCGGAGTAGGAACGGTGGTCGCTTCAAAAATGGCAGGAAAAGGGAAAGAGGCATTTTATATATCGATGATGTTTACAGGGCTTACGGTCGCCAACCTGGCCATGGTTCCTCTGGTCACTTACATCGGACATACATTCCATTGGAGACTGTACTTTGCTATTGTAGCGGTTATTGGTCTTTTTGCCATATTATTTTTGAAACTGTGGCTTCCTGCAATGGAATCCAACCAAAATACCCACTTCATGGAAGAGTTGAAATTCCTTAAAAATAAACAGTCGTGGCTGGTACTTGCCATTACAGCGATTGGATTTGGAGGTCTTTTCACATGGCTGAGTTATATTACACCTTTGATGACTGTTGTTGCAGGAATCAAGAGCAGCCAAATGGCCTATGTCATGGTTCTTGCCGGAGCCGGGATGGTAGTTGGAAACCTGGTAGGAGGGGTTGTTTCAGATAAATTGGGACCTGAAAAAACCTGTGCCCTTCTCATTTTCCTGATGATGATTTCTTTAGGAGGCGTTTTCCTGCTTGCTGAACATCAGAATATTGCTCTTATACTGACTTTTATGTGTGGCGCTTTATCTATGTCTATTGCATCACCCATCAATATTATGATGATGAAAGCTGCTCCAAAAAGCGAAATGATGGCCGCTGCTTTTATGCAGGCAGGTTTTAATATTGCCAATGCAATGGGAGCTTTCCTTGGAGGAATTCCTCTGGAATATGGTTATTCATTCAGCTATCCATCGTTGGTAGGGGTAGGAATGACTTTTATAGGAGTGATTATAAGTATTAGATACATGTACCTGTATGGTTCCGGAGCTCAAAATGAAAAGGAAGTAGCCGCAGAATGCGTATCTTGTGATAAATAAGATTAAATGACCTATTGAATAAAAAAAGAGCCTGTTTCAATCAGAAACAGGCTCTTTTGTATAAAATGAGTTTTATGCCTCTACCTCATCTCCATTTTTGCACCAATAGAGGGCATTGTATAAATTTTCTTTAGGGAAAGATTTAAACTCTCCCGGCATCAGAACACTGAAAATGCTGGTAAAATCTCGTATACCTTCTTTGTCTGTAACAATGGCTGACCGATTCCAGTTGGTAAGATTTTTCAATCCTAACAGCAGATCTTCAAGCCATGCTCCCATGGTAAAATTATCCAGATCGGTATCCAAATACAATAAATAATTCAGCTCACCGAATTGCTCTACCTTCTCTTTTACGCGCGGAATTACCAGTCTTTCAAAATCCTCTTTCGTTACTTCTCCCGTTGCATTGAATGCTGCAACATTTTCCGGGGCTTCTGGAATAATTGTTATCATAATAAATATTTTATGGTGGTTGAGTTTAAAAGAATAACAATAATTACACCATAATTTGACAGGAAATTGTTAAAAAAGGTATAAATATTGTTACTTTTAGTATAAAATATCAATATGGATCTCAAATCAAATGAACCTTTCTGGCTTTTAAAAAACGGACTGCTAGCATCTTATCCTTCTTTAAAATCAAATGAAAAATGCGATGTTCTCATTGTGGGAGGTGGTATTACAGGAAGCCTGATTGCCCATCAGATGATAGAAGACGGGTACAGTACAATCCTTATTGATAAAAGAGAACTTTGCAATGGAAGTACTTCTGCTACAACTTCAATGCTGCAGTACGAAATAGACGTTCCTCTTTATGAACTGATAGAAAAAATAGGGGAGAAAGGCGCTGTTTCAAGTTATAATGCCTGTAGTGATGCCATTGATACATTAGAAAAGCTTTCAAAAATGATCAAATCCAATGCAGGTTTTAAACGAAAAAAATCCCTGTATTTTGCTTCTAAAAAGAAAGACGCAGAATGGCTGAAGAAAGAATATGAAGTGAGAAAAGAAAACGGATTTGAAGTACAATGGCTGGAAGGAGAACAGATTCTGGAAAAATTTGAATTTGAAAATACCTATGGTGGAATATTATCCAAACAGGGAGCCAGCATTGATGCTTTTCAGTTTGCTCATGAGCTTTTTATGCACAATGTAAAAAAAGGATTAAAGATATTTGATAAAACCGAAATGGTAAAAGTGGAGGAGCATAAAGGTTTTAATCTGGTTACGGTAAACAGTGGCTATCAAATCAAAGCAAAAAAGATCATTTACTGCATTGGTTATGAAAGTAAAAATTTACTGAAAGAAAACTTTGTGAATCTGAAAAGTACCTATGCCGTGGTTTCTGAAATAGACAAAGACAGGTTTAAAAATATCGGCAGTACGTTGGTCTGGAATACCGATGATCCTTATCTCTACATGCGGACTACCGATGATGGGAGAATGCTTATCGGAGGAGGTGACGAAGACTTTTATAACGCTGAAAAACGAGATGCTCTCCTTAATAAAAAAGAAAAAGAAATTCTTAAAAGTCTGAAGAAAATAAAGCCTGATTACCATTTTTATCCAGATTTTGTTTGGGCAGGAGCTTTTGGAGAGACAAAAGATGGTCTGCCTTATATCGGAGAACATAAAAAATTGAGAAACTCCTATTTTGTATTAGGTTTTGGAGGAAACGGAATTACCTTTTCAGTAACAGGGATGAAAATGGCTTCTCTGTTTATGAAAAATAAGAAACATCCGTTGTCAAGGTATTTTAAATTTGGAAGATAATACGGGATTTTTATAGCCGCAAAATCTACAAATCTTTAAACACTTAAGTTATTAGGCTACTACTAAATATTTTAGAAGTAAAATTAAGTTTCTGAAAACCTTCGATTTTGAATCTATCCATAAAAACTGTTTAGACTCCTACGGAATGACAAACTGCCTGAATAAACCGGCGTTTCAATTGCATCATTCTGTAGGAATCCTGGTTAAATTACTTGGAAAAAATGTAATAAATAGATACTCCAACAAATACTCCAATTGCAGATGCTTAATTCCCTTCCTCTGGAGGGGTGGCGAAAATTCAAAGAATATTTTGACGGGGTGGTTTACACGTATTTAATAACATATAAAAGCGGGTAAAACCCGCTTTTAAACTACAAACTATACCCATTTTTTTTAGCCAGTTCAACAATAGAACTCTCAATGGCTTTTCCAAGATCGTCAGAATCATCAGTGCCTCTTTTCTTCATTTCTCCGTCTATATAGGCTTGGCGCTTTTTGGAAAGCTCTTCAATTTCTTTCTGAATTTTATCACGAGCGGCAGACTTTGCCGTAATGGTTTTTTGAATTTCTTTTTTGCTTTTTCCCTTCAGCTCGGCAGGAAGTTCACTTTCTTTTACATTGGCAATAAATCCGGCATCCTTTTCGGCCTTATCCACCAGATCCCAGTGGTCATTTTTGTAAGCATTCTTTTTAGATTTGGCAACAGCCCTTTCCACTAAGTTGGATGCTGACTGTGATTCAGCGTTTTTATCCTGCATGATCTGCTTTAGTCTGTATTCAGAACCATGGTTTCCATAATAGATGTAAGTATCGTTCAGCTTTGCATTGCATTCGGAAATTCTGATGTCGTAAGGTGTTTCTATATAGATTACTTTTCTGTCACTGTCTATATTAAAATATTTTCCGCCTCCCAAAGATGCTCCGTTTTGCCAGAACGTCTGGATTCCTTCTTCCCGGCTTCCACAGAAAATGGTGTTGGTATAAATATTTTTATCCTTTGTTTTTGAAACAACATCCTTATAATTTATTTTCCCCTGATTGAATGCTTCATTTCCTGCAATATAAATCAGTTTCATACTTTTATCATTGCTGTCCCAGTTCAGGTTGGCAGAAGCATCACGGATCACAGCTCCGCAATACTCACTACCGCCATTAGTTCTTAAGGCGAATAATTTTTCAGAAATAAGATCAAGATCCTGAGTAAGAGGAGCAACCTGGCGGATATAATTTTCATCACGAATTCCGTCGTTACCATATTCATACAGGGCAATTTCAATCTGGGGTGCTTTTCCGTTGTACTTTAAAGTGGTCAAAGTATTCACAATATTCCACAGTCTGGATTTTGCCTGATCAATCAATCCGTCCATACTGTTGGAAGTATCCAGTAAAAGAGCGACCTGAATTTTATTGTCTTTTAAGTCTGATCTTACCGGAATCAATGATATTTTTTGTTCTGGTAAATTATTGTCAGTATTATTTATAGAGCGGTTGTCCGGAATATTACCGGAGCTTAAAAAAGCTGTACCTGCTGCAAGTGCTAAGATTTTTAAAGTTGTCATATTTTTATTTTTTATGGGTTATATTGAATTCCTGAAGTAAAATTATCCCTATTTAAGGCTGGAAATCGGGAAACTTGGTGAAGCAGCCTTTTGACTTGGTGAAGTTTTGGCTGGAGGAAAATAAAAAAACAGCTCCTAAAGGAACTGTCTTTTTACATCTGTTGTTTAAAGGATTTCGTATCGTGTTTTAATGCTGTATTTCAGCTTGATATTTTCAATATTATCAAAAGAATAATCTACCGGAGCCTCAGCCATTTCCATCTGTATATTGCTTGCTCTTCCTTTGTAAGCAACGGGCATGATCATGTCGCTCGTATAATCTTCTATTTCTACGATTTCAAGAGCATTTCCTGTCTTTTTACCCATGCTTTCCAACAAATAATCTGCTTTTTCTTTAGCGGCTTTCAAAGCATTAATCTTTACCGCTTTTCTGAAATCTGCAATTTTAGTACTCTTTACCTCTGCGATGTTCAGGCTGCTTACCCATTTTTGGTTCAGGTCTTCAAAGATTTTACTCAGGCTTGATTTTGTGCTGGCTTTAAACTGATAGCTTTTAGTAAACTTAGCCGTTTTAGAATATATATTCTGATACATTGATTTGAACTTAATGTCTTCGTTCTTTACTCCAGCATTCTTTAAGGTTTCAAATAACTTCTTCTCATTATCAGCCAGATCATTTTTGTTATCTGCTTTTATTCCGATGCTGAAGATGATTTCATCCGGTTCTACTTCCATTTCAGCAACGCCCGTTACTTCAATTGCATTTTTCTTTATTTCTTGTGTCTGAGCATTAACAAAGCTTCCAAGAGTTAAAATTCCGATTAATAAAAAATGTTTCAATTTCATAATTTCCTGTTTTTAAATTTTTAATTCTGATGTAAAATTACACAGATCAGAAACCGGAATTCGGGAGACTTGGTGAAATGGAGCTTTCACTTGGTGAGCCTTGAGAAATGAATTACTTCTCTTTATTTTTCTTCAGATCATACTTTACGCTGAGGTTCATAATATATTGTATACCTACTTCAGGATCGGAGTTATTAATAACCTTATCAAAGCCGGTATAATCTGTTCCGTCATAGTAAAAGGTCTTTGATTTTCGCTCCTCCTTTTTGACATATCTGGTATCATATCCATAGGTAATATTGGCACTTTCAAAGGCTGCATAATTCTGATATTGGTTTTTAGGAAAAACATAAGTAAAGCCTGAAGAAGCTGTGGGGTTTCCCATAATTTCCTTTTTAAACAGGTTAAAATAATTTTCCTTCTTTTTGTCAAAAACAGCGTAAGCCTCCTTGAGAAGATCTTCCTGGATTTTATCAATATCATTGTTGATGTAATCCACTTTAATAATATCATAAATCTGGAAGTCTGAAGCTTCAGAGATCAGTTTTTCTATCATTGAATGCTTGTTTACTGTGATAATGATATTTTTCTTGGTTTCGAAACCATCCATTTTCTGGACGGCAGTCTGTGAGTCTTTATTGATGTTGTAATCATAGATTTTCGTCTGAGAGATAAAGTCCACAAAAATATCATCGTCTTTGATACCCATTGATGATATCCTTTTTATAAAACCATTAATCCTTCTGTTGATATGTTCAATGGCAATTTTGGGAGTGGCCGCTTCTTCATTCAAGCCCAGAGTAAGTTTATAGCGGTCTGCCGTTTTGTTCATCAATACTTTTACAGTGACAATCAGTGTAGAATCGGTAGCAGAATAGTTATTAATATTGATGAATTCAGGTAAATTTCTGGAAGTGGAATAGTCGGTATTATTTCTGTCTTTGTAGATCTGGTTTCCTCCGACCTGTGCCTTTGAAAGACTTAAAAAAGTTACAGTAATGAAGAAAAAAGAGAGAGTTAGTTTTTTCATGATTTTTAATTTTAATTATTCTGTCCCAAACTTAGCTTTACGCTCACAGTATCAAAGAGTAAACTTGGTGAAAGGGAAACTTCACTTGGTGAATAGTTTTTGAGTACACTATATATATGTATATCTTTGTTTTATGAAAATGCTTACACTTCTTACCACCTTTCTACTGATGTTTTGGGGAAATACAATATCTTCCCAGACGACTACTAACAGCAGTGCTGCTGTAGAAGATGTGCAGGTGGAAACGAAGAAGCTGAAAAAAGCAATGGATACAAAAAATGAACCTGCCCAGGCAGATTCTTATTATAATATTGGAGAAACCTTTTTTAACAGCGGGAATTTTTCGAAGAGTGAAGAATATTATACTAAAGCTAAAAATCTGTATGAAAAACTGAATGACAAGCCCAATATTGAAAAAGCAACCCGAAGATTGGCCCAGTCACAGGAAAAGCAGAATAAAATAACGCCTGCTATCAGTAACTATGGCAGAGCGGCAAAAATGGGGTATAGTGAAAAAAGTAAGGCGGTCAACTCTAATGACGTCACAAGACTCTCTTCTCCTACGCCTGAACTGAAAGCTGAAGCTATTCAGAGTAATATCAATCTGAGTAAAAAAGAAAACGAACAGGGCGATCTTGCGGAAAGCTACAGTCAGCTGGCTGATGTCAATCTAAAGCAGAAAGATGTTTCCAGTGCCGAAGAAAACCTGAATACCGCTTATAAAATTTCCAAAAAAGAAGCACCTCAACAGGCATTAGCCATCAATCAGAAGCTTGCAGATCTTTATGTTGAAAACAAGAACTTTGAAAAGGCTATTGAAGCCAAAAAGAAAGTACTGAAAGAAGATTTTGTAAAAGAAAACTCGCAGGAGAAAGTCAATCAGATTCAGGAACTGGCAGATATTTATATTAAAAAGAATGATCCGAAAGAGGCAGTAGATCTTTTGAAAAATGCCTATGGAATTGCTTTGGACAAAGGTCATACATTAGAAGCGCAGAAAAGTGTAAAAAAACTGGATAGCCTTTATGCTATTTCAGGAAATATAGATGCCTCCGTTCAATTGTACAGAGACTTTTTGGGAAAACTTCCCAACCTGGTTTCCAAGGACAGAAGCCTTGTAGACAATAAAATTCTTGAAGATACGGAACAACGGATTTCTCAGCTGGAAAAAGAAAGAGAATTGAAAGACGAGCTTATCCGCAAGAAAAATGTATTCAACTATAGTCTGATCGGAGCTCTAATTCTGTTGACGGGATTGATTATTTTTATTTTCAGAACACTCAAAAAAGTTCAGACAAAGAATAAAAAAATTGCTCTTCAGTCATTGCGCAGAGAGATGAATCCACATTTTATTTTTAACAGTTTAAATAGTGTCAACCACTTTATAGCCACCAATAATGAGCTGGAAGCCAATCAGTATCTGACAAAATTCTCCAAGCTGATGCGCGGCGTAATGGAAAACTCTGCCGAAGATTTTATTCCTTTCCAGCAGGAGCTTGATCTTCTTCAAAATTATCTTGCTTTAGAAAAAACACGTTTTGCAGATAAGTTCGATTATGAAATTGATGTAGATGAAAGCCTGAATATGCAAAACCTGCAAGTTCCGGGAATGCTTATACAGCCGTTTCTGGAAAATGCAGTCTGGCATGGACTCCGCTACAGATCTGAAAAAGGATTTTTAAAATTAAGCTTTGATAAAAGTGAATCACACCTTAAAATTCTTATTGAAGACAACGGAATAGGCATTGAAGAAAGTAAAAAGCAGAAAACCCAGCATCAAAAGACAAGAGAGGGCAGAGGAATGAAAAATACACTGGAAAGAATCCAGCTTCTGAACGATCTGTATAAGAAAGATATTACCTGCTCTGTAAAAGATAAGGAAAATAGCAGTGGAGTGTTGGTGACCCTTCAAATCAATCTGAGCTAAGTTGAATTCAGATTGATTTACTCTATTTTTTCTTCCAATTTGAGAATGCATTAAGTTGTCTCAAAGTCCTGCAAACACCCGGGGATTTTGTGTTTCTAATACCTCTTAACTTATATCTGTTACCCGCCACCTGAAAAATTCTGTAACCATTTTGAAACAGAAATTGTCTTAATAGACAAAAACATAACCCAAAATGAATACCCACAGAAAAACAGCCAGACTCGCGGGATTTCTTTATCTCGTTGTTGTGCTAACCGGATTTTTCAGTTTAATGTACGTTCCATCTAAGCTGATCGTCTGGGAAAATCCTGCATTGACTTTTCAAAATATTTCTTCCTCAGTACAATTGTTCAGACTGAGTATTGCCGGCAGTATGATCTGCTATAGTGCTTTTACTTTACTCCCTTTAGCACTCTATCAACTG
This sequence comes from Chryseobacterium panacisoli, assembly GCF_008274625.1. Lineage (GTDB taxonomy): Bacteria > Bacteroidota > Bacteroidia > Flavobacteriales > Weeksellaceae > Chryseobacterium > Chryseobacterium panacisoli. The sequence continues at coordinate 537,692 of NZ_VTRU01000003.1, read as the reverse complement.
TTGAAAGAGGTAAATGGAACCTATGCAAAAATGATGGTTATTCTTGCCCTTATCAGTGTACCCATTTCATTCATCAATCTCCAAAGCAAATTTTCAGTGCTTACCATAATTGAAGGCGCCAATTATTTGAAAGTATTCGATGTAAAGCAGCTTCAAGCCCAGATGATGCTCCTGCTGAGCAATTATAACAAAGGACTTTTAATGGCACAGGTCTTTTGGGGATTATGGCTTCTCCCTTTTGGATATTTGGTCTGTAAATCTGGTTTTTTACCCAAGATTTTAGGAATTTTCTTAATGATGGGTTGTTTTGGATATCTGCTCAACGTTTTTGGAAGAACTGTTTTTTCTCATTTTTCAGACTATACCCTATCAAATTATATCACGTTACCGGCAACAATAGGAGAAATAGGAACCTGTTTGTGGCTGCTGTTGGTTGGAATACGAAATAAAAAAGTAAATCAAAATTAAAATATAAGCCATGAACAATTCTACAAAATTTGAAGATATTAAAGTTAATACAAAGATCATATTGGCTGGCCTTTGGACGTCGGTGACGCTGTGCTATTTATACGGTGATTATTTCGAGCTTTATACTCCGGGGAAAACCCGTGGACTTGTGGAGGGAACCAATTTATTAGATTCCCCGCCGAAATTATTTCTTGCTTCAGTGGTGCTGGCTATTCCTGCTGTGATGGTATTTCTTTCTCTGGTACTAAAACCGATAACAAACAGGATACTTAACATCATCTTTGGTATATTTTTCACGCTGGTTATGCTGTTTATTGGTATTACTTCCTTCTCGGACTGGTACTTGTTTTATACTTTTCTGGCAATGGTAGAATGCGTAATCACAATATTGATCGTTAAATATGCCTGGAACTGGAAAAAAGAATAGCATGGAAGTTATATGCGCAGATTGTAGAGTTGGTTAAATATTCCTAATTTGCATCTGGAATCTATTACCTGCCACCTAAAATCTGATGTAATGAAAATAAAAGCCGTAATTGTAGACGATGAACTCATAGCAAGAGAAGTTTTACGAAGCTATCTTACCAAATACTGTCCGCAGGTGGAGATTCTTGGCGAAGCTGAAAATATTAAAGAAGCGGTCCCGTTGATTGCTGAACAGCAGCCTCAGCTGGTATTCCTGGATGTAGAAATGCCTTTTGGAAATGCCTTTGACGTATTGGAAGCTACCAAAGAATTTTCCTACGAAACCATTTTCATTACTGCATTTTCACAGTATTCATTACAGGCTTTAAACAAATCGGCAAGTTATTATATTTTAAAACCTATTGATATTCAGGAGCTGATTCTTGCGGTGAATAAAGTAGTAGAAAGTCTTGAGAAAAAAGAAGAGCTCAACCGGAATAAGATTCTGCTTGAAAACCTGAAATTAAAACCTGAAAAACAGCAGCTGATTCTTCCTACCCTGCAGGGATTTGATGTTGTAAAGACAGAGGACATCGTAAGACTTCAGGCAGATGGAAATTTTACACAGGTCTATCTTACCGATGGTTCAAAGAAGATGGTGTGCCGCTTTTTAAAACATTTCGATGACCTGCTGGAAAACCCGTTTGTGAGAGTTCACCGTTCCCATATTATCAATACAGGGTTTGTGAAATCCTACCATAAAAGCGGAACGGTAATGCTGTCTGACAACACAGAAATTGAGGTTTCAGGAAGTTTTAAAGATAATTTTCTGAAAGTATTTTCATAGAATTTATTGTTCCTTAACAGCTTTAAGGCATTATTTTTGACGTTTTTATAAGAACCACACAAAAATATTCCCGTCATGAAAACCATTCATAAAATTATACTTCCCGTTTCGTTGGGAGCATTGGGGCTTATTATTTTCAACTCATATTCTGTAAGAATTCCCAGAGGTGCCACTGCGGTAAAGAATTTTGATCTTAAAAAATACCTTGGCAGATGGTACGAGATAGCCCGTTTTGATTACAGGTTCGAAAAAAATATGGATAATGTCACTGCAGAATATTCATTGAATCCGGATGGAACAGTTCAGGTAAGAAATAAAGGATACGATTACGTTAAAAAAGTATGGAACGAATCTATCGGGGAAGCAAAATTTGTAAAAGATCCGAAAGAAGCCCGTCTGAAAGTTTCATTTTTTAAACCCATCTGGGCCGGTTATAACGTTATAGATATTGATGAAGACTATCAATATGCTCTGGTGGCTGGAAGCAGTTTAAAATATTTATGGATTCTTTCCCGTACTCCTAACATTCCTGAAAGCATCCGCCAGCGTTTCCTTCAGAAAGCAAAAAAAATCGGCTATAATACCGATGAACTGATCTGGGTAAAACATAATCAGTAAAAAAGTAAAAGGGCAAAATGATGTGCAAATTTGCCCTTTCGCTCTTTAGTTATTAATATACTCTTTCCATTCCTCAAAACGGTGATCAATAACCAGTTTCATCAGGTCATAGTTTTCGTAGGTGTCCTCAATGTGGTAGAAGGTTTCGTATTCGTAGTCACTTTCCTCTGCTTTCGCATCAAAAATATTCACATAATCATCAGCAAATGAGCTGTATCTGTTTCCGAAATCGGTATCATCTGCATAATAGTCCTTTGCAAAAAGATTTCCCAGCTCATTCAGGTCATATTCAGAAAATTTGCCGTCGCAGGAATCCATAATGAATTCTGCACCCGTGATTTCTCTGCGTTTTAATTTTTCAATTTCCTCTTCGCCATCTTCTTTCAGTTCATCAGAAATCAGATTATTCTGAATGCACCAGTTCAGGAACATTCCTGTATGCGTTGCTCCGTTTTTCTGAGGAAGACCCTCAGGAAAATCACCACCATAATGCCATGAAGCATCATCATATTTAGACATAATTCTTAATTGTAGTTTTAAATATTTCCTTCAAAAATAGAAAAAATCAATTTATATTGCTCCAGCCACAGAATTTTCCGTCATTTGCAGAGAATTTTTTTCAACAAAAAACATATGGAAAAAGCTGTTCTGATCACCATCGGTGACGAAATCCTTTCTGGAAATACGGTAGATACTAATTCTAACTTTATTGCGACCGAACTTAAAAACATAGGAATAAAAGTTACTCAGATTCTTACCATCTCAGACGAAATTGAAACCATTAAAGAGGCTTTGAATGTTGCTTTTGAAACTGGTGATTTAGTCATTACAACAGGAGGACTTGGACCTACCAGAGATGATAAAACCAAAAAGGCACTTGCAGAGTATTTTAATGATGAAATTGCTCTGGATGAGGTGACATTCAATCACCTTAAAGGATATATGGAGAGAAGAGGAAGGGCAGATATTCTTGAAAGAAATAAAGAACAGGCTTTTGTCCCAACAAAATCTATTGTTTTTCAGAATCATTATGGTACAGCTCCGTGCATGATGATGGAGCTGGATGAAAAACTGTGTTACAGCCTTCCCGGTGTTCCTTACGAGGTAAAACCACTTATCAAAGACCAGATTATTCCCTATCTACAGCAAAGGTTCAGCCTTCATTATATCCATACCAGGATTGTTTCCGTAGTCGGAATTCCTGAGAGTATCCTTGCAGATACCATTGAAGACTGGGAACTGGCGCTTCCGGAAAATATTGCACTGTCTTATCTTCCGGTAGGAACCCGTGTGAAACTTCGTCTGACGGCTTCCGGTGAGAATGAAGAACAGCTGAAACAAAGAACAGAAGAAGAAATTCAGAAATTACTTCCTTTAGTAGAAGGCCACGTAATCGCTGTATCTGAGGATAAAATAGAAAATATACTTGCAGAAATGCTTACCGAAAGAAATCTGACGATTTCCACCGCAGAAAGCTGTACCGGAGGTGAACTTGCAAAAATGATCACTTCAGTTTCCGGCAGTTCAAAATATTTCCTTGGCGGAATAGTACCTTATGCCACAGAGAAAAAGATTAAAATTTTAAATGTCTCTAAAGAAACCGTAGATCAGTTTACTGTGGTAAGTGAAGAGGTAGCTCAGGAAATGGCAAAAGGCTGTCAGAAATTATTTGAAACCCATATTTCTCTTTCTACAACCGGCGTGGCCGGCCCGGGGAAAGGAGAAGACGGTAAAGATATAGGAACGGTTTACTATACGATAAGGATTAATGACAAAGCAGAAACCTTTAAATTATACATGCCGCATCTGGAAAGAGTAGACTTTATGAATTTCGTTTCCCAAAAGGTGATTCAGGATCTTGTAAGTTTACTTATTAACAGTTAGATATCTTTCTTCTTTTTAATTTTTTTTTAATTAATTTCAGTAGAGTTTTTCACACTTTTTGAGAGCCATTCAATAAATTTCAAAATCGTGGAAAATTCCAAACAGATTTTTCAGACCAACAGCAAGAAACGCTGGAAAAGTGTACAGTGGGGAAGCCGTATTTTTATCTTTTTAGGAATACTGCTTTTGCTTGCTTTGGGGCTGATGATGACCCTGGACAGAAGTCCTAAAATTCCTTTTAAAGAAGATTATAAAGCTGTAATTACTGCCAGTAAACCCTATCTTCAGGAGAATAAAATTTCCAAAGAATATAAAGGTTTCAGAAGCTTTATCTCAGAAAAGACAATCCATACCAATCTCGACAAAATTCAGAAGGCAAGAGCAGAAAGATATCAAAATCAGAACAGAAACTGGGCTCAGTTTCCAGGTGGAATCCGGTCTGCATTCTATGTAGCATGGGATCCTCAGTCTCTGATGTCTCTGAAACGAAATATCAGACACGTTAACCTGGTTTTCCCGGAATGGTTTTTCCTTGATCCGAAAACTGGAGATCTGAAAACCAATGTGGATCCGGAAGGGTACAAGGTGATTAAAAGAACCGGAGTTGCCGCAATGCCGATGCTGAGCAACAACTCTGATCAGGAATTCCATTCAGAAGGACTGGTAAAAGTTCTTAATGATCCGCAGAAAAGATCACATCTGATCCAAAAAATTACCCAGCAGTGTAAAAAATATCATTTCAAAGGAATTAATATTGACTTTGAGGATATGAACCTGGATTCTGATGAAAACCTGATTGCCTTTATGAAAGAGCTTTCAGAAACTTTCAGAAAAAACCAGCTGCTGGTGACAATGGATATCATGACAGATAATGATGATTACAACATCCCGAGATTGAATCCCTATGTAGATTATTTTGTACTGATGGCTTACGATGAATATTCTGCGGGAAGTGATGCAGGACCCGTTTCTTCTCAAAAATGGATCGAAGAACAGACCGGAAAAATCGTAAAACAAACCTCTCCGCAAAAAATCATTCTGGGCTTGGGAGCGTATGGTTATGATTGGAGTTCCAATAAAGATGACAACACTTCTGTTACCTATATGCAGGCCATTACCAAAGCCAGTGCCAGTAAAGCAATAATTGATTTTAATGACAATACTTTTAATTTAAACTATTCCTATACCGATTCTAAAAATCTCACCCACACAGTGTTTTTCAATGATGCGGCTTCTATTTTCAATACGATGCGCTTTTCCTCAGAATATCCATTGGCAGGAACAGCACTTTGGAGACTGGGAAGTGAAGACAGCAGAGTCTGGAATTTCTATGATAAAGACCTCACGTTTGCCGGCCTTTCCAAACTGAATTTAAAAACCCTGGAAAATGTAAAAGGACAGACCATGGTGGATTATATTGGTGATGGGGAAGTATTGGATGTTCTGAATACTCCTCATGATGGAAAAATCGCACTGGAAATTGATCCTAAAGAAAAAATTATCACAGACGAAAACTACATTACCTATCCAAGTTCTTACGAAGTAAAAAAATATGGAGGTGCTCCCCAAAAAGAACTGGTGCTTACTTTTGATGACGGTCCGGACGAAACATATACCCCTCAGATATTAGACGTACTGTCCAAATACCATGTTCCGGCAGCATTCTTTTTGGTAGGATTAAATGCAGAAAAAAACCTTCCGCTCGTTAAAAGAATTTACAGAGAAGGACACGAGATCGGAAATCACACCTTCACCCATGAAAATGTCGCGAAAGTAAGTCCGGAAAGGGCTTTGCTAGAGCTGAAACTGACAAGATTACTGATAGAATGCGTGACAGGGCACAGTACAATTCTGTTCAGAGCTCCGTATAATGCGGACTCTGAGCCTACTACTTCAGAAGAGATTATTCCGGTAGCATTGGCAAGACAGCAGAACTATCTGGATATTGGGGAAAATATTGATCCTGAAGACTGGCAGCCGGGAATAAAATCAGATGAAATTGTAAAACGTGTAATGGCCGGGCTCAAACTACAGAGAGGAAATATCATCCTTCTTCATGATGCGGGCGGAGATACCAGAGAAGAAACTGTAAAAGCTTTAAAAATCCTGATTCCGACACTTCAGAAACAGGGCTATCATTTTACCAACCTCACCAGTATTCTGCATAAAACCAGAAGCGAACTGATGCCTGAAGTTCCGAAAACAAAGTCATATTATATCATGCAGCTCAACCTTGTACTGGCCACTGTAATTTATGGAATAAGCCATTTTCTGGTGGCATTGTTTACTATTTTCATTGTATTGGGATTGATCAGACTATTCCTGATGGCGTACTGGGCTTTTAAAGAAAGGAAGAAAGAGAAAAAACTTGGCGAATTTCCAGTCCTGGAATCTTATCCGAAAGTTTCCATTATTGTGCCTGCTTATAATGAAGAAGTGAATATTGTTTCTTCCCTTCATAATCTGTTGAAGCAGACCTATCCGAATTTCAACATTATTATGGTAGATGACGGAAGCAGGGATTCTACGTATGAAAAAGCAATAGAAGCATTTCCGAATCATCCCAGCTTGAAAATTTTCACAAAAAGTAACGGTGGAAAAGCAACGGCTCTGAACTTTGGAATATCACAAACGGATGCAGAATATGTCGTGTGCATTGATGCTGATACCAAACTGCAGCAGGATGCCGTAAAATATCTGATTGCAAGATTTCTGAACTCAAATCCGGAAGAGAAAATTGCAGCCGTAGCAGGCAATGTGAAAGTAGGAAACAGAGTCAACTGGCTCACCAGATGGCAGGCTATAGAATATACGACAAGTCAGAATTTTGACAGACTTGCTTATGCAAATATTAATGCGATTACCGTAATTCCGGGAGCAATCGGGGCATTCAAAAGAGCTGTTATTATTGAAGCCGGAGGCTATTCATCCGATACTTTGGCAGAAGATTGTGATATTACCGTTAAAATTTTAAAAGCAGGGTATACTGTTGCCAATGAAAACAGAGCGGTTGCCGTTACTGAAGCGCCGGAAACTGCGAGCCAGTTTTTAAAACAGCGTTTCCGCTGGACCTATGGAATCATGCAGATGTTCTGGAAGCAGAGACAGACTTTCCTTAACCCCAAATATAAAGGATTGGGACTTTGGGCAATGCCGAATATTTTATTATTCCAATACATTATTCCATTTTTCTCACCATTGGCAGACGTGATTATGTTCTTTGGAATCCTGTCCGGAAATGGAGATAAAATATTTACCTATTATCTGATCTTCCTTTTGGTGGATGCCTCATTAGCTTTAGTGGCATTCATTATGCAGCGCGAAAAATTAATCAATCTGCTGTATATTATTCCACAGAGATTCGGGTATAGATGGCTGATGTATATTGTTTTATTTAAAAGTTTAAGAAAAGCATTGAAAGGCGAAATGCAGTCCTGGGGATTCCTGAAAAGAACCGGGAATGTAAAAGAGATAGCAACTTCTTAAGAAGTGGGGAAGCTGGAAGTTATGGTATGATTTTATAACTTCCAGCTTCCTCCTCCCAGCTTCCAGCTTTTATAAATTATTATCATGCTGTAATGTTATTTGTTTAAATTTGTTTTCATAAAAAGTAACAAATACGAAATAAATCATACATATTCTAAAAATTGTTATCATAATGAAAAAAATAACGCTTTCTTTGTTTTTAATAGCAGGGATCTGCACTCAAACTACTATGAGCGCACAAGCTAAAGCTGCGAAAATAGCAGTGAACAATACAGACAAAGGTTTAGACCTTAGCTTGATGGACACTTCGGTGCGTCCTCAGGATGATTTTTATAACTACGTGAGTGGAACTTGGATGAAAACTGCCAAAATTCCATCTGATAAACCAACTTGGGGAAGTTTCAACAAACTGGCTGAGGATACGGATAACAATTCCATGACAATCCTGAACTCTCTTCTGAAAGATAAATTTGCTGACGGAAGTGAAGGTAAAAAAATCCAGGATCTGTATGCTACTTACATGAACATGGAGAAGAGAAATGCAGACGGAATCAAACCTATCCAGGAAAATCTGAATAAGATTGATGCTATTAAAAATATGGCTGATCTTCAGAACTACCTTACTTCTGTAACGAAAGAAGGAGAAAATGTTTTTTACGGATGGGGAGTAGATGCAGACCTTAAAGATTCTAAAATGAACGCGGTTTACTTAGGAAATGCTTCTTTAGGTTTAGGAAGAGATTACTATCAGAAAGTAAACGAGAAAAATACAGAAGCGATTGCTGAATATCAGAAATATGTAGCTTCAATGCTGAAAGAATTAGGGTACAAAAATGCTGATGAAGCCGCAAAAGGTATCGTAAATTATGAAAAAAGCATCGCACAGACTTATCTGACAAATGAGCAGAGCCGTGATAACACACTTCAGTACAATCCTAAGACGATGGCTGAACTTTCTGCTTTGGTAAAAAATATTGATCTTCCAGGATATCTTAAAAAAGTTGGAGTAAATTCTGACAAAGTAATTATCGGTGAATTAGGATTCTATAAAAACTTCGATAAATTAGTGAATGCTCAGAATCTTTCTGTAATCAAAGATTATCTGAAATTCCACATGATCCACGGAAGTGCTTCTTACTTAAGTGAAAACTTAGGAAACATGAAATTTGCTTTCTATGGAAAATACCTTAGAGGACAACAGGAGCAAAGAGCTCTTAACAAAAGAGGTTTTGAGTTGATCAACGGGTCTCTAGGAGAAGCTTTCGGAAAATTATATGTTGAAAAATATTTCCCTGCTGAAGCTAAAGCTCAGATGGTAGAATTGATCGACTATTTAAAGAAGAGCTTCGCAGTTCACATCAACAACTTAGCCTGGATGTCTTCTACAACTAAGGAAAAAGCAATGCAGAAACTGAATAAGTTTACGGTAAAAGTTGCTTATCCGGACAAATGGAAAGACTATTCAAAATTAAATATCGTTTCTGAAGCTAAAGGTGGAAACCTGTATAAAAACCTTCAGAACATTGGTGAATGGCAGTACAACAAAGACTTAGCTAAAATTGGTAAGCCAGTGGATAAAACAGAATGGGGAATGACTCCACAGACTGTAAATGCGTATTACAACCCGGTAAACAACGAGATTGTATTCCCTGCTGCTATCCTTCAACCGCCATTCTTTAACCCTAAAGCTGATGCTGCTGTAAACTTCGGAGGTATCGGTGCAGTTATCGGTCACGAAATGAGCCACGGATTTGATGATTCAGGAGCACAGTTCGATGCTGATGGTAACTTAGTAGACTGGTGGACTCCGGAAGATAAAGCGAACTTTGAAAAAGCTACAAAAGCTCTTGCTTCTCAGTATGACAAATACGAGCCGGTAAAAGGAACTTTTGTAAATGGTACTTTCACCAACGGTGAAAATATCGCTGACTTAGGGGGAGTAAATATTGCTTATGATGCTCTTCAGATGTATTTAAAAGACAAAGGAAACCCAGGAAAAATCAGTGGATTCTCTCAGGATCAGAGATTCTTCCTAAGCTGGGCAACCGTTTGGAGAACATTATCTAGTGAGAAATATATGGTAAATCAGGTGAAAACTGACCCGCATTCTCCGGGATACTTCAGAAGTTTTGGTCCGCTCATCAACGTTGATGCCTTCTACAAAGCATTCGATGTGAAAAAAGGAGACAAATTATACAAAACTCCAGAGGAAAGAATCAAAATCTGGTAAAAATAACAACCGCTCAGCAATGGGCGGTTATTTTTTTAGGTAGCAGATGATAGGTGGCAGATAATAGGTGATAAAGATTAGGTAATAAGTAATAAGTAATAAGTAATCGAAGGTAGCAAATTTTATAATAACGGCTTCCATCATTCCCCTCCCTCGGAGGGGTGTCAAAAATTCAAAGAATTTTTGACGGGGTGGTTGTATACATAATAACTTCAAACTTCAAACTTCAAACTTCAAACTTCAAACCTTGAACCTTAAACTTTAAATTTTTAATCCAAATCTTCAATTTTTTACCCATATATAAATATCATTCATCACATATCATTAAAGTTTGTATATTTGATAAGTTTGTGTAAAATCAAAAATAATCTTTAATGAAAAAGCTAAATATTGGAATACTTGCCCTTTCAGGTATTGTATTTCTTAATTCGTGTGGTGCTGCAAAGACTGCAGGGACAGAGAATAAAACAGAAGCTGCAGCAAAAGTGGCTGAACCGGTAAAAGAAGAAGCAAAAGAAGAGGGAATCAATTTATCGTATATGGATACCAGTGTCCGTCCACAGGATGACTTTTTTAGCTATGTCAACGGAAATTGGGTGAAAACGACTCAGATTCCTTCCGATAAAGCAAACTGGGGCTCTTTCAATGCTTTGAGAGAAAACGTGGATGATGCTTCATTAGATATATTAAACAAAATCCTTACAGAATCATATTCAGCCGGATCAGAAGGGCAGAAGATTCAGAATCTGTATGCCTCTTTTATGGATACCAATAAGAGAAATGCAGAAGGTCTGGCTCCTATTAAGGCTGATCTTGCCAAAGTAGACGCCATTAAGACGCTGAATGATCTTCAGAAATACCTTTTGGAAGCAACAAAATTAGGAGACAATTCTTTCTACGGATGGAGAGTGGGCGCTGATATGAAGAATTCCAACATGAATGCAGTTTATCTTGGGGGTCCGGATCTGGGATTGGGAAGAGATTATTATCAGAAAGTAAACGAAGCAAACACCAAAACACTGGCAGAATATCAGGCATACGTTGGAAAGCTATTCGGAGTTTTAGGATATAAAAATTCTCCACAGGCTGCGCAGAATGTGGTAGACTTTGAAAAACAGCTTGCCAACTATTTATTGACTCTTGAGCAAAACAGAGATGCTAATTTAAGATACAACCCTAAAAATGTATCTGAATTATCAGGTCTTGTGAAAAATGTAGATCTGGCAAAATATTTGAAAGATGCCGGAGTAAATACTGACAGAGTGATCATTGGGGAACTGAAATACTACCAGAATATGGATCAGTTCATTACCCAGAAAAACCTTCCCTTACTGAAAGATTATTTGAAATACCATATCATCAACGGAAATGCAAGCAACCTGGATGACAGTCTGGAGCAGATCAGATTTGATTTCTATGCTAAATATTTGCAGGGTCAGAAAGAACAGCGCCCAATGAACAAAAGAGGGCTTACCCTTGTGAATGGTGTTCTTGGAGAAGCTTTTGGAAAATTATATGTTGACAAATATTTCACTCCTGAAGCTAAAAAGCAGATGGAAACGTATATTGATTACCTTTTAAAATCATTCAAATCCCACATCGCAAACATAGACTGGATGTCTCCTGAAACCAAAGTAAAAGCTCAGGAAAAACTATCCAAATTTACCGTGAAAATTGCTTACCCTGATAAATGGAAAGATTATACACAGTTAAAAGTAGAATCTCCAAAAGAAGGAGCAACATTATATTCTAACCTTCAGAATGTAGCTGCATGGCAGTATCAGAGAAGTTTAGATAAAGTAGGAAAACCTGTGGACAAAACAGAATGGGGAATGTCTCCACAAACTGTAAATGCGTACTACAGCGGATCAAACAATGAAATTGTATTCCCTGCAGCAATTCTTCAGCCGCCTTTCTATAACCCTAAAGCGGATGCAGCAGTGAACTTCGGAGGTATTGGTGCCGTTATCGGACACGAAATTTCTCACGGATTTGATGACAGTGGTTCCCGTTTCGATGGAGATGGTAACCTTAATAACTGGTGGAGTGATACAGACCGTAAGAACTTTGATGCAAAAGTAGGTCAGTTGGCAGCTCAGTACAGCGCTTATGAGCCTGTAAAGGGAAGCTTTGTAAACGGTAAATTTACAAGTGGTGAAAACATCGGTGACTTAGGCGGAGTAGCGGTGGCTTATGACGCGCTGCAGATGTATTTAAAGGATAAAGGAAATCCAGGAAAAATCAGCGGATTCACTCAGGATCAGAGATTCTTTATGAGCTGGGCAACTGTGTGGAGAACAAAAGCTACCGATCAGTATATGATCAACCAGGTGAAAACAGATCCGCACTCTCCGGGCATGTTCAGAGCCTTTGGACCACTGGTAAATCAGGATTCATTCATCAAAGCATTTGATATCAAACCGGGAGACAAACTATATAAAGCTCCTCAGGACAGAATAAAAATCTGGTAATTTTACCTGAAAATTGTTAGAGAAGAAAGAATCCGTCTCACATTGGTTGGGGCGGATTCTCTTTTTTAATATTCTTTCTTATAATTCCGGAGAACAAATTTTATTCCGGTTTCTATAATGTCTCCCATTGTTTTACAATACTTGAATTTGACATCATAAGTGAGTTTTTGTAAAGCGGTCTTTAGTTCTGTAACATTGGCTTCCGGTGCAATATTGTCTTTTTTCATAATAGAAATAAGTTCATCGAATCTGTTTTGGCTGCTTGTCACTCTTTTTACGATTTGTGAACGTACTTCCTTACGGTACTGCTCTATAGAACTTGGCTTCAATTTTTCCAGGACCATAGTGACCATTTGACTGTTTTCTTTGAAATACTGCGGAAGATAGACTTTCAGATTCCCCTCATAAGTTTGCTGATCAAAATCGATGGGACGGATTCTGTAAATAACCTGGTCGAAATCATGTATGGGAATCACAACATAGTTATAAGAACGCATGTCCCCAAGAAGTCCGATGAGGCACCGCTCATTGAATTTTACAAACTCCTTGGAAATCTGAGCTTTTTCCAGTTCTGTACAGTTAAACAAATGTTTCTCAATAAAAACATCTCCGGGAATTCCCAGAATATGCTCTTCAATCAAAGTATTTTTGTACACCAGAAAGTTGATTCGGTTGGGAGAAAGCAGATCTTCAAGCTCCAGTCCAAATATTCGGGAAGCATCGGCCTGTTTAATATAAAAATAAGTATAATTATCATTCAGTACATTTCTCACCCGAATCCGGAAAGGTTTAGAGTTTCCGAAAGTACAGAAGTCAATGGTATCCACTTTCAGATAAGGTAAAGTAGCAATGTCTCCATCAGAATGAAGAAGGGTGTAAATCTTATTTAAATTGGCCTCTATTTCTTTAAACTCAAATTCAGGATATAATACCCCAAGCCACAACGTATCTTTTCCGTCTTTATCCAGAATACTCACACTGTCACTGAACCTTAGAAGGTCTTCATACAAAAATTTGATCTTGGTAGTTCTGTTATATTTTTCCAAATATTGCTGTAATGCTTCTGAAACTGGAAATATTGGTTTTCTAAACGCTATTTTTACATCTTTCATGACACGGTTCACTTTGATTAAATATAAAGAATATTTTTTGTAATAGCTGAGGAATCCTTATTTTAACATTCATTGGATAACGTTACATAAGAATAAAGCGAACAAAAATTTTATTTATTTTTTCTTGATTTTTTTTATTTATTTTTTCATAGCTTAGTGATATCGTAATATGGTGATTTTATGATGAATAAATGTAGATAAATTTAGATGGTTCAAGAAAAATCTTAGTAAAGTTTTTTATGTTACAGTTTTTTTTTAAATTTAAACACTGGATTGGTAATTTATTTGATTCATCTGTAAATTACTCAAAGACAGATCCAAACCAAAATAAGAAATCTCAAAATAACAATAATATGGCAATGTTTAATTATGGTGTTGGCGGAAACGAAGTAAAAGTAGATGCTAATGAAGCTATTCAGGAAATACAGGAAAATAAATCACTGATAGTAAGCCAACTTACAACAGAAGAGTCTTATACCCCTGAAATCGTAACAGGATTAAAAACAGTGGAAGACGTTTTCAAACATTTTCAGCCTTCAATATCGGTACAACACGAAACAGAAGACGGAGGAATGGTAGAAGAAGAATTCCGTTTTCAAAACCTTGGAGACTTTACCCCTAAAAGCCTTACTCAGAAGTCAGATTATCTGCAGCAGCTGAGCATGGAGCAGGAGCAGTACAATAAAATCGTACGTCAGCTGAAAACAAATAAAATTCTACGCAATATGCTGGAGAACGATCAAACAAGAGCGGCGTTCATAGATGTATTGAAAGAAGTGGCACAAGAACTTGAAAAATAATTAAAGACTTACATTAAATCATGGATAGCAAATTACAGGCACAAGAAAGCCAGCAGCAGGGTCAGCAGCAGCACTCGGGACAACCGAAAGGCAACCCGCTTGCAGAGCTCAATAAAATGGGAGGATTTGGCTTTGTTGAATCCGTTGTAGACGGTATTGCCAATATGAACCCAACAAGAAAGGCAAGAAAAGAAATCTTCCTGAATGACAGTAATAAAGCAGATGAAAGAAAAGAACTTCTTCAGAAGATCAATCTTTGGGTAAACCTTTTAGAAGGTAGCGAATCTGCAGATAAAATGGCCGATACATGCAAAAGTAGAGCACAACAGGCCGACCAAAACCTAAAGACAAACTTAAAAAATACACTCGATGCCGTTCGTATGTTGGAAACCAACTACAGAACAGTAGCCCAATTCTACAAAAACACAGAATTGGATAAAGTGGACAACGTAAGTATTGTAAACGCAAGCATCGACCAGGTTTCAGATCTGGACAATCCTTTGTTCATTGATGCAATCTCAGAAGAATTTAAAAATTACTATGACCGTCTTGACCTTAGAGATAACTACTCAATCCTTGCAATACCAGGATATTTAGGATCCAATAAGGTAATCGAGAAATGGGCAAAAATCTGTAACGAAAACAAGGTAATGATGGTTACAGACTTCGCCAACCTTGATAAGCCGGATGACGTGGTAGACTTATTCCACTCAGCCAATCTTACAGGAGGTGAACTTCACAGAAGTAACGTTATTATGACGTGTAACTGGCTGGTAGGACGTGGTAAAGCTGAAGAAGTAGGAGAAGAAGAAAATGTAGAACTTCCACCTTCCACTTCATTAGCAGGAAAAATCCATAAAACCCTGATGTCTCAGGTAGCAGCAGGTAAAAAGCATGGTAACATCAATGAAGTAGACGCTGTAAAATTTGAATTGAAGAAAAGTGAAATTTCTCAGTTGGAAAAAATGGGTCTTGTACCAATGGTAAACGAGTACGGAAAAATTATGGCTTTCTCTGCGAAGACATTATTTACAGGAGACAATATCGGTCTTCAGACGTATTCTGTAGTTCGTGTATTCGACTACGTAACCAAAGTACTTCTTGACTTCCTGAACAGAAGAGCTTTTGAAAACTGGAATGCTAAAAACGAAGACGATTTGAGAAGACAGATCGTAACCTTCCTTGATAACATCAAAGGACCGGACAAGTTGATCGAAAAATTCAAAATTGTTCGTTTTGAGCAGGATAGAGTAAACAAAGACAGAGTATGGCTGGATATCCGTATGACGCCTTATTTCCCTACAAAGAGTTTCGTTATTAAACTTGACGGACACAAAGGAGATGACGGTAACGAATGGGATGCAGAATATACTCAGGAGTAACATCAACGTACTTTATATAACAAAAACCGATGCAATTTTACATCGGTTTTTTTTCAACCAACACCTATGAAATTTAATATGAATAAGAAACTTATCATGAGCTTACCCGCTATATTGATGGTACTTTTGATAAGCTGTGAGAAAAAATACCAAAGCCCCGGCCAATACGAAAATGATCTTTTTGCAGATGAGCATCAGGAAGGAAAAGCATATATCATGAGTAAGGATGAATGTTTTGATGGGAGTGAGCTGGTAATTGCAAGTTCAGACGTAAAGCTGACAGACAGTTCAAAAGGCCGAGGAAAATCATTCTTCCTTTACAAAGTAAGATCTGGAAAAGTATTAAAAACAGTAAGAGATTCCACCGTGGAAATGCCGATGTTATTTTTATCCCAATATAAATTAAAGATAAAAAATACGGATTCTATGTATGTCTACCTGAAAAAACTGGAAGGATACCGTTTTTTAAAGAAAGACAGAAACCTTAATTATCAGTGGCTAAAAGCAGCTCCTGTATATTCTGTGAAAGCTGATAAATAAATTTTATCTTTGCCAAATGGAAATACTTCGTAAACTCCGTTCATGAGGTATCTCATAAAAGCAAAACAAAATTTTTTGGAGAAGGATAGCAGAAATTCAGATTTTCTATACATTGGCAGCAAAATTCTGGGATGGTAC
The DNA here is from genome assembly GCF_008274625.1 of Chryseobacterium panacisoli. GTDB lineage: Bacteria > Bacteroidota > Bacteroidia > Flavobacteriales > Weeksellaceae > Chryseobacterium > Chryseobacterium panacisoli. Next base: position 521,311 of record NZ_VTRU01000003.1, on the reverse strand, counting down.
GGTAATAATGCAAGAGATTTGCCTTTCAGACAAACAAAAGATCCCTATAAAATCTGGATCTGTGAAATTGTATTTCAGCAGACCAGGATCAATCAGGGATTAAATCATTATAATAATTTCATCAAAAGATTTCCCGATGTAAAAATGTTGGCAGAAGCTGAAGAAAATGAAGTTTTACTCTATTGGAAAGGATTAGGCTATTATTCCAGAGCGATCAATATCCATAAAGCTGCCCAACAGATCATGAATGATTATCAGGGTGTATTTCCCAGTCAGTACGAAGAAATTTTAAAACTGAAAGGAGTAGGGAAATATACAGCCGCAGCCGTTTCAAGCATATGTTTTGATGGGAAAATGCCTGCTGTTGACGGGAATTTCTATCGTGTTCTGAGCCGTCTTTTTGCAGACGATTTTGATATTTCAAATTCAAGAGCCTTTACTTATTTTTCTGAGCTGGCTGCTTTGGTGATGCCTGAAAATGTGGGAGATTTTAACCAGGCGATGATGGATATAGGTTCAGAGATCTGTAAGCCCAAAAATCCACTTTGTGGGGAATGTCCCATCAATGAAGACTGCCTGGCATTTTCTATGCAAAAGACTTCAGGTTATCCCGTAAAAACCAAAAAAGTAAAAGCAGAAGATCTTGCCCTGACCTATTATTTTGTTCACAGAAACGGCCAGTTTCTGATCCGCCAGAGAACAGAAGATTTCATATGGAAGAAATTATTTGAATTTCCAACAGTCATTACTTCTGATATGGAACCATTCATTACAGGCTCAAAAACAGTTGCCCATAAACTGACCCACAAGAATTTAAGCATTGAGATATTGAATGTTGAGGTTACTTCTGAGAAGATATGGAATGATTTTATAACTGAAAATCAGTACCTGATTACAGATGTTGAAGGCTCTCACGAAAAATCGTTTCCCAAGCCTCTGGAAAATTACATTCAAAACTCTCTGAAAGACTGAAATTTGTCTTCTGAAATCTGAAATCTAATTTGTACTTTTGCAAAATGATTAAAAAAGTCATTTTTATTTTTGTATCACTGCTTTTAATTTCATGTGGAAAAGACCCTTCACCCAAACCCTATGGAGAACTGCGTCTTGAATATCCAGTACCGAAATACCAAAAGTTTGAAAACGATTGTGCCTATACCTTTGAGTATTCGGACTTTGCTACTATTGCACCTGCGAAAAAACCTTGCTGGTTCTATCTGAATTATCCCAAAATGAAGGCGAAGCTTTTCGTTACCTATTACCCAATACAAAACGACTTTGCAGACCATATAAAAGAAGCGGAAAAAATGGTATATGAGCATACCATCAAAGCCAGTTCTATAGATACAAAATCCTTTGAATACCCTGAAAAGAAAGTCTATGGGAACTTCTATGAACTAAAAGGGCAGAGCGCTTCCAACCTCCAGTTTTACATTACAGACAGTACGAAACACTTCGTTACTGCTTACTTATACTTTAATACAAGACCGAAACCGGATTCTCTTGCGCCTGCAGTGAACTATATCAAAAATGATATGAAACACATGCTGGACTCTTTTGAATGGAAAAAATAATTACTTTTAATATACATTGAAAAATATATGAAACTTTTAGTTGTAGGAAGTGTTGCATTTGATGCAATTGAAACACCATTTGGTAAAACGGATAAAATTTTAGGAGGTGCAGCCACGTATATCGGAATCACTTCATCAATTTTAGGCGTTAAATCCGGAATTGTTTCTGTAGTAGGAGGAGACTTTCCACAAGAACATCTTGATATGTTCACAGACAGAGATGTAAACATCGAAGGAATTGAAATCGTAAAAGAAGGAAAAACATTCTTCTGGTCTGGAAAATACCACAATGATCTGAACACAAGAGATACTTTGGCTACAGAAGTAAATGTGCTGGAGAATTTTGATCCGAAAATCCCGGATTCTATGCAGGATGCCGAAATTTTATTACTTGGAAACCTACACCCTGGAGTTCAGTTATCAGTACTTGAAAAAATGAACAACCGTCCGAAACTGGTTATCCTTGATACCATGAACTTCTGGATGGATTCTGCATGGGATATCTTAATGGATATGATTGCGAAAACAGACGTAATTACCATCAATGATGAAGAAGCAAGACAGCTTTCTGGAGAGTATTCTTTAGTAAAAGCGGCTAAAAAGATTCATACAATGGGACCAGAGTATGTGATCATCAAAAAAGGAGAGCACGGAGCTTTACTTTTCCATGACAATAAAGTATTTGCTATCCCGGCGCTTCCATTAGAAGATGTTTTCGATCCAACAGGAGCAGGAGATACATTTGCGGGAGGTTTCGCGGCTTATCTTGCCAAAAAAGGGAAAATAGATTTCGAAACAATGAAATCGGCTCTTATTGTAGGATCTGCTATGGCTTCATTCACTGTAGAAAAGTTTGGAACAGAAAGAATAGAGGAAGTAAGCGAAGCAGATATGTTCAGCAGATTGAGACAATTCAAAGAATTAACGACTTTTGATGTTGAACTGCAGTAAATAAGTCTTTTTAAGAAATATTTATAATAAAAAATTGAGTGAAATTCGTTAAGAATTCTAAATTTGCAACTTGTTAAAATAGTAAAATGACAAATAAACTAAAAATCACTTTTCTTCTTGGGATTTTCATCATGATATTCTCTTCAAATATGATGAATGCCCAGCTAAAACAAGGAGATTTGGTGGATGGTATTGCAGCTGTTATCGGGGATGAGATTGTTTTGGAATCTGATGTACTTGAGCAAATGAATTATGGGAAACAGCAGGGAGCTGCCAACACAGACAAATGTGAGTTCCTGGAAAACCTTATCAGCAACAAGCTTCTTGTATACGAAGCAAAAAAAGATACCTTAATTGAAAACCGTTCTGCAGCAATCAAAGAACAGGCTAACGCAAAATACCGTCAGTTGCTTTCTCAATTTCCGGATGAAAAAACATTGCTTGCCGCTTATAAGTTCAGAAATGCTTATGAAATGAAAAATGCTATCGAAAAGATAGATACTGACCAGTATTACGGACAGGCAAAATACCAGAGAGTTACAGAGAAAGCTGATGTAACGCCAAATGAGGTAACTGACTTTTATAATATGTATAAATCACAGCTGCCACAGGTAAAAGACGAAGTTACTTTAGCTCAGATTATGATCTATCCTACATTAACGGAAGCTCACAAACAAGAACTTATCAACAGATTGAAAAAGATCAAGCAGGATATTCTTGGAGGGGAAACTTTTGAGAGCCAGGCTAGAATTTATTCTGAAGATGAAGGATCGGCTGCTAACGGAGGATTGTATAAAAATATTAATAAAGGGCAGATGGTGAAGCCATTTGAGGCCGCTGCACTGAACCTTCAGGAAAATGATATCTCAGATCCTATTGAATCAGAATTCGGATTCCACATTATCCAGTTGCTGAAAAGATCAGGTAAAGTGTATGATGCAAGGCATATCCTGCTAAAAGGAGTACCTACTGATGATGAGCTTAAAACTGCAAAAGCAAAATTAGACAGTATCAGAGGTCTTATCGTGGATGGTAAAATGACTTTTAAAGATGCTGCCTTTAAATTCTCAGATGATAAAAGAACAAAATTCAACGCAGGGATAATTCCTGGAGCAGATGGTTCTGATAAGATTGAAAGAGAAAGTATTCCGGGAACAATCAGCTACGAATTAGCAGGATTGAACAAAGGAGACATCACTACAGCTTTTGAAGATGAAGAAAACAAGAGAAAGGAGATCAAAATCATCAAAGTGGAAGATGTGATTCCTTCTCACCAGATTACACTGGAAACAGACTTCAGCAGAATCAAGCAGATGGCACTGAATAAAAAGAAAAGTGAAATGGTTGAAAAGTTTGTCAACTCTAAGTTACCGACAACTTTTATCTCTATTGACGGACGTTACGACAGCTGTAGCTTTAAGTCAAACTGGAAGAAACAATCCATGGCAAAATAAAATGAAAACCTTCAGAACTTCTGAAGGTTTTTTTTATGCTAAATCCTTTGAAACTTCAACTTTTTTGATAGAAAATATTGGCAAATTTTTCCCGGAAAACCGTTGTTTTTAGTATTTTTACGCATGAGCAATTTTATAGATTTTAACGCTGCAAAAAAACTTCATGATATGGAGGCTACCCAAAATAGAATTTCACACCTTTTTAATATTAAATATCCCATTATCCAGGCAGGTATGATCTGGCATTCCGGATGGAGGCTTGCTTCCGCGGTTTCCAATTGTGGTGGTTTGGGCTTAATTGGAGCAGGAAGTATGTATCCTGATATCCTGAGAGAAAATATTCAGAAATGCAAACAGGCTACAGATAAACCTTTTGGAGTAAATGTACCGATGTTATACCCTAATATTGAGGAGATCATTCAGATCATTCTTGAAGAAGGAGTCAAAATTGTATTTACATCAGCAGGTAATCCCAAAACTTATACAGAAACCCTGCAGAAAGAAGGAATAAAAGTAGCTCATGTAGTTTCCTCTACCAAATTTGCTGTAAAATGTGAAGATGCAGGAGTAGATGCTATCGTTGCAGAAGGTTTTGAAGCAGGCGGCCACAATGGAAGAGATGAAACAACAACGTTCTGTCTTATTCCAAACGTAAAGAAGCATATTTCTAAGCCGTTAATTGCTGCAGGAGGCATTGCTTTAGGCTCACAGATCAAAGCAGCAATGATTCTTGGGGCAGATGGGGTACAGATTGGGTCCCGTTTTGCTGCCACTACAGAAGCAAGTGCCCATGAAAACTGGAAAAAGAAAATCACAGAACTCCAGGAAGGAGATACTCATCTTACCCTGAAGGAACTGGCACCTGTAAGAATGGTTAAAAATAAATTTTTCAGTGAACTGGAAGATATCTATCAGATCGGAAGAGATAAAGATGCATTAATGGCTTCATTAGGAAGAGCCAGAGCAAAACGCGGAATGTTTGAAGGAGATATGGAAGATGGCGAACTGGAAATAGGTCAGGTTTCTGCCTTAATTAATGAAATTCTTCCGGTAGAAACTGTTTTCAATCACTTATTAAAAGAATTTGAAGAAACGAAAATACCTGTTTTTTAAAATATAATTGATCTAATGGAAGGGAGAATAATTGATGTAAAGGGTGAAAAATTATATATAGAACACAATAATCCGTTTGAAGGCAGACCTACCATTGTTTTTCTGCATGATTCATTAGGTTCGGTACAGCTTTGGAGAGATTTTCCAGCGAAGCTTTCTGAGTCTACAGGTTGTAATGTTCTTGTCTATGACCGTTTAGGCTATGGAAAATCATACCCGATGCTTACTCATAAAAGGCCGATAAATTATATGGAACAGGAAGCACATTTGCTGAATGATCTATTGATGGAAATTGAACCTGAAATTGAGGATGTTATTTTATTCGGACATAGTGATGGAGGAACGATAGCTTTGATTATGGCATCGGTTTATCCGGAATGGGTTAGAGCCGTTATCTGTGAAGCAGGTCATATTTTTGTTGAAGATGTAACTTTAAAAGGAGTATATGATGCCTGGGACGCTTACAAAACAACCAATCTTGCGGAACGTTTACAGAAGTATCACGGAGATAAAGTAGAAATGCTTTTCAGAGCCTGGACGGAAACCTGGACACGTGAAGACTACAGAACATGGAATATTGAACATCTGTTGAAGCACATTTCTTGTCCATTATTGTTCATCCAGGGAGAAGCCGATGAATACGGTACATTGGATCAGGTAGAAAAAACCATTACTCAGGTGAGCGGAAGTGCTGAAAAATATATTATTCCTAATATCGGACATACACCGCATAAAGAAGTTCCTGAGCTCGTGTTAGAAAAAGCAGCAACGTTTATCAGAGAAAATTTTTGATCAGAAATTTTCTGCACAATATTAAATAAGGCACCTTTTCAATGGGTGTCTTGTTTGTGTAAAAAGGAAAAAATTAAAATAATTTCTTTCAATTACAAGAATTGGAGTTCCTTAGTAATATTTTCCCTTGCCTGAGCCTCATATTTATCCTTAAAATAATTTGTTTTAAAGATGCTTTCGAGTTCCAGAAAATGCCTGAGTACCTTTTTTCGTCCAGGTTTGTAAAGAAAGTCAGGATAAATGGAGTACTCTTTTCTTATATTCTGAGTATATTCTGAATAGGTTTTAAAATCTTTTCCCAACACAGAAAGATCAGCATCTAAAAGATAATTGGTATCCTTATAATCAGACTTCTGGTGCAGTTTTGTGGCAAGAATCTGCTCTGAAATCAATGAAATTTTGTCTTTAGCAAGATGGAGTTCAGCAAGTCTTTTCTCTGCCTTAACAGCACTTTTTTCCTCATTAGACTTTGAAGTGGCATCATAGATAATGTCATGGTAAAATACTGAAAAACAAATAGCCGTAAAATCTGAGATATTTACCCTCATCGCTTCAAGCTCTCGAAACATATTTGCAAGATGAAGCAAGTCATGATAATGTCTGCCTTTTTCAGAATATTTGGTTTCAATCTCATTCCATAGATCACAGATTAGCTGATGATCTTCTGTAAATGGAGAGCAAAGCTGCTCAAATTGATTTTTCAGATTCATAGAAATAATGGTATAAAAAAAGGAACTTTTAAAAAGTTCCCTGATTTGCTTCCAGAACAGCCTTCAGCTCAGCCCAGCCTCCGCCGTTATAACCGTCCTTTAATCCTTGATTGTTAAGATAATCCAATGCTTTTCCGCTTCTGTTTCCGCTTCTGCAGAACAAGATTACCGGCTTTTCAATAGATAGAATCTCACCCTGTCTATCTTCTACTTCACCTAGGGGAATATTCTTAGCACCGTCTATATTACCGTCCATTTCAAGCTCCATTGGCTCACGAACATCAATTAATTCATAGTTTCCGGATTGTATTACTTCTATTAAAGACATAGTTGTTGGGTTTAAACATTAAATCAGAAACGAAATTACGCAATTTTTTTTTGAAAAAAATCCTAATTAAAACATAATTTTTCAGAAAAGAAGCAGGATAGAAACAGGAGTTCAGGTGAACCTCCAGGGAAATCAGTAGATTGATAAAATAATCTTAATTTTGCAGTGTGAAATTATGAATGTAAGCGCTGAAAAATATTCCCAACTGATAAAATCCAAAGCAAAAAGTTTTGGATTTCAGAACTGTGGTATTTCCAGAGCTGAATTTCTGGAAGAAGAAGCGCCGCGCCTTGAAAAATGGCTCAAGAATAATTATAACGGCGAAATGAAGTACATGGAAAATCATTTTGATAAAAGACTTGATCCCCGGCTTTTGGTAGAGGGTTCTAAATCTGTTATTTCACTTTCATATAATTACTTTCCCGAGGAAAAAATTTCAATATTAGAAAATTACAAGATCTCAAAATATGCCTATGCAGAAGACTATCATGAAGTAATCAAAGAAATTCTCCGTGAAATGGTGGCTGAACTTCAGGAAGAAATAGGAGAATTTGGATTCCGTGTTTTTGTAGATTCTGCGCCGGTTTTAGAAAGAGCCTGGGCTAAAAAATCAGGAATAGGCTGGGTAGGAAAGAATGCCAATCTTATTACCAAACAAAGCGGTTCTTTTTATTTTCTGGCCGAGATTATATGTGATCTGGAGCTCATTGCCGATCATGCAACCACAGACCATTGCGGAAGCTGCAGAAAATGTATTGATGCCTGTCCTACAGACGCTATTGTCTCTGAGAAAATTATTGATGGAAGCCGTTGTATTTCTTATGCAACCATAGAACTCAAAAATGAGATTCCGGATTACTTTAAAGATAAAATGGAAGACTGGATGTTCGGCTGTGACATCTGCCAGGATGTTTGCCCGTGGAACCGTTTTTCAGCCCCCAACAAGCAAAGCCGTTTCAAACCCAATGAAGCCTTGAAAAACTTTAAAAAAGGAGAATGGAAGGAAATTACCCAGGAAATTTTCTCGGAAATCTTCAGGAAGTCTCCCGTGAAAAGAACCAAATTTGCAGGGCTGAAGAGAAATATTGAGTTTTTGCAGCGGTCTTCTGACTGATTTTTCTCTGAACTTGTGGTGACAATTCCTCTTTTGGAATTTTTTATAGTTCCAAACCAGAGCTGATAGTCGACCATTCCTTAAATTTTTAGCTTTAAGGAGGTAAAGATTTACATCAATAAGTTTCTTGAAAAGCCTTTCCTATAAAGAAAAATTGATTTTCAGGAGATCAGAATCTCACCGAAAATCAACGTTTTTTTTGTATTCTTTTAGGAGCAGTTTTTACTCTTACTTTAAATCTTTTTTGGGATTTGATAGTTTTACGCATATTTGTGAATATTTCGTAACTAAATATAGCCATTTTTTCGATTAAAACAAATACTTTTACTAAAAATTAAAGATTAAATTTTATTAAAACATGACTGTGAAAACTATATTAATGTATCTCCTGAAAGTGGTAGGAATTATTTTAGGAATTGTAGTGATTTATGTAATCCTAGGGTTACTCATTCCCTATATTCCGGTGTCTGCTAAAAATGATGGGCAGAAGAAGGAGGTTCCGATTTATATTTATACCAACGGAGTACATACCGATATAGTAATGCCTGTAAAAAATGATCTTCAGGACTGGAGTCAGAAAATTCCTTTTGCCAATACAAAATCAAAAAAAACAGATTATCAGTATATCGGAATAGGCTGGGGCGATAAAGGATTCTATCTTGATACACCTACCTGGGCTGACCTGAAATTTTCAACCGCTGTGAAAGCTGCATTCTGGCTAAGTGATTCCGCCATGCACTGTACTTATTATAATACAATGAAAGAAGGAGACGACTGTAAAATGATTATGATCAGCAGAAGCCAGTATGAGAATTTGGTAAAATTTGTAGAAGATAAATTTGACAGAGATCGGAACGGTAACTTCATGCTGATTCCTACAAACGCTGTATATAGTGATAATGATGCCTTTTATGACGCAAAAGGGACCTACAGCTTTCTTTACACCTGCAATACATGGTCAAATAATGCTTTAAAGGCTGCAGGGCAGAAAGCTGCACTTTGGACTCCGTCAGATTTCGGAATTTTTCAGCACTATAAATAATTCATGAAGAATATTTTTCTGTTTTTCATTGTGCTTTGGTTATGTTCATGTTCGCAGACAAAAAAAGACAGTATCATCCATACTGCTGAAATACCTGTGGTGGCCGAGAAGAAACCTGATGCTGACCTTTCCAGGATGAGAATAAAAGTTGGAGAAGCGTTGACATTCTGTAATTCAAAGAATCTTAACAATGATTTCTGTATTCTTATAGATATGAGCCTCCACTCCGGAGTAAAGCGCTTTTTTGTCTGGGATTTTAAAAATAATAAGATCTCCAAAAAATATCTGGTGGGCCATGGCTGTGGTTCCAATTCATGGAGTAAAGACGATTCTAAAGCAAATCCGGGATTCAGTAATGAGGATGGAAGCCACCTTTCTTCTTTAGGAAAATATAAGCTTGAAGGAAGAGGGTACAGCGACTGGGGAATCAATATCAAATACCTGATGCACGGCCTTGAAGAAACCAATAGCAATGCTTTGAAAAGATTTATTGTCTTTCATTCCTGGAATATGATGAGTGATGATGAAGTCTTTCCAAAAGGATCTCCCGAAGGATGGGGCTGTCCTACCATTTCCAACAATGCCATGAAAGAAATTGATCCGATGATTCAATACTCAAAGAAACCCGTTCTGATGTGGATATATAATTAAATCTTTGTTATACATTTGTTTTGTAACCATCATGTAAATTGATCTCACCTTATGAAACATACGCTTTTCCGCGAACAACAGCTCAATTGTGATATAGAAACCGCCTGGAAATTCTTTTCTTCAGCCAACAACCTTTCAGAAATTACTCCGAAAGACATGGGCTTTATTGTATTGACGGAAATGGAAGAAGATGAAATCTATGAAGGAATGCTTATCGACTATTACGTTTCCCCATTGTTTGGGATTAAAATGAAATGGCAGACAGAGATCACCCACGTCGATTTTCAAAAAAGCTTTATTGATTTCCAGAAAAAAGGCCCGTACAAACTATGGAACCACCATCATGAATTTATTCCCAATGAAGAAGGTGTTCTGATGAGAGATACCATAGATTATGAACTTCCGATGGGTATTTTAGGTGAAATTGCACATCGTCTTTTCGTTAAAAAGAAACTGGAACATATCTTTGATTACCGTTTTCGGGTACTTAGTAAATTGTTTTAATCATTCAATAGGAACGGGCTTTAGCCCGTTTAAAATAATAATCAAAATTTCATTGACTTTAGCCTAAACCTAATTTTATCCAGATTTCCACAAATGACAAAAACTATGGATAAGTCTAACATTCTGTTTGTCATCCCATAGGAATCTAAATTCCAACAATTGGAATTATTCATCTATTGTTTAAGTTTTTTTAACAGTTCAGTGACCAGATTTCCCAGTAGAAATCCCTATTTTTGCAGGAATATCGTTTTTACTAAAAAACTAATGTGTTCTGGTTGACATGGCAGGTCTGAGGTCATTTTTCTTATTTTATATCATGCTGGTTTTTACCCTTTTCAATTCGAATTGGGCGGAAAAATCGTTGCAGAATATCCCTCATGTTCCCCATGTAACCAATATTCATCTTCTGGATGTTTATGAAGAGGCAGACATGAACACGCATGCATTGCCTGCTGCTGCCAAAATTGTAAAACACTCCGTCAAAAAAAATGATCCCGCAATTGCAGATTTTTCAGGAATTTTAAAAGTTATTCCAAAAATCACCCTTCCGGAGATTGCTGTATCTACTATTTGTGGAGTTAAATCCTTTCTCCATCTCCTCCAGCTATACTAGGTTTAAGTTTCTGAATACCAAATCATTTTAACGGAAATTTATAACTTAAACATTTAAAAATGTATTTTAAAACTGTAATAATTTGCCTTATGGCAACATTATTCGCTGTGTCATGCAGTAAAGACAAGGAGAAAAATAATAAAAAAGACAAAGAAGTTCCCGTACTGGAAATCAAAGAAAAAGATACATTGGTGAGCAATCAGTTTGTCACCGATATCCAGGCTAAAAAGAATGTTGAAATGCGTTCCAGAATCGGAGGTATTATACAGCATATTTATGTAAACGAGGGACAGTTTGTGCACCAGGGACAGGCTTTATTTAAAATCAATGATGCTGAACTTCAGATGGAACTTCTGAAAGCCAATGCAACATTAAAGCAGACTGAAGCAGATGTCCGTATTGCAGAAGTGGAACTGAAACAGATTCAGAGTCTTCATGCTAAAAAATTTGTTGCCAATAATGAGCTGGAAATGGTGAAGGCAAAATTGTCTTCCGCTAAAGCAAAACATGCTTTTGCCGATGCAGAAAAGAGAACGGTTCTTCAGAAAATAAGCTTTACAAAGATCACGGCACCCTTTGATGGGGTAATTGACGTGATTCCCCATAAAGACGGAAGTCTGGTAGAAAATGGTACATTATTAACCACGCTTTCCCAATTGAATGAAGTATATGCGTATTTCTCCATTCCTGAAAATCTTTATTTTGAGCTTTTAGCCAATGATAAGATCGGAAGTCATCAAAAGATCGAACTGACTCTACCTAACGGAGTTAATTATCAGTTCAACGGAGCTTTGAAAACTGCTGAAGGGGAAATTGACAGAGCCACGGGTTCCATTCGTTATAAAGTACTGTTCCCGAATCCGGACCGTCTGATCAAGCATGGTACTTCCGGGAAACTTATTATTTCTGAACAACAGAATAATGCTATTCTTATCCCACAAAAATCTACCTTCTCCATCCAGGATAAGACCTATGTTTTTGTTGTGGATAAACAGAATAAAGTGAAAATGACCAGTATTAAGATCGGAACTACCTTAAGGGATTCTTATATGGTAGAAAACGGTCTTAAAAAAGGAGATTTAATCATTTATGAAGGGACTCAGTCTTTGAAAGATGGTGATATCATCAAAATCAAAAAGAAGTATTAACCTTTCATAATCTTTAAATCTATTGACTATGGTAGAAATGTTTATAAGACGAAAGGTTCTTTCGTTGGTTATTTCCATATTATTTGTATTACTGGGAATAATGGCTTTATTAAAGATGCCTATTACCCAGTTTCCGGACATCGTACCGCCTTCAGTAACCGTTACTGCAAAATATACAGGAGCTAATGCCGAAGTATCTGCCAATGCGGTAGCTCTTCCTCTGGAAAGGGCAATCAATGGAGTGCCGGGAATGACGTATATGTCTACAGTTACTTCCAATGATGGGCTTACCCTTATTCAGGTATTCTTTGAAGTAGGAACAGATCCTGATGTAGCAGCGGTAAACGTTCAGAACAGGGTTACAACCATTCTTGACGAACTTCCTGAAGAGGTAATCAGGGCCGGAGTTACCACTGAAAAAGAGGTGAACAGTATGCTGATGTACCTCAATATCACGAGTACAGATCCGGGCCAGGATGAACAGTTCATCTATAACTTTACGGATATTAACGTCCTTCAGGAGTTGAAACGTATTGATGGAGTAGGCCGTGCCGAGATCATGGGACAGAAAGAATACTCAATGAGAGTATGGCTGGATCCGCAGAAAATGGCGGCTTACAATATTTCTGCGGATGAAGTGATCACATCCCTGCAAAAACAGAATATTTCTGCAGCACCGGGAAAAGTGGGAGAGACATCCGGAAAAACTTCCAGCCAGCTTCAGTATGTGATCAAATACAAAGGGAAGTTTTTTGAGCCTAAACAATACGAAGAAGTTCCCATCAGATCTGATGTTGACGGAACAATTTTGAAGCTTAAAGATATTGCTAAAGTTGAATTCGGAGCGATGAACTACGGAATGGTTTCCAAAACAGACGGAAGACCATCTGCATCCATTATGATGAAACAACGTCCCGGTTCCAATGCTTCCGAGGTTATTGAAAGCGTAAAAGCTAAAATGGAAGAACTAAAAATCACATCCTTCCCACCGGGAATGGAATATAATATGGCCTATGATGTTTCCAGATTCCTGGATGCTTCCATCAGTGCGGTACTGACAACTCTTATCGAAGCCTTTATTCTGGTAGGAATTGTGGTATTCATTTTCCTGCAGGACTGGCGCTCCACCTTGATTCCTGTGTTGGCTGTTCCGGTAGCATTGGTAGGAACCTTTGCCTTCATGAATATGCTCGATTTCTCAGTTAACCTCTTGACTCTTTTCGCATTGGTTCTTGCCATCGGAATTGTGGTTGATAATGCCATTGTCGTCGTTGAAGCCGTTCACGTGAAAATGGAAGAAGGGATGAATGCCATGGATGCAACGATTAGTGCAACCAAAGAAATTGCGGGAGCGGTAGTGGCAATTACCATTGTAATGTCTGCCGTATTTATTCCAGTAGCCTTCCTTGATGGTCCGGTAGGTGTATTTTACCGTCAGTTTTCATTAACGTTGGCAATCAGTATTGTGATTTCCGGAGTGAATGCATTGACACTTACTCCGGCGCTTTGTGCAATTATTTTAAAACCTCACAATCACGATAAGAAGAAAACAATTATCGACAGGGCTTTCCAGAGTTTCAATACAGGCTTTGAAAGGTTGACCAATGGCTATGTAGGTATTTTATCAAAATTTGCGACAAGAACTACAGTTACTTTTGGGCTGCTGTTTTTATTTGTTGGATTGACTTTTGTGACCAGCAAATTCCTGCCAACCGGGTTTATTCCCATGGAAGATCAGGGAATGGTATATGTAAGTGTGACCACTCCACAGGGAGCAACGGTAGAAAGAACTGAAAAAGTGCTGGATGAAGTGACCGTTATTGCAAAGAAGATTAGTGGAGTAGAAAACGTGACCACCCTGGCAGGCTATAGTATTGTAACGGAAATTGCAGGTTCATCCTACGGAATGGCGATGATCAATCTTAAAGACTGGAAAGAAAGAAAAATTTCAGTGAATGATCTGATCACGGAGCTTTCTGACAAAACAAAAAGCATAGCAGATGCCCAGATTGAGATTTTTGCTCCGCCAACAGTTCCCGGGTTTGGTAATACCAGTGGTTTTGAACTGCGTTTGCTGGACAGAACCGGAGGAACCATTGAGAACACGGATAAAATCACCAAAGATTTTGTTAAAAAACTAAATGAAGCTCCTGAATTGCAGAACACTTTTACCAGTTTTGATGCTACTTTCCCGCAATACATGATCAATGTGGATTATGATATGGCAGCGAAGAAAGGAGTTTCAGTGGACAATGCGATGTCTACATTACAGACCATGCTGGGATCTTATTATGCCACAAATTTTATCCGTTTCAGTCAGATGTATAAAGTGATGGTACAGGCAAGTCCGGAGCACAGAGATACCCCTGAAAGCATTCTGAATTTATATTTAAAAAATGATAAAGGCGAAATGGTTCCGTTCTCTACCTTCATCACGATTGAAAAAGTGTACGGACCTGAAGTACTGACGAGATACAATATGTATATGTCAGCGATGATCAATGGAGAGCCTGCGGACGGCTATAGCTCAGGAGATGCTATTGCTGCCGTAGAACGTGTTGCCAAAGAAACGCTGCCAAGAGGATTTGATGTTGAGTGGTCCGGGATGACAAGAGAAGAGATCTTATCAGGAAACCAGACCGTTTACATCTTCGCGATCTGCCTTTTGTTCGTTTATCTTTTACTGGCGGCTCAATACGAAAGTTTTCTTCTTCCGATGCCGGTATTATTAAGCCTTCCAACGGGAATTTTCGGTTCCTATATCGCATTGGTACTTATGGGATTGGATAATAATATTTATGCACAGGTAGCATTGGTAATGCTGATTGGGCTTTTGGCTAAAAATGCTATTCTGATCGTAGAATTTGCGGTGGCAAGAAATAAACAGGGATATGATATCGTTCCGGCAGCGATTGAAGGAGCCAGACAGCGTCTGAGACCTATATTGATGACCTCTTTTGCGTTCGTAGCAGGGCTTATTCCGTTATGTATTGCTTCAGGAGCTGGAGCAATCGGTAACCGTTCCATTGGTACAGCAGCTGCAGGAGGAATGCTGATAGGAACAATCTTCGGATTGATAGTGATTCCGGGACTGTATATATTCTTTGCAAAACTTGAAAATAAGAAGAAAGATGAAAAGATTAAATCATAGAAATATATTGTATGGAATTGCATCTCTGAGCCTGGTTTCCTGTGCAATTCCCAAAGTAACCGAACTGAAAAAAGCTCAGGAATTACCAGGGGAAGTTATCAAAACAGATAAAAAAACTTCGGATGAGTTTCAGCAGATCAACCTGAAGGCTTATTTTACAGATCCGCAGCTGCTTGAACTTTTTGATAAAGTGGTTCAGGCTAATCCCGATTTTCAGATTGCCCAGCAAAGAGTGGAAATTGCGAACAGTTTTCTTCAAAGATCAAAAATGGACTTACTTCCATCTCTTGAAGTAGGAGTAGAGGCTTCCGGCAACCGTTACGGGAAATATACGATGGAGGGCGTTGGAAATTATGATACCAACCTTTCGCCTAATATTACAGAAAATCAGAAAATCAACAGGGATTTTACCCCTAATTACTGGGTAGGGGCAAGAAGCAGCTGGGAAATTGATGCATGGGGAAAACTTAAGAATAAAAAGATTGCTGCCCAGAAAAGGTTTCTGGCTTCAACAGAAGGACTGAGATTATTACAGGTAGAGCTTTTTACGGATATTGCCAATCTGTATTATCAGCTGGTTGCTCTGGACAATCGTCTTGCGATTTATCAGAAAAACTATAAGCTTCAGCAAAGAGCCTTTGAAATTGTTCTGGCACAACGGGAAGTTGGTAAAGCTACTGAATTGGCAGTTCAGCAATTCAAAGCTCAAAATAACAATTGGCTGGCAGAAATTGAACACATAAGGGTAGAAATTGTTACTGTAGAACAGGCCATTACTACACTAACGGGAAGCTACGGCGGAGATGTAAAACGCGGGAAAGCACTTATGCCTACCAATATGGAAGTTTTGAATAAAACCATCAATGTAGAAAACGTCATTCATTCCAGACCGGATGTAGCTGCCAACTATTATGTTCTGGAAGCTTCTCAGGCGGATGCGAAGGCGGCAAGAGCTGCTTTTTATCCCAAGATTGATCTTGGAGCAGGTTTCGGACTGAATTCTTTTTCCGTCGAAACATTCTTTAAACCAAGCTCACTGGCGGGTCAATTATTAGGAGGATTAATGGTTCCCGTTTTTAATAAAGGGCAGCTCAAATATGAATTCAAGATTGCAAGTAAAGAGCAGGAAATTGCTTTTTTAAATTATCAGAAAAGTATCACAACTGCTTTTAACGAACTGCAGTCGATTCTGAAACAGACTAAGATCTATGAACGAGTTTTGAAACTTAAATCAGAAGAAGTAGGTTTTCTTGATCGTGGCGTGGAGGTTTCCAACGATCTCTACCTGACAGGATATGCCAATTATTTTGAATTGATCAACTCTCAGAAGAGCAAACTGACTGCTGAATTGGATTTATTACAGTTCCAGCATCAGAATACCAGAAATAACGTCCTGCTGTTTAAAGCACTGGGCGGGAAACTGGATTAATTTTTACTTTTTTTACGATGAAGGAAGCTGTCTTTTGGACAGCTTCTTTTATTTTTTATCGTGTTGTACGGATTCCCGTAATCATCATTGAAATAATTCAAGGATATTGCGTTAGAATCTGACTTTTTATAAGTTGAGTTTATATGTCCAAAAAAAGAGACTGTCTCAATGAAGCAGTCTCTTTCTGTATTTTTTAAAACATAGCTGCTGTAAAGCAGATCGTTTTATGCGTAAGTATTATTTAACAAGCTGAATTTCAACAGCGGAGAATCCTTTAGGAGACTTTTCTTTTTCAAAAGATACTTTGTTTCCTTTTTTTACCGGCTCTGCACAGTTGTTGTTGTGGAAGAAGATATTTTCTTTAGAATTATCTTCAGTGATGAAACCATATCCTTTTTCACTCAGGAAAGTAACAATTCCCGTTTTTCTTGGATCTTCCTCAATAATAGGAGCAGCACCCAGTTGAATATCATCAAGGTTTACTTCCTGTCTTTGTTCAGGTGGAGTAGAAGTTAATCTTCCGAATTCGTCTACATACATGAAGACATCCTCCGCTCCTTTGTTGTTGTTCGTTTTACGTTCTTCGCGTCTTAGCGCCTTTTCTTTTTGCTTTTGAATTTTTTTCTTGAAATTTTCCTTTTTAGAAAAAGAATCTGCCATAAATTATTTTTAGTATTTAGTTTCTATAAATTAATTGGTTCAATCTGGTCCGTTTTAGACCCCTATAAAGCCTGGCTATGTTTTCTGTTTTGGATAATCCCAATCATACAGAGCTTTAAAATTCCGACAAGTATTGTTCTTAGTAGAAAAATAAAAGTTTAAAATATGGCTGCTCAAAAAGCAAAGACTGAATAAAAAATATTCAGGTCGTTACAGAAAACAAAGTATAGACTTGGTTATTTAATGTACAAATATACAACAATAAAATGAATTATCAGGTTTTAAATGATTGATTATCAGAAATGGTTTTACAGCAGATTTGCAGGGATACCTTTATAGTCTGAGTGTAAGACGATAATGAGAGCTGGAATAAGGGCATAAAAAAAATCCTCAGAACACTGAGGATTATAAAAAAATATATTATAAAAATGAAGTGGTGTATAATACGGCTGGAAAAGCATCAAATGTTATGCCTAAAACTGATGCGCAATAGTGAATTATATAACTTTGTTTAATAGGAAAGGGGTGTTTCAGGTCATATCTGGCTGGTAAATAGCATTCTATTAAAAAATGTTGTTTATATAAAAAAATATAAATGTTTCTGTCTTAGTTTACATTTAGAATCAGAATATCAGCAGATAGTCACTCTGCAGTTTTATAAAATTCCCGAAAACTTCACCATGCTGAGACCATTTTTATTATCCATCTTTGTCTCATTAACATTTAAAAATAAAATCGATGTCAACACAAAATGTAAAAGGAAAAGTTGTTTTAATTGCCGGGGGAGGTAAAAACCTTGGAGGACTTTTAAGTAGAGATTTTGCTGCGAAAGGAGCAAAACTGGCAATACATTATAACAGTGAAAGCTCAAAAGCAGATAGCGAAAAAACACTGGCTGAGGTACAGGCATTAGGAGCAGAAGCATTTCTGTTCCAAGGAGATCTTACCAAAGTAGACAATATTACAAAATTCTTTGATGAAACAATTTCCCGTTTCGGAGGGATTGATATTGCAATCAATACCGTAGGAATGGTACTGAAAAAACCATTTTCAGAGACTACAGAAGCAGAATACGATACCATGTTCAATGTCAATTCAAAATCAGCTTACTTCTTTTTGCAGGAGGCAGGTAAAAAACTGAACGATCACGGAAAAATCTGTACTATTGTCACTTCGCTGCTTGCCGCTTACACAGGATTGTATTCTACTTATGCGGGAGCAAAAGCACCTGTAGAGCATTTTACAAGAGCTGCTTCTAAAGAATTCGGAGCAAGGGGAATTTCTGTAACGGCTGTAGCACCTGGCCCAATGGATACTCCTTTCTTCTACGGACAGGAAACGGATGATGCCGTTGCTTACCATAAATCAGCCTCAGCATTAGGAGGACTTACAGATATTAAAGATATCGCTCCGCTGGTAGAATTTCTGGTAACGGAAGGCTGGTGGATTACCGGGCAAACCATTTTTGCTAACGGAGGATATACAACAAGATAATCTATCGGGTAATCTATAAAAAAACTCACTGAAAGCGTTTTCAGTGAGTTTTTTTATAGAAGAAATCA
Source organism: Chryseobacterium panacisoli (assembly GCF_008274625.1). Classification (GTDB taxonomy): domain Bacteria; phylum Bacteroidota; class Bacteroidia; order Flavobacteriales; family Weeksellaceae; genus Chryseobacterium; species Chryseobacterium panacisoli. Next base: position 502,515 of record NZ_VTRU01000003.1, on the reverse strand, counting down.
GGAATTAAGTGGTTTTTACCTTTCCTTTTTCCATTATACTTTTGATGATAAAGAATAAGCCGAGAAGAATAAAAGGAATACTTAGCAGCTGTCCCATATTCAGAATCATTCCGTGCTCGAATTCTACCTGGTCTACCTTGATGAACTCGATCAGAATTCTCATGATGAAGATCAGCAGAATACTGATTCCGAAATAAAATCCTTTTCCGATTTTAAATATGTTTTTTTTGTAAATAAAATACACAGAAAGGAAAATAATAAAATAAGAGATCGCTTCATAAAGCTGGGCAGGATGTCTCGGAAGATCATCTACCTGATGGAATATAAAAGCCCACGGAACATCCGTAGGAACTCCTATGATTTCAGAATTCATCAGATTGGCAAGCCTTATAAAAGTACCTCCCAGCGGAAGTACAATGGCTATAGCGTCTAAAACTGTCATGAATGGGATAGAAAATTTTCTCGCATAGATGAGAAGCATGATCACCAATCCGATACCTCCACCATGGCTGGCAAGTCCTGCAAATCCTGTAAAGTGGTAGGTTCCGTCCACTCCCTTCTGAATGGGCAGCAATATTTCAAGCGGATGCTGGGAATAATAATCAAAATCATAAAAAAGACAGTGTCCCAATCTGGCACCCACCAAAATTCCTATAAGTGCATAAGAGAATAAAGCTTCATGAGCCTGCGAACTAAGGCCTTCTTTTTTATAAATACGTTTTAAAATATTTAAACATAAAACCAGCCCTGCAAGAAATAGCAGCCCGTAATATTTTAAAGGAAATCCTAAGATATTGACGATTTCGGGATTCACATCCCAGTTGATATATAATAAATTCATTCCTGCAAAGATAAGAAAATAGGAATTTCTGAATTGAATGGAGGTGTTATGGTATTTTTTAATTTGATTTTCAGAATGCTGTGGGTTGGTTTTGTACATCAGATAAAATTCTGCTTCTGAGCATACGAAGTCTTTATCTTGAGTAAGAATGAACATAATTTAAAATGATTCTTGATGAAACATTTGGTAACTTTAGGGTGCCACCAAAACAAAAAACTATGCATCATCAGCTGGAGAAACATTATGTAAACAGGGTAGGCTGGCTTCGGGCAGCTGTATTGGGAGCGAATGACGGGTTGCTATCCACTACCAGCATTGTCATTGGAGTTGCGGCTGCAGAACCAGACCGGCATATCATTATTCTTGCGGCACTGGCAGGGATGATTGCAGGGGCTATGTCTATGGCAGCTGGGGAATATGTTTCCGTGAGTTCACAGGAAGATACCGAAAAAGCAGATTTGCTTCGTGAAAAACGTGAGCTTGAAGAAATGCCTGAAATAGAACTTAGAGAACTTGCCAAAGTGTATGAGAAACGAGGCTGCACCAAAGAAACAGCCATGCAGGTGGCCATTGAACTTACAGAACACGATGCATTGGGAGCACATGCCCGTGATGAATTAGGCATTAATGAAATAACGCAGGCGAAACCATTGCAGGCAGCGATGGCTTCATTCAGCTCATTTGCGGTAGGTGCCTTATTGCCGTTTAGCGTTTCTCTTTTGGCACCACTTAAACAAATGGTGTATTTCCAATACGGATTTTCAATTATATTTTTAATGCTTTTGGGAGCAATCTCTGCCAAAGCGGGAGGTTCCGGTATTAAAGTAGCCGTGTTGAGGATCTGTTTCTGGGGAACTGTTGCAATGGGAATTACAGCATTTGTAGGGCATGTTTTTGGGGTTAATATAGCGTAAAGTTTGTGAAAATTATGTACATTTTATATGCCTTAAAAAGTGTATTTTACATCACAAATTCAGATAAATGAAGAATATTTTTATTTTGTTTTTTGTGGTTGTTATGAATGCAATTGTTTGCGCTCAAAAAAATAGCTACACCTATTTTATGAAGACCTGGAATTTCATAAAATATTATCATCCTGATGTTGCCAGCGGAAAAAAAGATGCCGACAGCCTGTTTTTGATGACCATCGGAAAAGTGAACGAAAAAACAGATGAAAATACAATCATTAATCTTCTGTCAACAAACCTTAAAAATAAATTTTCCAGCGCTCCTGTTATTGATCATCCGAAAGATGTACTCTCTGTCAATCAAGACTTCAGATGGTATCAGAACAATAAAAAGGTCAGTTCAGAAAATAAAACTTTGCTGAATAATATCTACAGCCATAGATTCATTGCTGAAAATGAGCAGAAAGAGAAAGTTTCGGATTCTAAAATAGAAAAATTTAAAAAAGATGAAAATCTGCCGTTAGCATACCGTTTACTGGCATTGGCTAAATTGCAGGGTGCAATTGATTATCTTTATCCGCATAAATATCTGATGAATAAAAATGCTGAAGCTTATTTTTCAGATTTAACAGACCAAACTATTAGCTGTACTTCAAGAAAAGACTTCGAGATTATTCTGGCAAAAATAGTTTCTAAAATGGAGGATACCCATTCCTTCAGGTTTTATGATCAGCTGAATTATAAAAATGAAATTTTTCATAGATCATATTTTCCTCCTTTCGATTATGTGATATTCGATGATCATTTGCTGGTAACCTATCTTCTTTTGCCTGAGATCTGTTCCAAAGCTAATATTCATGTGGGAGATAGAATAACGGAGGTTAATGGTAAAAGTATCCGCCAGATTATTAAAGAAAAGAAAGAGTTACTGTCTGCTTCAAATTCTGAAACACTGTTGTACCTGATATCAGATTACCAGAGAAATCTGATCTGGCCTGATGATCAGCTCCGTAAAGATTTAAAAGTCGTGTCAAAAGATCATAAAACCTATCAAGCAGATACAGAGTTTATTAATTTTACAGACAAACAACAGCTAGCGATAGTAACAGAGTACATTCAAAATAAAATCCGCCTGAAGCAGCAGTACAAAATAGATCATAAAGATATCGCTTATTTTAAAATCAATGATGTTTTTGCTCTTACAAAGAATATTCCTGATGATAAACTGGATGATCATATGGATGCTGTCTTTAAAGAAGCTTCATCAAAAAGGGCTATTGTCTTTGACATGAGAGGATATCCGGATTGGGGTGGATTTGTATTCCATTATGTCTACAAATACTTCTCGCCTGTAGAGAACCATTTTGGAAAATACTATAAACCAAATGTAAAAAATACCGGAACCTATATTCCAATCAGTTATAAAGATTTTGGGACTTACTATTCTGATATTAAAAATAAAACCGTTCATCCATACAAAGGAAAGGTCTTCATGATTGTCAATCCCGAAACCTTAAGTATGAGCGAATGGAATACGATGAACCTTCAGAATGTTTTTCCTCAGGCCAAGACTATCGGCCAAAGAACAGCAGGAGCAGACGGTGATATCAGAACGTTGAAATTGCCTGCCGGATATAATCTGGAATTTACCGGCAATGGGATTTTTTATTATGACAATTCCCAAACTCAAAAAGTAGGTGTAAGGATCAATGAATTTATTAAGTATTCTGACGATGATATTATTCAGCAACGGGATCTGGAGCTTGAAACAGTTTTAAAAGTATTGAATTAGTTAAAAAAACAGATATTAGTTAAATAAAGAATAAACCACCTGCAAAATGCAGGTGGTCTTTTTGTATTAATAAATTAACCTCACATTTTATTTCATTAGAGGTCGTTATTACTTATTTAGAAATCTCTTTTCAACCAGGTGATAAAAAATGGTGGTTATAGGAATGATGATGATAAAAATAAATGCAAAAATCACCCATTGCCGGGCATCATTTGTGAGTTCAAAGTTTTTTAATAAATACAGGTTTATTAGTGCGAGGAAAGGACCATGTATAAGATATAGACTGTATGATATTTTTCCTAAAAATTCTAATGGTTTGCTTTCAAGGATAATGATTGATTTTCCTGTTGCTTTTTTGTAAGTGACTAATGAGTACAATAAAAAAGAGAAAGTGATCCCTGTAATTAATATCATTAAAAAGCCATTAACTTCTAACAGCGCGAATATTGCTAAACTTCCTATGAAAAGAATTACAGCTAACGGAACTAAAAATTTATTGATTGTTGTCTTTTTAAATGATAAATAACAACATATAACTCCCATGAAAAATAGAATTATAAATTCAGGTTTTGCCATTGGAATCAACTTTTTTAAGAATAATGCCAATAAAGCAAATATAATAAACGAGATATATTTATTAGTTCTTTTCCAAAGTATAAGCATGAGAGGAAAAAGCCAATAAATCTGCCATTCTGTAGCTATAGACCAATGTGCTCCATTGATCTTATAAACCCATGAAGAATTTAAATTATGAAATAATCCGATATGACTGATAACAGACCAAAAAGTGACAGGTATTTTACTATCCCAAGCTGTATTTTGTGCTGTTTGTAATAAGGGGAAACATAAAATCATTAATCCTGATAACAATAAAGCGATATAATAGGGCGGAATTAATCTTTTAGCTCTTCTACTGATATATCTTTTAAACCCTCCTTTTATTTCCATATTATTGTTAACCACTGGAATGGCAAGGCAAAAACCGGAAAGAACTATAAATATAGATACTGCCAAATGGCCAATTGATGTAGCTTTTTGTATAGAATGTAGAACCAAATCATCAGACCATTTAATATCGTGAGCTGCAGAATAGCCATTAAATAATAAAGAATGATACAAAACTACCCATAGCGCAGAAATTCCTCTTATCCCATCAAGAAACTCAAATCTTATCTTCATAAATAAACTTTCCGCAAAAGTAAATTAAAATCCTAAGCCGTGAAAAAATAATATTACTCTTAACTTTATTAATGATTTTGTTAGGCACCAAATCCGGAAGTATTTATTGTATGAATTTATAATGGTAAAATTGAAGAAGTTATTAATCTCGAAACGAGCAGAGTAGTGTAAAAAGTTATCCTTTTGACTATTATAAAATCAAAAACCTCTGAAAATCTAAAGATTTCAGAGGTTTTTTGTACCCAGGACCGGGATCGAACCGGTACTCCTAAGAACTGGTGTTTGAGACCAGCGCGTCTACCAATTCCGCCACCTGGGCTTGATGTTGAGTTCAAACGTGATGTTTGTTTCAAATTGGTGTGCAAATATAGGAACTTTTTTCAATGTTCAAAAGCTTTTTGAAGAAAAAAAATTAAAAGTTGAGTTCCAAACCATCGTAAGCAAGGTGTATTCCGGCCGGAAGCTGCTTATCTTCAATGTCATGCAATCCTAAATGATGGCTGATGTGTGTTAAAAATAATTTTTTCGGTTTTAGCTCTTCAAATAGTTTAATAACGTCCGGGAGAATAAAATGGGCAGGATGGGGATCAAATTTTCTTATACAGTTTAATATCAGGACATCCAGATTTTTCAGTTTTTCCTTTTCTGTTTCGGAAATGAATCCGGCATCTGTAATGTAGGCAAGGTTTTTAAATTTGTATCCAAAGACGGTAATTTTATAGTGAATCACTTCTACAGGAATGATTTCCGTATCAAGCACCTGAAAAGGTTTATTTTCAATTTCATGAAGTTCAAAAGCGGGTGCTCCGGGATACCTTACATCAGCAAAAGCATAAGGAAATCTGCTTTTAATTTCATGAGCAACCCTTGAGTAGCAGTAGAGGGGGACATCTTTTCCACTCTTAAAAATCAACGGACGCATATCATCAAGCCCGATTACATGATCATTATGTTCATGAGTAATCAGCGCAATATCTACGGTATGTTCGTGGTTGGTAAGCATTTGCTGCCTGAAATCCGGACCGCAGTCGATCAGTATTTTTTTATTTTCCTCCGTAGTCACCATCACGGAAGAACGCAAACGTTGGTCTTTGGGATTTTCAGAAGTACATACTTCACATGTACAGCCTATAACGGGTACACCTTGAGAAGTACCGGTTCCTAAAAATTTCAACTTCATTTTGTTTTGAGGTTGGTTTAATTTTGGTAAATTTACAAAAAATTTCATGTCCTAATGTATCAGAAACTAACTCCTAAACAAAAAGCATTAACAATTAATCTAGATCCTACTATTTATGGTACTTTCGCAGAAATTGGAGCAGGGCAGGAGACTGTTCGCCACTTTTTTAGAGCAGGGGGAGCTTCCGGTACGATTGCTAAGGCGATGTCTGCTTATGACAAAGATTTTAGTGATGCCATCTACGGAAAGGAAGTAAAAAACAGGTACGTTACCCAAAACAGGCTTCGCAAAATGCTTCGGTATGAAGTAGCTTTGATTGAAGAGAGAATTTCAAGAGATAATAATCCCGATAGAAAATTCTTTTCTTATGCCAATACGGTAACAACCATCAATTTTGACAAGACTGTAAAGGGCCACGGCTGGGTAGGAATTCGTTTTCAGACCAAAGAAAATGAAGATTACAATGAAATCGTGATTCATGTAAAATTCAAAGAAAATGATGCCACTCTTCAGCAGGAAACCTTAGGAAACCTTGGAGTGAATCTTATTTTCGGGGCTTTCAATTATTTTGACAATCCAAGAACTTTAGTAGAATCTTTATACGATGATGTTGCAAAAGACAACCTGGAAATTGATATGATCGATTTCAGTGGACCTGCCTTTGCTTATGTTGACAACAGACTGATGTCACTTCAGTTAGTGAAAAATGGAATGACCGATGCGGTGATTTTCAATTCTCAGGGCAGTAATATGCTTCCGGCAGATGTATTATATAAGAAGAATATTTTCGCGGTAAGAGGAAGTTTCAGACCGGTAACGAAAGTAAACATTGATATGCTTAAAAATGGGATGGATATGTTTTTCAAAGATGCTATCTGTACCCATGAAGAAACAGAAGTTCTTATTGAGATTACTATTTCCAATCTGAGAGCGGACGGAGATATTGACGAAAGAGATTTCCTTGACAGGGTTGATATTCTGGCTAAGCTGGGATACACCGTTATTATTTCGAACTTCTCTGAATATTACAGACTGATCGATTATTTCGCATCTTATACAAGTGGAGATATTGGTGTAGCGATGGGGGTAAACAACCTTTTGATGGTATTTGATGAGAAATACTATAAAGATCTGTCAGGGGGAATCCTTGAAGCATTCGGGAAATTTTTCAGAAACGGGATGAGAGTGTATCTGTATCCGTATAAAGATCCTGAAACGCATCAATTACTAGATTCTTCAAACCTGAAAGTAGAAGAAAACCTGAAAGAACTCTATAAATATTTCAAACACAACAATCGTATTGTAGATATCACGAACTATAATCCGGAGTTTTTGGAAATCTACTCAAGAGAAATATTGAGAAAAATAGCATGTTGTGTGAAAGGCTGGGAAACTCAGGTTCCGGAAGGCGTAGCAGAAATGATCAAAGAGCGTGGAATGTTCGGATATAAAGAAGAACTTTCCCTAAAACAATTCTCTTAAAATATAAATACAATGTCAGAATTAAAGAAAAGACTTTCCTCAATTCTTGAAAGTCCTAAACATAATACAGAAGAAAAACTAGAAAAAGTTTGCCACTTGTTGGATCAGGAAATCTCTTACTTCAACTGGACGGGTTTCTATTTCAAAAACGGTGATAAGGAAGAATTGATTTTAGGTCCTTACGTTGGAGCTCCTACTGATCATACCATTATTCCTTATGGTAAAGGAATTTGCGGACAGGTTGCAGTTTCCAATGAAACGTTTGTAGTGCCTGATGTGAACGAAGAAAGCAATTATTTAAGCTGCTCCATTGATACAAAAGCCGAGATTGTAGTTCCTATCTTTAAAGAAGGAAAGAACATCGGTCAGATTGATATTGATTCCCATACTGTAGATCCTTTCACGAAGGAGGATCGTGAACTATTAGAGTGGCTTTGTAATGAAGTTTCTAAAGTTTTATAATAGAATTTCAACCCAAATATAATATAGACTCCGGCTTTTATAGTCGGAGTTTTTTATGGATTATAAGTGGTAATGACAAACATGATTAAGGGTTCATCTCCTGTGTTTTCAATAGAATGATACCCGATAGAACTGATGGCTGTAATATCTCCTTTCTGAAGAACTTTCTTTCGTATGGATCCCTCAAGTCCGGTTCTTTCACGATATTCTCCAGTTCCATGGACGACAACATACAATTCCTGTTCATTTCTTTGATTGTGCGTATGAAACCCGGATTCATCACCCTTTTTCAATAAAACCATATACGCTGCCAGGCGATTGTTGGCTAATTCTTTCTGATCAAACATCTGCAGCATATATACAGTTCCTTTTCCACCGTACATATTTTGACGTTTATCCATTTGTATGATGGCTCGCTCATCCTTTTCAAAAGCCATTACATAAAGATTGATGTATTTTGAAACTTCCTGAATAACTTGATTGAATTCTGCTCCTTCAGATAATATAACGGTATCGGACATGTGAGTTTAATATTTAAAGTTTAATGTTTTAAAGTTTGAAATTGACGGTAAAAAATCAGCTTTGCTGCATCGGGTGAATCTCAGCCAATAATTCTTTAAAGTAATTCTCACATTTTGCAATATGAGTCCCATACCAGGAAAATGCTTCACCATCTACGATCATAATCTTTTTCTCGGGGTAAAAGGCCTGCAGTTCCTCAATATGTTTTTCTTTAAATGGAAACGGTTCAGAAGATAGCATGATCACATCTGCATCCGCAAGATCTTCAGTAGTGATCTGAGGATAACGGGTTTTGTCTTTGAAAATATTCTCAAAGCCAATCTCTGATAAAATTCTGTGAATAAAAGTATCTGAACCAATGGTCATATAAGGATTCCTCCATATCAGATAAGCTGTTTTTACAGGATTTTCTAACTTAGACTGACTCAGAATTTCATATATTTTAAGATTGAAAAGCTGGGCTTTCTCTTCTTTTCCCAAAAGTTGTCCGAGATTTTTAAGCAGGTAATAATTGTCCTCAATCGTTTCCACATTGGTCACGGTAACTTTAAATTCACCCATTAAAGCTTCTACCTGGTCTTTTACATTCTCTTCCTTATTGGCAAGAATGAGATCCGGCTGCAGCGCTTTTATTTTCTCGATATTGATATTCTTGGTGCCGCCGATTACTGATACATTTTTTATTTTATCCTGAGGATGAATGCAGAATTTTGTTCTCCCGATAACTTCATTTTCGGTGAGTCCAAGGTCAAATAAAGCCTCAGTAATAGAGGGTACAAGTGAAACGATTTTCATATTGGCATATTAGATGATGCCTAAAATTACAAAAGTTTTCCGGTTAAGAAAGCTCCGGCTACACTAAAATAGATAATAAGTCCTGTCACATCCACTAATGTTGCTACAAACGGAGCAGAAGAAGTGGCTGGGTCAAGATTTAATTTCTTTAAGACAAACGGGATCATAGAACCTGATAAGGTTCCCCACAGCACAATAGCAATCAGGGAAACGGAAACACTTAGTCCTACGTAAACCCAGTACTGGCCATAATCAAAAAGACCAATCTGCTGCCAAAGCATAATTCTTATAAACCCGATAACTCCCAAAATAGCCCCAAGACATAATCCGGAGATAATTTCCTTTTTCATGACGTACCACCAGTCTTTAAGACTGATCTCCTGAAGCGCCATTGCACGGATAATCAGCGTTGCTGCCTGCGATCCGGAGTTTCCTCCACTGGAGATAATCAAAGGAACAAATAATGCCAGTACAACAGCTTTTTCAATTTCTTTATCAAAATATCCCATTGCAGAAGCAGTCAGCATTTCCGAAACGAATAAGATAATCAGCCAGGTTGCTCTCTTTTTGATCATCTCAGTCCATGAGGTCTGGATATAAGGAAGATCCAATGCTTCCAATCCCCCGAATTTCTGAATATCTTCCGTATTCTGTTGCTCAATCTGATCCAGAATGTCGTCAATCGTAACAATTCCCACCAGCACGCCGGCTTCCGTAATAATGGGAAGAGCGCCACGGTCATACTTTTCAAAATAAGTTACCGCATCTTCTTTGGAAGTTGTAGTGGTAATCGCCACGAAATGATTGTCTGTGATATCAGAAACCAGTGTGTCTTCCTCTTCCAGCAATAAAGTTCCGATAGCAAGGTCATCAATCAGGCGGTTTCTTTCATCCACCACATACAGATAGTTCATGGTTTCTACTCTTTTCCCTACCTTTTTGATCTGCTGAAGACATCTCTTTACCGTCCATTCCTTACGGATCTGAATATAATAAGGAGTCATCAGACGGGCAATAGAGTCTGAATTGTACCCAAGAAGCTTCAAAGCGATTCTTCTTTCCTGAGGGTTAAGATGATTGATAGAATATTTGATAAGCTCATCCGGGAAATCCTCAAAAAGAGCAGTCCTGTCATCCGGAGTCATGGCATTCAGGATCTCAGAAACTTCATCGCTTCCGATACTTCTGATGGTATCTTCCTGAAAGTCAGGGTCCAGGTGTGAAAAAACCTCTGCTTTGTATTCTTTCGGAACCTTCAGGAACGCGAGCAGCCTCTCATCAGCAGGAAGTTCGCTGAGAGTTTCGGCAATATCGGCAGGGTTGAAGATAAGTTCGTCTCTAGAATTCAAAACGTGAAATTTTTTGGATATGCAAAAATAATTCAAATTTTTAAGACTGAGCAATAAAGTAGCAAAATTAAGGATTAATTAAAGTTTATCACTCCAGGATAAGGCCAAAAAAAACATCCGCCGAAGCGAATGTTAAAAAATTAAATTTTAAATTCCAATATTCTTTAAATTGGTTCACATTCCGAGGTAGGGATGTACGTGCAGACAGCATTTGTACAGCACTGGTAGGGTCCGCAATCTGAGTTGTCCCCACACTTTTTTATTCCGCTTCCTTTAATATTTTTTTGCTGCAGTCTGTTGAGCTTCTTAAGATTTGAATTTTTCATGGTAATCAAATATAGTAAGATTAAGGCTCTATCGGACAGTCATGATCCCAACATTCTCCGTTACAGCAATATCCCACAGAACATGGTCTGGTTATACTGCATCTGAAGGGGCCGATACCACCATTGATTTCTTTAGCAGCTTGTCTGCTGAGTTTCTTTAAATTTTTCATATAGTATAGATTTAATGTTAAACTAAAATAGTAAATATTTTCATATTATTCATTTGTAAGTGAAAATATTTTGATATAAATCAATGTTTTGTTTAATTTTTTAAATAAAAAACACCTGCGAATGCAGGTGTGTGTAATGATCATATATTATTCCAGAGGACACGGATTCACAACACAGATGTTATGACAACATGATCCGCCCGGACATTCGTAATGTTCTGTACATTTTTTGAAAGGTCCGCTGCCTTTGATTTCCTTTTGTACTTGTCTGCTGAGTTTTTTTAGATTTTTCATGAGTTTTGATTTTATGTGAGTTAGTTAAGTTTTTATATTCTATTCAAGACAGATGAACGGTGAACAAATACCATAGTAGCAATATCCTACAGTACACGGGTTGCTGTCACTGCATCTTTCAATGGATCCTCCATTGATTTGTTTTACTTTTTCTCGACTGAGTTTCTTTAGATTTTTCATAGGGTTTATATTTTAATTTTGAACTAAAATAGTAAAAAATATTTAATAATTCCTTATTTGGTGAAAATATTTAATTGTTATTCAGTTGTTTATGATGTATTTAAAGTAAAAAGCACTTATTTCATAGGTGTGAAAAAGTGCTTTATTTAACATGAAAATATTTATAATTCAGGGCATGGATATACTACACATACTCTGTGACAGCATGATCCGCCCGGACATTCAAAATGATATTGGCATTTCTGAAGACGTATGATACTTCCTGAGATTTCTTTCAGGCTGCTTCTGCTCAGTCTTTTTAAATTTGAATTTTTCATAATAATTTAGATTTAAGATCAAACTAAACTAATGAAAGTATTCAAATTGTTGATATATAGGTAGATATTCTGCAGGATAAAGGCTATGAAAGAATTATGAATTGTGAATTTTTCTGATCCAGCTAATTGATCTGAAGAGTAAAAATTCACAATTGACTTGCGAAGCAAAATTGACCATTGATTATCAAAGGTCTTATATTCCAACTTTAAACTTTAAACTCAAAGCACTGCTTCCGTTGACTTCAGCTTTCTGAGCTTTTTTATGATTCCCTTTATGGCTCCTTCGGTTCCTATTTTAACAGAGTTTACTGTTGAACCCAGCAGGCGCATATTTTTTCGGTAAGTATCATAGTCTGTTTCCGTGACAAGATTTCCGTCGGGGCCAAAAAGTTTCATGCTGACAACTACCTGATTGGAGAAAACATATTTTCCCAGGCCTACTTTGAAATATCGTACTTTGGAAACAATCGCAAAATCAGCATCATTATTGAGGCAGTAATCTGCGATAGTCTGTTTATCTATGCTGTCAAAGGAAACCTGAACTTCTGCCCGGAGCATTTTATTTTTTCTGCTGCTGAAATTATCGGAAACAGCATCAAAAAATGCATTGTTGGTGGGATCTTTTATCTCATCAACATCAGGCTCTACTTCGGGATTGAAGTACAGAACTTTTTTTATTTTGTCATCAGCCGCTTTCTGAGCTTTTACCGAAGTAATGCCGATCAATAAAAAAGTAGTAACCGCTGTAAAGAATATAATTTTTTTCATTTGTAATTCGAATGCAAAATTACTGCCTTTTCGTTGGATTGCATAAAATTTATTAAGAAATTTTTAACATTTTTTTCTATCAAATTTGATTTATGAAATCAATAATGTTTGCAGAATCAAAAAATAGTCGTAATTTTGCACCCGTTACATAATAATCATTAAACAATATTGGAATGTACTTAACAACAGACAAAAAGCAGGAAATTTTCGCACAACATGGAAAATCTGCACAAGACACAGGAAGCGCAGAAGGACAAATTGCTCTTTTCACTTTCAGAATCAATCACTTATCTCAGCACTTAAAGGCTAACCGTCATGATTTCAACACAGAGAGATCTCTAGTGAAATTGGTAGGTAAGAGAAAAAGTTTACTAGATTACCTTAAAAAGAAAGATATCGCAAGATATAGAGCTATTATTGCTGCATTAGGTTTAAGAAAATAATCTATAAAGATTTTCAAAATAAAAAGCAACTTCGAAAGAGGTTGCTTTTTTATTTTAATGTACCCACACTTAAGTTTTTGAAAGCCTTTGATTTTCATGTGATAATAAAAGAGTATTTAGATTCCTGCGGAATGACACAATTCAAATAGAGTTTTATCCATTCAATGGGTCATTCCGTAGGAATCCAGCCCTTGTTATCCGTAAATAATTTTAGAATAGGTTCAACGACAACAAATATTACAGTTAAAGGTGCAAAATTCCCATCCTCTGGAGAGCGGCGAAAATTCTTTGAATTTTTGACGGGATGGTTTATAGAAATAATAATTTACCCAGATTTCTTTCCAATCTTCCCCAAATGGGTATTCTGAAAGCTATCCGGATACTTCAATCCATAGCCCAGAATTCTGTCAAAAGCTGAATGAGAAAATAAAATAGCTCCTGTTACCTGCAAATAGGGTAGAGATAGAGCTGTTCCAACCAAATAAACAATGACAGCTACTCCAAAATGATGGAAGAGATTATAGAAAAATGCTCCAACTTTGGTATTCACCGTATATCCCAGCATTGAAATGTCCGGCGCAAGGAATAGCCCTGCAAACCACCACCATGAATATCCCGTTTGGGCAAAAGCATAGATCCCTAATAACAGAAATGCTGCGTATTCAAGCTTTAATTGTATTTTCATAATAATTTTATGTTAATCCATTAGATAAGTTTCTTTTTACAATGAAAAGTTACATTTTAAGATCGAAAAAGAAAGCGGAACACCTTTAAGATATTCCGCTTATATATTTTGATATAATTGATTTTAATGTCCTGATTTGGCTTCAGTACTTTCCACATGACCCAGATATTTGGTGCAGTAAGCTCCAAATATGAGAATTACCAGATAGCAGAATACAGGGATGATAAACGAATGCTGTACTCCAAACTGATCTGCAAGATATCCCTGAAAAATAGGAACAATAGCTCCTCCTAAAATAGCCATTACAACCAGTGAAGAACCTTGGCTCGTATATTTCCCCAATCCTGAGATTGCCAGGGTATAAATATTCGAGAACATAATAGAGTTGAAAATTCCGATTCCTAAAATGCTATACATAGCCAATTCTCCATGATTGACCATAGCTGAAATCAGTAATACGACATTGATTGCTGCGAAGATGGATAAAGTTCTTGCCGGAGCCGCTTTACCCACGAAAAAGGCAATGAAATTCAGAACGATAAATACAAGGAAAAAGCTGATCTGAGAGAAGGTAAGGTTCACTATGCTAAAGATAACAAGGAAAACTGCTCCTGCTGCCCCCAGCATATAAACGGCCTTTTTACTCTGGCTTAAAGATTGGTTCAAAGAAATGGCTCCAAGAAAACGGCCGATCATGGCTCCGCCCCAATACAGAGAAAGATAGTTTTTGCTGATAATTTCATTAAATCCCATAATCTGCGGCTGTTCCAGGAAACTGATAATAAAACTTCCTACAGCAACTTCTCCGCCTACATAGCAGAACATTGCAAATACTCCGAATTTCAGGTGGCTGAATTCAAGAGCTCCCCAGCCTTTTACGACTTCTTCTTCACCCATCTGGAATGAAGGAAGTTTAACTCTTGAAATCAACAGAGCTACCAATAAAAGAATTCCTGCGAAAATAAGGTAAGGAATTCTCGTTGCTACTGCACTGAATGACCCATCCGGAGAAGAGAAAAATTCAAAAATAAGGTGACCCCCAAGCACAGGAGCAATCGTAGTTCCGAATGCATTGAATGCCTGTGTCATATTCAGCCGGCTGGAAGCAGATTCTTCACTTCCCAATAACGAAACATACGCATTGGCAGTGATCTGCAATACCGTAAAGCCAAGTCCTAAAATAAATAAAGCTCCTAGAAATAATGGATAATACGAGAAAGTAGCTGCCGGATAAAACAGGACGCAGCCAAAAGCCGCCAGAAAAATTCCGAACAGAATTCCTTTTTTATACCCTAATTTATTGATAGGATCTCCCTTCGTAATAGAGATCAGGAAATAAATAAGCGATCCGATAAAGTAAGCCCCGAAAAAACAGAACTGTACCAGCATGGATTCGAAAAAGGTAAGATTGAAAAGTTGTTTCAGATAAGGGATCAGGATGTCATTCATACAGGTGATGAATCCCCACATAAAAAACAGCAGGGTGATGGTAATGAGTGGTACCGTATAATTCCTGCTTTGCGATTGTACTTCTTTATTAATCATAAACATTTATTTATCTGTATAAGGATAAGTCCTTAACTTTTTTTGCCTACAGCATTGTATTTTGTGAAGTAAGGCAAATATAGGGATCAACCTATGTTTTTGCAATAATTTTAATGGTTTTTATAATGAAATGTATACTTTTTTTAAATTCAGAATACTATTTTCATTTTTTGAGACAATAATACAAAAACAACAGCATTTTTCAATACATTATCTTCAGAAAAACGCATTTAAATAATGAATAAGTTGAGAGTACAGCTAGAAATTTTGAATCTTTCATCAACTGATAGCCAATTTTTTGTATTTTGACAGCCTATTTATGCAAGTGAAAAATTTAATATTTCATTATTATATAGTACCTTTGCACACGAAATTTAAAGAGTTTAAATATTAATTCATACTCAATACGGAGTATTAAGAAGACAAATTTATGAGTATACCTCAAGCGTTTACAGAAATGATTACTCTTGCAGATGGCAGAGAAATCACTATCGAAACAGGGAAATTGGCCAAGCAGGCTGACGGATCTGTGGTAGTAAAAATGGGTGGAACAATGCTTTTAGCAACCGTTGTAGCCAATAAAGAAGCAAATCCTGGTGTAGATTTTTTACCATTAACAGTTGATTACAGAGAAAAATTCTATGCAGGTGGAAGAATTCCTGGAAACTTCTTCCGTAGAGAAGCAAGACCTTCTGATCAGGAAATTTTAACGATGCGTTTGGTGGACAGAGTTTTACGTCCGCTTTTCCCAGAAGATTTTCACGCTGAAGTTCAGGTGATGATTTCATTAATTTCTTATGACGGAAAAACAATTCCTGATGATTTAGCAGGTTTGGCAGCTTCTGCAGCCATTGCTATTACAGATATTCCTTTCAACGGACCAATGTCTGAAGTAAGAGTGGTAAGATTTGACGGAGTGCTTTCTATCAATCCAAGTTACGAAGAATTGAAAAATTCTGAACTGGATATCATGGTAGGAGCTACTAAAGACTCTATCGTAATGGTAGAAGGTGAAATGAAAGAAATTTCTGAGCAGGAAATGTTGGAAGCTATCAATTTTGGTCATGCTGAAATTAAAAAGCAAATCGAAGCTCAGGAGAGATTAGCAGAAAAAGTAGGAAAAGCTTTCCCTAAGAGAGAATATTCTCATGAAAATCACGACGAAGAAATTCGTGAAAAAGTATGGAAAGAAACTTATGATAAAGTATATGAAGTAGCAAGAACTCCATCTGGAAAAGAGGAGAGAGGAGAGAAATTCAAAGCCGTTCGTGAAGAATTCCTTGCTCAATATGCTGATAATGAAGAAGAATTGGAAAGAGTAACACCTTTCGTAAAAGTATATTATCACGATGTAGAGAAAGAAGCAATGCGTCAGATGATTCTTGAAGACAATATCCGTCTTGATGGCCGTGATCCTCAAACGATCCGTCCTATCTGGTCAGAAATTGATTACCTTCCGGGAGCTCACGGTTCTGCAGTGTTTACAAGAGGTGAAACTCAGTCTTTAACAGCCGTAACTTTAGGTTCTGTGAAAGATGCAAACATGGTAGACAGCGTAATCACGCAGCACGACGAAAAATTCTTCTTACACTATAACTTCCCTCCGTTCTCTACAGGTGAAGCAAGACCTTTAAGAGGAACTTCAAGAAGAGAGGTAGGACACGGTAATCTTGCTCAGAGAGCATTACAGGCTGTAATTCCTGAAGAAAATCCATATACCATCAGAATTGTTTCTGATATCCTTGAATCAAACGGTTCATCATCAATGGCAACAGTTTGTGCAGGAACACTGGCACTAATGGATGCCGGGGTAAAGATTACAAAACCTGTTTCAGGTATTGCAATGGGATTGATCACGGATGCAAAATCTGGTAAATTCACTGTACTTTCTGATATCTTAGGAGATGAAGACCACCTTGGAGATATGGACTTTAAAGTAACAGGTACTGCAGATGGTATCACTGCTTGTCAGATGGATATTAAAATTCAGGGACTTTCTATGGATATCATGGAAAAAGCTTTGATGCAGGCTAGAGATGGAAGATTACACATCTTAAATAAAATCACTGAAACAATCTCTGAACCAAGAGCAGACGTGAAGCCTCACGCTCCGAAAATGGTAGTAATGGAAATCTCTAAAGACTTCATTGGTGCTGTAATCGGGCCTGGAGGAAAGATCATTCAGCAGATGCAGAAAGATACGGATACCGTGATTGCTATTGAAGAAGTAGGGGAAATCGGACGTATCGAGATTGCAGGAACAGACAGAGAGAAAATTAATGCTGCTGTTGCTAAGATTAATGAAATTACTTTCGTACCGGTTGTAGGTGAAGTTTACAAAGGTAAAGTAGTGAAAGTAATGGACTTCGGTGCATTTGTAGCGATTGCTAAAGGAACAGAAGGGCTTCTTCACATTTCTGAAATTGAATGGGCTCGTCTTGACAAAGTTCCTTATGCTGAAGGTGATGAAGTAGAAGTGAAGTTCATGGGTTATGATGACCGTAAGAAAATGAAACTTTCAAGAAAAGTTCTTTTACCAAGACCTCCAAGACCGGAAGGACAAGGGAGACCAGAAGGGCAAAGAAGACCTGAAGGACAAGGAAGACCTGAGGGACAGAGAAGACCTGAAGGACAAAAGCCACAAGGTGAAAGACCAGTGGAAAACGAAACTCCTTCTAACGAAGCTTAATAAGATTCATTCTTAAACATAAAAAATCCCTCAATTTTGAGGGATTTTTGCTTTTTATGTCATTGCGAAATGCAAAGCATTGAAGCAATCTCACTTTTTAAAATTCAAAGATTGTTTAGCTTGCAATGACTGTGGTTATTAACTTCCAATTCTCTGTTTCAGATCCTCAGCGCCTCCCGTTTTTCTGGGCTGCCCGTTTTTAGAAGATCCGAAATTGTAGGTGTAAGAAAGTGTTACCACACGCGTATCTCTTTTTACTGCAAAGTTTTCAAGATAATCATTATAAACGGTTTGTCCTTTTATATTGCTGGTAAAGAACATATCGGTGAAGGCCAGCTTCAGCGTACTATTGTTTTTGAATTTCTTCTGCGCTCCGATATTCAGATACCAGTTAGGACTTACATTCAGATAAGCGTAAATTTCTCTTGCTTTGTAATTTCCGGTAAGCTCAGCAGTGAAGCCATTTCCCAGCTTGAATGAATTGATGCTGTTGATACTAAAGGTAAAGTTTCCTTTGTTATTGATCTGTGTTCCTGAAACATTTCCGGTATATGATCCATAGTAGAAATTAGCACTGTTGTTCATATCCCACCATTTGGTCACCTTTACAGGCGCAATAAGATTTAACCCGAAATAAGATACAGAATTTAAATTTTCAATGGTTTGTACCGTAACTACCTGTCCGTTTTCTACCACAGGTTTAAGGATATCTGTGATATTATTAGAGGTCTTGCTATAGCTCAATGTTGCAAAATATTTGTTGCTCAGGCTGTAAGTCAGTTCATAGTTCATTGTGGTCTGTGCATTCAGGTCAGGATTTCCTGCCTTAAGAGTGGTGGGGTCAAGATAAAACTTAAACGGATTCAGCTGGTTGTAGCTGGGTCTTGTGATTCTTCTGCTGAAATTAACTTCAAGGTTGCTTTTATCGGTCAGGTCATAAGAAAAAACAGCGCTTGGAAATAATTGTGTATAATTTCTTTTGTTAATTTGGTTCGTGGTAATCTGAGTTCCTTTTACATTGGTGTTTTCCATTCTTAATCCTGCTGTCGCTTTGAATTTTTCCCATTTTTTAGAGACATTTCCATATACCGCATTAATATTTTCTTCATAAATAAAATGATTGGTTTTAGAAAGATCCGGGATCAGAATTCCGGAACTTGCATTGAAAAACTTAAGATCATTGTCTGTTTTTACAAAGCTGGTTTTAATGCCCGTTTCCAGCTTCCATTCATGTTTAAAATTCTTGGTAAGATCAGATTTTAAGGAATAGATATTCAGTTTTCCATCCATATCACCTTTTATGATGTCCAGATTATCCGTTCCGCTGGCTATTTCATGCGTTTGGGTATCAAAACTTTGGAGTGAGGAATTTGCATAGTTAATGTAATCAAAGTCCGTAGAGATTTCAGAGCCTAAAGAATCAATGGTGTATTTATGATTAAGGTTAAATGAAAGATTGGTCCAGCGGTCATTTGACCTGTTGACAGTGGTGAATGAGCTTTCGGGAAGATGATTGCTTCCCAGTGTCACATTGGAATTATCTCCGTTCACATTGAATTTGTTTGAAACCAACCCTACAGAAAAGCCAAGCACATTTTTATCATTCAGATAATAATCCATTCCTGCTTTGGCCACATGGCTGTTGAATTTAAATTTCAGATAATTATCCTGTACATATGCTTTTTTGAAACTGTTGGCTTCATAGAAGTTTCTGTCCAGTACCAGACCATTGTAAGCTTCCCTGTAGGCAAAGCTGTAATTTCCGAAAATATTGATTTTCTTATTTCGGTGGTTAATGCTGAAACTGTTATTATTCTTGATATATTTACCCGTTCCTAAAGACGTGGAAACACTTCCGTTGGTTCCTTTTCTCTGTTCCTTTTTAAGCTTAATATTAATGATGGCAGATCCCGCTGCATCATATTTGGAAGATGGGTTGGTAATGAATTCTATCTTTTCAATCGTGGAGGATGGTATTCCCTTAAGGTAATTGGCAAGATCAGTTCCGGTCATTGGTGTATTTTTGCCGTCAATCTGTATCAGAAGATTTCCCTTTCCGCGCAGGCTTATATTATCATTATTGTCAATACTCACTCCCGGAGCTTTTTCCAATACTTCAAAAGCGGAGTTTCCGGTGCTGGCAATGCTGTTTTCAACATTCATGATCATTTTCCCATCCTGTCTTTCAATAAGAGGTTTGGTTTTGGTGATGGTTACGCCTTCTATAGATTTTACATTCAGGTCTATGGAAGGGAGCGCCATGTTTTCAGCCAATGAAATATTTTCTGAATGATAGACTTCAGTACCGTTTCTGTTGATCTTTATCTGATAAGTTCCTTGTTTTAAGTCATTAAAATTAAACTTACCATTACTATCTGCAATTTCTGTTTTGATTAACCGATGTTCTGAATTAAAGAGACTGATCTCCATCTGCTCGGCTTTGCCGGATTGTATATTTCCTGACAAAGACAAACTCTGTGCGGTTTGCTGGGCAGTATATCTGCTGCTGAACGAGGTCAGTATGCAGATAAAAATAAATGAGAGTATTCTGGTCATAGCGTTTACTTTTTAGGGGTAAGACAGTTTTCTGAAATTTTCAGTAAAGCTGAATACATGACTTCCAGTTCCTCATTTTTAATACCCTTTAAAGCCGTTTTACGGTTCTTTTCCACAATATTCTGAACCTCTCTGATCACTTTTACTCCAGAATCTGTTACTTCCAGGTTAGTTTTTCGGCGGTCTTCAGGATGAACATGTCTTGTAATGTATTCGGATTTTACCATTAAATCAATAATCCTCGTGACAGAAGCATTGTCTTTAAAAACAAGGTCACCAATCTCGTTCTGGGTAATTCCCGGGTTTTCCAGAATCGCTTTGATGATAAGCCACTGATCAATTGTGATCGTATAACCATGTGCTTTCAGCTGCCGCTGAGCATAGTTTCTGTAGGCTCTGATTGCTTTGTCTATGTTGTAGAATATAATTGAATTTAACTTTTCCATATTTCAGAATTTAAAATGATTTATCAATTATTGATATATCAACTAATTGGTAGAATCCTTTTTTATTTTGTTACAATTCCTGAAAAATATTTTCAAAAAAAATGAAAACGGCCTGTAAATTATTTCTGTTTTGTCTTTGTAGAGGCGTTTTTCGACCCTGAAGTAAAAGTGATATTTTCTGTGGTTTTGAACAATCTGTCGATCTGTTTTCTGGCTGAGACATCAGGTGCAGCATTGTAAAACTCATTGATTAGATCCAGTGAAGTGGGCTTCCTGGGATATTGATTATTATTCAGAAAGCTTTTTAATGCCTTGTTCACGCTCTCTTCACCGATTAGACTGCTCAATTCTACCATGGCTGCAGCACCTTTGGAATAAGAAATATGAGGAACATCTCCCGTAGCTTTATAGATAGGAACATTTTCAGACAGTCCCTTTTCATTGTCATAGATCTGTTCATGGACTTTGATTCTTTCCATCATTTTTTCTCTGCCGTGCATTTTTTTGTAAAGCATCATTTCCGTATACATCGCCAGTGTTTCGGTAAGCATTACAGAACCCTCTCTGTCGTCAGGATTGATCTGGCTGTTTCCCCACCACAGATGTGAAAGTTCATGTCCGGCCAGTTCATTGATGACATCCTGTTTTTTGTCTGCCTGTATATTGGCATGGAACACCATATCTTCAGGCATAAAGACTGCAGAAGGATAGGCTGTTGCGGCAAAACCTCTGGTAAAAGAAGAAATCTCAGCAAAATTGATGGTTTTAAAAGGGTATTTCCCGAAGTTCTGCTGGCAGTAATCTAAAGTAAGCTTTGCATTTTCCAGAAGGTGATCTACATTTTCAAAATGCTTTTTATGATAAAAAATATTGATGATGACTCCTTTATAGCTCTTACTTTTCATTTCATAGTCAGCTGAAGAAACAGCAAAACGCAAAGGAATCTGATCTGCTTTATACCGGAAATAGCGACGCCCGGATGCAGTCCATTGCTTTACCAGATCTCCTGTGCCTATGGCAGTTTGATTCCCTTCTGTGGAAACAATCATAGTGAGATTGATAAAATCCTTTTTTACCACTTCAGGAGCTTCAGGTTTCTTCAGTTCCATAAGTTTTCCCAGTTTGAATTGGCTGCGTTGCTTTTCATCCTGAACTTCATAATCTTTTTGATAACCAACTGTGGGATAATATCTACTGATCCGCATAAAAGAACCGTTTTCAATAATGGCATTAAAGGATTGATGACCATTGACGGCAAACCATTGATAAGATAGTTTA
This sequence comes from Chryseobacterium panacisoli, assembly GCF_008274625.1. Classification (GTDB taxonomy): domain Bacteria; phylum Bacteroidota; class Bacteroidia; order Flavobacteriales; family Weeksellaceae; genus Chryseobacterium; species Chryseobacterium panacisoli. The sequence goes on along the minus strand of NZ_VTRU01000003.1, from coordinate 480,308 downwards.
AAATCAAGTGAAGCTGTTTTACCAGGCAACAAAGCTTGCTTTAATAAAACTTCTGTAATGTTTTTATCAATTTTCATGGTTTCAGGACCTGATGTCAATACAGCAGACTCAAGCTTTAGATCTTCATTAAAATTGATAAGTATTTTATTGATGGGCTGACTGGTTTGATTTACAAGGGTGTATTTTCCTATGATCTGATAGGCATTTTCTGAAGGATAGAGTTTGATTTCCGTGGTAATATCAGTAATGTCAGGCTGTGGAAGATTTTCATATTTCCTGAAGCTTTTTTCATATTTTACGGAACTTAATAGGGTCTGGTCTTCGTTTTTAGGAACATACCCTTTCATAAAAAATATTCCGGCAAATATTCCTGAAATCAGCAGAAGAATACTGAAGACATAAGGAATGACAGCGATTTTTTTAATCCTTATTAAATGATTCAATATCCATAAGGTACAGATGATACCCGCTCCGAACAGAAGCCTTTGTGCAAAAGCTTTTTCATAGATTCCGTAGCTGTTAAAATCACTGTAAGCCCCTTTGAAATCTGAAAATATTATAAAAAGAGGATAAGAGATGATTTTCCCGGAAACAGGACCGGACAATACAAAAACTGCAAGAATGGAAATACCCAGCGCAATAAATTTATGAGAAATTCTGTCATTGATCAGCAGGATCAATCCTGAAAATAAGATCAAAGGGAAAGTATTGAAAAGGAAAACCCCGAGATATGCCTTCCAGTCGATATGAAAATACTGATAAGCGGCCTGGAAAATAATTCCCTGAGCAATTAAAATCCCTGTAAAGAAAAACAGCAGAAGACTGATGGAGATAAAGTGCCCGGTTACTCTGTTTTTTGAGAAATAAGTACTGTTTTCAATCAGGAAAAATCCGGAAGATTGGCTTCTCCAGAATATGTCATTCAGGAAATAGGCTGAAATAAGAAGACCAAGCAGATGAAAGTTCTCTGAAATAGTTGTCGCCATAAGTCCCGAACCGGCATATTTCTGCGGAAGACGGATTCCTTTTTCAATCTCTGCATACATTTCCATGCCGACACAAAATAACAGGAGGATAGAAACAGCAGGAACAGCAATACTTTTGAATAGATAAGTAAGATCCGTTTTCACAAATGAAAATACAGCCCGAAAAGAAGCCAGTCCGCCAAAATCAGCGGAAACAGTTGAATATTCGGATCTATTCGTTTCAGATAATGACTGATTCATTCCAGATGTTTTTACTTTCCTTCCGGATACATTGGAGAATGAAAATAATCTGAGTGAAAGAAAAAGAAATCCAAATGATATCAGGATAAATAAAAGTCTGTTGAACAGCAGATAGCCCATAAAAGGAACGACCTGAATATTCTTCTGATGTGAAGTCAGATCGCGGGCCTGCATGAAATAAGCAGACAGTCCGAAAGGATCAATCAAAGCGGAAAACTGCTGTGTTTCCAAAGACTGTGGCAAGCTTCCCGCCATAAAAGGTGAGTTGGAAAACAGTAAAACAATCATATACAATACATACAGAAGCAGCCCGCCCACTACAACCAGCAGTTTTTTCCTGGCAATCAATGAGATGAGAAACAGGAAACTGCAGACAAATAAGCTGTTGATAAGGCCAAAGATCAACAGTGGGTAGAGGTAATGGATGATAGTAAAACCTTCCTTCATTTCACTTCCGGTACGCATGATCTGTCCTATGAGAAATCCCGTCATCAGAAATGAAAAGCTTACAAATGTCTGAAGAAAATAAACGGTAAATTTCCCTTTCAGATAAGTGGATTTTGAAAACGGAAATGAAAACAGAATATGTTCAAATTTTGAATCCTGATCTTTAAACAACAGCTGTAAGGCATACACGGTGGCGAAAAAAATAACGGCAAGACTCAGCATCCCGCTCATAAAACCGATGGTATAAGGGGAGTTTAAATAAATTCCTTCTCCTACTGAAAGATTGAACTGACTTCCGCAAAAAATACCGAGCGCTACTAAGAGTAAGGCCACCAGATAGGTGAGCCAGTGCTTGGTAGTGCGTCCGGCTTCAAATAAAAATAGAGTGTTCATGATTAAGGTTTTTGGGTGAGTGTATGGAAATAAACGTGTTCCAATAAAGGAGTTACGGAACTGAAATCTTTGGGAGATTCTTCAGAAAATACGGTAATATGAAGCTCTCTTTCGAGAAGCTGTCTGCTGATGATCTCATAGCTGGAACCATAGGTCTCCAGCTCGGTTTTATCAATAGGTTTTGACCAGATTTTATTGTCCAGTTCTGCAATTAATTTTCCGGGATTTCCTTTTCTGAGAATCTGTCCGTGGTTCATTACCGCCATTTCTGAGCAAAGATTTCTGACATCCTCCACAAGATGAGTTGACAAAATAACAATCACATCCTGGCTGATATCATTGAGTAATGTATTAAAACGGTTACGCTCTTCAGGATCCAATCCTGCAGTAGGTTCATCCACAATGATGATTTTCGGATCTCCCAATAATGCCTGCGCTACGCCAAAACGCTGTTTCATCCCTCCTGAGAAGGTGTGCACTTCTTTTTTAGTGAAATCAGATAAGTTGACCTTTTCAAGCAGACTCAGAATTTGATTTTTACGTTGGTTTTTATCGGTGATACCTTTCAATAGGGCAATATGTTCCAACAGGTCATAGGCTGAAACTTTCGGATATACCCCGAAATCCTGCGGAAGAAATCCCAGATTCTGTTTAATATAATCGGGATTTTTAATAATATCTACTTCATTGAAAAGCAATGTTCCCGATGTTGGTTTCTGAAGCCCTACAATAGTTTTCATCAAAGAAGATTTTCCGGCTCCGTTGGGACCAAGCAGTCCGAACATTCCGTTTTTGATATCAAGTGAAATGTTCTTAATAGCTTGAAAACCATTTTTGTAGGTAAGACTAAGGTTGTTGATAGATAATGTGTTCATAACGTTGTGTTTGGGGAATAGAATGACAGGCGGCCTTTCGGCAACTAGTTTAGGTTTAAAGTTTAAAGTTTAGGGTTTTGAGTTATTAGCTGAAAGTTAAAAGTGGAATTTTTACACACCTACCCTCAAACTCTCCAACTCGCACCCCGAATCTCGACTACTCTTTAAATTCAAGAATATCTCCCGGCTGGCATTCCAGGATTTTACAGATGGCTTCAAGCGTATCGAAGCGGACTCCTTTGGCTTTTCCGGTTTTAAGGATAGAGAGGTTGACGGGTGTGATCCCCAGTTTTTCTGCCAATTCTTTACTCTGCATTTTTCGTTTGGCAAGCATCACATCTAAGTTGACTATAATTGGCATTTTAAATAAATAAGTCTTGTTCGTTTTGCAAATGTAGTCCTTGCTTAAAGATATTCGCAAGAAACAAACAGAAAATTCCAAGCATAAAGTGAATAAACACCAGTCCCCATATCATACTTTCTACTTCCACAAAGAAACTCGCGATTATCACCAGTGGAAGCGGGATGAAAATATTATACAGGTAAAATTTCTTAAGCTGATCGATATTTTCCTGCGTAAACAGTTTCTGCTGGAAAAATACTTTGAAAACCCTGGCAGATAACCAGAAAAAAATTCCATAAGTGATAAGTACAGACATGAAGGAAAAAATCATATAGGGATAATTGTTTTCGATATTCAGAAACGGCTGCTCTGTAAACGGATAATTGATGTGAAGGAATTTTTCCTCTTTATAAGGCGTAACCGCAAATCCGGTGATAAGACAGGATAAAGAATATACAAAAGTAAGTAAATATCCGGCTGACAATACAGAACAGATATAAAATAAAATCCTTGAAATAATTTTGGTCTGATTCATGGTATGAATAGTAATTACTATTGCAAATGTATAATTAATTATCGTAAAACAATAATTAATTTAAATAAAATTTTATTTTTTTAGATTGAAATCTCTCATAAAGCTGAACAGAATAGTGTGATAATCAATGTTTTTAATTAATTTTAAATAACAAAAAATTGAAATCATGGCTTACAGTACTGAACTTGCCGACCGCGTACGTGAACGGCTTTCAATAGTAGATAATATTGAGATTGAAGAGAAGAAAATGTTCAGCGGACTGTCTTTTCTGGTGAACGGGAAAATGTGCATCAATATCAGTCATGACAACCTGATGTGCCGCTATGATCCCGAAATTGAAGATGAGGTTTCCGAGAAAAAAGGTTTTCTGCCCATGATTATGAAGGGAAAACAGTTAAATGGATACTGCTATGTAGAACCCATTGGTTTTAAAAAAGCAGATGATTTTGAATATTGGATCAAAATCTGTCTGGATTATAATCCGATGGCAAAGGCTTCGAAGAAGTGAGTTTTTGGGTTTGAGGGTAAGAGTGTCGAAGAGTTTGAGAGTGGGAGCGCTTGAATTCAACGGTCCCACCATTCATAACTCATCATTCATAATTCATCATTATCTCCGTACAGTTTTTCTCTTATCTTAATCAAGATTTTTGTTGTTTTTTCTAAATCCGGATACTCAGGAAGACTGGAGGCAGAATAATGTTTTTCTATTGATTCTATAAGGTTTTCTGCCTTTTGCATTACGTTTTCATATGACTGATTGCCTGCTTTGATATCTAACAGTTCGTCACGGTTTTCTACGCGAATGGTCAATGAACCGGTTTTAAAGATCTGTTCACAGGACTGTAGCAGCCGGATGGTGTGCATCATGTTCTTGCTGTCGTAATTCTGTCCGTGAGTCTGATTTACATTGTAACGGTCTTCATTACGCTCAGCTACCCATTTCCAGTATTCCCTGTAGTCTTTGCAGTACACAGAGTACGCATCAAGGTTGCAGAACAGATAAGCGACTGGTTTTTCATGTTTGGGAACAGATGATAAGGAAACCTGATTAGCTTCTTCATTCTGGATAACACCTTTATACCCCAACGCTCCGGATTCATCATAAAATAAAGCATACATTCCTTTTGTATGATCAATGCTTATCAATCCGCAGTTTTCCTGTGATAAACCACCTTCGTTCATCCATCTTTTCAAGAGTACAGAACCCTGTCCTTCAAGAATACAACAGAAATCCAGAATCGATTTTCTCTCTTTATCAACAGGATTTAAAATCTTTTTGTTGAGACCTTTTGCCTTTTTAATCTGGGAAATAGCATAGCCGGCAAAGGTATCTTTACATAGTTTTGATAGAAAATCTTCAGTTTTCAGAAGATCCATCAACGGATGTCTATATTGAATACAATCCTCCGGGCTGGCCAGTATTTCCAAAATATTGGGGTTGTTTTTCTGCAGCAGTTCTACAAATCTCCCGATTTCATAATATGTAATGTCATTCGTCTCATTGGAAATCTGCGGAATATAGTTCAGCCCAAAGAAATCTTCCTTCGGCAGATAATACACTCCACGGATATCCGTATCAGAATTCTCCGTTGCCAGCCCAAAAGCCCGGCTTCCGGAGATGGCTTCGAAGAGGAGGAGGTTTTTATTTTTTAGATCTGAAATGGTCATTTTAATTATTTAAATTGTAGCTTTTTGATGAAATCTATTTTTTGATATTTAATGGAACTCGTATTAATTTCAATTTTTTCAAAATCATAATGAGAACGCCCTGCAATATACCCGGTTTTATCATCATTAATTATTAGGAATTCTTCACCTCCACAGGTTTCAAATGTATAAATTCCAATATAAAAAGGAATTGAATCATATTCCTGAAGACATGTATTCAAAAAAGAAAAATCAATATTTTCAGAGACGAATTTTTTTTCAAGCAATGAATATTCATAATTCCCTTCATCAATACTATTTTGGAGAAATTCAAAATCTATAGCAGCATCTGCATATTTCCTGATAATAAATTCAATAAATTCTTTAGTATAAAATATTTTATAATCATCAGCTTTTTTAAGTGCCTGATAATAAAAATTGTCGGAATCTTCTGAAAATTTGGCAAAATAAGTCTGTATATTTTCTGGTATTACAATTCCATACTTTGACTGTATGATATTACAATGTTTAATAAAAGAGTTTTCTTTTTCCATGGATATTAATTTTTAATACAACTGTTCACAATTACCTCCAGTGCTTTCTCTGCATCACAGGCATATAATCCTGAACACCATCCGGGATTGGCTTCAATTAAAGCCCAGCCTTTTCCTTTTATAATTCCAAAATCCAGCACAATACCAGTGGGAAGAGTAGAAGAATACTTTTGAATAAAGGATTCAAAGAATTGAAATAGATCTTTCTTTTCTTTCTTTGAAAGTTCATTGGTATCAAAAGAATCGTTTCTCCAATAAGAAGAATACGTTTTAATTTCATTATTGAAAACAAAACATCTCACTTCAAGCTCCCATTCCACAACTTCAGAGGTGAAAACCATGCTTTCCGGATCCAGTGTTTCAAAGCCTTTGATATCTGTAACTTTATCGAAAACTCCTGCTTTAAAACTTTTAAAATCCGAACATTTGATGAAAATATTTTCTTCATGTACGAAATCTTTCAGCCTTCCGTAAACAATTTTCCGTTTTGTAAACTCTTCTGAAATTTTTGAAAGCCAGTCATCATCGGGTTTTGTTAATGTTAAATTACATTGTTCAGCAACAATTTCCGCATAAATATCCTCACCATACACTCCAATTACATCCTGACGAAATTCTTCGGGAACATTCCATTTGGCATTGAAGCGGCTCAGTTCATAAGATGAGTTGAGCGATGCTTTTTTCAGATTGTTGCTGTCTTCAGTATACATGGGGGAGAGTGCGATTATATTTCTCATTTGATTTTATTTAATAAGATTAATAATGGTTTTGCTGACTGTCTAAAGTTTCTTTGATGACTTCCGGCAAAGGTCTGAATTGTGTAAGAAATTTATATTTTATTCCTGCAGTTGTTTTATAAGATGATAAATTATACCCCACATTGCCTTTTTCTTCTTTATTAAGAACGAGATTGTCATAATTTCCCAGATCCATGGTGATAATCAGTTCTTCTCCAGACTTTTTGAACTCTTCATAACAGTTGTTGACAAAGTCAAAAGAAGGATTTGTTCTGTCAAAACAATCTTCTTTTACACGGAATTCATAAACTGCATCATCAAGCTGCTGTAACAATGTAGCCAAATCTGCATCATTTCCGTGAATTTCTTTGTATCGGGTAACAACTAATTCAATAAAAGCTTCTGTATAGAAAATGATAAAACTATCATGATCAACATTCCAAAAAATACTATAAAAATAATTGTGTTTTGGAAGATCATACCTTTTGAAAGTTTCAATCACTGACAGGGGGACTTCAATTCCCATTTCTTCCTTTAAAAATTGACACCTTTCAATAAATTCATGTATTTTTTCTTTCTCTTTGGGAATCAATTTTTCAATCTCTTTTTGAAGGGGTTGAATATACTTCTTTTTGAAGAAGTTAAATATTTTCATGTTATCTTTCTTTAAAGTTTTAATATCTCCCTAAAAACCCTCTCCATCTCACCTTTATCCGCCTTTCCTCCTGATAAACCTTTCGATTTTTCTTCATTTTCCGCGACTGTTTTCTCCAGAAAATCAAATAATTCCCAATCGTTCGGGTGGTAATAAGATTCTCCTTTGGTGGCTTTTAAAGCAACAAGATCTTCTATTTTTCGTCTGGTTTCTACATCGGTTAAAACAAGCAGTTCACTGAACAATACAGGAGGAACTGTTCCTTTTTCTATGATCCATTTTCCCGTTAATGTGGTTCGTAAGCAATAAAAGTAACTTTTTAATTTTACTTCATCACTTCTGCAGGCTTCCAGATATTTCTTGCTCATGCTCAAATAATGATAAGAAACTGCGACCGGAGAAAAGCAGGCATCGGCCAAAGGTCTGAAGAGTTCCACAAACTTTTCATCTGCTTTATAAACGATAGGAGAATAGAACCAGCTCAGCAAGGCAGCATTTGACTTTAGCAAAAGGTGAAAAGTCTTCCGCAGATCCCAACCCGAACCATCCAGGTCGTCTTCTGTCATAAATTCTATCGTTTCATCCTTATCCCAGGGAGAAAGATACCAGTCTTTTTCATGGCGGTATATAAAACGTATGTCATAATCACTGTCAGGAGAGGCAAACCCCCAGGCTCTGCTTCCTGATTCTACTGCAAGAAGGACTTCTACGCCCCGGCTTGCTTCAACTTCTTTTATTTTTTCAAGTATTTTTGGTGTCATTGTTTTCGATTTATAATGCAAAGTAAAGAGTGAAATGCGCAATGTTCTTACGTAGAATTTTTTATGTTGGAGAGTCCGAGGGTAAGAGAGTGAGAGAGTTTTAGGGTGCGTGTCTAACTTCCAGCCCATATATCATCAATACATTTTACTTTTTACATTGTGCACCATACAAAATCCTCCTCATTTCACTAATATTGCACTTTCTCAATTTAACATAACTACATTTAATACCCATGTTATCATCAGAATTACAGCATAAAATTGATTTTAAAACGAAACCATTAGGTGCATTAGGAAACCTTGAACATATTGCCCACAAAATCGGAATGGTTCAGAAGACCACTTCACCACGGCTATCGAATCCTCATATGGTGGTTTTTGCGGCCGATCACGGAATTGCAGCAGCAGGGGTAAGTGCCTATCCACAGGAGGTAACCTATCAAATGGTCATGAATTTCCTGGGTGGAGGTGCTGCCATCAATGTTTTTTGCAGACAGAATGGAATTAAAATTAAAGTAGTAGATGCCGGAGTGAATTTTGATTTTCCGGAAGGGCTGAATCTGGTAGACAAGAAAGTCAGAAAATCCAGCCGTAATATTCTGGAAGAACCGGCGATGACTTCTGAAGAATATCATAAGGCCCTTAAAAATGGGAAGTCTGTGGTGTCTGAAATTGCAGGAAAAGGCTGTAATATCATTGGTTTTGGTGAAATGGGAATCGGGAATACTTCAGCTTCTTCATTGATGATGAGCAAACTGTTTGACATTCCGATTACCAATTGTATCGGTCGCGGAACAGGTTTGAATGACCATCAATTACAAAGTAAGATCCATATTTTAACACAAGCGATAGAGAAATATCCGTCTGAAATGACTGAAGATGAAATTGCTCAAACCTTTGGTGGATTAGAAATCGTACAAATGATTGGGGCCATTGAAGAAGCTTATCATTATAACATGCTGATCATGGTAGACGGATTTATTGCAACGGTAGCGGTAGCCACGGTCTGGAAAAAGAATCCTGAAATCCTGAACAACTGTATTTTCTGCCATGTAAGCAATGAAAATGCCCATCCTCAATTGTTGGGATTGATGAGAGAACAAGCTATTCTCAATCTGAATCTGCGTCTTGGGGAAGGAACAGGTTGTGCATTAGCCTATCCGATTATTCAAAGTGCAGTTAATTTCCTGAATGAAATGTCAAGCTTTGAAGATGCTCATATTTCTAATAAATCATCTTAGCTATAGAAAATAATAAAGGGGCAGTAAAGCCCCTTTTATGGTATAGAAATGTAAACGATTAGTAAGTTTTAGCAATATCCTTGCCTGTAAACATCATACGCACAGGTTTGTGCTGAATAGCATCTTCATTGAAGTTATACAATTTAAATATCAGGTCAGTAGGAATATATCGGTATAAACCATCATCAACCAAATATATTTTACCGTCGTTGGTGTTTTGTACCAATTGATTTGCTGAAGTGATATCTGGTCCTCTTTCTCCGGTATAGTCATTGATATTATTAACTTTCAAAATCTTCCAGTCTTTAGGTTTTCCTGTTCTTGGATTGGGTTTGAAATCAAATAATCCATTCACAACAGACCAGGATTCAATACGTCTTAAAGTACTTTCAAAGACAATGTACACCGCTCCTGTACTGTTATCCTGGAAAAATTCTCCGTCACGGATTCTGAAAGCTTTAGGTTCTGATTCTTTCAGGTAGAAGGAAATACCTTCGTAAACAAATCCGTCTTTTCCGTCTCCCAGTTCATTCTTATCTCTCGTATAAAAGTGAGTCTTTTTGTCAGAATTAAAATACCTGTAAATCGGAAAACTTCCTGGCTCATCACCGTTATAGCTGGTACCAAGATCTCTTTTCTCCCAGTAGCTTTGTCCGGCAAATTCATTAGGATTGGTTGTTAATACCAAATCATTGCTGCCTGTGTGAAACCAACTTGAGATAACTGCACCAGGCCCATCTGCAGAACCTAATAATCTCTCCTGAAAATAATAGCTCAGTCCAGGATAGGATTTTGGAAGTTCGGATGGCAATGGAGAGGTATTATACAGGTGTTTTTTGGTAAGATCACTGTAGAAACCGTAAATAGGATGGGTTAAGTAAAAAGACTTGGACCAGATTCCCGCAGGTGGAGGAGTTGGTGTATCAGGATTGTCTCTGAAACCTCCTTTTGCCAGCATATTTTTTCCGGATGCATTTAAGGCTTGTGATTCATTTACATTTTCCAGCTCATCATCGGGAGCTGAACAGCTTACTATGGATATAAGACATAATCCAACGAAATACGCTTTTTTCATTTGTTTTTTTTCATGGTTATTAATGGCGCAAAAGTAAAAAAAACACTGTATTTAAAGGAAAAATATTAAAGTGATAACATTCATGTTTTTCATTTTTCCCATTTATCTTTTGATCATATCTGAAAGCTTTCCTAATTTTACTGAAATTGATTAATGCAGTTTTTTATATCTAAAAAAACAATGAAAGTCTTCAAGAATGAACTGATCTACTTTGCAACAGCGCTGATGTTTTTCACAAGAATCCCGGTTCCGTTTACCATTCCATATTCCAGTGAGATTATGAACAAATCCCAAAAGTATTTTGCCTGGGTTGGCTTGGTAATAGGACTGATCAATGCGGTAATTCTTTATCTTTCTACGATGCTCTTTAATCTTGAAATCGGGATTGTTTTAATGATGATTTCCAGTGTTTTACTTACCGGAGCGTTTCATGAAGATGGTTTTACAGATATGTGCGACAGTTTCGGAGGCGGATATGGAAAAGAGAAAATCCTGACCATTATGAAAGACAGCAGAGTAGGAGCATATGGAACGATAGGGATTATCCTTCTTTTTGCTTTAAAATTTTACAGTATTCAAGCCTTGGGAGTGGCTGCACCAATGAAGGTTTTAGGTATTGTTATTGTAGCCCATACAGCAAGCCGTTTTATTTCAGGAACGATGATTTATACCCACCAATATGTCACTGATATTGATGTCAGCAAATCGAAACCTTTAGCGAATAAACCATTGGATAAAATGGCTTTAGTAGTAGGGTTTATAAGCGTTTTAATTGCTTTTACCTTGATTCCGGACTGGCGTTTGATTTTAGCTTTCGCACTGGCGTATCTTGGGAAAGTGTATATGGGCTGGTATTTTAAAAAACATATCGGAGGCTATACAGGCGATTGTCTGGGATCTGTGCAGCAGGTTTGTGAAGTTTTATTTTATTTAGGAACAATCATCACATGGAAATTCATTTAATTCGCCACACGGCTGTAGAAAATCCTGAAAACCTGTGTTACGGTTTTGCCGAAATGCCTTTAAGGAAAGATTATATTGAAGATTTTAAAACATTGAACATAGATAAGGATTATGATAAAATTATTTCAAGCCCTTCCAAGCGATGCCGCCTCTTAGCGGATTATTTTACATTGGATTATCATACAGATGAAAGACTTCGTGAAATGAATTTCGGGAGTTGGGAGATGAAAAAATGGACGGATATTCCGGAAGAAGAAATCAATCCGTGGTACAATGATTTTATTCGTGTAAAAGCCTCGGGAGGAGAAAGTCTTTTAGAGATGCAAACCCGCGTTCTCACTTTCTGGCAGGAATTAATTCAGAAAAAAGATATCAAAAAAGCCTTAATTATTACTCATGCCGGAGTTATCCGCCTGATTATTCAGTCTGTGCTTCAGTTTCCGCTGGAAAATATGTTCAGTATCCAGATTGATTATGGAAAGAAAGTCATCATCAATGTGAATGAAGGAATTTTTTCTGTTAAAAAGGTGAATGTTTAAAATCATTCTGTATTCTTATTACAATAAAAAAAACCGCTAAAAGTAGCGGTTTTATATTTTAGAATCTTCTGAAAGGTCTTACCCTTACCATGTTGTAATCTTTGTTATATTCCCACATATAACCAGCATATCCGTCCAGAATTCTTGCTGAGTTACCACCTGGTATTTCGGTAGAACTCCAATAATACTTTTGAGAAACATCATTCCATGGGTTGGATGCAATATTGTAAACATTCTTGGAACTTTTATAGAATGCCATTAATTCTTCTTCAGAAGGTAAAAACCAGTTACCAACGCCATTTACAGTATAATTGGCACATAATCTGGCGGCGCAATTGGCATCTGAACATTGGGAAATAATTCTTGTGGTATTAGCAGGACCTGATCCCATTACAGCCTGAGTCTGGTTGATGATATTAAATGTACATCCCCATTTGATCTTATCAGAACCATTATAAGTAAGGTTGGCAGGCGCAGCTTCCAGATATCTCCAGCCGTCCGTAAACTCCCCTTTATCATAAAAAACATATCCTCCTGAAGCACCAATGGCACCAGCTGTTTTAAATGTTTTTTCGTCCGAATAATATATCTGTGCACCTTCTTTTACATAAGATCTTACATAATATGTGGTGTTCGGAAGTAATGCCGTAGCTTCCAGTTCGTACGCTGAATAATTATTAGGATTTGATATTTTGATGATTTGACCGTTTGAGATATTCACTCCGGCACTCGTTCTGTAGCAGAATCCTTTTTCATCAGGAGAGAATGCTTCAAGATAATTTACCGTAATATCATCCGTGCTTAAAGTGGCTGAAGTAGTATATATTGCTTTAGCCATTTTGAATGTAATATCCATCTTTGCAGGCGTAACGAATATTACGTTATCTCCATAAATAATATCACCATTATTAGCTGCAACATATGCTCTTACATAATAAGTAGTTGATTTTTCAAAATCAGTACTGTAAGTTGCCATAAGCTGATAATCTCCTGTAGTGTTAGTATACTCTTCAATCATTTTGGAATTGCTGATGGTAGGATTAATATTCTTTGCCCAGCAGAATCCACGTCTTGAATATCCCGATCCGGAAGAGGTTACTGTTCCTGCAAATTTGAACTGTGCATTGCTGAAAGTAGGTTTACCGGTTACCACTTTTGGAGAAGCATTGACATTGTTGGTTGTACTGTTTTCATCATCTCTGCCGCCGTCTGAACCACATGATGCCAGCGTAAGGGATAAGAATAGAAATAATAATTTCTTCATGATTATGTTATTAGTTTTTAATTAAGCCGGCAAATATATAGAAAAAGATGATTACTTTAAAAAAAAAAATAAATTGCCTGTCATTGAGACTGTTGCAATAGATATAATCCAAAAACGCCACCCAATATAACAATCAGATGGCGTAATGGAATTTATTTAAAAATTCTGATAAAACTATCTTTTTCCAGGCTTTCCAGCGAGAAATCAAAATCAGCTTCCGCCTTTTCTGTTGTGATCTCTGCTCCAAGCTCTTTTAAAAGCTCATTGAAAGACATTGCTTCGTACCACTGCTGGTACAAGGCACTGGTTGCCATTACAGAAACTTCATTATTTCCTGAAACATGAGAATGTCCAGCTCCGAAATTCAATAGTACGAAACATTGTTTTTCGTTCTTTGTCGTCAGCATTCCCAGAATCATTTGCTTTTGTACAGAATTACATCTGGCTTCAGCAAAGAGATGATTAGGATTCATCATATATTCATAAGAAATGTTATCTCCTTTTCCGATCACGATTTTATATCCACAATTAGCATCTCCACTGAAAACGTTATTCATGACAAGCGTTGGTGTACAATGCCCTTTATTGGCATAAAGATATTCAACAGCACCGTTAGGAGCAGAAGTCATATCTCCTGAATACATCAATTGTCCGTCACCATGATTATAAGCTGCATTCCAACCTATTTTTCCGGCGATATTCAATCCCGAAAGGTCAAGGTCATTCGCACCCCATTTGTCTTCCCAATAAATACCTACAGCCAGTCTGTCACCATAAAAACGCGTTCCGGTAGGAATATTTCCAACAAACATTTTTTCAGAAGTTGGCAATGCAAATTCTACATTCTCTGGGAAGTAGAATTTCTTTCCGGAAAGGTCTTCATATTTCAGTTTCAGATAATCTAAAATAAATTCATAGTTGAACTGATTCACATAAGTTTCCTTACCTTTTTTAGTCCATGATTTTCCGTTTCTCACTCTGTAAACAAAAGTATCCTGTCCATACATTCTTGAGTAACATGCTGACAATGCTTTAAATAATGCAAATGGAGTTGCATTTTCAAGCCAATGCCAATCACTGTTTTCCAATAATGTATTGGTTGCGTCATTCAATGGGTTTGAAATCAGTGGTTTGTGGTGTACTTTAGAAAGCTTCGAAATTTTATTAATGGCTTTTGGAGCTCTGTTTTTATAAGCAAGAAATAAAGGCTTAAATCTGTTGAAAATTTCAGCCATTTTTTCCTGTCCAAAACTTTCAAACAGATAGCTTGGATTAAAATTACTTTGCTTAATTAAATCAATCAGCTCATCATTTTTGATTAAAAGCGTTGTATTGGTCGTTTTATAAATGACATAACGGAAAAACTCAACAGGATTTTCAGGATAAATGTCATACAGATCAGCTATTTTTATAATGGCTTCCTTATTTCTGATATTTTCTTTTCCTGAGAAATCATATTCCAGTTCCGTATGCATAATATGCAGCAGGTCATCTATGGTTTCTTCTTTCAAAGCAATTCCGGACTTCAGAAGAGAAAGGCATTTTTCCTGCATTTCTTCTATGGTATAAGCCTTGATTATTTTAAAGGTCAACTTTGTACCAGGAACATTCAGTACTTCATCAGGAATATAAATTTCACTCTGAAAATTACTTCCATAGGTTGAAATATAATGTCTGATCTGTTCAAAAAGCAATTCAATTCTGGAAGTATTTTTTATTTTCTCCCAGGATTTATGAAACGTTTTATTCAAATCATTTCCATTCAGTTTTTCCTTGGCATAATAAGAGATGATTTCATTCTTTGCCCAAACTGCATTTGGTTCAATAATAAAACCGTCATTAGAAATAAATGGCTCTGCATTTGATTCTTTGGCCAATACCGCATTGAATAATTGTAGTGTTTTCATTGTTTTAAGTTTAAAAAATAAGTGAGGAGTAGATTCATTAAAAGTGAAGGGTATAGGAACTCCTTTTACCTATAGTTTATAAAAAGCGGGGAGTAATTTATCCAAAAAATATAGGAACTCCCTGTGCCTGATAATGTATAAAAAGGCGGAAAGTAAATCTGGAAATATAGGAACTTTCTTTGCCTTAAATTTTTTAACTAATGAAAATAAATAGGTTAATTTAAGCATTTTCATTGTATTGAGGAACAGACAGGACTCGAACCTGTGACCCACAATCTTGGCGATTTATAGGAACTTTAGTTGCCTGCAGCGAAAAGTAATTTTGTTGCTCTACCATCTGAGCTACTGCCCCTGCCATTATGATAAAAGTTTTCATCAGCCTTACAGGTTTTTACAGTGTAAGGTTTGGTTATTATTTTTTGATAGTCTTATAAAAAGATTGTGTTATTAGTTCTTTATAAACCTTATAGGTTTTTAAAATCTATAAGGTTTAAATATTAAATTAAAAATTATGCTTTTCTGAATTTCTTTTTTCTCTTCCATGGAGCATTCTTCTCAACATCTCCGGCCATGATACATCCGTAAGGCATCACTTCATCCAGAACCTCGCAAAGTCCGTATTCTTCAATCTGTGCTCTTACATTTTTAGCACTTTTATAAGCGCTAGGAAGCTCAGAAATATCTACTTCATTGGAGTAGAAACGGATATCTAATCCTTCTGTTTCCTCATTGAAGATTTCTTCAGTTGTTTTATGAGCCAAAGATCTTTTATGCTGGCTTCTGCTGAAATTTCTTCCGGCTCCATGCGGTGCAAAACCTAAGTTTCTTTCATTCGTTTTTCCCTGCACAATCAGTACCGGTTCCGCCATATTCAACGGAATCAATCTTGGTCCCGTGATATCAGGCATAAATTTATCATCCAGTGGAGTTGCCCCTTTTGCATGATAGAACAGATCTCCATCTTTGAAAACGAAGTTATGCTCATTCCAATATCTGTTTTCCTTCTCCATTTCCAGCTTATTCAAAACGGCATCATGAAGGGAAGTATGGTTTTCTTTTGTCCATTGTCTGATCAGCTGAAGTGCTTCCCAATAGGATTTACCTTCTTCAGTATCATAAGGAATCCAGGCGTTTTCTTTCAATGTTTCAGGAGAAAGTTCCTGTCTGAAACGGTTGGCCGTCTTCATTCCTTTATCATATAAAGCCGCTCCCGGTGCTCTTGAACCATGATGAGTTATCATCATCGTATTTCCGGTATTTTTAGAGATCCCAACAAAAAGGAAGTGATTTCCGTCTCCCTGAGTTCCCATATGAGAACGGGCAATGCTGATCAGTTTTTCATCATTTAAGAATTCATTTTCTCTGAAAGCATCCATCAGTTCCTGAGACATCGGCATTTGCTCACCTCTTGGTCTTCCTCCGTATCCGAAGTGCGTTACAGAATGTGCAGCATCCAGTACCTCTTTAGGATTTGTTTTTCCAAAATCTGTCAGCATTACTGAACAGCAGATATCAGCGCTATGGAATCCCGGATGAATTGCATTCTTGGCAATGACCACACCTCCTACGGGAATCTGGCCTTCAGGACCTGTAGGGCAGGCATCAGGCATTATGGCTCCGCCAATTAGTGTTGGTGTTTTCATCAGGACCTTCATGGTTCTGATTACTTTTTCAACATTATCATTCTCACTTTCGTGTTCTGCTCGTATGTTGATCATAAAATCTTTAGCTGTTTCGTGAAGCGGAATAATATCCGGCTGCTTGAACTGTACCAGATATTCTGCGATCTGATGTTCATTCAGGTTATTCTCGTTGATATAGCTAATGGCATCTTTAAACCATTTTGCTGGTCTATATCCTAATTCGATTAAATGATTTCCATTAAATTCCATTTTGTTTCATTTTGATGATGCAAAGTAATATCATTATTGCGCAATAGTTTTGCGTAGATAAAGAAATTTTAATTATTTTTACAAAAAGTTATAATAAAGGGCGAAAGCTGATCCGTGATTGGCATATAAGCCTGAAACAATATAAAAACAAAATTAAAATCTGCAGTTATGATACTATTAGAACAATTAAAACATTTTCCGGAAACAATTCAGTTTGGTGATGTTATCGCTTATATTGATGAACATTATGAGTTTACTCCTACTGCTTTTCAAAACGGAGACGCAACCAACCAGGCAGGGCAGAATAATGGTTCTTGTAAAGTGTTCAGCTTCGCAAGCATTCAGGATCTGCCGAAAGAAGAGACCTTATGGCTTTTTGGTGAATTCTACAGGGAGGATGTGTTGAAAAACCCTGAAGGAAATGATCATCAGAATATCCGAAACTTTATGAAATTTGGATGGGAAGGAATTACTTTTGACGAAAATGCTTTAAAGGAAAAATAATTTAAAAAAGAGCAAAAATGAATAGGCTAATAGCTTATTTAAAAACACCAATCATTAAACACTAAGGTATGTCATCCAATAAAAATGCTCTGATCCGGTATAAAACATTAGATAAATGTCTTAAAAACAAATACAGGAAATATACGCTGGAAGATCTCATTGATGAATGTTCGGAAGCATTATTTGAATTTGAAGGAAAAGAATCTTATGTAAGTAAACGGACAGTTCAGCTTGACCTTCAGAATATGCGGAGCGAGAAATTCGGATATGAGGCTCCTATTGAAGTCTATGAAAGAAAGTATTACCGTTACAGTGACCCTGATTACAGCATTCATAATATTTCTGTGAATGAAAGTGATCTGAAGGCCATGAACAATGCGGTCCAGATTTTAAAACAGTTCAAGGACTTTTCCATGTTCAAAGAGATGAATGGTGTTATTCAGAAACTGGAAGACTCAATTCATGCAACCAATCAGAAATCAATTATTCACCTGGATAAAAATGAACAGCTGAAAGGACTTGAACATATTGATATCCTATATGAAAGTATTGCCAATAAAAAAGTGCTGAAGATTCTCTACAAAAGCTTTACGGCAAGAGAATCCAATGTATTTACGGTACACCCGCAGCTGTTGAAGGAATTCAACAACCGCTGGTTTCTGATCTGTCTTTATAAACAGAAAATGTATAATCTGGCGTTGGACAGAATGGAAAGTATTGAAACAGATGAAAGTCTTCCCTATATTGATAAAGAGCTTGATGGAGATGAATACTTCAAAGATATTGTAGGAGTTACCGTTTCAGAGTCAATGGATCCGAGAAATGTGATTTTCTGGGTAGATGCAGGAAATGCTCCTTATGTGAAGACCAAACCGCTGCATAAAAGCCAGGAGATTATTAAAGAAGATCATGAAGGGACACTCTTTAAAATTTGTGTTCAGATCAATTTTGAGTTAGAAAGACTGCTGCTTGGGTTTGGGGACAGTTTGATTGTTCATAAGCCCCGAAAATTAAGAGTGAAAATGGAAGAAAAATTCAATGCCGGAATCAAAAACTATCAGAGCCTGACTGTTCCTGATGAGAATTAAATTTCCTGTTCATTTTATCTTGGCTTGGATATTGCATTATTTAAATACACAAAATTATGTTTATGAAATCAAGAATATTTAAAGCATTAATTGCGATCCTGGCACCCATAGCGATAGAATATATTGTTAAAAAAATATCTGAAAAACTTGATAAAAAAGAAGATCAGAAAGAAAAAGAACCAAAGCAGATTACGGCTTAAACGTAAAAGTAGTTAAAATTTGAAATTATTGAAAAGAGACTGTCAGAGTTATGTACAGTCTCTTTTTTTTTTGTTAATGGATATTTTTGTTGAACGCCTAAACCACCCCGTCAAAAATTCTTTGAATTTTCGCCACCCCTCCGGAGGAGGGGAATTGTTATGACTCTCGTTGAGATATTGGTCAGGATTGTACTTTTCCTGCGAGATTTTGACTGGATTCCTACGGAATGACAAACTGTATGGATAAACTAAGCGTTGTAATTGTCATTCCGTAGGAATCTAAACAGTTTTATTATAATTTTAAGATAAAAACTTAAGCGCACTTCTTAAGCATTTAGTAGTATTTCAAACACTTTTGTGACTTTTGTGGATCGATATATCACACAAAATCATAAATCCCATCTTTCCATCCCAAAACTTTAGTAGAATCTGCTTTAAGCCAGTTTTTCAGGATTGTAGCATATACTTTTCTGAAATCTTCTTTGTAAATCAGATCGCCGTCATTCAGGTTCTGTAAATCAGGTAGTGAATTCAATAGTCCTTTCTTTTTAAGGTTTCCGCTGATAAAAAACATTTGATTAGCTGTCCCGTGGTCTGTTCCGTTGCTGGCATTCTGTGCAACACGGCGTCCGAACTCCGAAAATGTCATCAGCAATATATTTTTAAATAGCCCATTACTTTTCATATCAGCAACAAATGATTTTACGGCTTCATTGATGTCGTTGAATAACTTCTTTTGTCTGTCATTCTGATTGACATGCGTATCAAAACTTCCGACAGAAAGATAATAAACCTGTGTGTTGATATCAGATTTTATTAAAGAAGCCACGGTCTTAAAATCTTTCCCTAACTGAGAATTAGGATATATTTGTTCTGTCTTTTTAGCTTTACTTTTTTCAAAAATATAATCAGCATTATTGATAGTTGAGCCTAAAGTCTGATAAAGATAAGACACCGTTTCATCATCGTGATGATGATCGTACAGCGATTTAAAATACTTTTCCTGGCTGGTTTGGTAGAGTCTTTTAGGATCTTTAAAGGCAAAAGCCTTATTATTTTCTCCTTTTAAAGCTAAACTTAGCATATCATCTACTTCAAGTGCCTGAGTAGGGTGATCACAGCGGTAGCACTCTTCATCCAGAAAACGCCCCAGCCAGCCTGTTTCCAGAAACTGATCACTTCTGCTTGCCGACTGCCAGATATCCATACTTCGGAAATGAGATTTGTCCGGGTTGGGATAGCCTACATTATTCATTACAGAAAGTTCTCCATTATCAAAAAGTTCCTTAAAGTAGGAAAGAGACGGATTGATCCCCGCTTCATCAGTCAACGGTATTGAATCCTGAATAGCCAGTGTTTTTCTTTCCCTGAAATAAATATCATTTTTAGCCGGAATAATCGTATTCAGACCGTCATTTCCTCCTGTAAACTGAAGAACGACCAGAATGTTCTGATTGGGATTCAGAGCCTCGTCCAGCGTCATGGCTTTTAAGAAATTGGGCATCAGCATAGAAGCGGTTGCCAATGAACTTATTTTGAGGAATTCTCTTCTTTTGATTAACATAATTTTGTTTTTAGGGTAAAGGAGATAATAGGTGGCAGATGATAGGTTGAAGGTTGTAGAACTGTACTGTATTTTTACTCATATTTGTTTTTTATAAAATTAAATAGCAAATAAAAGGTTGTAAAGCTAAACTGTGCCCGCTATTACTATTACCTGCAACCTAAAACCTTTTATCTAGCTTAACTGGTATTCCGGTGTAGACATCAGGTTGATGACATTCATTTTTATACTCTTATCAGAAAAATTCTTTACAGAGTTCATATCGAGGCTTTGAGTATTCTGGAGAAGATAATCTTCACAGTTTTTATGGGCGAAAAGTTTTTCAATACGACCCCAGTCGATCGTAATATTAGGGTTTTTAAAGCTTTTGTTTAAAGCTGTTTCACGGGATTTCATTCCCATGTCGATATCATCATCCTGTCGCGGACTGTATTCCAAAGGGCGGAGCCCTGACCAAATTTGAGGAATCTGAAGCCTCAGCATCAGGGTAGAACTGTCGATCCAGGCTTTCCCATTCGGCCATCCCGCGACATTAGGCGGATACAGCAGCATCTGTCCCAGTAATTTCTGGTAGACGATGAGGTTTTCAGGGTTCTGAATATGCATAGGAAGAATTCTCATTATACCAGCCATCAGTTCTACAGGTGATTTTATCCGGTTGCCGATATTTTTCTGATCATAGAACCATGAGCTTGAAAATATTTCAGTCATCAGCTTTTTAATATCATATCCTGAATTATAGAAGTTTGTACTCAGTTTGCTGACGATATCCTGATCTGGTTTTTCATTGACGAAGAATTTATAGATCTTAGTTGTTATAAACAGTGCGGTTGCCTTCTGTTCCAAAATGATGTTGAGTACATCGCTTCCGTCAAAGTTGCCCGTTTTACCTAAAAAAGTCTTTGAGCCTTCATCATGGAGGTTTTTCCTTTCTCTGAAATTTCCTTCCTTGTCATAGCTCCATCCTGTAAAAGCTCTGGCGCCTTCTCTTACGTCTTCTTCAGTATAGTTTCCTCTGCCCATCGTAAACAGCTCCATCACCTCACGCGCGAAGTTCTCATTAGGATGATCCTTTTTATTCTGCTGATTATTCAGGAAATTAAGCATAGCCGGCGATTGGCTCACTTCAAAAAGCAGATCTTTGAAATTTCCCAGTGCATTCTTTCGGATGGTATTTAAAAGTTGTTTATTGAATCTCGGATTTATTACTCTTGAAGCAAAATGCCCATGCCAGAAAAACGCCATCTTTTCCCTCATCTGTTCCTTGCTGTTTACAATAGTATTCAGAAAATTGAGATTTAGCTCATTATTTTGTTCCCTGTTGAGTCGCTGCATTTCTTTTTTCTTTTCCGCAGGAGCCGTGCTGTTCATATAATCGGCTGCCGAAACCGGATCAGGCGTGTCATAGGTAATCTCACTGAAGCTGTCCTCGTTCAATAATTCATTCATTAACGTTTTAATGTTTTTATTTTTCAAATCATCAATCTGATGAATGCCAACACCAAAACCAGCCCGCCAAAGAAGATGTTTGTTTTTTAATAATGAATCAGCTATCATGAGGAATTTATTTTTTTGATACGCTTTGAAGAAAAAGGTTAAAATAATAACGGGTTAAGGTTTGTTAATATTGTTGTTAGAGCTGGAAGCTAGAAGATGGTGTCTGGAAGTAATATGCTGCTATATAATAGCTCCCGGCCTTTTTTCTTTAATTCACTTTTTGAGGTCAGTTTTTTGATAATTTTTGTTAAATAAATATTTAAATTTTGTTAAAAATAATATATTGATATTCATTGTTTTATGATTTTTAAGGGTGTTAAAATCAAAGAAAAACCCTTGGTTGGCATGATTTTTACATCCTCTTGTTTAGTAAAATTTAAAAATTAGAGTTATGAAAATGTTTAAACAAGCAATAGTACTGGCTGGTATTTTAACAGCAGGTATAGCAAGCGCCCAAAGTTCACAGATGAATAATATGATCAAAGTAGGTGCAAATGTTGGTTTAGCAGTTCCCGCAGATAATCTTTCCGCTGCAGTAGGAGTGGATGTAGCTTACCAGAACCTGATTACACCAGGATTTGGACTGGGTATCGCATCAGGATATACTCACTACTTTGGAAAAGAGAACAACGGATATAAAAATAATGATGTAGGGGTAGTTCCTGTAGCTGCTTTAATCAGAATTTATCCTAAACAAACCGGTTTCTATTTCGGAACAGACTTAGGATATGGTTTTCTGGTAGGAGACAAAACAGTGGCCTCCAACACCAATGTTGAAAGAGCAAGCGGAGGTTTCTACCTTAAACCGGAGATCGGTTACCACAACAGAGACTGGAATTTCTTCGTACAATACCAAAAGGTTTTTGTAGGAACAAAAGGAGATTTACCGGGTCAGGACTATAATGTGGGGAATATCGGTGTAGGATTCGGTTACAATATTCCATTAGGAAAGTAGTTAGATTTAATATATAAACAATTATTAACCAAAACCTTTTCACGAAAGTGGAAAGGTTTTTTTGTTCTGTGCAGGATTTACAAAAACAATTATTATATTTGGTAAAATTTGAGGTTATGATTCTGAATCCAAAATTTCCACTTTATTTACCAGGAGTAGAGAACAGTAATAATGATAATGTTTCTATCATCGGGGCAAGTCTCCGTGAAGATATAACGATCTTAGGCTATTTCGTTTCCGGGAACGGAGGTCTTGAGATAAAAGTACAAAATAAATATGCAACCAAAGAATACACTTCTTTTTCAGATATTTTAAAGAAGTTTATTCAGGATAACCAATTGCAAAATGTAAAACGTCTGGGAATGGCAGTGCCAGGTCCTGTACTTGACGGAAAAAGCAGTCCTGCAAGATTGGGCTGGAATTTAGATGTTGAAGAATATGCCCGTGATTTTGGGTTTGAAAAAGTAGACATGCTGAATGACCTTGAGGCTTCTGCCTACGGAATGGCTCTTCTTGAAGATAACGACCTTGAAGCTATCTATACAAGCGGACATCTTGAGAAAGGAAATGTAGCGGTTCTTGCTCCCGGAAACGGATTGGGTGAAGCCGGATATTTCTTTGACGGAAAATACCTGAGACCTTTCGCAACAGAAGGAGGACACTCAGAATTTTCACCAAGAACCAATGTAGAGGTTGAATTTTACCAGTTCCTAAACAATATTTACGGTATTGTAAGCTGGGAAAATGTACTTTCAAAGTCAGGGTTATTCAATATCTATAGATTCTTAAGAGATGTAAAAAGACATCCTGAACCGGAATGGTTGGGAGAGCGCCTTGCAAAAGGAAATTTTGTAGAAGAACTTTATAAAGCGGCCATCGAGGAGAATGTATTAATCTGCAAAATCGCTTTAGATACTTTCCTTGAGTTTCTGGCAAGAGAAGCCAACAACTTGACATTAAAGGTAAAAGCTACCGGAGGATTACTGATTGCCGGAGATATTCCTCAGATGGTCAGAGAATATATCGACAAGGCGAAATTCTATGAAAAATTCAAGATCAGTGATAAAATGGAAGGAATGCTTAAAAATATTCCAATCTATCTGGTCAAGCAAAATCATACAGCATTAAATGGTATAGCGCTTTATACAGCTTACTATCAAGTATAAAACAAAGCTCCGAAGAAATTCGGAGTTTTTTTATGAGATGATATTATTCATGAAAATAATAAATTTTATTGATGTACATCAATGAAATCTATTGAATAAGATACCTACCTTTGTGTCATTAAATAAGTAAATAACTCTATTCAATGAAAAAAATATTTTTATTAGCAGTTTTAGCTGGTGGTTTAGCTTTCGGACAGTCAAAAAAAGTAGTAGCATCTGATGTACACTGGTGGGGATACAAAGTGGCAAAATCTGAGGCAAGCTCTCATGATGGTACTGTAAAAGTAAAATCCGGAGATATGGTAATGAAAGGTAACCAATTGGTAGGCGGAAGCTTCGTGTTGGATATGACTTCTATCAGCTCAACTGACCTTACAGGAGAATATCAGCAAAAATTAAACGGACACCTTAAGAATGGTGATTTCTTTGAAGTTGAAAAATTCCCTACTGCAAGCTTCAAAATTACAGGAGTAAAGAAAAATAACGATAAAGTTTACAACTCTCTTGTAACAGGAAACCTTACTGTAAAAGGAAAAACAAGCCCAATTACTTTCCCTGCTAAGATTTCTTACAGCAAAGGAGTAGTAAGTTTGGTATCAAACAAATTCTCTTTCGACAGACAAAAATTTGATGTGGCTTACAAGTCTACAATGCAGGATGTTTTTGTGAAAGATGATATTGATATGCTTGTAAAGGTAACTGCTCAATAAATTAATCAAAAAAAGATTGTTAAAAGTGTAGAAGTTCTACACTTTTTTTTATTTTTGTTGAATTGTAAATAAAAAAGAATGAAAAGATTACTATTGTTTGCTATGGTGTGCGCAAGCATGTCATTTGTTTCTGCCCAAAAGAAATTTGATAAAGTGTCAAAAGTGACTTCATCAGAGATCAGATGGTGGGGGTATAAGGTGGTAAAAACCGAAGAAACTTCCCACTCAGGAACAGTAAAGCTGAAAAGTGGAAAATTTAACTTTGACCATACGGTCCTGGTAGATGGAGAGTTTATTATAGATATGAGAAGCATGATGGCAGGAGATGTTTCTGATGAAGATCAGATCAAACTTACCAACGATCTGAAAAGCTCCAACTTCTTTGAGGTAAAAAAATTCCCTATTGCAAAATTCCATTTGACTAAAATTATTCCTTTAGCAAACAGTGAATACAATTCTACAGTATACGGAGATCTTACCCTTAAAGGAGTAAGAAAAACAATTTCTTTCCCTGCAAATGTATATGTTACTCAGTTTACAACATCTATTGAATCTGCGAAGTTCTCTCTGAACAGAAGAGATTTTAAAGTATTCTACCAGTCTTCACTGAAAGATTATTTCATCAAGAACGAAATGGATATCCAATTCAAGGTTACTACAGAAATGCTGGATAACGAGAATAGAGCTCCAAAGAAGAAAAAATAAGATTAATATACGATCAATATAAAAATGAGCAGTTCATCAGAGCTGCTCTTTTTTTATGCCTTTGTTAAATCAAAGATTTGATCTAATCATTCCCTGTTCCCTGTATTTTTTATAAATTCGTAGTATGAAAATTTATATTGTCAGTGGTCTGGGAGCAGACTTTAAAGTCCTTGAAAGAATAGAGTTTCCCAAACACTATGAATTAATTTTTATAGATTGGCTTATCCCCGAAAAAAATGAGCCATTTGATGCTTATGTTAAGAGAATGGCAGATAAAGTGGATGATTCTGAGCCGTTCTGCCTGTTGGGATATTCTTTCGGAGGAATCATTGTACAGGAGATTAATTTATTGAAGCCTGCGGAGAAAGTAGTTATCCTTGGAAGTATAAAATCCGATAAAGAAAAGTCCAGATTCATAAGGACCGGTGAGGTAACCAAAATTCCGAGAATACTTCCGGTGGGTCTGTTCAACGATAAGGCTGCAAATGTTTACGCTGTTATACGAAAGCTTTTTGATCCTAAAAATCCTAAACTCCTGCAATATTTTAAAGTAAGAGATCCGTATTACCTGAAATGGTCTGTAGAAAAAGTTTCTGAATGGAAGTTTGAAGAAAATCCCAATGTGATTCAGATCTTAGGGGATAAAGACATTGTTTTTCCAATTCGTTATTCCAATCCGGATTATGTAATAAAAGGAGGAACTCATCTTTTTCCAGCAACCAAATCCAAAGAAGTTTCAAAAATATTGAATGAGGTGTTTTGTGAAAAACAGTAAATATTGTTATTAAAATATTTTTTTAAGGGGTGTTTGTTTTAAAAATGTAATTTTTATAGAATTTATGTTTAAATTTGATAGGGTTAAATATAAATTTTATGAAAATAGGATTAAAATGGATCGTTTCGTTCTCAGTGATCACACTCGTTGCCATTGGTGGTTTATTCTGGAATCCGGCTGCTGATATTCCTGATACCGGAGAATTTTTAAGTGAAGATAAAATTGTAGGTGCAGATGTTGCGTGGATCCTGGCTGCAGCAGGGCTTGTCCTGTTGATGACACCCGGGCTGTCTTTCTTTTATGGAGGAATGGTTGGCAGAAAAAACGTGATTTCTACCATGTTACAGAGTTTTATCGCCTTAGGAGTTATTTCTATGGTCTGGGTAGTAGTAGGTTTTTCTTTGTCTTTCGGTGAATCTCTGGGGATTACCATTTCCGGAAAACATTATGGAATCATTGGAAACCCGCTCAGCTATCCCTTTTTTAGCGGAGTAGGAAATCTGCCTCATAAAATGATGGCTCCTACGATACCTTTTATCCTTTTTGCTTTATTTCAGATGAAATTTGCCGTTATTACCCCTGCAATTATTACCGGGTCATTTGCAGAAAGAGTTCGTTTTATCTCTTATTTATTATTCATTGTCCTTTTCAGCATTTTTATTTATACACCGCTTTGCCATATGGTATGGCATCCTGATGGTCTTTTAAACAAATATTTTGGAGTAAAAGACTTTGCAGGGGGAACAGTAGTACATATGAGTGCCGGTTTTGCCGCACTTGCCGGAGCTTTGGTGGTAGGAAACAGAAAAAATCCGCATCATGAACCTTCCAATATTCCCTATGTGCTTCTGGGAACAGGAATGTTATGGTTTGGATGGTTCGGATTTAATGCAGGATCAGCCTTGAGTGCTTCTGCTTCTGCGGCTACAGCATTTGGAACGACTACCATTGCCTCTGCTTCCGCGATGATGACCTGGATCTTTTTTGACAGAATCAATGGCAGAAGTGTTTCTGCTTTGGGAGCCTGTATCGGTGCTGTAGTTGGACTTGTAGCCATCACTCCCGGATGTGGTTTCGTAAGCATTCAGGAAAGTCTTTTTATAGGATTTATTACCGCTATAGTTTCAAATATAATGGTCAATTGGAAAGGATTAAAGAAAATAGATGATACGCTGGATGTTTTTGCCTGCCATGGAGTAGGGGGAATTATGGGAATGATTCTGACCGCTATTTTTGCGCATGGTGAAAAAGCAAGCTTACTGCATGGAGGGTTAGAGGTTTTTCTTCATCATATGGCTGCCTTGGTTTTGGTTTCTGTTTTTACCTTTTTTGGTTCATTCATTTTATATAAACTTACCGATTCAATGATTACCTTAAGAGTTTCCGAAGAGTCTGAAAACAAAGGACTTGATCTGTCTCAGCATGAGGAAAGTTTCAGTTGATAAAAAACAGGAGGCTTTCTCAAAAATGTCATTCTGAATGAAATGAAGAATCTCATGTGTCTTATTACTCATTATTAATAAGATTCTTCCTTCGTCAGAAATCGAAGATTCGACGTAGTCAATGACAAAAAGCAATTCATTGGACTTTTAAGAAAAGTTTCTTGAGTGATATATTAAAATCAAGAAATGATTTATTGAATAGAATGTATCGTTTCAAAGATTTTATTTTTAGAATTTTCAAAGACTTCACCGCCAAATTCTTCATTATCTAAGGAATGAATAGTGACATCGTTTACACCCATAATCCCGAAAATATGTTTCAGATAAGTTGTTTGAAAATTGATGTGTCCGTTCTTTTCATTTTCTCCATATCCGGTATCACCGCGGGTTGAGAGAATAAAGAGCTTTTTGTTTTCAAGAAGTCCCACATAATCTCCGTCCGGAACTCCGGATCTGAATTTCCAGGTTTCATTGATCCTCATTACCTGGTCAATATAAGCTTTTAAGCCGCTTGGAATAGACCAGTTGTACATTGGGGTTCCGATAACATAGATATCATGTTCTTTGAGTTCTTTGACCAGTTCATCACTCAGTTGTAAAGGTTTTTGGTTTTCTTCAGTTTTGTCTGCCGGTTTTTTAAATGCTCCCGCGATCCAAAATTCATCAATATTGGGAATAATGTCAATTCCGGCCTCCCGCCAGGTAAATGTATCCTGAGGGTATTTGGTCTTCCAGTTTTCAACAAAGAGCCTGGTCAGTTTTCTGCTGTAAGATCTTTCGTTTCGTACACTTGCATTGATAATCAGTATTTTCATTTGCTATAATTTATAACAGCAAAATTCCTGATTATTTATACCAAAGAAATTGATCTAGTTCAAGAGGATTTATTTTTTTTCCGGATTCTGCTTATAAATTCGGCAGATACTCCCAGATAAGAAGCGATAAGGTATTGGGGAACTCTGGATGCAATATTGGGATAAGTTTCCAGGAAATCATAATACTTTTGTTCAGCTTTGTGCATATGGTTAAATACCACTCTTTTCTCGAGTGTTCCGAGGTAGCCTTCCAAAATAATCCTGAAGTATTTTTCTAAAGAGGGAATTTCCTTCAGCATTTTTTGAAAAGACGGATGGCTGATCTGTAAAAGGCGGGTTTTTTCAACAGCCTGGATATTGTAAATAGAAGGTTTTTGTTTTGAAAAACTGGCGATATCTGTCGCCCACCAATGATCAATGGCTAAAAAAAGAATTTCTTCATTTCCATTATCAGCATTGATACAGAAAGCTTTTAATACGCCCGAAACAATATAACTGTCATGACGGCAGATTTCCCCGTTTCGTAACAGAAAATCACCTTTTTCCAATGTTTTTTCTGTCCAGAAGTTTTTGCAGGCTGCAATTTCTTCCGGAGTTAATGGGATATGTTGCAGGATACTCTTAATTAATGTTTCCATTTAAAAAAATAATTAAAAAGAACAATATAATGATAGATCTGATTGACATTCATACAATCAGCTCATTTACAAAAATACTTATTTTATGGGCTGCCAAAACCAAATAAATCTAGGATTTTGCTATGCTTTTATTAGGATTTATCATGTATCTTTGTTTTTGAGGAAAATGACGAATCATTTATGGAATCAATATCGGTTTTTGAAATTATTAAAGTAGGAATAGGTCCGTCCAGTTCGCATACGATGGGACCTTGGAATGCAGCAGCTGCATTTATCAGGATTATTAAAAGAGAAAGATCAATCGAAGAAGTTAAAGAGGTTTTTCTTGAATTTTTTGGCTCACTCGCAAAAACGGGGATTGGGCACGGAACTGATATTGCAGGAATGCTTGGTCTGAATGGGGAAGATTTTAAGACGATCAATACTTCAAAAATTGATGAGAAAATAGAGTATATCAAAAGTACTCAAACCATTAATCTGGGAGGGGAGAAGGTGATTCCATTTATTTATGGGCATCATTTGATTTTAAATATGAAAAAGAGCCTTGATTTTCACCCGAACGGAATGATCTTCAGAGCTGTTTTTGAAGACGGAACTGAGCTTGTGCAGGATTTTTATTCTGTAGGAGGTGGTTTTATTGCCAGCCAGGAAAAAAACTCTATTCAGAAACAATGTGTACGTACACTGTATCCTTGTCATAAAGCTTCCGATATTGCAAAGTATTGTGAGAAACTTGGGCTTAATAAGATTTCAGATTTGATTTTAATGAATGAGGAAAGCTGGAGGACTCAGGAAGAAACGAGACAGGAAGCGCTTTACATCTGGCAGCAGATTAAAGAATGTATTTATAAAGGGGTCAATAAAGAAGGAATTCTTCCTGGCGGACTGAATGTTTCCAGAAGAGCTGCTGGAATCAACAGAAAACTGTTAGGAGATAAAATCTATAAAAATAAGGACGAATGGTTCCAGCAGGTGGTAGATGCTGAAGAAAACTTTACGAATATCAACAAATGGATCGCCTGTTTTGCACTGGCAGTGAATGAAGAGAATGCAAGTTTCGGAAGAATTATCACCGCACCTACCAATGGAGCGAGTGGAGTAATTCCGGCAGTATTGATGTACGCTCAGGCATTTACACCATTTACCAGTGAAGATGACATTGTAAGATTCTTGCTTGTGGCAGGAGAAATAGGAACGTTATTCAAGAAAAATGCAACCATTTCTGCAGCGATGGGAGGATGTCAGGCCGAAATTGGGGTTTCTTCTGCAATGGCAGCAGCCGGGCTTACAGAAATTCTGGGTGGAAGTGTCGGACAGGTATTGATGGCGGCAGAGATTGCAATGGAACATCACCTTGGATTAACCTGTGACCCAATCAAAGGACTGGTACAGATTCCGTGTATTGAAAGAAATACAATGGGAGCGATGAAAGCCATTACCGCAGCGAATATTGCCTTGGAAAGTGATCCTACCAAAGCAAAAGTAACATTGGATGAGGTGATCCAGACGATGTGGGAAACCGCTCAGTCCATGAGTGACCGCTTTAAAGAAACTTCAGAAGGTGGATTAGCTATTGCGGTAAACGTTCCGGAATGTTAATAGAAATAAAGCTGTTTTAACAATATAAAACCCTTAGACATTACTGACTAAGGGTTTCTTAATAAAATAAAAGTAAAAACCGTTGGGCTTTTAGTATCGTATAAAGAGATTTTATCTTAGAATTCCTCTGATCCTGTTGGCATTGGTGATCAGTTCTTCAAGGTATTCATAATTCTCTTTTTCAAGGGCAGATTTGAATTTTCTAAGCTGGGAGATATGTTCATTCAGAACGTCCAGCACATTTTCTTTGTTTTGCTTAAAGATAGGAACCCACATTTCAGGATGCGATTTGGCAAGACGTACCGTACTTGAAAAACCGGAACTGGCAAGCTGGAAAATTGTTTCCTCCTCACGTTCCTTTTCCAATATGGTATTGGCAAGAGCGTAAGAGGTAATATGGGAAATATGGGAAATATAAGCGGTATGAACGTCGTGATCTTTTGCATCCATGTAAATCATGTGCATGTCAAGGGCATTGACCACCTTTTCAACGGTACTCAATGCATCGTCAGCCGATTCTTCTTTGTTGCATATTACGCCTGCTTTCCCGGAGAAACTTTCTGCAATAGCAGATTTCGGACCATTGTTTTCTGTTCCCCACATCGGGTGAAATGCCACAAACCTTGAACGTTTCGGATGGTCTTTTACAGCATTTATTATTCCAGCTTTGGTAGAGCCTGCATCCATTACCGTCTGCTGATCAGACACAAGGTCAAGAACAGAAGGCAGCAATTTTCTGGCAGCATCTACAGGAATGGCAAGAATAATCAGATCCGAATTTTTAATCCCATGCTCCAGATCTACACCGGCATCAATTATTTTCAGATCTAATGCGTCACTGATATGCTGTGTATTGTTATCGATTCCGTAGATGAAGCTGGCCAGGTTTTTCTCTCTTAATTTCAAAGCCATCGAACCTCCAATCAATCCTACTCCAATAATACTTATTTTCATCTTTTTACATTTTTTAAAATAAAAAAACCTCGTCCCTAGGACGAGGTTTTAAATTATATTCATAAGAATCCCTATCCCAGAGCTGAGGTAAAAATTCTATAATAATATGTTCCGTTGTTAAAATTCACAAGGCAAAGGTAAAAATATTTTTCAAATGAAACGAAATTTCTTTTCTAAATTATATATAGACGGTATTAATTGGTGTTCTTTTTTAACATTTTCCCATTCCTTTTTGTTCCTTTCTTTACAACTCCAAAAGACGAAGGATAATATTAAAGGGATTAAAAAGTTTTTCATCATTTGGTTTTAGTTATTGTTTTTCTAATTCCTGCCAATCTTTGTTTATAAATCTCTTACTTTTTATAAAATATTTTTTATTCTCATTTTTTAAGTAAAAATCATCGATATCATCTTGATCACATTTTCCTTTTGCATGTAAAATATTATCCTCCTTAATTAAACGATATTCTCCTTCACACCAATAATCTTCCACATTTTCTGCACTAATACTTAAAATTGCTTTCTGGTTTGATTCTACTGTTATTGAATAAAATACATTTGTTTCATTATTGTCAAATTGACTAATGGCTTTTGTTGAAATTTTATAAGAACCTATCCAATTGTTATTGTTGATTGTAACTTCTGTATTTTTAATTCTTTGATTGTCATCTGTATTGCTATCAATATTTCTTATTTCAGTTTCTTTTTCTGCTATTTTCTCTTCCTGCTTACCTGAACATGAAAAGAATACAAATGATAATAGAATTAAAAAGGATTTCATCAATGCGTGTTTATATAATTGTTTAAAAAGAACTATGCTTTCTGCATAGTTATAAATTTTAAAGAGATAATATAGAGATTGAAAATTTATTATTGCTAATAATAGACTTTATTGTTACTTAATTCTGTTTCTAATGACTCATCTAAATAAGTAATAGAGTCAAATTTGGTTATTGTACCGTCTTGATTAATTTTACTCGTTGAATAAGATATTATATCAAGAGATTGATTAGGAGAAGAAAAATATGAAACTTGCCATATTTTTTTATTTTTTAAGTCTAAATATGATAGGCAAGTATAGCGATCAGATTTATATCTTACATCATTAACTTTTCTATAAAATTGAATAGAGTCTATTTTTTTTGTATTTCTTAAAGTGTATAATACTAATTTATAATTCTTTTCATTAGAAATACTTTTATTTAGTATTATTGATAGCGATTCTTCTTTTGATACTTCTGTATTATGAATATTCGAATAATTTTTTTCATATATAGAGTTTTGGTTTTTTAAAATAGAATATCCTTTAGAACTAGTTAACAATTCAAAATATTTCTTTTCTGAAATTTTTTTATCTCCTAAAAAAAAATCTATATTTTTTTCTCTTATGTAAGTTTTATTATCCTTACAACAAATACTAAGAGTTATAAAAATTAGAAAAAACGAGAAAGTATAAATAGTCTTACTCATGGTTAATAACAGAAATTAAATTTGATTAATTTACATGAACCTTTCTTCCATTGGATCCATTTTGTGACATTCTTATATTCTTCTATATAATCACAATCAGCTTTGGGGATTGATTTTATTTGCATTGAATCACCTTTTATTTTTAGTGATTTATACCAGTATAATTGTTCTTCTTTTGATGTGTTTGAAATCTCCGGAGTTAATTGTATAAAAGCTGTTTTAATATAATTTTCCCATGAATTAAAAGCATAATCATTGTTTTTCTTTTCAATCAACTTTTTTTGTTTATTGATGTAAATGATGAGAAAATCCTTATCTGATCCTGGTTCTTCAGCATCGAAACTAAATATTCTATGTTCACTATCAGGAATTATTTCCCGGGCAATTACAACTTTAGGAAGCTTAACGTCATATACGTTTTCATCATCATTATTAACAAGTATTTTACCATAAGGAGTTTTATCCATATTGAAGATTTCTGTATTTTTATTGATTGATAAATTTATGACTCCGCTTCCCCTCAGATTATTTTCAGTATAAAATGTAGTTCCATTATATTCTGTAGTTTGCATTGCCAAAGAATCAATTGTACATTCATTATTCTTATTAGGCAACTCTTTTTTTATAATTGTTGTAGAGTCTTTTGAATGGTTAGCCAAAGTGGGTGCAACTGTATCTTTATTTTGCTTTTTGCAAGATACAAGCACCATAGAATATATTAATGCAGTATAAAATATTTTCATTGATTTTATATTTATTCTTTTATTTCTTTATATTTTGGGTTATATCCTTCCCTGCGGATATGAAGATGGTGATTATGATCTGCTAGATGGGTTGAGTTTTTTAATATAAATTTCTTTTTATTAACTACAATATTATAGCTGTAAAATTTTGAATAGCCAAAATTAACAAGAGCATCAATAAATTTTTCTTCCCTCGCAATATCAAAAGCCTCAGATTCTGTATCTATATGAATATTGTTGCTTGTTTTATCTTTCCTTAAATATCTGAAGTCGAATGATACTCCGTTGACATGAGTTACACTAGGAGCCCCAGTTCCATCAACAGATGTAGATCCATTGAACATGAAGTCAGTATAACCACATTCCGCTACAGCACCCAGCATAGAGGCAAATGCTTTTGGGTTAATATATTCTCGGTCAGTATTATCACCAATCTTAATCAGAATACCACTTTTATTATAATTAATAGGTAGAGGTACCTTAATCAGTTCAACCTGTCCACTGTCTTTCTGATAATATCTCGTTTTTTTGCCTACTGTCCTTTTTTCCCAGCCTTTTCCGCCGTTTACTTTAGAACCTACAACCCATTTTTGAGCCATTACTACTTTAACGGTACATATTTCATGATTTTTATTATTTTTGTCACAATAAATATATTTATATTTTTCTTCATATCCTTCCTTAATGTTTTTAGGAATATGCTTCTCGATACTTCCATTTGCATAGATATAGAAAGTAACTATATCTTTAGCATTTACAGGGGCATTACTTTTTTCATGAAATCTATCATACATGAAAAACCCTGTTTTTAATAATTTATAATTGCTTTGCCGGGTTCCCCAGCCATTTGGCATTTTAGTTTTTGTATTTCTACCATTCAACAAAACCGATATCAATTCTAAATACTTATCACCAAATATAGCTAATTCATTAAGTGATTTACCTAATGTTTCTTTCCCCCATTTTGTGATTGCTGCCGAATCAGGATCTGAAGTCATTCTTTTATTAATACTCCAAATCCAAGCTCCACTATCAATACAATAATCTACATTGTTGGCAACAATGCTAGGATTTTTTACAATATTTTGATCATTTTTATAATCAGCATAATCTTTATAAGGTCCTGGCTTATTAAATAAAGTTGTTAAATCTTTCTCATCAGTTCTGATACCGGTTAGCTGCAATAATCCGCGACCTTTATAAATACTTTGACTTGATAAGAAATCACTTTTGGTTTCTTCTGACAGAGCGAAGGTACCCGTTTCTTCACAAGCTTGAGCAAGGAAATGTATTTTTTGAATACACGTATTAATATTATATTTTTTAAATGCTGAGTTTAATGCTTTTGTAAGCGTAGCAAAAGATTTGTCACTGATATTACAAGGAGCTCTTTTACCTCCTTTTAATGCTTGTCCTTCCCAAATTGTTTCAGTTCCTTTTAGTAACTTAACAAGTTGTTTTACATCTTTTTCTTCAAAATCTCTATTACAGAAACATTCTCCTGTTGTTTTATTTTTCGGCTGTTTCTGTACCCCCGCCGCACTCTTCACCTTTTCCACTTCCATCAGGCCTTCCGAATTTACCCCAAATTTCTGAGATTCTGCGGAAAGATCTTTGGAGATAATTTCTATAAAATAATTTTGTGTATCGGAGTCCGGATCGCCAATAGGGGAGTCTATTCCTTTTTCAAAAATAGCTTTTGTAATGATAAATCCTGAAGTGTCATAGATATCCGCTGTAATTTTAATATTTCCACTTCTAAACACTTCATCATTGGAAGCGGTGTCATATTCCCAGACTACATACTGGATATGTTTTTCCACCATATTTTTGGAGTGGATTCTTATTCTTACTTTATCTCCTACAGCTACTTTGGAAAGCTCTTTTCCTGTATCATCAATGAAAACAGCTTCTATAATATTACCTTTAGGAGCAGGTTGTTTGGGACTACCTCCTTGTTGTGGAGGAAATTTTTGGGTGTGTGTACCGGGTTGAGGCTTAGGTTTGGGCTGGTTTTGGGGTTGTCCTTTATAATCAGGATTGGCTACATCTACATTCACCTGACTGGCTCCCTGGATTTTTCCTGAATAAGTGGCTGTAACATAATACTCATGATTGGCTCCTTCGTTTTTATCACCTTTCATCATAAACTGATTGGCTACCTGACGAAGAATTTTTTCATCAGACATCAGAGGAATTGGTACTTCCGCAATCCCTTTTTCATTGACAAGAGCCTTGTAACTTCTTGTGTGACGGTTGTTTTTATTAATGTTAGAATCGTGGCCTTTGCCCGGAGCATCATCTTCCCAAAGGTGAAATTCTATTTCCTTATTGAACATTGCAATGCAGTGAGCCTGCGCAATAAGAGTATCACGATAGCTGGCTTTATTAACATCTTTTCCTCCTCTGTTGAAAAGGATTACTTTATCTATTTTTGAAACCTTATCACTGGTAGGAATCAGTATAAAAGTGGCAGCCAATTCTTTGGTAGCGGGAAGTCCCGGGAAAATACCTTTTTTAGTTTCGTAGACTTTCATTTGAAATTCTATTCCCAGACCTATTTCTCCAAATCTATAGGTTACTTTTTCACCACTTTTGGGTTTTCCGGTGATATCTTTCCAGATTCCGTTTTTCTGTTTCTTGTATAGATACCATTCATACTCGCCTTTCAACCCGAATGAGAGGCCGGAAGGTTTTACTTCGTAGGTGTAGGTTTTTCCTATCAGAGGATTCTGATTCCCAATAATATTTCCTGTCATGGCTTAGCTGTAATAAAGTCCGTCTGTACCTTTTGTATCTTCCTTGAATTCATCAAAATCCACAACAGGGTTATAGACCTGCTGTTCCTGCGTATTGGCTTTTCCAACCTGGCTTTTGCTGGTCTCACTTTGCTGGCCATGTTTGAGAATGGTTATTTTCCCTCCTGTGCTGCACATCAGTTCTGAGATTTCTGTAAGGCAGCTCTTTCCCATGACTTTTACTTTCTCATAAGTTTTCTGCCATTTTCCTGCGGGAGCATAAGCGCAGGGAAGATATCCTCCTGAACTTGGCTTAAGCTTACATTGCCCAAAGGGCTGTGCCGCCGGATCAAGCTGAAGATCATCTTCTGTTACTGCCAGATAATCGGCATTTCCTTCTTCATCATTCCAGTAATGCTTTTGGTGGCTGGTTACTTTAAATTTTGGAAATTTAAACCCCTGATTACACTGTACAGTTCCTTTTTGCACAATGAAATATTTTCCTTCATGAGGACTGGAACCGCTGTCTTCTTTAGTATCTTTTTTTTCCTCTTTCTTGGATTGCTGATCTGTTTTTTCAGATGATTGCTCTTCGTTTTTTGCCTGTTGTTCCGGAGAATTTTCTTCGCTGGAACTCATCTCATCTGTAGATTCTTCCTGCTGAGAGGTTGAAATATCCTGAGACTGAATTTCATTTGCCATAAGCTGTGGATCTTCCGGAATAAAAATGGTTTTTCCAGGAACAGGTTCCTGCATGACATCTTCTGGCGGACAATGGAGATTGTGATAGGTTTTTAAAATGCCTTTATCTTTCAGCTTAAACTGCCGGGTCAGCGAACTGAATGTGTCGCCTTTTTGTGTGACATAATTTTTCATATTATCCTTGTGTTATATTGATATGGTGTTGATGAATAGATACTTCTTCATGACTCAGTAAAACCGAGGCTTTAGCCTGAAGAAGATTCTTATTTTTTGTGTGAGTGGTGTATTCTAATATAATATTTCCTTGTGCAGGTTCAGACGCAGATTCTTTAAGCTTAATGCCGCGCATGATCTCCTGTGAAGTACATTGTTCTGTGATTTTACCGTTTAAAATAGTCAAAACAGAGCCATCATCGTTGGACTGTTCAATATTAAGTTCACATTGTACAGAAAATGAATTTTGTAAAAGATAAAAAGATTCTGCCCATTTTGTTTTCCTTTGGAACCAATCAATTTTGGGAAACAATGTCTGAAACAGAAGCGTACTCTGAAATTGCTGTAATAAAAATACTTCATCGCTGATATTCCTTTCAAACGAATCCATGTAGTTTTGGGCAACTTCTCCTACATAAAACTCTTCAAGATCTTTACGCTTTTGGGTAAAGGTATCCTTGATTTTTTTATGATCCGCAAATCCCGTTATTCTGCCCTGTTCATTCAGAATAAATTCAAGAGGCATAATACTTTTCATACAGGCAATAGATAAACTGCTTACCTTATCATCAGGTGTATTTCCATTGGATTTAAAATCATTTTGACTGTAGCTCAGGATATGTTGGCCTGTGTTTCTGTCTTTGTGAAGATCAAGCTCAATGATATAATCGATGTTAACAGGAGATTCGAATGGACTTTTAAAAATTTCATTCACGGAATAGGATTTAGCAAAAAAAGACTCAGAAAATTTTGAAGGAAAACTGTTTTTTCTTTCCTGTTCTTTTTGTTTCTCCGTTTTAAAATTGGTAGGAACAAAGATATTTTTGACGTCATTAAGATTTTCAAACCAAACTTTATCCATTCTTTGGCAATGGGAATTGTGAAACAGCTTTAGCTCCTCGCCGGTCATACCCAGCCGGGAAGCAATAGAGGTCAATGTGTCTCCGTTTCGTACCTGATATTGTAAGAAATCAATTTCCATCCAATGTGAATTATAGGATAAAGCTATTAAAAAACTCTATTTGAAATTAATTTTTAGGGTTAAATTTCAAAAATTGTAGTAGAATTACGACATGAGATTGATGTTGTACAGAAAACCACCCCGTCAAAAATTCTTTGAATTTTTGCCACCCCTCCGGAGGAGGGGAATATTGCGTCTTCAGTTGTGATGCCTGTCAGGATTGGAGTTTTTGTTGAGGCTTTTCTTATTGTTTTAATACGGTTGAATTCCTACGGAATGACAGACTGTATGGGTAAGACTATCATTTCAATTATGTCATTCCGTAGGAATCTAAGCTGGTATATTTTAAAATTTATGTACTTTTAAAACAGTTCGTTGTAACTTACAATAAGCAGATAAGAAACTTTTGTGACTTTTGTGGTTTCATTATATACACAACCAAAAGTTATGATTACTTTTAAAGCTATAAACAACAGCCATGAAGAATAGATTTTTATACGGAGTTTTCATTGCATTGATCAGTATGGATTCATATGCTCAGGAATCGAATACTCAGTCATCTGTTTTTTTCACCACCAAAGCAAAGGATACTGTAAGGATTAACGAAACATTCAACGAAAAGGATACAACAAGCAGTAAGAGCTTACAAAACCGGCTGAAACCTATTCAGGCCAATTTTAAAAGGATTAATTCAATGACAAAATGGACTTCTGTCCAAAGGAAAAATATTGAAGGAGAATCGGCAGAAGGTGGAGAAGCAACATTTTATTATACAGATAAGCGTCTGGAAAAAGTCATCGCCAGGCATTATGGAGAAATGGGGCAGATGCTGATAGAATATTATCTGTTGAACGGACAACTATCTTTTGTTTTCGAGAAAGAGTACAGGTATAACCGTCCGCTTTTCTATGATGTTAAAGCTATGAAAGAGAATAACGATACGGAAGCCTTTGATTTGAAAAAATCAAAAATTACAATGACCCGTAATTATTTTGAAAACGGAAATATAATTCTGATCAATAACACTGCGGGACGCGGATTTAATATAAGTGCGGATTATCCGGATGAACAGGAGAAAAACATAACAGAGGATTTTAAAAGACTTCTGAAACTGGCTGATTAAATGGTTGTTATTGTTGATCTGCTTTGATGATGTTTAGTCTTTCTTCAACCTCATTAATTCTTTTGAGCCAATAATTAATTCCTTCCTGATTGGTTACCGTTTCTTTAAAAGCATTTCGATTCACAGCCCATAAATGACCGCTGTTTTTTTGATAATCAAGTTCGCGTTCCTTTTTATTCTCAGGTTCTATCCGGTATCTCCAGAATACCAGAGAATGCATATATTCTGAGCGTATTTTTTCGAGATAGGCAATAATAGCCTTTCGGTCCTGAGGAATATATCCGGGACCAGAGCATCCACAAGAATGGAAAGTGATTCCTACCGTATACAAATCACGGATGTGCGCCCATTGCTTATCGTCATTTTTTGGAGGAGATTTAAAATCAAGTCCCATATTGGCCATCAGATTTCCACATTCGGGGCATTTGGCTTCCACGGAAGTCTGAGCATCCCGGTCCACATCTTTTAAATGGCGGCGTTTGAAAGTTTTCTGGCAGTTGAAACAGGCATAATGTCCTTTGTAAACCATCATGGAGTATCGGCACATATTTAAAGTCTTGTTCTTTGGTTATAAGTTATTTTTATTTGTTTTTTTCCTCTTCATTACAATTGATTCCCATCAGACTGCTGGCGCTTCTCGGATCGTAGACCGACCATACATCTCCCCAGGGAAATTTGAAGGTACAGCTTGGGTAAGGGTTTTTCTTTTTTTGGGTTGGAAGCCTGTCAAGGATCTTAGTGAGAAAAGTATTGTTTCTGTGAAAAACTTTCATTTCTTTTTCCTCTGTCCATTCATCCCAGTCTTGGGCATCACCATTTTCCCATGTGCTCATATGAATGATGTCCAGCTGATCTCCGAAAAAGCACAGACTGAAAGATATCTGATATCCTTTTATTTCTATATGCTGAAAGTAATACCAAAAATATCCGGTTTTTACATCCCGGCAATTATGATACTTTTCTTTATAAAAACCAGTCTGCTTCAGCTGATCAAGACTCATTCCCTGATAAAGCTGTGTATTGAAGGATTTCAGCTCTATAACTCCATTTTCACTGTTAATCAGCATGTCCCAAAAAATTGAAGCTATAAATATACCCGTTTTTTCTTTACAGACAACGAATAATATTTACAGCTTCTTGTAGAAATAGAAATATCGGTGTGTTATTTGGGCTATGGGTTTGAAATTATTAATGTAGATGGAATATCAGAAAGCCATAGACTTTTTGTATCAATCAGATTTTTCCAGCTCTTACTGCTGATCAGCATCAGATCCTGGGAGTTCAGAAATTCTTTTTCAATCTTTTTCTCATTATACAAGGTGATATGATTAGGAGCTACCTGTTCAATACTTCTGATCAGCTCTTTTACCTCAATATTGTTTCTGATCTGCCCTGCAGCATCCAGAATGATAACCTGCGAATTGTTGTTATTAATCAATCTTTTCGCATATTCCAGAAGATAGAAATCACTCAGGTTAAAGATCGGAACAAAGATTTTATCCGCTGTTTTAAATTCTTTATCAACAAGAATTCCCACAGGGATGGTCGATTTATCCAAAACCTGAAGCGTAAGATCATCGTAAGGAGAGTTGTTGAAAATATTTCCTTTTCCTTTTACGGTGTTCAATAATTTTTCGGGATTAATGATTTTGGTGGTAAACCCTAATAATCTTCCCAGTAAACTTCCTTCATACATAGATTTTCCAAGCATAATAAGAAGAAGATCATAATTTCCTTTATTGGTAATATTCGTCAGATCGCTTTCAACATCTGTAGAAGCTTTGAAAAGAGTAGTTACTTCAAGCTGAAGCTCATGAGAGGTTTCAATGACATTTTTAAACTGTTCCTTTTCAAAGTTTTCGATGTCGAAGGCATGAAGTTCATCTACAGGAGCAATATTCATTGCAGTGACACTTTTGTTCCCGTTCATTTTATGAGTGAAGTTATCTGCCAGTTTCAGCAGTTTGCTTCCTGCTTTTGCCGTTTCAAAAGAGAGAAGAACCCTGTATTTTGTATCATCATCTTCCTTTTCATCATCTTCAATCATCGATTTTTTCCCTTTGAAAAGGTAATTGATAAAATCCAGACAAGGACCTGTCATAAACGTTGTAAATAAAGCCATGATCACAAGCATTGCGAAAAGTTCCGGACCTAATACTCCTAAATCATAACCGATATTCAGAACGATAAGCTCTGTAAGTCCCCGGGTATTCATTAAGGCACCTATTGTGAGACTGTCTTTCCAGCTTATTCTCAAAAATCTTGCAGTAAGGGCACTTCCAACGAATTTCCCTGTAACAGCTGTTAAAATAATCAGTCCGCCAATTTTCCAAAGGTGAGGATCATTCAATAGTCCGATCTGGGTTCTTAATCCTGTAAAGACAAAAAAGAGAGGCAGTAGTAAAACCAAGGCAACATCTTCTATTTTTTCTATGAAAAGATTCCTGAATTTTACGTTTTCCGGCATAATGGCTCCGGCC
Organism: Chryseobacterium panacisoli; assembly: GCF_008274625.1. Taxonomy (GTDB): domain Bacteria; phylum Bacteroidota; class Bacteroidia; order Flavobacteriales; family Weeksellaceae; genus Chryseobacterium; species Chryseobacterium panacisoli. The sequence goes on along the minus strand of NZ_VTRU01000003.1, from coordinate 438,212 downwards.
ATAAATGCTCCAAAAAGTGCATGAATACCGATCACTTCTGTGGCATATGATGAGATGATAAGGATTAAGAAAAATACAGCAACCAGTGATTTGCTGATGAAACCTTTTCCCTTCTGTGATTCAGCAATTCTGTTAAGAAATGGCCTTACTGCTTTTATCATAATGAAAACATACAGAATAGCCATTAAGATAACGAATACTGATCCTGAAAAGGATCCTGCTTTTACTACAGCAATTACTGCTGCCAGAATACACCATGCGGTAATATCATCTGCCGCAGCACAGGTAATAACAACGGTTCCTATTTTCGTCTTGTGAAGGTTTCTTTCCTGAACGATTCTTGCGAGAACAGGAAAGGCCGTAATACTCATTGCAATAGCTATAAATAACGCAAAGGAACTGAACTGAATTCCTTCCGGTGCAAATTCTTTATAAATAAAATAAGATAGCCCAACCCCTAATGCAAAAGGGAAAATAATACTTGCATGGCTGATTACCACAGCATCATGGGCCTTTTTTCTAAGAACGCTCAAATCAAGTTCCATTCCCACAATATACATGAAGAGAATCAAACCGATCTGGCTTAAAAACTGAAGATTAGGAAGTGATTCTTTCGGGAAGATAAAGGCAGAGAGTTCCGGGAAATACAATCCGAAAAGTGACGGTCCCAAAACAATTCCTGCAATCATTTCACCAATTACAGAAGGCTGTTTCAGCTTTATACAGATCCATCCGAAAAGTTTAGCGACCAGAATAATGGTCACGATCTGGATCAGAAGAAGTGCCAGAGGGTGATGAAGATTTGCCAGAAAAGAATCTGCAAAATTGTCCCACATCGTAGCTCCCGTAGCTTTGCTGGGAGTAATATTTTCCCCTATTTCCAGTGTTTTCCCCTGGATGAAAAACCAGTACATAAGGCAAGAAAAGAATGCGATGGTACTGATGTAAAAGATAATATTTTTGTATTTCCCCAAATTCATGATTCCAATATTTTATGCAAATTTGATAAGAATATAGTTATGTTAAATATTCTTTTTTTTTAAATGTAATGAATGTTCTAAAAAATGTAATAAAATCTATTTGAATCAATCCCTATTCAATGATATCTTCATTTTTGAAGGTACTTCCTGAGAAAAGCACAAGCTGGATACGAGAAATTCTACAGCATAGAAACAATTTTTCATTATACAATCAATTAATTCTATGCAAAAATAAATGGATTGTATGTTGAAAAAGGGGAGTTGTAATAAAGGGCTGTAATTCTGTAACGAAACCTTAAAGATTTGAAAAAGGGCTTATTTCCCGAATAGCTCCATCAAGGAATTTTTGTAAGCATCGCCGATCTGAAGTTTCAGAAAAGTGTGGTCTTCCGTAGGAATAGTCGTGATAATTTCGTTCGTTGAAAATACCTTAATAGAAGACAGAGCAATGATCTCTTTTTTGTTGACCTGGGCAAAATCTTTGGCAGGAAGCATTTCAAGAAGGTTTTTGAAATTCAGGTTTTTTAATACGATTGTAGTTCCGTCGCTGAGGATGATATCTTTATCCCTGCTGTCTATTTCAGAGGTTTTAATATAAGAAATCTGCTCTGTAAATATGATGGTTTTCCCAATATTGGTATTCCATTCGATGAAATCTTTCTTAGGAGGATTTTCCACCAGTTCTTTAGCTTTTTCAAAGGCCTGGATCAGTCTTTCTTTTTTGATAGGTTTTCTTACATAATCTACCACATTCAGGTCGAAAGCTTCGGCTGCATATTCTTTATAAGCGGTAGTAAAGATGATTTTTTTTGAACCTGAAATAATTTCAGCCACCTGAAGACCTGTCATTCCGGGCATTTCAATATCCAGAATACACAGATTACAGTCAAGGTTATCTATTTCATTCAAAAAGATTTTAGGATCATTGAATGCTTTTACTACTTCTACATTGTCAATCTGTTCACATAGAAGTTTTAAATAGCTGATGGCCAGTAATTCATCATCCAGAATAACGCATTTTATCATAGAATTCTCCTAAATTGATTTTTAATTCTGCAGTGAAGACTCCGTTTTTTGAACTTCTTTCCAGCTGGTAGTATGTGCTGTAGATCATTTTAAGCCTTTGATCAAAAGACTGGCTTCCAAAACCGCTTTTTTCCTTTTCCAGAATATTCTTTAGCGAAGCTTTATTGCTTACTTTCATAGTAAAAATACCATTTTCAAGCTCCATATAAATGGAAATAAAAGAATCCTGAGCCAGGAAATCCGTATGTTTAAAGGCATTTTCAATAAGATCCACAGAAATCAGCGGAGCAAATACTTTTTCCTCATACAAAGCATCAGATTTATTAATCCTTGATTTGATTCTGAAGTCAAAAAGTGGATTGATCTTGATTTTATTAATTTCAATAAGGCTTAAAGCAAAATTGAGCTCCTCTTTCGGGCTTACGTACTTATTATTGCTTTCGTATAAAATATAATCCAGTACATTGGCCAGTTTATCCAGTGACATATATGTCTGATAGGCATGAGACTGAACCGAATTAAGAATGTTTTTAAACAAATGCGGATTCAGCTTTGTACCGATATGCTCCAGACGAACTTCATTCAGACGCTGTTCAATAAGTTTGTTGGTTTCCGATAATTTGGTATTTCTCTGATTCAGTTTCTGATTCTGGCTGAAAAGGTAAATACTGGTCGTCAGAAACAGGAAAATGGCAAAAACTCCGATGAATATCAGATAGTCATGAATCATGTAATAATTGCCGTCCATAATGTGGTAATAAAACTATTTAAGTTTTTTAAGACCGTTTACCATCACCGTTTCTTCACATTTTTCATACGTGATTTCGTAAGATGGATTTTTTTCAGGATAGGTTAAAAGATAGCTCGGACAAGGTTTCTTTTGTGCATGGCTGCGATCAAAATCTACTTTTCCTTTGGTAATGATACTGTCTTTTATGAATTTTTCATCAATCTTATAGGCTGCCATTGCACTTTTGGCCTCATCAGAATATTTGAATTCTTTGGAAAGACTTTCAGCAATAACCCGGCTGTTGGGTAGATAACCGCTGCAACTTGCCCCTTTTTTGTTTAAAATAAAAAATACGAGTAAAAGCCCCGGAATGAAGCCTATTGCATAAAATTTCAGTTTCTTCATTAGAAAATTAAAAGATTGATATCGTGGTATGTAAGTCCGAAACGGTCGCAGATGATCTTCTTGGTATGTCTTCCTTTGTACATATATAAGCTCTGCTTCATTTCGTTTTTGCGGATCAGCATGTTTTCAAAGCCGCCCTCTTCGTCATAATTTAAAATATAGGAAAGGAAGAAATTCGAGATGGCTTTCGTAGTGGTTCTCGGCATTCTTGAGGTAAGGTTCGGAAGTCCGCAGTGGATAACACCGTGTTTGATGACATAAGGATCTTCCATGGTAGTGAGTTCTGAAGTTTCAATAACTTTACCGTTGTCTATGGTAATATCAATAATGACACTTCCTTTTTTCATTTTCATCACCATATCTTCAGTGACAATAGGAGTCATATTCAATCTTGGCAGCGCTCCTATCACTACATCAGCACGTCTTAAACTTTTGCTGAGTTCTTTAGGATCAATAATAGAAGTCGGTACACGGCTGTCAACAATCGTATGAAGTCTTCTCAGTTTAGATAGAGAGTTGTCGAAAACTTTCACACTGGCTCCTAAACCTATTGCTGCTTTCGTAGCAAATTCCCCTACAATTCCGGCCCCGAGAATCACTACTTCTGCAGGTCTTACTCCTGTAATGCCTCCCAACATTAAGCCATTGGATAAGGCCAATAACTCTGAAGCATATAAAATGGAAACGGTTCCTGCAATTTCCCCAATTAATCTTACCAGTGCCAACTGTTTGTATTCATCAACGATAAATTCAAAAGCAATGGCATTTATTTTTTTCTCTGCAAGTTTTAAAAAATATTCCTTGTCTCTGAGGTTGATCTGAAGTGCTGAAACCAGATATGTATTAGGTTTCATGTACTCAATTTCGTCTTCAGTAGGAGGGTTAACTTTCAGAATAAGATCCTGCCCGAAAGCTTCTTTAGGATCATTCGTGATTTTTGCTCCTGATTCGGAATATTGTAAATCTGTAAAAAACGAACCTTCTCCGGACCCGGATTCTATAATGATCTCATGGCCGTGCTCTACCAACACCTGTACGGCGTCAGGAGTGATGCAGGTTCTCCTTTCGTTGAGACAGGTCTCTTTAGGAATTCCAATACTAAACTGTTTTCCCTTTTTAATAACCTCCAATTTTTCCTCTTTCGGCATCAATTCTTCTTCTGTGAAAGGAGTAAAAATATTTGTACTCATCCTTAAATTAAATTATGTCTTACAGATTGTTATTTACACTCAATTTATGAGCAAAGATACATAATATTTAATCGAATGAAACTTCTCTGTTTTCACCCGTATTCACAATGCTCATTGTGTGATAGTTGAGACCGTAAAGCTCCTCTTCATACACTTCCGGCCACTCGATGATGCATAAAAAAGAGTTGTCCAGATACTCTTCAATTCCGATATCATAGACTTCTTCAATGTTTTTTAAGCGGTAAAGATCAAAATGATATACTTTCCCTTTTTCCGTATTGTATTCATTCACAATAGAGTAGGTTGGAGAGTTTACTTCATCCTTGCTGCCCATATTTTTAAGCAGGAATTGGGTGAAAGTGGTTTTTCCTGCTCCCAGATTTCCTTTTAATAAAAGAATATTATGTTTTAATTCCGGAATGATGCTGTCAACAACTTCCTGCCAGTCTTTGATTGTATGTATAGTAAACTGCATATTATAGCTAATTTGTTTTGCAAAAATAATGATAAAACCTACTAAATAAAATGCGGATGTATTATATAATTGTAAGGTTTTTTTTTATGTGTATTTTTGTACTATGATTTCCAAACAGACCATTGATAAGATATTCTCCACAATCCGGGTTGAAGAGATTGTGGGTGAATACGTGCAGTTGAAGAGAGCAGGGTCTAACTTTAAAGGACTCAGCCCGTTTCATGAAGAAAAATCTCCGAGTTTTGTGGTTTCGCCAAGCAAACAGATCTGGAAAGATTTCTCGACGGGAAAAGGGGGAACTGCAATTTCTTTCCTTATGGAAATTGAGAATTTTACCTATCCTGAAGCGCTTCGCCATGCGGCAAAAAAGTACGGAATTGAAATTGAAGAAGATCTTCGTGAAATTTCCGAAGAAGCAAAAAATGCCCAGACTGAAAAAGATATTTTATATAAAATTCATGAGGTTGCCAATACGTATTTTCAGGAGATCCTCTGGGATGATCATGAAGGGAGGAGCATTGGGCTTTCTTATTTCAAAGAAAGAGAACTGAAGGATGATATTATTAAGAAATTCCAGCTGGGATATTCTCCGGAGAAAAAGAATGCCTTTACTGCTTATGCGCTGGAAAAAGGATATACTAAAGAAATTCTTGAAAAATCTGGACTTTCTATTTTCCCGGAAAACACTCCTGCGGGTGTTGACCGTTTCAGAGAACGAGTAATTTTCCCGATTCACAGTTTTTCCGGAAGGGTACTCGGTTTTGGGGCAAGGATTCTTAAAAATAATGTTAAGACGGCAAAATATCTCAATTCACCGGAAACGGAGATTTATCATAAATCCAATGTCCTTTACGGGCTAAACCAAAGTAAGCAGGCTATTTCAAGGAAGAATGGCTGTCTTTTGGTGGAGGGATATATGGATGTGATTTCACTTCATATGTCGGGAATTGAAAATGTGGTGGCCAGTTCCGGAACGTCTTTGACGACAGAGCAGATCAAATTGATCAAGAGGCTTACGGAAAACGTAACCATTCTTTTTGACGGTGATAACGCCGGTATCAAAGCCAGTTTCCGAAGTATTGACATGCTGCTTACTGAAGGTATGAACATCCGTGTCTTGCTTTTCCCTGATGGAGATGACCCGGATTCATTCGCCAGAAAACATCCGCAGGAATATGTAGAAAAGTATATCGAAAATGAAGCGATGGATTTCATCGACTTCAAAGCGGAAATTCTGTTGAGGGATGTTGGTAATGACCCTATTAAAAAAGCAGAAGCGATAAGGGATATCGTAAAATCTGTTTCTTTTGTACAGAATGCGCTGAAAAGGGAAGTTTATCTTAAAGAAGTTTCCAGTAAATTCGGACTTTCTGAGCAGAGCCTCTTCAATGAACTGGATGTTCAGAAGCAGCTTACACAGAACCAGACCCATCATGTTCAGCAGCAACAGAAGGAAAAGACCGCCGCTCCCAAAATGGAGATTGTTCCTTTGGATAAAGAAAAAGAAGATCCTTTCCTGTATGATGTATTGTTCATGGAGAATAAACTTGTAGAACATATGCTGGCATTTGGGGATATAATTCTGAAACGTAGAAATGAACAAGGTGAAGAATATCAGATTACCGTAATTGAGGAAATTCTTCATCATTTTGAAGAAGAGCAGTATGCATTTTTGGTCAAAGGGAATGAAATCATTATCACTCAGGTAAGAGAGGGGATTCAGAAAGATGAACTCAGAAGTGGAAACTTTTTTGTATCTTTTATGGATGAAGAGATTACCACAAAGGTTGTGGATGCTCTGATTCCTTTGGATGATCTTGAAAACTGGGCTTCCAGAAATATTTATCCTCCCAATTACGGGGATAAAGTGGCAGATCAGATCCAGGGAGATGTTTTATTGCATAAATACAGGTATATTGATTATTTAATCACAGAAACAGATAAAGAGCTGGATGTGTACAGGGATACTGATGAAGTAAAGTACTATGAGCTTATTAAAAAAATCACCTTATTGAAACAGGCTTCAATGCGATTGAGTAATATCATCGAATATTCGCCTATCAAAGGAATCTATGGAGATCGCAAAAGATAGTTTTTAAGTCAGTTTTTTAAATATTCTGTGACAAAAAGTCCTATAAAATTTTAGGAATAAATATTGTAATTTAAACTTCAAGAATAGTATAAAAATAATACATAATAGAAATATGGACATTAAAAAGGATTTCAGAGACTTCTCTGTAAAACATTTAGGAAACAACGGTTTGGTTACCGATCAGTATATGGGAATGTATGGCCCAACGAATCTTACTCCGTACATCATGGAAGAAAGAAGATTAAACGTTGCTCAGATGGACGTTTTCTCCCGTCTGATGATGGACAGAATTATCTTCCTGGGAACAGGTATTGATGATCAGGTAGCAAACATCGTTACGGCACAGCTTTTATTCTTAGAAAGTGCGGACCCGTCAAAAGATATTCAGATCTATATCAACTCTCCTGGTGGAAGTGTGTATGCAGGTTTAGGTATTTATGACACCATGCAGATCATTAAGCCGGATGTAGCGACTATCTGTACAGGTATGGCTGCTTCAATGGGAGCTGTATTATTGGTTGCCGGAGAAAAAGGAAAACGTTCTGCGCTTAAGCACTCAAGAGTAATGATTCACCAGCCTTCAGGAGGTGCTCAGGGAGTTGCTTCTGATATGGAGATCAACTTGAGAGAGATGCTGAAATTGAAGCAGGAACTTTATGAAATCATTGGTCACCACTCAGGACAAACTTACGAGTGGGTAGAAAAATCTTCTGACAGAGATTACTGGATGACTTCTGAAGAAGCTAAAGGCTACGGAATGGTAGATGAGGTTCTGCAAAGATCTACTGAGAAAAAATAATTGATTGTAAAATCATAAGAAACCGCACCCATCTGGTGCGGTTTTTTTGTTGGATTAATTATGGTTTTAAGCTGTATTGGCTGTTTGGATTCCTACGGAATGACACAATTGAAATGATGGATTATACATACAGTTTGTCATTCCGTAGGAATCCAGGCGCAATCATTCAAGAAGAAATCTACAATCCAGACCAAATTCCAACTGAAGACGTAAAAATTCCCATCCTTTGAAGGCGTGGCGAAAATTCAAAGAATTTTTGACAGGGTGGTTTTCCATGTCCACTTTCACTATTTCTTAACAACCTTAGGACAAATACTGAATTTTTTCTTTGCAACGGAAACACCTAAAGTTAGCTGTACTTCACTTTGGTTCTATTGTTAAAATACAATTATCATTATATTCAAGATCAGTTTATAATCAATCTCTATTTTCGCAGCCATAAAAGTGAATATGAAAAAATTACTATTGTCTGTTGTAGTGCTGGCAGTATTGGCTTCATGTAAAAGTGATGATGATGCTACAATAATTAATCAGGATATTAATTATTCCAAACTCCCTCAGGAATTTCCGTTTACAAAACTGGCTACGATAAACGGAGTAGATGTCATTAATGGCGGATTTGGTTCCGGAGCAGCAGCTCATCCTACAAGAAAAGGCGAATTCTATGTCATTACAGACAGAGGACCAAATACTGACTTTCAGAATGGTAAAAAATTTCTTGCTCCTAACTTTACTCCAACGATTATGCATTTTAAAATCAATGCTGAAGGAAATGTAGAGGTAATCAAATATATTAAGCTTAAAAATCCATCCGGGCAACCTATTACAGGGCTGCCAAATCCTGTAGGAATGGGAAGTACAGGAGAGATCGCTTATGATGCTTCCGGAAATGTTTTAGGTACTGATCAATATGGATTGGACAGTGAAAGTATTGTAGCAGCATCAGACGGTACATTCTGGGTTTCTGATGAATACGGACCGCATATTGTGCATTACAGTGCAGACGGAGTAGAAATGGAAAGAATAAGCCCGATAGGGGTAAATACCGGAACAAGGAAATTACCTGCTGTTTTAGCCAAAAGAAGAGCCAACAGAGGAATGGAAGGACTCTGCATTACTCCTGACGGAAGAACGCTGGTAGGAACCATACAGTCGATGATGCTGGTACCAACCAAAGCATTGGCTACCAATACCACTTTAATGAGAATTGTCACATTTGATATTATCACAGGGCAGACCAAACAGTTTTTATACAAGCAGGATGGGGGTGCTTCTGATTCAGTGTGTGATATTACAGCTTTAAGCAACAATGAGTTCCTGGTGATTGAAAGAGATGGAAATTTCGGATCTCAGGGGGGGATCAAGAAAGTATACAGAATTAACCTGACCAATGCTTCCGATGTGAACGGAACTGATATTGCTGCCGTGGATGGTATGAAAGTGAATGGAAAAGCTTTAGAACAATGCTCATGGGATGAAATTACGAACGCCGGGATAAAAGCTGTTACCAAAACATTAGCTGTTGATCTGGTTGCAAAACTGGGCTATGACCATGATAAGTTTGAGGGAATTGTTTATTTAGGAAATAATAAACTGGCTGTTTTCAATGATGATGACTTTGGAGTAGTGGATGATGGAAGCGGTAACCCAAAAGTTAAGATTCTTCCTAAAACAGGGAAGGTAGACAAAGGAACTATGTACGTAGTCGATATTCAATAATTAGATTTTTTTAACGGAAAACGGCGGAATCGAAGATTCCGCCGTTTTTATTATTTATAGATGATTAAGATCAGATCTTAATTAAAACCTTCGATAATTTTAGAGAAATCCTCTAATTTCAAGGCTGCTCCTCCAATCAAACCTCCGTCGATATCCGGCTGAGAGAAGATTTCTTTCGCATTGTCAGGCTTTACAGAACCTCCGTAAAGGATAGAAACCTCATCAGCTACTTCCTGTCCATATTTTGCAGCGATAATGTTTCTGATGTGAGCATGAATTTCCTGAGCCTGCTCTGGGCTTGCCGTTTCTCCTGTTCCGATAGCCCAAACCGGTTCGTAAGCAATCACTACCTTTTTGATTTCTTCAGCAGAAAGGGTAAAAAGAGCTGCTTCAGTCTGATTTTTTACTACTTCCAGGTGCTGGCCTGCCTTTCTCTGTTCAAGAGTCTCTCCATTGCAGTAAACAGGGATAAGACCTTTGTCAAGAGCTAATTTGATTTTTCTGTTGCAGTGAGCATCTGTTTCACCATGATACTGTCTTCTTTCAGAGTGCCCGATTAATGAACCGGTAGCATCGATAGATTCCAACATGTCTGCGGAAATTTCCCCTGTGTACGCTCCGCTTTCATACTCGCTCATATCCTGAGAAAATACTCCGATTTCATCCTTTTCAAAGATGTCTTTTGCCATCATCAAATACAATGCTGGTGGAGCGATCCAAACCTCACAGTTGGTAGCATTGTTGTTTTTATAGCTTAGTAACTGAATCATCAATTGTTGTGCATCAATTACATTTTTGTTCATTTTCCAGTTGCCTGCAACTATTTTTCTTCTCATAAGATTTAAATATAGATTTATTTACTTTTTTCGTTGTATTACAATCCCCAAAGATTTTTCAGCAGAACATAGAACGTGTGCTCCTCTTCGGTTACTTTATTATCAGCTTTAATCAGTGATTTTGCAAACTGAACAAACTTTATACGCTCATCTTCTGTAGAATCATCATGAAAACATCTTGCATGGAATTCAAAATGGTCTTTCCATTCTTCAGGCTGTAAAAGAGCTAATGTATCTAATTCATTGTCAAGGTTCATTCTGAACGGAAACTCATCTGCCAGATACTGCTGTACCAGCATTCCTTCTTCAGGAGCAAACTCTCCGTCTACAGAAGAAAGGATCATTAATAAGTGATATCCGGCAATTGATTTATTTGATTTTTGCATGTTTTTAATATTTTTTTACTAGATAGTCTAAGTTGTTTTCTTCTAAAATTTTATCGAGATATTTACCTCTGCTGCTTGATTTTCTTTGATAAGGAGCAAATTTCTGTGCTACTTCGTTGAATTCTTCGCTCAGCCTTATCAATTCTTCTGATTCATCTGTGGTAAGTTTTTTATCAGAAAAATTTGTATTGAAATGGATCAGTTTTTTTACTGCAATTTCCTTTTTTACAATTTCCTCCTCAGTAGAATGTAGTGTACAAATCCCATAAATTCCATTACAATAGGCAGCCCATTCACTTTCAAATATTTCATCTAGCTGTTCCTGTTCCGGAAAAGAAGTATTGAATATACTATCATAAGCAAAGGCTTTATCAGGATGGTTGATCAGATTTTGGATAAAGTTTTCTTTGAATTCTTCTTTGTATAGATGAATATTGCTCAGTTCTTTATTCTTTTTAACCAGTGAAATACAGCTTTTACTGAAATATTTTTCTGTAATCTCATTTTCAAACTCATCATTAAGAGGCGATATAATTCTGATGCTTCGGGAAATGGTATAAGAAGGCTGTGGTACTAATTGATTTTGAATAAGCGCAGCCAGATCATCCTTACTAATATCCGCTACAGTACACAATTCATCTTCTGTAATATAATTTTCATTAATATAATCGAAATTTTGGTCCATTACTGTCGAAGTATTTAGTTGATATAGTCCTTTGCAGGCTGTTTATCTATAATTTTTCCATTTTCAAGAATCAGTACAAAAGGATTGCTTCTCGCTATAGTTTTGATGGCAGTTCCGTCCATCATTGCATTTTTAATGGTTTTAAAAGTATTGGGATAGGTAGAAACGCCATAGATAAGAGATCCTTTCTGGGTATTTACTTTAGCTTCCACTTTCTGAAGAAGATCAGCAGGTACATCTTTTGGGTGATATGAAAACACCAAAACAGCTTTTGGAGCATTGATGATCTCGTTTGTAACCTCCATTCCTGTAGGATCTTCAATCTTAAATTTCACAATTTCAGATTTGTAACCTTCCTTGATCAGTACAGATTCATTTTTTCCTTCCTCAATTTTCCATGGAGAACCTTCTGCCCAGTATTCTGTTTTTTTGATATAATCATCCTGATTTACCTTTATAACAGCTCCTGTCTTCTGATTTTTCAGAGAATAAAAAGTCTTGTATTCAGAAGGATTTTTGTCAATTTTGACTTTTTCTCCTTTAATGTCCGTTCCTATTTTATAATCACGGAAATCAATGATTGGTTCGTGCATAATACCTTGTGCCATCACATAAATCATCCCCAGTGAAAAGACAGTTAAAAGGATATATTTAAATGTATTGGAAGACTCTTTCTTGGTCACTCCATACTCATCTTTTTTACGGAAATCTTTTCTGTACAAGACAAATAGTATGATCAATCCTGCCAGAAGCACAACATCCTTAAGGAAGCTCTGCCAGGGTGTAAATTTGATGGCATCTCCAAAACATCCACAGTCTGTTACCACATTGAAATAGGCTGAATAAAACGTAAGGAATCCAAAGAAAATACAAAGTGCAATTAATATGGATAAGGTAAATTTAAGCTTTAATTTAAGCAGTAACATGAATCCTAAGAAAAGCTCCAGTACCACAACGATAATGGAAAAAAGCAGGGCAAACTTTTCTAAAAACGGCATGTTGAAAACAGGAGGAGCAAAATATTCTTCCATTTTGAAAGAAAAACCTACCAGATCCACGGCTTTCACAAAGCCTGAAAGGATAAAAATAACAGCAATAATAAAGCGTAATAAACCTTTGAGCATATTAAATATTTTTGGGTTTGAATTGATTTTCTTTTTCCGAGAACTTGATCAGGCAGAAGACAGCATAATTCAGCATATCGAAATAGTTGGCGTCAAGCCCTTCCGAAACGATCGTTTTTCCCTGGTTGTCCTCAATCTGTTTAGTTCTTAATACTTTCTGATAAATAAGATCCGTGATCGAAGAGATTCTCATATCTCTCCATGCCTCACCATAATCATGATTTTTTCTTTCCATTAAAGCTTTCGCTTCGTTGGAATATTTGTCATAAAGACCTAAAATTTCTTCTTTATTTTCATTGAAATCATTGGAAAGGCCTTTTTCCAGCTGAATAAGTCCAATGATAGAGTAGTTCACAATGGCGATAAATTCATCTTCCTCACTCTCATCCACCATTTTTTTATCAGTCATCTGCAGTGTACGGATTCTGTTGACTTTGATGTAAATCTGATCCGTAATTGAGCTTGGTCTTAAAACCCTCCATGCAGCCCCATAATCCTGTAGTTTTTTACCGAAAAGATCACGACACTGACTGATAACTTTCTCGAACTGTACTGATGTTTTTAGCATAAATTTTCTTAATCTTCCAAATATACGAATTCGGTTTTAGATTTTTGAATTTGATGAGCTGAGTTTGTGTGAGAAGGTTTGAGAGTGGGTGAGTGGGAGAGTTTCAGGGTTCGGGGCTCGTGTTGCTGGGTTATGATAGGAAGATGTGAGAGTGTAGTAGGAGTCTAACTCATAATTCATAATTCATCATTTATAATTTCTAGCTTTTAACTTCTCATTAAACACCCACAAATGACTAATTTTGCAGAATACAAAATCATTTATCACTTATCATTCATCAATTATAAATTTCCATGCTCTCAAACTCTCAAACCCTCAAACCCTCCAACGCCCAAACCTACTCAATCAACTGTAACGGTCGTTTAGTACAGCTTGATACTCCAAAAATCATGGGAATCCTCAATCTGACCCCGGATTCTTTCTCTGACGGCGGAAAATTCAATACCGAAAAAGCAGCCTTAGAGCATGCTGAAAAATTATTGAAAGATGGGGCAGAAATACTGGATATCGGGCCTCAGTCTACGCGACCGAATGCTGAGTTTTTAAGCGCTGAAGAAGAAATAAGCAGGATCGGAAATATCATTTCTATGATTAAAAAAGAATTTCCGGAAGCCTTGATTTCTCTTGATACTTTTTATGCAGCAACCGTAAAATTTGGCTTCAATGAAGGAATTGATCTGATCAATGATATCTCAGGCGGCCAGTATGATACAGAAATGTTCAATACGGCTGCTGAAACAAAACTTCCTTATATTTTGATGCACGTAAACCCTTCCTACAAAACTATGCACGATAAAATAAAGTTTGAAGATATTACGCTGGAAGTAAACCGATATTTTGCTAAAAAGACAAAAGAACTTTTAGAAAAAGGAGTGAATGACATCATTCTTGATCCCGGTTTTGGCTTCGGAAAAACAGGAGAAGATCAGATGAAAATGATCCATGAAGTTGGATATCTCGGATTTGGAAAATTTCCCCTTTTAATAGGGATTTCCAGAAAGTCATTTATCTACAAACCTCTTGGGAAATCACCTTTGGATATCAATGAAGAAACACAGAAACTTCATATGAATGTTTTGGAGCAGGGAGCCAAAATTTTAAGGGTTCATGATGTCGCTGAAGCAAAGGAAACACTTGCCCGTTTTTTACGGAAAAAATAAAAAGTGTGAAAAAAACTTGTGAGTAATTAAAAAGTTTATACATTTGCAGTATGAATTTTACGAATCAGAAAAATATTATTGTCATTTCTATTATTGCTGCTGTCATTAACAGCAGGAAGGAAACGGCATTTTAGATAGATTTTAATTTAAATTATATATAGAACCGTTTCAAATGATGAAACGGTTTTTTTGTTTTAATTTTTTATAGTAAAAATATGTATCAGTTATTATCAGTAATTATTATCGTCATTATTATTCCCTTGCGTTTGTGAGAAGGAAGATGTATGACTGTACATATATTGAGCCCTCTCACATTGTGAGAGGGCTTTTTTTATTTCAATTTTTAAATTTTTTTAAACCTTATAACATGTATTATAACGACGACACGACGATCTACTTTGACGGAAAATTTATGAAAGCGAAAGATGCCGGAACAGACCTGTACGGACAATCACTTCACTATGGGTACTCTGTTTTTGAAGGAATTAAATCTTACAGCACTGATCATGGAGCGAGAATTTTCAAGGCAAAAGAACATTTTGAAAGACTGAGAAGATCAGCTGAATTAATGCATATTCCTTTCGATTATTCCGTAAATCAGCTTACAGAACTTACATATGAACTTCTGGACCGTAATGGTTTTACTGATGCTTATATCCGTCCGTTGGTCACGTGTTCACCCAATATGTCCCTTTCAAAAGGACAAAAATCTTATCTGTCACTTCTTGCCTGGGAATGGAACAACGGCTATCTGGCAGATAAAATGAAAATCATGACTTCTCCTTTTCAACGTCCTAATCCCAAAGCTTTCAAGGTTGAAGCCAAAGTAGGAGGACATTATGTAAACTCAATATTGGCCTGTCAGGATGCCAAAGACAAAGGCTACGATGAAGCGCTGGTATTGGATGAAAACGGATATGTTGCCGAAAGCTCGGGAGCCAATGTTTTCTACGAAAAAGACGGGGTTTTATTTACTCCGGCCAAAGGAAGCATCCTTCCTGGGATTACAAGACAAACGGTTTTTGAGATCTGTGAAGAACTTGATATTCCGGTTAAAGAAACCTTTTTCAAGCCTGAAGACATGCGGGGTGCGGATGCTGGCTTTTTCTGTGGGACAGCAGCAGAAATTGTTGCTCTGAATTCTCTTGATGATGTTCCTTTCACAAGAAATTGGGAAGAGACTGCGAGTGGAAGAGTACAGCAGGCATATTTGAAATTGGTAAGAGTTCTGTCATTGTAGATTTTTAGAATTTAAACATTTAACTATCAATTAAATACATCTGTTTTTAAAACGATTGAATATTGTAGTTTTTGTGAAAGTTGAAAATGAAAATAATATTACAAAATGTAGTTTTGGATCGAAATTTAGTAAAGAACTCTATTTTAAAGAAAGGAAAATAATAGAAAATGTAGAAAAAATATGTTAAATAAATATTCAAAAACATTCACGCAGAACAGCGAACAGCCCGCAGCCAAAGCAATGTTGTACGGTATAGGATTTACAGAAGAAGATATGCATAAGGCTCAGGTCGGAATTGCCAGTATGGGTTATGACGGAAATACCTGCAATATGCATTTGAATGATCTGGCTCAGGTTGTAAAAAAGGGAACATGGAATCATGGGTTAGCCGGATTAATTTTTAACACCATTGGAGTGAGTGACGGGATGAGCAACGGAACAGATGGAATGCGCTATTCTCTGGTAAGCCGTGATGTAATTGCTGACAGTATTGAAGCCATCTGCGGAGCCCAATATTATGACGGATTGATCGCATTGCCAGGTTGTGACAAAAATATGCCGGGAACTATTATTGCGATGGGAAGGCTGAACAGACCATCCATCATGGTCTACGGAGGAACTATTGCTCCCGGCTGCTACAAAGGTGAACAGCTTAACATTGTTTCTGCTTTTGAGGCTTTGGGAAAAAAGATTGCAGGAGAAATAACAGAAGAAGATTTTGATGGGGTTATAAAGAATTCCTGCCCGGGAGCAGGCGCATGTGGTGGAATGTATACCGCAAATACAATGGCCTCGGCGATAGAAGCATTAGGAATGAGTCTTCCGTATTCCTCTTCTAACCCTGCTCTGAGTAAAGAAAAACAGGAAGAATGTCATGAAGCAGGAAAATATCTGAAAATACTATTGGAAAAAGACATCAAACCATCAGATATCATGACCCGTAAAGCTTTTGAAAATGCTTTGCGCATGATTGTTATTCTTGGAGGAAGTACCAACGCTGTTTTACATTTTATAGCCATGGCAAAAAGTGTAGGGGTGCCTCTTACTCAGGATGACTTCCAGAAAATGAGCGATATAACTCCGGTACTGGCGGATCTGAAACCTAGCGGAAAATACCTGATGCAGGATTTGTATGAGCACGGAGGAATACCGTCAGTTATGAAATACCTTTTAAACCAGGGATTATTACACGGTGATTGTTTAACGGTAACCGGAAAAACATTAGCCGAAAATTTAGAAAATGTTCCGGATCTGGATTTTAATACACAGAAAATCATAAAACCATTGTCAGAACCTGTAAAAGAGACAGGGCATTTGAGAATATTATATGGAAACCTTGCTGAAAAAGGAAGCGTGGCAAAGATCACAGGCAAAGAAGGGGAGCGTTTTGTAGGAAAAGCCCGCGTATTTGATGGCGAAAAGAACCTGATCAGAGGAATACAGGATGGAACCGTACAGCATGGTGATGTTATCGTCATCCGCCATGAAGGTCCTAAAGGTGCTCCCGGAATGCCAGAAATGCTTAAACCCACGAGTGCCCTGATCGGTGCAGGGTTGGGAAGCAGTGTCGCTTTGATTACAGACGGAAGATTTAGTGGTGGAACCCATGGGTTTGTAGTTGGGCACATTACCCCGGAAGCTCACGAAGGAGGTCTGATCGCCTTTGTAAACAATGATGACCTGATTGAAATTGATGCTGTAAAAAACACTATACAGCTCAAAGTTTCGGAAGAAGAAATAGAAAGAAGAAAGGAAGGATGGCAAAAACCTCCTCTTAAAGTACAGAAAGGGTTGCTTTATAAATATGCATTAACAGTATCATCAGCGGCAGAAGGCTGTGTAACAGACGAAATCACTCAATAAAAGTATATGGAAAACCTGAATTTATCAACAGAAATACAACTTAGCGGAAGCCGGATCATTCTGGAAGCATTTCTTAATGAAGGAGTGAAAACCGTTTTCGGATATCCGGGGGGAGCTATTATTCCTATTTATGACGCTCTTTATGACTACCAGGAAAATCTGAAACATGTGCTTGTCCGTCACGAACAGGCTGCAGTACATGCAGCGCAGGGGTTGGCAAGAGTTTCGGGAGAAGTCGGTGTTGTATTGGCAACCAGCGGTCCCGGAGCCACCAATCTTGTAACAGGACTGGCTGATGCGCTGCTGGATAATACTCCTCTGGTATGCATTACAGGACAGGTTTTTGAACATCTTCTCGGAACCGATGCCTTTCAGGAAATAGATGTGATGAACGTTACAAGTCCGGTTACCAAATGGAATTATCAGGTGACCGATGCCAATGAGCTTCCCGAAGTACTGGCAAAAGCATTTTACATTGCAAAATCTGGCCGTCCGGGTCCTGTATTGATTGACGTTACTAAAAATGCTCAGCTGCAGTCTGTTGATTATAAAGGATATTCTCCATGTCACTCATTGAGAAGTTATAAACCAAATCCTGATCCATGTTTTGAAAGTATTGAAGAAGCTGCTTTGCTGATTAATGAGGCCGAAAGACCATTTATTATCGCCGGACAGGGGATTATGCTGGGAAAAGCTGAAAAAGAGTTTTTAGAGTTTGCCGAAAAATCAGGAATTCCGGTGGCATGGACGGTTTTAGGAATGAGCGCTATTCCTACCGATCATCCACAAGCTGTTGGAATGGTAGGAATGCACGGAAACTATGGACCCAATATATTAACCAATGAATGTGATGTTTTGATTGCTGTCGGAATGCGTTTCGATGACCGCGTAACAGGAAGGTTGGATCAGTATGCGAAACAGGCGAAAATCATTCATCTGGATATAGATAAGGCAGAGATCAATAAAAATGTAAAAGCGGATGTTCCGGTTCTTGGAAACTGTAAACATACTCTTCCATTTCTTACAAAATGGATTACAAAAAGAGAATATCCGGAATGGCATGAGAGATTTAGAAGCTGTCATGAAATTGAAAATATCAGCCTCATCAATACAGAGCTTTATCCTGAAGAAGGAGAAATTACAATGGGAGAAGTCATCCGTTATCTGAACGAGATGACAGAAGGAGAGGCCGTCATTGTAACTGATGTGGGGCAGCATCAGATGGCGACATGCCGTTATTCTAAATTTAAGAATTCCCGTACCAATGTAACGAGTGGCGGATTGGGAACCATGGGATTTTGTCTTCCTGCCGCAATAGGAGCTTCTTATGCAGAGACTGGCCGTCCTGTAATTGCTGTCATGGGAGATGGAGGCGCTCAAATGAATATTCAGGAATTAGGAACCATTATGCAGTATCATCCGGAGGTCAAAATATTAATTCTTAATAATTGCTACCTCGGTATGGTAAGACAGTGGCAGGAATTGTTCCACGAAGAAAGATATTCTTCGGTAGACATTCAGAGTCCTGATTTTGTTCAGGTAGCCAAAGGTTATAATATATCTGGGAATAAAGTGTCTGAAAGAGAAGACCTGAAATGGGCTATTCGTGAAATGCTCGATCACAAAGGATCTTTTCTTCTTGAGGTAATGACAGGAAAAGAACATAATGTATTTCCAATGATTCCCCAAGGGAAAAGTGTTTCGGAGATTGTGTTAAATAATAAAACTTAAAAATAAAAAGATGAAAACAGATCATAAAGAATATACGATCACTGCGTATACAGAAGATTATTTAGGATTGATCGGCCGGATCAATGCTATTTTTTCAAGAAGAAGAATTTCTATGGTGACCTTTAATGTAGGTCCTTCAGAAATAGAAAAAGTAAAAAAGTTTGTCATCGTGATCAGAGAAACGGAAGATTCTGTTCAGAAAATCAGCAGACAAATGGAAAAACAGGTAGATGTTCTGGAAGTACATTATCACAGAAATCCATACCTGACAGCTGTAGAATATGCAAGCTAAACATAAATATTAAACATCATAATCAATAATTATAAAATCAAAAAAATGGCAAAATTGAATTTTGGAGGCGTAGAGGAGAACGTAGTAACAAGAGAGGAATTTCCGTTGGAACAGGCTCAGGAAGTATTAAAAAATGAAGTCGTGGCAGTAATCGGATATGGAGTACAGGGGCCCGGACAGGCTTTAAATCAGAAAGACAACGGAATTAATGTCATTATAGGGCAGAGAAAAAACTCCAAATCATGGGATAAAGCAGTAGCAGACGGATTTGTACCCGGAGAAACTTTATTTGAAATTGAAGAAGCATTAGAAAAAGGAACTATTATCTGCTATCTTCTGAGTGATGCTGCACAGATTGAATACTGGCCAAAAGTGAAACAACATCTTACCCCAGGAAAAGCTCTGTATTTTTCTCATGGCTTCGGAATCACGTTCAGCGAGCGTACAGGAATTGTTCCGCCAGCCGATGTAGATGTATTTTTGGTAGCGCCCAAAGGTTCAGGAACGTCGTTGAGAAGAATGTTTCTGCAGGACAGAGGACTGAACAGCAGTTTTGCCGTTTATCAGGATGCTACAGGAAAAGCCAGAGAAAGAGTAACGGCATTGGGTATCGCGATAGGAAGCGGATATCTGTTTGAAACCGATTTTAAAAAAGAAGTATACAGTGACCTTGCCGGAGAAAGAGGAACATTAATGGGAGCTGTACAGGGAATATTTGCTGCTCAGTATGATGTACTGAGAAAAAATGGACATAGCCCTTCCGAAGCCTTTAATGAAACGGTGGAAGAACTTACTCAGTCATTAATGCCTTTAGTTGCAGAAAACGGGATGGACTGGATGTATGCTAATTGCAGTACCACAGCTCAGAGAGGAGCTTTAGACTGGTGGAAACGTTTCAGGGATGTCACTTCTCCTTTATTTGAAGAATTGTATGATAATGTAGCGAAAGGAAATGAAGCACAACGTTCGATTGACAGTAACAGCAAGCCGGACTATCGTGAAAAACTGGAAGTCGAACTTACTGAGTTGAGAGAAAGCGAAATGTGGAAAGCTGGTAAGACGGTACGAAGCCTGAGACCCGAGAACAATTAATTACCAAACAGATGATGAAAGAGGGAGTAAGTTCCTCCGTTTTAGAGAATGTCTATAAAGCGGAGGAGCGATTAAAAAATGTAGTGGTAAAAACACCTTTGGCGGTCAATAATAATTTGTCCGCCATTTATGGAGCGAATATTAATTTTAAAAGAGAAGACCTTCAAAGGGTAAGATCCTATAAAATAAGAGGTGCCTATAATAAGATGGCAACAATGTCCGGGGACGAACTTTCCAAAGGAGTGGTGTGTGCCAGTGCCGGAAATCACGCACAGGGAGTAGCGTTTGCATGTCAGAAAATGAAAGTGAAAGGTACTATTTTTATGCCTTTGCCAACACCCGGACAAAAACTTGAGCAGGTGAAAATGTTTGGTGGAGGATACATAGACGTTATTTTGTACGGAGATACCTTCGATGCTGCTAAAGACGCTGCGATGAGGTTTTGCAAAGACCATAACAGTGTGTTTATTCATCCTTTTGATGATCCTGCGATTATTGAAGGACAGGCAACAACAGCGCTGGAAATTCTGGAGCAGGCTGAAGGTGTTGTTGACTACCTTTTCGTTCCGATTGGCGGTGGCGGACTGGCTGCAGGAATCTGTACGGTGTTTCAACATTTGTCTCCTCAAACAAAGATTATTGGTGTAGAGCCCTCCGCAGCAGCAAGCATGAAAAAAGCCCTTGAAAAAGGAAAACCTGTTCTTCTTGAAAAGATAAGCCGTTTTGTAGATGGGGCAGCAGTACAGCAGGTAGGTGATCTTACTTTTGAACGCTGTAAAAATATCCTGTATGATATGGCTGCTGTAGATGAAGGACTCGTCTGTGAAACGATATTGTCGCTTTATAATAAAGATGCTATCGTGGTAGAACCTGCGGGAGCTCTTTCAGTGGCTGCACTGGAAAAATACAGAGAGGAAATAAAAGGTAAAAATGTAGTCTGTATCATCAGCGGAAGCAATAACGATATTACCCGCATGGAAGAGATTAAGGAAAAAGCACTGCTTTATGCAGGATTAAAGCATTATTTCCTGGTCAGATTTCCACAGCGTCCCGGGGCATTGAAGACTTTTGTAATGGATGTACTCGGACCTGACGATGATATTACTTATTTTGAGTACACCCAGAAAAACTCAAAAGAAAAAGGAATTGCAGTGGTAGGAATTGCTCTGAAGCAAAACAAAGACTTTACCCCTTTGATTGATAAGATGAAACAATATGACTTTTTTGTCAACTATCTAAACAATGATCCTTCGCTGATGAATTTACTTATTTAAAAAATGGTTAAATACATATTCAATATTAAATTATTTCGTACTCAATCAGATTCTAAAAACACAACGATGAAAAAAGCTTCACAATCTGTGAAGCTTTTATTTTTATCTTTCAAGCGAAAAATTTGAAATTATTTTCGGACGTTCAGCTTCATTAGCTACTTTCCAGGATGTTCTGTACATCCATTCGGTCATTTTAAAAAGCTTTTTGTAATTGATATTTTCGGATTCATCCTGTGGGGTGTGGTACTGATCATGCAGTACACTGGTGAAAAATATAGCAGGAATCCCGATTTTAGCATAAGGAAGGTGATCACTTCTGAAATAGAAATATTCAGCATGGCTCGGAGAATCCCAATCCTTTAGATATTTGAATTTTGTACTCTCATTATTGGCTTCTTCAGCCATTTTTACTAATTCTTCAGAGTTTTTATGAGGAGTGTTTCCTCCCAATAAAGCGGCTTCATTATTATCATTTCTTCCAATCATATCACCATTCAGAACAGCTACAATTTTCTCTTTCGGAACAACCGGATGTGCTGCATGCCATCTGGAACCCAGCAGTCCTCTTTCTTCAGCTCCATGGAAAACAAACAGAATGCTTCTCTTTCCCGGCTGTTTTTTATAAGCTCTCGCCATTGCCAACATTGCAACGCAGGTGCTTGCATTATCATCAGCACCATTGTAGATCGTGTCATTCTTTACAGGGTGTCGGATTCCGTCATGATCCTGATGCCCGCTTAGCAAAACATATTCATTTTTAAGAACCGGATCAGTACCTTCTATTTTCCCGATGATATTCACTGATGGATATTTGTAGGTTTCAGTGATCAGGTTCAGAGAAGCTTTAGGATTGTTTTTTACCCATCCTGCATTTTCTTTTTTAATCCATAAAACAGGAATATTATTCGTGATCTTTTCTCTCAATCCTTCCACACCGTAGCTTCCTCTTGTCATTTGAGGAAGTACTTCTACCCAGCTTTGTTCTGAGGTATCATCGGTAATGAAGATAATGGCTTTTGCTCCCAGTTCTGAAGCTTTATTGTAATATTTATTCCTTACAAATCCAGGATATCTTCTTACAAAAAGAGTCATATCTTTTGAGATATTTTTGTCGGAAGCATTTACAGCAAGTACTTTTCCCTGGATGTTTAATTTAGCAAGATCTTCAGGTTCAGCGTTTCCGGCATATACAATTTCGGCATCTATAAAAGCATTCACAGGCTCAGCAACCAGGAAATCTTTCCATAGTTTCAAACTGTTGTCTCCAATTTTCAGGCTGCTTTGAGGGATTACCTGATGTCTGTACATATCAAAGAACTGGAAAAAAGTTCCGTTATCACCTGCAGGTTTCATTCCGGCTTCTTTGGCTTTGTCAGCCAGCCACATGGATACTTTCAATTCATCCAGAGTTCCTGCTTCACGGCCCCAGAACTGATCTGCTGCAAGTTGGTACATGTCGGTACGAAGATCAGATTCTTTGATGGCGGAAACCAAAGGCTTTTTATAATGCTGAGCATTTCCAATGGTAAAAAGGAAAAGACCTATCAGAGAAAAAACATAATTTTTATTCATAGAAACTTTTAATTAAAGTTAGCTAATTTCTCTGAAAACTGTTTTGAAAATTCCTTTCTGTCCTCTTCCAGTTTTTCCTTTGTAGAAGGAAGGAAATAATTAAAAAGGATCTTATCTTCATTATCTAAAAAGATGATTTCCTTTTCGTTTCCATCAATCATCTGTGAGAAAATTTCCCACATTGGAGTGTCTTTTAATTTTAATAGTTCAAAAAACTGTTCTGCTTTGATTTCGATTTTCTGCATGCTCTTTTTATATAGTATCGTTGGATATTTCTGAATTCTGATTCAAAAATAAAGATTTTGTATTTCACAGACGATTAAAACTCAAGAAACTTAAGCTTAAACTGGATCGCAAAATTTTCTCTGAAATGCGGTGTTGCATAATAACCTACCCTGTAGAATAGACCCAGATTAAAATAGCTGGAAAGGAAGTTATTCCATTCCAAACCTACTTCCTGATACAGATGATCAAGCTTTCTGAACTTAAACTGATGGTATTCCGGATGTTTCATATCTCCGATAGTTCCTCTCAGAACAAAATCAAAGCTGGAAACATTGTGCCCAAAGCTCTTGAAATACAAAGGAAGTTTATGAGTGAAATAATATGCTATGAACTTATCGTTATAATATTTTCCTCCCTCAAGTGTAGCAAATCCCAGATAAGAGGTAAGGTTAAAATTGAAATCCTTACCCGGAGAAGCAAGCCCATTCATCGTAAAGTTTTTCCAGATTGGTGCTTCACCCAAAACAACACCTCCGTACAGCCTGAAACCGGTAGTCCCGATGGGTGTCTTAAAATTATGAACAAAAAGGGCGTCAAAACGGGAATAATTAAAATTACCCTGCAGCAATTTGTAGCTCTGCTCATAATTAAAATACAGCTCAGGATATTTCTGGTCAATCAGAGATTTTCCCTGAGG
The DNA here is from genome assembly GCF_008274625.1 of Chryseobacterium panacisoli. GTDB lineage: Bacteria > Bacteroidota > Bacteroidia > Flavobacteriales > Weeksellaceae > Chryseobacterium > Chryseobacterium panacisoli. The sequence goes on along the minus strand of NZ_VTRU01000003.1, from coordinate 414,051 downwards.
AGTCATAATATTGGTAGAATTCGGAGAATATTTTAAGGTAAAAAGTGTATTGAAATTCCTGTACGAGGTACCTCTGTCCCTGAACTGGTAATCAAACTCTGCCGCTTCTGTGTTTCGTCTTACGGCAAGGGCAAGGGTAAGACCGTTGGTCACATCGTTCAGATAAGATAAAGAGGTTCCTTTGAAATGAAAATATTTGTCATTATTCAGGTTATTCCCGAAATTCATCGTCCTCATCTTGAAGTTCCAGAGTTTTCTGTTGAATTCTCCTGATGCCGTTACATCATCATACACCTCAAATCTGAAAATTGAATTTTTTTCCAGCGAGGTTTTCATATCAAGCCCCATTCCGTATTTCCATCTTCTGTCTTTTACACCATATGCAAAATAATAGTCCGGTGAAAAATAAGGATTGAAATTTTCATTCAGTTTGGCCTTTAAACCTAGTCTGAAGCCTTCATAAGAGTTATAATTGACAATTTCATCCACAGCGAAATCTACAGAACCTACTCTGATCTGCCCGTTCAGTAATCCGGATAAGATCTGGGCTTTGCTGTCGATTTTATATTTTTTACCTAAACTGTCGATGGTCTTATAGGTATTTTGTTCTCTTTCAGTAAGAGGTTCTGTTCTGTAACGGTCAAGAGAATGCCCGTCAATATTTTTTACAGAAAAAGTATAACCTTTGAAATCTTTGGGATCCTCTTCAATGGGAGCTTCAAAGTCAAAATATTTTGAAGTAAGAAATGCGTAGGTTCCAAAGCTTTTTTTAGCTTTCTTATCGTCAGCATGCTCCTTGTCGTCCATTGCCATCTTACCCATTTTAAGCTTTGTTTTTTCATGGGCAAGAAACCATTTGTTATTGTAGAATACCCATGTGCTGGTGATGATCCCGTCGTTTTTATTTTTACTGAAATTTTCAATCTTTTTGATTCCGTAGGTCTCTGTATCTACATAGATGGCACCGTTATACTTTCGTTTTCTGTCCGGCTTTTTGTAATTGACTTCACGGAAACGGATCACAAAGTTTTTTCTCCCGTCAAGAGTAACGGTGTCCGAAAGAAAGAACCTGTACAGACCTCTGTTCTCGGGCTTTACCTGCTCAGGAACAATATCTCTGTTACTTTGCTGGAGTGCAATCATTTCATAGATAGGCTGCTTCAGACCAGAAATTCTGTTGTCCAGAATGTTGATCTTTTCGCCATATTTTTTAGAATATAAAAACTCCTGTGCTCTTTCCCAGAGAAAGAGTTTACTTTTTGAAAATACTTTTCTTGCGGAAATATTATTCAACGAGTCTTTTTCCCTTTTCTTCTTGAAAATATTTAAATCATTGAAATACTGATTAAACTGTGAAAGGCTGTCCTCATCAATATCCAGAGATATTTTTTCGTAGGATTTATAGGAATAAGAACCTAAGCTTTTTGGAGAGTTTTCGTTAAAAAGTTTATTCACTTTTTTCAGAATTTCCAAAGCCCGGGGATCACTTTTATCTTCAATAATTACAGCTTCAATGCTGGTGGTTTTTGAAGTTTTCTTGAGCAGGGAAATTTCCATACTGCTCTCAACGGATATGGTTTCTTTCTGGTAAGAATCGGCATCAATATCAATGCTTTTGCATTCTGTTTTAAATTCCAGAATGCCCTGCTCATTAGTGTAGCCAATGATTGTATTATCACATGAGATTTTTGCATTAAAAACAGGTTTTTGACTGGCGTCATCCACAATTTTAATCTTTGATTGTGAATACCCCAAAAAGCAGATCAGAAAAAATAATAAAAGTAAACCCCTTTTCATGTAAAAAAACTATGTCAAAATTAATGATATTTATTGTTGTAAAAAAGTTTTTTAACAGAGTATAACATTGATTTAACCTAATGTTTTTATGGGCTTTCTCAGGAAAAAATCAAACATAGAAAATGTTCAGATAGTCTTTCTGGATTTTACGGGGATTTCCAAATAAAAAAACTTCTGATTACTTCAGATTCAGGAGTTTTAATTGTTTTCTCTGTTTTGTGTTTTAGAATTATTTTTTATTTATTATTGAGGGCTTTCATGAACTTAATAATATCTGTTTCCTTATCGTTAAGCTGTAGAGCTGCATCAGAAATTGTCTGGTCTTTTATCTTAAATCCAAGAGTTTTCACCTTTCATTATTAGGAGTTCATTACCTCTTGTATTGTTTTGTATCGAACATTATATAGCTTTCAAAATTATTTTAATCTCCTGCTGATTTCACGATTATGCATGTGTTTATGGGAAAATCTGCATGATCGGTGAGAAGTATAAATATTACATCTGCTTCGTTCAACATAAAATTTTACTTTAAAAAACATTATTCACCATAAAAGCAACTCCGGCTGTCTCAATTCTGAGACAGCCGGAGCTAAAATTTATAATAGATGTTTCTATTTTAGATATTCAAAGCTTTTTGATAAGCGTTTTCCAGACCTTCAAGGTTTTTACCACCTGCTGTTGCAAAACCTGGATTTCCGCCGCCACCGCCTTGGATTTCTTTTGCAAGATCTTTTACAATAGCGCCAGCCTGATAATCTGCAGCCAGATCGTCAGAAACTCCAACGGTGATCATTGGTTTTCCGTCTGCATCAGAAAGAATAATCGTTACCGAAGAAGGGATTTCTCTCTTCAACTGGAATACGATGTCTTTTACAGAACCTGCATCCAGAGAAGTTTTCTTCACAAGAAGCTGCTTGTTGCCTTTCTGCTCATAAGCATTCTTCCATTCACCGATTTCTCCTTTTGCCTTTTCCTTTTTAAGAGCATCTACTTCAGCTTTCAATGAAGCGTTTTCTTCCATCAGTTTTTCGATAGATCTTACAACATCTTTAGACTTTAATAATTGAGAAAGCTCAATGATCTGTTTTTCAAGATTGTTGAAATATTCTTCAGATTTATCTCCTGAAATAGCCTCAATTCTTCTGATTCCAGCTGCTGCAGAACCTTCAGAAGTGATTTTGAAATGACCAATTTCGCTGGTGTTTTTTACGTGAGTTCCCCCGCAAAGTTCTTTTGAACTTCCAAACTGGATCATTCTCACACTGTCACCATATTTTTCACCAAATAAAGCCATTGCTCCTTTCTCCAGAGCTTCCTGAATCGGAATGTTTCTGAATTCCTGTAACGCAATACTTTCTTTGATTTTTTTATTTACTTTTTCTTCAATTAATGCCAGTTCTTCCTCAGTCATTTTGTTGAAATGAGAGAAGTCAAAACGAAGATAATCCGGACCTACATAAGAACCTTTCTGTTCTACGTGAGTTCCTAAAACATCTCTTAAAGCTTCATGCAGAAGGTGAGTCACAGAGTGGTTTGCCTGAGAATTTTTTCTGTCAGAAGCGTTTACTTTAGCATAGAAAACAGCACCTGCATCTTTCGGAAGCCCACTGATCAAAGAAATAATCAATCCGTTTTCTTTTTTAGTTTCCAATACTTCAAAGCTTTCAACAGCATTCTCAAGAACACCCTTGTCTCCAACCTGTCCACCTCCTTCAGGGTAGAAAGGAGAGTTGCTTAGCACCACCTGGTAAAATTCTCCGTCTTTGTTTTCTACCTTTCTGTATCTTGTAATATACGTTTCAGATTCAGTTTGGTCGTATCCTACAAATGTTTCAGGTTTTGATTCAAGGTTTACCCAGTCATATACTTTCTGAGCAGAATCTTGCTGAGAACGCTTTCTCTGCTTTTCTCTTTCAGCTTCGAATCCTTCCTCATCAATAGTTAATCCTTTTTCTTCCGCAATGATTCTTGTTAAATCATCTGGGAATCCATACGTGTCATACAATTCGAAAACCTCAAGAGTAGGTAAAACTTTTTGATTGTCTGCAATCGTTTGCTGAATTAATTTTTCAACTCGGATTAATCCTGTTTCGATCGTATTTAAGAATGAATCTTCTTCACTTTTGATAACCTCAGTAACCAGTTTTCCTTGCTTTTCAAGTTCCGGGAAGAAAGGTCCCATTTGTTCCTGAAGAACGGCTACAAGTTTATAAAGGAAAGGTTCTTTCATTCCTAAGAATCTGTAAGAATAAGAGATTGCTCTTCTAAGGATTCTTCTGATTACATAACCCGCACCTCCACTTGAAGGAAGCTGTCCGTCTGCAATAGCAAAAGAAACCGCTCTGATGTGGTCTACCACAACACGGATGGCAATATCTTTTTCGTCTTCTAAAATGCCTGTATATTTCTTGCCTGAAAGTTCTTCAACTTTAGCAATAAGCGGAGTGAAAACATCCGTATCATAGTTGGAAGATTTCCCTTGAAGCGCCATACAAAGACGCTCAAAGCCCATTCCTGTATCTACATGCTGAGCAGGAAGCTTCTCCAACGATTTGTCTGCCTTTCTGTTGAATTCCATGAAAACCAGGTTCCATACTTCAACAACCTGAGGGTGGTCGTTATTTACCAGTTCAAGTCCTGAAACTTTAGCTTTTTCTTCCGGTGTTCTCAAGTCAACATGGATTTCTGAACACGGTCCGCATGGTCCGCTTTCACCCATTTCCCAGAAGTTATCTTTTTTATTTCCGTTGATGATTCTGTCTTCTGAAATGTGGGATTTCCAGAAATCATAAGCATCCTGGTCTCTATCCAGATTTTCTGAAGCATCCCCTTCAAAAATCGTTACGTATAAATTTTCTTTTGGAATTCCGTATACTTCAGTCAGTAATTCCCAGGCAAAAGCAATAGCCTCTTTTTTGAAGTAATCCCCGAAAGACCAGTTTCCCAGCATCTCAAACATAGTGTGGTGATAAGTATCTCTACCTACATCATCCAGGTCATTGTGCTTCCCTGAAACTCTCAGACACTTTTGTGTATCGGCAATTCTAGGGGCGGTAGGTGTTTTGTAGCCAAGGAAAAAATCCTTGAACTGCGTCATTCCGGAGTTGGAAAACATAAGGGTAGGGTCGTCTTTCAGCACAATAGGAGCTGAAGGAACGATTAAATGCTCCTTACTTTTAAAATAATCTAAAAATTTTTGACGTATCTCTTGTGATGTCATAGTATTGCTTTTGCTTTTTTTAATATCAAATTTTGATAAGATGCAAATTTAAGATTTTTAAGCGATTTGTAATAATTTTATACTATGTTTTGAATGGGGCATGTTTTTGATATGGGAAGGCAGATTAGAATTTTTTAATTTCTTTTTTATGAAACTTTATAGGTTTTCAAAATCTATAAAGTTTGTCGTGGCTGTAATCAATAATAATCTTTCTAATTTTGCAGTTTTCCGTTTAACTTATTACCTTCGCTGTGATCTGAGATAAGACAAAAAAACTTCCAATGACAAAAGATGAAGAACTGAAAAGCTGGATAGAGCAATATTCAGGGCCACTTTTGAAGCGGGCACTGTATGTACTTTCTAATAAGGAAGATGCACAGGATGTTGTTCAGGATGTTTTTCTCGCAGCATATTCAGCTCATGATTCTTTTGAAGGGAAAAGTAATCCTCTGACCTGGCTGATGGCTATTCTGAATAGGAAAGTAGCCGATTTTTACCGGAAAAAGTATAAATCTGAACCTAATGTCAGACTTGATCATTTTTTTGATGAAACAGGATCCTGGAAACAAAATGATGTTTTAAATGACTGGAATGTATCGGGTGAAGGAGATGAGCTTTTAGACAGTGCAGATTTTAATAAAACGTTGGAGGAATGTATTGAAGAATTGCCCTCCAGATGGAAGATCCTGCTAAAAATGTATTATATCGAAGAAAAAAAAGCGCCGGAAGTAAGTCAGGAATTGAATGTTTCTCCGACTAATCTTTGGAAGATTTTGCAAAGAAGCCGCATGCAGCTCAGAGAATGTCTGGAGTTTAACTGGTTTTCAAAATCATAAGAAAAATGATAAGAAGAATACTACATATATTATTTTTACCATGCAGTGAGGCTACTTTACTGATGGAAAAAAGGAATGCCCAATCCATTTCTGCCAGAGAAAACCGGATGCTCAGCATGCACCTGATGATCTGCAAATGGTGCAGAATGTACAATGAAAAACTGGCACTTCTGGATAAAGTGTTTAAAAAGACATTTTCTGAACAGAAAACTGAAATAAATGAGTCTGAAATTCAGGACTTTAAAAATAAAATGATCAATAAATTAAATTTCTAAGAAAAATTCTGTCAGGATTGTAAAAAGGCTCCGACTATACTATTGAAAACAATAAAGTATTCAATTAAAATCTTAAAATATGGTCGGAACAGTACAGGAATCTAAAAATCAATTAGCCCGAACCGGGTATTATATCTCGCTTTTCGGAGCAGCACTTATTTTATTGTGGATTGGTATTTTCAAATTTACCCCTACAGAAGCTGCTGCAATAAAACCCTTGGTGGAAAACCATTTCTTAACTTTTTTCGTATATAAGATTATAAGCGTCCAGGCAGTGTCAAATCTTATCGGAGCGATAGAAATTATCATTGCATTACTCCTGGTATTTAGTGCGAAATTTGCTGTATTGAAAAAGTATGCAGGAGTAGGAATGATTGTGACTTTTCTGGTAACATTAAGCTATTTGTTTACAACACCGGGAATGTGGAAAATAGTGGATGGAGTGCCTGTGACGGATTTCTTTATTCTTAAAGATCTTATGCTTTTAGGATTTGGATTCATGATCGTTCAAAATAATAAGTAATGAATAAAAAGGTAAAAATGAAAAATATATTAATTGTACTCGGAATCATTCTGGGTATAGCAGTGTTTGCTGCGGGATCAGGGCTTTTTAAGAAAAACAAGTCCAATGCAGTGGAAGTAAAAAAAGAAAATGAGAAAATTATGGATAATAAAAACGTTAAAGAGATTTATTTTGCAGGGGGATGTTTCTGGGGAACCGAGCATTTTTTTCAACAGATTCGTGGAGTTGTAGGAACAGAAGTGGGCTATGCCAACGGAAATACCCAAAATCCTACTTATGAAGAGGTGGTAAGCCATACAACAGGTTTTGCTGAAACCGTGAAAGTGAAGTATGACCCTGAGCAGGTAGATCTGAAACTGTTAATTGACCTTTATTTTAAAACCATTGACCCTACCAGCAAAGATCAGCAGGGAAATGACAGAGGAAACCAATACAGAACCGGAATCTATTTTACCAACAAAACAGATGAAGCTATTGTAAAAGATGAAGTTCAGAAACTGGCGAAAAACTATAATAAACCTTTATTGGTAGAAACTATTCCATTGAAAAATTTCTACAGAGCAGAAGATTATCACCAGGATTATCTGGATAAAAATCCGGGCGGTTACTGCCATATTGAACCGGGACTTTTTGAAATGGCTAAAAAAGCCAATCCGCTTCCAAAGCCAGCCTACCAAAAACAGGATAAGAAAGTTTTAAAAGAAAAACTCACTGCTGAACAATATAATGTTACTCAGGAAAATGGTACAGAAAGACCTTTTCAGAATGAATACTGGAATGAAACCCGTGAAGGAATTTATGTAGATATTACCACAGGAGAACCTTTGTTTATTTCTACAGATAAGTTTGAGTCCGGCTGTGGATGGCCAAGTTTCTCAAAACCGATTACAAAGGCTTTGATTGATGAAAAAATGGATCGTACCCACGGAATGACCAGAGTAGAAGTAAGAAGTAAAACCGGTGATGCCCATTTAGGACATGTCTTTACAGATGGGCCACAGGATAAGGGAGGACTTCGCTACTGTATCAACAGTGCTTCGCTGAAATTTATTCCAAAAGCTGAAATGGAAAGTAAAGGATACGGAAAATATCTTCCGTTGTTAGATAAAAAGTAATGTGAAAGGAAGGCTGCCATCTGGTAGCCTTTTATTTTGGATTAATGTTGCGTTTGAAATCTTTCTTTGATGCTGAGCATAGATACATGCATGAATAGTAAAAAACCAAAGATTATATAATAACTTTCTTTGGGTAGTTTGGTTAAAAATTGTTGTGTTTTTTCAAAAAATGAAGGATTATATTCTTCTCCGGTAAATACATAACATGAAAAAGAAGTATAATCAAGTTGTTGGATTTTGGGATCAACATAGTCATAGACAGCAAAAATATGCCCTGTTTTTTCCAGATCAATGGCATACTGCGCTTGCTGCGCTATTTCCATATCATTCAAAACTGCGACAAAATCACCATAGGTATTATTTTGATCAAAAATAAACTCAATACCCGACTCTTTCTCATTTCTTTTCTGGAGATTTTTCAGTTCAGAAACATATAATTTTGAGTTCTGTTCTGCTGTTCCGGGAGCAACTTTTATTTTCCTGTAATCCCAGTTTCTGTAAGGTTCAAAACTTGCAAAGGTATTTGTGATTCCTTTTTTTTCTTTGGCAGGAAGTCCAATGTCTATAACAGAAATGTTAATCTCTTCAAACTTTTGATTTCCATAATACCAAAAAAGAACAGGAATCAGTATAGCACTAATTAATCCGGGTACGTAGAATATTTTTTTCATGGTTAGTTTTTGAAAAGAATGAAAATATTAAGCCAAAAAAAGTGATCCGAAAACGAACCACTTAAAAATAATCTTTAAATATTTTAATGATAAAATCTTTAATTCTAATCATTGAGATCTACCAATCTCTTTTTCTCAAAATCCAGTATGATCCGAATATAAAAATAGCACACCACACAAGACAGGCAATAAGGCTTTCTGTAGGGTAGTGAAATTCATATTTTACCCCCATCATTTTCATCATATTTAATCTCATCATCGGATTAGGAATAAGGTTAGACATACTTTCCAATGGCAAAAGATGTGTTATAAAAAAGTCATTCTGAATAATTTCATTTCTTTGTGGCCCCTGCATTCCTTTTACTTTAGTGAAAACTTCAACAGCTGATAAAACTCCTTCGCCAATCCAGAAAACAAATAGAGCAAGAAATACAAAAACTGATTTTCTCAATAAAACGGAAAGGAACATTAAGAAACAGAAAAAGGTAAACAGTTTTATAAAGTAGTTTCCAATGAAGAAAATCTCAGCAAAAACCTTTGCAGATTCTTTGGTATTTGAATATTGATAGCCAAGGAATATAGTAATACCAAATACAATCACTGTAGAAACAATGGTGAAAATGCTTATGGTCAGTAATTTTGAACTGATAAATTCTTTTCTGCTCAATCCGTCAATTGTATTTTGTTTGAACATCCGGTTGCTGAATTCCTGTGAAATGGAGAAAACAATAATCAGTCCCAGGAAAATTTTCAATAAGGCAACAATCCATGTAGTAAAGTTCCAGATTTCCGGAAAATTATAGATTCCCTGTTCCTTTAAATTGATGGTATTTCCGAAAAGATCAAAATCAACCAGTCCAATGAAAAGTAAAGCAATAAGAATGGCGAAATAAAGTATCGTGAAAACCTTAAATGGCTTGTAATTCAGGTTTTTGTAATATTCCAGTTTTAATAATTTTATCATGACTAATGGGTGTTTTTTACAAGTTCAAGGAATTGAGATTCAAGAGATAATTTTTTCTTGGTCAAATGAGAAAGATAGATTCCTTTCTCTGCCAGTTTCTGGTTCATTGCCGAAGCTGAAATAGAAGCATCATCACGGATCTGAGCTTTGATAAGATCACCTTCCTGATTGATGGAAGAGAACCATTGAAGCTCATTCAAAGCATTCATAAGTAAGGTGTTGTTGTCTGCTTTCAATTCAAAATATCCGTTGTTGGAAGTCATTTCATCTACTCTTCCACAGTAGATGGAGTTTCCTTCTTTCAATACAATCACATGGCTGCATATTTTTTCAATTTCATCCAAAAGGTGGCTGGCAATAATGATCGTGATTCCCTGCTTGGCAATATCGCTAATGATTTCTCTGATCTGAATAATTCCCTCAGGATCCAGTCCGTTGGTCGGTTCATCCAATATCATTACTTCAGGATTGTTCAGCATAGCTGAAGCAATGGCAAGACGCTGTTTCATTCCCAAGGAAAAGGTTTTGAAAGTATCTTTTCTCCTTTCATACAGATTAACGGTTTTCAGTACTTCATCAATCCTTGAATAAGGTGCTTTTTTTATTTCAGCTACAATTTTAAGGTTGGTTTCTGCACTTAGATAAGGATAAAAGTTAGGCTGCTCAATAATAGCTCCTATTTTTTTTAATGTTTCCGGATCTGTTCCTTTTTTGCCAAACCAGAACCAATCCCCGCTGGTAGGATTAATCGTTGAAAGCAGCATCCCGAAAGTGGTGGATTTTCCACTTCCATTAGGACCCAACAGTCCGTAAACATTTCCTTTTTCGACATCAAAAGATATATTGTTGACTACAACTCTCTTGAATTTCTTTGTCAAATTTTTTACTGATAAAATCTTTTCCATGTAATTTGTTTTACATAGTAGTAGTCTATATAAATTAGAGAATGTTACAGAATTATCATAAATCAATGTCAGTTTATTGGTAAATACATTAAATTTGATAGAATTAATCAACACCTATGAAGCTAATTGAACTGGCAGAAGAACTAAATGTTTCTGCAGAAGCCATAAAACAGTTTATACAGGATTTTGATCTTGAATTGGTAGACTGTGTCAGTACGAATTTTGAAGTAAAAGACGATTTTGAAAAATTTGCCCGCGAAAATGTAGATTTTTTAAGGTTATATGAAAAAGATCTGGACAAGAATAAAACACTGGAGCAGATTGCCAAAGTCATCAATCAGCCTAAAGACAAGGTAGAAAAGGTGATTAAAGATAACAACCTCAATATTTTTGATAACGGTTTTTTCAAATCTTCCATATCAAGCTATGGAATAGATAATAAGTTAGGCGGAAACTACAAGTTTGTCTATGATTATTTCGGGAGTAAAACCAGCCTTCAGCAAAGAGATTTTATAGGATACAGAGATCTGTTTTTTTATACATCTACGGTTCTGGAACCCTTTCTGAATCCACAGCAGATCAAAGACTGGGGGATCAATAAGCCTGCAGGAATTATTTTGTATGGCCCGCCGGGAAGCGGTAAGATATTCTGGGCTAATAAGATTGCTGAAATTATTGGTTATCAGTTTAAGGAAGTTAAAAAACACTATTTGGGAACTTCACTGATTGATGGAAATGAGATCAACTTCAGTGATTTTCTATTAAATATGATGAAGGAAAATAAAATGCTGCTCTTTATGGATGATTTTGATGAAATTATGATGCAGAGAAGAGCGGAAACAGATGTTGCTTCCTGCAATCTTGAAGCTCAGGAACTTATTCTTCATTATATCGGAAAATTTGAAAAAGAAGGGGTTCTTATGGTAGGTTCTGCCAATTCCGTTGCAGAAATTGACGAAGAAATTCTTGCTCCGGGAAGATTCGATGTGATGATCCCTATTTTTCCTCCCAATGCTTCAGAGCGGTCAGAAATCATTTTATATGCCATGACCAGAGGATTGGAGGAAGATTCTTTACTTTACAAAATACTTAAGAACAACAAAGCAGATAAAGTTCCTTTCTGGCATGAAATCTCTTCAAAGATGAAAGCTTTCAGTAATACGATGCTGATAGATTTTACACAAAGTTTAAAGAAAAGAATTAAAAATCTTTATCAAAGAACAAGAAATGAGAAACTGAAAATTGATCAGAATCTGCTGGGTGGAGCTCTAAGGGATGCCGGTTCCAAGCTTACTGAAGAATATCTTGATCAGGTGGCCCGGTTCTTAGCCGATGCCATTATCAATAATTTTGATGATTTTAAGTTTAGAATTCAGGCATTGAAGAGCGAGCTTGAAACCTACAGAGTTGTTGAAGAACCGCAAAGAGCCATCGGATTTCAGCATAATGAAGAGGAAAAAGACAAAGGGTAAGGGAATTCAAAGTTTAAGGTTTAAGGTTTAAGGCTGCGCTGCATCATACATTAATACTTTTTACATTATACATTTTACAAAAAATTACTCATCATTCATTACTCATTACTCATGAACAGCATCTGGGAACTGGACACTTTCTACAGAAAAAGAGATGTCATCATTATTGGTGCCGGGTTTTCCGGGCTCTGGACGGCCATATCCATTAAGGAAAAGTATCCTGAAAAATCTGTTCTTATCATTGAACGGAATACCATTCCTCTGGGGGCTTCAACGAGGAATGCCGGGTTTGCCTGCTTCGGAAGCCTCACCGAAGTCATTGCCGATTCGCAGAAAATGGGCTGGGAAAAAACTCTGGAGCTTGTTAAAATGAGATTTGAAGGTCTTCAGAAAATTCAGCATTATTTCAAAAATGATGAAATTGATTTTGAATTAAATGGAGGCTATGAAATTTTAAATAATGAAGAACCTTTATCCCATATTGATACCGTTAATGAAAAGCTGAAAACAATAACTGGTCTTGATCAGACATATACTTTAAAGCAGGACAAAATACAGCAGTTTGGGTTGGGGAAATCTGCATTTCTGATTGAAAATCCTTGTGAAGGAAGCCTGCATTCAGGGAAGCTGTTACAGAAGCTGCTGGAAAAATGTCATGAGCTGAAAGTAGAATTTTTATTCGGAACAGAAGCTGAACATATTCAAGAAACAACCGTTGAGGTCGAGATTCTTTTTTCCGGTGATATTTCTGTAAAAGCAGATAAAATGATCTATTGCACCAATGCATTCACTTCCACGTTCCTGAAAAAAGAAAATATCATTCCTGCCCGCGGACAAATTATTCTGACAGAACCGATAGAAGGATTGAGGTTGAAAGGAACTTTTCATTATGATGAAGGGTATTATTATTTCAGGAATATAGGAAACCAAATTCTGCTGGGCGGTGGAAGAAATCAGGATTTTAAAACCGAAGAAACAACAGCTTTTGAAACGACAGAATTCCTGCAGAATCATCTGGAAAGCTTTTTAAAAGAAGTCATACTTCCTTATAAAGACTTTAAAATTGTACTTCGATGGTCGGGAATTATGGCTATGGGTGATGAAAAATCGCCTATTGTAAAACAACTTTCAGAAAGACAGTTCTGCGCGGTAAGACTTTCAGGAATGGGGGTTGCTTTAGCCCCGAAAATAGGTGAAATAATGGCTGACATGATTTAAATAAAATGATATACCCATGAAATACTTACCATATGAACGCATTACTTACAAAACAAATTTATCCGAACAGGAAGTTTTAACAAGACTTTCTGGCTTTGTAGAACCCAAAAAAATTGGTTTAGGAAAGAATTATATAAAAGAATATGAAGGTTCTGTGAATAATAATAGCTTTGAAATCAGCAAAGTCATTCAATACAGAAATTCTTTTCTTCCTCAAATAAGCGGTAGAATTCAAAAAGAAAATGATGGGACACAAATACAGGTGACTATGTCATTACATGCATTTGTATTATTTTTCTTATTTGTCTGGTGCTCATTTGCCCTCCTTTTTTTCATAGGTGTATCTGTAAGAGATATAAGAGCAAAAGAAATATCCGTAGAATTTTTTCTTCCTTTATTGATGTTATTATTTGTCTATGCTTTAACTATGATAGGTTTCAAAATGGAAAGTAAAAAATCAAAAGAAGACCTTGGAATAAGCTTTGAAGCCAAAATTCTTAGGGAATCGTGACTTCTAAATCAATTTCTGAAACCTTAATAAACCTCCAACCGGAACTCAAAACTTTAACCCCGCAACTTTAAACTCAAAATACTCCACTCTAAAAGAATTCCTTATTTTTGCAAAAAAGAAACATTCGTGATTAACAACGACCAGATAAAAGAAGTTCAATCCAGAATTGAAGACTTACACAGATACCTTCAGATTGAAAAAAAGAAGATTGAAATTGCCAATGATGATGAGAAAACAGCAGCACCTGAATTTTGGGACAATCCGAAAACTGCTGAAGCATTCTTAAAGCAGCTTCGTTCCAAAAAAAAATGGGTGGAAGGCTATGATGAAATTCAGACACAGTTTGAAGATATACAGGTTTTAGTAGATTTTGCTAAGGAAGATCCGGATTCTGAAAAGGAGCTGGATGAGACATTTCCGCAATTGGTTGAAAAAATTGAAGATCTTGAATTCAAAAACATGCTTTCCAACGAAGGAGATGAGCTTTCTGCCGTTCTTCAGATCACAGCCGGAGCCGGAGGTACAGAAAGTTGCGACTGGGCAGCTATGCTGATGAGAATGTATACGATGTGGGCAGAAAAACAAGGCTATAAAATCCGTGAGCTGAACTTTCAGGAAGGTGATGTAGCCGGTGTGAAAACTGTTACCCTGGAAATTGAAGGGGAATTTGCTTTTGGATATTTAAGAGGTGAAAATGGAGTACACCGTTTAGTAAGAATTTCACCTTTTGACAGTAATGCAAAACGCCATACCAGTTTCGTTTCCGTGTATGTCTATCCTTTAGTAGATGATACGATCGAAATTAATATTAATCCTGCTGACATCTCTTTTGAAACAATGAGATCTTCCGGAGCAGGTGGGCAGAACGTAAACAAGGTGGAAACCGCTGTACGTCTTCGCCACGCACCAACAGGAATTATCATTGAAAACTCAGAATCCCGTTCCCAGCTTCAGAACAAAGAAAAAGCCATGCAGCTCCTTCGTTCAAGACTTTACGAAATGGAATTGGAAGAGCGTATGAAGGCAAGAAATGAGATAGAAGCCAACAAAATGAAGATCGAGTGGGGAAGCCAGATCCGAAATTACGTAATGCATCCTTACAAACTCGTAAAAGATGTACGCTCAGGTCATGAAACTTCAGATGTGGATGCCGTAATGAACGGGAATCTTACCCCATTCTTAAAAGCATTTCTAATGGCCGATGGGACGGCAGTTTCCGATGATGACCTCGACTTATAAAAATCATGTCTGAATTTTAGTTAAAATCTTATAATTAATTTTTGTTTCAGATATTTTAGACCTACTTTTGTTGTTCATCGATATTTATGGAAGATTTCAATAGCTGGAAGGATTTATTAAACCCGGAGTTTTATATTAAAATGGGAGGGTTTTGGCTTATTTTGTTTATCGTATTTGCTGAAACAGGACTTTTTGTAGGGTTTTTCCTGCCAGGAGATTCACTTTTGTTCGTTTCAGGAATTTATGCTGTTGAAATCATCAAAGAGACTTTTGGCTCTACAGGGAGCGATTTCTTAGATACTACATTATTAGCATCGGGAGTAGCGCTTGCCGCTATTATTGGAAATGAAGTAGGATATTATTTTGGAAGAAAGGCAGGACCTGCTTTATATAAAAGACCGGATTCAATGCTTTTCAAGAAAAAATATCTTTACCAGGCGCATGATTTCTTTGAAAAACATGGAGCTCTGGCTATTATTATGGCGAGATTCTTACCTGTAGTAAGAACTTTTACCCCTATTGTAGCAGGAATTGTGAAGATGGATAAAAAAGAGTTTTTAAGAGATAATATTATTGGTGCTGTATTATGGTCATTTATCTTGATCTTTGCCGGACATTATCTGGATAAACTCTTTATGGAGCAGTTTGGAATCAACTTAAAAGAAAAGCTGGAGTATATCATCATCGTTATTGTATTGGTAACAACACTTCCGGTAATCTTCAAGTTTGTTTTCGGAAAAAAAGAAGATCTTTCTAAAAAATACGAAGACCAGGATTTTGAATAAAAAGAAATTCAATCAAAAAATACAGAGCCGTCTCAATATTGAGATGGCTTTTTTATTACTTATGATTTTGAATAAGATTGTTTTTTTAACGCAAAGATTAATTTTTATAGAGTATTATGTAAGATGGCAAAGAGAAATCAATGAAATTGATTCTTTCTAAGCAGATGTATATAATCATTAAGCTTCATCAGTGGCAAAGTCATTTCTCTTTACTTCCTTAAAAAAATAAAACGTTCGAATTATTTATCCTTTGCGTTGAATAGAAGAAAGTTATAAACTTCTATTTCTGACCCATTCCAGAATATTCGGATAGATAATGCTGTCTCTTTTTCTTTTACTGAAAAATCTTGGAGCATGCCCGGCACCTTTCATGAAAATAAATTTGTGCGGCACCTTCATTTTTGTAAGCGCTGAATCCATGGCAATTCCCTGATGCTGATTCACCAGAAAATCATTATTTCCCTGAAACAGCAGGGTAGGAACATTGGTAATATTGGCTATAGGGCTGGCTTCTTTAAAGGCTTCAGATATTTTTTTCCGGTCAAACTTACTGCCTACCACTTTTTGAAAAGTTGGAGAAGTGTATTTTGAATAAAAGGATTTAAGATATTCAGAGCTGTAAAAATCTGTTGGCCCGCTTAAAGAGATGATCTTTTTGATCTGTTCAGCATGCTGATATCCGTAAAGCAGCGCCAAATGTCCACCGGCACTTTCTCCCAGAAGAATATAATTGTTGGGCTGAAGTTCTGCTTTTTCTGCCAGGGAGTTGAATTTTTCAATCGCCAGGCCAATATCCTCAAGCTGTTCTTTGTAAGTGATTTTTTTCTTTGCAGAAACCAATCTGTAATTCATGCTGATACTCGGAATTCTGTTTTCAAAAAGCATTTTCTGAACCTGAATCATGTGTTCCTTTTTGCCTAAAGTCCAGGCTCCGCCATGAACAATAAGTACTACAGGAGATTCTTCAGCATAATCTTTGGGAAGAAAGACATCCATTTTCTGCCTTTTATGGTCACCATATTTCAAATTGTAAATCTTCTGCTGACCTCCCGGACCTACCCAGACTCTGAACTTTGTATTGCAGGACTGCAGCAGAAAACCGAAGCATCCCATTACAAAAAAATGATACCTGAGAATGAGCTTTTTCATACTTAAAATTACAAAAAAATCTATGGATTATGACACAACCAATGCGTGATTATAACTTTTCTGCTGTTTTTGAGGAAAGCCCTTTTTTGATTGTAATAACGTCTTTTTCTCCCTTTTTTAAAATAAAAGAAATTTCAGTGTCATCATCCTGCAGGAAAAATACATCCTCTTTTTCAGCCAGCATTCTTACTTTAGGATCTTTATTGTTTTGTATAAAAAGCTGACCGTTTTCATATAAAATATGAATCAAACTATCATCGGCAAGCTTATAGTCACCCACGTATTTTTTAAGTATATCAGCACTTAGCACGGCTTCTTTTTGAGGTTGTGGAAGTGTATAAGGCTGTTCTAAAAGAGCGGCTAAAATAGTGTTGCCTGCTTTCTCCAGTTTTTTACTTGTGATATTGTTCAAAAGAATTATACATAGATCATCCTCAGGAAGCATGGCGAAATAACTTGTGGAACCTTCTATATTTCCACCATGATTGATAAGTTTTTTCCCATAAAGATCATCAATAAACCAACCGTAGCCATAGCCACTCAAAAAAGGTGTTGTAGCTTTTTTAAATGCTTCTTTGGATACAATTTTATAGTCTCTTAAACCCTTATAGTAATTGTACAGGTCTTCAACGGTACTGTAGATCTGTCCTGCAGGACCGGTTAATGTGGAATTCCATACTTCAGTTTTTTCCCGTCTTGTTTTTGAAATATAAGAATAGGGTACCGTTTTGTATGGGCTTTTCAGAGCTAGATAATTAAAGCCTGTATGTGTCATCTTTAAAGGATTTAAGATGATTTCTCTTATTGCCTCTTCATAAGAAAGTCCGGTTACTTTTTCAATAATCATTCCCAGTAAAATATATCCTGAATTGGTATATGAGAATTGAGTGCCGGGCTCAAAATCCAAGGGCTCATTTTTAAAAAAAGAAAGCTCTTTGTCTTTGGGTATAGATTTTCCGGTGTGGAGCAGACTGAAATACTCTTTATTTCGCAATACTTCATAAATTCCGGAAGTATGGGTAAGGAGATGCTCAATGGTGATTTCATTTCCTCTCGGATAATCAGGAATAAACTTTGAAATCGGATCTTTAACAGAAAGTTTACCCTCTTCGTTTAGCTTTATAATAATTAAGGCTGTGAAAGATTTGGTTAAAGAAGCAATCTGATAAACACTCTGGTCCTGATTGAGTATCTTTTTTTCTGCATCCTGCCAGCCGTAAGATCTTTCAAAAATGTTTTTATTCTGATAATGGACCAAAGCAGTTCCATTAAATTTATTAATTGCAGCATAGGCCTTTATAATGCTGTCTATTTCTTCTTTTTTCTTTTCCTGATCAAAACCGCTGAAATTAGCTTGTGTCTGGGCTTCTGAAGTGGAACAGAATGTACTGAACAGATAAAGCAAACACCCTAAGGCTAAAATATGAAATTGACGTTGCATAGGTATCAGGTTTTAAAAACGGTTAAAATTAGCTTAATATTGATAGTGCACAATTCTGTGTCTGTTAAGGGCTTGAAAATCATACCTGGCAGAAATGTCAGAGGTTATTTCGACTATTGTTTAGGATTATAGGTCTTCAGCATAGCGGCTCAGAGAATTATTGTATCTGGGCAAATGTTTTGAAATTGCTTTTAATACTATAGACAGCGCTTCTTTAGTCTCTCCTGCTGAAGAAAGGGACAGGGCTAAAAAAGAGTCTACAGCATCATTCAGTTCATCAGAATAATTAGCTTTTTCTTCCCTTAAAATATGAATACTTTCTTCCAGTTTTCCATTATTTCTTAGGGTACTTGCCAGCTGGATTCTTGCTCTTCTTCTTCGTAAACCAGTTAAACCCTTATCTAGCGCAGATCTGTACAAAGGTTCCGCTTCCTTTTCATGTCCGGTCGAGTCAAAAGCACAGGCTCTTTCAAAATCAGCAATAGCCTGGAAATCCGTTAATAATTCTACATGATTTTTAATTTGGTGAATAAACTCTTCATTGGGTATTGTTCCAAGTTTTAGCCATATACTTTGTAATTGGGTTTCCCAGTTTTCATCCATCGGATAGATTTTAAACAAAGATATAAAATATTGAAAATTGAGCATTGCTTAATCACTCTTATAATTTTTAAAATAATTGTAGGATTATGAATCCAAAAACGGAATTAAATATTTATTTTTGCTAGACTTAACAAAGATTAAAAAATTATTAAAATATGGCATCAGGCTTTTTTGCAATTTTAGATGATATTGCAGCATTGATGGATGATGTAGCAGTTACCAGCAAGATTGCTACCCAAAAGACAGCAGGGATTTTAGGAGATGACCTTGCTGTAAATGCAGAAAAAGCCACCGGCTTTCTTTCTTCAAGGGAAATTCCTGTTCTATGGGCAATTACTAAAGGTTCTTTTATCAACAAACTGATCATTTTGCCTGTCGTTTTTTTACTCAATTGGCTGTATGCTCCGGCTATCAATTATGTATTGATCCTTGGAGGATTCTATCTGGCCTTTGAAGGAGTTGAAAAAATAATAGAATTTCTTTTTCATCGTGAAAAAAAGGGTCATGAAGTTATAGAGGAAATTGTAGAAGACGAAAAAAGTTCTGAAGAAATAGAAAAAGAGAAAGTAAAGTCTGCTATTACAACGGATTTTATTTTATCAATCGAGATCGTTATTATTGCTTTAGGAACCGTATTGGAAGAAAGTCATCCTTTCATTACGCAGATTTTAGTAACGAGCCTGGTGGCGTTTATTGCGACTGTTGGAGTTTATGGAATTGTAGCTTTGATTGTAAGAATGGATGATGCGGGCTTTAAATTAATTAAAAAAAGTAATGATAAAGGTTTTTTCGGGAGGCTTGGGCATCTATTAGTGAAGGCTTTACCTATTGTTATTAAAATATTAGGAGTTGTCGGAACAATTGCTTTAATAATGGTTGCTGGTGGAATTTTTCTACACAGAGTAGAATTTTTTCATGGCATACTTCCAACCTGGCCGGATGTTTTGAAAGAGCTTACGCTTGGAGTTGCTGGCGGATTGGCAGCGGTTGCTGTCTTCACTTTAGGAAAAGGAATCTATTCCCTGGCGATAAAAAAATAAAATAAAACAGAATTAGAATTAAATAACCAAAAAAATCCTGTATTCGTGAGAGTACAGGATTTTTTATGATTGGGCTCAAGATTTAAACCTTGAATTTTAAATTTTGAACTTAAAAAAAAGAGACTTGCAAAAAGTCTCTTTTATATATTAATTGAATAAATCTTTTACTTTATCAAAAAAAGTTTTTTCCTTTCCGGATGGTTCTGCAACCATTTCTCCGCTGGACATCTGCTTTTCAAAGAAGTCTTTCTGATCTTTGGTAAGCTTTTGAGGGGTCCATACATTGATGTGGATAAACATGTCTCCTTTACCATAACTGTCGATGCTTGGAAGCCCTTTTCCTGCCAATCTTAAGATTTTTCCGGATTGGGTTCCCGGATCAACGGTAATTTTTACTTTTCCGCCAACAGTAGGAATTTCTTTTTTAGTTCCTAAAGCTGCTTCAGCAAATGAAACATAAAGTTCCTGATGAAGATTATCTCCTTCTCTCTTGATCGTTTGATCTACTTCCTCTTCAATGATCACCAATAAATCTCCCGGAATTCCACCAAATGGAGCATCATTTCCTTTTCCTCTTACATTAAGCTGAATACCGTCTCTTGCCCCTGCAGGGATATTGATTGTGATTTCCTCTTCATCTTTGATAAGACCTTGTGCATTGGCTCCTGCAGGAATCTTGTCAGCAACTTTTCCAATTCCCTGGCAAGTACTACAGGTTGTTTGAGTCTGCATTTGACCGAACATGGTATTCATTACTTTTAACTGAACACCGGAACCATTACAGGTAGGACATGTTTTTGAAGTGGCACCTTCTGCCATCTTCATTTTCTTTACTTTGATGGTTTTCTGAGTACCATTTACCATTTCCTCAAGGTTCAGCTTGATTCTGATTCTTAAATTAGAACCTTTCACCTGCTGACGGCCTCCACCGCCGCCACCGAATCCTCCGAAACCACCACCAAAAATATCTCCAAACTGGCTGAAAATATCCTCCATGTTCATTCCGCCTCCGAAGCCTCCGCCTCCAAAACCACCGTTTCCACCTACTCCGGCATGACCGAACTGGTCATATCTTGCACGTTTCTGATCGTCGCTCAGGACTTCGTAAGCTTCAGCAGCTTCTTTAAACTTTTCTTCAGCCTCCTTATCACCAGGATTTTTATCCGGGTGAAATTTGATAGCCATTTTACGGTATGCTTTTTTTATTTCGTCGGCCGATGCAGATTTGCTGATCTCAAGAACCTCGTAATAATCTCTTTTTGACATGACAATTTTATAATTGATTGTTGATAAATGATAAAAGATATTGTAAAGCTAATAAGTGAAACATTCATCAATTATCACTCACCATTTATCATTTATTAATTTTAATTTCCTGTTACTACTTTTGCAAAACGGATTACTTTATCACCTAAAGTATATCCCGTTTCAATAACGTCTACGATTTTTCCTTTCAAATCTTCTGACGGAGCAGGGATCTGAGTAATCGCTTCATGGAAATCAACATTAAAGCTGTCACCAGCTCTTACTTCCATTGTTTGTAAGCCTTTTTCAGTAAGTTTATTTTTGAATTTCTGATAGATCAGTTCCACCCCTTGAAGGTCAGCCGGATTTCCGTTTTTAGCAATTTCCTTTAATGCTCTTTCAAAATCATCCAAAACTCCTAGCATTGAAACCATCATCTCCTGGTTCGCATACTGGAAGAATTCCATCTTTTCTTTGCTTGTTCTTTTTTTATAGTTTTCGAATTCAGCATACAATCTGATGTAACGGTCTTTTTCTTCTGCCAAAAGTTCCTCCGGCGAAGGAGCAGCTGTCACATTGTCCTGAGATGTTGCGTCATTCTGAATAGTGTTTTCTTCCTGATTATTGATGCTTTCTTCGTTAATATCCTGGTTTTCCATAATTCAATATTTATTTACTGATTGTTTGACAAAGAGCCTGCCAAATCTGAAATCTGGACATTAAGGCAGAAAAATAGGTAATGGTGAATAGTGAATAAATGAATTCGCTGCGCTTGTGAATTTGCTGTAGCTTGAGATTTAAAAATTGACTTTGCAAAGCAAAAATTGACTATTGACCATTCACTTTAGTTATAATCAATTGTGAATACGTCAATTCGCTACACTTGTGAATTTGTAGATGTATAATTTAAAAATTGACTTTGCGAAGCAAAAATTGACCATTGATCATTCACTTTAGTTATGATCAATTGTGAATACGTCAATTCGTTACGTTTGTGAATTTGCTGTAGCTTGAGATTTAAAAATTGACTTTGCAAAGCAAAAATTGACCATTGACCATTCACTTTAGTTATAATCAATTGTGAATACGTCAATTCGCTACGCTTGCGAATTTGTAGATGTATAATTTAAAAATTGACTTTGCGAAGCAAAAATTGACCATTGACTATTCACTTTAGTTATGATCAATTTTAAATACGTCAATTCGTTACATTTGTGAATTTGCTGTAGCTTGAGATTTAAAAATTGACTTTGCGAAGCAAAAATTGACCATTGACCATTCACTTAATAATGCCCAATAGTCAATCTAAAAACTATAGTTGTATTTTTTATTCTCCTGTAAACGTTTGATACAAAAGATACAGGTTTAAAACAATGATAATAATAGAAATTGCCCATACGCAGATTTTGAGAAACGGTTTGTTGACAAATTCTCCCATTTTCGCTTTATCATTAGTAAACATTACCAATGGGACAACAGCAAAACTCAGCTGCATGGATAAAATCACCTGGCTTAAAACCAACAATTCGGTTGTTCCCTGTTCGCCATAAAGAATAGCGACAATAAGGGCCGGAATTACAGCAATAAGTCTTGTGATAAGTCTTCTCAGCCATGGTTTTAATCTGATATTTAAAAAACCTTCCATTACGATCTGTCCTGCAAGAGTTCCTGTCAACGTAGAATTTTGCCCGGATGCCAATAAAGCAATAGCAAACGCAATACTTGCCATGGAAGCTCCTAAAATTGGAGTCAGCATTTTATAGGCATCATGGATATCTGCAACATGCTCATTTCCTGTTGTATGGAATGTGGCCGCTGCCAGAATAAGGATTGCGGCATTAATGAAGAATGCCAGCATCAATGAAACCGTGCTGTCCAGAGTAGCAAACTTTATAGCTTCTTTTTTTCCTGCCGTATCTCGGGTATAATCCCTGGTCTGTACAATACTGCTGTGCAGATACAGGTTGTGGGGCATCACTGTAGCTCCTAAGATCCCGATGGCGATATAAAGCATTGCGGGATTCTGAATGATTTCCTTTTGTGGAACCAATCCTCCCAGAATTTCATTGAAAGCAGGTTTAGAAATAACGATTTCATAGACAAAACAGGCCAGAATAATGAATATAAGACCTCCTACAATACTTTCAATCCATCGGAAACCTTTGGCCTGAAGTAAGAGAATAATCAAGACATCCACTGTGGTGATGACAATTCCCCAGGTCAGCGGAATATGAAATAACAGGTTTAATGCAATGGCGGAACCAATAACCTCGGCGAGATCACAGGCGGCAATGGCTATTTCACAAAATACCCAAAGAATAAAATTGGTAGTAGGGCTGAAGTGATCTCTGCAGGCCTGTGCAAGATCTCTTTCGGCAACCACTCCGAGTTTCACGGATAAATGCTGGAGAACCATTGCGAAAATATTGGAAATAAGAATTACGGATAGCAGGGTATACCCAAACTGGGCTCCTCCGGCGATATCCGTAGCCCAGTTTCCCGGATCCATATATCCTACGGCAATCATCAGCCCTGGTCCTGCAAATGCAAGATACTTCCTCCAGAAATTTGCATTTTTAGGAACTTTGATAGATGAGTAAACCTCTGATAAGGAATGAGATGTTTTATCTTTTCGCCAGGCGTTTTTTATATTGAAATTCATAAATGTTAGAAATGACTAACAAATTTAATTAAATAAATGTAAACAAAGAAATCATGACATAAAAAAATCCCGGAAATTACTTCCCGGGATCTAATTTTTATTGAATCTAAAGATTATTTTGCAAATCTTACAGACATTTTTCTGTCTGCAGCTCTTTCTGCATCAGAAGCTTTTGCATCTACTGTAGCAAATTGACTTCCGTAACCGTCAGCAGCAATTACCTGAGCTCCAACTCCAGCTTTGGCTAAAGCGGCTTTGATGTACTCAGCTCTGGCTTTTGACAATTTTACATTAGAAGCTTCGTTTCCTGTTTTGTCTGTGTAGCCTCCCACTTTGATTTTTGCATCAGGAAAAGCTTTAAGGATAGCCACTAAGTTATCCAATTGTCCTTGAGAACCTGCTTCAAGCTCAGTAGAGCTTCCCATTTTGAAATTAACATGGTCGAAATCGTACCATTTATCTTTCAATGCTGAATCATCAGCTGCATTTTTATAAGCTCCGGATTTCAGGAAAGTAATCATCTGATCCTCCATACCGCCTTTATAACCTTTTAACATTACACCATTAAGATCAATGTTTTCATCGGTTTTGGCTGTAGCCGGAACAGGTGTTGCAGTTCCTGTTGTAGCTGTATCTGCAGTAGAACTGGTCGCAGCTGAGTCAGACGTACTCGTAGTTGTAGTAGTCGTCTGTTTTTTCTCGCACTGTTTCCATAAGAAATATCCGGCTGCCAATAACAGTAAAAGCGGAAGCAGCCATTTCCAGATGGAGCCTCCGCCTTGATTATTATTGTTATTATTTTCAAATCTTTCTCTCACTTCTCTTGCTCCTTCCGAAACATTTTCTCTTGCTGTAGCAACACCTTCTGCGATGTTATCTTTAGCAGTAGAAGTTACCGAAGAAACTGTTTCTTTCGCCTGGCCAAACCAATTTTCAGCTCCTAATCCAAAGGAAGCCAAAGAAAGACCTGCCGGCAGTAAGGAAGAAATAATGCCTTTCTGATCGTTTAGTAAGCTGGAAACACCTGAAGCACCCAAATTATTGTCTGCTGCATATTTTCCAACCGTTCCAACCGTAGCTCCAGTCACCAGGTTTAACAAAGAACCTGCTGTGGTATTGCTTACTCCAGAAAAACTGGCAATGGAGTTGATTAATCCACTTATTTTATCTCCAAAAATTGAAGACAACAAGTTAGAAATAATAGGATTGCTGGACGATCCGCCTAACAAATTTCCTAAAATTCCACTTGAAGAGGCTTGTGTAATAGCATCCACAACGCCAGGCTTATCTGCATTATTGGCTAATCCACCTACTACAGCAGGTAATAATCCGCCAATTGCTTTAGAAATACCGGATTCACTTTCTCCAAACTGCGATGCAGCCTGTGAAACTAAAGCGGGACCTAATTGTCCTTTAATTAAATCAATGACATTTAAAGACATAATAATAAATTTTTTTGATTAATGTTGAGATAAATTTAAACAAAAATCCGTCCAAATGTCATTTTTTTTTGAATATTTCTTTAAAAATTAACGATTTTTTTCTAAATCATTAAAATTGTTAATAAGCTTTTGCGAATAATACACGTCTCTTAGAAGGTTTTCCGGAAATTAAAGAAATTCCTTCCTCTATGTCATCATCCAAAGGAATACATCTGATTGTTGCCTTTGTTTCATCCTTGATTTGCTCCTCTTCTTCAGCTGTACCATCCCAGTGAGCATAGATAAATCCACCTTTCTCTTCAAGAACTTTTTTGAATTCTTCATAAGTATCAACTTTCGTCATATTATCTTTTCTGAATTCAGATGCTTTATTGTAAAGGTCCTGTTGAATTGTTTTCAATAGTTCTTCGATATAAGAATCCAGACCTTCGATAGAACAAACTTCCTTCGTCAGATTATCTCTTCTCGCGATTTCCACAGATTTATTTTCCAGATCTCTTGGTCCCATTGCGATTCTTACAGGAACTCCTTTCAATTCGTACTCTGCAAATTTCCAGCCCGGTTTGTTCTGAGTATCATTGTCAAACTTCACAGAAATACCTTTAGCTCTCAGTTTAGCCTGAATATCCAGAGCCACTTCACTGATTTGCTCTAGCTGCTCTTCTCCTTTAAAGATCGGAACAATTACGACCTGAATCGGTGCCAGAGTAGGAGGCAGTACCAATCCGAAATCATCAGAGTGGGTCATAATCAAAGCTCCCATCAAACGAGTTGATGTTCCCCATGATGTAGCCCATGCATGTTCTATTTTTCCTTCTTTATTAGTGAATTTTACATCAAATGCTTTTGCAAAATTCTGACCTAAGAAGTGAGAAGTTCCAGCCTGTAAAGCCTTTCCGTCCTGCATTAATGCTTCAATACAATAGGTTTCATCAGCTCCTGCGAATCTTTCAGATGGAGTTTTTAACCCCTGAATTACCGGCATTGCCATAAAGTTTTCTGCAAAATCTGCATATACTTTATTCATCTTTTCTGCTTCTTCAACAGCTTCGTCCTTTGTAGCGTGAGCAGTGTGGCCTTCCTGCCATAAGAATTCTGCTGTTCTTAAGAAAAGACGTGTTCTCATTTCCCAACGAACAACATTCGCCCATTGGTTGATCAATATTGGTAAGTCTCTGTAAGACTGAATCCAGTTTTTGTAAGTATTCCAGATAATTGCTTCTGAAGTAGGACGAACGATAAGTTCTTCTTCCAGTTTCGCATCCGGATCCACAATCAGTTTGGATGGATTGTCCGGATCGGTTTTTAATCTGTAGTGGGTAACAACAGCACATTCTTTTGCAAAACCTTCTGCATTCTTTTCCTCTGCCTCAAACAAGCTCTTGGGCACAAAAAGCGGGAAGTATGCGTTAACGTGACCTGTTTCTTTGAACTTTTTATCCATTTCATCACGCATTTTTTCCCAGATTGCATAGCCATACGGTTTGATCACCATACATCCGCGCACGCCTGAGTTTTCAGCTAAATCAGCTTTTACAACCAGCTCATTATACCATTTGCTGTAATCTTCGCTTCTTGAGGTTAATTTTGCCATTATTTTTTTTAATTTTTTTAACTTTTGTACATTATTGTTATCTAAAAATAAAAATCTATTTTTGATAGATTTTTTTACCAGTATTTTGGTACATTTTTGGTACAGATTGCAAATATAATTTAAATTAAAAATTTTTACGTTATCATGAAAAGAAATATACATAAAAATTTGCTTGGTCTGCTAAGATCCAAAGGGGTGTTGGCTATATCAGGCGGATTATTACTTGTGTCTTGTGGTGCTCAGATGGGAGGGTATAGCGAGACGGATGGGGTGTATTACGACCCCAATAAGGATACGCTACCTGAAGGAGTTATCATCAATGATAGCGGAAACAGAGTAGGAGAATATTATGACTATTATCAGGATTCCAATGTCATTGAAAATGCACAAACGAATTCCAGAGAACAGCAAAACAGATATAATGATTGGAGTAATACCAATACAAACTGGAATTCCAACGCTACAGATTCAGACTGGGGACTTTATGCAGGTTCTCAAACCAACTATTATGACAACTCATGGGGATGGGGATCTCCTTGGGGATGGTATGGTGGTTACAGCCCGTATTGGGGCTGGGGCATGAACCGCGGCTGGGGCTGGGGTGCAAGTATGTCCTGGGGTTGGGGCGGATCATTCGGATGGGGCTGGGGAGGCTCTTACGGATGGGGAAGTCCTTACTGGGGATATGGTTATGGTGGATATTATGATCCATTCTGGGGCGGATACGGAGGCGGATACTGGGGTGGTGGTTACTACAACAGACCTGTGTATAGAAGAAGCGGTGTTAGTGGAGGAGGATTCCAGAATACAGGGGTAGCCAACGCAGTATACCGAACCAATACAGCCAACTCAGGCTTCAGAAATACGAATGGAGGTTTCAGAAACACAAATAATGGAGGTTTCAGAAATACTAACTCAAATGGAGGTTTCAGAAACGGTAATTCAGGAGGCTTCAGAAATAGCAATTCCGGAGGTTTCAGAAATACACAGCCAAATGGCGGATTCCGTAATACTTCACCACAGACAAGACCTAATTATAATTACCAGCAGCCACAGCCTAGAAACAATAATAATGGAGGCTTCAGATCTAATGATTCAGGAGGTTTCAGATCTAGCGGCGGCTTCAACTCCGGTGGAGGCGGCTTCAGAGGTGGTTCTTCTGGTGGCGGAGGCGGAATGAGATCCGGCGGCGGCGGAAGAGGTGGATTCAGATAATTTTCAAACGAATAAACTATTAAAAAATAATGTTAAAAAAATCTTTAGTATTAATGAGTATTTCTGCTGCATTCTATGCGCAGGCTCAGGATGTTTCTGTGATAAGAAATACCGTGGATGTTTACTCAAGTACTCCTATGGTGGGATCGGCTAAGTTTAATGCAATGGCAGGATCTAATGGTGCGCTAGGTGGTGATGCAAACTCTTTGCTTACCAACCCGGCAGGTTTAGGGGTAGCTATTTCAGGAGAGGTTTCAGGAACTTTATCTATTTTAGGAAATAAAAACAGCAGCTCTTTAGCTGGATCTACCATAGACTATAGCAAAACTAAGGGAGACCTTGGAAATGCAGGAGGGATCATTGCTTTCCCACTGATGACGGAAACCGGATGGAAGTTTATCAATATCGGTATTAATTTCTCCAACCAGACTCTAGATAATGTAATCCAGTCACCGGGTAATAACAATGTTGTTTATGCTTTTGATAAAGATGATATAACCAAGGATGCTGCATTGGCGGGACATATATATGAAAGATATGGTAATTTGTCAAAGATGAGCTTTGGGGTAGGAGCTAATTATAATCATAATTTATATTTAGGAGCAGGTTTCAATTTTTTCAACGCTTCAGTTGATCAATACGATACTTTATTTTACCGAAATCTTACCAATAATTCTACGGAAGGATTCAGTAAGCAGGACACTCCCTATTCAGAAAGATCTTCAGGTTTTTCTGCTTCATTAGGGGTAATCGGAAAGCTAAGTCCTAATTTCAGAGTGGGAGCATCCCTTGAAACTCCTACATTCTGGTCGATAGACAGGAATTACTATTTTTATAATGATCCTGTTTACGGGGACGATATGGGTGCTGAAAACAGAAAATTTACTTCACCGCTTAAAGCAACAGTGAGTGCTGCATTTGTAGCAAGTAAAAACTTCTCTTTGAATGTAGATTATACCCTTGGACTTACAAAGCCTGATTATAAAGTATACGGCGGAGCAGAAACAGCATTGAATGATTTCTTTAAAGAGAATTATAAAAACCTTTCTGAAGTAAGAGTAGGAGCAGAGTATAGAGTACAGCAGTTCAGACTGAGAGGAGGTTACGCTTACCAGTCTAGTCCTTTTGATGCACTTACGATCAGTAGATTTAATGATGCAGGAAGTGTAGGAGATCAATCATACAGCAACATGATGCTAAGTGATAGAAACACACTCTCTTTCGGTATCGGGTATGATTTCAAATCTTTCTATGTAGATGCATCTTATCAGAATATATCATCTAAGTATACAAATCCTTTTATGAGAGGATATATGGATGGTAATTCAGATTCATCTTATTATTCTGCTAATAACATCTTTGAAAGTGATTCTTATGCGGCAAGTGAGGTTAAAAATAACAGAAATAATTTCTTCCTTACAGTAGGATGGAAATTCTAAGCTTTACATAAGTAAGCTATATACAATAAAAGGCTCCGGATTCCGGAGCCTTTTTATTTTTTAATGAGAATGAGCGGCAGGATGTTGGTGGAAGAAATGCATCATCAATGCAAGTGAAACTCCTAAAACAACCAGTCCTATCTTTACCCAGTCTATATTATGATTTTTATTGCTTTCAAAAATGATCACCGATGAAATGTGAAGGAAAATTCCTCCAACAATAGCCAGAAAATAAGGCTGAAGATCAGGATTGAAATAGTTTCCTAACAGCATTCCCATTGGAGAAGCCAGGGCAAATAAGGCTACAATGAGAATAGAAGGATAAGATGAAGAACTTTTTGATTCTCCTTTTCTGTTAAATAAAAATGCTCCCAGAATAAAGGAAATGGGAAGATTGTGAAATACAATTCCCCAAAGGTAAGGAGACATTTCTTGCTGTTCATTGGCTAGAGGAATTCCTTCAATGAAAGCATGGATGAATAATCCTACCATTAAGGCAACGGGAAGAATATTATGTTCGCTATGATGATGGAAGTGTCCATGTTCAAAACCTTTGGTAAGCGCTTCCAGAATCATCTGTAGAAGAACTCCTGCGATTACAAATATCCCAAGATTACTGCTGCCTGCAGAAGTGTAAACCTGCGGAAAAACTTCATTGAGACAGATCGTAATCAAAAAACCTGCACTTAGTATCAGTAGATTTTTGGCCAGTTTTTCTTTTTTACCAAAGTGTTTCCCAAGAAATACTCCTGTTATTACACTTAAAATCAGTAAAAGTACTGTTATCATTATTTTTTCTTAAATAAATTGATGCAACGAGGGGAATTTTCTTTGTTAAATTCATTCAGCTGATAATCTCCCCAGATTTTTATTCTTTCAAAACCACATTCAGAGGCATACGCATGAATTGCTTCCAGTGTGTGAAGCTTTACCTTTTCAAAGAAATGAAACGGCTTACCGTCAGTTTCAAAACGGATATCTTTGATGATATGTCTGCCCTCTATTTTTTTCAGGATTTTAAAGTCTATATCGCCGCGGGTTATTGTTGTTTCCGGAACTAAAGTATTTCTTACATAAGCTTCATTCAGATAATCCAGTACAAAATATCCTCCCGGTTTCAAGGCGTGGTAAACAGAATGGAATACCTTTTTGTCATCATTTTCATTGTCAAAATACCCAAAACTTGTAAATAAATTGAATACAGCATCCATAGGATCTGCATCAATTGGATTTCTCATATCATGAACTTGAAAAATCAAGGTTTGATTTTCATACTGTTTGTCAGACTCAATGCTTTGTCTAGAAAGGTCAAGCCCAAGAACATCATACCCTAATTTATTAAGAAAAACAGAGTGTCTTCCCTTTCCGCAGGCAAGATCTATGATTTTCGACTGAGGCGGCAACTGAAGGTCCGCAGTGAGCTTTGTAATGAAGTTTTCTGCTTCAGTATAGTCTCTGTTGCTATAAAGCAAATGATAATAAGGGGTATCAAACCAAGATTCAAACCATTCCATAATGCAAAAATAACTAAATTTGTGCGGTTAAAAGCAAAGTATTTTACAACATTAAGAGATTGAAAATTTCAATTAGATAAGGAATTTGATGGCTAATCTTTTAATTATTAAAGCTTTAAATCTTTTAATTCATACTTATGGATACAGAAAATATTAAAATACAGATAAAGACATTCTTCGGATTGGAGCAGACTCTGGCAGAAGAAATCAAAAAATTGGGCGGAAGAAATGTTGAAATTAAAAACAGAGCAGTAAATTGTGAAGGAGATCTCGGTTTTCTTTACAAGATCAATTACTCTGCAAGAACAGCATTGAAAATCCTGGTTCCGATTCATGAGTTCAAAGCTTTTAATCAGCATCAGTTTTATGACAGATTGTTCAAATTTGAATGGGAAAACTTCATGGATGTTGACCAGTCTTTCTCTATTGATGCTACCGTAAATTCCGAAACATTCAAACATTCTCAGTTTGTGACTTTAAAAATGAAGGATGCGATTGTGGATTATTTCCAGGAGAAATTCAAAAGACGTCCGAATGTGGAAACCAGAAATCCGGATATCAAATTTCACCTTCATATAGATAGAGAGTTGGTAATGATTTCAATGGATTCTTCCGGAGATCCTTTATTTAAGAGAGGATACAGAAGAGAGCAGGGAGAAGCGCCCATCAATGAAGTGCTGGCGAGTGGTATGCTTCAGCTGGCTGGCTGGGACGGAAAAGGAAATTTCCTTGACCCGATGTGCGGTTCCGGAACATTGTTGATTGAAGCAGCGATGATTGCTATGGATCTTCCGGCTCAGATTTTCAGAAAGAGATTTGGCTTTCAGAACTGGAATAATTATGACGCAGATTTGTTTGCAAAAATCAAAGAATTCAGAATTAACAGAGTCAGACAATTTGATGGAAAAATTGTTGGATATGATATTGATGCAAGAATGCTGAATGCTGCAAGAATGAATGTAGAAGCAGCAGAAATGGAAGATGTTATCGAGATTAAAAAACAAAACTTTTTTGATTCTAAAAAAGAATTGTTCCCTTTATTAATGGTATTCAATCCACCATATGATGAGAGAATTTCTATCAATGATGATGATTTCTACAAGAAAATAGGAGATACCTTCAAAACCCATTATCCCAATACATTAGCATGGCTGATCTCTTCAGACCTTGAAGCAGTAAAGAAAATTGGTCTTCGTCCTTCAAGAAAGATTAAACTTTTCAACGGAAAACTGGAAACTAGATTTTTACAGTACGAAATGTATGAGGGAACGAAGAAGATACATAAACTGGAAGATAATAAGTAATAGTTTGTATCGTTTAAAATAATAAACTGATGGCTTGGAATTTTCTTGATGGACTTGATATAATTGTAGATGTATTGGAACTATTTGGTTCTGGTTCTGGTTCACGTTCAACTTCTGATAGAAAAAGCCTGAACTATGATGAGAAGCCACAAAAAAAGAGTTCAAAGAGATCCAAATATTTCACAGAGAAAGTAAGTACAGTATTTATCGTATTGGCTGCATTTTCTTTTTTTATTGTTTTTAAAGATTCTTTACCCGCACAAAATTATACACAAACTTTGGTGGTAACTTCCTTAATAGGAATTGGAATTTCGTTTGTACTATTTTTTATCCTGCATGTGATGGAGTTTTATTATTTTAAAAATATTTTTAAACTGCTTTTGTTCAGCTGTTCAGTAATCGTTTTCTTTATTTCTGTGGCCATGTATATCTATTTCAGATCTGGTTGGTTTATATAACACAATTGGTTATAAACTAAAAATTAATAAACTTTGAGATTAAAATGTCCTGGAATTTTTTTGAAATATTTGATGTAGTTTTAGATGTATTCGGTCTGTTTAGCTCTGGGTCAAAATCATCACGTTCAAAACCTAAAAGAAAGGCTATAAATCATAATGTAATAGCTCAAAAGAAAGAGTTAAAAGATCCAGATATTTCACAGGAAAAATAATATCAGTAGATTATTAATTTAATTAAATAATAAAAACAGGTTGTACTTATATGGTACAACCTGTTTTATTTTATCGTGCCAGTGAAGGTGCAAACCCATACTGTTTTTTAAAGGCGTGCGAAAAATGCGACAGATCTTCAAAGCCTACTTCCAGGAAAATGTCAGAAGGTTTTTTATTCTTTTCAGACAAATGATAATAGGCGAGTTCAAGACGCTTTTGAGTAAGCCATCGCTGCGGTGTCGTTTGAAAAATCTTTCTGAAATCACGGTTGAAAGTAGATAAGCTCCTGCCTGTAAGATATCCAAACCGTTCCAAAGGCATATTGAACATATAATTCTTTTCCATAAAATGAATAAGGTCCACTTTTCCCGGTTCATCAAAATCAGCAAGGATATGATCTATATCCGGATCGATTTCCCTTAAAATACTGATGGCTTCAGTGATCTTTAAATGAGCGATATTTTCAGGAAAGAGCCCTTCAATTTCAAAATAAGGAATCAGGGAAGACAGACAGCTGTTCAGAAGAGGATGACTACTAAAACTGTGAATGCTGGATTCACGATATCCGGTTTTCTTAAGATAATCAATCGAACTGTAAAAATCTTTCAGACGTTCTGTGGTAAGATGCATGGCTACCGCTTTATGAGGAAGCCCGTCTTTGGGATAATTAATGACCGTTGCAAGATGATTTCTTGGGATCAGAAAAATATCTCCAGCTTTGAAAATATAGGTTTTATCTGCCTGAATGATCTTTGTTTCTCCTGATATAAACCATACCAGCATATGGTATTCAAAAACGGTTTCCGTTTTGAACATCTTGTCATCATAGCTGGAAAGCTTGATATCCGGCGTGAGGTATTGTATCTGGAAATCCATTGTCAGAAGTTTTTCATTACAAATGTATTTAAAAAACAGCTATTGGGCATCAAACCGGAAACCCAGCATTTCTTCACTTAATTTCCATAAACGCTCAGCACTGTTTTTATCAATGGAATAGGGCTGTACGCCACGGATGGTTGCCGGTTCATCGAATCTGTGCTCAATTTGTCCTCTGTCGATTTCCGCAATATCACAATTTTCACAATAAACACCTCCGATTTCATTAAGCTGAGGACTTACAGCACACCAAATGGTAGTAGCTGCCCCTTGTGGAACGGTTTTTAAACGGGCTTCAACCTCCGGTTTGATATTTCCGTTTTCATCATGCGTTCCAAGCTGTTTAAAAAGTTCAACAGGTTCTTCTCTGCCCAGATCAGTCCCATATACAGAACCGGGATGAAGAGAATAAGCTCTGATATTGAATTCTTTTCCTCTTTCATCAAGTTCCACAGCAAACAGATTACAGGCTGTTTTGGATTGTCCGTATCCGGATAGGGTATCGTAGTCTCTTTTCTCAAAATTAGGATCTTCAAAATCAAAAGGAGCCATCTGATGACCATATGAAGAAACACTGATAACTCTTGCGCCATTTGCTTTTTTCAGAGCCGGCCATAATTTTGCAGTGAGGTGAAACTGCCCAAGGTAATTGGTGGCCAGCTGGGATTCAAAACCTCTGCTGTCTCTGCGGAGAGGAACCCACATGATCCCTGCGTTGTTAATAAGCAGATCAAGGCTTCTACCTGATGCTGTAAATCTTTCTGCAAAAGCTTCAATCGAAGCAGGATTCATAAGATCCATTTCTTCAAGTTCAAAATTTTCTATCCCTGAAAGATTTTTTCGAGCCTTTTCAATATCTCTTGCAGGAATAATGACGTGGGCTCCGGCTGAGCTAAGCACTTTGGTGGTTTCAAGGCCAATTCCTGCATAACCGCCGGTAATGATTACCGTTTTTCCGGTAAGATCGATTCCCTTAATAACTTCCTGAGCTGTTGAATACGCATTGAATCCTGATTGAACAGGCTGTTGCAATGCATTGATCGTTGATTCCATTTTTTATTGTTTTAAATTTCTATAGCAAAATTAGAATGGATTCTCCATGTTTATTTTGTTTAAAATGTCAAATTTGTTGGCTCAGAATTTCATTTGTAAAAATTATACAGTAAGAAGGATGTAAGGGAACTTCGTTAATTTCTCTGAATAAGCTGTTAAACTGTTTGTAGGTTGTTCTGCGAATAAGTAATTTTGAAAAATTTTCAATTTGAAGCCTACTATTTCCATTGTCGTTGCCATTTACAACCGAAAAGACGAACTTTTTGAGCTGCTAACCTCCCTTACCCAACAGACGGATAAGGAGTTTGAGATCATTATTGTAGATGACGGTTCTCTGATCGATCTGAAGCCTACCATCAGAAATTTTGAACAGGGGCTGGATATTAAATATTTCAGAAAAGATAATTCAGGACCCGGGCTGACAAGAAATTACGGAGCAGCAAGAGCTGCCAATGAATGGCTGGTATTCGTAGACAGTGATGTCATTGTTGAAAAAGATTATATTGAACATATTAAAAACGATATTCTTACTATTCCCTGTGATGCGTTTGGAGGAGCAGATAAGGCTCATAAAGGCTTCAATCTGATGCAAAAGGCTATTTCCTATTCTATGACCTCCGTTTTTACCACCGGAGGAATCAGAGGAAATAAGAAAGCGGTTTCTAAATTTCAGCCCAGAAGTTTTAATATGGGGGTGAAAAAGGCTGTTTTCGAAAAGGTAGGTGGATTTTCAGAAATGAGAATAGGAGAGGATCCGGATCTGTCTATGACACTTTGGGAAAATGGCTTTACCACAGCTTTTTTTGACGATATTGCTGTTTATCACAAACGTAGGGTTGATTTTGGAAAATTTTCCAAGCAGGTCTATCAGTTTGGCTGTGCAAGACCGATTCTTAATCAGAGACACCCCAATTATGTGAAGATCTCGTTTGCATTTCCTACTTTATTTATGTTAGGATATGCAATGGGCTTTCTGGAGTATTTTATTATGCATAGAGGGATAATTCTTTCTTTTTATGGATTGTACACCTTTTTGGTGTTGTTTCACGCTTTATTACTGACCAAAAATATCAGCATTGCCGGTATGGCAGTTATTTCCACCTATATTCAAATGTTTTCTTACGGCTATGGATTCCTGAAATCCTGGATTCTGCTGAATGTTTTCAGAATGAAACCGGAAGAGGCTTTTCCGCATCATTATTATAAGAAATAGCAGGAATATTATCTGCAAAAGAAAATTCAATAGGAATGGGCTTTAGCCCATTTATCAAGTCAATAAAATGTTCTAATGGCTTTAGCCAAAACTTGTAAAAAGATTATACAGAACGCTTGTCATTCCATAGAAATATAGATAGTTGGATTTGTAAATTAAGAAAATATAAAAAAGGCTGTTTCAATTGAAACAGCCTTTTTACAATAATAAATTTAGGATATAGAAATGTTTTCATGGTGGTTAAGAACGCCTACTTTCAGCATACACTCCTTCATTTTATGGTACGTTCTTTTAATATCGTGGTCAAGACCGATGGAGAATCTGATCAGTCCGTCTGAAATACCTATGGAAGCTCTTTCTTCTTCAGGGATTTCAGATGAGGTAGATTTTCCTGAGCATGAGAATAAGGTTTTATAGAACCCTAAGCTTACTGCAAGATAACCCAGGTTTTCTGTCTGCATCAGTTCCATCAACTCGTTGGCTTTTTCTGTGGTTCCGGCATCCAGCGTCAGTAATCCGCCGTATCCGTATTCTTCATGAAGCATGCTCTTCATTAATTCATGATTTTTATGGGATGGTAATCCAGGGTAAGATACCTTTAGGCCATCTTTTTCAAATCTTTCAGCAAGATACATCGCATTGTGGCTGTGCTGTTTGATCCTGATGTGCAATGTTCTCAGGTTTTTTAAAATACTTGATGATCTTAAGCTGTCCATGGTAGGCCCCAGAAGCATACAAGCTCCGGAATTGACATTTTTGGTATCATCAATAAATGCCTGTGTTGCACAATATACACCTCCTACTGTATCACTGCTTCCGTTAATAAACTTCGTCAGACTGTGGATCACAACATCTGCCCCGAATAGTGTCGGAGAGATAGAAAGAGGGGAGAAGGTATTGTCTACGACCAGTTTCAGGTTGTGTTTTTTACAGATTTCAGAAAGTTTTCTAAGGTCTGCCACTTCAAGAAGCGGGTTGCTCACACTTTCGCAGTAAATTACTTTAGTATTGGGAGTAATTGCTTTTTCTATAGACTCAAAATTATTGATATCAACAAAACTGGTTGCTACATTGAACTGAGGCATGAAGTTTTTAAGAAAAGCATAAGTTCCTCCGTATATGGTTCTGCTTGAAATAATATGGTCTCCACTTTTGCACAACTGCATCAAAACCGAAGTAATAGCTCCCATTCCGGACGCTGTAACGTTGGCAGACTCTGTATTTTCCATCTTGGCAAGTGCCTGAGCCAGATAAAGATTCATGGGTGATGAATGTCTGGAGTACAGGTAACATCCTTCCGCATTTCCTTCAAAAGTATCAAACATGGTCTTTGCAGAGAGGAACGTATAAGTAGAGCTATCTGAGATAGAAGGATTTACTCCTCCGAATTCACCAAAATACTGAAGATCCTGGATCTCGTTGGCTGCGTTAAAGTCTTCCATAAATATTGTTTTTATTTTATTGTTCCAATTTGCATTAATTTGCTAATTATTACAATATAAATTTGAATTTATAGAAAATAAAACTGTAAAATATTGTTTATTTAGAAAAATTATTTAGTATCTTCGGGATTGTTAAACTTTTACCAAAAAAATATCTATGGAACTTGACGAAACTGACAAAAAACTCTTGTTTTTTTTACAGGAAGACTGCAAACAAACCACCAAAGAACTGTCCGGGAAGCTTGGATTATCTGTTACAGCTATTTATGAGCGCGTAAAGAAGCTTGAAAATGCAGGCGTTATTTCAAAATATGTAGCCTTGCTGGACAAAAGCAAAGTTAAGAAAAATTTTATCGTCCTGTGTCATGTCAAATTAAGCCAGCATAAAAAAGAATTTGTACTTCAGTTTGAAAAGGAGGTGATGGACCTGCAGGAGGTTACAGAGTGTTTTCATGTGAGCGGAGATTACGATTATATCCTTAAAATAGGGGTGAAAGATATTGAAGATTATCGCAGTTTTATGCTGACGAAACTGACGACGCTTCAGCACATCGCAAGTACGCACAGTTCATTTATGATTTCCGAAGTGAAAAATACAACGGCAATCGTATTGTAGATTATTAAAAAAATCTCTGATTTGGTTATTTGATTTGATCTCCCTTTGTTATTTTATCAATGAAATAGTGAAGTCTTTTAATCTCGGATCTGCCTTTGTTTTTATCATTCAAAAAGCAGGTGGTTACGATCACCATTTTTAGATCAGGAATAATGCAGATAAGCTGTCCGCCATAACCTGTTGCCACGAATGCCTGTTGGCCGTTGGTTTTTCTTCGCCACCAGTAATAGCCATATCCGTTGGCATTGGGCATTACATCCCATGAATCCAGCTTTACCTGTTCAGAAGTGGATTCCTGAATCCATTTTGGTGAGACGATCTGTTTTCCAGCCAGTTTACCGTTGTTAAGAATCATAGAACCGAATTTCAGCATATCTTCAGGCTTCATAAACATCTCCGATCCTGCCAAATTTCTGTTCATAGAATCTGTGTCCCATCGGGTAACATTCATTTTTAAAGGTCTGAAAAGATTTTCAGTCGCGAATTGTTTCAGATTGGTCTTTACAATTTTTGCCAATGCAGCACCAAAAAGATGAGACTCACCACTGTTATAGTTGAATACAGTACCCGGATATTCTTCGAAAGGCAGATCCAGAACAAACTTTACAGGATCACCCGAAAACGACATGGCTGTTGATATTTTTGAATTCTCAATCCAGTCGAAACCACCCTGCATGGTCAGGATATTCTTTAACGTTAATGTATTTCTGATAGAATCATGAAGAACTTTCCCTTCAATATTGGAGATGTTTTTAAAACTGCTTCTTGAAACATTATATTCCGGAAGGATTTTTAAAACCGGAGTATTGAGATTGGGAAGTATATTTTTATCTTTTGCAATACCTGCCAGAACAGATACGATGCTTTTGGTAACCGATTTTACACTGAAGACCGTTTCTTTATTAGCTCCGTGAAAATACTGTTCATACATGATCCTGCTGTCCTGAGAAACGATAAAAGATCCCAGAGACGGAATACTGTCATTGATTTCCCGGGTGAATTTGTCTGTAAATTCTTTAGGTAATTCTTTGTTAAAAGCCGCCTGTGATTTTACGTTAGAACAGAAGAAGGTAAGACATACAACTGTCAAAACCTGCAGTACTTGCTTGGATCTCATTGTTTAAAAAAGTAGGGTAAATTATTAGCTGGTGAAAGTATAAGTTAAAATCTGTCCGAAACAGAACCGTAATTCAATTTTGAACAGATTTCAGCAGATGTTTTCAATTCCTCTAAATTATGAAAAACAATGAAATTTTAAAATATATTTTACTGAATATTTTTTTGATTTTTTACTGTAAGCTGATATTCAATTATGCTATACAAGGACTCCGTTTTTGGAAGAAATAGGATCCGGAAGGTCTGTTTCTCCACTCATCTGAAGAAGATCAATTTCAATCGTTCTGCAGATGGAAAGCATTGGAACATCAAACATTAACCCTGCAAAAGGATTTTCGGAGTAATCTCCCACGAGTTCCATAATGATGTAGATCCATCCGATGATGATACAGAATGGAATAGAAGTCCATATTCCCCAATCGCCAAGCTTCGCAAACTCATTTACTAATCCCAGTGGGAGAAGCATGATAAACAGGATATTGAAAACAAAAGCTGTGCTGGCAAACTGTCTTGGAGAAGGGAATTTTTTGATTCTTTCTGCCTGTCCCTGAAAATTAT
Organism: Chryseobacterium panacisoli; assembly: GCF_008274625.1. Lineage (GTDB taxonomy): Bacteria > Bacteroidota > Bacteroidia > Flavobacteriales > Weeksellaceae > Chryseobacterium > Chryseobacterium panacisoli. Next base: position 374,327 of record NZ_VTRU01000003.1, on the reverse strand, counting down.
AGAATTCATTCAGAGCGTTCTGCAGCTGAGTCTGGTTGAATTCTGTAATAGCTCCCATATTTTTAAGCTCATTGATGTCTTTTGCCTGTTGAGATACAAGGTAAGTGGCAAAGTTTTTATAATCATTTTTAAGTTCATATTCTTCCTCCGAAAGATATTTGTGCAGGAAAATAGGAGCTCTTCCGTAATCGGGGAATCCGGCTTTGATCAATCTGTTTCTTCTCAGGTTGATATTCCCGAACTTCTTTTCAGTACTGATATGTTCCCATTCTGTAGGAACCAAAAGCTGTTCACGGAAAGTATATAACCATGCAATATGACGGTAAACGATTCTTCTTTTACGGTCTTCAAGATCAAAAACACCAATTTCTTCATTTTTAGTATCAAAAGCATACACCATAGAAGCAAACGAACGGCTTGAATTCACAATTCCACCCCAGATTTTTCTGGCTTCCCAAAGTCTGTCATAAGCCTGGTTATTTTTAAAACCCACAAGGAATGCCTCTGCTGTACCAATCAGTGCAACAGGAACCCAGGGAATCGTCATCCAGTGCCAGTTGAAGAAATAAAAGAAAACAGCAATCAATGTACACCAGATTGATATAAAGATAAGATGTACACCGGCCAGATTGAGAACCTGTTTATAATTGACGTATTTGGTTGTGATCATAAAGATAGATGTGTTTTGCGTGTAGAGACAAAATAAGTACCAAACTATGATGGGGTTTGTTTTGCAATGCCTGTCAGATAATGGATAATCGGGTTTTCTTGGTTGATAATGGTCTAGGGTTGAGATTGATAATCTTAAATAAAAGTAGTGAAAAAATTGCATAAAAAAACCTCTAAAAATTTTTAGAGGTTTTAAGTTGATATAAAATTAATATTTCAGCATTTCTTCGATCTTACTGCTGAGCTTTTCAGCATTCGGAAGCATTTCTTTCTCCAGTACCAGATTGATTGGTACAGCAGGTACATCCAATGAACCCATCGTTTCTACCGGCGCATCCAGATATTTGAAGCAGCTTTTAGAGATACGGTGAGCAAAAGCTTCTGCAAAAGAGTTGTTAAGCTGTTCTTCGGTGAGAACAATACATTTTCCATGAGCTTTTACTCTTTCAAAAACAAGTTCTTCATCAAGAGGAATTAATGTTCTTAAATCAATCACCTCAACTCTTCCATTGAAATTCTTAGCAGCTTCTTTAGCCCAGTAAACTCCCATTCCGTAAGTCACCACCAATAAAGTTCGGCCTTTTTCAGTTTCATCTTTATCTGCTTCGATAATGACTTTTCCTTTTCCAAACGGAAGTACATAATCTTCAGCAGGTTCTATTGTTTTGGCATCTTCAGTTCCCGGAACTTTACTCCAGTACAATCCTTTGTGCTCCAGCATTATTACCGGATTCGGATCATAATAAGCTGCTTTTAATAAACCTTTAAAGTCTGCTGCATTACTTGGATATGCTATTTTAATTCCTTTGATATTGGCTAAGATACTTTCAACGCTTCCACTGTGGTAAGGGCCACCACCACCGTATGCTCCGATAGGAACACGGATGATATTGCTTACAGGGAATTTTCCGCCACTTAAGTAGTTGGATTTTGAAATCTCTGTGATTAACTGGTTGATTCCCGGGTAAATATAGTCTGCAAACTGAACCTCAACGATTGGTTTCAATCCCACAGCGCTCATTCCGGCTGTAGATCCAATGATATAAGCCTCCTGAATAGCTGTATTGAATACTCTTTTGCTCCCGAATTTCTTTCCTAAAGTTACTGTTTCACGGAAAACCCCACCAATTCTTTCTCCTACATCCTGTCCGTAAAGAAGAGCTTCAGGATGTTTCCACATCAATTCCTGAATGGCATGAATGGCAGCGTCTACCATCACAATTTTTTCACCGTTGGCAGGTTCACGGGTTCCTGTTTCTTCTGTGATAGGTGTAGGGGCAAAAATGTGCTGCATTACAGATTCTGGTTTCGGATCTTCAGCGTTTTTAGCTCTTTCAAAAGCTTCTTCTGCTTCAAGGCGAGCCTTTTTGGTGATCTGCTTTAAAAGATCTTCATCAGTACCTGTTTCCAGCAAATGTTTTCTAAGGATTTCTCCCGGATCTTTGGCTCTATGTTTCGTTAAATCTTCTTCGTCTCTATAGAATTCTCTTCTTACTCCTGAAGTATGATGGCCGATCAAAACAGTTTTTGCGCAGACAACCAAAGGCTTTCTTTCCGTTCTTACAAAATCTACGGCTTTCTTCATCGCTTCGAAACTTTCTACGAAATCTGTTCCGTCTACTCTCATTCTGCTTAATCCGGTGAATCCGGCAACAAAATCATAGGCATCACAGGTTCTCGCTTCGTCCTTCGTTACGGAAATTCCCCATTCATTATCCTGTACAAGGAAGATGATAGGAAGCTGATGTAAAGCGGCAAACTGTAAAGCCTCACTCACTTCACCTTCTGTAACAGAATTGTCTCCAAGGCTGCAGACAACAACAGGATTATTTTCGAACTCCTGAAGATTGAAGTCCTGTATGTATTTGATTCCCTGAGCTACTCCTGTAGTAGGTATGGTTTGCATTCCGGTTGCGGAACTCTGGTGAACAATTTTGGGTTTGTTTTCATCCCTGCTTGAAGGATGGGAATAATAAGATCTTCCTCCTGAAAAAGGATCATCAGCTTTGGCCAGTAATTGAAGCATTAACTGATAAGGTTCAAAACCAATTCCTAAAAGAATACTTTCGTCTCTGTAATAAGGAGAAACCCAGTCTTCTTTTTTTAGCTGATAGGCTGTTGCAAGCTGTATAGCTTCGTGGCCTCTTGAAGTACTATGAACGTATTTACAGATATTTCTGTTTTCTTCGTAAATATCAGCCATTGCTTTGGCCAGCATCATATGATTATACGCTTTGAGCAATATATCCTGAGAAACTTTTTCGTGAAGTGCATTTTCCATAGGAAGCAAATATACACAAAAAAACAAAATACTAACAACTGTTAGTATTTTGTATAAAATCTTTGTAGATATAGGTTATTCCTTGATCACTTTTTTAGAAATAACATCTTTGTCTGTTTTTACTTCAATGATGTAAATTCCTTTTGTGTATAAGGATAAATCTATCTGTTCTTTGTCATTGTTGATGATTCCGTTTTGTAATTTTTTACCTGTAAGATCATATACATTGAAAGTGGATTTTTTAGGTGCTTTCAGTATGTTTGTAAAGTCTTTTGTAATGGTAGGGGAAATTGCCAGGTTATTAAGAGGGTTTGCGGATTCTTTAGTTTCTAATAGCTCGGTAAATCCTGTTACAATAATAGAGTAGTTTTGAGGAGCATTTCCGCCTGAATTATTTTTAAGTATCCCCTTATTTGTGAGCTCAATTTTATATGTTCTTCCGGCAACCGGAGCGTCAATGACAACCTGTTCCACATTGTCTACAGTATTGTCTCCTTTGGTAGCAGGAGTCATTGGATTGTTGGCATCCAGCTTCCATGGATAATAAACAGTATTGGTAGTAGTATCTGTGATTTTCAGGTCCAGATCATTAATTAATTTGGAACTTCTGTTATTATAAATATTGCCCCATTGATTGGTAAAGTTTGTGAATTCAGGATCTATCCATGATATGGTAACTTTTAATGGCTCTGAACCTGATGCTTTTACTGTTTTTACATTGGCAACTCCGCTGTTTAATGTTTCATCATTAAAAATAATACTGTTGTTGGATTTCCCTACAAGAAGTTCAGCTCCTTTTTTAGCATCGATAAAACCCCAGCCAAATTGTGGATCAGGGCCTATGTTGCCTGCTTCTTTTGCTGAATGTACCATTAAGGTTTTTGCAGATGCAGCATTTAATAAGCTTCCGGAAAACAGTTGTTTGTTAATTTGGGTCCAAAGTCCAACAATACCTGTTACAACAGGAGCAGAATAGGACGTTCCATCTCCAACGTTGATTTTACTTCCTCCTGTAGCGTTGTTATCTGTCCATGCACTGGCAACACTTGTTCCTACCGCGGTAATATCCGGTTTAATACCTCCGTCGTCTCTTGGTCCTGCGCTGCTGTAACTGGAATGGATAACATCTGAAGAAGCGGTATATCTTCCGTCATTGGTTGTAATTCTATCAGCAGCTGCTACAACAATAATATTTTTTCCTAGAGAACCAATCCCTATACAGTCAAATCCCTGTGCGCAATTATTCGGAGGAAGAGTATCGGTAAGTGCGAATTCTACCAAATTACCATTATTATCTTTATAATACTTTTTATAAGTACTTGTGTCAGCACTAGGTCCTTCGCCAAATGAGTTTCCGGCAGATTTTATAATGATATACGATGGGTTGTTGTATACAATCTGGTCATAATCACGGTCATTTGTATGATAAGTTCCCTGAGCATCAAATGTAGTGTTGGGGCTTGAAAATGCTCCGTTCCATACCCATGAAGGTTCATTATTAATCAACTGAGGATCTGCCCAGCCCTGATTAGTTCCATAGGAGTGATTTGAAATGTTAGGTTGAGCTGTCGTTATTTTTTGAAATACTGTTTTTTGGGTCGTTTCTCCATCCAGTATAGAGGTTCCAAAAGCATAAGCATCTATTGTAGAGTTGGGTGCAATTCCTTTGAAATTAACCTGTCTTGTTGTTCCATTTGTAAATGTTACGGTATATGGGTAATCTTTTGCTCCTATAAAGCTGGAAACAGCTGTTGCATGATCACCATAGTTGACGGTACTGCTTTCTTTGTTCGTTATTCTATTAGGTAAATTATTGAACAAGACGTGACCGGCAAATACTCTTGCTACACCGGAGGAGGTGCTTCCGTCGAAAATGGTGAACTTAATACCTTCTCCATTAAAAGATCCCGTTAACCCTGTAATAGTTCCTCCCTGTAAAAAATCAGAATTGGAATTTTTAATCTGATCCATATCGTGAGCTTGGAAAAAATAGGGTCTGTTATCAGGTAAAAAGCCTGCCAGGTTGGTTCTTTGCAGTTCAATCTCTTTTAAAACTTCAGGAGTTTTGTTGGTGCCATATCGTTTAGATATATAAGCATCAAACTTTTCATTGTTCTCTGTTCTTTGCTGTTCGAATTTTCTGTTTAGCTCTTCATTGTTTTGAGCATTCATCAGTGAAATGAACAAAGAGCTGATTAATAGTAATTGTTTCTTCATTTTAGGTAACAGATTGTTAAAATTATCGTAAATCAAATTTATGTTAATATTTTAATAATTAGTTAGTTTCGATGAATAAGTCTAATTTTTTAAGCTAATTTTAATTTTTCATTTTAATTGTTAAAAAGTTTTTTTTGAATAAGTCTTATTCTTTTAATATTATTGATTGTTTGTATGGTTGCTATAAGGCGATAATTAGAAAAAAATGAAGTAACTTTACATTCTCTTTTTTATAAAAAAGTTAGAAAATTATATGTATTTAATTTTTGACACAGAAACAACAGGCTTACCAAAAAATTTCAACGCTCCGCTTTCAGATTCGGAAAACTGGCCAAGAATGGTTCAGATTGCATGGCAGATACATGACGATGACGGAAATTTAGTTGAAAATCAGGATTATATAATAAAACCTGAAGGATATGATATTCCCTTCAATGCAGCCCGTATTCACGGAATTACAACGAAAATTGCCCATGAAGAAGGCCGTGATCTTGAAGAAATTTTAAAGGAATTTGCCGAAGCTTTAGATAGAGTAAGAGTGGTTTCCGGACACAATGTGGAATTCGATTACAATATTGTAGGAGCTGAATTTTACAGGAAAAATCTTAAAGATAATCTACAGGAAAAGCCAAAGGCTGATACCATGATTTTGGGAACCGACTTCTGCCAGTTAGGCGGAGGAAGGGGAGGGAAATATAAATCTCCGAAACTTGAAGAACTTTATGAAAAGCTTTATGGAAGCAAGTTTGATGAAGCCCATAATGCTGCTGCCGACGTAAATGCTACGGCAAGAGCTTTCTTTGAAATGATAAGAATTGGGGTGGTTCCCGCAGAAACATTAAAGATTTCTGAGGACCAACTGGCGTATTTCAAGAGTCTTTATCCTGACCCGATAAAGCCATTCAATATTGTTATCAGAAGACAGGTTGCAGATTTTCATAATAAGAAAAAGCAGCAGGACTTCGGAAGTGTGGATGAAATTGATCTGGGTAAATATTTCAATTTTGACAATCACAGTGTTTTCTCAACATTAATGGCGACTTCCAGCATTAATGATTTAATTAAAAAAGCGACGGATGATAATTTCCCTGCCGTTGGAATGGTGGATTTGGGAAATATGATGGGTGCCTTTAAGTTTGTTTCGGCAATTGAAGGAGCAAATGGTGACCGCGCAAAAAAATATAAAGAATATTTAGCGAAAAAGCAGGAAGCAGAAGAAAGCGGAGAAGAATTTAATGAGCCTGAACCTGTTTCAGAGCCTTTAATTCCTGTTGTAGGTTGTGAATTTTATATTTCAGACCGTTACGAACAGAAACAGTTTACCAAAGATGATCCCGACAGAAGAACGCAGGTGGTTTTGTTGGCGAAAGATTTTGAAGGATATAAAAACCTGGCAAAACTTTCAAGTATCGGATTCTTAAAAGGATTTTATTTTGGAGTTCCGAGGATAAGCCGTGAACTGATTGCTGAATATAAAGAAGGTTTAATTGCTCTGACTTCCGGAATTCTGGGAGATATTCCGGATGCTATTTTAAATACCGGTGAACAAAAAGGGGAAGAACTTTTCAAATGGTGGAAAGATACTTTTGATGATGACTTTTATGTTCAGATTCAAAATCATAAACTGCCTGAAGAAGAACATTTAAATGATGTCTTACTGCATTTTGCAGATAAATATAATGTTAAAATTTTAGCACAGAACGAAACTTTTTATTCTAATAAAGACGATTCTAACATTCAGGATATTGTAAGCTGTATCAAAGACGGGGAAAAACTGACAACTCCTGTCGGAAAAGGCTTTGGAAAGAGAAGAGGATTAGCTACGGGAGAATATTACATCAAAAATGCTGACGAAATAAAAGAAGCTTTTCTGGCGTATCCTGATGCATTTGATGCGTATGAAGAATTCACTGCGAAATTTAAACCTTATACTTTAAAAAGAGACGTTTTACTTCCAAAATTCGATATTCCTGAAGAATTTATTCATGCTGAAGATGATATTGATGGAGGGAAACGTGGTGAAATGGCATATTTGACTCATTTAACATATGAAGGAGCGAAAAAAAGATATGCAGATACCGGAATCACAGACGAAATTAAAGAACGGTTAGATTTTGAGCTTGAAGTAGTAGCTAATACGGGATATCCCGGTTATTTCCTTATTGTACAGGATTTTTGTAATGAAGCAAGAAAAATGGGGGTTTGGGTTGGCCCGGGCCGTGGTTCTGCCGCAGGTTCCGCAGTTGCTTATTGCACGGGAATCACCAATATAGATCCTATTAAATATGATTTGCTTTTTGAGCGTTTCTTGAATCCGGAAAGGGTTTCCATGCCCGATATTGATATCGATTTTGATGATGAAGGCCGTGATAAAATCATCAAATGGGTAGTTGAAAAATACGGCAAAAATCAGGTAGCACAGATTATTACGTACTCTGTTTTAGGAGGAAAATCTGCGATTAAAGATGCGGGAAGGGTTTTGGATGTTCCGATTCCTGATACGAATAATATTGCAAAATTAATTCCACCAAGTCCTGGGATGAACATTGCAAAAGCTTTATCTAAATATGATAAGTTAAAGCCGGAAGAACAGATGCTTGTTGATGAAATGAGGTATGTTCTGAACAGTCCGGATGATGCCCGTCATGACGTACTAGCGAGTGCAAAAAAAATGGAAGGCTGTATCAGAAATACAGGTATTCATGCCTGTGGGGTGATTATTACACCGGAAGATGTAAGTAACCTTGTACCAGTGACTATTGCGGCAAAAGATGCGGATATTTTGGTTTCACAGTTTGATAACTCTGTGGCAGAAAGTGCTGGTCTTCTGAAGATGGACTTCCTGGGGCTGAGAACTTTGACGATCATTAAAGATGCATTGAAGCTTGTAAAAGCAAGACATGGCTTAGACATTGATCCGGATCTTATTCCGCTTGATGATACCAAAACCTATCAGTTATTTAAAGAAGGAAGAACGGTTGGGGTTTTCCAGTATGAAAGTCCCGGAATGCAAAAATACATGAGGGAGCTTAAACCAACGGTTTTTGCCGACCTTATAGCAATGAACGCCCTGTATCGTCCGGGCCCGATCAAATATATTCCAAACTTTATCAACAGAAAGCACGGAATTGAAGAGATCGTTTATGACTTACCGGAAACAGAAGAATATTTAAAAGAAACATACGGGATTACCGTTTATCAGGAGCAGGTAATGCTTTTGTCCCAGAAATTGGCCAATTTTACCAAAGGTGAAGCTGATACTTTGAGAAAAGCGATGGGTAAAAAGCAGATTGACGTTCTTAATAAAATGTACCCTAAATTCATTGAAGGTGGTAGAAAAAACAACCTGAATGAAGAAAGGCTGGAGAAAATATGGAATGACTGGAAAGCCTTTGCGGAATACGCCTTCAATAAATCTCACTCTACTTGCTACGCATTTATTGCTTACCAGACTGCCTATCTGAAAGCCAATTATCCTGCAGAATATATGGCAAGTGTGATGAGTAATAACATTAACAATACGGATTCAATTACCATGTTTATGGAGGATTGCAAAAGTATGGGAGTGGATGTATTAGGGCCGGACGTGAATGAATCTCAGTATAAATTTTCTGTAAACGAAAAAGGACAGATCCGTTTCGGATTGGGGGCAATCAAAGGGATTGGAGAAGGCCCGAGTGAAGGAATTACACGGGAAAGAGCGAACGGAAGATTCAAAAATATTTATGATTTTTTTGAAAGAATTCTGCCTTCGCAAATGAATAAGAGAGTCGCGGAAAGTTTGGTGCTTGCAGGAGCTTTTGATGAATTGGATTCTTTCCACAGAGGTCAGTATTTTGATATTGACATGGCTGGAAGAACGAATCTTGAAAGATTGATCAGGTACGGACAGAGCTTCCAGGAAAGTAAAAATGAGATGGAGCATTCTCTTTTTGCAGATTTTGCAGAAGAAGTTCAGATTGAACAGCCGAAATTGGCACCTTGCCCGGAATGGCCAAACATGCATAAGCTTAATAAAGAAAAAGAAACGATAGGGTTTTATCTTTCTGCGCATCCTTTGGATGAATTTAAATACCAATATCAGTTTATGCAGGGGCAGCTTTCCAAAAAATCGGTGTTGGAGAAAGATGAGGAAAAAGTAGTTATAGATGAAGCTCCTATTCTTGAAAAAGACTCTATTGATGAGGTCGCAGATCTTGTAGAGATTGTTTCTGATGACATTGTTGCCGGTGAAGAAGAGGAGGTTATAGAAGAGATTATCAAAAAAGCTGAACCGAAAGGTGTTTTTCATTTTCTGAATCTTGATGAAGTGGATGCCTATAAAGAGCAGGCCTTTGCCAATAAACAGGAAGAACTTTTTGAAGAAAAGAAAAAAGACTGGAAAACACTGCAGAAAGAAAGAGAAAATGGTGGTGGCGGAAAAGAATATACAGTTGCTGGTCTGATTACGGAATATGTGGTAAAAGATGGTTTCAGAAGTGGAGAAAAAGTAGCTTTTGTTACCCTGGAAGATTATTCAGGATCATATTCATTCAGACTGGGAGACAGGGATTATATGAGACTGAAGGAAAAGCTGGAAGTTCAGAGGTTTGTTATTTTTAAAATAAAATTCGCTCAGGTGAAGGATGGAAGGGTTTTCGTTAATGTAAATGATGTGATTGAACTTCAGGAAGCATTCGAGCGGTTTGCGAAGAGTATATCTTTAGTCATGGATGTTATGGATGTAAGGGCAGAAGATCTCGACTTTTTCAGAACGGTGCTTGACAGAAATAAAGGAAATCAAAAACTGAAGTTCTTTATCAAAAATCTTGAGGATGATTCCCATATTGAAGTGCAGTCTATGAAGCATTCGGTAGATCTGAATGGAGATTTGATTAAAGAAATCCAGCTTCTTAATAAATATGAGTTTTATTTAAACTAGAAAAAATATATAATAACATAGAGAGTGATCAAAAGTCACTCTTTTTTTGTTTGTGTATTGTAGATTTTGATGAAAATTTTTAAATAGTTTTTTGTAATAAATAGAAAAATTTTCTGCAGTCTATTTTAATGATATACTATTTTAATCATCTGTTTATCAGTTGTTTATTTATTTATCAACGGATTGCGAAATAAATATTTAAATCAAATAAACGTTTGATTTTATTTGATTTATTGGGTTGTGTTGGTTGTTTATTGTTAAAATTTTATGATAATTTTTAATATTTGAAATAATATTTATACATTTATCGCCCTAACTTTTATTATTACTATTTATGAAGAAATTATTACTATTAAGTCTATTTTTAATAGCTTCCATTACCAATGCCCAGATAATGCTGGGGAGCGGAACTACCCAAGGCGGGTATGTTCCTATTGATGTCAACTACGGATATAACTACACACAGCAGATTTTTACTAAAAGTGAAATTAACGCCAACGCTGCGGGGAATATTACCGGAATGAAGTTTTATTTGCCAAATAATGCGGATATTACAAAATCAGTAGATTGGGTTGTGTATGTAGGTCATACTACTAAAACATCTTTTTCCAGTACAACAGACTGGCTCCCTGTATCGGGTTTGTCTCAGGTGTTTTCGGGGACGATAAGTGCTTCAGGAGGAGAGGTGACTGTAAACTTTACAACACCTTTTGCGTATAATAATACAGATAACCTTGTTGTCGCTATTGATGAGAATACGTCTGATTACACAGCGGCTACAAATAAATTCTATACGTTTACAGGAGCTTCCAATTCAACTTTGTATTATAGAAGTGATCCAACAAACCCTGACCCAGCTTCGCCGCCTACGGGAACAAGAACAGCAACAAAATCTGTTGCAAGTCTGTTAGGACTTACTCCGGGAATTCCTGCTTGTCCTGTTGTTGCTGCGCCTGCGGCTGCAGCAACAGGTATTTCTGTATTGCCTACTATCAGCTGGGCTGCTACAAGTTCTGATTCGTCATATAAGATCAGCATCGGGACAACGCCGGGAGCAACCAACGTGATGAATATGCAGGATGTAGGGAATGTAACTTCTTATACTCTTACAAATTCTTTGAGTTTCGATACTCAATACTATTATACAGTATATGCTGCCAATTCTACAGGAGTTTCTCCTGCATGTACAGAAAGATCTTTTACTACAATGGCTACTCTGGGGTGTCCGTCTGTGGGTGCACCTACGGCTGCTCAGGTCGGAGTACCTGTGTTAACTACTTTCTCCTGGCCTGCAGTAAGCGGAGCGTTGGGATATAGATTAAGTATAGGAACCTCTGCAGGTTCATCCAATGTTTTGAGTAATTTTGATATGGGTAACGTTACTGCTTATACCCTTACTCCTGCACAGCAGTTGAATCCTATGACGCAGTATTATTATACGATTACAGCCTATAATGGCGGTGTTGTGTCAACAGGTTGTACTGAAAGAAATTTCACGACTACTGTGGTGCCACCTGCAAATGATAACTGTTCAGGTGCTGTAAATTTAACAGTAAATCCTTCTTTGGCTTGTACAGCTACAACTCCTGGTAATACATTAGGAGCGACAGAATCTATGGCGGCAGGTGCTTGTAGCGGAAGCCCAAATGATGATGTTTGGTATAAATTTACTGCAACAGCAGCAAGTCATGTTGTGGCAATCTCTGATGTAACTTCTACGGGAACTACAACAGGGGTTTCAGATATGTACTTTCAGGTATTGTCAGGAAGCTGTGGTACTATGACAAGTATGCTGTGTTCTGATGCTAATACAAATATCGTTACCGGCCTTACTGCAGGTCAGACTTATTATATCAGAGTATACACTTATTCATCTACTGTTACTGCTAATGCAAGTTTCAATATCTGTGTAAGTACACCACCGGCACCACCAGCTAATGATGACTGTGCAAACGCCGTGGCTATTACTATTAACCCTGATATGAGCTGTGCTAGTATTACAGCAGGAACAACATCGGGAGGGACAAGTTCAGGAGTTGCTCTTGGTTCTTGTTCAGGAACAGCTGACGATGATGTCTGGTATAAATTTACTGCAACGTCAACAGGTCATACTTTCCAGCTGAAAAATATAGTTTCTGTAGGAAATGCCTCTACAACGTCTTTGTATGCTCAGGTATTCAGTGGTGCTTGCGGAGCTTTGGTAAGTACTAACTGTATCAGTTCAAATACAAACTTTACGAACTTAACAGGTCTTACTGCGGGTCAGACTTATTATGTAAGAGTATATACTTATGATGCTAATTCAGGGGCGAGTTTCTATGCTGACTCTTTTGATATCTGCATGGGAACCCTTCCTGCAGCTCCTGCTAATGATGAGTGTTCGGCGGCAGTTTCTTTATCTGTGAGTCCAACGCTTACATGTGCTTCACCGGTATCCGGAACAACTTTAAGTGCTACTAATTCGGGATTGGCAGTAAGTCCATGCGGAGGAACAGCTGATGATGATGTGTGGTATAAATTTACAGCTACGGGTACTGATCATGTTGTATTGCTTTCAAACGTTACTGCGGCTGGGACTTCTACCTCTACGAGTGTATATACTCAGGTTTTCAGTGGAGCTTGTGGTACATTGACAAGTATTAAATGTGGTACTGCAGTGAATACACCGCTTACCGGTCTTACTCCGGGCCAGACTTACTATGTGAGAGTTTATAATTCCAATACAAATGGCAGTACACTATATGCCAATAGTTTCAATATTTGCATTGGTACACCTCCGCCGCCACCTGCAAATGACGATTGTGCAAACGCTGCATCTCTTTCTGTGAGCAGTACAGATGCATTCCTGAATGCTGTGAATGGTTCTACTATAAGTGCTACTCAGAGTTCAGGAGTTACAGCACCTACATGTAGTGCATCCGGTACCAATGATGATGTTTGGTATTCATTTACTGCAACAGGTGCTACACATCTTGTCCATGTTTTATATACGGATAATGCAACAAGTACGCAGATCTATTCCGGAACATGTGGAGCTTTAACAGCTATGACTTGTTTTGATGGTGCATACGGGAATTCCAGTGTATTATTGCAAAACCTTGTAGCGGGACAAACGTATTTTGTTAGAGTATACTCTTCTACAAGTACTGCAACGACAACATCCAATTTCCAGATTGCTGTAACAACTCCTTCAGCTGTCACTAATGATACTTGTGATACAGCTATTGCTCTGGCTTGTAATGGTACGGCTCAGGGTGTTAATGCTCTTGCTGGTGATGAAACACTTCCTGCTTCAACGTGTGGTAGTTCCGGAAGTACAGCGTCTTATAAAGGGGTTTGGTACACCGTAACAGCTACTGAAAACGGCCCTATTACTATTGATGCTTGTGGTACGCAATATGACGCTTATTTAAGAGTATATACAGGGACTTGTGGTTCGCTTACTTGTTTCAGCAACAGTTCAGGTGTAGGATATGCTGATGCTGGTTGTGCAACGACTCTTTATAATGCTCCGACATTAACATTTACAGGAGTTGCAGGGACTACTTATTATGTATTACTTACAGGATATGCCGCAACCAGAATTGGTAATTATAGCATTTCTGTTACGCAAGGATGTTCAGGGCTTGCAACGACTGAAGTTGAAAAGAAAAACAATGAAATTAAAGCTTACCCTAATCCATTTGTAGATGATCTGAATATTTCAGATGTTTCTAAAGTGAAATCTGCCTCTGTAGTTGATGCTGCAGGAAGAATAGTGAAAACTATTGACAATCCTTCTTCTACGCTTCATTTGGGAGATCTGAAACAAGGAATGTATTTAGTAGTCTTGAATATGAAAGACGGATCTAAACAAACGATTAAAGCAATTAAAAGATAAAATGTATTAATTATATAACATGAAACGACAGCTGTTTGGCTGTCGTTTTTTTTATTTTTAAACTTTAAAAAAGGTATTTTAAATTATTGTAAATTCGTGGATGTATTAATAACCAAAAACTTATACATGAAGAAAATCTTATTTGTATGCTTACTGATGATAAGCATCGTATTAAGTGCTCAAATCAAGCTTGGGGAAGGAAGTACAATTACCGGAAATGCTCCAGTTAGTAGTGCTTTTATATCCTATTCTCAGCAGATTTATACAAAACAAGAGATCAATGCTGATGCTGCAGGTAATATTACCGGACTTAAATTTTACGTAACCCCTTCTGCTAACATGGGCTATGCCGCACAGTGGGATGTTTATTTTGGGCATACAACGAAAACTACTTTTGTGGCTAATGATAACTGGATTCCAACAGGGCCGATGATAAAGGTTTATTCAGGTACGGTTGCTAATACAAATGGTGTGATAGATATCACTTTTACAACTCCATTTCCGTATGACAATGCCCAGAATTTAGTAATTGGAGTTCATCAAAAGATGTTTAATGATATTCCTCCTAATCAGTTTTTTGTCTATAATACTATAGAAGGGGGAATGGTTTTTACTAATTCTCCAGTTTATTCAGGTGATCCTTCAACGAGTCCAAATGGAACGCTTTTGCCTTATAAGCCTGTAGTAAGTCTTAATGGATTGGTAGCAAGTACATTGCCTGTTTGTCCTGTAGTGTCTTATCCTTTTAATAATGCAATACTTGTTCCTCCTTCCCCGGCTATTACCTGGGCTGCATCACCAGGGGCGACAGATTATAAGGTTTCTATAGGGACTACTCCGGGAGGGACGGATGTGGTTAATCAACAATCGGTAGCTACAACGAGTTTTACTCCATCATCTCCGCTATCAGTTTATACCACTTATTATCTTAATGTAAAAGCTGTTGGGGTGACGGGTGAATCTTCCGGTTGTGTTAATATCAAGTTTACGACAGGAGCATTGCAGCCATCTAATGATGAATGTACAAATGCTGTTGACTTGGTTGTTAGTCCAACTATAGATTGTACAAATCTTACTTCCGGTACAAATTTGATGGCGACTGTATCTAATCAGGGTCAAAATTCATGTATTACTTCTTATAGTCATAATGATGTGTGGTACAAATTTACTGCTATAGCTTCCAAACATATGATTAAATTAAGTAATATAACCTCCGTAGGAGCAGTAAATAATAAGTTTATATATTTTTCTGTTTTTAAAGGAAGCTGTGGTAACTTAACAAATATTGCATGTAGTGACGAAGCTCAATATTATTCAATAGTAAGTAATCTTACTCCAGGTGAAACGTATTATGTAAAAGTATATACTCGTGCTAATTATGGTGCTGCTCAAAATTTTGATATATGCGTGGTAACGTTTCCGCCACCACCAGTCAATGATGAATGTGGAAGTGCAATAGACTTACCTGTAAATCCTGATTTGAATTGTGCAAGCATTACTCAAGGAACCATTATATCAGCTACAGATTCCAGTCTGTCACCTGCTACTTGCTATAATAGTCCTTATTATGATGTATGGTTCAAATTTACAGCAACAGGCAATAAACATGTTATTAAATTAAGCAATATTATCTATAAAGTCCCGGTATTTTTTGCTCCTACTTTACGTTTTCAGGTTTATAAGGGAGGCTGTAATAGTTTAGTCAGTCTTTCTTGTTCTTATCTGAATGCTTTGGCTGTAGATAATCTTACAGTAGGAGATACTTATTATATAAGGGTTTATAGTAGTTTGACGGGACAATCCAGTGCTATGGATTTTGATATATGTATAGGGACAGATAATACACCACCTCCTCCCAATGATGAATGCATAAATGCAGTTACTTTGCCTGTAAATTCTGATTTGAATTGTGCTGTTGTAACAGCTGGAAGTACAGTGGGAGCTACGGCGTCGAATATATCAGCTCCTACATGCAATGGTGTTGCAAAACCTGGAGATGTATGGTTTAAGTTTACAGCTACTGCAACAGGTCATTTGATTCAATTGAAAGATTTGGTTTCTCTTGGGGTACAGTCTGGTACTGAAACCTACTTTCAGCTTTTTAGTGGTGATTGTGGTAACCTTACAAATATTAAATGTTCACATCTTATGGGTGGGGTTTCCGGCCTTACAATAGGCCAAACTTATTATATAAGAGTATTTAATACCAGATACCCAAGTGAAGTTGTCGGATTTAATATATGTATTGGAACATTGCCGCCGGTTCCGGTTAATGACAGTTGTTCCGGAGCTTTGGTTGCTTCTGTATTTCCTTATAGCTACACACAGACAGATGCGTTAGCTGCAACTAATAATAATGGATTTGTTACAGCTTGTAGCCCGGCAATGAATGATGGTACATGGTTTACGTTTACAGGGGATGGTTCTACTCATAAAATTATAGTAACACCTACAGGAAATGGATTTCCTAGGGTAGGAGTTTATAAAGGAGGGTGTGGAAGTTTAACTTGTATTACCAGAGGTTGGCATTCTACACCAATATCTATTGATACTGTTCCGGGAACTGTATATTATGTGAATGTTGGGGATGAAAGTTCAACCGTGGATTATTTAGAATTTCCTTTTACAATTACTATTTCCAAAGGGACTTTGGGCGTTTCTGAAGTTTCTAAAAACGGAGAAAGTATTGAAGCATATCCAAATCCGTTTACAGATATTCTGAATATTTCAAAACATGGTAAAGTAAAATCCGTATCTATTCTGGATTCTTCAGGAAGGTTAGTAAAAACTATTGACAATCCTTCTTCTATGCTTCATTTGGGAGATTTGAAACAAGGAATGTATTTAGTAGTCTTGAATATGAAAGACGGATCTAAACAAACGATTAAAGCAATTAAAAGATAAATAATTTCTTGAAGAAATAGTGAAAAAGAGGCTGCTCAATTTGAGTAGCCTCTCTTTTTTTAGCGGAATTATCTTTTATAAAAGGAAAACTTTAATTCATTGTGATATAAATAAAAAAATATTTTTTTTATTGTTGATTTTCACTAGATTTGAGTAACTAATACTGTTTTTATATGAGAAATTTTTTACTTGTTGGTTTCTTAATGACCGGCTTTTTATCCTCCGCACAGACTTACTGTACGCCTGCTTTTGCAAGTGGGTGTAGCGGAGGAGATGTGATAGATTCCTTTGCTATTCCGGGTGCCGGATTTGATCACCCTGATACGGGTTGCTCTACTGATGCATATGGAGATTACACTTCCATGACGATTAACCTTAGTGCAGGTTTAAGTTATGACTTCAGTGTTAAACATGGTTACAGTGATCAGAATGTACGTGTTTGGATAGACTTTAATAACGACGGAACTTTTGATGATGCTGCTCCGGAACTTGTAGCTACGGCAAGCAGTACTCAGGTAGGAGCGGACGATATCACCTCAGGGCTTATTACTATTCCTTCTACCGTTACTCCCGGTACTTACAGAATGAGAGTAGGAGATCGGTTTTCCAGTGACCCTATTCCTTGTAATGTAGATGGATATGGAGAAGCTCATGATTATACGGTAATAATTGGCGCGGTTCCAACTTGTTTTGCACCGTCTGCCTTAACGGTATCTGCAGTTACAGCAAATTCAGCTCAGGTTGCGTGGACTGCTCCGGCTTCTGCTCCAGGCAGCGGTTATGAATATTATTATTCAACCTCCAGTACGTATCCTACGGCTGCTACTGTAGTTTCCGGGACTAGTAGTGGATTAAGTACTGATCTTTCTTCACTGGCACCGGCTACAACTTATCATGTATGGGTACGTTCTGTATGCAGTACTTCAAATAAGAGTGCATGGTCTCAAATGGCAACATTTATGACATCCTGCGTTTCTGTAGGAGTACCTTATACATTGGATTTCGAAAGTATAACTCCACCTGATCTGCCGAATTGTACCTCAGTAGTTAATGATGGTTCAGGAAATATGTGGGAGACGGGTGATCTGGATGCTCAGGGATTTACTGGAAATGTTCTTCAGTATTCTTATGACTATGCCAATAATGCAGACACCTGGTTTTTCACCAATGGAATAAATCTTACTGCGGGAGTTACCTACAGAATTAAATATAAATATGCCAATGCAGAAGGAACTGTATATGAAGAAAAACTAAAAGTAGCCTACGGTACTTCAGCTACCGGTGCGGGAATGACCAATACATTAGCAGATCACTCAAGTGTTGTTGCCAGCACAGCAACAAGTGCTTTTGTGAATTTCACTCCAGCTACTACAGGAGTATATTATTTTGGATTCCAGGCATATTCTGATGCCAATATGAACCAGTTGTATGTGGATGATATTAATATAGATGTGGCACCAGCTTGTAGTGAGCCTAATGCATTAATGATGTCTAATATTACTGCCGCAGGAGCTACGGTTTCCTGGACGGCTGCCACTCCTGTACCAGCAAGTGGATATGATATTTATTACAGCACAACCAATACAGCGCCTACAGCTACAAGTACACCTAATTTTACTGGAGTTACAGCAACTACTTATAATATTCCAAGTCTGGCTCCTTCCACTGTTTACTATGTATGGGTGAGATCTGCATGTAGTGCCACAAGCAAAAGTATATGGAGTGATTCTGTTACATTTACAACATTATGCTCAAGTGCAAACCTTCCTTATGCTTTAGATTTTGAAAGTGTTACTGTTCCTGAACTTCCAGGTTGTACAATCAATGTTAACGCGGGAGCTGGAAATAATTGGGAAACACTAGATCCGCCTTCTGATAGCCAAGGATTTACAACCAATGTGTTAGGATATCATTATAACTCTTCCAATCCTGGCAATGCATGGTTTTTTACCCAAGGATTGAACCTGACAGCGGGAACACAATATACAATTAGCTATAAGTATGGTAATAACTCGTCTACCTATGTTGAAAAATTGAAAGTTGCTTATGGAACTTCACCTGATGCATCAGCGATGACAGGCTCTATAGCAGATTACCCTTCAATTAACGATGAAATGGCCCATACAGAATCTATAACGTTTACAGTTCCAACAACAGGAGTGTATTACTTTGGATTTAATGCTTATTCAGATCCGGACCAGTATAATCTGTATATAGATGATATCAGTATTAACAATGCGAACCTGGCAACTGCTGAAGCTGCTCTGGCAAAAAATACTATTCAGGTTTATCCTAATCCATTTACGGATGTATTGAACATTTCTGATGTGAAAAACGTGAAAAATGTATCTGTAACGGATGCTACGGGAAGATTAGTGAAAACTATTACAAATCCTGAGTCTACAATTCATTTAAGAGATTTAATGCAGGGTGTTTATTTGGTGACTTTAGAAATGAAAGACGGGTCTAAACAGACCATCAAAGCCATTAAAAAATAATCAATCATTTAAATAAAAAGAAAAGGACGGGTCATTATGACCCGTCTTTTTTATAGTGGTTGTTTTGAAAATCAATAGATCAAAAAAGATGAGTGAAATACTTCACTCATCTTTTTTATTTTATCATAGGACTCTATATTGTATAAATCATTATGAATTATCTGTTACCCATTGCTCATTACTCATTATTTATTAGGCACCGGTTGTATCTCTCCCTTATTCATAAGGTCAAAAACAGTAGGGAAGAACATTACTAGGATAAAGTAGACGATGATCATCAGCACTACCAGTGCAAAAAGAATGATCACTAAACTATTCGGCTTGTTTTTCTTTTTTGGTTCCATGATTTTGTGGTATTTAGTGAATAAATTATATTGATATCCAATATCAAGCTAATTTCTTGCCACATTTCTTGCAATACCTCGCATCGTCATCAATATCTTCGTTACCACAGCGTTCACAGATCAGTTCCAGGTTTTGCCTCTTATTTCTCATTTCTGCGGTTACAATACCGGTAGGAACAGCAATAATAGAATAACC
The DNA here is from genome assembly GCF_008274625.1 of Chryseobacterium panacisoli. GTDB lineage: Bacteria > Bacteroidota > Bacteroidia > Flavobacteriales > Weeksellaceae > Chryseobacterium > Chryseobacterium panacisoli. The sequence goes on along the minus strand of NZ_VTRU01000003.1, from coordinate 354,417 downwards.
AGCCAGCATCAGAACAACCGCAAAAAACTTTCCTAAAGGCGTAATAGGAGACACATCACCATATCCTACAGTAGTTACGGTAACCACCGCCCAATAGATAGACTGCGGTATGGTTTCAAATCCCTGCCTTCCGCCTTCTACCATAAACATCAGTGATCCTACAATAACTGAGAATATGATCAGGAATAAAAGGAAAATGTAAATCTTTCTCGAACTGTTTTTCAGCGCCCGTACAATAAGGTATCCGTCATTCATAAAATCCAGTAAATTGAAAATCCTGAAGATTCTCAACATTCTCAGCATTCTGAAAATCAGGAAATATTTAGTGATGGGAAAGAAAAAGCTAAGGAAAAAAGGAACCAGCGCAAGAAAATCTATAACTCCGAAAAAACTGAATATATAGTTCCGTTTATTTTTGACCACAGCAATCCGCATAGAATACTCCAGTGTGAAAAAAATGGAGATCACCCATTCCAGAACCAGGAAGGTATAATGAAACCTCTTGTCAAGCTTAGGTACACTTTCCATCATGATGATGGCGGTACTGGCGAGAATTAAAGACAATAAGATGATATCAAACAATTTTCCGAGTCTGGTATCGGAACGATAAATGATCCGGTAAAGGAATCTTTTCCAAAGAGTGTCCTCAGGAATAAGATTATGTTCTCTTTCCATTTATATAGTTATTTCAAACTGAAGTTAGCAATTTTTATAAAGTATAGGGTAAATATATGATTGTTAAAAGAATTTTACAACTATCAAAATATTCTTTAGATTTTTAGTAAAATTAATATCTTCGCTGTAACCGTAAAATATAAATTAATGAAGCTAAAAACTGTAATTGCAAAGATTGAAGAGGAAATAAGTATCAGACAGGCAGAAGATTTTGATAATGTAGGCCTGCTGTGTGGTGTTTATGATCGTGATGTATCTGGGATTCTGGTTTGTCATGATGCCTTGGAAAATGTTGTAGATGAGGCTGTTGAAAGAAACTGCAATCTGATTGTATGTTTCCATCCGATTATATTTTCCGGACTCAAATCTTTAACAGGGAAAAACTATGTAGAAAGAGCCGTCTTAAAAGCTATTGAAAATAAAGTGGCTATCTATGCCATTCATACGGCATTTGATAATGATTTCTTTGGAGTCAACTATGGAATTTGCAGACAGCTGGGATTAAAGAATATGAAAATTCTTCAGCCAAAAGAAAATAATTTAAAACAGCTCTCGGTTTTTGTTCCGAAAGAGTATTCCGGAAAAGTAAAAGAGGCAATGTTTTCAGCAGGAGCGGGAAATATCGGTTTCTATGACGAATGCAGTTTTACAGTGAATGGTAACGGAACATTCAGACCGGTAGAGGGGTCAAATCCGTTCTCAGGACAGCAGAATATTCGTGAAAATGCAGATGAAGATATGATCTCGGTGATTTTTGAAGGCTTTAAACAAGGTCAGATTGTAGGTGCAATGAAAGCCGCGCATCCTTACGAAGAAGTGGCTCATCAGATATACAGTCTTGATAATAAAAACCATCATGCCGGACTGGGAATGTATGGTGACCTGGAAGAGGAAATGGATGAAAAAGATTTCTTAGGGTTTGTAAAAGAAAAATTTGGTCTTGAAGTGATAAAACATTCCTCTTTCAACAATAAAAAAATCAAAAGAGTAGGGGTTTTGGGCGGTTCCGGAGCAAGTGGAATAAGATCTGCGGCTTCCAGGAAATGTGACGCTTATCTTACCGGAGATCTTAAATATCACGACTATTTTTTAGCAGAGTCTAAAATGCTGATTTGCGATATTGGCCATTATGAATCAGAACAATTTGTTGCTCAACAATTATTTGAAATTTTATCACAAAAATTTAGTACATTTGCAATTTCAAAATCTATTGAAAAAACAAACCCAGTAAATTATTTCATTTAAATATGGCAAAAACCAACGATATTTCAGTTGAAGAAAAATTAAGAGCTTTATACGATTTACAGATCATTGATTCAAGATTGGATGAAATCCGAAATACTAGAGGAGAATTGCCAATTGAAGTTGAAGATCTTGAAATCGAGATTGAAGGTCTTGAAAAAAGAGCTGAAAAATTTCATGCTGATATCAAAGATCAGGACGATCAGATCAAAACAAAGCATGAAGTTATTAACCATGCTAAAACTTTAATTGAGAAGTACAAATCTCAGCAGGATAATGTAAGAAACAATAAAGAGTTTGAAGCATTAGGAAAAGAAATGGAATTCCAGGATCTGGAAATTCAGCTTGCTGAAAAAAGAATTAAAGAATTTGGAGTTAAAATTGCTCACAAAAACGAAACTTTAAGTGAACTGAATACTAAGATCGACGATTTAAAAAACCACTTGAAATTCAAGAAAGAAGAATTAGAAGGTCTTATCTCTGAAACTCAGAAAGAAGAAGAATATCTTTTAGAGCAATCTAAAGAATTTGCAGGTAAAATCGATGAGAGATTATTGGCTTCTTACAACAGAATCAGAACAAACTCTATCAACGGTCTTGCAGTAGTAGGATTAGAGAGAGGAGCTCCGAAAGGATCTTTCTTTACAATCCCTCCTCAAAAGCAAATGGAAATTGCTCAGAGAAAGAAAATTATTATCGATGAGCATTCAGGGAAAATCCTTGTTGATGACGAATTGGTAATGGAAGAAAACGAAAGAATGAAATCTGTAATTAAATTCTAATTATTGATTTTAAATCATACAAAAGCTGTTTCAGAAATGAAACAGCTTTTTTTATATTCAATAGAATGCTTTTTATGTAATGTGATTTTTTGCAGATTCTTTGTCATTCCGCAGAAATCTGGGCATGAAATAAGTCTCAATAAAGCTTAGATTCCACGCTTCACTTCGTTTCATTGGGAATGACAAAGGATTGTGTTGTAATTGAAGTAAAAAGCTCAATGATGGGATATCAATAGAAACGCCTGTTTGATCAAAAAACAAATCTTCCTTATTTAGCCAAAACATAAAAAAACCGCCTCAAGATGAAGCGGTTGATTATTTTATTCCTGATGATCATACATCTTATTATACAAAGCAATAAACTTCTCTTTTACCGCTTTTCTTTTCAGTTTTAAAGTTGGAGTAAGCAATCCGGTTTCAATGCTCCATACTTCAGGAGTAAGTTCAATCTTTTTAATTTTCTCCCAGTTTCCAAGATGTTCGTTAATGCCTTCAATTTCCTTTTCAATTCTTTGCTTCAACTCAGGGCTTTTTGCAATTTCTTCCGGCGTGGAACCTAAATTCAGGTTATTTCTCATTGCCCAGCTTTTTGCAAATTCAAAATCAGGCTGTACCAAAGCACATGGCATTTTTTCACCATCACCTACCACCATGATCTGTTCTATAAATTTAGAAGCTTTTGCTAAATTCTCAATCGTCTGAGGGGCAATGTATTTTCCACCTGATGTTTTGAACATTTCTTTCTTACGGTCAGTGATCTGTAAAAATCCGTCACTGTCAATATGCCCGATATCTCCGGTTTTGAAAAATCCATCTTCTGTAAAAGCTTCTTTGGTCATCTCTTCATTTTGGAAATATCCTTTGAAAACAGATGGCCCTTTTACGGTAATTTCACCATCTTCCTGGATCTTTACTTTTAAATTATCCAATGGAATACCTACTGTTCCCACTTTCATTTTCTCAAAGCTGTTTACGGAAATTACCGGGGAAGTTTCTGTTAAACCATATCCTTCCAAAATTGGAATTCCTGCATTTTGGAACATTAAGTTAAGTCTTGTAGACAATGCCGCAGATCCTGAAACCAATGTCACGATTTCACCACCTAGCCCTTCTCTCCATTTAGAAAATACGAGTTTATCAGCAATAATCTCCTGAAGTCCGGATGGTTTTGAGATCACTTTCTTTTTACTGATCAGATTCAAAGCCCAGAAGAATATTTTAGATTTCAATCCTCCGGCAGAAGATCCCGTATTGTAAATTTTATCATATACCTTTTCTACCAGTCTTGGAACTACGGTCATATAATGAGGCTTCACTTCTTTTACGTTTTCCCCCATTTTCTCGATGCTTTCAGCAAAATAAAGAGAAAAACCATTGTATTGATAAAGATAGAACAGCATTCTTTCAAAAATATGGCAGATTGGAAGGAAACTTAATGCTCTGGTTTCTTTATAATCCAGACTTCTTTTCTTTGGAATCCTTGGAATGGCCCCCAATATGTTTGAAACAATATTGTTGTGGGTAAGCATTACTCCTTTAGGTCTTCCTGTAGTTCCGGAAGTATAAATAATAGTCGCCAGATCCTCTGTATTGATTGCATTGGAAAGGTCATCCACTTCAATTTGTGTAGATTCATCTTTACCCAGATCAAGGATTTCTTTCCAGTTGGCCGCTCCACTGATGTTATCAAAAGTAAAAATCCCCTGTAAGCTCGGGATATTGTGTTTTACTTTCATTACTTTACTCAACAGCTCCTTATCAGAAACAAAACAGTATTGAATTTCGGCATTGTTGAAGATGAATTCATAATCTTCAGGTGAAATACTTGGATAAACCGGCACTGAAACCACTCCGATCTGGGAAAGCCCAAAATCCATAATAGCCCATTCCGTACGGGAATTGGTAGTAATCAAAGCGATTTTATCACCCGGTTTTATGCCCAGCTTCAGTAACCCTCTGGATATCTTATTTCCCTCATTAATAAACTCCTGCGTAGAAGTTTTTTTCCACTCACCCTGATACTTCGTTACAAACATATCCGTTTTAGGATATTTTTCTAAAGCGTAGTGCGGAATATCGAATAATCTCTTGATCGTCATGATTTTTTAAATAATTTATAAAGAAACTTAAATATAAGCATTTTTTTTAATTGGAAACCTTTGAATGGAATATTTAGTATTTAGTTAAATGCTTACCATAATATCTTTGATCAAAAAGGGGGCCGGAAGCCTTAAAAGGATTGTTGTAATGGCACATTACTGATCTGGCATGTCTTAGTCTGTCGTTTTTATTTTCCCTCCTGAATGGTATGGTATTCCCAATTGATAAACCGGCGTGTCATTTTATTGATACTTTGAACATTAGAATCTATTTCAACTCCCTTTTTTTATGGGTTTTTCCTGTCTTTAATTTATTTTTTCAGATTTGCTTAAAAAGTGTAAATTTACGGCTATCTAATTATTTTTTTTATGGACTTTAATTTATCGGAAGAACAGCTGATGATTCAGCAGGCAGCAAGAGATTTTGCACAGAACGAACTATTACCTGGAGTTATTGAAAGAGACCGTGACCAGAAATTCCCTACAGAACAGGTGAAGAAAATGGGAGAAATGGGCCTTTTAGGAATGATGGTAGATCCACAATACGGAGGAGCAGGTATGGACAGCGTTTCTTACGTGCTGGCAATGGAGGAGATTGCAAAAGTGGATGCTTCTGCGGCTGTTGTAATGTCCGTAAACAACTCATTGGTTTGTGCCGGTCTTGAAAAATTTGCTTCGGAAGAACAGAAAGTAAAATATCTTACTCCACTGGCTAGCGGACAGGTAATCGGAGCTTTTGCTTTATCTGAGCCTGAAGCGGGTTCTGATGCAACTTCTCAGAAAACAACTGCTGAAGACAAAGGGGATTACTATCTTTTAAATGGTATCAAAAACTGGATCACCAATGGTGGAACAGCTTCTTATTATATCGTAATTGCACAGACAGATCCTGAGAAAAAGCACAAAGGGATCAATGCTTTCATCGTAGAACGAGGATGGGAAGGATTTGAAATCGGATTAAAAGAAGACAAATTAGGAATCAGAGGAAGTGATACTCACTCTTTGATCTTCAATAACGTAAAAGTTCCAAAAGAAAACAGAATTGGTGCTGACGGGTTCGGGTTCAACTTTGCTATGGCAGTATTGAACGGAGGAAGAATTGGTATTGCTTCTCAGGCGTTAGGTATTGCTTCAGGTGCTTACGAACTGGCATTGAAATATGCTAAAACAAGAAAAGCTTTCAAAACTGAGATCATCAACCACCAGGCTATTGCATTCAAATTGGCTGATATGGCTACGCAGATCACTGCTGCAAGAATGTTATGTTTCAAAGCTGCTTGTGAGAAAGATGCAGGAAAAGATATCTCTGAAAGCGGAGCTATGGCAAAATTATACTCTTCTCAGGTAGCAATGGATACTACTATTGAAGCGGTACAAATCCATGGTGGATACGGATACGTGAAAGAATACCACGTAGAAAGATTAATGAGAGATGCTAAAATCACTCAGATCTACGAAGGAACTTCTGAAATTCAGAAAATCGTGATCTCAAGAAGTATCGCAAAATAACATTTTATAAAACACACTACCTATGAAAAAATCTTTGTGGATCACCCTTGGTGTCGTACTGCTTTTACTGGGCGTATTTGTCTGGTATAAATACTTTTTTGTTTTCGGAGAAGGAGTGAAATCCGGATACCTGAACTATGCCATGAAAAAAGGCTATGTCTTCAAAACCTATGAAGGCAAACTGATTCAGGAAGGCTTCGGGAGAGGAAAAACAGGAACCATTACAAGCTATGAGTTTGAGTTTTCTGTAGATGACCCTGAGATTTTCAAACAGTTGGAAACCAACAGTGGAAAAACCTTTGATCTGCATTACAAAGAATACAACGGTGCCCTCCCATGGAGAGGAAATACAAAGTTTGTCGTAGACAAAGTAGTGAATATGAAATAAAACAAATAAGGCTCTCAATCTGAGGGCCTTATTTTACACCAAATCACAAAATATTAATATATGAAATAAAAATTTCCTGTTTTGTAACGAATCCTGTACTATAACGGAGATTCATTATTTTTATTTACACTTAAAGTTAAGAGGAATTTTCCTAATAAACAAGCTGTTTTTATTAATGTTATAAAATTAGGAATAAGAATTAATCCTACCTTCTAAACCTTATTAAAAAAACATTAAAAAATCCACCACGAGGATGGATTTCAAATCTAATGAGAGTCGTTATGAGGAATGTTTTTATTCTTCTTTTTGTAAAAGTAATATCCAATACCTGCAATAAGGAATAAAGGCCATAATGGAAGGATAAACAGGAAAATAGAAGTGATCACCTCCCAGCCGGATTCAATGGCTGCCAATGATTTTCCACCAAAAGTTTTAGGTTCTTTTTCTGTTTGGGCCTTATCGCTGATACTGACATTGATCGTACAGATTGTATTGTCTGCATAATTACGCCCTGCAACCTGAATATCTTTAGTATCAATATCTCCTACATTATTGTTGATAGCATCCATTAAACCATCAAAATGTTGGATAGGGACTTTGATGTCAAGACTGTATATTTTTTGATCTTCTCCATAAGGACTGGCAGATTCCGCATAAGAAAGATTTTCACTTTTGATGTAGCCGTTATTTTTATCGGCTTCTTCTCTTATGATTTTCTTCACTGTTTCTGCATTCTCTGCTTTTATAACAAGATACCCTGATTTTACCATTCTATCTTTTGGCATATTCAGTTCATAGCTGTCATTTTTAGGCTTGTCCTTATAAATGATTTTGGTTTCTTTAATAACCTTGGGAGCCGGAGCGTTTACAGCCATTTTTTCAGACTTCTTCTCCGTCGAATCCTTTTTCTCTATTTTGGATTCCAGTTTTGTAGCGGCAATTTTCTCAGATAAGGAATCTACCATCTTTGAAGTGCTCTCTATTTTTTGCTGGATATCACCTTTTGTGTTCTCAAAATCTTTTATTTTAATACTGGCAGAGTCCATTACCTGGTTTGCTGCTTTACTTGCATGGTCAATGGTTTCTGCAGCTACTGTAGCTGCGCTGTCTGCTGAATGAATTGCTTCATGAAGGCTGTCTTGAGTAGTTTCTCCCTTTTTACACATAATGAAAGTACCTGATACAGCAACGAGTAATATGAACTTTTTCATAACATTAATTTTTTTGATGAAGTAAAATTAGGAGGGAAGCTCTTGTAAAGATTGTAAATAGAATGTATTGTGCTGGTAAAATACTAACTGTTATATTTTCAGTGTTTTGTATTTGTTTTACAAAAGATTTACAAAGCGTTTCTGAGTTTTAATGGTATTATAACCTGAGATATACGCTCTAAAGAAGTATTTAATAATACAATTTTATTACTTATTACTTAGATTTCTACGGAATGACAAAGTGTATGGATAAATTAGCGTTCTGTTTGTCATTCCGCAGGAATCCCAATTCTTATTCTTCATAAAAATGATTATATAGTAAGAAATAAAAAATCCGTAGAAATTTTCTACGGATCTATATGATAAACAATTTTGTCTTTTAATTAATGCTCCTGGAATTCACTAATGAAATGTAATTTCACATTCGGGAATTTCTCCTGTGTCATATGAATTGTGAAAGATGAGTCAGCAAGGAATACCAGTTGATTGTATTTATCTCTTGCCAGGAATCTCTGCTTTAATCTTGCAAATTCTTTGAATTCTTCAGATTTCTCATCAGCTTCTACCCAACATGCTTTGTGCATGGATAGAGGCTCATAAGTACATTTTGCACCATATTCATGTTCAAGACGGTATTGGATAACCTCATACTGAAGGGCACCTACCGTTCCGATGATCTTTCTTCCGTTCATTTCAAGGGTAAATAGCTGTGCAACTCCTTCATCCATCAACTGATCAATACCTTTTGCCAATTGCTTAGCTTTTAATGGATCATTGTTGTTGATATAACGGAAATGTTCAGGAGAGAAGCTAGGAATACCTTTGAAGCTTAATTTTTCTCCACCAGTAAGCGTATCTCCGATTCTGAAACTTCCGGTATCATGTAAACCAACAATATCACCAGGGAAACTTTCTTCCACCACTTCTTTTTTATCAGCAAAGAATGCGTTAGGAGAGGAGAATTTCATCTTTTTACCTTCTCTTACCAATAAGTAGTTTTCGTTTCTTTTGAAGGTTCCTGAAACAATTTTTACAAAAGCAAGTCTGTCTCTGTGCTTAGGATCCATATTCGCATGGATTTTGAAAACAAACCCTGTGAAAGTATTTTCTTCAGGTTTTACAAGACGGGTGTCACTTTCTTTTGGCTGCGGCATCGGAGCAATATCAATGAAAGCATCCAACAATTCACGTACTCCGAAATTATTTAAAGCTGAACCGAAGAATACAGGCTGAAGATCCCCTTTCATATAATCCTCACGGTTAAATTCAGGATAAACAGACTGAATAAGATCAAGTTCTTCTCTTAACGTTTTTGCTGCTTTTTCACCAATCACTTCATCAATAGAAGTATCATTAATGTCATCAAATTTGATAGAATCCCCAACTTTCTGTTTTTTCTCCTCTAAGAATAACTGAATATTGTCTTCCCAGATATTATAAATTCCCTGGAAGTCACTTCCCATACCAATGGGTAAAGAAAGCGGGCAGACTGTTAATCCTAATTTTTGTTCTACTTCGTCCAGCAGATCAAAAGCATCTTTACCTTCACGGTCCAATTTATTGATGAAAACCAGCATAGGAATGTTTCTCATTCTGCAAACCTTAACCAGTTTCTCAGTCTGTTCCTCAACCCCTTTTGCAACGTCAATTACAACGATTACAGAATCTACAGCAGTTAACGTTCTGTAAGTATCTTCAGCAAAGTCTTTGTGACCTGGAGTATCCAGGATGTTGATTTTGTGGTCTCTATATTCAAAAGCCAATACGGAAGTCGCTACAGAGATCCCTCTCTGTCTTTCGATTTCCATAAAGTCGGAAGTAGCTCCTTTTTTTATTTTGTTGGATTTTACCGCACCCGCTTCCTGAATAGCACCCCCGAAAAGAAGTAGCTTTTCCGTAAGAGTTGTTTTTCCGGCATCCGGGTGGGAAATGATCCCGAAGGTCTTTCTTTTTTGTATTTCTTTGATTAAGTCTGACATATCGTATTTTGAAGTTGCAAAAATCGTGATTTTTTATGAGGTTTTCAAATTTAAATTAAGACAATATTAATTAGATAAAAGAATAGGAGGGAAGTCACGTTTTAAGAATGATAAATAAGGCTTTGAACCTATCAATAGTTGGCTTTGCTTCAACAATGCTTATCAGAAAAGCATTTTTATGAATAACATAAAAACATAAATCAATCCAACAGCAATCAGTATAAAAACAGCAGCCATGATGTATTCAAATATCCCAAATTCCATTTTTTGTGGTTCTGAATTAAGGTTATACTGTTCAATAGTCTGCAGACTAATTTTCAGATCAGGACGAAAGTGCTGAATGCCTTTTAGAAAATGACGGTAGAGATCATATTGATTACACAGAATTACCAATTCAAAATTGAAATCTACGGTTGAAAGCACAATTTCCCCTGCTTTATTTTTCAGATAGACCTGTAATGTTGTTTTACCATATTTTACGGTTTGAGTATTGCGGACATATACATCATCTGAGGATTTTTTGGCCTGGTGAAGATCATTGTAAAATACGGTTTGAATAATGGTGTTTTGATTGTTGTAGAAAGTAATTCCTTTTTCATCTACAACGGCTTTTCTTACCTTTTCTTTTTTTCGGTAGGTTAAAGCCATTATCAAAGCTATGCAGCAAAATATAAGAAGAAGCTGGGCAATAATTAGGGTGAAAAGAATGCCAGGATCATTTTCTAAATATTGTCTGAAATTATCGTAAATGAAATCGAAAACGACCCCGATTACCACAATAATCAGAATAACAGCGATCCAGATGATCCCCATTAAAAAATAAGTGATGGGTTTATTAATTTTGGAGTCTGTGGTTTGGAATTTTTCTGTCATATTAATTGGGGGTTTCAGATAATAAGCAGACAAATCCGATGATAAGTGCTGTAATAGCAAGAGCTGCAAAAATTAAAAGCCAGCCTCCCAGGGAAATCCCTTTGTTATTCACTTTCCATGTTTCTGTATCAATGGAATAGCTGCGGAAAACAAGCGGATCCACCTTTAAATCAGGGCGGAAAGTAACAATGCCGCGCAGGAAGTGTGCATACAAAGTATATCTATTCTTTACCACCTTCAGAGGAAGGTTCATATCAATACGTCTTGTAGTCTCGTCTTTTTTCTCTGATTGGGTTGTTATTTCCAGTAAAGGAGCAATACCTGATCCCACCGGAGTTACAGTATAAATATCAAAATTTTGTTTTGAAGGCTGAAGATCTGTATAAAATATCTGTTCTTCAATTTCATTTTTTGCATTATAAAATAAAAGTCCGGTTTCATCAACCACAATTTTGCTTTTTATTTTTTTCCTTTTTATAATATAGTAACGAACTACAGGAATTAAAATAAGTGCTGATATTCCCCAACTAACCAAGGCTGGATAAAACATTGTTTCAACCCCTCTTTTATAAATCCCGTAAACAGGTCCCAGAACGAAAAGTATCGTGAAAGGAATCAATATAATGAAGAATAGTGCATTCAGAACGATAGTCATCAATATATCTGCTGTAGACTCAATCCTCTGGAACGGAGATTCTGTATTCATTTTATAGTATTCATGGATAAAGGAACGAAAATAAGAAAATCCTTTTTTAGTTGCCTGTAGCAGTCAAAAAAATTATCTTTGTTTCTAATAAACTTTTACAGAGATAAGGATGGAAAATAGCAAATATCCAAAGTTTACGTTCACATGGGTGGGTGGTGTTGCTTTGGTGGTTGGATTATTCGTGGGAACAATGGCTGTTTCCTTATTCAGCACTTTTTGGAAAGTTGTTTTCAAAGAAAATCTTCAGCTGAAAGACTGGTTCCTTATGGTTGCAAATTCTGCAGGATTCCTTACGGCTATTGCCTTTTTTGATTTTTTCATTGTAAGACGTACTACCCAAAAGAAGCTTAACTTCAATTTATCGTCCGTTAACTTTTCTACCTATCTCCTTATTTTTCCAATGATGGCGGGGATGATGTTTATTTCAGAATTTATTGCCGCTCAGATTCCTACTACAGGACCTTTTTTTGGTGATTTTTATGAATATTTTACCCAGTTGATGAGTCAGCTTACCGATAATCCTGTTGTAATGATCATCATGACGGTAATTATGGCTCCCGTTTTTGAGGAAATTATATTCAGAGGAATTATCCAGAAAGGATTGATTAATAAAGGAGTAGAACCATGGAAAGCCATTTTGTACGCTTCCATTATTTTTGGAGTGGTTCACGGAAATCCATGGCAGTTTATCAGCGCAGTGATGCTGGGTTGTGTGCTGGGATTGGTATATCATAAAACAAAATCTTTACTGCTGCCCATACTGCTGCATGCGTTTAATAACTTAACCCTATCTCTGTTGGTACTTTATGGTAAAGATGAAAGTTTTTCAAAAGTTCTTCATGTTTCAGAATGGCTTGTACTGGCCGTAGGAATTGTACTTTTCTCTTTATTCTATTATCTTTTTATGAAAAAGTATAAAGTGCATTATGCTGAAATGTAAGTAACCAAATTAAAAAAGTAAAATTGAAAATGAATATAGAAATGGAATTATTAGTAGCCACACACAACGAACATAAAAAAGAAGAAATTCAACAGATCCTGGGAAGTGACTGCGTTGTGAAAAGTCTTACCGATTATAATATTCACGAAGAAATTGTGGAAGATGGAGATTCTTTTCATGCCAATGCCCTCATCAAGGCAAAATACTGCTTTGAAAAAACAGGAGTTCCAAGTTTGGGAGATGACAGCGGTTTGGTAGTAGAATCTCTGGATGGAAGACCGGGAATTTTCTCTGCCCGCTACGCCGGAGATCACGATTTTGCGAAAAATATTGAAAAGGTGCTGGAAGAAATGCAGGGAATCGAAAACAGAAAAGCTTATTTTGTTACCGTTCTGTGCTATTATGATGAAAAAGGAGCCCAATATTTTGAAGGCAGAGTACATGGAAATTTACTGACCGAAAATAAAGGTTTTAAAGGATTCGGATATGATCCTATTTTTGTTCCGATGGGTCATGACAGAACCTTTGCAGAGATGAATCCGGAAGATAAAAACAAAATCAGCCACCGCAAGCAGGCCTTAGATTTGTTTATGGATTTTTTAAAAGTGACTGATTAAGTTTAAATATCAGGGTGAACGACCCATTTAGATTTTCTGTCGTACATTTGTTATAATAAATTATTGATTTGAGTACTTATTTAACAATATTAGGCTTCAATTCGGCTATCCCAACCATCAATACATCACCCACAGCCCAGCTGCTGGAAATGGAAGAAAGACTCTTCCTTATTGATTGCGGAGAAGGAACACAGGTACAGCTGAGAAAAGCAAAAGCAAGATTTTCAAAAATCAATCATATTTTTATCTCCCATCTTCATGGAGATCACTGTTTCGGACTTCCGGGCCTTATTGCCTCTTTCCGGCTTTTAGGAAGGGATACTCCGCTGCATGTTTATGGTCCGAAAGGCATTAAGAAGATGCTGGAAACTATTTTTCAGATTACGGAAACGCACCGTGGCTTTGAAGTAATCTATCATGAACTGGATAAAGATTATTCCGAAAAAATATATGAAGACAACAGAGTAGAAGTATATACCATTCCGTTGGATCACAGAATTTACTGTAACGGCTATCTTTTTAAGGAAAAGCCGAAAGACAGGCATCTTAATATGAAAGAAATTGCCAAGTACAGCGAGATTGAAACCTGTGATTACCATAATATAAAAGCAGGAAAAGATTTTGTCCTGAGCGATGGCTATGTTCTTAAAAACGAAATTCTGACTCTTGAGCCTGTTCCGCCAGTATCCTATGCATTTTGCAGTGATACCCGTTACCTTGAAAGCGTCATTCCGATTATTAAAAATGCAACGGTTCTCTACCATGAATCCACATTTTTACATGATTTGAAGGAAATGGCTGATTATACAGGGCATACCACGGCATTGGAGGCGGCAACGATTGCTCAGAAAGCTCAGGTTGAAAAACTGATTTTAGGACATTTTTCCAACAGATATGGAGATCTGACAGTGTTTACCGATGAAGCAAGAAATATTTTTCCCAATACATTTTTACCAAAAGCATTGGAAAGTGTAAAGATTTAAAATGAATATGCTGAAATTTGAAGAACTTAGAGATTTTCTCAACGAAAAGGCAGATCAGTACAATGCTCCCGATTTTATTGAAAATGATCCTATACAGATTCCTCATCGTTTTTCTTTAAAACAGGACATTGAAATTGCAGGATTTCTGGCAGCAACAATTTCCTGGGGAAACAGAAAATCGATCATTAATTCTGCGGATAAAATGCTTGATATTATGGGGAATGCTCCCTATGATTTTGTAATGAATTATTCAGAAAAGGATCTGGAGGATATTCAGGATAAAAGTATTCACAGAACTTTCAATGGGCAGGATTTTTCCTACTTCGTCAAACAGTTCAACAAGATTTATAAACAAAATGAAAGTCTGGAAAGCCTGTTTGAAGTAAAAGAACCGGAGAATAATTTTCTCCACGCCATAGAACGATTCAGGAACGGATTTCTGGAAACAGAAAAGCACAGAAGCCACAAACATATCAGCTCGCCTTACAAAAACTCCTCTGCAAAAAGAATTATTATGTTTTTGAGATGGATGGTGCGGAAAGACAAAAGGGGGGTAGATTTTGGAATTTGGGAAAATATAGATCAGAAAAACCTTTCCATTCCTTTGGATGTGCATACAGGAAATATTTCCAGAAAATTGGGATTAGTTTCCAGAACACAGAATGATTGGAAAACGGTAGAAGAACTGGATGCTGCCATTAGAAAATTTGATGAAACAGATCCCGCGAAATATGATTTTGCCTTGTTTGGATTAGGCGTAACCAAAGAACTGTTGTAAAAAAATATAAGGATGAAAAAATATAACGAAAAAACAGAAGTTCTTGAAAAAATAGCAGACAGTATTACCTCATGGATAGGGTCTATTCAGTCTTTGATTGTACATACACTGTTGTTTCTTACTTCGTTTGTTCTTCCGATGCTGCATATCGTAGATTTTGATAAGATGCTTCTGATTCTTACTACAGTGCTTTCTCTGGAAGCTATTTATCTGGCTATTTTTATCCAGATGTCGGTTAATAAAAGTCACGAGAAAATTGAAGATATCCAGGTGGATATTGAAGAGATCAGTGAAGATATTGAAGATATTCAGGAGGATATCGAAGAAATCAGTGAGGATATTGAAGAGATCAGCGAAGACATTGAAGAGATCAATGAGGATATAGAAGATATTCAGGAAGATATTGAAGAAATCAATGAAGAAGAGGAAGAAGAAGATCATAATGAAAGAGCAAAAAACGTAATATTGAGGAGTAATGTCAACTCTAATAAAAACGAAATAAAAGCTTTAAAAGATATTATCTCTCAGCTGAAAGATGAAATTGAACAATTGAAAAAAGAAGAATAACTGCAACTGAATCATGGCAGCGAAATATAAACAGATCATACAATTGATCTGTTTTTTTGTGGGTTTTTGTTCTAAAATGATTTACGGAAAATGTAACAATAAGAAAAAAATATTATGAATGTAGATGTTTATTTGAAAAATAGTAACGTTGAAGGCTGATTTGTTATTATTATTTTTGCTACATTTGAACAAATGAAACTAAAATGTTAATCTATAGACTAAAAAACTATTTTTTCCTTTTTTCTTTTTTATTGATTTCTGTTTCTGCATTTTCTCAAACGAGACCAGTCAGAAAATCAGAAAAGATAAAGCCTTCTGCTGCCAGTCTTAGAGCTGGAGCGTTCATTGATGTGAATGTACCTCCGTATGTGCCTTCAAACTATACCCCCGAGCAATTGGTGAAAAATATTTTGATCAATGGTGGTACCAATTGTACAACAGCCAATGTTACCAATGTTACAGTATCTCCTAATCATGAGGTGACTAACAGCAACAGGTTTTGGGGATATTTTCATAAAGGGACAACAAGTTTCCCTTTTACTGATGGTATTGTCCTGACTACAGGATATGCTTCAGAGGCTGGTAATGACTATGTATCAGCTGTTGGACAATCCGTAGGAACGGGAAGTGATGCTGATCTTGTGGCAGCTACCGGAGCTAATGTCAGCTTAACGGATGCTGTAGCACTTGAATTTGATTTTGTACCCAATTCCAATCAGGTGAAATTTAATTATATATTCGTTTCTGATGAATATACTTCCAATTATCCTTGTACGGGATATTCTGACGCTTTTGCTTTATTATTAAAGAAAGTTGGAGACCCTACTTATACTAATCTGGCTGTACTTCCCGGCGGAGCTGGACCTGTAAGTGCAACTAATATTGTTCCTGCAGGAAACGGATTCAGTTGTGGCCCTATCAATGCAACTTATTTTGGAGCTTTGGCGAATCCGCATCTGGTTATTAATTATTTTGGGAGAACAACTCCTTTAACAGCGGTGGCAGATGTAATTCCGGGGCAAACCTATCATTTTAAAATGGTATTGGCAGATGCAAAGGATCCTTCCCATGACTCTGCGGTATTCCTGGAGGGTGGATCTTTTGATGTCGGAATTAAAATCGTAGATGAAGCCGGAGCAGTTTTACCAGGCAGCATCAACATGTGTGACAATACCCCAAAGCAATTGAAAGCACAGGTAGCAGCCATTCCGGGAATGACTTATCAATGGTATAAAGATGGAGTTGCCATTCCGGGAGCAACCAGCGCTATTTATATTGCTACAGCGCCAGGAGTATATACTGTAAAAGTAATGGTTCCGGGCAATCAGTGTCCTGGTGAAGCGACTATTACCATTGTCGGAGGAACGAGCCCTACCGTACAGAATGCTGAACTTAAGCTATGTACAACACCTGCGCTCAGTACCTTTAATTTAGAAACAGCAAAACCTCTGATCAGTACAACGCAGGGAGCGGTATTCCGTTTTTATGCCAATCAGGCTGATGCACAGGCACAAAATAACAGTTATATCACCAATCTGACAACTTACAACGGTACAGACGGACAGATATTATATGTACTGGTTTCCAATGGAGCTTTCTGTAGTAAAATTGCAACTTTAACCTTAAGAAAAGAAGAAACTCCAACAGCATTAGTTACAGCTCCTAGATTAAAAATCTGTGCAGGTGAATCTGTATTATTAACAGCTTCAGGTGGAGTAACATATCAATGGAGTGACTCAGCAGCTACCACTGGCGGAATAAGAACTGTAAGCCCTACCCAAACTACTACATATACGGTATATGCTATCGGAGCACAGGGATGTATATCTCTTCAGCCCGCACGTATTACAATAGAAGTAGTACCGGCTATTGTTTCAAACTTAAAAGGTGGTCACATCTGTCAGGGAGATAAAATTATTCTTGATGCAGGTTCAGGACCTGGATATACCTATCAATGGAGTAATGGTGAAACAGGTCAGAGTATTACTGTTTCAACTCCGGGAGAATATTCAGTAATGATAAGCAACGGAGTGTGCTCAAAAGAATTTAAAACAGAAGTTATCAAGGCAGTAATTCCTGAAGTAATAAAAGTGGATTATAATGAAAATGGAACAATGATTGTTACAGCAAGCAATCCAAGTAACGGTATCCTGGAATATTCAGTGGATAACGGAGTTACCTGGCAGTCTTCAAATGTATTTACTAATGTTCCTAAAAATAAAATCATTTCAATCAGAGTTAGGGTTAAATTTACAAGCTGTGTAGGTTTCCTTGAATTCTTTACATTCGTTATGAAAAATGTGATCACTCCAAATGGTGATAACCTTAATGATACTATTGATTTCAGTGGAGTGATTAATTATAAAAATTTCAGCGGACAGGTTTTCGACCGATATGGAAGAGAAGTGTTCAAAGCAGCGAAGATCAATCCATATTGGGATGGATATTTCCAGGGAAAAAAACTTCCTACCTCTACGTACTGGTATCAGATAACCTTTGAAGATCCTGCGAGTAAAGAACTTACAGTGAAAACAGGATGGATATTACTTAAAAATATAGAATAATTAAAACTATAATCGAAAGACTGGCTATTTTGTCAGTCTTTTTTTATTATATTAAAATAAATAGAGTTGATATCCTAACATAAATAAATTTGCGTTAGTAATAATGTAAATTGTGTTAACTTGAATTTCAATTAAAAAAAATAGTATTTTTGTTTAAAATAATATAAAATGTTAAATAGGAGGAGAGGAAATTTATTTTTAGCGTTATTTTTAGTTTTCATAGGCAACTTTATTTTGGCTCAAAATAGAGGAAGGGTAGAAATTGCTAGAAAACCGAGTGCTGCTTCCTTGAGAGCGGGTGCTTTTATAGATGTGAATGCACCAAGTTACCCGGAATCAGGCTATCCTATAACCCAGCTTATCAATGATGTTCTTATATCAGGAGGTACTACCTGTACCAGTTCAAGTGTAAGCAATGTAACAGTGTCTCCCAATTTACCTGCTTCCAATCAGAACCGAAGCTGGGGATATTTTAATAAATCAAATACCAATTTTCCGTTTAGTAAAGGAATTATACTTTCTACCGGATATGCCAATAAAGCAGGGAATACTCTTCAGGGAACTTTAAGTGATGACCTTGGAACCGGAGGAGATGTAGATCTGGCGAACGCTTTGGGAATCGGTAATAATAACCTAACCAATGCTACGTCTATAGAGTTTGACTTTGTAGCTGCTTCTACTGAAATTACTTTCAGATATTTATTTGCTTCTAAAGAATACCAGCAAAACTTTCCGTGTACGATTACAGATGGTTTCGCCCTATTATTAAAAAAAGCATCTGATCCTAATTATACCAATCTTGCAGTGCTTCCGGGAGGAGCAGGAGCTGTAAGTGTTACCAATATACATCCTCAGTATCAAAACTGCGGGCCTAAAAATGAAGCCTATTACGGAGGTACCAATACCGCTCAGATTGAAACCAATTTCAATGGGCGTACCATTCCTCTGACAGCAAAAGCAACTGTAATTCCAGGGGAAACCTACCATTTTAAAATTGTTCTTGCCGACTATCAGGATCCCAATTTTGATTCTGCCGTATTTTTGGAAGCAGGGTCTTTCGATATTGGAGTGAAAATTCTGGACCCCGCAGGGGTACAGCTTCCGGGATCTGTAAATATGTGCGATAATACACCGCAGACTTTTACAGCTTCTGTTCAGGGACCTAACATAACCTATCAGTGGTATTTGGGAACCAATCCGATTGCTGGAGCTACCAATGCAAGTTATACGGCAACAGCACCAGGAGTTTATACTGTTAAGGTTTATATTCAGGGGAATACCTGCCCGGGAGAGGCTACCATTACAGTAGTGGGAGGAACATCTCCTACGGTACAGAATGCTACTTTAACGGCCTGTTATGCTGCCGGAAATGCTACATTTAATTTACCTTCAGCACAGGCTTCAATAAGTACTACTCCAGGAGCTGTGTTTTCATATTATGCTACTTTGGCAGATGCTAATGCAGGAAATACCAATACAATTCCAACTCCTACAACTTACCAGAGTGCAGGCGGAACAGTATATGTACGAGTAGCAAACGGCCCTTGTGCGAAGGTTGCACAGCTTCAATTGGTAAAAGCACCACAGATGACACCTACTATTGCTCCGCCGATAGTATTAACATGTGCCAATTCTCAGACTACACTGGATGCATCAGCTTCCGTTTATCCTACAGGTGCTACATTCAACTGGACAACTACCGGCGGAAATATTGTTTCGGGTGCTACAACTCTAAATCCTGTTATCAATGCTGCCGGAACTTATACTTTAACAATAACAAAAGTTTATCAGCCAGGTAATATTAGCTGTACAGCAGTGGGTAATGTGACAGTAACAGGAAACAGTGCTCCACCGGTTACAGGACTTACCGCAAGCAAAATAAAAATCTGTAAAGGTCAATCAACAACACTTACCGCATCAGGAGGTGCTACCTATAATTGGGGTAATGGTCTTACCGGAAACGGCAGTACACAGGTTGTTTCTCCTACGGTTACCACTACTTATACTGTAACAGCTGTAGGTGCTAATGGTTGTGTCTCTCAAAACCCGGCTACTATAACAATTGAAGTATCAGAACCTTTTACGGCACAAAATGCAACATTACATAAATGTTATCAGCCAGGATTAACTTATAATCTTACAGAAGCTCAGCCTCAGATCACAACAGCAGGAGGAGTTACTTTTACTTACTATGTCAATCAGGCTGATGCCAATGCTGCTAACGGAAACTTTATTGCAACACCTACAACATATACACCACCGGGAGGAAGCCAGACTATTTATGTATTGGCAAGTAACGGAGGTTGTAGCTATGTAGTGTCTCTGCAATTATTAAGCACCGCTCAAACAACCCTTACAATCGCAGCGCCGCAAACAATTACCTGTACAACTCCTCAGATTACACTCAACGCTTCAGCATCTGTAGTACCTGCAGGATCTACTATTGCTTGGACAACAACCGGAGGAACTATTGTGTCTGGAGGAACTACACTTACGCCTGTTGTAAGCGCTGGTGGAACATATACTTTAACGGTTACTAACGTATCACAACCAGGAAACCTGAGCTGTACCTATACTTCAACCGTAACAGTACAGGAGGATAAAGTACAACCGGTTGCTGCTCTTGTTTCGTCAGTACCTCGTATTTGTATAGGAGAATCTGTAACATTAACAGCTTCGGGAGGGGTAACCTATAACTGGGGCAACGGTCTTACCGGAAACGGAAGTACTCAGGTAGTTTCACCTACTACAACTACAGTATATACCGTTTTTGCTGTTGGAGCTAACGGATGTATTTCTGCAACACCAGCAACAGTCACTGTTCAGGTAGGCCCACCTATAGCAGGACTTACAGCATCCAAATTAAAAATTTGCGAAGGCGAATCTGTGACATTAACGGCTACAGGAGGAATTACTTATAACTGGATAGGGCTTACCGGAAATGGAAATACGCAGATTGTTACGCCTACCACAACAACAGAATATTCGGTATTCGCATTGGGAGGAAACGGATGTAGCTCTGTGAATCCGGCTAAAGTTACTATTGAAGTAGTTCCTGCAATTGTTTCTACATTGAAGGATGTATTTGCTTGTGCCGGAGATAAAGCTACCCTTGATGCAGGCCCTGGACCAAACTATACTTACTTATGGAATACAGGAGCAACCACTCAGACAATAACAACTAATGTTGCCGGCACTTATTCTGTGATCATCAGTAATGGAGTTTGTTCCAAGACGTTCTCTGCTCAGCTGATTAATCCTGACCTGCCACAGTTTACCAATGTAGTATATGATAATCATATTCTTACCCTTACGGCAAGCAATCCAACAGGAGGTACTTTAGAATATTCAATAGATGGAGGACTGACGTGGCAGACGTCGAATATATTTACCGGTATCCTGAACAATACAATGTATTCTCTTATGGTAAGGGTAAAAGGTGCCAAATGCGGTACTTCACTGGATTACTTTACATTCGTTATCAGCAATGCTATTACTCCTAATATGGATGGTGTAAATGATACGATAGATTTCACAGGAATCAGCGGATACAAAGATTTTGCAGCTTCTATTTTTGACAGATATGGTGCCGAGGTATTCAAAGCTGCGAAAGGAGATGTTATCTGGACTGGATCTTTAAAAGGAATCAACCTTTCTACAGGGACCTATTGGTATAGAGTACAGTGGGAAAACCCGGCCAGTAAGAAAATGGAACAACGCTCAGGCTGGATTCTTTTAAAAAACAGAAACTAAAATTTATTAAAATAAAAAATAAGCAACAAAATCTTTCAGCAATGAAAGATTTTGTTGCTTTATGCTGTAAATGTTATCACGTTTTGTGAATTATTTTCATGAGAGAATAAATATGTTAAAACGATTTGTAACACGATACTACCACATTCTTTATAAGGAGCTAATTAACGAAAGTTTACTTTAAGAGGTTCTTATTTTGTTTTTTTATGGTAAAAAATATAAATATGTATGTGAGATATTTAAAAAAAAATTAAATTTGTTGAAACAAAAATATTATGAGAAGATATCTACCGCTTTGTTTATTTTTTTTAGTCATCTCGACTTTTTTATTTTCACAAGATCTGCCACCCAGGAAACAAGTAAAGGAAATTCCTACAGCATTATCCAGAAGGGCAGGAGTTTTTATTGACGTGAATGCTCCGCAGTATCCTGAAACAAGTTACACGATAGAGAAGATGGTAAAAGATGTATTGATCTCATCCGGGACCAATACCTGCCTGACCCCGAATGTAACTAATGTGAAGATCACTCCGAATCATGCTGCAAGTGATGCAGACAGAGCATGGGGGTATTTTCATAAAGCAACAACCAATTTCCCTTTTAAAGACGGACTCGTTCTCTCTACAGGTTATGCCAGAAGAGCAGGAAACAGTTTTGAAGGGGGGCTGAGTGATGTCAACGGTGGAGGATCGGATGCTGATCTTGCACAGGTGATTGGAGTTGTGGAAAGTAGATTGAATGACGCTGTTCTTTTGGAATTTGATTTCGTACCTACAACAAGTCAGATTAAATTTAACTATCTGATTGCATCCGAAGAATACACAGGTTCATTTCCTTGTACCTTTGCAGATGCATTTGCGATCTTATTGAGACCTACTTCAGGCGGACCTTATGTGAATATGGCTGTGCTTCCCGGTGGAGCAGGACCTGTAAGTATTACCAATATTCACCCTGCAGTACCAGGCAGTTGTGGTGCTGTAAATGAACAATATTTTGCCGGATATAACACCGGTAATGTGGAAACCAATTTTAACGGAAGAACAATTCCGTTGACAGCTACAGCAACCGTAGTAGCAGGACAGCAATACCATTTCAAAATGGTAATTGCCGATTATAGTGACCACAGCTATGACTCTGCAGTATTTCTGGAAGGAGGATCTTTCAATATTGGAGTAGACCTTTTAGACCCTGCAGGAACAAAATTACCTTCTGATATCAACGTTTGTGATAATGTACCTCAGGTAATCACTGCTTCTGTAAATGACCCTAACCTTGTATACCAATGGTATTATAATGGTGCACCGGTACCTAATGCTACTACCAACACAATTACGGCTATACAGCCGGGTACTTATACTATCGAAGTAAGTGTTCCGGGGAATCCATGTCCGGGTAAAGCCAGTATTCAGATTCATGGGGGAACAACTCCGCTGGCTCAGGATGCTACATTGCTGCTTTGCACCACACCGGATATTACCACTTTTGACTTAAGTACAATTACATCTACCATCAGCCCGACACCGGGAGCTATTTTTAAGTTCTACGTGGATCAGGCGGATGCAATAGCGCAGAATGATAATTATATTCAGACTCCGTTAAACTATAACGGTAACGATGGCCAGATTCTCTATGTTGTAGTTTCCAATGGTGGTTTCTGTAGTAAAATGGTTGAATTGAAACTACTGAAAGAAGTAACTCCAACTGCTAAGGTAAAAGCTTCCAGAATAAAAATCTGTCCGGGAGAATCTGTAACCCTTACTGCTGAAGGAGGAGATACTTACGAATGGAGCAACTTCATGGGAACAGGAAATATACAGACTGTTACTTTATATCAGACAACAACATTTACAGTATATGCCATTGGAACAAAAGGTTGTAAATCTCTTAACCCGGCAACAATAAGAATCGAGGTTACTCCTGAAATCACTTCACCATTAAAAGATGTTGAAATGTGTATCGGTGATAAAGTGACTCTTGATGCAGGTGCAGGAGATGGCTTTAAATACCTTTGGAGTACAGGTGCTACAACACAGAAAATTGAGGTAGACCAGTGGGGGATCTATTCCGTAGAAATTGATAACGGAATTTGTAAGAAAGTTTTTGAGGCTAAAGTAATGGGTGCAGCTACTCCTTTTGTGACCGGATTAAACTATGAAAGCATCAAGAAAACAGTAACAATAACAGCTGAAAATCCTCCGATGAACAATATGCCAAGTACTTTGGAATATTCTATTGATAATGGAATCAGCTGGCAGGATTCAAACGTGTTTACTAATCTTTTAGACAATACAAATTATACCG
This sequence comes from Chryseobacterium panacisoli, assembly GCF_008274625.1. Classification (GTDB taxonomy): domain Bacteria; phylum Bacteroidota; class Bacteroidia; order Flavobacteriales; family Weeksellaceae; genus Chryseobacterium; species Chryseobacterium panacisoli. The sequence continues at coordinate 330,450 of NZ_VTRU01000003.1, read as the reverse complement.
TTTTGGTAAGAAGAGTGGGTACACATTGTGTAGGATCTCTTGAATTCTTTACATTGCAGATCAACAACATTATTACTCCGAACGAAGACGGAATCAATGATGTTCTGGATCTTAAAGCTCTTGGAGAGTTTAAAAACTTTACAGGTTCTGTGTATGACAGATATGGAGTAGAGATGTTCAGATTCTCAAAAGAGAACCCTATCTGGGACGGAACAGTTGGAGGTAAGAGACTTCCTACAGCAACATACTGGTATAAGTTCAATTTTGAGTATCCAAAATCAAAAGCTCAGATGAACTGGTCAGGATGGATCATGCTGAAAAACAGAAATTAGAATTGATAATGTAATATAAAAGAAAGCCTTTCAAATGTATTTTGAAAGGCTTTCTGCTTTTTAGGAATAAAGGTTGTCGTGACTAATTCAAAAAAAAGCTCCTTTATCAGAAGCTTGTATTATTGAAGTTTATTGATTTTCTTTCCAGAGATTGGCGAAGTGTATGAAATCTGATACACTCAGTTCTTCCGCTCTTTTATCCAAAAACTCATGGCCTTTTAAAGCTTCAGGAATAGTTAAGGATTTCAGTGCATTAGATAATTTTTTTCTTCTTTGGTTGAATCCTGTTTTTACAATCTGCTTAAAGAGAATTTCGTTGCCCGAAAGACCTTCCTTAGGATTTCTCGTAAGACGAATTACTCCTGATTTTACTTTTGGTGGTGGATTGAAGACGTTTTCATGTACCGTAAACATGTAAGATACATCATAATAAGCCTGTATCAGGACAGAAAGAATACCGTAATCTTTAGTTCTCGGAACGGCAGCCGTTCTCTCAGCCACCTCTTTCTGGAACATTCCTACCATTTCCGGGATCAGTTGATAATGATCTACAATCTGAAACAAGATCTGTGATGATATATTATATGGGAAGTTACCAATGATAGCAATCTGATCATCTTTGATAAAACTGAAGTCCTGTTTCAGGAAATCTCCCACAAAAGTCTCTTCAGTAACCTTTGTATAATTTTTTTTCAGGTATTCGATAGACTCTGTATCGATCTCTGCAAGATAAATGTTCTGATCCTTTTCAAGAAGATATTTGGTAAGAACTCCCATTCCGGGCCCCACTTCCATAATATTATTATAGTTCTCAAAACTAAGACCTTCTACGATTTTTCTTGCGATGTTTTCATCTGTCAGGAAGTGCTGTCCAAGATGTTTTTTTGCTTTTACACTCAAGGTTTTTTATGATTTTATTAACAATGATTTTCTTTATTTCGTCCCAAATTTCGGAAGTTTTTTTCTATTTTAGCCAAAAATTTTAATATTAATGGCTAAATCTGTAGATGAATTTAATAAGAAAAGGCTTCGGTCCAGCAATATTACAGTAGTGATAAGTATTGCCTTAGTGTTATTTTTGTTAGGATTAATGGGGCTTATTTTGATTAATGCCCAGAAATATTCTGACTATATCAAAGAACAATTGGTGGTGAACGCCTACTTTGATGAAAATTATGATGCTAAAGATTCTGTAAAAATTGCAAAACTGGAGGAAGAAACTTTTAAAAAGGTACAGACACTAGCTCCAGTAAAAAAAGCAACCTATATTTCCAGAAGCATGGCTGCAATAGAAGCTAAGAAAAGTATGGGGATTGACAGTGATGCATTGTTCGAAGAAAATATTTTTCCTTCGTCTATTGAAGTTGCTTTAAAACCAGAATTCGTAGATCCGGCAAAAATTGATGAAGCTATTAAAGAGATCAAATCAGTTCCCGGGATTATCGATGTTAAAAATGACAGTACTTTAATGGTAGATGTTTACAATAATCTGAGCAGAATCTTAAAATGGATCTTTGGATTTTCAATTCTGTTTCTGGTATTGGCGGTTGTATTGATCAACAACTCTATCCGTCTGAAAATATTCTCGAAGAGATTTATTATTAAAACAATGCAGTTGGTAGGAGCGAAAAGAAGATTTATCCTTAAGCCTTTCATCATAGAAGCTATCATTTTAGGAGCTATTGGTTCTGTAATTGGTCTTATTGCTTTAGGTGGTGTCTGGTATTATTTCACAAGCCAGATTGGTTCTGCTTTCGTACAGGATAATAACCAGTACTTCTGGTTAGTGATTTTAGTATTGGGAGTAGGAGTTTTTATCTCTGTCTTAAGTACAATTTTCGCTACATGGAGATTCTTGAAATCAAACGTTGACGATTTATATTACTCTTAACAATGAGCAAAAAAACAAATAAATTTTCCGCTTCAGACTTTGGACATGAAGCTGAAGTACCACAGGAAAACGCTTTCTATTTCGGACCGCAGAATTTCAAGTGGATGCTGATAGGACTGGCATTTATTGTCGTAGGATTTCTACTGATGATGGGCCCGGATGCCAATACGGTAGATGGTAAATTTGACCCGAACTCATGGAATGATGATATCTTTTCTCTGAGAAGAATCAGGATAGCACCACTGTTTGTCGTTATAGGATTTGTAATAGAAGTATACGCTATCTTAAAAAGAAAATAAATAAATTTTTATATTTTGAGATTAAGAGATTAAGAAATTGAGAATGATGTATTCTGAATTTCCGGATCTCTTAATCTTTTAATTTTTTAAAAGAATATGGATTTAATCAAAGCAATTATTATTGCCATCGTAGAAGGGTTGACAGAATATCTTCCGATTTCTTCTACTGCACACATGGGATTTACGGCCAACCTTATGGGGCTTGAAGAAACAGAATTTTTAAAAATGTTTCAAGTATCCATTCAGTTTGGAGCTATTTTATCGGTGGTAGTGGCATACTGGAAAAAGTTTTTTGACTTAAATAATATTCAGTTCTATTTTAAACTCGCTTTTGCTGTAGTTCCAGCTTTGGTTCTGGGATATTTATTCGATGATAAGATTGAAGCTATACTTGGAAATCAGATCGCTATTTCTTCAGTTTTGGTTTTAGGAGGTGTTGTTCTACTGTTTGCTGACAAATGGTTTAAAAATCCTAAAATTGATGATGAGAAAGGAATTACTGTAAGAAATGCAGTAACCATTGGTTTTTGGCAATGTCTTGCGATGATGCCGGGTACGAGCCGTAGTGCGGCTTCTATCATTGGAGGAATGGCACAGGGACTTACCAGAAAAGCGGCTGCAGAATTCTCTTTCTTTCTTGCTGTACCTACGATGCTTGCAGTAACTGTGTACTCAGTTTTTGTTAAAACATGGGGAAAAGAAACGGCCAACCCACAGAAAGGATATGAAATGATTATGGCTTCACAGGATCACATTATGATCTTTGTAATCGGAAATATTGTTGCGTTTATTGTTGCACTTATTGCGATCAAAGCGTTCATTGGAGTACTTAATAAATACGGATTTAAACCTTGGGGCTGGTACCGTATTTTTGTTGGAATTGCCCTGTTGATTTATTTTTATTTCTTTAAATAAGAAGTTACTCATTTATACCCATTCATGACTGCTGAAGAACTGAAATCAGGATACGTTTTTTTATTGGATAAGCCTTTGGACTGGACTTCCTTCCAGGCTGTCAATAAAATGAAATACAAACTTAAAAGGGAGTTTGACCTTCCTAAAAAATTTAAAATCGGGCATGCAGGGACTTTAGATCCCAGAGCAACAGGACTTCTTATTGTATGCTGTGGAAAATTCACCAAGAAAATTCCGGAAATCCAGGATGCTCCCAAAGAATACTGGACGGAGATTAAGATCGGAGTACAGACAGAATCCTACGATACTGAAAAGCCTGAAATTCTTCATCAGGATATTGCTCATATTTCCGAAGAACAGGTACAGGAAGCTCTTGAAAAATTTGTTGGCGAAATTGAACAGAAGCCACCTATTTATTCAGCCATTAAAATTGATGGTGAAAGAGCTTACAATCTTGCAAGAGCTGGAGAAGAAGTGGAAATGAAGGCCAGAAAGACGACCATTCATTACATTAAAGATATTAAAATAGACTTTCCTTTAGTAAGCTTCATGGTAGGCTGTTCAAAAGGAACCTACATCAGAAGTCTTGCACATGATATCGGGCAGGAACTGGGAGTGGGAGCCTATCTGACTCAATTAAGGCGTACCAAAATCGGTGACTATGCTATTGAAAATGCTACTGATCTGTTTTTAAATAACGAATATAGGTTCGAGGATTTATAAAAATAAGAGGGTTTTTATTTCTTTCCTATTTTACATAATAAAGTTAACTGCTGAATTACAGTAGTAGGCAGATTTATTTTTTTGCCTAATTTTGCACTGGAAACAGGATTGTAATATTGTTTTATAGGTAATAATAGTATTTGTTGGCTTGGGTAATGCAGTTCAAGTTTACTTTTTGTTCTGGCGAAAGCTGACTATTCTACAAGTTTCAGTGATGACTTTTGATGAATAAAACTAAGAAATTAGTTTTTTCTTCGGAAAGAATAAATCAGGAAAGCAGATGTATTTTAGAATCCACAATTTCCCAAAATCCAGAGTTGGCTTTATAGTCTTAAGCGATGGAATTACAATTTTCAGCAATAAAAATTATACCGGTTACGGAGAAAACTAATGGAAAAAACGCGTATCAATAAATATTTATCAGAAGTAGGGTACTGTTCAAGAAGAGCAGCAGATAAACTTTTAGAAGAGGGCAGGATCAAAATAAACGGAAAAATTCCGGAAATGGGAACAAAAGTTTCCGATGAAGATCTTGTAGAGGTAGATGGAAAACCTATCAGGGAACCTCAGGAAAAGCCGGTATATATTGCTTTTAATAAACCGGTAGGAATTGTATGTACTACAGATACAAAACGAGAAAAAAATAATATTGTAGATTACATCAACCACCCGAAAAGAATTTTTCCTATCGGAAGATTGGATAAACCAAGTGAGGGATTGATTTTACTGACAAGTGATGGGGATATCGTCAATAAAATTCTGAGAGCCCGCAACAATCACGAGAAAGAATATATAGTCCGTGTAGATAAGCCGATCAATCCAAGATTTTTGGAAAAAATGCGAAATGGAGTTCCTATTCTGGATACCGTAACAAAAAAATGTGAGGTAGAAAAGATTGATGATATGAATTTCAGAATTGTTCTTACCCAGGGACTCAACAGACAAATTCGAAGAATGTGCGAATATCTGGGATATGAAGTGAAAAAACTGAAGCGGATTCGTATCATGAACATCAAACTAGATCTCCCGATTGGAAAATGGAGAGATCTTACAGAAGATGAACTGAATGCATTGAATTCTATGCTTACAGATTCCAGTAAAACATTCAACTAAGATTTATACTATACTTTAAAGGTTTCCTTTCTATACTTTCCAATATCAATTATTGGAAAAAGTATTAACTTTTTTTATTTCATAATTTTTCACATATTAGTGTAATATATTTTATTTTTCAAGAAAAATATTTTATATTTATAATAATAACAACTATAACCTGAAAATAATGAAATTAAATCTTAATGGAGTTTTTTTATTTGTGACTTTGGTAATTTTTACCAGTTGTCTAAATGAACACGATCCTAATCATTCAAATGATTCTTCTTTTTACATTGATTATAGAAGCTTAAAAGGATTGTCAGACGGAATTGCCGTTATCGAACTTGATCCCGAAGCCCCGAATTTTGGAAATATAAGCAGCAGGCTTGAACTTGGTGTTGGTGTATTGCCACATCATATCTATTACAATCAGAATGCAAACAAGATGTTCACTACTGCTTTGGGCGGCAGTTATCTCTATGAGATACAAACGGGAAAAGACCAAAATGGGCTGCCAAAATTAATTGATGCAACGCCTATTGATACCGGTGAGAATACAGTAGGAGAAAATTTATTTTTCACAAATGACGGAAGATATTTTATGACCTTTATGGGGGGAGCAGGAGGTCCGAAGGATGGCAGTATAGGTGTTTTTAATGCTAATAATAATCAGCTTATCAAAACAATTAAAGCACCCATTCAGGCTAATCCCAATCAATTTATAATGTATCCGCATGGTATTTCAATTAATGAAGAAAAAGGATTAATGATGGTCACCTCCACCATCCACCCGGATCTTACTACCGGATTGGGAAATACCTGTACTTTATTGGATCTCAATACCTACGAGATAAAGGAGACGTATCGGGTAGCAGACACTCCAACAGATATGTCAGCTCCTGTTGAGGTTTTACTGCTGCGTGGGAAATTTCCGCAATATGCACTTTCTACAACAATGATCGGGGGTGATATCTGGATTGCTCCATACAATCCTGCAACGAAAAAGTATGATGCTTTTACTAAACTTTTTGACGGGAGTTCGCAAGGATTAGGCTGGGCTCTCGAAATGTATATTGATGATTCAAATAAATTATATGTGAGTTTTGCAGATCCTGGAAAAGTACTTGTCTTTGATTTAAGTAATCTTCCACAGCTAAAACTTTTGAAGACTTTTGATGCTGATAAAGGGGCACATCATATGGCTTTCTTTAAAACCAAATCAGGAAAAGAAGTTGTAGCAGTACAGAATAATTTATTGGATCTCCCTAATTTGAACTCCGGAACCATTAGTGTAATTGATATCAACACAGGAAAAACGTTAGGTACAGTTGACTTACGCAACCGTTATGGAATACTGCCGGAATCCATTGAAGGAACCAATGGCCCGAGCAATTATATGCATCATTAAAATTTAGAATTTTGTTTCATATAATCTAAACTGTTCCAAAATAATATTTTGGAACAGTTTAGATTATTTTTTTATCTGGACTTAAGTTATTTTATATATAATCTCATTCTTTCTTCATACTCAGGTTTCAGTTTTAAAAGTTTCCATATTTTTCTATCATCAGGATTACTGATCCGGTAAAAAATGATTTTGTCTGCAGAATATTTGAAATAGGGATGATTTTTAAGCCATTCTTCAGGTGCATCCACTAATGAATATCTGGGCACCTCTGAAGGATTCAGTGGTGCTGTTGAAATCAGCTTTTGAACAAGATCCTGATCAATATTGTAAGTACTTAAAATCTGTTGCTTATTAATAAAGCCCCCTAATTTTTTTCTGAAGCCAATGATAGAGCCGGCGCTTCTTTCATCCAGACCAAACTCTATAAGCTGTCTGAAAGTAATGGTGTTGAGATCCGTTTTTGAAAAATCTGTTTTTTCCTGTTGCTTTTCCTGAAGCTTGATATAAGGTTTCATTTCCTGAAATTTCTCAGCAGAGATCACAAAGCACTTTTGCAGGTCTTCCAGACTTTTAAAACTTCCCCGTAGATTTCTATCCTTATAATTAATAATAGTAACGGCTTGTTTTTCTGAAAACCCAATGGCTTTCCACCCCTCAAAATCCAGCTGATTGGGATCAAAATAATGGTATTGCATCTTAGTCTTGACAGCATTATTCTGTGCTAAATTTTTGAAAGTTGTGGGAGTTTTCGTGGGCAGTATCAAATAAGGTTCAAGTTTGTTGTAATTTTCCGGAGAAATGATAAAACATTCTTTAAACTTCTCCTTGCTGATAAAGCTTCCTCCCAGATAATTCCTGTATTTTAAAATAGCTTCTGCCTGTTTTTCGCTGAAACCCATTTTGAGCCAGTCATTGGCAGAAAACTGATCAGGATTGAATTTCCCTGAAATAATAATTTCTTTCTTTCCATATGTTTTGAATTCTTTTGAATTTCCTCCCTCTGTTTTTTCAGGAAGTAAAATGAATGATTTCAATTCGCTGAACTTCTCCTCAGAAATCGCGTAACATTTTTTCAACTGTTCTTTTGATATAAACTTTCCTCCTACAATATCTTTATATTTCATAATTGTAGCAGTCTGTTTCTCTGAAAATCCAAGCTTCTGCCATTGCTCTTTGTCCAGCGTATTGGGATCAAAATTTGAGAGGTCTGCAGAATTTGAATGACTTGTAATGAACTTTACCTCAGGAAAAGGTTCTTTTTCCCGGCTGGTGTATTTCTGATAGGCCAATAAAATAGTCAGCAATGTGACCATGAATGCCAATTTTCGGTAATAGTTTTTTCTCATCATACAGTAAAAATATCAATAAAAATAAGGTGTGTCAATGGTTGATAATGAAATGATTAAAGATGATATGCAGATTGTATTTAATGCTTAAAAAAGCAAATAGGAATTTGATATTTTATATGATATGTTTTCGTAATTGAGAGCGAGTGTTTTTGATTAATGTTTATCTGTTTTTTTGTTTTTAATGCGACAAGTTTTGTCGTTATCCGGAGATAATTTTGCACCAGGAAAATGAAAATATCAATATAAATAAAACGAATTTAACAATAAATAGTATGATTTACAGGATACCACATGAAAGTGATTTTCATATCTTAAAAAGTGTTAAATTTGCGAAGTTTTAAGAAACTAATTACTAACTCAGAAAACAACATTGGAATGAAAAAAATCTATACTGGTGCATTCACCTTATGTACGGTCTTGGGAATCTCTGCCCAGGAATGCAAATGAAGTTGATATGGCGAAACTAATTGATCAAACCGCAGCTGGTTTGACTGATAAGATAGGAGATACTAAAAATAATAGAACTCAAATTAACTTAGGAAACACTCTTTTTGAAAATGAAGTTAATAAATTTAATGATTCTAGTGAAAGAAAGAAAGTTGCAGCAGCAGGAGCTCATGAAGATTTGCATACTGCAGGACAAAAACATACAGATAGATTAACCGACCGAAAGAGCAAGCTCTATCAAGAACAAAGTCGTGACAATAAAAACTCTATGAATAAAGGCTATGAAAGTGCTAATACACATGTCACTCCTGAGCAGAGAAAACAAGTTGTAAACCAAATTATTAATCAAAATCAGTAGTAATTATGAGAATAATTTTAGCACTAATTACAATGTCAATAATTTTAAGCTGCAATGTAAAAAAACAGTATGAAAGAGGTGATCTTGTTAAGAGCAAATCATTAGATATTCTTACGGAAAAATTTGATTTAAATGAAAATAATACTGCAATTCTTTTTATGGAAACTTTTAGCAAAGATAGCCTCATAATTAAGAATAGTAAGAGTGAAATCATAAAAAAAGTACTACTTGATTCTCGTCCTCAATTAGAACTAACATCCATACAATTATTTCCGAATAATGAGGATATAATTTTAGATTTTAAAAACAGCAGGAAAATTTTTATTAAAAAGAAAGAATTAAGTAAATACAAACTTATTTACATATCAAAACCTGCCTATGAAAGTAATAAATATGTAATAGTGTTTACTAACAATTGGAAGCGTTTAAGATAAATAAAATTATAATACTCTATCCCGATTTTATCGTGTGACAGATAAATAACAACCCCCGCAAATTGCGAGGGTTGTTTATAATATAGGTTTTACTACTTTTAAACTTTGAAGAAAAATGAATTTTGCTTCAATTATAGAATCTTAATCTGCAATCGAATTTTGAGAATAGATATATAAACTTAATGATTGAGAGGAACATGAGCAAGACGCTCGCGCCAGCAAGGAGAGCTTTAGTCTTAATGGTTAAACATATTATAAAAAATGAAAAATACTTTAATATTTTTTTTGTATCTTTTTCTATTGAGTTGCAATCCTAGATTTAAAATTGGGAGGTACGAGAATAAATGCTATCCTACAGATGCTCCTTTAAATCTTTTATTAATTAAAAAAAACAAAAGATTTGTTCTAATATACCCAAGTTCTGTTGAGAAGTTATCTGGAATTTTGATAGTAAAAAATGATACTTTAAGTTTAATTTCACAATATAATAGTTCACTAAAGATAGTGTTACTCATAAAGAAATAAAGAATTTTATGATAAAAAGGAAAAAATTAATAAATTTTCAAAATAGAAATTGTTACTTAATTTTAAAAAACTAATTTTCCCTTGAATTTTTTGTGTAATAGATAATAAGTTATCTCATCTTTTATGAAATAACCTATATTACGAGTACAATCGAAAGGAACTCCAAGAGACTGATATTTATGATTATGAAGCAAGATTCTATATGCCGAATCTGTGGTGGATCCGTTGGCGGAGAAAATGACAAGACATAGTCCGTATAATTATGCATTTAACAATCCAATTCGATTTATCGATCTAGATGGAATGTGGCCATATCCTGTAACTACACGTTCTTTTGCTCCATTTGAGTCTTTTGGAGGATGGTTTTGGGGTGATAACAGAGGGTTTTCTACTTCTCAATCTGTTACATCTAGATTATCACATAGCTATGTAATGAATACCGATAATCATACTTACACTAACTATGGAGCTACTTCCAGCCCTTTTACTCATTTTTTGTTTGGCTCTGCAACAGCAACAGATGACCGCGGTACAATTACAAATGCTGTATATAATTCAAATAAAGATGGAAGTACTACAACTTCTTGGACATCTACGATGGCGGGGCACAATCCATTAGTCCCGGGTTCTCCTGATATTGATGTAAAAACTAATTTTAGTTTAACAGAGAATAAGAATGCAGGAACTTTAGGTGTTAACGTTACTCAAACAGGAGATGGATTTCCTTCAGTAGAGACAATGATTGGTGATACAGCTGGGAATCAATTGATGATAGGTGTTAGTCCTGCCATAGGGAATCCTTATACTAGTTTACCAGGAGGTGGCAGTAAACCAATGATGAGTAACAATTTTACTGTAACAATGGACAAGAATGGTGTATTTACAGGAGTGCAAAAAGGGGATAAAACATACTCTGTTGGTGATTGGAATAAAACAATGACTTCGCAACCAGCTGTTGAAAGAGTTCCTATTCTAGAACCAGGGTCATTAGAGTTTGAAATGGTAAGATAATAAACAAAAAAATACAATGAAAATACTACGAACAAATTGGATAAATATATTGGGTGTTTTTATATTCCTCTTAATTTATTCCATCATTTTTAATTTTACTGTTGATGATGGTGTTACAAGAAATTTTTTTCAATCAATATTTGCTGCAATATTTTTAATCCTCTTATATGGCCTAATGTTTTGGGCAGGCTTTATATTAGCACTTATTATTTTAGATTTAATACTGATAATTCCTAATCAGGATAAACTTACTTTAAAGCTATTATTTGAATGGGCTATAATTAGCATTCCTTTTATATACTGGGCGATCATATATGAAAAACAGCGAAGTATTTTTATAGTTGCTATAATAGCTTTTCTAATAACACAATTATTAAGAAAAAAATTAATAAATAAAGTAATACATTAGATAGTACGTTGCTGGTACGAGCGCTTCGCTCGTGTCCACAAATAAAACAAAACCACTGCACAAGCTGTGGTTTTGTTCTTTATTCTAAAAAATATTTTATAAAATCCCTTATTTATCAAGCAATTTCTCCAGTTTACTCACCATTACATAGATTTATACAAAGCAATTTTTTTCATAGAGCTTATCCAGATTCGATGAGTAGTAGAGATTATAAACAAAAACTCCGCTGCAATTAATTGCAGCGGAGTTTAATATATTGTATAAAACTATTCTTCCTCCCTTTCTCCCAAAGACTCTTTCAGCTTAATAAGCTCAGCTTTTACAAACTCAAGTCGGTCAATAAGGGTGATGGTTTCGGAGATTTTACTGTTTGTGGTCAGGGCGATTCTGGCTCCGTCCAGGGTGTATCCTTTTTCTTTTACCAGATGGTAGATCATCTGAAGGTTTTTGATGTCTTCAGGAGTGAAATATCGGTTGCCTTTTCTGTTTTTTTTAGGCTTGATAATAGGAAACTCTTGTTCCCAGTAACGTATTAATGAGGTGTTTACATCGAATGCTTTTGCCACTTCTCCTATAGAATAATACAGTTTATCAGCTAAATTTATTTTCATTTTACGACTCCTAAACTTCAAAGATAAAAATTTTTTAAAGTTGTATCCAAATATATTGGAAAAAGTACGGTCTGACTTTAATTATCCAGCAGTAAACATTATCATGAATTAACATACATTAATTTGTAACGGATAAGAAAGATCGGTATTACTGGTCCTTTTTTGTCTACATTTGTGAATCCTTACAAAGTATATAAATATAAGTGATGAATCCGATCTCTGTTCTTCATATTGATCTTTTCCAGGCAGGTAAAAATACTTCAGATTTTTATTTTAACACAATGAAGAATCATTTGGTGGTGGGACATCGTCATATAGAAAAGCCACACAGACATGATTTCTATGCTGCTGTTCTTTTTACCAAAGGAGTAGGGGTACATGAAATTGATTTTCAGAAGTATGATGTTTCAGAAGGAAGTCTTTTCTTTCTGTCACCGGGGCAGATTCACAGCTGGGAACTTTCAGAAGATATAGAAGGCTATATTTTCTTTTGCTCTCAGGAATTCTATGAAATGCATTATGTGAATCAGAAACTGAGAAACTTTCCCTTTTTCGGATCGGTGTCTTTTCCTAGAAAACTTCAGCTGGATGCTTTGGAGCTGAAGAAAAATATAACTTTATTTCGGGAACTTGGAGAAGAACATCAGGCTAAAAATATAATGAAAGAAGGCCTTATTCTGTCATTGATGTCCCAGATCTTTATTAATTCCACCAGATTATTTTCAAAAGATTTTGATACACAGGCTTCTGCCGCCGGACTTTCCTATTTTAAACATTATCAGGATTTTGAAAATTTGATTGAACAGCATTTTGCAGAGCATAAATCAATTGCCTATTATGCCTCTTTATTAAAGATTTCATCTAAACATCTGAATAGAATTGCACAGACTGTTGTTCAAAAAACAGCTACAGATGTTATTACAGAAAGAGTCGTGCTGGAGGCCAAAAGAATGTTGATGTATCTGGATGAAAGCCTGGTTGAAATAGCTTTCCGTTTAGGATATGAAGAATATTCCTACTTTGTAAGAGTATTCCGGAAAAACTCCGGAATGACTCCCACTCAGTTTATGAGGAAATATAAGGCTTAATGAGTTTAAAGTTCAAGTTTAATGTTTAATGTTACGTTTGCAAGTTTATTTTGTTGTGGGTTTCTTTTTGCTGCTGGTTCTATTTAAGTTATCACTATCTTGATTCTTGATTTTAGACTTTCCACCCAAAAATTCACCATTCACTTGCGAAGCAAAATTCACCATTGACTTCAATAAACCTTCATTACTATTTCACAGAGTATTTTCTCTAATCCCTGCAACCTATCATCTGCCACCTACAAAGCTAATTTAAATGGTCCTTCAAACGTCGTTTCAAATGAGTCTACAAGTTTTCCCTTTTCATCAAAAACTCCGATGACCATATTTTGTTTTGAGAATTTAATGTCTTCTTCAGGGAAAGAAATATTGATGTTCCCTTTCAGGATCTGGTCTCCTTTCAATATGATTGTTTCAGAACCGAAATAAGTGATTTCAGCATGTGCCGGAGTGATAACTTTAATCTTCAGGGTCTTTTTCTCATTAGATTTATTCAGGAGGGTATAAATAAAGGTATTGGTGATTTTACCGTTTTTAACGAAAAATGTAGAACCTGCTGGTTTGATAAATTTCGCTTCCATAGATCCACGGTCGTACATTAAGAATCCAAGGAATCCGATCAGCAATGCAAGAATAACAGTTGTCGCTTTCATTCTCGGAGTAAATCTGAACTTTTCTTGATTTTCAATTTCTGATTCTGTAGCATAACGTACCAATCCTTTAGGTAAACCTACCTTTTCCATCACTTCATCACAGGCATCAATACAGGCTGTACAATTCACACACTCCAATTGCTGCCCGTTTCTGATGTCAATTCCCGTAGGACAGACAACAACGCATTGGTTACAATCAATACAATCTCCTTTACCAGCCGCTTTTCTGTCTTCATTATTTCTCCATTTTGAACGGCCTTCCCCTCTTTTAAAATCGTAATATACGTTGATTGTCTGTTTATCAATCAGAACTCCCTGAAGCCTTCCGTAAGGGCAGACCAAAGTACATACCTGCTCACGAAGCCATGCAAAAACAAAATAGAACGTCATCGTGAAAAAGATCATCGTAATAAACTTTAAAGGATGTTCTGAAGGTCCTTCCAGCATAATCTGGAAAACCTGTTCATAGCCTACGATATACATGAACATGAAAGTAGAGCAGAGCATGGAAATCAAAATAAATACAGACCATTTTGTAAGTCTCTTTCTTATTTTTTCAGCATCCCATTCCTGTCTGTCGAGTTTCATCTGCTTATTTCGGTCCCCTTCAATCCAATATTCTATTTTACGGAAAACCATTTCCATAAAAAGAGTTTGAGGGCAAAGCCAGCCACAGAATATCCTTCCGAAAACTACTGTAAATAACATCACAAAAATGACAGAAGTTACCGCTCCCAATGCGAGGATAAAAAAGTCCTGCAGGTAGAAAGGCTGCCCGAGAATAAAGAATTTTCTGTCGATAACATTGATGAGCAGAAAAGGATTATTATTGATCTTTACAAAAGGCAGTCCTAAAAACAGGGCAAGAAGAAGATAGCTGGTGTAATTCCTGTAGTTGGTGTATTTTCCTTTAGGTTTTCGGGGGAATATCCACTTCCTTTTTCCGGTTTCATCCATTGTTCCCACTGAATTTCTGAAATCTTCACTTTCAATTTCCAAAGACTTGATGTTGTTGGACTCTGCGCTCATTATTGTATGCTATAAAAGTATTTTGGTACTATTTTTCATCAGAATTACTTTCATTTTTTTATTGATTTTCTCACTAAAAAAAGTGATTGATTCTGTTACTGCAAAGCTCCGGATTATATCCTTTTACTACTAATATGATCTACTTCAAAAATAGGACAATTGGGACATTTTGTCTTTTCGGTTTTTATTGTATCAAAATGGGAAAATATTTTGAAACCTGTAGGTCATATTGTAAATTGCAGGTTTAAAAAATGAAGTATGAAGAATATCTTTAAAATAGGCATGATTGGTTTGGTTTTCGCATTGGTAAACTGTCAATCAGTAAATTATAGTAAAATGTTTTATGAAGGAGTACAGCCGGAAATGGTTTCAGATACGTTCAGTTTCACAGAAGGACCGTCAGCAGATAAAGAGGGGAATGTTTACTTTACCGATCAACCCAATGACAAGATTTATTATTGGGACTGGAAAAGCAACAAGGTAATTGAGTTTTTAAATAAGACCGGAAGAGCTAACGGGACGCATTTTGATAAAGACGGGTATTTGATTACCTGTTCAGATGATCAGGGAGAAATCTGGAAAATCTCCAAAGACAAAAAGGTAGAAGTTCTGCTTAAAGGCTTTGAAGGTAAAAGGTTGAATGGTCCCAACGATGTTTGGAATGATAACACAGGAGGAATGTACTTTACAGATCCATTGTATGAAAGAGATTATTGGATCGGTTTTAAACAGGAAATACCTCACAAAAGTCTTTATTACAGGGATAAATCAGGGAAAGTAACCAAGCTGGATACATTTACTCAGCCGAACGGAATTGTAGGTAGTGAAAAACTGAAAAAATTATACCTTTCTGATATTGATGCCGGGAAAACTTATGTATATGACATATTGGGTGAAGGGAAATTGTCTGAAAAAAGACTTTTCTGTGAAATGGGATCAGACGGAATGGTGTTGGATAAGCACGGAAACCTTTATCTTACTGGAGATGGTGTACATATTTTTAACCGGTCCGGAAAGAAAATTTACCATATTCCTATCCCTGAAAAGTGGACTTCCAATGTAACGTTTGGTGGAGAAAATAATGACATACTTTTCATTACTGCGTCAAAATCTGTGTATACTTTTCCTACCAGAGTAAGAGGAATAAAATAAATAATGAATTTTCATTATGATACACAAAAGATCTCTATCTGGAGATCTTTTTTTGTGTCTAATTATAACAATATCAGTTTGATGAAGATGAATGATAATTGGATTGGATTATTTTTATATCACTTATTAATGAATTTATTCCATTTAATTCATTAATCGAAATAAAATCATTCATTTATTTGTATTTATTATAAAATTATTTCAATTGATTATTAAAATAACAATAATAGTAGTGTTTTATTTTTGATATTTTAAATTTTGTATTGTTTTTTTATTTTTTTTGTAAAGTGTTTAAGAGATGGATGAAATATAAGGAAACTTGTTTTTTATTCATACGGATGCTTTTGAAGAAAATAATCTTATATAATAATACAACCATTTAAAATTATAGATATGAAATTTTACCTATTTATTGCCCTGTCAATGATCCCTTTTTTAGGATCCGGACAGTGGACAAGAACAGAGCTGCGGTCTCAAAAGATTAAAAAATCCCAAGAGAAATTACAGTTTTCTGGTCTTTATGCGTTAGATACAGATCTTCTGAAACAAAATCTGAAAGGAGTATTGTCAAAAACTTCCGGCGGAAAAGGTGTTGTAATTTCAGTTCCTGGTATTAACGGAAAATTAGAAAGATATCAGGTTTGGGAATATTCTAATATGGCTCCCGAGCTACAGGAAAAGTATCCAGATATAAGATCCTATGTAGGCGTAGGTATTGAAGACCGTTCTGCTTATTTAAGATTCAGTATTTCTCCGGTTGGTTTTTCATCCATGATCACCAGATCTGGAATTTCTGAATTTATTGAACCTTATTCTGAGGATAAAACAGTTTATGCTGTTTTTGATTCAAAAGCAAGACAGAATCAGGAACCTGACTCTTTTAAATGTTCCACTCCTGAAGGATTACAAAATAAATCTACGGACACTCATAATAATGCTGCCAATAAGAAAGTGGCTGGCTTTAATACGTTCAGATTAGCAATGTCATGTACAGGAGAATATGCACAGTACCACCTTACAGCTGCAGGAACACCGGCAAACGCAACAGATGCACAGAAAAAAGCTGTGGTGCTGGCTGCTATGAATACCACATTAACACGTTTGAATGGTTTATTTGAGAAAGATCTGTCGGTTCATTTTAATTTAATTGCTAATAATGATATTCTTATTTTTTTAAACAGTGCTACTGATCCTTATACTAATGGGGGGCCAGATGAAGCACAGGCAAAAATTTCTGGTCTTATTCCTGCTCAGAATTATGATATGGGGCATTTATTGGATAAAAAGAACGGGGATGGAGCTGCTGGTGATATTGGAGTAATTTGTAATGATAATGCTAAAGCAGGGGGATGGACTGCTCATAATTTTCCTGAGGGAGATAAATTTGATATAGATTATGTAGCTCACGAAATGGGACATCAGATGGGAGCTAATCATACTTTTACACTTTACAATGCGAGTACAACTAATGCTTCTTTAATAGAACCAGGAAGTGGATCTACAATTATGGCATACACGGGAATTATGGGAGGTAATAGTGATGTACAGTTTAATTCATTTGATTATTTTCATGCCTTTAATATTAAGGAGATTAAAGATGTAATTAATGGAGTTGCTTGCGGAGTGAATGCTCCCTTTGAGAAGCCTGCGCCTGTAGTGAGTGCAGGAGCAGATTATACAATTCCTAAGTCTACCCCTTTTGTATTGAGAGCAACAACTCCGGATGCTGATAATGCTTCTTACACCTATACATGGGAGCAAATGGATTCCGGATCGACACAAACTGGTGTTGTTAACTCTTTAGCTTATGCAGCTAAACCCGCAGGACCAACCTTCAGATCTTTACCTCCTGTAAACACTCCTGTAAGATATTTTCCTGATTTTAACAAAGTCCTGGCTGGGGTATTTTCAACCCGTTGGGAATCTGTATCCAGTGTTGCAAGAAATCTGAATTTTACATGTACTGTAAGGAATAATCATCCTACATCTCCTCAGACTAATAAAGATGCAACAGTTGTGACAGTAAATGCTGCATCAGGCCCATTTAAGGTTACTGCTCCTTTATTTGGACAATCAGCCAGTTCCGGAAATACAGTTAATGTAACTTGGGATGTTGCCGGTACAAATCAGGCTCCTGTAAGTACAGCTAATGTAAATATTAAGTTATCTACAGACGGGGGGCAGACGTTTACAACAATTGCAGCCAGTACTCCTAATGATGGGAGTGAACAAATTATAATTCCTACGGGATCTACATCCGCAAATGCTTACATTCTGATAGAGGCGGTTGGCAATATTTATTATGCTGTTAGCCCAAGTTTTGTAATTGATTATAATGTAATTGGGGAGACATGTACAACATATAATTACAATGGAGCAGCTGTTAATATTACAGATGGTCCTGGAGGTAGTAATATTTCTGCTCCAAAGGTTGTGGTTCCTATAACTGTAAATAATACTGGAACTATTACAAAAATTAAAGTAACACCTTCTGTTGCGCATACTAATGTTAGGGATTTGGCTATTGGAATTGAAAGCCCGGCAGGTTCGTCCGCATTAATCTGGAACAGACAATGTAATAACAGATCTGGTATTACTGCTACATTTAGTGATGCTGGGAATGCTGTTGCGTGTACTTCGCCAATACAAGGGGAAACACTATCCCATGAATCCTTAACGATTTTTAAAGGTCATAAAGCACAAGGGGAATGGAAACTGTTTGCTTCGGATAATAATGCCGGAAATGTTGGTGTAATTAATTCCTGGTCACTTGAAGTTTGTACAAGAGAAACACAAAATTTAGGGGTTAAAGAATCTTCTTCTTCCAGATTAGGAGATGATATTAAAGTGTATCCTAATCCAAGCAACGGTAATTTCTTTATTAAATCAAGAAATTTATCCGGAGAAATTAAAGTAATTATAGTAGACTCAAGTGGAAGATTAATCTCTTCAGATTCTTATCAGGGTACCGGAGATTACACGAAGGAATTTAATTTAAATATTCCTAAAGGAGTTTATCTGATCAACATCAATTCATCAAAAGGGGCTTATACCCAGAAATTGATCATTAAATAATCTTTAATAGTATTGTAATAAGATAGCGGCTGGTAATACCGGCCGCTATTTTTTATTTTGAGTAATGAGTCTGCTTAATAAGCAACTTCCATTTTTACTTTCTTTCCTTTCAGTTTTTCGTTCTGAAGCTTTCTTAAAACAGCATTTACTTTACTTCTGGAAACAGCAACATAGGAAGTCGTATCCTTTACTTCAATCAAACCGATATCTTCTTTCTGAAGCTCTCCTTTTTTGATAAGATATCCTACAACATCCACTTTATTGACCTTATCTTTTTTGCCGGCACTGATATAAATAGTCTGGAAAGGTGTTTTTTCAGGGACTTTAGTAAATCCGGCAACACTTTCTTCAGGAGTATTATTTTTAATGAATGGGAAGTTTTCGTCCTCTGTCATGATCAGATAGACAAAACCTTTGGCATTCATCCTTGCAGTACGCCCATTTCTGTGGATGAAAGCATCTTCTTTGGGAGGAAGCTGATAATGTACAATAGATTCTACCTCCGGAACATCAAGTCCACGGGCAGCAAGATCCGTAGTAATAAGAATTCTTGCAGAATCATTTCTGAATTTCAGCAATGCACGTTCTCTTTCGTCCTGTTCCATCCCGCCATGAAAGGTTTCTCTGTCGATTCCCATCTGGTGAAGAAGTTCAGAAATTCTGTCAACAGCCTCGCGGTGGTTACAGAAAATAAGAGTCCTTTTATTTCCTATTTTACAGATTAAATTAAACAATGTATCCAGTTTTTCCTCAGAAATTGTCATTACTTTTCGCAACTGAATATCTGGCTTTACTTCACTTAGTTTTAAAAAGTCGATGGTTTTTTCATTTTTCAGACCTGTAAATGATGGAATCTCATCCATTGCTGTGGCCGAAGTTAAAATTCTTTGCGAAAGGCCCTTTAATGAACCGGCAATAAACTCCATATCTTCATGGAAGCCCAGCTCCAAAGCTTTGTCGAATTCATCAAGAACGAGTGTTTTAATCGTTTTCGGATCAAAATTATTATTTCTCACGTGATAAGCAACCCTTCCCGGAGTTCCTATTAAAACTGCAGGAGCTTCAATTAAATTGTTAACCTCAATTTTTTTATCATGTCCGCCATAACAAACAGATACTTTAAAATCTGTTCCCATAGCTTTGAAAACCTGCTCAATCTGTAAAGCCAGTTCTCTGGCCGGAACCAATATCAATGCCTGAACTCCCTGAACATTTTTTTTCAGATTCCGAAGAACCGGAAATAAAAAAGCAAGAGTCTTTCCGGATCCTGTAGGAGAGAGTAAAACAATGTCTGTATTGTTTTCAGACGCATTATAAGTAGATTTCTGCATCTGATTCATATCCTGAATCTGCAGCTTCTGGTAGATTGATTGTAGTTCCATGGGGCAAAGGTAGTGAATTTGGAGGTGAGAATCTGAGTGTTTCAGAGTTTGGAGGTGAGTGGTTTTGTTTATTATTCTAAATGATTTATCCGTTTAAGCATTTCTTTTCCTCGGACCATTGTTACAGGATAGGTTTGATCAGGATTAGAGATGGCTTTCTCATAAAATTCTTTTGCCGAAATTTTATTTCCCTGTACAAGAGTAGTAAAACCTATAATTTCATACATGAAGTTTTGTAATTTAGGATCTATATTATCTTTGGCGGATAGATATTTTAAAAGCTTTTCTGCAGTATCAATTTTAGAATCTTTATACTGCTTTATTATTTCATATCCGAGAGGTTTACTAAACCAATAATCCCACATACTGCCGTTATTATGTTCATTCCATGAATATTTAATAAGTTGTAAAGCGACTTCAAGTAAGGCAGGGTCTAAATTTTTATTTTTTGATGTTTCACTTTCTGCAATATAGCGATCCGCTGTAGTTGTTGTACCTTTATCTTTCATTTCCTGGAAAATAGATTCTTTAAGATATAAAGAATGATTTTTAGAAAAACTTTCATAAGCAAATGCCAGCGGGAAATGGTCTGCCAGATTTTCTATCCGGTATCCTTTTTTCAATTCAGTTTTCAAGTCAATTATATATACTGTGTCATAATCATGAAAAAGATAAACATAGATTATTCCGTTTTTCAAATCGCAGATTGTGGAATATAATGTATTCAGTTCTCCTTCCTGATGGGTTTTATTCAGGATGCTTTTCAGAAAATTAATATTGTTTTCTTTAGATCCGGAAAGCATTTCATTCGCTATTTCAGGTCTTCTGCATGCCAATTTTCCATTGATCATATTACAGTTTGAATTAATCTGGAAGTTTCCTTTTTTTTCGGTAATACCTTTAGGATTAATCAGGATGGAATTTCCTTCTTTATCGGCTAATAAGACCTGAGATTGGGAGATGTAGTCATATTTTTTTAAAATTACCATGGCCTCCTTTACATTTTTACATTTTCCCAGAACTTCCCACATAATATCGCTTTTATAAGGATTTGTCAGGTTAAGTTTGCTTAAATCATAGTTTGCGGCTGCATAATCAAAAAATAATCCATGTTCATTCATTGCAGCTGCAATCTGCATATCCGGAGCCCCAAAACAAACGGAGGCATAGCGGTCTTTAGTGGCAGGGTTGTACCAGATTCTGGTAAATGGCGTAGTGTCATCTTCGTTTGCTGCAACAAATACTTCCTCTCCCCTAGAGCATGAGAAAATTGTACAGGCTTTTATGGAATTGATATTATAGAGCAGTATGCCAATTATAATAAGAAGAATTTTTTGCATGATTTATTTGTTAATAATGAATTTGTTTAATACGAGGTTCTTTATATTAAAACAATTGTACAGATAGATGTATTACACTAAAACTTAGAATAATCCTGATATTGAATGAAAACACTATGGGGAATTCATTGTGGATGTTAAAAAAATACGTAACTTTGCACCCACTTTTTGTGGTAAAGGTCTGAGAAAGTAAAATATTAAATATTAATAACTTCCGTATTTTTCAATCACATTTGTTAAGACCGTTGGGAGAGAAGGAATACAAATTTTTATTAGAAAATGTCAAAAGAGACAAATTCAGCAGAGGTTTTATTAAACCAAAACGTAGCACCAGAACAATTTGATTGGGATTCTTTCGAATCAGGTCTTGATGCAGATGCGAGAAAAGAAAAAAGCGATTTAGAAGAAATCTATAACGGATCTCTTAACAGCCTAAACGATAATGACGTTTTAGTTGGTAGAGTTGTAAGATTAACTGACAAAGAAGCTATCGTAGACATCAACTTCAAATCTGAAGGTGTTATTTCTCTTAACGAATTCCGTTACAACCAAGGCCTGAAAGTAGGTGACGAGGTAGAAGTAATGGTTGACAAGAGAGAAGACAAAACTGGTCAGTTACAATTATCTCACAGAAAAGCTAGAACGCTTAAAGCTTGGGATAAAGTAAACGAACTTCACGAAACTGGAGAAATCGTTAACGGTTTTGTTAAATCAAGAACTAAAGGTGGTATGATCGTTGACGTTCACGGAATCGAAGCATTCTTACCTGGTTCTCAAATTGACGTTAAGCCAATTAAAGATTACGATCAGTTCGTAGGAAAAACTATGGAGTTCAAAGTTGTGAAAATCAACCCTGAGTTCAAAAACGTAGTTGTATCTCACAAAGCATTGATCGAAGCAGATATCGAAGGTCAGAAAAAAGAAATCATCGCTCAGCTTGAAAAAGGTCAGGTTCTTGAAGGTACTGTTAAGAATATTACTTCTTATGGTGTATTCATTGACTTAGGAGGTGTTGATGGATTGATCCACATTACAGACCTTTCTTGGTCTAGAGTGAACCACCCATCTGAAATCCTAGAGGACGGACAGACTGTGAAAGTTGTAATCCTTGATTTCGATGATGAGAAAACAAGAATCCAATTAGGTATGAAGCAATTAGAAGCTCATCCTTGGGATGCTCTTTCTGCTGACTTGAAAGTAGGTGACAAAGTAAAAGGAAAAGTAGTAGTTCTTGCTGACTATGGTGCATTCGTAGAAATCGCTCCAGGTGTAGAAGGATTAATCCACGTTTCTGAAATGTCTTGGTCTACTCACTTAAGATCTGCTGGAGATTTTGTAAAAGTAGGTGATGAAGTAGAAGCTGAAGTATTAACTTTAGATAGAGAAGAAAGAAAGATTTCTCTTGGTATCAAGCAATTGTCTAAAGATCCATGGGAAAACATCGAAGCTAAGTATCCGGTAGGATCTCAGCATGTAGGAACTGTAAGAAACTTCACTAACTTTGGTGTATTCGTAGAGTTAGAAGAAGGTATCGACGGATTAATCTACATCTCTGATCTTTCTTGGACTAAGAAAATCAAGCACCCATCTGAGTTCTGCGCAGTAGGTGATAAATTAGACGTTGTAGTTCTTGAATTAGACATCCAGGCTAGAAGATTATCTCTAGGTCACAAGCAATTGACTGAAAACCCATGGGATAAATTCGAAACTAAATATGCTGAAGGAACTATCCACGCTGGTAAAGCTGTAGAAGTTCACGATAAAGGAGCTTCTGTTCAATTCGAAGATGCTGAAGTAGAAGCATTCTGCCCTTCAAGATTATTAGAGAAAGAAGATGGATCTAAAATCAAAAAAGGTGAAGATGCTCAATTCAAAGTAATCGAATTCAACAAAGAATTCAAGAGAGTAGTAGTATCTCACACAGGTATTTTCAGAGACGAAGAAAAGAAAAACGTTAAAGAATCTTCTTCTAGAAACGTATCTTCTTCTTCAAACAACGAAGAAAGATCTACTCTTGGAGACATCGATGCATTAGCAGAGTTGAAAAGAAAAATGGAAGAAGGTAAATAATCTTTGAACCATTGATATATAAGGAGCCGCTCGTTTGAGCGGCTTTTTTTTATCTAAATACATATGATAAAATGTAAAATTTGATAATGAAAAAGAATAAATTATGGAGAGTTCCAAAAAAAAATTACGAAGTATAAGTCAATAATTATTAAAAAATATACATTGATACGGGATTTAATTAATGAAATAAATACATCAAAAATATATAAAAGCATGATAAATATAATGTGGTAGGCATCCATTGATGATGAGGTTCTCTTTATTGAGAAATATGTAAAGCAATATTAATTTGATGATTTTGTATGTATTTATTTATTTTTAAATTTTAAATAAAAAAAACATTGAAGATTTGTGAAATATTTGTAGATTAGCGGCTTTAATAATGGATATGAAAAATAAAGCTTTACCTCTTTTATTTGCAGTATTTTCTGCATTTCCAACAGTATTGTTTGGACAGGATAATGAAAAACTGATTAAAGATTATATTTCTCAAAATAAAATAAGAGAATATAAAAAATCTGATCTTAATAATATCATTGTTGATAATGTA
Source organism: Chryseobacterium panacisoli (assembly GCF_008274625.1). Lineage (GTDB taxonomy): Bacteria > Bacteroidota > Bacteroidia > Flavobacteriales > Weeksellaceae > Chryseobacterium > Chryseobacterium panacisoli. Next base: position 306,307 of record NZ_VTRU01000003.1, on the reverse strand, counting down.
GATCCGTCAAAATCATTGAATGGTAATGTTGTTAAATTTTTACAGACTTATAATGGTTTACCAATATACAGCTCTGTAGGAACAGCATTGATTAAAGACAGTAAAATTGTTTACTATACAGATAATTTTGTAAAAGATTATACTGCATCTACATCAGGTACGGCTGCTATCAGTAAAAGTGCAGCTCTTCAAAAGATTGCTGAAGATCTGAAAAATCCTGATATTGCAAATTTTACAATCCTTGGTTATCTTGAAAAGACTCAAAAAAAAGCGACATCAGCCAATCAAAGACTTGTATATACCAATGACGAGAGTGGAAACCTGCGTCTGGCTTATGAATATACCTTAACGGAGCCAAAATCTCCGAATTACTGGAATATTTTAGTAGATGCCAATAATGGAAATATTCTGTTAAAAAGTAACCTGACTTTATCTTGTAATTTCAATCATGATGCTTACAGCTCAGATGCTGATTACAGCCATGCTGATCATTTTGAAAATACCTTAATGGGACCTCAAAATAATGTAGCACAGAATAACATTCCGTTACTTTTACCGGATAATGCATCATATAACGTATTTCCATTACCTATTGAAGCACCTACTTTTGGTTCAAGATCAATCATTACTAACCCTTGGATATTAAGTGCTTCCCCTGAAGGTTGGCATTCTGATGGTACTAATCATTATACTGTTACAAGAGGAAATAATGTTTTTGCCTACGAAGATGCTGCAGGAACAGCTTTAACAGCGCCTGATTATCTTACAGGGGCCCCGGCAGATGGTGGGGCTACAAGAAATTTTGATTTCCCTTTTAATATCAATGAAACTCCGTTAAGCAACAGGAATGCTGCTATTACAAATTTATTTTATCTGAATAATAGAATTCATGATGTTTTCTATAAATTCGGATTTACAGAATCTGCCAGAAACTTCCAGCAGAACAATTTTGGTAATGGACCTGTAGGAGGAGATGATGATTCTGTATATGCAGAGGCACAGGATGGCAGCGGATTAAATAATGCGAATTTCTCTTCAGGACAGGATGGTTATAATGGTAAAATGCAGATGTACCTTTGGTCTCCGGTTGGAAGAGTATTCTACTATAATGCACCTACTGCCGCTGTTTCCCGTACACCGGGAGCTGGAACGGCCCAGTTTGGTAATCCATTACCTATGAGCGGAATAACAGGAGATGTAGCACTTTCATCAGTTTTAGATGGTTGTACAGCTTTGCCTGCAAGTTCATTAACTAATAAAATAGGACTGGTTGAGAGAGGGACATGTTCTTTTGCTATTAAAGTGAAAAACCTTCAGGATGCCGGAGCAAAAGCGGCTATTGTGTATAATAACGCAGTGAATGGTTCTACTTTGGGAAATATGGCGGGTAATGATCCAACAATTACAATTCCTTCAGTACTTATTACCAATGCAGAAGGAGAATATATCAAAACTCAGATGGCAGCAAGTACAACTGTAAATGTTACCTTAAAAGGAAATATGACTCCTGATGGAAGCTTTGATAATGGAATTGTAACTCATGAATATGGCCACGGAATATCCAACAGAATGACAGGTACAGGCTATAACTGTCTGAATTCAGGAGTGAGTAAAGAACAGATGGGGGAAGGATGGTCTGATTTCTTCGCTTTAATGTTGACTAATAAAGCTGGTGACAATGCTACTGTAGCAAGAGGTACAGGTACTTATGCATTAGGTCAGGCAATAACAGGTGCCGGTATCAGACCTGCAAAATATTCAACAAGCCTTGCTGTTAACGGATTTACATACGGTGATACAAACGGAATGGAATACAATAACGGATCAGCAATTGTTCCGGATGTTCACTCTATTGGTTTTGTCTGGGCTACTATGCTATGGGATCTTCACTGGAAATATGTTGAAAAATATGGTTATTCTTCAGATGTATTATCTACAGCGCCTAACGGAAGTACGAAAGTGTTACAACTTGTAACAGATGCTCTGAAACTTCAGGCATGTAACCCTAGCTTTATTGATGGAAGAAATGCAATATTAGCAGCAGAGTTGGCAACAACTGGAGGTGTTGACAAATGTATGATCTGGGGCGTTTTTGCAAGAAGAGGTTTAGGAGTGAATGCACTAGCAGGAGTGAAGAATAATATTAATGATCAGGTTCAGGACTTTAATGTGCCAGAGGCGTGTTTATTGGCTACTAATGAAGTGAATGGTGATAAGAATAAGAATATTTCTATCTATCCAAACCCTGCTAAAGACGAGTTTTATATCAACTTCCCAAGCAATACTCTAGGAAAAGTAAGTGTAGAACTTTATGACATGTCTGGTAAACTGGTTTCTTCTGAAGATAAAATTTCACCGGATGCTAAGAAAGCAATTTCTACAAGCAACCTGGTAAATGGAACTTATATGGTTAAAATCAAAGGACTTGGTTTTGAAGCTGCTTCAAAAGTAATGGTTAAAAAATAATTTACTTATTAACTAATTTTAAATCGCCACAAGCTTGCTTGTGGCGATTTTGTTTATCTATCATTATGACACTGCAGATAGGTTTAATTTATATGTCGTAACTTTGCAGGCTGTAAAAAAAATTATGAAGAAGAAAAATATACTAAAAGGTGTTTTATTTGTAGGGATTGGAGCTAGTATATACGGTATGTTGGCCACTTTTGTGAAAATGGCTTACCATGATGGTTTCACTACTTCGGAAGTGACGACTTCCCAGTTCGTATTAGGTTTGACGGGACTTTTGATCCTTAATCTTATTCAGACCCTAACCTCAAAACAGAAATTATCGCTGCCAAATTCTAAAGAAGTAAGAATGTTGCTGCTTGCAGGAACTTCTTTAGGAGGAACAAGCTTATTCTATTATATTGCTGTACAGTATATCAATGTTTCAATTGCCATTGTATTGTTGATGCAGTCGGTATGGTTCAGTGTAGTGGTGGAAAGTATTCTTACAAAAAAACTGCCCAATGCCAGAAAAGTAGTTTCTGTAGTTATCGTATTGCTGGGAACAGTTTTGGCAACGAATCTTATCAATATGGAAATTGAGCTGGACTGGCATGGAGTCTTTTGGGGACTGATGGCGGCTGCTTCATATACCTTGACGATGTTTACGTCCAATACGCTGGCTACCCATCTTCCGGTTTTCAGAAAAAGTATTATTATGCTTGCAGGTGGTTCTGTAGTGGTTTTTGCCTTTTTATTCTTTGCCCAGATAGGACCTATGTATTTTGATGGCTTAAAATCATTATACTTAAATTTTACAGAAAATACAGAACATATTCACTCATTCAATTATTCAATATTCCTGACGTACGGATTTGTGCTGGCTCTCTTTGGAACCATTATTCCTCCAATTTTATTCAATATTGGATTTCCAAATGCGGGTCTGGGTCTGGGAAGCATTGTTTCCTCACTGGAACTTCCGGTTTCCGTAACGATGGCTTTTGTTTTACTGGGGGAGAAAGTATTTTTGATCCAATGGATAGGAATTGCTCTGATCCTTTTTGCTATTGTTTTGATGAATTTACCGTCAAAGAAAGAAAAAGAAGTTTCAATGGCAGAAGTGTCTTAAAAAAATATTTAAATAAAAATAACAGCTGAAACCGTTTCTTTTGGAGCGGTTTTTTTAATTTTAATCTTTAAATAAAAGTTTCATGAAATATTTTAGAAATATAACAGCTGCTTTTGGGTTGATGGTGTCAGGTTTTATGTTTTCACAGGTGAAACCTCTGGATGCAATGCTTTCCGATTATAAATATCCTTATGAGGTTCATTTTCTCAATTTTAAGTCTCAGGATGAAGATTTGAAAATGGCCTATATGGATGTACAGCCACAAAAGCCCAATGGGAAAACAATAATGCTTCTTCATGGAAAGAATTTCAACGGAGCATATTGGGAGAAAACAGCAAAAGATTTGTCTGCTAAAGGATTCAGGGTAGTGATTCCTGATCAGATCGGGTTTGGAAAATCATCAAAGCCACATGCTTACCAGTTTTCTTTTTCACAATTGGCAGAAAATACAAAAGCAGTTTTGGATGAATTAAAAATTGATAAAGCAATAATACTGGGGCATTCAATGGGAGGAATGGTAGCGGCCAGATTTACACTGCTGTATCCGGAAAAAGTGCAGAAACTGATTCTTGAAAACCCCATCGGACTTGAAGATTATAAAACTTTTGCATCTTACCAGACCATTGATAAGGCGTATCAATCTGAACTTAAAAATACTGCAGAAACTTATAAAAACTATCAGCTGAAATCCTATTATGATAACAAATGGAAGGAAGAATATCAGCCTTGGCTTGATCTGGTTGCAGGATGGACACTTCACAAAGATTATCCTCAAGTTGCCTGGGATGCGGCTCTTACCACGGATATGATTTATAACCAGCCGGTTTGCTATGAATTAAAAAATATAAAAGTTCCCACACTGCTTATTATTGGAACAAGAGACAGAACTGCAATTGGGAAAGATAGAGCTCCCAAGGAACTTCAGTCAAAAATGGGGCAGTATCAGGTGCTAGGAAAGAAAACTCAACAGGAAATTGCCGGTTCAGAGCTTGTTGAACTTGACAATGTAGGACATCTTCCTCATATAGAAGTATATCCTAAATTTTTTGAAGCCCTGTATCATTTTATACAATAGGATAGATTCAAAAACTATAAAATATCTGAAACATTAAGTTTGAGTAAGTGATTAAAATATCAAACTTACTCAAACTTAATGTTTCAAATTTATTATGTTTTCCGACCAATGAGCAGTAAAGTACAAACTCCAATTCCTGAAAACAAGACACAGGAAATCCCTAGATTCTGTATGAAACCAATGCTTATCAGGCCTAGACCTATCAGGATATAATAAATCAGTCCCAGTAAAGCGCCGGCACTTCCGGTTTCGTTTTTATAATTGATAAGTGCAGTACTCAGAATATTCGGAATTGCAGTGCTGAATGCCATCACAATGAAAAAATAAGGAATTAAAAAGTATATCCCTTTACCTGTCAGAATCCATACAAAAATGGAAGCGGTAAATGCAGTAAATGTACCTGCTTCAACTAGATATTTAGGTTGTATGTTCCTCAATAACAGAAATCTGTTAAGTTTTGCTCCAGCAAATGTTCCGCCAGCCAATATAACACTGCTGTATCCGAAAATATATGAGGAATAATGATATTCTTTAAAGATAAACGGAGCCAGTGAGTAGTAGGAAAACAGCAAGACATTAAAGCTCATAATCAGTAAGCAGCACTTTATAATTGCCTGGTCACGAAGCATTCTCTTTAATAAACCAGTTAAAATACCCATGTTGATTTCCTTTACTGAATGCTGGGTTTCCGAAATTTTCTTACGGGAAAGAATATAAAACAGTCCTGCAAGCAGACATAAGGTTATGAAAACGCCCTGATGTCCAATAGAAGAAGTCAAGGCTGATCCGGTAATCATTCCTATTACAGGACTTATGGATAAACCGATTCCGATCCAGGAAAATACTTTGCTGATATTATTTTGATCATAAGTATCTCTTAGAATCGTTTGTGTTACAATAGAGCCCACGGAGATTCCAAATGCAGAAATAATCCTGGCACTAAGGAGAAACATGAAATTGGGTGCAAAAACAACGGCCAGTGTTCCAAGTCCATAGGTGATAAGCCCGTATTCAAGGGATTTTTTCCTTCCTATTCTGTCACATTGTACACCCCAAAATGCAACTCCCAGAGCAAATGCAATAAAATATAAGCTTATCGTTAGGGTAACAGATTCTTCTTTCACTCCGAACTGTTTCTGGATCAATGGCAAAGCCGGACTGTAAATGGTTTCCACAAACTGAGGAAGCATTACAAGTGTGGTAAGCAGCCAGATAGGATTTGTCTTTTTCATTTTTTTTTGCAAAGTTTCCAAAATTTCAGTGTATATTTATAATGATATAAAAACAAAAAATATCAAAAATAGGACATGGCTGTTTTGAAACAAAATGAAGAATTTGATGCAGATTCTATTCGGGGAAAAGTAATTGGAATAGCTTCTGATATGGCGATGCATGATTCCGGCTTTCATTTTCATACAACGAAAGCTCAGCTGCTATATGCGCCTTCTGGATGTATGACAGTCACGACTTCTGACAGTCAGTTCGTTCTTCCTCCATTCAGAATGCTTTGGATTCCTGCAAACGCGGTTCATCGTGTGAATTTCCGGAATATCGTAGCCTACAGATCTATCTATTTTGATGAAAATTATTCCGAGAAATATATGAAATCAGGTCTCAAAGTTCTTCATGTAAATTCTTTATTAAAAGAAATTATAGAAAGAATCTGCTTTTGGGAATGGCCAGATCTCAGAAATGATCAGGTCAGCCTGCTGAATGTATTCTGGGATGAAATAAGCAGAGCTCCGGAGGAAAAACTGGAACTTAAAATACCGCAAGACAGGCGTTTTAAGAAATTTTCAGAAGAATGGACTCTGCGTTATGCTATGCCTCCGATGTTGAAAGACCTTGCAGAAAAAGCCGGGGCTGTGGAGAAAACAATCAGCCGTATTTTTAAAAAAGAAACCGGGTTGTCTTATCAGGAATGGAGACAGCAGTGGCGGTTGCAGAGATCAATTGAACTTTTGGTGGAAGGGAATTCGATAGGAGAGGTGTCTCATATTTTAGACTTTTCATCAGACAGTGCTTTTATAGATTTTTTCAAAAAACAGACGGGAGCTACGCCTTTGCAGTATCTTATAAAAAATGAATAGCCTTTTACTATTAATAAAACGTTCTGATAAAGTAGATATTTCTTATCCTATGCAAAGTCTATTGCTCAATAATTTGCATAAAATTGTATAATCCAACAGAATATAATTATGAAAAACAAAAAGAGCTCATATGGATAATTATAATACTACAATTGAATTGAAAACTACGGCAGAGAAGATCTATGAAGCGCTTACTCATGAGATTTCTCTTTGGTGGTCTGAGTGGTTTACGGGAGTCTCAGCACTGGCAGAAGATGTGTTTACAGTAAGGTTTGGAGATCATATTCACAAGACAATACGGATAAAAGAAGCAATACCCAATTCAAGAGTGATCTGGTCTGTGAAAGATTCACTGATTACTATTCCTGAATTAAAAAATCAAACAGAATGGGTTGGTACGACTATCGTCTGGGAAATGGAACAAAAGGAAAACAGTAGTTTACTGCAGCTTACCCATGTGGGATTACATCCGGCTGTAGAGTGTTATACAATTTGTTCCGGTGGCTGGAATCAGTTTATAGGAAGTCTGAAGCTTTTCCTGGAAACAGGAAACGGTACTCCATATAGAAAGTAAAAAAATATTTAAACAAAAAAAAGAGACTGTTTACGGGTAAACAGCCTCTTTTTGTATGTATTGTTGTCTGAATTATTTCTTCTTGTAAGCAGCGTCTTTGATTCTTGCTTTTTTACCTCTAAGGTCTCTGAAGTAGTAAATTCTAGCTCTTCTAACTCTACCTTTTCTGTCAAGCTCGATTTTTTGAAGTGCAGGCAGGTTAATAGGGAATACTCTTTCTACACCTACATCACCACTCATTTTTCTGATAGTGAAAGTTTTTGTAGAACCAGTACCTCTTAATTGGATAACTGTTCCTTTGAAGAACTGAGTTCTAGTCTTTTGTCCTTCTTTAATTTCGTAATACACAGTAATTGTATCACCTGCTTTGAATTCAGGGAATTCTTTTTTAGCAATGTACTTGTCTTGTACGTACTTTAATAAATCCATTATTAATAAAATAAAATGTTAAAGCTAAGCAACTTACACGTTCTTCGTCAGAGGTTGAATAACAGGTTGCAAATGTACAAAATAGTTTTTAAATAAACCAAATAATTAATGTGCTAAAAACTATAATTTTTTTATTCTGGTTTTGCTAAAAAATTAACAGTTTCTTTAAAATACCATCAGGCAGAGTTTACATGGGAATTCTACTTTTGCCCGAAGTAAAAAATCCGGCTATCGATTTTTTAAATTCCTGATTCACAACTTAAAACTATATGTTATTTTAAAACTAAAGCTATTATGAAACATTATTTCTTCTTTTTTTGTTTCGCGGTCCAGATGGCTTTCGGGCAGGTTTTGTTCCCTTATTTACAAAATCCTACTCCGAATTCTATGATCGTCAATTGGAAAACAGCGTCCAATAATGAAACAACAGTGATCTACGGAAATTCTCCAACGAATTTGAATGTGACAGTAACAGGTACTACCAATATCTTCTCAGATACGGGGTACAACAACAATTATTATTATCACACAGCAAAGATTGCCAATCTTCAGCCGAACACGAAATATTATTATAAAATAAAAACGGGAACCAGTGAATCTGCCGTTTATAATTTCAGAACTCTTCCTTTGCCGGGACAGGCCGTAACTGCCAATGGAAAGATCCGTTTCCTTATTATGGGGGACAACCAGATCAAAGCAGAGCCAAGATATGATACGCTTACTTTGAATGCATATAAAAAATTAAAGGAAAAATTCGGAGCTGCTTCAGATCCGTCAGATAATATTGCTCTTACTTTTATGGTAGGAGATCAGGTGGATGTAGGAACATTGGATCATTATGAGAATGTTCACTTCAAAAAGAATATCAAGTTATCCCCCTATCTGCCGATTCAGACAACGGTAGGAAACCATGAAACCTATGGAACGATGGGAATGAATTCTTACTATGCCCATTTTTATATTGATGAAATTAGTTATAAAGGAATAAGCTCAGGAAATGAAAATTATTATGCCCAACAGGCTGGGAATGTATTATTCGTAAGTTTAAGCTCAGAACACACGGGGTCTGCACAGCAGACATGGCTTCAGCAGATCTTAACAGCAGCTAACAATGACACTACAGTAGACTGGATCATTTCTTTGAGCCACAGACCTTATCAGGCTGAGCAGTATGTAGGAGATATTTCCACATGGGTAAGAGAAAATGCAGTACCGCTTCTTGTAACTTCGGATAAATATTTAATGCACGTTGGTGCTCACCATCATTTATATCACAGAGGTCAGCTGAAAAATACACCGAACTATCAGATTATTTCCGGAGGAACGGCTTGGGATCAGTATTGGGGAATGTCTAATGAAAAAGATTTTGATGATGTTCAGAAAACTTTAACAGACTGGACGTATCAGATCGTTGAGGTAGATATTCCGACAGGAAAAGTGGATATTGAATGTTATTCTATTGGAGGTGTGTACAACAAGAAAAATAATGTACTGGTAGATTCTTTCCACAGATATAAAAATCAGCCTAAACCGGCAAAACCGTCCATTACAAACACTTTTTCGGGGACTACTACTTTACCATTGACATTGAATGGAAGCGCATTTTCATCTTCAAATAATGAACTGTTGAACACAACACAGTTTCTGATCAGTAAGACAGCCAATTTTTCTGTGATTGAAAAAGAATTTTACCGTGATTTTGAAAACTGGTTCGGAAAAGATGGAAACGGAACTCCGGATAAAACCAAAAACCTGAATGATGGTGTAGACATTACAAAAGCAACATTGGCTGCCAACTCTATTCCAAACGGTATCTATTACGTGAAAACCCGTTACAGAGACAGAAACCTGGAGTGGAGCGACTGGAGTGATGTGAAGCAGTTTGAAATCACAGGAAGTGTAGTTTCCAATCCTACATTTACTTTAAATAAAACAGAATATGCCCAAAATGAAACCATTACCGCTACATTCACTGGAGGTCCGGGAAACCAGCAGGATTGGGTAGGAATTTATAAAAAAGGACAAACGCCGGCCAGTACTACTTCACAAGTGTACAGTTACACTAATGGACAAGTAGCAGGAACGGTTACGTTTAATAATGGTATGGCAAATAAAGGTCAGTATTTTGCAGGATTTTTTGCTAACGGAGGGTATACAGAAATCACTCCAAGAAAAGAGTTCTATGTAGGACCGAAAGTTCAGCTGCAGACTACTTCTGATACGTATCCGGTAGGAGGAACAGTTGTTCTTAATTTTACTGACGGGCCCAATTTGCAGAAAGACTGGATCGGAATTTATAAAATGGGGCAGACTCCGGGAACTACAGCCTCTATCAAATGGAGCTATGTAACGACTGCGTCAGGAACTCTTAATTTCACCGGACTTCCGAAAGGATATTATTATGCTCAGTATCTTCTGGAGGACGGATATAACGGAATCGGGGAGAAGGTATTCTTTAAAGTAGGGGATATCGTAACAGATTTGTGGATCAATAAACCGGTATATACATTAGGAGAAAATATTACGGCTTCATGGACAGATTCTCCTGGAATCATCAAAGACTGGCTGGGAATTTATCCTCAAAGTGTTCAGATACCTGATGACAATTTCGTTTCTTATACCTATTTTGACGGGGTGACTCAGGGAACAAAAACAATTCAGGGAACGGCAGTACCTGCCACGCCAGGAAATTATTATATGGTTATGTTTACCAATGATTCTTATACAGAAGTTTCAAACAGAGTACAGTTTCAGGTAACTTCACCAACCTTAGGAACGGAAGAAACCAGAAGTACAGAGAAAAATGTAGTATTGTATCCAAACCCAACCAAGCCGGGACAGCCTACTTTCATAAAAAGTGATTACCCAATTGAAAAAATTGAATTGGTCTCAGCCTCAGGAGAATTACTGTATGTATCGAAAAATATCAATAACCAACGTTTCTCTTTGGTGAATGAGAATCTTCCGGCAGGTGTTTACTTTGTAAAAGTACACGGAAGAAAACTATTTACTTTAAAACTGATTATTCAGTAAATAAATTAAATACAATTATAATGAAGAGGCTGTCAGAAATGATAGTCTCTTTTTTATTGTTTAAATATAATGCCTGCTCAATCTGAATAATTTGGCAGAAATGTTTACTACAAACATCAGTGAAAATCTGTGTTATCTGCGGTTAATAAAAAAGCAGTTCCAAAAATTTGAAACCGCCTTTGATATATTTATGTATTGATTAGTCAACATACAGATCATCTTCGCTGAATGCTGCCGGATTTTCGGTAGAAGCATATTCCTCAGGTAGATCAGCCAGCGCTTTGGTTTCCTGAAGGAGCTTTCCATCCGGACTATATAGTTTTATGATTACCCATTTTCCATTGCGTTCTAATTCTTTAACTCCGTTTAGGGTAGTGAGCTTTATTTTTCCACTTTGCAAAACACCTGATTTTACAGAAGATTTATTGGCAGGTTTCCCTTTTATATACTGAACAATTTGTGCCGTGAAGAAGTAATCATGATCTCCGTCTTCACTCAAAGGCTGGTTATAAGTGTATAAAAGAGTACCTTTATGATCATAAATAGCGGCGTCATAAGCTGTTTGTTTAGAATTTAATTTCTTCTCAGATTTCAGCTTTTTCTCTTCAGTATACATTTTAATATTTACTAAAATGCCTTCCTTATATTGGGTTTCGGTAAGTCCTTCGTAGGCTGTACCATTATAAGGCATTTCATCCTTATAGGCCAAGGTAGATTTCAGTTTTCCATCCGGAGAATAATATTTAATCTCTTGGGTAACACCGTCTTTTAAAATTTTCTCAGATGATAATTTTCCTTCTTCGTCAAAATATTTACTGGTTATCACTGAGCCGTTTTTATATACATCAATAGAAGATATCAATGCATAATCATAATTAAGCTCATAATCTTCACCGTCCATTGGTTGGTAAATATCATTCTCTTTATCGTACTGATACATAAGGTGGCCTATTTTTTTTCCGGATTCATCATAAGTGGTTTTATAACCGTCTTTTTTGTTTCTCTTCTGTTCCTGAAGCAGCTGCCCGTTTTTAGCATAAATAATACTTTCCTTTATACTGCCGTCATTTTTAGTTTTTTCAATTTTTGAAATCCTCATTGGATTCGGATAATAATCTACCTGCAGCCCCTCTCCTGACCCCGAAGGAGATGTACCAATAAGTTTCCCTTTCTCGCCGTAATATTTAGTCTCATAGTTGCCGTCTTTATCGGAAGTAGTTTCGTATCTGATTCCCTTAATATCTTCATCGTAAATAATAGTCTTTACCGGCAGAGAATTCTCATAAGTGGTTATCGTGTTATAAAAAGATTCATTTTCAGGATCTTTGTATGCCACCATTTTTCCAGTGAAGTTCCCGTCAGCTTTATAGACCATATCTTCGGTAATTCTGCCTTTATCATCATAAGTCTGAGAAGCTCCAACCTGTTTTCCATTAGAATAAGTTACTGTACTCATGATCTTTCCTTCAGGAGTGTACCAGGTCACTTTTCCGTCAAAAACTTCATTGCTTGGAGTAGTGTCAGAAGCAAGACCCTCCATCTGTAGTTTCCCGTTTTTATAGAAATCTTTGATAAGGGTTAGCTTGCCTTTAGGAGTCGTTTCACGGTAATATTCCATTTTGTCCTGGGTCGTTTGTTCCCAGTTTTCATCGAAATAAGTTTTTTCCTGTGCATACACATTGATGCTGAGTACCAGGGCAAGTAATGCTGAGGTAAATAATTTTTTCATGTTTTTATTTAAAATTTGATTTTTGTATATGATTAATGTGATGGTATATATTGAAATGTTCTCTGAAGAAATCAGAAGAAGTAAAAGGGCAATAATGGCCTGCCGCAAAATAGTTTTTATATTAATATTGTGTTTAAATCAAGGATATCCGAGACAAAATAGATTGTATTTCTGGATTTGAAGCCTCAAAGATAAATCAAATTGACGAGAAATACCACAAAAACGAACAGACTTGTTCATTTTTATTGATAAAAGTTTGATTTTTATAGTTTTAAATATTGAAAAAAAAGATTCAAAAAAAGGATTCAATTCAGGATCATTTCCGGTCATGGGATATACCAGAAAATTTATTAAATTTAGCCAACAGAAAAATCTAATATTTCATGATAGATAAAAGAGTAAAAAATGCAAAGGAGGCCATCGAAGGAATTCAGGATGGAATGACACTGATGCTTGGCGGATTCGGACTTTGCGGTATCCCTGAAAACTCAATCAATGCTTTGGTAGAAAGTGATGTGAAAGATCTTACCTGTATTTCAAACAATGCAGGAGTAGATGATTTCGGATTAGGATTACTGCTTCACAAAAGACAGATCAAGAAAATGATCTCTTCTTATGTAGGAGAAAATGCTGAATTTGAAAGACAGATGCTTTCAGGTGAACTGGATGTAGAACTTACTCCACAAGGAACTTTAGCTGAAAAATGCAGAGCTGCGCAGGCAGGAATCCCTGCTTTTTATACTCCTGCAGGATACGGAACTGAAGTAGCAGAAGGGAAAGAAGTAAAAGAATTCAAAGGAAAACCTCATATCCTGGAGCATGCTTACGATGCAGACTTTTCTATTGTAAAAGCATGGAAAGGAGATCACGCCGGAAACCTTATCTTCAAAGGATCTGCAAGAAACTTCAATCATCCTATGGCAGGAGCTGCGAAGATCACGATTGCTGAAGTAGAAGAACTGGTAGAACCGGGACAATTGGATCCAAACGAAATTCATATTCCGGGAATCATGATTCAGAGAATTTTCCAGGGAGAAAAATTTGAAAAAAGAATTGAGCAGAGAACAGTAAGAACTAAAGAATAAGCTCGGATAATAAAATAAAAAAGCGCTGAAAATATTTTCAGCGCTTTTTTTATGCTTGAGGAGTCAGTGTTTTTCTTTCTCCGATCTGTTGTCTCCACATGGCGTAGTACAGTCCTTTTTCAGCAATTAGATTACTGTGTGAACCTGTTTCTACTACCTGTCCGCGTTCAAGAACATAGATTTTATCAGCATGCATTATCGTACTTAAACGGTGTGCTATGAGTACTGTGATCTGTTCTCTTTCTTTTGAAATGTCTTTGATGGTCGTAGTAATTTCTTCTTCAGTAATACTGTCCAGTGCAGAAGTCGCTTCATCAAAAATCAACAGATGGGGTTTTCTTAGAAGAGCCCTTGCGATCGCTATTCTTTGTTTTTCCCCGCCACTCAGCTTCAGACCGCCTTCACCAATAACGGTTTCAATTCCTTTTTCAGCCCTTTCCAGCAATGCGGTACAGCTTGATTTCTGTAAGGCAATCGCCAGTTCTTCTTCGGTAGCGGCGGGATTTACGAAAAGAAGATTTTCTTTAATTGTTCCTGCAAATAACTGAGTATCTTGTGTTACAAAACCAATCTGATTTCTCAGTTCATCAAAATCAAACTCTTTTCCATTAATTCCATTGTAAAAAATATTCCCTTCCTGAGGTCTGTATAATCCAACCAGCAGTTTTACCAGTGTACTTTTTCCGGAACCACTAGGCCCTACAAAAGCAATAGTTTCTCCATTTTTAAGATCAAAGGAGATATTATTTAAGGCTTTATACTGCGCAGACTGATGTTTGAAAGAAACGTGTTTGAATTCCAGTTCTTCAATAGCTCCAATTTGTTTTGGATGAGGAGGTTTTTCTTCCACTTCCTTTTTCATTAAGCGGTCAAAATTCTGAAGAGAAGCTTCAGCTTCACGATAAGAAATAATAATATTCCCGATTTCCTGCATCGGCCCGAAAATAAAGAAACCATAAAACATCAGAGACAGATACTGCCCCGGAGTCACAATGTTTTTAAAAATCAGATACAATAAAGTCAGGGTAATCATCTGTTGCAGAAAATTGACCATCGTTCCCTGGATAAAACTTAAAGAACGGATGCTTTTCACCTTTCTCAGTTCAAGACCAAGGATTTTATAAGTATTGTTATTTAAACGGATTACTTCCTGATTGGTTAATCCTAAACTTTTGACAATTTCAATGTTTCTTAAGCTTTCTGTAGTACTTCCCGCCAGAGCAGTAGTCTCGGTAACAATATTTTTCTGAATACCTTTTATCCTTTTGCTCAAGAGATTGGTAACAAAGGCAATCAGGAAAATTCCACATATATAAACTGGCATGATCGACCAATGTAAACGGATAGCATACACTGAAACGAAAATAATACTGACTAAAATTCCAAAGAAAATATTGATAAAATTGGTAATGAATTTCACCGTATCTTCCCTTACTTTTGTTAAAATAGACAAAGTTTCACCACTTCTCTGGTCTTCAAATTCCTGATAAGGAAGAGCCATGGAATGCTTTAATCCGTCTGTAAATATTTTCGCTCCAAACTTTTGGGTAATCACACTTACCACATAATCCTGAAAGGCTTTGGCAATTCTACTTACCATAGCTGTTCCGATAAGTAATCCTAAAAAGTAAAAAGCACCATGATATGCGGAACTTCCATATAAATATTCATTCAGGTTTCTGGGTAATAGCTTTTCTTTATCAAAAAAGTTAGGATGAGTAACCAGCTGGTCAAGAATATTTCCTGTGATAGCCGGGGCAAATAAAGAAAAAACCTGATTGATAGTGGCCAGGAATAAAGAGATGATTATCAGCCACTGATAAGGTTTAAGATATCTAAAAAGTATTTTCATTCTGTTAAAAAATAATGGCACAAAATTACAGATATTATTTTAACTAACAGTGTTAATTATTGAACACAACAAAGCTCTTTTGTATTCAAGTGAAAATAATTAAATTGCAGTCTAAGTTTTTATTATGCTTACAAAAGAACAAATTGCCAAAAGAATTTCAAAAGAACTGAAAGATCGTTATTATGTAAACCTGGGAATTGGAATTCCTACTTTGGTTGCCAACTATGTTCCGGAAGGGATTTCTGTAGAATTCCAGAGTGAGAACGGAGTTTTGGGGATGGGGCCTTTCCCTTTCGCAGGGGAAGAAGATGCTGATATCATCAATGCCGGAAAACAAACTATTACTATTCTGGAAGGAGGTTCATTCTTCGACTCTGCATTCAGTTTCGGGATGATTCGTGGTCAGAAAGTAGACCTTACTATCCTTGGAGCCATGGAAGTTTCAGAAAATGGAGATATTGCCAACTGGAAAATTCCTGGAAAAATGGTAAAAGGAATGGGAGGTGCTATGGACCTTGTAGCTTCTGCTGAAAATATTATCGTTGCAATGATGCATGTGAACAAAGCGGGAGAAAGCAAAATCCTTAAGAAATGTACACTTCCTTTAACGGGGGTCAACTGTGTGAAAAAAGTGGTTACTGAACTGGCCGTTCTGGATGTAACTCCGGCAGGTTTCAAACTGGTGGAAAGAGCACCGGGGGTTTCAGTAGAAGACATTATTAAAGCTACAGAAGCAGATTTGATTATTGAAGGTGAAATTCCTGAAATGCAGTTTTAATCTGATGAACAATAAAAAAGTTTCGGCCTCACAAAGTGAGGCCGAAACTTTTTTATAACACAGAAAATGATCATTTAAAATTCGACAAATATTTCTATAACCGACCTTAAAAAAAGCGACATAGGAAATCGTAGTGTCAAAAAAATAAGTTCTGTGAACGTTAAGAAAATTCTATTGTCCGAAGCGCGAGACAAATGCAGAACCGATTAAGAAATAATGATTCCGCGCAAGTTTAGAATTTTTAGAGAACAGGATTTATTTTTAGCGGAGAGTTCCAGGTCTTGAATTTTTGTTTCTTTTGTTTCAGGACAAAAGAAATTAAGACCCAACAAAAAAGCTGCTTCATCAATGAAACAGCTTTTATATCTCAGCGGGTAGTATGTAAACCTAACCTCTAATCTCTAACTTACTTCCCGTCCTGCGCCCCAAAAACTTTCTGCAAAATGCTTGTCGTTCTCATGGCCGGAGTATTTCTGATGCCGCTTTCTTTATCAGCTACCATTTTGAATACACCGTTGATGGTTTCTGTAGTAACATATTCGTTAAGATCTGTTGTTACAGATTGTCCTGTAAAAGTGTTATATTTTGAAATCAGATTTTTCCAAAGTGTATCAGCGCCTACTTTTCCTAATGAGGCCTTTACTTTAGGCTGAAAAGCACTGAACAATTGACTCTGGGTTTTCCCCTGAAGATAGCTTGTAGCTGCATTATTACTGCCTAATAAAATATTCTTGGCATCCGTAATGGTCATAGAAGTAATAGCGTTGGTGAAAATAGGAGCAGCTTCCGTTACAGCATCTTCAGCAGCTCTGTTTAATAATTTAACACCTTCATCAGCAAGACTTCCCATACCGATAGAACGTAAAGTGGTGTCGATCTTTCTTAATTTTTCAGGCATTAAAATTTTTACAGCTTCATTTTTAAAAAAACCATCTGTAATGGCCAGTTTTTTAACTCCGTCCGTTACTCCCATGCTTAAAGCTTCTTTTAATCCTGAAGATATCTGAGTAGAAGTAAGGTTTCCAAGATTGGCAGATGAATGATTGGTCTGGCTGGAAGTTGTGGTGGTAGTGGTAGTGGTTTTAGTACCGTTAGTCTTTACCGGAGCATTCAGATCTACGCCTGTTTTGTCTTTAACGGCAGATTTTATGATATCGAAAATTTGTGCCTGTGTTGACATTGAGAATAATAAACCGGCCGCCAGAAAAATATTTTTTTTCATCTTATTTTTTTACAAATTTAAATCTTTTAATTTTTTAAGTCGTCTAAGTTGATCAAAAAACAAACCAGAATGCACAGAATATAATAGAAGAATATCTAAGAACATGTTTCTGCACATGGTAAATTGTCCATTCACAAGAATCTAAACAATTGAAGATGCCTAAATTTTGTTTTTAAAAGACTCAAAGAGTTTTGAAAAATAATTATCTTAGCTCAAACCTTAATTCCATCCAATGATACGGACTTTTTTAGCACTTTTTATATTGATTTCAAATGTGATTTTAGCCCAAAATAAATTAAATTTAATCCCTTATCCTCAAAAAGTTGAATTTTCGCAGGGAGCATTTTTAATACCGGAAACCTTGTTGTTAAGTAGTAATTTACCAAAAGAAGAAACGGGATTTTTCAAAAAGCGGTTAGATGCTCAGTTTAAATTTCAAGATATTCAAAAAGAGGATGGAAGCCATTTGACCCACTCTATCATTTCTGCAGTTTCAACAGATGCGGAACAGAAAAAAGAATATTATTCCATAGAAATTTCTCCAAAGCAGATTCATGTAAAATCTTATACAAAACAGGGATATTTTCTGGCGCTGCAAACATTGATTCAGGTTTTTGAGCAATATAAAGGGAGTAAGGAAATTCCGACGATGAAGATTGAAGACCAGCCAAAATTTGCCTGGAGAGGAATGCATCTGGATGTATGCCGTCATTTTTTCACGGTGGAAGAGGTGAAGCAGTATATAGACTATCTGGCGATGTACAAACTGAATACATTCCACTGGCATTTAACAGATGATCAGGGATGGAGAATTGAAATAAAAAAATAC
Organism: Chryseobacterium panacisoli; assembly: GCF_008274625.1. GTDB lineage: Bacteria > Bacteroidota > Bacteroidia > Flavobacteriales > Weeksellaceae > Chryseobacterium > Chryseobacterium panacisoli. Next base: position 288,034 of record NZ_VTRU01000003.1, on the reverse strand, counting down.
CCAAAGCTTACTCAGATAGGTTCAAAACGTAAAGAATCCATGATCGGGGCTTATGTTGATAATACTTTTGACGGAAAGCCTTACGGACCTTATTTTTATACCCAGGAGCAAATAAAGGAGGTGGTAAAATATGCTCAGGACAGACATATCACCGTAGTTCCGGAAATCGAAATGCCGGGGCATGCTTTGGCCGCGTTATCTGCATATCCTGAATTGGCCTGTACAAAAGGACCTTTTGAAGCTGCTACGAAATGGGGCGTTTTTGATGATGTTTTCTGCCCGAAAGACGAAACATTTACATTCCTGGAGAACGTTTTGGACGAGGTGATGAAGTTATTCCCATCCAGATACATTCATATCGGCGGTGATGAATGTCCAAAAACACGATGGAAAGAATGCGCACACTGTCAGGAATTAATTAAGAAAAATAACTTAAAAGATGAGCATGGCTTACAAAGCTATTTTATTCATAGAATTGAAAAATATGTCAATAGCAAAGGAAGAAAAATTATAGGCTGGGACGAGATTTTAGAAGGAGGGTTGGCTCCTAATGCCGCTGTAATGAGCTGGACGGGTGTCAACGGAGGTATTGAAGCTGCAAAATCAAAACACTTTGCTGTAATGACTCCGGGAGCATATTGTTATTTTGATCATTATCAGGGAGATCCACAGTCAGAGCCTAATGCTTTTGGAGGTTTTACTCCTTTAGATAAAGTATATTCTTACAATCCTATTCCTTCCGAGTTGAATGCAGAGCAGGCCAAATATATCATGGGAGTTCAGGCCAACTTATGGACAGAATATATTTTAGATTTTAAACAGGTACAATATATGATCTTCCCAAGATTAATGGCCCTTTCTGAAGTAGGGTGGGGAACATCAGATCCTAAAAATTATAAAGAGTTTGAAAATAGGGTAATCAACCAATTTAAAGTTCTGGATAACATGAAGGTGAACTATGCAAAGAGCATTTATAACATCACCGGAAAAGTAATTCCTTCAAATAATGGAATTGCCTACGAATTGTCAACCTCACAAAACTCAAATGGCATCAGATATACGCTGGATGGGACAGATCCTTCTATCAACTCTAAAACCTACCAGAACGCAGTTCAGATTCCTAATTCTTTGACAATTAAATCTGCTTATTTTGAAGAGGGGCAGTTGAAGAGTGCTGTTTCTACACAGCAGTTTATGATTTCAAAGACCACAGGAAAAAACATAAGTCTTGAACAGCAGCCAAGTGAAAATTATTCTTTCGGAGGTGCTTTTACATTGGTAGACGGGATTATCGGAAATGTAAAACAGCTTGGCAAAACATGGCTGGGTTTTCAGGGGAAAGATGTAGTGGCAACCATAGATTTTGGTCAGAAAACCTCTTTCACAGAAGTATATTTTAATACATTAGAAAATAAAGGAAGCTGGATTCACCTTGCTAAATCTGCAAAGATTTTTGTTTCAGATGATAACAAGAATTTTAAACTAATTAAAGAAATCGGGACAGCAGAAATTCAGAATTCGAATGGAAAAATCAAAGTGAACGTTGGAGCACAAAATACAAAATACCTGAAATTAAGTATTGAAAATGCAGGCATTATTCCGGCAGGAAATCCCGGAGCAGATTCAAAGGCATGGTTATTTGTAGATGAAATTGGCGCAAATTAAAATAAATAAAGAAGAGAAATGCTGGAGATTATAAAAGAACCGTGGCCGTGGTATATTGCCGGCCCATTGATTGGTCTTACCGTACCTGCCTTATTGCTAATGGGAAATAAATCCTTTGGAATCAGTTCCTCACTAAGACATATCTGCGCAGCCTGTATACCCGCCAATGTGAACTTTTTTAAATATGATTGGAAAAAAGAAGCCTGGAATTTATTCTTTGTAGCTGGAATTTTCTTTGGAGGAATGATTGCTTCCGATTTTTTGCTCAATCCCGCAGAAATAACCGTTAATCCTGATCTGAAAACGGAATTGGCAGGTTACGGAATTACAGATTACAGCAATCAGGTTCCGGTACAGCTAATGAATTTTGAAAGCCTACTGACTTTGAAAGGATTTATCATGATAGTAGTAGGCGGATTTCTGGTAGGCTTCGGAACAAGGTATGCCGGAGGATGCACCAGTGGACATGCTATCATGGGGCTTTCCAACTTACAATGGCCCTCTTTGGTTGCAACAATCTGCTTTATGATCGGTGGTTTTTTAATGGCTAACATTATTCTGCCAGTCATTCTTTCCCTATCAATATAATTTTAAAACAGAAGTTTACATCATGATAAAAGAAAAAGAACAGAATATATGCCAACAGGATGCTGTATGTGTGAACGGAAGTACTCTTACTCATCAATGGTATCACAATTTGAAGTACCTTGCTGCAGGAATTATTTTCGGGATTATTTTTGTGAAAGCAGAAGTCATCAGTTGGTTCAAAATACAGGAAATGTTCCGCATGCAGTCTTTTCATATGTATGGTATCATTGGAAGTGCTGTGTTGGTGGGCATGATTTCAGTATGGCTCATCAAAAAATTCAATATAAAAACAATACATGGAGAGCCTATTACACTCACTCCAAAAAAGTTTAATAAAGGTCAGATTTATGGTGGATTGATTTTTGGTTTTGGCTGGGCTGTTACAGGAGCCTGCCCCGGACCTCTATTCGCTCAGATCGGAACAGGAGCTTTAGCAGTATCTGTTACCCTTTTGAGTGCCATTGCAGGAACATGGGTATATGGATATTTCCGGGATCAATTACCACACTAAAGAATCGGAAACTTTCCCAAATACTCCATCAAAGGTACTTATATTCCTCTCCTTTGCAGGGGTGGTTTAAAATGATAAAAACGCATACAGAATTTTAAAAGCAAAAAGACTGCAGAAAATAGCCTGTAGTCTTTTTAAGTATAAAATTATGAATAAATGAAGTTCTCAGCGCCTAAAGCCATATAAAGATTAATGCGCTCTATTCTGTACTGAAGTTCCAGACTGATGAGGTTCATTTCGTTTTTCAGGAGATCCCTCTGTTTACGGATCAGTACAAAACTGTTGTTGATACCTACCTTTATCTGTTTCTCGGTGAGCGTAATATTATTTTTTAATTCATTGACAGCCTTAGTCGTATAAGTCATCTGTTTTTCAATAGAATGAAGATTGGCCAGAGAAGTCTCCACTTCGTTCAAAGCATTCAGAACCGCTTTTGAATATTCTTCAACAACCTGTTTCTGCTGGGAATTTTTTATCTCCACATTCTTTTTTAATTTTCCGCTGTTGAATAGCGGAGAAACCAATCCGCCACCCACTTTTAATAAGGGATTTGAAAATAAAGAATTGATAGATTCCACATTACTTCCGGCAGATCCAAGAGACGCACTTATACTTAATGAAGGAAGTCTTGCTGCTTTAGCCTGCTGTACTTCATAAAAAGCCTTTTCAATCTGAAAATGATTAGCCTGGATATCTGATCTGTTTTCCAAAAGTTCAAGAGGAAAAGACTCAGGAATCCTATTGGTTACAGGATTAAAAAAATTCTGAGTGGCTAACTTCCCTTCCGGATACTTTCCGGTGAGCAGTTCCAGTGATCTTCTGGATTGTGTATTTGCATTTTTTATCTTTTCCAGATAACCTTGCAGGGAAATAATCTCTGCTGTTATATTGGAGATATCCAAAGCATTGGCCGTTCCTATTTTCTTTTGAATGACATACAGCTTTTCCAGATCTCTAGATTTCTGAATGTAACTTTCAATCTTATCTTCCTGATTATTTCCCGCAATATTCAGAAAATAAGCTTTAGCAATCATCCCGGCAATAGACTGATGCAGCAAGGTATTCTGATGTTTTGCAGAAAAGTAATTGCTGGTGCCTGCCATTTGTGAAGATTTATTTTTTCCCCAAAGATCAATTTCCCAGTTGGCTTTTAAGGCAAGGCGTCGGATCTGAGTATCACTTACTAAATTATTGGAAGTATTGGCTACTGCGCTTACACTTGGATAAAGATCACTTCCTGCAATTTCCATTGCCAGTTCAATCTGATTCAGCTTTTCCTTTGCTATAATAAGATCAGCATTATACAGCATTCCTTCATTGATCAGGGCTTCCAATAGAGGTGTTTTAAGATCATTGATCCAGTCATAGGAAATTGATCTTGAGTTCGCTTTTCTGTCGAAGATCCATTCATCCGGGATTTCCATATGAGAAGCAATTTCGCTCTTTTCCTTAAGCCCGTTTATATTTTCCTTAGTTGGCTCTTTGTAACCAATGCATGAACTTAAACTTACAGAAAGTACACCCAGTAAAATTAATTTCTTGTACATGTTAATGAAGTTTAGGAATCAGATAGTTGATTTTACTGTTGATACGTACCATTACTTTTCGGATAAGATGAAGCGGTTTGATATGGTCAGAATAGATGACCGCTGTTCCTCTTGCTCCAACGGTAAGCTGTTTCTGGCTGTCTTCCAATACAAACTTCGCAATAAGTTTTCCATCGGTTTCCGGCAATTGTCTTGCTGTGTCAGGAAGTCCGGCAGTAGACCCGTTGCCTCCCAGCATTCCTCCTGCATTATTCATAATTCCCTGGCTGGTAGCATCAATTACATATTCAAGTCTGGCTTTTACCACTTTTCCCGGTTCTGTTTTAAGAGCCAGTTCTACTTCATCACCGTTTTTTACCGATTCCAGTTCATTCTGGGCAAAAAATCCAATTACTGACTGTTGCTTCTGGATCAGAACAAAAGCAGATTTAAAAGGTGCCATAATTGCTCCTTCATTCAATTGAACATTGGGAATTACTCCATCGGTAGGAGCCAGAACAACTGTTTGGGAAAGATTCCATTTTGCTTGCTCCAGCTTTGCCTGAATCTCAGACACTGATGAATTCTCTCCACCATAAGAAGCGTTAGATTTCGTTTCCAATGACTGTTGCTGTGACTGTGCTGCACTGATTCTTGATTGAAGATCACGTACATTCGTGACAGCCTGTTCCAGATCAAATTTATTAGCCGCGCCTGCTTCCACCAATTCCTTATACTGAGTAGCTCTTTTATTAGCTAAATCCAGCTGTGACTGTAACCCTGCAATATTTTTTCTGGAAGCTGAAATATCCGTATTATAAGAACTTACAGTAGCTTTCATATTGCTCAGCTTAGCTTCCAAAGATTTTATTTCCTGTAGATATGGCTCTCTGTCCAGTACAAATAGAGTATCTCCTTTCTTTACTTCCTGATTGGTCTTTACATAGACTTTTTTCACCCTTCCCAAAACCTGAGTGGTAATATCTACACTTCTGTTTCCCACTTTTACGTCAGAGGTAATAGGACAGTAATAATTTAAACTTAATATTAAAGCTATAGACCCGAAGATAGGTAATGAATATACCACTACCTGTGTAGTAAATGTCCAAGGGATGAGTTTGAGTTTTTTAATAAGCAGCCAGCATATTCCGGCATATATTGCTACTAGTAATTCCAGCATGTTTTTTAATTTTCGATTGTTTTAAATTCTTCTTCAGTAAAATCTGTGGTATTCGTGTCTTTTTTCGGTGTTTCTTGGGTTCCGTAATCATAGTTGGCCCAGATTAGGGCAATCGGCCATAAAAGGCCTCCAAAAACAAGGGAAAGGAGGCACATACTTTTTATGGCTTTCAGCTGAGGATGGTTCTTTTTCTCAGCTACCTTTTCCGGATAAATGTGAACTTTCCAGAAAAGATAAATTCCTGCTATAGGTAAAACAAGTAAAATGAACCAAGAAGCAGAATTTGCTATAGTATCTTCTAAACTGCCTGTTGATGCCTGAACAAAATTGCATGATAGTAACAGGCAAAGAAGTAAGGATATTCTTTGCATAAAATAATTGTATGAGGTAATAATGAAATGTAAACAAGGAAGTAATATGGCGGTCAGTACTTAACCTGCCGATTACTGTGAAATCTTAAGAAAGATTAAAGATAATTCAATAATAAGTCGTTTTTTAGGTGATGTTTTTCTCATTTTGCTTTTTAATTGATTGTATAATAGTGTTTTGAGTAAGCAAAAATAGAATGAATAAAATGAGAAAAAGTATTCCTAAGTTATTTTTTTCTTTCGTTTCTTTTTTTATGAATACGGGCTGTCATCCTTGAAAGCGAGTTTGGAGTAATGCCCAGAAAATTGGCAATATACTTTCTGTTGGCATTCTGTGAAGTAAAAGGACGGGTTTCCAGAAACTCTTCATACCGGGAATGGGGAGAAGCAGAGCAGAACTGTTCTGTGCGTACTTTTAATATGCTGATGATCTGTTTTAAAGATTTAATATATAGATTATAAATACCTCTGTTCTGAAATGCAGCTTCTTCAAATTCACTTTTATTAAACAAGAAGATCTGAGTTTCTATTACAGCTTCTATGATATACTTTCTTTCATTTTCATGAGCATAAGACTCCGGACTTTCCATAATAGCAGCTTCTTTTTCAGAGGGGAGAAAAAGGTTGCTTTCAACCCCGTCTTCATCATCAAAGAAAAATCTTAATAATCCATGGGAAAGAATGAACATCTGGTTGAAAGACTTCCCCGGTTCTGCCAGTTTTTCTTTTCTTTGAAGTAGTTTGGGAGTACTCATATTGGCCAGAATAGCAATTTCTTCATCAGAGAGTTCCTGAAAGAAAGAGATATTTCTGAAAATTTTAAATGAGTCCATTACAGCAGTAAAGATAAATAAAAATAATACACGGATATTCGTTGAGCTGCCATGAGGATTTCATAGAAGTTTTTTTTAGATTTGTGGGTATTATACAATTTGAGATACCATGAACAATAACCGAAGAAGTTTTATTAAAAAACTGGGAATTGCAACAGCCGCACTTGCCGTAAACCCACTGGATTTAATGGCTGCTGAATTACCCGGACCCACTGTCAAAGCTGTCAACAAACCAATTGTCCTTTCTACCTGGAATTTCGGATTAAAAGCCAACGAAGAAGCGTGGACAATTCTTGGAAAAGGAGGAAAAGCTTTGGATGCCGTTGAAAAAGGAGTTCGTCTCGTAGAATTAGATCCTAAGGAAAGAAGTGTGGGCTATGGAGGCCGTCCGGACAGAGATGGAAGAGTAACGCTGGATGCCTGTATCATGGATGAAAATTATAATATCGGTTCTGTGGCATGCCTGGAACATGTTAAAAACCCTATTTCCGTTGCCAGAGCAGTAATGGAAAAAACACCACACGTTATGCTTGTGGGAGATGGAGCCCTGCAGTTTGCCCTTTCACAAGGATTTAAAAAAGAAAACCTTCTCACTCAGGAATCTGAAAAAGAATGGAAAGAATGGTTAAAAACCAGCCAGTATAAGCCTATTGCCAATATTGAAAATCACGATACCATAGGAATGATTGCTTTGGATGCACAAGGAAATCTTTCAGGTGCCTGCACAACAAGTGGAATGGCTTTTAAAATGCACGGCAGAGTGGGAGATTCGCCAATTATCGGAGCAGGTCTGTTTGTAGATAATGAAGTAGGAGCAGCTACAGCAACCGGCCATGGTGAAGAAGTGATAAGAACGGTAGGAACTCATCTTGTAGTTGAGTTGATGAGACAAGGCAGAAATCCACAGGAAGCCTGTAAAGAAGCCGTAGACAGAATTGTAAAAATCGCACAGCGAAGAAACAAAAATCTAAAAGATATTCAGGTAGGTTTTATTGCCATCAATAAGCAGGGAGAATACGGATCTTACTGTATTCAGGACGGATTCAACTTTGCGGTGTATGATCAGAAAGGAAACCGCCTTGAGAAACCGGAATTTGCTTTGAAATAATTCTGGTACCGGAAATATGACTTGTAGAGAGCAAAATAAGGATTCAATATATTTTGTCGGAGATAAAATCCTTGCACCTTGAAACAGATTGCAAGAAAAATCTTTGTGTCTTTACGTTATTCCAGCAAGAAATAATTAAAAACTTAACAGTAACGGGGGCGTGCTGTCGAAGAAATTTATTTAAACAAATCATTAAAAAACTATTTAGCCAAAACATAAAACAAATATGAAAAGAACGATTATCGCTTCCTTATTTCTGGTTATTGCATGCAAAGAAGAAAAGAAGGAGATTAACAATGTTACTGAGCCACAGCAGATAGAAGAGAAAGTAGTTTTGAATAACGAGTCCAATGAAGCAGAAGATGCTAAAAGATGGCTGGAAAAAAGCATTATTGATTATTTTAAAGCTGATATCGGAAATGGAGAAAAGAATATGCAGAAGATCACAACCAAAGACTATTTCGATTATAAGACTGATGCGATGAATGTAGACATGGATGTAGACGGAAGTCTTACTGAGAAAGAATTTCAGGATAAATGGAAATCGAAATTCGACACCCGTAAAGCCGGAGTTGGAGTCGGTTTCTTAATTACAGCTCAGGATTGGAACAAGATTGAAGTTGGAAGCTGTGAATTAAAATCTTCGTCAAAAGATGAATATGTCTTCAGTATAGTGTTGAGGGATGATGGTTTTAAGGCTAAATATCCTTCAGTAATAAAAGTAATAAAAGAAAACGGTTCCTTTCTGATTGCAGATGTATTGCAGGATAGGCCAAAGGAAAATTAAACAGATACAATACAATGTCAAAAATAGAAATAGCATGTTTTAATCCTGAATCAGCAATAATTGCTTTTGAAAATGGAGCTGACAGAATAGAATTATGTGACGGTCTCAGTGAAGGCGGTACAACCCCGGATTTTGAAACCATGAAAAAGCTCCGCGAAAAAATTAATATCCCGGTTTTTGTAATGATCCGTCCAAGAGGAGGAGATTTTACCTATTCGGATTCAGAATTTGAACAGATGAAAAAAGATTTGGTTCATTTGAAATCGTTACAGGCAGATGGTTTTGTATTCGGTATTCTGGATGAGAATGAGGAAGTCAATATTGAGCAGAATAAAGCTTTGGTAGAACTGGCTGCACCGCTTCCATGTACATTCCACCGGGCTTTTGACCGGGCAGCAAGCCTGGAAGAATCGTTAGAAAAAGTAATTGAATGTGGTTTTACAACCATTCTTACTTCCGGTCAAAAACCCAATGTATCGGAAGGTAAAGAAAATCTGAAGAGACTGGTTGAACTATCTAATGGAAGAATCGAAATACTTATAGGGGGCGGACTGCGTTCATCCAATATTGAAGAAATAAGAGCAACTACAAATGCAGGTTACTTCCATTCTTCAGCCATTACTGATGGTGGTGCTTTTGCCAACCCGGATGAGGTAGTGGCATTGAAGAGTAAGTAATAGATTATATACGCTTAGTTTGTCCTTCCAAGCGTAGCGGGAATCTAAACCAATAAGATAGAGATTCCTTCGTTCCTCGGAATGACAAAATCACTGGTATTGTAACGATACAAAACAAATTTATTGATGAATAGAACGATCCTTTTTGCTTTCCTTTTCACACAGAATATACTTTCTGCACAGTTTTCACAAAGAAATTTATCCTCTGAGAACTGGCAATTTAAAAATTCAAAAGATCAGAACTGGCTTCCTGCAAAAGTTCCGGGAACCGTTCATTTGGATCTGATGGATAACAAGATTATTCCTGATCCCTTTAAAGATGAAAATGAAAAGAAAGTACAGTGGATCGAAAATGAAGACTGGGATTATCAGACTCAATTTACGGTTTCACCTCAGGAATTGAAAAATGATAATATTGATTTGGTCTTTAATGGCTTGGATACATTTTCTGAAATTTATCTTAATGGTAAGCTCTTAAAGAAAACAGATAATATGTTCAGGAAATGGAATATTCCTGTAAAACAATTTATGAAACCGGGTGATAATACATTGCAGATTAAGTTTACATCTGCGGTAAATACCGGAAAAGAATTGGCGAAAAAAGTTCCGTTTATCATGCCGGAATCGCCAAGAAGTTTTGTAAGAAAAGCACAGTATCAATTTGGCTGGGATTGGGGGCCGAGGCTTGTTACCGCAGGAATATGGAAAGATATTCAATTGGAATTCTGGAATAATGCTAAAATTATAGCCGTTAAAGATATTCAGAATAACTCCGGAAAAGCTTCTGATTTACGTTTTGACATAGAGGTTTATGCTCAAAATGCAGGAGATTACACATTGGATCTTAATAAAATTCACCAAAAAATATCTTTAAAAAAAGGAATCAATACAATTTCAGTTCCTTACGAAACAAAAGGAATGGAGCTTTGGCAGCCTAACGGACGTGGCGAAGCTAATCTTTATGATTTTAAAATAAAACTTTTAAAAGATCTTAAAAATATTGATGGTAAAGATATCAGGATAGGATTAAGAACTGTAGAATTGATTCAGGAAAAAGACGAAAAAGGAAAATCATTCTACTTTAAAGTGAATGGTCAGCCATTATATATTAAAGGAACCAACTGGATTCCGGGAGACAGTTTTTCTCCGAGAATGACCAAAGAAAAATACCGGAAACTCATCAAAGATACCAAAGAAGCAAATATGAATATGATCCGTATCTGGGGCGGGGGTATTTATGAAGATGATGAATTTTACAAAGCATGCGATGAAAACGGAATTTTAGTATGGCAGGATTTTATGTTTGCAGGAAGTTTTTATCCTGCAGATGAGGCATTTTTAAACAATGTAAAAGAAGAAGTAAAAGATCAGGTGAGCAGACTTCAGAATCATCCGTCAATTGCTTTATGGTGTGGGAATAATGAAATTGATGAAGCTATTGTCAACTGGGGATATCAGAAACAGTTCAAATATTCAAAAAATGATTCGCTGCAGGTTTGGAAAGACTATAAAAAATTATTCCATGATGTGATTCCCAATGTATTGTCAGAAAGTCTGAAATCAGATAAAAATATATATTGGCCGAGTTCGCCGTCCATCGGCTGGGGACATAAAGAAAGCCTTACAGAAGGAGATTCTCACTATTGGGGAGTTTGGTGGGGTGAGCAGCCATTTGAAATTTACGACGAAAAAGTAGGACGTTTCATGTCTGAATACGGTTTTCAGGGGACACCCAGCCTTGAAACTACAAAATCCATGTTTTCCGGAACTTCAGAGTTAAATCTGCAAAATTCAACAATCAAAGCGCATGAAAAGCATGCCCGTGGATGGGATATTATTAATGAATATCTGAAACGTGATTATAAAATTCCTGCGGATTTCATACAATATAATTATGTTTCACAGCTATTGCAGGCAAGAGGAATGCAGATCGCAATAGAAGCCCACCGCCGTGCAAAACCTTACAATATGGGAACGCTGTATTGGCAGCTCAATGATTGCTGGCCCGTAGTTTCGTGGTCGTCTATAGATTATCTTGGAAACTGGAAAGCTTTCCATTATCAGGCTAAAAGAAGCTTTGAACCTGTATTGGTATCAGTTGTAGAAACCGAAAAAAACTATGACATTTATCTGATAAGTGATCTGTTGAAAGAATTAAAAACAGATATAAAGTTTGAATTAATTGATTTTAAGGGAAAAGTACTTTGGAAAGCCGATCAGTCCGATGTGGTACATGCTGATGTCAGTAAGAAGATTAGGAGCATCAGTAAATCGGAATTGGCTCAGTTTAATCTTTCCGAAGCTGTTTTGAAGATCAGTTCTGAAAAGGATATGGCATTTCAAAAGCTGTTCTTTTTTAATAAGCCTAAAGATATAAAACTCCCAAAGCCTGAGATTAAAATCAGAAAAATATCACCCACTGAAATTGAAATATCAACAAATGCCTTGGCAAAAGATACGTATCTGATTGGAGATGCTCATTTCAGCGATAATTTCTTTGATCTGTTACCGGGAACTTCAAAAAGAATTGTCCTTTCAAAACCTTTAGAGAAAATTGAAGTAATGAGTCTTTGGGATGTGATGAAAGACTAAAGATAATTTTCAGAATATTAATTCGGAATAATCCATAAAAATAAAAAGAGCTATCGTAATGGACAGCTCTTTTCTACCTGTAGCAGCGGAAGCTTCCTGCGGCAGTTTTTGAAGATAATTGAGTACGTATTTCTAGTTATCTTGGTATTATTTGTTGTGAATGTACTCTATTTTGAACATTTACATCTGTTTCTAAATAATTTAATTGCTATTTATTGTATACGTCCCAGTCCAGATACCCTTCCATGGTAAGTCCGTAATGAAGTTCTCTTTTTGGAGGGGTGAGTTCCCAGTTGTTTTCAAGGCGCTCCACAAGATCAGGATTGGAAATAAAAGCCTCTCCGAATGCTGCAATATCAATCACACCTTCATTGATCAGTTTTTCAGATTTTTCTCTGTCCATTCCTCCGGCAAGGATGATTACACCATCATACCAGTTTCGGAAACGCTTCATGAAATCATCCGGTAAAGCAAAACTTCCTCTGGATTTTTGATCCATGATATGAACATAAACGATATTCCTCTTGGAAAGTTCTTTGGCTAAATACTCGTATGTAGCTTCTATTTCATCGTAATAAGGCATTTCATATAATCCACCATATGGAGTTAGGCGGATGGCTACTTTATCAGCACCAATTGCTGCAATAGCAGAATCTATGATCTCTAATAAAAATCGTGAACGGTTTTCTATACTTCCACCATATTCATCCTTACGGTTATTGACAAACGGATTCAAAAACTGCTCAATGAGATATCCGTTGGCTCCATGAAGCTCAATTCCGTCAAAACCTGCTTTCACAGCATTTACAGCCGCTATAGTGAAGTCCTGAACAACCTGTTTTACTTCATCAGTAGCCAACGCCCGTGGCTTGGAATTAATAACAAAACCTTCTTTTCCATTTTCATCATATCCCCATGCATGCGTTTCACCTGCCTGAATATCAGAAGAAGAAACAGGAGCTTGTCCGTCCGGCTGGATCGTTACGTGAGAAGCACGTCCCACGTGCCATAATTGTGTGAAAATCTTACTTCCTTTTTGATGTACCGCATCGGTCACCAGTTTCCAGCCTTCTACCTGCTCATCTGTATATAATCCGGGAATATGAAGTACTCCTTTTGAAGTTGGAGAGATGGCTGTACCCTCTGTAATGATTAGTCCTGTACTAGCACGTTGTGCATAATATTCAGCATTGAAGTCTTTCGGAATTCCATCTTCATTTCTGGCTCTGGTCATTGGCGCCATGGCGATTCTGTTTTTAAGGTTTAATGAGCCTATACTTGCTTCTTTAAAAATATTAATATTCATTGTTTAAAATTTTAGTTATTAAAAAAATGAGATGATTAGTCTTATTTTATAATTTTACAGACGTATTTTTAAAAGATATTTTTTATTGATTTATTTTCAGGCAATACTTTATCTCTTATTAATGGTACAAATTTCCGTTAGAATCAGTTATTATAAAAATTATTTAAAATATAGTTATTTATTATAAAAATAATAGCTAGGGGTTTGAATTGAAATTGATGAGAAAAACAGATATGCCTTTTGAATTGGTGAAAAGGAAACCCGTGAAGGCTTTATAAGCAATGAAGAAGAGCCTTTCTGCATCCGGGGTATATCTGAATGGTACTCAAAAAAATATAAATTTTACCTTTCCAACTCAAAAATCAGCCGTAAATTTGTATCATATTTCTTTATAATTATGGTAAATTTTGTTCTGATTGCAGTGTGCATTATTGCAGGAATGATATTCAAAGCAACAAAATCTATCCACCCCGATGCCCACAAAGGTATCAACACCTGGATTCTTTATCTTGCTCTTCCGGCAGTTTCGTTTAAATACCTGCCTAAAGTAAAATGGACAACAGAAATGTTGTTTCCGATTGCAGCCACATTTTTAATTTCTGTGTTCTGCTTCTTCTTTATGATGTTTTATAGCAGGAGCCGAGGGTATTCAAGGCGTTCCAGAAGTACTTTAGAACTGGCAAGCGGCTATAGCAATACGTCATTCATCGGATTTCCTTTAATCAGCGCTTTTTATGGAGAAGGGCTCCTGAGTATTGCCATTATTTGTGACCAAACCATGTTCTTTGCTCTTTCTACTCTTGGAATTATTGCTGCAGTAAAAGGAGGAAGTAGAACAGGAAAGGTAAGTGCAGTTTTTATTTTAAAAAGGCTCATTACATTTCCACCATTAATAGGCTGTATTTCTGCTTTGGTATTGTCACGGTTTATTGACTTTACCGTTGCAGAACCATTCTTTGATAAGCTTGCGGCTACGGTAAGTCCATTAGCCCTGTTTTCAGTGGGACTGCAGCTGAAATTTAACGGATGGAGAAAACTGATTCCGCAGATGTCGATGTCAATGCTTTATAAGCTTATTCTGGCCCCCGCAATAGTGCTGGGAATGGCTTTATTATTCGGAATAAAAGGAGATGTGGCTAAAATTACCGTATTTGAAGCGGCAATGCCTACGCTGGTTACCTCCAGTATCATCGCAGAACAGTTCAGACTCAATACAAAACTGACCAACCTGATCATTGGTATCAGTATTATTGTTGGATTTTTTACTTCTGCTTTTTGGTATGAAATGGCCGAACTTCTTTTTTAACGATAAGATGGCTCTTTCTCAATACTGTCAATTGATATCGGTTTTATGCGTATTATTTGTCATTCCGCAGGAATCCAATCTGCTTTATTCGATATCAAGAGGATTTAGAAATACTGAAATGTCGGGATTCCTGCGGAATGATAAAATGAAAGGTGAGAATACACTCTGTAATTCTGAAATAGAATTTCTAAGGTCTATTAAAGGAACACGAAAGAATCTCCACAAAGTTGCAGTTCTCTCAGGAAAAATCTAATTTTACATTTTAAATATTTCCATTGCAATACGCTCAAATTGTTTTACCACTGAACCTCAAAGGATCTTTCACTTATAAAGTTCCCGAAGAAATGATGTCCGAAATTCAGGCCGGAATGCGTGTTCTGGTACCGTTTGGGGGAAAGAAAATTTATACAGGACTTGTATTTGAACTTCATGACAAGGCACCGGAAAACTTTGTAGCAAAGGAAGTCATCAGCATGCTGGATGATAAGCCGATTATGCCTCAAGAGCAGATTGATTTCTGGAATTGGTTATCGGAATACTATATGTGCAGTCTGGGAGAAATCTACAGGTTTTCATTTCCTTCTTCATTAAAGCTGGAGAGTGAAACCTATTTAAAATTAAGACCAGGGGTAGTGGTTGATTTTGAAAATTTGGATGTCAACGAAATGTACCTTATTCAGGCACTTGAAGTACGACAGCTGATCAACCTGACGGATATTGAAGCTTTTATTCCTAAAAAAGATATCATCAAGACCATCAATTCGTTGATTGACCTTCAGTATATTGAGATTGATGAAAAAATTGCTGAAAAATATAAAGCTAAAGAAGTAGCTTACGTGAGAATTAAGGATGAGGTTTTGGCTAATCAGAACCTTACGGACGTACTTTTAAAGCTAAACAGAGCTCAAAAGCAGAAAGACCTGTTCCTTCTTATTTTAGAAAAGCAAACGGAAAATTCTGATGCTCCTATCAAAAAATCCGAACTGTTTGAGGACGGTTATTTCGGAAGTTCACACTTCAAGCCTTTAGCGGATAAAGGTCTTGTGGAGGAATATTACATGCAGAAAGACAGAATTGAAAGCTATGAAGGAGAAATTGAAGAACTGGAAGAGCTTTCAGAACAGCAGAGAATTGCTAAATCTGAGATCGATGAAGCGTTTCAAGAAGGAAAAAATGTACTGCTTCACGGGGTAACTTCATCTGGGAAAACACATATTTATTTAGAAAAAATTGAAGAATGTATTCAAGAGGGAAAGAATGTTTTGTTTTTACTTCCTGAAATTTCCCTGACCAAACAAATTACGCAGAGATTAGAAAAAAAATACGGTCGCCAGCTAGGATTTTATCATCAGAAACTGACTGATTTCGAAAGGGTAGAGGTTTGGAGAAGAATTAAGCAGAATGATGTCCGTATTCTGATAGGGACCCGAAATGCTTTGTTTCTGCCTTATCAGAATCTGGGACTTATTGTAGTAGATGAAGAGCATGATTCTGCCTACAGACCAAGAGAAGTAACCCCTTATTTCAACGCTAAAGATGCGTCATTGGTTTTGGGAGGATTTTACAATGCGGGAGTGATCCTGGGATCTGCTACACCTTCCGTTGAAAGCTATTACAGAGCACGAAAAGACAAAATGAAATATATTTTCCTGAATGAAAGATTTGGGAATGTGAGTCTGCCGGAATATGAACTAATCAATTTCAAAGAAGCCCTAGAATCTAAAAACGTTTCCGGAAATTTCTCTCTGAAGCTTGTTGAAGAAATTAAGAAGACAGTGGATGAAAAAAAACAGGCAATTGTCCTGCACAACCGTCGTGGCTATTCCAATGTAATAGAATGTGAGAGCTGTGGCTATGTCAATTACTGCTCCAATTGTGATGTGGTAATGACTTATCACAAGGCTGCCAATGAAATGAAATGCCATTACTGCGGACAAAGAGCTTCAAAACCAAGAACCTGTCCGAAATGCAATTCTGAAAAGCTGAACGAAAGAGGAGTAGGGGTAGAGCAGATTCATGAGGAGGTTTCCAAACTGTTCCCTGAAAATGAAGTAGACAGAATGGATGTGGATTCTATGCGTAAGAAATTTGCCTACGAGAAGCTGTATGAAAAGATTGAAGATGGAGAAACAGATATCATCGTAGGGACACAAATGATTTCCAAAGGACTTGATTTTGATCATATTGAACTCGTTACAATTCCAAAAGCAGATTCCTTATTATATGTACAGGATTTCAGAGCAGAAGAAAGAGCCTATCAGCTGATCACACAGGTTTCAGGAAGAGCCGGAAGGGTTTCCGGAAAAGGAAAAATTCTCATTCAGACCTTCAATCCTGATCATTCTGTATTCCAGTTGATTAAAATGAATAATCCTGCGAAGATCTATAAATACATCCTTACTGAACGCCAGAAGTTCCATTATCCGCCGTTTACCAAGCTGATTATGATTGAAATGAAGCACAGAAAGGAGGATAAAGTAGACCGTGCCTCTCAGTTTCTGGGTTCTATCCTCAGAAAATATCTTCCGGAAGATTGTGTTTTAGGCCCTGAAAGAGCCCAGATTGCAAGACTGAATAATCTGTATCAGTTCCAGATTATGCTTAAGCTTCCCCGTGGGAAAAACTATGAGAAATTTAAAAACCTGGTTTTGATAAGTTTAAAAGAATTTGACGAAATTACTGCATATCAAAGTATTAAAAAAGATGTTTTTGTAGATTTTTAACAATTTTTAACAAACTTTACACTCTTTTATAAGACGCTGGTGACCTGTTGTATAACAATAATTTCTACTTTTGGACGTTGATTAAGTGTTTGGCTTTTTAATTGAATGATTTAACCTGTCATTTTTTATAGAGTCAAAGCTATAGAACAAAAAGAAGATAGATGGTAAATTTCAGAAAATATATTTCAAGTGCGGCGGTGTTGGCTTCTGGTCTTTTCCTGGCTCAATCTACCGTTTCTACCGTTCTTTATTCTCAGAATTATGACAATCAGAAAAGCAGTTTAAACCTGCCTTCACCCGTGAGTACGATGGTGGAGAAAACTGTGTTGTCAGCAAAAGAACTTGTAGATATTAATGTAAACACAATGATGGCGGATCCTGTGCTGAAAAATGCAAGCTGGGGATTCGTAGTGTACGATCCGAAAACGAAGAAGGTAATCTCTTCGTACAATGAAAATACTCCTTTAGTACCTGCCTCTACTACAAAGCTGCTTACGACGGAAACAGCATTAAACCTGCTGGGTGAAAACTACCGTTGGATGACTCAGCTTGAGTATTCAGGAACTATAGATGAAAATGGAGTTTTAAATGGAAATCTTTATGTAATAGGAAGCGGTGACCCTTCGTTGGGAACAAACAAAGCAGGTGCATCATCTTACAGAGATATCATTTCAGATTTCGTAGGCGGAGTTTCAAGAGAGGGAATCAAAAAGGTAAATGGTGATATTATCATTCAGACAGCGCTTTTCAAAGGCAATATTTCAGTGCTTCCGGAAAATGTTGTATGGCTGGAAAACAATAATTATTATTTGCCTGCAGGAAGTACCCGTGATATCAACCCTGCTAACGAAAAACTGATTGTTAAAAAAGGAGGTTTCTCAACAGAGAAGAAGTTTTTCTATGTTTCTCCTTATGCTCATCAGATGGTGTATGCTGATAAATATGAGGGAAATGGAGCTTTAACAACCAAACTTCCTGATGCTCCGGCATACCTTGCGAACTCTTTCAGAACCACATTGGTAAAAAGCGGAATTCCTGTAACCGGAAAAGTAAGTCCGAAAATGACAGATGCAGAGCCGGAAGGAAGAAAAATGCTTTCAGCTTATAAATCTCCAACTTTAGGTGATATTATTTATTATACCAATCAGCACAGTGATAATTCATTGGCAGAAGCGTTGCTAAGAACAGTTGGTTATCAGAAACTGGGTGACCAGACTTCAGAATCAGGAAGAATTGTGGTAACGGGCCATCTGAAA
Organism: Chryseobacterium panacisoli; assembly: GCF_008274625.1. Taxonomy (GTDB): domain Bacteria; phylum Bacteroidota; class Bacteroidia; order Flavobacteriales; family Weeksellaceae; genus Chryseobacterium; species Chryseobacterium panacisoli. Next base: position 269,608 of record NZ_VTRU01000003.1, on the reverse strand, counting down.
GATGCCGGTTTCGATATGATTGGTCTTAATTATATGGATGGAAGCGGGCTTTCAAGAAGTAACAACGTAACTCCAATTTCGCAGGTGAAGTTTCTTACTTCTTTGATGGATCAAAAATATTATAGATCTTACCTGACTTCTTTACCAATAGGAGGACAATCCGGAACTTTAAAAAGAATGTTCATCGGGGAAGGTAACGGACAGGTTTTTGCCAAAACAGGAACGCTGAATAAAGTAAAAACATTAGCAGGCTATCTGAAGACAAATTCCGGGAAAACATTGGTGTTCTCCTTAATGGTGAATAACTATGCCGGGTCGGTAGATATGGTGAAAAAGAGAATGGAGAAAATTCTTGAACCTGCACTAGATCTTTAATTTTTTTTTATTTTATATATTATAACAGCCTTTTAATCATTGATTAAAAGGTTTTTTTTTATATTTGATTAAATTTTTCTAAACATGACAAAATTGTACCTTTTGGTGTTGGGATTTTTAATTTCCCAGCAATTTTATGGCCAGAAGCATGAGCAAAACATCGATATGAAAGGATTGATCGAAAAAGAGAAAAAATCCTTTACGCAAAAAATGAATATCGGGAATACGAATCCCAATACTCTGAATTACGATTTACAGTATCAAAGAATGGATGTTACGCTCAACCCGGCTTCCAACAATATTTCCGGATCGGTAACTTCTCATTTTAAGCCTACTCAGAATATGGGAAGTATTTATTTTGATCTGACGACTTCTTTAACGGTTTCTCAGGTTAAATATCACGGTAACAATCTTGTTTTCCAACAGCTTCCTTCCAACGAAGTGAAAATTGATTTTCAAACTCCGGTCACTGCCAATACACTGGACTCTCTGACTATTCATTACTCAGGAATGCCACCAAGTGCCAATGGAGCCTTCACAACAGCTACGCAGGGCGGAACTCCGGTACTTTCAACGTTGAATGAACCTTATGGCGCACAGGACTGGTTTCCGACAAAACAAAGTTTAAATGATAAAATTGAAAGATTTGATTTTAAAATTACAACACCATCCAATTACAGTGTAGCTGCCAATGGGAAACTAATGTCCGAAACTTTTCCTACAGGATCAACAAAGCTTACTTTCTGGAGAACGATGTATCCTACACCAGCTTATCTGATCGCATTGTCAATTACCAACTTTGTTAAGCTTACGGATACCATCGGAAACCCTCCTTTTCCTTTTGTGAACTATATTTATCCTTCCACCAATTCAAATCAAACCAGCCTGAATAATATTGAATGGACGAAGCAGGTGATGAATACTTTTGAAACATACTTTGGTTCTTATCCTTTCCGAAATGAAAAATACGGACACATGGAATTTATGTACGGAGGAGGAATGGAGCATCAGACGATGTCTTCTATGGGAGGCTGGAGCAAGCAGCTTATTGCCCATGAGCTTACTCACCAATGGTTTGGAGATAAGGTAACTTGTGGTGCATGGAATGATATCTGGCTGAATGAAGGTTTTGCTACTTTCGGAGAACATCTTGCCAATGAAAAACTTTTGATGACCAATACGGAGTTTATGAATTATCTGCAAGGTCAATCCAATTATATTACAGCAAGTACAACAGGAACAGTGTATGTACCAGATACCGGACTTTCAAGTATCAACAGAATATTTGACAGCAGACTGTCTTATTCTAAAGGAGGATATGTATTGAGAATGCTGAAGTGGATTTTAGGAGATGCCGTTTTTTATCAGGCGCTTAAAGATTATCACGCAAGACCGAATTTAGCCTACAGCTATGCACGTACCGCTGATTTTAATGCTTCTTTGCTTCAGTCTACCGGGACAGATTTTACGGAATTTTTTAACGACTGGGTGTATGGGGAAGGATATCCCACATATACTATAAAATGGATGCAGGGCGGTAATCAGGCTTTATTTAAAGTTTCTCAGACACAAAGCAGTTCTAACGTAAGCTTTTTTGAAATGCCTTTACCTATAAAAGTAACCGGAACTTCAGGACAAACTGCTTATCTGGTCCTGAACAATACTTCAAATAACCAAAGTTTTTTAGAATCTGTAACATTTCCCATTGCTAGTGTTCAGTTCAATTATGAGTACCAGATTCTGGAGAAAAACTCTACCGTTACCCAGGATAATACTTTAAGTGTTTCTTCCGTTGAGAAGGAAGGATTTGGTCTATATCCCAATCCTGCTAAAAATGAAATTAACCTGAAAGGAATTAACAGAACAGCAGATTTTACCATTCATGCGGTAGATGGGAAACTGGTAGGAAAAGGAACTTATCAGCCAGGTAAAGCGATTGGGATTTCAGAATTGGTTCCAGGAACTTACTTCATTACGATTGATGAAAAGAGCATCAAATTTATTAAGCATTAAAATTAAACACGGTAAAATATCAATAAGTTCTTTTACTTATTATTGATGATAACATAACAGGAAGCTTTCAGATCTGAAAGCTTCTTTGTTTTCTGGCAGCCTTTGCACCTCGTTTACGGGCTATCTTTACTTTGTACTCAAACCATTTTTCTTTGAATAGTTTACGCATGAGGTTATCAAAATGTCTTGTGATGACCAGGTTTTTGAAACCTCTCCATTTTTCAAGAGGACTTGACGGAAGCGCCCTTACTGATATAGAATATCCTTCTGTATCATACTGAATATAATGCCACCATCCGGAAGGAATATAAAGTGTTTCACCAGGATGAATCACTGCTTCATAACCGTTTAAATAGAGTAATGCTGGATATTTTCTGTAGTCTGGATTTTTTATTTGGGCAAGACTGTGGAAATTATAAGGCAGCTTATACATGATATCAGACTGTTCCCAGGGAAAGAGCCAGATTCTTTTGATTCCCTGGAACTGAGTAATGAAAACATGGGACATATCAATATCAATATGATTTCTGGTGACAGAACCTTCACCTCCGAAAAACATAAAAGGCAGCCATTTTAGTATTTTACCATTCGTAACATCATTGTAGATAATATCATTCTTAAGCTCAGGCTTTATTTTTAATAAATTAAATAAAAAAAGTCGGTGTTCAGTAGGAGCAGACTGTATAAGATCAAGATATTCTGAAAATGTGCTTTGGGCTATAGGATCACTTGCCACTCTGTCGAGGGAATCAAGTTCACTGCCGTAAACATTTACTTTATGATCCCCTGCGATTTCTTTGAAATACTCATAATTCCACTTTTTGAAGGCAGGGCTTTCCGGATGTATAAACTCTTCGATAATAATTGGAATTCTCGGCTTCATATGGTTATTAATAAAGGTTTCTGAATTGATTGTCTTTATTTTTTGTACCGGCTTTAATCTCATGCTCTCAAATTTTAAACAAATATAATTATTATCCTACTAAATTTATAGACTAATAATGTTAAAACTGAAAGCAGAATTGATTTTTTAGAATTAAACATATAAAAGGTTTTATTTTACTGCCTTTTTAGTAAATTAGCACATCTAAAAAATTACTAAAAATGATCTCTGAAAAATACCTTCAACATTTACAGAATGAACTTCAGAATATTGAGAATGACGGACTTTACAAAAGAGAAAGAATCATCACTTCTCAGCAAAGTGCAGAAATAGAAGCTAACGGAAAAAAGCTTTTGAACTTCTGTGCGAATAATTATCTGGGATTATCCAACAATCCGGAAGTAATGAAAGCGTCTCAGGAAATGATTCAATCTCATGGATATGGGATGTCATCGGTACGTTTCATCTGCGGAACACAGGATATTCACAAGGATTTGGAGAAAAAGATTGCTGACTTTTTAGGTCTTGAAGATACTATCCTCTATGCAGCGGCATTTGATGCAAATGGTGGTGTTTTTGAACCATTGTTTACAGAAGAAGATGCTATTATTTCAGATGAACTGAACCATGCTTCTATCATTGATGGTGTTCGTCTTTGTAAAGCAGCGAGATACAGATATAAAAACAATAATATGGCGGATCTGGAAGCTCAGTTAATCGCTGCTTCTGAAAAGAACCACCGTTTCAAAATAATTGTAACAGACGGAGTATTCTCAATGGACGGTATTGTTGCAGACTTAAAGGGAGTATGTGACCTTGCTGACAAATATGATGCTTTGGTAATGGTAGATGATTCTCATGCAACAGGTTTCATCGGAAAAACCGGCCGTGGAACTCACGAAGCGAATGAGGTAATGGGTAGAGTAGATATCATCACTTCTACATTAGGAAAAGCTTTAGGAGGTGCTTTGGGAGGATTTACTTCCGGTAAAAAAGAGATCATTGATATGCTGAGACAGCGTTCCAGACCTTATTTATTCTCCAACTCTTTAGCACCCGGAATTGTAGGAGCTGCATTGAGAGTATTGGATATGATTTCTGATGATACAACTCTTCGTGATCAGGTAATGGAAAATGCAGAATACTTCAGAACGGAAATGAAAGCGAAAGGTTTTGATATTCCGGACGGAGATGCTGCGATTGTTCCGGTAATGCTTTATGATGCACCTCTTTCTCAGAAAATGGCTGAAAAGCTTATGGATGAAGGGATTTACGTCATCGGATTCTTCTATCCTGTAGTACCGAAAGGAAAAGCGAGAATCAGAGTACAGTTATCTGCTGCTCATACTAAAGAACATCTGGATAAAGCGATTGCTGCTTTTGAAAAAGTTGGAAAAGAATTAGGCGTGATTTCTTAATCATTGAGTTGATTAAAACAATGAAAATATAATGTTCGGCTCGGGCAGCTTTGCTGCCCCGAGCCGAACTATTTTTTATAGAAATCCGTTTTACTTATATTTTCCTGATCAAAAGAAATTTATTTTTAACAATTATATAATAAGCTTATCTTTGCTGTTAATTTTTTCTGAATGCTTTATACAATAATCAAAGCGCTGCACATTATTTTTATGGTAAGCTACTTTGCGGGAATTTTTTATCTCGTGAGGATTTTCGTTTACTATAAGGATACCGACGAATTTCCTGAAGAAAAGAAGAAAATTCTGAGAGAGCAGTACACCTTTATGGCCAGAAGACTGTGGAATATTATCACTGTTCCTGCGGGGGTAATCATGGCAGTATGCGGATTGGTCATGATCTTTTTAAATCCGGGGCTGATGAAAATGGGATGGTTTCACTTAAAGCTTACCTTCCTGATCGGACTTGCCATTTACCATTACTGGTGCTGGAAAAAAGTGCTTCATTTGAAGACGTTGAATGGAAATACACTGCCAACGGCCAATATAAAACTGAGACAGGCTAATGAAATTGCGACATTCATTCTGTTTCTGGTGGTATTTACCGTTATTTTAAAATCAATGGTGATCGAATACTGGTGGCAATTAATTGCAGGATTTTTCGTTCTTGTATTTCTGATCATGATGACAGTGAAACTGGTTAATAAAAATAAAAAAAACAAATAATTGTGGAGTAGGGTGCATGTCTGAGAATATTCATCCTTTTTACATCTTACAAAAAAACTATGATTGCAATTTTAAAGAAAGAACTTTGGAGTTACTTTGGAAACTGGAGCGCATGGGTGATTATTGCTGCTTTCAGTTTGATAGCTACTCTTTTCCTGTTCTTTTTCGACAACGATTCTAATATTTTTGAGATCGGAATGGCCTCGCTTCAGAGTTATTTCGTATTGGTTCCATGGCTGCTCATGTTTATCATTCCGGCCCTTTCTATGAAAACTTTTGCAGAAGAACAGCAAACGGGAACATTAAACTGGCTTTTTTCACAGCCGTTAAAAGTTTCAGAGCTGGTAGCTGGAAAATTCCTTTCCGTATGGATTGTTGGGATTCTATGCCTTATTCCTTCACTGATTTACCTTTATACAGTATATGTGCTGGGAGTTCCTGCAGGAAATATAGACCTTGGAATGACTTTCGGGAGTTACTTTGGCCTGATTATTTTAATTGCGGCATTTGCTGCAGTGGGAATTCTGGCTTCTTCACTGTCACAGAATCAGATTATGGCTTATCTGTTAGGCGTTTTCATGTGCTTTATCATGTATTTCGGAATCGAACAGCTGGCAAGCTATAAACTTTTGGGAGGAGCAGATTTTATTCTTCAGAATATTGGTTTCTATCAGCATTTCTTAGGCTTTACAAGAGGGCTTATTGATTTTAAAGATATAGCGTATTTTGTTCTTGTCATTGGTGCTTCATTAGTATTGTCCAATCATTTTATAAACAAAAAGAAGTAGAATTATGAAGAAGATCAATGCTAAATCTCCACTGGGAATATTCTTATTTGCAATTGTTCCATTGGTAATTATCCTGACCTATTCAGGAATCAGATTAGACTTAACCAAAGAAAAAAGATATACGCTTTCTGATAACACAATCAAAGTGCTGGAGTCTGTTAAAAAGCCTCTGACTGTTGAAGTGTATCTGGAAGGAGATTTCCCGGCAAGTTTCAAACAGCTTCAGAGCGAAACGAAATTTATGCTGGAAGAATTCAGAAAAATTAATCCAAAGATTGATTTTAAATTCATCGATCCGATCAAAACAAAAATGTCTCAGGACACCCTGATGGCCATGGGGATGCAGCCATCTATTCTTCCGGATGTGAAAGACGGAAAGATTTCACAGATCACCCTTTTCCCATACGCTGTGATCAAACATGGAAATGACGGAGTTTCTATACCGCTGGTAGTACAGCAGGCAGGAATTGATGCCGATCAGCAGCTGACAAGATCTATCGAAGGACTGGAATATAACCTTGTTTCCAACATTAAAAATATTGCAGCAGCCAAGAGAAAGAAAATCGGAATCCTGGTCAATCATGATGAGCTAAATCCTGACGAGTTCCAGGGGTTTGTACAGCTGGCAATGGAAAACTATGATGCAGGGCCAATTATTCCTAAAAATCAGACAGAACTTTCAATAGAAGATATCCCGTTATTGAAGCAGATGAGCGCTTTGGTGATTGCAAAACCAAGAAAAGCTTTTACAGATAATGAAAAAGTAATTCTTGACCAATACATCATGAACGGAGGAAAAACACTTTGGATGATTGATGCGGTAAATGCTGAAATGGATACCTTAACAAGATCCAAAAAAGTAATGCCTTTCCCGGTAGATATCAACATGACAGACTTCTTTTTCAATTATGGGCTGAGAATTAATCCCGCTTTGGTTAAAGACGTTAAGAAGTTTGCCCTGTTAAGACTGGTTACAGGAGAAGTGAGTGGAAATCCTCAGTACACAAGCCTGCCTTGGCCTTATTACCCGCTTGGAATTGCCGAAAATAATAATCCGGTTACAAAAAATATCAACCCTGTAAAATTTGAATTCCCGACTTCTATTGATACTTTAGGAGGAAGAAAAAATATCAAAACAAAAGTCCTTTTTGAATCCAGCGAAAGAACATTGTTGAAACAGGTTCCAAACTATGTAGATCTGAAAGAAATTGCAAGTGTAGACAGTCTTGGACAAATGGAAAAACCAAGTACACCGAAAATCTTTGCGGTAGCATTGGAAGGGAAATTTAATTCTGCGTATGCATCAAGAATTGAAAGAAAATCTTACCCGGGATTCAAAGCATCCAGCCCGGAAAATAAAATGATCGTTATTGCAGACGGTGATGTAGGAAGAAATAAGGTGATCAAAGGAAAACCGCTTCCGTTAGGAGTTGACCTGTTGACGAACGAACAGTTTGGAAACGAACAGTTCCTTAGAAATGCTCTGGATTATTTGCTGGATGACAGCAATCTGATGGAGCTTAGAAACAGAAATATAGAAGAAAGACTTCTTGACAGACAAAGAATCACTGAAGAAAAATCCACATGGCAGTGGCTGAATTTACTGCTTCCACTGGCGATTATCGGCCTTATCGGAGGATTATTCTTCTGGCTGAGGAAAAAGAAATTTGGATAAAATATAAAAAGTCCGGAAGAATCTTCTTCCGGACTTTTTTATTATAATAATCCTGCTTAGAAGCAATTTAATAACTCCTGAAGAAAATTCGGCAGAAGCCTGATCTTATAACATACGATAACCGTACTGTTTATTTTTCTGTTTTAATAAGCCAGTGAAACAGAATAACTGTTCGCAGAGTTGTTGGTAATCATCAATTGTAACTTGGTCTATAGTTTCTTTTGATACTTCTCCAGTACATTCCAGATTCCATAAAAAGCATCATTTCCTTTTTTGTCTGAGAAGTTCGTGTTGAAGATCATAATCCTTCCCAGATTATTTTTAGGATCAAAAAACAGCATAGACATTACTCCAGGATCACCTCCTGTATGACCAATATATCCTGTATATCCAAATCCCATGAATATTCCTACATTATAAGATTCACTGTAAGGATTTTTATCATTCCGTTCCGTAAAATTGGAAGCTGTAAGTTGGGGCGTAAAATATTCTTTATAGCTTTTTTGAGTCAGGATTGTTCCTTTTCCATTGTAACCTTTGATAAGTTCGGTTAAATACTTACTCAGGTCGTTGATACTCGTAATAAACCCGCCGTCAGGATATGTTGCAGATTGATAATAGGGAAGAGGCGTTTCGGGGTTTTCATACAGCCTGGAGAATTTTGAAAACTTTACTTCTTCAAAAGACCATCCTGAGTCTTTCATCTGTAGAGGTTTCAGGATATATTCTTTTGTGAAATTATTGAAGGGTTGCCCGGTCGCTTTTTCAATAATAAAGGCTGCAAGAGCAGTTCCTACATTGGAATATTCATAAATTGATCCCGGTTTATAGGCGGAGAAACTGTTTTTATTCCACTTTCCGTTTTCTGCCAGCACATTTTCTAGAAATACAGGCATAGAAATGATAGAATCTGTAGGATTGAATACCTGCTCATCATCAAAATTAAGTTTTAATCCATTCAAATCCTGATCAGGTTTCAGAAAGTAATTTTTAGATACGTAAAATTCGTTGTCAAGAATAGAAGAAGTATGGGTTGCCAGCTGGCGAATGGTAATTGGGGTTTGAGGGAAATGAGGATTAACTATTTTAAAGGGTAAATATTTTTGAACAGGATCGTCCAGATTCAATTTTCCGAGCTCCTGAGCTTTCAGAAGAGCAATTCCAACAAATGTTTTGGAAACGGACGCAATATTCTGTATCGTGTTTTCAGTATAGAGTTTTTTTTCTTTTACGTCTGAAAAGCCAAATCCCTTTTGATATAAAGTCGACTTTTCATTTACCACAGAAACGGCAAACCCGTTGAATAGACCTTGCTCGTATATTTTGTTGACAGCCACATTCAAAGAATCTTTGACATCATGATTAACAAGACGAACTTCTTTCATCGAATGACATGATGTAAACATCCATGAAGTTATCATTAATAATAAAATCCTTCCCATATGTTTTTAATAATAAGACACTTGATAAAGTAGTTTTGTTACAGATTGAGGAGATTAAAAAAGAAAAAGACTGTTTCAATCCTGAAACAGTCACTATTTTATTTTTCTATAATAGCTGTAAGATGTAACCACTTATTGGAGTGATGAAAAGCCCGTCACTGAAATTACTAAAGAAATTCTGTATAACCGATCATCTATCTTTATATCTAAAGATATTAGAGATATCGAGCAGATTGGTATTTAAGTTATTGCTGATAGGCTTCTTTTGGAAGTAAGGCAGCAGTTCTGTAATAGCTGATATCAGTCGGGATCTGAGTCTGAAGGTCCTGGAAAGTATCATAATCATAATGAACCCAATTTTCTTCGTGGTCGGGATCAGGAGTTTTGTCTACAGCCAGTTCCAGTTTTCCGTCCTCCTGGTAACTGCATTCTATAGCGGCATATTTTTCACCCTTCTCATCCTGAGTGTACCAGCATTTTATGGTTCTTTCGAGCTGTGGTTTATGGGTTTCGTTATCGATGACCTGGGAACAGATGAAGTTTTCAGGGTCGTCCGTTTTGAAAACGGTTTTAGAAATTAAGGGCAGCTCATCTACGGATAAGGAATACAATTTATTGGTAGAAATAATAAAGCCGTCGGTAGTTTCTTTTTTTTCAATATCAAAAAAGTCAGATTTTTCCTTAAGATAATCTACTACCTGTGCTTCGTCTTCTTCGTCACTTAGAAAATAATTGATGTTGTAAACACTGTCTTCGTTGATGAATTCAATTTCTTTCAAGAAACCGGAACCTTCCTCATAATAATACAGATGATATTCGTTTAGCTTCACAGCTTTACTTTTAGAGATGATTTCTCCAAAAATGTTTTTGTACACTTTTCTCATTTTTAATCACGTTATTTAGTTTCATCTATTAGTTTAAGTGGTATCGCAAAGATAAGTTTTCTTTTTTATCTAAGCCTGAAGTGTAAAATAGTATTTATTTCGTAAGTATTTTATATATCCTTTATAAAATCCTCATATTCATAGTAAAAGCGTTCAAAACCGTCCATTTTGTCCACAAAAAATTCAAAAATTTCTTGCCACGTATTTTTATTAAAAATGGAAACACCATGTTTTTCAATCCATATTCTGCTGATAATCTTACCGTTTTCAAGGGTGAAATATTCTTCTTTGTGAAAATCTCCAGTGAAATCCTTTAAAATATCTTCCAGTGACCAGATCTTTTCGTAGTAGGCATTTCGGAAGATCTCATCTTTCATTTCGATATCCAGAGAAACTTCTGCTTTTTTATTGTCGGCAGAAAATTTAAATGCCATATCCTTTATTTTAGTATCATAAAGAATCCATTTTCTGGGAAATGATCTTCCAAAAGCTGTCCAAAATTCCTTTTTTAACTGCTGTGCTTCTTGTTTACTGAACATACAGCAAACATAATGATTTAATAGGAGAAAGGCAAAAATGTGGTACTGAATCCGTAAAATTACGGATAAGACGGGTACGCAAAAATACGTAGAGTAAAACTCAAATTTACAGATTTATCTGTCCACCTTATCTGCCTTTTTCAAATGTTAAACAATTTTCTTATTTTTGCTGTAATGCTTTCAAAAAAATCTCAATATGCGTTTAAGGCACTTTCATATCTTGTAGAAAAAAGAAATGAAGGCCCAATTCTTATTTCCGAAATTGCGGAACACAAAAAAATTCCTTTAAAGTTTTTGGAAAATATTCTGCTTGAATTAAAAAAAGCGGAAATTCTTGACAGTAAAAAAGGAAAGGGTGGAGGATATTTTCTGAAAGAAAAACCTGAGAATGTGAAACTGGCCAAGATCATTCGTCTTGTAAACGGTCCTATTGCAATGCTTCCTTGTGTAAGTCTTAATTTTTATGAAAAATGTGCCGACTGCAATGAAGATCACTGCGGACTTCATGATGTACTGATAGAGGTTCGGGATGCTTCACTGAATATTCTTGAGAAAAAAACTTTAATGGATCTGGTCGACTGACCTGGTCCTTTTTTTTGAATTAATAGTCTACTTTTTTTGTAGGGTAAATATTTTTATCAGATATTTGCAATACTTCAAAGGAAGAAATTATGATTTCAAAAGAAGAAGCGCACCTATTACAAAAGCTTACACCCCTCAATACAGCAGCGGATAAAACTGTTGCACACCTTTTTTTCGGGAAAAAATCTATTTGCAGGAATGCGAATAACAGACAATCGTTGAAGGTCTATATTCTTGATGATTTTGATAATGAAGTAGTATACCCTAAAATGATTTTGTGATATGGTGATTTCAAGAAAAATTCAGGTTAGGCTTAATGTCCTTTTTGTGACGGCTGTTATTATATCTATTGCTGTTTTTTCAATGTATGAACTGGGATATCTGGATGAACTTCTGGCCATCTTAGCAAAAGATAATTATATTTTTTACTGGATGCTTTTGGTAGGAGTTTTTGCAGAAGTTGTAGCAGGGTCAATGGGAATGGGGTATGGAGTGATCTGTACTACCACACTTATGCTTCTGAATATTCCACCCCATATTGTAAGTGCGAGTATTCATTCAGCAGAAAGCTTTACAACGGCTGCGGGAAGTATCAGCCATATCAGATTGAAAAATGTCAGTAAGAGTTTAGTGAAGAAACTTGCAGTGCCGGCAGTTATCGGGGCTGTCATTGGTGCAGTAAGTCTTACTTATCTTGGAGAATATTATGCGAAAATCACCAAAACACTGATCGCTTTTTACACTCTGTACCTGGGGATTCAGATTTTATCAAATGCTTTTAAAGAAAAACAAAGCAAAGCACTGAAAAGGAAAACCAACCTTACCAGACTGGGAGTGATAGGAGGGTTTATAGACTCTTTTGCCGGTGGAGGATGGGGACCTCTGGTAACCGGAACCTTGATTAAAAATGCTTTTACCCCAAGATTTGCCGTAGGAAGCTCTACCGTAGCTAAATTTATCCTTACGATTACAGCTGCCGTTACCTTTTTCTTTACCCTGGGAATCCAGCACTGGAATATTATTCTGGGTCTTTTGATAGGAGGAATTATTACGGCACCTTTTTCAGCTATGCTTACTGCAAAGCTTCCTGTGAAGAAAATGTTTGTGATTATTGGAACATTGGTGATTGTGATGAGTTCTATAACTATTTATAAATCAGTTTTTAATTAAAAATTATGCCTTGTATTGAAAAATAAAGGGTATAAAAAGATATTCGGTTTTGAAAATATTTTACTTTTACATCACTAAATATTAGAACATGAATTTACATATCATTGCACTTTTTAAGTTTAATGAAAATTATCTGATGGATGCTGTAGAGCTGTTTCAGAACCTTGTGAAAGAAACAAGAAAAGAAGAAGGCTGTCTGCAGTATGACCTTATTGAAGATAAAGATAATAAAGGAACTTTCTTCCTGATTGAGCTTTGGGAAAGTGTAGAGCACCACAACAGGCATAATGGCCAGGACCACCTTTTAAACTTCCGTAAGGACGCTTCCAAAATCATGGAGAGCTCAGCAGAAGTTTACAAAGGATTTAAGATATATTAATCTTTTAATATTTAAAGATTTAAGAATTTAAAGATTTAAATGTTTTTAGTTTCCTTTAAGAATAAAAGGCGGTTTCAAACTATTGAAACCGCCTTTTTATTAGAAAAAATAGAAAGTATTAAAATAAAATATTTATTTTACGATAAGCTTTTTCGTTTCCGAATGCCCTCCGTAAGTAATTTTCACAAGGTAATTTCCTGATGTAAGCGTAGAAAGGTTCAGATCCTGCTTGTAGAATCCTGCCTGATTGCTAAGTTCAGCAGAATATACTTTTTTACCGGTAAGATCATAGACTTCTACATTTCCTTTGTTGCTTGCTTTTTCTTTAACATCAAAAAGAACCGTTACTTTTTTATCAGCCGTTGCAGGGTTAGGATAAATCCCGAAAGACGCCTTTTTTCCAACTTCGGTAATACCTAATGTTTCAGTAATCTTCTTGTATTTGAAATACATGTTTCCTGTAGTGGCGCCACCGTTTGTAGTGAAGTACATTCTGTAGTAGTCGTTTCCTTTTTTTACATAGTATACCACATCACTTTTTACCGTTCCGATGCCTTTCCATGAGTGTCCCACAGTTGTGATAGCTGATGAGAAGCTTGCACTGGCAGGGATTGTATAAGCTGTTGTAGCCTGAGTTTCCGGTTGTACCATTGCCACTTTGATGTTCGGGCTCTGGATTGCTCCGGAAAGCGGATACATCTGCACTCCCATATAGAAAGTATAATATTTAGTAAATACGAAATCCCACGCCGTTCTTGATGGCTCCAGACTGGCAACTTTTGCTCCTGTATCAAATGAGAAATAATTGAAATATGAATCATCTGTTCCGTTAGCGATTGTTCTTGTTTCTGTAGCTCCCCATGAAGTACCGTTCCATTTTGAATATTTAAAAGTATATCCTGCAAAAGCATCTTCAATGGCAAACTTGATGTAGGTACCTGAAGCATATTTTAAAACAAAAATTGCTTTCCCCTGAATGTGGTGGTTTACCGGGTTGTAAACTCCCCATCCTGTCGAAGGGATATTAGGGTTTGGAGATGTTACAGGCCCTTGTTCAAAAGCTCCCTGGCTCCAGTCAGTAGTTTGGTCCGGGTTGTATAGAGGTGCTCCCCATGAAGCTTCATTGCTGATACTGATGTTATCCCAGTCTGCTAAATTAGTTGAAGCAGTAAATACTTCAATATCTTTTGCATCATTTATTCTTGATCCAAATGCATAGTTTGAATTTCTATAAAAAGCTACATCCCAGGTATTGGCAGGCTGGGAAACCATATTACCATCTGCAAGGTTTACAAAAACTCTGTTTTGATATCCGCTTCCCATTGTCATATTTACCTGTGAGTATCCCTGTGCATCAGTCTGTGCCAAAACAGTCTGCTGAACAGACAATGCCAATACTGAAGCCAATAATAGTTTTGTTTTCATAATTTATTTTTTAAATCCTTATTTAGAATGATTCCACAAAAATATATAATTATTTTTAATCAGTCTAAATAAAACATGATTTTTATCGTGTTTTTATTTTAATCAGCATTGGGAATACAAAAAATCAGACCCAAAAAAGCCGGAAGGAAAGTGATCCCACCGGCTTTATAAAGGCTGATAATAGTCTAATAAACCTTATTTCTTAATAAATTTTGATTGGATAATTTTTCCTTCTGCAGTTTCAATACTCATGAAATATACTCCGCTATGAAGTGTGCTGATATCAAATCTTTGTCCGTTCAGTTTCCCTTCAGCTGCTTTTTGTCCTGCTGCTGAATAGATCTGGATGTTCTTAGGATCCTTCTTCACGATGAATTCTAATGCACTTTGATCAGAATTTAAGGCAAATCTGAAATTTTCTGTTGCTTTATTGTTGTCCGAAACCCCTAAAGAAGCGGTCGTGTTGTAAACTACATTATCAACCTGAATTGCAACGTGCGTTGCCGTAGGAGTAAATTTAAATACTAGATATGAGCCTGCAGATGCCGGAATATTGACGCTGATATTCTGAACTGTACCAATAACGGATACATTGATAGGACTTCCTACAGGAACAAAAGTTGACATGTCTGCAGGATTGGATGCTACTCCTATCTGGATACTTCCCGGACCAGGAGATGGAGATACCAAAGTAGTATCAAAAGTTAATGTTTTATTTCCGGTCGGAACTTCAATCTGTGGTGAAATCAGGTATGAAGATCCTGTCGCATTATTTCCTGCGTACGACTGAATGAATCTGTTAGAATCGCCTGCTACAATCATTCTTGGAGGTACAGGAGGAAACTCACCGGTTATTGGAGCAACAATGGCAGACCATCCAAACTGAGGGAAAGTAGTATTCCCTGCGGTGAAATTATTGAAATTTTCATTGATGTTAGATACCTGAGCATTCGCTGTTAAGGCTGTAAACATCAGAGTTCCTAAAAGTAATTTTAATTTCATGAGATTATTTTTATTTAGAATTATTCCACAAAAATATATATTTATTTTTAATGAGTCTAAATAAAGTTTTATATTTGTCGAAAATTTGTACCCTTATGAAGAAGAAAGTGCTTTCCGTTCTATCATTATCCGTAGCCTTATGGATGAATGCACAAGAAAAGGATTCTCTTAATCAAAAGAAAATTGATGAAGTTGTTATTACAGGACAGTATATGCAGCAGTCCATTAACAAATCAATATATAAGGTTGAGGTTATTGATGCAGAACAGATTAAAAATATGGCAGCTACGAATGTTGCTGAGGTTTTAAATCAAAGTCTTAACATACAGATCACTCCGGATACCCGTTCAGGAAATTCTACCGCTAATATTATGGGACTTAATGGTGATTATGTAAAAATCCTTATAGACAATATTCCGGTAGTAGGGGATACAGGGCTGGGAAGTAATATCGACCTTACCAAAATTACCTTAAGCAATATCGAAAGAATTGAAATTGTAAAAGGAAGTATGGGGGTTGAATATGGGAACGGTGCTGTTGCCGGGGTAATCAATATTATTACTAAGAAAACCAGTACCAAAAAAGTAAGTGTAAGAGGTTCGGTACAGGAAGAAACGGTAAGAGACAATTACGATCTTAAGAAAAGAGGGAACGGAAGACATATTCAGAACCTGAATATAGATTATAATATCAGCAATGAATGGTTTGCAAGCATCAATTTCAACCATAACCAGTTTATGGGATATGAAGGAGAAAGCAAAGGGTATAAATATTTCGGACAGGACAACCAAAGAGGATATGAATGGAACCCGAAAGACCAATATGATGCTTCTGCATTACTAAGATATACGAAAAACAAAACAACATTCTTCTACAAGTTGTCCTATCTTAATGAAAACTTCAACTTCTATAATCCGGAAGTAAGTCGAAATCCACTTAATGACGGAGTAGGTGGAGTATCTTATGAAAGTAGAGACAGAAAATATAATACAGACCGCTGGGTGCATCAGTTTAATATTCAGACCAATCTGGGACATATCCGATACATGGGAGATTTCTCCTATCAGAACCAGGACAGAAAATATTATGACTACAATTACGATATTCCGAATAGAGCCATAAAGAGCCGTCAGGATGAAAAGTCTTACTATAAAACTGACGTCATCTACTCAAGAGGAATGTTCAGTAACTTTCTGGATAGTAAAGTTTTTGATTTCCAGTTAGGATATGAATTAGACTATACCAATGGTTATGCCGCATTGATCGCCGGGGACTTTTTTGGTGAAGCGGTAAAAAGAAAGATATTTACCTATTCCAACTTCCTTTCCGCAGAATGGAATGTTTCAGACAAATTTTCACTGAGACCGGGAGTAAGACTTTCGCTAAGTGAGAATTTTAACAATCAATACAACTACTCCTTATCAGCAAGATATAAAACGTCTGAGAACTCAAATCTTAGAGCCATCATAGGATCTGCAAACCGTTTTCCTAAATATGACGAGCTATACACCTATTTTGTAAATCTTAATCATGATGTACAGGGAAATCCGGATTTAAATCCTGAAAAAGGATTCTCAGCAGGACTTTTCTGGAATCAGAACTTTTCAGTGGATAATGGCTGGAAAATCGCTTACGGAGTAGATGCATTATATCTGGATGTACGGGACAGGATTGAAATGGTGGTGGTAAAACAACCTTCCACCTACAAATACATGAATCTCAATACCTACAGAAATCTATTATTTTCAGCCAATGTAGATTTTAGAAAAGATCAGTTCGCCTTGTCTTTAAGAGGGTCAGTAAACGGAACATCGGTATCAATGAATGAATTAACATCCTCTTCTCCCACAGACTTCCAGTATTTAGTACAGGCAGGAGCTTCAGCAACTTACAAACTGAAAAGTACCGATACCAATTTTGCCCTTTACTACAAATTCACAGGTCCGGACAGAATTTATGTGTCGGACGGAGCAAGCGGATTCCGACTGGGAAAAGTGGACAGCTTCCATATGATGGACTTCATCGTAAGCCAGCCTTTCTGGAATAAACATTTTGAAATTTCTGCGGGGGTAAAAAATATATTTGATGTAACGAGGTTAAACTCTACTGCAATTGCCGGCTCAGCCCATACAGCAGCGAATGGTTTTGTTAATTTATACTATGGCAGAAGCTATTTTGCCCGATTAATGTTTCAATTTTAAATAATAAGTTACTGTTATGAAGTATTTAAAAATATTTTCTATTCTTTCCATCATGGTGGCCACTCAGTCTTGTCTCTCTGCAGATGAAGATCCGGTTCCGGTACCTCCTATGACTGGATCTGAAGTTAATGTAAAAGTCGGAGGCCCTACAGAACCTAATCAGGTTTGGATTGATTTAAGTGATTACACCAATCCGGCTGTCAACAGCAGAACAGATTGGGATCTTGGTTTTTATACAGGAGATGAATTTCGTGTGATTATGAACGGATCTCTTGCTATGACAGTTATAAAAATACCTAATGCTGCAGATATCACTAAGGTAAAAGATGCTGATGTTACAAGTTTGAAAGAAATTGCTCAGGTAGGAACTTTTGATGCTGCCAACATGAAGTATATTGACAATCCGAACGGAGATTTCCTAAATCAGACTTCCGGAATTGACGCTATCAAAGAAAATGATGCTGATAATCCTGTTTATCTGATCAATCTTGGAAGAGAAATACCTTCCGCTGCCAATATCGGGGCAGGTTCCGTTTCATTATCCGGCGATCCGAGAGGATGGAAAAAAATTCAGATCCTGAGAGCTCAAAATGGATACAAGATCCGCTATGCCGATTTGAATGCAACAGGAACAGACATCAAAGAATATATCATTACAAAAGATACCGAGTACAATTTCTCATTCTTTAACCTGAAAACGGGTACACCGGTAAAGATTCAGCCTAAGAAAAAAAGATGGGACTTAGCATTTACAACGTTTACCAATGAAGTATTCATGGGACCTACAACCAGTGCAGGAAGCTACTTCTATGCAGATTTTGTAACCACCAATACCTTAAATGGAGTAGGTGCTTACCAGGTAAGTGTTACAGGAAATCTGGAACAGGCTTATACTGCATTTAAACTGAAGGACGTTGAGCCGGCCAAATTTGTTTTTAATGATCATAGAGCCATTGGTGATAAGTGGAGAACAACAACAGGAACATCAGCCAATCCGGTTCCCTTTGTATACTCAGACCGTTTCTTTGTGCTGAAAGATGCTGAAGGTTTCTACTTTAAGCTGAGATTCAACAAAATGAAAGACGAAAACGGAAACCGCGGGTACACCAATTTTGAATTTGAACCTTTATAAATAATCAAATAATAGTATATCATGAAAAAATTCATCCTTGCAGCTTCTGTACTTGTAGCAGTATATTCTTGCAAAAAAGCAGAAGCATCAACGAAAGAAAATACAACAGAAGCTGCTTCTGAAGCACCAAAAACCAATAATAAAATAGTAACATTAAACGGAGGAATTACAGAAATCGTAAGTGCTTTAGGCCACGAAAAAGAAATTGTTGCAACAGATGTTACAAGTACTTATCCTGCATCTTTAAAAGCTACAGCCAAAGATTTAGGCCACATGAGATCAATGACTATTGAGCCGATCATGGCAGTCTCTCCGACATTAATTTTAGCTTCTGATAAGGATATCAATCCCGAATTAATGGGAAAGATCAAATCTTCAGGAATTAAAACTGAAGTATTCAAACAGGAATATACAGTAGAAGGAACTAAAAAGTTAATAGAATCTGTAGCAAAAGCTATCGGAAATACTGATTACCAGAAGTTAAATGACAAAATTGATGCTGATTTGAAACAAGTACAGCCTATTGCTAAAAAGCCAAAAGTATTGTTCATCTATGCAAGAGGCAATATGCTGATGGTGAGCGGTAAAAATACTCCAATGGCTTCTTTGATTACTCTTGCTGGCGGGGAAAATGCAGTCACTGATTTTGAAGATTTCAAACCATTGACACCTGAAGCCGTTGTAAAAGCTAATCCTGATGTACTGTTCTTCTTTGAAACAGGTTTACAGGGAGCTGGAGGAAATGAAGGAGCCCTTAAAATGCCGGGTGTTTCCCAAACCAATGCAGGGAAAAATAAAAAGATCATAGCAATGGACGGAGGTTTAGTGTCAGGTTTCGGACCGAGACTAGGAGAAGCAGCAGTAGGATTAAACAAACTTTTAATTGAAAGCACAAAGTAAACTATACTTTTATCTTATTATAAGTGCGGTACTGCTTACTATTATAGCAGTACTGTCACTTAATACAGGAGTTTATGATTTCGGAGAAAACTCTCCGTTCATGGCACTGTGGCAATTTATAAAAGGAGATCCCAATTTATCATTGAGTGATAAATATGTGATTTGGGACGTAAGAGCAGCCAGAATCATTATGGCCATTTTAGTAGGAAGTATGTTATCGGTTTCAGGAACGAGTCTTCAGGGGCTTTTCAAGAATCCTTTGGCAACGGGAGATTTAATAGGACTTACATCGGGGGCAACTTTGCTGGCAGCCATTGCGATTGTTTTAGGAGGACATTTCAAAGAATATCTTCCTGAAGCTGTACAATTTTCACTGGTAGGAATAGCCGCTTTTATAGGTTCTTTTCTATCCATGATGTTGGTCTACAGAATTTCAACAAGCGGAGGGAAAACAAATGTCGTCATGATGCTGCTTACCGGAGTGGCAATAACGGCTATCGGGTTTTCTATCACCGGATTTTTGATCTACATCTCAAAAGATGAGCAGCTTAGGGATCTTACTTTCTGGAATTTAGGAAGTCTGGCAGCCGCAACATGGACGAAGAATATCATCCTGGCTATTGTTCTGCTGATTGCTTACATTATTTTACTCCCAAAAGGAAAAGCACTGAATGCAATGATGCTGGGAGAGAAAGACGCACAGCATCTGGGAATCAATGTGGAAAGACTGAAAAAGCAGATTATTATCATTGTTGCATTAATGGTGGGAAGCTGTGTGGCATTCTCAGGAACTATTGGTTTTGTAGGTCTTATTGTACCTTATA
Source organism: Chryseobacterium panacisoli (assembly GCF_008274625.1). Classification (GTDB taxonomy): domain Bacteria; phylum Bacteroidota; class Bacteroidia; order Flavobacteriales; family Weeksellaceae; genus Chryseobacterium; species Chryseobacterium panacisoli. Next base: position 249,253 of record NZ_VTRU01000003.1, on the reverse strand, counting down.
TTTTAAGGCTTTTATTCAAATCCAATTATGCATTTATTTTGCCGTTATCAGCAATGTGTGGAAGCATTTTGTTATTGACAGCAGATACTTTCAGCAGAAGTATTGTAGCACCTTCAGAACTGCCGATCGGGATTTTGACAGCCTTAATGGGAGGTCCTATTTTTATCGCTATTTTGGTTAAATTTAAAAAATCACTGTAATGATCAAGGCACACCAGATTAATTATAAACATAAAGAATTCCGGATTCTGGACGGGGTAGATGTCTCTCTGGAATACGGTGAATTTCTGGCTATTGTAGGACCCAACGGAGCAGGAAAATCAAGTCTTCTGAGTGTTTTGGCTGATGAAGTGAAATCCGGCAATAACAAAGTTTTGTTTAAAGATAAACCCATTAGAGAATGGCCTATCAAAGAACTTTCAAAACACAAAGCAAAGTTCTCACAACATAACAGCAACGATATTCCGCTTGAGGTAAAAGATGTGATCATGATGGGAAGGTATCCGTATTTCGATGCCCAGCCCGGAAAAGAAGATCTGGAGGCCATGAACAAGATGATGTACGACACCGATATTTTTCACCTCAAAGAAAGAGAATACAATACCCTTTCAGGAGGAGAAAAGCAGCGTGTACACCTTTCAAGAGTAATGGCTCAGCTTGAAAATGATATCGTCCACAAACTGGTTTTTCTGGACGAACCATTGAATAATTTAGATATAAAACATCAGTACAAAGCACTGGAAATTATCAAAAATTTCACAAAAAAAGCCAACAGTGCCATTGTTGTTTTGCATGACCTGAACCTTGCTGCACAATTTGCAGATAAGATTTTATTAATGAAATCAGGACAGGTTTCCGCCTATGGAACGCCACAGGAAGTTTTTACCGCTGAAAATATCAGCAATGCTTATAATTTTCCCTGTACCATCTGCGGACATCCTATTACCAATAACCCAATGATCATTTTTGGATAACCATGGAAAAAGAAGAACTCAAAACCCTTGCACAGAATCTTGCCAATCCTCAGGGAGAAAAAGGCATCGAGATTGGTGAAATGATGAATGCTACTAACATCAGCATGACGTTAGAAAGTATCAAAACACTTGTGATAGATGACGGCCAGCAAATCCTTGAAATAGGACACGGCAATGCCGGACATCTGAAAAGTATCATGAGTCTTGCCAAAAACCTCAGATACACCGGGATTGATATTTCTGAAACCATGCACAATGAAGCCAAAAGACTCAATAAAGAATTTGAAAGCCAGGCAGATTTTGTTTTATATGAAGGTAAAAAACTTCCTTTTCAGGACAGAATTTTCGATAAAATATTTACAGTCAATACCGTGTATTTCTGGGAAAATCCGGTAGAGTTTTTAAACGAAATCTACAGGGTTTTAAAAGATGACGGAACATTCGTTCTTACATTCGGACAAAAAGAGTTCATGGAAAAATTACCGTTTACAGAATATGATTTCACCCTGTACAGCAATATCGAAATGGAAGAGCTGATCTCCAAAAGTCATTTTAAAAGAATGAAAACTTCGGAAAAAGAAGAAGAAATAAAAAGTAAAACAGGAAACGAAACAATACAAAGAATTTATACAATTTTAACCATAAAAAAGTAAAGTAATGAGCACATTAGTTAATGATTTAAAGGAAAAATGGGAAGCTCTGAAAGCAGAAAATCCACATATCAGAATAAGAAATGCCGCAGCACAGTTAGAAGTAAGTGAAGCAGAATTGTTGGCAACAAGCATTGGAGAAGGTGTTACTGTCCTGAATCCGGATTTTCAGGGAATCCTTACAGAAGCTGAGCAGTTAGGAAAAGTAATGGCTCTTACCCGTAATGATGAGTGTGTTCATGAAAGAAAAGGAACTTACCTGAACGGAGATTTCAGCAGTCCTCATGCACAGCTTTTTGTGGGTGAAGATATTGACCTTAGAATTTTCCTTAATCACTGGAAATTTGCTTTTGCAGTATTGGAAGGAGATAAGAAAAGTCTTCAGTTTTTCGGAAAAGATGGCCTGGCACTTCACAAGATTTATTTGACTAAAAATAGCAATGAAGCTGCTTTTGATACGATTGCAGAAAAATTCAAGGCAGAAGATCAGAATCAGGCATTGGCTTTTGAGGCAGTAGCTCCAAAGCAGGCTGAAAAAGCAGATTCTGAAATTGATGTTGAAGGCTTCAAAAAAGCTTGGACAGAGTTGAAAGATACTCATGATTTTTTCATGATGACAAGAAAATATGGAGTAAGCAGAACACAGGCATTAAGATTAGCTCCGGAAGGATTTGCGAAGAAAATCGATAACGCAAAAGTGGTAAACATCCTTGAAGATGCTTCTGAAAAAAATACCCCGATCATGGTTTTCGTTGGAAACAGAGGAATTATCCAGATTCACACAGGAAATGTAAAGAAAACGCTTTGGCACCAGCAATGGTTTAACGTAATGGATCCTGATTTCAACTTACACCTTGATGTAACGAAAATTGCAGAAGCATGGATTGTTAAAAAGCCAACTGAGGACGGAGAAGTAACGGCTATCGAAGTATTCAACAAAGAAGGAGACTTTATTGTTCAGTTCTTCGGAAAAAGAAAACCTGGAATTCCTGAGCTTCAGGAGTGGAAGGACCTTGTAGCGGCTTTAGAAAAGTAATAATTAGATAATTTGAATGAGACCGTTTTGTTTGTGAAATTCAAAGCGGTCTTTTTTATGACAAGTAATCTGCAACTGCCGGAATATTTGTGTAATTTGTGATTAAATATAAAATAAAATGAAAAATATTTTCATAGCGTTACTGCTTGCCGGTTTCTGTTCGTTGAAGGCACAGGAATTAAAAGCGTATCAATTTTATGATAAAAAAGGAAAAGAAATAAAGACAGAAAAGCTGGTAAAAGAACTGGCAGATTATGATGTGGTCTTTTTTGGCGAAAATCATAACAGCTCTATCAATCATTGGCTTCAGCTCAAAATTACAGAAGCTCTGTTTGCAAAAAAGAACGGGCAGCTTATTTTAGGAGCCGAGATGTTTGAAAGAGACAATCAGGCACAGCTGGATCAATATCTGAACGGAAAATTTGATGCTAAGACATTAAAAGACTCAGCCCGTTTATGGAATAATTATGCTACAGATTATAAGCCTCTGGTAGATTTTGCCAAAGATAAAAAGCTGAGTTTTATTGCCACTAATATTCCAAGAAGATATGCTTCCCAGACGGCTAAAGAAGGTCTTGAGTCTTTAAATAAATTAACTGAAAAAGAGAAAGCATACATTGCTCAGCTGCCTATTAAAGTTACTTTAGATACACCTGGATATCCGGAAATGAAAAAGATGATGGGTGATCATGCAGAAGGAACAAAAGTGATGAATTTTATTTCAGCTCAGGCTACAAAAGACGCTACAATGGCAGAATCTATTCTGAAAAATTACCAGGCCGGAAAAACATTTATCCATTACAATGGAAACTATCACAGCAAAGAATTTGGTGGAATCTATTGGTATATCAAACAGAAAAATCCTAATCTGAAAATGGCAGTGATTTCTGTTTTCGAGTCAGAAGATCCTGAACTGAAAGTACCTGCTAAAGACTATATCCCTACAGACTTCAATCTGATTATTCCGGGAGATATGACTAAGACTTTTTAATTATGCACTCGCAGATTGTGCTAATTGAGTAGATCTTTGTCATGCATTAAATATTTTTGAATTGCAGATATTCAATAGGAACGGGCTTTAGCCCGTTTATTTTTTATATCAGCTTCCATTGGCTTCAGCCAAAACTTAAAATTCATGGATAAATAATCATTTTTATTATACAATATTTACCTTTGTACCACATTCAAAAAACATGAAGAAATTATCTACTCTGCTGATCTTTTTTATAGGACTGATCAGTGCCCAGAAACTCAGTTCCAATGAAATTTCAATTATTAATCAGGGAGATATAAATACAGCATTGCCAATCTACCAGACAACGGATGTTAGTCAGCATAAAACATTACTGAATATTTCTTCAGAAGCAGATCCCCTTGATCCGAATACCGCTGTTCTTGTAAAAAGAATGAAAGCGTCTCTTCTTTCCACCGATGGCGGAGTAGGTATTGCAGCGCCTCAGGTAGGAATCAACAGAAAGATCATTTGGGTACAGCGTTTTGACAAAGAAGGAACTCCTTTGGAATATTTTATCAATCCGGTGATTGTATGGCGTTCCGACCTGCAGAATCTTGGTCCTGAAGGTGATTTATCTATTCCTGATTTCAGAGATCAATTCTATAGAAGTAAAGTGATTCAACTGGAATATGTAGATTTGAAAGGACAGAAATATTCAGAAATTGTAGAAGGTTTCACAGCCGTTATTCTTCAGCATGAAATCGACCATCTCTTCGGAATTCTGATCTCCGATAAAAAAGAAAAAGAGAAAAATGATTCTTATAAAAGAGTAGATGCCTATCAGAAAAGTGATGTAATGAAAGACAGAAGGTAATGATGAGTTATGAATTATAAATTATAGCAGTGTGTTATAATTTTGTTTATCCATATCTTACAATGAAATCTTCCCCATCTTCATAATCTGCAGGATCAACGTGTGAAACTACTCCAATATCAGATTGTAAAATACTTTTGAGCTGGTCAAAATACATTTTTTCAGTTTCCTTGGTGCCATTTAAGGTCAGGCTCATAATAAGTTTGTTGTCATCAGTAATGTCTGCACCTACCATAATTTTGTTGGGATTATCATGGTATTTATTCCAATAAAAAGTCTGGGTGATGGCAGGTGTTTCAATGAAATAGCCGATCATTTCATCTTCTGTTTTAAAGATATAATTTTTGTCATGTCTAGGATAGGTATAATTCAGATTTAATTTTTCGTAACCGGGAAGAAATGTATTCAATACCAAATCGATTGTCTTTCTTGCCTTTTGCCCCGCATACACCTGACAAACAATATCTATAATAATTTCCATAGTATAAAATTACTCAATTTTTAAGATAATAAATAACAGACTCTATCTTTTAAAATCAATGCAATCATCTGTGTTCATCTGTGAAATCTTTGGTTAAAAATAAAATAAAAAGGAGCTGCTTCCATGGAAACAGCTCCTTTCGTTATAACTATGCTTAAAAAAATTGGATTAATCGTTGTTGGTTACTGATAATTTCACCTCCATATTATTTCTGGTAGCATTAGAGTAAGGGCAGATCTGGTGTGCTTTTTCTGTCAGATCCTGTGCTTCTTCAAGAGAAACTCCCGGGATATTGACATCAAGTTCTGCTGCCAGACCGAAGCCTCCATTTTCAAGTTGTCCTATGCTCACCTGAGCGGTAACAGTGGTTTCCCCTGTTTTTACTTTAGAAAGGCTGATTACTCTGTTCAGAGCGCTGTCGAAACATGCAGAATATCCGGCTGCAAAAAGCATTTCAGGATTTGCGAAATCATCATTGGCTCCTCCCAGATTTTTGGGCATTCTTACTTCAAGGTCCAACACTCCGTTTTCACTTTTTACATGTCCGTTTCTGCCTCCTTTAGCAGTTACCTGAGTTGTATATAACGTTTTCATTTATTTTTCTATTTTGTTTAATATTTTTAGTACGGTGTCTTTAAGATGCAGCAGTTCTTCCGGCTGTATTCCAAGCTTTTCCTGAATTTTTCCCGGAATTTCACATGCTTTTTTCTGAAGCTGTTTTCCAGCTTCGTCTAAAAATACTTCAACCACTCTTTCGTCCTCTTTTTTTCTTTTTCTGTTGATAAATCCTTTAGACTCCAGTCTTTTCAGAAGAGGTGTTAAAGTTCCGCTGTCCAGATACAGTTTTTCTCCGATATGCGTTACCGTAAGTCCGTCGCCTTCCCATAATACCATCATAACAAGGTATTGCGGATACGTCATGTCCAGCTCATCGAGGAAAGGACGGTAAAGTCCTGTAATCTCCTTGGCAATAACATACAGCGGGAAGCAAATCTGGTTTTCTAGTTTGGGTGTTTTCGGATTTTCCATAATGTTGAGTACGAAAGATTCGATGAAGGTATTACTTTTTTATGATAAATTCATCCATTGGAATTCTGACTTTTTTCATAGAAGACAGCCAGTCATTAGCTTCATCACGGTATCCAAGATATAAAAGAGTTACACTTTTTAATCCTAATTCTTTTAATCCCAGTACTTCATCTACTACAGCATTGTTGAATCCTTCTGCCGGAGTACTGTCGATTTTCAGTTCTGCAGCCTGTGCAAGGGCAATTCCTAACGCAATGTAAGTCTGACGGGCAGTATGTGCAAAATGCTCTTCAGAAGTTTGTGCTCCGTACATTTTCTTGATTGTATCAGTATAGCTTCCGAAACGGCCTCTTGGAAGGTCTCTTACATCCGTATGATAATCGTAAACTTTGTCAATTTTTTCATTAGAATAGCTGTCCCATGCTGCAAAGACCAAAACGTGAGAAGAATCTCTCATTACTTCAGGGTTTAAAGCTCCGGCTACCATTTTCTCTTTCAATTCCTGGTTTTCTACTACAATAATTCGGAAAGGCTGTAATCCGGATGAAGTAGGAGCAAGTCTTGCTGATTCTAAAATAGTAGTAAGATCTTCCTGTGAAATTTTTTTGTTCGGGTCATAAGCTTTTACAGCGTGTCTCCAGTTTAGGTTTTCTATTAATGACATTTTTTCTTTTGTTTTAAATTAAACTACTTGGGTTATTAAACTTCCTGATTGTCTGTTGAGGTAGAATAACACTGCAAATATACAAGCAATTTAATTGTGTGCAATTTAATTTTAAAAGATTTTATTGATGACGATTATTGATGAATTAAAATAAACAGAAGGTATGTGATATGCTTTTAAGTTATTTCCGCATGATTCGGATTTTTTTTAACTCTTTGTATTCCAATCTTTGCAATAGAAATTTACACTAAAAACAATGGAGAAATTTAAAAATAAAACGGCTTTAATAACCGGAGGAACCAATGGGATGGGCATGGCTACCGCCCAGAAATTCATCGAAGAAGGAGGAAAAGTTATTATCACGGGAAGAAGTGAAGAAACGGTAAATACCGCTTTAAAGAAACTCGGAGAAATGGCTTCTGGAATCGTATCCAACGCGGGGAATATAAAAGACCTGATGAAACTTCAGCAGGAAGTCAGAAAGTATACCGAACAGATTGATCTGGTTTTTGCCAATGCAGGATACGGAAGATTTGCTCCTGTAGAATATGTAGATGAAAATCAGTTTGACGAACTTTTTAATCTACTGGTAAAAGGTCCTTTTTTTACAGTGCAGCAGGTATTACCATTAATGAAAAGCGGAAGTTCCATTATTTTTAATACCTCCGTGGCGACGGATATTGCGATGGCTAATTTTTCGGTGTATTCTGCGGCCAAATCAGCAGTACAGTCTTTCATTAAAACATTTGCTGTTGAACTTACAGAACGGGGCATCCGGGTCAACGGAGTGAGTCCGGGGCATATTAAAACCAATATTTTTAATAATACAGGTTTAACCAGAGAGCAGATTGAAAGCGCAATTCATGATATTATTCCTACAATCCCTTTCAAAAGACAGGGTGAGCCGTCAGAAATAGCCAATGTAGTTCTGTTTCTTGCTTCAGAGGAAGCGTCATATATCCATGGCGCTGAAATAAAAGTGGATGCCGGAATTTCTGTGATCAGGTAAAGGCAGTATGCTTCAGCAAGATAAAAGGTTATTTGACCTCATTAATTTCTTTGATGATATTGGTCTTATTTTCAATACCAATATTATAGGCCTTACTTTTCTTAATGCTTTGGGTCGCTTTTTCGATAAGAGTTTTATAATCCGGCGATTTTTTTGAAATATAAAAAACCTGAGCACTGATTCCAATGGCAACACGTACCACTTCATTGGGTTTATCCGGATCTTCAGTGATATTGGAAATAGTGGCATTATTATACCAGGTTAAATTCTGTGAACTGGAATTACCGGAACAGGATGTAATCATAATAAAAAGTAATAGTAAATAGGACCAGGCTCTCATAGCAAAAAATATTAAGTAAAAAGCTCCTGCAATGTATTAAAATAAATGCAGGAGCTCTGTATAAATTAGTTAAAATCCACAGCTTCCTACGCTAGGTGCAGGAGAAGGAGAACATCCTGAAAGGGATGAGAAGATATTCAATACACAATTGGTATTTACATAATTGTTATCATACAGTAAAGATCCTGACGGGCTTCTGTAGTATACATTACCTGCTGTATTGGCAAATGAAGATACAGACGCAGATCCACAGCCTGTATTGGTACATGCTGCTCTCCATGCTGCATCAGTTACAGGACCGCTGGAGAATAATGATGGATCAATGATTCTTTTTTCAACAATTCCGGAAGCATTTTTAAAGCTTACCAATATGGCTACGTGATATACCCATGATACACAGCATGTTCCTGTAGAAGCTCTCAGGTTACCATATACAAATTGTTTTTCACAGTCATATCCTGCATTCAATAGTATTTGTCTCATTTTATGAGCTCTTGCGTAGCATCCGTCCACAGGATATCTGAATGTGATACACGGAGAAGAAGCTGTAGAAGTTCCGCAAGCCTGGTTTTTAATTTGAGTAAATAAGCTGTTTAGCGTTGCAAGGTTAGGAATAACACTTACTGCTTTTTTACTGTCACCCCTTTCTTCCTTGTTGAATACAGATTTGAAATAACGAATATCTTCATCTGTTGCTTTGTCTACTTTTGCGATTTCGCTGGTATTGGTTTTAAGGAAAATATGAACAGGAGTTTCATTTTCAACTGCCTGTCTGATCATGGAAATATAACCTGCATTTTCTTTACTGTCCTTAATGTAGTAGGGCTGGGCAGTAACCATAAATGAGATTTTAAATTTCCCATCTTCTTTTTCAATCCCTACCGGAACAGTTTTGCCGAAATCTTTCATTGCAATTTCGTTTGACTCTTTGGCAACAAGATTCGGGTCCTGATTGGCATTGGAATCTGAACAGGCGTTGAATGACAGCATCGTCACAAACACCATCATGGATAACAGAAATTTTTTCATAGTTTTTATATTTTGGTGGTTAATTTTTAGTGAACTTTTAATGATAATAGTTCACTATTTTGTGATATTAAAAGTAGTAAAAAATAAAACATGTGCAAGATTTTTTTTCCAATAAGATAAATTATTCTTTCATTTTATTGATTTTATGATATTGAAAATGGTAAAAAACTAATGATTATGGTGGTAATTGAGAAAAACATTTTTTTTGATTTTAAGTCTGGATTCTTGCGGAATAACAAACCATGGATAAACCTCAATTTCAATTGTGTCATTCCATAGGAATCTAAATGTTCTGATAGATATAAAATATTACTTAAACTAAAAAACCAGTTTCAACATTTGAAACTGGTTTTTTATATTTTGAGTCCACTGACTATTTGTAAATGAGTTCTGCCTGGAAAACGTCAGCAAAATGTCTTCTGATCTTTGCTTTTAATTCTTCCATTTCTTCCGGTGTCAGTTCTCTTTCAAGCTCTCTCTTTAAAGAAGTCACCTGCTTATCTTTGATCCCACATGGAATGATATATTCAAAATAACGCATATCCGTATTTACATTTAATGCGAAACCATGAAGGGTAACCCATCTTGAGGCTTTCACTCCCATAGCACACATCTTTCTGGCATAAGGTTTCCCCACATCCAGCCAAACTCCCGTTTCTCCCGGAGAACGTTCTCCTTTAATGCCATATTCGGCGATGGTTCTGATGATCACTTCTTCCAGATTTCTCATATATAAATGAATGTCTGTAAAAAAGTTTTCAAGATCCAGAATAGGGTAGCCTACAACCTGTCCGTAGCCATGATAGGTAATATCCCCGCCACGGTTTACCTTTACGAAAGTGGCATCAATCTCTTTCAGCTTATCAAGGCCGGCCAGCATATTCTCTTCATGCCCGCTTTTTCCTAAAGTATATACATGAGGATGCTCTACAAAAAGAAGGTGATTGGGAGTGGTACTATGCTGTTCTGCAGGAAGATCTCTGTTTTTTATCTTGGTATCAATGATATTTTTCATCAGCTGCTCCTGATAATCCCAGGCTGGCTGATATTCTTTGACCCCTAAATCTTCAAATTCTACTGATTTATTTTGATTTGTATTCATTTCAATTTTTGATATACAAATTTAGTGAATTTTACCCTTTGATGGAATGGATAAAATCTATGGCACTTTTATTCCAGTCTTTATCCTGAAGCAAAATATTCACAAAGGCTGTACCTATGATACCGCCATCTGCTTTTTCCGTTACATTTTCAAAATCCTCTTTCGATTTGATTCCGAATCCGATCATCACAGGATTTTTAAACGGAAGGGATGCTATCCTGGAAAGGTAGTTCTCATTTTTTAAAACTGCATTTTCATTTCCTGTTGTAGAGGAAGAGCTTACCGCATACAGAAACCCTGAACTTAAAGAATCCAGATAAATCATTCTTTCATCAGTCGTTTCAGGAGTGATCAGAAAGGTAAAATTAAGGTTATTTTGCTGTAGAATCTTCTGATAATTTTTCTCAAACTCAATAGGAGGAAGGTCCGGAAGAATCAGTCCTGAAACACCGCTTTCGGCACACGCTGCACAGAATTTTTCAAATCCGAAACTTAAAACCGGATTGATATATCCCATCAGAATAATTGGAATTCTGATTTCGTTTTTGACTGCTTTTAATTGAGACAGCAGTTTTTCAATTGTCATTCCGTTTTGTAAAGCCAGTTCATGAGCTTTCTGAATCACCGGTCCGTCTGCCACCGGATCAGAATAGGGCATTCCGATTTCGATCATATCTGCTCCGGAATCCTGAATCAGTTTTATAATATCAGCGGTATCTTCCAAGTGAGGAATTCCTGCGGTGAAGTATATATTTAGTTTTTTCATTTCTTTCTTTATTGTATTGATGTATTCATGTAAAATGTATTTATGATCAGGTTTCATCTATAAAGTCATTTTAAATGAATACTTTTTTACATTTTACAAATTTTTCAGATACGTTTCCATATCCTTATCTCCACGGCCGCTCAGACAAATGACTACGACATCATTTTCCTTAAATTTCTTCTTGTCCAGAACAGCAAGAGCATGAGAACTTTCCAATGCAGGAATAATCCCTTCCAGTCTGGTGAGTTCAAAAGCACATTTTAAGGCTTCATCATCATTAATGCTAAAGAATTCAGCACGTTTTTCTTTAAATAAATGGGCATGAAAAGGCCCGATTCCCGGATAATCCAGTCCTGCAGAGATAGAATGAGGCTCTATAACCTGGCCGTCCTCTGTCTGCATTACAAGACTTTTACTTCCGTGAAGTACACCAAGAGTTCCTAAAAAGGTAGTAGCAGCAGACTTTCCGGAATCTACTCCCAGACCGCCGGCTTCAGCAGCAATAATTTTCACATCTTTTTCCTCTACAAAATGATAAAAAGTTCCTGCCGCATTACTTCCGCCACCTACACAGGCAATCACATAATCAGGGTTTTCTCTTCCTATTTTTTCTTTAAGCTGCTCTTTAATCTCTTTTGAAATAATGCTCTGAAATCTTGCAACGAGATCGGGGAATGGGTGAGGACCTACCACGCTTCCGATCACATAATGAGTGGTCTGAGGGTTGTTGATCCAGTCTCTTAATGCTTCATTTACTGCATCTTTAAGGGTTTTTGATCCTGAAGTAGCTGGCACAACTTCCGCACCCAGCATTTTCATTCTTGCTACATTCGGGGCCTGTCTCTGGATATCAATTTCTCCCATATAGACAATGCATTCCAAGCCAAGTAAAGCACACGCTGTAGCAGTGGCAACACCATGCTGCCCGGCTCCGGTTTCAGCAATAATTCTGGTTTTTCCAAGACGTTTCGCCAACAGAACCTGTCCCAGAGCGTTATTGATCTTATGCGCTCCGGTATGGTTGAGGTCTTCACGTTTTAAATAAATCTGAGTCTGGTATTTCTTACTTAGATTTTTAGCAAAATATAATGGGGTAGCTCTTCCGACATAATTTTTCAGCAAATCCTGATACTCAGCCTGAAAATCTTCAGATTCTATAATTTCAAGATAGCTTTTTTGTAATTCTTCTACATTAGGATAGAGCATTTCGGGGATAAAAGCTCCTCCGAACTCTCCATAATATCCGTTTTCATCGGGGTTTTTATAATTCATTTTTTTATTCTTTAGTCATTAAATAAGCATTATTCTGCAAGCTCAGCTGATAGAGCACTTCTTTTGTTTCCTTTGAAACATTAAAGATCAAAATATCATCATCTTCAGAGTTTATCCATTCCGAACCTATACTTTCTTTGATCATTTTGGCTTTGTCATAAAGAATTTCAACTGCACATTTTTCATAAAAAGGACGAAGATCCGAATGACAGAAACCAATAGTATCCAGATTTCTCTGAATAACATTCTCTTTGAAATGATGGATCAAAGCTGCTCCATACCCTTTCTTTTTATGAGCAGAAACAAGTCCTACAGCTTCAGCAAAAGAGTAATTAGTTCCGGCTATTTTTAATGTAAAATCAAAATTTACACGAATCAGTGCCAATATATTTTCATCTGTATCCAGTATAAAATGAAATTCCGAATCTTTGAAAAAAGTCCGGAAATAGGCAGATTTCATAGTGTTCCAGGCAGAAATATCCCAAAGCTGCAAGATATGTTCTATCTCGTTTTCCGTTAAATCCTTAGTTTCTTTTATCTGATATTTCATGGGTTCAAACTATTAATAAATGTAAGATGGTAATCGTGTTGTTGTTTGGTAATCAGTTTTTTATAATATAATAATTCTATTTTATGCATCAAATCAATTAAAGTAGCTTTATCTATTTTGGATTGATACATGGTAATGGCAATTTCCAGGTTATCAATTAGATAATAAGAATCGGCGTCTTCATACAGCAGGAATATTTTAGCATAAATCAATCCTAAATCATATTTTATAACTGATCTTACATGGTTTTCCAGAAACTTATCCGAAATAATCACAAGATAATAGCTGTTCCACAGACTGATTCTTTCAAAAAAATACTGGATATCGTTTTCCTGAAAATCCTTAATAATATCAATGAACTCAGACAGTAATCCGCCAACTTCCCAATGTTCTATATTACTGTCATTCTCAGCAACAAAATGATACAGAGACTGGATTTTTTCATTCCCGAACTTAGGAGGGAATAAGGTTTTATAAAATGTCTTTTTTAGCAAGTGTATGTTCATCATTGTGTTTTTTTAGTTGATATATCTTTTACTGATATAGGGTTTTAAATTTTTTTATGCGGTCAGCATCTTTATTTCCGGGTTCCGTTTCAAATTTTGAATTGATATCCAAAGCATATGGTTTTTGTTGCAATACTTTAATATTTCCAATGTTTTCTTCTGAAATACCTCCACTTAAAAAATAGGGCAGAGGAATCGTAAGGTCGTTCAATAAAGTCCAGTCGAACTGTTTTCCCGTTCCGCCGAATGCTTTCCCGTCTGTATCGAACAGGTAATAGGAGATAGGTGACAGATTGCCGGTTGCCGGTTGCAGACTGAAAGTTTGTAATATTTTATTTTTGGTTTCTGAATTATTGTTTCCTATTCTTATCACTTTAATGATCCTGACTTCCGGAGCAAGTTTTTGTTTTAATTCAGCAATGAAACTATAGCTTTCATCGCCATGAAGCTGGACAAAATTTAATCCTGCTTTTTGAACAATTTTGAGAATGATATCAGATTCTTCATTCACAAAAACACCTGTTTTCCCGTGATGGTCAATAGCAGAGATCTCTTCCAGACTCAGATGATTCAAAACATATCTTGGTGATTTTTCATAGAAGATGAAGCCAAGGAAATCTATGTTCATAGCGATCAGCTCCTGAATCTGGTCTAATTGCGTTAAACCACATACTTTGAGTCGGGGAGTGCTGGAAGGTTGCTGGTTCATGATCAGAGATGGTTTATATATTAAATTTGTACTGAGAAATTTTCAAATGCTTTGGCCGGATTCGTATTTTTCATAAAATATTCTCCCATCAGGAAGCCGTCAAATCCTTTTTCCTTTAAAAACTGAAAATCTTCAAGGTTGTAAATGCCGCTTTCCGCTACAGATAAAACGTCTTTGGGAAGCTGGTTTTTCAACTGAACAGAATGTTGAAGATCCACTTTGAAATCCTTAAGGTTTCGGTTGTTGATACCCACAATATCAATTCTTGAATTAAAATGTTTCAGTTCATCTTCCGTATGAATTTCCAGCAAAATTTCCATTTTAAGTTCATGGGCAAGTGCCGTGAATTCTTCTACCTGAGCAGGTGAAAGACAGGACGCAATCAATAAAATAACATCTGCTCCTATGCTTTTGGCTTCATAGAACTGGTATTCATCAATCATGAAATCTTTTCGCAGGATCGGAATTTTAATATCATTTCTTACGCTTAGGATATCATTTAAATTTCCTCCAAAAAAATCATGATCGGTCAGGATGGAAATTCCGCTGGCTCCAAAATTTTCATATGCTGAAACCACTTCTAAAGGCCCTACATTATTATTGATAATCCCTTTTGAAGGAGACTGTCTTTTAAATTCAGCGATAATCCCGCTTTTATTTTTGATAGATTCTTTCAAAGAATGGGTTTTTCTTTCAAAAAATCCTGAGTTTTTTAATCGGTCAAGAGATATGCGTGACTTTGCTCCGGCAATCTCCAACTTTTTTCGTTCAATAATTTTATCCAGTATAGTCATTTTTGTGTTTAAAATTTAGGATGAATTTTAATTAATCAAGAGATTAAAACTGTTTAATGCTTTTCCGCTTTGCAGACTTTCCTTAGCTAAAAGAAGACAATCATCATATGTTCCGAATTTATGAGTGTTGTAAAGAGCTACTGAAGCATTCGCTAGAATCACAGAATTTTGTTGTTCTGTACCTTTCCCTTCCAGAATATTCATAAATGTTTTGGCGGTTTCCTGAGTAGAAACTCCTGCTTTAATATCTTCCAGTGTTACAGGTTTAAAGCCTAAATCTTCTGCAGAATAGATTTCTTCCCCGTTTTTTGTAATGATTTTGCTGTCGTCTGTAAGGCTTATTTCATCATATCCGTCAAGGCCATGTACAAGAACAAACTCATGTTCCTCTTTTTGAAGGAGATATTGATAAATTCTTGCAATTTCCAGGTTGTACACTCCAATCATTGAATATTTGGGTTTTGCAGGATTAACTAAGGGTCCCAAAAGGTTAAAAAATGTTCTTAATCCCAAAGATTTTCTCAATAATCCAACCGATTGCAGCGCAGGATGGAAATAGGGAGCATGTAAAAAGCAGATGTTGGCTCTTTCAAGGTCTTCATTCAATTGTTCCGAACTGTTTTTGAACTCATATCCAAGTTCTTCCAGTACATTGGATGAACCTGTGGTAGTGGAAGCTCCATAATTTCCATGTTTGGTTACCTTCTGCCCGGCTCCGGCCACCACAAAGCTGGCTAATGTAGATATATTGATCGTATCTTTTCCGTCACCTCCTGTTCCCACAATGTCAATGGTATCACCTGCATCTATATCTGCAGGAACAGCCATCTGAAGCAGAGCCTCTCTGAAGCCTTCCACTTCTTTCAGGGTAATATTTCTCATCAGGAAGACACTGATAAAGGCTGTAACTTCTGCAGAGTTGAACTTATTCTGTGCAATCTCAATCATAGTAGCCTTAGCTTCTGATTTTGAAAGCGTATTATGGTTGAAGAGGTATTGCAGTATTTCTTTCATTTGTGGAGTTTTTATTATTGTTGATGAGATTTCTGATGTTTTCACGGCAAAAGAAAGTTTTTAATGATGACTTCTCCTTCGGGGGTTAAAATACTCTCAGGGTGAAACTGTACTCCGTGTACATCATAGGTTTTGTGCTGTAAGGCCATGATCATTCCGTCTTTGTCTACGGCTGTGACTTCCAGCTCTTCCGGAAAACCTTCGGGATTTACTGCCCAGCTGTGGTATCTGCCCACTTCCAGTCCTGAACTTAAATTTTTGAAAAGTTTTGTATTCTCTTTTACCAGTTCAGTAGTCGTTGCCACCCCGTGGAAAATTTCAGTCAGGTTAATAAGATTTCCTCCGAAAGCTTCAGCGATAGCCTGTTGTCCGAGACATACTCCAAGAATGCTTTTCGTAGGGGCATATTCTTTAATAAGGTCTAATAAAATACCTGCTTCTTCAGGAATTCCAGGTCCCGGTGAGAGGATGATCTTGTCATATTTTCCAATTTCTTCAAGCGTAATTTCATCATTTCTTACCACATCCACTCTTTGATTCAGAATTCTTTCGATAATCTGAACGAGGTTATAAGTGAAGCTGTCATAATTGTCAAAAACGAGAACTTTAAGCGGAGTCTGCTGAGTGTTTATATTGTTGTTCATTTCTTTTTTGTTAGGTTGTTTTTTTTGCTAGTTGCTAGTTGCTAGTTGCTAGTTGCTAGTTGCTAGTTGCTAGTTGATTGGAACTATTTTATTTTTCAACTATTTTTTCTGCTTTTTCAACTGCTTTTTTGAGGGCATTCAGCTTATTATTGACTTCCTGCAGTTCATTTTCCGGAACTGATTTTGCTACAATACCGGCACCGGCCTGGTAAAAGAGTGTATTATTTTTACTTAGGAAAGTTCTGATCATGATAGCCTGGTTGCAGGTACCATTTAATCCGATAATTCCTATACAACCTCCATAATATCCGCGGGAATCTTTTTCATATTGATTAATAAGTTGAAGAGCCTTATGCTTCGGGGCGCCGCTCAATGTTCCCTGAGGGAAAGTCGCGGAAACCATTTCAAGAGGGTTGATATTATCTTCCACATCTGCGGTCACTTCACTTACCATATGAATCACGTGAGAGAACAGCTGGATTTCTTTAAGTTTGGTAACCGTTACATTTTTTCCGAGTTTTCCAAGGTCATTTCTTGCCAGGTCAACCAGCATGGTATGTTCTGCATTTTCTTTAGGATCAGCTTTTAAAACCTCGATAGCTTCGAGATCCGTTTCCAGATTTCCTGTTCTTTTGGATGTTCCGGCAATCGGGTGAATGATTGCTTTATTGTCTTTTATAATTAATTGGCTTTCAGGGCTTGATCCAAACAGTTTGTAATTTCCATAATCAAAATAGAAAAGATACGGAGAAGGGTTGATGTTTCTTAAAGCACGGTATACATTGAATTCATCTCCCTTGAATTTCTGCTCAAATCTTCTGCTCAGAACCAATTGGAAGACATCTCCGCGCATGCAGTGCTTTTGGGCGGTTTTTACCAGCTCAATATAATCTTCATCAGTAATATTGGAAGTTTCCTCATTAGTTTTTTCGAAAGGGTACACCGGGGTATTCTGATTTTTAATAAGATTTTCTAACAGATGAAACTCAGATTTTACTCCATCAATAGAGTTTTCAATAATATGCATTTCATCGTTGAAATGATTGATAGCGATTACATATTGGTATAATCTGTATCTCAGAACAGGGATTTCAACTTCCTTGCTTTGTGCTTTGAGATTGATATTTTCGAAAAACTGTACCGCTTCAAAGCTTGTATAGCCAAAAAGACTCTGAGCTGTCTGTTCTATTGGATCGTTGGTGGCTTCACATTTAAAGATATTCCTGAATTCCTCAAATATATCGGTGATATTGCGCTCCGTCATGAATTGCTTTACAGGAGCAGAAGCAGGAAGCTTGATTTCGTATTCGCTGAGGTTTTTCACTTCAATTCCTGCAATGGCATTTACAGCGATGAAGGAAAAATTGTTATCAATACTTTTTGAATCCGAGCTTTCCAGAAGAATCGTATCACGGAACTTATCCCTTATCTTAAGGTAAATATTCATGGGAGTATGAAGATCTCCCAGAGTTTTTTTCGAAACAGTTTTTATTTTAATTATGTCAGTAAACATCTTGTTGTTGTTTTTATAAAGTTGAGGAATAAAAAAAGGCTTCAACGGTATCCGTCAAAGCCTATATATTGTTTTTTGATTATTTCTGCTGTATGATTAGCAACATGACAATACCTTCAGACCCGACGAAGAGTTTGAAAGCCACCACCAAATATTGTTGCTCATTTTAAACATGGGACAAATTTAGAAATTTTTTTTAATACAAAAACTAAAAAATATTAAAAATTAAAAAAACTTAATATAAGAACTTTCTATTTAAGGTGTTTAAGCTCAAGCTGCAATTCCTTGATTTTTTCTTTGGAAGCTTCATCATCATAGTATTTTACATACTCTTCCAATGCGGCAATATATTCTTCAACGAATTCCTTATTCGTTTTGTCTGCTTCATACTTGGTTTTTGCAGAATTGACGGGAGCTAGCTTCTCGTATTGGATTAAAATTTTTCCTTCTCTGGACTGATCATAAAGGATGACTATGTTCTTTTCATATCCGGGAATGTATTTTACAGGAATATCTTTATCACCAGGTATTCTGATTGAATTTATGATAGGATAGATCGCTGCAGAAGTCGTAGAAAAAAAAGTAGTGGTGTATTTCCCGTCCTGTTTCTTTACAATGGCTTCATAATCGTGGATATACATATCATTCAGGGTAGAATTGGTTTCCTCATCAGACGTGATAATAGCGGTGCTTTCCACTCCGTATTTGTTTAAAAACCATGCATTTAAGAATTGTCCTCCGAATCCATTTAATATAGCAAGAGGAAGGATCGGGATCAGAAACCATGCTTTTTTTGTCAGATAGGAGATAAGTCCAAAGAACACAAACAGCAGAATCACAGTATAAAAACCATGATGGCTGGTGAAAAACAGAATTTTTGAGATTAAAACCATGTTTTAAATATACTATTATAATCTTTTATGTAAGCGCTGAGATCGCAAAGATATCATTAATATGAATCATTATGATTAAGTAGTACTGATTCGCAGGTATTAATGCGACTGTGAAAAATAATCGTAAAGTCATTAGCTAAACGAAGCGGCCTTGCGAACCTCAATATAATTTTATCATAAAGACCTTGCGAACCCAGCGTTTAAAACTATTTAATGTACGGGTTCAGACAAAGGAATATCTGGGGTTCCACTGTAGAAAACAATAAGAGTGGCTCCTTTATCTCCGGTTTTTCCTCTGTGGGCAACGTTGACCATTTCAGGAAGTGCCTGACCTTTTCTTACCCACTGCGTTTTACCGTCTTCTTTTCTCTCGATCTGAATTTCTCCTTTTTCTACATAGGCTGCATTGATAACAGGGTGCTTATGCCAGTCCAGAGCTTTGTTGGGAGGGACCGCAATTTTCAGAATTGATATTTCAGGCTGTGCTGTGGGATAAGCCGGATATACCGTTCCATCCCACGACTTTGTTGTTTTTAAAAGCGTTACCGATTCAATTTTATCAGAATATTCTGATTGTGGCTCGTTTGAGGAATTGTCACAAGAAAAAACAAGGGAGGATAGTATAGCAACAAAAGCCGTACTTAATAAATTTTTTTTGGTCATAGGTTTCATATTTTTAGATTGATTTTGGTTGGATAATTTGTTATACAAAAATAACAACCTAATTGAAATTTCTCTAGTGTTTGAATTATTTTTTTATGATTTGATTAAAACCCTGTCCCTAAAAAATATTTATCAAAGAAAACATTTGTCATAAGTTTAAAACTTTATTTTTTATATTTTTGCTTTCAAATTAGAAAAAAATGAAAAAAGTATTAGCAATCGCATTTATCGGAGGTTTATTATTAGCAAGCTGCAAAAAAAAGCCAGATCACTCTTTACAGGACAGCAACACAATGATGGAAGAGCCAGAAACAACTACTGTTGTAGATTCTACTGCTAAAACTGCTGCTCCAGCTGCTGCAACTCCGGCTACAACTGCTCCAGAAGCTGCTAAAACAGATTCTACAGCGAAGAAATAATGAAAAAAATACTTTTGGCAGGAATGTTAGGTCTTCTGATCATTTCCTGTTCTAAAAAAGAAAATACAGCAGAAGTGGCAGCTTCTTCTGAAACAGCAGCTGTTTCAGAACCGGCAAAATCTAACCTTTCGGGTGATCAGATCATGGAAACTTTGGATTGCTCAGGATGCCACTCTGTGAATGAGAGAATGATAGGACCTTCTTATAAGGAAATTGCAGGTAAGTACTCTGAAAAGGATACCGAATTGCTGGCTTCCAAAATCATAGAAGGCGGAAGTGGAGTATGGGGAAGCGTGCCTATGGCTGCCCATCCACAGGTATCTAAAGAAGATGCCAAAAAAATGGTGGAATATATTTTAAGTCAGAAGAAATAACATATGTCCGCTGAAAAATCCAGTCTGCACACAAGAAATCTGCATCGTAATCCCTATGATTTTGATCAGCTTATTTCTTGTGTGCCGGAACTGAAACACTTTGTTTTCGTTAATGCTTATCAAACGGTAACCATTAATTTCAGCATTCCAAAAGCAGTGAAACTGCTCAACAAAGCCTTACTCTTACATTTCTATAATATTAAAGGCTGGGATATTCCCGACACCAATCTCTGTCCACCGATTCCCGGAAGAGCAGATTATGTACATTATATTGCCGATCTTTTAGCTGAACAATTGGATAAAATTCCTACAGGAAATTCTGTAAAAGGGCTTGATATAGGAACAGGAGCCAATCTTGTGTATCCTTTAATCAGTCATCAATCTTATGGCTGGGCCATGCTGGGAACAGATATCAATCAGGATTCTTTGATCAATGCCCGGCATATTTTAGATCAAAATCCGGAACTTTTATCTGCCATTCAGTTGAAAAGTCAGCCCGATGCTGATCATATCTTTACAAATATCATTAGTCCTGAAGACAGGTTCACTTTTACCATGTGTAATCCTCCTTTTCATGATTCAGAAGATGCTGCAATGAAAGGGAATATCAGGAAAACAAAGAATCTTAATAAATCAAAGAAAAATAAATCTGTTCTTAACTTTAGCGGTCAGCAGTCTGAGCTTTGGTGTGATGGAGGTGAACTGGCTTTTATTACGAAGATGATTCATGAAAGTGCATTGTTTTCATCACAGGTTCTTTGGTTCACATGTCTGGTTTCCAAAAAAGAGAATCTTAACAAACTTACCAATCTTTTAAAGAAAGTAAATGCCGTAGGGGTGAAGACCATTGATATGGCTCAGGGGCAAAAAGTAAGCAGAATACTGGTGTGGACATTTATTCCTCAAAAGGATAGGGGAAGGTGGTTTGTATAAAAGTTTAAGGTTCAAAATTCAAAGTTTTTAGTTAAGTTACTGGTTGCTGGTTTCTTTTGTTGCAAGTTTATTTCGTTGATGCTTAAAATTAAGGATAGACGTTCTAACTCTATTAAAAAATTCACCATTCACTTACAAAGCAAAATTCACTATTGACAGCATCCCGAATCTTATATCCCAATATCCCGAATCCCGAATCTCAGCACCATTCCTCATCACATTTTAAAATTTCTGAAAAAATCAATTGACGGTCAACTCAAAAATGCCTAAATTTGTACGCTTTTAGAAAAATAAGAAATGCAATTATCAGAACAAGAAATCATTAGAAGAGAAAAGCTGAATAAGCTTACTGAAATGGGGATTAATGCGTTCCCTGCGGATGAGTATACCATTACAGATACTACAGAATCTATAAAACAGGACTTTTCTGAAAGTAAACAGGTAAAGATCGCTGGTAGATTGATGTCCCGCAGAATTCAGGGGAAGGCTTCTTTCGCAGAATTGCAGGATTCTAAAGGAAAAATCCAGGTTTATTTCAACAGAGACGAGATCTGTCCGGGTGAAGATAAAGAATTATATAATGAAGTATACAAACACCTTTTGGATATCGGTGATATTATCGGTATCGAAGGAGAATTGTTTACTACACAGGTAGGAGAGATGACGGTTTTAGTAAAGAACTTTACACTTCTTACAAAGGCTTTGCGTCCTCTTCCTCAGGCTAAAACTGACGAAAACGGTGTTGTACATGACGGTTTTACAGATCCTGAATTAAGATACAGACAACGTTATGTAGATTTAACGGTAAATCCACAGGTGAAAGAAATTTTTGTGAAGAGAACAAAATTGTTCAATGCTATGAGAACTTTCTTCAACGATGCAGGATACTTTGAAGTGGAAACACCTATTCTACAGTCGATTCCTGGTGGAGCTGCTGCAAAACCATTTATCACGCACCACAATGCATTGGATATTCCATTATATTTAAGAATTGCCAACGAATTGTATCTGAAAAGACTGATCGTAGGTGGTTTTGACGGAGTATATGAGTTCTCTAAAAACTTCAGAAATGAAGGGATGGACAGAACGCATAACCCTGAGTTTACCGCTATGGAGATCTATGTAGCATACAAAGATTACAACTGGATGATGGATTTCACTGAGAAATTATTGGAATTCTGTGCTACTCAGGTGAATGGAAATTCAGAATCTACTTTTGGTGAACATTCTATCAACTGGAAAGCTCCTTATCCAAGAGTTTCCATGACAGAAGCGATCCTGAAATATACAGGATTTGATATTACAGGAAAAACTGAGAAGGAATTATATGATTTTGCCAAGTCTATCGGTATTGAAGTAAACGAAACGATGGGGAAAGGAAAATTAATCGATGAGATCTTCGGTGAGAAATGTGAAGGAAACTTCATTCAGCCGACTTTTATTACAGATTATCCGATCGAAATGTCTCCACTGACAAAGAAACACAGAAGCAAAGAAGGATTAACAGAGCGTTTTGAGTTAATGGTATGCGGTAAAGAAATTGCCAACGCGTATTCAGAGCTTAATGATCCTATTGATCAGAGAGAGCGTTTTGAAGCACAGATGACTTTATCTGAAAGAGGAGATGACGAAGCAATGTTCATCGATCAGGACTTCTTAAGAGCATTGGAATATGGTATGCCACCGACTTCAGGATTAGGAATCGGTATGGACAGATTAATCATGTTTTTAACGAATAACGCATCCATCCAGGAAGTATTATTCTTCCCTCAGATGAGACCTGAAAAAGCGGTTCCACAGATTGAGTTGGGAGAAGATGAAAAAGTAATCCTGGAGATCCTTAATTCTCAGGAAGAAGCAATGTCTTTAGCTGAAGTAAAACAAAGAAGTCAGCTATCAGGTAAAAAATGGGATAAAGCTTCCAAAACTTTGACAAAGAACAATATTGTGAAAGTAGAGAAAATTGACGAAAATATTTTGATGAAATTGGCTTAAGATTTCTCGGAAAATATAAATATAAAAGGTACAGAGCTATTCTGTACCTTTTTCTTTTTTCCATTTCCGGAGCTGTGTTCTAAAGTTTTTAAACGGAGCCACGGTATTGATGTGAATCCACTTCCAGACTGGCCACTGAGCCGGTGTAGTTGCCCATTTTCTCTGCCCGGGAGTGAATAATGTTTCATCGTCCAGGCTTTCTATCCAGTTAATGATTTCATCAACCTGATTTCGCAGAAGTTCTCTTCGTTGTTGTAAACTATGAGAACGATATTCATTGTAAAAAGATTGATATAATCCTCCCAGATTATTCCATTTGTATTCCGGAGTAGGAGTTTTTACGCCAATTCCTTTTTGTTCATCAGCTTCCCATTGCAAAAGCAGATGGGTCCAGCCCAATTGATAGGAAATATTTTGTGATGGGGTTTTGTCAACTCCGGGTTGCAGAAGATCTTTTTCGTCTTCTTTTATACCGTTAAATTCCTGATCATAGAGCAAATATCTCTTTTTAATTTCTTCAATGAGTTCTGCTTTATCCTTATAAGTCTGCATATTTTAACTATTTTCTCAGCTTACTGAAAGAAGCCATCAGATAAAATAAAAACGGAAGAATAAATAAAGAACCGAGCATCAAAGCCCATCCCAATGCAGCAATGGTTTTTTCGGGAGCCATATGTTCCAGTAATGAAAGATGTTGCCCGTTTCCTAATAAAATAATATTCGGATTATGCTGATATGTTGCAGCGACTAAAATCATTACCATTTGAAATCCTGCCAAAGCACGTACCGGAAGAAGTTTCTGTCGGTTCAGCGCTCTTAGAATAAGCAATAAGGCAATGGTAGCAAATGCAATGGACATAATACCCAAAGGCTTGGAAAATACCCACATTAGAAGAGGAATATCTGAAATGTACGCGGTCACAAACACCAATATTCCTGTAATCACCACAAAGATCATCGTCTGTTTGGATTTTCTTATCATCAGTAACAGATCTACTTTGTCACGGGTTTCTCTTAATGAAAAGATAGAAGCAAGATAAGCACACAATGCTACAGTGAATAACCCTACAGAAACCCCAAACCAGTTCAGCCAGCTGAAAATATATAAATCCACAAAAGTTACCGCATCAGGATTGATAGAGTGGGAAACCGTTGCCGCGGCGATTAATCCCAAAAAGAAAGGCGTTAAAAGACTCGCATAATAGAAAATCTGCGTATATAAAACCTGCCAGTTATCTTTCACGGCATCATAATGTCTGAAGGTAAATGCCGTTCCTCTTGCAATAATACCTACAAGCATCAAAACCAAAGGAATATGAAGATAGGTAGACATGGTGGTATAGATTTCGGGAAATCCTACAAAAAGAATTACAATCGCAATGATCAGCCACATATGATTGGCTTCCCATACAGGAGCAATAGACTCATACATGATTTCATGGGTCTTATGTCTGGCTTTTTTATTGGTGAAAAGCTCTACAATACCAGCTCCGAAATCGGCTCCTCCCAGAATAATATAAAGACAGATGGAAAGCCAGAGAAAACCTATAACAACGTAGATCATGATTTTTTGTTTTTATCGTTAAACTGAGGGTCGGTAGGATCGTAAAGTTTCGGTACCATTTGAATCTGTCTTCTTAAAAGGAAGATAAGAATCATCGATAATGATATGAAAATAGCCGTAAAGAAGTAGAATGAATATTGTATTCCAGGCATTGGGGTAACAGCATCTACTGTTCTCATAATTCCGTAAATAATCCATGGTTGTCTTCCCACTTCTGTCACTGTCCATCCCGCTTCCAGGGCAATATATCCAAAAGGTGTTGCTATTAAAAAGGTCTTTAACAGCCAGTTTTTACTCAGCCATTCTTTTCTGAAGAAAAAAGAATATAAATAAATAACTCCGATACCAATCATGACCACCCCGAAAAAGATCATGATCTGAAAAGCATAATGAACAACCGCAATCGGAGGCCATTCGTCTCTCGGAAAATCTTTAAGACCCTTTACTTCAGCATTGAAATCATTACTCACCAGAAAACTTAAAACCTTCGGAATTTTCACAGCATATTTTACTTCTTCTTTTTCTTCATCAGGAATTCCCCCGATGATAAATGAGGCTCCTTTTTCAGTTTCAAAATGAGCTTCCATAGCAGCCAGCTTTATCGGTTGCCTTTCAGCTACAGATTTCGCTGCAACATCACCACTTAAAGGTGCTCCGAATGCTCCGATAAGGGCAAAACCTACTGCAATTCTAAATGCTTTGGTATGAAATTCAATATTTCTTTTTCGCATGATCATAAAGGCATGTACTCCGGCTACAGCAAACCCTGTGGCACAAAATGCAGCAACAGTCATGTGAAGAGCCTGCGGAAACCATGCATCGTTGAACATTGCTTTGATTGGATCTATATTAAGATACTGTCCGTTTATATAATCAAAACCCGTTGGAGAATTCATCCATGAGTTGGCTGCCACTACCAGAATTCCGGAAGCAAGTCCGCTTACTCCTACAAGAAATCCACAGAACCAGTGAAACCATTTGTTGAATCTTTCCCAGCCATATAAAAAGAACCCGATGGCAATAGCTTCAATAAAAAAGGCGGTTCCCTCAAGTGAAAAAGGCATTCCGAAAATAGGACCGGCATGTTTCATAAAACCAGGCCATAAAAGCCCCAGTTCAAAAGAAAGCATTGTTCCCGAAACAGCTCCGGTAGCAAAAAGAATAGCTACTCCTTTGCTCCATGCTTTTGTAAGACCTTTATAAACTTCATTGTTGGTTTTCAGATATTTCCAATGGGCAAAAGCCATGAGAAAAGGCATCACCATACCCACACAGGAGAATATGATATGAAAGCCCAGAGAAAGTGCCATCTGGGCACGGGCAGCAATAAAATCATCCATAATATCAACTTTTCAGTAAATAAATTTACGCATAAATTATTGATGTTGAGTATGATTTAAAACAGTTGATATTTCAGGAATACCAATTAATTTTGATTCTTTTATGGATTGCTGTTCTTTATGTTTTCAATAAAAAAATGCTTACATTTTTTGACACTTTTTAACTTTCATACCTCGAAAAAAATCACGATATTTGTAAGTCTTTGCATAGAGCAAGATTTTTAATATTTAATATGAGTCAAAAACAATATACAGCTAGTAGTATTCAGGCATTGGAAGGAATGGAGCACGTTCGTATGCGTCCTTCAATGTACATTGGTGATGTAGGAACAAGAGGTCTTCACCATTTGGTTTATGAAGTAGTAGATAACTCTATTGACGAGGCGTTGGCAGGATACTGCGACACAATCTTCGTTAGCATCAAGGAAGGAAACGGAATTGAAGTAAGTGATAACGGTAGAGGTATCCCGGTTGATTTTCACGAAAAAGAGCAAAAATCAGCCCTTGAAGTTGTAATGACAAAAATTGGAGCCGGAGGTAAGTTTGATAAAGACTCTTACAAAGTTTCAGGAGGTCTTCACGGAGTTGGGGTATCATGTGTGAATGCACTTTCCAATGAAATGGTAACTACTGTTTACAGAGACGGAAATGTTTACCAGCAGATTTATTCTAAAGGAAAAGCACAGACTCAGGTTGAAGAGATCGGACATAGCGAGAAAAGAGGAACAAAGCAGTTTTTCCAGCCGGATGATACCATTTTTACGGAACTGATTTACAACTATGATACATTAGCAAGCCGTTTAAGAGAACTTTCTTACCTTAATAAAGGAATTACAATTACGCTTACTGATGAAAGAGAAAAATTGGAAGACGGTTCTTTCCGCTCAGAAATTTTTCATTCTGAAGGAGGACTGAAAGAATTTGTTGCTTATATCGATGGTAGCCGTGAATCTATCATGGAGCACGTAATTTTCATGGAAGGTGAAAGAGATGATATTCCTGTTGAAGTGGCAATGCGTTATAATACGTCATTCAACGAAAATCTTCACTCTTACGTTAATAATATTAATACTCACGAAGGAGGTACCCACCTAGCTGGTTTCAGAAGAGCTTTAACAAGAACTTTAAAGAAATATGCAGATGAACTGGGACTTCCTGCAAAAGAAAAAGTAGAAATTACGGGTGATGACTTCCGTGAAGGATTAACAGCTGTAATTTCTGTAAAAGTAATGGAACCTCAGTTTGAAGGACAGACCAAAACAAAATTAGGAAACTCTGAAGTTTCCGGAGCTGTTGATAAGATTGTAGGAGAAATGCTTACGAACTTCCTGGAAGAAAACCCCAATGAAGCGAAGATTATCGTTCAAAAAGTTGTTTTAGCTGCCAAAGCAAGACAAGCTGCGAAAAAAGCCCGTGAAATGGTTCAGAGAAAATCTCCGATGGGAGGTTCCGGTCTTCCCGGAAAACTTTCTGACTGTTCATCCAAAGATCCGGCTGAATCTGAACTTTTCCTTGTAGAGGGAGATTCCGCAGGTGGAACAGCTAAACAGGGAAGAGACAGACACTTCCAGGCTATTCTTCCTTTAAGAGGTAAAATTTTGAACGTAGAGAAATCTATGCTTCATAAAGTTTATGACAATGAAGAAATCAGAAATATCTACACTGCTCTTGGAGTTTCTGTAGGTACGGAAGAAGATAGCAAAGCATTGAACATGGCTAAGCTAAGATACCACAAGATCGTTATCATGACCGATGCCGATATTGACGGATCTCACATTTCCACACTTATCCTTACGTTCTTCTTCAGATATATGAAGGAACTTATTGAGAACGGATATATCTATATCGCTCAACCACCTTTATATCTATTAAAGAGAGGAAATAAAAAAGTGTATGCTTATAACGAAAAAGAACGTGAAGAGTTTACATTAGAAATGTCTCCAGATGGAAAAGGGGTAGAAGTACAGCGTTACAAAGGTCTTGGGGAAATGAACCCTGAGCAGCTTTGGGAAACCACACTTAATCCTGAACACAGAATTCTGAAGCAGGTAACTATTGATAATGCTGTAGAGGCTGATAGCGTTTTCTCCATGTTAATGGGAGATGAGGTTCCGCCAAGAAGAGAGTTTATCGAGAAAAATGCGAAATATGCAAAAATTGATGCATAAACCTTTTTGAAAATATAATAAAAAAGCTTCTAATTATTTAGAAGCTTTTTTTATATTTGGATAAACCAAAAAAACAAATAATATGTTAACTCTTTTACAAACAGACCCTTACAATGGGACAGATGCGGTGTCTGGTGCAGCCGCTGCAGGATTAGGGATCGGAACCATGTTCTTCGGCTTACTGTGCTATATCTTTTATGGATACTGTATGTATAAAATTTTCCAGAAAGCAGGGAGGCAGGATGCATGGGCAGCCTTTATTCCAATTTATAATGTGATTGTATTGCTGGAAATCGTGAAGAAGCCAATATGGTGGATCATCCTTTTCTTTATTCCGTTGGTTAATCTCTATGCGTATTGGGTAGTATACGATAGACTTGCCAAAGGATTCTCCAAAGAAACACCCCTTTACACTATTCTGATTTTCTTTTTAGGATTCATTTTTATTCCTGTACTGGGACTTGGAAGTGATCAGTATGATAGTAAACTGGTTCCAAATGATTAAAAAGAAAATGTAAAAACGTAAAGACTTCAGAAATGAGGTCTTTTTTATTGTAGAATTAATTGTACTTCTGTGTATTATTAATTCTACAGCTTTTGAATTACATGAATCATAATTTATTTTAAATTTGAAACGCAGACAATATGAAGTTTTATCGCTTCATGCACAGAATAAATATCTAGAATGAGTATAAATATTCTGTTTTAACTTTTCAGAATTTAATAATGAAGAGTTGATAATGTGTTCATATCCTTATAGGTACATCAAAAAAAGTACTTTTTAAGTATTAGGTTAAGGCTTCACATGTTGAAGCCTTTTTATATTTTTTTTAACAGTTATTAAGATTTTCTTATTTTTGCTTAATTTTAATAACTATGATGAAAATATTAGTTCTTGGGGCCTTCTCTGCTGCCTCATTATATTTTGCTCAAAGCTATCCTGCTTCGGCAATTCCTGAGAATTTGAAGAAAAATGCTAATGTTGTTATCCGAAAAGACTTTACAACAGCTCAGATCAATAAAGTTGATCAGATAAAATATCAGTATAATAAGGTTACTACAGTTTTAAACAAAGACGGTAATGATCAGGCTACAGCCTATATTCCTTATGATAAAGCAAGACGTATTTCAAATGTAAAAGTAACCATTTATGATGAAGCCGGAAAAAAGATCAAAAGTGTTTCAAAATCTGATTTTCAGGATATAGCAAATAATCCTCAGGGGATTTTTTATTCAGATAACAGAGTCTTGGTATATTCTTATACACCGGCTCAGTATCCTTATACCGTTGATTTTTCCTATGAAACTGATGATGAAAATACAGTTTTCATCCCTGACTTTGTGCCGTTTACTGGTATCAAAACATCACTGGAAGAAGCACAGTTTAAAATCATTAATACTTCAGGAATTGAACTTCGCTCTAAAATATACCCGTCAAAATACAATTATACTTCGGTTATAGAAAGCGGCAGTGCAAATGATAAAACCTATTCCTATAAAAACGTACCTGCTATAGATGATGCTTTTATGATACCGCAGCCAGTTAAAATTTTGCCTGCAGTGAACTTTGCGCTGGCAAAATTCAGTCTGGCAGGAAAACAGGGAACTTTAAATAACTGGACAGATTTCGGAACCTGGATCTATAATGACCTTCTGATACCCGTTTCAGCTTCTACTCCTGCAATCAAAGCAGAAGTGGCCTCTTTACAACTCCAGGGATCTGTAGAAGATAAAGTGAAGAAAATTTATCAGTACATGCAGAACAAAAGCCGGTATATTGCTGTGGCTTTAGGAATAGGAGGCTGGCAGCCTATGATGCCGGATGAGGTTCAGAAAAAAGGCTATGGAGACTGTAAAGGACTTACGAATTATATGAAAGTTCTTCTGAATGAAGCAGGAATTCCTTCCAATTATTGTATCATTACTTCCGGCCGTTCGCAGGTTTCCTTTGATCCTGAATTTCCTTCTATGGGTGGAAACCACGTTATCCTGATGGTTCCCACTGAAAAAGGAAACATCTGGCTTGAAAATACTTCTCAGCAGATGGCTTTTAACCATTTAAGTTACAGTACAACTGATAGAAATGTACTGGCAGTGACCCCAAAAGGAATTGAACTGATCAATACACCAGTGTATAAAGCCGAACAAAATAAAGAAAAACAGGTGTTGAGAATTAATCTTAACGAGGATAACAGTATTGCGGGAACAGGAAACTTTTCCTATACAGGAAATCAATATGATTATAATTTAAGGTTTGTAAATCTGAATCCAAAAGAGAAAAATGATGCGGTAAAAGCAAATTTTGACATTTTAAACTTTGAAAAAGTAGAAATGAAAAATTTTACCAATGACAGAGACAACGCTGTTATCACGTATGACCTTGATTTTAAAACGAATAATTTCTCTAAAAAAGCAGGAAGCAGCCTTTTATTCAGAGCTGTACCCATTTTTTCTGATGTGGTTTATAAGACAGACGAGAACCGTGAACTTCCTTTTGAAGTCAATATGTCCTTTGAAGATGAATATGAAATTGCTTTTATGCTTCCTATGGGCTATAAAATTGATGAAACTCCGGATAATTCAAACATCACTTCTGAATTTGGATCATATAAGCTAAGCTTTGTTAAAAATGATAATCAGATAAAAGTAACAAGAAAAATGCAGATCAATAAAGGTCTGTACCCAAAAGAAAAATACAATGACTATATCAGTTTCAGAAAAAAAATTCTGAACATGGATAATTCAAAAATTTTAATAACAAAAATATAACCATGAAAAAATTAATAGTATTGGTCCTTTGCTCTGCCAATGCAATAATGATTAATGCTCAGAAGAAATACGAATTTCTGAATCCTCCGAAATTTAATGATGCAGATTTGTCTAAAGCAAAATCTTTATTGGATGAAAATGCGCCTGCTGAAATTTTGTATAAATCGGCTTACTTTATGGTGGATGCAAGTACAGGAAATCTGCACAAAAGATATTATTACAGAGTTAAGATTTATGATAAAGATAAGGCTGAAGACTGGCTGAATCTTGAAATCCCTATTTATAATGTTGGAACCAACAGAGAATCACTGGGTAAATTCAAGGCTTTTACATACAATCTTGAAAACGGAAACACAGTTCCCGTAAAAGTGGAAAAAAGTTCACAATATAAAAGTAAGGAGAATAAATATGTTACACTGACGAAATTTGCTTTTCCGAGTGTGAAAAATGGATCGGTCTTAGAATATCAGTATGAAATTATATCTCCGTTCCGATTTATGATTCCGGAGGTATTGATAGAATCTGATACTCCTTCACTGAACACAGAATATGTTTTTGATACTCCTATCAATATGGCATACAATGTAAACTATACTGGAGGGCTTACACCTAAATACAGGGAAATGGAGGAAAGAAACCTGTACGGTGCACAATACAAAACTTTTAGATTTGCCTTTGAAAACCTAAAAGGCTTTAAAACTGAAAAATTTGTAAGAAACGATAGAAATTTCAGAACGAAAATCAGTGCAGAGTTGAATTCTACTAACTTCGGTGAGCTTAAACTCTATTCATCATCATGGGATCAGATTGGGAAAAGGCTTTATGAAAGCGATGATTTTGGTGGAGAACTGAAAAGAACAAAACTGGCAAAAGAAAACATGCCGGCAGGAGTTTCAGAAATGAAAACCGATCTTGAAAAGGCAAATGCTATTTTTTCATATGTTCAGAAAACTTTTACCTGGAATAAAGATAAAGGAATTTATACGGAAGACGGGATCAAGAAGCTGTTGGAAACTAAAGTTGGAAATGCAGCAGAAATCAACCTTTTTCTGGTAATGATGCTTCGCGAAGCCG
The DNA here is from genome assembly GCF_008274625.1 of Chryseobacterium panacisoli. Lineage (GTDB taxonomy): Bacteria > Bacteroidota > Bacteroidia > Flavobacteriales > Weeksellaceae > Chryseobacterium > Chryseobacterium panacisoli. The sequence goes on along the minus strand of NZ_VTRU01000003.1, from coordinate 217,151 downwards.
GTCTTAAAGCTGATCCATTAGTGATTTCTACAGTGGAAAATGGATTGATTAATCTGGTGTCTCCCAATATTTCCAATATGAATTTTGTATTGGCTTCTATCAATATTGATAATCAATTGCATATCTATGATGCCACATCAAAGCAATCCTCTCTAGATGAAATACCTCTTAAAAACTGGAATCAATATGGGATTTTGGTCACTAAGGAAAAGACTTTGCAGATTCAAATGACCAATATAAAATCAAGCAATACTTTCCTTACAGTCAATGGTAAGATCAATGACGACGGAAGTATTTCCGGAACCTATTCAGACAGAGATACAGGTGCTTATGCTATGTATGTGAAAGACAGCTATGATGACAATGCTGAGAAATATAAAAAGCGGTATAAAGAAAACTTTTCTATGGACTTTACGGATATTAATTCAAAAGTTTTGGAAAATGGAGATTTTGAAAGCAGTATGAAATTCTCTTCGATGAACCTTATTGATAGAGTAGGAAAGAAAATGATCATCAATCCGATGCTGTTTTTAAACAAAAGTTCCAATGAGTTTGATCAGACGGAAGTCAGACAGTATCCCATCGATTTTGGATCACCAATCACCAAAGTGAAAAAAGTCACCCTTGAAATTCCTGAAGGTTACGTGATTGAGGAAATGCCTAAAGAAAAAAGGATCGTTACCGAAGATAAAGAAATAGCCTATACCTATTCTGTAGAACAAAAAGGAAATAAGCTGGAAGTGACTACCACAACAAAAGTGAGCAGTTCAGATTACCCGAAAGAATATTATCCTGCATTTAAACAAATCTGGGGAGTAGCATCTAAGTTTGAAAATCAGGTCATAAGCCTTGTTAAAAAGTAATATTTAAGAGAACTTAAGCAAGATTTATAAAAAAAATAAAGTTTTTTCAAAAACCATTCACCTTTTGAATGGTTTTTGTATTTGATATCAAAAATTACAATTATGAAAAATACGATTGCTGTTATAGCATTATCTTCTTTCTTAGCAGTGACTGCCTGTAAAAAAAATGAAAAGGCAGGGCCAGTAGAAAAAACAGAAAATAAAACCACCGAAGAGTTTGTGGTAGATTCTGTGAAAGTGAATGATTCTACAAAGATTACAGACTCTTTAAAAGTGAGCTACACTTCAAAACTGTTGGTTTTTCCAACATTGAAAGATAAAAAGCTATTAGACAGTATCTATTTCCAGAATGAAAAAATAAAAGACTTTTCCAAAGCAGGGCTTCAGGCTTATCTTGATAAAGAAAAGAATGATTATTTCAGTTCTATAAAAAATGATAATAAAGATTGGGTTTCAGATGTTACCTATGCTCAGAACTGGTATTCAAGCTCGCATATGAATTTGATGTCCAATGCAAACAATTATATGCATATTCAGTATGTAGGAAGCGGATATGAGGGAGGAGCCCATGACAACTATGGTTTTTCAGAAAGAGTTTTTGATCTTAAAAACAGTAAAAAATTAGAACTGAAAGATATTACTTCAATGCCTAAAAATAAAATTGAAGCAATTCTGATGAAAAATATCGATAAAATCAACAGCGGAACAATGGATGGTGACGGGGAAGTGAAAAACTCGGAAATGCTGCTTGTTGAGAAAATTCCGGCATCCGATAACTTCTATTTTGATGATAAAAACCTGTATTTCCACTACAGTCCCTATGAAATTGCCGCTTTTGCTGCAGGAGATATCACGATTCCTGTTTCATGGGAAGACCTGAAAGGAACATTAAATGCAGAATTTAAAGAAAGAATGAAAATTAAGTAAATTAATGCTTCCAGATCAGGAAGCATTTTTTAATTTTGCGGTAATGGAAAAAGTAGCTTTTATTATTAACCCTTTCTCGGCCAAAAAAAATTATCAACCGTTTTTGAACGAACTTAAAAAAAAGGTTAACAACCCGTTATATTATGTGTCAGAATCTATTCCGGGAACAGATGAATTTATTCAGGCTCATTTTGAAGAGGTAGACATTTTTGTGGCCATAGGAGGGGATGGAACAATTTCTACTGTAGCCAAAAATCTGATTAATACAGAAAAAATTCTGGCTATTTTCCCGGCTGGCTCAGGAAACGGATTTTCCAATGAAACCCAGTTTAGTAAAAATCTGGATGAACTTTTAGCAAAAATAAAAATCAAAAACTCCAGAAAGATTGATACTTTCACGGTGAACGACAGACTTTCTATCAATGTTTCGGGAACGGGATTTGACGGTAAAGTTGTCAAGGAATTTGAAAAAACGAGCCGAGGATTCAAAAACTATATCAAAGTTTCCCTGAAAACCTTCTTCAACTACAAACCTATCAAAGTAAAGTTTTTTGATGAAGAATATCAGCAGTACAACGGAAGGTACCTGATGATGAATATTGCCAATACCCGCCAGTTTGGCAACAACGCTTACATTGCTCCAAAAGCAAGCAAAAGTGATGGTTTGGTAGATATGGTTTTGGTGAAAAAGTTTCCTCTGACCTATTCTGCGCTGTTTGCTTTCAGAATGTTCACCAAAAGGCTGAAAGATGATGAATATGTCACCTATCTTCCTGTTTCCGAAATATCATTTAAAGTCAATACCAAAAACTGGCATCTGGACGGGGAATTCAATAAAATTAAATCACCTGTTCATGTTAAAGTACAGCCGGCGAGTTTAAGTATTTTGATTTAAAGTTGCTGGTTTCTGGTTGTTTTTTGTTGCTAGTTGATGATTGATGAATCTTGATTTCATATAAAATTCACCATTCACTTGCGAAGCAAAATTCACTATTGACCCTAATAAACGTCCTACGATCTGCCACCTGTTTATACTTCCAGCTTTTTCTCCACTTCAGCCGGATGATCCAGACAATATTGAAGCTGTTTTTTATCAAGCTGTTTTTCCCAGTTGGCAACTACTACGGTAGCTACAGAATTCCCGATTACATTTGTCAGCGCTCTGCATTCACTCATAAATTTATCAATCCCAAGGATTAAGGTCATTCCGGCAATTGGAATTTCCGGAACTACAGCCAGGGTTGCTGCCAGTGTTACAAATCCGGCACCGGTAACACCTGCTGCTCCTTTTGAACTCAGCATGGCTACCAGAAGAAGCATCAGCTGTTTTTCAATAGGAAGATGGATGTTTAATGCCTGTGCAATAAAGAGAGAGGCAAGTGTCATATAAATATTCGTTCCGTCAAGATTGAAGGAATACCCTGTAGGGACTACAAGTCCTACAATGGCGCGTGAGCATCCTGCTTTCTCAAGCTTTTCCATAATTCCGGGAAGAGCAGACTCTGATGAGCTGGTTCCCAAAACAAGAAGAAGCTCTTCTTTAAGATAGAAAAGGAGCTTGAAAATGTTAAATCCGTTATACCATGCTACCGCTCCTAACACCAATACCACAAAAAGAGCAGAAGTGATGTAAAATGTGCCGACTAAAAAAATAAGATTTATGACCGAATGAAGTCCGTACTTTCCGATCGTAAATGCCATTGCTCCGAATGCTCCGATAGGTGCCAGTTTCATAAGCATATGAACGATTTTAAATACCGGAGTTGACAGGTCCTGTAAAAAATCGGTTACTTTCTGACTTTTTTCTTTTGTTAAAACTAAAGCTACTCCCATTAAAATAGCAACCAAGAGAACCTGAAGAATATTATCACCCACCAAAGGACTGAATAAAGTCTCCGGAATAATATTCATAATGAATCCTGTAAGCGTTGACTCATGAGCTTTTGCCTGGTATTGCGAAACATCACCTGAAAGGGTAGCGGGATCAATATTTAAACCATGACCCGGCTGTAAGATATTTCCCACCAATAGTCCGATAATAAGAGCCAGAGTTGAAAAGGTGAAAAAGTAGATCATTGCTTTGATTGCAATTCTGCCAACTTTTTTCAAATCGGTCATGTGGGCAATTCCCAAAGTAAGAGTAATAAATATTACCGGAGCAATAATCATTTTAACCAATTTGATGAATCCGTCTCCCAAAGGCTTCATCTTTTCACCTAATTCAGGATAAAATTTTCCCAAAAGAATACCCGCAATGATCGCGATAATCACCTGGAAATAAAGCTGATTGTGTATTTTTTTTGCTTTCAAAGAACAGTCGTTTTGTTTTTTTAAGGGCGAAAATTAAGAAAATTTATCTGAAAACATGACAAAAGTCATTGAAAAGATCTGGCAGTCATTCAATCAAAAAAAGCTCCGGCTTCATTCGTAAAAAGGCAAAAGCCTTTTAGAATGAAGCCGGAGTTCTATTATAATATTGACAGATGGTGTTATTCCACTGCAACAGAATCGTCTCCACGGCCGTCTGCCACTGCATGGATGCTTCCGTTTTCGTCAAGTACAATCATTTCTGTTTTTCCGATGTATTTTATCTTTTCAATGATGTAATTCTTGCTTTTCAGCTCAGAGATTGTGCTCTCAGGAAAGTTGTTTTCTACCGTAATCGTTTCCGGAAGCCATTGGTGATGGAATTTTGGTGTATTTACAGACATATTGGCGTTCAGTTTAAAATCCACAACATTCACAATAGACTGGTACACCGAAGTAGGAATTGTAGTTCCTCCGGGAGTTCCCACTACCATATAAGGCTTTCCGTTCTTAAGGAGAATAGTTGGAGTCATGGAGGAAAGCATTCTCTTGTTAGGCTGGATAGAATTGGCTTCTCCGCCCACTGCCCCGAACATATTCGGCACACCCGGTTTAATAGAGAAATCATCCATTTCATTATTTAAGAAGAATCCGGCTCCTGAAACCAATACTTTACTTCCGTAATAACCGTTAAGAGTTGTGGTTACAGAAGCAGCATTTCCATCCTTATCCAATACGGAAATATGAGTGGTCTGCATAGATTCTTTAGGCTGTTCTATAATTTTGCCAACTTCTGCACTTGGGGTAGCTTTATCAAAACTGAAGCTTTTCCATCTTCCTTTCAGATAGTCATCAGAGATCAGATAAGAAGTTTTATCCTGTATAAAATCAGGATCTCCCATATATTCTGCTCTGTCTGCAAAAGCTCTTCGTTCTGCTTCAGTCATGATCTGGACAGCTTTTGTAGAGTTTTGCTGGTATTTTTCAAGGTTTTCAAAACTTGACATTCTCAGCATCTGGGCAAGAAGAACTCCGCCACTTGACGGCAAAGGCATGGTCACCACATTGTTTCCTTTGTATTCAAATTCCAGCGCTTTTCTCTCTGCAACTTTATAGTTTTTAAGATCTTCCAGGGTGATGATTCCGTTCCCTCTTTTCATCTCTGCTACCAGAAGATCAGCTGTTTTGCCTTCATAAAACCCTTTTGCTCCTAATTTCTGGATCAGTTTCAAGGTTTCGGCAAGGTCTTTTTGGATCAGTACATCTCCTGCTTTCCATGGAGCATCTTTTACAAAAATGATAGAAGATTTATTATGTTTCTGGAATTTTTCCCTTTGGTTATTCAGCATTTCTGCTTCCTTATCTGTAATGGCAAATCCTTTTTCTGCGAGATCAATGGCGGGTTGAATAATCTTTTCCATAGGCAGCTTGCAGTATTTCAGGGTAGCAAAAAAACCAGCTACGCTTCCGGGAATTCCCACAGCCAGTCTTCCGTTTTGGGAAAGATCTGTATCTGCTTTTCCTTTTTTATCAATATACATATCTCTGGAAGCCTTTTTCGGAGCAGTTTCCCTATAATCCAATGTGAATTTTTCCCCATTATTTTTTACGCCTACTAAAAAGCCGCCCCCACCAATATTTCCGGCCTGAGGATACACTACAGCAAGGGCATATTGTGTTGCTGTAACTGCATCGTAGGCATTTCCGCCCATCTTTAAGATTTTGGCTCCAGCTTCACTGGCTAACGGATGTGCAGATACTACAACACCTTTATTTTTTACCTGTGCTTCCTTGATGATATTGAAATTGGTAAACTGAGCCCAGCTAAGCGGACTGACCAGTAAAATCGAAGCAATTAAAATCTTCTTCATATGATTGTTTTTCTTTGAAACAAAATTATTGAATTTTAAGTTAATCATAAGCTGTTATCAATGCATTTGATTTTTTCTATTGTTTTAGGAGAATTTTACCCGTTTGAATTGAATATATCCGTATTCATTATTGGGGGCTGTTTTTAAATACACCTTTTTTATTATGGTTGGCATGTTTTTTTTACTTTTGTACAATTCTAAAAAAAATCTGAAAAATGGAATCCTATACGGAAAGAATACTGATTACAGGTGCCTTGGGACAAATTGGTACCGAACTTACGAACAGACTTGTTGAAATCCACGGAGCGGAAAACGTTGTTGCTTCAGGACTGGACAGATGGCAGGAAGGAATTACTTCTGCCGGACACTATGAAAGAATGGATGTTACCAATACACAATTGGTAAGACAGGTGATTCATGATTACGAGATTACTACAGTGTATCACTTGGCATCGCTTTTATCCGGAACTTCGGAAAAGCAGCCTATTTTCGCTTGGAAACTAAATCTTGAGCCATTGCTTCATTTTTGTGAAATGGCGAAAGAAGGGCTTCTGAAAAAGATCTTCTGGCCAAGTTCTATTGCTGTATTTGGAAAAGGAATTCCAAAACATGAGGTGGGACAAGATGTAGTGTTGAATCCTACAACGGTTTATGGAATCTCCAAAATGGCAGGGGAGAAGTGGTGTGAATATTATTTCGATAAATATGGTGTAGATGTAAGAAGTATCAGATATCCCGGATTGATCTCATGGAAAACTCCGGCAGGGGGTGGAACTACTGACTATGCTGTTGAGATTTTCTATAAGGCAATTGAAGATGGAAAGTATACAAGTTTCATTTCCGAAGATACAGGAATGCCGATGTTATATATGGATGATGCCATCAATGCGACCTTGAAATTAATGGACGCTCCGAAAGAAAGCTTATCGGTTCGCTCTTCTTATAATTTAGGGGGAATGTCATTTACTCCAAAAGAACTGGCAGCAGAAATCAAGAAAGAAATTCCAGATTTTGCTATTGATTATAACCCGGATTTCAGACAGGCAATTGCAGATTCATGGCCAGCCTCTATTGATGATTCTGTAGCTAAAAAAGACTGGGGTCTGACTTATGATTTCGGAATTTCTGAAATGACAAAGGACATGATCAAGAATCTGAAGATAAAACTAGGCAAGGATTAATAATGTAAAGTAATACTTTAATTAATAATTGTTTTAACATTTGATTTTTAGTATTTTACGTAATTTATATAAATTTTAATTTAAATGGTATTATTAACTTTTAACATCACCTGTATTGAAGCTGAAGTAAAAAACGGCTTCCGGATTACTGATGATGAGCGATTGAAAATTATAGAAAATAATACCAGAGCAATTCTTAGAATTTTAGATATTCATGATGTCAAATCAAGTTTTTTCGTAGAGGTTTCTCTTATCGGAAAACTTCAGAATTTAATAAAAGCAATTTCATCCAAAGGGCATGAAATTGCTTTTTATAATAAAGACTCCAACCCTGAAGAAATTGAAAAGGCCAAGAAGAATATTCAGGATCTTCTGGAAAAACAGATCAGGGGAATCCGTCAGAAAGATGTAAAAGTTTCGCAGGAGATTTTGAAGCTGATGGAATTTAATTACGTTTCCAATATCGACAACGCCAATATTCTTTTCCCTTTCAAAAGACTCAAAAGAGATACGGAAATTACAGAAGAGGACGGACTGAGTATTGTCCCGGAAAGTATCTCTCCATACAGTCAGCTGCCTTACAATGATTTTGTATTTCAGATTCTGCCGATGAAGTATTACCAGAATATGGTTTTGGAGACTCTGCAGAATGAGGAATTTGTGCTGATTTATCTGAATACATGGCAGTTTACAGACTTTAAGAAATATCGTTTTGATATCCCTTTTTACCGAAGTTTATTTTCGGGCAAAAAAATGGAGGACAAATTAGATGCCCTCCTTACTTTTCTTAATGACAGGGAAATGGCTACTTCCCGTATGAAAGATTATATTTTTTAGAGAGTAGGTGATAGGTGACAGGGTTACTCTGTCAAATAGTATTGAATGTCTATTGATGTCAATCGTGAATTTTGCTCTGCAAGTCAATGGTGAATTTTGATAGAAAACCAAGATTCAAGAGCCAAGAGCCAAGATAATAACAACCTAATAGAACCAGCAACAAAAAAACAAGCAACCTTAAATTTTGAATTTCAACTAGCTTAGCTCAAAAAGGGTAATCTCCGGCAATACACCCACTCTTCCGGGATATCCCAATACTCCGAATCCTCTGTTTACATACAATAGTTTTCCTTCACTTTCATATAAATCGGCCCATTTCGGGTATCGATACTGAACAGGTGACCATTTTATATTTTTAAGATCTAATCCAAACTGCATCCCATGCGTATGTCCTGAAAGGGTCAGATGGATGTTTGCAGGGTGTTTTTTCACCACATAATCAAAATGGGTAGGGTCATGGCTCATTAATATCTTTGTAGCGGATTCCGGTACGTTTTTTAAAGCGTCATCTATTTTTCCGAATTGAGGGAAAGGTTTTAATCCCCAGTTTTCAACACCCAGGATATATATTTTTTCTCCGTTTTTTTCAATGATTCTATGTTCGTTTCTCAGCATGTCAAAACCTGCTTGTTTTTCATAACTAATCAAAGTATCAAGGTTTTCTTTTTTAGCTGCAGGTGATTCCCAGGATACATAATCCCCGTAATCGTGGTTTCCTAATACGGCAAACTTACCGTCTTTAGCCTGGATTTTTGAAAACAGCGGGATGAAAGGCTTGAACTCATCCGCAACGTTATTCACCATATCTCCGGTGAATAATACCAGATCAGGTTTTTGTTCATTAATCAGATCAATGGCGTGCTGTAATTTGCTGGGATCGGAGAAACTTCCACTGTGAACGTCAGAAATCTGGATAATTTTATATCCTTTGAAGCTTTTCGGAAGATTGTTGAATTTCACCCTTACTCTTCTTACGGTGTGGCGGTATTTACCAAAAGTAATTCCATCTATGAAAAGAGCAGAAAGAACGCCTCCCATTCCTAAGCCTACAATGCTCAGGAATTTTCTTCTTTCCGGGAAGAAGTTTTCCGAAGATTGGGCAAAACCGATCAGGTATCCTCCGGTTCTGAAGATATCATCAATTAATAAAAACAGGACTACAAAAATTTTAGGAAGGATGAAAATTAAAAATAAAGAGATCATAATCTGAGCCCTTACTGTACTTTTGTCTGATCTTTGGAAGTGGGTGACTTCGTAAGCGAAAATTCCATATACGGCTAAAGAGAGTACCCAATATCCGATTCTTATCCATGAATTATCAGTGAGAGTCCTGATAGCCTGGTAAATATACACTTCCAAAAACAGGAAGATTCCGGCGATGATTAAAAAATTCTTTTGCATGTTCTGATCAAAAAAAGCACAAAGAATAAACTTCCCTGTGCTTTTATATTTTTAATGGTTTAAATATTATTTTTTAGGAAATCTATAAACGACAGCATTGATGTTCATTCCGGCACCTACCGAAGTCATTACAATGTTACCTTTTTCTTTAAACGATTGACCCTCCATTTTTCCTTTAATTATTAAATCATACATGGTAGGAATTGTTGCTACTGAAGTGTTTCCAAGATCCTGAATCGTCATAGGAGAGATCGCATGATCGTATTCTTTTACATCATAAAGCCTGTGAAGTCTTTCAATCATGGCATAATCCATTTTGGCATTTGCCTGGTGAATTAAGATTTTATCTATATCTTCAATAGAAAGACCCGCATCTGTAATGGTATCCTTGATAGCATCCGGGACATTTTTAAGAGCGTATTCGTAAATCTTTCTTCCTAACATTCTTACATAAAGGCGCTTTTGATCTGCTTCTTTATTGATAGAAGGCTGGTTTTCAAGGTAGTTTAATTCTGGTCCGTTGTCACAGATTGTGTTGTGGGCAATAATTCCTACATTCTCTTCGTCTGTTGCTTTTACCACTACTGCTCCGGCACCATCGGCAAAGATCATTCTGTTTCTGTCATAAGGATCTGTTACTCTGCTTAAAGTTTCAGCGCCGATGACAAGAATGGTTTTGGCAACCTTAGCTTTAATTAAATTATCAGACAAAATCATTGCTTCCACCCATCCAGGACATCCGAAAACCATATCATACGTTACGCATTTTCTGTTTTTGATCCCCAGTTTATTCTTTACTCTTGCTGCCATTGTTGGCATAAAATCAGCATATCCGTTTTCGGTAACTTCCCCGAAATTGCTTGCGTAGATGATATAATCCAATTCTTCGCCGTCTACTTTTGCATCCTCAAGGGCAATTTTTGCTGCTTCATAACCGATTTGTGAGTTGGAAAGATCATCTTCAATGAATCTCCTGTTTTCGATTTCTGTAATCTCTACAAATTTCGCAATGGTCTCTTCCACAGGCTTTTCAATCTTTACTCCATCCTCTGCATAGAACTCGGAATTCATGAAGTAATCTCTACCAATAACTCTGTTCGGAATATAAGATCCAGAGCCAATAATGATCGTATTCGGCATTCGTTTATATGATTTTTTTAAAGATGCAAAGTTAATAATTAATATTAATAACGGAGAATTAAAAATATTATTAAATTTGCAGAAATTGTACTTTACAATCTATGAAAAACAACTCGTCCTTAAAAGGCTTACTTATTGCAGCTGTGGCATTTATCGTTGCCTTTGGGATCTACTTCCTTTTTTTAGCCAAGAAGAATTATTATGTTGTAGATAATCCTACCCCGAATACGTATTACTTTAAGATCAATAACGGATCTGAAGGAATTATCTCCGCCGGGCAGTATGTGCATGTGGATTTGAATAAAGGGAAAAACTCTATTCAGGTATTTGATCAGAACAAGAAAATGCTTTATGATTCAGCATTTGAAGTAAATAAACTTCGTGGTCTGATTAATATTACCCATCAGGATTACTACGTAAATGATCAGTACTACGGATACAATCTTAAAAAAGATTCGTTACTGGCAAACCTTGATAAAACGGTCATTGACGGAAAGGATTATTACGGAGGAGCGAAACGCTTCAATAAGCTTTACACAGAAGATTTTTATTACAATGTAGATGAAGATTATGATAAAGTGATCAAGAATATCCAGAAAGTGGAATCCCGATCTAAAATCTTCAGAAAGCAGGATTACCTAAATTATTATAAAGAATATTACAAGTTTTAAGTTTTGACAAAAGATATCACCAAAGTTACTCCCTACAATTCAGAGGCTACAAAAAAAAGCCAGGTAGAGGATATGTTCGACAATATTGCACCGAAGTATGACCTTCTGAACCGTGTTTTATCCATGAAAATTGATATTTTGTGGAGAAATAAACTGGTAAAATGGATGAAAAATGATAATCCGCAGGAAGTGCTGGATGTGGCTACAGGAACGGGAGATCTGGCAATTACCATTGAAAAAGGAACCAGTTCTAAAGTAGTTGGATTAGATTTATCACAACAAATGCTGAATGTTGGCGTTATTAAAATAAAAAAACTTAAATTAGACGGCAAAATTTCCATGCAAAAAGGGGATGCAGAAAATTTACCTTTCGAGGACAATAGATTTGATGCTGTTTCCGTTGCATTTGGAGTAAGGAATTTTGAGAATCTTACCAAAGGTTTAGCAGAGTTAAGAAGAGTAGTTAAAGATAACAAAAGTGTTTATATACTGGAGTTTTCAAAGGTTGAGGGTTTCATGGGGCCATTTTATATGTTTTATTTCAAAAATATATTGCCTGCCATCGGCAGATTGGTTTCTAAGGATAATAGGGCGTATACATACCTTCCGGATTCTGTAAATGCTTTTCCTTTCGGGGAGAAGATGAAGCAAATTCTTTTAGATACGGGATTTAAGAAAGTAGAATATAAAAAATTAAGTTTAGGTATAGCCACAATTTATAAAGCAACAAAGTAACCTATGAATAAATTTCTATTAAAAGCACTGGTTTTAACCTCAGTAAATGTTGCCGTTTTTGCAAACGCGCAATTCAGAACCCGAAACAGAATGGATAAGTTGGAAGATTTCGACGAGCAGAAATTCAGCTGGGGGTTTTATTTGAACGGGAACAGACTGGATTACCGCATTGTTTTGCATCCGAAATACGGGATGAATGATAATGAAAACCTTGTTACCTCCAAGGAAAGCTATAGTTTCGGTGCCGGGCTTATTGCAAAATGGAGACTGAATGATTATCTTGATGTAAGAATAGAACCAGGTTTACAGTTTGCTCAAAGACAGTTGACTTTTAATACTCAATCCAATGACATTTATGCAGGCGGTTCTTTAACCAATCCTCCTTTTATGCCATTCCCTTTACAGGAAAAGGATAAAGTAAGAGAAATTAAATCTACATTAATAGACATTCCTGTAATGTTGGAACTTCACGGACAAAGATGGTACAATTCAAGGCCTTACGTTGCAGCAGGGGTAAACTATGTTGTAAACCTTCAGTCTAACTCAAGTTCCACAGATGATAACATGCAGGGGATCTACAGATCAACTACCCACAACTTTGCATGGTCTGCAGAAATGGGAATCCAGTTTTATTTCAACAAATTTAAACTGACTCCAGCCGTAAGAGGAACATTCTTCATGAACAACGAGAAAGTGGCTGATAATGCTACTACACCTCCTTACTGGGCATCTGCAATTTCTACATTACAGACAAGAGCCATAATGTTTGTTCTGAAATTTGAATAAAAAATATTTCATTGAAAAATAGACGGGAGGTGCATTAGCACCTCCTTTTTTGTTGTTATATCAAAATATAGAGTGTTTTATTTTTGTTAGTGTTATTATTTTTTTATTTTTGCTTTTAGTTAGAATATACAAACCTGAAATGCTTCAAGATTTAGAAAACAATTTTTCAGAATTAGAGAGAAAGATTTCGACTCTGCAAAAGAACTATAAAAATCTTACGGAAAATTTAAAAGAATTAAATATTGAGCATGAAGAGTTGAAGAAGAAGTATGATGAGGAAAGAAGAAAGAATCAGGTATTAGCAGAAGAACAAAAAAATATAAAACTTTATTCAGCAATATCAGGAAATCCTGAACACAATAGATTAATGAAAAACCATATCAACAGATTGGTGAAAGAAATTGATTTCTGTATTGCTCAGCTTCAAAACAGTGGATTATAATGGAGGTAAGGAGAATAACCGTCAACATTGCAGGAAGAGTGTATCCGCTGAACGTACCGGCAGCAGAGGAAGAAACTTTGCGTAAAGTAGGGAAGCAGATCGAGAATATGATTAAAGATTTTGAACAGAACTTCGATGTAAGAGATAAACAGGATGCTTTGGCAATGTGTGCCCTGAAACTGGGAACCAATGCAGAAGTAGTTTCTCTGAACTACGAAAAAAATATTAATTCTACCAACGAAAGATTAACGCAGATTAATCAGTCGTTGAATGAAATCGGGAAATAGATTTTTTTTCCTGAAAAATTACTGCCTACAATAATTCTAACACATTAAAGGTAAACTCAACGCTAAACAATTACCGAACAAATGTCCATCGAATGGCGTGCCGGATTTCCGGATTACAGACAGTGGAAATCAGTTCAAATCGTGTTGATTAGGAGTTTACTCTCAATCTCTGGATTATTGTGGGCTTTTTTTATTTAACAAGGATATGAATACAATTAAAACTCAATATAAATTATGATAGAAGTTATAGTCGGTGTTGTTTGTTTAGTAATCGGGGCTGTAGTGGGAATGTTTTTCTCAAAAAGCTCTCTGAATACTAAGGCAAAATTCATCATAGATGATGCTAAGAAAAACGCCGAAAACCTTATAGAAAAAGCTAATGTACAAGCTGAATCCATAAAGAAAGAAAAGAACCTTCAGGCAAAAGAAAAATTCCTGGAACTGAAATCTCAGCATGATGCAGACATTCAGTCCCGTGAAAAGAAAATGCAGGAAGTTGAAAAGAGAACGAAAGACAAGGAGCATAAGCTGAATGATGAACTTAGCAAGACCGGAAAACTTGAAAAAGATCTGGACAAGCAGATTGCAGACTATGCTAAGAAGACCGAAATCCTTGAAAGAAAGCAGCAGGAATTAGATACAGCTAACGCTAAGAAAGTAGAAATACTTGAAAAAATCTCTAATTATACTGCTGATGAAGCTAAAGCAGAATTGGTAGAAACCATGAGAGCAGAAGCAAAAACAAGAGCGCAGGCACATGTTCAGAGCATCATGGAAGAAGCTCAGATGAATGCCAAAAACGAAGCGAGAAAAATTGTTATTCAAACGATTCAGAGAATCGGAACAGAGCAGGCTATCGAAAACTCAGTATCCGTTTTCAATATTGAATCTGATGAAGTAAAAGGTAGAATTATCGGTAGAGAAGGTAGAAATATCCGTGCTCTAGAAGCGGTAACAGGAGTTGAAATCATCGTTGATGATACCCCGGAAGCTATCCTTCTTTCATGTTTTGATCCGGTAAGAAGAGAAATTGCAAGACTATCCCTTCACAGATTGGTAACCGATGGTAGAATTCACCCGGCAAGAATCGAAGAAGTAGTTGAAAAAACCAGAAAACAGATCGAAGAGGAAATCATTGAAGTAGGTAAGAGAACCATCATTGATTTAGGAATCCACGGATTGCACCCTGAACTGATCAAAATCGTAGGTAGAATGAAATACCGTTCTTCTTACGGACAAAACTTACTGCAGCACTCAAGAGAAGTAGCAAATATCGCTGCAACTATGGCTGCTGAGTTAGGATTAAACGTAAAATTAGCAAAAAGAGCAGGTCTTTTACACGATATCGGTAAAGTTCCTGAGCAGGAATCAGAATTGCCACACGCCCTTTTAGGAATGCAGTGGGCTGAGAAATATGGTGAAAACCCTGAAGTAGTAAATGCTATTGGAGCTCACCACGACGAGATTGAAATGAAGTCTTTATTATCTCCGATCATTCAGGTTGCCGATGCGATCTCAGGAGCAAGACCGGGAGCAAGAAGACAGGTATTGGAATCTTATATCCAGAGATTAAAAGACCTTGAATCTGCAGCATTAAGCTTCGATGGAGTATCCAGTGCATATGCGATTCAGGCGGGTAGAGAAC
Source organism: Chryseobacterium panacisoli (assembly GCF_008274625.1). Lineage (GTDB taxonomy): Bacteria > Bacteroidota > Bacteroidia > Flavobacteriales > Weeksellaceae > Chryseobacterium > Chryseobacterium panacisoli. The sequence goes on along the minus strand of NZ_VTRU01000003.1, from coordinate 202,058 downwards.
TGAGAGTAATGGTAGAGAGCGGAAAAGTGAACGATGAAGTAGCTTCTCAGCTTTCCTACGACATCTCTGAGAAAATCCAGAATGAACTGACTTATCCGGGACAGGTAAAAGTAACAGTAATCAGAGAAACGAGAGCTGTGAATATTGCCAGATAATAATCAGAAAAAGATATTTGATAAAAACCTTTCAAGAAATTGAAAGGTTTTTTATTTTTATCAAAACTTAAAAATGCAAGAACTGTCCATGTCTTCAAAACTGAAGTACATTTTTTCAATTCCCGTTATTATTTCTGCCTTAGGCTATTTTGTAGATATTTATGATCTCCTTTTATTCGGAATCGTAAGAATACCAAGTTTAAAAGCTCTGGGACTTAATCCGGATGCCGACGGAACCTTTATTCTCAACTGTCAGATGGTAGGGCTTCTTATCGGAGGTGTTTTCTGGGGTATTTTCGGAGATAAAAAAGGAAGGCTTTCTGTACTCTTCGGATCTATTTTAGTGTATTCCTTAGCTAATATTGCCTGCGGTTTTCTTCCTTATTTCCCCAAAGAACATTTATTATACCAATATGCCGGTCTGAGGTTTATTGCAGGTATTGGCCTTGCCGGGGAGCTTGGAGCAGGAATTACGCTGGTTTCTGAAAGCCTGCCGAAGAGTTTGAGAGCAATAGGAACCTCGGTTGTTGCCGGTTTTGGATTAATGGGAGCTGTAGTGGCTCAGCTTACGGTAGAACTGGCCGGTGGCTGGAATATCTCTTACATTATCGGTGGAGTCATGGGAATTATGTTGTTGATACTGAGAATAAGTGTATCCGAATCCGGAATTTATAAGAATATTGAGCATAAAAACGTTTCAAAAGGTAATTTTCTATCCTTTTTTACCAATAAAGACAGATTAACTAGGTATTTAAAATGTATTGCTGTAGGATTGCCTACATGGTATTGTATAGGGATTCTGGCTGTTTTGGCCAATCAGTTTGCCCCTGAATTAGGAATTAAAGAGATCAATCCCGGAAAAGCAATTATGTGGGCATATGTAGGGATTTCTGTGGGTGACCTATTGAGCGGATTTATTTCCCATGCTTTAAAATCCCGTAAAATGGCCATCTTCTATATGCTGATCTTTACCCTGATCGGAGTAGCTGTGATGCTGTTCGGTAATACCAATACAGAAACAAAATACTATCTGTTTTGTGTATGGCTTGGTTTCGGAACAGGATATTGGGCCATGTTTGTAACACTGGCTGCAGAGCAGTTCGGGACCAATATCAGAAATACAGCAACGACAACCGTTCCTAATATGGTAAGAGGGCTTGTACCCGTTATGATTTTTGCTTTTGATTCTCTTAAAGGTCATTTTCCGGTGGTGGAAAGCGCAGCCATAGTGGGAGTGGTGGTATTTGGACTTGCATTTTATTCCTCGCTTACTATTTCTGAAACCCACGACCGGGATCTTGAATTTACAGAATAATTTAAACTGTTTAAAAAAATAAAAACAATATTGCTTATTTTAAATATAATAATAACGTTATAATCAATAAATTATTAATTTTTACATTGATTTTTGTTGCACGTAATTAATATTTGTTTAACTTTGGAAGGTAACTAAAACTATATTGTTTAATCAAACTAAATCTCATGAACATTATGAAAAATGCTAAAAAATTAAGAAAGCAAGATCTAAAAAACATCTCAGGAGGAATAAGCGGAAACCCTGATTTATCTCTTTGCGGATGCAGCTGCTCTGGATCAGTAACAGGACCATGGTATTGCGTACAGTATATAGGTTGTCCACAGGTTTATACTTGTGGTGAAGCCGCAATCTAAAGAAAATTATTTCAATACGAAATAAACATTTCCACATTTAATATGCAGAACCCTTTTGATATCAAAAGGGTTCTGCTCATTTTAATGAAGAATGTAAAGAAGGCTGCCAATACTTATCGTAATCCAAAGGAGTACAGCAGTTAGTAAAGGTTTTAGTCCTATTGATTTCAGGGTTTGAAGAGAAAGGGTAGAACCTATGAAAAACAAGGTCAGATTCAGTCCGGATTTTGCTAAAACAGTTATGGAAGTACTGAAACGGTCAAGAAACGGGAAATACGTATTCAGAAGAATGGCTGCAATAAAATACCCAATGAACCAGGGAATTTTTATTTTAGAATCTTTACTTTTGAAAATGAACATCGTAATCAGTGAAACCGGAATGATCCAAAGGGCACGGGCCAATTTTACAGTCGTTGCAATTTTCAGAGCCTCGTCTCCATATTTACTGGCAGCACCCACAACAGAACTGGTGTCATGAATTCCCACTGCACACCAAAGTCCAAACTGTTCCTGTGAAAGATTCAGCAGATGTCCTATGGCAGGGTAAACAAATAATGCAATAGAATTTAATGTAAAAACAATAGCCAATGCAAGGGAAATCTGTTTCGTACTCGGTTTGATAATGGGAGATACTGCGGCAATAGCACTTCCCCCGCAAATGGCCGTTCCTGCGGATAAAAGATAAGATAAAGGCTTTTCCAGTTTAAAGAGTTTTCCAAGGAAATATCCCAATACCATTACGGTAACAATACTTACAACTGTTAACATCAATCCCGTTTTTCCGGCGTGGAGGGCTTCATCCAGCTTCAATCCGAATCCCAGACCGACAATAGAAATCTGCAGCAACAAGTGAATATAATGATGAAGGTGTTTCTCAAATGGATTCCCTATAAAAACAGCCAGACCAAATCCCAATGCAAGAGCTATTGGGGAAGATATAAGCGGAGTAAGGCATAGCAGTGCCAATACAATAAAAAATACTTTCCGTGTCATTTCATTTTGAATGAAATTTTTCATAATGCGAACTTTTAAAATCTGCATCAAAATTCCGGAAAATAGTATTACAAAGTAAATCGTATTTTGTTATATTGAATAACTAAAAGTTATAACTAATGAAAGATGAAAGATGAAAGATGAAAGATCTTGTCGTTAAATTTTACTATTTGCTTGACTATATCAATAGGGTTGGGCTTTAGCCCAGCCAAATAAATTTTAAAAATTCCATTGGCTTTAGCCAAAACTTAAAAAGCTTTATATATTTTTAAAAAATAATAGGATTTTTCTATTGTTAATAGATTTTACATCATAAAGGGATTATTCTGCAAACCTCAAAAAAAGTTTAATCAGTTCAGATTGCTCTCCTTTAGGCAGAATAAAATGAAAATCTCTTTCAATGCTGAAGTTTTTGATGTCAATGACAGTCAGTACATTGTTTTTAAGTTCATTCAGGATCGTGCTGATCGATAGAAATGCCATACAATCCGAGTGAATAAGGTAGTTTTTGATACTCTCACTGCTTCCCAGCTGTATGACGGTATTCAATTCATGAATGCTGATGTCTTTGTCTCTGAGTCTGTTTTGTATAAACTCCAGGGTTCCGGAGCCTTGTTCTCTGAAAATCAGATCCAGATGATAGAGATCTTTTAAATTTAATGTTTTATGAGCAAGAGGGTGATCTGATTTTGCTGCCAAAACAATTTCATCAGGCTTAAAAGTCCTGTATTCAAAATAAGAAGACTGTGATTCTCCTTCAATAATACCCAGATCTATTTTTTCTTCCTTTAAAAGTGTTGAGATCGTTTCGGTATTTCCCGTGAGAAGTTCAATCTTAATATCTTTATAATAAGAATTGAATTTGGCTAAAATTTCAGGTAAAATATACTGTGCAACGGTTGTACTGGCACCGATAATCAGCTTTCCTTTATGCTGCTGGCTGATCTGGCTGATTTCAAATTCCATGTCACGGTAGATACTTCTGATCTTTTCTGCATGTTCGTACAGAATCTTTCCGCTATGAGTCAGTTGGATAGAAGTTCCTTTACGGTCAAATAGCTTGGCGCCTATTTGAGTTTCAATTTCTTTAATGTGTTTGGTAACAGCGGGTTGTGAAATATGAAGCTCTTCTGAAGCCTTAGTGAAGCTTAAACGGGAAGCTACCGTATGGAAAACTTTTAATCTGTAATCGAACATGGGGTAAAATTACGAATTATAGTTGGAAACGGAGAAGGAGGTATTAATGAGTTTGCGGGTGGGAGGGCTTGAGTGCAGCTGGATTTATGTTTTGAGATGCAGGATTCGAGGGTTTTAAGCTGTAGGTAACCAGTAACTATCAACAAAAACAACTAGAAACTAGAAACAAAAAATAACCAGCAACCAAAAACAACCTATAAAAAATCCGAAACCGACTTATCCTGTTGATTCTCGTACCTTCTGTTTTTCGCTTCTCCGATTTTCTGTTGGGTATAAATACTGTTGTGCCCCGAAAGAAGATAAGATACAACACAGGAAATGGCTATGTATACGCCGCATTCTGCCCCGAATAATTCAATTCCCATCAGCATACAGGCCAAAGGAGTATTGGTGGCTCCGGCAAATACAGCTACAAACCCCATTCCCGCCAGTAATCCATATGGTAAAGGAATAAAAAGCGATAAAGCACTCCCTAATGTTGCCCCGATAAAGAACAAAGGAGTAACTTCTCCGCCCTTGAATCCTGCTGAAAGCGTAACAATGGTAAAGATCATTTTTAAAGCAAAATCATACAAAGGAAGCTGCTTCTCAAAAGATTCTACAATCACAGGAATTCCTAATCCGATATATCGGGTAGTACCCATTGCAAAAACCGCCAGAGCAACAGTAATTCCTCCAATAACCGGACGAAGGGGTGGGTATTTAATTTTTGATTTGAACACAGAACCCATCCAGTGGATAATTCTGCTGAAAGCAGCAGCACAGATTCCGAAAATTATTCCTGCCAGAATACTGTATAGAATTGGTAAAAACTCAGTTTTTGGGATAAAATCAATATGATAATGGGTATGTTTTACATTCCAGAGACTGGTAGCCCAGTCCGCCAGAATAGCTGAAGCAAAAGCAGGAAAAATGGCATTGTAACGAATTCTTCCGATCAGAAAAACCTCAAGGCCAAACACTGCTCCCGCCAGTGGCGTCCCGAAAACAGAACCAAATCCGGCAGCAATAGCGGCAATAATCAATATTTTTCTTTCATTTCTGTCAAGTTTAAAAGGTTTGGTAAGCTGATCAGCAATAGCACCTGCCATCTGAAGCGCTGTTCCTTCACGGCCTGCAGATCCTCCGAAGAAATGGGTTGCCATCGTTCCGAGATAAACAAAAGGTGCCATTTTAAACGGAATAATCCCTTTCGGCTCATGAATGGTATCAATCAGCAGGTTGTTTCCCGCTTCCACATCTTTTCCGAAGTAATGATAGAGTAGCCCTATCAGAAATCCTGCCACAGGAAGCAAAGCAATCAGCCAGAGATGACTTTCCCTGAAATTTGTTGCCCATTCCAATGATTGCAGAAATCCTGCAGAAGCTGTTCCTTCTAAAGCTCCAATAATGATACTGATACACAGCCACTTTAAAATATAGGGCAGAGCAGGGAATTTTCTGAAGAAAAAATGCGTGTGGAAAACAACTTTTTTGCCTAATGTTCTTTGGTTTTTTGACATAATAATCCTGATTAGTTATTTGTTAATAATCTTTTAATCAGGCGTCATCAGCTTTTGTAAAGCGGTTGGGTAAGGAAGAACACCATTTCCTTTTGTTCATGCAAATATATGAATAAAGATAAAAGATAAAAGATAAAAGATAAAAGATAAAAGATAAAAGATCTTGTCGTTAAAATTCAATAGAGGTGGGCTTTAGCCCGCCAACATCAATTTAACATTTTGCACTGGCTTTAGCCCAAACTTAAAGATAAATCAGAGTTTTAATAGATTGAATAATGAACAGCCTTATCAATCTCAAGCGGGTTATTGTATTTTCTTATCACTTCCTGCATGCTTTTGGTCTGTGTATTCAGCTCATCTAGGGTACGGATTTCTTTTCCGTTGATGTTAATTTTCAGGTCGGTATTGGATTTGCTGAAATTGTTTCTTTCAAAGGCAAAAGGATCATTGTAAAACTCCATGATCAGTTTATATTTCTGCTTTTCATTGATAGAAATGGCTTTATTTCCGAAATTCGATTCAATAAAATTATCGGTAGGATAGGTCTCTTTCAGCTCCTGACTTTTGATAAGATGATAAATGAAATTTTTCTTGGTATCATAAATTTCAAATACCAAACCGGGAAGTCCTGAAAATTTAAAAGGACCTTCATTAAATGGGATCTCTTTATTGAACCAGGCAATCCAGCTTCTTCCACCAAACTGAGCTGTTGCTTTTTGTAATGTATATTGCTGAACCTGTCTGGTTTCATTGGAAATATTCCATTTTATTTTATCGTTGGTTGTAAAGGAGTAATATCCAAATTTTATATTGATAAAGTTTTCATTTTCAGTAGTGTTTATCTTTCTTTTTACAATCTGTCCGGTCATGTCAACATGTTTGTTGTCCATATTTCCGAATTTTTTATTCAAAGAATCTGCGATGAGAAGGTTTCTCCCGTAAAATCTCACCTCTTTTGAATTAATATCTAAAATCATGTTGAATTTCTGATATTCAGATTCAGTAGAGTCCATTTTTAATTGAAGCTCATAAATAAACCGATGGGTTTGTGAGCTCAAAGAAGTAATAATCAATAAACAAAAGAGTTGAAGAGCTTTTCTCATGATTAAATATTTTCAGATTTCAGGTTTCATTAAAAATAAGAATTTTCAAGAATATACTTTTTACTGATCTTTATGCTGTCAAAAATATCTTTATCGCTGGAATCCTGTTCCAAAAACCAATGTTTCAGTCCTGCTTTTTCTCTGGCTTCAAAAATTTTTTCAAAATCAAGGGTTCCGTTTCCGATTTCTGCAAAGTCTTTGGTTCCTGCTTTCATATCTTTCACATGCCACAATGGAAATCTTTTCGGATATTTTTCAAAATAAAGTAACGGATCTAGACCTGCTTTTGAAATCCAATATAAATCTAACTCCATCTTAACTCTATCTGATGAAGTATTTTCTAAAATGAAATCATAAAAATTATTCTTTTCATCCATCTTTAGAAATTCAAAATCATGATTATGATAAGCCAGCTGAATTCCGTTCTGTTTGGAAAAATCTCCTGCATTTTCAAGAATACCAGGAAGCTTTTTATAATTTTCAAAGGTTCTTTCCGCTTCGGGAAGGTAGGAGCAAACGGCATATGTTGAACCAATAATGTTAAGATCGTCCAATGTTCTATTCCAGTTTTTCAAAAGAGTTCCATCTTTAAGGTCTGTAATTCCGGTTTGATGATGTGAACTGATCACCTTTAAACCATGAGCAGACAAAATCTGTTTAAATTCTTTTGCAGTTTTTCCGAAAAATTTTCCGTCATAACCATAAATTTCAAATGATGTAAAACCAAGTTCTGCCAGTTTCTCAAAAGTCTTCTCGAGATTGTTTGAAATGGAATCACGAACAGTGTACAATTGAATGGCTAATGGTTTTTTATTCATATTGAAATTTGAAATTCCACAGGAATACAATCCCAAAAATCCCAATGAAGAAAGTCTAATGAAATCTTTTCTTTCCATTATAAAAAAGGTTTCATCTCATCCTCAATCTGTGTTCTTAGTTCCATCAGACGTTTTGCATATATTTCCTGCTGTTTTTCCTCTTCGGTTGTTGGAATCCACTTGGGTACAGGCAGTTTTTTACCATTTTCATCTACGGCCACAAAAACGATGATACAGTGGGTTTTTTTCTCAAAATTCGGCTGTTTCAGATTTCTTGAAAAAACATTGATGGCGATATGCATACTTGAAGTTCCGGTGTAGATTACCTGGGCATCTACTTTTACCACCTCACCAATTTTAATAGGGTCATAAAAACGGATTCCGCCGACATATACTGTGACAGAATAATTACCACTCCAGGTTGTCGCACATGCATAACCGGCCTGGTCAATCCACTTCATCACACTTCCTCCATGTACATTTCCTCCGTAATTCACGTCTGAAGGCTCCGAAATAAACTGAAAAGTAATAGGCTTGTTCTGCATCTTTATAAAATTTGAATAAAGTTATTTAATAATTTCCAAAGTTTTAGATTAAATCCTACTTTTGAAAGACGAAACCTTTCAATGAATAGGAATTTTAACAAATAACAGATTTAGAAACCGTAATGAAGAAAGTATTTTATCTCAACACATGTGATACCTGCAGGAAAATTTTAGCCCAATTTGATCTTACAGACTGGGAACTTCGCGAAATCAAAAAAGTGCCGATCGCGAAAGAAGAATTGGCAGAAATGTATAAAAAGACAAAATCATACGAAGCCCTGTTCAGTAAAAAATCTACTCAGATCAAATTAAGAGGATTAGATGTAAAATCTTTAACAGAAAAAGATTTTAAAGATCTTTTATTGGACCATTATACTTTTCTGAAAAGACCAGTTTTTATTACAGATAAAGAGATCTTTGTAGGAAATGATAAGAAAAATGTTGAAGAATTGCAAAAGTTCTTTGGGGTAAACGAATAAATAAGACTTTAAATAGTTGATCTATCCGGCTCAATAATGAATTCATTATTGAGCCGGATATTTTATTATATGTGTTGTAAGTATTTGATTTTTAATGCTATTTATTGCTATATTTATAATTGCCAAAAATTTATAATATGAAAACAAACTTTTCAAAAACAAAAAAACTGACCAGATCAGAATTAAAAGAGGTGAGTGGAGGAATTGCTTTCATCCCGCCTTGCAGTATTTTATGTGGACCTGCAGGCGGAGTGATTTCCAATACACCAGGCGTAGGAGATGCCTGTAGCCCGGACAGAAAAGTCTGCTGTATCTGTTATTAAATGTAAAAAAGAGGCTGTGATGGTCTCTTTTTTTGTTTTTAAAGGTTAAATCCTAACTTTACCATTCTTAATTTTACTATTTAAATGAAACAGATCCGGACCTATTTTGAGAAATCCGTTACAATGTCTGATCAGGATTGGGAGTTATTTTCATCAAAACTTGAAAGACACAAGTTTTCCCGGAAACAACATCTGATCACTGCCGGAAAAACGGAAAATTATCTTGCTTTTATAGAAAAGGGAAGTGTAAGGTTTTATATTCCGGGGGAAGAGGATGATTTTACATTTTCCTTTTCGTTTGCCGGTGAGTTTGTAAGTGCTTACGACTCTTTTCTTACACGGAAACCATGCAGTTATCATATTCAGGCGCTTGAAGAATCTGTGCTTTGGCGTATTTCATATCAGGATCTCAATACAGTCTACGAGAAAACAGCAATAGGAAATAAGATCGGAAGACTTGCCAGTGAAGGACTTTATCTGGATAATTTTAAAAGAGAAATATCATTGCTGACACAAACCGCCGAAGAACGGTACCTTGCCTTGTTTTCTGAACAGCCGGATATTTTAAAGTACATCCCCTTGAAATATATTGCCTCTTATATTGGCATCACTCCACAAGCCCTCAGCAGAATCAGGCGTAGAATTTCTTAACCTGGGTTCATTGTTTTGCCTGAACGGATGGCAGAACTTTGCAAAAAAAAGAAATGCCTGAAGCTATTTTACCAATCGTTCTGATTATCTCTATGATCATTTTTAAACTGACCCGTAAAGAGTATGAGTTTGCTCTTTCGGCAAGAATCGCTATGGCGGTGATGCTTTTAACTGCCGGAATTGCCCACTTTGTATATACGCAGGGAATGGCTTTGATGATTCCTGGAATAATACCTTATAAAAAAGAAATGGTTTATGTAACCGGTGTTCTGGAAATTATCGGAGCTGTAACCCTGTTGATTCCTGGATTTCAGAAAACCATAGGCTGGCTGCTCATTGTGTTTTTTGTTCTCATTCTTCCGGCTAACCTATATGCTGCATCGGAACATGTGAATATGAAATCGGGTGACTTTTCAGGAAGCGGACTGTCTTATTTATGGTACAGAATTCCACTTCAGCTGGTTTTTATAAGCTGGGTTTATTTTTCCTGTATCAGAATTCCTGTAAGGATGAAATCTGGATTTGATGTATAAAGAAAAAAGGATGTCTCAAAGCAGAGAACATCCTTTTTTGTCAATATTTTTTGAACAATTATACAAAAGGAGCTTTTACCACTTTTGCAGGAATGTTCTTGTTTCTTACCTGAATAAAGATCTCAGATCCTAATTTAAAATGAGGTTTGTCCACATAAGCAAGACCCAAACCGATCTTTTTCATTGGAGACTGTGTTCCCGAAGTTACTTTTCCGATTACATTTCCTTCAGCATCTACTACAGGATAATCATGTCTTGGAACTCCTTTGTCTGTCAATTCGAAACCAACTAATTTTCTTCCAACACCTTCTTCTTTCTGTTTTGCGAAAACATCTTTAGAAACGAAATCTTTATCAAACTTAGTGATCCATCCTAGACCAGCTTCAATAGGAGATGTAGTATCATCAATGTCATTTCCGTAAAGACAGAATCCTTTTTCTAATCTTAAAGTATCTCTGGAAGCCAATCCACAAGGAATAATTCCTTCTTCTTTACCGGCATCCATTACCGCGTCCCAAAGTTTTTCGGCACTTCCGTTATTGAAATAGATCTCAAAACCACCGCTTCCAGTATATCCGGTATTTGAAATGATCACATTATTTTCTCCTGCAACACTTCCCACTGTAAAATGGTAGTAAGGGATTTCTGAAAGATTTACCTCTGTAAGCTTTTGAAGAATTTCAGTGGCTTTAGGCCCCTGAACTGCCAATAATGACATCTCATCAGAAGCATTGGTCATTGTAGCCCCGAAAGTATTGTATTTTGAAATATGATTCCAGTCTTTGTCAATATTGGATGCATTTACAACCACGAAATATTTGTCATCTTCCATTTTGTAAACGATAAGGTCATCTACAATTCCTCCGTTTTCATTCGGAAGACAAGAATACTGAGCTTTTCCATTTTCAAGAGCATCTACATTATTAGTAGTTACAAACTGTAATAGATCTTTTGAACCCGGCCCTTCGATGAAAAACTGTCCCATGTGGGAAACATCAAATAATCCTGCTTTTTCTCTTACTGCAAAGTGCTCTTCTGTAACCCCTGAATATTGAACAGGCATTTCAAAACCTGCGAAAGGTACGATCTTAGCTCCCAAAGAAACATGTTTGTCGTACAAGGCTGTTTTCTTCATATTTAATTTTTATTTCTTTATTTTAAAACTGTTAAAAGTCTCATTGAATTGGGTCATGTAGTTTCCGTTCCAGAATTTCTGGCCACAGTTGATGGAAACTAAATATAAGTTTTTGTCTTTTTGAAAAACTTTGGTTATCCAGAACAGCTTCTCTTTTTCATCAAAGTGTTCATATAGATATTCTGTATATCCTTTCTGGCCCCTTTTATCTTTTACTTTGTCCTCCTGATCTTGTGAATGATAAAGTGCCAGAATGAATTTTTTAACTTCTTCTTTTGAAAGTGCTAAATCATGATATTCCGAAATAGTAATAGCCCCGATCTGGCTGGTAGGAAAAATATTGATGATCTCACTGTCATTCGTAGATTTCCAGCCGTCAGGAACGTTAATAGAGTAGTTGGAATTCTCATATATTTTTGCTTTTTGGGCAAAAAACAGACTTCCCGTTACAATTGCAGAAAAAAGCAATATTTTTTTCATCATTAAAAATGGTGTTTATATTCTTCGAGGATGATTTTGAACCATTCTGTAAAGTCTTCGGGATGTTCCGAGATTTCTCTATCCAGATTTTCCGGAGAAATAAATCTTACCTCTTGCACTTCTTCTTTATTCAGATTGAAATCAGCTTCATGGTTTCCCACAAACACATGATCCAGTTCGTGCTCCCAAAGGCCACCACCCACATCTGCTTTATAAATAAAATTGAATTTTTCTGAAAGTTCTGTTTCAATTCCGAGTTCTTCCTTTAATCTGCGTATTGCACCTTCCTTATAAGTTTCCCCATCTCTTGGGTGTGAGCATACGGCATTGGTCCACTGATTGGGAGAATGATATTTTCCCGAAGCCCTTTTCTGAAGAAGCATTTCTCCTTTACTGTTGAAAAGAAATACAGAAAAAGCACGGTGCAACAGGCCATTGATGTGAGCCTGCTGTTTTTCCATCAGCCCTAAAACTTCATCTTCAGGATTTACTAAAACGACAAATTCTTCCATTCCTACAAATGTAAGAGTAATAAATGTATTTTGGAAATTTTTAGATAAACATCATGCTTTTTGTAAATCATGTTGAAAAGACAGAGAATATTAATGAGCAAATCTGCAAATTACTTTTACTTTTTTTATGTGTTCCTATATATTACTCATAAAAAGAAATATCAAAACGAAAAATTTTAACTATTTGTATTGAAATGGTTGATAAAATATTGATATTATTCTTTAAATAGTAGTTTTTATAGTATATTTTTAACATAAACTAAGATTAATGTGCCGGATAGTTGTAAAAACGCTAACTTTGTTACTTAATATTTAGTAATGGAATTAGAATACATTGAACACATTAGCCCTATTCTAAAGGATGGCGTAAAAAATTACTTAATAGATATCGACGGAACCATTACTGATGACGTTCCCAACGAAGAACCGGAAAGAATGGTTACCTGCGAACCTTATCCCGATGCATTGGAAACTATCAACCGATGGTATGATGAAGGGCATCAGATCTGCTTTTTTACTTCAAGAACCGAAAATCTGAAACAAATTACCATAGACTGGCTGGATAAGCATGGTTTCAAATACCACAGCGTACTTTGCGGAAAACCAAGAGGGGGGAATTATCACTGGATAGACAATCACCTGGTAAGAGCTACAAGGTACAAAGGAAGATTTACAGATTTGGTAGAAAAGCAAGTAACCATTGAAGTATTCAAAGAAGACGGCGAATAAAAATATAATTCAAAGATTTAAAGATTAAATGGGAACCCGTTCCTTTAATTTTTAAATCTTTCATTTTTTAATATACTCGATATTTTATGAAAGTTTTAGCAAACGACGGCCTGGATCAATCCGGAATAGATGCATTGACAGAAAAAGGCTTTGAGGTGATTACTGCAAAAGTTCCACAGGAATTTTTGGTAGATTATATTAACGAGCACAAAATCCGCACTCTGTTGGTGAGAAGTGCTACGCAGGTAAGAAAAGATATTATTGACGGATGCCCGTCTCTCGACATTATTGGAAGAGGTGGAGTGGGTATGGATAATATTGATGTTGATTATGCAAGAGAAAAAGGAATCCACGTGATCAATACTCCTTCAGCTTCTTCGGAATCGGTGGCTGAACTTGTTTTTGCCCATTTATTTTCCGGAGCAAGATTTCTTCAGGATTCCAACAGAAAAATGCCTTTGGTAGGAGATACCGAATTTGCAGGCCTTAAAAAAGCATATGCTGCCGGTATCGAGCTGAGAGGAAAGACCATTGGTATTGTAGGAATGGGAAGAATCGGGCAGGAAGTGGCAAGAATAGCTTTAGGACTTGGGATGAGAGTGGTTGCAGCTGATAATAATGTAGGAAAAGCCAGCATCAAAGTCAAGTTTTATAACAACCAGTTTATCAATGTTGATATAGAAACAGAGCCCTTACAGGAGGTTTTAAAACATTCAGACTTTATTACGCTGCATGTTCCGGCTCAGAAAGACGGCTATATGATTGGTAAGAATGAATTTGAAATCATGAAAGACGGAGTGGCTGTTGTCAACTGTTCCAGAGGTGGAGTTATTGATGAAGCTGCTTTAATTCAGGCATTGGATTCAGGTAAAGTAAGATTTGCAGGATTAGATGTTTTCATTAATGAGCCAACACCTTCTAAAGAGATCCTGGGTCATTCTAAAATCTCTCTTACCCCTCACACGGGAGCTTCTACTCTTGAAGCACAAGACAGGATAGGACTTTCCCTGGCTGAGCAGATTTCAAGTATTTTACAGATTCAATAATCTGGAATGATATAGCAAAAGCACCTCCATGGAGGTGCTTTTTTATTTTTAAACTGTTGTGAGAGTATAGATTATATATTCTTGCTTTTCAACAAATCTCTGATCTCTGTCAGTAATTTTTGATCTTCAGTAGGTCCTGCAGCTGCCGGAGCTTCTTTTTTGTTCACTTTATTGGCGAATTTAATGATCCAGAAAAGAACCATGGCAATACAAAGGAAACTGATTACGGCTGAAATAAAATTCCCATAAGCAACCCCATTCCATGAAAGTTTTGCAATGTTTTCTGCACCTGCTGCTTTCAATGCAGGATTCAGTATCAGAGGAGTGATTACATCTTCTACCAAAGACGAAACAATTTTACCGAAAGCTGCCCCAATGATCACACCGACAGCCAGATCGAGAACATTCCCCTTAAAGGCAAATTCTTTAAATTCTTTTACAAATCCCATAATTTATATTTTTTTTTAATTAGTATATACACAAAAATATAATTTAAAAATGTAAAAAACACTACTTTTTATAGTTTTTTATTCCCAAAACATTGAGTTTTATGATGAATTCATAGAATGAGGTTTAATGAATATTTTAGCATTATACAGATACTTTATTTCATTCATGAGGTCTTCATGTTTTTATTATTGAGGTGGCATCATAATGAAAAATCTTTTGTAATTTGCTTAAAAGATTGTTTTACTTATGAAAATTTTTACTGCAGAACAGATTCGCAGCTGGGATCAGTTTACGATTTCCCATGAGCCGGTTTCATCCATACAACTGATGGAACGAGCTTCGATGGCGGTGGCGCACTGGATTTCGGAACATTGTAAAAATCATAAAAAACTGGCTGTATTTTGTGGGAACGGAAACAATGGAGGAGATGGCCTGGCGGTAGCAAGAATACTATACCTGAAAGGTTTTGATGTAGATGTATTTGTAGGGGAGTCCAAACGGAAATTTTCGGAAGATGCTTTGGTGAACCTGAAAAGACTTCGTGATATATCAGGAATTTCGGTCAGAAAATATGATCCGGGCGAGCACTATAATTTTGATGATAAAACAATCATCATTGATGCTCTTTTCGGAACAGGTTTGTCCAGACCGTTAGAAGGAGAGTACAAAGAACTTGCAGAGCAGCTGAACGCTCAAAAAAATATTAAAATATCCATCGATGTTCCTTCCGGGTTATCTGCAGATGAAATATTTGACAATGATCCTGTTATTCTGAAGTCTGATTATACCCTGACTTTCCAATGCTGGAAAAGAACATTCCTTCATCCCGAAACCGGAAAATATACCGGAAAAGTAGAAGTACTGGATATTGATTTAAGCAAAACCTATTCTGATACGACGGATGCAGAATACTTTATTATCAGTGATCAGTTGATAGAATCCATATTCAAGCCCAGACATGAGTTTTCCCATAAAGGAAGCTTTGGAAAGGCTGCAGTTATAGGAGGGAGTTACGGAAAAATGGGAGCCGCTGTTCTGGCTACACAATCAGCTTTGAAAACAGGCGCAGGCCTGACCTTTACGCTGGCACCGGAGTGTGGATATGAGATACTGCAGACCTCATGTCCGGAGGCTATGTTTATAGCAGGTGGAAAGCGGTTTGTAACAAACTTTGAGGTACACCAAGACTTTACCTGTGGCATAGGACCGGGATTGGGAACTCATTCGGATACTGAAAAAAGTTTTTTAAGCTTTCTGAAAAATTATACTAACCCATTGATTCTGGATGCCGACGCATTGAATATTATTTCTGAAAAATCAGAAAATCTGAAATTGATCCCCAAAAAATCAATCATTACTCCCCATCCCAAAGAGTTTGAAAGGCTTTTCGGAAGTACAGAAAATTCTTTTAAAAGGCTAGACCTCGCCAGAGAAAAAGCAGAAGAGCATCATATTTATATTGTATTGAAAGATCATCATACACAGGTTGTTACTCCGGAAGGAAATGTATTTTACAATATAACCGGGAATGCAGGTCTTGCGAAAGGAGGCAGCGGAGATATCCTTACCGGAATTCTGACCTCACTTTTAGCGCAGGGGTATTCTGAAGAAGAAGCCTGTATTTTAGGGGTGTGGCTCCATGGAAGATCGGCTGATCTTGCTTCGGAAAGACATTCAAAAGAATCTATGCTTCCTACAGATGTTATTGGTGAATTCGGAAATGTTTTCGGGGAGCTGAACAGGAAAGTTGTGAAGAGTTTGTAAAAGAATGAGCTGAATGGCTTTTAAGATAAACCTAAAAGGAAAAGGCAAATCTGTACTACTACAGATTTGCCTTTTTATCTTTAAAACTAGAGTTTTTCGATTTCCAGTGTGTGCTTACGCTTTTTCAATATATTCAGGTTTTTCATTTTCTTCAGGAGTGATCTTAAATTTCTTAGAAATGATCATGATAACAACTCCTGCAATCATAAACGGAATAGAAAGTACCTGGCCTGTATTCAGACCTCCAATCTGGATGAATTCGTCACCTTGCGGCTCTTTAAGGAACTCAACAAAAAATCTGATGGCCCAGAGAATAATAAAGAACAAACCGAATAACCATCCCTGCTGATATTTTTTATCTGTTTTTCTGTAAAGTGTCCATAATAAAATGAAAAGAAGAACATATCCTGCGGCTTCAAATAGCTGGCTTGGATAACGGGGTACGGTAAGACCATATTCACTGCTCTGTTGTGGGAAAAGCAGGGCAAAAGGTGAGTTTGGATCTGCAGGCTTACCAACGATTTCAGAATTGAAAAAGTTCCCCATTCTTACAAATGCGCCTCCCAGAGCAACTACAATTCCTAATCTGTCATATACCCAGAACGGATTTTTTTTGATGATTTTAAACGAATAATAAAGGGTAGTAAAAATCAAAGCGATAGTAGCGCCATGACTTGCCAGTCCTGAAAATCCAGTGAATTTAAAACCGTTTTTTGTGCTTATGGGTAAAAATACACTCCAGAAATCTTCTTTAAATAATTCCGGCTGATAAAAAATAACATGTCCTAATCTTGCGCCGAGGATCGTCCCGATTAAAGTCCATGTGAAAAGAGGTTCCAGGTATCTTTGGTTAATATTGTCAATCTTAAAGATTCGGGTCATTAAAACATATCCGAAACCAAATGCAAATACAAACATCAAACTATAAAAATGAAGGGTAAATGACCCAATATGAATTCCTTTGGAAGGATCCCATATTTTAAAAGAAGTTTCAAGCTCTACTTTATCAGAATCTGTGATAGGTTTTGCAGATTTTACCGCATATTTGAACGTTGTAACATTCTCTTGGTTAGCAGGAACATTAATCAGCTTAAAGTTTTTATCAAAAAACTGGTATTTGGAATCTTTGAATCTTGCCAATGCTGAAGCTGCATAATTATAATAAGAAGGTTCAAGGCTGGATCCGTTAAGGATAACCACAACGTTATTATTAATGGCTCTGTCCGGAAAAGCGGTCAGGTCTCCCATTTCTGTGGTAGAATAGATTTTTACCGGAACATTGCTTCCGTTGATATCTAAAGTTCCGTCTGATAAACCTCCAGGGTATTCCTGTGCAAAAAGAAGCTGCGTTGTAAACGCAAACAGCACAAGATAAATTCTGAAAAAAATAGTATTCATTATTCTATTGATTTAATAGTTTTATTATTGACATTTATGTTTGGGTGGAACGGGATCATAACCGCTGCCTCCCCATGGATGGCATCTCAGAATTCTTTTAAATCCCAGCCAGAAACCTTTAAATATCCCATGAACACGAAGCGACTCGATCATATAATGAGAACAGGTAGGTTCGTAACGGCAGTTTTTGGGAAGTAAGGGCGAGATGAACCATTGGTAAAATTTTATCAAAATTACCAGCGGAAATGTAATGATTTTATTGAATGTAAGTTTCAAAACAATGCAAAAATAGGGTAAAAAAATGAAAATTAGTTTAATTTTGTTATAAGTTTCGGAGATCAAAAATCCGGAACATTGATCTTAAAAATAGAATTACTTTGAATCAAAATATCCCATTAGCTGAAAAATTAAGACCCAAAACCCTGAACGATGTGTTGGGGCAGGAACACCTTACCGGCGATAAAGGAACAATCAGAAAAATGATTGAAAATAACACCCTGAATTCGCTGATTCTCTGGGGACCTCCCGGAACCGGGAAAACAACATTGGCTGAAATTATTTCAGAACAGTCGGGAAGGAAATTCTACAAACTTTCTGCTGTTTCTTCCGGAGTAAAAGATGTTCGTGATGTGATTGATGATGCCAAGAAGCAGAATCTGTTTTCGGGGAAATCTCCCATCCTGTTTATTGATGAGATTCACCGTTTCAATAAATCCCAGCAGGATTCATTGCTGCATGCCGTAGAAAAAGGCTGGATTGTTCTGATAGGAGCAACTACAGAAAATCCGAGCTTTGAAGTGGTTTCTGCTTTGCTTTCAAGGAGCCAGGTCTATATTTTAAAAGCCTTGAGCTATGAAAAGCTTGAGGAATTGATTGATATTGCTTCTGAAAGATATAATAAAGATGAAGAGACTGATTTTAAAATCCTTGAGAAAGAAGCTTTCATTCAGTATTCGGGAGGTGATGCCAGAAAGCTAATCAATTCTGTAGAATTGGTTCTGAATCAATATAAAAATTCAAATACCACGGAAATCATCAATACTGATGTTCTTGAAGTTCTTCAGGAAACAATGGCGCTGTATGATAAAAACGGTGAGCAGCATTATGATATTATTTCAGCCTTTATCAAGTCAATGCGTGGAGGTGATCCTAACGGGGCTGTTTATTGGCTGGCAAGGATGATTGCCGGAGGAGAAGATATTAAGTTTATTGCCCGTAGAATGCTTATTCTGGCTGCTGAAGATGTGGGACTGGCCAATCCGAATGCGCTGGTGGTTGCCAACAATTGTTTTCAGGCAATCAATGTAATTGGGAATCCTGAAGCGAGGATTATATTAAGTGAAACAGCCGTATATCTTGCGGTTTCTCCTAAAAGCAATTCTGCTTATATGGCCATTAATGATGCGCTGGCTTTGGTGAAGCAAACCGGAAATCTGCCTGTACCGCTTCATTTGAGAAATGCTCCTACAAAACTGATGAAAGATCTGGACTATGGAAAAGAATATAAATATGCCCATTCTTACGAAGGGAATTTTGTAGAACAGGATTTTCTACCTGAGGAAATCAGGGATGTGAAATTGTATGAACCCGGTAACAATTCTACGGAAAAGAAGATTTACGAGGAACTTAAGAAAAAATGGAACAATAAATATTAAAAATAAAGAAGGATGCTGAAAAACGGCATCCTTTTTATATTATTCAGGTTATTCGGTAGTGTAAATAAATAGTGTTTTCTTACCGTTATGATCTTTTGTTTCTGCTCTTTTCTTGATCTCGGGATAGATCACTGTGCTGGTATCTGTAAATTCATAACCTTCAATAAATACCGGATTGTCTGCCGGAATATTATATTGTATGTTGATGTCGGATAATGGCATTCTGTCAAATATATTTTCTCCGTTTTTGAATTTGTACTCAGTCACCCCTTTTGTAAAAACAGAACTGTATTTTTTTAAACTTTGGGGAAAACTTGCCGGAGTATTGTATACTTTAGAAACCTGCAATACGTTCTTTTTCGCATTGAACAATTCTACTGTTCCGACAGCGTTGTCAGCAACTGCAAACTTCACGGCAGGATTTTTTTGCTGTGCAAATAAAGTGGCAGATGAGAGTAATAAAAAAGAATAGAGTAATTTTTTCATAATCAGAATATGTAACTGTTAAAAACGTGATAAATATAGTTATTTTTTATAAAATGTGAATGAAATCTTAGTTTGTTTTACATTTTATTTATAATAAAAACTTTTATCTTGATTATCAGTCTGTAGTTTCCTCGCTTTTGCCTTTTTTATCAACCATATTTCTGATGATATTTTTCAGCCGTTGGAAGGCAAAAGAACTTAATAATAAGATAATTCCCAGGGCAATAAAGGCACTGATTCTGGAAATATTATCCATTTGCCATACATCATAACCATAAAGTTTTAAAACCATGAGGCCTATCAATGCAAAACCAACCTTGTTATATTCCTGAATATTCTTTTTCAATCCCATATAAATAAAGATACTGGCAAGAACAGTCCATATAATTGGAAGGTAAAGAATATTGAAATGTGCGCTTGCTTCATAAGAATGAGGAATATCATTGGAAACCATTAAAACATAGGAATGATGGAGCTCACAGCTTACGGAAATGATAAGTGCCAAAGATAAGATCCAGTAAGAAATTCGTGCTTTGTGAAATTCTGATGAAGGAATAATCCTGGAACATACATATATAAAAGGAATCCACTGAAGCAGATGCAGTACGTAAAAACTTAAATGGAGCTTTTTTGTTAAAACAGCCGTAATAACTGGTAGTGTAGAAACTGATGTATTAAGGGTTATCAGAACGAAAAACAGATAGATCAGAATGGCCTGAATATCACCTCTGATAGACAGTGGTTTTCTGAAAAGCAATAATACAAAAAGATAAAAAATACTGAATAGCAGTCCTATGCTGACAATTGCTGACCAGGGCATTTCTGAAACATGATACGTGATCTCAAGAAGAAAACTGATATAAATAACTCCATAACTGATCACGGTAATGAGATCTTCAAAAAAGGTATTGACTTTCTCCTGTGAATCTATTCCTTTATTCCTTAATAAATATAAATTGATCATTATGGAAATGATGGTAAACGAACTGGTAATAAATGGAGGATTGAATATGATATTAAAATTTGTTGCTCCCAGATACTCTGTCCAGGTAACAATCTGAGCAATCATAACCAATGGAAAAAGGATATAAAAGAAAGTCTTGAAAATTTTATGACCTGTTTTTTTCCAGATGAAAAGCAGCAGGGTAGTTTCTATTGCCCAGATACTGGTGATGAGGTGGGTTTTAAACTGAATGGCTACGGCAATGGTGATAAGGCTGGTAACCAGTCCGGCAAATACAGAATATGCAGCGCCGGAGTTTTTCCGTCCATATTCTCTGAAAAGCAGAATAGAATTGACTGCGGCAAAAATAAGGGGAAAAATAATTGGAGGTTCATACCCTAAAGTATCAAAAATGTAGAGCAGTCCCAGAACACTCGAAAAATTAGCAAAAGCAAGTATTAAAATATCAGATGTTGAAAGTATACCTTTCCTGATGTAATCATGCAGGGCAAAAAGATAGAAAATTACATAACTGATCATGTAAAAAGTAATGCTTAAAAGTTCCGGGCTCTCATTCGTCCAATAAAAGAGATAGGCAGTTGTAAAAATATAGGCAGCCCAGCCCACGCTTTTCCAGTGCTGAAGAAAAGAGACGACCAGCATTCCAATATTTAAAAGAGTCAGGTAAATAAAAAGGAAAGGGTAGTTACTTTGCCCGGTACTGATCATTAAAGGGGCACTAAAGCCTCCTATTAACGAGAAAATAATTAAAACTTCACTTTTATAATAGTAGGATAGAATAATAGAGGCGGCCGTAATGAGTGCGGTGGTAACAAAGGCTGTATTCTGTGTAAAGAGATGATATTCCCGGAAAGCAATGGTGGCTGTAAAATATAACACAGTAATTCCGCCTCCGGTAATAATAGATGCAAATGCTGTATAGTTCTTTCTGAGGAAGTGCCCTATAATAATAATTCCTGCTCCGGTACAAAAACCTATACCTGCTCTTGCTGTTTTTCCGATCCAGTTTTTATCAATAGCGTACTTTACAAAATAACCGATTCCCAAAACAAGGGTAAAAATACCAATGATGGTAAGTGCATTTTGTTTTAAAAAATCAAAAACAGGAGTCAGCCAGTCTTTTTGAGCTGGTGTTGGGATTTCTTCATTTTCTCCTCCATTTTTTATTGCTTCAGGAACAGTTTGATGAGATTGTACTTGCTGAGGTACGATAGTTTCTTCTGCTGAAATCTTTTGATGAATCACTTCAGATTGAGCCGGGGCCTTATTGATTTTATGATTAAGGTCCGAGATTTCCTTTTCAAGTCTTCTGATTTTAGTATTCAGATTGTTGAAAATGATGAAGATTACTATAAGGATGATGACAGCAACAAGTTCATTCATTTCATTAGTTTTATCAAATATAAAGAAATGTTTGAGAAGCTAATTAAAAAATTAACCCATCACAGTATAAGTGATGGGTTAAATGGTATAGATAACTAACAATATGTTTTACTAGTTTGATATTTTGTAAATGGAGAATGAAGCAATACTGGATCCTAATAAGCCTACGTCCAATGCTGTTGATCCTACAAGACCAAATGAAACTTTGTCTCCTGCCTGGAAGGAATAGATTGAATTAATAGAAGTTTCGGCAATCGTCAGGCTTAATAAAATTAGGTTAGCACCACTGAACGGACGGCTATCTATAGTAGTTGCTACGCCAGCTCTTGTTCTTACAATACCAACTCCTGGGCTATTGGCCAGTATTGAAGCTTGTAATCCGGATCCATAACGAAATGCAAAGCCTACGGCATAAACACCTGTGGATGGAATTGTATAGGTATTATCTGTGTCGCTGAATAAGCTTGCAGATCCTAAGGATCTTTCTGCTGCTAAGAAGTTAACAGCTCTGAATCCTGAAGGAAAAAGGCCAAGGCTTAGAAGGCTGATTCCTGCTGTCTTCTTTGCAGCATAAACAGTGGTGTTTGTATCAGATGCTGCGATTAATAATGCTGGGTCTACGGAGTAAACCTGAGTGCTTCCCTGGTTAATTGCTAAAACCTGATAGCCAGGTAATGCTGTAGCTGCGGGCGTATCTCTAACTTTCAGTGTTCCATTAACATCTAAAGTTGCAGTTGGAGCAGATGTGTTGATACCAACTTGTGAAAATAAAGGTAAGGTTGCACATGCCAACATTAAGCTGTAAAGTTTAGTTTTCATGATCAAGATTTTTAATTAGTTGCTTAGCAAATATACAACAAAAATCGCTTCCAGCATTGTGAAATTTATAATTTTAATATTAATATGATGTAATATATTTAAACATATGTTTATATTTTCAATAATATTATTACATAATTTAATTACGAGTTATTATATTTATACGGTTATTAACCGTCTGTTTATAAGGGATTTAAGGAATCGTATTTATCTCCGTTGTGTGGGTTATTTTTATGGTAAAAGAAAGGTCTCGGAGACCGGATATTTCTTTGTAAAAATTGTTTTTTTTCCGGATTTTAGTAGGTTTAAAAGCAAAAACACTGCTTTAATGGCAGTGTTTTTTAGTGTATTTATTGACTTTTTTTAACTTTCCAAGAGGAATTCTTTGTAGTTTCCAAGAAAATCAACATTCGCATTGATAGATTCAAGCTCTTTGAGAGCATTTCCATGTAAGACTTCTTCCCAAGGTCCTTCCACATTGATAAAGAAGAAATAATTACCCAGCCCGGTTTTTAATGTTCTGGATTCAATTTTGCTGAGGTTCATCTTTCGCCATGCAAAAACCGATAAAACCTGATGTAAACCACCGGGATGATCTTCCGGAAGAGTGATCAGCATGCCTGCTTTTTCTCCTAAAGTTTCAAGATTGTTATTTTGGTACGTGCTTTTTTGTTTGGAGATAATGATAAACCGGGTATGGTTCTGTTCGAAATCCTGAATATTGCGGTTGATGATTTTCAGTCCATATAAATTGGCCGCGAACTGGTTGGCAACTGCAGCAATGGCAGTTTCTCTGTTCTCTGAAACAAATTTTGCGGCAGCAGCTGTAGAAGAGAAATCCTGCTTCGGGATCTCCTTATAATTCGTATCCAGAAAATGGAAGCTCTGTGCCAGAGCCTGTGGATGTGAATATATTCTTTCAATATTCTCTATAGAGTTTTCCGGGTGAATCATCAGGTGATGTGCAATAGGCATTACCGCTTCTGCTTCAATCTTAATAGACGGGGTTTTATATAAATAGTCCAGCGTCATAGAAACTGTTCCTTCAATAGAGTTTTCCAATGGTACAACAGCTTTTACTGCTTCTCCGTTTTCAACAGCCTTAAAACAATCCAGAATACTGGCTTGTGGTAATAGCTCTTCATCAGGAAACAGCTGCGCTGCGGCAAGCTGGGTGAAACTGGCATGAGGTCCCAAAAATGCAATCTTCATAATATAATATATAAGGGATGATTAAAATAAAGGTACAAAGGTATTCATAAATAGAGTTCAAAGTTTAAGGTTTTGGGTTTTATGTTGCTGGTTGCTTGTTTTTTTGTTACAGGTTGTCCGTTTTTGGTTGAACCGTTATTCCCGTTATTGACTGAATGTCTTTAGCCTTGGTTTTTATTATGTTGTCTTTATTAAAAATTCACCATTCACTTGCGAAGCAAAATTCACTATTGATTTTTCCTTTATAACTGCTCACTAAAAATTCCTTCTTCCTGCAAGCTAATCCTTACCATGTTATTCTTTCCAATTCTTCTCTATCATTTCCATCAGAAAATCTGGACACTTAATGATCTTATTGGTTTTTGCATCCAAAAAGAATAGAGTAGTAGACGCTTCTGTTATTTTAATATGCTCTTCATTGTAAATTTCATATTCAAACTCGATCCTTACTCCCGGAATTTTTTTAACATAAGTATGAATTTCTAATTTTTGATCATACAAAGCCGGTCGGATATACTTAATTTTATAGTCGGAAACAGGAAGCCAAATTCCTTGGTTTTCAATTTCATCGTATGAAATTCCTATGCTTCTGAAGAGCTCAACTCTCCCCACTTCGAAGTATGTAGCATAGTTGCCGTAGTATACGTATTTCATGGGGTCTGTTTCTGCGTAACGTACTCGTATTGAGTGTGTTGTGTGTATCATTTTAGGGCCTAAATTATACATACAAATATATTTTTAAATAATCAATACCTGCAATATTTTTTTTTGAAAAGAAAAAATTGGACCTTTGTCTTCCTTCTAAACACAGTACAAACAAAGAATAATCGGGGCATAAAAAATGGATGACAATTTAATGATGATTTGGCAGAAATGCCTTCAGTTTATGCGTGATAACCTGAACGCAGCTGAAGACAATTCTGACCTGAAAAAACTTGAAAAATCTTTCGATATGTTATTCGATAAGGTTCAGCCGCTTTCATTAGTAGCCAACAACCTTACGTTGATCGTACCGAGTGATTTTTACAAGGAATATATAGAGGACAATTACCTGTCCTTACTTTCTGCTGCCCTGAAGAAAAATATTGGAAAAGGAGTGAAATTATGGTATTCTGTGATGGAAAACAGACCAAAAGGTGAAGAAAAACCAGTTACCATGAACATCAAGGGACAAAGTGTTCCTACTCCAAAAACACAGGAAACAATGCCACAAGGATTCTCTGCTAATATTGTAAATCCTTTCGTAGTTCCTGGAATAAGAAAAGTAAATATAGATTCTAACCTTAAGCCTGACTACTCTTTTGATAGTTATGTAGAAGGAGAAAGCAATAAATTTGCAGCCACTGTTGCCAGATCCATTGCGAAAAGACCTGGAGCAACTGCCTTCAACCCGTTATTCTTATATGGAGGTTACGGAGTTGGAAAAACACACTTAGGACAAGCGGTGGGGCTTGAAGTAAAAAATCAATTCCCTGATAAAGTAGTCCTTTATCTGTCTTCTGAAAAGTTTATCCAGCAGTTTATCTCTGCTGCCAAGGCGCATAAGCAGACAGAATTTGCGAATTTCTACCAAATGGTGGACGTACTGATTATTGATGATATTCAGTTCTTATCAGGAAAATCAGCAACTCAGGATAGTTTCTTCCATATTTTTGATCATTTACATCAGAACGGAAAACAGATCATCCTTACTTCAGATAAAGCTCCTGCTGATATTATGGATATTCAGGACAGAATTGTTTCCCGTTTCAAATGGGGACTTTCTGCAGAAATCAAATCTCCGGATCTATCTACAAGAAGGCAAATCATTGAGGATAAACTAAGCAGAGACGGAATCGTTCTTCCGGGAGATATGCTTGACTTTCTTGCTGTGGAAACGAAAACCAATGTAAGAGAACTTATCGGAGTAATTAACTCTGTGATCGCTTACTCTACCGTATACAAAAGAGACCTGAGTCTTGAATTGCTTAAAGAGACCATCAACAGAATTGCTGCCAACCAGAAAAAGATCATCAATATTCCTTATATCCAGGAAGTTGTATGTGATTATTTTGGAATCAAAAAAGAACAACTGCTGTCGAAAACAAGAAAAAGAGAGATTGCGTTGCCAAGACAGCTTGCCATGTACTTCTCTAAAGAATTTACCAATTCCACATTCACTAAAATTGGTGAAGAAATGGGAGGTAAAGACCACTCTACAGTAATGTATGCTTGTGATACGATTAAAGACGTATCAAAAATTGATAAAGAAATCAAAAAGTACGTAAAAGACCTTACAGAAAGAATCAAACAATAACATTGTTGAACAAAATAAATTGAAATGAAGGATAGTTTTATTCTTCATTTTTTATTTAGTTTTGTTGGGACAAAAGACTCTTTTAAATAGATTGAATATGAAAATATTAATGGTTTGTCTGGGAAATATATGCAGAAGCCCTTTAGCAGAGGGAATTATGAAAACAAAGGTGCCGGGAAGCTTTGTGGTAGATTCAGCCGGAACCATTTCAATGCATGAAGGGGAGCATCCAGACAAAAGAGCCGTTAAAATTGCCGCCAACCATAATATTGACATCTCAAAACAAAGATCTAGGCCCATTACCAGAAAAGATTTTGAAACCTTTGATAAGATCTACTGCATGGATATTGATGTATTGCAGGATGTGGTTTCTAAAACCAGGAATGAAGAAGAACGACAGAAAATATCTTTATTTCTGGAAGTGTTGGGAGACCATGAAAACGCTGAGGTTCCGGACCCTTATTGGGGAGATATGAGCGATTTCGAAAAGGTCTTTCAGCTTTTGGATCGGGGATGTGACGCTATTAAGAACCAAATACCCAAATCATAATCATGAAAAAATTGCTGTTACTGCTATTAGTAAGTTTTAATTTCTCTTTTGCCCAAACCAAAGATGAAACAGAGATCCGTAAAGTAATGGATGACTTTATGGGGTGCATTAAGTCCAGAGATGAAGCCAAATACCTCTCGTTATTTCAGGAACCCGTACTTTGGACCGGAATTTACAAAGACAGGACACAGGCCAAACGCCTTGAGAAAAATCCTAAGGCAGATTACTACTTTGCAGATAATTATAAAGATTTTATCAAAAGTTTTAAAGATGAAAAATCTGAAGAAAGATTTGACAATATTAAGATCATTGAAGATGGAGCAGTAGCTTCTGCCAATTTCGACTACAGCTTTTGGTACGATGGTAAAATGGAAAACTGGGGAAAGGAGATCTGGACACTCATGAAGATCAACGGAACCTGGAAAATTACCTCCGTTACCTTTTCCATGGACCTTACAAAATATTTCCCGCAGCCTTCATTAAACGAAAGAACTAAAAAATAATACAATGCTTTTTTTACTCCCTGCTTATTTATCAGAAAACACTTCTATCAACCACTTTTCACCTGTTTTGAAGGATTATATCATGCAAACGGATTATTTCTTCGTGGAAAATGAGAAAACAGCAAGAAAGGTTGTTAAATTTTTTGCCCCGGAAAAAAAGCAGGCCGATCTGAAATTGTTTTTATTAGACAAATACACAGAAAATGCAGATATCAAAGAAGCTCAGGAGCTGATGCTGAAAGGGCAGGACTTCGGATTATTGTCAGAGGCTGGATTGCCTTGTATTGCTGATCCGGGAAATCTTATTGTGAAATGGTGTCATGAGAAAAACATCAGAGTAATCCCTATCTCAGGTCCTTCATCTATTATACTTGCCTTGATCTCCAGTGGATTCAACGGGCAGGAATTTACCTTCCATGGATATCTTCCTATTGATAAAGGAGAGAAAAAGAAACAGATTATGAATCTTGAAAGCCTTGTTCAGAAAACCGGATACTCCCAGATTTTCATGGAAACACCATACAGAAATAACCAGCTTTTTGAAGATTTATGCAAATTCTTATCACCGAATACAAAGCTTTGTATTGCTGCCAATATCAATGATCCGGAACATGAGTTCATCAAAACAAAATCAATAAAGGACTGGCAAAAACAAAAGCCGGAACTTCATAAAATTCCTGCGGTATTTGTGTTGGGTAAATAAATTTTAAGCATAACAAATCTGTTATATTGAACCGGCTGGAAGTCGATTATTATAATCAATTTCCAGCCGGTTTTCTTTCTTTTGATTGTTCACTCATTACTCAAATTGAATATATTTCAATAATTTGTGATTAATATCATCTTATTTTTCGTATTTTATGGTGAAGAATATTCTAAATTTATATTTAAATATAATGTTTTATTGGTTTTTATTTCATATGTAGATTAATAATATTAACTAATTTGTTTTATTTAATTTAAATTTTGTTTAAAAATTTATAATTTAAACTGTTTTCATAAATTTAAACTAATAACTTTTGTATTTATATTATTATTGAGAATACAATAGGTTAAAAATTCAGTTTTATATAAAATTGATTCAGTAAACTCAACACCAAATATTTAAATATGATTACACGTAAAATTTTTTTTCCGGTATTGCTGATGCTGGCCATACTGGTACCTTCTTTACTTCATCTGTCTGCACACGGATATGTACTAAGTCCTGCTTCAAGAGGATATCAGGGCAGTTTGGATAAGGCTGCACTCGGCTATTCTGTAGCATTTGGAAAATATGGCTCAGTAATTAATGAGCCCGGATCTCTGGAAGCGCCAAAAGGTTTTCCTGTATCCGGACCTATAGACGGAAAGATTGCTTCTGCTAATGGAAGTATTGGCGGAGACACTACACTGGATATTCAAACAGCTGACCGATGGAAGAAAACCAATATCACCACCGGTGTGAATGCCTTTATCTGGAAATATCTGGCGTATCATGCAACCGCAAAATGGCATTATTACATGACAAAGCAAGGCTGGGATCCTAATCAGCCTCTTTCTCGTCAGAATCTTGAACTCATTGGTACAGTTGTACATAATGGTACACCGCCGCAGGATAATGTTTCTCATCAGATTACAGTTCCTGCCAACCGTACAGGTTACCATATCATTTTAGCAGTTTGGGATGTAGCAGATACCACTAATGCATTTTATAATGTAATTGACGTTAATGTAACCTCCGGAACAGGAGTTTCTGCACCTGCCACTCCTACAGGATTAACGCAAGTAGGAGTAACAAGTTCTTCTGCTAAAATAAGCTGGAACCCGCAATCAGATGCAGTATCCTATAACATTTTCCGCAATGGGCAAAATATTCAGCAGGTAAGCGTAGCTGCATTTGAAGATGCCGGTTTGACTGCTAATACAGTTTATACATATGAAATACAGGCAAAAGGTTCTTCAGGACTTACTTCAGGAAAAAGTATACCACTCAATGTAAAGACGAACAGTGAAGGCATTCCTGAAAAGCCTACAGCGCCATCTAACCTTCATTCAATGGGTGTTACCGAGAACTCTGCGTCACTTATGTGGATGGCTTCTACGCATACACAAGGCATCAAAAACTACCAAGTGTTTGAAAATGGAGTTAAAGTGGGAGAGACCGTACAAACAAGCTTTTTACGAGCCGGCTTGGCGCAAGACACAGAATATCACTATACAGTAAAATCTGTTGCGATGAACGATCAGCTCTCTGATATGAGTAATGAATTAAAAGTAAGAACCAAGAAAATTATGCCAGGTAATGGGCAAACGTACTGTGGGGCAGAGCAGTATAATGCTGCCAATGCATACCCTACGGCCGGAGCGAAAGTTTTCTACTCCTGTAAAATCTGGAAAAACAAATGGTATGCAAATCCGGGAGAACTTCCGGGGACAAATATGGTATGGGAGGAAATAAATGTATGTACTGAAGGTCCTGGCTGTGATTCAAGCGGTCCGGTTACTTATTGTGGAGCACAGGAATATAATCCTGTTAAAAATTATCCAACAGCAGGAACAAAAGTATTCCATGCCTGCAAGATCTGGGAAAATAAATGGTATGCGAATCCGGGAGAAGCTCCGGGAAGTAATTCTGTCTGGAAATTGGTAAATAGCTGCACAGAGGCTCCTGGTTGTACGGCTGGACTTACAAGTAAAGAGGCTGGTCTTTCAGTTATTGTATCTGATAATATAATCAGTTTTTCGCCAGAGGATTATTATGGGAAAATGAGCAGAGTGGATGTTATTAATCCTGCAGGTCTTCAGATGCTTTCTTCGGCTAATCCAACAAAGTACAGTATTCATATTGGGGAACTGCAGCCTGGAATTTATTTTGTCAGAATTCATTATAAAGATGGAAGCACTATGACAAAAACAATCCGGAAATAATAAAGAATTTAAAGTTTGATAAAACCCATCTGGGAAACAATGTGTTTTTTGGTTATATGAATATTTTTAATGTTTAAATCTAAATTAACGAAAATATTTAACAGCTCTTAACAGGGCTATAGCATTATTCTTGTTGTTGATAGACTACTGGAAACAGTATAAATTGTTGATAATGCGGTAAAAACCCGGGCATCGAAGATGCCCGGGTTTTTTATTAATTTTTATTTTTTTTCCTGGACTTCCATTTTTTCCAAAGAACAATAATAACAGGAATGAGCAAGAAGAATGGCCACAGCGAAACCATTCCCAGCAGAAAACTTACAAAACTGTTCCACCCTTCAGTCAAAGAATCTATAAAACGGCTTCCAAAACCGATTTTTGAGGTAGCTGAGCTTCTTACTTTCTCTTTAAACAGGTTTAAATTCAACGTACTGTAATTCACACGGTCATCAATAAAACGAAGTCTGCCCTCTGCCACATCAATCTCATCTTCAAGTTCCCGGATATTTTCCTGAATTTCCAGCATATCTTTTGTAGTAGCAGCGTTTTTAAGCATATCTCGGTATTTTTCAATATATATCTTTTTGTTGGCCAGCTTTATAGCTACATCAGTATATTCCTCTGTCACGTCATTGGATGAAATGTTTTTAGACAAAACAGATCCTATTCCGTCCGAAAATGAGTTGATGAGAGCATCAAAGTTTTTATGAGGCACACGGATGATCAGCGTAAGATTATCATCCATATCGGTATTTTGGAATTCTTCCTTTTGTATATAGGCCTTATTTTTCTTGATAATCTCATTGACCTGTTTCTGAGTTTTTTTAATATCGCCCACCTGAATCTTCATATCTCCGTTTTTGATGATTTTTTTGGAGATTGTATCTGTTTTCTTGGGAGTATAAACATCTTTGTTTACTCTATTTTCATCGGGAAGCAGCTTCTCAGAAATAGCAAGTGGCGGAGGTGCAGGTACAGCAGCAGCAGGTTCTTTATCTTCCTGAAGAACTTCCATCAGATCAGCTTTCACTTCATATTTTTCACCGCCAGATTTGCTGCAGTTGATCAGAACAAGACCAGATAATAGGAGAATAATGTTTTTCATGGGTAAGTTAGTTTTTTATGATTATAATCAAAAAGTATGCTTAAAAATGATTATGGTTCATATTTGTTTGAAATTTTAAATAAAAGATCAAAATACATATAGAAAAGCAAAAAAATAAGCAGAGTGAGCTCAAAATAGGCCCGGAAAATTGTTGAAACAGTAAATTATTTCTATTTTTAATTCATGAAAAAAAGTCTTTTAGCATTTGTGTTTTCTCCATTTCTGATGTATGCCCAGGAAGCCCCGAAACTTACAGACGAGATGGCTATGAAATTATCTGATAAACCACTTCATTGTATCAATCAGGAATATCCGAATAAAACAGCCCATATCATTAATAATGCAGGTGAGGTTCCTTTGACTCCCAAAGATCTTCACCCTAGTTTTTATGGCTGTTTCGACTGGCATAGCTCTGTTCACGGACACTGGATGCTGGCAAGACTTTTGAAAACAAAACCCAATCTGTCTAGTGCTAAAGAGATTGAAAAAATTCTGGATGAATCCTTTCAGAAGGATAAACTGAAGACAGAAGCAGACTATTTTACAAAATATCAGCTGACAGGAACTTTCGAGAGAACTTATGGCTGGGCATGGATCTTAAAACTGGATGAAGAACTTACCAATTGGGATCACCCGAAAGCTAAAATATGGCACGAAAACCTGAAACCCCTTACAGATCAGATTCTGAAGTCCTGGAAAACATACCTTCCAAAGCAAACCTATCCAAACAGAACCGGAGTTCATCCCAATACGGCATTTGCCATGGCTTTTGCTATAGATTGGGCAAGGGCCAATAAGGACAAAGAATTTGAAACCCAGTTGATAGAAAAGGCGAAATACTTTTTCTTAAAAGATCAGAAAACCCCTGCTTACCTTGAACCGGACGGATCAGATTTCTTTTCACCAAGTCTGGAAATTGCAGATCTGATGCGCAGGGTTCTTCCACAAAAAGAATTTGTGCAATGGCTGAGTGCTTTCTACGAAAAAAGAAGTCTGGAAAATGTTGAAAAAATCCCTGTGGTAAGTGATCTTAGTGATTATCAGACCGTTCACCTTGTGGGATTATCTTTTTCAAAAGCATGGTGTATGAAAGGAATTTCAAATGCGCTTCCTGACGGCCATCCACTGAAAAAAGAATTCAGAAAAACAGCAGATGTATTTCTTGCCAATGGATTACCTTTATTATTTCAAGGGAATTATGGCGGAGACCACTGGCTCGCAAGTTTTGCAGTATATGCCCTGGAAGATTAATATCTGATACCTGTTTTTTTAAGAATAAAGGCTAAAAGCCAAATTGGTCCTATCAAAAGAAACTGAAGATCTTTAAGGAATGACGGCTTTTGTCCTTCTATTTTATGACCTATCAGCTGAAAAATCCAGGTGATAACAAATACAGAAAGGTAAACGATCCATGCCTGTTTACCGAAACTGATGTTAGTCAGATAAATGAAATGTTCCATAATAAGCATGATAAAAGCCATCACGATAGCCATTAAAAGAGAAAGCCTTATATAGAATAAAATAATAAGAGCAATCATCATAAGGCTAATGATACTGACACATCCGAAATAGGAAGCGCAGAAATGAGGAGAAGGAATCAGGGATGCAAACCCCAGAACCGCCCAGAAGATTAAAGGCACACAAATCCAGTGAATAAACTTGTTGGTCGCGTTTCTATGGCTTTTACTGTACTCGGCAAATAAGAGATCAACCTTTCTCATACTAACAGGAAATTGGATTGATGCTAAAATAATAAAATTTTGTAATCACTGGTAAGATTGCTTACATTTGTCTTATGTCTGCCCTGGAAAAATTTGGCGTTGATATTTTTACGGAACGTAATATTTTCGAGCGGATAGCCGTGGGTAAACCTTTTCGTCCCGATAATCCTGCTTTTATATTTATTAAATCGGGAACTATAAAACTTCGTCAGCATTTCAGTGATCTGGAAGTTTCTGCCAATATGTTTATGGTAACGGATCCACAGACCATTTATGAAGTGGTGGGAGTAACGGATAACTTTCAGTCGAGGATGGTTTCCTATAAAAGAGAATTTATTTCAGCGTTGTCATTGAAATTTAACCGTCTCATTACTTATCGCTATTTCCGGCAACAGATGAATAAAGGGGTTCCTTTTCCTGAGGATGAAATGGAAGTAGTTTGGAGAAGCGTCAATTTTCTCAAATATATCCTGGATTCTGAAACGGAAATGCTTTACAAAAAAGAAATGGTAGAACATCTTTTCTCTGTTTTCTGTTACCAGATGGCGGGAATCATTTCCAAGGAAGATAACAGTTCTATGAATCAGATGTCCAGGCAGGAAGAAATCGTGTTTGTATTTCTTACTGATATTGCAGAACATCATCTTACAGAAAGAACCGTTGAGTTTTATGCCGAACGGCAGTCAATTACAACCAGACATCTTTCTTCCGTAGTGAAGACCATTACAGGCAAGTCTGCAAGTCAGATCATCGCCCTAATTGTGATCAATGAAGCAAAAGTGCTCTTAAACTCTTCCAGTAAACCAGTTTCAGAGATTTCTTCTATTCTCGGATTTAGTGATCAATATTCATTTTCTCATTTTTTTAAGAAACATCTCGAGGTAAGCCCTATGCAGTACAGACATCAGTTTGAAAGCTAAAATCTTACATTTGAACATCTTTTTCCAAAAATCAAACATTTGATTGATTTTGTTGTTGACCTAACTTTGCATCTGTAAAACAAGGTAAAATGACAAAGAAAATAAAAACAGCACTATCTGTATTGATAGCAGCTTTTCCTGCGCTGTTTTTTTCTCAACAGATCAAGCAGATGACCGCAGGTGAGGTGGCGGAACTCGCAGTTCAGAATCATCAGCAGCTCAAAGTGTCTGCACAGAATATCGGTATTGCAAAGCAAAACACGAATGTTGTTAAACTTCAGAAACTTCCCACAATTACGGCTTCTACAAGTCAGTTCTATTTAGGGGATGCAGTAGCCATTGACAAAGATTTTTCAAATTCTACAAATGTTCCGATGCCGCATTACGGAAGTTCCTATGCGGTACAGGCAACACAACTGATCTTCAAAGGAGGATTGGTGAATAAATCTATTGAAATGGCGGGGCTTCGTGAACAGCTTTCCGAACTGGATCTAGAGAAAAACAAACAGGATGTGAAATTTTTAGTGATTTCCAATTATCTGGATGTGTATAAAATCATCAATCAGGAAGAGGTATTTCAGAATAACAAAAAACTGGCTCAGGAACGTCTTAAAAATATCCAGAAATTCTACCAGCAGGGGATGGTAACCCGAAATGAAGTCATTCGGGGTGAATTGGCGATCAAAAATCTGGACCAGGGCATTCTGACCCTTACCAACAATAAAAAAATTCTTAATTATAATTTGAATATTGCTTTAGGTTTATCTTCTGACACAGAAATTGTTCCTACAGAAAGCTTGGAAAATAAAGAGTCCGGAATAGGCATGGAATACTATACAGATCTTGCCCATGAAAGTAATCCATTGTTGAAGTCTGCCCAAAAAAATATCGCGGTTGCAGATAAGAATATTGAGATTATAAAAACGGACAATGCGCCTACACTGGCTGGATTTGGCGGATATACTCTGCAGAGACCTGTCACGACCAGAAATCCTGTTTTGGATATGTATTCAGGAGGATGGCAGACAGGGGTTTCTTTGAGTTATAATATTGACACGCTGTATAAAACTAAGGAAAAAGTAAAATTAGGGGAGCTGCAAAAAAACCAGGCGAATGATGCAATGACTCTGGTACAGCAGAATGTAGATATGGGAGTGAATGCGGCCTATACAAAATATCAGGAAGCCATTCAGCAGGCAGATATTCTGAATGATTCTAAAAGGCTGGCGGAAGAAAACTACAAGATTACGGAAGCCAAATATCTGAATCAGCTGGCAGTACAGGCAGAAATGATTGACGCACAGAACCAGAAGCTGCAGTCGGAACTTGATTATGCCAATGCAGAAATCAACGTTTTGTATCAGTACTACAACCTTTTGAAATCTACAGGAACACTTTAATTTTTAAAACTGACAATCAACACAATGGAAAACAAGGAACAAACCACTCAAAATACGACACCAACTCCAGCAACATCTGCTGCAGAAAACAAGAAAAAGAAAAATAAAACCAATAAAATCAGAGCCATTATTTCCAATATCATCGTTTTTCTGGTGATCGGTTTCGGATTATTCTGGTTAATACGTGAATATTTCCATATCGGAAGCAAAACCTATACGGAAGCGGCACAGGTAGAGGAATTTATCAACCCTGTTAATACAAGGGTTTCAGCATATATCAAAGAAATTAAGTTCATTGAACATCAGCATGTAAAAAAAGGAGATACACTGGTAGTCCTTGACGAACGTGAAATTCTTACCCAGCTGGGACAGGCAGAAGCAGCTTATCAGAATGCGATGGCACAGAAAACGGCAACAAGTTCTTCTGTGAATACTGTTTCCAACAATATCAACGTCATGCAGTCTAATATTGCTGGAGCAAAAGCCAGATTATGGAATGCTGAGCAGAATTTAAACCGATATAAAAATCTTTTGGCAGCTGAGGCGGTTACAAGACAGCAATACGATCAGGTAAAAACTGAATATGATGCACAAAAAGCAGCTTATGAAACTTTAGTGAATCAAAAACAATCCGCAAACCTTTCCACTACTGAAGTGAAAAGCAGACTGGGAATTAATGATGCTGAAATTAAAAGAACAAAATCTGCCTTGGATATGGCGAAAATCAATCTTTCATATACTGTTATTACGGCGCCTTACGATGGAGTAATGGGAAGAAGAACAATCTCTGAAGGTCAATTGATCCAGCCGGGACAGCAAGTTGCAACCATCGTTCTGAATGGTCAGAAATGGGTAACAGCCAATTTTCTGGAAAGCCAGATGCCCAATATTAAAGTAGGAGAAAAAATTTCTATGACAGCTGATGCTTTGGGTGGGCAGAAATTTGAAGGAGTTGTTACGGCTGTTTCAGCGGCTACCGGATCACGATATTCAAGTGTACCTACAGATAACTCTACCGGAAATTTCATTAAAGTACAGCAGAGAATTCCTGTAAGAATAGAGTTTACAGCTTCCAACAAAAAAGAAGACCTGGATAAACTGAGTGCCGGAATGAATATGAATGTGAATATCGGCAGTAATTAAAAGATTTAATCATTGAAAGATTAAAAGATTAGAAAATACAGAAGGTAAGCTGAAAACTTCCAGTCTCTATCTTCTAGTTTCTAACCTCTAATTTCTAATTTTATCATGTACAACAAAGGATTATATAGCGACTGGGTACCGAAACCCGTACAGCTGCTGCTGATTGTATTACTGCTTGCCGTGGTAATGCCTATCGGTGGGGTGTATACCGGAAATATCAGTTCTCTGGTAAGCGGTACCGGTGCCATGACAGAATATTTTATGTGGGCCAACTATGCAACTACCATTGGTATGGGAGCCTGTATGCCTGTGGTTCTCAGGATTAAAATGAGATTCAAGGTAAGGGATAAGCTGGTTTTACTGCTGGTGCTTTTAGGATTGCTTAGTTATGTAAACGGAACTACTTTACAGCCAATGATCTTCATATTTACCTCTTTACTGATTGGATTTATGAAGATGATGGTGACCATAGAGCTCTTCCTGCCATTGATGGCTATGATCGGAAACAGAGGTATGTTTTATGGAGCATTCTATACATTTGTTTTGGTAATGAATCAGGTGGCTACCTATTATGCTGCTGAGTTTGCCCTTCTTTACAACTGGCAGCAGTTTTATCTGTTCACAGCCGTTTTATGCTTTATTTTAGCTTTAATACACTGGGTTTTTATGCATAATAAATATTTTGCGTTGAAAGTTCCTCTGCATTATATTGATTGGTTAAGTATTCTGCTTTTTGTTTCTACTTTTATGTTTTCAGCGTATGTTTATTCGTTTGGAAGACAGCAGGATTGGTTCAATTCAAAGAATATTATTTATGCAAGTACTGCTGCTTTTGTAAGTTTTGCACTGCTTTCTGTTCGTCAGTTGACCTTAAAACGTCCCTATCTTTCTTTCAAAATTTTTAAAAAAAATAATGTACAGCATGGGTTATTCATGCTATTCTGGCTGGGAATGTTTTTAGGAACAGCTTCTATACAGAATACTTTTGCGGTGGGTGTATTAGGGTATGACCAGTTGACCAATACCAGACTAAGTCTACTAATGATTCCTGGAATTATCTTAGCAGGGGGCATTGCCATTTTCTGGTTCAAAAAAGAAAAACCTTTGAAAATGTATATTTTTTCCGGTTTTTCAGCAATGGTGGGATATGCCATCATCATGTACTTTTCTATGGTTTTGGAATTTAGTTATGACAACTGGTATCTGCCCATGTTTTTAAAAGGGTACGGGATGTGTTCACTGTTTATCTCCGTATGGTTTTATACGCTGGATAAGCTTGAAATGGATGAAATGCTGGCCGCTATAGGACTTGTATTGGTTTGGAGAACTTTCCTGGCAGTAGGGATTTTTTCAACACTCTACGCCTGGTTTCAATACCGTTTCCAGATTATGGCAGTAGGAGATCTCGCCGTTTATATGGACGGAATGACTGTAACTCCCCAGAATGTAGCCGCCAGTATGAAACCAATTCAGCTTAACGCCATTATCATTGCCACCAAAAAGATATTCGGATATATTATTTTAGTCGGATTTGGAGTATTGATTTATGTTGTCACCCATCACTTCGGAGCAAAACGTTTTCAGTATTTCAGATTTGTAAGAGTTCTTGGTGGTAAATCTGTTATCGCGAGAAGAAGACTTCGGGAAAGAAAAAAATTATTAGAAGAAATAAAAGATGCTGCAGGGCCTGCAGTATAAAAGATACCTTGTTTTTCACTAGTAAAATCCTGGTCCTTCATTGGGCTGGGATTTTACGATTTTAGTAGGTAGCTGGATGCTGGAAGAAGGAACTTATGAAAGACGTTTTATACCTATTTGTTTTATTTAAAATCTTTATTCCAAAGAGGTTACTATAGCTTTTATTGATTTAAGGTCCTAAATAACCTCCAGCTCCCTTCTTCGGGTTT
Organism: Chryseobacterium panacisoli; assembly: GCF_008274625.1. Lineage (GTDB taxonomy): Bacteria > Bacteroidota > Bacteroidia > Flavobacteriales > Weeksellaceae > Chryseobacterium > Chryseobacterium panacisoli. Next base: position 163,600 of record NZ_VTRU01000003.1, on the reverse strand, counting down.
TCATCTTTTTTTAAAAAAGGAAAATTTCATATTTTGTTATTTTTATTCTTTCTAAATAAGAATTACCTTTGTGAGATTATAAAACTTTGAAGTAGAAAGAATGAAAAAGCAGTATGCATTCATAGGTCTTTTGGTTTCGGGATTGATGATTTCCCAGACAGTAAAAGACTCTATAGCCTCTAAAGGTATTGAAGATGTGGTAATTGTAGCCTCCAGAAAACCTACAAAAATCTCTGAAGTTCCGGGTACAGTTTGGGTAGTACAGAAAGAAAAGATTCAGGAACAGGCTAAAAGCGGAGTTCCTATCAAAGAAATGTTGTCGATTCTGATTCCTTCTATGGATATTGGTCCACAGGGAAGAACCAATTACGGACAGAATATGAGAGGCCGTTCCGCGCTTGTGATGATAGACGGAGTTTCTCTGAACAGCATCCGTGCAATAAGCCGCCAGCTAGATGCAATAGACCCTTTTAATATCGAAAGAATTGAAGTGCTTTCAGGAGCAAGCTCAATTTATGGAGGTAACGCTACCGGTGGAATTATCAATATTATTACAAAGATTCCTTCCAAAAAAGGAATTAGCGGAGAAACAGAACTAGGGGTACGTACAGGATTTATGGGAAAAGATGACCACGATTTCCGTGCAGCTCAGTCTATTGCCGCTAAAGGAGATAAGTTTTTCGGAAGACTGGGAGTAGCCTATCAGCAGAATGGCGGGGTGTATGGAGCTGATCAGAAACAGCTTTTTACAGATATTACCCAGACGGACCTTCAGTATAATCAGTCCATTGATATCCTTGCTACTGGAGGATATCAGTTTAATAATAAACATAAAATAACAGCCTCTGTTCAGTATTACAATTCTAAATTTAATGGAGACAGAAGCTTGTTTTTGGGTGAAAATCTAAGCGCGTTTACTACAAAAAATGCCTCATTACTAGAAATGAGAGACGGTTTCTCTTCCGATAAAAATGTAGGAACGGAGCGTTATATGGCTACTGTAGCGTATAACGGAAACGGAATTTTAGGCGGACAGGATTTGTATGTGCAATTAGCTACCCGGGGTGAAAAATTAGGATTCTACCCATTCCCGGGAAATGTTACTTTGCAGACCGGAAAAATACCTTATATGTCCTCTTCACAGCAGGATACTTATTATTCAGGGATTAAAGCATTGTTATCCAAATCATGGAGAGGGCTGAATGTTACGTATGGAGCAGATTTTGATTTTGAAAAATTTGAGGGAACCCAATCTGTCTATGATATTGCAAAAACAATGTCCAGTGGAGGCTTAGTCAACGAAACTAAATACAGTTTGGGAAGATATCCAACCAATCACTCACAGAGTTACGCCGGATATGTTCAGGCAAAATACAATATTCTTCCAAAATTACAACTGAATGCGGGAATCCGTTATCAGCACATCAATGTGAAGATGGACGACTTTGTAGGTTCAGAACAGCAAACGCAGATTGCTATGGGGTATGGAAGTTCAGCATCTGCAATTCCGGGAGGTGAAAGTTCTTATAATGTAACCTTGGCGAATGCCGGACTGTTATATAAATTCAATGAGCAGCACCAGGTTTGGGGAACTTTTTCTCAGGGTGCAAGCTTAGCTGATCCTGCCAAGTTCTATGGAATTGGGCAATATAAACTTGTAGGTACAAATTGGGATGTTGTGTCCAGTATCAATGTGAAAGAACAGCCTTTGCAGGCCATCAAAACCAACCAGTTTGAGGTAGGTTACCGTATCAACAGAGGTGGTTTAAGAGCTCAGATTGCCGGATTTTTGAGTAATTCTGATAAAACTGTTACCGTAGATAAAAAAACCTTCCAGATTCTTGTGAATGATTTGAAATTAAGAAACATGGGAATTGAGGCTGAGGTTTCTTATGCCTTAAGCAATGGGGTTTATTTTGGAGCAAGTGGACTTTTGATCAAATCTGAGGTAGATAATAAAGGAGAATGGCAGAAACAGGAAATTTACAATGCTTCTCCTTCAAAATTGGTGACCTATATCGGATATAATATTAAAAACTGGTCATTCAGATTCCAGTCTTTGCAGAATTTCAAGCAGAAAGATGAGCTTAATAATGTTGTGGAAGGCTACAACACTTCAGACCTGATGATGGGATACCGATTCCACTGGGGAAAATTCAATCTGGGGATCCAGAACCTGTTTAATACCGATTATCAGACGATATGGAGTAAGCGCTCCCAGGTGTTGTATTCTACTTACGGACTGCCGGAATTGTTTAATTATAAAGGAAGAGGAAGAACATTCAATCTTTCTTACACTTTTGAATTCTAAAAATGAGATGAAGGTAAAAATGCCTTGATCTGAAAACATATTGTATTTCAAATCCGGTTTCTGAGATTGATCGGAAACCGGATTTTAATTTTAAAAAAAAAAATCAGTTATGGCTAAAATTTCAACAGGGCAGATTGTTGCCGAAGTAACCAGAAAAGAATACATTACTGACCATTTTATCAGAGTGTATCTGTATTCACCCGAAGTTCAGTTGTTCAAAAATACCATGGTGGGAGACAATAATAAGATTGCAGTTCCTCCGGCTGGCTTGAATGAGATTCATTTCCCGACGCTGGACGAAAATCACCAGTGGATATATCCTCCCAAAGAAGTGGCTCCGGCTATCAGAACCTATACCCACAGGGGGATTGATCTGGAAAAAAATGAACTGATCATCGATTTTGTAGATCATGGAGACGGCGGGCCGGCTTCTAAATGGGTGAGAGAAGCTGAGGCGGGCTCAAAGCTTGGAGTAATGATGCGTCTGGAAGGGAAAGAACTGTATCCTGCTGCAGATTGGTATCTGCTGGTTGGGGATGCTACGGCTATTCCGGTGATCAGTGCGATTTTGGAAACGCTTCCTGAAACAGCAAAAGGAACCTGTATCATCGAAGTTCATGGGAAAGGAGACGAACAAATGCTTGAAACAAAAGCCCAAATTGATTTTAAATGGCTGTACAATACGCAGCCTCAGAACAGCAGTGAAATTGCCAATGCAGTAAAAAGCATTGAGCTTCCTGAAACTAAAAAATTTGGCTATGTAGCCTGTGAATTCTCAAGCGTAAAAGAAATCCGCACCTACCTTAGAAAAGAAAAAAACTGGACCTCCCAGGAATTGTATGCTTATTCTTACTGGAAAGCGGGGGTAGCAGAGAATGAATCTCAGGCGGATAGACATAAGGAGAAGGATTCGATGGAGTAGGAAGAGGATAGGTAGCAGGTTGCAGGTGATAGGTTGCAGGCTTTAGGGCTTAGGAGGATGTTCTGTAAAATATTGATGGAAGACCATGGATGTCAATAGTGAATTTTGCTTCGCAAGTGAATGGTGAATTTCAAGAACCAAGAACCAAGAACCAAGAATCAAGAATCAAGAATCAAGAACCAAGAATCAAGATAATGATAACTTAAATAGAAGCATCAACAAAATACACTTGCAACAAAATAAACCAGCAACCAGTAACCCATAACATTCAACTAAAAACTTTGAACATTGAACCTTGAACCCTTATCTTTGCACCATGAAAGATTTAATGGGCAGAGCGATCTGGGATTATTACCACAATGAAAATCCGGAGGATCTGCAGACTGAAACATCAATTTCTGAACTGGATGAACTTCCGGTAGAATATTTATTCAGAGATTTTGAAGAAATGAATGATATTGAGCAGAAAGCACTGAAGTTATCCGAAGGGAAAGTTCTGGATATCGGAGCAGGTGCAGGTTCTCATTCTTTATATCTTCAGAATGAAAGAGATCTTGAGGTGACAGCATTGGATATTTCACCAAAATCTATTGAGGTTTGCAAATTGAGAGGCATTAAAAAAGCAGTTTGTGAAAATATGCTTGATTTTTCAGGAGAAACTTTTGATACGATTTTATTATTGATGAACGGTACAGGAGTTTTTGAAAAGCTCGCTAAAATAGATACCTATCTTCAGAAGCTGCATACTTTATTAAATAATAAGGGGCAGATTCTCATCGACAGTACGGATATCCTTTATATGTTTGACCGCGATAAAGATGGCGGAGTGTATATTCCTGCAGGCGGATATTATGGTGAGCTGGGATATGTGGTTCATTATAAAGGAGAATCTGAGGAACCAATTACCTGGCTGTATCTTGACTTCAATACCCTGAAAAATGCAGCCCAAAACAACGGCTTCAAAATAGAAAGAATTCTGAAAGACGAAGATTCTTACTTAGCCAAACTGACTAAGAAATAATTAACGATAAGTCATTGCGAGCTGAAAGCGAAGCAATCTCAAAAACAATAGAGTCATTCTGTAAACCGGGATGACTTTTTTTTTGCTTTCTTCCTAGCCCCGATAGAAACGGTTACCCCACAGCATAGGATGGACACTCTTTAGAGTGAAAGCTCGGCGCGAGGAGTAAAAGTGGATAGCGGGAAACAGCTCCTTATTATTGTCTGAGCAGATGGATGGCTCTTGCAAACGGATAGAAAGAAAACCATTCCTGAAAATAAAAATACATCAGAACAGTGGTTCCGGCACATAAAATCACTGGAAGGATATAAGATTCTGCACGGTAAGGAAGTTTTTTTGGAGTTGTCAAAACGCTGATGACAAGTAAACCTAAAGCACCTACTGCAATGACTCCAATTTCGGGACTGTATCTGGAAGTGGTACCAAAGTCAAAATGGGAAAGAAGAACGTATTTTTGAAACATAAAAAAAAGAAAACCAAATGCCAGTGCTAAGAAGCTTGCAGGGTATTTTTTTAGTTTGGCTAAATTAAGGAACAGTAAAATAGATCCTGGAATCGGAGAGAACAAAACGGAGCTGACAAAAATAGTCCTTCGAGAATAAAGCTTAATGGCATCAGTATCTTCCGTGATATGGTCTTTCCAGATTTCTACTTCTTCTGTACGTTTTGCTTCCTCTTCTTCTTTTTTATGCTGAATCAATTGATGAACAGCGGATTTTTCCTGTTCACTGAAAATACGTCCTCTTTCTTCCATAATTTCAAAAGCGATCTGAACGGCTTCCGGAACAAAGCGGCTGCCTGCTTTCAAATAGTTCTCTAATTCTGAGTCGGAGAGTTTTCTTAATACATTTCTGTTAACCATAGTTGATCTGTAAAAGAAAGGCTGTCTCTAATGAAACAGCCTGTTATCTTGATAAGGGTTTTAATTATCCGATTTCAATACCGTTTTCAACATTGCTATCATCCGGTGTTACGAAAGATAATTTTCCGTCTGGTTTAGTCGTTAATAATAACATTCCCTGAGACTCAATTCCTCTGATTTTTCTAGGTGCAAGGTTCAACAGGATCATTACCTGCTTCCCAATTACTTCTTCAGGAGTGAAGCTCTCTGCAATCCCGGAAACAACAGTTCTTACATCTACTCCTGTATCTACAGTAAGTTTTAATAATTTATCTGCTTTTTCTACTTTTTCAGCTTCTGTAATGGTTGCTGTTCTAAGGTCTATTTTAGTAAAGTCATCAAACGTGATCTCTTCTTTCATAGGGTTTGCGTTAGGGTTTGTTTTTTTATTGTTTTGTTTTGTGTCTTCCAGCTTTTGGATCTGAGCTTCAATTACGCTGTCTTCAATTTTTGTAAATAATAAAGGAGCTTCTTCGATTTTATGCCCAGCCTCAATTTGAATTTCAGAATTTTGTAATTCTTCCCAATTCTTTTTCTCAATATTAAAATACCCAAACAGTTTCTCAGCAGAGAACGGCATAAATGGCTCGCATAATTGAGCAACAACCGCAGCAATTTGAGCACCAACGAACATTGTTTGTCCTGCTTCAGCTGGATTGGTTTTTATAGAATTCCAAGGTGCAGCATTCTGAAGATATAAGTTACCATAATCTACAAGTCTCATGAATGCACTTAAAGCATTTCTAAATTCATATTTTTCTAAATGAGTACTTACTTCATCTATTCCATTTTTGATAGCAATCTTGCTTTCTTCATCTAAGGTTCCATTTGGAACTTTTCCTTCAAAATTCTTATTAGTAAAAGAAATAACTCTATTAATAAAGTTTCCAAATTTGTTAACTAATTCGAAGTTGTTTTTAGCTTGGAAATCCTTCCATGTGAAGTTATTATCTTTAGTTTCCGGAGCTGATGAAAGAAGAGCATATCTTAAAACATCCTGTTGTCCAGGGAAATCTTCCACATATTCGTGAGCCCATACTGCCCAGTTTCTTGAAGTAGAGATCTTATCGTTCTCAAGATTCAGGAATTCAAAAGCAGGAACATTTTTAGGCATAATATAATCTCCGTGAGCTTTCATCATCGCGGGGAAAATAATACAGTGGAATACAATATTATCCTTTCCAATGAAATGTACAAGGTCACTGTTTTCGCTCTGCCAGTAGTCTTTCCAGTCTTTTCCGTTCTTCTCAGCCCATTCTTTGGTAAAAGAAATATAACCGATAGGCGCATCAAACCATACATACAATACTTTCCCCTCTGCATTTGGAAGCGGAACCGGAACACCCCAGTTCAGATCTCTGGTCATCGCACGAGGCTTAAGGCCGTCATTCAGCCATGATTTAACCTGTCCATATACGTTGGGCTTCCAATCGTCTTTATGACCTTCAATGATCCACTCATTTAAGAAGTCTTCATATTCATTTAATGGAAGGTACCAGTTTTTGGTTTCTTTAAGGATAGGAACATTTCCGCTAAGCATTGATTTCGGATTGATCAGCTCAGAAGGAGAAAGGGTAGAACCACATTTCTCACACTGGTCTCCGTAAGCATTTTCATTACCACAATTAGGACACGTTCCTACAATATAGCGGTCAGCAAGGAATTCTCCTGCCTGCTCATCAAAATACTGCTCAGAAATTTCTTCTGTGAATTTTCCTTTTTCGTACAATACCTTAAAGAAATCCTGGCTGGTTTCATAATGCTTTTTAGACGTTGTTCTTGAATATTCATCAAATGAAATTCCCAGATCAGCAAAAGATTTTTTAATGATTCCGTGATATTTGTCAACGATATCCTGAGGAGTTACTCCTTCTTTTTTAGCTCTTATGGTAATAGGAATTCCGTGCTCATCTGAACCACAGATAAACGCTACATCTTTTCCTAATCTTCTCTGAAATCTTGCGTAAACATCCGCAGGAATATAAACACCTGCCAAATGTCCTATATGAACCGGCCCGTTTGCATAAGGCAAAGCTGCCGTAATCATCTTTCTGTTTGACATTTATAGTAAAGTTTTAACTGCAAAGATAAGGAATATCTGTTGAATACCGCTATTGGTGGTGTTATTATGATGCAGAATGCAATTTTATAAGGTTGAATATGAATTTAAGTTAAACGATTGTTTAACTAAATATTAATTTAATACAAATACTATGCAATGCATAAGACGGTGCAAATTATTGAAATCTAAAAAACTAACTAAAAAGTGTTTCGTAATATACATAATTTTAACTAAAATTATATTAAAATTACGATAATTCTATTTTTTTTTTAAATTGCGAGTCTGGCTACAAGCCGAATTAAGACTGAAAAAACGAAACTATAAAAAAATATGATTGTGAATAATTTTACAACAGTATTGAAAATTGCACCTGCTTTTTTATTGGCCAGCACAATAATGCATGCGCAGACAAAAGACTCTGTTCCTCAGGAGAAGAAAATTGAGGAAGTTGTATTAATCGGGTATGGGAAGCAGAAAAAATCTGATCTTACCGGTTCTATAACTTCGGTCACAGCAAAAGATTTTAACGGAGGGGCAACTTCTGCAGGACAGCTGATCCAGGGGAAAACCCCAGGGGTACAGATTACCAATAACAGTGGAGCGCCGGGATCCGGGACAAAGATCAGGATTAGGGGAACATCTTCTTTAAGTGGAGAAAACTCACCTTTGATCGTCATTGATGGAGTTCCTCAGGACTTTGTAGGAATGAATGGTGTTTCAGACCCTTTATCCTTAATTAACCCAAATGATATTGAAACATTTGATATCCTTAAGGATGCTTCTGCTACTGCTATCTATGGTAACAGAGCTTCTAATGGGGTTATTCTCATTACAACCAAGAAGGGAACTGCAGGGAAGTTTAAATTGAATTTCTCAACAGTAACTTCGGTTTCTACCAAAATGGGGAAAGTGGATGTGCTGAACGCTCAAGAGTTCAGGGATTTTGTTAATGCTTATGCACCAGCCGGCTATAAAACCAAACTTGGAAATGCTGATACTGACTGGCAGGATCAAATTTATCAGGCAGCATGGGGGACAGATAATAACGTAGCCCTTTCAGGAGGAATCAAAGGTCTGCCATACCGTTTATCATTAGGATATAATGAGCAGAACGGGATTGTAAAATCAAATTCTTTCCGCAGAACTTCTGTAGGATTAAACTTAAACCCTAAATTCTTTGACAATCATTTATCAGTGAATGTGAACGCAAAAGGAACATTTACAGATAACAGATTCGTAGATGGAGGAGTAATTAAGGCTGCAACTTATTTTGATCCTACACAACCTGTTTATTCAGGGAATTCTAATTATGGTGGTTATTATGAATGGCTGGATTCCGGATCTGCAACAGGATATAATGTAAATGCCAATTCAAACCCGCTTGGACTGATCAATGGGGTAAGAGATGTGTCTTCTGTTCTAAGGGGATTGGGAAATATTCAGTTAGATTATAAGTTTCATTTTCTTCCGGACTTGCATTTCAATGTGAACGCCGGGTATGATTATACCAAAAGTGATGGTCATAAATTTAAAGATGCCCGTCTAAGACCTGGTTTTGAAGATAAAGGAAGCTCAAATTTCTATTCAATGGAAAAGAAAAACAAGCTTTTGGAAACCTACTTTAATTATGTGAAAAATATCAGCGCTATTAATACTGGTGTGGATATTACTGCAGGGTATTCTTATCAGGATTTTAATATTTATCTTCCAGGAGCTATCACTTATAGAGGAACGGGAATTAACTCGCAGGATTTAGACTTCAAAACTCAAAATACGCTGATTTCATTTTATGGAAGAGCTATTTTTACCATAGCTAATAAATATGTGATTTCAGGATCGGTTCGTAAAGATGGATCTTCAAGATTCTTCAACGGTACCAGAGATAATGTATGGGGTGTTTTCCCGGGAGTTTCCTTAGCGTGGAAGCTTAATGAAGAAAATTTCATCAAAAATATATCCTCAATCAGTACATTAAAACTGAGAGCAGGATGGGGTAAAACAGGACAGCAGGAATTGCCTGCTCTTAATGGTAATAAACCTAATAATTATCCTGCCTTTGCTGCTTATAACCCTAGTTATCAGGGTGCTGGTTATCAGTTCGGAAATGAATTCTATTTTATGTTTAGACCTGCTAACTACAACCCGAATCTTACCTGGGAAACTACTACTACGAAGAACTTAGGGTTAGATTTTGGATTTAATAAAAACAGAATTACCGGATCAATAGATGTCTTCAGAAAAGATACCAAAGATCTTCTTGTATATGCTGACGAACCTGCAGGAGGCTTAAGTAACGCGAGCTGGCAAAATGTTGGAGACATGAAAAATGAGGGGATTGAAGGAAGTATTACAGTAATCCCTGTCAAAAACCAAAATACAACCTGGGAGGTAAGCTTTAATGCTACCCATTACAAACCGGTAATCACGAAACTTAAAGACAGAGCAGATGAGTCTTTCAATATGGAAGTAGGAGGTATTGAAGGAGGTTCGGGAAACAGAATTCAGGCTCATGCAGTGGGATATGCACCTAATTCATTCTGGGTATATCAGCAGGTATATGATACAAATGGAAAGCCTGTTGATGGTGCCTTTGTAGACAGAAATGGTGATGGTACAATCAGTACAAAAGATATGTATTACTACAAATCCACAACCCCTGATGCAATTTTAGGTTTCTCTACCAAAGTATCTCATAAGAACTGGGATTTTGCATTAAGTGCAAGGGCTGTATTAGGAAATTATGTATATAATAATGCTGCTTCCAATAGTTCTTTACAATCTGCATCTACCAATGAATATCTTCAGAATGTGTTCGCAACAGCACCTCAGTATCAATTCTCTGTTCCTCAGTATAAATCAGATATTTATGTTGAGAATGCTTCATTCCTGAGACTGGATAATATCAATGTCGGGTACAATTTCGGAGAAATTTTCACTAAAGGCAGTAATCTGAAAGTATATGCAATGGCGCAGAATGTCTTTGTAATTACTAAATACTCAGGAGTAGATCCTGAAGTTTTTGGTGGAATAGATAATGGTTACTACCAAATGCCTAAGATTTATTCTTTAGGTTTTAACTTCCAATTTTAAATAAGAATTCAATGAAACTAAATAGAATTAAACTTAAAAATATAGTATTGCCTCTTTCAGCAGTATTTTTATTGACAGCAGCTTCTTGTGTGAAAGATCTTGAAAGAGAACCTATCACAGATGTTACTTCAGCCAGTATATATAAGGATTTTGCCAACTATAAAAATGTATTGGCAAAGCTTTACGGAGGCCTTGCTATGGGAGGACAGATCAGTGGAGACGGTGATCAGCCGGATAGTGATATTAACGGAATCAATGGTGGTTTCTCTCAATATACCAGATTGATGTATACCCTGAACGTTGTCACAACCGATGAAGCTGTGATTGGCTGGAATGACGGAAACCTTCATACCCTTCACAAAATGACCTGGGATGCTTCCAATGAATTCATTGCTGCCATGTATTATAGAGTATATACAGAAATTGCTTTTTGTAATGAATTCCTGAGAAATGTGACAGATGAAAAATTGGCTTCCAATAATATTACTGGAGATAATCTTGCTCAGGCAAAATTAATGAGAGCAGAAGCACGTTTCCTTAGAGCGCAGTCATACTATCATGCGATAGATATGTTCGGAAATGTTCCTTTTGTAGATGAATCTTACTTGCCGGGTTCTGTAAATCCGCCACAAAGGATTGAAAGAAAAGCACTGTTTAATTATATAGAGTCTGAATTACTTGCTGTAGCAGGAGAATTAAAAGATCCTAAAACCAATGAGTACGGAAGAGCAGATAAAGCTGCTGTTTGGTCATTGTTGGCAAAATTATATTTGAATGCAGAAGTATATACGGGAACTCAAAGAAATACAGACTGTATCACTTATTGTAACAAAGTGATTGCTGCAGGATATTCTTTAAAACCGAAATATGACGATTTGTTCCTTGCAGATAACAATATCAATAATCCTGAACAAATCTTAAGTGTAAATTTTGACGGAATCAATACACAGACCAATGGTGGAACAACTTATCTTGTTCATGCTGCAATAGGTGGAGATATGAAAGCTGCTGACTTTGGAGTGAATGGAGGATGGAGTGGTTTAAGAACGACAAAAGCGTTTGTAGGCTTATTCCCTACTAATGGAAGTGATAAAAGAGGAAGATTCTTTACTGCAGGACAGAACTTAGAAATTAATGATTTAGGATCATTCACAGATGGGTATGCATTTATCAAATTTAAAAATGTTAAAAGTAACGGATCTGTTGGAGCTCATACCAACTGGGTTGAGGCTGATATCCCGTTATACCGTTTGGCAGATATCTATTTGATGTACGCTGAAGCAGTGTTGAGAGGAGGAGCTGGTGGAAGTCAGGCAACAGCAATTGGCTATATTAATCAGTTGAGAGAACGTGCTTATGGAAATACAAGTGGAAATATATCTTCTATTAATCTCAACTTTATTTTAGATGAGAGAGGAAGAGAACTATCCTGGGAAATGACCAGAAGAAGTGATCTTATCCGTTTCAATAAATATACTACAGGAGATTATGTATGGCCATGGAAAGGAAATGTGAAAGATGGTAAAGCGGTAGAAAGTTATAGAAATCTTTTCCCAATACCTGCGAAAGATATTGTAGCAAACCCTAATCTGATTCAGAATCCTGGATATTAACTTAAAAAGTACATTTGAAAATGAAAAATCTATTCAAAATATTAGCTGCAGTTTTCATTGGAATTATAATGATTTCCTGTGAGAAAGATGAAGATAAAGCTGTTCTTGAAGTAACAAAAAATCCTACCTTAGCTGGGGATGCAACAACATTGGTTCTGCTTAAGGCAAATGAAAATAACAAAGCAGTAAAATTTACTTGGGTTAATCCTACATTTAATATTGCTGTGGTAAATAGTAATACTCTTGAATTTGCAAAAGCAGGAACAAGTTTTGCAAATGCTAAAAGTGCAGATGTAACGGCAAGTGATTTATCTAACACTTATACTGTAAAGGATTTAAATAAAATTATTCTTGATGCAGGATTTCTTCCAGGAGTTGCAGCAAATATTGAGGTAAGAATGAAAGCTTCTGTAGGAAATGCTGCATCTTATTCTAATGTGATCCCAATGACCATTACTCCATACTTAGCAGAATATCCTTCTTTTTATATTGTAGGAGAGGCATCTAGTGTAGGATGGAATGCTGGAGCGGCTCAAATGTTATATAAGAATGAAAATATTTCTACAATCTATACTTACCTTGAAAATGGGAAACCATTCAGATTTTTAGGACAGAAGGATTGGAGTCCGTTGAATTATAGCTTAGATACCTCAGGAATACAAGATGCTAATAAATATTTCAAAACCTGGTCTTCTAATTTAGCAGCAGCTGCACCTGAAAATATGACTTTTACCGGAGCTTCAGGAATGTATAAAATTACTATTGACTCTGATCTTGCAAAAAAAACAATAGATGTAGTTCCTTCTGCTGTTAATAACTGGAACCCAGCAAATTTATACATGGTGGGTACAATTAATGGATGGAATGTGGGTGCTGCTATTGCCATGACTAATTTAGGTGGTGGTAAGTTTGAGCATACTATTGTACTTCCTGCTGGTTCTCAATTTAAATTTGTAGGACAACAGGCATGGGGTGATCTTGATTGGGGAAATATCTCAGGAGATGGAAATTCAGGTTTTATTGCTCCTAAAGGAAGTAATGGGAATATTAAATTTGACGGAACAGGAGGAAATTATAAAATTACAGTAGACGTTAAATTAGGAGTTTATAAAATAGAAGAATTATAATAGTTTAAGAAGTATAATATAGCAAAGTGCTGCTTTACCGTGGCACTTTATCTAGTTAATAAATAGTCATTATGAAGAAAATTACAGTTGGAGCGCTTTTGCTCTCAATGATGTTTACAGGGGTGAAAGCCCAATCTTTAAAATCTCCGGACGGGAAGTTTGAAATGAATTTTCAGCTGAAAGAAGGAGTACCTTACTATAACCTTAAGTATAATGGAGCAGTAGTGGTAGAAGATTCTAAATTGGGATTGAGATTATTTAAAGACACAGCCATAAAATTCGCTTCTGAAATAGCCAAATCAGAAGATGCAAAATACGACCTGAACAACGGTTTTGCAAAGACAGATGAAAAAAGAGACACTAAAAATGAAACCTGGCAGCCGGTTTTAGGAGAAAAGAAAAACTATATCAATCATTACAACGAACTGGCAGTTACGCTAAATCAGGCTTCTACAGATAGGAGTATCGTTGTGAAATTCAGATTGTTTAATGATGGATTAGGTTTTCGATATGAATTCCCACAGCAAAAGAACCTTAATTATTTTGTGATCAGAGAAGAAGATTCTGAAATTGATTTCCCTACCGATATGAAGGCATGGTGGATGGTTGCAGATTACGACTCTCAGGAATACCAGTACCAGGAAACTAAAGTTTCCGAAATCCCTTCAAAATGGGACAAAGCATTTGATGCTAATGCTTCACAGTCATTGGTGAAAAATGCAGTTCAATCACCATTAATGCTTAAAAAAGAAGGAAAAGAGCCATTGTATATCAATGTTGCTGAAGCTGCGGTATTAGATTATCCGGCTTCCCATCTGGAAGTAGATGCACAGAATTATAAATTCAAAACGCATTTAACTGCTGACAGACAGGGAGCAAAAGGGTACATTCAGACTCCGTCAGTAACTCCTTGGAGAACGATTATCGTAGCTCCGAAAGCAGAACAGGTGATGGATTCTAAAATGATTTTCAACCTTAACGAGCCTACAAAGTACACTGATACTTCTTATATTCACCCTACAAAATACATGGGAGTCTGGTGGGAAATGATCATTGGGAAATCACAATGGGCATATTCTACAGCTGAAAATGTACACTTAGGTAAAACTGATTTTGCGAAATTGACTCCAAACGGAAAACACTCAGCCAACAATACCAAAGTTAAAGAATATATTGACTTTGCTGCAGAAAACGGTTTCCAGGGATTATTGATCGAAGGCTGGAACATCGGCTGGGAAGACTGGTTCGGACATTCAAAAGAATTTGTTTTTGATTTCATTACCCCTTATCCGGATTTTGATATCAAAATGTTGAATGAATATGCCCATTCGAAAGGAATTAAGCTGATCATGCACCATGAAACTTCAGGTTCTGCAACGAACTACGAAAGATGGGCAGATAAAGCATTCCAGACAATGAATAAATATGGCTATGATGCAGTGAAAACCGGATATGTGGGAGATATTATTCCTAGAGGAGAACATCATTATTCTCAATGGACAATTAACCATTATTATAGAATAGCAGAAAAAGCAAATGACTATAAGATCATGGTTAATTCTCATGAATCTGTACGTCCTACAGGAGAAAGCCGTACCTACCCGAATTATATTTCTGCTGAAGCAGCCCGTGGAACAGAGTATGAAGCATTCGGAGGAAACAAACCTGATCACCAGACGGTTCTTCCGTTTACAAGATGGATGGGAGGTTCCATGGATTATACACCAGGTATTTTCCAGACGAAGCTAGACTATTATTTCCCTGGAGATAACCGCTTTGTAAAAACTACTCTGGTAAAACAGCTGGCTCTTTATGTAACGATGTACATGCCGCTTCAGATGGCAGCCGATCTTCCTGAAAACTACAAAAAACATATGGATGCTTTCCAGTTTATCAAAGATGTAGCAGCAGATTGGGATGATACAAAAATCTTATCCGCTGAACCAGGTGATTATGTGATTACAGCAAGAAAAGCAAAAGGGACTGAAAACTGGTTTGTAGGTGGTATTACCGATGAAAACAAACGTGAGTATACTGTAGACTTCTCATTCCTGGATAAAGGGAAGAAATATGAAGCAACAATCTATGAAGATGGAAAAACTGCTGATTATATTGATAATCCTCAAAGCTATAATATCTATAAGAAAGAGATTACAGGCAAGTCAAAAATTAATTTTAAAATGGCAAGAAGCGGCGGTTTCGCAATTTCAATTAAACCAGTAAAATAATTTTAAAGAGACACTAAGGTGCCCCGGTTCATCGGTTTTTCGATGTCCGGGGTATTTTTTTGACAGATTATTTATCTCCTGCCTGCTGGTTCAGTGGTGAATACTGATATTCAGTATCAGTTGTCTGATCCTTTAAAGGGGGACGTTCATTTTTTATTTTTTCCTTAAGTTTATATTCCTTCTGATACTGTTTTACCGTTTTTCCGGTACCGTCATGTCTCCATCCCGGTGAATAAAAAAGATACTTTATACGGTCTTTGAAAGAAAGTCCCGGCTGTCTGACATCTTTTCCTATTCTTCTCCATTCGTAGAAAAGCATCGTTGCTGGATCTCTAGATTTTATTTTTGGATATACACCATATTTAACAGGGACTTCAGGATCTTCTTTTTCAAAAGTTCCGAAAATTTTATCCCAGATAATCAGTCCCATTCCCATATTACGGTCAAGATATTTGATGTTGCAGGCATGATGTACCCTATGATGAGAAGGAGTAACCAGAATATATTCTAAAAATCCCATGCTTTTAATAGATTGGGTGTGAACAAAAGTGCCATAAATCTGTATCGCAGAATACGCTACCAGAATATGCCATGGATGAAAGCCCATCAACGCTAACGGGGAGAAAAACAAATATCTGTACAGTGGCTGAAATACAGGACTTCTGAATCCCGTACTGATGTTGAAATAATCAGAATTGTGATGGGTAATATGCACAGCCCAGAAGACACGTGAATGATGATCTACATAATGGTGTACATAATACGCGAAATCCTGAGCAAGGAATACTACGATCCAATACCAGATTCCCTCTTGCCAGTCGAAGATGCGGTGGTGATAAAAAAACATCATGACAAACAAAGAGAATCCTTTCATGATGATGTCTAACCCATAGTTGAGCAAAGCAAAAAGAACATTGGTTGCTACATCTTTAGTTTCGTAAATTTTCTCTTTATTGAAGTGGCTATAAGCCATCTCCGCAAAAATAATTACAGCAAACACAGGAATGGTCCACGTATAAACAACATCTGGCCCTTCAGCTTCGAACATACTACTGAAATCAAACATTTTTTCTGTAAAACTAAAGATAAAAAGGGGGATAAATTAACTTTTAAGATGAATTTTTTATGAAAAATTTAACTATTTTCTATAAAAGTTAAAAAACGGATGTTGATTTTTGAAAAATTATAAATTATTAGAGTGAAAAAAAGGGGTATTCTATCGTATTTTGAATGTCTATATGAAAATTAAATGCTAAATTGAACATTAATATGAAGACAATATTTGCAGCATTAGCCCTTTCAATAGCTTCTGCCGCCTTTTCTCAAAAAGTGTTGGAAAGAGTAGAGCCGGCTTTCTGGTGGAAAGGAATGAAAAACCCTGAACTTCAGATTCTTGTGTATGGAAAAGACATTGCCCATAACGAGATTGTGCTTTCAGATGGAATACAGATCAAAGATATCCGGAAAGTTGATAATCCGAATTATGTTTTTATTACTGTAAACACTAACGAAATAAACGTTCCGAAGTTTACTATTACAATTAAAAAAGGTAATAAAAATCTAAATTCCTATACATATGAACTGAAGCAAAGGAATCCCGGATCTGCCAGCCGCGAATCGTTTACCTCAAAAGACGTCATGTATCTGATCATGCCGGATCGCTTTGCCAATGGCAATGAAAAAAATGATTCAAGACCGGAGCTTACAGAAAAAGCAGATAGAACTCTGCCTAATGGAAGACATGGCGGAGATCTCAGCGGGGTTATCAATCATCTGGATTATATTCAGAATCTGGGAGCAACAGCAGTCTGGCTGACTCCGGTAAATGAAGACAATGAAAAAGTATATTCCTATCACGGGTATGCCCAGACAGATCTGTATAAAATTGATGCCCGCTACGGAACCAATGAAGACTATAAAACGTTATCTCAGGAGCTGAACAAAAGAAATATGAAACTGGTGATGGACTATGTCACCAATCACTGGGGAGGTTCACACTGGATGATCAAAGATCTTCCTTCTAAAGACTGGATACACTGGTTTGAAGAGGGCGAAAAAGGATTTAAACGTTCCAATTATAAAACGACAACGCAGTTTGATACCAATGCTTCTGACATTGATAAAAAATATGCACTGGACGGATGGTTTGATACTACCATGCCGGACATCAATCAAAAAAATCCACTGGTTCTGAAATATCTGATTCAAAATGCAATCTGGTGGATAGAATATGCAGAATTAGGAGGATTTCGGGTGGATACCTATCCTTATAATGACAAAGAGGCCATGGCAAAATGGGCTAAGGCAATCACAGATGAATATCCAAAATTCAATATCGTTGGAGAAACCTGGCTTTATACGGCAGCACAAATAGCAGCGTGGCAGAAAAATTCTAAAATAGGAGAAATAGAAGGTTATAATTCAAATTTGCCCTCTGTAATGGATTTTATGTTGTTTGAAAATATGCCCAAAGCACTTAAAGAAAAAGAAGGCTGGGATAAAGGCATGATCCGTATTTATGACTCCTTTACGAGCGATTTCCTTTATCCGGACATCAATAATCTCCTGGTTTTCTTTGAAAATCATGATACTGAAAGATGGAACGAAGTTTTTAATGCAAATCCCGACGCTTACAAAATAGGACTTGCTCTGATTTCAACAGTAAGAGGAATTCCACAGATCTATTACGGATCAGAAATAGGAATGAGAGGAGATAAAACAAAAGGAGGTGATGCTGATATCCGGAGAGACTTTCCGGGAGGCTGGAAGTCAGATTCCCAGAATGCCTTCAATCCATCTGCTCAGACTCAGGAGCAAAAAGAATTTTTTCAGTTTACCCAAAAACTATTAAACTGGAGAAAGGGTAAAGATGTGATCCATAATGGGAAAACTAAAAATTTCGTTCCTCAGGACGGTGTTTTTGTCTATTTCCGATATAATGAAAAAGAGCGTGTAATGGTAATCATCAACAATAATGAAAAAGATCAGACGTTAGATCTGAAACGATTTGCTGAATCACTTAATGGATTTAAAAAAGGAAAAGAAGTTATTTCTGGAAAAGAAATTTCATTACAAAACAGCATGAATATTCCTGCAAAAACGCCATTCATCATTGAACTTGAAAAATAATTAATACATATGAAAAAACTAACGACTGCTTATACATTAATCCTCTTTGTACTGGGATTTTCTTTATTAAGTGCACAGTCAAAAACTCCATTTGAGAAAGAAAAATCAGAAATCAGTACGATGCTGGATGCATTCAACGGAGCGGCTGCAACGGCAGATTACACTGGTTATTTTAATTTCTTTGCGGATGAATCTACCTTTATTGGAACAGATGCTACCGAAATATGGAATAAAAAAGAATTCATGATATGGGCAAAACCCTATTTTGACAAAAAGAAAACATGGAATTTTAAAGCTCTTAAAAGAAATATTTATTTCAGTAAAGATGGAAAGCTGGCGTGGTTCGATGAACTATTGGATACCCAGATGAAAATATGCAGAGGTTCCGGAGTGGTAGAAAAAATCAACGGAAGCTGGAAGGTAAAACAATACGTTCTTTCTGTGACAGTTCCTAATGAGGTGGTGGATAAAGTGGTGGTAGAAAAAGCCCCTATTGAAGATGCATTAATCCAAAAACTGAAATCATAATGGCAGAAATGGTAGGGAGGTATAATTCGGGGCCATTTGGAAGAAGAAAAAAGCCAAACTTATCCATGCTCCAGATTATTAATATGAGTATGGGATTCCTTGGAATTCAAATGGCGTTCGGATTACAAAATGGAAATGCAAGCCGTATTCTCGGTAATTTAGGAGCCGATGTTCATGAATTATCCTGGTTCTGGCTCGTTGCTCCCGTTACAGGTTTGATTGTTCAGCCTATTATCGGCCACATGGGAGACAATACATGGAGTCCGTTGGGAAGAAGAAAACCTTATTTCCTGATTGGAGCTGTTTTGTGTGCAATAGGATTGGTTTTACTTCCTAATGCAGCTTCCGTTACCCAGATGTTTGCTGCCAACGCGCTTTTATTAGCAGTAATATTCCTTGCCATGATGGATGCTTCCGTAAATATTGCAATGGAGCCTTTCCGTGCTTTGGTAGGAGATATGCTCCCGAAGCATCAGGGAACAATAGGATTTTCAGTGCAGACCATTCTGATTGGAATCGGAGCTGTATTGGGCTCTTATCTGCCGGATTGGTTAACGAAAATGGGAATTTCCAACGAAGCACCGGCGGGATTTGTGGCAGATAACGTTATTTACTCCTTTTATATAGGGGCAGGATTGCTTATCATCTCAATTTTGTACACCATCATGACAACCAGAGAGTATTCTCCACAGGAATTCGCTGATTTTGAAGATGGGAAGGAAGTGGAAAAGCAGGAATCTAAGTTTTCGGATATTTTCAAAGATTTTGCTGCAATTCCTACACAGATGAAAAAGCTGGGAATCGTTCAGTTCTTTTCATGGTTTGCATTATTTACCATGTGGGTTTTCACAACCAGTGCGCTGGCAACCCATCATTTTGGGCTTTCTCCGGAAGACACCCATTCCAAGGCATTTAATGATGCAGGAGATCTTACCGGAAAACTCTTCGGAATGTATAACCTTTGGGCAATTCCGTTTGCATTTCTATTGACACCCATCGCGAAACTGATCGGTAAAAAGCAGACTCATGCCTTAGCCTTGTTGTGTGGAGGTTTGGGACTTGTTTCAATGTATTTTATTAAAGATGTCAGCAATCTATGGATCTCAATGATAGGTTTAGGTTTCGCCTGGGCTAGTATTTTGGCAATGCCTTACGCGATGCTTATTGAAGTAATTCCACAAAGAAAAATGGGGGTATATATGGGAATATTCAATTTCTTTATTGTCATTCCGCAGATCATCAATGGTTTATTTGGAGGTCCGGTGGTAAGCGGTGTTTTCGGAAAGCAAGCGATGGATTATGTTATGGTAGGAGGTATTTGCATGCTGATAGGAGCTGTAGTAACCATGATTTTTGTCAAATCTGAAGATGAAACCCCTAAGGAAATTGAAGAAGAGATCAAGCAGGTACATTTTTAAAAACTGAAAAAGTTTAAATTCAAAATATTAATAGAAGCGGGCTTTAGCCCGCTTTTCTTTTAAAGTATTCATAAGCTGGCTTTAGCTTATACTAAAGAAGAGAATGTAACAGTCCCACAGATTTTACAAATGACACAGAGGTTGCATTTATTTATCCAATCTATTTTAAATCCTATCCAATTATGAAGTAAATACTCTACAGTTTGAAATTTTATCGCAGATAACATCCCTGCGCCTTAAAACATATAAAAAAAGCATCTTTGCGTAATCCAACCTCCGATATCTTCACCTTTTACCCCATAAACTTCCTTTCTTACCCTACATCAACTTTTAAAATGCCCACATCCCTTACATTTGTACTATAAATAATCACAGAAAATGAAAACAGTATATCATAAAGCAGATTCAAGAGGCCATGCTAACCACGGATGGTTAAATTCTTACCATACATTCAGTTTTGCCAACTATCAAAACAGAGACAGAACAAATTTTGGTGTTTTAAGAGTATTGAACGATGACACCGTTTCTCAGGGAATGGGATTCGGAACACACCCGCACAGAGATATGGAAATTATATCCATTCCTCTGGAAGGAGATCTGGAACATAAAGATTCAATGGGAACTACAGCGGTGATCAAAAAAGGTGAAATCCAGGTGATGAGTGCCGGGACTGGCGTTAAGCACAGTGAATATAATAAAAATAAAGATGAAGAGGTAAAGTTTCTACAGATCTGGGTTTTCCCAAGAGAACTGGATCTTGAACCCAGATATGATCAGAAAAGTATCAAAGAAGGAGAAAAGATCAATGGATTCCAGCAGATTTTATCCCCTGATAAAAATGATGACGGAGTTTGGATTCACCAGGATGCATGGTTTAATTTGGCCAACTTTACAAAAGGAAACGGCAAAAATTATATGCTCAACAAAAAAGGAAACGGAGTCTATGCATTTGTGTTGAAAGGAAGCGCAAAAATAGGAGACCGTGTTCTGAATGAAAGAGACGGATTGGGAATCTGGGATACTCAGAGCTTTAACATCGAAGCGGTGGAAGACACTGAAGTATTATTAATGGAAGTACCAATGGAACTGCCGTCATATCTTAAATAAAAAACTAAATTTGTAATCTTAAAAAATAAATCTCACCTATGAAAATTTTAGCAATAGCAGGAAGCAACTCGGAAGTTTCAATGAACAAGCAGTTGGTTGCCTATGCATCAACATTATTTGAAAATGCAGAAGTAGAAGTAGTAGATCTGAATCCTTTTGAAATGCCAATCTATAAGCATGAAAGAGAATTGGCTGCTGGTGTTCCTCAGGAAGCTCATGACTTTGCTGCCAAAATTGACGGTGCCAATGTATTGTTGGTGGCTTTGGCAGAACACAACGGAACCTATTCTACAGCATTCAAAAATGTGTTCGACTGGGTATCAAGAATCAAAGACAGAACGGTTTGGAATGAAGTACCAATGCTATTGATGTCTACATCTCCGGGAGGTAGAGGGGGAGCAGGAGTTTTAGAAGCTGCATCGAAGCGTTTTCCTTTCCACGGAGGAAATGTAGTGGAAACTTTTTCACTTCCTTTCTTTAATGATAACTTTGATAAAGGAGCTCAGAAAATTTCTAATGAAGATAAAGTCAGTGAGTTAAAAGAAAAAATCAAAAAGATTGCGGCTATTGAAACAATCCTTGAAAAATAGAATTTTGAATTAGTTTTTAGATAAAAAACCACTCATATTTTGAGTGGTTTTTTATTTATTAGCTATTTAATAATAAATTCGAATATATTAATTGTCCATTAGTCCCGCATCTCTTAATTTTTTTAAAAGATCATTAAAATTCAACACTAAAGTTGTTGTATCTAGGGCTATTGAATCCGCTTGGTTTTTCATTTTTTTATTGATCTTATCTACTTTAGTTGGACGAAGACTGCCATCTGTGACAATCCAACTTTCTCTGGTTTCAGAATATAAAATATCACCTGTCATTGCTCCCGTTGTTCTATTTTCTATAGGGTTTTCTGGAGGTGTGGTTGTTATTTTATATCTGCCGTTAGGAAGATTCCTTGATATATAACTTGAAATACTCTCGCCTTTTTCAAAACTTAATATTTCGTTTAATGATATAAATTTAAAGTCAAATTCATTTTGATTTACATTATATTTACCTAATTCAATTTTTACATATTTTGTCTGAGGTGCATATTGTTCAAACTCTAAAATAGCAATTTGGTTTGTGAAGCCTGTTGAACCTTCAACAGATAAAGGAAAACGAAATGCACTGCCTACTATATTTTGAAACTGAGTGTCTACACCTGCTACTGGCTTTGTTATTGTAATTAATTGTTGGTTAGAATCATATAGTTCTATTCTGAAACATCTGGCAATGTTGCTTATTGTGCCAAAGTAATTAGCATTTCCGTTAAGCATAAACAGGTATTTAGAGGTGGCATTTACGGGTATCAATTTAGACTTTATAGTAGTAGATTGATTAGCAATATTCCTATTACCTATTCTTGTGTAATCTTTATTAACTCTATCTATCACAAGTGAAGTTGCAGTACCGAAAACCCATGACCGTACCGATTCTGAATAATCAAAATCTATCAAATAGGGGTCGGGAATTAAATTTGGTCCAAACCTCAGATTCAAGTCTAAATTTCCCATAGGTATATTGACTACTTCCTGATTGGATATTTTCTTTATTTGTGATCCAATTATTTCACAGTCTGCCCCATCGTACATCAACCAATCTATTTGACAGCCAATAATTGTCATATTTTGGACAGGATTTGCAGATAATGTATTTACTAATAAATTAATTCTCCGATAGACCCCACCTTGTAATTGAATATTTTGATTTATTTCTATCGAATTGGGTTCAATATTCAAATACATCCCATTATCAATGATATTTACAGGGTTAACAATTTTGATATTATTACAATTATCTACAATTGAAAAATCGGATTGACCGTTATTACCAAAAACACAACTGTCAACTGTCAGGTCATTTGTGTTTTTTGCATACAATCCCCACGAATTACCATTTGTTTGATTCTTAAAATTAAAAAAACCACACTTTCTCAGATAAATACGCTTTCTGGATTCTGTAGTGGCACGTTGAGAGTCTAGTTCTGTTTCTAAAGAATAAAAGTTGATATTTTCAACATAAGCATCATCCCAGAACTGAACCATTGTAGGAGTACTATTCTTTTTAAGATAAAAATTAACTGTTCCTCTGCCTATGATGTTGATTTTCATTTTATTAACAGCGTATCCGGTTCTGAAGATATTAACTGAATAGTTACCATTGTCAAAAACTAGATCTAAATTATGATCTATAGCATAATTTCTTACCTTGTCAAATAAAGCTTGTTGTGAATTAAAATTATTATAGTTTGGAGTTGTTGAGATTGGAAACAAAGAAAAATCTTTTGAATTGAATTGTTGATTTTCAAAAATAGCAATCCAACTTCCGCTCGTACCATTAATAATACTCCCACCATCATCAATTGCTGTACTAAATGTCCATTTATATATCAAATGTCCTTTATCGCCTGGAATATAGTAGCCTAGTAGTAAAATAGATTCACCTTCAGATTGTCCATTCGTATTTCTTAATTCGGAAATATTGTCAACTGTTTTTAACATATACATATTTTGATAATTTAAGTTATTCAAAAATAAGATTTAGCTTATATAATCAGCTATTTTAATATTTATTTCTTGGTATATCAACTAGAATATAGAGCAGCTTTATTGTTATCAGGTATTTAAAGTTTTTTCTAATGATGGTTTTATGATTCCTAATTTTCATCTTGGATATTTAATTTTCTTTAACGATAACTTTGATAAAGGAGCTTAGAAAGTTTATAATGATAAGAAATTCAGTGAGTTAAAAGAAAGAATCAAAAAGATTGCGGCTATTGAAACAATCCTTGAAAAATAGAATTTGAATATTCATTTAAAATTACTATTTTTGCAAAAAGAAAAGAGATGAAAATTCAGACCTCCTATAAACAATGTTTTTCTCATAAAGGGAAAATTGTGGGCTCTGAAATTCTGAGATAAAATAACGGCCGATAATCTGAAAAGATTGTCGGCTTTTTTGTTTTCTAAAATCAGGTATAAAAGTAATTGAAATATTAAAAGATAAGAAGACACAAGACGTCAGATGCTGGACAAATAATCATCTGAAATCTGAATCCGATATCTAAAAATCTAAGCAGACATGAGCAACACTTACAAATCAGCAGGAGTAGACAAAGAAGAAGGATACAAAACGGTTGACAAGATCAAAAAAGCGGTCGGTGAAACCCACAATTCCAATGTACTGAACCACTTGGGAAGTTTTGGTGCTTTCTATGAAATCGGTGGATACAAAAATCCCGTTCTTGTATCAGGAACAGATGGAGTAGGAACAAAGCTGAAAGTAGCTTTAGATACTAAAAAATATGATTCTATCGGTGTAGATTGTTTCGCAATGTGTGCCAATGATATTCTTTGCCACGGAGCAAAACCTTTATTTTTCCTGGATTATCTGGCTTGCGGAAAGCTTGATTCAGAAATCGCAGCAGAAATTGTTTTAGGAATGGTCGCAGCTTGTAAGGATAACAACTGTGCGCTGATTGGTGGGGAGACTGCTGAAATGCCGGGAATGTACCAGCCTGGAGATTATGATGTTGCCGGATTCTGCGTAGGAATTGTAGAAAAAGATCAGATTATTGACGGTTCTACCATCAAAGCAGGTAACAAAATTATCGCATTACCAAGCTCAGGATTCCACTCAAACGGATTCTCTTTAGTAAGAAAAGTGTTCCCGAACTTTGAAGAAGAATTTGAAGGAAAACCTTTATATGAAACACTTTTGGTTCCTACAAGATTATACTATAAAGATATTCATAAAGTATTGGAAGAAGTAAAAGTAAGCGGAATTGCTCATATTACAGGAGGCGGACTTTACGAAAACGTTCCAAGAATCATTCCTGAAGGACTTTGTGCTTCTATTGACGAATCAAAAATCAGAATTCCTAGTGTGATGCTTGAGCTTGAAAAGAGAGGTGAGGTAGCCCGCGAGGAAATGTACGGAACATTCAATATGGGAGTAGGGATGGTAATCGTAGTAGATGCTGAACATGCTGAAAAAGTATTGCACCTTTTAGATGATGCTTACGAAATCGGAGAAATCACTGAAGGAACAGAAAAGATAGATTTAAAATTTTAAATGACATCAGATTTCAGACTTCAGACATCAGACTTTAAGTCTGTAATCTTAAATCTGACATCTAACATCTGAATAATGAAGAACATCGTTGTACTCGTATCCGGTTCAGGAACCAATCTGCAGAGAATCATTGATACCATTGACGCTGGCGAAATCCAGAATGCAAAAGTATCTTTGGTAGTGGCTGACAGAGAATGTTTCGGGCTGGAAAGAGCAAAGAATCACAATATAGAAAACATACTTATTCCAAGAGGAAAAAATTTCAGCAGTGAATTGGCGAAAGTAATCCCAGAAAATACAGACCTTATTGTATTGGCAGGATTTTTATCCATTTTAAAATCTGAATTTTGTGAAAACTGGAACGGTAAAATAATCAATATTCACCCTGCTTTGCTTCCGAAATTCGGAGGAAAAGGAATGTGGGGAATGAACGTTCACAATGCAGTAATAGAAGCTAAAGAAGTAGAAAGTGGGGCCACTGTACATTTTGTAACGCCGGGCATTGATGAAGGAGAAGCTATTCTTCAGAAATCTTTTGAAGTAACAGCTGAAGATACTCCTGAAACCCTGGCTCAGAAAGTTCACCAGATTGAATATGAAATATTTCCAATAGCGATCAATAAGGTCCTGGGAAATAAATAATGTCAAAAATTTTTGACAGGAAAATAGAAAAATCTAAGTAAAATAAAAGTAAGTTCGGAGGTGAAAGACCCGGACACAGTTTGAAATAGCTGTAAAAAGTAAAAAATTGAAAGTAAAATGAGTAAAAAGAGAGTTTTAATCAGTGTTTCTGACAAAAGTGGATTAATAGAATTCGTGCAGTTTTTGGAGGCTCAGAATTATGAGTTGATCTCTACAGGAGGAACGTTCAAACATTTGAAAGACGCTGGTTTAAATCCTATTCAGATTGATGAGGTAACCAATTTCCCTGAAATGTTGGATGGAAGAGTGAAAACTTTACACCCTAAAGTTCACGGTGGATTGCTGGCGGTTCGTAACAACGAAGAGCACATGAAAACCGTTCAGGAGCATGGAATTGGTCTGATTGATATGGTGATCGTAAACCTTTATCCTTTCTTTGAAAATGTAAATAAAGACATTTCTTTACATGAGAAAGTAGAATTTATTGATATTGGTGGACCTTCAATGCTTCGTTCTGCAGCAAAAAACTTTGATTCTGTTACGGTAATCACTGATGTTGAAGATTATGCAGCCGTGAAAATCGAAATGGAACAAAACGGTGATACATATATCGAAACCCGTAAAAAGCTTGCAGGAAAAGTATTCAACCTTACCTCTGCGTATGATGCAGCGATCTCAAGAATGCTTTTAGATGAAGAATATCCTACGTATTTAAATGCTTCTTATAAAAAAGTTGCTGACTTAAGATACGGAGAAAACCCTCACCAGACGGCAGCTTACTATGTTTCTACCTTCGAAAACGGAGCAATGAAAGACTTTGAGCAGCTTGGAGGTAAAGAACTTTCTTTCAACAATCTTCGCGATATGGACCTTTGCTGGAAAGTAGTCACTGAGTTCAAAGAAGAAATGGCTTGTTGTGCGGTAAAACATTCTACCCCTTGTGGAGTGGCTATCGGAACTTCAGCACTGGAAACATATCAAAAAACATTTGAATGTGATCCCGTTTCTATCTTTGGCGGAATTGTTGCAATGAACTATAAAATTGATGCAGCAACAGCAGAAGAACTGAACAAAACATTCCTTGAGATTGTAATGGCTCCTGAATTCGATGATGAAGCTCTTGAAATTTTAAGAAAAAAGAAAAACCTGAGAATTATCAAAATCGTAAACCCTGTTTCTGACAAACAGACCTGGGTGAAGGTAGATGGTGGTATTCTGGTTCAGGATAATGATACTTATTTTTCTGACGATATCAAAGTAGTTACAGAAGTACAGCCTACAGAAGAGCAGAAAAAAGCTTTACTTTTCTCTCAGAGAGTAGTAAAATATGTGAAGTCAAACGCCATTGTTGTTTCCAACGGAATTCAGGCATTTGGTATCGGAGGTGGACAGGTAAACAGAATCTGGGCGACTCAGCAGGCGATCGAAAGAGCGAAAGAAAAATTCTCCGGGGATCTGGTATTGGCTTCAGATGCATTTTTCCCTTTCCGTGATGTAGTAGATTTCTGCGCTCAGGAAGGTATCAAGGCGATTATTCAGCCAGGTGGAAGTGTAAAAGATCAGGATAGCGTAGAGGCTGCAAATGAGCACGGTATTCCAATGATGTTTACAGGTGTTAGACACTTTTTCCACTAATTAAAATAGAATTAAAAAATAATTAGGGATTGTATTTTTAGCATTCAAAATTATATATTTGTAAAATAAGACTAGATAATAATATAAAGTATGAGAATATTAATCATAGGTGAAGGCGGTAGAGAATCTGCTTTAGCGGCAAAGCTTCAGAATGACTCAAGAATTTCTAAAATGTTTTTTGCCAACGGGAATGCTACTACCGATGTAATAGGGAAAAATGTTCATTTATCGGAAATTAAAGAACTTAGAGATTTCGCAATTAAAGAAAAGATTGATCTTACGATCGTAGGTCCGGAAGCTCCTCTTGTAGCGGGTATTAAGGATGAATTTAAAAAACACGATCTTAAAGTTTTCGGTCCTACTCAGAAAGTTGCAAGCCTTGAAGGAAGTAAGGCTTTCTCTAAGAAATTTATGCAGACCTATGATATCAAAACAGCTAAGGCGGTAGTTTTTGATTCATACAACGATGCTAAAGAATATGTGCAGACACAGCAATATCCTTTGGTAATCAAAGCTAGTGGTTTGGCAGGTGGAAAAGGTGTTGTTATTTGTGACAACCTTGAAGAAGCTGAAGCTACTATCCACGACTTCATGATCAGAAGAATCTATGGAGATGCAGGGATCCGTTTAGTTATTGAAGAATATTTACAAGGTTTTGAAGCGTCTATCATTGCTTTCTCTAATGGAGATAAATTGTTCCCATGTGTAGCGGCAAAAGATTATAAAAAAGCCGGAAACGGAGATACAGGGCCTAATACAGGAGGTATGGGTTCTATAGCACCAAGCCCGGAATTTACTCAGGAGCACTATGCAGATTTTGAGAAAAATATCTTAGAACCCACTATTAAAGGTCTTAAAGCTGAAGGTTTCGGATTTAAGGGAATCATTTTCTTCGGATTGATGGTTACAAAAAACGGAGCTTACCTTCTGGAATACAACATGAGATTCGGAGATCCTGAAACTCAGGTATTGATGGCGCTTATGGAAAACAATCTTTTGGATGTGATCCAGGATTGTATGGAAGGAAAAGACATTGAGCTTAAATTTAAAGACGAAAAAGCAGTTTGTCTTGTAATGTGTTCAGGAGGTTATCCAAGAAACATCGAAACAGGTTTCGAAATTACAGGAGAAGATAAGCTGAAACATAGTAAACTTTTATATGCAGGAGCTATCAGTAAAGGAGACAAAGTGGTTTCCAACGGAGGCAGAGTTCTGAACATTGTAGCCACAGGTGCTACTTTTGAAGATGCCCGCAAAAAGGTTTACGAAGATGCAAGTCATGTACATTTCGATTACGGCTTCTACAGAGACGACATCGGAAAATTTTAATAAAAATCACGAAAAAAGATTTGGAGCCATTCCAAGTCTTTTTTTGTAAAACGTTTGAATAAACAATAGGCTTTAGCAATAAGCCGTGGGTTTTCTAGGTTTTATATTCCATCAATAGGATCGGGCTTTAGCCCGATTGATTATAAAAAAATAGCGATAGAATTGGCTTTAGCCCAAACCTAAATAAATTGCTGAAACAGTTTTTGAGTGAATATTTTGATTAACAGATATGATACAGGCTTTGTCATTCCTTAGGAATCTTAAAAGTATCGTGAAACTCTAATACAATTAAACAATCAAAAGAATCCTCATTATTTATAATTTATAAATCATAATTCAAAATGAACAACGGTATTATTATTTTAGATTTCGGATCCCAGTACAACCAGCTTATCGGAAGAAGAATCCGTGAGATGGGTGTATATTCTGAGATCTTACCTTACAATACACCATTACAAGATATTTTAGCAAAACAGCCAAAAGGAATTATCCTTTCCGGTGGACCAAGCTCTGTAAATGCAGAAAACGCTCACCTGGTTGAAAAAGAATTATACGAACAGGGAGTTCCTGTATTGGGAATCTGCTACGGAATGCAGATGACGGCTCACCTTTTAGGAGGGAAAGTAAATAAAGGAGAAAAAGGAGAATATGGTAAAGCAAACCTTGAGATCGTAAAAGAAAGCTCTTTGTTGAAAGGAGTTACTCAGAACTCTGTAGTTTGGATGAGCCACTTTGACGAAGTAGGAGAATTGCCTGCAGGTTTTGAATTGAATGCAAAATCAGGAGTAATTGCTTCTATCGCTAATGAAGAAAGTAAAATCTACTGTGTTCAGTTCCACCCGGAAGTATCTCATACTGAAGAAGGAGGGAAAATGCTTGAAAATTTCGTTTTCGGAATCTGTAACTCAGAGAAAAACTGGAAACTGACTAACTATATAGAAAAGACAGTTGAGGAAATCCGTGAGAAAGTAGGAGACAACAAAGTGATCCTTGGGCTTTCAGGTGGTGTAGACTCTTCTGTAGCTGCTGTTTTGATCCACAAAGCAATCGGCGATCAGTTGACTTGTATCTTTGTAGATACAGGATTATTGAGAAAGGATGAAGGCAAAAAAGTAATGGATCAGTATGGAGAGCATTTCCATATGAACATTAAAATGGTAGATGCTCAGGAAAGATTCCTTACAAAATTAGCTGGTGTTGACGATCCTGAAGCAAAAAGAAAAATCATTGGAAACGAATTTATTCATGTATTTGATGAAGAATCTCATAAAATTGAAGGGGCTAAATTCTTAGCTCAGGGAACCATTTATCCTGACGTTATTGAAAGCCAGTCTGTAAACGGACCATCTGCAGTAATCAAGTCTCACCACAATGTTGGAGGACTTCCTGAAGATATGGAATTCGAGTTATTAGAGCCGTTAAGAGAGCTTTTCAAGGACGAAGTAAGAAGAGTAGGAGAAGAATTAGGTATTCCTCACCACATGGTATACAGACACCCTTTTCCAGGTCCTGGATTAGGAATCAGAGTATTGGGCGCTGTAGATGCTGAGAAAGTAAGAATCCTTCAGGAGGCAGATGATATCTTCATCGAAGAATTATACAAAAACGACCTTTATGAAAAAGTATCTCAGGCATTTGTAGTACTTCTTCCGGTAAAATCTGTAGGAGTAATGGGAGATGAAAGAACTTACGAATACACTGCTGTAGTTCGTTCTGCCAATACCATCGACTTTATGACGGCAACATGGAGCAGACTTCCTTACGAGTTCTTAGATACTGTTTCCAGCAGAATCATCAACGAAGTAAGAGGAATCAACAGAGTAGCTTACGATATTTCAAGCAAACCACCTGCAACGATTGAGTGGGAATAATCTTTGATTTGAATTAATAATACAAATCCTGCCCGCTTTGGGTGGGATTTTTTTGTTAAAATATAAAATCTGAGAAAATTTTAGAATAATCCTCACTGAAAAAGAACATTCTACTTACTTCATTATACCTTGCAATGACAAACTTAATATTTTCATGAGATTGCTGTTTGATTAGACAGAAATCATCATGAATTTGTTGTGTTAGTTTTTTTACATCTTCACTTCTGGCTATTTCATTTCTGAACCTATATAAACTAATTAAGTTATCTAGTAATAAAGGACGATTAGTAAATGAAATTTCAAAGTTTTTCATTTCAGTATCGTATTCCTGAATTTTTTGATAAAGCAATTCTTCCATAATTTATGATAAAATCCTGTCTTTTCAGGCAGTATTTTCTACTAAAACTGTTTCAATGAAAAAATGATAAGTATAATATTTATCATAATTAATACACAATATATCAGCTTGAATAGTATATGCTTATGGAAAATAAGATAATTTAATAATCCCGATCCTATTAAATAAAAATAAACTAACCTTTTGGTTTCCTGAGGATCTATTTCAGATGCTGAAAACAAGTTTAAATTATGTGAAACATTGACTGATGTGTCTGCATAAAAAATTCTTAAAATAAAGATAATTGAGATACTTATGAGTAAGGTTACTGCGTATGGCTTCACCAGCTAATAAAATATTAATATTATTTTCTTTTTAATTTACGTTGTAAAAATAAAAATCTTCAGCAGAAAAAGCATTCAAATTTTCCATAAAATCAAAATAAGTATTATAAATATCAGGATCTACAGACAGATATGGATTAGATAGAGTATTGACCATAATGTATTCTATATCCTGAAAAGTATGAAGAAGATTTTTTACTTGTAAAGCATATTGACTTTCTATAAAAATCAGAGGATAATTCAAACAGATATATCCGATGGTTTTATTTCCTAAGTGTAGAGCCGTAATTTTTTCTGTATCCATTTCTATATTAATGTCATAATGAAATGAAAGTACCTCCATTACAGAGCTGAAATCAGAATGTTTCCAGTAATTATTTGAATGAACTGCTGTTCGTAAAGTTTCGGTAATATCCACTGTTAAATTTTGTGTAAATAGTTGGAAAGTACTTTTCTATAAGGATTTAAGTAAAATATTTTCACTAAATTTAAGTAAAATTACATCAAATGCAAATAGAAACAAGAAACCTGACTCTTCAGGATTATGATGAACTGGCGGAAACGATGAAAAGGGCCTACCCGCAAATGTCGGAGTCCATTTGGTCCAAAAAAAGTATTGATAAGCTTACAAAAATGTTCCCTAATGGTCAGATTTGTATTACAGTAGACGGTAAACTGGCTGCTGTAGCGCTTTCCATTATTGTCAATTATGAAGAATTTGGAGATGATCATACCTACAGCGATATTACCGGAAATTATACCTTCAATACCCATACTTCCACGGGAAATGTCCTGTACGGAATCGAAGTTTTTGTAGACCCGGAGTTTCGTGAACTGCGTTTGGGAAGAAGACTGTATGATGCCCGAAAAGAATTGTGTGAATTATTAAACCTGAAATCTATTGTTCTGGGCGGTAGAATTCCGAATTATCACAAATACAGCCACGAATTTTCTCCAAGAGAATACATCAGAAAAGTAAGAGATAAAGAGATCTATGATCCGGTATTGTCTTTCCAGCTTTCCAATAACTTTCTTCCGATAAGAATCCTGAAAAAATATCTTCCTGAAGATGAAGCATCAAGAGAAAATGCAGTTCTTTTACAATGGAACAACATCTATTACAGCAGAAAACCAAATACTATGCAGGATAGCATTATCCGCCTTGGATTAGTGCAATGGCAGATGAGGCATTTCAAAGATATAGATGCTTTTTATGAACAGGTGGAGTTTTTCGTGAATGTTATGGGAGATTATAAATCCGATTTTGTTCTTTTCCCTGAACTCTTTAACACACCTCTGCTGGCTCCTTTCAACAATCTTTCCGAAAGAGACAGTATGATAGAACTGGCAAAACTTACTGAAGAAATCAAAAAGAAAATTTCAGAGCTGGCCATCAGCTATAATGTGAATATTATTTCCGGAAGTATGCCTGTTTTTGATCATGATAATAATGATTTGTATAATGTCAGCTATCTTTTGCACCGCGATGGGCGGGTGGACGAATACCGAAAAATTCACATTACCCCAAACGAGAAGAGATACTATGGAATGAAAGGCGGAAATGAAATCAAAGTTTTTGATACCGACTGTGGTAAAATAGGACTTGTGATCTGCTATGACGTTGAATTCCCGGAATTACCAAGAATTCTTGCCGATCAGGGGATGAAGATCCTTTTTGTTCCCTATCTGACGGATACCCAGAATGCCTACATGAGAGTGCGCCACTGTGCTGCAGCAAGAGCCATTGAAAATGAATGTTATGTAGCCATTGCCGGTTGTGTAGGTAATCTTCCGAAGGTAAACAATATGGATATCCAGTTTGGGCAGGCCGCCGTATTTACCCCTTCAGATTTTGCCTTTCCATCCAATGCTGTAAAAGGAGAAGCTACCCCCAATACAGAAATGACTCTGATAGTGGATGTAGACCTGAACTTATTGAAAGATCTTCATCATAACGGCTCTGTTCAGGTGATGAAAGACCGCAGAAGAGACCTCTATGATACCTATCTTAAATAACAAAACAGAATGCATTTGCATTCTGTTTTTATTTTACCTAAAATTTTCTTTGAGTGGACTGGTTACATGTACTGAGGACATACTACAGCAGGGCAGATCAATTTTGGACATCTTGGTCTTCCGTCTGTAGGACAACATTGGTTGGAGCAGTTTCCGATAATGATTCCGCTTCCTGCAATCCCTTTTAATTGCTCTCTTGAAAGTTTGTTGTTACGTAAATTTTTCATGTTCTAATACTTTTGGTTTGTTTTATTTGTACGCTGTAAATATATTAATTTTTATGATATATGATGTTTTTTGTTGTTATTGATGTATTTTATTCTTTAAAACGCTGATTACGTGTTGTTGTTTTTAATTTTCCGTGTTGATGTGATTGTAATAATTCTTTTTATAAAGGAACAATTTTTGGAGTAAATTGCACCTACTATTGATATATTATGTTTGATAAGCAGCAAAGAAAACTGAAAAGATCCGCAAGACTGATTTCCGTATTGAGTAAATATGGATTCAAAGATATGCTGGCAAGGATGAATGGAGGAAATAAGCAGGAAGACACTTCCGGTTCAGACGAGATTATTTCAAAAGGAACCGTTTATGAAAGAATAAGACTGGCTCTTGAAGAACTGGGACCTACTTTTGTAAAATTGGGCCAGACATTCAGTAACAGGGAAGACTTATTGCCGCCGGAATTGATTCAGGAGCTTCAGAAACTTCAGGATAAGGTGGAGACCATAGATATGGATGTAGAGGAAGCGCTGGAAAGTGAGTTTAATATCTCCGTGAAAGATTATTTCCGTGAGATACAGAAAGAACCTTTGGCGACGGCCTCTATTGCCCAGGTTTATAAAGCTGTTTTAAATGATGGAAGCCCGGTAATTTTAAAATTAAGAAAACCCGATGTACAGTCAGTCATTGAAGATGATTTGCTTTTAATTAAAGATATTGAAAAGCTGATATCCGCCTATTCGGAAATAGGAGAAAAACTCAATCTGAAACAGGCTATTTCCACTTTTGAAAAATCTTTACTGGAAGAAGTTTCCCTGACTAACGAAAGGAACAATATACTACAGTTCCGTCTGAACTTTAAGAACAATAAAGAAACATATGTTCCTAAAGTCTACGAAGAATTTTCCAACAACAATATTCTTTGTATGGAGTTCATAGACGGGATAAAGGTTACAGACAAATCAGTGCTTCTGGCAAATGGTATTGACCCTGTAAAAGTTTCCGAAGCAGGATTAAGGCTGTTTGTATCACAGATCCTGGATTATGGATTCTTCCATGCAGATCCTCATGCCGGCAATATTTTAGTGAAAAAAGACGGTAAAATAGTCTTCATAGACTTCGGAGCAGTAGGGAAAATTCAGCCTAATGATAAAGAAATTCTTGAAAATCTTATCGTAAGTTTTGTAGCCAAAAACTCCCATAAAATTGTCCGGTCACTCAAAAAAATGGCCATAAGCTACGAAATACCGGATGAAAGACGGTTTGAAAATGATGTAGAAGATATCTTAAATTTTGTTCACAGCTCATCATTGCAGGATATTAATGTACAGGTGATCATCAACAAGATGAAGGATATTTTAAAGGATAACAGGCTTTATATGCCGGATTATTTCTATCTTCTATTCAAAGGGATCAGCTTAATAGAAGGCGTCGGAAGGAGTATTAATCCTGATCTGGATATCGTTAAAAGTCTTCATCCTTACACGAAAAAGATTTTCACCAAAAAAATAAATCCTAAGAACCTTTTAAAAACAGGAATGGACAGGATGATGAATTTCACGGATAATGTGGATGAAATTCCGAAAGAGCTCCGTTCTGTTCTTCAAAAGCTGGATGAAAATAAATTTACGGTTTCCAGTGAGATCAAAAATATAGACAAAACCAACCAGCTGATCAAATCCAGTGTGGTCAATTTGATTCTGGCCATGATCTTAGGGGCAAATATCATTGCAACAGCCATCGTTTTTAGTTCAGAATCAGGTCCGAGAATAGGAGAACTGTCTTTAGTAGCGGTGTTGGGTTTTGTTTTTTCAGTCATTTTAGTTTTAATACTTTTGCTGAGAGTGACAAGAAAGTAAAAACAGAACTTAAAAATAAAAATTATAAATCTCGCACGGCACCCCAAATCATGAATCCCATACCCCGAACCTCGAACCTCGAATCTCAAATCTAAAAACCCAAACCCACCATGAAAACACTTATCATAACAGCGATCACCTTATTAAGCTCATATTGTATGGCCCAGGAAGCCAATACAGAGAATATTCAGGGAGATTTTGACGGAAACGGAACCAAAGAATATGTCTATACAAAAGTGAGTGACTGTGGTGACGAATGTGAAGGAAAGTGCGAAACAACGATTTACTTCAGTGATAAAAATATTAAGCCTATAACGATTTCACCAGCCAATCAGGGAAGTCTGTATAATCTGGGAGATCTTAATGGAGACGGGAAAGAGGAGATAGGTTTTTATCCGAACTGGTGTACCAGCTGCTGGCATCCGTTTTATGTATATACTTTAAGTAAAACAGGCTGGAAACCATTATTGCCATCTATTTCAACGCATTGCAATCAGTGGGAAGAAGATAAATTCCCCATTAAAAAAGATCCGAAAAGGAAAGGATATGTTATTGTTACCTCCAGCAAATGGGAAGACGACGATATAAAAATCAAAGTCAATAGTATAAAAGTAAATTAAAGAGTTAATTTGTTGCTGGTTGCTAGTTAATCAGTTATTTTCCGGATAACTAGAGTTTTTTGTTTTTTTGTCTTCAGGAAAATTGACAATTCTCTTGCGAAGCAAAATTCACTATTGACCAATTCCTTACCTCTAATTTTTAACTTCTAATTAAATACCTATCTTTGCAAAATGGAAAAACTCACTTTTGCAGATTTTGACCTGCCGGTTAAAATTCTTGATGTTTTAGCGGATTTGGAATTATTTGAACCTACGCCTATTCAGGAGAAGAGCTTGAAACCTATACTTTCAGGAAGAGATGTAATGGGAATTGCGCAGACTGGAACTGGAAAAACATTAGCTTATCTTTTACCCGTTCTGAAAACATGGAAATACAGCAAGACAGGAAATCCAACTGTTTTGGTGCTTGTTCCTACAAGAGAATTGGTGGTACAGGTAACTGAAATCCTTGAGAAACTGACAGAAAATATTACTGCAAGAGTAATCGGAATATACGGAGGAAAAAATATCAATACTCAAAAACTATTGTTCAATGATGGTTGTGATATTTTGGTAGGAACTCCAGGAAGAGTGATGGACCTTTCCATAGACAACGCTATCTCTCTTAAAGAAGTTCAGAAATTAGTCATTGATGAATTTGATGAGATGCTTAATTTAGGTTTCAGACCGCAGCTTACTCATATTTTTGAAATGATGAAGGCAAAGCGACAAAACATCCTTTTCTCTGCAACCATGACGGAGGCGGTAGATGAAATGCTGGATGTATATTTTGCAAGCCCGATTGAAATTTCATTGGCAAAATCCGGAACACCGCTTGAAAAAATTGAACAGACTGCCTATAAAGTAGAAAACTTCAATACTAAGATCAATTTACTTGAGTATTTGCTGAAGAACGATACAGATATGTCTAAGGTCTTGATTTTTAATAATAATAAAAGACATGCCGATCTGCTTTTCACTAAAATTGATGAGCTTTTCCCTGGACAGTTTGACGTGATTCACTCTAATAAATCTCAGAACTACAGACTTAAGGCTATGAAAAGCTTTGAAAATGAGGAGGTGAGAGGTTTGATTACTACAGATGTAATGGCAAGAGGTCTTGATATTTCCAATGTTACACATGTTATCAACTTTGAAACGCCGGATATTCCTGAGCAGTACATTCACAGAATCGGTAGAACAGGTAGAGCAGACAAAGAAGGAAAAGCGGTTACTTTTGTAACTAAAAAAGAAGAACCTTTGATTCTTGATATTGAGCTGTTGATGGATAAAGAATTGAAATTTAATGATTTCCCGGAAGAAGTTAAAATCAATCCTAAAAAGATTGCTGATGAAGAAGATCAGGTTATTATGAAAAATCCTGCACAGGTAAAACTGAATGATGGAGGAGGAGCATTCCATGAGAAGAAAGCTAAAAATACAAAAGAAAACTGGGGTGGCCCTTCCAAAAGAAAAGTACCTAAGAAATTTGGAGCTAACAGAGCCCAGCAGAAAGCAATATCGAAATCAAAAAGAAAGAAATAAATAAAATAGAAAACGATTCCTGATACAGGAATCGTTTTCTATTTTTAATCGAATTGAATATTGTTGTTTTTTAAAATTTCTTTAAACTTATCTGTTTTGCCTTCTTCTTTCATACTCTTGTAAATATATCCTATCATTTTTTCAGCATCCGATCGGTAAGGCGACTTTTGCTCGGAATAAATCCTGTAGGCTTTACAGATATTATCCAGACCTTTCTCATTATTCTTCATATGGGTAAAGTAGACCTGTCCCATTCCATAATAAACTTCCGGATCACCGGGATATACTTTATCAAAATCGTTATAGGCATCAATAGCTTTCTGATATTCCTTTTTATAAACATATGTTATTGCTATATTCTGTAAAGGCATTTTACCTTTCGGATCAGCAGCCAATGACTGTTTATAAGCATTAAGAGCCTTATCATATTCCCCGATTCTTCTATAGGAAATTCCCAGATTATCCCAGGCATAAATGAATTTTGGATCAATCTTTACCGCCTGTTCATAATTTTGAATAGCTTCCTTCCAGTTTTCAGCTTTTCCCGCATCAACGGCTTTTTCATAAAAGTCAACGGCTGCATCATTTTTTGAGAACTTGTCATAACTGGTTTCAGTAGTTTTGGTAGCCCTTTGCACACTTTCGCAGTTTTGCATCAGATAACGTTCAAGCTCATTATAGCTGTCTCTGTACTGCGGTGAATTTTTATTGGGATCAAAAGTCAGGTTAATCTGCTTTTTTCCGTTTACTTTAGGTGCATTTTCAGATTGTTTTTCTGCTCCTTTCAAAAGAGTAGATATTTGGAGTGCTCCGGTGTATTTGTCAATGCATTCATGAACATCTTTTATGATATCTTCCTTCTTCCTGTTTGACAAATGAATAGAATCAGCACATTTACAGGCGTTTTCTGAAAGTTCCTGAAGGACTGTTTTTTCATTGGGTTTCTCCTGAGAAAATGAAAGAGAATACAATAAAATGAAAAATAAAATGGTTATTGGTTTTTTTATCATGGGTTGTAGTTTATTTCAGGTAAGGAGTGATCACTTTAGTCCAGATTTTATATCCTTCCGGTTTAAAATGAAGCATATCTTCCACAAAAATATCTTTCCTTACATTTCCATTAGCATCTTCCATTGCTTTAGTCACATCAATGAATTCAGCATTGGGTTCTTTTTTCATAAATGCAGCGATCTTCTTGTTGGCAATTTTCATCTGTGGCCAGATCACTTCTCTGCTTGGAGAGTACTTGATAGAGATATAATCAACTTCAATATTAGGAAATCTTTCACGTATTTTTTTATAAAAAGCTTTGTATCTGTTAACCACTACTTTTGCTTTTAGCTGATGGTTGTCTGCAAAATCGTTTTCACCACAGTAAATAATGATCTGTTTAGGCTGATAAGGAGCTAAAAGATCCTCCGCAAAATCATTAAGGTCTGTAAGCCTCGACCCTCCAAATCCTCTGTTGATGATTTTTTTATCAGGAAAATAATCTGCTATATCAGTCCACTTTGTAAATGACGAGCTTCCCAGAAATAGAATGGCATCCTTTGGCGGCGGGTTTTGCTGATCCTGTTTTTTGAATTCCTGAATGTCCTGCCAGAACATTGGTTTTTTTTCCTGAGAAAAGGCAATAGTAAAGCACAGCAATAGAAATGCTGATAGAATCTTCTTCATTATATTCAGTTTTAAATTAGATATAAAAGTAATAAAAAACTCCCGATTAGCGGGAGTTTTATGATTTATCTTTTGTAAGTAACGTAAGGGATATCAGGAATTTTATCTCCATCCATATCAAAAATTCCGGATTGCTGAGCAAGTTTAAGATCTTTACCCGTCAAAACATCAATTCTGTACGTGATAGGTGATTCTTCTTCACCCAACTTAATTCCTATAACCTTTGAATCTGCATCATAAGTATATCTTCCTTCGGTTTTTGGAGATGCAGTACAGTCAGCACCTTCTCCTGTATAGGCTGTATAGCTCACATAATAGTCTGTTCTTAAGAAAAGAGTATTTTTGGCTGCACATCCAGTTAATGTCTCAGTATAAAGCACTGTTTTATTATCTTTTCCGGAAATTACTTCCCTTTTAACTTCCTTCCAATCTCCCTTCATGATATCCATATCGTAAGCTTCAAGATTGTCATCTTTACAAGAAGTAAGTGCCAAGGCAGAAAAGGCAAATAAAAGTAGCTGTTTTTTCATTTTCACAAAATTTAAGAATATGCTAAAATATAAATAAATTTGAAATATCTATAATGAAATAATGATTTTTTAAACGAATGTTTGTAAATTGAATAATTTTGAGAGAGAAATCAGTATTTTCAAGCGTACAAAGCCATTAAAAGAATAAGAAATTGATTGAAAGAGCCTGTAACAAACTCATTAATATCATATGAAATCAAAAGAAGCGGGCTAAAACCCGCTTCCCGTATAATTATTTGCCACTCTGGCTTCAGTTAAAACTTAAAAGGCTCAGTAAACTTTAAACCTTAAATTTTAAAATTTTGAACTTCTAATAGCTCATCTCTACAATTTTATAAGCATCCTGCGGAGTCAGTTTTTTATACTCTCCAAGACCCAGCCAGTTTCTGTCTGTAAAGGCTTTTTCAACCTTTTCAGCTGTTCCTTTAAAGTCTTCTGTATATTCAGAAAGTTTGGTTTTGATGTGAAGGCTGTGGAAGAATTCTTCCATTTTTTTGATTCCCAGTTCTGCTTTTTCTTCTACACTTCCGTCTTTTATTCCCCAGACTCTCTCTGCATATTGTGCCAGTTTTCCTTTTTTATCATCAAAATTGTAACGGTAGTGGGATGGAGCAATAATTGCCAGTGTTCTTGCATGATCAATACCGAAATAAGCAGTCAGCTCGTGCCCCATTGCGTGTACTGCCCAGTCTGTGATCACTCCTTTCTGGATCAGTCCGTTTAGTGCCATTGTACAGCACCACATAAAGTTTCCGGCAGCATCATAGTTGAAATCATCAGCCAATACTTTTGGAGCCGTTTCCTGAAGGCTGATCAGAATGCTTTCTGCAATTCTTTCCTGAAGATCAGCAGAAGAAGGAGCCGTCATGTATTGTTCCAGCACGTGAGTATAAGCATCTGTAATTCCATTCACAATTTGGTTTTTTGGAATAGATCTGATCACTTCCGGATCCAATACAGAAAACTGTGGGAAAAGCCCAGGGCCTCCGGAAGATAATTTTTCATTGGTTTCTCTTCTTGAAATAACATAGCCTGAATTCATTTCTGAACCGGTTGCAGGCAGTGTTAAAATACTTCCGAACGGCATTCCTTCTCCCTCAAAAGTTCTTACCGAATTTCTAAGGATATCCCATGGCTCACCAGCATAATGAGCTGCTGCAGAAATAAACTTCGTTCCGTCAATCACAGATCCGCCGCCAACAGCAAGAAGGTAAGTGATATTTTTTTCTTTAATAAAGCTTAAAGCATTGATTAAGACTTCGTATTCAGGATTGGCAGGAACCCCGCCAAATTCATATACTTCATGATCTTTTAAAGCCTCTTTTACCTGATCGTAAACACCATTGTTTTTGATGCTCCCGCCACCGTAAATCATTAATATTCTGGCGTCTTTAGGAATTTCTTTTGAAATTTTAGCGATTTCACCTTTCCCGAAAAGTATTTTTGTTGGATTTTTAAACTCGAAATTAAGCATTATTCTAAATTTATTTTACCCAAATTTACGGAATGGAAAAGGAAAATTGAGTTAACGAAATTTTAAAATTGCTATTATTATATTTTATGAAAGCTATGGCTACTAATGGTTCTGGAACTATTGATAATATTCCTTTTTATATTCCTTGCGCCTTGGTACTTTTCAACTAAGTTATAATGGGCTGCAGTTTTCATCTTTTGCATAGATTCCATTGCTCTTTGCTTCCAACTTTCCATTTTTTCTGTTGATCTTCACAAAAAAAGACTCTTTTACAGCCGGACAGCCCTTAGACTGCATAAGATACATAGAAATATGACGGTCTTCAATTTTATAAGCTCCGGTAAAACGGGTGCTGGTATCAACCGAATAACCATAGGTCTTTGCCATCAAAATAGCTTCAGGAAGATTATCCACGGTTCCGATAAAATCTCTTAACTGCTGTTCACTGGAAAAATAAACTGATCTTTCATTTTTGCATGCAAGAATGTATGAAAAGCAGTTGTTGCCTATACATTTCTGGAAAAAACCTCTTTCAGGAAAAGGTTCGTTGATGGTCATAAAGTCAGGAGCCTGGCTTTCATAGATCACTGCTTTTTCATAATCAGTGTCATTGCTGAGCACCCGCCAGTAGGCATAGTCTTTATCAGGAACAATAAAAGGATAGAGATAATCTACCGTATCAAGGATATCTGGAATTTTTTTATAATCATCAGAAACCTTGATCTGGCCAAAAAACAGATTGGGAAGAATCAGGGAAAAAGCGATGATAATTTTCATAGAGAAAGTGTTTTTCTGGGCAAATGTAAAGAGAATTATTCCAATACAATTTTATAATATCCTTTTTCATCAGTTACATCAATATCTATACCTGTAAAAGTCAGTTTATTGATTTGATAGCCATCACAAGCTCCTTTAAATTCTGAAGACTCTATTGAAAAATCTAGGTTTTTAATATTAGAATAAAATTTATACTTTTTTGTTCCGTTATAGGCGCCTACATTTTCTACAATAACCTTGTTGTCGGATGTTTTGGTTAATTCTACATTCACATTGTTTTCATCCTGAACTGAATAGGTGGTCAATGTCCCATTGGCAATAACATTCTCATTATTGGAATCTACGAATTCAAAAATAATGGGTAGTGGTGGATTGTAACAATCTTTTTCACAAGAGATGAACAGAATTGCTAAGAGTAAAAAAGTAAATATTTTTTTCATGGATTATGGATGTTGTACGAGTAAAATTACTATTATTTTTTTGCATTTTGGCCTTAATTTTTGTCATTTGTCAATCCAACTCATTCTAAAATCACTTACATTTGTTACTATGATACACGACCAACGCGCAGAAAAATTCAGGCAGATCGTGGAAAATAAGTTCCAGATCTACAATTCATTATTTATGAGCCTGCCTTATGATAAAATGACGAATATCGGAATGCTGCTTCCGTTTCTTTACGAAGAAAGCAGAACCGGCTATGAAGCAGGAAAAACTCCC
Source organism: Chryseobacterium panacisoli (assembly GCF_008274625.1). Lineage (GTDB taxonomy): Bacteria > Bacteroidota > Bacteroidia > Flavobacteriales > Weeksellaceae > Chryseobacterium > Chryseobacterium panacisoli. The sequence continues at coordinate 120,447 of NZ_VTRU01000003.1, read as the reverse complement.
GAAAACATCGTCGAAGAATTTTTTAAAAACCATACCGATCTTCAGACCGAGGAGCAGAAACTGGAACTGCTTTTCAAGATCATTCAGTATATAGAAAGACAGGTAGTTTTGTTTGACAGTATTGAAGATGCTGCTTTTCCCAATCTTCACTCTGAAAGTGACAGCGGTACCGTAACCAATCTTTTTGAACGCTCTTTTCAGGATCATAAAATTGAAAAAGTACGCGAAAAACTAAAAGATTTCAGTGTAAAGGTGGTGTTTACAGCGCACCCTACGCAGTTTTATCCAAGTTCAGTACAAAGGATCATTCAGGACCTAAGAGGAGCTATTACGAGTGATTCCGTTACTCAGATTGATATGTTGTTGCAGCAATTGGGGAAGACCCCTTTTGTCAACAAAGAAAAACCTACTCCTATAGATGAAGCTTTGAGTATCATTTCATACCTGAGATATGTGTATTATGATACCATTGGCGAATTGTTTACAAAGATCAAAAAGACTTTCGGAAACGGGCATTTTCATCTTCATGAAGATATTATTCAGCTTGGATTCTGGCCTGGAGGAGACAGGGATGGAAATCCGTTTGTGACAGCAGATGTAACAAAAAGGGTAGCAGAAGAGCTTCGTTCAGCAATTCTGAAGTCCTATTACAGCCATTTGAAATTCATCAGAAGAAGATTGAGTTTCAGAGGGGTTTCTGAAGTTTTAACCCAATTAAGTGAAGAGTTGTATGCAGCCATTTTTGATGGGAAAAGCATTACAGCTGAAGATATTTTAAAGAAAGCTGCAGAAGCCGAAAAAATATTAGTCAATGAACATAACTCTTTGTTTTTAGATCTTCTGGCTAATTTCAGGGATCGTGTGATGATCTTTGGAACTCACTTTGCGACGCTGGATATCCGACAGGACAGCAGGATTCATCAGAAAGTAATTGATGAGGTTTTTGCGAAAGTATCAGGAAATGAAGAGGCTGATTACGAGCAGAAATTCAATACGCTGATTCAGATTTCAGAAACGGTAAACGCTGAAGATTTTGAAGATATTGTAAAAGATACATTGTTAACGGTTTCACAGGTTACAGATATTCAGAATCTGAACGGATTAAGGGGAATGAACCGCTATATTATTTCCAATTCCGATGCGGTGAAAGATGTAATGAATGTGTATGCATTCTTTAAAGTTTGCGGATATAAAGATGAAGATATCAATATGGATATTGTGCCACTTTTTGAAACGATGGAAGGTCTTGCCAATGCCGAAAATGTAATGAATGAACTCTATCATAATCCTGTCTACAAAAAACATCTGGAAAAAAGAGGAAACCAGCAGACCATTATGCTTGGATTTTCTGACGGAACCAAAGATGGCGGATATTTAAAAGCCAACTGGGAAATTTATAAAGCAAAAGAAGTATTGACTAAACTTTCTGAGCAGAAGAATATTAAAGTTGTATTCTTTGATGGCAGAGGCGGACCGCCAGCCAGAGGAGGAGGAAAAACCCACGATTTCTATGCTTCTCAGGGAAAAACTATTGCTAATAATAAAATTGAACTTACAATCCAGGGGCAGACCATTACCAGTATTTTTGGAAATAAAGAACAGGCAAAATATAATTTTGAACAGCTTCTGACAGCCGGTGTGGAAAACGATGTATTTAAAAATGCAAAAAAAGAGCTTACGGAAAAAGAAAGAACCTTGATCATTGAATTGGCGGATATCAGCTATGGAAAATATTCAGATTTAAAGGCCCATCCTATGTTTGTTCCCTACCTTCAGGAGATGAGCACCCTTGAATATTATGGAAAAACAAATATCGGAAGCCGTCCTTCAAAAAGAGGAAACGGAAGCGAACTTAAATTTGAAGATCTGAGAGCTATTCCGTTTGTAGGTTCATGGTCACAATTGAAGCAGAATGTTCCCGGATTCTTTGGCTTTGGGTATGCCATGCAAAAGATGAAAGAGCAGGGAAGGTTTGAAGAAGTAAGAGAACTGTATAAAGGTTCAGATTTCTTTAAGACTTTAGTGTTGAACTCCATGATGAGTATGAACAAATCTTATTTCCCATTGACTTATTATATTAAAAGCAACCCGAAGTTTGGTGCATTCTGGAATATTCTTTTTGATGAGTATGAGCTTTCAAGAGAAATCATGCTGGAGCTGACTGGTTTCAAAATGCTTCAGGAAGAAGATCCTCTGTCCAGAAAATCGGTGAAGATCCGTGAAAAGATTGTGCTTCCATTACTGAGCATTCAACAATATGCCTTGATGAAAATACAAAAAGGAGAGGGCAATAAAGAAGCCTATGAAAAATTGGTAACAAGATCACTCTTTGGAAATATTAACGCGAGCAGAAACTCTGCTTAAGTTGTTTTTTAAACAAACGTTTTGTACACTATGTACAAATATATCAATAGGAATGGGCTTTAGCCCATTCTTTTTTTATTCGCCAATCCATCGGCTTTAGCCAAAATACAGTATAAAAAGTTTTAGAAGATTTTCCCTCGCATATTCAATACATTAAATACAATATCAAATCTGCTCAATCTGCGAGAGACAAAAACTTTTATTGTTTTAAGAATTTCTCATAGTAAACCTTATCCTTCAACTGAATTTTTAGATAATAAGTTCCTTTGGCAAAATCCTCCACTTTTATAGATTTCTGATGGCTGCTTTGTCTGATCAGTCTTCCCAGATTATCATAAATTTCCAAAGACAGAACTTCCTGCTCTGATGCTACATTCAGAATGTTTGTAGCAGGATTTGGGAATAGGGAAAACTTTTCTTTTTTTACGATTTCGGAAGTATTCAGAACAAGGTTGTATAAGCTTCCAAAATTAAGAATACCAAATCCTGTCTGATCTGAATGGGCAGGATAAAGCGAAGCCGTTTGTCTTAGCTTTGCCCTCATCTGCTCTCTGTCCATTGTTGGAAATGCCTGGATAAGACATGCCACACCTCCTGCTGCGATAGGAGTAGAGATTGATGTTCCATTCACAACTGTAGTCGCATTATCATACACTGTAGTTGTAGCGGTTCCTTGAGTACTTCCGTCAGGTTTTACCACTCCAAGAGAGTTCGGTCCGAAAGAAGAAAATCCGGATGCATTTCCGGCAGAATCTACAGACCCGATAGAGAATACTTTAGCATTATCAGACGGAGTCATCAGATAATGCCATGGCTGCAACCCGGAATTTCCGGCAGCAGCGAGTACAAAAATTCCTTTTTCAGCTGCAATACCCGCACCACGGGCAATGAAAGAAGTACTTCCGTTCATATTGGCATAAGTATAATTGTAACGGCTCTCATCAAAAACATTATATCCCAGTGATGAGGTGATGATTTCTACCCCTTTTCTGTCTGCTTCCTCGGCAGCCTCAATCCAGTATAATTCCTCTTCAGGAACTTCTACAGTGGCATTTTCACTTCGGTAGAGATAAAAATCAGCATCAGGAGCAGCGCCCACAAATATATTTTCCAGATACCCGCCGATAGCTCCTAACACAACAGAACCATGAGGGCTGAGCGCTGTATTGTAAATATCTCCGGTTTTAGTAACAAAATCATAGGATGCTTTTATATGATTACCGTTCCATAATCTTGAAAAAGCAGTTCCGGTATTCACCGTTGGAAATCCGGCATCAATGACGGCTATAGAAACCCCTGTTCCGGTATACCCTGCAAGATGAAGTGGCCGGATATTGACCTGGTCTATCTGGCCGGCACCGGAGCCATAATTAAAATTGGTAAGTATTTTATCAAGACTTGCATCATCTTTCCATTTTACGGGGACTGTTTTTACGGTGGTTGAACTGTTTCTGGCAAAACTTTCAACAGATAAAACAAAGGTTTGAGCCTGCAGCAACGTTTTTTGAACAGGAGTAGCATTAACTGCCGCTCCGTTGAGCCATTTTGAATAATCTGTAACGGTAAATCCTAAATTTTGAAGATTCTGAAGGTAAGACTGTTCAATAGGGGCATCCTGATCGTTAAGAGGAATTCCTAACGCTGTACGCCTGTTGAGTGATTTCTGGCTGAGTTCAGAAAGCGGGTTGGCATAAAATGCAGCTTTGTTGGGCTTATCTGTAAAGAAAACAAACACAAGTTCTGTCTGAGCAGAGACATTAAGATAACCCGTTAGGAAACAAAAGAGTAAAAGTTTTTTCATAAGATTATTTTGTATAAAGATAAAAACAAAATCAATAAAATTTTTGATAGGATATTAAATTCCTTATTTTTACAGAAATATTTATTATATGAAAAAAATTCAGATGGTTGACTTGCAAAGTCAGTATTACAAAATAAAGAATGATGTAGACAATGCTGTTTTGAATGTAATGGACTCTGCAGCGTTTATTAACGGACCTGAAGTAAAGTCTTTCCAGAATGAATTGGAGTCTTATTTAGAAGTAAAACATGTGATTCCGTGTGCCAATGGTACAGATGCATTACAGATTGCCTTAATGGCCCTGGATCTGAAAGAAGGAGATGAGATCATCACCGCTGATTTTACTTTTGCTGCAACGGTAGAAGTAATTCACCTGCTTAAGCTAAAATCTGTACTGGTAGATGTAGATTATGATACATTCACTATTTCTACAGAGCAGATTAAGAAAGCGATTACGCCAAGAACAAAAGCGATTATTCCGGTACACATTTTCGGACAGTGTGCCAATATGGAAGAAATTTTGAAAATTGCTGAAGAGCACAATCTATATGTTATTGAAGACAACGCTCAGGCAATCGGTTCAGAATATACATTCTCTGACGGAACTGTAAAACAGGCAGGAACAATGTCTACAGTGGGCACAACTTCTTTCTTTCCTTCAAAAAACCTAGGATGCTACGGAGATGGCGGAGCTATTTTTACCAACAACGATGAATTAGCACACCGTTTGAGAGGAATTGTAAACCACGGAATGTACGAAAGATATTACCATGATGAGGTAGGAGTAAACTCCCGTCTGGACAGTATTCAGGCTGCAGTTTTAAGAAAAAAACTTCCTCACCTTGATTCTTACAACGAAGCAAGAAAAAGAGCAGCAGATTTTTATGATGAAGCATTTGAAGCAAACCCGAATATTCTGACTCCGAAAAGAGCTGAAAATTCTACTCACGTATTCCACCAGTATACTTTAAGAATTCTGAACGGAAAACGTAACGAGCTTCAAAAGTTTTTGACGGAAAAAGAAATCCCTGCAATGATCTATTATCCGGTGGCCCTAAGAAAGCAGAAAGCGTACTTCCAGGAAAGTAATGATGCAGACTTTGTGAATACAGACAAGCTGCTGGATCAGGTAATTTCTTTACCAATGCATACAGAATTAGACGAAGAACAACTGAAGTATATTACAGATGCTGTTCTTGAGTTTATGGGATAAAAATAACTATGACGGAATTTTTTTTAAAAGGAAGGAAATATAAATTCTTTTTAGGGTTTCATCTTTTTATCGTAGGATTATATTCAATCTATGTAATAAATACATTGAATTCCTATAATTCCTCATCTTACTCAGAATACTATAAAGAGAGTATTTTTGAAAATATTTTGAAATACTCTTTTTACATTATTGTAAATTTAATTTCAGGGGGGATTATTTATTTTAAAATGAAGTATACAAAGATTATTCTCAATTTTATTGCAGTAATGATCTTTATTTTAGTTTGTTATGCAGAATATACCCTCATTAAAACTTATACCAATAATTCATATTACAACTTTGTAATTGCTTTTAATACAATAGTTATAGGTTTTATTATTTTTTATCTTCTTTATCTGAACAATATGGATAAAGAGGTAAAGAAAAACGAAATAGAAAATATAGGAAAACACGAAGATTAAAAAATAAAATGGCAATACTTGTTACGGGAGGACTTGGATATATTGGTTCTCACACAGTAGTGGAACTTATCAATAGCGGCTTTGAAGTAGTTATCGTAGATGATTTATCCAATACGGAAAGGTTTATTTTAAAAAATATAGAAGAAATTACAGGTAAAAAGGTTGCTTTTTATCCTTTTGATCTAAAAAGAAGAGAACTTCTTACTCAGGTTTTTGATGCCTATCAGATTGATGGATGTATCAATTTTGCGGCTTCTAAGGCGGTAGGAGAGAGTCAGGTAAAGCCTGTAGATTATTATGAGAACAATTTGTTTTCATTGATTAATATTCTTCAGGAATTTAAAGCAAGAGAAATCTCCAACTTTATTTTCAGTTCATCCTGTACAGTATACGGGCAGGCAGATGTAATGCCGATTGATGAAAATACTCCGCTAAAAGTGCCCGAAAGCGTGTATGGGAAAACAAAACAGATGGGTGAGCAAATTATTATCGATTTTGCAAATGCCTATCAACGTAAAATTTCGTTATTGAGATATTTCAACCCAATCGGAGCCCATCCTTCTGCAAAACTCGGAGAACTGCCAATAGGAGTTCCTAATAACCTGGTGCCTTATGTGATGCAAACAGCTTCAGGAGTACGTGAGAAACTGAGTATTTGGGGAGATGATTATGCTACAGAGGACGGAACAGCCGTTCGTGATTATATTTATGTTGTTGACCTGGCGAAAGCACACGTTGCAGCATTAAAAAAACTGATGGAAGACTCTTCATCTGAAGCTGTGATTGATACCTACAACCTGGGAACAGGAAAAGGTTCATCTGTACTTGAAGTAGTAAAAGCATTTGAAAAGGCCAATAATGTAGAAGTGCCGTATCAGATCTGTGCCAGAAGAGAAGGAGATATCACTATCGCGTATGCCAATGCTGAAAAGGCTGAGAAAGAACTCAACTGGAAGTCTGAAACGTCTCTGGAAGAAGCTTTAAGAACGGTTTGGGAATGGCAGAAGTATTTGAATACAAGGAATGTATAGTATTTCTATAGTTATGAAGATTTACTGACTATAGAAAAGAACAATTTAAAACGAATTATATAAACAAATTACAAAACTTCTTCCCTGAATCTTCTGTCTTTTATCCTTTTAAAAGAACATTTATTTCAGTGAAGTTTTAATTCAAAATTAATATGAAGACACAGAGAATAGGGATTACATTTTCCTCATTTGACTTATTACATGCCGGGCATATCAAAATGCTTGAAGAAGCTAAAACGGTATGTGACTATTTAATCGTTGGACTTCAGATCGACCCTTCCCACGATCGCCCCAACAAAAATAAGCCAAGCCAGACTATCGTTGAAAGGTATATTCAGCTGAAAGCAGTAAATGCTGTGGATGAGATCATTCCTTATTATACAGAAGAAGATCTGCTGGATATTTTAAAGTCATTTGTGATTGATGTAAGAATCATCGGGGATGATTATATGGACAAAGACTTTACAGGTAAGAAATACTGTGAAGAAAAAGGAATTGAAATCTTTTACAACAAAAGAGACCACAGGTTTTCCACCAGTGACCTGAGAAGAAGGATCTATGAAGCTGAAAAAGAAAAAGACTCCAGAACTGCATCTGCAAAATAAGAATAAAAAATCCCGAAAGTAATTTTCGGGATTTTTGTTGTATTACATCGGGCCGCCTTGTTGGTCGTCGCCGGCTGCATTGGAATTGATATCCTTTTTCTTTTTAGGCTGATCTACTTTTTCACCCTGCTTAAATCTATAGGTTAAAGAAATAGAAAACTGTCTTGGCTGCCACTGCATATAGTTTCTTCTTGTGTAATCCTCATTGAAACTAAGTACTTCTCTGCTTCTCGTATTGAAAATATCCTGAATATTGAAGGAAATGGTTCCGTCTCCTTTCCAGATCGTTTTGGAAGCACCAAGGTTCAGCGCATACATGTCCTGAGTATTCTGGTTGGCAGATTTCTGTGCTCCTCTATAGAATCCCTGCAACTGTACACTTAACGTTTTATCCAGTTTAAATGTCGTATTAAGACGTGCTCTGGTAGAGAAACCGTCTCCGGTAAAATCCATATTTCGGGTTTGCTGCAGCTTATTTTTATCAAGAGCATCATAATATGCAATTCCTGTGGTTTTATATCCGAACATGTCTAAGCTACCCATTATTTTTAACCACGCAAAAGGATCATAGGTAAAGTTAAGGTCCAAACCATAACGGTCGTCACTTCCCAGGTTGATAGGTTTTGTATAGAATACTCCCAGACTTTCATCAGGTCTGTAAACTAACATTTTAGTATCATCAGTGGCGTGTCTGTAGTATAGGGTAGGATTAATCGTAAACTTTTTTCTTGTAATATTATATCCTACTTCAAATGAATCTACATACGATGGGTTAAGATCTATATTTCCTTCAAAAATATTCTGGCTGTTGCTGTAATTCGGGAAAGGAACCATGAAGAAAGATCTCGGTCTGTCTATTCTACGGGAATAATTAACCAAAATCTGATTGTTTTTAGATACATCATAGCTTAAGAATACACTCGGAAATAAATTGTTGTAGTTCTTTGTTTTATTTATTTGCGGATCATTAGGATTCTGATTGATGTAATTGATCTTTACATTGGAAAGTTCATCTCTTAAACCAAGCTGATAAGCAAATTTTTCTCCGATTTTACTCTTAAACTGTAAATAGAAAGCATTGAAGATCTCCCTGTAATCTGTATTGTTATTATAGTTCGGGATATAAGGATTATTGGAAGTACTGCTTACAAAATTATTATAAGTGTTGTCATTCACATCCAATCTATATCCTGCTTCAATCTTAGACTGTTCTCCTATTGGTAATTCGTAGTCTGCTTTTCCAATAACTGTTTTGCTTACTGAATGTCTTCGGGTAATATCCTGTACATCCGGAAGCAGATCATTGGTCTCAAGAATATCTGCATTATTATTGCTTCTGTTTCTCTGTAAACTTAATGATACTGATAAATTCTGACCATTATCATCAAATTTGTGGTCTAGACCTACATCTCCCTGAAAGGCAAGGTTATTAAATATCGTTTTAGAATCTCTTTGTCCGTAAGGGTTTAATAATTGCCATGTTCCCGCAGTTCCATTTGGATTTGACGGATCTTTGAAAAATCTGTGAAAACTGTCATACGTCTGCAGAAGTTCATTTCCGTCACCTTCAAAAGTTCTTACCAATCCTGTTACATTGATTGATGTTTTGTCAGACAGATCATACACAAAACCAGCACTTACATTATAATTTTTGTTATATGTTTTACTGGTGGAGTTCTGAAGCTGATGTGCAAGAACATCATTAGGCTGCTGATTAGGAAGAATTTCAGGAAAAGTAAGATTGTGGTAAGTCGTTTCCGAATTATTTTTAGTTTTATTTTCCGTATAGCCTCCGCCACCGTTTACAAACCATGTCCAGTTATTTTTTCTCCAGCTCAGATTGGTATTAAGCGAGGTTCTTGGGAAATACCCTAAAGATCCTACAACGCTCCCATTAAACCCGATTTTTTTGTTCTTTTTAAGGATGATATTCAGAATACCTGAAGTTCCACTTGCTTCAAATTTAGAAGAAGGGTTGGTAATGACTTCAATTCTTTCAATCTGATCCGCCGGAATACTTTGTAAGGCATTGGCACCATCATCTATTCCCAGAAGGGCAGAGGGCTTTCCGTTGATCAGAAATTTTACATTGGTACTTCCTCTCATAGAAACGGTACCATCTGTATCTACAGAAACTGAAGGAACATTGGTCAGTACATCCTGAAGACTTCCTCCTTTACTCACGATATCCTGTGAAGGATCATATGTTTTCTTGTCAAGTTCTACTTTATAAGGTTTTGCTGCTGAAGCAGTGATCACAACTCCCTGGATTTCTTTTGTTTTTCCATCAAGGGTTGTAGCCGCTTCTGGCTCTATAGATAATGCCCCGATATTACCTGCTATTGCAATATTTTTACTGATTACACTCTTTTTGTAATCAATAGCTTCTACTGTGATATCATAATCTCCCGGTACAAGTTCAAGTTTATACTGTCCCTTTTCATCTGTGAGTACAGCATCACTTAATGTTTTGCTCACTTTATTGCTGAACGTTACAGAGGCATAAGGAACCGGTTGATTTTTTTTGTTGACAATAGTCCCTGAAACTCCAGCCTTCTCCTGTGCAAAAGCCATCGCCGCCGCTGAAAGTACTAACGTAAGTCCTAAAGTTTTTCTGGTGAAAATATTGACAATTTCTGTCTTATTCTTCATAGGTTATTTTTTTGTATAATCGTGAAAGGATAACCCATACTATTTTGAATATCCATATCAATTTGATCTTCAAAATATTATGATTTTTATTATTTTTCTAACTGTAAATTTCTAGGTGCTTTCTAAACTTATTTTATATTTTTTGAGTTGAGCCAGTCCTGGTAAGCCTTTGCATTCACTGCATGTTCTTCAGCACTTGCCGTAAACTTATGGTATCCGAATCTTGCCGGATCAGCACACATAAATATATAATTGTTGTTTTCTGCATTTAAAACAGCATCAATCGAATTTTTATCCACTACACAGATTGGTCCCGGAGGAATACCTGTGTTTGCATAAGTGTTGTAAGGTGATGGTGTAGACAAATGTTTATATAATACTCTTTTAATAGATTCTTTAAAATTAGTCTGCTTATTGATCGCGTAGATTACCGTAGGATCAGACTGAAGTTTCATCCCTTTTCTGTAACGGTTTAAATACAGTCCGGCAATCGTTTTCATTTCATCTTTTTTCCCTCCGGATTCCTTATAAACAATAGAAGCCAGTGCATAGATCTGATCTCTTGTAAGGCCAGACTGCTGTTCTTTGTTTTTTCTTTCGCTCGTCCAGAAATCATTGTACTGATTTTCAAACTTTGCAAAAAATTCTCTTGGGCTTACAGTCCAGAAGAAATTATACGTATCAATGAAAAAATATTTCTTTAAATCTTCAACATTTTTATAGCCTTTCTCCTGTGCCACAACATCCAGATCATTGATAAAATGTAACGAATCGATTTCCGTTTTTTTGGTCACCTTACCGATCATCTGATACATATCTCCAAAATCTCCGATTCTGAAAGAGTTTGCTGTCTGGTTACCTGCTTTGATCATATTGACAAGATTTTTATTTCCTGTTCCGCTCTGGATATGATAACGTCCCGCTTTAAAATTGGTATCAAGACCTTTTTCTTTAGCCACAGCTTCAAAAGATTCCCTGTCTTTAATATAAGGAGCAATAGAGTCGAGGATCTGCTGAAAACCTGCTCTATGAGGAATCAGGACATAACCGTCTTTTTCTACGTTATTTCCTAAATATTTATTATAAAATCTCAAACCAAAAAATCCTGCAGCTACAAAAACCAGCAGAATGATAATGAGAATAGCTTTTTTCATTCTTATAAATGTTGATTAAAAGTTTGTGTTTTTAAAGAAGATCTGTTTTACCTTTAAAAACTTGCTTTGCAGGACCTTCCAGCCAAATATTCTGGAATGTATCTCCGCTTTTTTCAGCATATACCTTAAGATTTCCGCCTAAAGTTTTAACTTTTACAGAGGTTAGATTATGTTTTTGAAGAAAAGTTAAAGCAGAAGCAGTAACTCCTGTTCCACAACTATAAGTTTCGTCCTCAACGCCTCGTTCATAGGTTCTTACAAAAATTTCATTATCAGAAATTTTTTCTACAAAGTTGACATTGATTCCTTTTTCTTTATACTTTTCCGAATTTCTGATCCCATTTCCTTCAGTATACACATTGTAATCGGGAAGATTTTCTACATATTTTACATAGTGTGGAGATCCTGTATTCAGAACAAAGTCATTTCCGTCTTGTGAAATGGTGTCTACATTAATCATTTTCAATTTAATGATCCCGTTATGGATTTCAGCTTCATGTTCTCCGTCTGTAGCAATAAATTTGCATTTATCTTCAAAGATGTCAAGGAAAAAAGCAAAAGCTACAAGACATCTTCCTCCGTTTCCGCACATCGTACTTTCTCCTCCGTCAGAATTATAGTAAACCATTTTGAAATCATAGTTCGGATCGTTTTCCAATAAAATGAGCCCGTCAGCACCTATCCCGAAACGTCTGTCACACAATTTTTCAATACTGTTTTTATCTTTAGTAAACTGCAGATCACGGTTGTCTACCATTACAAAATCATTTCCTGTTCCCTGATATTTATAAAATTCCATACTTTTTTGTTAAATGAAGAAGCAAAATTAATATATTTAAAATGAAAAACGAACAGTGTTAACTGTTCGTTTCCTTATTTATAATCGTTTTATCTAAAGCCGCCTCCGCCGCTCTGTTGTCTGCCTGAACTGCTGCTTTGGCCGCTGGAGCTGTTTCTGAATCCACCGCCGGAAGATTCTGATCTGGTGCTGTTTTGGCTGCCGCTGTTTTGGTTTCTGAATCCGCTGTTATTCTGATTTCCCTGGCTGTTCTGACTACCACTGTTTTGGTTTCTGAACCCGCCATTAGAATTTCTGAATCCACTGTTGTTTTGGTTACCCTGATTGTTCTGAGAACCGTTATTCTGGTTTCTGAATCCACTGTTGCTATTGGAGTTTCTATTATTATTGAATCCTCCGTTATTATTATATGAACCGTTACTATTCGTTGTACGCGTGTTCTGGAATCCGTTTTGAGGTCTTGAAGAAGAATTAGATCTTCTTTCTACATAGACTTTTCTTCTGGAGTTGTTATAATTGTCATAATAATAAGGAATTCCATTATCATAGTAGTAATTAACGTTGTTTCTGTAATAATATCCGTCATTACCATAATATCCGCCGCTTCCGTAATATCCGGAAGGTGCATAGTAATATCCGTTGTTATAATAAGGATCTCCATACCCATAGCCTCCATTACTTCCGTATCCGTCGGTATATGCTAAACAAGAGGTTAAACTGGCAATAGCAAAAATACTGACTGCTATTTTGAATAAATTTTTCATGACTTTATTGTACTTTTTTTTCTTTAAAACTTTTTTTCCAATTGACGTATCCTAAGATAGCCATTATAGTAAATACCAAATATTGAACCGAAGTGATTCCAAGTCCCTTAAAAATCATCATAGGCATACAGATAATATCTCCGATAATCCAGAAAATCCAGTTGTCAATGCGCTGTTTGGCCATCAACCACATTCCTACTAAAAATATTGAAGTGGTGAAAATATCCATCCAGTTTGCCCAATCGAGATGATATAATCCAAGAGAAGCACCTTCTAAATTATCAATATAAGGTTTGCAATAATAAATAAAAGTAACAAATGCCAAACTCAGCACAAAAAGAATACTTGCATAGAGCCATTCTTTTCGGGTAGCCCAGGTAACTTCTACGTGAATATGATCTTCAGAATTTCTTGCCCATAGAACCCAGCCATAAATGCTCATAACAGAATAATAGACATTGATCATGCAGTCTCCCAGCAGCCCGGCATTGAAAAGAAGGTATACATAAATCAGGGTTGAAATAATGCCGGTAGGGTACACCCATATATTTTTCTTAATGGAAAAAAATACGCTCAGTATTCCGAAAATTGCACCTGATGCTTCCAGCGTAATCTGTAAAGAATCATAGCTTTCATAAGGTTTTACAAAAAGATCATATAAATTCATGCAATCAAAAATAAGCAAAAATATGGACTTTTTAAAATGAATTGTATAATGTGTTGCTCAGGTTTTTAAATACTTTAGTGTAAAATAAATGAGGAAAGTTTAACGATAAACGCGGGAGTTCCTAAATTTTTTATATTTTCGTAAATCCTTAATAAATAAAAAAACATGTCGAAAATTTGGGTTAAAAAGCCACTAAGTGCCTATGAGGCAGATATGAAGAAAAGTGAGCTGAAAAAAGTCCTTGGAAAATGGAGTTTAACAGCAATTGGAGTGGGTGCTATCATCGGAGGTGGAATCTTTGTTCTTACCGGAACAGGAGCCTATTATCACGCAGGACCAGCACTTGCCATTTCCTTTATCATAGCAGGTATTGCCTGTGTTTTTGCTGCATTATGCTATGCAGAATTTGCATCCATTATTCCTGTAGAAGGTTCAGCTTATGCCTATGCATACGGAACGGTAGGAGAAATTTTTGCATGGGCCATGGGGTGGTGTCTCATCCTCGAATATGCCATGGCGAGTATGGCCGTTTCCGTGAGTTGGTCCGGATATTTTAACAAATTTTTGAAAATCTTTAATATTCATCTGCCGGCCTATCTTACATCAGATCCAGCCAGTTATACAGGAGATGGTTTTTCAATGAACCTGCCGGCATTCATTCTTGTTCTTTTAATTACTGCATTATTGGTAAAAGGAACTAAAGAAGCAGCAGGGGCTAATAACCTGATTGTTTTGATGAAAACTTCTGCCGTTATCTTTGTAATTATTGCAGGAGTATATATCATTTTTTCTAATACTGATCTTTATAACGCAGTAGATGGTGTTAAAAACTGGAAACCTTTTATTCCGGATCAGGTACAGATCAAAAATTCTGAAGGAGACCTGGTATCCGCCTATGGTATTAAAGGAATTATTTCCGGAGCAGCCGCTATCTTCTTTGCTTATATTGGTTTTGATGCTGTGTCTACACAGGCAGGAGAAGCTATTAATCCTAAAAAAGATGTGCCTTTCGCCATTATTGCATCATTATTGGTGTGTACAGCACTTTATATTTGTGTATCACTTGTATTAACAGGGATGATGCATTATACAGACTTTAACCCTGAAGGTAAATATCCTGATGCAATCAAAGCTCCTGTAGCTTATGCTTTTGAAATTGCCGGAAAACACTGGGCAAGTAATGTGGTAACCATCGCTGCAACAGTAGGATTGATCTCTGTAGTAATGGTAATGATGATGGGGCAGTCAAGAATCTTTATCGGTATGGCAAAAGACGGATTGATTCCTGGATTCTTCGGTCAGCTTCATCCAAAAACAAAAACACCTTACAAAGGAATCATTTTGTTGGGTATTGTAGTGGCATTCATCGCAGCATTTACTCCCATTTCAACATTGGCAGATATGACGAGTTTCGGAACCCTGTTTGCATTTACATTGGTTTGTATTGCCGTTTGGGTGATGAGAAAAAAAGAACCTGATTTGATCAGACCTTTCAAAGTTCCGGCTTACAAAATAGTGGTAGCATTAGGAGTGTTTATCAATATTTATTTGATATTTAACTTAAGTGCCCATGCATTGGAACTTTCTGCTGTATGGTTGTTCTTAGGAGGTTTGGTATATTTCCTTTATGGAAAATCAAACAGTAAACTTAACAACCCTGAAAAATACCAGAACCAAGATTAATAACAATATAAACCGCTTCGGCGGTTTTTTTTGTCCCAATACTATTATATGAAAAATATTTTTTCCATTTTACTCCTGTCCATAGGATTTACGGCGTTTTCCCAGCAAGTGGAAAGCCTTGAAACCATTCTTAATGATAAGATCAGTATCAGAGCGCTGGAATTATATGACAATAAGGTCTGGTATAGCGGTACGGATTCCAAATTCGGGTTTGTAGATCTTAAAGACTATAAAAACCAGAAGCAGATCAAACTGTCCGAAGACAAACTTCAGTTCAGGACGCTGGCGCAGGATAAAACCTCTTTCTATGCCATCAACATTGAAAGTCCTGCTTACTTTTTTAAAATTGATAAAAAAGATTTGAAATCACAGATTGTCTTTAAAGACACTGCTAAAACAGCTTTTTATGATGCTTTACATTTTGTAAAGGATGGATACGGTATAACGTTCAGTGATCCTGATAAAAATCTTTTTATGAAGCTGGCATTATTATTCCCTCACAAGAAAATGTACGAGACATGGAATCCTCCAATGGGTAATCACGAGAAAGTAAAGCTAAAGGAAGGTGAGGCTGCATTTGCCGCCAGCAATACCAACATTGCTTCCTACAAGGATATCCTCTGGATTGCAACCGGCGGGAAAGCTTCCAGGATCTTTAAGCAGAAGGGATTGGACTGGAAGATTATTGAAACACCTTTCATTCAGGGAGAGTCTTCACAGGGAATGTATTCCATCGATTTTTTTGAAGACCGCTTCGGGATTGCAGCAGGAGGGGATTATACCAAGCAGGATGCCAATGTCAACAATATTGCCACCAGTATTGATGCTGGTGAAACCTGGCAGATTCAGGCTTCAGGACAGAATGCTGGATATACAACCTGTGTAAAAATTAAGCCGGGATCAAAAGGAAAAGAAATTATTGCAGTTGGGGACAAGCATATCAGCTATTCTTCAGATTTTGGAAAGACCTGGAAGAAAATCTCTGATGAAAAAGGTTTCTTCGTCTGTCAGTGGATTGATGATAACAATGTTGTTCTTGCAGGAAATAGCAGAATTGCAGTGATGAGATTAAAATTTTAAATATAAGGTATAGAATTTATCACTCTTGGCCAAAAGCCTGACCATGTGTATTTAGACTCATTATAAAATAGAACCTAATATAATTCATAGGTTAAAATTCATAACTAATGGTTAATTTTGTAAGATGAAATTTTAATGATGCTAAATTTCATACCCTTATAAAATTTTAAATTTCAAAATGAACTCTTTAATAGATAAGTATAATATTCCCGGACCGCGTTACACTTCTTATCCTACCGTTCCGTATTGGGATGAATCTACATTTTCACCGGAAAAATGGAAGGAAACAGTAATCAGGTCTTTTCATGAGAGTAATGCAGAGGAGGGGATTTCTATTTATATCCATTTGCCTTTCTGTGAGGCTTTGTGTACGTTCTGTGCATGTCATAAACGTATTACCAAACAACACAGTGTTGAAGTGCCTTATCTGGAAAGCGTTTTGAAAGAGTGGAAGCTTTATCTAGACCTTTTCAACGAAAAACCTAAACTAAAAGAATTACACTTAGGAGGCGGAACTCCTACGTTTTTTTCTCCCGAGAACTTAAAAACATTGTTGGAGGGAATCTTTTCCACCGTAGATATTGCGGAACATCCGGAATTTTCTTTTGAAGGACATCCTAACAATACAACAAAAGAACATCTTCAGACTTTATACGACCTTGGTTTCAGAAGAGTAAGCTTTGGAGTTCAGGATTATGATCCTAAAGTTCAGAAAGCAATCAATAGAATCCAGCCCTTTGAAAATGTAAAAAATGTTACAGAATGGGCAAAGGAAATCGGTTACAGGGGAATCAGCCATGACCTTGTGTTTGGGCTGCCACATCAGAACTGGGAGGCGATGGAACACACGATCAGAAAAACAATGGAGCTGAAGCCGGACAGACTTGCCTTTTACTCTTACGCACATGTTCCGTGGGTAAAAGGAGTTGGTCAGAGAGGTTTTGATGAAAATGACCTTCCAAGCGGAGAAGAAAAACGTCGTTTGTACGAAGATGGTAAAAGACTGCTTCAGGATTTAGGATATATCGAGGTTGGGATGGATCATTTCTCTCTGGAACATGATGATCTGTATCAGTCTTTGATTCATAAAAAACTTCACAGAAATTTCATGGGATACACTTCAAGCAAAACCCAACTGATGGTAGGACTTGGTATGTCTGCTATTTCAGATTCATGGTATGCTTTTGCCCAGAATGTAAAAACGGTTGAAGAATATCAGAAAATGGTTGAAGAAGGTGAGATTCCTGTTGTCAAAGGACACGTTCTGAGTGAAGAAGATCTGATTGTAAGAAGACATATTCTGAATCTGATGTGCCAGCTTGAAACCACTTTTGATATCAACAATTCTTTCCCGGAGCTTGAAAATGCTTTAGAAATGTTGAAAGAAATGGAAAATGACGGATTGGTTGAGATTAATGGAACCGAAGTTAAAATTACAGAAGAAGGAAGAGCTTTCACAAGAAATGTAGCCATGGTTTTTGACCTGAGAATGATGAGGAATAAACCTGAAACAAGAATTTTCTCAATGACAATATAAATGAAAAGCGGTTCACATCTGAACCGCTTTTTTATTGCTTTAAAATTTTAGTTGAGATATCTCATTAGTCAATTTTTATTTAATAATCAGTTTCTGACTGTAAGACTTCTGTTCTCCGGATTTCAGGTTGATGAAATAAACACCGGCAGGTATTCCCGAAATATTTATTCCCTTTCCATTAGAGATTTGATCTGTTTCCAGTACTTTTCTTCCTTCTGCGCTGATAATTTCCAGAGTTGCTTTTTTATCTGTAACGCCATCAATGAAAATTTCTTTTGAAGCAGGATTAGGATAAACTTTTATGGTTCCTAAAGTATTTTCCTGAGTTCCTAGAGTTCCTGTGGATATTTTAAAGATTTTCCCACTGTTTACTGCGGCTACGTACAGACCTTTCTGATAATCCTCTCCGAATGTAGAGAAATTATTCCCGGAATAAGGACTTGTCCATGTGATGGTATTATTGCTATCAAGAATTCCGATCTGGGTAGAGCAGTAGTCTGCAAAAAAATATTTTCCCTGCAGTGACGGATATTGAGTTCCTCTGTAAACATACCCACCTGTGATAGAGCATTTTCCGCCTGAATGATCATATACCGCAATAGGAAACGTCATGGAAGACTGTGCAGCACACCCTGCTGTGTTATAAGCATTATTTCCTTCATAGCAGCGCCAGCCATAGTTCAAACCGGCTTGTGTTATGGGCATTTTATTAATTTCTTCGATAGCTCCCTGTCCTACATCTGCAATCATTGCATTTCCTGTCGTCAGGTCAAAGGAAAACTTCCAGGCATTTCTGAGGCCATAAGCCCATATTTCATCAGCGCCATCTATGGTTCCTGCAAAAGGATTGTCAGGCGGGATATTGTAGGGGCCTGTAGCATCCACATCTATTCTCAGCATTTTTCCAAGCAATACATTTTTGTTTTGGGCATTATTATTCGGATCTCCGCCGCTTCCTCCGTCTCCGGTGATGATCCAGAGTTTTCCGTCAGGAGCAAAATGAATGCTTCCTCCGTTGTGATTGTCGAATGGTTTGGGAATGTTTAGAAGAATTTTTTCAGTGGCAGGATCAGCTACATTAGGATCGGTTGTACTGACGCTGTATCTCGCAACAATGATATTACCTGCCGGATTGTTATAATACACAAAAAAATACCCGTTGCTGGAGTATTGTGGGTGAAAAGCTAGTCCCAAAAGACCCCTTTCACCTCCGAAAATAATTTTTGAACCAATATTCAGAAAATTAGTTGCGTTAATAGTTCCGTTGGGCTGAATAATTTTAATAATTCCGTTCTGCTGAACAACAAAAAGCCGGCTGTCATTGGCGTTTGTAATCTCTACCGGGCTGGTAAGTCCCGTGGCAAATTCTTCCAAATTAATGCTTTGAGAATTAGCAATTAAGGAAGAAAAAATACTAATGGTAAAAAGTAATTTTTTCATAATATTTTGAGAGTTAGTGTGTTGGTGAAATGAATGAAAATTTTATACCAATCGAATTTTGAAGACTTCATTATGATACTATGAAAAAATTGTTAAATCTTAAATAGAACTCAGAATACCAATATATCTGAAAATAAACCATTTCTGTTGTTAAAAATTCATAAAATACAAGAAAATCATTATATTTGCCGACTTAATTTAACGTAGTTATAACAAAATGCAAGGAAAAGGACTTATTACAATTGTCGCTATTGTACTAGGGTTGATTTGCTTAAACGAGCTATTACCAACATGGTACGCCAGCAAAATTGAAAAGCAGGCAACTGCTATTGCAGGAGACAATCCGGAGAAGTATCAGAAAGAAATTGCTAGACTTTCTAAGGATACTTTGAATCTAGGATTCACAAAACTTTATTACACTAAAGCCAAAGACAAGGAAATGAAACTTGGTCTTGACTTGAAAGGAGGGATCAACGTTCTTTTGGAAATCAACCAGAGAGATCTTGTGAATGATTTAACCAATTATTCTACAAATCCTGTTCTTATTGAGGCTTTAAACAAAACTGATGAAGCACAGAAGAATTCTACAAAAGCTTACATCGATAACTTCTTCGAACAATTCGATGCAGTGAACAAAGCTAAAGGTACAAACCTTAAGTTGGCAGATCCGGAAATTTTCGGAAATACGACACTTACTGAGGTGAAGTACAACACTCCTGATGAGCAGGTTAAAAGCATTGTTAAAAGAAAAATTGATGCATCTGTAGGAACAGCTTTCGAGGTAATCAGAACGAGAATTGATAAAATGGGTGCTGTGCAGCCAAACGTTCAGAGAGTACCTGGAACAGCTAGAATTTCTGTAGAAATGCCTGGTATGAAGGACATCGATAAAGTGAAGAAAATGCTTCAGACTTCTGCAAAACTTCAGTTCTGGGAAGTACAGCAGGTTCCTGAAATTGCGCCTTATTTCCAGACTTTGACAACTATGGTTGCTACAAAAGGAGATTCTATGGGAGTTGCAAAGAATGTGAACTTCATGAACCTTTTACAGCTTGACAAATTAAGAACGAATGGTGTTGCTAACGTAAAATTATCTGATACAGCTGTTGTTAATAAGATTTTAAACAGTAAAGTAGGTCAGTCTTTACGTCCGGCTAACATTAAATATACACAGTTCATGTGGGGGTACAAACCTGAAGCTACAGATGCTGAAAGCTTAGTATTGTATGCCATCAGAGGTAACATCAACCAAAAAGCTCCGGTAGACGGTGCTGTTGAAACTGCAAATATCAGCTATGATGAGCTGAGCAGAGTAGTAGTAGATATGCAGATGGATTCCAAAGGAGCAAAAGATTGGAAAACATTAACGGAGAAAAATGTTGGTAAGCCGGTTGCTGTAACACTTGACGGTAGAGTGTATACTGCACCAAACGTTGTAAATGCAATTCCGAACGGTAGAACCCAGATCTCTGGTAACTTCTCTCAGGAAGAAGCTAAAGAATTGGTAGACGTTTTAGGAGCAGGTAAATTACCAGCAGGTGCAAAAGTAGTTCAGGCTACGGTTGTAGGTCCTTCATTAGGACAAGAATCTATTGATGCTGGGGTGATGTCATTTGGTATCGCATTCTTATTAATTATTGCTTATATCATTTTCTACTATGGCGGAGCTGGTATTTATGCCGTAATTGCAATGATAATCAACCTATTCTACATTTTCGGAATTATGGATTCCGTAGATGCTACCCTTACGCTTCCTGGTATTGCAGGTATTGTACTTACAATGGCCATGGCGGTAGATACGAACGTAATTATCTATGAAAGAACTAAAGAAGAACTTTTCGCAGGAAAAAGTATTCTTGAAGCATACAAAGACGGTTTCAAACATGCATTAAGTGCAATTGTTGATGGTCACTTAACGACATTACTGACGGCAGGTGTACTATTCCTTTTCGGAACAGGGCCTATTAAAGGTTTTGCATTAACATTAGGAATCGGTATCTTGATGACATTCTTTACTTCGGTATTGATTTCAAGAGTAATGATCTTCTCCAGACTGAATAAAGGAAAACACC
This sequence comes from Chryseobacterium panacisoli, assembly GCF_008274625.1. Taxonomy (GTDB): domain Bacteria; phylum Bacteroidota; class Bacteroidia; order Flavobacteriales; family Weeksellaceae; genus Chryseobacterium; species Chryseobacterium panacisoli. The sequence continues at coordinate 99,124 of NZ_VTRU01000003.1, read as the reverse complement.
TTTCTGTTTGGACAGGTGCTACAAAAAATCTTTTCAGAAATACCTGGATCGATTTTATTGGAAAAAGAAAATATGCTTACATCATTTCCGGTGTCTTAACTGTTATTTGTATTGCATCTATTGCAATCCACGGATTCAAATATGGTATCGACTTTACAGGAGGTAGAAACTATGTAGTAAGATTTGATAAAGCTGTAAATGCTGAAGATGTTGAAGCTAGTTTAGTGAAAATGTTCCAGACTGAAGATGGTAAAAACTCTTCAGTAGAAGCTAAAACTTTCGGTAATGATAAGCAATTGAAAATCTCTACAGATTATCTTATTGAAGATGAATCTTTGAAAGCTGACCAGACTGTTGAGCAGAAATTGTATGATGGATTGAAATCCAGCTTACCTGCAAACATGACGTTAAAAGATTTCAAATCTGCAGACAAAGATCACTCAGGAATTATTTCTTCTGAGAAAGTAGGACCTACTGTTGCGGACGATATCAAAACACACGGTATTCTTGCTGTAGTTGCAGCATTAGCAGGTATTTTTATCTATATCTTGGTAAGATTTAGAAAATGGCAGTTCTCTCTTGGTGCTGTTGCGGCATTATTCCACGATGCTGTTATCATTTTGGGAGCTTATTCATTACTTCATAAGTTTATGCCGTTCAACATGGAGATCAATCAGGATTTCGTTGCTGCGATCCTTACTGTATTAGGATACTCAATCAATGATACGGTAATTATCTTCGACAGAATTAGAGAATACCTGAGAGAGAAAAAATCTTTAACATTAGCGGGTCTGTTTGATGACTCTATCTCAAGTACATTGGGTAGAACATTCAACACCTCATTTACTACAATTCTGGTTATCCTTGCGATCTTCATTTTCGGTGGTGATAACCTGAGAGGATTCATGTTTGCTATGTTAATTGGTATTGGATTCGGTACGTATTCATCTATCTTTATTGCGTCTGCAATTGCTTATGACTTCCTTAAAACAGGAAAAGAAGAAGAGGTACATGGAAAAACCACTTCTAAAAAAGAAGAACTTGCTTCAAAGTAATACAAACTACAATAAATTAGTAAAGACCGTTTCTTTAGAAACGGTCTTTTTTTGCTAAATATCTGCTTTTTTATTCCTTTATAAATATTAAAAAGCAAATCAAGTGTATTATTAATGTTATACTTCTTTAATACAATGAAATTTAGAACCATTATTTTTAAGATTTGATTAATTTTGCACCATCATGGAAAATTCAAAGAAAAAAGCTGCTATTGGCTTCATATTTATTACTTTACTCATAGATATTACAGGATGGGGAATCATCATTCCTGTTGTTCCCAAATTGATTGAGGAACTTATTCATGCAGATATTAGTGAAGCCGCAAAATATGGTGGCTGGCTTGGGTTTGCCTATGCGTTTACCCAGTTTATATTCTCTCCGCTTGTTGGAAATCTGAGTGATAAATATGGGCGCAGACCTGTAATCCTGATCTCTCTTTTCGGATTTGCAGTGGATTATATTTTCCTTGCACTGGCTCCCACAATCTGGTGGCTGTTTCTGGGAAGAATTATAGCCGGAATAACAGGCGCAAGTGTAACCACTGCCAGTGCTTATATTGCAGATATTTCTACCGATGAAGACAGAGCCAAGAATTTTGGACTGATAGGAGCTGCTTTTGGGCTCGGATTTATTATTGGTCCGGTTCTGGGTGGAGTGCTTGGTCATTATGGTGCCAGAGTTCCTTTCTATGCTGCGGCAGGCTTATGTCTGCTTAACTTCCTGTATGGGTATTTCATCCTTCCTGAAAGTTTGGATAAAGATAAAAGAAGACCGTTTGACTGGAAACGTGCAAACCCTATAGGCTCATTTAAGTTTTTAGGTAAACACCCTGAAATTTCGGGACTTATTCTTTCCTTAATATTGATTTATATTGCAGGTCATGCTGTACAGAGTAACTGGAGTTTCTTTACAATGTATAAGTTCAGCTGGACAGAAAGAATGGTGGGGATTTCATTAGGAGTAGTAGGTTTACTGGTTGGTCTTGTACAGGGTGGACTTATCAGATGGACTACTCCAAGGCTTGGGGAGCAGAAAAGTATTTATTACGGATTGGCTTTCTATGCAGTAGGAATGCTGCTGTTTGCTTTTGCCTCTGAGGGGTGGATGATGTTTGTATTTTTGGTGCCCTATTGTTTAGGAGGAATCTGCGGGCCGGCTTTACAGTCTGTCATCACGAAAAGTGTTCCTTCCAATGAACAAGGGGAGCTTCAGGGAGCATTGACGAGTTTAATGAGTGCAACTTCTATTATCGGGCCTCCGATGATGACGAATCTTTTTTACTTTTTCACGCATGATGAAGCGCCGTTCAAGTTTTCCGGTGCGCCTTTCTTTTTAGCATTTATTTTAATGGCGGTCAGCGTTGTGATTACCTATTCTGCATTTCAGAAAAAAGGAAAAGAAAAAATAAAGGATTTTTAGAAACAATAGATTTGTTCTATTCCGAACATATATACCACGCCGGATTCAATCTATTCAATAATTTTACAGAAACAGTCTTTCCGCTTTTTAAAAACAAAAAAACAAATTATGAATACATTAAACCTGGAAAAGTATTTCGAACGGATTCATTTCTCCGGAACTCCAGAAATGAGTATGGAGGTATTGAAAACAATACACCAGCTTCATCCTAAACACATTCCTTTTGAGAATATTGACTCTTATACAGGAACAGTGCCTTCTCTGGATCTGGATGATATTTTTAAAAAACTGGTTACAGAATCACGTGGAGGATATTGCTATGAACAAAACCTGCTTTTAAGCGAAGTTTTAAAACATTTAGGATTCAATGTAAAATTGCAGCTTGGAAGAGTAGTGTGGGGAAGGCAAGAAGACAGCGTTGCGGCACAGACTCATTTGTTACTGATCGTTGATTTTGGAGGTGAAAAGTATATTGTAGACTGTGGATTTGGAACAGCTACACTTACAGCACCCGTCCTTTTAAATAAAGAAGAACCTCAGCAAACACCCAACGGGATATTTAAAGTTACCTGTAAAGATGAAACCTATACCCTCTGGATGCTGAAAGAACAATGGTTTCCTGTGTATCGCTTCATACCTGAACATGTAGAGCCCATTGATCTTAATATCTCTAACTGGTATTTGTCTACCCATCCGGATTCTCATTTTAAGAACAAACTGATTCTTTCAAAAGTAGATGAGAATGTCCGTTATACCTATACAGACCATGTCCTGAATATCCGGTCTGATAATGGTGAAAAAGAATCCATATCTATAGAAAACGATATGAAGTTGTATGAAATACTGATGAATACTTTCGGACTGAAAGAAAATGCAGTAGAAGTATTGAAATCAAAATCTGGAAACTGATACCTTTAAATACAGCCTTGATATAAAATACAAACGGGAAGCTCAGCAAGCTTCCCGTTTTTTTGAAATCTGATTTTATGAAAATTATGGATAAAGGGATTTTGTCCCATTACTTACAATATTACTGCCCAACCCTGAGAATGACACAGAGAAATTGCTGCTATTAAAGCTTAAAGAACCTGTAGGAGTACAAAGTCCCAATGCATAGCGACATTGTCCGTAAGCTCCTGTTCTTTTTATAATCTTACTTTCACTTTTCGCTTTTCCTAAACTGATATATCCCCAATCGCTTACATCGGCATTGGAAACTGTAGAACCGGAATAATAAATCGTAATCTGATATCCTGCTTCACCTCTTTTGGATCCCCATAGCCAGTTTGCTGTCCACCATTGTTTATACCAGGTAGACACTACTTTTGCTGCCTGATTGTTGTTGGAAGCTTCGGTATTTCCACGTGGATCCATCATGATAAGACCTCCGAAAACATTGTCCCAGATAATCCCTGAATCTTTGTAAAAACACAAAGTAGTAAATTTTCCGTTTTTGCTGTTCCACGTTATCTCCATAACATTAATCCCGGATTTCACTTCCTCAGTAACAGCCTCTCTCAATCCCTGCTGAGCTGTTGCAAGATCATCTCCGGTATATAAATCTCCAATTTTTCCAATCTTTACAGAAGACGGATCCATGATATTACCTGATGCTATAAACTGGTCTTTGTCTGTAATCAGGCTTTGGGAAAGGTCAATGCCTTTTTGGGTTGAAATTTTTCCCAATGCTTTTACTTCTGCAATCTGCAGATCATTGTTGAGATAAGTTTCAAGGTTTTTTCTGGATTCGTTCAATTGAAGCTGTACTGCTTCAGGGACAATTTGAGAAGAAAGAGGAGTGATCTCTTTTTTCAGGTCAGCGGCGGTTATTTTTGCCTGCACTGTTTCCTGCTGATTCATTTCGCTGTTTTCATTCTGACAGCTATAAAGTGCCAATACCGATAATACGGCGAAAACTTTAAAAGTAGTCACTAGTTTTTTCATACTATATATTTGTTTGGTTGTGTGTTATAAATATACAGAATTATTGTGTAATTCTCATCGTCTTGAATTAAGTATTTGTTAATTTAGAGGGGACAGGAATTAGGTGGTGGGTAGGAGGTAGCAGGGATAAGGTACTAGGGGAAATATTCTGTGAAATAGTAATGAAGGTTTATTGAAGTGAATGGTGAATTTTTGGATGGAGAGTTTAGAACCAAGAATCAAGAGCCAAGAATCAAGATAATGATAACTTAAATAGAACCAGCAACAAAAAGAAACCCGCAACAAAATAAACTTGCAACCCATAACATTAAACATTAAACATTAAACCTTGAATTCTGAGTCTGATTACAAAATCTTAAAATTTGTTTAAATTTTTAGTTTACCATCCATAAATGCAATAATCTTTCGTAATTTTACGGCATGGAATTAAGCATTGGAGAAATGGCACTCATTGCCATTGCAATCGTTGTATTATTCGGACCGGATAAACTGCCTCAGATTGCGCGTGACTTAGGTGCAGGCGTTAGAAAAATGCGTGGAGCAGTAGAAGATATCAAAACTGAAATCATGAAAGAAACAGATAATCCTGTTTCTGAAATAAAGCGTGAGATTGAAAAGGTAAAAGATGCTGCCAAAGATTTCAACCCGATGAAGGATATTGAAAAAGATATTCTGACAGAACCCGGTTCTCTTGCTTCTAATGAGCCTCCAAAACCGAAGCCGGCTGATGATGAGACTTATGAAGGACCTGTAAGCAGATAATCATGGAGGAGATCATTCAGGAAGATAAAAAGGTATTTCTATACCTTAATAATTTGGGCGATTCATCTTTCGATCAGTTTTGGATGCTGATTTCAAGTACCTGGATCTGGGTACCTCTTTATATTATTTTTCTTTATTTTTTATACAAAAATTATCAACTAAGAACTTTAGTTTTTATTCTCATATTTATAGCACTTGGCGCTGTCGTTTCGGATCAGCTGGCCAATGTTTTCAAATATGGGGTAGCGAGGTTAAGGCCATGCCATGACCCTACTTTGGAACATCATATGAGAATTGTGAAATGTGGCGGACAGTTTGGGTTTTATTCAGCTCATGCTTCCAATACCTTCTTTTTGGCAACATATTTAGGTATTTTACTGAAAAAGAAGATTAAATGGTTTCCTTATGCTATATTTGCATGGGCTCTGGTTGTTTCGTACAGCAGAATCTATTTAGGAGTGCATTTCCCAATTGATATTTTGGTGGGGGCGTTTGTTGGATCTTTATTGGGAGTGATATTTGGTGCACTCGCCAAAAAAGTGATCAATAAACAAACTATAACCTCATGAAAAAAACTTTATTATTAGTAACTTCCCTTTGTTTTTCCCTTAATTTCTATGCCCAGGATAAAAAACTGGCCGAAGACTGTTTTAATAAAGCTGACTATAAGTGTGCTGAAGAGCAATACTTAAAACTGGCTGAGAAAGAACAGATTCAGAAATTTCAGTCAGAATATTATGACTATCTCGGAACAGCTCAGAGAAGGCTGGGAAAGACCACTCAGGCTTTTAAATCTTATGATTCTGCTTTAAAAGCAAACCCTATGTCGGTTTCCGTATATGTGAACCTGTCATCGCTTTACAGCCAGAAAGGAAACAAGGTAAAAGCATTGGAATACGTAGAAAAAGGATTGAAAGTGAATCCTGAAACTCCGGATTTATATCTTACCCGTTCCAAAATCTACGATAGCCAAGGGAAAAAAGATCTTGCCATCAAAGACCTCAATCAGATTCTGACATTTGCACCCGATAATATTTTTGCAAAAACAGGACTTGCCAATCTGAAAAAAAATAATGGTGACCTGGACGGAGCTTTAAAAGATTATAATATACTTCTTGCTGAAAAACCGGAATCATTGCTTTATAACGGCCGTGCTGATGTGTACTTTAAAATGAAAAAATATAAAGAAGCACTTACCGATGCCAATAAAGCCATTTCTATAGATCCGAAATTTGCACAATCTTATGTGAGCAAAGCCATGATTCTGCTTGATACTTCCAAACTTAAGGAAGCCTGCGCGAATCTGGATAAAGCAGTTGCTTTGGGCTACGAAAAAGCAGTTTTGGCAGATTCCTATGCTAAATGCAGTAAGAAATAAATTGAATTTACAATTCTGATTATTTAATTAAATCCAAACGAAAATACTAACCCTGGTTTAACTGTTTTAAAAAACGAATAAAGAGATAGAGATGTTGAATATTGTTCTTGTAGAACCCGAAATACCGAATAACACAGGAAATATCGGAAGATTATGTGTAGGAACCGAAAGCAGATTACACCTGGTTCATCCATTTGGGTTTGTAATTAATGATAAAAACCTGAAGCGTTCCGGATTGGATTACTGGGTACATCTCGATGTCTCTGAATATGCAGATATTGAAGAATGGATAAATCAGATTCCTGATAAGTCCCGTGTTTTTTTGATGAGTTCGCATGCTGAAAAATCATATCTGGAAACCGATTTTCAGGATGGAGATTGGCTGGTTTTCGGAAAAGAAAGTGTGGGCCTGGGTAAAGAAGTTCTGGACCGTTTTGAAAATCATCTTACAATTCCTATGTCAAAGCTGATCAGAAGCTTTAATATTGCCAATTCCGTTGCTTTTGTAGTGGGAGAGGCAAAGAGACAGATTGGTCTGAAATAACAGATTTCAATAGACAAAAAAGCGATAAACCTAAAGAAATACCATCCCTTCTGATTGAATCGGAAGGGGTTTTTATTAATCGTTATGATAAGGTTTACCCTGTAAAATCTGATCAGCACGGTAAAGCTGTTCTACAATAAACAGACGGATCATCTGGTGGGTAAAGGTCATTTTGGATAAAGACATTTTTTCATTCGCTCTGCTGTAAATCTCTTCAGAAAAGCCATAAGCGCCTCCAATCAGGATATGTACTTTTTTCACAGAAGAATTCATCCAGGTATCAATTTTCTGTGAAAATTCACGGCTGGTAAACTGCTTTCCTTTTTCATCAAGAATAACGACCAGATCGTTTTTGTCGATATGATTTAAAAACAATTTGGCTTCTTCTTTTTTAAGAAGGTCAGAAGAAAGATTTTTGGCGTTTTTAACATCCGGAATTTCAGTGATTTCAAAATTCCAGTGTTTAGGTAAACGGTTAAGATAGTAATTAATTAAAGACGTAATTTCCTTATCGTCTGTTTTACCGATACAAAGTAAACTGATTCGCATTGTAAGAAGTTTCAGAGGGCAAAGATAGGGCTTCGGAGGGTAATGTTCAAAGTTTTGTAATGTTGCTATTATTTTTGTTGCTGGTTGCTGGTTGCTAGTTGCTAGTTGCTGGTTTATTTTGTTGCTGGTTTTGTTTAGATTGTTATATTTTGATTCTTAGTTCTTAGTTCTGAATCTCCATAAAAAAATTCACCATTCACTTGCGAAGCAAAGTTCATCATTGACTTCAATGAACCTTCATTACTATTCCACAGAGTATTCCCCCTAATCCCTCGTTTCTGCTACCTGCCACCTAATTCCTGCTACCTATCGCCCTGTATCTATTCTCTATTTAATTTAATTCCCCTACATTTGTATAAAGACAAACAGATCGATGAGTGTAAAGGTTCCCAGATTTATTTTGAAGATTCAAGAGTTTTTTGACAGCATCCATATTCCTGTTTTGGGAATATCGCTTTGGCAGATGTTTCAGATCTATATCTCCGGGATTTTCAAAGGGAAAATTGGCAGAAAGGCTGCTGCTATTTCCTGGAGCTTTACCATAAGTCTTTTTCCGTTTATTCTGTTTTTGCTTTCCGTTTTGCCTTATATGCCGCATTATGATAAACTACAGTTCTATATTTTTGATGTACTGATGCATAATGTTTTCCCATCAAATATGGAAGGAGACGTCAGAGGATATATAGAAAGCAATATTATCCCAAATATGAGAGGAATCAGTAATCTGACCATTGTTCTGGCGCTTATTTTTGCCACGAATGGTACATTCTCTCTGATCAATGGTTTTAATGAAAATACGGATGAAAAACTGAGTGATGTAAAGGAGTTTATTCTTTCATTCTTTATTACAATAGGCTTTATCACTATTGTTTTTTTAGCACTTTTCGGGGTGTATTATGTGGAAGTTGTGATGAAACTGTTTACGCCGGCTTATGATATTTCCTGGCTTGTAGATAACCTCTCCAGTATTATCGGATTCGTTTCTTTTCCTCTTTTTTACTTTATCCTTCTGACTTTATTTTATTGGCTGGGAACTGTGAAAATTACACGATTTCGCCAGGCGGTTCCGGGTGCTATTTTAACCACGATATTATTTGTTGTCACTACTTATATTTTTGCTATTTATGTAAAGGATATTGCGAGGTATAACGTGCTGTACGGATCCATCGGAAGTATGATTCTGCTGATGGTTTGGGTGAATGTGAATGTATATCTGCTTTTATTCGGAAACGAACTGAATATGGCCATCAGAAAGCTAAGAATTGAAAAACTGCTGTCTGATGAAATCCAGAGAGAAACAATACACTACCACAGCCAGATTACAGAACCTGACTTTGAGGGTGATGAAGAACATAAGAGAAAACTGGAAACCCGAAAGAAAGATTAATTCTCTTCCAGTTCGGGATTTTCTTTTGAACTTATACTTAATATGGTAAATCCTGCAATGGCAGCTATAAAGGAAGCAATCAAAATAGCAAATTTTGCTTCATCCTGAATAGGAATTTCTCCTTTAAAGGAAAGTAGTGCAATAAAAATGGACATGGTAAATCCAATTCCGGCCAATAGACCCACACCAATCATTTGAAGCCAGTTGCTGTTCTGAGGCAGAGAACTAAGCTTTAATTTGATAGCAATGAGTGAAAACAGATTGATACCGATCAGTTTCCCCAATACCAAACCGCAAATAATTCCCAATCCTAAAGTACTTGTAGCACCGGCAACCATTTCACTGGAAAAAGTGATATTGGTATTCGTTAAAGCAAATATAGGCATGATCAGAAAGCTTACCGGAATGTGAAGCTGATGCTCCAGTTTTTCCAATGGTGATATTTCTACATTGGAAGCGTTGGTTGGTATTGAAAATGCAAGTACAACACCTGCTATGGTGGCATGAATTCCGGAGTGATGAAGGAAATACCATAAAAATAGTCCGGGAATAATATAAAATATAGTTCTGGTTACCTTTAAAAAATTTAAAATAAATAGGAGGGCAGTTACTCCGAAAGACAATAGGAGGTAGCTCCAGTGAATTTGTTCGGTATAGAAAATAGCAATCACAAGAATAGCACCAAGATCATCTACAATAGCCAATGCAGCTAAAAATATCTTGATAGAGTTCGGAATTCTTTTCCCTAACATTGAAATAATCGCCAGTGAAAAAGCAATATCTGTAGCCATCGGAATTCCCCAGCCATTGCTGTATTCTGTTCCGGTGTTGAAAATACTGTAAACCACTGCCGGAATAAGCATTCCGCCTACCGCAGCAAAAATGGGAAGCGAAGCATTTTTAAATGATGAAAGTTCACCTTCTACAAGTTCCCGTTTTATTTCAAGGCCTACCAGAAGGAAGAATACCGCCATCAAACCGTCATTGATCCAGATGCTGACAGGATATTCCAGTCCAAAAATATGGGTACCCACTTCCTTGTCTAAAAAATGCTGGAAATTCTCTGCAGCAGATGAGTTGGCAATAAGTAATGAAACCAGTACACAGAAAATAAGAATAATTCCTGAAGACTGGCTGTTGTTGAAAAATTTTTTAAAATAAAGAGATAAATTCATGTTTATGATTGTAGTCGTCTCACTCTTGAAACACCATTAATATTTTTAAGTTTTTTGAAAGTTTCTTCCAGCTGTCCTTTATTTTTAACTTCGAGAATGATATTTCCAGTGAAAACACCATTGTTGGATTCAATAGAGAGACTTTTCATATCCATTCCCATGCTTCCGCTGATGACCGTGGTGATATCATTGATCATACCCATTCTGTCAAGTCCTTCAATTTCAATTTTCACTCTGTTTTTGAAACTTTCAGCATTTACCCATTTGGCAGGAATAACACGGTAGTCATATTGTGCTCTGAGATTGATGGCATTCGGGCAACTGTCACTGTGAACTTTAATTCCATCTGAGATGGTAATAAATCCGAAAATTTTGTCCCCTGGAATCACTGTACAGCATTTTGCATAGCTGTAGTTCAGTTTTTCTTCATCTTTCCCAAAGATAATCATATCAAGGTTTTCCTCTTTCGGTTCCTCGAAATGCTGATTTTTTGCCGGAGATTTCCTGAATCTTGACAGTAAATTGTTAAATACGTTTTTACTTTCAATATATTTTCTCAGGCTGCTGACATCCAATTCGTTGCTTTGGAATTTGAGAAACAGCTCTTGAGAAGATTTTAAGTTAAAGAACTTTTGAAGCTTATTAATTTCATCATCATTGAAATTGATTTTCGCATGGCGAAGTTTTCTTTGCAGAATTTCTTTTCCTTCCTCTACCAGTTGATTTTTCTGAGAGTTCAGATAACTTTTGATCTTTGATTTGGCTTTTGAAGTCACTACGAATTCCAGCCAGTCAGATTTTGGTTTCTGATTCTGTGATGAAAGAATATCTACCTGATCCCCGTTTTGAAGGATATAGGAAATAGGAACCAGTTTTCCATTGATTTTAGCGCCCAGACATTTCATCCCTAAGTCGGAATGGACTGAGAAGGCAAAATCCAGGGCAGTAGCATTGGTGGGCAAAATTTTAATTTCTCCTTTCGGGGTAAATACAAATACCTCTTTGGAGTATAAATTAAGCTTAATATTATCCAAAAGCTCCGAAGTAGAGAGGTTCTGCTGTTGTTCCAGTACTTCACGGATTTCGGTTACCCATTTTTCAAAGTTTCTGTCATCAGAACTCTGTTTGTAGCCTTCTTTGTATTTGTAGTGAGCGGCAACCCCTTTTTCAGCGATTTCGTCCATGCGCTCAGAACGGATCTGAACTTCAATCCATTTTCTGTCCGGACCTAAAACCGTTAAGTGTAAACTTTCGTATCCTGTAGAACGGGGCTGTGTAATCCAGTCACGCATTCTTGACGGGTTACTGTGGTATACATCCGTAACGATAGAGTAGATCTTCCAGGCAAGAAATTTTTCATTTTTTGCATCCGATTTGTAAATAATCCTGATGGCATAGTTATCAAAAACTTCTTCAAAGGAAACTCCCTGTTTCAGCATTTTTCTATAAATAGAGGAGATTGCTTTTGCGCGGCCTTTGATTTTAAAGTTTAAGCCTTCTTCACGAAGCCTTTCCGATACTTCTTTAGTAAATTCTTCGATATATCTTTCACGGCTTTCTTTGGCAAGTTCCAATTTTTCCGTGATCTCGTTGTATACTTCCGGGCTATTATATTTAAGTGAAAGGTCTTCCAGCTCAGATTTGATGTTGTACAGTCCAAGACGGTGGGCCATCGGAGCATAGATATACACCGTTTCTGAAGCGATTTTTTTCTGCTTATCCGGAGCCATACTTTCCAGTGTCCTCATGTTATGAAGACGGTCTGCAATTTTAATCAGAATAACTCTGAAATCTTCGGATAAAGTCAGTAATAGTTTTCTGTAATTTTCAGACTGTACAGAGATATTCTGGTGGTTCATGATGGAGATCTTAGTCAGTCCGTTCACGATACTGGCGATTTTTTCTCCAAAGATTTTTTTCAGGTCTTCGTAAGTATAATCGGAATCTTCAATCACGTCATGCAACAGTGCACAGGCAATGGAAGTAGCTCCAAGACCAATCTCTGTCGCTACAATTTTAGCAACAGCAATAGGGTGGTAGATGTAAGGTTCTCCGGATTTTCTCCTTTGATCCTTGTGAGCATCCAAAGCGATATCGAATGCCTTTCGGATGAGTTTATTATTTTCCTCATCCAACGTTCTGTATGTGTTAGAAATCAGGTCCTTATATCTTGCAAGGATCTCTTTATTCTCTTGTTCTAAATCGTAACTCATTTGTGCACATGCCTATAATAAGACGAAAATACGAAATTTTTTAGTTTTTTCAAACATAAAAGATCCGCAGAATACACTACGGATCTTCGGCTATTAGATTTTATATCGATTAGAATTTCACTTCAGAATTCATACCGTCACTTGACGTTTTAATCTTAATTTCGGGACTGCTGTGGATTTCAGCTCTGTTTCTTGCATCAATATACCTTTTGATGGTGTCATAATTGGTTTCATTGATCTTCATATTCTCAAATAAATATGATTTCAATGCTGCATTCTGAAGAAATGCATTTCGTGCAAGATCTATCTGATTAAGATCATTTACGGTAACACTTGCCAAATATTGGGAATTACCGGAACCATCATTAAGGTATACAATGTAATCTGAAGTTCCGAATCCTAAATTTTCCAGATCACTTTCCAGTTTTTTGTAGTCGCTGTGATGACCAAATACTCCAGCTAAAATATGTGACATAGTTAATTGGTTTTAAAGTTCTGATTAAAGTTAGTAATAATTTTCTTATTATCATTGTATTTAAGGCAATATAATTTGTTAATTAATATTCTGTTTTCAATAGAGTGGAACAATATATGAGAATAATTGTTGAACAGGTGTTTAATTTTAATAATTGGATAATGTTTATTTTCGAAAATAATTCCTTTTCTTATTTTTCCTGTTTTTGGAAAAAATGTACATTAATTATACAGTTAAAACCAATAAAAAGCCCCGAAAACTATTTCCGGGGCTTTCATTGGTTAAAAAATTGAATACATTTAAATTCTTTCGTTTTTGATCTCTTCTACAATTTCAGGATTTAAAAGCGTACTGATATCTCCAAAATTACTGAAATCACCTTCCGCAATTTTTCTCAATATTCTACGCATAATTTTTCCGGAACGTGTTTTTGGAAGTCCGGAAACAAACTGTATTTTATCCAGCTTGGCAATGGGCCCAATCTGATCTGAAATCAGTTGATTGATTTCTTTCTTCAGATTTTCTTTATCACGTCCTTCTCCGGATTCTTTAAGCATTACATAACCGTACAGTGCATTTCCTTTGATATCGTGCGGATAGCCTACAATAGCAGATTCCGCAACGGCAGGATGCTGATTGATACTGTCTTCAATAGGTGCGGTTCCCAGGTTGTGTCCGGAAACAATAATTACATCATCTACACGGCCGGTAATTCTGTAATAACCTACTTCATCCCTCAAAGCACCGTCTCCGGTGAAATATTTCCCGGGAAAAGCTGTAAAATACGTTTCTTTATACCGTTGATGATCACCCCAGATGGTTCTCGCAATTCCCGGCCATGGAAAGCGGATGCAAAGATTTCCCGTCACCTGATTTCCGGCGATTTCATTTCGTTTATCATCCATCAGAACAGGTTGTACACCGGGTAATGGGAGAGTGGCATAAGTAGGTTTGGTAGGTGTTACAAAAGGCAATGGTGAAATCATAATTCCTCCTGTTTCAGTCTGCCACCACGTATCCACAATCGGGCATTTTTTCTTTCCAACGTGATCATTGAACCAGTGCCAGGCTTCATCGTTGATAGGTTCACCTACGGAACCAATTACTTTCAGAGAGCTCAGATCATGTTTGTCTACCCATTCTGCACTTTCTTTCGCTAAAGAACGGATGGCAGTAGGAGCGGTATAAAACTGAGTGATCTTATGTTTTTCAATGACTTCCCAGAAGCGGTCCGGTTCAGGATAGGTAGGAACGCCTTCAAAAATTACGGTGGTAGCTCCATTTAATAAAGGTCCGTAAAGAATGTAGGAATGTCCCGTAATCCACCCGATGTCTGCTGTACACCAATAAATATCATTTTCTTTATAATTAAACACATTTTTGAAGGTGTAGGCGGTATACACCATATAGCCTGCACAGGTATGCAGCATTCCTTTTGGTTTTCCTGTAGACCCGGAAGTATATAAAATGAAGAGCGGATCTTCAGAATCCATAATTACCGTAACAAAATCAGGAGAAGCTTTCTCATACAGATCGGCCATCCAATGATCTCTGCCTTCTTTCATTTTAATCTCGTTGTGAGTTCTTTTTACTACAAGAACGTTTTCAACTGTCGGTGTTTTTTCCAAGGCATCATCAACAATACTTTTCAGGTCAAGAACTTTATTTCCTCTGTAACTTCCATCTGATGTGATCACCATTTTTGCTTCACAGTCATTTACCCTTGAAGCAACTGCTGAAGCTGAGAATCCTGCAAAGATCACAGAATGTACTGCTCCCAGCTTTGCACAGGCAAGCATTGTAATAGCTAATTCAGGGATCATTGGGAGATAAATACAGACTCTGTCACCTTTTTCAATACCCATATCACGTAAAACATTGGCTGTTTTATTAACACGCGTGTATAGTTCGTTGTAAGAAATATGTTGAGCTTCTTCCTTTGGATCGTTAGGTTCCCAGATGATCGCTGTCTTTTCTCCTCTTACAGTAAGATGTCTGTCGATACAGTTTTTTGTAATATTAAGTTTTGCATTTTTGAACCAGGTGATTTTAGCTTCATTCATATCGTACTTAACAACCTTGCTCCATCTTTGGTACCACACGAAATTTTGATCCGCTACCTTATCCCAGAATTTTTTAGGATTTTTGATAGACTTTTTATAATCTTCAAAATACTGTGGTAAATCTTCTATTAAGTAATTTCTCATATCCCTTTCGTTTTTGAAATTTGAATTTATTTTATTTTAAATTTATGTTTAATTTCTGGCTTAAGCCTTGTATTCCTTGATTTTTTCCTGAATTTCATCAATGATTTTCTCATCGTCAATTGTTGAAGGAATCTGGAAATCTTTTCCGTCAAGTAGTGTTCGGATCAGTTTTCTTAAAATCTTTCCGGATCGTGTTTTAGGTAAGCGTTTGACAACCATAGCGTTTTTCAGAAAAGCTACCGCTCCGATTTTGTTGCGGACCATCTGGATGATATCTTTTTCAATATCTTCTTCAGAAATTACTGATCCGTTTTTCAAAACAACAGTAGCAAAAGGGACCTGTCCTTTTAAATCGTCATCAATACCTACCACTGCGCATTCTGCAACATCAGGATGTGAAGAAACAATTTCCTCCATTTCAGAAGTAGAAAGTCTGTGTCCTGCAACATTAATTACATCATCCACTCTTCCTGTGATGAAAATATAACCGTCTTCATCCTGTATCGCACCGTCTCCAGAGAAATAATACCCTTTGTACTGAGACAGATAACTGTTTTCAAAACGTTCGTAGTCTTTCCATATTCCAAGCATAGCGCCAGGTGGAAGTGGAAGTTTGATCACCAGATAGCCTTCGTGATGAGGATCGAGTTCCAGTCCGTTTTCATCAAAAATTTTAATGTCATATCCCGGAACAGGTTTTCCTGCGGCAGCTCTTTTAATCTGATAGCTTTCATCATGAGTCAGCAATCCAAGCATAGGCCATCCGGATTCTGTCTGCCACCAATGGTCTATAGCCGGAATTCCGATATGTTCTGCAAACCAGTCCAGAGTTGCCACATCACATCTTTCACCCGCCAGAAACTGTTTTTTGAAATGGGTTAAATCATATTTTTTTACCAGCTCTCCGTTCGGATCTTCTTTTTTGATTGCTCTGATAGCAGTAGGTGCAGTAAACATCACTGAAACCTTATATTCTGAAATGATTCTCCAGAATGTTCCTGCATCAGGAGTCATGATAGGTTTTCCCTCAAAAATAATAGTTGTGTTTCTGTTGATGAGTGGTCCGTATACTGAAAAACTATGCCCAACTGCCCATCCGAAATCCGAAGCAGCCCAATAGGTTTCTCCCGGTTCAACGCCGTAAACATATTTCATCGAAAATTTTAAAGCAGTTGCATAACCTCCGGTATCACGAACAATGCCTTTCGGCTTTCCTGTAGTTCCTGATGTGTAAAGAAGGTAAAGCGGGTGAGTAGATTCCACAGAAATACAATCTGCCGGAGCTGATTTTTCAACCAGTTCTTCATAATCAATCAATCCCTCGAACATTTCTTCCTGATTATCTACTAGTTTTCTGTTGTACACCACAATATGGTCTACTTTATCCTGTGCGAGTTCAATAGCTTTTTCAACCAGTGGGAGGTAAGGAATTCTTTTGGCAATTTCTACTCCTGCAGTGGCTGTGATTAAAACTTTTGGTTTGCAGTCGTCAATTCTGACTACAAGTTCGTGGGGAGCAAAGCCTCCGAAAACCACATTATGGATAACCCCGATTCTTGCGCATGCCAGCATTGAAAAAAGCGTTTGCGGAATCATAGGCATATAAATAACTGCCGTATCTCCTTTTTTTAATCCCAAAGAAACCAGTCCTCCTGCCAGTTTTGAAATTTCCTCTTTTGCCTGATTGAAGGTGTAGGTCTTCTTCTGATGAGTAACAGGGGAGTCATAAACGATAGCAACCTGATCTCCGAATCCCTCTTCAATATGCTTGTCGATACATAAATAGCACATATTGAGTCTTCCGTCGGAAAACCATTGTGGGTAATCATTTTCACCATTTGAAAGAATCTGTTGTGGGAATTCAAACCATTTGATTTCTTCTGCCTGTTTTTTCCAGAAATCTTCTTTGTTTTCTATGCTTTGTTTAAATAATGTATCTGTATCCATATCAATATCGTGTTTGTTTTTTTTATCCTTGACAAGGATAATTGGTAGCCAAGATGAAGTAATAATAGTTTTTACTACTCGCTATCTGAAGTTTTATATCTTGATTCTTGGCTCTTAATTCTCTCTTAAAACATCTCTTCAATCTGCTGCATCAGTTTTTTGATGGAGTAGGGTTTTGTAACATAGGCATCAGCACCCCTTTCCAATCCTTTTCCAATATCTCTGGGATTGTTTTTAGCACTCAGAAAGATCACTTTGGTGTCTCTTAGTTTTTCGTCTTGCTTTATGAGGTCCAAAGTACTGTAGCCATCAAGGTTTGGCATCATAATATCGAGAAGGATCACATCCGGGACCATTGTTTTCAAAAAGTCGAGGACTTCCGTACCGTCACGGGCAATATAAACGTCATAGCCATTTTTTTTGAAGCTGTATTCCAGCGACATTAGTATTTTGTGTTCATCATCGGCAATAATTATCTTTCTCATAAGAAGGTTTTAATGGTGTTCAACTTCATCTGTAGTCTCTTTTTTAGTTTTTTCAGGAATGCTTATAGTGAAAGTTACGCCCAGTCCGCTGTTTTCAGCTTTTATGCTTCCTCCGTGTGCCTGTATAATTTTTTTGGAAATGGCCAGTCCCAGTCCGCTTCCTGTAGGCTTTAAAATATTTTGGTTTTTCGATTGATAAAACTTGTCAAAAATCATTTCCAGATCTCCTTCCGGAATATGTTTCCCGGTATTGAAAATACTGATTGTCAACTGCTCGTCTTTTTCAAATAATTTGGTCTGGATTGTTCCCTGATCTTCTGTGAATTTTAAGGCATTTCCCCAGATGTTCTGAAACAGCTGAATCATTCTTGCTTCATCATATTCAAATATAAACTGATTCAGAAGATTAACCTCACTTAAATGAATATTTTTCTGCTGTATCAGGTGAAGAAGCGGGCTTAATGCTTTTTTATAAGTTTCAATAATATTATTTTCCTGAATGTGTAAAGAGATTTCGCCATGCTGTAATTTGTCCAGATATAAAATATCGTTGATGATTTCACTCAATCTGTCAGATTCTGTGATAATGTTGCTTAAAAACTCCTGTTTGATGTCAAAAGGAATATCGTCATCATCTGCTAAAATTTCTCCTGCAGAACGAATGGCAGTGATGGGAGTTCTCAGTTCGTGGGCAACAGAGTCCAGGAAGTCGTCTTTTTGGCGGTCTTTGATGATGAGGTTCTCATTGGCGGTTCGTAGATCGTCGGAAAGTTTTTGCAGTTCTTCGGACTGTTCGGTAAGCTTTTTATTTAAGCTGATATTTTCTTTAGATTCTTCAAGAATATTTAAAACCTCTTTTAAAGATATCTTATCTTCTTTGGTAACCCCTTCAATTAATATTTTTGCTGAAGCTGTACCGATTCTTCCTGCTAAAAGGTTTTCTGAAAATTTGATAAATCTTGAATCGGCGGTTTCTGTTTTGGAGTCGATATTATATTTTAAATTAAAAATTCGCAATGCCTGCTCTGTTTTGTTTTTGCCTAAAAAGCGTTCCAGAATATTCTGAATATCCGAAATATAAGCTGTTCCACGCCAGATAAAAGCATTTTCATGATTCTGAATGTATTTGTCAATGTCTACATACAGTTCAGCAAAATTTCTTTCACGGTAATTTCCTTTAGAACTTACAGAAACAATAGTAAACAAGCTTGTATTCACGAGCATCGACCAGAAAAAGATCTGAGGAATTCTTCCCAGATAAGGAATGGTGAAAAAGCCGAAAGCATTATACATATCCCTGATTACTCCTTTAAGCTCCTGGTTGTATGAAAAATAATACTGTGGAATGATAAGTCCGAAATAACAAATCACTAATCCTGCTAAAAGTCCTGTTACAGCGCCTTTATAACTTCCTCTTCTCCAGAATAATGCTCCGAAAAATGCAGGTGCCAGCTGGGCAATGACAACAAATGAGATCAATCCCACAGAATCCAGTGAGGTCTTCAGAATAAAATACTTATAGAAGGCAAAAGCCATAATGATCAGAGCGAAAATGCTGATTTTTCTGATATTGGTAATGCTTCTTGTATTTTTTTCTTCACTTTCAGATTTTAATTTTCCAAGCAGTCCATATGGAATGATGAGGTTATTGGAAAGCATGATGGAGAGAGTAATGGCGGAAATAATGATCATGGAAATACAAGAGCTCAATCCTCCAAGAAAAACAAGCACTGTGATTAAGGTATTACCAAAATGCTGCGGAATCAGGATAGAGTAGAACTCAGGGTTTACTTTCTGTCCGTCGAAAATCAGCCTTCCTCCCCAGGCAATCGGAAAAATAAATACGGTGAAGATTAAAAGGTAAAGGGGAAAAAACCAGATCGCTGTTTTGATATGTTTTTCCTGTCTGTTTTCGACAATGGCGGTGTGAAACTGTCTCGGAAGAATACAGATCGCCGTAGCGGAAATCATACACAAAATCATCCAGTTCATGGCACCTTCAATCCCGTTGAAAGTGTTTTTTTCTTTAAAATCTTCAAACTTGCTGGCCTTCTCATAGATATCTGAGAATCCATCAAAGGCATAATAAATCACGAAAAGTCCGAGAATAATAATAAAGAATAGTTTTAAAAAGCTTTCCAGGGCGATAGCAGAGATAATTCCCAGACGTTTTTCCGAAGCATCTACATATCGTGTTCCATAATAAGAGGAAAATAAGGCAATTAAAACCACCACAAAAGTAGCGTTATCAGTCAGGATATCTTTCGACATCGGTGTTTCCGTCACCAGATGGAATGTTTCCGAAATGGCTTTGATCTGCAGCCCGATATAAGGAACAATAGCCAAAAGACAGACTACTGTAATAATAGCACTCAGGCTTCTGCTGTTCCCATATCTTAATGAGATAAAATCGGCAAGGCTGCTTATTTTATTGACTCTTGAAATTCTCACAATCCGGGTATTGATGTAGATCCATGCCGGAATGATCATAATAGGGCCAATGTAAATCGGCAGATAGTTTAATCCGCTGGTAGCTGCCACACCAATGCTTCCATAATACGTCCACGCAGTACAATATACCGCAAGAGACAGGGCGTAGATGTAAGGATTGTTGATCCATAGTTTACTCCTTTTCTTCTCTGCCAGATGAGCAACTAAGAAAAGAAGGGCAAGGTAAAACAGAACAACAAAAAATAATGCGAAACTACTCATCATGCCTTTTTATAATGACAAAAGAAATCACAATGGAAATCATCCAGACTGCGAACAGGTAGATCAGAATCATAGGATAGCCCAAAACTTCCCTGTCATTGTTGAATAGCAATGAAATAGGAATGCTGAAAGCGATCATAAGTCCTACGCTCAGTATGATAAGTTTTTGCTCGTGTCTCTTTTTCATAAATGATTACTGGTAAAAGATAATTGATGAATGCCGCATTCATCAATTATCTGTTTTATATTGTTTTTAAATTTTATCGTCAGAATATTCTCCTTTTAAGGCATAATAACCGAAAATGGCCATTCCGCCTGAAATTATCGGCATCAGTACAAAAAGGATGATAATGCCAAAAACCAGGTCTTCCTGTTTTCCGGATGCGATTTTGGGGATTCCCAATACCGTAATTCCGAAATATCCTACAATCACCGCAATGGCGATCCAGAGAATGCCTAATATTTTTTTTAGTCCGTTCATTTTAGTAGTTTTAAAATTAATAAAAATTTGAGTGATTCAGTGCCTAATCGTGAAGATTGTTGTTCTTATTTTTAAGATAAAACAATCCGATGATGAGACATATCGTAGCCACTCCAATCGGATACCATAATCCTTCAAGATACCATGTTGCATGTCCTGCATCTTTTCCAGTGGTTACAAGATAAGTCGCTACGGCCGGAAGAAGGCCTCCGAATACCCCGTTTCCGATATGATAAGGTAACGACATTGAGGTATAGCGGATTCTTACAGGGAACATTTCAACAAGGAAAGCAGCAATAGGCCCATATACCATGGTTACAAATATGACCTGGATAAATACAAGGAACACCAGATACCATTTAGTGTCATCGCTCAATTTTACAGAAGTTGATAATTTTGGCTCCTCCGCTTTTCCGTCTTTCATGACAATTCCTGCAGGCGACCAGTGAACGATACTGTCTTTTTTGATCAGAGTGCCGTCCGTGTAAAGAGTTTCTTTATGAAAAGTAACCAGGCTGTCCGTAGCAATATCACTATGGATTTTAGCGGTTCTTTTTTCTGTGATTCCATTGGCGGCAACGGTTTTGCTTTCAAGGTTTACACTTTTGAACATACTGTCATAAATAGGTCTGTAAGCAAGAATAGCGACTAACATTCCGGTCATCATCACTGCTTTTCTCCCGATTTTATCAGACAGCCATCCGAAAAATACAAAGAAAGGTGTTCCTAAAAATAAAGCGGTAGCCATCAATGAATCCACCTGTGCAGATTCTACATTCATTACCTTTTGAAGGAAACTCATAGCGTAGAACTGTCCTGTGTACCAGATGACGCCTTGTCCCATTGCTGCTCCGAATAAAGCTAATAATACAAACTTAAAGTTGTATCTGTTCCCGAAACTCTCTTTTAAAGGGTTTTTAGAAGTTTTCCCCTCGCTCTTAGCCTTAGCAAAAAGAGGCGATTCTTTCATATTCTTTCTGATGACATAGGAAACGGCAACCATCAGAATCGAGATCCAGAAAGGAACTCTCCATCCCCAGTTGTCAAATTCTTCTGCTGACAGGGTTGATTTTGTGATGAGAATGACGATCAGTGAAATGAAAAGTCCTGCTGTTGCGGTAGTCTGAATCCAGGAAGTCCAGTAGCCTCTTCGGTGAGGTTGGGCATATTCTGCAACATAAGTGGCAGCACCTCCGTATTCACCGCCAAGGGCAAGTCCCTGAAGTAATCTTAAAATTAATACTAAAACCGGTGCCATAAACCCGATGGTTTTATAGCTTGGAATACACCCGATCAGGAAAGTAGAAAATCCCATGATCAGTAAAGTAACAAGAAAAGTGTATTTTCTCCCGATAATATCTCCCAGTCTTCCGAAAAATAAAGCTCCGAAAGGTCTTACAACAAATCCGGCAGCAAAAGTAGCCAGAGTAGATAAAAACGCTGCGGTAGGGTTATCTGCAGGAAAAAATTTAGTAGCTAAAACAATGGCTAAACTTCCGAAGATATAGAAGTCGTACCATTCTATCAGGGTGCCGAGTGAAGAGGCAGTGATAACACTCCATATGGTGCGGTTTTTCTGCCTGTCGGTCATATTTTCGTAGCTTTCGTGATGATTTTCGCTCATATTGATTAGTTTTTGATGTTAGTGGAATAGGATAGTGAGTAATGTTCTATAGATAGATTTGAAACTGTACAATAAATTCTCCTTTCGAAGAAGGGCTTTCCGTAGGATTGGTATAGACCGGTCTTGTTGAATATTGGGTCGTGATTTTTGCATGATGTCCATCTATGAACCAATTGGCTCCTACATCAAACTGGGACGAAGATTTATCGAAAGCCTCAAAGCTTTTGTGAGTATACGCTGCAAAAGGCTGTATTCTGATTTTTGGTTTTTCTGCCTGGCTTGGTAATAGTAAACCAGCCTGTGCGTAGATAATATTACCTGTTCCGATGGTCGGTTGCAGGTTTCCTGGTCCTGCGATTGCTTTATTCCCTATAAAATTAGGATCTGAAGCTGCGATATTCATTGTTCCCAGGTTTCTTACATAGTTTGGACCGAAATTATAATTGTAATATCCGGCATAGGCGGAAACGGCCATTTTGTTTTTCGCTTCTCCCAAAGGAATGTCTGCAAAAGCATCTACGGCAAAAAGAGTAATGTCATGCTTCTCAATGTTGGAATTCACGGAAGTTCTTGTTCCGTCTGCCTGATGATAAAAGCCGGCTCCTACATTGAAGACTTTCTTCGTTCCCAGATAAGATCCTACTTTGTATGGGAGTGTATTGGATTCCTCATCCAGAAACTGATATTCCACATATCCTGCTTTGGAAAAACTGGGATTTCCATTGTTGTCTACCGCAACAGCTTTTGAAGGATCTGTCACATTCACGGGGATAAGATCTGTGGCAAAGGGTTTATTTAAACTGAAACGGTATTCCAGTTTGCCATATTTACCTTTCGCGAACATGCCGAGTTGTCTTGCAAATTGATCAGAGTTGTCAATCAGTGGCCATGAAAAAACAGGAGAATCTAAAGTGAGGAAATTGAGCGTAGAAGCCATTGTCATACGGGAAAGTCCCATATAATAATGTAGCCCTGCTCCTAAAGATAAACTGAATTTCCCTGCTTCTCCAGGTAAAATAACTGCATATTCGTTCCAGGCATCATGAAAAAATAACTGGGTTTTCTTTCCATTTCCGTAACCTCCTGTGCCGGAAGTGCCTGTGGCCCCACCATTAATGAAGGTCTGGTTGTTGATTCCGAAATGAAGGAGAATCATGTATCTTTTAGAGACCTGTGCATAGGCTAAAGCACGTAATCGTCTGTTTCCTATACTCCAGGAGTTGTCTGTGGGCTCACTGCCTACCATACTTCCGGGATTCATAGAGGTATTTCTCAGCCAAAGCTGGTCCCATAAAATAAAGCGGACAAATTTATCACCGTCCGGGTTGAGGTTTATTTTTAAGCCATTGCCATAATCAGGAGAACCTTGAGAGTATACGGAACTGCTGATTAAGGCTACTCCAATAAATGTAAGTAATTTCTTCATAAATTATCAATTTTTGGCGTTGTTTTTTGTGAAAGCCAAATTGTAATTAATAATTTAGTTACGAAAATTTAATATATATTAGTGGTAATACTATAGTTATGATTTGTTAGATTATGAGTTTCGAGTTCCGGGATCCGGGTTTTGCGATCCGTGTTGCCAGGTACAAGATTCAATGCCTGGGATTCATGGATCGTTGGTGCTTAGTATGTTATTTCGTATTTTATATCCCGTAACTCGCACCCCGCATCCCGCACTATTTTTTAAACCTTTCCCACTTGATCAGCATGTACTTATCAGCAAACTGAGTAATGATTATCCCTGAATTTTTAATGTTGTCTTCCTGAGCGATATACTCAATAAGTTCATTCTGCTTTAGTATTTTATAAACAGGGTGGAACTCGGAGTGGGGGGGTCTAGTAATATTGTATTTTTTAATCCATGAGCTTATAGTCACGTGAGAAACTCCGATAATTCTTTCTATTTCACGATAACTAAGTCCTTCCAGATATAGCTGAAGCGCTTTGGTGACATAATAATCATCAATCTGTTTTCCTAATTTTTTAACGGTAAAATAATAGTTGCAGTCTTTGCAGTGGAAGCGTTGCTTTTCATTGATGATCCCGCTTTTTACCACTTTGGTGCTGTTGCATTTAGGACAGGTATTTTCCATAACTATATTATTTTAGCAAATATATAATAAATTAGCAAATGTATATTTTTGTATAAAGATAATTTTACCTGTATAAAATTTTAAAACAAAAAAAATATCTTTTTTATTTGGATTTTAAAGAAATTATATTTTAAATTTGCCAAAAAAATTAGATAAATAAATGGAAATAGAAATTTCCTCATGCGAACATCTAATGTATGTGAGTGAAATACAGCAGGAAATGTATGATTCTGCACAGCGCAGAGGAACGGGGATCGCAAAACGTTCCATAGAATATTTGAGTAAGAAGATTTCGGAAGGCAATGCTGTGGTAGCCACTGAAAATGGTGAGTGGGTAGGTTTCTGTTATATAGAGACCTGGTCACATGGGAAGTTTGTGGCCAATTCGGGATTGATTGTGTCTCCGAAATTCAGGAACGGGGGCGTGGCAACTCAAATCAAGCAGAGGGTTTTCCAATTATCTAGAGATAAATATCCGGAAGCTAAAGTGTTCGGATTGACAACAGGTTTGGCAGTAATGAAAATCAACAGTGATTTAGGATATAAACCAGTAATTTATTCTGAACTGACTCAGGATGAAGAATTCTGGAACGGCTGCAAAAACTGTGTGAACTATGAGATTTTAATGATGAAGGAACGTAAAAACTGTTTATGTACAGCCATGTTGTTTGTTCCTGAAAATGATAAAAAAAAAGAGGGGGTGAATAACCAGCCTGATAATAAATATGATGAAACGAACCAATCGGATTTTGAGTATTCTGTACAAAAATCCCTTGATGAGTTTCATTTGACAACTAAAAAAAATAAAAAGAGTCCAGATGAAAAAGAAAGTCATCTTAGCGTTTAGCGGAGGTTTAGATACTTCCTACTGTGTAAAATATCTTAGTGAAACATTAGGGTATGATGTGTATGCAGTTACTGTAAATACCGGAGGTTTTTCAAAAGAAGAGGAAAAAGAACTGGAAAGAAAAGCTTTAAACCTTGGGGTAAAAGATTACAGGTGTGTGGACGCTCAGGAGGATTACTATAATTCATGTGTGAAATATCTGATTTTTGGGAATGTATTGAAGAATAATACCTATCCTCTTTCTGTAAGTGCTGAGCGTACGATTCAGGCGCAGGAAATTGCAAAATATGCGATTGAAGTAAAAGCAGATGCTATTGCTCACGGAAGTACCGGAGCCGGAAATGATCAGGTCCGTTTTGATTTGATTTTCCAGGTAATGTGCCCGGATATTGAAATTATTACACCTATCCGCGATATGGCTCTGTCCCGTGAAGAAGAAATTGAGTTCTTAAAAGATCATGGTTATGAAATGGAATTCCATAAAGCACAATATTCCGTAAATAAAGGACTTTGGGGAACTTCAGTAGGAGGAAAAGAAACTTTGACTTCAAGAAACTATCTACCAGAAGAAGCGTTTCCATCTCAGATTAAAGAAACCCAGCCTTCAGAACTGGAGATTGAGTTTAAAAACGGAGAGGTAATAGGAGTGAATGGAGAAAACTTTGAACATTCCGTATATGCGATTCAAAAAATAGAAGAATTAGCTTCAGCTTATGGAATAGGCCGCGATGTTCATGTAGGAGATACGATTGTTGGGATTAAAGGAAGAGTGGGATTTGAAGCCGCTGCAGCATCAGTGATCATCAAGGCACATCATTTACTAGAGAAGCATACGCTTTCAAAATATCAGCAAATGATGAAGTCTCAGTTATCCGACTGGTATGGAAACTGGCTTCATGAAGCGCTATTCCTGGATCCTGTGATGAGAAATATAGAGTCTTTTCTGACGGATTCTCAGAAAACAGTCAGTGGAAAAGTGTTTGTAACTCTTTATCCATACAGATTTATTCTTAACGGAATTGAATCTGATCATGACCTGATGTCTGATAAATTCGGAAGTTATGGAGAGGCTAACAGAGCATGGACAGGCGACGATGTGAAAGGATATACAAAGATTGTAAGTAATTCCTTAAATATATACCATCAGATTAACCAGAATATCAATGAGTTCCGAAAGGAAAATTAATGTAAGGCAGAATGAAATTCTGTCAGAATCAAAATGAAGAAAACAGTAGGAATAATTGGTGCCAACGGTTATACAGGAAGTGAGCTGATACGCTTACTGGCTTTTCATCCCCATGTGACATTGAGTTTTTTATATAGTCGTTCGAATTCGGGAACACCAATTTCGGATCTGTACCCGGATTTAACGACGGTTTGTGAAATGGTTTTGACAGATAAACCCGAAGATGTAGATATTCTTTTTCTGTGTCTTCCTCATAAAGAAAGTCAAAACTGGTTAACTCAAAATCCTGTAAAAGATGAAACGCTGGTGATTGATCTCGGAAATGATTTCCGTTTAGAAGGAAATTTTGGAAATAGAAATTTTATCTACGGATTGCCTGAAATCAATAAAAAACAACTGGCGGGGGCAAGAAGTGTTGCGAACCCGGGATGTTTTGCTACAGCAATTCAGTTGGCTTTACTGCCATTAGCAGAAAAAAAAGTGTTAAATGAAGTTTTTACTACAGGGATTACAGGTTCTACGGGAGCTGGACAGTCTTTGCAGGTAACAACTCATTTTACCTGGAGAAATGATAATGTTTCAGCTTATAAAACTTTAACACATCAACATGTAGATGAGATTTTACAACAGCTGATTTCATTTAATAATAAAGAAGTAAACCTGAATTTTGTTCCCTGGAGAGGAGATTTTGCAAGAGGAATTTTTACAAGTTCCACCATGAAGACGGATTTGATGCTGGAGGAAATAGAACAATTGTATCAGGATTTTTATGCGGAGGAGCCTTTCGTTACGGTAAGTAGGAAGGCAGTTGATTTAAAGCAGGTTGTCAATACCAATCGCTGTGTGATTCAGATCGAAAAGAGTGGAAATGTTGTCGTTATTCACTCAGCGATTGACAATTTGTTAAAGGGAGCTTCAGGGCAGGCAGTACAGAATATGAATCTGGCCATGAACTGGGACGAAAATGCAGGATTAAACTTAAAACCAATAGCATTCTAAGGTAAAATGTATTAATGAGGTAGAAGGTTGCAGATAATAGGTTGCAATAGTATAAAGAATAACTATTTGGACCTGTAAATTTTCAACCATCAACTAACAACTAGCAACAAAAAAATGAATTTATTCAACGTATATCCATTATTCAATATAAATCCGGTTAAGGCACAAGGATCTTTCCTTTGGGATGACAAAGGTGAAAAATATCTTGATTTCTACGGAGGTCACGCTGTAATTTCCATTGGTCATAACCATCCGTATTATCAGAATAAGCTGAAAGATCAACTGGAAAAAATATCTTTTTATTCCAACTCCGTTCAGAACGAATTACAGACTGAGCTGGCGGAAAAGCTGGGAAAACTTTCAGGATATGAAGATTATAACCTTTTCTTGTGTAATTCAGGAGCGGAAGCCAATGAAAATGCATTGAAACTGGCTTCTTTTCATAATGGAAAAAGCAAAGTGCTGTATTTTTCAGGTTCATTTCACGGAAGAACTTCGGCGGCTGTTTCAGTAACAGACAATCCAAAAATTGTAGCTCCGGTTAACTTTTCAGAAAGATTCATCAAATCAGAATGGAATGATATACAGCAGCTTGAAGAGACTTTTGAGAAGTACGGAAGTGAGATCTCTTCTGTCATCATTGAAGGAATTCAGGGAGTAGGCGGAATTATGATCCCTACACCGGAATTTTTATCTAAAATTAAAGAACTGTGTGAAAAATATGATGCTGTTCTTATTTTGGATGAAGTACAATCCGGATACGGAAGAAGCGGTTATTTCTTTGCGCATCAGGAGTTTGATGTTCAGGCGGATATTATTACTACAGCAAAAGGAATGGGGAATGGTTTCCCGGTAGGTGGAGTTTTGATCCATCCTAAATTCCAGGCAAGCAACGGTTTGCTGGGAACTACATTCGGGGGGAATCATCTGGCTTGTGCCGCTTCCATTGCTGTTCTGGATGTAATGAAAGATGAAAATCTTATCGAAAATGCTCAGAAAATGGGCGAGTATATTGAAAATGAAATTAAAGATTTACCTCATATTAAATCCATCCGAAGGAAAGGATTGATGATTGGAATAGAGCTCGACGGAGATTGCTCAGAAATAAGGAAAAGCTTATTGTTCGATCATCATATTTTCACAGGAAACTCAAATGATAAAACAGTGTTGAGGATTCTTCCGGCACTCAATATCAAAAAAGAGGAAACTGATCTTTTCATCAATGCTTTGAAAACAGTATTGGAAGGAAGCTAAAGGATTAAAAAACAAAATCTTTAAAATCAATTTAAAATGAAAAAATTTACCTCTGTAAGTGATGTAGAAAACTTACAGGAAATCATAAAAAAAGCTTTACAGATAAAAGCAGATCCCCTTACCGAAACGGAAAAAGGAAAAGGAAAAACAATTGGACTTGTATTTTTAAATTCAAGTTTGAGAACCCGTCTCAGTAGTCAGATTGCAGCTCAAAACCTCGGTTTAAATGTATTAACATTAAACGCTGCGCAGGAAGCCTGGAATCTTGAATTTGCTGATGGAGCTGTAATGAACGGAGATACTGTAGAACACATCAAAGATGCTATCGAAGTCCTGAATCAATATTGTGATATTATCGCAGTACGTTGTTTTGCAGGAATGAAGAGCAAAGAAGATGATGTGAACGAAAGTATCTTGAGCCAGTTTGAAAAACATGCAAAAGTGCCTGTGATCTCATTGGAGTCTGCAACACGTCATCCGCTGCAAAGCCTTGCAGACTGTATTACCATTACAGAAAACTGGGAGAAAGACTATAAACCAAAAGTGGTATTGACCTGGGCGCCGCACATCAAACCTATTGCACACGCCGTTGGAAATTCTTTTGCAGAATGGATGCAGGAAATGGATGTGGAACTGGTGATTGCCAATCCGGAAGGATATGATCTGGATAAAAACTTCACCAAAGATGTAAAAATAATCCATAATCAGGATGAAGCTTTAAAAGATGCTGATTTCATTTATGTAAAGAACTGGTCTTCTTTTGATGACTATGCAGCAATGCCTGAAGTGAAGGGAGACTGGATGCTTACCAATGAAAAATTAACGCTTACCAATGATGCGAAAGTGATGCACTGTCTTCCCGTTCGCCGTAATGTGGAGCTGAGTGATGAAGTAATGGATGGAGATCATTCTATCATCTATCAACAGGCAAAAAACCGGATTTTCTCTGCACAGGCTGTTTTCAGTGAAATTTTAGATGAGCTGAATGCCTGATAATTTTTTCAATCCAGAATCTTGATCCCTGTCACGGTTTTAATCTTTGATAAGAACAGAAAAGAGTAAGGACTTCAA
This sequence comes from Chryseobacterium panacisoli, assembly GCF_008274625.1. Lineage (GTDB taxonomy): Bacteria > Bacteroidota > Bacteroidia > Flavobacteriales > Weeksellaceae > Chryseobacterium > Chryseobacterium panacisoli. The sequence continues at coordinate 69,313 of NZ_VTRU01000003.1, read as the reverse complement.
AATGTTTACAATGAAAGAAAAATTATACATCATAAAAATAGGCGGAGCTTTAATTGATGATGAGGAATTATTAACCCAATTCTTAGAACAATTTTCTGAAATTCAGGAAAAGAAGATCCTTGTACATGGTGGAGGTAAATTGGCTACAACGCTGGCAGATAAACTCGGCATCGAGCAGAAAATGATCAATGGCAGGAGGATTACAGATAAAGAAACACTGGATATTGTAACCATGGTATATGCGGGAGGAATCAATAAAAATATTGTTGAAAAACTGCAGCAGAAAAAGTGCAATGCCATAGGGTTTTCCGGAGCAGACGGAAACTTAATCAAAGCTAAAAAAAGGGAACATCCTGAAATAGATTTTGGATTTGTAGGAGATATCACAAAGAAAAGCGTAAACAGGAAGCTGGTTTCAAAATTGATCAAACTGGATCTTATTCCGGTATTTTCAGCGATTACCCATGATAGAAAAGGAAATCTTTTCAATACCAATGCAGATACCATTGCTTCTGTAATGGCGCAGGCCATGTCAGAGAAATATGAAGTTGAATTGCTGTATTGTTTTGATAAAGAAGGTGTTTTGGAGGATGTGGATGATCCGGAATCAGTGATCAGAAGTGTTACTGAGGAAGATTTTACGGTGTTAAAAGAAGAAGGAAAACTTCACAAAGGGATTTTACCCAAACTTGAAAATGCTCTGGGAGCGATAAAAAATAATGTAGAAAAAGTGTTTCTCATCAAGGAAACAGAACTGAAAAACCATATAGAAAATCACCATGCAGGAACTGAAATCTGTTTATAATAAAGAAGAGTTGTTAAACAACGCGGTCGGATTACTTAAAAATTTGATTGAGATTCCTTCATTCAGCAAAGATGAATTCAATACGTCGGTGGAAATTGAGAATTTTTTTAAAAAGCATCAGATTCCTACGAAACGTTTTAAAAACAACATCTGGGCAGTGAATAAACATTTCGATGTATTTAAACCTTCCGTTTTACTCAATACCCATCATGATACGGTAAAGCCTAACAAGGCGTATACACTTGATCCGTTTGTTCCTGTTGAAAAAGAGGGCAAACTGTTTGGGTTGGGAAGCAATGATGCGGGAGCTTCTTTGGTTTCCATGGCACAGGTTTTTTTACATTTTTATGATAAAGAAGATTTAAAATATAATTTAGTGATTGCTTTGACGGCAGAGGAGGAGATTTCAGGATTTGATGGAATTGAGGCACTCTTTCCGCAGCTACCCAACGTAGAACTCGCCATTGTAGGAGAACCCACGCAGATGAATCTGGCGATTGCAGAAAAAGGACTTCTTGTGATTGATGGAGAAATGAAAGGGACTCCTTCTCATGCCGCTCATCCGAATAATGACAACTCGATTGTAAAATGTATGGAGGATCTCCGGAATATTTTAGCCTTCAGATTTCCAAAGGTTTCAGAATACCTGGGAGAGGTTAAAGTTACTTTATCAGGAATTCATGCAGGAGTACAGCATAACGTTGTTCCCGAATCATGCAATTTTACACTGGATGTAAGGGTGACGGATGAATATTCCAATCAGGAAGCATTTGAAATTATTCAGTCTCAGATGAAATCTACTTTAACGGCAAGATCGTTCAGACTGAATTCTTCAAAAATTGAAATGGATCATCCGTTTGTGAAAGCAGGCCTTGAAATAGGAAGGACAACATATGGTTCTCCAACATCTTCGGATCAGGCTATTATTCCATGTACATCCGTGAAAATAGGCCCCGGAGACAGTAGGCGCTCTCACACTGCAGATGAATTTATCTATATCCAAGAAATAGAAGAAGGAATAGAAATCTACATCAGAATTTTAGAAAAAGTGTTATAAGGAATGGAAGAGGAAGCAGGAAGATGGACGTTATTACAGTTAGTTTGTAGTTCGCTTCCGGCCTTCAGCTTCGGGTTTCCAGCTCAATATATGTTTTGACTCCGCCCGGCAGGCACGAAGTTTAGTTTTTAATAAGATTTATGCAAAAAAGAAAATTAGAAATGAAAGCTTCACATAAGGAAATGTTTTTTTATAGTTAATAGTAATAAGGATTGCCTTGCCGGGCATGTCAAAATCAATCAGTATTTTAAATCAGGGATTATGAAATCACTACCAACGAATTTTTCTGGTAATACAGCAGATAGAAGTGGTGATTGCATATGATTTTTAAAAAATAGACAATTAAATATGAAAAAAATATGGCAGAAGGATGACCTTGCCACCAATATATTAGTCAATAATTTTACCGTTGGGAAAGATCTTGACTTTGACGAACGTTTGGCCAAATATGATGTCAAAGGTTCTATGGCACATTGCAAAATGTTAGCAGAAACCGGGATTATTTCCCAGGAAGAATCAGAGCAGATGTTATCTGTTTTAAATAGTATTTTAAATAAAATTGAAGACGGTAGTTTTGAAATTGATAAAGAAGCTGAGGATATCCATTCTCAGGTAGAAGCAATCTTAATAGAAGAATTAGGAGATACAGGAAAGAAAATTCATACGGCACGATCTAGAAATGATCAGGTTTTACTCGATATTAAATTATATTTATTGGATGAGATCCGTGAGATTACGGCTCTTACCGATGAGTTTTTCCAGATTTTAATTCAATTGGCAGATCAGCATAAAAATGTTCTGCTTCCGGGATATACCCATTTGCAGATTGCGATGCCTTCTTCATTCGGATTGTGGTTCGGGGCTTATGGAGAAGCCCTTTTGGATGATGTGGAAATGCTGTTTTCAGTAAAGAATATCATTAATAAGAATCCATTGGGTTCAGCAGCGGGTTACGGTTCTTCGTTTCCGATCAACCGTGAAAGTACAACCTATAATTTAGGGTTCCAGTCAATGAACTACAACTCGGTATACGCTCAGATGACCCGTGGGAAATCAGAAAAAATGCTGGCAATGTCAATGGCTACTTTAGCGGGAACGCTTGGGAAATTTGCTTATGATGTATGTTTGTACTTGAACCAAAACTTTGATTTTATCAGTTTCCCAAAGGAATTTACCACAGGAAGCAGTATTATGCCTCATAAAAAGAATCCGGATATTTTCGAGTTGGTTCGTGCGCGATGCAACAGAATTCAGTCACTTCCGAACGAACTTATTTTATTGACCAACAATCTGCCTTCAGGATATCACAGAGATGTGCAGCTGACCAAGGAAATTCTTTTCCCAGCTATTGATTCCCTGAAAGAGTGTCTGGAGATCTTAAGCTATACTTTACCTAATATTCAGGTGAAAGACGGAATTCTGGAAGATGAAAAGTACAAATACCTTTTCAGTGTAGAAAAGATCAATGAAGAAGTGAAAAACGGAAGCTCATTCCGTGACGCTTATGTGAAAATAGGGCAGGAGATTGAAAATAACGCGTTTGAATTTGAACCCGGAAACCTTGAACATACCCATCAGGGAAGTATCGGAAATCTTTGTCTGGATAAAATAGAATATCAGTTCAATAAACTGAAAAATAAATTATTGGGTTAGAATCTGAGTCATTAAGATCATAAAACTTAAGCAAAAATCAGTAGAATCTCTAAATTATTTTAGCCTGCTGCCTTTTCGTTGTGAAAGCCTTAATCTTATAAATCTTATCTGCTTAAGTGATCTTAATGGCTGGATTTTACTCTGCTCTTTGAATTTGATGATTGATCTTTAATACTGGCTATGGTTGGAAATTGAGATTAAATATGCTGGTAAAATTTTATCGGAGATAAAATCTTTGCGCCTTGAAACATAAAGTTAGGTAATTTCTTTTGCGTCTTTGCGTTTTCTAACAAAATAAGAGATTGGAAAGGAAAGAGTGTTGGTAAACGCAAAGGCGCAAAATGATAATGTGTATATTATTTTTAAGGCGCGAGGAAAATCAAAGATTTTCAGCAAGAAGTTTAAATCAGTTTTGGTTTAAAAATAAAATGATTATTCCAGGTCAATTTTAAACTTAGTAGATTTTTTTACTTCGTGAAGCACAATTGAGCTGTGGTATTGCCCGATATTAGGAATGTTTGAGATAACATTCACAGCAAATTCATTATACGAATTGATATCTTTGGCAATGATCTTCAGCATATAGTCGTACTCTCCGGAAAGACTGATGATTTCCTGTACCTCATCATATTTTCCAATATGATTTTCAAAGGTTTCCAATACTTTCTTGGATTGTTCCTTGAGACGGACATTACAGTAGACTACAATATTTAACCCCAGTTTTTCACGGCTTAAAAGTCCTACATATTTCTGAATGATCCCATGTTTCTCCAATTGTTTGATTCGTTCATACGTAGGAGTAAAGGTAAGACCAATTTTTTCGGAAATTTCTTTAACCGATAAAGTGGAATCTTCCTGAATAATGCTGAGAATCATTTTGTCTTTTAAATCCATAAAATAAATTGAGTTGTAACAAAAATATTAATTTAAAATGAGAATAAGGAAATACTGAGGTTTTTAATTTATTTTAAACTTTGTTTTTGTAGGTTCATAAAATTGTTGTATCTTTGCACCTAATGAATAAAAAAGCATTTATATCATTAGATTTACCGGGCGAAAGCGCCCTTTACGATATTTATTGTTATTAGCGAAGATTGTTGTCTTCGCTTTTTTTATGCCCAAAAATAAGAATTATGTTTACGATTACAGAACTAAGCACCGAGAGAATCAACAGTATACTGACAGAAGCGCTGGCTTTTGCGAACGGTAAAACTGCTAAAATTGAAGGAGAAGTTTTTTGCTCAAACCTTTTCTTCGAAGACAGTACAAGAACGAAAACAAGTTTTGATCTTGCAGAAAGAAAACTGGGACTTCAGATAGTTCCGTTTGATGCATCACACAGTTCGGTAAACAAAGGGGAAAGCCTTTATGATACAGTAAAGACCATTGAAAGTATAGGAGTAAACCTTGTGGTAATTCGTGATAAGAAAGACAGATACTTCGAAGAACTGAAAAATATTAAGATTCCTGTGATCAACGGAGGAGACGGAACAGGAAACCATCCTTCACAGTGTATGCTGGATCTGATGACGATCTATCAGGAATTCGGAAAGTTTGAAGGATTAAAGGTAGGAATTGTAGGAGACGTAAAACACAGCCGTGTTGCCAACTCCAATGCAGAAGCATTAAGAAGACTAGGTGCTAAAGTATATTTCTCAGGACCTGAACAGTGGTTTGATGAAGGAGCGCTGATCAATGGAACTTATATGTCGGTTGATGAGCTGATTGCTGAAGTAGATGTTCTGATGTTATTAAGAATCCAGCATGAAAGACACGATGCTGCCATGAGTTTCTCTGCTTCAGAATATCATAAAAGATATGGGCTGACCAAAGAAAGAGAGAAAGCTATGAAAAAAGAAGCAATCATTATGCATCCGGCGCCTATCAACCGAGGAGTAGAAATAGATTCAGACCTTGTAGAATGCAAAAGATCAAGAATCTTTAAACAAATGGAAAACGGTGTTTTCGCCAGAATGGCCATTTTGAAAGAAGCATTGGAAGAGAAAGGGTTTACCTTTAAATAAGAAGAAAAGGTAAAAGAACCAGGTTAAAGGCTAAATAGCGGTCTGCTAATATAAAAGCAAAACCTAATAAAAGCAAAAAAGGATATATAATCCAAGCCTCGTAGAGGCGGTCTGTTAATAGCAATGGGTGAAACCCATAGAAGAAAAAAAGGATATAGATCATCCAAGCCCTGTAAGGGCGGTCTGTTAATGACATATAAATAAAATAATAAGAGATAAAAGTTTAAAATGAAGAAAAAATTAATACTGGAGTCCGGTGAAGTGTTTCATGGAGAAGGTTTCGGAGCAGAATTGGAAACTGCAGGGGAAGTAGTTTTCAATACCGGAATGACAGGATATCAGGAATTGATTTCTGACCCGTCGTATTGCGGTCAGATAGTTTGTATGACCTATCCGCTTATCGGAAATTATGGTATTAACCGTGATGATTATGAAAGTATTGAGCCGGCTATCAAAGGACTTATCGTAAAAGAATTGTGCGATCTTCCTTCCAATTTCCGTACTCAGATTACTTTAGATGAACTATTTAAAAAGAAAAACCTTTCAGGAATTTCAGGAATCGACACAAGAAGACTGACAAGAATTCTTCGTAACCATGGAGTAGTAAAAGGTAAGATTGTAAATGCTGATGCAGATGAAACTGCAGTAGCTTCTGAGTTGAAATCAACAAATTTTCCAACCAACCAGGTAGAAGAGGTTTCAACAAAAACACCGTATGCTAACCCGAACAGAGGTTTCAAAGTAGTGTTGGTAGACTTCGGTGCAAAATTGGGAATTATCAGAGAGCTGTCTCAAAGAAACTGTGATATCATTGTGGTTTCTCAGGATACTACAGCAGAAGAAATCCTGTTGATGAATCCGGACGGAATTATGTTATCAAACGGTCCTGGTGACCCGGAAGATGTACCGCATGCTTTAGAAATGATCAGAGGATTATTAGGTAAAGTTCCCATCTTCGGAATTTGTTTAGGGCACCAGTTAATTGGTCTTGCTTGTGGAGCGAAAACTTTCAAGCTTAAATTCGGACACAGAGGAGGAAACCACCCGGTATTGGATTTAGAGAAAAATACAGTCGCCATTACTTCTCAGAACCATGGATATGCTGTAGATCAGGAAAGCTTAAAAGGAACAGACCTTATCGAAACGCACATCGCATTGAATGACAGAACAAACGAAGGATTAAAACACAAAATCCACCCTTGTTTCTCAGTTCAGTATCACCCTGAAGCGAGCCCGGGCCCTGAGGATGCAAACTACCTGTTTGATGAGTTCATTCAAATGATGGAGGACTTTAAGAAGTAAGATAACAGAACCAAGAACCAAGAATCAAGAGCCTAGAATCAAGATTTAAGACTTAAGAGAAAAGGATATGCATAACTTTGAAAAATTACTTTTCTGGCAAAAATCAATTGTGTTGGCAAAAAATATATACATGATTTGCCCAGAGATCAGTAGTGATGAAAAGTATGGTTTAATTTCACAGATTAGAAGGTGTACTATTTCTATTCCGTCTAATATTGCTGAAGGTTCTGGAAGAAATAGCAATAAAGAGTTTAATCATTTTCTTGCTATAGCTTTAGGTTCTGCATTTGAATTGCAAACTCAGTTGATTTTGGTGAAAGAGTTAGATCTTTTATCTGAAGAAAAAGTAAACGCTTTACTAAATGAAGTTTCTGAAATTCAAAGAATGATTTATTCATTCAAAAATAATTTAAAATAAAGTCTGGAAATCTTGGCTCTTGGCTCTAGGTTCTTGACTCTAATAAAAAAAGAAAAATGGCAAAACGTACAGATATAAAAACAATTTTAGTAATCGGTTCAGGACCTATCATCATCGGTCAGGCCGCTGAATTTGATTACGCAGGAACGCAGGCTTGCCTGTCTTTGAAAGAAGAAGGCTACAAGGTAATTTTGATCAACTCAAACCCTGCAACAATCATGACGGATGTGGAAATCGCTGATAAAGTATATATCGAGCCGATTTCATTACAGTTTGTAAGCCACATCATCAGAAAAGAACGTCCGGATGCATTATTACCAACATTGGGAGGTCAGACAGGTCTGAACATGGCGGTAGAACTTGAAAAATCAGGAATTCTTGAAGAATGCAAAGTGGAAGTACTGGGAACAAAGCTTTCTGCAATCAACAGAGCGGAAGACAGAGACCTTTTCCGTGAGTTGATGAGAGAGTTGAATGAGCCGGTTCCGGAATCTGATATCGTTAATACGGTAGAAGGAGCACTTGCTTTCGCAGATGATATCGGATATCCTGTAATTGTTCGTCCTGCCTTTACCATGGGGGGAACAGGAGGAGGTATTGCTTCCAATGAGATAGAATTGAAAGAAATTGCCGAATTAGGATTAAAGCATAGCCCGGTTACACAATGCTTAATTGAGAAATCAATCGCTGGATTCAAAGAAATAGAATACGAAGTGATGCGTGATGCAAACGACAACGCCATTGTGGTTTGTAACATGGAAAATATTGACCCGGTAGGAGTTCACACAGGGGATTCTATCGTAGTAGCACCTTCTCAGACCCTTTCAGACAGAGAATATCAGTTACTGAGAAATGCTTCTTTAAAGATCATCAGAGCATTAGGTATCGAAGGAGGATGTAATGTACAGCTTGCCTTAGATCCACATTCATTTGAATATTATATCATCGAGGTAAATCCAAGAGTATCCCGCTCATCAGCTTTAGCAAGTAAAGCAACAGGATACCCGATTGCAAAGATCGCTGCAAAAATTGCTGTAGGACTAACGCTTGACGAAATCATGAACCCGGTAACTGGAAAAACATACGCGTGTTTTGAGCCGGCACTGGATTATGTGGTAACAAAATTCCCAAGATTCCCATTCGATAAATTTGAAACTGCAGACAGAAGACTTTCCACTCAGATGAAAGCAACTGGTGAAGTAATGGCCATCGGGAGAAATCTTGAAGAATCTTTACAGAAAGCGATCCGTTCATTAGAAACAGGAATCAAGCATTTAGGATTAAAAACAAAACAAGCAGAGGCACTTACTGCTGAGGAAATTGAAAGAAGAATCAGAGTATGTGATGATGAAAGACTATTCATCATTGGAGATGCTTTAAGAAGAGGGTACGACTGGGAACAGATTGTAGAATGGAGTAAAATCGATAAATTCTTCATCTGGAAACTGAAAAAGTTAGTTGACTTCGAAAAAGTAATCGCTGCTAACAAATTTGATAAAGAAACATTAATCGAAGCTAAAAAATTAGGCTTTGCAGATATCAATATCGCAGTTCTTTGGGATGTAAAAGAGCGTGAGATTTTCAACTTCAGAAAAGAAAACGGAATAATGCCGGTTTTCAAAATGGTAGACACTTGTGCTGCTGAGTTTGAAAGTGAAACACCTTATTTCTACGGAACCTACGAAGAAGAGAACGAAAGTGTTGTTTCAGACAAAGAAAAGATCATCGTACTAGGTTCCGGACCTATCAGAATCGGACAGGGAGTTGAGTTTGACTACGCAACTGTTCACTCAGTATGGGCAATTAAAGAAATGGGTTACGAAGCGATTATTATCAACAACAACCCTGAAACAGTTTCTACAGACTTCTCTATCTCTGATAAACTCTATTTCGAGCCGCTTACAGAAGAAGATGTAATGAACATCATCGAGCTTGAAAAACCAAAAGGAGTAGTAGTACAGTTCGGAGGGCAGACTGCGATCAACCTTGCAGATAAATTAGCCTCTCACGGAGTACAGATCTTAGGAACTTCACTGGAAGATCTTGACAGAGCTGAAAACAGAGATAAATTTGAAAAAGCACTTCAGGAGCTGGGAATTCCTCAGCCAAAAGGAAGAACTTCAACTTCTAAAGAAGAAGCTATAAAAATTGCTAACGAAATCGGTTACCCGGTATTGGTACGTCCAAGCTACGTTCTTGGAGGTAGAGCAATGGAAATTGTATACGCAGAAGCAGAACTGGCTCACTACATGGAAAATGCAGTAGAAGCCAGCCCGGAACACCCTGTATTGGTAGACAAGTACATGGTAGGAAAGGAAATTGAAGTAGATGCCATCTGTGACGGTGAGACAGTAGTGATTCCTGGAATTATGGAGCATATCGAAAGAGCAGGAGTTCACTCCGGAGACTCAATCGCGGTATATCCGCCACAGAATATCTCTCAAAGTGAAATTGATACTTTGGTAGACTATACACAAAGATTGGCAAAAGGATTAAAAGTTATCGGATTAATGAATATCCAATACGTTCTTTTTGAAGGAAATGTATATGTAATCGAAGTAAACCCTCGTTCTTCAAGAACTGTTCCTTTCTTATCTAAAATTACAGAAGTTCCGATGGCTAATCTTGCAACAAAGGCAATCTTAGGACAAAAACTGAAAGACTTAGGCTATAAAAACGGATTGGTTCCAAACAAAGAAGGAGTATTTGTAAAAGTACCGGTATTCTCTTTCTCTAAACTAACGAAAGTTGATATCTCTTTAGGCCCTGAAATGAAATCTACAGGAGAGGTTATGGGGAAAGATACTACTCTTGAGAAAGCACTTTACAAAGGATTGGTAGCAGCAGGAAGAAAAGTTCCGATGCACGGTTCTATCCTTTTCACAGTAGCAGATAAGCACAAAGGAGAAGCTGCTGCTCTTGCAGCAAGATTCCATGAAGTAGGATTCAGAATCTGGGCTACAGAAGGTACTGCGAAGTTCTTTGAGGAAAAAGGAATCCCTTGCAAAATAGGATACAAAATCGGAGAAGAAAGTGTAAACCTTATCGACCTGATTCAGAAAGGAAAAGTTCAGTATGTTGTGAATACCACTACAAAAGGTAAGCAGGCAGAAAGAGACGGATTCCAGATCAGAAGAATGAGCGTAGAAAACGGTGTTCCTTGTTTAACTTCAATGGATACGGTAGAAGCAATTCTAAAAGTAATCGAAAGCATGAGCTTCAAAATGGAGACGATGTAATTTCGACCAAAATCAATATTCCAAACCTCATAGATTTCAGAAATCTATGAGGTTTTTTAATTTAGATAAGATTACTGCCCTTGATAAGGATTTGAAAGCAATTCATAAAAGGAAATAAAATAAATACAAATAGTTATCAATCATTTTTATCATACATCTTAAAAAAGCATTTATGTTTACCGAATTATTTATAAATTAGAGCGTTAAAATTCAGGCTGTTATTACTATTTAAAAACTAATAAAAACTTCACCAAATCCAGATATAACCATGGCAGAATATTACGCAAAATCAAGCAATTCTTTATCTTTTGAAGTCACAAAAGAAGAGACATTAATTGGAAAACTTACTTATACAAGCTGGTTTAAATTTAATGCTGTTATTGAAATTGCAACTGGTCAGAACTATCAGGTGGAACCAAAAGGTTTTTGGGGAACCACTATTGAACTGAAAGATCATGAAAGAGTCCTTCTAAAGTTCAGGATGAACTGGAATGGTGAAATCGTGGTGCAGACTTATTTTGACGGCGTGAAAAACGGCTATCTCTTTAAACACAGAGGCATCTTTAAAGAATCATTTGTCCTTACAGATCAGGAAGGAGTGGAGCTTATGATCATAAAACCTCATTTAAAATGGACCTCCATGAATTATGAATATCAGATCACAACATCTGATGCTTTTGAAATGTTTCCGGATAAAGAGATTGTTTTAATTAACGCTTTGCACTGTGCTAATTATTACATGTCGATGATGGCTGCTGCCGTGATATAGAAAAGATAATTTTAGATCATTATATAAAAGCGAAAGAAAAATCTTTCGCTTTTCAATGTTTTTACTGCTGGTCTTTATTATTTATCCAAAGCTTTTGAAACTGCCAAACTATCTTCCAATAATCTGTAGCGTATTATTTTATGATCCTGAATACGCATCTGAATACAGAATAAAGACTCTGTAATATTACCTGTTGTAAGCATCTTCGTTGCAAATTCTCCTGTAATAACAGCATTTTCATGATCAGTGAAAATATGGTCGATTTTAGCAAAAATGGGTTCTGTATTTTTCCATAAAAGTTCAAAAAAGTCAGATACTTCCTGTTTATTGCTTCTTACTCCCAGCCAGGGTGCTTTTTCTTCATCTCCAGGTATATACCAATCTACAGTGTCAGAAAATAAATTGGTTAACTCTGTTAGATTTCTCTCCGAAAGATGCTGAAGGAAATCCTGAACGGTTTCCTGAATGTTGTTATTCATTTTTTCTATAAATTTTAAATTTCCTGAAACATTTTTAAAAAAAATAAGTTTAAAAGAGTTTAAATTCATTTTTCCACGGCAAATCCTTTTTGGAAAATTCCAATCAATAATGCCCTAAATATATAAAATTAGAAGATAAGAAAAATCTAAATTCTGTTATCGAAAATACTATTTCACAGTAGATAATCAATAACAGATATAAGTTCTTATCTCATAAATCCTTTGATGATGGGCTGTTTCAAAGTGTAATTTTTATGATATGTATCATATTTTTATTTAGAATTAATAAAAATAAAATAATTTTGCAGAACTAACTTAATTATAAACATGAAAAAAACAATTATTTCTGCAGCTCTATTAGCCGTAACAATGCTGAGTGCCCAGGAAACGGATACCATTAAGGTGGCTGAAATCCAGTCCGTATCACTCCAGGGAACTCACAATTACAGAACCAAAAAATCGGAATCTATAGCAAGGCTTCCTCTTGAAAATCTTGAAAACCCTACCGTTTACAACCTTGTTCCCAAAGAAATCATCAGTGAAATGGGAGCTATGGACTTCAACACAGCGATGGCTTCTGCGCCGGGAGTTGTGGTAAGCAACAGCGTAAACGACAGTGGAAACGATATTTTCATGAGAGGTTTCAGCTCAAATGCCAGTTTTAGAAACGGATTGACTCAAAACCCAAGAGTACAGTCCGAAATCGCTAATATTGAAAGAGTAGAAGTAATTAAAGGTCCATCCGGAACCTTATTCGGAGGAACATTGGCCAACTATGGGGGTGTGGTGAATATAGTCACTAAAAAACCACAGGAAAACTTTGGAGGAATTATCAATTATACCACCGGAAGCTGGGGAATGAACAGGATTACAGCAGATGTGAACACGCCTTTGAATAAAGAAAAAACTGCATTGGCAAGATTCAATGTCGCTGCATATTCTCAGGATTCTTTCCAGGATGCCGGTTATAACAAAGGATTGTTCTTTTCCGGAAGTGTTTTATATAAAGTAAGCGATAAAACCACAGTAACGCTTGATACAGAATTCCATGCCCCGGATAAAACATTGAATGCCTATGTAAGAAACTCAGAGAAATTGACCTTACATTCAATGAAAGACCTGGAAGTTGCCTACAAAAGAGCTTTTACAAGTAATGATATCGGCTCCAAAAGAACGAACTTTGTGACGATGGCTGAGGTGACTCACAAATTCAACGATCAATGGACTTCAAGAACATCTTACCAGAGAGGTGAAGCCAATGAAAATGAGTCTATCTTTTTAGTGCTCAGATATCTGAATAATAATCAGGTAGAAAGAATGATCCGCCCTTTCGACAGCTTTAAAGTGACTACAGACAATATCCAGCAGAATTTTACCGGAGATTTTAAAATAGGTGGCTTAAGAAACCGTTTGGTGGTGGGAATAGACTATTTCCAGCAAAGAACGAAATATCAGTTCCCTTATTATGAGGCCAACGGATACAGCAATGTTTTCATGCCTTATGATAAAGTAAATCTTGACAGCTCTTCAGCGTGGGATCCTATCTCGAGAAATAAATTTATGAACAAGGAGAGAAAATCTACCGAATCTGATATTACAACATTCAGAACGATCAGCGGTTATATCTCTGATGTTTTAAATATCACAGATAATTTACTGGTAATGGCAAGTTTGAGAGTAGACAGCTATAAAAATGATGATACCATCATCAATGGTGTTGAGATCTCAACCAAAAACGGATATCCTGAAAATAAAGTTACTGGATACAGCCAGACCCAGTTTTCCCCAAAATTCGGATTGGTCTATGAAATTGTAAAAGATCAGATCTCATTCTTCGCCAATTATGTAAATGGATTTAAAAATTATGCTCCTTCTCTTAACGAAGTGGGTGTTTTGACAAAATGGGATCCGGAACAGGGAAATCAGATTGAAACAGGTTTTAAAGTAGATCTTTTTCATAAAAAATTACTGACAACCGTGAGCTATTATAATATTAATGTTAAAAATAGACTGGTTGCAGATCCGGGCGGGATAGGAAGCATTCAGGATGGTAATATTAAAAGTCAGGGACTGGAAATAGGAATCATTGCCAACCCTTTCAAAGGATGGAATATTGTTGCCGGATATGGATATAACGATAACAAATACGATGACCGAAGCAAAGACAGCGGAAAAAGAATAGCGTGGACACCAAAACATGTAGCCAATCTATGGACAAGCTATAAAATTATGGATGGAGCGTATGAAGGACTTGGTTTCGGAGCCGGATTTAATTTTGTAGACCAAACGTATATCAACATTACCAATCATTTCCTTGCTCCTTCTTATACTACCGTAGGAGCTACAATTTTCTATGACAAGAAAAAATACAGAATCGGCCTGAAAATGAATAATGCTCTGAATGAAAACTATTGGAACTTCTACGGACAGCCACAGAAGCCAAGAGAAATCCTTGCCAATTTTGCATTCAAATTTTAATACCCTAAAAAACAAAAAATAATCTCAACGAAAATATAAGGATGAAAACCGCAAAGGTGCAGCGCTTTGATTTATAATAAACAAATATTTCTGTGCCTTCGAATATGCTAAAGTAAATGGCAGCAGGAATAACTCTTTTCACTTTACATACATGCCGTTATAAATCCTGCTGTGCCTTTGTATTTTCAACCATTATATTTTTGAATGACAGAAACAGATATGGAGAATAAAAAAACTAATCCTAAAAAAAAGCAGGGGAAATCCCTTACGAAAAGGATCACCGGATGGCTGCATCTTTGGCTTGGACTGGTTTCCGGGATCATTGTGCTGACGGTTACTCTTTCGGGAACTGTATTTGTCTTTTGTGACGAAATTATTGATCTGTGCGGAGGAAGTGCCAAATACATCCAGGTTCCTGCGGATACCAGAAAAATGACTCCTGAAGAATTACTAGCTCAATTCCATCAGCAGGTTCCAGATAGAAAAGCGTTCTATTTTGATACTTACAAAGAAGCAGACAGGAGCTTCAGAGTGGCATCAGCAACCAAACCGCCTAAAGATAAAAATGCAGATAATGCAGAAAAACCGAAGAAAAAAGAACGTGGGCCAAGAGGTGTATTTGCCTATCATTATCTTAATCCTTACACCGGAAAAGTGATCGGTTCTACAAAGAGCTATGAATTTTTCTATGTTGTGGCCCATATTCATGCTCAGCTGCTGGCAGGGAAGTTTGGGAAAACCGTAGTAGGAATTGCTTCTGTAATATTTTTTATCCAGTTAATTGGCGGGTTGATCCTTTGGTGGCCTAAAAAATGGAATAAAACCACAAGAACGACTGCTTTTAAAATCAAATCAGGAACAAAATGGCGTAGGAAAAATTACGATTTTCATAATGTTTTTGGGTTCTATTCATTGCTTCCGGCAGTATTTATTACCATCACAGGACTGATTATGGCTTATGAGGTTTTGACCAATCTTACCCAGCAGGCTTTCGGCGGAGCTGTAGATGCACATCGTATTGCAGAAAAGTATGAGCCGAAATTTGATGCCGGGAAAAAAGCTTTGTCCTATACCGATTTTGTAGACGGAAAGTTCAAAGAATTTCCTGAGGCAAAACAGTTCAGAATGAGTATCCCAAGAAATGATTCTGCAACGGTTTATCATGTAGTAGCAGCTCAGTTTATTGGCTTAAAAAGCCTTGTCAATGGGAAAAGTATGGAAACAGACAAATATACCGGAAAGGAGATAGAATATCCTAAAGAAGTTCAGATGCATGAAGTGATTGAGCATATGAATTTTGACCTTCATGTAGGATATTGGGGCGGAATGTTCGGTAAAATATTCACCTTCATTATCGGAATTATCTGTACAAGCCTCCCGGTTACCGGATTCCTGATCTGGTGGGGCAGAAGAAACAAATCACCCAAAAAGAATAAAGAAATTAAGAACATTCATCAACACAGAAAAGAATCACACCATGAACAACTGGTTTAAAATGATATACCTTCCACTATTTTTGCTCTTCACATTAGGAAAAGCCCAGGAAAAACTGATAATAGGAGAGAAGCAAAACGTATTTTCAAAAGTTTTAAACGAAAACAGGGAAATCTGGATTCACCTGCCTAAAACCTATGATGACAATACCATCAGCCCTGCAAAATATCCGGTCATCTATCTGCTTGACGGTGAAATCAATTTTGAATATTACACCGGATTAACAGATTTCATTGCAAGAACTCCTTATGCTGATATCCCGGAATGTATTGTAGTAGGAATTAAGAATACAGAAAGAACAAGAGATCTTACGCCAACGAAAGCTCAGAAGAAAAGCCCTGTAAATCCGGATGTTATTCTTTTTGCAGACAGCGGAGAAAGCGAAAATTTTGTAAAATTTATGCAGGAAGAGCTGAAACCATTCATCAGTAAGAACTACAGAACTCAGGGCTATTCCGTATTGGTGGGACATTCTTTCGGGGGATTATTTGCCATCAGTACATTCCTTTCACATCCTGATTATTTCAATGCTTATGTGGCTAATGACCCGAGTTTATGGTGGGATAACAAAATTATGATTTCAAGAGCAAAAGATTATTTAGAAAAAAATAAAAAGTTTCCGGCAAAGAAATCCTTATATGTTTCTCAGGCAGATAATGAAGAACAGCAGAAAAACTGGAACTCCGATATGACACAGGCTATTGAAGAATTTAAAGGAATCATAGAAAAGAACGGGTCTCTGAACTATAAACATAGTTTTTTCGGAGGAGAAACCCATGGTACTGTTTCCTATCCCGGAAATTATGAATCTTTAAAATTTATATTCAAAGGTTTCAGATCCGATATAAAACAGTTGGCTAAAAATCCCAAACTGCTGGAGGATGATTATAAAAAGTTTTCCGAAAAAATGGGAGCAGAATTTACTCCTTCAGAAGCTTATCTGAATGTAGTCATCAAATTCATGAAGAGTAATGGTTTCAAAGAATCAGAAACTTATTTTACGAATCTGAAAGACCTGTATTATTCTAAGAAATAATAAACTGAAGATAAAAAAGCCAATTTGTTGATCAACAGGTTGGTTTTTTAGATAGATGATATAAGTTTTGGCTAAAGCCAATGGATTGTTGATTAAAATATACAGAAATTGTCATTCTGAACGAAATGAAATGTAGTGAAGAATCTTATGTGTTTGTTATCAATAAGATTCTTCCTTCGTCAGAATGACAAAATCAAATAATTAGTTTTTAGATAGATGATAACTTTAAAAATTTTGGCTAAAGCCAATGGATTGTTGATAAAATAAAAAACGGGCTAAAGCCCGTTCCTATTGATACTTTACAGATTTTGCTGATTGCGCCGATTTATTCTAAAAAACTATCCACACAGTTTGTCATTCCGTAGGAATCTATGCAAGAGTTAATGTCTGTTATCACAATTAATCGGAAAATCCCTTTCTTTTTTATCTAAAAAACTAATGGAAGGACAGCCAAAAGATTGAGCAATAAATCCAAATACAACGGGAGGTTTTCCTTTGAAAAGATGACCTGTATATTGAAAAATATTGGCTTCATCAGTATCTATTCCATACAGAGGAAGAAATTCTCCGCCATCACTTCCTGCAAGGCTGAATGTTTTCTCAGCGATCTTTTCTTTATGGTCATTGATAACTGCCAGTCTGCGTTCTGTGATATTTCCTTCTTCAAGATAATCCTGCAGATAATAGGTCATATTTTCATACTGTGTCTGATAGGTTTTTCCTGATATCAACTTTGATGGACTAAAATATTTTTTTGAAATATCAGCACCGGCTTTTTGCCATTTCATCGCCTTCATTTTATTTTCTACAAAAGGATTTTTATTCCCAAAATAAGCGATGGCATTATCAAATTTATCAGAGTCTGTTATTTTTTGGTGAGTTGCTACCTGAAACCCCATCATATAAGAGTCTGGATCTAAATCTTCACTATCTGTATAAGGACTTAGATATGCCACTGCTTTTAATTGGCTGATCGGAATTCTTTGCAGTTTGTTAGAGCCATACCCGTAAATATACAGGGAGTCATTGTCAGTAAGGTGAATTCCTTCGAGCAGCTTTTTTCTGCTGGGAGCATCCAATTCAAAATGCTGACGTTCTTCATAGGTCATCTGTTTCTGATTTTTAAGAATATCTGCAGGAACAGGCTGTACACCTTTATAGATATCCGAAACAGAAATAAAAATATCCATATCGGAATCTTTTTCTGCTGATGAAATGATAGACAGACTGAAGATATTAAAGTTATTATAATCTATTTTCTCTTCAGTTTTTGTTGTTTTTATAGTGTCAACTGTAGTTTTTGTTTCGGTGATCACTGTTTTCTTTTCTTCTTTCTGACAGCTCACTATGACCAATTGAAAAAATAAAAGTGCGGCGGTGGTTTTGATCTTAATCTTTTTTCTTAATAGCAATGTATTTATCATATTCTAATTCATTTTGTAATAAGGTTCTGAAAAGTATTTACTGGGTTTTATATAAGCCATTTTTCTCTCAGCATCAAAAATCCATATAAATCTGCGGAGCATATCGGCCCCGAGATAACTGACATTTTGTGTTTTAAGCTCTCCTGAAAAAAAACCTGCAGGGATGTCTTTGAAAACACTCTTTCCTAATTTAAAATAAGGAAGAATGGCCTGTTTGGTGATTAAAATTTTGCCTTCAGAATTTTTCAGTGTCTTTTCTCCGGTTACTTTTAGCTTTTTGTCAAGCTGCTTTTCTTCTGCAAACTCGTTGCTGTAAAGAATGGTTCCGGAAAATCCGGATTGCAGTACAAAATAAGCTTCCTGCTGTTGGTCGCCATCAATAATATTATCTGCTGCAAGATAGAACCCATCATGGTCTAAGATGATATTGACAGGCTGGTAACCTTTCAGGTCTGGCATTTTATCATACATCACAAATTGATTGTTGTCGTAATCAATTTTAAAAGCTTTACCATCAAAAATTCCGGTTCCAATTTTTCCATCTGCTTCATGTCCCGTTAACTGATTATCAAAAAAGCGTACGTTTTTCTGGTTGATTTTCCCAATTTCCACGGTATTATGATCACTGACTTCTTCTTTGTTGAAAATAATATGATCTGCTTTATGCTTTCGTTCCGGGGAAATTGAATACTCTTTCATCGCAATCTGAAACATCAGATCCAGAGAATCCTTTTTGTTGACAAGGGCTTTCACAATGATATTATTGTGTTTTGTAATCCGAAAGGGGATGGTTTGCTGGGCTTTCATACCGGAAAATCCGACAGAAAGCAGGATGAAAAGAACTGTTCTTTTGAGCATTATCGGTGATTAGTGTTTTAAAACTTTAAAATTACCTATTATCTTTGGAAAAGCAAATAATAAAATGAAATGGTTGAAAAGTTACTTCAAAGCGGAATCCATTGGGAGAAGAAAGAATTCAAAAGAAATGAGTTCCTGAAGATTTCGGGAAGTATGGATACTAACATTTATTTTATTGAAAACGGCAGTGTCAGGATTTTCATGATGGATGAAAATGAAGAGCGAATTATCCGTTTCGGATATGCCGGAAATATTATTGTCAGCCTGGATTCTTTTTTAGCAGAAAAACCGTCTGATCTTTATATTCAGGCAATTAAAAAGACAGCAGTAAGAATAGCCTCAAAAAAGGAATTTTATAAGTTTATACAGTCCAGTGAAGAACATCTGAAATTCTGGATGAATATTCTGGAAGATCTGGTCTTGCAGCAGCTCGAAAGAGAAAAAGATTTACTCATCAATGCTCCGGGAGAACGCTTTGAGCGAGTTTTGAAACGAAGCCCAAAGCTGTTTCAGGAAGTTCCCAATAAATACATTGCCAATTATCTGAGGATGTCACCGGAAACTTTATCAAGGCTTAAAAAATCTTGAGTTCAGTCAAGATTTAAGAATGATCTGTTCAGGATATTTGCATAAAAAAAGTAATGAAAATTTTAGCTTCGGCATTATTAGATGAATTAAAAGAAACAACCCGCCAGCATTTACAATATGCACAGATACTCACCCAAAAAACAGAGGAGGAGCTGAACTTCAGAACTTCACAGGATAGCTGGAGCCCATTGGAATGTCTGGAGCATCTCAACCGTTACGGAGCTTTTTATATTCCGGAAATTTCTAACAGGATTGCTGCATCCAAAACCACTCCGGGTGTTGATTTTAAACCGGGAATCCTCGGTAATTATTTTGCAAATATGATGCTTCCGAAGAAAAAACAGAATGCGATGAAGACACTTAAAGCAATGAACCCCATCCACAGCCAGCTGAACAAAAGAGTGGTGGAGGAATTTATCAGCCAGCAAAAACAGTTACTCGAATTACTAGAAAAAGCACAGAATATTGATCTTGAAAGAACAAAAACGAGTATCAGTATTTCAAAATTGATCAAACTGAAGCTGGGAGATACCTTTCGTTTTGTTATTTATCACAATGTAAGGCATATTGAACAGATAAAAAGAATTTTACCTCATTAAAAAGAAGCTATGATTTCCAAAAAAGCTTAATTTTAAACTAATGGAAATTATACACCAAAAAAACATATCAACGCCACTGGGGGAAATGATCGCCTGTGCCGTAGATCAGGGAATCTGCCTGCTTGAATTTACAGACCGGAAGAATATTGAAAAACAGCTGAAGGCTTTGTCAAAGGTCTTGAAAGCTGAAATTGTAGAGAAAGAACATCTTCATTTCCACCAATTGGAAGAAGAGCTGAAAGAATATTTTGAAGGAATAAGAACCCATTTTGAAGTTCCATTATTTACTACAGGAACAGAGTTTCAGGAAAAAGTATGGGAGCTTCTCCGTGAAATTCCAATGGGAGAAATAAGAACATACAAACAACAGTCGGAAAGATTAGGAAACCCCAAGGCAATACGTGCTGTAGGAACAGCCAATGGAATTAACAAAATTGCCATTTTAATCCCTTGTCATCGGGTGATAGGTTCCAACGGAGAATTGGTAGGGTATGCCGGAGGAATCTGGAGAAAACAAAAATTGCTGGAGCTTGAAAAGGCTATATTATTTTAAAACTAATGCTGTACTCGGAGAATTATAAAAAATAGATGTTCATTTTTCGGTTGTAAACACCCTGTAGTCTTTCTAATTTTGAATAAAAAAGTTATGATAAGTTTTGAACAGGTACAGCCTAGTGAAGAGCCATTACTGTTGAGTAGTGTGTGGAATGCAGAAATCTACAGAGAGCTTGAAAAAGCAAGTCAAAAGATTACGAACGGAAGAAATTTTTCACCTCTTTTTATTACATTATGAAGCTCACAGAAAAAATAATGTATGAAGCTTCTTATACCAAGGATGCTTCATTTGAAGGGATATTCTGGATGGGTGTAAAAACCACAGGAATATTCTGCAGACCAACATGTACGGCAAGGAAACCAAAATTTGAAAATGTAGAATTTTTTTCCACTACCAAAGATGCTATGCTGAAAGGCTATCGCCCTTGCAAAGTATGCAGACCTTTGGAAAATCTGAATGCAACACCATCCTATATTAAAGAATTGCTGAAAGAAATTGCTGAAGATCCGACATTGAAGCTTAAAGATTATGATCTTGTAAAAAGAGGATTGGAGCCCGCAACAGTCCGCAGATGGTTTCTGAAACATCATGGAATAACTTTTCATGCTTTCCAGAGAATGTCCAAACTCAATACAGCATTTAAAAAACTCCAACAGGGAGAATCAGTTACAGAGGTAGCGTTTGATACAGGATATGAAAGCCTGAGTGGCTTTAATGAGAGTTTTAAAAATATCTTTGGGGTATCTCCTAAAAATAATACGACGGAAAAGATTATTGATCTGAAGAGAATTGAAACCTCGTTGGGAACGATGATAGCCTGCGCCGATGAACATGGCATCTGCCTTCTGGAATTTTCAGACAGAAAAGCACTTCCTACAGAGCTGAAAAGTATCTCAGAACATTGTAAAGCGAATATCATTCAGGGAGAAAACCCACATTTTGATATCCTGGAAAAAGAGCTGAAGGAATACTTCGATGGAAAAAGAACCCAATTTACCGTTCCTCTTTCTCCGGTGGGAACTGCTTTCCAGAAGGAAGTCTGGAATATTTTACAGAAAATTCCTTATGGAGCAACAAGAAGCTATCAGGAACAGGCTGATATCCTGGGGAATCCTAAATCTGTAAGAGCAGTAGCCAATGCCAACGGGTTGAATAAAATATCCATTATCATACCCTGTCACCGTGTGATCGGAAGTAATGGACAGTTAACGGGATATGGCGGAGGAATCTGGAGAAAACAAAAATTACTGGAACTGGAAAAGGCTATTTTATTTTAGTTTTTTTTCTAATATTTCTTCATTCAATCCAGTTGAGAAAAGGTAAAATGATTAAGAATAGCAAAGTCTTCAATGGCAAAAGGGAGGGTAAAAAAAGGATTTGATTGGAATACTACGTTAATAGAAAAATATCGGGAAAACAAAAATTAACGAAGTTTGTGAAAGCTATTTTGTTTTGATTTTTGTAATTTTAAACAAAAATTTACACGTGAAAAAGTTACTAGCAGCAGTTTGCATTTCAGTTTCAGCATTCAGTTTTGCTCAGGATTATTCTGTACCGGCAGCAAGCCCGCGTCAGAAGGTGGAGCAGCAGTTTTCAATGTCCAAAATCTCTATTGACTATGGAAGACCGGGAGTGAAAGGACGTAAGATTTTCGGAGAATTGGTTCCTTATGGTCAGGTTTGGAGAGCAGGAGCGAACTCGTCTACGAAAATTACTTTTGGACAGGCCGTTAATTTCGGCGGGAAAACAGTGCCTGCAGGAACCTATGGATTATTCATTGTTCCTACAGAAAAAGAATGGAAAGTGATCCTGAATAAAGATTTCCAGCAGTGGGGAGCTTATACTTACGATCCTAAACAGGACGTAGTAGATGTTACCGTACCAGTAAATAAGCTGACAGACAAACAGGAGTGGTTTGAAATTACTCTGAATCCTACAGATGAAAATACAGGAAACCTAGTGATCAAATGGGATATGGCTCAGGCAGAAGTTCCTTTGAAGCCATCAAAATTAGACACTGTGATCAAGATTTCTGACAAATTGAAGGAAATCAAAAAAATAGAATCAGATTCTACTAAAAAGAGCTAAATAATGAATTTTTATGTTCAGCCTGTTTTAGAGAATGAAGAATTTCAGTTAATCCCCTTACAGCAAGGGGATTTTGAATCTTTATATGAAGTAGCTTCCGATCCTAAAGTATGGGAACAGCATCCCAACAAGGACCGTTATAAGAAAGAGGTTTTTGAAAACTTTTTTACAGGAGCTATGGAGAGTAAAGGTGCTTTCAAGATTATTGAAAAAGCCACCGGGGATGTTTTGGGAAGCAGCCGTTATTATAACTTTGATGAAGAAGACAGCCATATTTTCATCGGGTATACTTTCTATGGAACAAAATCATGGGGCAAAGGTATTAACCCACAGGTTAAAAAGCTGATGCTGGATTATATCTTCCAGTTTGTAGATAAAGTTCACTTTCATATCGGAAAAGAAAACTTCCGTTCACAGACCGCTTTGGAAAGACTTGGAGGACAAAAAATTGCAGAGGAAGAAGTTGCTTATTTTGCAGAACCTACAAGAACCAATTTTGTCTATGAAATCAAAAAAGAAGCCTGGGTATGAAAAAATATAAAATTCAACAATCACCATTCGTAGTCCCAACTACTGATGGGAAGCTGATAGAAGAGCATTGGGGAAATTCTACCGGAAATTCTAATGTTTCTATTGCGCATATGGTAGCACCTCCAGACTGGAGCGAGCCCCATCAGACGCCGGAATTTGATGAGTTTACCTATATTATTTCAGGG
Source organism: Chryseobacterium panacisoli (assembly GCF_008274625.1). Taxonomy (GTDB): domain Bacteria; phylum Bacteroidota; class Bacteroidia; order Flavobacteriales; family Weeksellaceae; genus Chryseobacterium; species Chryseobacterium panacisoli. The sequence goes on along the minus strand of NZ_VTRU01000003.1, from coordinate 45,730 downwards.
AAAAAACAATTTGAAATTGATGGAGAAACCATTACCCTGGAAAAAGGGCAGAGTATTCTTATTGAAAAAGGAGCGAGAATCCGTTACAGTAACCCATTTTCAGAACCTTGCGAATATCTTGCCATCTGCCTGCCTGCATTTTCTATGGAGTTGGTCAACAGGGAAGAGGAAGGTGTAGATTAAGAAAATTTTTAAAATATAAAAAAAGGCAAATCCTAGGATTTGCCTTTTTTTATTTGGATGGTAAATTAGAGTTATCTTCTTGAAATACCTATGAATTCTATGCTTTGTTAAGTTTTTTTCAAAATTGATATTGAATGTTTTAAATTATTTTGTAAGTTCGCGGACTTAAAAAAATGAACTAATTAAAATCTATGAAAAACAAATTATCAATTGTACTTATGCTGGGAATCGTACTTTCTACTACTTCATGCGCAACAATTTTTACAGGAACTCAGGATTCAATCGCTTTTTCTTCAAATCCTGAAGGGGCAAAAGTGTTTCACAAAGGAATAGAAAAATGTACAACACCTTGTACTGCTAAAATCCCAAGAGCTTTGGGTAAGCAGATGGTAGCATTTGAAAAAGAAGGGTTTGAGAAGAAAGAAGTGAAGCTGACTAAAAACTTTAATGCAGTAACTTTACTTAATATTATTCTGGGAGGAGCTATAGGAGTTGGAATTGATGCCGCAACAGGTTCCCTGACCAAATACTCTCCAAAAAAATATGATGTTGAGCTGGAAGCTAAACCATAATTGGATAAAAATATAAAAGGAAAAAGGCAAATTTGCAGTTAGCAGATTTGCCTTTTTTATGTTTACTTTAAAATCTCTTTCAGGAACATCAGGGTGTGATTCCATGCTCTTTTCGCCATGGTTTCATTATAATCCGGTGATTTTGGATCTGTGAAAGTATGTTTTGAGTGGGCGTATGTGATAATTTGCCAGTCGGCATTTCCTTCGTTCATTTCTTTGATAAGGTTATTGTAATCATCAGGAGTTACACCTTTGTCATCAGCTGGATTTTCAACAAGAATTTTAGCAGTTAATGCCTCATTTTTTCTGCTCTGATCCTTTGCAAGGCTTCCGTGGATAGAAACAACTCCCGCAACAGGCAGATGTCCTCTGGCAGATTCTAATGCTCCGGTACCTCCGAAACAATATCCAATAACAGCTGTTTTGTCAGAAATGGCTCCGTTTTTCTTCAGCTGTTCCAAAGCCAGCGAAATTCTTTTCTGGTATTCGTTATAATTCTGTTTATAGTATCCTGAACTTTTAGCGGCAGATTCATTGTCTGCAGGAATTTTTCCTTCGCCATAAATATCAGCGATAAAGGCAATGTAGCCTTGCTTTTCCAGTTCAATGGCGGCTGTTTTGGCTTCTTCATCAATCCCTTTCCAGGCTGGGAGAATCAAAACTCCCGGAAGTTTCTTTCCTGCGTTGGAGGTAATTAAGCCATTCAGTTTCTGTGCGCCGTCCTGATAGGAAACAGTTTTAAGTTTCTGACTGAAAAGAGTTCCTGAAGCCATGATCATTGTGGTTAATAAGATGGAACGTATCATAATTAATTATTTGTGAATTAGTGAATTATAAACAGATTAAAATTAAGAAAATATTTAAATGTTTAAACGTCAATTCCAGATTTCTTCAATTCCTTTGCTAAATCAGTGTCCGGAAAAACCTGGATGGTAATAAAGCCTAGTGATTTTGCCATTTCAATATTCTTTGTATTATCATCGATGAAAACCGATTCCTCAGCCTTGATATTGTATCTTTCTAACAGCACATGCCAGATTTCAGGATCGGGTTTTATCAGCTTTTCTGCTCCGGAAACAACAATTTTACCCTCAAATATCTGGAAGAAATCATAGTTTTCCAATGCGTAAGGAAAAGTTTCCTCCGACCAGTTGGTGAGTCCAAACAGATGATAATCCGTATTTTTCAGTTTTCTCAGCACTTCTACGTTTTGTGGAATATCGCTTTTCAGCATTACCGTCCAGTTGTCGTAGAAAGCCCGGATCTCTTTTTCCCATTCAGGAAACTTTTTCACCTGGATTTCTGTTCCTTCAGCGAGACTTCTTCCTCTGTCCTGTTCTACATTCCATTCATCCTGTGCAATATGTTCCAGGAAGAATTCCATTTTTTCATTATCGTTAAAATAATCTTTGAAAAAATATCTCGGGTTCCAGTCCATAAGGACACCTCCGAAATCGAAAATAATGTTTTTGATTTTCATATTAATTGATATTGTTGTGAATACCCCGTCAAAACAATGACTTCTCGCTGCTTCTCCAAAGGAGATGATTTTTGCTTTCCATTGATTATCATTATGTAAACGGTGGGCTTTTGTGTTTTTATTTTGTATGATTATACTTAAAATCAGTCTCTATTTACTCTGGTCTGTAGAACTGATATTGTCCGTCTTTATAATACGCATTGATATGCTGAAGTCCATTGGTCAGAATGATTTCTCTGGCTCCGATAATAGAGTTGTATCTGGCTGTCTGTTCAAATGTTTTTTCCGTTAATTTGATCTGTGGCGCTTTACACTCAATCAGAATTACAGGCTCTGTTTTCTCGGTAACCAGTAGGTCAACACGTTTGGTCAGTCCATTCAGAACAATCTTTTTTTCAGTAATCAGGGCAGATGTGGAATAGGATTTTACAGTAAGGTAATAATGTATCCAGTGCTGTCTTACCCATTCCTCAGGAGTGAGCAGAAGATAAGTTTTACGAACCAAATCATAAATAAAAAACTTATCTTTGTCTTTCTTGAATTTAAAATCAAAAGTTTCCTGAAAATTCAGTTTTGGAAGTTCCATTAATAAGATGAAAGAATTAGATTTAATCCTCAAAAATATTAAAAATAAAGAAGTTTTACCTATTTATTTTTTCCACGGAGAAGAAGCCTACTTTATTGATGTTGCTGTGAAAGCCCTTGAACATAACTTTTTGGAAGAAGATGAGAAAGCTTTCAACCAAACGGTTACTTACGGAAAAGATACTTCTTATCAGGAAGTCCTTTCTCTGGCAAGACAGTTTCCGATGATGGGAGATAAGCAGGTGATTATCGTGAAAGAAGCTCAGGATTTGCGATTCAATGAAGAGGAAAACAGAATTCTGGAATCTTATGTAGAAAATCCTGTACCTTCTACAGTATTGGTTTTTGCCCATAAACACAAGAAGCTGGACAGCCGAAAAAAGGCTGCCAAAGCCTTGGATAAAGCCAAAGCTCTTTTCCTGAGTGAATCTATAAAGGAAAGCAATCTTCCTAAATGGATTTCAGATGAATGCGCGAAACTTAAAATCAATACAGCACCCAATATTTCCCATCTTCTGGCAGAATATCTGGGTAATGACCTGTCAAGAATTGTGAATGAACTCAACAAATTAAAGATCATTCTTAAAGAAGGAGAAATCCTTGACGGAACAATTGTTGAAAATCATATCGGAATCAGTAAAGAATACAATATTTTTGAGCTACAGAAGGCCTTGGGAACTAAAAATGCCAATGCTGCTTTTAAAATTGCTCATTTTATGGGTAAAAATTCGAAGAACAATCCTTTTGTAATGATGCTGGCAAGCCTTTATAATTACTTTTCAAACGTTATTATCTATCAAACGATGGCAGGGCAGTCTCCACAGGCAATTGCCTCCCAGATGGGCGTAAATCCTTACTTTATTAAAGATTATGCAGAAAGTGCAAGGCTTTATCCTTTAAAACATGCCACAAGAGTCATTTCTATTTTGCGGGAATTCGATATGAAAGGAAAAGGGCTTGGAGCTGTGAATATGGGAGAAGCTGAACTGATCAGAGAGCTGGTGTACAAGATTATCAATGTAGATAAAATCAAGATGAAGGTGTGAGACGGGATGCGGGTTTTATGATTCGAGATAACGATATGAGTGTACGATACTTGATGGGGTATGAAAACAAAAGTTTTATTTTTCATATTAAAGACCAAACCCTGTAATCTAACCCCGAATCTTGACCTGTACAAAATGACCATCGAAATTCAGCATATCAGATATTGACAAGTATCATTAAAATAACTTTAAGGAGAAATTAAAAATTCCGAAATTAGCAGTCTTAATTTAAATTAAATCTTTTCGAACAAAGTAAATTATGGAGCAAAACATTTTAGATTGTGTGATCGTTGGATCTGGGCCTTCTGGCTTCACCGCTGCTATCTATGCAGCAAGAGCAGACCTTAAACCTGAATTGTATACAGGTTTGGAGCCAGGCGGACAATTAACTACAACCACGGAGGTGGATAACTTTCCAGGGTATCCAGCTGGGATTACAGGTCCTGAAATGATGATGGATCTGCAAAAACAGGCAGAAAGATTTGATACCAAGGTTCATTATGAAATGATCACTAAAGCTGAATTTTCAAAAGAAGTTGGCGGTGTTCACAAATTATATGCAGGAAACAAAGAGATCCTTGCCAAAACAGTAATTATCTCTACTGGAGCTACAGCAAAATATTTAGGTCTTGATGATGAGAAAAAGTATGCAGGAGGTGGAGTTTCTGCTTGTGCTACGTGTGACGGATTCTTCTACAGAGGAAAAGATGTAGTAGTAGTAGGAGCAGGAGATACAGCTGCTGAAGAGGCTACTTACCTTGCAAAACTATGTAAGAAAGTAACTCTATTGGTAAGAAAAGACGTTTTCAGAGCTTCAAAAGCAATGGTTCACAGAGTGGAAAGTACTCCGAATATCGAGGTGAAATTCCACCATGAATTAATTGGGATTGAAGGGGAAAACAGTTTAGTAGAAAGAGCGGTAATCATCAACAACCAGACTCAGGAGAAATCTACAGTAGATGTTGAAGGAATCTTTATCGCCATCGGTCACAAGCCGAATACTGATATTTTCGCAGGTCAGATAGATCTTGATGAAAACGGATATATTTTAACAGAGAAAGGTTCTTCAAGAACAAATCTTCCGGGAGTATTTGCTGCCGGAGATGTTCAGGATCATATCTACAGACAGGCTATTACAGCTGCAGGAAGCGGGTGTATGTCTGCAATGGATGCTGAAAAATATTTAGCTGAATTACATTAATAGTATTCAGTGTATACAATACAAAGCGTGCCCGATGGGTGCGCTTTTTTGTTTTCCAAATGCATCTTTAAAACATTGATCAATTTTTATTGGTAATCGCAAAGGCGCAAAGTTTTTTTAAGTTTTATGCTTTATTTAAGGCGCAAGAAAATCAAAGATTTTCAGCAAGGATGAGATTTTATTTTTATTAAAAAAATCACGCATATCAATGGGATAGAAGATGTTTTTGAGTATCTGTGTAAACGTTAAAATCAGCATAAGATAAAATAGATTCTACAGTATACAATTTTATCGGAGATAAAATCCTTGCGCCTTTGTGTTTTCCAACATTAAACATTCCTCCATACCAAATATTTCACAAAAAATAATGAAATATCTAATGAATTAATATATTTGTGAAACTGCAAAACGACTTGAATTTGCATTTGAGTAACTATAAACTGAACAAAAAACGAATAAAAAATGAAAAGAGTAACCGCCATTGGAGGCATCTTCTTTAAGTGTAAAGACCCAGAACAAGTTAACGAATGGTATAAAACGCATCTCGGATTACCAACCAGCCCATACGGAGCCAAATTCGACTGGAAAGACGAAGAATCTGATAAAAAAGGATATACGCTGTGGAGCCCTTTTAAAGAATCTACCCAATATTTTGAGCCTTCATCCAAAGAATTCATGATCAATTACCATGTAGAGAATATTGAAGCATTGGTAGAGGAATTAAAGAAAGAAGGAGTAACGGTCCTGGATGAGATAGCTACGTATGAATATGGAAAGTTTGTTCACATTCTTGATTCGGAAGGAAACAAGATAGAATTGTTTGAACCTGCTGGAGAGTAAAAAAAGGGAGTATGCACAAAGCTTTAGATTCCTACGAAATGACAGGCGTTATGGGTAAACCACCATTCAAATTGTATCATTCCGTAGGAATCCAGTCCTAATAACTCAAAAAAAATTCTGTAATTTCTAATCCAAAATATAAATCTTTTTCTCTTTAAGATTGAATCCCAGTTTTTTACCCAGCCAGTTGATGCTCGTTTTACCTTCATAAATAAGACCTTCTACAAAAGAGACTTTAGGTTTTTCAACGTAGCAAAAGACGTGGAAATACTGCCAATGTCACCATTATAAAACTTGGTCGTCAGATCGGGATTGAATTCACTTTTCTTTTCCATTACCTGCAGCATTTCTTTTTTGATGCCTAGTGTATTCATCAGGTTTTCACTCAACCAGAAAGAGTCTTTGCCGGAGCCGGAATCCAGAAGAACATTGATTTTATATTTATTATTCAGAAGCACGTAAGTGGTAATGTCCAGAGACTGATTTGAAAATAGTGTTATTAGTTTTTTAAGGTAAACCTTACAAATATAAATTATAAATGTAAAATTGAGTATAGGAAATCGAATAGTTTTATTATTCATGACCTGTATTATGCTTTGAATCATTTTTAAAGAGCGTTCTGTTCATGATCATAAATGTCTTCCTACTTAAAGTAAAATTCCTACATTTAGCAACTCATAAAAAAGAATATGGAAAAAAAAGTCATCAAAATAACACACGTTACCGGAACCTACATCATTGAGGTTCCCAATGGAGCTCTTAATGATATGAAAACCCAGTTGGACAAGTGTCTTAACGATGAACAAGGGGCTATTGTAGTGAAGGGAGAAGATGGAGATCAGTTTGTATATCCGTCCGAACTTTTAAAAAACAGCTTCATTGCAATCGTAGACAAGGAATAGATGATATGTTCGGGAAAAATAATTCCCTTGATTTCTAGTCTATTATTAAGTTTTGTTAAAATTTGTGTGGCAAAAGTTTTGCGGAAATTAAAAATCGTTCTATATTTGCACCACTGAAAACAACGGTATAGCCGGAGTTTAGGGAGAGTTGGCAGAGTGGTCGATTGCGGCAGTCTTGAAAACTGTTGACTGTAACAGGTCCGGGGGTTCGAATCCCTCACTCTCCGCAAAGAAAGCCTTGAATCGAATGATTCAAGGCTTTTTTATAAGATATTTTGTTATCACACATGATACCATTTCTTTTTCAATAATAATCCTGCTTTTACCAGAAGCATCAATACAGGAACTTCCACCAATGGTCCAATCACACCTACAAATGCCTGCGGTGAATGAATGCCGAAAACAGAGATGGCAACAGCAATGGCCAGCTCAAAGTTGTTTCCGGTTGCTGTAAAGGCTATTGATGCATTTTTATCATAAGGAATTTTTAATGATTTGTTGATCATAAAGCTCATAAAAAACATGAGAACAAAATAGATGATCAGCGGTACTGCTACTTTTATCACGTCCATAGGCAGTTCCAATATTTTGGTCCCTTTTAAGCTAAACATCAGTACGATCGTAAATAATAAAGCATACAGTGTAACAGGAGATATCTGAGGTATGAATTTTCTGTTATACCACACTGTACCTTTTGATTTTATCAGAAAATAACGACTAAGAAAACTCGCCAGAAAAGGAATTCCGAGGTATATCAAGACACTTTCCGTAATATCTTTCACAGACACAGTTACATTGAAACTGGCCAGTCCTAATTGAGCGGGAAGTACATTGATAAACAGCCAAACCATAAAACTATAAGTAAACACCTGAAAAATACTGTTTAAAGCAACCAACAAAGCAGCATATTCTCTGTTACCTTTAGCGAGGTCATTCCAGACAATTACCATAGCAATACATCTTGCCAGTCCGATTAGTATCAGACCTGACATATAATCAGGTTCATGTCTTAAAAAAAGAACCGCGAGGGCAAACATAAGGGCTGGACCGATGATCCAGTTGAGAAATAAGGAAATGCCGATCACTTTTTTATCTTTAAATACTAATGGCAGAAGGGAATAGTCAACCTTTGCCAATGGTGGATACATCATAAGAATAAGTCCAATTGCCAGAGGAATATTGGTAGTTCCTACAGACTGGGAGTTGATGATGTTAGGAATAGCCGGAAACAAATGTCCCAAAGCTATCCCAATACCCATAGCAAGGAATATCCATAATGTGAGATAACGATCCAGAAACTTTAATCTTGGCTGCATATTATTGGATTTTAGAAAAAACATAGAACATTTCTTCTGCAATTTGTAAGCTTCGCTTTGTATATACACCTGTTTGTTCAGGGGTATTGTCTGAAACTTTTGGGTCTTCAAATGTTATAGGAATTCTTTTTTCTGCTCCTGGGATGAACGGACATCCGCCATCTGCCTGCGAACAGGTCATAATTGCTGCAAATCCGGAAACGGGATTGAAAGGACTGTCATATTTTTTTGAAAAACCTATAACGGGGAGGGTATTGCCATCATATTTTATGGCATATATGGGATTATCTGAAATTGCAATACTGAATACTGTAAACCCCTGCTCAGCTAAAGTTTCTGCTATCTTGGGGAATAATGCCGTTGTTTCCGTACCTCCGGAGTAGCTATGAACTCCCGGGATCGTAAAAAAAGCAGCCGCTGCCTGTGCCCAAACCTGCGTCAAATGACTACGGCGCGAATTGTGCGTGCAGATAAAATTCAGATTGACTTCTTTCCCCTCATTTACTTTTTGCTGAATGTAGCTAACCAATGGTTCCAGAATCTCTTTTCTGCTGGTCTCTATATTTTCCCATTGTAAAGATTGAACCGTGTTTAATAATTCTTGATACATCTATCTATTTTATAAGGTTTAATTAGCAGCAGCCTGAAGCCGGATTACAAGCTGATTTTGGGTTTGCAGACAATTCAGAAAGATTTTTCTTTTGTTTTTCAGAAGGAATTCCGCATGCTTCCTGATCAAGACAGGCTGTTGTTTTGTTTTTCAGGACAAAATTTTTACCGTTAAATTCCAGATCATATTTACCGATAGTTTCTCCCTGATATTCTACTTCAATTTCTGAATTTTCTATTCCCAGTTTTTCTTCAGAAAGTTGAATGATATGCAGCAGTTTTCCCGGTTTCAGACGGTGTTCATAATCATCAGCATTCCATAGCTGAAAGTTGACCGCCTTTTCATTTCGGATTACACCGCCACAATCGATGAAGTTTTTTGTAATCTGACCTACTTCTGTTACATGGAAATGCTCAGGTACAAAAGTGCTGTTTTCCAATTGAAATTCTACATTTTCCAGTGTCGGAAGGATTTTTTTGATTTCAGATAGTTTCATTAGATTAAAATTTATTAGTGTTATATTGCAATATTACGATTATGATGTTCAAAAAAAATGCCTTAACAGCATTATTTTATCGTAACATCCTGATTAAAAAACAGGTTGAATTCGTTTTGAAATTGTTTCCAGGTACTTTCATTAATACAGTAGCATACTGATTTTCCTTCAATTGAACCTTTGATGATTCCGATATTCTTCAGCTCTTTTAAATGTTGCGAGATAGTAGCCTGAGCCAAACCAAGCTCTTCAACCAAATCATTACAGATGCATGCCTTTTGATTAATAATATATTGTAAAATAGCTATTCTGGCAGGATGTCCCAAAACTTTAAGAAGGGAAGCTAATCTGTTTTGTTCGTCAGTATAGATTTCTGTTTTAGTAACTCCCATTATTTTTATTTTAATATTGCAATATTACGATATTAAAATATGATAAACATGAAAACCTTAATTAATTTTAGTGATTTGTTTTTAAATAACTGATTTGTATTTAGTTAAAATTATTGATAAGTTGTAATGTCGAAAATAAAAAAGATGAAACAGAGATATGCTTCATCTTTTGATTTGTTTTATGGTAAACTAATCTTTTTGCCTTGTTCCGGGAAAATATAATTTACTTTCAGAGGATTGTTTTTCAAGAGTTCCTTTTTGATAAGTTCAGGGTTATCACCTGTTGGTTTTCTATGAGTAACTACAATACTGAGTCCTTCAAGGCTGCTTTGTCCTGTTTTTTCTTTCAGTTTGCTTAGTTCTTCAGTCAAAAGATTAGGAGTAAGGTGTCCGAACAGCAGATGTTCAGGCTGACTGTTTGGGAAAGAAACTTCAATTAATATGGTGTTTAACTGTCTTTTTTTAACAAGAGGAGCGATAGTGTTCCAAAGGTGATCAAGCCGGTCAGACTTTTCAATGCGGTCAGCACCCGTGTCACCCAGATAAAGAAGGTAATGATCATCTTTTCTTACCAATGCTGCACTGCTTTTATAGGGAGCTACATGGCTCAGCTCATATCCGGTAATAAAGAAAGGTGTTTTAGGAGCCGGAATTTCCGTTCCTTCCTTAAGTTCATTATAGTGGTATTTTCCAAGGATCGGTTTTTGTCCCTGATCAGCAAAATTGATCCAGGTATCTGTGATAAAATAATGATTCTGCAAAATCTGAATCACCGGAGCGATAGCGAAAATATCTTTTTTAGAGTCAGCCGGAGAATTGATAATAAGGCCTGATAAGTGGTCTAAATGACCATGGGATACAAAATATCCTTTTATCTGATCTTTTAAAACTGTTTCTGCTGATCCTTCAAGGCTTTTCAGTTCAATTGCTTTTCGTATTCCTGCATTTACAGTGCCGGCATCAAGGCAGAGAAATGCATTGTCTTTCGGAGCGCCTACCAGATAGGCTGATAAATTGTCTTCCTGCTCACCGCCATAGATCCCTAAGGGAATCACATCAAAATTTTGTGCATTGCAAACAATATTCAGAAGAAGGGCCAATAAAGAAACTGCTGTTTTTTTCATAATACTTACACTGGAAACCATCATTTTATGAGATGACATGGCAAATTTACGCTATTTTTTGGCGAATGCCTTTCAGTTGTAATAACAAATAGGGCATAATGAGGTTAAGTATTTAAAAATCTGAGTAAACAATATTTTGTATATAAATAGATAAAGTCTGCAGAACAATCAGCAGACTTTATCTATTGGAAGTATTTGTTTTATTGTGGCTGCTGCTGCGTTACACAATGTACCATTCCGCCATTGGCAAATAAATTACGGCAGTCTATTCCAACAACCTGTTTACCGGGATACAGCTGTTGGATGATATTGTTGGCAACGGCATCATTCGGATCATTATAATTAGGAACCAATACGCGGTTATTTGCAATATAATAGTTGATGTAAGAAGCACGGCCTACATTTTTTCCGTAAGTGGTTATCACATCATTCCTTGTTAAAGGTACTTTTACAAAATTATAAGGAGACCCGCTTTTTGTGGTAGCATCATATAATTTATCAATGTCGCTGTCAGGAACCTGCCAATAGTTCAGATCATCAGGATTCATTGTGATAATGGTAGACGAATTGGCAAATCTGGCAAAACCGTCAATATGCATATCGGTGATATCAAGACCTGCTTTTCCATTTAGCCAGATAAATTTAGTTACCCCTAAGTTTTTGGTAAATATAGCTTCTGCCTGCTGTTGTGTCATCCCCGGATTTCTATTGTTATTAAGGATGGAACTTTTACAGGCCATTAATACTCCGTTTCCGTCAATTTCCACACTTCCGCCCTCATTGACCATCACAGAATTGAGATTGATTTTCGGGATATTGGTATCTGCTGCTATTTTAGATGGAATTGCATTGCATTTGCTGTAATCAGCTTTGCTGCCCCAGCCGTTAAATCCCCAATCCTGAATGAATAACTGTCCGTTTTGATCTTTTACATAAATAGGACCGTTATCTCTAATCCAGAAATCATCTGTCTGATAAAGTTTGAAATTGATATTGGTAAGGGGGACTCCTGCACTGTTTAATAAGTCTGTGATACGGTTTTTCTCTATATTATCGTAAGCAATGATATGAACTTTTTCACTTTGTACCAGTTCTTTGGTCATCGCTACCCAGGTTGCATCCAGTCGGTTACGGTAGGTGATTCCATATTGATACTGATGTGGCCATTGAAGCCAGGTTCCTTCATGGGCTGCAGATTCTTCCGGCATCTTGTAAATAACAGTACCGGCATTTGTTACCTCCGGAGGCTCTGGTACTTCTGTCTGAGAACAGGAAAGTAAAATAGCTGGTAATAGCAGGGACATGATTTTCTTTTTTTGCATAATTGGTTGATTTTTAACAGGGCAAAATTAGATCGATAAAAATGTGAAAACTTGTCCCAAATTGACAATTTATTTCAAAGGCAGTAAAATATAAGTTAAATGATTTTCCTGGTTATCTTCATTGTCAGCATGTCTTTTATATTGTTCTATGATAGGAGCGTGTGAAAATTCAAGACCGGAATTAAAAATCCAGCGGGAATAGATTTTAGTGTACGTTTCGTCTATAGTTTCATAACTTCCTGTATGGATGAAACGGGCATATTTACCTCCGAATATTGTTTTTGAAGGCAGTTTTTTGTTGAAAGATTGTACAGAAGCACATGAATCATACCGGCAGCTGATTTCAGTTTTAATCAACGGCTCATCTGCTATTACGCCAAAATATTCTGTTCCGGCATCAGGAAATTTATTTTCCATGAATTTTTCCCACAATACTTCAATTTCTTCATTGTTATAAAAGGTTTTAATACTCTGATAATATACCTGCAGTGATTTGAGATAGACAATTTCTGGTTCCAGCAGTTCATCAGATGTTATCGGAGTGATCTCGTCTTCACACAAAAGCTTTTCTTTACTTAATCTCGCTGCTTTTGGAGAAATCCCGAAATGCTGTTTGAAAGCCTTGGAAAAAGAAGCGATATTGGCAAAACCTACTTCAATGGCAATGGACGTAAGGTTTTCCTGGGTATAAAGAATCCGCTTATAGGCATTTTCAACCTTTAATCTTTGCTGAAAGGCACCTATTGTTTCTCCGCAGCTATACTTAAAAATACGCTGGATATTCCGGTAAGAATAATGTGAAATATCTTCCAGTTCCTTTACAGAAACAGGCCGATCATAATTCTTTTCCATGAAATTGATGACTCTGTAAATAGAATTCAGGTTGTCTTCCATAAGTTTTGAAATTTTCAGAAATAGACAGCTTGAAATAAATTACAAATAAAAGAAATAAAAAAATGTCTTGGCAATATTGTATTTTAGCTTTCGGTAAAAATAAATTTCAGAACAATAATTTTTGTTATTTTAAAAACCAAAAACCAACCAAAAAACTTGAAATGAGCTATGGAAAAAGAATTATCACAATTAACCGACCATGAATTATTAGAAAAGAAAAAAGAAATCAAATCCAATAACATTCTCAATGCTGTACTCCTGGGAGTAATGGTAGGTATTTCGATTTATAGTACCATAACTGGCGGTTTCGGATTTCTGACAGTTTTGCCATTATTTTTTGTAGGTTCTATTGTTAGTCGCTGGAATAAAAATAAGAAACAATTAGAAGAAGAATTAAACTCCAGAAATCTGAAATAAATGCAGGACTTTAACAGACAAACAGAAGAAGGGGCAGTAGCCTATTTCCGTCACTGTATAAAAAATGGAGATGCAGCAGGAGCATTAAGCTGTTTTCATCCTGAAGCTGTCTACATTGGCAGAGATGGGAGAGAGCTGAGAGGACTGGAACAAATAAGTCTGGCAATGAATGAGATCTGCAGATTAAGGCTGGATATACAAGGAGAAGCTCCACATGTAACTGTTGTGAATGATCTTGCGATGTGGCTTGATCAATGGGAAATGACGGGAACTGCTCCTGATGGACATTTGATACACATGACTGGTCATACTTCGTGCATTATGAAAAGAAATGATGAAGGGGAGTGGTTATGGCTGGTCGACAATCCTTTTGGAGCTGCTATACTTAAAAATGATAATATGGTATAGAGGCTAAAATAATCTGATTGAGAATCAATTTATGAGGCTTTTTAATTCCTGTTCCTGACTCTTGACAAGGATTAGGACAAATTCTCGCAGAAACAAATAAAAAAACCTTCAGAACTGATCTGAAGGTTTTTTATGTTTAATCTGTAAGATATTGATTTTAATTACGCAGAAACTGACCGATACCTGGTGAATCAAAAGTAAAGGCATTCTGACTTTCAGACTTATCAATTTTATTACTGATAGTCAATGCCCATAATACCAATTCTTTGCAGAAATTCTGATCTTCCGGACTCAGTTCAGATGTATTTTCTTCCACTACAGCAGTGAGAGGAGCTATCTTATCGAGTTTAGCATAAAACTCTTCATCGGTATCATTATAATTAAGCTCCAGATGATTTTTATTGAACCATCTGATGAGGTCGGTATAAGGAGTTTTGATCCCTTCTTTTTCAAGTTTGGAGATACGTGGGAACAGACTTTCAAATTGGGCCATCACCGCTTTGTCAATCAATATTTTGGCAACATAATCTGCACCTTCCTGTTCTCCTTCATAGACCAGCTCAATTTTTCCTGTGATAGAGGGAATAATAGACATGAAATCAAGCAGGCGGACAGTGGTTCGCTCAGCTCCGGATTCAATCAAACGTAATTTAGCGGCTGCGATTAAATTCTCCATGGCGCTGATGGTCAGACGTGCACTCACACCGCTTTTTGCATCTACATATTCACTGATGCGGGCTGCAAAAGCTACTTCCTCCAAAAGATCTTTCGCCAGGTCAGGAATCTGGATCTGTGCTTTATCTTCAGCAGAAATCAATGCTTCCTGTTCTGTGATCTGGCGGGCAAGGGCAATTGTTTTTGGATAATGGGTGAAGATCTGAGACCCGATTCTGTCTTTTAATGGAGTTACAATACTTCCTCTGTTGGTATAGTCTTCCGGATTGGCTGTGAAAACGAACTGAATATCAAGAGGCATTCTCAGTTGAAATCCGCGGATCTGAATATCACCTTCCTGCAAAATATTAAACAGGGAAACCTGGATGCGTGCCTGTAAATCCGGCAGTTCATTTAAAACAAAAATAGAACGGTTAGCACGCGGAATCATTCCGTAATGTAAAACACGTTCATCGGAATAAGGAAGTTTTAAAGTAGCCGCTTTAATGGGATCTATATCGCCAATTAAATCAGCAACATTCACATCGGGAGTAGCCAGTTTTTCATAGAAACGGTGAGAGCGGTGTACCCACGAAATTGGAGTTTCATCACCCTGCTCTGCAATGAGATCTCTGGCAAATTTTGAAATCGGATGAAACGGACTGTCATTGATTTCTGACCCTTTTACAATAGGCATATATTCATCCAACAGATTGACCATGCTTCTTGCAATTTTTGTTTTTGCCTGACCGCGTAAACCCAACAAATTGATGTGGTGACCGGCAAGAATGGCTTTCTTCAATTGGGGAACCACAATGTCTTCATAGCCCCATAGCCCTTCAAATACGGGTTCTTTAGCTTTAATCCTGGCAATCAGGTTTGCCTGGATTTCCTCATTGATCGTTTTATGGGTATAACCGGAGTCTTTTAATTCTTTGAATGTAATATCGTTTTTCATTTTCTTGTACTGCTAATTATCTGGTAAGATTTTTATTTTACTGCTTTGATGAAGTCTGAAATCCGACCTCTATATCCTTCTTATTCTGTTTTTTTCGTAATCCTCGAAGATCATTTGTCCTAAACCTGATAGCCCTGTCAGAAATGCCTTTCCTTTGTTCTGAGCTGTAAACTCTTCTACAAACTGACGCAGATATGGATCTTGGGCAATCATGAAAGTAGTGATGGGGATTTTCAGTTTTCTGGCCTGTGCTGCTCTGTTGAGGCATTGGGTGACGATCTTTTCATCCAAACCAAAACTGTTCATATAAAACTCACCACTAGGCAGCTGAATGCAGCTAGGTTTCCCGTCAGTGATCATGAAAATCTGTTTGTTGGTATTTCTTTTTCTGCGGAGAATATCCATTGCCAGTTCCAGACCGGCTACCGTATTGGTATGATATGGGCCTACTTTTAAATAGGGCAGATCTTTGATCTTGATTGGCCATGCTTCATTTCCAAAAACAATGATATCAATGGAATCTTTGGGGTATTTCCGTTTAATAAGTTCTACAAGTGCCATGGCAACCTTTTTCGCTGGTGTAATACGGTCTTCACCATATAAGATCATGGAGTGGCTGATGTCTATCATGAGGACGGTACTCATTTGTGCCTTGTGTTTGGTTTCTTCTACAATGAGGTCGTCTTCTGTAAGGCGCAGATCTGAAATTCCGTTATTGATCTGTGCATTTTTTAAGCTTTCAGTCATATTTACGGCTGTAAGATCATCTCCATATTGAAAGGAGCGGTTTTCACCATCGCGTTCGTCACCGATTCCTGTTTTACTGGTACGGTGATTTCCTGCTCCGTTCTTCTTCAGTTTTCCGAAAATCTGATCTAAAGCATATTCACGGAGGGCTGCTTCCAGCTTTGGGGTTAATATATTTTTACCTTTTCCACTTCCGGTATTGCCTTCTTCAGGGTCTTCTTCTTTAATATACCCACGTTTTTTCAGATCTTCCTCAAAATCCTGAAGGGTATATTCCTCGTTGAAGATATCATATTCCTTATCAAGCATATCAAGCCACTCAAAGGCTTCCTCAAGATCTCCGGAGGTATGGGTAAGCAAATCTTTGAAAACATCAAAGACCCTGTCAAAATGTGATAATTCCTCCGGTACATGTTTGCTGAATATAAAACCTTTCTGAGGATTAAAATTTTTATCTGTCATAAGATGATGAATCTGTTTGCTGTTATGGCTTTTGAATTTTGAATATTTCAGTGTATTATACAATAAAACTGTCTGAAGTATTCTGTATTCCTTTACTTTGTTTCAAACTGAAAAGTTAGGAAATTATCACTTCAAGATTCCTTATGAGAAATAGAAAAAACTAATGATGGTGATATGGAATTAATATATAAGCTTATGGTTGTTATAAGTTATAAAAACGTTCTATATCATAGATTTACATTGAAAATGCACAAATAAAAATTTGTGCATAAGAGGGTGACCGGAGAAAAATCGGTTTTATGAAGGTATGGCAATCATAGTTGCTGTCATTTTTGCAATGAGTTTTTCTTCTTTTTGATCATAGACATAGCCTTCGCAAATGGTAAGTGTTCTTCCTGCGTTTAGAACTTTTCCAATGGCAACGAGCTTATCTGTATTGGCAGGTTTCATAAAATTAACTTTGAATTCTACTGTCAGTACATTAGAATTTTCGGGCATTGTTGTCAGAGCTGCATATCCGCAGGCACTGTCTACAATCGTTGTCAGAACGCCTGCGTGGAAAAAGCCGTTGTGCTGTGTCAGGTTTTCCGAAAATTTACAGGTAATTTTCACTTCTCCCTGTTGAACGTCTTCCAGACAAGCGCCTATTGTTTTCATAATTCCCTGCTTGTCGAAGCTGTTTTTTATTCTGTCGTACATAATGATTGGTTTTTTAATCATGAAATTTTAGTCCATCCAAAGCTTTATCAACTTTTTTATTTTCTCCGTATACAATCATACCTACCAGATCCAGGTTATCTGCAGTATGTTTTGCTATTTCTAAAACATTTTCTTCACCAGATCTTGTATCAAAGAGCTGTCGGGTATAGATTCCGATTGCCAGCTCACGGTCTTTTGACCGGCGGAATGCTCTTTGAATTTTTTCTGTACTGTCTGCTTTATAGACAAGGGTAGGATGCTTTATAAAAGCCAGGAATTCTTCATGGTCAGCCGTCACGAATTTATTACCGTGGGTTTCCGGAAATTCAATGGCAATACTTCCGGCCAGAAAAGAAACAACATTAAGCTTTTGCCATGGCAACAGGTCGTCTTTGATAACAACGGCTACTTTTTTATCGTACATATTTTTAATTTTTTATATCTAGTTCCATTTGAATATTACAACGCTGATAAGGTGTTAAACGTCCGGATACTTTCTTGAACCCCAGTTTGTAATACAGATTAATAGCGGGTTTCAGTATGGTATTACTTTCAAGATATATTTTTGATGCTCCGGCTTCTTTTGCTTTGCTGATGATAGCCTGTCCCAGCAGCCAGCCTAAATTCTTTCCTTGGGCTCTGGGAGATACAGCCATTTTTGCCAGCTCAAAATCATAATCAGGATCATCCATTTTGATAAGAGCACAGACCCCTAGAGGTTCATCATTATAGAGTGCGACAAGTATTTTTCCTCCTTTATTTAAAATATATTCTTCGGGGTTATCCAATGCTTTATAGTCGGCATCTTCCATTACAAAATAAGTAGAGATCCACTCTTCGTTGAGTGCTTTGAATGCAGACTGATATTTCGGTTCATAATCAACAATTTTTACATTTTTGCTCTCCCGTGCTTTCTTCTGTTCTTTTACTCTTGAAAGCAAAGATTTCTGTTCAAAAAGGTGCTCCCACTCGGCAAGCGCTTCCCAAAGATTGTGGGTAGCCTCTTCAATAATCCCATCAATAGCAAGATCTATATCTGCACATTGTACTGTTACCATTCTCTCTGCGAGCTGTTTTCCTTTCGCTGTTAAGCCTACTATATTTCTTCTCTTATCACTTGATTTAAGATTATCCTCAACCAATCCTGCCTTCAGCATTTCCTTGATAATTTTTGTTACTGAAGGTTGAGAGTGTCCAATTTGTTCAGCGATTTCAGTAATGGTTTGATTGCTTTCTTCATGCAAAACAAAAAATACAGGAAACCATTTTGGAGAAAAGTTTTCTACATTATACAGCTCATAAATTTTAGAAGCATCGTCGGTTACCTTTGCTGTCAGCAAACGAAGTCTACTTCCTAATGCCATTTTACCTGTTCTGTTGAATAAGTCCATATTTCAAGTTTTTTATTAATAGCTCTCAGTTTTGTTAGGGAAATTCATTGTTTTTACATCATCTATGTAATGCTGTGCAGCTTCTGTCATTACAGTATACAGATCTGCATACCGCCTTAAAAATTTGGGTGAAAAATCTTTGTTCATTCCCATTACATCTTGTATAACCAGTACCTGTCCGTCTGTCCCTGCACCTGCACCGATTCCTATTGTCGGGATAGATATCTGTTGAGTAATTTGAGCAGCGAGATCAGCCGGTATTTTTTCAAGTAATATTCCAAATACTCCCAATTCTTCCATTAACTGGCAATCTTCTATAAGTTTTTTTGCTTCGCCTTCTTCTTTTCCTCTTACAGCATACGTTCCATATTTATTGATGGATTGAGGCATTAACCCTAAATGAGCCATTACAGGAATACCGGCATCAATTATTTTTTTTACATCCTCCCTGATTTCTGCTCCACCTTCAATTTTAATGGCATCCGCACCCGTTTCCTGCATCATACGGATAGCTGCATCAAGAGATTTCAAAGGATTTCCAGATACGGTTCCAAATGGCATATCAGCGATCACCAAAGCTCTTTTTGTACCATTCACTACTGCTTTTGTATAATAGATCATCTGATCTAAGGTAATGCTTAATGTGGTTGGGTTTCCAATCATTGTATTGGATGCACTATCTCCCACAATGATTACATCAATTCCTGCTTCGTCAATGATCTTTGCAGTTGTATAATCATAAGCAGTCAAAACACTTATTTTTTCTCCTTGCTGCTTCATTTTTTTTAATTGAAGCGTGGTAATCTTTTTTTTATCTTCTTTATGAACTGACATTTTTATGTTTTTTTGTTTTAAACCAAGTTCCTGTACTTTTTCTACCCGAACCATTCCCAAATAGTAATAAAAGGAAAACATTTCTTGATCTTCTGTAGGTTTTTCTTAATAGTACATTCCATAACAACCAATTATATAACTGGTTATGCAAATGTAATAAATTAATGAATATTGCAATAAAATATTTTGGTTAAAAAATTATAAAATGAATTGAATGTGTTTAAATTGAGTGTGTTACGGTTTTTTATAATATGAATAAACAAAATAAAGCTCCGAAATAATCCGGAGCTTTATGGGTACACATCATCTTAATTATTATATATTCAAGATTACCATCCTAAATAATATTCACGATCCAGCCAGTATGGCCAGTCTAATTTAAAATGGGTCTGAAGCATTTTTTCAGCTTCACAGAAAGCACCTTCCACCCAGCCCTGCTGATCAGAATAGGCTTCCCCTATAATGTGGATTTGCTCATCCAGCAGTGGTTTTCTCATATAAGGCATGACATCTTTCACGGAGAAACCTGCTTTCCAGGCATGGTATCCTGCACCATAAGGATCATCTGTCCAGTCTCTGAAGTAGGTTACATAAGGCTGTGGAATATCGATACCGTGTAATTCTTTCAGCTGGTTTATCAATTCGTTGACCATGAATTCTGTGGCCTGAACGTCATCAAATTTGTGTAATTCTTCCATGGATGTAGACTTATTAGCTCTTACTTTGAACAGAACTTTGTCATCAGAAAGCGCTTTCCAGAACGTTTCCGTTTCCATATCACCATAACTTCCCAGCAACATTGAATTATCGTTTTCAGTATCAGTACCGAAATAGTAGCACTGTCTCATAGGCAAATCCGTAATGGAATGCCCGGAATAAATATCAAGATCTGTCCACCATGGACGGTCAAATCCCATCAGGATTTTAAATGCAGGCTCCATGATAATAGAACGGATATTTTTGTTCAGTTCCTGATGTCTGTTAGCGTCAAAAAAGAAATTATTCTGATCCAGAAGTTCGAGGGATTTTCTTGGCATACCTAATACTAAGGAATTCGCATACACTTTCCAGGTTGTATTGCTTTGTATATTCAGGAAAGTAAGTTCATATTTATGAGTATCAATCAAATGATGGTCTTTGGTGAAAGTAATCAGCTTATTTTCAGACCAGATGCGTGCTCCTTCATATTCCATATAAGCGTTGGCAATTGCATAAGCAATGCTGTCATATCCTTCTTCAATGGTTTTGTAGATAGTATTGGCAGAAAAGTCTCCTACCATATACGGAAATGCTTCAGCAGAATTCCAGTTGATGGTATTGGAATAATATCCTCCGGCATTGGCCAGAAATTCATAACCTTCCTGAGAAACCTGGTCTTTGATTAAATTCCAGAAACCGATATCATTTACCAGACGTTTGTCATAAGGAGAACCGGGGAAATTGTAAACCATTCTTGGTTTGATGGCATCCCAGTCTCTGCTGGTCAGTTTGAAAGAGTAATCATAACCATTGGGATCTGCAATAATCAGTTCTTTATAGTTTTCAGCCACCCATGCATCTGCCATTAAAACATTATAAATGATTTTATTGAATAGCTGGTCAGAGCTGAAGCCTTCATCTCCTTCGTTCAGATAATAGCGGGTAATCAGTTTGTTGTCATGTTTCTGTTCTTCTGTCCAGGCATTCTGTTTGAAACGCTCTTTTCGGATATACATCAGAAGTTTTTCAGGTTCTCCCATAGGGAATGGGACAGGAGTCATCTTGTCTTTTAATACAGGTGTTCTTTTGCTCGGATCTTCTTTCAAAGGATAACCCTCGATCAATGTGGTTACAATTTCCTGAGAAGTCAGATACCGCATTCCTCCCAGTTCGCCCCAGAAATTCATTCCGGGCATAACGACCGATTCCAGTCTTCCGCCCAATCTGTCACTCATATCGAAGACCTGTACTTCATGAGCCTTATACTTATGATCGGTTACCAAACGGAAAGCGGTGTATAGTCCGGAAGTTCCGGCGCCAATAATTGCAACTTCTACCTTCAGATCGGGCTGCATTCCCGGATACAGCGGTGTGTCTTTATTTACGTTTTTTTGATTCATGGTATTATAATTTTTTAAAGTGCTAAGAAATATTTATATCCTAATCGGAAAGGGGTAATGTCAAAATCGGTATGTCCGTCTAATGCGAGATCAGACATGATTTTCCCTAGGAAAGGCGTAAATTTTGCGGCCCATCCAGTAGCATAAATCACAATGTTTTTATGGTTAGGTACATAGGAAGGAGCAAAATCAATCAGTAATTCTTTATTGGGAATTGTACTTAAAGCGATAAGACATGTCGAGGTATATTCCGGTTCAGTGTTCAGGCCCGTCATATGGTTTTGTATCCATTGGGAAGTATAGGCGAGTTCCTTTGGGTTCGGAATCAATGTTCTGTCATTGGGCTCTTCCAAAGGCTTGATGACAAAATCCGGGGCTACACGGATATATTCCGGATGGTCCCATTCGACGGAAGGAAAACCGTAAAACTGATTACCGTTATCTCCCGTTGCATTCTGGAACACAAACCAGGTTGGATACTGTATGGCAGGATCGGTCTTTTTGAAATAAGCAGAAGACATATTCCAGTAAGTGGCTTCTATTTTAAAATCAAGCAGATTGATAACGCTGTTGATGTAGGGTCCAGGAATAATGGCCAGTTTTTTGGCGATATAAATTCCGTTGGGTGTGGTAAGCTCAAAAAGGCCACCGTTTTGTTTGATCTCAAGTACAGGAGAATTTTCTCTGAGCTCTACGGTTTCTTCTTTCTGACAAAGACTTAGAAGCGTTTCAATAGTTGCTTTAAAATTAATGCTGGCCCCATCAGGCTGAAACAGCCCGACATAGTTTGCCGGCAGGTTTTTGAAATGATATTGCTCTTCAATTTCCTTTGAAGTTAAGTTGGTATAGGGAACCCCTAAGCCCTCCAAAGCTTTTTCTGCTTCAGCAATATTTCCTTCGGTGGAATGTACTTCAGGATCACCAAACCAGAGTGTGCCTACTTTATCAAGCAATTGGGTATCTGTCTTTTTTTGAAGCTCATCCCAATAAGGTTCGGAATCCAAAGCCATTTGTACCATATATTCATCAGGATAAGGAATCCGGAACTGGCGGGATACTCCTGCAGAGCTGCCCAACTGATTCACAAAGGTATATTGTTCCAGGACCAAAGTCTTAGCCTGGCGCTGACCGAGGTGATAGGCTGTTGCCAGACCTATTGCTCCTCCGCCAATGACGATTACGTCATAGTTTTCTGTAATCATAGGTTATTTGTTTTATTTTTATAATCGTATTGAAGAGATACAGAGAAGTAAAGACAACAATAAGTAGAAATGTACCCTCACTGCTTGTCTTCAATAATCGAATACCACTTATGCGATAGTTATCTGTAGAGACGAATCTGCCGGTACATGTGCATATTCTGGTTTCCCGTTGAATGGGCACTATTAATAAGCATTTCAAAGTAACAAAGAAGAGGGTATATGTTCTTAGAGTGTAAATGACCAATTGTGGTATCTAGTAGAAATACTTAATGGTACAAAAACTTGTTCAGCAAGAGAATCCTGATCCTACAAAATGACTAAAATGATGAGTGTCATTTATTGTTTTTTCACATGTCATTGACTATTTGTTATTCGTTAGATACAATAAAATAGGCAGATACAGAATCTTTTAAAAAACTCCAACTTTTGCAATTGATATAAAAAAATGGATTTACGTAAATAAAACTGAATATTTATATGGCATTTTGATACAGAAAAAAATTAAATTATGTGGGTTTTGTCAAATATTCATTATTATAAGAAGACAAAAATTAATTTAACTTTGCAAATAAGATGATATACGGCTATTATGAAATTGTTGAAAATAATAGTATATTGTTGAAGGCTAATATCTCATGGACTTATGTAGTCAGGAAATAAATTTAACTGATAAACAAATATGAAATATAAATTCTTAAATTTTAAATTGAGAAAAGTTGTTCATTACTCTTTGATCCTTTGTATTTTACTGATACAGGTCATTATCGCCATATTTTTTTATAACGAATTTGTCAACGGGAAGAAGCTGAAGTTTATTAAAGATCAGCTCGAGGAAAGCCGTGCACTGGGAGGGCTGACAGACAATTCGAGGAAAGATTTTCTAGCTGCCCAGGAACATCTTCAGAAATATATGGCTACTCAGGATAATGCTGAGCTGCAGTTATATTTCCAGTCGTTAAGAAAACTTAAAACCAATTTTGATAAAATTGGTGAATATGAAAATACAAGTCCCAGACTGAAAAAGACTTTGGCACTTCATCGCCAGGATACTGTAAAAACAGCAAAACTGAAAACATTGATCGATTCAGTGTACCAGACCTCTCTGAATCCGCCTGCAAAGATAGAAGATAAGCAGTATGAACCTGCAAAGTATAAAAATGACTTTGAAGACCTGAAAATTCAGACCCGTACTTATGCCGATACTATTAAAAAGAAAGGTTTCTTCGGCCGTTTAAAAGATGCTGTAACAGGGAAAGTGGATGTTCAGAAGGAAAGTACGGTAATTACAATGACCAACAATAAAACCCTAGATCTTTCTCAGGTAAAATCCAAAATGGATAACACGATAAAGTCTATGGATAAGCATTATGCCGCTGAAGTAAAGAAGGTGCAGCAGCTTGCCGCTCAAAACCAGAAAAACAATATGCAGTTTTATAGTAATTTCAGTAAATTGCTTGTTTACAGTAACGGACTGATAGAGGTTTACGAAAACGCCATTAAGGATTTTAAAACAGAACTGGAAAAGGAATACAGCGAGCAGAGTTCCAATAATAACAGAATCAGGACCTACTTGGTATTGGGACTGATGATTCTAATGTTTATTGTATCTGTTCTGATCATGTATTTTACAAGAGTAGCATTTATATATGAACAAAAACTTAATGCTGCGAATAAAGAAATTAAAAAGAACCTTAATTTCAAAAATAGAATTCTGGGAATGCTGAGCCACGATCTCAGATCTCCGTTAAAAATTATCAATATTTTTATAGATAAGATCCACAGAACTACTGAGGATGAAACAATAAAGGATTATCTTAAATCGATCAAGTTTACCAACAGTACTCTGCTTCTGCAATCTAACCAGATCCTGGAATACACTAAAAATGAAAATGCTGAAAAAGAACTTATAAAATCGGTTTTCAATCTTAAAGATGAGATCAGTTCTATTGTGAAGGTAATTACTCCTTATCTGGAAACCAGAAACAACAGGTTTGTGGTAACAGACAGAATTCCTGAAGAGATAGTGGTTTATTCTGACAATATAAGAATCAACCAGATTTTTATGAATATTCTGGGGAATGCCAATAAGTTTACAGAAAACGGTCAGATTGATCTCGTGATGTCCACAGAACCCATAGGAGAAAATCAAATTTCCCTGATTACAATGGTAGGAGATACCGGAGTAGGTATATCAGAATCTGATCTTGGTAAAATTTTTGATCCTTACTATCAGGGAATGGTATCTGATGAGGTAGATAATCTGGGGGCAGGACTTGGACTTAACCTGGTAAAGGAAATCGTAGAGCTTTTCGATGGTGATATATCAGTGGAAAGTAAACTGCACAAAGGAACGAAAGTGACATTCAGGATCAATTTAAATATTAATAATAATGGAAACATCAATTCAAAATAAAGAAATCATTTTCCTGCTGGCAGACGATCACAGCATTGTGCGCCAGGGAATGGAAATTGTTATCAGTGATATTGTTCCCAATGCTAAAGTTTATCAGACTTCATCCTTACATCAGGTATTGGAGCTCATAGAATCAAAAGGCATTCAGATGGCTATCATTGATGCTCATTTTCCGGACGGAAACAGCCTGCATATTCTGCCCCAGATGAAAAGTGTAAATCCTGATCTTAAAGTTTTGATTTTCACAGGACTTGAAGAAGATCTGCATGGCCTTAAATTTATTAAAGCGGGTGCTAACGGCTATCTGAGCAAGCTGAGCGAAGAGGAAGAGGTAAGGGAAGCAATCACAGCTTTTATAGAGAAAGGAGAATATTTTTCAGATCTTTTGAGAAATCTTTTGGTGCAGCTTGTGTATAATCCGGATCTGATAAGCCCCCTCAACAGCCTTACCAAACGGGAACTGCAGATTGCAGAACTCTATGCCGAAGGATATGGAAATCTGGAAATTTCAAACAGCTTGAATATCAAACAGAATACAGTAAGCACCATCAAAAAAAACATTTTTGAAAAACTAAAGATAGAGAATATGGTTGAGCTGGTAGACCTCATTAAAACACATCATAAACTATAGTGGTTTGTAGGATATTTTTCACTTCTATTGTATCGTCAGAGAATTTGTTCATCGATAAATATCTATAAGCAAATCGAGATGTATCGATGGGGTTTATAGAGAATTTTATTTTGGAATGTTGTTCCTTTGTACTGTGAAATTTAAGTAATGAAAAAGTAGATGAGAAAGCTTATTCAGGTTTTAAATTTCATAACACAAAACAACAAATGATTATAACTATACAAGTAATAAACGATAGTTATAGGAAACACAAATGATGAAATTAATAAACACCGATGAAATTAAACGGAGTAATGAATAACCTTAAACAGGCTTCTTAAAAAACCAAATGAAAAAAACACAAATACATATAAAGAGGTTCAGTTGACAGGTTACAATTACAAAACAAAAAAGGAGGCGTACAGCCTTCTTTTTTGTTTTTTATCATTTGATAAACAGATGCTGTAATCTATGCCTTAGTTTTGTATTCAAAAAGATGACAGGAGAAAAAGATCTGGACGTTCTGCTTCAGAACATGGAACCGGTATTAAATCCCGGAGAATATGTATTTTGTACCGTTGAAGACCTCGGTGAGATACCGGATATAGAAAAGGTTTTGTTTTTCTTTCGGGAAGTGGAAGCGGTTACTATTGTTTTAAAAAAAGAGATTGCAGATGAATGGAGTAAGACTTACAGTTATATTGCTTCATGGATTACTCTGAATATCCATTCTTCCCTGGAAGCTGTAGGACTCACGGCAGCCTTTGCAAATGCACTGAAACAGCAGAATATCAGCTGTAATGTAGTTGCCGCTTATTTCCATGATCATATTTTTATTGCAAAAGAAGATGCTGAAAAAGCATTGAAAACGCTCCATACCTTGAAAATGGCTTAAGAAGTTTCAAAAAAATTATCTTACCCTTTCCATTAGTAATTTTCACCTTCAGAAATGTCTAATTGAATTCCTAAAATGTCTTGTTGATAAAGCTTTTGAGTGTTCTACCTGCTTTTGTGTTTTATGTTTGCACCATAATCAAACAAAAATAAACTACAATGAAAGCAATCAGAAAAATCTCAGCCGTTAGCCTATTATGCTTAACTCTTTTTACTGTGGTGACAGTTTCCTGCACTGAGGAAAATGAGCCTCCCACGGTACAGGAGATACCAAACAGGAATCACCAAACCGCCAAAACCCAATTCATAAACGTAAAAGGAAATGCCATTGCGTACCGGGTTTTAGGAAAAGATGATGGAATTCCATTGGTGCTTCTGCCGGGATTGGGTGGGTCAATGGATGACTGGGATCCAGCAGTGACAGATGGGCTGGCAAAAAAATACAAAGTAATTATCTTCGACAATAAAGGAGTTGCTTCTTCAAAAGGCACTACCCCCAATACCGTTCAGGCAATGGCCGATGATGCTGTGGATTTTATCAATGCATTGAATTTGAACAAAGTGAATATCATGGGATTTTCCATGGGCGGGTTTATTGCTCAGAGAATCGTGCTGACCCATCCTTCACTGATTAATAAAGTGATTTTAACCGGAACAGGTCCGCAAGGTGCAATCGGGTTGTCTAATCTACCTAATATTATTGCAGGAACAGCGGGATTAAGTCCTGAAGCTTCCTTCCTGAAATTTGGGTTTACAGAATCTACTCAGAGTATTGCAGAAGGAAAAGCATCTTTTGCAAGAGTTCAGCTTCGTACCACAGACAGAGATCTTCCGTTGAATGATGCTGCTTCAAATTCGCAATTTACGGCTGTACTGGCCTGGGCTCAACCTAACGCTGGTGCTCTTACAGAAATACAAAAGATCAAAAAACCTGTACTGATAGTTCATGGAGAAAATGACCTTCCGGTGTCTGTTCAGAATGCTAAAAATATGGCTCAGAATTTAGATCAGGCAGAATTGGTGATTTTTCCGGATTCGGGACATGCTTCTTTCTATCAATATCATGATACTTTTGTAGGGAAAGCCATTGAGTTTCTTGGGAAATAAAATTTAATATTTTTAATTATAACAAAAAGAGGCTGTTTCAAAAGTGTCATTCTGAATGAAATGAAATGGAGTGAAGAATCTAATATGTTCGGTTACTAATAAGATTCTTCCTTCGTAAGAATGACAAAATCAATTTATTTGACTCTGAGACAACCTCTTTTTACTTTTTACTGAAGGGGTGACTTAGCTGAATTTTTGGACAGCTTCCACGCTCACCGGAGTAAAAAAGTTGATCAGATTTCCATCCGGATCGCAGAACAGAAGTGATCTGTTCCCCCAGGGCATTGTTGTCGGTTCCTGGATAATTTCGGAGGCCATACTTTTAATTCTTTCATATTCTTCATCTACATTTTTAACCATAAATTCAATAATGGTTGATTTTGTTCCAGCAAATTCTGTAAGATCTTCTGAAAACATCTGCATCGTACGGATACTTCCGATCGCAATGGTTATGGAATCAGCAGAAAGCTCTGCAAAATCTTCAGTATACCATCTGGCAGTTGCTCCCATGATTTGTTCATAGAATTCTACTGTCGCTTTGATGTCTTTTGTAATAATTCTTAATGAGGTAAGTTTCATAAGGTATTTTTTTGTTTAAACTAATTTTAAACAAAGGTAACCGGTAGATATGACAACAGTTTGTCAGTAGAGGTTAATCAGTTTTATATTTTATGGAATGTAAGAGCGTTGTATAAAAAAATCCCGATTTAATCGGGATTTATAGTTGTTTAAGGAGTTACAGGCTGAATCACGAAAGTCTCCGTATCTGTTGTATGGGCGGAAAAATAACCCAAAGCTCCGTTATTGATATTGCTTGGTGGATTGGCTGGAGTAGCACCTCCGCCATTGCCCCCGGAAATCTGAAGCAGAGCACTGTAGTAAGTAAATATATTGTTATCTATAGACTGCATCTCTACATGGATTTTATCTCCTACAATCACTTCATGGTCTCTGCCTTTGTTATCGTCATTAGGCAGAATCAGTGGCTGTTGGTTCAGCATTCCGTTATTTACATTGTCTGAAAAGGTATTCATGTATTTTTTAGGAAGATCATTGATTGTAAAACTAAAAAGATAGCGGTTCCCAAGAGGCATAGGATCGGTAAAGACCGGTAAAAGGGTATAAGTGGTTTTGTCACCAAATTTGAACGAACTCTGTTCAAGCCCATCAAAATCAACAACTTCAGGCATACTGCTCTGAGCGGTATACTGTTTTCCTTCCGCCTGTATCTTCAGAGTATAGGTTCTTCCGGGCTGCCCCACAAAAGTGGTGGTCTGATACATTCCATTTCCTGTGTACTGAAGGGTTTCAGTTTGGCCGGTATCATCACTTAAAATAACCTGAGCTCCCGTTACAGCGGGATATTGATTAGGATCTGAAAAACTAACTGTTTTTGTAATTTTTACGGTATAAGGTCCCGGTTGGTTGGTTACATTTCCTTCGATGACAATATTGCCGCTCTGATCATTAAGATCCAGGTCGATCTCTTTTTCACAAGAGGTTAATGCAAAGAGAGGTAATATGATATAAAAAGTATTTTTCATGATTTAGAATTTGAAGTTATAAGTGATATTAGGTACCCAGCGGAACAAAGAAGTCTGCATCGCGCGTGTTGTTCCGGGATGGTCAGGATTGTCTTCAAAATTGATGGTATAAGCATTTTCTCTACCGTACAGGTTATAAATACCAAACGTCCATGAACCGCGGAATCGCTTATTGGACGTTGGTTCATAGGTTGCACTCAGATCCATTCTGTGATAAGCAGGCATTCTGTCAGCATTTCTGTTGCTGTACTGGAATATGGTCTGACCATTCAGCTCATATTTTCCGGTAGGGAAGGTAACGGCATTTCCAGTGCTGTAAACGAATAGTCCCGAAAAGCTCCATTTCGGATTAAGCTGATAAGTGGCAACGATGGACAGATCGTGGGTTTTATCCATTCTTGCATTATACCATTCATTATTATTAATTCCGTTGATCTTTCTTTCCGTTTTAGAAAGGGTATAGGAAATCCATCCTGTAAGTTTTCCGCTTTTCTTTTTGGCAATAAGTTCCAGACCATAAGCTCTTCCTTTTCCGAACAGCAGTTCACTTTCTACGTCAGATCCGGCGTCAAATCCAATCTGAGCCCCGTTTTTGAAGTCGATTTGATTTTTCATGGATTTATAATACACTTCAGCATTCAATTCATAATTATTGTTGTTGAAGTTTCGGCTGTAGCCCACACTGATCTGGTCTGCAATTTCAGGTTTTACTGTATAACTGCTTCCTATCCACTGGTCAGTAGGATTTCCGCTGTTGCTGTTACTTAAAAGGTGAAGATTTTGTGTGTTGCGGGAATAGCCTCCTTTCACGCTGCTTACCTCATTGATGCGGTAGTTTGCACTGATTCGAGGCTCAGGATTCACATACGTTTTTCCGAATTTTCCTTTCTCTAAGAATTCACTGTCGGTAAGTACTCCGTTTTCATACGTATTGAATGTGTCTCCTCCCAATACACTGAATAGGGCAAGTCGTACTCCGTAATTGATGGTTAACTTTTCCGTTGCTTTAAAATCATCATTGATGTAAACCGCGTTCTCCCAAGAGTATCTCGGATTTCTTGGAAAACTGCTCACCGTAGTACCGGAAGCACTGCTTGGAGTAAGAGTATGATAAATAGACTGAAGACCAAAACGTACAGAATGCTTATTCCCGGCAAACCAGGTGAAGTCCTGCTTAAGGTTCCAGTCACGTATTTTTGAATTTAAATCAAATACAGTATCATCATTTTTAAGACTTATTTTATAATCATAATTACTGTAGATAAAAGAGGTATTGGAGAATAGTTTACTGCTGATAATGCTGTTCCATCTTAAAGTGGCCGTGGTATTTCCCCAGTCTGTATTGAAAGTGTCTCCCAATCCCAGAACATCTCTTCCGAAATATCCTGAAAGGTAAATACGGTTGTTTTCGTTGATCTGATAATTGGCTTTCAGGTTCAGATCATAGAAGTATAACTTGTTGTCTTTATAATCTTTGTTGGTTTTAAGAAATAAATCCGCATACGTTCTTCTTCCCGAAACAATGAATGATGATTTTTCCTTCTGAATAGGTCCTTCTACACTCAGTCTGCTGCTGATCAGACCAATTCCTCCATTCAGGTTATAGTCTTTATTATTTCCGTCTTTCATTTTGACATCCAGTACAGACGAAAGTCGGCCACCGTATTGTGCAGGACTGTTTCCTTTAATGATGCTGGCGTCTTTTAAGGCATCACTGTTGAATGTACTGAAAAAACCAAGAAGGTGAGACGCGTTATAAACCGGAGCTTCATCCAGCAGGATCAGGTTCTGGTCGGTAGCACCACCTCTTACACTGAATCCGCTGCTTCCTTCACCGTTACTTTTGATACCCGGTAAAAGCTGTATGGTTTTCATAACATCCTTTTCCCCAAAAAGAACAGGGAGCTTTTCTATACTTTTTATATTTAACGTTTCTGCTCCCATTTGAGCGGATGTTAAATTTTTATCCTTTTTAACAGCGGTCACAACTACTTCGTCAATGGCCTTTGTGGTCTCTTCCTGAGGCAGAAGAGGGAGATCAAGTTTCATATTCTGATCTACTTTGATCTGCTGTTCAAAATCTTTATATCCCGGATTGGAAATAATGATGGTATAATTGCCTGCAGGAAGTGAAAGAGAGTAAAATCCATACTCATTGGCTGCAACGTTGATAGTGGGATCTTCACTTACTTTTACCGATACTCCGATTAACAGTTCACCGTTTTTTTTGTCTTTCACAGTCCCACTTACAGAATAGGTTTGCTGGGCTATGGCCAGGGTACTGAAACAGAGCGCTGCGGTGGCAGCGGTAATTTTTAAAAAGGATGTTTGCATTAGTTTATTTTAAAGTAGTAGATCTCTTGTATAGGAATTAATGTTTTGTTGATGTACGATTAGTTGGATGAACAGGGAATTTGTTACACGTAACAAATTAATTATGAAATAAATCCATTTAAAAAGTGGAGTGTTGAAAATGGTAAAAGCAAGAATACAATAAGACTGTTACATAAAAAATAATATTATGCATTGTATATTGATTTATTAATTGTTTTTTAGTTAATTATGTTAAAAAATAAATTATTAACGGTGTTGTGTGAGCTTTATTGCTGTTTGTTAGGAAAATTATACAACTTAACACATAAAGGGCTTTATTCTGCGGTCTGGAATTTTTTAGCTTAAAAACATTCCTTCAGAATTTTTGATCGGAATATTAGTCTTATCTTGGCTAAGAATTAAGAGGAAGAGTATGGAAAATGTAAAAATTTGGATCAGGAAAAATGGCTCTACTGCAATACTGACCCTATTGTTCATTATTGTATTGGTGAATAAAGATGCTAAGGCTTGGCTGATGAGACAGGTTGCTTCCACGGGAATCCTCAATTCCAGTATTTCAGAATCAAAAGAGCATCAAAATACTTCAGCACGGGTTTCTTATGCCGGGTTTACGGTGAAAAATGAAGATGGAACCGTTATCAATACTTCTGCTTTACAAAACAAAGTAGTTTTCATCAACTTCTGGGCTTCTTGGTGTCCTCCCTGCAGGGCAGAATTTCCCTCTGTGCAAAAGCTGTATGATCAGTATAAAAAAAATCCGGATATGGTATTTCTTACCGTAAATCTTGACGATAATGCTGATCTTGGAAAATCATATTTAAAAGAAAATGGCTTTACTATTCCTTTTCTTGTACCGGCTGGCAATATTCCTGGAGTACTTTATAGTGGCTCTTTGCCTACAACGGTTGTTCTGGATAAAAAAGGTAATATCCGTCTGCATCATAAAGGATTGGCAGACTATAGTAAAGATTCCTTTTACAGACAGATTGATGAGCTTTTGAAGCAAAAAAATTAGTTATTTAAATCGTATTTTTATATGATAAGAAACAGAATATGCTAAATCAGCTGAGAACTCACATTGAAAAAATAATCTCACTTGATGATGATGAATTTGAATTTATATCATCCTGCTTTACCTATAAAAAGTACAAGAAACATCAGTTTTTAGTGCAGGAAGGAGAGGTGGTGCCTTATAATTATTTTGTTCTGAAAGGTCTTCTGAAGCTGGTTTATACTGACGAAACCGGAAAAGAACATATTATCGGCTTTGCTATGGAAGATTGGTGGGAAACAGATTTTCCTGCTTATTATCAGCAGACTTTGGCAACAATGTCTTTGGAATGTCTTGAAGATACAGAAGTATTGTGCCTTCGGCTGGAAGACTACAAAAAGCTCTGTGCCCGTCTGCCAAAACTGGAACATTTCTTTCTGGAAAAAGCCTATATGGGATTTATTACGGCTCAGCAGAGAACCATTTCTATGATGACCACCGGAATAAAAGATAGGTATGACCAGCTTTTGAAAAAATATCCTTCTCTTGTTCAACGTGTTCCGAAATCCCTTTTAGCTGCTTATTTAGGAGTTTCCAGGGAAACTTTGAGCCGTCTTCCCCAGTAAAACTGTGAGGGAACTCACCCCATAATCGTGATCCGGATCACAGGGATTTGCTGTATTTGTTCTGCAATTTTGTGTAGTAACATATACAAATTCAATACAATGGAAAAAAGAACGGTTAACCCATGGAAATGGCAGGATGAAAGAAGCTATTCTCAGGCAGTGGAGGTGAAAAATGTGGAAAGCACTTTATACTGCTCAGGGCAGGCAGCTATTGATCCCGATGGAACATCCAGCGATATGGATATGAAATCCCAGCTGGAACAAGCTATTGCCAATCTGGAACAGGTGATAAGCACGGCGGGATATGAATGCAGTGGTATAGTAAGATTAAATATCTATACAACTTCTACTGAAGAACTCTGGCCTTATTTTCCCATTCTTCAGGAGTGGATTGCCCAACATAAAATACAGCAGGCAGTAACGATGCTTGAAGTAAATGGGTTATTCGAAACATTAAAGGTGGAACTTGAAGCCACAGTGGTGAAATAAGTGATAAATTTGAGTTAAAAGACAGACCTTCAAAATATAATTTGGAGGTTTTTTCTTACATTTATTTGTACCAATTAATATTGATCAAAATTTTATGAATATTCAACTTTTTTCTAAAAACGCTTTGGTGGGAGGGGCAACTCAGGGAATAGGAGCAGGAATTGCTCTGGAACTTGCAAAATGCGGTGCTAATGTTACCGTTATGGCCCGCAATGAAACAAAACTTAAAGATTTCGTTTCTTCTCTGCCGGTACTCCATCCGGAACAGAAACATGAATATCTGGTGGCAGACTTTTCGGACTTTGAAAATTATAAAAAGATTATAACAGGATATTTTAATGACCATTCTGTTGATATTCTGGTTAATAATACAAACGGTCCGGAACCGGGTTTAGCACTTGATAAAACTCCGGATGATTATCAGAAAGCGTTTGATCTTCTTTTCAAAACGGTTTGTGAAACAACGGTATTGGCTCTGCCTCATATGATCCAACAGAAAAGCGGCCGTATTATCAATGTTTCTTCTTTGTCCGTTAAAGAGCCGATTGGAAATCTGGCGTTGTCAAATTCTATCCGTTCTGCTGTCATTGCGTGGGCAAAAACTCTTTCCAATGAGATTGCACAACATAATATCACCGTAAATAATGTTCTTACAGGATATTTTGATACCGAACGAATTCAAAAACTGGTTGCCCATGAATCTCAGCAAAGTGGCGCTCCGGCGGACGAAATAAAAAGAGCAAGAGAAAATAAGATTCCCATGAAAAGATTCGGGCAGCCGGAAGAATATGGTCATCTGGTAGCTTTTCTGGCTTCAGAATATTCAAATTATCTTACCGGAACAAGTATTCCTTTGGACGGAGGACTGAATAATACATATTAAAGATTTAACCAATTGAATTGGAATAAAGCTTTTGTGACTTTGTGGTTAGACATAAAATAATTAAATAAATTTTCTTTCATGTAATAAACCCTTTCCTCCGGTTGTCATATACATATTGAAAAATAGTATATGAAAAACTGGTCTTTTAAAAAATGGAACACCGTACTGGGATGGTTCCTTTTCGCTGTTGCACTTGTCACTTATCTTTCAACAATGGAGCATTCCCTGAGCTTTTGGGACTGTGGGGAATATATTTCTTCTGCAGTAAAACTTGAGGTGACCCATGCTCCGGGAGCTGCCTTATTCCAGATTATGGGAGCGGTGGCGAGTATTTTTGCGCTGGGAAATGCTGAAAATTATTCTATTGTGATCAATGCGATGTCAGCACTATTCAGTGCATTTACCATTTTATTTCTGTTCTGGACGATTACCCATTTTTTAAGACGGCTTTTCAATAAAAATTTTGACGATATTACCCGATCTCAGGAAATTTCAATCCTGTTTGCCGGTGTTATCGGGGCTTTATGTTTTACTTTTTCAGATACATTCTGGTTTTCAGCGGTAGAAGGAGAGGTCTATGCAATGGCATCTCTGTTTATCGCGTTGCTGGTGTGGCTGATCACCAAATGGGAGAATGAATCTAAAGAGGCTGACAACGAAAGATGGATTATTCTTATTTTCTTTACTATAGGACTTTCTGTAGGCGTGCATATGATGTGTATGCTGGCTATTCCTGCCATATGTCTGGTATATTATGCCCGTAACTATACTTTTTCATGGAAGAGTTTCATGACTGCCAATCTGATTACATTAGGGATTCTTGCTTTTGTATTCAAGATTATCTTCCCTTTAGTGATGACAATGTTTGGAAAACTTGAGATTTTCTTTGTGAACGGGCTGGGACTTCCTTTCCATTCAGGGACAATTGTGGCGTTTGTTCTTATGACAGCAATCAGTTATTTCCTGATTAAATATGCGAGGAAAACAAAAAGAAAAGTTTATCAGACCATCGTTTTATCTTTGGTGTATATGATGATCGGTTTCTCCTGCTGGCTGGTGATTCCCATCAGGGCAAATGCCAATCCGCCGATGAACCTTAATGATCCGGATACCGCAATAGGTATGAGAGATTATTATAACAGGGTACAATATGGTGACTGGCCAACCATTTATGGACAGAACTACACTGCATTTCTCGACAGAAACGGTTTGGAAAAAGATGAAGACGGGAGTTACAAAAGAGATGTGACAGGAGAAATTTACGAAAAAGATGAAAAAACAGGAACCTATAGAAAAACCGGGGAACGATTTAATTATGTATTTAATAAATCACATATCAGTTTCATGCCGAGAATGTTCAATGAGGATAAAGAGGTTACTGCCAATTATATTGCCTTATATGGCGCTCCTGATTTCACCTTCAATTATGATAATGAAGAGGTAGCAGATAATCCGGAAGCCAAAAGGATTTTTGATGAACTGAGAGCGAAATATGAAGGAGATTCCATTACCGCAGAAG
Source organism: Chryseobacterium panacisoli (assembly GCF_008274625.1). Classification (GTDB taxonomy): domain Bacteria; phylum Bacteroidota; class Bacteroidia; order Flavobacteriales; family Weeksellaceae; genus Chryseobacterium; species Chryseobacterium panacisoli. The sequence goes on along the minus strand of NZ_VTRU01000003.1, from coordinate 9,486 downwards.
ATTACCTGAAAGTAAAACCCTATGATCTTATTAAGGTACAACGGCCTTCCTTTGCTCAGAATATGGAGTATTTCATCTCTTTCCAGAACGGATACTACTTTGTCCGGTACCTGATGTGGAATTTCGTAGGAAGACAGAACGATCTTGAGGGACATATGGAAAATACCAATGGCAACTGGATCTCAGGATTTTCCTTTATTGATAATGCTTTGCTAGGTGATCAGGATCATATGCCTGCTAAATTTAAAAATGAAAGTACCGTCAAATTTTTCTTTCTGCCATTGATTTTAGGACTTATCGGTTTCTTTTTTCAGCTGAACAGGGATTTCGGGCGATTTTATGCTATCCTGTCGCTGTTTGTTCTTACAAGTATGGGAATTGTCTTCTATACCGGGGTAAAGCCATTTGAAGTAAGAGAAAGAGACTATGCAATGGTAGGTTCATTCTATGCCTTTGCCATCTGGATTGGCCTGGGAGCAGGAGCTGTACTTTGGCTGATTCAGTCTAAACTTAAATCTAATGCAGTCAACATTATCTTGGGAGTCGTGTTGTTGGGAATTCCTTTTATGATGGGATTCCAGAATTATACCTCGCACGACCGGAGTAAAAAGACAGCAGCCCGTGATTATGCCTATTCATTCTTACGTTCGCTGCCCAAAGATGATATTCTTTTCATTTATGGTGATAATGATACTTTTCCCGTATGGGCAATTCAGGAGACAGAAAGATTCAGGGATGATGTGAAAACGGTTAATTTTACGCTTTTAGCCACTCCATGGAATATAGATCAGGTCAAAAGAAGAACATACAATGCCAAAGGAATTCCGGGAGAGCTCACTCACGAAGAGTACAGAGATGGTGTCAACGATCAGGTTTATATGATGAAGAAAGAAGATTGGGAAGGCTTTTTCCAGATGTTGAAAGAACAGGGGGCACCAGACACGGCTTTCCAGGAGTTCAGAAAATATCTTACCCAGGATTCGCTGACGGTGAAAGATGCTATGAAGTTCCTTAAACTTAAATCATCCGAAAAAGATGAATTGCTGAAGATGTATTTCGGGGAAAAGCAGTATGAAAAATATAATATTCTTCCGGTAAGTAAATTTATACTTCCGGTAAATAAGGAAAATGCTGTAAAATCAGGGATCATCAATCACGCTGATCTTTCTAAGGCGGTAGATCAGATTATGATCAGTTATGAAGCCAATACCCTTTACAAAAGCAATCTGATGATGCTGGATATGCTGGCCAATTTCGACTGGAAACGTCCCATTAATTTCTCATCTGGCGGAATGTATGACAGTGAAAATATTTTTTATCTTGATGAATATCTGCAGTTTGATGGTTTCAGCTACAGACTGGTTCCTATTCGTACGCCTCAGAGTCCGGATGGAGATAAAGGAAGGGTAGATGCCAATTCTCTTTATCAGGTGGTGAAAAACTTCAGGTGGGGGAATTTTAAAGACCTCAGCATTTATTATAATGAAACGGCTACTTCTAATATTTTAAGCTACAGAATGTCGGTAAGCAGAGCTGTATCGGCACTTGTGACAAGCGGCCAGAAAGCTAAGGCATTAGAACTGCTGGATCTTGCAGCAAAAGAAATCCCGGTGGAGAAGTACAACGATCCACGGTCATTAAGCTCAATGGTAACCGGATATATTGTTGCGGGGCAGGAACAGAAAGGCCTTCAGCTGGCAGAAACCCTTAAGAAAGGAATATTTGAAGAATATGACTACTATCAAAATCTTTCTCCGGCATTTAAAGCAGCGGCCAGAAAACAGATGAGGGCAAAACCAATGGAATATGCATTAGTCGTTTCAGCAGTTACAGAGGCCTACAAAACATTAGGACGGAATGAAAAAGCATATGCCTATTTGCTAAAGTCAATGGAGCCGATTGATAAAAAATTCAGTGTTTTTATAAAAGGGCTGCAGCAAATGGGGAAAGAGAAAGCGATAAAAGAATCGGAAAATGTACGGCAGATCGCCCCTTTTTATCAATATCTATTCAATGTCATGGAACCTTTTGATTCTGCTTATTCCAGAAAAAAGGAAATTGAAATTACTGATGCCCTCATGAAAGCAACACAGTAAATTATAAGTAAGAAAGCCTTTAAATATTGTATTTAAGGGCTTTTGCTTTTGGGAAAAGGATGTTATTGTCAGAATAAATATGTTGGTGCAGATCATTTTCAAAATTCGGAGGCATAGCAAACACAGCTATTTTCCACTCTATGTTCACTGATATTTTATCTGCATCATCTTTTCCGGTGAACGCTGTTTTATCCTGGTGTGTTTTGGACAGGTTTATTACTCTTCCTAAGGTCTGAAGGTCTGGATTGTGTAAATTCGCGAAAAGTGTCACTAAAGGCACTGATTGAGCTGTAGCCTACATCATCGGCAATTTCATTGATGGGTTTGTCTGTATTTAAAAGTAATTCAATAGCTTTGATGATTCTTAATGTTTTCAGGTATTGAAGAAAAGAAATATCCATATCTGCTTTGAACAGCCGTGACATAGAGCGTTCACTCAGTCCGAATCTGTTGCTTACATTGGCCAAAGTAAGTTTTTCCCCGATATTCCATTCCAGATAAGATACAATTTTCATCATCTGTTTGTTGTGGGTGGCTGGAAGAATGATGGGGAGAGGCTGTTGATGTGTTTTTGGAAGGATTTTTTTTAAAGCCACCAGAAATTCAAAGTTTTCGTCTTTTGCGGTCACATGTTTTTCATCCCATACTTCCGTATACTTGATCATCTGAATCAACAGTTCTGATGCCGGATATATTCCCAGTCTGCTGTAGAAAGGATCTGAGAGGTCATCATGAGCATAAAAATAAAGAGAGCGCAGAACAGTGGCGGAGTGCCCGATTTCTAAAATATGTTCCAATCCCTGCGGAATCCAGAAGAAGTGCCGGGCCGGAACCACATACGTTCTGTTGTTGATCGTAATATAGGCAATACCACCTTCTACATAGCTTAGCTGTCCTTTTGTATGCTTGTGGAAAGGAATCAGTTTTTCTGACTTTTCGTGCATAACAAATACACTTTTGTCATCTTTATCAATATCAGGTAGTGCAGCAATTAATCCCATAAAAAAATATAAAATACCAAGGAGAATGCAAATATAATCATTTGGCCGGAATCATGTAAAAGTTGACTATTTTAGATAAATATAATTTCCAGATTGAGGATAAATTTGCAGTGCAATAATTCAAAAATTCAAATGAAAATTTATGTCGCCGGATTGCTGATGCTGGGAGTTTCCTACACAATATCAGCTCAGACAGGCAGTCCAACAAAGGATACCCTACGACTCTCCTTAAAAGATGCATGGCAGAAAGCTGAAGAAAACAGCCGCCACATCAGAATCAATACCATCAATCTTGACATTGCGGAAGCTGAAGTAAAAGATGCGAAAAGAGAGCGGCTTCCGGAAATAGAAGTTAAAGGTTCTGCCGAAAAAGCCTCCAACATTCCTATCTATGAAAACGGAATCTTTTCCAAACCCACCCAGCATGAAGTCATTCACACGCTATATCGTGCCGGAGCAGATTTTTATCTGAATATTTATAACGGAAACAAACTAAATCTTAAAATTAAGGAAAACCAGACGCTTCAAAAAATTAAAGACATCCAGAAAGAGCAGTCGGTTTCTGATATTCATTACAAAACAGCCGCTCTTTATCTTGAACTTCAGAAAACTTTAATTTTCAGGAACCTTATACAACAGGATATTGCCGATCAGAAAACACAGCTTAAAGAAATTCAGTCCCTTTATAAAAACGGGGTCGTTTTAAAAAGTGATGTTTTAAGGATTGAACTTGAACTTTCAAAGCGGAAGATGGCTTTGGTAACCATTGAAAATGATATTCTTATTGCTACACAAAAACTGAATATTATCCTCGGTATTCCTGATGAACAGATTGTCATTCCTGAAGCACCATTGAATCAATGGGATGAAAACACTCCTTACAGCGGCTATTTGAAACTGGCACTGGATCACTCTTTCAATTATCATGTCTCTGAACAGCAGACGGAACTGAGTAAGATCAAACTGAAGCAGGTAAAAGCCAATGTAAGACCTAAAATCGGGATGTACGGTGAATTTTACTATGCCAATCCGCAGATTTTTCTTTATCCCTACAATCCCTATTGGTATTCCTTGGGAATAGTAGGAATCAAGGCCTCTTTTTCCATCTCTTCTCTTTACCATAATACCTATAAAGTAAAAGCTGCACAGCTGGAATTTGAAAAAGAAGAGGAGGTACACAAGGATACGGAAGATAAAGTAAGGCAACAGGTGAAAGAAGCCTATCTGAGGTATCAGGAAGCTCTTGAGCAGATAAAGGTGGCAGAAGCCAATGTCACTCAGGCCAAAGAGAATGCACGCATTATTAAGAATACTTATTTCAGCCAGACTTCTCTTATTACAGAGCTGCTGGATGCAGATATACAGCTTCTTCAGACAAAATTTGAACTGGAAGCAGCAAAAATTATGGCACAGAACAATTATTATTTACTACAAAATATTACAGGCGTTTTATAATACAATGAAAAAAAAATATACTCCAACGGACAGACTGATCACAAAGATCACAGGATGGATTTCTGTCTTAATTGTTGCTGCACTTGCTGTATGGGGCGGCTTTACTCTAAAAAATTACTATGCTTATGAACAGACCAATGATGCGCAGGTTCAGGAATATGTAAATCCTATTATTTCAAGAGCCGGAGGGTTCATCGTAGCTGTGAAATTTGAAGAAAACCAGGAGGTTAAAAAAGGTGATACACTGCTGATTATAGATAACCGTGAATATATCCTTCAGCAAAAACAGACTCAGGCAGCTCTTCAGAAAGCCCGCGCCCAGCTGAAAGTACTGGAAAGCAATACAGGAACCACAGAAAAGGAAGCTGCAGCAGCAATGGCTCAGGTAGATGCCAATAAAGCAAAAGTATGGAAGCAGAAGCTTGACTATAACAGGTATAAAAAACTCTATGATGAAGAATCTGCCACAAAACAGCGGCTTGAAGATGTAAAAGCAGCTTTGGATGTCAATGAAAGTGATTACAAATCTTCCCAGGATAATTATGCTGCTTCGAGATCAAAAATAAATGATATTCAGGCAGAAAAAACAGTTGTTCTGGCAGAAATCGCAAGACTGGAAGCACTATTAGACCGTCACAAACTGGATGTAAGCTATACCGCAGTTACCGCTGCCTATGACGGAAGGATGGGGAGAAGAACCGTTGAAGCAGGGCAGATGATTGATGCCGGAGAAACGTTGGCATTTATCGTCAACAATGAAACAGATAAATGGGTGGTTGCGAATTATAAGGAAACACAGATCAAGGATATGCATATCGGGGATCATGTGAAAATTGTTGCAGATTCTTATCCTGACAGAGAATTTAAAGGAACTATTATCTCGCTTTCCCCGGCTACCGGATCGAGTTTTTCACTGCTGCCACCGGATAATTCTACCGGGAACTATGTGAAGATTGTACAGCGTATTCCTGTGAGAATAAAAGTAGACGGTACAAGAAAAGATATTGATGTGCTGAAAGTGGGAATGAATGTGAATGTATATGCCGACAAAAAACATTCTAATGGCTAAAAGACAAATGCCGTTTTTCAAAAGATGGGCACCGGAATGGCTGATTAAGATCATTCTCTTTTCGATGACTCTTCCGGGAATCATTATATTTTTTCTTCCTTTGGCTAATGTGAATGCCGCAGCGGGATATTATGGGAGCGAACCAGCGGATATTCAGTTTTCTGTAGCACTGTTTTATGCAGGGTATGTGGGATTTTACAGTCTGGAAAGACGGTTTTTCAGCTTTCTGGCTGCCAAGGAATATTTTCTCCTGTTTACCACACTGCAGATTCTGGCCTGTCTGATATGCTATTTTACCCGTGAAATTCATATCCTGTTTCCGGTGCGTTTCATACAGGGGATGTTATTTGCAGGAAACGTGAATCTTTCACTGACTCTGATTTTTACGAGACTGAGCAGTGAAAGAGGAAGGGAGATCAGCTTTTCAGTATTCTTCGGAATCCTGATCTGTGCACTGCCATTTAATAACCTGATCACTGCGGATCTTATTGATTCCTATAATTTTAATATTGTCTATAAAACGGCCATATTCTCTTATCTGCCAGGACTTATTTTTCTCACCCTTGCTATGAGCAATTACAGAACTCATGCGAGATTTCATCTGTATAAGCTCGATTGGCAGAGCTTTGGGCTTTTCAGTACCCTATTGGTGCTGATAGGATATATTGCCATTTTTGGACAGGAATATTACTGGCTGGAAGATAACCGGATTCTGGGAAGTGTTGTAGGAATTGTTGTTTTGGGAGGAATATCCGTTTTCCGTCAGCTGGCCATTAAAAGACCCTATATTGATCTGAGGATTTTTAAATACAGAAATTTCAAAGTAGGATTGCTGATCCTTTTTGTGATGTATATCTGCCGGTTTGCATCTGGAATTGTCAACAGTTATTTTGCATCGGAACTGCATTTGGACCCGTTTCATATTTCCTATATAAATATTTTTAACCTTGCAGGGTTGGTTGCGGGAGTGATAATTGCCTGCTGTATGGTGTTGCAAAAGAAAAATATACGGTATATCTGGGGCTCCGGATTTTTAATGCTGTTGATTTTTCATGGATTAATGTATCACTCTTTTGATGTTCAGGCTGATGAGTTTAATTATTATGCTCCGTTATTTCTTCAGGGACTGGGAGTAGGATTGATTATGGTTCCGACGATTATTTTTATTATTTCATCAGTTCCTGCCGTTATTGGCCCTTCAGCTGCAGCAACGGCTTTGGCAGTGCGGTATCTGGGATTTTGCATCAGCATAGCGCTGATCAATTTTTTTGAATTGTTTGAAAAAAGCCGCCATTATAATGCTTTTCAGGATCATTTAACTGCTGTGGATCCTGAGGTCAAAAATTTTCTTCATCTGCAGACCGCTAAACTTATTTCCAGAGGAATTCCTGAAGACAAGGCAGTAAAAGCGGCCAATAAGCTGCTGGTAGGAAGAATGAATGTTCAGGATCATGTCCGTTTTGCTATGGATTATTATGAAATGATGGTGTGGCTGCTTGCGGCTTCACTGTTACTGATTTTTCTTTTCCCCTATCTGAACCGTACGGCTCTTTATTTGAAGTCCAGGAGACTGTCGCCAGCTTAAGGGAAATTTTTAATATTTTGAAAGTATAGATTGTTAAGCTGATTTTATAGTAGAGTGCTGAGACTGCCTGATAAGGCAGTCTCTTTTGTTATGGCAGAAAAATGAAAATATTTTGGCAGGAACTGTATGTTTTTTGTCATTGCAGACAAAGAGCTTTCTCTCTACATTTGTACTTATACAGAACGAGATATGAAGAAAGAAGCAGAACATGCCGGGAAGAAAAACATAGTGCTTTTGGCATTGCCACAGGTGCAGCTGCTTGATATTGCCGGCCCGTGGGATGTTTTTACATCAGCAAACCGTTTTTTGAACAGCGGAAGGGAAGAATCCGGCTATCATGTTCATTTGGTATCCGGTACATCAGAAAAGATAATCTGTTCCGGTTCCGGAATGCCGTTGTCATGCAGTTATACCATTTATGATATTGACTTTCCTGTAGATACTTTACTCGTTGCTGGTACGGCCTTAAGCGTATTGGATGAGATCAGTCCCGATGTTTATTATTATCTTCAAAATATAACATCACAAATAAGGCGGTTGGGATCAGTATGCGTGGGAGCATTTGTACTTGCCAAAGCAGGTCTGCTGGATGGGCGACAAGTGACTACCCATTGGAAATTTGCAGATGTACTGCGGAAATCTTACCCCAAATTGGAGGTTAATGTTAATCCATTTTTTATTTGTGACAAACCCATTTATACTTCAGGAGGTGTTTCTTCAGGAATGGATCTGGCATTGGCACTCCTGGAAGAGGATTTTGGTAAAGCTTTAGCAGCAGAAGTAGCCTGCCACCTTGTTCTGCATTTAAAAAGACCCGGGATGCAGTCTCAGTTTGGAAATGCATTGCCGGAATATGAAACAATGTCTCCCTTTACAAAACAGGTCCGCGATCTGTTGAAAGACAAACTTGGGAAAACGATAACGGTAGAATACATTGCTGAATCTCTGAATATGAGCGCCCGCAATTTTTCCAGAGTGTTTGTAAAAGAATCAGGATTAACTCCTGGTCGGTTTCTGGAAAAAATGAGGCTGGATCAGGCCAGGAATATGCTTGAGTATACCGATATGAGTATAGAGATCATTGCTGATAAATGCGGTTTTAACAGTGGTGTTTCGCTGCGTCGTTTATTCCTTAAAAATATTTCTCTTACCCCGGCGCAATACCGGAAAACATTCAAGCGCACAGAATAGTCGTTTTTCCCTTGCTTGTTTACTATAAAACTGATGATCATCAATTGTCAGTAAAGAATAGTCATGCCTTTATCCCCAAATAATTATCTTAAAAATAACAGAATTATGAAACACATACAAAACAGTGAAACAATGAATGTAGCATTTTTAGTCTATGATCAGGTGGAAGTACTTGATTTAAACGGTCCTTTAGATGTTTTTGTTAAAGCAAATGTCATACAGCCTGACAGTTATTATTGCTTTACAGTCGGAAAAACAAAAGAGGCCGTATATACAGAAGCAAATACAATGACTGTTATTCCTACTTATGACTTACAGACCTGTCCAAAGCCGGATATGATTGTCATTCCCGGTGCAAACCCTGAACAGATTATGAAATATATTCAGGATGAGGATTTCCGGGAAACCGTTCTGAAATGGATTAAAAATCATTATGATAGGGGTACTGTTGTATTTACGGTATGTACGGGAAGTATGCTGTTATCCGGAACTGGTATCCTTGATGGTCACGATATCACAACTCATAGTATGCTGCTGGATGTTTTAGAACAGCGCAATCCTGAAGCCAATGTAATCCGGAATGTACGTTATTTGGATCAGGGACAGCTGATAACCACTGCAGGAATTACAGCCGGAATTGATGCTGCCCTCTACCTTATTGGAAAGCGCCTGGGGCAGGAAACCGTTGATACTATCGTTACGCTTTTTGAATACCAGAATACGCTCTGCCTCCCTACCGAAAATGATAGGTAGTATCTTAGTCATTAATTGACTTATTTATTAACTGTCTTAGCAACTAAGTTATATTTATTTTTTATGTCCAAAAAATTGGTTTATCCGGAATTCCCATTATTCCTAAGATTTTATTGAAAAAAAATAATTAACGTAATTAATTTATAAACAGGTGTTTGACTTTTCGGTTGTGAATTTTATTGTAAAAAGGCTTGGAAAAGTTTGGAATTTAAGGCTGTTTTTCTATCTTTGCAGTCCCTTAAACAAAGGGATTAACTTGAAAAAGTAAGTGGCCGACTCGGTAGCTCAGCTGGTAGAGCAATACACTTTTAATGTATGGGTCCTGGGTTCGAATCC
>NZ_VTRU01000002.1 GCF_008274625.1 Chryseobacterium panacisoli | reverse complement strand
TACCGAATCTCTCTCGTTTTTCAGTGGGGCAAAGATAACAACTTATAACAACGCAAAACAACTTTATTTAACATAAATTTTACCTTTACGTAATATTAATCCCTAATCCACTGGAACGCAGGAACAAAAATTTTAAACATTTGTTTGGAAGAATGAAGGATGGGTTGGAGAGTGGGAGAATTTGAGGGTTGGAGCGTGAAGGGAATCATGGGTAATGGTAATGGGTAACGAAAGATACATTCTACTATATAGGATAAAAAATAAGTTGGGCTAAAGCCATAGGAAGAGGGAATGCTTGATGAAAACGGGCTAAAGCCCGTTCCTATTGAATGAATATTGGTTTAACCGCAGAGGGCACGGATTTTCGCAGATGATCATGGAGAGCTTTTGATGAAAACAGACCAAAGACCATTTCTATTGAATTGGTTTAACCACAGAGGACACAGATTTGCGCAGATGATCATGGAGAGCTTTTAATGAAAAAAGGATAAAATCATTCCTATTGAATATAATGAACCTGTATTAAGCAGAACTCCAGAAAACGTAACGCGAAACCCGGAACTCGAACCCCGGAGTCCACAACTCATAATTCATAACTCATAATTTATAATTCGTCTCACCCCTAGCCCTGATAGAAATGGGTACCCCACAGCTTGTCTTTGAAAGGAATCGGGTTGGATGTGGGAAAGCACGGGCGCGAGGAGTATGAATGGATAGCAGGAAAATGCTCCTGAAAAAAAAAATCATATATAATATAAGATATATTTTCCGAGATGGTTCCAAAAAAAAACATTCCGTAAGAATCCTAAATGTGGGACTCCTACGGAATGGGTATAAAACGAAGTTATATTTTAGTTCAGAACGTATGATGTTCCGTCTCTTCCGTCTTTTAACTCGATTCCTTCTGCAAGCAATTTATCTCTGATCTGATCTGAAAGATCAAAATTTTTGGATTTTCTAGCCTGATTTCTCAATTCGATCAAAACCTTCAGGGTCTGATCAAGCTTTTCATTATTATTTTCTTCTACAGTCTGCAATCCTAAAACATCAAAGATAAGGGCATTTAATGTTGACTTTAGATCTTCAAGATCTGCAGTTGAAATTGTTTCTTTACCATCGTTCAAAGCAAAGATATATTTCACTGCTTCAAACAGGTGAGCAATCAGGATTGGTGAATTGAAATCATCTGTTAAAGCTTCATATGCTTTATCTTTCCATTCTTTCAGACTAAAACCGGATTGTTTGGTATCATAAGGGGTAATTGAGTTCAATACTTTCACCGCTTCCATCAATCTGATGAATCCTTTTTCGCTGGCTATCATTGCGTCGTTTGAAATATCCAAAACACTTCTGTAGTGTGCCTGCAGGAAGCAGAAACGTACAATTGAAGGGTGGAAAGGTTTTTCAAAGAAGTCATTATCTCCTGTAACCAACTGCATCGGAAGGATATAGTTCCCTGTAGATTTGCTCATACGCTGAGAATTCATTGTCAACATATTGGCATGCATCCAGTAGTTTACCGGTGCTGCATCATTACAAGCTTTTCCTTGTGCAATTTCACATTCGTGGTGAGGGAATTTAAGGTCCATTCCTCCTCCATGGATATCAAATGTTTCACCTAAATACTTCGTACTCATTGCAGTACATTCAAGGTGCCATCCTGGAAAACCTTCTCCCCAAGGGGAATTCCATCTCATAATGTGAGCCGGAGATGCTTTTTTCCACAATGCAAAATCCTGCGGGTTTTTCTTTTCTCCCTGCCCGTCAAGGTCTCTTGTATTGGCGAAAAGTTCTTCTATATTACGTTTTGAAAGTTCGCCATAGTTCAATCCTCTTTTGTTGTATTCTAATACATCGAAGTATACTGAACCATTGCTTTCGTAAGCAAAGCCTCTTTCAATCAGCTTTTGAGTCAATTCAATCTGTTCTACAATATGTCCTGTTGCTGTAGGCTCGATATTGGGTGGTAAAAGATTGAACATATCCAGGACTTTATGGAAATCCACTGTATATTTCTGTACAATTTCCATGGGCTCCAGCTTTTCAAGTCTGGTTTGCTTTACGAATCTGTCGTTATCTACATTCCCATCATCGGTAAGATGCCCAGCATCAGTAATATTTCTTACATATCTTACTTTATACCCCAAATGGGTCAGGGTACGGTAGATAAAATCGAAGGAAAGGAAAGTTCTCACGTTTCCTAAATGCACATTGCTGTACACTGTAGGTCCACAGACATACATTCCGACATTTCCTTCTAAAATAGGTTTGAATATTTCTTTTTCCGCTGTAAGGGAGTTATATATTTTTAATTGCATTTATTTTTAAGTTAAAAGATTTAATAGTTTTAAAGATTCAAAAATTAGTTAAAAATTACTTTTGTCACAACAAATAATTGTTGTGATAAAAATCTTATTTGAAACTTTTTTAAATTTTATCATAATTAAATCGCTTTTAAATGATGTTGTAGGTGATCTACATAATCATTAACAATAAACTCCAATGTAAAAACCTGAGATTCTGTTTTGGTTGTATCACAGGTTCTCTGTAATGCTTCATCGGGAATATTTTCTACTACATGAACAATCTGATAGTTCAAAGACTTCCACAGATCAATAAGATCAAAAGTAGGAACATTCTGATAATTCTGAGCTTTTACCCAGATATTCTGATCATATACGATATTTTCGTTCTCTTTATATTGGGTTACGACAAATCTACGGATATTTGTTAAAGCACTGTCACAAAGATGGCCTATAATTTCTTTTTTAGACCATTTTTCTTGAGAGCTTTTGTATGACCATTCTTCTTCAGGGATATTTTGAAATCTCTGAAGTTCGGCATCAATAATATTTTTAAGAATTTGGTAGTTCATTGATTAATAATCTAGTTTTGCATGGCTTCCTACGTAATGCAGGAATTCCTGTCTTGTAATAGGATTTGTTCTGAAAATACCACTTAGCTCAGCAGTAATAGTAGAACTTGCTGTATCTTTTATTCCTCTGCAGTTGACACAAAGGTGTTTTGCATCAATAATACAAGCAACGTCTTTTGTTCCCAAAGCTTCTTTCAAAGCATCTACAATCTGCATGGTAAGTCTTTCCTGAACCTGTGGTCTTTTCGCATAATAATCAACAATTCTATTGATTTTTGAAAGGCCTATTACTTCTCCATTGGAAATATAAGCAACATGGGCTCTTCCTATGATAGGTAAGAAGTGATGTTCACAGAAAGAATATACAGTGATATCTTTTTCCACCAGCATCTGGCGGTATTTGTATTTATTGGAAAAAGTGGAAATTCCCGGTTTATTTTCGGGAAGAAGTCCTCCGAAAATCTCGTTCACATACATTTTGGCAACACGTCTGGGAGAATCTTTCAGAGAATCATCTGTCATATCCATACCCAATGTTTCCATAATCTCGCCAAAAAGCTCAGTAATTTTTTCTATTTTTTCCTGTGGCGATTTATCAAAAGCATCTTTCCTTATAGGCGTATGTTCTTTTCCTGTGAAAATATCATCGTCGTTATCAGTAAAATCAACCATTTTTATTTAATTTGCAGCAAAAATACGGATAATATCTATTTCTCTATTTCAAATAAGGTGAAAAACATTATCTTTTATAGCCATTTCTGATTAAAAAGCCTATGATTATTGTCGAGGAAGTACAAAATAAACACCATAAAAGGGAATTTCTGGAATTCCCTGCTCAACTTTATAAACACGACAAAAATTATATCCGTCCTTTAGATAAGTATATTGAGGAGATTTTTGATCCTGAAAAGAATAAATTCTTTAAAAATGGAGAGTGTAAAAGATTCCTATTTAAAAAGAATCATAAAACGATTGGTAAAGTAGCTGTTTTCATTAACCATTGTTATGAGCAGAAGCAACCTACCGGGGGAATTGGTTTTTTCGACTGTATCAATGATCAGGAAACAGCCAATTTTATTTTTGACTATTGTAAAAACTGGCTTCAGGAAAAAGGAATGGAAGCTATGGACGGCCCAATTAATTTTGGGGAAAGGGACAAATTCTGGGGACTTCTCATTGAAGGGTATATTGAGCCTTTGTTTGGAATGAATTACAATTTCCCTTACTATAAAGATCTTTTTGAAAATTATGGGTTTGAGATTTATTTTGAGCAGCTTTGTTTTACCAGACCTGTTTTTGCAGAGGTTTCGAGGATCTTTACCATTGCCCATGAAAAGAACAGAAGAAATCCTGCTATTTCAGCCCAGCCTATGAAAAAGAATAACCTGGCCAAGTTTGCAAAAGATTTCACTGAAGTCTATAATAAGGCATGGGCTTGCCACGGGGAAGGAAAACATCTGGAAGAGGCAAAGGTTCTGAAAATGTTCAATACCATGAAACCTATTATCAATGAGCATATCTCCTGGTTTGTATATGAAAATGAGAAACCGATTGCCATGTGGATCAACATTCCTGACCTCAACCAGTGGTTTAAATATTTGAATGGAAAGTTCGGACTTTTTGAAAAACTCAAGTTCTTGTTCCTAAAACGATTTAAGAAGAATGAGAAAATGGTTGGACTTGTTTTTGGTGTAGTTCCGGAATGGCAAAAAAAGGGTATTGACGGATATATGATCTGGGAAGGAACCCAGTATTTGAGAAAACATACGGATTTTAAGATTACAGAACTACAGTGGATTGGTGATTTCAATCCTAAAATGATTAAGATTGCAGAAACTCTGGATACCACAGTAACGCGAAAGCTGGCTACCTACCGGTATCTGTTTGACAGAAATAAGGAGTTTGAGAGACATCCTATATTATAAAATAAACCCCTGTGAAAATTCACAGGGGTTCCTTCATTTTGGTACTTTTATTAGAATAGCTCACCAGCTACTTTTTTGATGTTATCACTCTTTCCCATTGAGTAAAAGTGCAGAACAGGAACTCCAAAATCCAGCAATTCTTTGCATTGAGCAATGGCCCACTCTACTCCGATCTGCTTTACAGCCTCATTATTTTTTGCATTTTCTACCTCATTGATCAGCTCTTCGGGAAGATCTATTTTGAAGACCTGCGGAAGGATTTTCAAATGTTTTTTGGTCGCAATGGGTTTTATCCCCGGAATAATAGGAACGGTAATTCCCATTTCTCTTGCTTTCTGAACGAATTCAATATACTTTTTATTGTCGAAAAACATTTGGGTAACGATATAATCTGCTCCGGCATCTACTTTTTGTTTCAACCATTTCAGATCGTAATTCATGGAAGGGGCTTCCATATGTTTTTCAGGGTATCCGGCAACACCGATGCAGAACTTATTAAGCTCATCACAAACCTGCTCTTCATTATGAAGATATTTTCCTCTTCCAAGATTATTGATCTGGTCCACAAGATCCATAGCACTCGCATGTCCTCCCTGGGTAGGTTCAAAATACTGATGTCCTTTCATAGCATCTCCTCTTAGAGCCATCACATTATCTATCCCGAGATACATACAGTCTACCAACAGATATTCTGTTTCTTCTTTCGTAAATCCTCCACAAAGAAGGTGTGGTACTGTATCAACATTATATTTATGCTGAATGGCAGCACAAATTCCTAAGGTTCCAGGGCGCATTCTTGTGATGCGGCGTTCCATCAGACCATTTCCTTTGTCCAGATAGATATATTCTTCTCTGGATGTTGTAACATCAATGAAAGGTGGTTTGAATTCCATCAACGGATCTATATTAGTGTAAAGGTCTTCAATCCCGATTCCTTTTTGTGGCGGAACAACTTCTAAGGAGAACAAAGTTTTTCCATTTGCGTTTTTAATGTGTTCTGTTATCTTCATGTCAATGTTAATCTGCTAAATTGGGTGACAACCATTTTCTCGCTTCCTGGATGCTACAACCTCTTCTTGCTGCATAATCTTTAAGCTGGTCTTCTGTAATTTTTCCTAATCCGAAATATTTGGCATGCGGGCTTCCGAAATAATATCCGGAAACGGATGCTGTTGGAAACATGGCAAGGCTTTCTGTAAGGAAAACTCCTGTATTTTCTTCCACTTTTAAAAGATCCCAGATTGTTTTCTTTTCCAGATGGTCAGGACAAGCCGGATATCCTGGCGCCGGGCGCACTCCTTTGTATTTTTCAGCAATAAGCTCTTCGTTGCTTAAGTTTTCCTGATTGGCATATCCCCAGTATTCTGTTCTTACTTTTTTGTGTAAGAATTCAGCATAGGCCTCTGCAAAACGGTCGGCCAATGCTTTTACCATAATGGAATTATAGTCATCATTAGCTTTTTCATATTCACTGGACAATTCATCGGTTCCAAATCCGGTGGTTACACAAAATGCTCCCACGTAATCAGTCTTTCCTGAGCTTTGAGGAGCGATAAAATCACTTAGAGCCAGATATTCTTTTCCTTTTGATCTTTGAGCCTGCTGTCTTAAGGTTAAGAACTTAGCCTGTTCATTATTATTTTCATCAAAAATTAAGATATCATCAGATTCGTTTGAATTGGCTTTAAAAATTCCGAAGATGGCTTTTGCCGTCAATAGCTTTTCATCGAGAATTCTCTTTAGAATAACCTGAGCATCCTTGAATAATTCTTTCGCCTGAGCTCCTACCACCTCATCTTCCAGGATATTCGGATATTTACCGTGAAGATCCCAGCTTCTGAAAAACGGTGACCAGTCGATGAAAGGAAGAAGTTCCCTCAAATCCTGATTTTCGATAACCTTTATTCCTATAGAGTTCGGGGTGAAAATTTCTTCATTTTCCCAATCTATTTTAAAATGATTTTCTCTTGCTTCTTCTATGGAAACATAATCTTTATCAACCTGTCTGTTCAGGAACTTTTCTCTGAAGTCGGAATAGTCATTCTTTAAATCTGAAACATATTCTTTATTTCTGTCACCCAATAATGAACTTACTACGTTTACAGCTCTTGATGCATCATTCACGTGAACGACTGCATTTTTATATTTTAAATCGATTTTCACTGCGGTATGCGCCTTTGAAGTTGTAGCACCCCCAATTAATAGAGGAAAATCTAAATTTTGTCTTTCTAATTCTGAAGCGATATACACCATCTCATCCAAGCTTGGTGTAATCAACCCGCTTAATCCTATAACGTCTACTTTTTCTGCAATAGCTGTCTGAATAATCTTTTCAGCAGGAACCATTACTCCAAGGTCAACAATCTCATAGTTATTGCACCCCAGAACAACGCTCACAATATTTTTACCGATATCATGAACGTCTCCTTTTACAGTTGCCATTAAGATTTTACCATTAGCCGGTCTTGATCCGTCTTTTTCTGCTTCAATAAAAGGCTGTAAATAAGCCACCGCTTTTTTCATTACCCTTGCTGACTTTACAACCTGAGGTAAGAACATTTTTCCGCTTCCAAATAAATCTCCTACAACTCCCATTCCGGTCATCAGATTGATTTCTATAACATGAAGTGGTCTTGCTGCTGATTGTCTTGCTTCTTCTACATCTTCTTCAATAAAACGGTCGATACCTTTTACCAGTGCATACGTAATTCTTTCCTGTAATGGATTGTTTCTCCATTCTAAATCTTCGGTTTTTTCTTTTTTAACCGATTTGTGCTTTTCTGAATAATCGAGAAGTCTTTCTGTAGCATCTTCTCTTTTATCCAGGATTACATCTTCTACAAGCTCAAGTAATTCTTTATTGATCTCGTCATAAACCTCCAGCATCGCTGGGTTTACAATACCAATGTTCATTCCTGCCTGAATGGCGTGATAAAGAAATACTGAGTGCATGGCTTCTCTCACGGTATCATTTCCACGGAAAGAGAAGGAAACATTGCTCACTCCTCCACTTACGGATGCATAAGGAAGATTTTGTCTTACCCAGCGTGTAGCTTCAATAAAGTCGATGGCATTTCTTCTGTGCTCATCCATTCCCGTTGCCACCGGAAAGATATTCAAGTCGAAAATGATATCTTCTGCCGGAAAGCCAAGCTGGTTGACTAAGATATCATAAGAACGTTTTGAAATTTCAATTCTCCGGTCAAAACTGTCAGCCTGCCCTACCTCATCAAATGCCATTACAATAACTGCAGCTCCGTATCTTTTAATCGCTTTGGCATGTTTGATAAATTCTTCCTCGCCTTCTTTTAAGCTGATAGAATTTACCACACATTTTCCCTGCGCTACCTGAAGACCGGCTTCAAGAATTTCCCATTTGGAAGAGTCTACCATGATCGGGATTCTTGCGATATCCGGTTCAGAGGCGATTAAGTTCAGAAATTTGATCATGGACGCTTTTCCATCAATCAATCCATCATCAAAGTTAACATCCAGAATCTGGGCACCTCCTTCTACCTGATGGCGGGCAATATCTAATGCTTCAGAGAATTTTTCCTCTTTGATCAGTCTTAAAAATTTTTTGGACCCGGCAACATTCGTCCTTTCACCAACATTGATGAAATTACTCTCCGGCGTTATGATAAGAGGCTCAAGGCCTGATAATCTTAAATATTTCATTTTATTCTTCTAAAATATAGTAGGCATTATTGGCATTCTGTCTCAATAAATCCCTATGCTTGCTTAAAGCTGTCAACAATGGAAATCTTTTATATGCCAGATCATATTTTCTGGCAAATTCTTCAATTTCCTCTGTGATCTCGTTGTAATACATATAACTGTAGTTTGGAAACAGATGATGTGCTACATGAAAATTAAAATTTCCCAACATATTCCTTACCAACCAGTTATTTTCTTTTAAATCATTGGTCACTTCAAACTGATGACGAAGCCAGCTAAACGGCAGACCATTTTCTTTATTTAATTTTGGAAAGGCATTATCAGGAAGCGGATGCAAAGGCAGTAAAACAAACAATGCAAAAATACTTGCTGAAATTACCTGTAAAAACCACGCTCCTAAAGCCAACCCTATTGATACTTTAAAGAACATCACAGGAACTATAATCTGATAAAAGAAATAAAACAGCTTATAGTTTATCATTTTTACTTTCTCTGCAACAGGTATTCTTCCCTGGGTCTTTAAAATCACTCTTTCCTTATCAAAGAAGTCTCTGAAGTCTCTTATAAACATCCAATTGAACAAATACAACGGATATACTAAAAAGAAAAACTTATCCTGATACTTCTGTACTCCTTTTGCTTTGATCCAAGGTACGATTAACAGTAATCCGCTTTGCTCAATATCTGTATCCCATCCATCCACATTAGGATAGGCATGGTGACTTGCGATATGTCTTTTTTTCCAGATATAGGAGTTGGCCCCTATAAAATCAAAAATGTGCAGGACTAAATTATTCAGCTTTTTACTTTTATAAATATTATTATGGGCCGCTTCGTGGATTAGATTTAAATAAATTAAAACCAAAGAAATTCCCATGAAAACAAAACTCAGAATATAGATCCAATGTTTTTCAGCATTCAAAACAGCCAGAAAATACAAACCAATATAGATCAGCGGCAGTACCACCGCTTTGATCTGAATGTAAATATCTCTGTTCTCAGAAATGGTTTCTACTCTTTGGTTCACTTTCTTTCTCAACTCATTAAATAATCTGACATCCTCCGAATCTTTTAAGTAAATTGGCTTTTCCATTATATTTAACTTTGTGGTTTACATAAAGTTACTATTTATAATTTAGCCTTCATTCTTGATTTTAATTAAAAAAATCTATCAAATCACACAAATTCCTTCAATTTTCTTGGTGGATATTGCTCTACCAGGTCAGCAATCGCTTTTATATGCTCAGGAGTTGTCCCACAGCATCCACCGATAATATTGATCAATCCTTTTTCCACATATTCTTTGATCTGTCTTGCCATATCTTCAGGAGTTTCATCATATTTTCCGAAAGCATTAGGTAATCCTGCATTCGGGTATGCTGAAACGTAGAATTCTGAATTATGAGCCAGAGTTTCAAGATAAGGAGTCAGCTGATCTGCTCCCAATGCACAATTGAAACCTACACTTAATAAATTCAGGTGGGAAACAGAGATCAGAAAAGCTTCTGCCGTTTGTCCGCTCAACGTTCTTCCTGAAGCATCGGTAATGGTTCCTGACACCATGATCGGAATTTTTATTCCTCTTTCATCCTGTAGTTCATCAATGGCAAACAAAGCAGCTTTTGCATTCAGGGTATCAAAGATGGTTTCTACCAAAAGAATATCTGAACCTCCGTCCAATAATGCTTCACACTGCTGCTTGTAAGCGACTCTCAATTCTTCAAAAGTGATGGCTCTATATCCGGGATCATTAACGTCCGGACTTAAACTTGCTGTTCTGTTTGTAGGCCCTATAGATCCTGCTACGAATCTCGGTTTGTCCGGATTTTTCGCGGTATATTCGTCACAGGCTTTTCTTGCAATTTTTGCAGATTCATAGTTCAGTTCGTATACCAGATCTTCCATGTGATAATCTGCCATCGCAATGGTAGTTCCTGAGAATGTATTGGTTTCAATAATATCGGCTCCTGCTTCCAGGTATTTCTTGTGCACTTCTTCAATCGCCTGAGGCTGTGTGAGAGAAAGAAGGTCATTATTTCCTTTTACCGGATGCTCCCAATCCTTGAAACGCTCTCCACGATAATCTTCTTCTTCAAACTTGTATCTCTGAAGCATTGTTCCCATAGCTCCGTCAAGAACGAGAATTCTCTTCTGAAGTTGGGCGTTGAGTGCTGAAAGCTGAGCGTCTTGCATATTATTTTTCATTTTCTATCAATTTGTAACAGTTTATAAATCCGCTGACCAGTTTTTTACATAAGAGGATTTTTTTATTGATTATTTTAAAATCTTCTTTAGAGATATATTGTTGCTCTGAAGCCCAATGGAATTGAGATTCCAGTTTATAAAGAGATTTCCCGGCAATATGTAGAAACTGTAAAGTATCTTCGGGATTCTGCCTTTTACTTCCTTCCGTTATATTGAACGAAACGGAAGTTGCCAATCTTCTTATCTGGCCCGTTAAAGCCAATAATTCTTCTTTAGGAAATTTGGTGGTGAGGATATACGTTAGATTAACCAACTTTCTTCCTTCCATCCAAATTGCCAATTCTGTGTAGTTTCTATCCATTTGGCTCTTCATAAACTGTCAACGATTAACTAATCTAAAGCCTGTTTCAGATCTGCGATGATATCCTCTACATTTTCCAAACCTACTGAGCAACGAACCAATCCTGCCGTAATACCTACCTCATTCCTTTCCTCATCTGATAATTTAGAATGGGTTGTAGATGCCGGGTGGGTAACGATCGTTCTTGTGTCACCTAAATTAGCAGACAGCGAACACATTTGGATCTTATCTAAAAAGTTTCTTCCGCCTTCTATTCCGCCCTTTATTTCAAATGCTACGATATTTCCTCCAAGCTTCATTTGCTTTTTGGCTACTTCATAACTGGGATGGGATTTCAGGAATGGATATTTTACCAGTTCAACATTCGGGTGGCTTTCTAAAAACTCAGCTACTTTCAATGCGTTCTCACAGTGCTTTTCTACACGGATCGCCAATGTTTCTAAACTTTTTGATAATACCCAGGCATTAAAAGGAGATAATGCAGGTCCTGTGTTTCTTGCGAAAAGATAAATTTCTCTGATCAGATCTTCTTTTCCTACTGCTATTCCTCCCAGCACTCTTCCCTGCCCGTCAATCAGTTTTGTTGCTGAGTGTACTACGATATCTGCCCCATATTTTATCGGCTGCTGAAGATAAGGTGTTGCAAAACAGTTGTCTACAATAAAGATAAGGTTATGCTTTTTTGCAATCTGTCCGAAAAACTCAAGATCCAGGATTTCAATAGCCGGATTGGTAGGAGTTTCAAGATATAAGATCTTTGTATTGGGCTTGATATATTGTTCAACATTCTCTGCATCTTCTGCTTTGAAGTAAGAGGTTTCAATATTCCATTTCGGGAAATATTTGGTAAATAAAGTATGTGTAGATCCGAAAACTGACTGGCAGCTGACGATATGATCTCCGGCATTCAATAAAGCAGCAAATGTAGAATAGATGGCAGCCATTCCCGTTGCAAAAGCATATCCGGCTTCTGCCCCTTCCATTTTAGCGATTTTATCTGTAAATTCTGTTACGTTTGGATTAGAGAAGCGGCTGTATAAATTTTTAGGTTTTTCTTCTGCAAAGCTTGCTCTCATATCCTCGGCATCCTGAAATATAAAACTGGAAGTAAGGTATAATGGGGTAGAATGCTCATCAAACTGGGTTCTTTCAGTCTGGGTTCTTATTGCTGATGTTTCAAAATTTTCCATATAGTTTTAATTTAAATAATGCACAATGTATCTGTGGTCCGTATTTTAAACGTGGTTAAATAAATCTTTCGGCATTGATACATTGCACATTTTACTTTGTACAAATTATTTTGTTTCACTTACTCTTAAAATATCTCCGAATACTCCTCTGGCTGTTACCTGTGCTCCGGCTCCGGCTCCCATAATAACAATAGGATTTTCGCCATAGCTTTCTGTGTAAATCTCAAAAATTGAATCGGAGCCTTTTAACTGTCCTAAAGCTGAAGTTGCCGGAACAGAAATCAGTTTTACATCTAACTCGCCTTTATCTTTCTGCAGATCACCATGCAAATCACCCACATATCTCAGTACATGTCCAGGCTCCTGATTTTCTTTTATTTTCTGATACTCTTCGTCCAGTTCTTCAAGTCTTGAAAGGAATTCCGATTTTGAAACCTCAAGCAGACTTTCCGGAACCAGATTTTGAATCTTGATATCTCCGAATTCATTGATTAAGTCTAATTCTCTTGCCAGAATCAATAATTTTCTTGCTACATCATTTCCTGATAAATCTTCTCTCGGATCCGGTTCTGTGTATCCTTTTTCCAAAGCTTCGTTGATGATGGTTGAAAATTTATCGTCTCTCAAAGAAAAATTGTTGAAAACATAGCTTAATGTTCCGGAGAATACTCCTTTTATTCTCGTGATATTTTCTCCTGAAAGGTGTAATAATTTGATGGTATCAATTAATGGTAAACCTGCTCCCACATTGGTTTCGTACAGATAACGCCTGTTGTTTTTATTCAACGTATATCTTAGTTTTCTGTATTCTTCAATCGGAAGGGTATTAAAAATCTTGTTTGAAGAAACCAGATCGAATCCGTTTTCTGCCAAAGCATGATAGTTTTTCACAAAATCCTTACTTGCTGTGTTATCTACAACAATAAGGTTCTCCAGCTGGTTTTCGTTGGAAAAATTAATTAGCTCCTGAACACTCGAAGGATGTTCTGCAGTTAAAACCTCATCATTCCAATTCGCATCAAATCCTTTTTTGTTGAAAGCGATTTTCTTTGAATTGGCTACTGCCACAACTTTAAGGTCTATTTTTTTGCGTCTTTTAATCTCTTCTGAAGATTCCAGAACCTGCTCTATCAAAGTTTTTCCTACATTTCCGTGACCAATGATCGCCAGATGAACGGTTTTGGGCTTTTTGAAAATTTCAGATTCTATGATGTTTTTTGTTTTTTCATCCTGTGAAGAAGTTACGACAATGTTGACTCTGTTTTCTCCTGCCACCTGGTTTAAAAGCAATGGGAAAACATTGTTTCTTGCCAGCTCAGCAAAGACTTTATTGAAATCTTCTGCCACAAAACCGATCACAGAAACATTATTGATACTATAGATCTGAGAAACTTTTCCAGATTTTCTTTCTGCTTCAAATTCATCAATAAGACAAGCTACTGCTTTTTCTGCATCATTTGCCTGAACCAAGATAGAAATCCCGTTTTCTACGGCTTGCTGGGAAATTACTCCTACACTGATACGCGCTAAGGTAAGCGCTTTAAAAATTCGTCCGTCAATCCCGATTTCTCCCAAGAAATCTTCTCCTTCAAATTTGATGATTGATCTGTTCTTCAAAAATTTTATTTCGTTAGCATTTTTCATTACTTCTGTAAAATGTTTTTAATGATATTATTTAATTGTTGATATTCCATTAGGAAGGCATCATGCCCGTGTATAGATTGGATCTCATGATAAGAAACATCCTTATTTTTCTCTTTTAGGTTTTCAAAACACATTCGGATTTCAGAAGCAGGAAAGAATAAGTCTGTATCTACGGAGATCATGTGCATTCGTGCCTCTATTATCTCCAGTGCTGTTTCTTCAGTGTTTATATTCATTAAGAGATGATTCATCAGTCTGTATGCTTTTAAACTAAACCTTTCGTTTAGTGCATTACCATGATAAACCAACCAGTCTTCTGATTCCAGGCGTTGCTTGTCCTGGTTATATTGATTTTGAAATCTGTCATTGAGCGACTGCGGCGTTCTGTAACACAGCATAGCATGAATTCTTGCTTTTTGTAATGGTTCTTCTTTATCATTCAATAAAAATTTCTGAACCAGGCATTGTGCATGAAGCCAGTCGTGTGTTCTGTAATCACAGGCAATGGGAATAAATATTTCTGCGAGATCCGGCTGCTTAGCAAGCATTTCCCAGGCAATCCCTCCTCCCAGAGAGCCTCCAATAATGGCGTATAGGTTTTTGATATGCAGAGCTTCAAGCCCTTTCAGAAATATCGCAGCGATATCTGCAGGTGTGAAATCTTCATAGTTTTCAATTAAAAAATCATCATATCCGTTTCCGGGTATGTTGAAGCACAGAACTGTATATTGATCGGTATCAACCACCTGATTGTTTCCTGCCAATTGTTTCCACCAGCCTTTTTCACCGGATACATCTGAGTTTCCGGTAAGTGCATGATTGATTAAAATAATGGGTGCTGTAAACAGGTCTTTCCCAAAGAGCTGATAGCTCAACGGGATATCGTATTCCTTTTGGGAATAAGTTTGATACGAAAGATTTATATAGTTTAGTTCTGTTTTCAATTCTATTATATTTTAATACAAATACAATTGAAAATGCCACAGGAAATGGCTGAAAAGAACTTCAGTAAGTTATCTGTCCAAAATACTTTGGTAGAACGTAGCACCTTCTTTGCTTGCGCAAAGGGTTGCTAAGGTTTCATAGGGTCTAATCCCTCAACCTTTCTTGATAACATTTTCAATATTTGAATGAACGAATGATGCAAAGGTAGTTCTTTTCTTTTAATTTCAAAAAAAAATTATTTTAATATTTAAAAAAGCCTTTAAATACAAGTATTTCAAGACCATGTTAATAATTGTTCAGATGAAAAAAATTGGAATTATTTTTCAAAAAAACTAACTTCGTATGGAAAAATGATGAGATATGACCGCCGAAAAAGAAAGATTACAAGATACCAAATGGAAAAACTGGGGACCGTATGTAAGCAACCGACAGTGGGGAAATGTACGCGAAGATTACAGCTCAAACGGGAATGCCTGGGATTTTACCAATCATCATAATGCCGAGAGCTATGCTTACCGCTGGGGAGAGGAAGGCATCGCTGGAATTTCTGACGTAAAACAATTGTTCTGTTTTGCTTTTTCATTTTGGAACAGAAAAGATAAAATGATAAAAGAACGGTTCTTCGGACTGAGCAACCCTCAGGGAAATCATGGTGAAGACATCAAAGAAATCTTTTATTATCTGGATAATACACCTACTCACAGCTACATGAAAATGGTGTACAAATATCCTATCAATGAGTTTCCTTATGATGAACTTCTAACGGAAAACGGAAGACGAAGTAAAAAGGAACCGGAATATGAGATTTTCGATACCGGAATTTTTGATAATGACGAGTATTTTGATATTTTCATTGAGTATTGTAAAGCTGATCACAACGATATCCTGGCCAGAGTAACCGTCTGTAACCGAAGCCAGCATGATGCTCCCATTGTAGTAGCCCCTACTGCATGGTTCAGAAACAACTGGAAATGGGGATACAATACTTATAAAGCAGAAATGAATGCTTCTCAGGACGGAAGTATTAATATTGGACATGACAGCATTTCTATCAAAAAATTCTATTCCCGACATTCAAACGCACAAAGTATATTTTGTAACAACGAAACCAATACGGCCAGGCTTTACGGAACTCCTAAAACGGAGGGAATGTA
Source organism: Chryseobacterium panacisoli (assembly GCF_008274625.1). GTDB lineage: Bacteria > Bacteroidota > Bacteroidia > Flavobacteriales > Weeksellaceae > Chryseobacterium > Chryseobacterium panacisoli. The sequence continues at coordinate 560,667 of NZ_VTRU01000002.1, read as the reverse complement.
TTTTAAAGATGGCATCAATAATTTCATTATTCATCAGGGAGACACTATAAACCCTGAAAAAAAGGGTACAAAAGCTTCTTTTCTGATTGATGAAGTTGTAGAAGCAGGAGAATCTAAAATTTTTGAATTCAGACTATGCCCTGACGAAACGGATGCACCGTTTGAAAATTTTGATACTATTTTTAATATCCGCCAAGCTGAAGCGGAAGAATTTTATAATGACATTCAGAATGATACCGTCAATGAAGACGAAAGAAATGTTCAGAGACAGGCTTTTGCCGGGCTTCTCTGGAATAAACAATTCTATCATTACAATATCGGAAAATGGCTGAAAGGTGATCCCAACTTTGAAGCACCAAGAAACTTCAATGAATATGTAAGAAATACGGAATGGAACCACCTTCACAATAAGGACATTATTTCTATGCCTGACAAATGGGAATATCCATGGTATGCTACCTGGGATCTTGCTTTTCACTGTGTTCCTTTTTCTATCATAGATGCAGAATTTGCCAAAGGGCAACTTTTATTGCTTACTAAAGAATGGTACATGCATCCTAACGGACAACTTCCCGCCTATGAGTGGAACATGAGCGATGTGAATCCGCCTGTACATGCATGGTCCTGCTTCCGTGTTTTTAAGATTGATGAAAAGAATAATGGCAAACCGGATTTGCTATTCTTAGAGAAAGTTTTTCAGAAGTTGTTACTCAATTTTACATGGTGGGTCAACAGAAAGGATAAAAATGGTAAAAACATCTTTGGTGGAGGTTTCCTTGGTCTTGATAATATCGGAGCCTTTGACCGGAATATGGAATTAAAAGACGGTCAACATCTTGAGCAGGCAGACGGAACAAGCTGGATGGCGATGTATGCATTGAATATGATGCGTATTGCCATGGAACTTGCCCAATACTATCAGGTATATGAAGATATGGCGATCAAGTTTTTTGAACATTATCTTTATATCGCTGAAGCTATGGAAAATCTGGGTGAAGGAACGAAAGGTTTGTGGAATGAAGAAGACGGATTTTTCTACGATGTATTGCAACTTGGAAACGGAGACAGTGTTTCTTTGAAATTAAGAAGTATTGTTGGCTTAATTCCATTATTCGCGGTAGAAATTGTAGACCACAGGTTGTTGGAAAAGATGCCCAATTTTAAAACCAGAATGGAATGGATTCTAAAAAACAAACCGGAACTCACCAAGCTCGTTTCTCATTGGGATGAGGAAGGCCAGGGCAGAAAACATCTGATGAGTATTTTACGTAAAAACAGATTAACAAAAGTTCTCACAAGAATGCTTGATGAAAAAGAGTTTCTAAGTTCTTACGGAATCCGTGCGATGTCTAAAGTATATGAAGAAAATCCTTTTGTATTCTCTGTGCATGGAGCTGAAAATATGGTATATTATACTCCCGCAGAAAGCGACAGCCGGATGTTTGGAGGGAACAGCAACTGGCGCGGCCCCATATGGTTTCCTATCAATTTCCTGATCGTGGAAAGTTTACAACGTTTCCATTATTATTATGGAAACAGTCTTAAAGTAGAACTCCCAACAGGAAGTGGCGACAAAAGAAACCTTGATGAAGTGGCCCAGAATATCAGCAAAAGGCTTTGCTCTATATTTTTAAAGGATGAACATGGGCAAAGAGCTTTCAACGGAGGCAATCCGAAATTTAATTATGATGAACATTTCAGAGATTATATTACCTTCTTTGAATATTTCCATGGAGATAATGGCCGTGGTGTAGGTGCTTCCCACCAGACAGGATGGACTGCCACCGTGGCGAAACTGATAAAGCCTAGACTTACCTTCTAATCAGCAATGAATAATAGGTAATGAATAATAGGTAATGAGCCATAAAAAAGCCGGATGAATCATCCGGCTTTTCCTATTTTTTTAATAAGAGATTAAATTTTTTCTCCGTTCACATAGACTTCATATCCGATTTCTACATTCGGTTCCAGCGTTTTTGATACGGAACAGTATTTTTCAAAAGAAAGCTCTGCTGCCTTTAATGCTTTTTTAGGATCAATTTCTCCTTCTAAAAGGAACTTAACATTAATGGATTTAAAAGGTTTTGCTTCATCTACCTGTACTCTTTCACCTTCTACTTCTGCCTGAAAACTTTTGATATCCTGACGCTGCTTCTTTAAAATAGAAACCACATCAATTCCACTGCAGCCCGCGACTGCCATCAGTACACTTTCCATTGGAGAAACGCCTTTTGCTCCCGGCTGGGAAGTATTATCCAAAAGAATAGAATTCCCTTGTGCATTTGTACATTCAAATAAAAAATCGTCGTTTATTCTGTTAAGTGTAATTTTCATTATTTATTGCTTATTGCTTCTGCAAAGTTATAAAATTCCTCTCGCTTTTATCTCAAGATATTTATTAATAACATCGATATTCAAATTTTCCGGAAGTGTATATACGGTATAGATTCCATATTTGCGAAGTTCCTGAATGATCAGTTTCTTTTCAAATTCAAATTTCTCAGCAATGATCTCATCATAGATTTCCTGCATATTTTCAGGATTTTTGTTGATCAGCGTCTGCAATTCCGAATTTTTGAAGAATACAACTACCAGCAAATGATTTTTAGCAATTCCACGTAGATATTTCAGCTGCCGGTTCAATCCGTCCAATGTTTCAAAGTTGGTAAAAAGCAGAATTAGGCTTCTTTGATTAATGGAATATTTTACATCCTGATACAAACGGTTGAAATCACTTTCAAAGAAATCTGTTTTAATATTATAAAGTGCTTCGGAGATTTTTTTAAGCTGTCCTGATTTATTATCGGCGGCAATTTTATTTTCAGCTTTCTTGGAAAAGGTCATCATACCGGCTCTGTCTCCTTTTCTCAAAATAATGTGAGAGAGTGCCATTGTTGCATTAATGGAATAATCCAGTAAGCTTAATCCATTGAAAGGCATTTTCATAGTTCTTCCTTTATCAATCAGCATAAAAATACGCTGTGATTTTTCATCCTGAAACTGATTAACCATCAAACGGTTCGTCTTTGATGTCGCTTTCCAGTTGATCGTTCTGATATCATCTCCGGGAACATATTCTTTGATCTGCTCAAATTCCATGGTATGTCCCAGCTTTCTGACTCTTTTGATTCCACCCAATAAAAATTCACTTTGAATGGCCATCAGCTCATATTTTCTGAGATGGATAAACGATGGATAAGATGGCAACATAGCATCCTTCTGAAAAACAAATCTTTTTGAAATCAAACCTAATGGTGAAGATGCATAAATATTCAAACCTCCGAAATGATATTCTCCTCTTTCCTTAGGTTCTAATGAATATTGAAAGAATGTATTTGCACCTGAAGCAATCTGCTTTTCAATCAAAAAGTCTCTTTTCTGAAACTGGAACGGAATTTCATCAATAATCTTAGTGGATATGGTAAAGCTGTAATTATTTTTAATATCAATTTTCACAAAATTCTCATCTCCGTTGGAGAGTTTTTCCGGCAGAATTCTTTGAACCTGTAATGCATTCTTTTGATTAAAAAGCAACAGAAAATCTACCATTGCGGCCAGAAAACAAATCAGGAGTGCGATATGGGCTGCCCACATCAGTACCGGAAAGAAAAATGCCAGGACATACAGAATCCCCACTCCGATGAGTGTAAAAAAGAAACGTGTATTGATGTATAAGTTTTTCATTAGTTGGGTTGCAGGTTGCAGATAAAAGGTTTTAGGTGGACGTTTATTAGCTTGATCTCTTTCATTATTATTCTTGGAGAGCGTTTATTAAGCCATTCAACATTTTAGATATTTCAATAATCCTTTCATTTAATTCTAAGTACTCACTTTCATGTAAAAAGTTAAGATTTTTTGAAATAATTAATTGTGTTTCCACTTCTGCACAACTGCCTCTTGATATTTTTAAAAATTGTAGATAATCTGGTTTACTTCGTCTTGAGTTTCCTTCGGCAATATTAGATGGTATAGAAACTGCAGCTCGTCTGATTTGTGATACTAATCCATAGATTTCAGTTTTAGGAAAAGCTTCAGTAATTCTATAAATTTCAGTCACAAAATCAATAGATTTTTGCCAGACTACAAGCTCTTTAAAGTTTGCCATATATAATAATTTTGTAACTATTTAAGCACTCACTCACTATCACCTGCTACCTGCCACCTATTATCTGCTCCCTACCTAGGAATCTCTATTCCTTCTAAAATCTGACGGATAATTTCATCTGCAGTAAGACCTTCCATTTCTCTTTCCGGAGATACAATTACTCTGTGTCTTAAAACAGCGTAGCTTGCTTCTTTAATATCTTCAGGAGTCACGAAATCTCGTCCTCTCAGAGCTGCAAATGCTTTTGATGCAGTAAGAAGTGCCAGTGATGCTCTCGGTGAAGCCCCCAGATATAAGAATTGGTTTTCTCTTGTGTTGATGATAATCTTCGCAATATATTCCATCAGCTGGCTTTCCACAATGATTTCTTTTACCAGATGCTGGTAGTTTTTCAGCTGTCCAGCTGTGATCACGCGGTTTACCCCTTCTGTTTTATCTTCTTTCTTACTTTCGTGCTGATTCTTAATGATCGCGATTTCCTGCTCAAGAGTAGGATATCCTACATTAATTTTGAATAAGAAACGATCCAGCTGAGCTTCCGGAAGTCTGTACGTTCCCTCATGCTCTATAGGGTTTTGTGTAGCGATAACAAGAAAAGGTTCTTCCAGAACATAGCGGGTCCCATCCATCGTAATCTGCCGTTCTTCCATTACTTCAAATAATGCAGACTGTGTTTTTGCCGGCGATCTGTTGATCTCATCAATCAGGATAAAATTGGAGAAGATTGGTCCTTTTTTAAATTCAAATTCTGAATTTTTCACATTGAATACAGAGGTTCCCAAAATATCGGAAGGCATCAGATCCGGAGTAAACTGAATTCTGCTGAAACCTACATCAATGGTTTTGGCTAATAATTTTGCGGTGATTGTCTTTGCTACTCCCGGAACTCCTTCAATCAAAACGTGACCGTTTGAAAGTAGTGCTGCCAAAAGATGTTCAATCATCTTCTCCTGCCCTACAATTACTTTTCCGATCTCAGATTTCACTTTCTCCAGGCTTGCACGAAGTTCAATCATATCGATTCTTGACTGAAACTGTTCTTCCTGTTTGTTAAGATTGATAGCGCTTTGGTTTTCTATATTTTGGTTATCAAAGTTTTCCATAATAAATTTTAATTTGCCGATCTAACAATGGTGTCAATGTAATAATTAAATCTTTTCCTAGAAAAGTCATTATCAGCATTGGTAATTGTTACATCATTATATTGTTGTATTATTTAAATATTTCATCAAGGAGCTTATTGATCCTTGTAAGGTCTTCCTTCATTACGCTGGCGTAAGGGTCCTGAGCTTTTTTCACAAGCGTTATTGCTTCATTGATCATCTCCATGGGTTTTCCGGTTTTCAGCTGTAATTTTTTTGCAAATTCTTCATCTAAATTCTGGGTATCTATCAACAGATCCATTCTCACTTTGTTCAGAAAATACTGTGCCTTCTTGGCCATCATATCATGAAAATCACCTTCCTGAAGATACAGATTTCCAATGCTTTTCACAAAATCCAGAGATGTATTCCTTAATGGCTCTGTTACCGGGACTATTCTCTGTTTTCTTTTGGCATTAAAGAAAATAAAAAGGATAAGCCCCCCTAAAAGCACCCACCAGGCATACTTTAAAGCCGGATTTGACAATACAAATCTCATAAAGAACCGTGATGTTGAACTCTTGCTGGATACAAACCAAATGGTTTCTCTATCCGGAAGATATGAAAACACATCCTGTGCATATTTGACGTTCCCGGGTTTCAGAAGATAATAATTGGTGAGAAAAAGAGGTTCGGTATGAGCATAAATATATCCTTTTCCAAACTTTACTTTGATAAAGTTGGCCTGATCGGTATTCTTTTTCTCCACCGTTTTTCCAAGGACTTCAACTTTAGGTTTAATGAATGAAAATCCTCTTCCCGATGGAAATTTGTCCAGCTTAGCAAAATCATTCTGATATTTTTTGTCGGTAAGTTTCAGTACATTTTCTTCTTCAAAAGAGATCTCGGAATCATAATATCCAATGCTGTCTGAAATTTCTTTCGGCATCCGAGCTACCATTAAGAATGCATCTGAACCTTCAGATACCTGGGTCAGGATTTTATTCCAGGATTCTTTGTCAAAATTATTTTCAATAACAATAATATTGTGAGGATCCTTTTTATGCTGACTGTAGTATTCATAGGGAATCTGTTCAATCTTCTTCAGATTATTTTTAAAAAGATTCTTAGCTTCATTATTAAAAACAAAGAGTCCGAACGGAGACTTTTCATTGATATCAAAATTCTTACGCCAGTCTGTCGTTTCTTTTTTGTTAACTTCAAGCAATGCCAGAACAATCATCACAATGACGAAAATTACAGCATATGTTTTGAAAGTTTTATTCATGGTTATTATTGTTATGGTTTAAATGCCTGATACTGATTTTTAAATTTCTGATAGCTTTCTTCTTCAATACTGAATTCTCCATACCAGACATAATCAAAAATATAAGACAGATTAGAAAAATCATTTTTCAGATGGAGAGCTTTCAGCTCTGTGGCATAATCTTTATTCGTTTTTTCCGGATTCCAGTTGATCAGTTTTTTGTCACTCAGTTTTTTAAGGATAAACAGAAACTGGTAACGGACCGCTGAACGGTAATCTCCTGCATGTTCAAACTTCGCAATACTTTCAGGGAAATTGATTTCATGGATATTCTCATGGAGTTCCTGCACATTGAGGTCGAGCTTTTTATTCTTTTTACCAAAAATAAAATTCCCGTCTTTTCCCATTATATATTTGATAATGAAATAAAGCAGAAATCCTACAAGGATAATCGCAAACAGACGGATAAGGACTGTTGTAAATTCTGCAGACTTAGTCAATGCTGTTTCACCAAAAATCCCCTGTATAATCTGATTGAGCTTTCGCATCAGCTTTTGAAAGAAAGATTCTCGCGGCTTTGATACCGAATAATCAAATTCATTTCCTTTATATCTTGATGGAATGTTTTCTTTGAATGTTTTTGGATAAGCTGCGTTCTCTGATACCGGGTTTTTCATCAGCACAGAATCTGCCCTCAGCATATTTCTGTAATGCCCGGTTGTATACAATGAATCTACCAGATCATCAGCAGGATTATCGTCCTGAGCCTGAACCAGCCCAAGAGAAAGAAAAAACAATAAAAAAAGGAAAATTTTATTCATTGATTCCAATCGTGTCTATTTCTGCAAGTTCTACTTTCTGATGAAGATCTGTTCTGCTGTCGTAATACATCAATCCCGCATTTACATACATCAGATTTGAAAGAAAAAATGAAATCAGCATTGAAACTCCATAGAATACAAAAAACAAAATACCGGCAGTTCCGGTAAAAGGGTTCTGCTCAAAATTTCCGTCCGGTGTAGAGGTAAGAAGCGATCCGTAAAAGAATATCATCGGAATAAATGTGAATATAGATGTTATCATGTAAATAATAATAAACATCACAAAAGCGGATCCCCAATATTTCCAGTAGGGTGATTTCTCACTCCCGTTCGGATAAGAAAACTGTGATCTTAATGCATAGCTCAAACTTCCCCAGAAACCCCTGTCCGAATTAAAATAATCATACATTAAAAATGTAGTGAAATTGAATATCGTTGGGTAAAGAAGCAGGATCAGAAACAATCCGATAATAATGAAAATAAGAAGGTAAGAAAACCCTACCACAAACAAAATCGCCGGGGTAACAATAAAGATCATCCCAAGGCACAGCTTAGCGATTCTCCCTGCATTGCTTTTAAAATCATTCAGAATTTCATCGGCTTTTATTTTTTGTGCACCTTGCGCAATTCTTTTTAAATAAAAAACGGGATACAGATAATTGACAATCATCAGAACCATAAAAAGCAGGAAAGTGAGTAATCCTACTGTAATCAGCATACCGGCATTATCCGAAAAATACTGTTCAAAATAATACGTTTCGCCTCCCAGATTGGAACCGAAGATCTGAGAAAAGAGTTCTTTATATCCGAAGATCATAACGGTTACCATTAAAATCAAAAGCAAGCCATTGATCAGAATATAGTTTTTAAAATAATTCTTCCCGTATATTTTGAAGAAATTAAAACTATCGCTGATAAAGTTTCCAAAATCTCTTTTTTTATACAATTGTATCATTGATGTGTTTATTAGTTTTTTTGTAAACAATAGACGGATATACAAAATAGTAAAATCCTATAATTGCCAGTGAGCCAAAAATAATGACCAGGTTCAGAAACAAAGGCATCTTCAAAGCATGTCTTGTAACGTAACCTTCTATAATCCCAGCACAAATAGTAAAAGGAACTGTACTTAAAAATATTTTAAATGAATCTTTAAATCCTTTTTTAAAAGAATTAAACCTTGAAAACGTTCTCGGAAATAAAATAGATGCTCCCAGGATCAGTCCGCACATTGCTTCCACAACCATTGCAAAAATTTCAAAAACTCCGTGAAGCCATATTCCTCTCGCACTGTCTTTCAATGCTCCGTAATCATAGAAAAAGTATTGGAAAGCGCCCAGCATCACACTGTTGGAGAGCAATGCAAACAATGTTCCTACTCCTCCTGCAATTCCGTAAATATACAGTTTTGCTCCTACCTGGATATTATTAAAAATAATCCCGATGGTACTTCCCCATGTGCTACCACTCTGATAAACTCCTACTGCATTATTATGCTTAATATTTTCAATGGTTTCATTTACGTAGCCTTCACCCAGAATAATATTGACAAAGTCTTTATCATAAATGGCAGAAAGCACTCCTATGGAGGTAAATAAAATGAAAAAGAGAAAAGCATACATCAGATATCTCCTATATTGATACATCAGCAGCGGAACTTCAGTTTTGAAAAAATAAACCAGCCTGTTCTCCTCTACCCTTTTCGTTTTATAGATCTTCTGGAAAATCTGGGCAGATAAATGATTCAGGTAAACTGTCGTATTGCTTTTCGGGTAATAGGTCTGGGCAAAAGAAAGATCATTGATCAGATTAATATACAATGAAGACAGGTCATCAGGATTTTTTTTAATTTTACCTTGAATAACCTGTTCTATTCCCAACCATTTTTCTTTATTTTGTTTAATGAAATAAACCTCTCTCATAATTGTTAAGGCTAAAATAATAAAAAATATGTCTCAAATTGCGATAAATACCTCACAAAATGTAAATATTAATTTTAATATTGCAGGCGTAGGAGAAAGGATGCTTGCCTTCATTATTGATCTTCTGATCAGGATTGCTTATGTGGTAATTATCCTGTATCTGTTCTTCAATGTTTTTGACCTGGGATATTTATTAAACGGCCTTGATGAATGGTCTATAAGAGCTGTATATGTTATTCTTACTTTCCCCATTTACATTTACCCTCTTGTATTGGAAAGCTTAATGGAAGGCCAGACACCCGGTAAAAAGCTGATGAAAATCAAAGTGGTAAAGATTGACGGTTATCAGGCCAGTTTTGCCGATTATATGATCCGCTGGGTTTTCAGAATTGTTGATGTTTCATTCGCCGGAGTTATAGGGCTTATCTCTATGATTGTTTCTAAAAACAACCAGCGCTTAGGTGATATTGCTTCCGGAACTGCTGTCATTTCCCTCAAAAACAATATCAACATCTCGCATACAATCCTTGAGAATATCCACGAAGATTATATTCCTTCTTTTCCACAAGTCATTGCTTTGAGCGATAACGATATGAGAATCATCAAAGATAATTATACCAAAGCGTTGAAAGTAGACGACCGCCAGATCATCAGTAAGCTGTCTGAGAAAATTAAAAGTATTCTGAAACTGGAAATAGATGCTACTAAAATGACGGAAAGACAGTTTATCAATGTGATTATTAAAGATTACAACTACTATACAGGGAAAGACAATTAAAGTCAATAGTCAATTTTGCTTCGCAAGTGAATTGTCAATCGAGAAGTTGCAGTATCATAAATTGACCATTGCTTATTGCTTATGCAAAGGTCGGTGCAATTTTTGTATCTTTAATCTTAAAGTTCAGCATTATGAAATTTGAAAACAATAAATCCGGAAACGGCGGAGTTCTTACCCTAAATAACGAAATAAAAGAAGTAGGCAGGCTTACCTATACTATTTTCCCTGAAGATCATAAATTCATTATCTCTTTTGTATTGGTACATCCTGAATTTGAAGGGAGAGGAATGGGGAAATTTTTAGTGGAAGAAGCCATCAAATTTGCCAGAGAAAACAACTGGAAAGTATATCCGCACTGTTCCTATGCAAGATCTGTGATGATGAGAATGAGTGATGTGGACGATATATTTTTAAAGAATTAAAACCTCATTGAGCAGGATATCTTCTATATCATCCGGATAATCTACTTTAAGATGATGATCAGAAGCTACCCATTCCATAATTTCCTGAAGATTTAAAACCTTGGAATTGGGTATTCCCATTTTGTCAAGAGCACATGCATTACATTCCTGTTCATACTGATTGTGGATAGGAATAACAAATAGTTTTTTGTCCATAAACAATGCTTCTGCCGGACTTTCAAAACCTGCGTTGCACAAAACTCCGTCACAGCCTTCAAAGTACTTCAGGTACTGCATTTCATCAATAGGAAATACTTCCACATTTTTTACTTTAACCTGTACCTTGCTGTATTTTGAAAACACTTTCCATTCCACAGGAATTTTTCTCAAAACCTTAATGATGTTTTCATCTGCAAAGCTGGGAAGATAGACAAGATAATACCCATGTTTATAAGGATTAAGATTTCTTATTTTTTTTCTAATCACAGGTTTTTTGATCTGGGGATGATAATTTTCAAAATGAAATCCTATTTTTTTTTCACTGGGAACATAGTATTTTAAAATCATTTCTCCCAGAAAGTCTTTTTTCTTTGGCTTTGGTGTTTCCGGAAAGCTCATGGAAGCCTGGTGGCTCAATTCTATCATCGGAAGCTTTTTCAGTTTGGAAGCCCAGCCCGTCAAAGGCTCATAATCGTTAATGATTAAATCATATTGTGAGAGCTCCAATTCTCTTATTGTTTTGGCTGCTTCAAAGAATTTATTCTCTGTAAATGTTTTTCGGTAGGATAAACCACCTGTTTTATTATAAAGCAGGGAAATACCCCTGTATTGATAATTAATGGCGAAATCGGCCTTTAATTGCGACTGATGTCCACTGATGAGTGTATCAACAGATGCATATTTTTTGAGAAGAGGAATAATTTCCTGTGCTCTGGCAACGTGACCGTTTCCTGTACCTTGGAATGCATATAAAATCTTCATCTAGGAAAAGTTGGTTACAATTTTTAAAAGAGCAGAATTATCCATTTCCTGAATTTCTTCCACTTCATCATCTTTCAGCAAATGTTTATGCTCATCATAATAAAAAATTGACCATTCTTTATTATTGTATTCTAAGGCAGAGAGATTTTCAATCCAATCTCCCGAATTCAAATAAGTACAGGATCCTTTTTTATTAACAACCTCACGGATCTGTGGCTGGTGGATATGTCCGCAAACTACATAATCGTAATTATTGTCAATAGCCAGCTCAGAAGCTGTAAGTTCAAAATCTCCGATATATTTCACCGCTTTTTTCACATTGTTTTTGATCTTTTTCGAAAACGAGTATTTCTCTTTACCCATTTTTTCTAAGAACCAATTTACAACATTATTGATAATAATCAGGAGGTCATAACCTTTTCCGCCAAGTTTGGCGATCCATTTTGAGTGCTGGACGGATGCATCGAAAACATCACCATGAAATATCCAGGTTTTTTTCTGATCAATATTCAGACAGATTTTATTACAGACTTTAAGTTTTCCAAGTTCAAAATCTGTGAACTTTCGAAACATTTCATCATGATTACCCGTGATGTAATAGACGTCTGTGTTCTTGGTTGCCAGTGAAAGAATCTTTCTGATTACTTTCAAATGAGGTTTAGGGAAGTAAGACTTTTTAAACTGCCAGATATCAATAATATCACCGTTCAAAACTAAAGTTTTAGGCTGGATAGAATTGAGATATCTCAGCAATTCTTTAGCCTTACATCCATAAGTTCCCAAATGAACATCCGATATAACAACTAATTCAACGTTTCTTTTCATAGTTTTGTACAAAGAAACTAATTGAAAGTTAACTGTATATGAATGCTATATTATTTTTTATAAAGAGTCCATCAGCTCTTCTGTGATTTCCATATTGTGGTAAACGTTTTGAACGTCATCATCCTCTTCAAAACGCTCAAGCATTTTCATATTAGCTTTGAACTGTTCTGCATTTACTTCTTTTGTATTGTTTGGAATTCTTTGAAGTTCTGCACTTTTTGCTTCAATTCCCAAATCATCTAATTTGTGAGATAAAGAACCGAAATCTTCAAAAGCAGTTGTAATCATTACTTCTTCTTCATCTTTTTCCACATCCTCTGCACCTCCATCAATCATTTCCATTTCAAAATCATCCCAATCCATTTTGATCTGAGCCAAATCAATTGTGAAAATTCCTTTTCTATCGAAGATAAATGCCAATTCACCATTTTTCCCAAGGTTACCATCAAACTTGTTAAAAACTGCCCTTACATTCGCTACAGTTCTTGTTGTATTGTTTGTAGTACATTCTACAAAAAAGGCAACACCCCCTTGCCCGTAACCTTCATACGTGATTTCTTCATAGTTCTCTGCATCAGCACCACTCGCTTTTTTAATTGCACGTTCTACGTTATCCTTAGGCATGTTTGCCCCTTTCGCATTCTGGATACATCTTCTCAGGGCCGGATTGGCTTCCGGATCTGTTCCACCAGCTTTTACAGCCAATGCAATGTCTTTACCTATTTTAGAGAATGTTTTGGCCATTTTATCCCATCTGGCCATTTTAGAAGCTTTTCTATATTCAAATGCTCTTCCCATTTTAATTTTTAAATTTCCAACAAAATTACTCAAAAGTCAACAAAAAAAAAATACCTCCAAAAAATTTGGAGGTATTCATTATTTAGAAAAATTAATTATTTTTTCTTTTTAGCAACAGCTTTTTTCTTAGCTGGAGCTTTTTTAGTAGCTTTTTTAGTAGCTTTTTTCACAGGAGCATCTTCGTAATCTTTTTTCTTGATTGCGTTCCACTCGTTAGCATCTTCGATAGCAGTTACGATAACCTTTCTATCAGCTTGTCTTTCAGCATCAGAAGCTTTTTCAGAAACTGTAGCTTTAGTTTCACCAACACCGATTGACTTAAGAGCATTTACATCAACACCTCTAGCTTCTAAAGCAGCAACTACTGAAGCAGCTCTTTGTCTAGAAAGTTTCAAGTTATACTCAGCAGCACCTTTAGCATCAGTTTGACCTTCAACTAGGTAGTTACCACCGTCAGTTTTGATGATCTTAGCAGCGTTATCTAACTTAGCGCTAGATTCTGGTCTGATAGTCGCTTTGTTGAAATCAAAGAAGATACCTTTAAGAGCTTCTGTAGTTTCAATAGCAGTTTGTTTCTTAGGCTTAGGACATCCGTTGTATTCAGGAAGACCTGGAACAGTAGGACAAGCATCATCTTTATCTAAGATACCGTCACCGTCTGTATCTGGCCAAGGACAACCGTTGTTTTCAGCAGGACCTGCTACTGTAGGACAAGCGTCATCTTTGTCGATTACACCATCACCGTCAGTATCTGGCCAAGGGCATCCGTTGTTTTCAACTGGACCTGCCACTTCTGGACATTGATCGTCTTTATCTGGAACTCCGTCACCGTCAGTATCAGGACATCCTTGGAATTCTGGTAGACCTGGAGTATCTGGACAAAGATCGTCTTTATCTAGGATACCATCCTTATCTCTATCTCTGTTTCCGAATCTGAATAAGATAGAAGCAGAAGCTTGCCAGAAGTTAGCCACTGTAGAGTGGTCACCTGGAGTTGATACATAATCCCCTTGAATACCAAGACCGAAGTTCTTAGTTACCCAGAAGTTAGCACCAGCACCTGTAGCTACAGTAAAGTGGTTAGCTTTACCATTCTCATTACCGTCTTTTCCGTTAACAATGTTTTCGATTGGGTTACCATTAGCGTCAACAGCAGTTCTTGGGAAAGTAAGAGCAGTATAGTCATGTCTTAAGTAGTTAGCACCAACTCTTAAATATGGATCAAACCAAGATTCTTCGTTCCATAAAAGACCTGCAGCGTGAGCCTGGAAACCAAGACCTGTCATTAGGAAAAATTCTTTCCCCATGTTGAATCTTTTGTTTTCAACATTCCCAACAGAAGTCTGCCAGTCAATTACTAAACCTTTACCAACATTTCTAGCAACTGTTAACTTAGATAATGGAGGTGTAATAGAAAAATTGTTCACATTGAACATATTTTTCGTCAAATTGTTAGCAGAGAACGTATTACTAAAAGTACCTCTTGCTGCTACATGGTTTTCAGCATGAGCACCAACTCCGATTAACCACGGATTGTTGGTAGTCTGTGCGAAAACAGTAGAGGCAACAGTAAGCGCCAATGCTGAAATTCCTAATTTTAGATTTTTCATAGAATTAAATGATTAAATAATTGATAATGCAAAATAAATATAATTTTTCTTTATATACAAAGTTTTTCAAATGATTTTTAACTTTTCTTTAATATTCTGTCCAGGTTCCGTTTGTTTTCTCTATCTTTTATCGCCTCTCTTTTATCAAAAAGCTTTTTCCCTCTTCCCAGCGCTATCAGCACCTTTGCTTTACCTCGGTCAGTGATATATAATTTTAAAGGTATTATGGTGTTCCCAGCATCCTTTAACTTTTTTTCAAGTTTTTGTAATTCTTTTTTGTGCAAGAGCAATTTCCGTTCCCTTTTTGTTTTATGATTGTAAAAAGTGCCTAATTTATACTCATCAATCATCATGTTAATGATGTACAATTCCCCATCAATAAACTGACAGAACGATTCTGTGATAGATGCTTTGGATGAACGTAAAGATTTTATTTCGGTGCCCGTCAAAACCATTCCTGCTTCATATTCTTCAAGAATTTCATATTCAAAACGGGCTCTTCTGTTTAATATACTAACTGTTTTCTCAATCTTCATCATTTTAAAATTTCGTTAATGAAATATATAAAAAATACCATACAATTAAAAACTTGACTATTATATTATTACAAAATACCCAAATTCTTTTCGTATTTTTGCGCCAAATTTACAAAACTATATGTTAACAGTATCTAACTTATCTTTACAATTCGGGAAAAGAGTTCTTTTTGACGAGGTAAATATTATGTTTACCAAAGGAAACTGCTACGGAATCATCGGAGCAAACGGTGCGGGAAAGTCTACATTCCTTAAAATATTAACAGGAAAGCAAGATCCTACAACAGGACATGTATCTCTGGAACCAGGGAAGAGAATGTCAGTTTTGGAACAGGATCACTTTGCATATGATCAGTATACTGTTCTTGAAGCTGTTTTGAGAGGTAACAAGAAATTATTTGAGATAAAAGAGGAAATGGATGCGTTATACGCAAAAGAAGATTTCTCTGACGAAGACGGAATAAAAGCCGGTGAACTAGGTGTAATCTATGATGAAATGGGAGGCTGGACTGCAGAATCTGATGCACAGACAATGCTTTCAAACGTAGGGGTAAAAGATGATATGCACTGGCAGATGATGAGCGAACTTGAGAATAAAGACAAAGTAAAGGTTCTTTTGGCTCAGGCTCTTTTCGGAAATCCGGATGTACTGATTCTGGATGAACCTACCAATGACCTTGATATTGATACCATCTCATGGCTGGAAGATTTCCTTGCAGATTATGAAAACACAGTAATCGTTGTATCTCACGACCGTCACTTCTTAGATACGGTTTGTACCCACATCGGTGACTTGGATTATGCTAAACTTAACCTTTACACAGGTAACTACTCTTTCTGGTACCAGGCTTCTCAATTGGCAACAAGACAAAGAGCTCAGGCCAATAAGAAAGCTGAAGAGAAGAAAAAAGAACTTCAGGATTTCATTGCGAGATTCAGCTCGAACGTTGCTAAAGCAAAACAGGCTACCGCAAGAAAGAAAATGATCGACAAATTAAATATTGACGATATTAAACCGTCTTCAAGAAGATATCCGGCTATTATTTTCGAAATGGAAAGAGAAGCAGGAGATCAGATTTTGGATGTAAAAGGTCTTGAGAAAACAAAAGACGGAGAGCTTCTATTCTCTAATATTGATTTGAATCTTAAGAAAGGAGATAAAGTAGCTGTACTTTCCAAAAACTCTTTAGCAATTACAGAATTCTTCGAAATTTTAGCAGGAAATGTAGAAGCTGATAAAGGGAATGTTGCCTGGGGAGTTACAACGAATCAGTCTCACATGCCTTTGGACAACACCAATTTCTTCCAGGAAGACCTAAGCCTGGTTGACTGGTTGAGACAATTTACAAAAAATGACGAAGAGCGTCACGAAGAGTTTGTAAGAGGATTCCTTGGAAGAATGCTTTTCTCAGGTGATGAAGCTTTAAAGTCTTGTAAAGTACTTTCAGGAGGTGAAAAAATGAGATGTATGTTCAGCAGAATGATGCTTCAGAAAGCCAATGTTCTTTTATTAGATGAACCTACCAACCACTTAGATCTTGAAAGTATCACCACTTTGAACAACTCTTTATCTAACTTCAAAGGAAATCTTTTACTGGCATCTCATGACCACGAAATGCTTTCAACAGTCTGTAACAGAATCATTGAACTGACTCCTAACGGAATTATTGACAGAGAAATGACTTATGACGAATACCTTGCTGACAAAAAGGTAAAAGAATTAAGAGAAAAAATGTATTCTTAATCGAGCAACATTAAAATTGATAAAAAAAACCTCAAAGTACTGCTTTGAGGTTTTTTGTTTAAACAATAAATAAAATAATTATTTCGTTAGTTTTGCTGTAGGTAAAGAAACCGTTCCCGGATCTTTCCATAAACCTTCTTTTTCAGCTTTCTTTTTAATAGATTCCGCTCTTTTATTACTGTCGGGATGAGAATTGAACATTTTCTCAAAATTAGTCTGAGTACTTCCTTCTGAAAGCAAAGCCAATTTCTTGAATGCTGTATAAGCTCCTACCACATCATATTTATTAGCTTTCATAAAATCATATGAGTACGTATCTGCTTCTGACTCCTGCTTTTTACTGTGGGAAGCATCTAAAAATGCATTAGCCATTTTCCCAACCTGGCTCTCATTAAGGGTAGCTACTGCTGAAGAAGCTGATGATGCAGCATCCAATGCCGCTGCTTTCAAATAAGCAGATTTCATAGCATCTTTTGTATCCTGATTTTTCACGTGTCCTATTTCATGTCCGATAACGGCAAGCAGTTCATTGTCTGTCATGATATCCATCAGAGAAGAGAACACACGTACACTTCCGTCTGCACAGGCAAATGCATTGATATCTTTTACTTTATAAACTTTATAATTCAAATTAAGACCGTCCTGAGATTTGTGTTTTCCAAACAGTTTGTTGAGTCTCACGGTATATGGATCTTTAGGTCCTGCTACGGTATTATTTTTATCCATCCAGTCTACTGATTCTTTGGATAATTTAACCGCATCTTCGTTCGTAAATGTTAGGGCTTTTGCACCATTTGAAACCATTCCGGCAGCTTTGCCAAGGTTAATTTTCTGTGCGTTGATCGAATACATTGCCCCCAATAGCATAAGGCATAGCGTAATTTTTTTCATAGTCATTTAAAATTTGGAGCACGAAGATAGCCTTTTTTTAACAATTATTAAGTCGAAACTTCGTTCCAGTTCTTTCTAGAATGCTATTTTTTTTCCTTATTTTTGTGAAATGAGTCAAAAATGGATTTATAAGCCTGAACCCGATGAGGAAGTTGTGGACAGACTAAGTTCGTCACTTGGTTTTGGTACTTTTGAATCTAAAATCCTCGTTTTAAGAGGGATTGACAACTATCAAAAGGCCAGAGAATTCTTCAAACCGAACCTTAACGATATACATAATCCTTTTTTAATGGCAGATATGCAAAAAGCTGTAGAGCGTATTGCAACGGCTATTGAAAATGGTGAAAAAATATTGGTATATGGTGACTATGATGTGGACGGAACCACAGCAGTTGCTTTGATGTACCTTTATCTCAGCAAAATTGTTGAGAAAAAATATTTAGACTATTATATTCCGGACAGAAACTCTGAAGGATATGGAATTTCTACTGAAGGAATCGATTTTGCCAAAGAAAATGGATTTTCACTTATTATCGCTTTGGATTGTGGAATAAAGGCACTTGATATGATCAGCTATGCCAGTAACCTTGGAATAGATTTTATTATCTGTGACCATCACCTTCCGGGTGAAGAAATTCCGGATGCAGCGGCTGTACTTGATCCTAAAAGAAATGACTGCCGGTATCCTTTCAAAGAACTTTCAGGATGCGGGGTTGGTTTTAAGCTCTGCCAGGGATTAAATACAATTTATAAATTACCGGAAGCAGAATTATTTGAACTGACTGATCTTCTGGCCATTTCCATTGCAGCTGACATTGTTTCCATGACAGGAGAAAACAGAGTGCTGGCTAAAATGGGATTAAAAACCCTTAGAAAGACCAGAAATCTGGGATTAAGACTGTTGATTCCGGAGGATAAACTTTCTCATTTTGAAATTTCAAATATTGTTTTTGAAATAGCTCCTAAAATTAATGCAGCCGGAAGAATCTCTCATGGTAAAGCGGCCGTAGAGCTTATGGTTTCAGACAATCTGAAACATGCCAACCAGATTGTGAGCGATATCATGAACCTCAACGATGAAAGAAGGGAACTGGATATGAACTCCACTCTTTCTGCATTGAACCAAATTATAGAGTCCCAGCAAGAAACCAGGCACACAACCATCGTTTATCATCCTGAATGGAATAAAGGAGTGATTGGTATTGTAGCTTCCAGACTTATTGAAACTTATTACAAACCCACCCTGGTATTTACTGATGGGAATAACGGGGAAATGGTAGCTTCTGCGAGATCTGTTTCTGATTTCGATGTGCATGAAGCTCTTGATATGTGTTCTGAATACTTCCTTAAGTTTGGGGGCCATCACGCGGCTGCCGGACTTTCTATGGAGAAAGATAAGTTTGATGCTTTCAAAGAAAGGTTTGAAAAAATTGTTTCTGAAAAAATTAAAGACCATCAAAAAGAACCTTCCATTGCCATTGATACTGAAATTACAGTTGATGAAATCAACAGAGAGTTTATCAATTTCCACAGAAAACTGGCTCCATTCGGGCCCCATAATATGAAACCTATTTTTACATTGACAGATCAGAAACTCTCTGGGTATGTAAAAACAATGGGGAAAGATAATAACCACCTGAAGTTTTATATCAAGCAGGAATCCACAGGACGAAACATTGAGTGTGTAGGATTCAAGCTAGGAACATTTGTTGAAGATTTTAAAAATAAAAATTTTGACCTTGCTTTTACCCTTGAAGAAAATCACTGGAAGGGCAATGTCACTCATTATCTAAATATTAAGGATGTGAAATTCAGGGAGTAATTACTGCTACCTATTGCCCTATCATCTGCTACCTACACATGAAAAAAATCGGTTTATTTTTCGGGTCATTCAATCCTATTCATATCGGACATCTTATTCTGGCGAATTATATTCTGGAAAATTCTGATATGGATGAGCTTTGGTTTGTAGTGAGCCCACAAAATCCGTTTAAAGACAAAAAATCTTTACTGAAAGATCATAACAGACTGGATATGGTACAGCTTGCGGTAAAGCATTATCCGAATATGAGAGCTTCCAATGTAGAATTTTCTCTTCCGATACCCAGCTATACGATCGATACCCTTACTTACCTTCATGAGAAATATCCTGAATATTCTTTCAGCCTGATCATGGGAGAAGACAATCTGAAGAATCTTCACAAGTGGAAAAATTCTGATGTTCTGATCAAAAATCATCATATCATTGTTTATCCAAGAGTATTTGAGGGAGAAAAAGCAGATTCTGACTATTTACAGCATGAAAATATTTCTCTGATAAAGGCACCGGTCATAGAGCTTTCTGCCACTGAAATCCGAAATATGATTAAAGACGGCAAAAACGTAAGACCTATGTTGCCTCCTGAAGTTTTTGAATATTTGGATGGTAGCAGTTTTTATAAGTAATTTTGCAAATCAGAAATGAGAAATTAAAACTAAAAGCCGGAGAAAGACTCTTACCTTTTAACTCTCACCTCATAACTCAAGAAATGGACTTCATCGAAAAAATATTCTCAAAATATTCTCAGGAAAAAATCATCAAATGGTTTAAGCAGATTTGTCTTGCAGAAGCCATTTCATGTCTTTTACTCTATGGTATTGCGATGATCTGGATCCGATATGATGAAAATTTATATTCCATTATCTTCATCAGCGTTATTGGGAGTTTACATGGATTATTTTTTACGCTTTACCTTTTACTCTGCCTTCCTGCAAGAAAAATTTATAATTGGGATGATGAAGATTTTGTTTTTGCCTTATTATCCGCATTTTTCCCTTTTGCAACGGTTTGGGTAGACAAAAAACTGGCCCGATTCGACAGAGAATAAATAATAAATATATTGCATAAAAAAAGGACCTTTTCGGTCCTTTTTATTTTTAGTAGTATTACATATTTCGTTTTACATGTCCTGTTGCTGTGAAGGTATGATTTCCTGAACTATCTGTAAAAGTTCCGTTAACTGTAAAATCAATGTAGTCTCCCAAAGCTCAAAAAGCAGTTATAGACAACCAAATTCCCATTATTTGATGTAATAGAAGCTCCTGAGAATTCAAACAAATAGCCTCTGGTAAAACTTGCATTAACACCCAGCATTCATTATTATCTTTTCTGATTTATCATCAAATATTTTTAAAATTGGCATCAATTTCATTTTGTCATGTAACAAAAATGAACTTTAAATTGTCTAATTAAGTAATAAAGTTATTAGAACTTAAAATTGATATAAAATTTTAGTTACTGATAACCAAGCACTTAAATATAAATTAAAAACATTTTAAGTACTTTGCATTGCATGATACTAAATTTATTATATATCTTTGTAATGTAAAATAACAAACCATACAAGCTATTAATTAAAAAATAATATCATGAAAACTCAAATTCTTATTGCAGCACTATTTTTCGGTGGACTTGTAACTGCCCAGCAGAAAAAAGACAGTTTGAAAGTAAATGCTATTGATGCAGTAAATATCAAGAAGCAGGTTTTCAAAAAACAGGGAGACCGGTTAGTTTATGATGTAGCTTCTTCATCTATTGCTAAAGGAACCAACACCTTTAATCTTTTGAAACAAACTCCGATGATTTCCAGCATTGATGGAAAAACACTGAAGATTTTAGGAAAAAATGATGCGGTGATCTACATCAACAATAAGAAAACAAATATGGATTCTGAGGCATTAATCGAAATGCTGAAATCTACTCCATCAGAGGATATCCAGAAAATCGAAGTGATTACAGTTCCGGGAAGTGAATTTCAGGTTGAATCCAAAGAAGGCGTGATCAATATTGTAATGAAAAAAAGCAAAAACAACGGTTACAACGGAACGTTGAAAATGCAGAATGAGCAAGCTTATTACAACAATCCTAATGCGGGAGCTTCTTTTAACTTCAGACAAGGAAAGTGGTCCGGTAATTCAAACTTCAGAACGGGAAGCTGGACAGACAGACAAAGATATACGCTCTCTAACGGAGATCCTACATTCAAAAATGAATCATTTGGATTTAATGATGACCCTAATAAAAATTTTGGCGGAGGTTTTAACATTGATTATGAGATCAATAAAAAGCATAGTCTTGGTTTCTCCTACAATATGAGATATAATAAAAGTTTCAATTCTGTACTGGATATTACCAACTGGCAAAATGGAGTTTTAAATAACAGAACGGTCAATAATGAAGATGCACAAACCAGAAATCATTCTTTCAATTTAAATTATGAAATGAAAACCGATTCTCTGGGAAGCAAGCTTACTTCAAACGTTTCTTACCTATGGTTCAATAGAAATAAAGTAAGTTTTAATGAAAGTTTTCCTCTGACTAATGATACCATCAACAAGTACTCAGCACTTCATCAATCAGTACCCCAAATTATTAACAATTATGCTGCTAATATTGACTATCTGAAAAAAACAGCTAAAGGCGCAACATGGTTAATGGGAATCAGCTACAACCATACGAATACAGATAACGATACTCAGCAGGATAAACTGAAAAACGGAGAATTTATAATAGATCCCAATCAAACCAATCACTTCATTTATAAAGAAAATATACTGGGAATTTATCTGAACTATGAACGTAAACTGACAGAAAAGATCTCAGGAAAAATAGGAGCACGTTATGAAATGACAAGAAGTACGGGAGATATTGTAGATAAAACAGGATTTGAAAGAAATTATAATAACCTTTTACCTTATCTGAATTTAAATTATGCCATCAATTCCGATCATAATTTGAGTTATACATTTTCCAGCAGAATCAGAAGACCGAGATTCTGGGAGCTGAATCCTTCGAGAACATACTTTACGCCAACCAATTATACGCAGAACAATCCATTTATATTGGCTTCCAAATATTACAATCAGGAACTCAATTATATGTACAAAAATGCATTCTATGCTAATCTTAGTTTTAATATGGTGGAAGATGCTGCTGCTTCAGACCTGATTCCATTACAGGGAACCGTAACTGCTCCCAAAAAAGATTCTAAGGGAAACATCATTTACGATATCAAGGGTAATAAAATCATGGAAACCACAAGATTTCTCAGATATATCAGAACAAATTACGGGAAAAACAGAGAGATTGCACTGACGCTGGGAATGAACAAATCATGGTTTAATGATATATGGACTACCAATTATTCTGTGAACTTAGGATATGTCACTTATTCAGGCGGAGTGTGGGAAGATCCTACTTCTATGCCGGTTCCGGGAGAAACGGAAGTTGTAGATCCTTATATCATTGATGTTAAAAACTATAATATGTCTGCAACGATCAACAATATCATCAGACTTTCATCCAAAAAAGACTGGTTCTTAGGAGTCAATTACTTTTATGCAAGCAAAACTGCAATGGAAGGAGGAATGATAGGAACAAGACAAAGTTTTGATTTCAGTCTGAAAAAAATCATAGGTGACTGGACTATCGTGGCGGAAGTAAGCGACTTATTCAACCAAAGCTTTTACAGCGTTAAAGGGGTACAGCCTAACGGAAAATATAATAACATCACCAACTTCAACTATCCAAGGTTAATGAGCATCGGAGTTACTTACAATTTCGGAAATCAGAAACTGAAAAAAGCAAGGGAGATGAAATCAGCTAATGATGCTGTAAAATCAAGAACCTAATCTATAAAAACTTATATCACTCAACCACTCTTAAATAAAAACAACATGAAACGTATAATTTTGTCAATGGCTATCGTATTCGGTACTTGTGCATTTGCCCAGGAGAAGAAATCTGATACGGCAAAAACAAAAAATATAGAAGGTATTACGATTACAAAACAGGTTTTCAAAAAGCAAAGTGACCGTTTTGTATATGATGTGGCAGCATCTCCTGTAGCTAAAGGAAATACTACTTTTGACCTTCTGAAACAGACTCCTCTGTTATCTTCCACAGATGATAAAACATTAAAAATCGCAGGAAAAAACAATGCCCTGATCTATATCAACGGAAGAAAAAGCAATATGGATGCGGAGTCTCTGGCTCAGTTCCTGAAAAATACTCCGGCAGAAAATATCCAGAAAATTGAAGTGATTACTGTTCCGGGAAGTGAGTATCAGGTAGAATCATCGGATGGGATCATCAATATCGTTTTAAAGAAAAAAATGAGTGACGGTCTCAATGGAAATATGAGAATGTCTAATACAACCGGTAAATACAACGGAAGCCAGGCAAGTTTCTCTGCCAACTACCGAAAAGGTAAACTGGGAGTGAGCGCCAATCTTAGCGGTGGTGAAAATATAGAGGCACAAACCTACACGTTAAGAAACGGAACTGCCAAAACATCTAACGAATCTACGGGAGATATTGATGATCCGAACAAAAACATCGGAGGGTATCTGAATATTGACTATCAGCTGAACGATAAAAGCAACCTGGCATTATCATGGAACACATGGGCTAATAAAAGTTATAATTCTACCGTAAATCTTTTCAATACCATCAAGACGGAAGACGGAACAAAATATACGTGGTCCAAAAATAAAGAAGATGCAAGATCTTACAACAATTCCGTGAATTTAAATTATGAATTAAAGACTGATTCCTTAGGCAGTAAGCTTAATGTAAATGCTGCTTATCTTAATTATAAAAGATTCCAGTTTACAGACAACAGAACGCATATGTCTGATGCGAATATGGGAGTCGGAAAAATGACAACACAGGTATTCCAGGATCTTCCTCAGATCATTAATAACTTCTCAGGAATGGTAGATTATAATCAGAAATTTAAAAATGATCTGACCATTTCAATAGGGGGAAATTACAATAAAACCAAAACAGACAACGATTCTAAAAACATAACGTATTCTTTTAATCCCGTAGAAGCTCCGGATTCAAGGCCGAACCACTTCATCTATGATGAAAATATTTATGGTGCTTATCTGACGATAGAAAAGAAGCTATCGGATAAAATTTCCGGAAAAATCGGAGCAAGATATGAAATTACAAACAGCTTGGGAACTTCAGACAATGCTCCTACAGACGAACTTAAAAGGATTGAAAGAAATTATAACAACCTTCTTCCCTATTTGAGCTTCAACTATGCAATCAATGATAAAAACAACATTTCGTATTCCTTTTCAAGCAGAATGAGAAGACCTAGTTTCTGGGAAATCAATCCGGTAAGAAACATTCTGACAGATGATAATTATACTCAGAACAATCCTTTTGTAAAGGCTTCATCCACCTATAATCAGGAGTTGACTTATATGTACAGAAATTCATACTTCCTGATTTTAAACCATTCATATATTCAGGATGCCATTACTCAAGTTCCGCTGCAGGGATATCCGGTATCTCCTGATGGTACGGTAGGTCCCAATCCTGTATTGAGGTATATCAGAACCAATTTCGGGAATAAACAGGAAATGTCTGCAATGGTAGGTATTCAGAAATCATTCTTTAAGCAATACTGGACCACCAACTTCAATATCGGAGTACAGCATAATATCAATAACGGAAGCCTTGATATGGATCCTACTACCGGAGACCGATTCAGAAATCAGGAGGGTAAGGATATTGTTTATACCAACAAAACAAATTCTACCAGTCTTTTGATTCAGACCAACAACACGATCCGTCTTGATAAAAAGAAAACCTGGTTCTTTGGTGTTAATTATTTCTTCGTAGATAAGCAGCAGATCGAACTTGGATTACTGAAAAGTTTAATGAGCTTAGACCTCAGTATCAAGAAAGTGTGGAACGAATGGACCTTCGCAGTTAATGCCAATGATATTCTTAATACCAATATCGTGAAGATTGAAGACTTCCAGGATAATGGCAATTATAATTATATCCACCAAAACCGGTACAACAGAAATGTAATGGTAAGCCTTACCTATAATTTCGGAAATCAGAAAGTGAAAAAAGTACGAGACATTGAAGGCGCATCAGATGCTATCAAAAGCAGAACAAGATAAAAGATTATCTTTCTTCATATTCAATTAATTATTCTTACAGTATCCGCTGATTCTTTTCAGCGGATTTTTTGTTTAAGAAATAATAATTTTGACAAAAAATAACACGTTCTGATGATTCAAAACGTGTCATTCTTTTATTTCTTAATTTGATTTATTCAGATTTTGCAACAGCTGTTCTTTCTGAAACACCGTTTGCATTGAAAGCTTCTATCTGGAAGTAGTAAGCATCTGTTCTGTCTGCACCTGTAAAGAAATATTCATTCTTTCCGTAGACCATAATACTTCCGTACAATTTATCAGGAGACTTTCCGAAATAGATTACATAGCCGTCTGCATCAGGATTCTGCTGCCATTTCATCCAGATACTTCTTCTTTCACCATATTTCTTAGGGTCAGCTCTTAGAGGTACAAAACCTTCTACTTTGGCGGGCTGCTTCCCTGCTCCTTTTCCAAATACCCTGAAACCGCTCAGTGCAAATTTCCCGGTAGGCATTTTCAGATTTTCCATTTTAAGGAAACGGGCTTTTGCAGGTTGCTCCAATTCTACATAGTCATGAGGGACGTCTTTCGCGTTTTTGCTTTTATCCACAATCACATTCCATTTCTTTCCGTCATTGGAACCATAGATTTTGTATTGGTGCATCTTTCCTAGAGTTTTCCCCATAAACTCTGCATCCTGATCAGCATAATTGATCTGAATGGCATTAATAGTAGAAACCTCACCAAGATCTGTCTGAAACCATTCTCCTGAATTTCCCGTCTTGGCACTCCAGTATGTTTTGATATCTTCATCTACAGCATAATTGGGCTGATAACCACCTAAAGTTGATGAAACCTGAACCGGTTTATTATAATTCAGCAGCATCCATCCGGCAAAAAGACCTTTTGTAAAATCTTTGCCTTGTGCATACTGCGGAAGGTATGTAGGATAATCACCATAAGCTGTATTACAGTACATCACATCGTCTTTATCAAAACCTGCCGGCCAGATTCCCAGTCTTCTCTCAAAATTATTTTTAGTGGAAATAAAAATGGTTGAAATGTGCCACCAGTTTTTATAATTGTCTTCAAACGTAGCTCCGTGACCCGCTCCTCTGGCAAAACCTCCCGGTTTATAGGAAAATGGATTATGCTGCTGATATTCAAAACCTTCTAAAGGATTTTTGCTGACATATACTCCATCAGAATATCCACTGAATTCTGTTGCCGGTGCACCGTACTGCATATAGTATTTCCCGTTGTGCTTTGTCATCCAAGCTCCTTCTACAAAAGGCTGAAGAAAAACATTATCATTGTACTCACCGAAACGTTCCCATCCGTGGTCTTCCGGTTTTAGTTTAATAATCGGTTTTACAAAACCTTCGGACTGAAGGTTTTTTACTTTCACTTCTGTTCCCAGCAATGGCCATTCATTACTGGAGCCCCAGTACAGATATAATTTATTCTTATCTTCATCATAATGGAATGCAGGATCCCACGCTCCTACTTTTAAAGTATCTACTGCAATTTTCCAGTCATCTTTGGTTGGGTTTGTACTTTTCCAGATCGGAAAATCCTGTTCCCAGGTAGAACCATAAACGTACAAAGTATCTTTCATGGCCCAAACTGCCGGAGCATTTAGGTCATGGGTATATTTATTGTCTCTTAAAAATTTCCTTTTTACAAACTTCCAGTCCAGCATATCATCACTGTACCAATACCCTTCTTGGTTTGTAGAAAAAAGAAACAATTTATTCTTAAAATTAACAATCACCGGATCTGCCGTAGCACGGTGTTTTCCCTGTTTAGAAAAAACTTCAAAAGGAGTATAGCCATAATCAATATTAATAGGATTACAGAACGTCTTCTGCTGTGCTCCTGCAAAGATTCCGAGAAAGATTGCTAATGCCAGAAAGTATTGTCTCATTTTTAGATTTTAAAGATTACCGCAAAGTTAGCTAACTTTTTTGGGTTTTCTCCAAATAAAGCCGTCCAGGAGATAATGAGTAAGCTGTGGCACGACTAATAACGGAACCAGAAACTGAAACCATTTTTCTGAGATCATCACATTCAGGGAAAAATGCTCGTTCCAGACCAGAGTTTCCCACAAAAATTCTTCTACAAAAGCAAATCCTAAAATAACTCCTATGAACAAAACTATTCCGGAAAAAGATTTAAAAATCAGCATTCCATTCAACATACTATTTTCTTTCTGCTGTATTTCCCGGATATAGATCAATGCGATATAAGGGATTCCATGGGAGACTACATTCAGAAAAGTAAAAAGAAGATCATTGTTAAAGTACACAATTCCGAAATACCAGGAAAGGAAAGTTCCGGTGATCAATGCCGTTTTCGGGATATTAATATTTTTTGTTTTAAAAACTTCAATTACAGTTTTAAAAAGCCAAACGATAAGAATTACAAAATATATTACAGTAATCAGAGGAATGTAGTTGGGAAGATTTTGAAGCCAGTCAAACTCATTATTGACAAACCAGGTAAAGGCACGAGGTGTTCTGAACCAGTATAACATGGGAAAGATTGTTGCCGAATAAACGGCCACCTCATCTATTTTCTTGCTCAAGTTATTCGGTTCAAAACGTGCATAAATCCTCATAAATCCGTATTGCTGGCGTATAAAATGAAATACGGCTATTAAAGCAAGTACCGACCAAAATGTCAGATTTCCGAATTGGAACAGAACAATACCCAAAACCCAGCTTAAGGCAGGAATTCCGAGATAAAGCAGTTTATTTTTCTGGATTTCACCTTTTACAAAATAGGTTTTGAACAAGGTAGAATAAACATGAGCCACATCCACAAAAACAATCAGGAAAAGCCATGTATAAAAAGAATAATGATTTTCCAGCCCCTGAATCTGTTTCTGAAAGAGAAAAATAATTAACAATATAACAAAAGGCGGTGATAGAATAAACCACCAGTCTGTTTTTGCATTATGTATCCAGGGTTGCTTCATTGTATTATTTTATATCATTTTTTCTGCAGTCCGGATTCCCTGATAAAAGGCTTCTTCAAAAATAGATATTCCGGAAAGATCAGAATGGGCAAAGAAAATTTTATCATCAATAGGTTCTTTTGCTGCTCTGGTTTTTTCTCCAAAGATTTGGTCAGGAACCGGCGCAATCATCGCATGTCCTATTTTATGAAACTGCATTTCCAGAATAAAATCTTCTATCAGAGGATGTGCCTTCTTAAGATCATCCAAAACTAAAGTTTTCAGTTCAGCATCTTTCATCGCATACAGCTTTTTTCTTGCTTTTCTACAGTCTCCGGTTGAAAAGCTTTTGTAATGGGTAATCACTTTTTCTCCCATAATCTGGTTAAGATTCTGATGCTGATCAAAAATATAACCCAATCCGGAAGATCCATAAATTACATTATCCCAGGCCAGTTCTTCATCTCCTCCGAACTCATTTTTCAAAGTAATGGTTGTTAAAAGCCAGGGCACATAATTGAATGAGGATGCTTTTTTATGATTAAAAATCCTTTCGTTTACAAACTGTGGTGATGCAAACAGTACTTTATTGGCTATAATTTTTTTGGTTTTCTTTTCGGTATTGTCGAAACTCAGTACTTCAACGTTATCATTAAGTTTTACATCAAAGACAAGATTACCGGACATATGTTTCCCTTCGGTATATTTTGAAAAATGTTTTGCCAGCCTTGCATTGCCTTCCGGCCATGTAAATACCTGATCTTTATATTGTGTACTCCAGTTATTTTTTCTTCCGGCGAAATAATGAATTCCCGCCCATGCTGAAACGTAGTCTATCCCTAATCCGAAATCGTCTCTGCAGGAATAGTCTAGCAGCCAGAGAAGTTCTTCAGAGTGATAGTTATTATCTTTGAGCCAGTCTTTAAAGATGAGCCTTTCAAGTTTTAAAACCTCATCTTCTCTGCTTGAATCATGCACCGGAATAGCAAACCAATATTTTCCCTGTGCATCTTTCTTTGTACGAAACTCATCCATCAACTTGAAAAAGCGGTTAAGTTCCTGCTGGGTTTCTCTTGATACCCCTTTTTGAGGAACAATATCATTCTGCCAGGAGTTTTTATAAAACAATCTTTCCTGTTGCGGAAAAGTCATTTGGTACTCATCAAGAATGGGTTCTCCGTTATCCTCAACTCCTAAGCAGATCTCACATTCTTTCAAAAATTCGATGATTTCTGTATTCTCTTTGTTGGGTAACGGTAAATAATGAGCACCTAACGGAAACTTCGAAAATGAATTCTGCCCGTTGGAAGAATTTCCCCCCAGATGATTTTCCATTTCAAGGAGAAGGTAATCATTTTCATTATTTAAATTAAAAAACCGGCATGCAGAAAGCCCGGAAATACCACCACCGACAATAAGATACTTTGTGTGGATAACTTCTGAAAACGGTGGAAAATCTTTTGCCCACAGCCGATGTCCGAGAACATAATTGGTACCGGTGATTATTAGTAACAATGATTTTGCCTTCTTTCTGCAATACTGCAAAAAAGGAAGCATTAGACTACCTAAAAATATAGTTTTAATAAATTCTTTTCTACTGTACTTTCCCCCACTCTTCATCGAAATAACGAACTAGTATCTGGTTATCCAGACGGTTAACTTCTACGTCTTTCACTTTCATATCTTTATTAAAATAAGACATCTGTGAAAAGTTGTAATCATAAAATTTTAAACCCGGAAGCTTTCTGTAGATTCTGTTGTTGACAGGTTCAAATGAAGCCATAGAAAATCCCCATTCTCCAAAAGACGGAACATAGGTATGGTATGCTGCTGTGAAAGGAAAAATCTGATTGATCGTTTTTTCTATACACCAGAACGATTTGGGAGCAAAATAAGGAGAAGTGGTCTGAACCACTATTTTAGTGTCCAGCGTCGTCAGCTTCTCCAGTTCTTTATAAAACTGCAGTGAATAGAGTTTTCCCAGGCTGTAATTGGATGGATCCGGAAAGTCTATAATGATGACATCAAACTTTTTTTTGTTTTCTTTTACCCAAATGTAAGCGTCTTTATTAATCACTTCCACTTTAGGATTGGAGAAAGATCCCTGATTCAGCCTTCGCATGGTTTCATTGGTCTTAAAAAATTGCGTCATTTCCCCATCGAGGTCTACGAGCATTATTTTTTTAACGTCTTTGTATTTTAATACTTCTCTTGCTGCAAAACCGTCTCCTCCTCCCAGAATCAGAACGTTATCAATATTTTTGGCCATAGACATAGCAGGATGTACCAAAGCTTCATGATAACGGTATTCATCGGTAGAAGAAAACTGCAGGTTGTTATTTAAATAGAGACGAAATTCGTGGGTATTTCTGGTGAGAACAATCCTTTGGTAGGGTGAGCTTTTGGTATAAACCACATTCTCACCATATAGTTTTTCTTCAGAATAAGACAAAATAGTATCAGAAAAAATAAAAAGTCCCACCAATAGAATAAACGCTGAAATTGATTTTACTTTTAATGAAAGCGGCTTTGACAATTCTCTTTTGAGGTAATAACACAGGAATATCGCGATAGAAATATTAATGAGTCCGAAAAACAATGGGGTTTTTACAATCCCCAGCTTCGGAATCAAAACCAGCGGAAATAGAATGGATGCCAGCAAGGCTCCGATATAATCGAATGCAAAGACATTTGAAACTAAATCTTTAAACTGTACCCTGTCTTTCAGAATATTCATTAAAAGCGGAATTTCCACACCAACGAGGCATCCTGTGAAGAAGACAAAGAGATAGAGAACGCTTTCAAAATGTGCCAGTGTATTAAACAAAGTAAAGAGCACAACAGAGCTGATTCCGCCTACGATTCCTACCAGGATCTCAATCTCAATGAATTTATCAATCAGATTTCCTTTGATGAATTTCGCAAAATAGGAACCTACTCCCATGGAAAACAGATACACCCCAATAATGAATGAAAACTGCTTTACAGAATCTCCTAAAAGATAGCTTGCCAAGGCTCCAGCCACCAATTCATAAATCAATCCGCATGTAGCAATGACGAA
Organism: Chryseobacterium panacisoli; assembly: GCF_008274625.1. Classification (GTDB taxonomy): domain Bacteria; phylum Bacteroidota; class Bacteroidia; order Flavobacteriales; family Weeksellaceae; genus Chryseobacterium; species Chryseobacterium panacisoli. The sequence continues at coordinate 528,939 of NZ_VTRU01000002.1, read as the reverse complement.
TACCGAAAACAATAAAAGCAGCTCAAGAGGAATCCTCTTCTTATCCATGAATTGCCGCGCTTATAATCATTGAAATTCCGATGATAAATGCTCCGAAGACGATAGCCAGTGCTATATTTTTGTTCTGAGCGATCTCATGCCATGTTTTTTCCGGTGTAAGTTTTTCGATGATAAAATAGCACACGATAAGAATCGCGATTCCTAAGAATGAATAAAGAACCGAGTTTAATATGGGTAAGAAATTGATGTTGTCCATAGTTTTATATTTTTATTTGTGATAGTATCTGTAGAATCCTACTCCTCCTCTGGAGTGGCTTTTTGTAGTTCCGTCACGGTATGTTTCTGTCTTGGCACAGTCGCAGACCTGATTTCCCTGATAAGTAAGATATACAAACCAGGTCATGAAAAATCCTCCGATCAGACAGAGAATCCAGTTTTGTCTTATGTAATGTAAAATATTAGTTATCATGATGTGGTATAAGGGGTATTTGAACTATTCTTCCATTTATTCACATTAAAGAAATGTTTTCCTATCCACATAGCTACAAAGAGAGCAACCATAATGAATAAAATAAACCCAAAGTTCCAGAATGAAACAGGAAGCCATGTTGCTTTGAGCTGTACATAAGTATTGCTTGAAATGGGATCTGAAGTGAGTCTAAGTGCTTCAGCATTAATCAGGGAATCCAGCTTTTGAGTACCGAAAGACGTTTTAGCAAGTCTGGCAACTTCCGATGAATCTTTTTCCAGTATCTTTCCATCTGTAAAAGTTGTGGTTTGCCCGCTAAGCAGGTCGGTAATCCCTATAATTCCTGATCTATCCCGTGATACCGTAACCTTTGAATCCGGAGACATAAGACCGGAAAAGCTAGGTAAAGTACCATCCTTCTCTGCAGAAATAAGAAAGTGATACTGCCCGGAAGTTACTCCACAAAGATTAAAGTCTTCGGACTGGTTTCCTTCTGACCAGCTTTCGCCATCTTCATAGCCATGGTACTGTTCAATATCTTTTGAGGTATATACAACTTCGTTGGTACTCTCATTCACAAGGCTTAGCTGAACATTCGCCCATGAATTATCAACAGCTGAAAAAGCATTTACTTTTAATGGTGCTGAGCCTCCTGATAAGGTAAAGCTTTTGCTGACCAGTTCCTTGTCTTTTACATCAGTAAAATTAATAGACTGCTCAAAAACGGTTTCGTTTGTTCTTGAGGTATACACATACAACTGAAGCAGGCATATCATTAATGCTGCCACACAAAAGATGTTTAAAGCCTGTCTGGTATCGAAATAATAAGGCTGCACAATCCCTATTCCTGTATAATAAGGCAGATGAGCTATTTTAAAGGCTCTTTTCACCTCATATTTTGAAATATGTTCCCCATAAAAGTACTGGCTTTTTTTGCTGGTTTTCTCCTGGGAGATCATGCGTGTACCATTGACGTATTCTTTATAGGTAGCAATGCTGAAATCCAGATGTTCATCAAAAAAACCAGCTGCTGCATCAATACTGCATTGAGAATTTTCGTACCAGCGATACGTTCGTCCGGCATAGGTTGGTAACTTTGAGTTTTTACTTTTAAAATCGTCAGGATGTATCGGGATAAGGAAAACCCAATGCCCGTCACTCTCACTCAGGAAAGCATCATTTCCTTTACTGTCTTTTAAAGAGTATTCACGCCAGAAAATACTGTTTCCGTATTTCTTGACAACAATTGCCACGACGGTATATTCTACACCTTTAATTTTTCCTTTTTGTCCGACATCTAACACAACGTTTTCCGTTGGAACCTTCAAATGTTTGATTTGTTTGTTTCCTGTTGCATCAATGAGATGAGAACAGGTTTGGCAAACATATTCTTCTACGGGAAAGGTGAGATCTAATTTATTTTCTGATTCGCATGCTGGGCAGACATAATGCATTTTTATCTGTAAATTTTGTGTTTCTGAATGGTATTAGCTTTAAAATACTGAACCACCTCATCTGCAATCTGCTCTACTTTTCCGGTATTATCCTGTGTATAATTGCAAAGAAAAACATCAAAAGTAAGCTGTTTAAATTCCGGCCACGTGTGGATACAAAGGTGAGACTCTTTAAGGATCACTGCAGAAGTAAAGCTATCATTCTCAAAAATATGATTGGTAACGCCTACAATTTCCACCTCTTTGGTTTTCAGAATCTCTTCTGTAAACGCCAGAAAACCTTTGCTGTCTAATAACAAATCTTCTGACTCTGTTTCCAAAGTCAGAAGAATATGTAAACCTTTACTTGATAATGGGTTCAATTAATTTTTTCGTAAATATATTATTTTTTTGGAAGAAAAACCTCAGCAAGCATACATCTTGCGCTTCCTCCTCCATTTACTTCAATGGTATTCAGGTCTGAATAGATAATTTCGCAGTATTTTTCAATAGCGGCTACCTGTTCTGTAGTTAAAGACTGGTAAGCTGTCTGGCTCATCACCAGGAATTTCTTATCATCTTTATTCTGAACCTGAAGCATATTTCCTGCAAACTGCTGCATCTGGTCTTCTGAAATTTCGATGATTTCTTTTCCGGAACCTTTAATGGTTTCAACTACCTTTTCTCTTTCCAGCTCATCATCAATACAATCAAGGCAGATCACTACAAATTTATCTGCCACACACATCATAACATTAGTGTGATAGATAGGAAGTCTTTCTGTTCCTACTGTCTGAAATGAATGGAAAACAATGGGAGTAAATCCGAATTTTGCACAGAATTCTCTGAACAGTTTTTCGTCCAGTCTCAAAGAAACAGAACCGTAAGCAATTTTATTATCGTGATCGAAAATCATACTTCCCGTTCCTTCCAGAAAATGCCCCTGAGTTTCAGGAAAAGACCAGTCATCAATTTCAGCAACTTCAAAGCCCTGCTCTTTGATGCTTTCAATAATATCTTCTCTTCTTTCTACTCTTCTGTTGGAAGCGAACATCGGATATAATACCACTTTTCCGTCTTTATGGAAACTCACCCAGTTATTCGGGAAAATAGAATCCGGAGTATGTGGATCCAATGTATCTTTTATGGTGATCACATTAATTCCTTTTCCTCTCAGCTTTCCGACAAAGGTGTTGAACTCAGCCAAAGCTTTGAGCTGGATATCGGAACCTGTCTGTTCTACCTGAAAGTAATTGTTTTTTGCTGTCTCAGCGTTGTAACCGAATGCAATCGGTTCTATCATTAATACTGTATCTGTTGTCTGCATTTTTTTTGATTAAAAGATTGAAAAATTAAAAAATTGAAAGATTAAGAATTCTCTCACTCTCAAACACTAAAAACTCTCCCACCTGATTATTCTCTCACAAGCGGCATTGTGGAACATCTCAACAAACCACCCATTTTAGAGATTTCTCTGTAAGGAATTTCTTCAACGGTCATTCCCCATTCGTTTCTTAAGTGATCATTCATTCTGGTGAATGCTTTGTCTGAAACTACTATATCAGGAGCAATAGAGAAGATATTCGGGAACATTTCAAACATTTCTTCATCATTGATATGGAAACAGTTTTCTTCTCCGAAAATGTCGATAATCAAGCGGTAGTCACTCTCGTCTACGAACCCGTTTTTATAAATGATACATTTGTCTTCTCCTACGGGATTAAATGTACAATCCAAATGCAGAATTCCCTCAAACGGAACTTTATCATTTTTCTTCAATTCCAGGTCGATAATTCTTTTCTTTGGAAAATATTCTTTTAAGATTTCAATGGCATACTCATTGGTTCTTGCCGTCTTATAGTTTCTGTAATCTTCGCTAAAGCAGGTTCCGATAAAAATAAAATCATTCCATACGATCACATCTCCTCCTTCAATATGTGCTGTTTCCGGAAGGTTAATGATCTTTCTCCATGCTACTTTCTCAAAAACGCTTTTGTATGCTTCCTGCTCGTCTGCTCTGTCTGCGATCACATTGGAAATGATCATCTTGTCATCAATCACAAAGGCTACATCTCTTGAGAAAACCTGGTTGTAGTCTTTGATGATACTTGGACGCAGTACTTCAACGTCATACTTTTTTAGAACCGCTTCAAAAGCGTTCATTTCATTGATAATATCCTCTTCTTTAGGATAAATATTGTGTTCGATTGAGTAATATGACTTTGCGTCATAACTTTCCTCTAGTGTAGGAACTGCTCCCAGTGAATTAGGCTGGCCTAGAACTACTGACTTCAGCCTACCCGTTTCATTTTTAATGTTTAGTCTCATAAAGATTTATGCAATACTACAAATATAAGTAAAGGTCTCTACCTATAAAACTTTTGGATTATTTTATGCATTAAATTTGACATCCAAAATCAACACCCTTCAACAAAATTTCCTTGCCTGCACTGCCAACTGTAGTGAATAGTTCCAAAAACATCTACAACTTACTATTTTCCATCTACATAAGAACAAAAAAACAGATAATCCTATTATTTAATTTCCTATATTAGTGATATAATTTTCGCGAAATTATAAATCTTAAAACTTAACTATTAACACCAAAAATCAAAGTTATGAACAAGAACAATCCGGTGCTGAAAAACGCACAAAAATTAGGAAGAGAGCAACAAAAATCCGTAATGGGAGGTGCACCAATCTCAACAGGCAGAAGATGCTGTGAGTGGGATGATGCAGGAAACTGTTATATCTGGACATGCGACAGATGCCAATGTCCATAATAAAAACGAAAGCCTGCTTTTCAAGCAGGCTTTCTTATCTCGTTCTGTTTTCTTCTTCTGTTTTCTGGGTTTCTTTTACCTGATATTTTGAACTTCCCATAGTATAACTGAGTGAAAATACCAATCTACTGCTGTCCCACCAATGGGTAAACCGATTATCCATGATCTGTTTATGACGGAATTCCAGCCTCTGTTCGTAAGAATCTAAGAGATTATTAAAACCCAATTTAGTGTTCAGTTTATGATCAAGCCATGACTTTTGAACCGATACATCTATGGTATATCTTGGTTTGATAATGTAAAGACTGTTCCCCGTTTTAGATTCATAATTGGCAAATACATTCACCGTAAATCCTTTTGGAAGGGAAAATACCTGATTGAGCCTGACCTCATAATTGTAGATTTTCAATGCAAAAACCTCATCCAAATAAGGCCTGAATTCGTAATTATAATATCCTGTGATCTGACTGGTAACATTCCACCATTTTGTAATTCTGATTGGAAAACTGGTTTCCAGAACAGCAAAGTTCCGGTACGGAAGATTCGTTCCCAGATATTCTAATACATTCGTTTCCGGATTGTACAGAGGATAACGTGTCATCACATCTTTTTCCTTTCCGACTGTAAAGCTTGTGATCCAGTTTTTGTAGCGGTAGGTTGCTTTGATCTGGCTTGTAAAGGAAGGAAGCAGATAAGGATTTCCTATCCAGTAATTTAACGGACTGAAATAAAATCGGAACGGATTAAGCTGAGAGAATACCGGTCTCGTTATTTTCCTGCTGTAGGAAAGGGAAAATTCACTGGACTTGTTAAAAGTATAGTTTGCACTTAGTGAAGGCAGCCATTTCAGATAGTTTCTTGCAACAACAGAATCCACAGTAATTGCATTGGAAATACTGTTTGTATTTTCAAATCTTAATCCTGCATTAATCTGTAAGTTTCCCATTTTCTGTCTGTACGCCAGATAGCCTGCCCATATTTTTTCTTTATATGAAAACACGTTACTTCTCGCAGGATCAAAGACAAATTGACTTCCGGCAGATAATGTATCATACCTGATATTATTTTGAGTGTCTGAACTGCTGTATTTAACTCCTGCTTCAAGATCTGCATGATCAATTTTCTGCGAAACATCTATTTGGGCAGTATAGATATTTATTTTATTAATCAAGTCAGATTTCCAGTAAGACAGAAGATTTGTTACAGCCTGATCTCTATTGATAAAATCATCCTTCTGTTTATTTTTAACTGAAAGATAGTTTCCTAAAAAACTGAGTTTAAAACCTTTATTTTGAAAAGAATAATCGGTGGTAATTCCATAATTATATTGTGAATAACGGGTGGGATTTTCACTGGCGGTATTCAATACTGTTTGGGTTTCATTTTGATCGGTAGTAAAAAGTGATCCGTTTCGTGAACGGTCATTATTCCTGAAATTCCCTCTCAGATTGATTCCCAATCTGTTTTTATCATTCAGTCTGAAATCTGCTCCCGTCTGAATACTGTACACCTTTCCAAAATCTTCCTGATAGGTATGAGTGCGCATCATATTCGTATTTGCCAATCGCTGCAAAGCCTGATAACGATAGGTTGAAATACCTTCATTATAGCCTGCCTGAAGACTGTAAGTCACTTTTCCCGTATGATAAGATGTATTGAATGCATTTTCCCTGTAGTTGAATTTATTAATATACACATTCCCATTATAGCTTGCCTTCCAGCCGAGACTGGTATTCTTTTTTAATTTAATATCAATAATTCCTTTAAATTCTGCATCATATTTTGAAGACGGATTGGTATTCACTTCTACAGATTCCACCATATCCGGGGATAAAGACCGCAAATAGGCCTGCAGCTCCTGATTGCTCATCACAACAGGTTTTCCATCAATAAGCACAGCCGGAGCAATTCTCCCTCCAATAAAAATTCCGTCTTCCTGATCTACTGTAACACCGGGTGTTTTTCTTAAAACATCAAGAAGATGGGTAGAGGTTTTAAAGTCTCTGTTTCCGGCAACAGAGACCACCAGGTTTCCATCGTTCAATTTCATCTTTCGCGGAGCTGATTGAAGAATAACTTCTGAAATATTCGTGGTGGAAGATGTTGCCTGAGCCAGAGAATCCGGAACTTTTCTTTTTACCATTTCCTGTGCTTTTCCAAAAACTGAGAGAAATAGCAGGAATAACAAAAGCCACAATTTGATGATCATAGATTTAAAATTTTATGAAATCAAAAGTATAGGCTTGTCGTAAAAAAGCGGTTTTGAAATTGAAATTCCGCAGTACTGAATTATAAATTTGAACTCTGAAACCTAGGTTCAGTAAGGGTTTGAGATTGTTTATACAAAAGAGGAGTTGTATTTTTTATTTTCTTGAAGGTTGAAAAGAAAGTTGATTTGGAATTAAATCCTACTTCGTACCCGATCTCCTCAATCTTTAAATAAGACCCGTTTTCTATTTTTTCACAAGCTGCATTGATCCTGTACTCATTGATGCAGGTCGCAAAACTTTTTCCCAAATTATCATTCAGAAGCTGGGAAAGCTGATGAGCAGGCATATTCATTCTTGAAGCAAGATCGCTCAATTTTAAATTCGGATTTTTATAGAGCTCTTCCGTATCCATTACCCTTTCTAATCTTGTTACAAAAGTATCCGCCTGTTCTCCGGAAATCTTTTTATTGGAATATTTTTCTGTTTCTTTTACCGGAAGCTGCTGATATTTTTTGTTAAATAAAATCAAAAAGTTGGCATATAACACAAATGAAAACACCAGGCTTCCTCCTGCACAGTATATCTGTACCCAACCCGTTGAAATCAGCTGATAAGTCAAAAAGATAATCACATTGCTGACCAGAATCGGAAGTACAAAGTTATTTGGACTTTTATGGTTCCGCTTAAGCAAAATATAATACTGATAGACCGTAAGAAATATAAATACAGACCAAATGGTATAGATAAAAGTACCAAAATAGTTATCCCATGTGATGGGAAACACCAGATACAATAAACCAACAACTCCTAAAATAAGGGTTAATATCCCAAACCATTTCTGACAGTCATTCCAATCAAACTGATCCTGCTGGAAGGAAGATTTCACATAATAATATAAAGCCGGTCCGGTAAAAAATAAGGCTGACAGCCCTAAATGCGCGATAATTCTGGGTAAATCTGGATAAAAATAAAAGCATACTGAAATCATTACTCTTGAGCTTAGCATTAAGAGAAGAATTCCAAGGAAAAAATCCGGAAGGTATTTTAGTTTTTTAACAAACAGCAGATAAATTCCCAGCAAAAGTCCGTTGAATGCTCCTACTGCGCTGAAGAAAAATAGCATCTGTTGTCCAAAAGTCATTGAGTATTAATTTTTTACACAGTAAATTTAATCAAATTATTATATTCAATTTTGGAAAATATCTGTAAATATCAAAATTCTAGTAACAATATTTATTCTATTCCTGTTCGAGATATGCCTTCCAGCCTTTTCAGAATTAGTACCCGTAAGCGTTGTTCATGATCATCACCCCATTTTCCCAGTGCTGCAATGACCGGAATTAAGGTCTGACCCAATTCTGTAAGACTGTATTCTACCTTTGGAGGTACAACGGGATAAATCTTCTTCATAACAAGTTCATGTTCTTCCAGTTCTTTCAACTGCACATTCAAAACTCTGCGGGAAGCATCAGGAATTTTTCGCTGCAGCTCGCTTGGTCTTTGAATTCCTTCATTAATAAACCACAGCAAACGGATTTTCCATTTGCCGTAAAGCACTTCAGCAATAAGATCCAGCCCGCAATTCAGATTGGGTGGGATTTTTCTTTCATACATAAAAACAAATGTAACACAATGAGATGAGAACACAATAGGGGATTAATTTATCCCTATGTGATTCGTACATCCGTACTTGTACGAGCCTGTCATACTCCTGAAATTTGTACAAAAAAGAAATAATGACAGAGCCATTCAATTTCAATCATGAGTTATCAGGTAAAATAGCTTTGGTAACAGGCGGAACAAAAGGAACCGGAAAAGCAATTGCCGAAAGATTGTTAGTTGCAGGTGCCATTGTAATTGTCACTGCAAGGAATCAACCTGAAAATATTAACAGTCAGCTTCATTTTATCGCAGGCGATCTGAGCCAGGCAAAAGAAACTGAAAAACTGGTAAAAAAAGTCCTTTCCAGGTTTGGCAGGCTGGATATTCTGATTAATACTTTGGGGGGCTCAGAGACACCTGGCGGTGGTTTTGCAGTACTGAGTGATGAAGATTGGGAAAACACTATTCAGACGAATCTTCTGGCACCAGTCCGTTTAGACAGAGGATTTTTGCCCCAAATGCTGGAACGGAAAAATGGAGTAATCATTCATATCGCCTCTATTCAGGGAAGATTACCATTATTTGATTCTACGCTTCCTTACGCAGCTGCCAAAGCCGGATTAGTTAACTACAGTAAAGGCCTGTCGAAAGAAGTTTCTTCCAAAGGGATTCGCGTACTCACGGTTTCTCCCGGCTGGATCATGACTTCATCTGCAAACCGAATGATGGAACGAATTGCTGACAGTTCAAAAATCACTGTTGAAGAGGCTACGCAAAGTGTGATGGATGCACTGGGAGGAATTCCTATCGGGAAGCCGGCACAACCCGAAGATATTGCAGAATTTGTTGGCTTTCTGGTTTCTCCCAGAGCAAAATATTTAACAGGAACCGAATATGTAATAGACGGTGGTACCATTCCTACTATTTAATTATTTAAAATGACAATATGAACCTACCTAACATTTTACAAGAATTTTTAAAAGCACAGAAGCTTTTTGACAGTACAGCTTTTTCCAATTGTTTTTCGAATCAGGCGACCGTTTTTGATGAAGGAAAAATCTATAAAGGAAAGGAGGAAATAAAACATTGGAACGAGAAGTCCAATAATGAATTTCAAACGTTATTTGAAGTACAGGATTTTTCAACGAGAGAGCATACCATTCTTTTAAAGATCAACATTTCCGGTTCCTTCGATGGAAGCCCGGCATTACTTAACTTTTATTTCAGAACTGATGACAGCCTTATTACCGCTTTAATCATTACGGGATAAGCTGTAAAATAAAAAATCCCAAAGCAAGCTTTGGGATTTTTTTTGTATGGTGAAAGCAAATATTATCTGCTTGCGATGTCGATATAATTTCTTTCCTGAGCACCTTGGTAAACCTGTCTTGGTCTTCCGATCGGGTCTCCTTTCAGTCTCATTTCTTTCCACTGAGAAATCCATCCCGGAAGTCTTCCTAATGCAAACATTACTGTAAACATTTCTGTAGGAATTCCTAACGCTCTGTAGATGATTCCTGAATAGAAATCTACGTTTGGATATAGTTTTCTTTCGATGAAATACTCGTCTTCAAGTGCTACTCTTTCTAACTGCATTGCAATGTCAAGAGCTTTATCCTGAATACCTAGTGCAGTAAGGATATCGTCAGCAGCTTTCTTGATGATTTTCGCTCTTGGGTCGAAGTTTTTGTAAACTCTGTGTCCGAATCCCATCAGACGGAAGCTATCATTCTTATCTTTAGCTTTAGCAACATATTTAGATACGTCACCTCCATCTTTCTCGATCAATTCAAGCATTTCGATTACCGCCTGGTTAGCACCACCGTGAAGTGGTCCCCAAAGTGCAGATACCCCAGCAGAGATAGAAGCGAAAAGACCTGTGTGCGCAGAACCTACCATTCTTACTGTAGAAGTAGAACAGTTTTGTTCGTGGTCTGCGTGAAGGATTAATAATTTATCTAAAGCATTTACAACTACCGGATCGATTTCGAAATCAGCGTTTGGTAATCTGAATGCCATTTTGTAGAAGTTTTCTACATAGTTTAGGTTGTTATCCCCGTGGTTCAATGGTAAACCTTGAGTTTTTCTGTAAGTCCAAGCACAAAGGTGAGAGAACTTAGCGATCATCAGCTCTGCAGCATGATCCATTTCTTCTTTAGAATTTACGTTAACTGCCTTCGGGTTGAAAGCTGTCAAAGCAGAAGTTAAAGAAGATAAAACTCCCATAGGGTGAGCAGAACGAGGAAAAACATCAATGATTTTTTTCATTTCGTCTGCGATGAAGTTATATTTTTTAATATTGTTGTCGAATGAAGTAAACTGATCCTGAGTAGGTAATTCTCCATGTAATAAAAGATACATTACTTCTGTGAAGTTAGATTTTTCAGCAATCTGCTCAATTGGATAACCTCTGTAGAATAATTCTCCTTTATCTCCGTCTAAGTAAGTGATGTCACTAATAGTAGCTCCTGTATTTTTGTAACCTAAATCCAGAGTGATCAAACCTGTCTGGTCTCTTAATTTTGAAATATCAATCCCTCTGTCTCCGATAGTACTATCCACGATAGGATATTCATATGAATTACCGTCGTAATTCAATATTACTTTGTTGTCTGACATTATTTATTTATTTTTTTTAAATATACCACTTTCCATAAAATACGGCAAACAAAAATTATCGCTTGCCGTTATTTATAAATTCAATTATCTTTTTATTTTAAATGCTTCTAACCCTGGGAAAATTGCGGTTTCACCAAGAGCTTCTTCAATTCTTAATAACTGGTTGTATTTAGCCATTCTGTCTGATCTTGAAGCTGAACCTGTTTTGATTTGTCCGCAGTTCATTGCTACCGCTAAATCAGCAATTGTAGAATCTTCAGTTTCTCCTGATCTGTGAGACATTACTGATGTGAACCTGTTGTTCTGAGCCATTTGTACAGCAGCCATTGTTTCAGAAAGAGAACCGATTTGGTTTACTTTTACAAGGATAGAGTTCGCAATATTTTCTTTTACTCCTCTGGATAGTCTTTCTACATTGGTCACAAATAAATCATCACCTACAAGCTGTACTCTGTCACCGATTTTATCAGTTAACATTTTCCAACCCTCCCAGTCATTTTCCTGCATACCGTCTTCAATGGAAATGATTGGGTATTTTGCAGCCAGTTCAGCTAAGTAAGAAACCTGCTCGCTGCTTGAAAACTGAGCTGCATCCGGAGTCTGGAATTTTCTGTAATCATAAATTCCGTCTTTATAGAATTCAGAAGCCGCACAGTCAAGCGCTAACATAATATCGTCACCAGGCTTATAACCTGCTTTTTCAATTGCCTGAAGTAAGGTATCCAAAGCATCCTCAGTTCCTTTGAAAGTAGGAGCAAAACCACCTTCGTCACCTACAGCAGTAGATAAACCTCTTGAATGAAGAATAGATTTCAGATTGTGGAAAATTTCAGTTCCTTTTCTCAATGCATGAGAGAAAGAATCTGCTTTTACCGGCATGATCATGAATTCCTGGAATGCGATAGGAGCATCTGAGTGAGATCCACCATTAATTACATTCATCATTGGAACAGGAAGTGTGTTTGCATTCACTCCTCCTACATATTTATAAAGCGGCATTCCCAATTCTGCAGCTGCAGCTCTTGCTACGGCTAAAGAAACACCAAGAATAGCATTAGCACCAAGATTTCCTTTGTTAGCCGTTCCGTCAAGATCAATCATAATCTGATCGATATAGTTTTGTTCAAAAACCGGCTGTCCAACTAAATTCTCTGCAATTACTTCTTTTACATTTTCAACAGCTTTCAGAACTCCTTTCCCCTGATATTCTGAACCACCGTCACGTAATTCTACCGCTTCGTGTTCTCCTGTAGATGCTCCTGAAGGTACAGCAGCACGGCCCATTGCACCGCTTTCTGTAAATACATCTACTTCAATGGTAGGGTTACCTCTGGAATCTAAAATCTGTCTTGCTTCTATATAAGAAATTGCACTCATTTTTTATTTTTTTTAGTTTAGACAAATTTAATCAAAATTTAACTTTTAGGGGTATTTCGAGGGATTTTTTTGAAATAAATCCAAGTTAAATTTTAGTTAATTTATATTATGATAATTCCACAATTTCTTTATGCAGAATTGCAGATTTAAAATAGGGAAAGAATGATAAAAAAACTCACCTTTTAAAATTGTAAAGGTGAGTTTTCATTATCTAATTATTATGCTATTCTTTTTTCATTGCATCAAAATTGAAACTGACATTTAAGAACCCAAAAAGATTATTGTTTTTAATATCATATTTTAAAATCAATGGAACCCAAAGGTTTTTTAAAATTCTTATTCTTAAATCTGCATTAGCTAAGAACTGGTCATTTTTTTCATCTGTCATTATTCCTGAAACAATTCTCTTATATTCAAAATTAGGTTTAAGTTCTACGATAGATCTCTCTTTAGTTTCCCAAATCGAAATATTCAATCCTAATTGTGACGAAAATTCTTTCCGTTTTATAACCGATGTTGTGATGCTATCTTTTGCTTTAAACTGATTTCGGAAGTCTATTTCCAATTTACTTCCCTTCTTAGATTTCAATCCTTGCAGATAAACCAAATTGGCATCAAACTCGTCTAAAAATTTAGAATCCTTTTGAAAATTACTATGGAATCCTACAGTTAGTAAAGGTCGCCTTTTTAATTTTCCTAATTCATCTTGAAAAGTATCTAAAAATTTTTTAGCTTCTATTCCATCCTGCTCTTCAAGCAATATCTTTTTAAAATCTTCCGGCAGATTATCTATGGGCAAGTAATATTGTTTTTCAATAGAAGCCTTTGCTAGTTTTTCAATTTTTTGATAGTCTGTAGAAGTTGCTACGTTTCTATATTTTTGTAAAGCAAAAATTAAAGCAGAACTTAACTTGGCAAAATATTTACCGGATTCATACTCTTCTCTGGCTAAACTGGCTATGGTTGTATCTCTTTTGTTAATGATTGCCCAGTCAAAGCCATAATTAAATCCCTTAAATTTATAATCATTATCAAGGTTCAATCCTATTTGTACTTGAAAATTCCTATAAAAGATCTCTCGTTTACTTGTATAGTTATAATCAATTAATAAAGTACTATCAACTTTTGATCTCAATGAAAAAATGTTTGCTTTAAATTGAAAAGATTTGTTTTCACTTGTTAATCCTTTAAAAGAAGCCTGCATATAATCAGTCAATACGTCTTTCCAGTTTCCTGATTTTGTTTCTTCTATTTTATTATAAAAACCATCTGATTTTAAATCTTTTTTTGCGAAACCTGCATTTTGGGCACAAACCAATAATGCATTAAAGAAAACCAGAATAATCCCTAATTTATATATAAGTGTTTTCATGATCCTTTTTTATTATTTACTTTAAAATGATACGTTAACAGATACCCGTTCCCTTTTCTATTTGCAGGATTTAAATCAGAATCTTCACTAAGAGTAATATCTCCATCGATTTTTATTCTTGTATTTCTTTCTGCTGATAAAGGATTCGATCCAATTATATAAAGATCATATTCTGTCTCCTCTTTTAACTCAAATTCCTCAGAAAAAGTTCCATTTTCTGTTTTTTCAAAAAGAGGGACTGTGCTTCCTTTTTTAAAAATTTTATAAATAATTCCTAAAATTGAAGCTCCGCCCGTTACTGTAATATTCAATGTTATAGTTTTCATAATATCTAGTTTTTAAGTTGTTTATTTTCTCGGTGAAGGAGATAAAAGCCCCGCTAAGGCTCCTATAGCCCCTGACGAAATGGTAGCAAAGATTGTTACCAGCTGATTATCTTTAGCAGCACCATCATTCCAGTAAGCAATGAGGATAAGTCCTGCTATTATACCAATCACTGCCAGGCCGAGCATAAGTACTATAATTCTGTAGATCCAGTAATCTGTGTCTTTAGGATTTTTTATTTCTACATTTTTTATAGCTTCCATAGGATTGGTTTTAAATTTCTCCTGAAGATCAGTGTTGTTTTTTAAAGCAGCTTCCAAATCTCCAATACTGTCATTAATAAGAGTTTTCATGGCTTTTGGTTTTTATAGATCAAATTTCCCTCTAAAAAACACACCAGTCAATTACACAAAGGGGTAATTTTTATACTGTTATTTTAAAAACCAGGCATGTTCCAGGGGTTTCGGATGAAATATGACATTCACCGGATAATTCATTCATTCTTCTTTTCATATTTCTGAGGCCATTTCCTTTTGGCTGGTCATCCGGAATTCCGATTCCGTTATCTGATATTTTCATAGAAAAGTTATTTTTTTCCTGTGAAAATGAAAGTTTCAATTGATCTGCATGGCTGTGTTTGTATACATTATTCACCGCTTCTTTTAAACAGAGAAAAAGATTACACCTCATTTCTGTGGAAACAGAGGTTTCAGCAATGATATCATTACATTCCGAATGCAATACTATTTTTGTTTTCTTTAAAAAGTTTCCGGTATATAGTATTGCATAGTCAATAAAACGGCCTAGTGTATCATTCCCTGAATTAAGGCTCCAGAGCATTTCACGCATAGAAATATTCATTTCTTCAGAAGTTTTCAGAAGTTCATCAATATCACTTTGCAGATCACCATCTTCTGCTTTCTGTTTTAAAAATTCTGCCTGAAGTTTTAATGCTGAAATCCCTGCTCCGAGGTCATCATGCATATCGTGGGAAATGCGTTCGCGTTCCTGTTCAAGAACTTTTTGCTTTTCAAGCTCTTTCTGAAGGAGTTGGTTCTGATGTTCGGCTTCTTTAAGCTGTTGTTCTTTCAGATACAAAAGCTGTTTTCTGTTGTACATTAATACAACGAAAATTGTAAAAGCAGCCAAAAGCACAACTAAAAGTAATGCAATTAAAAAAATAAGTTTTATTTCTGAAGGTAAGGACTTCATTTTTTATCCATTGGGTTATATTTATGTAAAGCAATATAAAATAAACCACTGCATACAATATTGATTACATTTAATATTTGTTTCAGCAATTTTAGAAATGGCTTATCAATTTCATTCAGCAGGTACATGGGAATAATTCTGAAAAGAAAAAAACAACTCCATAGAAGTATCGAGGTTGAGATCCAAAAGACAGGATCGTCTGTAATTTTCGATTTATTAATATTGTTTAATTTGTAACTGCACCAATACAATACCTGTAGTATATTGATAACACAATACATGATAGCAATATTCAAATTATATTTATCAACATAAAAAAGCTCGATATTCAATAGTATTACCATTAAAGCGATGGCAGATAATATAAAAGCTATTTTCTTGTTTTTAATACGTCGAAAATAAAAAATGATAAAATAGAAAGTATTGAAAAGATTCAGATAATTATACTGAATTGATCTGGTTGAAATAATATTAATTTCTGAAAAAAAATCTACAAAAAAATTTACACCCAGATACAACAAAAAATAGTCTTGAGAGGATAATTTCCTTCCTCTCAAAACTATTAGACCTTTTATTAAAACAATAAAAGAAATTATATAGTAAGCTGTAATAAGCATCTTATGGCTCTAAACTTCCCTGATCGTAATATGGAAAATCTGCACTAAGTAATTGTTTATTATTATCTGATGGCATAGTTGCAAGATATATTGACTGTTTCCCACTTCCAAAACTTACCGTCTTTTTTCTTCCAATACATGGTATGAAGTCAAGTCTAGAAATATTTTTTTTAAGGCAACCTTCCAAATACATGTGTATTCTATCAATGTACTGTTTTACAAGAATCAACTCATAGCGTATAGAGTTTGCTACATAAGCGTCATTGGATACATTAGTGAGGATTCTCCCTAAATCTGTACTATCAAAGCGTCCCAAGTGGTTTTCATCTACCTCATAATATCTATCCAGGTTAAAAACAAAATAGTGTTTATCCAGTTTGGTTGTATCTGATGCCTCATGGAAGGAAAGGCTTGCATATAAATATCCTTCTATATTTTTCAGTGATGATTGATTTTCAGGCATCATTCTGGAAAACTCACTAATCTTACTCTCTGGAAGTTGTCTAAAAGAGATCTTCATTATTGTATACCCCTCATTCAAATGGTCTCTGACAAGGGTTTCAAATAAATTAAAATCTATGTACAATTCTTGAGTAATATCAGGAGCCCGCTGCTCAAACAACGCTCTGTTTCTTAAAAATTCTTCATCTCCTATAGGATGTGTTACGAAAAATTTCACACCGTTCTTGGTAATATAATCCTTTATCCATTGCTCACGTTCTGTAAACTCTTCCATTTCATAGAAATCCTTAATTGCTCCTGCCTTTTGCTTAGCAATAATCTCAGCTTCCAAAGCACATTTAAAATCATGCAGTTCTTTTTCCATTGTTTCTTAGTTTTTTGATTGGTTAAATTTATTAATAGCCTCCACTTTATTGTTTACGTGAAGTTTTCTGTAGATATTTCCGACGTGTTTTTTTACCGTATCAATACTGATACATTTTTTGTCTGCAATTTCTTTGTAAAGGAGTCCTTCTGAAAGAAGTTCAAGAATTTCCTTTTCACGTTCTGTAAGTTCATCGAAACCTTTAATTTCCGGAAGCTTTCTTTCAAAATGTCTGAGAACTCTTCGGGCAATGGAAAAACTCATAGGAGCTCCGCCCTGGTATACATCCCGGATAGAAGAGAGGATTTTGTCCATACTTTCTCCTTTTACGAGATAACCCATTGCACCGGCTTTTAAGGAATTAAAGATTTTTTCATCGTCATCAAAACTGGTACACATGATAAATTGTGTATTGGGCATCTCTTTTCGCAGCTTTTCGATGATTTCGATTCCGAGCATATCCTGCAACTGAATATCCATCATCACAACATCCGGTGAAATGGCGGGAAGGTTTTGCATGGCATCATTTCCATCAAAGAACTGAGCAATTACCTTCATATCCTGTTGGTAATTGATTACTTTCTTCAACGCATTGTTGTAGTTTTTTTCGTCTTCTACTATGGCGATGGAAATATTCATGACTTTGTTTGTTTCTAGCAAATTTCAACAGAAAACGAATTGAAATCAATTACACCTTTGGGTAATATTGACATTTGAGTTTATAGTGTGGTTTAGTCTTTTAAGTTTTACTAAATTTAATCAATTTTTCATTTAAAAACCAATATTAATTTAAATTAATATCAACATAATAAAACAAACAGTAAACATATGATAATTTAATATTTAAAAATCAGATATTCATACAAGAAAAGTTATTTCGTTTGAACAGATGCTAAATGAATATTCATTTATAAGATAATATTCATTTCATTTTTAATATTTCTTTTTTTGAAAAACAACTTTACTTGAAGAGAAAAAGAAGAAAAATATATTTCAAAATCAACAGAAATTTCTGATATTGTCAGGCATGATTTTTGTAAAATTTAAAGAACAAAATCATTGTAACTATCAAATAATATAATCATGAAAAAAAGTCTTTTAGCACTAGGTGCTGTACTTGCATTAACGGCTGTAAGCTGTAAAAAAAGTGAAAGTGGAAATAAAAGTGTTATTAAAACAGACAGCTCAACAACTGTAGTTACGGATAACAATGGAAAAATAGACTCGGTAACACAAGGTTCTTCAACAGTAGATATAAACGGACAGAAAATTGAAAAAACAGATTTTGTTTATAAGGCAACAGACGGAACATTGGTGAAAGTAGTATTCAAAAACGATCCGAAAGAAAGTACAGTAGCCATTACCAGCAACAAGAAAACTTTTACATTACCTAAAACAGAGACCAAAGGTGATGAAACGATTTACAAGAAAGATGATATGACAGCCAGGGTAAAAGGGGACAGCCTTCATCTTGAACAGGGTAATAATCTTATTGAATTGAAAAGAACAAAGATCTAAAATAGCAATGTCCCTCAATATTGAGGGACATTTTATTTTCATACACTTTACATCTTTGAGCTGCCGTTCCTATCAACAAGAATATGATGGCCCAAATTATTCTATGTAAAGAAAATAAAAAAGCCATCCGGATTCCGGATGGCTTTTTATATATCTGAATGAATATTATTCTTCAGTTTTTTCTTCAGTAGTATCAGCTTTAGCTTCTTCTACTTTTTCTTCTACTACAGGAGCATCAGCAACTACTGCTTCAGCTTTTTTTGTAGTAGCAGTTGATCTTCTGCTTCTTCTTGTAGCTTTTTTCTCTTCAGCATTAGGGTTGTAAAGCTCGTTGAAATCTACTAATTCGATAAGAGCCATATCAGCAGCATCACCTGGTCTGAAACCTGTCTTAATGATTCTTGTATAACCACCGTTTCTTTCAGCGATTTTAGGAGCTACAGTTCTGAATAATTCAGCAACCGCAAATTTATTTTGAAGGTAAGAGAATACTATTCTTCTGTTGTGTGTAGTATCTTCTTTTGCTTTTGTTAATAGAGGCTCAACATATACTCTTAAAGCTTTAGCTTTAGCTACAGTAGTGTTGATTCTTTTATGCTCAATTAGAGAACAAGCCATATTAGAAAGTAAAGCACTTCTGTGAGAAGCTGTTCTTCCTAAGTGATTGAATTTTTTACCGTGTCTCATTATTAATTATTTATCAGCGTCTAACTTATATTTTGCAACGTCGAAACCGAAGTTAAGACCTTTTGAATGCACTAATTCTTCTAGTTCTGTCAAAGATTTTTTACCAAAATTTCTGAATTTCATCAAATCAGACTTACTGTAAGAAACCAATTCTCCAAGAGTTTCTACTTCAGCTGCTTTTAGACAGTTAAGGGCTCTTACAGAAAGATCCATATCTGCTAATTTAGACTTAAGAAGTTGTCTTGTGTGAAGAGTTTCTTCATCGTACTGGATAGATGCTTTTACAGCTTCAGTTTCAAGCGTGATTCTCTCATCAGAGAATAGCATGAAGTGATAAATTAATATCTTAGAAGCTTCAGTTAAAGCATTCTGAGGGCTGATAGACCCATCAGTTTCTATATCTAATACAAGTTTTTCGTAGTCTGTTTTTTGCTCTACACGATAATTTTCAATGCTATATTGTACTTTCTTGATCGGCGTAAAAATAGAGTCGATAGCAATAGTTCCTACAGGAGCATTGTTTGACTTATTTTGTTCAGAAGGCACATACCCTCTACCTTTTTCAATATTGAAAGTAATTTCGAAAGTTACATCACTGTTTAGGTTGCAAATCACTAAATCTGGGTTTAAAACCTCAAATCCATTGATAGACTTTCCTAAATCACCAGCAGTAATAACCGTCTGACCTGAAACTTTAGCAACAACCTGCTCGTTAGCCTGGCCTTCTGCTGCAGCTTTTAATCTTACCTGCTTAAGGTTAAGAATAATTTCGGTAACATCTTCGATTACTCCTGGAATAGTTGAAAATTCGTGCTCTACACCTTCTATTTTGATAGATGAAATAGCGTATCCTTCCAGAGAAGAAAGCAACACTCTTCTCAAAGCATTACCGATTGTAAGCCCGAAACCTGGTTCTAAAGGTCTGAATTCGAATTGACCTTTAAATTCATCAGAGTTAAGTAAAATTACTTTATCGGGTTTTATGAATTGTAAAATTGCCATATTATTGGGTTGAGCAAAAATTTGATTAAAAAATTATTTAGAGTAAAGTTCCACGATAAGGTTCTCCTTAATGTCCTCCGGAATTTGGATTCTTTCAGGAGCAGAAATGAAAGTACCTTCTTTCTTCTCATCGTTGAATTGTAACCACTCATAGTTTGACTTAGAAGCCAATGCATTGGTAACAACTTCAAGAGACTTAGACTTTTCTCTTACAGTGATCACATCACCAGCTTTTACCAAGTAAGAAGGGATATTAAGAATTTCTCCGTTCACAGTGATGTGTCTGTGAGAAACTAATTGTCTTGCACCAGATCTGGTTTTAGCAAAACCTAATCTGTACACTACATTATCCAATCTTGATTCGCAAAGTTGTAATAGAACTTCACCTGTTACTCCTTTGCTTCTGTGTGCTTTTTCAAATAAGTTAGCAAACTGTCTTTCTAAAATACCGTAAGTATATTTAGCTTTTTGTTTTTCAGCTAACTGAACTGCATATTCTGATTTTTTAGCACCTCTTCTTTTGTTAGGACCGTGTTGTCCTGGCGGTTGGTTTTTTCTTTTTTCGAAGTTTTTATCATCTCCGTAGATTGCAGCACCAAACTTTCTAGCAATCTTAGTTTTAGGTCCAATATATCTTGCCATAATGGGTAAATTCTAAAAATTAAACTCTTCTTCTTTTTGGTGGTCTACATCCATTGTGCGGCATTGGAGTCACATCAATGATTTCGCTAACTTCAATTCCTGAATTGTGAATAGATCTGATTGCAGATTCTCTACCTGCACCTGGACCTTTCACAAACACCTTTACTCTTCTTAATCCAGCTTCATGAGCTACAGCAGAGCAATTTTCAGCTGCCATTTGAGCAGCAAAAGGAGTGTTCTTTTTAGAACCTCTGAATCCCATTTTACCGGCAGATGCCCAAGAGATAACCTCTCCACTTTTATTTGTTAAAGAAATGATGATGTTATTGAAAGAAGCTTGAATATGTGCTTCACCAATAGCTTCAACTTTTACTTTTCTTTTTTTAACTACTTTACTTTGTTTTGCCATAATTCCTAACGATTATTTACTTGCCTTTTTCTTGTTAGCAACTGTTTTTCTCTTTCCTTTACGGGTTCTAGAGTTGTTTTTCGTTCTCTGGCCTCTTAAAGGTAATCCTAGTCTGTGACGTATTCCTCGTTGGCATCCTATGTCCATCAATCTCTTGATGTTCAATTGCACTTCAGATCTTAATTCTCCTTCTACTTTTACGTTTTCAGAGATATATGTTCTGATTGCAGCCAATTCATCGTCATTCCATTCGTTGACTTTCTTGTCTTCGCTGATACCGGCAGCTTTAAGGATTTCGGAAGAAGTATTTCTTCCTACTCCATAGATGTAAGTTAAACCGATAACACCTCTTTTGTTTTTTGGTAAATCAATACCTGCAATTCTCGCCATAATTTAATGTTAGCCTTGTCTTTGTTTAAATTTTGGGTTCTTCTTGTTGATTACGAATAGTACACCTTTTCTGCGTACGATTTTGCAATCAGCACTTCTTTTTTTAATTGATGCTCTTACTTTCATTTTGATAGTATTTATTTTTTACAAATGCCAAATGGAAAGTGTATTCCATTTGGCTAATTGTTTTAATATCTAAATGTGATCCTCCCTTTTGTTAAATCATAGGGAGACATTTCTAGTTTTACCTTATCACCAGGTAAAAGTTTAATATAGTGCATTCGCATTTTACCGGAAATATGAGCAATAAGAATATGCCCATTTTCAAGTTCTACACGGAACTGAGCGTTCGAAAGTGCTTCCGTTATAACGCCGTCTTGTTCAATATGTTTTTGTTTTGCCATAAATTAATATCCAGTCGTTCTAGACAGTTTAGACTGCATTAAGCCATCATAGTGATGATTCAGCAGATATGTATTAATCTGTTGAACAGTATCTAAAATTACACCTACCATAATTAATAGTGACGTTCCCCCGAAAAATAAGGCAAACGCATCTGTCTGAACAAAGCTTCCATGCACAATTGCTGGAAGGACTGCAAAGATAGATAAAAAAATTGCACCTGGCAAGGTAATTTTTGATAAAATATCATCTAAGTAATCTGCTGTCTCTTTCCCTGGTCTTACTTTCGGTACTAAACCTCCATTTCTCTTCAAATCATCAGCCATCTGGTTTACCGGAATTGTAATTGCAGTATAGAAAAACGAGAAGATAATAATTAATAGCGCAAACAATACATTGTACTGCCAGCTAAAAACATTCTTGAAACCTGCAAGAAAAGTGTTGGACTCATCGAATTTTGTTAATAATCCTGGTACGAACATCAATGCCTGAGCAAAGATAATCGGCATTACACCAGCAGCATTTACTTTCAACGGAATCCATTGTCTTGCGCCCTGCATAAGATTCTTGTTTACACCTCCTCTTGCTTGAGCTCTGCTTACATACTGAATTGGAATTTTTCTAACAGCCACAGATAAAATCACGGCTAGAAGAACAACTACCATCCAGAATAATACTTCAATAAGGATCATGATAGATCCCATTCCTCCTTTTCCGTTCTGCACGGCCATCTCCTGTACGAATGCTTCAGGTAATCTTGAAAGGATCCCTACCATAATAAGAATGGAAATACCATTTCCGATTCCTTTGTCGGTAATCTTTTCACCTAACCACATTGCGAATACTGAACCAGCAACCAGGATAACAATACTTGGTAACCAGAACATGATAGAATTTGGCTCTACAAAATATGCAGATTGGAACTGAGCATACGGTAAGAATAATTGAGTAATAGAAGTTAAATAAGAAGGTGCCTGTACCAGACAAACTCCAATTGTTAACCATCTTGTAATTTGGTTCAATGTATTTCTACCTGACTCTCCATCTTTCTGAAGCTTCTGAAGATAAGGAATAGCCATTCCCATCAACTGAACAATAATAGAAGCAGAAATATAAGGCATGATTCCCAACGCCATTACGGAAGCGTGGCTGAAAGCTCCCCCCGTAAACGACGAAAGCAAGCCAAGGAGACCTGCTCCTTGCTTGTTACCGCCTTGATTTTTATAATGCTCTAAGAGATCTCCCACCTCTGCAAGGTTAATTGCAGGAAGTGAGATATAAGATGCGAATCTATACACAAGGATAATACCTAACGTAAAGAGAATTTTATCTCTTAATTCCTTTAGGCTCCATATATTTTTAAGTGTTTGTATAAATTCTTTCATTAGTAAGTATTATAAGGTAATTGCTTTTCCACCTGCTTTAGCAATAAGCTCTTCAGCAGATTTAGTGAATTTGTCAGCAGAGATTGAAACCGCAGATTTCAATTCTCCTCTACCCATAATTTTCACTAATTCGTTTTTAGAAACTATCCCGTTTTCTACTAAAACTTCTTTCGTGATATCTCCAGTGATGGATTTGTTCTCGATTAAAGTTTGAATAGTATCAAGGTTAACTCCTCTAAACTCTTTTCTATTTACGTTTTTGAATCCGAATTTAGGTAATCTTCTTTGTAAAGGCATCTGTCCACCTTCGAAACCGATTTTCTGAGAATAACCAGCTCTAGCTTTCTGACCTTTGTGTCCTTTTGTTGAAGTACCTCCTTTTCCACTACCTTGACCTCTACCAATTCTTTTTGAGTTGAAAGTAGATCCTGCAGCAGGTTGTATATTGTTTAAATTCATTTTAATTCTCTTTTATAAAATTATTTTTGAACTTCAAGTAAGTGGCTTACTGCAGCTACCATTCCTAAGATAGAAGGAGTAGCTTCATGTTCTACAACTTGGTGAAGTTTTTTTAATCCTAATGCTTCAAGCGTTCTCTTTTGGGTTTTTGTTCTACCAATAGCGCTTCTTACTTGCTTTACTTTAATTGTTGCCATTGTTTTAATATTAACCGTTAAACACTTTACTTAGAGAAATTCCTCTCATTCTTGCGATCTCTTCAGGTCTTCTGATATCCAATAACGCTTTGAAAGTAGCTTTCACCACGTTGTGAGGGTTAGAAGATCCTTTAGATTTTGAAAGGATATCGTGAATACCAGCAGATTCCAATACCGCTCTTACTGCACCACCGGCAATAAGTCCTGTACCGTGAGAAGCAGGTCTTAAGAAGATATCTGCACCACCGTATCTAGCAGTAGTTTGGTGAGGAATAGTATGGTTCATTACAGGAACTTTCACAAGGTTTTTCTTAGCATCTTCAACTGCTTTAGCAATTGCAGAAGCTACCTCTTTAGATTTTCCTAAACCAAAACCGATAATACCTTCTTCATTACCTACTACAACAATAGCAGAAAATCCGAAAGCTCTACCCCCTTTAGTTACTTTTGTTACTCTGTTAACAGCTACGAGACGATCTTTTAATTCTAATCCTCCCGGTTTTACTCTTTCTATATTATCTAGTCCTAACATATTTTCCGAAATTTAATGATTAGAATTTAAGTCCACCTTCTCTCGCACCATCAGCTAGAGCTTTTACTCTACCGTGATATACGAAACCGTTTCTGTCAAATACAATACTTTCGATTCCTGCAGCGATAGCTTTAGCAGCGATAGCTTTACCAACAGCAGCAGAAACTTCAGTCTTAGTACCTTTAGCGTCTACACCTTTTTCTCTAGAAGAAGCTGATGCTAAAGTTTTACCATTTTTATCGTCGATTAACTGAGCGTAAATTTCCTTATTACTTTTATATACAGATAATCTTGGCAATTCAGAAGATCCAGAGATTTTCCCTCTTACTCTTCTTTTGATTCTTATTCTTTTTTCTAATTTACTTAATGCCATAATACTTATAATTTATTAAGCAGATTTACCAGCTTTACGTCTAACAATTTCTCCTACGAATCTTACACCTTTTCCTTTGTATGGCTCAGGCTTTCTGAAAGAACGGATCTTTGCAGTAACCATTCCTAGAAGTTGCTTGTCGTGAGACGCTAAAGTAATAATTGGGTTTTTACCTTTTTCAGTCAATGTATCAACTTTTACTTCACTTGGAAGTTCTAATACGATACCGTGAGAGAATCCTAAAGCTAACTCAAGTTTTTGACCTGCGTGAGAAGCTCTGTATCCTACCCCTACTAGTTCTAGTTTCTTTTCGAAACCTTCTGATACACCTACGATCATGTTGGCGATCAACGCTCTGTATAAACCGTGAAGCGCTTTGTGTTGTTTAGAATCAGATGGTCTGTTTACATTAAGCTCACCATCTTTTTGTTCTAAAGTAATTCCTGCCGTAAGCTCCTGAGAAAGTTCTCCTTTTGCTCCTTTTACAGTTACTACACCGTTATTTTCAGTGATTGTAACTCCAGCTGGAATTGTTATAATTGCTTTACCAATTCTTGACATTTTCCTCTGATTAAAAATTAATAAACATAGCAGATTACTTCACCGCCTACTTTCTCTTCTCTAGCTTTCTTGTCAGTCATTACTCCTTTAGAAGTAGAGATGATAGAAATACCCAAACCGTTTAGTACTCTTGGAAGTTCAGTAGAACCTTTGTACTGTCTCAAACCTGGTCTAGAAGCTCTTTGAATAGACTTGATAGCAGGTTTGTTAGTTTGCTTATCGTACTTTAAAGCGATTTTGATCACTCCTTGAACAGCGTTATCTTCAAACTTGAAGTTTAAGATATACCCTTGATCAAATAGGATCTTAGTAATCTCCTTTTTGATTTTCGATGCAGGAATTTCCACCACTTTGTGGCCTGCGCTTTGTGCGTTCCTTACTCTTGTTAGGAAATCTGAAATTGGATCTGTTACCATTTTTCTTTTATAAATTATTGGTTAAAGACAATCAGTATTGAAAAGACTTGAAGAGAAAAATATCAGACTTCAGAAAACTTCAGTCTGATATTATTGTTCTTTAGTATCCTGACAACTTAATTGTCCCGATTTTTAATTAGTAATTATTACCAACTAGCTTTTCTTACACCTGGGATAAGACCGTTATTTGCCATTTCTCTGAAAGTTACTCTGGAAATACCAAACGTTCTCATGTATCCTCTTGGTCTACCTGTTAGTTTACATCTGTTGTGTAATCTTACAGGAGAAGCATTTTTTGGTAATTTTTGAAGTCCTTCGTAATCACCTGCTTCTTTTAAAGCTTTTCTTTTGTCAGCGTATTTAGCAACAAGTGCTTCTCTTTTGCGCTCACGCGCTTTCATTGATTCTTTAGCCATTTCTTAGTTCTTTTTAAATGGTAAACCGAAGTGAGTTAATAATGCTTTAGCTTCTTTATCTGTCTTCGCAGTTGTAACGAAAGTAATGTCCATCCCTTGGATTTTTTTCACTTTGTCAATTACGATTTCAGGGAAGATAATTTGCTCAGTAATACCTAAGTTGTAGTTACCTCTACCATCGAAACCATCTGCTTTGATACCAGAGAAATCTCTGATACGTGGTAAAGCAGAAGAAGTAAGTCTGTCTAAGAACTCATACATTCTGTGAGCTCTCAATGTTACTTTTGCTCCTACAGGCATTCCTTTTCTTAGTTTGAATGCAGCTTCATCCTTCTTAGAGATTGTACCTACTGCTTTCTGACCTGTAATGTTTGTCAATTCTTCTACAGCATAATCAATAATTTTCTTATCTGCAGTAGCATCTCCTAAACCTTGTGATACAACAATTTTCTCTAATCTAGGTACTTGCATGATAGACTTGTACCCAAATTCTTCCATCATTGCAGGAACAATTTGCTCTTTGTATATTTTTTTGGGTCTTGCTATAAATTCCATGTTAATTCAAATTATAAAGTTTCACCCGTTTTTTTGTTAACTCTCACTTTCTTATCTCCTTCGATTTTGTAACCGATTTTGATAGCTTTTCCGTCTTTACCAACTAAAGCTACGTTTGAGATATGAATAGAAGCTTCCTTTTCAGTAATTCCTCCTTGAGGATTTGAAGCTGAAGGCTTAACGTGTTTTTTAACGATGTTAAGTCCTGCAACGATTACTCTAGGGTCTTTTCCTTCTTTCTTGATCACTTCAATAACTTCACCAGTCTTACCTTTGATATCTTTCTTACCAGTAGTAATGATTACGTTATCTCCTCTTTTTATTTTTAACTTTGACATTTCTTTTAAAAATTTTTAAAATTAAAGTACTTCAGGAGCTAATGAAATGATTTTCATATATTCTTTGTCTCTCAGCTCACGAGCAACTGGTCCGAAAACACGCGTTCCTCTCATTTCTCCCGCTGCGTTTAGTAATACACAAGCATTGTCGTCGAATTTGATGTATGAACCATCTTTTCTTCTTACTGCTTTTTTAGTTCTTACTACTACAGCTTTAGATACCTGACCTTTTTTAGCGTTTCCTGATGGTGTAGAATCCTTGATAGTAACAACGATTTTATCACCAACTGAAGCATATCTTCTTCTGGTTCCTCCCAGAACTCTGATAACTAGTACTTCTTTTGCACCTGTGTTATCAGCAACTTTTAATCTTGATTCTGTTTGTAACATTATTACTTAGCTTTTTCAATGATTCTTACTAATCTCCATCTCTTGCTCTTGCTCATAGGTCTAGTTTCTTGGATCAAAACTGTATCGCCTTCTGTGCATTCGTTGTTCTCGTCGTGTGCAGTATATTTTTTCGTTTTCAAAACGAATTTACCGTACATCGGGTGCTTTACTCTTGTAGTTTCACTAACAACAATAGTTTTTTCCATTTTATTGCTGGAAACCACTCCGATTCTTTCTTTTCTTAAATTTCTATCCATTGTAAAATGAAATTATTGTTTGTTAGTTAACTCAGTGTTTAGTCTTGCGATTGTTTTTCTCAAATCTCTGATTTGAATCGGGTTTTCAATTGGGCTGATTGCATGAGCTAATTTCAATTTAGAATATTGAGCTTTTGCTTCAGTTAATTGAGCTTGAATATCACCCGCGCTTAAATTTTTAATATCAGCATTTTTCATTGTATTCAAAGATTATAGAGGTTTAACAAAATCGTTAGCAACGATGAATTTAGTAACTACTGGTAATTTTTGTGCAGCAAGTCTTAAAGCTTCCTTAGCGATTTCGTAAGGTACACCTCCGATTTCGAACATAATTTTACCTGGTTTTACTACAGCTACCCAATATTCAACAGCACCCTTACCTTTACCCATACGTACTTCCGCTGGTTTCTTAGTAATTGGCTTATCTGGGAAGATTTTGATCCATAGTTGACCTTCTCTCTTCATATATCTTGTCGCAGC
Source organism: Chryseobacterium panacisoli (assembly GCF_008274625.1). GTDB lineage: Bacteria > Bacteroidota > Bacteroidia > Flavobacteriales > Weeksellaceae > Chryseobacterium > Chryseobacterium panacisoli. Next base: position 500,686 of record NZ_VTRU01000002.1, on the reverse strand, counting down.
GATACGAGCTGCTTCAATCTGTCTTGCAGTGATCCAAGCTCCTTCCGTTGCTTTGATCCCAAAAGTTCCGTAAGCAAGTTGACTACCTCTTTGGGCATTCCCCTTCATCTTCATCTTGTGAACTCTACGGAATTTGGTTCTTTTTGGTTGTAACATAATTTCTAAATTTTAGATTTTAGATTTTAGATTTTAGATTTTTTTTAATTTTAAAAAAGTAACGGTAATTTAAAATTCAAAATTTCTAATCTAAAATTTTAATTATTATTGTTATTGTTGTTGTTTTTTCTAGGTCTTCTGTTGTCTCTGTCTCCTCCTCTGTTTCCTCTGTCTGACTGACCTCCTTTTTTCTGTTGTCCCACTAGTGGAGAAAGTTCTCTTTTACCATAAACTTCACCTTTCATGATCCAAACTTTTACACCTAGTCTACCGTAAGTAGTGTGAGCTTCTGCCCAGTGGTAATCAATATCTGCTCTGAAAGTTGATAATGGAATTCTTCCTTCTTTGAAAGATTCTGATCTTGCCATTTCAGCACCGTTCAATCTACCAGAGATTTGAACTTTGATACCTTCAGCACCCATTCTCATAGTACTTGCCATCGCCATTTTAACAGCTCTTCTGTAAGAAATTCTGTTTTCAATTTGCTTAGAAATACTATCAGCAACTAGTACAGCATCTAATTCAGGTCTTTTGATTTCGAAAATATTGATTTGAATATCCTTACCTGTAAGTTTCTTCAATTCTTCTTTCAATTTATCAACTTCCTGACCTCCTTTACCGATGATAAGTCCCGGTCTAGCAGTAGTAATTGTAACTGTTACTAATTTTAATGTTCTTTCAATATAAATTTTTGAAATACCACCTTTAGATAATCTAGCCTCAAGGTATCTTCTGATTTTGTAGTCTTCAGCGATTCTGTCTCCATAATCGTTTCCACCAAACCAGTTAGAATCCCATCCTCTGATGATACCTAATCTATTACCAATTGGATTTGTCTTCTGTCCCATACCTTGATTAATTTTCTTTTTTACCTAAGATTAATGTAATGTGGTTTGATCTTTTTCTGATTCTGTACCCTCTACCTTGTGGAGCTGGTCTCAGTCTCTTCAATTGTCTTGCACTGTCTACAAAAATTTCTTTAACGATAAGGTTTGCTTCTTCAATATCAGCACCTTCGTTTTTAGTCTGCCAGTTAGCCATTGCTGAAAGCAATACTTTTTCTAACTTGTTAGATGCGTCTTTTTTAGAATATTTTAGAATGTATAAAGCTTTGTCTACCTGCTCTCCTCTAATGATATCAGCTACTAATCTCATTTTTCTTGGAGAAGATGGGCAATCATTGTGTATTGCTTTTACTACATCTTGGTTTGTCAATTTACGTGCTAATGCACTTTCTCTTTTTCTTGATCCCATGATTATCTACTTCCTTTGTTTTTGTTACCACCATGACCTCTGAAAGATCTTGTTGGAGAAAATTCGCCTAGCTTGTGACCAACCATGTTTTCTGTAACATAAACAGGGATAAAAGATTTCCCGTTGTGTACTGCAATAGTTTGTCCTACGAAGTCCGGAGAGATCATTGATGCTCTAGACCAAGTTTTGATAACTGTCTTCTTACCAGACTCTATATTTGTCTGAACCTTCTTATCTAAAGTATGATGAATGAATGGTCCTTTTTTAAGTGATCTTGCCATAATTATTTACGTTTAGATATGATATGACGGTTAGACGCTTTATTTTTCTTTCTGGTTTTGTAACCTTTAGCAGGCATACCATTTCTAGATCTTGGGTGACCTCCTGAAGAACGTCCTTCACCACCTCCCATTGGGTGATCTACTGGGTTCATTACAACTGCTCTTGTTCTTGGTCTTCTACCTAACCATCTGCTTCTACCAGCCTTACCTGATACAGTTAACTGGTGGTCAGAGTTAGAAACAGATCCAATCATTGCCATACATTCAGTAAGGATCATTCTAGATTCTCCTGAAGGCAATTTGATGATTGCATATTTTCCGTCTCTTGAAGTCAATTGAGCTGAAGAACCAGCACTTCTTGCTAAAATAGCACCTTGACCAGGCTTCATTTCAACACAAGAAATTACAGTACCTAATGGAATGTTTTTCAATTTCATTGCGTTCCCTACATTTGGTTCTACGCTTTCACCAGAAATTACTTTCTGATCAACTTTGATACCGTTTGGAGCGATGATATATCTCTTCTCTCCATCAGCATACTCTAGTAAAGCGATAAATGCAGTTCTGTTTGGATCATATTCTACAGTTTTTACAGTGGCTTCAACGTTTGCTTTGTTTCTCTTGAAGTCAATAATTCTGTATTTCTTTTTGTGTCCACCTCCGGTGTAACGCATGGTCATTTTACCAGTTTGGTTACGTCCACCTGACTTACTAATACCAACTGTTAGAGATTTCTCTGGTTTGTTGGTAGTAATTTCTTCAAAATTGTTTACAATTCTGAATCTCTGTCCCGGGGTGATAGGTTTTAATTTTCTAACAGACATTACTATTATTTATAATTAATAATTAATTTACAGCAAAAATATCGATAACCTCACCTTCAGCAAGTTTGATTACCGCTTTTTTCAATTTGTTTGTCTTTCCTACTTGAAGACCTTTTTTAGTGTACTTTGAAGAAACCTTCGGAGCATAAATCATTGTGTTAACGTCTGCTACTTTTACACCGTAAGCTGCTTCAACAGCTTTTTTAATCTGGATTTTATTCGCCTTAGGTTCAACTAAGAAAGAATAAGAACCTCTTAAATCTGTAAGGTAATTAGCCTTTTCTGAGATAACTGGTTTAATAATAATAGACATGACTTATTTCTTTAAATTTTCCTGGAATTTTTCAACTGCACCTTCGAAGAATACAACTTCACCTGCATTTACTAAATCGTAAGAACTAACTTCGTTGAAGTTCATTACTTTAGCTTTAGGTAAGTTTCTTGAAGATAAATATACATTCTTGTTAGCTTCAGGAAGGATAAATAAAGCTTTCTTGTCGTTTAATGCCAAAGCATTTAATACTGTAATGAAATCTTTAGTTCTAGGAGCGCTTAAGCTCATATCTTCCAAAACTCTGATGCTGTTGTCTCTCATTTTCTGAGATAAAACAGATTTCTTAGCTAATCTCTTAAGAGCTTTGTTCAATTTGAATCTGTAGTCTCTTGGTTTTGGTCCGAATACTCTACCTCCACCTCTGAAAGTTGGAGATTTGATATCACCATATCTAGCAGATCCTGATCCTTTTTGCTTCTTAAGCTTTTTAGTAGAAGCAGTAATTTCGCTTCTTTCTTTAGCTTTATGAGTACCCTGTCTTTGTGCAGCAAGATACTGTTTAACTTCTAAGTAAACCGCGTGCTGATTTGGCTCAATTCCGAATACTGTTTCGTCTAGAGTTACTTTTCTTCCGGTCTCTTTTCCTGATGTATTTAATACTACTAGTTCCATTTTCTGATAATTACATAAGAATTTTTAGCTCCCGGAACAGCACCTTTTACTACTAAAAGATTTTGTTCTTGATCAACTTTTAACACTTGAAGGTTTTGAACAGTTACCTGCTCACCTCCCATTCTTCCAGCCATTCTCATCCCTTTGAATACTCTTGAAGGGTCTGAACCAGCACCGATAGAACCTGGAGCTCTAAGTCTGTTGTGCTGACCATGAGTTGCCTGCATTACACCTCCAAATCCGTGTCTCTTAACAACACCCTGGAAGCCTTTACCTTTTGAAGTTCCTGTTACGTCAACATATTCACCTTCAGTGAATAGATCAACTTTTACTTCTTCTCCTACTTTTACTTCATCAACGAATTCTCTGTAGAATTCTACTAATTTAGCTTTAGGAGCAGAACCAGCCTTTTTAAAATGACCAGCTAACGCTTTACCAACGTTCTTCTCACTCTTGTCATCGAAACCTAATTGAACAGCTTTATAACCGTCTTTTTCTAAGGTTCTGACCTGTAAAACCGAGCATGGACCAGCTTGAATAACTGTACAAGGAATGTTTTTTCCTTCTTCGTTAAACAAAGACGTCATACCGATTTTTTTACCAATAATACCTGACATTGTTTATATTATAATAAAATTTATCCTTTATTTATCCCCATTTTTCGGAAGTCTGAAGTAATTTCTACTTTTGATATAGGCATACTACGCTCCTAAAATGAGTGTGCAAATTTATGAATTATTTTATAACTGACAAATATTTCAAGTAAAATATTTTGATTTTTAATCAATTAGCGATTTGATATCAAAAACTATTTGAAATTTTGAAAATGCTCTTTGAAGTTTAAAAGAAAATCATTAACGTATTTTTTTTCGGTATCAGATTTCCTCACCACCAGATAATGTTTTCTTTTTAAACCATGTTTTCCAATTTTTTTAAAATATAGCTCATCAGATAGCTTAAACGATTTCAATGCCCATTTCGGCATACAAGTTATACCAATATTAGCCTGCACCATTTCTAAAGCGACTTCCGTTAAAGGAACTGCAGAAATTTTCGCCGGCATTATTCCGTTTGGGCCCAGAAACTGTTCATAGACCGAAACCGTCTTTAGTGGGAAAGAATGAATAATTAGGTGAATAGTCAGAAAATCGTGAGCCTCCAGGTATTCAGAATTATTCAAGAGATTCTCCTGATGAATAACAGCAAAAATTTCATCTTCAAAAACTTCAATGCTTATGAGTTCTTTATCAGAGGGCTTTAAAGTAACAATTGCAATATCAATTTCGTTAGCCATCACTTTTAAAACAGGTTGATGAGTAGCTTCCAATACCAAGTCCACTTCAATTTCCGGATACAGAACACCCATTTTCTGAATAAAGAAAGGCAGTCCCTGATAGAATGAATAACATTCTGTACTCACTTTGATTTTACCTGCTGCTCCAGCCCTTATTTGTTGAATAGAATTCAATCCACTCTCTATACTGTCAATCACTGTACATGCAGTTCTGTAAAGCACATCCCCCTCTTCAGTCAACTCCCATTTGTTCCTGGTTCTGTAAAACACTTTAAAACCAAGCTGAATCTCAAGATCCTTAAGCTGGTGACTCAATGCTGATTGGGTTAAAAAAAGTTTTTCAGAAGAACTGGCAATACTTCCCTCTTCTGCAATTGTTTTAATAAGCCTTAAAAACTTGATTTCCATAACGCAAAGTTAGCAATCTGATGAGAATTGATATTTGAAAATATTTCAATTAAAACCGCAAAGCATTCAATTTCAATTTTAGAAAAACAAGAACCATGAGTATAGCTTTGCATCATAAACAAATTTAAAATTATGCAAGAACAAACTGAATTCTACCAAAGAAAATTAAAGTATGAAATGGATCCGTCAGATTTATATGATGTATTTCAGAATAGTACAGATTATGTAGCAGTAGACACCCGAAGATCAAACGGATATGATAAGGAACATATTCCTTCTGCAATTAATCTTCCTCATAGAGAAATAACAGAAGAGAATACTCAACATCTCGACAAATCCAAAATCTATGTATGCTATTGTGACGGCATTGGCTGTAACGCTTCTACAAAAGGAGCTTTAAAAATGACACAGTTAGGATTTAAAGTAATGGAGCTGATGGGAGGAATTGAATGGTGGAAATTTGATGGTTATGCCACAGAAGGAACCAACCCTACAAAAGGAAGCCAATTTGAATGCGCCTGTTAATTCAAAAAAACATGAAAATAAGATTTGCAGAAAAGAAAGACCTTGATTCTATTATTGAGCTATGTAAAGCTCACGCCTTCTACGAAAAAAGCAATTTTAATGAAGGTAACAAAAAGGGAAAACTCTCCAAACATCTCTTTGAATCAGAATCCAATTTAAAATGTCTGATTGTTGAATCCGATACTGAAATTATTGGGTATGCCACATTTTTCAGACAGTTTTCAACATGGGATGCAGGCTATTACATTTATCTCGACTGTCTGTTTTTAAAAGAAAATGCAAGAGGAAACGGAATAGGCAAGCAAATAATGGAAATGGTGAGAGGTTATTCAAAAACAGTAGGCTGCTCAATTATTCAATGGCAAACGCCGGGCTTCAATACAAAAGCAATTAAATTCTATAGCCGTCTCGGAGCAGAAAGAAAAACCAAAGAAAGATTTTTCTGGAAAGTATAAATCAAGTAATCCTTATTTAAAATAGAGACCTTCCGGAAACAGAATGTCTCTATTTTAATATAGTAAGTTCTTTAGCTCTACGAAGCTATTTCACAATTACCGTAACTCCTTTTTCCTCCAGTTCCACTCTATTCTCATCACAAATACCGCTGTCCGTAATGAGATAATCCACTTTATCCAAAGAAGCGATCTTTCCAAAACCTTTTTTATTCAGTTTTGAAGAATCACCCAGAATGACCACTTTTTCGGAACACTCTATCATAAGCTGATTCAGATGGGCTTCCGCAGCATTGGATGTGCTGATTCCAAAATCAATATCAATTCCATCAACACCCAGAAAAAGCTTATTACAGGAAAACTGCTTGAGAATTCCTTCAGAAATAGACCCAACTATTGAAGTTGAGCTTTTTCGCACTTCCCCACCCAATTGTATAATATTAATATTAGGATTATTGCAAAGTTCAATTGCTACCCTCAAAGAAGATGTGAGTACCGTAAGCGGACCAAAATTCATCAGCATTCTGGCAAGATAATGCATCGTAGTTCCGGAAGCCAGAATAATACAGTCATTTTCCTGAATCAACTGCAAAGCAGCTCTTGCAATAGCCTGTTTCGCCTCTACATTGATACTTTCTTTCTCTACTACATTTTTTTCATAAGCATACCTCACCTGCTTACTTGCCCCTCCATGATTTCTGAACAGAAGTCCCAGGCTTTCAAGATAGTTCAAATCCTTTCGAATCGTAACTGAAGAAACATTAAGCTTTTCACACAGGTCCTGAACAAGAACATGTCCTTTTTCATCAAGCTCTTTCAATATTTCATCCTGTCTTGGTATTAGCTTTTCCATTTTATTCATTTCATCAAAATTACCGTTTTTTTTTCACTTCTTAAAATTTCATTTATTTTCTTTTTGCTTTCATTTTTAATTTATATATTTGAAAACGAAACATAAACGAAACATTTATGAAACGAAACGAAGAACTCAGTAAGTTAACCAATGTAAAAGAATGGGACTTTATAGTCATAGGAGGAGGAGCCAGTGGTTTAGGTTCAGCATTAGACGCAGTAAGCAGAGGATTCAAAACTTTATTAATTGAATCTCATGACTTTGCAAAAGCAACATCCAGCAGAAGTACCAAATTGGTACACGGCGGAGTAAGATATCTTGCCCAGGGAGATGTCGGATTGGTAAAAGAAGCATTAAAAGAAAGAGGTCTCTTAGCAAAAAATGCAGCACATATCGTAAAAAATCAGTCTTTCATTATTCCAAATTATACATGGTGGGGAGGAATCTACTATAAAATAGGACTGTCCGTTTATGATTTCCTTGCCGGAAAATTAAGTTTGGGAAAAACAAAATACATCAGCAAATCAAAAACTGTTGAAAAGCTTCCTACTATTGAACAAAATCACTTGATGAGTGGTGTTGTTTACCAGGACGGACAATTTGACGATGCCAGACTTGCGATTAACCTTACCCAAACCATTATTGAAAAAGGAGGAAGTGCAGTCAATTATGTAAAAGTCATCAACCTTCTAAAAGATGCTTCCGATAAAGTAATCGGTGTTGTTGCAGAAGACCAGTTTTCTAAACAGCAATATCAGATTCATGGTAAAGTGGTCATCAATGCAACCGGTGTCTTTACGAATGACATCCTTAATATGAACAATCCTAAGCATGGTAAACTCGTTGTACCAAGCCAGGGAATTCACCTTGTACTGGATAAATCTTTCCTGAAAAGTGATGATGCCATCATGATTCCTAAAACTTCAGATGGCAGGGTCTTATTTGTTGTTCCATGGCATGACAGAGCTTTAGTAGGAACTACAGACACTCTTTTAAAAGATGAAAGTTTCGAGCCCCGTGCCTTAGAAGAAGAAATCAACTTTGTTTTAAATACAGCAAGACAATATTTAGCTAAAAAACCGACCCGTGAAGATGTAAAATCTGTTTTTGCCGGGCTTCGTCCTCTTGCCGCTCCTAAAGACGGAAGTAAAAGCACAAAAGAAGTTTCCCGAAGTCACAAAGTGATTACTTCAGAAACAGGACTGGTTTCTATTATCGGAGGAAAATGGACTACCTACCGTAAAATGGCAGAAGATACTATAAACGAAGCCATGAAAATCCATAGATTGGGTAATAGCCCGTCCAAAACCGAGCATTTGTCTATCCATGGAAATGTAAAACCAGAACAGGTAGACAGAACGAATCACCTGTACGTTTACGGATCTGACATCCCAGCCATAAAAACATTGCAGGAAAGCAATCCTCGATATGCCAAAAAAATTCACCCGGACCATCCTTTTACAGTGGCAGAAATAGTTTGGGCTGTAAGAACGGAAATGGCAGAAACTATTGAAGATATCTTGGCAAGAAGAGTACGTTTACTGTTTCTTGATGCAAGAGCCGCTATAGACAGCGCTCATAATGTAGCAAGAATCATTGCTGAAGAAAAGGGATATTCCGAAGAATGGGCTCAGCAGCAGGAAAATGAATTTATTGAATTAGCAAAAGGGTACTTATTAACTCCTTATTCACCTAAAGTTATCAACCTAAATTAGCATTATATACATGAATGAAAAACTAATTCTCGCTCTAGACCAGGGGACAACGTCCTCCAGAGCGATTCTCTTCAACCACAGTGGAGAAATCAAATATGTATCGCAAAAAGATTTCGAACAGATATTTCCTACCCCAGGCTGGGTAGAGCACGATCCCAATGAAATCTGGTCATCACAAATCTCTGTAGCTGCAGAAAGTATAGCGAAAGCAGGTATCTCCGGACTGGAAGTTGCCGCGATCGGTATTACGAATCAACGTGAAACAACAATCGTTTGGGACAAAGAAAGCGGAGAACCCATCTACAATGCTATTGTATGGCAGGACCGCAGAACCTCAAAATACTGTGACGAACTGAAAGAACAAGGGCATGCTGAAATGATCAAAGAAAAAACAGGGCTTGTTCTGGATGCTTATTTTTCAGCGACCAAACTAAAATGGATTCTTGACAATGTAGAAGGAGCTAGACAAAAGGCGGAAGAAGGAAAACTATGTTTCGGAACTGTTGATACCTGGCTTGTCTGGAAACTTACCCGTGGAAAAATGTTTATTACAGATGTATCCAATGCCAGCAGAACAATGCTTCTGAATATTCATACTTTAGAATGGGACAATGATTTATTAGAATTATTCGATATTCCAAAAACCATTCTGCCTACGGTAAAACAGAGCAGCGAGATATACGGTGAAACTGCCACTACTCTGTTCTCTACCAAAATCCCGATCGCCGGAATTGCAGGTGACCAGCAGGCGGCCTTATTTGGCCAGATGTGTATCACTCCGGGAATGGTGAAAAACACTTATGGAACAGGTTGTTTCTTATTAATGAATACGGGAACAGAAGCTGTTTCTTCTAAAAACAACCTTCTTACAACAGTAGCCTGGAAAATCAATGGAGAAGTGAACTATGCATTAGAAGGAAGTGTATTTGTAGGTGGTGCGGCCATTCAATGGTTAAGAGATGGTCTCAAACTTATTCATTCTTCTGATCAGGTGAACGAACTGGCAGCTTCTGTAGAAGATAATGGCGGCGTATATTTCGTTCCTGCATTAACGGGTCTTGGTGCCCCTTATTGGGATCAATATGCCCGTGGTACTATTGTAGGTATCACCCGTGGTACTACCGATGCCCATATTGCAAGAGCTACATTGGAAGGAATTGCATTTCAGGTGTATGATATTGTAAAAGCAATGGAAGCAGATTCCGGAAGAGCAAGCCTTGAATTAAGAGTAGACGGAGGTGCCTCTGCCAGCGATCTTCTGATGCAGATACAGTCTGACCTTTTCGGTTTTAAAATTACACGACCTAAAACTCTTGAAACAACGGCATTGGGAGCAGCCTACCTTGCCGGCCTTGCTGTAGGGTACTGGAAAGATATAGCGGAAATCCAGTCTCAATGGATTGTTGATAAAGATTTCCATCCTCAGTTGGAAAAAGAACATGTTGATAAAATGGTACACTCCTGGAGAAGAGCTGTATCACGTTCTCAAAGCTGGATAGAAGATTAATTCACTTATAAAAAAACTTATATGACCCCATTTATTGCAGAAGTTATCGGGACGATGCTTCTTATATTGCTAGGCAACGGTGTTGTAGCCAATGTTGTCTTAAAAGATACGAAAGGAAATAATTCCGGATGGATTGTTATTACTACCGCTTGGGCACTAGCCGTTTTTGTGGGAGTAACCGTTGCGGGGCCAATAAGTGGTGCCCATCTGAACCCAGCTGTAACTATTGGACTAGCCACTGCAGGGAAATTTTCCTGGGATCTTGTTCCGTCTTATATCGCAGCTCAGATGATTGGAGGAATGCTGGGAGCATTTTTAGTGTGGCTGTTCCACAAAGATCATTTTGCAATTACGGAAGATGAAGGAGCTAAACTAGCCTGCTTCAGTACTGGCCCGGCTATCAGGAAAACATCTTCTAATCTGATCAGTGAGATTATCGGAACATTTGTTCTGGTATTCTGTGTATTCTATTTTGCGGATCCAAGTATTTCTTTACAGGCAGATCCAGCCGCTAAAGTAGGACTTGGTTCTATTGGAGCAATCCCTGTTACATTTGTAGTTTGGGCAATTGGTTTATCTCTTGGAGGAACTACAGGATATGCCATCAACCCGGCAAGAGATCTTGCACCAAGAATCATGCATGCTATTTTACCTGTAAAAGGAAGCAGTGATTGGGGGTATGCCTGGATTCCTGTTGTAGGCCCTATTATAGGGGCTATTATCGCAGCACTTATATATGGATTTTTAAAATAAAACAAATGATGAAAAAAATCTTAAAGGGAATCTTTCTTCTTGCTATAGGCACAGGAAGGTTATTTTCACAGGAAAATGGTGAAGCTAAGGATACCAAAGAAGGAAGACTTGATTTTACCGCCAACATTCAGAACAATCACTTATGGAGAGGTCTTATTATTACAGATAAACCTGTTGTGATGGGAAATCTGTCATATGCTCTGGATGCGGAGAAGAAATGGAAAGTGGGAATTTGGGGAGCTTCTGCATTAGCCGATGACAAGGACAACACCCATTATAAGGAGATCAATTACTATATTCAATATTCCGACGGTCGTTTTTATATTGGATTATGGGATCTTTATAACTCCAGGAATATCAATACTGCAGTGGCCGCTGATGATATCTTCAGCTATTCACAGAGAAGAACCGCCCATATTATTGATTTAAGAACAAATTATACTTTCGGACCTTCTTTTCCGATCAATATTGAAGCAGATATCATGCTGTATGGAGGAGCCAATGCGGGAGAAGTCATTCTGGAAGCTGACGGAACTTATAAGAAAAACAAATACTCTACTTATGTGCAGGCAACTTATCCTGTCATCAGTGGACAGAAAGTAAACCTGGATGCTTTTGTAGGAGCCGGATTTGCTCTTAACGACAAAACCTTTTTGTATGGTAATGGCAAAAACAGCTTCGACATTGTAAATATAGGGGTAAAAGCAGGAAAAGTGGTTAAGATCACAGATCATTACAGTCTTCCTGTATCCATGATGGCAATGTGGAATCCATCTAATAAATATGCCAGAATTCAGCTTGCTGCAACTGTTTTTTAATCTGAATCAAACTAAATTATAGATAAGCCACTCCTTTTAGGGTGGTTTTTTGCTACATTGTACTTCCTAAAAGGAGAATGATGTAGTAAATTTAAAATACGGTAAAAATCCCGATAATAACCGGGTTTTTACGGAGAACACTTTGCTTAAATATCTTTACTTTTGAAAAAAAAGATTAATGAAAAAGATTTTCAGTTTAATGATCCTGTGTATCAGTATTTTTACCTTAGCCCAGCAGGTAAAGGTGCCTTTTACCGGACACAGAAGCTTTGATATCATGAAAGGATACAGCGGCACCGGTACTCCTCACTATTATCTGGATATAAAAACAAACGGTGACGTTCATTTTGGATATATTCAGGTGAATCAGGCCGACGGAAAAGAAACCACAGAGGAAATCAATGCCGGAAAATATGCTCCTAATAAAGTAATGAAAGTAGTCTTCAAAGAATATGACGAAACATTTTTGGTGAAATTCGACAAAGACAAAATTTACCTTACCGATGAAAGGGGAAATATTCTACACCTTGATGGATGCTGTTCTTCCAGTGAGAGCATTGATCAGGAAACCTGTAAATGCGAAAGTGAACTTTACAAGTAGTAAAATAGTATATAAAGAGAGTCGCTCCATCAGGGCGGCTTTCTTGTTGTGAAAAGTGATCCCATAAAATTAATCACCGGATTTTACGGTTTACATTTTACTTAAATATCTTTATTTTTGAAAAAAAACATACAGCTACAATGAATTGTGGCTTCAAGAGTGATTTGTATCAATGAGACATTTTAAAATTTTATTTGTATTTCTTCTTTTTCTTGTTGCATCATGCGGCAGGAAAGAGAATCATCCTTACACATTTTATTACTGGAAAACCAACCTGAAGCTGGACCACGAAGAAAGGAAAACAGTAGATCAAGCAACTGTTCCTTACTTATACACCAGATTTTTTGATGTGGATAAAGTGAACGGAAAATTTCAGCCGGTAGCCATTATCACAAAAGACAAAAGTTTCCAAACAGATAAACAGATTGTTCCCACCGTTTTCATTACTAATCAGACTCTATTGGGCATTTCTGCAGAAGAGATCAGGTTTCTTGCGGAAAGCATCCATCTATTGATTCAAAAGAAAGCGGAAGAGTATCATCTGAAAACCAACAATGAAATTCAGATTGACTGCGACTGGACAGCCGGGACACGAAATGATTATTTTAAATTTCTGAAAGAACTCAAAAAAATCTCCGGAAAGGAAATCACATGCACGCTCCGTCTTCATCAGGTAAAAGATAAAAAGCAGACCGGAATTCCTCCTGTTGAAAAAGTGTATCTGATGTGCTACTCCACTTCATCACCACTGGAAAATTCTGACAAGAACTCGATTCTGGATATCAACATCCTAAAAAGCTATCTTTCAAAAATGGAAGACTACCCTATCAAAAAAATTGAAGTAGCACTTCCTATTTATTCATGGGGAATTGTCACCAATCATTTGGGCAGACACAAACTGATCAATGCTTTATCCAAAAGAAATCTTGAAAATTCAAATTTCAAAAAAATATCCGATCATGAAATTCAGGTTTTGAAAGATGGATTCTATTTTGGAAGTTATTTAAACAAAGGCTTCAAAATAAAGGTAGAGGAAATCTCAGAAGAACAGCTTGAAGAGGTGATCTCTTTTTTACAGAAAAAAATCCCACATTTTAATATTATTTATTATCAATTAGATAGTAAATTTGTGTTAGATCGAAAATTTTAAATCTCCCGGAGATTGAGGTACACTATTGCCAAGACCAAAACATAAACTATTAAGAAACTAAAAAAACTACAAACCCTATGAAAAAGTATATTCTTTCACTTGCGGTTGTATCACTTTTCTATACAAAATCTGACGCATGCGCATGGTCAGATCCTGATTATGATTACTTCAACCTTTTTACGCAAACCATCATCAAAGACAAGGCTTATCTTCCTTTTCTGCATAATTATTCCAGCAGATTTTATGGAGGTTACAATCCGGCATTGATTCCTGATGATAATATTGAAACATGGAAAAAATTCTTTAACAATCAGCTTAGCTATACCGAGACTCAGAATCTGGTGTATAAGATGAGTATGAACGACCTGAATGCCTTAAAGAACGGAAGTCCAACAAATCCTCTTCTACAAAAGCTAGGAACAGGATTTTACCAAAAATACAAGGAAGGTCTTGATTATTTGATTGAAGCTAAGTATCTGGAACCTTACATGAGCATCAATTATGTTGAAAATGAAAATTCATTTTATTACGACAGAGATGCCAACAGGAAAAATGCTACAGCTCTTGATTATAATAAAACCATTGCTGCTTTAACGTCTTTGTACAATGCGGCAAGAAACCCCGAGATCAAGCAACGTTACGGATACCAGCTGGTGCGTCTTAATCATTATACCAGAAACTATGATTCTGCAGTACAGGCTTTCAAAACCTATGTTGCCCCAATCAAATTAAAAGGAACAGTTTACTTCATGTCTCTGGACCAATTAGCAGGAGCACAGAGAGGATTGGAAATGAACAGTGATGCCAACTGGAATTTCTTTCAGGTATTCATGAACAGCAAAGACCGCAAGGAATCTGCATTTGTTTCTATGAAACTTTCTGATACGGCATCTTTCAGCAATATTATGAAAAGAGCCAATACCAATGAAGAAAAAAATATGGCATATTTCCTTTTAGGATATGAAGACTTCAACAATCCGATTCCTACCATGGAAAAGATGTATGAGATCAATCCTGATTCTGAGATCCTGAAGGTAATGGCCGCAAGAAGCATCAATGAACTGGAAAGAAGTTATCTGCCTACGTATTATTACACTTCAGACGCTGCCAATAATCCTTATGTACAAAGAGGAAAAGCGGATAATAATACTGCTACAAAAGATACTCAAGCCGCTACCACCACTGAAGTAAAGGAGGAGAAGCTTTCTTTCTGGCAAAAAATTGTAAGATTCTTTAAAAACCTGTTCGGAGGTTCAAAATCTAAAGAATCTGCTGACGGAAAGAAAACGGATCAAAGCGATGACGAATTGCTGGATAATCCAAACAGAATTCCATTCTATACTACTTCCGGCTACGGGTATGATGATAAAATGAAGGACTATCTTGACGACCTTCAAAAATTCACTGATAAAACAAAAGAAAAGTCTAAGGATGAATATTGGCAGATTGCAGATGCTTATCTTAAATTCCTGAAAAAAGATTATAAAGGAAGTACAGAAATTCTGGAAGATATTAAAACAACAAATCCTGAATATCTGGAAGAAATCAAACGAATGAAAGTTCTGAATGACATTGTTTCCCAGCCAAGGATTGACGCCGATTATGAAGATCATCTGATGAAAGAATATGCTGAGTATTTCGTGGAAAAAAAGGTAGAAAAAGACACAGCCACTACAGATAATTTCGATTATTATGGTGAAGTGCCATCTACTGCTGATTTCTTAAAGGATGTTATGGCAAACCGTTATTTTCTTCAGGGTGAAGACGGAAAATCATTCCTGATGAACAATAAGCTTTCAGATCTTCAGTACAACCCGAACTCCAGCCTCGTGAAAAGTGTGGAAGAATTTTACAGAAAGCCAAACAAAACCCAGTTTGAACAGCAGATTATTGCTAAAAACATGGATAGTGTAGGAAATGTAGACGCATTCTTCAGTACTATTTACGGTGACAGAGCCATGAGACTTGCCGATTTTGAAAAGGCTAAATCTTATTATGAAAAAGCAAAAAGCTTTGCCGGTATTCCAAGACAGAATTATGAATGGACTGAAAAGAATGGACAGACTATCACAGCTAAGCAATACACTTCTACTGAATATGATGGATTTAAAAATATATCAAATCTTGTATTCGGGCATAATGTTTGGGAAAGTTTCGGAAGTCCAGATGCGGAAAGTATGAAAGCTGAGAGCTATACCGATTTCCCTTTTATTACAACCAGCATGGATAAACTTGAGCTGGCTGATGTATTGATTCAGCTTAAAAAGATCGGAAACGGAACGGGTGAAAAAGCAGCAAAAGCCAACCAGCTTATCGGAAACCTATTGTATAATACCTCTATTTTAGGATACTATCGTCAACTGTTTGTAATGGATATTGACAACAGCAACGGAGGTAAATATGACTTCTGGAATACTGACAGAAAGAATCCTTACAAGTATTATTATAAAAACTTCCTGGACACTTCTTATATTGAACCTGATAATTTTGATCTATCTATCAGCTATTATCAAAAGGCACTTAAGCTTTCCAACAATAAAGAAGAAAAAGCAAGAATCTTATTCCAGATGGCAAGTGCTGAACAGGGTAAATATTATCAGTACGAAGCCAAGGCTCCAAAAGATTTTGATTATTCTGATCCGAAATGGTCTGAAAAAGAAGACGCCCGCCAAAAGGAAATGGACAATCTTAAAAATCAAAAATACAGAACCTATTTTGCTCAGTTGAAAGCACAGTATTCCGATACTGAAACAACGAAAAGCCTGATGGGAAGCTGTAGTTATTTCAGCTATTTTATGAAGTAACCAGTTTAATTAAATAAAAAAGGAATCAAATTGATTCCTTTTTTTGTTCTTTTTTCTGCATCCATTCTTCATGTTTCCTTTTGAAGAATTCGTATTTGTAATCCTGATTTCTCTGCGCTGCGTCAATGGAATGGGAAGTATGAATATCTGCATCTTTTTTAGCAAGCTCACCCAGTTTTTCATAATAGATATGAAGCTGGTCCAATTCTGCTTCCGTAAGATCTTCAATATCTACGATTCGATTGCTTGCTTTTTCGTGGGCAGCAATAATTTCATTAAGCTTGATTTGTATAGCTTTTGAATCTTTATTCTGGGCTTTCTGAATAAGGAATACCATCAGAAAGGTAATAATAGTGGTTCCCGTATTGATGACCAGCTGCCAGGTTTCTGAATAGTCAAAAAAAGGTCCGGAAACGGCCCACACTACTACAATAAGGAAAGCTCCCATAAAAGCGTATGGACTTCCTGTAAATTTTACAGCCCAGTTTGAAAATTTTTCAAAAAAAGAATTTCCCTTATGCCCCATAATGTTGTTTTAATAATAAATGTATAAAAAATTAATCTGAAAACGGAAAAATATGATGAATTTGAGGTATCTAAATATTTCAGACTGAATTTATTCTTATTTCATTTTTCGGAATCTGTGCCACCAGATCAGAAATCCGGTCACCGGCAGAGAGCAGCCGATAAAAGAAACAACAAAGTAAAGAATGATACTGGGCAGTCCCATGATCTCTCCTGTATGCAAGGGTTTTGCTAACGATGTAAACTGTTTGTTCAAAGGTTTGTCCGAAAACAGTTCTTTTGTCTTGAAAACTCCGGTTTTATCAAATGTCACTTCATCCGGAAACATCATTCCAAGGAAGTTTTGCCTGTTGGTTTTGATCACAACATACCGCGGATTTTCTTTATTGGGAAGCTCTATACTTGTAACAGCAGTATAAGGAAGATGGTGGTCTGCCAGCTTTAAAATCTTATCCACAGAAGCGGAAGTAATGTCTTTCAGGTTTTTCTTTTCGTCCTGTTTCTGAAGCATATCTTCCAGAAGTCCTCCGAACGCATCATCTCCACTGTCTTTTCCTTTTGAAATATTCTCTATTGACGTTCCTCCCAGACTTATGATAAGCATATTTTTCACCCAAGGATAAGTCACATATAATCCGGTAACGGCAATAAAGAAAAGCATCAGAAAAGTATAAAACCCCAGTGTATTGTGCAGATCATAATTGACCCTTTGAAATTTTGCTTTGATCATAACGGTGAGCCCTTGTTTCACAAACTTCAGTTTCTTTGGGAGCCAAAGAATAAATCCTGAAATCAGCAGCATGCAAAACATAAGAACTGAAGCTCCTACAATCTGTCTTCCTGCATTTCCCATCATCAGATTTCTATGAAGATCAAGAACAATTTCAAAGAATCT
Organism: Chryseobacterium panacisoli; assembly: GCF_008274625.1. Taxonomy (GTDB): domain Bacteria; phylum Bacteroidota; class Bacteroidia; order Flavobacteriales; family Weeksellaceae; genus Chryseobacterium; species Chryseobacterium panacisoli. The sequence goes on along the minus strand of NZ_VTRU01000002.1, from coordinate 482,925 downwards.
GCCGGAACCAACATCAGGCTGCCCAAGAGCTTCTCCTGTATACTGGTTATAGTAAGTACTTTTATCCAAATTATTTTCACGGTAACCGATTACATAGCTTTCCCCTTTATCATCGGGAATCATCAGAGAAGTAAGTTCTTTATTATGTTTTAATAATTCTGCCCGGATCAGGTCAGGGTTCATTGCTTTTCCAGAATCCGGGCTTATGTATACTTTATCCCTGTTGCTAAAATCAATAATCTGATTTTTGAATGCATAGAGACAGCCGGTAAGACACATAACAAAAACAATGGTACTTGATAAAAGTCCCAGCCAGAGATGGATGATCCACATCAGGTATTTTGTAACCGATTCGTTTTTTCTTCTTTTCCTGTAAAGGCTTTTAAGTAATACTCTCATTATTTAACAGCAAAAACATTAAGACAGTTGTACCGTCTTAATGTTTTAAATTAAAATTGATATGAATAAATTAAAAAAAGTTAATACAAATTCGGGAAAGGAAGCATGAAGCTTTTGATGGAAGTTATTTAGTCTAAAAGATTACTGACCAAACTTTAATCTACATTCACCAAATTGAATACGTTTTCTTAAAAGTAGTAAGAACTTTTAGCCCAATATCATATCCATCTCCTTCTTCCTGCTTCCAGCCCTCACTGGTATCAATGTCGTTTATTTTCTTCCTTTGAACTGAACTTCTTTTACGATTGTTTCAAACTTCGTATAGTGCTCAGGACTTAGTGCTTTCTGAATAGCAGCTTTTCTTTGGGCATCAAATTTCTCCCAGTATTCTTTAGCCAGATCGTTGTTCCCATGATATACATCGTGCGCATCATTGAATGCTTTTTCAAAGGCATCATTAGCAGCATTTACTACTTTGAACTCATCTTCAGAAAGCTGTGCTTCCGTTTTGATTCTTTCTAACAATACATTGTCATATCTTGGTCTTTTTCTGGAATTTTCATCTACAAACTTATTGAACTTTTCCATCTGAGGACCATCTAAAACGGTAGCCATTTCAATAGACTGCTGCGCTCTCAGTTCTTCATTTTTTATTCCTAAAGCTACGCGGTCCATATTACCACCCTGAGCTTTTGCTGCCTGAAAGTTCTGCTCCTGAAGCTGCTGATATTTTGCAGTAATCTCGTTAAAGCTCTTTTCCTGTTCAGGAGTAAGTTTCACTTCTGTTTTAAACTGGTTATAATCTATTCCTTTCTTTTTGTCTCCGGAACATGACACAGCCGCTGCACCAAGAGCCAATGCTAAGAATATAGTTTTGATATTTTTCATAATGTATGATTTTGTTGATTAGAATTTATAGTTTACCTGTACAGCAAAGTTTCTAGGCTGAATCTGATCGATGTACCCTCCTCTGAAATAAGAGCTATATCCTACACTATCAAAGATGTTATTAAAGAATACTCTTATTCCCATTCCATTTTTCAGTGTATATCCTGCCTGAGCATCTACTGTTGTATATTCCGGCATATCAAAAGGTTTGTCTCCAGGCTTCACGCTGTTAAGGTGACCTGCTGTAAATGTCTTTTGAGTCCATTCATCAACCGGTCTTTTTCCTACGTAATAAATTCCTGCTCCTACATCAAGTCCTGATAAAGTACCTTTATTGAATTTATAATTTAACCATCCGTTTGCAGTATGTTTAGGAGCGTTCATTGGTGCAGATCCGTTCATGTACGCTGGGCTGTCCTGATACTGAGCATCAAGATATGCCCATCCAGACATTACCTGTAGGTTTGGCAGAATTCGTCCGATCAATTCTACTTCCACTCCTTTTCTTCTAAGGTTTCCCGCAAGACCGTACATGGTTTGTTTGTCAATCACAACAGGGTTATAATTTTCGTCAAGAATAGTGAAAGAAAGGTGATCTGTTTTAATGTCAAATACAGTTACGTTAAATCTTAAACGTTCATTAAACCAATCTGATTTAATTCCAGCTTCCCATTGTTTAGTCATTGATGGACCTACTCTTCCACCGTCTAAAAGGAAATTATTAGAAGACCTTAAAGACGTTGTTGTAGTATATGATCCAAATACATTAACATTTGGAAGTGGTGAAACAATCAATCCAAAATTAGGATTCCATGTATCTACAGATTCATTGGCAGAACCATTGAGTCTGCTGTAACGAAGTCCCAAATGAGCTTTTACATATTTTCCGATCGTCATCACATCCTGAGCCATTGCTCCGATACTTGGCGTCAATACCGCGTTTGATCTTCCCAGATTTTTATAGATGACATTCACAGGAAGCTGATTGGGAATGCTTCCATTCACTACATCAACAATATCAAGTGGATTGGCAGCATAAGTTGTATTTCCGATTTTTGTGGCACGTGCAGTAATTAAATTTTCTGGTGCAATTGAATTTTTGTATGCTTCAAAGGTTGTAGAAGATGTTTCTGTTTCTCTCCAGTCAAAACCAACCTGAAATGTATGATTAATAAATCCTGTCTTTATTTTCTCTCCAATGAAGTCTAACTGTAATACTTTGTTAATATCTTCTCCCTGTGATTTTCCTATGGTACGCTGTCTGATATTATAGTTGGTTTCTCCAGCCGGCAATGACACAGATGAAGCCTCAGAATCTGTATTGCTTATGGAATTAACAAAAGCTGCTCTCACTTTTAATTTATCCGTAAGGTTACGTACGATTGTAGTCGCAAAGTTGAATGCCTCAGTTTTTGAATAATCAGATGTATATCCTAAAAATTTTCCTTTTGGCATATGATATAATGCTTCAACAGTTCCCGGTGCAAGGTTTATTGTTCCTCTGTCCGGTGTTCTTTTATCATGAAGATAATCCATTTCCACATTGATGTATGTTTTATCATCCGGACGGAAAGCGACGGATGGGTTTACATAAATTCTTTCTCCCTGTACATGGCTTCTGAATGAATTGTTATTCTGATAAGCTCCATTGAATCTCACCGCTACTTTTCCCTGAGAATCCAATACTCTCTGGAAATCAACTGTAGGTCTGTAAAAATCCCAGCTTCCGTAGCGAAATCCTACATTAGTCTGATCAATAAACTGTGGCCTTTTTGTTACAACATTGATCACACCTCCTGCAGATCCCAAACCATTACCTATTCCCTGACCAATAGCAGCTGATCCTTTGATAACCTGAATACTTTCTACTCCCTGCATATCAGTGATCATCCCTGCAGTACGGAAATCCGAATCCAGCTGAACTCCGTTTTTCAATACTGGAACTCCACGATACCCTCTGATAGACATACTTTCGTTTCCTCCGCCATAGCTTGAAAATAAGGTTACTCCCGGAACATTTTTGGCAACATCAGTGACTGTAAGTGCTCCTAATTCTTCAATTGCTTTATGGGAAATCACAGAAATACTTTGAATCTGATCTCTGGTTTTCAATGGCAATCTGGTAATTGCATCCAACCCTTGTGGTTGTTTCTTTTTTTCACCAAACAGTTCTACTTCTTCAATTTTCTTGTGTTTAACTGAATCATTTACTTTCTGCGCATTGGCCAGAACTCCACCCAACAACAGCAGAGAAAAGGATACTACTTTATTCATCTGATAATTTTTGGCAAAATTATTATTTTTATTAATTCTAAATAAATAAACAAGTGTGACATATGTCACCCTGAAAAGAAGTATTAATATCAGATCATTAATTCAACTTAAGGACTCTTTAAAATGCCTAAATAGATCTACTCTATCATTAAGAGTAATACCCCTAAGCCTTTATATGATTATAGAAAGTACAATCCAAAAAAATCAGATCTGCTGGTTTACAAATCTGATTTTCTTCTTTTGATCTCATGTATCGAAAATATGCACAAAAAAATCCGTCCCTAAAAAGGAACGGATTGTATAATCATTGCAAAGTATGCATTTATCACACTTTAATTTCAACGTCTACACCTGAAGGAAGTTCTAATTTCATTAGAGCATCAACAGTTTTAGAAGAAGAAGAGTAGATATCCATTAGTCTCTTGTGAGCTGATAATTGGAACTGCTCTCTTGCTTTTTTGTTTACGTGCGGAGATCTCAACACTGTGAAGATTCTCTTATTCGTTGGCAATGGAATTGGACCGTTTACAACAGCACCAGTAGCCTTTACCGTTTTTACGATTTTCTCAGCAGACTTGTCTACCAAGTTGTAATCGTAAGATTTTAGTTTTATTCTGATTCTTTGTGACATTTCTTTAATTTAAAAATTAACCTTTTGCTTTAGCTATGATTTCTTCAGCAACGTTTTGTGGAGTAGCTTGGTACTTCTCTAATTCCATAGAAGAAGTAGCTCTTCCTGATGAAAGTGTTCTTAGAGTAGTTACATATCCAAACATTTCAGAAAGTGGAACAGAACCTTTGATTACAACAGCACCGTTTTTCTCTTCCTGACCACTGATAGTACCTCTTCTTTTGTTAAGGTCACCAATGATGTTACCCATATATTCTTCTGGAGTTACAACTTCCAGTTTCATAATAGGCTCCATAATTACTGGCTTAGCAGCACGTCCCGCTTCTTTAAATCCTAATTTAGCAGCCATTTCAAACGAAAGAGCATCAGAATCCACTGCGTGGAAAGATCCATCCTTAAGAGTCACTTTAATACCTTCAACTTCGAAACCAGCCAAAGGACCGTTCTTCATTGCAGCTTTAAAGCCTTTTTCAATTGCAGGAACAAATTCTCTAGGAACGTTACCACCTTTGATCTCATTGATGAATTCTAAACCAACTTTACCTTCGTCTGCAGGTCCTAATTCAAATACGATATCAGCAAATTTACCTTTACCTCCAGATTGCTTTTTGTAAACTTCTCTGTGGCTGGCAACTTTTGTTAAGTTTTCTTTGTATTCTACCTGAGGTTGTCCTTGGTTTACTTCTACTTTGAATTCTCTCTTCATACGGTCAACAATGATATCCAAGTGAAGCTCACCCATACCAGAGATAATCGTTTGTCCAGAAGCTTCGTCAGTTCTAACCGTAAACGTAGGATCTTCTTCAGCCAATTTAGCTAAAGCGTTACCCATTTTATCCTGGTCAGCTTTAGTTTTAGGCTCAACAGCGATACCAATTACCGGATCAGGGAAAACCATCGATTCAAGAACGATTGGGTTTTTCTCGTCACACATCGTATCACCAGTTTTGATAGACTTAAATCCTACTGCTGCACCAATATCACCAGCTTCAATATATTCTACTGGGTTTTGCTTGTTAGCATGCATCTGATAGATTCTTGAGATTCTTTCTTTATCACCTGAACGAGTGTTCAAGATATAAGAACCTGCATCTAGTCTTCCTGAGTAAGCTCTGAAGAATGCTAGTCTTCCCACGAACGGGTCAGTAGCAATCTTAAATGCTAATGCAGAGAAAGGCTCATCTACAGATGGTTTTCTTGTGATTTCAGCGTCAGTTCTTGGATCAGTACCTTTGATATCATCTTTATCCAATGGAGAAGGCAAGTATTTACATACTGCATCCAACATAAACTGTACTCCTTTATTCTTGAATGAAGAACCACAAGTCATTGGGATAATAGATAAATCGATAGTAGCAGCTCTCAATGCAGCATTGATTTCTTCTTCTGTAATTGAATCCGGATCTTCGAAGAATTTCTCCATCAAAGTTTCGTCATATTCAGAAACAGCTTCTACTAGTTTCTCTCTATATTCAAGAACTTCATCTTTCATATCTTCAGGAATTGGCACTACTTCGAAAGTAGCTCCTTGTCCTGCTTCATCCCAGATGATCGCTCTGTTTTTAATTAAGTCAACTACACCTTTGAAGTCTTCTTCAGCACCGATTGGTAAAACGATTGGAACTGCGTTAGATCCTAGCATTTCTTTAACCTGGTTTACCACGTTAAGGAAGTCAGCACCTTGTCTGTCCATTTTGTTTACGAATCCCATTCTTGCAACTTTGTAGTTGTCAGCAAGTCTCCAGTTTGTTTCAGACTGAGGCTCTACTCCATCTACTGCAGAGAATAAGAATACCAATCCATCCAATACTCTTAAAGATCTGTTTACTTCTACAGTGAAGTCAACGTGTCCCGGTGTATCAATGATGTTGAAGTGGTAAGGCTTAGTTTCAGGTAAAGCTTTTCCTTGATCTGTTGGAAAGTTCCAAGAACAAGTGGTAGCTGCAGAAGTAATGGTAATACCTCTTTCTGCTTCCTGCTCCATCCAGTCCATTGTAGAAGCACCATCGTGAACTTCTCCAATTTTGTGGTTTACCCCTGTATAGAATAGAATCCTTTCTGTAGTGGTAGTCTTACCTGCATCAATGTGAGCAGCGATACCAATATTTCTTGTAAATTTAAGATCTCTTCCCATTTCAGATTAGAATTTGAAGTGTGAGAAAGCCTTGTTAGCTTCCGCCATTTTGTGAGTATCAGATTTCTTTTTGAAAGCAGCACCTTCTTCTCTTGAAGCAGCTACAACTTCGTTAGCTAATTTCAAAGCCATAGACTTATCATTTCTAGCTTTAGAATATTTGATTAACCATTTCATTGCCATAGAAATTTTTCTATCAGCTCTGATTGGCATAGGGATTTGGAAGTTAGCTCCACCTACTCTTCTAGAACGTACTTCTACGTGAGGCATTACATTTGTAAGTGCATCTTTCCAGATTTCAAGTGCAGTTTTTTCGTTATCTCCTTTTTTAGTTTCTACGATCTCTAATGCATCATAGAAAATTTTGAATGCAATTGACTTCTTACCGTCAAGCATTAAGTTGTTTACGAATCTCGTTACCAATTGATCATTAAATTTCGGATCTGGTAACAACGGTCTTTTTTTCGCTTTTGTCTTTCTCATTGCTTTTGTACCTTATTTAATGATTATTTTTTCTTTCCTTTTGCAGGAGCAGCAGCTGCTTGTCCTGGTTTAGGTCTCTTAGCTCCGTACTTAGATCTTCTCTGAGTTCTTCCATTTACACCAGCTGTGTCTAATGCACCTCTTACGATGTGGTAACGTACTCCCGGTAGGTCTTTCACCCTTCCGCCTCTAACCAATACTATCGAGTGCTCCTGTAGATTATGTCCTTCGCCCGGGATATAGGCATTCACTTCTTTACCGTTAGAAAGTCTTACCCTTGCAACTTTTCTAAGTGCAGAGTTAGGTTTCTTAGGTGTAGTTGTATATACTCTCGTACATACACCACGTCTTTGTGGACAAGAATCAAGGGCAGCCGATTTGCTCTTCTTGGCAAGCGTGGCTCTTCCTTTTCTTACTAATTGTTGAATAGTAGGCATTTAATTGCTTTTTATTTTAGGGTGCAAAAATAGTAATATTTTTTTAATCTGCAAACACTTATATAAAAATTAAAATCAAATACTTACATCCGAAATCGTACATGTTTCTATATGACAATCAAAGAAGCATAATATACATGCGGAAAAGGAACAGAAAAACAGAAATTTATCCGCTGAAAAAATGAGTATTAAATAATTATGAAATTTACATTCTAAAAGATGACCGCGTAATTCTTCATTTTGAAAGCAAGTCTGAAGATCTCATCTGATACATCCAAACTATTTTAAAAAACTTTCGTATAGTTATCATCTATTAATAATCAAGGGAGTTCGGCACGATATTTCGTAAATTTGGGTATACAAAATGATAAACACATCTGTCACCTTAATGGAACTCTACAGTATCTCAACTGAATCCGGTGATGGTATCTAATCTTAAAAAAATAAATATATACATATGAAAAATGCTAGTATTATTGGCCTTAAAGAAGCCGATTGCAAAAAAATCTCAGAAAAATTAAATGTACTTTTAGCTAACTATTCTGTATTTTATCAGAATACAAGAGGTTCTCACTGGAATATCAAAGGAGAACAGTTCTTCACCCTTCATCCAAAGTTTGAGGAATTATATAACAGTCTTGTTTTAAAGATTGATGAAATTGCAGAAAGAATTCTTACGCTGGGAGCTACTCCTGCACACAACTATTCAGATTATTTAAAGGTAGCAACCATTAAAGAAAGCAAAGAAGTTACTGACGGCACCAAAAGTGTTGAGCAGATTTTAAATTCTTTCAAAGTAGTCATTGATCTGCAGAGAGAACTTTTAGATATTACGGATGAAGCAGGAGATGAAGGTACCAATTCGCAAATGAGCGATTATATTACCGAACAGGAGAAAGAAGTTTGGATGTACAATTCTTATCTTGGAAAATAACTCCATCATAAGCATGGAAATAATTCAAAAAAATCGCCTTACATTTAGGCGATTTTATTTTTTATATTTATATTTGCGTTAAAATTACACATATCATGAACGACGTAAGACTGAACTCTATCCTAGATAATGACTTTTATAAAATAACCATGCAGAATGCAGTGGTAAAGCTATTCCCTAGTTCTATTGTAAAATATGAATTTATCAACAGAGGGAAACACCACTTTCCGGAAGGATTTGATGTTGCGTTAAGGGAAGCCGTTAATAAAATGGCTGAACTTAAACTTACGAAAGACGAGAAAAAGTTCATGGCAAGAACATGTCCTTATATTGATCTTCCTTATCTGGATTTCCTGGAAGGATACCATTATGATCCTTCTGAAGTGAAAATACATCAGGAAGGAGGTGATCTTTCCGTTGTTGTAGAAGGACTTTGGTACAGAACAATTCTCTGGGAAGTTCCTTTATTGGCCTTGATCAGTGAGCTGCATTATGAAATGAACCATATGGAAAGAGACTCCAATGAAGTGGTGATGAGCAAAACGATAGAAAAAGCAGACTCATTAGGCAGACTTGGAGTAACCTTTGCCGAATTTGGAACAAGAAGAAGACATTCTTATAAGGTACAGAACCTGGTGATGGAAGCATTGACTCAAAAAAGAGAATCAACTTTTATTGGAAGTTCAAATGTTCATTTTGCTATGAAGTATGGTGTAAAACCTATCGGAACGCATGCCCATGAATGGTTTATGTTCCATGCTGCCGAATATGGGTTCAAAATGGCCAATGAAATGGCACTGGAACATTGGGTAGATGTATACAGAGGTGATCTTGGAGTTGCCTTATCTGATACTTATACTACAGATGTTTTCTTCCAGCAGTTTGACAAAAAATTTGCGAAGCTTTTCGATGGTGTACGTCACGACAGCGGGGATGCTTTAGAATTTGCAGACAAAACTATTGCCCATTATCAAAGAAATGGCATCAATCCTATGTTTAAATATATTATTTTTTCAGATGCGCTAAATCTTGAAAAAGTAGAGGAAATCACCAATTACTGCAGAGGAAAAATTGGCATTTCATTCGGAATTGGAACCAACCTTACCAATGATGTCGGATTGAAGCCAATGAACATCGTAATGAAACTTATTGGTGTACAGGCTCCTAATAAAGAATGGATTCCAACGGTAAAACTTTCAGATGAACATGGTAAATACACAGGAGATCCTAAGATGATTGAACTGGCTAAAGAGTTTTTAAGAATAAAGGATTAATATTACTTCATCAGAACAATTAAATATAACCTCGTAACCATCGAGGTTTTTTTGTATCATATCATTTTTGAAATTCAGCTCTCCGAAATCTTTAAGGTTTTATTATATTTATCAAAATAAAAAAAGATGAAATCAAGAATATTACTAACCGCATGTCTCCTCATATCAGCATTATCCTTTGCACAGGAAAAGAAAGTAGAAAAACCTAAGTACAATCAGGAATTGGCCACATCACTGGGAGCTGACAAATATGGGATGAAACCTTATACAATTGTCATGCTAACAACAGGCTCTGCCAAGATTGAAGACAAAGCCAAAATGAGTGAATTGATGAAAGGTCATATGGCCAATATCGGGAAACTGGCCGATGAGGGTAAAATTGTTGTTGCCGGACCTTTCCTTGAAAAGAATAAAGAAAACTACCGTGGTATGTTTATTTTCAATACCAAGTCTAAGGAAGAAGCTGAACAATGGGTAAAAACAGATCCCGCTGTACAAGCCGGAGTCTTTAGTTATGAAATTTTTCCTTGGTATGGTTCAGCAGCACTGCCTTTGTATCTTAAACACCACGATGAAATCTCAAAAGAAAATCCTTAATCAATATAAAGCACAAATTTTATTTGTGCTTTTATCTTTATTATTAATAATAAGCTGTGGAAAACAGAAAACCCTTTTTGAATTTAGTACCGAGAAGGTTGACAGGGATATTGTTGATGACATCAAAAAAATAAAAGTGTTACCTCATCCCGGATTACTTTATAATGATACAAAATATGAAGTATGGAAAACCTGTTCCGGAGAATGGGGAGGAACTGTTTATTTTAAAAATAAGAAATCGGGAAAAATATATTATGCAGAAGCAACTTGTCCTGTTTCTGTCAATAAAATTAATAATAAGTATTATATATCCAATTCTTTGTCACATCTTTTTGGAAGTTCAGATATTCTAGAAATTACTGATCCTGAAAAAATGAGCCAGACTACTATAATACCTCTTTATCACCCTGGTATTATTACAAGGGAATACGAATCTCATTCCTCAAAGGGAGCAAAAAAACTGATAGATACTGCTGGAGCCGTTATCATGTCAAGCTTTGTATATAAACAAAAGCTATATTCAATTCTATTAAATTACAGCAATACTAAAGCTACAATTTCAGAACTTCGGGACAACAAATTCTATACAATAAAGGAAATGGATAAAGATTTTTTTTCTGAACATCCATTAATTATAAAGGAATCAGAAACTTATCAGAAAATTTATCTCCAGCAGCCCAAGCCAGGAATTATTGAAATTAAAGAAAATAAAATCAAGTTTATTTCTTATACAAAAAGTAAAAAATAAATAAGGTGAGCTTCTGACTCACATTTTTATTATCTTTAAATAAACAAAATCAACCATGAAAATAAGACTATTTGTATTGCTGTTTTTAGCATCAACAAAACTGCTCTTCGGACAAACTGTTCCCAAAGAATACACTGAAAAAGTAAAAACGGCTGAATCACTTTACCAGGCCAAGGATTTCAAAAACTCTGCCAGCAACTATTCAGAAGCATTTAAATCTAATGGCTGGAAAGCGTCTGTAAATGACAGGTACAACGCAGCATGCTCTTGGGCAATGGCATCAGGGCCCGACAGTGCATTTTCCCAGCTTGAAAGGATTGCAGTAAAATTCAGTAATTATAACCATATAACAACAGATACAGATCTTAGCTCTTTACATAATGATAAACGATGGAAGCCTCTCATCGGAAAAATCAAACAGAATCAGGAGAAAGCAGAAGCAAATTTGAACAAACCCTTGGTCGCAAAGCTTGGTACCATTTATAATGAAGATCAAAAGTACAGACAACAAATCGCTGATATTGAAAAAAAATACGGTGGAAACTCAAAAGAAATGAATGATCACTGGCAGCTTATCAATAAAAAAGATTCACTAAATCTTATTGAAGTAAAAGCCATTCTTGATAAATATGGCTGGCTGGGTCCTGATGTTGTGGGCGGACAGGGAAGCGTTACATTATTTCTTGTTATCCAACATGCAGATCAGGCAACACAGGAAAAATATTTACCCATGATGAGAGATGCTGTAAAAAATGGTAAAGCACAAAGCAGCAGTCTGGCCCTTCTCGAGGACAGGGTGGCCCTGAGACAAGGTAAAAGACAAATTTACGGCAGTCAGATCGGACGTGATCCTGAAACACAGATATATTATGTATCCCCGCTAGAAGATCCTGAAAATGTAGATAAAAGACGTGCAGACGTTGGCCTTCCCCCATTGGCAGAGTATGTAAAAAATTGGCAAATGAAATGGGATGCTGAACAATATAAAAAAGACTTGCCTGAACTGGAGGCAAAAATAAAGCACAAATAAACAGAAAGCGCTTCAAGATACTATTCATAGTCAGATCTCAAATCCAACTGACATTCTTCTATTTTAAACTTATTTGGCATTGTAACAAAATCCAACCTTCATTTTAATATTTATCATAAATAATTCAATTATCATAGAATAATTTACTACTTTAGTTTAATATTTTCAAACCTACTTATTTAATTATAAGAGTGTTAAGAATAAATTAATTTACTAAACAAAAAAAATTAAACCATGAAAAAGAACTTAACAAAACTTTCAAGAACAGATTTGAAAGATGTCCTTGGAGGAACTTTGTATCCGGCAGAATGTCCCGGAGGATGCCACGGTGAAGGCATGATCAGATGTCCTGACGGCACCACCACGATGACGAATTTTATATGCATGGGAGGAACCTGTCAACCGGCAGCAATGTGCAAACCACTGGTTCTTGAACCTTTTCCGGATCCGATTATAATCACTCCATAATCTGAATGAACAATACATACAGTGAGCTTTCCAGCTCACTTTTTTATTATCTTTAAATAAACAAAAACCACCATGAAAACCATTGAAGAAGTTCTTAAAAAACTGGATGAAATCATCATCTGGTGTAAAGAAAATCAAAGTCCGGCAGGTTATTTTGCCTGTACATACAGGATCATGACCGCGCAGGTTCTGAAAGGGATCCAACAGAAAAAGTTTGAAGATAATCCCAGAATGACTTTGCTTGATCTCGCTTTTGCACAGAGATATCTTCAGGCATGGGAAAGCTACAGCAAAGGAGAAAAATGTACCAATTCCTGGTATATTGCCTTTGAAGCAGCTAAAAATAAAAACCTGTTGATATTACAACATATCTTCCTTGGGATGAACGCTCACATTAATCTGGATCTTGGTATTTCCGCAGCAGCTGTCATGCCTTACCGGAAAATAAATCCTTTGAAAAAAGATTTTGAAACCATTAATAACGTCATTGCTTCCATTAATCAGAACGTTCAGGACTCTCTGAACAAAATCTGTTATCCGGTAGATCTTGTTGACCAACTCTCTAACGGAAAGGATAATGCCGTACTTGATTTTGCTATTTCGAAAGCAAGAGATACTTCCTGGGCGACGGCAGTCATAGCATCCAATACTCCGAATTTCTTAAGAGAATCTGTGATCGGCATAGTAGATTATGCGGCTGCAAAAGTTGCTACCCAAATACTAAATCCGAAGATCCTTACTCCTGCTCTTTTAAAAGAACTTAAAAAATGTGAAAGCAGTGATGTGGTGAAGAATATTGAAATTTTAGAATCTACAAAAAACTCCTAACAAAAAAGGCCGGGATCTTCCTCACGGATCCCGGCCTCATAATGAACAAAATAAAAGAAACTATATTGCTTCCTTATGCTTTCTACGATAGGCATAATGGAAAATGATAGGTAGTATTGTAAATGACAGTAGCATACAGACGATCAGCCCGCCTACAATCATAATGGCTAAAGGTTTCTGAATTTCGGAACCCATTCCGTTTGACATTGCTGCCGGAAGAAGTCCCATAGATCCCATCAGGGCGATCATCACTACCGGGCGGATTCTACTCTTCACTCCTTCTTCAATGGATTCTTTGAGGGACATTCTGTTTTGGAGATTTTCTTTCATAACTCCTATCAAGACGATACCGTCTATGGTTGCAACACCAAAAAGGATAATGAACCCGATTCCGGCTGAGATTCCGAAGATGGTTCCCGTAAACCAAAGGGATAAAAATCCTCCGATAAATGCAAATGCCAGTGTGATGGAAGAAATCAGCGTGTCTTTTATATTTCCGAAATTGAAATATAAAAGCATAAGAATAAGAACTAAGGAAATCGGCACTACCATTGCCAGCTGTTTTGCAGCTCTTTCTTTGCTTTCAAATTCTCCGGCCCAGGTCATTTTATGATTTTTCGGAAGCTTTACTTCTTTTTCTACTTTAGCTTTGGCTTCTTTAATGGTACTTCCCAGGTCACGACCTTCAATATTGAATCCAACTCCGATATATCTGCTGTTTCCTTCACGATAAATAAATGACGGTCCGGTGTGATAATCAATAGTGGCAATTTCTTTCAACGGCACTTTCTTATTATCCTGAGTCGGGATGAGAATGTTTCCCATCTTTTCAGGAGTATCCCTGTAATCTTTTTCAAACCTAAGCATTACGTCAAACATTCTTTCTTCTTCATAAAATTTGGTAGCAGCCTGCCCTCCGATTGTCATTTCGATAACAGCCTGTGCATCCGCTGTGGAGACTCCATATTTTGCCATTTTGGAATCATGAAGCTGTATTCTCAATTCCGGAAGTCCGATATTTTTAAAAACATTTACGTCTGATATTCCCGGAACAGTTCTTATGGAATTAGCAACTTTATTGGCATAATTCTCAAGTTCGAAAAGATCATTTCCAAAAATCTTAATGACCAGCGGAGCTTTTACTCCTGCCACATATTCTTCCACATTATCCTGTATGGGCTGACTGAATCCGAAGTTGATTCCCGGATATTTTTCAAGGGAAACCCTCATTTCTTCAAGGAGCTCTTCTTTGGATACTTTTTTCTTCCATTCATTTTCCGGTTTCAGCTGAATATTAAATTCGATATTAAAGAAACCTGTGGGATCTGTTCCGTCATTCGGACGGCCTGTCTGGGTCATGACAAATTTTACTTCATCGTATTTCATGAGAATCTCTTTCATCTCTTTGGTCAATCGTACAGATTCATCCAGATTGACACTGTTGGGAAGGGTTGCTCTTACATAGATTGCACCTTCATTCAGTTTGGGCAAAAATTCAGATCCATAATTGGAGAATCTCCATCCACAAATGGTAAGTAAAGCAACAAAACCAATAATAAATCCTTTTTTGTGACGGTCGCTGAATTCGTAAATTCTATAGATATTCACTCTGAAGAATCTGGAGATAAAGTTTTCTTTCTCTTCAATGTTTTTAGTCAATAAAAGTTTACACATTGCCGGAACGTAGGTCAAACTTAAGATCAATGATCCCAATAATGCATATCCCAGCGTAAATGCTAATGGGGAGAACATTTTTCCTTCTACTTTCTGGAAAGAGAAAATCGGCATCAGGGCAACGATAAGAATCAACAGGGCGAAGAAAATATAACTTGCTACACTTCCAGCACTTTTCTTAATAATCCCTAGTTTTGAAATTTTGTTAAATCTCCGCACGCCTATCTTTTTCGCTTTAAGCTCGAGAGCAACAAAGACGTGTTCTACAATCACCAGTGTTCCTTCCAGAAGCAATCCGAAATCCAGAGCTCCCATAGAAATCAGGTTGGCCGGCAATCCCTGTATTTTAAGCATAATAATAGCAAACAGGAAAGCCAAAGGAATTACAGATGCTACAATGAAAGTTGTTCTCCAGTTGTAAAGGAAAATAAATACAATAATAGAAACCAGGATTACTCCTTCAATAAGGTTTTTGGAAACGGTATGTACGGTAGTATTTACAAGCTCCGTACGGTCTATGATCGGAACAATCTGCACATCACCGGGAAGTTCACCTCCGTTCAGTTCTTCTATCCTGTCTTTCAGCCTTGCAATCACTTCACTTGGGTTTTCGCCACGAAGCATGATGACAATTCCTTCTACGACATCATTATCTTTGTTGTATCCTACCTGCCCCAACCTCGGTTTTGCTGAAATTTTTACTTCAGCCACGTGTTTCACCAAAATTGGCGTAGATCCTTTTACTTCGATCTGAATATTCTCAATATCTTCTTTTTTCTCCAAAAGACCAATCCCCCGCACTACATAAGCCTGGTCTCCTTTTGCCACTACATCTCCTCCTACATTGATATTACTTTTGGAAACCGCTTCATACACATCCAAGGGGGAAAGGTCATAATTGTGTAATTCCGTAGGATTAATTTTTATTTCATATGTTTTCTCTTCTCCGCCAAAGCTCACTACATCAGCCACACCTGGAACTGCCAGCAATTCTCTTTCTACCACCCAATCCTGAATGGCTGTTACTTCTTTGATCGGAAGTTTACTCTTGATAATATATCTGTAAATTTCGCCTGTAGCACCGGAGGGAGGTTCAATACTGTACTCTGCTCCAGCGGGAAGCTCTACATTTCCGAGTTTATTGGAAGCATACTGCTGAGCATAAAAATCATCGACATGATCATCAAAGATAACCGTCACCACAGACAATCCGAATAAAGAAATAGAACGCACCGAAGTTTTGTTCGGGATCGCATTCATTTCTTTGGAAATAGGTAATGTGACAAATTTTTCGATCTCTTCAGCACTTCTTCCCGGCCACTGGGTAATAACTCTTACTCTGGTATTGGTAACATCCGGAAATGCTTCAATAGGAGTATGCATATAGGAATAGATTCCTCCGGCCAGCAAAAGAAAAGTTCCCAAAAGAACAATCAATGAGTTTTTTAAAGAGAAGGAAACAATATTCTGTACAAATTTTCGCATTACTTCGTGGAATTATTTAATTGGTTTTTCAGGTTTTCATAAATCAGCAGCCCATTGGAAGCGATGACATTTTCACCTGGCTTTAAATTACCTTCTACATAGATATACCGGCTATTGGAAGCAATCTCCGTTACCGGTCTTATCTCAAGCTCACAGTCTTTTTTATAAACCACTACATAGCTTTGGTTGTTATCAAAGATTAAAGCTTTCGCAGGAATAGCCAGTGCACTTTTGTTTTGTGAATTAATGGGCAATACAACATCGGCAGACATTCCCGGTCTTAGTTTCATTCCATTATTATCCATAATGATTTTGGCTTTGAGCACTCTTTCATTTTCGTTGAAAACCTGTGAAATGGTATTTATTTTTCCTGAAAAGCTGTCGTCCGGATAAGCAAGAGTCTTTACCACTACCGGCTGATCTACATAGACATGTCTCATATTGGTAGCATATACATTGGCCATTACCCAGACTTTATCCAGATTGGAAATGGTAAACAGCTGATCTCCTCCAGCAGTAACAGGCATTCCTTTGGAAATATTCTTTGAAATAACATATCCGTCTGCAGGAGCTTTAATCTGAATGGTATTTCCGCCCGCGGAATAAAGCTGCATGTTTTTCTGTGTCTTGGAAATATTAGATTGTAAGATGGCAACTTCGGAACGGGCTTCCTGCAAATCTTTCTGAGAGGCAATATCATCTTTGTACATCGCTTCTACAGAAGACAGCTTTCTTTTTGCGACTGCCAGCTGAGCCTGTAAAGTTTGGGTATCATCCTGCATTTCATTGACAGCGGTGCTTTTTACACTGGCCAGACTTTGCCCTTTTTTCACATAATCGCCAAGAGAAAAATAGGTATCTATCACCACTCCGTCCACAAGGCTTACAAAAGGAACCGTTTTATCCGAGTTACTTTCTACCTCTCCGGTGAGGGTAATGCTTTCTTCTATGGGAAGCATTTCGGCTTTTACAAGTTTGATATCTTTTTTCAGCTCTTTACTGATGCAGTAGCTTTTTTCAGCTTCTTTATTTTCTTTTTCTCCGGTACATCCTGTAAAAATCACTAAGGCAGACAGGGAGATGGCAGCAATGTATTTAGTAGTATTCTTGTTCATATCTTATAAATCTTGTCCTACAACATACTGCAGGTTTTCGTAGTATTGATTAAGTTCTTTTTTAGTATCCAGGATGATCATTTTATTTCCGATGTAGGTGTCCAGAAAATCCATATATTCCAGCATGCTGATATTTCTTAATCTGAAGTTTTTTTCGTGGCTTATCAGCAAACTGTCCAGTGTGGATTCATAATTGCCGTCTATTTCTTCTGAAACCTGTTGTGTACGGATATAGTTTCTGAAAACAGAGATAATTTCGTTCTCGGATTTCAGCATATTTTTTCGGGTTTCAAGTTTGCTTTTCTCAATTTCAAGCTTAGCATCCTGGATATTTCCTTTGTTGCGGTCGAAAATGGGAAGATCCATAGAAACACCCAGCCCTATAAAATCCTTCATGATATTTCCTCCACGGTCATATCCTATAGAAACTGCAACATCTGGAGTTTTCATGGCATTTTGAATTTCGAGGTTCTTGGCGGCGTGTTTCTCTTTATTTTTAGTGATCATGATATCGGGGCGGTTTTCTTTTGCCTTTTCTATCCACTGGGTCACTTCCAGCTCTGAAAGCTGTTTTTCCGGCATCACAAATGAATCTGATATTACCAGATAAGATTGGGATGGCAGCATTAATAAAGCCTTAAGCTCAACCTGCTGATCTTCGATTTCCTGTTTTAAGGAAACCAGTTTCTTTTTGAATTCAATTTCCTGTGCTTTTAACCGGACATATTCAGCCTTGCTGATATTGCCAAGATTTAATTGGTTATTATAGGATTTTGTTAATTTTTCAATGGAAGCAATCTGCCCCTGATAGATTTTCTGCTGTTCCTGATTGTAAAGGATCTCAGTAATAGTATTTCTGAGTGTCTTTTTAAGCTCAC
This sequence comes from Chryseobacterium panacisoli, assembly GCF_008274625.1. Lineage (GTDB taxonomy): Bacteria > Bacteroidota > Bacteroidia > Flavobacteriales > Weeksellaceae > Chryseobacterium > Chryseobacterium panacisoli. The sequence goes on along the minus strand of NZ_VTRU01000002.1, from coordinate 464,648 downwards.
GCAAAACTTCCTGCAGCTCGTACTTCTCTCCTTCCACTTCTATTTTCTGCAGTTCGATATTTTTCCGTCTTTTACCGGCAGTCTGAATCACCTGCTCTATCTCAGCAGAAATCTGAGTATTTTTTCCCCAGTTTCCGATAAGCGCAGGCTGCTCTTCAATATCATAGGTTCTCCACAGATTAACTTCACTGATGCTTAATTTGGGATTGGGCCAGTATTTAGCCTGGACAGCTCTTGCTTCAGCCTGTGAAATTTCAAGCTTCTGTGCAATGAGGTCTAGGTTTTTAGCCAGAAAAATAGTTTCAGCTTCCTTTCTTCCGATTTTCAGAGTATCTGAAATCTGTGCTGAAAAGAAACTGAAACAATGAATATAAAATAGTGTAAAAAATAGCTTCTTCAAGGGTCTCTTATTTAAGACCACAAAGCTATTTGTCTAATATTAGAGGGAATTTTAAACAAAATTAAAATTCGGTTAGTTCAACATTAGAGTTTGATTAGAATGTCTTTTATTTCTGGGTAATTGTTTGATTCGGTATGTTTTGGCTAAAGCCAGAAGATTTGAATATATTTTGTAAGCGGGTTAAAACCCGCTCCTATAGAATCTTTTATACTCCCGCAGATTTTGCAGATGACGCAGATTTCGTTATTATGAATATGTTCTTAATAAGATTTTAAATTAATCTAAGCTCATGAATCTGCTCAATCAGCAAAATCTGCGAGAGAAAAAATCAGGAATGAGCAGGAAATTCCAGAAGAACATTGGTTCCGAGATTCACAGCAGAATCAATTTTCATAACAATATGATGATGGTCAAAGATACTTTTTGAAAGCGATAGGCCAATTCCGCTTCCTTTCACGGTATCTACATTTTTTCCTCTGTAGAAAGTCTCAGATATTTTCATAAGATCATCTGACGGAATTCCTCTCCCTTCATCTCTTACTTCAATATACAACTGATTATTTTTCTCTGATAATACAACCGTTATAGGTTTTTCATAGGAATACTTGACTGCATTTTCAACGATATTATATAGTGCTAAATATAGCAGCGTTTCATTTCCCGGAAATTCCAGCAAAGCAGGTTTTGTTACCTGAAGCTGTATTTTGATTGATGAATTGTTTTCTTTTGCCTTAGGTTCTAATTTCTCGTAGATTTTCCAGATCAGTTCATCTACTCTCGTTAGCTTGTGGGAAGATTCCAGTTTGGACATCCCGGACATCAGGAGAAGATTGTTTAAAATATTTTCAATCTCGTAAACATTTTCTAATGACTCTTTTACTACTTCTCTATATTCTTCCGGCGTACGATCTTTTTGCCCAAAAACTTCCAGATTACCAGAGATCGCTGCCAGAGGAGTTTTAAATTCATGAGAAACATAATTGATAAAGTTCTGCTGTAAAAGAACATTTTCAGAAATTCTACCCAGCAGTTTATTGTATGATTTTATAAGATCTTCAATCTCATCATTCGTATTGGTAGAAGTAATTGCCGTAGAAATATTATTGTAATCTACTTTATTGATACGCTTTACGACATTGGAAATGGGTTTATAAACCACTTTTGAAAGATACCGGCTCAGAAAATAAATCGCCAGCAAACCAACCACCAATACAGAAAGCATAATAATGGCAAGTCTCAGGATCTGTGATTGAAAAGAATCGTTTGATGATTTTACAAAAACAACAAAGTCTCCCTGATTGTCCGGATAAAAAATTCCATAATAAAATTGATTATCAGACATAAACTGTATTCCTTTATTATTGCGCACAGCCTGCAAATGAGAAAGCTTTATATTCTTATCGTTCACATTATGTCCAAAAGTAACTTCGTTATTCTGATTGTAAACCGCTACCCTGTTATTTTGAATAAGATGATTATACTCTTTTTTGATCTGGGCATGTCTATCTTTTGGAAGCTCATCTTTTTCAAGATAATAAATGGCAGAAATAAGAGCCGTATTTCTAAGCTTTTCAAAATAAAAGATCTTAGTGCTATCGTAATAGGCAAAGAATATCACCGCAGATGTGATGATAGAAACAATGCCGAATGAAAGGCTTGAAATAAGGGTAAATCTGCTTCTGAGAGTCATTTTCAGTCTTTGATCAAATATCCGGTTCCTTTTACCGTATGAATAATTTTCTGTTCCGTTTCGTCAATCTTGTTACGGACATAGGAAATATAAACATCCACTACATTCGTTGTATTATCAAAATCAATACCCCACACCTTATGTAAGATCTGGGTTCTGCTCAGCACTTTATTTTTATTCTCCATCAGGAAAGTAAAAAGCTTATATTCTGTGGGAGAAAGTTCAATTTCCTTATCGTTCTGTGTTACTTTGTGAAGGTCTGTATCAATGACGATATTTCCGCAAGATAAATATTGATCTTCCTTCTGATAACTCAGTTTATTCCGTCTTGTTAAAGCTTTAATTCTTGAAATGAGTTCTTCAAAATGAAAAGGTTTTGATAAATAATCGTCAGCTCCCATGTCCAGCATTTTGATTTTATCGTCCGGACTGTTCAATGCACTTAAAACTAAAATCGGAGTATAATTTCCTTTAAATCTTATAATTTGCGTAAGCTGCATCCCATCCAATCCGGGAAGCATGATGTCCATTAAAATAATATCGAAATCATAGGTATGAAGAAATTCGCGCGCTTTTTCCCCTGAATCTGCAAGGGTGAGATTGTATCCGGCCTCGGAAAGGCCTTTAATCAGGAAATTGCTGATTCTTTGATCATCTTCTACCAACAAAATATTCATAATTCTCTGAAATTTCCTATAAATATAAGTATTCTAATTAAGAAGGGAAGCCGGAGGCTGGAAGAGAGAAGTAATGGAGCTCTATCAAATAGTGGCCAGACATTTCATCTATATTTTAAAATAGTAGAACAAACAACTCTTATTGCCCATAAAGTTTCCGGCCTTTTTTCATAATTTTGGAAGATGGAGATGATTTATTTAATTATTGGGTTGATTGCCGGCGGTATACTTGGCGCGGTTATATTATATTTTGCACTGAAATCGTCAATGGTTTCAAGGAGTTCTTATGATTCGCTGAACACCTTATCTATAAAAACCCAGTCTGATCTTGAAAATTCAAACCTGAAGATTCAGGAACTTCAGCAGAATATCAGCAAAGAGAAAGAAGCCAATATGCTGCAGCAGGATCTTCTGGATGATCTTAAAAGTGAATTTTCTAAAATCTCCGCCGAATATTCTTCTTTAAACATTCAGTTCCAGGAATTAAAGCAAACCAATCAGAGACAGAATTCTCAGATAGAAACCCACATTCTTGAAAAACAGGCTCTTTTTGCTAAAAACTCTGAACTTTCTGCAAAAAATGAAGGTCTCCAACAATCACTTGATACCCAGAAAGAAGAAATTGTCAAGATACAGGAAGACTCTAAACTTCAGTTTGAAAATCTGGCGAATAAGATTTTGGAGGAAAAAACAGAAAAGTTTACCACTTTAAATCAAAATAACTTAAAAAACATTCTGGAACCTTTTCAGGAAAAAATTGCTGATTTAAAAAATAAAGTCAACGAAGCCTATGAAAAGGAAAATAAAGAACGCTTCTCTCTTGCCGAAAAAGTGAAAGAACTTGCAGAGCTGAACCAGCAGATTTCCGAAGATGCCAAAAAACTAACCCGTGCGCTGAAAGGAGAAAGTAAAACCCAGGGAAATTGGGGTGAGATGATCCTTGAAAGTATTCTTGAAAAATCAGGATTGGTAAAAGGAAGAGAATATTTTCTGGAACATGAATTGCGGGATGAGGACAATAAAGCTTTATTCTCAGAATTCTCCGGAAAGAAAATGCGCCCTGATGCCGTTGTAAAATATCCGGATGAAAGAAATGTCATCATTGATTCTAAAGTCTCACTTACTGCTTTCACAGAACTGGTAGATGAAACCGATGCTGATGTTTACGCTATAAAACTAAGCCAGCACCTTGGTTCTATCAAAAACCATATCACACAGCTAAGCCAGAAAGCATACGATGATTACGGAAAATCACTGGATTTCGTGATGATGTTTATTCCTAGTGAACCCGCTTATATTGCAGCGATGCAGGCAGATCAGAATCTTTGGAATTATGCCTATGAAAGAAGAATTCTTTTGCTTAATCCAAGTAACCTGATTACTTCCCTTAAACTGATTGCTGATCTTTGGAAACGTGAATATCAAAACCGAAATTCCATAGAAATTGCAGAACGTGGAGCCAGACTCTATGACAAGTTTGTAGGTTTCGTGGATAATCTGGAAAAAGTAGGCCGAAACCTTGATCAGGCTAAAAACGTATACAACGATGCTTACAAACAGCTTCATACCGGAAATGACAACCTTGTGATTCAGACTCAAAAACTGAAGTCATTAGGAATTAAAAATAAAAAAGATCTGCCCCAAAGTCTTATAGACAATAGTAGTTTTATTGAGCCATCAGAAACCTAAATGATATGTTTTCATTTGCTTCATATCCATATCCGAAGTCTGAATCCTTCAAGGAAATTATCGTTTCTTCTTTGGGAGCAGGCATTTCGGTGTATTTGTTTCTGATTATTTTTCAGCCTTTTGGTACGGAAAACTTTCAGCATCCTTACAAGTTTTTACTGCTTTTCCCCTATTGCATTATTTTCGGAATAGCTTTTTTTATTGCCAATCTTATGACATCCCGTTTCAGCAGCTGGAATATGGGTGCGGAGCTTTTAAAAATAATTTTCATCCTGTTCGTTGGATCCATTCTATCCTACTTTTACAACTCATTATTTCTAAGCCATGTAGAACTTGATTTAGGCAATTATTTTTATATGTTCCTCTATTCTCTGGCTGTTGGCATTCCAGTTTCTATCATATATATTTTATCGCGGTATATCTATTTAAAGAATATTCACGAAAATACAGCCCGGAATATTTCTCAACACCTTCCGGATTCTGTTCCGGAATTACAGCAGAATCTATTGAAAATAGCAGCACAGAATACAGAACTTATCATCAGTGAAAACGATTTTCTATGTGTTCAGTCAATGGAAAACTATTGTACATTTTATTTCTTAGAGAATAACCTTTTAAAAAAGATGTTGGTCAGAATAAGTTTATCTGGTGCTTTGCAACAAATCGGAAACGGTGCTGTCAAAAAATGCCACCGTTCCTATATTGTCAACCTTACAAAGGTCAAAAATCTTAAAGGAAATGCTCAGGGATATAAATTAATTCTCCCGGAAATTGATTTTGAAATTCCTGTTTCAAGAAGTTTTATTCCATCAATTATTCCTCAATTACAGCAGCAGAATTCATAAATTTTGTCATTCGTCACTATTCTTTGCCATTCATCACATTATCCTGAAAGCATAGATTTAAAACCACACTTTTGCTCAAAATTTAACAACTATGAGTAACAGTATCCGCTTTTTTTTAATCTTTATTTTGGGGTTTACAGCCTACTACTTCTTTGATGCTTTCTTTTTTAAAAGCATTCAGGCATTTTCAAAAAACATAAGTCATAGCAAAGCTGTAGCACATGTAACTGCTTATCTGATAACTTTAATTCCTTTGATTATCACTTTAAAAATTTTGTTACCCAAAAGAAATATTTTGGATCTTTTTTCTTTAAACAAACCGATTCCCAAAGGATTTACATTAGCGTTTACAGGAACTCTTCCCATGCTTATCGGATATCTTATTCATTTTAAAGTAATTAATAAAATATCTTTTGAAAGCCTGTTTATCAACACATTATCTTCAGCCTTTTTTGAAGAAATCATCTTCAGAGCTTTTCTTATAGGTACATTATACCGGTTTACCAGAATTGGGTTTTTATCTTCCGCCTTATTCGGATCTTTACTGTTTGCGCAGGTACATTTATACCAAAGCCAGAATATAACAGAGCTTATGGAAATATTCGCCATTACATTTCTTGGATCTTTATTCTTCGCCTGGGTGTATTTTGAATCTGAATATAATCTGTGGACACCCATATTTCTGCATTTCCTGATGAATCTGTACTGGGAAATCTTTAATGTCTCGGAAAATGTTTCCGGTAATCTCTATGGAAATCTCTATAAATTATTCTCTATTATCGTTGTGACAGCTCTTATCATTTATTTTAAAAGGCAAAATAAAGTCCGCTTTGAGATCACATGGAAAAACCTTTTTATCAAAACCAGAGAAGTTCAATCATAAATTTTGCATAATTTTGCAGAATGTTGATAGAAAGTTTTCAAAACGAAAAAATAAAAAATGTCACTAAGCTCCTTACTGACAACAGGTTTCGTAAAAAATCAAAAGTTTTTGTAGTAGAAGGCCAGCAGGAAAATGAAAGAGCAATGCACTATGATTTTGAGCCACTGGAGTTCTTTATCTGTGAAAATATCTTTAAAGGAACTCTTCCTGGCGGAAAAATTCATTATGTAAGCGAAAAAGTATATGAAAAAATCGCTTACAGAGGAAGTTCCGAAGGAATTATCGGAATCTACCATGCAAAAGAAACTCCTCTTTCATCATTTGTTCCTAAAGAAAATTCTACAGTAATTATTGTTGAAGGCGTAGAAAAACCGGGAAATCTTGGCGCTATTTTAAGAAGTTGTGAAGCATTTGGAGTAGATGCACTGATTGTTGCTGACGGTAAAACCGATTTCTACAACCCTAATGTGATCAGATCCAGTGTAGGATGCCTTTTTGGTATGGAGGTATACCAGGCTGAAAATGAAGAAACACTGGAATTTCTTCAAAAGAACGGCTTCAATATCTATACTACACTCATGGATGAAAGTGCTGAAGATCTTTATAAGAGAGATTTCAGACAGCGCTCAGCTGTATTATTCGGTACAGAACATTCGGGATTGAGTGATTTCTGGATAGGGAAAGGAAAAAACACGTTGATTCCTATGGCCGGAAGCATTGATTCTTTAAATCTGAGTAATGCAGTGGCTATTACCTGCTATGAATCTTTAAAACAAAAGAAAGGATAAATACAGTACAGTAAAGCTGGACTTTATTTCCAATAAGACTGCTTCGCTTTTTGGCTTGCAATGACTGAACATAAAAAAACCGTCTCACTGAGTGAAACGGTTCTTTTATTGTTAAGCGTATGCTAGAATTATTTCTTAGCAGCGTCTTTTGCAGCATCTTTAGCAGCGTCAGCAGCTCCTTTAGCAGCATCAGCAGCTCCTTTAGCAGCTTCTCCAGCTCCTTTAGCAGCATCTTTAGCAACTTCAGCACCAGCAGCAGTAGTAGCAGCAGCAGCATCTTTAGTAGCTTCTACAGCAGTAGTTGCAGCAGAATCAACAACTTTAGCAGCAGAGTCAGAAACTACAGCAGCAGAATCAGCTACAGTAGCAGCAGCAGAATCAGTTGTTCCTTCAGTAGAAGTAGCTTCAGTTTTTTTACAAGCAACTAGAGAGATTGCAGCGATAGCAGCTACGAATAATGACTTTTTCATAATAAATTAAATTTAATTTTGTTAATATTGTTTTATAAAATTTTCTTCTGTTCTGTTATTTGAACAAGACAAAGGTATAGCAGTTAGAAAATTTGTTTATGAAAAATAATTGTAATACCTTTGTAAAATAGTTTTACAAAAAAACATAGCTGATAATCAACAATTTAATTATTTTTTGAAAAATTGACAGATTTAGATCTATTACACTTTGAACAGCTAAAAAAGGATGTTCAGGGTCAATACTTAAAAGAACATACCCCTTCGCAGGATGATATATCCAAGTGGAAGGGTATTGATATCATATATTTTCAGGAAGACCTGCGCAAAAAAGCGAAAGGAAACATCAGTGAAAAGTCATTTTATACCTATTTCAAAAGTTCACCGGTTACAAAATTACCAAGGATAGACATGCTCAATTTACTGAGTATTTATGCAGGTTACGACTCTTGGTATGAGTTCAAGAAACTGCATCTTTTTGCGGGTGAACTTCTACAGGAAAATGAAAATTTAGAAGAAGAAGAACTCAGTGAATTAGAAAAAACTGTTTCTGCCGCTCCAGAAATTCAAAAAAATGAATTTCAACCTAAAAAAGTCGAAAACACACCGCAAGAAAACACTAATTTACAAAAATCAAACACTGAAAATCAATCAGTTAATCAAAATAACAATACCACTCAGCAAATTGAAATTTCATCCGTTCCACCTAAGAAAAATTTCTTCAAAAAGAACGCCTGGGCATTGGTTACTTCCGTTTTAATTACGATCACTGGACTTTTGGGATTTAAAGACGTTCTTTTTTCGAAAACTTATAAATATTGTTTTATCGATAAAGACAGAGGAGTTTCTGTAATCAACACTTTAGAAATAATGGTGGTAAAGGAAAACGAATCTCCATTGATGTATAAAATAAAACCTGGTGAGTGTTTTTATTATTCTACTAAGGATAAAAATTTAAAAATGCGTATCAGCGCTCCTTTCTACGAGCCCCTGGAAGTCAACAGAAGCCTTGAGAATGCACCTGAAGAGGAAAAAATAGAATTAAAGCCGGATGATTATAAGATGGCTGTGTACTATTTCTCGATAAAAGACATCAAAGGAGGAAATCCGGATGAACAGGTTGCCCTTATTAAGCAGAAAAGAAATCAGCTGGAAAACCTGATCAGTAATAATGCTGTAATCTATCAGGTTTATGACAATGATACTTATGGTATAGAAAGCCTGAATAAGCAGAAATATATCACTTTGGTAACCACTCCAACCACCTCATTGAAAAACCTGAATGTAATAGAAATGAAAAAGGATAACAAAGGTAAGATTGTATCCATCAAATTTAAAATTGCTACCACAGATGAAAAGAATAAGTAATTTTTTAATTTTCACCGTGCTTCTGACATTATTTATTGCCTGTAATAATAAAACCTCAGAGGTAAGCGACCTCGATAAGCTGCGAAACAGCACCAATGAAAAGAGTTATCCTGCAGTACAGATGGACAGCATGCAGGCCATCAATTCCATTACCAAACAGAAAGTTCAGGAACTGTTTGACCTTTCTACTCTTTACCTGTCCGGAAACAGAAATACAGAAATAGATACCGTTATTTACTCACAAATGGAAAGCTACTTCCATAAACCGGATTCTCTGACATTTAAAAGATTACTGAAAGAACTGGACAGCATGAAAGTAAAAACAGCAAAGGTGAGCAATCTGAATGTCTACAAAGAGTTCTATAAAAAAGATACATTGGACTATGCCAAGTTTAATGTGGAATATTTTGATAATAAAAATAGATCCCTGGGAAGCTTTGAAAAGAACGCACAATATATACTGCTGTCTACTTCCAAGCTCAAAAAAGAATTTAAATTCTACTTTTTAGATTTCTATTCCCAACCGCTTAAGAAAGACAGTACTTCAGTAGGAGTAACTAAATAGTCCACAGGAATATCATTTTCCCAGACATCGTCCACATATTCATCGGGGTCAAAGTAATTGACTCCGATTTTTTGGGTCTCTGCGGATATACTTTGGAACAAACCATCATAAAAACCTTTCCCATATCCTACCCTATTTCCTTTTCTGTCACAATACAGCAATGGTGTAATGACATATTGAAAATTATTTTCCCCCGAATCTTCATTGGAAACAGGCTCCGAAATTCCCCAGCTGCTGGTTTCAAAAACAGTATCCTCAAAGATTTCAATATTAATAAGCCTATCGCCTACAATTTTAGGAACGTAAACACGGATATTCTTCGCTAAAAAATACTGAATAAAAATGTGGGTATCAATTTCTTTTCTTACAGGAATCGGGATGAAAACATGGACCTTTTCCCCCTCCCTGAGATTAAAATAATGAATAAAATTTTCAAAAATCTTTTCAGATAACAAGAAAGCCTCATCAGGAGACAAGGCTTTTCTTTTTTGGGTGTATTTTTTTCTAAGCTCAGCTTTTAGCATAATTATTAAGTTTTCAGAACTGAAATAATTTTTACCGGACAAGCTTTTGCAGCTTTATCGCTTATTTTTGATTATGCGTTTTGCACAACTCTGTACAGTTTATCAGATAAACGAACTCTGAATGGAAGCTCAAAAGTAATCTGATCTCCTATGTTTGCAGTTTCACAAGGGCCACCATTGGCATAGATTTCAGTAATGGCTACTTCCTGTTCTCCGGTAGTTGGACCGGAAATTAATACTTTATCTCCAACTGACAAATCTTTATGTTCAATTAAGAACTGTGCAATTTTTGATTTTGAGAAATAATGTTCTGCCTTTCCAATCAATTCTTTTTTAACAGCAATCTTTTGGCGGATATTCTTTGTTTCTGCTTTTGCTAAAGGCTTATCTGATAGATCTCCTGAATTTTTAAATTTCAAGGCATCAGACTTTCCTTTTCTGAATACTTTATTTCCAACCTGCAGTCCTTTTCTTAACTTCACCTGTTCATCCCAAGGCAGATGTATCGTATCCAGACATTCTGTAGAACAGCAGTTTTCCATTGCTGCTTTACATTCATCACACTGGATAAACAGAAGATGACATGCATCATTAGCGCAGTTGGTATGGTTATCACAAGGTTTTCCACACTGGTGGCATTGTGAAATAATATCATCAGTAATTCTTTCCCCTAAACGGTGGTCAAATACAAAGTTTTTACCGATAAATTTACTCTCTATTCCTTCTTCTTTAATCTGGCGGGTATACTCAATGATTCCTCCTTCCAATTGATAGACATTTTTAAAACCCTGATGTTTGAAGTAAGCACTGGCTTTTTCACAACGGATACCTCCGGTGCAGTACATCAAAAGGTTTTTATCTTCTTTAAAATCCTGTAACTGTTCATTGATAATCGGTAAGCTTTCTCTGAAATTTTCCACATCCGGAGTAATTGCCCCTTCAAAGTGTCCTACTTCACTTTCATAGTGGTTTCTGAAGTCTACAACGATTGTATTCGGATCTTCAAGTAGATTGTTGAACTCCTGAGCTTTTAAGTGAATTCCTTTATTGGTAACATCAAAAGTTTCGTCGTTCAACCCGTCAGCAACAATTTTATTTCTAACCTTAATTGTCAATTTTAAAAAAGAATAGTTATCCTGATCAACAGCGACATTTAAACGTATTCCTTTCATAAAGTCATACACTTCCAGCGTATTTCGAAAAGCCTCAAACTGATCCGCAGGAACACTCATCTGAGCATTAATTCCTTCTTTTGCTACATAAATACGACCCAGTGCATCCAGTGCATTCCAGGCTATAAATAATTCGTCGCGAAATTTTTTGGGGTCTTCAATTTTGGCATACGCATAGAAAGACAAAGTAAGACGGTCTTTACCGGCTTCATCAATAAGCTGAGCTCTTTCTTCTGCGCTTAAGGTGTTATACAGTTGCATGCTATAAACGTTTTAAGTGAGAATAAAATTTTTGCAAAGATAATCATTTTTGAATTAAGTATCTTTATGACACAAATCACAGTTCATAGGTAATGAGCGGTCAACACTGAATAATTGGCAATAAATAATGGAAAACAGAGCATAAAAATGCTTTATAATGTGACAAATTTTCTTTAATATTTTTTTAAGTTTTGTTAACCTTGACATTAACAATTATGACATAAGGTATAAAATGACATAATAGCCGTTAAATTTTAGTTAAAATTGAAACATAGCATACTAATTGCTTACTTATTTAACATTAAATTTGTTTACTCAAAAACATAAAAAAGAAATTAATTAATAAACAAGAAAGATATACAATGAAGAGTACTTTAAAAAAACTATTACCATTTGCAGTAGTAGGAGTCATTTCCGGAGCTACTACCGTTGGAGCCATACAATATTTAGGACACAACTCCAACAATGGTGATCAATCTTACTTCACAACGTCAGCACCTAATACCTCATTCGCAGGAATGAATACAGGAGCTGTAGGTGACGATTTTGTGAAAGCAGCCAAAACAACTGTTCCGGCTGTAGTTACCATCAAAAATTACCAGAGCAGAACAGCAAGCAGAGCCTCAGAGCAGGACTTGTTTGACTTTTTCTTCGGAGATCCTTTCGGGGGAAGAGGCCAGGGACAGCAGAGACAGAAGCAACAACAGGCTCCTGATAATATGCCATCAGGAATGGGTTCTGGTGTCATCATCTCTCCGGATGGGTACATCATTTCCAATAACCACGTGGTAGCAGGTGCCAACAAGCTGGAAGTAGTATTAAGCAACAAAAAATCATATATTGCAACTTTGGTAGGAACAGACCCAAATACGGATATCTCTCTACTAAAGATTGAAGAAAAAGGCCTTCCTTATCTAAATTTTGCAAATTCTGACAATATAGATGTAGGACAATGGGTACTTGCAGTAGGGAATCCGCTTGGATTAAACTCTACAGTAACAGCAGGTATTGTTTCCGCTAAAGGAAGAGGTATCGGAATTTTAGGAGGTCAGGGAAAAGCAACTAATCCTATTGAAAGTTTCATTCAAACGGATGCTGCGATCAACCCGGGTAACTCAGGAGGAGCTTTGGTGAATACTAACGGAGAGCTTATCGGAATCAACTCTGCGATCCAGTCTACTACAGGATATTATCAGGGATACGGATTTGCTGTTCCTTCTAACTTAGCCAGAAAAATTGTTGAGGATATCAAGAAATTCGGAATTGTACAGAGAGGATTCCTAGGTGTTCAGTCGCTGGACCTTTCCAATGACCAGCTGGTAACTTCATACAACAAACAGTTCAAGACGAGTCTGAAAGTAGGTTCCGGAATTTATATTACAGGATTTGGTGACAACAGCGGGGCTGAAGACGCAGGATTGAAGAAAGGAGATATTATTACTAAAGTAGATAACTACGATATTACAGACTTTGCTGACCTTTCCATGTCAATCGGAAGCAAGCGTCCTGGTGATAAAGTTCAGGTAACGTATTCCAGAAATGGTAAAGACGGTACTGCTACGGTAACGCTTAGAGACCAGAAAGGAGGCACTTCTACGAGAACTAAAGCTGATCTGAGCGTAACTGAAAAAATCGGAGCTGAATTTGACCCTCTTACGGAGCGTTTCAAAACGGAATATGGACTCAATAGTGGTGTTGTTGCCAAAAGCGTATCTGAAGGCAGCGAAATGGCTAAAATCGGAATCGTAGACAATTATATCATCATTGAAGTAAACGGCAAGCCTGTGAATTCTCAGAAAGATGTAGAAAAGATCCTGGATAAATACCAGGGAAATGTACAGGTGAAATTTGTAGATGACTACGGAAGAATTTACACAAAAGGATTTAAAATGCCTTAATCAGAAAACAAAATCAGTTTTCATATCAACAAAAAACGCTGCAGACATCTGCAGCGTTTTTTTATTATTTATTTAGGCTTATTCATTTTTTCAGCAATTCTTTTCTGCTTGTTCCGCTCATAAATAACTTCTACAATCTTACCCCCAATCCAGGAAAACGGAAAAAACGTAAGGAAAATAGAAATCTTATAAAATGTAGGATGATAAGGAAATATAATCACATCCAGCATCGCGATAAAAAGCATAATAAAACCAATCAGAATAGCATAAGCTACTTTAGCATATTTAACGATGATAGCCGTTGCAACACCTCCAATAGTTGTTCCCAACCCGGAAATAAACAACAGGAAGCCAAAAAATGCCTGATCATCTTTCATACTGAAAAGAAACCTCTGCCAATGCTCAAACGGAGCAAAAGCCTCAAAAGTAACCCATTGCGGAAAAGCCCTTATACCAAGAGTAATAATAAGTCCTGCAATGCCAAGACCTACCAGAACCGCAATTGTATTTCTTATAAAATTCATTAATCCTGATGTGCGATCATAGAAATTTCGATATCCACATTTTTAGGCAGGCAAGAAACCTGTACTGTTTCACGGGCAGGATAGCTTTCTGAATCTAAGTAAGAAGCATAGATATCATTCATTACAGCAAAATCATCCATGTTCTTAAGGAAGATTGTCGCTTTTACAACGTTTTTGAAAGTCATTCCGGCTTCAGTAAGAATTGCCTCAAGGTTTTTCATTACCTGGTGCGTTTCTTTTTCAATTCCTTCTACCAATTTACCAGTTGCAGGATCTACAGGAATCTGTCCGGAGATATACAAAACTCCGTTTGCCATATTAGCTTGTGAATAAGGACCGATAGCTGCAGGTGCATTAACTGTGTTGATTATTTGTTTCATAGCGGATATTTATTTTTTTAGGGTCATATGCGTCACTTTTGCCAGTAAGAAAATCCTGTCAGCAGTGATTTCATTAGAGTTTATTTTGATTGCAAATATAAAATTTATATTCTCAAATGCCAATCTGATATTAGAAAGGTGCATTAGGCTGGGTAAAGCTTCTGTCTTTGTACTTCAGTGCATCACTTAAGATATTGGCTTTTATACCAATAAAGAAGTCATACACTTTATATTGCCCGAAAGGAACCCAGTTGAAATTGATCGTAAAACTTCGCTGATCTCTTGAGAAACCAATTCTTGTATACGCCAATTCCTTAGTCACCATATCATAATGCGTACTTCCCGTAATATTCCAGAAAGGAGTCAGCTTGAGGCTCCCATCTAATCCTATGGAGGCAATTTTATTGGCAAATTTGCTCAATCCTTTTGAATAGGCATAGTTGGCACTGATGTTTAAAGTCCATGCCTGATCAAAACGGGCGTAATGATCATCATCAAAATAATAATTTTCATTTCGGATCTCTCCTTTTGAGGAATACTTTTTAGCATAATCTGTTTTCTCTCCAAAAATTTCACTGCTTAAAGGATAAGATAACTGAACATTGAATCCCTGTACACTGAAATGTCCGAATTGTTCTGTTCTTACCCCAGTATCCTGACCGGAAGAGAAATCTATTTTATAAGGCTCCAGCGCAAGACTGGTATTTACCGTAAGTTTATTATTAAAGAATGAAGACTGCCCGTTGATTGAAAAAACAGACCAAGGGTGATCATTAGCAGCAAAATTGTAGCTTCCTGAAAGGTTTAAAGATTCAAATATCTTGATTTTTTTTACTCCCGTAGAATCGCTCTTAGACTTTACTTTCATCTCGATATTGTTACCGATATTAAAACCTAAAGCGCCCTGCATTCCACTTGACGGGCTTCCGATAATTCCTTTTTCGAAAATAGAATAAGGAGTCAATGCTCCGGTTGCATTATAATAATTCTTGTAATATCCGAAATTAGGACTTGAAAAATCCGGAGAATAGGTGAAGCTTACACTTGGGGTCATCATATGTCTTACCGCTTCTACTGCAGACCCTTTTTTGAATTTCATCATTCCGAAAAGTGTAGTCTGAAGGCTGGCAGAAGTAGAGAATGTAGAATATCCTGTGAAGTTCTTATTAATCTCATCCACTGTTACATTCTTTACCGGATCATAGAATCTGTTCAGTGTTTTTGTAGTCAATGCATTGTCAATATTCGCGCTTAAACTGAATGTGAAATATTTTGCCACAGTAGTATTGGTAGCCAATGCAATATTGTTTTTAAGCCCCGTCTGCATCTTGTCCCACATTTCTTTTTTAAACAGTTCGTTCTCCTGAGTATTAACAAAATTGGTAAGGTTGAAACCTGTATTCACTGTAATATTTTCAAGAAGTCCCTGTCTTATTCCAGTTCTTGATTTAAACAGATAAAACTGGTTAATCGCTACGTTCATCTGTGGAAGACGAAGATCTGCCAATCCCGTTGCAAAGTTCTGTGAATAAGAAGCCGTTCCTGTAATTGTTGCCGGCAGTTTCAGAAATCTTTTGGTAAGGGTTACCGTAGAATTCTGCTGGGTATTCAATACATTCTGGTTGAAAATATAGTTGTTATTAAGCGGATTATTATAAAACTTCGTACTTACAATATCCACAGAAGCACTGAATGTAAGGAAAGGGTTGGCTTTAGAATCCTGAGAATGCGTCCAGTTGATTCTATAGGTACTGTTTTTAGTATAATCATCCAAACCTTTGATTCCTCTTACCATCGTTCCGATATCCGCTGTAAAGTTTCCGGAGTAACGGTACTTCTTCTGATAATTCACCTGAGGACGTAAATTCCAGCTTCCTTTTGTATAAATATCGGCCAAAACTTTAAGATCAAAGTGTTCACCAATGGGCTGGTAATACCCTATTCCGTTAAGGAAAAACCCTACATCTTCCCTTTCCCCGAAACTTGGAATCAGGATACCCGCTGCTCTTTTATCTGAAAACGGTAAAATAGCAAACGGAAGATAAAGAGGGGTAGGAACCTGCTCAATAAACATCTGGATAGGTCCTGTAACGATCTGGGATTTTGTTTTAGTTTTAATCAGCTTGATATTATAAGCTCTCATAAAATAATCCGCAGCTGTATCTTTTTTCTTAATGAAATAATCATCCGTGGTATAATCCGCTTTTCTCATCGCGAATACGGAGTCATTATATTTTTTGGTCTTCTGAGCTATAATTACCCCTTCACTTTCTTCTGTTCTTGCATTGAAAGCAATCGCCTGTTTGGTTTTTGTGTTATAGCTGAATTCGTTGGTTTCATATTTTTTTCCGGCCTGGGTCGTAATTACGGGTTCAATGATTTTTCCTAAAGAATCCTGTTTACCTCTGGCGTAGATCAGATTTTTATTATCATCTATGGAAATATAATCTGCATCAATCTGCATATCCTGATACTTCACCTGCGCATTTTTGTTCAGAAAAGTCATCTTTTTTGGGATGTCTCTTCTCTGATCATCAGCTTTTGTGCGAAGAACATCATCCAGAGTTTCTTTTTTTACAACTATGGTATCCTTTTTGGAAATAGTATCATTAACCGCATTTTTAGGCAATTTTTCAGGAGTTTTCTGTGCTAAAAAATTGTTAAAAATTAGGATAATTAAAATTTGTAATATATTTTTGAGGACGGTTTTGGCCAATTTTATTATATATAATTAAGGCCCAAAATTAATATAATTTTTATAACTGTAAGATGCACAAACAAAATTTTAAAATAATTTTATCATTTCTCCTTCTCCTTACCAGCAACTTTATTTTCTCTCAGAAGAAGTTTACTATCGTTCTGGATGCGGGACACGGAGGAAGTGATCATGGGGCCAACAGGACCTATTCCGATATTGGAAGAGTCGCTGAAAAAGACATTACACTCGCCATTACGTTAAAAGTAGGCGCAATGTTAGAGAAAAACAGAGATTTCAAAGTTATATATACCCGTAAGATTGACGAGTACCCTTCCCTATCTGACAGAACCAATCTGGCCAACAGGAGCAAAGCAGATCTTTTCGTATCAATTCACTGTAATTCTTCCCAAAGACCTACAGCTTATGGTACAGAAACTTACGTACAGGGACCTAACCAGAACAACGAAAATCTTGAGGTAGCCAAAAGGGAAAATGACGTGATCTTTCTGGATGAAAAAGATAAGCAGACCTTCGGATCTTATAATCCTGATTCTCCGGAATCATTAATTGCCTTAAAACTTCAGCAGAACAAATATCTGGAGTCTAGCCTTCTACTGGGAGGATTGGTGGAGGATAACTTTGTAAATAAAGATAAACGTTCCTCAAGAGGTGTTTTCCAGAAGAACCTTCACGTTCTCCGTATGAATGCCATGCCCTCTGTGCTGATAGAAACAGGTTTCATCAACCACCCTGAGGAAAGTCATTATATTGCTTCGGATAAGGGGCAGACTGAAATTGCAGAAAGTATCTACAATGCTATTATTGATTATAAAAAAGCAGTTGACAGAAAATCCGGAGGCTCTATTTCAGTCAGAAAACCTGAGCCTGAAAAACCTGCAGAAGTTCCTTTGAAAAATGATTTCAGAATTCTACTCATGAGTTCTCCTACGAAATACAATGAAAATGATCCTGCCCTGAAAGGCCTGAACTATATTCTTACTCTTAAAGAAAACGGACAGTATAAGTATTACTATGCTGTAACCAATATGGCTTCTGTAAAAGATATTAATCTTAAAACAGCTAAGGATGCAGGCTTCAGAAATGCTTTCGCCGTAGGATTTATGCCTAATCAAAGGATTAATATGGGATACTACACCATAGAAGTATATTCCGGTGATAAACTGAATGGAAATTCTTACATCCTTCAGAACCTGAAAGATGTAGAAAGAGAGAAAGACAATGGCGTTTTTTATTACACTTATGGAAAAGTATATACGTTGGAAGATGCAGCAAAACTTCAAAAGGAGCTTGAAGCTAAAGGTGTCAAAAACACGGTGATACAGAAAGTCTATAAATAATTAAAAAAAATAATTTTGAAGTTAAAAAGTTAATGATTACTTTTGCAACCTCAAAATTTGGCCTATTCGTCTAGTGGTCAGGACTCAAGATTTTCATTCTTGCAACAGGGGTTCGATTCCCCTATAGGCTACTTAACTTACAAACCTTTAACGGATCCGTTAAAGGTTTTTTTATGGATTATTTTCTATCGTATTTCCAACTTGGGGATTTTCTGAGAGCTCTTTAAGATTACTATTCTCCGGATTTTTATAGTATCCTGGCAAAATTATCAGAAACAGCTATATTCTAACAACCTGAAAATTACTGTCATTATAATATAGAACCTTTACTTTTATTGTAAAAATTCATTCCATTTATGTTATATGTGACAAAAGCATTATATTTGCAAAAATTTCAGCCATGGTTGGTTACCCAAATATGGCAGCACTGATGAAAAATAATATTGATAAATCATTGTTTGTAGTATTCTACAGGCTACCAAATTTTATATCATGCCGGATTTAAAAATACAAGAAGCGAAATTGCTTTTTAAGAAAATCCACTCTAACCCAAAAAGTTACGATTTACAAATCAATGAAGACGGGATTACAGGCAGAGATGATAAAATCAGTTTCAGACTTTACAGGACTGGAGAGAGGGTTGCTTTTGAAGTAACAATTGACGGACTCACTTTCACCAACACCACTGGAGAATGGAACAATGCATTGATCATGCTGGGAAATACGATCAAAAAATTAGAAAAAGAACAAGAAAATTTAAAAATAGAACAAGCAATAAATAAACTAAGAAAGTACCTGTCAGAAGAAAATTAAAATTTTTGAAAATAAATTTGGTAGTTTTAAAAAAAGTTTATAGTTTTGCACTCACATTTAAACGATATGGCAAATCATAAATCAGCACTAAAGAGAATCAGACAAAACGAAACTAGAAGACTTCGTAACAGATATTACCACAAGACTGCTAGAACAGCTTTAAAAGCTTTAAGAAATGAAGAGAACAAAGCTGCTGCTACAGAACAACTGCCAAAAGTTATCGCTTTATTGGATAAATTAGCTAAGAAAAATATTATCCACAAGAACAAAGCGGCTAACTTGAAAAGCAAATTGACAAAGCACGTTAATAAATTAGCGTAAAAATATAGCTGGCCCGTTCGTCTATCGGTTAGGACCTCAGATTTTCATTCTGGTAAGAGGGGTTCGATTCCCCTACGGGCTACTTACATCTTATAAGACCACTGTAACAACGGTGGTTTTATAAAGATCGCAGTAGAAAAAGCTATATACAATAAATCTAACCGGCCCGTTCGTCTATCGGTTAGGACCTCAGATTTTCATTCTGGTAAGAGGGGTTCGATTCCCCTACGGGCTACAAGATTAAGAGTTGACACTTATAAAAACAAAACTAACACATTATTTCGGTAATGGAAGATAGAGGGCCCGTTCGTCTATCGGTTAGGACCTCAGATTTTCATTCTGGTAAGAGGGGTTCGATTCCCCTACGGGCTACAAAAGGACTTTTTCGGAAGTCCTTTTTTCGTTTTTACTCATACATTCAGACCATCTTTACCGGGCAATATCTTATCTATTTGATCATCAGATATCCAGAATTACCACCCTACCCTATCATTTTGGGAATTCTCCATTAGATTACACTCAATATTATCAGCAAAAGATGCTTTTCAATTTTTGCATCTGTTTCTTATACAATCCAAACAATCAATCGTCTTTATCATCGAACAACAGGGGATATTAAATTTTATTTAAAATATCACCAATAATGGAAATATTATTTTTTACTTGGCCTATTAATCCTTAAATTTGGTTAAAACTATTCACACTAAAATAAATAACATGAAAACTAATTTACCTTTGGGAAACCGACTTTCTTTTAAGGCCGGATTAATGGCTTTATTTCTATTTTCAGCCAGCACATTATCTTTTGCACAAAACAGAATTTATGCACACGCTCAAAGCTCAGGTGTATTTGGAGTGGCGTGCCTGGGATGCCATATAGAGAATCCTTTGAATGCAGTTGGGTATAACGAAGATGATTATTCAACAATGGTATTGGGAACAGCTTTATTAGGCGGGATTCAACAGACACTGCTTTTCCCCGACTTAAGATCAGACACCAGATTGGTTGTAGGAATCGGAACAGACAATATTCCATTATCGGTACAGTTATTAAGCGGAGTCACTCTTGAAACCATGAATGGAGGCACCTCTAATGAGGACCGCAGAACGATAGATGTAAGTCTTCTTAAGTTAGGAGCAATACCCAACAGAGGAACAGTAGAGTTTAAGCCGACAAAACCTTATGACGGAATAAGAATAGGTTTAACGGGAGGTGTATTAAGTCTTGGCGGCGGATTCAGGATTTATTATGCTTACCAGGATCCATTGATCAGTATTATAGCTCACAGTCAAAACGGTCAGGTTACTCTCGGAGGAAATATTCCGGCAGAAGGTTCAGAGGTCACACTGTTCAATACTTCTGGTAAAGAAGTGTATCATTCCACATTACAGTCAAACACTTTTGAACCCAGACAATCTGAAGGTGTTTATATTATGAATGTACGCACTAAAGAAGGAAAAACATATTCCAGAAAAATTATAATTAAATAAGCAATACAATAAATGCGGCAGACCTTGAAGCTGCCGTATTTTTTTGTTTTCATTTTCAACGAAATATGAAAAAAAATCATTAATCAAAATAAATTCATAAAACATAAATATAAATTAATTATTAACAAATCACATAAAAATGAAATAAAATAATCAACATAATCATTTTATTTATAAATTTACAAAAAAGCTAAAACCCAAAATTTTTCAACATATGAAAACTTATTTATTACTTGGCCAACGCACAATGAAAGCTGCAGTTTTGGCATCATCTCTATTTTTAACGAGCACAATGTCTTTTGCACAGATTGTAAAAACCTATGCCAGCAGCCAAACCAATCAGGTATTGGGAGTATGCTTAGGCTGCGGAGTATTGAATCCTCAAAATGCGGTAGGCAGTAACGAAACTGACTTTTCTACTATTCAGGTTTCAGTAGGTCTTTTGGCGAGAACGGAACAGACGTTAATCTTCCCAACGACCAATATCGCCAACAACACCAATAAGCTTGTTATTGGAATTGGTTCAAACGGCACTCCACTATCCGCTCAGGTATTGGGAAGTATATCAATTGAAACATTTAATGGTAATGTATCTAACAATGACTCTCAAAGTCTTAACAATGATATCCTCAACCTTGGAGCCGGAGATCCTAGCAAAGGTGACATTGAACTTACCATGAATATTCCTTTTGACCGTGTCAAGATCAATGTGAATTCAGGATTACTGAGTGTTGGCGGAGAACTTAGAGTATACTATAGTTATCAGTACAAAGATCCGTTCATCAATTTCATGGCGCACAGTCAGAATGGACAGTTTACTCTTGACAAAAATATTTCTGCACAAGGTTCGGAGGTTAGTCTGACCAATACTTCAGGAAAAGAAGTATTCCGTTCCAAGCTGACATCAAATACATTTGAAACAAAGCAGCCACAAGGAGTATATATCATGAACCTTACTACGAAAGAAGGCAAAACTTATTCTAAAAAGGTGATCATCAAATAAGAAGATCCATAACAGATCAAACCCGGCAAGCTTTTCAAGCTTGCCGGGTTTTTTATAGGAATAATGTCTTATTCTTCATGACAAAGTGTTTCTGGCATCTCATAAAAAAACCCTGACCAGTTTTGGCCAGGGTTATATTAACAAGATTTGCTATCTAAAATAGTATTAGTTTTTAATTACTTTTTGCTGGTATACCGCTTTATCTGTAATTGCTTTCAAAATATAAATACCTTTTGGAAGTGCACTTACATTGATTTGTCCGTTGTTCAGCTGTGTATTCACTACTCTTCCTGAAGCATCATACATAGAAACATTCAGGATTTTCTCCTGTGTTTTAATGATAAGAATATCAGTAACCGGATTCGGATAAATACCAAATTCAAGTCTCTTAACCTCAGCAGTTGCCAAAGTTGAAGTAGTACTGTTTACTGTAAGCGTTTTTTCTACTAGCTTACCATTTGAGTTAAACTTGATCACGATATCAGATGTACCTGCAACAAGTGGTGTCAGAACCAGCTCATCATTATCATTAATTACTGCAGAAACTGCTGTAGGATTACTGTTTGATTTGATAGACTTCACAACTGAAACAGCCATATTGTCTGCATCAGAAACTATTGATTTCAAATCAATCGTAGTAGTATTTCCTACTGTAACCTGTGAAGGTAAAACGTTACTCACAACAGGAGCTGAGTTATTGGTAAATACCGTTAATGCCGGAAACCAATAGTAATCATTCAAAGTTTTTGTACTGATAAGAGCTCCGGCCATATTATAAGTATGGATCCAGTTTTTCTGATAGTGCGCACCGTATCCGCTTTCTGTTGTATTCAGAACAAGTTCTCCGGTAATAGGATTTACACGAAGAGCCGCACCGTAAGGAATCTGCTTAAACTGTCCTGTCTGCCCCGGAATTGCGGCAAAGTTTTCATTAAATGTTTTCGTGGTAACATCAAATCTTACAATCTGCGTTCCTGAACTCCAGCTGCTGATTGAATTGATCCAGTATAAAGCATTTTCTTTATTACTTGCTGAAAATTTACCGGCATTCCATGCTCCCCAGTCTCCGATATACTTAGTAGTAGGGATATTGTAAACCTGTGTAGCAAAAGTAGTAGGATTGATGCTGATCAGCTTTTGATCCTGAATTCCCCATACGCTTCCGTCTTTCGCCTGAGCAACAGAATAGAAACCTCCGGCAATGGTACTCACTACCGTATCTGTATTAGGATTAATTACTAAAATTCCTACTCCCTGCTTCACTGCGAATACATATTGTGAAGTACGGATCATATTTCCAATCTGTCCGTTACCACCAGTTCCGGCAATTAAAGAACCTACCTGTAAATTATCAATGTTGAAAAGAACAATTCCGGTAGAAGTACCGATATATCCTTTATGTTCATTTACTCCTACAAATGACCTTCCATCGCCGCCTCCGATGTTATTAAATCCGGCAATTTTCTGCATAGTCTGCGCATTGGCTACCACAAGTCTTCCTCCCGGAGTATATTGAGTATCTCCTCCATCGGCAGCCTGTTTTGATACAAAATAGAATTTATCACCATAGATGGTTCCGTATTGTGTAGTTGCACCGAAAGCATGGTTATTGTTTGCGTTACTGTACACACGGTAATTGATCTGACCGTTGTTATCAATAAAATTCACAGAACCGTTAGTATGGCCAAACCATTCTTCGTTCACCATGAAATATCCGCTGGTAAAGTTGTTGGAAGCTACATAGGGAGAAACAGGAGTAAGTGTAGATGAAATTGGAGTACTATTAAAGCCTACATTAAAATTCCAGACGTCCCATGAACCGTTTTCCAATACACGTGAAGAAGCTCCGACACTAGAATACCCAAAATCAGCATCTGCCGGGTTCTTTACCCAGTAAGACCAATACCCGTTAACTGTCCAT
Source organism: Chryseobacterium panacisoli (assembly GCF_008274625.1). Lineage (GTDB taxonomy): Bacteria > Bacteroidota > Bacteroidia > Flavobacteriales > Weeksellaceae > Chryseobacterium > Chryseobacterium panacisoli. The sequence continues at coordinate 440,912 of NZ_VTRU01000002.1, read as the reverse complement.
CCGGACTGCCAGTGATCATTGGCAGCGTCTACAATGGTATAACTGTCAAAATCATAAGCTGTTGTATTGACAAAACCATTTACCGGATATAACGGATAAGTGGTGTTTCCACTTTTGATCAGTGCATTGGTACCTTGACCGTTTATGTCAAAGCCTATTCCTCCGACCGCTGATCCAAATTGTGTTCCCTGGTACAGCAATGTGTATAGTCTGTGATCTGCTTTAGCAATAGCTTTAAGCATATCTTCACCTGTAGCATTTCCGTCCCACTTGAATCCCCAAACCATTGCATCAGGATTTTTACTGTCGTTCCACTGTACTACAAAAGCAGCCTGATTGGCTCCCGACCCTACCCAATACTGAATATCAGAAAAACTGATCGTAGTGGTATTAAGCTTGCTGATCCCCGAAATATCATTTCTGGGTACGCCCTGAACTTTTATCTGTGCATTTGATAGACATGCAAACAGAAAAAGCATCATAAAAAGATAAAACTTTTTCATTTTTTATTAATTTAAATAGATTGAATTATTATTTGAAATGTAAATCATAGGCTCCCGCCACTTCTGTGGAAACTTCACCCAGCCATCCAGCTTCCTGATTGACTCCTGTATATATTTTCATAAAATCTACCCCCGGAAGTTTTACATATTTTCCGTTTCTGTCTACAGCCCAGGAAATATCTATGTTTGAGGCTTCATCATTATTCGGAGCATTATCAGCATATCCGAAATCATATGATTTTCCTACCCAATAGGATCCATCACCATTCTGATCGTAAAAATTGTTCGCCAGTCTTGTACCCGAAAAGCCATAAGAACTATCGGTAAACCATAAAGGATAATAGCTTTGCGCATGGAACGTATTTTTTGTTTTAAAACCCTGATTCCCAAGATTGTCATTCCATTTGATATATTCCACATCGGTCTGCCAGAATTCGGTTCCGGCTACAGGTATTTTATTTTCATCAGGCTTATGATACGTTATACTGTAATCTTTTACCGTTGCATTTTTAAAATATTCGCTTCCTGCTATTTCGTACCACTCATCATTATCAGGTTTTCCGTTTTTGTTTCTGTCATAGGCCACCATAATAATTCCCGGCTCACATGATCCTGAACGCTGATCACTGGCATCATTTCCAAAGAATGCATTTCCAAGCACTTTAAAATCTCTTCCGTTCAGATTCGGAATGGTATGATCAAAACCGAAAACAACATATCCACCGTAGCCTCCCAGACTGATCATGGTAGAATTACCCCCCACCAAAGACTCGTTTGCTTTCTGAAGCATATTTGCAGTAGTGTTTCCAGGTAAATATTCAGGAATTTCATTCATAAACTGTCCTACGGCGGGACGGAATTCCAATACTTTAGCAATATATTTACTGTAAGGTGTTTTCTCTTTGGTAACAATGATTTTAGAATGATAAACCTGCTCGTTTCCTTTGTTATTAATTTTCAAAGTCAACGGATAAGCATCTGCTGTTGGGCTGATAAATTCAAGTTCTGAATTTTGAGATATAATAGAATCATTGATACTCCACGTAACTGATCCCGAAGCACTGGTAGGAATACTCAAAACCTTAAAACGCTCAATGGAATAGGAATCATCAAGCCCGTTAAAGGTAAATTCATCTTCACCATCGTGCTTACAGGCGATAACTCCTACCAGGAAACAAGATAAAAATCCGATTTTTAAATAAGTAAAGGTATTTATGTTCATTTCTTAAAGTTTGATTATTTGTATAAAAAGGTGAAGTGAGCCGGGATATTTCCGCCTTCAGTTTTCCATTTAAAGTGTCCGTTTTTATCAAAGCAATAGACAAATCCCAGGGAAACATAATTTCTGGCGTCTGTCATGTAGATATCTTCTGTGATTGGATTTACAGCAATTCCGTAAGGTGTTTTAATCGCCGTTTCGTATTCTTTGTCAAAAATTCTGTTGGCGATGATCTGTTCTGTTTTTACATCAATGATCCCAAAGCTCTTTTTATAACTGTGGGTATTGTAATTGAATTCGTTTCCGTAGAAATAAAGTTTATCATTGACTATCGTCATTTCACTTACTGCAAGGTGGAAATCTTTTTTAACGATTCCCGTTGCCGCATCTATAAGGTATAAGCTGGAAGGAACGTTATAGTAATCTCCCCTTGAGCTTACATACAAATCCCCGTAATTATCTTTTTTAATATGGTGAAGATTGATTGCAACATTTAGTTTTTGGATTTCAGTAAAAGTATTCAGGTCTATTACGGAAACGGTATTGTCATAATCGGGGGCTTTATATCCTCCGGAATTGGCCACAAACAATTTATTCCCTACAATTTCCATTTCTTCCGGCTGATATCCCACTACCACTTCACGCTGGATGGAAAGAGAAGTGGTATCAATTTCTACAACTTTTCCTTTCGGCGCTTTTGGATTAATATCTACCGGACCTGCATAGCTGCTGGCGTAAGCCTTCCCGTCTTTGAAGGTTAAATAGCGGCAGTTCTGTAACGGAATAGAAGTAATACGCTTAGCTGTTTTTGCATCCAATACTTCGATTTTATTGGAAACATTGACAACGATATACAGCTTACTTCCGTAGATCTTAATATCATTTCCTACATCTCCCAGCTCTTTCACAACGTTAGGGTTTATTTCCGCATAGATGTTCCTGTAATAGGTTCCTTTGGTATAATCAAAAAAATCAAGGGTACATTTATTGCTTCCCATATTCCCTTCATTCAGCATGTAGAAGCCTTTTATTGCGGTATTTTCTGAAGGAAGCCCTTCTACCACTTCCTGACGGACGATAATATCATCTGTACGGCATGAACTAAGAAAAGCTAAGACAAGAAATAAAAAATAAAAGTTTAGTTTTCTCATAAGGTGAAGTTTAGAATAAGTTTAAAATTTCTTCCCGGCATCGGATAATTGATCACTACATCATAATATTGGTTGAAGATATTATTCATCTCAAGGCTTACTTTAAATTGATGATTCACCCAGTTGAATTTTTTCTGAACAGACAGATCATGAGTATACCATGGCTGTACATAATTGTATTGAATATTGTCCTGGTTCACATCATAGCGTTTTCCTACATACATTGCACTGTAATTGAAACTCCAGTCTTTATAGTCTGTCATCAGGCTGAATGATCCGCTATGCCAAGGTGTATAAGGAATCTGATTCTTATAGAATGTATCCTCCGGATCAGTCATATCCCTTGCACTTTGATAAGTGTAGGAAAGCAATGGTCTAAGTTTTACTTTCCCTAACTGCATTTCTGCCTGAACATTCACGTCAGCACCTATGATTTCAACCAATCCAAGGTTCATCATCAGCCAGCGGAACATACTTCCGTTAGGAGCTGCAATAATTTTATCCTGTACTTTGTTGTAATAACCGTCTACTTTAGCATAAAAAGATGTAAAGAATCGGTTTTTATAATTTTTCTGGTACGTAAACCCTACATCATACTGATTGGTAAATTCCGGCTTCAGGTAGGTATTTCCGATATTGGTATAATACAAATCATTGAAGGTTGGCAGTCGGAAAATTCTTTTATAGAAAGCTCTTAAGGTAAGTTCAGGAATGATTTCAGGCTGGTAGCTCATAAATACAGCGGGTGTCCATTCTCTGCTGTCCCCGGGTCTTTTATTTTTTCTTACTTCTTCAAAAGTAAAAGTTCCTAAAAGGCTGCCCAGGATTTTGAATCTGTTCCACTGGTACGTTGTTGCCAATGCTACCAGTGTTGTATAACGTGTAGGATAAGAAAAGTTATCCAGATCGGCATCCAGATTATTGTACTGAAAATCCCCGCTCAGACTGACATCCCAATTGGGTGTGATAGAATAGATATTGGATGAGGAAAGATAAAGCTCCCGTTGGATATAAGTGTTATCAGTACGGATAATAAGCTGCGAGCGGACCGTATCCATAAAATGAGTGTAATCGTAGGCAAATTTTGCTTTCAGCTGTGTTTCAAATTTCGGGAACAATTTTTTCCGAAGATTGGCCTGCACGAAATAATTTTCATCAGAAAGTCTCGCTCCTCTTCCTCCAAAACGTCCGTTTACAATAGGCGCCGGCATTCCGCGGTCTGAAATATAGCCATAACCTCTGATATTCCAGCTTCCGTTGTTTAAAGTTCCATTTAAAGAAGTTTCAAAACGTTTTGCTTTAATATCTGAATCCTGTCTCTTTGCAATGGTATCATAAGCCTGTTTTCCATCAGGATATTTCTTGGCATACCTAAACCTGTAAATCCCATCACTTTGCATAAATTCTGCACTGACACTTGCAGAAACCCTGTCTGAAATTTTCTGCTCCAGTCGCAATGAAGGATTGAAGAGATCAATGGAAGCACTTTTTGCTCTTATCACAAGATTGGTTTTTCTTGTTCCTTTAAATACAGGAGTTTTAGGCTGTAAATAGATAGATCCCGAAGATCCGAAGTCTTTTGCCGGCTGGAAGATTTCACTTTTCTGTCCGTTATACAATGATATTTCTTCCAGATCATCCAAAGAATATCTTCCCAGATCTACCAGTCCGTTTTGCGCATTTCCCAGTTGAATTCCATCATAGAAAACACCTACATGCTGACTTCCGAGACTTCGGACGTTAATGGTTTTCAATCCGCCTATCCCTCCATAGTCTTTAATCTGAACCCCGGAAAAGTATCTCAGAGCATCTGCTACAGAATGGCTGTTCAGTCTTTCCAGCTGCTCGCCCTGTAGGGTTTGTGCCGGAAGAATTTCTTTGAAGTTTTTCTTGTAAAGGTTAATCCCTTTAATGGATTCTTCCTGAACACTGTCTTTTTTCTTGGTTTGAGAAGACAAAAATTGAGATGTAATCACCAGTATTGTGAAAACAGCTTTATGAATTGCAGAAGTAGTTAATTTTGCTGCCATTAGCTCATTTAGGATAATGAAGACGCTAATGGATATAAGAATACAACGACAAAGTACAGCTGTTACTGCACAGAATCATTGATGTCCTAAGCTTTATTCCACGAAAGCGTCAAACGATTATTGTCTGGCAGGTCTTCTGACTTACTCCATTTTTGAAATCCTTCCCATTAAAAAAACAGTGGATATATTCTTCAAAAATCTTGGTGTGGAGCTTACAGCAGCGGGTCTGTTCCGGATTTTCACCGGATTCCCTTTTAAGAGCTTTTTAGGGCTCACCAAATTTCGGCAAAGATAAAGAATTATTCCTAACCCCCAATTAAAAACATGATTCATAAACAATTAAAGCTCCCAAAGGAGCTTTAACTTGATTTTTAAAAGGGTTTTGTTTAAATTCCAATATTCAGGAAAATACTGAACCTTGATTTTGCTTCAATATCTCCTCCTGCCAAATGGGTATACATCGGAAGCATCACTTCACTTCCCAGACTCAGTTTTTTATAAGAGGCTTCAAACCCTAACTTCCCATACAATGCACTTCCGGCAGTATTGGGCAGCGCTTCATCAAACTGTTTATTCTGTGCATAGACTTCTCCCTGAACACCTGTCTTTACAGAAAAAATAGATTTTCCGTTTCCTGCAACCTGATAGAACCCCGCCGCCGCATAGTTCCATTGGTTTCCGAAACGATAATTTTTCTTATTCTCCGTTTTGACGGTGTAATCTGTATTGACCAATACGGCCACTTTATTTTTCTGAAATTTATAATTCAAAGCCGCCTGATAATCCCAGCTTCCGGTTCCCAACTGAAAACTAGGATTCACACCGGATACTCCTTTTTCATCAAATTTTCCCAAAGGAATTTTCACTCCCAAACCTCCGCTCAGATGATGGAAATTATCTTTAGAGCTCATCAGCTGGTAAATTCCCATCAGATTCATATCCCCTATTCCATTGATTCTGATATTTCCCTGCAGCGTTTGCTTTTCATGAAAATGGAAGGGCAGACTTGCATATACACTCAGTTTTTGAGTCAATGGAATCTTCCCCCAAAGCTGAAAGGTATTGAAATACTGATCCTGCGTAAGGTCTTTTACAAATAAGTTTTCTTTGGCTTTATAATGCTGGGCAAAATATTTGATTCCGACAAACTGTGGATTCAATAAAGATTCAAAGCCGGAAGATCCGTTTCCTGCCGCACAGCCGCAGGCATCACAGTCATCATCAAAATCGAATCTGTCAAAAGCTTCATGAGCAATATAAGCACTGTCTTCAATCATTTTCGCCTGATACTGATTAAACAGAATCAAACTTACTATCACTATAATCTTCTTCATGTTTTCTATAAATTATTCTGCAAATTTTGGATTGGATATAAAACTTTTATCCGATAATGTTTTCAGGAATGCAATAACCGATTGTTTTTCCTGGCTGTTCATGGCAATTCCCACATGACCATTCTGCTTCAGCTGAGGATCAAGATTGGTATTATCCTCCACCTGATCTGAATAAAAATTGAGCACAGCCTCTAAAGTGTAAAACCTCCCGTCATGCATATAAGGTGCTGTATATTCTACATTTCTCAAACTTGGAACACGAAATTTCATCCAGTCTACCTGATTAAGGGTAACCCTGTAACGTCCCGCATCCTTAAATTCTGTATTGTAATACAATCCCGTGTTTCTGAAACTCTCATCGGTAAACAGTTCTCCGCTATGGCAGGAGGCACATTTCTGTCCAAACAAAGCCATTCCCTGAGATTCTGCTGAAGTAAGCTGCTCTTTTCCCTGCTTAAATCTATCATATTTTGAATCTGCAGAAATTAAAGAAGTCATAAACTGAGACAATGCTTTCAGAATTCTTTCTCCGGTAATGGTTTCATCACCATAAGCTTCTCGGAACAGCTTTTTATATTTCTGATCATCTTTTATCTTCGAAATAGCTTCCGGTATTGAGCTGTCCATTTCATTAACATCGGTAATCGGGCTGATAGGCTGTTCATTCAGATTATGAATTACACCATCCCACATATACCTTTTCAAGAATGCCATATTCTGAATAGGTGGTGCATTCCTGATTCCGATTCTATCGTCAACTCCATGACTTACTGTATGACCGTGATGGGTAAAAGCATTTTCCTGAATATGACAGAACCCGCATGAAATAGTATTGTTTCGGGAAAGTCGTCCTTCATAGAATAATTTCCTTCCCAACTCTACTCCATTTTTAGTTACCGGATTGGTTGATTTGTCAAATGTCATTTCCGGAAAATAAGATGGAAACTGCAGATTATACGCTTCATCTTTTTCCAATGGCTGAATCACCTCATCAGAACAGGAAATACAGCTCACAATCAATACAAACAGAACCAGTATCCTTTTAACAGAAAAGTTAATCATTGTGAACGTGGTCTACTTTAAACATTTTTGTGAGATTATTGGTAACATCTATCAGGTGTTGGTTTGAGCCCATCAACATGTCATTGGCTGTGGCAAGAGTAAGTGCTTTTTCCCCGCTCAGAAACTGGTTCAGGTCTGCCAGAATATGAACGGAAGGACGAATCTGTCCTGTCACTCTTGCTGTTGTCGGAAGATTTAATGTGATTTCTCGGTATAGATCGGGTTGCTCATTAGCCGTTACATTTCCCATATTTCCGGTATGGTTCATGAATTCCTTAGATGCGGAATCTGTTCCGTATTTTCCTTCCAGTTTTACAAAAACATAACCGGCAGCCCATGACCATGTCATTCCTTTCTGTTTTGCTTTTGTCCAGAATTCAGCCTGCCCGTCCTGTCCTAACAAGTACGCTTTTTGGCTGACACCTAATCCGAATTTTATTTTTTTATAGTTATTTTTCGGAACACCATCCAGATTAAGATATATAATTCCGGCAACAGCATCTGCCTGATCTACAATGAAAGCGCCTTTATCAGGATTGTTTTCATTGTATTTAAATTCATTTCCGTTTTCGTCTATCAGTGCGATGTTGCTGATTATATATTTCAAAGCGGAAAAATTATGTTTCTGTCCGTTAGAAGAAGTCTGAACTGTCTGATTCAAAACGATATCTCCTACATTATTAAATCCGTTTTCAAATTTGATCTGAAGTTTTCCGGGTGTGGCATCCTGTGGATTATCATCATCTCTGCTGCTTTGGCAGGCTACAAAAGAGAATAGAGTAAAGGCAATAAAGAATAGTGATAAAAATTTATAAATTTTCATTGTTGATTTTTTAAGTTGAATTAATTTGAATTGCTGTAACAGCATTTTTTTACCACAAAAGGCACAAAAATTTTACACCTAAGTTGAATTAAGTGATAAACCTTATGAATAATAAGAACATTTAAGCTTTTTAAAAATCTTTGATTTTTAGTGCATGTAAGCTTTTGTGACTTTTGTGGTTGAATAGTGATATGAATAACCTAAAAAACCGGTGGTTTGAAAATATGGGTAAGAAACAGAAAAGAATAGGCTGTTTCGTAGAAAAAGTTGAAATTGAAAAACAGGCGTTTTTCAGTAGTTATAATCTCTGCTGTTTCAGGCAGTATATAGGTATCAAGGATTTTCTGTCCTGAGTTTTTGAGTTTCTGAAAAGGTGAAGATTCTGAGTCATTGGTTTTAGCCAGTTCTTTACTCAGATAACACTTTCCGTTACAGTGAATCTCCGGCCTGTTTTTATTAATACAGAGAACTTTAACGATATAATCATAATTTACAGCATACTCTACCAATGGGACCAAAGGTCTTAGCACCATATAAAAAGTAAAAAGTATGCTGTAAAGTAACTTCATCAGATTATTTCTTGCTTAAAGCTTCATCATATCTTCTGCTGATTTCTTTCCAGTTGGTAACGTTCCAGATAGCACTAAGATAATCTGCTCTTTTATTCTGATATTTTAAATAATAAGCATGTTCCCAGACATCAATTCCGAAGATGGGAGTTCCTTTTTCCTCTACAACATCCATCAAAGGATTGTCCTGATTGGGTGTTGAAGAAACAAATAGTTTTCCGTTTTTATCCACAGAAAGCCATGCCCATCCTGATCCGAAGCGGTCAGCTCCTGCTTTGCTCATTTTTTCTTTAAAAGCATCCATACTTCCGAAAGTTTCAGTGATGGCTTTTGCTAGTTTTGCAGAAGGCTGCGTATTTTTCTGAGGAGTAAGAACCGTCCAGAACAATTCGTGATTGTAGTGTCCTCCGGCATTATTTCTTACTGCAGCAGGCAGTTTTGAAGCATTGGAAAGAATCTGAAACAACGTTTCTTTTTCCTGTGGAGTTCCTGCAATGGCTTTATTCAAATTGGCTGCATACGCTGCACCATGTTTTGAATAATGAATTTCCATAGTCTGGGCATCAATATTTCCTTCCAAAGCATTATAAGCATATGGCAGAGGTGTCTGCTTAAACTGGGCCAGTGTAAACTGAGCCGCGAAAACTGCAGTTACAGCAGCTATTTTCAAAATCTTCATAACGTTTTTGTTTATGGTTGAACAATGTTTTTCTTCTAAAGCTGGAAGTGGGGAGATGGAAGGCTGGAAGTAATAGGCACCAAAGTATAAATTCCTCAATTTCTATTTACCTTTACATCAAAAATCATCAGAGTTTCATTGGCAGAAAGTACTTCCATCTTCCTGCTTTACTCTCCCATCTTTACTTCAATAATTTCTTAATATCCTCAATCAGGATTTCTCTGTCAGGGTGATATTTCCCAGTCAGCATAGGTGTTTTACCTTCCGGATCTCCGTAATTTAATCCTGAATAATACAGAATCGGCATATTTTCTTTGTTGTATCTGCATCGGATATTTCCATCCTGATCTACCAGCGCAATCATTCCGCTGTGATTCAGACTTTCTCCTTCATCTTCCTTGTCACCTACGTAGATATTAAATTTATCCGCAAGATCACCGATGTATGTTCGGTCTCCGGTCAGGAAATGCCAGTTGGGAGATTTTGCTCCTATTCTTTGGGCATGTTCTTTCAAAGCTTCAGGAGTATCATTTTCAGGATCAATGCTAATGGAGACAATACCGAAGTTGGGATCATTGATCTGGTTCTGAATAGCCTTCATATTGGAATTCATCACGGGGCATATTGTAGGGCATTTGCTGAAGAAAAATTCTACCAAATAAACCTTCCCCAACATATCTTTATTGGTGATTTTTTTGCTGTTCTGATCTGTCAGTTCAAAATCCGGAACTTTCATCACGGTATAAAGGTTCTTTTTAAAATACCCCATTCCTATCCCTATTCCCAGAAAAAGCAACGCAAATAACGCGATCGGTATGATCACCTTACTTTTATTATTGGTCTTATTATTTTTGGGCATATTTCTCAGGGCTTTTTTTGAATTCGTCTTTGCAGTAAATGCTGCAAAAACCATACGTTTTATTTTTATATACAGCTGTATCTTTAAGAGATCCGGCAGTTTTCATATGACATATTGGATCTTCTTCATTCACAACCTGAACATTTTCTATTTTCTTTCCGGAAGAATCCATATGGCTTGCATGCTTTACCTGAGGTGTTTCCTTGGCACACGACAGTAATGATATTGACAGCGCAGCGGTCAAAATAATAAAAGATTTCATTTTAATGTTAAATTGAAATTAATAATGTTAAATAAATTTTAAGATACAAAGCACAAGCTTATAAATTGAAGGAAATTAAGACCAGATTTAATTGTACAGCGTATCTTTTATGATTTTTGAATTGAAAATTGAAGGATCTTCAATTCTTAAACTAAGAATATAGTTTAAAATAAAGTTAAGCCAACGGAGGATGGAATATCCTGGAAAAATATTCTGAAGAATGAGAATTAAAATAACTCGAATCCAGCACTTCAGTGCGTAATTCTGAGTTTAGCTGAGATGAAAATGAAAGAATATCGTGAGAAACAAAAACATCAAGTCCGGCAATCTTTATGGTTTGGGAGTTATTGGATTGCTTTTCTGTTTTTGCCAGTTCTTTTTCCACGTAGCATTTCCCTTTACATGTTGATTGCGGTACACTTCTGTTCTCACACAGGTTTTTCACAATATAATCATAGTTCACTGCATAGTTTACCAATGGCAAAACGGGACGTAATGCAATGGTAAAAATGATGAATATGGAAATGAATAACCTCAACGATTTTGTTCTGTGTTACAAATATACTATTTCAAAACTGTTTTCTAGATGATTTATGATGAATGTCATTATGGTTGTTTACTGTTACCCACAAAAAACACAAAACTGTGCCTGTTACCGGAATAATTTTATCCCGAACTTTGATTTAAACTTGAGATCTAAACAAAAATTTAGTTCTTCATATAAAATTTAATCTTGTTGATAAAAGCTTTGCTGATGTTTTTGGCAGAGCTTTTTTATATTTTTTGTTTTGTTGGAAATCGCAAAGACTCAAGGTTTTTTAAAATGCTTCCTGTTTTAAGGCGCGAAGATTTTATCTCTGATAAAATTTAAAACTAATAATAATGAGACTGGTCATTAGATTCCTGCGGAATGACAAACTGAGTGTATCATTTTTATACTAATTGTAATTATCAATCATAGTTTATACGAAAAGTAAAGGCAGTCTCTTTGTCGCTCCGCAGGAGTTTCAATAGCATAATATGGATTTCAATGGAATTGTTGGCATGATGTATAATGTAAAACAAAAGCTCCACTGAAGTTCAGCAGAGCTTTTATTGAATATAATTTAGTTTTGTTTATTATTTGCTTTTTAAAATTTCATTCTCTGAATTCTCACTGCATTTAAAATGGCCAGCAATGCTACTCCTACATCGGCAAAAACAGCTTCCCACATCGTTGCCAGCCCTCCGGCACCCAGAACTAAAACCACAGCTTTTACGGCAAAAGCAAGGATAATATTTTGCCAAACTATCTTTTTCGTTTGTTTACCTATATTGATTGCCATTGGAATTTTACTTGGCTTGTCATCCTGAATTACCACATCAGCTGTTTCAATGGTTGCATCACTTCCCAATCCTCCCATTGCGATTCCTACATCACTTAGAGCAACTACAGGTGCATCATTCACTCCGTCTCCCACAAAAGCTACGGTTTGTTTTTTAGCTTTGATTTCTTTAACCTTATTTACTTTATCCTCAGGCAGGAGGTCTCCGAATGCATTGTCTATTCCCAGCTGATCCGCTACATATTTTACCACGGTACTTTTATCACCGCTCAGCATCGTAGCTTTTACATTCATTTTATGCAGATTATCTACTGTTTCTTTGGCATCTTCTTTTATGCTGTCTGCAATGGTGATATAGCCTGCAAATTTTTTATCATAAGCTACTGCGATGACCGTGTAGACAATATTGGCATGGTTAAGATCATAATTGATATTAAATTTATCCATCAATTTAAAGTTCCCTACCAGAAGTTCTTTTCCGTTAATGACTGCTTTCAACCCGTGTCCTGCAATTTCTTCTACATTTTCTAATGGAATGGCGTGATTGATATCTCCTACATAATTGTGAATGGCTGTTGCTACCGGGTGGGTGCTTTTGCTTTCGAGAACATTGACCATCTGAAGGATTTCCTCCTTGTTAAATTCCGAAGTCATACTTACCTCCTGTACTTTGAATACTCCTTCCGTCATGGTTCCGGTTTTATCCATCACGACATTCTGAATCTCTGCAATGCTGTCCAGGAAATTACTTCCTTTGAATAAAATCCCGTTTCGGCTTGAGGCTCCGATTCCTCCGAAATACCCTAGCGGGATTGAAATCACCAAGGCACATGGACAAGAAATCACCAGGAATATCAATGCTCTGTACAGCCAGTCTCTGAACTGATAGTCGCTCACAAAGAAATAGGGCAGTAAACAGATTCCAATGGCCAGAAATACAACGATAGGGGTATATACTTTGGCAAATTTTCTGATGAATAATTCTGTAGGGGCTTTTTGAGCCGTGGCATTCTGAACGAGTTCCAGAATTTTACTCAATTTACTGTCTTCATAGGCGGTATTTACTTTTACCAGAGCAATACTGTTCATGTTGATCATTCCGGCAAGAACAACTTCACCTTTATTTTTGGTATCAGGTTTACTTTCTCCTGTTAAAGCTGCTGTGTTGAAGGAAGCTGAATCAGAAAGCAGTTCTCCATCCAAAGCCAGTTTTTCACCGGGTTTCAACTGAATAACATCACCGATCTTGGCTTCTTTTGCTTTTATCGTTTTGGGCTGATTATTTTCCATAATCGTTACCTCATCAGGACGCTGATCCAATAATGCTTTTATGTTTCCTTTGGCTCTGGTCACCGCCATAGACTGAAATACTTCTCCTACGGCATAAAACAACATCACCGCTACTCCTTCAGGGTATTCTCCAATGGCGAAAGCTCCAATAGTTGCGATGCTCATCAAAAAGAATTCTGAAAACACATCTCCCTTGATGATACTCTTGTAAGCATCTTTCAATACAGGAAATCCTACAGGAATATAAGCTGCCAAAAACCATATTAACCGTACCCAGCCTGTAAACCATGCAGGTTTTATATAGTTATCAAAGGCAATTCCCAATAATAAGATGATAAAGGATATAATGGCCGGAAGAAACATCTGAAAGACCGTCTGATTTCCCGAGTCGTGAGAGTGATCATGGCCATCATGGTCATGTCCGTCTCCTTCTTCGTGATGATGTTTGTGCCCTTTTGTATCTGGCTTTTCCGGGTTTGTACTACAGCATTTTTCCATAACTGAATATTTTTATACAAATGTAAAGGTGAGACTGATGCAATGCTATTGCAAACTTTCAAGACAGTTTTCGCAAATTCCTTTGGCAAACAATCGTATTTCGTCAATCCTGAAATTGGTCTGAATGTTTTCCGGAAAGGAAATATCTTCTTTACAGGTGGTTTGTTTGCATATTTTACAGTAGAAATGCAGATGCCAGTCTTTGTGTGTTTTTTCATCACAATCGTCTTCACATAGCTTGTATTTCGTGGTTGTATTTTCCTGAATGCTGTGAACAATTCCTTTTTCTTCAAAGGTTTTCAATGTTCTGTAGATGGTAATTCTGTCAGCATTGTCAAAATAATTTTCTATTTCCGAAAGGGATAAAGCGGCTTCCTGAGAGCTTAGGAAATCATATACCAGAATCCTCATACTTGTGGGTTTGGTATTTTTATCAATGAGCTTGTGTTCTATATCTTTTTTCATTGTACGATTTTAAAGTTTTACAGATGTACTTCATTTTCTTCATAGCCTTCCTCTTCTATCTGAAAAGTTGTATGACTGATTTTAAAATTATTCATAGTAGTATCTGTCAATGTTTTTAATAATTGATTCTGAGAATATCCGGTATCTTTTACGACATGAGCACTCATCGCGTTGACACTTGATGTAAGCGACCACACATGCAGATCATGAACATCTTTCACTCCGGGAGTTTTCTCCAATGATTGACGAAGTTCATGGATATCTACATCTTTAGGGGTTCCTTCGAGTAAAACATTGATTGCTTCTTTCAGCAGTCTCCATGTTCTTGGAAAGATCAATAATCCAATTGCTGCTGAAATCAACGGATCGGCATAGTACCAGCCTGTTGTAAGCATAATTACTCCGGCAATCATTACTCCAACTGAAGTAAGCATATCTGAAAGTACTTCAAAATAAGCGCCTTTCATATTCAGACTGCCTTCTGAGTCTTTTCTCAGGATCATCATTCCGACAATGTTGACAATCAATCCGATTCCGGCTACAATCAGCATTGATTTACTTTGTACTTCGGGTGGATTTTGAAAGCGCTGGTAGGCTTCAAACAAAACATAGATCGAAATAGCCAATAAAACTACCGCATTGATTACGGCTGCTAATATTTCTGTTCGGTAATAACCATATGTTCTGGAAGGATCTGCTTTTCTTTCTCCTATTTTAATGGCAATAAATGCCAATAACAATCCTACAACGTCTGTCAGCATATGGGCTGCATCAGCTAACAGCGCAAGACTGTTGGTCACTATTCCTCCTATTACCTCAGCAATGAGATAGGTTCCGCTAAGGCAGAGTACGATAAGGAGGTTCTTTTTATGTCTGCTTCCCGCAGAAACGGTTTGTTTTGGTGTACTTTCCATATGGTGTATGGTTTAATTACATTTCATAATAGGATGTATTTTCTTTTTTAGCGGGAACATTCTGCTCACCGATCATTTGTCTGATATTGATCTCTATGGTCTGCGCCAGCGAAGTCATTGGAGTATCTACGGGACCATTTTCAAACGGATCCTGCATGATGATGGATGTTTTTTCAATCGCAATGAATGTCACCGGAACCAGGAAAGTAATCGCAATTTCTACCAGTAACTGTGAGTCATCAAGCCCAAATGGAAGTATGGCAGCAAAAACATAGATCAAAATATGAACTAAAACGCTGTAAGAACGGGGGAAAACTGTATTTTTCAGTCTTTCACATTTTCCCATACTGTCGCAGAGCCTTGTGATGATATCATTGAGCTGCATCTGTTGGAAATCTGTAAGTCCTTTGGAGCCTGCAGTTTCTTTCAGCTGTCTGGAATGTTCGCCCAGAATAGCGTTGGGAATATTTGCTCCTTTGATCTGATGCTTATCAAGATACTGCTGAACTTTTTCAGAAAAAGGAAGTTTTCTCAGAGATTCTCCAAGTGCATAGGTCCAGATGATCTGTCTTTCGGCAAAATCTTTTATTATTTTATCATCTCCGGCAGGCATAAACTGAATAACCAGTCTCACAAAAGTCCTGGAATCGTTTACAACAGCTCCCCAGACTGTTCTGGCTTCCCACCATCTTTCATAGGACTGGGAGGTACGGAATGCTAAGAGCAATGATACTGCTGTTCCCAGCAATGCTGGAATATTCAAAGGCAGCGAGATCTTGCGAAACCATGGCAGCTCGTCCAGAAGACCAATAGCAATGGCAAATATTCCGATGAACAGAATTTGGGTTTTTATTTCACGGATGAAATACCAGACTGATATTTTTTTGTTTAGTAACATAATCAAGTCATTTATTAAAAATTCGGTGAGATAATCTTTACTTTTTTCCTGCCGTTTTTTATTCAATAACAAATTCTGTAAACAGCTCTAATTTAAGGATAAAAATCGACATTCTACGGGTTCCGGCTGCTTTCATTAATGTTCGTGCTCTCCTGAATTCACCAGTTTAGCATTTACAAAAAAAGCTCCTTTCACAACAATTTTTGCATTGTCTGAAATATTTCCCACCGGAGTTATCGCGGTATAGCCCATATCGGAAGTTCCTTTTACCACTTCTATTTTTTCAAAGTTTAAGGTTTTCGCATGTGGCTTTCCTTTGTCTTCGTGTTCTTCTTCCATTTTTTTATCGGTCTGAATAAACACGTAATATTTCCCATCTGCTTCTACAATAGCTTCAGTAGGAACTGCAGGCGTTGTACTTTTATCAAGACTTACAATTCCGGTGATGTTCATTCCATCAATCAGACCAGATTTATTTCCTATCACTTCGCAGTGCATGGAAATCGTTTTACTTTCATTTTCAAAAGAAGATCCTATGCTGTAGATTCTAGCATCATATTCTGTTTCCGGATTGTTGGTCAGTTTAAAGTGAACAATCTGCCCTACTCTCATTTTCGGAAGATCTTTTTCAAACACTTGAAGATCAAGATGAATGGAACCGTTATCAATCACAGTTGCAACAGGAGAAGAAATATCTACATAGCTTCCGATCTGTGCGGTGATGCTGCTGATCGTTCCGCTGATAGGTGCTGTGATAACCAGACCGGATTTCATATTTCCGTTGCTTACTTTTCCCGGACTTATTCCCATCATCTGAAGTTGTTTTAACAGGGAAGCTCTTTTTGTTCTTAATGTTTTAAGCTCAGCATCGGCACTCTGAAGATTCTTCTTCGCTCCGGCATCATTATCAAAAAGTTCCCTTTGTCTTCTGTACTCCTGCTCTGCATAGGTTATTCTGCTATTTGTGGTCAGATAATCTTCCTGAAGCTGGATATATTCCGGATTGGCAATGGTAGCAATGATCTGCCCTTTTTTCACAATACTTCCTACCTGAATATTGATGGTTTTGATGATTCCTCCATACAGGGAAGTGATGGTTGCTTTATTGCTGTTGGGAACGCTCAACAACCCATTTGCTTTGATGGTGGATGTTAACTCTTTCATTTCTATGGCTCCCAAAGCTACTCCTACAGATTTCATCTGCTCTTCTGTAAGTGAAGCAATCGTTTGTGGGGCTTCTTCATGTGCCGCCTCTTTCTGTTCAGTTTTTTCAGGAGCTTTTTCTTCCGCAGCTTCTTTTTTTCCACAGCTTGTGAGTAAGAGGCAAGTCAGGATAAGAGGAATGATATTATAGTTGAGTTTCATAAGTAAAAATGTATTTTGTCTGATGCTGTATACCATTGTTGTCATTGGTCCGGTAGAAAATTTTATTAACAGCGCTTTCATATTATTTATTTATAATTGAATTAATAGTAACTACAGATTGGTTCACCTGCTGGATAGATTCCAGATATTTCAACTGAATATTGGTAGCAGTCTGCAGGGCAAAAAGATATTCTACATAGGAAATTTCCCCTGTTTTATATCCCAGCTGAGCAGCTTTTACAATTTTCTCAGCATTAGGCAGGGCCTGACTTGTGTAATAATCATACTGCTGAATATCCTGCTGGTACTGGCTGAAAGCATTTTCCAACTGGGCTGAAAGCTGTTTCTGCTGCATTTTAGCATTGGTTTCAGCGACCTGTTTTTCGTATTCCAAAGCCTGGATTCTTGCTTTCGTAGCACCAAATGTCAATGGAATTGCCACGCCGACTGTTGCCGACTGAAAACGTTTTCCTGAATTATAAAAATTTTCCTGTCCGTTGATGGTATGAAGACCTATTAAAGACTGATTGGTATATCCTAAACTGAAATCAGGCAGCCCAAGGGATTTTTCTACTTTCTTATTTTTTTCAGCAATCTCCATTTCCTGATAAAAAGCTTTTACAGTAGGATTATTGGCAACTACTGCACTATCGAGTACATTTTCTGCTTTTAAAGGCGCATAATCTTTATTAAACGGAACTTCAAGATCTTCTGACGTATTCATCAGGGTCTTTAAATTCTTATAGGCATTATTCAGAAATACTTCATTTTGTCTGAGCAGCAGATCAATTTCTCCTTTCTGGGTTTCTGCAGTACTGATTTCAATCTTTTTGATATCTCCCGCTTTGAATCTTACGGTTGCAATTCTGATGAATTCCTCATAATATTTATCCAGACTGGTCAGCTGAGCTTTATTATACTGCAAATATTCAATCTGATAATAATAAGTCCGCACCTGTTTTATCAACTCATTCGCTGTGATTTCTTTATCAATCTGTTTACTTTTAATATTCTCGTTGATTAAATCTTTTCTTGCTTTAAAAAGTGTTGGAAAAGGAATACTTTGTGAAATAGCAAACGACTGGTCAAACTTTGGACTGTTGTATTGTCCGAGCTGGGCTTCAAAGCTTAATTTAGGAAGTTCTTTCGCTGTTGCCCTTAATGCTTCAGCAGATTTAATGCTTAAATCTTTTGACTGCAAGGTTAAGTTATTATTGACTGCCTGTTCTACCGCCTGTTCTACCGAAATGGGTCTGGACTGTGCTTTAAAAGTTTGTCCCAGCATCATGAATCCTAAAACAAGAACAGTCGTTATTATTCCCATGTTATTATTTTTTCTTTTCAAAATCTTTGTGTTAAAAATGATATACAGCATTGGTAAAACGAACAGCGTAAGGAATGTAGCCGTTACCAGACCACCAATCACAACTGTGGCAAGAGGTTTCTGTACTTCGGCTCCTGCTCCGGTTGAAATGGCCATTGGTAAAAACCCTAATGAAGCCACTGTTGCCGTCATTAATACTGGTCTCAATCTGGTTTTTGTTCCTTCAAATACTCTTTTCAGAATATCTGTTTCACCCTCTTTTTCTAACTGGTTGAATGTTCCGATCAAAACAATTCCGTTCAGTACTGCCACTCCAAAAAGTGCAATAAATCCGATCCCGGCACTGATACTGAATGGCATATCTCTTATTAAAAGTGCAAATACACCTCCAATAGCACTCATTGGAATCGCTGTAAAAATCAATGCAGCCTGTTTGAATGAGCGGAAAGTAAAATACAACAGCATAAAAATCAGAAGTAACGATACCGGAACAGCGATCATCAGACGTTTGCTTGCTTCCTGCAGGTTTTCAAACTGTCCGCCATACGTAAAGTAATATCCGGAAGGCAGTTTCACTTTATCCAGCTTTGCCTGAATATCTTTTACCACGCTTTCCACATCACGGTCTTTTACATTAAATCCGATAACAATCCTACGTTTTCCCTGCTCGCGGCTGATCTGTGCAGGCCCAAGTTTATAACTTATATTAGCCACCTGTGACAATGGAATCTGTGCTCCGGTACCGGAAGTGATCATCAGATTATTCACATCTGAAATATCGGTTCTGTGAAGACTGTCCAGACGGACTACGAGATCGAAACGTCTTTCATTTTCAAAAACCTGTCCGGCAGCTTTTCCTGCAAAGGCTGTACTTACTGCGTTGTTGACATCTTCGATATTCAACCCATAATTAGCGATTCTTGTTCTGTCATATTGAACATTAATCTGCGGAAGACCACTCACTCTTTCAATCTGAGGGGCTGTAGCTCCGTCTACTGTCTGGATGATTTTCCCTACTTTATCTGCATATACCGCTAAAGAATCCAGATTTTCCCCAAATATCTTTACTGCTACATCCTGTCTGATCCCTGTCATCAACTCATTGAAACGCATCTGGATAGGCTGGTTTTTCTCAAAGAACACTCCGGGAATTGTTTCCAGTTTTTCACTGATCTCATCAGCAAGTTCGTCATAGGATTTTTTGGTTTTCCATTCGCTTTGTGGTTTCAATACCACAATCATATCGGTTGCTTCAGGCGGCATTGGATCTGTAGGGACCTCAGCGGAACCTGTTTTCCCGACAACCATTTTCACCTCATCAAACTGTTTAATAATTCTTGATGCCTGCATAGATGTTTCTATACTCTGACTGAGCGAACTTCCCTGTGGTAAAATGCAATGAAATGCATAATCTCCTTCCTGCAGCTGCGGGATAAATTCGCCCCCCATATTTTTAAAAATAAAAGCAGAAATAAGAAAAACCACAGCCGTGGCTGAAACGATTATATATTTTATTTTAATGGCTTTTTTTAATAATGGTTGATATATCTTTTGCAGACGGTTCATCATTTTATCGGAGAACGTTTCTTTATGCGATATTTTCTTAGATAAAAATAAGGCGCTCATCATTGGAATATACGTTAGAGATAAGATCAGGGCACCCAGAATGGCAAATCCTACTGTTTTTGCCATTGGAGTAAACATTTTTCCTTCTACTCCGGCCAGTGTAAGAATCGGAATGTATACAATAAGAATGATGATTTCCCCAAAAGCAGCACTGCTTCTGATCTTTGATGCTGAAAGGAATACCTCTTCATCCATCTCAGACTGCGTTAATGCGCGGACAGATTTCCTTACTCCCAAATGATGTAACGTGGCTTCTACAATAATTACGGCACCATCTACAATCAATCCGAAATCTATCGCTCCAAGACTCATCAGGTTGGCACTTACCCCGAAAACATTCATCATTCCCAATGCAAACAGTAAGGAAAGCGGAATGGCTGAAGCTACGATAAGTCCGGCTCTTAAATTCCCCAAGAAAACTACAAGCACGAAAATAACGATTAGCGCTCCTTCAATAAGGTTTTTCTGTACGGTATTAATCGCTCTGTCCACAAGGTCTGTTCTGTCCAGGAATGGTTCTATAATAACATCATTGGGAAGAGATTTCTGTATGGTCGGAATTTTTGCCTTGATATTGCTGACCACTTCATTACTGTTGGCCCCTTTTAACATCATGACTACTCCACCTACCGCATCAACTTTTCCATCATATGTTAATGCTCCGTAACGGACAGCACTTCCCAAACGAACATCAGCAACATCTTTTATAAAGATTGGAACGCTTCCTGTTTCATTTTTAACTGCTATGTTTTTAATATCTTCAAGAGAGGTCACCAATCCGATTCCACGGATGAAATAGGCATTGGGTTTTTTATCAATATAAGCTCCTCCTGTATTTTGGTTGTTTTTTTCAAGCGCTGTAAATATTTCAGTGATGCTTGTTCCCATTGCTTTTAAACGATTGGGATCAATAGCCACTTCATATTGTTTTAATTCACCTCCGAAACTGTTGATCTCAGCAACTCCGGGAGTTCCGTTCAGTTGTCTTCGGACGATCCAGTCCTGCATGGTTTGGAGTTCTTTGGCATTGTATTTCTTTTCGCTTCCTTTTTTAGGGTGAAGAATATACTGATATACTTCTCCAAGACCTGTACTTACGGGAGCCAGCTCGGGAGTTCCTACTCCTTTTGGAATTTCTTCCACAGCATTTTTCAGCTGTTCATTAATGAGCTGTCTCGCAAAGTAAACATCAACATTTTCCTTGAACACCACTGTAATCACAGAGAGCCCGAATCTTGAAATACTTCTTGTTTCCTGAATATCGGGAACATTGGCAATACTCTGTTCAATGGGAAAGGTAACCAGCTGTTCCACTTCCTGTCCCGCCAATGTAGGACATACGGTAATGATCTGCACCTGATTGTTGGTGATATCCGGTACAGCATCTATCGGCAACCTGGTGGCACTCCACGTTCCCCAGATAATCAGTACCAGGGTCATCAAGCCAATGATCACTTTATTTTTAATACTGAATTTTATTATTTTATCTAACACGATTTATATTTAATTTTTATTGAAATGAATGCATATCGCATAAAATACTGCAGCAAAAATATCCTGAAAACCTCTGCAATGGTATTGCAAAGTTTCAAGCACAGTTAAGTATTAGAAAGCATAACTTTCTAAAAGTCAATAAAAATTAAATTTTAGGAGGCTGCCAGATAGGATCGTAAATCTGGTAAGCAAAGTCGTTTTTGTGAAATAAGATCTTCTTAGAAAAGTAGGCAGGAATCTGCTCAGGAATTTCCAATAAAGGATCCATTTTAAATGCTGAAACCGTCATCTGACAGCAGCTGCAGGCACACAGCGGAGAACAGATATCTCCTTTTTCTGTGGAATGAACTCCATGAATGCTTAATGAGATCTTATTATTTCCTGAATTCAGCGGATGGGACGTGTCTTCACATGGCATTAATGATAGCGCCATGAAATAAAATGCAAGTATCCATCTTAAGAGGTTCATTGTGACAAAGGTAGAGATTTTTTCTAAAATGGAAATCTACTACTCTAGAACTTACTCGGAAAAAATATATTTTCTTGTCTTATCTTTTTTGATTTATTGACTTTATATTAATAAAATTCACCATTTGAACAATTATTACAACAAAAACAACAATAAAACAAACTATTCATTAAAAACAGCATAAAATAAAACATTATCTATTAAAAAATACTAATACAATCCAAACAAAACAATATTAAGTCATAATTTTTAATAAATTTGCAAAAAAAATATTTAATACGACATCGTTTGTCGCATTCCATTTATAGTTTTACAAAAAAAAATTAATTAATAATTATGAAAACACAATTATTTTCGATTGCACTGTTAGTGTCATCATTTACATTCGCACAAAGTTGGAATATCATTGGAAATTCAGGTACCAATTCATCAAACAATTTTATTGGGACTACAGATAATCAACCGTTAATCCTTAAGGCTAACAATAACCCTTCATTTCGTATACTTCCAACCGGAGTATTAAGAGTTGGATTGAATGATACAGATATCAATCCGTATACTACCATGAGAGTTTATAGTAATGAAAATACTCTTCTTGAAATTGCTAATTCATTGGGAAGGTTTCAAATTGGAAAATCTTCATGCAATGGCTGCTATGGCGGCGGCGTAGGAGATACGGTATTAAGGAATCTTGACGTTTCTCACAACATCATTGTCGCTCAGCCTAATGATGGCAATGATGGCTCCACATATTTTGGTATTCAGGACGCTCATAACGGGACATGGGTGAAATTTTTCAACAATGCCATTGCCAGATTTGATGGTAAAATTAAGGCTAAAGAAGTTGAGGTAAAAGCTAATGTATGGGCTGATTATGTGTTTAAAAAAGAATACACATTGAGATCTTTAGAGGATGTTGAAAAACATATTATCGAAAAAGGACATTTACCTAATATCCCAACTGCTGAGGAGGTAATCAAAAATGGGATTAACGTTGCTGAAATGAACTCCAAACTTCTTGAGAAAATTGAAGAATTAACTCTTTATTCGATTGAACAAAATAAACAAATAAAGCAACAGGCAGAACAGCTTAAAAATCTTAAGGATGAAAATAGTATTTTAAAGACTCAATCTGTAAAAATTGAAAAGTTAGAACAACAGGTTCAACTACTCTTATCAACACAAAAATAAACACAAATGAAAAGAAAATTATTATCGCTATCATCTCTGATGATAGGGTTCTTCGGCTTTTCCCAGACCGAAGTTTATTTCAAATATGATGAGGCCGGAAACCAAAGATACAGAGGAATTGATGCTGCCGGTAAAAAAGCTGAAGAAATTGTTTCAAAAGAATCAAAAGTAGCAGCCATTACTAGACAAGTTCCTGTTATTGATGAAAAAGCATTCCTGAAACAAATACGTCTGTATCCGGTTCCTGTTAATGATTACCTTACCATAGACTGGACAGAGGAAATAGATGGATTAATAGAATCTGTTTCATTGTATCAACACAGTACAGTTCACTGGAAATTTCAACAGCAGAATATTCCAGGCTTAAACCGTCAGGTTAAAATCAATATGACAGGTTATGACTGGGGCGTGTATGTTGTTCGTTTTACGCTAAAAGACGGCAGAATTTTTAGTAAAAACATCACCAAACGATAAGAATCATGAAACTTTACGATAAGAAAATGCAACTATTTTCATCATTTATACTGTCATTATATTCAGTATTGGGCTTTTCACAGACCATATTATATCAGGCGGAAAGTATCTCAAGAACGGTGCAAGATCCTCAAACAGTGGTGTTAGCACCCGGGTTTCGCGCGTCTTCCAGCTCATCTAATCCATTTATAGCCAAAATAGGTCCTTCCAAAGATAATCCGGGTGGCGGACCAACAAATTCACAGGCAGGTATTAATAATCCTTCCAGAACCGTAGAAATAGATAGTATCAAATTCCATGATACGAAAGGAAACATAGAGGTAAATGGAGGCGGCCAACTACAATTCACCTTACCTATCGCGCTGCCTCCCGGGATAAAAACCGTAGCCCCCCAAACAAATCTGGTGTATACCAGCAGTTCCGGAAATGGAATTGCCGGATATGGTTGGAATTTATCCGGATTAACATCAATTTCCAGAGTCGGAAAAACTATTGAAAAAGATGGGAAACCTCAGGGAATCCAATGGGATTATACTGATTATTATTCTTTCAATGGAGAGAGATTAGTTTTGAAATCAGGTGAATACGGCAAAGACGGAGCAGAATATGTTCCTGCAAAATATTCTAATATTAAAATAAAATCTGTAGGGGTAAATCCTGAACAGAATGGACCGCTTTATTTTGAAATTACATTTGAAGACGGTTCAAAAGCATGGTATGGTCTTAATGCCGATGCAAGAACTTCAGCTGAATATAATATCAGCAAATGGAAAGATGTACAAGGAAATTATATTTCTTACAACTATGTACAGGGAAAAGGAGTTACTACCATACATAATATAGCATGGGGTGGTAATGAACAGCAGAATAAAAGCCATTTTAACTCCATTGAGTTTACCTATGCGGACAGAATTTTAAAAGAACAAACCTACATAAAAGGGTTAACATATACTCAAAGTATGATCTTATCTGAGATCAAAGTAAATTCAAACGGAAATCTGTTTAAGAAATATTCACTTGAGTACATTCAAAATAAAACAAACTATCAGTTTTTAAGTAAAATTACTGAATCTAATTCTGCCGGGGCAAATGCTAACCCAATAAACATTCAGTATCAGCAGGACCCTTCTGCTACCAATACTCTTTGGCAAGACAGCAGATATGATGACCTTTATGACCGTTATCAGGAGGTTATTTCCGGAGATTTTAACGGGGACGGAAAACTGGACTTCATAAAGGACAAGACCTTAATGATTAACCGATTGGAGAATTCGGGGCTGTTTTATAATTTAACCTATCAAGGCAAGTTTTTAGGTGTTGGAACAGGAATTAAAAACAATATCCTGCTCAACAAAAGTGTATTTTTTACTTCTCAGACTTCATTTGAAGAAAAAAATGTTTTGATAAGAACCTATGAAGTAATTGATGGTAAGGCTGAGTTGATATCCTCAAAAAAAATTGATCTAAGCAGCTATCCTCAGCTATTCACAGAAATCAGAGGAACACTGTATAACAACCTCATCATCGAATACAATGATCTTAAATGCAAAATCAAAGAGGCTGATTTTGACGGGGATGGAGTTTCAGATTTTCTGTTAAGCATTGAAAATGTAGCATATGGGTATCCAAATGGCCCTGGAGAATGGTCTGAATATTTTGATTCACTGTATCTTTCAGAAACGTTCTATTACAATACCAGAACCGGAGTTCTGCAAAAACAAGACAGTGATGAGTTTGAAAAATTTAAAATAGCCGACTTTAAAGGCGAAGGTAAATCGAATCTGCTTAAAATTCAGGATAATAATATTTACATCTATGAATTAAACACACAGAACAAATTTGTACAGGCCTTTTCCACTACAAAAGAATCCTTCAATGATGTTATTTATCTGGGTGATTTTAACGGAGACGGAAAAACAGATATCATGGCTCCTATCGCTGATGGTTCCTCAGACTGGAGAATGTATCTGTCTACAGGTGCAGGGTTTGTAAAACACTATTATTCTAATCTTTTCCTATATGAACCTTGGTGGGAGGGAAGTTTAAGAAAGAACAGACAGATTCAAAGAACATATACTACCTCTGACTTAAATAAAGATGGAAAAAGTGATCTCTTAATTTTTGAATCCCAAAGGTGGAACCGAGACGGCTGGACCGATTGGAACAATCCTGATTCCAGTTATGGCTTTAATTTCCTGAGAAATGATGGTGTTGACAGTAATGGTAAACCTATATTTAATAATGCTCACAGTCTTGCTCCAGTAGAATTAAACTGGGATGGAGAAATAGGCAATTATTCTATGTATGGCGAGCAATTCAGACCTCTATTCGGGTCGTTTCGTATAGCCCAGCTCAATACTGATTTTGCCATTATCCATAGAACGAAAATGATTACCTGGGATTTGGGAAGCAAACTTAATGTAATTTCCAAAATTAAGTCAATACGTCAGGCCGGAATAAAAACCGTTGTAGAATATTCTTCTTTAACAAATTCAGGAAACATCTATCAGTCATTCTATACTACGAATCCGATTGCATACCCTTACATCAACATCACCGAAAACTATAGTTATTTTGTTGTTTCAAGATTGATTCAAGGGGATCGTAAACAGGAATTCAGATACAGGGACTTAATTGGAAACCTTCATGGAAAAGGAATGATTGGTTTCAGACAAACGGCCAGATCAACGTTTTTCAGTGATGCATTAGTCAATACCAAAGTTTGGAACGGCTTTGAAATCAATCCTGTCAACGAAGGATTACCTTATAAAGACTGGAGTATACGTACAGCGGATGAATCAAAAATATTCCCTGCAGATATTTCATTGAACAATACTCAATTATTATCGTTTAAACAGTATGACTACAAAATAGATAAACTTTTGAACGGAGCTGTAGTTCCGGTAATTCCCGATACGGAAAAATCTAAGGCTGTTCTTGCAATCAATCCGTACATCACTACATCAAAAGACTTTTTAAAGAACATCAAAACGGTACATACTGTAGAAGAGTATGATAATTTATATCTTCCTAAAAAATCTACCGTAAATATTAATGATGGATTTTCTGTTTCTACGTCAGAATTAGAATATTTCCCTCATGACACAACATCAGGAACCACTTATAGTATAGGAAAGCCTAAGACCAAAACAACAACTGTTAAGGCTTATGGTGACACCAAATCAACAAAAGAGGAATACATTTACACCAATAATCTTCTCAAAATCTATAAAATAAGTAATAGGGATAATACAGGGGCTTTAACTGAAATATACAATTATGATAATTTTGGAAATGTAATTCAGAAAGTAAATTTAAATAGTGTTGACTCTCAGAAGCAAATTACCAATTATCAATATGATGATAAAGGTAGATTTGTTATTAAATCTACAGATGACCTGGGATTAGAAACCAATACCCTTTACAATGACTGGGGATTAGTGACTAAAAAGACAGATCCTCTGGGGAACACTTTAGAAAATGAGTATGACGCATGGGGTAAATTAATGAAATCCAAAACAAATATCTCCGGAGTTACCACCTATGAATATGTAAAAGATAACTTATATAATTCGGCTGTTATAGAATATGACCCTAGTGGAAATATTTCAAAAAAATACACCAACAAATGGGGACAGGATTATAAAGAATCTTCTAAAGCGTTTAAGCAGGGACAATATATTTCTCATGACATTGTATATGATGTACTGGGAAGAAAAACAGCTGAAAGCGAACCTTATTTTGAAGGACAAAGCTCTAATAAATGGAACACCATTTCTTTCGATGACTCAGTATTCCCAGCCAGGATAACAACAACAGCATTTAATGGGAAACAGGTAAAAGTTTCAGTTTCCGGCAACACAACAACAGAAGAAGAAATTAACGGAAATAAAAGGATAACCACCAAAACCATCGATGCCTTAGGAAATGTTATATCCACCACCGATAAAGGAGGAACAATCCAATTTTCATATAATGCCGCTGGAGAACAGATTCAAGCTAAATATAATGAGAATATTGTTACTACCAAGTATGACACATGGGGTAGAAAATCAGAATTTAATGATCCTTCCAACGGATTATACAAATATGAGTATCATGGGATGGGCCAACTTAAAAAAGTTACAAGTCCAAAGGGAACAAAAGAATATACCTATAACAATCAAAGACAGCTAACCTCTCAAAAGGAAATTTCAACTACAGATGGCGGCCAGGCTACTAATAAAGTTATTTCTTATAGTTATGACAACAAGGGAAGACTTATTTCAAAGTCCGGTACCTCAAACGGGAAAAATTACAGTTCCAGTATTGTATATGATCCACAAGGAAGACTACTTTCATCATCAGAAAGCAGTAACGGTAAATATTTTATACAGAAAGGAATTGTTTATGACGACAAGGCAAGAGTTGTTTCTTATGAAAAACAACTGTATTCTTCAGGTATTCTGACAAAAGTAAACATTGAAAATATTTACAGCGACTGGAGTGGTGAACTTTATCAGATAAAGGATAAAAATTCCGGTAAAATACTTTGGCAGCTGAACGAAATCAATGCAAAAGGCCAGGTATTAAAATCCAAACTGGGAACAACAGAAATTATTAATGATTATGATCTTACCACTAATGTCCTAAAGGAAATCAAACATGGGTCACCTGTTAAGTCTAATCTTTTACATATCAAATATCAGTTTGATGCATTAAAAAACCAACTTGACAGTAGAATTACAGGAGGAGATTTCAATATCAATGAGCTTTTCAAATATGATGACAACAATAGATTAATCTCATGGACAAATCCTACAAACGGACAGGAAAACTCTAACGTCTATGACAGCAAAGGGAGAATCCTGGAAAATAATCAGATTGGAAAAATTAAATTTGAAAATTCTAACAAAATTTATCAGGCAACCGGGATGACCCTGAATCCTGCCGGAGAACAAAATTATCAGAATGACCTTATCCAAAGCATTTCTTATAATGAAAATAATGATCCTGTTTTTATTGATGGAGAGAAAGGAGATGTAGCCTTCCAGTATGGTTTGGCCTCGATGAGACAAAGAGTAACTTATGGTGGAAATTTTGATACGGATAAAGATGGAAAGTTTACAAAATATTACAATGAAGATGGCAGCTATGAAATCGTAAGAGATAATACCACAGGTAAAGAGAAACACATCCTTTATATTGACGGTTCTCCTTATGAAAGCAACATTATTTACGTAAAGAACTATACGGAGGAAAACGGATCCTATAAGTTCCTTCACAAAGATTATTTAGGCAGCATCTTAGCAATAAGTGATGAAGGCGGAAATAAATTAGAACAAAGACATTTTGATGCATGGGGGAATTTCACCCATCTTCAAATAGGAAGCGGAGCAGTAGAAACTAACATTAACAAAATAAAAGAAATTGTAAACAATGGAGGTCTGCTATTGGAAAGAGGGTATACTTCTCATGAGCATTTTATGGAAGTAGGAATCATTCACATGAATGGAAGACTTTACGACCCGTTATTGAGAAGATTCTTAAATGCCGATGAATTTATTCAGGATCCTTATAATACCCAAAACTACAACAAATACGGGTATGTAATGAACAACCCATTGATGTTTAATGACTTTACCGGAGAGATCATGGGATGGGATGATGCCCTTATTGCTATAGGAATTGCTATATTTACTTCTGTAGCTACAGATTATTATTTAAACAGGCCAATTAATATTGGCAGCATGTTCCAATCTGTCGCAATGTCTATGATGTCCATGGGTATCAGCAATGGTATTGGAGATATTTTCAAAGCGGGAGGTGAAGTCGCAAATGCCCTCGGAAAAACAGGAACTATTATCGCCAGAGCTGGGGCCCATGCAATAGCACAGGGCACATTATCTCTTGTACAAGGAGGAAATTTCTGGAGTGGATTATTAAGCGGAGCTTTTGCAAGTGTTTCTAATGATTTACTTAATTTTGCTTCAAATCATGTAGGAGATAACAGCATTTTAAAAAGTGATGGTTTTGCCTTACTTAACGGCGCTGTTAGTGGAGGTGTTGGTTCTGTATTAGGAGGTGGTAACTTCTGGGTAGGGGCCGGACAAGGACTTATGGTTACAGCTTTTAATTTTCTTGCGCATAAGGAAAGTACAGTTATTGAAGAAAGTCCTGACAATGGTTACGACGAAAATGGAAAGAAAATAAATAATGTTGGTGGTGATAAGACAGACTACATTCTACGAAAAACTCAACTTGGAGGAGAAGATGTTTATGCTATACTAGCAAGCACAGAAGTAAAACACACTTATGGTCCATATGGAAACCATGAAGGCTATGGATATAGAGCACACAACCAGTTGCAAAGTCCAACTTTGTATGATCCAAGTTTTGACATAGTTAGTACAGCAGTTTCGATAGGTGAGATAAAGGCAGGATATAGTTTAATAAAAATGGGGATTTCTTCTGTACCTAAATTATCAACTACAGGGTTTAGAATGATGAAAGTAGGAAATGCCTCTAGCACTACACTTCAATCTTCTGTTTTCTTCACTAAACACCTTAGAAATGCGGGGTTAAATTACAGTGTAAAAAGCTGGCCTACATTATATAAACCAGCAAAAACATTAGGTACTTTCTTGGGAAGAAATTCTCCTATTATAGGAACAGGAATGATTGGACATGGAGGCCATTCAGTTTATAATAAAATTAAATAATGGAAGCAAACGAAACTATCAGTAAAGAGGTAATAATATTTTTTAAAAAAAATCTAATGTTAAAACAAATTGATAAAAATACTATTATTAATACTGAGAATTTTACATCAGAAGATGCATTTTTTATATTAGAAGATTTTATAAAAAAATTTGATATTAATAAAGGATTTTTAGACATTGATTCATACTTTCACCCTACATATATAAATGGATCATTATGGAAAGCTTTTTTACACAATATTGGATTTATTAAGCCCGAATATAAAAAGCTCCCACCAATTACTATTTCTCATATGATAGAAGTTGCAAAGAGAAAAGAGTGGTTTAATCCAGAATAATATAATAGCTCCAATGGAAAATAATAAATCCGAATTAAAAAAAGCAGATATTAAAAAACTTATTGAGGCTTTAATTAATCAGTTAGATAAATTAAATGATTCAACTTCTTTTGCGTTTGACAGTGACTTGTATTGGAATATTACTGATGAAGAATTATATGACCCATATAAGAATCCCAAAGAATTAACAATGGGAAGCTTAATTGAAGATTGGGAATTTTTGCAAAAAGTTTTAGATGGAAAGCGAGAGATAATAGATTATGATTTATATAAAATCGCATCTCTTTTAAGATTTCTAGGGAAAAGTACGATTATTACAAAGTCCAGAATATAAGTAATCCTTAAATAATTCAAAATAAACCCGTTGCTTTTTTAGCAACGGGTTTTTATTAAAAAACCACCGCAAAAGCAGTGGCTAAAAATCAAATCTAATTATAAGTATGTCCTCTTATAAGTTCGGGTTATTTTCAGATTCTCTTTGTGGAATACTGAATAAATAATAATTGCTATTGGGCGTGAAAGCAGATTTATCCGGGAAGGGCATTAATTAATAACCAAAAGTTTAATTTTGCACACTAAATGAAATACTTTTTATTTATACCTTTTATGATCTATCAGTTTTTAAAAAAGCGAAATAAAACTGATAGCGATGCTTATATGAATAGCATTCTCATTTTTTGTATATATACATCCCTCTATACTTTTTTTTTAATCCCTCAAAGTGTAGATTTTGTATTTATTATAATCAATAAAATTTCTACTGTTTTGGGATTTTCAATGAATAATAAGTTGGTGAAATATGCCTTTTTCATTATATTAACAATACCCTTTTTTGCCTTTATCAGAAAAAAAAGATTGGATACCATAAAATTTAATGACTTTGAATATAAAATAGCTTACGTGCTCACAGGTTTTATCCTCTGGTTTCCTGTAGCTTTGTTTATTTTTTTACTTATCAAGCTTTTACTGGTTGAATAGAATGTACTATAAATTTGTAATCTACGAGTTATAGCTTATTATCTAGTCCCGAAAAAGGTTGATTAGTTTAATATATTTAAATCAGAATAGGAAAATTCCTATTCTGATTTTGTTTTTCATATGCAGTTATACTGTAATATCATCAAAGAAAGAAATGATACCTTAAATTAGTATTACCAATAAATTTGATGGATTAAAGTTTTTAGATTCCTATTCTAGATATTGTGAATAATGTCATTCTTACAGTTTTTTTAATAAAAAAGCCACCGCAAAAGCAGTGGCTAAAAATCAAATCTAATTATAAGTATGTCCTCTTATAAGTTTGGGTTATTTTCAGATTCCCTTTGTGGAATACTGAATAAATAATAATTGCTATTTGGAGTGAAAGCAGATTTATCCGGAAAATCGAGAACAGAATGTCCCCTACCATCTACTGTTTTCACGGTTCCTTCTGGTGTAGTAATCTGAACTTTTATCGGTTTACCATCAGCATCTACAAACGGTTTCCTTACTACCGTTCCCTGCGTTCTGATAATATCTGAAAGGGAGAAACCTTCTCCAAATAATTCTTTTCTTCTTTCAATTAAAACTGCTGCTACCACATCATTCTGTGATAATGAACCACTATAAATATTGGCATTTCTGGCAGATTTCAACTGGTTCAAAACAGCTACTGCCTGAGGCACATTTCCGTTTCTGGCTTCAGATTCAGCTTCAATCAGATACATTTCTGCAGCTCTCATGTAGACAATATCTGCAATAAGGGTTGGTTTAAATTTAAACTTAGCATATCTCAGCAATCCTTCCCTTCCTTTCTGCCCATCCCATGAAAACAACTGGGATCTGATGTCATTGGCGTCAAAAAGATCTTTAAAATAAGGGTCCGCCATAAAGCTGTAATAATAGCTTCCCGATGAAGATACATCCAGATAATGGAATGCATAACTTGCATCAGATTGTTCCTGCGTCTGCCCATGTCCCCAGATCCATTCTGCATTGTTGATGTCATTGAAGCCATCCTTATATTTTTCCGGAGCCATCAGAGAAAAACCTTCTCTTGCTATTTTTGCAGAAGCAGCGGCTTTACTCCATTCACCGGTATTTAAGTAGGTTCTGGCCAAAAGCCCATTCACTACGGCACGATTGATCTTATCTTTATTATTTCTTGTATAATTTTTCAACAGGTTATCTGCATCGGTAAGATCACTCTTAATTAAAGTATAAATCTCTTCAAGACTTGCTCTCTTCTTCCCTACTGTACTTGTTGTAGAAGGTTCAGTATAAATTGGAGCTGTCAATGCTGACTTATCTTTCAGATAGCTGAACTGATAAAAGCTGGCAAGATTCAGATAACAGAAAGCACGTAATGCTTTTGCCTGCCCTTTCACCTGATTCTTTTTCTCCTGACTTCCTTCTGTCCCGTCAATTCTTGTAATAACATTATTCATATTATTGATGGTAGAATATAACATGGTCCAGATAAATAAAGGCCTGCTTGCCGTACTGTTCACCATTTCTGTAAAAGCATAGGTAGAAGCAAAACCGTATTTATTAGTTAGTACCGCCACATCACTTCCCATTGCATCACTGGCTCGTAAAACAGTGGAATACCCAATATTAGCATAGGTTGTTCCGTCATTGTTAAATTTTGCCCAGGTACCGTTCACCACCGTTTCGGCACTTTCAGCTGTTTTGAAAACCTCCACGCTGTTAGCCTGATCAGTCGGAGCAGTGTCCAGCTCACTTTCACAGCTTGTCAGCGACAAAAATCCGATAAGAGCAAACGATATATATTTTAATTTTTTCATTGTTTCAATTTTAAAGGTTAAAGTGTTGCCTGAAGACCAAAAGTGATCGTTCTCATTGCCGGATATCTGTAATAGGTTGTTCCATCCAAAGCCTGTTCAGGATCCATTCCTTTATGTTTATAGAAGGTTAAAAGGTTTTCTGCCTGAATATAAATTCTGAATTTTTTAAGTCCTATTTTCTCAAAATAATCTTCAGGAAGTGTATATCCTAAACTTACATTTTTAAGCCTCGCATATGTTCCGGAGTATAAGAATCTGGAAGACGTTGAGGTCCAGTTATTCGTTGTAGTACTCAAGCCCGGAACATCAGTATTAGGATTATCCGGAGTCCATCTGTTCAACATCTCAGCACTCCATGCGCGTCCGCCGGCACTGCCGTTATGCATGATGGAAGTATAGTCGGTATCCAGAATTTTTCCACCAATTTTAAATGTCAGCAATCCTGAAAAATCAAAATTCTTATAACTGATGCTCGTGCTGATTCCTCCAGTCAGTTTAGGTAATGCAGAACCTTGCAGCAATTTTGTGGCTTTTGAATATTCTGACGTAGTTCCTTCTACTGAATTTCCGCTGGCATCTGTAGAAACCGTTTTCCACAAAGGCTTTCCATTGCTTGGATCTACCCCAGCCCATTCCGGAATAAAGAAGTCATATACGGAACCTCCTACCGTTAATAACTTACTTCCTACCACAAGGGAACCACCAGGTAACTTGGTAACTTTATTGTTTAAAGTACTCAGATTCACATCTACATTCCATTGGAAATTATCATTTTTAATGGGGGTTGTGAATAATGAAAATTCAAATCCTGTATTCTGAATCGTTCCGATATTCGCTGGATAATCACTGATTCCCAACGACGGTGCAACCGGCATATTAAACAGAAGATCCTGGCTTTTTCTTTTGAAGTATTCAATATTTCCTTTAACTCTGTTATTCAGAATCGCGAATTCCAATCCTACATTTAAATTAAGGTTCGTTTCCCACTTCACATTATTGGTAGATGTTTTTTCAAGTGTTGTCCCCGGTTCCCCACCAAGACTGATAAACCTGTACAACTCCTGATACGCATAATAAAGTGGCTGCCCGTTAGGCCTAAGCAGTTTATCATTTCCTTGTCCTCCATAGCTGGCACGCAATGTCAACTGATTAAAGACATTCAGGCTTTTTACAAATTCTTCATTGGAAATTTTCCACGAACCTCCAACTGACCAGAATCTTCCCCATCTGTTATCCTTTGCAAATCTTGAAGAACTGTCTGCTCTTCCTGATGCAGACAAGAAGTAGGTATTATTGTAGTCATACTCTACTTTTCCAAGGAAACTCAATAAGCTTAATTTATTACTGTTCCCACTGAAACTTCCCAGTAGAGAAGCCGCATCCGGCTCATAGTAATAAGGTAGAGAAAACTGGCTTCTTGTTCCTGAAATAGTTTGATAATCGTATTTATAGAATTCATGTCCCGCCAGGGCATTTACATGGTGCTTCCCAAACTTCTTATCGTATGTCAAAATATTACTGGTAGTATAAGAAAGTGTTCTGGTATTGGTTTTCGTTACTGAACCTCCAATCTCAGCGCCTTGTCCAAGTAGTGGATTTGAGTAATAATGTCCATTATAATTCACCAAATCAACAGAAAAACTTGTCTTGAATTTCAACTCCGGTAAGAAAGTAAATTCCATAAATCCTTTCCCTGAAAAGTTATCTTCTTTATTTTCGTTTTTGTCTAATGGCAGTGTCGCTGCGGCATTCTGATTCTGAAGCGCACTTGTTGGTCTGTATTTTCCAAAATCATAAATCGGATTTCCATCAGCACCCAAAATGTAAGTTCCGTCATCATTTCTTTCATAATAAGGATAGAATGAAGGAATGAATCTTGCCGCATTGATGATATTACTTGAATTGGAATCTGAAGAAGTGGGTGCCTGCTGAATACTGTTTGTATAGCTTAAGTTTACCCCGACATTCAGCCACTTTTTTACTTCAGAATTGATCTTTAATCTGGTATTGTATCTTTTATATCCTGATTCAATAGCCATTCCCTTATCATCCAGATAACCCAATGAGAAGAAATAATTACTTTTTTCGCTTCCGCCGCTGATATCAAGATCTACTTGATTTCTTGAAGCAACTCTCTGCAAAATATCTCTCCAGTCGTCATTCCAAAGTGGCGATGCTCCGGGTAATAGTTTTCCATCGGTTCCTACCGGTTTTGGATAAGCTGTTCCATAGGGATTGATTCCAAGTGTAGAAACAAGATTATCTGTTGCCATCTGCGCAGCCTGCTGAGAAGACACTTTCCCGGACTGATATCCGTTTCTTAATGCTTCCCAATATAATTGAAAATATTGGTCTGTATTGACCTGTTCGTAATCTTTTACGGCTCTTCCGGAGAATCCCTGACTGATATTAAAGTTAACTTTTGCTTCTCCTTTCTTACCTGATTTTGTAGTAATGATGATAATCCCGTTTGCTCCTCTTGATCCATACAACGCACTGGCCGTAGCATCTTTCAAAACACTGATAGATTCAATATCACTTGGACTGATAGAATTTAGGTTTCCGTCAAAAGGGATTCCGTCTACTACGTATAAAGGATCACTGGAAGCACTTATAGAACCAATCCCTCTGATCCGAATGGTAGAAACCGCTCCTGGCTGTCCTGATGCACTCGTCGTTTGAATCCCTGCAACCTGTCCTTCCAATGCCTTTGTAATATTCGTTACAGGCCTGTTATTAATCTTATCGCTGGAAATTGTAGCAACGGAACCTGTATAACTGTTTCTTTTAGCTTTTCCATAGGCTACGACTACAACTTCATCAATCTCTTTTTCATGAAGGCTGTCTTTTTTCGGCTTGGAATTCTGTGCACTCACACTGGTCACGCCTAGAAAAAATGCTGCAACCGGAGGTATCCAAGCCTTAGAAGTAAATAAATTTTTACTAATCATAATCAATTTCATTTATCATATATTAAAATTTTGCCCTTTGCAGAAAAGTCAGCAAAGGGCATCGATAAATACGATAAACCCAATGCTTATTTTTCCTTAAAAGGCTGAACGTAACACCTTGCCCGTCAGGTAGGTTGTTAAGATTTCATAGGGTCAGTTCCCTCCATCTTTCTTTATAAGCCGATCGAAATATGGATGCAAAGCTAAAAACTTTTAGTCTACAAAACAAGTAGACTTGTTGTTTTTCATGATAAATTTTCAAAAATTAACATAAGATTTTAATAAAACCCATTACTGCAAGGGATTATAATCATTACCATTTTATCAAACATGATAAATATCATTAATAATAATACAATTTGAGCAGATGATAATTTGTGCGTGAATTTTTGATCATTTAATTAAAAAAAGTTTTTAATTTTATAGTATGAAAGTTTTGATAATAAACGGCCCTAACCTCAACCTGTTAGGCACCAGAGAACCGGAAATCTATGGAAATGTTTCTATGGAAAGCTACTTGGAAATTTTAAAATCCGAGTTTGAGTCTCATGAATTAAAATATTATCAGTCAAATATTGAGGGAGAACTTATCAACAGGCTTCAGGAAGATGATTTTGATGCGGTTATTATTAATCCGGGAGCTTTTACCCATTATTCTTATGCTATTGCTGATTGTTTAAAGAATATCCGAAAACCAAAAGTAGAAGTTCATATCAGTAATATTTATAAAAGAGAAGAATTCAGACAAAAATCTGTAACGGCAGCAAATACAGATGCAGTTTTATCCGGTTTCGGGATGGATGGATATAGATTGGCTATATTAAGTTTGAAGTAATTTTATAATTTATAATTTTCCCACAGATCGCTCAGATTTCCACAGATAATTATCGTTAGTAAGAAAATAATTTATGAAGATAAAGGATAAGATCTACTGTAAAGATATTGGGCTCTATTCCGGGCAATTAACAAAAAGAAAATTATATATCATTGAAGAAATAAACGCTGAAAATGTAAAGGTTCAGAATGATGAAGGAAGGCTGAGATGGTATTCGAAGTTTTATTTTAGTTTAAATAATAAACCGGAAATAATTTCTATTAACATAGAGGATACAATAGAAAATACTGAATCTGATGCCATAGAAGTAACTATTGAATTTTCCAACAAAGCAAAATATTGGATGACCTTCACTACTCCAAAATATTTAGATAAAATATTGAACGAAGGGTCTTACTTTTCTTCAAAACATTTTATGATCATAAAACATCTAACTGAAGAATCAATCAAATCAACAGTCCTAAAACTGGATGAACAAAATGAGTTGATTGAAAGCTGTAAAAAATATTAATAAAAAAGCCTCATCAATGATGAGGCTTTTCTGTATGTTATAGATAACTATTAGATAGTCTGTTCCTGTAATTGAGGTCCTGAAGCAACTAATTTCTTACCTTCTTCAGTATCACAGTACTGCTCAAAGTTCTTGATATATCTTGAAGCAAGGTCTTTTGCTTTTTCTTCCCATTCTGAAGCGCTTTCATATGTATCTCTAGGATCTAAAATACCTGTAGAAACGTTTGGTAATTCCGTAGGGATCTCAAGGTTCATAATTGGAACCTGAGTTTTAGGAGCATTATCAATAGAACCGTCAATGATTGCATCAATAATTGCTCTTGTATCTTTCAGAGAAATTCTCTTTCCGGTACCATTCCAACCTGTATTCACCAAATAAGCTTTAGCTCCGTGCTCCTGCATTTTACCGATCAGTGTTTTAGAATACATCGTTGGGTGTAATGTAAGGAATGCTTCACCAAATGCAGGTGAGAAAGATGGTTGTGGTTCTGTAATTCCTCTTTCTGTTCCTGCTAATTTTGAGGTATAACCGCAAAGGAAGTGGTATTGAGCCTGATCTTCATTCAAGATGGAAACTGGAGGAAGCACTCCGAATGCATCTGCAGAAAGATAAACAATCTTCTTCGCATGACCAGCCTTAGAAGGTAATACAATTTTGTTGATATGGTAAATTGGATAAGAAACCCTTGTATTTTCTGTAATAGATCCGTCAGTATAATCAGCAATACCATTGTTTACTACAACGTTTTCAAGCAGTGCATCTCTTTTGATTGCAGCGAAGATATCGGGTTCTTTTTCTTCTGATAAGTCGATAACTTTAGCATAACATCCACCTTCATAATTGAATACTCCATTGTTATCCCAACCATGCTCGTCATCACCGATAAGGTATCTTTTCGGATCTGCAGACAAAGTAGTTTTTCCTGTTCCTGAAAGTCCAAAGAATAAAGCTACATCACCTTTTTCTCCTACGTTAGCAGAACAGTGCATTGAAGCCATACCTTTTAATGGAAGGTAATAGTTCATCATCGCAAACATACCTTTTTTCATTTCACCTCCGTACCAAGTACCTCCGATGATCTGTAATTTTTCAGTAAGGTTAAACATGATAAAGTTTTCAGAATTCAATCCTTGAGCTTCCCAGTTAGGGTTTATTGTTTTAGAACCGTTGATTACTGTGAAATCAGGTTCTCCAAAGTTTTCAAGCTCATAGTGAGAAGGACGAATGAACATATTAGTAACAAAATGCGCCTGCCATGCTACTTCAACGATAAATCTTACTTTAAGTCTCGTATCTGCATTCGTTCCGCAGAATGTATCTACTACATAGATTTTTTTAGATTCAGCAAGCTGGTTCAGCACTAGTTCTTTACAAGACCCGAAAATTTCTGCAGTGGTAGGTAAATTTACTTTACCATCCCAAAAAATTGTATCTCTTGTAACATCATCCTGAACAATATATCTGTCTTTAGGTGAACGACCTGTGAAAATTCCTGTTTTTACTGATACCGCGCCAGATTCTGTAAGTTCAGCTTTCTCAAATCCCTGATTTTCAGAAGAAACTTCAGCCTGGTACAATTCTTCATAAGAAGGATTGTACACTACTTCATAGTTTCCTTTAATCCCTAATTTCTCTAAATCCTGGATGATTTTAGTGTTTTTCATTTTACTTATATTTTCTATTTCTTTATTGACTTCAACAAAAATAATATTAATTATTTGTTAAAGGTGGTTTAAATATACTGATATAAGTCAGAATGACAAATAAAAAAACAGGATCGTAAGGCTTTGATTATAAATTAATTATATTTTCCCACTCAAAAATAGTTGTAAAACCTTTCTCCCAAAAATAGTTCTTATAGCCCCCAAATTTGGCACTCATTACAAAATCTCCCCCCCATGCGCCTAAACTTTTGACAAAAGAAGGGCAATCTGAGAAGAACTTTTCTTTGACTGTGGATATTTCAAGAAAATTAGCAATTTTACGCTCATGAATCATCATTAATTCGGAAAATTTTTCCAATTCATTGCATAGCATTATTTTTTTTGTGATATCCGAAAATTCATTAACCAATTCCGGAGACTTCTTTTTTGATTTGTAAAAGTTGATTCCTTCTCTGCTATCCTGCTTCTGATTTAAATGGATAAAAATCAGTTCGTTCTTAAATGAAGGATTGAAATCTACCTTCTCATATTTAATCTCAGGTTTGCTTTGGAAAAGAACTGCAGATTTTTCTTTGGCAACCGCAATATCATATCCACTTCCTCCTAAGCTAATTGTATTAAGATAAAAAGGATCAATTTCTGCCCATTGTGAAAGATTGTTCATCAAAGTAGAGCTGCTTCCAAGGCCATAGTCTGCAGGAAACTGAAGATTGGTCTTTAAGTGGTAAGTAAGATTAGATTTGAATTTAGTATCAGAAAGCTGCTGAACATTCTTTAATGTTTTGACAATAAATTCAGCGCTTGATGGAATATTGGTTTCTAAGATCTGCCAGTTTTTATAATCAATGACAGCCTTCAACCATAATTTGTTTTGATGATAAGCTTCCCAAAGAATAAGTGACCTTCCATCTTCTTTTTCTTCAAAAAAAAACTCTTGTCCCAGCTTGGTAGGTACCGCTAAGACAAGAGCTCCGTCGATTGCGAAATATTCTGAAGTAAGCATAAGCTTGCCCGGTGAAAATATCGCGTTCATATACTTTTAATTAGATTGCAGAAGCAGCATCTACTGATCCGTCAATTTTCTTGATTAGTCCCTGAAGGGTTTTTCCCGGGCCTACTTCTACGAAGTTGGATGCACCATCTTTAATCATATTCTGAACAGACTGTGTCCATTTTACAGGACCGGTAAGCTGCGCAATCAGGTTTTGTTTGATTTCGTCAGGATTCGTTACCGCTGTTGTCGTGATATTCTGGTATACAGGAATCGTTGCTTTTCTGAATTTTGTTTTTTCGATAGCAGCTGCCAATCTTTCTTGTGCAGGCTGCATCAATGGTGAGTGGAAAGCTCCGTTTACCTGTAATAACAATGCTCTTTTAGCTCCTGCTTCTTTCAGTTTTGCACAAGCCTCTTCTACTGCAGGTGTTTCTCCTGATATCACCAATTGTCCTGGGCAATTATAATTTGCAGGAACAACAATTCCGCTGATCTGTGCACAGATTTCTTCAACCTTAGCATCATCTAAGCCTAAGATAGCAGCCATAGAACTTGGATTGGCATCACAAGCGTCCTGCATAGCTTTTGCTCTTTCGGAAACTAATTTCAAACCGTCATCAAAGGATAGAACTCCGTTGGCAACCAAAGCTGAAAACTCTCCTAAAGAGTGTCCTGCCACCATTTCAGCACCAAGACCGTTTACGGCTTTTAATGCTGCTACTGAATGTATAAATATTGAAGGCTGGGTAACCTCTGTTTTTTTAAGATCCTCATCCGTTCCGTTAAACATAATGGAAAGAATGTCGAAACCTAAAATTTCATTGGCAGATTCCATCAGATCTTTAATATCTTTTCTAGAATCATACAATTCTTTTCCCATTCCTACGAACTGAGAACCCTGCCCTGGAAATACAAGTGCTTTCATGTATTAAATTAAATATTATGCAAATA
Organism: Chryseobacterium panacisoli; assembly: GCF_008274625.1. Classification (GTDB taxonomy): domain Bacteria; phylum Bacteroidota; class Bacteroidia; order Flavobacteriales; family Weeksellaceae; genus Chryseobacterium; species Chryseobacterium panacisoli. Next base: position 399,354 of record NZ_VTRU01000002.1, on the reverse strand, counting down.
TAACTATAATGTTAACAATATTCTTTTAAAGAGCTATAAATCATGTTAAGGTACCAGCCTGATTACTCTGTAACCAGTGTTTACATAAGCACCGTTAGCTTTAGATTTTACAAACTCAAATTTTGTAGCAAGCTGAGTCTGAACTTTATTCATCTGCTTAAAGATCTCGCCTTTTTTATTTTCTCTGGTTAACATGTCGTTTACTACATCAAAACCTACGATAGCATATTTTGGAGGAGTTTTACAGTATTTACTTTTGTAAGCGGCCAAAATTTCTTTTTCAAAGCTACCATCTGTATTGATCTTTCTATCCATCAGATAGACCAGACTTGCCTGGCTCAGCTCGTCAACTTTTTTCTCAAAAGTTGGAGAATAGAACATACTGAACGCTTTCACCCCCTGTACTTCCTTAGAAATAGCAATGATTCTGTTCGCAAAAGCATCCCCTGCTGCATTATCATCATTAGCTAAAATAGCAATAACCGGTGCAGACTGACCTGTCATCATATTCTGATCAGGCTGAATATCCGCCGGAGAGTTGACAATAATAATATTAGGGTTTTTCACTGCTTTTTCAAGCCCTGCTTTGATGTAATTGGCATTTTCTTTTTTAGCATCTGCCACTACATATATTTTCTGGTCAGAATAAATTCCTTTTACTTCTTCTACAATTTTATCAGCATACGTCTGATTGTTGGTTTCAACGATAATAAGATTATTGTAGTTATATAATTCCGGAGTGTTGGCAAACGGTGCTACAATCGGGATTTTCTGATTTTTGGTAAAATCAAGAACATCAATTACATTGGATTTAAAGAAAGGGCCAATAATAAGGTCGGTATTATCAGGGTTGATCTGTGTCAAAGAGTTTTTGAATGATGCTTCATTTCCTGAATCTACTATTTTGACATCCAGTTTCTGACCTCCTCTGGCATTTCTTTCAATAGCAAGTTTAGCTCCTGTTAAAAAGTCAAGTGCCATTGCCCTGTACTGGGTTTCGTTTGTACTATACCCGAATGGAAGCATCAGGATCACACTGAGAGCGTCACCGTTTTTCTTAATATATGCTGCATCCTGTTTTTTGATCTTTAAAACCATTCCAGTTTTCAACCCATGAGAAAGGTCCGGGTTAAGAGCAATAAGTTCATCTATAGAAACGCCGAATTTATTCACAATGGAAAACACAGTATCTCCCTGCTGAACGGTATAGGTTACATAATCATCTCCTGCAACAACGCTTGACGTGGAAGAGGTAGTTGATTTTTCATTCCCTGAATCCATTTTTGCTTTTGGATTTGCGGGCTCAGCAATATTATCAGTTTTTGTATTACTGTTGGATGTTTTTATTGTAATAGTTTCACCAGGTTTAAGTCCTTTTTCTTCCAATCCCGGATTTAAGGCAAAAAGGTCCTGCTGACTGATTCCAAACTGTTTTGTAATTCTGTAATAATTGTCTTTTGCCTGGATGACATAAGATTCTCCTTCCGCAGCTGCTGTAACAACTGTAGGAGTAATGGTAGTTATTGTTTTTTCAACTGGAGGCTCTGCATGCTTTTCTCCTGTTACAGCCTGCTGAGTTCCTCCGTATTTTTTAATGCTGGCAAGAGGTAATGTGATCTCATCTCCGATTTTCATATGCGAATCCAGTTCAGGATTCAGTTTTCTTAAATCAGTTTCAGAAATTCTGTATTGTTTAGTGATGCCATAGATGGTTTGCTTTGGCTGTAAAACAATTTTACCTGTGGAAGAAGTACTTGTACTTGAAGTTACTTTTTCTACCGGAGCAGTTTTTGTGACAACCGGAGTAGCTGTTTTCTCTGATTTTATAGTTAAAACATCTCCGATAGCCAGTTTGCCATCTTTATGTTTTGGGTTTAGCTTCAGCAATTCACCTACAGTCATTCCATACTTTTTTGCAATGTTGTAAGGATTATCACCTTGCACAACCGTATGTGATTTCTGGGCTGAAACTCCCAAAACCATACATAAACTGGATAGAATAAAAAACCTCTTTATCATATTCGATAATTATAATTTACAAAAATACTTCTTTAAAATTAAATGGCAACAATTATTAATTTGGAATCTTGAACCACCATTTCTTCCAAACAATTTTCAAGCCACGAATAACCATAATCTGAAAAGAACACGCTAAAATTGTAAACTCTTTCCTGCCATGTTTTGGCTGGATGAACATCTAAAAACAGATTTTCAAGCCTTTCCAGCAACTCATTTTGTTTTATTTTCTCAGCATGAAGCAGACGTTTTTTCATTCTTTTGAATGATTTTAATTGACGTACTTCTTCTGCCTTCACCATATTTCCGAAAGATTTCTCAGTGGTTTCCGCCGAAGTTCTTAACGCTGAAAAACTACTAACCAACAGCTCCTCTTTCTCGTCGAGTAATTGTAAAATCGGATTATCTTTTAAAATTTTATGATTGGTAATGACCGTAAAATTCTGGAAAAACTCTTCTATTTTAAGATCCAGTTTCTCAATTTTTCCGATTGTTTTCTCTTTCAGAAAAAGCATAGAGTTTCTTGGAATCAGGATAGGAAACGGAATATTAATTTTTGAAAAATAATCTTTAAGTTCCAGCCAGTACATAATTTCAGCATTTCCTCCAATATAGGCCAGATTCGGAAGTACATTTTCCTGATATACGGGGCGCATTAAAGCATTGGGACTGAATTTTTCCGGATAATTTTCCAATTCAGCCAGAATTTCTTCTTCTGTAAACTGAATGGTCTTATCTACGATGATGTATTTCTGTCCATTAAATTCTATTCTGTCTCTGGTTTCAGAAAGATAGAATAGGTTAATTTCACGGGGATTTACCTGAACCTTTCCATATTTCTCTGTCAGAAAATCTACTTTATCTTCAGATGTTTTTTGTAAACTGAAATGAAGAAGCTCATCTTTAAAGATCTCCTTCATTTGATTTTTAAGTTCTTTAGAGTCTCCATCCAGAATCAAAAGTCCGAATTCTGAAAAAAGGCGGTTCACAAGAATTCTAATTGCTTCCGTTAAAGTATTTCCTGATTTATAGGCTTCCTTCATCATTAAGATCAGTTCTGTCCCGAAAATAGAATCTTTGAATTCTTTTTCAAATTCAGAAATAAAATAGGTATCACTGATCTCAATTTTCCCTACCGGACCACCCGATTTCTCGTTGGTCTCATAATAATTATTCTCGGTTTTAAAATGATTGATCTCGGCAAAATCATGATCTTCTGAAGCCATCCAATATACCGGAACAAAATTAAAATCCGGAAAATTTTCTTTCAGATAGGTACATGTCTTTATAGTCTGAAGAATTTTATAGACAAAGAAAACAGGTCCCGAAAACAGATTCAGCTGATGCCCTGTTGTAATAGTAAATGTATTGGACAGTTTAAGATTTTCAAGACTTTCTCTCTGCTTTGAAGAAAGGGGAAGACTTGAAAGCTGGCCTTCAAACACCTCTGATAAAATGTTTCTCTTCCCTGATGAAAAAGAGTCTTTTTTCAGATGAATCTGTTGTTTAAGATGATCTAAAGAAAATGTATTATTTTCAAAACCCTCAATTTTCTGATTCAAAAAATCTTTTACCAATTGAGGGATGCTTTCTATATCGTTGAATGATATTTTGTTTATTGTTTTCAACCTTTACAGTTTTTAGTTGAACAAATACCACACAATTCCGATATTCAATCTGAAATCGTATACCGGATAGTGTGGAAATGCATATGCTTTGTTATTGGAAATAACAGTTCCTATCTGCTGACCTTCTATGAAAAAGAACATCTTTTTCACCTTCATATTAATATAAACATCGGCGATAGGCTGTCCTCCAATTGAAAATGAATCTGCTCTGGGAAGGATATATTCATTAAGAACAGGGAAATAATCTCTTGACGCAAATTTAGAGAAGTAATATACTTTAATCCCTGCCTGAATTTCTGCTGCCTTTTTGAATGCCTGTGTCTGATAGAAGAAATTGGCTCTACCAATAAAGCCTGGCATAGGGAGTAATTCTTTATTGGTTAAAGTATTTTGGAAATGCACCCTTGTATTCAAATGGAATTTGTTGAAGCTGAATGTAGCATCGCCTCCGATTTGAGAAATATTCACGGAATTATCACTTTGCTTCGGGCTTCCATTGCTGTCAAAATAAGTATAATTATCTATTCTGAAATAGTTGGCAAAAATCTCAGTTTTAAACCATTTCAAATTGATACTTCCCCCAACTTCCATCACAGACTGATTCTTTGCATTTTCCAGATAGTAATTAAAATTATTGTAAACAGACGTATTCAATAAGTAATTAAACGACGGGTATGCACTCTGGAAATTTACTTTAGCATTAACGAAATAATCTTTAATAGGCTCGAACTTCAGATTATTGGTTGTTTTCAGGTAGCTCTTAAACTGGCTTCCGTTTGAAAATTCCAGGAATGAATTCAATTGAATTTTATCCCAAAGTTTTACCTGTAGATTTCCTACAGCTCCTATTCTGTTTTCTTTAAGCTCACCAGGAAAAGGAACGCCATTAAGGGCAACAACATCTCTTATTCCCAATTTGATCATCTGATAACGCACACCAGCATCCAGTTTGAATTTTTCATTATTAAAAATTAAACTAACCGTATTACTGAAGTTTTCAGAATATTTTTTTGTGGTCAATGGAAAACCATCAACCAATTCAGCAGGATCATCATACCAATAAGGCTCCAAAGCTGTCTGGTTATAATAATATTTATTCCCCTGATGAGAAATAACATGTCTTATACTGAAAGGAAATTTCCCGGAATTGAAAGGAGTAAACTGATGACTCAGATAGTATCTTCTGTAAGAAAACTGTGAGCTGCTTGATGCAAGGTTTACCTGAGCATTTTGTCTGTTGCTATAATTACTGTCACCATTCATAAACAGATTATCTTCTGTAATACCTCCACTTTCCTGATTGTTTACATTCTGATGAAGATAGTGAGCGAAAATTTCATAGTTTCCGCTTTTTGAAGTATAGTGACCTGAAAATAAAGTATTGTTATTCGCTGCTAATGAGTTTCTGTAAAGTCCCTGAGAACGGAGTCCCATATACTCAAGAGCAAAATTGAATCTTTTCCCAATATTCTGAGTGTAAGTAGAGCTTAAAGCCGCGCCGTTTCGCATTGCATTATGATAAACAAATGTAGCGGTAGGTGTTTTTACATCATAATATTTTACGTCATTTGCTCCAATAATCATATAAGATTTATTGGATGGCAGTAAAGAAAGGTTCTGTTCATCATTCACCTCAAATACAAGAGGGTTAAAACCGGATCCTATATTGGCTGTCTGTATTCTTCCGAAGTTATCTTTATTATTTTGTTGTGAAAAGATATAGGTTTTATCAAAAGTCATTACGGTATCAAAAACTTTCTTTTCAGAAAACTGAGTCTGATACTGGTAATCATTAATAGTAGGCTTAAAAATTTTCAGGGAATCTTTCTTCCCGGAATCTATTACAAGGGTATCTTCTTTTTTAGGTTGAGGCTTGGTCTCAGCTTTATTAACGACCTGAGCCCTGGCTACAAAACTTAAAGAGAAGAGTATGAAAAGGATGTACTTCATTATTCATTATTGTACAGCAAAAATAAGAAATAAAAGGACATAAAAAACCCCTGCTTTGAGCAGGGGTTCTATATCAAATGATTATTGTATGATTAATAACCAGGGTTTTGCTGTACACTTGCATTACCAGCAACTTCACTACTTGGAATTGGTAATGTATATCTGTAATCACCATTCGTAAGATTAGAAACATCAACGATATCATCTGTTGAATGTCTATCCATTGAAACGCCAGCTTTCACAGCAAGTCTTTTCAGATCTATATATCTATGCCCTTCAAAACTAAGTTCAATTCTTCTTTCATTTAGAATATCTTTAAAAGCAGCTGTTGCATTAGCATAAACAGGAGCAGTTGTTGCAGTTCCTTGTGTATTTCTGGCATCTCTAATTGCTTTAATGTAGTTTGCAGCGCCAGTAAAATCTCCAGCATTAGCAGCAACTTCACTTAAAATGAAATACATTTCCGAAAGACGTAAAGACTTAATATCATTTCTGGTATTACTACCAGTTTTACCCGGATACTTATCTACGATCAGTTTATCTAATCTAGTATTAACACCAGGAGCCTGATAGTTAGGATTTGGAGTACTTGAAGGATCAATAAATGCATATCTTCTAACATCGTTCTGTAAACCTGTTAAAATATTATACAAATTACGCCCTAAATACCACCATGGTGTACCAGTAACACTTGAGTTATTCAAATTATATCTTGACCCTATAGCGATACCATTAGCTCCGGTAGCCTGTCTACCTAAAGAGAAAATTGTTTCGCCTCTAAATCCATCTTTATCATCCCATAAATTCCTGTATGGATTAAATGAATTTGATGTACTATAGAATGCACTATTCCAAGCTGCAGTACCAATTGCTGGAGGTACAGCTGGAGGTATAACTGTAGGTAGAATTGGAGTCCCAGCAGTTAAACTAAAAGAAGCACCACTAACACCTGTAGTTGCATCAATTACAGCCTGTGCATCTATTTTTGCCTGTGCATAATTTCCTCTATACAAATTAAATCTTGCACTTACAGCATTAACAAAGCTTTTTCCTACATAATATTTATTTGCATCAGATTTTGCCGCAGCACTAGCAGATGTGTCAAATTGCGTGAATGCATTTCTGGCAGACTGAAGATCATTGTTTATAAGCGTATAAATATCTTTATTACTAACTCTAGGTCTTTGAACAAAGTTTCCTTCATCTACTTTATCACTTAAAATAACCCCTAATGCATTTTCATCTGCCATATTAGTAGAGAAGTAAGTTTCTAATTCAAGATAACAGAAAGCTCTGATAGCTCTGGCTTGTGCAACAATTTTATTATAACTAGCTGTTTCTGCTGCACCATTAGGTGTAATTTTGCTTGCCCCTTCTAACAATCTATTGATTCTATTAATCGTTCTATAATGAGATTGCCAAATTAACTCTGGATACGTCCCAACTCCACCACTCACAATGAAACGGTGCAATTGAAATTCCTGACCACCACTACCATCACCCGGCTTAACTTCATCAGTAATGACAGATGATAAATACACTTCATTAGCCGTTTCTAAGGTACCATATACACTTCCGATAAGGAAAGCCTGCATACCATCAATCGTAGCAATAGCCTCTGAATCATCCAATTGACCTGGCTGAACTGCATCTATAGCATCACTACAGCTATTAAGCACAGGTAATGCTGCTAATGTTCCTGCAATGAATAATAATTTTATTATATTTCTTTTCATTTTTTAAATTTTAAAATTCTACGTTGAAACCGATAGAGAATGTTTTAGGGTTAGGATAAGTACTTAATGAGAAATCAGTAACTGGCTCTGGATCAAGCCCCTTCCAATTACTCCAAGTAACCAAGTTCTCACCTTGAACAAATAGCTTTAGTCCTTTAATAGGTAATTTTTCTAAACTAGCTTTAGGGAAAGAATACCCAATTGATATAGTTTTTAGCCTAATAAAGTCTGTTTTATATAAGTATCTGTCAGAACTTCCATCAGCCCCTGTATTAGTAGCAGTAATAGACGGAAGGCTTGCATTTTTATTATCAGGAGTCCAAGAATCAAGTAAATCTGCACTTACATTATTACCTGTACCGATACTATTTGGATCAACTAACCACTGATATAGGTTATCATACTGCCATCCACCAGCTTGCCATGAGAATAAAACATCAGCAAAAACACCTTTGAATGAACCATTTAGACCAAAACCACCTTGATATTTAGGATAAAATGATTTTCCAGTTAATACTCTGTCACTATCATTAGGGGTTTCAGTAATATTACCATTCTTGTCTAAAAACTGCATTTCTCCAGTTTCCTTATTCACACCTGCATAACGGATAAGGTTCCATTGGAAAGCTAATGACCCTGCAGCATTTACGTTATCTGTCGGAGAATATCCATATGGCAATTCAAGAATCTTATTTTTATTAAATGATCCGTTAGCAAAAACAGATAATCTAAAATCGCCTTTGTTTAAAATATTATATCGTAAACTACCTTCAACACCATTATTTCTCATACTACCATTATTACCATCAATAGTAAATACCCCATTAGATGCCGCTGAAGTATTCAATTTATTAAATAAATTGTTGGTAGTTTTGATATAGTAATCGAAGTTACCTTCTAATTTTCTATCAAATGCAATAAAGTCTAAACCTACGTTAAACATTTTTTGAGTTTCCCAACGAACATCAGGGTTTCCAAGAACAGTCATTGATAAACCTTGTTGGTTCAAATAAGCTGTTGATGTCTGGTAAACATTTCTAAATAAAGTCGTTGTAGCCGGGTTCACAAGAGGATTTAAGTTATTTGCTGTAATTCCTAAGTTCTGGTTACCTTGAGTACCATAAGAAGATCTTAGTTTTAACATATCAAAAACGGATCCCTCCATAAATGCTTCTTTATCAATATTCCATCTACCTGAGACAGCCCAGAATGTATTCCATCTGTTCTCTTTTGAGAATCTATATGCACCATCCCTTCTTACCATACCAGTAAAACCATATTTACCAGCATAATCGTAATCTGCAGTAGCAAAATAAGCTAATGCACCTGCATTAACGTTTTGTGCAGTAACATTCGGCACATATAAAGTAGGAGTGGTAGTACTGTAAGGAACATAACCCGTACCTGCTCCTAATACCCATGTCAATGGATTTAGACCGTTCTGCTGATACTGTTTTGTTCTGTAGTGAGCCTTAATATAATCTAAATATGCTCCAACTTCTAATGTATGATCTCCCCAAGATTTATTAAATGTTAAATTCGTAATACTGTTAATATTAAAATCTTTAACATTATTCAGTACTTCAATACCTCCATATGGGTCATTCCCAGCTTTAGCAACCAATGCCAAGTATCCATAAGGTGCACGTGCAAAAGCTCTGTCAGATTCTTTGAAATCAATACCAGATTTATGGCCTACTGTTAAATAATCAGTAAGTTTATATGCAAAATTAACGTTTGCTAAAACACTGGTCTCAGTATATACGTTTTGTACACCTCCATTGATAATATCTTGAGTAACCCATGGAATTCTATCACTATATCCTGCACCAATTGCCTTATACATATCAGATCCTCTTGTATACGGATTAGGTTCCAAATCTGGTCTAGCTAATATTGAACTAAACAATGGGTTTTGAAGTGGATTTGCCACTAAACCTGCAACGTTTGTTTCCTGATCTAGCTGATGTCTCTTTGAATATCCAACAGCCAACTGGCTTCCATATGTAAATCTTCCATCATTTGATTTACCATTGATGTTATTCCTAAAACTAAACCTTTTAAAGTCTGTTGACTTCACGATACCTGTCATATCAAAGTACCCTAATGATGAATAAACTGAGATATTTTTCCCACCAAAGGTCATTCCCAGATTATGTTGTTGGGTCATCCCAGTCTGGAAATACTGTTTTTTCCAGTCTGTATTAGGTGCATTTTGAACCTCTTCAGGTGAATATTGTTCATCTGGTCCATTTACAAATTCATTTTGCAAACTTCTATACTGACTACCATTTACCAGATTATAATCGTGATTAGGATAAGCAGAGAAACCAATAGTGGAACCATATGAAAGTTTCATTCCACTATTATATGTACCATTTTTCGTTGTAATAATAACAACCCCATTTGCAGCTCTGTTACCATAGATTGACGTTGCAGCAGCATCTCTAAGAACAGAGATCGTAGCGATATCATCAGGATTTAGGTTTCTAAACTGAGTTCCATTTGTACTCATACCATCGATTACATACAACGGATCCATAGTTGAGTTAAGAGATCCAATACCCCTTACTCTAACATCAATTCTACCTGAACCAGGTGAACCTGAACTAGAGTTAATGGTAATACCAGGAGCAGCTCCTTGTAATGAATTTAGAAAAGAGGCATTTGGACGATCTTCTAAAACTTTTTCAGATATGGTAGTTGATGCTGCTGTTGATTTAGCTTTAGTAGCAGTCTTACTATACCCAAGCACAACGACCTCGTCGATTTGCTTTATTTTAGATGTAGTATCTTTTTTAGCCGTCTGCGCAAAAGCTACCTGTCCTAGAAAGAACAATGCTCCAGCGCTTAATACACGTAATTTAACATTCATATTAACAAATTTTAATATATTTAATTCGCAAATATGTTAATAAATATTAACACATGCAAATTTTCATTTGCAAGGAAATGACTCTTACATTGCTGTATATTCTTATTATTCAACAACTATAATAAAGATTCATAATATTCAATGATTTCAAGAACCTAAAATTTAAAACAAAACACGTAAAACAATGTTTTTAACAGTAAATAAATAAAGAGCCAAATATTATTTATAATAAATCTAAATTAGGTGTTTTCATAAAAAACCTGCTCCTATTACAAGTATTCTAAAAAAATAAAATATTTCACTAATTTAAGCCACTTAATACCACCGACTTATATTTGCAAAAAAACAGGCAATGTGCCATATTTAACAATATATTTTATACATTTGGTAACAATAATCAATAAATAAATAAATCATTATACTATGAAAAAAATTACCATATCCACATTCTCACTACTCAGTGTTTTTTGTTTTTCACAGCAACAGATAGTTTCTCAAAATTATAGTGTAGGAACTCAGCCTATATATTATACACTACAATCATCATCTGGTAAAGTGCTAAATTATGATGACATTCTAGGAACTCCATATCCCAATAAAATTTTTGCAAAAGCTAAAATTTCCGGTACATCTGATGAGCAAACTCAAGTAAGGTATAACAGCTATAACGATGAGATAGAATTCAAAAAAGACGATCAGGTTTTAGCACTACCTAAAAGTCAAAACCATGCAAGAATAGAAATTTCATCTCCTAAGCAAACACTTGTATTGTTAGACACTTCAGATGAATTAAGTGGTTATTTCTACGAACTTGTCAATGGCAAAAATTTATTGTTTAAAAAGATTAAAACTAAATTTATTGATTATATACCTGCTCCTAATGGCTACGCCAGTGACAAGCCTGCAAACTTTAAGACACTTGACCCAGTATACTATATCAAAACAGACAAAGGCTTTATAAAGAAACCTAAAAATTCAAAAGAAATCATTGAGCAGTTTCCAGATAAAAAGGATAGCTTAAGCACTTTCTTTAAATCAAATAAAGTAAAGTTTGATAAGGAAGAAGACTTGATAAAACTTGTTACTTTTTTGAATCAGAATTAAAAATATTAAAACTATTATACTAAAAAAGCAGGCATCTGAGATGCCTGCTTTATATCTTATCTGAAAGTATTATTTCAGTTTTTTCTTGACAGCTACTTCTTCATAAACTTCAAGAATATCTCCGATTTCGATGTCATTATACCCTTTCAGGTTCAGACCACATTCGTAGCCTTTTGTGACTTCTTTAACGTCGTCTTTGAAACGTTTCAAACTTTCAAGTTCACCGTCAAATTTAACAATACCATCTCTTAACAGACGTACTTTCGATTGTCTTGTAACTTTTCCGGTAAGAACCATACATCCGGCAATTGAACCAACCTTAGAAATCTTGAATACCTCACGGATTTCAACATTACCAATTACCTGCTCCTGAATTTCCGGAGAAAGCATTCCTTCCATTGCTTCTTTTACCTCATCTATTGCTTTATAGATTACAGAGTATGTTCTGATTTCAATTTCCTCACGGTCTGCAAGTTCTTTTGCATTAGCACCCGCTCTCACGTTAAATCCAATAATAATTGCATCTGATGCTGCTGCTAAATTGATGTCAGATTCAGTGATCTGTCCAACACCTGAGTGAAGAATTTTAACACTGATTTCCTCTGTTGATAATCTCTGTAACTGATCAGAAAGTGCCTCTACAGAACCATCCACGTCACCTTTAAGAATAATATTCAATTCTTTGAACTCTCCTAAAGCAATACGTCTACCTAATTCTTCAAGCGTTGTATGTTTTTTCGTTCTGATAGAAAGTTCTCTCTGAAGCTGTTCTCTCTTGTTTGCAATAGCCTTACCTTCACTTTCGTCAGCATATACACGGAATTTATCACCAGCTGTTGGTGCTCCATCTAAACCTAAGATTGTTGCAGGAATTGAAGGACCTGCTTCTGCAAGGTTTTTCCCTCTTTCATCAAGTAAAGCTTTTACTTTACCATGGTTTTTACCAGCTACCACATAGTCTCCTACTCTTAAGGTTCCGGTTTGTACCAACATAGTTGCCACATAACCTCTACCTTTATCTAAAGATGCTTCAATAACAACACCATTTGCTGTACGGTCCGGATTTGCTTTTAGTTCAAGCATTTCAGCTTGTAATAAAACTTTCTCCAATAATACGTCTACATTATTACCAAACTTAGCTGAAATTTCCTGCGCCTGAACATTTCCTCCCCATTCTTCAACCAAAACCGGTGGGTTTAAGCCTGAAAGCTGCTGGCGAATGTTATCAGGGTTTGCATTTGGCTTATCAACTTTATTGATTGCAATAATCATTGGTACCTGTGCCGCCTGAGCGTGAGCAATTGCTTCTTTCGTTTGTGGCATTACATCATCATCGGCAGCAATTACAATAATTGCAATATCTGTGATCTGTGCACCTCTCGCTCTCATTGCCGTAAAGGCTTCGTGACCAGGAGTATCTAAGAATGTAATTCTCTGACCGTTTTCAAGTTTCACGTTATAAGCACCGATGTGCTGAGTAATTCCTCCGGATTCACCTGCAATTACGTTAGTTTTTCTAACATAATCCAATAATGAAGTTTTACCGTGGTCAACGTGTCCCATTACAGTAACTACTGGAGCTCTTGATACTAAGCTTTCTTCACTGTCGATTTCATCTTCGCTGTCGCTTTCTTCAAGATCGGCATCTGAGAATTCAATTTTATAACCAAACTCATCTGCTACCAATAATAAAGTATCAGCTTCAAGCCTTTGGTTCATGGTAACCATTACACCTAGTGAGAAACAAGCAGAGATTACTTCAGTTGGAGAAACATTCATCAAACTTGCCAATTCACCTACAGTGATGAATTCTGTTACTTTAAGAGTTCTGTCTTGTGCCTCAAGCTCCTGCTGACGCTCATCCTGCTCTCTACGGAAAGTTCTTTTGTCTTTTCTGTGTTTTGCAGATTTAGATTTACCTCCTTTATTAGTAAGTTTTTCTAATGTTTCCTTGATCTGGTTTTTAACTTGTTCGTCAGTCAGTTCAACTGGCATAACTCTTTGTCCAGGTCTGTTGTTCTGGCCGCCTTTTTTGAAGCCGCCACCACCTTGTCCCTGACGGTTTCCACCACCTTGGTTATTTCCAAAACGGTTTCCGCCCTGGCCCTGGCCGCCCTGACCTTGAGGACGATTTCCTTGTCCTCCCTGACCTTGACGGTTTCCACCTTGTCCACCGTTGTTGTTATGTGGACGGTTTCCTTGGCCTTGACCTTGTCCGCCTTGGTTATTATTATTTCCTGAGTTTTGATTGTTCCCTTGACCTTGTTGGTTATTCTGGCCACCAGGTTTTTCAATTCTCTTTCTTTTCTTTTTTGCTCCAGAACTTGGTTTTGGTGCAAATTGAGTCAAGTCGATCTTTTCTCCTACGATCTTAGGACCGTCAAGTTTTTGATATACCGTCTCAATTTTCTGAGGTTCCTGAGATTCAGGCTCAGATTCAGTTTTTGGAGTTTCCACTTTTTTCTCCTCAACAACAGCTGGCTTTGGAGTTTCTTTTACTGGTTCCACTGGTTTAACTTCTTCTTTTTTCTCCTCCATTTTTGGCTTGTCTTTTTTCACAGGTCTGTTTCTAGATTCTATTTGAGACAAATCAATTTTATCCAACACTTTGAATTCCTGTTTTTCAGGAGCTGTTTTAACTTCCGGCTGTTCTTCTTTCACGATTTCTTCTTTCTTTTCTTCAACCGGTGTTGCAACAGGAGCCACAGGAGCTGCAGGAGCTTCCTCAACTTCAGGCTTCTTAGGTTCTAGATCTATTTTACCTAAAATTCTAGTTTCTGGTTTATTTGCTTTAGCTCTTATCACTTCAGGGGTTTTCTTCTCTTCAATTTCCAGTTTTTCTTCCGGAACTTTAGTGATTACCACCTCATGGGAAGCTTTTCGTTGTTCGCCATCTTTAGCAAACTCAGCTTCCAATGCAGAATATGCCGATTCTTCCAATTGAGCGTTAGGATTGCTTTCAACTTCAATACCCTTTGATTGTAAAAACTCTACTAATCTGGACATCGAAATGTTGAATTCCTTAACCGCTTTATTTAATCTAATTTTTGGCATCTATATTATTTACTGTTTTTTAATTTTTAAAATTAAAGTATTTCCTTTTTACTGTTTATTAAAATTTATTTAAATCTTAATCTTCAAATTCTTCTCTCAAAATACGTTTTACCTCCTCGATTGTTTCTTCTTCAAGGTCTACCATATTTAAAAGACTTTCAGTTTCTTTATCTAATACTGATTTTGCAGTTGTAAGTCCTACTTTCTTAAACTCATCCAAAATCCACTGCTCGATATCGTCATTAAATTCTCTCAATTCAACATCGTCATCCTCGCTGGACTCTCTGTATACATCAATTTCATATCCTGACAACCAAGAAGCCAGTCTAATATTCTGTCCTTGTTTTCCAATTACTTTAGAAATCTCTTCAACAGGAGTATATACTAGTGCATAGTTTTGATCCTCATTGATGTCAATTTTATTGACAGTAACATTCCCTAAAGCTCTCTTCACCAAAATCTCAGGGTTTTTAGACCACTGAATAACATCGATGTTCTCATTTCTCAACTCTCTTACAACCCCATGAATTCTAGATCCTTTAACACCTACACAGGCACCTACCGGATCAATTCTGTCATCATAAGCATCTACTGCAATCTTCGCCTTTTCACCAGGAATTCTTACTACCTTTTTCAGCATAATTGTTCCGTCCTGGATCTCAGGAATTTCCAGCTCCAATAATTTCTCAAGGAATTTAGGTGCAGTTCTGGAAATAATAATCTGCGGTTTAGAACCTTTAAAGTCTACTGTTTCAACAATAGCTCTGATATTCTCACCCTTTTTAAAGAAATCGGATGGGATCTGGTTTTCTTTTGGTAAAATAAATTCATTTCCTTCATCATCCAGCAAAATCACATGCTTGTGACGGATATGGTGGATTTCTCCTACAACTATTTCTCCAATTTTATCTCTAAACTGCTCGTACAGCATTGCATTATTGTGCTCCTGAAGTTTTGTAGCCAGAATCTGCTTAAGGGTAAGAATATTTCTTCTTCCCAACTGTGCAACAGGAATTTCCATTGTAAAGTCCTCACCTACTTCAAAGGTAGGATCAATCTTCTTTGCTTCAGAAATTTCAATCTCCAAATCATCATCTTCAGACATTTCGTCCTCTACAATTGTTTTATTTAAAAATATCTGAAAATCTCCTTTATCCGGGTTTACAATCACATCAAAATGATCATCCGAATCAAATCTTTTTCTCAAAAGAGTCTTCAGTGAATCTTCAATAATTGCCATAAGATCAATTTTACTGATCCCCTTTTCGTCTTTAAAATCACCAAAGGATTCAATCAACGCTATATTATCCATCTATTCTTTTTTCTTTTTAAAATTTAATTACTACTAATGCTTTCTTGATTTCGGAGTAAGCAATCTCTTTCTCCTCTTCTACATCTACTTTTCCTTTTCCGATATCTTTCGGCTTACGGTAACGCAAAGTAAGTGTGATCTTTTCATCATCTACTTTTGACAATTCTCCTTCTATTTTAGAAGAATCCTCCAGCATTACCTCAATCTCTCTTCCAATGTTTTTACCGAACTGTCTTGGTGTGGATAATGGTTCGCTCAATCCTGCAGACATTACCTGAAGGCTGAAGTCATGCTCTTCACGATCCATATTGAATTCTATTGCACGGCTTGCATCAAGGCAGTCCTGCAGCGAAACTCCGTTATCACCATCTAAAATCACTGTAATATCATCCCCTGCAGAAATTTTAAGATCAATAAGAAACAGATCTTTTCTGGTCTCAAGGAATTCATTTAACAATTCGTCAATTCTTTTTCTAAACTCCATATAATTTTATCTTGATTTACAGTACGAAAAAAGGCTTTCTTCCGAAGCCTTCCCATTTTTTCCCGTAAATCCATTGCAAATATACGCATTTTTTCCAAAAACACAAAATTATCTTAAGTATCAAGCAAATAGCGTCAGATTCATTTACGATAATTTAAAAGAATATGTCACAGGATTTTTATTACTTTTGTCTTTAGAATTTAAAAACAAACATTTTGAATATAACGATTGTAGGAACAGGTTATGTAGGACTAGTTACAGGAACTACTCTGGCAGAACTTGGCAATTCAGTATACTGTGTTGATATTGATGAAAAAAAAGTAGAAGGTTTGAAAAACGGCATTGTTCCCATCTATGAGCCGAACCTTGAAGAGATGTTTTTAAGAAACATTCAGTCTGAAAGATTATTTTTCACTACCGATCTTAAAGAAGCCTTAGACAAAAGCGAAGTCATATATCTGGCATTACCAACTCCTCCGGGAGAAGACGGCTCTGCAGATTTATCTTATGTACTTCAGGTAGCCAACAACATTGGCGAGATGATGACAGAATATAAAGTTGTTGTCAATAAAAGTACGGTTCCCGTAGGAACGGCGGACAGGGTAAGAGAAACAATCTCTTCCAAAACCAACCTTCCTTTTGATGTAGTTTCAAATCCTGAATTTTTAAGAGAAGGCTTTGCTGTTGAAGACTCTATGAATCCCTCAAGAGTAGTTGTAGGTGCCAGCTCAGAAAGAGCAAAAGACATCATGTCTAAAATCTATCAGCCTTTTACCAATACGGGAATTCCAATCATCTTTATGGATGAGAAATCATCGGAGCTTACAAAATATGCTGCGAATTCATTTTTGGCAGTAAAGATTACCTTTATGAACGAAATTGCAAACTACTGCGAAAAAGTAGGTGCAGATGTAGATAAGGTAAGACTGGGAATGGGTAGTGATGACAGAATCGGACATCGATTCTTATTCCCGGGAATCGGATATGGAGGAAGCTGTTTTCCTAAAGACGTAAAAGCTCTTATAAAATCCGGAAAACAGGAAGATTTTAATTTCCAGATCCTTGAAGCTACTGAAAATGTAAACACTAGTCAAAAAGTAATTCTAGTATCAGAAATCGAAAAGTATTTCGGTGGAAATATAGAAGGAAAGAAAATTGCCATGTGGGGACTTGCCTTCAAAGCAAACACAGATGATATCAGAGAGGCTTCATCTTTAGATAATATTGCTCTTTTATTGGAAAAGGGTGCAGAGATTATAGCCTATGATGCTGTTGCCGAAAGCAATGTTCAGAAACTCCTTGGCAGCAAAATACAATATGCCAAAGGAATGTATGACGCATTGGAAGATGTTGATGCATTATTTATCGCCACCGAATGGCCGGAGTTTAAAAATCCTAATTTTGAGCTTATGGCTAAAAAAATGAAAAACAAAGTCATTTTCGACGGCAGAAATATGTACCCATTGGAAATCCCTGAACAAAACGGATTTCATTATAAAAGTATAGGAAGAAAGACCATCTCAAAATAAACAAATGAAAAACATTATCATTACAGGAGGTGCCGGATTCATCGGCTCCCATGTTGTAAGAGAATTTGTAAAAAACAATCCGGATACAAAGATCATCAATCTTGATGCCCTCACCTACGCCGGAAATCTTGAAAACTTAAAGGACATTGAAAATGAGCCCAATTACGTTTTCGAAAAAGCAGACATCACAAACCCGGAAGAACTCAGAAAGGTTTTTGAAAAATATAATCCCGATGCTGTAGTACATTTGGCGGCAGAAAGTCATGTAGACAGAAGTATTACCGATCCGATGGCGTTTATTAACACCAATGTAAACGGAACAGCCAATCTTCTGAATCTCTGT
Source organism: Chryseobacterium panacisoli (assembly GCF_008274625.1). GTDB lineage: Bacteria > Bacteroidota > Bacteroidia > Flavobacteriales > Weeksellaceae > Chryseobacterium > Chryseobacterium panacisoli. Next base: position 381,323 of record NZ_VTRU01000002.1, on the reverse strand, counting down.
AAAGAGTTCTGGACATTAAACCCTGACCACACCCATGGCAGATTCCCGGATGAAAAAAGAACCAACCTGTTCTACCATATTTCTACTGATGAAGTATATGGAAGTCTGGGTGAAACAGGATTCTTTTTAGAAACAACTCCATACGACCCACAATCTCCGTATTCTGCTTCAAAAGCAGCTTCTGACCATTTGGTAAGGGCTTACGGAAATACTTACGGAATGCCTTTCATCGTATCCAACTGTTCTAATAATTATGGTCCGAATCATTTTCCTGAAAAACTGATTCCTCTTTGTATTTCAAATATCATCAACGAAAGACCTCTTCCTATTTATGGTGATGGAAAATATACGAGGGACTGGTTATTTGTAATTGATCACGCCAAAGCAATTCATCAAATTTTTATGGAAGCAAAAACTGGTGAGACTTACAATATCGGAGGATTCAATGAGTGGCAGAATATTGATCTTGTAAAAGAACTGATCAAGCAAATGGATGCAAAGCTGGAAAGACCGGAAGGCTACTCTGAAAAACTGATCACTTTTGTAAAGGACAGACCCGGCCATGACAAACGTTATGCTATTGATGCCACGAAATTAAATAAAGATTTAGGCTGGAAACCATCAGTGACTTTTGAAGAAGGGCTGGGAAAAACTATAGACTGGTATCTTGAAAATAAAGAATGGCTTGAAAATGTAACTTCCGGAAATTATCAGGATTACTACAGCAAACAATACAGCTAAAGGTCTTAGCTATGGAAGGAGCAATCCTGAAATAGCAAAATAAAAATCAATTTATAACACAAAAGAAAATAAGCGTAATACGCACCACCAAATGAAAGGAATAATATTAGCCGGAGGTTCCGGAACAAGACTTTACCCTCTAACCATTGCCGTAAGCAAGCAGCTGATGCCTGTTTATGACAAACCAATGATCTATTATCCGCTTTCCACACTTCTTTTAGCCGGAATCAAGGATATCCTAATCATTACGACCCCACACGACCAGGCCGGGTTTATCAAACTTTTGGGAGATGGTTCCCAAATTGGCTGTAATATAGAATATGTTGTACAGCCAAGCCCTGATGGTTTAGCACAGGCATTTATTTTGGGGGATCAGTTTATTGGCAATGATTCTGCTGCACTGGTATTGGGTGATAATATTTTCTACGGTTCCGAAATGGGAACTTTACTGAAAAATAAAACAAACCCGAATGGAGGAGTTGTTTTCGCCTATCACGTTGCCGACCCCGAAAGATATGGTGTTGTAGAATTTGATAAAGATTTAAAAGCTGTCTCTATTGAAGAAAAACCTATAAACCCTAAGTCAAATTATGCAGTACCGGGTCTTTACTTTTATGATAATGATGTGGTAGAAATTGCTAAAAACATCAAACCCTCTGCAAGAGGAGAGCTGGAAATCACCGATATTAATAATGTCTATTTAAAAAACGAAAAGCTTGAGGTTGCAGTTCTTGACAGAGGCACTGCATGGCTGGACACCGGAACTTTTGATTCTCTTCATGACGCTTCAGAATTTGTAAGTGTTATAGAAAAAAGACAAGGGTTTAAAATCGGCTGTATTGAAGAAATAGCGTTCAGGAATAAATTCATTAATGAAGAAAAACTGCTTGAAACTGCGGCAAAATATGGCAAAAGCGGCTATGGTGAATATCTGAAACAACTTATCGGGAAATAACAAATATAATTTATAAAAATCATAGACTATTGGCTTTATGGCCAATAGTTTTTGTTCATACCATCAATTATCAATATATTAGTTGTTGATTTTTAGTTTTATTTATCATGAAAATTTATAAACGAAAAGGTACGGTAAGAATTAATTATTATAAATTTGCAAAAACTTACACAGATGAATGAACCACAACAGAAGTGGACTGAGACGATTGGTGCAGATCATTCGTTATTTGACTTGAAACTAAAAGAAGTCTGGAAATACAAAGATCTTGTTTATATGTTTGTAAAGAGAGATTTTATATCCAGTTTTAAGCAGACTATTTTAGGACCTATATGGTTTTTTATCAATCCCATTCTAACAACCATCGTATATCTGGTTATTTTTGGAAGAATTGCGAAACTCCCAACAGATGGAGCACCGCCTCTTCTTTTTTATCTGGCCGGCGTTACTCTTTGGAATTATTTTTCTTCTTCTTTACTGGCTACATCCTCCACTTTTACAGGAAATGCCGGAATTTTCGGAAAAGTGTATTTTCCAAGACTGGTTACCCCATTGTCAATCGTCATCTCTAACCTTATGAGGTTTGGAGTACAGTTTATTCTATTCATCCTTGCGTGGGCTTATTATTACTATAAAGGAGAAGCCCATCCTAATATCTGGATTCTGGCAACCCCATTTCTTATATTTCTGATGGCGCTTTTTGCATTAGGTGTTGGAATGATATTTTCTGCCCTTACTACAAAATATAAAGATTTGGCAATGCTGTTAGGTTTTGGAGTAAGTTTATATATGTATGCAACTCCAGTAATATACCCTGTCTCTTCATTACCGGGATTCTTTAAAAATCTGGCCTACTATAACCCTTTAACCGGTATTTTTGAGTGTTTTAAATATGCCTGGATTGGTGTTGGAGACTTTTCTCCTACCATGTTGGGAATTAGTACTGCTATTATTCTTATCCTTTTAATGATAGGAATTGTTGTATTCAATAAAGTTGAAAAAACTTTTATGGATACGGTGTAATTATTTTCTTTCAAATATTTAAATTAAAAAAACATGCTGGCTTTAAAAGCAGAAAACATATCTAAACAATACCGTCTGGGACAAGTCGGTACAGGAACTCTGTCTCATGACCTCAACAGATTCTGGCATAAAGTAAGGGGAAAAGAAGACCCTTATCTTAAGATTGGAGAAACAAACGACAGAACTACAAAAGGAGATTCTGAATATGTATGGTCTCTTCGTGATATCAATTTTGAAATCGAGAAAGGAGATGCTGTTGGAATTATCGGAAGAAATGGTGCGGGAAAATCTACCCTATTAAAGGTATTGAGTAAAGTTACAAAACCCACAACAGGACAGATTCATACCAACGGAAGAATAGCCTCTCTATTGGAAGTAGGAACAGGATTCCACCCTGAAATGACAGGAAGGGAAAATGTCTTTCTTAATGGTGCCATCCTAGGGATGACAAGAAAGGAAATTACAAGAAAGTTTGATGAAATCGTAGATTTTTCAGGCGTTGAAAGATATATTGACACCCCCGTTAAAAGATACTCTTCCGGAATGTATGTGCGTCTTGCATTTGCTGTTGCTGCTCACTTAGAGTCTGAAATTCTTATTGTGGACGAAGTATTGGCTGTGGGAGATGCAGAATTTCAGAAAAAATGCCTTGGTAAAATGAATGATGTAACGAGAGGAGAAGGCCGTACTATTCTTTTTGTAAGTCATAATATGACAGCCGTTAAAGAACTCTGTACAAAAGGAATTCTTTTAAACCATGGCCAAATTGATTATCAAGGTGATATTCTCAGCACCATTATAGAATATCAAAAAAGCAGCGCAAGAGAAAGTTCTTATACCTATAATGGAAATCTTGATGAAGCTATGGGTAATGAAAATATCAGGATTAAAGAGTTTTCAGTAACCCCAATTAAAGGAGAATTATTGGATATTGATTCCGGGGTGCATGTTAAACTTGTTTTTCATAATTATTGTCCTGATATTACACTTGACACAACCTTTGAATTGAAAAACTACGATGAGTTGGTGATTTTCCATGTTGGAAAATTTGTTTCAGCAAAAGGAGACGCAAAAGTCGGCGAATATACTGTAGAGTTTGATATTCCTACAGGGCTTCTGAATGCAGGAAATTATTATTTTAAACTTTACTTTGGAAAAGATCAAAAAACTCTTCTATATGGAATTGATAATTTTATCGGATTTGAAGTAGAAAATGTAAAGGTAGGAGACATCATGTATATTTACCCTGGAGTAACCAGACCTCAATTTGAATATAAAGTACAAGCACCATAATTGTCTCTAACATTCGTTTTATCATCTCATCAAAAACAACTTTATGAAAGGCCCCCATATAATAAATTTGAATAAAATAGGTTCACCTGAACTGGGATATATTACTATTTCTGAAGCACAGAAAGATGTACCTTTTGATATTAAAAGAGTATACTGGACTTATTATACTCCACAGGATGTAAGCCGTGGAGGACATGCCCATAAAAATCTTCAACAACTCATTGTTGCTGTAGCGGGTACCATTACTTTCAATACGGAAGATAAAGATGGTAAAAAAGAGGTTTTCGTATTAGATAGTCCCAATACAGGTTTATATATCCCTAAATTAGTATGGAGAGACATAAAGTTCAGTCATAGTGCAGTATTATTATGTTTGGCTTCCGAACTTTATGATGAGGATGACTATTTTAGAAATTATCAAGACTTTAAAGATTACCCCAATGAAATTTAATAACAGAAACGTCTCAATAAGCGATAAAGCCAAAATAGGTAAAAATGTAAAAATAGGTGACAATACTGTAATCTATGACAATGTGATTATCGGCGATAATTCTATTATTTCTAATGATTGTATTATCGGGGAACCGCTTAATGATTATTATTTTAAAGATGATTATGTAAACCCTGAAACCATAATCGGCGAAAATGCATTAATAAGAAGCCACACTATCTTATATGCAGGATCCCGTTTTGGTAATAATTTTTCTACCGGCCACAGGGTTACGATAAGAGAGAACTCTGTTTTCGGAAACAACTGCAGACTGGGAACGGTTACAGATATACAGGGACATGTTACTTTTGGTAATAACTGCTGGCTTCACAGCAATGTGCATATTGGTCAAAAGTCTACCATAGGAAATTTTGTTTTCATTTATCCTTATGTAGTATTTACTAATGACCCTACTCCTCCTTCTGATGTGTGTATAGGTGCTACTATCGGAGATTTTTCCCAGATAGCTGTAGGTACTGTTTTACTACCCGGAACCGTAATCGGGAAGCATTGTTTGGTAGGTGCACAATCCTTGGTTGGGGGTAATTATGAAGATTATTCTTTAATTCTTGGGAATCCTGGAAGAAAAATCAAGGATGTCCGAGAAATGAAATCGAGAGAAACGGGAAAATCTCATTACCCGTGGCCTTATAACTTTTCAAGAGGTCTGCCTTGGGAAAAAGAAGGGTTTGATGAATGGAAAAAAGAAAACGGATACGAAAACGATTAAGCAAAATAATTGAAAAACAATAGTTTCAGATACGATATTTCTTTTCTGCGGGCATTTTCTGTACTCGCCGTTCTTTTCTATCATTATAAATTTCAATGGTTTAAATCCGGATTTATCGGTGTCGACATATTCTTTGTTATTTCAGGTTTTTTAATGACCAAAATTATTTTGTCCTCCTTTGATAAGGGAAGCTTTAATCTATGGGATTTTTACAGAAGAAGAATTATCAGAATTATTCCTGCACTTTTAGGAGTAGTAGTGGTTTTCTCATTCCTGATATTTCTTTTTCTTCAACCACAGATTGTCAACTTTTTTAGAAGTGCTTTTTCCAGTGTCCTATTTTTTTCAAATATTTATTATTATCTGAATAACGGATATTTCGACTCATCTTCTCAATACAACTTTCTTTTACATTCATGGTCTCTTTCCGTAGAATGGCAGTTCTATTTAATCTATCCGCTCATATTACTTCTCTTAAGGAAACTATATACCACTAAAAAGAACATCTTTATTGCAGCCTTTTTAGCATTAGCTTTTATTTCGTTTGCTACTATGCTAATCCATAGAAGTTATGATCCTGATTTCTCTTTTTACATTTTTTATCCCAGAGCATGGGAAATGATGCTGGGCGGAGTTGCATTTTTTTTGGAAGACAAAATGCAGCATACTCCGAAAAAGGTAAAGCTGGTATTGGCTTTGACCTCACTTTCAGCAGTAATATCTTTTATTTTTCTCTTTCATGCTTCTTCATGGCCATCATTGTACACTATAATTCCGGTGTTCTTTACAGCACTGCTCATCAGCATGAATTATGAATTCACAGCATATAAAAATAAAATAGTTACCTATCTGGGAAATATATCTTATTCCCTGTATCTCTACCATTGGCCATTGTATGTATTCATCCTGTTTTTTGAAGTAGATACGAGTTTGAAATATCGTATTCTAGCAATATGCATTTCATTAGTTCTTGCTGTACTTTCCTACGAAGGCATCGAAAAAAGAAACTATTCTAATAAGGCTAAATCAGTTCTGGCAGTGAGTCTGATTATATTTATTTTTTCATTCTCAATTACTAAAGTAGATGCTGAGAAATATACAAATGAAAATAAAAACCTGATCAATACTACCTCGAGCTATAAGTATAGCAAAAAAGCTGAAGATCAGTATAAAATTGACGTCAAACATCTTACGCATAAAAAGGATTATAAAACGATTATACAGAATCTTGATGTTCCTGTTTCTGATAAAAAAAATATCGTTCTTTTAGGAGACAGCCATGCAGGAATGTTTTCTGAAACCGTTAATAATATCTTTGCAGATAAAAAAGATATCAACCTTATTCAGATTACCGCAGATGCTACTTATCCAATGGAAAACTCTAAAGGCATTTATCCTAATCCTGTACAGTATTTCAATTATATATTCACCGAATATTTCCCTAAATATTATAAAAATATAGACCTTATCATTATCAATGTTAATTATTCGGGATATCCTGAAAAAGAGATAAAAAACAATCTTAAAACAACAGAACAGTATTTTTCAAAATATAAAATACCAACTGTTTACATAGGTATGACTGATTTTTACGTTATAGATTTTCCAACCTACTACTATATCAAGAAAAAGTATAATGCAAATATGTATACAGAGGAAAAGAAAATCAGGGAGACTGAAAGATTCAATACTTTTTTAAAAAACTATTTGGGGGATCAATATATTGATCTGCTTAATGTAAAGATTAGCAAAGTCTCTTCAGAAAACTACCCATACATCTATGACACCAACCATTTAACACTGTTTGGTACGGAGCAATATAAAAATATATTATCACAAAAAATATACACAACACTGAACAACAACACAAATAAAGATAATTAAAGAGATGATTAAATTTTTAGACTTACAAAAAATCAATTTAAAGCATCAGGAAGAAATTGAAACAAAACTTTCACAGGTTTTCCGTTCCGGATGGTATCTTATGGGACAGGAACTTTCTTCATTTGAAAGCAATCTTTCTCAATATATTGGGGCTAAACACGCCATTGGTGTTGCTAATGGTTTAGATGCATTACGCCTTATTCTTCGAGGATATATTGAAATGGGAATTATGGATCGTGGGGATGAAATCCTTGTCCCATCCAATACTTATATTGCATCCATTCTTGCCATTTCAGACAATGGCCTGATTCCTGTTCTTGTAGAGCCTGATATTAATAATTATAATATTGACATCACAAAAATTGAAGAAAAAATCACTTCAAAAACAAAAGGAATTCTGATTGTTCATCTATACGGGCGCACTGTTTTCACAGATCATCTTAAAGATTTAGCAGAAAAACATCAGTTAAAACTAATAGAAGATAATGCTCAGGCTATTGGTGCAATAATAAACGGAAAAAAAACAGGAAATTTAGGAGATGCTGCCGGTTTTAGTTTTTATCCCGGAAAAAACCTGGGGGCTTTGGGAGATGCAGGAGCTATTACAACCAATGATGACGATTTAGCAAAAGTAATCAGAGCACTGGCCAACTATGGATCTAATCAGAAATATGTCAATATTTATCAGGGACTAAACTCAAGATTGGATGAAATACAGGCTGCCGTTTTGAACATTAAGTTAAAATATATTGATGAAGAAAATTCGGTAAGAAAAAATATTGCAAAAAAGTATATTGCAGAAATATCAAACCCCAAAATAATTCTTCCGGAAAACCCAGCTGATGAAAATGAACATGTTTGGCATTTATTTGTCATCAGAACAGAAAACCGTGATGAGCTTCAAAAGTATTTAACTGAAAATGGTATTCAAACACTGATACACTACCCTATCCCACCTCATAGGCAGCAAGCTTATAAAGAATGGAATGATCAGTCTTTCCCGATCAGTGAAAAAATCCATGAAGAAGTATTAAGTTTACCTATTTCCCCTGTAATGACAGAGGAAGAAATTGAAAAAGTAATAGAAATTGTAAATGGATTTTAAAGTTTTTAACTCTTATAAAAAAGCTTGAATTCAATAAAGTAAAATATCATGACAGAATTGCCTCTGGTTTCGATTTTATGCCTTAGTTACAACCAGGAACGGTTTGTAACAGAATCTTTAGAAAGTTTCAAATCTCAGAAATATAGAAATATTGAGATCCTGATTTGTGACGACTGTTCTAAAGACAATTCTGTAAAAGTCATCAATAATTGGATCAAAGATAATCCCCAGCTGGATATCCAGTTCATTCCCCATTCTCAAAACAAAGGGATCTGTAAATCATTAAACGAGCTATTGAATATATCAAAGGGCAAATATCTTATTACCATAGCCCTTGATGACCTTATGGAGCCTGACAAAATAGAAAGACATGTGGCTCTGCTTGAAAATTCGTCTCCTAATGAAGCTTTGGTATTTTCAAATGCTCACATCATAGATGATAATTCAGTACGTTTTCAAAATACTTTTATCCCCTATTTTCACAGGTATCTGACGATTGAATCCGGAAATTTTTACAAAAGATTACTCGAAGATAATTTTCTTCCTGCCATGTCATGTGTCACCAAATCTTCTATCATAAAGGAGATTGGAGGTTGGGATGAAACTCTAACTTTTGAAGATTACGATATGTGGCTGAGATTAAGCCAAAAATATGATTTCATTTATGATGATTACAAGTCCTGCAGCTATAGAATGCATGCTACAAATTCTCATAAAAAGAAAAACTTTTTAGATGTATCGTATTTTGATATTTATCTGAAGCACAAAGAACAGCCTGAAATGAAAAAGAAAATACTAAAACTTATCCATGAGGCTTACAAAGAAAACAGATTGACTGAAGGTCATAAAAAATACCTTAGAGAACTTGATAATAAAACACTTACTGAAAAATTAATTTTAAGAAATGTAGGGAAGTTTACTTTTAATACACTGCATTATCTTCAGAAAGTTTATTATAAAAGTTGGTAACATTATTCTTAAATCAATTATGAAAAAAATAAAACCCATTGCATTCTACCTCCCTCAATACCACCCCGTCCCCGAAAATGACGAATGGTGGGGAAAAGGTTTTACAGAATGGACGAATGTAGGAAAAGCCCAACCTTTATTTGAAGGACATGAACAGCCTATATACCCTGGAGATCTGGGATATTATGATCTGCGGGTTCCGGAAGTAAGAGAACAGCAGGCTCAGATGGCTAAAGACTATGGTGTATACGGATTTATCTACTATCATTACTGGTTTGGTAATGGCAAACAATTGTTGGAACGTGTTGCCAACGATGTGCTGAAATCAGGAAAACCGGATTTCCCTTTCTGCTTCTGCTGGGCCAATGAAACTTGGTCAGGCATATGGCACGGATTATCAGAAAAAATTCTGGCTCAGCAGGTTTACCCTAATGAACAGGACTTAATTGCCCATTTTGAATATCTTCTTCCTTTCTTCAAGGACGAAAGGTATATAAAAGTGGACAACAAACCTCTTTTGATTATCTATGATCCCAACCATTTGAATGATGGAGATCCTCATTATATTTCCAGATTCAGAGAGCTTGCAAAAGAAAACGGATTTGATGGCTTATACGTCATGGCATCCAATAAGCTTCGTGATGATCTTGATTTTAAATCTATGGGATATGACAGTAAGATTTCTAATGCTTTTCAGAAAGCATGGGTCCCTCATATTGACAAAAAAGAATACATCTCCCATTCTCAATATTATAAAAACAGAATAAAAGGATTAATCGGAATTAAGAAAAAAGAACAGCCTAAAGTCAGAATTCAGGACGCTCAGGCGGTAGTCAATGACCTAAAGTTTGAAGAAAGCAACGTTCCTACCTATCCATGTATCCTTCCTAATTGGGACAATACTCCAAGAAGCGGATATCGAGGCATCATACTTGCTAATAATTCCCCGGAAATATTTGAGCAGCAGGTTGAAAAAGCTGCAAAATATCTTGAGGATAAAAAAGATTATCCTGAACAGTTTTTAATTGTTAAATCCTGGAACGAGTGGGCAGAAGGAAATATTCTGGAACCGGACAGAAAGTATGGTTTCGGATATCTGAATGCATTAAAAAAAATCTTGAATAAACACAGTCGAAATGAGTAAATTCAGTATACTTATTGCCAATTATAACAATGGCCATTTTTTTGAAAAATGCTGCCAAAGCTTAGTTGCACAGACTGAAACGGATTGGGAGGCAGTAATTCTGGATGACGGTTCTACTGATGATTCTCTTGAAGTGATAAAAAAAATCATAGGGGATGATTCCCGGTTTAAAATACATCAGAATGACCAAAACAAGGGAATAGGATATACAAAAAGGAGATTAATAGATCTTGCTGAAGCAGAAATATGTGGTTTTTTAGACCCGGATGACGCTTTGGCTCCTCATGCTCTGGAAATTGTTTTAAAAACCCATTCCGAATATCCGGATGCAGGTCTGGTATATTCAAATTTTGTACGGTGTGATGAAAATCTCAACCCTGTATCTGTTCATAAAGCCAAACAAATCACAGCACTGGATGAGTCTTACTATAATTTCAATGCAGAAATTTCACATTTTGTCACTTTCAAAAAGAAGATTTACGAACAAACATCCGGCATTGATCCTTTCTTAAAAGTGGCTGAAGATAAAGACTGGTACATGAAAATGTGTGAGATAGCTCCGGTGAAGTATATAGATGAAGATTTATATTTATACAGGATTCATGACAATGGGATCTCTACAACCAAAAATTTTGAAAAATCCCTGTTCTGGCATTGGGTAGCCCTTATAAAAATGGCAGAAAGAAGAAACATCAGTGTTGAAGAACTTTTTCTTCAAAGCTATGTTCCGAAAAAGAAATATGACCAGGCCCTCAACCAATTGAATCATGTAAAAAATTCAAGGTGGGCAAAATTGGGGAATACCCTTGGAATTTTTAAAATTTTTAAAAAACTTTAAATCTATTGATCCGCTTAAAAGATTTAAAACTAACATCTTAATTAGAAAAGAAGCATATGATTATTGGTAGTGGAATTCTGGCAAATGCCGTAAGACTTTATGATAAAGAGGATGTTGTTTTTTTTGCATCAGGAGTTTCCAATTCGTTGGAAAAGAGTCCTGCTGAATTTGAAAGAGAAATATCCCTGCTGAAATCGGTTATTATCCAAAATCCAGACAAAAAGCTGATCTATTTTTCCACATGCAGTATTTATGATCCCAGTAAAACCGACAGCCCTTATGTGATCCATAAACTTGCTATTGAAAAAATAATTGCGGAGCATTGCTCCAGCTTTATTATTTTCAGGGTAGGAAATGCTGTAGGCCGTGGGGGAAATCCCAATACGCTGATCAATTTTCTTAAAAATTCAATTCTATCGAAAAATAAGCTCACCATTTACAGTAATGCAAGAAGAATCCTGATTGGTACAGATGATATTGCATCATTTGTCGGGAAGTATATGCAAAACCTCAACAATGAGATTGTCAATCTAGCCTACCCTTACCAGTACTCATTACCGGAGATTTTATCTCAGCTGGAGAATCATCTTGCAAAAAATGCCGATTATGAAACGGTGAACGAAGGTTCCTTTTATAATATAGAGTTCAACAGCCTTACAGAAGATTTTTTCGCGGGTCTGTCTCCTGATGAATACCTGAAAAAGCTCTATTCATCTTATCTATAAAAAATAATGTATGGCTGCTTCCAAAAGATCCCATTCTGTACCGGAAAAAATAATTTTTGTACCTTCGAACAGAAAGCTTCAGATATTATCAGGCAAAGAAAAAGCAATTAAAAGTGATGGTTTATGACCAACTGAAGAATAAAAAACACATTAAACCTATTGAATAAAAAATGAAAATGAATCCCAAAATATCCGTAATTGTCCCCTGCTATAAACAGGCTCAGTTTTTAGATGAATGTCTGCAGTCTATAATGGATCAGACCTATGAAAATTGGGAATGTATCATTGTCAATGACGGATCACCCGATAATACTGATGAAGTAGCTGATAAATGGGTAAAAAAAGACAGCCGTTTTAAATATCTTTATAAAGAAAACGGCGGCTTATCTTCTGCAAGAAATGCCGCATTGGAAGTCGTTACCGGAGATTATATACAGTTTCTGGATTCTGATGATCTGATACACCGTGAAAAATTTTCCAAAAGCCTTTCCGGAGACAAAGAATATCCGCTGATTGTAAGTCAGTATACCATCTACAGAAACCAAACCCATCTTCCGGGCTATAAAAATGTTGAGCAGAGTTTCCTGACCTTTGATGGAATTGTATATGATTGGGATCTTAAATTTTCTATCCCGATACACTGTGCTTTGATTGGCAAAAAGCTTCTGGAAGGTTTTCTTTTTGACACTACCCTTACCAGTTGTGAAGACTGGGTAATGTGGATTTATATCACCAAAGATCATCCTGATGCCCTTTTGATCAACGAAGCTCTTGCCCATTACCGAAAAGACGTCAACGATAATATGTCTGCTGATCCGATCAAAATCATGAAGCAGCGCCTTAAAATTTTACCAACCTTAAAAAAACTGTACGGTGAAGAAGTACATGACAGACTAGCTTACCATATTATAGACGTCCGTACCACCCAGCTTATACAGCAAAGACGCGAATTTCAAAAAATGATCCCACTGGCCGTGGTCGCAAAATATCTTTCTTTCAAAAGGTTTTATTACAAGCTTTTCAGAAAAAAAGTAGATGGCTAAATTTTGAAGATTAATGAACTTCGCACAACTATATTTCCATAAAAACTACACAAATGAGTGGGTACTGCCAAGCAGATATACAGCAGAAACCCTTGTAAATTATATAACTTTAAATAAATTTATTTAGATGAGTCAATTTGTACACGTAATAATGACAAGATTCAATGTTCCTACAAAAGGCTGGAACGAAACACGTTCAGGATATAAACCGCTTACCGAAGAATGGCTGGATGACCGATTCAAGTTATTCAGAACTTACGTGCTTCCTTCTTATAAAAATCAGACCAACCAAAATTATATCTGGCTTACCTTTTTCGATACCAATACATCTGATAAGTTTAGAAAAATCATTAAAGAAATTGAAACAGAATACCCAACTTTTAAAGCGGTATTTGTAGAAGATTTTGATGTCATGAAAACAAAAGCTGTAGAGATAATCCCACAGTTTTTCACTCCTGACACAAAATTTGTGATCACCAGCGAGCTGGACAACGATGACATGCTTCATCAGGATTATATAAAAACCGTTCAGGAGCATTTCAAACCGGTTCATGATCTGGTAATAGATTTAAGAAGAGGATATCAGCTTACCATGCTACCGGACCGTAAAGCGGTAGTAAATGTTTATAACGCTGTAGTAAACCCGTTTGTAAGCTTAGCGGAAAGTGTAGACAACTTCAAAACGATGCTAAAGGAAAGAGCTCACAACAGCTATCGTCATTACCCGAATTTTTCTGTGGAAGACAGTAAAGAGATGTATATCCAGGTTATCCATCAATATAACTTAATGAATGTCACTTTTAAACATAAAGCTGTTCCTGAAGTTGATTTTTCAGAATACGGAATGACAGAAGATACCAAATTTACCATAGACGGATTCAAGACGCTTCAGCATAATATTGCCAGAGTACCGTTTGTGATGGGCCTTATTTTGAAAAAGATATTTAAAAAATAAGATTCTTCCAGTCATGAAGCTTAACAACCTCCAGATATTAAGAGGGATTTCAGCCTTATTGGTATGCTGCTTTCATTTCCGTGAAACAATAAACCTGCCCGGGCTGGATCTTGGTGATATTCTCTTTAAAAAAGGAAGTATCGGTGTTCCCGTATTTTTTATTATCAGTGGATTTATCATGGCTTTCACCACTCAAAAAATAAATTTCAGTAAAGATTCTTTTCAGCAGATCACTTTATTTTACAAAAGAAGGGTGATCAGAATTGTTCCGCTGTATTATCTTTTGACCTTTGCTGCGATGATACCCGGAGGCAGTTTCTTTCTCTATTTTCATGGCGCAGGACTTTATGAGCTTATCCATTCATTATTATTCCTTCCCACAAAGAAAGAATTTCCAGTCCTTTTCTTAGGCTGGTCCTTAAATTTTGAAATGTTCTTTTATCTCATATTTGGTCTCTCGTTATTTTTTAAAGAAAAAAGGTATTACTTCATTGCAGGTTTCTTTATCCTTACTTCAATTCTGGGATATTTTATCCATTTTGAAAGTCCGTATTTACGTATGGTAACCCATTCTCTCAACCTTTATTTTGTTGTGGGAATTCTTTTTTCACTTTTACTGAACAAATTTACAATTCCAAAAAACTGGGCTGCATTACTTTCTGTAACAGGAATCGTACTATTTACACTAGTGCTTCTGAGCATTATCCCCATAGATAATGATATGATCAAACTGGCCATTATCTCCCTTTTTGTCTTTTCTTTCTTAACTTTTGATTATGTATTTCAGTTTAAAGGAAACAAAGCCTTTATTTTTCTGGGAGATATTTCCTATTCACTATACCTGTCACATCCTTTTGTAGAAATTGCTTTAAAAAGATTTAAAGTTGAAGGTTACCTCAGCTTTCCCTTTTTTCTATTTAAGATTGCCATGGTCGTTATAGTGGCATCACTTCTGTATTATTTTGTTGAGAAAAGAGTAACCAATTATTTAAAAATTAAATTAAAAGCATAATCCGATACAAATGAAAATTTCAGTAATTATTCCCGTTTACAATGCCGAAAAATATGTTTCACAGGCTGTAGATTCCGCTCTTCAGTTCAAAGAGGTGTATGAAGTGGTATTGGTAGAAGACAAGTCTCCGGACAATGCATTGCAGGTCTGTAAGGAACTCGCTGAAAAACATGATAGGGTAAAGCTTTTTCAGCATCCCGATAAAGGCAATCACGGAGCAGGGGCCAGCAGAAATTTAGGACTGGAAAAAGCAGAAGGGGATTTTATCGCTTTCCTGGATGCGGATGATTACTACCTTTCCAACCGTTTTGATGCAGAAAAAGAGCTGTTTCCCAATAAAGATGTTGACGGAGTTTATGGTGCCATAGGGGTTCACTATTATTCGGAGAAGGCAAAAGAACAATATTATAAGATCTTTGGCGACCGCCTGACTACAGTTTACAGGAAACATCCTCCAAGAGATGTATTTCCGGGACAGCTTAACATGATAGGAACTTTCGGGCTTTTCAGCATTGATGCATTGACTATCCGTAAAAGTTCTCTGAAAAACATGGAGTATTTCTTTAAAACCCATTTAAAGCTGCATCAGGACACTGAATTTCTTTTCAGACTCTCTTACTATCTGAATTTATACCCGGGAATTCTTGATAAGGCAGTAGCCGTAAGAGGAGTTCACGAAAACAACAGAATTACCAAAATAGATTCCAGAGAAATTAAACCGGCCTCAACAAGAGTTGTATTGTGGAAGGAAGTCAACCATTGGGCAGAAAATGAAAATACCATCCCCGATGATATGAAACTTCATATCAAAAGAGTGTACAGAAGTTTCAGGATTGCCAACGCTCCGTTTCTGAAAAAATGGGGAATGATTACAAAATATCTGTTCACAGATTATAAAAGTATACGTTCCGGGCTGTATAATATTAATTTCAGAAATGATTTGTTCTAACAGCGCAATTAAACTAAGTATTTAGTTTTAAAATAACCATTTAATTTATTGCCTGGAAAAATGTATTCTTCTTAAAAGATTACGCATGGGTTTTTCAATACACTGATAAAAAATTGCAGAACTGAGCAGCATAACAATAATGTAAATTACAAATACAATATCAATACTGAATGTACATTCCTGCCATTTTAAAAACTCCCGTACAAGATAAAGAACAGGAATATGAGTAATGTATATACCATAACTTATTTCTCCCAGATATTCCAGAGGCTTTAGTGAAAAGAACTTACTTACTCTTCCGTTATTGGCTGATATAAGAAGAATTGCAGGCACAAAAAGCAATGCCATCAACCCATTGTGGTAAAACAACGGAACAAACATCAAAGACACAAGAATCAGTAAAAAGACCGCGATCACCTGACGATCGTAGTTTTTTTGCTTGTAATTTCTCACGAAAAATATTCCCGCCAGGTTTCCGATCAGAAATTCATTAAGATGCCAGAAAGGAAAATAATAAAGGAACTCATGACTTTTCGTATGCGGGCCTTCATACGCTCCGTATACCGGGTAAAGGTTTGAAAACACCTGAGTAATCAGCCAGAGCCCAATGGCAAATACCCAGATCATTTTATTTTTCTTCGCGTAAAAATAATTATATAAAAACGGAAAAAGCAGGTAAAAGAAAAACTCTACTGAGATAGACCATCCCGGAAAATTCAGAATCATGGCTTCTCCCGGTATCCAGCTTTGAATACCCAATCCGTATAAAACCAGCTTATACCAATCAAACATCTCGTATCTCGTCATAAAATACAGCAGAAGCCCCAGCATATAAAGCGGATAAATCCTGGCAAACCTGTTTTTATAAAACTCCAGATAATCAATCTTATCCTTCTTGTGATAAGCAATAATCATAATAAATCCTGAAAGAATAAAGAAATAACTTACCCCTACGTTCGCTCTCAAAAAAAGATTGGAAATGTAATCTATCTTATATAAAAACAGATCTTTATTGAAATGAGAAATAACAATTGCCATAGCGGCAATAAACCTGGTAAATGTAATCTGACTTATCTTCACAGAACCGCAAAATGCTTTACTTTATCAAAACACAGCAACCTCAACTCAGAGGGCTGTTTTTATTGGTATAAAGTGTTAATTTTAAGGCACAAAAATAAGATTTATTATTATAATTATGTAAAACAAATTATATTTGTAGGCTACAAATGTGAAAATAAATTTAAGTATGCTTTATGAAATTTTAGCAAAACTTCAACGGAAAAGCCAGATTTCTCTTCTCAAAAAACACCCTCACGTTTCTTTCAGGGGGATAAAACTTGGGATCAGTGATCATTTTATCCTGCATGAAAATGTAAAGAAGGTGACGATTGGGAATGGGGTCAGTTTCAGAAATTATGTACACGTTCTTGTGCAGCAGAATGCCACTTTAGAAATCGGAAACAATTTTTTCATGAATAACTTCTGTTCCATCAACTGTCTGGACAGTATTTCAATAGGTGATAATACGCTGTTCGGAGAAAATGTAAAACTGTATGACCACAATCATGCCTATCAGACCCATCCGGATTTTAAACTGTCTCATGCTGAGTTCACCACAGCTCCCATCAAAATCGGAAGCAACTGCTGGCTCGGAAGCAATGTTACTGTATTAAAAGGAGTAACTATCGGCGACAACTGTATTATTGGAGCAGGATGTACTATTTACAAAAATGTGCCCCCCAATACAACCGTAATCAATCATCAGGAATTAATATTTAAGGAACATTCATGAAGTTTTCTATCCTTATAGCCCATTACAATAACGCTCATTTTTTCAAAGACTGTTTTGAAAGCATACTTCAGCAGACGTATACAGACTGGGAAGCCATTATTCTGGATGACGCCTCCTCTGAAAGTGAAAAGAAAATGATCCGGGAAATGATTTCAACTGATAAAAGGTTTAAATTTTTTGAAAATGAAAAAAATTCCGGTGTAGGCGTAACAAAAAGTAAACTGATTGAGCTGGCGGAAGGGGAAATCTGTGGATTTTTAGATCCTGATGACGCCATAAACCCAACAGCCATTCAAAAATGTATGGAGATCTTTCAGGTTAAAAAAGATACAGTCCTTACCTATTCAAGGTTTATGACCTGTGATCAGGATCTGAAACCAATTTCTCCGTTCAGATCTGCCATGCAGATCCCGAACAGTGATCCTTATTTTTTTAATTTCCCGATTCAGATCGCTCATTTTGTAACCTTCAGAAAGGCAGTGTATGAACAGACTGAAAAAATGAATCCGGATTTAAAAATCGGGGAAGACCAGGATCTCTACCTTAAAATGTATGAAAAAGGGAAAGTTCAGTTCATTAATGACACCAACTATCTCTACAGAACCCATCAGGGTGGAATTTCCCAGAATGACAATAAAAAGAAATCCCATGAGTATTTTGCACAGGTGATCTTCAATACCATGAAACGCAGAGGGCTTACTACCATCAATGGTCAGAAAATTCCTGATCATTATCCTGGTGTAGATGATATATTCAGCCTGCTTCAATATCAGCACAGGCTTCCTTTCCGTATCAAGAAAAAAATAAAAATTACTTTACAATCAATCTTCGGATAATGTTAGAAAAAAAAATAAAAATTTTGTTCAGACACCGCTCCATGGAAATGGGAGGCGTAGAAAAAGTACTGTTGGGACTTCTCAACAACCTGAATCCTGACAAATTTGAAATGACGGTATGCCTTACCCTCAACCAGGGCAAATTGCGTGATGAGCTTCCGAAACATATCAGAAAAATATATCTTACCGATGGAAAAGAAGACTTTTCCGACAACTCTCTCTTACAAAAACTTCAGCTTGTCAAAAGAAGGTTAAAGCTTCGTAAACTGAAAAACAATCCAGCTATTGCAGACAGGCTTATCAATGATACTTTTGATATAGAAATCGGGATGGATTACAGGGATTATGATGCTATTCTCAGTTCTACTCATAAGAATTCAAAAAAAATCGGATGGTTTCACTCTGAAATCAATGTTCCTAAGTTTCAGCCTTTGGTTCCGGATATTTTAAAGAGCTTTCCTCAGTTTGATCATATGGTGTACTGCTCTCACAAAATAAAGGATATGATGCATCAGTATTATCCTAATCTCAATTATCCGGCTGAGAGCGTTATTATCAATCCTATTCCTATTGAAGAAATAAAGCGAAAGGCTGAAGAAAAGCTTGACAACTTCCCTGAAGGACCTGTTTTTGCGTCTATTGGGAGACTTCATTCAAGAAAAGGATATCATAAACTTATTGAAGCGCATACAAGGCTTATCAACGAAGGATTTCATCACAGCATCATTGTGATTGGTGATGGTGACGAAATGAAGAACCTTAAAGCTCAGGTCGCAAAAAACAATGTTGAAAATACATTTATTCTGGCCGGAAATCAGATGAACCCTTATCCGTACATCAAGAAAGCAGATTACTTCATTCTTCCTTCCGAATCTGAAGCATGGCCTCTGGTAATTGCTGAAGCATTAATCCTTCAGAAGCCTATTATTGCAACGAATGTAGGTGATGTAGGGTTGATGATCAAAGACCGGGAAACGGGATACCTCATCAGTTATGAGGTTGATGAAATGTATTCGGCAATGAAGACATTCTTTACCGATCCCAGCCTTGTTCTCCATATCAGAGAAAATCTTAAAAATATTGAAAGTCAGTTCGACAATAAGAAAATATTTGACAGCGTAGAAAATATTATAGAAACACTGTACAAAAAATAGCTACTGCGCGGAATATCCTCCGTCAATGACAAGATTGCTCCCTGTGACCCATCTTGAAGCATCGGATAATAGAAAAATACAGGCATTCGCTACATCTTTAGGGTCACCTATTCCCAGCGGATGCTTTTTTATGATTTCTGATGAAGCTTCTTCACCAATATCTTCAAACATTTTTTCCAGAATCGGGGTATTCACCATCGCCGGGCTGATGCTATTGACACGGATGTTACTTCTTGAAAGTTCCATTGCCAATGAACGGGCTCCGGAAATCACAGCTCCCTTACTTGCAGAATAAGCCACTTTCCCGGCCTCTCCTACCATTCCCGCAACGGAAGAAATAAATACAAAACTGGAAGTCTCATCTTTATACTTTTTTAAAGAAAGGAGTTTAGCAATTTCAAGTCCGGCAATCACATTTACCGCAAATATATCCTGGTACAGCTGAGGATTGTGCTTTTTTAACGGTAGTGTTTTTTCGATACCGGCACAGTGTATAAATCCTGAAATTTTGCCTAAAGCTGAAACTTTATCGGCAATAATTCCTTCAAGGTTATCAGATTGGGTAATATCTTCGGCAATGATCTCAACTTTGGTTTCAGGATTCAGCATAGCAGCTGTTTTCATCAGTTCATCCTGGTTTCTTCCCACAAGAATAAGATCTGCACCGCTTTTGCTGCATTCTACAGAACAGCTTCTCCCGATCCCGGAAGAAGCGCCTGTAATGAGGATAATTTTATTTTTTAATGAGAAAGCATCCATTAATCTTCAAAATTTTCTTTTCCTATAACATTCATCAGATCTGAAACAGTTTCAATATCTTTAAAGTGCTTGGTATCAATTTTCTTGCTGAAATTCTCGTCTACAAACGCAATAACAGAAAGTAAACTGATAGAGTCATAGCTTTCCAAAGATTTTAAATTCGTTTCAGTGGTCAATGTTTCATCTTCCTCCAATTCTTCCTGTAGTTTTTCTAAAAAAACGGATGTTTTCATATTCTATAATTTTAAATGTTTGTTCTTTTAAATTTCCATAATAGTGGCACCCCATGAATACCCTACGCCAAATCCTGCCATTAAAACTTTATCTCCTTCCTTCAGCATTCCTTTATCCATCATATTTTTAAGGGCAATAGGAATGGTTGCAGAAACAGTATTTCCGGTGTTTTCCATATCAATATAGAACTTTTCAGCCGGTATTTTTGTCTTCTTTCTTAAATAATTCAGCATAAAAGAATTGGCCTGGTGAAAAACAAAATGATCAATATCATCCATCGTCATTCCATTTACTTCAAGGGTTTCTTTTACCAATCCGGGGATATTTTCAATCGTAAAATTAAAAATCTCCGGACCATTCATATAAATATTTTCAGGGCTGAATTCATGCTCGGGGTTCAGTTCAAAATCTTTTTTGAAAGCCCCTTTCTTCACGATAAGGTTTTCGGCACCGCTTCCGTCTGTTCCCAGACAGAACTGATAGTCATTCCCCTCTGCTTTTTCAATAATTGCTGAAGCTGAAGCATCCCCGAATATACTCCGGTTTCCTTTATCATCAGCGTGAATATGCTTGGTGTACGTTTCTGAAGTCACTAAAAGAATGCTCTTTGCAATTCCTGCAGCAATCAATCCTTTTGCAAAAGCCAGTCCGTACACAAATCCTGAACAGCCAAGATTAAAGTCTATAGCTCCGATATTTTTTCTAAGCCCCAGTCTGTCCTGCAAAATACAGGCCGTTGTAGGCAGAAAATACTCCGGACTTTGGGTACAGAACAAAATAAAATCTATTTTATCCCTGTCATAGTTCTCAAAAATTTTTTCTGAGGATTGTACAGCCATATCCAGCACTGTTTCGCTGTCTGAAGAAATATGACGTTGAGAAATACCTACTTTCTCCTTGATGCGTTCTGAGCTCCATTCAGGGAAGAGTTTTTCAAGATCTTCGTTAGTTAACACCTGCTGAGGCAGATAATATTCTATTTTTGAAATTTTTATCATATTAATAAATTCTCTTTCTTTGCAAAAGTAACGAAAACAAATTTACACTTGTGATGATTTTTATATTCAGAATCCTATTAAAAATAGACGCTCTCTATCATTCTTTTTTGAATAGAGGCAGTCTTGAAGTGGCTAAATATAGGGGTATGAAAGTAGGAAAAAACTTCAATATGCCTGATAAAGTGTATTTTGGAACCGAACCTTACCTTATTGAAATTGGCGACAATGTGAATATTGCCGGTGATGTAAGGTTTGTAAATCATGGCGGAACCACTACGCTGCTTAGAAAACTTCCAGGATATGAAGATGCCAGAATTCTGGGAAGAATAAAAATTGGAAATAACTGCACTATTGGGTTGAACTGTGTAATTATGCAGGATGTACAGATTGGAAACAACTGTATTCTGGGAGCCAACTCTGTATTGTCACAGTCTATGCCAGACAATACCGTCTTTATCGGAAATCCGGCACAATTTCTGTGTACTATTGAAGATTATGGTGATATTGTCCTTAAAAACAATCCAGAATATCCCCGCGAATTGGAGAAAGACCGGAAAAAACTGGACGCCTATATCAAAGAAAATCTACCTCACAAGTATAAAAAAGCAAGAAAAATTAAATAAATTTAATCTTGTAAAATCATAAAAGAAACAAATTGAAAAAGAAAAAACTCCTCATTCGTATAGGTTCATTACGTCATGGCGGTGCAGAAAAAGTGTTAATCAACTTTTTGAAAAATCTTCCTTCCGATAAATATGAAGTAGATCTTCTGGTCAACCTTTATTCAGGGTTATACATTAAAGAGGTTCCGTCATGGGTAACTTTATACTATTTAACAAAAGGAGAAATGATAACGACCAACAGGCCGCAGGATATTCCTGTGAAGGTGTACAGGGTTCTTTATCAGAAAATGTTTCTTTGGTTTCCTTCTCTTCTTTATAAGTTTATTTTAAAAAATAAAAAATACGATGTAGAGATTGCTGCCATTCATGCAATGCATCAGGAAATACTGTCCAGCCCTCAAAAGGATTCCAAAAAGATAATCTGGGTGCAGAATGACATTTTCAATTTGAAAGAATATACTCCGGAGGTCATCAGGCAGTTTTTTAAATTTGACAGAATTCTTGTAATTTCCAACAAACTTCAGGAAGGAATGCATAATTTGGCCAGAAATGAGACTGAAAAGGCTTCTGTGATCAAGATTTTTAATCCTATTGACAAGAATGATACTTTAAGAAAGGCAGATATTGAGATCAATGATTATCCTTTCAACAGTGATCTCCCTACTTTTGTAACAGTGGGAACCGTATACCCTCAGAAGGGGTATGACAGATTGCTGAATGTACACAAAAAACTGATTGACGAAGGATTGAAGCATCAGCTTCTGATCATTGGTGACGGCTATGATTTTGAAAAAACCCAGGATCAGCTCAATACACTGGGACTTCAGGATACTGCAAAAATGCTGGGCTTCAGCAGTAATCCGTACCCATATATGAAAAAAGCGGATTTCTATATCATGTCTTCCCGACATGAGGGATTCCCTACCATCATTGCGGAAGCACTTATCCTCAACAAACCTATTTCTGCAACGGATATTTCCGGTATCAGAGATCTCCTTCAGGATGGAAAACTGGGCAATATTACAGCAAATTCCGAAGAAGGGATTTATGAAGGAATGAAAAAGTTTCTTACCGATAAAAATATAACTGAAGAATATAAAAAGCAGATCTCAGCAACAGAACTGCCATTTGTACTGGAAAAATCTGTGGAACATCTTCAGAAAATAATTGATGAAGTATAAAAACATTAACAATGGCTGATTATTCTATCATTCAAAAAGACTTTTACCGGGAAAGCGGAAAGTGGCTTTCAACATTTGAAATCTGGAAAAAATGCATTAATCCCAATCTTCATTTTGTTTACATTTTGAGAAAGGCCCAGAAATACCAGAAGAGTCCACTTTTGAATACTTTCTGGAGAATTGTATTAAGACATTATCAAATCAAATACGGATTTCAGATTTATCCAGAAACCCAGATCGGGGAAGGTTTTTATCTCGGGCACTGGGGAAGTCTTGTCATCAACCCGAAAACAGTCATTGGAAAAAACTGCAATATTGCGCAGGGAGTTACCATCGGCCAGCAAAACCGCGGAAAAAATGAAGGTTCCCCAATCATTGGTGATGAAGTATGGATAGGCACCAATGCCGTTATTGTAGGGGCTATTACTATTGGAAATAATGTATTGATTGTCCCTAATTCTTATGTCAACTTTGATGTTCCACCCAATTCTGTTGTCATAGGAAACCCGGCAAAAATCATCCCTACTCCTAATGCTACAATGGATTATATCAATCGTAAAGTGCAATAATTCCAGCCATTTATAGTAAAAATTCTACTTGCATTTATCGGTAATTTCGTGTACATTTGTAAAAAGGGCATTGTTTATTGATAAAATAATGATACGATTATCCGGTTCTGAAATTCCGGATGACATCAATTCTTCAATGCTGCTTGTTCTAAAAAAATCGCTTAATATTAAAAACACAACCCAGGCTTATTATTAATTAAAAAAAATATTTTTGATGAAAGAAACACACCCTCATTATTCCCATTCTTTATCTGCAATATCAGCTCTATAGTTACGTTTTCTACAATCATTGAAAATCTGAACGGAAAGAAATAACTTTCCGCCGTGCAACTGTAGCAATTTATCTTTCAAAAGTTTCTTTTTTGAGTTGATACAATATCTGTAATCTCT
This sequence comes from Chryseobacterium panacisoli, assembly GCF_008274625.1. Classification (GTDB taxonomy): domain Bacteria; phylum Bacteroidota; class Bacteroidia; order Flavobacteriales; family Weeksellaceae; genus Chryseobacterium; species Chryseobacterium panacisoli. Next base: position 356,931 of record NZ_VTRU01000002.1, on the reverse strand, counting down.
AAGAATTATGATCTGATATTAATTCTTTTCATGCAACACATGACTCTGATATTCAGCAGCCCTTATCCGGAAGACTCTTAAGAAAGATTATAAAAAAGTGATCTTAACAGCCCCGAAAAAATATATATACAACCATGCTCAAAAAAATAATTCCGATTTTTCTTATTTTAATCTATCTCACAGGTTTCCTTCTGTCTTTCCCTTATATTTTTGATAATTTATTCGGGGCAGAGAAACTGGAAAGCATCCGGAATATTTTTGAATATGGAATTATGTTTTGTTCTTTTCTTGTATTCAATGCGCTTCTTTTTAAAAACAAATATACTTCTGTCATTGCTGTTATTCTGTGTTTATTATTAAGCATTAATTTTCTAATATCAGCGTCATGCTTCCTTATCTATCACTCCGGATTTAATGTAGGAATGGCCATCAGCATTCTTGAATCTAATCCAGATGAGGCAATGAGCATGTCTTACATGTTTATCCTGCCAGGTATTTTGTTTTTGATTTTTCTGGGAATGTTACTATACTCTGTGAACTATCTTAAAAAAAATGTTGTCCGTTTTGATGCTAAGTTTATCATCGTTGCATTGCTGTGGCTTATTTTACCGTTTGGCTATCATCTTAAACACAAATATGTAAGCAATAAAGGTGGGGGAAAAATGATAAAGAATGTATACTACCATTTATCCGATTTCAATACGGCATTGAATATCCAGAGAGATATCAACGAAATAAAAAAGAATGTTCCTGTTTTCAACATCAAAAAAATACAGCCAGGAATAGAAAATGTAATTCTGATCATCGGAGAGTCTGAAAGAAAACAAAATATGTCACTGTATGGCTATCACCACAAAACAACTCCTTATACAGATCAGCAGTCCGCAAACATGATGATTTTTGACAATGCAGTTTCTCCTGCAGGAATTACCAATCTGAGCGTTCCTTTAATGCTGTCCAGCATTCATCCGGATGAATTCAGATACCGTTATGACAAGCTATCCTACAATATCATCAATCTGGCCAACCAAACCGGATACAACTCTTTCTGGCTCAGCACACAGGCAAGTGCAAGAGGAATAACAGCCATTGCTTCAATGTCTAAAAATAAAAAATGGGTAAACGGCTACGATGAAGTGATTGTTCCGGAGCTGGAAAAAGTCATTCAGAAAAAAGAGGATAAATTTGTGGTTCTCCACATCATGGGAAGCCACCCGAATCCATGCAACAGACTCCCTCCTAACTGGAACTCTGAGAACCTAAACTGCTATGACAGCTCCATAAAATATACAGATTATGTCTTCAATAACATTTTCCGCACATTGAAAAACACCAATTCTGTAGTCATCTACGCTTCAGATCATGGGCTTAAAATACAGGGTGACAAATTACTGCATATAGACTCTAAAGAATCTACACAGGTTCCGTTTTTTGTATGGTTTGGTGATAAAGTTCCTGCTGCGTATAGAATTACCGGACACGAAACCAAACAGACCCAAACGACTTATATCTATCCCCTGATTATGAAATACATGGGTCTTGAGCCTCCTCAGCATTATAAAAATGAAGGAAACAAGTATTTAAACTTAGAGATGAGAAGTTTGGAGTATGGAAAGCTTCCGGAGTAGAACATAATCTCTCTTGTGAAGGGAATCTATATCACAGCTATTCTTTTATTGATAAAATAAGCAATCAGTAAATTAGGAACCCAGCACAACCAGGCAACGGCAATATAAGAGTTCTCAGGATCACCTGTAATATTGGTGAGCAAAGGATACCACAATCTCAATGTCACCGCAGCAAAAGTACAGGCGTAACTGTAAATCATGAACTGTTGGTGCATCACAACATTGCCTTTTCTTATCTGCCCAACTGCCATAAGAGTTGTCATCAGCCAGATACCTCCTAAACTGATAAATCCCATTGCTGAAATTAGTCCGCCATTGGCATAAAAGCCCATATAAATAGCTGCAACAGAACTTATGACCACTGCAATTACGTAGAGACTTCCGAGTTTCCTGTGGATCCTGATATATTTATTCCTGAATGAGCTGCCAAACTGACGCCAGCCAATAAAAAGCGCCAGTCCTCCGAAAATAATATGGGCAAAAAATGCAGTTTTCCAAATGATATTATGAAGTATTTCTGGAGATTTGGAACCTAAAAAGGTATGTTTATGCTCTACAAAAGCATAAAGTAAAGGATAAGCACCAATAAGCAATGCCAATACACACATGATTACAAATAATAATTTTCTCATAGACGTCTGATTCAATTTTTCTGTAAAAATGAGGATTATAAACGCTTCATCTGTTCCAAAATGAAAGGTGGAACAAACTTATAAACCACTAAAATGCAGCATCTTGTCAACAAACAGGTTATTCCATAGTAATACTCTGGCTTTTTAGAAACTCTCTCGGCGAGCAGTTCATGTATTTCTTAAAATTCCGGTTAAATGAGGTTTTTGAATTAAATCCACTTTCAAATGCCAGTGAAAGAATCGTAAACTTTCCATTTTCAGGTAATACTGCTATTCTCTTAAATTCTTCAATCCGCTGACGGTTGATATAATCGTAAAAGTTTTTCTTTTCAACAAAATTGATGGTTTGGGAAAGTGTATTCGGATGAACATCTAAAAGCTTGGCAACATAATTAAGGTTCAATTCAGGATCTGTATACAGCTTTTCCTTCTCCATATGAGTGACCAGTTTATTATAAATCATCTGTATTGCTTCTTCTCCGGCAAAGCTTTTTTCATATTTTGGAACTTCAGGGCTGTTTTCAACCCAACTATTTTCCACAGCGTCCTCAGTTTTTACCGCTTCATCATCCAGAATACCCACCCTGCTGATCCCGAAATAAGCAGCAACCATAATAAACAAAACAACCATGGAAAAAATAAGAATATTATTCCTGGTCATAACGGCAATCCAAATCAGCGCTATACCAATAATCAGATAATACACCCAATTCAGATTGATTTTCTCAGTATTTGAATATTGATTGGAAATTTCTTTCTTATATTTTCTTACTGCAAGAAGGCTTAATCCTACATACAGAATTCCCGAGAGAATCATAAGAATTTTGATCATCTGGCTGAGTGTTTCATATCCTTTTCCATTATTCTGATATACCGCCACTCTATCCTGAGGAGGGAGCAGCAAAAACTGAGACAAAGCGATATAGATCATCAGAACCGGAACCCAATGCAGCAACCAGATCTTTTTGCCCGAATTTTGGTTGGTAACACACAAAATATACAAATACAGCATAGGCCCATGCATGAAAGGAAATGGCATCTCAAAACCAATGAGAGAAGGGAAATGCAAATAGCCTTCTGCACGAAATAAAACAAAGAAAATAAGATGAATTCCTATGATCATAAACCATATTGCCAGCACATAATCTGCTGTCACCTTTTTAGATTTCCCCAATATCAGAAAAGATGAAAAAAAGGCAATGAAAATTCCTGCCCAGTAAAATAGTGGTGATAAAGATTGCAAACCAAGGTCAGACATGAAATGGATCAATTAAATCAAGGTGTTAAATTATTCATTTTTTGACATAAATGATGGTTTTTTAATGAGCGATTCTGAAGCTTGTCTATAATCAGACAAATAAATTAAGAATATTTTAATTCACAAATCTCAATTTTTAATTTTTACTTCGTAATTTTATCCTTGGTTTTAAACGTTTGGATTACCATATAAAGCCTAATGGCTGCAAAGCAAAGTATATCGGAATATTAGACATGATTTTAAGCATATTTTAATATTAAACTTTGTTAAAAGTGACTGACTTTTTAACAAAAAGTATATTTTTGCATAATTATTGATTTAGTCTATTGATTTTGGAAATAATTTAAACGAAATAAATAATTATAAACTTTTAAAAATTTAAAATTATGTCACAGTCGTACGAGGTTATTTTCGAAAACAACAAAAAATGGGTAGAATCCAAAGTAGCCGAAGACCCGAATTTCTTCAAGGAACTTGCAAAAACTCAGCACCCTGAATTTCTTTACATCGGATGTTCGGACAGCAGAGCCACAGCAGAAGAATTGATGGGAGCAAAGCCCGGCGAAGTATTTGTTCACAGAAACATTGCTAATGTTGTCAATACTTTAGATATGAGTTCCACAGCGGTTATTCAATATGCTGTAGAACACCTGAAAGTGAAACACATTATTGTGTGCGGACATTACAACTGTGGCGGTGTAAAAGCAGCGATGACTCCTCAGGATCTGGGATTATTGAATCCCTGGCTGAGAAACATCCGTGACGTTTACAGATTACATCAGGTAGAGCTGGATTCTATTGAAGACGAAAACAAGCGTTATGACAGACTTGTAGAACTTAATGTTCAGGAGCAGTGCATCAACGTGATCAAAATGGCCTGCGTACAGGAAAGGTATATTTTAGAAGAACAACCTATTGTACACGGCTGGGTATTTGATCTTAGAACAGGTAAAATCATTGATCTGGAGATTGATTTTGAGAAAATCTTAAAAGACATCCAAAAGATCTACAACCTTACAGGTTCAGATTGGGTAATGAGCAGAAAAACTAAATAGTTTTTCTAAAAAGAATGTAAAATGAAATTCTGGAGTATTATTGTATTAACGTTTTTTCTGAATTTTACGGCGCTGCCAGGCATTGCTGCGGTAGCGGGCTGGGATATTGCAAGAACGAATATAATAATCAACGAAGAAGAACCACATTCTCATCCGTCCTCATTTATTGTTTATGAAAAGACTATTCCGAAACCTTTGGACGTTTTCGACTATCTGAAGTTTTCTGAACCTGATACTCAGGGTATGTCTTTTGTACTGATAGATGATTCTTTTCATCTTTCCCCTTTACTTACTATATTTTCTCCCCCTCCGGAAGCGTAACTCCTATAGTTAGATTTTTTTGATACTATTTTCCATATCATTTTTTGATATAGGATACACATGTACTTTAAAAATTATTTTTTTCTCAACTTCATGTAATTGACTTATTTAAAAACAAATAAGCCGGTTATACTTTACAGCTTCACATTATGAAAAAGACATCATTAATAGGAGGAATCAAGGAGAATTTTCCTTCAGGACTCGTGGTATTTTTAGTAGCACTTCCGTTGTGTTTAGGAATTGCTTTAGCATCAGGTGCTCCCCCATTATCCGGTATTATTTCCGGCATCGTGGGCGGCCTGGTAGTAGGAACAATCAGTAATTCTAATATTTCAGTTTCCGGGCCTGCAGCAGGTTTAACGGCAATTGTTTTAACAGCTATAACAGATCTTGGCGCATTTGAGCTTTTCCTTTGTGCAGGGATTATTGCAGGACTTATTCAATTGGTTTTAGGGTTTGTAAGAGCCGGAAGTATTTCCAATTATTTCCCGAATAACGTGATTGAAGGAATGCTTGCTGCTATAGGAATCATTATTATTTTAAAACAGATTCCGCATGCTTTAGGCTTTGATAAAGATTATGAGGGTCATGAATCTATTTTTGATAATGGCTTAAACTTCGGATATTTTACAGAATTATTTGGGGCAATCCATCCTGGAGCTATTGTTATTACTTTGGTTTCAGTAGCAATTCTTATCGCATGGGATAAAATCCACGTTCTGAAGAGGCTTAAAATGCTTCCGGGAGCTTTGGTTGCCGTAATTGTAAGTATTCTTCTGAATCAGCTCTTTAAGATGTCCGGAAGTGCTCTGGCTATCGAGACCCAGCATCTGGTTTCTTTACCTGTTCCACAGTCTTTTGATGATTTCAAGAACCTGATTACCACTCCGGATTTTAATGGTTTCACAAATCCTAAAGTATGGATCGTAGGGGCAACAATCGCTATTGTAGCTTCTATTGAAACTTTACTTTGCATTGAAGCATCAGACCGATTAGACAGACAGAGAAGAATTACGGATACAAATCTTGAACTTAAGGCGCAGGGAATCGGGAATCTTATCAGCTCATTTATAGGAGGTCTTCCCATGACGTCTGTTGTCGTAAGAAGTTCTGCCAACGCTAACGCCGGAGCAACTTCTAAAATCTCAGCTATTATTCACGGAATATTCTTATTGATCTGTGTACTTTCTATTCCTGTTATTTTAAATTTAATTCCATTAGCTACTTTGGCTGCGGTATTAATTTTAGTGGGATATAAATTGGCAAAGCCAGCTACATTCAAGCATTTCTGGCATTTAGGAAAATTCCAGTTTATTCCGTTTGTAGCAACAGTGATAGCGGTTGTGGCAACAGATTTATTAAAAGGAGTCGGAATTGGTCTTATGATATCTGTTTTCTATATTCTTCAGGGAAATATGAAAAGAGCTTATTATTTAAGCAGGGAAAGGCTGGATGATGCAGATGGAATTAACATAAAACTGGCTGAAGAAGTTTCATTTTTAAATAAGGCAGCGATCAAAAAAACACTTAAAAATATAAAACCAAGCTCAACGGTGATCATTGATGCCAGAAGCACTTCATACATCGCAACAGATGTACTGGAAATGATTCAGGATTTTGCCAATATCCGTGCAAAGGAACAAGACATCAATGTAGAGCTCCTGGGCTTTAAAACTTCATACAGAGATTACGAAAGAAGCGAGGATTCCCATATTCTGGTTACCCACAAAAGAGCAATGTAATCCCAATAATTAATTAATTTTTTTAACTTTAAATTCGAAAACAATAAAAATATGAAAGCACATACATACGAAACACAGTCTACTATCACTCCAGAGAAAGCATTAGAATTCTTAAAAGAAGGAAATCAGAGATTTGTAAACAATCTTAAGGCAAACAGAGACCTTCTTGAACAAGTGAATGCTACCCGTGAAGGACAATGGCCATTTGCTGTAGTTCTAAGCTGTATAGACAGCCGTACTTCTGCTGAGCTTATCTTTGACCAGGGATTAGGAGACGTTTTCAGTATCAGAATTGCCGGTAATTTTGTTAATCAGGACATTCTTGGATCTATGGAATTTGGCTGCAACGTTGCCGGTTCTAAACTTATCGTAGTTTTAGGCCATACAAAATGCGGTGCTTTGAAAGGAGGTCTTGATGCTGCACAGATTGAAGGATTGGGAATGGATAATCTTAACCACCTGATCAATCATTTCAACCCTATCATCAATGACATTATTGAAGAAAATGAAGAACGTTCATCAAAAAACAGTTCTCTTCTGGAAAGGCTTAATCAGCAAAACGTAAAAAGTGCTATTGAAGACATCCGTAAGCAAAGCTCAACACTTAAAAAACTTGAAGAAGAAGGGAAAATTAAAATTGTTGGTGCCAATTATGATGTTGAAACAGGTGCAGTAAGCTGGTTATAAAAGATAAACTCATTAAATTTCAATTATAATTTACAGAAAATGCCATCGGAATCCGGTGGCATTTATTTATTGTTATGCAATTGTACGGTGGCATGGCAAATAAAGCATCTACTCCTTATCTCCTATCATCTCTTACTTGTTGGCTTTCTATATTATTTCCCGTTAAAAGCAGACATGGTATTATTCAATCCCGCAAAAACGAAAGAAAGGCTCGCTTTTGAAAAGGTTTCAATTCTCTCAGTAAGCTTTGCTGTTTCTTCTTCATTCCAGGTTCCTAATACATAATCTACCTGTCGTCCGGCAGAGAAATCAGCGGAGATTCCGAAACGAAGTCTTGCGTAATTTTGGGTCTGCAATACTTCATTAATATTTTTGAGTCCGTTGTGGCCTGCATCAGAACCCTTCCCTTTCAATCTTAATGTGCCGAAAGGTAAAGCCAGATCATCAGTAACAATCAGTACATTCTCCAAAGGGATATTTTCTTTCTGCATCCAGTATTTCACTGCATTTCCGGAAAGATTCATGTAGGTATCAGGTTTAAGGATAAAAACTTTTCTGCCTTTATGTTTTCCTTCTGCCAGCCAGCCAAAGTTGGAAGTATTGAATGATACCTCAAGAGTTTCAGCTATTTTTTCAGCTACTTTAAAGCCTATATTATGTCGTGTATTTTCATATTCTGAGCCTTTGTTACCAAGCCCGACAATTAAATATTTCATCAGAAATTTTTTGCAAAATTAAGGGATAAAAAATAAAAACTCAACCTTATGAAAGATTGAGTTTTAATATTGTTAAAAAAAGTCTTCTATTGTGGTTTGTAGATATAATTAACGCCATATCCTTTTGTCATATAAGTCTGAGGATCATAAACGTAATTGGTACTCTTTACAATCGGAGTTGGAATAGGCGGCGAAAGATCTGTTACCGACCATCTCTTAGGATTGTTTGGAGATAAAATAAGACTTTCTTTATCATTGATTACGGTAGATAAAAGTCTTGAAATTTTATATACGTGTGGCAATAATGTGAACGGGCTCACCTGATCATCATATGCATAGTATTCATAGCTATACTTTCCTGTAACAGCCCCGAATGCACCACCTGTCATTGTTCCATAGTTTCTTGTTACTTTAGATACGTTATCTCCTACATACGTGTAAGCTGTTTTAGAGTAATCTGTGAAAGCAAGCGGCACTCCTGCTACATCCGGACCATTCCTCATGATGATAGAATCCAGCTTCCCTGTAGCAGTACTGTATTTAATATTGTAAAGGCTCTTCTCTTTTTTCAGTAATGTCTGTGGTCCCGGAGGATCTCCCGGTATTACAGGCGGAGGTCTTCTGAAGATAGAACGGTTTTCAGAAATAGTCTGAAGCTTATTGTTATTATTGGCGTAAGTAAACAACTGAGTGTATGATACACTATCCTTATCTAATTTTCCGTTTCCGTCAAGATCCAAAAAGCCATTGAAATTAATCTGGCTGATTTTATCTCCACTATACATGATATTAGTTACTGAAGCACTGTCTGTAAGTACTTTAGTCACAAGAAGTCCGCTATACTGATATTCTGCAATAGTATCTTTATCTGTAATTTCTCTGTATAATGCTCTGGGACCGCTTAATCCCCCTGTATTGTTAAGATCCAACAATGGATTTCCATCCTCATCCAGCATGTCCTTGCACGAATGTACCGAGGAGAACCCTGCGATGAGTAAAATAAAATAGAAAATTTGCTTCATTTCCTTGTAATTGATTATTTTTTTGACAAATATAATTTTTTTTGCCTAAAAATTATATGATTATTTTATATTCTGGTAAGATTATTAATTATTTCTCTCCTATAAATTTTTATAGGTAAAAGTAACATTCTGATTTTTTTCAACGACCGCATACCCCTGATTATCATAAGAATAGCTCTGAGCGGTATTCACAGGAGCAGTTGGTGAAGGCAGTTCTATAAACATTGAAGTAGGATTATTCGGAGAAATTTTATAAAATTGAGCCGGGTTTATCAGACTTCGCGTAATGAAATAAACTGATGAAAGTGTAGAGTAAGGGCTTTTCTGAGCATCATAGTTCTGAAAGCTGTACTTGCTTACTACTGCAGTACCCATATTCGGGTTTCCATTGATATCTAATAATCCTTTGGAAGAAACTACCTGAATAACATTTTCTCCGCTATACACAAAGCTATAATCTATAAATTTGTTATAAGCACTGATTCCGCCTTCTTTTCTCTTCTCAAGAATCTTAGTAAGTTTATTGGTCGTTGGATTATAGGTAAAAGTATAGTCACTGATCACAGAAACTGACGGAGTGGCACCTGTTGTAGTAGAGGTGGCGTTGTAAATCTTTTTACCCGTAGCATCAGGAACAATATTAAATTCATAAACAAGACTGGATGCTGCTGAACTTACATATTTAATCTTTGTGATATTCTTATTAGTATACGTTACCGTTGCTGTATAAAAAGCACCCGGAGCAGATTCATCTTTAGAAACTGCAGTCTGTAAATCTCCGGTTACTGCTGCTGTAACATATTCTTCCTGAGAAATATTATTAGAACTTACCTTTGTTAAAACTTTTTTAGGCGGTGGTCCATCATCCGGATTCGGAATAGATTCTGTGGGATCTGAGGTAGTAGTACATGCTGCCAGCAGCCCAAGAAAAGCAATACCGGCAAATATTTTTAAAAAATAGTTTTTTACCATATAGAATTTTTTTAGCTTGCCCAAATATAATTCAATTTTCGATAATACACTTCAATTTATATGGACAAATTCACAAGAAATAGAGTTAATAAACAAAAAAAATCTAAAAACATAACGTTTTTAGATTTCTAATTATTGTATGATCATAAAAATTAATAGGGCTGTAGTATAGATGTTGTCAAAACAGATTGTGACATATCGCTATTAAGATAAGTAGCATCAACAGCTCTTCCTATTCCAAGAGTTGTTCCTGAGATTGCTCTTTTGATGCAAGCCACTTTAGCACTATATTGGTTTTTAGGAGTCAGATTCGTAAGAGTAGCATTAAGATTAAAAATTTTGTAAGCGCCACTGTCTCCTAATAAAACATCTGTTCTTACCGCTCTGAGTTTGTTATCTATAAAAATACCGCAGGCAAAACTTGCTGAGCTTGTTCCTGTTTTTTGAACAGTAGTCTGAAAAGAAAATGTAGCTTTATTTACCATATTGGTTACAGAAAATGTATCAACGGCTCCGGGAAGCACAGTCCAGTTCCCAGCTAAAGCATCCCCATCGCTATAAGGCGTAGTAGCCCCATTGGGTGCAACAAAAGTAACTCCTGTTTTATCAGCAACCGTATTGATTGAAAAAACAGACATACTTCCTTGCCCATCTGCAATTTTTATTGCTTTCCAGTCATTTGTAGCCAGGTCTGCGTTATTGTGAAATATATCACCAGCTGTTCCGGCAGATCCTCTCAGTAGATCTGTACCTCCTGTTCTTAATTCTTTTCCAACATTCAGGTCTCCGTTTACATCCAGCATATTAGTCGGATTAGGAGTATTAATACCCACTTGGGCAGCAACTGTAACAGTGAACAGAAGTGATGTTACAAATAATATTTTTTTCATAATCTGCTTTAGTTTATAATGGTGTTAAACACTTCTGGGACTTCATATACATCTACTTTAAGAGATGACTGTGAAATAAAGCCATTAATATTAGAGTATACATTCGTTCCTATCGTAAGGGTATTGCTGGACGCTCCATAAGAGCCCAATCTTGTACAGGCAACATCTACGGTATGATTGCCTTTCGCAAGATTCTCTACAATACCAATCTGAGTATGGGTAAGGAAAGGATATGTACTACTGATTGCTTTTAAGTTTCTCTGTCTCAGATTCACCAGTTTATTGTCTACAAAAATCCCACAGGCATAATCTATTGAGGTATCTGTAGTACCCGCAGCTCCAAAGTCCGCCTGCACAACCGTTTCAAACTGGAAGTATGCTTTGCTCTGAGTACTGAAGACACTGATTACCTGTGAAAGGTTGTTTATTTTTTTAAAATTAGTAAGGCTGCTGATCTCTTTTCCTTTGGTAAAAGTTCCTCCTCTTGAGGTTAAACCTACCGAAGAATCATCAGAAGAAGTAAATGAAATCCCTACTTTATCTGAAAAAGAATTGTTATAGATCAGGTAAAATTTATTAGGCTCATATTCAGGAATACGAAGCGATTTCCAGATCGGGGCATAGCCTTCTCCCTGAGAAACCAGTAATTGGTCGTTATTCCCCTGAGAAATTGAGTTATCGGTAGTATTAAGAACCGCAATTTTATTTCTTAAGTTGACATCTCCGTTGACATCAAGAGTTGCTTTTGGAGTATCTGTTTTTATTCCTACCTGAGCCGATACCAAAAGTCCTATGGTCAGAAACAGGGTTGATAATAGTTTTTTCATCATTAGTTCGTTTTATAGCTCACGTATTCAATAACGTCCATTTTCATCGTAGATTCCAAAGTAAATGCACTGGAAGCTCCGTTTGAAGCCTGTACATTACGTCCGATAGCAAATTGTGAGGTAGAATTTGACGTGTCAATCTTTCTGCATGCAATCTCGATCGTATGAGCTCCAACGGGAACGTTCTGTTCGGTATAGTTAAGAGTAAAGATATAGTCCTGAAGACCATTTTTTCCACTGTTGTTATTAGAAGCAATTCTATCCGGGCGTACCGCTACCAAAGTTCCGTTTCTGAAAACACCGCAGGTAAATCTTACACTTTCTATTGTCGTAGAGGTAGGTGCTTTGATTTCTATTCCTGTCTGGAACTGATAGGTAAGTCTGTTTTTACCATTTTTGATGGTAAAGGTATTCTTAAGCCCATCAATCTTTTTCCATGTTCCTTTAGCAGCATCAGTAATATTATCTCCAACACTGTTTTTGTAAACACCATCACCAGCAGTACCATCGGTAAGCGATATAATACCAGCTTGATCTGACGACAGATAAGAGTTGATCAACTTATACTGCCCCTCTTCCATAAAGGAAATATTCAAAGACTTCCACACGGGAGGCAAACCCTCACCCTGAGAAACCAAAACCTGGCCGTTTAACCCGGCATTTCCAGCCTGAGTTGAAGTCCCGCCTACTCTAAGTTCTTTTCTTAAGGTGGTTTTTCCATTCACATCAAGAACAGATTTAGGTTTTGCAGTACCTATTCCCACCTGTGCATTAGCGCAGAGTGATAGAAGTCCAGCTGCGCAGCAATATATAATTTTTTTCATAATAAGGACTGCAAAGGTACACAATGAAGTCCTAAAAATTCCAGTTATACATCCATAAACCTATAGAAATAAACACATTACAACATAGAATTAATCACACAGAAAAGTAGAATTATTACTACATAACTCCACTTTGTACGTTTAAAAAAAATCTATTAAGGTCTCAACCCCTTACTGTACGGGAATCTACAGGATATTTTTAATCATTAAAAAGTGATTTTAAACCCCTCAAAATGAGCTTAATTCCCCTACAAAGGAATATTACTCAGTAAAAACATGATAACAATCACAAAAAAGCGTATAAAAATTTGAAATTTTTATACGCTTTTTACATCTTTTACAGATTTGTTTACAATAAACAAATCTTATAATTTAATTATGTTCAATAATAGCTTTAAGTAATATATTAACCTCATCAACATTTTTCACCCTTTCCTTCCTCATCATCAGCTGATTACCTTCTTTCCCAGGCTTCTCTTTAAGCTGGGCTTCAGTAGGATTTCGGGTGAGATAATTAATAATATGTCTGAATCTATCCGTCTGATAGAACTTATCCTGAGGATTTCCCGGAAAGTATCCCAAGAACACTCCATTTTTCATAACAATCTTCTCAAATCCTATATCTGCGGCAAGCCACTTAAGAGAAACGCTTTTCAACAGATTCACAGCTTCTTTCGGTAATGCTCCAAAACGATCAATCAGTTCAAGTTCAAACTTATGAAGATCCGTCTCATTGTTAATTTCAGCAATTTTCTGGTACAGCATCAGTCTTTCTTCAGTATTGGAAATATAGAAATCGGGTAACATCAGCTCCAGATCAGTATCGATATTGACATCTTTTACAGATTTGAAAAGCTTTTGTCTGTCTTCCTCATTTTCAAACAGACTTTCAAAGTCAGCATCATCTTTCAGCTCTTCCAACGCTTCCTGCATTAGTTTCTGATACGTTTCAAACCCCATTTCATTGATGAACCCGCTTTGTTCAGCACCCAGAAGATCACCGGCACCGCGGATCTCAAGGTCTTTCATTGCAATCTGGAAACCACTTCCCAGATCGGAAAACTGTTCAATAGCTTCCAGGCGTTTTCTGGCATCGGAAGTCATCATATCATAAGGAGGGGTGATCAGATAACAGAATGCCTTTCTGTTACTACGTCCTACCCTTCCTCTCATCTGATGCAGATCCGCCATACCAAACCGCTGTGCATCATTGATGAAAATGGTATTGGCATTCGGGACATCCACACCACTTTCTACAATGGTTGTGGACACAAGAACATCATATTTCCCTTCCATAAAATCCAGTACATTCTTCTCCAGCTGCTTTCCTTCCATCTGCCCATGTCCTGTGATCACTCTTGCATCCGGCACCAGCCTCTGAATAAGTCCGGCAATATCTTTCAGGTTTTCTATTCTGTTATTAATGAAATAAACCTGGCCATCCCTCTGAAGCTCATAAGAAACAGCATCACGAAGAATCTCTTCATTGAACCCGATCAATTGCGTATCTACAGGCTGCCTGTTAGGTGGTGGTGTTTTGATAACAGATAAATCCCTGGCCGCCATTAATGAAAACTGTAAAGTCCTTGGAATAGGAGTCGCTGTAAGGGTAAGCGTATCAACATTACTTTTAAGTGTTTTCAGCTTATCCTTTACTGAGACACCAAACTTATGTTCTTCATCAATAATCAGCAGACCCAGGTCTTTAAACTTCACAGAACTGCTTACCAGCTGGTGTGTTCCAATGATAATATCAACTTTTCCATTCTTTAAAGCCTCTAAGGTTTCTGATTTTTGTTTTGCGGTTCTGAATCGGTTTATATAACCAACATTTACAGGGAAATCTTTAAGTCTTTCTTTAAAACTTCTGTAATGCTGAAAAGCAAGAATGGTTGTGGGAACCAAAATGGCAACCTGTTTACCGTCTGTGGCCGCTTTAAATGCTGCACGTATTGCAACTTCTGTTTTACCGAAACCTACGTCACCACACACCAGCCTATCCATAACGGTATCAGCTTCCATATCTTTCTTTACATCTACTGTTGCTTTTTCCTGATCCGGAGTATCTTCATAGATAAAGCTTGCCTCCAGTTCATTCTGAAGATAAGAATCCGGCGTATAAGCAAAACCTTTTGCCGTTTTTCGCTGTGCATATAACTGAATAAGATCAAAGGCAATTTGTTTTACCTTCGCTTTCGTTTTTTGTTTCAACGATTTCCAAGTCGGGGAGCCAAGTTTGCTCAACACAATCTCTCTTCCATCCGGTCCGTTGTATTTCGAAATCTTATGCAGGGAGTGAATACTTACATATAATAAGTCTCCGTTTTTATAAGTCAGCTTAAAACATTCCTGAATCTTACCATCATTATTTACTTTTACCAGTCCCATAAATTTTCCGATCCCGTGATCAATATGGGCAATATAATCCCCGATTTTCAAAGACATCAGGTCTTTCAGGGTAAGCTGTTCTGATTTGGCAAAAGTATTTTTGGCTTTATATCTCTGATAGCGGTCAAAGATCTGATGGTCTGTGTAAACCAGAAGCTTATGTCCGTTGTCTACAAATCCTTCATGCAGTTCAGATTTAAAACTTTTAAAAGGAAGTTCATGTTCAAGTTCTTCAAAAATAGACTCAAGTCTTTCTTTCTGCTTTTCTGTTGAAAAGGAAATCCATGTATCAAATCCGCTGTTCTGTTTTTCTTCGATATCTTCAATCAGCAGTTCAAAGTTCTTATGGAAAGACGGCTGTGGAAGCTGCTCCATTTTAACTTCGGTAATTTCCTTCAACCCTTCAATCATTGATCCGCCAAAATCAACTGTTCTGAATTTTTTATAATCAAATAAAAACTCCTGATCAGAAATAAAAAGCTCCTGAGGGGTTCTGTGTGCAATATCTTTACTTAAAGCATCATATTTCTCGAGAGACTTTTCATAGAATGTTCTGATCTTCTGCATTCCTATCATTCCATTTTTAGAAACCACAAAACTTTGATCTGGTAATAACTGTAGTAATGAGACTCTGCTTCCTGTCACAGAAAAGTTCATATTGGAAACCAGTTGAAAATCCTTTACTTTATCTACCGAAAGCTGGGTTTCAATATCAAAAGTTTTAATGCTTTCCACTTCATTACCAAAGAATGTAATCCTGTATGGCTTTTCGTATGAATAAGAAAATACATCTACAATTCCTCCTCTTACAGAAAACTCTCCCGGCTCTGAAACAAAATCGGCCTGTTGGAAATGGTAATGGGTGAGCAGTTCGTCTACAAAATCAAAGTCCAGCTGATCTCCTACTTTTATATGATGAGAGATCGCTTTAAAATCTTCTTTTTTCAGCACCTTTTCAGATAAAGCTCCGGCATAGGCCACAATGACTTTCGGAGATCTCCCGGAATTGATTTTATTTAAAACTTCAGTTCTTAAAACCAGATTGGCATTTTGTGTTTTTTCCACCTGATAAGGTTCAAGATGAGTGGCTGGGAAATACAGCACTTTATCTTTACCAAGAAGGTCTTCCATCTCTGTATTGGCATACAATGCATCCTCCTTATCATCTACCAGATAAAGAATATTTTTCTTTTGAGCTAAAAAAAGCTCAGCCACAAAAATAGAAACTGAAGACCCTGCACTTCCCTTTACGGCAATATGCTGGCTGCTTTCTAACTGGGTGAAAATTTCTTTCCCGAACTCTTTCTGCATCAGATCTGGAAGAAACTTTTCGTTGATGGATTTTAATTGCATAAATAGTAATGGTATAAACGACAAAAGCGATTTCGGGAGTTTTCCGAAATCGTTTATGATAATACAAAGGTACGGATATTTTTTTGTTTCATTGAAAAACTAAAGACTTTCAGATTTAAAATGAATGACTTAGCATAATAAATCTTAATTTTTTACAAATTTATTTAAGAACCCGTTAAAAAAAACCAATTATTTCTCCATGGCATAGTGTTTGGCATTTCAATCCTAACCAAACATTTAGGTATTATGAAAAAAGCAATTAAAATCTTAAGCGTTATGATGCTGGTAGTATTTACAGCATTATCTTTTTCGTCGTGCAGTAAGGATGATGACCCGGTAAACAATGAATTCTTTGCGGGAACATACAAAGGCAGTGTTTCTTATAACGATGGTGGATCTACGAATATAAGCACAGATAACGGAAGTGTTTTTGTAACGAAGATTGCCAGCGGCACCAAGTATAATTTCGCTTTCTCAAACAGCATTCCGGATCTTAACGGAATAGAGTTTAACCAGGAAGGAGATCATACTCTTGTTATGATTGGTTCTACAGCAACCTCTTATATCAGAATTGACAATAATACGTTAAAAATTCTATTCGCAAAGGATGGTAAAACGTGGACAGCCAACTGTACGCGCTAGCCTCCTGTCTATTTATATATTATTGCAAGCCTGTTTTCATCTGAAGACAGGCTTTTCTATTGTAAATGAAGGGTTTTAATTTTTTTTTAAGCAGTAATAAACTTTAGTTAAGTTTAAGAATCCAATTTTTTTAGCCTGCTTTTTGTATATCTTTATTCAACAAAAACAAACAAAATATTCTTATGAAAAAATTATTATCTGCAATGTCATTGATCCTCGGGTTAGGACTTGCAACTGCCCAGCAGACCGCTCCCGCTACAACCACTCAGGCTCATGCACCTGTAAAAACTACAGTGAAAGCCACTAAACCTGCAGAAGTAAAAGCTGCAAAACCAGCCATGGATGCAAAAGCAGTGAAGCCTGCACCACCGGCTGCCAAAATGAAAAAAGACGGTACTCCTGATAAGAGATATAAAGAAAACAAGCACCTGAAAAAAGATGGCACTCCTGATAAAAGGTACAAAGTGAACAAATAAGCATAACATTAACATATAGTTGTTATTTTCATAATCAAATTTCGAAAAGCCGGTGGAACTTGTTCCATCGGTTTTTTTATGTGAAGCTTTGTAAAAAATGATTCCATATTCTCTACTTATTTATAAATTTGAACCATGTTAAACTTCTTCAAGAAAAATGCAGCGCTGATCTGGGCAAAGAAACATGTTCAGAAAGCAGAGGAATTCAAAAAAAATGCAGAGAAAAGCCAGGAGGAATTATTGCTTTCTCTAGTCAGCACAGCTCAAAAAACACTTTTTGGCCGGGAACATGATTTTGAAAGCATCCGTTCTGTGAAAGATTTTCAGGAAAGAGTACCCGTTGCAGATTATGAAGATCTTAAACCTTATATAGAAAGGGTAAAAAAGGGACAGGCCAATATTTTATGGACAGAAACGCCTGAATATTTTGCCAAAACTTCGGGAACAACTTCCGGATCTAAATATATCCCTATTTCTAAAGAAGGAATGCCGCTTCAGGTTGCCGGTGCCCAAAGCGCCTTATTTCATTATATCAGTAAAAAAAATAATGCTGACTTTGTGAACGGAAAAATGATTTTTCTGCAGGGAAGCCCTGAACTGGAGGAGATTTTTGGAATAAAAACAGGAAGATTATCCGGTATTGTAGCACACCATATCCCAAATTATCTGCAAAAAAACCGTCTGCCAAGCTGGGAAACCAATATCATGGAAGACTGGGAAGCCAAAGTAGATAAAATTATTGAAGAAACGGAACGTGAAAATATGACCCTGATCTCAGGAATTCCCCCCTGGCTGATCATGTATTTTGAGAAATTAACAGAGAAACATGGCAAAAAAATCAAACAGCTTTTTCCTAATCTGCAGCTTATTGTTACCGGAGGTGTCAATTACGAACCATACCGGGATAAAATGGAAGATCTCCTGGGAGAAAAGGTAGATATTATCCAGACGTTTCCTGCTTCTGAAGGCTTTTTTGCTTTTCAGGATGATTATACAAAAGAAGGTCTTCTGCTTTTGACCAATCATGGAATTTTTTATGAATTTATTCCTTTGGAAGAATATGGTAAGCCGGGGGCAAGAAGATTAACGTTAAAGGAAACTGAGCTTCATAAAGATTATGCCCTGATCCTTACCACCAATTCCGGACTTTGGGCTTATTCTATCGGAGATGTTGTAAGATTTATCAGCAAAGATCCTTACAGGGTTCTGGTAAGCGGCAGAACCAAGCATTTTACTTCGGCATTCGGAGAACACGTGATTGCTTTTGAGGTGGAGGAAGCAATGAAGGCTACTCTTGAAAAACATCCGGCACAGATTACAGAATTCCATCTTGCCCCACAGGTAAATCCTGGCGAAGGACTTCCTTATCACGAATGGCTGATTGAATTTGAAAAGGAACCAGAGCATTTAGAAGCATTCAGAGATGAGCTGGATTTGCAGTTGAGAGCAAGAAATACCTATTATGATGATCTTATTTCCGGGAATATTTTACAGAAGCTGCATATCACCACCCTAAAAAAGAATGCCTTTCAGGAATATGCTAAATCTCAGGGGAAATTAGGAGGCCAAAATAAGACTCCGAGATTGGCCAATGACCGAAACATTGCAGATCTCTTAGAAATTTACAAAAATTAATCACATTTTTTCAATTCCAAAAACGTATATTCGAAAAAAATTATAAATTTGAAAAACTAAAAGAAAATAATGAAAGCATCTGTACTGTTGAAATCGTCTTTACTAACATCTTTATTTGTTATTACATCTTGTGCTACTACAAAATACAGCGAAGATATTTCAAAAAACAATTACTCCAATCTTGAAGCCGGAAAGGTATACAAAGTAACTATGAGAGACGGCTCTCCGAAACAGACCATCTTATTCAGAAACGTTGTTGGTAATAACCTTGTAGGTACAGCGGGTAAAAAAGACAGTACAGAGGTAGTGATCCCTAAATCAAATGTAGCGGCTGTAAAAGACAGAAGAAAGGCAAGAATTGCTGCCGGCGCTACTCTTATTGGGGCTGCAGGTGTTGCTGCAATCGTAATCAGCTCTTCAAGAGCAGACTAAAATAGATTTTATCTTTCAGGATATATTTAATATATCTTTTAAAAATCAACATATGAATAGTCCTAAATAGATTTTTAGGGCTATTTTTGTTCATGATTTCCTTTACCCCGTTACAAACATTACAAAATGTTGAGTTCAGAAATCTTCTCACCGGGAGATTTTTTATTGTTTTAGCTTTCAGAATGCTGGCCACTTTATTAGGATGGTGGGTGTATCAATTAACAAAAGATCCTTTTTCAATAGGCCTTATCGGGCTGTCGGAGGTAATTCCTGCTGTAAGCTGTGCGTTGTATGCCGGGCACGTTATTGATATGAATGAGAAAAAGAGACTGCTTCTCATCTGTAATTATGCTTACATTTTCCTGATCGGGCTTCTTCTGGTTCCTGCATTCCTTGATGTAGAGATGCATTTTACAGGGCATCAGATCACCTATTATATTTATGGAGTTATTTTTTTTACCGGAATAGCAAGGGCATTTATTGGTCCTATTGTTCCTTCCATGATTCCTAAAATAGTTAAGAAAGAAAACCTTCCCAACGCAGTTACTCTGAACCAGGCCACATTTCTTATATCTTCTGTGTGTGGGCATGCGGTAGGCGGTATTCTTATTGGGTTTATAGGAGTAAAATGGACATTGGTCGCTATTCTGGCATTAATATTTGTTGCTTCACTATTTTTCTGGCAGCTTCATAAACAATATTCAGAATACAAGAAAGAAACAGTAAATGTTGTGGAAAGTATGCGAGAAGGGATTTCTTATATTTTTAAAACCAAAGAGATTCTGGGAGCGTTGTGTCTTGATATGTTTGCCGTACTTTTTGGAGGTGCAGTGGCTATGATCCCGGTATTTGCTACTGATATTTTAAATTCAGGGGCTGAAGGTTTCGGATTGCTGAATGCAGCATCTGATATCGGTTCAATGTGTATCATTACTATTTTATCCATTGTTCCTCTTCGAAAAAATCAGGGAAAAATACTTCTTGCTGTTGTTACCGGATTCGGACTTTGTATTATTGGGTTTGGTTTATCCAAGTTGTATTGGCTGTCTTTCATGTTCCTTGTGATGAGCGGAATGCTTGATGGAATCTCAGTGGTTATACGAGGTACCATTGTACAGTTAAAAACCCCCGATCATATAAGAGGACGTGTTCTCAGTGTAAACTCAATCTTCATTATGTCCAGCAATGAAATGGGACAATTTGAAAGTGGTGTTATGGCTAAATTACTGGGTGTTGTACGCTCTGTAGTATTTGGAGGATGTATGACTGTTCTCGTGGCTTTACTTGTAGGAAGCACCAATCCTAAGCTAAGAAAAATGCAATATTAACTTATTATTTCTCAATCCATTTCAAATTTTATAAAGCAAAAATCATAATCCGAAATACTTAAAATCAGAATAGAACGTTTTCTATTCTGATTTTACTTTTATAGATGTATTTTCAAAATAATTTAAAGGATTAAACCCCAAATATTAAGCGAAATCATTAAAATCTTTACGATCTCTGTATAATTTCACTCAAATGATAAAATACAATATTAAAAATCAATATATTACTTTCTTTAAATATATCTCAAAATCTTTAATTTAACGTTAATAATTTTTTATATTTGCTCTATAAAATATCCCCCTATGTATAAACTTTTACTAATGTTGAGCTTTATCGTCACAGGTTCGCTGATGAATGCCCAATTTTTTTCAGATCAAACCTTACAGCAATCTGTTTTGCAACTGAATAACGCAAAAACAGAAAACGACTATGATACTCTTTTTTCTAAGTTTTCAGAGGCTAAAACTTCAGAAAAATGGCAGGCTAATTATTATGCTGCAGCAGCATTGTATCTTAAAACAAATTTCCTTTTAAAGAACAGCCCAAACAGCCCTCTTGGAGAGCCTAATGAATCTGCAAGAAAACTGGCTATGCAGGCTCTTGCTTCTGAGAAGAATAACGGAGAAGTAAATATCCTTCTTGGTCTTATCCATTTTCAGAAAATCAGGATAAAAACGGCTGCAGATCCTCAAAAGGAATTAAAGACAGCAACAAGCTTCATGACGAAGGCGGAAACAACTGTAAAGAACAATCCAAGACTTTCTTTCTTAAAAGCTGAGATGGCTGAAAAGCAGGGTAACAAAGCAGAGGCTATCAAGTTTTATCAAAAAGCAGTCAAGGAATTTGAAACATCAAATGATCCATCCAGTTCGCCAAACTGGGGAAGACAGCTGATCGGAACAAATTAACAGTAAGAAAATGTATGATCTCCTGAGCAAATCGGGCGGTCAGTTTTTATTTTGATACAAAAAACTTATACTATATAATGTTCATAAAAACATTTTTGTATCAGATAAAACTCCGCATTTTTTAGTAATTAAACAATTTTACTATTTGTTTTTAAAATCAACTCTTATGAAAAAAGCATTACTTGTTTTCTCAATTATATTTTCACACTTTTTATTTGCCCAGTCAGACTGTACTACTGCAATGGCAGTCTGTGGTAACTCGGATATTTCATATACTCCAGGCGGGCATGGAGATATTGCCGAAGATCTTGGCGGATGTTTATCTTCCGATGAAAAATACTCTGTATGGTATTCTTTTACTGTAGCTACAGCCGGAACCCTAACTTTTGAAATCATTCCTAATGATCAATCCGATGATTATGATTTTGGTGTATATGGTCCAAACAAATCATGTGGTAACCTTGGAGCTCCAATCCGTTGTTCTTATTCAGGACAAAATGGAAATACAGGTCTTAGCATGACCGCTACAGACCTTAGTGAGGATGCATCGGGAGACAAATGGGTGAAATACCTTGATGTATTACCTGGTCAGACTTATTATTTAATTGTAAACAACCACAGAGAGTCTGCTAACGGATTCAAATTATCATGGGGCGGAACGGCAACTTTATCTTCACCATTCACAGATCCAACTATACAGCCTCATCCGTTCATTCCACCGGGAATTCCAGGAGCAACCCCTGCTGATCCTAGAGAAGTAGTGGTGTGTGCAAACCCTGCAACTTTTGATTTCTCTTCATTAACAGCAGGAATTCTTAACGGTAACCCGAACTTCAGCATTAGTTATCATACAAGCCAAAATGATGCTTTAACAGGTAACAACCCTCTTATTGGCCCTCAGACAGTTACTCCTGTAGGTGTTTATTTCTACAGTATCAACTATACTGATCCTACCAATCCGAACAGTCCTATTAATAAATGTAGACAGACGGGTAAATTTAAATTTAAAGACGGTACGATCAAGGCAACAAACGTTACCCTAACAAGCTGCAACAATAACAATGCAGGTACGGCAATGTATGACCTTACAACTGCAGATGTTTTTGCAGACCCTACAGCGACAAAAAAATATTATTATACTTTATATGATCTGAATAACTCTATTAATGAGATCACCAACATCTATCAGTTTGTTTCTGCAGAAGGTAAAATATATGTAAAAGTAACCTCTGTATTCGGATGTACCGATATTGCAGAAATTACCCTTAAGTTCTATCCGGCAATTATTGCAAAAGATGCAGAATTAAGATCATGCTTTATTGAAGCCAATCCTTCTACAGCTTTATTCAACCTTGATAACGCTGCTGTAATTACGCCACAGGCAGGTATCACAAAAAAATACTTCCCTTCACTGACGGACGCAATAGATGGAACCAACGAGATTTTAAATGCTAATTATACTGCACCAAGCGGTCTGGTATATGTAAGAGTATCTGACACCAGAGGATGTTTTGTAGTTGTGAAAATCGGGCTAACAGTTATCGCTCCGGTAACATCCAGTGTCCTGAAAGATAAAATCATTTGTATAGAAGACACTACAACTTTAGATGCCGGACCTGGATTCAAAAGCTATGAATGGAGTACGGGAGCTACAACACAATCTATCAAAGACGTAGGAGTAGGAGTTTACTGGGTAAAATTAAAAACGGGAGAATGTGTTGCTACTCAAAAGGTAACAGTATACCCTTCTGATCAGCCGGTAGTTACAAACATTGATGTTTCTAACACTACATTAACGGTAAATGTTATAGGAGGAACCCCGGATTATCAGTATTCTATGGATAAAATCATATGGCAGGCCTCCAATACATTCTCTAATGTAGCAAGAGGAACCTATAAAGTATATGTAAAAGATGCTTATGACTGTGAACCTATTGAAGTTACAATAGTGGTTCCTAACCTGATCAATATGATTACACCGAATGGAGATGGTGTGAACGACGTTGTAGATTATTCTGCAATTGCAGACAAACAAAACCTTGTATTGAGTATCTTTGACAGATACGGAACAAAAATTCACCAAGGAGATAAATCCAACGGATACAAATGGGACGGAACCATTGCAGGGAAGAAGATCCCGACCGGTACATACTGGTACTCCGTAACATGGAATGAGAATGACAAGAAGAATACTCCATTCAAATTTTCAGGCTGGATTGTTGTAAAAAACAGAGAATAATATAAATACAATATGAGAAAGCCGCTTTGGCGGCTTTTTCTTTTAACAAACCATGAAAAATTAATTGATCCCAATTTTGTTTAACAAAAATCGTTTCAACAATGAAAAAAATACTACTTCTTTTTATTTTATTGATAACACAGATAGTCTACTCACAGTCAGATTGTATCACAGCGATTCCCATCTGTGGTAACTCTGATATTTCTTACACCCCTTCAGGACCTGGAAATATTATAGAGATTCTTAATGCAAACGGAGGATGCCTTAGCACCAATGAAAGATATACCGTTTGGTACACTTTCACTGTATCTACACCAGGTACACTTGCATTTAAAATAAAACCTAACGACCAGAGTGATGATTATGATTTTGCAGTTTATGGACCAACAGCAAACGGCTGTGCTTCTTTACAGAATGCGGATCATGTCTTCATACAGCCGATAAGATGTAACTATAGCGGTACTCCGGGAGACACAGGTCTGGATCTTACTCTTGCTCCACCTGCAGTATTCCCTACCAATCCTCCCGGCACTACAGCCAGTATGAACAATGGTAAATGGAGTCCTTATATGGATGTATTAGTAGGACAAACTTATTATTTGGTTATTGATAACTTCAGTAGATCCGTTAATGGTTTTTCTATGGAATGGTCAGGTACTGCGAGTTTAAGTTCTGCATTTAACGATCCGATTCTTTCTCCTAACCCATTCATTCCACCGGGAATTCCTGGAGCAACTCCTAATGACCCAATGCAGGTAATGGTTTGTTCATTGCCTTCACAATTCGATTTTACAACCCTGTCAGCAGGGATTATTAATGGTAACAGTTCTAACTTCAAGGTTACGTATCACAAAACAACCAATGATGCCCTTACAGGAGAAAACCCTCTTACCATAGCAACTGTAGATGGAACAACAACATACTATTACAGAATTGTATATAAAGATCCGAATAATCCAACGAATCCTATCAATGGATGTTTCATAACCGGGAAATTTAAGTTTGTGAATGTAGGCATCTCAGCCAATACAGCCACTCTATATTCTTGTAATAACAATGGAGCCGGTACTGCTAAATATAATTTGACAACAGCCAATATATTCGGTGGAAGCGGAGCAACTATTAAGTATTATACTACGGTTGATGATATGAATGCAGAAATCAACGAAATTACCGATCCTGCCAACTATATCTCTCCGGAAGCAACTATATATGCAAAAGTAATTTCTACTTTCGGGTGTAAAGCAACCACTACCATCAGACTATTATTCTACCCAACAGTAGTATTAAAAGATGCTGTACTTCAAAATTGTTATATTGACAATGATGTTACCCGTTCAACTTTCGATCTTTCCAAAGCAGATATCGGAGTACCTGTACCAACCCCTACAGGAACTATCATCAAGTATTATACATCGGTAGCTGATGCAAATGCCCAGACCAATCCTATTACAATGCCATTTAATTATCTTTCAGAAAGTAAAACGGTATATGTAAGAGTAGACAATGATAAACAATGTTATTCAATTGCTAAAATAGAACTGGTAGTATTACCTCCGGTAAAATCAGCTGTATTAAAAGACAAAACGATTTGTGCGGAAGCCAAAACTACTTTGGATGCAGGACCTGGATTCGACAGCTACGAATGGAGCACAGGCGAAACAACACAATCTATCAACAACGTGGGAGTTGGTGTTTATTGGGTAAAACTTCAGACAGGAAAATGTTTCACGCTTCAGGAAGTACGTGTACATGCAAGCCTTCAGCCGGTGATTTCAGGAATAGAAATATCAAACAATAATATCACCGTTACTGCTACAGGTGGAGTTCCTCCATATAAATTTTCTGTAGACGGCATCAACTGGCAGGATTCCAATACATTCACAGGACTTCCGAGAGGTGAAAATACAGTTTATGTAAAAGACACTTATAATTGTACTCCTGTTCAGGTGACGGTTACTGTTCCTAACCTTATTAACGCTATCACTCCAAACGGAGACAACGTAAATGATGTGATCGACTACTCTGCACTGGCGTACAAGAAAAATCTTATCTTCGTTGTGTATGACAGATATGGAAACAAACTTCATGAAGCCAACAAAATGAGAAATTTCACTTGGGACGGAACCGCTTTCGGTAAGAAAATCCTGACAGGAACTTACTGGTACACGATCTCGTGGAACGAAAACAATAAAGACAATACAGAAACCAAATATTCAGGATGGGTATTGGTAAAAAATAAAGAATAAATTATCCTCAATCTTTTAAAAAAAAATCACCTCAAGCCGAGGTGATTTTTTTTATCAACAAGATCAATCTCCTGTTTACAGCATTTTCCGAAAGACTGCTAATAATTTGTTGAATACTATTTTTTTATTATTTTTTAAATAAACTATCTTTGCACCATGGCGCAGAAAGAAACATTATCATCCCTGACACACGGAAACTTTGCAAAAGAATTGTCTATTGCGGATGGAAAAATGCCTCCCAATGCAGTGGATTTCGAAAGACTTGTTATCGGAACTTTTTTGATTGACAAAAAAGGTCTTGACCATTCCATTGACCTTCTTACTTCAGAAGTATTTTATGATCCTAGACATCAGGTCATCTTTGCTACCATCTTAAAGCTTTATGAAGGCAACCATCCGGTAGACTTAATGACCATTATTCAGGAATTAAAAAAAGAAGACAAACTAAGCCAGGCAGGCGGCGATCACTATATCATTGATCTTACCATGGGAGTAAGTTCATCTGCCCATATTGAATACCATGTACGTGTAATTCTTGAGAAATATATTTTAAGAAGCCTTATCAATGTTTCTGCCAATGTAATAGATTCTTCCTACAAAGAATCTACAGATGTTTTTGAACTTCTGGATAAAGCAGAACAATCTTTCTTTGAAATTACCAACGGAACGATTAAAAAGGGATTCGATACTGCCAATTCATTAGTAAAACAGGCTATTGATACGATTAAATCTTTAAAAGATAAAGAGGGACTTTCAGGGGTTCCTTCAGGATTCCGAGATGTAGATAAAGAAACCGGTGGCTGGCAGAATTCTGACCTTATCATTATTGCCGCACGTCCCGCGATGGGTAAAACAGCATTTCTTCTTTCCATGGCAAGAAATATTGCAGTAGGACACAAAGTTCCTATGGCTCTTTTCTCTCTCGAGATGGCATCTGTACAGCTGATCACCAGAATGATCGCTTCTGAAACAAGAATTTCTTCTGAGAAATTAAGAAAAGGAACTTTGGATGATGAAGAATGGCAGAGACTATTCTCTAATGTATCTGAGTTGGAAAACGCACCTTTATATATTGACGAAACCCCTTCCCTTTCCATATTCGACTTCCGGGCAAAATGCCGAAGACTTGTCATGCAGCATGGTGTAAGAATCATCATGGTCGACTACCTTCAGCTGATGACAGCAGGAAGCAGCGGCGGAAAAGGAGTTGGAAACCGTGAACAGGAGATCTCCATGATTTCACGTTCATTAAAAGCAATCGCAAAAGAACTTAATGTTCCCGTGATTGCTCTTTCACAGCTTTCGAGAAGTGTGGAAGCCCGCCCGGGAAAAAGACCTCAGCTTTCAGACCTGAGGGAATCCGGGGCGATTGAGCAGGATGCGGATATTGTATCTTTCATCTTCAGACCGGAATACTATAAAATTACCGTTTGGGATAATGACGAGGAAGGCCAGGAAACTTCTACCGAAAACCAGGCAGAGCTGATTATTGCAAAGCACAGAAATGGTGCTACGGCAGATGTCCGACTATCTTTCTTAAAACATTTTGCAAAATTCGGTGACATTGAAGCAGCCATGGATGGAGCCGGAGGAGGATATCCTTCTAATTTTGGAGAACCGAGCGGCTTTGACAAAATCAAAACCACCATTCAACCTGGAGCAGCATTTGACCTTCCGGACAGTTCAAAACTTTCCGGTTCATCAATGAATGACTTTGATGACGATGACGATTTTCCGTTTTAAGTTGAAGCTTAAACCAATTTCAGTTTAAATTCACAACCATAATTCAACTTTTTAAAAAGCAGATTTGAGAATCGAAATTTATACCGACGGGGCTTGCAGTGGAAATCCGGGAAAAGGCGGATACGGAATTCTCATGCGAGTTCCTGAAAAAAACTATCAGAAAACATTTTCCAAAGGGTTCAGAAAAACCACCAACAACAGAATGGAACTTCTGGCAGTCATCACTGCACTGGAAAAACTGAAATCTACAGAAAATGAGATCCATGTGTATACGGACAGTAAGTACGTATCAGATGCAATCAACCAAAACTGGATTGCCGGATGGATCAAGAGAGGCTGGAAGAATGTAAAAAACCCTGACCTTTGGAAAAAATTTGTTGAGCTATACAATAAACACACCCCTAAAATGCATTGGGTAAAAGGCCATGCGGGGCACTTTGAAAACGAGCTTTGCGACAAATTAGCAGTGGCAGCAGCCAGTTCTTCTGATCTCGAAATTGATACCTATTTTGAGGGTTTAGATAACAATTCTTTATTTTAGTTTATTTAGTACAAATACATAATTACCACTACTACGTTCGTTATTCCATCACAAGAAATGCTATTTTATTAAAAAATAATTAAAACTTTTAGCAAAATTAACATTATATACATATTATTTAATCGGGATTTAATATCTTTACACATTAATCAAAGTCCCATTAAATGAATAAAAATCTATTATTGTATTTATCTGTTTTTTTGCTCTGTATAGCCGGGAACTCTTTTGCACAGACTTATCAGCTTATCGGAAACCCAGTGACTACTACTGGATGGACGATGGTTTCCCCGACTCAGGTAAACACAGATTTTATTCAGCTTACCCCAGATACCAATAACCAATCCGGTTCTATCAGGCTGAATGACCCTATCAATCTAAAATATTGTGACAAATGGAGAGTTGAATTTGATTTCAGAATGGACTCTAACCAAACCTCCAACGGAGATGGAATTGCATTCTGGTATCTTGCCAATCCTCCTGTTGCAAGTGTATTGGGATCGGGTCTTGGAGTATCTCAAAATGCGGTAGGTCTTGTAGTAGGGTTTGATACTTACAACAATACCACTACTGCGACAATGAGCAAGGTTCACGTTGCTTACGGGCAGGTTCAAAACACAAGTGATACCAATAATGTTGAGTTCTTCAATGTTGCCGGAAGCTCCTTCCATTCACCAGATCTGAATACTACCCAACCTTTTCAGGGAACAACTTTCAAGCATGTTGAAGTAACTGCACAGGTAGATCCCGCGAATCCTACCAGCTGGATCTTAAAAATAACAATAGACGGAAATGTAATCTGTAATCAATCTTTTGCCCCTTCCGGAACAGCTGCGGCAATGACTGTAGGATATTTCGGATTTTCAGCTTCCACGGGAGGAGCAAGATCAAGACACTCTATTAAAAATGTAAAAATTTATACTGATAAAGTTCCTATTTTACAAAACTCAGCCACTCAGTCTTTCTGTCCTAATCCTACCACCGGATACGGATCTGTAAACCTAACTTCTTTCAATTCGCAATTCGTTAACAATACTTCAAATTATACCTTTACGTATTATCCACTGGGAAGTTCCACACCTATTACCAATCCTGCCAATTACCAATTCAATACAAATACAACGGTTACTGTTGTTATTAAAGATAATGCAGGACTGCTTTGTGACAATCCGGATGGTAAGATCTTACTGGTTCTCGCTCCTTTTAAAGCCGAGGACAGAACCATTACCGTATGTAATAACAACAAAGCCGGAACTGCCGCTTTCAACCTGAATACAGCAAATGTTACAGGAGTTCCGGGAGCTGTTAAAAAATATTATAAAACATTAGCAGACCTCAATGCAGATACTAATGAGATTCAAAATCCCGGCAACTATATATCTGCTCCGGGAGACGTGTATGTGAAAGTGACAACTCCTCAGGGATGTACAGGCTCAGCAAAAATCACACTTGCATTTTATCCTGACACACCTGTAAAAGAAGCCACACTAAGATCATGTTTTATTGAAAACAGTATTACCAATGCTATTTTTAATCTTACCACTGCGGATGTTACTACATTAACTACCGGCGTAACAAAAAAATACTACACCTCCATTGCTAATGCTTTAGACGGAACCAATGAGATCATGAACTCTCTTCAGTACTTATCCACAAGTACAGTTGTTTACGCAAAAGTAACAGATGCCAACGGATGTTTTAATATTGCCAAAATCAATCTTATTGTACTACCACCTGTTCCATCTTCTGTTCTGAAAGACAAAACCATTTGTATTGGTGAGAAAACAGATCTGGATGCAGGCTCTGGATTTGATGGTTATGAGTGGAGCACCGGAGCCACCACCTCATCTGTTAAAGACCTTGGAGTTGGTGTTTATTGGGTGAAGCTTAAAACCGGAAACTGTATCACTACACAGACTGTAAAAATAAATGCATCTGCAAATCCTGTAATTTCCAGCATTGATATTGACAACAACACGATCACCGTAAATGTAGCAGGAGGAAAACCTCAGTATCAATTCTCTCTGGATGGAGTCAACTGGCAGACCAGCAACATATTCACCGGACTGGCAAGAGGAGAAGTAAGAGTATATGTAAAAGACTTCTACAATTGTACTCCTATTGAAGTTCAGATTACCGTACCTAATCTGATTAATGCCATCACTCCGAACGGCGATAACGTAAACGACTTCATTGACTACTCTGCACTCGCATACAAGAAAAACCTTGTCTTCATTGTCTACGACAGATATGGCAATAAATTGTATGAGGCTGGAAAAATGAGAAACTTCACATGGGACGGAACGGCTTCCGGTAAAAAAGTTCTTACAGGAACTTACTGGTACACGATCTCATGGAACGAAAATAATAAAGACAATACAGAAACCAAATATTCAGGCTGGGTATTGGTTAAAAACAGAGAATAAATTTAGTATCAGAAACTACCTCATATGGGGTAGTTTCGGTATTAAAAGAATCTTCACCTCCGGAATTTAAAATTAAATATTGCTTTTATGATCAAATTACACATGTAACAAAATCAATTTTATATCAAAAAACAAACAACATCATAATCCATCCACTATGAAAAAAAATATACTCATTTTTTTACTTACTATCTTATCATGCTTGCCGGGAAGGTTATTTTCACAAACATATCAACTTACCGGAAATCCTGTAAATACAACAGGCTGGGATCTTGTCTCTGATGCTGTAGTAAGCGGAGACTTTGTAAGACTTACAACCGATCAGACCAGCAGATACGGGGCTGTAAAATTATCCACTCCTATTACCCTGAGCTATTGTGATAAATGGAAAGTGGAATTCGATTTCAGAATTGACGGAAACGGAACTACTCAGTTTGGAAAAGGAGATGGCTTTACTTTCTGGTATCTTGCCAATCCGCCTACAGGATTCGTTTCAGGAGGAGGACTTGGTATCCCGGCGAATGCTTCCGGGCTAATGGTTGGTTTTGATATCTTCAACAACACTACGGAGGGGCAAATGAGTAAAGTTCATATTCTTTACGGCACCAATAATACAGCTGGTAACAATATTGAATTCAACACTACTCCTGGAAGTACATACCATTCTCCTGATCTTATCGCTACTCAACCGTTTGTAGGAGATACTTACAGACATGTTGAAGTAAACGGAGAAACAGACCTTACCAACCCAACAAACTGGATCATCAAAGTAAGAATCAACGGTGTACTTATCGTAGATCAGTCTTTTGCTCCTTCCGGAGGTGCGGTAGGAATGTCACAGGGATATTTTGGTTTCTCTGCAGCAACCGGAGGTGCCAGCGCGAGACATTCTATTAAAGATGTTAAAGTATATGTAGATAAAGTTCCTATTTTAAGTAATACGGTAACTCCTTTCGTATGTACAAATCCCGCTACCGGAAATGGTGTAGTAGATCTTACTTCTTTTAACTCTCAATTTGTGAATAATCCTGGAAACTATATTTTCACTTATTATGTTTTAGGAAGTTCTACCCCTATCGCCAATCCTGCAAGTTTCCAATATTCAGGAAACACCACCATCAAGGTTATTGTAAAAGACCCGACTTCTACTCTTTGTGACAATGGTGACGGTGTTATTCAGCTTAATCCTACTCCCTTTGCAGCAACGGACGCCACACTTTCCGGATGTAATAATAACAATGCCGGAACAGCAACCTTTGATCTTAACTCTGCTGCTGTAACAACTGTTGCCGGAACTACCAAAGAATTCTACCCTACTCTGTACGACCTGAATAATGGCACGAATCAGATTACAAATCCTTCTGCCTATGCATCTGCAGCAGCTACAATATATGTAAGAGTAACGACTCCTCAAGGTTGTGTAAGTACAGCTAAAATTACACTTAACATCTACCCTGTCGTTGTTGTCAATGATGTTGAAATAAAATCCTGCTTTATAGAAACCAATCCATCTATGGCATCTTTTAACCTTACAGGAGCCATCGTTTCTCAAGGTGGGCTTAATAAAGAATACTACCCTTCATTGGCTGATGCCATCAGTGGAACTAATGCAATTTCTACTCCCGCAGCATATATTGCTCCTAATGGAGTTGTTTACATTAAAGTATTCAACGCAAACGGATGTTATTCAATTGCTAAAGTTACTTTAACAGTCATACCACCAGTCTTCTCAAGAACATTACTGGATCAGACGATCTGTATAGAAAATACAACAACATTAGATGCTGGCGCTGGCTTCAAAAGCTATGAATGGAGCACGGGAGCGACCACTCAATCTATCAAGAATGTAGGCGTAGGTACTTATTGGGTAAAACTTAAAACAGGAGATTGTATTGCCACACAAAAAGTGACAGTATATCCTTCTGATAATCCGGTTATTACCACTGTTGATATTTCAGGAAGCACAGTGACAGTGTATGCCAATGGCGGAACTCCTCCTTACCAATATTCTATGGATAATATCAATTGGCAGGATTCTAATATCTTTACTAATATTGCCAGAGGTGAGGCTAAAATATATGTAAGAGACGGTTATAATTGTGTTCCTGTTGAAGTTAATATTACTGTACCTAATCTGATCAACGTGATCACTCCTAATGATGACGGTATTAATGATTTTGTTGATTATTCTGCGTTGGCCAACAAACAGAATCTGGAAATAGGCATCTTCGACAGATATGGCTACAAAATGTTCCAGGCCGATAAAACCAATGGCTACAAATGGGCAGGTACCACTAATGGAAGTAAAAAAGTTCCTACAGGAAACTACTGGTATTCTGTTTCATGGAATGAAAATAATAAAAACAGTACTCCGATAAAATTCTCAGGCTGGATTGTTGTAAAAAACAGAGAATAATTACACTTTCCATCACATCAAAAGAATCACCCTGCCAGCCAGGGTGATTTTTTTGTATTAACAGGGCGGAGATATTTCATTTTAAAGACTCTTTATTCATATTCAATTCTTAAATTTGTCCTATGAATTATTTGGAAGCTTTAAGCAGAAGATATTCTGTGAAAAAATTCAATCATCAGATTATTCCTCAGGAAACTCTTCACAATATTCTTGAGTCAGGAAAGCTGTCTGCCAGCTCGCTGGGACTTCAGCCCTATAAAATTGTGATTGTTGAGAGTGAAGAAATGAAGCAGAAACTGATTCCGGCTTTCTATAATCCTTCTCAGATTTCCACCTGTTCTCATCTTATCGTTATTATTTCAAAGAAAATTATTGAAGAGAACTATATCCGGGGATATTTTAATCATATTTCTGAAGTAAGAGACACTCCTGTTGAGAAACTGGATCCTTTCAGAAACAGTATTAATCAGCATATCACCCAGAAAACAGAGGATGAAATCTTCAATTGGGCAGAAAAACAATCCTATATAGTATTGGCCAATCTTATGTATGCCGCCGCTATTGAAAATATAGACTCCTGCCCTATGGAAGGCTTTCGCCAGGATCTTATAGAAGAAATTCTGAATATCAATCCCGAAACAGAAAAAGTAACCGTTACCCTCGCTTTAGGCTACCGTTCTGAAGAAGACCATTTTCAGCACATGAAAAAAGTAAGGAAACCAAACGAAAAATTGTTTAAATTTATTTAATCGTTTCAAACGATTGTACCTAAAGCAAGCATATGATAAAAGCGGATGTATTAGTAATCGGTTCCGGCATTTCCGGACTTTCCTATGCCATTAAAGTTTCTGAACAGCTCCCTGATGCCAAAATCATTATCGTAACCAAATCTGACGAAGACGAAAGCAATACCAAATATGCACAAGGCGGTCTTGCAGTAGTTACAGATTCTAAAAATGATAATTTCAGCAAACACATTGAAGACACTATGCGCGCCGGAGACGGTGAGAACAAACGCGATGTCGTAGAAATGGTCGTTACGGAAGCTCCAAAAAGATTTAAAGAAATTGTAGAATGGGGCGCAAATTTCGATATGAAAAATGGTGAATTCGCTTTAGGAAGAGAAGGTGGCCATACTGAAAACAGAATCGTACACCACAAAGATATTACAGGTTTTGAAATTGAAAGAGCTTTGCTGGAAACAGCCAATAACAGCCCGAATATTGAAATTCTCGACCATCACTATGTCATTGATATCATTACACAGCACCATGTTCCCGGAAAAGAGCTCAACGAAGGAGATATTCATTGCTATGGTGCATATATTCTGGATGAAAAGTCCAAGACCATCAAAAAAATTACTTCTAAAATAACACTGGTTGCCACAGGAGGTGCCGGACATGTTTATAAAAACACTACCAACCCTACCATTGCTACAGGAGATGGAATTGCCTTTGTAGCCCGTGCAAAAGGAAATGTTTCCAATATGCAGTATTACCAGTTTCACCCAACAGCTTTGTACAGCAAAATGGATGGAATGTTGTTTTTAATTTCGGAAGCAGTTCGTGGAGACGGAGCGAAATTAAGAACCAAAAGGGGCGAAAAATTCATGCATAAATATGATGAACGTGAAGAATTAGCATCCAGAGATATCGTTGCAAGAGCCATCGACGCCGAAATGAAAATTACCGGAGACGAATTTGTTGGTTTAGACTGCAAAGAAATGAACCATGAAAAATTCTTAGAACATTTCCCTAATATTTATAAAAAATGCAGAGACGAAGGAATTGATCCCTTCACACAATTGATCCCCGTTGTACCGGCCTGCCATTATTTAATGGGAGGTATTGAAGTTGACAGAGACGGACAGTCCTCCATCAGAAATCTTTTTGCTGTGGGTGAATGTACCAACTCAGGACTTCACGGAGCCAACAGACTTGCTTCCAATTCATTGCTTGAAGGTTTGGTTTTCGGACACAACGCTGCCATGAAAACAGTAGCCCTTCTGAATGAAAACAGTTTCAACTTTGATGACCTGAAAGCCGTTCCGGAGTGGAATGAAGAAGGAATGAAAATCATGGACGAAATGGTCATCGTAAGCTATCTCAGAAAGCAGCTTCAGGAAATGATGAGCGACCTGGTAGGTATTGTAAGAAGCAACAGACGTCTGAATATGGCACTACAGAAACATCAGGAGATTGCTGCTGCCGTAGACGAAATCTATCATTACTCTATACTTTCTCCGCAATTGTCAGAATTAAGAAACTTAACAACCGTTGCCCACCTTATCATTACCCAATCCATGGAAATGACGGAAAATAAGGGAGCGTTTTATAATAAAGATTTAGCCTAAAAGCATCACAAAATGAAAAGACCAGCCTACGTAACAGATAAAGCATTAAAGACATTTATAAAAAACGCCCTTGAAGAAGATATCCAGGATGGAGATCACTCTACTTTGTCTACCATTCCACAGGATCTTGTGCAAAGTGCTAAGCTTTTAGTAAAACAGAATTGTATTCTTGCGGGTGTTGAGCTGGCAGAAATCATTTTCAAAACTTTTGACAAAAATCTGAAAGTGGAAGTTTTCATTAAAGACGGAACTCCTTGTAAATTCGGAGATGTGGCACTTATTGTAACAGGAAGTGCAAGATCTATCCTTTCCACAGAAAGATTCGTTCTTAACTGTATGCAGAGAATGAGCGGTATTGCTACTCTTACCCATGACTGGGACTCAAGATTGGTAGGCACAAAAACTAAACTTTTAGATACAAGAAAAACAACTCCTAACTTCAGAATGTGTGAAAAATGGGCGGTTGCCATAGGTGGTGGAACCAATCACAGATATGGTCTTTATGACATGATCATGCTGAAAGATAACCATATCGACTACAATGGAAGCATCACCAATGCAGTGGCAATGGCAAAGAATTACGTTAAAAAGAACAAAAAAAAGTTAAAAATAGAGGTTGAAACAAGAAACCTTGAAGAAGTTCAGGAAGCTATCAATGCAAAGGTTGACAGAATCATGCTTGATAATATGGACGTAAAGACCATGAAGCAGGCTGTAAAAATGATCAACGGCTCATGTGAGTCTGAAGCTTCCGGTGGAATTACCCGTGATATGCTTAAAGAAATTGCTTCAACAGGGGTGACATTTATCTCTGTAGGTGCCCTTACACACTCTGCTGAGAATATAGATTTGAGTCTCAAAGCAG
This sequence comes from Chryseobacterium panacisoli, assembly GCF_008274625.1. GTDB lineage: Bacteria > Bacteroidota > Bacteroidia > Flavobacteriales > Weeksellaceae > Chryseobacterium > Chryseobacterium panacisoli. Next base: position 320,365 of record NZ_VTRU01000002.1, on the reverse strand, counting down.
TGAAATAGCGTTGAATTTTTAACAAAAACACCCCCACTTTGTTAAAAATTCAATAACATGACTTTTTTCATAAAAAAATTCAATTTTTAGCCATAATGCTGGTTTTTAACACTTTAACATTATTAAGACTGATTAAAAATTAACATTGAGTTAATAATAGTTAAATTTTATTTTGCGAATTTTGCAGAAAATTAAATCTAACTATTACTAACGATTATGAAATTAATCAACAAATCAATACTGACTGCGGTAATTACATTATCTACAGCTAGTGTTTATTACGCTCAAGAGGTTCAGGATTCTACGAAAACTAAATCCAAGGACATTGAGGAGGTAATCTTAAGAGGTGTTACGGATATCGCTAAAGATAGAAAAACACCTGTTGCTGCTTCTACCATTAAAGCAGCACAACTAGCAGAAAGATTAGGTAACCAGGAATTACCTGAGATTTTGAACACTACTCCATCTGTTTACGCTACAAAATCCGGAGGTGGTTTTGGTGATGGAGGTCTTACAATCAGAGGTTTCGAATCTAGAAACATCGCTGTAATGGTAAACGGTATGCCAGTTAACGATATGGAAGGTGGTGCTGTTTATTTCTCAAACTGGACTGGTTTATCTGATGTAACAAGTACATTACAAGTTCAGAGAGGTTTAGGTTCTTCTAAATTAGCTATTGCTTCTGTAGGAGGTACAGTAAACTTCCTTACCCGTTCTGCTGATATGAAAAGAGGAGGGGTAATCAGATTAGGTGTTGGTAACAACGATTATTTAAAAACTTCATTTTCTTACAATACTGGAAAATCTAAAGATGGTGTATCTGCATCATTCTTAATGAGCAGACAAGCCGGAGGTACTTATATTGAAAATACTGATTATGAATCTTATGCATATTTCTTTGCATTAGGTTATGAAATCAATAAAAAACATAACTTACAGTTCACAATAACATCTGCTCCTCAGTGGCACGATCAAAGAACTTTTGCTCCTACAATCCAAAACTACATCAACTATAACCCGGATCATGATGGATCTCCTTACAGAAGATACAATTCAGACTTTGGATACTATACTGATGCTAACGGGAACAAAGTTGCTTTAGCAAACAGATCAAACTATTATGCTAAGCCGGTAATGATGTTGAACTGGGACTGGACTATGAGTGAAAAGTCTAAATTAAGTACAGTTTTATACATGTCTAACGGTAGAGGTGGTGGAACAGGTGATTTAGGTAGAGTAGGTGGAAAAGGAATGACTGACTTCTATGATGCAGCAGGTCACTTCAACTATGACGCTATTTTTGCAGCTAACGCAGCAGTTAACTTAAATACTGCTGGTGCAGGAAGTACTTTGGTTCGTAGATCAAATATCAACTCTCACAACTGGTATGGTATCTTAGCTAACTTCCAACACAAAATCAATGACAACTGGAACTTCTCAATAGGTACAGATGACAGATATTACTATGGCTACCACTATCAGGTTCTTACAGACCTTTATGGAGCTGCAGGATACAAGGATAACGCTAACAAAAACTTACCTGCTCCAAGAATCGTAAATACTCTTTATGATTATAAAAAACTTACCTGGAATCCTTTTGGAGGAAAACTAGCTCCAGCCGAAGATCAGGTAGGATACAGCAATGATGGAGAAGTACTTTGGTACAGTGGATTTGCGCAGGTAGAATATAACAAAGACAATCTATCTGCATTCTTACAAGGTTCCGTATCTAATCAGGGTTATCAGAGAATTGATAACTACGTAGTAGACGGAAGCACATTAAAAGGACAAACAGTAAACACAAAAACAGGATTTAAAAATATTTTCGGATATAACATTAAAGGGGGTGCTAACTATAACATCAATGAGCAACATAACGTTTTTGCTAATTTAGGTTATTATAGCAAGCAGCCATTCCTAAACACTGTTTACCCAAGTAACCAGCAGCTTATTAATCCTTATTTAAGTAACGAAAAAATTTCTTCTGCTGAAATTGGATATGGATTCAGATCTGCAAAATTCACTGCAAATGTTAACGTATACAGAACACAGTGGAAAGACAGATGGTTAAGAAAAACAGGTCAGACTTTCAATTTAGCTGATGGTTCTACTACCACAGGTTATTCTGAAATCAATGGTATTACTGAAGTTCACCAGGGAGTAGAATTTGACGGAGTGTACAAACCAAACCGTTTCTTGGAAATTCAGGGGATGTTCTCTTGGGGAGATTATTATTACAAAGGAAATGCTAATGTAGCTTCTTTCGATGATAACAACAATCCTGTTACTCTAGCTGGTTCAGCAGGAAATGAACTATATTTAGATAAAGTAAAAGTAGGAGGTTCAAGTAACAACAGTATCCCTCAGATGACAGCATCATTAGGACTTACTGTAAAACCAGTAAAAGATCTTAATATCTTTGGAACATGGAGATATGTAGGTAAACTTTATTCTACTATTGATGCAGGAACATTTACAAATGTTTCAGCTCAGGAAAGAGGAGTATTAAAATTACCGGATTTCAACTTATTTGATGTAGGTTTCTCTTACAAAATCAGACTACAAAACGAAGCTCAGTATTTCACAATCGGAGCTAACGTTTACAACCTGTTTGATAAGATTTATATCTCTGACTCTGCTACAAGTGTTTTTGCTAACGATGTTCCAACTAAGCTTGCTGATGGATCAAACAACACTGCTAAGCAGACTTATGAACAACTTGGTATGATGTACAATGGTATCGCAACAGGTAACCGTGCTTATTTCGGATTCGGAACTACTTGGGCAGCAACCTTATCATTCAACTTCTAATAATATCACAATATTAGATTTTATAAATATCAATCCCGGCTTTGAGCCGGGATTTTTGTTATCTTTGTGTACAAAAAATAGAAAGTATGGATTTTTACAACATTTTACTTAATGCCCACAAAGGTTTCGGGTATCTTGAAATTCTTTTGGTAACATTATTTATCATTGCACTTTTAGCGACCATGTTTGGTTTCAGTGGAAAAGTGAACAAATTTTTGAAGAAAACAACGCTATTCACGATGATTTTCTTCCACGTTCAGTTTTTATTAGGAATCATTATGTTGATCACAACTTTCAGCAAAGGATTAAACATGGGAGAAGTAATGAAAAATGCAGCATTGAGATTTCAATATGTTGAGCATCCATTCTCTATGCTTATTGCAGCAGTTTTGATGACCATTGCCAACAAAAAAGTAAAATCCAATGATACTATTTCTTTAGGAGTAGTGATTATGGGACTGATTGCAGTAGGTTTATTTGCATTCGCGTTCCCTTGGACAAGAGTCTTCGGAGCTTAAAAAAGATAAAGAAATTATATGTGTTATAATTTATAAATAGTTTAATCTTAAATTTTTAATTAAATCAATGAAAGTAGCTGTAGTAGGTTCAACAGGAATGGTTGGACAAGTTATGCTTAAAGTTTTGGAGGAGAGAAACTTCCCTGTAACAGAATTAATCCCGGTAGCATCCGAAAGATCTGTAGGCAAGAAGGTGAAGTATAAACAGAAGGAATTTACCATCGTAAGCATGAAGGACGCTATAGCTGCCAAACCGGATATTGCAATCTTCTCTGCGGGTGGTTCTACTTCTCTTGAATTCGCTCCTCTATTTGCAGAAGCAGGAATCACTGTAATTGATAATTCTTCGGCATGGAGAATGGATCCTGATAAAAAATTAGTCGTTCCTGAAATCAATGCTGATGTTTTAACAAAAGAAGATAAAATCATCGCAAATCCGAATTGTTCTACCATTCAGTTGGTAATGGTTCTAGGACCATTGAACAAAAAATATGATTTAAAAAGAGTGATTGTTTCTACCTACCAGTCTGTAACAGGAACAGGGAAAGCTGCTGTAGACCAGTTAAACGGTGAAATCAGCGGAGATGAATCTACTGAAAAAGTATATCCTTATCAGATCTTCAAAAATGCATTGCCCCACTGTGATGTATTTGCTGATGATGACTACACGAAAGAAGAGATTAAACTGATGAAGGAACCGAAGAAAATTTTAGGTGACGACACCTTCAACTTAACAGCAACTGCTGTAAGAGTTCCGGTTCAGGGAGGACATTCTGAAAGTGTAAACATTGAATTTGAAAATGAATTTGAACTGGATGAAGTAAGAAAAATCTTATCCGAAACTCCTGGTGTCATCGTGATGGATGATGTGAAAAACAACCACTACCCGATGCCTTTATATTCGGAAGGAAAAGATGAAGTCTTCGTAGGAAGAATCAGAAGAGACCTGTCACAGCCCAAAACGCTCAACCTCTGGATCGTAGCAGACAATCTGAGGAAAGGAGCAGCAACAAACGCTGTACAAATTGCAGAATACCTTGTAGCAAACAACTTAGTATAAACTAACAAAATAAAAAAGAGTCTCAGAATTGAGATTCTTTTTTTTATCAAACTTATATGAATACCCAGAAAAATACCCACAAAGAGAAAATAGGATTCCAAAAGCTTATTGCAGTGTTTGGAGTTATCCTTTTTGTCGGAAAGATTATTGCCTGGAAGCTTACCAATTCCGATGCAGTATTTTCCGACGCTATGGAAAGTATTGTCAATGTCATCAGTGCATTCATGGGGCTCTATTCCCTTCACCTTGCAGCCAAGCCTAAAGATGAGGACCATCCCTACGGCCACGGGAAAGTAGAATTTGTAACGTCCGGTATTGAAGGCGCTCTTATTGCTATTGCCGGCGTTATGATTATCTATGAAGGAATTCACAGCCTTATTGTAGGAAAAACACTGAGCAAAATAGATCTCGGGATATGGATTATTGCTGCCACGGCAATCATCAATTATTTATTAGGATATATTTCTATAAAAAAGGGAGAAAGAGAAAATTCTCTGGTCCTCGTCTCATCTGGGAAACACCTTCAGTCCGATACCATTACCACTCTTGGAGTGGTTGTCAGCCTGGTAATTGTTTATTTTACTAAAATTTATTGGCTGGATTCAGCAGTAGCATTATCTTTTGGACTTTATATCATATTTGTAGGCTATAAAATCGTCCGTAAATCCCTAAGTGGTATTATGGATGAGCAGGATCCTGAAATATTAAATCAGGTCATCCGAATTCTTGAAGGAAACAGACAGATAGAATGGATTGATGTACACAATATGAAAATACAGCAATTCGGTTCTTCATTGCATATTGATGCTCATATTACACTTCCCTGGTATTATGACCTTCGTGATGCCCATAGTGAGATGGAAAAGGTCATTATCCTTCTTGCCAAAAACATGAAGCGCAGTATTGAGTTCAATTTTCATATGGATGACTGCAAACCGATTTCATGCCCGGTCTGCCAGATCAAAGACTGCCCTGTCCGCGAAAAAGATTTTATCAGACGGGTAGAATGGACACCGGAAAATGTAACGAGCGTAGATAAACATACCGTAGAATAGATAAATTCACTTATTTTCCCTCTTTCATCATCTGCTTTCTATAATAAAACATCGGGACAATCAGCAGTATAATCAAGGGCTGGATCACAAATCTTCTCATATAAAAAGAAAAAAGATAGCCTATCTCGAATTTATCATAAATACAGTACAGGTAAATCGGAAAAGAGATCATAAACACAATAACCATCATTACAGCACCCTGCAATGTCCATTGCTTGTTTTTAAAGAAACCATAAATGATCAGGCAGGAAAAAAAAAGATTTAAGACAAATCTAAACAAATGTCCGCCAATCAGTCTTCCCCATTCAAATGTAGGGAATTCAATATTTTTATTCGCTTCATGAAAGTAACCCAAAAACGGATCATAAAAAATAGTTCCTTCCAGAACTCTTACACCTATCAACCCGCAGATTCCTGCTATGACCAGAAGCCAACTAAGAATTTTCATGTTTTAAAGCAAAAAATTTAATCCATACCAGCCAAAGTACAACGACAGTTCCATAAATAATGGCAGGAAAAATAAAATCATGGAACATTTTACCGTATTCCTTATAATCTGTCATGACAATATTCAATCCCACAATTCTCAGAAGATTCATGATGTACAGGATAATCAGCCCTGCCCCAACAAAGACAAAGGTTTTCATTCCTTTATAAAAAGCAAAAACAAAAGAGACAAACAGAATGATCACAGAAACAGCATTACAGCCCTCCACCATTCTCGTCTCATAGCGTTGTTTTACATAAAACCAAACCTGCTCATTCTTTACATCATCATAAAGCTCCGTAGGATAACCCATGGTATTCTGCAAAGCAGCCACCTGATTGGCAATGATTCTTGAAAAAGAATCTAACCCGGAATCTTTACCACTATTCAGATAGAACTGATAGGTAAAAAGCAATACCAGGTAAATAATAATGAAACGCAATAAAATACCTAAAACAGGTTTAAAGTCTTTCAACATTCTGCAAAGATAAAAATTAGCCTGTAATATCCTGAATCTGAATCAAGAAACTTAAAAAACACCATCATATCCACCGATTATTGAATATAATACTGAAAAATTTTCCTTAAAATACCTGGTAAAATAAATATTCAACACTCCTTTCATAACCTCATCACAATGGTCTCTTTCCTTCACATTTTCACTTCCTTAAACTATAATTCCCAACTCATGTTAATTTAGTATATTTGTTTCCATATTATGACTTCTGAAAACGCAAAACGATTTTTTGAAAACCAATTGGGTAAAAAATCTTCCGAATTCGTCACATTAGCTCAAAGCGGTTCTGCGAGGGTAAATTTTCTGGCCACTGCCGGCACTGAAAAATACATCATCACCTACAATGAGAATATTCCGGAAAATGAAAGTTTCCTTTACTATTCTGCGATATTTTCAAATTTGAAACTTAATACTCCTTCTATTCTTGCTGTTTCTGATGACAGAAAAATGTACATCCAGGAATTTCTGGGACAGCATACCCTTTCCGAGATTATTACAAAAGAACAGCAATCTTCTGCTGTAAGATCTTTAGTACAGCAGACATTGGAGAGACTTTTCCAAATGCAGACGCAGACACAAGGAAAAATTGATTTTTCAAAAACCTTTGAGTATGAAAGTTATGATGAACTTCCCGTGATTCACGATCTTTATTATTTTAAAAACTTTGTAGCGGATTTCCTGGAGCTGGAATACAACAAATCGACACTTTTAAAAGAATTCAAAAAGATTGCATCACTCATCGAAAGTCTTGAGCCTAAAGGAATTATGATCCGTGATTTTCAGGCAAGAAATATCATGGTGAATGAAAAGAATGAAGTTTCTTTCATCGATTACCAGTCTGCAATGAAGGGCCCGTTAATGTACGACGTCATTTCTTTTCTTTTTCAGGCTAAAGCAAACTTCACTGAAGACTTCAAACAGGAAATGCTGGAATTTTATATTCAGCAGTTTGAAAATCCCGACACAAGAATTCAACTAAAAGATGCGGTGATGCCTATTCAGATGATGAGATTTTTACAGGTTTTGGGAGCCTATGGATTCCGGGGTTTGATTCAGAGAAAACATCATTTTATGGCCAGTCTGGAAAAAGGAATTCAGAATATTACCCAATTTGCAGCTTCCTGGGAACAGATGAAAAATTATCCGGAACTGGAAAAAGTAATTCAACAGCTGACATCAGACAGGGCAAAGCAAAAAATTGAGGAAATATTAAATAACTAAGTCTTCGGCTCCGCTCAGACTGACAGAAACGAAATAAAAAACACTCAACATCACTAAATAAACCTTAATGGTTTAAAAATTTAAAAGAAAGAATATGCTACACATCGAGATACACAGTTTTTCATACAAGAAAGGAGGAATTCCTAAAGACAATTCAGGAAATGGCGGAGGTTTCGCTTTTGACTGCCGCGGAATTTTAAATCCCGGAAGAATTGAAGAATATAAAATCCAGACCGGTAATGACATCGGAGTTCAGGAATATCTGGAAACAAAAACGGAAATGCCAAAGTTTTTAGAATTGGTAAAATCTCTTGTTTCTATCAATATCGATAACTACCTTGAAAGAGGATTTGAGCATCTGCAGATCAACTTCGGATGTACCGGAGGGCAGCACAGATCGGTATATTCCGCTATTAAAATCGCTGAATTTATCCGGGAAAAATATCCTGAAGGAACCGAGATAACCCTTCACCATGATGAACAACCGCAACTGAACATTAGTAATCAGTAATGAGCAATAAGTAATTTCTTATTACACTTATATATTACTCATTATCTATCACTCATTACGTATACTATTATGAAAGCTCTAATTTTCGCAGCAGGAAAAGGAACAAGATTGAAACCGTTTACAGATCACCATCCGAAAGCGTTGGCAAAAGTAAACGAAATTCCGCTTCTGGAAAGAAATATCACTTACCTGAAAAGTTTCGGAATAAAGGATTTTGTGATTAACATTCATCATTTTGGAGATCAGATTGTAGATTTCTTAAATAAAAATAATAATTTCGGATGCAGAATTGAAATCTCTGATGAAACCAACGAACTTCTTGAAACAGGAGGTGGCTTGATTTTTGCGAGAAAATTTCTTGATCATGGAGAAGATTTTTTAATTATGAATGCGGATATCCTCACCGACCTGAACATCAATGAGTTGGTGGCATACCACAAAAAGATAAAAGATTTTGCTACTTTAGCGGTTTCTGACAGAGAAAGCTCGAGAAAACTCCTTTTCAATGATGATATGGTTTTGAGAGGCTGGCTGAATGTACAAACTGGTGAACAAAGGCTGGCGGAATTCAACAAAGGCTTTAAAGCTCTTGCGTTCAGTGGAATTCATTGTATCAATCCTACGATCTTCGAAAAAATAAAAAGAACAGGCAAATTTTCTGTTATGGAAGAATATCTGGACCTGATGCAGACCGAGCATATACACGGTTTTGTACACAACAGTATTCTTATCGACGTCGGAAGACCATCTTCTGTAACAGAAGCCGAAAAACACTTTAAATAAATTTTGCAATGGAAATTGATGGAACTAGGGATGAAAGTTTAATAAATCCGGAACTTGACATTAACGAAACAAAACTACATAACAGTTTCAGACAAAAAACCTGGGACGAAACAATCGCTAAAGACAGTTGGATGGTCTTCAAGGTCATGGCTGAATTTGTAGACGGTTATGAGAAACTGGCTAAGATTGGTCCATGTGTTTCTATATTTGGTTCTGCCCGACTGAAGCCGGAGAACAAATATTATGAAATGGCTGTAGATATCGCGGAAAAGATCACCAAAATAGGTTTCGGAATCATCACCGGAGGAGGCCCGGGAGTTATGGAAGCGGGAAATAAAGGAGCTTTCAATGCTAAAGGAAAATCTATTGGTTTGAATATTGATCTTCCTTTTGAACAGCATTTTAATCCTTATATCAATAAATCTTATTCTATGAATTTTGATTACTTTTTCGTGAGAAAAGTAATGTTTGTAAAATATTCTCAGGGTTTTGTAGTAATGCCAGGAGGTTTCGGGACATTGGATGAGCTTACTGAAGCGATGACTCTTATCCAAACCAACAAAATAGGAAAATTTCCAATTGTTCTGGTAGGCAGTGAATTCTGGGGAGGATTATTAGATTGGTTCAAAGCAACCTTGCTGAAAGAAGGAATGATTGCTGAAGATGATTTGGATCTTTATCGTGTGGTAGATACCGCTGACGAGGCCGTAGCACATATTAAAGCCTTTTATGATAAATATTCTGTGAATGTAAATTTTTAATTGGCATATTATTTGTGACTTATAACAAACAACTATGATTGTAAATCTATTAATTAAGATGAAAAAACTTTTATATATATCAGGAATTTTAACATTTTTTGTGTTAATGAGTTTTATGTATGTAGACTTTTTCTCTTCAATGACCAAAGTGGATTATGTTGATGGAAGCAAGACATTGAAGTTTACCACAAAAATGAATACAAGCCACATTTCTGATGCGATCAAAATCAACCCCAACACGGCTGGATTTGAAGCAGAGGTAAAAAAATATGTGAACAATAATTTTGATGTGTTTGTCAATGGAGCTCCTAAAACGATAACCTTCACAGGAAGTCAGGTCAGTGGAGAAACTGTATGGGTATATTTTGAAACCGGTGGTGTTTCAGATATCAATACCTTAAAGATTAAAAATACGATCCTTTTAAGCGCTTTTCCTAAGCAGATCAATCTGGTGAACATCGCCTATAAAGGCAGCCAGAAAACGATGAACTTTCAAAGAGGAAAAGAAGTGAACGAGGTTTCTTTTTAAGCAAAAATTAGATTTAACCATTATAAAATGGGTACCCTGGAAAGTAAAACTTTTCAGGGTATTTTTTATCCAAAACAACAACTCACCCAAAAGAGATTAATTAAGTACAAATACCTAATCTTTAATTTCAGCATTTACACTGTAATATTTTCATTTTCAGCAATGTACATTTGTATTGTAATTACAGCCAAAAAGGTGAAGCCGGAATCACTTAAATCACGGGGCAGAATCTGAAAAGCCAAATGAGTAAGAAAACACCAAACTAAAACCAAATATCATGGACGAGCAACTTAAATCATCGAGTCAGGAAATAGATGTCCTGATTGTTATCGACACGGATTATGTAAGAGATACTTATAAAAACCCAAGTAAAGATCCTAATAATCCTACAGGAATTGATCATAACAGCCAGCATATGATTGTTTCCAATGCCAACGCTATTTCAGGGCAGGGTTCTGCTGATCTGAACTTCAGTGCAAGAGCCGGAGATACAGTCTCATTCAGAGGAACATCAATCTATCAGAATTCGGATGATGCTGTAATCATCTACAATATTAAATACTGGTCCGGAGATCAGGTCTTCAACAGCTTTATATACAATTCCGTTGAAAGAAGACAGGCTGCAGTACCAAATTTGAATTCTCAAAATGGTCTTCCTGCCGCTGCTGCTGATATCACTTTTGCCAGTATTGACTCTAAAGTAAAAGCTACAGGTAAAGAGAACTTCTATGTACAGTTTGGACTTTACATTTTAGACCCTAATGACAGTAACAAACAGATTCTGTACGGTTACTTTTACTGGGATCCAACAATTACGGTTAAGTAAACGAAAATAATAAAACCACTGCTAATGCGGTGGTTTTTGTTTTTTAACAGCTACCAAATCCGCTGCTCCATAAAAGTGTTGCAAGATCCAGTTCACAGATAATAAAATCATCCTGATGATCTTTAAAACCTGGTTTATTTTTGAGTTCTTCAATAGCTTTCTCTACCTTTTTTAAGGTTGAAAATACTCCGATATATCTTTCATCATCTAAAAAAGTATGGATAGTATAGGAATGACTGACACTGAAAACAGTACTTAAACCTAATTCTTTGACTGAAATACAGTTCTCATCTATCTCATCACCTTTTTCTATATAATCACGTCCTATTTCACCAATTACCTTCTCAAAGCCATTATTCCAATGTATTTTATCCATAATATAACAATCTGTAACAAAACAATCCGGATAATCTCTGAATCCAGACATCAGAACGGCTTTTGCTTTTAGCTTCTCCAAATCCTCAAGGCTATTTGAGAAGCCCAGAAATTTGGTGTCCGTATGAGAGTCATCGGTATAGGTATGATTCAAAGCATAAATGAAGTATTCCATCTTAAATATAATTCTTAGCTTAAAACTGTTTTTAAAAATATAAAATTCTTCGCTTTTTGAAATCAATAAAGTATAAAATAAAACACGGGCAGCTCTTACGAGCTGCCCGTGTTTTTTAAGTTTATCAGAAATATATTCTATCCTAATGCATTACTCAATTTTGATGTTGTCAATCTGAAGATCATATACTCCGTCTTTTCCGGTTTTTAGGGCAAACATAGTTTTTCCAGAAGTAGTGTTAAGATCGGTAAGACCTGTAAGGGTAAGCTCGATCAGTCTCCATTGTCCGTTCGTATTGATAGATCCTGTATATGAATTTGTACTTTCCGGACTTAAAGTAGCACCGGTAGAGAATGTTCCTAAATTGAAAGTATAGAAAGCAGACGTATTAGGAGCAAGCGGTGTTGCTCTATATACATTGAAAGAAAGTGATTTTCCTGATGCAGTCCCTTTGATATACATTGTAATTCTTTTCGGAGCCGCTGGTACTCCTGACGCAGCATTCGCTGTAAATACATAGTCATTATTGGCCGGTGTACCTTTAATCTGAAGGGAATTTGTTCCGTTATAGCCCAAACCAATCCCTTGAGAGGCATAAGGCATAAGCCCAAAGCTATTTAAACTTGATAAGAAAGATGTCCAGTTTTCAAAATCAGAGCTTGGGAAAAGATTTACCGCATTAGCAGATGGAAGTTCCGGCTCCCCTGGTGTGAATCTGGCGTTCGGGAAGTTAATATCATTAAGATCCCTTATATAAGCCTGATCTGTGAAAACCGTCGCGTTACTTGAGCTTGTAAAACGGCTTAAAACAAGAACGATATCACCACTTTTTTCATATTTAGGAGAGATCGGAGATTTCCCAAAAGTTGAAAAGTTACTGAAACGAAGATCTAATCTGCCTGCTTTTTTATCCGTAATATAACGGTCACCTGTAGCTGATTCGTCAGCAAAGTTCTTTGTCAGTTCAGGCTCTTCAAACTGAACATTTTTTATTTTCACAAGCTGGTTAATATGTGCACCGTTTTTCAGAGCATCAGAGATAAAGTTGAACTCTAATGGCTTCATTGCAGCTACTACAGGCTTCTGTCCATCGCAAACTCTTGCCATGTAATTAGAAACTTTATTCGGGTTGATTCTACCGATAGGATAGTTAGGATCATAAGAACCTACTTTAATGTTTCCATTAACCCCCTGAACGATCAATCCTTTCAGGTTGATTCTTACTAAAGCCCCAACTGGGAAATCAAGATACTGATTGCTGCCGTCGATATCAATCTCAATACCTTGAGTTGGGTTTTCAGGCTTATCCTGAAGGAACATCATTTTGTAAAGATTTCCGGATTCATCGCTTGAAGAAACATAAGCTTCTACGATGAAATCCTCTTTAATGATATCAGCTTCAACGGGTTTTGCTTTTGCAATGGTTGTAATCTCAGATAACTGGTGATTAGCTGCTGCAAATTTGTTGGTACATTTGATTTCCGGTACCTCATAATCATCAGTTTTTACACAAGACGAGAATGCCAGCATTGAAATGGCCGTAAAGATTGCTGCTTTAAAATATATATTTTTCATTGTTTTCGATTTTTAATTTTTAGTTTTTAGAATCTGAATTGAAGGTTAACAAAATAAGATCTACCCTGGTTATACCAATATTTAGGAGCGAATACCATGTTTCCGCTGTCATAGTCGTTAGCATAGTCAGTATAGTTAACGTTTCTCGTCTGCTCAAATCCTCCTGTAATAAAGTTTCTGTTATTAAGGATATTATTTACAGAGGCAGACACCAATACATAATACTTACCGATCATCCAGGATTTACCTGCATTCACATTGAAGAAGAACGCTGAAGGTAATTTTGTCGGAGTCAGAATTCTTGCAAGCTCTTCCTCAGTTACGTTATCATAAGGGACTCCCGGTGTGTTAGGGTTTGTATAGAATCTTTCTGTTCTGGTTACCGGAGACGGATCAAGGAATGAATGTCCGAAATAGTTCCATGTAGCTCCTACCCACCAGTATTTAGGACTGCTGTAACGAAGACCTAAAGTATATGCCTCCTGAGGTGTTCCGCCCTGTCTGTAGTTTTTAAGGGTAGCTTCTCCCATATTGGTATAAGATCTTGATACAATATTTCCGTTTCCGTCAAGCTCTCTGAATGTTCCAACCGCATCAGATGCAAAATAAACGGTAGGATTATTAGTATAAGTATACTGTCCTACACTTAATAATCCGCTGGCTGTCAAAGTAGGGGTAACTTTCACCTGTGCTCCAAGCTCAACACCCATATTTCTTTTGTTAGCACCTGCCAATACCTGTGTAATGAAAGCACCATCCTGCACAGGAGCCTGATCTCCGGTCTCAGTAAGGTTTGTGAGTTTAACTCCCTGTGCGAAATATCTTTGTACGCTTGTTTCGTTTTGAGTATTTACAAGGTAACCGGTCAGTCTAATTTTAACAATCGGAGTAGAAATTACATAACTCAAATCATTGGCATCAACAACAACGTTCTTGATCCCAGGAGTTGTCACACCACTTACTCTTGTATTAAAATAAATATCATTTAAGAAAGGAGACTGTGAAAAGTAAGCTCCGTTATAAACCAGGAAGTTTCTCCCGTTGATTTTATAGGTAACCTGACCTTTAACACCTGCATTCCAGAAGTTTTGATCTGCTCCTTTTCCATAAGAAGACTCATACAGATAATGCTGGAACAATCCTTCTCTGCTGTTCGTCGTATATCCGAATAATCCGGAAACAAAAACATCAAATTTCCCTGTTGAGAATTTAAACGCAGGATTTACTTTAAATTCCTGTCTTCTGAAAATATAGCTGTACCCGATTTTATCACCCTCTCTTTTAGCAACATCGGTATCGCTTTCTCTTGTATTAAATTTCCCCCAAACACTTCCGGCAGTAGTATTGGATGCAAATGGGTCCATATTCAGGGCAAAATCAGCACCTAAAAGGTCATTCACTTCTCTGTACTGTTCAGATCTGTAATTCTGATAAGATAAGTTTAAGATAAAACGGGAAGTATCGGTGAAGTTATAAGTATAATGAGTAGCAACATTCCATACTTTATCATCTTTTACATCATCTACAAGGTAATAAGCCGCTCTTCTTCCTCCAAGTAACGCATTGTATTCTACATTTCTGTTGGCATTATAAAGATTATCCCAATTGATCTGTGTGTGCGACTGATCATCATTAGTCCACCAGTCTCTTGTAATTCCAATGTTAGCAGCCTGTTCTGGAGACGGATTTGTATAGTTTAACCAATAGCTTGGTAAATTACGGTAATAAGTTGGTGACGGGTTATTGGCTCTATACCAATCTAATCTTGAACTGTATTCTTTACCAAACTGGTAAGAAACTGATGTCCATAGCTGAGAGTTTTTATTGATTTTCCAGAAATCCTGCAATTGAATCATTGGCTGGAAACCTCTTTTTACCCTCTCATTTCTTTTATCTCCGTTTTGCCATCCCCAATATGAGTTGTAATGAACTCCTCTGAAATCATAAACTTCCTGAGTACTTGGGCTTGAAGAGCTTCTTTCATATTTAGAACCAATGGCATTTAAAGTCATGGTATGACTGTCACTGAATTTTTTCTCAATACCAATATATCCACTGTATGCATCATAAGCAGTACCATCCTGAATCCCTTCCTGTGCCCATCTTCTTGCGATCATTCCTGTAAATGCCCATCCGTTCTTATTCATTCCGGAGGAAAATCTGTAAGATAATCTGTTGGTATAGTTTCTGTTCGTCAGAGAGTAGGTCAGCTGGCTTCCTCTTCTGTACTCACTGGCTTTGGTATTCTTATAAAATACTCCGGTAGTTCCTCCGAAAGCATATTCGGAAGGGGCATGATTAGCTGAAATTTCCGGGTAACGGGTAATTTCGTTCAATCCTCCCCAGGTACTGAAGTCTACGTCTCCATTATCTGCAGCGGCCATAGAAATCCCGTTGATCATGTTCTCACCCGTTCTGCTATCAATTCCTCTTGGGCGGAACCAGTATGGCCCTAAATCGAAACTTGCAATTCTGTTGAAGACATCCTGAGAAGACTGCAGCAATCCTACCGTTGCAGTTTGCTGCGCGCCGCCGCCATCACTTTCTCCCGAATCCTCTATAATAGCTAAACCCTGATCCGTGTCATTCAATGCCGAATAAAGAGTAATTACTCCAAGATCTTTTCTCTTCTCATTAGCAGTTACGTCAAATTCAAAAATTTTAGTTTCAAAATTCGGCTTTGTAACCATAATTTGATAATGTCCCGGCATCAGGTCTGTAAATTGGAAATAACCGATCTTGTCTGCCTTTGCATCATTTCCTGCTCCTTTTAAATCTACACTTGCTTGCTCAACAGGCTTTCCTTCCGCATCCTTAAGATACGCAAACACTGTTGTCTGCGCATAATAATATGACGCAGGCAGCAAAGTAAATAAAGAGATTAATGATAGTTTTTTAATCATGAGTATATTTATTTTTTTAATACTTTTCTTGTTAATTTTCAACAGTTTAAAAGTTGGGGGCACAAATGTAATCAAATTTTGTAATTCGTAACTTTTTTAACAACATTTTTCTTTAACCTTGCAAGCTTTTAAGAATCATTATATAAATGATACTGAGATAATTGCTTTTAAATTTACAAATATTTAAAATGCAGTGAATTAAAAAAAGTAAATTTGTAAATTAAAATAGTATTAATAATAACTCAAAGAAGATGAAGAGATTTTCGAGTCTGTTGGCCATCATTATTTCGATTATGGCATTTTCACAGCAACAAGGAAAACTGAGAAAAGTAGCTACAGTAGGTTTTTTGAATGTAGAAAACCTTTGGGACACTATCCGTTCAGCGGATTATATTGACGGAACCAAGGACATTAAGAATCCTGCTTTTCACAGAAGTATTCCTATGGATTCTATCAAACTTCTGGAAGCTGAAAAATATGACGGGCCATGGAGTGACGGTGCTTTAATTGGTAAAAAAGTAGTAAGAGAACAAGGGGGTTCTGAAGAGTTTACTCCCAAAAGCGCAAAAAACTACGGGACTAAAATTTATAAAGCAAAATTGGCCAACGAAGCCAAAGTAATTTCTGAAATGGGAGCACAATACACCAAAACAGCTCCTGCGGTCGTTGGCTTAATTGAGGTTGAAAACAGACAGGTTATCCAGGATCTGATCAACGAACCTGCTTTAAAGAAATATGATTACGGAATCATTCATTACAACTCTTACGACTACAGAGGAATTGACGTTGCATTGATCTATCAGAAAAGAAGATTCACTCCTACCAATTCATTAAAAAAAGAACTGAAAATATACGGTGACAACGGAAGAAGAGAGTACACAAGAGACATCCTTGTGGTAACAGGGTTCTTAGATAATGAAAAAGTAGCATTCTTTATGAACCACTGGCCTTCAAGAAGGGGTGGTGAAGCGGTTTCTCTACCTAAAAGAAATGCCGCCGCCGCTTTATTGAAACAACAGATGGACAGCATAAGAGCTGCAGACCCCACAACGAAGCTTTTTGCAATGGGTGACTTTAATGATGATCCTGTAAGCCCAAGTTTAAAAAACCACCTGAAAGCTCAGGCAGCACCTAAAGATTTAAGTGAAGAAACACCATACCTTAATCTGATGTATCCTTTATATAAGAAAGGAGTGGCATCTCTTGCCTATCAGGATGCTCCGAACCTGTTTGACCAGATTATCGTTTCTAAAAATGTTATTTCAGATCAGGTAACTAAAGAATATTCGGTGTACAAAACAGAAATTTTCGCACCGGCTTATTTAGTTAATAAAGAAGGAAACTATAAAGGTTACCCTTTCAGATCCTGGAATGGAGACCAGTTTACAGGAGGATACAGTGACCACTTCCCGGCATTTGTAGTTCTTCAGAAAGAACCATAAAAAAGTTAGGCACTCTTATTGGAGTGCTTTTTTTATATAAATACCTTCATCATGAAAAATATTATTTTATTGATATTGACAGTATTGATACCTTACAGCTGTTTCTCTCAGGAAACACCAAAGAAGGATAAAGAACAACATGAAATGAAGCCTTCTAAAAACGAAGACGGAGAATGGGATCTTACAGTTATTGATACGCAATTCGATTATTTTATGAGTACTGTTGCCAAACCCATCAGCCAGTATACAGAATCTTATCTGAAGACAAAAAATACATTTTTGGTCAACGAATGGAACAGTTATTATCATTCCGGGAGATACAGCAATATCATAGAATCCGGGATAGATTATGACCCGCAGGAAAAGTACGGGATCAAATTTGAATATAAGTTATATCAGGTTTTTGTGTATGTAAACTGGAAGTATAAGCTAAGATTGAATGGATTATCCGGAAGCGATGCCATAAGATAAATTGTAAATAATACTAAAAAAGGTTCAGAATTGCTCTGAACCTTTTCATTTTTATAATAGCTGAAAATTATTTATTGAATAATTCTTCTACTTTATCCCAGTTTACTACATCGAAGAATGCAGAAACATAGTCAGGTCTTCTGTTTTGGTAGTTTAAATAATAAGCGTGCTCCCAAACATCCAATCCTAAAACCGGAGTTCCTTTAACGTCTGCTACAGGCATTAATGGGTTGTCCTGGTTCGGTGTAGAAGAAACAGATACAGAACCGTCAGCATTTTTTACTAACCAAGCCCATCCTGAACCGAATCTTGTTTTAGCAGCATCAGAAAAATCAGTTTTGAATTTTTCAAGACCTCCGTAGTTTTCGATAGCAGCTTTTACATTTCCTACCGGCTCCTTGCTTCCACCCGGCGTTAAAATTTCCCAGAATAAAGAGTGGTTGAAGTGTCCTCCTCCATTATTTCTTACTGCTGGCTTGTCAGTTCCTGTCTGGCAGATTTCTTCAATTGTTTTTCCTGCTAGTTCAGTTCCTTCAATTGCTTTATTTAAATTGTCAATATATGCCTGGTGATGTTTTGTATGGTGGATTTCCATAGTTTTTGCATCAATAGTCGGCTCTAATGCATCATATGCATATCCTAGTTTTGGTAATTCAAATGACATAATCTTTATTTTTAATGTTATAACCCAAAAATAGCCAATATTTAAGGTATTATCAAGGATTGTAGATTACTTTAATAAATCTTTAACATTGATACATTGATTTAGAATGAATTAAGTTTTAACTTTTTTTATTTACGGCCAACAAAAAGCACGAACCAAATGATCCGTGCTTTTCATTTAACAATATTAAATTAAAATTTATTTATTCATAGACATCAGGAATTCTTCATTATTGAGAGTTCCTTTGATGTTCTTATTTACAAATTCCATAGCTTCTACAGGATTCATTTCAGAAAGATATTTTCTGAAGATCCACATTCTCTGAGAAGTTACTTCATCCAGAAGCAGATCATCTCTACGGGTGCTGGAGGAAATTAAGTCGATAGCAGGATAAATTCTTCTGTTAGCAATTTTTCTGTCCAGCTGAAGCTCCATGTTACCAGTACCTTTAAATTCTTCAAAGATTACTTCATCCATTTTAGATCCTGTATCAATCAATGCGGTTGCAATAATCGTCAGAGATCCTCCTCCTTCAATTTTTCTTGCTGCCCCAAAGAATCTTTTCGGCTTGTGAAGAGCATTGGCATCTACCCCTCCGGAAAGAACCTTACCTGATGCGGGAGTAACTGTGTTGTATGCTCTTGCGAGTCTTGTGATTGAATCCAGTAAGATTACTACATCGTGTCCGCATTCTACCATTCTCTGTGCTTTCGCCAGAACCAGGTTCGCTACTTTCACGTGTTTTTCAGCGGCTTCATCAAATGTAGAAGCAATTACTTCTGCATTTACACTTCTTTCCATATCAGTAACCTCTTCCGGACGTTCATCAATCAAAAGAACCATCATGTATACTTCCGGGTGATTAGCAGCAATAGAATTGGCGATATCTTTAAGCAACATGGTCTTACCTGTTTTAGGCTGTGCCACAATCATTGCTCTCTGTCCTTTTCCGATAGGTGCGAATAGATCCACAATTCTTGTAGATACCGTAGATTCGCTTCCTGCAAGATTGAATTTCTCTTCAGGGAAAAGCGGCGTAAGGTATTCAAAAGCTACACGATCTTTAATGAACGCAAGATCACGACCATTAACTTCTGTAGGCTTTAATAGTGAAAAATATTTCTCTCCTTCTTTTGGAAGTCTTACAATACCTTTTACCGTATCTCCGGTTTTTAAACCATAATTCCTGATCTGTGCTGTAGATACATACACATCATCTGGAGAAGAAATGTAGCTGAAATCTGACGAACGTAAAAATCCGTAGTTATCCGGTAAAATTTCCAAAACACCTTCAATGCTTACCAATCCATCGAAATTGAATTCTTTTTTATGGTCGTGCTGCTCCTCTGCCTTTTCAGAATGTCTGTTTTGATTCTGATTTTGGTTTTGATGCTGCTGGTGTTGTTGGTTTTGATTTTTATGTTGGTTTCCACTGTTTTGTGGATGGTTGTGTCCTTTTTGAGGTCTGTTAGCCTGTTGTTGAGGGGGATTGTTTGGCTTTTCTTCAGCCTGAGCAGGCTCTTGAGGTTCTGTGTTTTTTGAAGTTTCTGTTCTTTCCTGAGATACTTCTGCGTTACCTGTGTTGGTAGAAACTCTTTTTCTTTTCTTTTTAGCTTGAGCTGCAGCTGATACATCTTCTGTGGTGACCGCTACTGATACTTCTGCTTTAGGTTCTTCCTGTTTTATTTCTTCGGGAGCCGATACCTTTTCTTCTACTTTTTCCTCTGTTTTAGGTTCTTCCGGAGCTTTTGTATTTGCTTTTGGTTTTGCTGCCGGTTTTTTCGGAGCAGCTTTTCTTACCGGGGCTTTAGCAGTTTTTTCTGCTGGGGCCTCTTCAGTATTTATACTGGCGGGTTCTGTGGCGTTGAAATAATCTTTTGCAACTTTAGGGTTAGAAGCCTGAAAGTCAAGAATAGCAAAGATCTTGTCATTTTCATTGCTGGTTCTTGCAACTTTAACGCCCAAATCTTTTAAGATTTTAGTCAGTTCCGTTACGGATTTTGACCTTAACGTTTCTATGTTAAACATATTTATGTAAAAATGTAATTAATTGTGAGTAAGAAAAGTAAGTCCGGTGACTTTGGTTTTCAAGTACATTGTATAATGCAAATCTACACTTATTTTTGAATTGTGCAAAATTTATGTTATTTTTGCCAAGAATTTAATATTCAATGCTACAGAGAATACAAACTATATGGACGTTATTAGCAGTCTTAGCTGCTGTTTTCCTTTTTATAACAGGACAGGATGTTGTCATTTCCGACAGTATTCCTTTACTTAATATGGGCAGTATCGTGCTTGTGATCATTGGAGCATTAAGTATTTTTAGTTTCAAAAACAGAAAAAGACAAATTTTGCTGAATACCATCAGCATCATTATAAACGTTTTGTTGATTGGTGTATTGGCGTACTGGTTACTAAACTTATCCGGAGGAATTCAGATTCCTGAGAAGGGTATTGAGCCGATTTTCCCATTGATTGCGGTAATATGTCTGCTTATTGCAAACATTTATATCCGTAAAGATGAGAGGCTCGTAAAATCTGTAGACAGACTTCGATAGCCTTACAACGATTTTTTGAGTGAGAACAGCTTCTTTTAAGGAGCTGTTTTTTATTTGCCATATTCCTATTTATACAGTCTGTACCCTCACATCAATTAATTTATGTAAATTCATTGCAACTTTTTGATCAAAAACACGACAGATCATCTAACGTTTAATAAAAGACAATGAAAAAGCTAACATTTCTTACTTTATCACTATTCTCCATACTTACATTTTCTCAGGAGGTTTCCAAAGAAAGGATAAAAACAGTCCTTTCCACTCTCGCTTCGGATGAAATGAAGGGACGTGAAATCGGAACTCAGGAAAATGAAAATGCAGCCAATTATATCGCCAAGCTTTTCAAAGAAAATAATCTGGAATACTGTACCGGAAAATCTTATCTGGTGCCGTTTGATTATAATGGGAAAACAGTATATAATGTCTGCGGAATCAAAAAAGGAAAAACAGATCAGTATCTTGGGTTTTCAGGGCACTTTGATCATATTGGAACCAGTGACAAAAGTGGTGATAACATTTATAACGGAGCAGATGATGATGCCAGCGGAATTACTACCCTGGTAGGTATTGCCGATTATTTAAAAAACAAAAAGCCTGAATTCTCAATGGTTTTCATGGCATTCAATGGAGAGGAGAAAGGAATGCTTGGTTCAAGAGCTATTTCAACGGATACAAATCTGGATCACATTTATAATAAGCTGACCGCGCTTTTCAATTTTGAAATGGTAGCTACAGAATCTCAGTGGGGAAAAAATGCATTATATATGACAGGAGACGGATTCTCTGATCTTGATGAACTTTTTAATAAAAATGCAGTAAACGGATTAAAACTCAATGCAGATCCATATGCGAAACAGCAGCTGTTCTACCGCTCAGACAATGTAAGCTTTGTAAAAAAGAAAATCATTGCCCATTCATTCTCTACCGTAGACATGACGAAAGCATCTCATTATCATCACGAAAATGATGACATCAACATCGTAGATTTTGATAATATGACACAGATCATCAATAACTTTGGGAAAACGCTGGATAAACTGAATCCTAAAAATTTCACTCCTAAATATAACGATCAGGTAAAATTTTAATTAAACCATCATATAAAGAACCGCTGTTTCAGCGGTTTTTTATTAAACAACCAGAGCCTTTTATCTTTTAATGCTTAAGCTTCTATGCCCAATTATTTATTAAAAAATAAAACACAATCCCCCTGAGTTGTAACAAAAAGACATTTTTTGAAACATATCCATTAAAGTAAAACAGGATTAAGAACGTCTTATCTTTTAATTTTACGTAATTTTGCTATCCAATTTTTTCATTGAATGAACCAATATATTAAAATACTGAAGTTCGCAAGACCTCACCAAAAATACATCTACGGAAGTTTGTTTTTCAACCTTATGTATTCTGTATTCCAGATTGCTTCCTTAGGGACTATTCTACCGGTTTTGGGAATGCTTTTCGGAACCATAGAAGCTAAAAAATACAGCCATCCTCCTGTTTATTCGGGAGAGATTTTAGATTTTTTCTCTTACGCAAAAGAGTACGCCAATTATTATGTTCAGAGTTTAGTAACTGAGCACGGAGCACTTAACGTTCTGGCCTGGCTTTGTGTAATAACGGCTTTTATGTTTTTACTGAGAAACCTTTTCAGATATTTAGGTTCATTTTTGTTGATCAATTATCGTGTAGGTGTTACTAAAGACCTTCGTGGAGCGATGTACAGAAAGATTCTTTCTTTACCTGTTTCTTTTTTTACAGAAAGCAGAAAGGGAGACCTGATGTCTCGTATGTCAAATGACGTAGGTGAAGTTGAAGGTAATATTCTGGGAAGTTTAGTTGAATTGATCAATGCACCTTTTATGCTGATAAGCACATTGGTGACTCTTTTCTTCTTAAGTACAGAGATGACTCTTTTCTCTCTTCTGGTATTACCTGTAATGGGAACAATGATTGCTTTAATAGGAAAAAGCCTGAAAAAAGACTCTCACCAAGCCCAAAATGAAATGGGAACGATCTTCTCGATCGTAGACGAAACATTGAAATCTACCAAGGTGATTAAGATTTTCAGTGCAGAAAAAATAATGGACAACCGTTTTATGCAGTCAATGCAGAAATGGATCAACAGTTCTATAAGCTTAGGAAGGAAAAAAGAATTAGCATCTCCG
The DNA here is from genome assembly GCF_008274625.1 of Chryseobacterium panacisoli. GTDB lineage: Bacteria > Bacteroidota > Bacteroidia > Flavobacteriales > Weeksellaceae > Chryseobacterium > Chryseobacterium panacisoli. The sequence continues at coordinate 296,952 of NZ_VTRU01000002.1, read as the reverse complement.
ATGAGCGAATTTTTAGGTTCGGTTACGTTCTTAATTATCGCCTGGTATGGGGGAAAACAAATCATTGTAGAGCAAAGCATCTCCCCTGCAGATTTCTTGGTTTTCCTGGGAATCTTCTTCCAGATTTTACCTCCTGTAAAAAGTCTGTCTCAGTCAATTTCCAATGTACAAAAGGGAGAAGCCTCTCTTGAAAGAGTTTTGGCAATTCTGGATGCTGATGTGAAAATTGATGAAATAGCAAATCCTGTTTCCATCTCAACTTTAAATCATTCTATCGAGTTTAATAATATTGGCTTTTTCTACGATAAAGACCATACGATTCTTAAAAACTTCTCACTTTCTATTCCAAAAGGGAAAACAGTGGCTCTTGTTGGCCAAAGTGGAAGTGGTAAAACAACCATTGCCAATCTTTTAGCAAGATTCTATGATGTTTCTGAAGGAGAGATCATGATTGACGGCACCAATATTAAACATTTAAAATTAAATGAATACCGCAAACTTCTGGGCATGGTAACCCAGGAATCCGTATTATTCAACGATTCCGTTTATAATAATATCCTGATGGGTAAGCCTGATGCGACAAGAGAAGAAGTAATTGCTGCTGCAAAAATTGCCAATGCAGACGCATTTATCACAACACTTCCTGAAGGATATGATTCAAATATCGGAGATGATGGAGGGAAGCTTTCCGGAGGTCAGAAGCAGAGAGTTTCTATTGCCAGAGCAGTATTGAAAAACCCACCGATTATGATTCTGGATGAGGCAACCTCTGCCCTGGATACAGAATCTGAAAGATTTGTACAGGATGCCCTGGAGAAGATGATGGAAAACAGAACTTCTCTTGTAATTGCCCACCGTCTTTCAACCATTCAGAAAGCAGACTGGATCGTAGTGATGGAAAAAGGTGATATTGTAGAGCAAGGAACACATCATGATCTGATCGCTAAAAAAGGAATGTATAACAAGCTTGTTGAACTTCAAAATTTCGACTAATATTTTAATTCCGTTAAAATGAACCCTATACAAGAGTATTTCTACAGAATCGAAGAGCCTGAAAGAAGTACTCTTTTATTTTTACGTGATAGTATCTTAGCTTCAGATCCGGAAAATATTACAGAAACATTCAGTTTCGGGCTTCCGTTTATCAAATACAAAAAGAAAATGCTGTGTTATTTCTATTACAGCAAAAAATACAAGAAACATTACATCAGCTTTTACCACGGTGATAAGCTGGATTATCCGGAGCTGATTCTGGATGGCAGAAAGAAGTTTAAAATCCTCTTAATTGACACTGAAGAAGACCTGCCGGTAGAATTCATATTAAGCCTTACAGAAGAGATTAAAAAGTATATAAAATAAAAAACTCCGGCACGAATAATCGTGCCGGAGTCATCTTTAAAAAACTTTATCATTTTGTGTTTATTCCACTGAATTCTGCCTTTTTAATCGCCCAGGCAAGAGCATTTGCATAGAATATTGAGTTATATACATTCATTTCATAAGCAGCAGCCCCATTTCCATAATTGGGTTTAGCAATCGGCTTATAATTAGTATCTGCATAGAACGGACATATAGTATCTGAAGTATTTGGAGAAGTAACTGTCCCACACTGAGAGTTGAAACCACCATCTCCTACCCAGATGAAGTTTAAAGTATTATGTTTGAATGCAGTTACACGACCTACAGTTCCTGACGGTGAAGCCGTAGAGATGTTTGTATCTCCTGAATACACTGTAATTTCACTTGAAGGAAGTCCTGTTGCATAGGTTGTAGAAGAAGCATCTTCTCCCCATTGCAATCCTCTTATATCTCCAAAAGGGCCATTCAGAATTTCATCATTTGTCATGGGCAGTTTATAGACCGCTCCCGCGCTGTTTACACTTCCTGTGTTTACTGATCCGTCAAAAACATTTCTGAAAAGATTCTGCATTCCGCTGTTACTTTCAGAATAAGCAACAATTACACCTCCTTTTGCCAGATAATTTTTTAACACCTGTGCCTCAGCAGCATTCATTCCCCATGCATATCCTATGACAATAATATCTACAGGGTTGGCTCCGGTTGTCCAGGTTGTCAGCTGCGCAACACTCGGACTGTCTGTACCATCTATGATCTGATCCCATCCTTCGTATTTTACGATGCTGTTGGCCAATGTTCCAAAATTGGCAACTGCTTTAGTTACCATCCCTGATGGAGAAGTTCCTGACACATTATATCCGCAGCCGTTTGGTGCTGTTCCGATCGTTAAAAGTTTTTTCTTCGGAACAACCACAATTACATTTACTGTACATGTCGTTGAAACCCCACCCTGACTGTCCGAAGTAATTGTTATCGTTTTTACAGCCGTGGAGGAAGGTGACCCTGTACCCTGCAGCGTAATATTCTGATTTCCTGTAGCTGCAAATACTCCTGAACCACTGAAAGAAATTCCATCAACTGTATTGGTGGTAATGGTATAACTACCCAGTGCCGCAACATTCACAGGCAAAGTAATCGTATTGGAAGCCGTAAGAGCTGTTCCTACTTTGTACACCCCATTTACTGTTGCACTTCCACAGCTCATGGTATATGTCCCCGCAGGGCTTAGTACTGTAACAGAGATCGCAGGAGTACAGGTAACAGCTGTTCCGTTTGCTTCAAGTGACACATTATCGGTCTGGATATTCTGAGGAATTCCCTGTCCTGGAATCTGTATCGTTTGTGTTCCGGCATTTAGAAACACTCCGGTTCCGTAAAAATTGTATCCGTTGGTAGTTGTTCCGGAAATGGTATAATTACCCGGTTTTGTTACATTCACAGCAATGCTCAGGTAATTGGAACCAGTAAGTTCTTTTCCTTTTACATAGCTTCCCATTGCTTTGGAAGTGGAACAGTCTATGGTAAAAACAGATTTACCCATCTGCCCGCAGACACTTTTCCATTCATTATCTGCAAGGCTCCAGTAATTGAAACAATCTTCTGTGGTATTGTAAATCGTCAGACCATCATCATTGGACTGGTTGATCGTAATAGCATTTCTCTGTGCCTCAGTTAATCTGGGAATAAGGATTCCTTTATTGTTATTTCCTGAGATGACATCCAAAACGGAATTAGCATTAGGGGTAATGGTATTAATTCCTACCGCTCCATTATTGGCTTGAGAATAAAATTTTCCAAAAGCAAACAGCAGTGCTATCAGCAAGACTTTGATTGGGGGAATTGTAAATTTTGTGTCCATCATTTTAAGTTATAATTGTTTAATGAGTAAAATTTTTAACTAAGTCATTTAACCGTCACAAAATTATTACCCTCAGACAATTACAAATTATTTTTCCCTACGCAATACTACTCACGCGTAGTAAAACTCACAAAACCACAACAGATTACGATCACATGAAAGCACAAACAAAAAGTTGAGTTATTTAAATAAATTCAATAATAAGTTCAAAAAAATACAGTCAATCAAACATAAAAATCATTATTGCTTATTAATTAAAAAAATAATTCAATTAAACCAAATGAAACATCAATGTTATATTTTAAAAACTGTTTTCCATTTGGCAATTGTATTTCTGCTTATTTTAAAATGACAGCCGAGCTGAAAATTGCTCAATCCGTTTTTTTTCTGATATCTGAGAATTTCCAAAATAGATTCTTCATCATAAGAACGGAGTCTTTGATTATTGAACTCAATTGCATATTCCGGTTCACCAAAAATCAATTGATTAAATTTTAGAATTTCAATAGCTGAGTGTAATCTTTCAAGCTTATTTTGGATGGTTATATCTAATGATTTTTCCGGAAACTTTTCTTTAAGAATATCAGTATAGATCTGCTTGTAGTCAGGTATCATATTATAGTTTTTTCATCCATTTGTACAAAGTTGTTTTGGGAATCTTATATCTTTCAACAACATCATTGGCTGTCATTGATCCCATTTCTATTTTTTCAAGTATAAAATTTTTTACCTCCTGTGTATAAATACTCTTTCTGAAAAGTATAGTGCTTCCCTTTTCCCTGAATACATTATCAATTCTTGACTGCGGAGCATACAAAATAAGATGACTGGTATAAAATCTGAAAAAATCAAATTTTAAAAGCTTACACCATTTCATCAGAATGTCCGTATCAATACTTTTTGCCTGATACATCATTTCTACATCATCTTCCGGTTTGTCTAAAAATCTGGAGATTCTTTCTATTGAAATCTGATGCTCTTCCACTTTGGTTCGGATCAGGCTCCCAATATGAATGTTCTTAATATTCATCACAATGTTTTTAAGTAAAAATATTGACAAGAAAAACAAAAAACATCATCAATCGGCACGCAACATTACGCATAAGTAACAAAAATCGGAATTTTGTTTATATTTTAATCAAAAAGCTATTGACATTAATCTCAGAGGATATATTCAGTTTCTTCCGGATCCTGTATTTTTTACTTTCCACAGCCCGAATACTGTTGTTGGTACATTGCGCAATCTTCTTGGTATCAAAATCAAGCTTCATCAAAGCACAGAAATACAGTTCAGAATGAATAAGGTTAGGATTTATTTTTAAAATATCAGGGATAAAGTGAGGAAAAAACAACTGAAATTTTTCAAAAAACACGGGTGAATTACTTTCTGCCAAATTTAAAATCTCCAGGATATTTTCTTCCGAAAGATGATTGATCAGCATCTGGTGCTTCATCAGTTCTGCATTTGTTTTAACCAGATCTTTGATGGTAGAATCTTTCTCTTTTTTATCGGTAATTAAACCATTAATCAGCGCGTCTTTCTGGGTGATAAAAACAATATCCATCAGAAAAGAGGCAATAGAAAATAAGATATTAAGCAGCTTTATTGTTTTAAAGTCTTCTGCTTCTATAAATCTGCTTTTTGGAAGGAAATCAAAATCAAAGTAAAGGCATACAATGAAGTTGATGCAGATCATGAATGTAATGAAAAAGATAGAAAAAGCATCTTTCTTATAATTCAAAAAGAATGGAACGGCAAACAAAAGACAAAAATAAAAATATTCTACCCCTGCATTTTTGAAAGTATAAACATTAAAAAAACTCACTATAAAAGTCAGTAACACAAATGTAAAGATGATAGACGTTTTCAGCACGTTCCTGAATCGCTTCGTTTTCCCTTTTATTGCCATTAAAAACAACCAGAAAAAGGTAATAACGGTAAGAAATATTGAAATCAACATATCCCCGAAAAAAACAATAATAAAAATGGAGTAAAACAAAAATATGAAGAACAATAAAAGCAGATACCGGTTGATAAGATTTAGATAGTTGCTATCAAAATCGTCATTCATTTTCTCCGCTTCATCGTTGATCATCTTAAAGAAAAACTTATAAATCATCGTGTTTTTTTTTATGTTTTCACAAGCTCAAGTTGGCATTCGTACTACTGAAAGCATAAATTTTCCAATATTAACAGCCTTTAAGTAACATAAAAACTCACAAAACAAAATATATGTTTGTGTTTTTCAGTGATAAAAGAATATGATTTGTGTTTTCCTGTTCTAATTTACTAAAATTCAAATTAAATTATTAAACTAATAACAAAGAAAAATCAATAGTAAAAACCATAAAACATATTCCGTTATCCATTTTATGGCTTGAAAGCATGAATAACTTGTGTTTTTGTAGCTGCAAAATTATTCATCTTAATGAAAAAGATTTAATATCTGAATACGCAATATTACGCATGCGTAGTTAAACTCAAATGATCATTTTTCAAATAAAAAAGAGAGCAACGAAGGCTCTCTTTAGTTTTTTATATAGTAGTACTATTTTTAATTTTCTTTCAGTTTAGCAATCACATCCAAACCTCCTTTTGTAATATCTCCGATCTTACAGATAATCTCAGTATCCAAAGGCAGGAATACATCCATTCTGGATCCGAATTTAATAAATCCGAATTCATGCCCGGCTTTTGCTTTATCACCTTCATTACAGTAGAAAACAATCCTTCTGGCCACATATCCGGCAATTTGTCTGAAGACAACTTTATGATTGGTCATCGTTTGTACGGCCATAGTAGTTCTTTCGTTCTCTGTAGAAGACTTTTCATGCCATGCTACCAGATATTTTCCCGGGTGGTACTTTTTGTAAATCACTTCACCCGAAACCGGATATCTACAGATGTGAACATTCAGCGGAGACATAAAAATAGAAACCTGAATGGCTTTTCCTTTTATAAATTCATCTTCATCCACTTCTTTGATCATTACCACTTTTCCGTCCACCGGAGCTATCACGTTTTCTTTGTGATCAAGGATATTACGATCCGGAACTCTGAAAAACCAGAAAACTAAACTGTAAATAACCAACAAAGGCATAATGATCAGCAGGGACCATATTTTAAGGAAATAAATTGCTAATACGCCCAAAATAATAAAAAGTATGGTCGCAACGGTAATTGTTCCTTTTGATTCTCTATGTAATTTCATGAGACTAAATAAATTTTTCTAAAATAAAGTACAAATATACGACAGGAACGCAGATAATAAAACTATCCAGCCTGTCTAAAACTCCTCCATGCCCCGGAATGATGTTTCCACTGTCTTTCACCCCGAAATTTCTTTTCAGCTGGCTTTCTACCAGATCCCCTAGCGGAGCAAAGGCAGCAACCAGAAATCCTACAACCATCCAGTTCCCTCTCAATTCAGGCTGATAATGTTCAATAAAGTAGGATAAAACCAATGTTAGCACTACACCACCCGCATATCCTTCCCATGTTTTCTTAGGGGAAATTTTAGGCGCCATTTTATGTTTTCCAAAGAATTTCCCTACCAGATAAGCAAAGGTGTCACTACTCCAGATCAGAATAAAGAGGAATAAAACCTCCAGGGAGAAAGCATCACTATAGCTGGAGAACTTTGGCAGTCCCAATGCAAAACTGAATGGCAGCGCTACATAGATAACGGTAAAAATAAGTTTCCCGCTGTCGAAGTATAATTCGGTGGGAAATTTGAATAAAGTAACCACAGCAATCCCAATCAGAGCCAGCGCTAATATTTCGCTGAGCCTGAAATCAAAAAAGAAATCGTGGTTGAAATATCTTTTGGAAAAAATATAGAATATAAAAATGACCAATGGAAATACTACCCATTTTTCATATCCGCTTCCAAATTTCATGATTTTAACACATTCCCATGTTCCCACAACCAGTAACAGACTCATTAAGCCATAAAAAAGATACTGTTGTTTGATAAGGCCGGGGGCAATGCTGTTCAACAGCTGTGCTCCCAGCGGAGTAGAACAAAGTATAATGACGGCTACATAGACTATACCTGATACGGTTCTTTGAATGAGATTTTTATCCAAAATTTAAAATTTACAAGTGATTGCTTAATCTTCAAGCAGCAATAAAAACAGTTTTGTATTGGAATTGGAAGAACTGTCCATTTTAGACTGGCTTCCGCTGATGGAAGTAAGGTTCTTGATATTCCCGTTTCTTTTTATTTTCCCCATAGCATCATTCAGGTTGTTTACAATCTGAGAAACATTGGCAATTATGATAATTCTATCGGGAAGTCTTGAAGAATGATAATGAAGAATATTATTATGCGAAAGCATGATCCTGCCATCATAGGCGATCAGGTATTCACATGTAATGAATGCGGCATCATTAGACGGCTGAAGTTCTGAAGTATGGGTAGACTTCACGACGTTCAAAAAATTCTGAAGTTCTTTATCCCAACAGAAAAGGTTGTGGATACCTTCAATTTTGATAATTTGATTTAAAGTTTGTAGAGCTTCCGCTTCATCTGCACAATAATTAAAAAATCCCCCCGAATGCGTAAATAATTGCGCAAACTTATAGTCAAGATCCGCATTTTTCAGCGAATCCCCAAGCTTCTCCAGGCTCTGTTTATCCTCTTCTTCAGGCTGGTTGGTAAGTTTGCTTACAATCCTCTTGAATAAATTCAACTTAATCTATTTTTAGTCAACTTTATACAAAAATAGAAAATAAATTACAATAGAGTTCAAAATATCTCTTTAAATATGAAAAAACCTGACAATTTTGAAGTTGTCAGGTTTTTGTAAGGTATATTTTTAAGAGTCTTAAAGCTGTGTCGGGCTTTCTGGAGCCTGTATTTCGCTTTCTTCTTCTTTTTCTTTGATCTGAGGTGTTTCCACTACTGGCTGATCTTTTTCAGGAATAGTATTGGTCACGGGTTTCTCCGTCAATTCAGGATCCCATGCTCTTTTTCCGAATATTTCTTCTAAATCTTCACGGAAGATCACTTCTTTTTCTAACAATTTATTTGCCAGAGCATCCAATTTATCTTTATTTTCTTCAAGAATTCTTACTGCTCTTTCATACTGATTTTCGATAATCAATTTGATCTCCGCATCAATTTTAGTAGCTGTTTCTTCAGAGTAAGGCTTTCCGAAAGAGTATTCAGACTGTCCTGAACTGTCATAGTAAGAAATATTACCAATGTTCGGGCTTAATCCATAGATTGTCACCATTGCCTGGGCTCTCTTCGTTACTGTTTCAAGATCAGAAAGCGCTCCTGTAGAGATATTGTTGAAGATTACCTGTTCTGCGGCTCTACCTCCCAATGTTGCACACATTTCGTCCAGCATTTGCTCAGTAGTGGTAAGCTGTCTTTCTTCCGGAAGATACCATGCTGCCCCTAAAGAACGTCCTCTTGGAACAATCGTTACTTTTAAAAGTGGTGATGCATGTTCTACCAACCAAGAGATTGTAGCGTGACCTGCTTCATGATAAGCAACTCTTCTCTTTTCAGATGGCTTAATGGCCATATTTTTCTTTTCAAGCCCACCAATAATTCTGTCTACTGCATCCAGGAAGTCCTGTTTTGTAACAGAAGTATGGTTATATCTCGCTGCGATCAATGCTGCTTCATTACAAACATTCGCAATATCTGCCCCGCTGAATCCAGGAGTTTGTTTTGCCAGGAAATCTCTGTCTACATTATCATCAAGCTTGATTTTTTTCAAGTGAACATCAAAGATCTGTCTTCTTTCGTGAAGTTCCGGAAGATCTACATAGATAGAACGGTCAAAACGTCCTGCTCTCATTAATGCCTTATCAAGAATATCCGCTCTGTTGGTAGCCGCCATTACAATGACATTGACATCTGTTCCGAAACCGTCCATTTCGGTAAGAAGCTGGTTCAATGTATTTTCTCTTTCGTCGTTTCCACCAGAGAAATTATTCTTTCCTCTTGCACGTCCGATAGCATCAATCTCGTCAATAAAGATAATCGCCGGAGATTTTGCTTTGGCCTGAGCAAAAAGGTCTCTTACTCTGGAAGCCCCTACCCCAACAAACATTTCAACGAAATCTGAACCAGAAAGTGAGAAGAACGGAACTTTAGCTTCCCCTGCAACAGCTTTTGCCAATAAGGTTTTACCTGTTCCCGGAGGTCCTACTAAAAGAACACCCTTAGGAATTTTACCTCCCAATTTAGTATATTTTTCAGAGTTTTTCAAGAAATCCACAACTTCCTGAACTTCTTCTTTAGCTCCTTCCAATCCTGCAACATCTTTAAATGTCACCTGAATTCTTTCTTTTTCGTCAAAAAGCTTCGCTTTAGATTTACCGATAGAGAAGATTTGTCCGCCAGGACCGCCACCACCGCCCATCTTTCTGAAAAGAAGGAAGTAGAATAATCCCAGAATGGAAATCCAAACCAGCGCAGGGATTAAAATATCCATTAGTGCGCTTTTCCCTGTTCCGTAATCTTTAGTTGTTTTAATCACCGGATTACTGGCTTTCACCTGCTCAAATTTCTGAAGGAAAAGTTGAAGGTCTCCATATTTCACAGAAAAGTCTGCTTTGGGAGCCATTTCAAAGGCAGAAAGGGGGTTATTTTCTTTTCCGGCTTTGGAAACCATTGCCGATTTTGCTTCTTTTGTTAGGAAAACATCAGCTTTCTCTATGTCTTTGTATATAATTATATTCTGGACTTTCCCTGCCTGCATTTCTCTAAAGAAACCATCTTCATCAATAGATTTTGCGCTATCGCCTCCAAGGAAATTGGAGCCAAAGAAGAGCAAAAGAGCTATGATTGCAATTGGAAAAAACCAGTTGAATCCTTTATTATTCATTTAGACTTTTTAAAATTTTTATTATTCATTTTCAATTTTGGTAATGACTGCGTCACCCCAAAGCTCTTCTATATCGTAGTACTCACGTACTTCTTTTTGGAATATATGAACCACCACTGAAACGTAATCCACCAATACCCACATTGCATTTTCAGTACCTTCTACGTGCCAAGGTCTGTCCTGAAGTTCGTTTCTTACTTTTTTCTCAACACTTCCTGCCAAAGCTGCTACCTGTGTATTTGAGTTTCCACTACATATCACGAACGTTTCTGCTACGGAGTTTTCGATGTTGGAAAGATCGAAGATCATAATGTCTTCTCCTTTTACATCCTGGATAGCTTCAACGATTTTATCTATTAACGCTTGTTTTTCTGCTGTTTTATTCATTAAAAAAATACTATAATCTGCAAATTTATTGTTTTTTCTTTACTTTAACCTTACTTTTACCCTCTTAATGTCTTAAAGTTTTCTTAAATGAGCCAACTCTTCTACCTGAAAGAATGTTCTTCTACTAATGACGAAATATCAAAGTTTTTACTTTACGAAAATTCAGATTTTATTGGACTGCATACTTTTAATCAAACTAAAGGCCGTGGTCAGTATGGAAATGTCTGGACTCAAACTGCGGAAAAAAACCTGGCTTATACGCTGGCAGTGAATACTCAGAACATCGTGTGCTCCGACTTTATATTCAATTATTATACCGCAATGGTTATCCGGGATTTCCTTGCCAATTTGTCTGAATCAGAGGTAAAAATCAAATGGCCGAATGATATTATCCTTAAAGGTAAAAAAATCGTTGGAATTTTAATAGAAAAGAAAAAAATTAATCAAAATAATTATTTCATCATAGGGGCAGGCATCAATATTCTTCAGGATAAATTTGATGAAATATCCAATGCAGGATCACTCCTGACGCAAACAGGTATGGAATTTGACCTGGAAGAAGTTTCATTAAACCTTCATGAATATTTGTCTGAGAAACTGAAAAATATTCCTTCCGATCAGGAAATTCTGGACGGATACAATGCAAATCTTTTCAGAAAAGATATGATCTCTGTCTTTGAAATTGAAAAAGAGCGACAAAATGGCATCATCCGAAATGCAGACGAAAAGGGTGAACTCTGGATCGAACTGGAAGACGGAATACGTTCCTTCTATCACAAGGAAGTAAAATTACTTTACTGATTGGCTCTCTTAATGTAAAGATAAAGGGTAAGCGGCAGAAACACCATATTTGGCAGCCACATTGCTACAGCAGGAGATAAACTTTTATTTTCCGAAACCACTTTCAGGGCTTCAAATGAAAACACGAAAATAAAGGCCAATGAGATTCCTATTGCCAGGTTAATCCCCAATCCTCCTCTTTTCTTTTGTGATGACAGTGAAAGTGCCAGGAATGTCAGAATAATGATAGAAACAGGCATTGATGTTCTTTGATGAAGCTCATTCAGATAAGAGTTCAGGTTACTGTTTCCTCTTGCCTTTTCTCTTTCAATAAATTTTAAAAGTTCCGGAGTTGTTTTATTTTGTCCCAAAAGCTCGTTAGGGAAAAGCTCTTCCGGTGAATGTCCATAATTTTTCCTTAATTCTATTCCGTTACCGAGTTTTTCGGTATTGTCTTTATTGATTGTTTTTTCCAGATAATTATTTAAAACAAACTGCTTTTTGGTTTTATCCCAATACACTTCGCTTGCTTTAAGCTCATAAGTCATTTTTCTGTCTTTATCATATTTCTGATAGACAAAACTAGAACCTCTTTTTTCTCTTTTGTTCCAGGAATCAACAAAAATATATTCTGTTTTGCTCAGCTGCGAAGAGGCTGGAGCTGTCCCTAAAATCTTTTCTTTATTGGCTGCATTATAGGTATACGCTTCCAGTTCATTTTTCTTGATATTGGCCCATGGAAGAACCATATGATACACTACAAGAGCAATTAATCCAATAAAAATGGAGGTTACCAGATAAGGTTTGGAAAACCTGTGAAAACTGGCTCCACTACTAATAATAGCAACAATTTCAGTATTATTTGCCATTCTGGAGGTAAAATAAATTACCGAAATAAACACCAGAATGGAAAGGAAGGTCACCACAAGATTGATAATCCAGAAAGGATAAAAATGGATAAGAAAATACGTCAGATCCAGTTTCGGATCAATAGCCTTGGCATTTTCTATTCTTGGAATCTTCTGCTGAACATCAATTACTAATACGACTATAGACAATAATACCAACATGAAACTAAAAGTTCCAAGGTATTTTTTAATGATATATCTGTCTACAATTTTAAGCATATTCTCTTACAGTCTTTGTCTAAGAACCGGTACTACAGAGTTTTTCCATTCGTAGAAATCTCCTGCAATAATATGTTCTCTGGCTACTTTTACTAAATCAAGATAGAATGCAAGATTATGAATCGAAGCAATCTGTTTTGCCAGATATTCTTTAGATACAAACAGGTGGCGAAGATACGCTTTTGAATATTCACGATCTACAAAGCTGGTTCCAAATTCGTCTAAAGGCGAAAAATCGCGCTTCCATTTTTCATTTTTAAGATTCATCACCCCCTGCCATGTGAAAAGCATTGCATTTCTTGCATTTCTTGTTGGCATTACACAATCCATCATATCAATTCCCAGTCCGATGGATTCAAGGATATTCCATGGAGTTCCTACTCCCATCAGGTATCTTGGCTTTTCTTTTGGAAGGATGTCTGTGACTTCATCTGTAATTCTGTACATTTCTTCTTCAGGCTCTCCTACAGAAAGTCCTCCAATGGCATTTCCTTCGGCTCCTGCTTCAGAAATTACTTCTGCAGAGATTTTTCTAAGGTCAGAATAGGTAGATCCCTGAACAATAGGGAAAAGTCTTTGCTTGTATCCGTATAATTCAGGATTATCATTAGTCCATTCAATACATCTTTTCAGCCAACGGTGTGTAAGCTCCATTGATGATTTTGCCTGGTTATAATCACAAGGGTAAGGAGTACATTCATCGAAAGCCATGAAGATATCGGCTCCGATCTGTCTTTGAATCTCCATTGATCTTTCCGGGGAGAACATGTGGTAACTTCCGTCGATGTGAGATTTGAATCTCGCACCTTCTTCTGTCATTTTTCTGTTACTCGCCAGTGAAAACACCTGAAAACCTCCTGAATCAGTAAGAATAGGAAGGTCCCAGTTCATGAATTTATGTAAACCACCTGCATCCTGCATTGTCTCCATTCCCGGACGAAGGTATAGGTGGTAAGTATTTCCCAGAATAATCTGAGCCTTAATGTCTTCTTTTAATTCTCTCTGATGAACTGTTTTTACGCTTGCAACAGTTCCCACAGGCATAAAAATAGGAGTTTGAATTTTCCCGTGATCTGTGGTAATTTCCCCTGCTCTTGCTTTTCCTTCAGAGGTTTTTTCTATATTAAAAAATTTCATCTCTCTACTTTTTTAATTCACCTTGTTATCGGTGATTTCTTATAGGTTAGAAACTTCAGTAACGTTTTACCTTACCAAAGGTACTACAGCCCCGTTTTGTTTCAGTTTATCCTTTACGTATTTATCAGCTTTGGGATCTTTTCTCAGCAATATTTCCTGTGCATCATTGGTAATCCCATCCATTTCTTCTTTGATCACATAGTATTTGAAACTTTCTACAAAGTCATCAGATTTTACTTTATGCGACTTCAGGACAGCTCTTGTGCCGGCTTCCATATTTTTGTCAGGATATACAAAGATTGCCTGATCATTGATCGCAAGATCTGCAATAATTTCTGCCATGACGTCTTTATCGATCAGATTTTTAGGCTTATCAATATAGTCACTGCACGAAAACATGCCCAGCAAAACGAAAATAAAGATCAGCTTTTTCATCAGTTTCATAATCTATTGATGATTGATTTCCACTTTAGATTTAATACTCCAAAAACTGCTTCATGAATAATTCCACCGTTCATTTTGCTTTCTCCTAAAATTCTATTGGTAAATATAATAGGAACTTCTACAATTCTGAAGCCTTTCTTAAATGCTCTGAATTTCATTTCTATCTGAAACCCATAACCTTTCAGTCTTACATTATCCAACCCTATTTCTTCCAATACTTTTTTTGAAAAACAGACAAATCCTGCTGTAGTATCATGAATCGGAAGACCTAATACGAATCTTACATATTTTGATGCAAAATAAGACAACAATACTCTTCCCATGGGCCAATTGACCACATTCACTCCTTTTGAGTAACGGGAACCTATGGCCATATCTGCATTTCTGCATGCTTCAAATAATTTCGGCAGGTCGTTAGGATTATGGGAAAAATCGGCATCCATTTCAAAAATATAATCATATTTATTTTCGATAGCCCATTTAAACCCATGAATATATGCCTTTCCCAACCCGTCTTTCACATGTCTTATTGAAAGATGCAGATAATGCGGATGTTTCTTCTGCAATTCTTTTACAACTTCTGCTGTTCCATCCGGGGAAGTATCATCCACTACTAAGATATGAAAGTCATCCTCCAATGCAAAAACCGCGGAAATAATATTTTCAATATTTTCCTTTTCGTTGTATGTGGGGATAATGACGAGTTTTTTCATTTCAGTTTGCAAAGATAGTTTATTTAACCTTTTTATTTTATACAAAATAATCTATAATTTTGCAAAAATATTTCTCAGGGATTGAGCGGATGAAACAGAAACTTTTATTCAACAGTCTGAACAATACGTAAAATCGATGAGAGCAAATATTTTAACTGGGGATACATGAAGCAGGTAACAGGAAAATCTGTGCCGGATTGTGCTATCAGAAGTTAAATAATAAATAATAAAAACTTAAATTTTGCCATCATCACAACACTTCATCAATCACGTAAGAATACCTGAGAATAACGACTGGGTAATCTTTATCCTCGCGGGCTGTATATTTTTATATGTTTTTATGATGAACGTCATAGAAAGGGATGCCAGTCTCAAAGATTTTCTGCTTCAAAAGTATTTTGATGCAAGCAACAACCTTCCCAGCTGGATTATCACTTCATGTGTGACGACGCTCACCTTATCTGTTCTGATCTCACAGTATATTCCTATTGTACCGAAATATATTGCCGATCTCCAGCTTTTTGGGTATCAGCTTAATAAATTCGGGTATACTTTGCTGGCAGTTCTGTTTTTTTATTTAATAAAATCAACATTAGGTTTTTTATTTTATCAAAGTATAGGAGACGGAAAAAAATGGACTATTTTTTATTTTACCTCCACAAAATTTTATTTCATTCTTACATTTTTGCTGATAATTCTTTGTGTAGCCCATTATTACTTCCCTATAGACAGAAATAAAATGTTTTTGTATTATTTGTGTTTCTTTTCTTTTGTATTCATTTTCAAAGTTTTTTTCTATTTATTTCACAAGAACAAGATTCTTCCCGAAAAATGGTATTATAAATTTTTGTATATTTGCACCCTCCAAATCGCACCATTATTATTGCTTTGGAAGTTGTTATTTTTTTAATAAATGTCAATGATGAGAATAAAGTCTATATTGGTTTCTCAACCAGCGCCTAGTGAGTCTTCTCCATATTTGGATATAGCAAAGAAGGAAAAAATAAAGATTGATTTCCGTCCATTTATCCACGTTGAAGGGGTTGACAATAAAGAGCTCAGAACACAGAAAATAGATCTGACGCAGTATACCGGTATTATTTTTACCAGTAAAAATGCGATTGACCATTACTTCAGACTTGCGGAAGAACTTCGTTTTGCCGTTCCGGATACAATGAGATATATCTGCCAGTCGGAAGCAATTGCCAACTACCTTCAAAAGCATATTGTGTACAGAAAAAGAAAAATCAGCTTTGGGGAGAAAAACTTCTCAGACCTGCTTCCTCTTTTCAAAAAATTCCCAACTGAAAAATATCTGTTACCATCTTCAGATGTTTTGAGTCCGGATATTGTGAAAACCATGGATGCATCTAATGCAGACTGGACAAGAGCAATCATGTACCGTACCGTATGCAGCGACCTTACAGATATCAATGTTAAAGATTATGACATGTTGATCTTCTTTAGCCCGCAAGGAATCAAATCGCTACAACAAAACTTCCCTGGCTTCAAGCAGGATGAAACCAAGATCGGAGTTTTCGGAAACACGACTTTGGCAGCCGCAGAAGAAGCCGGATTAACAGTAGATTTAATGGCACCTACCAAGGAAACGCCTTCCATGACAATGGCTTTAGAAAAATATATTAAAGCTCTTCATAAATAATTTAGTATAAAATAAATACAGCCATCTTTTCTTCATTGAAAAGATGGCTTTTTATTTTAAAATCAGTTAAAATATTACATGTTAGTAACTGTAAATCAAATAGTTATGTTTAATTTTTTTTCTTGATGGATTGAAATTTTCACTACATTTAGAAAAATAAAAAAACATGAAAAAATTATTATCCTGTCTATTCTTTTTAACTATTGTATTTATAAATGCCCAGAATGATAACTGTTCTGGAGCAATACCATTAACTGTAGGAACAGACTTTACCTCTGGAGCGCTCACCTCTACAAATTTAAATGCTACAACCGATGGCTCTTTACCATCCTGCGGTTCAGATGCCGTTGATAATGTCTGGTTTACGGTAGTAGTACCGGCAAGTGGCAAGCTCAGAATAAAAACAGGGGAAGTCTCCGGCTCATTATTTAATGATTCAATACTTACTGTTTACAGTGGTAATTGTGGTGCTTTAACTGAAATTGATTGTAATGATGACGACAACTTAGGTTTTTCGTCAATATCATTATCTGGTCAGACTCCAGGTACGACCTTGTATATAAGCGTCTGGAAGTATAATTCCAGTATAAACAATGGAGAATTCCAGATTTCCGCCTATGATCCCATTCCTCCCGCTAATGATAACTGTTCAGGGGCAACGCCATTAACCGTTGGAACCGATTTTGCTTCAGGAGCCACCACTTCAAGTAATGCAGACTCAACTACTGACGGCCCTGTCCCATCCTGCGATTCAGACGCCATTGATAATGTCTGGTTTACAGCAGTGGTACCACAGAGCGGAAATCTAACAATAGAAGCAAAGGAAGTTTCAGGATCTTCATTTTACGACCCTGTACTTACCGTTTACGGAGGAACCTGCGGTTCTCTGACAGAAATTAGCTGTAGTGATGATATTTATTCCCCAATTGTATTAACCGGGCAGACTCCAGGTACTACTTTATATATAAGTGTCTGGAAAGATGACTCATTCTCAGACAATGGAGAATTCCAGATTTCTGCCTATGATCCCATTCCTCCCGCTAATGATAACTGTTCAGGGGCAACGCCATTAACCGTTGGAACCGATTTTGCTTCAGGAGCCATCACGGCAAGCAATGCAGAAGCAACTACTGACGGCCCTGTGCCATCCTGCAATTCAAGTGCTATTGACAATGTCTGGTTTACAGCAGTGGTACCACAGAGCGGAAATCTAACAATAGAAGCAAAGGAAGTTTCAGGATCTTCATTTTACGACCCTGTACTTACCGTTTACGGAGGAACCTGCGGTTCTCTGACAGAAATCAGCTGTAGTGATGATATTTATTTCCCAATCGTATTAACCGGGCAGACTCCAGGTACTACTTTATATATAAGTGTCTGGAAAGATGACTCATTCTCAGACAATGGAGAATTTCAGATTTCTGCCTATGACCCCGTTCCTCCCGCTAATGATAACTGTTCAGAGGCAACACCATTAACTGTTGGAACCGATTTCGCTTCAGGAGCCATCACGGCAAGCAATACAGAAGCAACTACTGACGGCTCTCTCCCATCCTGCGATTCAGATGCTATTGACAATGTCTGGTTTACAGCAGTGGTACCACAGAGCGGAAATCTAACAATAGAAGTACAGCATGCTTCAGGATCTTCATTTTATGACCCTGTACTTGCCGTTTACGGAGGAACCTGCGGTTCTCTGACAGAAATTAGCTGTAGTAATGATATTTATTCCCCAATTGTATTAACAGGACAGACTCCAGGTACTACTTTATATGTAAGCGTCTGGAAATATGACTCATTCTCAGACAATGGAGAATTCCAGATTTCAGCCTATGATAATACGGCATTATCTACGCATGAAGTTTCCGGAAACAATAAAAAAAACCAGATATTTCCAAATCCTTTTACTGATACAATTACCATTTCCAATATTGCCGAAATAAAATCGATCTCAATAGCAGATGCTTCGGGAAGAGTGGTTAAAACCATTGAAAAACCTTCATCACCGTTGCAGCTTGGAGATTTAAAAGAAGGGGTATATTTATTTATATTAAAACTCAACGACGGAACTGTAAAAACCATTAAAACAATAAAAAAATAACCCCATTATTAATATTAATTATAAAGGCTATCAAAAATTTGATAGCCTTTCTTATATTTGAACAAGAATTAACATTGAATATAGCTCCCTTTAATATTCGGGACGCAAATAATTAAAAATATAGGATGAAAGCTCCACAGGCAAAAAAAATAGAAAAAATATTAGAAACCCACGGGGACAAAAGGATTGATAATTACTTTTGGCTGAATGAAAGGGAAAACCCTGAAGTCATCAAATATATTGAAGAGGAAAATGCCTACGAAGAATTCATCATGAAAGATACGGAAGTTCTTCAGGAAGAGCTTTTTGAAGAGATGAAAGCCCGATATAAAAAGGATGATGAATCTCTGCCTTATTTCTTTAATGAATACTGGTATATTGTACGTTATGAAGAAGGTAAGGAATATCCTATTTTCTGCAGAAAGTACAAAAGCCTTGACAACGAGGAGGAAATTGTGCTTGACGTTAATATTATTGCGGAAGGCAAAGAATTTTTTGAAGTAGGAAGTGTAGCAGTAAGCCCTGGTAATGAACTGGCTTCATTTTCTTCTGATGATGTAGGAAGAAGAATTTATACGCTTAATTTTAAAAATTTAAAAACCGGAGAAATTCTGCCGGATACTATTCCAAATACAACAGGAAAAGCAGTTTGGGCGAATGATAACCAGCATGTTTTTTACATTAGAAAAGACAAGAGCCTCCGCGCTTTTCAGGTATACAGACATCAATTAGGGACTGATTCTGCAGATGATGTATTGATTTTCCACGAAAAGGATGACACTTTTGATGTCAATGTATTTAAAACAAAATCCTTACAGTATATTTTCATTGCAAGTTCAAGTACTATTTCGGATGAGCATCGCTTCATTCCTTCTGACAATGTATTTGCAGAATGGACCGTAATACAGCCAAGAATAGATGATCTGGAATATTCTGTAGAGCATTATGAAGATGAATTCTATATTATCACTAATGCTGATGATGCGATTAACTTCAAAATTGTAAAAGCAAAGATTGACAACTGCAGTATGGAAAACTGGGTAGATGTTATTCCACACCGTGCGGAAGTTTTACTGGAAGGTTTTGAAATTTTCAGAGATTATCTGGTCCTTGAAGAAAGAGAGAAAGGTTTGCTCCAGATCAAAATTATTGATGAGAAGACCCAGGAGTCTTATTATTTACCTTTTTCTGATCCTACTTATACAGCATATATTGGAATTAACCTTGAATTTGACACTGAAATTCTTCGTTATGGTTATACGTCTCTTACACAGCCAAGTTCCACTTACGAGTATAACATGAAAGACAAAACCACCAAGCTCCTGAAACAACAGGAAGTACTGGGTGGTAAATTTTTCCATGAAAATTATATTTCAGAAAGAATATGGGCAGACTCCAGAGATGGAAAAACAAAAGTTCCCATTTCTTTAGTATATCATAAGGATACCAAAAAGTCTGCTGACACTCCACTTCTTCTGTATGGATATGGAAGTTATGGACACACCGTTGATGCCAGCTTTTCAAATGTAAGATTATCTATTCTGGACAGGGGCTTTATTTATGCTATTGCCCACATCCGTGGTGGAGAATATCTTGGAAGAGAATGGTATGAAGACGGAAAAATGTTATTCAAGAAAAATACATTCTTCGATTTTATTGACGCAGGGAAGTATTTAATCAAAGAGAATTATACATCATCAAGACACATGTATGCGATGGGAGGAAGTGCCGGAGGTCTGTTGGTAGGTGCTGTGGTCAATTATGAGCCTCAGTTATTCAACGGAATTGTAGCACAGGTACCTTTCGTAGATGTTGTTTCCACAATGCTGGATGACACAATTCCTTTAACTACCGGAGAATATGATGAGTGGGGAAATCCAAATGATGAAGAATACTACCATTATATGAAAGACTATTCTCCATATGATAATGTAGAAGCCAAAGATTATCCACATATGCTGATCACCACAGGATTCCACGATTCTCAGGTACAGTATTGGGAACCTGCAAAATGGACAGCAAAACTGAGAGAATTAAAAACAGACGATAATATTTTAGTCTTTAAAACAGACATGAGTTCCGGACACGGAGGAGCAAGCGGAAGATTTGAATCTCTGAAAGAAGATGCTTTAGAATATGCATTTCTGCTAAAAATTGATAAAAAATAATTGTATTCTTTTCTTAATTAAATTTCAATATAGCGCATATGTTATTATTAGTTTTCATTTCAATTGCCATCATTTATTACCTGATTCAAAAGCAGAAAATTACCCGAATGGAAAAGAGAGAAGACTTTAAAGCCAAACAAGAAGAAAAAATACAGGATCTTTTGAAAAAAGCGAGAGAAGAAGACATTAGAAATAAAGAAAATAACAATTTATAAAAGATATTGTCATGATAAAATGGCAGTTATAATAATATGAACGAATCCGAATATTGGAAAAAAATAGAACAGTTCTTTGAAGACAATTTCCAGACTGAGAAGAATCCGCCCATTGAAACCCTTTTATTTTTGATCGGGCTACAGGAGCTGGGAAGCGGCCAGCAAAAATATACTAAAGAAGACAAGGTAAATCTAATTCATATTGCTGTGTGCAGACTGCTTGAGCCTTTTGGATATTATAAATTCACACATTATGAAGACGGGTGGCCGCAGTTTGACAAACTGGAAGAACTTCCGGAATTAAAGCCCAATGAGCAAAGCTTACTTATGAAAAAAGCAATCATTCAATACTTCCAGGAAGAAGAATTGATTTAATAAAAAAACAGGATGCCCATTCAGGTATCCTGTTTTTTATTATAAAATGTATCCGCAATCATTTTTTCATTTCCAAATTTTTCCGATGCCCAATTATTTAGGAGCCGATCAGTTCTTCCAATTGGGTCAATCCCATTTTAAAACCTTCTTCAAATCCCATATCCAAAATCTTTTTCATAACTTCCTGGGAATGGTAATGGATATTAATGGTCACTTTGGTTCCCTCTTCTACTCCGGTAAAGCCGATCAGCCATTTTGACCTTGGAAAATCTTCCATGATATTTCCTTTTTCATCACAGAAAGCGCTCATCCAGTCAAGACTTCTGTGTTCTGTAATTTCTCCATACTGAGACTGAGAATACATAGGTACCTTTTCTCCATTAGGTCCCACCATAGCATACATCCAGATTCCACCTTCTCTGAAGTCCTGTTTTAAAGTTTCACATTTCCAGGGTTTAGGGCCCCACCACAGGTCCAATAATTCAGATTGAGTGAAATGATCCCATACTGTTGAAACATCAGCCTTATAGATTTTCATGACGTACGTACTGGCAGCATCAAAATCTTTGTTGAAAATGATAGTAGATTCCATATATTTTTATTTTTAATAAAGTTAGCACTTTATTTATTGAAAGGGACTTTTCATATGACAAGCAAAGGATAATTCATAAATAATTGTTAAAAAACACTCTTTTAAGAAAAAAAAAACAATTATTTGGCTCGTTTTTTGTTTAAGTAGTCTTAAAACAATTAATTTTAACATTCATTTTTCCAAAACATATATAATTAAATAATGAATAACAAATTCATCCCAATAATTTCAGTGTTTATGACGATCTCACTGATTGTTTTTGTGACGCTCCAATTTTATTGGTTGAAAGGCTATTACGGTGTCCTGGAACAGGATTTTTCAAATAAGGTATATGCAGTTTTGGAAAGTACTTCACAAAATATTCAAGAAATTGAAGCCGACAAATACTTGAATCAGGATTACAAAGATTTCAGAAAAAATATTCTTGCGAACAGCAAACAGCCCTCCTTAACTACCATTCAACAGGTAGAAGACTCTGGTACCCAAAGACAAATTATTTACTCTAAAAACATCATTGAAAAAACACAGCTGCCGATTTCTCAGAAAGGAGATTCTATTAAACTCACAACCTTATATACAGACGAAGCAGCCTATAAAATAAAAAGAGACACCACCAACCGTGAACTTCTTACCACAGATATCAATCAGGAGATTGAGACTGGAGATTACTCCATGAAAGAATTTGTGAAAGTATATGGAAATAATCTTCCTATCACCAAAAGAGTGGATCCTAAAACACTTGATTCAGTAATTGCTAAAGAGCTCAAAATAAGGGGAATATCTGCCAAGTTCGGATATGGTGTTCTTGACCGCAACAATAAGCTTACAAGCATTGTGAATAAAGCATACAAAGAGAAAAAAGACAGTAATATCTACAGCTTCCCTCTCTTTGCAGACAAAAAAAATACGCTGTACAGTCTTGCATTGGTGTTCCCTAAGAAAGAATACTCTCTGGCAATGAACAACTGGCCGATGCTTTTAGGAACATTTCTTTCTCTTCTTACAATTCTTGGAATTTATATTATCTCCATCAATTATATGATGAGGCAGAAAAAGCTTGCTGAAGTAAAAACAGACTTCATCAACAATATGTCTCACGAGTTCAAAACACCATTGGCAACCATTTCTGTAGCAACAGATTCTTTGGCTAATGATAAAATCGCCACCAATCCGGATAAGGTAAAATATTATTCAGAGCTGATCAAGCAGGAGAACTTAAGGATGAAAAAGCAGGTGGAAAACGTCCTTAATATGTCTAAACTTGAGAGAAATGAAGTAGAACTGTTTTTAAAAGAAACCAATGTAAGGGAACTGATTAAAAGAACCACAGAATCTTTCAATCTTATTGTACAGCAAAGAAACGGAACGCTTACACAAAAGTTCAATGCTACCCAATATAATTTTAAAATAGACGAATTCCACATTTCAAATATGCTGGTCAACCTGCTGGACAATGCCAATAAATATTCTCCGGAAGCACCTGAAATACATGTGGAAACAAGAAATGAAGGACACTGGTATATCATTGAAATTTCGGATAAAGGAATGGGAATGGATACTCAGAATAAAACCAAAATTTTCGAAAAATTCTTCAGGGAAGAAACCGGAAATATTCACAACGTAAAAGGACAGGGATTAGGTCTTTCCTACGTAAAGAAAATAGTAGAACTGCACAAAGGACAGATTATCGTAGACTCTCATAAAGGAAATGGAAGTACATTCACGATAAAACTGCCAATGGGATAAAAGAGAAATGTCATTGATGACCGATACACCATCATTGATGAAAAAATAAACCAAATATCAAAATATAGAAGATAGAGTGAGGAAGTTCATTCTTAATGTTAATTATTAATTATTAAAAGTTATGAGCAACAGAATATTATTAGTAGAGGACGATCAGAGTTTTGGGGCGGTGCTTAAAGATTACTTGACAATCAATAATTTTGAAGTAACGCTTGCCACGGACGGGGAGCAGGGACTTAAAGAATTTACAGAAAATGAATTCGACATCTGCATATTTGACGTAATGATGCCTAAAAAAGATGGGTTTTCATTAGCTGAAGATGTAAAAAAGATTGATAAAAATACACCAATCATTTTCCTTACAGCAAGAAATATGAGAGAAGATATTTTGAAAGGATACCAGTTGGGTGCTGATGATTATATCACAAAGCCTTTTGATACTGAGCTTCTTTTATACAAAATCAAGGCTATTTTACAGAGAAGCTCTACATTGGAAAATGAGGAGCAGGAGCAGTTTAAAATCAGCAATATTTTCTTTGACTCTATGCTGAGACAGCTGAAAGTAGGTGATAAAGAATATAAACTTTCTCCTAAAGAAAATGAATTATTGAAACTTCTTTGCATCCACAGAAACGATTTCATGCCTAGAGATCTTGCGTTAAGAAAGATCTGGAAAAAGGAGAATTACTTCACTGCAAGAAGTATGGACGTTTATATTGCAAAGCTTCGTAAATTATTAAAAGACGACGAAGGATTGGAAATTATCAACGTACACGGAGAAGGATTTAGACTTTTGGTGAAAAATTAATCCAAAAATCAAATTATAAGTATAAAATTAGCAAAACAATTGAAAATGTTTTGCTAATTTTGTTTCATACCCATGGATATGAAGAATACATTTATAGGTTTGATCGCCGTATCACTACTAGCTGCATCTTGTAAAAAAGATGAAAGAGCAACTTATTTAAAAGAAGAAGCTAACACTGGACAACCCAACGTAGCCTTAAATACTACCTCAAAAACAGCACTGATGGATCAGGCAGGAATCCAATCCAGCCCTACTCCTGCTCCAATGGCTACTGCCCCCGGTATGAATCCTCCACACGGACAGCCTGGCCACCGATGTGATATCCCTGTCGGACAACCCCTGAACAGTGCACCTGCTACAGCAACACCTGCTTCACAAAATATAAATACAAACGGAAATAATATTGTTCAGATTGATCCTAATTCACTATCACCAGGAAAAATCACCCTTGATAATGGAAAACAGGCAAAAACAGCTCCGGGGATGAATCCTCCACACGGACAGCCCGGGCACCGATGTGACATTCCGGTAGGACAGCCTCTAAACAGTAAACCTGCGCCAGCTCCTCAGACGGCACAAAATGTAGTTCAGTCTACACCAGCTCCTGCGCCTTCACCTGCGGCACAGAACCTGGCGATGGGTGAAAAACCAAAGCTAAACCCGGCACACGGAGAACCTTGGCACAGCTGTTCTCTAAAAGTTGGTGATCCTTTGCCATAAATTTCTTATTTTTGCAGATATGAAGCTGTTTCACCTACTTGCAATAGTATTTTGCCTGGGAGTCTTTTTGATTCCCAAGGATAACTTCTATGTGCAAGGAATGCAGGAAACATGCTGTAAAGCAGAATCTTCCAAGAAAATGGACTGCTGTAAAAATCATTCTTCAAAAAAAGACAGCCAACATGACAAAACAAAGTCATGTAATGATGACTGCTGTTCATCATGTGTTGCCTGTTATACTTTTATTGAAACCCCTTTCTCAAAAAATCTACGCTTGGAACTGTCTTATTACAAAGCGAATAAGAATGCTCAGTTTCGATATTCAGATCCTTATCTTTCAGACCGTTTAAAAGAAATCTGGCAGCCGCCTAAGATAAGTTAATTAAAATATCATGGGTTCATTATAATATTATGTAATGGACTGTTTTTTAATTAATTTAAACTTTTAAACAAAATGAAATTACCTATTTCCAGGTTTATACTTGGCGCATTATTCCTATTTACACAATTTATATCTGCTCAGACACTTTCAAAAAACCAGTTCAAGGTAAAAGGGAACTGTGAAATGTGCAAAACAAGAATTGAAAGTGCTGCCAAAAAAGCAGGTGCAAAAACAGCCGTTTACTCCGTTGATCTTCAGACCTTAACTTTAGAAACAGACAAGGTATCTACCGATGATATTCTGCAAAAAGTAGCTGAAGCAGGCCATGATAATGAAAAGTTCAAAGCTCCGGATACTGTTTACAATAGTCTTCCGGGATGTTGTCTGTATAGCAGAGATCTACAGCCGTCCCAAGCGGAAACCCATCACGAACACCATACCAATGCTAATGTTTCTGATAAAAAAGAAAACGAATTCTATGTAAGGGGAAACTGTGCTTCTTGTAAAGCGAGAATTGAAAAGGCTTCAAAAGGTGCAGGTGCTGATACCGCAGAATGGAATGCAGAAAAGCAAACGGTTACTTTACATTTTGATCCTTCAAAAACCTCATCAGATAAGATCTTAAAGGCTATTGCTGATGCCGGTCATGACAATGAAAAGTACAAAGCTTCAGACGCTGTTTACAATGGCCTTCCGGGATGTTGTCTGTATGACAGAGACTTTACTTTCGGCGAACCCAATCCAAAAGTGCATTACGAAGAAGGAACAAAGCATGAAGATCATAAAGACAATAACACCCCGGCATCTAAAGAAGATCATTCTCAACATGAAAAAAACATTGACGGAGTTATTGTAACAGGCTCTAAGGCGGCAACAGCTTTAAGCAAGAAAGAAGCAGGACTTGTTTTTAATATTGATAAAAAAGAACTGTTAAAGGCAGCCTGCTGTAATCTGTCTGAAAGTTTCGAAACCAATGCAACTGTAGATGTTTCTTTCAGCAATGCCGTTACCGGAACAAAACAGCTGAAAATGCTTGGCCTGGATCAAAAATATACCAGCCTGACGAAAGAACAGTTACCTGAAATCAGAGGTTTGGCTTCTGCTTATGGTTTAAATTTTATTCCGGGAAGATGGATTGAAAGCATCCAGCTTACTAAGGGAGGAAGCACCGTAACAAATGGTTATGAAAGCATCACAGGACAGATCAATACTGAACTTCTGAAAAATGCAAAAACCCCGGAAACTTCATTAAACCTTTTCTCTGACTTCAATGGAAGAGCAGAAGTGAATATTACCAATGTCTCTCCTATCAATGATAAATGGTCTCAGACTTTCCTTCTTCACGGAAACGGAACTTTCGGGAATACGGATATGAATAATGACGGTTTTCTGGACAGACCAAAAGGAACTCAGATCAATGCCGCCTATTTGCTGAATTATAACGACCTTGAAAAGTCAGGGTTCGGGTCTCACTTCGGAATTAATTTTATCAGAGATGAAAGAACGGCGGGACAGGTTGGTTTTGATAAAAAGCTGGCTCAGGACAAACAGCCGTTTTATGGAGTAGGAATTGATATTTCAAGGTTTCAGGTTTGGAATAAAACCGGATATGTTTTTAAAGGAAAGCCTTACCAAAGTATCGGATGGATGAACCAATATGTGTATCACCAGCAGGATAGTTTCTTCGGACTGAGAAATTATGCAGGACAACAGCACACGTATTATTCCAACTTAATCTTTGAAAGCATTATCGGAAATACCAACCATAAGTATAAAGCAGGAGCAAGCTTCTTATATGACGGTTATAAGGAAACGTATTTATTGAATGACCTGAAAAGAAATGAAATGGTACCCGGAATCTTTGCCGAATATACTTTAACAGGTTTAAAATATACCTTAGTAGCAGGTTCCAGAGTGGATTTTCATAATCTGGCAGGAACTCAGTTTACACCAAGGCTAAATTTTAAGTATGATTTCACACCACAGACTATTTTAAGGCTTTCTGCGGGAAGAGGATTCAGAACAGCAAACGTATTTGCGGAAAGCCAGCAGTATTTTGCATCAAACAGAGCCATCAATATATTATCCAATGGAGGAGATATTTATGGTTTAAAACCTGAAATTGCATGGAATTATGGTGCAAGCTTACAACAGGAATTCAAATTATTCGGAAGAAAATCAAGCATTATCGCTGATTTCTTCAGAACAGATTTCCAGGATCAGGTGTTAGTGGATCTTGACCAATCTCCTCAACAGCTGACATTCTATAATCTGGATGGTAAATCTTTTGCGAATTCATTTCAGACACAATGGGATTTTACCCCTTTCAAAAACTTTGATGTAAGGCTTGCTTATAAGTATTATGATGTACAGGCTGATTATATCGGAGGAAGAAGAGAAGTTCCTTTTATGGCGAAACACAGAGGATTTCTGAATTTAGCATATTCTACCAATAAAAATAATAATGGAGGATTCTGGAGCTTTGATACGACTTTAAACTGGGTTGGAAAACAAAGACTTCCTGATACTTCAAGTAATCCGGCAGAGTTTCAGTTACCAACCTATTCGGAATCGTATGCAGTTCTTAATGCTCAGATTTCAAGAAATTTCAATAAAAAAATCAGAGCTTATGCAGGGGGTGAAAACCTTACTTCCTATTATCAGAAAAACGCGATTGTTGATTTTAAAAATCCTTTCGGAAATTATTTTGACGGAGGAATGGTATATGCACCGATTATGAAGGCCAACTTCTATGTGGGACTGGATGTGACGTTTTAAAAAAGCGGGAAACCGGAAGAATGAAGCTGGAGGTACTATTCGCCGATGAAGCTATTGGGAATAAACAGCTAAGTAATAAAATCTGAATAAACAAAACCTTATAGGCCTGTGAGACCTATAAGGTTTATTTTTTATCATCAGTATATAGGTTCAGCATGAATAATGGAAGAAAACAATGAGTTTTTAACAACTTCCAGCAACTTCCTTCTTCCAGCCTCAAGCTTCCTGCCAATAAAAAATCCGCTTCAATGAAGCGGATTTTTTATTTATCTTCCAAAGTCATCCTGTACTCTTACGATATCATCTTCATCTGAAGGATTGGATGCATCGGTATGCTGCCAGATTTCGGCTACAATTCCCCAGCCTGCAAGACCGATTAATCTGTGTCTTTCTCCCTGCTGCAGTTTTACCTGATCTTTCGGACCATATTCTCCCAATTCTCCTTCTTCATCGGTATTGCTTCTCTTGATCCCTACGGTTCCTTCCACCACCTGCCATATTTCGGCTCTTCTGTGGTGGTACTGCCAGCTTAATCTTGCCTCCGGAGCAACGATAAGAATTTTCGGGCTTAGCTTCCCTCCTATTCTCAGGTTGTCTACATCAATACCATCAAAATACTGATTGGCAAAATCCTGCGCCTGTGTTTCATCAATCACAAAGAAACCTCCCCATGGTCTTGTATCATCTTTTGCTGCGATGTTAAAACCCTGCGTCTGCAATATGCTTTCTACTCTATCGAATATTTCTTTTTTTTCTGTACTCATACAGCTTGTATTTCTAAATTAAAAATTATTTATTTGATTCTTCTTTTGACATTGAGTATGGAAAATCTTTTTCCTGTGAACCTCTTTCTTTATTGGGTTTGCTGTCCATTTTAAAGTCTAAGACAGCTCCCTTCATCAGTTCTTTATGGCTCAGCCAGTTTTTGGAATAAGGTTTCTGGTTTACATTCAAAGATTTTACATATAAATTTTCGGAATTGTTTTCCGGAGCTTTTATTTCAATTTTCTTACCATTTTCCAAATGGATGGTAGCTTCTTTAAACAATGGTGCTCCCAGTACATACTGATCTGTTGCCGGTGTCACCGGATAAAATCCAAGGGCTGAGAAAATATACCATGCAGAAGTCTGTCCGTTGTCTTCATCACCGCAATATCCATCCGGAGTTGCATGATACAATTTATTCATCACCTGTCTTGCCCAATATTGTGTTTTGTATGGAGCTCCTGCATAATTGTACAGATAAATCATATGCTGAATCGGTTGGTTTCCGTGGGCATACTGTCCCATATTCATGATCTGCATTTCTCTGATCTCGTGAATTACGCCGCCATAATAGCTGTCATCAAAAACCGGAGGCAATGAGAATACTTCATCTAATTTGGCTTCAAATTTCTTTTTCCCGCCCATCAGTTCAGCCAGACCATCAATATCCTGGAAAACAGACCATGTGTAGTGCCAGCTGTTTCCTTCTGTGAAAGCATCTCCCCATTTGAAAGGATTGAAAGGTTTCTGGAAATTGCCGTCTTTATTTTTACCACGCATCAAACCTGTTTCCTTATCAAATACATTTTTGTAATTATAAGCTCTTTTCTTATAGATATCAATCTCAGAAGCGGGTTTACCCAGTGCCTTCCCTAGCTGATAGATCGAAAAGTCATCATAAGCATACTCCAGGGTTCTTGCAGCATTTTCATTGATTTTTACATCGTAAGGCACATAGCCCAATGTATTGTAATATTGTACTCCTGCACGGCCTACAGCTTCTATAGGACCTTCATTATTGGCTCCGTGTTTTACAGCCTGCCAAAGCGCTTCTGTATCATATCCGCGAAGTCCTTTAATGTAAGCATCAGCCACGACAGATGCAGAATTGTTTCCGATCATAATATCAGAATATCCCGGACTGCTCCACTCCGGTAAGAATCCTCCTTTTTTGTAAGCATTGGCCAGTCCTTCCTGCATTTCTACATTGATACCTGGATAAACAAGATTCAGGAAAGGATATAAAGCACGGAAAGTATCCCAGAAACCTGTGCCTGCAAACATTCTTCCTTCTGCAATTTTACCATTGTAAGGGCTCCAGTGTTTTATTTTGTTCTGAGCATCTATTTCATATAACTTTTGTGGGAAAAATAAAGTCCTGTACAAAGA
Organism: Chryseobacterium panacisoli; assembly: GCF_008274625.1. Lineage (GTDB taxonomy): Bacteria > Bacteroidota > Bacteroidia > Flavobacteriales > Weeksellaceae > Chryseobacterium > Chryseobacterium panacisoli. The sequence goes on along the minus strand of NZ_VTRU01000002.1, from coordinate 266,596 downwards.
GGAATAAAAGGTTCTCATCTGTTGATCTGTTCCTCCTTTTACCTCTATTTTCCCTAAGGTCTTGTTCCAGATATTTTTAGCATCCGTTTTTACCTGTTCAAAGTTTTTGGTTCCGATTTCTCTTTTAAGATTCAGTTCTGCCTGTTCAAAGCTGATGAATGAAGAGGCTACTTTTGCATAAACCGTTTCTTTATTTTTAAGCTTAAACCCTACTACAGCACCTGTATGATCACTGGTAATTTCTAACTGATCATTCACCAGTTTATCGTCTTTCCAGGTTTTTGTCAGTTCAAAATCTTTATCAAACTGAATGACAAAATAGTTTTTAAAATTTTCATATTTCCCGGTAGAATATCTCGTTGTATAGCCGAGGATTTTTCTTTCTTTGGGTAAAATTTTAATATAGGAACCTTTGTTCAAAGCATCCACAACTATGTAAGCACTGTCTGTTTTAGGAAAATCAAATTTAAAATATGATGCTCTTTCTGTAGGGGTAAATTCTGTTGTAACATTGATGTCAGCCAAGTAGACACTATAGAAATAAGGCGTTGTAACCTCAGCTTTATGGCTGAACCAGCTTGCTCTTTCGTCTTCTTTAAATTTCATTTTTCCTACTCCCGGCATGATGGCAAAAGCGCCATAATCATTCATCCATGGAGAGGGCTGATGGGTTTGTTTGAATCCTTTTATTTTATCTGCATCGTAGGTGTATGCCCATCCGTCGCCCATCTTACCGGTCTGTGGAGTCCAGATATTCATTCCCCAAGGAAGTCCGACTGCCGGATAGGTATTTCCGTTGGATAGGGAGGGCTTGGACTGAGTTCCCATCAAAGGATTCACATAATCTACGGGAGATATGTTCTGACCCAATGCCCAGGCCTGTAATAGCAGTAAGCAGGTAGAAAATATAAACTTCATTGTATCTTTTCGTTTATTAATTTATATAAGCTTTTTTAATGCATAGCTGGCAGCTCCAAGAATGGCCGCATCTTCGAATATGGCCGAAATTTTCACCTGCAAGTTAATATTATTCTTTGTTAAATTCTGAATAAATCTTTGCTCAAAATAAGGATATGCTTTGGCAATATTACCCCCTATAACTAAAACTTCCGGTTTGTAATGAGCTACATATTTCATGATGAATTCTGAAAAAGAGTCTGCATATTCATCAAACATTCTGGTTTGTATTTCTATGGGTTTATCCAGCAAATCTTTGGTTCCGGAAATTTCCTCTCCTGTCAGTTCTTTATAATGATTCACAAACCAGCGTGTTGCCAGATAATCTTCACTGATGGAATCTCTGAAAGGAGAATCCCATAAGTCTTCATCGGCAGCAAATTCTCCGTTGAAGAAGGTTGTCCCCAATCCTGTGCCGAGAGTGACTCCAAAAGCACTGTTGAATCCCTGGGCACAACCTCCGAATACTTCTCCCTCCATGAATGCTGCCGCATCATTTACAAAATGAATCTGTTCCCGAGAAATATCCAGTCTTTTCGCCAGTTCCTCTTTAATATTAACCTGATAGATATCAATAAATTTTCCCTGCTGCATCAGCGATATTCCGTTTTCATAATCGAAAGGTCCAGGCATTGCAACACCGATTAGAAGATCTTCTTTTATGAGATGATGAGCCACTTTTTCAATAGCTGACACCCATGCGGTAAAAATAACTTCTTTACTTTCAAAAGCATCTACATGTTCTCTCACATAGGTTGATGAAATGATTTCACGTTTTTCCGGATCTACCTGAGCCAGTGTAATGTGCGACCCTCCGATATCTATTCCTACTATATTCTGCATTATTTTTTATTTTAAATTCTAGACATCCCTGTGACTGAAAAAACAGACAAACGAAAGTATACCTCCGTCTGTCTGCCTTTGTATTTCAGACTTTATTTTATGAATTCCATTAACTATTTTATTATCTGAATCTTATTTCACGATAATTTTACCTGTGGATATTACTTTATTGTTTGCGGATGTAATTTTGTAAATATAAGTACCACTGATTAAATCCTGTGTATTGACTGCATTATTATTTTGATGAATATCCTGTTTTTTGACTAATTTTCCTGAAACATCATACAATGCCACTTCACCTGCTGAGCTATCACTAATCGAAAAGTGAATGTCATTTCCTCTTTTCACAGGGTTTGGATACACAGCGCTGTTGTCTTTTACGGATTCAATATCTTTTACAGCAAGAGATGAGGCGCACGCAACATCTGTTCTCCAGTTGGCATCTGTCATATTGATCAGGGTTGCAAAATGAGTGTTTGCCGTAGCATCTAATGCACCAGAACCGCTCCCTTCATCCATTTTCCAGTTTGCTTCAAGACCAGTAGAATTGGCAGGAACATTACAGCTGTTACTCAATATTTCCTGAGGAGTCAGAGCCCTTTTCCACACTCTGAATTCATCAAGGAACCCATTGATTGTACGGGAATTGTCATAATTTCTGCCCAGATAAAGGATTCCGTTTGCTGTAAAGTTACCGGTTACTGCAAAGGTTGCATCAAGGTTACCGTTGACATAAATTTTCATTGCTGCACCATCATAAGTGGCTGCTACATGATACCATGTATTGGTATTGAATGCTGTATTCGTATTCAGTTTCACCTGTGATGAACCGAAGCTCAGGATAAACTGAATTTTGTTATTCGCCAGGTTTCCGTCCCCAAATCTAAGCATTGCGGAGTTATTATCTCCTACTTCTACTCCCATTACTGATGAAATATAAGGGAATCCTGTTTTGAAAGCATTTACTTTTACCCATCCTTCAAATGTCATCGCATTTCCGCTCAGGTTAAATTGTCCTGCGTTAAGATAATGTGTGCTTCCATTGAAAGAAAGAGATCTGGCACCAGGACTTGTAACAGGAGCGAAACCACTGTTGAATGATCCTTCTCCTGAATAGGTGCTTGTAGTTCCTCCCGCACATGAAGCCTGTACTTTCCATACATAGTTTGTATTGGGGGTAAGATTTTGAAGTGCGTAGGAATTGGTTGCAATATTAGGAATCTCAGACCATGTTGCTGCCGCCGCTGTTTTGTATTGCAGAGTATATGAAGTTGCATTTCCTGCATCCCATGATAGCTGGGCATTATTACCAAGGAAACTTCCGGAAGTTAATCCTGATGGCGTAGTGCAGCCACTTCCGGAGTTAAACCTTGGTGCAAAAATATAAGTACTTGTTAATGTTGGAGAACAGTTCGACTGTATTCTCCAATCGTAATCTGTATTCAGGGTAAGGTTGTTGATGATAATGTTATTTCCTGAATAGTTATTGGCCACATTCGTCCATACTGTAGAATTGGCTGGTTTGTAATCAATATTATAAGACTGGGAAGCATTGGAAGTCCAGTTCAGTTTTGCTGAAGCTCCTGTCACATTTGAAACATCAAGTCCTAATGGGGGATCACAGGTTTGTCCCTGAGACCAGGAATATAATTGACCGCTTAAGAGCGTATTTTCGTTGTAAAGAATATTAGATCCTGTACTCAGATAGCTGGCAACATTTGTTCCTGCCAGGTCGTACCACATGAAAACGCCGTATTGGTCATTTTTTGTGCTGGTCGCTAAGCTTGCCAGTGTAGTTGCAGACGTAGAACTTGGATTCGAGTTTTGTATCCAGGTTGCTGCAGCTGAGATTTTGGATTTATTAAGTGGGGGAACCACAGGTGCATTGTATGTGCTGTACATCGCATTCCATGTATAGTCTATATAATTTCCTGCTAAATCTCCATTATAAGCTTGTCTTGTAGTAGCCGGACCGTAGTAATAGAATGTAATCAGTTTATCCGGCATTGCTGCTTTCAATTCCTGTAAAAGCATTACAAAAGAGCTGTTATTGGGCTGTCCCGTTCCGTTGTTTCCATAGCCTGCATATTCATCATCAAGGTCTACTCCGTCCAAACCGTAAGTATAAACAGTATGAGCTACCTGCAGAGCGAAATCTTTTGCTGCTTCACGGTTAGGAAAATTAGAAATTCCTGCTCCCTGGTGATTTCCTAAAAGATCCAGCAACACTTTCATTCCTTTTTGCTGTAAAGGTTTTACGTAGGTATTGACATCATTCAGAACTTTGGTGACATTGTTATTGTTTGAAATATAAGCTCTGTTTTTGGAAACATCATAGTTGATATTCGCTGCAAAAATAATGGCAACATCAAAAAGCTGCCTGTTGGTATTCTGCAGAGTATATGAACCTGCGTTCAGCATATTATTGTTGTTCACTTCCACATAGCAGACTCCTAAAGGATCAAGCTGCTGTGCTTTGAGCAACGGAGCTGTCTGAAGCATCAGGGCCATCAGGGGAATAAAAAAGGATTTTTTTCTCATAGTATATCAATTTTGTAGTAGAAAATCATTGGGCCGAAGCCCAATGACTGGGGTTATTATTTTACAATTAGTTTTTCGGATTGTTTTAAGCTTCCATCATGAGATTCAAACTGAAGGATATAGTTTCCTGCTGACAGCCTGGTCAATTCATAAGGGTTATTTCCGGAGTTCAGTGATTTTGTATCTATGATTCTTCCATTAAGATCATAAACTGTTAATTTTCCTTTACTGTATTCATCAGGAACAGATACTGTAAGTGATGAAGATTTGCTTGCCGGATTAGGATATAATTTTATCTGATTTTTAATGCTTATCTGTCCTGCATCTACTGCCTTTTGACCCGAAGCATTTCTTGCTGCCAGTGAACTCCCAGCCGCACATGGCAGATCTGTTCCCCAATTGGAAGCATCTACCCCTGTTAACGTTAAAGTCACACCATTTCCTGAAGTATCCTGAACAGTAGAACCACTTCCCTCATTAAACTTCCAGTAAGCAGCCAATGAAGTAGCCGGAACGGATATATTACACATATTCTGACTGATTTCTGTCTGGCTTAATGCACGTTTCCATACTCTTACCTCATCTATTTTTCCATTGAAGTTTCTTGATGTGTTATATAAATATCCTACATTAAATGCTCCTGTTGAATTTACATTTCCGGTCTGTGCTTTAGTTGCATTCAGAACACCATTGATATACAATTTCATATTGGCACCATCATAGGTCGCAGCCACATGATACCATGTATTGGCATTCAAAGCAGTTGCAGAAGCCAGTTTTTGCTGTACATTATTAATACTTACCACAAACTGAAGCTTATTATTCGCCAGGCCGGCATCTCCTAATCTTAAGAATGCAGAATTGCTGTCGCTTACCTCCGTTCCCATAATGGAAGAGATATACGGAGATGCTGATTTAAATGATGAAGGTTTGATCCATCCTTCAAAAGATAAGGCAGAACCACTCAGATTCATACTTCCGGCAGCTCCTGATTCTGTGCTTCCATCTAAAGATAATGCATAGGAACCTGTCGGAGTTGTTCCTGAAGTGCTGGTAAATCTTGGCGCAAACATATAGGCGCTTTTCACACTGCAGTTTGTTCTGATTCTCCAGTCATATTCCGTATTGGCTGTTAATCCGGAAACGGTTATGGAAGTTGAGCTGGTCGCTGACACCGCATTCGTCCATGTTGTTGAAGAAGCTGGCTTATAATCAATATCGTAAGTATTAGTTCCTACGGCTGACCAGTTTAGTTTTGCACTTGTTCCTGTAAGATTGCTTGTGTATAAACCAATAGGTGCATCACAATTGGTTCCTTGTGTCCATGATTGTAAAGTACCGCTTAGAACTGTCGGCTCCCCATATAATGTCTGAGTTCCTGCTGAAAGCTGGGATGTTTCATTAGTTCCGTGTAAATCATACCACATGAATACTCCATACCCTCCATTTTTGGTTTGGGTGGCCAGACTCGTGGTTGTAGAATTGGAAGTATTTCCCATCCATACGGCTGCAGGAGAAATTTGCGCTTTGGTAAGAGGAGGTACATTTGGGGCAGAGAATGTTCCGTACATGGCATTCCAGCTATAGTTAACGTTGTCTCCTACTCTGGCTCCGTTCCAGGAAAGTCTTGAAGCTGCAGGTCCATAATAATAGAATGAAATAATTTTATCCGGTAATAATGCTCTGAGCTCCTGAACAAGCATTACAAAAGAGCTGTCATTAGGCTGCCCTGTTCCGTTGTTTCCATATTCTGAATATTCATCATCAAAATCAATTCCATCAAGACCATAGGTGTTCACTGTATTGGCAAGCTGTAATGCAAAGTCTTTTGCGGCTTCACGGGTAGGAAAATTACAGATTCCTGCTCCCTGGTGATTTCCCAAAATAGTCAGTACTACTTTCATTCCTTTTTGCTGAAGTGGCTTTATGTAGGTATCTGCATTCGTAAGCACTTTGGTAACGTTATTATTGGAATACAGATAGGCTCTTCCACGGCTGGTATCATAATTAATATTAGCCGCAAAAATATTCACAACATTGAACAGATAGCTGTTCGATGTCTGCAGTTTGTACGCTCCTGCATTCAGGAGGTTGTTGTTATTCACTTCCACGTAGCATATTCCGGTAGGACTAAGCTGTTGCGCGCTAATCAGAGAACCAGACTGAAGCATCATGGCAATCAGTGCGGTAAAGATGGATTTTTTTTTCATTGTATAATTTTTTTAAGGTGTTTTGGTGTCTGAATTTTATATAGCATTCCCCTGACACCTTCTTTTTCGGGAAGGAATCTCAGATGAATAAACCATATAAAAAGGTTGGCTATGTCAGTAGTTCCGGGTTTTCGTTAAAGGTTTTCCATAACAATTCGCCAAACAGGGTATTTGCCCATGCAAACCATTCTCTGGTGAACTTTTTGGCATCGTCTTTATGGAAGGATTCATGCATAAAGCCTGTTCCTCCGTGCGTTTTCTGTAAGGTATCTATACACCATCTGATCTCACTTTTGTCATTGGTAGTGAGTGCCTTCACTATGATACTCATTGGCCAGATCATGTCAAGTCCGATATGCGGACCTCCTATCCCTTCTGCCAGTTTTCCTTTGAAGAAGAACGGGTTGTTTTCTGACCACACAAATTTTCTTGTATTCAAATACACAGGGTCGTCAGCTTTCACCGCATCCAGATAAGGCAGTCCCAACAGGCTTGGACAGTTTGCATCATCCATCAGGTTGTAGCTTCCAAAGCCATTCACTTCAAAAGCATAGATTTTTCCAAATTCAGGATGATTGTAAATTCCGTATTTTTTGATGGCCGTCTCTACCTCATCAGCAAGGCTGTTCAGCTGTTGAGCCAGTGTTTTTTCATTTTTAATCTGAGCAACCATTTCCGCAGCCTGACGTAAGCTTACTACTGCAAATAAGTTGGAAGGAATCAGGAATCCATAGATGGTAGCATCATCACTTGGACGGAACATAGAGCTGATAAGCCCTACAGGTTTCGTCGGATAACCATATCCTCCCATAGGAACTCCATCTGTTGCCCAAGCTGTTGTACGCTCAAATTTGTAAGGTCCCAGATCATTTTTTCTCTGCTGTTCTGTAAAAGTCTGCAGGGTAAGTTTAATACCTTTCAGCCAGTTGGCATCGAAAGGTTTTGTATCTCCTGTTGTTTTCCAGAAGTGATAGGCCAGACGGATAGGATAGCAAAGCGAGTCGATTTCCCATTTTCTTTCATGGGTTCCCGGCTTCATATCAGTATGGTCGTATTCTTTCCACTTACTGATCTTCTGATCGTCGTTATAGAAAGCATTCGCATAAGGATCTTTCAGGATGAATGTCGTCTGTTTATGAATCACTCCTGAGATAAGCTTGTGTAGTTTTTCATCTTTTTTCGAAAACTGCAAATAAGGGAAAACCTGTGCGGAACTGTCACGAAGCCACATGGCATCAATATCCCCTGTGATTACGTATGTATCCGGTGTTCCGTTGATTTCATTATAGAAAACAGTAGTATCTAATGTATTGGGAAAGCTGTTTTCAAAAAGCCAGCTTAGCTCTTTGTTCTTTACTTTCTTTTTAAAAGCAGCGATAGCATTTTCTACGGATTCGCTGGTAAAATGTCTTTTATCTTTAGGAACACGGACAACAGGAAAATCATCCAGCACTAAATTTTTAGCAAAAACATTCTGAGTGAACAGCAATCCGGCTCCTGCCAGTGCACTTGTTTTAATAAAATTTCTCCTTTCCATTGATACTTTTGTTTCGTTTATTTTTATGAGTCTTATTTTACCGGTTTGCTTCCCATGACGAATCTAAGCTCGCCACCTTTCATGATATCGCTGTGATTCAGCTCCCAGCTTTTGTATTCTTTACCGTTCAGAAACATTTTCTGTACGTAGATATTCTTATCAGATATCTTGTCTGCAATCACTGTGAAAGTCTTCCCGTTCTCCAGTTTTAAAGAAGCTTTCGGGAATTGTGGTGCTCCGATGGCGTAAACAGGTTTCCCCGGTGTTACGGGATAGAATCCTAGTGATGAAAAAATATACCATGCTGACATTTGACCGCAGTCTTCGTTATTGACAATTCCATCAGGTTTGGCAGCGTACATATTGTCGCGAATATATTTTATCATTTTCTGAGTCTTGTAAGGACTTCCTGCATAATTGTACAGGTATGGAACATGATGCCCCGGTTCATCTCCGAATCCTAAAGATCCGATAAATCCTGAGATATCTACGTGCTGCTCTCCTTCCATATGAAGCGCTTCTGTAAAGGTTTTATCCAGTTTTTCTTCAAATCCTTTTTTTCCTCCGTACAGATTCATCATTTCGTCAATTTGATGCGGCACAAAGAAATCATACGCCCAGATGTTTCCGGAAACCCAGTGGGGCTGAAGTTTTTTCCAGTCATTAAGCTTGAAATCTGCTAAGAATTTTCCGTCTTTCTGTCTTGGCCAGAAGTGATTATTTTCTTTATTGAAGGTATTCAGAAAGTTCATAGAACGTTTTTTATACACTTCTGATTCTTCTTTTTTTCCTAATTTTTCAGCAAGCTTCTGGATACACCAGTCGTCATATGAATATTCTAATGTTGCAGAAACTGAAGCTCCGTTTTCTGATGGAGTGTAGCCTAACTTGATATAATCATTAAGACCTCCACCACCATCGCTGCTGCTCATTTTATCCGTTAAAGAAGCATCTTTCATCGCAGCAAATGCTTTTTCAGCATCAATACCCGGAACTCCTTTTGAAATGGCATCCCAGATTACCGAAGCACTGTGATAACCCAACATGCAGAAGTTATCATATCCGCAAAGTTCCCAGATCGGCATATGATCTTTACGGTCTGTATATCTGCTGATTAAGGAATTGGCAAATTCTTTTGTATGTTTCTGATCCATAATGGTCAAAAGCGGGTGCGTTGCTCTGAATCCGTCCCAGTAAGAATATGTACTGTAGTTCGTGAACCATTTCGTATTCATATTTTCCTGAGCGGCAACATAGTCTCCATTCACATCCATATAAAGGTTCGGTGCAATGAAAGTATGATAAACGCCTGTATAGAAAATTTTTCTCTGGCTGTCGGTTCCTCCTGTTACCTGGAATCTGCCGATCAGATCTCTCCATGTCTTCTGTGCAGTCTCTTTTGCTTTTGCAAAGTCAACATTTGTTGCTTCAGTATCAAAGTTTTCCTGTGCATTTTCTGTACTCACCGGGGATAAAGAAACTTTTACTTCAATGCTTTCCTGATCTTCTGTTGAGAATCTTACAAAAGCTTTAGCATCCTTGGCAAGGGCAATTTTTTCATCATTTTTGATTTTTCCGTCAGCATACACGCCGTAAGACTTAAACGGTTTGGAAAACTCCATCACGAAGTAAGCAAATCGTTTACCTCCCCAGCCGTTGCTGTAACAGTAACCTTTGATTTTATTATTGCCTTCCACACTTACTAAAGTATGGTAGATATTACCGAAGATTTTATTAGTAGGATCAATAATGATATTGGCCTCATTACTCTTTGGGAAAGTATATTTATGAAATCCGACCCTTGGGGAAGCAGTAAGCTCTGCTTTAATTCCATAGCTGTCCAGCATTACAGAATAATATCCCGGAGACGCTACTTCTTTATCATGCGTAAACTTTGAACGGTAACCTGTTTCAGGATTTTCTTCTGATCCCGGCAACATTTTCACCTGTCCTACGGTAGGCATTACCAGAATATCTCCAAGGTCTGCCCATCCTGTTCCGCTAAGGTGGTTATGACTGAATCCCATGATCGTTTTGCTGCTGTAGTGGTATCCGGAACACCAGTCCCAGTCGCCACTTTTTGTATTCTGATCCGGACTCAGCTGTATCATCCCGAATGGTGTAGTTGCCCCCGGAAATGTATGCCCATGTCCTCCTGTGCCTATGAAAGGGTCTACCCAGGATAAAACATCATTTTTATTTTGCTGGGCATTAGCTACAGAAATCAGGGTGGTAAAAAAGCAGATTAACAGTTCTTTTTTCATGATAAGAGAGGTATCGGAGATTTTTTTGTTTAAAAGTTGGTTTAAAAATAGGAAAACCATTATAAAATTCCCAGAAAAAGGGAAAATTAAGATGATTAACCTATTTTCCTAAACTTTATATTACTGTATTAAATTGAATTCTTTTTCATAAAATCAATGATTTCTGAGATATATCCAAAGGCAATAGCAACTACAGTATCAGCGGCACCATAATATACTGTTACTTTGTCTCCTTCCGTGAGCGCTGCACAAGGGAAAACCACATTCGGTACATCTCCTGTCAGTTCATACAATTCAGCCGGAGCCAACAGATAAGGCTTCGTTCTGTACAATACTTTTGTAGGATCTTCAAGGTCCAGCAAAGCTGCTCCCATTGAATATCTGAATCCTCTGCAGGTATTGATCACTCCATGATAGAAAAGCAGCCATCCTTCTTCTGTTTTGATAGGAACGGGTCCTCCTCCTATTTTTGTACATTGCCATGCACTGTCTTCGAAAGGCGTTACTTTCATCACGCAGCGGTGCTCTCCCCAGTACTTCATATCAGGGCTATAGCTGATATAAATATCTCCGAAAGGCGTGTGTCCGTTATCACTCGGACGGCTCAGCATGGCATATTTACCGTTGATTTTTTCAGGAAACAAAACTCCGTTTCTGTTGAATGGAAGGAATGCATTTTCGCACTGAAAAAATTCTTTAAAATCAAAAGTATATCCAATTCCGATGGTTGGACCGTTGTATCCGTTGCACCATGTAATCCAGTAGCGGTCTTCTATAAACGTTACGCGGGGATCATATTTGTAATCGGATTCAATCATCTCCGTATTTCCTGCCTGCATTTCAATAGGATCATGATTGATGTCCCAGTTGATTCCATCTTTACTGAAACCAGCAAAAATATTCATCTGTACTGCCTTGTTATCACAACGGAATACTCCTGCAAATCCATCCTCAAAAGGAATTACTGCACTGTTGAATATACTGTTGGATGTTGGTATCGCATATCTGTTAATGATCGGGTTTTCGGAAAACCTCCACATGATATCATTGCAATCTTCCGGGCGATCCTGCCAAGGGATCATTACTGATTGAGCTGTCATAAAGTATTTTTTACTTTTTATTTTTAATTATTATGAATTGATTTGTTGTTCTTTCTGGTTTTCCGGATAAGGGAAAGGAACGAATAAAGTGGCCAAGAATGCAGGAATGGTAGCAATTAACACCCAGATAAAGAACATTTTGTAGCCAATCCAGTCACTGATCATCCCGCTGAACATTCCGGGAATCATCACACCAAGATTCATAATTCCTGTTGCAAATGCGTAATGCGCTGTTTTGTGTTTTCCTGGAGCAATCTGCTGCATCATGTAGAGCATTAACCCTACAAAACCAAATCCATAGCCGAAATATTCCACTACCACCGCAATTCCTACAGGCAATAGATCTGAAGGCTGATAATGAGCTAATAATGCATAGACCACAAATGGAATATTAAATGCACAGCATAGCCAGATCAAAGATTTCTTTAGTCCGCGGGCTGAGATAAAATATCCTGCCAGTACGGATCCCAAGATAAATGCTGCAGAACCGTATGTTCCATAAATAAGTCCGATATCAGAAGTTGATAATCCTAATCCTCCTGATATTCTTGGAGCTTTAAAAAACAATGGTGCTATTTTGATCGCAAATCCTTCTGCGAAACGGTAAAGAATAATGAAAAGGATACACCATAGAATCTTCTTTTTGGTAAAGAAAGAGGTAATCACTTCCAACAATTCCTTACGAACATTTCCGGCCGTTTTCTCATCTTTCTGTTCTTCTTTGTTTTCTTTTGGAAGAATGAAATAGTGGTAAATAGCCAATACAAAAAACAGGAGTGCATAGATCACCATAATGATCATCCAGGCATGAGTAACTCCTTTTGTTTTTTCTAAAAAACCAGCAAAATAAACTAATGCTCCACTGCTGATAATCTTGGCAAGATTGTAAAAAGCGCCCTGCCAGCCAATATATTTCGCCTGTTCTTTATTGGTAAGAAAACCAATATACGTTCCGTCTGCTACCACATCATGGGTAGCTCCACAAAATGCGATTACTGCAAAAAGTGCAATACTGTACTTGAAAAAATCATGCATTGGCAGACTTAAGGCCACCAAAGCAAACAGAATTCCTATAGCAAACTGAGTAGAAACAACAAAGAATTTTTTTGTTTTATAGATCTCCAGAAACGGGCTCCAAAGTGGCTTTAATGTCCAGGAGAACAGGATAAGGGCTGTCCAGAATGTGATCTGTGAATCCGAAACACCCATATCTTTATACATGATTCCTGAAACCGCATTAATGGTTACAAAGGGAACTCCCATTGCAAAGTATAATGTGGAAATCCAGAGAATTGGCTGGATCCGACGGATTCCGGAGTTGTTTTTTCCCATATTTAAAAATAAGATTCCAAATAAAAGAGAACATCTCAAAGATTCATTCAGGCTAAAAAAAACGAAACTATAAACTTTTTGGAGATTCTACTCTATTCTCCCGCCTCAATGAATGTGTCAGATAAAATCTGATGTTGAGATGTCTCTTTATTAATGAGTGATTCTGAATATTTTTTATTTCTTATCCCACCAAAGCTTTGTACCTCCGGTATCAGGACCGTTTAACATTTGAGATGCCTGCTGGTAATTGTATAATGAAGTTTTGGTATCAATAGTGAAAGGAATTCTTCTGATCATAGCTTCTGTACTGATTGCTCCACCACTGTCATTTTTTCTTACTTTAAAAAGAATCGGATAGCCAGTTCTTCTCTGCTCAGCCCACGCTTCCGGTCCGTTTGGATAAAGGGAAAGCCATTTTTGGGTAATAATTCTTTCTAATTTTCTTTCATTGGTATCCCCATTATTCCATGCGATAGTGATGGTACTTAACTGAGGGTTTCCGGCAAGGATGTTATTGTCCGCATTTTTCGGATCAAGATAAGGTGCTTCTGTAGAAGTTGTATCAGCAAGATAAGTGGCAACATTGGCACTTTTCCCCCATTCTCCGAAAGACTGCTGAACCCCGGTTGTATAGTTGGTCTGAATATCACCTGCTCCGGCATATCCTCTCAAAGCAGCTTCAGCTTTCAGGAACCATGTTTCTGCAGCCGTGAATAATTTCATTTTACCATCAGTTCCTGAGAAATAATCTCCGTTGGCAGATTTTGCCTGTGGCTGTGAGAATCCTCCGTATGTTGATTTACCATTTAATAAATCAATTCCCTGGCGTATTCCTATATATTTTCCTTGAAGACCTGGGTCAGATGCAGGAATAGCATATGCCGGAAGTCTTGGATCATTATAACCGTTCATATAAGCCATCAAAGGTGCACCGATCAAACAGTCTCCCCATGAATAAATGATGAAGCTCAATTCTGACTGTCCTACACTGATCAAAGCATTGTCAGCGTTGTCAGTAATCAAACCTGCTGATGAAGCCAAAGCCTCTTCTGCATATTGTTTTGATTTTGCAGGATCTGCATAGCTCATTCTCATGGCTAACCTCAGTTTTAATGAATTGGCAAATTTTGCCCATTGAGCCATATTTCCACCGTATACTAAATCAGCATTTTTCAGGGAAGATCTGTCCTCCACATTCTTTGTTGCCGGCATTGCAATGACTTTCTGCAAATCTGTAATAGCCGCAGAAAGATCGGCAATAAAATAGTTGTAGGCATCCTGCTGAGAATCGAAATCTGTAACTCCGTTAGGATTTGGGGTTTCATATTTACTATATACTACAGGACCATGGTTGTCTGACACTCTTGCTGCCGTAATCACTTTAAGGATTTTTTTCACGGCAAATGTACCTGTAAAATCTATGCCTTGATAGTTGTTTTTAGCAGCGTTATCAATAATGATAGAATAGTTGAAGATGTCCTGTTGTCTGGCAATAATTCTGTTGTTCCATCCGTCCATCATAGAGTACGTAAGATTATTGACTCCTCCATTGAATGGTGTTGCTGTACTGAACATTCCACTGTACATATCTGCACTCAGGTTAGGATATAGCTGATAATCTGACTGCAGCCCTCTCTGAATAGATTTCATAGGGTTTACAACCGCAATAAAATCTGCGTAAAAGTTTTCAGGGCCTCCCAGCTTTTCCTGATTATATTGATCAAAGTCATTGGTACATCCTGATGCGGAAAACAGCACTGCAGCTCCGAATACCAATGTTTTTATAGTATTGATTTTCATTTTCGTAATTGTAAAAGTTAGAAGTTAGCTTTTAATGATAATCCGATAGATCTGGTAACTGGCAGTCCGAATGAATCTACCCCAACCCCACCAGGTGTATTTCCTGATACCTGCTCAGGATCAAACGGTGCTTTTTTGTAGAAGAAAAACAGATTGGTTCCTACTAAACTTACCGTTGCATTTTTCAGATATTTTGAATCCACATCAAAGGTATAAGAAACGGATGCCTGACGTAAACGTACAGTGGTAGCACTGTACAGATAAGCTTCGTCTACTCCTTTTCCGTATCCTTCAGTAGTTCCTACTCCTTTATAGTAATCTTTTGCGTTCGTTAAACCTGTATAAGCCTGTCCTGCATTTGGAGTTCCCGGTGCATATACTGCATTTGGAATGGCTACACCACCAGCATCTCTTGCATCAGCAGTAGCCTGGCTTACCCCATACAGGTCATTTGCTTTTTCTGTAAGAGAAAGAACTTTTCCTCCGAATTTACCGTCAATAAGGAAAGAGATTCCCAATTTACCGATATTGAATACGTTATTAAATCCAAGAATAAATTTAGGATTCGGATTTCCTAAATAAGAAGGGGTATTTTCAGCTAAAGGAACTCCTTTTTCATTCACTAAAATACGTCCCTGATCATCTCTTTTGAATTTAATTCCGTAAAGATCTCCAAAAGAACCTCCCAGTTTAAGTCTTGTATAATCTCCACCTCCGGTTAATGAGAAAAGCTGATCTTGTGGAATACTCAAGCTTGGCGGGAATAGCTCAACAATTCTATTTTTGTTGGCAGAAGCGTTCAAAGTAGCCGTCCATCCGAATTTTTCTCCTCCAAAAATCTTGTAAGAAAGTGAAGATTCAAAACCTGTATTTCGGATTTTCCCTGCATTCAGGTAATAAGATCCCGGCGCTAAACCTCCTAAGTTTGAAAACACGGTTGTTTCTAATAATTGGTTACTTGTATTCGAGTTATAATAAGTAATATCAAAGTTTAATCTGTTATTTAACAACCTCAACTCTGTACCTGCTTCAAATGTTTTATTCAATTCCGGTCTTGGAAGCAGGGCTTCAAAACCTGCCCCTGTAGCAAAAGAACTCTTAGGATATACAATAGTTCCTGCATCTACTCCATAGGTATAACCTTTATTGTATTCAAGCATTGCATTGGAAATATTGGTAGGTAATCCTAACCCTACAGTAGCATATGAACCTCTTATTTTCCAGAAATTAATCACTTCCGGAAGCTTGAAGATAGATGATAAAATAGCATTAGCCCCAACAGATTCATAGTCGAATCCAGTTCTTCCTGTTAATGCTAAAGTAGAATCCCAGTCATTTCTGAACGTCATATCTACATAAAACATGTTCTTATACCCTACTGAAGCACTTGCAAATACAGACTGTACCTGCTTTTTCATATTGGTATAGGTATTATGATATCCGTCTCCCGGTGATCTGTTGATATTCCACTGAAGGTTGTTCATCGTGAAAAGGTTAGGATTCGCCAGATAAGCGTTATCAATCTGTCCTATTTTATTTCTTGTCGTATTGATACTTCCTCCAACGGTAAAATCTAATGAGATGGTCTCACTAATTTTAGGACTACCGATTAACAAAACATCACCATAAGTAGACGTGTTTTCGTAGGTATTTTTAAGCATTCTACCATTAGTCCCGTTTGCCAATAAACTTGGTGCTGAGAAAGCGGCAATATCACGCTGGCTGTCTGAAATATTCCAGCTATAATTTCCTCTTACTCTTGCCGTTAACCAAGGATTAATTTGATAAGATAATGAAAGAGCTCCGTATGTATTTTTGTTGCTGACTGTAACAGGATTTCTGTTTAAAATCCAGTAAGGATTCTGTGTCACCGGATTTCCTTTGAAGCTTCCGTCTGGATTTACTTCCCACCAGTTTTGAGCCGGCAAAAATCTTGTTTTATCTAAATAAGAATAATTATTCTCTCCATATTGGTCAAAATCTACCCCTCTCGGTAGCCAATATAAACTCGTTAAAGGAGAAAAAGAAGCTCCCGGAGTCTGTCTGTTTTTACTTTCCTGTAATGATCCAATGAAGTTCGCGTCCAATGTCAGTTTATCATCCAAAAATTTACTTGAATTTCTAAAAGACACATTATACTGATCAAAATACGACATTGGAATCACTCCTTTATTGGTGGTATTCCCAATAGAGAAATAGCTGGTTGATCTTTCATTTCCGGACTGGAAAGAAAGGCTGTTTACCCATGTCGTTCCGTTTTGCAGAAAGTCTTTCAGATAATCCTTAGAAGACCCTTTTGCACCCCAGCTGTCTACAGCCTGGCCAGGTTGTGATCCTGCTACAGACGGATCGTAAGACAAATAGCTGTGCTGCAGTTTTGGAAGGCTATAGGCTCTGTCTACGGTAAGACTGGAACTGTAAGTAATTGAACTTTTCCCTGCACGTCCTTTTCTGGTGGTAATCAAAATAGCTCCGTTACCTCCGGCAGAACCGTACAATGCAGAAGCAGACGCGCCTTTCAGGAAGTTGATGCTTTCGATATCATCAGGGTTGATGGAGCTCAGTACATCTCCCGGATCCGGCATATTGGAATATTGTCCTATATCTGCAGATTTCCCTGTTCCGTTGATAATAGGAATACCATCAATTACATACAATGGCTGTGTATTGTTCACAGACTTGTTACCTCTCATAATCACCCTTACGGAGCTACCTACACCATTGGTTCTGTTGATCTGTACGTTGGATACTTTTCCATTGATCGAATTTAATAGATTGGGAGTTTTCACTTCTGTAAGCTCATCCCCACCAATCTGCTGACTGGAATACGTCAAAGAGCGGGCCTGCCTTTTTATCCCCAAAGAGGTGACTACGACCTCCTCAATACTGTTTGTCTTCGTAGTGTCGGCCGATTTTTTCTCCTGTGCATTCGCAGAAAGTGAAAAAACGAACAGAACAGGTATAACTGCTTTTCTCATAAGGTTTAGATTCGTTAGATTTAATTGAGAATCAATGACATTGCTTTATTTTTCAATACAAAAACAATTATTGTTTTTTCAGCAAAACTTTGTCGTTTATGTATTAAATTATTTAAAGTTTTGTTAAGATTTAATTCACATTCACAAATCTAAATTTTGTAGCCAGTCTGATATAATACTATTTTATCATAAAACGATATTATTTTTTCAGCAATTTTATTTAAAAGCTATTAAACCTTTATATATCAACAAAATACACCTTATTAATTTCTATTAAAAAAAGAGGATTTATCGTCGTTTATAATAAAAATAAAACCGAATATAACTACCCGGTTTTGTGTCTTATTTTGAACTGATAATGCAGAAAAAATGAATATTATTCGATTTTTTTCACTCCTTTGAATTGTTCTTTAAATTCAGTGGGAGTTGTTTTTTTAATTGACTTAAATACCTTATTGAAGTTCGCAATATTGTTAAACCCTGCTTCAAAAGCGATCTCAAAAACGGTAAGGTTCTTTTCCATCAGCCAGCGTGCAGCATAGCTGATTCTTATTTCATTCAGATAATTAATGAAAGTCTTTCCGGTTCTTTTTTTAATAAATCTGTTGAAGGTTACATTGCTCATATTCACCAAGGAGGCTACTTTGTCCAGCGTTATTTTATTTTCAAAATTCTTATGTACAAAATCATGAACTACCTTCATTTTATCATTATCAGCAAAGGTTTCAAGCTCAATACTATAGGAAGACAAAAGTGTCTTGTTTTCTGCAACAGCCAGTTCATTCAGAATTTTCATAATTTCTATGAATGATTCAAAGCTGCTCATCTTTGAAAGATTGAGAAACGAATCTTTTAGTTTCTCAGCAGTTTCTGAAGAAAAAAGAATTCCTCTGATAGAATCTTTCATCAGATTGTTGATGGGTTTCAGAATATTTTTCTCCATCAGTGACTGTTGAAAGAAATCCTGATTAAACTGTATCGTGATTTCGTGGGTTTTCCTGTTTTTGCATCTGTAATTGGCCCAGCAATGCGGTAAATTAGGCCCTACCAGAACCAGTTCTATATTTCCTATTTCTCCGGTGTGATCTCCAACCATTCTGCGGTATCCTTTTCCTTTGTAGATAAAGTTGATTTCAATTTCCGGATGATAATGATACGGAAAGTCGAATGACGCTTTAATCCTGTCAAACACGAGAAAACTGTCCTCAGGAGATAGTGGAGTTATTTCTCTCAGAATATTTTCTAATTCGCTCATGCAGGCAGTTTAAAAAAAGTTTAATAATTTAGGTCGCAGTACAAATCTTTGTAAAAATGATAAAATAATATCAATGTAAAAACATATTTCCGATTTATTTTATTCTAATTCTATATGTCTGACACCAGAAATTTGGGTTTCAATAATTTAATCCAGTTCAAATCATGCTTTTTTGTATCTTTAAACTAAAGTTAAAGTATGCCGCAACAGCTTATTTTTGAAGATCACTATAAAAGACTCGGACTCGAAGTATTTTCAGCAGAAAATCTCGAAAACTTCAATGGGAATCGTTTCAGAACTGATATTAAAGTATTTTTCATTCCTTCAGGATACGAACTTTCAGTAGACTTTAATCATTACAAAACAAAAAAACCTTCACTGTTTTTTTTGACCAACCAACATTTAAACATAGAAAAAGGAAAAGATGAATCGATCCTTCTTTTCTACAACCGTGATTTCTACTGTATCCAGATTCATGATAAAGAAGTAGCCTGTGATGGACTTCTCTTTCATAATGTATTTGAAATTCCTTTCGTAGAGCTTGACACATCGGAAACGACTCTTATAAAAGGTCTGTTTCAGAATATTCAGGATGAACTTGAATGGAAGGATTCGTCTGCTGAGGAAATGATCAGGACCTATGTAAAACAAATCATCATCAGGGCTACCCGAAAATGGAAAAAACAGAATATAGATAATGAAACACTAAAAATACCCGGCACCGAACTTGATATCTTCAGAGATTTCAGCAGACATCTGGAAATTCATTTCAGAGAAAAACATAATGTAACAGATTACGCCGAATTACTTCATATGGCTCCGAAAACTTTGACTCATAAGTTTAAAAATTTAAATCTCGATTCTCCTAATCAGTTTATCATCAACAGAATTTTATTAGAAGCAAAAAGATTACTTTTCTACACAGATAAACCCGTGAAAGAAATTGCCTACAATCTGGGATATGAAGATCCGGCTTATTTTAACCGGCTGTTCACCAATAAAACAGGAAGCACTCCTTCCAATTTTAAAAAAAATTACTCGTCGGGAAAAAAGTACAATATTTAAGTCTTTTTATCTATTGAATACACTCTATAACCGACATACCTTTGTAATATCAAAATCAAACAACATTAAATACAAAAACAAACATTATGAGACGTAACGCAACAGCCGTTTGGAACGGTACCATCAAAGAAGGGAAAGGGCACTTAACTACTCAAAGTACAACTTTAAATCAGACTCAATATTCTTTCAACAGCCGATTTGCGGATGGTGTAGGGACGAACCCTGAGGAATTACTAGCAGCAGCCCACGCTGGATGTTTCACTATGAAACTTGATGCGGAATTATCACAGGCAGGCTACAATCCTGAAGAATTAAAAACAACTTCTGTAATTACTCTTGATCCAAATATTGGTAAGATTACAAAATCTGAACTGACTTTAACTGCTAAAGTTCCGGGAATCTCAGAAGAAGAATTCCAGAAGTTTGCTAAGATTGCTGAAGAAGGGTGCCCGGTAAGCGCTGCATTCAATTTTGAGATTACTTTGAGTGCAACCTTAGAAAACTAAGAATCAAAGAATGCATATCAATATCAATAGAAACGGGCTTTAGCCCGTTTTCTTTTTTAAAATAATTCCATTGGCTTTAGCCAAAACTTAAACCTCCTAACATCTGTAGTCGGTAAATTTTTAAATAAAATATACCGAGTGGTATATTTTTGTATATTTGCATATCATTAAACATTTATAATGTCGAAGGCCGAAAAAACAAAACAGCATATCATAGAGAAAACAGCAACTCTTTTTAATACGAAAGGGTATATTTCCACATCGCTGTCCGACATTACACAAGCAACCGGATTAACGAAAGGAAGTATTTATGGAAATTTTGAAAACAAAGATGAAGTAGCCATTGAAGTCTATAAATACAATGCCGGATTGCTGGGCAAGACACTCAGCCGCTCTTTTAGCGATGAATATCCTAAAGCCCTGGATAAACTTCATGCTTTTGTAGATTTTTACCGGAAAAACTGGAAGTTTGTCTTCTCAAACGGAGGCTGCCCCATCATGAATGCAGCAACGGAAGCGGATGACTCTTTCCCTGCTTTAAAAAACCAGGTTAAAAAGTCTTTTGAACTATGGATGTCAAAAATATCGACTGCTATTCTGGAAGGGCAAAAGAAAGGTGAAATTGATAAAAGAGTAAATGCTGAGCAATATGCATCCCTATTCATCATGCTTATTGAAGGTGGGATTCTGCTCTCAAAAACCATGGGTGATCAAAGCTTTCTAAACCATGCATTAGATAAAATCACTCACATGATTGATCATGAACTCAATATTCTTCCATCATAAATTATACCATATGGAAACAAAAAAAGTGGCTATTGTAGGATACAACAGAATTCCTTTCGCCAGAATGAATACCGCTTATTCGGAGCAGGGCAATCAGAATCTGCTGCTCGCTTCACTAAACGGATTGATAGATCGTTATCACCTTAAAGGAAAACGGCTCGGAGAAGTTGCCGGCGGTGCAGTGATAAAACATATTTCAGAAAGCAACCTCATCAGAGAAACCGTGATGAATACGACTCTTGACCCCGCAACTCCTGCATGTGATCTTCAACAGGCATGCGACACGGGTATTGAAGCAGCTATTTATATAGGAAATAAAATTGCGTTAGGCCAGATAGAATGCGGAATTGCATGCGGAGTGGAAGCCATGAGCAACATTCCGTTTGAATCTTCTCCAAGATTAAGAAAAGCCCTGTTAAAGGCCAATAAAGAAAAATCAGCATTTGGAAAATTAAAACAACTGCTAAATCCGAAACTGAAAGACTGGATGCCCATTCCTTACAAAGGTCAGGAACCTCAAACCGGGCTTGTCATGGGAGAACATACAGAAATCACTGCCAAATATTATAAAATATCAAGAGAAGAACAGGACGAACTCGCTTTAAAAAGCCATCAGAACATGGCCAAAGCGTATGATGAAGGTTTTTTTGATGATATGATCACTCCGGCTTTTGGTTTAGATAAAGATAATAATCTGCGACGTGACAGCAGCATTGAAAAACTATCACAGCTAAGACCCGCTTTTGATAAACAGAACGGAACTTTAACCGCTGGAAATTCCACCCCTTTTACAGACGGAGCTTCTGCCGTTTTGCTGGCGAGTGAAGAATGGGCAAAAGCTAACAACCTTCCAATTTTGGCTTATATAAGCTTTTCTGAA
The DNA here is from genome assembly GCF_008274625.1 of Chryseobacterium panacisoli. Classification (GTDB taxonomy): domain Bacteria; phylum Bacteroidota; class Bacteroidia; order Flavobacteriales; family Weeksellaceae; genus Chryseobacterium; species Chryseobacterium panacisoli. Next base: position 244,542 of record NZ_VTRU01000002.1, on the reverse strand, counting down.
CTGGCAGGAATAGAATATGTAGAAAATAAACAGGATCTTCTTCTTGCCCCGGTTTTCGCAGCAGAGAGGATGCTGAAGAAAGCAGGTATGAATCTCTCAGACTTTGATTATTATGAAATCCATGAAGCATTTGCGGCACAGGTTTTAGCCACCATAAAAATCTGGGAAAATGAAGAGCTTGCTAAAAAATTCGGATTGGAAAAGGCGCTTGGCAAGATTGACAGAAGTAAGCTGAATGTAAAGGGAGGAAGCCTTGCAGCCGCACATCCTTTTGCAGCAACAGGAGGAAGAATTATCGCTACCTTGGCAAAATTACTTGATGAAAAAGGCAATGGAAAAGGATTCATATCCATCTGTGCAGCCCGCGGACAGGGAGTAACCATGATTTTAGAGAAATAAAAATTGAAAGTATGGATAGATTAGCACAATTACAACAGTTCGTCGGCAAGGAATTTGACCAGTCACCATCTCCTTTTATGAAATGGCTCAATCCTATTGTTCTTTCTGTGGAAGAAGGCCAGCTGGAATTTCAATATACAGTAAGAGCAGAGTGGCTGAATCCTATAGGAAATCTTCACGGCGGAGTTACCGCAGCGATTGTAGATGATATCATTGGCGCCACCATGTTTTCTTTAAATGAAAATTCTTTCATTACTACCATAAATAATGTCATAGATTATTTTTCAACTGCAAAAGAAAATGATAATATTGTAGCTGAAACTAAAATCATTAAAAGAGGTAAGCAATTCGTAAATGCACAATGCGAAATATGGAATGCAGACAAAACACGCTTAATCGCAAGAGGAACCTCGAATTTATTCAAAATCAATAACTAAGTATGAAAAGAGTTGTCATTACAGGTCTTGGCGCGGTGACGCCTTTGGGAAATAATGTCGAAGAATTTTGGCAAAACAGCATCAATGGAGTGAGTGGAGCAAATACAATCACCCATTTTGACACAGAAAAGTTTAAAGTACATTTTGCTTGTGAGGTTAAAAATTTTGATCCAAAGGTACATTTAGCACACAACGAAATCAAAAGAAGTGATTTATTTTCACAATATGCCATGTATTCCACCGCGGAAGCTCTAAAAGATTCCGGTCTTGAGCTTGAAAATATGGATCCATTTGATGTGGGTGTCATCTGGGGAACCGGACAAGGCGGAATGTGGACTTTCGAAAGCGAGGTCATGAACTTCGCAGCTGGTGACGGAACACCAAGATTCAACCCTTTCTTTGTCCCGAAATTCATTGCCAATATGGCATCGGGAATGATTTCTATGAAATATGGTCTTCAGGGAATCAATTATACTACTGTTTCAGCATGTGCAACCGGAAATACAGCATTGATGGATGCCTTCAACTATATCCGTCTTGGAAAAGCAAAAGTGATTGTAAGCGGTGGTTCTGAAGCGGCTATTTCTCCGGCTTCAATCGGAGGATTTTCCATTATGAAAGCCATGTCTACAAGAAATGATGATTTTGCGACCGCCAGCCGTCCTTATGATGCAGAGAGAGACGGTTTCGTGATGGGTGAAGGTTCGGGAACATTGATTCTTGAAGAATATGAACATGCTAAGGCAAGAGGGGCAAAAATCTATGCAGAACTGGTAGGAGCAGCCATGACAGCGGATGCTTATCACATGACGGCGCCACATCCTGATGGTGTCGGAGCAATCAAAGCAATGCAATTGGCTCTTAACGAAGCAGAAATCAATGCAGATGATATTGATTATATTAATCCTCATGCCACTTCTACTCCGCTTGGAGATCTCGTGGAACTCAATGGAATTAATAAATTATTTAAAGGAAGTAAAAATCTTGATATCAGCGCAACAAAATCCATGACAGGCCACCTGTTGGGAGCTGCGGGAGCTGTGGAAGCCATAATTTCTATTAAAGCGATTCAAAACGGAATTATTCCGCCAACGATCAATCTTCACAGTATTGACCAGAATATTCCACAAGATATCAATATTGTCTTTGGAGAAGCGAAAGAAAAAGATATTACCTATGCTTTAAGTAATGCTTTTGGCTTTGGAGGGCATAATGCGACTTTAATTTTCAAGAAATTTAGATAGCATTTAAATGATATAAATTTGAACCTCTGTACTGCACAGTACAGGGGTTTTTATTTTTACTAATCAGCCAGATTTTGCAAACTTTGCTTTTCTCTTGTATTATTATGCACAAAAATCACCCTATCATCTTTAGATTGGTATCTTAACTCAGTCAATTAATATTGAAAAAATTAATTAAAACCAATATTTAATAACATATACACATTTGTAAATGTAAAATATTGTTTATTTTTTACTTAAACAGCATTTTAACATTAAATTACATTATTTTTATTCATCATAAAAGTCTCCATTTCATTTTGAAAAATGGATATCAAACAAAAAACATAAGCCCAATCAGTAATAAAAAAATACTTAGACTTCATAAATATTCAATCAATCAAATCCACACCCAATATGAAAAAAATAATCCAAGGTAACTTTATTATACTATTATTTCTGATAATTAGTTGTCAGAACGGTATTTTAAATCCCGCAGCCCCGGAAACTACGGACGATACAACTTCCGGAAGCCTAATAAAGCAAACAACTAACAATCAGTTATTAATGCCGAATTCCAGCTGGAAATATCTTGATAATGGATCAGACCAAGGCATAGCCTGGCGTACAACAACTTTTAATGACGCCAGCTGGGCCACCGGTTCCGGACAGTTTGGTTTTGGTGATGGAGATGAGGCTACTGAACTGCAATCAGGACATATTACCTATTATTTCAGAAAACACATTACTATTCCAGATGTTAATGCGCTTCCACAATCGGTGATCTTATCAATGATTCATGATGATGGAGCTGTTGTATATATCAATGGAACAGAAGTTTTGCGAACAATGCTGCTACCACAGTCGGGAACCATCACTTACACCACCGGCACCAGTGAATTTCTACCTACAGCGCAGGAAAATAACTTCTTTAATTATAACATCCCATCGTCTTATTTTAACACCGGCGACAATGTCATTGCCATAGAAGTACATAACCAAAATGCCAGCAGTAGTGATGTTTCGTTTGATTGTAAGATCAGTGAAAGCGTGCAACAGGATCCAGACGGACCCTATGTATTTTTCCGGAACAACAGTTATATCGTAAAAAGTATTGATCCTACACAGGGATTTATCACCCAGACATTTCCTATGCGTAACCAGGTTGCCCTAAATATACAGCTACCTGACGGAAATTCTTTCCCTGTAAGCCTGCAGCCGCAGTTAGTCAACCGTGAACAAGCCGAATACCCTACTCTGCCAGCTAAATATTTTGCCACCTCTGATATTGAAGGGGGGATAATGGGCTTTATATTGATGCTTAGAAAAGCCGGTATCATTAATGATAACTATAAGTGGAGCTATGGCGGTGGCCACCTTTTTATTATGGGAGACGTTTTCGACCGTGGACAGTATGTTTCACAGTGTCTCTGGCTGATTTACAAGCTGGAGCAGGAAGCCATGGCAGCAGGAGGAAAAGTACATTTTATACTTGGCAACCATGATATTATGAATTTAATTGGTAATTTCAAGTATGTAAATCCTAAATACTCTGCCAACACTCTTGTGCTAGGAGAAACACTAACCACTTTATATGATGCAAACAGTGAGCTGGGCAAATGGCTTCGCAGCAAAAATATGATTGAACGTGCCGGGAACACTCTATTTCTGCATGCTGGAATAAGTCCGGAAGTGATAGCACTCAATCAGTCTGTCACCACACTCAATACCTATGTAAATCCTGTTATCAACAAAATGTGTACATCGCCAGACTGCAAAACAGCAACCAGCAGTACTTATGGCTTATACTGGTACCGTGGTATGGCTCAGCAGGCACTTACACAAACACAGGTAAATTCGATCCTTACTGCTTTAAATGCTGAACGGGCTTTTATTGGCCATACAATTCTTAATAATACGATTACTCTGCTGTACGAAACAAAAGTGGTAGATCTAGATATATCTCATGCCAATAATTATCTGCAGGGATATATGGAGGGGGTTTATTATAATGGATGTTATTTTAAATTTCATACCACACAATCCCAGACAACATACACTCCGCTTGTAGGGAGTAATTGTACGCAGCCTTAAAATAGGATCGGCTGTCTCAAAAGCGAGACAGCCGATTCTATTTTTATGCTTTCAACCATTCTGAGGAAGAAAGATAATTCTGATCAGGATAATAGATGAACAGACAATTTTTTCCTTTAATCGTATTGATTATAGACTGCGTCAGCTCTCTTGGGACGGCAGGGCATCCCCAGCTTCTTCCGATTCTTTTGTGCATCGTAGCAAATGTATCACTTACATAATCCGCACCATGCATTACAATTGCTCTTCTGTATGCAGCATCATTAAAGCCCTTATCCATTCCCAATAACTTAAGAGAGTATCCGTTATCACCCTGATATGTTGCATCCGTGATATAAAATCCCAGACTGCTCTGCAGCGAACTTTCCTTGTTAGAAAAATTCGTCGCAAATTCTTCGCCTGTATTTTTTCCGTGTGCTACTAAAGAGTTGAACAGAACTTTTTTGTCTTCCAGATCAATGATCCAAAGTCTTTTTGTATTAGAAGACATAGAAAAATCGCAGATGGTTAATAAATGCGAATCTTGGGTAAGCAATCCTGCTTTTTTTAAATTTTCATAGCCAGTCAATGCTTTAGAGAACACTTCATAATTCAATTCGTGTTCAGGGTCAAATGCAATTGATTGGTACAGTGCTTCTGATGAAGATACAGCTGTTGTGCTCTTCTCAGATTTCGTTTCAGCTACTTTTTCAGTTTTCGTTGTTTTTACATTCTCACTTTTCGCCGCTACTCTTGGGGAAATGTAGAATGAAGTCGTCACCATGTAAACAAGGCCTAATACGCTATAAAATCCTTTCATTCAATACTATATAAATCCAAATTAGTGGGGCAAAATTATAAAAACATAATTACCAAGGGGTTATAACTCTAAAAAGTTTAACGCTATTTAAGAAACTTTAACGTCCTGATTCTTTGAATTAAAGCACTCATTTTTGAGAATTCGAAATACATCAAGGCTCATAAACACTCAAGGTTTCCTTCCATTGGAAAGTCAGAAACCTATCTGATTATAGATTTCTTCAAGTCTTTTCCAATAATCTCTATTTACCTGTTCATATATTGGATAAATACATTTGATAGCAAGAATATCCAGCTCACTTCGGGATTCCATCCAGTTCATAATATTTTTAACTAATCTTTTTTCTTCAAAGCCAGCCCATTCGCCAGCCGGATTCAGCAGATTAGAAAAAAGAACGGGAAAAATTTCATATTGATCTATCTTTTTAATCTTTTCAAAACTAAAAGGACTTTTAAGAAAAATTCCGGTCATATACTGAAATTGCCATTCCTGAAGTTCTGTATCCAGATATAAATCAGAAAGCGCCAGCCATACAAGTTTACGTTCCTCAAACAACTCCGGTTCTTTCATTTCATGTTTACTTCTTAGAATCAGCTACAAACTCAAGGCTTACGGAATTCATACAGTATCTTAATCCTGTAGGTTTTGGACCGTCATCGAAAACGTGTCCCAGATGGGAATCGCATCTTTTACAAAGCACTTCTACCCGATCCATTCCATAAGACTGATCTCTTATATAATAGACTCCTTCTTTATCCGCTTCAAAAAAACTTGGCCAGCCGCAGCTGCTGGAAAATTTTGATGTAGAACGGAACAGGTGATTTCCACAAACGGCACAATAATATTCTCCTATCTCATCAAATTCGTTATATTTTCCTGTAAAAGCTCTTTCTGTTGCTGCTTCCCTGGCAATTGCATATAAATCCGGCGCAAGGATTTTTTTCCATTCTTCGTTGGAAATATTAAGTTTTGCAGTATCAGTTCTGGAATAGTATGGATTGTTTTTTGCTTCTGTATTTTCCATAGAGGAGGTTTTAATAGGTTCGTATTTCTGCGTACAAGCCTGCAGAAAAAATAATAAGGTGATTGAAACTAAAAATTTCATCGTAAATTTCATTCTTTAATCCCAAAAGTTTTGAGGTTTAAAAGCTTTTATTAAGATTAAACGGTTTCATAACCAAATTTAGTAAATTTGAGAATATGAATGACGAAGCAAAAAGAAAACAACTGAGAAAATATAAAGCATTTGCCACCGGATTATTTGTTCTGATGGCCGTTATTTTCATTGTTACCACTATTTTACAGAAGTCTAATAACTCTCATTGGATCGGTTATGTGCGAGCCTTTGCTGAAGCTGCTATGGTAGGTGCACTTGCGGACTGGTTTGCAGTAACTGCATTATTCCGTCATCCTCTGGGGCTTCCTATTCCTCACACCAATCTGATTGAAAACAGTAAACAGAGACTGGGAGACAATCTTGGAAGTTTTGTAGTCGGTAACTTCCTCTCTCCTCAAAATATACGTCCTTACATCCAAAAGCTTAAAGTTTCCAATTTTGTAGGAGAATGGCTGGCAAAGGAAAAAAGCCAGGAAATTTTGATTAAAAACCTTTCAGATATTGTTCTTGATATTCTCAATAAACTGGATAACTCCACGGTAAGCCAGTTCATCAGCAAAAAGGTGTCTGAAATGACCGATGATATTAAGCTTAATAAAGTAGTTGGAAACGGAATAGGTTATATTCTGGAAAAAAACGATCATCAGAGAATCATCACCAATCTTTCAAAACAAATCAAAGAATATATCATTGAAAATGATGAAATGATTCAGGAACGTGTAAAGAAAGGCAGTTATTCATTCATTCCATCTTTTGTAGATAATAAAATTGCGGATAAAATTACCGACGGACTTTCTGATTTTTTTAAAGAAATAGAAGAAGATCCTCAGCATGAAGTAAGAGAATTGATTACACAGAAAATTTATGAATTTTCCGTTGATCTGAAAGAAGATCCAAAATGGGATGAAGAGTTTAAAACGATCAAAAACGGACTTCTGAAAAATGATAAACTGGATGAGTATTCCAATGACATCTGGGTTTCTATCAAAAAAACACTGATGAAAGAGCTTCAGGAAGAGCATTCTGCATTAAAAAACTATCTTTCTAAAAACCTGAATGAGTTTGCACAAAACTTAAAGACAGATGAAAATCTTCAGAACAAAATTGACCATTGGGTTCGGGTAACGGCTTATAAATACATTCTGAAAAACACCCACCAATTCGGCAACCTCATCAGTACGACCGTTGGAAACTGGCAGGGAAAAGAACTCAGTGAAAAATTGGAACTGGAAGTGGGAAAAGATCTGCAGTTTATCCGGGTCAATGGAACACTGGTAGGGGGCCTGGTGGGACTGATCATCTACACCATTGCTCACTTTTTCATTTAAAAAACTAAAATCCACAATACCCCAACCATGAAAAAAATTTTTGCTGTATTCTTTTTCTTTTTTCTCACATTTTTTCTCGGTCAGAAAGTAGAATTAAAGAAAATAACAGATTCTTCGCAAATTTTCAAAGGAGAAATTGCAGGTGTTCCCATTACCATGCAGCTTCAGTTTTCAGGAATCGCTGACTGCAGTCTCTATCAGTATTTTGTAGACGGATGGTATTACTATGATAAGTATCAGAAGAAAATTGCTGTTACGGGAGTTTATGATTATGGGAAATTGTCCTTATATAACTTCGGCACTAAGCAAAAAATGAATTCAAAAATATTGAAAGAGCAAATCACATCGCCACAAACCGTAGAAAAAGCAAATGAAACAGCACAATCGTTAGCTCCCAAAGAATCAATCATTTTCAATCAAAATGACACCAAAGAAACCACAATTCAGGGAAATTTTTATCTGGATAAAAAAAAGCAGCCTGCAAAGCTTTTTACCGGAAATGATATGATCTACCGCTATAACAATTATCTGATATTACCCAATCATAAAAAGATCAATACCTTTGATTTTATTAATCAGCATGGAGGAAATGAATTGATTTCCTATTCATCAGGTGAAAGCAGAAACCGGATATTACTGTATTTTGAGCATTCATCCAACCTCAATGCCTGCGGAAGATGTGGAGCAAGTGAAGGAGAAAAAGGCTACAGAGTCCTTTATTTCACAAAAGACTGGAATTATAAAAATTATGAGGAATTTCTAATTGAAAGCTGCCTGGAAAATATTTATGATGTTACCAAAACAAAATCTAAAGACCGACAGACAATACAATATAAAATAGGCAAGTCAGAAAGCAGCCCTGCCCACACACTTACTGTAGATATCAAAAACGCATCCGTGGTAAAGTCAAAATAAAAAAGAGAGTCACAATAACTCTCTCTATATTTTTATCTTGGTAATCTGCTGGCTCTTTTCAGAATTTCCTGATTGATTTCGTTGATCAGTTCCGGGCCTTCATAAATAAATCCGGTGTATAACTGAACCAATGTGGCTCCTGCATCTATTTTTTCCATAGCGTCTTTTGCCGAATGTATTCCTCCTACTCCAATGATTGGGAATGCTCTGTTACTTTTATCAGAAAGGTACTTAATCATTTTTGTACTTCTTTCACGAATAGGTTTTCCGCTTAATCCTCCGTTTCCTATCTGTTCTAGAACTTCCGGGGAGGTTTTCAGACCTTCTCTGTTCACTGAGGTATTGGACACTACAATACCATCAATCTTTGTTTCCGCGATCAGTTCAATGATTTCATCTAATTGATTATTGTTAAGATCCGGTGCAATTTTCAGTAAGATGGGTTTCTGTACAGATTTTGACAGGTTTATTTTCTTCACTTCTGTGATCAGCTCTCTCAGATATTCTACATCTTCAAGTTTGGCGTGGCTTCCTACATTCGGACAGCTTACGTTGAGTACAAAGTAATCTACGTGAGGATGAAGACCTTCAAAACAGTCCAGATAATCCTGAGTATAGTTTTCCGGGCTTGTATCTGTATTTTTTCCGATGTTCCCCCCGATGATTATTTTTCCTTTGTTGGACTTCAGTTTTTCAATTGCCGCTTCGAGACCATCATTGTTGAATCCCATTCTGTTGATAATTCCTCCATCTTCAATAAGACGGAACAATCTTTTTCTAGGATTTCCGGCCTGTGCTCTTGGGGTTACCGTTCCAATTTCTACAAACCCGAAACCTAAGTCTCCCAATTCGTTGAACAACACTGCATTTTTATCGAAACCAGCTGCCAATCCGACAGGATTTTTAAATTTCAATCCGAAAACTTCTCTTTCCAGACGTTTGTCTTCAATAGGTTTTGGGAAAAATAATTTAGTGAGAAATCCAAAATTCTTAAGCATTGAAAATGTAAAGTGATGAACATCTTCAGGATCAAATTTGAAAAGAATCGGACGAATGAGCGATTTGTACATTGAAAAAAAGTTTTACAAAATTACTCATTTTAAAATTAATGCTCGATTGATGTATGATATTTTATCAAAATGTTTGATATACGATATCTATAAGAATAAAATACCGGTAAAATAAATTTTTAAAACGCCATGATCGCAAAAGTTCCGATCATCCTGAAAACATTTTGTTTGTAAGGGCATTTCATTTAGCGAAGTGCGCGCAACAGTCTTTGCTGAACGAAGCACCTTTGCAATCGGAAATAGAAAACAAGTATTAGTTAAACTTTGCGAACATTGCGTTAAAAAATGAGTGGAGAAATATCTCCGCTATTACTGAATGGAGTGAGATCAGGTGAAATTAGTAGATTTAATAGTTTATTTTTAAACTAAGAGTATGCACTCAGATCAAAATTCAGGATGTCCCCTATGCTTTTGAACTCTTCATCTATAGTCGCATTTACCGTAATTCTTTCGTTAGAGATAGGATGGTTAAAAATCAATTGATGAGCGTGAAGCGTCATTTTATTGATCTCAAATGTTTGAAGCCACAGCTTATTTTGTTTATTGCAGCCATGTTTTCTGCAGCCTAAAATGGGATGCAGAATATGTTTAAAATGTTTTCTCAACTGATGAAATCTTCCCGTTTCAGGGATTGCTTCTACCAAACAATATCTCGAAGTCTGATGTTTTAAAAAAGGCAAATCTATTTCCGAAGTTTGCAAACGGCGATAGTATGTAACTGCATTTTGCTTAACTTCATTTTCATTAATTAAATCATAATCAATCGTCTCTTCTTCTTTTGCCCAACCCCGGAGAATTGCCAGATATTTCTTCTCCACTTCGCGTGATGCAAACTGTTCGCTCATGATTCTAAGCGTATCTTTATCTAAAGTAAACAGCAGCACCCCCGAAGTTTTCCGGTCTAACCGATGTACAGGAAACACTTTTTGTCCAATTTGTTTCTTCAACTCCTGAATAGCATATGCATCTGCTTCTCCCGCATAGAAAGATTTATGAACCAATAGTCCGCTGGGTTTGTTGATGGCAATAATATGCTCGTCGCGATACAGAATTTCTAACATGGTGCAAAAGTAGAAATTTTCGACCGATTTAGCCCTGATTGAGCGGTATGTTTGAGCTCTTTTCTGGATTTTGCGGCGGCTTCGCCGCCGCAAAATCCAGAAAAGCGAGTAGCAAAAGCAGGTTCCCGGCTCCGCTATTAAATTTCAAATAAAAGGTTTATATTAGTAAAAGGTTTTACCTTAATTTTTTTTAAAATGACAGACTATTTTGGTTTTTTTGTAAAATTGATCGTAATCGCTGTTCTTATAACGATTGCTACAATTCTTTTTGTACCCTTAAAAAAATACAGGATAGCAAAGATATTACTGTTTGTTATTGCAGGTATTTTATTTATTATTGGTATAGGAGGATGCTTCTTAATGACCATCTCTAATGTAGGATCTTACAGGTATTAATATTTTCCCAATAAAAAACATTATTTTTGCACATCAGATGTAAAAATTATGGCAAAGCAAGAAGATGTTTTCAAGAAAGTGATTTCTCACGCTAAAGAATATGGTTTTATTTTCCCATCGAGTGAGATCTATGATGGTTTATCCGCTGTGTATGATTATGGACAGAACGGGGCCGAACTTAAAAATAATATCAAACAATACTGGTGGAAAGCTATGGTACAGCTTAACGAGAATATTGTGGGTATTGATTCGGCGATTTTGATGCACCCGACAACATGGAAGGCATCAGGCCACGTAGACGCTTTCAACGATCCATTGATTGATAATAAAGATTCCAAGAAACGTTTCAGAGCAGACGTTTTGGTGGAAGACTACTGCGCTAAAATTGAAGATAAAGAGAACAAAGAAATCGAAAAAGCAGCGAAAAGATTCGGAGATGCTTTCGATAAAGATCAGTTTGTTGCCACAAATCCAAAAATTCTGGAATACAGAGCGAAAAGGGAAACTATTCTTTCAAGACTGGCAAAATCTCTGGAAAATGAAGATCTTGCTGATGTAAAAGCTTTGATTGAGGAGCTTGAAATTGCAGATCCTGATACAGGTTCTAAAAACTGGACGGAAGTAAGACAGTTCAACCTGATGTTCGGAACAAAACTGGGAGCTTCTGCAGACAGTGCTATGGATCTTTACCTTAGACCGGAAACGGCTCAGGGTATTTTCGTTAATTTCTTAAACGTACAGAAAACGTCACGTCATAAACTTCCTTTCGGTATTGCGCAGATTGGTAAAGCATTCAGAAACGAGATTGTTGCAAGACAGTTTATCTTCAGAATGCGTGAATTTGAACAGATGGAAATGCAGTTCTTCGTGGCTCCGGGAACAGAACTTGAATTCTATGAGCAATGGAAGCAAAAACGTCTGAACTGGCACTTGGCTTTAGGTCTAGGAAATGATAATTACAGATTCCATGATCATGAGAAACTGGCTCACTATGCAAATGCTGCCGCGGATATTGAATTTAACTTCCCATTTGGATTTAAAGAGTTGGAAGGTATTCACTCAAGAACAGATTTCGACTTAAAGGCGCATGAAGAATTCTCAGGAAGAAAGCTTCAGTTCTTTGATCCTGAAAGAAACGAAAACTATGTTCCTTATGTAGTGGAAACTTCAGTAGGTTTAGACAGGTTATTCCTTTCTATATTCTCTCACTGCTTAAGAGACGAAGTACTGGAAGATGGTTCAGAAAGAACAGTTTTATCTTTACCTCCGGCATTGGCACCAATTAAAGCAGCCATTCTTCCTTTGATGAAGAGAGACGGTTTAGCAGAATATGCAGAAAAGATCTTCAATGATCTGAAATATGATTTCAATCTGTTCTACGAAGAAAAAGATGCTATCGGAAAGCGTTACAGAAGACAGGATGCCATCGGTACTCCATACTGTATCACTATTGACCACGACTCTCTTACTGATCATACCGTAACCATCAGAGACAGAGATACAATGCAGCAGGAAAGAGTTCCTGTTTCAGAGTTGAGACGAATCATTGATGAAAAAACGAACTTCAGAAATTTACTTTCTCAATTATAATAAAAAAAGCCCTGTTCAGGGCTTTTTTATTTTTATCAACATATGGGTTAATTTATTATTTTTATCCCTCAAATTTTAACCATGAAAAAAATAACACTCATAGTGTTTGGACTGATCCAGACATTTGCATTTTCCCAAACCCAGGATCTGACAACACTTGCCGCTGGGGATCACGTTGGAATGAATGCTTTATTCGATGATAAAGACAATCTTTACGGCTACGTTTCTCTATATTCTTACGGAAAATCCGGTGATAAGACCAAAAAATTTGAATATGTGATTCTGGACAAAAACCTCAACCCTGTTGCCAATAAAGAGTTTGAAGGTGATATCACTGCTGCATCTTATTTAGGGTATGTCGATTTTAAAGGACAGATTATTTTAAAACCTTCGATGATGGATTATTCTCTGGTAAAAAGCCGGGAAGTATTTACTCCTGTTTCTATGGTGATTGATCCTAAAACAAACTCTATTACCAGAAAAATATATTATGACTATCTGGAAAACGGTACTTTCAAAGAAATCAACGAACCGAAGAGCTGGAAAGAACAGCGTAAGGAAAACCGTGATGAGAAAAAAGATAAAGGGTACAACTACGTTTCTGCCGTAGGTGAGCTGAAAGAAGGCGGCTACTTTGCCGTGGAGTATAAAGATTACGGAAAGTATGAAAATAACAACAGCCTCATGAGATTTGATGAAAACAAAAAGGAGGTTTGGAGATATAAATACAATACTGACGGAAGTAAGAAAATTTATTCTACCCTATCTGTTCTGGAAAGAGATGAGAATTACATGTACTGCATCATGAAGAAAGTGAATGAAAAGCAGAAATCATTCAGTCTCCTGGTTCTTGATATGAAAACCGGAAAAGAAACGTCCAACAAGCCGGTAACCGGATTATCTGATGATACCATAGACAATATTGAATCTTTCTACTCCAATTACAGAAAGATTGATAATGATAAAAATTTTGATGATAAAGTGGTTCTGCTGGGAAGAAACTATGATGATTCTGAATCAGTAGGATTTGCAAGAATGCTGGTAGACAAAAAAAACTTTACTGCAGATACCAAAACAATCAATTATGAGCCGAATATTTCAGCTTTCCTTCCAAAACTCAATAGAAATGGTATGGTAGAAAGTGGTTACATGCTTCAGACCAAAGACATGTACTTCATGAACGATGGAAGTGTGGGTATCCTGTCTGAAAAATATAAACCTGCAGGACAATATAATGCTCCTAAAACCACGGACCTTGTTTATATCTATACAGATAAAGACTTCAAAGTAAAAAATGTACAGGTCTTTGAAAAAGAAAAATCAAAATGGGTAAACAGCGATTATCTCTTTTCACAATACCTCAATGGAGGAAAAGACGTGGTATTTTTCTACCGCGACTATCAGAAAGATGAAGTAACAAAGCAGAAAAGATGGAATTTGTTCATCAATACCATTATTGACGGAAAATTCAAACAGGAGATCATTCCTATTTCCGAAAAAGATAATTATGCGGTAACTCCGTATGTAGGAAAAGAAGGCTATATCCTTCTTCGGGAGTATAATGAAAAAGAAAAATTCAATAAGATCCGTTTGGAGAAATTAAATTACTAGTATAAAATAAGAACTCTGATGAATCATCAGGGTTCTTATTTTTAAGTTTTGGCTAAAGCCAGTGGAGTTTTCTATTATTTAAAAAACGGGCTGAAGCCCGTTCCAATTGATATTTCAAATATTTATCAAGATCAGTTTACATTCGCAATCATTTCACTGGTCTGGTAAAAGTCTGCAATATTCTTTATTTCATCCAGACTTAAATTCCACATAAAGTTCAGGAACTGCTGATAGCTTTCACTTTGATTTTTAGGTTCTATCCTATCCAGATACCGGTTCAGATTATAGCTTTTTCTCGCTTCATATATTTTGGAAAAACATCTTCCCAGCCAGCTTTTATAGTATTTTTCTTCTTCGTCGTCCTGAAGAAACTGCATCGCAGCATAAATTCCCTGCCCATAATCTTCTGAGTGAAAATAGTTGGGCAAAATTTCCATTCTTGCTGTCTTCTTTAAGGTTATAAACAGTTCCGAAGGTTTTTCCGGAGCAATCGGAGTTTTAAGTTCTGTAAATGTTTTTTTAAGCATCTCAATTCTTCTGGACACTTCAGGGTGCGATGCAAGGGAATCTTTGTTCAGCTTTTCTTTGTAGAAATTATAATTGTACAGTGAAAAATCTTCCTTCTTCATCCATTTTTCATTAAAGGCCTGCTTTGGAAGATTAAAAAGCTTTCTATAGGTTTCCATTTTCAGTTCTCTGGGTGAGATCGTATCAAAATCCTGCAGTCTTTGAAGTGCATTTACAAATTCAGACTTCTTGAAATCACTGTTTTTAAAAATAACATACCCCAAAGAATCCGCCTGCATTTCGCTTTGTCTTTTTTCCACCCCTTTTTTATACACTGTATTTTTAAAGATATCAAAAGCTTTCTGATTCTGGCTCTGGCTTCGGCTGGTGGTAGTTGATTTTATATTCTCAACCCATACTTTATCCAATTTATCCTGTTCGATAATTTTCAAAAAAGTTTTCAGGGAATGTTCTTCTATTTTATGCCCCAGTTCATGGGAAATCACAGCCGCAATCTGCTCTTCATTATTGAGCCAGCTGTAAAGCCCCATATTGATTACAAAAGTTCCGTCAGCAAGGCAGTAAGCATTGGGAGTATTATCTTTTGCGATCAGAATTTTCAGGTCCTGAGGAATTTTAGGATTATTCTTTTTAAGGCGCTGAATCATAGACTGTATGCTGATTTCAAATTCAGATGTAAAGATAAAATCCTTATTCTTCACCTGCTTTTGAAAGTCTGTTCCGAATTCTTTATAAATTTTGGATAATTCAGAGCCTGTTTTCCCTGAATACTGAGATTTCAATTTTTTTACAGTCGCTTCATTATTTCCTTCAAAACTCTTTAAAAATGCTTGTCTCTGTATATAATCTGCTGTATCTATCGGTTTATAAATCTGGGCCATTCCCATAATTGAAAATAGGAAGTACGCCGATACAATAAGTTTTCTGGTCATAGTTTTCATCAATTAAGAACAAAAATAACGTATTTGATGATTCATTTTAATTTTTATAGCCAAATTATTCTAAATTTGTTAAAGACCCATTTATGAAAAAATGAGAATACTAAAGTATATGATAGGAGGAGCGGTAGCTGGTGCTGCAGCGGCTTATTTTCTGGGATATGATTATTTATTTAGTGGTATTTCAAAAACTTATCTTAAAGGAAAATCAAGTGCATATATTGATGACGGAAATCTTTTCCCGAGCAACCCTATTGCCACAGAGGAACCTGAGCTATGGGAAGAAGATCCGGATTACAATAAAAAAGATTTACCTAAACATTTAGTTGAAAACCTAAAACGCTCCAGAGCAGCAGCTTTTGTTGTGATACGAAATGGAAAAATTCTTCATGAGCAATATTGGGATGGTTATAACCAGCTTTCACAAACCAATTCTTTTTCGATGGCAAAAGCAGTGACTGTCATGTTGTTGGGAAAAGCATTGGAAGAAGGCATTATCTCTACTATTGATGAAAAGCTTTCTGATTTCTATCCGGAATTTAAAAATAAAACATTCGGAAATCAGGTTACCCTTAAAAACCTGGCCCAAATGGAATCCGGTCTGGACTGGGATGAAAATTACAATAATCCGTTTCTTCCCAATGCCAAAGCTTATTATGGAAAAAGCCTTGTAAAAGCTGTATTCTCAAGAAAATTTAAAGAAGAACCGGGAACAAGATTTGAATACCAGAGTGGCTCTACACAACTTCTTGGTTTTGCCCTCCGGAAGACTCTGAATCAACCCCTAGCGAGCTATTTATCGGAAAAATTCTGGATTCCTTTGGGAATGGAACAGAATGCAAAATGGAGCACAGACGATTATGGTATGGAAAAAACATATTGCTGCATTCATTCCAATGCCAGAGATTTTGCTAAGCTGGGACAGCTGTTTCTGAATGATGGAAAAGCCGGGGATCAGCAGATTCTCAATGCTGACTTCATTGAACAAATGAGAACTCCAACTGAAAAGTCTGAAGACATATATGGAATGGGACTGTGGATCAACCATGACAATCCTATCAAACATTATTATTTCCTGGGATTACAGGGACAATATATTATTATGGTTCCTGAACACAATATCGTTATTGTAAAAACCGGGAGCTACTCCAACAACCCTAAAAATGACAGAGGAAGACCTGATCAGGTAAAATTCTTTGTGAACGAAATTGTACAATTATTCCAATAAACACTATGGATAAACACAGCGTAAAAGTTGATGAATACATTGAAAAATCTCCGGATTTTGCAAAACCTATCTTAAATTACCTCCGTGAAACGATTCACGAAGTCTGCCCTGATGCTGAAGAAGCGATCAAATGGAAGTTTCCTGCGTTTATGTATAAAGGCAAAATCCTTTGTTCTATTACAGCTTTCAAGCAGTATTGCAGTCTTGGATTCTGGCTGCATCAGGAGATGAAAACATTACAGGAAATAGAAACTACAGCCGAAAGAAGCTCAATGTTCAGTTTAGGAAAAGTAACAAAACTTGAAGATCTTCCCTCCAAACCTCAGCTGAAAAAAGCAATTAAAGAAGCCATGGAACTTACGGATATGGGCGTTACTATGAAAAAAGCCCCACCTTCCAAAACAGAAATGGAAGTTCCTGATTATTTTCAGTCAGCTTTAAAGGCTCATCCAAAGGCACTCAGCATTTTTGAAAAGGCTTCACCATCCTTCAGAAAGGAATATATTGCATGGGTGACAGAAGCAAAAACAGAAGCAACCCGGAATAAAAGATTGGAACAATCTTTGGAGTGGATAGCGGAAGGTAAAAGCCGTAACTGGAAATACCAAAAAAAATAAAACACAAAAAACACAATGAAGAAAAAAATTATTCTCTTTTTCTTCCTTATTATTTCGATTTCTACATTCTCTCAGGCATTTGATTTGGAGAGACAGTACAGGTATGCCCGTACTCTTTCATCCAAGAATCCGGACAGTTCGGAAATCGTTCTGAATAGGATTATAGATTCAGCACAGAAAAAAAATCTCCCTGAATTTCTTGCCAAAGCTTATTATTTGAAATCATTCAACAGCTATTTACAATCTGATGCTGAAAAAAGTCTTGATTTTGCAGATAAGGCCCTTAAAATATCTACCGAAAGCAATTATAATATTGGGAAAGCACTTGCATACAGAATGCAGGGAACTCAATATGCAAAGCTCGGACTGCTTAAAGAATCTTCTACAAGCCTCCGAAATGCCCTCTCTGAAGTAAAACACAATAATACGGAGGAAGGACATGAGCTGAAAGGGATGATCTTTAATTCTTTTTTGATCCTTCTTAACAGGAATCAATATAAAGAGAAAGAGTTTTACTCTAAAAATGCCATTCGGGAATTTCAGAAGCTAAAAAATGTAACCAGACGAAATGAGCTTTTGATCTCTGCTTATACCAATATGGGGTATAATTTATCTGAAATAAAAAAATTTAAGGAAGCAAAATATTATTTCGGACAGGCGCTTTCTTTGGTGGGAGAAAATGATTATTATCTTCGGGCAAACGTCCTTAATGATATCGGATTTTCGTTTTCAAAGCAAAATAAGCCGGACAGTGCGGTGCTTTATTATAAGAAATCTCTGGCAATTGTAGATCAGTATGGCTTCAATGAAAAAAAGATTGAGGTTACCAAAAACCTTGAAGAAGCTTATGCTTTGCTTCACGACGATTCCAACACGGAGAAATATAAAATTGAAAATCTTAAATTAAAAGACAGCATCGCTTACAACAAAGCAATGGCCGTCAACAACACATTATCCAAAAAAGAAGAAAATTTTCATCAGCAGCTCAATGAAAGCCACTCTACTTCAAAAGGCCTCATCATAGCCTGTCTGATCTTGATGATTATTTTAGGAGCTGTTATTTTCAATACTATCCGTCTCCGTAAAAAGCATAAAGAAGCTGTTGCCAAAATTTACAAAGAAGGTATTTCTCCAGTGGTTTATGAAGAAGATCCCCAGGAGGCATCTGAGGATATTCAGACAAAAAACTCCCCTACTCCGACAGAAATAAAAATTTCGCCTGAAGTAGAGGAAAACATATTACACGGACTAAAAATATTTGAGGAAAGTCTTGATTTTAACAACAAAAACATTTCTCGTTATAATCTTGCCAACACACTGAATATCAATACAAAATATCTTTCAGCAGTTATTAAGAAACATAAGAAATTTAATTTCAATCAATACATCAATCATCTGAGGATCAATTATATTGTCAACCAATTAAAAAATGAACCTCAATACAGAAAATATAAGATCAATCACCTTGCTGAAGTCACAGGATATTCATCTCACAGTGCTTTTTCTCTCGAGTTTAAAAAGATTACAGGGATGCATCCGTCTGCATTTATCAAAACACTGGATGAAATCTCCTGATTACTGTTCTGCTATGGTAAGATTATTATAACCGCCGGTATTATTTAATGAAAAATTGGCAACGATTGAATTATTTAAATTAAACCAAATATAAGGCATCAGTCTCTGCCCTGCTGTCATGTAAAATGAGGCGGTACAATTACTTCCTGCATCAATATTTCCTACACTGTTGGAGGACATGGTATTGACACACTTTACCGTATTTACAATATTAGTGACCGCTAATCCTGTTGTATTGTCATAAAGCTGCCAGATCGCTTCTATCTGAATAGGATTTAAAGGGTCCGTAGTATAATTAATTGCTAATGGGGCAAGATCTGTTGTGAAAGAAGCCACATAAATTCCGTTGCGGGGCGCGGTAAAGATACCAGTAGCAGCATTGAAATTTGTACCGGAATTACTTTCAAAAGTTTTACTCCAGTCTACAAGATAATTACTTGCCCTGTTCTGTAAGCCTGCAGTTATTGTCGGAATAGACGGAGTTGCCAGCTTTACATTATTATTAGTTTTGGCTGCAATAACGATTACTTTATTATTGGTGGGTTGTGCTGTGAGTAAAGGAAGCCATTCATTTCCATTAGAATATTCCACTCCACTGTTATAACGTACGGCTCCTTCGTCGGCTGCAGATGCTGTAAGTGAAGAAGCTCCAAAGCCAATGGCTCCGTTCCCGGAATTTCTGGCGTCAATTTTTGTAACCGGAACGAGAGTTCCCACTCCTATTTTCCCAGTGCTGTTCACAAGAATATCATTACTTTGCTGAGCCGGAGTAAATGTCGATCCTGAAACAGGATTATCTTTTTGTCCATCAATATGCAGGATACCCTGTGGATTTGGAGTATTGATTCCAACCTGTGAAAATACACACTGGAAGCTTAAGGTCATTAAAACCAGTAAACAATTTTTTTTCATCATCTGTCTTTTTATAATCCGAAAATACTTAAAGATGTAAGTGTGGCATCAGTGTCCAGAGTTTTTGAACTTCCCAGTTTCTGATTCAGGCTTACGGTAATATTGTCCCCCTGGTTCAGGTTAAAAATTCCTGAACAGTTTCCCGCAACACGGTTTCCAATGGTATTGGTTCCGGGATAACTTCCTACACATTTGAACACTTTATTCGTGGTGGAAGACGTTGAGTTGGTTTGAATTAAAGTCTCATACCTTGAATCATTGGCTATACTTCCGGAAGTCAGCGAAAAGGTAAAGGACACAATATATACGCCTGTTTTTGAGGCTGTAAAAGTTCCTGTACCAGCATTAAAACTGCTATTCACATCCGTTTTTTTAGTCCAGCCTGTAACAGCAGTCTGCACTCCATCAGCAAAGCTTTGTACTGAAGAGTTTTCTGCATCTACAAAATCATTGGGTGCCTTATGAGCCAGTGTGATCCATGAGGTTCCGTTAGAATAGCTCAGATCCTGAGTTCCTGAGTTATACCTCAGCGCTCCGGCCTTTGCTGCAGAAGCAGACTGCGAAGTTCCGCCAATTCCAATTGCATTTAAGCGCTCATTGGATCTAAGGTCCAGCCTTGTTTTGGGGGATTTTGTTCCTGCTCCTACATTTCCGGCGGGTGTAATAACTACATCATCATAATAACTGGAAGGTATTGAGACATTTGTGTTTTTCTGTCCATCTATATGTACCGTTCCTTCCGGGGCAGACATATTGATTCCTATCTGAGCCTGCATCCACATACCAAAGCAAATGAATAAAGCCATTGCTAATTTTTTTCTCATATCAAGTGTGTTATTGTTCTAAAATAGAAAGGTTTACAAAGCCATAATCATTGCTTGCAGAAGTCAGATCTGTCCTCAGACTTAGATTACCATTATAAACAGACTGGTAGATATAGGGCTGAAGAGTATCACCTTTATTCAGCTGAACACCGGCCACACAAGAACCTGCAACTTGTGCCTGTTTTGAAATATTGGAGAAAGATTTCACACATTTTTTAACAGTATTGTTCCCGTTCACGACATATCTTGCTTCCGAAAAGTAGCCTGAGACTATAGGGATTCTTACAAAATCATAGGTAAAAGAAACAAGATATACTCCGGTTCTTGGTGCTGTAAAAACACCTGTTCCTGGAGTAAAGTTTGCTGTAGGATCAGAAATCTCCGTCCATCCGGCAATACCTGTAGAAACCTGATAAGGAATTTTAACAGCAAAGTTTGCTGCCTGAAGATTGGCTACCACTACAGCTTTGGTGGGAGAAGAAATAAGATCCTGCCATACAACACCATCTGAGTACTGCATTTTCCCACCATTCAGCGGATTATATCTTACAGCGCCTCCACCTGCTGATGGAGCAGCCTGACTGGTCTCTCCTATTCCTATTGAATTATCTGTGTTAGCTGCAGACCGTGTATCTATTTTAACAGCAGGAGATAATGTTCCAATTCCTATTTCTCCTGTAGTGGTGATGACAACATCATTGGCAGTTTGAGCAGCGGAAGGAACTCCGGATGAAGAATTATCTTTTGCTCCATCCACATGGAAAGTGGTTTGAGGGTTTG
Source organism: Chryseobacterium panacisoli (assembly GCF_008274625.1). Classification (GTDB taxonomy): domain Bacteria; phylum Bacteroidota; class Bacteroidia; order Flavobacteriales; family Weeksellaceae; genus Chryseobacterium; species Chryseobacterium panacisoli. The sequence goes on along the minus strand of NZ_VTRU01000002.1, from coordinate 223,100 downwards.
AGGTATTAATACCAACTTGCGCTTTTGAATGACTTATGGTAAAGCATAAGGAAATCAATATTCCTTTCATCCAAATACTTAGATTTTTCATTTACTTTGTGGTTTTAAAACGTGTACAATTCTCGGTCAAAGATAAATGTAAAAGCACGTCACCTACAATAGCAGCCTTTAAGCCACAAACATGCAAACCACTGAGAACAAGACAAATAAGCCTTTATTTCGCATTGTCAAAATACGGAATTTTACTATTTAAAACTCTATTTTACGGGAAATTTTTAAAGAATTTCTAATTTTTAAAGAAAAATATTATCGCGAAAGCATCATTAGGAAAAAAGATGAAGACCATGAATAAGCTCATCATAGGATTTATTTTCTCCTGATTTCAATATTTTACCTGTCTCAGATTCTTCAATAATGACATCATAATGGCCGGTTTTGGGAAAGTCGAATGCCGAAATATAGATAACAATATTTCCTTTTTGCAATCCTAAAGCTGTAGTATCTCCATCCCAATAATCAACCAACTCATATCCGAAAAATTTTTCCTGGGACAATTGCTCTAATAAATTATTGATCTCAGTCGTTTTATTTTTCATACAGTAAGAATGGCTAAAATAAACAGAATTTTTGAATTAGGAATCGTTTTAATGAAACCTGAAGTTAGCTTCCGGCAATGTATTTTTTTTCAGGAAAGCTTCATATTCCGGAGACAGTTTTGCACGTCCAAAGGTATTTTCACCACTCATGCTTCCAAGACGGACTTTATCCTTCCCATATTTTCTATTCATAGCATCCATAGCTTTCATCACGGGAAGGTGCTGATTTTGTATATCTTCTTCAAAAAGGCTGATTTGTCTCTGATCTTCGGGTACAAAATCGTTCACCATCACTCCTGCTCTTTTATAATGAAACCCGTCTCTGTAAATGGCTTCAAAAAGTTCATTCACCACTCTTCCTATTAAGATTGATGAATTCGTAGGATTGGAAAGAATCCGGGTCATTGCATTTCTGTATTCAGGCAGATCCTTCCTAAAACGGTTGGTCTGCACAAAAACAGTAATCATTTTACAACAGGTATTCTGCTTTCTTAATCTTTCTGAGCAGTACATTCCAAAGGTTTCTACCCTTTCTCTTACTTCTTCTTTTTTGGTAAGCATCTGCATAAAGCTTCGGGTAACCGCTATAGATTTTTTAGGAGAAGGAGCATCCAGTTCCAGCTGACGAATTCCCTTCAGTTCATTGATCATTCTTACTCCATGAATCCCCATAATTTTTCGAACCCATATTTCAGGTTTCTGAAGAAGATCCCAAGCTTTATGAACGCCACTGTCATTCATTTTGACAGCCAGCCTTCTTCCGATTCCCCAAACGTCTCCGATATTAAGCCATTTCAGTGCCTTTTCAATTTTTTCAGGGGTATCCAGAATATAAACTCCATTAAAATTATCCGGAAAATCTTTTACAATTCTATTCGCAACTTTGCATAAAGTCTTAGTGGGAGCAATTCCGATACTTACAGGAATATTTTCTTTCTCATCAATCTCTTTTTTGATTTTAAAACAATATTCATAGATATCGATATACTTAAATCCTGTTAAATCAAGAAAAAGCTCATCAATACTGTAAACTTCATGATCAAGAACATAGGATTTGGCAATATTGATTACCTGCTGGCTTTTATAATTATACAATTCAAATTTTGCAGAAAAGCTTTTCACATCATGTTTTTGAAAAAGCTCCTTATACTTGAATGCCGGAGCTGCCATAGGAATTCCCAGATCTTTTGCTTCTTTACTTCTGGATACAACACATCCGTCGTTGTTGGAAAGAACCACAACGGGTTTGCCCTCAAGATCAGGATCTAAAGTCCTTTCACAGGAAACAAAAAAATTGTTACAATCTACCAGAGCATACATGACAATTGTATAGTAAATATCTATACAAAATTAGACCTTTTAAAGAATAAAATAATCTTTTACACTATAATTAACATCATATTTAACAACCTGAAAAACAAATGAATGAAATTTTTAAATGCGACATGTTTTGTCGTATTAGTGATTTAATTTGGTTTTCAAAAAAACATATTATTCAATGCCCCTCGTATAGATTAAATCATTTTTAACCGCTCTTCTTCAAGATCAATCTGATAAAGCTGATGACGAATTATACTTTCATCAATAGAAACATCTTTATTGAGTTCTGCAAGAAACTGTCTCTGGCTTTCCAGCATCTCAAAAAAGATATCTTTTGCTTTTTCATTCATCCATTCGGTATCATTGGCTTCTATTTTTTCTTCCCAGTGTTTCAGCATCCGTTCTAATCCGGCATGACTGTTCAGTTCGTTTTCATGCTTGCTTTTAAGAAAATGATAGATGTGCTGCTTCAGCTTATGTTTTATTTCTTCCCTGGCCCGTTTATCTTTTTCTTCATCAGTAAAATCATCAAACACATGTCCATATTTGATAATATACGGCAGCGTAAGGCCCTGTACAAGTAAGGTAAGCAAGATCACAACAAAGGTAATGAACAGGATAAGATTTCTGTTGGGGAAAGGAAGCCCGTTTTCAAGAGTAATAGGAATAGCCAATGCAGCGGCTAATGAAACAACACCTCTCATCCCCGTCCATCCAAGCATAAGAGGCATCAGAAAACGCCTTTTTGCAGAAGATGCACGTGGTGCCACACTTGGCCGAAAAATCAAAGTGGCCACCATTGCAGCGTATGCACTTATTATTCTGGCAGCAATCAGGATACCTGTTACCAAAATTCCATATTGGATGGCAGTTTTCAAAGGAATTCCTTCTGACCGTAATCCACCAACGATTTCGGGAAGCTCCAGCCCTATAATTAAGAATACAATACCATTCAGGATAAATACAAAACTTTCCCACACACTGTATCCTTTTATACGGCTGCTGCTGTTTAAAAATATCATTCTTTTAGCTGACATATAGAGGCCTCCACAGACCACTGCTAAAACTCCGGAACAGTGAAACTGCTCTGCCACCCAATACATGAGATAAGGTTCAATAAGTGTCAAAGCAATATCAGATGACGGTTCTGTAGGAAGGCGTTTATGAGCCTGAACAAAAATCCAGGCCAGCAGCAGGCCAATTCCCGCCCCACCTATAATCATCCATAAAAAGTCTAAGGAAGCTTCCTGCCATACAAATTGTCCGGTTCCTACAGCAATCAGAGCAAAACGAAATATAATCAATGAAGATGCATCATTCAACAGACTTTCTCCTTCCAGAATAGCGGATGTAGTAGTTGGTATTTTTACAAATTTCATAATGGCACCTGTACTTACCGCATCAGGAGGAGACACTATTCCTCCCAGCAGAAATCCTAAAGCAATAGTAAATCCCGGAATAAAATAATTAGCTGTTACAGCTACCGCCAATGCTGTAAAAAAAACAACCAGAAAGGCAAAGCTCCCGATAATACGCCACCATCTTTTCATCTCTTTAAAAGAAATAGACCATGCTGCTTCAAATAATAAAGGAGGTAAAAAAATAAAAAATATAAGATCCGGATTGATCTTTACAACCGGTAAACCGGGTATAAAAGAAACAAAAAGCCCAAATACTACAAGTAAAATAGGATAAGCAATTTTTAATCTGACAGCCCACATATTGAGTAATACAATGGCTGCCACCATGGCAAGTAAAAAGGGTAAGATGGTATGCATTTGACATTGTGTTTTTTACGCATCATATTTACTAATTCTATTTGATTTTTAAAAATTTAAAAACAATTTTTTCTTATTTTTTTTATACTTAAAACGGCTGTAATCTTTTTTACTCCAAGTAAAATGTTATAGAAATAAATAAAACACGTCAAGTTCCGTCGCTTCCGCGCTATACCTTTGTCCTGTAACAAAATAAGAAATATGGACAAAGTAACCTTGGAACGAATTCAGAAACTTCACCCAATGGTAAGAGATGAAGTAAAGCAGATTATACAGGAATGTGATGAAGCCCTTACCGGAAGAGCCAAGATACGGATCACGCAGGGATTAAGATCTTTTGAGGAGCAGGAAAAGCTTTATGCGATCGGAAGAATTACTTCAGGAAAGAAGGTGACCAATGCCAAGGCAGGGCAAAGCATCCACAATTATGGTCTTGCTGTAGATATCTGTCTGATGATCGGCCGCAAAACAGCAAGCTGGGATACGGCAAAGGACTGGGATAATGACAAAGTTGCCGATTGGTATGAGTGTGTAAAGATCTTTGCCCGCCATGGCTGGGACTGGGGCGGAAACTGGAAAACCTTCAAAGACCTTCCTCATTTTGAAAAAAAGAATATTCCCTCTAAAAAAGGCCCTGTAAAGACAAGCTGGAGAACGCTCCTGAAGATGCCTAGAGACGAGCAAAATTATGTTGTTTTTTAGTTCTCTTTTATTGAAAAAAAATCATAACCATTTGATTTAAAGGTTTGTTTTTTGATAAAATTAATGATCATCATTTATATTACGACAAGTTCTGTCGCTTCCTCCGTCTATCTTTGTTTTATAAGAAATACCAAAAAACAATCCTTATAATAAGCTGAAACCAATAGATATTTTCCGGAAATCTATTGGTTTTACTTGTCTAAAGTTGCCATATGTTTCTTTAAAAAAAATGAAAAATAACATGAAAAAGACAACCATTCTTTCTTTGGACGGAGGCGGAATAAGAGGAATCATTACCTGCATTATTCTACGCTACATAGAAGAGCAGCTCCAGTATTATGATAAACCCACAGCAAAGCTTGGGGATTATTTTGATCTGGTGGCAGGCAGCAGTACCGGAGGTCTCATTGCTTCTATTATTCTATGTCCCGACGAAGCCCGAAAGGCAAAATATTCTATTCAAAAAGGATTAGAATTATATGCGGAAAAGGGCGGCGATATCTTCCAGGTTTCCTTTTGGGAAAAACTGGTTAATCCATTCGGATTATTGAATGAAAAAATTCCACAGGAATCACTTGAAAGGAATTTAAATGACTTTTTTGGAAATTTAGAATTAAAAGAATTAATAAAACCATGTCTAATAACAAGTTATGATATTGAAAACAGAAGAGCAAAACTTTTCAACTCATGGAAAGCCAGCCTCAGCACAGATAACTTCTATGTAAAAGATATCTGTAGAGCGACTTCGGCTGCTCCTACCTATTTCAGTCCGGTGCAGATCAAATCGATGTATGGACAGATCTTCAGCCTGATTGACGGAGGAATGTTTGCCAATAATCCAGCTCTTTGTGCTTATGCAGAAGCAAGAAAAATTCCTTTTGCAGAAGTTTTAAAAAACCATCAGAAAGCCAATCATCCGAGTGTAAATGATATGATTATTGTTTCTATCGGAACAGGAATTGAAGCCAGACCTTATCCTTTTAAAAAGCTACAAAAATCAGGGAAAATTGGCTGGGTAAGCCCGATTATTGATATTTTGATGTCTGCCAATGCAGAAACTGTAGATTACCAGTTGGAACAGATGTTCCAGACACTGGGTTTGAGAAATCAGAAAAACTATTACCGCCTGAATCCTTCACTGAAAAATGCATCTCCTGCAATGGATAACGTAAGAAGGTCGAATATTGAAAATCTGATACAGGCCGGACTGAGTTATATTGATGACAACAGAGAAACTTTGAACCAGATTGTTCAAAAACTCATCAAAAATAAAATATAAGCTTTTAGCCTTATAATAACTCAATATAAGCTTTGAAGATTATATTTAAAAATTAGAAAATATTTTTTAAACACGTCAAGTTTTGTCGTTTTGCCCTACTACCTTTGGAGTATCAGAAAGACACAAAACAACAATCCATAAAACTTTAAAAAGCCTTTGAATTCAACATTCACTTATGCTGAACAGCCTGAAATATGTTCAAAATATAACCAACACATTAGAACACAAAACATGGAAACACCAGATCATAAAACAGATATACTCTTCGATGAAGATCTCTATACCATAGAATGGAGCGATATCGAAAACACTGAGATGGATTATGAAAACTATCTCAACACTATTGAAAACTTCTTCAGAGAAGATTTTGAAGAAGGTGTACTTGAAGAAGATCCTTTTTAAATATAATGAAATACGACAAGTTCTGACGCTGTCCAGCATTACTTTTAATTCTCAATAATACGCACACAGCAATCTCATTAAACATTCTCAACATCTTTGAATTCACCATTCACAAAATGCCGGACAGCCAGAACTATGTCTGAAAATATAGTACAACGGATTCTGTTTCACTGAAAACAGAATATAACAATCAATTTATTAACCAATAAATCACACATTGCTTTATGAAAACAAAAGAAGATTAAAAAAGTATTTTATAATGTTTTTGATTTATGGAATTTTCAATGTCATCTCAGATTATTTTAAAGACACTATAAAAATCATTTACAAGGAAAACCAACAGAATAATAAAACCTCTTTTGTTATTTCTAATTGCCCTATTTCAAAAACAGAAATTACACCTACTACTTTCATCTATTTATAAATTCTTTCATAGATTACGGGCAATAAGTTTATAATAAAATTAAAACACGACACGTTTTGTCGCATTAACCGCATATATTTGTCTTATAAAACGTTACCATGAAACGCAGCTCTGCTGTAACATAAAAAAAAGAAATGAAGAAAGATTTTTATCTGACAAGATATGCCCTAATTATTAAAAGATTAGAAAGTTCTCCGGCTACCTATTCCCAGCTGGAGGACTATCTTTTAAATTCTTTTGAATTCCAGGATGCTGAGATCAAGAGCTATTCTATCCGTACTCTTCAGAGGGATATCCGGGAGATTTCCGATCTTTTTAATCTTTCCATTCACAACAAGAAAAAGGGAGACAACCGATATTATATCGAGAGCCGCCCCATCATGGAGGTGGATGAATACAACCAAAAATTGCTGGAATCTTTCCAGGTAAGTAACGCTCTGAATCTTCACCCGGATTTTTCAGATTTTATCTTTTTTGAAAGCCGTAAACCAACGGGTGTGGAACATTTTTATGATCTGTTCTTCGCCATCCGAAATAAAAGGGTGGTAAGTTTCGAACATTACAATTACAAAAACAAACTGATGACCTCCAGAAAAGTTCATCCTTTAGCCTTAAAAGAATCCAAAGACCGATGGTATCTTATTGCCATTGACACAAAAGATAAAGCTTTAAAATCTTTCGGGCTTGATAGAATCAACTATCTTGACGTAGCTAAAAATCAGTTTAGAGAGAAATACAAATATAATTTCAGAGAACATTTCAAAAATGCATTCGGAGTCATGAATCTGACGGAGCAGAAACCACAGAATATTGTATTGAAATGCAGCCGTCATCAGGGAGAATATATCAGAAGTTTCCCTCTTCATCAATCGCAGAAAGAGACTAAAGAAACTCCGGAGGAGATTTATTTTGAATTCTTCCTTCACCCTACTTATGACTTTATGCAGGAAATTCTTTCTTATGGAAAAGAAGTCACCGTTCTGGAACCTAAAGGTTTAGTTGATGAAATCCGAAATCATTTGCAGGAATCTTTGAACCGCTATCTTGAAAGCTGACTATAAAAAATATATTTCATATTTTTTGTTATATTTACATAAATATACCCTTATTGAAAACTTTATTTGTTGGCATTAGCTGCTTTATTTCTACCTTTTTTCTTGCGCAGCAGAAAGAAGAATTCCGGCTTGTAAAGAGCTATTACAACCAGCACCGAAATATGCTGAATAAAGAGTTCAAAAAAAAGTTTGATGCTGAATCCAATACCGATAAAAAGGTAGCAATAAAAGGAGATTTTCTCTTTTTCATGAAAAAAATGGACAGCATTGAAAATAATGCTCTGATCGGAGCTTTATTGAAAGTAAGAAATCTGGAAGACCTCCAAACCATCAAAAATCCTAAATTAACCTCATCTGAAAAATTTTCTGATGCAGAAAAGGTTGCAGATTATCCCGGAGGGCTCAATTCTTTGAGACAGGAAGTAGCCAATCTACTCTATGTTGACGGAGTTTATTCCTTAGAAAAAATGATAAAGACAGATGTTGATTTTATTGTAGAAAAAGATGGCACAGTCAGCAATGTTCATGCACAGGGCGATAATTTCACCTTCAACAGACAGGCAGAGATAGCATTGTATTCTCTTGCAGAAAAATTTTCTCCGGCAATGACAAAAGGAGATCCTACTGCCTACCGTTTCAAACTACCTTTAACTTTAACGATAACCGATTAAATGTTTACCGACGAATATTATATGAAAATGGCCCTGCAGGAAGCAGAAATGGCTTTGGAAAAAGATGAGGTTCCTATCGGGTGTGTTGTGGTTTCCAACAACCGGATTATCGCAAGAGCTCACAATCTTACCGAAACCCTGAATGATGTTACCGCTCATGCAGAAATGCAGGCCATCACTTCAGCAGCAAATTTCCTTGGAGGAAAGTATTTAAAAGACTGTACATTGTATGTAACCATGGAACCATGTGTGATGTGCTCAGGTGCGCTTTCCTGGTCTCAGATCTCAAAAGTAGTGATTGGCGCAAGGGATGAACAAAGGGGATTTATCAACAAACATCTTTCTCTGCATCCGAAAACAGAAATCATTACAGGAATTATGGAAGCCGAATGCTCTTCTATTGTTAAAGATTTTTTTAAAAGTAAGAGATAACCCTTTCCATTAAAGCAATTCGCTTCTTGTCTTGGTAGACTTTACAATAGTTCAGAAAATAATTGTAATATAAAAAGCCAGAGAAAATTAAAGTATCCTCTGTCTTTTGTTTTATAGAATCAGGAATGTATCTATATTCCTTGGATCAGTCTTTAAAAATAGAATATCTTACTATATCAAAATACTCCCCATCTTTTTTCATTTCCTGTTTTAAAACAGCTTCCTGTTCCATTCCTATTTTCTCCATTATTCTTCCGGATGCCGGGTTGTGAAGAAAATGAGTAGCAAATATTTTATGGAAACCCAGTTCATTAAGACCAAAATTTACGATTGCCCTTGCTGCTTCGGTTACATATCCTTTATTCCAATAAGGAATTCCTATCCAGTAACCCAGCTCTGCTTTATCATCTTCTCTGTCATGAAGACCGATAGCTCCAATGATAAGCCCTTCTTTATCACGGATTCCAAAGGTATATCCACTATGGTTTTCAAAAGCTTCTTTTGACATTTTCAGCCACGATCTGGCGTCATTTTCAATATAAGGATAAGGAATATTAGAGGTAAGATCAGAAAAAATCCTATGCTGAAGATATTCAACAATAAAAGGAATATCTTTTTCTTCCAGCTGTGAAAGAATAAGTCTTTCGGTTTCTATGATGGGAAATTTTTCCATTCTATTAAGGTTAAAGTTAAGTGTAAAATAAGACTTGCATTCAACCCAGTCTTACTCTTTTAATTTATAAATCTTTCCCAAGGAAATAAAGACCTTTCAATGTATGAAGCCTGTCCATCACATGAATCTTATCTGTCAGGGGTTTATAGATATGGGACACACCTCCCGTTGCTACTACGAAACAATCGTCATTTACCTCCTCGTTGATACGGTTTACAAAACCTTCTACCATTCCCAGGAAACCATATACCATTCCGCTTTGCATACAGGTTACCGTATCCAATCCCAAAACAGATTTTGGTTTTTTCAGTTCAATATCCGGAAGCTGGGCAGTCTGATGGATCAATGAATTTAGGGAGGTAACAATTCCCGGAGCAATAATCACTCCTAGTGTCTCCCCTGTTTCTGTGACACAGCTGGCTGTAAGAGCAGTTCCGAAATCTATGACAATCTTCTTTCTGTTTGGATACAAATTGTGTGCTGCCACAAGGTTTGCATAGATATCTGTTCCCATCTGCTTAGATTTCGCCTGAACTCCTGAAGGAGTTGACCTATCAACAATCACAGGAGTAGTCCCGTGAATCTTTTTAATCCCTGAGCTCATTACCTTGGTAAGCTGAGGTACTACAGACCCGATAATTACTTTGTCAATTTCTGTTGGTTCAATTTTATAGGTTTGATAAAGCATCAGTATCTGTACGTAAAGCTCATCTGCTGTTCTGTACGGTTTTGTATTGATTACCCACGAAATATCACAATTATCGCCATTGAAAAGACCAAATCTGATATTGCTGTTTCCTACGTTTATTACGATTGAATTCATTGATATATTTTTCAGAAGAAATTCATGATTTATAATTGAAATTCCTGCTTGATTTTGAGGGACTAAATTTAATCATTTTTATAAAAACTAACCTTGGATCTCTTTATAAATTAAGTCTATCTTAAAAAATATACCTGCAGCCTATCAACATTACCTGTTTGTCCTTTCTTTACGATAAACGGCGCGAAAATAGAGTTTCCGCGCCGTTTATCATATTATTTTGTAATTATTATTTTACTTCTACAAAATTATCTTCCATATTCACATCAGCAATTCTCTGGCTTAAATCAATTCCCAGAACAGACAATTGAGATTTAGTATAAGGAATGGTAAGGGTGTATTCTTTCTGAGTCCAAGGCCAGTAAGGCATTGTTTTAAGATCACCATAAATATCCTTTTGTTTCCATGTATGAGTCATATTCAACGGAATCTGGTAAGTAACAACTTTTTTATCCGTTGTCATCACTCCAAAATCAATTGGCATTGGAACCTGACCATTGTTGATTAAGGTAATGGTTGTAGATTTTGCATCATATTTTACATCCTTTATTCCGTAATCAATAGTCTTTGTAGTATTGATCCAGTAATTATGGAACCATTTCAGATCCATCCCGGAAACTTTCTGTGCAATGTGAAGGAAATCCCTGTCTGAAGGATGCTTCATGCTCCACTGATCATAGTATTGCTTTAAAGTTTCTGCAAGATTCTGCTCTCCCATAATATATCCGAGTTGCACCAGGTATAACTCACCTTTTACATAAGATGCATATGTATAAGCTGTACCATTATCATGATGATCTCCCAGCCAAACCGCAGGTTCTTCGATTCCTTTTTTAATAAATTTTCTGTAGGCATCCAGTCTTTCCACAAAAGGGTTCGGCAGATCTTCAGGGAACAACTGATACATCGTGTAACCTTCTGCATAGCTTGTGAAACCTTCATCCATCCATGGACGTACAGATTCATTGGTAGCCAACATCTGCTGATACCATGAGTGAGATCCTTCATGAGCCATTAAGCCCATTAAATCTTTAACGCTTTTAGCTTCCCCTAAAATCATGGTACACATTCCGTATTCCATTCCGCCATCTCCTCCCTGAATAAATGCATATGTTGGGTATACATATTTTCCAAAGTGAGCATTCATGATCTGGAAATATTTGGTAATATAAGGCTGTGATTCACCCCATGCTTTTGTTTTATCATTTTTCTGATATACCAGATATACTTTTGGCCCTTCCGGAACATTGAAGCTTTCCACAGAATAATCTCTGTCTGCACTCCATGCAAAATCAAGAATATTTTTCGCTGTCCATTTCCAGGTTGCTTTCTTGTCTTTTTCGGTTTTTATTTTAGCATTCGTATCATAGCCCTTTACTTCTGTCGGATTTTCAAGGATTCCTCCAGCTCCTACAACATAATCTTTGTTGATTTTAATAGTAACATCAAAATCTGAGAATGGGGCATGGAATTCTCTTCCCAGATAATCAAAAGTTGCCCAGCCGTCATAATCGTACTCTGCAATTTTCGGATACCATTGCGTCATTGTCATATCTACTCCTTCTCGGTTGTTTCTTCCGCTTCTTCTGATCTGCTGAGGAATCACAGAATCCCAGTCCATCGTAAAAGTAGTTGTAGAATTCGGTTTGATAGGTTCTGCCAGGTATACTTTCATAATGGTTTCCTGAACTTCAAATTTCAGATCTTTTCCATTTTGTTTAATCCAGTGGATATTCTGAGCGCCTTCCTGATCTTTTGGAATGGAAGCCAGCCTGGAAATACCGTCTTTCTGAAGCCTTCCGTCGCCATTCTTGCCTTGGGAAGCTACTCGCTGGTCCATCATGGAATTAGGTTTGAAAGCATTCCAATATAGATGGAAATACACTACATTCAGCTCATCCGGTGAGTTGTTGGTGTATTCTAAAGTCTGTTTTCCCTGATAGGTAAATTTTTCAGCATTGACATCAATATCCATCTTGTACTTCGCAGCCTGCTGATAATAAGCTCCTTGCTGAGCCTGAAATTGTGAAATGATAAACGCAAAAATGATTGCAGCCGATTTTCTCATTTAAAATTTTATTTTTTTTAAAGGTAGGTAATTTAAACAAGACCCTCAAATAGGAGTTATTTTGAGATTTCATTTTGTTTAATATAGTTTTAGATGAATATTAAGCTGGATTGTTAAAAATTTTCTGAGCTTTATTTGCCATAATCCTTGTCAAGGTTAAAACTTTGACAAGGATCGCAGAGAGGATATCTTTTTGAAGATATGGATATGTAATTTTATCTGCTTTTCAACAGTTTTTTGATTAAAGTAATCTGTCCGAGATGATAATAACTATGTTCAATCATTCCATCAATATTTCTTCGATAGGTTCCATACTTTTCATCAACAAATACCTCATCAAGTTTAGCATCAGGCATCTGTTCCAGTAATGCTGCAAACTTTTCAGAATCCATCCATAGTTTATGTAACAGATTTTTCCATTGTTCCTGAGACTCTATGAGAGGAAGATCAAAACTGAATTTATCTTTGATCTCAAGATCACCGCCTTCAAAAACATTGACAATGCCTGCAATATAGTAATCAATGTGAAAAGTGAGCATAGCAATGGTATTTAAAGAATCAATCTTCGTTACCGCCTGTTCCCAGGTAATGTCTGAAAGCTGGTCTTTAAAATTGGTATTGGCAATCCAGAGACCATCCAGCAAAACCTCTCTGAATCTTTTTGATAATTGTGATACTGAACTCATAGGCTGCTATCTTTTGTTTTTTTAAGATATACAATATAAGAATTTCTACCGTAGATCCTTAAACCTTGACAAGGACCTACAAAAACAAAAAACCTCAAATGCAAAATACATCTGAGGTTGATATTATAATATTGAATTACAATTATTTTTTAGCAGAAACTTCTTTTTTTCCGCTTCTTAAAATCTTTTCAAGGATTCTTAAAGTAATCAGATAGGTTGGTTTTACTCCTGTAAGACCTAAACCTCCTGAAGATAATGTACTTCCTGTTTCCAGTGGATTATCCGATGCATAATAAGCATACATTACAAACAGGTCTGGTGAAATATGATGCCTGATCTTTGAAGCTACCTGAATTGCTTTCTGATAATGTGCTCCTTCCATTTCAAGTCCAATCGCTTTCCATGAAGTATTCATAAAATAGGATAAGATATCTCTGTTTTGCAGTGAAGTTCCTAAAACAGTAATCATTGGACCTTCAAAAGCTTTTAATTCATCATCTTTGAAATCTTCCAGCTTCAATGCATTCTCAAATGGATAGTTGTCTGCAGTTCCTTCAAAAATATGAGAAGTAGGAATCATAATATCTCCTTTTTCTCCTGTAAGAATTCCTGCTTTACCCATAATAGAAACAGATTTCACTTTCATCATATAGATTTCTCCTTTATGCTCAAAAGGTCTTAAAAGCTCATCCATTACCTCAAAAGCCTGCTCTCCGAAAGCATAGTCAAAGACCATGATCACATCATCTCCTGTAAACTTACTGTCTGCAAACGGTGTATTTTTTAGATCTGTCTTGCTCAGGTCTATAATCTGAACATCTATATTACTTCCACTTTTATCAGCAATATGAATCATCCCTTCCTCCAAAGCATATTTTGATACTTTGTCACGAAGTTCTTTTTTGTTGGAGATATCTTCATATAATTTATAGTCGATCTCCTGATGCTGTTTCTTTTTAAGAGCATTATTGGCATACAGCATATTTTTCACGGAATGCATATTGGCAGAAATAATATGCAAAGGTCTCATATGAAGATCATTTTCAAATAAAACCTCTTTTACTTTATTCGCCCATTTCTCACCAAAATAATGATGCCCTACTCTTTCCTTTAATATAGAACTGAAATGAATTTCTCTCTCTCTGGTGCTTTTGGCATCTTCAAGGCTTACTTTTCCTAAGTTGTAGATGATTTTGAATAAACGGTCAGGATTATGATCATCACCGAAAGTATTGTAAGCTCTTAATGTTTCATCAAAAGATCTTCCTATTAAAGAAGAAAGATGAATAAGTGCCACCTCTTTTTCTTTTCTGCTGAATTTCTTTTCTCCTTTCACCACCTCTTCGATAATCTTAAAGGCACGTGTCGGCTTCCAGTTTTCATCCTGAATAAATGCCAGATTACGGATTTTATCAGCTTCTATAAACAGGAATGTCAGGTGGGTAAGAATGTCATAAATTTCGGAACGTCCCAAAAGAACTTCAATATTCATCTGGTGTTCGTCTATCCTATAACAGTTTCTTCTTCTTTTCTTTGGAACAATAGGTTCGAAACTTCCTTTATCAAACCCTTCATCTGATGTAAGATGAATAAAAGCGCATTCCTCAATCCCTTCCGGAAGTCTGTCTAAAACATACATCAACCCGTCAAGCTCCAATTTGCTTGGAATATTCATGGTACCATAAATCTCTGGGTTGATTGTCTTCAGCAAGCTTCTGATGCTCTCTCCTGAAACTCCTCCTGGCTTGAAAAATCCTCTATAAAATAAGTGTCTCATAGAAATGTATAGTCTTTCAATAGCCTCCGTTGTTTCTCTTGCTCTAGAATTTGTCATAAAATAAATTTCACACAAATATACAAAATCTCCACTCAACTTATTTTAACTATCTTTTAATAAGTTGTTTAAAACCTATAGATACGCGGGTTTATTTTAGAATATTCTGACTCGTTCTATTATTTTGTCTGATGCTTATCCTGGTATAATTTCGATCCTTTACTCTATGTATTTTCTGTAGTACCATCCATCTTTTTATTTATTTTCAAAAAAAATCAAGAATTAGTTTAAAATAATTGTATTTTTAATGGTATACAATTCCTTTACTCTTCTTTTTTGACAGTTAAAGTCAATATCCTGGTTTTTTCAGGCCTGCAAATGGTGATTTTTAATTGCAAACCGGAAAACAACCCCATCAAAAACACCCAAACAATCGTTTAAATTATACAAAATATAAAAACACCCCTAAAAATTTTAGGGTTAAAATATTTTCAATTCATTTTTTTTGTAAATTTGCCCTATCAAAAATCACCCAAACATGTCAACCTTAAGATTCAAAGCACTAGAAACTCTACCATTTAAGGACTTCAGAAAAGACAACTCTGTTGAGGTTCCTGCAAAATTGTCAGAATTATTCTGTACAAATGTTTTCTCAGAAGAGACCATGAGAGAATATTTAACAAAGGAAGCATTCAATTCTATTATGGATGCGGTAAAAAAAGGAACTAAAATCCAGAGACATATTGCTGATCAGGTAGCTGTAGCAATGAAAGACTGGGCGATGAGTAAAGGCGTAACGCACTATACACACTGGTTTCAGCCTTTAACAGGTACGACGGCAGAAAAACATGATTCTTTCTTTACCCCTATTGAAGGAGGAAGAGCTATTGAAAGGTTCAGTGGAAATCTATTGATCCAACAGGAGCCGGATGCTTCATCATTCCCTAACGGAGGTATCAGAAATACTTTTGAAGCAAGAGGATACACCGCTTGGGATCCTACCTCTCCCGCTTTCATCATGGGAACTACATTATGCATCCCATCTATCTTTATTTCTTATACAGGAGAAACGTTAGATTATAAAGCTCCACTTTTAAGAGCTTTGAATGCTGTAGACGAAGCTGCTACTAATGTAATGCAGTATTTTGACAAAAACGTAACAAAGGTAACCCCTACTTTAGGCTGGGAACAGGAATATTTCCTTGTAGATTCAGCATTATACCAATCTCGTCCGGACCTTGTATTAACAGGTAAGACATTACTTGGACATTCTCCGGCAAAAGGACAACAATTAGACGACCACTATTTCGGCTCCATCCCTACAAGAGTAATGAACTTCATGAAAGAGTTGGAAATTGAATGTATGAAATTAGGTATTCCTGCAACAACAAGACACAACGAGGTTGCACCAAACCAATTCGAGCTTGCTCCAATGTTTGAAGAAGTGAATGTTGCGGTAGACCACAACTCTTTGTTGATGGACATCATGGCAAGAGTAGCTCACAAACATCATTTCCACATTCTTTTCCACGAGAAACCATTCGCAGGAGTAAACGGAAGCGGAAAACACAATAACTGGTCTTTAGCAACAGATACAGGAGAAAACCTGCTAAGCCCGGGAAGAAACCCAAAGAAAAACTTACAGTTCTTAACATTCTTTGTTAACACTATTAAGGCGGTTCACGAATATGCAGACCTTTTAAGAGCAAGTATTGCTTCTGCAAGCAACGATCACAGACTTGGTGCCAATGAAGCGCCGCCAGCAATTATTTCCGTATTTATCGGAAGCCAGCTGTTCAGCGTTTTGGAAGAACTTGAAAAAGTAACCAACGGAAAATTATCTCCTGAGGAAAAAACAGAATTAAAATTAAATGTCGTTGGAAAAATTCCTGAGATCCTATTAGATAATACGGACAGAAACAGAACTTCTCCATTTGCATTTACAGGAAATAAATTTGAAATCAGAGCGGTAGGTTCTTCTGCAAACTGTGCAGAGTCTATGACTGTAATGAACACTATCGCAGCAAAACAATTAAATGATTTCAAGAAAGAAGTTGATGCTTTAATTGAAACAGGTCTTAAGAAAGATGAAGCGATCTTCAATGTATTGAGAGAATACATCAAGCAGTGTAAAAGCATTATGTTTGAAGGTGACGGATATTCTGATGACTGGGCAAAAGAAGCTAAGAAAAGAGGATTGAACAACCTTAAAACAACTCCTGAAGCTTTAAAACAGGAAATGGATAAAAAATTCTTAGATCTATATGAAGAGATGGGAATCTTTAACCACAGAGAAGTTGAAGCAAGAAACGAAATTAAATTAGAGAAATACTCTACTGTTATTGATATTGAATCAAGAGTTTTAGGTGATATTGCGAGAAACCATATCATTCCTTCTGCATTAAATTATCAGAACAGATTAATTGAAAACGTAAAAGGTCTTAAAGAAATCTTTGGTGACAAAGAATTCAAAATTTTAGCAAAAGAACAGATGAGTTTAATTACAAGCATTTCTGAAAATGTTTCTAAAATCAAACTTGGTGTTGAAGATCTTCTGAAAGCCAGAGAGGCAGCAAAAAGTATATCAGACAGCCAAAAACAGGCAGAAAGCTATTGTAATAAAGTAAAACCACTATTTGACCCAATCAGAGAAGCTTCTGATGCATTGGAAATGATGGTAGACGATGAGCTTTGGCCGATGACAAAATACAGAGAAATGTTGTTTACAAAATAACGTCCTGTAAAGTTCCATATTAGTTTAAATTCCCCGGCATCTTGGGGAATTTTTTTGTTTTATTAACAGTCTTGAAAATGAATGCTTTAAATTATAAAACCTTATATATAGAAGAAAGTCGATATAGTTTGTTAAAGAATCTTAATAAAAAAAACCGCACACTTACCAAAAATAGGCTGTTGCGGTTTATTTTTCTTTAACATATGCAAATAATATGTTAAAATGTGTTAAAGTAAGATCCTGACAATTATCATATCAGGGGTCTTTTGCTCGGAATCTCTACTTTTGTATTGCTTTTGAAAATAAATATTCCTTTTTAACACGGATAATCAAATATATATGAAGAAAAGAGTTTTGTTTTATTTAGTTGCTTTAGTTACTACAGTTTCATTGCAATCGTGTGCTACAAATTATGTGGTTTCAAAACCAGCAACTTACACAAAAGAATACAAAACAGATGCCAAACTAGCTTCTATAGATAACAAAAGAATGGAGCAGGATAAGCAGAAACTTATCGACTCTTTCCTGGCTGAAAAAGCTGCATCTATCGCTAGTGCTAAAAAAGCAGTTAAGAATTCTGAGATTGCAAAAGCAATCAAACACAATAAAACCATTGACGGTATCCTTGAAGAAGCTGAAACATACCTTGGAACTCCTTACAGATATGGAGGAACTACAAGAAACGGTATAGATTGTTCAGCTTTTGTTCTTTCTGTATTCGGAGCAGCAGCAGGTCTTAGTCTACCTAGAGTAGCAGCATCTCAGGCTCAGGAAGGAGAAAGAATTGAAAAAGGAGAACTACAGAAAGGAGATTTGATTTTCTTTTCTCACGGAAGAAGAATTTCTCACGTAGGTATTGTAGAAAGTGTTACTGAAGAAGGTGAGATTAAGTTTATCCACGCAGCAACATCAAAAGGAGTAATGATTTCTTCACTGAATGATTCTTATTGGGGACCTAAGTTCAGATTCGCTAAAAGAGTGATCAACGAAGAAGGAGAAGCTTACAATAACTTAGCAGCAATTACTCCCGCTACACCAGCAAATTTTTAATTTTATAAATAATTGATTTAAATAATGAAGCCATCAGAATTCTGATGGCTTTTTTATATGCGCTATTTACAGCAAGTTTTGGCTAAAGCCTTGAAACTGTCCTTAAAAGAAAAGCAGGTTAAAACCTGCTTCTATTGAATGAATATCTATTCAATTTTAATTGCTATTACACAACGACGCCATTAGCTGTTCTTATCAATTTCAATATCCAGCTTATATAAGAGTCCATATATTTCAGAAAGTGAAAATCTGGCCTTTTTAAGCCTGTTTAAAGCCGGATCTATTGAATAATTGACCGATGTTCTGAAATCTGCTTTTTCAAGGTTTGCAGTATCGAAAACAGCGCCAGACAGATCGCAGTTGCTAAAGACGGCATTTGAGGCATCACATTCAGTGAAGTCTACTTCAATTAATCTGGAATTTTTGAAAACCGTTTTCTTAATGGATGTCTGATAGAAAACAGAATTATTTAAAGCACACCCATCAAATGTAAAAGATAGCCCGAATGCGTTACAGTCATTAAACTGGAGGCCAAACATTTTACATTCTTTGAAAATCACATTATGAAAAGCCGTCCTCATAATCTTTGCCATGCTGAGGTTACACTCTATAAATTCACAATCTGTAAAGCTGAATCCGGAAAGGTTTGCATACTCAAGATTACCGTTTCGGAAAGTACAGTTATCGTACTCTCCTTTTTCCAATTGAGAAAAGTCTGTGTTTTCAAAATTCTGATCCACGAAATAAGCATCTTTCATATTTTTATGATTTATCATGACAATATACTCCACCCAGAGCAGATTTTAAATAAGAATAAAAATTTCAGCTTTTAAACGTTATTTTTTGATCTTCAAAACCTTTACACCAGGCTGTTTTTATCCGAATAATTAAGTTTAAAGAAAATAAAAGTCATCATAGAGAATGCCAGTAAAGAACTTCCTCCATAACTGAAATACGGAAGAGGAATCCCAACCGTAGGGAAAAGGCCCATAACCATCCCTAAATTGATCGAAAAGTGCATCAGAAGAATCGAGGCAAAACAATATCCGAAGACACGGTTAAAAGTGGATTTCTGCCTCTCTGCGAGATAGTATATTCTTCCTATATAGATCATGTAACATAAGATGAGAATTGCACTTCCTAAAAAGCCCCACTCTTCTCCCACTGTACAAAAGATATAATCTGTTTCCTGTTCCGGTACAAATTTCCCCTGGGTAACTGATCCTTCACGGTATCCTTTCCCCCAAAGCCCACCGGATCCGATAGCTGTTTTGGAATATAATAAATTGTATCCTGAAGTATCTCTAAATGCCTTTTCACCTTTATAAAGAACATCAATTCTTTCTCTCTGGTGTTTAGGAAGTTTTTCTAAAATAGTTGGAGATGCGAAAGCCAGTCCGCACAGTAAAAGAATAGATCCTGAAATTCCAGAAATTGAAATCACATCCCAGGACATTCTATGATAATTCATCGCAATCAGAATACCGGCAATTACCAGAACTGCTATTGCAACATAAATAGGAGGCACAGCTAATGAAATTAGAAAAACTCCGGCAAAAAGGAATCCTATACCAAATAAAAGACCGCTCAGCCCTTCTCTGTATAAAGCAATGAAAAATGCAATAAATACAAGCATGGAACCTACATCGGGAATAGCAAGAACAACAACCGCAGGAACACCAATAATGGCTAAAGTAGTCAATAAAGACTTTCGGTTTTTAAGGTTAAAATCAGGTCCGGAAACATAGTTTGCAAGCATCAGCGCGGTTCCTATCTTCGCAAATTCTACAGGCTGCATGGTAAAACTTCCGAATTTATACCAGTTCTTCTGTCCCAGAATTTCTTTTCCAAAGGGAAAAAGCCCGATAAGCAACAAGACTCCGCCGATGTAAATAATCCCGGCCATATTTTCAAAGAATTTACTTCTGCTGAAAAATATAATGAGTCCCACAAATAACGAAATACAGAAAAAGATCAATTGCTTTTCCCCAAGTTTCTGGTCAACACTGTAAATATTTGCAATGGCAAAAACACAAAGCAGAAAATACAGCCCAAGGCCTAATTTATCTATTCCTTCAGTCCATTTCATTGCTTAACAGTTTTTTTAGCAGTGTTATTCTTTTTAGCTTCCTCTTCTATTTTCTTTTGCAGCTTGGCTTTTTGCTGTCTCACCAGCTCCAGGCTATCTTTTATTCTTTTTTGTTTTATTGAATCCGGTTTAGGGTCAACGTATAAACCTTTACGTTTCAAATCTGCAATCCACTGCCTTTTATACTCCGGCATAAAGCTTGAGGTGATCATTTTTTTATAAAGATTTTCTCTTTTCAGATCACCTGTAATATATTTTTCAGCAATTACCGTACAAGCTGGTCCTGCCCATGTTGCTCCAAATCCTGCATGTTCCATTACTGCTACCACCACAATTTTAGGTTTATCAGCAGGCGCAATCAATACAAAGATCGAATTATCCTTTCCTTGCGGAACCTGTGCTGTACCCGTTTTGGCTAATTGTGTAAAATCATTGGATTTCAATCCTCTTGCTGTTCCTCTCAAAACCACAGCTTCCATACCTTTTAAAACAGGTTCAAAATGTCTTGGCTCAACTAATGTCTTGTGTTTAACCTTAAATCTTGGATCTGGATTAGGCTTTCCATCAATTGCTTTAACAATATGAGGCGTATAATACCATCCTTTGTTAGCGATAGCACCTACATAGTTGGCCAGCTGAATAGGGGTTACCAAAACATCACCCTGCCCCATCCCATTATAGATAGCTCCGGTTGACATTTCGTCCCAGTTTTTAAAATCAGTTCTCTTGGAGCCACTTGCTTTCATGATAGCTTTAAACCTTTTCTCATAAAAATCTCCGGAAGGTATTCTTCCTTTTGCTCCCACAGCAAAATCATTATTCAAAAATTCTCCCACTCCAAAGCTGCTCATGATCTTTTTCCATTCATCAACACCTTTTGAAGGATTTCCCGGATATTTTTTGATAATTGCAATAAATGCATACGTAAAAAAGCAGTTACTGGAAACCTGAATGGAAGGAATGAGCGGATCGGCTCCACCATGGCCTTTAATTCTTTTTCCTTTATAGAAAAACCCACCACCACAAGGGAAAATAGTCTTTTCATCCATTACTCCCATCTGCATGGCAGCCAGGGCAGTCAACAATTTGAACGTTGATCCCGGAGGATAACCTGCCTGCAAAGAACGATCAAAAGTGGGCTTATTTTCGTAAAGCGTATCTTTTGAGAGAGCATATAAGTTTTTTGATTTGTAAGGTCCGGTGAAAAGATTCGGGTCAATATCCGGTCCGGTAGCCGCAACCAGTACTTCCCCGTTATTAGGGTCTAAAGCTACAATAGCACCGTGTTTGTTCACAAGCATTTCTTCAGCGGTTCTCTGAAGATCATAATCAATGGTTAAGGTAATATCTTTACCTGTAATTACATCCTTATCCAAAGACCCGTTTTTATAAGAACCAATATTTCGGAGCCTGATATCTTTTTGGATATATTTCACTCCTTTTACTCCGCGAAGCTCTTTTTCGTAGGATTTTTCAACTCCTGTTTTTCCGATAAAATCTCCCGGTAAATAGTATGCAGAGTCTTTTTTTATTTCACGTTCATTGACTTCACTGGTATATCCCAGAAGGTTACCTGAAGTAGAAACTTCGTATTGACGCTGAGGTCTTTGTACAATATTAAAAGCCGGATATTTAAAAATAATTTCCTGAACTCTTGCGATGTCCTCTCTGCTCAGATCCTTCAGAAAAGTCATCGGAGTCAGTTTAGAATAGTATTTTTCCTTTTTAATTACATCAATTCTTTTAACAAAATCTGCTTTGGAGATCTTCATAAGACTACAGAATCCGAGCGTATCAAAATCAGGACGCATTAAAGCCTGTGTAAAAGAAACTTCATAAGCGGGCTGGTTTCCCACCATGATTTTACCATTCCTGTCAAAAATAACTCCACGCTGCGGAATAACATATTCGGTTTTGATGGAGGTATTCGCTGCATTTAATGCATAACGGTCTGTAAATAACTGTAAATAGGCAAGCCTCGCCACAAAAATAAGGGCGATGACAACGAGGATGGAAAAAATTTTAAAATAACGTGTGTTCAAACTTTTTGTTTGATTTTAAAGATTAATGCGTAGATGACTATAAATATAAATGAAATTACACTAGTTACCAACACATTAAACAATATTTCGAAAAATCTGCTAAATTTAAAGAATTCTATATACTGCACTAAAAGCTGGTGCAGGAAAATACTGGAAAATAAAAACAGTAAAAACTGTGCCCACTGAAGGGACTGAAAAGAGAAAAAGTCCGTAGACGTATCGGTAGAAGTCCTGAAGATCAGTGTCCTGAAATAGGCAATCAGCGTTGTTGCAAATGCATTGATTCCCCACGAATAAAGAAACCCGTCAATAGACAATCCTATTAAAAAGCTCAATGCCAGGAACTGAAATTTATTCCTGAAAAAGGGATAGAACATAACAAATACGGGATATAATACCGGAGTATATTTCCCGAAAAGCGTAATCCTGTTCAATACAAATATCTGTAATGCCACAAGAAAAATCATGATCAATATATCAGTAAATAAAGTCCTGCTAATCATTTTCTTTTTTTATTACAGCCTGCATAGTGTCCTGAATCTTCTGCACTTCTGCTTTCTTAAGATTCTTCACTACAAATACTTTGTTCAACGCTCCCATTTTTTCACTCAGCTCAACGGAGATATCCCAAAAGCCGGTTTTATTATCTACAGAATATCCTGCAATAGTACCAATTGTCACTCCCTTAGGGAAGATTGCAGATTTACCGTCTGTAACAACTGTATCTCCTACTTTTAGAGCAACATATTTTGGAATATCTGCAAGATGCATCACTCTGGAATTATCACCATTCCACGTTAAAGTCCCGAAATATCCTGAGTTTTTGAGTGCTGCATTAATCCTGATCTTGTTAACACTTAAGACTGACTGAACTAATGCATAACTGTCTGTAGAATTAATTACAATTCCCGCAATACCTCTTGGCGCCATTACCCCCATCTGAGGAAAGACTCCGTCTCTGCGGCCACGGTTGATTGTAAAATAGTTGTTTCTTCTGTTGATACTGTTGAAAACAATTTCCCCATCAACAAAAGTATAGATCTGCCCCCCACCAATAGTATCATGAACTCTTTTGAAAACAGGATTCTTAGATCCGTCCTTTCCATAGAGCTCAGTCATAAGTGCTTTATTCTGAACTACAAGATCTTCGTTGATCTGTTTCAGCTTCAGATAAGAAACTCCTTCATCAATATATCCGGAAACCCAGGAATTGAACGCAGCAGTCTGCCCCGCCAGCCAGGATTTCTGCATGGCATTTCTGGAGAATATCAAAACCAGAGCAATAATTTGCAGAAATATAAAGAAGACGAAAAGAGTATTCTTCGAAAATAATCTCAGCAAAAATCCCATTCAGATATAAAGTCGTAAAAAGTTAAAATTATTTAATTAAGAAATTGAACTTATCCATATTCTTAAGGGCAATACCTGTTCCACGAACAACAGCTCTCAACGGATCTTCAGCAACAAATACAGGCAGGCCTGTTTTTTTGTGGATTCTGTCCGCAAGACCTCTTAATAACGCTCCCCCTCCGGCAAGATAAATACCTGTTTTGTAAATATCAGCTGCCAGCTCCGGTGGTGTAAGAGAAAGAGTTTCCATTACAGCATCTTCAATTCTGATGATCGATTTGTCTAATGCACGGGCAATCTCTTTATATCCAACCATAATTTCTTTAGGCTTCCCTGTAATAAGGTCTCTTCCTTGTACCGGAATATCCTCGATGTCTACATCAAGATCTTCTACTGCAGAGCCTACTTCAATTTTGATTCTTTCAGCGGTTCTTTCTCCGATATAAAGGTTATGGTGAGTTCTAAGATAGTAAGCAATATCATTAGTAAATACATCTCCTGCAATTTTCACAGATTTATCACAAACGATACCTCCTAAAGCTACTACAGCAATTTCTGTTGTACCTCCACCTATATCAATGATCATGTTTCCTTCGGGCTTCTGCACATCTATTCCCACACCAATTGCTGCTGCCATTGGCTCATAGATCAATCGTACTTCTTTTGCATTTACTTTCTGAGCAGAGTCTCTTACCGCTCTTTTTTCAACTTCAGTAATACCAGAAGGGATGCAGATTACAATTCGTAATGCCGGTTGAATGAATTTACCTTTGATTCCCGGAATTTTCTTGATAAATTCCTTGATCATATGTTCAGAAGCATGGAAATCAGCAATAACACCGTCTTTCAAAGGACGGATAGTTTTGATATCCTCGTGAGTTTTACCTTGCATATGCTTAGCCTGTTCACCTACAGCAATGGGTTTACCCGTAGAACGCTCAATTGCAACAATTGAAGGTTGATCTATAACAATTTTATTATTATGGATAATAAGGGTATTAGCCGTTCCCAGGTCTATCGCAATTTCTTGCGTAAACATATCAAATAAACTCATATTTTTCTTCTGATTTTAAGATTACAAAGATATAAATTTAAGACTACTAAAGAAATTTCCCACCAACTTAATTTGGTTAAAATTTTATTAAAATTTATAATTCTTTATTAACTTTCAGTTTAGATGTTTACAGACTTTGAGTTAAACTAAAATTAATGGGTTGCTAAAAGGGTGAAAAAGCGAAATCACAAAAGAATGAAAAGGCAGATACAGAAGATACAACCGGGCTTCTAAACAGCCCTGCCTTACATTAAAAAAATAATTAATAAAAAGAATCAATAGAAAACGTAAGAAACTTCCCTAATAGAAGCAAACCAACTTTTCTCACCCTACTCTATAATCTTTATCACCTTATAGTTTTTTACGATAATTATCATATACACTATCTGAGAGTGATTAATTAAAAAATGCGTAAATTTGCGACTGCTTATGTTACAGTATTCCAACATTCATCGAACGTCAAATTTTGCCGTGCTTTCTATAAGCTACGAGAAAGCCGACGTAGAAACGAGAGGAAAGTTTGCATTCTTTGATGAAAACATCAAAAACTTTGTTTCCAGGGTCCACCAGGAAGATCTTGGAGATGCATTTGTGGTTTCCACCTGTAACAGGACCGAAATTTATACCACTTCTCCCAATTACCTTTTAGTTGCTGAAGAGTATTGCAAAACCATCGGAGTACATCTTACGGATTTTCTTCAGTTTGCCAATATTCTCACCAAGGAAGAAGCTCTGATCCATCTTTTCAGAGTTGCCGCCGGTCTTGAAAGTCAGATTATCGGAGATTTTGAAATTATCGGACAGATCAAAAAAGCATACAGCCGTTTCAAAAAAGAGAGACAAAATTCTAATCCATATCTTGAAAGAGCTATCAATGCAGCTATTCAGATTTCGAAAAGAATAAAAAATGAAACCGGAATCTCCAATGGAGCAGCATCTGTTTCCTATGCAGCGGTGCATTATATTTTGAACAGTCAGAAAAGGATTGCTGAAAAGAACATTCTTCTTTTGGGAGTAGGCGAGATTGGGCAGAACACTGTTGAGAATCTGGTAAAGCATGTCTTTCAGCCGAAAATTAAAATTGCCAACAGAACTCAGGAGAAAGCCGAAAAGATTTCCCAGAAATATAACATTCCTCATGTTGATTATTCTGATTTTGACAAGGAACTAAAAAACACCGATATTCTTATTGTCGCAACAGGGGCCAAACATCCTATTGTCAATAAGTCTCATTTCCCGAACGGAAAAGAAACACTGGTCATTGATCTTTCTATTCCACATAACGTTGAAAAGAACGTCACCGAAAATGAGAACGTAACATTGATTGATGTGGATGAGCTTTCAAAACAGATCCAGGAAACAATTCAACAGCGTGAAAGAGAAATCCCGAAAGCTGAAAAAATCATCAAGGAACTGATGAAAGACTTTATTGAATGGGAAAAAAAGAGAAAGCTGGCACCGAATATCCATCATTTCAAAGCCGTTTTAAAGAACATGGAACGCAATGAAATGCATAATTTTTACAAAAAAAATAAATACATAAACATCACGGACATGGAACTTTCTGACAAAATGATCCAGAAAATCACCAACCGTTTTGCAAAATATATCATTGATAACCCTTTAAAAGCCGAAGAAATTAGTAAATTAATGCACGAAATATTAGTTGAACAACCAAACAACGAATTCAATGAAAAGCATTAGAATCGGAACGAGAAATTCCGCACTTGCACTTTGGCAGGCTAGAGAGGTTGCAAGGCACCTTCAGAACAACAATTATTTAACGGAGATTGTTCCTATCGTTTCTTCTGGCGATAAGAATCTCAATCAACCTTTATACTCTTTAGGAATCACCGGGGTTTTCACAAGAGACCTTGATATTGCCTTATTGAATGACGAGATTGATATTGCCGTACATTCTTTAAAAGATGTTCCTACTCAATTGCCTCAAAATATTGAGATGATCGCTTATCTTGAGAGAGATTATCCACAAGACATCCTGATCAGAAAAGAATCTGCAAGGAATAAAGAATTCCATGAGCTTAAACTTGCGACCAGCAGTCTGAGAAGAAGAGCGTTCTGGCTGAGAAATTATCCGAATGCCGAGTTTTCGGATATCCGTGGAAATATTCAAACCAGACTTCAAAAGCTTGAGGACGGCAACTTTGATGCAACCATTCTATCTTTGGCCGGGATCAAAAGAATGAAAATGGAAATCGATTACGAGATGCTTCCATTAATGATTTGTGCTCCATCACAAGGGGTAATTTCCGTTGCAGGACATACTGACAAACCTGAAATTAACGAAATTGTACGTCAGATCAACCACAACCCGACCCAGATATGTGTAGAGATTGAAAGAAACTTCTTAAGTACTTTGGAAGGAGGCTGTACTGCGCCTATCGGAGCTTTTGCAGAAATCATCGCGGATCAGATCCGCTTCAAGGCGGCACTTTGCTCTCTGGATGGGAAAAACTGCATTGCTGTGGATGAAAACTTTGTCTATACTCCAACAGAAAATTTTGGAGAGAAGTTTGCAAAAGTTGTTCTTGAAAACGGAGGAAAAGAATTAATGGCAGAAATCAAAAGCCAGATCTGATATTTCAGATTATAAATCCTTTTCGCCCATCTTTTACATCTTCTTAATTTTACAGGCATGAAAATCTTATTTACCAAAAATATAGACCACACGATAATATCCAAAGAATTAGGAGAGGATATTTTGGCTGACTGTATTGAGGTAATTAAGACCAAACCGATTACGATCAATCCCTTTGATCTGAAAAACTACTCGTTGATTTTTACAAGCGTTAATGGAGTTATTTCATTTTTTAAAAACAGGTTTAAGCCTAATGAAGATTTTACAGCCAAGAATTACAACAAAATTTATTGTGTTGGCGAAAAAACGAAGAGGGAATTAAGGAAACACGGCTTCGGGACATTTAAGGTTTTGAAAAATGCTGATACTCTTTCCAGATTCATTATTGGAAAATGCCAGCATGAGCAGTTCCTCCATTTCTGCGGCAACCTGGCCATCAATGTTCTTGACAAAGAGCTTCCATTACAAAACATTAAGTACAAAAAAGTTACGATATATAATACTGAGGAAATCAATCCTGTAATAGATGAAAAATATCATGCTGCAGTTTTTTTTAGTCCGAGCGGAGTTCGTAGTTTTGCAAGGCGAAATTCTCTGGAAGGCATGAAGCTTTTTTCAATTGGCGAAACCACTTCAGGTGAGCTGAGAAATTATACGCAGGAAGACATTTTTACTTCTGAAGAAAATACACTGACTTCCATCTTTGAACTGATAAGAAAAGAAATCAGAAGTAGAATTTAGAATATTTATTGCCGAAATATTGCCGGTAATATTAGTTTACAATAGATTATGATAAAAAACGACCTATATTTAAAAGCACTTCGCGGAGAAACCGTTGAAAGACCTCCTGTCTGGATGATGAGGCAGGCTGGAAGATATCTGCCGGAATTCATTGCCTTGAGAGATCAGTATGATTTCTTTACAAGATGTCAGACCCCTGAACTTGCGGCTGAGATTACATTACAGCCTATCCGCAGATTTCCTTTGGATGCAGCGATTCTGTTTTCTGATATCTTGGTAGTGCCACAGGCAATGGGAATTGATTTCAAAATGAAAGAATCTGTTGGACCATGGTTAGATACTCCCATCAGAACAATGGAACAGGTTCAGAATATTGAAACTCCGGATGTGAATGATACTTTAGGCTACGTTTTTGATGCTATTGAACTTACTTTACAGAAACTGGACAATGAGATTCCATTGATTGGTTTTGCAGGTTCTCCATGGACCATTCTTTGTTATTGTGTAGAAGGAAAAGGAAGTAAAGCATTTGATATTGCAAAATCTTTCTGTTTCCAACAGCCTGAAGCTGCCCATTTATTACTGCAAAAAATTACAGATACTACGATTGCTTATTTAAAGAGAAAAGTAGAAAAAGGAGTTTCTGCAGTACAGGTTTTTGATTCATGGGGAGGAATGCTTTCTCCTACGGATTATCAGGAATTCTCGTGGCAATATATCAATCAGATTGTTGAAGCCTTAAGCCCGCTTACCCATGTAGTTGTATTTGGAAAGGGATGTTGGTTTGCACTGGAAGATATGACAATGTCTAAAGCTTCTGCTCTTGGTGTAGACTGGACTATAAAGCCGGAATTTGCAAGAACACTGACAAACCACACGATGACTTTACAGGGTAACTTTGATCCTGCAAGACTTCATTCCACTCCTGAGACGATCAAGAAAATGGTGAATGAAATGATCAACCGTTTCGGAAAAGACAGATATATTGCAAATCTAGGCCACGGAATTCTGCCGAATGTTCCTATTGAAAATGCTGAAGCATTCATCAGAGCGGTTGTAGACTGGAAACCGAATGTATAAGATTATTTCTTTTAAAAATATACAAAACCTTATAGGATATTCTATAAGGTTTTTTTGTATAATTAAGTTTACTATTTGATTCTAAGACTATTTCTTGACAATCTTCTTCTTCAGAACTTCTTTATTATTATTTGTGATCATGATAATATAAGCACCTTTAGGCATATCTGATAGATCATAGGTGTCAGATTCCTTATCAAATGTTTTTATAAGCTTCCCGGACATATCCACAACACTGACTTTTTCTACTTTATTTCGGGAATCAAGTTTAATATGAATATTATCCCCTGCCGGATTGGGATATATTTCTATATTATCTGAATGTGAAACCTCTGAAGCTGCCAGAACAGGCCCGCTTGTAATTTTCAAATTATCTACCACCACACCGTAAGAATAGTCACCAGCATCATCATAAATAAATCTTAGTTTAAAAGCCGGATTTGCATAGGGTGTCAAGTCTATATTTGTAGCAGCATCATAACTTGTTACCACATATGAAAAGGTATTAAAATCAAGATCCCATACCCCCGCTTCACCTGAAAAGGTAAAAACCTGAATCCAGGAAGTTCCATTGAAAACTTCAACTTTTAAAGTGGAATCAAGAACATCAATCATATTGGCATAATTAAACGACAGCTTTGGGTTTACAACTCCGGTAAGATTAATTACGGGAGAAATCAGTCTGGCATTCGTATTAATTCCGGTTGGCCCTGCATCATCATCATCAAAAAAAGCAGCTCCGCTGGGAAAACTTGCAAAACCATTTTGTGCTCCTACATTCCAGTTATAAGAGGTATCCGGATTTTCTACCGTCCATCCGGTCGGCAAAGCATTACCGTCAAAGTTTTCAGAAAAGACTTGAGCATCACACATTCCATAAATGGATAAAAAGAAGATAAATATTTTTTTCATAATAAAGCATTCTATGTTTACATAAAATTAAGAAATAATATATTATAAAAGCATAATTAAATATGAAAATCAATATGTTATAAAAACCTATCTAAAATCACTATTATTTTACTAATTATTTATATCTTTAAATTTAACCCTAAATCACATCATATGAAAAAACTAAACAAAGAAAAATTGAAAGGCATTATGGCAGGAGGAGAAATCTGCCTTGAATGTGCCATTGGCTATTATCAGGTTATTATTGACGGTAAATGCTATTGTGTTCCGATGGACTAATAAAAAAAGCAGCTCAACAGCTGCTTTTAATTTATATTATAAGGAATATAGTATTGATTAGCTCAACATTCGTTGTGCTTTTTTCACTCCTTCTACCAGAATATCAATTTCCTCGAAAGTATTATACACAGCAAAACTGGCTCTTACCGTTCCTGCAATATTAAAGAAGTTCATAATAGGTTGTGTACAATGGTGTCCTGTTCTTACAGCAATCCCCATTTTATCCAGGATCATTCCTACATCTGAGGCTATTCCTACCCCTTCAAGATTAAAGGAAACAACACCAGTTCTTTTTGCTTTTTCTCCATAGATTTTAATTCCTTCTATTTCCAAAAGCTGTCTCTGGGCATATTCCAATAAGGCATTTTCATGATTCTGAATGTTAGTATGCCCCACTCTGTTCATAAAATCCACAGCAGCTCCTAAAGCAATATTTCCGCCTACATTAGGTGTTCCTGCTTCATATTTAAATGGAAGACCTGCATAAGTAGTTCCTTCAAAAGAACATGTTGCAATCATCTCTCCTCCTCCATGGAATGGTGGTAAAGCTTCTAATATTTCACGTTTCCCATACAAAATACCCGTTCCCATGGGAGCATACATTTTATGACCTGAGAACACAAAGAAATCACAATCCAGCTTTTGTACATCAATATTGAAATGCGGAGCAGACTGTGCACCGTCAATCACAACATAAGCGTCTGTATTTTTTCTTGTTTTTGCAATAATTTCTTCAATAGGATTCACGATTCCCAATGCATTGGAAACCTGGTTTACAGAAACAACCTTTGTCTTTTCGCTTAAAAACTGATCAAAATGATCCATCTGAAGAATTCCGTTTTCATCAATAGGAATAACACGAAGTTTTGCTCCGGTTCTTTCACAAAGCATCTGCCATGGAACAATATTAGAATGGTGCTCCAGATAAGAAATAATAATTTCATCATCTTTCTGCAGTTTCTGTGTCAGAATATAAGCGATAAGGTTCAACCCTTCCGTTGTCCCTTTTGTAAAAATGACTTCAAAATCGTGTTCAGCATTGATGAATTTCTGAATCTTTCTTCTTGAAAGCTCCATTTCTTCCGTTGCCAGCTGGCTTAGGGTATGAATTCCTCTGTGAACGTTGGCATTAAGCTCTGTATAATATGCGTGACAGACTTCCAAAACCGAATTTGGCTTTTGAGATGTAGCTGCATTGTCCAGGTAAACCAATGGCTTACCATTCACTTCTCTGTCCAATATAGAAAACTGGCTTCTTATTTCCTGAATGTCAAACATTTATTTATTTTTTAAATTAACACGTTCTTATTTAGAACACTTCAAATTTACGGCTTTTTTTCCGAAAGGAAGCATGAGACTGAGAGCTGATAGTTGTCAGTTGATAGAAATACTCGATAGCATATAGTGAAGAAAGCTGATAAAACGATGCACTAAGATCATTGGTAAACCCCTTCATTATTTGACGCTGCACATAAAAAAACCCGTCAAAAAAATGACGGGTCTATATTGTTTAAATAAGCAATTCTTATTCTGCTGCAGTTTCTTCTGCCGGAGCTGCTCCTTCTTCAGTTGCAACTTCTTCTTCATCTTCATCATCCATTGCTGCTGCACCTCCTTTCATTGCATTTCTAGACATCTTAACAGCAACTACTACTGCATTGTCTGGGTGCATGAAAGAATATCCTTCTGTTTTGATACCACCGATGTAAAGTTTGTTACCAATTCTTAATGGAGTAACATCTACAACGACTTCGTCAGGTAGGTTAGCAGGGATAGCTTTTACTTTTAGTTTTCTGAAAGACTGACGTAAAACACCACCAGCTACAACACCTTTTGAACGTCCAGTAATTCTTACAGGAACCTCCATAACTACTGGCTTATCGTCAGATAGTTGGTAGAAGTCTATGTGAAGAATTTTGTCCGTGATTGGGTGAAACTGAATGTCCTGAAGAACAGCTGGAATTGTTTTTCCGTCAACCTCAATAGATACCGTGTGTGCTTCAGGAGTGTATACTAATCCTTTAAAAGCTTTCTCTTCAGCAGAGAAGTTTAAAGGTGCTTCACCTCCATAAACAACACAAGGAACTAATTCAGCATCACGTAAAGCTTTTGTAGACTTTTTGCCCACGTTTTCTCTTTTTGTACCTTGAATTGTAATAGATTTCATTTATAAAAAATTTAAAAAATTATTCTTATTTTAATTTGCAATCTGTTTAAAATCAATTAAATAACAAACTTACTGCTAATTGATTTATGCTCATGAACCATGGTCATAACATCTGCAAATAACGGGGCGCAAGATAGCACTTTTATTTTAGATGACAAATTATTTTTAACAGGAATTGAGTCAGTTACAATAACTTCCAATAATTTTGAGTTCTCAATATTATCGTAAGCTTTTCCTGAAAGCACTCCGTGAGTTGCCATAGCTCTTACTGTTTTCGCACCTTTTTCAATTAAGATATCTGCTGCTTTGCAAAGTGTTCCTGCAGTATCAATCATATCATCGATAAGGATTACGTTTTTACCTGTAACATCACCAATAAGGAACATTTCTTCTACAACATTTGCCTTT
The DNA here is from genome assembly GCF_008274625.1 of Chryseobacterium panacisoli. Taxonomy (GTDB): domain Bacteria; phylum Bacteroidota; class Bacteroidia; order Flavobacteriales; family Weeksellaceae; genus Chryseobacterium; species Chryseobacterium panacisoli. The sequence continues at coordinate 189,912 of NZ_VTRU01000002.1, read as the reverse complement.
TTTCTTTCCTTATAAGCAATTACTACTTCAGCACCTAAGTGACCTGCATAGTTTTTAGCTCTTTTCGCACCTCCCATATCCGGAGAAGCAATAGTAAGGTTATCAAGATTTAAAGATCTGATATAATCTACGAAAATACTGGAAGCATACAAATGATCTACCGGAATTTCGAAGAATCCTTGAATCTGATCTGCATGAAGATCCATTGTCATTACTCTTGTTGCTCCTGCTGCTGTAAGAAGGTTTGCAACTAACTTAGCACCGATCGGCGCTCTTGGTTTGTCTTTTCTGTCCTGTCTGGCAAGTCCGAAGTAAGGAATTACAACGGTAATGCTCTTTGCAGAAGCTCTTTTCGCTGCATCAATCATTAGAAGAAGCTCCAAAAGATTGTCTGCAGGAGGGAATGTAGATCCAATTAGAAAAACTCTTCCTCCTCTTACAGATTCGTCCAAAACAGGCTCAAATTCCCCGTCGCTGAACTCCTGAAAGTTGATTTTCCCTAATTCTTTCCCATAATTCTGGGCAATTTTCTCTGCCAAGTCCCTGCTGGTTCTTGTACAAAATAGATAACTTAACTGATCGGCCATTTTTACTTTTTAAAAGATTTTGCAAATTTAAAAAAAAACCACAAGATTTACTCCTGTGGTTTCTAAGTTTTTATTTTATCAATTATTAAGGGAATTTAACTCCTGAATATTTGTTCGGATCTACCTGCGGAAGTGTAGACTTGTATTTCGCATTGATAGACTTAATAAATTCGTTGGCAACGACACCATATCCGCGACCTGTAAGGTGAACTCCATCTAGAGAGAAAGCTCCTCCTCTAACAAATGTTGCAGTATACTTTACTCCGTCAAATACAATTCCTGACTGTGAATTCAGTTCAAGCATCTTCGCATTAGCATCTACAAATGCAAGCCCATAAGAATCAGCAAGACCTTTTATAGAAGCATTATATGCGTTTGTAGCTGTTTTCACATAGCCCGCTTCTGTTTTTGTTAATACATGTTGGTTTTGTAATGGATAAGAAATTCCATAAATATTTACCGGAGACGGAACCATTGGTGCAGTACTTCCGATTACAGAACTTGTAGTAAGCAAAATATAATCATCTGCTGTAGCCTGTCTTGCCTGTCCAAAAATCTGTCCAAAAGCAGTAGCTGTAGGCAATCCTAAAGAAGGAGTAAGTGCTGCTGTAAGCTGAGCTGAAAGATCTGTCAGCGCAACATCCTTAATTAAAACAGGGTTTGGACCTGTTGCAGAAAGTAAATTAATTCTATCTCCAGCACCAAAAGCAGTAAGTGCCTGCTTCAAAGGACCATACAAACTTGTATTAAGAGTTGTCAGATTTGAACCCAAAAGCTCAGGTGTCAAAGGATTATAAGGCACTGTAGTAAAGAAAGGTACTGAAGTAACAGAAGGAATATTAGCAATAACTCCTTTTGTTGTTCCTACACTTTTAAGACCATCTAAAACCGCCTTAATAGATCCGGCAACCAGTGCAGGATCAGAGATGTCATTTGATTTATAAGTTGTAGGATTTGTATTTCCTGACTGAACCGTAGCAATTGAATAGGTTGTAACTCCTCCTACAGTCTGAGAGTTTGTTCCTCCGTTGGTAGCATATGACAATACATCATTATTTCCTATCCAAAGAGAGAAGAACGTTGCTTTCTGAGTCATAGCATCAGCCAGCACACTTGTTGTAGCAGAAGAAGCAAACCTTACGAAATAAGGATTGGCCGTTCCTGTTGCAAGACCCGCTTGGCTACCATATCCAGGAGCTACTAAGTGGAATGACTTCGCACCAGGAACCCCCATATTATTATAAGTACCTCCACCGGACAATACATCTAGTGCTGCCGCTGCTCCACTTGGCACAGGAGCTAAAGATCCATTAACTACCTGAAGAGTTAATTTGCCAGGGAAACCAGGAAGATTATTGAACCCTCCTATATCATTAGGCATCAAAGGTTGTTTAAAGTCTCCTCCACCAGCAAGTTTCATCTGTGCGGCGATCATACTTGGATAAGATTCATTTTGGCCGCTGCTATACAGTGCACCATCACGATATCCTGAAGTAAGGGAGTTTCCTAACGATATATATTTTGAAAAGTCTGCGTCTCCTTTTGTTACCGGGATATCTTTCACATCCGTATCGAAATCCGTATTACAGCTTACTGTAAAAAGAAGTGCAGAAACTGCAATTGTCGATATTATAATTTTTTTCATAGTCTTCTAAAATTAAAATGGATTATAAGAGAAACCTAGACCAAAGTAGAAAGCTGTTGCTTTTGACTGTCCGTTAAGCCCTATATTAACATTGTTTACCTTTCTGTACTGAGGCATTGCATATCCTCCGGCAACATCAATTCCGAACTGCTTCAGCTTGAAGCCCACACCACCTGTAACCACATAGGTATCATATGAAGGTGTTTCCGGAATGAAGTTATCTGTTGTATAAGGTGCTTCATCATAATAAGCTCCCAGACGTCCATAGATCATATCAGTGAACGCATACTGAGTTCCCAGTCTGAATGTTTTGGAGTTTCTGAAGTTTTTAGGATTGGTAAGAATAGTAGGATCCGATGGGTTGTTTCCAATAGGAGCATTCTCGAAATCTAAAGTAAGTTTACTGTATCTTTCCCATCCATGATAGTTAAAGTCTGCAGAAACCTGCCATTTTGGTGTCACTTTATAGGTTAAACCAATTGTATATTCTTCAACCAATGGAAGAACTGCCGAGAAACCATCTTGTCCTGCAGCATTCAGCTTCAGCTGTGTATAAACCGATTGTGATGGAAACTGGAATGTAGCCGTTCCGCTTTTAGCTTTCATATCTATTGCTGAGCGGTAGGCAATACTTATGTCCAATTTCGGATCAGGTCTGAAATAGAAACCAAATCCGTATCCATGTCCGGTTGCATTTTCGTCATTAATATTAACTTTCCCGTCGAATTGCGTTACTGCCTTGTCCCAATCTACTTTTCCTCTTGCATAGATGTAGCTAGCACCAAAAGACACCCAAGGAGCAAGTTTTACAGAGACCATTGGCTGGAAATAGAAACTTTTCAGTTCCATTTTCTGAACCAATTCTTTACCTTCCCAGTTTTCAGGCCATTTTATTGTACTACCAAAAGGCGTTGTAACACTAAGACCTACCGTAAGTTTCTCTATTGGTCTATAAGTAATCGCCGCATAGAAAGGAGTCCCTATAGGGTTATCTGTTTCTGCACTTTGTAAAGTATTGAAGTTTTGAAAAGTAACTTTATTACTTGCACCAAACCCTCCTGCCACTACACTCAGTTTGGAAGGGATAAATGACATACCCGCAGGGTTAAAGAATGTCACACTCGCGTCTTCGGCATGAGCACTAGTATGCGCCATTGCCAATTGTTTTACCCCTTGCAGGGAAACTCTGAAGCCTCCTGCGTAAGATAGAACGCCCGCCAATAAAGCAGTTGATACTAATATTTTTTTCATAGACTATTATTATATAAGCCAAATATAAAATTATTTTGAATACGTCTGTTAATATTTGCTAATATTTTAAACAATATCCTAAAAGAAAACTATGTTTAAAATAACACCTTCAAATAAACAAAAGCCAAATTTTTAATTATTAAGCATTTAAAAACATTTAAAAAGAACCAATATATCGCTGTTTAACTTTAAACAAACGTTTAACTTTCAAAATATCTTATCTCAAAAATTCAGAATTGGGAATCAAATGATAATAAATGTTAAAGTTAAAAAATCTCTTTTCCAACTATTTCCTCTATAACAGGCTTCTTTCAGTCTCCAGCTTTCATTCTTGCTTAAAATACATGAATGTTTTATTCCGAATTCAGGTTATTTAAGTATTTTAGAATTGCATAAAGATAAAAATACATAAATTTGCAGATTATAAATAATAGTAATATGAGTTGTGGATGTAAAACATCCGGCGATTCTGCACATTCTTGCGGCCCTAAGAAAACCGCAAATGGCTGTGAAAGTGTAAATACCTGCGGGAATAGTTATAAATTAAGTGTTTTTGACTGGCTTTCTGACATCAACAATCCGGCACCTAACAGGTGTGATTTTGTAGAAGTTAGATTTAAAAATGACAGGAAATCTTTTTATAAGAATGTAAATAATATTCCTTTACATATTGGTAGCGTAATTACAGTAGAATCAAGTCCGGGACACGATGTAGGCGTTGTAAGCCTTACGGGAGAATTAGTAAAAATTCAGATGAAAAAGAAAAAATTTTCTGAAGAATTGGCACTCAAAATATACAGACAGGCCAACCAAAAAGATCTTGAGGTATGGCAGGAAGCAAGAAAAAAAGAGGACGGCGTAAAGCTTGAAGCAAGAAAAATTGCTCAGAGAATAGGCCTTGAAATGAAAGTTACTGATGTGGAATACCAGGGTGACTCTTCAAAAATCACCTTTTATTATACCGCTGAAAACCGAGTGGATTTCAGACAGTTAATTAAAGATTATGCCGGAGCATTCCGTACCAAGATCGATATGAAACAAATCGGTTTCAGACAGGAAGCTGCAAAGGTAGGTGGAATTGGATCTTGCGGACGTGAACTTTGCTGTTCTACATGGCTTACGGATTTCAGATCAGTAAACACCAATGTTGCAAGATATCAGCAACTGAGTATTAATCCTCAAAAGCTGGCCGGACAATGTGGGAAACTTAAATGCTGTCTTAATTATGAGCTTGACAGCTATTTGGACGCATTAAGCAATTTTCCTTCTTCCTCAACCACTTTAGAGACAGAGAAAGGAAAAGCATTTTGTATCAAAATTGATGTTTTCAAAAAGAAAATGTGGTTTGCTTACGTTGACAGCTCAATGGCATGGTATGATTTTGATATCGACCTTGTTAAAAAACTGATTTCAAAAAATAAAAGAGGAGAAAAAATACTTCCTCTGGAAGACTTGAAACAACCAGAAGCTTCCGCTCAAAATATTGATTTGATTCAGGAAAACAGTGTGGATCGTTTTGAAAAGAAAAACAGAGGAAACAGGAACAGAAACAATCAGAATAAGCAAAACAATCACCAACAGGGACAACAAGGCCAGCCACAAGGGCAAAAAAGAAACAGACCGGAAAGATCTGAAAAACCCGAAAACCCTAATGCTCAATCTGGAAACCAGCCAAGACCTCAAAAACAACATCCTCAGCAAAAAGGGCCTGTGGAAAAAGCAGAAGGCAATTCTGACGCTGACAACAAGCCACAAAGCAACCCGAACAAGAAGAAATTTAAAAAGAAATATCCTCCAAAAAAAGATAATAATGCATAAAATTTTAGGATTATTTTCCCTTATCCTTTTCTTTAGCTGTAACTCTTCCTCAGGAGGAGATGTCATCATGAATTCCGTTGACAACAAATGGAATAAGAAAAATGAGCAAAAATTTAATCTTGAAATTTCAGATCCGCAGAATCCTAAAAATATTATATTTGTTGTAAGAAACAACAATAGTTATCCTTACAGCAATATAAGATTCATTGTGAATTTCACCAATCTCCAGAACAAAAAAAAGGAAACTGATACCTTGAATTATGTACTGGCAAAACCCAATGGAGAATGGCTTGGTACAGGCTTTGGTGATACAAAGGAAACTTTGTTTCAGTATAAACTGAAATATCAGTTTCCGGGAAAAGGAAAATATGAAATCGGTCTGACTCAGGCAATGAGAAATGACAACCTTTCGGGAATTGAGGATATTGGGGTAAAAATAGAAACGGCTAAACCGTAACCATACATGGAAGAAAACAAAAAAAATGCAGGAAATAAGGGGAAAACATTTCCCCTGCCTCCTAAAAAAAAGAAAGATACCTCCTGGAGAAAATGGGTTTCATTTATTTGGATTGGACTCGTTGCGGTAGTTTTGGGAATTTCAGGACTTTTCTTTGCAGTTTCTCAAGGATTTCTTGGGGAAATGCCTGATGTAAAAGAACTTGAAAACCCTGATATCTTTGTCGCTTCAGAAATTATTTCTTCAGACGGAGTGATGCTGGGTAAATTCGAAAAGGAAAAAACACAGCCTATCGTTTATAAGGATCTTCCTCCTTACCTTATCTATGCCCTTCAGGCTAAAGAAGATGAGCGTTTCAAAGAACATTCGGGAATCGACTTATATTCTATTGCCAGAGCCGTGGCATATGGCGGCGGCCGTGGTGGTGGTTCTACGATTACCCAGCAGCTGGCAAAACTTCTTTTCACAGGAAATGCTTCTCAAAATAAAGTTGAAAGAGCATTCCAGAAATTAAAAGAATGGGTAGTAGCAGTAAGCCTTGAGAAAAGATATACTAAAGAAGAAATTGTCACTCTTTATTTCAATAAATTTGATTTCCTTTTCAACGCTAACGGTATTGAAATGGCTTCCAGAGTTTATTTTAACAAAAAGACTTCGGAACTTACATTACCTGAAGCGGCAACCTTTGTAGCAATGCTTGAAAATCCAAGAAAAAATAATCCTTACAGATACCCTGAAAAGGCAAAAGAAAGAAGGAATGTTGTATTGGATCAGATGCAGAAAACCGGATATATTGATGCTGCCACTTATGAAAAAGCAGCCAACACTCCTATCGAAGTAGACTTCCATCCTATTAAAAGTATCACTGACGGATATTCGGCTTATTACAAATTCTATCTGAGAAAAGAGATTGATAAATATCTTGAAACTCATGAAAAAGAAACCGGCAAAAAACTTAACCTTTACAAAGACGGTTTAAAAATATATGTTACTCTTGATTCTAAGATGCAGAAGTATGCAGAAGAATCAATCAAAGAACACTTAACGGATCTTCAAAAAAGATTTGACGCAGAACAAAGAGGAAGAAAGAACAGACCTTTCTACTATCTTAATGATAAACAGATCAAAGATGTGATGCTTCAGGCTATGAAAAGAACCGGACGATACAAGCTGTTAAAAGCTGACGGGATGCCGGAAGACTCCATTATGATGGAATTCAAAAAGCCAATCAAAACTTCAAGATTCACTTGGAATGGCGAAGAAGAAGTTGAAATGTCTCCTTGGGATTCTATCAGATACCACAAACAAATTGCACAGGCAGGTCTGATGTCTATGGTTCCGGGAACCGGGGAGATCAAAGCCTGGGTAGGAGGTATTGACTGGCAGCATTTCCAGTATGACCATATCAAACAAGGGAAAAGACAGGTAGGATCTACCTTCAAACCTTTCGTGTATGCCACTGCGATCATGAAACTGGGAATGACTCCTTGTTCGGCTGTTTCTAACGGAACTTATGATCATAACGGATGGCATGTACCGGGAAGAGGAGGAATGCTTACTTTAAAAGATGCATTGGCACACTCTCAAAACCCTGTTGCTGCAAGACTTATTGAAATGACAGGAGTAGATGCTGTTATCCAGACCGCAAGAGATCTGGGTGTAACAGAAGATATTCCGAGAAACAATACAATCGCTTTAGGTTCATCCGACATTACTATTTATGAAATGCTTGGTGCTTACAGTACTTTCGCCAACTATGGTAACCACAATAAGCCGGAAATGATCTGGAGAATTGAAGATGCCAACGGTAGGGTAATCAAGGAAGTAAATGTAGAACCAAAAGAGGTTATGAACCCAATGTATGCCTACACCATGATTGAACTGATGAAAGGGGTTGCACAATACGGAACCGCTTCCGGAGAGCTGGGAAGAAGAGGAATTTCAAAAGCAGTAGAAATTGCTGCTAAAACAGGAACAACTCAGAACAACTCCGACGGATGGTTTATGGGAATTACGCCAAAGCTGGCAACCGGAGCATGGGTTGGATGGGAAGACAGAGCAACTCACTTCTTTGGAACCGGTGAAGGTCAGGGTGCAAAAATGGCATTGCCGATCTGGGCAATTTTCATGAAGAAAGTATGGGCAGATAAAAGCTTAGGAATTACTCCTGATGATAAGTTTGTTAAACCTTCCGATTGGAAAGACGGCTGTTCAAACCTTAAAGGATTAAGCGGAGGATATGGAGATGACGGAAGTCTTCAGACGATCGATGAGATCAAAAATCCAAGACCGGCAGATCCTACGCCTAAAAAACCAACAGAAAAGAAAGAGGACAACATCAATGAAAATCTTCATTCCAATGATGAAGTAGATTTCAATAAATAAATTCTCTTTTAGAAATACACAAGACCTTTCAATAATTTGGAAGGTCTTTTCTTTTATAATTAATACCTTTGAAGCATGAATATCGAACGTATCAGACAACCATTTATCGAGAATTTCCCAGGTGATTTTTCAAACAACCCTATGCAGAGAAACACCCCAAAGGTTTTATTTGCTACCATCAAACCTGCTGGTTTTAACCAACCTGAATTGATTGCTTTTAATGAAATCCTGTCCAAAGAAATAGGATTGGGAAAATTTGAAGATAAAGATCTGGACTTTCTGGTGGGAAATAACCTCCCGGAAAACGTTAAAACCTATGCTACAGCTTATGCAGGACATCAATTTGGAAACTGGGCAGGACAACTCGGAGACGGAAGAGCAATACTTGCAGGTGAAATCACAAATGAAGCCGGGAAAAAGACAGAAATCCAATGGAAAGGTGCAGGAGCAACTCCTTATTCCAGACATGCTGACGGAAGAGCCGTATTGAGGTCTTCTGTAAGGGAATATTTGATGAGTGAGGCGATGCATCATTTGGGAGTTCCTACAACAAGAGCACTCAGTCTGGCTTTTACGGGCGAAGACGTAATGCGTGATATTATGTACAGCGGAAATCCTCAGCTTGAAAAAGGAGCAGTAGTTATCAGAACCGCTGAAAGCTTCCTGCGCTTTGGACATTTTGAGCTGATGTCTGCTCAAAGAGAATACAACAGTCTGCAGGAACTTGCCGATTTTACCATTGAAAATTATTTTCCGGAAATCACATCATCAGACAGTCAGAGATACAGAGATTTCTTTCAAAATATCTGTACCCGTACCGCAGACTTAATGGTGGAATGGTTCAGAGTAGGATTTGTACATGGAGTGATGAATACGGACAACATGTCTGTTCTGGGATTAACTATTGATTATGGACCTTACTCCATGATGGATGAATACGATTTGAATTTCACCCCTAATACCACAGACCTTCCGGGAAGAAGATACGCATTCGGAAAACAGGGACAGATTGCCCAATGGAATCTTTGGCAGCTTGCTAATGCCCTTCATCCCTTAATTAAAGATGAAAAGTTTTTAGAAGACACTTTAAATAATTTTGGAACGTATTTCTGGGAGGCTCATGACCAGATGCTTTGTAAAAAATTCGGATTTGATCAGCTTCAAAAAGAAGATGAGGATTTTTTCACCAACTGGCAGGGATTAATGCAGGAACTTCAGCTAGACTACACCCTGTTTTTCAGTCAACTGCAAAAAATAACTCCGGAGACTGACATAAAAGAACATTTTAAAAAGGTTTCTTATAACCTTTTGAATGATCAAATGCTGGAAAAACTTAATAATTTCATTAAGAGTTATAAAGCAAGGTTAGATTTAAATTCTATATCAAAAGAGGCTTCATTAGCCCTGATGGAAAAGACAAACCCAAAATTCATCCTGAGAAACTATCTTCTTTACGAATGCATTGAAGAGATCAGTAACGGCAAAAAAGAAATGCTGGAAAAACTCACCAAAGCTTTACAATTTCCTTATCAGGAAATATACCCTGAGTTCTCTGTAAAAAGACCATCCGGCTACGATGACACTGCGGGATGCTCAACCCTTTCATGCAGCTCATAAATAATAAATATTCACAAATAGCACAAAAAAAAGTAATTATTTTCATTTTTTTATTACATTTACTAACAACTTCAAAACCAAAACAAATGAAAACAAAATTACTATTCATGTTCTTAGTCTCTTTCATATTTGGGAATGCACAAATTCTCTCAGAGACTTTCCAAGGTACGACATTTCCTCCTACAGGATGGACAACAGGCACAAATGTAGCATCCAGACCCTGGGGTTTTACAACAACTATCTTCAATGCATCCGGACAGCTTACATTTAATATCACGGGAGGAAAATCTGCAGGGATCGGATGGATCGCCCAAGCACAGGACGCTCATTTAACAAGTCCTTCTTTCAGCTTAGTAGGAACAACAAACCCAGTACTGAAATTTAATGCCAAAATAGGCTATGAATACATGGTTGATCCCAACCCTAACGGAGACTTAAAAGTAGAAGTATCCACAGACGGAGGAACTACATGGAACCAGGTATGGGTTGAAGAAGACTATGGATTCTTTATTGATTATGAAACATTGGCAATTACAGTGAGTTTAACTCCTTATGCCGGGCAGGCAAATGTTAAATTCAGATTCCATTATGTTGCTAATGATGCAGACAGCCTTTCAATAGATGATGTACAGGTTTTATCAAGTGCTACACTATCTACCCAGGAAACAAGTGCTAAAGCTAAAGATATCACTGATATCTATCCAAACCCAACAAGAGGAGAAATCAACATCAAAACAGATAAAAAAATCAAATCTGCTACCGTAATTGATGCGAGCGGAAAATCTGTATTCAATAATACTTCTGAAAGATTAGATATCTCTTCACTTCCAAAAGGAAACTACCTATTAAAAGTAGACTTCTCTGACGGAACTTCGAAAACAGAAAAAGTAATCAAACAATAACAACGTTTATACAATCTTTACACAACCACCAGCTTTGGTGGTTTTTTTATTTTACTTTTGCAAAAAATCTGACACGTGTCTTTTATCAAAACAAAAATCATCAATTTCTTTAAATTGATTTTCCCTTCCACTTACACCGAACTGGCAGTTTTTCTCTTTTTTATGACCTGCTATGGAATTTTAGGCTCATATATTGCCCTTCATTACAGGATTATATTTGACAGCAGAATTCCATGGGATGCATATTTCAGTTTTGATAACAAATCTATCCTTATGACAGGAGGAAGCTTTGAAAGACACCCTCTATCCTATTATTTTTTCAATTGGGTAAGAGAATTTTCATTATTCATTTCGGGCGGAAAAATGGATGCCAACTTCAGGCTTACACTGGCCTGGCTCAGCAATATCATCATCAGCTTAAACATTGTTCAGGTTTTTAAATATTTAAAGAACATTATCTGTCTCCCACTATGGTTAAGTGGCTTAATCATTTTGTTTTTTGGAGTTTTTTCAACCAATATCATATTGTCCTTTACTCCGGAAAACTTCACCTATACCCTGTTTTTACTCTCGTTATACAATTATTATTCAGCTATAAAACTCAGAAAGGAAGAAAAAACACCTGCAATTGCTCTTTCGCTTGCAGGAATTACCATCGGCGGGCTTACGATTACCAATTTTGTAAAAGTTTTTATTCCCCTCCTTTTTGAAAAAAATCTTTTCAGAGACTGGAAAAAATTCGGAAATGCAGTGTTTAGGATAACTGTTGCCGTAATTTGTTTTGTACTGCTTTATTTGAACAGAATTGATTTTAAATATCAGAATATTTTTTCCAAGACCAACCAGCAGTACGAAAAATTCTCTAATGTAGAGTCAATGCCGACCTGGGATATGATTCTTTCTTTCTTTTTCGGAGGTAATATTCTTTTTCCGGGATTTATTATTTCGGATAAACACAATATGAAGGGATTCGACTTCAAAGGGCTTTATATGGACCTTTATTCTTCTCCTTTTCCTTACTTTTTTATAGCCATATTATTGGTTCTGATTATTTGGAGTTATTTTAAAAATTTCAAAAATAAATGGGTTCAGGTTATTGCCATTTCTTTTTTCGTTGACATTGTAATCCATTGTGTGATGAGATTTGGACTTCATACTTCATCTATCTATGGAGGACATTTTGTTTTCGTGTACCCACTTCTTTTGGGATGGCTTTTTTATGCCTACAGATCGTCCCCGAAAATAATGTCAGTTTTAACATTAACTGTGATCTCATTATTTGTTTATCTACTGGCCAACAATTTATTTCGAATGGCTGAATTTTTCTGGTTTATGGAAACCTATTACCAATAAAAAAAGCTGAGAAAATTTCTCAGCTTTTTTGTTTTTATGTTGAAATGAATTCAATTCTATTTTGCTTCCGCACAGAAAATTCTGTACTGTACGGCTACTGCAGATTTGAAATACTCTCTGATTCTCGAAAGATCACTCGCTGCACTTTGTTTTGTGAAATAACTTCCTGCCAAAATCTTGTAGTTAGGTCTTAAAGAAGCATCCGTCTCCACTTTAAGATTAGGGAATCTTTTTCTGAAATAAGACTTTACTTCATTGGCTTCTTCATTACTTTTCACAGTGGTAATCTGAATTTTAAAACCTAAAATTCTAGGATTCTTCTTGCAGATTTCAGCATTGGTAAGTTCTCTGCTCGGCACAAAAATCTTTGGAGGTTTTGTATTGATCCCTGTAGAAACTCCAATATCATTAGATCCGGAATCTTTGGGATAATTTGCAGGAGTAACTTTAGCACATTTTCCTTCAATTCCTTCCAAGGCTGCATTTATTTTAGAATCCATTGTCATAACAAGTTCAGTACCCGAAAGGGTATCTTTTTTAACAACTTGCTGGGCTTCAATACTATAAAAACCAAATAGTGATAATATCGAAAATATTTTAATCAAATTTTTCATTTAAACTTGTTTTCGCAAATTTATACAAATTAAAAAACTATACCAAACTGGTTATTTAGAATCAATACAAATTAAACGTAAATGATATTTTCCCCTTTCGCTTTACCGTTAAATTCCTGTTAAAAATATTATTTTTGCCGAATTGATTGAATGTTCAATAATTTACTAACATAAGATAATTTAAATGATTAGTTGGAGAAAGCATTATAAAAAAACGTTGATCGCAATAGGCTTATTGCTATCAACCAGTGCTTCATTTTACGGGCAAGACGGCGATCCTAAAAACGGAGAGAAACTTTTCAAAGCGAATTGTACTGCATGTCACGCGCTGGACAAACAAGTTGTTGGACCACCATTAAAGGGGGTTGTAGAACGAGTAAAGACAGAAGGTGGTGTAGACAAAGATTGGCTTCACAAGTGGATCAAAGACAACAAAGCTCTGAGAGCTTCTGGGGATAAATACGCCAATGAGATTTTTGAAAAGTTTAATAAGACTGAAATGCAGGTCTTTCCAAATCTTACAGATAAGGATATTGACGACATTTTAGCTTTCACGACTAATCCTCCTGCTCCGGAAGAGAAAAAGCCGGAAGCAACTCCTGCAACTGACGCTACTGCGGCAGCACCTGCAGACAAAACTACTACAAACGTTGTTATCATTTCACTTTTAGCGATCGCAGCTTTACTGGTTTGGATCTTGGTAAAACTAAGACAATTGGTAAAACTGGGTCAATCTGAAGACTTAGCTGGACTTAACGAAACAAGAGTTCGTTCTTTCAGTGAAATGTATGAGAAGTTCCACTACATTGGTAAAGGTTTATTAGCAATCCTTGCTATTTTAGCCGCTTATGGAGTATGGAACTGGTTGATGTGGATTGGGGTTTACAAAGGGTACAAGCCTGAGCAGCCTATCTACTTCTCTCACAAAATTCACGCTGGAGAACAGAAAATTGACTGTCAGCTATGTCACTCTAGTGCTAAATACGGAAAAGTATCTGAAATTCCTTCTATGAACGTTTGTATGAACTGTCACAGAACAATTTCTGAATACAACGCAGATCACTACATGGAGCCAGGAAAAGATAAGGCATTCTATGACGGAGAAATCCAGAAGATCTACGCTGCGACAGGTTGGGATCCTGCAAAACAACAGTACACAGGAAAAACACAACCGGTTGAATGGACAAGAATCCACAACATGCCAGACTTCGTTTACTTCAACCACTCTCAGCACGTAATTGCTGGAGAACAAGCGATCATCAATTCTTTCAATAAAAAGAATCCTAACAACAAAATTGATGTTGTATGTAAAGCTTGTCACGGTAAAATTGATACAATGAATGTTGTTCAAATGGCTAACGACTTTACTATGGGATGGTGTATCGAGTGCCACAGAACGACTGAGGTTGATATGAACAACGGTTATAATAAAGAGTACTTCAAAAATCTACATGACAAGTTGAAAAAACAATATCCACAAGATGGAGGTAAGATCACTGTAGATGCAATTGGAGGTCTTGAGTGTGGTAAATGTCATTATTAATAACTAAAAAATTAGAAGTATAAATGGCTTCAAACAAAATACAATTCAGAAGTATTCATGAACTTAAAGACCCAGCTTTAAATGGTAAGCTGGCTCTTAAAGAGTTTCAGGAAGAAATTCCGGTAGAAGATTTCCTTGGAGATGCTGAGAAAAACGGATCAAGTACTTCAAGAAGAGATTTCCTTAAATTACTAGGATTCTCTACAGCAGCAGTTACTTTAGCTGCCTGCGAAGCTCCGGTAATCAAAACGATTCCTTATGTGGTAAAGCCGCATGATATTATTCCGGGAGTCCCTAATTATTACGCTTCAACATATTTTGACGGTTTCGACTTTGCTAGTGTTTTAGTAAAAACCCGTGAAGGTAGACCCATCAAAATTGAACCCAACCCGGCTGGTGGCGATTTAGGTAAAACTAATGCAAGAGCTCAGGCAAGTGTACTTTCTCTTTATGACAATGATAAAGTAAAGCAGCCTAAACTAGACGGTAAAGATGAAACTTTCGATAAAGTAGACAGTTTCGTTATTAAAGGTTTAGAAGAAGCTAAAGCGTCTGGCAAAAAGATTGTGGTTTTATCACACTCTTTTGCTTCACCAACTTTCAAAAAGCTATTTGCTGAATTCAAAGCTAAATATCCTACAGCTGAATTAGTAACTTATGATGCTTTCCCTTATTCTGCAGGATTAGATGCAGCTCAGGAAGTATTCGGACAAAGAGCATTGCCTGTTTATGACCTTAAAGGTTCTGAATTGGTAGTTGCTTTCCAGGCTGATTTCTTAGGAGACTATAACGCTTCAAGCTTAGAAACTTCTTATGCAGCAGCTAGAAAACCGGGAGCAAGCATGTTGAGACACATCCAAGTGGAATCTAACATGTCATTAACCGGTGCTAATGCTGACTCAAGATACAGATTAAAACCAAGTGCTGTAAACAAAACATTAGTTGAAGTTTACAATGCAATCGTAGGTGGTGGTACTTCTGATAAGACTGCAACTGAAATTGCTAATGAATTGAAAGCAAAAGGAAGCAAAGCTGTTGTTTTTGCTGATGGCTCTAAAGGAGCACAGGTTTTAGCGCACTTAATCAACCAGAAATTAGGTTCAGTAGCTTTCACTGGTAAAGCAAACTTACTGAAAGAATTTAACGGTGCTAGATACCAGGAATTCCTGGGATGGGTAAACGGAGGGCAAGTTGGTGTATTAGTTACCAACAACGTAGATCCTATCTACTCTCATCCAAAAGGAGAAGATTTCAAAAAGTCTTTATCAAAAGTTCCTTACGTAATTGCCGTAGCAGATAAGAAAAATGAAATGTACAAAGCAGCGAAAGCTGTAATTCCTGTAGCTAACTGGCTAGAGTCTTGGGGAGATATCGAACCACAGACAGGAGTATATTCATTGATGCAGCCTACTATTCAGAAAATCTACAAATCAAGACAGATTGAAGAGTCTCTATTGGTTTGGAAGAATGGTAAAAACAATGCTGCAAACAACTACTATGATTATCTAAAAGCAAGTTCAGCTTCACTCTTAGGCGGTACTTCTTTCAATAAGGCATTGTATAACGGTATCAACCCTTCTACAAATGCTGCAACTTTATCTTACGCAGGTGGAAACGCTGCACAAGCTGTTGCTGAATTAGGAAACTTCAAAGCTTCTGAATTAGAATTAGTATTATACACTAAGACTTCAATGGGAGATGGTACTCAGTCAAACAACCCTTGGTTGCAAGAACTACCTGACCCAATTACAAGAATGTCTTGGGATAATTACCTTACAATTTCTCCTAAAGACGCAGAGAAATTTGCAATCGACAATGATCTTAACGCAAGAATGCAGCTAGATGGTTCTATTGTAAACCTTACTGTAAACGGAGTAAAAATAGAAAACGTTCCTGTATTTGTACAGCCAGGACAAGCTGAAGGATCTGTAGGTCTTGCACTTGGTTATGGTAAGAAAAACTCAGGAGCAACTGCAGATACAGGGGTAAATGCTTATCCTTTATTTGATGGTTCTAACCTTGTTCTTTCAGGTGTTAAAATCGAGAAGACAGGAGAAGATCACGAATTTGCAGGGATCCAGCTTCAAAATACATTAATGGGTCGTTATGAGATCGCGAAGGAAGTTCCTTTAGCTGAATTCATTAACGTTGCTTTTGATGATGAGCACAAAGGATGGAATAAGCCTTTGGAATACCACACCATCAGTGGAGCACTTCCAGCAAGAAAAATTGACCTTTGGGATGCTTTCGATGATACAGATGGTCCTCACTTCAACTTATCTATCGACTTGAACTCTTGTACTGGTTGTGGAGCATGTATTATTGCTTGTCAGGCAGAAAACAACGTTCCTGTAGTAGGAAAAGAAGAGGTAAGAATGTCAAGAGATATGTATTGGTTAAGAATTGACCGTTACTATTCTTCAAGACAAAAAGTAGAAGTATACGAAGGATTGAAAGAAGGAATGGCTGTACCTGAATTGTATGGTACTGCTTTCGGAGACGGAGGTGCACTAAACCACCCTGCAGACAACCCGGATGTAATCTTCCAGCCTGTAATGTGTCAGCACTGTAACCACGCTCCATGTGAAACTGTATGTCCGGTAGCGGCTACTTCACACGGTAAGCAAGGTCAAAACCATATGGCTTACAACAGATGTATCGGTACAAGATATTGTGCAAACAACTGTCCGTACAAAGTAAGACGTTTCAACTGGTTTACTTATAACCTAAATGACAAGTTCGATTTCAACATGAACAACGATTTAGGAAGAATGGTACTTAACCCGGATGTAGTTGTAAGAACTAGAGGGGTAATGGAGAAATGTTCAATGTGTATCCAAATGACTCAGAATACTATTCTTGAGGCTAAGAAAGAGGGAAGAAAAGTGAAGGATGGAGAATTCCAGACTGCTTGTTCTAAAGCTTGTTCTACCGGAGCAATGACATTTGGAGACATGAATGATAAAGATTCTGCAATTAGAGAGCAATATGCATCTAACAGAAGATATTATTTACTTGAGGAGATCGGAACAAAACCAAACGTGTTCTATCATACTAAAGTAAGAAACAGAGTAGAAAAATAAAGTTTAAATAATAAATAGGTAAAAAATGTCAGGACATTACGAAGCTCCGATAAGGGAACCTCTAATTATTGGTCACAAAACTTATCACGATATTACAGAAGATATCGCACGACCTATCGAAGAAAGAGCAGGTAAATTATGGTGGATCTCATTATATGCTGCACTAGTTCTATTCCTCTATGGATTCGGCTGTATCGCTTACACTATCGGGACAGGTATTGGAGCATGGGGGCTTAACAGAACTATTAACTGGGGTTGGGATATTACCAACTTCGTATGGTGGGTAGGTATCGGTCACGCCGGGACCCTAATCTCCGCAGTATTATTATTATTTAGACAGAGATGGAGAATGTCTGTAAACAGATCTGCAGAGGCGATGACGATCTTTGCGGTTGTACAGGCAGCAATCTTCCCTGTAATCCACATGGGTAGAGTTTGGGTTGGATACTGGGTATTCCCTTTACCAAACCAATTCGGTTCTCTTTGGGGGAACTTTAACTCTCCTCTACTTTGGGACGTATTTGCAATCTCAACGTATTTCTCAGTATCAACTGTATTCTGGTTCATGGGACTTATCCCTGACTTTGCAATGATCAGAGATAGAGCTAAAACTCCTTGGACGAAGAAAATTTATACATTCCTTGCATTCGGTTGGGGTGGTAAAGCAAAACACTGGCAAAGATTCGAAGAACTTTCTTTGGTTCTTGCAGGTTTGGCAACTCCACTTGTATTCTCAGTACACACTACCGTATCTTTTGACTTCGCAACTTCAGTTATTAAAGGATGGCACTCAACAATCTACCCTCCTTATTTCGTAGCTGGTGCGATCTTCTCAGGATTTGCAATGGTACAGACACTATTGTTAATTGCAAGAAAAGTTTGTCACTTAGAAGAGTATATTACAATGTATCATATCGAAATTATGAACATCGTAATCGTTCTTACAGGTGGTATGGTAACTGTAGCTTATGCTACTGAATATTTCATCGGATGGTACTCAGGATCTAGATTTGAAGATTTTACATATCTTTCTCCAGGTGCTGCTGTAGGACCTTACTGGTGGGCATTCTGGTCATTGATCATCTGTAACCTTGTTATTCCTGCTTCTTTCTGGTTCAAAAGAGCGAGAACGAACATTATCTGGACATTCATTGTTGCATTGATTATCAACATCGGTATGTGGTTTGAGCGTTTTGATATCATCGTTATCAACCTTTCAAGAGACTACTTACCAGGATCATGGACAATGTTTAAGCCAACGATCATTGATGTGGGTGTATATTTAGGAACTATCGGATTCTTCTCTGTATTATTCTTATTATACGCAAGAACATTCCCTGTAATTGCACAGGCTGAATTAAAATCGATTTTGAAAATCTCAGGTGAAACTTATAAAGCAAAAGAAGGAGATGAGCACCACTAAAATTGTATACGGACTTTATGCTGACGACGACGATTTAATGAACGGCGTTAAGGCATTCAACGATAAAGGAATCGCGATAAACGAAGTATATACTCCGTTTCCGGTTCACGGACTAGACAAGGCTTTAGGGTTAAAGAAAACCAGAATTTCTGATGCCGCTTTCTTATATGCTCTTTACGGTGTTACTATCGGTGCTACTGTAACTTGGTATGTGATGAATCATGACTGGCCGCAGAATATCGGTGGTAAACCAGCTTTTGACTGGGCACACAACATGCCGGCATTCGTAGTTCCAATGTTTGAATTAATGGTATTCTGTGCTGCTCACATGATGTCTTTAACTTTCTTGGTTAGAAACAAAATGTATCCGGGAGCTCCTGCTCAGAACCCAGACCCGAGAACTACTGATGATAAATTCATGATGGAATTTGTAACTGAAGATGTAGAATCTGTAAAACAGTTGCTTATTGAAACTGGAGTTGAAGAAATAACTGTTAAAGACGCTTAAAATGAAAAAGAATGTATTAAAAATTACAGCAGTTTTAGGTTTAACAACGGTTTTACTTAACTCTTGCGGACCAAAGGAGAATACTCCGCTGGTATATTTCCCGGACATGTATTTTCCGGTAGCTTATGATCCATTGATGAAAGCACAGGATGCTTATTCAGATCATGAAAATGAAATTCCTGCTTTTGTTAAAAATAGTGGTGCAACAGGTCTTTCTCCAGTAGAAGGATCAGTTGCTCAAAATAAAGATGGCGTTTTTGAAGAAAGCTTACTACCTAAAAATGTTGACGAGTACAACGCAGGGTATGACGCTTCTAAAAAACTTACAGTATCTCCTCTAAACCCGGCTAATGCAGCTAAGGATATTGAAAGAGGAAAAATCTTGTTTGATCACACTTGTGCGGCATGTCACGGAACAGGAGGCGACGGACAAGGACCTATCGTACAAAGTGGGGCATTCTCTGGAGTACCCAACTATGCAGACAGAGAAATTACTGTAGGATCTGTTCATTATGTATTAACAAACGGTAGAAATGCAATGGGATCTTATGCGGGACAACTGAACGCAGGAGACAGATGGAGAGTGGCATTGTATGTGATGAGTGCTTTCAAAAAAGGAGCAGCAGCACCGGCAGCAGCTACAGCGGCGGCACCAGCAACAACTGAAACGACTACCGAAACTAAAAAATAAGAAAAGAAATGTATAGTTTTTCACCAAAATTAAAATCAACTTCTATAATACTTCTTGTTGTAGGTTTAGTTCTTTTCGGTATTGGTTTCTTTATGAACAAAGGAATTTCTACTGAGAAAATAGAACACATGATGGAAGCTGTTCATGCTTCTGGTCATGATGCTCCTACACACTCAAGTGAAATGGTTGGACCACAGGATCACGCAGCTCATTTAGAGCATGCTGAGCTTCAGGTTCACAACCAGCCATTAGCATCGCTGCACTTTGTAGCAGTCTTTTTCTTTGGAGTAAGTTGCGCTGTACTGTTCTTCTACTGTATTCAGCACGCAGCTCACGCAGGATGGCCTATTATCATCACAAGAGTAATGGAGGCTATTGCTTCTTATATTCCTTACGGTGGTGCAATTCTGGTTATCTTAATGATCTTAAATATCACTCATAATGGTCATTTATTCCACTGGATGGACCCTGAATTGACAAATCCAGAGTCCGCTCATTTTGACGTGATCCTATTTGAAAAGAAAAGATTCTTAAATATTCCTTTCTATGCAATAAGAACTTTAATCTATGTGATTGGTGCTTCTTTCTTTGCTTGGAAACTGAAAGCTCAGTCTAAAAAAGTAGATGAGACTAAATCTAAAGTTGAGTATCAATTCCTTTACAGATGGGCAGTAGGTTATATCGTATTCTTCGGATTTGCTTCTGCAGCTTGGGCTTGGGACTGGTTGATGTCTATTGACCCTCACTGGTACTCTACAATGTACATCTGGTATTCAATGGTTAGCTGCCTTTCAAGTGGTATTGCTGTAATCATCTTATTAAGTGTTTATCTTAAGAAAAATGGTTTCTTACCACAGTTCAATGACAACCACTTACACGATTTAGGAGTTTTCCTTTTCGCTACAAGTATGCTTTGGACATATACATGGTTCGCTCAGTTCATGCTTTACTGGTATGCAAACGTTCCGGAAGAGGTTAACTACTTCTTCGGTAGATTCCAGCACTACGGTACTACGTTTTTACCAATGCTGATTGTTAACTTCTTATTACCACTATTGGTATTAGTGAGCAGCAGCATCAAGAGAAACTATAAAGTAGTTACCACAATGGCTGTAGTAGTTATCTTAGGACACCTTTTAGATTACTTCAACATGGTAATGCCGGGAACGGTAGGACCATACTGGAACACTCCTGAAGTATTCTTATTAATCCTGGGAGCAGTTCTATTCGTAGCTGGACTATTTATGTTTACTGTACTTTCAGCTTTATCTAAACTGAAGTTGATTCCTACAGGAAACCCATTCTTACACGAATCTGAAATTTATGAGTATCCTTTCTAAGGACTTGTAACAAAATAAAATTATAAAAGACTGATTGTTAAACAATCAGTCTTTTTTTATGCAATGACGTAAATAATTTTCGGGCAACCATTTTCTGTTTTTCCCGTCTCTATATAAAAGTCTGTTTTATTATTAACACCAAAAACAAAATACTGCAATGAAAAAAATTCACTTTGTTTACCTTCTGTTCTGTCTGATCTCTGTATTCACAAATGCACAGATCATTACTTTTGTCTCTGAAAAAAATAATACCCCACTTCCCAGAGTTTCCGTATTTGGTAAAGACGGAAGCATACTTGCCTACTCTGATATTGATGGCAGGATTGACAAACAGTCGCTGTCACCTACCCAGGAAAAATTTCAGCTGATTTACAATAATTTTCCGGTTGCCACACTATCCTATTCCGATTTTGACCAGCCAGTCATTAAAATCAATGACCAGGTAAAAGAAATTGAAACAGTTGTTATCAAAAACAGCAAACCCGCCAAATACATTTTCATCAGGGGAAATTTTAATGCTTATGTAACGGTAAACAATAAACTGAATAGCTATGCAGACGGAATCGTAACCTACATTTTTGATAATAAATCTAAAAAACTGAAAAGTACCAATGTAGAACAGTACAGAGTTTTCAGACTGGCAGAATCTAAAAATGAAAAAAAAGAAACTTCAAAATGGGATTATAGCAATTCTCTGGAGCTTCCAAAACTTAAAAATGTTGGAAACCCGGAAGAATATAAAACAAAAAGAAATACTATTAAAGAGTTGAAGGGTGAACGTAAAGATCAAATAGAGGTAACTGGTGCTGCCCTTCAGGATAAAGAATTTTCATTCTTTGGATATAGATTTTACGATATAAAAACAATTTTAAACATGTCTTTTGAAAAAGGATCAGAAAAGACTCTGAAAGATTTCCTGGAATATAATGAACTGGTTTTTGTAAAACTGAAACATAAAAGTGAGCCCAATTACAATCAGATAACACTTTATACTAATTTTTATCCAACAGAACTTAATTTCAGCAACGATAACGATATAGAAAAAGTAAAGTTTGATAAAGACAACAGCAATTACAAAACATCCTACTGGCAGGATTCATCATTTCCCAATATGCAGACTATTTTCAGCAGTTTTTTCAAAGGTGATCTAAAAGAACAAACCAATAAAAAATAATTGAAACTATGTTCAGCACTACTTTCCATGCTGCAAATATCCCGATTGAATTCTAAAATTAAAAGAACAGCACCTATTCCCGGAAAAGACTAATAATTAAGCAAAAAACATAAAGTAAAAAATAAAATCCAGTATTAATAAAGGTTTTATTAAATTTGCAACAAACCAAATAAAAATGAAAAAGTTTTCTTTTCTACTTGTTTTCAGTCTGTTGCTTTTTACAGCATGTAAGAAAGATCATGTAGATGCTACGAATACTAAAACACTGCAGTCAAGTATCAATGATATGACTTCCAGTTTACCTACCATTAAACAGATTAAGTTTAATGAGGCTCTTTATATCCTTAAAACATTTGGCGTGGAAGCTGATGGTGATATAAACGAGCTAAAAGCCCTTGGAAAACTGATCAATGGAAAAAAAGTTCCTGAAATTATGTCTTTGGCTGACGAAGTTGCGCAGAAAAACGGAATAGAATGGGCCAGTACTGCCCCGCCATCACTCGGAGAAATGAATATCTTCGGAGATGATAAAGCTAAAGAAAGCGATCCTAATGACGTAAAAGCAGGATCACTAAGCCTTATTACAAGACCTACAGGCGATGACGGTTCCGGAGCTCCTACTGCCATTCAAATTGTACCAAGACTTGTGGATGCTGCAGGAAACCCCGTATCTTTCACAGGAGCAGGTCTGGAAGCAACCCTTGAAGTATTCAGTAACGGAGTAAGACTTGCTACCGCTAAAAACCTGATGCAGGATAATAACTTTAAAGGATTCAACCTGAAGTTCTCCTCTATTCCGGCAGCAAAAGTGGTAGATAACAAAATCGACATCACGGTTTCTGTTAAAACAACTGCGAAAACTTTCAAAATGTCAAAAATCGGTCTTGATGTGAATGCAGCAGCCCTGAAAGTTCCTGCAATTCCTAAAACCGATACAACAGCCGTACCGGAACAACCGAATGCTGTAATAGATCCTAATAATCCATCTGCAACCACTGGAACAACTACAGATCCTGCAACAGCTACTCCATCAGCACCAGCTGCTCCAAAACAGCCAGCTGCAGATCCTAAAAATACAGTAAGCAAATTTTTGAACAGCGTAAGTTCTCAAAACTTAAAAGCAGCTTACGAAACAGCCAGCAATCCAAGCTGGGGAAGCTATGAGTCTTTCTCTAACCCTAATTCAGGTTTTGGAGCTGTGAAAAATGTAAGCGTAAAGAATATTACGACAAGCGGAACCACAGCTAACAGTGCAAGCGTAAATGCTACCTATGATGTAACGGATAAAAGCGGGAAGACTACTTCTCTAAAAGTAACTTTCGGGCTTAAAAATGTAAACGGAGACTGGAAAATTTCCAGCTATAAAATCAATTAATAAATGGCTTCAGCAGAACTGATCAAAAAATTAGAAGAAACAATTGAAAATATCCCTGATTTTCCGATTCCGGGAATACAGTTCAAGGATATTTCACCTATCTTTTTAAATCCGAAACTATACGAAGACGTGATTGCAGATCTTGCAGGCTTCAGTAAAGGAAAGGTAGATGCAGTCTGCGGAATTGAAAGTCGTGGTTATTTGTTTGGAATCGCTATTGCCGTAGCATTGGAAGTTCCGTTCATTCTGATCAGAAAAGCAGGGAAACTACCTCCTCCCGTTATTTCAGAAAAATATGACCTGGAATACGGAAGTGCCATTATTGAAACCCGTGAAGGACAAATAAAGCCCGGACAAAGAATTTTGATTCATGATGATCTTTTAGCAACCGGAGGAACTACTGAAGCAGCTGCTAAATTGGTAGAAAAACAGGGAGCAACTGTTTCCCAATTCAGCTTCCTTATTGGCTTAAAAGATTTGAATGGTGATGAAAAGCTTAAAAAATTTGGTGCAGAGGTATACCATATTTTAGGGTATTAAAATTCAGCTTATACAATAAATTCCGGCTCCGCTCAGTGTGTCAATCATTATAAATATTTTGTCATGCCGGGCGGAGCCGAACTGTTTTTAAGGGAAATAACAACAAATTCACAACATTTACATAATAATACCAATAAAGTATTTTGTAAATCTCTCAGAAACAATTAAATTTGCATTTCAATTTTTAAAAACTTATGGCAAAATTGGGAAAGAGTGCTCAGAACGAGCAAGAAGGTAAAGAAACGGTTGAGTTCTTTAAAGACCTTGACAGAGAAGCTTTAAACACTGAAAGATTTGTTGAAAAATATTCAAAGCCTCTAGGTTTTGTATTTGGAGCATTAATTTTAGCAGTTTTAGGATTCTTCGCTTACAAGCAATTTGTAGTGGCTCCAAAGAACGCTGAAGCTGTGAAAAGTTTCCTTTCTGCTCAGAAAAGTCTTACTGAAGGTAAAGATAAGGATGCTTTGGGTGGAAAATCTGCCGCTAACCCTGGTTTTGTAGGTACATATAACGAGTATTCTTCAACTAAAATCGGTAAACTTTCATCTTATAATGCAGGCTTATTAAAGTTCAAAGAAGGAAAATTCCAGGAAGCTTATGATCTTTTAGATCAATTTTCATCTGATAACAAAACCTTAGTAGCCATGAAATTCGGAGCTATGGCAGATGCAAAATCAGGACTTAACAAAAACGATGAAGCTTTAGCCTTATTAGACAAAGCAGCAACTGCTTCTGATGATCCTTATACAACATACTACTTTACAAGAAAAGCAGGTATCCTTGCTTTAGGATTAAAGAAAAATGCAGAAGCTAAAAAATACTTCTCTGCAATTGACGAGAAATATCAGGACTATGACAACGGAATGTCTGATTCTTATATTGAAATGACTAAATACTTAAATTAAAAAATGGCAACAGTTAATCTTTCCGATTACAAGCCACTTCATATAACTAATGCCGAAGATTTTTCTATCGGCATTGTTTTTTCTGAGTGGAATGATTTTGTAACGTACAATCTTCGTGATGCAGCTTTGGAAATTCTTGAAAAAGAAGGGGTAAAACCTGAAAACATTAAACTTTTCCCTGTTCCGGGAGCTTTTGAACTCAACTATGCAAGCATGCAGCTTTGCAAAGAAAGAAAATATGATGCAGTAATTTCTATAGGATGCGTGATCCGTGGAGAAACACCTCATTTTGACTATGTGTGTTCTGCAGTAGCACAGGGAATCAAAGACTGTAACATTATGACAGATACTCCTACTATTTTCTGTGTATTGACAGATGATACGAAAGAGCAATCTATCGCAAGAAGCGGTGGAGACCTTGGGAATAAAGGTGTAGAAGCGGCTGTTACTGCTTTGAGAATGATTGATTTCAAAAAGAAATTATCTGATAAAAAAGGAAATATCGGTTTCGGACACTCTTAACAGCAGATTACCTTAACAATATATTGGGACTATTTTTTAATAGTCCTTTTTTTGCTCTTGTAAATCATAAATCTTACTAATAATAAGGATGTTTTTGTTTTTTTCTATCAAAAGTTCTGTACAAAAACTATCTTTGTGAAAACTAATAAAAACAGTAAATACATGTTTTTAAGCAAAATAAAACCGTTCCTATATTTAGGAATTTTCTACCTTATTATTTCATTGATAATAAGAACAGTATTCTTTTTTCATCCTATTACCACAGCCAGCTTTGGATTTTTTGAGGTCATCAAAGTCCTGTTAATAGGCCTGGTGAATGATATTTTTGTATTTGTTCTTGCCAGTTCTATTCTCGCACTTTATTTTCTCTTCCTTTCCAATTCAAAATATAAAAAACCTTACGGTTACATTATTCTGGGAGCGCTGGTTTTATTCTTCCTTTACATATGGCTTATTCCTAACAATATTTTCAAGCAATATGGAGGCTCCATCATGGAGATAGCGCTTGTTTTTGTTGGAATAAAAACCCTTTTCTTCGGATTGATGCTTTTGCTTCCTACTCAAAGAATAAAGATTCGTAACATCTTATATTTCATTACATTATTTTTATACGTTCTTCTGATTATTTTTAATGGAGTAAGTGAATACTTCTTTTATAATGAATTCGGAGTTCGTTATAACTTTATTGCAGTAGACTATCTGATTTATACCAACGAAGTTATTGGAAATATCATGGAAAGCTACCCTGTTGTTCCGTTGTTTTCAGGGATAATGATCGTTACACTTACCATCACATGGTTCATTTATAAGAAAACAAAAGATGAGCTGCTGGAGCTTCCGGATTTTAAACAAAAAATGGTTCTTCTTGGTAGTTTTATGGTACTTTGTGCCCTTAGTGCACTGGCCATTCCTTCTCTGATGCAAATCAGGTCAGACAATGTTTTTGCCGACGAAATTGAGGCCAATGGACTGCCTAAGTTCTACTGGGCTTTTACTCATAATGAACTGGATTACTTCCAGTTTTATTCTCAGATCAATCAACAGCAGGCCGAAAAGATGTTTTTAAGCCAGTATGCACAGCCGACATTATCAAGAAATATTGTTGCTGAACAGCCTGAAATGAAGAAAAATGTTGTATTGATTTCTATTGAAAGTCTTTCCGCAGATTTCATGGAGCATTATGGAAATACACAAAAAATCACCCCTTTCCTTGACAGCCTTGCAGACAAGTCACTGATGTTTACCAATCTGTATGCTACAGGAAACAGAACGGTACGCGGGCTGGAAGCTTTAACATTGTGTATTCCACCCACTGCCGGAGAAAGTATCATCAAAAGAGATGACAATAAAAACAAATTTACAACCGGCCATGTATTCAAATCCAAAGGGTATGATGTTAAGTTTTTATATGGCGGATACAGCTATTTTGATAATATGCAGGACTTCTTTGGTGGAAATGGCTACGGAATTGTAGACCGAAATAATTTTAAGCCTGAAGAAATCACTTTTGCCAATGTCTGGGGAGTGGCTGATGAAGATATGGCTAAAAAAGCAATTCAGGTGATGAATGCTGAATCAAAATCAGGGAAACCGTTTTTCAATCACTGGATGACCGTTTCCAATCACAGACCCTTTACATATCCTGACGGAAGAATAGATATTCCGGGAACTGCGAAATCCCGTGAAGGCGGTGTAAAATATACAGACTATTCCCTTAAACTGTTTTTTGACATGGCTAAGAAACAGGATTGGTATAAAAACACTGTTTTTGTTATCATTGCAGACCACTGTGCATCGAGCGCCGGAAAAACAGAGCTTCCGATGGATAAATACAGAATTCCAGCGATGATTTTCTCTGAAGGGTTTGTTCAGCCTCAAAAATTTGATGGATTAATGTCTCAGATAGATGTGATGCCTACTCTTTTGGGATTATTAAATTTCAGCTATCAGTCTAAATTTTTAGGACAGGATGTATTCAAAACGGAATTCCAGCCTAAGGCTTATGTTGCAACCTATCAGGATCTTGGTTTTATAAAAGACGGGCGCCTCACCATTATTTCCCCGGTAAAAAAGGTAAAACAATATTCTTTGGAACTGGAAAAAAGCGATCTGGCTCCGGCTTTTAAGCTGTATTATGACGAAAAATTATTAAAAAATCCAGACCAGAAACTGGTAGATGATGCGGTATCAGCATATCAGTCTACATCCTACTGGCTCAAAACAAAAAAACTTAACAGATAAATATCTAAATATTTTTAGCGTAAAGTTTGAAGCAAAATATTTAAATTAACGAATAAATTTATTACTATGAAATGGACAGACGACAGAGGCGGAAACGTTGATGACCGCCGTGGTTCCGGAGGTGGAAGTGGTGGTATGATTGTAGGCGGAGGACTTGGAACTTTAATTATAGCAGCTATTGTATTCTTTTTGGGAGGTGACCCATCCGGTATTTTGAATTCCGGCAGTATGCAGTCTTCCGGAAATTCCGGAGAACAAAGAGAGCTTACAGCCGGTGAAAAACAAATCGGAGAAATGGTCAAAATGATGGATGCATGGAATAGTCAGACCTGGAATCAGATTTTCACAGAAAACGGAATGACCTATACCGATCCCGGAATTGTTCTTTTCGAAAATACAACATCTTCTGCATGCGGTACAGCTCAATCTGCTATGGGACCTTTCTATTGCCCTGCTGATCAGAAAGTTTATATGGATATGAGTTTCTTCGGAGAGCTTCAGCAAAAATTCGGGGCTAAAGTAACAGAATTTACAGTAGCCTACGTTCTTGCGCATGAAGTAGGCCACCATGTGCAGACTCTTTTAGGAACTACTCAAAAAGTGGATGCGTTAAGAAGAAGCGGAAGGTATTCTGAAGAACAAATGAACAGAGTATCTGTTGCTACAGAATTACAGGCTGATTTCTATGCCGGAGTCTGGGCAAAAAGAACCAATGAGAGCAAACATATACTGGAGCCCGGAGACATTGAATCTGCCATAGATGCTGCAGAAGCCGTTGGAGATGATAACATTCAGAAAAGAGGTCAGGGCTATGTCAATCAGGAAAGTTTCACTCACGGATCATCTGCACAACGTAAGGAATGGTTTATGAAAGGCTACAACACCGGAGATATCAGACAGGGTGATACATTCAACCAGTTATTAAAATAATTTATCAGAACTATTCTGATTAAAAAAATAAAATGCGGTCTCAAAATAAGGCCGCATTTTTTATTTATTGCAATTCGATTGGATTAGAATTTTTCTTGGCTTCTTCTTTTACCCTTTCTTCCATTCTCTTTCTCATATCGGCAGGATTTTGGTTTCCACCACCAGAGCCTCTTCCTCCGCCACCGCCTACTCTTACTGTAGTAGAAAATCTGCCCTGTCCGCCACCTTGACTCATGAATGACATTGGATCAGTCTTAAATTTTTGCTGCTGTTTTAAATAATCAGCTCTTTTTACCTTTAATGTATTTCCAAACTGATTCAAAGTAGGAAATTCAGCGATTTTATAATTTTTCATTAAATCAAAAGAATAATCTCCTTTATCATCTTCTACTTTTACAATCAACCCCGGAAGTCCTCCAAACTTGTAAGGTCCATCCTGGTAAGGAAGATCTGTTGTAAACCATGCTGTCCATTTTCTGCCTCCAAAATCAGTTTCGGCCTTCTGAACTTTATATTCGCCTATTTTTCTTGTTTCTGATTCAATTTTCCAATTCAGAGGTCTGTCTTCTTCATAAGAATAAATATCACGCCCGATTCTGTCTTTAAAATACGTCTT
Source organism: Chryseobacterium panacisoli (assembly GCF_008274625.1). Taxonomy (GTDB): domain Bacteria; phylum Bacteroidota; class Bacteroidia; order Flavobacteriales; family Weeksellaceae; genus Chryseobacterium; species Chryseobacterium panacisoli. The sequence continues at coordinate 160,392 of NZ_VTRU01000002.1, read as the reverse complement.
TTGATTTGTTTTATCTTTCTCTACGGAATAACTGATATTCGTTCTCAAATTTTCCATCTGATCTCTGTTGATACTTCCTCTTCCGCCTCCGCCCTGAAATGCTTTTTGCATGATGGAATCTCTTTTAATCCTGTTTTCCGAATAAAACACAGACTTTTCCGGAGAAATATCCAGATAGGCATTTTCCGTCTTGATTTCTGTTTTATTTTCCGCATCAGGCTTCATAGTCACCTGATACACAAACCTGTTTGTCTGTGCAGAAACATTCTGTATGAAGAGTGCCAATGCAATAATACCTAATTTTTTCATTTATATTTTTATTTTAATTCAATTGGATTTTGAGGAGCATTCGTAAAGGAAGAAGTTGCTACAGCAGAATTCTGCAACATAGGAGAACTCTGATTTTCACCACCCATTCCACCTCTATGCATTCCGCCGCCGTGGCCTCCACCTCTCATTCCTCCTCCATTCATGCCGCTACCCATGCCTCCTCCGCTATGTCTTCCTCCTCCCATATTCATATTTCCTCCTCCGTTATTTCCTGCCATAGCTTTTCGGTTTTTACCAAACTCAAGCTCCAGAGCCGCTTTATCACCATGAAAGTTTGCTCTTGTGCTTAGTTTAGCATCTGAACTGATCTGTTCTTCAAAAGCATTTTTAACGATAATCTTTTTCACAAGATCAAATTTATAGTCTCCTTTGTCATCTTCCAACTTCACAATCAGTCCCGGTAATCCTGAAAATTTATAAGGACCGTCTGACAAAGGAATATCTTTTGTGAACCATGCTGTCCATACTCTTCCTCCAAATTCTGTAACTGCTTTTTGGGCGGAATATCCATTTTGCTTCTCAACACCATTAGCCACTTCCCATTTTACAGGTCTGTCTTCCTGATAATAAATTTGTTTACCTGCCTCCTTTTCATAATAATACACTTTTTGTTCCGGAATGGCCTTCATAATAAAATATTCAAAAAAAGTAGGCTCAAAATGTTTTCTTCCTTCCTGTTTTGAAAAATCTTTTTCTTCTTTTTTATTTTCTTTCACTTCTGTCCTTACAGCAGCAAAAAGAGAGTCTCTTATCAATTTATTTTCACTGATAAACAAAGAACGGTTTCCTTTTACATCCAGAAAGGTTCTTTCACTTTTCATACTTACCAGATTGACAGAATCTGGGTTTACCAGCGTTTCATAAACATATCTGGCAGTCTGTCCGTAAGACACTGCAGTGAAAAACAATACAAAAAAAATTATTATTTTTTGTCCCATTACCAATTTTCTTTATAGATAGAAAATACGACTCAAGGTTAAAGTCAGAAGTGGAATCTTCACATCAAGGCAAGAAATTTATGTAATTTTAACATTAAATCGTGCTTTTCAAAATCGCTATTAATATAAGAATCATTAAAATAGATATCTTCGATTTGAGATTGCGGAAATTAGTTCGTATTTTTGCATTATTAAATCATTCTAAATAAATACAATGATAAAAGTATCAGACTATGCAAAGGAGAAAGCCATCCAGTTAATGACGGAAGATGGTTTTAACCCTGCTGAAGATTATATAAGAGTAGGGGTGAAAAGCGGCGGATGCTCTGGTTTAGAGTATGTTTTAAAGTTTGATAACCAAAAAACAGACACAGATCAGATTTTTGAAGATAATAACATCAAAATTATTATAGATAAAAAATCCATCCTTTATTTGGCAGGAACAACTCTTGAGTATTCAGGAGGATTGAACGGAAAGGGGTTTGTTTTTAACAACCCGAATGCATCCAGAACATGTGGATGCGGAGAATCATTTAGTCTTTAGAGAAAAGACATTAGATACTAGATAACAGATATCAGAGCCATTCTGAATGCTGAAATCTACCATCTGAAATCTAAAAAATAATAATGAGTAAATATACAGAAGACGATTTAAGGGTCGATCTAGAAAATAAAAAATATGAATTCGGTTGGGAAACGAAGATTGATTATGAAGATTTCCCGATCGGTTTAAATGAGGATATCATCCGTGCGATCTCTGCTAAAAAAGAAGAGCCGGAATGGATGACTGAATGGCGACTGGAATCTTTCAAAATCTGGTTGAAAATGGTAGAGCCTAACTGGGCGAATATCAAGTATGAGAAACCGGATTTTCAAGCAATCCGTTACTATGCTGCTCCTAAAGTAAAGCCGGAACTGGCAAGTCTTGACGAGGTAGATCCTGAATTATTAGCAACTTTTGCAAAATTAGGGATCAATATCGAAGAGCAAAAAAGACTTTCAGGTGTTGCCGTAGATATCGTAATGGATTCAATTTCTGTGAAAACTACTTTTCAGGATACATTGGCAGAGAAAGGAATTATTTTCTGTTCAATTTCTGAGGCCATTAAAAACCACCCTGATTTGGTAAGAAAATATCTTGGAAAAGTAGTTCCGAGAGGAGATAATTTCTATGCAGCATTAAATTCCGCAGTATTTTCTGACGGAAGTTTCTGCTACATTCCCAAAGGGGTAAAATGCCCAATGGAGCTTTCCACCTATTTCCGTATCAACCAGGCAGGAACAGGACAGTTTGAAAGAACGCTTCTTGTAGCTGATGAGGGAAGTTATGTTTCCTATCTTGAAGGATGTACAGCACCATCAAGAGATGAAAACCAGCTTCACGCTGCAGTAGTGGAACTGATTGCTTTAGACGGAGCTGAGATCAAATATTCTACAGTTCAGAACTGGTATCCTGGTAATGAAGAAGGTAAAGGAGGGGTATTCAACTTTGTAACGAAGAGAGGACTTTGCGAAAGAAATGCAAAAATCTCATGGACTCAGGTAGAAACAGGTTCGGCTGTAACATGGAAATATCCTTCTTGTATTCTGAAAGGAGACAATTCTATCGGAGAGTTCTACTCTATTGCGGTAACCAACAACCATCAGTATGCAGATACAGGAACAAAAATGATCCACATTGGAAAGAATACCAGATCAACAATTATTTCCAAAGGTATTTCTGCAGGAAAATCTCAAAACTCATACAGAGGACAGGTGAAAGTAATGCCTTCAGCAAAAGGAGCAAGAAACTTCTCTCAATGTGACTCTCTATTGATGGGTAATGAATGTGGTGCCCACACTTTCCCTTATATTGAAATCAAAGATCCTACTGCACAGCTAGAGCACGAGGCAACGACTTCAAAAATCGGGGAGGATCAGATTTTCTACTGTAACCAAAGAGGTATTGATACGGAAAGAGCAATTGCTTTGATCGTGAATGGTTTCAGTAAAGAAGTTTTGAACAAGCTTCCAATGGAATTTGCTATTGAAGCACAGAAATTACTTGAAATTTCATTAGAAGGTTCAGTAGGATAAGAAAATATGATAGCTACAGAAAGATTAATTTTAAGAAAACCTACAAAAGAAGATTTTGAAAGATTCTTTGAAATTAATCATGATCCTCAAACCAATATTCATAATCCAAGCGGACCAATGAGTTTTGAAAAAGCAGAAAGCACATTTACAAGAATGCTTGATCATTGGGAAAAGTACAGTTTTGGAGGCTGGGTGATTGTTGAAAAGGATGATCCAGAAAATATAATAGGTTTTGGAGGATTGAGCTATAAACTCTACGGAGAAGAAGAAAAATTGAATTTAGGCTATCGTTTTGCTTCCGAGGCATGGGGGAAAGGATACGCCACAGAATTCACAAAGAAAGCTATAGATTTTGGGTTAAACGAAGACAATAAAGAAGAAATATTCGCCATTGTCCGTCCCAGTAATATAGTTTCTGTTAAAGTATTGGAAAAGGCAGGTATGATACAAATCGGGACACTGAATGATGTCCCTGGTCAACCTGAAAGTTTAGTATATAGAATTCAAAAATAATTTGTTTAAGCAAATAAAATGTTAGAAATTAAAAACCTTCACGCCAAAATTGAAGATGGCGCAGAAATATTAAAAGGTATTAATCTTGAAATAAAGCCAGGCGAAGTTCACGCTATCATGGGGCCGAACGGAGCTGGGAAATCTACCCTTTCTTCTGTAATCGCTGGTAAAGAAGATTACGAAGTGACTGGTGGAGAGATTCTTTTCCAGGGAGAAGATATCGTTGAAGATGCTCCTGAAGACAGAGCTCACAAAGGAATTTTCCTTTCTTTCCAGTATCCAGTGGAAATTCCGGGAGTTTCTGTAACGAACTTTATCAAAGCTGCTTTGAACGAAACAAGAAAAGCAAACGGACTGGAAGAAATGCCGGCAAAAGAAATGCTTGCATTAATCCGTGAAAAATCTGAAAAGCTGGGCATCAAGAAAGATTTCCTTTCAAGATCATTAAACGAGGGATTCTCAGGAGGTGAAAAGAAAAGAAATGAGATCTTCCAGATGATGATGCTTAATCCTAAACTGGCTATTCTTGATGAGACCGATTCCGGATTGGATATCGATGCTTTAAGAATCGTTGCAGACGGGGTAAACCACTTTAAAAATGAAGGGAATGCAGTTCTTTTGATTACGCACTATCAGAGATTGCTTAATTATATTCAACCGGATTTCGTTCATGTTTTAGCAGATGGAAAAATCATCAAGACTGGTGACAAATCCTTAGCATTAGAACTTGAAGCAAAAGGTTACGACTGGCTTCTTAATTAAGAAGAAAATATATTATTTCAGAGATTATAATTTTCGCAGTCATTCGTGAAACGTAGTAAAATAAAGAATCTCTAACATTAAAAATTGGATTCCTTGTTCCTCGGAATAGCAATATTTTAGTTCAAAAAAAAAGAAAAAATGGTGCAAACCACAGATATACCAGTAATGGCATTAAAAGAACAGATCATAGAGAACCATAATGAATTTTTGGAGAGTCTTCGTCACAGGTTTCTGGATGACAGTAGAAAAGCAGCTCTTCAAAGGTTTCAAAGTGTTGGTTTTCCGACAAAAAAAGACGAAGAATATAAATATACCAATCTAAAGGAAATCACGGAAAAAAGCTACAACTTCTTCCCGAAAGAGAGCCACAATATCACCAAAGAACAGTTTGATGAACTGCACCTTGGTGAAGAAAATTTTGATTGGATTGTTTTTGTAAACGGTAAACTTCATAAAGAACTTTCAAAAGTTTCTATTGAAAATGTAGAATTCCTTTCATTCAACTATGCATTGAATGATGAGAAGCATAAAGAGGTTTTTGAAAAATACTTCAATACCATTGCTTCTAAAGAACAAGCTTTTACAAACTTAAACCTTGCTTACTGCAAATACGGTTTCTTTTTGAAAGTTCCTAAGAATGTAGTGATTGAAAAACCAATCCACATTTTTTATATTTCTCAGAATCAGGAAGAAAATACGTTCTACAACACAAGAAACCTTTTAATTGTAGAAGAAGGAGCCAAAGTAGAAGTGATTGAAAGCCACCATAATTTTGACAGCACTTATGTATTGACCAACTCTGTAACGGAAATCTTTACATATCCCAATGCAAAAGCTGACTGGCATAAGCTTCAGAATGACAACAACACAACATATCTTATCGACAATACATTCGCAAGACAAGAAAAAGACAGCTTAACCACTGTAAATACTTTCTCTTTCGGAGGTAAACTGGTAAGAAACAACCTTGATTTTATTCATAATGGATCTAATATCAATTCATTCATGAACGGAATCACGATCATTGGGAAAGATCAGTTGGTAGACCACCACACGGCAGTTCACCACAACTTCCCGAACTGTGAAAGTTATCAGAACTATAAAGGAATCTTCGATGGGAATGCCCACGGAGTTTTCAACGGGAAAGTTTTTGTAGATAAAATTGCTCAGAAAACAAATGCTTATCAGCAAAACAACAACGTGTTGCTAAGTGAAGGGGCAAGCATCGATACAAAACCGCAGTTGGAGATCTTTGCAGATGATGTAAAATGTTCTCACGGATGTACAGTAGGTCAGCTGAATGAAGATGCCCTATTCTACCTGAGAGCAAGAGGAATCTCTAAAAAAGAAGCTCAGGCATTACTTTTATATGCTTTCGCAAATGATGCCATGCAAAATATTGATATAGAGCCTCTAAAAGAGAAAATTTCAAAGCTATTGGCAGAGAAACTAGGAGTAGATATAGAATTCTAAGACTTATATATATTGATACGAAAAAGCACTTCTTTTTGAAGTGCTTTTTTATTTTTTACGGGTGTCTATCCCGCTTATTTCTTTAACCAGCCTTGGTTATCCTTATTATCTGAACGTTTCTTACCATTATCAAAATTATAAGCCAAACCTACGCCCAATGTCTGCTTCAACTGTGTTTTCCAGATCTGATTATGGTCATACAGCAGATCCAGGGTAATATTGGATGAAATATATTTATTGATCTTCATATTTAATACCGCTCCATAAGCCAATACCAATCTATCCGGATGATCCAGATAATTTGAAAATACAGATGCTGTATTGGTCAGATTAATATTCTCCATGATCTTAATCTTATAGATGGCTGTTCCAAGGAAACCGAACTGGAAAAGTGATGAATCACCATCATTTTTAAGGCCATATGTTCCGGCAGTTTGGAGATCCTTATCTAAAACAAAAGTCCATCTCGCGTTAGCAGGACGTAATGTTACGGTCAAATTATCATTAGGGCGATAGGTAACCCCTGCACCCACATTCAGATATCCCGGAGCCATGAAATTGGAAATCTTTTTAGCATCAGGGTTATTTCCATCTTCATATCCCGGCGCAAACTGAGTCTGAAGGCCTGCTCCTCCTGAGAAATACCAGCTTTCAGCAAACTTTCTACCATAGTTTGTAGAAAGGTTGATAACATCCTGAGTTTTTCGCACGCCTGTACCTTGAGTATTATTCTGTCCGTAGCCCAAAATAATGATATTTTCCCAAAGATCTTTCCCTTTCTCATAAGTCAGGTTGTAATTGACACCGGCAAGCCATCCTACGTTGTTGGCTCCCCCTCCTACCCAGTTTGAAAAGGCAGCCTGGTTAAGCATTAATGTATTTTGTCCTTGAATAGACCAGGCTTTAACAGTGTCTGTTGCCGGAGCCTCTGTTTTAGTTTCTTGTGCCAAAGCTATCGCTCCAAAAGAAATGGAACTGATCAATAAAAGTTTTTTCATAATAATGATTTATTACAAATGTATAAATAATAATCTACGCCTAAATAAAATTCACTTTAAAATGAATTTAACATAGTTGATTTTTTGCCTATAATACAATGAAAACAAACCATTTAAACACCCAAGGATCACACTCCAAACTTAAATCAACTTAAAACTACATTATTTAAAAAACAAAAAACACCTCATTTCTGAAGTGTTTTTCTATTAAAACTGATGTAATTATTATTATTTTTTAATCCACCACTGACTGTCCTTACGGTCAGAACGCTTCACACCATTATCAATGGTATACGCGAACCCGATTCCAAGGGTCTGTTTCAGCTGTGTTTTTTCGATCTGATTGTGATCATAGAGCAAATCAAGCGTTACATTGGAAGAAATATATTTGTTTACTTTAAGGTTTAACAGGGCTCCATAAGCAAGGACCAATCTGTCCGGGCGGTCAAGGTAATTCGAGAAAACCGAAGCCGTATTGGTTAAGTAAATATCTTCCATTATTTTCAGCTTATAAATTGCCGTTCCAAGGAAACCGAACTGTAACAAGGAGGTATCACCATCATTTTTTAAACCATAACTTCCTGCGGTCTGAAGGTCTTTATCCAGTACAAAGGTCCATCTGGCGTTGATAGGACGTAAAGTAACAGTCAAATCATCATTGGGCCTGTAGGTGATACCCATACCCACATTCAGATAGCCTGGTGCCATAAAATTTGATATTTTCTTTGCTTCGGGATTATTTCCATCCTCATATCCTGCAGCAAACTGAGATTGTAATCCTGCTCCTGAAGAAAAATACCAGCTTTTTGAAAACTTCCTTCCATAATTGGTTGAAATGTTGATCACATCCTGTGTTTTTCTTATTCCTAATCCTTTTGTGTCATTCTGCCCATAGCCCAGTATGATAATATTCTCCCAGAGATCTTTGTCTTTTTCATAGGTCAGATTGTAATTGACACCGGCAAGCCACCCTACGTTGTTGGCTCCCCCTCCTACCCAGTTTGAAAAAGCAGCCTGATTGATCATTAACGTGTTTTTCCCAATTACTGACCAGTATTTCACTGTGTCTACCACTACGGAATCTTTTTTCAATTCTTCTTGTGCACTTGCATATATTCCTATAAAACAGGAAAGAATCAATAAAAACTTCTTCATTACTCAAATAATTTTCAATGCAAAAGTATTAATATAATTTTTTTTAAAGGTAAATTCAGCTTTAAAGAATTCTAATTCATAAAGTTGAATTACCTAATAATAAGATACCTCTGTAAAATCAATGCCAAAATAATAAGCTTAAAAACAAATTTGATACCTTTTGTCTTAAAATCAAGTAAGTAGAAACTGATTCATCGACAAATTTTCCGAAATTTATCATTGGCTTTTGATTTGACATAAAATCCTCATGTTTAAAAATGCAATTTCCAAAAAAGCGATTATCTACCCTTTGCTGATGCTTTCTGCAATGTGGTTTGGATATTTTTTACAAATGCAGGGCTTTTTTCAAAGCTGCTTTGGAGCGATCATTCCGCTTTTGCCTGAAGGATTGCTCGGTATCGTTACCTCTCCTCTTTTGCATGGCAATATTGATCATATTATAGGAAATTCAATTCCGATAGCTGCACTTATGTTTTTGCTCTATCAGTTTTACCCAATAGTTGCAAATAAAGTTTTTATTATCGGCTGGCTGGCAACAGGGCTTTTAGTATGGCTCCTTCCTCCTATTGACATTTTCTCTGGCGAATACATGTACACTTGTACAATAGGAGCCAGTGGCGTAGTCTACGTTCTTGCATTCTTCCTTTTTTTCAGCGGGGTATTTAAATGGAATACAAAACTTCTTACGATTTCAATGCTTGTTGTGCTGTATTATGGAAGTTTAGTCTGGGGAATGCTGCCTGAAGAGCTGTTTTATACCATGCAGGAACCGAGTAAAATTTCATGGCAGGCTCATCTTTCCGGAGCTGTAGTAGGAAGTATAATTGCATTTGCTTTTAAAAATGTGGGGGAAAAGAAGAAAATGTTTATTTGGGAATTTCCCAATTATTATAGCGAAAAGGATGATAAATTGTGGCAGGAATATAAAGAAAATCATCCGGAAGATTTTATGGAGCTCCCCTATAAAAAAAGAGATGATATTTGGGATCATTTGGATGAATTAAGGAAGAAATAATTCTTAATTCACTACATTTGAAAAAAACACACATGATTTCCGAAGAATACTTTTATGCAATCGCCCTTCGCGAATGCAGCCAGATTGGAGACATTCATTTTCATAAACTTATCCGTACTTTTGGAAGTGCTCAGGAAGCATGGAAAAGAGCAAAGAAAGAATATAAAAAACTGGAAGGCATAGGACAAAAAACAGTTTCAGACATTGGGAATAATGATCATTTGAAATTCGCAGAAGAAGAATTAATTTTTTGTGAAAAGAATAATATTCAAATCAGACTGAAGCATCTTAATGAAACTCCTTTACTACTTAGTGAATGTAATGATGCACCAGCTATTCTATATCAGAAAGGAAAGATAGATGATACACTGTCTAAAGTAAGTATTGTAGGAACCCGAAATATGACTGGCTATGGCCAAAAATTTATTGAAGACTTCTTTGAAGCAACTCAATCTTCAAAATATACATCAGTGAGCGGACTTGCTCTTGGAGTTGACAAAGAAGTTCATGAGCAGTCTATTCGTCATCAGAAACCTACAGTTGCTGTTCTTGCGCATGGTTTCCAATATTTATATCCATCAAAAAACAAAAAGCTTTCAGAGAAAATTTTGGAAGAAGGAGGTACATTAATTACAGAGTTCAGTTCTTCTCAAAAACCAGATCGTGAAAACTTCATCCAAAGAAATAGAATTGTAGCAGGAATGTCTCCCGCAACCATTGTGGTGGAAACCGGTTTTGGAGGAGGCTCTGTAAGCACCGCCACTTTTGCTAATGATTATAATCGTGACGTTTTTGCCCTTCCGGGAAAAATTACAGACCTCTGCAGCCAGGGATGTAATCAGTTGATTTTCCATAACAAAGCAACAGCCATTTCTACCATAAAAGATCTCATTAGCATACTCGGATTTGATAGTCCTAAAGAAAAAATAGAAGAGTTATTTCCTTATAGCGAGACTACGATACAATTATCTGATAATCAGTCTTTAATATATCAATCTATTAAAGACCAACCTAAGATTTCTCTGGATGATCTGTCGCAGAAAATTAAGATCCCCACTCACAAAATCTTACCAATAATTTTGGAATTGGAACTTTTAGGGAAAGTAAAATCGTTTTCCGGGAGGCAATTCATCGCAATTTAAGATTTAATGATTTCTTAATATTGCATTATTTCACACATAACATTTCATTTTTAATAAAATTTAAACACTAATTATCAATTTAATAATATTACGAAACATTATTATTTAATTTTTAACAATGTTGAAATACAGTGTTGTGAATCTTGAAAAAAAAATTAAATTTGTTGACAATAATATTCAACCTTAATATATGGAACAATATAATATTGACCAGAAAATCCAAGAGTTTATTGCAAAAATTGAAGCAAAAAATCCTAACGAACCGGAATTCTTACAGGCTGTAAAAGAAGTTGCCGTAACCGTAATTCCATTCATTGCTACTAAAAAAGAATATACCGGAATGAAGCTGCTTGAAAGAATGGCTGAAGCTGAAAGAATTATTATTTTCAGAGTTCCATGGGTTGATGACAAAGGAGAAATTCAGGTTAACAGAGGTTTCAGAATTCAGATGAACTCTGCTATTGGACCATACAAAGGAGGAATCCGTTTCCACCCTACTGTAAACTTATCAGTTCTTAAATTCTTAGCTTTCGAGCAAGTATTCAAAAACTCATTAACAACTCTTCCAATGGGAGGTGGTAAAGGAGGTTCAGATTTCGATCCACAAGGAAAATCTGATATGGAAGTAATGCGTTTCTGCCAGGCTTTCATGACAGAATTGTGCAAACATATCGGTCCTGAAACAGACGTACCTGCAGGGGATATCGGTGTTGGAGCAAGAGAAATCGGATATTTATTCGGACAATACAAGAAAATCAGAAACGAGTTTACCGGAGTTCTTACAGGAAAAGGTCTTGCTTACGGAGGATCGCTGATCCGTCCTGAAGCTACAGGATATGGTGTAGTATACTTCGCTGAGCAGATGTTGAAGACTATCGGACAGGACTTCCAAGGTAAGACAGTAACGGTATCAGGTTTCGGAAACGTAGCCTGGGGAGTGATCAAAAAAGCAACTGAACTAGGCGCTAAAGTGGTAACAATCTCTGGACCAGACGGATACATTTATGACAAAGACGGTATCAGCGGAGAAAAGATCGATTATTTATTAGAGCTTAGATCTTCAGGAAACAACAGAGCTGAGGATTATGCTAAAAAATATCCTTCTGCTGAATTCCATGCTGGAAAACGTCCTTGGGATGTGAAGTGTGATGTTGCTTTCCCTTCTGCAACTCAAAACGAATTAGATTTAGATGATGCAAGAAAACTAGTTGAAAATGGATGTGTTTGTGTAACTGAAGCGGCTAATATGCCTTCTACACTAGACGCCATCAACTATTTCTTAGATAATAAAGTATTATTCTCTCCTGGTAAAGCTTCCAATGCTGGAGGTGTTGCTACATCAGGATTAGAAATGACTCAGAACTCTATCCGTCTTAACTGGACTTCTGAAGAGGTTGATGCAAGATTAAAGGAAATCATGATTGGTATCCACAAAGCTTGTAGAGACTACGGAAAAGACGAAGACGGTTATGTAAACTACGTAAAAGGTGCAAATATTGCCGGCTTCGTAAAGGTAGCAGAAGCAATGTTGGCTCAAGGAGTTGTGTAACAAAAGAAACAAAGGTTGGGAAAAATTCCCGACCTTTTTTGATATAGCCTGTTCCCGGGATAATGGGAAAAAAGTAAAAAGTGAAAGGAGAAAGCGCTGCTATATGCAGCGCTTTTTTTATTTTTATATCATGAAAAACACTTTTAAAAATATTGATGAATATGTTCTTCTGTTCCCCATAGAAATACAGGAAAAACTGCTTGAGCTGAGACAAGCCATTCACTCACAGGTTCCCGGTCTGGAAGAATATATCGGCTACCAGATGCCTGCTTTCAGATATAAAGAAAAGCCTTTGGTTTATTTTGCCGCGTATAAAAAACACATTGGCTTTTATCCCGGACCTGAAGGGATCAGTCATTTTGAAACGGATTTTGAGGAAAGAAAATATAAGTTTTCCAAAGGAGCTGTACAGTTTCCGATTTCTGAAGATCTTCCTATCGATTTAGTCAATACGATTGTCCGGTTCAAAGTAAAGGAAATTGATCAAAAAAAATCCTGAAATACAAGATTTCAGGATTCCGACTAGTGTTTGCTAAAGTACTTTTACTTTTTCTTCTTTTTGTCTTTCTTCTCTTCTTTAGGCGCATCTGCAGGTTTAGTTGCATCTGTAGGTGTTGTGCTTACAGTTGGGTCAGTTGCAGGAGCTGTTTCCATTGTGGTAGCAGGTGTTTTTTCCTGTTGAGTCTTTGGATCCGAAGGACTTGTAGTCTGTGTATTCGGTTGTTGGGTTTGAGTTGTCGTTGTGTTATTAGTAGAAGTATCGGCCGGCTTTTGTGGTGTAGATTGTGCTGATACTGCGATTACTCCGACTAATGTAAACGCTGCCGTTAAAAATAACTTTTTCATAATGTAATATTTAAATGATTGTTTAACTTAAACGAAGCATCATTTATAAAATTATGTGTAATAAGCTTATTTAACGTACTTTATAATTATTTAAGAGGAATTTGCAAAAATAATTATAATAATTTGGATAGAGGACCGAAGCCTGAAGCTTGAAGTTTATTGCAGTTGAAACATCAATTCTTTGGCGTAATAGCTTTCTGCTCCCATCATCCTTCTTCCATCCTTAGAAATTATTTCGCTATATTCTTCATCATTTTTTCTACGAATTCAAAAGCGGCCGGGCAGATCACTGTATTCTTCAGCATCAGGTTATTAATCTGGTAAATCTTCTTCCGGTCCGTATGAGGATATTCACGGCAGGCTTTCGGTCTTACTTCATAAATAGAACAGGTATTATCACTGTTCAGGAAAAAGCAGGGAAGATTCTGCAGTACTTTATCATTGTCTTCATCTACTCTTAAAAATTTGGCTTCAAAATCTGCAGATTTCATTCTGAGGTGCTTGGCAATACGCTCAATATCCTTTTCGGTATACAAAGGACCGGTTGTTTTGCAGCAATTGGCACATTGTAAACAGTCTATTTCATCAAAAACTTCCTCATGGGTTTCCTGTACAATATAGTCGAGATTTTTGGGCGGTTTTTTCTTTAATCCGTCCAGAAACTTTTTGTGTTCCTTCTGCTTTTGTACCGCTTGTTTTTTATAAAAATCTAAATTCATTTATTCTTTATTTCCGGTTGAGTCCGGGAGATCTTCTTTCTTATACTCATTTATTTTATCCAGATCCAGAACCGTCGTAAGATTTTCTTTGCTTGGATAATACATCGGAACAAATTTAGCTCCATACACAATTTCTCCTGTAGTGTATGAAGACCTCTGAACCACAGTGTTTGAAAACACTTCATCAAATGCCCTTACCTGTACAATAAGTTCAATATCCGTATTTTTAAAATCTTCTTCAGAAAAGCCATAGAACGGAGAGTTTTCATCAATTTTGTGTACAACAGTCCAGTTTAAGGCTAATGTATTGATCTTACTCATCTGGATATTAAGCCTGTAAAAATTGCTTTTGGGAATCCCGTTTTCTATCACTTCAATGGCTACAGATACAATGACGTCCGCATCCGTCAATGCATTATTTTTATAAGGAGCAAGCCTGAACATTAGGGCCGAAGATTCCTGAAAAGGAGCAATCACTGCTATATCAGAAAATCTTAGATAAGCTCTCGGCCTTGAAAATCTTCCGTAAAAAAGCCCCGTTGCAATGGCAAAGGTAAGCAATCCCAGAAAAGCCTCAAAAGTAGCAACAAGGCTGGCCAAAAATCCCACCGGAGCAATTCTTCCATATCCGACTGTTGTGAAGGTCTGGGAACTGAAGAAAAACACATCGATAAATTCGTTCAACGGATCACTTTTGTCAATTCCTGTAAGATGCTCAACACCTATCAGGTAATAGATCATTGCAAAAAGAAGATTGATAAGAATATAAGCGATGACCAAATAGGAAATAAAGCGAAATGAAGAAAGATTCAGCATGGTATGATACCAGCTTAACCTGTTAAAGACATTCACCCCTCTTCTCTGAACATTCGGAAGACCGTCTTTATTGATAAATCTTCCGGATGCATTAGTTCCGAAGCCACTGTTCTCCGTATTTTTCTGACGGATCTTTTTTCTGAATCCTCCTGTCATTTTTATAGCATTTGTTTTTGAATAGTTTAATTACCGAACATTGAACTTCTCCTTGTTTCCGGATACAAAGATAAAATATTGTTTTCATGAATTTTATCAATCAAATCATTACTTATCCAATTTGATTTTACAGTAAATTTGGCAGATGAAAAAGCTTGAATCAAGAGAGGATATCGAACATCTGGTTAATTCATTTTATGCCAAAGTAGTAAAGGATGAAACCATTGGTTTCTTCTTCAATGATATTGCTAAGGTTAACTGGGATAAGCATCTTCCCAAAATGTATTCTTTCTGGGAATCTATTCTTTTCGGGCAGATGTCTTATAAGGGAAATCCAATGGGGGTTCATTTCCCTATTAATGAGATACAGGCTATGGAACAGAAACATTTTGACAGATGGCTAGAGCTTTGGCGTACTACTATTGAAGAAAATTTTGTAGGAGAAAACGCAGATATGGCGATCTACAAATCCGAAAATATTGCAAAACTAATGGCTTTCAAGATGGAATTGGCGAGAAGACTTTAGTGAGCGGTGTAATTCGGGGTGCGAGATTCCGAGGGATTTATTTACCCCAGGTTTTCCTTCTTATCTAAGGCACAATTACCGTAAAGATATATGCTGCCAGATTCACTAATAAGACGGTTCCGTACAGGACATTTGTCTTACCGCGGCTTAATGAAAGCATTACAATAAATACGGATAAAGAAAGCAGGATAATATCTTTTTTGTCCAGACCTAGAACCAATGGAATATCATACATGATACATACTACGGAAACCGCCGGAATAGTCAATCCGATACTTGCCAATGCAGAACCCAGCGCAAGATTCAAGCTGGATTGTATTTGATTGGCTCTTGCTGCTCTGATTGCGGCAACCCCTTCCGGAAGCAGAACCACGGCTGCAATAATGACTCCAACAAGGGATTTGGGTGCCCCAAGGCTCTGTACCATCCCTTCTATTGTATCCGATAATCCTTTTGCCATAAGTACAACAATAACAAGGCAAACCACCAGGAAACCAAAACTGATAAGCGTTTTTGTGAGAGAAGGAATATAATGTTCTTCCGGATGTTCATCCGGAACTATAAAATAACTTCTGTGACGAACGGTCTGTACCATCAGGAAAATACCGTAAATGACAAGACAGGCAATGGATATAAAAATAAGCTGTGCTTCATTATAGAAAGGCCCGTTGACACTTGAAGTGAAATTGGGAAGGACCAGGGTAAGTACCAGGATTGAAACAATACTCACCAGATAAGTAGTTGCTGAGGTTCTTGCAAAGAACTGCTCATGATATTTAACACCGCCTACAAGAATACATATTCCCAGAATTCCGTTAAGAATAAGCATTACAGCGGCAAAAACCGTATCTCTGGCCAGCGTGATCGCCTGATCTCCGCCGGCCACCATCAGCGAGATGATCAACGCAACTTCAATAATGGTGATACAAAGCGCCAGAATAATGGTTCCGAAAGGCTCCCCTACTTTATGAGCCACTACTTCGGCATGGTGTACTGCTGACAATACACTTCCGATCAGTAAAACACCTGCAAGAATATCATAAAGAACCCCTGAACCCATCAGCCCGAAAAAGTAGTACCCTACCGCAAGGAGAGGAAAAATATAGGTATAATGTAAGAATTCTTTAGGTCTCATAAGTGACTACAAAATACAAAAAATCTATGAAATTTTCAATATCGAAAGAAAATATTAATAATATTTTAATGAGGCCAGAAGTTAAAGTCCTGATAATCTGTCAGCATATGAAGCAGAAGCCCAATTCCTATAATTCTGATATTTCCTTTAAAAAACAGCAGCAAAAAATACACCGCAATGGCATAATAAGAATGTAAAAAGTGAAAACCTATACTCTCTCTTGACGGATCAAAAATCGGGTTGGCAAAAAGATGATCCAGATCTACCAGCATGGTAGCCAGGAGAATAAAATAAGCTTTCTTCCAGTTTTTGCGATAGAAGATGAGTGCAATAAATACCGGAAAAACGAGATGCAGAAAATAATGAGTAAAAGTTTTGAGTACTGCGATGTCTGATGGAGCCATTATAGATAATTTTATTCGGTTTCTATAGTTACCACCGTAAAATTAAGGGTAATTCTCCGTTTTTTGCTTTTATTTTCACCCAATAATCCTGCGACTTATTCCCATACAACACATAATCTATATCGGAAATGATTCTTTTTTCGCTGGCACTCAGGGTTTTTAAAGAAGAATACAGCAGACTGCTGTTTCTGATGAAAATGTAGTTTTCTTGTAACCGAGGTGATAATGCTATTGGTTTTCCGGATGATTGTATGATAATACCGTCAATATTCTGGCTGACCTGATTGGGCTGGAAAGGAATTGCGGTGAATTGATTTCGGCTGTTGATCCACTTTTCAGACTGTAAATACGCCCAGGTTTTATCAGGATCATCACTTTTAATATCGAGGGTATAATTGGGCTGGGTAATTTTCTGAAAGGTCTTTTTTTCAATTTCATTGAAATTGTCATCATATTCATAGCTGATGATGGTATCATTAACCTGTTCAAGATCTGCCGTTGCTTTAAAGTAAATAGCCTGTGAGGAATCTGCAATACTTTTATTGAAAAAATGGCTGAGGTTTTTGATGCTTTCCTTATCTAATTCAATCTCCATGAAGTGGTTTCCCTTCTGAAGTTTGGAGGCTAGAGCATCAAGAATTCCAGGATTTGAATTGTTTTTGATTTCAATTTCATCATCATGTAATTCAATAGAAAAGTTTTGAATTTTCTCTCCTGAAATAAAAGAAATACTTCCTGTAGTGTTATGAATAAACTGATCTGCATCCAGAACAGAATTTGAAGAAGCCTTGAGAAGATTTTTCTGAATCGTTTCAAAAGCCAGATCTGAAGTCCCTGCAATACAATGCCCACCATTGATTATGATGAAAAACTGATCCTTCTGAAAACGATTGTTTCCTTTATCTACAAAGTTTTGCTTCTTTAAAAAAGCAATGAGTTTTTGAGAATCTTTAATTTCTAAAACACTATACCATTCGGAGAACTTCGTGTCTTTAATATGGAAGATCTGTAGAAAATCCGGAATTCTGATTCCTGAATCTTTCAGTGAGCCTGAACTTTTGCCCTTAGCCTTACTTCCGGACCAATGTGAGGGATGTGTTACCAGGCCGAAGAGGTATTGTCCCGTTACTTTTTTTATATCAATTAAAACCACTGCATCTGCATTTTCAGGAATATATCTGAGGTTCTTATTTTTATGAAAACCCACAAAATAGACTGCAATAACGAGCAATAAAACTAACGGGACAATAATCTTCTTTTTATTCATCTATAAGATTTGTGGTTTCTCTTCGGTTTCTTTTGTTTTAAAAACCTGATCGAATACATCAAAGAAATACATTAAGCTGTTTTCCGAAGAATCTTTAATATTATAATTCATTTCTGTCTGAATGCTTTCTCCTTTTACCTCTGTCTTATAATACATTTCACCTACATTTTTTCTGATGGCATCCAATGCCTTTCTTTCCTTAGGGCTTTTGAATTCCTTATCTAAACCTATCAAAAGTTTTTGGATATCCAATCTTCCTGATAATGGATACTTAGCAGAATCTTTCGCCCATTTTCTGGAAATATCAGACTGATTTACAGGTAAAATATTGTCCGCAGAGCTCATCAGATAAACAACGCCATCTTTTACAGTGAAGAACAACTGATCTATATATCCTCCATCCTTTTCTTCTTTAAAAGTATAAAGATTTCCTTTTTTAGAGAATCTTTTAGAAAATTTCTTATTGGTCGAAAGCAAATCAAAAATACGGTTCCAGTAACCTTCATTCTCCGTAGCAAAGGCAAAAGTGAAGTTAGGAACAGCAATATCTTTAGTTTTCTTTACTTCTTTTTCGTTGAAATCGGCATCATATTCATAATCTGTGTATTCTACTTTTTTAGATTTTAATTCATTCAAAACAAAGATTCCGTTTCCTGGTGCTATTTTGGCAATGGCCTCTTCATCCAGAACAATTTTCACGGTTTCCATGATCAGCTCCATTTCTTTCTTGTACTCGGTTTCTCCGGAATGCTGAAGCAGGCTGTACATCATATCAAAGCATTTGGCTCCATTCACATTCATTGCATAGTAACCAACACTTTTTTCATTGATAAGCTCCAGCAGTTTTTTATTCTTCTTTCCTTTATAAACAGCAGAGATATTTTTCTGAATGTCAGCATTTTTGTGCTGATAATTATTAACAAGCCTTACCTTATCTTTATCAAAATACAGATTGTAAGAATAGTTGGAATTGTACATATTTTTAAAGAGCTCCCCATAGCTGTAGAACTTCGTCATCTTGCCATAAATTCCTTCATTCACAATTCTTCCGTAGTCTGCATAGACAAAAACATCAGAATGGGCATCTCTGAATGCCAGCATTTCCTTGGGCACTCCAATTTCCAGATTTGAACTGAAGTATTGGTCAAAATGGTCTTCAGCATTTTTTTGAACGATCTTAAAGTTTTCTCTGCGGATAGAATCCTGCTCTTTTTTGTAAGCGATATCCTCTTCCTCATCGTAAGCATAAGCATCAGCAGGCATTTCTTCTTCATTTTCAGCGCTCTCCTTCTCTTCAGGATATTTATGGTGTTTCTGCAGGTATTTGATATCTTTCTGGATCCTTGCAATCTCGTTATTATTATCTTTGATACTTTCCTTCAGATATTTAATATCGTCTTTAAGATTTTTAATTTCTTCTTTATAATCAAAAGGTTTTTCCGGCTCATCAGTATAAGCAGTATCTCCTGTTTCCGCGTAAACGGAGTCAACGGCAACAGCTGTACTATCTGCAACAGCTTCTGTTGTCCAAAGATCCTTATAAGGTTTGGTATAGCTTATCATCCTAAGAACCGCTCGGCTCCCGTTCCATGCAACAAAAATATCGTCATTGATATCTACATAAGAATAGTTCTTTTTATTAGAAATTTCCTGTCCTTTTTTCTTGACAGAATTAATGAATTCCTGAAACTTCTCCTTATTATCAATGATAAAATGAGTATTGTATGCCTTAATGGAGTCATTAAAGCTTGCATAATGGTATTGAACAGCGTCATATTTGATTCCGGTCTTGGAATAATCTGTCCACGAAAGGTTTTCTTTGTTCTTTTTGCTCAATTCGTGCAGCAAAGGATTCAACTTATTCCAGTTGATTTTATTATTTAGCTGTTTCCCGTTGACTTCCATATAAAATACGGCATCACTAGGGATTTTCATACTATTTTGGGCAAAAACCAGTGTAAAACCCAAGAGTACAAAAAGAATTTTTTGTGTTTTTAATAAGATAGATTTCATGACTATAGTTTAGAAATTTATTGAAAAAGAATTGTGTTTTGTATTTGTTTTTTCTGAAGAATCAGGTCCAGAATATCAGCTTCCAGCTTGAGTGCTTTTTTATTGGGAGAAAGCACATAAACACTGTTCGTTTGTGATTTCACCGTACTTTCAAATTGCATGACGGAAGTATATTTGGCATTGTTAAAAACTTCCTTATCCGCCTTGCTCATCTTGTTGTAATCTTCTTTGAACGTATTGACCTTATTTCTTGCGAATATCTTTTTTTCGAGATTCTGGCTGTAAACCTGCGTCGGAACCATTTTACCCAGTATGTTCTGAGCTTTCAGTTTTTCCAGTCCGGCATTGATGTTTTCAATCTTTTTGAAATTACAGCTCAGTTTGATGATATAATTATCAAAATCCATGGAGGTTTTCACATTGCTGATTCCGGGAGTTCCTTTAAAAATTTTTGCAGCTTCATTGATTTTATTTTCAATATCGGCCTTTTTCGGAACTTTTTTCCCGTTAATGGTTTCCATTTTTGAGATAGATGCCAGTCTTGTTTTGCTTTTGCTGGCATTCAAAATAATGGTATACTCTCCTGTACCATCCGCCTTTACATTCACCTTATCAAGGATATCGAAACAGCTTGTCAGGAGTAGCAAAGGAATACATAGAAGAAATAATCTGAGAAAATTTTTCATGATTGGGTTTAAGACCACAAAATTACTCAATTTTGGACTTACATCCTTACAATCTTTGATTTTTTGAGCATAAATAGCTGTTTTCCGGTACTTTTTCAGGACAGGAAACTACAGTGCTATTAATTTTATTCTCATTTAAATACGTCCTTTCAGATAATCCTGGCGAAGATCTTCGTCCAGCTTTTCAATAGCATACCGAAGACAGGTTCTCGGCATTTCTTTGTAATACACATTCAGATAGCTGATCAGTTCTCCTTCATTCTTATTTCCCATTTCGCGTAACAGCCATCCGTTTGCTTTATGCATCAGATCGTGAGGGTGTTTGAGGTTTTTGGTTACGAATTCCTTTGTAAGATAAAATGAGCCTTTTTTTATATAATGCATCGTCCCGACAACGGCTACTCTTTTGTGCCACATTTCTTCAGACTCTGAAAGTTCTCTAAGAAGATTTTCTTTCTGATTTTCAAAAGAATATCTTCCCAAAATCTTATAGCATGTGGAGTCTACCAAATCCCAGTTATTCACATAGGGCAGGTGATTCAGGTAAAAAGCAACCACTTCTTCTTTTACAGCTTTATCTTTTGTTTTTTCAAACTTTGAAATCAGCATAAAAAGTGCTGTCAGCCTATGTTCATGATATTTTGAAGACAGTAATGTACTGAGCTCTTTTAAGCTTATTTTCGAGTAATATTCTTTCGCAACAGAGCGCTGGTCCGGAACTTTTACGCCCAAAAACAAATCACCTTCGCCATATTCTCCTTTTCCGGTTTTGAAAAATCTCGGAAAAAATTCTGCCTTTTCAGGAATGGACAGAACGGCTAGGGCTTCCTGTATTTCTTTAACGATGCTCATAAGTACAATTAAGCGTTTTTAAGCTTTCTCTTCTAAGGTAATATTCTCCTGTTCTTCCTCTTCTTTTGCAATCTTATTGGGATTGGCCACCTTGGCAATGGTAAGTCCCTGAACAATAATGGAGAAGACTACAACACAATAGGTAATACTTAAAATAATCTCACTGTATTCACTTTTAGGGATAGACATTGCCAACGCTATAGAAACTCCACCTCTGATTCCTCCCCAAACCAGAACTTTTACGGTCTGCGGGCTGAAACTTTTTCTCAGAGAGGTAAATTTTGTAGGCCCCCAGATAGAAATAAATCTTGCAAACAGTACAACCACAATAGCAGCTAAGCCTGGAATCATGAAGTGTCTAAGGTCTTTAATCATCAAGAGTTCAAATCCGATGAACAGAAATAATACAGCATTCAGAATTTCATCAATAAGCTCCCAGAATTTGATCAGATAATCCTGAGTGACTGATTTCATTTTGAAACTTCTGTTGAAGTTCCCCATAAACAATCCTGCAGCAACCATAGTCAGCGGCCCTGAGATATGCATCTGTCTTGCAATAAGATAACCTCCCATCACTACAGAAAGCGTTACCAATACAGAGATAATATAATCATCCACTTCACGCATCAGTCTTGAAGTAACCCATCCTAACAGAACTCCGAGTAAAAGACCACCTCCGGCTTCTTTAAGCAAAAGCAATCCAATGGTTTCTACGCTCAGATCCACTTCTTTCCCGACTGCCAGCTGTAAGATCACTGTAAAGACCACAACTGCCATACCGTCATTGAAGAGAGATTCTCCGGCTACTTTTGTTTCCAGTGATTTGGATACGTTAGCCTGTTTCAGAACACTCAGAACCGCCACCGGATCGGTAGGTGAAATCAATGCTCCAAAGACAAGGCAATAGATGAAGGGAAGCTTAACGCCAACATAAGGCAGTAAATAAAACATTCCAAATCCTACCACAAAAGTAGAAATCACAACTCCCACCGTGGAAAATATCACTACAGGTCTGAACTGCTCCTTCAGGTCATTAATATTAATATGAATTCCTCCCGCAAAGAGTAGAAAATTAAGCATAGCTCCCATCAAAACCTCCGTAAAGTCGATACCATTCATCAGATTGTGAAGATGACCGAAGGTTCTCGGAAGTACTGTTTCTCCGAACATTACCAGGAAAATAGACACCACAATGGCGATCACCATAATTCCGATGGTACTTGGAAGTTTTAAAAATCTGTAATTGAGATAGGCGAATATTGATGCTAATACGATTAATGCTGAAAATGAATAATATAATTCCACTAAGTGTTTTTTATTTTATGATTAATTGGTAAGTTCCAAATAGAGTATTTTAATATAGAGCTGCTGCCCCTCTTTTTGCCAAACATCAAACATGCCATCCTTGGCAGGTTTTGAGCTTCTCGTATAATCCTTTCCTATATTCAGAATGTTCAGCAGAATATATTCATCTCCTACAGAATTGACGATATAGGCTGTTTTTTCAGATTTTCCGTCTCCTGAGATTTTTATCCCTTCCGTAAGCGAACGAAACTGATTCAGATGATGCATAAAATTGTTGCCATCCTTCACAGAATCATATGCTCTGAGAAGGATCAGCAAAATATCCAGGTTCGTAGGATCTTTATCATACAAGGCCTTCCCCTGCTTGATACAGTCTGCAAAATTGTTCTGCTTAAAGGCTTCAGCAAGGCTTTTAAAGCTATCGTCTGACGTGCTTACTTTATCTTTTCTGAAATTTCTTCCATAGTAAAGATATTGAGACTCTATGCTGTCCAAAGACTTCGGATATCCTTTATATTTAAAAATAAGCTTCTCATAATTGTAGGGAGAATCAGAATTTTTGAGACTTTTCTCAACAGCTTTTAAATCAAGCTTTGATTTCTGGCTGAAACCAAAAACCGAAAACATGATGAATAAAAGGAAAAAGTGATATTTCATTAATTGTTGCTTTCTTCTTCCTCGTCGTTATCGAAATATTCGAAAAGGAAATCGTTGTATGGAAATCTGGAAATATGAATCTTCATCACCTCATCGTAAATCATTTTCTTCATTTCCGGGAAGTTTTCCTTCGTTAAAGCAGAAATGAATACGGTTGGGTATTTTGATTTCCCCATCCATGTTTTCTTCCACTCTTCCAGAGATATATTTTTACGGGTTGAAGGGGTAAGATCGTCCTCATCCTTTTTCTCATAGCTGAAATCGTCAATTTTATTGAAGATCATGATCATTGGCTTCTGATGGGCATTGATTTCCATCAAAATATGATTTACAGATTCTATGTGATCTTCAAAACTCTCATGCGAAATATCCACTACATGAATTAAAAGGTCAGCTTCACGAACCTCATCCAAAGTAGATTTAAATGATTCTACCAGCTGAGTAGGCAATTTTCTGATGAATCCTACTGTATCCGTAAGCAGAAACGGTAAGTTTCCGATCACCACTTTTCTTACTGTGGTATCCAGAGTGGCAAATAATTTATTTTCTGCAAAAACTTCAGATTTTGAAATGGAATTCATCAAAGTAGATTTTCCAACATTGGTATATCCCACCAAAGCTGCACGAACTACTTTCCCACGGTTATTACGCTGAGTCGCCATCTGCTTGTCAATGGTCTTCAGTTTTTCTTTCAGCAATGTAATCCTGTCACGGATAATACGACGGTCAGTTTCAATTTCCGTTTCTCCGGGACCTCTCATTCCAATTCCCCCTTTTTGACGTTCAAGGTGAGTCCACATTCTGGTCAATCGTGGTAAAAGATATTGATATTGTGCCAGTTCCACCTGAGTTCTTGCATAAGAAGTCTGGGCTCTTTGGGCAAAAATATCAAGAATAAGATTGGTACGGTCCAAAATTTTAACCTCCATCTCTCTTTCCAGATTTTTAAGCTGTGAAGGAGAAAGTTCGTCATCGAAAATTACAGTTCCGATCTCGTTTTCTTTTACATATTCTTTTATCTCAATTGCTTTTCCGCTTCCGATGAAGGTTTTGGAATCAGGCTGAGTCAGTTTTTGGGTAAAACGCTTTTGTACGGTTGCTCCGGCTGTGAAAGCTAAAAACTCAAGTTCATCTAAATACTCTGTCAGTTTTTCTTCGTCTTGATTTTGGGTAATAACACCCACTAAGACCGCTTTCTCATAGTTATGTTCTTTCTTTTCTAACATTAAGTTCTATCTATGTTTATGATTTTTACAAGTTAATATTTTTCAGAAAAAAAACAAAATCAATTTTTATTTAATAACATATTTTAATATAAATTTAAGTTTGCTGATGAAGGTTTTATAAAAAATCAATAACTTTATGTAATAATTTTCTGATTTTTAAATATTTAAATCAAAACTAATCTCCGGAATATCATGATTACCCATATTAGATGTATGATTATTGATGATGATGAACTGGACAGACTGGTTCTTCAGCATTATATCAAACAATATCAAAACATTGAAATTGTTGCCTCTTTTGATTCTGCTGAAAAGGCAGTTCCCTATCTTGATGTTCCTGCTGATCTTTTGATTATTGAGACTAATTTGCAGGGTATGAGCGGACTTGAGTTCCGGAAGCTGGCCCATAAGATACCTGCCTGCATTTTTGTAAGTTCCCATCCGGAGCTTGCTGCCGGAGCTTTTGAAATCAGTACGTTAGATTTTATCATCAAACCCCTCACCACAGAACGCTTTCATTATTCGATGGAGAAGCTTTTTGATTTTTTTGAAGTGAAAGAAAAATGTGAATGCTATGACGCTATGGTAGGAGAAAACTGCATCAAAATAAAAGAAGGAGGACATATTTTTCAGATTAAAATGAAAGATATTCTGTATCTGGAGGCTTTGAAAGATTACACCAGGATTATCACTCTTGAAAAAAATCACTGTATTTTAAATTCTCTGGGAAATCTCCTGCAAAAAAACTTTTTTGATTCTTTTGTCAGAATACACAGAAGCTATGCGGTTCCCCGCCACCTTATCCGCGGAAAAAACTGTCACGAAATAGAACTGGCACATCATATCAAACTTCCTATCGGACGTACTTATAAGGATAATCTTTCTTTTTTCAATCCTTAAAAAAGCTAAGCAAACTTCAACAATAATTCACAAAACGCCGTTGGTCGATTATTTCTGCCGTTGGTCTATTTTCCTACCATTCGATTGAGATAGGTGGTAATTTAGTCTTCCCAAATTCCCCCAGAAAAACACATCTATTAATCACCAAAAACTGTTATCCATGGAAAGAATATCTATTTATTGTATTATTCTGTCTGCCTTTTCCGTCTCCATACTGCATGCACAATCTGCAGTTTTGGCAACCGGACTGGATGCTTCAGCAGCTAATGGTTTTGTTTCTTACAGTGTAGGTCAAACGACCTATCTCGAAAAAGGAACAGGACAAGTTCTCGAAGGCGTTCAACAGCCTTACGAAATTATCACTCTTACTTCCCTTGAAACCTCTTCTGAACTCACAGGTATTTTGCTCTACCCTAATCCTTTCAGAGATTATTTGTATTTAGATTTTACCTCAAATAATTTTAAAGGATCAGAGTATCAGTTATTCGATGCCCAAGGTAAGCTGGTAAAAAAAGATAAGATCTCACAATCAAAATCTGAACTTAATTTCTCCTCACTTCCTGCTGCCATGTACATCATCAGGATTACTCAAAATGGAGAAAATATTAAAACATTTAAAATCATCAAAAAATAAAATGCCATGAAAAAAATATTATTACTGTTTTGGATCCTGACTGGTTTCTTTATGGGACTTTCTCAGGCTCCGGAAAAAATGAGCTACCAGGCTGTCATGAGAAATGGCTCGGGACAACTCTTAGTCAACCAAGCTATAGCCGTGAGAGTAAGCATATTACAGGGATCTCCTGCCGGCGCTGCAGTCTATTCAGAAAGACTCACCGGAAATACCAATGCCAATGGGCTTATCAGCCTTGAAATAGGAACAGGAACTGTACTTACAGGAACATTTGCCACCATCGACTGGCCTGCAGGAAGCTATTATTTAAAAACAGAAACTGACCCTGCCGGAGGAACCAGCTATACGATAGTAGGAACCAGCCAGCTGCTAAGTGTTCCTTATGCTATGTATGCCAAATCTGCAGGTGGTGGAGGTGGAAGCTTCGCAATTCCCTATACGAATACAGTAAATAATGCCTCGACCTTATTTTCATTAACCAATGATGGTGATGGAACATCTTTAGAGGGTAATAACAACACAACTACGTCAAATATTGCAGCAGTAAGAGGAGTTGTTACCAATGCTGCCCCCGGAGGATTTTCTTCAGCAGTTCGTGGTATTAATAACGGAACCGGAGGACTGGGAGTAGGTGTATATGGAAGCCAGGCCGGAAGCGGATGGGGAGTATACGGTGTTACTCCAAATGGATTAGGTATATATGGTAATGCCAGCGCAAACGGAACCGGAGTTTATGCCAACAGTAATACAGGAACCGGTCTTACTGCTACCAGTAATAACGGAATCCCTGCTAGTATCTCAATCTTCAACAATGCAAATAATAATGTTGCTCTTAATGCATCCAGCGTAGGGAACGGTACCGTTATAAATGTCACAACCTCAGGAAACGGAGCCGGAGTAAGAAGCTCCACCGGAGCAGGATTTGGAGCACACGGAATAACTTCTGCCCAGACATCTGCTGGTGTTGTAGGGGATAACAACGGAGGTGGCGAAGCTGTAGTGGGCAGAACTACCAGTGATATTGCCGGGGCTGTAGTAGGCCGTAATGACGGAGGCGGATATGGAGTGAGAGGTTTTGTAGCTACCAATACATCCGGAACCGGTATTGGTGTTTACGGACAGGTAGGTTTAAATAACAGTACCGGACGTGCCGGAAGATTTGAAAATTTTAACCAAACGAATACTACAGGAAATACTTTTGAGGTAGAAACGAACGGAAATGGAAATATTCCGGACAATACCCAGGGAAATGCAGCTTCTTTTCTGGTTGACAATACCAATAGCGTTGGTGCAGCAGTAAGAGGAGAAGTAAACACTATTTTCGGAAATTTTGGTGCGGCAGCCATTTTTGGAGTTTCTTCAGGAACTGGGGGGCGTGCTGGTTTATTCTATGCCTCAAACCCTGCAGGAAACGGAGCTTCATTGATTGCCCTGACCGATGGTAACGGAAATGCTATCACAGCCAATGCAGGAAAAGACGGAAATGGTATTGAAACCAATATTGATGGAGCCGGAAACGCACTCTACGCATGGGTACCTACTTTTTCTACCGGACGAGCCGGAAGGTTTAACATCTTCAATGAGGATAATACCAGTGATGTTATAACAGTAACCACAGTTGGTAATGGTATTGCAGGGAATTTTAAAGTAGATAGAACTACCGGAACTTCGGCTGCAGTAAGAGGAGAAGTAAATTCACAGTTTGCAAACTTCGGCACAGCAGGAATCTATGGAATTTCTTCTGGTACAGGAGGATATGCAGGTTTATTTCATGCCAGTAATCCTTCCGGAAACGGCCCTGCACTGATTGCTATTGCGGATGGAAATGGTAACGGTATCACCGCTAATGCCTCCAATACAGGAGACGGTGTAGAAACTACTGCAGATGGAACGGGAAGCGCTATCTATGCCTGGGTTCCTAATTTCGGACAAGGGCGTGCGGCAAGATTTGTAAATTACAATACTGCTAACACCAACCCTCCCCTTACAGTAGAAACCCACAGCAACGGCTCTATTGCAGTATTTAAATCCGGAAATCCGGGCACGGTAAATGTAGCCAGAATCAATTCTGCCGGACGCGGATTCTTTAACGGAGGAACTCAAAGCAGCGGTGCTGACGTTGCTGAAGCATTTGATGTCAATGGAAACATTTCCGAATATGAGCCTGGTGATATTCTTGTTATATCAACAAAAGCAGACAGAACTGTTGAAAAATCTTCAACATCTTATTCCAGTCTTGTGGCAGGAGTATATGCTACCAAACCAGGAGTACTTCTTACGGAAGAACATATTGACACTGATATTTCCAATAAAGCTCCTATGGGGGTGATTGGGGTAATTCCTACCAAAGTATGCCTTGAGAATGGAAAAATAAAAAGAGGCGACCTATTGGTAACTTCATCTAAAGCAGGCGTTGCCATGAAAGCGGATGTCAAAAAGGTAAAAATAGGACAGGTCATCGGAAAAGCACTTCAGGATTATGACCAAAAAGAAATTGGAAAAATTCAAGTATTAGTCAACATAAAATAAACCGTCATGAAAATAGCATATATTATCCCGTTATTATTCTTAAGCAGTATTATCTACGCTCAGGAAAATAAAAAGGCTGCTCCGGTAGAGGAAGATCAGGCACTGGTTGTAAAACAGGCACAGGAACAACAGGCAAAACTAATGCAGGAAGCTAAGGAAAACAATGAAAAGAAAACTGTAAACTCAGGTCTTGTTTCTGATCATGGACTTGAAGTAAAAAAACAGGATTCAAAACCCAAAGCAACTGCAGACAATTCAGGAAAGCTTCTCCCTAATACAGCAAGTCTTGAAGACCTAAAAAAAACAATCCCTAACAGACAGGCATATCACAATATAAATTCTAGGAACACAAAAATGACAGTTACCGGGCTGCCTAACACAGCAACCCTGGAGGAAATAAGAAAAACAATTCCCAAAAACTAATGACTCTCAAAAGCTAATAACCGCAAAAAAGCTGATAACCAACTAGATTTTTCAAACAAAGAAGTCCGCTGCAAGGCGGACTTTTATATTATATGGATAGATCATTAATCCCAATCTGCAGCTACAAATTTCATTGTATTTCCACGATCATCGGATAAGGTAAGAAAATGTCCTTCAATAGAATACTTAGTCATCGTCTCAATTTTTTTCTGAAAAGATGTTTCAAGATTCATATCCTGGCAGGCTTTCATGGTACTTACTCCGGTTGAAATTTTTACTTTTCCTCCTTTTTTAAATTCAGAAACAAAAGACATTTGATTACATCCCATATAAGCATTCCCTTGAATTTTATTGTCAACCATACTGGCCGTCAGATTCATTTCAGCTTTATGGGCAACCAGCTGTTCTTTTGAAAAACCATCAAAAGAAATCAGCATCCACTGCCTTTGAAGAGAGGGATTTTTATCCGGCACTGAGGAACAATTTAAAACAAGTCCTAAAAATAAAACGGCAAAAATTGATGAGAGTATCTTTTTCATGCAGATTATCATCCCATTTTCATACCAATCCGGGACAGAATCTCGTAAAAATTAGTAAATTAGCGACACAAAAATTATTTTATAAAATGAAAAGACTATTTCTACTATTCACTTTCTTACTGGGCTTTGCTCAGATGAGGGCGGATGAGGGGATGTGGCTGCTAATGCTCATCAAAAGACTTAACGGTGTTGATATGCAAAAAGAGGGTCTACACCTTACGCCTGAAGAAATTTATTCTGTAAACAACTCAAGCTTAAAAGATGCTATCGTAAGTTTCGGTGGTTTCTGTACAGGTGAGATTGTTTCGGATAAAGGACTTATATTTACAAACCACCACTGTGGTTACGGTGCTGTTGCTGCGGCTTCTACACCAGAAAAAGATTATTTGAAGAACGGTTTCTGGGCTATGAAACAGAAAGACGAATTCAATGCAAAGGATCTTTATGTAAGATTTTTAGTGAGAATGGATGATGCTACGCAGAGAATCACTTCTAAACTAAACAACAATATGACCGGAGCAGAGAGAAAAGCTGTTATTGATGCTGAAACAAAAGCAATCCAGACAGAAAACTCTGAAAACGGAAAATATACTGTAGTAGTAAGAGACTTCTTCAACGGAAATGAATTCTACTATTTCGTATATCAGGATTATAAAGACATCCGATTGGTAGGTGCTCCACCTTCCTCATTAGGAAAATTCGGAGGAGATACAGATAACTGGGAATGGCCAAGACATACTGCTGACTTCACTGTTTTCAGAGTATATGCTGATGCTGCAGGAAACCCTGCTGAATATTCTCCAAGCAACACTCCTTTGAAGCCTAAACATTTCCTTCCTGTTTCTCTTAAGGGAATTAAGCCTGGTGATTTCTCAATGATCTTAGGTTACCCTGGAAGAACAAACCGTTATCTGACTTCTTACGGAATTCAGCAAATGGTAATGAAAGATTATCCGGCTTGGGTTGAGGCTTCTAAACTTGCCATGGATGTAATGAAAAAGTACATGGATAAGGATAAAGCAACTCAGCTTAACTATGCTTCTCAATATGCTTCAGTAGCAAACTACTGGAAAAACAGACAAGGAACTATTGATGCGGTAGAGAAAAACGGAACAATCACTGACAAACAAAAAACTGAGGATATCTTCAGAAAATGGTCTATGATGCCTGGAAATCAAGAGTATGATGGTCTTTTAGAAGATATTGGAATATATTACAAGCAGGTTTCTGAAAGAAATGTTGAAAGAAACTACGCTTCTCAGTTCTCAAGAAATGCGAAATATATTTCTCTTGCTCTACAGGTAGGTTCTGTATTGAAGACTTATGCAGCTCAGGATATGCAGGGAAGACTGGCAATGAAGGCTAAAACTGAAGCGGCTATCAAAACAGCTTATGAAAACTTCAATCCATCTTTAGAAGGTGAAATGCTTGCATCTATGGCAGGCCTTTACCAGGCAAGAGTTAAAAATCCTGAAGTTGCTTCTGCTACTATTTTAGGATTGGACGCTAAAACAGTTTCTAATTTAGCTTATTCTTCAATCTTTGCGAACAAGGCTTCTGCAACCAACTTCCTATTGAACCCGGATGCATTGAAACTTGATGCTGATCCGCTTTGGAAAGTTGCTAACGGAATTGTTGCTGACCAAAAAATGAGCAATGAAAGATTTGTGAAAGTAGATGATAATTTTGCTAACAAGAACCGTCTGTTCTTAGCTGGATTAATGAAAGCTATGCCAGAGAAAAAATTCTACCCAGATGCTAACTCTACCATGAGATTAACGTATGGTACTGTAGATAAATTACCTATCAGAAATGACAGAAATTATTTCGGTATTACCGATAACTATTATACTGACATGACTGGTCTTGTTGGAAAATACAAGAAAGGTGATGAAGAGTTTGATCTTCCTCAGAGAGTGATTGACCTTTACAACCTGAAAGATTTCGGACAGTATGCTGATGCAGCAGGTTATATGCCTGTAAACTTCCTTTCTAACAATGATATTACAGGAGGAAACTCTGGTTCTCCGGTAATTGATGGAGACGGAAACCTTATCGGTATTGCTTTCGATGGTAACAGTGAAGCATTAAGCGGTGATATCGTATTTGAGCCGGAATGGCAGAAAACCATCAACGTAGACGTTCGTTTCGTTCTTTGGACAATTGACAAGTTTGCTGGTGCAAGAAGATTAGTTGACGAGTTGAAGCTTGTAAGAGGAGAAAACACTCCAGCTGATACAAAAACTAAAAACTCAGGTACTACAGCAACACCTAAGAAAATCAATAAAAAATAATCTTATCTGATATATTTTTGAAACCGTGAAATTTACTTTCACGGTTTTTTTATTTTTGACTATTAAAAACATATTATCATGCCGCCTAAAAAAATCAAATTCACAGCTATTATTCAGCAGAACGGAGAGATGAATGCCGCGTTTGTAGAATTTCCTTTTTCTACAGAGGAATTATTTAGTAAAAAAGGACAGGTAAAAATTAAAGCCCTCTTTGATGACAACGTTGAATACCGCGGAAGTCTGGCTAAAATGAAATCTGACTGTCATATTTTAGGCCTTACACAGGAAGTCAGGAAAAAGCTTGGTAAAACTTTCGGAGATGAAGTTTCTGTTTCACTTACTGAAGACAAAGAAGAAAGAGTGGTTGAGGTTGCAGACGATATCGTTTCTGTTTTTAATGAAAACCCTGGAGCAAAGATTTTATTTGACAAAATGAGCTACACTCACAAAAAGGAATACATCCGTTGGATTGAAGAAGCCAAAAAGCCCGAAACAAGAGAAAACAGAAAGATCAAAATGATTCAGATGATTCTGGATGGGAAAAAGGGAATATAACTGATCTTATTGTTCACTCTAAAAAGCTATACATTAAAAAAAACTGAATTAAGAAAATATTTTTTGTCAGGATCTCAAAAAGTAGCCGACTATAGTTACAGATACTATTTATAACTATAAAAAATTTACTTTTATGAACAAATTTATTTTCAGAACATCAGTTTTAGTGGCGGCTACTCTAGCAGCATTTACCCTTTCTTCATGCAGTGATTCAAATGACGACATGATGACAGACATGGCTTTTCAAAGAACAATTACCTTTGAAAATGTAGTAACCCCTAAAGATTTTGTACAAAGCGGAAGTTTTCAGGGAACGGTAACTCCTCCCACCATCATGCCCGGACAATCTGTTTCTTTTACATTCAATGCAGGAAAAACACAGGCCCTGATGTTTGCAACAATGTACGGCGCTTCAAAAGACTGGTTTTTTGCTTCCCAGCAGCCGGGCATCAAGCTGTTTGACTCCAATGGAAATGCTATTACCGGCGATGTTTCTTCAAGCGTACTATTATGGGACAACGGAACAAAAGATAATACGACAGGACAGGCTGAAAGTAAACCCATTATGCAGGTTCCTAATGTAAACGCTTCACAGCTTATGAAGCTCAATCTGGCTTACAATGATGTAACCTCAGAATTTACCCTCACCATTACCAATACATCTGGCGGAACTGCCAATGAGACGCCTTTTTCTCCCGGAGTATGGGCGGTTTCCAATTACAATGGTTCTCAACTGCTGAACAGTGCTCCGTTTTTCACTCCTAATGCTTTATCAAATCCTGATATTACTGATATTGCTCAAATGGGAAATATCAGTAAAATGACGACTAAACTAAATGCTAATACAGGAATTATGACTGGGCTTTCTCCAGCATTGATTGTCGTTTACCGTGGGGATAAAAATCCAATGTATGAATTAGGCAAAACTGACAGCGGAATGGGACTGAAAGACATTGCCCAATTTGGAAATGTAGCCAAGCTCCAAAATAGTTTGAAATCTTTACCTAATGTAAAAGGTGTATATGTTGCCGGAAATGCTCCTGTAGCACCGGGAAACAAAGTATCAACAAGCTTCAATGCTGAACCGGGTGATAAAATTGCCTATGCAACGATGTTTGGTTTCTCCAATGACTGGTTCTATGCCAATGAACAAAGTATTGATGCGAATACTAAGGGAGATATTAGCTCAAAAACCTCATTATATGATTCCGGAACCGGCATTGATCAATATCCTGGAGCTGGAAATCATCAGGCCTTATTTGGCGGAACACCCCAAAGTGAAAATAAGATCATTTCCAAAGTTGGAATCCAGTATCCTGTTCCTGCTGTTCAGAATGTAATTAAAGTAACCGTTAACTAATCTTCAAATAAAGAAAAGGTCAGACATTTATAGTCTGACCTTTTTTCAATGATTAAATGCTACTCAACCGGGATTCCCAGATATTTTAAATAGGAATCCAGTACTTTTTTATCAAATACCGGTTCCTGGATATCCGAGCCTTCCAGAAACTGAATCACATTGGAACAATCCCATATGTAAGTATTTTGATAAAGCTCTACGGTAGATAGCCCTTCATGCATATTGTCCCTGAAAAGGCTTGTCAGTGGATACAGCCTATTTTTACTGTCATCTTCCCATTGTTTTCGCCATTCTTTATAAGGAAGATCTTTCAGAGTGAAAGGATAATATTTTTTCATAAGCCCAAAGAAGCCTTCCAAGGTAAGATTGGTTTCCGGGCGGGCAATCAGGTTGAATTTTTTACCTATTGCCTCTTTATTTTTTGTGATATAAGCCATAGATTTTGTCATATAATCTACTGTGATAAGACCTTCTCTAAGCTCAGTCAATGCAGGATAAGATTTGAATTCTATACAATTCTTCACCAATCCTGACCACCATTGATAGGAGGCACTTGCCCCTGTTTCACTGTGACACATTGCATATCCAAGACGATAAGTAATCAATGGCAGGCCTTCTTTTGCAGCCAGATCTGCGACAGCCTCCATTACCCATTTGCTTCTTACATACCCAATGTCTTTGCTTACAGACATTAAATTCTGTTCAATATCATCAGACTCCAGCATCACTGTTTTTCCTGTAAACACATGCCCCCAGCTGTATACCGAAATGGTGGATAACAAAGCAAGACATTTCGTTCTTTCTGCTCCGGCCAATTTGATGATTTCCCTTAATCCTTCTACATTCGGAGCTTTCATATAAGAATAAGGTTCAATGAAGTTTACAGAACTTCCGGAATGGTAAATCAGATCGGTTTGTTTTGCTATTTTTGTGAATATTTCTTCTGACAGTCCCAATGCCGGCAATGCCAGATCTCCGATTACCGGAATAATTCTAGATTTCTGTTCTTCTTTTTGAGGAATATGATATTGTTTAAAACATCTATCAATTTTTTCCATCGCATGAAATTGATCCTGAGCTCTTACAAGACAGTAAATATCAGCATTGGTCGTATCCAGAAGCTCCTGAAGAAGGTGAATTCCCACAAATCCCGTAACTCCTGTTAAAAAAATCGTGGTTGGATTTTCCACCTGCTTAGGATCAAATCCACCTGCAAAAACAGTTCCGGGAGCCAGATAAACGTCTTTCTGCAATTCAATATAAGGTTCTACATCTTCCATTGGAACAGCTTCTCTTGCTGCTTTGGATCTGGCTATAAGAACTTCCGAGAGCTCCTGCAATACCGGAAACTGATAAATATCCCGCAGATATACTTTTACGTCCAGCATTCTTTGCAGCGCCACGGCAACTGTTGCTACTAACAGAGAGTTTCCACCGATATCAAAGAAATTATCTGTAATATTAATAACAGGCCGTTCCAGTGCTGAAGACCAGATATCAACAACAATCCTTTCTGTCTCATTGGTTGGCGGTTCAAATGAAATAAGTTCTTTTGCCTCTTTATCTGCCAAGTCTTTTAAAACCTGGGTATCTGTTTTACCATTTGCTGTCAACGGAATTTTATCTATAAAAATAATCTGGGCGGGAATCATATAACCCGGAAGTTCTTCTTTCAATGCGTTTCTCACTGATGAAATATCTTTCTCAGCATCAGGTTCTGAAACAATAAAAGCAATCAGGTATTTACTACTTCCTGCTGTATCCCTGCTAATGACCACAGCTTCTTTGATCTCTTTCTGCTGAACCAACGTACGTTCTATTTCTTCTAATTCAACCCGGAATCCACGAATTTTCACCTGATTATCTATTCTCCCAAGAAATTCAATATCACCGTCCGGTTTCCATTTGGCCAGATCTCCTGTACGATACAGTTTTTCTGTTTCCCGGAATGGATTATCAATAAATTTAGAATCTGTAAGTTCTTTATTATTAAGATATCCTTCTGCTAAAATATTTCCTCCGATGTATAATTCTCCTACTGCTCCTATCGGCATCAATTCCATATTCTCACCTAAAATATAGGCTTTTGCATTGGCAATGGGCTTCCCTATTGAAGAGACATATTGTCCATGGATATCTTTTACTTTTTTAAATGTTGCAAATACGGTACATTCCGTAGGCCCATAGTAATCTATCAGTTCGTAGCTTAATTCAGTAGTAAGCACAGGCTTTAGTTTTTCACCTCCGGTAAAGAGATATTTCAATTTCAGATCATTATAATTCCGGGTACTATTAACTACCGGGGGAGCCAGAACGGCAGGCACAAAACCGTGTGTAATCTGATTTCTCCAATAGTAATCCACCAATGCATGGGCATCCGTTCTATCTTCATTATCTGCAATAAAAAGAGTCGCGCCGGAAGTAAGTGCCGACCAGGTTTCCCATACGGATATATCAAATGCCAATCCTGCTACGAGAGTCAGTTTTGAACTGTGATCCACATGAAAATGATGATTATGCCAGGTTACCAGGTGCTGAATAGCCTGATGGCTCACCATTACCCCTTTGGGTTTTCCGGTAGAGCCTGAAGTATAAATCGTATATGCTAAACTGTCCTGGTGAATTGTACTTTCCGGATACTCAGAAGGCAAATGATCAAGATTCTCCATGCTGCTCAGATCAAATATTTTTGTCTTTTCAGCTTCGGATAAAAGGTTTCCAAGATTTTGATTGGTAATGATCATATCGGCAGCAGTATCCGAAAGAATAAATTCTACTCTTTTAGCAGGATAAGCCGGATCTATAGGAACATATGCTGCTCCTGTTTTGATCACACCAAGAACAGCAACAATCCATTCTAAAGAGCGGTCTAGCCAGACAGGAACATATTTTCCTTCTTTGATTCCCCGGTTCAGTAACAAATGGGCAATCTGGTTACTTCTTCTGTCTAAATCACTATAGGTGATTTTCTGATCCTGGTAAACAACAGCCGTTTTATCGGGATGAAGAAGGACCTGTTTTCGGAAAAGAGACCCTAATGTTTCTTCATGATGATAGTCCCAGCCGGTTTTATTGAATCCGTTTAACAATTTTTCTCTGTCTTCAGATGACAGTAATACAGCCGTACCTATTGATAAGGGTTCTAATGAGGGAATTGTGTTTGACATAATAATAATTTGATTTGGTTTAAAAATTTATAATTATTGGCTTTTGACCCCGTTTTTAGTTGATTTCAGATTCTATGAAATAAGGAAACAACCAGGTACAGGGTATAACCACAGCTTATTTACTAATGTGTCTACATAATGGTTTAAAATCTGAACAACATAAAGCCTTTGACGATCCACTCAGAGAGCAGAACTGCAACAGCATTTAACTTTATTTATTGTAACCGAAAAGAAGAAAAATAGATTATATATTCTTCAGAAATGAGATGCAAATTTCTATTCAGTGTTTGAAAATTTTATTTTCATAATGTAATATTATTAATAATTTGA
Source organism: Chryseobacterium panacisoli (assembly GCF_008274625.1). Lineage (GTDB taxonomy): Bacteria > Bacteroidota > Bacteroidia > Flavobacteriales > Weeksellaceae > Chryseobacterium > Chryseobacterium panacisoli. Next base: position 123,102 of record NZ_VTRU01000002.1, on the reverse strand, counting down.
TAATCAAACTTAACATAATAAATTAACCTATGTGTTACATAATTACTATGTTTATTCCAAAGAATTGAATTAAACTTATGAAAATACCATTTGTATTCTTTTTAAAATCAATCAAATAGTAAAAATCAACCATTCCAAAATTCCCTGTCCAGGCTTCTGTACTGTATGGCTTCGGAAATATGGTGAGACAGAATATTTTCAGATTCTTCAAGGTCAGCAATTGTTCTGGCTACTTTCAGAATTCTGTCATATGCTCTTGCCGAAAGATTTAGTTTTTCCATGGCTAGCTTGATGAGACTGAAAGAAGTTTCATCCAACTCACAAAAGGCTTCAATTTCTTTGGGTCCTATCTGAGCATTACTGCTGATATTAAGACTTTGGTATCTTTTATTCTGAATATCTCTGGCTTTCAGTACACGATTTCTGATGTCCTTGCTTTTTTCTCCTTTTCTTTTTTCGGAAAGCTGTTCAAACTCCACTTTTTGTACTTCAATATGAATATCAATTCTGTCTAAAAGCGGTCCTGAAAGTTTATTCATATACCGCTGCATTTCATAAGCAGATGAGGTATTATTAGGATCATCGGGAAAGAAGCCGCTTGGGCTGGGATTCATAGAGGCTACCAACATAAAACTTGCCGGATAGTTTACCGTAAATCGGGCTCTTGAAATAGTTACTTCACGATCTTCCAAAGGCTGTCTCATAACTTCCAGCACTGTTCTCTTAAATTCGGGCATTTCATCCAGAAATAATACTCCATTATGAGCCAGGGAAATCTCTCCGGGCTGCGGATAACTTCCACCTCCTACCAGAGCAACATCAGAAATCGTATGATGAGGGGATCTGAAGGGACGAACGGTCATCAATGAAGCTTCGGTTCCTATTTTTCCGGCTACGGAATGAATTTTTGTTGTTTCTAAAGCTTCTTTCAGGGTCAATGGAGGTAAAATACTGGGAACCCTTTTAGCAAGCATGGTCTTTCCGCTTCCTGGCGGACCGATCAAAATGATATTATGACCGCCTGCTGCGGCCACTTCCATCGCTCTTTTGGCGGTTTCCTGACCTTTAACTTCGGAGAAATCAAAAGGAAAATCGTTGATTCTCTCATGAAACTCTTTTCTGGTGTCCAATATCATTTTTTCAAGCGGTTTTCCTTCGTTAAAGAAATCAATAACTTCTCTGATATTCTCTACTCCATATACTTCAAGATCGCTGACAATAGCTGCTTCTCTGGCATTTTGTTTGGGGAGAATAATTCCTTGGAAGCCTTCTTCTCTTGCCTGAATAGCAATAGGCAAAACGCCTTTGATGGGTTGCAGACTTCCGTCGAGAGAAAGCTCACCCATGATAATATAATTTTCAATTTGCTGCGCCAAAATCTGGTCTGAAGCCGCTAAAATACCAATCGCAATACTCAAATCATAGGCGGAACCTTCTTTTCTGAGATCTGCCGGAGCCATATTGATAGTAATTTTCTTTCCGGGAATTTTATATCCTACATTTTTAAGTGCTGCAGAGATTCTATAGCTGCTTTCTTTAATCGCATTATCAGGAAGCCCCACCAGATGGTATCCTACTCCCCCGGTATCAACATTTACTTCAATAGTAATGGTCTGTGCGGCCACTCCATGAATGGCACTTCCATAAATTTTGATCAGCATGGTGTGTTTTTGAAGTAAAAATAATGAATATAGTATTTTGAAAATCTGCAAGTTACATTAATGATTTTCTATATAAATAAGCATATCTAAAAACATATTAATAAAAGAGCATTGAGAGAGGTGCTTCAAAGCTATTAAGGTTTTCATGCGCTTCAGATAGCATCACTTTTAAGTAAAATATAGACTGAATGATCAGTTTTTTGGGAGTCTATTCTTTACTTCAAATAGTTGACATCCTAATAAAAATCAGGTTTTAAAGGAGAAATAAAGCCTTATTACTGTTTAGAATTAATATAAATAAAGGTATATTTGTGACTTATTTATTTTTAACAAGACTAAATAGACATAAATGCAGCAGACCGGTAACAAAAAATCTAAAGGAACCTTCAAAAAATATATTCTGAAAGCTCATTTATGGCTCGGATTGTTTTCAGGTATCATTGTATTGGTAGTTTCTTTATCAGGTGCATTTTTTGTTTTCAATGAAGATATTACCGCTGCATTGCGCAAGGAAACGACCTTTCATGGAGAAAAAGATATTCAGCATAAGAAGCCAATTCCTATACGCGAGTTAAAAGATATTGTGAATGCCCAGCTGAAAAATGAAATCGTAAAAACAGATGAAGTAACTATTCCTATAGATCCCGCCCGCTCTTATCAGTTCGGATTGATTAAAGTTAATGAAGAAGGTTGGAATCACTTTAATACCTTTATTGTTTTTAAAAACGTTTATGTCAATCAATACACAGGAAAGGTACTCGCAATATATGATGTAAAAAATAATCCTTTCTTTATCTGTATGACCCTGCACCGCTCATTACTGTTAAGTAATAAAATTGGCGGCACTATCGTGGGAATATCAACCATCATCTTTGTCATCATGTTGATTACCGGAATTATCCTATGGTGGCCGAAGAATAAAAAAATGCGCCAACAGCGTCTATGGTTCCGTTGGGAGAAGGTAAAAGGCTGGCGACGTAAAAATTACGACGTACACAATATCCTTGGGTTTTATGCCTCTTTTCTAGCGATTGTTGTAGCCATTACCGGTATTATGTATTCGTTTCGGATTACCCAGGTGTGGGTATATGCTTTACTGAATGGCTTTTCCACTGCTACCCCAGATTACAGTCAATATAAAACAACCGCTCCGGAATCTGTGGAGACTGCAACAACCATAGACCGTATCATAGAACAGGTAAAAACTCATTATCCAAAAGCTTATTCTTTTGGACTTGATCTGGAAGACCATGCTGAAGCAGATCACAAACACGATAATCTAAGCATATGGATCAAGGATAAGGAATTCACTTATGCTGAGTCTTCAATGATGATTTTCGATGAGCATTCCGGGAAGCTTTTATTTAACCATCCCCACGAAGACAAACCTATGGCTGAAAGAGCTACAGATGCTACGTATGATCTACACGTGGGAGCTTTTTTTGGAATGCCCGGAAAAATTCTGGCCTTTATCATGAGTTTATTCTGTGCCTCATTGCCCATAACCGGATTCATGATCTGGTGGGGCAGAAAAAATAAAAAAAAACCAACAACCTAAATCTATTATCATGAAGAAACACTATATATGGCTCCCTTTAATGGCGAGTCTGAATGCCTACGGACAAACTGAAAGCCTGAACGATTCTTTACAGACAGATAAAATCTCAGAGATCAGTGGCATTGTAATAAAAGGGAATAAAGCCGTTTTCCAGCAAAAAGCTGATAAAATGATTTTTAATGTAGAGAATAGTGTGTTATCTGATGGTACTTCTGTTTTGGAATTGCTTGGCAAAACTCCTGGTGTAGTAGTTTCGCAAGAAGGTGAACTCTCATTACGGGGCAAAAAAGGAGTAAGTGTAATGATTAACGGTAAGCTGAGCTCGCTCTCTGCAAAGGAACTTGCCAACCTGCTGCGTTCTACTAATTCAACACTGGTAAAAAATATTGAAATAATTGCCAATCCCTCCTCAAAATATGATGCTGCAGGAAATGCCGGCATCATTAATATTGTACTGAAAAAAAGCTCATCTGAAGGACTGAGTGGTAACTATTATCTGAATGGAGGAAGAGGCCGTAAAAACAGAATAAATACAGGATTGAGCCTGAACTATACTCATCATAAACTCTCTCTACATGGAGACTACAGCTATACTTTTCGTGGCGAAGAAGAAAGACGAAACTTTAGCCAGATTTTCTTCGATGAAAAGCAACCTCAACAAATAGCCCGGAGAACAGATCAAAATTCAATGACCAATGAGCCTTTAACTTCTAATAATTTTAAGTTTGGTGCTGATTATGCTTTTAATGACAAAACAACTATTGGTGCTTTATTTGATGCTAAGATAGGACGATATGAAGATTTTTCGAAAGGGGAAAACAGAATATTCCAGCCGATAGATAACCTGTTTGCTCATGTACTTTCAGATAATAAAAGCAAGGAAAACTGGTACGATTATACCTATAATTTAAAAGGTATGCATATCTTCAATGACAAGGATTATAAGGTAGATGTGGATCTGGAATACGAAACTTCACGTTTTTCTTCCCGCCAGAATCAGATTTCAGATGCATTGGTGAATCTGGGACCAGAGAAATTCAACAACAGAAGAGGCAACATTGCTTCCCGCCTGAAGGTTTTCAATGCGAAGGTAGACTTTACCCTGCCTTTTAGCGAAATGCATAATCTGGAAACAGGATTAAAATCTACTATAAAGTCTAATAACAATCCTTCTGAGTATTTTATAGAGCAGGATAATGAATGGATCAATGATAATAAAGCAAGTAATGAATATGCATACAAGGAGCAGATACATGCATTGTACGCCAACTACAAGCTTAATCTGACGAAATGGACATTCCAACTGGGGTTAAGAACAGAAATAACCCATACAGATATCAATCAAAAAACTTCCCAGGAACAACGAAAAAGAGATTATACAAACCTTTTTCCAAGTGCATCAATCAAATACCAGATGAATGATCAACATGGATTTTATGCCTCATACAGTAAAAGAATCAACAGACCAAGTCATTTCGATTTGAATCCGTTCCGCTTTTATGATGATCCTTTCAACTACTGGCAAGGAAACCCAAATCTGAATCCGGAATTTACCCACGCAACAGAATTGGGGTATACCTGGGGAAAATACATTATTGCATCAGCCTATTTTAGTGTTACAAATGATGTAATGACAGAAGTATACAACTATCAGCCAGATACAGGAATCCTCGTAAAAACTCAGGATAATCTAAATAAATCTTATGTATATGGTGCCAATATTACAGCCACTACAAAGCTTTTTAAATGGTGGTCACTTACTTCTATGCTGAATATATTCAACAGTGAATATAAGGGCAATTATCAGAATTACTCGGTCAACAGTTCACAACTGGCATTTACGTTAAATGCACAAAATAGCTTCAGCATTGCAAAAGGATTGAAAGCAGAGGCTAATGGACAGTATTTTTCGAAATCTAATATTGGTTTGTTTATCCGTGATGCTTATTTTGACCTGACACTAGGGGTTTCTAAAACATTATTAAAGGATAAAGCAACCGTAAAACTTGCAGTAACGGATTTATTAAAGACCAATAATTACCGGGTAACAGGAAATAACTTCAGCTCTACCATCCGACAAAAATACAATCTGGACAGCCGGGTGGTAACGTTGTCATTCAATTATAAGCTTTAATATTTCCGGACATTGTAGTTCAGCCTTATCAAGTTTTTTTTAAACAAAGGATCGACAATAGTTTAACAAAAAACCGGGTCTCAAAAATTTTTGAGACCCGGTTTTTTATCAAATAAATATGCCCTATTTCTATGAAATTTATGTACTATAATTAGTCATATAATTTATCGAAACGGGCAAATCCGGAAATACTATTGGGAAGCTTCATTCCTTTAGTTATTTTATCAGTTTGCTGATCATAAATCCAGACAAAATTCCCTCCTTTATTTGTATTTACAGCAATGTATAATTTGTTATTCTGAACAAACATCCCTTGTTCGTAAGGTTCATCTCCCGGCAATTCATCCAGAACCCTTACCAACTGCTTGGTTTCGATATCTATAATAGCATATCGGCCATTGTAGCTGTCTCCTAATGCCGGATCACGATACAGAACTACCATTTTATTATTACCAATATAATCGATAACTGTTTCCAAAGGCTTGCCCCCGACAAGATTGGTAAGATTGATCTGATATCCTGCATCAGGCGAAGTTGCCCCTTTGAGAGCCCTGAAAAGGAAAATATCACTTGTTCCAGCTCCTGCCCGTGGAAAACATGTATAATAAAAAGCTTCTTTATCTTTTGTAAAAGTAGTTTTAAAATAAGGAGAACCATTGGCTACCCCAGAACTTCGGTTATCCGTTATGGAATTTTTTACTTTGAAGGTGTTATAATCTATTACAGCAAAATTGTAATATTCAGGAGTGAGCCATTTACCATTGCGGAAGCTGTATTGCAAATAGATCTGTCCATCCATATACGTCATAGCACCCAGCGAATAGAAATTATAAGCATTTGGGAAAGGCTGAAATCCTTCAATCTCACCCTGACGGATAATACTAAGGTCTGTGGCATTGAAAACAGTATAGCGTATATGCTGACCATCTCCTGTATCTCCAACAATAACCAAAGTATGATCATCTATCCAGACATAACTGGTAATATCACTGATATAAGTATAAGGCACTTCTTTTACAGTCGTCAGCCTATCGTGCGTATATTTAAATTTTTTGAAGATGCCCTGATCGGTTTTATAGTTGTAGATAAAGCCATTTTTTACAATATAGGAGTAAGTTCCTTTGGAGTTAATTTCATCTCCTTCTTTGGTAATATCCATTTCGCCTTTTGTCAGGTCATTGGTAGCTGTCATGTAATGTACAGTATTGGGCCAGCTTCCAAGAGCGGAAAGTAAAAAATATTTATACTCTTTTTCACCACTTTCAGATTCGCCGGAACCAGGTTCGCGTTCACAGCTAAAAATGGTTAAACATGCAAGTATTAAAAATATACTGTTTTTGAAATATTGTGTCATGATCTTTTTACTTAAGTAGGTATCTGAATTTTATATAGAAAGCACGTCCCTGCTTCTGAAGTTTGAAGTTGTCATATGCCAGTGCATCCCCAACGTTGCTTACATCGAACGCCAGATTATACCTCCCGTTCTTCATGGAATAGCTTATCCCTATGTTGTGAAGGGTTTGTCTTGGAATGATCGGAATGTTTCGAGGATTTCCATAGGATTTCCAGTTTTTGTAGAACCATTCTGTCATCTGTAGCCCGTAGTAAAGCTCTATTCTGCTGTCTTTCTGAAACCAGTCGTCTTTACCAACGCTTACATTTACATTTCCAAATAACCAAGGCTGGTTGGGAACATCTTTTTTGTACGTAGCCGAAACGACATCTTCACTGTTATTGGCAAATTTTGTATTGTCATAAGCTTTGTTGTAGCTCACATTCATTAACACGTTCAGGAGTCTTTTGTATTGGTAACTGATCTCTCCCTCCAGTCCGCGGGTAAAGATATTAGACAGGTTTTCGTATTTGAAAGTACTGTTATATAAATTGGGAACGGTATAAATAAAATCCTTTGTATCCCGAATATACCCTGCCCCTTCTATACGGAAAGCATGCTGCCCCCAATGGTGACCATAGTATAAACCCACGTTTACATTATTACTGGTTTCAGGCTTCAGATTCATATTACTGGTTACAGCAACCCCGTCTCCGAAAATTTCCTGTGGTTCTACCAAACGATAAGAACGTTCAAAGGATCCTTTTATTCCTAATCCTTTTGTAATTTTCACTGTGGTAGCGAAGCCGTAGCCCCAACTGCTAAAATTATCCTTTGCCGGGTTATCGGTTCTGGTCACCGGATCGAAAACCATTTTCTGCAGTCCTACCTGATAGTATTTAGCAAAGAAAATATTAGTCCAATGCTTATTGAAAAACTCCTGTTGATATGCCATAGACAAGATCTGTTTGGTCATCTTTGCTGGAGGTACATTCTTTTTTTCCTCTTCAAGTTGATTGAATGTGGTATTCTTAAGATAATCGAGTACATAATTGAAGATGAGCTTGTGATGCTCAACTATTTTGTAAGTAGCTCCTAGCTGTGAGTAAAGACGGTCTTCATGCTGCATGATAATAGTCCTTCCTCCTTTTTCACTTGTAGCAGAAGGTTCAAAAGTATTATCCCAGCTGTATTTACGCATAAGGGTGTCTGTTGCTTTCTGAACGCTTTTTGAGAAACCTGCATACACATTCACATCCAGATGATCATTGAACAGACCTGTTTTTTTATACTTCATAAAGTAATTATGAGCCTGCCCGTTTTGCTTTACCCCACCATATACTACTTCCTGATTGGAGCCGGTCTGGATCTGTTTATCAAAAACTGATTGTGACATTCCTACAAAGAAAGAATCTGCCCAGCTTTTGTTTTCTAGTCCTACCTCAGCCATCCCAAAAACAGATTGATACCTGTCATTAAAACGTTTCAGGTCTTTTAACTCATATTCGTTTTTAGCAGCATTCCAGATTTTCATATCCTTCATCAGATAGTTGTTATCTGAATGGTTATAAAAACTGTTGATACGCATGATAATTCCGGTTTTATCATCTTTAAACTGCCCATTCAGATTGATACGCTGGGTATTAAAAGAACCTAGACTTATACTTGCATCCAGGTAATTTCTGCTGCTTGACGGCGTAATAATATTAACCGCTCCACCCATTGCATCTGTACTTAAATGGATAGGAACTACCCCTTTATAGATCTCTACACGGTCTGCCATATTTACAGGCAATGTACTCAGATCCACTCCTTTTCCAAGCATTTCCAAAGGAACGCCATCTATAAAGAATTTTACAGCTTTACCAGACATTCCGTTGATAGAGAAATTATAGTCGGAACCTATACCTCCCTGTTGACGGACTTTAATCCCTGTAGTTCTGTTCAGAACCTGATTAAGATCTGCCGTGGTATTGGCCAATTTAGCAACATCTATAGCACTAACAGTAAAAGCACCGTCTTGCAGTGCTTTTACTCTACCTTTGCCATGAACTACAACTTCTTGTACAGCCGCACGATCCTCCGCTAACTGAATATTTACCGGAGGTACTCCACTACCGAAGTTTATTTTCTTTTTGAGTTTTTTGTAGCCATCCAGGCTGAATACTAATGTAGCTTCTCCTTTCTTGTAACTAATCTTGAAATTTCCGTTTTGATCGGTTTTTGTATTTATTTTTGTGTTTTCAACAAAAATATTTACTCCATTTAATCCCTGCATTGTATGATCCTGTACAGCTCCTTGAACTGTAAAACCTGCATCCTGTGCTTTAATGAGGGAAATTGTAAGGGTAAAAATGAGAAAGATAAAAATACGCTGATACAATTTCATTATTTATAATTATTATAATAGCAAAATTAAAGGTTCACCTGTAAAATCCCAAAGGAAAAAGGAGTTTATTTTTAATTATTCTAATTACAATTAAAAATAGTTTATTTATAAATTCCTTTTAAAATCGTAACAGGCTTACATTCAGATATAAATATAAAATCATTGTTGTACTCTATTGTTGTCTGTATGAAAAAAGTCATATAAAAAGCATTAGAGAATATTCATCCTATCGATCTAAAAGACAGAATAATGTGAGTATGCTCTTTTAAATTATCAAAAGGGGACATAAAAAAACCGGTACAAAAAAATTTGTACCGATCCAACCATTATTAAAAACTAACGAAAGAGATTATTCATCTGAATTCAGGATAAAATACCTAGTGTGAGTCAGGAAGCCGGATGCCGGAAAGAGAGAACTCTTTTGGGGGTAATTATGACGTCATTAGATTAACAAGGATGAAAATTTTATCTATTGAGCGCAAAGTATTAAAATAAATTACTCTAGTTCTTCTTCAATATAAAGAGCATCCCTCCTCTGACATCCAGTCTTCCTTCCCACAATCAATATTTTAGCACATTCAGACTATCTAATCCTATTTTTTTATAAATCTATTTTTATATTCTTTCCCATCCGCACTTTTGGAAACAATGATATAGTTTCCCGGCACCAGCTGGCTTACATCAATCGCCTGATTATACCTGTGGTCATTTTTCTTCAGAACAAGCTTTCCAGACATGTCTATAATGGTAATTTCCTTATAGATTTTATCTGATTCTTTTCCGATATAAAGATGCTGCGCTGTAGGATTGGGATAGATTTTCAGATTATTATCTTTACTCTTCGTCTCTCCTGTTCCCAGATTGCTGCAGAATTCCCAATTCCCGAAATTCACTTCCACAAAGGCAAACGGATCCAGCATCTGACATTGATCCGGGCAGTATTCCGTACAGGCATAAAATCCATATTTTCCGGAACTTGTCGCAACATAAGTATCTCCTACGACTCCCGGGATGATGCAAGGATCTCCCAGCACCGGAGGATTACTGGCAGGCACACATCTGAACCATGTATGCTTCCCATAAACGACAGGAAATATATTATCAAACTGAACAGAAGCTCCATTGCATACTTTCACGGTTCCCATCTCTTCCTCATAAGTTCCAGGTGTATAAGTTGTCATCATCGCCGGAAGACCATACACAAATCCGTCAGCAAATACTGCCGGGCTTTCTGCCGTACAATCCCCATCTGTAACGACTACTTTAAAATAATTCAGCTGATCGTTACCACTAATGGTTAACTGCTGTGATGTGGCTCCCGTAATGGCTACCCAAGGGTTGTTGTTGGGTGTCTGCCAGGTCCATTCCTGTTTGTACCATTGATAGCTTCCATACGTCTGTGTAGTAGAAATTATTTCATCTTCCACATCACAGAATAAGATTGTTCCCGGATATTTCTGTCCAAGTCTCGGGCTGGTAATGGTAGGGGTACACTGTGCTTTTATATCCAAAATGCTGAATAGCAAAAACACTAAAAAAATTAGTTTTGTTTTCATATATAGATTATTAAGTGTGATTTGGTTTAAAAATCCTCTACATTAATCCAACAGCACTCTGATCCCGAATTTCATATTAAAATGAAATGGTTTCTCTTTATAAATGGTATTAGGAGCATCTTCTTCCCTGAAATGATATCCTATTCCCGGTTCAGCATAAATTCCGACTTTATCTATGACCTTCAGCTGAAATCCTACTGCAGTGTTAACAGAAAACTGGAAAGGTTTTGGTTCCACACGTTCTTTTGAGGATTCCTTTATTTCATCATTCACTACATAAGTTGTTGTGATGTTTCCTGCTATAGGTTTTTCAATAAGCGCTCCGCCTGTAACATATCCTGTAAACCTCCCTTTCTGAATGACATTATAATTGACCTGAACAGGAATTCCTATATAATGAACTGTCTGGTCTCCTTTAATATAATTGTTCTCCGTTCCGGAATGCAGTTCAGAAGAAAGTTTCGTATAATTCAGTCCCGTTCCTATTCCCCATCTTTTTCCTACATTGTAGTAAAGAGACAATCCGAATGTAACAGGTACTTTATGTCTGATTCTTGCTTCTACCGGCTGACTTTGATTGGCCAGGAATATAGCTGTCAGAGGATCATCATGATACTCGGAAGTGCTCCAAACCTGCTCAACATTCATTGCTTTTCCTGTAATGGAGGCATATCCCGGAAATTGCTGTTCTGCAGAGTTGGAAGCAACATTTCCTGTAAGCATACTCAGCATCCACGACTTTTTATCACGGGATTTTTTGGCAGTATGTTTTGTATTCTCTGCGTAGACTTCTTTTAATTCTTCCCGTTTGAAAAGAACCTCATCAGAGGTCTTCTCTATAGCCGATTCTTTTACTGTATCATCTGCGTGAGGTACTTTCTGGGCAATCTTGCTCTCCTGATGAAAAGACTCCGTTGCAGCCGGAAGTTTAATGATTTCATGACTATTCTGAATATTCCCTGCACCATTGTTTTCTTCAGGATGAAAATAGTTCTGTCCTGAATTTTTCTCCGGATCGACCGCTTTTGATATTTTTTCAGCTAAAAAAGGCACTGTTCCTGATTTCACTTCACTACTTGAGATATGTCCGGTTTCCAGAGGTCTTAAAGAATGATTTCCCTTTTCTTTTTTCACATCTGCAGGCTTCTTAGATAAGATTTTGCCTGTATCATCCTGTGGCAGCATTTTTGTCAGCATAAAAAGCAACGCAATGGCAGCTGCAATACCTCCAAGTCGATAGAATAACGTTTTCTTTCCTGCACCGGCTCTCTCCTCTTTCTTATCATTTCTTTCATCATGAATTCCAGGAATAAACCCAGGGATGCTGCTGTTTTCTTCTCCGGAAAAAAGTTCATCTCTAATGTCATCCCACAATCCTTCCGGAACGTCCTCTTCATGGTCATCCATTCTGCTTCGCAGGTTATTTAGCCATTCATTATTCATATTGTGCTTTTTTTGACATTTTAAATTCTTTTATTTTCTGAACAAGCAGTCCTTTTGCACGGTGAAACTGAGATGCAGAAGAGTTTTCTGCAATTCCCAGCAGCCCGGCAATCTCCTTATGGCTTTTTTTCTCAAATACATACAGGTTAAAAACAGTTCTGTATCCTTCAGGAAGAGATCTTATCATCATCATAATATCATCACGCGGAATCTCTTCAAAGTCCGGTTCATCTTCATTAGGAATATCCGGAAGATCATCTACTTCCACTGCAGATTTAAAATCTCCTTTCTGTTTGATATGTTTCAAAGATTCATTGACAGTGATACGGGTCATCCAGGCTTTCAAAGAGCCACTTCCCCTGTACTCAAAAGATTCTATTGACCGGAACATTTTGATAAAACTGTTTTGGAGTATATCATGAACATCTTCTTTTTCAGCCACATAACGGGAGCAGACATAGGCCAGATTTCCGGAATAAGCTCCAAAAAGCTCTTTCCAGGCAGCTTCCTCCTTCTTCAGAAGGTGCTTTACCAAAATCTGTTCTTTACTTTCTTCCATATACTGCTGCCTCCGTATCCATTAGGATGTTATAAACTGTCAAGCAAAAATAGATTGCCTCTTCATAATAAAGCGCAATCCATTGATGATAATATCTATTAATTAATTTTTTATACAGAATGGGAAATTATAATCAATAACAGTATAAGGAGTAACCAGTGTACCGTCTACTGTAATTTTTTCTGCTGTTATAGCATATCTCAGCGTCTGATCCAATCCTACATAATATCCTTTTTGCTTTGTTACAAATTCTACAACGGTCTTTTTATTAACACCATCTACAGGAATCTGAAGTTCCATAGTCTTAGGAGCAAATGTAAGTTCTATCACATTATTGGCTGTGTTGATCACTGCTGCATACTTAAGATCATACTTTACTTTTCCAATCGCATTCAAAGCGGCTTCTGCTTTTGCAGGGTCTTTCACCACTGTTTTTACAATTTCTGTAATTGGAAATTCCGCAAATGAGATGGTATCTTTTTTTACCTTAAATTCTTTTATTCCTTCTCTTTTATTATTTCCCTGTACAATAACCAGCTTACCTTTATAGTTACCTTTTAAGTCTTCCATTTTTACAGGAGGGATGTCCGGTCCGTCGTTATCATTGCATGAGGATAAAGCAAAAAATCCTGCTAAAACCATTAAAACTGTTATAAAAAATCGGGGTACTGTCAATCTTTTCATTGCATTACTTTTTTCGTTAAACATTAATTATTTTCGAGTACTCATCTATATAAATCCCATTTCTCAAAAATCTTGCATCTATTCTTGAAAAAAAGATAAAATTTTTCATAAACCACTGATTTAATGAATATAAAATTTCATCACTCCCGTGCAAATTCCGGACCTTATGTTAAATTAAGTTGTATTTATCTTTAGAAATAACAAAAAAAGGAAGCTGTAAGATGCAGCTTCCTTTTACTATTTATTTACATTCTATTGTACTCCGCCGCCAAGCGATCTGTACAGATCTACCTCTGCATTTAACCTTTCAAGGGTTACATTAACGGCTTCCAGGTCATTCTGAAGCTTATTATTCTGAGCTGTAATGACTTCAAGATAAGTTGCCATCCCGCTTTTATACAGTTTCAGGGCATCATTGATTCCTTTATCCAGAATGGCTGTTCTCTGTTCTAAAAGCTGCAGTCTTTCTGAAGAGCCTTTAGACTTAGCCATGGCATCGGAAACTTCTCCAACAGCAGTCATTACAGATTGCTTAAAGTTGATGGCTGCTTTTTCCTGATCAATCAATGCGGTCTCATAAGCTGTTTTCAGTTGTTTTTTCTGAAAAATGGGAGCGGCAAGATTCGCAGCGACTGCTTTGGTAATAGATCCGGGAATATCAAACCATGAACTGAACTTATTGGAGTTTACCCCTATCTGCGGGCTCAGACTGATGCTCGGATACATTGCTGCTTTTGCCAGTCCGGTTTTGGAATTCAGGCTGATTACGTTAAATTCTGCCAGCTTCAGATCTGGTCTGCGGCTCAGCAGCTGGGCGGGCAATCCTTCTGATAATCTATTTTCCGGAATCATTGCTTTAAGATTTCCTTCTCTTTCTATTCTAGTCGGATATTCTCCACAAAGAATGCTCAATGCATTTTCCTGAATGGAAATATTCTGTTTTGCCAAAGGGATCAGCAGCTCAGCTGTTTTCTTTTGAGCTTCTGACTGCTGAACGGCCAATGAGTTAATCTGTCCTGCTTTAAACTGCAGATTCATCATTTTAAGCGTATTGTCACTCAGTTCAATGTTTTGTTCTGCAATTTTCAGCTGTTCATCAAGGCTTATAAGGTTATAATAAGCCTGTGCCACCTGAACTACAATTCTGCTTTTGATGGCATTTAAGTTTTCTTTCTGTCCAAAATATTCTGCCGCTGCGGATTCTTTCTGCATTTTAGCTTTTCCCCAGATGTCTATTTCCCAGGAAAGTCTTAGGGCTGCACTGAAATCATCCATGTATTTGGTCCCTACAAACTGTTCATTAAGAGAGCCGTTAAGGGTATTTTTGGATGCCCAGCTTCTGTTGGCTCCTGCAGCTAAATCCAGTGTTGGCATCAAACCCAGCTTGGCTTGTTTATAGATCAGATCCAGCTGTTCAATATTTTTCAGAGCAACATTTACTTCGTTATTTCTTGAAAGCGCTTTATCTATTAAGCCTATCAATTTAGGATCTTTGAAGAAAGTCTTCCACGGAAGAACTACCGTATCTCCTGTTACCTGTACAGATTCTTTGAACGTTTCCGGAACCTGAAGATCTGTTCTTGTATATTTTTTCCCTACAGCACAAGACATCAGCAGTGACGCCATTGCACCTGAAATAAGGATTTTTTTTATATTAAATATTCTCATTTGTCAATTGATTTTCTATCGTATTGTACTTCTTTTTGGCAGAGAATTTCTCATCCAGATACTGGAAAAACATGTAGAGTACAGGAATTACAAAAACTCCCAAAACGACTCCACTCAGCATTCCCATCGCTGCACTTGTACTGATTGATTTGTTTCCGGAAGCCATTCCTCCTGAAGAAATCATCAGTGGAATCATACCCGCAATAAAAGCCAATGAAGTCATAATAATCGGACGTAATCTAGCCTTCGCTCCTTCCAGTGCAGAATCCAGGATAGAAAGTCCTGATTTTCTCCTTTGGATGGCAAATTCAACAATTAGGATGGCATTTTTGGCTAATAACCCAATAAGCATAATCAGTCCTACCTGTACATAAATGTTATTATCCAGCCCGATCGCTTTTATTCCTAAGAATGCTCCTACAATTCCCGTTGGGATCGAAAGCATTACGGCTAAAGGAAGGATATAACTTTCATATTGGGCTGCCAGTAGCAGGTATACGAAAAGCAAACATAAACCAAAGATGGCAATCGTCTGATTTCCTGCAGATTTTTCTTCCAAACTCAATCCTGTCCATTCGTAGCTGTAGTCAGAAGGCAATTTACTTAAGGTCTGCTCCAGTTTGCCCATCAGTTCCCCGTTACTTACGCCCGGTTTTGGAGATACATTGATATTTAAGGAATTGTAAAGATTGTAACGTTGAACGGATTCCGGACCATAGACTTTTTTCAGGGTAATCAGTGTATTCACCGGAACCATATCTCCTTTTTCATTTTTCACGAAAATATCATTGAAGGCCTGCTCATCCATTCTGAAAACACCGTCTGCCTTAATATTCACTCTGTAAAATTTCCCGAATCTTGAGAAATTCTGAGACTGATCTCCCGAGAAATACGTCTGAACAGTTCCTAAAAGATTTGAAATGCTTACTCCTAACTGTTTGGCCTTATCTTCATTTACTTCAAGCTCCATCTGAGGATAATCTGCTCTGAACATCGTGTATGCAAATGCCACTTCCGGAACCTTCATCAGCTCACCAATCAGTTCATCTGCTTTGGCTTTAAGAACCTGAGGATCTCTTCCCATGCGGTCCTGAAGTACAATTTCGGCATCATTGGTCATTCCGTATCCTTCTACCGGAGGCATTCTGAAAGTCATCACACTTCCTTCTTTGATAACACCCAATTTTGCATTCGCCATATCTACCACTTCCTGAATGTCCTGAACTTCACCCCTTTCTTTTTTAGGCTTCAGTTTAACAAACCCCATCGCATAAGCTGGTCCCGCACTATTGCTAAGAAGATTGTAGCCTGTAATAGAAGTATTTTCCTGAACGGCATCTACTCCTTTTAAAATTTCATTGATTTTGTTGGAAACTTCCGTAGTTTTAGTCAATGCTGTTCCTGGCGGCATACTTAAGGTGTACATAAAGAATCCGTCATCTTCCATCGGTACAAAACTTTTAGGAGTGCTTGACATCAGCCATCCTGCAACGCCGATAACGGCTATAATTAACCCTCCTGCAATCCATTTTCTTCCTATTAAGAAACGTACTCCTTTTGCATAACGGTTGGTCATATTATTAAATCCGGCATTGAATGCTACTGCAAATCTTTGCCCGAATCCTTTTGGCTTTTTACCTTCTCCTGAATGGTTGTTTTTCAAAAATACAGCACATAAAGCAGGAGTTAAAGTCAATGCATTAACCGCTGAAATAATGATCGCTATCGCTAATGTATAAGCAAACTGCTTATAGAATAATCCTGCTGAACCGGACATAAACCCAATAGGGATAAATACAGCAGACATCACCAACGTAATAGAAATAACAGCTCCCGTGATCTCACTCATCGCCTTGTGGGTAGCCTCTCTTCCTGAAAGGTTGGTTTCTTCCATATTACTGTGGACGGCTTCCACTACCACAATCGCATCATCGACAACAATACCGATGGCCAATACAAGGGCAAAAAGCGTCAGTACGTTGATGGTAAATCCTAAGACCAGAAGGAAGAAGAAGGTACCGATAATCGCTACCGGAACCGCCACTGCCGGAATAATCGTAGATCTGAAATCCTGCAAGAAAATAAATACAACGATAAACACCAAAATAAATGCTTCTATCAAAGTAGATTTCACCTGTCCTGTGGCCTCATCCAATCTCTCTTTGGTACTCATTACCTTTGTATATTTGATACCGGGAGGGAATGATTTGGATAATTGGTCAAGAGCTTTGTTTACCCCTATTTCAATCTGATTGGCATTGGATCCTGTGGTCTGCATAATGGCTACAGTAACCGCATTTTTCCCATTGGAAAGGTTATCTCCTGTATTGGAAATGGCTCCGAATTCTACGCGGGCGACATCTTTAAGTCTGATGACCTGGCTTCCGGTATTTTTAACAATGATATTCTCATATTGCTCCGGTTTGTTCTTTTTTCCTTTATATCTGATTACATATTCTAAGGCAGCATCAGATTCTTCTCCCAATTTACCAGGAGCAGATTCCAAACTGTGATCAGCAATCGCTCTGGAAACATCTGCCGGTTCAAGTCCGTAAGATGACATTTTCTGAGGGTTAAGCCATATTCTCATGGAATAATCCTTCAATCCGAATACCATGGCCTGCCCTACTCCTTTTACCCTTTTGACCTGCGGAATAAGATTAATATTCGCGTAGTTCTGCAGGAAAGTTTCATCATATTGTTTATTATCTTCAGTATAAATATTGAAAATCAACACCATGCTGTTCTGCTGTTTGGACGTGGTCAGTCCCATTCTCACTACTTCCTGAGGAAGTATCGGCGTGGCCTGCTGTACCCTGTTTTGCACATTTACGGCTGCCTGATCGGCATTTACACCCTGCTTGAATATAATAGAGATGGAGAATGTCCCGTCATTACTTGCACTGGATTTCATGTACTCCATATCTTCCACTCCATTGATCTGTTCTTCCAGCGGAGTTACCACGGAACGGATCACAGTTTCACTATTTCCTCCAGGATACGACCCTGAAACAGTGATCGTAGGGGGAGAAATGTCCGGAAACCGGGTCACCGCCAGCTGGTTTAATCCTATAATCCCTAAGATCACGATGATAAGGGATATTACCGTCGCCAGTACCGGACGGTCTATTATTTTTTTTAACATTTTTGAATTTTCTAAGAATCGTTATACAACTATTTCAAAGGAACTGTTGTGGCAACAACCTGTGCGCCGTCTGTAAGGGCATCAATTCTGTTGATGGCAATCTTGTCTCCTGCATTCACTCCTTCTTTAATAAAGTAATCCTGAGAGGTGCTTCCCGAAACGGTAATCTGAGTCATTTTCACTTTATCCTTACCATTCAGTTTATAGACAAAGAATCTGTCCTGAATATCCTTCACTGAGGTTTTCGGAAGTTTAATCACGCCGTTCAAGGCATTGTGAATCATCACTCTTGCTGTTCCTCCAGCTCTTAACAGCTTATCCGGATTTTGAAAAACAGCCTTCATCTGAATACTCCCTGTATTTCTGTCAAAATTTCCGCTGGCATTTTCAAGTTTTCCTTTAAGAGAATAGGTAGACCCATCTGCCAGGAGAAGCTCTACATTTTCGGCTGTATCTCCTGATGATGCTGCCCTGCTGTGTGCAATAAAATCGGCTTCGTTCATTGAGAAGTACACATTCACACTGTTTATATTTGAAAGCGTTGTCAAAGGAGAAGCATCTGATGGACTGATAAGGTTTCCTACTCTATTGGGAATTCTTCCTATATATCCGCTAACGGGAGCTTTGATATAAGTGAAATTAGCATTAATCTTTGATGATCCTAATGATGACTGTGCCTGTGCTACCTGTGCTGCTGCTGCTTTATAGCTTGCCTGAGCGGTTTTCAGCTGCATATCGGAAACTACTTTTCCTTCTACAAGAGGTTTCAGTTTTTCAACTTCAAGTCTTGCTGTTTCCTGTGCTGCCAGAGCTGATTTCAGAGCGGCTTCATTGGTATTTACCTGCTCATTATATACTGAAGGATTTATTCTGAAAAGGGTCTGTCCTTTGCTTACATACTGTCCTTCTTTGATATATACTGCTTCCAGATAACCTGTTACCTGCGCTTTAATATCCACATTATCCTGCCCTTCTATGCTTCCCGGATATCCTGTAGACACATCTGCATCTCCGGTCTTCACCTGGATAAAATCTGTAGGCAATGCCTGCTGCATCTGCTGCCCATTTTCCTGGCCATTCCCGGAACCGCACGAGTGCAGTATTGCTGCGGCTGTAAGTGAGAGTGCCAGATATCCTTTTCTGTAATTCATAACATGAGTTTTTAAATTTTACAGGAGCAAAATAACTTCATATAATAAGGATATTCATTCAGAAGTTGAGTGAAGTGTCATTAATCGCTGGTGAAACGTATGATAGGAAAAATGAAGGGAAAACAGCTGTTTTCTCTTATAAATCTTATAAAAAAAAGCTTTTCTGGGTAAAATGAGAGTAAAATACAAACGAGACTGCTTTTAGATAAAGCAGTCTCGTTTGTATTTTTATGGAATTAATAATCCATCCAGGATTTGAATACAGAAGCTTTTTCCCGACTAACAATCACTTCCATATCAGGCTGTTTTCTCAGTTCCAGCTTTAGCTTTCCATTAAAATGATTAAAAATCTGCTTTACGGAATTGATGTGAATAATAAACTGTCTGTTGGCCCGGAAAAAGAATTTAGGATCCAGCTGTTTTTCAAGTTCTTCCAGCGTTTGTGGAACATTCTCTACCACTCCCGTATTCAGCATTGCTTTGCTGATTCCCAATTCGGTATAAATGTATAGGATATCTTCTGTCAGAACGGTTTTATATCCATCTCTGTGGGCGATGAGAAAGCGCTTTCTGTAATCTTTCGGCTGAATATAATTCAATAATCCTTCAATAGCTGTTCCCACTACCGGAACGGCTTCCATAAAGGTTTCATAGCGTTTTAAAGCAGCATCCAGCTCTTCTTCTTCAATGGGCTTCAGAAGATAATCTACACTGTTATATTTAAATGCCTGTACTGCATATTCATCGTATGCTGTAGTGAATATGACTGCACTTTTAACTTCATGCTTGTTGAATATTTCAAAGCTGAGCCCATCCGCAAGACGCACATCCATCATAATAACATCCGGAACAACATTATTT
Organism: Chryseobacterium panacisoli; assembly: GCF_008274625.1. Lineage (GTDB taxonomy): Bacteria > Bacteroidota > Bacteroidia > Flavobacteriales > Weeksellaceae > Chryseobacterium > Chryseobacterium panacisoli. The sequence goes on along the minus strand of NZ_VTRU01000002.1, from coordinate 102,960 downwards.
TCCAGCCAGTGTACCGTTGAGGTTATCGAGTCTTCCACAGACAGTATTTCAATATGGGGTCTTAACTTCAACAACAGTCTTTTTAATCTGTCTGCATTGGGTCTTTCGTCTTCAACAATTAAAACTTTATTAATCTTCATATCAATGGGAGTTTTACAATAAATTTATCTTCAGTTTTTTCAATCACAGGCTTGGGATATCCCAGGATTTCGTACCGTGCAATAATATTGGTGAGTCCTACTCCGGAGGAATCCGGCTTGTTGATCAGAGGCAGAAATGTATTGGAGACGATCAATTCTCCTTCCTGATTTGTATAAACATGAATTTCAAGGGGATTTGCTTTAGAAGTCTGATTATGCTTAATAGCATTTTCCACCAGTAATTGTAAAGACAGCGGAAGGGTAAATCTGGATCTGTATTCTTCCTGAATATCTATTTTGAATATAACCCCTTCGCCAATTCTTTTTTCAATCAAAAAAATGTAGGATTCTAAAAATTTGAGCTCCTCTTCTACTGCAATAATATCTTTTTTGGAATTGACCAAAAGGTATCTGTATACTCTTGCAAACTTCTCTGAATATTCATAGCCTAACTGTTGATCTTCCAGAATAAGCTCTGACAGTACACTTAAGTTATTGAAAATAAAATGAGGGTCTATCTGAAGCTTAAGAGCCTGAAGTTCTGCTGCCATAGCAGCCTGCTTATGTTTTGATGCCCTAAGTTTGTGCTGGGCTGCTTCTACGGCTGTTTTTTTCCAGTTTTCAAGTAAATAATCCACGGTATTAAAAGCACTGATAATCAACGATATTACAATGTTAGTTGCGATCCATTGTCCCAGAAGCGTATACTCTTTGCGGGAATCCATTTCGGGCAATGTCACTGAGGTACAATCTACAATGGCATTAATAATGATCACAATCATGACACTTCCCACGATCTGAATCAAACACTGAATGAGCAATCGCTTTACGGTTCTGTTACTCCAGGGAAGAAGTTTATTGAGTGTCCTGTCTATAAATATACTTACCTCTGAGATGATAATAGAAAAAAAGACAATCCATGTAGCATCTTCCAGAATCATCCTCAGCGGAGCGTTCAAATATTCTTTCCAAACGGGATCAAAAGGATCAATAAGATAGGAAAAAACACAGAAAGTAACTACTGCTACTGCCCAGATTACGAGCCTTCTCTTCATGGTAGAAAGAATCTTCTTATTTCTTACTATATTTTTTCTTATTGTAGAAATCCTATTCATATCTGGGATTTTATGAATGTAAATATAGAAATAGATTTTAGACGAATATCTTCTATTTTAGACGAGACCGCCAAAACCGTACCTGAAACGTAAAATAGCAGCGTTCAAATGGATGTGACGGTTCATCACCCGAAAAAGACATTTCATCATCATTTTATGCAACATCACAATATTTTTACCATTAGTGAAATCCGGTATACCATAGTTTTGCAGTATTAAATCCGGTACAATGAAAACAATAATTGTCTGCACAGATTTTTCCCACGAAGCTGAAAATGCCACTCATTATGCAGCCTCTATGGCTAAAGAGAATAAATACAGGATTCTACTTTTTAATCTTCAAACCGTGTCCATTCATGCTTTGAACGCACAGGTTTCGGCTGATTTCTTCTACACCCAAACGCTTAAAAATCAGAAAAAGCTTGACGACAAGGCAGCCGAACTTGCGGCGCTTTATGCTATAGAAACCGGATATCATCTGGCTTCCGGCAATTTCATTGAGGAGCTTGAAAACTGCATACATCTTCACGAATGTGATTTTATTGTGATGGGAATGGCAGAAAAAACTCTTGAACAAAAGCTTTTGGGCAACAGTGTAACAAGAGCTATTCACCGGCTCAAAAAACCGATACTCATTGTTCCTTCCCATATAGAATATACAGGAATCAGGAAAATTCTTTTTGCTTATGATACGCACAAAAGCATGACCTGGACCGCAATGAATGATATTTATTATTTCATTAATGAGTTTAATGCTGAGATTGAGGTATTCAATGTAAGTGAAAGCCTGGAGGATTTTGCTGAGGTTATTCATGATATTGACCTGAATTCCGGGTATGATCTGGATGATATTAAATACAGTTTTAAAATGATTCAATCTATTGAAGTGATTAAAGCGATTGAAGAGGAAATAAGACTGACGGGCCCAGACCTTTTAACCATGGTTCCCTACAAATACAATCTTGTGGAATCTCTGTTCCATCGAAGTAAAACAGCTATTATGGCTTATAAAAATAAAGTACCATTACTATCAATTCCCCTAAACATAGATTAAGAATCAATAAAAATCTGTTCACATTTTGAATTATCCTTTTTGCCTTTAAGGGCTAAATTTTACACTTAATCTTGTTTGACAGGACCGGGAAGAGATTTCCGGTCCTGTTTTTTATACATAGTTTCGGAACCAAAAACATATTACTATTTTAATAATCATAATTAATATATTTTTTTAAAATAAAAACAAATCAATCATTCATTTTCAACTGAATACCAAAAAGTCGTAAATTTAGTAAAGAATAAAAAAACAGTGTTTTCCCTCTTTTTTATAGTTGTGCCGTTAGCTAATTTTGTTCCATAAAATTAAAAACCATAAAAATGAAAACTTCCTTTTTTACTAAGACTTTAAGCTTGCTTTGTGCAGCATTTGTTCTAACGCTCTGTTTGTTAAGCTGCACCCGCTGCTCCGAACCTCCTAAAGAACCCGTTAGCAACAGTTATAAAAAGAAGCTGATCAGCTACCGTGAAGGCCGGGTCCTTTTTGATGAATACACCAGGACCAATCATGAAATTCTCATGAAATACAGAAATGGTGAACCAGATTCCCGATGGTACTGGTTTTCACTGGAAGATATGGAAGGATATATTAAATACGTAAAAGAAAACGCAAAAAAACAAAAATTAAAAAATCCGGGAATCAGGATCTATATGGGAAAATACCCTATGAATCATCCTAAAAACAGAATGGCAAAACCGGAATATGCGGGCTATCAAACCATATTTTTAGTTCCTACCTCCCAAAAAAGAAAAAGTGACAATGCGATGGCCAGAACGGCGTCTACCGAGGAAAATACAGACGTACCATCCATAGAATCTATGAATATGACCAACCTGGCACCTCCACCCAAAACGCTGTCAGGAACAATGCCTTAAAAAACACAAATTATGAACTGGAATATTGAAACAGGGAAACAGATATCGATGATCCTATCCATCATAGTGATATTTTTAATGGTCATAAAATATAGAAAAACCGGAAAGGAGAACCTATTTTTTATTATTGGATATCTGTTGTTTTCCCTGATTGATATTTTCTGTTATTTCTACTACGACCTGACCAATCTGCCTACGGACATATTTTATGTAATTGGTTTTTTAATGATCGTATTCTTTTTGTATTTATTTTATTATTATCAATTATTGTATGTTCCGCTGCTCAAAAAGATACAGGTAATAATCCTGGTTCTTTTTGTCCTCAATATTGCTGTAATGTTTTCCACGGAAGATGATCTGCTTCATCATTTTTCTTTTAATATGCTGTATGTAGATATTCTTCTGTTATTATTTTCAATTATTTTGTTCCTGTATCAAACCTTTAATTCTGATAAAATACTGGATATCAAAAGCTATTTACCATTCTGGATATCAGTGGCTTTACTGATCTTTTTTATTGGAAGCATTCCGATACTTTTTTTCAGAGCTACTGTTTCGGAGACTATTTATTTCTTCATTTTATTTATGCTGAATCTGATCAGTAACGGTATACTCATATTGGGCTTAATTTGGAACAAACAAGAAAAAATGAGATAAATCCTTTTTAGATATGGAAGAGAATAATTTGGTCATCTTCTTTACGATTACTTTATTCATCGTTGTTTTAACAATGATCTTCATTTATGCTGTTTTCATCAAGAAAAAGACAACGCTGCTGATAAAGCAAAAAGAAAAAGATTTGCGGTTTGAAAAAGAGCTGGCCACTTCACAGGTTGAAATGAAGGAACAGACCTTGAATTATATCGGGCAGGAATTGCATGATGATCTGGGGCAAAAACTTTCGGTTGTCCGGCTGCGGCAAAACCAACTGATTCCCAAATTAAAAAACAACGAAAAAGAAGACCTTATCGAACTTAATGAACTGTTGGGAGAATGTATACAGGATATAAGAAATCTGTCTAAGACTCTGATCACCGAACAGATCATTCATTTCGGACTGGCAGAATCTATTGAAAGAGAAGTTCAGCGGATCAAAAAACTGAAATTATTAAAGATAGAATTCATTACTCAGAAACAGGACATTGATATTTCTCCCAAACATGGTCTGATCCTTTTCAGAATTATCCAGGAAAGTATCAACAACATCCTGAAACATTCCAAGGCCAAAAATGTTTCTATACAGATAGAAGATGACTGTGAACAATTACACATCAGCATTTCTGATAACGGAAGAGGTTTTGACACAAGCAGTATTCAGGATGGCTCAGGATTAAAAAACATGGAGCTGAGAGCAAAACTGATTCATGCCGAGCTTTCTATACACTCAGAATTAAATAAAGGAACACAAACTTTGATAACCTATCATAAAAATTTATTATGAAAACTATCCCCATAGCGATCGTTGATGATCATACTTTAATTTCCAAAGCCTTGGAAAATATGATCACAGAAAACACTCAATATCGGGTAATTATGAATCATCCCAACGGAGAAGAATTTATTGCAGGTGTGGAAAAAGCTTCTGAATTACCCGCGGTAGTACTGATGGATGTTAATATGCCTTATAAAAACGGTATAGAAACTACAGAATGGCTTACCGAACATTATCCTGACATCAAAGTCATTGCCCTGACCATGGATGATGATGAAAGAGTTCTTATCAGAATGCTGAAGGCAGGAGCCAAAGGATATTTACTGAAAGACATGCAGCCTTCTATACTTTTCCAGGCCATAGACACCGTATTTGAAAAAGGGAGTTTCTATACTGATTTTGTAGCTCAGAAATTATTGAAAGTAAAAACGGAGGAAATGAAAAATGCATCCTTACTTTCTGAACTTAAAGACAGAGAGAAAGAATTTATAAAATGGGCCTGCAGTGAACTCACTTACAAAGAAATAGCAGATAAAATGTGCCTGAGCCCAAAAACAATAGACGGCTACAGAGATTCGGTTTTTGTAAAGCTGGATATAAAAAACAGAGCAGGTCTGGTACTTTTTGCTTTGAAACATGATCTGTGTTGATTGAATATTCTCATTTTTAATCTTATTTCAATACTATAAAATAAACATCTTTACATTCTTTTTACGTATCCGGCAGCTTGAAAAGCTGCCGGATTTTTAATTCATAACAATCTCATATACAATTAAAAAGGTGTTTTCCCTTTTTCAAAATACGGTTTTCTCCTCTGTTTTTGTCTTTAAGAATGATGGAATTTTGTCATAGAAAAAAACGCAGAAAGGCAGAACCCGAAAAGCCGAAACAGAGTAGGGAAAATTTTTAAAACTAATACAATGAAAAAAGCACTTATCGTAGGTATTAATGACTATGCACCCATCGGATACGGAGGTCCGGATCTTAATGGTTGTGTAAATGATGCGAGAGATATGGCAAATACATTGGTAATCTGTGGTTTTAGTCCGGCAAAGATTAAAATTCTGACCAATCAAAATGCAACACGGGCGAATATATTAAACTATCTGAAATCCATGATCAGCACAAGTGTAAAAGGAGATTCTCTTGTTTTTTATTATTCGGGACACGGAACCAGAGTGGCTAATATCGGATCGGATCTGGAACTGGACGGTCTGGATGAAGCCATTTGCCCGCACGATTATGCCAATAACGGTGTCATTCGTGATGATGATTTTAAAACCGTTCTCGGTAAACTTAAAGCCGGAGTCAATATGGAAGTCATCTTCGACTGCTGTTATTCCGGAACAGGAACCCGAAAAATGGATCTGGGACTGGAAGCGGATTTTCTCAACGAAACCGCCCGTTATATTCCTCCTATGCTTGAAGATGAATTTTATCTGACCTATGCCAGTGAAATGGAATCGTCTAAGAATTCAAAAAAATCAACTGTTCTCACGAAAGCACTTATCCCTGTTGCCGGAATGAATCATACGTTATGGGCCGCAGCAAAAGACAACCAGGTGTCTATGGAAGGCAATATCAGCGGACAGATACGAGGATATTTCACCTATCATTTCTGTAAAATTTTACGCGCTACCAATGGCAGTATTGTCAGAAAAACACTTGATAAGCAGGTTGCTATTGCATTGGCGGCTATGGGAGCAGCCCAGATTAATCAAACGGAAAGCATCACAGCAGAATTTTCACAAAAAATATTTACTTAATCATAAACCATTACCGGCGGAATCCGAAAAGCCATCAAAAGAGTAGGAATACACTAGATTAAAAATAATAATCATGTCTAAAATTGAAAACAACAACCCAATGACAGCAGAAGAAGTTTTAAGACTTAGAACTGTTAAAGCAAAATCAACTGAAAAACCAGAAACTGTTGAAAAATTATTTAAGCAGGCTCCCGCTATGGAAACCATCAACGGAAGATCTTTTCCTAAAGGAATGAAAACAATAGGAATGCCTATGGATGAAAAAACAGCAGAAAACCGATCTTTGGAAACTGACCATTTCTACCCTACTCATTCTGATTTTGAATACAATCCGAAACTGGAACCTAAAAAAGACCGTAAACCTAAATTTATTGAAAGAGATTCTTTCCTGAATGCTGAAAATGCAAGAACTATTTTTGGAGCAGATCAAAGAAAAGTATATAACTCTACAGCATATCCGTGGAGATGTGTAGGAAGAGTGGAAAGTTCTCTGGGTTCAGGAAGCGGAGTAATGATTGGTCCAAGACACCTTCTAACCTGTTCCCATATTGTAGACTGGCAGCCCAATAATACTACAGGATGGCTGAAATTCACGCCAATGTATTACAACGGAAGCGCTCCTTACGGAACAGCCTGGGGTACATTAACGTATTACAAGTATAAAGTAGCAGGTCCTTCTATTGATTCAACAGAAATACAATACGATTATGTAGTCATTGTATTAGACAGACCTATCGGAAACAGCACAGGATGGCTAGGCTCAAAATCTTATTCCGACTCTTGGGATGGAGGAGCTTACTGGACTCACGCCGGATATCCGGGAGACCTTACAGGAACTCAAAGACCAACATACCAAACAGGAATCGCTCTGGATGGAGATTTCTGGAGTGCTGATGACAACGAAAGCATGAGCCATAAAGCAGATATATGGCCTGGACAAAGCGGAGGCCCTTTCTGGGGATATTGGGATGGCTCTCCGTATGCTGTGGCTACTCAAAGTGCCCACAACCCAAGCGATAATTTTGCAAGTGGCGGCTCAGATTTAGTCAATCTGGTCATCAGAGCAAGAAATGAACATCCTTAATTTATTTTTTATTTTCAGTTAAAAGTCTATCCTTAGGGGGTAGGCTTTTTTTATAATTAAATAAAAACGCCAAGATGTAACCATATCCAGTTAGAATAATATAGTAAAACAGAGTTGTCCGGGATTAGAGTCCTCCCCCTATAAATCTTTTATTATAAAAAATAATATGTTATATTTTTATTTTCATTCCCATATTGATGAAATAGCATTTTTACTTCAATCAAAAGAAATCTATTTAGAATTATTACAAATTTATTCAAATAGTATGGATATATTGGTTTAATATTTATTTTTGAATGAACTAAAAAACTACGCAGAATAATATATTTTGATAATAAAAATCAATTTTATATAACAATCTGATAAGTAATTTTAAAATTCAATAAACTAATTTAACCATGAAAAAAGTAACTAAAATTAAAGTCTCTGTGGTTTTAACTGGTTTTGAAAAAATTTCAGAATCACAAAAGAAACATTTACTGGGAGGTTTTTCCCATACAATCACTAATCCAGATACTGGGCTTGATCCTGATGACGGCACTACAAATAATTGCCAAGGAGGAAATTGTAGAGCAGGATGTGGAATATTACAAAACTTAAACTGCATTCAGTGCGGCAAATAAGGAATCTGCAATTCAATTATTTATAACAAAGCTGTTTTCAATTTTCAGCTTCACACAATTCTAAGATTTATTATAATAGATCATAATTAGTAATTTAAACAAAAGTTTAGCCATGAAAAAAGTAATTAAAAGTAAAACCACTGTGGTTTTAACTGGTTTTGAAAAAATTTCAGAATCACAAGGGAAACAATTATTGGGAGGTTTTTCCCATACAATCACTAATCCAGATACTGGGCTTGATGACGGTACAGGAACTACCAATAACTGTGCAGGAGGAAACTGTAAAGATGGGTGTGGACAAGGTCAAAACGTAAACTGCGTATCAGGTTGTGGGAAATAAGAATATAATTTTTTGGTCAGGTAGCCTATAAGAACTGGCACTAATGAAAATTTTATATTTTTAATAATGATTTATAGCACGTTACACCATTTCAACCATTAATATCAAAATTGTTAGTGGTCAGAATTAAAACGACTATCCAGCGGATAAATTAACAGTTGTATGGAAATAAGTCTATCATACTATTGTGATCAAAATTTTCTGGATTCATGTATAAGATCAACTACTCCCCTGTTTTAAAACTCTTATGTTTAATTAAATTGAGGCTGTCTCAAAAGTATTTCTCTTAAATTCATTAATATCAAGAAATTCAAAGAATAATATTTTTCTTTTGGGACAGCCTCTTATCACTAAGTTATGAAATATAGCCAATTTAACTCTATTGTATATATAGACGAAAGATATTATCTATATAATTCTTTCAATCAAAAATTTTTAGTAATTGATCCTATACTAAGGGATCTTCTTGAAGCTTCAAAAAGCGAAAACATAGAAAATCTATACGAGGTGCATCCTACTTTCTATGATTATCTGGTTGCAGAGGAATTTATAATATCTCGTGAGATTGATGAGGTTGAAAAAGTAAAGCAAATTTCGAAATCTGTTGATGAAAACCAATCTAGCTTTTTACTTACCATTAATCCTACGATGAATTGTAATTTTAAATGTTGGTATTGCTATGAAACGCATGTAAAAACATCTAAATTCTCTCAAAGTATGATTGATAAAGTGGGGCTGTTTATTGAGAAAACAACAACAAACCCTGCAATGAAATATTTCCAGTTAGCTTTCTTTGGAGGTGAACCTTTACTCTATTTTAAAAAAGATGTTGTTCCCGTTATCGAAAAGCTTCAGGACGAATGTGTGAAAAATTCTGTAGATTATTCTGTTAGTTTTACCACAAATGGCTATCTGATAGATGACTACTTTATTGACTTTTTTAACTCCCGTAAAATAACTCCCTCATTTCAAATTACCCTTGATGGTTACAAAGAAAAGCATGACGAAGTAAGATTTGTAAATGCTAAAAAGGGATCTTATGATGAAATTGTAAAAAATATAAAGCGTCTTATAAATAATTCCTTTTTTGTAAGACTTAGAGTAAATTATACATCAGAAAATATTGCTGATACCTATAAAATATCAGAAGAATTTCAAGATATCCCAGCTGATATCAAGAAAAAATACTTGTTGATGGATTTTCATAGAGTTTGGCAGGATTCACAGAATGATAATATAAATGAAGTTGTAGATGAAAATACAGACAAAATCAAAGAGAATGGGATTCTGGTTAGTCATATGACTCCTGATAATGTTCGAAACTCCTGTTATGCAGATAAAAGAAACAGTGCTGTTATTAATTATAATGGTGATCTGTTCAAATGTACAGCCAGAGATTTTACAACAGCTAAAAGAGCTGGTTATATTAATGAATCAGGTGATTTGATATGGGAAGATGATTATCTTGAGAGAAGGATGAATACAAAATTTAAAAATAAACCATGTTTATCTTGCAGATTACTTCCAATTTGTAATGGAGGCTGCTCACAGCACGCTATGGAGGCAGAAGAAAGCCAAACAGAATACTGTGTATATTACGGTGATGATCGAATAAAAGATGACGTTGTAATATCTAAAATAAAAGGAATAGTAGAAGCTTTAGTTTTAGATGAAGTTTAAATTTGTTAATCAACTTGAAAGTAATGATTGTGGGCCGGCTTGTTTATCAATGGTTCTAAATTCTTATGGGGTAAATATTCCTGTAAAAGAATTAAAAGAAATTTGCGAAATAACAAGAATGGGGATATCAGTCAAAGACATTTTAGATGGTGGTGAAAAAGTAGGTTTTGAATCTCATGGTTTAAAACTTACTTTAGATCAGCTTGAAGAAATCCCTTTACCTGCAATTTTATTTTGGAAGCAAGATCATTATGTAGTATTGTATAATATTATCACTAAAAAAGGTAAAAAACATTACTATATCGCAGATCCTGGCTATGGGAAAATTAAAATTGAAGAAGAACTGATAATAAGAGAATGGATTGGAAATGAGGCAAAAGGTGTTTGTTTGATCTTTCAGCCTAAAGATGATTTTGAACAAATTATTGAAAAAAAAACTTTTACTGACTATAAAAAGAAGCCCTTCTACAGCAGTACTGTTATCAATCATCTTATTAGTTTTCTTAAGAACAATAATTACAAATACATATTCTCACTTTTACTATTGATTGTGGGTCTTGGTACCAACTGGCTCATTCCTATTATTTTTAAAAGAATAATTGATGATGGAATAATCGCCAAATCACTCAACTTAGTTATTATTCTTTTGCTTACACAATTTCTATTATTTATGGGAAATTTTGTATCACAGTTTTTAAGCGATTTCATATTAACAAAACTAAACTTTAATTTATCAATAACTCTTAAAGAAAAATTCCTTAATAAACTGATAAAATTACCCGTCAATTATTTTGATACCAGACTCAATACAGATACATTGCTTAGATTAGGTGATTTATCAAAATTACAAACCTTTTTTACCTGGAAAGGAATTAGTTTTTTTATAAATACTCTTAATTTAATTGTTTTTAGTGGCATCCTGTTTTCTTTAAACAAATTAGTTTTTTTAATATTTGCTGTATTAAGCACTTTATCTGTTATTTGGATTTCCTTTTTTTTAAAAAAGAGGGCTGCTTTAGAATATTCATTATTTATAAAACAATCAGACAATAGTAACAATCTGTACGAATTTATAATGAATATGCCTGAAATAAAAGTTAACCAGGCTCAGAACACTATTATATCAAAAATTTTAAAATTACAAAGAAGCCTCAATGAGTTAGAATTAAAGTCCTTATATCTCAACGCTTACCAATTATCTGGTGCTAATTTCCTTTTGAAATTTAAAGAAATAACAATAATTGCAATTTGTGCCTATTTTATAATAAATTCACAGATGACTGTAGGTACTTTGTTAAGTATCTCATTTATTCTTGGGCAATTGAGCGGACCTATTATTAACCTGATTAACAATATAAAAGATGGTCAGGACGCCTTGATATCTCAAAAAAGAATTGAGGATGTCTTTAAGGTTTCAAATGAAAATGACCAGGAGGTATCCGAAAGTGATATAGAGATTCATGATATTATTTTAGATAAAGTTTCCTTTAAATATCCAGGAAGTTTTAATCCATTCGTAATTAACAATTTATCTTTTGCGATCCCTAAAAATAAAGTGACTGCAATTGTTGGTACCAGTGGAAGTGGTAAAACAACGCTAATGAAATTATTAATGAAATATTACCTGCCAACTTCTGGAAATTTGTTTCTTGGGGAAGGTAATTTTTCAAATTTAGATCCTGATCATTGGAGAGATAAGTGTGGTGCAGTACTTCAGAACGGACATATTTTTTCTGGAACCATTAAATACAATATTGCTCTTTGTGAAAATGAATTTATAGATTTAGTGAAGCTTGAAAACGCAATAAAAGTAGCGTGCTTAGATAATTTCATAGAATCTTTACCTCTAGGTTCAGAAACAAAAATTGGTAATGTTGGAATGCAATTAAGCGGAGGGCAAAGCCAGCGGGTGTTAATTGCCAGAGCAGTTTATAAAAACCCTGAGTTTTTATTTTTTGATGAAGCTACCAGTTCCTTAGACGCCAACACTGAAAAAGAAATTCTAAATAATTTAAGAGATTTCTTTGTAGGAAGAACGGTTGTGGTTGTAGCTCATCGTTTAAGTACGGTTAAAAATGCAGATCAAATCATTGTGATGGAGAAAGGAGAAATAACGGAAATAGGAACTCATGAAGAGCTCATTGTGACAAGAGAAAAATATTTCTCTTTAGTAAAAAATCAGTTAGAATTAGGAAATTAATAATTCTCATTCAAATTTAAAAACAAGCGATTCTTATTTAATTAATAAACAATATAAACATGAAAAATTTTGTAGCAGTTTTTATTTTTCTTATTGGAAATATGTTTCTTTCACAAGTGTATGCCAGCCAGCCAGAGAAAGAAAATATAATTAATATCTCAGGAATCGTTTTTGATTCAAAATCTCTCCTTCCTATAGAAAATGTGAATATTTATAATGAAAAAGGAGGTGTTATTGCAAAAACTGATTCCAGGGGTTATTTTATAGGTAAGTTACAATACACAAATAAAGAAGGTATAAAGTTTAAAATTAAGTTAGAAAAAAAAGGCTATTTATCTTTTACCCAATCTGAAAATTGGGCAGACTTTAAAAAAGGAAGTATTAACACGATATATTATTTTGGAATTAAGAAAGCCGATGAGGCTTCTGATGTAGATTCTTTTTCACAATTTATTTTTAACAGTGACCTTTCATTTAAATCTGCTTCCAATAATTTCGAAAATGTTTTAGAAAAATTGAGGTTTAACAAAACCATTAATAATTTGAGAAAAAGCAGTCAAAAAAGTTTCTTTGAAATTAATAATTCTTATTATTTAATAAGTGATACGGGCTGGATAAAACTAGAATCACCCAAAAGTTTAATTTATATTGATACTTTAAAAAAAATCTCAGCAGACAACATCAATTCTACTATACAACGAAAAGACATTAAAGATGTTCTTCATACGGACGATGGAGAGATAAAAATCACAACATATAAAGTTGAAAAATAGATAAGAAAATTTAATCCAAATTCATATCCTTTAAGCGTTTACAACATTCATAAAAAATTATAATTAACAATTTTAAAAACTATTGCTATGAAAAAAGTAATCAAAATTAAAACCACTGTGGTTTTAACTGGTTTTGAAAAAATTTCAGAATCACAAGGTAAACAATTGTTGGGAGGTTTTTCCCGTACCATTACTAATCCGGATACAGGAATTGATGATGGTATCTCAAATAACTGCCAGGGAGGTAACTGTGCCATCAATTGCAGCATTCATCAAAATCTCAATTGTAGCGGAGCCTGCGGTAAATAAACTAGAATTGAATTATGAAAAAAAATGAAAAGAGAAGTTTAAATACTGATCATCTGAAAGATCTAATTACCTCTGCAACAATTAAAAGAGATGCATCAATTGATAAATTAATTGGTGGTTTCAGTCAAGCTGTATCAATAGGAATTGATGATATTATTTCTGATGGACAGTCTAATAATTGTGATGGAGTGAATTGTCGTAAATATTGCGGCGCAGATATGCCTCAATTGCCCTTTAGATCATAATTCTCTCAATAACTACCGCGGAGCATTTCGTTAATGGTTCATTACTTAAAAATTAAAAAATATGAAAAATTTCAGTCGTGAGAATACTCGCCTAAACATGGAACGTTTACAGCAACTTATTGTTTCTGCAGAAATTGAAACAGATAAATCTGCTGATAAACTTATTGGAGGTTTCAGCCAATCTTTATCAATAGGAATTGAAGATACTATTTCTGATGGACAGTCTAATAACTGTAATGGGGCAAATTGTCATAGACATTGCGGCGATTATCCCCCAGATACTCCGGTAGGACCAAATACGGTCTGTATTTTTTAAATACATATTATGAATGTTGGAAGCCTCTTTTGAGGCTTTTTAAGTATTTCTATTTCCCCATAATAATAGTTTAATTTACCTGATAAAATTATAAATATGTTATGAAATAATGGAACACAGCCATTCCATAATAAAATATTGAAAGCCATTTCACAACTATTTTACTGTACAAAAAATGGAGAATATTTATTAAATAGACCAATTAATACAAATAAGAAAGCTGAATAATAAGTTATTATCCAGCTTTATATTATCAATTACATTCTTATTCTCAGAATTTCTGTAAATAAAACCAGGCTCTCCTAGAATGTGGTTGCAGGTGCGGTATTGTTGTATAACTTTCTGTTGACTTCGTTCTTTTTCCCTTTAGCAAAATCATAGCCTATTCCCAAGATAAACATATTTTTGTTGTTGTAAATATTAGTAACTCCTGAATAGTTTACTAAGCTTTCATCAAGTGTTTTCATCTTGTATCTTGATGGCATTCCCAACCAGTACATCCCAGTGGTAAATGTCCAATCTTTCAGCTTATAATTGGCAAAAATATGGTTCTGGTTTTCATTAGTGTTTAAGAATGCTCCACTTAGGGTGTAGACAGGAATATTAAACATATAAGTCAGACTTAAATTTTTGTATTCAGAAGAAATTGTGAAATTATTTCCGAAATAATTATTTTTAAGCAAAGCTCCTGAAATCATCTTAACACGCTGCATTGTTGGATAAATATTGGCTTTAATAACCAACAGCCTATTTCCAAATGGTTTTACAGATCCTGTCATCTGTATCCCTAAACGTGAACTAAACTGGGCATTTTCGTATGTTAATGCATATTGGGTATTGTTATTATACAAAACGTACATACTGTTTATAGCATTATCCAAGTAATTATAGAAAAGATTCGCATTAAAATCAAAATACTTATTATTATAAGAATAATTTAAATTATTATTCCACGCCTTTTGTATTGTTAAAAAAGGATTCCCTGTAGAAACAATATTAGGAACAATCTGATTAATATTTGGACTTAGTGATGTACTGCCTGGGCTATAAGGAGTGTAACTGCTCGTGAATCGCAAACTTTGATTCTTCTTCAACTCGTATCCTAAAATAATTTTAGGAGTTATTGTCCAGTCATCATTGCTCGTTGTAGCAGTCTTATTGTGTATATTAGTTAAACCCAATCCGATACGATACATCAGTTTTTTACTTTTACCTGCAAATTCTGAATATAAATATTGTGTCAAATAATTAACTGAAAAATCAAAATTTCCAGCCAGATTCACTAGACTATTATCAACATTGTTGTTGTCAATTCTATAGCCTGAACTTAGCTTACCCATTACAAAATCATGAGTGTAGGCTACCTCTCCTACAATACTCTTCTGTTTGGCTTTTAAATTCATATCATTATCAAAAACAATATTATCTGTATTGATTACCCATTCTTTATCAATTTCAAAGCTTTTACTGGTATATGCAGATCCTACTACATTAAAACTTATTTCATCTTTTTTGCCTAGTCTTTTGGAAAAGTAAATATCTAGCTTTGGAGGACTATATTTTTCACCAGTATACTGTGAAGTTCCATGTTGTTCTGAAGCATTGTCTTTTATGAAAATACTTTCTCCATTTCCCTTAGAGAAAGAATTATAAATATTCATTGAAAACTTTGTTTGAAAAACATAGTTTCCGCTCAGGGAATTGGTATATCTTAAAGTAATATCCTGATCGGTATAGCCAAAATGATCTGTCTTATTTTCATTTGTATTGTAATGAGATCCCTGCAAATAATAATCATAGACTCTGTTGGCAGCTCGGTTATCATAATCTCTGAAATTAATGGCATACTCTAGACCAATATTATTTCTTCCGTTGGTATAGTTTGCATAGGCCTGTCCATTTACAAACCCTGTCGTCAATGCAGTACTTACTGAAGTTCCTGCAGCAAAACCTACTTCAGGATTTCTTGTAATAATATTAACAACAGTATCCGCTCTATTGGCCCATCTTGTAGGAGGGTTATCATAATACTCAACTCTCACCACATTTTCTGGCCGGATTCCTCTGGCTTGCAGCTCTGTAGCTTCTATTCCATTGATTAAAAGTAAAAATTTTCCACCTTTTATACTGGAAATCTTACTGGAAATAGGGTCGAACTGAAGTTCTGGCAAAGTCCGTAGTAAGTCATTCGCGTATCTGGCTTTTTTTAAAGCTTCTTCATCGAAACTATAAACCGCTTTGTCTACATATTGTTTTTTACGTTGTGTTTTTATTAGAACCTCTTGAATTTCTTTTATTTTTTGAATTGAATCCTGGGGTTTGGGGGTATTATTTTCTTGTGCAAGAGTAAAGCTACCTATAGTTAATAGTGCTAAACTTATCTGTTTTCTCATTATTAGTATTAGTTTTTTCGAAATATTTTATTAGCAAATTTAAAATTACAGATTGTTTTTTCAAAGTAAATTGATCTTTATTCTGAAAAAGTTAAAAATGTATCTATATGAAACTGATCCAATCATAACTATGATTAATAAAGACATTTTCTATCCGAAATATAATAAATTATTTTCATCAAAAGTATAAATAATTCGACAATATGTAAGTATAAGAAAACCTTTATTGAGAATTATAGCAAAAATTTTTAAGTGAAGTGGAAAAACGAAAATAATGCTTGCTTATTTTTATCCGTTAAATGATTAATGATCTGATAATTCTCAATATTTTAATACATTTGTTATAAAACATATCTCAGATGAATTTCGAGCAGATCAACTTACACCTTGAGGCTTATAAAGAACACAACCAGATTCTGGATGCAGCAAAATATCTGATCCATTCCTTTGACCTGGAGCATGAAAACTTTGCAGGGTTCGGATTCAGAGAAGAACTCTCTCCTACTTCAATGCTTCTTACTGCGGAAGGTGAATTGGGAGGGCCGCAAACGGTGATGATCCCGAAAAACTTATTTGATTTTGACCTGAACCTTGTTCTGAATATGGTAGCTCATGAAATGCTTCATGTAAGACAGAAAGCTCCCGGACAGGTAATTGAAGACAAAAATGAAAGAGAATTCCAGGCGTATTATGAAATGCTTTTTCATAAAGTTTTCCCACAAGTTCCTGAAGTTTCGGATTTCCATAAAAAATTCTTCGGGGGAAAAGCTCTGGAATATTACAAAAGAATGGGTGAAGGCTCAGTCTTACAGCAAAAATATGCAGAACAGAAAACAGAAGTAGAACATTTAATCAACGAATTACCATGACAGTAAAACCAGACATCACCTGGGCAGATTTTGAAAAAATAGACATCAGATGCGGAACGATCATCTCAGTGAATGATTTTGAAAAAGCAAGAAACCCATCTTACCAGCTGGAAATAGACTTTGGAGACTTAGGAATCAGAAAATCATCTGCACAAATTACCTCTCTTTACGAAAAAGAGGAACTTGTTGGAAAACAGATTTTAGCAGTAGTAAATTTCCCTAAAAAACAGATTGCCAATTTCTTCAGTGAATGTCTGGTGTTGGGATTATATGGAGAAGACAAAAGTGATGTCACTCTTTTAGCCCCTTCGCTGCCCACAAAAAACGGAATGCAGGTAGGATAAATTCAACAAAACACAATATGATACAGAACATCCCTTTAGAAAGAGTTTTATTCCTTGATATTGAGACCGTTCCACAGGCCGGATCCTGGGACGACTTATCCGAAACAGAGCAATATCTTTGGGACAAGAAAACCCGGTTTCAGAGAAAAGAAGATATCTCTGCAGAAGAGTTTTATGACAGAGCCGGTATTATGGCCGAGTTTGGAAAAATCATCTGTATCACCATCGGAATGCTTGAAAAGAATGAAACCCTTAAAATAAAAAGTTTTTCCGGACACGATGAAAAGAAATTGCTTCAGGAATTTGGAGAAATCTTCAACAGCCCAAGACTTCACAATGTTATTCTCTGTGCTCATAATGGAAAAGAATTTGATTTCCCATGGATTGCCAGAAGATACCTCATCAACGGGATGCTGCCTCCTGCTCCGTTTCAGATGTTTGGAAAGAAACCCTGGGAAGTTCCTCACATAGATACGATGGAGCTTTGGAAATTCGGGGATTATAAGAGTTTTGTATCCCTTGAATTACTGGCTCATGTCTTTGGGATTCCCACTCCGAAAGATGATATTGACGGCTCAATGGTTTCATCAATTTACTACATAGAAAAAGACTTGCAGAGAATTGTTGACTATTGTGAAAAAGATGTCTTAACTTTGGCAAATATTTTCCGACGCATGCGTCAGGAAGATTTGTTGAAAAGGAATATCAATCTAGATTAAAAAATGAAATTTACAGACGATCAAATAGCTGACATTGGTGAGGAAATCATTGGTGTACTGAAAACCGTATATGACCCCGAAATTCCGGTAGATATTTACGAATTAGGGCTGATTTATGATGTCCAGATCTCCGATGATGCTGACGTAAAAATTATAATGACACTTACTACTCCCAACTGTCCTGTTGCAGAAACACTTCCTCAGGAAGTAAAAGATAAAGTGGCTGAAGTAGAGAATGTAAAAAGTGTAGATTTAGAGCTTACTTTTGAACCGAGCTGGAACAAGGATATGATGAGCGAAGAGGCGAAGTTTGAGCTGGGAATGCTTTAATTACTCTTAACAATATAAAACCCCGAAAGAATTACTTTTCGGGGTTTTTATTTTTAAATATCTTTTGCTATTTCTTTTCCTTCCCTCCTGCTCCATTCACTCCACGAACCTACATACAGATCCGGAATTGGAAATCCTGCATAATCCAGCGCCAAAATAGTATGACAAGCAGTTACACCTGATCCGCAGTGAATGATCAGATGTTCAGGCTTATTTTCTAATAACTGCCTGTATTTTTCTTTTAAAACTTCCGGATTCAGAAAATTTCCGTTTTCATCAAGGTTTTCAGAAAAAGGAATATTGACCGCCCCGGGAATATGCCCTGCAACCAGGTCAATGGGTTCAGATTCACCTTTATAGCGATAGGCATCTCTTACATCAATGATGGTAGAAGAATTGTTTTCAATCTCATTTTCAACAACTTCCAGACTCGAAACAGGAAGAAGCCAATGATCTTTTTTGATTAAAGAAGCTTTATCAAATATTTCTTCTCCTGAAGAAAATTCCAGTCCATTTTTTTCAGCGGCCTGCATTCCACCATCAACAACCTGAACTTTTTCAAAACCGAAAGATCTTAACATCCACCAGGCTCTCGCTGCTGCATTTGAAGCATTTTTATCATCATACACAATGATATGGGAATTCTCAGCGATTCCAAGATTTGAAAGTGTTTCTGCAAACTTTTCTACGGAAGGAAGCGGATGTCTTCCTCCAAAAGCGGCATTTTCTCCTATCTCAGCCAAATCTTTATCCAAATCTATGAATCGAGCTCCTTTTATGTGCTTTTCAAGATAATTCTGCTTTACATCTTTTCCTGTTCTTGCATCAAGAATGATAAGATTTTCTGTTGGAAGATTTTTTAAATCGGATGGGGAGATTATTGGAGTCATTTTGTTGATTTTGGGTTAATGTATGTTTTGGCTAAAGCCAACTGTATTTTAATATAGTAAAGCGGGCTAAAGCCCGCTCCCATTGATATTAATTATCACAGATTCCGGTGATTGAGCAGATTGTTTTTTCTATCTGCGAAATTTGCAAAACCTGTGAGAAGTATTCTTCTTAAAAATGAAAAATATCCTTCGCTTTATTGTAAGAACTTTCAAAGTTCAGGAGATTCAGTTTATGTTCTGCTTTTTCAACGCTCATAAAGTTGATGACCTGTTCTGTTGGCATATTCCCTACAAGATCATCTTTAGCCATAGGACATCCTCCGATTCCTTTGATGGCACTGTCAAATCTTCTGCACCCCTTATCATAAGCCGCTTTTAATTTTGAATAGGAATCTTCATAACGGTTATGAAAATGTCCTCCGAAATTGATTTCAGGATATTTTGACGGTATTTTTTCAAATAAAAGGGCAATCGTTTCAGGAGTTGCCACTCCTGTAGTGTCTGATAATAAAATATCTTTCACTCCGATATCAGAAAAACGTTGTGCCCAATGGTCAACATCTTCCCATTTCCACATTTCTCCATATGGATTTCCGAAAGCCATGGAGAAATAGATATTCAGCTGCTTTCCTTCGCTTTTTACCAGTTCAAGCATTTTAATGATTTCATCAAAAGCTTCTTCCTGACTTTTATTGGTATTTCTGTGCTGAAAAGTTTCGGAAATAGAAAACGGAAAGCCTAAAATGTCAACTGACTGGTGCTTTAATGCTTTTTCAGCGCCTCTATAATTACCGATAATTGCGGAAACTTTCGTCCTGGAACGTGATTTGTCAATATTTTTGGCCACCTCATCAGAATCAGCCATCTGTGGAATTGCTTTCGGAGAAACAAAACTCAGACAATCCAATACATCAAAGCCAACATCCATCAAGGAGTTGATATAATCTATTTTTTTATCGGTAGGGATAAATTCTCCCCATCCCTGCATGGCATCTCTAGGACATTCGGTAAGAAACATTGTTACTTTTGATTTTCTCAAATATAATAAAACTAAACTACTTAGTATACTGTATATACAAAGCTAACACTATTTTGATTTTCAAAGTTTTATATCTGATTTATAATTTCAATAACTGATATTAAATCGCAAATAACGTATTCTCAGCACCAAATTTGCTAACTTTGTTAAAATTTATGATATCTGATGAGTACAATAGAATTCAACCCTTTGTGGAAAGAGAAATTACTGAACCGTTTTCTTAGCTATGTAAAAATATATTCAACCAGTGATGCAGAGAGCGAAACAACACCTTCTACGCCTCGCCAGTGGGATATTGCCAATTACATTACTGAAGAACTGAAAACCATTGGCCTGGAAAACGTTTCAATTGATGAGCATGGTTATATTATGGGATATGTTCCTTCCAACCTTGAAAATGATGACAGACCTACCATCGGATTTATTTCACACTATGATACTTCACCGGACTTCAGCGGAGAAAACGTAAAACCTCAGGTTTGGGAAAATTATGATGGAAATGATCTTCTTCTGAACCAGACTACGGGATTCACATTATCCCCTTCAAGATTTGAAAGTTTAAAAAAATACATCGGCCAGACGTTAATTACTACTGACGGAAATACTCTTCTTGGTGCTGATGATAAAGCGGGTTGTGCAGAGATTGTAACAGCTGCAGAATACCTTATTGCCCATCCGGAAATCAAACATGGAAGAATTGCCATAGGATTTACTCCGGATGAAGAGATCGGAAGAGGAGCACATAAATTTGATGTAGCTAAATTCGGTGCAGAATGGGCGTATACCATGGACGGTGGAGAAGTTGGAGAATTGGAGTATGAAAACTTTAATGCTGCAGGAGCTGTGGTAAAAATTCACGGATTGAGTGTTCACCCGGGTTATGCTTACGGAAAAATGATCAATGCGGCTCTTTTAGCGGCTGAATTTGCTCAAATGCTTCCTGCTAATGAAACTCCTTCAACAACAAAAGGGTTTGACGGATTCTATCATTTAATGGATATTACAGCCGACATCTCTGAAGCTAAACTTCAATACATTATCCGTGATCATGATGCAGATAAATTTGAAGCCAGAAAGAAATTTATGGAAGGGAAAATCGCTGAATTCAATCAAAAGCACGGTGAAGGAACTGCTGAAGTGGAGATCAAAGAGCAATACAGAAACATGAAGCAGCAATTTGAAGGTAAAATGCACATTGTAGATCTTGCTGCAAAAGCAATGACTGAAGCTGGTATTGAGCCTAAGATCAAAGCGATCAGAGGAGGAACAGATGGTGCTCAGCTTTCTTATATGGGACTTCCATGCCCAAATATTTTCGCAGGAGGAATCAACTTCCACGGACCCTACGAATATGTAGCTTTGGAAAGTATGGAAAAAGCAACTGAAGTAATTATTAATATTGTAAAAGCTTAATAAATTATGAAAAAGGTCTTAGCATCAGCATTCATTTTCACTTTTATTTTCGGCAGTGCCCAGATTTCTGAATTTCAAAGGGCAGATTCACGCTATGAAAGAAAGAAAACGGCACTGTATAACAAATATCCTAAGCCTAATGATTTAAGAACGAAGAAAGAATGGCTTTTGACAGAAGATAAGATAGCGGCTTACAAAGATGCTTTAGATAAAGCTTCTCTTGAAGATCAGAAAATGATCGCTGCTGATCCTCCAACAAAAGCAAAAGTCTCTAAAGAAGCTGAATATGACAAAGGTAAAGCCGCCTTTCAAAAATTGTTATATGAAGCTGTGGATCTTGATTTCTTAAACTTTTCTTCAGAAGCCTACAAAGCAACAATAACTTTTGTTGTTGATTCTAAAGGAAATGCTCTGGATCCTAATGTAAAAGGAAATAATGAAGATGTAAATGCATTTATTGAAGCTGCTTTTTACCGTATCAAGGATAAAGGCAAATGGAAACCAGCAGAAGACAAAGGAAAACCGGTGTCATCAAATGTTTCTGTTCCTTTAGCATTGACTTTTAAAAAATAATATCATTAACCCGCTCCCACAAGAGCGGGTTTTTGTTTTTCATTTTTAGGACATAGTAGTGCATGAAGAATTAAAATATAAAACCCAATGGAAATCATTATGTTATTGACAGTAATTTAACATGATTCTTTTGTAATCCTTAAATAATTCACTTAAATTAGAGAAAACTTAAAATTACTGCTTATGAAAATGAAATCTAATTTCTTCAAAATCAACAGAAAATTTTATTTTTCTCTTCTTTTTTCTATTTTCTGTTTGTTTCTTTTAACGTCTTGTTCTCAGGAAGATCCCGCGGATGTACCTGTTGAAAAACCTGCTGAGTCTGTTCATATGAAGACTCTGGGAAATCTAACCCTGCAGAAGAATGTTATTATTCTGAATGATGAATCGGTAAATGCAATTTCCACTCATAATGGCGGAGAAATTACATTTAGCCGAATGACTCCGCAAACAGACAGTATTTCGGTAGGAACTGTTATTGTAGGAACCAAGATAGAAGGTGATCAGGTGAGCACAATTCTTTCAAAAGTAAGTTCTGTCTCTAAATTGAATAACCAATTCAAAGTACAAACTTCCAGTGCAAAACTTGAAGAATTTATCTATAGCGGAACATTGAGCGGAGTTTATGATCCGTCAGGTAAAGCTCCCGTTAATATTGACGGAAGAATGGTAAATTATGTACCTGTAGAAGGTAT
This sequence comes from Chryseobacterium panacisoli, assembly GCF_008274625.1. Lineage (GTDB taxonomy): Bacteria > Bacteroidota > Bacteroidia > Flavobacteriales > Weeksellaceae > Chryseobacterium > Chryseobacterium panacisoli. Next base: position 79,743 of record NZ_VTRU01000002.1, on the reverse strand, counting down.
GGTTTCAGAGGAAATCAATCGTAAAATACTTTCTATTGAAGCAAAGAATCTCCAAAATCAAAAGATAATTGCCTTCAACCGTTTTAATTTTGATAAAACTTTTTCCTTTCCTTTATCTTCGGCAGGTACATCCAGCGTGAACGTACAAGGTGGGTTTACACCAAAAATTGATTATAATATTACATTCTCATGGGGACATTTATCTGATTTTTATGTCAATTTTATCATGGATGATATCCAGCTTAAAAGTACCGCCAGTATTGTAGGAAGCTTAGGATATACAGTAAGCACTACAGACTATCTGAATATTCCTATTGTTCCTATTGTTTTGGGGCCTACCGGACTGATCTTAAGCCCTACCATCGCTGCCGGGCCATTTCTGGGAGTACAGGCTACAGGAAAAGTACAGGGACAGCTTCTTGATCTTGAAGGAAATGCCAACTTTCTGGTAAGCAAAACTCCGGCACTCAATATCAATCTGCAAAAGAAATCAGATCCTGCCATTACTGGTGCTGAAGGAAACTTATCTGCTGAAGCGGGCTTAGAAGCTAAAGGAGCTGTAGGACTGATGTTTATTTCTATTCCGATTGCTAATTCCGGATTGAGAGGAAGAGCTTCTGCCCTTTCATCTTTAGAATTAACATTCGTTCCTGAAAGGAAAGGCGTAATCTCTGTAAAAGGTAAGATTCAGGCTGATATGTTTTACGGTTTTGGAATAGCTCCTCTCAGATATGAAGGCACAATTCCTCTTTTCAAAAAAGAATATATGCTGTATCAAAAGGATTTCAGCTTCTAAGACAAAACCACCTATGTATCATAATAAAGCCACTCTTACAGTGGCTTTATTCGTATAATGCATCTGCATACAATTCATTTACAATCCATTAAGACAATTTTATTATATTTACAAGGATGTACAATTTTAAACAATAACATTTAATACCAAATTAATCATGAAAACAATGAAAAAACTTTTGAGAAAGGACTTATCTGCAATTCTGGGCAGCGGAATAGACGGCTGCCATATGGGAGGCAACTCTTATAATTGTCAGGACGACTGCCAATGTGCCTGGGGATATGCATGTGAAATGTATGAAGACGGAAATCCGGGACAATGCATCTTTGTAGGCGGCGGAACCCCTGGCGGCGGCGGATGTAATCCACCTTCGATCTGTGAAGAACAACCGTATTAGTAATAGCAAACCGGAAGTAGTGATACTTTCGGTTTTATTTTTCACCCTAAAACAGATTCTTGTCAAAGTATCTTTACCGTTCATCAAATAAAATTTTATCCCATACTTCATAATTGTTGTTTTGCAACAGATTTTTAACAACACTTAATTTATGAAGCAGCAATTTTTAGCGCTGAGCTCACTATTATTGTGCATCTCCTGCACCATAGAAACGAAAGCACAGCAGACCCCGGCTTTTCACATCGGAGTAAAGGGAGGAGCAAATTTTACCAAAACCTCAACGGAATCTTCTTCCTTAGAAGGGAAATACGGATTCGGTTATCAGGCAGGAGTAATGACAAGAATGGATATCGGAAGACTATATGTACAGGGAGAGGCTCTGTTCAACAAAAGAAAAACATCATATCAATCCCAAGACGGAAGCTCTTCAAAACTTTCATGGAACGCTATTGATATTCCTGTAGTCGTAGGATATAAATTCATTAAAGCCGATGATTTTAATGTAAGAGCATTTGCAGGAGGTGTTTACAGCTATGCTTTTAACAATAACTTATCTTCTTCTGGGGCTTTACAGGAAGGTTTTAGAAAATTCGACAAATCCAATATTGGAATTACTGGAGGTATCGGGGTAGATTATAAAAACTTCACGGCAGATCTCAGGTATGAAACAGGTCTTTCAAGCATCAGTAAAGAGTTTAAGTCCAAACCCCATAGTTTTTCCCTTGGAATAGGTTATTTCCTGTTCTAAAAAACTTAAATTATCTTTACCATTAGAAACTGTTTCCCTGCAGTTTCTATTTTTTTATCAACCTATTTCCAGTTCTATGACAAAATCTTTTGTTTTCAAAGAATACGTATTTACTTTTATATTCTGGCTTACTCTTGCTATTGTATTGTGGTGCAATATTCAGATCTCTACAGAAAAATATCTTGCTGTTATTCAGGCTATTATCATTACAGCCTCTTCTTTTACATTCACCCATTTTTTAACCAATAAGCTTCTATCAAAAGCCTTACGGGAAAAAAAGATGAACCAGTTTCTGATACAGGCAGTCATTGTTATTTTCGTATTGAGCCTGATCTTCGCTGTTATTTTTACTTATCTTGAAGTCACTCCCAAAAACCCTCTTCCACAGAGTTTTTCAGATCAGCTGCCTATTTTATGGCAGGGCTTTTATATGTCTTTACCAGCCTCCTTTCTTATTACCGGAGTGGCATGTGGCATAAAATTTTATAAAGAACACGGAAGAATAGAACGTGACCATATTCTCCTTCAGCAGGCTCATCTTGAAAACCAGCTCAAGCTTCTACAGGATCAGATCAATCCGCATGTGGTATTCAATATTCTGAACCACATTCATATTCTGATGAAAACGGACACGCAGCTTGCAGATTTTTTACTGATGAAATTTTCAGATATTCTGCGGTATCAGCTGTATCATTGTAACCAGCCTTTGGTTCCTTTATATAAAGAGATAGAATACCTTCAGAATCTTGTAGAGGTAGAAAAATTAAGATGGGGAAATGAGCTCGGGGTAAAGGCTTCCTGGGAAATTGATAACAGAAAAGCTTTTATTGCTCCTTTACTGCTGGTTCCTTTTATTGAAAATGCCTTTAAATATGTCTGCAGACTTCCCGGGCATAAAGGGTATGTGAAAATCTCCTGCAAAGAAAAAGACAATACTCTTTCTTTCTATGTTGAAAATTCCTATTCCGAGATAGCTACCCATAAAAAGAAAGACGGAGCCAGCGGAATTGGTCTTCAGAATGTAAAAAAACGTTTAAAGCTGCAATACCCTGATTCTCATGATTTAAAAATTGAATCAGATCATCATATCTTCAAAATCACCTTAACTCTCACTTTATCTGACTATCATGAGCTCTAATATTCCTAAAATGAAATGCCTGATTATAGATGATGAACCTCTTGCAAGATTTCATCTTAAAGAACTGGCCGGTCAAATTGATTTTTTATCAGTTGAAGATACATGCGCTACAGCACTGGAAGCAGACACCAAAGTAAAGGAAAACCAAATAGATCTTCTTTTTCTGGATATCAACATGCCCTATCTTACTGGTCTTGAATTTCTGGAACAGCTGGAAAATCCGCCTTTGTGTATTCTTACCACAGCCTATTCTGAATATGCTTTGGAGGGATTCCGTCTGCAGGTAGTAGATTATCTTTTGAAACCTATTGCTTTCAACCGTTTTTATCAGGCTGTAAATAAGGCCCAGCAACAGTTTATCATCAGTGAAAAATTGAAAAAGAATACACCTCTGGATGATCCTTTTCTGTATGTGAGACAGTCCGACTCCTTTATTAAGGTTTCCTGGGTAGATATTTTATATATTGAAAGTATGCAGAATTACACCAGACTTCATTTTAAAGACAAGTCACTGACTATTCATCAGACGATGAAGGCGATTGAGGAATCTCTTCCTTCGGATCATTTTTTCAGGATTCACAAATCTTACCTCATCAATATTACCCATATTGATATGATCTCGGGAGGACGTCTTTTCATTAATAAAATTGAGCTTCCTATTTCCCGAACCCGGAAAGAAGAATTACTTAATCAGGTGGTGTATAAGAAATTGATAAGTAAATAGCTGGAAGAGAGAATCCTGAAGCTGGGGTTATAAAGTACAATGAATGAATGAATTATTCTTTCATTGTACTCAGTGTTTTATCTTCTCAGATTCCAGTTATTTTTTATTAGGGCAGATTCCAGCGCAGTGATACAGCAGCGTAGAATGTACTTGCAAACCTTGGATCTGCTACTTTTTTGTCTCTGAAAATACTTTTGATCTTTCGGTCATTTTCGTTGAAACTTCTCAGTATTGCTGTTCCACCCGTGAGACGCAATGTAAGATTGTCATTGATTTTTAATTCCGGTCTGAGTCCTGCAGTGATCTGCTGATAACCCAAAAGTATAGATTTTCCGCCTACATTTCTCTCTGCCGTCATCCCGTTAAGATCTACAACAGCTTTTAAAGCAAATTTATCTGAAAACAGATAACCGGCTTCCATCCCTTGTGGGAAATTGATGTTGAATTTAATTTTCCCGTTGGTCTTCCAGTCAAAATAGATCCATGGTAAAATCATCGGAACTCCGAATGCAGTGGTAAGCACAGGCCCTCCACCCAGAGAAAGGTTGGGATTGAAATGTCTGATAAACAATATACCTCCCTGTCCCAGTACGTCATCAAAACTAACTCTTTCAAGGTCTGTATACACTCCCACGGATGCAGTCATCATTATGCTCCACTTTTTGCCTAAAGGTCTCATGTGCTGTACACCGACCTGCGCATTCAGCATCTCATCCGGAAATAATTGGGTTCCATAATTTTTATGCGTCATCTTCGCATAAGATCCGCTCAATAACATCGACCATGATCTTACTTTTCCGTCGGTATCTTTTTTTACAGATAAAGGAATACTCAGGTTAAGATCTATTCTTTTAAAATCACTTTTAGAATTTGTCTTTGTACTGTCTTCAGGGCGGATATAGTTTGAGCCCGGAATATATTCTGTTTTCAACTCCGCAGAGAGCCCGGATTGTGCATTTACCCAATATCCTAATGGCAATAAACAGCATAAAACTGTCGAAAGGGTTCTTTTCATATTTTAAATTTTATGCAAAGAGAACCCTTTGGTTATTTTTCACAAAAATTACTTGATTAAGTGCCCGGATAGTATGACAACAGGATCAAATAAGAGGATGAGTTTCCGGACTAGAACTGGCAGGTAAGCTTTCTCTTTTTTGAGTTTTAAAAATGCGATACCCGAACCACACGGCAATCAATGCCATTCCAGAACGTGTTACCACCATTGGAATGATAGAATCTGCTTCTAAAAAACCCAGTAATGCTGATATTAAGAATGTAACCATCAACTGCATGAATCCAAGTAAAGCCGCCGCTGTTCCCCTTCCTTCTTTAAACGGAGACAGCGCATGGGCAGATGTAATAGGAAATAAAATACCAATGGCCAGTAATGAAAGATAAAGCATTGCAATTTCCAGGGCTACAGAAATGTTTTCAGCGGCAATCAGAATATGAAGGGAACATACAACCAGTAATACAATGGTGGCCGTAAATAACAATGCTGAATTGCTTATTCTCTTGATCAGCTTAGGGGTAATATAAGCTGCCATTATCAATGCCAGAGAATTAAAAGCAAATATAAAACTAAATGTGCTGCTCGAAAATCCATGGATCTCCATGAATAGAAACGGTGCATTCGAAATGTAGATAATAAGGGATGCAAACGCAATACTTCCTACCATTGTACTGTTGATAAAATCTTTGTTGGAAATGATCATTTTCAGCTGGTCTTTTAATCCTTTTTCGTCCGCAATTTCATCATCAGAAAGGTTGATTCTGTTGTTGGTTTCCGGTACATATTTGTATACCATGAAAAATGTGATCAGTCCCATGATGCATAAAAAGGCAAAGGAACTGTTCCAGCCCCAGAATTTAAGGAAAACACTTCCCAATAGCGGAGCCACAATGGGAGCGATACCACTGATCTGAGACTGCTGGGAAAAGATCGTTACCGATTTCTGTTTATCATAAAGATCAATAATGATCGCTCTGCCAATTACAATCCCTGCACTTCCTCCGAACGCCTGCAAGAAACGCATTGCCCATAAAACATAAATATCTGAGGTAAAATAGATGGCCGCAGCTCCTATAATAAAAAGTAAAAGTCCGCAATACAGCATGGGTTTTCGTCCTTTTTTGTCGGATAAAGGCCCCCATAAAAGCTGCCCGAAAGCAAACCCCGCAAAGAACACAGAAATAGACACCTGGATATGTCCGATATCTGTATTAAAAATCTTCGCCATACTTGGGAAAGCGGGAAGATAAAGATCTATACTTAGCGACTCTAGCGTGTTGAGTAGTGCAAGAATAAACACTACAATATTCAAATTCTTCTTCATAAATAATATAAGCCTTCACAGGCGGTTTTTCAGCTGCAAAGTTGCTGTAAAAAGCATCATATTTCAATAAAAGAACTGAAGGAAGTATAGGACAAAATGAAGATTCAAATACAGTAATAAATGAAAAATATTATTTTAAGCTCATCATTACAGTAAATTTTGAGGATTATCTTTTTTCATTATTCTTAAAATTGTCAGGATTCTGGCTAGTATGTTTCTTGAAAAACCTTGAAAAATATGAAGCATCGTTAAAACCGAGTTTAAAAGCAATCTCTTTTACCGTGAGAGCTCCAAAGCTAAGTTCTCTTTTGGCTTCTAAGATAAGACGCTGGGAAATCATTTTCTTAACGGTCGTACCTCTCGAAAGGCGCACAATATCATTAAGATGATGAGTACTTATCTTTAACTGCTCAGCGTAGAAGCTTGTTTCTTTATGCACTATATAATTTCTCTCAATAAGTCCCACCAGTTCCTGAATACGCTGACGGTCATTCAATAAAGGTTCCTGAGGGTGAATTTGTTCTCCAATAATGATACAAAATGCTTTCAGGTATGCCTTTAAAAGTTCCGTCCTTGATGTGGCTTTATATTCCTGCTCAATCAGTGATATAATGGTACTGCAGGTTTTTTCATTTTCCGGATTTAAAAAAAAGGGGAGCTCACCACCCGTAAGTACCGATTCTATATCACAGGCTTCGTTGAAGATCTCCCTGCTTATTGCCATGACATATCCCACCTCTCCTTCCAGTTTCATATTGAATGCCTGTCCTGGTGCAATGATACAGATCTGATTGTTTTCAAGTTTGTAGCTTTCAAAATCCAGTTCCAAACGACTGTTTTCATACACCTTCCTGAACCAGATAATTTCAAAAAAATTGTGCCGGTGAACATCATGAAAATTCTCTGGGCCTGCCGCACTCAGCGTACTCATCTGAAATTCTTCGGAAGTCAGATGGTGAACCGGGATTTCTTTTTCGGGTGTAATCATCACTGTATGGTAAAGTAATTAACTATAAACAAAAACCACAGCAAAAAAAGTGCTGCGGTTCTCTTACAATATTTAAAATTAAATATAATTTTTCGGTTTTATTGGTTTAAAAAAGCATCCCAACCCTGAGCAGTAAGTGCCACCAACTGGTTAGATCCTCTTGCCACCATAAAGTTTCCTTCTTCTTTTTCTACGGCATGTCCTATGATGGTAAAATCCGGGTGATTTTTAATTTTATCAAAATCATCTGGCGAAATCGTGAATAGAAGTTCATAATCTTCACCACCGCTTAAAGCAGTCATTACCGGATTCAGGTTCATTTCATCCGCGGTAGAGATCGTAAGACTGTCTAATGGTATTTTTTCTTCATACAATCTGAATCCTACTTTTGACTGATCTGAAAGGTGAAGGATTTCGGAAGCCAGGCCATCCGAAATATCAATCATAGAGGTTGGTTTTATATCCAGTTCTTCCAGAATCGTTTTAACGTCTGTTCTTGCTTCAGGTTTCAGCTGTCTTTCCAGGATATAATCGTAGCCTTCCATTTCCGGCTGCATGTTCGGATCTGCAAGATATACAGCATGTTCTCTTTCCAGAATCTGTAATCCCATATAAGCACCACCCAAATCTCCGGTTACCACAAGAAGATCATTAGGTTTTGCTCCGCTTCTTTTTATGATATTTTCCTCATTTTCAATTCCTACAGCGGTAATACTCATCACCAGCCCTGAATTGGAGCTTGTAGTATCTCCTCCGATCAGGTCAACTTTATATCTTCCGCAAGCAGCCTGAATTCCGGAATAGATTTCTTCTAAAGCTTCCACCGGAAAACGGTTGGAAACCGCAAGGGAAACCAATATTTGTGTAGGAGTTGCATTCATTGCTGCAATATCACTAAGGTTTACGACTACAGCCTTATATCCTAAGTGCTTCAACGGTACATACCCCAGATTGAAATGTACTCCTTCCGCCAGTACATCTGTTGTAAGAACTACTTTCTTGTTATCAGGATTGATAACCGCTGCATCATCTCCTACTCCAAGCTCAGAAGATTCATTGGATAGCGGAAAATGCTCTGTCAAATGCTTAATAAGACCGAATTCTCCTAATTTTGAAATGGGCGTCAGCTCCTGTGATTTATCTTCAAACATGATTTCTATTTATAAGTGATCATTGATAAATGATAATTGATAGATCAAGAATGTAATATTTTTATCAACATCATCAATCAATCGTCATTCATCATTTATATATTAATTTCTGCAGGGTCGATATTGTGTGGGTGGAAAGGAAATTTTTTGAAATCTTCTTTCGATAATACAACCGTTTCCGGGCTTTTATATTTATTCATTGCTTCCACTACATCATCCGGCGGAGTGGTCATTTTTCTAAGCATCATATCAATCCATACTCCTGTAGCTTCTGCAGTGGCACAGTGCATTCCATCGGGTGTATAGAATTTGTGCACGAAACGATAAATAGAAGAATCTTCTGCACATCCGTCTATTTCCACACTTACAATGACAATCTGATCTGCATAGATTTCTTTGAAGAAAGAATATCTTTCGTGCAGGATAACAGGACCAATTCCCCATCTGCTGAGCTGGGTAACCCCCATTTTCTCTTTAGTCATAAAAGCCATTCTGGCTTGCGCACAATACTGTACATATGATGAATTGGCTAAGTGCTTATTAGCATCAAGATCGCTCCATCGCACTTCAAATTTATGGTAGAAAATCATTTTTGGTCTCGTTAAAATTATAATCTTCAAAAATACTCAAATAAGATGGTTTATAAAAATTGTACTTTTGAAAAAATAATCTTCCGCATAGGATTACATATACATGAAACAGATCATTATTATCGGAGGCGGTGCTGCAGGCTTTTTCTGTGCATCCAATCTTGACGAAAAGAAATATACAATTACGATTTTAGAACAGAACTCGGATGTCCTTCAGAAAGTTAAAATTTCCGGAGGCGGACGTTGTAACGTAACTCACGCATGCTTTGATCCAAGAGAACTTGTTCAGTTTTATCCTCGTGGAAATAAGGAACTGTTAAGTGTTTTCAGCAAATTTCAGCCTGGCGATACAATGGAATGGTTTGACCAGCGCAATGTTCCATTGAAAATTGAAAACGATAACAGAACTTTTCCTGAAAGCAACTCTTCTCAGACCATCATCAATACTTTTCTGAATGAAGCGCAAAAGAAAAATGTCTCTATAAAAACAAAATGTACGGTAAAAGAGATTGAAAAGCAGGATGAAAAATATCTCGTTAAAACCAATTCAGGGGATTTTGAGGCGGATTATATCGTATATACAACCGGAAGTTCTCCCAAGTCTTTAAAAATGGTTGAAAGTCTGGGTCATAAGATTATAGACCTTGTCCCCTCCCTTTTTACTTTCAATATTAAAGATGAATTGCTGAAAGACCTTCCGGGAACAAGCTTTGAAAATGCAGGAATTTCTATTCCTAAACTCAAAACTGAAGAAAGCGGACCTTTACTTATTACGCATTGGGGACTTTCCGGACCCGCTGTTTTGAAAATTTCTGCATGGGAAGCCATAAGTCTGGCAAAACTTAAATATAACTTTGAAATTGAGGTTAATTTTATTTCGATAGAATTGGATGAGGCTGAGGAAATCTTCCATAATTTTAAACAAAGTAATCCTAAAAAGACCATCGGACAGTCTAAGATCTTTGATATAACCAATAGATTCTGGCAGAAAATTTTAGATATTTCAAAAGTTGACCTCAACAAACAGGTTGCTAATATTTCCGGAAAAGAAATGCAGAAAATCCTTGAAAATCTCTGCAAAAAGAAGTTTCAGGTGACCGGAAAATCAACTTTTAAAGATGAATTTGTGACAGCGGGAGGTGTTGATTTAAAGGAAATTAACTTTAAAAACATGTCTTCAAAATTACTTCCTAATTTCTATATTGCCGGAGAAGTTCTGAATATAGATGCCGTGACTGGCGGTTTCAATTTCCAGGCATGCTGGAGTGAAGGATGGTTGATTGCACAGGATCTCAACAATTTGTAAAAAACACTATTTTTACTAAAAACTATATCAATGAAAAAAAATTTCGTCTTCCCTCTTCTGTTTTGGCTGTTGTTAGGATATGGCCAGGAAAGATCTATTGTTTCTAACTGGACTGCATTTACACAAGCCCTAAATATAGAGAATAAACAAAACTGGAATTTCCGGGTAACGGCAAAAATCCGAAAAGACAATAAAGATAGCAGTTCCAACTGCGGTCTATGGTGCAGAATAGACAATAAAGACGGATCTAACGGTTTTTTTGAAAATCAATATTATGGAATAAAAGTCACTAATGAATGGAAAACATATGAAATAAAAGGAATCATCAATCCCAATGCACAAACAATCAATATTGGAGCTTTTGCACAAGATAATGGAGATTTTTATTTTGACGATTTCAAGTTGGAAGTCAACGATGCAAAGTCAAAAAAATGGATTGAAATTCCGTTAGAAAATTCAGGTTTTGAGAAAGATATTGCTGCATCAAATGCCTGGTTTGAAGGAATCCATTCGCAGAGAATAACTCATGTAAAACATTTTACGGTTGGAGCTTCAGATTACAAGCCATTCAGTGGTAATAAATCATTGCTGATAAAAGGTCAGGGCATTATAGGTTCCATGCCGGATGGAAAATTTATGGAGGTGAATGGTATTAAATTATATTACGAAATCTATGGCGAGGGAGAACCTGTACTTATGCTTCATGGCAATGGCCAATCTATCAGTGCTTTTATGAACCAAAAGGATACATTTGCCAAGAAATATAAAGTCATCATTGTAGATTGCCGTGAGCGTGGAAAATCTACTTATGACAAAACGAAAGAACTTACCTTTGACATTCAGACAGAGGATCTTAAGCAATTCTTAGAGAAGCTCAACATCAAAAAAACAAAGATTCTGGGCTGGAGTGATGGCGGAATTCTTGCTTTATCCATGGCAATGAAATATCCTCACATGGTAGATAAAATTGCATGTTCCGGAGCCAATATTTTTCCGGAGGGAGTAAAAGATGATGAGTTAAAATCCATGAAAGAAATGCTCGCCAGCTTTACTAAAGAGAATAAAGACCATAAAAATGATATTTTCATAGACCTTTTGAATCTTGACCTTAAATATCCGAACTGGCAATATGAAGATCTGAAAAAAATTCAGTGTCCGTCATTGATTATTGCTGGAGATAAAGATTTGATAAAAACAGAACATACGGTAAAAATAGCAGAATCTATTCCTAAGGGACAACTGGCTATTATTCCAAATGCGAGCCATTATGTTCCTGAAGAAAAACCGGAACTGTTCAATGAACTCGTTATCGATTTCTTTGAAAATAAATAAACTAAAAACCAAATCATGAAAAAAATATCAATACTGATTTTACTGTTAGGAGCTCAGTTTGCCTTTTCCCAAACAACACAAAAAGAAGAGCAGCAATCACCATCTCCTTCGTCAGAGATAAATAAAGACGAGCATAAAGTAGATGATACTATATCTATTGCTCCAGAATTTCCAGGTGGAATGGCAGCCATAAGAAAGCATATAAGCAGTGAAATGGATATTTCTAAATTTTCGAACTCTCCTGGAACATTTAAATCTGTAACGACTTTTGATGTTAATCCTGATGGAAGTATTAGCTCAATTTCTACAACGGGCAATAGTCCTATTCTGAATAAAGAAATGGATCGTATTATGAAGAAATTAAAGAAAAAATGGAAGCCCGGTACTATAAACGGACAACCGGTTAAAACCAAATTTACCATGCCGATGGGCCTAAGTATTTAAAAAACTAATCCTAACCTTAATGAACTAAATACATGAAAAAAATATTCGCATTTATTTTATACCTTGGATTTGGTCTTGCCTTCTCACAGAAATATACTCTTCCCGAACATGGCATTTTTAAAGAAAAAACTTCAGAACGAAAACCTGCACAATATCCGGGAGGAATCCAAGTGTTTGTACAGGATGTTACCAAGGAAATTAAAACAAATAGAATAACAAGTTCTAAAAATGAAAAAGGGCTAGCCAATGCACAATTCATTATCAATACCCAGGGCGAAATAGAACAGATTGTTGTGACAGGAAATAATCAAGATCTTAACAAAGAGGTTAAAAGAGTCTTGAAATCAATGAAAACAAAGTGGATCCCGGGGGAACGTGATGGAAAACCAGTATCAGTTCCCTATAGATTTCCTTTCACTGTTAATTTTGAATAATTAGCATGTTATCAGCCAAAAGAAATACTGCAGTTTTCTTTAAAATCCTTCTTATCATAGGATTTGGGTATTTCTTTTGGCTGATGCTGAAAATTACCTTAGAATATATTCCTTTTAATCCTGAAGTCAGTTTTCTGATGATCAAACAGACGGAAGTTGTAGATAGGCCTGAATATCTTATCTTTTTCTATACTCACGTTTATACAAGTATTTTTGTCCTTCTTTCAGGGTTTCTGGCTATCCTCAGACTGAATTTTGGATTAAAAAACTTTCATCACAATATGGGAAAAGTGTATATTTTTCTCATTCTGATCTTCGCTGCCCCTTCAGGAATTTATATGGGGATATTTGCCAACGGAGGTCTTTTATCCAAGATTTCTTTTGTTATTTTAGGCTTTTTATGGTGGTTTTCAACGTTTAAAGCTTATCAGCTGGCAAGACAGAAAAGGTTCAAAGAGCACAAGCAATGGATGTGGCGGAGCTTTGCTTTTACATTATCGGCCATTACCCTGAGAATGTGGAAAGTAATTATTGTATATTTATTTCATCCCAATCCAATGGATGTGTATCAGATCATTGCCTGGCTGGGCTGGATTCCCAATATCCTTATTATTGAATATTTAATCACAAAAAAACATCTATGAAAATTGTAAATTACACTTTGATTTCTTTACTGGCAGTTTGTTTGGCAAGCTGTAAAAAAGAGGGAAAGACCAATGAATCGGGGAAAGATTCTCTGACCGCAAAAAAAGACTCTGTTGTAATCCCCGAAGTTCATCAGGAATATTACGGAATTTATACAGGGGAATTTGCCGGAATGGAAAAAGCAGTTGACCAGACAGATGGTTCAGAATATGATGTCAGCAATTATAAAAGAATTTCTTTAAAGATCAACAGAATTACCAAAGACAGCGTCTATGGACAAAGTATCGTTAATGGTAATCAGCGTCCGTTCAGAGGAGTTTTCAATGAAGCTACAACATCTTTTGTACTGGATGAACCGGGAAATGACAAAACAGACGGAAGGTTTGAAGTAAAGCTGAAAGCAGACAGTTTAACCGGAAAGTGGAATGCTTTTGATAAAACAGCAGTTAAAGCCCCGTCAAAAACACTTAAACTGACTAAAAAAGAGTTTGTTTATAATCCCAACTTTATGCTGGATAAGGATTCTGATCTGGTAGACTGGTCCAATCCTAAAGAGTTTACCGAAAAATATACAGATGAAGAAACCGGAAAAACAGAAAGCTATAAAACGTCTAAAAACCGCGTTGCTTCAGAAGCCATATTCAAACTGAATGCATCCAAACAGAAGCTTACGGAAAAGGATCTTAAAAACTTAAGAAAGCTTGATCTTGAGATCATCAAAAACTCCGTATTTGCAAGACATGGCTACTCATTTAAAAAAGAAACCTACAGAAATTTCTTTGAACAAACAGACTGGTACATTCCGGTTTCAAGCAATGTAGACAATGATCTTTCTCCAATGGAAAAGGAAAATGTTGCTTTATTGAACCGTTTTACCAAGTACGCAGAGGATAAGTACGATAGTTTTGGAAGATAGGTGTTAGGTTGCAGGGATTAGGGAGTCGAGATTACGCCTTCACTTTTTGTCATTCTCATGAAAATATAGAGCAGCAGACAGCCTATGGCATAGCAAAGATTATCAATCCATGAAAAAGAATTACCGATAACAATATACATCAGGCTTCCAGGACGGAAGCCTAATTTTTCCGCAATATGGAAATACTGTGCAAATTCTATCAAAAAGGAAAAAATAAGGATTCCCAGAATCAGTTTCTCATTATTTACTTTTACAAAACTCTTTACAAAAGTATAAATAAGCATTACCACAATAACATCCCCAAGATAAGCTCTTACGAAGAAAATATGGCTCAGTTTAGTGGCAATCAATACTTCTACAAGAAAGATAAATACGGTCAAAAGGAGATATTTCAGGCTGAATTGTAATTTCATTTCAAAAGGGATTAGGCATAAAAAATCGGTATTCAAGGAACACCGATTTTATTTTTATATGAGCAAATATATTATTTCTTTACTTTAATTGTACATCCTATAGCTACCGTTTTAGTCATTTTTACCGGTTCTCCTTTGATCAGAGCATTTACAGCATCCTGAGCATAATATTCGGATACATCATTCGGATTATCATAATTATTGTCGATAGCGCCAATATATTTCACGATATTCTTTCCGTTTTCTTTCTTAAGGACAAAAACATGAGGGGTCTTTGTAGCTCCGTACTGCGGATAAATTTTCTGCCCTTCATCTACCAGATACGGAAAAGTAAAGCCTTTCTGCTTTGCTCTTTCAATCATCTGCTGGAAGCCGTCTTCAGGCTGTACATTAGGATCATTAGGGTTAATCGCGATTACCGGGTAGCCTTGAGCTTTATATTTTTTATCCAGCTCAATAATTCTGTCTTCATATTTCTTGGCGTACGGGCAGTGATTGCATGTAAATACAACAATGAATCCTTTTGCACTCTTAAAATCGCTTAAAGAAACCATTTTGCCATCAATATTTTTAAGCTTAAAATCAGCTGCTTCATCTCCTACTTCGTAGCCTTTTGCAGAAACATTCTCTTTCTGAGTTTTGTTTTTATCGTGACCCGTCGTTGTAAAGCTTAGTAATCCCAGCCCAACGATGAATGCGGTCATTAAAATTTTCAGGTTTTTCATAATCGATTATTTATTGTAGATTTTCTTTAATTCTTTTTTCAAGGTCTGTTTTGCTCATTTCACCATCATTGAAATGAACTTTCACCCCATTTTTATAGAACAACGTTACAGGAATATTTCCATCCCAGTCTTTTTCAAACTTTGGAATCCAAGTATTCATTCTTTTGATATCATCCAGCAGAAGAACCTCAGCACTAAGATTTTTATTTTTAATGAATTTCAATACTCTTTCTTTATCCGCCAGCCTGTCCAGTGAAACCAAAATCATTTTAAATTTCTGATTACCCGAAAACTCAGCATTCACTTCCATAAAGTGAGGAAGCTCTTTTACGCATGGCCCACAGGTGGTTGACCAGAAGTTGACAACCAATAATTTGTCTTTTTCCTGCTGGATCCGCTTTTCCAGATCTTCATATTTTATCACAGAAACTTCAGTCTGCTGGGCTTTAAAAACCGTACAAAATATAAATACAGCCAATATCTTTATTAAATTCTTCATATTAAAATTATAAAATACTACAATTCAACAATGTACAAAAAAATAAATTTTACCTATTTCATAAATTATATACAAATGAACAATTTATTTTTATCATGGATAAATTTTTTAATACTTTTACAGCCTTAAAAAATTAAAACCATGAAAAAAACTTATTTGCTTCTGCCAATATTCTTTTTGGCATCATGCTCCAGCAGTAACGATGATAATGATTCACCTAACAACAACGGAAACAACAATGATAGCAGTCCGGTTTTGGTAACGAAAATGGTTGCTGACGGAGAAACTTCAACGTATACTTATAATGGATCAAAAATCGCTCAGATTAAAAACATCACTAATGGTGAAGTTACTTCCTTCAGTTATTCGGGAGATTTGATTACTCAGCAGGTAACAACCGGTTCAAGCACAAGCTATAAAACAACATATACTTATGATGGAAGCAGCAGATTGAGCAAAAAAGTATATATTGAGAATTCTCTTTCATCCGGAGCCGTTTCAACAGTAGAAACCAATTATACTTATCTTTCAAGCAATAGTGTAAAAATTACTTATACAGCAAACTTTACAGGGTCACCAGCCATGAGAACAGGCAGCAAAACAGCAACATTAAATGCTGACGGTTCCCTGAACAGCTGGACAGAAACAGCTTCAGTACCTTCTAACACCGGAGGATTTCACAGTGCAACAGGTACTTTACAGCCTATTGTGTATGATACTAAGAATATTCCTTTTAAAAACATTACAGGATTTTTAAAAATTATTGATACTGAAGATGAAAATGGATCTATTCACAATATCCTAAGCTATAATAATGTCCTTAACTATAATAACGGAACAGGTGCAGAATGGGGAATCTTTAAATCCACTTACGAATATAATGACAGCGGATATCCAACGAAGAATGTCAGAACCTATTATAATAAGACAGGAACCGGCATAACAAACAGTGAGGTTAATACTTACGAATACAATCATTTATAAAACACAGAGCGCTTAAGGCGCTCTTTTTATTTTCATACACAGATATGTTAATTTTTTCACAAGTGGTAGAATTATATAGATGATTTTGTATATTTGAGTAGAATCAAAAACTAAATTACCATGAAAAAATCAAAAACTCAAAAGAGAAAGCTTTCCAAAAGCGAACTAAAAGAAATTAATGGTGGAGCACTTCCTCCAAGATGCCTTCGAGGGTTCTGTACACATCCTGATTCAGGAGAAATGGTTCCGGGTCTTGTAGGAAAAGACGGATTCTGTTGCTAATCAAAAAAATTTCAAGAAATCAAATCAAAACTAAAATTATCATGAAAAAATCAAACATTCAAAAAAGAAAATTGACAAAAAGTGAATTGAAACAAATCAATGGAGGCAGCGGCCCCCTTTGCCCGGGAACTTGTTTCTGCAATATTGACGGTGAAATGACTATAGGCTCATGTGACACCAAAGGAAGATGCTGTTAATAGCAAAAAGCTTTGTTAAATAATAAAGATTGAGGCACCTCCCTCAATCTTTTTTGTGAAATAGGATTTCAATAAAAAAAAGTTAACAATTTGACTCACAATATTTTGCAAATATTAAAATAACTTGTAAATTAGCTTTTACCAAATTCAAATTATTATGAAAAATTCAAAGAATCAAAAAAGAAAGCTTAGTAAAAATGAGCTTAAGGAAATCAGTGGAGGAGCCAGCAGACCCATCTGCCCAAGAGTAATAAGCTGCACAGATCCTCACACCGGAGAAGAACGCTCAGGAGTGCCTGGCATGCAGGATGGATTTTGCTGTTAACCAAGTTATACAATATAAACTTGGAAAATATGAAAAATTCAAACCTCAACACAAGAAAAAAACTCACCAAAGCCAAGCTTAAAGAAATCAACGGAGGTATAGCAGCCTGCGCAGAAGGTTTATGCAAGCTAAGAGGAGTAAGTCACTTCCTTATTATCGGCCCAAGGGGTAAAGACGGCTATTGCTGCTAATCAAATTTTTAACATTATTAAAAAAAATGATTGGATTAACCTCCAATCATTTTTTTTATTGCATTCAGCTTCATTAAAGCTTCAATAGGAGTCAATGTATTAATATCTATTTTCGTCAGCTCCTCACGGATATTTTCCAGAACAGGATCATCCAGCTGGAAGAAGGAGAGCTGCATATTTTCTTCAGTTACTCTTTTGATGCTTTCAGAAGTACCTCCACTTCCCTGCGTTCTGCTCGCCTCAAGTGTTTTAAGAATTTCATTTGCTCTGTTGACTACTTTGGCAGGCATTCCGGCTAGTTTTGCCACATGAATACCGAAACTGTGCTCGCTTCCACCCGGGATCAGTTTTCTCAGGAAAATGATATTCCCTTTGTTTTCCTGAATAGAAACATGAAAGTTTTTCACCCTTTCAAAATTGACTGTCATTTCATTCAGCTCATGATAATGCGTGGCAAATAAAGTCTTGGATTGCGTTGGATGCTGATGAAGATATTCTGCAATCGCCCATGCAATAGAAACTCCGTCATAAGTGGAAGTTCCACGACCGATTTCATCCAGCAAAATAAGGCTTCGCTCTGAAATATTGTTCAGAATATTGGCGGCTTCGTTCATTTCTACCATGAAAGTTGATTCACCTGCAGAAATATTGTCTGTAGCCCCTACCCTTGTGAAGATCTTATCCAGCATTCCTATTTCAGCATGTTTTGCAGGTACAAAACTTCCGATCTGAGCCAAAAGACAAACAATAGCCGTCTGACGCAGAATTGCGGATTTACCGGCCATGTTCGGTCCTGTCACCATGATAATCTGCTGGGAATCTTTATCCAGGAAGATATCATTCGGAATATACTTTTCTCCCAACGGCAATGCATTCTCAATGATCGGGTGTCTGGCTTCTTTTAAATCGATAGCATAGCCGTCATTTAAAACAGGCTTTGTATAACTCTCAGAAACAGCCAGTTCAGAGAGTCCGGCAGCCACATCAAGCTGTGCAATAATATTGGAGTTTCCTTGGATCTGATCAATATAAACCATGGTTTCTGCACATAAATTTCTGTACAGCGAGGTTTCCAGAACTCCTATTTTTTCTTCGGCACCCAGAATCTGGCTTTCATATTCCTTTAATTCTTCGGTAATGTATCTTTCAGCATTCACCAGCGTCTGCTTTCTTACCCAATCATCCGGAACTTTATCTTTATGTGTATTCCGAACTTCTATATAGTATCCGAAAACGTTATTAAAATCAATTTTAAGGCTTGTAATACCTGTTCTTTCAATTTCCCTCTGGCACATTTCGTCAAGGAACCCACGTCCTTTATTCTGTAGATTTCTCAGTCTGTCCAATTCTTCAGAAACCCCTTCTTTAATGATATTTCCTTTGGCAATACTCACCGGAAGTTCTTCATTAAGATGATTCTGAAGGAACTTGATCAATTCTTCAAGATCAAACAAAGGTTCCAGCCAAGCCAACACATCCGCATGAGGATGCAATAACGCTTTGATCTTGTGGATATTGATTAAACTTTGGCGAAGATATCCCAACTCTTTAGGTGAAATTTTCTCTGCTGCCAGTTTTCCCATCAAGCGGTCAAGATCGGAAATTGACTTCAGAAGCTGGCAGATCTCATATTTCAGAGGATCATTTTCGTTTAAGAAATCAATCAGAGAAAGCCTTCTCATAATCTCATCCACAGATTTTAACGGGAGAATAATTCTTCTTCTCAAAAGCCTTCCTCCCATCGGAGTAGAGGTTTTATCAATGATATCCAGCAGCGATTTTCCCTGTGGGTTACTGGGATAAACAATTTCAAGGTTTCTCAGGGTAAAATTATCCATCATCAGATAATCTTCCTGTGGAATGATCTGAAGTTTTGTAATATGGGCCAGCAGATTATGGTGGGTATCTTCTACCAGATACGCAAAAATAGCTCCTGCTGCAGTAATAGCCAACGGAAGGTTTTCTACTCCAAATCCTTTTAAAGAATTGGTTTTAAAGTGATTAGTTAATTTTTCGTAAGCAAAATTATATTGGAAAGCCCAGTCTTCCAGTTTAAAGGCACTTTTATTCTTAATCTGTTCCGGAATCTGTACACTTCTCTGATAAATAATCTCGCTGGGATCAAAAGTATTGACAATATGAAGCAGCTTTTCCAGGTTTCCTTCGCTTACCAGAAACTCTCCGGTAGAGATATCCACTAAAGCGATTCCATATTTCTCTTTTTCTTTGTGTAAAGAAAGCAGGAAATTATTCTTTTTTGAATTTAAAACCTGATCATTGAAGGTAACGCCCGGTGTAACCAATTCGGTGACTCCTCTTTTTACAATTCCTTTCACCATTTTAGGATCTTCCAGCTGATCACAGATCGCTACCCGCATTCCCGCTCTTACCAGTTTCGGAAGATAAGAGTCTATTGAATGGTGTGGAAATCCTGCCAGTTCCACACTTCCTTCCCCATTATTTCTTTTGGTAAGAACAATGCCAAGGATCTGGGATGTTTTCACAGCATCCTGCCCAAAAGTTTCATAAAAGTCCCCTACCCTGAAAAGTAAAAGTGCATCCGGGTATTTACCCTTGATGGTATTGTACTGCGTCATTAATGGGGTTTCCTTCTTCGATTTTGCCATAGTAAAAAATGAGCCCCAAATTTAGAAAAATAAATTCAGGGTAAGAGAATTGTTTGGGGGTTAATGTTCTATACTTTTCTTTATCAGTAATTAATCGTATTTTCACCATCAAATCACATCATTCATGAAATTTCCTGTCTTAGAGACTGAAAGACTTATCTTACGTCAGCTTACTTTCGATGATACCCAAGACCTGTTCGAGTATTTTTCTCTGGATGAAGTCATGGAATATTATGATCTGGAAACCTTCAAAACAGAAGAAGATTCCCGGCACATTATTCAGCACTTTAACAGTGAATTCGAAAAAGGGAAAGGATTCCGCTGGGCTTTGGAACTGAAATCCAATGGAAAAGTCATTGGTACCTGTGGCTATCATAACTGGTACAGGGAACATTTCAGAGCTGAGATCGGCTATGAGCTCAACCTAAAATTCTGGCAGCAGTCTTATATGAAAGAAGCCATTCTTCCCATTCTGACCTATGGATTTGAAACCATGAGACTTCACCGTGTAGATGCTTTCATTGATCCTTCTAATATTTCTTCTGAAAAGTTGCTGTCTTCATTAAATTTCAGCAAAGAAGGAACGTTGAAAGATTATTTTTTTGAAAAGGGAAAATTTGTAGATGCAACGATCTTTGGATTGATTAATAAATAAGCGGGAAGCTCAAGGATAGAAGATAGATGTTTCTATTGGTTGTTTAATGTCTAGTTATCTTATAAAGGTATTTAAGTTGTATAAGCTGTGAAGAGTGTTTCAGATTCCTCTATTTTCCTGTCCTCAGATGTTTATCCAAAGCCTCAGAACTTTTCTTATAGGCCCATTTTTGCTTGTAATTTACCCATTTGGCTTTGAAAAGTTTACGCATGAGTTTATCTGTATATCTCATAATGAAAACGTGATACAGCATATTGGCAAAGACATTCGGTTTATTGGGAAGCGCTCTTAATGAAAGTGAAAAACCCGGCTCCAGATATCTGTTGAAATGCCAGAAAGCCCCTGGAATAAAGAGAGCATCACCATGCTCCATAAAAATTTCGTACCCTCTCGCATATTGTAAAGCCGGAAACTTTTCATAATCAGGATTTTCATAATCCACATCATAAATGGTATGAACCGACAGAGGAACTTTATATAAAAATGGTGACTGCTTCTGATCAAACAAAAGAATCCTTTTTTTCCCTTCAAAGTGGATATGCATAAAATCACCCAAATCCACATCATAATGCATTAAAACATGAGCTTCACTTCCCCCGAAGAATAATGTTGGAAGCCTTTTAAAAAACTTCATCCCAAGATCCGGATAGGTGAAGTTTTTCAGCAGCTCAGGAAGCCTGTCTGTGATGATATAGAAAAAGATACGCAGATCTGAAGGTTTGCTTTTTATGGTATCAATATATTCCTTCATTTTCATCTGGGCTACCGGAGCATCAGAGCTTTTAGCCGCATCCGCAGGCTTATTATCATACAACGGAACTTCCTGACCTCCCGCTTTCTCCCGGATATAAGCCAGATTCCATTTGTCGAAAGCCCCCCATCGACTGGCAAAATTCTTGATTAAAAGAGGTTTTTGCTTTTTAAAATAATGCTTCTGAAAATCTTCTTTACTGATATCATTTACAATATCTACGTTTTCGAGGATCATGTATTTGGTATTTAATGCGAAATAAAAATAGTGTTTTTTTGATACCTGCAAAAATTAAGATTAAAAGGACTGGAAGCTGGAAGCGAAATCCTGGAAGTTAAGATTTGTCTGCAAACGTCTATACATCACTATACAAAAATATTTTTATGGAAACCTTAGACCTCTTCTTCGGCGTCAATAACTTTCCTCTTCCAGCTTCAGATGTCCTTACTTTATTAGCAGAGCTCAGATGAAAAAATTATATTTGTGATAATAAGCGAATTTATGAGAGTCTACAATACCAAACATTTCCTTAAAATACTTTTCAGTTTACACAAAAGTGATACGCTGAAAATACTTTTTCCAAGTATGCTTCTTATAGGGCTGTACTCCTGGGGAATTCAGTATCTGGAAGTGGAATACCTGCACCTTACCTCAAAATCAGGAATCAGTAATGTGGGAATGATTCACTCGTTGTTAGGTTTCGTTCTTTCTCTTTTATTGGTTTTCAGGACCAATACGGCCTACGATAGATGGTGGGAAGGCCGGAAGCTTTGGGGAAAATTGGTGAATGACACCAGAAATTTCGCGATAAAAATCAATACTATTCTTGGTGACAACCGACAGGATGCTGAACAGATTGCAAGATATTTAAAATATTTTCCTCACTTTTTAGCCAAACACCTTTCTAAGGAATCTACAAGGCTGGCTTTGGATGAAGATTATTCTGAAATTGAAAATTCTTTAAAAAACCATGGTCCAAGTGAAATCATTATCCTGCTAAGCCATAAACTGAATCAATTAAAAAAAGAAGGAAAAATTTCAGAAGTTGAAATGCTGTATTTAGATACACAACTTTCAGGATTTCTGGATGTATGCGGAGGCTGTGAGAGAATTAAAAACACACCAATCCCCTATTCCTATTCTTCTTTCATCAAGAAATTTATTATTCTATATGTTTTTGCACTGCCTATTGCTTATGTGATCACTATTGGTCTTTTTATGATTCCGCTTACCGTTTTTGTCTATTATGTTTTAATGAGCCTTGAGCTGATTGCGGAAGAAATTGAAGATCCTTTCAACAATGATGAAAATGACATTCCTATGGAGACCTTAGCGCAGAATATAGAGAAAAATGTACATCAGATTATGATCAGAAAATAAAAAATCAAGCTTTTAAAGCTTGATTTCTTTGAGTTCACCGTCCTGTTTTATCTCTACAAACTTGCTTTCCCTGTTGGCGGCAGAATATCCATAGAAAAACGTACTGTATATCGGGGTTGAATACAGATAAGCTCCATACCCGTTATAAGCATTTGAAGTTCCCGTCTGCTGCTGATAACTTGCTGTCGCCGTAAAGTTTACAATCGTTTCAAGATAGTATTTGCCCGGTTTCAGTTTTTCGAATTTAAATCTGCCGTGATCATCCGTTAAAGCTTCCACTCTGTATTTAAAAGCTTCTTCAGACATATACACCGTTGTCTTTTTGTTTTCATATTTCCTTCTCATGTCATAAAATTCCTCGAAATAAGGCGTTACAGGAAAAAGCATGATAACAGTTCCTTTGGGTGCATAATGTTTTTCTCCAAGCAAAGGCTTGATTCCCCAGTTGTTTTTTTGTTTTGTGGAAGCAACCCCTTCAATGGTAGAATTTCCGAATCCCAGCATGTCTCTGGCTAATTTTTTATCGAAAAAAGCTTGAGGATAATACGTATTTTGTGCTTCCAGGCACATAAATCCCAACATCAGTATGAATAATGTGAATAATTTTTTCATAGTATATTTTTGAGTCAAATATAAGTATTTTACTATTTTTGAAATAAAAATAGCTATGAAGTACATGTTTCTATTGTTTTTTTCCACTTCTGCCATGATTACGGCACAGAAACCTTGTGGATATAAAAACGGATTGCAGGAAGGGTCCTGTAAAGAATTCTATGACAACGGACAGGTAAAAAATACTGTAGAATGGGAAAAAGGAAAGCTGGACGGAGATGCTGTTTTTTACCATGATAACGGAAAAATACAGTCTAAAGGAGAATATAAAAAAGGATTCAAAGTAAAAGAATGGTCTTATTTTGATAAGAACGGAGTACTTACTTCAAAAGAGGCTTTCAGAAACGGAGAAAAAAATATTTATGACAACAGTCTTACGGCTACCTTTTATTCTCCAGCCGGCAAAATAACTGAAATTTCAAATTATAAATTCAATAAATTACAGGGTGAAAGCAAAACTTTCCATGAAGACGGAAAATCTGTGAAAGACATTGGCCAGTATGACAATGGCCTCGCGACCGGAAAATGGAAAGTGTTTTATCCGTCAGGAAAATTACAGCGTGAAACTGAACTTGCCAACGACAAGAGAAACGGCAACAGGGTTCATTACCGTGAAGACGGAAGCATAGAAAAAACAGAGGTCTATAAGGACGGAAAATTAATCTCAACAAAATAATACAATTGGTACAGAAACTAAAACTGGAAGAACTTAACAGAATAGATGTAGAAACATTTAAGAAGGTTGAAAAAATTCCGTTGGTCATCATTTTAGATAATATCAGAAGTATGCACAATGTAGGTGCAGCTTTCAGAACGGCAGATGCCTTTTTAATTGAAAAAATCATTCTTTGCGGAATTACACCGCAACCACCCCACCGCGAGATCCATAAGGCGGCATTGGGAGCAACAGAAAGTGTAGACTGGTCTCATGAAGCAGAAACCAATACAGCGATTTCTGATCTGAAAAGCAAAGGCTACGAAATCATCGGGATTGAGCAGACTACCGGCAGCCGACTGATTACTGATTTTACGATTGACAGATCGAAAAAATATGCATTGATTTTAGGCAACGAGGTGGAAGGAATAAGCGATGAAGTTCTCCCTAATATTGATGTATTTTTAGAAATTCCACAACTTGGAACAAAGCATTCTCTGAATGTAAGTGTATGTGCCGGAATTGTGATGTGGGAATTTGCAAAAGCGTTAAAATAAAAAAACTGCATATGTCCTTAGTAGACAGTGCAGTTTGAAATAAATCTAATAAAAAGTAAAAATGAAAGGCGACAAAGGTACTTTTTTTTTCTTTACAAACAAATTTTGATGGCATTTTTTTCGTTTCAGCTTAAAAAAAGTCGGGTTTTCAGAAAAAGTTTCATTTAATTTTTTATAAATTAGCACAATGTTTATCAAGGACTATATCTCAAAAGACTTTCCATGTTTTAGCCTGTCTGACTCCATAGAGTCGGCCAGAAATGTATTGGAGGATTTTGGATATTCCCATGTTTTTATCAAAAAATCCCACCACTTCTACGGAGCTCTTGCAATGGACTTTCTGTATGAAGAAGATGGTGGAACCTTGAAGGATCTTGAACACCAGATTGAACGGTTTGCTATCCTGGAGGACAGCAATATTATGGACAGTATCCGTCTGTTTTATACTTTCAGCAGCAATATAATCCCGGTGATTAATAAAAATGAAAAATATCTGGGGTATATTACCTGTGAGGATGTTTTCCAGGACCTTTCCCGTTATCCTTTATTTTCAGAAACAGGAGCCATTCTTACGGTAGAAACTCCTGCCAGAAAATATTCTATGACGGAAATCACCAATATCGTAGAAAGCAACAACTCGAAGTTTTATGGAGGGTTTATAAGCTTTATGTCTGAAGAAGTGGTCCAGATTACAATAAAGATCAGCAATGAAAACCTGGCCTCGATAGACTCTACATTTGACCGGTACGACTACAGAATTGTTGAAAAATACTATTCTGATGAGAAATCCGATCTGTTTAAAGACCGATTTGGTTTTTTACAAAAATTCATAGAAATATAACATGAAGGCAGCCATATATTCTCAGAAAAAAGATCTTGATACTTTTTTATATTTAAGCAAGTTTATCTCTGAACTTGAAGCCAGAGATGTAAAATCTGTTCTGTATGATGAAATGGCTGAAGCACTTCAGTTCTCAAAAATTTTCGAAACCTTCAACTGCAAGCAGGATCTTCTGGATAAGGAAGTAGATTTGTTTTTCACTTTCGGTGGAGACGGAACGATTGTGAATTCTTTAACGTTCATTGAAGATCTTGAAATACCTGTTGTAGGGGTTAATACCGGAAGACTTGGATTTTTAGCCTTTTTCACAAAGGAAGAAGCTTTTAAAGAACTTGATTCCATTTTAAAAGGAGATGTAAAGACGAGCCGTCGTTCAGTCATTGAAGTTGTTTCTCCCAATCTGGAAGGATTTTTCCCATATGCCCTGAATGATGTTACCGTCTCAAGAAAAGAAACCACATCAATGATTACGGTTGATTCTTACATCAATGATGAGTTTCTGAATGTATTCTGGGGTGATGGTGTTATCATCTCCACTCCTACTGGTTCTACTGCTTACTCTTTGAGTTGTGGCGGACCTATCATTTCTCCCAACAACGAAAATTTCGTCATCACTCCAATCGCGCCTCACAATCTGAATGTGAGACCTTTAGTAGTGAATGACAAAGTAGAAATAAAATTCAGGGTGGAAAGCCGTGTACCTCAATACTCCCTTTCTCTGGACTCCCGGCTGATACATATAGAAACCGACAAGGAAATTATCATCAAGAAGGCAGCATTCCAGCTTCTTCTGGTACAGCCCAACAGTTTAAGTTTCTATGAGACGATCCGCCAGAAGCTACTTTGGGGAAGAGATAAAAGAAATTAGTAATTTCTTAAAAATGATTACCTTTACACGAAATTAAAACACCTAATAAATTTATAATAAAAAGTAAAACATGAGCAGAATTTTTCCGGCAGGAGTTGCCACAGGTCAGTTAGTTACTGATATCTTTCAGTATGCTAAAGAAAACAAGTTTGCATTACCTGCAGTAAACGTAATTGGATCAAGCAATGTAAACGCTGTGATGGAAACTGCAGCGAAATTGAACTCTCCTGTAATTATTCAGTTTTCAAATGGTGGAGCTGCATTCAACGCAGGAAAAGGATTAAGCAACGACGGACAAAAGGCTGCAATCTTAGGATCTATCGCTGGAGCAAAACATATCCACACGCTTGCTGAAGCTTACGGAGCAACAGTAATTCTACACACAGACCACTGTGCAAAGAAATTACTTCCTTGGATTGACGGATTGATGGATGCTAACGAAGAATTCTTCAAGCAGACAGGAAAATCTCTTTACTCTTCTCACATGTTAGACCTTTCTGAAGAATCTTTAGAAGAAAATCTTGAGATTTCAGCTCAGTATTTCGAAAGAATGGCTAAGCTTCAGATGACTCTTGAAGTAGAAATTGGAGTTACAGGAGGTGAAGAAGATGGTGTTGACAACTCAGACGTTGATAACTCTAAATTATATACTCAGCCTGAAGATATAGCTTACACTTATGAAAAATTAAAAGCTATTTCTGACAACTTTACCATTGCTGCTGCTTTCGGTAACGTACACGGAGTTTACAAGCCAGGAAACGTAGTTCTTACACCGAAAATCCTTGACAATTCTCAGAAATATGTTCAGGAGAAATTCGGAACTGCTGCTAAACCTATCAACTTTGTATTCCACGGAGGTTCAGGATCTACTTTAGAGGAAATCAGAGAAGCTATCGACTACGGAGTAATCAAAATGAATATCGATACTGACCTTCAGTTTGCATATACAGAAGGCGTTAGAGATTATATGGTAAACAATATTGAGTATTTAAGAACTCAAATCGGAAACCCTGAAGGAGAAGAAAAACCAAACAAGAAATTCTATGACCCAAGAGTTTGGGTAAGAAAAGGTGAGGATACATTCTCTACAAGATTGGTGAAAGCATTTGAAGATTTAAATAACGTAAATACTTTAAAATAAGAACTGTACATTTGTACCAATGTAAAAGGGATTCATAAGAAATACATTTGCATTGGTACATTTTACATTTATACATTAATACAAGCAAAAATGGCATTCGACTGGTTTAAAAGAAAAGCAAAAAACATTACCACTTCTACTGATGAAAAAAAGGACGTTCCCAAAGGCCTTTGGCATCAGACTCCATCCGGAAAAGTTGTGGAACATGATGAACTAAAGAGAAATAACTATGTTTCTCCTGAAGACGGGTTTCATGTAAGAATAGGAAGTGCGGAATTTTTTGACATCCTTTTTGACGGTGGTAAATTTACCGAACTGGATGCCAATGTTGAAAGTATTGATATCTTAAACTTCAAAGATACAAAGCCTTATAAAGACCGTTTGAAAGAAGTAAAAGCAAAGACCAAGCTTACTGATTCTATCAGAAATGCTGTAGGAACTGTAAAAGGAACTGAAATGGTAGTTTCTTGTATGGATTTTGCTTTCATCGGTGGATCTTTGGGTTCTGTAATGGGAGAAAAGATCAGAAGAGCAGTTGATTACTGTATCAAGCACAAACTTCCGTATATGATTATCTGTCAGTCCGGAGGCGCAAGAATGCAGGAAGCCACTTACTCTTTGATGCAGCTGGCAAAAGTTCAGGCTAAATTAGCTCAGCTTTCTGAAGCAGGACTTTTATACATTGCTTATCTTTGTGACCCTACATTCGGAGGAATCACAGCTTCTTTCGCAATGACTGCTGATATCATTATGGCAGAACCGGGAGCTTTGATTGGCTTCGCAGGACCAAGAGTAATCCGTGAAACAATCGGTAGAGACTTACCGGAAGGATTCCAGACATCAGAATTCTTACAGGAAAAAGGATTTGTAGATTTCATCGTAAAAAGAACCGAAATTCAGGATACTGTTGCAAAAACAGTGAATTTATTAGCTGTAAAAGTATAGTATCTGTAACAAAACAATACAATCTCTCTCTAATTAGGGAGAGATTTTTATTTATGAGAACTTTCAAGATATTTTTCAATACTATCAGAAGTATGAGTTTCAAAAAGATTATCCGTCTTTTATCACTTATCCTTCCTCATCCTCTTTTTGCCTTGCTGAGTTTTCATGCTACCATAAAAGCATTTACCATAGCTCAGAAAAAATTCCCTGAAACAGCCTCCAATAATGGAATTGGAAATGCTTTCAGACACGCTTTGTGGTGCTGCTTCATTATGATGTACTGCTGTAAGATCTCTTCTCCCAAAAAAGCGCTTGATTTCTGCAAAAGAATTACAGACATGCATGAAGAGCTATTCCCGAATGAGCCTTTGGAAACCAAAATGGATCTTCATAACAACAAAATCGGAATGGATTATTTCATGGAACTTTTACCGGGAATTCACCGCCAGTTTTTTGAAAAAAGCTTTTTTGTAGAGGCATTAATCAAAAAAATGGATGATGCCAAAGTGCTGAAAAATCTGGATGATGATTTTGAAGGGCATCTTGTTTATTTGGAAGAATAATTCCTTTATTTAAACGCCACGATTCGCAAAGAAAACATAAAGCTTCATGCATATTTTCGTTCGCAGGGGCATTTCATTCTGCAACGTATCTATTTCTATGCTTAACGCTAACGCCTTTGCGAACTAAAAAATCACACTTCATTATTAGAAACCTTTACTGCGTTAAAATAATCTTTAAAATCAGACAACCATCATTAGTACTCTTTCGCATCAGAATAACAAAAGACTTTAGTTATTTTTGTGGTTTAAAGTATTTTTGATAAGTTTAAACAATTAAATCAATCAGATGGTTCTCAGCAGAATTTGGTCGGCTTTTATTATCATTGCCATTGCCATTGCCAGTATAAAATACGTGTCGTCAGGTCATTATAAGACCATTTTCAATGATATGGTAGTTGGAAAAGGAGGTGATACCGTGAAGATTGCTTCACAGCCAATAACCAGTCTCTCTCCTATTGTCAGAGACAGCCTGATGAAAAAGAATGATTTTGCAGACAGCAGAATTCACTATAAAACGGACTCTTTAAAGCAAAATGTAAACGTTTACCGTGTTCAGGAAGCTGATGGAGTGATTGGCACTTCAGAAACTGCAGTGAAGATCTGTCTTGGCCTTATCGGGATTATGACCTTATTCATGGGATTCATGAGTATTGCTGAAAAAGCAGGCGGAATCAATCTTTTAAGCCGACTGATTCAACCATTTTTCTCTAAGTTATTTCCTGAGATTCCGAAAAACCACCCCGCATTCGGGCACATGCTGATGAATTTCAGCGCCAATCTTCTGGGACTGGATAATGCAGCGACTCCTTTTGGGTTAAAAGCCATGGAAAGCCTCCAGACTTTAAATCCTAATAAAGATACAGCCAGTAATTCTCAAATCATGTTCCTGTGTCTCCATGCCGGAGGTATGACTCTGATTCCTGTATCCATTATTGCGATCAGGGCATCCATGGGCTCCAAAACACCTACAGACATTTTCCTTCCTTGTATGATTGCTACTTTCGCGGCTACTTTGGCAGCAATGATTATCGTTTCTCTCTATCAGAAGATCAATCTTCTTCGTCCGGTAGTGATTGCTTATGTAGGAGGAATTTCAGCCATTATCGCTTTATTAGTAGTATACCTTGTACAATTGAGTAAGGATGAACTGGACGACTTCAGCAAAGTATTAAGCAATGGTTTGATTCTGTTCATATTTCTTGCTATTGTACTTGGAGCCGTTTACAAGAAAATAAACGTTTTTGATGCCTTTATTGAAGGAGCAAAAGAAGGATTCAATACCTGTGTCAAGATTATTCCTTACCTGGTTGGGATGCTGATTGCCATTTCATTATTAAGAACTTCCGGTGTTTTTGATGTGATCATTGACGGAATGAAATGGGTAGCGAACGTGGCCAATATGGATCCAAGATTCGTGGACGGGCTTCCGACAGCTTTAATCAAGCCTTTATCAGGTTCAGGAGCCAGAGGAATGATGGTGGATACAATGGCAACATTCGGAGCTGACAGTTTTCAGGGCAAATTAGCCGCAGTACTTCAGGGAAGTTCAGATACTACTTTTTATGTGATCGCAGTCTATTTTGGTGCCGTAGCCGTTAAGAATACAAGATACACGGTAATTGCTATGCTTCTGGCCGATTTGGTGGGGGTTATCACTGCAATTGCGCTGGCTTATCTGTTCTTTGCTTAATCAAAAGTTGCTGGTTGGCAGTTACTGTTTTTTTTAATCGTTAAAAAAGATATTAATGAGTTACGAAAAACTTGACATTTATAATATTGCTTTTGAATTGTTTATTGAAACACATAAACTCTCACTCAAACTACCCAACTATGAATTATATGAACTGGGTAGCCAATTGAGGCGATCTGCCGATTCTGTTGTTACAAACATTGCAGAAGGTTATGGAAGAAACAATTACAAAGGTGATTTTATTAGATTCCTTACTTACTCTCAGGCAAGTTGTGACGAAACCGTTTGTCATTTATCAAAAATCAACCTCCTCTACCCAGAATTAAGCTTAGACTTTAAAGAAAAATCAGAACAATACAAACTTCTGGGAGGAAAAATCAATAACTTTATAAAATACGTCCAATTAAACTGGCGAACATAATCCAAACTAGCAACTAGCAACTAGCAACTAGCAACTAGCAACTAGCAACTAGCAACTAGCAACTAGCAACTAGCAACTAGCAACTAGCAACTAGCAACTAGCAACTAGCAACAAAACTACCTATTTATGATTACAGATAAAGAATTTACCCTAAGACTTATCCGCCAGTTGACCCAGGCGTTGGAAAAACTTATTCTCGATAAACCTGAAGAAAGTTTAATGCAGAAAGAACTGGATTTTGATACACTCATGCGAGATATTTTTAAGATGAGCTTCACGGAAGTTTCTTCTAAAACGAAGGAAGAAATAATTGCCATTGTCAATGAAAGACAGGAAAGAGATCACAAAGATTATTACGAAATGCTGGGAAATCTTTTCTACTTCAACAGCAGACATGATCACAACAAAGATTTTCAGGATAAGGCAAAAACATTCTACGAGTTGTATCTTCAGACCAGCGGAATTTTTGCGCTTCCAATAATCAACAGAATAAACGAATTAAAAAAAGCACTTGAATAAAGTGCTTTTGTATTTTAGAATGTAATTTTATAAGTTCCGGTGGAAGAAGTACTGGCTTTCTCTGCTTTTACATATTTCTTTACCCAGGCTACCGATGTGGATGATACACAAGGATCAGAAACTCCTCCCAATCTTCTTGCAGATACTACATTTCCTGCTTTATCTACAGTGTAGGCAACGGTAATTGATCCGCTTGCGGTACAGCTGTGAGATGGCTGTGCACCTCCTCTGCCCATTGTTCCCGGAATATATCCAACAAGTTTTCTGTCGATTCCTACTTTACTGTCTCCGTTTCCGTCACCTCCTAAAGGATCTCCTGCATTTCCTATTCCCTCGCCTGTTCCCTGGCTTCCTGCTTTTGTTCCTCTTCCTTTAATCAGGTTTCCAATAGCGGCATTCCCTTTTCCGTCTCCATTTCCTGTTTTTGAATTGGCTGTTGCAGCCCCGGATTTCTTAGTATTTTTAGAAGCACTGGTACTTGTTGCCTCTTTTTTTACAGCTTTTTTTGATTCCTCTTTCTTAGGAACTGTTGTTTTTAAATTATTTCCTGTGATAACCTTCTCCTTAATGTCTGCTTTCTTGGGCTCAGGAGTTGGTTCCGGCTTTACAACAGTCTTTGTTTCCGGCACAGGTGTTTCTGCAGGCTCAGGTGTCACTTCTTCTGTGGCTGCAGCAAGACTTCCAGGCTGTTCCGCGGGCTCTTCAATTCCTTTTCCATTTCTGTTATCGCCGAAATTGACCAGCATAGTCGTTACCATTTCGGGTTCTTTATCCAGCTCAGGTTTTAATTTATACAAAAAAACAAAAAGCAAAATAGCAGCCCAGATAAGAACAGAAAGCAGGGCGCTCTTTATCCTATCTTTATTTTCTTCGTTTCTGTTGGCTGTATAGCTTCTCATCTTAAAAAGTAATTCTTTCCGAATCTTCGGATTTATTATTTGTCTTTAACGGTTGCAATAGCGATGTTAAATTTATATTTTTCAGCAATTTCCATCACAAAAACAACATCTTTATGTAATGTATTTTCGTCAGCTCTTATCGTAAATGATTTATTAGTCTGGTTCGCTAATTTATCTACAATAATCTTCTCCAATTCTCCTTTATTTGCTGGATTGTCATCTACAAAAAACGAACCATCCGGCTTAATACTTACCGTCAAAGGATTAGGTATATTGTCTTCAACTGCTCCGGCTTTCGGCAGATTCACATCAATAGCACTTTGATTGGCTGCTGAAGATGTGATCATAAAGAAAATCAGCATCAACAGGATAACGTCTGTCATCGCTGCTAAACTGAATTCCGGGTTTGCTTTATTTCTTCTCTGAATTTTCATCGTAAGGAAGATTTATAAAGGTTTGTTGATAAGATCCAAAAATTCTCCTGACATATTCTGAGCCTTCAGTACAAATTTATCAATCCTTGTCAATAGAATATTGTAACAGAAGTTAGCAGGAATTGCTACGGCCAAACCTACAGCGGTCTGTCCCAAAGCGGTATAAATACCTTCCGAAAGCGTTTTCGGTGAGAAAGATCCTGTGGCATGGGATAAATTAAAGAAAGCAATAATCATCCCTATTACGGTACCTAAAAGCCCTAACATCGGTGCAATACTCGGTACTACAGCCAAAAGGTTCAGGTTTTTCTCCATATTAGCAACCTCTACCTGAGCCTGCGCTTCCATAGCACTTACGATATCGGAAACAGGGCGCCCAAGTCTTGAAATGCCTTTTTCTAAAATCCTTCCTTCCGGGGAATTTTGCGTTTTGCAATAATCCGCTGCTGCCTCTATTTTTCCAGCTTTGATAAAGTCTTCAATATTATTCATGAAGTTGGAATCCGTTTTTGAAGTCAGTCTTTTGATAAAGAAAAACCTTTCAAAAAACAGATACAGAGAAAATATTCCCAACAGCAATACCGTGACCATCACTATTTTAGCGAATGCACCTCCGTGGAACATAATTTTCCAGAATGAGAACTCTAAGTTGTCTGCAGCAACTGCAGGTGTAGCGATTTGTGCAAATAAAATCTGAGAAAGTTCCGTTAACAGCATTAAATGTAAATTTTATTAAATTTCAACGACAAATGTAGTAGAATATTATGAATTGAACTCTTAAAAATTGCTTAAAAACAACTTAAAATTTGTTATGATTTACCAACAGCAAATTTCTTTCCAAAAATAAATTTGAAAAGAAATCCGGTATTAAAAAAGGATGAAAACGATCGTTAATCCTCGTCTACCTCAATATCATCCTGCTTGAACTCGCATTTTAATCTAAAAGGAATCGGTGTATCTGATCCTGTGTAGAAATCATCAATAGTGCCCTTCCAGATGACCTGAAGCTCTCCTTCTTCATTTTTTTCAAAAAGAAGCTCATTGTCATAGATATAGGCATCTTCGTCATCGAAAAGGTCTACTTCCGTGTAGGTTTCTTCATCGGAATCATTGATTGTGATAGTTTTTCCTTCTATTTCCGCTGATTCGATAGGAAAATCAAAAACTTCAAGTGAAAGCTGCGGAAAGTTGTACTGTAGTGAATCATCGTCTACGTGATCCAAACTGTCATCCGTAATAACTTCAACCTCTAAAAAATGTTGTTGGTTGCTGTAAACTGCCTTACAATAAGTATTTCTGATATTGTATTTTAGCGTCTCCTCCGGATGGTAAATTTTTAAAATCCCTTTCATTTTTTCTTAAAAAAGAACTGTAATAATATGATTGTTAAACGTTTTAGACAAAGATAAAAAATTGATTCAAAGTTGAAAGGATTTTGAAAATAATTTTTTAAAATCAACTCATACCATAAGTCTGAATATCCCAATAATACTTACTTTTGTTTTCATAAAGATTCTGAAAATGAAAAACATTTTATCAAAAGGTATACTTGGATTAGGATTGATGATCGGGCTTGCTTCATGCAAAAAGACAGATTCTCCCCTTACCAAAGTGACCCCCAGCAACCTGGATTCTATTGCTTCCAACTATTATGAGCAATATCTTAAACTCTATCCTTTAGACGCTACCTCTCAGGGAGATACAAGATACAACGACCAGCTTCCTATCAATATTGATAAAGATTTTATCTCAGGAGAAATCGCTTTCTACAATTCTGTACAGAAACAACTGGAGCATGTAGATTACAAATCCCTTTCTGATGAAGATAAGGTGGTGTATGATGTACTGGATTATACTTTAAAAGACAAAATTGAGGCCTATGCCTATCACCCGGAATATATTCCTTTTACCCAATTTGGGGGGCTCCCGCTTACTTTTCCCTTGTATGGAAGCGGACAGGGCAGCCAGCCTTTCAAAACTGAAAAAGACTACAGCGACTGGCTGAAAAGAATGGAAAAATTCCCGGAATGGATGGATGCCGCAACAGATAACTTCCGTGAGGGAATCAACAATAAGGTAGTACTTCCTAAAAAACTGGTTATCAAAATGATTCCCCAGATGAAGGCCGAGGAAATCACCACATCTGATATGGAAAAAAACATTTTCTACGGACCGGTTAAAAACTTTCCTAAAAACTTCACTCAGGATCAGAAAGATAAATTTTCAGCACTTTATAAAGACGCTATCACGAAAAAAATTATTCCGGCTTATACTAAAATGGGAGTATTTTTAGAAAAAGACTATCTTCCAAAAGCAAGAGATACAGACGGATACAACAGCCTTCCTAACGGAAATGAAATCTACAGCTATTATGTAAAAAGCTGGACCACTACTAAAAAGTCTCCTGATGAGATCAATAAAATCGGACTACAGCAGGTAGCTATGCTTCGTGCAGAAATGGAAAAAGTAAAGCAGCAGGTAGGTTTTACCGGCAGCCTGGAAGAGTTTATTACTTTTGTGAAAACAGATCCAAAGGCAATGCCTTATAAAACCTCTAAAGAAGTTTTAAATGCCTTCAACGGTATTCTTACGAAGATTACTCCGAAACTGAAAACGATGTTCAATGTAACTCCAAAAACAAAATTTGAAATCAGACAGACGGAAAAATTCAGAGAGGCAAGTGCTAGTGCAGAATACATTCCGGGAACTCCGGATGGTAAAAGAGCAGGTATATTTTATGTTCCTCTGCCTGACCCTACCAAATTCAATGTTACTTCAGGAATGGAGTCTCTTTTCCTTCATGAAGCGATTCCGGGACATCATTACCAGGTTTCTTTACAACAGGAAAACACTAAGCTTCCAAAATTCATGAGGTTCGGTTGGTTTGGAGCATATGGTGAAGGATGGGCACATTATTGTGAAACTTTAGGTCCTGAATTCGGCTTATATACGGATCCTTACCAGAAAATGGGATACCTGAGCGATCAGATGCTGAGAGCTGTACGACTTGTGGTAGACACAGGACTTCATACCGGAAAAATGTCAAGAGAAGAAGCCATCAAATATTTCTTAAGCAACATTTCTTATGACGAAGGAGCTGCCACGGCAGAAGTAGAAAGATATATGGCAATGCCGGGACAGGCTTTAGGCTACAAAATAGGCTCTTTAAGAATCCGCGAGCTGAGAGAAAAGTATCAGAAAGAACTTGGAAATAAATTCAATCTGGCAAGCTTCCATGATGAAGTATTAAGCCAGGGATGCCTTCCTTTGGATGTTCTGAACAGAAAAATGGAGCTTTGGGCTCAAAAACAAAAATAGTTTCTTTATAAGACTATTTTTGTTTTTTTCAGGTATTTTATTGATTGCTCTGAGCTATCAAAAGGATCAAAATTTTGAAAAGTTTACGATTGACGAGAGCCTATCTAGCAATGATACTATCCAACTTCTCTCTAAATATCCAGAGTTGAAACTTTACAATAGTGAAATTGTTGAAGGCAAGACAAGAACAGCTTATATTGTTCAGAAAGCATTTTATTACGACGGCCTTCTTAAAGGATCATTTTTTGTTTGATGACTATAAATGTAAGGCCCAATATTAGAATGATACTTTGAATATTCTGCTGAACAATAATAATGGCTATTTTGGAAACGGTGTTTTGGTAAAGGTTTTCAACAATCGATTTTATATAAAAGATATTGATCCTAAAACTTTAAAAGGGGAAAAAAATACATAAAATCAAAAGTTTCGGAACAGAAACTGATTCTAAACACCAACAGATTCAAAAAAAATGACAGCATTTATGGTTTCATAGATTATAAATGCAGGGTTGACAGTTTGGTTTATAAACACTTCAGAGGATATTTTAAAACAACAATACAACAAAATTGATATGATCACAGAAAGCCTTAGGTCTCTTTACAACAGAGATTTAAACAAACTAAAATCAGAGATAGAAGCCTATCAAAATGAAGAAAATATTTGGAGGATTGATAAAAACATAGCCAATTCTGCGGGCAATTTGGTGCTTCATTTAGTTGGAAATCTCAACCATTTTATAGGAACACACCTTGGAAACACAGGGTATATAAGACAACGTGACCTGGAGTTTTCCTTAAAAGATGTTCCAAGAGCCGAACTTATTGAAAAAATAGAGGCAACTACAACAATGATAGATTCTACTCTTTCTCAATTATCAGAAGACGACCTGAAAAAAGAATATCCTCTGGTTGTTTTTGAAAGTGCTATGACCACAGATTATTTTCTGATTCATCTGATTGCTCATCTGGATTATCATTTGGGACAGATCAATTACCACAGAAGATTATTGGACATTTAATCCATCAATAAAAATTAAAATAACGCAACGATCACAAAGTAATTGTTGCGTTTTCTTTTTCGTTCGCAAGGACTTTTCACTCAGCTAGGGAATATTGCCTTTGCTAAACGAAGTGCCTTTGCGAGCTATTTCAACGTAATTTTTTATAAAATCCTTGCGAGCATAGCGCTAAAATTAATGAGTTATTTCTCAAACATCATTTTCGTAATAAAATCCTTCTCTCCTTTTCCTCTTGCCGGAGAATATTCTCTTCCATAAAAAATGATCTGAAGGTGAAGCTTATTCCATACTTCTTCCGGGAATAAACTCTTGGCATCACGCTCTGTTTCCACTACATTTTTTCCTGAAGTAAGTTTCCATTGTGTCATCAGACGATGAATGTGTGTATCTACAGGAAAAGCGGGAAACCCGAATCCCTGGCTCATTACGACTGAAGCCGTTTTGTGTCCCACTCCCGGAAGAGCTTCCAATTCTTCATAAGTCTGGGGAACGATACCATTATGTCTTTCCAACAGAAGTTCGGCCATTCTTTTCAGGTTTTTGGCCTTTGTATTGGATAGCCCTATTTCTTTGATCAGTTCTTTGATTTCAAATTCTTCCAGCTTAGCCATTCTTTGTGGTGTTCCTGCTACCGCAAAAAGGTCAGGCGTAACCTGGTTTACTTTTTTATCTGTGGTTTGTGCGGAAAGTGCTACAGCAACCATCAATGTATACGGATCGGTGTGATCTAACGGAATAGGTGTTGTAGGATATAATTTCTCCAGTTCTATCTGAACGAGCTCTGCTCTTTGCTTTTTTGTCATGTAACCCTTAAATTTGAACAAAATTAAATCATTATGCTGAAAGTTGGAGATAAATTACCTGAATTTGAAGAACTCAACCAAGACGGAGAAACAGTAACTTCGTCAAAATTAATTGGAAAAAAACTAGTGGTTTTCTTTTATCCACAAGCGAATACGCCCACTTGTACTGTGGAAGCCTGTAATCTTAGTGATAACTATACTAAGCTTAAAAAAGCGGGATTTCAATTATTGGGAATAAGTGGTGATTCTGTAAAAAAGCAGAAGAACTTTCACAGCAAATTTGCCTTTCCTTATGATCTTATTGCAGATGAAAACCGTAATATCATTGAAAAATTCGGGGTATGGCAAGAGAAAAAAACATTTGGAAAAACCTATATGGGAATTGTAAGAACCACTTTTATTTTTGATGAAAATGGCATTTGTACAAGAGTCATTGAAAAAGTAACTTCAAAGACTGCCGCTGAACAGATTCTGGAGGGATAATTTCTTTTTTTAAACTCAAATCACAAATATTTTCACAAATAGCACAGATACATTGTTGTGTTATTTGTGAAAATATTTTTTATGGATTTATTATTCGGTTTCGTAATAGTTTAATTCTTCGGTTTCTCCGGGAAGCGTTACATATTTTTTAAATCTTAATCCCAGCTTTTCAATCAGCTTTTGGGAAGAGATGTTATCTTTTGAAATAATAGCCGATATTTTTGATAATCCAAACTCATCCATCCCAATGGATTTGACCTTCTGAGCCGCTTCAAATGCATACCCTTTGCCTTCAAACTCTTCCAGTAGAGAATATCCTATATCCACAATATCCAGACCTTCTCTCTCAAAGATGCCTACTGCTCCTACTTTTTCTTTTCCTTCTTTAGTTACTAAAAGATAATTTCCGAATCCCAATCTTTCAATCTGTGGAACAAATCTGTTCAGGATATAATTCTCAGCATCCTCAATGCTATTAACATTACGGTTGCCAATATGTTGAATAAATTTTGGTCTGTTATAAAGCTCGAAGACAAAATCACGGTCTTCACGAGACATCGGGCGAAGTATTAATCGTTCCGTCTCATAGGTATTATCTGCGTTTGGGTGTTTTTCTAGGCTCATCTTTCTTTGGTTCTTCTTTTTTTTCGATTTTTAAAAGTCTCGGGTTATTAGCACACTTTTTATTGTAAAGCTCAATATAAGTTCCATTGTCCTTTACATTGCTTACTGCTCCTGTGGATTTATTTACAGTCACCGTATAATGTGTTTTCTGATAAGGGCACTCCTTGGAAGTCAGCTTGCCAAGATCCAGATAATAATTCGACTGGTCTTCATGATAATTACCCGCAAGATCCTTAAATTCCTCATCCACCATATATCCTTCGGCAGCCAGCATTACAGCAGCTTCCTGGGCATTATCAATACGGTCTGTGAATTTCCTAAGCCCCTCAACATCGGTAACATAATTGATTTTTCCGCCTTCTGAATAAGCAATATAATAAAAGCTGTCTTCACTGGGAAAAAGATTAAACCCGGAGAACTGAGGCGTATAATTCACTTTACCCGAAGTTTTTATTTCCTCACCTTTTCCATAGCTGTTGTATACCAATACCCATGAGTCTACCCTATTTCCTGGGTTGATCTGCTGTAAAATATTCGGAATGCTCGAAAATTTTTTCTTCTCCTGAGAAAATCCTAAGATTCCCAAAAGTAAAAATATAAGAATTGTAAATCGGGTTGCAGTTTTAATCATAATTTAAAAAAATCAGCAGAAAATATACCAAATATTACATAAACTTATCTCCTTTCTTAAAGTTTTTTAAGTCGAGGACATAATCTTTTATAAGCTGGTCATTATCTCGCGGGCAGATAAGAAGGGCTTTATCGGTATCTACAACAATGTAGTTTTCAAGACCGTCAATGATGACCGCCTTGTTATTATTTCTCAGACGGATAATGTTTCCTTTTGAGTTATAGGAGAGTAAATGCTTTAATTTCACAGCATTTCCTTCTTTATCTTTTTCTGTATTTTCGTATACAGACGTCCATGTTCCCAGATCGCTCCATCCTAAATCTGATGGAATCACATATACATTCTTTGCTTTTTCTAAAATTCCGTTATCAATCGATATCTTTTGAACTTTTGGATAAATGGTTTCAATACAGCTGTTTTCCTTTTCTGAATTGTATTCACAAGCCATAAAATGCTGCATCATCTCAGGAAGATAAAGATCAAAAGCATTGTGAATACTTTTTACGTTCCATATAAAAATACCTGCATTCCAAAGGAAATCACCGCTCTCTAAAAAGCTTTGGGCAATTTCAAGGATCGGTTTCTCTGTGAATGTTTTGACTTTAAAATAATCAGAACCCTTCTTTTCTACAAATTGAATGTAACCGTATCCCGTATCAGGTCTTGTTGGAGTAATCCCTAATGTTACCAGATAATCGTGTTTTGAAGCTACTTCAAAAGCCAGCTCCACTTTTTCCAGAAATATATCCTCTTTAAGGATCAGATGATCCGCCGGAAGCACAATCATTGTTGCATCCGGATTGATCTCAGCAATCTTGTTGGCCATATACAGGTTACATGCAGCCGTATTCTTCATAAGTGGTTCACCCACAATGTTTTCTTCAGGAATCTCCGGAAGCTGCTGATGGGAAAGAGCCACATACTCTTTATTCGTAATCACGAATATTTGCTCTTTAGGAATTACCTTACTGATTCTGTCATAGGTCTGCTGAATCATTGTACGTCCGGTTCCTAAAATATCCTGAAACTGTTTTGGAAATTTCTGCGTACTCATTGGCCAGAACCGGCTTCCGATTCCTCCCGCCATTATAACGCAGTATCTATCTGATTTTAACATTATTAGCTACATTTTTCTACCCTCGCTAATGGCTTGAAAGAATACTTTCTTCCAGTAGCCAGGTTCTTACAAAGATAGTTTTTTTTAACTAGACCTTCTAATAAATACTTTTCGTTGCGGTATATAAAAAATTCGCCTTTCTGAAGTTGTTCAATAAATTGAAGAGTATCATCTTGTTTTTCAGTATGAAAATATCTCACCAGATCCGGGCTGGCCATGAAATTGGCCTTTGGTGATTTTGAAAATTTTATAATGATGGGTTTTAGTTCCTCATCATAAATTTCAAGGCTTTCGAGGAGCATATTTCTGAAAGTTTCTTTCCATTCATTGCCGTGAGGAGAAATTTTCCGTCCATATTTTTCAAACGCAATAAGATGAGCGAGCTCGTGGGTCAGTACAAAGAAAAAAAGCTGCGGGGTAAGCGTTGAGTTTACCGTTATTTCATGGGAATTGTCCGGAAGTTTTCTGTAATCTCCCAGTTTTGAATTCCTGTTTCGTGTAACTTTTATATGGATATAGTAATCTGAAAACCATACCCTTAAATAACTGAGTGTATTTTGAGGTAAATATTTTTCTAATGATTGAATAGACATTTTACAAACTTAATGGAATTCCGGCATAGAAATTCAATAGTTTAAGACTAAAAAGATAATTATATTTTGCCTGCGCTACTGATCCCTGTGCATTTGCATAATTATTTCTCGCCACATTGACGTCATAAATGGTCGTTCTTCCTGCAGCATAACTTTTGTCGGCAAAATCAAGAGCCAGTTTGGAGCTTTTTTCGGCTTCCACAGCGGCAAGATAGTTTTCATAATTGGCATCTGCATCAAACTGAGCTTTCTGTATATTTTGTCTTACCGTTTGTTTCTGCTGTTCAAGGGTAATTTTGCTTACACTTTCATTTAATTTGGACTGCTCAACCTGTAATTTTGTTTTCCCTTTATTGAAGATAGGAATATTAAGTGACAGCCCTACGTTTTGTCCAAACTGATCTTTATATTGTTCAAAGAAAGTTCCCTGCACGACCCCTGGCATAACATTAAATTGCTTGTTATAGAAAGTATTAAGACCGGCACTAGCTGTTAGTGTAGGCCAGAATGCTGTTCTGCTTACCTCTGTTTGTGCTTCGGCAGATCTTATCCTGCTTTC
The DNA here is from genome assembly GCF_008274625.1 of Chryseobacterium panacisoli. GTDB lineage: Bacteria > Bacteroidota > Bacteroidia > Flavobacteriales > Weeksellaceae > Chryseobacterium > Chryseobacterium panacisoli. Next base: position 37,477 of record NZ_VTRU01000002.1, on the reverse strand, counting down.
CGCTGCTTTTATCTGAGGTTGCACATCATAGGCCTTTGTAAGAACTTCATCTGCAGTTACCAGCTGCGAATCTAATGTTTCAGGAATATCTACATTTTCCACATCAAAATCTTTATAATCTGAAAGCTGCAAAAGCTGAGCGATCGCAAACAGAGCTCTTCCTACATTGACCTCAGCTGTCTTAAGATTTTGTTTTTCTCTCGCCCAGGCTGCATCTGCTTCCGCTAAAACAGTCTGTGCAGTAGTCCCAACCTGAGTGGTTATCTTTGCTCTGTCATGCTGTTTTTTAGCATTTTCTACAGCGCTTTGAGAAATCTTAACAATTTCTTTGTTCAATAAAGCGGTTAAATATTGTTGTGCAATTTGTACCGAAATATCATTTTTGATGGCCTCAATATCATACTGGCTGGCTTCTACATCAAACTGGAGTTTTCTTACATTCTTCTCCAATCTCCCATTATTATAGACCAAAATCTCGGCACCTACGCCAACACTGTTATTGAATCTATCGTTTCTATAGCTTCCTGCTCCTAATGATCCTTGTCCAAAACTCACCCCAGTCGTAACACTCCCCGATACGGAAGGCAAATAGTCTTTTTTAGCCGCTTGGAGGTTATATTGCTGATTTTCTTTGGTATACTGATTTTGGATAACCTGAAGATTATGCTCCACTGCATAGCTTACGCATTCTTTTAAGGACCATTTCTTCTGAGCGCTTAAACCCAGATAACCTAATCCAAAAACGATGATCCAAACTTTTTTCATATTATGTAGATGTTTATTTGTTTTTAATGGCATATGGAATCGTGTCATCTTTATCTGCATAGTAATTTGTAAATCACAGCGATTTCATATTAAGATTTTTCAATATTAGACGAATTAAATATAAAAAAGTTACAGATTGAAAAATTATATTTTTTTTTAAAAAAACTTTTGGGAATTTTGTACCATGACAAATGAACAATATCAGGAAGCTATCGACTGGCTTTTCGTGCAGATGCCCAACTATCAGATAGATGGGCAGAAGGCTTATAAACCCGGACTTGACAATATTACAAAGCTTTGTGCTTTCTTTGGAAATCCTCAGGATAAGATCAAGTGCATCCATATTGGCGGTACCAACGGAAAAGGTTCTTCAAGCAATATGCTGGCATCCGTTCTTCAGGAAGCAGGTTACAAAACAGGATTATACAATTCTCCGCACCTGATAGACTTTACAGAACGTATCAAGGTTAACGGAAAAAACTGTAATAAAGAATTTGTCTTTGAGTTTATTCAAAAACTAAGAACACTTCCGGACGATATCCGCCCCTCTTTCTTTGAATTTACCACAATCATGGCTTTTGAATATTTTTATCAGCAACAGGTGGATTTTGCCATTATTGAAGTTGGATTGGGAGGAAGACTGGATTCAACAAACATTATTAAGCCATTGATCTCTGCGATTACAAATGTTCAATTGGATCATCAAAATATACTGGGAGATACCATTGAAGAAATTGCCACTGAGAAAGCAGGAATTGTTAAAAGTAACATCCCTGTTATTTCCGGTGACGAAAATGAAGCTGTCAAAAATATCATCCGAGAGAAAGCAACAAAAGAAAATGCTCCATTTATAGATGCAACTTTTATTGAGACAACCCTTACCTCTGATCTGAAGGGAAATTATCAGAAGAAAAATCTCAGAGTGGTATTGGCTGCAGTAGAGGAATTAAGAAAACTACAGGTACATATTTCCGATAAAGATCTTGAAAACGGACTACTCCATGTTCATCAGAATACCGGATTCATTGGCCGCTGGTTTGAATTTTCAAAAAATCCGCTTACGGTTTGTGATACGGGACACAACCAGGCAGGTTTGGAGTACGTTTTTTCACAACTAAATTCAATTGACAGGCACAAGCATGTCATTTTGGGGTTTGTGAATGACAAAAAAATAGATGATGTGATGAAATTACTTCCTGAAAATTCTGAGTTCTATTTTGCAAAACCATCTGTCAACAGGGGAAGACATCCGGAAGATTACGAAAACCTGCTTAAGGAATCAAAAATTTTTTATAAAATTTTTGATTCCGTACAGGAAGCGTATCTGTCTGCAAAAGAACAATGTACAAATGAAGAAATGATTTTTATCGGCGGAAGCAACTTTGTAGTGGGAGATTTTTTAGAAAAAAATTTGGAGATTAAAGAATAAGTCGTATATTTGCACCACTCTAAACAAGAGAACAAGTCTAGAGGGTTCTTAGCTCAGTTGGTTCAGAGCATCTGGTTTACACCCAGAGGGTCGGGGGTTCGAATCCCTCAGGACCCACAAAAAATCTCTCAAGAAATTGGGAGATTTTTTTATTTTTATCTTTAAGCAATATAAAGCAGCTCTTCACCTTTCCTTATATTTATTTACCTTTGTCTGCACTTGAATCTGCCTGACGTGAAGGAACTCCATATCATATCATTCAACTATCCCTACCCTCCTTCTTATGGTGGGATCATTGATGTGTATTATAAGATCAAGGCTCTATCTGATCTGGGAATAAAAATCCACCTTCATTGTTTTGTAGACAAAATTCCTGTAAAGATTGATCCGGAAGTTGAAGAAAGTACTGAAAATGTCTTTTTTTATGAAAAGAAAAAGAATCCGCTCCTCTATTTCTCAAAAATACCTTTCGCTGCTGTAATAAGAGATTCTGATCTGCTTCTTAAAAATCTGGAAAAGATCAATGCTCCAATATTGTTTGAAGGCCTGCAGACAACTCATATCATCAGGTTTCTGAAAGAGAGCAGACACAAATTATATCTCCGCTATCACAACAACGAAACAGAGTATTATAAAGGGCTTTCATTATCAGAAAAAAACATTTTCAAAAAGATGGTGTATGGCATTGAAGCTTTAAAATATAAAGGATACCAGAAAACGCTTTTAAAGGAGTTTGAAACTATATTCTGCCTGTCTGAAAAGGAATATAATGAAGTGGATACTTATTCGGGAAACGCACGGTTGATTCATATTTTCCATGGGAATCAGTCGGTAAAACAGCTGGATAAAAAAGGGAATTATTTTCTTTTTCATGGAGATCTCACCACGGCTGATAATAAAAAAGCACTCATTGAGGCTCTTGATTTATTCAAAACTCTTCCACAGTATAAACTGATTGTCGCCTCCGATCGTGCCAGCGAAGATATTAAAAGGAGGATTTCAGTGATTGAAAATATCACCCTCGCTCCTATCGGAACTACAGAAAACCTTCATCATCTTCTGGAGAATGCTCATGCCAACATTCTTATTTCTTACCAGAATTCAGGAACCAAAGTGAAGCTTTTCAACACTCTTTATAACAGTCGGTTTGTGATTATTAACGGAAATATTACAGACGATCCTGCTTTGACAGGTTTATGTCTGTATGGAACTGATAGGACTGAAATTCGCCAACAGATTATCAGCTCTGCTGAAAAAGACTATGATGATACTGAAAAAAGAAAACAAATCTTAGAAAAAAAGCACTCGGATCACGCTAAAGCTGAAGAGATCATAAAGATTATTTTTAAAAATTAACCCTGTCTATCACTTTCTGGATATTGAATTCCTCAAGACAAGCCCAGTCTCCTCTGTAGCACTCCTTATCTCCAAAAACAGAACACGGCCTGCAGGTAAGATCTTTTACCTGAACAACATCTTCTTCACTCTGCCCGAATCCCAAAAACCCAGCATAAGGATGAGTGGCACCCCAAATAGAAACACATCTCGTTCCTACAAGACTTGCAAGGTGCATATTCGCAGAATCCATGGATATCATCAGTTCCAGCCCGGCAATATAATTGAGTTCTTCGGTAAGGTTTAATTTTCCGGAAAGATTTTTGGTATTAGGAATCTCACTTTCCCATCTGTCAAGGGTTTCGGTTTCTTTTTTACCTCCACCAAAGAAATATACCGTATGTCTCTGAGCAAGAATTCTGACCAGTTCATAGGATTTTTCCAGAGGAAGCATCTTTCCTTTGTGTTGGGCAAAAGGAGCAAAACCAATCCCTGACTGATGCTCCGAAGTAGGTCTGAGCTGATGCGAAAGCTCAACCTTGAATCCCATTTTACGAAATACGTCTGCATAACGCTCCACGGTTTTCTTCAGCTGTACTTTCTCAAGGTTCCATACATCTGTAAGGTGTTCTTTCTCCTCTTTACCCTTATCTATTTTGAAAACTTTGAGTCCTTTTCTTCTGTAAATTCTATCTAAAACTTTGGTCCGTATTACGTCGTGAAGATTGGCAATACAGTCTGGATTAAATTCCCGGATCAGTTCATTGCTCAGTTTCCTCAATCCAAAGAGACCTTTATAATCATCAAGATCAATTCCTTTAAAAGTCACATTAGGAACTCCCGCAAACAGGGCTTCGAAATTCTTTCTGGACACCATAATAATTTCCACACCGGGGTTCTGCTCCAGAAACTCTCTGAAAACAGGCACAGTCATCGCAACATCTCCGAATGCGGAAAAACGATATGCTAAAATTTTTGTCACGGTTATGATTTCAGTTGATAGGCAACTGCATAAAACTTGATCTGTTTGGTCATTGCCATCAATCCGTTAGCTCTGGATGGCGAAAGAAATTCCTGTAACCCTATCTCCCCAATAAAATCAAAATCAGAATCCAGAATTTCCTGAGTGGAATGCCCGCTATAAATACTTACTAAAAGAGAAACGATTCCTTTAGGTAAAATACCGTCAGAATCTGCATTAAAGAAAAGTTTCCCATCTTTGAATTCAGCATCAATCCAAACCTTGCTCTGGCAGCCTTTTATCAGATTCTCTTCTGTTTTTCTTTCTTCCGGCAAGCCTTTCAGTTCTTTTCCGAGATCAATGATGTACTCGTACTTTTGCTCCCAATCGTCAAGAAAAGCAAATTCGTCGATTATTTCCTGCTGTTTTTCTTTAATGGTCATTTTAAATCAAATTTCTTTTGCAAAGATAACCAATTTTGTAAAATTTATGATTGTGATGCATTTTCAAAAAGCTGAAGGATTTTTGTTTCTTCGTTCTCCCAGCAAAATACATCCGCAGCTTTGTTCAATTCGCTCTGATAATACAGTCTTCCTCTTTCAAGAACCAGATTAATTGCTTTTTCAATCGTTTCAGGCTGATGATCTGTAATGATCTCTCCTACGTTAAACTGATTTTTTATACGCTGCATTTCCGGGAAATTAATCATAACAAGCGGTACTCTGGACTGGATATAATCACAAACCTTATTGGGAAGTGAATAATAATAGCTTACTCCATTGTTTTCTTCAAGACTAAATCCAACATCTGCTGTTTTCGTTATTTCTCTGAGATTTTCCGGTTTCAGTTTACCCAGAAAAAAGACTTTGTCCTGCAGTTTTTCCTGAACAACAAGCTCTTCATATATTTTTTTCTTCGGTCCGTCACCAGCAATTTTCAGAACTGCATCTTTAATATGGTGCATAGCGGCAATCATTTTTTCAATTCCTCTGGATTGGTTGATCGCTCCCTGATAAAGAATAATTTTAGGATGATTTTCAGGAATTTCAGGGGCAGAAAGAATTTTTCTCGGGATATTTCTTACAACTACAGGATTGACATTATATTTTTCGTGAAACCACTCAGCGTAACTTTCACTTTCTGTCATCATAAATTTTACATGAGGAAGCAGCTTTCTTTCCAGAACCCTCCAGAATTTTTGTGAAAATCTGTTTTGTACCGATGGCATTTCCGTGAAAATTTCATGACTGTCAAAGACCAATGGAATGTTGAGTTTTTTGGCAATGAGATAATTTGGCAGAAGTGCATCTATATCATTGGCATGAAGGATAGTATCTTTGTCCGCTTTTTTCTTTAATTCCTTATACAGCTTCCAGTTAAATTCAAAATAAGCAGTTTTTAGACTTTTTGACTTCAATCCTATTCTTGAAACAGGATAAGGACGTTCCATTGTCTCATTTCCTTCCCAGTCATTTCCGATCAGTTCAATGGAATATCCGTTATCAAAAAGGGTTTTGCATACCTTTTCTATTCGCTGATCGGTATACAGGCTGCTAAAAGCTGAAGTAATTATTTTTTTCCTCATCCCTTTTTCTTGCCTAGTATTAAATGATAGATCTGAATGAAACAAATCAACCCATTTGGAATGATAACCGGCCATAAAGGCCCACTAAAAAAGCCATAAATGACAAAACAAAAACAGCCAATCATGTTGACAATTCTAATTTTTCTTACATCTTTCAGTATGAAACTCAGCACGATAAAAACTGAAGCGGAATATCCGATGTAAGTAGTAATTTCAGGGGTCATGAGAGATTTTTAAGGATAACAAACTTAATCATTTTCAATAAGATAATAAAATTTTTTACTGCCATAAAGTCATTAATTGATTTTTGGTAAAATATTTGTAATTTAGATAATGAATAAAAGGTAATGTTGCCTTTGTTCTAATGAGATATATTATGGATTATAAGTTTTCACAAGGTTTGAGCCAGGTGTTCAAACAAAGCAAAAGCGAAGCTAAAAGGCTGAAAAGTGAATTTCTTAATACAGAACATCTACTTTTAGGTATTATAAAAACGGAAAACTCTGCAAAAGAAATCCTTCAAAACCTTAATGCGGATTTAACACAAATCAGAAGAAAAATTGAAACTTTAAATACAGCAAGTCTAAATCCTATTTCTGAAGAGGTTACCAATATTTCTTTCACTAAGATGGCAGACCATGCCATTAAACGTGCGGAGCTAGAATGCCGACAATATAAAAGCAATGAGATTAATACCGTTCACCTGCTTTTAGGTATTCTCTATAAATATGAGGACCCTACTTCAAATATTCTGGGAGCTTATGACATCGACTATGAAGGAGTTTCAAGAGAATACCAGACCATGCTTAAAAATTCAGGCCAATCTCCACAGATGAGTGCTTATGACGATGATGATGAGAGAGAAGAATTTGAGCAAATGAGAAAGCCTACAGGAAATCTAGGTTCTGCAAAAAGTAAAACGCCTACTTTGGATAACTTTGGTAGAGACCTTACTTCTTTGGCCAGGGACGGAAAACTGGACCCGGTAATCGGCCGTGAAAAAGAAATTGAGAGAGTTTCTCAGATCTTATCCCGCAGAAAGAAAAACAACCCTCTTCTTATCGGAGAGCCGGGTGTTGGTAAATCTGCCATTGCTGAAGGGTTAGCATTAAGAATTCAACAGAAAAAAGTGTCGAGAGTTCTTTACGGAAAACGTGTGATCACTTTAGACCTGGCAAGTTTAGTTGCCGGAACTAAATACCGTGGTCAGTTTGAAGAAAGAATGAAGGCCATCATGACGGAGCTGGAAAAAAACAGAGATGTCATCTTATTTATTGATGAGCTTCATACGATTGTAGGAGCGGGAAGTTCAACAGGAAGTTTAGATGCTTCCAATATGTTCAAGCCTGCTTTGGCAAGAGGAGAAATTCAATGCATCGGGGCTACGACTCTGGATGAATACCGCCAGTATATTGAAAAAGACGGTGCTTTAGAAAGAAGATTTCAGAAAGTAATGGTGGAGCCTACTTCTATTGATGAAACCATTCAGATTCTGAACCAGATCAAAGATAAATATGAAGAACATCACAATGTAATCTATACTCCTGAAGCTATTTTGGCCTGTGTCAATTTGACTTCAAGATATATTACAGACCGTTTCTTACCGGACAAAGCTATTGATGCCATGGATGAAGCAGGATCTCGTGTTTATATCAAGAATATGAAAGTTCCTACTGAAATCATTGATTTTGAAAAGAAAATTGAAGATATCAAAGAACTGAAGCAGAAAGCTGTAAAAGCTCAGGATTACCTTGAGGCAAGAAAGCTTAAAGATGAAGAGGAACGTCTTCAGATGGAACTGAATGCAGCCCAGGAAAAATGGGATAAAGATGTAAAAGAGAAAAAAGAAACCGTAACAGAAGAGAATGTAGCAGAAGTGGTTTCTATGATGAGTGGAGTTCCTGTAACGAAAGTTGGTAAGAACGAGCTTGATAAGCTTGCCCAGATGGATGAAAAACTGAACGGAAAAGTAATCGGTCAGGAAGATGCTGTGAAAAAAGTTGTGAAAGCAATTCAAAGAAACAGAGCTGGTCTTAAAGATCCAAACCGCCCTATCGGTACCTTTATCTTCCTTGGTACAACCGGGGTTGGTAAAACCGAGCTGGCTAAAGTAATGGCAAGAGAGCTGTTTGAATCCGATGAGTCTTTGATCAGAATTGACATGAGTGAATACATGGAGAAATTCGCAGTTTCAAGATTGGTGGGTGCGCCTCCGGGATACGTAGGATATGAAGAAGGTGGCCAGCTGACTGAAGCGGTAAGAAGAAAACCTTATGCGGTGGTGCTTTTGGATGAGATTGAAAAAGCTCACCCGGATGTATTCAATATTCTGTTACAGATCCTTGATGAAGGTCACGTTACAGACAGCTTAGGCAGAAAAATCGACTTTAGAAATACGATTATCATTCTTACTTCCAATATCGGAACCAGAGATCTTAAAGACTTTGGAGATGGTGTAGGATTCGGAACTTCTGCTAAAAAGACAAGCTCAGATACAAGAGCAAGAAGCACCATTGAAAGTGCCCTTAAGAAAGCATTTGCTCCTGAATTCCTAAACAGAATTGATGACATTGTGATCTTCAACTCTCTTGTTCAGGATGATATCAAAAAAATCATTGATATTGAATTGAACAAATTGTATGGCAGACTTGAAAAATTAGGATATAAAGTTGATTTAACTGAAGATGCTAAAAACTTCATTTCTGAAAAAGGATGGGATAAAGATTTCGGTGCAAGACCATTGAAGCGAGCAATCCAGAAATATATTGAAGACTTATTGGCAGAAATGCTGGTAAACAAGCAATTGAATGAAGGAGAAACCATAGTTCTTGACCTTAATGAGGCTAAAGACGGACTGATTGGAAAAACGCAGAAAGCGAAAAAATCAGCGGCTGAGAAGTCTTCTCAATCATAAAATAAATAATTTAATTTTAAATAGAAAATCCGGGGGAAATTTCCTCCGGATTTTTGTTTTATATTTTTCGGCTGAAGCCAGTGGCATTTTGAGTATTCTATTGAACGGGCTAAAGCCCATTCCTATTGATCAAGAAATCTATTTTTTCATTGTCAATAAACACATAAGATTAAAGCCCCACCACAAATCCGATGTTCGGGATCAGGCCGCTTGAAAACACGCTGGAATTCTGCTTCCAGAGCACATTATACATTAATCCAAGCTGCATAAAAGAATTATTCCCGATTCTCTGCATATACCCTCCTCCAAGATATAATGCGTTTTCTTCTGTATTATATTTATAATCATAATATTTATCCTTATAATCAACAAAATAATGCTGATAGTTTGCTCCCACATAAAATGATCTGGCAAAATAGTAATTGACAAATGGTCCTACTCCAAACATTGTAGATTTATAATAGTCGGAAGTCTGCCACGATACACTTCCCACCACTCCGGCTTCGAGATCATCAGTAAGCCTGTATCCTACCCGTGGTGAAGCAGACAGATTAAAAGCGCTGTTACTCCCGAATCCTAATCCGATTCCTCCTCCAAACGTCCATTTGCTGCTTTCCTGTGGCTGGGTGCCCACTGAAATCTGGGAAAATACCGAGCCTGAAATGATCAGCATCATAGAAATAATAACTTTTTTCATATGTAGATATATTTTGTTTTGATAATATTGTACACTTTCATCACTTGATAGAGTGCCTTATGATGGGGTTTACGATTACTATCGTTTTTATCAATGTTTAAAATTATGGTTTTTTTACGAATTTATTTAGTTGTATTTTTGCCGCATCAAACTAAGAACTCCCGTTAAGAGTTTCGTAAAATTGAAATACAATGAAAATAGTAGTAGGCCTCTCAGGAGGTGTAGATTCTAGTGTTACAGCGTATTTGCTGCAACAGCAAGGCCATGAAGTAGTGGCTTTATTCATGAGAAACTGGAACGATGCTTCCGTAACTCTGGAAGATGAATGTCCCTGGATTGAGGACAGTAATGATGCCCTTATGGTGGCACAAAAGCTTGGAATTCCTTTCCAGGTGATAGATATGAGTGAACTTTACAAGGAGCGTATCGTTGACTATATGTTTGCAGAATATGAAAAAGGAAGAACTCCCAATCCGGATGTATTATGTAACAGAGAAGTAAAATTTGATGTTTTCATGAAGACTGCCATGTCATTGGGAGCAGATAAGGTGGCCACAGGACATTATGCAAGAGTAAATTCTACTTTTGACGAAAACGGAAAAGAAATTTTCCACCTTTTTGCCGGAAAAGACAACAATAAAGATCAGTCTTATTTCCTTTGTCAGCTGAGCCAGGATCAGCTTTCAAAAGCGCTATTCCCTATCGGAGAACTTACAAAACCTCAGGTAAGGGAAATCGCAAAAGAGATCGGATTGGTAACTGCAGATAAAAAGGATTCCCAGGGATTATGTTTTATCGGGAAAGTGAGCCTGCCACAGTTTTTACAGCAGCAATTGAAACCCAAAGAAGGAGAAATCGTAGAAATTTTCAAAGATTCACCTTTATTTTCGGAAGAAAAACCAGAATTCGCTTCTAAAGAAGAAGAACTTGAGTTTTTATCCAGAAAAATCAACTATAAAAAGTCTGACGGAAAAGTAATCGGGAAACATCAGGGAGCCCAGTTTTTCACCATCGGACAAAGCCGGGGCCTTGGAATAGGCGGGCACAAGGAAAGTTGTTTTATTATCTCCAGAGAGATGGAAAACAATATCATTTTTGTGGGAGAAGGAAGCCATTTCCCTGGTCTTCATAAAAAAGCTCTGAAAATAGATAATTCTGAACTGCACTGGGTACGTGAAGACATGAAGCTTCAGAATGGAGAATCTATGGAAGTAATGGCCCGATTCCGATACAGACAGGCTTTGCAGAAAGCAACGTTGTATCAGTTTGAAAATGCATTATATATTGAGTTTGACGAACTTCAGTCTGCGATTGCGGAAGGACAGTTTGCTTCATGGTATATGGGTGATGAACTTATCGGAAGCGGTGTGATTGCGTAAGGAATGTGAGGTTCCCGTGTTTCGGGATTACAGGATTATGGATTTGAAGGTGCTGGAGTTTGTTTAAAGAAAATATTCTTTTAAAAATTTTCTGTAACGTTTTTTAGGTTGTCTTACTTACTGAGTAAATAACAATAAAAAATTACTATGAAAACAACTACAAGAAACCAGTATGCTTATGTAAACAATATCCTGATCGCAGTTGTGTCTGCGGTTTTTGGCTATAATCTTTATCAGGCAATTGTACATCCGGAAAACTCGAATATCGCAATCTCTCTTATTCTGGTCGTTCTGACTTCTGTTATGGTTCGAAAGTATGGCCATCAACCAGTGAAGGAAAAAAAGAAAGATATTTAAATATCAATAATTTATAATAAAGCCCGGAACAGTCTTGTTTCGGGTTTGTTTTTGTAAAACAATTACTTCGTTTTCTTATTGACATGGCTCATGATAAGAAACACTGCCACAATACATTCCAGGATTAAAATCATAACGAGAAATCCAACAGGTTTTCCTATCATGATTCCCCTTATCAGTTTTATAATTCCCAGTAAAAATATAAAGCCTGTGAAATAAAATGCAGTCGCAGAAATGGCTTCTCTCAAGGAATTTAAAATAAAAACAGAAGCATAAAATCCGAGAACCAGAATGAGATAAAATTTCAGAAAGTCCGGCCCTTTAATAAGGATGGGATTCAATGTCTGACATGCTGTCATAAGCCACATAAAGCTTACTGCAACAGGAACTGAGTGAATGATTAGTTTTTTCATAATGATCATTTTTTTATCCGCCACAGCCCCCACAACCGCCGCAGCCTCCGCCACAACCACCTCCTCCGCTGCAGCTCGATCCTCCACAGCTTCCTCCACCTCCTCCATCATTGCTTTGCTTGTCCTTTCTATTAGGATCCGAGATTTCATTGTCTCCTATGATTGAGCTTATTGTTCCCAGAATAAAAATAATGGCAAAAACCACTGCGGTGACCAGCAATCCGGTGAAGCTGCCTCCTTCTGTACAGGAAAACAGCAGCAGTAAAATAAAGATCGGAGCAAAAAAGGCCATCTTTTTCATCCAGCGTCTTGCTTTAGATTCTTTCTTTTTCACTTTCCAGATTTCTTCAGGTGCTTCCTGCTGAAATATGTTCCTGTAGCCAGACATTGTGTCTTCAAACCAATTCTCATGTTTCACTCTTTCTGTGCTTCCTCCTTTAGAAGGATGATGGTGAAGCGGTCTTTTTAAAATATTCGGACAGAATTCTTCCCAATAATTCTGGGTATAGATCAGGTGCATATGCCATACTTTATCCACTATTTCACTGGGAGAAGCTCCATTGGGAAGGATACAGCAGAGATAGACAAACCTTTTATATTCTTCAATCGCTTTTTTTGCGAAATCAAGACTCCAGCTTTCTTCTTTTGCCAGTTTTTTCGAAAAAGGGAAATCAACGCCGGGAGCATCCAGAGAAAATCCCTGTATCCGGTTCCAAAGGGATTCATCTTTTAATAACATTCTTGTTTCCATTGTTTTAAATTTTGTTTTTCTACTCAAATATCAATGGATTTTAAAATATAAAAGTCCCTCAAAAGTCTTTTTTGGTTTGATAAAAATCTTAAATTAGTCTTATAAAACTAAAATTAATCTGACCATAAAAAATAAACAGATGAAAAAGGAAGATATACTGCATCTTGAAAAGCTGATGAATTTCTTAAGCCGTCACTTTTTAAAGAAAAATCATTGGGAAGATGTTACCAAAACCGAATGGTCTTACATCAGCGCAGAACTCAACGAACTCATTATCAGCGATCATTCAGAGAAGGAAATTAAAAAAGATCCGGATCTTCTGGGAACCAATTACCTGTATGAACATCTGATCATCAATAAACTGAAAAAATTCAGACAGAATGAAAATGCCGTTCTGAGCAAACCGAACCTCGCAAAACTGAGTCTTATTGTCAAAGTACTGGGCTATTCCAATTATATAGATTTCATCAATTCCACAACGGATTCTTTTAATTTTAATGACCTCAGGATCGAGATGAATAATGTAAATCTGAATACGACTCTTTTAGACCGACTGGTGGGCTGCTGGTATTCTTATAACAGAAACCTTCCTGACAATCCTTTAATGGCAAAAGAAGACCGTATATGGCGCTCTGCAATGGAAATTTATAAATCAGAAACCACCGGAGAATATTTTATTGAACGAAGCGGTGGCGACCAGCATAAATATTTTGGTAAGGTAACAGCTTATTCCGACTATGTTTTTATCATCATGAACAGCAATACTTTTATCCGTCAAAGACATTTTATTTCAAGAATTAAAGATATTAAAGAAAAGCTTAAGAATCCTGACTATAAACTCCATGAAATCCACTTCATAAGTACCTGCATCAGTTTTAACCAAGAGCCGATAGCTTTGTTTGAAATCTTCAGAAAAGCAGACCGAAAGAACTTTATTTCCGACTCCATCAGCTTTCCCATTGACAGCGATGAAATTCCCGAATCTATCCTTAAACAGCTTGAAGACACTGAATCTAACAGAATTGATTACAGATAGTTATGTAATTATTGATTATTATTTTGAAAATTGTTGTAACGTATTCTTAATTGCCCTACTTACTGGATAAATAACAATAAAAACATCATTATGAAAACAACAATTAAAAACCAATATGCATCCGCTAACAGCGCTCTTATCTTTTTTGTCTCAATGCTTATAGGGTATAATATCTACCAGGAGATCTTTCACCCTGAAAAAGCAGATCTTATCTTATGTATTGTCATGATAGTCCTTACAGCTGCTACCATTCAGAAATACAGAAAAAAAGCTGAAGCCAAAGAATAAACATCCTTATCAATTATATATCTGCAACCCCGGAATAAGACTGTTCCGGGGTTATTTTTCTCTTATGCCTAGAATACATTTAACTCTTAAAAATCAACATATTACAGCAATAATTTTCTAAATTAATGGTTCTAAATATGAACCCTTCAATTGTCTTACTATGGAATATTATGAATTGTATGAAGTTTTGAAAAGTCATTTTGATTCCGGAAAAGACAGGGTTGAACTCAAGGAATTGAATGTAACTATTGAAGCTGTTCCTTTTGAATCGAAGGCTTCTGATCTGCTGTATGGTTCGGAACATCAACACTGCAGCAAACATCAGCAATCACTGGAAATCAACGAAAAAGGGCATCTGTTTTACGGCCAGCCTGCAGTAGACATCAAGGATTTTGATATTGAATGCAATAAAAGGTTTACATATTATATTCTGAAGAGAGCAGATATAGAAACCGCCAAAGGATGTATTTTTTTCTTTCATGGCCTGAATGAAAAAAAATGGGACAAATATCTGCCATGGGCCTATGAACTGGCCCAAAGAACACAGAAAGCTGTTATTCTGTTTCCTATTGCTTTTCATATGGATCGTGCAGAACCTATCTGGAGCGACCGCCATCACATGATGGAAGTAGTTCGTTTCAGGAAGAAAAAATATCCGGAAAACATGAATTTCTCTTATGTGAATGCCGCAATAAGCTCAAGACTTGAAGCGCATCCTCAAAGGATATTCTGGTCCGGGCTGCAGACCTATTCTGATATTACTGAGGTAGTAAAAGACATTAAAAACAATAAAATAAAAGGGATTTCCCCGGAAGCAGACCTTGATTTATTTGGATATTCTATTGGTTCCTTTCTTTCAATGATCATTAAAATGGCAGATCCTAACCATTACTTTACCCGGTCTAAAGTTTTCTGTTTTTGTGGAGGAATGACTATTGACAGGATGTTTCCGATATCCAAATACATCATGGACACTCAGGCTACCATTAAAATGCAGTCTGTCTTCACAGAGCTTTTGAGTTCTGATTTTAAATCAGATACCCGTTTAAAACATTATCAGAATGAAGCTTTGCACCCGCAGGAAAGCTGGTTCAAAAAAATGCTTCGCTACAATTATTTTCAAAGGGAAAGGGAAGAAAGAATTCATGAAATTCAGTCCCAGATAAAAGCGTATGTACTGGAAAAAGACAGTGTTGCCCCTCCAATAGAAGCGTTGAATACTTTACGCGGAGGCTACAGAAACATCAATGTAGAGGTAGAAATCAAAGATTTCCCGTATGAATATTCCCATATGGTTCCGTTCCCCCTTGCTCATAAGCATAAGAAAGAAGTTACGGAAGCCTTTCACCAGTTTGTACAATCAGCAAGTAACTTTTATAGCTCTTGATTACCCCTGCTTTCAGGCATAGAAAAGGGAAAGGAACAGTTTAAAAATCAACAATATAAGATCCATGGTATTTATTTTTGTATGATGAGGAAGTTAAAATTCTTCCTTTTTTATCAACTGACCAGCCAATCTTTGAAGTCTTTGACGCGGTCTCTGCTTACCGTAATCTCTTCTTCAGGCTGAAACTTCATATCCACTTTATAGTAAGGTGATGTATGGATATTTTTAATATAATCTGAACTGACAATAAACTGTCTGTTTACCCGGAAAAACTTTTTCTCATCCAATACGTCTTCCAGCTCATCCAGCGTAAAGTCTGACGGATAGGTACGGTCTTCTGTCTGAAGATAAACGATTTTATTCTCACTGAAAAAACAGCTTATTTCCTGAGTCTGGATAATTTTAAGGTTATACCCGATTTTAACCAGAACTCTGGACAGCGTAGATTTCTCTTTTCTGATCAACTGTTTGATATCCTGGGAACCATCCGTATTCTTGGCAGGAATAAAGGATTTAAACTTCTCTACCGCTCCTTCGAGATCTTCATCAAGAATGGGTTTTAAAAGGTAATCGATGCTGTTCAGCTTAAAGGCTTTCAGGGTATACTGATCAAAAGCCGTGGTATAGATGATGAATCCTTTCGTGGGAATTTTTTCAAAGATATCGAAGGACAGCCCGTCACCTAAAACAATATCCGAAAAGATCAGCTGCGGATGTTCGTTTTCAGAAAACCAGGCAACACCTTCTTCTACTGATTCTATTTTCGCAACGATCTCAATTTCAGGGAAATTACTCAACATACGTTCTAACTTTCTTGAAGCAGGTTTTTCATCTTCTATAATGACAGTTTTGATCATTGAGCTTTAATTTTGGTTTTTAGATTTTAGGAAATAAAGTTAGATAAAAGCGGGCATATTTTAATATTTTATTGGATTTTTCTCCTTTTCAAGTTCTTTTTCAATCATATTTCTTTCCCATTCAGAATCAAAGAGAAACAGTTTTACGGCTTTAATAAGAATAATAAATCCCCAGATCCCAAGGATAGTGTACCTGTCAAATAATCGAAAATTAATTATTTTTTCACCAAAAATATCATCAGGAATGATAAGAACAGCAAAGATGGCAAATATAAAAATGCTTTTATAAAATTTTCTGATGCTGTTCGTTCTTGTGCCTGCAGTTTCGTAATCCATGATCGTGTAAGTTTTTAGTTATGATTATTGTTTAGAATGTTTTTATTTTTCCTTTTTCCTCTTTCTCCATCAGTTCTTTTATCTTTTTTTCTTCCCAGCTTTTTCCAATTCCGAATACGTTTATTGCATGAAACGCAATTCCTATTCCCCAGCCCAGCGCCGGCCATAAAAACCATAAGTATCCTGGAGCGGTCATAAGATTCAGTATTGCCAGAAATGGAATTACAATACAATAAGAAGTAAGATTTCCATAAAACTCTTTTAATTCTTTTACTCTTCTGGATGCTTTTCTGTAAGCAATTGTCTCTTTATTTGGTAAAATTTCCATAATGTTTGTTTTAAAAGGTTAATTTGTTTTTTCCTGAATCAAAGGTAGCTCAGGAAAAGGGCTCCAATCAATTTTATATTACCGAATGGTAGATTATGCTATCCGAATCGTAAAAACGGGTAATTAATAGATAAACGGAATCAGTTTCTTTGTGCTTTTTCTATATTCAAGATACTCATCACCGAACTGTTCTACCAAAGCCTGCTCTTCGATTTTAATCCTATAGGCAAAAGCCAAAAACGGAGGTACAAAAGCAAAGATTAAAGACAACCAGTTATTCAAATACAAACCAAGACCAAGAGAGGTCAGCAGAGAAAAAGCATAAGAAGGATGTCTCAGATATTTATAAAACCCTTCTTTTTTGATTTTATGATCCTGTCTGATGGTAACATCTACGGTAAAGTACTTTCCCAGAGATCTGATGATCATGTATCTGAAAATAATTCCGGTAAGGATGAGGAGTTCTCCCAGATAAAGAATCCAGATTCCGGCGGCAATCGTAAAATGAGTGTTATAAGATATGAATATCGAACTCATTATAGAAAAAGGAATGGCCAGCCACAGAATATTCAAGGTTGATTTATCTTTGTTTTTTTGATCTTCTTTACCGGATTTCAGTATGTTTTTGTAAAGAAATTCTGTGAGAAACCAGGCAGCCATTGAAATATAGAATAGCGTTGACAAAGTATTCATCTTTAATGAGTTTTAAAGTTAAAAGTGTTTTAATAAAAAAGGAAATCCCTTTAGTGGTTTTTCTGCTTATCCATCAGTTCTTTAATCTTATGATCTTCCCATTTCCTGATAAAATTAATACGGGGTAAAAAAACCGTAACAGCGTGTGCTGCAAGTCCTATTCCCCAGAAAGTGGCTGTAAAAAAGTTTTTAAACTGAAAATAACTTTCACCGGGTTTCAGGTTCATACAGTTATAGACAACGATCATGGCATTCACTGCGATATAAGCGAATAAATGTCCGTAAAACCCCCGCAACCTTTCTACCTGTCTTCTGGCACGTTGGTATTCAATATCATTTTCGTCAAATCTTTCCATCGTTTTATTTTTTTTGTTTGTTCATAATTTCACGAATCTTCTTTTCCTGCCATGAATCTCCTACTCCAAACACCTGGAAGGCATGGGAAGCAACCCCAATTCCCCATCCCAGTACCGGAAACCAAAACCATTGATTTCTGCTGCTGGTGTAAAGATTGATAAAGATTAAAAAGGAGCATACAGTGCAGTAAGAAATAAGATTCATATAAAAGCTTTTCATTTCTTTTACTCGTTTCTGTGCACGCTTATACGCAGCAGAATCATCTTCAGGTTTCACACTGGAAACTTGCGGTTTATCCAAAAGCATCGGAAGTTTTACTTTAAAATGATCTTCTGACTTTTCTATGAAGACATTCCGATCAGTAAGCAATGAATAGCGCTGTACAATATTTGAAAGACCAATTCCCGAACTTTCTTTGATCTGCTCTCTTACCTGTAAATTATTTTCAATACAAAGTATATTTCCCGCTGAAAAAATTCTTATCACCAAAGGTTTTGATGATGTAGCGAAATTATGTTTGATACAGTTTTCCAGCAGCAGCTGTAGAGAAAGCGGAACAACATATTTCTGGTAATCTTCCCGGGCAACATCAAAAGTAAAATCTACACTGTCTTCAAATCTTGTTTTCAAAAGATCACAATAGGTTCTGGCGAATTCTATTTCATCTTCCACCGTTACAAGCTCTTTATCTTTCTGTTCAAGTACATAACGGTAAATCTTTGACATTGAAGCAGTAAACTTCTGAGCCTGGCGTGGATTTTCATCAATCAGTGAACTTAAAACATTCAGAGAATTGAAAAGAAAATGAGGATCAAGCTGATTTTTTAAACTTTCAAACTGAGCATTTGCTGATTTGGCGATAAGCTTCTGCTCTACTACTTCTTTTCTGGATGTCTTTTTCAGCTCTTCCATAAAGCTTTTAGCATGAAGAAAAGCAGAGATCAAAAGAGCAATATTGATCATAAACCAATTGGTTACTCCGTACTTTGAAGAGAAAAACTCTTCTATGGTTGCCGTTTTCTGAATCACCACATAGTTCATATAATTACAGAAATAGACCAGAATAAAGTTCCCGATGATGATGGAAATAATACTTAAAACAGCTCTCGTCCGGGTGGCTTCCGACCATGGAAATTTTCTGTTAAGAAATTCATTGATAAATCCGTTTCCAAATCCCAGTACAAAAGAATACATGGCTGAAAGAAGCAGCGTGATCAGAAAAGAACTCAAAGTCTTTTCATCATTAAAAAACAAAAAGAAAAACAAGGTGGTTCCTAATGACGTCCAAAGTAATATTTTAAAGTATTTACGCTTCATGATCTGTTTTCTTGACTCAAAATTAGTTTTTATTAAAGGTATCAAAAATTAATTCTTACCGAAGGGCTGATTTTCTTCCCTGAACGGTATAAAAAAACCTTCACGAATGAAGGTTAATTTATAAGTAAAGCAAAGAATGTATTATTTCGCTTTTTCTGCCGGAAGGCTTAGAAAATAATCAGCTTCTGCTCTTCCCCAATTAGGATCTAACCCTGTTTTAGGTTTGTAGGTCTTAAATTTTGCCTGTGCATCTTTGAACATTTCCAGTCCTTTGGTTTTGCTCCCTCCGTACTGCTCAGGAGTAAAATAAACATCTTCTGCTTTGATAAGAGCAATTCTTGGATTTGCAGGGTCTAATTTTTCTGCAATATTAAGTTCCTCAGCAGCTCTGGCCCCGTCTGTCATATAACGCTGTGCAGGATTTACCATCATTCTCAGGGAATAGGACATTTTTCTCAGCAAGTGAATCTCTGCATTATCTGCTCCCGCAAGGTTCTGTGCCATTGACAACTGTTTCTCGGCCTGATCTGCAATAGCATCCAGTTCCTGCATTTTCCCGTCTCTCATCAAGGTTCTTCCTTTCTGGATATAAGAAAATGCCGAATAGTACGCCGGAAGCCATTTTGTGCTTTCTTTACTTCCTATTCTCTGGAAATCATTGGCCAGGGTCTGGAAATCTTCTGATGTTTTACAGGCTTCAATTCTTCCGATTTTTTCAGTCATTATTTTGTCGTAATCTGCCTGTGCGAAAGCTGTTAAACTTACAAAAGCTAAAGCGAAGCTTAAAAGGTATTTTTTCATGATATCAAATTTTAAAAGTTAGTTTATTTGTTTGCCCTAAGGTATGTTTTTTATAAATTATTATTGATCGCATCATCTGTTTTATCGACTCCGAAACTTATAAATGCTCCAATAAACACAAAAGTATTGACTGGCGGGACGATTGCAGAACTTCTGGATCCGTCTGCAGAGAAATTATATCCGTATACATTCTTTGATCCTAAAATATTGCTTACACTCAATACAAACACCGGAAAAGCTTTCGCATCTTTTTTACCGATATTGGGCAGATAATTAATACTGAAATTCAACGCATTATAATCTTTTAACCTTCCTTCATTTCTGGTATAATTAATTGCTTTCCCATTCTCAAACGTAGAGGCAATATCATAATAAGGACGTCCTTTGGCATAGGTATACGATAAGTTTACTCCAAGTTTCCATTCCGGAATAAATCTTTTTGCCACTGCAGAAAGGGTGTGTTCAGCGGCAAAACTTGGCTGCAGGCTGACCGGATAATTAAGGAAATCCCTTTTGGAATCCAGGTATGAGTAGCTGATCCAGTAATCAATATTTTCAAATGTTTTTTTATTGTCTCTCCAGAAAAACTCCACTCCTTTTGCATAGCCATATCCATTGTTGTTTACTGCACTTTGAGTCTGCTGATTTTGCTCTTTATCCTGATTAACATTAAATGTTTTAATCAGCTGATCATATTTTTTATAAAATGCTTCAAAGCGTAATGTTCTTCCTTCCGAAGCTCTCTGAACCTGAAAAATATAATGCTGAGACTTCTGAAAACCAAGATTTGCAGGGCCATTGATATATTTACTTTCCGGATTCTGATAAAAAAGACCATACGCCAAAGAAGTGGTCCAGTCTTTTGCCAGACGGTAAGCAATCGCAAAACGGGGGGCAATATTATTCTTTCCTAAAAAAGAAGAGTGCTCTGCCCTCACTCCTATTTTCGCAGATAATGCATTGCTGAATCCCAGATCTGTTTCAAGAAAAACGGAAGAAATCAAATCTTTATAATGTTTCTGCACCGCTTCAAAGCTCAGGTTTTCATCCGTATTATTCAACTCAAATCCGCCTCTTACCGCGCTGATTCTATTGATCTTTCTTTCAAGAACTGCTTTGAAATTCAAATAATTTCCATCTGTAAGAAGCTGATTCCTGTTGGATTCAACATCATTGGTTTCTGTAGAAAAATGAAGATCAGATCTGTTGTAAGAATAAGAACCGCCTACATTCAAAAGATATTTTCCAAATTTCTGTTTAAAAGAGAGATTATGAAAAGTATTTTTACCATTAAGCTTTACCAGACTGAAATCATATCCCGGTTCAAGACTTTCTGATCTTACCCCCATTTTATTGGAGTTGAACATCCCGTAGTATTTTAAAAAGCCTCCTGATTTTGTTTTAAATCTGAAATTAAGATCTCCGTTAAAACCCTGTGGCGCTTCAACGAAATCTGTATTAAAATTAAAGACTTTCTGCATAAGGCTTAAAAGGGAATATCCTGCTGTAGCACCGTAGGAATAGTTTTTGTTATCTCCCAGCTTTTGAAATCCGGCACTCAGAAAAATAGGGGAAATCCCAAAATTATAGGATGTTTCATCCGGAAGATCAACACTTTCCAGCATCAAAGCTCCCGAAAGAGCCTGTCCGTACAGTGCGGAATATCCTCCGCTTGAAAATATATTTCCTTTGAAAAGAGAGGTATTAAACTGATCTCTTCCTGCAATTCCCGGAACAGAATTAGAAAAATAATTATTGATAAGGCTTCCGTCCATAAAAATTTTAGATTCTGTTCCTGTACCCCCTCTGATAAAAAGACCTTCAGTTCCTCCCACTTTCTGTACTCCCGGAAGATAGGTCAATGCGGAAGAAATCTGTCCGTCGGCACCAGCTGTAGTGTAAATATCTATTGGAGTAAGCAGTGCTGTTGCTCTTTTCTTATCACTTGCTTCAATGGATCCTGCAGAAACGACTACTGCATCAATCTCACTGATCTGTTCTTTAAGATCGATATTCAAAGAGATATCCTGATTTTCAATAGACACCTCCCTTTCTACATCCTGATATTTGGGATGGGTAAAAGTGATTTTATGAGCTCCTTTTTCTGAAGTTTCAAATGTAAAATTACCCTGAGCGTCTGTGGTTGACCCGTCATAGGTATCTTTCAGGGTGACGTTTACTTCACCTATGCCTTTGTTTTTAAAGGATACTTTTCCTGATATTTTTACCTGTGAATATCCCATTATGGAAGCGAACAGGAAAATAAGAAGCAGTATGTTTTGTGCTTGCGTTTTCATTTTTATTGTTTTCTGGATCAAAAATAGTATGAGAAATGCCTTCCTGTAAAAAATTTGTTACCGAAAGGTATTCTTTTGCTACCGAATGGGAAATTAATGAATCGAATACAGAAATCAACGATTATTTTTACTTCAGGATGTTCTTTGAAGTTGGAACAACAGATTTCGTAAGGAAAGGATATTCCCATTTATCTATAAAAACAAAAAAATCAGCATTGCTCGAAGTCATCCACCCATGGAATAAACCTTGAATTTGAGACACTGAGATTCTCTGAAGGGTTTCCTCCAGAGACAAATCCAAATCCATATGATTATCAATATATTGAGTCGTTCTTACAATCCGTTTTTTTATTCTTACAAAATAAAAGGTGCAGATCGATCCTAAACCCATTTCAGTGGTCAATGATTGCTAAATAATGCTGCTTCATAATTTTACAAACACAATGTTAATTATCTTTTCTCATGGCCAGATATATGCAAAAACTTCCAATGACCGCTAAAACAGCTCCTAAAATAAAGGGTGCTCCACTGAAGAGAACCGGCGCCTGAGAAGAGGTGAAATAAGCAAATACCCAAGTCATCAGCAATGGTCCGAAAATAGAGGTTAAGCTAAGTACACTGGTGAGTCCTCCCTGCAGCAGACCTTGTTTATTATCTGGGACTTTTGAGGAAATCATGGCCTGAAGTATAGGAGATGCCATTCCTCCCAAGGCATAAATTGCTATGACGACAAACATCATCCATCCTTTATTGGCAATTCCGAACAGAAGCATACTTATACAAAAGAACACCAGGAAAATGATCACTGATTTTTTCTGTCCTAATTTATTAATAAAAAAACCGATCAATCCTCCCTGGAAAATGACCATCAACAGCCCTAGAAACCCCATTGAATACCCTATCATATCTTCTTTCCAGTTAAATTTATCCATCACATATACGCTCCAGGAACTTTGTACAGAGTGCCCAGCCAAAGCAATAAGGATGAAGGCGATAATAAATGCAGGAGCCAATATTTCTTTGTTCAGGCTTTTCATGATCCCAATGGGATTGGCTGTTTTCCAGGAAAATGGGCGGCGGTTATTTTTTGACAGCGATTCGGGGAGTACAAAAAATCCATATACAAGATTAAGTAAGCTCAATCCGGCGGCGGCATAGAAAGGAAATCGTTCTCCATATTGTCCAAGGACACCTCCAATAACGGGCCCAATGATCATGCCCACCCCGGCAACGGCACTCATAATGCCAAAATACTGTCCTCTTTTCTCAGGAGTACTGACATCTGAAATATATGCGGCGGCGGTTGTCATACTGGATCCCATAATTCCGTTGATCACTCTTCCCACAAACAGCCATGCAATATCGGGAGCCAATGCAAGAATGAGATAATCTATTCCAAGTCCCAACAATGAGCATAAAAGCACCGGCCTTCGCCCATATCTGTCGCTTAAACCTCCCAAAACAGGAGCAAATAAAAACTGCATGAGCGCATATACGGAAATAAACCATCCGATATATTGTGCAGTAATACTTATATTATCTGCATTTGACAGCTTTGTGATCAGGGTTGGTAATACAGGGCCAATAATTCCTATTCCTATAATATCTATCAGGACTGTAATATAGATAAAGGTTAACGTATGTTCTTTTTTTCCAGGCATAAATAAAATTTTTGCTTAAGGGTGAATTTTCTATTTGATCATTTGGCCGCTGCGGCATTCATAAGGTTCCTGATCACCTGCGAAAGGTAACTGAAATTCTGATTGATAAAGAAATGGTTTCCGTTGACAATCTGACATTCACATCCTGCACTGGTATAGTTTGCCCAGTTTCTTATATTGAGTGCATATTTTTCATTTTTTCCCATCACGGCGTATACCGGAGTCTGTATTTTTATATCGGGAGTTTGGTTATTTTTGTTTTCCAATAAGCCAAAATCTGCTCTAAGCATGGGTTCAAAAAAATCCAGCAATTCTTCATACTCCATCACCTCATCTGAAAGGCCTCCGAGCTTTCTTACTTCAGCGAAAAATTCTGCTCTCGGAAGTTCCGCAATGGAAGTCGGGGTTTTTATTCCCGGGCCCGGATAGCCTGTAGGCACAAAATATCTTGGGGCGTCATCACACTTTTCCAGCGCATGACAGATTTCAAATCCTAGGATTGCACCCATACTGTGACCGTAGATCAAGTAAGGGACGTCTTTCTGCCGGGTACTTTTTATCTGTTTCAATAGATCTGCTACGGCTTCTTCTTTATTTTTTAAAAAAGATTCTGACATCCGATTACCTCTTCCCGGAAGCTCCGGGGTTTCTACCTGAAAATGAGATTGCAGGTTTTCTATTAACGGGCGAAAGGAATTTCTGTCGCCGCCTGCATAGTGCAGTAAAAATATCTGTGGTTTTGATGATGCTATTCTGTTCATAGGTTTTCCTTTTCTATTTTTACATGAAGCCGGTTTTATTAATAATATCAATGATCTGTTCTTCTTTTTCCAACATAAACTGGTGAGCGGCTTCGATGGGATATACAGATATCTGGTTTTGATTTTCTATGATTGAGTCTACATTATTGTATGTACAGTCCTTCACATAGTTGTTAAACGATTCATCAAATCCCTCTCCACCCAGCATGGCTTTTAGTAAAACCACTTTTGTAAATCTTAGGTTATCAGAGATTGGCTGTCCGGCAATGGTAAATTCTGCTGACATAAAACTCTTAGTCGCTACAAAACGGCTGTGATCTACGGAAACTTCTAGCTCGTTGCTCAATTCTTCATCTGAAGGAAATGAAAGGAAATTGACCAACTGCTGATCTGAAGCATAAAAAATGGTATCCAACAGATACACTTTGATCTTTTTACAGCCTCTTTTTTCCAGCTGAGATGCCATTTCTAAAGCGATGTTTCCTCCCAGAGACCATCCCAGTAAAATATACTCTTCCTGCTGAGTTTGTTCCTGTATTTGCTCAATATGGCTCAGATAATACCCTGCAAGCTGAT
Organism: Chryseobacterium panacisoli; assembly: GCF_008274625.1. Lineage (GTDB taxonomy): Bacteria > Bacteroidota > Bacteroidia > Flavobacteriales > Weeksellaceae > Chryseobacterium > Chryseobacterium panacisoli. The sequence continues at coordinate 12,196 of NZ_VTRU01000002.1, read as the reverse complement.
TCAAATTATCAATTTTTTCTTCATGATACAGGTTGTAAGAATCTACACCATAGCAGTTATAGTTGGTTTTCAGCTGTTCCGCCAGGGGTTGATAGACTTCACTTCCTCCATTCCCCGGGTGAATAAGGAATATATTCGGATTGTTATTGACTGCATTCAGAATGGATACTGCTCTGTATTCTTTGCCATATTTCCCAATAAGGGCAGTTAGTTTACTGATGGTTTTTTCTTTGAAAATATCTACAATCTTCACTTTAACGTCCAATACCATCTGTATTTTGCTGATCAGCTTTATAGCCATAATACTGTTTCCTCCTAATCTGAAGAAATCATCATGGATACCGATAGATTCCGGATCAAGACCTAAAACTTCACCATAGATCGCTGCCAGCTGTCTCTGAAATTCATTTTCCGGAGCAGCATATTCTGATATTCCTGTAAATTCAGGTTCTGGAAGTTGTTTTCTATCCAGTTTGCCATTAATCGTTAACGGTAAGGCTGCTAAATGAACGAAAACATTCGGCACCATATATTCCGGCAATGATTTCAGCAAGAATTCTGACAATTGGTGCGGATCAATTACGGGGTCGGAAACATAGTATCCCACGAGGTATTTTATATTTCCTTTACCTTCTTTCACCAAAACGGCAGTCTGGCGAATGTCTTCATACTGAAGCAGGGTATTTTCAATCTCGCCCAGCTCAATTCTATGGCCTCGGATCTTCACCTGGAAGTCATTTCTTCCCATATATTCCAGGTCTCCGCTGGCTAATCTGCGAACCAGGTCTCCTGTTCTGTATAAACGGCTGTTTTCTCCTCTTTCCTTTTGGTCTGCTGTCTGAAATTGGTTTACCATAAAACGTTCATCAGTAAGCTCAGGTCTGTTCAGATAACCTCTGGCAATTCCTGCGCCCCCAACATACAGCTCTCCTACGGCACCTGCCGGAACAGGACGATGTTGGTTATCAAGCACATATAATGTTGTATTAGCTATTGCTCTACCAATATTCAATGGGTTTTTATCTTCTTTGTAATGATGAAGCGTACTGCATACAGTTCCTTCTGTCGGCCCATATTCATTGATAAGGGTAACATTCTCAATATTTTTATCCAAGGCCGGGAAGCTTTCTCCTCCGGCATGGATCAGTTTTAAACCTGTTCCATTATCTATAACTTCCTTCAACAACACTGGCGGAATAAAAGAAACTTCTATAGTATGGTTTTTAATATATTCATTAAGCTCATTTACTGAGGTTCTAAGCTCATTGCTGTATAGCCAAAGGGTGTTTCCATTGCATAAAGACGGGAATGTCTCATATACAAAGGCATCAAATACATAATTGGAGTATACTCCTACATTCTGATATTTTCTAAGCTGGTGAGCATCTGTCATTGCATCAATAAGATTTATCACTCCTTTATGCTCAATCATTACACCTTTTGGAAGCCCTGTTGTTCCGCTGGTATAGATCACATAGGCTAAATGGTCTGAAGATACCCGGGTAGCGGGGTTATGAGTCTCTGCTGTTGCCAGCTCCTTTATTAATCCTCTATCATTCAATGAAACCAGGTTCAGTCCCAAAGAAATTCCGCTGAATTTGTCTCTTACTTCTTCCTGAATAATGATAACCTGAGCCCCCGTATCTTTTATAATATGGTTGATTCTTTCCGCAGGATATGAGGGATCCATTGGAACATACGCTGCTCCGGCCTTTAATACGGCAAGGATTGCCACCAATATCTCTTCAGAACGTTCAAGGCATAACGGCACCAAATCATCAGGCTGAAGCTGATATTCTTTGATCAGGTAATTTGACAGCTGATTGGCTCTTTCATTCAATTCTCTATAGGATAATTTCACATTCTGATATACCAGAGCTATGGCATCAGGTGTTATGGCAACCTGAGATTCAAATTGCTGATGAATAGTCTTTTTATCCTGATAAGCTTTCCGGGTATCATTCCATATTTCTGTTATCTGTTTGTTTTCTGTTTCAGACAGAAGGGATATCTCTCCTATTTTCAACTCATTATTGGTTTTTCCAACCTGCACAATCTGACCCAGCAGATATTGATAGGTGTCTGCTATACGGTTTATGGTCTCTTTTTTAAATAAAGACGTTGCATAGTTGAAGGTCATGTGAATTTCCTCAGGATTTTCATTAATCATGGTTGTAAGATCGAATTTCGCTGCCTGATAGTCTACATCACCATCAAAAGGATGGAAAATAGTCTCTTCTTCCTGATTTGCAGGATCTCCACCATTGCTGGTTTGAAGGCCAAACATTACCTGAAACACTGGATGCCTTGAAGTGTCCTGCTCTACCCCTAGTTCCTCTACCAGTTTTTCAAACGGAAGATCCTGATGTGCCTGGGCATCTGTGACTGATTTTGACACCTGCAGAATAAAGTCTCTGATCTCTTGTTTAGGATCAATTTTTTCTCTTAGTGCCAATGTATTCACAAAGAATCCGATAAGGTTTTCAAGGCCTGCATAATGACGATTGGCAATAGGGCTTCCTACTATAATATCTTCCTGGCCTGAGTAGATAGAAAGGGTGAGATAATAGCCACTCAGCATTACATTGTACAAGCTTACTCCAAGATTTTTAGAAATTGCTTTAAGTCCTGATGCTGTTTCTTCAGGGATATTAAATCTGATGGTATCTCCTTCATAGGAAATTTCAGCCGGCCTATGGAAATCTACAGGAAGATTTAAGCTCTGATAGTCATCAAGCTTTGTTTTCCAATAACCGATCTGATTATCAAGACGTTCTCCTGTAAGGTAGTTTCGCTGCCATAATGCAAAATCCTTGTACTGGATTTTTAATTCAGGAAGCTCCGGCTGCTGACCTGCGGCAATAGCATGATAGGTGTCTGCCACTTCTTTCAGGAATATATCTGTAGACCAGCCATCAAAAGCAATGTGATGAATAACTACTGACAGATAACTGATTTTTTCTAAGGTGAAAATATTGATTGCAACAGGAATCTCTTCTTCCAGCTGGAATATTTTATGAGCGCTTTTGTTTACCAGCTCCTCCAGTTCTTCTCTGCTTCCCGCTTCTATAGTTCTGATTTCCGGAAGAAGATCGGTAACTACCTGATAACCCACCCCGTTTTCTGTGGTCAGAATGAATGTACGAAGTATTTCGTGGCGCTGTATTACTGTTTCCAAAGCTTTGCATAAGGCCGGAATATCAGTTTTTATACTCAGAGTAACCGTCATTGGAATATTATAAGCACTGCTTCCGCCTTCATAGGATTCTATAAACCAAAGCCTTTCCTGAGCAAATGACAGTCTCTGCTCTTCCGGGTTATCTGCTTTTGAAGGAGGTATGGTTATCTGATCCTCTAAGGTATTTCCTGACAAAGCTCCAGATAAAGATGCAACGGTTTTATGATTGAATATCATAGCAACGGTAGCCTGCATATTCAATGTCAGCCTGATGTTACTGATAAGCTTTATAGCCATGATACTGTTTCCGCCCAGTCTGAAGAAGTCATCATGAATACTGATGCTTTCAGGGTTAATCCCCAGTACTTCACCATAAATTAAACAGAGCTTTTCCTGCAGTACATTTGTTGATGCTATATATTCACGATTTGTTTTTACTTCCGGTTCCGGCAGCTGTTTTCTGTCCAGCTTTCCATTAAGGGTAACGGGTAATACTTGCAGGTGAACAAAAATATTCGGCACCATATATTCAGGTAATGTTTCGGACAGAAATTCTGAAAGTATCCCTTCATCCAATTCTTTGTCAGCAACATAATACGCTACAAGATATTTTATTCCAGCCTTATTTTCTTTGGCCAATACTGCTACCTGGCGGATCTCAGCATGTTTTACCAGAGCATTTTCAATTTCTCCAAGCTCGATACGGAACCCACGAACTTTTACCTGAAAGTCATTTCTGCCCAGATATTCTATATTTCCACCGGATACGCATCTTACTACATCTCCTGTTTTATATAGGGTTCCGTTATAATCTTGGTTTTTCTCCTGATCTGTCTGGAATGGATTCGCAATGAAGCGTTCTTCCGTCAAGTCCGGTCTGTTTAAATATCCTCTTGCAACTCCAACACCGCCGATATATAGTTCTCCTACACCGCCAATAGGAACCGGATGTAAGGATTTATCCAGTACATAAACTGTTGTATTGGCAATTGGCCGCCCAATCAATACATTCTGAATATCCGGAGCATTACAGTCATAGTACAAAACATCCACGGTAGCCTCAGTCGGCCCGTAAAGGTTGTGAATTTCTGCATGGTTCATTAATCTTCGGGCATCCTGAACCTGTTTTAATGTTAAAGCTTCTCCACTGCAGAATATATACCTCAGGCTTTTTACCATGTGCTGCAGGCCTTCTTTGGAGTCTAATGCTTCTTCGAAAGCACTCAACATGGAAGGTACAAAGTGTAAAATGCTGACATTAGCTTTTTGAATGATATCGGCTAAATATTCCGGATCTTTATGTCCTTCCGGACGTGCAAATACGATACATGCACCATAGAAATGAGCCCAGAATAACTCCCAGACGGACACATCAAATGTGTAAGGGGTTTTCTGCAAGATGTTATCTGCCGGCACTAAAGGATAAGTATCATTCATCCAGGCGATACGGTTTACCACACTTGTATGTTCTACCATTACTCCTTTTGGAAGTCCTGTGGTTCCACTGGTATAGATGACATAGGCAAGGTTATCAGGAGCAACTTCTGTAACCGGATCAGCTGTATTTTCTTTTTCAATGGCTTGCCTGAATGAAGTATTATTTAAAGAAATAACATCTACATTCATATTCTGTAATTTCACAGCTGTACTTTCCTGAGCCAATACAATTTTAGCTTTGGTATCTGACAGGATGTATTCTATTCTCTCTGCCGGATAAGAAGTATCCATTGGAACATAAGCTGCTCCGGCCTTCAATACGGCAAGAATTCCGGTCAGCATATTTTCTGAACGTTCCAGACATAAAGGCACCAAATCATCCGGCTGAATGCCATAGACTCTGATAAGGTAATTTGACAATTGGTTGGCACGTTCATTCAATTCACGATATGAAAGTTTTATGTCTTCATATACTAAGGCAATATTATCAGGAGTTTTCAGCACCTGATCTTCAAATATACTGTGGATTGTTTTCGCTGACGGATAGTCCAGTTGGGTATCATTCCACTCAGATATCTGCTGCCATTGGCTTTCTGAGATGTAGGAAAGTGCATCAGAATTCATTTCCGGGTTATCAAGAATCTGATTCAGGATAATTTCCATCCCTTCCATAAGCTGTCTCATGGTTTTGTTTTCAAAAAGAACTCCTTCATAATTCAGTTTCAGCAGTACACTTTCTCCCTGTTCTGAAGCCATTATACTTAACGGATAATCCAGTTTTTCTACTGAATCCCTGAATACAAAGCCAAGTTCATTGCTTCCTTCTCCTTTGGGAACCGGATAGTTTTCATACACAAATAGACTACTGAAAATACGGCGTCCGTCATGATGAAGTTCCGCAAGATTGATATCACTGTGGGTATTCAGATCACTGATCCTGTTCTGAATTTCCATGATACGATCTATGATACGACCCTCTGTATGATTAACAATTAACGGCAGGGTATTGATATACAACCCGGCTGATGTTTCTATCCCATCAACAGGTAAGCTTCTTCCTGAAACAGTGGTTCCTACTACTGTTGTCTGCAATCCGCTGTACAGTTTTAACTGGCTGTGCCATAAGTACTGCAATACTGCATTCACCGTTAATCCATGAGCTTTTGTAAAATGTTTCAGATGATGGTATCTCTCATCTTTTATTAATAGAGTTACTTTTTGCTGGTCTCTTATCTGACGGTAAGTTCCTAAGTCAATGTGTCTTTGTTCTTCTTTTACAAGACTTTTCAGATCTTCCTGATCTTCAAGCAGCGTCATATACTTATCCCAGAAGCTGCGCCCTGCTTTTTTGTTGGCCTGTAAATATTTCTGGCTGGCTGCATATGCATAATCTATTGACAGTACATATTCTTCATTATTAAGCTGGCTCAGATAAGCTTCATGAACAGCATTCATCATAACAGGCATACTCCAGCCATCCAGTATTGCATGGTGATTACTGAACAGACAGCTATAATATTCCTCATTTCGTTTGAAAAGGTAAACTCTGAATAAATTTCCTTTGGTAAGGTCATATCCTTCAAAACGATCATTATGAGAAATTTCTTTAATCAGTTTTTCCTGTGCTTCTTCAGACAGGGCGCTGATATCCTGATATCTCCAGTCTAATTTTCCTTCTTTGTCTATGATCTGTAAAATCTCTCCATTCCAATCGAACCTGACTCTCAAGGCTGGATATTGAGTCTGAATCAAACTCCACGAGTTTCTAAGTTTGTCTGTATTTATTTTAGCACGATATTCCCACATCAGCTGTACTCTGTAGGCATCATCCGTTTCTCCCTGATTAAGGGCATGATATACGAATCCTTCCTGTAAGCTGTTCGCAAGGTATACTCCTTCTATCTCTCCTTTATCCTGAATGGCCGAAAGCTGGGTATTTTCCACTACATATTCTACATCAGATACAGTAAGATAGCTTCTATTTTCCTCTGAAAGCGCCTTAACAACAGCTTCCAGATTCAGTTTAAAACTTTGGGCTAAAAGGGTAATCTTTTCATCAGAAAGATATCCTGAGATTCCGAATCTAAGCTGCCCGTCAACCACGGCCCCGTTAATGCTTACAAAATGACTGTCACGGTTGGAAGCTCCCACTCCCGCTCCGGTATCTTCTGCTGCGATAAACCATGTTTTTTCACCGGATACATCCTCTTTGTCAAGCTGCCCCAGGTAGTTGAAGCTGATCTTCGGTAATTCCCGAATTGTATATCCTACCAGGCTGCCATAGCCGATTCCATTATTCGGAATGCTTCTAAGAGATTCTTTGGTAAGGACAACCGTGTCTTTTGATGATTTTCCTGTTTGCAGCTGTACCGGATACATGGTGGTAAACCAACCCATCGTTTCAGTGATGTCCAGCTGGCTGAATACTTCTTCACGCCCGTGACCTTCCAATAGAATAGCATGGCGTTCATCTCCGGTAATTTCCGTAAGGGCCTGTGATAAAGCGGATAAAAGCAAATCGTTGATCTGAGTGTGATATACATGATGTACACCACGAATCAGGGTTCCCGTGGATTCTTTATCCAGCTGAAGATGACCATGATGATATTCTCTGGTAATAAGTTTAGATAATGTAGAATTACTTTCCTCAACAGTGTCAGCAATATGATTCCAATATAAGGTTTCCTGCTCTCTGGATTCCGGATTCTCTTTTTTATAATTTCTGATGGCTTGTACCCATTGACGATAGCTGCTTCCTTTCTGAATCTGATAATTTTCTCCTTTTTCAAGGGTCTGATAGATATTTTTCAGGTCTTCGGTAAGAATTCTCCAGCTTACTGCATCAATAATAAGGTGGTGGAATGCAAAGAATATTCTTGCACTTCCATCCTGATAGCCATTGATATATCCAATCTGATACAGAGATCCGTTTTCAATATCAAAACGGGTTTGCCAGCCTGTGAATATATTGGCAAGTTCTTCCGGTTTCAGGTCAGAAGCGTCAAGATAATTGATGTCAGGGGAATTTTTCCCTGGTTTATATTCCTGAGTCTGTCCGGTATACCCCAGTCTGAAGGCATCATGCTTCGTCAGTAACATTTCTAAAGCCTGTTCAAAAAGAACCTTATCAAGCTCCGGAACATTGATTATAAATGCCTGATTCCAGTGATTGAATTCTGCGAGATAGCCGGATTCTTTTTGTTCAAAGAACCATTCCTGTACCGGAAGAAGCGGAACTTCTCCGGTAATGATTCCCTGCTCGGTAAGAATATGAGCTTCACTACCATCTTTTTTATCTTTTATAAGTTGGGATAATGAAGCCACTGTCCGGGCAGTAAAGACTTCTTTTACGCTTACTCTTACTTCTAATTGCTGACGGATCTTTCCTACCAGCTGAATACTGATAATACTATCACCCCCCAACCTGAAGAAATCATCATGAATACTGATCGTATCAGGATCAAGTCCAAGTATATCTCCATAGATCTGACAAAGTGTGGCCTGAAGTTCTGTTTCAGCAGCCACATAGTCTTTACCTCCTGTAAAATCAGGTTCCGGCAATGCTCTTCTGTCTAATTTCCCATTAATAGTAAGCGGAAGCTCAGTCAGGTAAACAAAAGCGCCTGGCACCATATATTCCGGCAGAGATTCTGATACAAATTCAGAAAGCATGCTGGCTTCAATCGGCGAATCGGAAACGTAGTAAGCGGCCAGGTATTTTAAGCCCGATTTATTTTCTCTTGCTAAAACGGCTGTCTGCCGTATCCCTTCAATTTGAAGTAAAGTATTCTCAATCTCACCCAGCTCAATTCTATGACCACGGATCTTCACCTGGAAGTCATTTCTTCCTCTGTATTCCAATTCTCCGTTAGGCAGCCAGCGAACTAGGTCGCCGGTTCTGTATAAACGGCTGTTTTCATTTTTTTCCTGCTGTTCTGAGGTCTGGAATGGGTTTACCATAAAACGTTCCTCTGTAAGCTCAGGTCTGTTCAGATATCCTCTGGCAATACCTGCTCCACCTATAAACAACTCTCCTACAGCTCCTGCGGGAACCGGACGATATTGAGCATCAAGAACATATAAGGTTGTATTGGCAATAGCTCCGCCAATATTCAATGGATTTCTATCTTCTTTGTACTCATGAAGCGTGACACAAACAGTTCCTTCTGTGGGGCCATATTCATTGATAAGGGTAATGTTTTCAATATTTTTATCCAAAGCAGGGAAACTTTCTCCTCCTGCGAAGATGAGTTGCAAGCAGGTTCCATTTTCCACAATTTCTCTCAATAAGACAGGTGGAATAAAGGAAACTTCTATGGCATTGGTTTTAATATAATCATTAAGCTCACTCACTGAAGTTCTAAGTTCATTGCTGTATAACCATAGGGTATTTCCGTTACATAAAGACGGGAACGCTTCATAAACAAAAGCATCAAATACATAATTGGAATAGCAGCCTACTTCCTGATACTCTTCAAGCCGGTGTGCCTTTATCATTGATCTGATGAGGTTGATTACTCCTTTGTGTTCAATCATTACTCCTTTAGGAAGTCCTGTCGTTCCGCTGGTGTAAATGACGTAAGCAAGCTTCCCTGAGTGAACTTTGGTAACAGGGTTATCAGTTAATTCCGTTTCAAGGGTTTCTTTAAAGATAGCTTCATCCAGTGAAATGACGTCTATATTCTGTAGCTTCTCTATGGTATTTTCCTCAGCAATAACCAGCTTTGCGTGGGTATCTTCCAGAATATGTCCTATTCTGTCTGCAGGATATGACGGATCCATTGGTACGTAAGCAGCACCGGCCTTTAATACGGCAAGGATCGCAATCATCATATTCTCAGATCTTTCAAGGCATAATGGTACCAGATCATCTGGCTGAAGCTGATACTGACGGATCAGATAATTCGCTAAGCGGTTCGATCTCTCATTAAGCTCACGATATGAAAGTCTGACATCATTGTATACCAAAGCAATGGTATCAGGATTTTTTTCAGCCTGATTTTCAAATAGCTTGTGAATGGTTATTTCTGACTGATAATCTTCCTGAGTGGCATTCCAATCTAATATAATCTGCTGAGTTTCCTCTTCCGAAATCAGTGAAAGATTACGGATTGGCGTATTATCCGGATTGGTTTCTATGATCTGATCCAAAAGAAGCTGATAAGAACCAGCCATTCGCATAATGGTTTCTTCTTTAAACAAAGCTTTTGCATAATTGAACATGATTCGGATGTGTTCTCCGTCATCATCAATCATTGTGGTGAGATCAAATTTCGCTGCTTTATAGTCTACTTCTCCTGCAAAAGGATGAAATAGGGCCTTATTTTTAGCTGCTTTAACGTCTCCATCCACACTTTGAATCCCAAACATCACCTGGAAAACCGGGTGTCTGGAAGTATCCTGCTCTACTCCCAATTCATCCACCAGTTTTTCAAACGGAAGATCCTGATGAGACTGAGCCTCATTTATTGATTTTGATACCTGAAGAATAAAATCGCTGATATTCTGTGCTGGATCTACTTTTTCTCTTAAAGCTAATGTATTGACAAAGAATCCAATGATTTCCTCAAGGCCTGCATGGTGCCGGTTAGCAATGGGGCTTCCTACCACAATATCATCCTGACCGGAATAGGCAGACAGCATCAGATAATAGCCTCCAAGCATTACACTGTACAGACTTACTCCTAACTTTTGGGAAAGGGCTCTGAGCTTTTGTCCCTGCTCTGCACTCAGGTTGAAATACAGGTTTTCTCCTTCATAGGATATCTGATTTGGTCTTTTGAAATCTGAAGGTAATTCAAGATTATGGAAGTCTTCCAGTTTATTTTTCCAATAAGTAATCTGATTTTCAAGCCTTTCTCCTGAAAGATACTCACGCTGCCACAGTGCAAAGTCTTTATACTGAACTTTTACAGGGGAAAGTTCTGGTTCTTTTCCTTCAGCAAGAGCATAATAAACAGAGGCCGTTTCTTTTAAGAAAACATCTACAGACCATCCGTCAAAGGCAATATGGTGAACAACAATAGACAGATAAGCGTGTCCTGCAAGTTTGAAAATATTGATTTCTACAGGAATCTCCTTATCCAGACTGAAAACTTTATTCACACATCTGTTGATTGCCTTTTCCAGTTGTCTCTCATTGCTTATTTTCGAAGTTTTAATGTTAGGAACAAGGTCGGTAACCAACTGATATCCTACTCCATTCTCAGTGGTATAGATCTTTGAACGAAGTACATCGTGCCGCATTATCACCCTTCTCAATGATTCCTCAAGAAGGTTCAGCTGGACACTATCATCTATTCTTGTAATGATCGGAATGTTATAAGCACTGCTTCCGCCTTCATAGGATTCTATAAACCAAAGTCTTTCCTGAGCAAAGGATAGCCGTTGTTCTTCAGGGGAATTAACTTTGCCCGGAACAATATTTATCTGATTTTCGTTATGATTTTCAAGAGATAAAGCATTGGAGAGCGAGGCCACGGTTTTATGATTAAACACCATTCCTACATTGACCTGCACATCCAGATTCTGTCTGATTTTACCGATTAGTTTAACAGCCATGATGCTGTTTCCTCCTAATCTGAAGAAATCATCATGAATACTGATGGTTTCAGGGCTGATGCCCAGCACTTCACTGTAGATTATAACCAGCTGTCTTTCAAGTTCTGTTTCAGGTATTGTATAATTTTTACTTCCGGTGAACTCTGCTTCTGGTAAAGCTTTTTTATCCAGTTTACCATTGATAGTTAACGGTAAAGAGGTTAAGTGAACGAATACCCCCGGAACCATATATTCAGGTAACGATTCTGAAAGGTATTCTGACAGTAAAGAAGAATCTATTTCAGTTTCAGAAACATAGTACCCTACAAGATATTGTAACCCGGCTTTATTTTTTTTGCCTAAAACAGCTGCCTGACTAACTCCGGAGTAGCCCAGCAATTTATTTTCAATCTCACCCAGCTCTATTCTATATCCACGGATTTTCACCTGGAAGTCATTTCTTCCGATGTACTCCAGTCCGCCATTGGACAACCAGCGAACTAAATCTCCGGTTCTGTACAAACGTCCGTTCTCTCCTTTTCCTTTCTGTTCTTCCCTCTGGAAAGGATTGATGATAAAGCGTTCTTCGGTAAGACCGGGTCTGTTCAGGTATCCTCTGGCAACTCCTGCTCCGCCTATGTATAATTCTCCTATGGCTCCTACAGGAACAATACGTTGATATTTATCCAATACGTAAGCCGTCATATTTCCAATCGGACCTCCGATATTTACGGGATTTTCATCTTCGTTATAATGATGCAATGTGGCACATACCGTAGTTTCTGTCGGCCCATAAGCGTTGATCAGATCTACTCCATATTCTTTATATGCTGCCATTACCTGCGGATTGGTAACGTCTCCTGCTACTACAAGTTTTTCTAATGGCAGGATATATTCTTTTATTAACAATACCGGCGGAATTGTTGCAATGCTGATCCTATTCTCTTCTATGTAATCTTTTAAAGAAAACAGATCAGTCTGAAGTTCTTTTTCTAAGATATAGATAGCATGTCCATGGGTAATGGATGGATATAATTCCCA
>NZ_VTRU01000017.1 GCF_008274625.1 Chryseobacterium panacisoli | reverse complement strand
TACCGAATCTCTCTCGTTTTTCAGTGGGGCAAAGATAACAACTTATAACAACGCAAAACAACTTTATTTAACATAAAAATATACAAAGTGGATAACTATTTATGTATGTATTTAGAATTCAGATAATTAATCAGTATTTATACTTATCCACAATGGCTACTTAGTAAAGGTAGATCATTAAATATTATACTTAAGATTTAATTCTAATGTATAAATCTCCAAAATAATGAGTTTAAAAACATCAAGTAATTGCGTTTATACGAAACATTTATCATAGTAATATACTTCTGATCCAATATTTCAAAACAGAAAAAGACTTTATGGAATATAATTTATATATTGAAAATATATTAAACTATAAATTTATTTGGTTCTAAAATTCAAACATGAGACTAATTGGAGATAGACTATACACTTACTAGAGCGTGCTAGCAATACAGCACCTTTAAATTATGTATAAAATACTGGTAAAGATTTATATAAGTTATGTAAGGGGGAATGATTCTAAATTCCTGGTCTGAAATGTGAATTAAAAATCTTAAATATACGCATTCTTTATATTCAATAGGAGCGGGCTTTAGCCCGTTTTCATGTAAAAGCAATATTTATATGGCTTCAGCCCAAACTTAGAGTTGATGCATCTTTATAAAATTTAAAAGGTATTGTTGAGACTCCT
>NZ_VTRU01000016.1 GCF_008274625.1 Chryseobacterium panacisoli | reverse complement strand
CAACCATAGGAATCTTCTTTACCGAAAGCGGATTTAAAAACGGCTGGATGTCAGTTTGTTTTACTTCCAATCTTCCGGTTGGCTTTGATTCTCCGGTTCCGATTTTGGATACCGTCTTATTGGCAGACAACGCAAAACTTATCGGTAATCCTGTATTTTTCTGTACACTTTCAGCTATTTCATGGGTCCATCTATAACAACCAAAAAACTGATCCATTCCGGAGAGATCCAGATAAAATTCATCAATACTTGCTTTTTCAAGGACAGGAACTTTTTCCTGAATAATTTCAGTCACCATATGGGACATATTGGAATACATTTCCATATCTCCCTTAATTACTTTTAGCTTCGGGACACAGCCGTAAAGCCATTTTAATCGGCATGGCACTCCTGACCCCTAAAAAACGGGTTTCATAAGAGCAGGAAGCCACTACACCACGGTCTCCACCACCTATAATCACAGGCTTATTCTCCAGTTCAGCGTTTTTCAGCCTTTCACAGGAAACAAAGAACGTATCCAGATCCATATGTACAATTGCTCTTTCCATGTGACAAAATTAGTTACGTTTTGAAACAAATTTTGTATTTTTGTTGTCTAAAATTGTAACAATGTCAAAATTCTCTGATAACATCGTGTTTTTGAGGGGAAAGAAAAATATGACCCAGCAGGAACTGGCAGATCTATTATTTCTTACCCGATCCAGATATGTTGCCTATGAATATGGTAGAACAGAGCCTCCTATTGAAATATTGCTTAGAATTTCAAAATTCTATAACATCAGCATTGACCTATTGTTGACTGTAGATGTCAGAAAATTTTCAATCGATGAAATAATGGAGCTTCCTGAGAACAGGATTGTTCTGCCTATAAGGGTTGATCA
>NZ_VTRU01000015.1 GCF_008274625.1 Chryseobacterium panacisoli | reverse complement strand
CCCCATCTTCCTAAATCCGGCATATACATCCTTGCTCCATAGTCAAAAAAACCTGTTTCCTGTAACTCCTTACCATTATACTTGTAAGACTTATAACTTCCGAAATAAGAATTACTCAACCCTCCTGAGATATGGTTTAACCCAAATGCATAATAATTATTGGTATCAGTAACTTCAAGAGCTCCTGTGCTGTCTTTACCAAAGCTCACCCTCGTATTTCCAAGGTGGTCTTTGTACTGATAAATATAGCGGTTTTCTGCAAAACTGTAAACTCCTTCTGCTGTATGGACAAAATCAAGCCTCCATTCCGGAGTAATTCCCCCAGGATCAATAATACCTTTGTATGCCTGCTGCTCATAGGCGTACTCCGTACGGCAAGTTATACAGATTCCTCCTCCCTCAAAATAGTTGTACTGAAAACCATCCAGATAATCCGTAATCGTAACACTGGCTAGTCCACGAGGTGGGGCACTGGAATACGTTTTACGTACTTTTACGCCATCAGAACGGTATAAATAATCCAAGCCAATATTCATCGCAAGCCCAAACGGATTATTCTGTGTAATGGAGTAAGAATCAGGTAAACTCAGATAATTATATACAATACTCTGAATTCCTTTATCCTTCATAGTGGTCATGCTGCCGTTAAGGTCATAGTCAATCACATTATTTCCTCCCTCATAACCGGTATCATTCAATGCATTTTCTATCACCTGAGTCAAACGGTTGCCATTATAGATATAGTCAAGATTATCAACCAATGTCGAGGTCTGACCCGATACAGGAATAGCCTTTCTTTTAAGATTGCTGATATTCCCATTCACATCATAAGTCAGGTATTCGTCATATGTACTGCTAACCCCTGTCGAAGGCTCTTTATAAAATGCATTGGTTAACCGGTTCAAAGCATCATATTCATAATTATAACGTTTCAAAAGGTTTTCAGAACCGTTATTCCAGTCAATTTCAGCAATGTTACCATTGAACTTCCCAACGGACTGAGTATTAACAGGATTATTATATCTCACCTCATAACCAAAAAGTTTACCGTTCAGATTGGAAGGATCGTTGATCCTGGTCATCCAGCCTCTGATATTATACTTATAATCCATTTGCTGCAAAGGGGAAGCCGCAGCAATCCCTCCCACTTTCTTGGATTCAAGCTGAGAAAATTCATTGTATTTATTCTGCGTAAGATATTCAACAGCATTATTATCCACCTGATGTTTATGAACCAATAACCTGTTCTGGCTGTCATATTCAAAGGTTTCTGTAATAACCCTTTCAACGTCGGTATCTAAACGTTTATGTCGGGTAACAGTCATTTTTGGCGTGCCTGAAAAATCAAGCTGGCTCTCTGTTCCTGTATATCCTCCCAGATGGTTTACGGAATGAGTTCCTACTGCTCTTCCCCGGAAATCATAATAGAAATACGTTTTGGTCCAGTTATCATCCTCTACGTTCTTTACATAAGAAGCCGTTGGCATTCCCTGAGTACTCACACTGCTCGCCGCATTGATCACAGGCTGGTCTAAAATAACAGAAGGAGGAAACTTCTTAGTATCCCGGGGATAATTGTCATAGTAATTAATGCTCAGAATAGTCTGGGAATCCGATAGAAAATTGTTCGTATAGTATACCATAATCCCAGGCCTGTTAAAGCCGGTAGCAGTCTGCTCTTCTACAATATTCTGACTGCCAAGCTGGTTCTGCATCGTTTCACGGTCTCCACCAGATATAATCCCTGTGTAGGCCACGCGTCCAAATTTGTCATACTTGGTAAAAAGCCACTGACCTTTCCCTTCCATTACAGTATCACGAGTCAAAATAAGACGGTCCTGTTTGTCATACACCATATATTCCCAGCCTTTCCCAGGAAGCTTCTTTTGCGCAAGCCTGCCCCGGCCGTCATAACGGTACTGGTAGCAAAGCTCATTAAGTAAAGAATCCGTCATAGATGCAGAAACACCTTTTGGAGGTATAACAAAGGCTAACTGGTCATATTCATTATAAATATAATACGTATCTGCATTCAATGTCGGGCTGATGACCTTTCTTACCAATATCACCTGACCTTTTCCATTTTTAAATTCCTGGGTCTCGTTTCCATCTTCATCCTTTACCGTATTCTTATACAACTGCCCCGAAGGATAAGCAATGGCAGAAGCTGGGTCAAAACTGCTCTTGGTTGTTCCCTGATACCAGCTGGAAGAGATAAGATAATGGTAAACTTCTCCAGTTCCATTGGTGCCGTAGTCATATTTTACAGGCTTGCCTGACCAGGCTGTTCCTACCTGAACCTGTTCCTGAATCCGGTTTAAAGGAGAGCTTTCAAGTCTTTTCTCGGAATAGATCTTTTCATTCCCGTAAATATCGGGATTAACAGCATTGGACAGCGGGGAAGCATAGATACCCCCATTTAAGGTCCCGCTCTGAGGGACAGGAAGATAATCATTAACCTGTCTTCCAAACCCATCATATTCGTATTTCGTTACGACATCCTTACCCGTAGGAGAGCCTTTTATAGCAATAGACTGCTTAGGTCTTGAAAGTCCGTCAAAGTACTGGACACTTTCTGTCACTTTTAAGTTCGTATGGTCAAGATAAGTTTTAGTATATATATAATTCTCTGCCGGTGAAAGCTGACCTTGAAGTGAGCCGGCCACCAGGATTCCTATTGGAATTATGAGTTTCTTCATCAGTTT
>NZ_VTRU01000014.1 GCF_008274625.1 Chryseobacterium panacisoli | reverse complement strand
GAAAACAGATCAGTCTGAAGTTCTTTTTCTAAGATATAGATAGCATGTCCATGGGTAATGGATGGATATAATTCCCAAACATGCGCATCAAAAACATAATTTGCATACCACAAACAGTTCTTTTGAACTCTGTTTTCAAGCAATCCGAATTCTTTAGCTTCCTGATGAATCAGGTTGGATACATTCCGGTGTTCAACCATGACTCCTTTTGGTAATCCTGTTGTGCCACTCGTGAAAATAACATAAGCCAGATTATTGGATTGAGTACTGGTAACTGGATTATTAGCTGATTCTGTTTCAAGTGTTGCTTTAAAGGTTACTTCATCTAAAGAAATCACATCTGCTGTCAGGTTTTTCAGCTTTTCTGATGTACTTTCCTGCCCTAAAACCAGTCTTGCTCCGGTATCTTTAAGGATATGTTCTATTCTGTCTGCCGGGTAAGACGGATCCATCGGAACATAGGCTGCTCCGGATTTTAATACCGCTAAAATAGCAATCAGCATATTTTCGGAACGGTCTAAACATAATGGCACCAGTTCGTCAGGCTGAAGATCATAAGTAGCAATTAAATGGTTTGCTAATCGGTTGGATCTTTCGTTCAGTTCACAATAAGAAAGTTTAACATCTTTGTATACTAAAGCTGTACGGTCTGGCGTTCTCTCCACCTGGCTTTCAAAAAGCTCCTGGATGGTCTTATCATATGGATATACAGTCTCTGTGGAATTCCAGCTCTGGATGAGCCTGAACTGTTCTTTTGAAACATAAGAAAGCTGACCGGATGTAATTTTCCAATTTTCCAGTATTTGAACCAAAATACTCTTCATTCCTCCTATCAGGCTCTCCATGGTCTTTTGTTCAAAGAGCGCACCTTCGTAATTGATCTTCATCATTACACTTTCATCATGTTCAAATGCCATGATCCCTAATGGGTAATCTAGTTTTTCTACTCCACCTTTGAAGACAAATCCTACTTCATTGCTATCTTCTCCTGCTTCAGGTACCGGATAATTCTCATATACGAATAAGCTGCTGAAAATACGGCTTGAATCCTGGTTAAGGTCAGCAAGACTCATATCACTATGGGTATTCAGCTCACTCGCTCTTTGCTGAATATCTGAAATAACGTCAGTTACCAAGCCTTCTTTATGCTGTACAATCAGTGGAAGTGTATTGATGAACAGTCCTGCGGAAGATTCTATGCCGTCTACAGGCAAGCTTCGCCCGGATACTGTGGTTCCTACGACTGTGGTTTCCGCTCCACTGTATATTCTCAACTGATTATGCCATAGATACTGAAGAACAGCATTTACAGTAAATCCGTTTTCAGTCGTAAATCTTTTCAACTGCTGATATTGTTCACCTGTTATCGTCATCGTCACAAGGCTATGTTCTTTGATCTGACGATAAGTTCCAAGGTCGATATGTTTTTGAGAGTCTTTAATTAAACTGCTCAGATCTTCACGGTCTTCAAGGGTTGCCATATAGCCTTTCCAGAAGTTTTGGCTGATATCTTTATGCTGTTGAAGATATTTTTGGGTATTAATGTATGCCTGATCGGTGATCCACTCTGATTTCTGATCTTTCATTAAACTCAGGTAAATATCATGGATTCTTTTCAGAATTATCGGCATACTCCATCCATCCAACACTGCGTGATGATTGCTGAACAGACAGGTATAATGTTTCTCTGAACGTTTGAACAGGTATATTCTGAACAATCCGCTTTTTGAGAGATCATAAACTTCAAAACGGTCTTTCCCGGTAATTTCCTTAATCAATTCATCCTGCTCTTCTTCACTTATTCCGGTTATATCCTGATAACGCCAATCCAGAGGACTTTCTTTATCAATAACCTGAACAATCTCTTCGCTCCAGTCAAACCTGAGTCTCAATGCAGGAAACTGCTGCTGAGTATGTGACCATGCTTCTTTTAGCTTGGTTGTATTGATCTCAGCAAGATAATCCCACGTTAGCTGTATGCGATAAGCATCATCTTTATCTCCCTGGCTCAATGCATGATATACAAACCCTTCCTGAAGACTGTTGGCAAGATATACGCCTTCAATCTCACCGGATTCCTGAAGATGGAAAAGCTGTTTAGCACTTATAATGTGATCTACATCCGATGAAGTAAGGAAACTTCTTGTGCTTTTAGACAGTTCATCAATAATGGTAACAATCTGAGCTTTAAAATTCTGGGCAAACTGCGTTACCTTATTCTGCTCCAGATGAGCTGAAATTCTAAAACGAAGTTCTCCGTCTACAACAGCCCCATTGATTCCGATAAGATAGCTTCCATGGTTAGATTCTCCAATGGAAACACCATTATCTTCGGCCGCAATAAACCATGTTTTTTCTCCTGAATTTTCTTCCTGATCAAGCTGTCCGAGATAATTGAAACTTATTTTCGGAAGCTCCTGATCCATATAACCTACCAAGCTTCCATAGCCAATTCCATTATTTGGAATGCTTCTCTGTGCTTCTTTGGTCAGAACTACGGTATCATTTACTTCTTTTCCTGTTTCAAGTAATAATGGATACATGGAAGTAAACCAGCCCACTGTTTCTGTAATATCCAGGTTACCAAATACTTCTTCACGCCCGTGGCTTTCCAATAAGACGGCATGATGACTTTCTCCTGTAAGATCTGCAAGTGCTGCTGCCAATGCAGACAGTAAAAGATCATTGATCTGAGTCTGATATACGTGATGGCTTCCTCTGATCAGTTTTTCAGTATATTCTTTATCCAGGGCCAGAATATCATGGTTTTGCTCCAGAACAGAAATTGCTTCCAATGTATTATTGGTTGGGTTAATTGTTTTTGCAGTTCTGTTCCAATACGATAATTCCTGATCTTTGGACTCCTGGTTTTCAGATTTATAGCCTTTTACAGCTTCTGCCCATTGACGGTAGCTGCTGCCTTTTTTTATCTGATAGTTTTCATCTTTTTCAAGGGATTGGTAAATATTCTTTAAGTCTTCTGTAATGATTCTCCAGCTTACCACATCTATAATCAGGTGGTGAAAAGCAAAGAAAATTCTGGCTGTATGATCTTCATATCCTGTGAGATAACCTATACGGTACAATGACCCTTTTTCTATATCAAATTGCTTTTGCCATGTTGTCAATATTGCGGATAATTCCTCCGGATTGATTGATGAGACGTCAAGATAATTTATTTCAGCTGCAGCTTTCTGGTCTCCGTATTCCTGGCTGTAAGTTCCGTTTTCTTTCGGATACTGCATTCTGAATACATCATGTTTCTCAATCAACAGGTTAATACTTTGCTCAAAAATTTCCTTATCCAATGCCGGAACATTCAATAAGAACGACTGATTCCAATGGTTAAAATCCGGAAGATATCCTGATTTTATCTGACTAAAGAACCATTCCTGAATTGGTAAAAGCGGAACATTTCCGGTAAGAATTCCCTGTTCAGTAAGCAGTTCAATCTGTGTGGCAGATTTCTTGTCTTCGATAAGTTTTGCCAATACTGCCGGAGTTCTTGATGAAAAGACTTCTTTTACACTGATTCTTATATCCAAACGTTGCTTTATTCTGCCCACCAGCTGAATACTGATGATACTATCTCCTCCTAATCTGAAGAAATCATCATGAATACTGATGGTTTCAGGGCTGATGCCCAGCACTTCACTATAGATTATAACCAGCTGCTTTTCAAATTCTGTTTCCGGTTCTGTATAATTTTTAGTTCCTGTAAATTCCGGTTCAGGTAAAGCTTTTTTATCCAGTTTACCATTGATAGTTAACGGTAAAGAGGTTAAGTGAACGAATACCCCCGGAACCATGTATTCAGGTAACGATTCTGAAAGGTATTCTGACAGTAAAGAGGAATCTATTTCAGTTTCAGAAACATAATAGCCGGCAAGGTATTTCAGCCCTGCTTTATTTTCTTTGGCTAAAACTGCCACCTGAATGATTCCGGGATAGCCCAGCAATTTATTTTCAATCTCCCCCAGTTCTATTCTATACCCACGGATTTTCACCTGGAAATCATTTCTTCCGATGTACTCCAGTCCACCATTGGACAACCAGCGAACTAAATCTCCGGTTCTGTACAAACGTCCGTTCTCTCCTTTGCCTTTCTGTTCTTCTGTCTGAAAAGGGTTGATGATAAAGCGTTCTTCGGTAAGACCGGGTCTGTTAAGATATCCTCTGGCAATTCCTGCTCCACCAATGTACAGCTCTCCTATGGCTCCTATAGGAACAATACGTTGATATTTATCCAATACATAAGCTGTCATATTTCCAATCGGGCCTCCGATATTTACTGGGTTTTCATCTTCGTTATAATGATGCAATGTGGCACATACCGTAGTTTCTGTCGGCCCATAAGCGTTGATCAAATCTACTCCATATTCTTTATATGCTGCCATTACCTGCGGATTGGTAACGTCTCCTGCTACCACAAGTTTTTCTAGTGGTAAGATAGAGTCTCTGGTTAATAATACCGGTGGAATTGTTGCAATGCTTATGCTGTTATCTTCAATATAATCTTTTAAGGAAAACAGATCAGTCTGAAGTTCTTTTTCTAAGATATAGATAGCATGTCCATGGGTAATGGATGGATATAATTCCCAAACATGCGCATCAAAAACATAATTTGCATACCACAAACAGTTCTTTTGAACTCTGTTTTCAAGCAATCCGAATTCTTTAGCTTCCTGATGAATCAGGTTGGATACATTCCGGTGTTCAACCATGACTCCTTTTGGTAATCCTGTTGTGCCACTCGTGAAAATAACATAAGCCAGATTATTGGATTGAGTA
>NZ_VTRU01000013.1 GCF_008274625.1 Chryseobacterium panacisoli | reverse complement strand
TTTATGTTAAATAAAGTTGTTTTGCGTTGTTATAAGTTGTTATCTTTGCCCCACTGAAAAACGAGAGAGATTCGGTAGCGCAGAAGAGCCTTTAGATAGGCAGAGACATTATGATACTTCAAAAAAGAGGCAGGCAAAAAACTTTAAATTTTTAATTAAAAAAAGTTGCGAGTTTAAAAAGAGTTTGTATCTTTGCAGTCCCAAATAACGGGAGCGCAGGAGTAGGGTGATTGAGGTTATGATAGGAGATTAGGGTTACTTAAAAAACTTTAAAATTTTCTTTCAAAACATTTGGTCATTAAGAAATAAAGTTTTACTTTTGCACTCGCAAATACGGAGCGCCACTGACAGAAGAGAGTGCTTCGTTACAAAGCGGAAGATATAAAGATCATTGACATACAATATAACAACCAAGTAAGGAAAAACTAAAGCGTTAAAAAACTTTGAGTGAGTCAGACAAACATACAATGGAGAGTTTGATCCTGGCTCAGGATGAACGCTAGCGGGAGGCCTAACACATGCAAGCCGAGCGGTAGAGATCTTTCGGGATCTTGAGAGCGGCGTACGGGTGCGGAACACGTGTGCAACCTGCCTTTATCTGGGGGATAGCCTTTCGAAAGGGAGATTAATACCCCATAATATATTTATCGGCATCGATAGATATTGAAAACTCCGGTGGATAGAGATGGGCACGCGCAAGATTAGATAGTTGGTGAGGTAACGGCTCACCAAGTCTACGATCTTTAGGGGGCCTGAGAGGGTGATCCCCCACACTGGTACTGAGACACGGACCAGACTCCTACGGGAGGCAGCAGTGAGGAATATTGGACAATGGGTGAGAGCCTGATCCAGCCATCCCGCGTGAAGGACGACGGCCCTATGGGTTGTAAACTTCTTTTGTATAGGGATAAACCTACCCTCGTGAGGGTAGCTGAAGGTACTATACGAATAAGCACCGGCTAACTCCGTGCCAGCAGCCGCGGTAATACGGAGGGTGCAAGCGTTATCCGGATTTATTGGGTTTAAAGGGTCCGTAGGCGGATCTGTAAGTCAGTGGTGAAATCTCACAGCTTAACTGTGAAACTGCCATTGATACTGCAGGTCTTGAGTGTTGTTGAAGTAGCTGGAATAAGTAGTGTAGCGGTGAAATGCATAGATATTACTTAGAACACCAATTGCGAAGGCAGGTTACTAAGCAACAACTGACGCTGATGGACGAAAGCGTGGGGAGCGAACAGGATTAGATACCCTGGTAGTCCACGCCGTAAACGATGCTAACTCGTTTTTGGTATTTCGGTATCAGAGACTAAGCGAAAGTGATAAGTTAGCCACCTGGGGAGTACGTTCGCAAGAATGAAACTCAAAGGAATTGACGGGGGCCCGCACAAGCGGTGGATTATGTGGTTTAATTCGATGATACGCGAGGAACCTTACCAAGGCTTAAATGGGAAATGACAGGTTTAGAAATAGACTTTTCTTCGGACATTTTTCAAGGTGCTGCATGGTTGTCGTCAGCTCGTGCCGTGAGGTGTTAGGTTAAGTCCTGCAACGAGCGCAACCCCTGTCACTAGTTGCCATCATTAAGTTGGGGACTCTAGTGAGACTGCCTACGCAAGTAGAGAGGAAGGTGGGGATGACGTCAAATCATCACGGCCCTTACGCCTTGGGCCACACACGTAATACAATGGCCAGTACAGAGGGCAGCTACACGGTGACGTGATGCAAATCTCGAAAGCTGGTCTCAGTTCGGATTGGAGTCTGCAACTCGACTCTATGAAGCTGGAATCGCTAGTAATCGCGCATCAGCCATGGCGCGGTGAATACGTTCCCGGGCCTTGTACACACCGCCCGTCAAGCCATGGAAGTCTGGGGTACCTGAAGTCGGTGACCGTAACAGGAGCTGCCTAGGGTAAAACAGGTAACTAGGGCTAAGTCGTAACAAGGTAGCCGTACCGGAAGGTGCGGCTGGAACATCTCATTTTAGAGCGTCTAAAGACGATAAACAAAATTAGTATCGCAAGATACATGTACTTACTTCAAAGTAAAGCTTTAGTTTTTTGTTTGGTTGGTTATATTAAAAATACAAAACCCACTAGAAATTAGTATAGGGAAGAGATACAAGAGCCCAGAGCCAAGAACCAAGACGAATGAAACAGTCTTGTATCAAGCATCTAGGATCTGTTAGTCTAAAAAGACAGTCTCGTAGCTCAGCTGGTTAGAGCGCTACACTGATAATGTAGAGGTCGGCAGTTCGAGCCTGCCCGAGACTACTAATTGAAGGGAATTATAGATTATAAATTATAGATTTTAGATTATAACGAATGTTTCATTTAAAATTTATAATCTAGAATTTAAAATTTCTACTAGAGGGGGAATTAGCTCAGCTGGCTAGAGCGCCTGCCTTGCACGCAGGAGGTCAAGGGTTCGACTCCCTTATTCTCCACAGTTTTGAAAGCTTAGTTTAAAAGTTACGGATAGAGCCAAAAACAATATCTGTTCATTAAGCGGACAAGAAGAAATTAAGATCATTGACATTAACGGTAAAGACATCACAAAGAGATAACCGAGCACTTTCGGGTGCCGAGTTTATAAAAATATCGATAAATATAATTTATCAAAAAATACTGAACTAATTTAATATTAGGAAAGAAATCGTTAAGGGCGTATGGCGGATGCCTAGGCTTTCAGAGGCGACGAAGGACGTGGTAAGCTGCGAAAAGCTGCGGGGATTGGCACACACGAATTGATCCGCAGATGTCCGAATGGGGCAACCCGGCTGGTTGAAGACCAGTCACCTCGTAAGAGGAGCAAACCCGGAGAACTGAAACATCTAAGTACCCGGAGGAAAAGAAATCGAAGAGATTCCGTAAGTAGTGGCGAGCGAAAGCGGATTAGCCCAAAAGTCATTATATGTTTAAAAGAATGTTCTGGAAAGAACAGCCGTAGAGGGTGATAGCCCCGTACTTGAAAGGCATATTTTGATGATAAATGAGTAGGGCGGGACACGTGAAATCCTGTCTGAATATGGGGGGACCATCCTCCAAGGCTAAATACTCCTGAAAGACCGATAGTGAACAAGTACTGTGAAGGAAAGGTGAAAAGCACTTCGAATAGAAGGGTGAAATAGAACCTGAAACCGTACGCCTACAAGCGGTCGGAGCACCTATATGGTGTGACGGCGTGCCTTTTGCATAATGAGCCTACGAGTTAATTTTACTAGCGAGGTTAAGGTATTAAGTACCGGAGCCGGAGCGAAAGCGAGTCTGAATAGGGCGTATAGTTAGTAGGATTAGACGCGAAACCTTGTGATCTACCCATGGGCAGGTTGAAGCTCTGGTAACACAGAGTGGAGGACCGAACCGGTTGACGTTGAAAAGTCTTCGGATGACCTGTGGGTAGGGGTGAAAGGCCAATCAAACTGGGAGATAGCTCGTACTCTCCGAAATGCATTTAGGTGCAGCGTCGTATATAAGTTTATTAGAGGTAGAGCTACTGATTGGATGCGGGGGTTTCATCGCCTACCAATTCCTGACAAACTCCGAATGCTAATAAATGTTCTACGGCAGTGAGGGCATGGGTGCTAAGGTCCATGTCCGAGAGGGAAAGAACCCAGACCAACAGCTAAGGTCCCCAAATATATGTTAAGTTGAAGCAACGCGGTTGGACTGCATTGACAGCTAGGATGTTGGCTTGGAAGCAGCCATTCATTTAAAGAGTGCGTAACAGCTCACTAGTCGAGCGGTCCGGCATGGATAATAATCGGGCATAAACATATTACCGAAGCTATGGATTTGTATTTTAGATACATCTGGTAGGAGAGCATTCTATTTGCGCCGAAGCAGTATCGTGAGGTATTGTGGAGCGGATAGAAAAGAAAATGTAGGCATAAGTAACGATAAAGCGGGCGAGAAACCCGCTCACCGAAAGACTAAGGTTTCCTCAGCCATGCTAATCAGCTGAGGGTTAGTCGGGACCTAACGCGAACCCGAAAGGGGTAGTGGATGGACAATGGGTTAATATTCCCATACTTGCTCACACTAAAAAGGGGACGGAGTGCCGTACTTACTGGAGACTGACGGAATAGTCAAGGCCTAGCCTTCGGGCGAAGCTGCTGTAGGGAAAGTGCTTCCAAGAAAAGCCGAAGTGAAGCAACCCGTACCAAAACCGACACAGGTAGTCGAGGAGAGAATCCTAAGGTGCTAGAGTGAATCATGGTTAAGGAACTAGGCAAAATAGTCTCGTAACTTCGGGAGAAGAGACGCCATCAGCAATGGTGGCCGCAGTAAAGAGGCCCAGGCGACTGTTTATCAAAAACACAGGACTCTGCAAAATCGAAAGATGCAGTATAGGGTCTGACACCTGCCCGGTGCTGGAAGGTTAAGGAAGGTGCTTAGGGTTAAACCGAAGGCATTAACTGAAGCCCCAGTAAACGGCGGCCGTAACTATAACGGTCCTAAGGTAGCGAAATTCCTTGTCGGGTAAGTTCCGACCTGCACGAATGGTGTAACGATCTGGGCACTGTCTCAACCATGAGCTCTGTGAAATTGTAGTCTCGGTGAAGATGCCGAGTACCCGCAATGGGACGAAAAGACCCTGTGAACCTTTACTATAACTTCGTATTGACTTTGAGTAAGTAATGTGTAGGATAGGTGGGAGGCTTTGAAGCTTGCACGCTAGTGTAGGTGGAGCCAACGTTGAAATACCACCCTTTACTTACTTGGAGCCTAACTTCTAAACGGAAGGACATTGCGTGGTGGGTAGTTTGACTGGGGTGGTCGCCTCCAAAAGAGTAACGGAGGCTTTCAAAGGTACCCTCAGCACGCTTGGTAACCGTGCGTAGAGTGTAATGGCATAAGGGTGCTTGACTGTGAGACCTACAAGTCGATCAGGTGCGAAAGCAGGACATAGTGATCCGGTGGTTCCGTATGGAAGGGCCATCGCTCATAGGATAAAAGGTACTCCGGGGATAACAGGCTAGTCTCCCCCAAGAGCTCACATCGACGGGGAGGTTCGGCACCTCGATGTCGGCTCGTCACATCCTGGGGCTGGAGAAGGTCCCAAGGGTTGGGCTGTTCGCCCATTAAAGTGGCACGCGAGCTGGGTTCAGAACGTCGTGAGACAGTTCGGTCTCTATCTATTGCGGGCGTTAGATGTTTGAGAGGGCTTGATTCTAGTACGAGAGGACCGAATTGAACAAACCTCTGGTGTATCAGTTGTACCGCCAGGTGCACTGCTGAGTAGCTACGTTTGGAAGAGATAAGCACTGAAAGCATATAAGTGCGAAACTCGCCTCAAGATGAGACATCTTTTAAGGGTCGTTGGAGATGACGACGTTGATAGGCTACAGGTGTAAAGACAGTAATGTCATAGCCGAGTAGTACTAATTACCCGTAGATTTATAGCCTGATATGGCGCACGGAAGTGCAGCAAGGTTAGCTCTTTGTGAAAGTTTTTATCGATTAAAACAGGTATCAGATGATAGATACAAGGTAGCAGGTAGCAGTAACAGCTATTACCTCCGACCTACTATCTGCAAGCTGAACCTTATATACCTTCTTTAGGGTGGTTTTAGCGGTGGGGCTCACCTGTTCCCATTCCGAACACAGAAGTTAAGCCCACCAGCGCCGATGGTACTGCGAAAGCGGGAGAGTAGGCCGCCGCCAGTTTTTATTTTATTTTTAAAAAATCCTTTATCATCAGATAAAGGATTTTTTTTGCTTTATA
>NZ_VTRU01000012.1 GCF_008274625.1 Chryseobacterium panacisoli | reverse complement strand
AATGGTAAGGAATTACAGGAAACAGGTTTTTTTGACTATGGAGCAAGGATGTATATGCCGGATTTAGGAAGATGGGGGGTGGTGGATGGACTAGCAGAAACAACAAGGAGGTGGACTCCGTACGCATATGGTTTTAATAATCCTTTACGATTCATAGATCCGGATGGAATGCAAAATCAGGATATTAATATAATAGGTAGTATGGCAAAAGAAGGATTTGATCAGTTAAAATCCAATAGTAGTCTTAAAATGGAAAGGAATGAAGTTGATGGTAAATTAAGCACAGGTAAGTTAAGCCAAAAAGATTTTAATAAATTATCTGATACAGATAAAGTTTTATATAATGGTATTAGAAATCCTAATACTAAATCTGTAATTTATGCAGATAATAATAATGTTACACCAGACGGAGGATTAATACCAGGAGGCTCCTTTGGGGGAGCAAAATATGATGCTGTAACAAAAACGAGTACAGCTACTCAATATACAAACCCTGAAGTCTTGGGAGCAGCTGAAAGTTTCTCTGAAGCTCCTAAAGGGACTGGTATAACTCATGAAATTGTAGAGAATGTATTGATCGCTCAAAAATCCTTGGAAACTAAAAGCGATGTTTCGATTAGTACTTCAGCTAATCCTAATCTCATTTTTAACGAAATGCATGATCTGACAAGAAAAATGATGCCATATGATAACATTATTATATCAGCGAGAACAAGAGCTGAAAATACTGCGACAGGGTTAAGAAAGTATTATGAAGGTTTTGCTGGAAAAATAGATCCTAATAATCAAGTTCAAACTACACCTTTATATAAAGTTTATAAAGATGATAAAAGATTAAGAAAATAACATTATGAAAGATATTCTTTTTTTATTTTTTCCTGCCATTCTGTGCAGTTGCCAAACAACTAATATTAAGATTAGTTCAGAGCCAATTGATATTACAAGGAAAATAATTTCTATTAAACAAGATAAAATGGTTAGTATACTAATAGCAGACAACATGGATATTATAGAAATATTTAAACCGACTAACAGTAATACTTGTACTAAAATTGAATTAGGGAAAAAATATTCCTTTAAAGTAACATCTGTAAGTGGTTTAATCCAACAAGGTGGTGATTCACCTAAAATATACGTTTTAAGTGACTCGACTATAATAAAGTATAACAACTATTATACAGCCGAAGAGGATCAGAATATTTGTATCAAATAAAATTCTTTTAACATAAATTCAATTTTTGCATATTGCAAAACGTAATAAAGCTGCATCCAAGAATGCAGCTTTTTCCGATATTTAAGCTTCAGATAAAGTACAGGTTACGTATAAAGAAAGTGGAGAATTCTATAAGAAGGGAATGGATCTGACACTTCATAATAATATTGAGAATAATCTAAATGTAGCTCTAACTATAGAGATATGAATACAAGAAAATTTTCAGATAATTATATTAATTTAAAATAAAATGAAAATACTTCAATTTATTTTATTTCTGGTACTTACAGGGATAAATGCACAAAGTAAAGATGCCAGTGATTTTTTTAAGAGTCATTCTGTATCTCGTAAAGTAAATAATGCATTATTATTTATTGATAAATCTAGCACAATTATATTAAATGATTATAATAAATCAGTCATTTATGCTTTAGTTGTTCCGAATCATGAAAATTCTTTTTCTGTTACTTTACAAAACCAATTACCAAGTATAGATAAAAAACAGTTAAAATGTTTTCAAATTAGCAATAATAAATTTGTGATTTTTGTTGATAAATCTGAGGAGAATTTTGCACAAAATGTAGCATACAAGAAAAATTTTGAACTTAAAACAAAAGAAATAATTTCTTGTGATGGTTTATTTAAACAATTGAAATCAAATAAATTACCTAAAATTCCGGCAAATGTATTTGCATATTCGATTTTTGAAGAAACATTTGTTTATTTAGAAGACTTTGCTACTTTTGATGCGCTACAATATTTACAAATAGAATATGATTTAAATAAATAGTCTTTATAATAAAAAGCCCTTATCTCATCATAAGTGCTTTTTTATTTTATTGTGCAAAAAATTTTGGTTCTTATAATTTTTTTTTCAAAAAAGATAGAAAATGGCTCTTCCAGATCAATATTAAAAACCTCCATGTAATTAAATACTGAATATTAAAATAAAAGGACAGTAATAGAAAAAACGTTAAATTTGCAACGTTTTCATAAAACTAATTACTAACTCAAACAACAACACGGGAATG
Organism: Chryseobacterium panacisoli; assembly: GCF_008274625.1. GTDB lineage: Bacteria > Bacteroidota > Bacteroidia > Flavobacteriales > Weeksellaceae > Chryseobacterium > Chryseobacterium panacisoli. The sequence continues at coordinate 4,839 of NZ_VTRU01000012.1, read as the reverse complement.
AAAAAAATCTATCTCGGAGCGCTTACTTTATGTGCTTTTCTGGTCACTTCTGCCCAAGAGGTGGTATGGCAGAAAGATATCAAATCCTCTACCCAGGATTTTCTAAGCCAGATTACCACAACTATTGATCAGCAGTATCTTATCACAGGAAGTTCTATACAGTCTAAAAGCCGGTCGCAAGCGGCTGGCAGCCAGAAGCAAAACAACGGTTACGATTTTCATCTTATTAAACTCAATCAACAGGGAGAAGAAGTCTGGGAAAAGTATTTCTCAGGCTCTAGTCATGATTATTTGTCAGCAACTGTTACTACTCAGGATGGTGGAAGTTTGTTAGCAGGTACTTCGTATTCAGGGAAGGGTCTGGATAAGAAAGATGATTCTAAAGGAGGTTCTGATATCTGGCTGATCCGGATCAATGAATTCGGTGATGAATTATGGCAGAAAACATTAGGAAGTTCTTTTGATGAAGAAGCAAGAGCTGCTATACAGACAACAGACCTGGGGTTTTTTGTTGCCGGAAATATACAGAATGCCTTAAAAGGATATGGATCGAAAGATGTCTTCATTACCCGACTGGATAAGGATGGAAAAGAGTTATCCCAAATAATCTTAGGAGGGAGGGGCTTAGATGAAGTAGAGAAGATGATTCCAACGAAAGATGGTGGAGCATTGCTTGGAATCTATTCAAGAAGTTCACTGGGAGGAACAAAGAAAACCGAAAACTTTGGTGAGGGTGACTACTGGATCTTGAAGCTTGATAAAAACGGAAGGGTAGAATGGGAAAAGAACTTTGGAGGGAAAGGAGATGACCATTTGAGAACCCTTGCCTTAACTTCAACCGGCTTTATCATTGGTGGCGAATCCAGATCAGAAAGATCAGGGAATAAAACGGCAGGTCTCGAAGAAGGATCAGACTTATGGCTGATATCTTTAAATGAAAGAGGTGATGAACAGTGGCAGAAATCCTACAATTTTGACAATCGTGATATTCTGATGGGCATGAATGTAATTCATTCAGCAGATGCTCAATCTTCTAAAGGAATTTTATTGGGAGGCTATACCCAGGCAGAAGGAAGAATAGAAACCGATGATGAAACTTTCTGGATGCTGTATTTGGATCAGAATGGTACCGAGCAGTGGAGAAAACATGTGAAAGGAGAATCCAGAAAGAAGGAAGAAAGACTTTCTGATTTAAAGTTGAACAGAGATGGTTCTATTGTATTGGCCGGAACCAGTGCTGAAGAATTTGGTAAAGAAAACTGGAAGATTGTAAAGCTGGGAGACAAACAGGTTGATCAGTTAATTGAAAAGTATGATATTAAGATCTATCCAAATCCTGTATCTGATTATGCTTATATAGAAATCGGCTTTGATTTTAAAGATGCAGATATTCTGTTGTATGATATGAGTGGAAGACAACTTCAGAATATAAAAACTAAGAACAATGTGACTAAGATCAATACTCAGGCTTTAGTTCAGGGGGCTTATCTGGTGACTATAAAAACGGATAACAATAAAACGGCGAGTGCCAAATTAATCAAGAAATAAAAAAGATGAAAAAGATAATTGCAGCTTCTCTAATTATCTGTGGATATGTCCTTGGCTATTCACAATCTGTAGATGCAAAGGAAAGTAAATATAATCTGACAATTAAGTCTCCTGATGCCAGTCAGCTATCAAAGCATACTGATATTCCAACTTCTACACATACTGGAACTGTTGGGATTGATATTCCAATATATACCATAAAAGTAGGCGATTTTAACCTTCCGATTACTTTGAAATATCATGCGTCAGGAGTAAAGGTAAAAGAAACTGCTTCTAAGGTAGGACTTGGATGGTCTTTATCTGTAGGAGGTATGTCTCTTTCCAAACAAGTTTTAGGACGTGAAGATAAAGGTAAAATTCAATATATAAATCCGGATAATTTCAATCCTGTTCAAAGCAATCTTAATGATTACAATTTAGCAAAAAGTATAAAAGAAGAATTCTCACAACTTGATACCCAGCCAGATATCTATTCCTTCTCTTTGGGAAGTGCAGCTGGAGAATTTTATTATGACAGTTCAGGAAAAATTATCCAGATTCCCTATAGTACAGTAAAAATAGAAGATTCATTTGTTTTCACTGATGATCAGGGTATAAAGTATTATTTCAAAGCAGGAAATCAGACTCAAACTGTCGGCGGGAGCGCTCCGGCCCCTAATGATTTTAGTAATACAGATTTTATCATTACAAAAATCCTTTTACCAACACGAAAAGAAATAAAGTTTAATTACCAGGCGAGTAGTTATAGTTATTTGAATAACTTTTACAAAGGGCTTAAGATTCCAAGAGCATGTGTATACCAGAATGGTATAACCTATGAAGAGTTTGTAACAAAGACTAATGTGCTTTCTGAAAGCGTATTGCAGAGCATTGAATTTGAGGGCAGTGAAGTGAAGTTTGTGTATGGTAATCGTGAGGATATCAATAATGGACTTTCTTTAAATAAAATAGAGGTCAGAAATCCTCAGCATATACTAATATCAGATTATAGTCTGGTAAAAGATTATTTTATAAGTACTGATTCACCGTCAGCCCCTGGATATGATTCTGAAATTCCATATCTTATGAAAAGACTGAAGCTAAAAGAAGTGGTAAATTTAAAAGATAACTCAAAATATAAGTTTCAGTATTATGAGAACAATCCGTTACCCAATAGGTTATCAGATCAAACAGATTTTGTAGGTTATTATAATGGTAAATTAGCCAATCATGGAATTCCTTTTGTTAAATATGGCGATAAAATTTACGGGTTTGGTGATGATAAAAATCCTGATATTAATTATGCTGTTTCAGGGAGTTTAAAAGAAATACAATATCCTACAGGTGGAAAAATGGGCCTGCAGTACGAGCTGGATGATTTTTATTTTGAAGGTACTGAAACACAAATAGGGAAAAAAGATTTTCTTATTTCAAATCTTGAACCGTTAGGTGGTACATTTAACGTTAATACAAATGGGAATACAGTAGATTTCAAAATTACTTTTCAAAGTACAGCTAATCCTGATGAAGGTCCTGTAGGCTCTTTACCAGAGGGGCCTCATTTTGTAGGTGAACTTCTGGATAATAACAATATTGTTCTAAGAACATTTCTGATCAATAAAGAATATGAATTTGTTGAAAATATAAAACCATCATATAAAATCAGAATCAGAAAGGTTGGAAATGTCAATAGTAGTCATTATGCAACTCTGAATGCACAGTGGTACGAAACGGTTTCAGAAGCCAAACAATATAATAAATCTGTTGGAGGAATAAGGGTTCAAAAAATAAAGAAAAGTGATGCAGACATATTGACTCATGAAACAGAATTTATTTACAGAGATGAAAACAATAAGTCTACAGGAAGGTATATGGCAGATGATATTGAATATTCTTATATCCAGGAGATAGCGGAGGACCAGGATATGGGGTATACCTGTGAGCAAATGGTTATTAGTAATTCTGGAAACTTTAATATTAGTACTATTAACGGAAAACCTACGATTTATGACAGGGTCACTACCAGAAATAAAAATGTAAATAACAGTGCGGAAAGCTATGAGATAGTAGATGAATATATGAATATTTCGCATACTAATCCTAAAAATGCAAGAAGTCCAATCTTTACCTATGCCAATAACCAGTTTGCCCGTGGTATCTTAACTGATAGAAAATATTATAATTCACAGCATAAACTTGTCAAGAAAGACTCATACACCTACGAATTTGATAATCACTTCAATAATCTTTCAAATGATTATAGCACCGGATTCCCTGGTCTTACAATAAGACCCTATTATATAGGGGTAAAGTCTATGACCTGTGCAATTCATGATGCCAATGGTGTTTGTATGGGACGTAATTATACTTTTACTCTTGATCGTTATGAGATATCATCTGCCTGGGTAAAAAAGAAAATGGCAACAACCACTGATTATTTTGATAATAAAAATATCAGCCAAATTACCAGTTATACTTATGACAGTAGTTACAAACATACTAATCCAACAATTGTAAATGTTGATTTTCCAGATTTAATCCAACGTACTCAGTTTGAATATGCCTATGAAAAAGGAAACCAATTGATGATATCAAAAAATATGATTGGAATTCCTTTAGAGACTGTAAGCAGTAAAACAGTAGGTACCATTAGTAAAACACTATCAAAAACTGAGACACTTTATCCAGCCAGTCAGTCAGAAGCTGATCTAAAAACTTCGGGGTTGGTATTGCCTTATACTATACTTTCTACAGATTTACAAAACCTTGTTTCTACCGAAGTGACTTACGATAAATATGACAATAAAGGAAATTTACAACAGTACACCACAAAAGATGGCATTTCAACAGTTATTATTTGGGGATATAATCTGACTCAACCTATTGCTAAGATAGAAGGAGCAAAATTAACAGATATCCAGCCGTCGTTAATTGATACTATTGTCAATGCGTCAAATACCGATGCTTCAGCGGGATTGAATAATGATGAGACAACCTTCTTATCAGGATTAAATTCATTTAGAAGTAATTCAGCATTATCCGGTTATCAGATTACGACTTATACCTATGATCCTTTAGTGGGAGTTAGAAGTATTACTTCGCCATCAGGGATTATCGAAAGCTATATTTATGATACTTCAAATCGATTAAAAGAAGTCCGTCAGCAGGAAAAAGACAGCAGTGGTAATATGATCTATAAAACGGCAAGAGAATTCAAATACAATTATAAAAACTAAAACTGATGAAGAAACTCATAATTCCAATAGGAATCCTGGTGGCCGGCTCACTTCAAGGTCAGCTTTCACCGGCAGA
>NZ_VTRU01000011.1 GCF_008274625.1 Chryseobacterium panacisoli | reverse complement strand
AATGGTAAGGAGTTACAGGAAACAGGTTTTTTTGACTATGGAGCAAGGATGTATATGCCGGATTTAGGAAGATGGGGCGTGGTGGATCCATTGGCAGAGAAATCAAGAAGATTTACACCATACAATTATGCTTTTAATAATCCGGTTATGTTTATAGACCCAGATGGGAGAGACCCATTAAAGATTGGTAATCCCGAAAGTGCAGATGCTAAAAGATTACAGGCAGCACTAACTTCCACTCAAGCAGGGAAACAAGTTTGGAATGCTATGGTAAATTCAGAAAGATCTATATACATTCACTATGTTGGAGGATCGGATTTGACAAGAACAGAAGCAAGATATTTATATAATTCCTCAACAAATGGAGAAACAATGACGGGGAAAATGTATAATGATTTAAAAAAAACAGGTACTGTTTCACCTGAGTCAATGAATACAATGGCAAAATTTAACGAAAGTACAGGTGAATATGATAAAACAGCTGACTGGAATGAAACACATATTGTATTAAGTGAAAATGAAATAGCAAAGGCTAATGAAGTTGGTAAAATTGTTTTTGGGGATAAAGGAAGCGTCTTTGGTGATTTAAAAACGGGTGGAGAAGAGGCTGTCCATTCTGTTCAAAATAGTTTAGATTTTACTAAAAAAGTTCAGGATCCAGCTACTGGGAAATATAAAGAAAATCAAGAATCTACACCATATAATGAAAGGCGACATGAAATAGAAGCTAAGAAAGAAGCAGAAAAAATGGTGGATGAATTAAAACAAAATGATTAATGATGAAATATAAACTATTTATTATTGCAGCTACCATTTGGAGTGGCTGTTACTCTCAAAAAAAATTGCCAATGAAAGATTGTAGCTGTTATTTTAATATCGATTCTTTATCGCAAAGACCCTATTATAGCCCTAATTATTCATTGACAATTAATTCAGACAAGCCTGAAATTATGTCACTGTCAAAAGGAGTTGTTTCCAAAATAATTAACAGCAATGGAGTTTTAAGTGTAATTATCAGAAGTGATAATCTGTTTTATATTTATTCAGATATTTCGGTTTTTTCAAAAAAAATTAAGGCCAATAAAAATGTTTCTAAGGGAGATGTTATTGGTAAGGGAATTAAATCTCAAAATATATATAGTTCGCAATTGCAAATCTATAAAGGATCAAATATAATATCTGATACAAATAAGTATGTCAGCTGCGAATTCATAAAAAAATAAGGCGCCTACATACAATGTTACACTTAATTAATGATTTAAATATATTTTTATTTTCCAAATTTCATTTTTGTATGATATATGTAAGCAATTTCTTTACCTGGAATTTTTGACTCTTCTTGTAATAATGTAGCATTTTTAATATTGAATTGAAACAAATCCTTTAATGAAGAAACATAGTTACCAGTAGATATATTTGCTATAAAATTTATCGTTGAACTTAATATTACTTCTAATTTTGAGTTATTATATTTCATTTTATGAAGTTTAAATTGTTGCATATAATCACTGTATAGAAAATCATATTCATCTTTTAATTCTGATAATCTCAAATTTGAATTTGCAGCTTTATTAACCCAGTTCATTAGCGCAAGATATTTATTTCTTACACTTTCATCCGAACGATATTCAATTATATGATCCCAAGAAGTATTATAGTCTGGTTCAGGAATATCATTTAAGATAAATTGTATAATTTGTTCTTTTTTAGTATCACTTTTTAATGTATCAGCTGTTCGTAAAACTGGATAAAATTCTGATGTATTGTCCAATTTGTTTAAATGGATTGAATCCAATCTTATTGATATATCATGACTCAAAAAGAAATGATTGAAATATTCTTCTTTCATTTCTTTTAATTGTTCTTCAGTTGGAGTCTTAGGCCAATTCTTTTTAGATCGTTCTTTTTCAAATAGACTTTTCAATTGGGTAGTTAATTCAGTCACATCTTCATTTGATGAGTCAAATTTCTCTTTTAGATAAGGATATTCTTTAACTACATTATTGTCTTTCAAAAAATCCCATACAGCTTTTTCATAGTGCAAAGAATAATTTTCTTCTGTTACTTCTTTAGTATTAATATCAGATATAATATTAAATCTTCCCTCACTTATAAAGATATTATCATAAAACAAGCATAATTTTTTAATTGTAGATTCATCTATAAATCTATTAAAAGTTACATATGGAAAGACTACATTTTTACTCATTTTAATTTGGCTTAGTTATTCAAAAATATGGAAATATTCTTGAAATTCATTTGAGCTATCTTATTTTGCTGTTAATTTGTCATAAGTCATTTTACAATCTTTAATATTTGAAATCAAATGCATGAATTTTTCACTAGGACTCATTTCTCTTGTATTATGTTTAAATACAAATTCGTTAATATATAATTGTAAATGCTTCTTTGAAGTAACTCTATAAATACCAATAATTGCTCCTTTTACACGAGTCCAGAAATTCTCAATACAGTTTGTACTTGCATTACCATTAACATATTCTTTCTTTCCATGATTAACTATTGAGTGATTGTAATATTTATGTAAATTTTTATATGCTGTCCATTCATCAGTAAAAACAGTATCATGTAAATTAACTGTTCTAAAAATAAAGGGTTCTAAATCATATCTACTAACTGTTGGAACAACTCTAGCAACTACTTTTCCACCACGTTGAATTAACCCCAATACAGGAACTTTATCTTTAAAACTTCTTCCTTGTGAATGTTTTACTTTTTTGTCTGCATGACGATTTTTATTTTTTCCACCTACATACGTTTCATCAATTTCAACTTCACCTGATAATAAGTGATTATTTTCAAATGCAGAACATGCTCTTAATCTTTTAAGAATGAACCAAGTTGTCTTCTGCGTTAAATTGAGGTCCCTTTCTAATTGTTTAGATGATAAACCTCCTTTATGACTTGTGAATAACCATATTGCAATAAACCAATCTTGAAGTTTAAGATTTGAGTTCTTAAATAAACCAATATTTCTTATGGTAAAATATTTTCCTGTGTTCTTACACTTGTATTTATTGTTCTTACATTTATAGACTTTTGATGTCTTATCAAACGGTGAAACTGGATTTCCGTTCCAAAAAATCTTTTCTAAGAAATTTATGCACTTCTGTTCATCTGAAAATGTTAAAATTAATTCTTTTAATGATCTAATTTTCAACCCATTAAAAATATTCATATCTTCTATTGTTAGAAGAATACTATCCGTAAATGTGTGTTTATTATAAGATGAAAACGCTAATGTTGCGCTAAAAAAACATCAGTCATGAAAAAACTCTTTATATTTGTTCAAAATTATGGATATAGCATATCCTAATAAGACATTTTCGAACACATAGAACGCTTGTCTAACGACATTCCTCGGGTAAATCTGGTACATTTAATTGGAGGGAATATGTTAGCGACTTCTCATGTCATATCTATATGGCATGGGTTGTCTGCTGCTTATTTGACTCCAACGGTTTACCAGAACCTACCCGATAAAATAAGTTAGTAGTCCCCATGCTTTCTTTATTTACAAACAACTCTTTTTCGGGACTGAGAAGAAATTAAATCACATTTATGATTAACTCAATTATGGATTTCCGTAAGGAAATTATCACTTCACGAAATAGCTTTGTGAAGTTTAAACTATTAAAATCAAAATTAAAATCATGAAAAAAATTGTTTATTTATCAGTATTATTATGTGGTATGTATGTATCTGGACAGAAGTCTTATCAACAATACAAACAAGAAAGAGAATATTCTCAACGATATGCTAATGAACAAAAACAACAATTTTATAAAGATGTTGAACTCTCCATAAGCAAATATAATACGTTAGTAAATCAATATGTAGCTCTTGTTAAAAAACATAAAAGTAGAAATTATGTTTATAATAATTTTCCTAAAATAAGCAAACCTATGTTCGATATACAATATAGAATTCAAGCAAATTGGAATTATATAACTTATGACCAAAGCAAACGATTTGATGAAATAAGACATAAATATTTGGTCATTTTAGACGAATATGGGGATTAGTAATTTCAGTTCCAATAAGGATGGAATCTATATAATTGATTAGTAGTAGATTGAAAATGTAAATGTTAAAAATTTACAGAAAATATTGTATTAGTCAAAAATTCTTATATTTTTGTAGAGTTTTGGAAAGTCCAAAATAAAACCATTTATGTTGGCGCATAAGTGGTTTTAGTAATAACTCTTAGAAATTTCATTATCATGAAAAATCAAAAAATTTGGACTAAATCTTTCCGTCATTATATCACAGGAAAGATTATTAGAACTAAGAAATCCTTTCCTTTTTGGGTTAATAAACAACCCAAGAAACAATAGGTTTTAAATCTTAACAATCAGATAGTCTATAGACTATCTGATTTCTTTTGCGAAGATATATTATCTGATTCAAATGATAATAAATTTTAACATTATTTTAACATTATTTTATTTATAAAATTTCATTTTTCAGGGTAAGTCTTTTTTTTATCTCAAATATTAAATCTGTAAATAAGAATGATTATAAGACGGTTTTATTAATAGATCTTAAAGTAGGTGTAAGATTGTATGTAGGTGCCAAAAATAAAAATTTAATATAAAATGTCCTTGATAATAATGAAGCCATTATTATGGCTTCATTATTATATTTCATGGAAAGGCTTTATATTCTTTTCATAAAACTAATCACTAACTCGAAAACAACAACACGGGAATGAAAAAAAACTATCTCGGAGTGCTAAATTTATGCGCTATTCTGGGCACATCTGCTCAGGAAGTGGTATGGCAGAAAGACATCAACAGGAAGCTCTATCCAAAGCGATAAGCAGCAAGCAAAATAATGGTTACGATTTTCCTCCAAGAAAAATTTTGAACTTAAAAACAAAAGAAGTAATTTCTTGTGATGGTTTATTTAAACAATTAAAATCAAATAAATTACCTAAAATTCCAGCAAATGTATTTGCATATTCGATTTTTGAAGAAACATTTGTTTATTTAGAAGACCTTGCTACTTTTGATGCGCTACAATATTTACAAATAGAATATGATTTAAATAAATAGTCTTTATAATAAAAAGCCCTTATCTCATCATAAGTGCTTTTATTTTTATAGTACAAACAATGCCAAATCCTTTTTATAAAGCTAATTCATAATTAAGTTCTCTGTTTTATCGTCTTATCTTTTTTATACAATTAAGCAGTGAGGTAATAAACTAATTTCTTATCAAAGTAAATAAAAAAACGGCGCCACTTGTCTTAAAGTGGCGCCATTTGGCTTTTGGTGACCAAGACGAGCGTATCTTCAAACACTTTTATCGTTGACTTGGTTCGTTTGAGCCAAATTAAAAAAGAACTACAAAAGTCATTTTTTTCGGGTAAATTTCTTATTGGTTAAACTTCCTGCAATTTACTTTTAAACATTCGGAACAATTGAAGTTGACATCGTTAGAAGTTAGTTTACTTTAATTGTCTTTTACATTCGTAAGAATTTATAGAATACACAGTATGTCGTAAAAATATAATAAATTACATCTGGGTTGCTAATAGTGTTTAATTTTAAGAAACTATAATTGGACCATTTAAAAAATCTTCTTTATGTCTTAACTCAAAGTTTTTTTGAATCATGTTTGAGTTTGGATTGAATAAACTTTGATTGGTGAAAATAAAAGCAGGAATATTCAGAGATTTCTTATTCAGGATTGCAACAAGATCCCTAATCTCTTCCCTTGTAGCGTCTATCAAAGTAGAAAAAGCGATAAAGTCACATTGCATTTTTGATGCAATTTTAATTAATTCATTGACTTGAGTTTCAGTAAAACCACTTGTTGATTTACATTCTGCAATACCAATTTTTTTTCCGATTTTAATGAATAAGTCAATGTCAGTAATCAGATTTTCTCCTTCATATACTTCTAAATTTGACTGATAATCAAAGGTTTGATATTTTTGTTGATAGAAGGCATTCAGCAGAAGTAAAGTAGCTAATTGTCCTTGGTCTACTGCTCTAACTATTAATTGGTTTAATCTAAAATAGTCGCTATCCTGTTTACCATTTAAGTAAATTGGAATATTTACCACATTGCTACATTCAATACAATAATTTATTCTTTTTATCTGATCAATCTGAATCCATAGATTGCTGCTACAAGATGGACATTGGAAATATTTACCTCGAAGAAAAATCCGTTGGTCATAAAGTTTCTGTAAAATAGGAAGCAAATTTTTCTTCTCGTCTCTCGGAACTGTAGTTTTAGCAAGAATATCTTCCGTTGTCAATGTCACCGATGGAAAATTAACAGCTCCTTTTTCTCTTATCTCTGCAATGATTTCTAAAACATTATCTGAAGTAATTTTTTCACTAGCACCTCCTAACAGTTTTTTTACTATTTTTTCTGTTCTCACTTTTGGTGTTAAGGTAATCAGTAATTCAAAAATATGTTTGTCAGAAATGATGCTGAGTTCACCTAAACCACCTAATAAATTTATGGTCTGCTCTAGGATAGAACTTTTTTGGGTTGTTTTAATTGTATATCCAATATCTTCGAAAAGGTGTTTTAAAACTTTAGTGAAAGAGGGGAGTCTGATAAGTTCTGAAATATCTTCAGCTTTTAGTGGGGATACTTTTAAAACATAAGTTGAAAGTCCAAGTTCACTGATCCTTTGAAATTGATTTTCAAAAACTGCAAAATCATGATATTCTGGAAAAAAAAGTTTACCAACACTTCTTCTCTTAGGATAAACTAATTCTCTAAGCCCACGTGTTTCTAAAACGAATGCTCCTATCGAGCCAATGTCTGAAAAACTTTTCTCTGCCGGATGTAGTATTACTGCTTCATTATCTGTAATACTTATCATTTGTGAATGTTCGAAAAATTTCCATCTTTCATTTCTGCCGCTAAAATGTAATCCTGAAGGTTTAGATATTATGGAATTGGGATAAAGACTTTTAATTTTCCTCTCAAGTTCTATATCAAAGCAAATAAATGTAGTCTCTTTGTCAACTACTGCAGAAATATCTTCAATATAATCTACGGGGATCCAAGCAATTTCTGAATAAGGGTAATATGAACGAGTATTCCAGAAATAAGAGATTGTCTTGAAATCATTTTGCTTCGAAATGAAAATGTATTTTTGTTTGCCTTGGAATAACCCCTCCTTATTGTAATTAACTTCATAAATACTTGAACCATGACCGGAGCCTCCGAAATCTCCGATTTCAGTTGTTAATTGAATAAATTTATTGTCAGTAGCAAAAAGTGAATTTATTAAATCTTCTTTCTTGGTAAGGAAATTTGCTGTTACGTTTTTGAAGATCGTTAGAGGTAATTGTTCCTTTGTTTTATTTTCAAATAATCCATAATTTACACAAGCCAGTAACGATTCTGGTGTGTTCTCTAGTTTTGAACCAGATAGTACGGTAAATTCAAGGTCTTCCTCCTTGTTAAACCTTTTTATAATAGTAGGCAGCTTTGTGAAGCTAAATAAATTTGTTCCGAACCTTGATATTTTATAATGATCAGTAATTGGCTTGACAGAAAAGATTCCAAAATGCATTGATAGCTTATTATCGTCAAGTGTAGATAAATTCAATATGATGTCAGGGTCGCTTCTTTTAATAAAATCCCTACTAGTCTGTGTCCACAGATCATCATCATTCACGAATATTAAGTTTTGAATAACGTCTATTTCATCCTGTATTTCTAAAAATAATTTTTCAAAAGCTTCATAATCATTGTTTTCAACGATAAACATTTTTTTTATGGGACGAACTTTTGTTAGAATGTAGTCAGTTCTCATGATCATTTAAATATGGTTACAAGTTTCATTGATAGCTAAATTAAATATTATTCATTTACTATTCAATTGTTTTACATAGCATTTAATATTATTATTTATCTCAACTATTCTTTACTTTAGCCAATTTATCTAAAGGCAACAATTAAGTAAAGAATATAAAGGATGAGTCTTTGTAATTTAGAAATTCTAAACCAGATTTATTAATATAAAAGAGAAGCTATGAATTACAATGCATGCATTGAGCTACTGAAAGACTTTATTAAGATCAACAATGACAGCATTGAAGGTTTGATTATATAGCATATTTATTTTGGACAAATAAAAATATTCAGTTTAATAAAAGATAATTTTTTTCATCTTCAAAAAAGCGAATTGAAAAATCTTTTTTAGGTATATCCTTAATAACAGCCTCTACAAAATTCATTATTGGATCAACTGCGTCAGGTAATTTAGTGCTTAAATATTCATACAAAAGATCAATATAATCTTCATTGTGATACTGATAAGCTAATCTGACTATATGATGTACATTTATGTACACTTCTCCCTGCTCTAAAAATCCTGTTATAGTGGCAAACACCCACAGCAGAGGATCTTTACATAACAAGGCAGCCATAATATATGAGATAAAAGTTTCAAGAATATTGGGAACTTTGTTAGCTCTCATTCCATTTTCCAACCAAGCTTCAGAACATAATAAATCATAGTTGAGCGCACTATCAATATTTTTGCTTTCTAGTTCTTTAAGTGATTTCCATGGCTCTCTATTTTGAAATTTTGGATAGTCATCAACCATAGGAATCTTCTTTACCGAAAGCGGATTTAAAAACGGCTGGATGTCAGTTTGTTTTACTTCCAATCTTCCG
>NZ_VTRU01000010.1 GCF_008274625.1 Chryseobacterium panacisoli | reverse complement strand
TCTGCCGGTGAAAGCTGACCTTGAAGTGAGCCGGCCACCAGGATTCCTATTGGAATTATGAGTTTCTTCATCAGTTTAGTTTTTAAAATGGTATTGGTATTCTTTTAAGATCTTATAGGATACATTGCCAGCAGCATCCCTGATCTCCTGCTTTATCTCTTTAATCCTGTTATCCGTATCATAAATATAGAGTTCCTTTAATCCTGAAGGTTGTATGATACTTCTGACTCCCACCAAAGGATCATAAGTATAAGTCGTAATCAGCGCTCCAGGCACTGCCGTTTTCCTGAAAGTATCCAAGGCACTCAACAACGCCGATTCATCATTATTCAATCCCGCTGATGCATCCGTATTCGATGCATTGACAATAGTATCAATTAAGGACGGCTGGATATCTGACTTTCTCACCCCTTCCAATTTGGCAATGGGCTGTGTTTTATTGTAACCCCAGATAATTGTAACTGGAGTACCTTCTTTCAAAGTATACTCCTCCAGATTTCCTTTACTATCATATCTATCATACTTTATCTTGGTTTCCATAACGTTGGTCAGGGTATTCAAACCCGTAACAGCATCAGGAAAAAGACTCGTGGTAGAAGGATCATAAATAACTTCTGTCTTGGCAACCGCTTTCTCTGCAACCACAGTATTTAGCTTTTGACTTACACCTGTTTCCAGAGGAATACTGATCATATTGGCATTGATAAGCTTCTGATTATTCTTCTCCGTTGCATACAAATAATTGGTCTTTGTCGTACTGCCATCAGAAAGAAGCTGGGTAGACAATGACGGATAATCAAAAGAATTATATATACTGTTTGTTGTACTTGTTACAGAACTCTGTACACCATTCTTATAAAAATAAGATGTCTCGACTTTCTTTGACGGTAAGGTGATACCATATTTTGTAAAATATTTATAGGGGGTAGCTAAAATGACCTGAGGAAAATATTGCTGAAAGGCACTATAATATTTATACTTGTATCTTTCAGGATTAATATTATTATAAAAATTATCTTTTGCTTTTATTCCTTCAAGTTTTTCAAATACATAGCTCGCATACTCATTATTAACTTCTGAAAGTATCTTACCATCCATATCATATTTTTTCTCAAAAACCATCTGCCCTCTAAGGTAATCATGATTGGTAATCGGTAAAATAGGCATAGTTGGCACAAACATTTCCGGGTTAGGAAAATCAATAGGCGATCTGAATTTATAAACCGTTTTACCATTATCCGTAATGCTGTTATTGCTGCCTCGCACAATCTGCTTTAGGGTTACATACTGATATCCAACATCTGAACCCTGTGTTTTTTCAGATGGAATGATATTATAGTTGGTAGTCGTATCAGATGTACAGCTATAAGATAAATAGCCATCAGAAAGAGCTGGGTGATACTCATATGTAATTCCTTCTTCATATCTGAAAACAGGTTCCGGGAAAACTAAAGCTCCACTACTTTTTTGAGAATCATTAATATCAGTATAATCATATATAAATTCCTTTGCCGGATTTGTCGAACCAGTATCATCAAAATATTTAATATTATTAACCCTTAATCCACCTCCTTTTTTGGTCAGGTAACTTGTAAAGTAATGCTCTTTTGTAGTCGCTGTATAATTGTATGAGACAGGCATCTGTGTATATCCGTAACTCCCTGCGAATGATGCATAATAAGTGCCGGGTTGCAGATCCACTTCTCCATCAAACTCGGTAATTGGCTGTGAATTCTCACCTGGATTATGGCTTGGGCACTGTACATTACCATTATTTAAGCAAGACTGCCATGACATTTCCCAAAAATGTAATGAAGGAGAATATGTGTTACTTCCGGTTTTTTGGTAAATATCAAATCTCCAGTTTGAGTATATTAAACTTCCCAAATCAAGATGCAGCTTTACCTTTTGCGGTGAAAGTATTGTAAAAAATTCTTTTTTCTGCGAAGGGCTAAATGAGGGGATATCCAATGTAAAAGTACTAACTGAATCCACCCATTCTCCTGTAATAGGTTCCATTGGCTGATTGAACCCGGCAGCATGACTATAAACATTTTCTCCAAAATCAAAAACTACTTTACCTTTGGTTGGATAAGTAATAGAGTTGATAACATCCTGAGTAATGTAAGTCGGTTTATAAGGTTCTGGTCCTTTGTAGTATCCCCAATTGTCTTTTCCGAAAGTTTGATCAAAACTATTATAAGCAATATTATATTCATTTAGATTATTTCCTAAACTCGTTTTTGTAATTTTTTTAAGCAAAAGCTTTTGCAGAAAACCCTGAGGATAGGGAGGATTATAAAAGGATGTGTTTGAATAATCATAATCAAAAGAATATTTATCAACGTACTGGCTATTACTCTGTCCTGTAAGATTGCTTTGAATTGATTTTAATTTATACAAATTAGAGGCGTTCAGATAATTAGAATCGGTTCTTCCCTTCTCATAGAAAAAGTTTACTGTTCCTTTATCTGTTATTGCAATACTGGTCAGAAGTTTCGTGTTTGCAGTATTATATACAGTTTGAGCTTCTATAGCTCCAGGCATTTGAGGATCAGGATTCATTGTGGTATTTGAGTAATTGTATGTAATGTTTCCTGCAAGCCTATTTGTTCTTGTTTCCGGATCCTTATACTCAACTTGCGAAGCTTGATCATAGTTAAAGGTAAGCAATACATTATTACTTGGATCTTTAACTTTTTCCAAATGAAATGCTGTAAAATATATTCCTCCACCAAGATTAGTAGCTATATCACTGGAACCATTAAGCAGCCCAACTTTTACAGTAGATACATTTTTTGAGGAAGTTTCCATTCCTCGAAATAAATATTGATTCCCTTTATCGTCTGTAATGGTAATTGTCTGCAATTCACCACCCGAATCATGGGTACTTGTAATTTTTAAATTATTCCGATCCAGCTTTTCAGCTATAAAATTACCATTAGGATCTTTTTTAATGATAAATCTTCCGGAATAACCCATAAAATTATACTGATACAGATCATACTCAGTGTCATAAGTACCAATTCCCACATAAAATGCATATTCGTTGATATTCCAATTGGTAAGCTGGTCAAATATCAATTTGTAGGTCGGGTTATTTTCATGTCTATAGATTCCATATTTTATTGCAGGAGGAGAAGACATAAAAGTAGATTCTATTTTGCCATCAGCAACTCCTCCCCTTACTGTTCTTGTAATGGTTCCTCCTGCTAATAAATTCCAACCAAGCCCCGTTTCTCCAGCTTTATCATCCGGTTTTGCACTTAACGGATGGTATTTTAACTGGACATTTAGATTAACGTTAGAGTTACTTGTTGGAATATTAAAAAGAGGGATACTGATATCTGGAATTCCTGTATAATAACTTACCGGCACTTCTTCAAACTTCATTAAATTATTTGAAGTAGGAGCTGCTGGAAATATTTTATTAATATTATCTACATCTTTATTAAAATCATTACCTGTTTGAGCATTTAACTGACAATAAATATTTGCCAGAATAGCTACAGTTAATATTTTTCTTTTCATGGTTATTTTTTTATCAGCTTAGCATTCGCTGTTTTATTGTTATCAGTTTTTATGGTCACCAGATAAGCTCCCTGAATGAGTGCCTGAGTATTAATCTTAGTCACTCTATTTTTTGTTTTCAGACTCTGAAGCTGTCTTCCGCTCATGTCATACAACAGAATATCTGCATCTTTAAAGTCAAAACCAATTTCCACATAGGCATAATCAGAAACAGGATTTGGATAGATTTTGATATCGTATTTTTCAATTAATTGATCCACCTGCTTATCTCCCAGCTTTACAATCTTCCAGTTCTCTTTTCCGAGCTCTTCTGCACTGGTTCCTGCCAGAATAATGGAACCGTCTCTGTTCAGTTTTAAATCAGACAATCTCTCTTCCTTCTTTCTGGATTCTCCACTCACATGTTTTCTCCATTGCTCATTGCCATTATGATCCAAATACAACATCCAGAACGTTTCATCATCAGTTTCTACTCTTCCCTCTGCCTGGGTGTAGCCTCCCAATAAAATTCCTTTGGAAGATTGAGCATCTGCTGAATGAATCACATTCATGCCCATCAGAATATCACGATTGCCAAAATTGTAAGATTTCTGCCACTGTTCTTCACCTCTTTCATTTAAAGACATCAGCCAAAGGTCCGATCCTTCTTCGAGGCCTGCCGTTTTATTCCCTGACCTTTCTGATCTGGATTCTCCACCAATGATAAAGCCGGTTGAAGTTAAGGCAAGGGTTCTCAAATGATCATCTCCTTTCCCTCCAAAGTTCTTTTCCCATTCTACCCTTCCGTTTTTATCAAGCTTCAAGATCCAGTAGTCTCCCTCACCAAAGTTTTCAGTTTTCTTTGTTCCTCCCAGCGAACTTCTGGAATAAATTCCAAGCAATGCTCCGCCATCTCTCGTTGGAATCATCTTCTCCACTTCATCTAAGCCTTTTCCACCTAAAATCAATTGTGATAATTCCTTTCCATCTTTATCGAGTCGGGTAATTAAAACATCTTTCGATCCATATCCTTTTGAGGTATTCTGTATATTTCCGGCAACAAAGAACCCTAGATCTGTTGTTTGAATAACTGCTCTTGCTTCTTCATCAAAAGAACTTCCTAATGTTTTCTGCCATAATTCATCACCGAATTCATTGATCCGGATCAGCCAGATATCAGAACCTCCTTTAGAATCATCTTTCTTATCCAGACCCTTCCCTGAATACGAAGTACCTGCTAACAAACTTCCACCATCCTGAGTAGTAACAGTTGCTGACAAATAATCATGACTAGAGCCTGAGAAATACTTTTCCCAGACTTCTTCTCCCTGTTGGTTTAGCTTTACCAGGTGAAAATCGTAACCGTTATTTTGCTTCTGGCTGCCACCCGCTTGAGACTGGTTTTTAGATTGTATAGAACTTCCTGTGATAAGATACTGCTGATCAATGGTTGTAGTGATCTGACTAAGAAAATCCTGGGTAGAGGATTTGATATCTTTTTGCCACACTACTTCCTGAGCAGATGTGCCCAGAATAGCGCATAAGGTTAGCGCGCCGAGATAGATTTTCTTCATTCTCGTATTGTTATTTTTGAGTTAGTAATTAGTTTTATGAAAACGTTGCAAATTTAACGTTTTTTAAGAAACAAATAATAAAATATTTTCATCACAACTAAACTTAAGATTTATTTAATAAAAATAGGCTACAGAAACGGCAAAACCCATTATATTTCATAACTTCACAAAATGAAAGAAAGTATAACATTTAGACAATCAATATAATTAAGACTTGAATTGTAAGAAAATTTACATCTAAAGAAAATTATTTGCTCAAAATAAGTTACATAATTTAATCTTAATTTGGCTCAATCCAACCAAATCATCAATAAAAGTGTTTGAAGATACGCTCGTCAAGGTCACCAAAAGCCAAATGGCGCCAACTGAAAACAGTTGGCGCCATTTTTTATATTATAGAAAACTACAGACAAAAAAGTTATAAAGCTATGCTCTCACCCATTTTCACATAAGTCTCAAATCCTTTTTCTTTGTGTTTTCAATAATATCCTGATCGATTTTTATAAGATTTTTATCGACAAGCATCACAATTGTTGAGCCTCCAAATGCAAAATATCCCATCTCCTGCCCTTTTGAGATTTTTATGCCTGGATTAAAAGTATTCATAATACTTCCAAACATAATCACTCCCACAGCAGAAATCAGTATTTTACCTTTCTGAATACATTTTATTTACAAACACATCATCATCCATATCGTTATAAGCATCCACCAAATTACCTGTCTCAAAGAATTGTAATCTTCGCAGACTGTTTATGCAGTAGTCTTTTGTTGGCATAGGAAGCAGGCTGTCAATAATACCTTAGCTTAATTTTTTACCGGTTTATTATGAAAAATATTTTCTAAGTCAATACATCAAAATTTGAACTACCGATGACTGAAATATATAGATATTTTCTTACGTTTATTCCTTGTCCTATCAAAGTCACTAACTGCCAATTATTGCCGGATGCAGTAGATTTCTTTTGATCTCATTAAAAAGTCATATTTCACACAAAATACCAGTGAATGCTGTAGCGGGTAGAGTTTTCACAATATAACCCTGTTTAAATTTTTTTTATAAAGATTTTAAACAGGGTTATCATTAAAATTATTCAAGATAATTTTTATACTGAGGTTTTCATAAATTTGTAAAAGTGAAAGGTATCACAAAGGCACCTAATTTCGGATGTAAATGCACTATATTATAGCATATATATATACAAAGTTAGTGGTAATTCTAGTGAACCAATGGCAAAAGACAAAAAAGCCTGTTAATGTATTATAATAAATTAAAGGCTCGTTAACAGCAAGTGAATATAATTTTATTCAAATACCTGTACAAACATTTAGCTAGGCTCTAAATCCCAATTACAACCCATGAAAATAAAAGTTTATTCCCCTTCCAATCCTTTACTTAAAAAATACATAGAGTGTATTTATATACTCACACATACCTCTGAAGAAAAACCGGCCAAATACATCACCTTCCCATCTATTTTCACCATTGTTTCAAGCAGTGAAAGATCAAAATCAATCAATAAAGAAAATCAATTAACCATCGGTCAATGCGATAACAATGAATTGGAAACCAATTTAGTATCTGATTTTAATAAGCCAGTATATGTCCAGTACGAAGGGAAAATAAACGAAATTACGATCTATTTTAAACCATTGGCTATTAATTCATTTTTGGAGCACGAATTAAACCATTACAACAGTTCAAACTTTTCTGAATTTTCACCTTATGAAGATTATAGAAAAGCGATGATTGACATTCTTTCTTTGCAAAATGATACCGAAAAAATTGAAGCTATTGAAAGTTACTGGTTATCCAAATTAATAGGGTTTCAACATAACTTCCTTGAGACTGTTTTGTCTGAAATGATGTGTGATGAAAATGACGCTGTAACCATTACAGAACTGTGCGAAAAAAATGCTATTTCGCGTACAACATTAAACAAACACTTTGGCAGACATATCTGTAAAACACCATCTCAATTCAAAAAGATTTTAAGATTTAGAAATGCGGTCAACAAATACGCATCAAATAATGCACGAAACAACTTAACGGATATCGCCTACGGTGTTGATTACTTTGACCAGTCTCATATGATCAGGGAATTCAAATCAGTGACTGGGTTTTCTCCCAAGGTTTTCTTTGAAAAAACGACTGTGCTGGAAAAAAAACAAATTCATTGGCTGTTTTTATAGGTAGGTTTACAATTGTACAATTTTTCCTTTTCTGCTTAAAGTAGTTTTGTCGCTTAATCATAAATGAACCCATATGACCATCCGTCAAATCTATTTTATTACACTTGTCTTCTTGATAGCTCTTTTGCAACCTATTGTGGTCCAATCACAACATTTAGGAAGTATCGTTAATCCGATAAAGTCTCACTTAAAAAATCTTGAAAAAGAAAATAACTTAAGCGGGGTCGTCCTCATTGCAAAAGACGGCAAACCAATCTATAGAGAAGCCTTTGGTTTTGCCAATTTGCAGGACCGTGTTAAAAATAAACCGAACACGAAGTTCAATTTGGCTTCTATCAACAAGATGTTCACAGCAATGGCTATTATGCAATTGGTGGAATCCGGCAAAATCTCGCTTCAAGATAAAGTAGGTCAATATCTTTTGGATTATCCTAATAAAACCGTTGCCGACTCTGTGACAATCCATCAGTTATTAACGCACACATCAGGAATGTCCAGTTTTTGGGAGGAATATGACAAGCTTGCAAAAGTAAACTTCAAAACCGTTTCTGCTTACCTTCCATTGTTTGTTAATAAAAAACTGGCCTTTGCTCCGGGTAGTGACTTCTTGTATAGCAATTCCGGATATATCGTTTTAGGATTAATCATTGAAAAGGTGTCGGGTCAAAATTATTTTGATTTCGTAAAAGAACACCTATATCAACCTGCAAAAATGATTAATACTGATGCTTACGAATTGGATAATGCCATTCCAAATTTGGCTACCGGCTACACAATGTCATTGGAAGAGCCAGGGCAATGGAAAAATAATATTTTCTCAAATATGGCCAAAGGAACTCCTGCTGGTGGAGGCTATTCAACAGCTGACGATTTGTTGAGCTTTGCGAATGCTTTACAAAACAACATTTTATTGACCAAAGAGGGTACAACTCTTTGTACTTCGGGTAAAGTGAAATATAGAGAAGGAATGTATAGCTATGGATTTGAAGAAAACATAATCAACGGACACCGCATTATTGGACATACTGGTGGACATGATGGTATTGCTTGCGAACTAATGATTTATCCAGATTTGGGTTATACTGTTGTTATTCTAACAAATGGAGAAGTCGAAAATTATTGGGAAGTGAGCAATCTAATAAAAAAACAATTAGTAGGTTCAGCACCATCAATTGACAATTTTTTTTATACTAAAGATATAATTAAGACAGTATTGAACAAAGGTTATGAAGCTGGCATTAAGGAAATAGAAAAAAATTCAAAGAAATATTCATTAAGAGAAAATCTTATTGAAAGATATGGCTTTAAGCTATTGTTCGAAAAAAAGACTAATCAGGCAATAGATTTGTTTAAGCTAAATATTCACCTTTTTCCAAACTCAACCTATGGTTATTATTACATAAGTGAGGCATATAGGTTTTCTGGTCAAAAAAAACAAGCGATTGAATATTTAAAGCTATACATTGAAAAAGAACCAGAAGATAATGATGCCCAATTAAAATATAAATTGCTAATTGAATAACTACCGCTAACAAGTGTTTGGATAGGTTGGGGGAAAGGCTCAGATTATAAAATCCAAGCCTAACTTTTTAACTTACACACTTTGTGGGATAGTGTCGATAAATACGAGCTTTGTAATTCTTATTTTATTTGGCTCAATCGAACCAAATCATCGATAAAAGTATTTGAAGATACGCTCGTCTTGGTCACAAATAGCTAAAAGGCTCCATTCTAATCTAAATGGAGCCTTTTTTTATTTTCCAATCCAGAATAAGCCAGATTAATATTTTTAAAGTTCAAAGAGGATGATCAGGCCTGCTTAGCAAGATTCTTTTTAATCTTCATCATCAAAAAATCTGGCATAAGCCGTGGTAGATTGGATAAAAACCAATTCATCGAACCAACGATCTTCTTGCCTTTTCCATTTAACAACAGTTTAACACCTTCTTTTGCAACGACTTCCGGCTGTACCGATTTGTTGGTTTTCATCATATTGGCCTTGAGCATTTCCTCGGTATAAAATCCGGTATCGATCGGTCCGGGACAAAGTGCAGTAACCACAACGCCCGTTCCCTCAAGTTCTGAAGCGAGTGTTTCTGTAAAGGCCAGTACGAAACTTTTCGTCGCAGAGTAAACCGAATAATACGGAAACGGCAGAAATGCCATTACCGAAGATACATTCATGATTCGGCCTGATTTTCTTGTCACCATATCAGTCGCAAAAAGTTTGTTAAGTACTACCAGACTGGAAATGTTCAAGTCGATCATCTTCAGTTCCTCTTCCAGAGAGGTCTCTATGAATTCTCCATAAGTTCCAACACCGGCATTGTTAACCAAACCAGTAACCAACAAATCTTTCTCCAGAACTTCACCGTAGAGCTCTATAGCATTATCCACCACAGACAGGTCTTTGACCATGCAATACACAGAGACCTTGTAGATACTGATCAATTCTTCCTCCAACTTTCTGAGTTTTTCCTCACTTCTCGCTACCAAAATCAGATTTTTACCTTTCTCGGCCAATTGAATAGCCATTTGGTAGCCTATTCCGGATGATGCTCCGGTAATTAAAATATATTCCCTCATTTTGTTAATTTTAATGTTCTTCTTCTTTTTCAACATCAAGACTTGGCGGAATCAGTTTGTACATTACAGGGGTCACAATTCTTGAAAGAATTGTTGAGCTTATCAAACCTCCGATCAACACAATTGCCAAAGGCGCGATCAAGGGATTTGAATTTAAGGCCAAAGGAATCAATCCACAGATCGCTGTGATGGAAGTTAAAACAACAGGAAGAAAACGCGTTTCTCCGGCAATGGCAATTGCTTCGTCGATCGACTTCCCTTCCAGTCTGAGCTGATTCGTGAAATCTACCAGCAACAGAGAATTTTTAACCTGAATTCCCGACAGTCCTATGAATCCGATGATCGCAACCATTGACATCGGACTTCCGTTAATCAACAGTAAAATAACGCCGCCTAAAATCCCTAACGGAATAATTGACAATACGATAATGATTCCTTTAAATGTTTTGAACTGCAGCAGCAAAACAGCAATAAAAAGGAATGTGCTTAAAATAATGACCGAGATAAAGTTTCCGCCCAGCGCATCGCCTTCAGACTCTTTTTCACCAGCCAGCTTGTAAGAATAGCCTTCCGGCATTTTTAGTTTGTCAAGCTGAGGAACAATATCCACCAACAGATTATTGGCATAGTATCCTTTGGCCGTCATCGCGGATACCTTGGCAAATCTTGACTTATTAAAGTGGTTGATCGCTGTTGGCGAAGTTTCAAAGGTAACTGTCGCAATCTGATTCAATGCGATCGGCGCTCCCTGAACATTGTTGACATAAAGATTTTTCAAAGCATCAAGAGTGGAGAATTTTTCCCTTGGCAAAGTTAAAGTCACAGTTCTTGAATCACCCCGGTCATCGATGTAATCTCCGACAGGAAGTCCGGCAATCGCAAGACGGATCACTTTGTCAACCTCGCTGGTCATTACGCCTAATGTTCTTGCTTTTTCTTTATCGATCTTTACTTTGACATCTGTTTTGTATGTATTTAATTCATTGTTAATGTAAACTGTCCCTTCCTGTTTTCTCAGAATATTTTCGACCTGTGAAGAGAGGGATCTTAACACCGCAGGATCGTCACCAAACAGGCGAACCACAATATTGGCTTCAATCGGTGTTCCCTGTTCAAAATCTTTGACCTCAATTTTTGCGTAAGGTATTGTCTTAAATTTTTCTCTCAGGGTTTCGATCAGTTCGGTCTTTACAGCTGGTTTTGCCTCGTCATCCAACTGAACAAAGACCTGGGCAAAATCGGGTTTTCTGTCCTGTGGATGCACATTGTAATAAATTTGAGGGTTTCCTTTTCCCACATTCGAAGTATAATAGGTGATCTCCTTGTGATTTTTCAGTTCAGACTCAACGATCTTCGCCACACGGTCACTTTCGGAAATGTTGGATTGAAGAGGCATTTTGATATTGATCAGAAACATCGGTTTTTCAGAGGTTGGAAATAGTTTAAATCCTGTAAAACTGAATAACGCAAATGCCAAAACACTCAATGCCAATGAGATTCCGATTGTTATCTTTGGATATTTCAAAGCTCTAGGCATAATACCTTTGTAGCTATTGGTCAGGAATTTCTGAAGGTATTGAAGAAAGATATTTCCGCCTTCGTGGTCGTGGGTCTTCAGAAACTTGCTCCCCAGAAAGGGCACTAACGTCAACGCGACCAACATCGAAGCTAAAACACTCGTGATTACTGCCATCGGAAGACTTCTCATAAATTCTCCTGCAACATCAGGAAGGAATGCCAGAGGAAGAAACGCAATGATCAATGTCGCGGTACAACCTACAACCGCCAAACCGATCTGTTTGGTACCTTTCAGAACAGCATCTTTTTTGGAATGCCCTTCCCTTAGCCATCTTTCAATATTCTCGACGACCACGATACTGTCATCGACCAACAGTCCCAAGGCGACCACCAAACCAACGATACTTAACTGGTTTAATGAAAATCCCAGTGCGTTCATTGCAATTAATCCCAATGCCAGTGACAAAGGAATGGAGATCATTACGATTACTGAGGCACGTGTCCCCAGAGGCAATAACGTGATAATAACCAATATAATCGCCAATCCAAAGTCAAAACCTAAATGCCCGAGACGCTGCAAAACCATGTTCGCCTGATCGAAGTTTTTAACCAGTTTGATATTTTCGGGAAGCTCTTTTGCAGTCTGCTCAAGGATCGGTTCAAATTCTTTCTGAACATCTGTAATATTGACATTATCCTTCATCCCTGCACTGACAAGAACACATCGGTGTCCGTTGATCCTCGTGATATGATCTACCGTTTGCGATTTGTAACCCACTTCGGCAACATCTTTCATATAGACGATCTTTCCGTTGGCATTGTAGATAACTGTGTTGGCTACATCTTCCTCATTTTTGAACTTACCGCTCGTTTTTACGTTGAAAACTTTAGTGTCCATATCAATACTTCCACCCGGAATGTCGGCAGCCTCGCTCTGTAAACTTCCAATCACGACATTCAGAGGGATTCTCAGCTGAGCCAATTTATCCAGTTTCAGATCTACTCTGATCTCCTGCTCAGGAATCCCTGAATAGATGACGTTTTTAAGATTGGTGATCTTCTCGAGTTTTGTTTTAAGTTTATCGGCTTCATCGTGCATTTTTTTCTCCGAAGCATTTTCAGACACCAAGGCCACCTGCAGAATTTTGACATCGGCCGAGGATATCTTTTCTGTTTTGATCTGATAGATGTCCTTCGGAAGCTCACTGTTTTTAAGCGCATTGACTTCTGTTGAGATTTCCTGATATTTGTTTTCCACATCAACACCATATTTGAATTTAACTTCAAACGCAGCGACACCATCTTCCACAGTGGTCAGGATCTTATCGATATTCTCCAATCCATAGATCTTGTTTTCAATCGGTTTAACCACCTGTTCTTCCATATCCTTTGGACTTGTACCGGGGTAAATGACCGTTATCAGATATTGCGGCGGATGTGTTGCAGGATCTTCCGATCTTGGCATTGTGAACAGTGTTAGCATACCCACTACGGCAACGAGAAGAAACATGATCAACGTGAACTGGTAGTTCTTTACAGCAAAATTTGTAATTTTCATCAGTTGTTATTTAATAATTTTAATGTTCGACTGCTCGTTAAGATAGGCACTATTGGAGATCACTATTTTATCGCTTTTCTGAAGTCCATCCTGAACGAAAACTTTGCTGTTTTCAAATTTGGTGATCGTGATCGGTCTTTTCTTGACCCTGCTATTTTCTACAACATAAACAAAGGCTTTTTTTCCGTCTGCTTCGAGAAGAGAATTATAGGGGATCACAATAAAATCCTCAGAATGATCGGTTTTGATCTCTGCTTTTCCGAACATTCCCACGGCAGGTTTGCTGTCATTCATCATCAGTTTAAGCTCTACCTGAAAAGATCCGAGCGCCATATCAGCAGACTGCGATTTTCTAAACACAAAGGCGTCGAATTTCTTACCCGGATAACCGTCCAGCGTAACCACCGCCTTTTGCCCAACCTTTGCGGATGCCCATTCGGTATCTGTCAAACCGACTTTCAGTAAATAATTGTTGTTGTGGAAAGTTTCATTGATCATTAAAACCGGCGAACCCGGGCCTACGATCTCACCTTTGTTGGCTATTTTTTGTGAAACGAAGCCGTCAGCGCTCGCATAGATTTTTGCGTATCTGGCATTGAAAGCAACAGCATCTTTCTGTCTTCGGGCAATGTCCAGCCCTGTTCTGGTATTTTGTACCTGCTCCAATGTGTACACACTGTCTTTATATAAATTGGTTGCACGTTTGTAATCACGTTCATTCTTTTGAACATTTAAGTCGGACTGATTCAGACCGGCACGGATTTCGGTTTCATCTAAGGTCGCCAGAAGCTGACCTTTTCTGAAAAACTGCCCCTCCTCCACATAAACACCACTCACCACTCCACCGATCTTGAAGGAATAGGTCGTTTCGTTTTCTGTTGTCACCAAACCTGATGCGCTGATATTTCCGGCAAGCGCCAGAGAACCGACCGATGTGGTTTTAACGGGAATGACCTCGGCATTTTCAAATGGTTTGACTTTTTTTTTCTCTTCTTTGCAGGACATGATGAGGAAAAGAGAAAGCAGTGATATTGTGATTGTTTTATTCATAATAGTTAGTATTTTATTTATTAAAATTGAAAGTGGCATTGGCTCTCTCCAGCTCTGCAAAGGCAATCCAGGAATTATAGAGGGAAATATTGGCGTTCAGCTGAGTATTGACCACCTGATTTTGGGCATCCAGCAACTCGATGTAAATCGCCATTCCTTCTTTGTACAGTTTGGTAACATCTCCGTTGTATTTTTGTGCGGTATCTTTTTGTTTCTTATCCGATTCATACTGTTCCAATGCTGATTTCAGATTATTTTGGGAAACCTCGAACTGCAACAGTAGCTGCTGCTTAACATTGTCGATCTGAGAACTGATCTTTTTGCTGTCCTCATCCACCTGCTTCAGCTTGTATCTGTTCTTATTACCTGAAAAGATGTTCCATTCCAGACTCAGACCTGCGAAATAGTAACGGGACGACTTTTCAACTTTAAAATCAAAATCCTGCAATCCCAAATCTGCAAATCCGCTTAGTTTTGGAAACCAGCTGGATCTCGTCAACTGGTAAACGTTTTCATTGATCTCCTTTGCCTGTCCCAATTGTTTCAATTCTTCTCTGCTTGACGTATTTTCTGTGATCATTTCGGTTGGTAATTCCATATTCTCATCGATTTCGATTTCTGAATCAAGCTTTTGATTTATAAGAAAATTGAAATAAGATTTTGCATTTTTGCTTGTGTTTTTTGCTGTCTCAAGATTCGCTTCGATTCTCGTTACCTCGTTATCACTCCTGAGTACTGCGGTTCTGTTGATCTTGTCATTTTTAAATAGCGATCTGTTGACCCTTTGATTTTCTTTGACTATGGCCAATGCGTTTTCATAGATCCTGATACCTTCCACAGATTGCAGATACTTGTAGTAGGCAATTTTTATGTCCTTGACCAATTCACGTTGGTAGATTTCCAGTTCGATCTTTTGCATTGTGGTTTGCTGCGCCTTGATCTTTTTATTGTAAATGATCTCATAATTCAACAGAGGCATCGTCGTGTGAAGTTTAACATCGTAGAAATTGTTTGGATTGATCAATACCGATTGATTCTGGAGTTGTGGAAAAGCGTTGGAATTCGTGATCTGATTCAATGTGCTGTACACCGGATTCAGCATATCCCCGATCGGAATGTCAATGGTTCTTCCGCCGTATGCAATGGTGTAATTTGTGACAAAAGCGACATTCGGCGAAAACAATGATTGTGCTTCCTTTAGCGCATACAGACTTTTATTGATGTCAAAGTTCTTCTGTTTGATCACTTCGTTGTTTTCAAGACCGATTTCTATGTATCGGTCGAGATGTTTTTGACTATACCCAAGAAAACCAAGGCATAACAGAAACATTACTGATAGATTTTTATTTTTTAAATACATTGTTTATAATTTGAACATTGTTCATGATTTTTTTCAAAAAAGGGTAATTATTCTAATCATTTAGTGAGACTAAATTGACTGTTTTATAATTCCATCAAAAGACATCAACAAAATTTCTCTCAAGATTGTAAATGTGGATTAATTTTATTGGAGCATAAAATAAATGGCTTGCTTCAGACATTTAGCATAACCTCACCTTATAAATCACCTGATTGATTAGCTAAACATTTCAGCAGATAACTCTCCATTGATTTTCACTCCCGCTACCGATCCGGATGATACTGCCAATGAAACTGACCTTAACATGTTACTATTGTCACCAACTGCATATACACTATCTAAGGTAGTTTTATGAGATTCATCGATTTTGATCAGACCTGCATCTGTCAACTCACATCCTAATTCCTCCGGAATATTAGAATGTTGACGGAATGGTACCGGTGCATACATTGCTTCAAAGCTTTCTGCTGTTCCATCATAAAAAATAACCTTTTCGATATATCCGTTGTGGTGTTGTATTTCTGAGATCTTTTTCTCAATTATTTTGACACCATTTCTTTTAAGGATTGCAATATTGTCAGCATTACTGGCATTTATCTCTGATGTAATCAATGTGACATCATCGGTCAGATTTTTAATTAACGAGGTAAAATACACCAGACGATCTCCATCTGCTAAAATTGCTGTTTTCTTGTTCCTGACTTCATATCCATGACAGTAGGGACAATGTATGACAGATATTCCCCAGCTTTCTGCGAATCCTTTGATATCGTGTAGGGAATCTAAAATTCCGGTGGCAAAAATCAGTTTTTTACCTTTAAATGAATTGCCATCTGAAGTCTTTATCACAAAACCCTCCGATATTTTGCTTCCATTCACTGCGAAACCATCATAAAACTCGATGGTTGGATATTTGGCAACCTCTTCCCTGGCAATTTTCGCAATTTCTCCCGGGGGTACACCATCTCTCGTCAAGAAATTATGTGAATGAGGGGTTTGTTTATTGCAGGGATTTCCACTGTCAATAATTAAGACATTCCTCAAAGAACGTCCGAGTGTCATGGCAGCAGAGAATCCTGCATAACTGCCACCTACGATAATTGTATCGTACAATTTTTGATTACTTAAGTCCATATCAATGTTTTTAAAGAAGACAGAAGGCATGGAAGTCGCCAAAAATGCGAGAGATGCATTTTTAATAAAAAATCTTCTGTCTATAATTATTTTATATAGTTTAATGTGTGTCTTGAAATTTCCTAATGAAAACTAAATCTCTTACTACTTACACATTGTTTTTATTTTGAACAATGTTCATTTTTTCAGCAAAAAAAAACTTATAGTTTTTCTAATATTTTTAAATATTCGTTATAGCCTTCTGACAGAATAGTTTCCGGACTGCTGAATTTAATGCCTTTGGTTCTGTGACGGATCTCCAGACAGCACATACCGTGAACCAAACTCCAGATCATAAAAGACAATGCTTCCGAATTATGACCATTAAAATGGCCTTGCTTCATGCACTCCTCCACCGTTTTTTTTAAGTAGCCATACGTCTCAGTTCCTTCTGGCCACAGATTATTCTTCTGTTCCTCTAGATAATCCATCGGAGCTTTCAGATTAAACATTAGATCATACATTTCAGAATTTTCCATCGCAAATTTGATGTAGACGAATCCCATTTTTCTCAGTCTCTTCATTGGATCTTCTATTTTAAAAAGCTCATTGAAGTACTGCCCCAACTCCTGAAATCCGATGGAATGAAGGTCGTGGAAGATCGCATTCTTATCTTTGAAATAAACATAGACAGTACCCACACTGTAATTGATCTCATCAGCTATATTCCTGATCGTGGTATATTCAATACCTTTTTCAACGAAAAGCTTTTTAGCTCCGTTTAGAATCAGCAGTCTTAGTGCCTCTTTCTCCTTCTGTTTTCTTTCGCTGATACTCATAAGATGATTTATGATGCAAATATAAAAATATTTTTTGAACGTTGTTCATTTTCATCTTACAATGTTTTCTAAATCTGTAAAAAAAGAGTTTGAATAGCCTCCTGTCAAGTTCACAAACGAAAATATGCGCAAATTGTCCTAAATTTACGCATATATATTTTTATATAACGGAAATCTTATGATCGTTCTGGGTGGCTTGATGAAAAGACCACTTTATAATATCTGCTTCAGGCTCTTAAGGAGCAATAGTTTTTTTACCAGGGTAAAGGCTCACCGGACTGGGAAAATGTTCCAGTTGGTCCATCTTCATTTAGCAGGGCTAATGAAACACCTGTTTTCGCACCTTCTTCAGGTGTAAGTGGCGCTTGCTCTGAGCCGATGGAAGTCTGTACCCATCCAGGACTTGCTGCATTTACTTTTATATTGGTCTCCCGAAGTGCATTGGCTAAAAATACTGTAAACTGGTTTAGAGCTGTTTTTGAAGCACTGTAAGCATAAGGCTTCAAAGCATACAGCCAATGGGATTCATCCAAATGAGCTCCGAAAGAGCCAGAAACGCTGCTGATGTTGACGATACGTCCAGCTTTGCTTTTTTTGATTGCCGGCAATAATGCCTGAGTCAGCTCCACTGTACCAAAATAATTGATGTCAAAAGTATCTCGAAGAGTCTGTATCGGAACAGTTTCTGTGTTGTTTCCGAACCATGAACTGTCCAGAAATACAGCTGCGTTGTTGACCAGAATATCCAATGCACCATATTCACTTTCAATAAGATTTCTGACATTTTCGATATCAGCCGAATCACTGATATCCAATTTTATGTAGGTCACATCTAACGATAGGCCTCTCAGCGTCTCTTCTGCCCTTTTGCCTTCCATTTCATTTCTTGCTCCTAATAAAACCTTGATGTTCTGTTGTGCTAGTTGTTTCGCTGTTTCAAAACCAATGCCTTTATTGGCTCCAGTCACTAATGCTATCTTTGTCATATAAAATCTTTTTAATTATTATGCAAAGGTAGAATGGAAGGTACAACTGTAGCTAGCATAATTAAAACCAATCCTTACTAAAATCAAACTTTCAAGGATGCTTTAAAGCGCACAACTATTCCTTATTTCAATTTCCTGTATTCCGTAGGAGAAGCATTTGCATGTTTTTTAAAAAACAGATTGAAATGTGACGGCTCTTCGAAACCGAGTACGGATGAGATTTCCGCAATTTGCCAATTGGTTAACTTTAATAGAATCTTTGCCTCTTGTACCAGCCGTCCTGCGATAATATCACTTACTGTCCTGCCCTTAGATAATTTCACTTGTCGGTTCAAGTAATTCGGATGCAGTGCCAGTCCATCTGCGAAATCTTTTGAAGTTTTTAATTTTATAATGTCTTGTGGCGATTCTATCGGAAATTGTGATTCTAACAATCTGATAAAGGAACAGGCGATAACCTCGGCCGTACTATTTGTTTTCACAAATGAACTGACCACCTCGAGTTTTTGGGCATTGAAAATGATTTCGAGCAGGTAGTTTCGTTGAAGATTGACTTTAAAGTCACTGTCAGATTTTGATTCGTTATCTATTTTAGTGTAGATATCTATAAAATTTTTGGTCTGCGCTTCTGTGAGGGAATAGATATTCTGTCTTCCTGGTTTATAGATTGGAAATTCGAGCAAACGGTATCCACTGTTCGCTTTGGTGATAAATTCCTCTTTAAATATGCAGCTTAATCCTTTGTAGCCATCATCAATAGCATGTATGCCAAAAGGTATTTTGGTAGTCGTGAAAAGTAAAGAATTCCCAGAAATCTCAATATTTCTATCCTCAAATTCGAGCTGATAACTACCCTGAAGTAAAGTAGCCGTGTAAAATATTTTACGGCTATACTCCAATGGAAACAAAGTATTATTTGTTGTGCTTAGGTCAACTATATGAAAGGCATCTGTGTCACTTGTTATTCTATTTGTTTTCACACCATTGCTTTGAAGTGTTTTAGACAATTTTCCATCAGAAATTTTCATATACAAAAATAATTAAAATTTGTCCATGACTTGGTAAATCTTCTCGTTCGAAATAAAGAAAAAACTATGGGTCAGTGGATGTAAATTGGGTGTAAACCTAATAATTCTTCAATTCAAATGGCATATTGATATTACGCAAAATCAGCGAAAGTGAAGATGCGATAAGCTTTGTTATTTTATTTTTATTACAACCTTTCCCTTTGCTCTTCCACTTGCCACGTGATTTAGAGCCTCATTCGTTTGTGAAAATGGATAAACCTTCTCTACCACAATTTTAAGTGTTCCATCTTCAATGAGTTTCGTAATTTGTCCAAGTTGTTTTCCACTTGATTTCATGAATAAGAACTCATAATCAATACCTTGCCTTTTTGCTTTTTTCCTCACACCGAAACTTAGAAGTGATAATACTGAACGAATGATCCATGAAGCGCCAATTTCTTGTGCAAATGCTGGTGTAGGAGGACCTGAAATAGAAATTACCTTCCCTCCTGTTTTTACCACATTTAGGGATTTCTTCAGGGTTTTGGTATCCTGACTGTTTAATACTAAATCGTAGTCTTTCAAAACTGTTTCAAAATCCTGCGTTTTGTAATCAATTAAAACATCAGCACCTAATTCTTTAAGCATTGGAAAACTTGCTTTTCCAGCTGTAGTGGCAACAGTAGCGCCTAGATATTTAGCTAACTGAATAGCAACAATACCAACTCCTCCGGATCCTGCCTGTATAAAAACTTTTTGTCCTTTTTTTAATTTCCCTATTTCTACCAAAGCTTGCCAAGCTGTCAAAGCCACGAGAGGAACACCGGCTGCTTCATCCATGGAAAGGTTTTGGGGCTTCAATGCCAGATCTGTTTCTTCAACAGCTAAGTATTCAGCAAAGGTTCCGATATGATGGTCTGAAGGACGGGCGTAAACCTCGTCTCCAATTTTAAACTTTGTAACCTTTGAACCTGTTTCAATGACAATACCGGCCAGGTCATGACCGAGAATGAATGGTGTTTTATACGGTAAAATCATTTTGAATTCACCGGACAGAATTTTAGTATCCAGCTGATTGAGGCCTGCCGCATAGATTTCAACCATGACCTCATTTTCGCGGAGTATAGGTTTACTAACTTCACGTAATGTTAGCTCTTCTTTCTTACCATAGTTTTGAACTACAAATGCTTTCATAAATTTTATTTTATTGGATAGATTGATAATGTTCTTTCTTATTAACCAATTGATAGGCTTTATCCGGCGCAATCCGGTTAAGAAAAAATAATGATTTGGAATCACCTACACGAATTGTCAATCTATCTTTTTCGAGTCCTTTAATAAGTTCCTCAACAAATAGGCTAATGGGCATCTTTTTATCTTTTCTTTCTGCGACCATATCGGTATCTACCAGTGGTGGAAGTAATTCGAAGACCTTCACTGAGCTATTTATAAATTCTAAATGTGATCTCAGAGACTTGGTATAAAAAGATAATGCCGTTTTTGTGGCTGAATAAGTAGCTTCCAAAACAGAAGGAACAATACTAAGAATAGAAGTGGTATTGATAATTGCAGCTTCATTTCGGGACTTAAGCATATCCATAAAAAGATTATTTAACCGTATAACTCCAAAATAATTGACTTCCATTTCATACATCGCTCCTTGTAAATGTTTATCGCTCTGGATACCTAAATTCAATGGAGCTACCCCCACACCGGCATTATTATATAAAATGTCGATGCCACCTAGATCCTTTATTTTTTCAAATAACGCAATTGCGTTCTGCGGGTTTGCAGCATCCGATTGGATGATTGTTAACTCTGGATACTTTTTTTTTGCTTCCTCTAGCTTGAGTAAATTCCGTCCGGTAATAATCACCTTATTTCCTAGAGTCAAAAACTGCTTTGCTGCTTCCAAACCAATTCCAGAAGCCCCTCCCGTAATAAGTATTGTTTTATTTTTTAAGTTCATCACTTTAAAATTTAAATATGAAATATACCGATCATCTTCCATATTTAACTTCAAATGATCAGTAGTATTAGTATTTATGCATGCGTTAATTTCGACATTGCCTCACCGATTGCGTTTGCATAGGACTTTGTATCTCCTACCGGAATATCAAATAGGTTAGTTTTTAATCCAATGAATAGTTCATCTGCCACTTCACTTGGCTGAATTCCTGCCGCCCCACCAATTTCAGCAGAAAATTCTGTATTGACCAATGGAGGATAAACTTCATAGATCTGGAGATTTTTCTGTTCTTCATAAGTTTGTCTTAAAGCCGTTGTATAACTATGTAACGCTGCTTTAGTTGCTCCATAAGTTGGTAAGAATTTATGACTTCCATATACTGCGATGGATGATACATTCACCACAGCAGATTCTTCTTTTTCCAATAAGTGCGGAATCATTAATTCTGTAAAATGAATGATTGCAAAATAGTTGGTGTTCATTTCAATCAATGCTTTTTCATGGGCATTGGTTGTTTCACTCAGTAGATATCCAAAAGCTGCTCCTGCATTGTTGATGATAATATTAACATCTTTATGATTCGCTTTCAAGTCTTCTGCAATACGGATCCTATCGGCTTCAATTGATAAATCACCCTGAATTGCTACCGCATCTTTTAGTTCTGCTAAAGCTTTATGAAGACGTTCTTCATTACGTCCGTTGATGATGATTTTATTTCCGACAGCATTTAATTTTTTAGCAATAGCCAACCCTATTCCGGCACTTCCGCCACTAATGAATATTGTATTTCCTGTTGTTTTCATTGGATTGAATTTATTTAATATTTAATGATATTTTATGTATGTAATAAGTTCTTTTTTGAATTGATTTCTAAAATTTTCCAAAATATACTTTTTAGTATATTTTAAATCAAAAAAAATTACAGCGTATATCGTTTTAATTCTTTCTTAAGGTCTTTTATAAGTTCGATCATTAATTTTTGCGAATCCATGGTTCTACTTAAAACAATGCCACCTTCCACAGCCGACAATATTTTAAACGCAAAAATGTCCGCATTGAGTTCATCTGAAAATTCACCGTTAACAATACCTTCTTTTAAAATATTTGAAATACCTTGCAGGCCGGTTTCCAAAACTGTTGCCACTTTCTTTTTAATGGAAGGAAAATGATCATCTGCTTCAACAGCAGTATTAAAGATAGGACAGCCACCGGCAATATAGGTATCAATGGGATTCTTATGAAAATCGAGATACAAAAAAACCTTTTCTTCTGCTGTTTTACCTTGGGAAACAATACCAGCCAGCTTTTGTGATATTTTTTTTAATGAAAAGTCCACAACCTGTTCGGATAGATCATCTTTTCCATTAAAATGCCCGTAAATACAGCCTTTTGTTAATTTCGTCGCTTCCAAAACGTCATCTATGCTCACACCAGAAATGCCTTTCTCATTATAAAGGG
This sequence comes from Chryseobacterium panacisoli, assembly GCF_008274625.1. Classification (GTDB taxonomy): domain Bacteria; phylum Bacteroidota; class Bacteroidia; order Flavobacteriales; family Weeksellaceae; genus Chryseobacterium; species Chryseobacterium panacisoli. The sequence continues at coordinate 948 of NZ_VTRU01000010.1, read as the reverse complement.
GGCTTGCTGTTTCTAAGATAAATAACTTCGTTTTTTCTGCTTTTGTCAACATCGTTTTCAATTTTACTTTGCAAATATACTAAAAAGTATATTTCGAAAACAAAAAAAATATACTTTTTAGTATATTTTAACAAATAAAATTATAATCTGCTTCTTCCCTGTTCAGGAAATTCTTTGTATTCCAAAAGGTCTTTTGGAAACTCATACAACTCTTCTGCATCAAATAAACTCAGCTGGATCATTCAACTTTAAATTAAAATATTTATCTTAGTAATATCCCGCTACTTCGGGATTTTTTTTTCATCATTTGTGTTTTTACTTCCCTTCGGGGAAGTTTTTTGATTATGCCATTTACTCAAAATGAATTCAATTCTTATCTCCCATTTTTTCTTTGATCTGTTTGATATCAGTTTTAATCTCTGTGATAAAATTTTGAATGTGATGTTCTGAAAATTCATCAGGTTCATATTCTTTGGTATTAATACTACAGGCAAATTCCCAGATTTCTTTAATTTCAGTCAATGGTATCTTATAAGGCTCATAAAATTGATTGTCAGCCTTCACCCATATACCATCTGCTTCATGAAACTGAAATCTTTTGTAGCTGATACCATCATTGGTGGTAATGAAAACATACGTTCTGTCCGTTTTCAAATCCGAAAGATTTTCTACATATTTTCCTACGATATAGGTTCCGTTCTTATAGGGGGGCATTGAATCTCCGTCAGCTGGAAATGCCCTAAACTTGCCACCTTTTAAAAAAGGCAATGATATGGTCTCCAGACTTTCAATGTATTCAGGATCTCCATAGCCATTCAGGTAGCCCATAGAAGCTTTTTGGGGAATAATCTCAATCTGATTGTTTCCATCTTGATCAACCCTTATAGGCAGAACAATCCTGTTCTCAGGAAGCTCCATTATTTCATCGATTGAAAATTTTCTGACATC
>NZ_VTRU01000001.1 GCF_008274625.1 Chryseobacterium panacisoli | reverse complement strand
GAGTAGGCCGCCGCCAGTTTTTATTTTATTTTTAAAAAATCCTTTATCATCAGATAAAGGATTTTTTTTGCTTTATAGCTATATATCTATATACCTACAGCTTGTATACTTAACAGGACAGAGCATACAGTACAGCTGAACACAGGGACTCATAAATAATGGGTAATCAGTAATGATAGATGCTATTGATTATTCATCCTTAGTGCTGATATTTTTCTTTGCTGTCACTATTACCGTTTACCATCCCCCCAATTGTCACTCCGCAGGAGTCTCAACAATACCTTTTAAATTTTATAAAGATGCATCAACTCTAAGTTTGGGCTGAAGCCATATGGAAATATTGCTTTTACATGAGAACGGGCTAAAGCCCGCTCCTATTGAATAAATATTAGTTTAACCGCAGAGGACGCGGATTTTCGCAGATGATCATGGAGAGCTTTTGATGAAAAAAGGATAAATCATTTCTATTGAATATAATGAATCTGTATTAAGCAGAACTCAAGAAAACGTAATGCAAACCCCCGGAACTCGCAACACGCAACCCGAATCTCGGATCCCACCACTCATAATTCATAACGCATCATTCATAATCCGTCTCGTCCCCTAGCCCCGATAGTAATGGTTACCCCGCAGCTTGCGTAGGAGAGTTGCAGGTTGGAGAGTTGGAGAGCTTTAGCGTGAGGTGTATGAATGGATAGCGGGAAAAGGCTCCTGAAATATTATTATTCTTAAGCTCATACACCGCCTATCTTATATAAAATATAGTCTACCTACGATCATAAGATAAAAGCAGCCGGAATCTGTCTTATTATACTCATATAGAAACAAAAAACCGCTTCAGTAAAGAAACGGTTTCCATTTATGGCATTTTGATTTTTTAATACTATTTAAAAACAGTTATTAATTGGGACCTATCGTGAAAACTACCTGTGTGTTATAAGTTGTTGCAGGAACTATTACAGAAACACCACTTATTTGAAGCTGCCCGTTGATAGCCGAATAAGTGACACTATTACCCAATCCCAAAACTCCCGAAAAATTTATTGTAAAGAATGCTGTAGCTACAGCTTGTGGTATTTCTACATAGGTTGTGCCACCATTGATAGTTGCAGTACAGCCAAGACAAAGTCCGCTGATATTAGTTGTCCCGCCACTCCTTTTGGCATAAAGGTGTAAATTGCTGTTCCATGTGGTAGGAGTATGGTGCACACTTACTCTGGCTGCTCCACTTGTGAGTAGATTTAGGAAAGACCCGGGTAATGTACCGGATAACGTGATCAAATTAGTTGCACTTTCATACGTTCCGGCATAGTTGGTTCCGGCTTCTGTAATAGTTGGTACACTTACAGTCCAATTACTGCCGCCCACATTTATAGTTTGTGCACCAATGAAGCTGCCAATCGTTAAAAGGATGCTGCTTACATATTTTTTTAAGCGTATTTTTCTGAAAAAGCAACTAATGATTTTCATTTTTCAATTTTATTCTGTGATAGTGTAGACAATTACAACAGCCGTATTAGCTTGTGCAATTAAGTTAGCATAAGTATTGGTCGTTAAAGAAATGGTGAGAGCATGGCCATTATTGGCTCCATTGCCTGTATAGGCACCTCCGATCCCGCTAATAATTGTAACAGGAGTTGTGGTAAGAGTAACCTGCCCTGAGGAAGTTCCCCGAGTTCCTGCTCCTGCTCCGGAAGCGGCGGCAGCCTGTAATCTTATATTAACCCCTGCAATAACTTTATTGACAGATGCTGTAATTCTTCTGGTAAGCCCTCCGGGTGCAATAGCGGAAGTGTAGTTTATCCATTTTGAGGTATTGGGAGTCGGATTACCAATGGCATTTCCTGCTTCGGTGGGGGAAGTGAAATTGAGCGTAAAATTTCCTGTGGGCTCTATATCCATTAAAGTTACGACAGGTAAAGTCATAGTGACAGTAGTCTGGGAATAGATTAGTCCTGACAAGATAAAAGACGCTAATAACAATAGGGAACGGATTAAAATCATTTTTTCTTTTTTATTTCATTATATCCTACCTTTAAGGATTCCTGCTGGTATTTTATTTCTATTTGTTGTTTGACAATATGAATATTTAATTTTTTTGTTTCTGAAGGATTAAGCGTAAATTGAAATTTGTCGTTCGAGACTTTATAACGTTTATCAAGACCATTGCGATAGACTTTAACCGTCCAGTCTCCAGGTCTGAGATAAGTAAAATCAAAATCCTCACCAATAAAGCATATTTTGCGGTAGGTCTGATCCTTGCCTGTAGCTTCTATAATAATACTTTCTTTTTTCTTTTTCTCTTTTTTAGCGAGCAGTTCAATAAGTCCGGTCTGATCTTTATCTTCTGTTTCTATAAACTGAATATGACCTTGAACACTAGCCGCTGTCGTTAATCCGAAATTAAAAATATTTTCTTTGTTACTCAGAGAAAGCGCTGCCGGAAAAGCCAATGTGGGAATATCATTGATCTCTGTTGTTGAACGGTCGATCTCCAGAAAATAATTGCCTGGAATCACATTTTTGAATACATAATTTCCTTCCTGATCGGTAACTGACAAATAACTTCCCAGCATTAATCTTATCCCTTCTGTCTTTTTTATCCCAAGATTACTGATATTTCCGGATAACGAAATATATTCAGCTGTTTTCTGTACCGGAACATTGGGACGCCATGTATAGCGCATGGAGAATATAAAATCTTTATCCCCAATTTCTCCTCTCTGTAATGAATATCTGCCGGAAAGATCAATTTCATTTCCGGGAAATAGCTGCTGGTGGAAGAGAAGTTCAAATAAATTTCTGTCTTTAAAATATTCTTCAGGCATATAATTGTTCTGATAGAAAATACTTAAAGTAGTCTGATCAGAAAAACGGCTGTAAATTCTTGCTCCATAATAAAGCTGTTTCTGGTTCTGCAGCTGGTATCTCGAACTGATGGCATAGCTTCCGAATACATTAAAATAGGTTCTGAATTTTTGAAATGAAAGATTCGCAGAATAAAAACTTGAATTACCACTAAATCCTGTCAGATAATTGTCTGTTTTGCCAAACTGCCCTTCAACATTCACTTGAAACATTCCGATCTGCTGATCAATACTTACCTTGAAAAAGCGCTCATAGTAATCAAACTGTTTGGGTTCTAAACGATCCTGGTACTTTTGATAACCGCTGTTAAGGATAACGGACCCATTGGAGCGGTATTTATATTGTACGCCATATTGTAAATACTGTCTGTAGGGAGCTGCTAAAAACAGAGTATCTCTCTGAAAATTTTTCACATCCTGTGTATAGTTGACAAAAGCACTGAGCTTTCTGGAAATTTTGTAATTAATGTTTCCGTTAAAAGTATTTGTATTCGTAAAATATCCTGCAAATTCAGGACTTGCTTTTACATACATTAAACTTCCGCTGAACTTTTCAAAAATAGCATCAGCCTGCAGCATATAAGCGGTTCCATCCGTTTTTTTTGTTTTACTGTAGGCCAATTCTCCGGAAATATTAAGGTTTCTTGAGATCTTGAATTTTCCTTTGGCATAAGGAAGATGAGCATCAGAATCAAGCCTCAGATCTCCATATCGGATTTCCTCTTTTCTTGGAGTCTTGTAAAGATATCCGACCGAAAGTTCTGATTCTTTCCGGATTTTGAAGGTGGAATACATATTAAATTCATCCTTAATATCTCTGAAAAACCTGGGATGATTATAAAAACCGCCCAGACTCACTTTATTAAAATCATACCGGATTTCTGCCCCGCGGCCATATCTTGCGAACTCTGTTAAATAAGATGAAGAATACGTTTTATCACCAAGATGAATAAAGAAGTTATCCCGTTTATAATTTACAAAATATTCTTCATACTGGGTAAATGTATTGAGATCTACAGGGTTGTGGGTAACCGCCCGGAATTCAATCTGGTTTTTGTTGTCTTTATCCAGTGTTCCTTTACCATAAATTTCTCCCTGAAAACCATCATTGTAAACCCCCATATTCTGCATTCCTATGAAAGATAATGAAAGAGCAACAGGAAGTCTGTGATAAATATCGTTTTCAGATGGTTTTACTGATATCACCTGAGTACTTACATAAACACTTTGAGTTTCTTTAAGATTACCTTTTGAGTATACCGAAAGATTAAGGTTCTGGAATTCATTTTGACTGAGTTCAGGGTTTGTTACTTTGTGTATCGTAATGATTTTTGACTCATTGGGTTCCAGTACTAATGAAGCCTCATTGTCAAGAATGGCATTTTTACTTTCAAGATGAATATCCTCTGTTATATTGCCATTATTTTTTAAAAGAAAAGAAGCTCGGATCGTTTCTCCGGCCCTTACAAACTCGGGTGAATTCAGAGCAGTAAGGGAAATATTTCTGTTTCCTGAAACTGTTATTTTTGATGTTTTCGTAAAGGATATCCCGTTATTCCGGTCAGTAATGCTCAGTGATACAGAATAACTGCCCTGGCTTGTTTCTGTTGCAATACGCAAAGGGACCAGATAAGCTGATATTTCATGGGCAGCGATCTGAAATTCTCCTTTTGCTAAAATGGGTGTTATAGAAGGACTTGAAGTAGTAACTGATATCTCATAAGTCCTGTTTTCATCCGAATTATTTTCTAATGTAAAAGGAATAGAAGTTGACATTCCCGGTAATATGCTATCTTTTTTACTGGACAATCGGTTGGATTGCTGTTGAGAAAAAATAAATATCGGGAATAATAAGATGATAATAAATAAAGTCCAAGTTCTAATCATTTTTTACTTCTAATTCCACATTGAGTGCAAATGCATTCTCCTCTTCATCCGTAGCTATTATGGCGGCTTTGTATTTGTCCGGTGGTATTTTACTGATATCGATGTAAAATGTTTTGGAGGTATCAGGCAGCAGTCCCATTGTTAAACTTGAATACGTTCCTATTTTTTCACCCGTTTTACGGTTATAGATTTCTATGGCTGTTGTCGGTTTGCAGTAAAGATTCCCATTATTGGCTATGGCAATCTTCACAGTTTGCTTTCCCTCCTGTTTTTCTACTTTTACACTTTCAAACTTAAGGTCCGGTTTGGCCTTTTCTGTTTCAAAATCTGTAATGACCTGGATAGCGTAGCGTATCACAGAAGTGATGTTCACTCCTGCTTTATTGTCGCTGGGCTTTATATCCTCTACTGGTTCTACAATAATGACACTCCAATAGCTTCCGGAATCTCTGGCTTGATTGGGTACCGTAATCTCATAAAAGACCTCTGTTTTCTCCTTACCTTTCAGAGTAACCAGGTTGGTATTGAGTTTTATCCATTCTCCATTCGTCCGTTTATTTGTATGCAAAGCCGAATAATTGATCGTTCCGTCAGCATGGTAAGCAAAGTCCTGTAAAAATAATTTTACACTCTGGGGAGTATTGCTTGTGTTTTCAATGGCTACCTTTCCTTTGTAAACCTTTCCGTTTTCAATTTTGTAAGAATGCGTAAGCCCGTTGAGAATCACAATGCCCGCATGTAAAAAGCTAAACTGCAAAATCAAGATGATCAAGAGAAGAATACGCTTTATCATTATATAAAGTTTGGAGTTAAATGATGAGTAATACAAAAACAGGAAGAAACTGAATGACAATTTCTTCTTGTTTTTGAAATAGAGAATAAAATGTATTTTAAATTCTAATTATCTGATATTGTATAAGTAACGGTAGCTGCTACAGTGGCTGTCGCCTGTAAATCTGCATAGGCTGCTACCCCTCCAGGGCCACTTCCTGCAGCAATTGCATACGTAAGATTGTGTCCGTTGTTGGCACCATTTCCTGTATAAGCACTTCCGATTCCTGAAATGATAGTCTGGTTGGCAGCACTTAATGTCAACAGACCAGCAGATGTTCCCAATGTTCCTGCTCCTGCTCCGGTAGCTGCTGCTGCTGTTACCTGAAGATCAACTCCGGGAATGATAGCATTCATTGTTACACTTATATTACGGGTAGGATCTGCAACAGATTTAATGGATGAATAATTAAGCCATAAAGTAGTGTTGGCTGTTGCCGGAACGATAGGATTTCCTGCTTCTGTAGGCGCTGTAAATCCAAGAGTAATGTTTTTTGTGGCAGACGGCTCAATATCTACCAGTGCAACTTCAGGAATAGAAATTGTGACTGTATGATTGTCTGTATTGGTATCCTGCGCGCTCAGATTTACAGACAGAGCAATCGCAAATAAAGACATTGCAATAGTTAAATTTAATTTTTTCATGATGCTAATAATTAGTTAAGTGAATATAACAAAATTCAGCATATTGTGAAAAAAATATATTATAATTTTTATATTGATGATTATTTACGTTATGTAATGCATTATATTTAAAAAATAACTCAAAAAAATCCTGTACCAATATGTACAGGATTTTTATCAATATTTTAAACATTTTTTTATGCCCAATGTGGATCAGAAACAGAAACTTTTCCGGTCTCTATTCTTCCGGCAAAATGCCATAGATATTCATTAAATGTTAATTTCAAATCATACCAGCCTTTATATTTATCGAGATCGATAATGATTTTTTCCTCCGGCTTTTGCACCGTGATTATTTTTTGAGTTTTTCCGTATAAGTCTTCCAAATGGATAGATTTATTTTTATTATTTCTGATAATAAGCTCCACCTGATTTTTTGAGGTCATATTTATCAGAATGATCTCCAGCTCGGGAATATTATTCCCCTTGAACTTCCTGAAAAAGCCATTGGGACCAAAAATTTCGTAATCATAAGCTCCGGAATGTACAGGATGGGACAATTCTTGTTTTGAATATAGGGCATATGAAAAATGATAATGGGTACTATTGAATTGAGTTCTGTCATAGATTAATAATGGAACTCCATTCTCTTTTAAATTGGTCATTTTAATCTGCTCACCTTCCAAATTGACGTGGAAATGATACGGAAGCGGATTTGAAGGTTTTAAACCCCTTTCCTGAATCTCAAGTAAATTACCGTTAAGTTCATTTTCAGAATACCATTTCAGATCCGGGACAGGTTTGTTTTTAGCCGCATTGATGGTCTTGGCATACTCTTTCTGATCCAGGTAATTCATCTGTGGAGCTTTTACATTGGAAGAATTGAAGGCGGATGTAAGATCTCCGCATACTGCTCTTCTCCAGTCACTGATATTGTCAACATGAACATTTTTCTTATATTTTTTCATGATGAAATTTTCCAGGAACTGCAGAACGGAAGTATGATCTGATACTTCAGAATTTACAAAACCTCCTTTTGTCCATGGTGAAGCAATAATCATTGGGACTCTGTAGCCTAATCCAACCGTTCCTTCGATCTTTTCATAATTTTTTAGAGAAGGATTCGACATATATTCCTGGGACTGATCCACATATTCCACCCCTTCTTTTCCGTTCATATCAATAGGCTGGCTCGGATTTACAGGCGGTGCAAAAGGCAGTACGTGATCAAAATATCCGTCGTTTTCATCATAATTGATGATAAATATTGTTTTTTTCCAGGTTTCAGGATCTTTGGTAAGAATATTCAAAACCTCAGAAATATACCATGCACCGTACCATGGTGATCCCGGGTGGTCTGAGAAATGTTCAGGAGCTACCAGCCAGGAAACCAGCGGGAGTTTCTTCTCTTCCACATCTTTTCGGAACTGGAACAGGACATCACCTTCCGGAACAACCAGCCTTTCCCCGTTTTCATCCTTCCCGATTTCCAGTTTCCAGTAATCCGGATCATTGGAGTTGGTGGTGAAGGCTTTTTCGTGAAGGTTTTTTTCTTCTTTTGAAAGTTTTGAATAATTGTCCGGATGATATTTCACCTGATCTTCCTGAACTTCAGCGAGCATAGTTTCCAGCCTTTCTTTCTGTTTAGGATTTTTTTCAATTTCCTGCTTCAGATACGCTATGATATTAGGAATATTCTGGTAATATCCTTTTGAAAATTTAACGTTGAATTTTGAAAACCATTCAATAGGATTATCCGTAAAATTACTCAGCCAAGCTTCCTGCTCTCCGGACATTCCTTTTGGAAGACTGATTTCATTCTGATAAATTCTCCACGAAACATTCTGCTGTTCTAAAATTTCCGGGAAGCTTTTCCATTTGGCCTGTCTCGCTTTGTCATAGTCAATATTTTCATTCACAACATTGGCCTTTACTTTTCCGTTTTGCTGTTCCCTCAAGGTTCCGGACCAAAGGAATAATCTGTTTGGAGTAGTCCCGGTAAGTGAAGAGCAGAAATACTGATCGAAGATGGTAAATGCATCTGCCAGCTGATAATAAAACGGAAGGTCTTCACGGTTATAATATCCTAATGTCAGTGGAATATTTTTGTAATCTTTATTTCCAGAAGCTTTAGCCTGAAGCCATTGGTCATATTTTCCCTTGTTCAGCGCTTTTTGCTGATCTGCCCATGAATGCGGCAGTGAGCTCATCCAGGTTGATTTTGTATTTCTCAAATCCAGACGGGCAGGAGATGCATATTTTCCCTCATCATTCTTTTGAAAGAAAACAGAATGTCCATCCTGTTTTACAAAGGCTCTTTTATCTAAAAAACCTCTTACTCCTTTGAGCGCACCGAATGCATGATCAAATGATCGGTTTTCCTGCATCAGAATTACCACATGTTCCGCATCATAAAACGTAGACTGGGCAGCAGGATCAATAGCCAGAGCTTTTAAAATGGAAGGATGCAGAACACTTGAAGTTCCTAATCCCGCTAATAAAAGACTTGATTTTTCTAAAAATTCTCTTCTGTTCATATTCAATCGTAATAAGAAAGAAACCGCAAGTTAATAGGATTTTCCTGCGGTTTCTTTGTTTTATATAAAATTAATCAGATTTCTACTGTAACCACCAGGGTTTAGAGTTAATATTATCATTTCCTCCATATTGGGCACTCAAAGCAGCTTTTAAATTATTGCTGTTATAGCTGTATTCCGATTGCGGATATCTGAATCTGAAAGGAGCTGCTACTCCTGCTTTTAGGGGATAGTTGGGATATCCTGTTCTTAAATAGTCATAATAAGAAGTCCATTGTGCCTGATGGAACATCGTCATGTATTTTTGAGTCATGATTTTTTCCAGCTGGGCTTGTAAAGGATCAGCATTATTATAAACAACCAAAGGCGTTGCCAGATACTGATTCACATCAAATCCTGAGAAATATTGTCCCTGGTTTTTTACATAGGTCTGATAAAAACTGAAACTGGCCTTGATCGCATTATCATAATGAGTTTTTGCCGATCCCGAAATCCAGCCTCTTGCCGTAGCTTCAGCCAGAATAAATTCAAGTTCTGAATAACTTAATACAGAAGCTGGTTCATTGGTAGGATCTTTATAAAAACGGTCGTTTACTTTAGAGATATTCTTAGCCGTGATCAGAGCAGCGTTGTCAGAGTAAGGAGAAGTAGGATTCCCTCCGTTATAAGCTGTAAAATCTGTGATGGCTTTTCCTGCTTCTTTTGCTCCTGTAGTCTGTGCTGCAAAAGTGAACAGACGTGGATCATGCCTGTCTTTGAACATATTGATGAAATAATCTGCCATATATAAGCTGGAACCATATCCGCTGTTATTAAACATGGTATATCTGCTGTCTGCAGCATCTGCAAATTTAAGCTCACCATTGTCAGCAATAGAAGTCATTAAAGACTGGCTTCCTGCAATAGAGGCAAATTCTGTAGCAATATTAAAATTTCCTACCGTATTTTTCTTGGATAAAGTGATCAGAATTTTCAGACGGAAAGAATTGATCAGCTTTTTCCACTTTAAAGCATCTCCGTTGTACACAATGTCACCTTCAATTTTATCATTGGTATTAATAAGATCATTGGCTTCTTTTAATTCTGATAAAATTCCGGACATCACGGCTTCCTGAGTGTCATATTTAGGCTGTGTAATCCCGGATTCACCTTTTGCTGCTTCAGAATATGGAGCACTTCCCACTTTTAAACTGATGTTGAAAAAATGATAGGCTCTTAAAAACTTTCCGATAGCCAGATAATTTTTATTTCCTCTCTTCTCCGCTTCCTGCATCATTTTTCCTGTATTCAACAACCCTTTTGTGTAGACTTCAAAAGAAGCATCATTCCACTTCATATACTGATACGAATTTTCACCATCCGTACCAATCATCATTCTTGAAGCATACATATTATCACCATTCACCTGAAATGTATATTTTTCAACGAAGGTCAGTAGGTTTTTAGGATCAATGCTGGCCTGGTCATTAGGATTCTCATTGATGGTATCAAGGCTGGTTTCACAAGAAGCCAATGTCAGAAGTCCTGCAGCAAATATAGACCTCATGAGCCATTTTGCTGTTTTACCTTTTTGCATTTTCTCTTTATTGATATTATTTTTCATTGTTGACGTACTTTTTAGTTAAAACTTAAGATTAAAACCGATTCCGAACCATCTGCTGGACGGATCCTGAATATCATTAGCAATATCTCCACTTCTACCTGATCTGATCTGGAAATCAGGATCCGAATAAAGGTTCTTGGATTTTTTCCACATTGCCAGATTGTAGGCAGAAATATTGGCCGTGAAACCTTTTACCATTCCTTTCGGGTTTAGTAATGAAGAAAAATCATACTCCAATACTACAGATCTCAGCTTGATGAAGGTTCTGTCAAAAACGTTTGCAAACTCTTCACTTTCATCCTGCGTTACCCTTGCCTGGTATGGATAGTTTTGTGCCCAGTCCTGGAAACTGATAGCTTTTGTGTGCGGAGTATAAAGACCGGTTGCAGGATTGTAATTAACTCCATCCGGTACAAAATAATACGTTCCCGGATTTGCATACTCAAGATCTCTATACGCTACAGAATTAGGATGTTTTCCTCCCCACCACATCTTTTCAACAACCTGCGACCTCATCACACCTCCAATGCTTCCGTCAATTCCGATATTTAAAGTAAATTTCTTGTATTTGAAAGTATTGTTGAAACCAAAAGTCCAGTCCGGATTGAAATGTCCCAGGTTACTTGGTGCATTGGCTCTTGTCGGCATTCCTGAATTGGCATCCAGAATGACTTTTCCGTCCGGAGACTTTTGCCATGTGTAATCGTAATAGCTGTCCATTCTTTCACCCAACTTAATGTTTTGATAGTTGGGCATATTATCATAAATGGAAGTCAGTTTTTGTTCATACGTGCTCCAGTTGATCAAGGTTTTCCAGCTAAAATCAGCCGTTTTTACCGGAACCAAACCAAGAGAAACTTCAAATCCTTTGGTGGTGTATTCATTCCCGTTTACATATTGTGACGTGAATCCTGATGATTCTGCCGCTGGAAACTGAAGAATATTATTATAATCAAGTGTTCTGAAATAAGTAGCATCTAAAGTAACTCTGTTATTAAGGAAACCGGCACTTAATCCTAGTTCGTAAGATTTTGTCTGCTCCGGTTTTAAAGAGTTTTCTACATTTAAAGTGGTTGGATAATAATACGTTGGATTTCCGTTGAATGTAATTCCCTGGTTATTCAGATAATAATTTCTGATGGAATAAGGCTGGAAGTCATACGCCACTTTAGCCCATGAAGCAGAAAGTTTCAACATATTGACAGATTCAGGTAATTTTACCAGGTTTGAAATAACAGCACTGATGGATGCCGAAGGGTAGAAGTAAGATCTGTTGGCTTTTGGAAGGGTAGAAGACCAGTCATTACGTCCTGAAATATTGATGAAGAAAGCATTGTACAATCCTATGTCAATCGTTGAATAGGCACTATAAATCAACTTTTCCTTTAGATAAGTATAGTTTTTAAGTGCTCCGATAGAGTTTTCAAAAGTGTACACTTCAGGAATTTTCAATCCGTCCGTAGATCTTTCATTGTTATTATTTTTGAAATAAAAAGCTGAACCTCCGGCATTGATGGTGAAGTCAAAGTTTTCAGATATCTTTTTCTTGTAAGTAGCCAGAACATCATAGTTAAGATTCCATGTCTTATTATCCTTCAGAATATATCCTCCGCTTCTTGGCGCACTGTAATTAAAATAGGAATAAGGACTTAGTATTTCTGTTTTGCTGTGGTTTTCTACAAGGGATATTTTTCCCTTTATCGAAAGATCCTGAGTCGCTTTATATTCTAATCCTGTTTGGGCATTGATGATATTGGTTCTATTCTGATTTTTATAATACTCCGCTCCGAACCAAGGGTTGTTGTACCATGCATAGTTCCAGTTGGCCTGCGCTCTTCCTTCCTGTCCCGGAATCCACATGTGATTTTTCAAGGCTTTTCCGTCTACATCGCCTCCCATCCAGATCAGAATGGTATACATATGTCCGCTTGGGTTGTAATCGTAGTTAGGAATATTAGGGGTGAAAGCCTGATTGAAATTGAATTTCGTATTAAAGATTAATTTTTCTCCAAGATGATTTTCAGAAGAGAAATTGAGCCCATATTTTTGAAGATAAGAATTAGGAACTCGGTCATCATAATTCATGAAGTTTCCTGAAAACCTGTAGATATCTTTATTATCTCTATAACTGATGGCGAAATTATTATTGTTGATAACCGCAGGCTTTAAGAACGTGCTTAAGTTATCATGGTATTTCCAGTCAATCGGAACTCTCTCATATCTTGATTTATTATCATATTGAGTTCCTGTCACGGCTCCATACCAAGGCACTACCTGTCCTGTTACTTTATCTCTTATTGGGCTGTTCCATTGGGCGATCTGTAAACCCGGAACGAATTTTGGCCCCCAGATCATATCCCCGTCGTTCACACCGCCATCGGCTCCGTCCCAGAATTCGTATTTTCCGTGAGACCCGTTTCCGTATTCAGTCTGGGTTTTCGGAAGATTGGTAAACCCTCCTGTAATCATTGTGTTTTGCGAAAACTCTACGGAGAATCCTTTCTTCTTAGCTGATTTTGTTGTAATCAAAACGGCTCCGTAACGGCCTCTGGAACCGTACAGTGCAGAAGCGGTGGCACCTTTCAGTACGTTGATATTCTCAATATTATTAGGATCTAAATTCTGAAAAACTTCCTTTTCCACAATCACTCCGTCAATCACAAAAACTACATTGGAATTTCCTCTCAAGGTAAATTGCGGTGCCTGCTGCATTCCTGTTGGATTAGACACGTTCAGACCGGCAACCTGCCCGGAGAATAAATTACCAATACTTGGTGTTGTAATGGTTTCAAACTGCTTGGTTCCCACTTCCTGGGTAGAATAACCGATTTTTTCTTTCTTCTTGGCAATACCCAATGCGGTGATGACAACGCCCTCAATCTGTTTTTCGTTTGTTTTTTTTAAGACAACAGAATACTGTTTTTTTGAAGAAACCTCAACGGTATAAAGAGAAAAATCAGGAGCAAAAAACTCAAGAATATCCTTCGGATTTGCAGAAATGGTGAAATTACCATTTTCGTCTGTAATAGCAGTCTTTCCTGTATTTTTGTCGGTGATGTTTACACCGGAAACACCAGAGCCGTTTTCTGATTTTACATTTCCGGAAATATTGCTTTCCTGTGCAGAAAAATATAAAGGAAGTAAAAAAACGGCAAAAGTAGCTAGAGTCTTCTTCATTTTTTTGAAGGCAAATTTAGCAGAGCACTGTTACCAGTATTTTAATGAAGTATTAAAATAAAAATACGATTTTAATATTTTTTAACAGGAAGAGTTAATAGAAAAGTAAAGTGAAAACTATCCTTTGTATGGGAATTTTTGTTTTATTATATAAGTATTATTATAAGGCAGGAAGCTGGAAGTTACTGGGGTGTTGTCAACCTCTTGCAATCCTTAGTCATAAATTTTGAAAAAACTTCGATCTTATGAAAGAAACCAATTGCGAAACCAATACTCCGATAACTTCTATCCTCAAGCTTCCTTCCTCCTTTCTTTTTTAAAACCTGCTCAGGATTCCCCAATGAATTTTCGTGTCATTAAACTTAAACGGATTTCCAAATTCGTTACCATTAGACAACTGGAAACTCATCAGACCAATTGGAATGAAGAAATTGAAACCGAGTCCGACACTGTAGAGTTTGGGCCTTACATTTAAGGATTTATTATTGAGCTGGCCATATTGCCCAAAGATATCAAAGAAGGCCTGGCTGCCGATGAGATACCGGTATTCCAGACTTCCATAATAGTAGAAGTCGGCGGCGAGTGATTTTTCGTTGAATCCCCGCATGGAGTTCCAGCCCCCGAAACGATATAATTCGTTGGTGGTGAATTCTACTTTAGAATCCATCATGGCACCTTCTCCTTTAATGTTCAGGAAGTGGTTTCCTGAGATATGGTAATTGTGTTCCCCAAAGAAATAAAACTGGTTCTGGTTGGCTTTGATGTTATCTTTGGAATAGGTTGTTGTTAAAAAATCGTAACCTGCATTGATCCTTGTCTTATAAAGGAAAAGGTCAATATCAGTAGGCTCAGTCATTTCAAACCATATCCCTATCCCTTTTTTGTTATAATCTTTTCCCTGAACGTACAGCGTGTCAATAATGGTAGAGGATTCCAGGGTTGCTCTCAAACCTAGTTTGTTACGGTTGTTGATATGGTAATAGAAAGCAGGCAGGAATTTTACATTGGCAAAGGTAGAATCCTGGCGGTAGATATTCACTTTTGCATTCATCCCGACGTTCGATTTGAACAGGTATGGAATATCCACCTGAAGGTCGAAAGTCTGTCCTCTATCCGGGTTTCTCTGCCAGTATAAATTGACGGTTTCAAAACCATTAAACATATTCCTGAAATTCACATTCATTGTTCCGTTTAGCGTAAACTTGGAAGTTTTGTCATTCCCGAAACCGATGACCCCGTCAAAAGTATTTGTCTTTTTCTTTTCCAGAAAGAGGTAAATACTTGTAGAATCTTTTGTAAATAAAGTTTGTGGCTGCCTTTCGAGAGTAAGAAAAGGATGACTCTGAAATGTTTTATTGATGGCCAAAAGATTTTTGTCATCGTAATTTTTGCCTTTAAATTCCTTTTCAAGATTTTTGATAAACCTTTTGGGAACTTTTTCATATCCTTTTACAACAAAGCTATTGATCGTTCTTTTATCGTTCTTGTTAATATCAAGTTCTACGATAGGATAACCATTTTTCTGTCCCTTGTATTTGGATTTGATTCTGCTGAAAGAATATCCGTCATCAATATAAGTTTTGTTGATGCTTTTCTTGGTGGAATCTAAATTTTTAGTGAAAAAATCTTTCTGAATCTTTAACTTCTGAACAAGAGAATCAGTAAGGTTAACATACGTTTCATTAAAATTCTTGCCTTTATCAAAGAAAATTTCAGTGCTGTCACCTTTTACTTTTACATCTTTCAGCCTGGTAAAGAAATAATTATTCTGAGCTAATGAGTCCAGAAACTTTACCGCAGCAGTAGAATCTTTTACTTTTTTCCTGACTTTGGTTTCTGTATCAATCAGCCAATACTGCTTCTTCTGCGCTTGTATAAAAACGCAGAACAGTACAAAAAATATTTTCAGAAACAGTTTCAATCCCAAATATATCTACACCATAGGTAGCGATGAAATTAAGTGTAATTAAGATAAAATTTAAAGCGAAGCTTATCTGAATGATTCTTTACAACTTAATTCTCCTTAATGGTTTAAAATTTTATTATCAAATAGCTTTCTATACAACTGAAACTAATCCAGTTTATTATATTTCTTCATCAAATTCTCATAAGTTCCCTGTGGAAGGATCCATTTCAAAGGAACCCCGATTTTCTGCCCGAATTTACCAAAATAATAATGAGCTTTCCATTTATTTTTTGCCAAAAGTTTTTCAATGTATTCTGCAACTTCTAAAGGATCAGTTCCGTCATTCACATGAGAATTCATCAGAGCATATACTTTGTCAAAAACATTTTTGTAAGGCTGGGAAACCTGTGCAATCACTCTGTTGTCTGCAATATTGGTTTTAATATCTCCCAGATGCAGTGAACATACATCAATATTCCAGGGATAAACTTCATATCTCATTGCTTCCGTTACTTTATCCAACGCCGATTTTGAAGCCGAATAAAATCCGCGGAAAGGCAGTCCCATTTCACTTCCTATACTGGAAACATTGATGATTTTTCCAAATTTGTGCTCACGCATTTTCGGCAGCACAGCGCTCATCATCTGTACAGGTCCGGCAAGATTCAGGCTGAACAATTTTAAAATATCTTCTTTCGTAGAATCTTCCACTGCGCCTACCATTCCCATTCCGGCATTATTGATCAGAACATCAATTCTGGATTCTGTTTTTAAAACCTCAGCGATAGCATTCTGAACAGCTGTGTTATCGGTCACATCAGTAGGTATAGATCTGAAATACTCACTTTCTGTATGCTTTCTGCTTAATCCGTATACTTTATGTCCTTTTTTACCAAAATATTCGGCCAATGCAAACCCGATTCCTGATGAGGTTCCTGTAATAATGATGGTCATTGAATTTGTCTGATTTTATTGTTTTTATTTTTCTTCTGATGCCAGTGAGACGTTTTTAAAGGTCTGTGTTCAAAAGTAAAATCTATTTTCAGCAAATGTAAAAAAAGAAAAATGAACTCAGTTATTTATTATTCCTGAAATAATTTTTAATAATTTCCTGATCTATTGCTCTTAGTTGGTGATAAACTTAAGATAAACTTAATCTCAATTCTACGTGGAGTATTGGAAGAATTGTTACTTTTATTTACTTATATTATTGAAATACAGTATTTTGTATTTTGAGTGTGGTAGGCAATAACTGTAAAAAGCTAAAATTTATTAATAAAAACATAAGAAAACCTTAATGAGGCATGGGAGCAGACTAATCTAATTTTGCACCTAATCAAAAAGGAGATCATGAATGTATTTAAAATCCCTGTCTCAGTAACGTATTTAACGGGAAGGGTATTACTTATTGGTGCAATATCAGCTTCACCGATGTTCCTCGCTCAGAAAAAAGACAGCTTAAAAGAAAAATCCATCGATGAGATTGTTGTTGTTGGATACGGAACACAGAAAAAAAGTAAAGTTTCCGGCGCTGTTTCGGAAGCTTCACTGGATAAGCTTACTTCCAGATCTTTGTCTGGTGTAGGAGAAGTTCTTCAGGGTAAAGCTCCCGGAGTAACTGTTGTGAATGAAGGTGGAGATCCTAACGGCTCACCTAAAGTAAATATTCGTGGTCTGGGAGGAATCAATGGAGAAACTCCTCTGTATGTGGTAGACGGGGTGGTTTTCAACGGAACGCCCTCTATTAATCCAAATGATATACAGGATATTTCTGTGCTTAAAGATGCTTCTGCAGCCATTTACGGAGCAAGATCTTCCGGAGGAGTTATCTTAATCACTACTAAAAAGGGAAAAAAAGGAAACCTTACGGTAGATTTTGATGTGAAATATGGGGTAAACCAGACATGGAGACTAAAAGAGTCTCTGAATGCAGCGGAATTCCAGGATGTAATGTACAAAGCATATGAAAATGCCGGGAAACTGGGAAGCTTACCCATTGCTTTTAATCCCAATCAATATCCGGACGGAAGAATTACCAGAACAGACTGGATGAAAGAAATTTTCAGAACAGGAACAATTCAGGAATACAATGTTAATCTAAGCGGAGGAAGTGAGAAATCCAGATATTTTGTGGGAATGAACCATAGAAACCTGGAAGGGATCTTACTGAATACACAGGCAAAACGATACAATTTCAGAGTTAATTCTGAACATAAAGTAAAAGACTGGCTGACGATTGGAGAAAATATGTATTATAATTACTCTGATGGAAATACAGCTGATACAAAAAGTGGTTATACAGGAGCTTTGGTGGCTGCAATGTACTATCCGCCGAATGTTCCGGTATATACACCCAACGGAGCTTTTTCCGGATTACCAATTGATGTGGCAGGAGGTTATGGAGATATGATCAATCCGGTGGCTTACCTTAAAAGGATCAGCATCAGAAATCCTACTCATGAAATCTTGATCAATCCCTATGCAGAGATTACGTTGGCTAAGGATTTAAAATTCCGTTCTAACTTCTCACAGACTTTTAAACTGGGTGATGTAAAAAACTTTACCTACAGAGTACTGGAAGTCGGGAAGATCTTTGATACGAATAATTTAGAGTACCAGTCCAACAATTCATCTACAGCACTTGCAGAGCAGTTGCTTACCTATAAAATTGCTGCCGGAAAACATAATTTTGATTTCCTGGGAGGTTTTACTTTCCAGAAAACAATTGATGATGGTTTTGTGGCGAAATCTTATGACTTCAGGAGTGAAGCTGAGGTTTTCCAACATCTTCAGAATGCTGCAGATACCAATAAAGATGTTTCCAGTTACAGATTCAAGCAGTCTTTGGTTTCTTACCTGGCGAGAGTAAACTATGACTACGCCGGAAAATATATTGTAAGTGTATTGGGAAGGCGTGATGGATCTTCACTGGTAGCGAAGCAAAACAGATTTGCTAATTATTATGCAGTATCCGGTGCGTGGGTGGTTTCGAAAGAAAATTTCATGAAGGATATTTCATGGTTATCAAGCTTAAAACTGAGAGGAAGCTATGGTATTCTGGGTAACCTTGGAGGAATTTCTCCACAGGCTGTTAATCCATTAATGACCAGAGACAATAATGTGATTTTCGGACAGGATCCTTCTCAGAATATTGCTTATTATGCTACCACACGTCCGAACCCAGATCTTAAATGGGGGAAATCTGAACAGACTAACTTCGGGGTAGATGCTTCATTTCTCCACAATAGCCTTTCCTTACAGTTTGATTACTTTGTAAAGAACTCTAAAGACCAGATCTTCAACGTAAGCTTACCAAGTACGGCAACGTATAATAATCAGTATGTAAATGCAGGATTATTCCAGGATAAAGGTTACGAGTTAGGAATCAATTACAACAAAGTAGTTTCTGATGATTTTACATTCTCTGTTGGAGCAACAATGAGTCAACTAAAAAATACGGTGAAACAGCTTGCCAATGTGGATGAGATCTTTATCAATGATAATGGAGTAAGAGGAGTATTGAAACCAACCCGGGTGAAAGTAGGCGATCCTCTCTATTCTTTCTATGGTTACAAGACTGGCGGAATTTTCCAGACTCAGGAAGAGATCAACAATTATAAAGATGCCAACGGAAATCTTATTCAGCCCAATGCAAAACCTGGAGATATTAAATTCCTGAAGAAAGAAGGAAATACAGGAGCTCTTAATAATAATGACTTTGTTAATCTTGGAAGCCCATATCCAAAGTTCTCTTATGGATTTTCTTATAACATGACATGGAAAAACTTTGATCTGAACTTATTCTTCCAGGGTGTATACGGAAATAAAATATTCAACGGGATGAAGTTTATTTCTTTGAACCCGGGTGGAACAGGTCAGAACTACAATATGGATAAAGATATCCTGAATGCATGGACTCCTCAGAATACGAACACTGATATTCCAAGACTGGTACACGGAGACCCAAGCGGTAATTATTCCAAAGTATCAGATTTTTATGTGGAAGACGGATCTTATCTAAGACTGAAGAACCTTACCATCGGGTATTCATTGCCAAAAGAATTGTACAGTAAACTGGAAGTAAACAAGGTGAGAATCTATATGACTTCCAATAATCTGTTTACAATAACGAAATATACAGGATTTGATCCTGAAGTAGGAATGAATTCTTACGGAGTAGATACCGGAAGATATCCTCAGGCACGCTCATTCATCTTTGGGGTGGAGATCGGATTATAATTTTTAACGAACAAAAAGTAAAAAAATGAAATTTTTCAATACAATATTTTTAGTATCAGGACTAGCTGTAATGCTTTTATCATGTACAGGAGAGTTGGACGTTCAGCCGGAAGGAACACCTACCGAAGCCAGTTTCTGGAAAACGGAAAATGATCTTATTACCGGAGCAAATGCAATGTACAAACCTTTATTTGATGGAGAGTTTTACGGAAGAGGATTGTTTTGGTTTATCAATGCCAGTGATGATATGGTAACCGGAAGAGCTAAAAGTGAAGCGGACAATGCAAAAAATTTCAGCAGCAATTATATTGCGGCAGGAGATCTTGAAACGCAATGGAACAAAAGATATAATGTGATTGGTGTTGCGAACCGCGTGATCCGTAATGTTGATAATATTCAAACCTCACAGGCTACCAAAAATAAATACCTGGGAGAAGCTTTGTTCATGAGCAGCAGAATGTATTTTGAACTTTCTTATTCTTACGGAAATGAAAAAGCGGGAGTACCTATTATCGACCGTTCAAAAGATCCGGATCCCAACCCAATTCCAAGAGCGGCCAACGTGATGGAAAATTACACTTACATTGTCAACGACCTGAAAAGAGCTGCCGAATTATTACCTACTCAGGCAGAACTTCCTGCAAAAGATTACGGAAGACCTCATAAAGCCGCAGCATGGGCATTGTTAGCAAAAGTATATCTGTTTATGAAAGACTGGAAGAATGCAGAATTCTGGGCTAATGAAGTGATGACAAAAGGAAACAGAGCCTTATTGGGTAATTTTGCTGACGTTTTCAAAGCTGAAAACAACTACAGCTCAGAATATATCTGGTCTATCCCCGGAACGCCTAAGTTTACAGCATGGGGAAGTATTCTTCCGGGAGTAATGCTTGAAAATAAAGGATGGGGAGAGTATAACGGATGGGGATATTTTCAGCCGACAAAAGAACTTTATGACGAATATGAAACAGGAGATCTTAGAAGAAGTGCATCCATCCTGAAAATAGGTGACAAATTTACCTTTAACGGAAAGGAAAGAATATATGCTTCTACCAATTCCCTTACCGGATATCAGTTCAATAAATATATGGATGCTTTCAAATACCAGCTTAACAGTGGTCATGTGAGTGCCAACGGAGATTATCCGTGTACAGATCTTGCCGTTCCGATCATGCGTTATGCCGAGGTTATCCTTATCAAAGCAGAAGCTGCATTGATGCAGGGGAAATCTGCAGACCAGGAAATCAATATGATCAGAGTACGTGCAGGTTTATCTCCGAAAAACGGATGTACAATGGCTGATCTTAAACATGAAAGACGCTGCGAACTGGCAGGTGAATGGGCAGACAGACACAGAGACCTTGTACGTTGGGGAGATGCACAGGCAGCTTATGCCAAACCTCTGCATGGTATCAACGGACAGGTTGTCTGGGCGGCTAGAAACTTTAATCCGGCGGTACACAATGTTTGGGCAGTTCCTCAGGCTGAAATCGTAAACAGTCATGGAATCATCAAGCAAAATGAAGGCTGGTAACATCTTAATCTTATATATTATCCATTATATCATTACAGAACCTTCTGTGATGATATAGCTTTTTTACAGAAATTATGAAACGGAAACTATCAAAAATTTTGGCTGCATTGGCACTGGCTGTGTTCTCCGAAAATCAGGCACAGAATTATTTAAACTACAATGTTGGCAATGCACACTCACATAATGACTACATGCAGGAGATCCCTTTTTGGCAGGCTTATTATGCAAACTTCGGTTCTATTGAGGCAGATGTTTTTCTGGTAAAAGGAAATCTTTGGGTAGCTCATACCGAAAAAGAACTTTCGGCAGACAGAACACTGGAAAATCTTTATCTTGATAATATTTCAAAACAGATTAAGCTGAACAAAGGGAATATCTATCCGGATGCCGGTAAGAAGCTTCAGTTGCTGATTGATATCAAGCAGGATTATAAAACATCACTGGATGCCCTGGTCAGTACATTAAAGAAATATCCCGAAATTACAGGAAATTCAGGTATTAAAATTGTGATTACCGGAGGAAGACCCCAGCCGGCAGATTTTAAAAACTATCCAAACTATCTTTACTTCGATGGAGACCTTGATAAAAATTATTCTGCAGACCAGTTAAAAAGAATAGGAATGTTCAGTGCAGATCTTCCCGGATTGGTAAAATGGAATGGAAAAGGAATTCCAAGAGACGAAGAAACGGCAAAAATTAAAACTGCTGTTGAAAGAGCACATGCTCAGCAGAAGCAGGTTCGTTTTTACGGAGCTCCGGACTTTCCGAATGCATGGGTAAATCTGATGGATATAGGCGTGGATTATATCAATACCGATCATATTCCGGATCTTAAAAAATTTATGAATTCTATCCCGAGAAACTTTTATAAAAATACAAAAGAATACAACACCTATACTCCGACTTATGCATCAGACGGAGTAACTAAAAAAGTAAAGAATGTGATTCTTCTTATACCAGACGGAACTTCTCTTCCTCAATACTATGCTGCTTTTACGGCCAACAAAGGAAAACTGAATGTTTTCAATATGAAAGCAACAGGACTCTCCAAAACCAACTCATCCAATGCCTATATTACCGATTCAGCACCGGGTTCTACAGCATTTGCAACAGGGGTGAAAACTAAAAATACTTTTGTAGGGGTTGACAATATGGGGAAAGCACTCGCACAAATTCCTGATATTATCGCTGAGAAAGGAATGATTTCCGGATTGATTTCTACGGGTGATGTTACAGATGCAACGCCAGCCGATTTCTATGCACATTCGGATAACAGAAATAGCTCCGAACCTATTTTGAAAGATTTCGCAGCATCAAAAACGAAAATTCTCATCGGAGGTCCTACAAGCGGACTGTCTAAGGAAAATCTACAGAAATTTAAAGAAGCGAAGATTGATCTGTTTCAGGATCTGAAATCAGTTACTACAATAAAGAACCGTACCCTGGTTATTGATCCTTTGGC
This sequence comes from Chryseobacterium panacisoli, assembly GCF_008274625.1. Lineage (GTDB taxonomy): Bacteria > Bacteroidota > Bacteroidia > Flavobacteriales > Weeksellaceae > Chryseobacterium > Chryseobacterium panacisoli. Next base: position 2,324,205 of record NZ_VTRU01000001.1, on the reverse strand, counting down.
TTCGCAAAGAATAACCAACGGAAGAGGAAACTGGCTTGCTGATGCATTCGATCTTACTTTAAATGATTTAAAGAATAATAAAAACGGATTCTTTATGATGATAGAAGCTTCACAGACTGATGGAGGAGGTCATAGCAACAATATAGAACAGTTGGTTACAGAATTACTGGATTTTGATCATGTGGTTGGTAAGGCAATGAAATTTGCTGATGAAAATAAAGAAACCCTGGTTATTGTGGTAGGAGATCATGAAACAGGAGGTCTCACTCTATTGGATGGAAGTCTGAAGGATGGCTGGATATTCGGAAACTTCAGTACGAATGATCATACCTCTATTCCGTCAAGTGTTTTTGCTTATGGCCCGAATTCAAAAGAGTTCACAGGATTGTTTGAAAATACAGAGATTTTTAACAAGATATTGGCTGCTTACGGAATTCAGAAATAACTTTTACTTTTAATACTTTTACTTTTACAAAGAGAGACTGTTTCAAAAAACGAAACGGTCTTTTTTTGTTTACTAATTTAAAGCTCCCGCAGATTTTACAGATTAAGCAGATGTTTGTGGATAATGTGCGTTATCTGCATAATCGGCGGGAAATAAAAGCAGAATAAAATTCAAAAAGGCTGCCCCAAAAGAGAGACAGCCTTGAGTAAATCTAACAAATAATAATTTAGAAATTGGTCTTAACAATCAATTCAGACAGTTCAGCATTCACAAAGTCAATCGGCATTATCCCAAATGATCCTTGGGTATTCGACTGGAAGAATGTTTTAAGCTTTGGATTAATAGCATTGGATACCGTTGGAATACTTGGGATTCCAAAGATTCCCGGCTTATAACCGCTCGTAAAATTCACGAAAAGCTTACCATTCGTATCATTTTTAGCCTCATTAAGAAGACTGAAGATTCCGTTCCACTTATCATCATTGTTGGTAACCTTATAATAATCCTGAACTTTCAATTGTACCCCGGAATTGTTGATGTCAAACGTCGTATTATCTGCCCATGGAGAAGCATTGATTCCTTTAGTTGTCCCTGAAGAAAACCTTCTCAACAATTTGATCTTTCCTCTTACAGCCCCTAATGTAGGAATGTTTGAACCAAGATCCCATTTAGAAGGGTTTTTCTGTACATAAGAATCAAAGGTCTGCTCAAAAGTTCTGGTGGTGTTTGATGCATCATATTCTTCCTTTACAGACATGATAATGGTTTCAGAAGGATTATTTTGAAGGAATGTATAGCATGCATTTAAAACATCATCAAAATTCAGATTTTGGTAAATCGCACCGTGATGAATGGTGAAAGCATTGTCAATATGTCTGCAACGGATATCCAGAAAACGTACTCCTGCATTAAGTTGTTCTGCAATGCTGAGGTCTTGAGTTTTAGCCGTACCCGATACAACAGGGGCATCTACACGTGCTCCGGAATCATGAGTCCCGGGAATGGAGATTTTTGAAATGGAAATATTATCCTGAAGGCCAGACATCCAGCTATTCATGGCGATAGGTAATAATGAAGCTTTATTGCTTGTTTTTGCTAAAGAAGTCAGAGGGGGTTCATTAGAATCTCTTTCTAGTATGCTGTCATTTGAACAGGAAAAAAAGATAGACGCAGTCACAACCCCAAGAGTGATGGCTGTAAAACGTTTCATGTTTTGTTTGAACATAGTTTTTTTTATTTTTTAATGCAACTTAAAAATAAGGATATATCAAGACATGAGGAGTTAATTTAACTTTAATAGATAATTAAGTTGCTATAAAGTCAGGAAGTTGGGGAATGGATTGTGGGAAAAGAGAAATCGATAATAGTTAAATAGTAGTGGATTTACAATAAAGCAGCTATGATAGATCAACCGCCTAACAGTAAGCTCCAGCACCCAGCTTCAATCTTAAAACACAAAATCCTCCTTCAATCCGGGAATTTTGAACTTGTGGTCTCCGATAAAGAAATCATTCATTTTAATAAGAGCCGGGAATTTATGAGTAAACTCTTTGTGTGAGTTTTCGGGGACTTTGGTGTCATCATCACAGGACGAATACTCCCTGTCAATAACCACTTTGTCTGTAGAAAAATTGATTTCATTCGTAAAACTGAAATCACAGGTATCTTCAAAATGATCATGTGAACCTATCAGATAAAAATCTCCGTTCTGAAATCTGAAGGTATGCTTATATTGCTGGGTATGCCTTGAATTGGTGAAAAATAGCTGTTCAATAATAAGACAGTTATTTTTTATATTGATTTTAAGAGTATTATCAGAAGGATAAAACCCGAATCCGCTTGAAAAAAGGATGGCAGAATTTTCTTTCCATACTTTCAGACTGTTGTTTTCATTTTTCAAAATATAGAAAACCCTTGTATAGTCACTTGTACCTTCCAGTTTTTGTTTGTCTGATGCTTTTACATCCGTATCAAATACCAGAACAGTTTCATCCTTTCCATCTTTGTCGAGATCACCTTTAGCTTCTGCAATCTGGATATGCCCTTTCGGAACTGAAAATTTTTTCAGATTCTGAGCCCATAAGCTTGTAGCAGATAAAACAACCCAAAAGGAAAAGAAGGATTTTATCATGATAAATAATAGGATTAAAAAAAAGTGGTAATCCGAAATAAAAATCACTTTTCAAATTACCACTTTTTTATAATATTAAATTAATGAGTCAGGATACTTTCAAGATCTTTCCAAAATGCTGGATAAGACTTTTCTACTACATCTTCATCCTCTATATTGATTTCTTTAATCAGACTGAACGGTGCAAAACTCATAGCCATTCTATGATCCTGATACGTTTTGATGGAGATGTTATTTTCCGGCTCTCCGAAACTGATAGATTTAATGGTTAAATCTGTAATTTCTGTTTCAGTACCCAGTTTTTTTAGTTCATTATATAAAGCAAGAAGTCTGTCGGTTTCCTTTACTCTTAATGTTCCCAATCCGGAAATATCAAAAGGTATTTTTAAAGCGGCTGCTGTTACACAAAGTGTTTGTGCAATATCAGGACAGTCATTCATATCCAGGATAATTTTTTCCGGAAAAGAAAAATCTGGCTGAGGTTCCAGCGTTAACTTATGCTCATCTTCGGAAAAAGTTGTTTTGATTCCGAAGAACTTCTCATAGATGTTGGCAATGGCAGAATCTCCCTGCGTTGACTCTTTGTAAAAACTTTTCAGATGGATGGTTTCTCTTCCCAAAGCACAGATAGAATAGAAATAAGAAGCTGAACTCCAGTCACTTTCCACTTCATAATGTACAGCCTCAGAATTGTTATCAGTAAACGGTTCTACTTTGATGATATTCCCCTCAAAACTGCTTTGGATCCCAAATTTTGTCAGTATATCAAGAGTCATTTCAATATAAGATCTCGATGTAACTTCCCCTACAAGATTAATTTCCAGTCCGTTTTCAAGTTTTCCTGCAACAAGAAGCAGTGATGTGATAAACTGGCTTGAAATATTGGCTGGAACATTCACAGAAGTTTGGGTAATCTTTCTTCCTTTAATTTTTAAAGGGGGAAATCCTTCATTCTCCATGTATTCAATTTCTACTCCAAGATCTCTCAAAGCACTTACAAGGTTCTTGATTGGTCTTTCTTTCATTCTTCCCGAGCCGGTAAGAATTGTTGTTTTACCTTCCTGGATAGAATAATAAGAAGTAAGGAAACGCATGGCCGTTCCCGCATGATGAATGTCTACCACTTCAGTATCCTCAGATAATGCTTTTTTCAGCAACTGAGTATCCTGAGAATTGGATAGATTTCCGATTTTTATATTGCTGAACAGACTTTCCAGAATCAATAAACGATTCGAAATACTTTTCGAACCGCTGATCTGTACTGTTTTTCCTCCTGATAATTTTGATTTTTCTAGCTTCTTCATTATGATCTACATGATATTAAAAAAATTATGAGTTACAAATTCATTTATAATTCATAACTCATCATTTATAATTATTTCAATTTTTCATTATTCTGATGCCGGTCTTTATCCCGGTCCGTCTTGATTTTCATTTTTCTGTCAAAAGCGTCCTGCAGGTTCACTCCCGTCTGGTTGGCCAGGCATAATGTAACAAAAAGCACATCGGCCAGCTCTTCACCAAGATCTTTTGTTTTATCACTTTCCTTTTCGCTTTGTTCACCATACCTTCTGGCAATGATTCTCGCTACTTCACCTACTTCTTCTGTCAGCATCGCCATATTCGTAAGCTCATTAAAGTATCTTACGCCAATGGTTTTGATCCATTCGTCAACCTGCTGTTGTAACTGGGTAATTTCCATTATTGATAAGCTCCTAGCGTTGGGTTTGTAGTTCTGGATACGCCGACAATATCGAAAGGTACGGTTGCCGCAACAGCTGCATTTCCTTTTCCAAGAGCTGGAGAACCTGGTTTTACTCTTAAATTCATTTTAGCCATAAAATAGTTGACAAACTGTGGATCAGTATTTTTCGTTGTTTGTACCACGTTTGGATTATTGTCAAAAGTGAAACCTGCTCCTGTTGCACTTGTATATTTTATTAATGAATTTTGAAGTAAAAATTCAAACTGCTGTCCCGGAGTCTGTTCAAAATGAATGGCATCATCCCTATCAGAATATATGATGCTGTTTTTAATATCAAGCAGCTGTAAAGCGCCCTGTTCTGATTGTCCTGCATCATTCTTCCATTCATTGGCTGCAAAAATGCCACTTCTGTCAAAAGAGCTCATCGTTTTGGAATAGTTGGCAATCGTAGCGTGAGTATAGCTGTGTTTTCCTCCTCTGAAAATACCAATGCAGGATAAACCACAATTGTTCATCACAAGATTATTGGCATTCACAGTAGAACCTACAGCATAAATGCCATATTCAAAGAAAGTATGAATAAACGAATTGGAGATGGTAGCATTGGTTTGTTTCATATCAAGACCTCTTGTTCCTCCGAAAAGTCTTGCATGGTTCATCTTAAGCGTAGAATTTGCTTCCATTTTGATAGAATTCCAGTTTTTAGGAATCGTATCATAATAAGGATCATTTCTGTCTCCACGAAGAATAACCTGATCGGCCTGAGTTCCGTTGATATTTAAAACAGCTCCTGAAGAGACTTTCATTCCGCTGTTTTTGTGGAAGTAGACCTTAGTTCCAGGATTTATGTCCAGTGTTACACTTGGGTTAATGGTAAGATTTCCGTAGATGATCTTTGCTTTATTGTTGTTCCAGGTAGTAGAATTGGTAATTTCATTAGGATTGCCGGGAGTCTGAATAAAAAACTCGGCGTCCTGAACTACAGAAAATAAAGTCACATGCTGTTGTCCTGCAGGTCCTGTGAAAATAACTTTGTCCTCAGCAATCGCTTCCGGTCCGGTAGCTTCCGGGGCAATTTCAACAAAAATATAAAGACTGTCTTTCTTTCTTAAAGGAACATTTTGAAAATCATATCCAGGCTTTCCATCTACGTTGATTCTATATAATGAAGCGGCACCTTTCTCAAGATTCACTCTTGGGATCATGATATCCTTATCTTCATTATTATATACTTTTACAACATAGGTTTCTGAACGTACCTGATGATATACCGTATCACAGAATACTGTGTCTCTTGAAAAACTTAGCTGCTGTGTAGGGCTGTCAAACGTAATATCATCTTTATTACATGATACTGCTACAAGTAACATCCAGAAGGAAAAAGCCAGTAATAATTTGAATTTCATTGAAATTAAAGTTTAAGTAAGTTCCAAATTTAACGAAAATACTTTGAATTTCTTATCAATAAAAAATTTTTGAATGCAGTATTTGGAAATTAGAAAAAATGTTGTATTTTTGCAACCTAAAATTTAGCAGAGAAATATCCATTACTATTTCGAAAGCAAACTTAATTTTTTTAAAAATAGTATTATGAAAAACGGAATCCACCCAGAAAATTATAGACTTGTTGTTTTCAAAGATATGAGTAACGACGAGGTGTTTCTTTGCAAGTCTACTGCAGAAACAAAAGACACTATCGAGTTTGAAGGACAAGAATACCCATTAATCAAAATGGAAATCTCTTCAACTTCTCACCCTTTCTACACTGGTAAAGTAAAACTAGTTGACACTGCAGGTAGAGTTGATAAGTTCATGAACAAATACAAAAAATTCGCTAAGTAATTTTTGTACCATTTAAAATATTAAAGTCTTCCAATTTTTGGGAGACTTTTTTTATTGTAAATTTGTTAACCTTGAATTTTAAACCTTAAACTTAAAACTGAGTGATGCAATTAGTATTTTCAGACGCACAATATTGGGAAGACTTTCTTCCGCTTACTTTTACCCGACCTGTTGCTGCCATGCGATGCGGAATTCTTACATTCTCTGAAAGATGGCAGAAAATCCTGGAAAACACGGAGATTTCCTATTTCACGGAAACGTATCTTCAGGATAAATTTAAAAGTCCGGAGGAAAAGGAAAGTCTCTTTTTAGTTCCGAATTTCATTCCTACAGAAACCGTAATTCAACAGATTAAAGATCTTAAGCAGGGAGAAGCATTGGTTTATGAAGACGAATTGATCGCTGCTAAAATCAATATGAAGGATTTCTCTCTGAATCAGATTGAAAAAATGACAGACATTAAGGAGGAACTTATTTTCTTTAAAAGACCAAAAGATCTGTTTACCTATAATCATCATGCTATTGATTTTGACTTTGATCTCCTTACCAAAGGAAGAACTTCGCAGGAATTATCTTCAACCAATGGCTTTTTAGGAGATAAGAAAGATCTGTTTATTGAAGAAGGAGCTTATATTGAATTCTCCACAATCAATACAAAAACAGGTAAGATTTATATTGGTAAAAATACTGAAGTGATGGAAGGCTGCCATCTTCGCGGTCCGATAGCACTTTGTGATGATTCCAAATTTAATCTGGGAGCAAAAATCTATGGAGCAACTACGGTTGGTCCGCATTGTAAAGTAGGAGGCGAAGTGAATAACATCATTATATTCGGATATTCCAGTAAAGGACATGAAGGTTTTGTGGGTAATTCGGTGATTGGAGAATGGTGTAATTTCGGAGCAGACAGCAATTCTTCGAATATGAAAAACAATTACGGGAACGTAAAATTCTGGAATTACAGAACCAAAGCTTTTGAAGATACGGGCTTACAGTTTGCGGGTTTGATCATGGGAGATCATTCCAAAACAGCCATCAATACCCAATTGAATACCGGAACAGTAATTGGGGTAGCCTCCAATATCTTCAAACCAGGTTTTCCACCCAACCTTGTGGAAAATTTCTCATGGGGAGGATTGAAAGATGATGAAAGATTCAGGCTGGATAAAGTATATGAAGTGGCAGAAAGAGCTATGGCGAGGAGAAAAGTTCCTTTAACAGAAGAGGATAAAGCAATCTTGAAACATATTTTTGATACGTATTAATTCGATTATAATAAAAAACTTCAATTTTTTTTGAAGTTTTTTTATTTTTGATGTAATAGATCTGTAACGGCAGTTGTCTTACCTATAAGAAACAAAACTCATGACCCAAGAAACTTTCAAGAATACGGTGTTTATTCTCAAAGACGAGATGTATCGTTTTGCGAAGCGGTTTGTCATGAGCAGTGATGAAGCAGAAGATGTAGTGCAGGATCTCATGATAAAGTTTTGGCAGAAGAGGGATGAGCTGGGGCAATTCGGGAATTTTAAATCCTATGCGCTGAAGTCTGTCCGGAACGAATGCCTGAACCGGCTGAAGCATCACGATGTAAAGATCGGCTTTGCGGATATGCAGCTTCACCGCTCGGAGCTTTATAGTATGGAAGTTGATAACCTTAAGGAACATATTATAGGATTTATCAATCAGCTCCCTGAAAAACAGAAGATGGTCATCCACTTGAAAGATGTAGAAGAGTATGATGTTTCCGAAATTTCTGAAATGCTGGAAATGGAGGAAAATGCAGTAAGGGTAAACCTGATGCGTGCGAGACAAAAAGTAAAAGAACAAATCTCACAACTGATGAGCTATGAAAAAAGATCAATTACAAGATAAATACAACGAAGTCTTCCGGGATATTAAGGAAGAAAAAATGGACTGGAGTTTTGAAGACTTTCTTCAGACTGCAGAGGGTGCGGAACATGAACAGAATACTGCACCTATTATTCCATTGGAAGAAAAGAAAAAGCCCTCCTTTCCTAAATGGTTCTGGATGGCCGCCAGTGTAATGCTGGTCTTCAGTATCGGATTTTTCCTGAATAACAATAATAAGGATGCGCAGGATAAAGAAAAACTGGTAAAAGATGAAATCTTAAAGCAGAAATCCGGATTCATTGAAGAAAACAGTGATCATCAGGAACAGGTTGCCGTGAATCATACCGATTCTATTTCCGGAGTGAAAAAAGATTCTGTTTTTCAGGATAATCAGGTAGCAGAAAAAGATGTACTGGATGAAATTCTGCCAAAAAGAGGAAGACTTAAAAAGGAAACAAGACCCAGATATGTCAGCAATACCTCAAACAGTAAAAATTTAAGTGATTCTGTATCTGCATACAATGACTCTTATGTAATTGTAAACGGCAAGAGAATCAGCAGTGAAAAAGAAGCCATAGATGTTGCCAGATACTCCTTTATGAAATTAGGAACTGAGTTTAAGAAAACAGTAGCATCTTCTCAAAAAAATGAAAATCTTGACAGCGAATACTAAAAATCAGAACAATCCCATGAAAAAAATATTTTTTATCATAGCCGTAATGCTAAGCAGCTTTGCAACCTATTCTGCACAGACTGAGAAATTAGACAAGCTTTTTCAGGATTTTGAAAAAAAGGGAAGAGTAACCTCTATCAATATTAAAAAACCGATGTTCAAGCTATTGAATACCATTGATGTTGATGATGCCTATATCGGGAAAATAAAACCCATTTTGAACGAAGTGGATGGGCTTAAAATTTTGATTATTCCTAAAATTACCTTTCCGGATCGTTTAAAAGATGAAAATCTTGCCAATATTAAAATGAACGAGGATAAAACGGCGAGAATAAATGATGCCTTAAAGTCATTAAACTTTAACGAGCTGATGTCTATGAGCAGCGATGGAACTTCTATGAAATTCCTGGCCGAAGATGAAAAAGATAACTATCTTGAAAATCTTGTTTTCAACGTTGATTCCAAAGAAGAGAATATTATTTTTATTCTTAATGGGAAAATGAAATTATCTGATGTTAACAAGATCATTAATTCCGGTGAAACAACCACTTCTTCTGTGACAACTTCCGTGAGAAATGATCTTACTTCGGGGAATACATCATCCTATCTGAACGGAGATAACAGAAATGTAGGTGAATTCTCAAAAATAGATGCCAGCGTAGGAGTGAATGTTACCTTTAAACAGGAAAATACAAGAAGTGTAAAAGTTATTGCGGATGCAGATAAACTTCAATATGTAATCACAAAAGTGGAAAACGGAGTTTTAAAGATATATGTTGACAATAAAGGAGTTCGGAACCTGAGATTTAAAAATTTAAACGTTAATGTTTCGGCACCAAATATTAACGCGATCAAAACATCTTCAGGAAGTATATTTACTGCAGTGAACTCTGTAACGGAAAATAACATTGCGATTGATGCCACCTCAGGCTCTATCATTAAAGGAACATTTAATATAAAAGAGGCTGCAGCCATTGAAGCGAGTTCAGGGTCTGTTTTAAATATGGAAATTACGACTCCCAAGCTGGTTTTAGATACTTCCAGTGGAGCGAGTGTAAGCCTGTCGGGAACAGCAACCTCTGCAGTAATTGATACAAGCAGTGGTACATCTTGTAAGGCAGATGATCTTAAGATTGCTACAGCAATAGTAGAATCTACTTCAGGGGCAAGTCTTTCTCTGTTGGTTACTGATAAACTAAAAGTAAGTGTGTCTTCTGGAGCAGCCGTAAAACTTAAAGGGGATCCTGAGCTCGATGCTAAGGTAGATAAAGTTTCGGGAGGAAGCTTCAGACAAATCAAATAAAAAACTAAACTATGAAGACTCTTAAAAACATTTTTCTGGCTATTCTGACAATAGGTATGCTTCAGTCGTGTATCGTATCAGAAAAACCGAACATTGACTTTTTCCAGAATTCAAAATATGATTTCAAAGGAGCCCGGTTTGCAAGTATTAATGTCCCCATGGTTCTTGCTAAATCATATATTAAGAAGGCATTAAGGGAAGAAGGCGAAAGTGAGGAAACAGTTAATCTGGTAAAGAAAGCTTCAAAAATAAAAGTTCTTACTGTAACCAACGGGAGTGAGGAAATGTTGAATGATTACACCCAATATTTGAGCAATAACCATTACGAAGAATGGGCTACTATTAAGCACGATGGGGATAATGTCAATATACGGGTAAAACAAGACGGGGAAGCTATTAAAAATATGCTGATCACTGTAGGCTCCAATAGCCGGGATATGGTTTTTGTAGATGTGAAAGGAAACTTTACTCCTGATGATATCTCAAAGATGATCAATTCTGTTTCCGTTAAATAATTTTCGGTAATAAATCTCCCCAAAAACTTTCACAGCATGGAAAAGTTAATAAGAGAAGTCCGTATCCTTAAAATCTATGCCGTTGTACTTACCATATTATGTGCAATGTTTTTCTTTCTGGCGTTTAAAAATCAGTCTTCTAACGAACGTTTTAAGGAAATAAATGTAGAACGGATCAATATTGTTGAGAAAGACGGAACGCTAAAAATGGTGATCAGTAATAAAGAACGCCAGCACCCTGGCTTGGTAAATCATAAAGAATTGAAACCGCGGGAGAGAGAAGCGGGGCTTATCTTCTTCAATTCCCTGGGCGACGAATGTGGAGGGCTTGTTTATGATGGTAATGACAAAGAGTCTGGAATGGTGTACTCCGTAGATCAGAGAAATACAGATCAGATCATGCAGCTTCAGTACTTTGAAGGTGCGGGGAAAGATAAAAAGAGAGTGTATGGCTTAAAACTTTGGGACCGCCCCGATGATTTCCCCTTGGAAGATATTATTAAGTTTGAAGATTCTCTGAAAAAAATAAATGATCCTGCAGTCAGCAAAACGGCCTATGCAAAACTTCGGGAAGAAGGAAAACTGACTAATGAACGATTTTTTGCCGGTAAGACAGCCGATGGTGATGTAGGGATATTTATCCGTGATACCAAAGGCAAAGTAAGATTAAAATTGTACGTTGATAAAAATAATCAAACCCATATTGAGAATTTGGATGAAAGTGGAAACCCTGTCAAATAGACCTTAATATGGATGCCTTAATATATAATTAAAGTAGTTTCTACATATTCAATTATTTTGTACCGTAACCGTTCTGATAAAAAGAACGGTTTTTCGATTTAAGTTATTGATTATTAAATTTTATTTAAACTATCAAAAAGGATTTTCATATCTCACTAAAATAACCTAATTTTGCAAAGAAAGTAAAGATGTCTATTCATAACAAAATTGTAGAGACAGCCATCACTTTCGATGACGTTCTTCTAGTCCCTTCTTATTCAGAAGTTTTACCTAACCAGGTTTCATTAAAATCAAGACTTACCGACAAAATCACGCTGAATGTTCCGATAGTTTCCGCTGCGATGGACACTGTTACTGAAGCAGATCTGGCAATTGCTTTGGCAAGAGTCGGAGGGTTGGGCTTTATCCACAAAAACATGACAATTGCTGAGCAGGCAGCTCAGGTAAACCGTGTAAAACGTTCCGAAAACGGAATGATCTCTGATCCGGTTACTCTATCTAAAGATCATACTTTAGGTGAAGCTAGAGATCTTATGTCAAGATATAAGATTTCCGGTCTTCCGGTAGTAGATCCTAATAATGTACTGATTGGAATTATTACCAACAGAGATGTAAAATATCAGGAAAATCTTGATATGAAAGTGGAAGAGATCATGACCAAAGAAAATCTGATCACTTCAGACAAAGATACCAACCTTGAAAAGGCAAAAGAAATCCTTCTTAAAAACAGAGTTGAAAAACTTCCGATTGTAGATAAAGATAACAAACTTGTAGGTTTAATCACCATCAAGGATATTGATAATCAGTTAGAGTATCCAAACGCTAATAAAGACCAGAGCGGTCGCCTTATCGTAGGTGCAGGAGTAGGAGTAGGAGAAGATACTTTGGCGAGAATTGAAGCCTTGGTACAGGCAGGAGTTGATATCGTAGCAATCGATTCAGCACACGGTCATTCTAAAGGAGTTTTAGATAAAATCTCAGAAATCAGAAAAGCATATCCAAACCTAGATGTTGTAGGGGGAAATATTGTAACTGCAGAAGCTGCTAAAGACCTTATTGAAGCTGGAGCCAACGTACTTAAAGTGGGAGTAGGCCCGGGTTCTATCTGTACAACAAGAGTAGTTGCAGGAGTGGGAGTACCTCAGTTGTCTGCAATCTATAACGTTTACGAATATGCTAAGTCACAAAATGTAACGGTAATTGCTGATGGTGGAATCAAACTTTCAGGAGATATCGTTAAAGCGATTGCAAGCGGAGCAGGAGCAGTAATGCTTGGTTCTCTTTTAGCAGGTACAGATGAAGCTCCAGGAGAAGAAATTATTTTCCAGGGAAGAAAATTCAAGTCTTACCAGGGTATGGGAAGTCTTTCTGCAATGAAAAGAGGTGGTAAAGAGAGATATTTCCAAAGTGAAGCTAAGAAATTCGTTCCGGAAGGAATCGAAGGAAGAGTTCCTCATAAAGGAAAATTGGAAGATGTAATTTTCCAGTTGACAGGAGGTCTGAGAGCGGGTATGGGATACTGTGGATCTAAGGATATTGAAACCCTTCAAAAAGATTCTAAACTGGTAATGATTACAGGAAGCGGATTGAAAGAATCTCACCCGCATGATGTAATTATCACACAGGAAGCTCCGAATTATTCTTTATAAAATTATAATTGAATTTATATATTAAAAACCGCACAATGAGTGCGGTTTTTTTATTTTATGATTTTAATTTAATATTATGATTCATAGGGACTTACTTTTATAGTTTTATTTTTCAAGATTGGTTTTTTGCTTGTTTTTTTTGTGTTTTATTAATAATACTATAAATTAATTAAATGCTGTTTGAAATTATGTAAATTTTATTTTGGAGTTATAATGTAACAATTATGAGTCTTTTTCTACTAACTGTAATAAAATTTTAAATTTTGTGCAGGTTATTGATAATAAATATTATTGATTGATGCTTGAGATTATAAATTTTCAATCTATTAATTTTTTTAAATATTGTAATGAAGAAATCTATCCTTTGTGGGGCATTGCTACTATCCCTTTCAGTATCAGCACAGCAAAAAAAAGATTGGTGTGACTTTGATAATGAGCAGAGAGTACACCAGAAACAGAATGCGGAAATTGATGAAATGGTTCGCAATATGCGTAACAAAATTATTAGCGGTAATCAAAATACTGCTGCTAAAAATGGAAGTACGTATAAAATTGTAAACGGAGTTTATGAAATTCCTGTGGTAGTACACGTAATAGCGCCTACCGGTGCTGCTATTGGTACAGCTTACAATAAGAGTGATGCACAAATTCAGGCTTGGCTGGATCATTGTAACCAGATGTATGCAGGTACGTATCAGTGGGCTCAGGGAATTCCTGCAGATTTTGGTAATGCTGCTACGATGCCGATTAAATTGGTATTGGCTAAAAGAGATCCTAACTGTAATGCCACTACCGGGATTGTTCGATATAACGGAGGAACTCTTGCAGGGTATGATACTTATGGAGTAAAGCGTAGTGGTGCTAATGGAGTTACTACAGCACAAGTAAAGACTATTGCTCCACACTGGCCTGAAGCTTCTTACTTTAATATTTATATTATGAACAAAGTAGATGGAGGTGGAACCTATGGTATTATGGGATGGGCAGGACTGCCTCAAAATGCTGATGCTAACTACGAATCCTTTATGAAATCTTTTGTGGTTACGTTACAGGATGATATTACATTAGCACACGAATTTGGACATAGTATGGGGTTGTTGCATACCTTTGGAAATGCAGATCCTGATGCACCACAAGGAGATGCTACCACAAATTTTTGTCCTGCAACAACTAATAACTGTGCTACAGATGATGATCAGGTTTGTGATACAGAGAGATCAAGAAGCTTACTGAATGATCCTGCACCTACTAACAATGATATGAATTATTGTACAGGAGCAAACTATCAGGGAGTACAGTATAACATGATGAATTATACCAATCCAATAGCATTCAAGTTTACCAATGGACAACATGACAGAGCTGCTCTTTATTTCTTCTTAATGAGAGGGTCGCTTAGTACTTCATTAGGAGCAACAGCTCCTTCTGCAGCAGCTGCGATAGGAACGCCTATTGCTGCTACATGTAATCCAGCAGGAGTAACCAATCCGAATAATTACTTTGTGGGACCAACTTTAGTAAAATTAGGCACTATTAATAACGCTACTACAGGATTTTGGCAGAATAATGCTAGTTTTTATGAAGATTATACGGGGGCAGGCTGTCTGAAAGCTACCTCTACAGAACTTTCAGCAACAGGGACTCATAATCTTCAGGTAAATGTATCAGATTCAAATAATGAAGTAAGAGTTTGGATTGACTATAATAATAACGGAACATTTGAAGCTTCTGAACTTGTGGGTTCTGCTGATAATATTGTAGCAGACCCGGTTACGTTAATAGGAACTTACAATACTACCATTACAGCTCCTGCTTCAGCAGTACTTAATACTCCGCTTAGAATGAGAGTACTTGTAGATGATGAGAATTCTAACATGACTCCTTGCGGACAATTAAAGTACGGACAGGTTGAAGACTATACAGTGAAATTTGTTACTAACTTAGGAACAAACGAAGTAAAAGCTGATAATAGTGATTTAACAGTGTATCCTAACCCTGTAGCAACCGGAGATAAAATCTTCATTAAAGCTAAAAATGGTAAAAATCTGAAAGTTTCTATTTCTGATATGGCAGGAAGATTGATAGCAAGCCCGTCTGCAACTGAAGAAGGAAATGGTGTTTTCAAAGTAGATCAGCAGTTAGAAAAAGGAGTTTATATGATTCAGGTTTCTAACGGGAAAGATTCTAAAACTTCAAAATTGATCATTAAATAAATTGATCAAAGTTTTAAATAATACAAAAGTCTCCATTTCGATGGAGACTTTTTTTATTCAATTTTACGGTATTTAAATCCGGGCTTGATCACTTTATTTAAAAATTGCCCTTTGGATCTTGCCTTTTTAAACTTTTCAATAATATCAGAAGGAACTTTAAGATAGTCATAAACCGCTCCTGACTGATATATAATTCTCAATATTTCAGTATCCGGGAAATAAATGAAATGGTGTACAACACTTGAAGGCATACTACAATTCATACAAAAAATGTTCCTTGTCCGGAAAAATAAAAGCTTCCGGTAATTCCGAAAGCTTCAAAGATTTGTTCTTATAAAATAGCAGTTTATTTTTTCACGAATTTAAATTGATGAGTTTGGAAATTCCTGGTATTTATTTTTAATATATAACCACCTGGAATAAGTTGTGAGACATCAATTTTTGAATCAAACGTTTCAGTTTTTACAAGTCGCCCGTCCATATTATAGATTTGGATAGATGATCCGTCATCAATACCTGAAATACGGATGAAATCTGTCACAGGATTAGGGAAGATCTGGATTTTATGTTGAGAAAGATCTGAAGTTCCCAACGTTGTGGTCTGTACGTCACCCGTCATAGTGGAATTTACTGCAGTAAGGTTTCCGCCACATTGTCCGTTAGTCATTACTGTATTTTCTACCCATGTTCCAACGCTGTTGCCTGGAGGTATGGGTACAGAATTATTTCCTGTTGAATTATAATAAATCAGATAAGGAGTTGTAAAAGTTCCGTTCCCTTCATCACCAAGAAATTCCCATCTTGTAAGGGTGTTGTTCCATTGGATTTTAAATTCACAGGTGCCTAATCCATCACAATCTTGTCCGCCGTCAATAGGAGTCGTCATATAAATGTTTTTGTTAAAAGCGTCTACTCCGGTTTTGTTAAAAGTATATGTGTTAGGCGGGCTGCTAAAAAGGTTAGGACATCCACTAAATGTTATGGTCTGTGCAAAAGCTGAGCTTCCGGCGAACAGACATAATAAGTAAAGAATTTTCATAACCGTTAATTTTGTGATGGGAAAACTCCGGCCAATGCAATGATGCATTTCAGAGTGATAAAGGGAGGTCTGTTTTCATGAGGCTGGCTTCCTCCTGTGTTTCCTACCATTGTGCTTTTCATCGTAGTATTGGCTGCTGCGTCGGAATATTCTTTATCAAGAATTTTAGTGTCTGCCAGAAGATTATTTGTTGGTGAATTTTGATTTCCTTCCGCTGTTACGGCACTTACAGTATGATTGTGAGCTGGCATTTGTGTTATCAGTAACGTTACACTTTCGGTTCCTCCGGTTTCTCCCATAGTATAAGTAGTGGGTCCTCCCGGAGCCTGTCCGTTATGAACAAGTACCCTTCCCCTCATATCAGGCAAAGCAAAGGTGGTTGTTCCATTCCCTCCATACGTAGTTCCTAACAATGAAAAAAGTGCTTGATTTTGAGCGATGGGCAGGATCTGCCCATTACATTCTGCCCAGTATTTTGGGGCAAAATTATAAGGTACAAAAGCTATTTGTCCTAAAAAAGGTTCTGATGCCTGTGCTTTTAGGGCAGGAGCAAATGCACTGCATATCAGCAGCGTACATGCAAAAATTAAGTTTTTCATGATAGCAAGAATTTTAAGTAGTATAAAATTAGAAAATATTTTACATAAAATACTTGATTAAAAGAAAAACCTTTCGTAATATAACAAAAGGTTAGATTTTATTTATTGAAAAATAAATTATTATAGATTTTTTCTCTAATATTTAATGACTGATGATATATTGAATTATCACTTTAATTTTTCAGATTATCCTTAAAATCATCAATCCTGAAATCTGTCAGAGCATTTCCTTTTTCAATTTTTTCTTTAGAATACAGTCTGAAATCATTTTCTGTTTTTTCTAAAAGATAATCATAAGGTCCTATATGAGAAATTAATTTTACCAGAACCGGAGATATTTCGAGACAGATAAACAGTCCCATAATAAAAGTTGCTGCCAGTCCTATAATAGCTGAATTTTTACCCAGTTCATCCAATGCCTGAAGCCTTGCTGCAAATCCATTGAATTTATCCTCAAAAGTCTCTGTAGATTTTCTTTCAGTTTCCAGATTCGTATATACCTTGGATATTTCTTTATCCAGATATTCCAGTCTGGGTGCAGCTTGTTTCTGATAATTCTCAAGATCCTGTCTGCGCTGCTCTTTTAATTCCTGTTTACGTTTGGCATTCGGCCCGTAACCCTCTTTTCCACTGGTTAAACCCGATTGTTTTCCCAGAATTTCTTTTTCAAGTTCTACCGAAGCAGAATCATAGGCTTTCTGATACTGTGCTACTTTTCCTGAAATCTGCTGTTTTTCGGTTTCAAAAGGTCCGCTCTGCTGAAGAATCCTTCCACTCATTTCACCCTGAAGCTGCTTTTTATTCCTTTGAATAATGGTATTCAGCTGTTTATTTACCTCTTTTTCAAAAATTTTAAGTTCTAATGGTTTAGAAATAATAATCCCTAAAAATGTAGCAAGAATAAGACGGGGAATAGCCATCAGAATCTGATTCCACCATGTTCCTGTTTTTTTAATGGAAGAAACGATATAACGGTCAAGATTAAAAATCATCAATCCCCAAAGAATTCCAAATCCTACGGCTGCCCAAATGTTGTCAAAAACGGTATACATAGCATAACCTGCAGACAAAGTAGCAAATACTGCAGTGAAAAGTACAATCCCTCCAATCCCTGAAAATTTATTCCATTCACTCGGAGTCTTTCTTAAGATATGAATGTTCCCGCCGGAACATACCATCAGAAATTTTTGGAACCAGTTTATTTTATGAGTCCCTTGATTTATAGTTTGTTGGTTTGTTTTCATAACTGAAAATTTATACAAAGGTAGTACTAAAAATCATACCAATGTAAAAGATAGTATTATGTTTTACCAAGTAACTGTAAATGTTTTCATAAAAAACTGTTTTTAAGACAATTAAAATTACTTTTTGAAATTTTCAGGGAAAAGATCAGGATTATTTCAATCTATCAGGATTCTGCTTCAAAAAACTCTCCCATCCGGAATACGATTTGGTATCTGCTATGGTTCCGGAATTAAAATGATGACATACTGCAACAGCAAGTCCATCGGAGGCATCCAGGTATTTTGTAGGGAATTCTTTTAAATTAAGAAGATTCTGAAGCATCCCTGCTACCTGTTCTTTACTGGCGTTTCCGTTTCCGGTGATAGCCATTTTGATTTTTTTCGGAGAATATTCGGTGATGGGAATATTTCTGTAAAGGCTTGCAGCCATGGCAACACCCTGTGCGCGGCCAAGTTTAAGCATACTCTGTACGTTTTTTCCGAAGAAAGGAGCTTCAAGAGCTACTTCATCAGGATGAAACTCATCGATAAGAGACAGCGTTCTTTCAAAAATATATTTGAGCTTTGTTTCGTGATTGGGATATTTTTTTAAGATCAGTTCATGAATGGAAACCATCTCCATTTTTCCTTTTTTGACGGAGATGATGCCAAACCCCATTATAGTTGTTCCCGGGTCA
The DNA here is from genome assembly GCF_008274625.1 of Chryseobacterium panacisoli. Taxonomy (GTDB): domain Bacteria; phylum Bacteroidota; class Bacteroidia; order Flavobacteriales; family Weeksellaceae; genus Chryseobacterium; species Chryseobacterium panacisoli. Next base: position 2,305,575 of record NZ_VTRU01000001.1, on the reverse strand, counting down.
ATCCCTAAAATTATTTTCTCTGAAATCATTGCTTCAAAGATAAGACTTTCTGTGTTTTAAGTTGAAAAAAGTATTTGTAATGATTTTCATTCATATTTAAAACTTTAGTAACTTTAAACAAAAATGATTATGAAAAATGTATTTAATGTACTTATTGTTCCTGTTTTTCTTTTTTATAGCTTTCAGAAAGAAAATGGATTAACTCAAAAAAGGCAGTCACTTTCAGAAACCACAGTGAAAAAAGGTGATCGGATTATTTATTTGTTTTTCAAGGCAGATAGAGATCAGTCAGGAAATGCAAAAATTACCCTGCAAAGTTCTAAAATAACAGATGGCAGATTGAAACATATGCCTTCTTTTGAAAGAAATGAAGTTCATAAGGGAGATCTTATCATTACTTTGACGGAATCCGGAGGGAAAGAAGTTGTCAGACAGCTTGTGAAAGATCCTTTTAATCCTGAATTGGAAGTGTATGAAAAAGAAGGAATTTCCAGACATAAAGCTTCCCTTCAGAGCACGGAATTCAGCGCCCGTTTTTCCTATTCTGAAAATGTTCAGACTATAAAGGTTGAAAAGGCAACTGATGATGGAGTACAACTATTATTCACACAAAAACTATAATTATGAAAAAAGTTTTATTATCCCTTTTGATTGGTAGCAGCTGTTTTGGCCAGACATTCGATACTGTTCCGCTTTTACAGAACGGAGACAACAGTAAGAGAGTTGTTATCGCTGTTTTAGGAGACGGATTTACTGCTGCACAGCAGGCTGCTTTTACAACGTCAGCTCAGAATACAGTCAATTATCTTTTTACAAAAAGTCCCTATACAGAATATAAAAATTATTTTAATGCTTATGCAGTAAAAGTGATTTCCACAGAATCAGGAGTGAAGCATCCGGGAACTGCGACGGATGTTACTGAACCCGTAATTCCTGTAACCAACCCCAATAATTACCTTGGTTCTACCTTCGATGTCGGAGTCCACAGATGTATCTACAGCAATACAACCAATAAGGTTGGGCAGGTTCTGGCGGCCAATATCCCGGATTATGATATCACCTATGTATTGGGCAATTCTACGGAATATGGAGGTTGTGGAGGGACCTATGCTTTTGCTTCATTAAATGGATCTTCAAACGAAATTGTGGTGCATGAGCTTGGACACTCATTTGGTAAATTAGCTGATGAATATTGGTTTTCAGGCTCATTGGAATCTCCAAATAAAACACAGAATTCTAACCCCGCAACGATTAAGTGGAAAAACTGGGTAGGATTAAACGGAGTAGGTGTATATGCACATGCTGAAAGCCCAACCTGGTTCCGTCCGCACCAGAGTTGTGAGATGAGATATCTTAACCAACAGTTCTGCTCCGTATGTAAAGAAGCAATTATCGAAAGAATCCATAGTTTAGTATCTCCTGTAGATTCCTATACACCGGCAAATAATACTTCGGTAGATGCTACATCCAATGTGACTTTCACAGTCAATGAAATTCTTCCTATTCCCAATACATTAGCCAACACCTGGACGTTAAATGGAACAGCTTTAGGGGCAACAGGAAACAGTGTTACGATTACTCCCGGACAACTTAACAACGGAAACAATACTTTGACACTTTCGGTAGTTGATAACAATCCGCTTTTAAAAGTTGATAATCATAGCACCCTTCATGTTACCAATGTTTCCTGGACTCTGAGTAAATCTACTCTTAAACTTTCAGAAGTAAAAGCTGAAGAAAGACGGTTCAGTATTTATCCGAATCCTACAGACGGAGAATTTTTCATTAAAGGGAAACAAGATTTTTCAAAGGATATAAAAGTAGAAATCTATGATGTTTCCGGGAAATTGATTCCGTCCAGATTTGAATTCAAAGATGCCGGAATAAGAATTGATATTAAAAATTTCCCGGCAGGAACCTATCTGCTGAATGTAAAAGAAAACAAAAATCTGATTCTTTCTCAGAAGATCATAAAAGAATAAATTGAATGAAACCGGCTCCAGCAGCCGGTTTTATTTTTCCAGTTTTTTCTCTGCTATGGGCACCCAGTGTCCATCATGACGGAGAAGTATTATTTTGTCAACTAAAAATTTAGTTTTGTAATCCTTTGCTTCATATTTTTCCCAGGCTTTAAGGTAATTTTCCCAACTCAGATCTCTGAACCCTACAGTCACGTGGGGACTAAAAGAATACGGGACAAAATTAAAGTACTCTTTTACCCTATGATAAAGCTCGGTTAAATGAATATTTTCTTTTGGCTGAATATAGAGTACAGGATTTTTAGGATTAGCAAAACTTCCAAAGCCATCCAGTTCTACTTCAAAAGGCGTGATTTCTGTATTGATCTTCTGAAAAGCAATATGAATATCCTCCTCCAGTTCAATTTCTCTTGAAAAGGGAGGGAATAATGTAATATGGGCTTCATTTTTCAAAGCCTTGGAATTGGCATAATTCTTTGCCAGGTCTTTTTTAAAGGTTTTTATTTCTTCAATAATCTCTTGAGGAGGGTAAATGGCTATGAAATACATTTTTTTCATAAGGCAAATTAAAAGTTTTTATATTAAATTTACATGCATAATAAAATTATGCATATGTTTGCAAGGTATAAATCATTCTATGAAAAAGAATAGTCTTTATAAAGGTACCCTGCAGAATATTATTTTGAAGCTTCTTTCAAAAGAAATTAAAATGTACGGATATCAGATTACTCAAAGGGCAAAAGAGCTTACGGAAGGTGATCTTGAAATGACAGAAGGAGCTCTTTATCCATTGCTGCACAAACTGGAGGGTGACGGGATGATTATTTCTGAAATTCAGAAGATTAACGGAAGAGACCGTAAATATTATCTGCTGACTGAAAAAGGGAAAAAACAACAGGCGGAAAAAGAAACTGAGATGAAAAGTTACTTACTAAACCTACAAACCATATTCAATTTATGATAACGGTAGAACAGGAGAATAAAATTACAGATTATCTGGTAGCTCAGCAGCTCTCATTGGATATTCTTGTAGAAATCAGAGATCATATGATCAGTCAGATTTCAGATCTTCAGGATAAGGAAAATATCAGTTTTGATGATGCTTTTTTAAAGGTAAAAGAATCCTGGAGCGGAGAATTTAAATTGGTTAATTATCTATTGTTTTATCCAACAACAATCCCTTTGATTGCCAAAAGGATTATACAGGAAAAATATGCCGGGCTTTTCAGAAAATCTTTAATGATAGGATTGCTGGCTTTTGGTATTAACTTACTGTTGATCTTTGTCGCAAGAAATCAGGACGATTATAATCTGTTTTTCAAACTGCTTAACGGATCTTTTTTGTTAGGTTCCATATTGATATTGGTTTTTAATTATAAGATCTGGAAATATCTGAGAGCAGATTTTAAATATAAAGGGAAAAGCCTTTATACAATGTATCAGCAGAATATAGGCTTGATGGTAGTCTGCGCTTCTTCAATGGCACAAATCGTAATGAAGAACGGGAATTATGCTTATCAGTTTTTCAGAGAAAATAATCATTCTGAAATTTTTTCGACTTTATTGACTTTGATTTTTCCGTTTATATTGCAGACTGCACTTGTTTTTGCTGTATTTAATTTTTCAGAACACAAAAAGAACTTGATGAAAATGCGGGAATTTCTTAAGCCTGTATAAAGAGTTAATGTTGTGATCTAAGCTGCGTAAGAGTATTCTCAAGGTGATCTGTGATCTTTTTTACTTCAATATGAGGTCTGAATATCACTCCTTTTCCTTTTTCTTCATCGGCAATATTAGACAGGATAATCACGGAAGTTTTCGTGTCCGGATAATAGATGTTTAATGAAGGAGAACCTTTTATATAACCGCTGTGGAAATAAGAATTGGGTGAGCCAATATTCAGCATAATACCGTAAGCATAGCCCATTTTTCCAAAAATTGCATGGCGTCTTTCTGCGCTTTTGGCCATGAATAGCTTCAGGGTTTCAGGCTTTAAAATTTTTCCGCCATACAAAGCATTGTTCCATGAATGAAGATCCTGAATGGTAGATAATATTCCGCCAGCCGGAGTTCCGATTTCCTGTCCGCCTAATCTTTTCGGCATATTGGGAACTTCCTGAAATTTTGTGGATGTACCAAGGTAAGCACTGGCAAAATTATTCCCTTTAAAAATGTCCCCCGTTGAAGAATGTGTCATTCCAGCTTTTTTAAAGAGCTCCTGAACATTTTCAGCATAGGACTTTCCGGACACTTTTTCCACAATCTTTCCAAGAGTATTGAACCCATCGTTGGAGTAGAAGAAATCTGATCCGCTTTTAAACATCAGCTTTCCTCCTACCATATTCAATCCTGAAGTATGATTTAATAACTGATGAATGGTAATGTTTTCATATTCTTTGATCTGGAATTCCTTCAGGTATTTTGACACTTTATCTGTCACATTCAGTTTTCCCTGCTCCATTTGAAGTAAAACTAAAACAGCTGTAAACTGCTTACTTACCGAACCTATCGCAAAAATGGTATTACTGTCGATTTTAGTTTTCTTTTTAAAATCAGAATACCCGTTTTCTCTTCTGTAAAGAGGAATGGTGTCTTTAAAAACGGCAATGCTTCCATTGAAATGGTACTTTTTGAAAGTAGAATCAATCTGTTGTTCTAATAGTGTTTTCTGAAAAGCAGCAACAGTAGAATCAATGATGGCTTTTTTATCAACAGGAGGAGCTTTTGAAACCTCAGTTGTTGTACAGGAAAGCAAAAAGCAGAAAAGGGTCAGGAATGCTAAATTTTTGATCACAGGTGTTGTATTTTTAAATGATAGTTGTTACTCTTAAAGATACTAAAATATCCAAGAGCATTAAGGGATGCAAATTGCGTGCTAGGAAGGGATTTGAATCAATTTTAATATGGATTTAATGATTCTTTAGTGGGCATTTAATACATTTGATATAGAAAATGGATCACAAAGTATGAATGAACACTTGAAAAATGATTCAGCAAATATTGGATATCTGCTGAATATTATTAAAGAACAGGGGACAGATTACCTGAATTCTATTGAAGAAAGAGTAACATCAGTAATCAATAATAATGTATCGGAAAAGCAGGAACTTCCGGAGTCAGGATTAGGAACAGAAGAGGTTTTACAGATTTTTAATAAAAAATTTGAACCGATCATGGTGGGTTCCGGAGGACCGAGATATTGGGGATTTGTGACTGGAGGTGCTACACCGGCATCGGTAGCTGGTGACTGGCTGGCGACGGTTTATGATCAGAATACCCAGTCTGTAACAGGGCAGGGAGATATTTCCGCAAGTATAGAGATAGAAACCATACAGCTTTTGCTGAAACTTCTTCAGCTTCCGGAAAGCTTTCTGGGAGGTTTTGTGTCGGGAGCTACGATGTCTAATTTTACCTGTTTGGCTGTGGGCCGTCAATGGCTGGGAAAAGAGCAGGGAAGAGATATTGCGAAAGAAGGCATTTCGGGAGCAGCAAAGATACTCACAGCGACTCCTCATTCTTCTTCTATAAAATCATTGTCACTCCTTGGACTTGGCAGCAGTAATATCATTAAAATTAAAACGGAAGAAGGAAACCGGGAAGCCATTCATATCCAAGATCTGGAAGAAAATATCCTGAAGCTTGACGGTGAACCATTTATCCTGATTTCAAGCGGAGGAACAGTAAATACGGTGGATTTTGATGATTTTAAAGCGATCAGCAGATTAAAAGAAAAATACAATTTCTGGTGGCACATCGATGCTGCGTTCGGTGGTTTTGCGGCTTGTTCGGAAACCCATCATCATCTTGTAGAAGGTTGGGAATATGCAGACAGTATCACGGTAGATTGTCATAAATGGCTGAATGTTCCTTATGAAAGTGCCGTGTTTCTGATTAAAGAGCAATATAAAATTTTACAGGTAGAAACTTTTCAAAACTCAAATGCTCCGTATCTGGGAGACCCGTTGGAGAATTTCAGCTATTTAAATTTCCTTCCTGAAAATTCAAGAAGATTAAAGGCACTCCCTGCATGGTTTTCTCTCATGGCGTATGGGAAAGAAGGGTATCAGGAGATTGTAGATAATAATATAGCATGGGCAAAACAGTTTGGTCAGCTGATTGAAAACAGTCTTGACTTTAAACTGCTTGCTCCGGTAAGGTTGAATACAGTCTGTTTTACATTAAAAGATGATGCAAAGCAGGATGCGGTAGGACGATTTCTTGAAAAGCTAAATAATACAGGGAAAGTCTTTATGACCCCTACTTTTTATAATCAGCATAAAGGAGTAAGAGCCGCTTTTGTAAACTGGATGACGAGTGAAAAAGATATCAGACAGGTATTTGATCTGATGAATGAAATCATTACTGAAATAAAATAATATATTGAAAAGCCTGTGGATAAATAGTCACAGGCTTATTTTAACAGCAGATCACAAAACCAGAAAATATATTCTCTGTCTTCTTCTTCAGGAGAGGCCTTAGGTTTAGGATAAGTCTTTTTAACTGTTTCCCCGATTTCAAAATGAACCGGATTTTTGAAAATAGGCCCATCAAAAGTAAAGGTGTGAAACTCTCCGTTTTCTCCACATGGATCAACATTTTCAGGAAGATCATCAATGAATTTCTGATCAATAATTCGTCCTGCAAAACTTTTATCCAGGTAAGTTCCGTTGACGCAGGTTACAATGGTTTTAAAACCAAGCTCTAAAAATTCATGGATGAGGTTGGAGGTATCTTGTTTCCACAAGGGGAATATAGCCTTCATACCGATAGTATTTAATTGATCTTCCCTGTATTTTCGCAGATCTTCCAGGAAAATATCACCGAAAACAGAATGAGTCACTCCCTGAGCCTGAATTCCGGCCATAGTTTTGCTCATGATTTGCTGGTATTCTTCCATTGATGGTTCTTTAGGAAGCTCCATTTTAATTAATGGAATTCCCAGACTTTCGGCCTGTTTTTCCAATAGAGAAACATGAACCCCATGCATGGAAATCCTTTGAAACTCCTGATTAATGCTTGTAAGCAGAGTAGAGATCTCATATTGATCTTCCTGTAATATTTTATAAAGAGCAAGCGCAGAATCTTTTCCGCTGCTCCAGTTGAATAAAGCTTTTGTTTTCATTTTGAAAATAAAAATACAAAAAAACCTCAAAGAATTTCTTTGAGGTTTAATTTATAAAAAATGTCTGTCCAATTATGGCTTACATATTTCTTCTGTATTTACCACCCACTTCAAATAAAGCATTGGTAATTTGTCCTAGAGAACAGTATTTTACAGCATCCATCATCACTTCAAATAAGTTTTGCTGGTTGATGGCTGCATGTTGAAGTTGTTTCAGAGCCTCTTCAGATCTGCTGTCATTCGCATGCTGGAAGTTGTGCAGAGATTCAATCTGTGCCTGTTTTTCTTCTTCAGTAGAACGGATAACTTCTCCCGGCAGAACAGTTGGTGAGCCATCTTTTCCTAAGAAAGTATTTACCCCAATGATCGGATATTCACCTGTGTGCTTCAACCATTCGTAATGCATAGATTCTTCCTGGATTTTTGAACGCTGGTACATTGTTTCCATAGCACCAAGAACACCTCCTCTTTCAGTGATTCTGTCAAATTCCGTGTATACAGCTTCTTCCACAAGATCCGTTAATTCTTCAATGATAAATGATCCCTGAAGTGGATTTTCGTTTTTAGCCAGTCCTAATTCTTTATTGATGATCAGCTGAATGGCCATTGCTCTTCTTACAGATTGTTCAGTAGGAGTGGTAATCGCCTCATCATAAGCATTGGTGTGGAGTGAATTACAGTTATCATAGATCGCATAAAGCGCCTGAAGAGTTGTTCTGATATCATTGAAATCAATTTCCTGAGCGTGAAGAGAACGTCCTGAAGTCTGAATGTGGTATTTCAGCATCTGGCTTCTTTCGTCAGCTCCATATTTTAATTTCATAGCTTTTGCCCAGATTCTTCTTGCTACACGTCCGATTACTGAATACTCAGGGTCGATACCGTTAGAGAAGAAGAAAGATAAGTTTGGTGCAAAATCATTGATGTCCATTCCACGGCTTAAATAATATTCCACATAAGTGAAACCGTTAGCCAGTGTAAATGCTAATTGAGAAACCGGATTAGCTCCTGCTTCAGCAATGTGATATCCTGAAATGGAAACAGAGTAGAAGTTTCTTACTTTCTCTCTGATGAAATATTCCTGAACGTCACCCATAAGTCTAAGGGCAAATTCAGTAGAGAAGATACACGTGTTCTGAGCCTGGTCTTCTTTTAAGATATCAGCCTGAACGGTACCACGAACGGTAGCAATCGTTTTAGCCTTAATTTCTGCATATACATCTGCAGGAATGACTTCATCACCTGTTAATCCTAAAAGCTGTAATCCTAAACCATTGTTGGATGGAGGAAGCTCACCTTTATATTTTGGTCTTTCTAAGCCTTTGTCGTCAAATTTTTCTTTAAGTTTAGCCTCTACTTTAGCTTCTAAACCGTTTTCTTTGATATATTTTTCAACATTCTGGTCGATGGCAGCATTCATAAAGAAAGCCAACAGCATCGGTGCAGGACCGTTGATTGTCATTGAAACCGAAGTCAGTGCATTAACCAGATCAAATCCGGAATACAATTTTTTAGCATCATCCAACGTAGCAATAGAAACCCCAGCATTTCCGATTTTACCGTAAATGTCCGGTGGTAAAGCAGGATCCTGACCATATAAAGTTACAGAGTCAAAAGCCGTAGATAAACGTTTTGCAGGCATTTCTGCAGAAACATAATGGAATCTTCTGTTGGTTCTTTCAGGGCCTCCTTCTCCAGCAAACATCCTTGTCGGATCTTCACCGGTTCTTTTGAACGGATAAATTCCCGCTGTGTAAGGAAAGCTTCCCGGAAGGTTTTCCTGTCCTTTCCATTTGATCAGATCACCCCAGTCATTGTATTTTGGTAATGCAATTTTTGGAATTCTCAGGTGAGATAAAGATTCTGTGGACGTTTCCACTTTAATCTCTTTCCCTCTTACAAAATAAGAATAGAATTCTGCATGGAAAGCTTTTTTCGTATCATCCCAGGTCTTCAGGAAGTCGATATTATCCTGTTGAAGATGTTTTTCTGCTTTTTGATATTCAGCATCCAAAACCTCATTGGAAATTATTTTTTTTACACCTTCAATATGATACATTGTTCTGGCCAGTTCAGCCTGTTTTTCAATATTGATATCGTATTGTTTGTTGTTTTCAACGATTTCAGAAAGGTAACGAACTCTTTTCGGAGGAATAATGGTTACTTCGTCTGTGATTTCCTGTTCTACAAAAGTATTTAGTTTTAAGTCAGCAAACTTTTCGTTTACTTTTGAAACCAATCTGTTGTATAATTCTGTTGTTCCGTGGTCATTAAACTGAGATGCTTTTGTAGCATATACAGGCATGTCTTCCAATGGGCTTTCCCATAAAAGGTGGTTTCTCTGGAACTGCTTTCTTACTGCCTGAAGAGCATCAAGAGCTCCTCTTTTGTCAGATTTGTTTAATGCTACAAGATCCGCGTAATCTAGCATGTCGATTTTTTCCAGCTGTGTAGACGCTCCATATTCAGGAGTCATTACATACATAGAAACATCGGCAAAATCTGACACTTCTGAACCAGACTGTCCGATCCCTGAAGTTTCAAGGATGATAACATCTGGATGAGCCAGCTTCAGCACATTCAATGCAGAATGAATGAATGGAGAAACGGAAACGTTATTTTCTCTGGTTGCCATAGAACGCATGTACACTCTAGGATCATTGATTGCGTTCATACGGATTCTGTCTCCCAATAGAGCACCTCCGGTTTTCTTTTTTGAAGGGTCAATAGAGATAATGGCAATTTTTTTATCAGTATTTGAACGTAAGAAACGTCTTACCAATTCATCTGTTAAAGAAGATTTACCCGCTCCTCCGGTACCTGTAATACCAATAATCGGAATGGTTAAATCTTTAGATTTTTCGTCAATGGCTTTTACAAGCTCAGGTTTTTCTTCTGAGAAGTTTTCAACAGCAGAGATAATACTGGCGATGCTTGTTGAGTTTTCAAAGCTGATGGCATCCAGGTCTTTTGCAGTTACATCTTTTCCTGTTGCAAAATCTGATCGGTGTACAAGATCATCAATCATTCCCTGAAGCCCAAGTTCACGGCCGTCATCCGGAGAATAAATCCTGTCTATCCCATAAGACATCAGATCTTTGATCTCTTCCGGAAGAATTACACCGCCGCCACCGCCAAAAATTTTGATCTGTGGTGAATTTTTTTCTCTCAACAGGTCATAGATATATTTGAAATATTCTGTGTGACCTCCCTGATATGAAGTTAATGCTATAGCATTGGCATCTTCCTGGATTGCTGTATTTACAACTTCCTCTGCTGATTTATCGTGTCCTAAATGGATCACTTCGCATCCTGTTCCCTGAATAACACGACGCATAATATTGATCGCAGCATCATGCCCATCAAATAATGAGGCAGCAGTTACGATTCTTACCTTGTTGGTTGGAGTATATTTTTGGGTTTCCATAAAAATTCTAGAAAGTTTCTAAGTTTCCAAATATAACAATAAAAAAAGAACCAGGTGTTTGATTTTATTCTTTTGATTTTCAATTGATTGTTTATGTTTATTTAATTATATGTCCCCTTTTTGAGCTGAATACTTTGAAAGTTGGGAAACCACAGAGTTAAAACAAGTTGCATTGACTTCGCTTTCAAAGACACTCATCTTTATATTCTCAATTTAAATTCTCTATTTTTGCAGAATATTTTTACAGACATGCAAAAAGCTTTGATGTATTTCGGATTAGGAACCGTTATTAGCTTCCTGATCAACTATTTCTTTTTAAGTTCAGAGAATATCGGCCTGGATATTTATTATGCTGTTGCCTTTGGTTCTGCCTGGGGACTTGCTTATTATCTGGATACACCCAATTTTTCACTGCCTAAGAAATTAGGACTGTCATTTGTAGGAATGGGAATTCTTGTTCTTGTAGGAGCTTTAATTTTTAATCTTGAATTGGCAATTCCGTCTATCCTGAAATTTTCTACCGTTTTCGTTGCGTATTATTTATTTGCAAGTTTCAGAGGGAATAAATCTCTTAGAAATTAATGAAGCATAATAAAGCTTAAGTACATCAGTACCATAAACATCAAAAGTAATCCGATATAGTTAATAATAAATAATAAGGAACCTTTGAGTATGCTTATTCTTTTCTTGGTTTCATACACCCTGTGATGGGCTACAAAGAAATAGACCGTCATATAGAGTGCCAGTGCTATACAGGCTAGAACATATACTAAGGTAAGTATATTATTGTCCGGAAGAAAACTTACTATCTTTTCTCCTACGATGAATACTAATATTCCTAATAAAAGGAAAGAGAAATAGTGAAGGGTAAATATACCATGGTCAAAGTACCACCATTTTTTCTTGTTATGGAACAGCCATAAAAAGAATGCAAATATAGGAAGGTACACGAAGAGCGCTTTGGGAATCGTATGAATGAAATTGTCTTTATATTTTTCCCAGATCTGATGCTTGCTGTATCCTTCTTCCTTTAAAGAAAAAGCTTTTTCTGCCAGGGGCCTCGCTAATGAATATATCCCTGTTTTATCCTTTGCAAGTATAGAATCATACTGTTTTATTGTATAAGCATTCATAATAGACTCTTCTTTCGTATCGAATGTACGGTCAAAAAGTTCAGTTTTTTCTCGGGTGTCTTTAATTTTTAGGGTATCCAAAGTTTTTAAAGTATCCAACACCTTTTGAGTATTCGTTGCTACTTCATGGGACAGAACACCTTCTTTTTGTAAATCTTTTACAATGTCTTGTGAAATTTCTTTTGGCTTTTTTGCCTTTGTTTCTTTTTTTATCTGGCTTGGTCTTTCGGCTTCCTCTTTGGCGTGAGGTAAGATGTTGGGTAGAAAGAATGTAATGAAGCTTATAAATATGTACAGCTTTACAGGAGCAACATACAATTGCCTTTTACCAGCCAAATATTCTTTGGTAAGTGTCCCCGGACGGGTAAACAGATACTGCATAGTTTTCCAGAACTGTCCGTCATAATGGGTGAAATCCTCAATGAAATGAGTAAAGAGAAAATGAAAGGGCTGTCTGCTTTCAATATTTTCCTGTCCGCAGTGTGGGCAAAATCTTTCATCAACCTGATGTCCGCAGTTCAGGCAGGTTTTGTCATCTCTTAGTTTTCCGTGGCTCATGAATTAGGGAATATGATTGACACAAATATAATTATTTCAGCGAAACTGTAATTATATTAATGTCTTTTACGGAAATCTTTAAAGTAAATTTAATAAAAGAAAGAGTTGAGGGAATAAACTCTTTGCTGTATCATTTTGTGTTTTTAGAATCTTCTAAGCGTTTTTTTCATCGCCACAACATTTTACAAGATGTATGCCAAAATTATAATAGTGTTAAAATCTATTGATATAGGGGTGTGTAGCCATGATTATATAGATAAAATAAAATATGTTTTTGGGTTACAAAAATAATGTGTACCTTTGCACACCCTTTTAGGGGTAAATTATGTTTAATCTTTAACTAAAACGTGTGAATACATTAAGTTACAAAACTGTTTCAGCGAACAAAGCTACTGCGAATAAAGAATGGGTTGTGGTAGACGCTGAAGGACAGCCGTTAGGTAGACTAGCTTCTACGGTTGCAAAGATTTTGAGAGGTAAGCACAAAACGAACTTTACACCTCACGTAGATTGTGGTGATAACGTGATCGTTTTGAATGCTGGGAAAATTACACTTTCCGGAAACAAGTGGGCTGATAAGACTTATATCTGGCATACAGGATATCCTGGTGGACAGAAGTCTATGACTGCGGCTGAACTTCAAAAGAAAGATTCTTTAAAGGTATTAGAGAAGTCTGTAAAAGGTATGTTGCCTAAAAACAGATTAGGATCTGCTATCCTTAAGAACCTTTATTTATATGAAGGAACTGAGCACAAACATGAAGCTCAACAGCCTAAAACAATTAATGTTAACGAATTTAAATAATTAATTATGTCTATAGTTCACAAAATCGGAAGAAGAAAGACTTCTGTAGCAAGAGTTTATGTAAGACCAGGTTCTGGTGTTATTACAGTAAACGGTAAAGATGCTAAAGAATATTTCTCTACAGACGTGATGGTTTACAAATTAAACCAACCGTTTATCCTTTCTGAGACTGTTGGTCAGTATGACGTTACCGTAAACGTATTCGGTGGTGGTAATACAGGTCAGGCAGAGGCTATCAGATTAGGTATTTCAAGAGCTTTATGCGAAATCAACGCTGAATTCAGATTAGCATTGAAACCAGCTGGTTTACTTACAAGAGACGCAAGAATGGTGGAAAGAAAGAAGCCAGGTCAGAAAAAAGCAAGAAAGAGATTCCAATTCTCAAAACGTTAATTTCGGGATTCAAGATATCAGACACAAGATTCAAGACTTTGCTCTCAGATCTTGGCTCATGGTTCTTGGTTCTATTTTATCTAAACAAAAAAATTGCCCGTTACGTTTAGCATCCAAACGCTTCTCCCATCTAAAGAAGTTGTTGATTGTTTAAAAGACGGAAAGTAAACTAACAAAAACAGAAAACATGGCAAAAGCAAATGTAAAAGACCTTTTAGAGGCTGGCGTACACTTCGGTCACATGACTAGAAAGTGGAATCCAAATATGGCTCCATACATTTTTATGGAGAAAAACGGTATTCACATTGTAGACTTACATAAAACAGCAGTTAAATTAGATGAAGCTTGCAGCGCTTTAGAAAAATTAACTTCTGCAGGTAAAAAAGTTCTTTTCGTAGCTACTAAGAAGCAAGCGAAAGAAGTTGTTGCAAAACACGCTTCTGAACTTAATATGCCTTATATTACTGAAAGATGGCCAGGAGGTATGCTAACGAATTTCGTTACTATCAGAAAGGCTGTAAAGAAAATGAATGCTATCGACAAAATGAAAAAAGACGGTACGTTCGAAACTTTATCTAAAAAAGAAAGATTACAAGTTGACAGACAAAGAGCTAACCTAGAAAAGAACTTAGGTTCTATCTCTGACATGGTTCGTCTTCCTTCTGCAATCTTCGTTGTAGATATCTTGAGAGAACACATCGCTGTAACTGAAGCTAAGAAATTAGGTATTCCAGTTTTCGGTATTGTTGATACAAACTCTGACCCTAGAAAAGTTGACTTCGTTATCCCAGGAAACGATGATGCTTCTAAATCTATCGATATGATCTTGAGCATTGTTTCAGAATCTATCAAAGAAGGTCAGTCTCAAAGAAAAGCTGATAAAGAAAAATCTAAAGAAGAAGGAGAAGTGGTATCTGCTGATAAAGATGCTGACTTCGATGCAGAATAATTAAAGATTTTCTTTAATATAGGAAAAACGCTGGATTTCGGTCCAGCGTTTTTTTATTTGTTTATAGCAGAAATTTGTTTTTTTAGAACAGACTATTCTGTTGTAAATCCGGTTCTGTGCTAGGGAAAATATACCGGTTCTGTGTATTCCTCTATAGCATGATTCTCCGGTTTCAATAGATTTATATCCGTCCATGGGCTATTAATTGTTCTTAGCTTAATTCTTGGACTATTTTGGGGTATTTAAGGAGATATTAATTAAAAATAAACCCCACAGAATGCTGCGGGGTATAGGTTAGTTTGAAAGCTTTATAGTATACGAGGTTGTGACAAATTTTGTAGACTGATAAGTCGAATTACAAATAAGCCCGGATAATCTGTAGTTTTGATTTTTAGGAACCATTGTGTATCCTACTTTTCCGGAACCAATAGGGATTTTCTTGAAGAAATTAGTGCCGCTTACCGTGAGCACCATATTGCATGGAGACAGGTTTTCTACTGAAATAGAGGTCCTGGGATTTCTCGGATCGTCATTGTTAAGAAGATCATTAAGAACATCTGCGGTTTCCGGTTTATAAGTTTTTAAAAGTTCGCTATATTCTCTTTCTGTATTGGCTCTGTTACCGGAATTACTGGTAGAGGAAGGATAAGAGGTTCTTCCCGGATAGCTGCCATAATTCACATTACAGCTGGCAAGGATCGCTGATATCCCGGCAAAAACTAATAGTTTTTTCATACTAGTTTACTTTTTGGTTTTTCTTTTTTTCGGAGACTCCTTTACTTTGGCTGCATCCTTTTTGGAGGGTTTTGCTTCTGACTCAGGAGGTCTCGGATTATCAATCGTTACAAATATACTTTTTTTAATGTCTTTCTGGGAGATGTACTTCATATCGCAGATATTACTGTTGAGCGTATATGAACCCTTATTGATTACAATAAAATTTTCTCCGTGAGCGGGAACGGCAAGATTGTAATAATCTTTTCCTTCAATCCGCAGTATGATATTGCAGTCTGAATTATTTTTAAATAAAAGCATCGCTTCCTTACGGGTAATATCTTCATTGAACATGGCATTCAGAAGTTTTACCGTTTTTTCTTTATGCTCTGCAGAGGTTTCAGCGATGAGCTTTTTAAACTCTTCAGCATCATCTGAATGAGGGTTTCTCATGATACTTTTAGGAATATCGGAGATGATAGGCCTTGCCTCCATGGGCTTGGCTGTACGGGCTCCTTTGGTCCATTCTGCATTTTTTAAAGCGATAAGCTTAGGCTTCAGCACGCTTTTCTTCGGATCGTCCGGATGGGTGTTCTTAATGTACTCTTCAATTTCTTTAATATCAATGCTTTTCAGGATGTCTTTGCTTACTTTCTTCTGAGCAGATATTAAGTTGGGGAACAGAAATGTGAAGAATAAAAAGAAAACAGTTAAAAATTTTTTTTTCATCAATTGTTATTTTACTTCATCAGCTTATACGGAATTTAATGTAAGTAATTGTTTTTCCTTTCGCTGAGAAAAGTTCTTCATAATAGGTTTTAATATCTCTAAGATGTTCCGTATTAGGGTCGTATTCCGGTGCTCCATAGATATCATGATGAGCGCTAATGATCTCATAGCCGGCTCCCTGCAGGTATCCCAGTGTATATCCGTGTAAAAACTCTGAATCGGTTTTTAAATGAATAATACCGCCAGGCTTCAGAAACTTTTTGTATCGGTTTAAGAAATCAGGGTGAGTCAATCTGTGTTTTGTTCTTCTGTATTTGATCTGTGGATCAGGGAATGTAATCCAGATTTCATCTACTTCATTTTCAGCAAAAAAATGATCAACAAGCTCGATCTGTGATCTCAAAAAAGCGACATTAGTCATGTTGTTATCTACCGCTTCTTTAGCTCCAAACCAGAATCTCGCCCCTTTAATATCAATTCCGATAAAGTTTTTTTCAGGAAATGTTTTTGCGAGTCCTACAGAATATTCTCCTTTTCCGCAACCTAATTCCAGTACAATAGGATGATCATTTTTAAAGAAATTATCTCTCCATTTTCCCTTAAGTTCAAAGCCTTGTAAGGCATCTTCTCTTGTAGGTTGGATTACATTCGGTAATATTTTGTTTTCTGCAAATCTTGCTAATTTATTCTTGCCCATTGAGTTATAAAATGAGTGCAAAAATAGTAAAAATTTATGGAGAATCTCTGCCTTTTGAAGGTAAAAGACAGAGTGATAATCCGTTTATGATTGTAGCTACTGGCTTCCTAAAGCCACCATAATAGGTCTTTCAATTGTTTTTTGTGAAGCATATTGGGCACCACAAACCAGGCTGGTGAAAAGATACTGGCCTTTTTCTATAACAATTGAACCTTCACCCTGAGCAGGTACTGCGAGTCTGTACTTGGTTGTACCTACCCCTTCCATTCTTACAATAATATTACAGTCTGATTTATTTTGAATCAGAACTATACATTCTTTAGAATTGGGATCATTATCAAACAAAGAGTTGAGGATTTTTACCGTTTTATTTTTGTGCTCTACCGGAGATACTGCCATAAGCATATTGAATTCTTCTGCTTCTGCATTGGGAATTGCTGTATTGGCTGAAGCATTTACAACAAATGTATTCTGTGCAGTGCTCGGAGTATAAACGGTGGTAGGCTGTTTTGCGGCCAATTCGGCCTTGTATTTTGCAATTTGTTTCTGTTTGATGATTGCATTCATTTCATCAAAGGTAATCTTTGTGGAAGGCCTTCTCCTCAGCATGGCAAGCATTTCCTGCATATCTTTTACTTTCTGATCGGCCGGATGGGCATTTTTGATGTATTCTTTCATCATATCCATTACCCTTGGTTTCAGAACAGATCTTCTGGGGTCATCAGGATGGGCATCTCTTAAGAAGGCATTGATTTCGTAGATATTTTTACTTTTCAGAATATTACTATAGTCTTTCCCTTTTTTTTGAGCAGACATAGTAAAGAAAAACATACAACAAAGAAGTAAAAGTACTTGTTTCATTAATTAATATTAAGTTAAAAAATAGGTGCTTTTCTCTTAATTTGCGTTTTGGGTCGGTTAGTTTTTATTTGGATAACGGAATACAAGTGTTTTTATTTTAAACACTCGCTTGTGAGATAAAATTAAACATATTTTTGAATATTGAAGAATGATATGCAATAAAAGTTGAATAATCTGTATCAGCTGTAATGTGGAAGGTGTATATCACGGGATTCCTGTTTATTTCAAAAAAAATAATCCATGTGAAAGGCATGGATTATTTATATAGATCGGAATTATTTCTCTAATTATTGCTTACAACCTCCTGAAGGTGTGAGCTTCTAAGTCTCTTCTGATAGATCGGCAGATATTTTTCAATAGGAATCTTTACGGCTTCAAAGTTTCCGGCCAGTACATAAGCCTGAATGTTTTCAGAAGTATATACGAATTGAAGGAAGTTATCAATTAAATTCTCAGGAATTTTAAACCTTGTAAAATAATCTTTCCCAAGATAGTTTTTGATCTGCGCAACGGAGCTGTTCATTCTTTCGTATGCCTGATAACGCTGCTTCTTCTTTCTCTCACCGGAAAGAATATCATAAATGCTTTCGAGGCTGAAGGTAAGCCCGCCATCTCGCAATCCGGCAACAGGAAGTTCAGGAGGAGTTCCGTCACCTTTTGGTTCCGGAAGACCGATTACTTTCTTAAGCGCATATGCTTTATCTTCTTTTCTTAGAGAATTAACATCATACCGAAGGTTTCCGGTAGGTTTGAACCTGCTGAGAACAATTTCCTGGATTTCATAGTATGCAATTTTAAGCTCAACCAGATTTTTTTGTACCATTGATTGAGGGGTTAGCTTGATGTCTTTTCTTTCGGTAACAATAGACGTAAACCGGATCACATCTCCGGCATTGGCAGGGATATTAAAATTACCATTATAGTCCGTAAGAACGGTTTTCTGGGTATTTAGATTTGTGACATATACCTGATTGAGATATAAAATAGAGTTGTCTCTCAGAAATACCTCTCCGGAATACATTTGAGCATTAATTTTTGCCAGAAAAACCAATAGCAGTAGAGTAAACAGTTTCTTCATATAATGCGCAAAATTACATAGAAATAAAGCAATTTTGTCTAGTTAGATGAAGAATAGTGGTTAAAGTTATATTAAACTTTAACATTAAACTGTTAAGGACTGTTAGAAATTTACAGTTGCCTTAAAAAAGAGTGTATATAAGTAAAGAAGCCGGAAGAAAGAAGGCTGAATCTTAAGCGGTACTTTCTTCCGGCTTCCTTTTTTATCTATGCTTTACAAGCAGCCAGCTCGAATATTTTACAGTGAGGGAAGAACCATACTCTGTCCAGGTGATAAAGTACCAGTAGGTTGCTGTAGGAACATATCTTCCGCCTATTCTTCCATCCCAGGTATACCTGTTTTCCGGAGTTCCTCTGAAGACTTCCGCACCGTACCGGTCAAAGATTCTGAATACAAGATTATCATTGGCCATTAAAGCAGAGTAATCTATTCCTTCGTTATATCCATCTCCATTCGGAGTAATCGTGTTGATCAGGTTAATAATGGCAAATGGTTTTTTGACTTCTTCACACATTTTAGAATCTCTTACAAATACATTGTGCGCTCCTCTTGGTACATTGTAGAAAACATTGGAACTCTGCCATACGACACCATCCAAAGAATATTCATAGGGAGGAGTACCACCACTTACTCCGACTTTTACTGTTGTTCCATCAATTTCAATGGACGTAATCATAGGAAGCGGCAATTCTGTAACATTTACATATTGTTTATAGACACAGCCATTGAAGGTAAGCTCTACCCAATAGCTTCCAGGGGCTACATTGTTGATGGAAGGTGTAGTAGCTCCCGTGCTCCACAAATATCTTTCAAAGCCAGGTCCTGCATCCAGTGTGGTTGTGGTTTTCGGGCAAATAGCTTTATCTTGTAATACATCCGACTTTTTAGGAACTTTAATGTTGATTTTAAGAGTTCCTACTTCCGGACAAGCCCCATTTTTTTCAAAACGGATATAATACGTTTGTGAAGTTGTAATATTAACAGGTGATGATACGGCATTCACATTATTCTGAGCATCCGCCAAGGTTGCATGAAAAGTGAAAGTGACATTCGGATCTAATGTAAACTGAGGAATAAACTGAGCTAAGTTCACACTTTTTATGCCGTCCAGATCATCATCACAGACACTTTCCGTAACGGTTTTGGTTATCAATGTTACTTTAGCCCCGATACTGAACTGTAAAGGCTTGATCACAGAAGCACAGCCATCCGGAGAATCTACTCTGATGTAAATCGTAGTGGTAGCGGTATAACTCCAGCTGTTAGGAAGCGTATTGTTATTGCCCGCGTTAGCATCTGCCAGATTTGCATAATACCTTACATTGGGAAAATAATTAGGATTATTAAGGACAATAGGAGTGATATTGGAAAGGATGAGAGTAACCGTTCCGTCCAGATTATCATCACAGAAAATCCCATTATAGTTATCCAGAACAATCGCTTTATTGAAAAGTGATAATGTAATCTGTGCAATACTTTTACAGCCAATATTGTTTTTTACAACAGCGTATATGATGGTTCCATTGGGTGCAGTATAAGCTGTCGTATTGGTGATCAATGCTGTAGCATTTTCATTCTGTGCATCCAGAAGGGTAGGATAGTAAGTAATGGTAACAGGAGAGTTGTTGGTAACGTTGGCAGTCGTCAGATTGAATGTTCCCTGTCCGTTGATATCACAGGCAAATAATGTGGTGTTCATTACTGTAAGAGCCTGAATATTGATGGTAACTGTTATTGTTTCACAATCCGGAAAGTCCGGATCATTTCCGCAGAATGTATAAGTGAATGTATCTGTTCCGGATATACCCGGAGTGGTTACAGTATAAGTAATGATTCCTGTAACAGGGTTTATCACTGCAGTACCCAAAGAAGGAGCTGTTGTAATGGCTACCGTGCCGGGTACGGGAGTTTGTGATGAACTGCTGAAGGCAGGTGTTATCGTCTGTGAAGTACAAACGTTGTAGGAAGCATTGGTAAGCTTTGTACAATTCAGAACCTTAAATTTTTCAGTAATTAAAGGAGCGCAGCTTCCCATTGTTACAGAACAGGTATAATATCCGGGTAGTGTAGGGGTAATTGAAGATGCTGTAGCTCCCGGAACAAGTGTACCGTTTCTATACCATTGATAGGTGTCATAGATAAGTGGGTCTACAGTAAGAACAATGCCTGGAATACAGCCGTCACCCGATTGTAAAATAAC
This sequence comes from Chryseobacterium panacisoli, assembly GCF_008274625.1. Classification (GTDB taxonomy): domain Bacteria; phylum Bacteroidota; class Bacteroidia; order Flavobacteriales; family Weeksellaceae; genus Chryseobacterium; species Chryseobacterium panacisoli. The sequence continues at coordinate 2,284,930 of NZ_VTRU01000001.1, read as the reverse complement.
GGGCTGCGTAGGAAAACCAGCGAAGAATCCACCATATCCTACGGCATCACTTCCAGCAGTGATTCCTGCCATAATGGCTTTATTTGAAACTACGGTAATGGTCCCGGTCACATTGGGAATTCCATAAGTAACCCAGTTGGTAGTTCCGGTCATATTGTAAGGACCCGTTATCGCAGGAGGATTGGCTCCGTTTACTGTGATAACAGCTCCTCTTTCCGTGATAAGATTTAGTTTTGTCGGGATGTTCAGAATACCTCCGGGATTACCATTGGAATGAACAAAGTTTTCATTAATAAGACCCAACTCATTAATCTGTTTCGGAAGATAACAGTTTAAAGCCGGAATGAAATTGAATCCTCCGGTAGCCGTTTCATTTCCCGAATTTGAATCTCCGGCCAGAATCTGGTAGACATAAGCATTTTTTGATGTTTTTAGATATAAATTATAATGTCCGTTTCCCTGAAGGATATATTTGGAATCAGGAATAACGAAATATTTCCCGGCATTGATGGTCGCTACAGGAGGTATTTCATTATTGACAAAGATCTGAGTATTGTCCTCCGTAGCAATAACAACAGCGCCTTCCATATTGGCGCCAATCGGTCCGTTGCCTTTTACAAGCGCAAATTCATTTCCGAGCCGGTTGACAGGTACTGCCTGATCCATTAAAATATCAGAACTGGAAGGGAAATTACCAGCATATTGCCCATTAAAATTTCCATTGGTAACATTGATGGGTTTATTTGAGATAATTTTGGAACCGATGAAACCATCAAAGTTTCCTGCTATATCCCCCATTCCGTCAATGATGTAAGACTGCCCTTTATTTAAAGTGAAAGTCATTGTCGGATTGGTAACTCCTGTCATTCCGTTAGAAAATTGAACGGCAGGATTGTATCCGGAAATAGTAACGGTTGTGTTATCTTCAGTTGCCAGTACACTGGTCATGAAATTCAGAATATTGTTGCTCACTGTGATAGGAGCGGAGGCTGCGTAAAATGTTTTTCCCGTGGAAGGAATTCCTTTGGAAGTAATGATTTCCGCATGGTTGAATACCGAGAATCTTAAGTTGGCATAAAAAGGAAATTCTGCTTTAAGGTATAATCCTTTGGTTGTAGGGGTAAATAAATCCGTCTGCTGGGTGGTAATGATATAGTTCCTTAATACATCAAATTTCTGCGGATTATTTTTACTGATATTCACCGTTCCGATCAGAACATTATTATTATAAATATTTACAGGGAAAGGAGTTGTTCTGCTGGTGGATAAATACAGTTTCTGATAAGGATTGGGAGCGCCGGTCCTGTCTACCATCGGAGCAAACCAATGCTCTCGGTCCAATTGGGCAAAAGCAGAGGTGAAAATATAAAATATAAATAAAAAAGATAGAATTTTCTTCATTCAGCAGTAGTATTTATCACAAATTTAATAATAAAAAGTATTAAATGCTTGAAAATGTAATAAAAAAGCCACGATTATGAAATCGTGGCTTACCAATATGGTTTTAACTAATTATTACTCTCTGTTTTTAACAAGAATCCAACCTGTATATTTTATTGGAGTCTTTTCTTTATTGGGTTCATTCCAGTTGATATGATACCAGTATGTTCCTGTTCCAATTTTCTTATCAAAGTGTTTTCCGTCCCATCTGTAGTTGTTGAATTTATTTCCGGTAAATACCATATTTCCATATCTGTCATAAACTACAAAACTTAGGTTTTCTTTATAAGCAAGCTCACTGTAATCTATATAGTCATTTACGTTATCTCCATTAGGAGTGATGGCATTTAATAGATTTGGAACTGTAATTTCTACCTCAGTTGGGGTACAGTTATAGAAGTCCTTTACATAGAAAGTATGCTGCCCTCTTGTTAAGCCTGTGAAGGTATTTGAATCCTGCCAGTTAGCAGTTCCGTCAACGGCATATTTATAAGGAGCTTTACCTCCGCTTACAATTACTGTAGCAGTATTGTTGTTGAGCTCAATTGTTTGGATTACCGGATCTTCAACTTTTTTAACTTTTACTGTCTGTGTAAGGAAACATCCGTTCTTACCAAGTATTACCGTGTATTCTCCAACACCTATGTCTCTGATACCTGAAGTGGTAGCCCCTGTACTCCATTGGTAAGAGTCATATCCGGAACCCGCATCAAGATTGGTTTTAGCATCCATACAGATATACTGATCTACCAATATCGGAGATTTTTTGATGGGAAGTACAATTAATTCGATTTTTGCATTTGCTGTACATCCTTCAGCAGTGGTTACTTTCACATATACAAATCCTCCTGTTGAAGGGAAGTTCTCCGGTGTTGTGATTTCATTGATGCCTGCTGTAAGATCATTCAGAGTACGATAGTATTTTTTAGTAACGGCATTATAATCTGTTACTTTAGCTTTTGTAAGATCAAAATAAGCGTAAGGATCTACATCATACCAACATGCCTTAATAGATGTATCCGTTACAATGAATGGTACTACAGTAAGGTTTAGTGTTACCTGCTCACAATCTGTAAACTCAACTGAGTTTCCGCAGAATTTATAAACTATTTTATCTGGTCCTAAATATCCTGGATTTGGAGTGTACGTGATTGTTCCGTTTGGATTAACCACAGCTGTTCCTTTTGTAGGAGGGGTTAGAATTACTACTGTAGTTGGAACCACAGTCTGTGTTGATGACGTAAACGTCGGTGTAATAATTTTAGTAGAACAAGCATTAAGAGCTTGAGTTGTTTCTTTTAAACAGTTTTGTACTTTATAGATAGGAGTTGTCACAGGAGGACATGTTCCCATTGTTACCCTTACGGTATAGTTTCCTGATTGTGTAGGAGTATATGTGTAAGAAGTTGCGCCTGGAATGGCAACTCCGTCACGGTACCACTGGTATGTTTCATATCCATCATCTAGTTCAAGAACGATTCCCGGTACACATTCTCCTGTTTTTTTTGCAATAACAGGAATTGATGAGAACCCGGCAAAATAACCTCCGTATCCAGCAGAACTGAATCCACCGTTGATACCTGCTGTTACAGCCTTTGTAGATGTGATTTTAATATTTCCGGTTACTCCAGTGATCCCATATGTTACCCAGTTAGCATTTCCTGTTACAGGATATGGTCCGTCTGTAGCTGCAACTGGGGCATCATTTACCATCACAGTTGCTCCTGTCTCTGTTAAGATATTTAATTTGACAACGATATCCTGAACTGCACTGGCTCCTGCTGGGCCAATAGGCATCTCATTGATCTTTCCGATTTCATCAATTTTTCTTGGAAGGAAACAGTTCAGTGGCGGTATATAGTTGAATCCATTAGTTGCCTCACTATTTCCTACCCCTACAAATTGATAAAGGTATACGTTTTTAGTCGTTGAAATAAACATATTAGAATGTCCGTTAGTACCCTGAGCTACATAACTGGTTTCATTTATTCTGTACCATTCTCCTGCAGCAAGTGTAGCAACAGAAGTACCCCCACCATTCAGATAAACATCAGTATTATCTTCTGTGGCAACAATAAGGCCTCCTTCCATATTCTGGCTAGGAATGGTAGATCTTGTTTTAACGATAGCAAATGTATTTCCAAGTCTGTCAACCGGTACAGACTGATCCAGAACTGGGTCACTTCCTGATGGGGAAGTGGAGAAGTTGGCATTGCAGCTTCCGTTAGTAAGTGTTACCGGTTTGTCAGCAACTATTTTTGCACCGATAAAACCTGTTTTGTTTGCAGACTGAGTTCCGGATCCTGCAAGAATGAAAGATTGTCCTTTCTGTAATGTAAAGGATTGTGTGTTACCTGTAGGAGATCCATTAATAAAAACTACTCCGGCAGTAGGATTCCATGATACAGTTACATTGGTATTGTCTTCAGTTGCAAGTACCCCTGCTGTAAAGTTTTGAATACTGCTGGTATTCGTATTTGGAGCATTAGCAACGAAAAATGTTTTCCCAATTCCGGCTCTTCCTTTACTGGTAATTACTTCCCCGTGAACACTTTGGGCAAGTCTTAAACTACAGTAAAAAGGTTTAGCTGCTTTTAAATACAGTCCTTTATTACCAACATTGAATGCTTCAGTAGTGGTACCTGTAGAAATAAGGTTGTTGGCAACCTTGTAAGTTTGTGGGTTAGTTTTACTGATGGTAACCGTTGTCACCACAGCATTGTTGTTGTAAATGGTTACATCAATGGGAGTAGGTGAATCAGTGGAAAGATATATCATGTTGGTATATCCTCCGACACTGTCATAATAAGGAGCAATCCAATGCTCGCTATCCCTTTGTGCAAAGAGTGTATTAATTGTCAAAAAAATTAATACCAAACTGAGTAGAAATCTTTTCATGTGTATGGAATTAGGATTTCTACAAAATTAAAATAAAAAATGAAATACTTTTAATAAAATATAAATAAATGTTAAAAAAATATTATCGATTTCTAAATAAAAGCCATCCTGAGTATGAAACTGGTAATTGGGTTTCATATCAGTTTATCTGATAATGTGTAAATATATCTCTTTTCAAGGACTTATTGTACTGGATTTTCTGTTACAAGATATTTCTGATCAGGATGATTTTGAAGGGGTCAATAACTTCAATTGTGAAATGATGCTAATCGGAAGGTTTTATGAATAAAAAATCCCGGTGAAATTCACCGGGATTCAATATTTTTTTGAAGATAATAAGCTTATAGGCTTACTCTTACAAATCCTGTTACTTTTAGGTCTGCGTTTACAGATTTTACGTAGTCAGCAACTGAGATACTTCCGTCTTTAATGAAGTCCTGGTGTACCAAAGTGTTGTCTTTGTAGAATCTCTGCATTTTACCTTTAAGGATATTATCGATAATGTTTGCAGGCTTACCTTCTTCAGTAAGTTTATGTCTTTCGATCTCTAATTCTTTATCAATAGTCTCCTGAGAAACTCTTGTTTCGTCCAAAGCGATTGGATTCATAGCAGCAACCTGCATAGAAACAGCTTTAGCAGCTTCGTCAGCTCCGTCTACTTTAGCAGAAAGAGAAGAGATTGCAGCGATTTTGTTTCCAGCGTGGATGTAAGCTCCTAAGAAATCTCCCTGGATTCTTTCGAAAGATCCGATTTCGATTTTCTCACCGATAACTCCTGTTTGCTCTACTAATTTCTCAGCAACAGTCATTCCGTGGAAGTCAGTAGCTAAAAGCTCTTCTTTAGTAGCAGCGAAGATAGCCATCTCAGCTAATTCATAAGCAAGCTCGATGAAAGCTTCATTTTTAGCAACGAAGTCAGTTTCGCAGTTTAGAGAGATTACTACACCTAAAGTGTTGTCTTCGTTTACTCTTGCGATTACTGCACCTTCAGCAGATTCTCTGTCAGCTCTGTTAGCAGCAACTTTTTGTCCTTTTTTTCTAAGGATATCTACCGCTTTTTCGAAGTCTCCTTCAGCTTCAACTAGAGCTTTCTTGCAGTCCATCATACCTGCACCTGTTTGGTTTCTCAATTTTGCTACGTCTGCAGCAGCTGGTGTATAAGACATAATATCTATTATTTTTTTTATTTAAGATTAGTATTAATTTTTAGCTTAAATTTAGAGCAGTGCAAAGATAATGATTTTAATGATAAACTAAAAAATGACTTTTCACGTTATTAATATATTTAATACTATTTTAAAGATTTGATTAATGAAAAAAATCTTATTCCTTCTATTTATATGCATTTTCTCTCTTGGTTTTTCCCAAAAAAAGAAGAAAACAAAATCTAAAGCTGTTGTTGAAAAAGAAACTGTAATTATCTATACAGAGCAGGAAGCTGAGATTTCAAAAGAAGCCAGAGTAATTGCAGGCTTTCTGAAACAGAATCCGGGACATGCTAAAACAGATTATTTTAAAAGAAAACTGATTGATATTATTATGGCAGGTAACTCTCCTGAAGCAAAACCAACAATTAGGCCGATCAGTAAAGAAAAAATTGAAAATATCGTTAAGAATAACGAGCTCAACAGCGGTAAAACAATTGCTGCCAATAAAACCTATACAGCGAATGGCAAGCCTGTTTCTAATAACACAGCTGCTGCTATTGAAGCTTTAAAAGAAGAAAGAAGAACAACCACCTTTGCATCAGTAGGTTCTTCTGGCTCAGCAAAAAGTGCAGGTACTTCTGCAGGAGCATCTAAAGCCGGGCCAAGCGAAGAAAATAAAAGAACAGCAGCAATGCTTACCCATCTTTTTAATAATGATGTTAGCAAAAATGAAGCATATATCAATATTAAAAACAGATCTGCCTGCAATCTTATTGTAAAGATAAGTGGTAAAAAATATTATAACCTAAGTGTTCCTGCAAAAGGAGAGAACTTTATTCTGGTAGATAAAGGAGAGTATGTCATGACGACAATGGTATGTGATGCCAAGTATTCTGCTTTGAAAAAGATTAGCCAGGATATTGAAATAGCACTAAATGTTGCAGATTAGAACAGAAGAAAACTAAAGTAAAAAAGGTTAAGAAAAAATTCTTAACCTTTTTATTTTTTTATCCTTTAAACTGACCCATCGCAATGAATTTATCCTGCCTCTGGGTTTCAAGCTCCTGTCCGGTAAATTTGGAGAAAGCTTTGATATTTTGTAAAATTGAATTTTTCAGGTTTAAATAGGTAGTCTCCTGATCATACTGAGCTCCACCAAGTGGTTCCTCAATGATTCCGTCGATGAACTTTTCTCTTAAGGCATCTGCTGGAGTAAGGTTCAATGCATTGGCTGCATCTTCCTTGTGATCCCAGTTTCTCCATAAAATAGAAGAACAGCTTTCCGGTGCAATTACAGTATACCATGTATTTTCCAGCATATACACTTTATTTCCAACACCTATTCCTAATGCGCCACCACTGGCACCTTCTCCGATGATGTAAGTGAAGATAGGTGTTTTCAGCTGAACCATTTCAAAAATATTTCTTGCAATAGCTTCTCCCTGTCCTCTTTCTTCAGCTTCCAATCCTGGATATGCTCCCGGTGTATCTACTAAAGTTACCACAGGAATATTGAATTTTTCAGCAAGCTTCATTAGTCTTAAAGCTTTTCTGTATCCCTCAGGATTTGGCATTCCAAATCTTCTGTACTGTCTTTCTTTAGTTGTTCTTCCTTTTTGAGTCCCTATAATCATTACTTTTTGACCATCAAGGGTAATCAATCCTCCAATCATTGCCGGATCATCAGCGAAATTTCTGTCTCCATGAAGTTCTAAGAAACTGCCTTTGTCTGCCATTCCGTTGATATAATCCAATGTATAAGGACGATCCGGGTGACGGGACAGTTGTACTCTTTGCCAAGGTGTAAGATTTCCATAGATTTCTTTTTTCTTTTCTAAAATCTTATCCTCAATCTGGCTGCATGCTAATTTTACATCAACACCACTTTCTTCTCCTACTAAAGAACACGTCTGGTATTGATCCATCAATTCTTTGATAGGAAGTTCGAAACTTAAATATTCCATTTCTTGAAGTAAATTAAATCTTTCAAATGTATGAAAAATTATGGTTATTCTATTTAAAATTATTTATAGCATTGTTTATTCTGGAGGTACTTTCCTCTTTACCAAGGGTTTCCAGAATATCAGGAACGTCCGGTCCTTTCAATTCTCCTACTAAAGCCAAACGTAGCGGCATCATTACTTTACCCATACCCAGTCCTTTGCTTTCAGCGAAATCATGCATAGTCTGCTTCAAGGTCTCTGCTGTAAAGTCTGTAGATCCAAGAGCTGCTGCCAATTCTGCTAAAATTGCAGATGTTTCATCATTCCATGCCTTTTTAGAAGCTTTTTCGTCATAAGAAACCGGAGCCTCAAAGAAGAATCTTCCGTTTTCATAGATATCTTTCGGGAAAGTTGATCTTTCTTTCATTAAGTGAATTACTTTCAGTAATTTTTCATCAGAAGCACCAGCAAAATCAATAGCTGTGTTTTTCAATATCTGAAGAATTTCTTCGTCAGATTTCATCTGAATATACTGATGGTTGAACCATTCCGATTTTTCTTTGCTGAATCTTGCTCCCGCTTTATGTACTTTGTGAAGGTCAAATTCCTTAATCATTTCCTCTAAAGGAAGAATTTCTTTATCATCTGCCGGAGACCATCCTAATAATGCCACCATATTGATGAAAGCATCAGGAAGATAACCGTTTTCTCTGTATCCTTTGGAAACTATACCCGTTGCCGGATCTTTGAAATCAAGCGGGAATACCGGAAACCCAAATTTATCTCCATCTCTTTTACTTAATTTCCCTTTTCCTTCAGGTTTTAAAATTAAAGAAAGGTGGGCAAACTGTGGCGCTTCCCACTGCATTGCTTCATATAATAAGGTGTGAAGTCCCAAAGATGGCAGCCATTCTTCTCCCCGGATAACGTGAGAGATCTCCATCTCGTGGTCATCAATGATGTTGGCGAAATGATAGGTTGGCATTCCGTCATTTTTTACCAGAACTTTATCATCTAAAGTATTGGTATTTACAGAGAATTTTCCACGAATGATATCTTCAAGATTTAATACCCTGTCAACAGGCATCTTGAATCTTACTACATAAGGAGTTTTTTCAGCTATTAATTTCTGAACTTCTTCTTCTGAAAGTGTAAGGCTGTTTCTAAGACCGTTTCTGGTTTTGTTATCATATGAGAAAACATCACCTTTAGCTTCATATTCTGCACGAATGGCATCCAATTCTTCGGCGGTGTCAAAAGCAATGTAAGCATAATCTGTTTTTAAGATCTGCTCCGTATACCGGTCATAGATGTCTCTTCTTTCAGACTGTCTGTAAGGAGCAAATTTTCCTCCTTTCTTAGGACTTTCATCCGGGATGATTCCGCACCATTCCAAAGCTTCTTCAATATATTCTTCAGCACCTTCAACATATCTGGCAGTATCTGTATCTTCTATTCTCAATACAAATTCTCCCCCTTGGTTTTTAGCAAAAAGGTAATCATATAATGCGGTTCTTACGCCTCCCAAATGTAATGGCCCTGTAGGACTTGGAGCAAAACGTACTCTTACTTTCTCCATTTCAATTTTAATTTTTGCAAATTTACTTAAAATTATGCGTTTAAAAGGTGATTTCTGACCTGCTATTCTTTTTTTGATTTCATTTTTTGTATTTGTTTCTGTAGATTTTCGTGAAATACTGTTTGACAGCTCTCAAACTTGTATTTCGGATCATAATTTTAATCCATAGATGATAATTGATGAAGGTTGTGTTGTGAAAATTAAGATCATAAAGAAAAAAGTATTGATTTGATTTTTCCATCTTTCCATAAACGTGGTAAAGTTGATATATTTACAGCAAAAAAACCGTCTCAGTTTTGAGGCGGTTTTTTTAATAGAACTATGGACAAGACAAATATTCGTGCCTTATTTTCATTGATATTGGGATAACGAAAGAATATTTCCGTTAGTCTTATCATTAAAAATGTATTTTTGTACCTTATAAGTTTAGTTTATCAATGAAAGAGCATTTTGTCTTTACCAGATGAAATCTGTGTCAGAAACTACAGAATAAGATTATAGTATTCCTGTTTCTGTCATTGAATAGGATAGAAGCTAAATAATTTAACTTATTTACTAACAAATGAAAATTATTTTCCACGAAAATCAATTATGCTATAGAGGGACTTCCAATGCCCTTTTTGATTACGCTTATCATAATGAAGAAATGCTTGGCAATGAATCAATGATACTTTATCCCAAAAACAGTCCGAATAACGCAGAAGAAGCTATCGGGCGTTTTAAAAAGAGGTTTAATGTTGTTGGATATAGCGATATAAAGGAAAGAGACGCTCTTATTAAGAAATCAAATGCTGATCTTTTTTATGCTATAAAATCTGGTGAGAAGGAAACAGATACCCCGCAAGATCTTATAAAAACAGCTATTCATGCAGTTTTTAAATATAATGATCCCTACGGTGATATCTACGCATATGTATCTGAATGGCTGGCAAAAACAATGAGTGACGGAAAGCTTCCTTTTGTTCCCCATATTGTGGATCTTCCTGAAGTGAGCGGAGACCTTCGTGCCGAATTGAATATTCCTAAAGATGCAGTGGTATTTGCAAGATATGGCGGAACTGAAACTTTTGATATAGATTTCGTGATGGATGCTGTGAAGAAAACAGCCCTGAAAAATAAAAATATATACTTTGTTTTTATGGGAACCGATGCGTTTGTAAAGAGAAATTTTTTCAGATCCTATAAGAATATTATTTTCCTTCCTCCTACAACAGATGTTGAAAGGAAAGTGAAATTTATTAATACTTCTGATGCTTTTTTGCATGCCCGCACCCAAGGGGAAAGCTTCGGAATGGCTGTAGGTGAATTTTCCATCAAAAACAAACCTGTTATCACGTGGTCCGGATCTGATGAGAAATCGCATCTTGAGATTTTGGGAGATAAAGCAATCTTATACAGCGATAAAAAAGATATCCTGCAGATTCTGAATAACTTTAAACCGGATCTTAATAAAAACTGGGATTGTTATTCTGAACTTTTCAATCCACAGGTAATCATGGAGAAATTTGAGAATGTTTTTATCAAATAATAAAAAAAGGCTAATGTTACAACAACATTAGCCTTTAATATTTTTGATCTGAAGGAATTAAAAAAGACTTTTAATTCTCATCTTTATTTTTTTGGTGAAAGATAAGTTCAGACTGAGTTTTTGCTGAGGATATTTCTTAGAAAAGGAAAGAATAAATTCATCAATATTTTTTGCCGGGAAAAAGGAAAGCTCTTTCCAGATCCCTTTATATAAAGGATGAAAGTCTATAAATGTCTTGTAATTTTCGGCATTCACCGTTTTCCATGAATTTAAAAACGCTGAGGTATCAAAATCATTTTTATGGCCCCAGTTATTGATTTTTTCTGAAATTTCCCTTTCTTCCCGTGCCCAGGACTGATGAATTAAATAAAAATCTAATGGGAGAATTCTTCCTTTATTGGTACTTCTGGCATATTCATACTGGGGATAGTTGGTAATAAGCATACACTTCTCATCAAAAGGGGTAATAACGAAGAAACCTTCGGTATTATGTTTGAATAAAGTAACAAAGTTTACCTGAAAATTGAAAGGATTTTTAGCAGGGTTCTTCAATAAGAATTTATTTCTTTTCAAAAACTGAGCTAATACCCTGAAGTCATAAGCATATTCATCACCATCCATCTGGATATGCCATCCGCCAGGCCCCATCTTTTCAGCCATCATATTTCTTTGTCTCGTCTCCAGATCCATCGGCTGCATGCCTTCAATGAAAAAAGTGTCTTTATAAAAGATGATTTTATTCTCAGTATCCAATTTTTTGATATCACTGAAAACATTTTCAGGAATATGAATATCATTTCCCGCCCAAGTTTTATTATTGGTATCATAGCTTATCACGATACAGTCTGCATGCTCATAAATATGCTGAAGAGATGTGAAGATGTAAGAGTAGTCATAGGATAAAAGATATCCTACTTTGATAATATTTTTTTTATTACTCATTTTTTATTTTCTCTAAATTGGAATAAAGACCGTCTAATATACCTTTTATGTATGCTTTCGCCATAGAAAACTTTCCTTTTTTAAGTGCTTTCCTTGCGAATTTCCATCGTTCTTTAGTGACATATTTTAAATTTCCATCGTATAATCTGCACATCCAGATCCGGTTTCTGGTAATATAATATTCGTAAAAACTGCCTTTATTGCTGGCAAGATTGAACGCTTCACACTGGGTATTGACCGCAATCTTCCACTGGGTGTTGCTGAGGAGGCGGAGACACCATTCAGACTCTTCGTAATACATGAAAAAGCTGGTGTTCATTAATCCTACATCATCTAATATTTCCTTTCTGAACATTAATGCACTTCCGTCTACATATTGTATATTGTAGTTGTAATGTGGGGCATTTACATGATTCTTGTCTTTTTCAGAATGGGTATGTCCACCCTGAAAACCCTCCTCTGGAAACAGCAGTCCGCCATCTGAAAATATTCTGTCACGAATATTCCTGTAGCAGATGCGAGGACCTATGATTCCGATATCGGGATATTCTTTTAAATCTTTGTATAATTGGCTGATCGTATCACGTGATATTTCAATGTCCGGATTTAGCAATAAAAAATAATTTTTACCATCTTCTATTGCTTTTTTAATGGCTAAATTATTACCGGAAGCATAACCTCCGTTATAATCACTTAAAATACAGTTTATTTGTTTTTGAGATCCCAGCTTCTCAATGTCTTTCCTGTCTTTTGAATTATTATCTACTACATAAATAGAGTGTTGCGGGATCCCTTCACTTAATAATGACGTAACTTCCCGGTTGGTATCATCAAAAGAATTGTAATTCAGTATGATAATTGCTAAATCATCCATTAATGTAAAATATTTTTCCATTTTTCTATTGCTTTTTCTTCAGAAAAATTATTCTTAAAATAGGCTTCAGCCTGTATTTTTATTTCCTGATAAGAAGATTCATCCTGCAGTAAAGACATTATCTGATCTCTGAAAAATTCAGGATTGTCAGTTACTAAGCAGCCATTTGATGTTTTTGACGGAAAACCGTCAATAGCTCTTTCTGTTCCTATAACAGGAAGTCCGTAAGATAATGCTTCTATTACTTTGATTTTGATACCGGTACCCTCCAGCATCGGGCAAATTGCAATTTTCGACTGATGGTAATATTCTTCTAAATTTTCTGCAAATTCCACCAATTTAACCCCTTCTCGTTCCTTGAAGTGTTTGCATATCCTTCCAATAATTATCATATGAATGTTTTTGGGAAGTAAGGGATATACACGATCAAAAAACCATTGCATTGATTGTATATTGAAAATGTTTTCAGATCCCACAAAAATTAAATCATACTTTTTATCGCTATTATTTTTTTCAAAATGAGGGGTGAAAGAAGGGGGAATGTTGATGACCTTTTCTCCTAAAAATCTCTTAAAAACAAGATGCTCATCTTCGGATATGGTGATCACCTTATCAAACTTTGAAAGATTATTTATCTCCTCATTGAAGCGTTTTCCAATATCTAATGATTTGTTTTTGTAGAATTCATTGAGTGTAATCCAGTCATGAGTGTCAATGATTTTTAAAGTATCTTTCATAGACTCGTGATCAATTAATCCGGCCCAGAACTCATAATTGACAATGATGGCATCATACTTTTCCTTATTGAAGATATTCGCAAATTCGTTCTTCGCAAAGTCTGTCAATAGGTGGTTATACTCATTAGGCTTTTTATGAAATTTTGATATTTTGTGTTTCCAGTAATCTGATGAAGTCTTTATTTTTGGTGGCTTATGATTGATTAAAAACAGGTTGTCAACAATATTTTTGTCAATTTCCGTAGTATCGCTTTGTCCCTTATAAATCTCAGCAGCCCCGACAAGATCAATATCATACCCCATGTTTTTTAAAACCGTAAGGGTTGTTTTTGCTCTTGTGGTATTTCCTGCTCTGTTTGAAAAAGGATTTTCAGGAAAAAAGAATAGAATTTTTCTTGTCATTATAAAGATTGAATGGCTGCGTTAAATTTACTGATAATAGTGTCCCAAGAATAGTTTTTCAGAACATAACTTCTTGCTTTTTGACCTTCTGAAATAAGATTTTCCTGTTTCTGCTGTAAATAAAAAGTCAGAGCCTGAGAAAATTCATTACGGTTTGTAAAACTTTTCCCGGTTTCACTCTTTTCGATATGTGAATACAGAACTTCAGAGTTTTTATTTACAATAACAGGAATTTTCAGTAGCATGGCTTCTAATGTAATTAATGACAGACTCTCATAGAAGGATGGCATTATAAGCGCAATTGCATTGGCCAGTAAAGCATTTTTAAGCTCATGATCTACAAATCCTGTCAGGATAATATCATCTCCCTGAGTTATTTTTTCATCAAGAGAGCTTTTTCCTGCCAAAACTAACTTTATATCCCGATATTCAGGATGTTTTTCTTTAAAATCCTTAAAATATTCAATCATCATCACACAGCCTTTGTCTTCAACAATTCTTCCTATATAAATGAAATACTTGTTCTGATACAGATCCTGCGGCAATGTGCCTGATGTAACGTCATAATCATCAAAACCAATTCCTGCAATTTCAGATTTTAATTTTCGGGCCTGAGGGTAAACTCTCTCCACAAAGTCCTTTTCAATCTGTGTATTATACATGATGAATCTTGGAAGGGAAAACAGATGAGAATAGCCATCAAGATAAAACTGTGGCTCATCGTGTGCTGTTGGAATGAGAATGCTTTTGTCAGCAACTTCTCGGACGCCTATATTGGTAGGGTGATATAAATAAGTAAAGAAAATAAAAGCTTTATAATCATCTTTTTTGTCTTTTATAAACTGAATTAGATCATTGGAATAAGGTCCCTGTACTTCTAGCCATTCATTGAAATTAAAATCTTTTTTGTTGTATTTAAATCTCTTATAAAGCAAATACGGGAAGTTGAGAAAGCTTAATTTTCTGCTATGATACTTATATAAGTTACGAGCTATTTTACTTAGCTCGCTGAATTTTTTTAAGTCTTTTTTTAGAGTTTTAAATCTTCTTACCTGAATAGTATTGATGATTTCAATTCCTTCCGGGTAATGATTATCCCAACGTTCAAATTCTATAGCACAGGTTGTAATAATTTCAATATCATAGATGGCAGACAATTTTTCAGCTAATAATCTTGCGTGAAGCTCTGCGCCTCCGTTTATCTCCAGTCCATACCTTTGGACTACTATTGCAATTTTGTCTTTCATATGAAACACGATTATTATTTCATTATTAATCTATAGATCTGTTCATTGGATAACGGCCTTGAAAATACCCAATTAAAATTATTTTCTGCCTTTTTTAAAAAACGCGTTTACTTTTTTTCTTATTTTATTATAAAGAGTACGTTCAAGATAATTGACTCTTGTATTTAACCTTTCAATTTCGCTCAGATAGAAAACATTATTGACATCACTACCTCCGCTGCTTTCTTTTTTACCAAAACCATCAATGAAATCCAGTCTTATTTTGAAAAGCTCTCCGATAGAACGGATAGAAAAATTATCTGCAATTTGTGATTCAGCATTTTCTTTGATTGCAGTCAGGTTTTCAAAATTGTTTTTGATGTACTGCAGCTTTTCAACAGCATCTTTCAGGCTAGGTCTGGCAAGTGTTAAACCTTCGTCAATCAATCCTTTTGTATTGGATGTTTTGATGAAATCATACTGAATAAGAAAGCTGTTATTTATATTCATAAAATCCAGGTTTCCGGAATACCCTGTTCCGACTACAATTTTTCCATAAGCCATGGCTTCTGCCATCGTGAGCCCGAAACCTTCCGAACCATGAAGAGAAATCAAAACATCAGACTGCTGAATCAGAGAATGCAGCTTTTCCTTTGAGAAATGTTCATTAATGATAATGACGTTCGGGATATTATTGTAGGCTTCTAAAGCTTTCTGAGCATCTTTGCTTCTTTCAAGATTGTGTGTTTTTACAATAAGAACACTGTTTTTATCCTCTTTGAAAACCGTTGTAAAGGCTTCAAGGGTAGCCTCCGGGTTTTTTCTGATGGTAGTACTCAAAGAATCAAAAATCGTAAGATAGATCTTTGCATCTGAAGAAATACTATACCGGCTCAGTTCAAAATCCTTAGATTCTGCCATCTTTTGAATCGGATGGGAAAATCTGATGACCGGGATTCCCGTATATTTTGTGAAAATATTGACACAGAAATCACTCGGAACCCAAAGCTCATCAAAAACATTTAATATTTCGACAACCTTATCGGAAACTTCAGGAAACTCCCAGGCCCAGTAAATAATGTTATAATGATCCTTAAGATTCAGATCCTGGTTCTTAGAGAAAAAATTGTTAATAAAATTGATATTAATGTGGAAAACATTAATCGGAGATGAAGCTTCGGAACCTGTATCAATTCTTTCAAAAGTTTCGCTGGAATAATTTATCCGGTTTACTTTGATACCGATTGTTTCCAATGCTAAGGCGTTCAGTCGGGTAGCTTCGGAAATTCCAAAATTTCCGTCAAAAAAACCATGGTAATTTACACTTAATGACATGGATTATAATGTTTTAAGTTTTTCTTTTACTTCTTCAGGTGAAAATGCTCTCAGACTGTCCACAGAATTTCGGCGTAATGTATCCCAAAGTTCTTCATTATTATTCAGCTGAATGATTGCTTCTGAAAAGCTGTTTTCATCATTGGCAATCAACACATTTTTTTTATCTGTAAGCTTCATTCCTTCGGCACCAATATCTGTAGTAACCACCGGTAAAAAGTATTCAAAGGCTTGCCCGATTTTTCCTTTTACCCCGGCTCCAAACCGTAAAGGTGCTACCATGATTTTAGAATTCATGAAATGCTCTTCAATACTTTCTACAAACCCTAAAAATTTAAACTTAGGATATAGTTTAAGATCCAGTTTTTCAGAAACATTCCCAATGATGCTTACTTCCAGTTCAGGATTGGTTTTCCAGACAATGGGCATTATTTTTTCATACAGGAACTTTACAGCATCTATATTAGGTTCGTGGATGGACCCGATGAAGGTGATTCCTTTACTTTCATTAAAGTTTTTCCTTTCTGAAATATCAATTTTAGGATAGTGAATGTTTGATATTGTGATGATCTTATTGTGGTCTGCATATTGGCCCATAATCTCTTTTTCTTTATCAGAGATGGCAATAATGTAGTCCAGTTGTGGTGCAACAACCGTTTCCAGGCGGAAGAAATGTTTGTAGTTTTTCTTTAAAGAAATACGGCTTGGTTCCAGTTCAATCGCTCTTTTAAATCTTAAAAAATGAATATCCACCATATCATAAATGAATCGGGCAGAGGGGAGAAGAGCCTTCATCTTTTTGTAAAACAGATTCAGGGCAAGAGGCCCGTTAAACCAAACGTAATCTACCTTTTTAAAAGAAGAGAGGAAATCATAGATATTCTTATATAAATTGTTCTCTACATACACGATAACATCATGTTGCTGGTAAAATTTTACATATGAATCGTCTTCAAAAATATGAGGAGCAAATAAAATGCAGTTGTAGCCTAGTTCTTTGTAGATTAATATAAGTTCTTTCAGTCTGTTAGCCCCGGATTCTTTATCATGGGCAGGGAAATCTCTTGAAGCAAACAGGATTGTTTTTTTGGAATCGTCATACAGATTGATGTTGACTATATCCTTAGACTGAAGATATTTGAGTTTTTCTTTTCTTTCAAAGTGTTTTTTTATTTTTTTTAAGATTCCCATTTGCTAGTTTTTAGTATCAAGTTCAAAAACTTTGTTTACCCAACTATCCAAAGTATATCTGTGGTAGATTTCCTCAGGAATTTTTTCGTAAGGTGTTTCAAAAAAAGATTTGTCAAGATTACTAATATTTTTGTTTAAAATCAAAATATTATTAGGATTGTAAAAATCATAGGTTTTAATGGCTTCATTATCAGTAATGATTTTCTTCTCCAGAGACATTGCTTCAAAAACTCTGAAACTAAGCCCATATTGACCTTCACGCATCAGATCAAGCAGCACTTTTGAATTTTTATAATATTTAGGAAGATCGTTATGAGGAATCTTTTTGATGCTGAAAATCAGAAAGAGGTTTTTAGGTACCGCCATAAAAATATTGGTCAGCTGATGCTTCCATGATTTTTTTCCGATGATCATAATCTGGAACTTCAGCCCCTGTTCAATCAGTTTTTTAGCCAGTAATTTTATCAGCGAAACCCTTCTGTTATCATAAGAGGTGATGTAGAAAAGATCCATTTCAGGCTGTTGGATTTCTTTTGCACAGTGTGGCAGATAAATATAATTCGTCAGTTTTTCAAACCCGTGCTTTGTAACATCTATATAATCAAAGGAAAATACTTTGTCAAAAAGGTACAGTTTATCTTCTACAGGAACTCTTTCAAGATTGTCATAAAGATAGGTAACCAGGCGGTCTGTATATTTTCGGATTTTTTCAAGTGTTGAAAGATCAAATGTATCCGGGTTCATCACCAATATCTGATCCTGATGTCCTAATTTTTCCAGGGCATCCAGAACATATTTCTGTCTTTTTTCAGTCTTAAGATTTTTGTTTAAAAAGGTTTTGCTTAAAGCATTTACAGCTCTTTCATTGAAATTGGAATGAGTAACTGTGCTGATCTTTATATGATGGGCATCAATACCCCGTTTGCATAATGCTTCAACAATATACTTATCATAATCCCAAAAATCATAACTAATGATACAAATCTTCATTCAACTAATTTTGCTCTTTTTTTAATGATTCATAGGTCTCAAAAACGCTTAAAGATTGAAGGTAAGATAACTGATACCCTTCTTTTCCGTCTAAAACACCAAGTCTCATTATATAGGCTTTAAAGAATTTAAAAGCTGTTTTAAGATATTGCACCAAAACATTGTACTTTTTCCCTTTTGCAGCCAGTTCTTTCCCCTTTAAAACTCCGTAATGAATCATTTTTTTTCTATAAGATTCATAATCTGAAACGGAGTAATGTAGTAATTTATTTTTTAAGATCCCAATGGTTCCGTTGACTTCCAGAGTTTCGTGTACCTTTTTTTCTGCCGTGTATCTGGCCTTCGATTTTCTGAAAAGCCTGAAGTTTTTATCAGACTGTGTTCCTGAAAAATGAATCGGTTTCTGAGCAAAAAAGAATTTCCTGTAAAAATAGTAGGCATCTTTTTGCCCGGGTTTATTCAGCTCATCTATAATTTCCTGTTTCAAGGCCGGTGTAAGTCTTTCATCACCGTCCAAAAATAGGACCCAGTCGTTTTTTGCAGAATCCAGAGCCAAATTTCTTTGCTTTGTAAAGTCTTCAAATGTATTTTGAACCACTTTTACATTAGGGAATTTCTTTGCAATTTCTACAGTTTTATCCGTGCTAAATGAGTCTATCACTACTATTTCATCACAGAAATCAAAAGACTCAAGGACATCCTGTATATTTTTTTCTTCATTATATGTTATGATCAAACCACTTATATTCATCACAACGATTTGTTTAATAGGGAAATATGTAATATCTCTCTTAAGGTCATTCAAAATAGTTTTAATCTTTCAAAGATAAGTTTAAATTTGAATTTTATAGACGAATCTTTGTCATTTATATCTATTCTACAGATCCTGTAAAAATACTGCCTTTAAAGAGTGTATTTTATTGTATTCGAATGTATATAGCAAATACAATTCCTAAATTTTTAAAAAGTGAAAAAATATGATTTTTTTTATATCTTTTGAAGAATACTGCTAATGGTATGACCAGAGAAATATATATTGATAGGATACATTAAGGGTATGGCTTTTGACTACCATACCCATTAATTTTTTCCCGGAAATCAATATTTAAAATATTGTTGGTTGTATTGAAATACAATGACCGAAGAATATCTGTTTATTTATACTCAAGAATAGTCTTTTCAAGGATCTTTACGCAATCCAGCAATTGCTCTTCAGTAATTACCAATGGCGGTGCCAGTCTGATGATATTACCGTGGGTAGGTTTTGCCAGTAATCCGTTTTCTTTTAACTGTAAGCAAAGGTTCCATGCGGTAGAGCTTTCTGGGGTATCATTGATCAGGATAGCATTTAAAAGTCCTTTTCCTCTTACCTTGGTAATAAGGTCTGTTTTTTCGATCAGCTTATTAATTTCAGCTCTGAACAGCTGCCCAAGTTCTTCAGCTCTTTCAGATAATTTTTCCTCAGCTACTACATCCAATGCGGCTACTGCTACTGCACAGGCAATCGGGTTTCCTCCGAATGTAGAACCGTGCTGTCCGGGCTTAATAACATTCATGATGTTGTCATTGGCTAAAACAGCTGATACGGGATACATTCCTCCGGAAAGGGCTTTTCCTAAAATTAAAATATCCGGTTGTACATCTTCGTGATGGCACGCAATCAGTCTTCCTGTTCTTGCAATACCAGTCTGAACTTCATCCGCAATGAAAAGAACGTTGTGTTTTTTACAGAGTTCAGAAGCATTTTTAAGGAAGTTTTCATCCGGAACATAGACGCCGGCTTCTCCCTGGATAGGTTCCACAAGGAATGCAGCAATATTATCTGCTTCTCTGCTCAGAACTTCTTCTAAGGCAGCAATATCATTGTAAGGAATTTTGATAAATCCTGGAGTGAAAGGTCCGTAGTTCTGGTTCGCATCCGGATCATTGGAGAAAGAAACAATAGTTGTTGTTCTTCCGTGGAAATTATTTTCGCAAACGATTATTTTTGCTGCGTTTTCCGAAATTCCTTTTACTTCGTAACTCCATTTTCTGGCTAGTTTTACTGCGGTTTCCACAGCTTCAGCTCCGGAGTTCATCGGTAAAACTTTATCAAATCCGAAAAGTGTCGTGATTTTTTGTTCGTATTCACCCAAATTAGAATTGTAGAATGCTCTTGATGTTAAAGCCAGTTTTTTTGCCTGTTCTACCAACGCTCCTACGATTTTGGGGTGAGAATGCCCTTGGTTTACAGCAGAATATGCTGAAAGAAAATCATAATACCTTTTGCCTTCTACATCCCAAACGAAAACACCTTCTCCACGTTCCAGAACTACTGGAAGCGGGTGGTAATTGTGTGCTCCATGTTTGTCTTCAAGGTCAATAAAATACTGTGAGTTTTTTGTTTGTTCTGCTGTTGACATATATTTTGGTTTTCAACAAATTTACACAATATTAATGATATGCCTTAACAAATAACTAGTGTCGTATGGAGGTATAATTGAAGTAGATTTTAAGGTAGAATAACAGGGTATAAGAAAATATTTTCTTTATTGGCAGCTTGTTTTAGGTTTTATATCTTTCTTATGGCTGAATTTTATTTTTCTGCTTCTTTATTAATTTTTTATTATTCATTAATGATGAAATGCTCCCGATTTTTATAAGATTTAGCCAAAAAAATCTATTGATGAATGAAAATAAAAACTGCCTCAAAAAGAGGCAGTTTCGTGTTGTATTTTTAAAATAATCTTAGTGATTATCATATTTTCTATCCATTACAAAATCTTCCATGAATTTTGTAGTATAGTTTCCTGCAAGATAATCTTCATTATCCATCAGTTGTCTGTGGAAAGGAATTGTTGTTTTTACTCCTTCGATATAGAATTCCTCAAGGGCACGTCTCATTTTAGCAATCGCTTCCTCACGGGTTTGAGCCGTAGTGATAAGCTTAGCAATCATTGAGTCGTAGTTGGAAGGAATGCTGTATCCTGAATATACGTGAGTATCTACTCTGATTCCGTGTCCTCCAGGGATGTTTAATCCTGTAATTTTTCCTGGAGATGGTCTGAAGTCTGCATAAGGATCTTCTGCATTGATTCTACACTCAATTGAATGTAATTTAGGGTAATAATTGATTCCTGAAATAGGAGTTCCCGCAGCAAGAAGAATTTGTTCTCTGATCAGGTCATAATCAATTACCTGTTCAGTAATAGGGTGCTCTACCTGGATTCTTGTATTCATTTCCATGAAATAGAAATTTCTGTGTTTGTCTACAAGGAATTCGATAGTTCCTACACCTTCATATCCAATAAATTCAGCAGCTTTTACAGCAGCATCCCCCATTTTCTCACGAAGTTCATCTGTCATGAAAGGAGAAGGTGTTTCTTCAGTTAATTTCTGATTTCTTCTCTGTACAGAACAGTCTCTTTCAGAAAGGTGGCATGCTTTACCGAACTGGTCACCAGCAACCTGAATTTCGATGTGTCTAGGCTCTTCAATCAGTTTTTCCATGTACATACCTCCGTTCCCGAAGGCTGCTACAGCTTCCTGAATTGCAGACTCCCAGTGATCTTTAAGGTCTTCAGCTTTCCAAACAGCTCTCATTCCTTTTCCTCCACCACCGGCAGTTGCTTTGATCATTACCGGATATCCTGTTTCTTCAGCCACTTTTACAGCGTGTTCGTAAGATTCAATCAATCCGTCAGAACCTGGTACACATGGTACACCTGCAGCTTTCATAGTAGCCTTAGCGTTAGCTTTATCTCCCATTTTTTCAATCTGCTCAGGAGAAGCACCAATGAATTTGATACCGTTCTTTTGACAGATTCTTGAGAAGTTAGCATTTTCAGATAAGAATCCATAACCTGGGTGAATGGCGTCAGCATTGGTAATTTCCGCAGCTGCAATAATGTTAGGGATTTTAAGATAGGAGTCTTTACTCATTGCAGGGCCAATACATACCGCTTCATCAGCAAATCTTACGTGAAGACTGTCTTTATCAGCAGTAGAGTATACCGCAACAGTTTTGATCCCCATTTCTTTACAAGTACGTAAAATACGCATTGCAATTTCGCCACGATTGGCTATTAATATTTTTTTGAACATCTCTCCGAAATTTTAAATTATAAATTGAATTTTAAATTATTTTAAATGAAAAAGATTCATCTAAAATTTATAATCTTTAATCTAAAATTCCTTAAGATGGATCTACTAAGAATAAAGGTTGGTCATATTCTACAGGAGTAGCATCGTCAACTAAAATTTTAACGATTTTTCCGCTGATTTCAGATTCAATCTGGTTGAATAGCTTCATTGCTTCAATAACGCAAACTACTTTACCAACAGAAACTTCGTCACCTACATTTACAAATACGTCTTTATCAGGAGATGGTTTTCTATAGAAAGTACCAATCATAGGAGACTTGATTGTTACATACTTGCTGTCATCAGATGCAGCTTCAGCTTTTTCAGCAGCAGGAGCAGCAGGAGTTGCAACAGGTGCCGGAGCCGCTACAGCTTGTGGTGCAGTGTGATATACTGCAGGCTGTGCATATACAGCATCGCTTCCAGCTAATGGAGTTTTAATAGTGATTTCGAAATCTTTAGTCTTGTATTTTACTTCTGAAACTTCAGCTTTAGATACAAACTTAATAAGATTTTGTATGTCTTTAATGTCCATAAATTTGATATTTGATTTTGGGTCAAAGATACCAAAAAAACGTAAAAAACAACAAAAAACCGCCAAATTTTATCAAAATTGGGCGGTTTTTGTATTAAAACGAGGCTTTTTCAATGAAAAGCAACTCTTAGTTTTCTTCAGTAGCAGCTACTTCTTTTTCCAATACTACTTTACCTCTGTAGTAAAGTTTTCCTTCATGCCAGTGAGCTCTGTGGTATAGGTGAAGCTCTCCTGTTGTTGCATCTTTAGCTAATTGAGGAACTACAGCTTTGTAGTGAGTTCTTCTCTTATCTCTTCTTGTCGACGACTGTCTTCTCTTTGGATGTGCCATTTTCTAATAACTTTTTTAATTGATGAGCGATGAGATTCATCATCTCATCATATTTAAATTATTCTATTTAATTATTGTCTCTTAACTTTCTTAAAGCATCCCATCTGGGATCACTTTCATGTTCTTCTTCTGTTTCCTCAATATCTTTCGGACTGAACTGATCAAGAATCTCAAGATCTTCATCATTTACATTTGGGGAAATCTTTTTCATCGGGATAGAAAGCATTACATTTTCATAAATCAAATGTGCTACATTGAAAGCATGCTCTGCAGTAGGAATGGTAATAACATCTTCATTGCTGTCATCATATTCTTCCCCGAAATTCACCAAAATCTTGATTTCATTCTCAATAGGATAGTCGAAATCTTCGTTTGTAATATCACAAACCAGCTCAACCAATCCATTAATTTTAATCTCAAATTCTAAAAAAGTAGTGTGTTTATCAAGCGATACATTCACTTCTATTCTAGGATTTGTAAATTCCTGCTCAGTATCAAATAATTGAAAGAACGTTTTATCTATCTCAAACTTGAACTCGTGTTTTCCGTTTTTTAGTCCGGAAAAGCTTACGTCATAGTTTCTTAACTTGTCCATAAAATGAGTGTGCAAAAATATGCATTTTTTTTATAATAACAAATAAAATCTAAAACAAATTAATTTAAAATTTGTTTTAAAGATTTATCCTTCAGTTTCCTCCGGTAGATCCTCATCTATTCCGTTGTCTACAACCATTTTTCTAGGCTGCATGCGGTCATTCATAAGTTCGGTGTATTCACTTCTGTTCTTGAAAATTTTAATAGCTGTGAATATTGCTTCCGTAAAACTCTGCTCATCAGCAATATTTTTTCCTGCAATATCATAAGCAACGCCGTGATCCGGAGAGGTTCTGATAAAAGGAAGTCCTGCTGTATAGTTCACACCTTCTTCATATGCTAATGTTTTGAAAGGTGCTAATCCCTGGTCATGATACATTGCTAAAACCGCATCGAAATTTTTGTATTTGCCTGGCTGGAAGAAGCTGTCTGCCGGGAAAGGGCCAAATGCCAATATTCCGTTGTCCGAAAGTTCTTTGATGGCCGGGCTGATGATTTCTATTTCTTCATTTCCGATAACACCACCATCTCCTGCATGAGGATTTAATCCCAATACAGCAATTTTAGGCTTTTGAATACAGAAGTCTTCTATAAGTGTCTGATTCAGAACTCTGATCTGTTTCTTTATTTTTTCCTTGGAAATATTTTCAGCTACCTGTACAATTGGAATGTGGTGCGTGGATACAGCTACTTTAAGATCTTCAGTTACCAGGAACATTAATCCCTTTTTGCTGAATTTCTCTTCAAAATATCCTGTATGTCCGGCATGTTTAAAGCCCATTTTCACCATTTCATCTTTGTTGATAGGAGCAGTCACCAAAACATCAATTTCTCCTTTCATCAAAGCCTCAGTGGCTGCTTCCAAAGAATCAATAGCCATTTTGGTAGATTCTTCGGTAGGAACTCCCAGCTCTACATTAACGTTTTCCTTCGTCAGGTTAAGCATATTAAGCTTTCCTGCCTGAGCCTGTGAAGCCTCATTAATATAGTTGAAATTAAGATTCAGCTTAAAAATGTTTTTCTGATAAGTGAATAATTTTCCCGAACCAAAAATTACAGGAGTGAAAAAATCCGTAATGGATTTGTCTTTCAGAGACTTCATAATGATCTCCGGGCCTATGCCGTTGAAATCACCGATTGAAATTCCTACTCGTACTTTGTGGTTTTTTGGGCTCATTTTGATTATCTTTGAAGATTATAATTTACAAATTTAGCAAAAAATAATATGTTCACAGGAATTATTGAAGCAGTTGGTGTTATTGAGAAGATTGAAGAAAAAGGAAGCAATATAGATTTTACCTTGACATGCCCCTTTACAAACGAATTAAAAATAGACCAGAGCCTTGCGCACAACGGCTGCTGCCTTACCGTTGTTGAAATAAAAGACAACCAATATGTGGTAACCGCCATTAACGAAACCCTTGAAAAAACCAATCTTGGAAAATGGAAGTTGGGAATCGTTGTGAATCTGGAACGCTGTATGAAGATGGACGGAAGGCTGGATGGGCATATCGTTCAGGGACATGTTGATAAAACCGGTGAAGTTGTGGGAATTGAAAACAAAGACGGAAGCTATTTTATTACCATGAAATATGACAATGACGGAAGTTTTGTAACAGTACCTCAGGGATCAATCACGGTAAATGGAATCAGTCTTACAGTTGCAAAAAGTGAAGATGCTCAGTTTTCTGTAGCCATTATTCCTTATACATGGGAATTTACTAATATGAAACATTTAAAAATTGGTGATAAAGTAAACCTGGAATTTGATATCATTGGTAAGTATATTGCTAGGTTAATTAAAAAGTAGAATGTCAATTAATAAGTATAAAGGATATAGCTTAAGGAATCGTGTGTTTTTCGGTTTCCTGCTGGTATGTTTTTTAAGTGTTGTGGCAACGTCGCTTGTACCTTATTTTGTACTGAGAAATCACTCTCTGCAGCAAAGTAATATCGATATGCAGGATAAGACGAATGCTGTAATGAGATATCTGGACTATGCAGTAAGCCAGACACTTATTGAAACAAAAGACCTTCCGGAAGTTTTGGGGAATAAAATCTTTGAAATAGCGGATATCAATCAGCATGACATTTTTATTTACGATCTGAGAGGAAATTATTTGCTTTCTAATAAAGATGAAGCTTTAGTTGAACAGAAAACGATTCCTATTGAGATCATCAACAAGATTCTGTCTACTGATGCAAGAGTAGACATGGTGAATTATGATGCAGCCAAAGATGCTAAACTTACTTCTTCATATCTCTTGTTGAAAAATAATGAGCTGGAGCCGATCGGAATTGTCTATATTCCTTTATATCATAATGAATCTGCTTACCTGGAGGTTCTTCACCAATATGTAAAATACATTCTTTTAGTCGATATATTTCTTATCCTGTTTAGTATCTGGATCAGCTGGGTGACATCCAACAGTCTTGCGAAAACGATTACGAAGTTCTCTGATATGATTACCCGTATTACATTATTTGAAAATGAAATGCGCCCTATCAGATATTATAAAAATGATGAGCTTAATGCTTTGGCAAGAGCTTATAACAGAATGATTCTGCAGATTCAGGACCAGAAAGAAAGACTTAGGTTCAAGGCATCTGAAGAAGCCTGGAGGGAAATGGCCAAGCAGGTGGCTCATGAGGTGAAAAACCCATTGACTCCCATGAAACTGACCATTCAGAATTTTGAGCGAAAATTTGATCCGGAAGATCCGAATATCAGAGAAAGAGTAAAACAGATGAGTAAAACGATTGTAGACCAGATAGATCTGATTGCAACAGTGGCTTCAGCCTTCTCAGAATTTGCAAAACTTCCTGAAAAAAACAATGAGGTTATCAATCTGAATACCGAGGTTGAAGATATTCTCCGAGTCTTCAATGACGACAGCATCTTTATGCATGCCAATAAAACCAATATTATGATCAATATGGATAGAATTTATCTTTCCAGGATTATAACCAATCTTGTGACCAATGCAAAACAAGCGGAAAGTGATGAGAGAAAACTGATCATCAATGTAGATGTGGAACAGCATCAGAGAAGGGTGATTATTTCTGTTCAGGATAACGGAATAGGAATTCCTGAAAATATGTATGAAAGAATATTTGAGCCTAATTTTACGTCAAAAAGCAGTGGAATGGGACTGGGCTTATCTATGGTAAGAAAAATGATTGAAGATTATAAAGGAGAAATCTCTGTGAAATCTGAAATAGGAAAAGGGTCTACGTTCATTATTACACTGCCTACCAATTTATAGTGAAACCTTTTACATTTAAACAATTTAAAATTGAACAGTCTAAAGATGTCTTCCGTGTCGGGACAGACGGTGTTCTGCTTGGTGCTTTAGCGAATGTCTACGGCGCTTTCAGTGTTTTGGAAGTAGGGACGGGAACGGGGCTCATCTCCTTAATGCTGGCGCAAAGAAATCCACAGGCTTATTTTTTGGGACTGGATATTAACGAAGCTGCAGCAGCGCTTACTAAGCTTAATTTTGAAAATGCGCCTTTTCATGCAAGGCTGAAAAACAGACATCAGGATTTTAAAAGTTTCGAGACAGAAGAGAAGTTTGATCTTATTGTTTCCAATCCTCCATATTTTGAAGAATCAGGATCCGAAAAAGACAAGATTGCACGCCAGACTGTAGAATTAAACTTCAGGCAGTTAATTGCCAATGCAACACAATTATTATCTGAGAACGGGATCTTTTCCGTAATTATTCCTATTGAAGCCGGAGAAGTTTTTGTTTCAATAGGTAAAGAAAATCATCTGTTTTTGAACAGGAGGATTAATATCAGGGGAATTGAAAAGTCAAAAGCTAAAAGGCTGATTCTGGAGTTTTCATCACAAGAGAAAGAAATCAATGAATCGGACTTTATTATAGAAAAAAGTCCGAGACAATACTCGGACCAATATCTTGAACTCACTAAAGAGTTTCATGTTTTTAAGTAGAGAAGTTAGAAATTGAATTTTAGAGACTGGTTATCTCTGAATCACTTAATTTTTAAATACTTCAAGATTTCAATTCTTATTCGAACAATTCTGCCGTATCCAATACAGATACTTTTCCATCTTCACATCTGATCGCTTCACCAGGGAAATTTTGAATCATGTGGTAATCGTGTGTTGCCATTACTACTGCCGCTCCGTTTTCAAGGGCAACCTGCTTCAATAGCGTCATAATTTCGTTGGAAGTTTCAGGATCCAGGTTTCCTGTCGGTTCATCCGCCAAGATAAGATCTGGATGGTTAAGAAGAGCTCTTGCGATGGCAATACGTTGTTGCTCGCCCCCGGAAAGCTCGTGCGGCATTTTGTGCTTTTTGCTTTTCATGTTCACGCTTCCCAAAACCTCATTGATGCGGTCTTCTATTTTTACTTTGTCATTCCAGCCTGTTGCTTCAAGAACAAATTTTAGGTTTTTTTCAACCGTTCTGTCAGACAGCAGCTGGAAGTCCTGGAATACAATTCCTAATTTTCTTCTTAAGTTAGGAATATCAGAAGGTTTTAGCTTTGCCAGGTCAAATCCTACAACGGCTCCGTGTCCTGATGCTAGCGGAATATGTCCGTAAAGCGTTTTCAGAAGGGAACTTTTTCCGGAACCTGTTTTTCCGATAAGATAGCAGAATCTACCTTTTTTAATGTTAAGATTTACATCAGAAAGTACAGTGAAGTTTTTTTGCGCAATCTTTGCGTTTTGTAAACTTATAATATTGTCTCCGGAGATATTTGTATGTGGCATAATTTAATTTTAAAGACTGTTTCTAACAAAAATATTTCAACTTTTAAAAATAGAAAAAGATGTTGATCTAGCCTAAATTTTAGTAAATTTTAACAACAAAAAATGCCTGAAAAGGAACTTCTCAAGCATGTTTTGTATATGATAATAAAAAGATTATCTCTTAGCGCGTGCAGCACTTACAGTTAAACTCTTTCTGCCTTTAGCTCTTCTCGCAGCCAAAACTCTTCTTCCATTTGGCGTAGACATTCTTTCTCTGAAACCGTGTTTGTTTCTCTTTTTTCTTTCTGATGGCTGGAATGTTCTTTTACTCATTACTATATGTTTAAATCGTAATTAATCTATTAATTTTCAGGTTGCAAAGATATATAAATTTTTATAAGTTACAAACTTTAATTATTTTTTTTTGAAAATTAAATGCAATGTTTTTTTATTGAAGAATGGTAAACCCTGATAAGAATGCCATTTCTCTGTGCAAAAATAATATTTAAATGATTTATATAAAAGCTCTATCTTTGAAAACTTTAATTTTAACGAAAATAAACACCAGATGTTTACACCAGCAGAACTTTTAGATATCAATACATTACTTACTCAAGAGAGCAAAATAGTTATCCTTACCCACTATAATCCGGATGGAGATGCTATTGGTTCAAGTTTGGGATTGAAGCATTATCTGAAAGCAAAAGGAATTCATGCCGAAGTTATTGTGCCTAATGATTTTCCAAAATTTCTGAAATGGATGCCGGAGTCTAAAAAAGTTATTATTGCAGAATATAAAAGAAAGCTGGCAGCTGATATGATTGCAGGAGCAGATGTTATTTTCTGTCTGGATTTTAATTCTCCGTTACGAATTGGATTACTAGGAGATTGGCTGGTTAGAGCTCAAGGAAAGAAAATTCTTATTGACCACCACCAGCAGCCGGAAAAATTTGATTTTGTGTATTCTGATACCGTAATTCCGGCAACTTCACAGATGATTTATCATTTCATTGAAGCAATGAATGATGAAAAACTGGTGAATCAGGATATGGCGGAATGTCTTTATACCGGAATTATGACTGATACAGGAGGTTTCCGTTTTCGTTCTACCAGTGCTACTACACACAGAATTATTGCCAACCTGATCGAAAATGGTGCAGATCCGGCGATGATCACCTCCAATACCTGGGATACCAATACCGTTTCCCGTCTGCATTTGCTTGCTTTGGTTTTGGGAAGAATAGAAGTAGTGAATGATGGAACGGTAGCAGTCTTAAGCCTTACAAGAAACGAGTTGAAAGAATTAGGTTTCCAGAAAGGAGATACGGAAGGTTTTGTAAACTATGGTTTAAGTATTGGAGGCGTAAAAATGTCTGCATTCTTCATGGAAGACCTATATGAGGATTTTGTTAAAATTTCGTTCAGAAGTAAAGACGATGTCGATGTAAATCAATTTTCAAGAAAGTACTTTAATGGCGGAGGACACATCAATGCGGCCGGAGGAAAATCTTTAGACTCTTTATCCGGAACTATAGAAACCTTCAAAAATAAAGTGAAAGAGGAGGGCTTGTAAGAACAAAAAGTTCGATAAGCACCCGGTTTTTACATTTATAAAACTTTACGAAATCCTTTTTCTTCAAGTTCCTGACAGGTATATTCATACACCTGCTGAAACATTTCATCCATATATCGTTTGTTGAAAAGGCTGTATTTCGTCATTTTAGGCGGATCTAAAAAAATATTACAGTATTTTGCCTTAGAATAGACGGATTTTGCAATGGCTAAGTGGAGGATTCTGTCGAATTCCTTCATCAGACTCATTTTCTTTAATTCATCGTAGCTGATCGAGTTGACATGAGAAGCAATCAGGAAGTTGCATTTATCCATAATAGGCTCAATGGGAAGATTGTCCAGAACGCCACCATCTATATAGATTTTCTCACCTATCCTTACCGGAGGGAGAATAAAAGGAACGCTGGAAGAAGCAAGCAATGGGCCGAAAAGTTCTCCTTCAGAAAAGAAATCTACAATACCGTGGGTCATTTCAGTCGCAGCTATATACATGGGGATTTCCAGAATACTGAAGTTATCTTGCGGGAAGTAATCTTTGAATAGTTTTAAAATGAAATTGGAGCTGAAGATTCCGTTTTTTGATAATTTTAAAGCTGATCGGGAAAAAAAAGAGGTCTGACGTACAATTTCCATCATCTCGTCCGGCGTTTTTCCAAAAGAATAAAAAGCACCAATAATAGAGCCTGCACTGGTTCCGGAGATAATGTGCGGTTTCAGATTGTATTCTTCCAGAGCTTTCAGTACGGCAATATGGGCAATCCCACGCATTCCTCCGCCTGAAAGTGTAAGCCCGATAACCGGTGGTGCCGGCGGTTTCTTTTTTTTAAATGAAAATAAAGCCATTGACAAAATTATCCTCTACTAATATACAGGATTTTTTTATTAGAGCTGACTTTTATCCGTCAGGAAACTGATGTTATAAAACAAGTTTTTTGGGAAGGTTGTGAAGAAGTTCCGTATTGATGATTTCAGCACAGATGACAGGTTTTTCCCAATGCCCGTTGTGTCCACAGTCCAGAATATAAGATTTGATATTTGTCCTGTCCGGAAGATGTTTGATCATCATGTCGGTTTTTACAGCATTGTCGTGCTTACCTGCTAATATCAGAATTTTAGCTTCCAGATTTTCCAGAATATGTTTTTTGTCGGTTCTTTCTACCATGCCTTTCACACAGGCAAGAGCGCCCAGATTATTTGTAGATAGGGCTGTTTCAAGAGCAGTTTCAATTTTTCCTTCCAGGATATCCCTTTCATCAGGATTAAATAAATTGGGAATGCCAGCCCTTACATAATGAGCAAATGCGTCTTTTATGATTCTGTAGCTTTTGATGCGCTGCTGTTTTTTCTCTTCATCATCCGGAAAATAAGTAGAGAAAAATAAAGTTAAGCTTTTCAAAGAGTCAGGATATTTCTCTGCAAACGCAAGAGACGTGTATCCTCCCATAGAATGTCCTAAAAGGTGAATTTTTTCTAGATTCTGATCGTCTAAAACTTTTTTTACTTCTTCGGCCATCAGTTCCATGGTGTGAACTTCTGCGAGAATTTCAGACTGCCCGTGGCCTGGAAGGTCAATTTTGAGCAATGAAAAATCTTTGGAAAGATGATGCTCCATATCGCTCCAGATGGATAGATTCTCCATAAATCCGTGAAGAAGTACTAATGTTTCTTTTCCGTTTCCTTTTCTTTCAAAGTTCAGCATGATTCCAAAATTATAGAAGGTTAAAAATAATGCAGCCTTTACATACTGCGGGTCAATTTTCCTTTCAAATGTAAACAAAAAAGAGCATTTTAAAAATGCCCTTTGTCTTTTATTGAGTCAATTCCTTGTAAATCTTTGTTTCCCAAGGCTTGATATCGGTTACGCCATATCGCTCTTTTTTGGAAATGGCCAGGTTATCCAGCATATCCACAAAATTCTTATAATTGGCTTCATCCGTTGGCTTCACGATTACGGTGAAATTTTCAGGTGCCGGTGCATTTTTATAAGCCTCAGAAATGATTTTTGAAATTTTTATTCCACTGAAATCTGTTTCTTTAAGATTTCCTGTATTTAAATCTTTCTGATTACTTTGATGATAAAATACACGATTATCTTTTCCAAGGATAAATGTAATCTGGTTTTTATCTCCAATTACGGGAATGTCCGCAGGATGAGGGTTTGGATCTTTTGCCGGTAATCCTAAATCCATTACATTAGGTTTTGTAAAGTTTGTGGTGAACATGAAGAACGTGATGAGTAAGAATCCCAGATCTACCATAGGAGTCATGTCTACCCGGATCATTTTTTTCTTTTGCTTGCTGCCTTGTTTCTCTTGTGCGATTACTTCTGCCATGATTAAAAAATTTTAAATGTTAAACGGTTTTTATTGAGTAATTCTTACAAAACATATGCCTTGTTTGTTGTTTAATCAATAGATTCATGAATCTATTGATTGTTTTTATGGTTATTTTTTAAATATTACTATTTCTTTTTTTTTAATGATAATTATGACACTGTTGTTTGGCAGTACATCTAATTGGCTGAAGCTTTAGATAAAAAACTCACACGGTAAAGTGTGAGTTTCAAATGCTAAAAAAATAATTATTTTGTTAAGCTTAAATAATGTTCAAATTAAAGGATTTGTCAAGAACTTATCTGCTGACGGTTATTTTCTTTGACAAAATAATTTCTTCTTTGCTTCTTATCTGAATCATATAAATTCCTTCTGTGAAGGCTGAAGTATTGATCCTGATTTTTTCTTCATTATATTGTTGAGAGAAAAGTTTTCTTCCGGACATATCCGTGATGCTGACAACCGTTTCTTTGGGAAGATGATCCACATAAAAGAAATCTTTTGAGGGGTTGGGATAAATACTAGGTTTGTTAATAGAGTGATTTTCTGCAGTGCTTAATTGATCGGAGTTTAATTTTACGATCCATGAGTCTGAACTTCCGTGGGCTCCTGTAACCTCTCCGTCCGTAGAAGAAATTTGTCCTGCGAGTATATAGCCTCCATCAGCTGTCTGTTGAATGGAGTATGCTTCATCAAAAGAAGTTCCTCCCAGTGGTTTTTGCCATTGCATGATTCCTGAAGAATCTAATTTTATAATCCAGTACTCAGAGCTTCCATGACTTCCTATAATATCTCCGTTTGCAGAACCGGTTGCCCCGGCGACAATATATCCCCCGTCAGAAGTTGGTTGGGTAGAATAGGCGTAATCGTTACCGCTGCCACCAAAATATTTTTGCCATAGCGTATTTCCGTTAGAATCTAATTTTGCTACACAATAATTAGATTCTCCAAAATTTGTCGGTATTTCAGAATTTGTAGAGTTAGACCCTCCGGCAACAATGTATCCCCCTTCTGATGTCTGCCGGATAGACTCTGCAGCATCAGCAAGATTACCCACCAATGATTTCTCCCATTGTATGATTCCTGAAGAATTTAATTTCACGATCCAAAAATCTTCGTTTCCATGATTCCCTGTAATGTCTCCGTTATTAGAAGCGGATCCTCCTGCAACAATATATCCTCCGTCAAAAGTTTGCTGAATAGAATTTGCCCTGTCGTAAGAAGTTCCACCCAATGCTTTTTGCCATTGTATGCCTCCTGAGGAATCCAATTTTACAATCCAGTAATCGGAATTTCCATGATTTCCTGTAATATCTCCGTCAGTAGAATAAGATTCACCTGCAACAATATATCCCCCGTCAGAAGTTTGCTGAACAGAATTTGCCCAGTCTTCATTAGTTCCACCCAATGATTTCTGCCATTGCATAGTTCCTGAGGCATCCAATTTTACGATCCAGTAATCGGAATTTCCATGATTTCCTGTAATATCTCCATCGATAGAATAAGACTCCCCGGCAACAATATATCCTCCATCGGCTGTCTGTTGAATAGAGTTTGCACTGTCGTAGAAACTTCCACCCAATGATTTTTGCCATTGTATGCTTCCTGAGGTATCTAACTTTATAATCCAGTAATCAGAATCTCCATGATTTGTCATATTTCCATCGCTTGACATAGAATTTCCTGCAACAATATATCCTCCGTCAGAGGTTTGCTGAATGGCATTAGCCGATTCAGCCTGACTTCCTCCCAGTGCTTTCTGCCATTCTATAGAAGGGGCCGTTTGAGCCATAGATATGGAAAAAGTGAAAAATAAAAAAGTAAATGTTAAATGTCTCATATGTATTTGAATTGGTGATAGTTATTCAAATATAATTAAAATTACACTTCTTTTGGTGTTTTATGGTGCATACAATTCATTTAAAATAAAAAACTCACACCATAAAGTGTGAGTTTTTTAATGATATATAAATGTTTTATTTACTCTTTTTATAGTAATTCACCCCGCATTCCAGGAATTTTTTGAAATCCTCTTTCGGCATATATCCGGAAACAGGAGTGTTGATTACTTTTCCGTCCGGAGTGATCAAAACATAGTGAGGCTGCGAGTTATTATTAAAGTTAACCTGTTGGAATAAGCTCCATCTGTCACCAATTGTTTTTACCTTTTTGATCTGCCCTTCACCAAGGTCAATTTTAGTTTTTTGATCCTCCGGAAGCTCTTCTTTGTCATCCACATATAAAGATGCTAATACTACATCATTCTGAAGGATAGGTAAGATATCTGGTTCGCTCCATACAAACTCCTCCATTTTTCTACAGTTTTCACAACCATATCCGGTGAAGTCAATAAGGATTGGTTTATCCTCTTTTTTTGCCAGCTCTATTGCTTTGAAGAAGTCGTGTTCCGGGTGCATTCCTAAGATTCCGTCTTTTTCATCATGGAAGTAACTTACGTTCAATGGAGGCAAAATTCCGCTTAACAGCTGAAGCTTCGGACGGTCAGATGGTATCAATCCCTGGATTAAGTAAATTACAAAACCAATTCCTAATGCTCCTAATATTTTTCTTGTAATGGAAATTTTAGGTTTTTTATCATCGTGCGGGAATCTGATAAATCCTAATAAATATAATGCTAATCCTAATGCAACAATGATCCAGATTGCGATAAAAAGTTCTCTTTTTAAGAAAAATGTCTTAGAAACAAGGTCTGCTTTAGATAAGAATTTCAAAGCTAAAGCTAATTCTACGAAACCTAAAACTACTTTTACGGTATTCATCCATCCTCCTGATTTCGGAAGACTCTGCAATGCCTGCGGGAATAATGCCAGCAATCCGAAAATAATAGCCCAAGCCAGCCCGAATCCTGCCAATGCAAAGGTCAATAACATCGGAACATTGGTAGAACCTGTTACTGCACTTCCCAGTAAGCTTCCTAAAATAGGTCCTGTACAAGAGAATGAAACAATAACCAATGTTAGTGCCATGAAGAAAATACCGATAATTCCTCCCGCTTCTTCCGCTTTTGAAGATTTATTGGCAATAGAACTTGGTAAAGTAATATCATAATACCCGAAGAAACTTCCGGCAAAGAAGATAAA
The DNA here is from genome assembly GCF_008274625.1 of Chryseobacterium panacisoli. Taxonomy (GTDB): domain Bacteria; phylum Bacteroidota; class Bacteroidia; order Flavobacteriales; family Weeksellaceae; genus Chryseobacterium; species Chryseobacterium panacisoli. The sequence continues at coordinate 2,249,385 of NZ_VTRU01000001.1, read as the reverse complement.
TATGATAAAGAAGGCAATATTCAGCCATACGCTGGTAGAAATTTCATTGAAGATATTCCCTGCAATTCCGTCAATAATGTGGAAAGGAATACTCAATAAAACGAAGATAAGAAGAATGAAAAACCCATAGATAAGGGCATCTCTTTTCCCTTTCGCCTTGTTCTTGCTCCCCTTCGTAAAGAATGAAACGGTTAATGGAATCATTGGGAAAACGCAAGGGGTAAGCAAAGCGATTAAACCTCCGATAAACCCAAGGAATAAATAGGTCCAGTAATTTTCATCCACTTTGGTAGAAGCTGTACCACAATCCGTCAATGGCTTTTTGAAATCTATTGTTGCAATTTTCAGCTGCTTAGGATCCAGTTTTGAAGTTTCTGTAATCGCAGTTTCGGTTTTTGAAGGGATTTCTGTAACTGTTTCAGGTGTTTTTACTGAATCTTTTACAGGAACTGCCGTTTCTTTAGTAGCAGCTTCTTCCGTTGCTCCTTTTGGGGTAACTTTTTGGTTGAATTCTAATGTATTGGGAGCCAGACAAACTCTGTCGTCACAAGTCTGATACGTAATCTCAGAAGTGACATCCGCAGGTTTTGTCGGATCTTTTAATTTAAATTTCTGCTTAAATCCAGCCGAATTGGAGTAGAAAACAATTGTTCCTCCAAAAGCTTCAGAAAACTCTTCATGTTTTTTACCTACTTCGGTAAACTTCCCAATCAGTTCAATATTTTTTCCCGTAACTTTATACTCAGTAGGAATTCCGGTATCTTCCGGTAAATCTTTTGAGTAAATGTGCCATCCGCTTTCCATGGTAGCATTCAATACGGCTTCGTACTGATTGTTTCCCAGGTCGTTGATGGTGAATTTAAACTTTACAGGATTCTTTATCTGCGCATTAATCCCTGTCGCTAAAAATAGTAGAATTAATAAAAACCAATTTCTAAATTTCATTGTTCATTTCATTAAAAATTTTGAGACTCCATTTTGTCTTCTCATTCTTTGCATATCTTCTATCCTGTCTGAAGGGGATGATCCCAAGTACAGAATCATCACTGTCAGTCAGTATCCAGATTTTTTGCCTCGCTAAAATAGATAATTTTTCGTCCCTAAAAAACTTAGAAACTTTCTTTTTCCCGGAAAAACCGGTTGGATACAACTCGTCACCTTCTTTTTGTTTTCTCAAACGCAGCGGGAAGTGAAGTTTGTCAACATCAAAATCCCATTCAAACCCTTTATTGATTCCATCAATGTTTTCAATGTAATCTACGAGATTGATGTTGATTGGGTTTTCGGAAAAATCAAAATGATCGATCAGAACTATTTCCTCTTCGATTTTTTTTTCGTTGCCTTTGTTGATGAAAATCAGTTCATTACGGTTGACAATCAACTGATATTCTTTTGAAAAAAATGAACTGTTGTTTTCGGCTTTAAAAATTTTGGGGATTTCTTCCTCTTGGTTGAATCCATATTTTTTTAAAATTTCAAATTTTACGAAATCGCTTTCCTGATCCAGCTTTTCCTTTGATAAGATTTTATGGTCTTGGTTAAATACCGTAAGACGATTTTCTATTTCCTGAATCTGTTTCTGGACAAAATCTTTCGTTTGATTCAGATACAAAGAACTTTTTTTAAAGTTTTCCAGAAAATGGTCATTGGTTTCCATCAATACCGGAACAATCTCATTTCTAATCTTATTCCTCAGATAGTCACTTTTTTTATTTGACAGATCTTCCCGGAATTCAATTGTATGTTCCTCAGCAAAATGATAAATTTCTTTTTTTGAAAAATTTAAAAGCGGCCTGAGAATATAATTGTCATTTGATGGAATTCCACTTAGCCCGTTGATGCCGGCAGCCTTGGAAAGGTTGATGATGAATGTTTCCAGCTGGTCATTCAGATGATGAGCGGTAACCAGAAATTCCAGTTTTTCTTTTTCCTGAATTTCTTTAAAAAAAGTATATCGAAGTTCCCTAGCCCAAAGCTGAATAGAATTTTCAGGTTTCTGATCCTTTTCCGAAACTTCATACAAATGAAATTTTATATGATTTTTCTCACAAAAATCCTGTACCGTTTTTTGATCCAGATCAGAATCACGACCACGAAGTTTATAATTGATATGGGCAACCTGAAACTGGAATGTTGAACCTTTGATTTTGTTCCCTAAATCCCTGAACAAAGAGGCAAGAACCATAGAGTCTGCCCCTCCGCTTACCGCCAGAAGATACGTATGATTTTCCGGTTCGTGAACGAGGTTTTTTAATTGACTTATAAAGCTTGATTTTTCCAACATGGATGTTGAGAATTTCTTTTATGCAAAGATAACCGATATAATTCAATTGAATTTTCCTAACTTTGAGTAGTCTAAAAATGATTATTTATGAAGATTTTAAAAATTGTAGCAGTTTCTGCAATGGCGCTGGGAATGACATCTTGTGTCAGCAAGAAGCAGTATGATGCTTTGAGCTCAAACTATAAGCAGTGTATTGAAAATATCGGAGAAAGACAGAGAGAAATTCAGGATTTGAAGTCTCAGAACTCTGCATTGTCTGGTGAAAACAACTTGCTGAAAAGCCAGCATGATGCTTTAAAATCATCACTTGATGCATGTCTTTCCAATACCGGAAAAAGCTCTGCTAATATTGATAAGCTGGTAGGTGAAATCAATGCTTCCAATTCTTATATCAAACAACTGATCTCTAACAACGCTAAGAATGACAGCTTGAACCTGGCATTGTCTAACAAGCTGAAAAGATCTTTAGATAATGTATCTGATCAGGATGTACAGGTGAAGGTATTGAAAGGAGTGGTAATGATCTCTCTTTCAGATAATATGTTATATAAAACAGGAGATTACAACATTCTGCCTGCTGCTCAGGAAGTGTTAGGTAAAGTAGCTAAAGTAATCAATGATTATGATAAATATTCAGTATTGATCGAAGGTAACACAGATAATGCTCCATTGAACTCTCCAAACCTTCCGAGAGACAACTGGGATCTTTCTGCATTAAGAGGTACTTCTATGGCTAAAGTTCTTCAGACTCAGTTTGGAGTAGATCCGGCAAGAATTACAGCAGGAGGTCGTTCTGAATACAATCCGAAAGCGACAAACATGAGTGTTTCTGGCAGAGCAGAAAACAGAAGAACGGAAATCATCATTATGCCTAAGCTTGATGAGTTTATGAAACTGATGGATATCGCTCCTAAGAAATAATCACTCAACCCTACATAATAATAAATCCCGAAGCAATTCGGGATTTGTTTTTTTATGAGTTAATCTGTTTCGGAATATATTGAGTTGATATTTTTTTCTTTGAAAAAGGAACTGCTTTTTTAGCGGTTTGTTCAAAATAAAAGTTGGTGATATTCCATATGATCATAATGGCTGAAAAGTAATATAAATTAAGAACGAGTGCAATTCCTATATGCATAGAGACTGTCAGGAAAAGCCATGTTTTCTGAGTTGGTTTGTACCAAATGAAAAACGGATAGCACATCTCGATGATAATGGTACTCCATCCCATGAAACTTAAGATATAAGAATGTTCTGTAAGCCAGCTGAAATCAAAATTCAGATCTCTGTTGGAATAGGGCAGATGAATGGCTTTCCAGATAGATTCTCCGTTCCACCAGTTGAACCCCAATGCTTTGTCAAGTCCGGAAAAGAAATAAGCGATAGAAATATGAATCTGAAATAATCTTTTAACCGGAATAATATTAAGATCTTCAGGTTTTCTGTTGAAAATAAAATTTCTCAGTGAAAAATGATGATCGGCAGGGAAAAGTATCAGATAAAATAAAGAAATGCTTGTGAAAAAGTCTGCACCATACGCAAAGAAAGAACTTCCCTTGAGTAAGGCAATCTGCAGTATCAGTAAAAGAAGTGCCGAACCTCTGGAATAAAAACCGGTAATAATCAAAATACACAATGTAATAAATGATATTTTGGTTATGGCAATTGTTGTACCTTCTTCAATACCGAAGCCCTGTAAAAAGGTGATGATTTTTGAGAAAGTAATCAGCCAGTCGGGTGTGAAAACGCTCATAATATCCTGCGGGATAATGCTGCTGCTTGAAAATAATTTGTCAAAATCCGGTAGTACTGCGAGAAACTGTAAGAGGATGACGGTTCCTATAGCAACCCGGAAGAAGCTTAAGAATTCTGTTTGATTATCCTTTTTGAAAAAGAAGTTTTCAATTTTGGTATAAAGTACATTCAGCTTTTTCATCACTTTAATGTTTGAATTCATCGATAAGAATAAGATTTTCATTCGTTTTGCCCTGTTTGAAATCTGCAATAGTAGGGTAGTCGTACAGATAGAGTTTTGTAGTAATGCTGGCAGCATTAGGATTTTCTTTCATCACGTGTGCTGCAATCTGTCTGATGATAATATCCAGGTACTGATAATATTTGCGGTCATAAGTGTTTTTATCGGAAATTTTATCCAGAAACATATTAAAGACTGTAGTGTATCTTACTCTGCTCTCCTTACTTTTGAAATATGGCATCGTTTTTTGTTCCAGTATATTTCCCTTTTTATCTGTCAGCTCAAAGCTCATCACAAAATCACTGGCAACATTGGGAGCATAAAAGCCATATCCTGTATCAAAACCGGTATAAGCCGTAAACATATTGATGGGCTTTGATTGGGCAATGTTCTCTGATATCACATATGCCAGAGGTTTATCGTAGTTTTTGTTTTCATAATAAAAACCATAGTAGCCATCAAAAGTTCCCTTCATACCAATGGTGAACACAATCAATAGAATAATGAAAATTCCGGATAACTGAAGCTTTTTTTTCATGACAAAAAGATTTAAGAAAAGGCTGTCTTCAGAATAAAAACAGCCTTTATCTGTTATTTGTAGTTGGCCAATACACTATTAAGCTTTACATTGATTCTTGGATCAATAGCTGTATTGACTTTGTAAGATTTTATGATCACATTGGTAAGATTCTTTCTTCCCATAGTTGGCGGGCAGATCGTGTATTCTTCAGCACCTCTTACAGTAAGTTTACCTAAAGAAGCAATATCTTTCTGGCTCAGCAGGGCGGCATTTGTTGCAACCTGATTGTTTTGAATGGCATAATAATCCGTTCCAAGTTCTTTGGCTCCGTATTTTTTCAGGATGCCGTCTACTTTAGCTCTTAGATCACCATATTTTTTCCAGTCGATATTAGCTTTCATTAAGCATCCGCGGATGATATACTGTCTGTTAATTTTGTATATAATAAAATTGGTACCCAAACTATTCTGGTGAAGTTTTTGTAGTTTTAATAAACTCTTTATGTCTTCATCAGAAATTTTTTTGACATCTTTAAGGATGTAATTGTTGTCTACAATGTAATTGCCTTTTTCTTTATAAAAAGACATTTCCTGAGGCTTTAGCTGGGAAAATATCATAACAAGTCCCACTATTGCTCCAATTAAAAATAAAGTCTTTGTTTTCATGTGGTTGTTTTAAAATATCCCTACTCTGTTTTAGGATTTTCGGGGGCCTCCTCGTATGAGTGTTTCATGGTTGAGAAACTTAGATCAAATGTATAATTATGTAAGTGCTTAAGAATAAGTGTTTATCCTGTTTTTTTACAAGGACTTTAACCTGTTAATGTTGAAATGTGAAGATAGGAAAGATGAGAACCCGCAGAATAACAGGCTGTTTAAGGATAATTCAGGCTGCTTCATTGATGTGTATGATAAGATTTACTGATGAACTCAGAAAAGTTCCTTTGAATTGGAGTTGGGAAAAATGTTGGTCCCGGAATGGGATTATAGTGTTGATCAGATAGAATAACAGATGAAGTTTGAGCGGAAAGAGTATTATAAAAAAATAAATCCCGAAGGTGGCCGGGATCTATTTTTAATCAAATTAATTCTTCCTTTTTCAGGAGTGAAATAATTCGTAGCAAAAATGAAGTGGATATTTCTTTCTTAGTTTTTGCTGCAGAAGAATCAGTTGTGCCTTTCTGCATAACTTTTTTGTGATTCCCATGGTTAGTTTGTGTCTCTCCTGCAATCATCTTGTTTCTCTTAGTGTTTTTACCCCTTATTCTCATTGCAAACTTATAACGAATACCACAAAAATACCATCCGTATTTTCACGGTATTTTATATGGGGTTTTTCCCGGTATGATGTATTTTTTTTAAATTTTTAACCAATTATTAACGTATAATTGTTTGGTTAGCAAAAGAATGTGTATATTTAAATCCCTTTAAAAGGAAATAAAAATAGAGGTGTCCGAAAATCTTAAAGAGTAGGAAATTAATACTAAACAAAATAATTATGAAAAATTCAAAAAAACTTTCAAGAGTAGAAATGAAAACTGTACAAGGTGCTATTAGAGGATGTAATCCACAGATATTTTGTACTAGTCCACAAACAAAGTGTTGTCCAGGATGGGTTTGTGCTGGTATAAGACAATATTGTATAGCTGTATAATGATTTTTTACATAAAATTATATATTACTAAGAAAAAGAGAGGGATTAATTTCTCTCTTTTTTTGTATCTTCTTGTTGAATTTAAAAACTAGCTTTAAAATCCTTAAATTTGTTTTAAATTAAAATGGTATGAGTTTTTTTGAAGAAAAGAATCCTGAAATGGACAGATATTTGGAAGCGCACGCTTCTTCGGAATCCGAAATTCTGAAAAAACTGAGAAGAGAGACTTACCAGAAGACAACACAGCCTCATATGATTTCCGGATACCAGCAGGGAAGGTTATTGACTATTATTTCCCAGATGCTGCAGCCGAAAAGTATTTTGGAGATAGGAACATTCACAGGATATGCTACACTATGTCTTGCCTCAGGATTGGCAAAAGACGGAAAAATTACAACGCTGGATGTGAACGAAGATCTTGCTTATCTGCCGAAAAAGTATTTTGAGTCGAGTGAATATGCCAGTCAGATTGATTTTAAACTTCAGGATGCTAAGGAATATTTAAAAGAAACAGATGAGTTTTTCGATCTGATTTTTGTGGATGCCGACAAAGAAAATTATGCAGAATATTTTAGATTGATAAAACCCCACACCAAGTCAGGAACAGTAATTTTGTTTGATAATGTTTTGTGGTACGGGAAAGTGCTTGAAGAAAATCCTAAACTGAAATCTACGCAGTCTATTCAGGAATTGAATGATTTGGCGGCAAAAGACGAAGATTTTGAAAATCTTATTTTACCTTTGCGTGATGGAGTCAACTTTCTTCGCAGAAAGTAATTAAAATATCCAAAGATTAGAACATTTGAAGGGAATACAGATTGTATTTTTTCTATCTTTAAATTATTCAATCTTTAAATTGAGAGTTAATGAATAAAGGAATTTGTATTGTTACAGTAGCGCCGGTTCGTGCAGAGAATTCTGACAGAGCTGAAATTGTTACGGAAATATTGTTTGGAGAAAGTGCAGATATTTTGGAAGTAGATAAAAATTGGGCCAAAATAAAAATGCACTATGACGGCTATGAAGGATGGATGGATACCAAACAACTGAAACCGATAACGGATGAAGTGCTGGCAGGCAGAAAAGTAACTGTCGTTACTGAAGATTTTTCTTCCGTGTTAATGAATGATGGGAAGACACTATTGTCTATGGGATCAGAAGTGGAATTTCCAGTGGTTGCTTCAAGAAGAAGTCATGATATACGTGAAAGTATCGCACTGACGGCAAAAGAATTTCTTAATGTACCCTATCTGTGGGGTGGTAAAAGTTTTTTTGCTGTAGACTGCTCTGGATTTACTCAACTGGTTTATAAAATTCATAATATTAAAATTCCGAGAGATGCTTCACAACAGGCTGAGGTAGGAGAACCGCTTACTTTTATAGAAGAAACACAGCCCGGAGACCTTGCTTTCTTTGAAAATGCAGAAGGGAAAATTATCCATGTAGGAATTATGCTGGATAATCAAAAGATCATTCATGCTTCCGGAAAAGTAAGAATTGATACCTTGGATTCCACAGGGATTTTCAATAAAGAAATGAACAAACACACTCACAAACTGAGAGTACTGAAAAGTGTAATTTAATCTTAACTCAATCTCATCTGAAATGGAAAATATTCTTTTTATAATTTTTGATATTTTTAATTTTGGATGGGTCGCTTTCTTATGGGGATTTACCCTGAAAAACTATAATACATTGCCAGAGAGAATTCCCGTACATTTTGATATGGAAGGAAAGGCTGATGGATTTGGTGGGAAAATATATGCATTTCTGATGCCTGTATTGGCTCTGGGATTATATGTTCTATTTGTCTATGGAGTAAGACATCCTGAAGGTACTAATTTCCCTGTAGAAATTACAGATCAGAATATGAATGCTCAGTTTTTAATTATGAAAATTGGATTGAGAATACTTTTTGTTGTACTGGCAATCATTTTTACAAATATTCAGGATTATATGTTCAGATCTGCTGCAGATGATCAGGCAAAACCTAAAATTTCATTTGCTGCCATATTTTTATCCGTTGTGTTATTTACTCCTGCACTACTTTTTATTGCCCATCTATTCAAATGATACATTCTAAAGATAATTCAGAACATTATACCTGGGGAAGCCATTGTGACAGCTGGATCCTGAAAAATACACAAAGCTTATCCGTAAAGCAGGAAAAGATGCCCGCAGGAACTTCAGAAAAACTGCACTTTCACAAAGTGGCTGAGCAATTTTTTTATATTCTGAAGGGAGAAGCTGTATTTTATATCAATGAAGAGAAATTTCCGGTTAAACAGGGAGAATCTATTTCTATTGAGCCTGGATTAAAACATTTTATATCCAATGAATCCACCGAAGAAATCGAATTTTTAGTCATATCCAATCCGCCTGCGGATCATGATAGAATTGAAATAAAAGAATAATTAAAATGGCATTTCTATACAATATATTTATCACTCTCCTTACTTTCGGAATGAAGGTTTTTGCATTGATTAATGATAAAACTAAAAAAGGCGTTGAAGGAAGAAGGCAGTCGTTAGACAACGTGAAATCAGCATTTTCAGCAACAGATAGAATAATCTGGATGCATGCTGCCAGTTTGGGAGAATATGAGCAGGGGCTGTCTGTTTTGGAAAAGCTTAAAGAGAAATTTCCCCATCATAAAGTTCTGGTGACTTTTTTCTCTCCCTCAGGATATGAAAATGTCATTAAAAAGAAAAATATCGCTGACGTTATTTGTTACTTACCGTTTGATAAAAAAAATACTGTGAGGGAATTTGTATCACAGTTTAATACTGAACTGTTTTTTACGGTTAAATATGATTATTGGTATAATCTGCTTGCTGAACTGAAAAGTAAAGGGACAAAAATATACGTTATTTCCGCTCTGTTCTATGAGAGACAATCCTTTTTTACTTCCTATGGTAAATGGTTTGTAAAGCAGCTTCAGAAAGATGTAGATTGGTTTTTTCATCAGACTCAGTTTTCCCTAGCCTTGGCTAAAAGTGTGGGATTGATAAAGTCTTCCGTAACGGGAGATACAAGATTTGACAGAGTAAAACAACTTCGTGAACGAAACAACCATGTAGATTTTATTGCAGATTTTAAAGGAGATCATAAAGCATTAGTTTTCGGGAGTTCATGGCAGGCCGAAGAAAAAATAGCAGAAGTGGTTTCCCGTAAAAATAATATGGTGAAACTCATCATAGCACCACATGATCTGAAAAGAGTAGAACATTTAAAAAGTATATTCCCAGATGCGCTATTATACAGCCAAATACAAAACGCTCAGCCTTTAATCAATGCTAAAGTTCTGATTATAGACAGTATTGGCTTATTGTCAAAACTATATTCTTATGCGGATGCGGCTGTTGTAGGAGGAGGGTTTCATGATGCAGGGCTTCATAATATTCTGGAAGCGGCAACTTTTGGCGTTCCCGTGATCTTTGGAAATCATTACAAGAAGAATCCGGAAGCTGATGATCTGATCGCTGCAAATGGTGGAAAATCATTTCCAGACGAATATACAGCTGCAGAATTTGTTTTATTCCTTATGAATGAAGACAACCATGAAGAGCTTACAGAAATGTCTCAGAATGCACGGGAATTTGTAGATGGGAAACCAGATTCTACCCAAATGATTCTGCAGAAAATTTTATCGTAAATACCCCTGACTTTTCATTTCCTTCATAATCTGATCTATGTTTTCAGGAATTCTGTCGCATTCCAGCCAGTTGGTATCAAGACCATTGTTGACACACAGTTTTTGAAGATAGTGGTTTTCTGAGATCTTCTTTTGGGTATCACGCAGATATTCATCAATTTCCATCCAGTAATCCTCATCCAGCTTTTTAACAAGAGTCAGGGCTTTGAATATTTTGTTGATGATATAAATATAAAGCTTGTAAACATTGTCAAACCTTTGTCTGCTGAGGTCACTGTTGTTTTCCAGAATTGTATTGACGAGAAGAAGATTCAGTGAAACTTCCCCGAATTTATCTGTGGTAATTTTGATGTGTTCAGTGATTTCTGCACTTATCTTTCGGATGATGGTCAGGAAATAAGGAGCATTTCCGGTGTATTTTGAAGCTAAGAGAACCTTTTCTGCAACAATTTCTTCCATAGAATTCCTCTTATCATCGGTGGTTTCCGGATCAATAAGCTCGAAGTACAGCTTTTTAGACAATAATTTATCCTTTCTCAGCAGTCTGAAAATAAGTTTATCTTTCTCGCTGGCGGAAAAAGCACTCAGAGCGGCTTTGAACTCTTTTGAATACTCCATTAATTGAAAATTTTCGAATATTTCATAAATCCGTTCAGCGCCCAGTTAGCCGTATAGTACAAGGATTTTAATGTTGAAAATCCCATGAAATCTTTATAGACAAGGTATTGATCTTTTATGATGTTTTTTTTCTTTCTGGAAACACTGTTTTCGCGCATTCTGTATTTTGCCAGTGTCTTTTGTACAGGATAACCTTTAGGAATTACTTTCAATAAATTCAGCCACATGACATGATCCTCGCGCTTGCTTTTTACAGGAAAGAAAAATTTTCCTACTCTTTTGGTATCGTAAATGGTGGAAACCGGTGCCAGTCTGCAGGTTTTAAGTAAATTCGAAAAAGTAACAATTTTATCAGCTTCAAAATCTTTTAAAATCGGTTCCATTGTGTGTTCATCACATCTGGAATAATTGCAGTACACCAGTTCTGCATTATGTTCCTGCATGTAATCTGTCATTGTTTCCAGATATTCGGGATACCAGTAATCATCAGAATCCAGAAAAGCTATATATCTTCCTTGTGCTCTTTCCAGACTGTTATTTCTGGCATTTCCTGCACCTCCGTTTTTTTCCAGTACCTGCAGTTTTATTCTGGGATCATTGTACTTTCTGATGATCTCAACAGTATTATCTTTAGACCTGTCATCAGTGATCAGCCATTCCCAGTTTTCGTAGGTTTGGTTAAGAACGGATTGTATGGTTTCCTCAATAAATTCTGCCGAATTATAACTAGGGGTGATGATGGAGACAAGATCTTTCATTTATGCTTTTTGAGACTGTAAAATTATAAAAATCTTTTTTCATAAAAATGCCATGAGCTTACCCCTACAGCAATGACCACCAACATGCATACCAGAGCCATTACAAACGGATTGTAATCTTCAAACAATCCTAAAGTCTGGAAAGTTCTGATGATTGGGAAGTGGAAAATGTAAATTCCGTAGGTGAAATCACCATATTTTCCGAAATTATTTAAGAATTTGAATGAATAGGCAATATACATTACGATAACACCGATCATCATTGGGGAAAAAAGCTGAATGTTTAAATATAAATCAATCCACACAGTGGCAAGAGCGATGATGAAAATTATATTTTTATGTTTGATAAACTTATCAAAATTAAAGTAAATCAGCATTCCAGGAATAAAATAGGATAATGTTCCGGGTAGCTGCTTGGCAAGTGAAATTTTATTTAATGATTCAAAATAATTGAGATAAATAAGTGACAGAAAGTATAAAATAATCAAACTTATATTTCTGTATTTGTTCTTCTTTCCGAAAAGCAAAAACAACAAAGGGACAGCGAAATAGTAGCACATTTCTATTTTCAGTGTCCAGAGAGCGCCGTTTACTGCCTGATTTCCAAAAACTCCCGGGAGCCAGGGTGCCTTGAAATTTAAAAATAATGAATTCCAGAATAGGTATTTGTAAACTTGTGTATTGCTGAAATATTCGGTGAAAGAATAGGTACTTACCAAACTTAATAAAATAGCACATAAAAAAATAACCAGTAAGTAAGCGGGAACAATTCTTCTGATTCTCTTTTTTAAATAACTTTTAAGGCTTGAAGACCTTTCATAACTCCTTGCTATAAGAAATCCACTAACTGCAAAGAAGCCGAAAACCGCAATTTCTATAGGGCTGTACTCAAAAATTTTAAGGTCAGGAGAATTACTGAGAGTACCTAGATGTCCGAGAAAGACAATAAAGGCAAGGAGAACGCGTATAAAATCAAAATTGTTTTTCGTAATATCCTGCATTTGTATTTTCTTTCTTGCAAAAATAACTTTTTTAATAAAATGAATAGGCCATGTATTCAATATTTGTTAAATAAAGGGAAAATGAGGTCTGAGTGTTTTAAAATATATACAAATAAAGGTCGATAAAATAATTTTTCATAAAAAATAGTGATATAAATCAAAAAAATTATAATTTTAGCGCTTGAAAAAATTGATCTATGAAGAAATTAGCATTACTATTTGCAGGTTTGTCTTTGTTTGCAGCTACAGGATGTAGTGATGACAATGATACTGTTCTGGAAGCTCCTCTGGTTGGGACATGGCAACCGTTAAAAGAAGTAGTTACCACTGTTGAGGTTGGTGAAGACCCGGTTTCTAACACGATTACTTATACTGACTGTCAGAAGCAGACCAGATGGTTTTTCAGCGCCGATTCCAAAGGAGGGAAAACGAACTGGGGAGATACCGCTACACCTGGCCAGTGTGCTATTCTTTCTGATATAAAATTCAATTATACTTATAATAAGGAAGGAAAAGACGTTCAAATGAAAATTCAGGGGATCGTAGAGCCGCAAAATGCAAAGGTTATTACTTTGGATGATACAACGCTTAATCTTGCTGTGAGAGAGGAAACTCAGGATCCTACTATATTCCAGACAAGAACATATACCTTCAAAAGAATTACTCAATAATAGTATATACTTCAGGATATAAAACAGATCTCATCTCCGGATGGGATTTTTTTGTTGGGGACAGAATTGCAATTCATCATAAATTAAATTTCCATTTACTTTAAAATCATTATTTTTGTGAATCTTGTTAAAAAGAAAAATAATTCAATATTTTAAAGTCTAACATATAACCTATATATAAAGTGTTTTACGATCATCAGCAGATAGAAAAAAAGTGGCAGAAATACTGGGAGGAAAATCAAACCTATAAAACCTCTAATAACACAGATAAACCCAAATTTTACGTACTCGATATGTTTCCGTATCCATCCGGAGCAGGTCTTCACGTAGGTCACCCGCTGGGATATATAGCATCGGATATCTATGCAAGATATAAGAGACATCAGGGGTTTAATGTTCTTCACCCCGTAGGATATGACAGCTTTGGGCTTCCTGCTGAGCAATATGCTATTCAGACAGGACAGCATCCGGCTATTACTACAGAACAAAATATCAACAGATACGAAGAGCAGTTGAGAAAAATCGGTTTTTCATTCGACTGGAGCAGAGAAGTAAGAACTTCAGATGCCTCTTACTATAAATGGACCCAGTGGATCTTTATCCAGCTGTACCACTCCTGGTATAATAAAAATACAGACAAGGCAGAATCTATTGATTCCCTGATTCAACACTTTGAAGAAAAAGGAACAGAAGGGTTAAATGCTAATCAAAACGATGAATTAAATTTCACAGCAGAAGAATGGAAAATGGCTTCCGATCTTGATAAAGAAGATATCCTTTTAAACTATCGTCTTGCTTACAGAGCTGAAACCACTGTGAACTGGTGCCCTGCATTAGGAACAGTATTGGCAAATGATGAAGTGAAAGACGGTAAATCTGAAAGAGGAGGATTTCCCGTATTCCAAAAGAAAATGATGCAGTGGAGTATGAGGATTTCTGCTTACTCTGAAAGATTATTGCAAGGATTAAATACTTTGGACTGGCCACAGCCTTTGAAAGATTCTCAGGAATACTGGATCGGAAAATCTCAGGGAGCTCAGGTTCAGTTTCAGGTAGAAGGTCATGATGAAATCGTTGAAGTATTTACAACAAGACCTGACACTATCTTTGGAGCAACTTTTATGGTATTGGCTCCGGAAAATCCTTTAGTAGAAGCTATTACTACCGATGCTCAAAAAGTAGAAGTAGATACTTATATTGAAGAAACTTCCAAAAAAACAGAAAGAGACAGAATGTCTGACGTGAAAAACGTGAGTGGAGCTTTCACAGGAAGTTATGCAATCAATCCGTTCAGCAACGAAAAAATGCCAATCTATATTTCAGACTATGTGTTGATGGGATATGGAACAGGAGCAGTGATGGCTGTTCCGGCACATGACGAGCGTGACCACAGATTTGCAAAGAAATTCAATCTTGAAATTAAAAAAGTTGTAGAAACTGAAGAAGATATCCAGGAAAAATCTTTTGATTCCAAAGATTCCGTTTGTGTAAATTCTGATTTCTTAAACGGATTGAATTATAATGACGCAAAGTCAAAAATAATTTCAGAGATCGAAACTAAAGGAATCGGTCATGGAACAACGAACTACAGACAGCGTGATGCTATTTTCTCAAGACAGCGTTACTGGGGAGAACCCGTTCCTATATATTATAAGGATGGGATGCCTTACACATTGCCAGCTTCTGCTTTACCATTACAACTTCCTGAAGTTGAAAAATATTTGCCAACAGAAGACGGAGATCCGCCATTAGGAAATGCAAAAGAATTTGCATGGGATGAAGCCAATCAGAAAGTAGTAGCTACAGATCTTGTTGATGATAAAACTATTTTCCCGTTAGAATTATCTACAATGCCGGGTTGGGCAGGAAGTTCATGGTATTTCCTTAGATATATGGATCCGCAAAATGATGGGGAGTTCTGTGCCAAAGATCTTTCAGACTATTGGGGACAGGTAGACTTATATATTGGAGGAAGTGAGCATGCAACAGGACACTTATTATATTCACGTTTCTGGAATATGTTTTTAAAAGACAGAGGATATATCAATCATGATGAGCCATTCCAGAAATTGATCAACCAGGGGATGATCTTGGGGATGAGCGCATTTGTGTACAGAATTGACGGAACCAACCAATATGTATCTAAAAATTTAGCTAAAGATTACCAGACTCAGCAGATCCACGTTGACGTATCCTTATTAAAAGGAACTTCTGACGAATTGGATACTGAAGCTTTCAAAGCCTGGAGACCTGATTATGCTGATGCAGAATTTATCCTGGAAGATGGAAAATACATCACAGACCGTGAAGTAGAAAAAATGTCCAAGTCAAAATACAACGTAGTAAATCCTGACGATATCTGTGAAGAGTACGGAGCTGATGGTTTAAGACTGTATGAAATGTTCTTAGGTCCATTGGAGCAATCCAAACCTTGGAATACTCAGGGATTAAGTGGAGTATATGGCTTCCTCAAAAAATTCTGGAATCTCTATTTCAATGAAGATACATTTGAAGTTTCAGAAGAAGAACCTACAAAAGCGGAATACAAAGTTTTACATACCTTAATAAAGAAGGTAGTATATGATATTGAAAACTTCTCTTTCAATACCTCCGTATCCTCATTTATGATTGCTGTGAACGAGCTTCAGAAAATAAAATGTAACAAGCGCAATATTTTAGAGCCGCTGGCCGTTATCATTTCTCCGTATGCTCCTCACATCTGTGAAGAACTGTGGAGTTTGTTAGGACACGATACATCTATTGAAATTGAAAAATTCCCGGTATTAAATGAAGATTATCTGGTTGAAGACGAAATTCAGTATCCGGTAAGTGTAAATGGTAAAATGAAGTTCAAAATTTCACTTTCAGCTCAATTATCTGCCAAGGAAGTGGAAGATTTGGTGATTTCGAGTGAGAAAATGCAACAAATTTTAGAGGGAAAAACCCCTGAAAAAATCATTGTAGTCCCTCACCGTATTGTGAATATCGTAATTTAAATAAAATTTAACATTGGGAAATTAAAAAAAATGGGTGTCTTATTTTTTTGATTTTTTAACTCAAATGTTAAATTTGGGGAAAATAAATAAAATATTTAAAAATAATTATTATATCGAAATCGTATTAAAATTTCTTTATCAAAAAAAAGCAAAATGTTTAATTAAGACTCTTGCATTTTAATTAATTTTGCCTTTAATTTACACCCTGTAAAATTTTAAAACAATATAATTTAGTTAAATATGGAAATGAATGTTTCAAAAAATGATGAGCAAGTAGTTGCTAGAAAGGCAGGAGGTTTAAATCCAGCTGTTATTATTCCTATTCTATTTATTATAGGAGTATGTATTTATTTATTCGTTCTTGGTAGCCCAGGAAACTTTAAAGATGCAGATAAACTAGGAAGTGGATCTGTAGCCTTTTCAAGTGTTGAAGGAAAAGACATTCACCCAGAATCGTTTTTAGGTATTATCTACAAAGGAGGGGTTATCGTACCAATCTTGATTACTTTCATGATTACTGTAATCGTTTTCTCTTTTGAAAGATATTTCGTTCTTGGTAAAGCTGCTGGAAAAGGAAACTTAGACAACTTCGTTGTACAAGTAAGAAGCTTACTAAACCAAAACAAAATTGACGAAGCTATCGAAGAGTGTGACAGACAACAAGGTTCTGTAGGTAACGTAGTAAAAGAAGGTCTTACTACTTACAAAGCACTTTCTCACGATACTACATTAAATAAGGAGCAGAAAATGGTAGCGCTTAACAAAGCTATCGAAGAAGCTACTACTCTTGAGATGCCAATGCTTGAGAAAAACATGATGATTCTTTCTACTTTAGGTACTGTTGCAACATTAGTAGCACTACTTGGAACGGTAATCGGGATGATCAAGGCATTCTTTGCATTAGGTTCAGGAGGTGGTACTCCGGATGCAGCTGCTCTATCTACAGGTATCTCTGAAGCCTTGATCAACACGGCATTAGGTATTGGTACTTCAGCAATCGCTATTATCCTTTATAACTTCTTTACTTCTAAAATTGACGGATTAACTTACAAGATCGATGAGATCTCTATGAGTATCCAACAATCTTTCGCTGAATTCAATTAAGAATTAGCAAGGTATTTGCATTAGCAATTAAAAGAAGTTTAATTAAAAATATTTTATAATAATGGCGAGAGTCAAACCAAAAAGACATGGAGTAGTTACGGACATGACCGCAATGTGTGACGTTGCGTTCCTACTTCTTACGTTCTTTATCTTGACCACTCAGTTTAAAAAACCTGACGTGGAGCAGATCAAACCGCCATCTTCAATTTCGGAAAAATTGCTTCCTGATGCTAGTTTAATGACTATCAACGCTACTCCGGACGGAAAATTCTATTTCCAGCCAGTAGAAAATGCATCAGAAAGAATTGCTCTTTTGGATAAAATGGGACAGAAGTATGGTATTACTTTTGACAACAACCAAAAAGCAGCTTTCCAGAAAGTTCAGGCAATTGGAGTTCCAATGAACCAGCTTAAAGGTTACTTGGATATGCCTGCAGATGAGCAGAAAAATTATAAGAGTCCTACAGGTATTCCTATGGACAGTACAAATAAACAATTAATTGATTGGGTAAAAGAAAGTTTGAGCGTTAACCCTGACTACAAGTTAGCTATTAAAGGTGACGTTACAACACAATACCCTAAAGTGAAAAGTTTATTTGAGGGTTTAAGAGATATTGATTTTCTTAAATTTTGGTTGATTACATCACAAGAAGGTAAACCTAACGAATAATATCGATAGAAATGGCAGAAGTACAAGTACAAGAAAAAGGCGGCAAGGGCGGCAAGGTCCGTTCCAAGAAGCAGAGTACCAGAGTCGATATGACTCCGATGGTGGACTTGGGTTTTCTATTGATTACCTTCTTTATGTTCACAACTACATTCAGTAAACCGAATGTTATGGATTTGGGTCTTCCGGCTAAACCGAAAGATGAAACAAAAAAACCACCTCCAACAGAAATTAAACTTTCTAACTCGATTTCTATCTTATTAGGAAAAAATAATAGAGTATTTTGGCACCAGCAGGATGCAACGTCCTTGAATGACCAAACTCTTATGGAAACTAGTCTTGATAGAGAAGGAATTAGAAAAGTAATTCAGCAGGCAAAATCTAGAGCTGCAGATCAAACGAAATTTACCGTGATCATTAAGCCAACTGACGATGCTATATATAAGAACTTTGTTGATATTCTTGACGAAATGGCAATTACCAAAAGTGAGCAATACGGTGTTACCGATGTGAAGCCTTGGGAAAAAGCTATTTATGACAAGAAAGTGGGAGGTGCTGCACCGGCTGCTACAAAGTAATTTAACCATAAAATTGTTATATCTAATATGGCAGATGAAAATGTATACGGTCAGAATCTTACATTAGACGAGATTGTATTTGAAAATAGAAACAAGGAATATGGTGCCTACGATATTAGACATCAGTATCCGAGACTTTTAACAAAGTCTTTCATCATCGGAACAGCATTATTCCTTTTGGCAGCTTTGTCTCCGTTCATCTATCTTACGATTAAAAATCTTACAGCTCCGCCTAAGCAAGAAGTAAAGGCAGATCTAGTAGATATTATCGAAGAAGATCCTATTATTGAGCAGCCTAAGGAAGAAGAACCACCGCCACCTCCTCCTCCAAAAGAAGAAGAGAAAATTGAGGTGATTCAGAACGTAGTTCCTGAGCCTGTAAAAGCTCCGAAAATTGAAACTCCACCACCACCAATCTCTAAGCAGTTGGAAACAACAACTGGTTTACAGAATCAGGAGGGGGTAAAGGCTCCGGCTTATACGCCACCGCCACCACCGCCATCTACGGGTACTAAAGCTAGTACTGTAGAGGTAAAAGCAAATAATCCTAACGAGATCTATAAAGATGTTGACCAATCTGCAGAATATCCTGGAGGTATGGGAGCATTAAGAAAGTTCTTGGGAGATAATTTCGATACTTCTTTAATGGAAGGAGGTGAAGGAACGCTTAAAGCTAAGTTGAAGTTCGTTGTAGAAAAAGACGGAACTGTTTCTGCAGTTACTATTGAAGAGAAATCTCCAAATGGCGACTTTAACAGTGAAGCTGTACGTGTAGTTAAGAAACTTAAAAAATGGACTCCTGCGAAGAGAAACGGGGAGAGCGTTAGATCTTACTATAGTGTACCATTTACTATGAACTTTGAATAAGACTTATTTATTCAAAATATAAATAAAAAGAGAAGCATATGCTTCTCTTTTTATTTTTTTTGGTATTTTTGTTACATGATGTTCAATTGGTTATCCCTGGTTACGGGAGTGTTTTATATCGTTTTAGGAATTGTAGTGATTGTCTACAAATTCTTCTTTACTATTTTGGAACCTGCTGTTGCCTATGCACTAGGTGTAGTACTGGTTATCTATGGTATTTTCAGAATTTACAGGGCGATCTCAAGAATTAAAAAATCGAGAAATGAAGAATAGTTTTAAGCTTGCAGTAATTTTTGTTTTAAGCATGGTACTTGCAGGCTGCAAAAAGGAGAAAAATGCTCCTTCTTACCATAAAGGTGATCTTACAATTTTTACTGACGAGTCCTTTCAAAGTGTTACTGAAGCACTAGCTGACGGCTATATGATCAATTACCCTGAAACTCACATCAAAGTAGAAACCAAAAAAGAAGATTTAGGACTTCTGGATCTACTGAAGGGAAGTGCTAAAGTGGTGGTAATGTCCAGGAATCTTACTCCTGAAGAAATAAAAACATACGAAGAAAGAACAGACTTAAAGTTTCTTCCTGCTAAATTTGCTGCAGATGGAGTCGTCTTTGTAGTTCCTAAAGATTCTCCGAAAGAAAGTATTTCAATGGAGGAAATCAACAACGGACTGATGTCTGATAAAAAAGAATTCATCTTTGATGGAACCAACTCAAGTAATCTGAATTTTGTCGCTGAAAAATTAAAAAAACAACCAAAGGACCTTCAATTTTCTATTATTCCGGGAAATCAGAGGATCATAGAGGAATTAGGAAAATATCCCAATAAAATAGGGGTTGTAGGGCTTAATACTTTTAGCCGTCCTTATGATAAAACTTCTGAGAAACTGAGAGAAATGGTTAAAGTTCTCCCTGTTGTAGAAAAAGGAAAATTATACAATGCAGATTTTGAAGGGCTTCGTACAATGGAATATCCATTTACAAGAGTTCTTTATTTTTTAATTAATGAAGGTAATTTTAATATTGCCAACGGATTTATTAGATTTTCATGCACCCATTTAGGCCAAAAAATTGTTCAGAAAGAAGGTCTGCAGCCTTATAATATTTATAAGAGAGAGGTGCAGATGCGTTAAAAAATATTAAATTCACAATTTAGACTTATTAAAAATATGGATTTGGTCTGAAAATTGTGTAGAATATAACTCAATTATTAGAAAATATAAAATGAAAGATATAATGAATATGAATGTAAAGAAGATTGCTTTTGGAGCAGCCGTGGTATTTTTTACCGGTTTTGCCTCTGCACAGACACTGCAGGATGGTATTAACAGTATAGACAGTGATAAATTTGCTCAGGCAAAAACAAATTTCACTGAAATGATCGCTAAAGAGCCTACAGCTGAAAACTACTTCTATTTGGGAAATACTTTCTTAAGACAGGGAGAGCCAGATTACGCTAAAGCAATTGAAAGCTTCAATAAAGGATTAGCTGCTGATTCAAAAAGCTATCTTAACAAAATCGGTTTAGCTGCTGTTAAATTAGGTAAAGGCGATAAAAGTGCCGTAGCTGAAATTCAGAAAGTAGTGACTGATTCAAGAGAAAAGGATGCTGAAGTTATGTTCAGAGCTGCAGAAGCTTTAACTCTATTTGAAAAGAACAGTTCACCTGATCTTGCTATCCAGTTTTTGACTAAAGCGATTGAAAAAGCTGAGAAAAAAGGTGTTCCTGCACATTACTATTATACATTAGGAGATGCTTACAGACTAAAAAGAATGCCGGGAGAGGCTATGTCTGCTTATGATAAAGCGTTACCTACTGCTAAAAATAAAGCTTCCGTTTATACAAGAATGGCAACTTTGTGGATGGCTGCACAACAATGGCAACAAGCTAAGCAGAACATTGATAAAGCAATTGGTGTAGATGCTACTTACGCTCCTGCCTATAAAGCATTAGCTGGTTATGATATCAGATATCAACAGAATGCAAAGGCTACACAAGACCTTATCAACTATACAAAATATGCTGATGAAGATCCGTATACTCAGTTAGAAATTGCAAAACTATACTTCACAAACGAAGATTATGCAAACTCTAAAATGGTATTAGATAAGATTTTTGATAAAATTGAGGATCCTATTAAGTTCAAATTAAGAGCTTACAATGCATACGCAGATAAAAACTATGCAGATGCTAAGCAAAATATGGATACTTTTGTTTCTCAAGCTGAGAAAACAAGAGTACAGCCTGCTGACCAAGGTTTACAAGGTCTTATTGCAGCAGGTCTAGCAAAAGATGAAAAAGATGCTGCTAAAAAATCAGCTTTAATGACGGAATCTCAGCAGAAAGTTGCTATTGCAAAAGCTGCTAAAGATGAAACAATGAAGTGGGATCTTGAACTTGCTAACATCGCAGGTGGTGGAGGTGCTTCTCAGGCAGATGTTGATAAAGGACCTACTAACCCTGCCATTGAAGCATTGAAAAAGCAGGTTGCGGCTAACGCTCAGGATTCTGACGCATTATTCAAGTTGGCAACAGCATATCAAGATGTTAAAAACTGGAATGGGGCAATTCTTACATGGCAAAAAATGTCAGCTCTTCTTCCTGATTGGGCTCCGGCTTATTACAGCCAGGGATATTCTTATCAACAGGCAGGAAACAATGATGCTGCAAAATTAGCTTATGAAAAATTTATCAGCACAGTAAAACCTGCTGATCAGGAAGCCAACAAACAGACTCTTGCTTA
The DNA here is from genome assembly GCF_008274625.1 of Chryseobacterium panacisoli. GTDB lineage: Bacteria > Bacteroidota > Bacteroidia > Flavobacteriales > Weeksellaceae > Chryseobacterium > Chryseobacterium panacisoli. Next base: position 2,227,292 of record NZ_VTRU01000001.1, on the reverse strand, counting down.
TGCTTACTTTGCAGTAGCTTATATGAGCAAAGATTCTGATGCTGCAAAAGCAAAAGATTATGTAGCTAAATCTTTACAGTTAGATCCTACTTATCAGGACGCTGTAAAATTAAATGCAGAGATCAATAAGTAATTTAAAATGTAAATTATAGATATTAAAACTTCCCATTCGTAATGTTTGGGAAGTTTTTATTTTTAACCTTATCTTTGAATTATATGAAAATTGATATACTTGCTTTTGGAGCACATCCTGACGATGTAGAACTGGGGTGTGGCGGGACTATTGCTAAAATGGTTTCAGAGGGTAAAAAATGTGTAGTTGTAGACCTTACAAGAGGTGAACTAGGAACAAGAGGTACAGATGAGACAAGAAAGGCTGAGGCGGCAGATGCTGCTAAAATTTTGGGGCTTTCAGCAAGAGAGAATCTTGGAATGAAAGATGGTTTTCTGGTCAACTCTGAAGAATACCAAATGAGAATTGTAAAAATGATTCGCAAATACCGCCCGGAAATCGTATTAGCCAATGCAATTGATGACAGACATCCGGATCATGCAAAAGGAGCGAAATTAGTGTCTGATGCGTGCTTTTTGTCCGGACTGAGAAAAATAGAGACTGTAGAAGAAGGAGAGAACCAGGAGGTGTGGCGACCTAAGCATATTTTTCATTATATTCAGTGGAAAGATATCAAACCGGAGTTCGTTATTGACATTTCAGAATTTCTGGATACAAAAATTGCATCCTGTATGGCCTATAAAACTCAATTTTATGATCCCGCTTCTAAAGAACCAGAAACTCCGATTACCACAAAAGACTTTTATGAGAGCTTAACTTATCGTGCACAGGATTTAGGGCGGTTATCGGGAGTTACTTATGCTGAGGGATTTACGTCTGAGAAATTAATTTCTTTGAAAAATTTTGATGGAATTGTTTGGTAGTTGAGGAAAATGTCCTATATTTGCACTCACAAAACGGTGATTGTAGCTCAGTTGGTTAGAGCGTCGGATTGTGGTTCCGAAGGTCGGGGGTTCGAGACCCCTCATTCACCCAAAGAAAGTACACTTTTTAAAAGTGTACTTTTTTTATTTTATACCTGTTTCAATAATAATAGGTACTACTTTTTTCACATTCTTTCTAAAGGCTTTTTCCATCTCACGCTTATAATTTGTATGTTAGTGGGCAAAAATGGTTCTCTTTAAGTTCCTAAAAATAAATTCATGGTTTGGTGATTGAAACTTTTATATTTGTTTAGCCAAAATCAAGGGAATAATTTTCTTTAAATTATTTCAAATCAAAACTCTTAACATGAAAAAAATCTTTACAGTCTTCACCCTGTTATTTGTACTAAAATCTTATGCTCAATCCTACTATAAAAGCATGTTTGACAGCATGGGGTATGATGTACACCTTGGTTATTCTGAAAGTGGAAATCAACTTGATTTTTCATGGGCAGCATCTGCTCATATGGAAGCATTGGTATTGATGTATGAAACAACGCATGATCCTAAATATGCTAATACTTTAATACAATGTATGGGTAATGTTATTGATAGAAGAGATGATCTTAGAGATCAGTTGCAGCCACCACAAGCTGGTGTAAGTAATATATCCGATTACCGAGGAGTTTCTGGTGCTGCATGGTCAACCGATCATTATAATACAACCCCAGGTGATGGAAAAACTTATGCTCATGTGGTGCATAGTGCTAATATCACTTATCCAATGGCCAAGTTCGCAGCTATTATTAAAAATGATAGCACAATTCAAAATATTTTGTATCAATCAGGAGGACGTTATCATAATATGACTTTTATCACCATTGCTGATGACCTTATACAAAGAGTAATAGAAACCATTGATTATCATAAAGATCAATGGTATACAGAATCTGGGAATATAGGTTATTATAAAGAACGAAATGATAATCCACCAATAAATTATGGTGGGGCTATTTTACCTTTTAATATGCAAAGCGCAATGGGCAGAGTATTGGTACAGATGTACAGGGCTACTTGGCAAAAAAAATATTTTGACCAGGCTCTTGCTCTTGCTAATTTTATAAAAGCAAATACATTTCTTGATACTAACCTTGGTGCATATACTTGGGAATATTGGAAAAATTCTATATATATAACAGATGATATTTCCCATGCCGGCTTGACTGTAAGCTTTCCTTATGAATGTTATAAATATAATATCTCAAATAATGGAATTTCTATTTATACAAACTCGGATATGGTAGCCTATGCCAAAACTTTAACAAAAAATATATACCAATCTCCATTATTTGTTAATGGTGCAGTAAGTGATAATCAAAAAAATTGGAATGTTAAGACTGACGTTAAAAACGGAGTAGCAGATTATGGTAGTTATATTGCTTATAGATGGTTGATTTTATCAGAATATAGTCCGGAAATATATCAGCTAATAGCTGATTTATATGCGGCTGAAAATTACTATACTAAAATACCGATCGATAATTTGTCTTATTACTCTTCTCTGACAATTGCACTTTTAGCAGCCCATGAAAAGTTAATAGTGCCTACCAACACAAATCATGAATGGGGAAGTGGTTCTGATTGGAGAGGGGTTGCCAATGGACGCTTTTATGGAACTGATAAAGATGAATTTGCTGTAATCAGAAATTTTGATGGTATGATAAGTATTATGAAACCCCAGGGGAGGACATTTTATAAGTTTCCCAACAGTAAAGTTTATGGAAATTCATATGATTGGAGAGGAATAGCTGCTGGTGATTTTTTTGGTGATACTAAAAGTGAGATGGTAGCATTAAGTAATCATGCTAATAGTGCTGATAATGGTATTTACATTTTAAAAATTGAAAATAATAATATTGTTGAAAGTGATAAAATCATAGGTTGGGGAATGGGTTCTGATTGGGCAGGAGTAACTGCCGGAAACTTTATTAGTGGAGGAAAAGATGATTTTATTGTAGCCAGAAACTATAATACAGAAGTAATTGTATATAAATTTAATGGAACTACTGCCCAGTCGGTTTATATTAATGCTCTTAATCTACCCGCAGATTCTAAAATTGCAGCAGTAGCGTCAGGCAATCTGGATAATGATGATAAAGATGAGATCGTATTACTTGTCAATTCATCGAATACAGCATATAACGGAATACATGTTTATGATATAGATGATAATGGAATAATGACAAAGATCGCTGAACATACATTATGGGGAGCTGCTTCAGAATGGAGAGGATTAGCCGTTGGAAATCTTGATGGTAATGGAGCTGATGAAATTATTGCTCACAGTAATTTTGACGGAGATTATAAACTATTTAAATTAAACGGAAACACCTTATCAAGTAATATTTCTGAAAAGTTTCCTATCCTGCAAACCCAAAATAATGTAATGTGTTTTGGAAACTTTGATCCAAACTCACAAAACGATGAACTGGTTACCCTTAGAAAAGATGGAGGTATTGTCATGTTTTCTGCTGCAAAAGTTATCAATAGTAATCCTAATCCTAGCCCTAGTAAAATGACGGATCCTTGCCAGAATGAGATTCCGAGTGAATTATTCAGTTTTATGAAATCTTCATCTTTCAGTAAGCAGGAATCGAAAGAAATAGTATCGGTAAAGTAAGAAAATCAGTAGTTAATAAGTTATTAATAGAGCGGGCTTTTAGCCCGTTTTTTTTGTATAAATAACCCAATATAATTGCGGATGAATTGTCTGATTTTAGGCTATAAAAAAAGCATCTTTTTCAGATGCTTGTGTTTTTAGATATTCTTTTTTAAACTTCGTCGTCAGAATCAATTGTGAATGATTTGCTTTTGAAGTCTTTATCATGTTTTTCTGAAATTACATCCTCACCCTTTTCATTAATGATGAAATCTGTGGACTCATTAAACATCTCCTGAAAACTCTTAAAATCTTCCTTATAAAGGTAAATTTTATGCTTCTCGAATGTAGCTTCCCCATTCTCTCCGAAATTTTTCTTACTCTCAGTAATTGTAAGATAATAATCTCCTGCTTTCGTCTCACGCACATCAAAGAAATAAGTTCTTCTCCCTGCTTTTAACACCTTCGTGAAAATCTCATTTTCATGGCGTTCCTTGTATTCACTCATTGTTAGATATTTTTTAATCTTGTTAAGAACAAATATAAAAGAATTCTTTTAATCACAAAATTTTTTTTATGATTTATTTAACAATTGAGAACGAAACGGCTAAGCAGTTACAGAATTGGCAATTTCAGTAAGGTTGATAATTTGATCAGCTTTTTGAGCGCTAGACTCTCTGTGTGTGATGATTATGGAAGTAGCATTACTTATTTTTTTATCGATATTTTCCAGAATATTCTGCTCCGTTTCGGTGTCTAAAGCCGACAATGAATCATCAAAAATGATGATATTCGGGTCTTTAATCAAGGCTCTTGCAATACAAATTCTCTGCTTTTGTCCCCCCGAAAGCATTACCCCGCGTTCACCTACAAGTGTTTTATATTGCTCTTTAAACTCTACAATATTTTTGTGAACATCAGCAATATTTGAATATTCTACCACTTTCTCATGAGAAGGATGATCAATGGCAAAACCTATATTGTTTTCTATAGAATCTGAGAATAAATAGCTCTCCTGAGGAATATATCCAATAAAATTTCTGTAGTTAGTAAGATTATGATCTTTCAGGTTTTTACCATCAATCAGAATCTCTCCCTCGCTGGGATCTATCAACCTGCATAAAAGTAAGGCAATTGTTGATTTTCCGCTTCCGGTTTTACCCATGATGGCCAAAGATTCTCCGGCTTTAACTTTAAAGCTTAGGTTATCCAGGGCTTTAATTCCTGTATTCGGATATACATAAGAAACATTCCTGAATTCTATATCACCTTTAATAGGATAGCTTTCAAAATTGGTATTAATGATTTCCGATTTCTTATCCATGAATTCATTGATTCTTTGCATGGATGCTTCAGCTCTCTGGTTTACAGAAGTTACCCATCCAACCATGGAGAATGGGAAAATCAGCGTGTTGATATACATGAAGAAATCTGCAATCTTACCGATACTTAATTCTCCGGCAATATATTTGGTTCCTCCAATCCAAATGATAGCCACATTCAGCAGCCCGATTACAAAGAGAATAATAGTAAAAAAATACGCTTCTGTTTTTGCCAGATCCAATGCTTTATTCTGATAATCTGTTACCTTTATTCCGTAGTTTTTTTCAATGTATTTTTCTCTGGCGAAAAATTTTACTACACGGATTCCTGAAAAACTGTCCTGAACAAAAGTTGAAATTGCGGACTGGCTTTTCTGCATAATTTTCGACTTCTTATTAATGATTGAGCTTACCTTATAGATTGCAAAAGATAAAATCGGAAGCGGTAGTAAAGTCCACATCGTCATGGAAGCATCCGTTTTTACCATATAAATGGCTGTAATCAGTACAAGGACGATAAGGTTGGCTACATACATCACTCCGGGACCAAGATACATTCTTACAGCAACCACATCTTCACTCAATCTGTTCATTAAGTCTCCGATGGTGGTCTGTTTATAATCTGTTAATGATAAGTCCTGATAATGTCTGTAAATTTTATTTTTAAGCTCGTATTCTATCCTCCTGGAAGCCACAATGATGGTCTGCCTCATCATAAACGTGAAGAATCCGGTTAAAAGAGAACATCCAACAATGATTCCAACATAGATCAAAACCTGATGGTTGAAGCCAAGATTCCCGTTTTTTGTAAGCTCATCTACAGATTTTCCTACAAACTGAACCTTATATATATTAAAGAAATTACTGGCAATGATAAATAGTACCCCCCAAAACAGCAGTATTTTGTGTTTCCAAAAATAGGGGTTTAAGGTTTTTAGCGCTTTCATATAGTTTGACAAAATTACAAAAATGTCATCACACTACGAATTTCATCAATTTTAAATTTTGTATCTTTGCACCCATAAAAAAGCTCTTTGAATGTTAGGAAGACGACAAATCCGTGAAAAAGTAGTACAGACAGTGTATTCATACTACCAAAACCCTGTAAAATTTGATGTTTTAGAGAAAAACATGTTTGCCGGGATAGAGAAAATCTATTATCTATACATCTATCAGCTCAATTTTTTGGTGGGTCTGAAAGATTTGGCAGAGAACCAGATCGAAATTGGTAAGAATAAATTTCTTAAAACTGATGCTGATATTAATCCTAACCAAAAATTCATCAATAACCAAGTATTGCTTAAACTGGAAGAAAATCCTGAAAGATTATTTTTTACAGGCCAGCATAAGCAGTTGAAATGGGATATGCATGATGACCTATTGGTAAAAACTTTCCAAAGAATCACTGCCGGAAAGCGTTACCAGGATTTCATGAAAGAAGATGGATATTCTTTTGAAGAAGATCAGAAGTTTATCGGAAAATTATTTTTAAGATATATCGCTGAAAATGAAGATTTTCATGATTATCTGGGAGATAAAGAACTTTCATGGTATGATGATATTCACATTGCCAACTCCATGGTACAAAAAACAATCGGTTTTCTGAGAGAAGATGAAGAAAGCAGAACTTTAATTAAAATGATTAAAGATGAAGAAGATAAGACTTTCGCTGCAAAATTGTTGAGAGATACTCTGAACAACTGGGAAAACAATGAAAAGAAACTGGGAGAAAGATTGGAGAACTGGGATCTGGAAAGAGTTTCTTTAATGGATAAAGTCATTTTGTCTACAGCGATTGCAGAACTTGATAATTTTGCTTTCACACCTTCAAGAGTTATTATTAATGAATATATTGAAATTGCAAAAGTATTTGCTACTGACCGTTCCAATATCTTCATCAATGGTATTTTAGATAAATATTGTAAAGATCAAAATAGAATATAAAATGAAAAAGACGTTATCAATTATCGCCTTGTCTATTATAGGCTTTGGGTTAGTTTCATGTAAAAAAGAAAACAAAGAAGCTCAAAGTACTGAAACTGCAACTACTGATTCTGCAGCTGTTGCGGCTCCGGTAACCACTGATTCTGCAGCAGCACCTGTAACTGGTGAAGCAGCGGCTCCGGTTTCTAACGAACCATCTACTTCTGTTGCTCTATCTGAAAACAGCTTCGATTTTGGGAAAATCAAAAAAGGAGATAAAGTAGAACACGTGTATGAAATTACCAATACCGGAAAAAATCCTTTAATCATTTCTGAAGTGAAGCCAGGATGCGGATGTACTGCTCCTGATTTTACAAAAGAACCGATTATGCCAGGTAAAAAAGGAAAAGTGACATTACACTTTGATTCTTCAAGCTTTGACGGAAACGTTCAGAAATATGCAGATGTTTTTGCAAACGTAGAAAAAGCTCCAATCAGATTAACATTCACAGCAAACATTCAACCATAATATTTAAAATATGTTGACACTATTTTTACAGGCAGCAGGTGGATCTTCACCTATGATGCTGATCATGATGGGGGTGATGTTTGTAGGATTTTATTTCCTGATGATCAGACCTCAGATGAGAAAACAAAAACAGGAGAAAAACTTTCAGGAAAACCTTAAAGTAGGAACAAGAGTAGTTCTTACCTCAGGTCTTCACGGAAGAATTGCTCAGGTTCAGGATGATGGTTTTGTTATTGAAACATTATCCGGAAAACTGAAATTTGAAAAAGCGGCAGTTTCCAGAGAAATGACAGAATCCCGTTTTGGAGATAAAACAAAATCTGCAGATAAAGCGGATGACAAAAAAGAAACAGCAACTGAAGAAAAAAAATAATTCAGTCTGAAAATATTTTAGCTGCGGCGGGTGAACGAAGTTCACCCGCCGCAATTTTTTTATACGACTTACTGAACAGAGTAAAATATAATGAAGAGGATTAAGCAGATTTTGTATTCATTTGGGATTAGTGTTTAATAAAATTATCTTTGTCCTATGAATCAAAACACAAACAAAACGGTTCTTATTCTGGGAGCTAATTCAGATGTAGCAAAACAATGTATAAAGCAATATGTTGAAAAAGGATTTACAGTGATTGCTGCTTCCAGAAATACAACATCTTTGGATGATTTTATTCATTCAAATCATCTGGACTCTTCAAAAGTTTCTGTTTTGTTTTTTGATGCAGCAGATTTTGATTCACATCAGGAATTTTACTCTGATCTTCCCACAAAACCTCATATTGTAGTATATGCTGCAGGTTTTTTAGTTGACAATCAAAAGGCATTGGCTGATTTCAAAGGTGCCAGGCAAATGATGGAAGTCAATTATATGGGGGGAGTCTCTATCCTGAGCATTATTGCAATGGATGAGAGTAATAAAAACCTTGAAAGGATCATCGGTCTTTCTTCATTGTCCGGAGTAAGAGGAAGAAAAAGTAATTTCGTCTACGGAAGTACAAAGGCTGCATTTACTCAGTTTTTGGCCGGATTGAGGCAGGAGTTGACTTCCCGAAAAGTCACTGTAAATGCTTTGGTGATTGGGTATATCAGAACAAAGATCAATGAAGGATTAGAATTGAACGAATCCCTGATCATGGAACCTGATTATGTGGCAAAATATATTGTCAATGCAGGAAGTTCTTTTACCATTGTTCCGAATTTTAAATGGAAAATTATTTATTATATCCTGAAATTACTTCCGGAAGGACTTGTTGCGAAACTGCCTTAATGCTGTAGTTGAGAATGTTTTTGAACAAAATCCTTGAAAGTATCATAGCAGATCATTCAAAACCTGATGCTGAAGAAAATGTTTCTCCTGTGATATGCAAAGAAAATTGCTGACGTTGTTCTTTCTCTGTTTTTCATTAAAAGTAAATAATTAATCAATAAAAGTTTTATAGAAGATTAATTTTCCTTAATAATTCGACTTCGGTATCGTTTTTGTAATTCTATGACCGAAAAATTATTTCTTCCTGCAAGATTCAATTTCTGAATGATTATTGAGTAAGCTGAAACAATCTGTTCTGCTGTCAATCTATTTTAATCTATAATATCATTTCCTTTCACTTTTGAAGTGTAAGGTAAATTTCTTTTTAGATAAATGCTATTCAATTTCATTTTTAAATCCTGCAGAACTTATTATCTCATCAATATAAATAGTAAACATATAGATATAAAATGGACGATTTAGAATTGAACAAGATTCAACAACACTGGGACACGTTAATTTCTTCAGCGATTTCATGGGCACCGAGAGTTTTTACTGCAGTTATTTCTGCATTATTAATTTATCTAATCGGCTCTTGGATGATCAGAATGATTAAAAAGCTGGTTGAAAAAGCTTTTATAAAACGTAATATGGAAGCTTCTCTGCGACATTTTCTGTTGAATATTATTAACTGGGGTCTTAATATTCTGTTGTTTATTGTTGTTGTAACTCAATTGGGAGTGCAGACCTCTGCATTTGTGGCTATGATTGGTGCAGCAGGTTTAGCGGTAGGTTTGGCTTTACAGGGATCCCTGACGAATTTTGCAGGGGGAATCTTAATTTTATTATTAAAACCTTTTAAAATTGGCGACTTTATTTCTACCAATTCAGGAGTTTCAGGGACGGTACAGGCAATAGATATTTTCCATACAAAACTGGTTACATCACAAAACCAGTTGATCGTTATTCCTAATGGTGTAGTTTCAAATAACAGTATTACCAATTTTACCCAGCTGGGAACAAGAAGAACAGCATTGGATATCGGAGTTGCATATGATGCAGATCTTAAGCAGACCAAAGAGCTTTTAACGAACGTTATCAAAAATAATCAGTATGCTCTTGCAACCCCTGTTCCGCAGGTAGTGGTTACAGAACTGGGAGAAAGCGCTGTGAATTTGTCAGTAAGGGTAAGCACTTCTATAGAAAATTACTGGGCTATGAACGAAGAACTGATCATCGGTTGTAAAGAAGCTCTCGATAAAGCAGGAATTGGAATTCCTTTTCCACAACGGGATATTCACGTTTATAATCAATAATTAGATTTAATTTTTTTAAGAAACTCCTGCATTTACAATGATGTAGGAGTTTTTTTTAATCAATATTTTGCAGCAATTCCAAAGCCTTCATCATATCAATTCCCTTACCCAAAACTGGTTTGAACAAATCTCCTTTCTCTTTGATCCTTTCCAGAGCATTATTAATATTAAAATCAGTAGGTTTCAATCCGGGTTTTAATTCATTCCAATCCAAAGGCATAGAAACTGAAGCACCTTGTTTAGGCCTCAGGCTGTATGCACTTGCCAGGGTTTGTCCCGTCCTGTTTTGAAGATAATCGAGATAGATTTTTTTGTTATCCCTTTTTTGAAGACTCCGTTCTAAAGTAGTGATCTTAGGAAGTCTGTCATTGACTTGCTTCATAAGAATATGGGCAAAGTCTTTTACCTGGTCGAAATCATAATGAGCTCCCATGGTAATATAAATATGAATTCCTGTACTTCCGGAAGTTTTGCAGTAGCCTTTTATTTTAATTGTTTTTAAAACCTCATTCACCTGGAGTGCTGTTTCAATCACCTCATCAAATGTATTTTTGGAAGATGGATCAAGGTCTAAAACCAGATAATCAGGATGCTCAAGATCCGGCAAAGAACTGTTCCAGGGGTTCAGGTCTATACAGCCTAAATTATTCAGATAGGCTAGAGTTGCTTTGTCATTGCAATAAATATAGTCGATGTATTTATCATTGGATTCAGAATAGACTTGTGTGGTTTTTATCCAGTCTGGGATATGATCTCCAGCATCTTTCTGATAAAAGCTCTGTTCTTCAATTCCATTCGGAAAGCGGTTAAGGGAAAGCGGACGGTTTTTTAAATGAGGCAGAATATAAGCAGCTACTGATTGATAATAATCAATGACATCTCCTTTAGTAATACCGTCTTTGGGGAAATAAATTTTATCCTGATTCGTCAGTTTTACCATATGTTTGTCCAAAGTGATCTCTTTTTCTGTCTCAGAAACTTCAGTTTTTTTTGATGATGCTTTCGTTTTCATTTCTTTAGATTTTTCGGTGAAGGATGAATCTTTGATCTCTTTAAGGTCTTTGTCTTCTCGTAACCCTATAAAAACAGGATGTCTGAAGATTCCATCCCGTGTAATTTCAGAATATTTTATTTCACAAATCAGTTCAGGCTTTGTCCATGTTACCGGCATATTGGTCTTTGGAATAGTTTCGAATGGCGATGATTTTACAACCAGCTTCTGAAGTTTCTGGTAAAGTTCTTTTAAAGAAGCATTATTGAAACCTGTTCCCGTATGTCCGCAGTAAGTAAGCTTTCCATTCAAATATTTTCCTAATATCAGAGCACCGAAACTTTTTCGTGAACCTCTGGGTTCTGTGAAACCACAGATAATAACCTCTTCCGTATTGGAAAATTTGATTTTAAGCCAGTCACTGGTTCTGTGATTTTCTATATATAGGCTTTCTGCCCGTTTTGCAATCATGCCTTCCAATTGCATTTTTTTCATCTGTGAAAAAAATTCAATACCCTTTTCCGGAATGTGATCACAATATTTAATACGATCAGTTTCTGTCAGAGCCTCTTTTAAAAGTTCCTTTCGCTGAATAAGGGGAAGGTCTTCGGTAGAATGACCATTCAGCCATAGAAGGTCAAAAACATGATAGACAAGAGCAGAATCGGGATTGTCTCCAATCTGCTGCAAAAACTGAAAATTAGGTTTCCCTTGTTCGTCATACGCAACAACTTCACCATCCAGAATCATGTGGTGTTTCTGTTTTTCGAATTCCAGTGCTATTTTTTCAAATTTGGATAAAAAGGAAATTCCGTTTCGTGAATAGAAGAGAGGAGTGTCATGGCTTAAGTCGGTAATGGCTCTATAGCCGTCCCATTTTATTTCAAAAATCCAATCTTTATCATTGAAGGCTTCTTCGGAAAGCTTAGCCAGCATGGGTTTTATGAAAGACTTTAATTTTTTTTCGTTCGTTAAAGAATTAAAACTTCTGAACGGCTTCTCAGAAGTTATGATTTCTTTTTTTCTTTTATTTTTAGACTTTTTTTTTCCTCTAAAAATTGGGTGACCAAAGATTTGGGTGAAGTGTTTTCTTCAGCATCATAAGGGCTTTCGGCAAATTCATCCTTGTGTTTGATGAGCAGCCATGCATTATCCTCTGTGTTTTTCATTTTAACCAAGGCAAATTCGCCTTTCAGTTTCTTACCATGTAAAATGAATTTTAAAGAACCGGCATGCAATTCTTTCAGCAGCTCTTTTTCATCAGAAAGTTTGGTGTTTTCTTCCAAAGGTTCATAAGTCCCACTGTCCCAAACTTCCACTTGTCCGGCACCATAATTTCCTTCAGGGATATTCCCTTCAAAATCTTTATAATCGTAGGGATGATCTTCCACCATCATGGCCAGACGTTTATCTTTTGGGTCTAAAGAAGGACCTTTCGGAACAGCCCAGCTTTTCAGTACACCTTCCATTTCAAGCCGGAAATCATAATGAAGTCTGGATGCAGCGTGTCTCTGAATCACAAAAATCAGTTTATCTTTGCTTTTTTTGGTTTTTCCTTTAGGTTCGCTGGTTTCATCGAACTTTCGTTTTTCATTATAATCTTTGAGAGCCATTACGATGCAGATTTGGATTTAGAGGTATTCAGACTGGCTTTTAACTGTGCCATGAGGTCAATCACTTTACCTTCTTTTGCAGGCTGTGCTTTTTTAGCTTTTATATTTTTGCCTTTTGCTTTCTGCTTGATGATTTTCATCAATTCATCAGAATAGGTGTCTTTGTACATCGCAGGATCAAATTGCTGGGAAAGCTGCTCAATAAGGTTAACCGCCATTTTAAGTTCTGCCGGTTTCGGAGCTTTTTGAGCGGGAATTTTTAAATCTTTATAATCCCTTATTTCCTGATCAAACCTTAAACGATTGAGAACGAGGATGTCATCTTTGTACGGACGGATCATTCCAATAGCTTCTGTTTCACGGAGCACAAACGTTCCAATTCCTACCATAGCCGTTTTTTCAAGAGCTTTCATTAAAAGCCTGTAGGCATTTTCCCCATTTTTCTGAGGTTCCAGATAATAAGGATTTTCAAAATACACACTGTCTACTTCCGCTTCCTTTACAAACTGGTCAATAGAGAGAATTTTTGACTTTTCGGGGCTTGCCGCTTCGTAATCTTCCTCATCGAGAACGATATATTTGTCGTCCATGAGATAACCTTTGACGATATTTTCCCATTTTACTTCTTTTCCTGTATTTTCATTGACTCTTTTGAAACGGATATTGGAAAAATCAGATTTGTCGAGCATATCGAGATCCAGTTTTGTGGTTTCCGTTGCCGAATAAATTTTAACAGGAATGTTGACTAAACCGAAGCCAATGGCACCATTCCAAATTGCTTTCATTGTCTTACGTTTTTAAAAATCAAGCAATTAACATGCCGTTGGAGGCCTGTGTGGTACCTTTAACCGGCTTTTTGTCAAATGACAATTGTTTTTAGCTCCGACTTTTATACCTTTATATTTCCGTAATCCGTGGTTACAAAAAATATGGAAGAGCTTTTTAATTATATCAAAAAATTCGGGACACTGAATCCTAAGGATGAGCTTTTGATTGCTGAAGGAATTCAGGAAATTACTGTAAAGAAAGGAGATCCTTTTATAGAAGCAGGAAAGGTGAGCCAAAGAATTGCTTTTGTAAAGGAAGGTGTTTTCCGGTCTTTATATTATAATAAACAGGGAGATGATTTTACCCGGTATTTTATCTATGAAGGAAGGTTTATCGGAGATTTTCAGGGATTTACGGATCAGCTGCCTGCTCACGAAGATATTGAAGCGATTACCGACGCTGTATTGCTGGTGATAGATCGTAAGCATTTTCAAATACTGGAAGAGAAAATAACAGTCTGGCCCATATTATTTGCGAGAATCCATGCTTTTGTTGTGGAGAATAAACTGAAGGTAGCGAGTATCATGCTGAATCAGGATGCAAAATCACGTTATATTCACTTTTTAAATCATTATCCCGGGCTTGCCAACAGAGTACCGCAATCTATGCTGGCATCTTATCTTGGTGTGACACCTTCATCATTGAGCCGGATCAGAAGAAATATAGTCTAAAATTATAATGATAATTGATATTGTGAGTGGAGAATAATAGAGTTGGAGAGTTTATACTAACTTCTAACATCTAGCTTCTAATTTCGCATCCAATCTCTTTTTGCCAAATGACAATGGCCTTTCTTGCTGACTGTCATAGCTTTGCTTCATAAAAATTAAAGTACAAATATGGATATTGTATTAGGATTACAATGGGGAGATGAAGGTAAAGGGAAGTTTATTGATCTTATCAGTGAAAATTATAACATTACAGCACGTTTTAACGGTGGTTCTAATGCTGGGCACAGCATTGAAAGAAACGGGCGCAGAATAACGCTTAAAATGATTCCTTCGGGGATCTTTATGAAAGGGGTACAGAATGTGATCGGGACGGGAACTGTTCTGGATCCTGTAAGTTTTAAAAAAGAAATTACAAATCTTCAGACATTTGATAACACTGTTCAGCCTGAAAACAATGTGATTATTTCTCTTAAAGCTCACTTTGTACTGCCTACTCATAAACTTCTGGATGTTTTTATGGAAGAAAGTTCTGATTACATAACCATCGGGACCACCAAAAACGGGATTGCACAGGCGTATTCAAATAAAATTTTACGACAGAATGTAAGAGTAGGAGATATGTATGCTCCGGACTTTAGAAGCAGAGTACAGCATATTGTAGAAAGAGATTATAAAATGCTGACCGCAGGAGGAATGGAGCTTCCTTCTTTGGAGGAAATCAGCAATGAGTTTTTTGAAGCGGTAGAGTTTCTGAAGAGATTCAGATGTACTGAAACAGAAATATATTTAAATAATGCTCTTGCAGAAGGAAAAACAATATTGGCAGAAGGATCTCAGGCTGCTATGCTTGACATTGACCACGGAACTTATCCTTATGTTACTTCTTCTTCCACCACAGCTTCAGGAGCGAGCAGTGGGCTGGGTGTTTCACCGAAAAATATCGGTGAGGTATTTGGGATTGCTAAAGCTTACTGTACAAGAGTAGGAAACGGAGTTTTTCCAACAGAACTGTTTGATGAATTGGGTGAAGAGATCAGAACAAAAGGAAATGAGTTTGGCTCCAATACAGGACGTCCGAGAAGAACAGGCTGGCTGGATTTACCTGCTTTAAAATATGCTGTAATGATTAATGGAGTAACTCAGCTGGTTCTAACTAAAGCAGATGTTTTAAGCGGATTGAAATCTGTAGCAGTCTGTACTCATTATGAACTGGAAAATGGAGAGATAGTATCTGTTTCAGGTTTACTTCCGGAAAATGGAAAGCCAATACTGAAATGGATGAATGGTTGGAATGCTGATTTTTCTACGATGAAGAGTCCTTCAGAATTACCCAAAGAAGTTATTGAGTTTCTGTCATTCTTAGAAGCAGAATTGAGAATTCCGGTGGCCTATCTTTCAACCGGGCCGGGAAGAAATGAAATGTTAAAATTGACCGGCAAATAATTATATCTTATAAACAGAAAGAGGTTAGGAAATGTATTTCCTAACCTCTTTATTTGGGTGAAAAAGCTTAGTTTACTTTTGTAAGTATAAAGCGTTGCTTTGTAGAAGGCTGAACCGTTTGATCCGTAGTGCCGATGACAATAGGGGTAAGATTAGTTGTTAATCCATTTTTTACCTCTAATCTCAATGATGGTGCATTCTTAGGTGCAAACCCAAAGCCATTGTTTCCCAGATTGAATAATAGCCATTTCTGAGCATCTGTATTAGCATTGGTTCTTAATTCAACAGCTGTTCCGTTCGTTGTTCCATTACTTTTTACGGTTAACACCTTTGTAGGATCCAATATAGATTTGATGGTATAATACCCATGATCTGATTTGCTGAAAGTAAATTTCTGGTTATTCCCTGTAGAAGCTGAATACAGAATTATGCTGGTACCGTCCGTAGTGGAACTTCCGGAAATATCCAGATTTTTATCATTCGCTAAAGCTGTTGTCATGGTATAAGTTCCGTTGATTGCAGAAGTAGCATTAACAGGTCCATACAAATGATTTATTCCAGCGTAATCACCGGCAGATAATCCTGTTCTCTGCTTGGTAAAAGTAGAGCCATCCAATTTTGTCATTACAGGCTGGCTTGGATCTATTGCAAAGTCTGTAGACTGGTACATCATGACTGATCCGAAATCAAATGCACCATGTCCTGCGTAATCATTGTAAAGATTGAAATTATGACGGCTTCCTTCTGTTGCTTTGTTAGTATCTACAATGATATACTGATCTCTGTCCGGACGGCATTGCTCATGCATGATTCCCATAGAATGCATGATTTCGTGAGCAATAATTGCGGGGTAAGTAATATTATAAATTTTAATACCGTTCACTCTGTTTTTCTGCCATCCAAGCGGAGAACTATTGGATGTTGTATAAGTAAAAGTAATATATTCTGTTTGATTGGTGCGTTCAACAAACTGCATACTGGTTTGCGAAGAGATCATATCAAACGCTTTGTTGATATTGGTAAGGAACGTATTATAATTCTGAGTACTCAGGCTTCCCTGACTGGGTAATGTATAATAGACTGTTGCATTCGGCCATGTCTTGATAAAGGAGCTTACAATGGTGCTTTTCTCAACGGTTGACATTTCTGAATTGGCCTGCATCTTTAATTTGTCAAACTGTTCAGCGCTGATAGTAATATCATCTGCATAAAAATATTCACCATTAACTTCATTAACGTACGTATATTTTCCGTTAATCAGTAATTTGTGAATCTTTGCATTGTCTAGTTTCGTGGTTGTAAGATCTGTTGAATCTGCCTGTGCATTTTCAGTGTCAGACCTGCATGAATTCAGTGCCAAAACAAGGCATGCTGATAAGAGTAATAGTTTGCTTTTCATATTATTTAATATTGGTTTGGTGATCAGGCTAAATATGAACAGCTATATTATGATCATACGCAAAAGATTATAAAATTAACCAAATCCTAAGTTTTGATTAAGTCTTCATTATAATTCAGCTGTATGTCGTAAATATATTAATAAAAAATTATGATTGTATATAACATAATATAATTATTGTTTTATTATGATTTTGTTTAAATTGTGTATTAATTTCGATTATTTTTCGTTTTTGTATTAATTTTTACTATCAAATTTTAAATTAAGTTATTTCACTGACGATTGATATGTTAAATAAAAATGTACTTTATACTAACGTAAAGTGTATTCCATTAACAAATTAATGAAGTGTGCTGAGATTTAGTATATAAAAAAAAGCGGGGCAAATACCCCGCTTTACATTTATGCTTTTAAATTTAATTGTAATTCCAGTTCGTCGAGCTGTGCATCAGCAATTGAAGCCGGTGCATCGATCATTACATCTCGTCCCGAATTGTTCTTAGGGAATGCGATATAATCTCTGATCACTTCATTTCCGTCAAGTATTGCTACCAAACGGTCAAAGCCGAATGCCAAACCTCCGTGTGGTGGTGCTCCGTATTTGAAGGCATTCATAAGGAATCCAAACTGAGCTTCTGCCTCTTCTCTGGTGAATCCTAACAAATCAAACATTCTGGATTGAAGCTCTCTGTCAAAAATTCTGATAGATCCCCCTCCGATTTCATTTCCGTTAAGAACCATATCGTAAGCATTGGCTCTTGCTTTTCCAGGATCTGTTTCCAATAAATGGATATCTTCCGGTTTTGGAGAAGTAAACGGATGGTGCATGGCATGGTAGCGGCCACTTTCTTCGTCAAATTCCAATAGAGGGAAGTCAACTACCCAAAGTGGTGCAAACACGTTTCCTTTTCTTAATCCCAAACGGTTTCCAAGTTCCATTCTTAAAGCAGAAAGCTGAGCTCTTACTTTATTTTCGTTTCCGGAAAGGATCAACATTAAGTCTCCTTCTTTAGCTCCGAATTTTTCGATGATTTTTGCTAAATCGTCTTCGTTGTAGAATTTGTTCACTGATGAGGTTTTCACTCCATCATTCTGGAATTTAGCCCATACCATTCCTGAAGCTCCAATCTGAGGGCGTTTTACCCAATCAACAAGCTCGTCAATCTGTTTTCTTGTATAGTCTGCACATCCTTCTACATTGATTCCGACAACTAATTCTGCATCATCAAATATTTTAAAGTCTTTTCCTTTTACCAGTTCATTCAGTTCTACGAACTCCATTCCGAAACGGATATCCGGCTTGTCATTTCCGTATTTTCTCATCGCATCTGCGAAAGTCATTCTTGGGAAATCTCCGAATTCCTGACCTGTAATATCTTTGATAAGAGTTTTAGTCATTCCTTCAAATACATTCATGACATCTTCCTGTTCTACGAAAGCCATTTCACAGTCGATCTGTGTAAACTCCGGCTGTCTGTCGGCTCTTAAATCCTCATCACGGAAACATTTTACAATCTGGAAATATTTATCCATTCCGCCTACCATCAATAGCTGTTTAAAAGTCTGTGGAGACTGTGGCAATGCATAAAACTGTCCTGGGTTCATTCTGCTTGGTACAACAAAATCTCTTGCCCCTTCCGGAGTAGACTTGATCAAAACAGGTGTTTCCACTTCAATGAAACCTTCATCAGATAAATAATTTCTTACTTTCTGTGCCATCTTGTGACGGAAGATCAGTTTATCTTTTACCGGATTTCTTCTGATATCCAGATATCTGTATTTCATTCTTAATTCCTCACCGCCATCTGTTTCATCTTCAATAGTGAAGGGAGGCAGCTGAGATTCATTCAGAATAGTTAGTTTTTCTACCAGAATTTCAATTTCCCCTGTTGGAATATTAGGGTTTTTACTCACTCTTTCAATAACTCTTCCGGTAGCCTGAATCACAAATTCACGGCCCAGTTTTTTAGCTTCTTCCATCAGTTGTGCAGAAGAGCGCTCTTGGTCAAAAACCAGCTGGGTAATTCCGTAACGATCTCGAAGATCTACCCAAATCATAAATCCTTTATCACGGATAGTTTGTACCCATCCTGATAGTGTAACTTCTTCATTCAGATTTTTCAGAGATAGCTCTCCGTTGGTGTGTGATCGAAACATAATTATTTGTTTAAAGTTCAATGTTTAAGGTTCAATTCCGAACCTTGAATTTTTCGTTGGCAAAGATAAGATTTTTGCAGGTTTTATAAATAAAAAAAACTTCCTTTCGGAAGTTTCGTATATTGTTTTCAGGTTTTTTAATTTCTATTACCACCTTTTTCTGTAAGAATTTTCTTTATTTCTTCGGTACCTTTTGTATCATCAGCTACTTCAAGAGGTGTTTTATTCTGACATTTTTTATTAACATTGGCCTTGTTGTCCAAAAGGAAATGTATAATATTCTTTCTATCAGACATTACACTGAAACCAAGGGGCGAATAAGCTATATTTCCAACGAGGAAACATTTGTTGTAATCTCCCGGGGCAAACTGTTTTTTAAATGTTGCCACATCATCAGAATAAATGGCTTTCATCTTTTCCTGAGTCATCTTCTGAGCAGAGAACATGCTTCCAGATAGTAACATTCCAAATAGAAAGGTAGTAGAGATTATTTTTTTCATAGGGCTACTTTTTAAGAATATACAAATCTAAATTAAATTTTATTACCAATTGCTAAGTTTTGATAATAATTATCGTTCTATTAATCAGATTATTCTAGTATTAATTATAGAATTACAAAACTACTGTTTTAAATATCATGAGTTAAAAATTACTCCAAAAGCTTAATGATTTCTGGTTTCTCATATTTTCGGGCGTAATCCAGAGCTGTGTAACCTGCTGATGTTTTAATCTCTTTTTTTGCTCCGTTGGCCAGGAGTTTCTTTGCGAATTCTGTATTTCCATATTTTGCAGCAAACATCAAGGGGGTCTTTCCGTCGCATACTTTGTCCAAATCTGCTTTTTCATCAATCAGTTTTTGGAATATCTCTTTACTGTTCATTTTGATGGTTAAGCCTAATAAAGTATAGGTATTGTTTTCAATCTGATAACAGGTATTGATGTTATTTTTATTGATCAGAGTATTAAAATAGGCGGTATTATCATACTTCAGCATTTGTTTGTGTTCATTAGTCAGTTCTTGAGCACTTGTAAATGTTGAAAATACAACCAATGTCAAAATGATTGTTCTTAAGGTTAAACTGAGTTTCATATTATTGATTTTAAGGTTTGAATTCTAATATATCACCAGGCTGGCAATCCAGTGCTGTACAGATGGCTTCTAACGTTGAAATTTTTAAAGCTTTGGCTTTTCCGTTTTTTAAAATGGATAGATTGGCCTGTGTAATCCCTATTTTTTCAGCCAATTCCTGGGACTGCATTTTTCTTTTTGCAAGCATTACATCAATATTGATAATGATCGGCATAATTATATTGTTAAGTCATTTTCTGTTTGTAATTCATACCCCTTTTTAAAAAACTCCATAATGAAAAGGATCATGATTCCTAAGGTGAGGTGAAGTAATATAAACATCGGATCTATACTGTATACAGATTTATCCATGAAATATAAAACGGCACAATAAACCGGGATGAAAATTATATTGAGGATAGAAAATAGTCTGAGGTCTCGGATTACTTTTATATTAAAAATAATCTCTTTGCTCATTCCTTTGAAAATTCTGAACAGATAAAAAGTAAACAGACTGTAAAACCCAATGAAAAATATAATTGAAATAAAGGTATACAGGGTATAGTTTCCTCTGATTACAGAGCCGGTTAATGGCATGTTGAATTCAAAGGTTAATGAATCAGCAGCTGTTTTTGGGGCTTCATTGTTGAAATCTCCGGTTTTAAAAGTACCGGATAAATAGTGTGTCCCTTGATGTATATTGAGATATGCTACAATGAATCCAAAAATTAAATAACCTAAATACAGCAGCTGAACTATTGAAACTACCAGCAGAATTTTATGTAAAACTGTGGAGGCTGATTTTTCACCAATTAATTTCATGCAATTATAATTTTTAATTGTTGTAAATGTATAAATATTTATCGTATTACGATAAATATTTGTTGTAAATTTTATTTTATTTTTTTTAATTTGAGTTTTTTACTGGAGTAACCAGTATTCAGCAGTGATTAAAAACTTTTCATATGCCAACTTTTAATTGCTTTTGAATGAATACTTTTGCTAAGTAAACTAAAAGAAATCATGACAAGATATATCGAGTTTTTAAAAAAGGCGTTCAGTGGTGAAGAAACCGACTTTACGAAGGTAAATATCAGAAGTGCTGTATTACTTTTAGCAATCCCGATGATGCTGGAAATGGCCATGGAATCTGTGTTTGCGCTGGTTGATCTCTATTTTGTCGGACACCTGAAAGAAAGTGGTTTTGCCATTCAGACTGTAGGGCTTACCGAATCTGTACTTTCAGTGATGTATTCTATTGCGATCGGTATGAGTATGGCGGCAACAGCGCTGGTAGCAAGAAGGATTGGTGAGAAAAACCCGGAGCAGGCTTCCAGAAGTGCTGCACAGGTATTATTGGTTTCCTTTGCTATTACTTTTGTTTTAAGTTTACTGGGAGTGATCTATGCTGAAGAAATTTTGATCCTGATGGGCTCAAAGCCTGAAGCAGCAGCCTATGGGAAGAATTTTACCAGAATTATGATGGGAAGCAGTACCATTATTATGCTTTTATTTTTAATCAATGGTATTTTCAGAGGTGCAGGAAATGCGATGATTGCTATGAAAAGCTTGTGGATAGCAAATATTGCCAATATTATTCTATGCCCACTCCTGATAAAAGGATTAGGGCCTGTTCCTGCTTTGGGATTAACCGGGGCTGCTTTGGCGACAACAATAGGTCGAAGTATCGGGGTAATTTACCAGTTATATCATCTTTTAGTAGCTGATACCCAAATCCGTATAAAGATTCCTTATTTTAAACCCAATTATGAATTAATAAAATCCATTATAAAAATTGCAACTCCCGGAATTTTTCAGTTTGTCATTGCTTCATGCAGCTGGATTTTTCTTGCGGAACTCGTAGCTACAACAGGAGGTGAGAATGCTTCAGCAGGGTATCAGACAGCTTTAAGACTGATGATGTTCTTTATGCTTCCGGCCTGGGGACTGAGTAATGCGGCATCTACACTGGTAGGACAGAATATGGGAGCCAATGAAATGCTGAGAGCAGAACAGTCCGTAATGAAGACGGTGAAATATAATGTCATCTTTATGCTCATCGTAAGCCTGATATTTATTTTTATGGGAAATTTTTTAGTTGGTTTTTTTACTCAGGAAACTGCTATTAAAGATTTTGCTAAAAATGCCCTTCAGATTATGAGTACAGGGTTTATTTTCTATGGAATCGGTATGGTAATGATCAATGCATTCAATGGGGCCGGTGATACATGGACGCCTACCTGGGTTAATCTTTTTGGATTCTGGCTGTTTCAGATTCCTTTAGCATATTTTTTATCAAAATACTTTGACCTGGGACCAAAAGGGGTCTTTATTTCAATTCCTGCCGCAGAAACCCTGATTACCATCGTTGCTTTTATCTTATTCAAAAAAGGAAGATGGAAAACGATTAAGGTTTAACTTAAAAGGCTGGGTGCTGGAAGAAGGAAGTTACCAAAGTCTGAAATACCTGGATCTGTCTTTATCAACGAAATTAAGGTGATAAATAATTCAATAACAAAGAATAGAAGATAGTAGTCTGATAGTAACTTCCAGCTTCCTTCTTCCAACTTCCATCCTTAATTTATAAAATTTTAACAGCTTCATTAATTGGATTTTAGATCAGTATTTTCTAAATTCGTAATACAACAAATACATAATACTATGGGAAAAGGAGACAAAAAATCAAGAAGAGGAAAAATCAATTCCGGAAGCTATGGTAAAAGAAGACCTAAAAAAGCCTCGAAATCTTTTGTTGCTTCTGAAGAAAAATCTAAAAAGTAAGCAAAAATAAAAAGACCGAAGATCATCTCTCCGGTCTTTTTTATGAAAATTAAATTAATTATTTACCACCAAGAATATTACCAAGAATGCTGCCTAAACCGCCGCCGCCTTGCTGTTGGTTTCCACCACCGCCCAATACACTTCCAAGTATATCGTTCAGAGGATTTCCAGATGATTGAGCTTGTCCGCCACCTCCTAAAACACTTCCAAGAATGTCATTTAAAGGATTAGATTGCTGAGCCTGAGCCTGGTTGGAAGCATTCCCAAGAATTCCTCCTAAAAGATCTCCAAGACCTCCTGCGCCTACATTGCTCTGTTGCTTCTGCTGTCCGATGTAACCCATTACAACAGGTGCCAGCATCGCCAGGATAGGACCTATTTTGTCAATAGAAATTCCTGTGTTCTGTGAAAGCTGGTTTTCAACCGTACTTTTTTGCCCTCCAAAGATATGATCAAGAATAGATCCGCCCTCGGCCTGTCTTGCTTCAATCTGAGAAGTGTCATTTAAGATACTTCCGTTATGGTCTTTATCTAAAGCATTATTTAAAGCTTCTGCTTCTTTAGCATCCTGAGATTTATTTCTAAGGTAAGAAATAATAAGAGGTGCAGCTACTGCTAATAGGGCGATTACCTGATTTTTGCTGATTCCGAATTTATTTTCAGCCTGTTCAGCAACCTGGTTGCCTGTGTTCCCTGTAAGTAGGTCAATTAAACTCATTTTTTGTGTTTGTTAGTATTAAGTAAATCAAAGTTATCAAAAAATATGTCTCATAAAATGACCGCCTTTCATAATTATTGTTAAAGTTTTCTGATCTGTTCTTCTGTATAGCCTTTGCTTTTTAGCACCTTAATGTATTCTACAGCACTTATTGTCATCCATTCAATGGGTTCGGGCGCTTGTTTTTTATCAATGGTAAACTCCAGAATCCCTACATTGTTATTCATCCATGGAAGAACATAATAATCCAGACCGCCTTTGTACTCCTTGGATGCATGAAATTCTTTCCCTTTTTCTGTTAAGAATACGACTTTATAAAAGAGAAGATACCCAGCAGGAATCAACAGACATACCCATGAAAATCTTCTCAGGCGGGCATATTTTGCGGAGGAAAGTCCATAGCCGATAGACAAAGCAAAAATTATATTAAAAGGCAAAAAGAAAACGTAATTATCTGATACTGCATAAAACGTCGAAAATCCGTATACGCAGACAGCCCCTGCAGCAAAAACAAAAAACATTTTTCGATTAGTCTTGTATAATATCAGAACACCTGCGACTCCGAAAAATGTAAATACATTGAAATTATATATAAGATAAGCAAAAGACTGGAAAAAATCTTTCACATACTGAACTGTACTTTTTTTCAAAGAATCTTCCACCCATGTTCCCTGATCAGAGCTGTATGGTAATTTGAAGGGAAGTCCCTGGGAGATATTCAGAATAAATAATGAACCAAACAATGCTGCAAAAATGAATAGTGAAGCCGCTGCATATTTCTTTTCGTTTCTGAAATAAAATAAAAAGATCAGTAAGGCAGGTATGAGGAGGATATTTTGAATATGAACCCATAAGCTTATTCCTAAAAATACGCTGCTCAGCACTATATAGATTCTTTTATTTTCTGTAAAAGTTTTTATAACTGAAAAGAAAAAAAGGCTTACCCACAGGGAGTTATAAGTATATACTTCCACGATCTCTGCATTTCTCCAAAATGAGAAACTGAAACCGAAAACAAAAGCCGCTGTAAGCGATGCCCATTCTGTTTTTGAAATACTTTTTACTGTGAGATAAATAACAGAAACTGTGGCTGCTCCTGAAAAAACAACCAAAAACCGGCTTGCTTCAATAGCATTAATACCTGCCAGGTTCTTAATAAAGATAACAGTATTGGTATATAAAAAATGACTTGTTGCTGAAGCAGTGGTTTCCCATATCCCTTTTTCTGCACTCAATACAAAACCTACACAGTCAGCAAAAGGAATTTTTGAAAAACTTCCGAAATAGTAAATGCCAAGAAAAATAATAAACAAAAATACAGCGGATAAATATTTGTTCATATTAGTTCTTTATGATAGGAACATTAGAACAGGCTTCTCCGAACATCAGGGATTTTACAATAGGTTTTAACTGTTCTACCAGTTCTATATAAGCATTTTCAGGAATATCTTTATCTGAACAGCCTTTTACCAAAACTCTTTTGCCTCTCATTTCCTCAAAATCATGAGTCTGGATGGCATTGTGCATTAAAATAACATCAAGATCCTCACGGCTTCCGAAGACTATTTTTTTGGCAACATCAGTAAGTTTTGCGGTCAATACAAAATAAGCCCAAAGCGGGATAATTGTATCTACAGAATTGTAAATGTATATGTATGAATCTTTATAGAGTTCTGTATCTATAGCCTCTACCTCTTCACGAAAATCTTTTTCTTTCAGGATCATTTCCTGAAAAAGGAAATCTTTAAGGTCAATACCCTTTCTTTCTCCCTTTGGAAGTAAAGTGGCAAGGTCAAAATTGATAAGGCCGCTTTCGGCAACTTTATTCCGGATTTCAAATTCTTCTGACATTTTTTATCATTATCTTTGAACAAATTTACGAATTAAGATCATATCTATTTTAATTTGTTCTCTATCCTTACTATAGAAATGAAGTATTATATTATTGCAGGAGAAGCTTCCGGTGATCTGCACGGAAGTAATTTGATGAAAGCCTTAAAACAAAAGGATCCGAATGCGGAGTTCAGGTTTTGGGGCGGTGATCTGATGAAAGCTCAGGGCGGAACACTGGTGAAACATTACCGTGATCTTGCTTTTATGGGGTTTTTGGAAGTAGTGATGAACCTACGGACAATTCTGAATAATATTAAATTCTGCAAAGAGGATATCCAGAAGAACAGACCAGATGTTTTGATTTTGGTTGATTATCCCGGTTTTAACCTGAGAATTGCCAGATTTGCCAAAGAACTTGGTATCAAAGTCGTGTATTATATTTCTCCACAGCTTTGGGCATGGAAAGAAGGACGGGTAGAAACTATCAAAAAATATGTGGATGAAATGATGGTGATTCTTCCTTTTGAAGAAGATTTTTACAGAAAACACGGCGTTCATTCTCATTTTGTAGGCCACCCTTTGCTGGATGCTATTTCGGATCTGAAAGAGATTCGTATTGAAGATTTCAAATCGGAGCACGGACTGAACGAAAAAGAAATCATCGCGCTTCTGCCGGGTTCCAGAGAACAGGAAGTGGAAAAAATGCTTGAAATAATGCTTTCCGTAAGACCATATTTTAAAAATTATCAGTTTGTAATTGCCGGAGCGCCGAGTCTTCCTAAAGAGTTTTATCAGAAATATGTGGACGACAATGTTCATTTTGTATCCAATAAAACCTATGACTTGCTGAGGTGTTCCAAAGCAGCTCTTGTGACTTCCGGAACCGCTACCTTAGAAACCGCCTTGTTGAATATTCCTGAAGTGGTTTGCTATCGTGGAAGTAAGATTTCGTATGCTATTGCCAAAAGATTAGTGAAAAACATTAATTATATTTCTCTGGTTAATCTTATCATGGACAGAGAAGTGGTG
Source organism: Chryseobacterium panacisoli (assembly GCF_008274625.1). Lineage (GTDB taxonomy): Bacteria > Bacteroidota > Bacteroidia > Flavobacteriales > Weeksellaceae > Chryseobacterium > Chryseobacterium panacisoli. The sequence continues at coordinate 2,200,832 of NZ_VTRU01000001.1, read as the reverse complement.
AAAGAATTAATACAAAATGATCTGAATACTAAAAACCTGGTTGAAGAACTCAGTAAAATCATAGAAGGAGAAAAAAGAACTCAGGTTCTGAATGATTACAGCCTTCTGAGAGAAAAACTGGGTGGAAAAGGTGCCAGTGACCATGCTGCTGAGGTAATATTAAAAGTTTGATGTGCCGGGGTTTTTGAGAATTTAATTTACTTTTTAACTATGAATTATTGTAACCGTTTTCTGGTATTACTGATATTTACATTATTCTTCTCAAACAGTTTTGCACAGCAGAACAATGCAAGAGATAAAGTTCAGATATTCTATTATGGCTGGTATGGAAATCCTGACACGGACGGAAGTTATCAGCATTGGAACCATGAAATCCTTCCTCACTGGAGTAATCCGAAATGGAACAATCTCGGACATCATAAAGGCGGAGATGATATTGGGGCCAATTTTTATCCTGCACTTGGAAATTATAGCTCGAATGATTCAAAGATCATTGAAAAGCATATGAGAATGATCAAAGAATCCGGAGTGGGAGTAGTTGTTGTCAGCTGGCTGGGGAAAGATTCATTTACGGATAAAAGTCTTATCAAATATCTCGATATTGCCGATCATTTTGATTTAAAAGTTGCCTTCCATATCGAGCCATTTTATAAAACTACTTCTGAATTAAAAGAACAGCTTTCTTATCTCATAAAAACTTACTCTGCTCATCACGCTTTCTATAAAAAAGAAGGGAAACCTTTATTTTATGTTTACGACAGTTATAAGATTCCCAAACAAGAGTGGTCTGAAATGTTATCCAAAGATGGAGGAAAAACCGTTAGAAATACAGTGTTAGATGCTCTTTACATTGGATTATGGGTTGAAAAAGACGATGCGAAATTTTTTGAATCATCCGGATTTGATGGTTTCTACACTTATTTTGCCAGTGAGGGTTTTGTATATGGAAGCACAACGGCTAACTGGAATTTTATGGCCCAATATGCTAAAGACCATCATATGATTTTTATTCCTTGTGTTGGTCCAGGTTATTCGGATACCAGAATCCGCCCATGGAATGAAGCCAACTTCAAAAGCAGAAACAATGGGAAGTATTACGAAAATATGTTTGATGCTGCCATCAAGGTAAATCCGGATTACATTGGAATTACATCATTCAACGAATGGCATGAAGGAACACAGATAGAACCTGCGATCCCTAAAAAAGCGGGAGATTTCAAATATGAAGATTATGGGAAAGATCCTTTATTTTATATTAAAGAAACGAAACGTTTAGCGGATAAATTTTTACAAAAGAAATGACCTGCTTTCAAACTTTAATTTCATAGCAAAAAATAAAGTGTTCTGTTGATACGTTTGATACGCTGTAAAGCTCTTATTTAGTTATTCAAGAGATGATATACCATGAATTAATTATCTATTTTACAAGGATAATTAATTGAAATTGCAAAAACAGCCTCTTCTTATTCTGGTCATCTGTTTTATTCTTGGAATTCTTTTTCAGGAGAAAATGGTATTGACAGGCATTGCATTTTATTTGGTTATTGTGATTTGCCTGATTATACTGTCTGCAATATGCTTTCATTCTTATTTTTTACATAAAATCAAAGCTTTTTTGATGGGACTTCTGTTCTTTGGAGCAGGGATTATTCTTCATTTTCATAATACTTTTTCAGCTGATGTTTCTTCATTTGTAAAGAAAAAAGAAACGGTTACTTTTACAATCTCTCAAAAATTAAATACTACTGCGAAATATAAAAAATATGAAGGAGCAGCACAGGCGGGAGGCATAAGCTTTAATTCAGTACTCTATGTTCCGAAGGATACTAAAGAATTGGATTTTCTCCATTATTACAAAGCGGAAGCTTATATAACACACCCAAAAGCTGCCCGATATGATTTTCAGTTCGACTATGCCGGGTATTTAAAACGAAAACATATTGATTATCAGATTTATCTTTCAAAGGATATTGTATCTGCGGAACGTGATGATGTAACTCCAGCAGATAAGCTTAAGCAATATAGATTTATAGCTCTCAAAAATATTGATGAAACCGGGATTTCAGGAAAAACCAAAGAGTTTTTAAAAGGAATCATTCTGGCAGACCGTACAGAGATTGATGCAGGTACTGTACAGGACTTCAATAAATCCGGACTGGTTCATTTTCTCGCTATTTCCGGAACTCATATCGTGGTTGTTTTCGGGATGTTTTACTTTTTGCTGATTCGTTGTATTCCCTTAAAATTCAGAAAATATGCAGTCATTTTAAGTCTCTTTTTTATTTGGCTGTTTGCTGCTTTTATCGGATTTGGGAATTCAGTTCTGCGTTCCTGTATCATGCTGAGCATTTATTTTATTTTTGTATTGCTTCAGCGAAAACCGGATCTGCTTCATTCATTAGCTTTATCAGCTTTTCTTATCTTAATCGGAGATACACAGCAGCTTTTTGATGTGGGATTTCAGCTCAGCTTTTTAGCGGTCCTTGGAATTTATTGGCTGAATCAGCCTCTCTTGAAATATTTTCCAAAACAGGATAATTACCTTAAAAAACTTTTGTTTAATACCATTACAATATCTTTATCAGCTCAGCTGGCAACACTTCCTTTGGTGCTGTATTATTTTCATCAGTTTTCATTCATATCCATCATTGCAAATATTGTCATTGTTCCTTTTTCTGAAATAATTATTGTTTTTTCATTCATAATGACGGCTTTTATTTCTTGCGGGGTCAATTTTGAATTTCTGAATAGGATATATGATTTTATTATTCAGATTTTGTTGAAAATGATCCATTGGTTTGCAGAAGTTGATATGCTATTCTTTGACAACATCCCCATGAATGGATTAGAGGTGCTGTCAGTATTTGTGGTGGTTTATCTATTAAAATTTCCGATCTTAAAATTCAATGTTAAAAATTCTTCAAGACTGATGATTGCTGTTGTTGTATTTCTGATGATAAGAGCGGGAAGTAATGTCTTTGAAAATCAGAAAGAAGAAGTGTTGATTCATACGTTCGGTAGAAACAGTATCTTTTCAATAAAAAGGGGAGATGAAGCTTGTTTTTGGATCTCTGATACGGAAAATAAGACCAGGGTTTTACAGTTTGTGGTGAACCCTTACTGCTCTTCACGGAGAATAAGTCATTTTGAGCTTAAAACCTTTTCAAATTCAGTTCAAAAAGTAGTTTTCAGGAACAAAATTTATGATTTGAAATAATGGTAACAATTTATGTGTTTTCCTGTATTTATAATGTATGGAATTCTTATTTAGAAAGATTACAAACTGTCTATTTGTGAGATTTCTCACTTTTTGATATTGTTAAACTTTCTTAATTTTGTAGAAATTCAAATTTAAACTTATATGGCAGGTTTAACGAGTTCTACGATAGGTAGAAAATATGCTATGGCATTATCAGCTCTATTTTTGCTGATTTTTCTTATACTGCATTTGACGACCAATTTGTTATCAGTTCTGAACAAGGATGCATTCAATACAGCATCTGATTTTATGGGCTATAATCCTTTTGTGCAGTTCTTAATGCAGCCTATTCTTGGTTTTGCAGTAATTTTCCATTTCATTATGGGATTTGTGCTTGAGATCAAGAATAATAAAGCGCGTCCGGTAAAGTATGCAGCAAACAATGCATCTGTGAATTCTTCATGGATGTCCAGAAATATGATTATTTCGGGTGCTGTTATTTTAGCTTTCTTAGCGCTTCACTTATATGATTTCTGGCTGCATGAAATCAATTACAAGTATGTAGAAGGATTGACTCCGGATGCAGAACGTTTCTGGCCGGAACTTCATGAGAAGTTTGCTGATCTTTGGAGAGTGGCTTTGTATGTGATCTCTTTTGTTTTATTAGGATTACACTTGGCTCACGGATTCCAGTCTTCATTCCAGTCTATCGGAGCAAGACATCCAAAATATACGCCGGTGATCAAAGCTTTCGGGAAATGGTATTCAATCCTTATTCCTGCAGGATTTATCATCGTTGCAGTTTTTCATTTTATAACTCAATAATATCAATATACTAGTATGAGTAAATTAGATTCAAGAATTCCGGGAGGTCCTCTAAAGGACAAATGGAAAAATCATAAAGACCATATGAACCTTGTTGCACCAAACAACAGAGATAAGATTGATATTATTGTTGTAGGTACAGGTTTGGCAGGAGGTTCTGCTGCAGCTACATTGGCTGAGCAAGGATACAACGTGAAGGCGTTCTGTTATCAGGATTCTCCAAGAAGAGCACACTCTATTGCTGCTCAGGGGGGGATCAACGCAGCTAAGAATTATCAGGGAGACGGTGACTCTACTTACAGATTATTCTATGATACCATTAAAGGTGGTGACTATAGAGCAAGAGAGGCCAACGTTTACAGATTAGCTGAAGTTTCTGCAAATATTATTGACCAGTGTGTTTCCCAAGGGGTACCTTTCGGTAGAGATTACGGCGGTCAGCTAGATAACCGTTCATTTGGTGGAGTTCAGGTAAAAAGAACTTTCTATGCAAAAGGACAAACAGGACAGCAGTTATTACTGGGGGCCTATTCTGCAATGAGCCGTCAGATCGGTAAAGGAAGAATCAAGATGTACAACCGTCATGAAATGCTTGACCTTGTAATTGTTGACGGAAAAGCGAGAGGAATCATTGCAAGAAACCTTGTAACAGGTGAGATCGAAAGACACTCTGCTCACGCAGTAGTAATCGCTTCGGGAGGATACGGAAACGTATATTTCCTTTCTACCAATGCAATGGGATCAAACGTTTCTGCAGCGTGGAAAATTCACAAGAAAGGAGCTTACTTCGCAAACCCTTGCTACGTACAGATTCACCCAACTTGTATTCCTGTTCACGGAACACAGCAGTCTAAACTGACTTTGATGTCTGAATCATTAAGAAACTCCGGAAGAATCTGGGTTCCTAAGAAAATTGAAGATTCAGTAGCGATCAGAGAAGGTAAATTAAGACCTGAAAATATTAAAGAAGAAGATAGAGATTACTATTTAGAAAGAAGATACCCTGCGTTCGGTAACCTTGTTCCTAGAGACGTTGCTTCAAGAGCAGCTAAGGAAAGATGCGACGCCGGATTCGGAATCGAAAATAATGATACTCAGGAAGGAGTTTACCTTGATTTCTCTACAGAGATCATGAAAAAAGGTAAAGAATCCGCTATCGAAAAACATATTCATAATCCAACAGATCAGCAGATCTACGATTTAGGTAAGAGCTGGGTAGAGGAAAAATATGGTAACTTATTCGTAATGTACGAAAAGATTACAGCAGATGATCCTTATAAAACTCCAATGAAGATTTATCCTGCAGTTCACTATACAATGGGTGGTGTATGGGTTGATTATAACCTTCAGTCTACGATCCCTGGATGTTTCGTAATTGGTGAAGCTAACTTCTCAGATCACGGGGCCAACAGACTTGGTGCTTCTGCATTGATGCAGGGTCTTGCTGACGGTTATTTCGTACTTCCTTACACGATTGCAGATTACCTTTCTGCGGATATCAGAACAGGAGCTATTCCTACCAATTCAGGTGCGTTTGACGAGGCTGAAAAAGGAATTAAAGAAAAAATCGATTTCTTCCTAAATAATAAAGGAACTCATTCTGTAGACCATTTCCATAAGCAGTTAGGAAACATTATGTGGAATAAAGTTGGAATGGGAAGAACTCCTGAAGGATTGAGAGAAGCAATCAAGGAAATTGAAGAAGTAAGAAAAGATTTCTGGAAAAACGTAAAAGTACCGGGAGAAGGAGAAGGAATGAACACTGAGCTTGAAAAAGCATTCAGGGTAGCAGACTTCCTTGAACTGGGACAATTAATGGCTATCGATGCACTACACAGAAATGAATCTTGTGGTGGACATTTCCGCGAAGACCATTCAACTCCGGATGGAGAAGCGGAAAGAGATGACGTAAACTACAAATACGTCGGAGCTTGGGAATATCAAGGTAACGATATCAACGCGGAAGTGTTGCATAAAGAAGAATTGATATATGACAACATCGAGGTTAAAACTAGAAGTTATAAATAATCTCCAACCTAAAATATAACATTATGAGTGCAAAAAAAGGCTTACATCTTACGCTGAAAATTTGGAGACAAAAAAATAGTAAAACTAAAGGTCAGTTTGAGACCTACAAAATATCAGATGTATCTACAGATTCTTCATTTTTGGAGATGCTGGATATCCTGAACGAAAACTTAATTAACGAAGGAAAAGAACCGATCGCTTTTGACCACGACTGTCGTGAAGGAATCTGCGGTATGTGTTCACTTTACATCAATGGTAGAGCTCACGGGCCGGATACAGGTATCACAACCTGCCAGCTTCACATGAGAATGTTCAAAGATGGAGAAACGATCGTTATTGAACCTTGGAGAAGTGCCGCTTTCCCTGTTATCAAAGACTTGATGGTAGACAGAAGTGCTTTCGACAGAGTAATGGCAGCAGGAGGTTTCATCTCTGTGAATACTTCTGGAAATACATTAGATGCTAACGCAATTCCGGTTCCAAAAGAAGATGCAGACAGAGCAATGGATGCAGCTGCTTGTATCGGATGTGGAGCTTGTGTAGCGACTTGTAAAAACGGATCTGCAATGCTATTCGTGGGAGCTAAAGTTTCTCAGTATGCATTACTTCCTCAAGGTAGAGTAGAAGCTAAGAGAAGAGTTCTTAACATGGTGAAAGCTATGGACGAAGAAGGATTTGGTAACTGTTCAAACACCGGAGCATGTGAAGTAGAATGCCCTAAAGGTATTTCTCTTGAAAACATCGCAAGAATGAACAGAGAATACATGGCTGCTCTTGTAGATCAAGGATAGAATTGATTCAAATACATAGAAAATCGCCTTCATTTTTGGAGGCGATTTTTTTATGAAATGCTAAGTCCTGTTAAAGTTTGTTAACTTATTGATGGATTTTAGTCATTCTTTATTTAATAAGTATATATTTGGAGGGTATTTGAATCATTTTTTTTAAACTTTCAAATACAGCATGCCTCTCAAAAAGAGACAATTGTAATATTGGAATTGACCCTCTTGAAGGGTGATAATAAAATTTTTAAAAAAAATAATTAGTGTGAATTAGCAAGCCCTAAAAAGCTTATTTTTGTGTAATATTAAAAATTGAAATGAAAAAATATCTTTTATTGTTTATCATCACAGCTTTTGTGATGTCTTGTTCAAAAAAAGTAGAAGTAAAAGGAAAAATTACTGGAAGCTCATCATTAGAAAGAATTGAATTTGTAGAAGCTTCAGGAGTAGGAACCCTGCCTTTGATTAATATAGGTTTAGATAAAGACGGAAACTTTTCAGGAAGTTTTGATGCTCCTAAAGACGGTATGTATGTGATTAACTATGCGGGCAGACAAAGCCTGATTTATCTTGAAGGAGGACAAAAAGTAAATATTTCAGGAAACGGAGCTACTTTCCCAAATGAATTTGTGGTTACCGGAGATGCCAAGAAGAATAATGACTTTCTTACAGCAAGTCAAAAGTTCTTAGCTGAGTACGGTACTAAAGTAAATATAGGTGCCTTGATGGGTGGAGATGAAGCTGCATTCCTGAAAGGGATGCATAAAATTGAAGCTGATATCAATAAAAATGTAGATGACCTTGCTAAGAAGAACAATCCTAGTAAAGCACTTTTAGACTGGAAGAAAAATGACGTAAAAGTTACCATTCTTAATTTGCTTGCTAACTACGAAATGTCTCACGGGCCAATGTCTGGAAATCCATCTTACAAAGCTTCTAAAGCATTAAAAGATTATGAAACTCAGCTGGAAACTGATAAAGACGCGATGGTGAAAACAATCCCTCTTTACAGACAATATCTTCTTGTAAAAATGACTCCTGATTTCCAGAAGTATGCAGAAGCAAACAGCAAAGGAAAAACAGGAATTACAACTTCTGAGATGTTTGCGCAGTACTTAAAAACAAAGAAAGATGTATCTCAGACTGCAAAAGACTATCTTTTGGCATTTGTAATGGCTCAGGCGGATATTCATCCTACGACTCCGGCTGCAAACATTGACAAAATCAAAAAGATCATTGATTCAGATATTAAAGATGCCACCATTAAAAGTGACCTTTTAAAAATGCAGGTAGCTATTACCGGACTTAAAATAGGAGATGCAGCTCCGGATGCATCTTTGGCAAAGCAGGATGGAAAAGCTTATAAACTTTCTGAAAATAAAGGAAAACCTTATATGTTATTCTTCTATGCTTCATGGAACCCTTATATCAGTGAAGCTACAGTACCTGTATTAAAAGAAGTAGTAAACTTCTATAAATCTAAAATGAATTTTGTATTTGTAAACGTTGATGATACAAAAGATCAGTTCATTAAAACAAGCAATTCTCTTTTAAAAGGAGTTCAGGGAGTGAATGTTTACGGAGAAGGAGGTCTGAATTCTGATATTGCTAAGAAATATGGGGTATACGGATTCAAGTTACCTTGCTTTGTGATCATTGATAAAGATGGTAAAATTGCCAGCAGATCATTTGTAAACCTTGGTGAGCAGGAACTGGTAACGATTCTGGATAAGCAGACTGGTCTTTCAGCTCCAAAAGCAGAACCAATGCAGATGCAGCCACAATTACAGCTTGATCCTTCTGCAGCTCAGCAGCAAGCTCCACAGCCAGCAAATCCACAGCCGGCTCCAACAAAATAATAAACTTTAACACAGTATAGAAACCTTATCTTCGGATAAGGTTTTTTTTATTGTATTTTTGCAAACTGAAGCGTAAAAGTTTCAATTAGGAAAATAGAAAATTTTAGAATGAGTAGGAAGAAAAAAAGAGATTTAATTCTTGAAAATATAAAGCTATTGACTGCCGGAGCAAAAGGCGTGGCAATAGGAAGGACAGAAGAAGGAAAAGCGGTAATGGTTTCAGGAGCTATTCCAGGTGATATTGTAAATGTAAGAGTGAAAAAAGCGAAGTCAAAATATTATGAGGGCGAAGCGGTTGAAGTTCTTGAAAAATCACCTTACAGAGCAGATCCAAAATGTGTTCATTTCGGAACTTGTGGAGGCTGTAAATGGCAGAACATGAGCTACGAAAAACAGCTTGATTTTAAACAGGAAGAAGTATATAATAATATTAAAAGAATCGGAGGAATTGACGACTTTGAGACCGTATCAATTCTGGGAGCTGAAGAACAGTATTTTTATAGAAATAAAATGGAGTTTTCTTTCTCAAATGCAAGATGGCTTACTCAATACGAAATCAGTTCAGAAGAGAACTTTGGAAGCAAAGATGCTTTAGGATTTCACATTCCTGGAATGTGGAGCAAAATTCTTGACCTTAAAGAATGTTTTCTTCAGGAAGATCCTTCCAATGCAATAAGACTCGCTGTAAAAGAATATGGAGTAAATAACGGATTGGATTTCTTTGATGTAAGAAACCAGGAAGGTTTTTTAAGAACCTTAATGATGAGACAAAACTCTAAAGGAGAATGGATGGTGCTTTTCCAGCTTTACAGAGAAGAAAAAGAAAACAGAGAAAAGCTTTTTGAATTCTTACTAGAAAAATTCCCGCAGATTAAAACATTAGTATATGCTATCAATCCTAAGCAGAATGATTCCATCTACGATTTAAATATCAATGTATATTTTGGAGAAGGTTACCTGATGGAAGAAATGGACGGACTGCAGTTTAAGATAGGCCCGAAATCATTCTTTCAAACTAACTACAAACAGGCTTTGGAACTGTACAGAAAGACACTTGAATTTGCAGATCTGAAAGGAGATGAAGTAGTGTATGACCTTTATACAGGAACAGGAACAATTGCTCAGTATGTAGCGAGAAATGCAAAACAGGTCATCGGAATAGAATCTGTACAGGAAGCGATTGATGCTGCTATAGAACATGCTGCACTGAATGGTCTTACCAACTGTACTTTCTATTGTGGAGACATGAAAGATATCTTCAATGATGAATTTATGGCCACTCACCCAAAAGCAGATGTATTAATTACAGACCCGCCAAGAGACGGAATGCACCAGAAGGTTGTAGAACAGATCTTAAAACTTTCACCGGAAAAAGTAGTTTATGTAAGCTGTAATTCTGCAACACAGGCGAGAGATCTTGCTTTGATGAAAGATCATTATACTTTAGTAAAGATCTTACCGGTAGACATGTTCCCACAAACACACCATGTTGAGAACATTGCGTTATTGATTAAAAAATAATTTTATCTAAATTTGAATTTCAAATCTTAATATGAAGTACTTTAAATTTCTGATAGCAATCTGTTTTCTAGGAGTGCTTTTTTCCTGTGGAGGGGATGATGATATTTGTGAAAGCGGAGAAGGAACTCCCAGAATGAAGGTGGCTTTCAGATCACTGGATTCTGGAAAAGAGAAGGCTCTGGATACACTCTATGTCGCAGTAGATTATGGTGCAGGAAAGGTAGATCTGGGAAAACTTGCAAAAATTGATTCCCGGTTAATTCCTTTGCGGGTTGACAACTCACCTTATACTGACGTTTATTTTAAACTTACCTATAATGGAGCAGAATCTAAAGTAAGGATTAATTATACTACGAAGTCAACATATGTTTCTCCCGGATGCGGAATCAAAAAATCTTACGAGAATTTAAGTTCAGAATTAGTAACTCCGAATCCTGTTCAGAAACTGGAAGCCGGACAAAATCAAATAGAGAATGAAGACAAGACTAATCTTTACCTTTCTTTTTAGTTTATTAGGAATAACAAGCTGGGCACAGGACAAAAAAAAGGAGGCAGAGAAGAAGGTTCAGGAGAAATATGAACCTAATTTTATGGTTGGCCTTGATGTACTGAATACCGGAGCCGGTTTTTTTTCTGACAGAAAATTATATCAGGGATTTATTTCTTCAAAGATAAAAGGAAATCTTCATGCCATTGCAGAGGCAGGTTTTGAAAAGAATGTATACCAGAAGAATGGTTATGATGCAAAGGCAAGCGGTCCTTTCGTGAAGTTGGGGGCATTTTATATGCTTGCAAAAGATGCAGAGAATGAGTTCAACGGATTTTATGCCGGAGGAAAAGTTGCCGGATCATTTTATAATCAGGAGTATATGGCAATTCCTGTTCGTGGATTTGGAGGAAGCAATTCTTCTGAAGCCTTTCCCTCATCATCACAGTCATCTTTTTGGCTGGAAGGTACGTTGGGAGGCAGAGTGCAGTTGTTTAATTCCAATTTCTACATTGATGTGAATCTTCAGCCAAGATATATGGTATATACTTCCAAGCAGGATGATATCTCTCCAATGATCGTTCCGGGCTTCGGAAAAAGTTCTTCAAAATTCAATATGGGATTTGCATGGAATATTGCGTATAAGTTTTAGAAATAGTATTTCTTGACATTTAAAATAGATAAAACACAAACTTTAGAACAGTCTAAAGTTTGTGTTTTTTTTAATGGATATCGTTAATGAGTGTATTATGTTGAAAAATATTAACTTATTTTACCCATAAGATTTATAAAATAGTTATATTTGGCGGAAATTATAATTGTGTTTTAATTTATGAAAAGAGTATTTACTGCTTTAATGTTCACTTTTATAGGAGGCGCCGTGTTCGGTCAATGGACACCAACTTCCTTTAAAAAAGGAGACGATAACAAAAGAAGTACAGGATTTAGAGTAGATCAATCTAATGTAAGAGGAAACGGGTACTATAAATTAGACCTGAACTTACTGAGATCTCAGCTGAAGAATGCACAGGAAATGGGTACAAATGCCACTCCTGTAGTGATTTCTCTTCCCACTATGAGCGGGAAGATTGAAAGGTTTAATGTATACAGTTTTCCGGTAGTTGTAAAAGAACTGGCGGACAAGTATGAATTAGGATCTTATGTTGGAACAAGTGTAGAAGACCCTACCAAGTATTTAAGATTCAGTATTGCTCCTAATGATTTTCAGTCGATGATTATCCATGGAGGTAATTATGAGTTTATTGACCCGGCTTCTGCAGATAAAACAGTTTATGCCGTTCATCCTAAAACTAAAAAGGATAAAAGTGGGTTCTTATGTTCTACAGAAGAATCTCCTGTTGCTAAAAAGGAAATAGACGCTTTATTAAAAAATGGGCAGTCATTCTCAAATCAGGCAACGACTTTCAATAAGACTTCTGATAAGAAATACAGAACAATGAGACTGGCAATGTCTGTTACTGGTGAGTATACCCAATACTTTATGGGACTTGCTGGTGTACCTGCTACAGCTACAGATGATCAGAAAAGAGCTCCGGCACTTGTTGCAATCAATAATACTTTAACCAGAGTAAACGGAGTTTTTGAGAAAGATTTTGCATTGCATTTGAATTTGCAGAATTTTCCAGGTGTAATTTATATTGACCCGGCTACAGATCCATATTCTGCTGCTGCAACAGGAGCGGGAGGAGCATGGAATGGACAGCTGCAGGCTGCTTTGACAGCCAATGTAGGAGATGTCAACTACGATATCGGACACTTGTTCGGTAAATCAGGAGGTGGAGGAAATGCCGGATGTATCGGATGTGTATGTATCAATCCTACAACTACAGTTCCTAAAGGAAAAGGTTCAGGATTTACTTCTCCGGCAAATGGAATTCCATCAGGTGATAGCTTTGATATCGACTATGTTGCTCATGAGATGGGACACCAGTTAGGAGCTAACCATACTTTCTCTCATAATATTGAAGGAAGTGGTGTAAATATGGAACCTGGTTCAGGAACTACCATTATGGGATACGCAGGTATTACTGGTCCTAATACAGATGTTCAGGCTAATTCTGATCCTTATTTCCATAAGGCAAGTATTGGTCAGGTTCAGGCTAACTTAATTGCAAAAACGTGTGATGTTGAGACTACCATTACCAATAATCCACCGGTAGTTACGGATTTACCAACATATAATATTCCTAAGGGTACTGCTTTTGTTTTAACAGGTGGTGCTACGGATCCTGAAAATGATCCAATGACTTATTCTTGGGAAGAAGTTGACGATGCTTCAGTTTCTATTAACAAGTTTAACTTAGGAAATACAATGTCAGGTGCTTCGTTCAGATCTGCTGTTCCAAGTACGAATCCGGTAAGATATTTCCCTAAGTTTGCATCTGTAATGAACGGAGTATTAAATAATGCAAACAATACTTGGGAAGCAGTATCAACTGTAGCAAGAACGACAAACTTTGCATTAACTGTTAGAGATAATAATTCTAATGTAGCTCAACAGCAGTCAGCTTTTAAAGTTCAGACGGTTGTTGTGGGAGATAATGGGCCTTTCAGAGTAGCTAACCAATATGCTGATGTGAATACTCCAACTCCGGTTCAATGGATTGTTGCCAATACAAATGCTGCTCCTTATAATGTAGCTAACGTAAAGATTGATTATACTACAGATAACGGGACAACCTGGACTGTTTTATCTGCTTCAACACCTAATGATGGTTCTGAAAACTTTACTTTCCCTTCTTCATTGAACGGACAGACTATTAAAGTAAGAATTTCTTCAATAGGTAATATTTTCTATGCGGTAGGACCTGTTAGTATTGCACCTCTATCTGCATGTAGCAGTGCTGCTCCAACGAACGTAGCGGTGAGCAATATTACAGTATCTTCTGCAAGCGTATCATGGATGTCTTATACCGGGGCAACTTATAAAGTACGTTACAGAAAGGTAGGTACAACTGCTTGGACTGAAGCTGATACAACAGTGCCGTCAATCAATTTAGGTAATTTAATAGATGGTACACAATATGAAGTTCAGGTAGCTTTAGTTTGCGGTACTACAGTAGGAACGTATTCTGCTTCTGTAAACTTCACTACACCACAACTTGCTTATTGTACCGCTTCTACGAGTGATCCTAGCTATGAGTATATTTCGAATGTAACACTTTCGAATGTAAATAATACTTCAGCAAGTAGTACGTATACAAACTATACAACAAACACTGCACTTCAGATAAACTTAACAAAAGGGAATGTTTATCCTATGTCTGTTACTCTTAGTAACCCTGATGTTGCTGATTATGATACAGTAGCTGCATTTATTGATTTTAATAAGGATGGTGTTTTCAGCGAATCAGAAAGAGTATTGAATTATCCTGTAGCGCTTAGTCCGTCGCCAACTGTAGTAACAGGGAATGTTACAATCCCAAGTAGTGCAGTAGAAGGACAGCCATTAAGAATGAGAGTTGTGGCATTTTTTGTAGGAAGTACAAATGCAGGCTTATCATTACCGGCAGATTATCTGTGTGGAAATAATTTTGATTATGGTGAGGTTGAAGATTATAACGTAGTCATTACTGGTACCCTTGCTACTTCTGAAACAGCTGTTAAAAATAACGGTATTCAGATTTATCCAAATCCGGTAAGTGATATTTTAAATGTTACTAAAGTTTCAGATAAAGCTACTTATAAAATCTATAGTGCTGCTGGACAATTAGTAGATAGAGGAAATATCAATGATGGAAAAGTGAATGTTTCAACTTTAATTAAAGGTGGTTATGTAATTACAATAGATGATAAAGGAATTGAGCAATTCAAATCTAAATTCATCAAAAAATAAAGATAACCTTCAAATAATAGTAAATCCCCGGGCTTTCCCGGGGATTTCTTTATTTAAAGCAAAAGTGGAGATATTGTTATATTTTTATAAAAAAACCTAAATTCGCCTGTAAATTAATAACAAAAAATGATTAGATTTGTATGATTAATATTATAATGAAAACATTATGAAGAAATTCTTTACCTCTTTAATTCTGTTTCTCTGTTTGATCTGTACAGGCTTTGTATCCAAAGTCTCAGCTCAGGCAGGACAGATCGGGACAGGAACGGGTACCTCAGTGTATCTCCCCATACGTTCCTATTATGGGTATAGTTATTCCCAGCAGATTTATACTGCTGCGGAACTTACGACTGCTATAGGTACGTCGAACTATATCACGGCTGTAAAGTTTTATTCTACCACCGTTTCAACATCTCAGGATGTCTATAAGGATTGGGTAGTATATATGGGGAACACAACCCAGAATAACTTTGCAACCACTACAAGTTGGGTTCCATTAAGTGGTTTAACCCAGGTTTTCGACGGAGTTTTACCTACCCTGACAAATGGGAACTGGGTAACTCTTCAGTTGGCTACTCCGTTTTTGTGGAACGGAACAGACAATCTTGTGATTGCTGTAAATGAAAAAACTCCAGGTTATTCGTCTTCGCCAGGTACGGCTTGGGGATCTTATAATGCAGGAGCAAACAGAGGGATGATCTATTATGAAGATTCCGCAAACCCAGATCCTGCAGCACCTCCTACTGCAAAAGACAGACTTGCGGATATTCCTAGAATACAGTTGGAAAGCCATCCGCTGCCGGCTTGTTCTACAGCTCCTCCTACCAATATTACAGTTTCCAACCTGACAACAACTTCTGCTAATGTAGGCTGGTATCTTTCTGCAGGTGCTACGTACGTTGTACGATACAGACCTGTAGCGGGAGGCCCTTGGGTGACCATTAACGTAACAACACCTTTGGTAGGAAATCAGATTATTACCGGATTAACAGAACAAACCCAGTATGAAGTTCAGGTAGCTACTATCTGTGGGGGTACTCAGGGAGCATTTTCTTCCAGTGTAAACTTTACAACTCCGGCACTTACTTATTGTAATTCAGCGGCTACAAGTACCTTTATTGATGGGTATATAAGCCAGGTTGCAGTTAATGCACAAGGAGCTCCTTCGATGGTAAGCAACTCTAATCAAAGTGGTTACACAAATTACAGTACAGATCCTACAAGATTAGTTACTTTGGTAAGAGGTGGTACTGCTACTGTTTCTGTATCAAAAACATGGCCGGGTTATCAATATAGCTTCTTAACAGGAGTTTGGATTGACTTTAACCGTAATGGTATTTTTGAAGCGACTGAAAGAGTATTAACTTCTCCAAGTAATACGACAACGCCGGTTACAGCTACATTCAATATACCAACTGCTGCAGGTGGTGCATATACCGGAAACCTTACTACCAGAATGCGTGTAGTAATGAATGAGTATAGTCCTATTAATGCCTGTGGAACGTATTCTTATGGTGAGACTGAAGATTATGCTGTTAAACTTATTGATTTATCAGCATGTACTACAGCTCCACCGGCTGATATTCAGGTAAACAACGTAACTCCTTCTTCAGCTAACGTTACTTGGACATCAACTACAGGAGCTACTTATATTGTAAGATACAGAGTTTCTCCTTCCGGTGCATGGCAGCAGATTGCTGTAAATACACCTTTGGTAAGTAACCAAATACTTACAGGATTATTAGAGCAGACTACCTATGAAGTTCAGGTAGCTACTATTTGTGGAGGTACTACAGGAGCATTTTCTCCTAGCTTAACCTTTACAACTCCGGCTCTTACTTATTGTACGGCAGGTCCAACAGGTAATACTGCCACTAGCGGATATATTAATAACGTAACCGTTACTCCTACGAATACTCCTATTATGTTGAGCAATTCAGGATCGGATAACTACAAAGATTATACACCAGACCCTACAAGAGTTGTTATATTTGAAAGAGGTTCTGCAAATAATAAAATTTCTGTGAACAAATACTGGCCAGGTTCTCCAACATCTTATGGAGTTTCAGCGTGGGTTGACTTTAACAGAAACGGAACATTTGAAACAAGTGAGAGAATTCTGAATACTACTTATAATACAACTACTCCGGTAACGGCAACTTTTGCTGTACCTACAGTGGCGAGTGGAAATGTATATACAGGAACTCTTCCTACCCGTATGCGTGTCGTAATGAGATATTTTGACAACGCTAACCCTTGTGGAACATTTACTCAGGGAGAAGTAGAAGATTACGCAGTGAAATTTGTAGATTCTCAACCATGCTCAACAGCTCCTCCAACGAATATTACAGTAAACAATATTGGTGCAACTACTGCAACAGTATCATGGGTTGCAACGGTAGGAGCTACTTATAATATAAGATGGAGAACTACTCCTGGAGGAGTTTGGCAGACGGCTACTGTGCTAGCTGGCCAAAACTTCTATGGAATCACTGGTCTTACTGAGCAGACGAATTATGAAGTTCAGGTTTCTACAACTTGTAATGGTTCTACAGGATCTTACTCATCATCAGTAACCTTTACAACACCACCGTTGTCTTACTGCCAGATGACTGGTACGGGAACGAATGACCATATTTCGAATGTAACAGTTACCTCTTCAAACCTTGGAGTTCCTCCAATGAACAATACTTCAGTACAGACTAATTATACCAGCTACACAACACCTGAGACTCTTATTACTTTAGATGTTAATTCTCAAAATAATAAAATCTCTGTAGCTAAAGGTTGGACTGGAGCAACAGGAAACGATGCTGTAACAGCATGGATTGACTTTGACAGAAACGGACAGTTTACAGACGCTGAAAGAATTTTAATTTCTCCGCCTAACACAACTACTCCCGTTACTGCTACGTTTGCTGTTCCTTCAACATCTTATACGGGTCCATTGACAACTACAATGAGAGTTGTACTAAAACGTACAAGTGCCCCTGTAATGTGTCAGAATGCCGTAGATGGAGAAGTTGAAGACTACAGAGTAAGAATTAGACCTTGTAGCAATGCAACTCCAAACGCTCCTACATTTACTACTACTCATACAACAGCTACTGTTACCATTACAGGGGCAGGAGTAAGTTATGTAGTAAGATACAGAGTTCAGGGAACAACAGCTTGGACACAAGTATACGCATCAACACAATTGGGTAACCTTCCATTAGTAATCACCGGATTGACACCAGCTACAACTTATGAAGTAGAAGTAGCCGCAATTTGTGGAGATATTGTTGGTACAGCTACTCCAATCAAGACATTTACCACAAGATGTGATCCTACTCCTCCGAATGTGACAGTAAGTAACATTACTCCAACAACAGCATTGATTACATGGGCTCCGCTTGCAGCAAGCTCTACTTATACAATGAGATGGAGAAAAGTAGGTACTACTGCATGGACTCTTATCAGTTTACCTGCAGCTCCTGCAAATACCTATGTGTTAGGTAGCGTAACTCCATTAGAGCCGTTCACTACTTACGAAGTACAGATTGCTAATATGTGTAATGGAGAAACTGCTCTGAATCCATATTCTAACCCTAAAGTATTTACAACAGAAAGAATCTGTGAGATCCCGCCTCCGGGATTAACCATTACTCAATTGCTTCCTACATCGGCAGCAATCCAGTGGGATCCTTTCCCTGGAGCAACCTATGTTCTTAGATATAGAAAAGTAGGTATTCCAAGCTGGACAGAAGTACCATCATTAGTTAATAACCTTGTATTAACAGGTCTTACAGAATTAACTAAATATGAAATGCAGGTGGTAAATATCTGTAACGGTACACCAGGAAACTATACTCCTCCATATTACTTCACAACTCCTACAGTAATTTACTGTCAGATGAATTCAGGAAGTTCTACAGGTGAGCATATCTCTAAAGTTACTGTGAAGCCTACTGGTAAGAAAACAATGGAGAATGAATCAGGAGCATCAACGTATACAGATTATACAGGAGTTCCTAAAACATTCATCGAAATGATCCAGGGATCAACAGATAATGAGATCATCATTGAGAAGAAGTGGACAGGAAATACCTATAACGAAGGTATCGCAGTTTGGATCGACTTCAACAGAAATGGTGAATTCGATATCAATGAAAGAGTATTGAGCTCTCCACCAAATACAGACAGCCCTATTTCAGGTAAATTTAATGTGCCGGCAGATGCGTTTGTAAGTATGACGGATTACAAATATGTAGTGATGAGAGTAGCAATGGAAAGAGACGGTATCCCTGTAAACTGTACAAGCTTCAAAAATGGAGAAGTAGAGGATTACACAGTAAGAATCTCTAAACCGATTGTTGCTAATCCAATTGATCAGACGGGTATCATGATTTATCCTAACCCGGTAAGTTCAATACTGTTTGTGAAAAATATCAGCAAGAGAGCTAAATATAAGATCTACAATGCTGCAGGACAGGTAATCGGAGATGGTATCTTATTAAACAATCAAATCAACGTAAGCAGATTGATTAACGGTGTTTATGTAATCGATATCGATGATAACGGTAAAACTGTTCAGAAGAAATTTATCAAAGAATAAATAAACTAAATTTCAAATAGAATAAGCCTCCAGAAATGGAGGCTTATTTTTTTTACCTTATTATATATTAATTAATCACAATATTTTGATTTTTTTTATTTGATTTTCTTTAAAACATTTATATTTTTAATTATTTTAAGTTTTTATTGCGATATTTTTATCTAATTGGTGATTTGTGTTTTTTATTGATAATAAATTAATTAAATTTGTGATATTAATATAAAAAAACAGAAGATTATGAAGAAAATATCTATTTCGTTATTTTTTATTTGCTTGTTCATAATGATTTATCTGAAATGTACTTTTACAGCCTATAATGAAGAAATAATAAAAGATAGCTCGTTTGATAATAGCTATTATTCGTTAGAGCATTCATTAATAAAATCCCAGATGAAAAGTGAAAAAAAATGCGATAAAAAACATTTTATATGGATAGTTAGGGAAATGGATTATTATAACTACAGGCTAAATAAGCTTGTCCAAAAAAGTACTCCTTTTGAACCTGGGCAGATAAGTAAGGAGAACCATACAATAAAAACTTATTAAAATAGTAAAATTTAAAAAATGAGAGAAAAATATTCTTTTTTACTGAGTTTTCTATCTGCTGTGCTTGCTATTTTTATACTGAACTCTTGTACCACAGCAAGTTTTCCGTACAAACAGGAATTTAATACGGGTAATGGCGGATTTACCTTTGTGAATACTGCACAGACAAATAAATGGTTTTATGGTAATGCAGCAGGAAATCCTCCAAATGCTATTTATATTTCGAATACCAACGGAGGTACCAATGCTTATAATATTGCTGGAGCAAGTACTGCTCATGCTTATGTTGATATTGCTATTCCTGCAGGAACCAATACAACTATTTTATCATTTGATTGGAGGGCATCAGGAGAAGGTTCTGAGGATTATCTGAGAGTATGGCTGGTTCCTACATCTTTCACTCCGGCAGCGGGAACAAGTATTACAGCTGGAGCCGGGAGAATTAAAGTAGGAAATGATTTCAACATACAGTCAACGTGGAAGACATACATCAATTCAAATCTGAATTTAAGCAGCTTTGCAGGTACAAATATGCGGTTGGTATTTGAGTGGAAAAATAACAATAACGGAGGTAGCCAGCCCCCGGCTGCTGTAGATAATATCTCACTGGGAAATTGTTTTATTCCTACTCCGATGCCTGCGTCTTCTGTTTCACCTACTACTGCTATATTAAACTGGGCTGCTCCTTCGTTAGCTCCATTGGGTGGATATGAATATTATTATAATACAACCAATGTTCAGCCTACTTCAGGAACTAATCCCACAGGTACAAGTGGTCTTGTTTCTGTGAACTTATCTCAATTATCCCAAAATACAACTTATTATTGGTGGGTCCGTTCAGTATGCAGTCCGGCAGATAAAAGTCTATGGATTTCCGGAGGAAGTTTTACCACCCCGTCTTGTAATATTACATCTCCTGTAGTCACATTGAGTGACATTACTCATAATTCTGCTTCCATAAGATGGCCCCAAAGTAATCATGCGGATGCTTTTCAGATAAGATACAGGCCTGTAGGTTCTCCTAGCTGGACCGTAACAAATGTACCTATAGCACAGCCTCCGGCCACAATGAATATTTTCAATTTAACCAATTTATTACCTGCCACATTTTATGAAACTGAAATTGCTGCAGTGTGTAATGCAACAATAGGGGGGTATTCTCATCAGGAATTTTCAACAAGATGTGATCCCTTTCCTCCAAATGTAATAATAAGTAATATTACGTCAACATCTGCATTGATTGAATGGTCACCAGTTTCAACAAATTCTACCTATGTAATGAGATGGAGAGAAGTAGGAACAACAACCTGGAATCCTGTAACTTTACCTGTACCACCTGCCAATACCTTTACCCTTACAGGTTTAGATGTTAATAAAACATATGAAGTTCAGATTGCTAACAAATGTAACGGAGAAACAACCCTGAATCCATATTCGAATCCTAAAGTCTTTACAACAGAAAGAGTATGTGAAACTCCGCCTTCAGGATTAACAATTACTCAGTTGTTTCCTACTTCTGCAGCAATCCAATGGGATCCGTTCCCTGGAGCAACATATGTTCTTCGTTATAGAAAAGTAGGTATTCCAAGCTGGACGGAAATATCATCATCAGTAAATAACCTTGTATTGACAGGCCTTACAGAGTTAACGAAATATGAGATGATGGTAGTGAATGTCTGCAATGGTATTACAGGAAATTATACTCCTCCATACTACTTTACAACACCTACGGTCATCTACTGTAAGATGAAAGGTGAAAGCTCTGCGGGTGAGCATATTTCCAAAGTCACACTGAAGCCTGTTGGTAAGAAAACAATGGAGAATGAATCAGGAGCTTCTGCTTATACAGATTATACAGGCGTTCCTAAAACATTCATCGAGATGATTCAGGGATCAACAGACAATGAGATCATTATTGAGAAGAAATGGACCGGAAATACTTATAACGAAGGAATCGCAGTATGGATTGACTTCAACAGAAATGGAGAGTTTGATATCAATGAAAGAATATTTACATCTTCTCCCAATTCAGACAACTCTGTTTCAGGTAAATTTAATGTACCGGCAGATGCTTTTGTGAGTATGACAGACTATAAGTATGTTGTAATGAGAGTAGCAATGTCAAGAGGTGATATCCCGGTAAACTGTACAGACTTCAAAAACGGAGAAGTGGAGGACTATAAAGTGGTCATTCAAAAAAAACAAGTAGTTAATTTACTGGACCAGAATGAGGTTTTGATTTATCCGAATCCGGTAAAAACGCTGTTATATATAAAAAATATTAGTAGAAAGGCTAATTATAAGTTATACAGCGTTTCCGGCCAATTTATATCAGGCGGAATAATATTAGATAATAAAATTGATCTGAGTAAATTAATCAACAGTGTTTATGTTATCTCTATTGAAGACAATGGAAATATCATCCAAAAGAAATTTATAAAGGAATAATACAAAAAGCCCTCAGATAATGAGGGCTTTTTATTTTTAACTGAGAAAATAATTTTCTACTATTCAATAGCAAAGATCACTTTTTCAGTTTGTTCTTTTAATTCTTCCAGATTGGTATTGTTGTAGATGATACAATCTGCCATTTTTATTTTATCCCTTTCAGGCATCTGCTTTTCCATAACAGCCTCTACCTCACGATAGGTTTTGTTATCTCTGTCCATTACTCTTTTAGCCCTGATATTATCTTCAGCGGTTACCAAAAGAGATTTGTAACATTGTCTGTTAAGTTTTAGCTCAAACAATAATGCTGTTTCTTTGAACACCAGATATTTGCTTTGCTTCTTTACCCAATCTTCAAAATCAATTCGTACAGCCGGGTGTATGATTTCATTTAATTGCTCAAGAAGATCATTATTGTTAAAAACCTTACTGGCAACAAATTTTCTGTCATACAACCCATTTTCATCATAAGATTCTTCGCCAAGAAGTTCCTTGATCTTTATCTTCAGGTCTTCACTCTCGTTGACGATTGCCTTGGCTCTGTCATCGGAATAATAAACCGGAAATCCGAATTCCTCTATAAAATGGGCTACTGTAGTTTTTCCAGACCCGATTCCGCCGGTTAAACCTATGATCTTGGGTGCTGGTTCCGGTTCAGTCTGTTGTGTTTCTGAATGTAATTCTTCCATGATTTAAAATTAATATCCAAAAACATCATTAAACGTGAACGTCTCATCAAGTCTCACCCCTTTATCGGTCATTTTAAGACTTGCCAGCTCATTATGAGCATCATGTTCAAAGAACAATAAATATTCGTTATCTACACACTGCTTAAGGAATTTTCCTTTCTCTTCCATTGTTAAAAGAGGTCTGGTATCATATCCCATCACATATACCGGGTTGATATGTCCTGCTGTAGGAATAAGATCTGCAGCAAAAACGACTGTTTTTTCCTGGTATTGAATGACCGGAAGCATCTGTTTTTCTGTATGTCCGTCTACAAAGATGACATCCATTTTCAGATCCGGAGCGAAACCGTAATTTCCGGTAGTAGGGAGAGGTAAAAAATTAAGCTGGCCACTTTCCTGCATCGGCATAATATTTTCCTTCAGGAAACTTGCTTTTTCTCTCGCATTAGGTTCTGTTGCCCATTGCCAGTGATTTTCATTCGTCCAGAAGTGGGCATTTTTGAAAGCCGGTCTGTATCCGGTTCTGTCATCATTCCATTCTATGGCACCGCCACAATGATCGAAGTGAAGGTGGGTAAGGAATACATCCGTAATATCTTCCTTTATAAAGCCGTATTTCTTTAGATTTTTATCAAGAGTATCATCTCCAAAAAGAGAATAATGTCCGAAAAATTTATCATCCTGTTTGTTTCCAAGACCACAGTCTACAAGAATTAGTTTTTTTCCGTCTTCAATAAGCAGGGAACGTGTTCCCAGTTCAATTAGGTTTTTTTCGTCTGCCGGGTTTGTTTTTTCCCAGAGACTCTTCGGGACGACTCCGAACATAGCACCGCCGTCCAGTTTAAATTTTCCACATTGTATTGGATATAACTTCATATGTATATTTTGATTATTTTTTTATTGCTTTCATTTTCTCTGCAATCCTTTTTGCGTTATCATCAGAACCCTCAAGATGAGTGATAATATTGTTATAATCAGCCTCTTTTCTGTTCTGAGAAAGTTTTTGCTTGATAAATATTTCGTCAGGGATTATTTTAATGCCAAAAGCACCCTTCATTTCCTTTTCCACAAATTCTTTTCCCATATCCTTCACCATCATTGGACACTGCTGAAACTTTTCATATTTGGCCGTTAATTTATCCAAATGAGCATAAAGCTCGTCAGGATTCATCAGTTCGATCTTTCCGTAGACCTGTACAGCTTCATAATTCCAGGTGGAAACATTAATATGATCATACCAGCTGCTGGATATGTAAGTATGAGCGCCTAAAAAATCGCAAAGAACTTCATCTCCGTTTTTTAAGATTTTCGCTTGTGGATTAGCTCTTGAAATATGTGTTTCAATATAAGCATTTTCCGGATCATCTTCATTTAACATCATCATAGCATGAGTCGCCCTGATTTTGTCAACAGAAGAAATCAGCAAAGCAAAAGAATTTTCTTTAATGATCTCTCTCATCAAGTTGTAATCTTCGCTTCTGTATAATTTGGGTATAAACATAAATTAATAAACTCTCATTAACCTTAAACCTTGAACTTTAAACTTAGAAAAGCTCTCCCGGGTTTTTAGGTCTTGTAATATTTAAATGCTTGTAAGCTTTGTCAGTAACTTCTCTTCCTCTCGGAGTTCGGATAATAAACCCTTCCTGGATCAAAAATGGCTCATAAACTTCTTCCAATGTTTCAGGGTTTTCAGCAATAGATGTGGCTAAAGCGGAAATCCCAACTGGTTTTCCTTTAAAATTTTCAATCATAACACGCATGATCTTATTATCCATTTCATCCAATCCAAATTCATCCACATTCAGAGAGTTCAGCGCATATTTTGTAATATTGATCTCAATTTCGCCGTTCCCTTTGATCTCTGCGAAATCACGTACCCTTCTCAGCAATGCATTGGCAATCCTCGGGGTTCCGCGGCTTCTTCTTGCAATTTCTATCGCTGCATCTTCGTAAATAACCACTCCCAGAACCCTTGCACTTCGCTGGATAATCGTAGACAAAAGTTCAATAGAATAATACTCCAGTCTGCTTTGAATCCCGAATCGGGCAAGCATAGGTTTGGTAAGCATTCCGCTTCTTGTAGTGGCTCCTACCAGGGTAAAAGGATTCAGCCCAATCTGCACACTTCGGGCATTAGGACCTGTTTCCAGCATGATATCAATCTTGTAGTCTTCCATCGCAGAATACAGATATTCCTCTACAACAGGAGAAAGACGGTGAATTTCATCAATGAAAAGAACATCATTCTCTTCCAGATTGGTCAATAAACCTGCTAAACTTCCGGGTTTGTCCAGTACGGGACCGGAAGTGATCTTACAGTTTACTCCAAGCTCATTGGCAATAATATTGGCTAAAGTGGTTTTTCCAAGACCTGGCGGACCATGCAATAAAACATGATCTAATGCTCCTCCACGTCTTTTCGCAGCGGTAACAAAAACTTCAAGGTTCTCCAGCGTTTTTCTCTGCCCCGCAAAATCTTTAAAGCTCTGGGGACGGATCTGTTCTTCCTGCATCAGCTCCTCGCGTGAGTAGTTTTCCTTATCTGGATGTAAAAAATCTGGCATTAATTCATTTCATTTACCTCAAAGATAGCAAATTTAGACTAAGGTTGAAGGGCAGATTGAGAAAAGGTTAAGATTGATGCTGGGTTTAGGCTAAGGTTAAAAATGAGAACGGCTAAGATTTAAATAATTGGGATATTTTAAGTATTTTTGAGAGGAGAAATTATTGATAAAAATTATTAAAATTTTGATTGTTTAGCGAGCAGGCATTGATGATAATGAATCAGCCTCAATCTAAACATTAGCATTAACTTTAAACTAATGAAATTAATAGGACCATTTAAGCAGGTGGTGACGCTTGCTAACTTACCATTAAGAGGAAGACTTTCCGATGAACAACTTGAAATTATTGCAGACGGAGGAATTGTAGTAGATCAGAATATCATTCAGAAAGTTGGAAATTTTGAAGCATTAAAAACAGAAAATCCTACCATAGAGATCGAAAACATCGAAGGAGAACAGATTGTTCTTCCTGCCTTTGTAGATTCACATACCCATATCTGTTTCGGAGGAAACCGTGCTAATGATTTTGCCATGCGTAATGCAGGGAAAACCTATCTGGAAATTGCTGAAAGCGGTGGTGGAATCTGGAGTTCTGTACAGCATACAAGAAATGCATCAGAAGAAGAATTGCTGAAAACTTTAGTGGAGAGAATTAACTTTTTGGTTGATTTAGGAATTACCACTATTGAAGTGAAGAGCGGCTACGGTCTTGATGTTGAAAACGAGCTGAAAATGCTTAGAATTATCAAAAAAGCACAAAATAAAACTAAAGCTACCTTGGTTCCTACCTGCCTTTCGGCTCATTTAAAGCCTAGAGACTTTGAAGGAAGCAATCCTGAATATCTTGACTATATCATTACTGAAATTTTACCAAAAGTAAAAGAAGAAGGATTAGCCAACAGAGTAGACATTTTTATCGAAAAATCTGCTTTCCAGCCTGAAGAGAGTAAAGAATTCTTACTTAAAGCAAAAGCATTAGGTTTTGAAATTACCGTTCATGCTGATCAGTTTACGCCCGGAAGCTCAAGAACTGCAGTAGAGGTGGGTGCTCAGTCTGCAGACCATTTAGAAGCAACTATTGATGAGGACATCGAATTTTTGGCTAAGTCTGATACTGTGGCAACAGCGCTTCCCGGAGCAAGCTTAGGATTAGGGGAAAAATTTACTCCTGCCAGAAAATTATTAGATGCAGGAGCTATTGTAGCCATTGCAAGTGACTGGAATCCAGGTTCGGCCCCAATGGGAAATTTAATTACCCAGGCGTCTATTTTAGCCACTTTCCAGAAACTGACCACTGCTGAAGTGTTGGCAGGAATGACTTTCCGTGCAGCTTATGCCCTTAACCTGAAGGATAGAGGACAGTTGGAAACCGGGAAAAAAGCAGATTTTGTCACGTTTAAAACTAGTAATTTCCAGAATGTGCTGTATAATCAAGGAAGTTTAAAGGCTGAGCTTGTTTATATTGATGGAAATAAAAATTAAAATTATAAATTAACCATACTTTGTTATTCAATGAGCACATTTCCGGTTTCGGCTCATTGAATACTTACAATAGGCAAATGACTGAATAATGAGTAATATTTGGCAAGGCAGATTGGACGGAGAAGAACTTCTCCATCACAGAATATTTCAAAGAGTAAAAGAAGAACGCAATTACGATAATATCGCAACGGATGATTTCGTACTGCACGGTTTTGCTGTAGATGAAGGGGTAAGGCGAAATAAAGGTCGTGTGGGCGCTAAGGAAGCTCCTGATGTGATCAGAAAGAACATGTCTAACTTTCCTGTGATTCTTCCTGATTTTTCAATGCTGGATTTTGGGAATATTACCTGTGATGATGGTAATCTGGAAAATACGCAGAACAATCTTGCCAAAAATGTTTCAAAAGTCCTTTTAAAAGGAGGAAAATCCCTTGTTTTGGGTGGAGGGCATGAAGTTACATATGCTCATTATTTAGGAGTTAAAACAGCTTTTCCTGAGCAGAAAATAGGGATTATTAATCTTGATGCCCATTTTGATAACAGGCAGCCGGAAAAAGGAGTAGGAGCGAGCTCAGGTACCGGATTCTGGCAGATTGCTCAGGAAGGTCCTATCAACTCGCTGCATATTGGAATTCAGAGAAACTCCAATACACTGAAGCTTTTTGATACCGCTCATCAGTACGGAATGAAATACATCCTGGCTGATGAATTGTTTTTTGAAAACCTTCCGTCGATCTATCAACGTATTGATGAACTATTGGATACTGTAGATTATGCCTATCTTACAATTTGTATGGACGTCTTTAATGCATCAATCGCTCCCGGAGTTTCGGCTGCAGCATACAACGGAATCTTTGCGGACACAACTTTTATGCATTTTTACAGGCATATCTTAAAAAATAAAAAATTGGTTGCCATGGATGTGGCGGAAGTTAACCCTTCATTCGATATCCAGGACCGAACAGCAAGACTGGCAGCATGTCTTGTGAATGAATGGCTAATGATGTAAGATAAAGTTATATTCTTCTGATAGAGAAAATCATTATTTTATTGACCCTTAAGGAATGAAATTTGCTAATTTCACCGTGCTTTTAAAATAAAAGCGCTCATAAATTCATTAGCTGAATTTAAAACAGATTTATATTATGGAACAATTAATTGAAAGCAAGCTTATTAAAGCAGATAAAGCGTTTTCAGTGTGGAGAAAAGTGCCGTTTGAGGAAAGGCAGAAGTTAATTGCAAAAGCAGCAGAAATTTTAAAGAATAATTCGGAGAAATTTGGGACAATAATTACTACAGAAATGAATAAACCCATTTCAGAATCTATTGCTGAAGTGGAAAAGTGTGCTTTAATGATGAATTATTATGCCGCTGCTGAAAATATATTAAAACCAGAAAAAGTAGAATCTGAATTTGCTTATTCTGAAGTTCATTATACCCCGAAAGGAGTGATTTTAGGGGTAATGCCGTGGAATTTTCCTTTTTGGCAGGTATTGAGATTTGCTACTCCGGCAATTTTAGCTGGAAATACAATCGTTTTGAAACATGCTTCAATTTGTTTTGGAAGTGGAAATGCCATAGAAGAAGTACTTCTGGAAGCAGGTTTTCCGGAAGGGGTTTTTCAGAATCTTGAAGTGGGACACAAAGCAGTAAAGGAAATTCTTGAACATGATGCTGTAAGAGGGGTAAGCCTTACAGGAAGTGGAAAAGCCGGAGGTGAGGTAGCTTCAATAGCGGGTTTAAATATCAAAAAATCTTTACTTGAATTAGGCGGAAGTGATGCATTTATCATTTTTGATGATGCCAATCTGGAGGAAGCTGCAAAAGCTGGAGTAAAATCCAGGCTTCAAAACTGTGGGCAAACCTGTACTGCGGCCAAAAGATTTATCATTGATGAAAAGATTGAAAATGAATTTCTCCCTATATTCATTGAAGAATATAAAAAATATGAAATTGGAGATCCCTTAGATAAAGAAACCAAATTGGCAGGAATGGCAAGGCCCGATCTGGCTGATGAGTTGGAAGCTCAATTCAACAGAGCATTGGAAAATGGAGCAGAAATCATTATTCCTCTGGAAAGAATTTCAGAAAATGAATTTAAACCAGGCTTAATCAGAGTTCAGGAAGGAAATCCGATTTTAAAAGAAGAGCTTTTCGGACCTCTGGGCATGGTTATGATTGCAAAAAATGATGAAGAAGCCCTACAAATGGCCAATGATATACCTTTTGGACTTTCCAATTCCGTATGGACTAAAAATAAAGACCGCCAATTATTCTTCATTGAGAACCTTGAATCCGGAACAGTCAATATTAACAGAATGACAAGTTCTGATCCGCGTTTTCCGTTCGGAGGATCAAAAGCTTCAGGATATGGAACAGAATTGTCTCTATTGGCTTTAAAAGAATTCGTAACAGCTAAGACTATTGTAGGTAATTAAGGTGTGTAAATGTCATTCGAGGAACCAATTTCAGAGATTCTTCACTTCACTCTGTTTTGTTCAGAATGACAAGGTACCCTTTATAAGTTAATAGTATACTTTAGACTATAAACAAAAACTCCCGGAAATCAATTTCCAGGAGTTTTTTATGTTTTGACAAAAAGTAATTTTGCTTATTGCTTATACTGTCGTCAATCTCAGCGTATTCGTTTTTCCGCCTTCGTATGATGGAGTAGCATTGATGTTGATTACAAAGTCTCCAGTTTCGATATAACCGTAGTTGTGGGTCAGCATATTTACCTGAATGATTGTTTCATCAGTAGATTTCTTCATATCATAATAGTATGCGTGAACACCCCAAAGAAGGTTCAGCATGGTAATAACTCTTTTGTTACCGCTGTATACAATGATATGAGAGTTGGGTCTGTGTGCTGCAAGCTGGAAAGCTGTATATCCAGAGTGAGTAAGCGTCACAATAGCAGAAACGTTTGTTGTTTTAGCAATTCTTACTGCTGCAAGACAAACTCTGTTTGTAATGAATCTCTCATCAATACAGTTATAATCTTTTTCGATTGGCTCATTTTTGTGTTGGTAAAAATGAGTGGTTTCGATATTCTTTACAATTTTGGCCATGTTTTCCACTACCTGTACCGGATATCTGCCTACAGAAGTTTCTCCGGAAAGCATTACGGCATCAGCTCCGTCCAATACAGAGTTGGCAACGTCATTTACTTCTGCTCTTGTTGGTGTCAAACTGTTGATCATGGTCTCCATCATCTGGGTAGCGATAATCACCGGCTTAGAATAGAATCTTGCTTTTTCTACAAGGTTTTTCTGGATCGCAGGAACTTCTTCCATTGGAACTTCTACTCCAAGGTCTCCACGGGCTACCATTAATCCGTCACATTCAAGAAGGATTTCCTCAATATTTTTAACGCCTTCAGGCTTTTCAATCTTCGCAATAATCGGAGTCTTGAATTTACCATTTGGATGCGCTTTGATAAGCTCCTTCAAGTCGATAATATCCTGAGCATGGCGAACAAATGACAAGGCAATCCAGTCAACCTCCATATCAAGCATGAAATTAGCATCCTGAATATCTTTTTCTGTCAATGCAGGAAGAGATACATTCGTATTAGGTAGATTAACTCCTTTTTTAGAACTTAACGGACCTCCTTGAATGGTTTTTGCTTTTACAGTATCTATTTCATTGGTTTCGATAACTTCCAGCATTAGTTTTCCATCGTCAATAAGGATTCTTTCTCCTACTTTTACGTCTTGTGGAAACTGTTGATAAGTCATATATACCTTAGTGGAATCTCCCTCCATCTTTTCATTGGTGAAAGTAAGAATATCACCTGGATTCAGGTAAGATCCTTCCTTTACAACTCCCACTCTCAGTTTAGGCCCCTGAAGATCACCAAGAATTCCTACTGAATAACCATACTCGCTGTTTAGCTCTCTAATTATTTCAATATTTTTTCGAACTAAGTCGTAATCTGCATGGGAAAAATTTATTCTGAAAATATCAACACCCGCTTTCATTAAATCTAACATTACCTCCTTCGATGATGAAGCAGGTCCTAGTGTTGCGATAATTTTTGTCTTCTTTAAATACTTATTCATAATACTGGATAATTTGATAAAGTTCCTCATCAGAACTCAGTGTATAATCTTGAATTGGAAACACAAGATTTTCAGGGAGCAAAATTACGGAAAAATCAGGAAACTGTTCCGAACTATGCAGAATATATTCCACATCTACCTGATTATTTAATAAAAATTTAATGTTTTCTTCTTCTGTAAAGAGTTCTGTCTGAACTTTTTTTTGCTTACTTTCAGAAGATTTATTTGAAATAAAGGTAAAACAGGTCTTGGAAAACTTGTGGTAGGCCTCAAATCGTGGAAAAAAATAATCATAATATCCTCCATGAAAGACAAGATCTTTTTTTCTTGAAAAACTGAGATTGTTGGCTTGATTTATTTTGTAAAAAAACTCATGAGCTGGTACTTCTTTTGCTAATCTTACCAATCCTATGGCAATATCTTCAAATTCTATATCATCAAGATCATAAAGTTTTTGAATTTCCAAGTATATTTTCTTTTTTATTTAAAATATAAAATGCCCTTTGTGCTGCCTTTTCCTCTGCTTTTTTCTTGGAAGTTTCCGTTGCATTGGCAATTTTTTCTTCACCCAGCCATACGTGACATCGGAATACCACAGATTTATTAGCTTGTATTTCTTCGCAGGTTTCGTATTTTATATTGACCTTCTTCTTTTGGCTCCATTCGAGCAGGAGACCTTTATAGCTTACAATTTTGTTTTCAAGCTTGTTGATTTCGGAAGGGGTCAGCAATCTTTCCAAAATAATCCTTTTACAGGTATCATAATGGAAATCTAAATAAATGGCACCAATAAGGGCTTCGAATAAATTTCCGGAGATATTCTCACCCAAAGCGGAAGAACTGTTTTGCTTTTGCAAAAGGTTGGTTAGCTTGAGGTCTTCGCCTAATTTATTGAGGTTTTTCCTATTAACAATTTTAGATTTCATCTGTGTCAGATATCCTTCATTAGCCTGAGGATAGGTCTGGAACAAATGACAAGAAATAATTGTACCCAAAACAGAATCTCCTAAAAATTCAAGTCTTTCGTAGTTGCTGTCTTGATTTTTAGAAGAATTTTTCAAAGAAAAAGCCTCGCGGTAAAGAGCTATATTCTGTACCTCTGTACCTAAAACTTTATTAAGTTCGGTACTGAGAAAATACTCTCTCTCCGTTAATTGTCTTTTTCTTTTTTTGAGAAGGAATTTAGAAAAGTATTTCTGTAACTCCATTCATTGAATTTAGATTTTCTTAAATAGAACGCAAGCATTATGCCCGCCAAATCCAAAAGTATTGCTCATGGCTACTTTTACATCTTTCTTCACAGCAGTGTTAAACGTAAAGTTTAGTCTGCTGTCAATATTTTCATCATCAGTAAAATGGTTGATGGTAGGAGGAACAGTACCATGAATAATAGTTCCCAATGCAGCGATAGCTTCAATAACACCTGCTGCACCAAGAAGGTGGCCTGTCATTGATTTTGTAGAATTAATCTGAATGTCATAAGCATGCTCGCCTAATAATCTTGAGATTGCATTGGATTCTGCGATGTCTCCTAATGGAGTAGAAGTACCATGCATATTGATATGATCTACTTCATCAGCAGTTAAACCTGCATCTTCCAGGCAACTCTTCATTACCAGATAAGCACCAAGGCCTTCAGGGTGAGGAGCGGTCATGTGATGTGCATCAGCACTTAAACCTCCTCCTAATAATTCCGCATAAATTGTAGCACCACGTTTTACCGCGTGCTCATATTCTTCAAGAATAATACATCCTGCTCCTTCTCCTAATACAAATCCATCTCTGTCTTTGTCAAAAGGTCTCGAAGCTGTTTTAGGGTCATCATTTCTTGTAGAAAGTGCCATCATTGCATTAAATCCACCGACACCACTTGCTGTAACGGCTGCTTCAGAGCCTCCGCACACAATCACGTCTGCTTTTCCTAATTGGATCAGCATTTTGGAATCAATTATAGCATTTGCAGAAGAAGCACATGCAGATACAGTAGTATAGTTAGGTCCGTGGAAACCGTACTCGATAGAGATGTGTCCCGGAGTGATATCCGCAATCATTTTTGGGATAAAGAACGGGTTGAATCTTGGAATTTCCGTATTGGCCCATCCTAACACTTCAGTTTCAAAAGTCTCTAAACCTCCGATTCCTGAACCCCATATTACTCCAACTCTGTTTTTATCTACATTGTCTTCAATAATTCCAGAATGTGCTACTGCTTCTCTGGCAGCAACAAGCCCCAATTGAGTGTTTCGGTCCATTTTTTTAGCTTCTTTCTTATCGAAATGCTGTAACGGATCGAAATTTTTCACTTCGCAAGCGAACTTTGTTTTAAAGTTTGTGGCATCAAAAAGAGTAATCGG
Organism: Chryseobacterium panacisoli; assembly: GCF_008274625.1. Classification (GTDB taxonomy): domain Bacteria; phylum Bacteroidota; class Bacteroidia; order Flavobacteriales; family Weeksellaceae; genus Chryseobacterium; species Chryseobacterium panacisoli. The sequence continues at coordinate 2,167,528 of NZ_VTRU01000001.1, read as the reverse complement.
AGCGGCACCGCTCTCACCTTTTACAAGATTTTCCCAGTATTCTTTTGCATTATTTCCTATTGGTGTTATTGCTCCAAATCCGGTTACAACTACTCTTTTTAATTCCATAAACTTTGTTTAATTTCTTTTTTGTTGAAGAATATTATTTATTTACTACTTCTTCGATGTAAGCGATAGCGTGTCCTACAGTAGTAATTTTTTCAGCTTGGTCATCAGGGATCTGAATATTAAATTCTTTTTCAAATTCCATGATTAACTCAACTGTATCTAGTGAATCAGCTCCTAAATCGTTAGTGAAGCTAGCTTCAGGAGTTACTTCTGTTTCTTCAACGTCAAGCTTATCCGCGATGATAGCTTTTACTCTTGATGCAATGTCTGACATAGTAAATTATTTTTTTAATTGTTAGATGGTGCAAATATATAAAATTCTTTACGATAAAACATTTTTTTAGCCTTTTTTGTGGGCTGGAAGCTTTCATTTTAAATTGTTTCGGTTTAGTCTTTTAGTTTTCAGGAGGTTATATTTGGTGTGGATTATCAAAAGATAAAATCAAAATTGACTAATGATGGTGTGTTTTATAATAATAAGAAAGTTTGAGGTTAAGCGTAATTTTATCTTATGTGAATAAACCCTAATGAGTAATCTCAAAATTATTTCTCATAGTAAATCAGATCTTATAATTAGATTTTTTTCCGGAAATATATAAAACTAGTTTTTTTGAAGTTCGTTAATTCTTTTCTTGAGTATAATAAATTGGTGCGGAAAATCTGGAACACTTACCATTACTTATATCATTGGTTTTTACACTCTAAGTTTATTCTCACTGTATATGGGGCAATAGGTCTGAAAGTTAGTCTATAAGTATGTATGTTGTATAATGTACTTGATGCTCTTTCATTTTCAACTGCCTATATCAGGTTTGTAGTTTATGATTTGTTATCTGATCATTGAGGTAATGAAATAAGATCATTCCGGGTGAATTTTATATGTTGAATAGGAGTGTTCTTGTGTTGTTTTTATGGCCAAACGCCGTGTATCCAGGGTGGTGGATTGAAATGCTTAATTGGGGTAAGGATTGTAGATTTATCTTCTTATTTATCAGGTGTATGTCATTATCTTCAGGGCAATTTAAAGTTTAGAATAATAGTGCTAAAAAAGGGATTAATAAGATGTCTTTTAATGGTGTAATTAGTTTTGAAAAAATAGAGCTATAGGTTTGGAAGGATTAATTTTCTTTTTATTAATATGTAGGTTTAAGTATATGGATTAGCTGATCAATGTATTCCAATTTAAATGTTGGGAATAGTTGAGTTCTGCGGAAAAAATTTGAAAATAAAAAACCGCTTAGATTAACTAAGCGGTTTTTGGTGGAGTTGGAGGGATTCGAACCCTCGTCCAAACAAGCAATACATAAGATTTCTACATGCTTATTCTACCATTGGTTTTCGACTGGAGGCAGAGAGTAGACACCCAACTTCCAGCTTATCTTCTAAAGTTTTCGAATTTTAGCCGAAGCATCTAAAATCTTATTCCCGCATTCCTATATCTCAGGATCAAACGCCGCAGAACAGAGCATTTGTGAGATATCTTGCTTCCTTACTATCTTCAGGAAAACGCTTGATCTACTATACTTCGATATTAAGCTGCAAGAGCGAACTCTTCGTTGCCAGTTAAAGTTTTGTAGCAAGGGATTAAAGAGATCGCGCCACGGTTCTCTGCATGCTTACTTACCCATTGGTCTTGCTGTCGAAACCAGTCAACCCCGTAAATAAAGTGAATGCAAAGATAGTGCTTTTTGTTTACATTTCATTAATGTAGGTGCTTTTTAGTGAAAACGGTGTCGAAGTGAATAATTTGAAGTCGTTATAATTTGAATGTTTAGTCATTGTGGATAAAAATATTACTGTGTGTTAACTGCTTTTAATACTGGGTTTTTTGAGAATCTTTAAATAGGAGAGCGATTGTTTATGATAATATATTTTGTGTTGTAAGAAAAATTGTCTAGTTTTGCAATCCAAAATGAGATGTAAAATATGTTAATAATTCCAGTAAAAGATGGTGAATCCATCGACAGAGCTTTAAAAAAATACAAGAGAAAATTTGATAAAACAGGTACAGTTCGTCAATTAAGATCTAGACAAGCGTTTATCAAGCCTTCTGTAACTTTGAGACAATCAAGGTTAAAAGCTGCTTACAAACAAAGAGCACTTAGCAAAGAAGAGCAGGCTTAAGATTTTTTCTTAACCATATATTAATTCACTTCTTAAATTCTTATATTTGAGGAGTGAATTTTTATTTTTATACCTATGATGCTTGAAAAATTTTTAGAATACTTACAATTCGAAAAAAGGTACTCTCCCCATACTGTTACAAGCTATAAAAAAGACCTTGAAGACTTCTCTCATTTCTTTCTCCGAACAGAATCTTCCGACAACCTGACCAAGGCTGACAAAAAAATCATCAGAAATTTCATTGTTGAACTAAGTGAAAATAATATTTCCAAAAGAAGTATCAACAGAAAATTATCTTCTCTCCGGAGTTTTTATCTTTTTCTTTTAAAAATAGGTGAAATAAAAGTTTCTCCCACTGAAGGGATTTCTTCCCTGAAGTTTTATGCTGAAAAACAGATCCCTATGTCTAAAGAAGAAATGGCGGATCTTAATGATAGAATTTTTGAACAGCTACATGATGTGCTTGAAAGATGTATCATGGAAGTTCTTTATCAGACAGGTATGCGTAAAGCGGAACTTTGTGGCCTGATATTTGAGCATGTTGATTTATATGAAAATGAATTAAAAGTAATGGGAAAGGGGAATAAAGAAAGGGTAATTCCTATTTCCTGTGAACTGTCTGAACTTCTTAAGAGTTATCTGGAAATAAGAAATCCACAGACAGAATTTAAATCATATTTTTTTGTAAATAAGAAGGGGAAAAAACTCAACGAAAAATTTGTTTATGTGGTAGTTAATAAGTACCTTAGTCTTATAACAACGAAAGAAAAAAAAAGTCCTCACATCCTTCGTCACAGCTTTGCTACTCACGTATTGGATAATGGGGCGGAGATCTCCAAAGTGAAAAAAATATTAGGGCATTCCAGTCTTGCCAGTACTCAGGTTTACACGAATGCTAATATTGAACAATTGAAAAAAGTGTTTAATCAGGCTCACCCTCGAGCTTCAAAAAAAGAAGAATTATGAAGATTTCAGTACAATCAATTGGTTTAACTCCACACGAACCACTAGAGTCACACATTGACAAAAAAGTAAGTAAATTAGATACCTTCTATGACAAGATTCAGGAGTGTAAGGTATTTTTGAAAGTAGAAAATAACGCTGATAAAGTAAACAAAACAACTGAGCTTATTCTGGCGGTTCCGGGAGATGATATTGTAGTAAAAAAGACATCTGCAAGTTTTGAAGAAAGTCTGGACCTTTGCGTTGATACTGCTAAAAAGCTATTAATCAAGAAAAAAGAAATGGCGTAGAAAAAAAAGTTCAAAAAAGTTTATAAAAAATTTGAGAATTCAAAAAATCCGTTCTATATTTGCACTCGCAAAAAAGGAACAGCGATCTTTTGAATTCTTTTTTATATTTGCCTCCATAGCTCAGTTGGCCAGAGCACGTGATTTGTAATCTCGGGGTCGTGGGTTCGAATCCCTCTGGAGGCTCATAAAATATAAACTTTTTGGGGAGATTCCAGAGTGGCTAAATGGGACTGACTGTAACTCAGTTGCTTCGGCTTCGTAGGTTCGAATCCTGCTCTCCCCACTTTATATTTTTATAAAAAAACTTGCAAGATTAAATAAGTTTTCTTAGTTTTGCACAGCGTTTACCAATAGTTTTGGAAACAAAATTGCGGAAGTAGCTCAGTTGGTAGAGCGTCAGCCTTCCAAGCTGAATGTCGCGGGTTCGACCCCCGTCTTCCGCTCAAAAAAATACCTCAATAAGAGTGTTTTTTTTAACACTGAAATGTGTAGAGTAGATTCTCTCAATCACTTTCAGTCTTTTTATTAAAATGCCTCCATAGCTCAGTTGGCCAGAGCACGTGATTTGTAATCTCGGGGTCGTGGGTTCGAATCCCTCTGGAGGCTCATTTTAATATAAAATATCTGGGGAGATTCCAGAGTGGCTAAATGGGACTGACTGTAACTCAGTTGCTTCGGCTTCGTAGGTTCGAATCCTGCTCTCCCCACATTTTATATTATAAAAACTTGCAAAATTAAATAAGTTTTCTTAGTTTTGCACAGCGTTTACCAATAGTTTTGGAAACAAAATTGCGGAAGTAGCTCAGTTGGTAGAGCGTCAGCCTTCCAAGCTGAATGTCGCGGGTTCGACCCCCGTCTTCCGCTCAAAAAAATCACGCTACTTAGTGTGATTTTTTTAGTTGATGCCGACTTAGCTCAGCGGTAGAGTGCTTCCTTGGTAAGGAAGAGGTCACGGGTTCAAGTCCCGTAGTTGGCTCTTGATTTTCCCGAATTTTTTCGGGATTTTTTTTTCTGTTTTTTTAAACGAAGAATGAAGTCATTTTGTTACTGAAGGAGTATTACAGTTAAACAGCTGCTTAAACAAATCATAAATTAATTCTATCCTGTTTCTTCCCTTAGACCACTTTTTATCTATTGTGTATAGAGTGCTTTGATGTCCCGGAAATTTTTACTTCATCTTTAGAATCACAATCATAAAATTTTCGTTAAATTCGTGTAAAATAAATTTTGATGAATATTCTTTTATTAGAAGATGATCTCATTTTGTCTGCAGAACTTTGCCGATTTTTAGAATCAAATAATTTTAACTGTGATAAAATTTATGACGGAGAGACTTTTCTCCGCCAGATAAAAAATAATACTTACGAACTGTATTTGCTTGACATAAATGTTCCTAAGATAAATGGGCTTGATGTCTGCCAGACAATCCGTTCTTTTGATAAGAATACGCCGATCATTATCATTTCTGCCTATGGGGATATCTCTGATAAAAAGGATGCCTTCACAAGGCTGGCCGATGATTATCTGGTAAAGCCTTTTCAGTTTGAAGAACTTCTTTTAAGAATGAATTCGCTGCTGAGAAGAAAAGCACCTTCCGATAATTCAGATCAGGATATTCTCAGGATTGATGATCTTATTATCAACAAAACCGAGCAGAAGGTCTATCGTGGAGGAAATGAAATCACTCTTACATTAAAAGAATTTCAACTGCTGGTTTATCTTGCGGAAGCACAGGGAAGAACGGTTTCAAAACAGCAGATCACAGAACATGTTTGGGAACATAATTTTAATACGAATACCAATACTGTAGAAGTTTATATCAATTTCCTGAGGAAAAAGATTGATAAAGATTTTAAAATTAAATTGATCCATACCCGTTCAGGTTTCGGATATTACCTTAGCCCATTATAAATGTCTTTAAAAAGAAAGATAGCCTTAACGATCAGTATCGCCTTTTCATTACTTTTTGGGATGGTGATGGCGGTCATTTATTTATCTTTTAACGATTTCAGAAGAGATGAATTTAAAGAACGTTTCAGGCAGAGACTTGAATTCACTTCCCATTTCATTTCAAAATCAAAAGACTTTGAGGAGGAAGCTCCGGTTTTCTTCAATGAAAATTCAGACAATATTCTCTTGAATGAAAAGATTTTAATTTTCAACGAAAAAAAAGAGCTGATCTACAGTACAATCAAGGACCGGAATGTCACCTGGGACAGTGCGATGCTTAAAGAACTGGATAAAAAGAAGATTATCTATACGGAAAGAACAGTTCCGGAAATTTATGCTGCACTCAGGACGATTAATGGTGAAGACTATTATATTCTTACCAGTGCTTTTGATACCAATGGCAAATCGAAGCTGGGGTACCTGAAATACCTTCTGATCACCGCTTATGTCATGAGTACCCTTCTTATTGGCTTTTTTAGTTATTATTTTGTGGAAAAATTCCTTCGCCCGCTGGAAGATCTGAACAAAGAGATTTCTGAGGTGACAGCCCATAAACTTACAACACAAATTCCTGTTGAGCATTCTAATGATGAAGTCAGTGTGCTGGCAAGATCATTCAATACAATGATCGGAAGGCTGGATGATGTATTTCAGTCACAAAAGGATTTTACGGCGAGTGCTTCCCATGAGATCAGGACCCCTATTACAAGAATGGCATTTCAGCTGGAGAACCTCATAAAATTTGAAGAACATTCTCCCGAAACCTTGTCTTCTTTGCAACAGATTCAACGGGATGTATACCAGTTATCAGATTTAACGAATTCACTTTTACTGCTTACAAAATTTGATAAAGAAAACATCCAGAGTATTTATGAAGAAGTAAGGATTGATGAAGTCATCTTTGAAGCTTTTGAAGCGGTAGAGAAAAGTTATCCACAGCTAAAACTGGATTTTCTGATTAATGAAGAGAGTTCCGAAAATGCTTTTCTGATGATAAAGGGAATTCAGTCACTATTGGTTATTGTTTTTATCAATCTCTTTAAAAATGCAGCAGTATATTCTGACAACTCAGAAGTGAATGTCTTGATTACCGAAACGAATGATAACCTTTCTGTGGAAGTTCTTTCTCATGGAAATACTATTTCTGAAGATGAGCAGGCTAAATTGTTTGAAGCTTTCACAAGAGGAAATAATGCCCAGAATATTGCGGGATCGGGTTTAGGACTCAGAATTGTCAAAAGGATTCTGGAATATCATGATGCTGATATCATATACTCTTCCCCTGAAGAATATATTAATAAATTCACTCTAATTTTTAAGAAATAATCTTCAAAAGCAACTCGTCTCAAAACAGTTGCTTTTTTGTTAAACTCCGGATTGAATTTCTGAATAAAAAGTCAACGATTGGAGAATAAAATATTTATTCAATTGTTATTTCATTCTTTGAAACGTCCTGTAGAAAGAGATTTTAATATTTTTTTAAGCGTCATTTAAGTTTCTTTTAATAGCATCAGAGCAATTTTGTAATTTAAAAAGAAAAATAATGAACAGAATTGCAGTGCTGTGTCTCGCCGTTTCCTCATTCATGGCAGCACAACAGCAGATGTCTCTTTTGGATTGCGAAGAAGCCTTTCAGAAGAACAACCTCCAGCTGCTCGCCGAACAATATAACATCAATCTGGCTGATGCAGATATTCTGCAGGCTAAAATCTGGGAATTACCACAACTAAGCGGACAGTTCAATGCTTACAATCCTCAGGACAAAAAGATTTTTGATGTGGGACACTCAAAAGGAGCAGGAATTACTCAATTGATCTATATGGGTGGGAAAAAGAAAAACGAAATTGCTTTTGCCAAATCCAATAAAGAACTTGCTCAGCTTCAGTTTTCCCAACTCCTGGCGGATTTAAGGTCTCAGCTTCGTTCTGCCTATTTCAATCTCTATTATGAAAAACTAAAACTGGAGAACACTAATAAGCAGTTAGGGTATATGAATGATCTTTTAAGCGCTTATCGTGTGCAGTCCGCAAAAGGAAATGTTTCCCTTAAAGATGCTGTAAGGCTGCAGAGTATTGTGATCCAGCTGAATCATGATAAGCTGGAGATTAATAAAAATATTCTGGATTTTGAACAGAACCTGAAAGTTTTAACAGGAGTTTCGGAAGAAATAGAACCAACAATGTCTGAAGCTGAAGCTAAAGAATCTCTGGCAGCACAGCCTTTCGGAAATGAAGAGGAACTGAAAAGCAAAGCACTGGAAAATAATGCTGATTACCAATACAATCTGAAACTCATTGATAACAGCAAATTATATGCACAATGGCAAAAATCCCTGAATGTTCCGGATGTAACAGTAGGTGCTGCATGGGATCAGGCAGGCGGAACTTTTAATAATGAAGCAAACCTTACCTTAGGAATTCCTTTGCCCTTATGGAAAGCGAATCAGGGAAATGTGGTAAAGGCAAATTATGCTATTCAGCAGAATCAGAAAAATGCTGACTTTCAGAAACTGACTCTGGAGACAAAAGTTCAGTCTGCTTATAAAACCTGGAAAGCTCAATATGACCAGCTTTTGGACATCAAAACTACAGATCTTGAGAATATGGATCTTGTATACAACGGAATGCTTAACAATTTCAGAAAAGGAAATGTCAATCTGATTGAATTCACAGACTTTATGGACAGCTACCGAGAAACTGCCCTGCAGATCTATGATATGAAAAATGAGATCATGCAGTCAGCAGAACAGCTTAATCAACTAGTACAAACGAAAATCTTCTATTAACATCATGAAAACATATATTATCCCCGTATTGATGGCCCTTTCATTATTGGCCTGTTCAAAAAAAGAGGAAGAGAAAACCAATCACGCCAAAAAAGGATTCGAGCTGAGCAATACGATGCTGAATTCTATTTCCCTGTCAAAAGTTGAGAAAAAGAATATAGAAGATGAATACAGCTTTTACGGAAAGATCTCTGCAGACAAAAACAGCTATATAGATGTTTACCCGCTGGTAGGAGGAAATGTGATGAGTGTAAATGTAGAACTGGGAGACTATGTAAAAAAAGGCCAGGTGCTGGCAACCATCAGGAGTACCGAGCTTGCGGAAATTCAAAAAGATGTAAGTGATGCAAAAACAGATCTGGTAGTAGCAAAGAATAATCTTCGTGTTGCGAAAGAGATGTACGAAGGAAAGCTAAACACAGAAAGAGATGTCCTGGAAGCCAAAAGCCAGTTGCAAAAAGCCGAAGACCAGCTGCAGAGAGCTGCCGCAGTAAGTACCGTTTATAACGTGAAAACGGGAAACATATACAGTGTAGTAGCACCCATCAACGGTTATATTGTTCAGAAAAGTATCAATAAAGATATGCAGCTGAGAAGTGACAGGAGTGATAATATCTTTGATGTTGCCAATACAATCAATGTATGGGCAATAATGAATGTCAACGAATCGGATATTGATAAAATCAGCCTGGGAATGAAAGCACAGGTTTCTACTCTGTCATATCCTGATAAGGTTTTTGACGGAAAGATTGATAAAATATTCAAGATTATTGATCCGCAGACCAACGCCATGCAGGCAAGAGTGGTATTGGATAATGCCAACGGGCTTCTCATTCCGGACAGTAAAGCCACAATAAAAGTTTCCAGCCTGGAAAGCAATACGATGCTGGCTGTTCCGTCCAAAGCAGTGATTTTTGATGATAACAAAAGTTTTGTAGTGATTTTTAAATCCAGAACAGATGTGAAGGTCAGAGAAATTAAAGTGTTAAAGCAGGTGGGTGATGTCACTTATATTGCAGACGGACTGAAAGAAGGAGAGGAAGTGATTACCAATAACCAGCTGCTCATCTACCGTTCACTGAACAGCTAGTCTTATTAAACCATTAAGAATACTGACATTTTTCTTTAACGGCTTTTTTAGGTCATCAATGTATCGATCATGAATAAATTCATAAAAAATATAATCGCTTTTTCATTAAAAAATAAAGCATTTACCTTTATCTGGGTAGCGATTTTAGCCATCTCCGGTTTTATAAGTTTCAAAAATATGCCTATTGAAGCTTTCCCGGATGTAACCAATACCCAGATTGTAATCATTACCCAATGGAATGGGCGCAGTGCAGAAGAAGTAGAACGTTTTGTCACAACACCCATCGAGTTGGCGATGAGCCCGGTTCAGAAAAAAACAAGCGTGAGAAGTACCACCATGTTTGGACTTTCCATTGTTAAAATTCTGTTTGACGATGGGGTGGACGATACTTTTGCCAGAAATCAGGTCAATAACCAATTAAGAACCATTAGCCTTCCTGATGAGGTAGATCCGGAAGTACAGCCACCCTACGGGCCTACCGGTGAGATTTTCAGATATACGCTGGAAAGTAAAACAAAAGATTCAAGAGCATTACTTACTCTGCAAAATTGGGTCATAGACCGTGCCTTAAGAGGAGTTCCGGGGGTAGCAGATATTAATGTTTTCGGAGGTCAGGATAAAGTTTTTGAATTAAGTATCGACCCAAGAGCATTGGATAAATACAACCTGACTCCGCTTCAGGTATATGATGCTGTTACTAAAAGTAATCTGAACGTAGGAGGAGATGTCATTGAAAAGAATGGGCAGGCCTATGTAGTAAGAGGAATTGGCTTGGTGAAATCAGTGGCTGATATCGGAAATATTACGATTCAGAATGACAGCGGAAACCCTGTTCTGGTAAAAAATGTAGCAGAAGTTCATGAGAGCTCAATGCCTAGAGTAGGACAGGCTGCCCTGAATCATCATGACGATACAGTGGAAGGAATTGTTGTCATGAGAAAAGGCGAAAATCCAAGGGAGGTTTTGGTGGGAGTGAAGGCTAAAATTAAAGAGCTTAACGAAAAGATCCTGCCGAAAGATGTCAAGATGGTTACTTTCTATGATCGTGACAATCTGATGGATTTTACAACCCATACTGTAATGCACAATCTTATCGAAGGAATTGTGCTGGTAACGGTAATCGTTTTGATTTTTATGGCCGACTGGAGAACAACCCTGATTGTTTCCATCATTATTCCTCTATCCTTACTCTTTGCATTTTTATGTTTAAAACTGGCCGGGATGAGTGCCAACCTGCTTTCATTAGGAGCTGTAGACTTCGGGATTATCATAGACGGAGCCGTCGTCATGGTAGAAGGCCTCTTTGTAATGCTGGATCATAAGGCGCACAAATATGGAACGGAGAAGTTTAACAAACTTGCAAAAGGAGGCTGGATCAAACAGACGGGAACCGGATTAGGAAAAGCGATCTTCTTTTCAAAATTAATTATCATTACCTCTCTGATTCCCATTTTCTCATTTCAGAAAGTAGAAGGGAAGATGTTCTCTCCTCTGGCTTTTACCCTTGGATTTGCATTAATTGGAGCATTAATATTTACATTAACTCTGGTTCCTGTTCTTTCCCATATCCTTTTAAATAAAAATGTAAAAGAAAAAAATAATCCATTTGTCAATTTCTGGGACAGCATCGTTTTGAAAGGCTTTAGTTTAACATTTAAGCATAAAAAAATGAGTATGATCGTTGCCCTCTCTTTCCTTGCTGTTACTTTATTTTCCGGTAAATTTTTGGGAACAGAATTCTTGCCTCAGTTGAATGAAGGTTCGCTTTGGATTACAGCCGAAATGCCAATGAGTTCCTCATTAAAAGAATCTCTGAAAACAGCTGACCTTTTAAAGAAAGATATTATGAGCTTCTCAGAAGTCACAGATGTTCTGGCGCAGACGGGGAGAAGTAATGACGGGACCGATCCCAACGGATTTGGATTCGTACAGTTTGCCGTTAACCTTAAGCCAAGAGAAGAATGGAAGCGCAAGATCACCTATGATGAGCTGATTAATGAGATTGATAAAAAGCTCAGAAGTTATCAGGGAATTACGTTCAATTATTCCCAGCCGATTTCAGATAATGTAGCGGAAGCCGTAGCAGGTTTTAAAGCAGAAAACGGAATCAAAATTTATGGTGATAATCTGGAAACTCTGGATAAAATAGCCAATGAAGTTTTATTAAAAATTAAAGATGTAGAAGGCGTAAAAGACCCCGGAATTATTAAAAATATAGGCCAGCCGGAAGTAAGCGTTGTACTGGATAGAGATAAAATGGCAGCTTACGGTGTAATGCCGGCAGACGCACAAGCTGTATTGGAGATGGCTTTTGGTGGAAAAACCGCTTCAGAAATGTTTGATGGCGAAAGGAAATTCCCGATTCGTCTGCGTTATTCTCAGGAATACAGAACCAATGAAAATGATATTGCGGCTTTAATGGTTCCTACACAGGATGGAGCAAAGATCCCTTTAAAAGAAATCAGTACAATTGTTAAAGATAACGGAGCTGCATTTATTTACAGAGACAATATCAAACGATATATTGGGGTTAAATTTTCAATCCGTGACAGAGATCTGGGAAGCACTATTGCTGATGCCCAGAAAAAAGTTGAAACTATTGAGCTTCCGGATGGGTATTCTGTAGGATGGACAGGCCAGTTTGAAAACCAGCAGCGGGCCTCTCACAGATTGGCACAGGTAGTCCCCGTGAGCATTCTGATGATTTTCTTCCTGTTGTTTATTCTGTTTGGAAATATGAAAGATTCTCTTCTTGTATTGGCCAATGTACCTTTTGCTTTAATAGGAGGAATCATCGCATTGCATGTTACCGGAATCAATTTTGGAATCTCTGCCGGAGTAGGTATGATCGCCCTTTTGGGGATTTGTATCCAGAACGGGGTAATTCTTATCACAGAATTTCATCAGAACATGAAAGACGGTCTTGATATAGACTCCGCGATATTAAATGGGGTAAAATCCAGGACGAGACCCGTAATTATGACAGCGCTTATGGCTTCTATCGGACTGATGCCGGCAGCATTGTCTACAGGAATCGGGTCAGAATCTCAAAAACCTCTGGCAATTGTTATTATTGGAGGGCTGATTACCGCTACCGTGCTTACACTGCTTATCTTCCCGATTATTTTCTGGATATTCAACCGGACAAAAAAGCTCAGCCACATGTGATTTTTCTTTCATTTATATATTAGTAAAGCCTGGAATATTCTGTATTTCAGGCTTTTTCATAAAAGGTTTCAGAAAGTTTTTTTCAATCAGGAAAAATATGTAAATTTGCAGTCTCAATACGTTGAAATATAAGGTTTGTCCTTCATTGGAAGAGAATATTGAAAGTTTTTTTAATAAAAAGTTTTTGGTATTTAAAAATTCATTATATTTGCACACCGAAAATTTGAAAAACAATAAATAAATAATTTTAAATCATGGCAAAGGAAACGTTTAATCGTAACAAACCACACTTGAACATTGGTACTATTGGTCACGTTGACCATGGTAAAACTACTCTTACAGCTGCTATTTCTGCTGTATTAGCTAGCAAAGGTCTTGCTGAGAAAAAAGACTTCTCTGCAATTGACTCTGCTCCAGAAGAAAAAGAAAGAGGTATTACTATCAATACTGCTCACATCGAATACGAAACTGAAAAAAGACACTATGCTCACGTTGACTGTCCAGGTCACGCCGACTATGTTAAGAACATGGTAACTGGTGCTGCTCAAATGGATGGAGCTATCGTAGTATGTGCTGCAACTGACGGTCCAATGCCTCAGACTAGAGAACATATCCTACTTTGCCGTCAGGTAAACGTACCAAGAATCGTTGTTTTCATGAACAAAGTTGACATGGTAGATGATCCAGAGTTATTAGAGCTTGTTGAAATGGAGCTTAGAGACTTATTATCTACTTACGAATTTGACGGAGACAACTCTCCAGTAATTCAAGGTTCTGCACTAGGAGCTCTTACTGCAGCTACTGCATCTCCTGCTAACACAGAAGATAAGTGGTTCAAGAGCGTTGAAGAATTGATGGATGCTGTTGATACTTGGATCGAGCAACCACCAAGAGATACTGAAAAGCCATTCTTGATGCCAATCGAAGACGTATTCTCTATTACAGGTAGAGGTACTGTAGCAACTGGTAGAATCGAGGCTGGTGTTATCAACACTGGTGATCCAGTTGATATCGTAGGTATGGGTGATGAGAAATTAACTTCTACTATTACAGGAGTTGAGATGTTCAGAAAGATCCTAGATAGAGGTGAAGCTGGAGATAACGTAGGTCTATTGTTGAGAGGTATTGAAAAAACTGACATCAAGAGAGGTATGGTTATCGCTAAGAAAGATTCAGTTAAGCCACACAAAAAATTCAAGGCTTCTGTTTATATCCTTTCTAAAGAAGAAGGTGGACGTCACACTCCATTCCACAACAAGTACCGTCCTCAGTTCTACGTAAGAACTACTGACGTTACAGGTGAGATCTTCTTACCAGAAGGTGTAGAAATGGTAATGCCTGGTGATAACTTAGAGATCACTGTAGAATTGTTACAACCAATCGCTCTTAACGTAGGTCTTAGATTTGCGATCAGAGAAGGAGGTAGAACAGTTGGTTCAGGTCAGGTTACTGAAATCCTAGACTAATTATCTAAAAATAAATAAAGCTTCCGAAAGGAAACTCTCGGAAGCTTTTTATCTACGGGCATCGTCCAATGGTAGGATACCGGTCTCCAAAACCGTTGATCAGGGTTCGAATCCTTGTGCCCGTGCAAATATAAATTATGAGTTCATTTGTCGATTTTTTAAAAGGTTCTTATAACGAATTCAGACATAAAGTTGAATGGCCAAAGTGGGCTGACCTTCAGTCATCTACTATTGTAGTGACTATTGCGACAGTGATTCTGGCTCTATTTACTTTTGGAGTTGATGAATTGTTTTCTAAATCAATCAGCAACATCATTGGAATGCTAATCAACTTGTTCAACTAATTAAAAGTGTTTTCCCATAATGAGCGAATTGAAATGGTATGTGCTGAAAGCAATCAGCGGACAGGAAAATAAAGTGAAAAACTATATTGAGACAGAAATCAAGCGTCTAGGGTTTGATCAGTACGTTACTCAAGTGGTTATTCCTATGGAAAAGGTAATTCAAATTAGAAACGGAAAAAAAGTTCCTAAAGAGAGACCTTACTACCCTGGATACTTGATGATTGAAGCTGACCTGATGGGAGAGATTCCTCACGTTATCAAGAATATTCCCGGAGTTATTTCTTTCTTAAGTTTAACGAAAGGAGGAGATCCTGTTCCAATGAGAAAATCAGAGGTTAACAGAATGCTTGGAAGAATGGATGAACTTTCAGAATTTGCAAGCGATGTTGAAATTCCTTATGTAGTAGGTGAAAACGTTAAAGTAATCGATGGACCTTTCAACGGTTTCAATGGTACAGTTGAGAAGATTCTTGAAGACAAAAAGAAAATTGAAGTTTCTGTATTGATCTTCGGTAGAAAAACTCCAATGGAACTAAGCTACATGCAAGTAGAAAAAGTATAATAATTACTTATAAAAATATAAAAAGAGGACTGCTATTAAGCAGTCCTCTTTTGTTTTTTTATGCTTGCTTTATATTGTATTTATAGTTGTTGAGATTTATTATATCGGCGAATTATTTTTTTTAATTTTCTTTACAATTGCTTTTCAGAAATTTTTATATTCTCAACTACTGTCGTTTATTCTTATAAAGATCTTTGCTTTGATTCAATTGTCACTTTGTTGGGAATAGAGTTGTTTTTACAGATCAAATCTCTTTCCCTATACTTGATTTACTTTCGGATGGCATGCTTCTTGCAACAATATGGTAATTAATCCAAAATTTTATATTTTTTTATTTCATGCACTGTTTACAGGTGTGTGATAATTTTATGTTTTTAACTAAAAATATAAAGTTTGGATGAGCTATTCAAAACACAAGCCTTATATAAACACATAACCCAATGACAAAAATTATTTCGATGGTCATTCTGGTGGGTACGTCTGTACTCGCGAGTGCACAAGTTGGTATCAATACTGACAAACCGGAAAAGGAACTTACAGTGAACGGTACAATGAAGACATCTGGAGTTGTTTTCAAGCAGCCTATGGAGAAACTGAAAGCAGATGAGAATTATACTTTCATTATCAAATCTCCAGCTCCGGAAAATAAAATTACGGCGTACAACGATTCTTTTGTACCCAATTCTCCGGCACCCATTAATCTTATTCAATTTAAAATTACCTGTGATCCTTCAGATAAGGATTGGGTAAATCAATTTGACACAAAGATCAATTCCAGCAAATTTTTGGTCGTAATTTCTTCTTTTGGATTTACACAGCCTACAAGAACATTTACGGCTGACTGGGTGACGCCAATGCCTCAGATCTTTGCTTATTCTTCAGGAGGAACATGGAAACTTAAGGCAGATTATCAGGGATTTGCTCCTGATAACTCTTTCCCTACAGGGGTTTGGACACTGAACTTGTTGGTATTTGACAGGTCATATGCCAAAGATTTCAATTCAACGCAAAGTCTCAATGCTTCAACTACGGGTGCTGCAGCAGCTCCATTAATTCAATAAAATACACTATGAAAAAAATTATTGCGATACTCTTTACGGGTTTTGCTGCTTTAAGCATACATGCTCAAGTAGGAATTAATACTAATACACCTAAAGGAACTCTCGATGTAGAAGGAGAAACACTGGTAGAGTCCTATTTAATAGATACTGAAAATACAAAGGCAAGTGGAAACTATCTTCTTCTTACCCGTTCAAAAGATACATCACCGGTAGGTAAAGTAAAGTTGTTGGACATATCGCTCCGTAATGTAGCCCCTGTAAATATGTATAATGTTGTATTGAAAAATGTGAGACAGGATGAAGTTGTGAATCTCAATACAGGATTAGATGTAAGTAAATATGTTGTGGCCATTACAGGTGCTGTTTTTACAGGAGCGGTATCGGCAGCTAATACGACGACCAATCCCAAATCATTTGGTTCTTATTCTACTGAAGTTACTCAGGTAGTAAGTGGAGGTAAAAATTACCATGCCGTTAATTTAGCTTTTAAAGGAGCTGGAACTGTTTCAGCCCAAAACGGAACCTGGACACTTACCTTAAATGTCTTTGAAAAATCATTAGTTAAAGATTGGGGAACCTTCAACGGTTCTGTTTCAGCATCAGCTTCACCTGTTTATTCAGGAGTTTCAACCAATACACCTCTAGGACTTCAATAAAAAAACTATGAAAAGAAAAATTTATATCACTATAATCTTGTGTCTGGGAATATTTCTGAATGCCCAGAAAGGAAAAGTAGGGGTGAATACCGCTAATCCTACAGAAACACTCGACGTTAACGGAAAGACCTACACCAATTCTTTATATCTGAGAAATCCCGGTGAGCCTACTATGACAGGAGGAAGCTTCTTGGCAACTTCACAGAATGGTTTGCAATTGTATGATCCGGCTTTGGAAAGCAGTGGACTGTTTAATTACCTTAAGCTTACTCTTACGGGAGTATCCGGAACAGGGATAGCGGATTATGATACCAAAATTGATGCGAACAATTTTCTGGTTATACTTCACAATTATTCATTTAAACTGAATGACGGTACTACCAATGTAATGCTTGATTACGGAGACAATGGTGTGAATGATAACAAACAGGGATCACCGGATGTTGTTGCTTTCAAAAGTAACGGAACCTGGCACATCAAGGCAAGATTTACTGACAGCAGGATTCTTGCTGTGAGTTCTTCCACGCCGTCAAGATCTTATAATAACTTTACGGTTGATCTTTATCTGATGGCCTATAGAAGACTGATTGAAAAACAAAATATCAGCGATATCAATGCTGATCTTGGAGGGAATGACGGTTCTACCCAGACGATTAATAAACCTGCAGGTTTTTAATAAATCTTTCCTTTTAAAAATATATAAAGCGGCTATTTAATGTAAATAGCCGTTTTTGTTTTCAATGATAAGGATTCAAAATATATTACAGGGCTTTATGATTTATTTTTCTTAAACTTTTTAAAAATCAGCAATTTCCGTTTGCTGTTTCAAAAATATTTTATACTTTTGCAGTCCAAAAAGTAGGTTTATTGTTATGTGAGTGCATAATCTACTGAATAATAAATGCTTCCAAACTCATTAATTATTCAAATTTAAAAAACAAACAATGGCTAAGAAAGTCTTTAAAATGGTAAAGCTTCAGGTGAAAGGTGGCGCAGCTAACCCTTCTCCACCAGTAGGTCCAGCATTGGGTTCTGCAGGTGTGAACATCATGGAGTTTTGTAAGCAATTTAACGGAAGAACCCAAGATAAGCCAGGGCAAGTTTTACCTGTAGTAATTACAGTATACGAAGACAAATCTTTTGAATTCGTTATTAAAACTCCACCTGCAGCAATCCAGTTAATGGATGCAGCTAAGATCAAGGGAGGTTCTGGTGAACCAAACAGAAACAAAGTAGGTTCTGTAACTTGGGAACAAGTAAAGAAAATCGCTGAAGATAAAATGGCGGATCTTAACTGTTTTACAACAGACTCTGCACTTTCTATGGTTGCAGGTACTGCTAGATCTATGGGATTAAGAGTAACAGGAACTAAACCAACTAACGCTTAAAACTTAAAGAAATGGCAAAATTAACTAAAAAGCAAAAGGAAGCTTTAAGCAAAGTAGAAAAAGGAAGAATCTATAACCTTGAAGAAGGTTCGGCTCTTGTAAAGGAGGTGAACACTACAAAGTTTGATGCTTCTGTAGATATCGCTGTAAGATTAGGTGTAGACCCAAGAAAAGCAAACCAAATGGTAAGAGGTGTTGTATCTCTTCCTCACGGTACTGGTAAAGATGTTAAAGTATTAGCTCTTG
The DNA here is from genome assembly GCF_008274625.1 of Chryseobacterium panacisoli. Classification (GTDB taxonomy): domain Bacteria; phylum Bacteroidota; class Bacteroidia; order Flavobacteriales; family Weeksellaceae; genus Chryseobacterium; species Chryseobacterium panacisoli. Next base: position 2,149,327 of record NZ_VTRU01000001.1, on the reverse strand, counting down.
TAACTCCAGATAAAGAAGCAGAAGCTAAAGCTGCTGGTGCTGACTATGTAGGTCTTGACGAATATTTACAAAAAATCAAAGAAGGTTGGACAGATGTTGACGTTATCGTTACTATGCCAGCTGTAATGGGTAAATTAGGTCCATTAGGTAGAGTATTAGGTCCAAGAGGTTTAATGCCAAACCCTAAATCAGGAACTGTAACAATGGAAATTGGTAAAGCAGTAACTGAAGTGAAAGCAGGTAAAATTGATTTCAAAGTAGACAAGTATGGTATCATCCACGCTGGTATTGGTAAAGTATCTTTCGATGCTGCTAAGATCAAAGAAAATGCGCAGGAATTGATCTCTACATTGATCAAAATGAAACCAACTGCTGCTAAAGGAACTTATGTAAAAAGCATTTATTTGTCTTCTACAATGAGCCCTGGTATTGCAATCGATACTAAATCTGTTAACTAATATAAATCCTTAAGACAATGACAAAAGACCAAAAAGTTGTAGCAATACAAGAGATCAAAGACTTGCTTCAGGATGCAAAAGTAGTATACGTAGCAGATCTAGACGGTTTGAACGCTGCGAAGTCTTCAGAATTCAGAAGACAGGCTTTCAAACAAAATATCAAAGTGAAAGTTGTAAAAAATACACTTTTACAAAAAGCAATGGAGCAGATTGAAGGAGTAGATTACTCTGAAATGTTCCAGACTTTTAAAGGAAACTCTGCATTAATGATTTCTGAGACTGCAAACGGTCCAGCTAAATTAATCCAAGGGTTCAGAAAGAAAGAAGAAAAGCCAGCTTTAAAGTCTGCTTTTGTTCAGGAAACTTTCTACGTTGGAGACGAAAACTTATCTGCACTTGCTAACATCAAGTCTAGAGAAGAAATGATCGGAGAAATCATCGGATTACTTCAATCTCCAATTCAAAGAGTTGTTTCTGCTCTTCAAAACAAACCTGAAACTGTAGAAGCTAAAGCTGAAGAAGCTGCTGCTCCTGTGGTAGAAGAAACTCCTGCTGCTGAAGCTCCAGCTGCAGAAAGCACTGACGAAACGCCAGCTGCTGAATAATTACACTCAAAAAATTAAATAAATAATCAACAAAAACATTACAACAATGTCAGATTTAAAAAATTTAGCTGAAACGCTAGTAAACTTAACAGTAAAAGACGTAAACGAATTAGCAACTATCCTTAAGGATGAGTACGGAATTGAGCCAGCTGCTGCTGCTGTAGTAGTTGCTGCAGGTGGTGGAGAAGCTGCTGAAGAAAAAACTGAATTCGACGTAATTCTTAAGTCTGCAGGTGCTTCTAAATTAGCTATCGTTAAATTAGTAAAAGATTTAACTGGTGCTGGTCTTAAAGAAGCTAAGGATATCGTAGATGGTGCTCCTGCTCCAATCAAAACTGGTATCTCTAAAGACGAAGCTGAAGCTCTTAAGAAGCAATTAGAAGAAGCTGGTGCTGAAGTAGAATTGAAATAATTTCAATTTTATTATAAATATAGAAGCCCGGGCAAATGCCCGGGCTTTTTTTTATGTAAATCTTTATAAATGTGTGTTTTATTTTTTTAATAGTATTTGAATATTATTGGTTCTTTCTTTCTTGTATTTCAATATGATTGTTTATTTGATAAAAATTAACATAATGTTTTATTTGTATTTTACGATTTGCTCATTTTGTTTAGTTTTTTACTAATAAAGTATTGTTTTGGTTGAAAAAATATTATATTTGTACCGAAAAAAAACACAACATAATTGGATAGAAATTATTTTCTTTCCTACGGCCACAAGATTACACTTCTATTGCTTCTGGCGGCTGTAGGAAAATTAAACGCTAAGTTTATACCTGATACAATGAGTAAAACTGAATTACCATATTGTACAGTTATAAATGATTATCCGCAACGATATTTAGCTGATGCTTCAGTTCTTCTGTCTGAAGCAGGAAATGATGTATCAGCCGTAAATAAACTGTCTGCTGTTCAAAATGAAACCTTTGCATTATATTGCAATAGCCAGCAATACAATTTTTCTTTTTTAAATAATAAGAATCTTCAGTTTTTCCTCCTTAGAGATATAAAACTGGTCACAGCCTGGGCTAAATGGCATTATTGTTCATACTCTATCTTCAAAGAACATATGTTCCTAGCATTTAATGAAGTCCGAAAGTTCAATACCAGTTCTTTTAAACTTGTCGATGGCTTTAAGTTTATTATTAAAATTCCTGATAAATTAATTCATTCTTTTATCTCCTAATATTTCTAACAATTTTATGCGCTTTCTTACAGTATTATCTGTTATTTCATTTATTATTTGAATGAGAATGCTCGAGAATTGCCCTTTCAAAAAAACACATTTACATAAAAAACAGCAAATATCATTAGACATGAAAAACAGATTATTTACCATCGCTCTTTTATCAGTTGGTTTGCCAGCATTAGCACAGGTTGGGATTAATATCGGACAAGCTCAGGCAACCCTTGATATAGTAGGATCACCTTCCAATACAAGTAAATTTGATGGCGTTATTGCTCCAAGGCTTACAGGGGTGCAATTAAAAGCTAAAAACTATACAATAGCTCAAACGGGAGCCATAGTATATGTTACCTCAGCTGAAACTTCACCTTCCGGGCAGACCGTTGATGTTGTTTCACCAGGGTATTATTATTTTGATGGAACCAAATGGGGAAGCATAAGCGGGAGCTGGCGTACGGTAGGAAATATCGGTACAACAGCAGCAACGGCAACCTTAGGAACAGATATAGGTAGTGGGAATTATTTAGGTACAAATGATGGCCAGAATTTGATTTTGGCTACTCAAAAAAACGTAAAAGGAATATTAGATACCAGTGGAACACTGCAGGGTGGGAATTCCAATTCTGCAACAGGTCCATATGCTTCATTTACCTGGGGGTCCAATAATATTCTTACCAACAGTACCTCTTCAAATATTGCATTGGGAAAAGACAATTCTGTCTCTGCACAGGGAAATTTTCTCGCGGTAGCTATTGGATTGGGAAATACAGCAAATAATGGTGCTAAAGTAATAGGAAATAGCAATAGTGCTACAGGGACTAATAATTTAGTATTTGGAAACCTGAACACCGTAACAGGACTTACAGGACTTACTATTGGGAACAATCACATCAACAGTGGAGGAATTGCTATAGGAAGCGGAAACACTACATCAACGAACAATATTGCTGTTGGTTCTGCAAATACGGCAACTGGTACAGAAGCCTTTGCAATAGGGTTTTCAGGTCAGGCAGCTGCAGGACAGTTGGTTTATGCAAACAAACAACATATTTTCTTTAATAAAAGCAACGGAACAGACACCATATTGGGCATCAACATGATTCCTACAGCAGCTACATCTACAGGTGCTGCGGTTCAGATGAAGGGAATTGCTTCCGGTGCGGGCGCATCATGTACTGCCGCTGAAGAAGGTGCAATCCGATATAATACAACCATTAAAGCACATGAAGGCTGTAATGGCTCTAACTGGAAAGCTCTTTATAATTAAAAAATAAACACAAACCTTAAAAAATAAAAAATGACCAGAAAATTATTCGAAAAGTTAGCTGCGATGCTTATGACATTGATGATGTCGGCAGTAGTATTTGCGCAGCAGGGCTATGAACCTATCCGTGGGATGGGGGTGGAGGCAAAACCTGTCAACAATTCAGGGATTTGTCTAGCATGTTATAACGGAAGCATGAATCCGGTGGTAGATGCCAGTCTTGATAACAGTGTAAGCATGGGGAATTTTGCCTCCCTGTTAAGTGGAAACGGAATCTCTGTAAAGAATAAAAACACAACCTATCCTGCGGGATATATTACTGGATTCAATGTAGATCTTGGGACAAGTTTTATTACCATAGATCTTTTAAGTTCTTTGCGGATTAGTACTTATAAAAATGGTGTTCTTCAGGAAACGACTACCAGCAGTACTCTTTTATCAGTTCCTGCATTCGGAGGAAGTAAAAACAGGATATTCCTGCATTTTAAAACTTCAAAAGAATTTGATGAAGTAAGACTGTATCAAACCAATGTTCTTTCCGTATTCAGTGCTATGAATGTGTATTATGCATTTGCGTTTGATCCTGCAAAAGTTCCTACAGATAATAATGGTATTTGTGATGATATCATTGCGGGAAGTGGTGTTGACGGAAATGTATCCGGAAGCAGCAGTTTCCTGGCTCCGCTTTCTTATGTTCAGAATAAAGAAAGAATTGGAGATGGAAATAAGAACTCTTACGGATCAATAGTTCTTCCGATCGGATTGCTGGGATCTTATTCAGTTGGAGTTCTTGACAAAAATCAGGTGTATCCTGCAGGTAACAGAACAGGTTTTGTTATAGAACCGGATGATCAGGGGAAACTCTTAAGTGCGGAGTTTTTAAAAAATATTACAATAGAAACTTATCTTTACGGCCAGCTTCAGGATTCAAAACAGCTGTCTGACGGAGGAGGTCTGATTAATATTAAAGTATTAGGATTTGGTTCAGGAAAGCAGAAAGTTACATTAACGACTACTAAGCCTTTCAATGAGGTAAGATTAAAAATTACCCAGACTGTAGGGTTTAACTTAGGTGCTTTAAAAGTATACTATGCTTTTGAAGAGCCTGTTGCTTGTGAATGTGACGATAAAATTCAGACAAGTGGTTCTGCTGTTCCTGGAAATTTGGTAACCGGAACTACATGGACGTCAGGTCCGGGATTCCTTGGTCTTATTTTAGCGAAGATGACCAATCCGGGAGCTATTGTAGATAATAATCCGTCTAATTATGCAACGGCTACTGTTCCGGCGGCATCTTTTCTTAGTATTTTTTCAGCATTTGCAACGGTAAGCAGTAATACTGTGCTTCCTGTCAACACGATGGCTGGGTTCACCGTAGAAAAAGCGGGGAATCTTCTTGGAGTAAGTGTTCTGGAAAATATCACCGTGACATTATACAACGGAAATACCTTGACAGATACCTTTACAAGCTCAGGAAGTCTTATCAGTGGAAACTTCTTCACAACGAATTCAAATAAATTCTATGTCGGAGGAAAAGCGACAAAGCCTTTCAACCGTATTAAAATTACATTCAACAGCGGAACTGCGGTTCGTATTCCTCAGAATTATTATATCTATAATGCTTTTGCGAGCAGAGATGATGATAACGATGGTGTTCCAAACTGTTTCGATCAATGTGCCGGAGGTGATGACAGCATAGATAATAACGGAAACGGAATTCCTGATTGTGCAGAAGGCTGTACTGAAGTGAATGACAAATCTCCTGCACTGGATACAGACGGAGATGGTATTGTGGATGCTTGTGATCTGGACTCTGATAACGATGGTATTCTTGATGCTGTGGAAGATTTTGATAAAAACGGAAAATACCAGGATGATGATAATGAAGGAGATATTCTGTTAACACCGGTATTAGGAGATTCAGTTCCGAATTATCTGGACCTTGATTCTGATAACGATGGTATCTTAGACTTGTTTGAATCAGGAATTCCAACATCAGTGATCAATCAGATTGATGCAGATCATAACGGAGTTATTGATGCTAATGTTCCGGTAGGTAAAAACGGTATTGCAGATATTCTGGAAACGTCACCTGACTCAGGAGTATTGAAATATGCAGTTAAAAATACAGATGGAGATGATAAACCGGACTTCCTGGATATTACTTCCAATGGTTCAGATCTTGACCTTTATCAGATCGGAAAGGGGAATTTGGATACGCTTGGAGGTGGATTTATCTCTACAATTAATGATAAAGACAAAGACGGTATTCAGGCTGTTGTAGATACAGACCTTGTGAAAAGAGGTTCTCCTAATTCTCCGCTTTCTCCTTATGCTTCATTGCTGAAAAGTGCATCTAAAACTGCTGCAAAAATCACGGATGCGGAAATTACTGATGCAGCGAATGATGTAAAAGTATATCCAAACCCGGTAAAAGCAGGAGAAAATCTTAGAATTACATCTGCAGAAGAAGGGGTGTATACACTGTTCTCAGCACAGGGACAGGTAATTAAGACAGATAAGTTCAATGCCAATACCGGTATTGATACATCTTCACTTCCTACAGGAGTTTATATCATTAAAATAGAAACCAAATCAAAAATAAAGTCTTATAAGGTTATTGTGAAATAGTCATAAGATTAGCTTGTGTTGTGGAGGGGTTGCTCATATTTGAGCAGCCTCTCTTGTTTTTAAGAGTCTCAAAATGAGATGATTTATTTGTTATTGTGGATATTTTTTTGTATCTTTGCCCCTCTTTTGGCGCGAAAAATTGTTTGTAAATTTATAAAATACTGAAAATCAACTCTTTCATTGTGAAAACGTGAGAGGGATTTCGTATATGTAGATATTGCGGTAATGCTGCCTCAAAAGTAATAAAAATATTTTGCATTACACTGTGAAAAGATATACCAGTGTTGCAGTTAGAAAGAGCCAAGTGCATAGTTAAAAGAGTCCTAAGGTCTTCTGTGAGCGCCAAAAACACTTTTACCTTTTACTTTTACCTTGTTTCTTGTTCTTTTCTGATATTTTTTAATGAATCAAAATATTTTTTAACCCTTTCTTAAAAGTTTTATGAGTAAAACAAAATCAACAACTCAAGGAAATCCGAGAATTAATTTCTCATCAGCGAAAGGAAAAATCATCACTCCAGACTTTTTGGATATCCAAATTGAGTCTTTCAGAGAATTTTTCCAGCTTGATACACTTCCTGAAGCCAGAAAGACAGAAGCTCTTTACAAGACTTTCCAAGAGAATTTCCCAATTACGGATTCAAGAAACCAATTCGTATTAGAATTCTTAGACTATCTGGTAGATTCTCCACGTTATTCAATTGATGAGTGTGTGGAAAGAGGACTTACTTATTCAGTTCCTCTAAAAGCTAGACTTAAATTGTATTGTACTGACCCGGAACACGAAGATTTCCAAACAGTGGTTCAGGACGTATATTTAGGTCCGGTTCCTTATATGACGCCAAGTGGTTCTTTCATCATCAATGGTGCTGAGAGAGTTATCGTTACGCAGCTTCACCGTTCACCTGGTGTATTCTTCGGACAAACTTACCACGCGAACGGGACCAAACTTTACTATTCAAGAATTATCCCTTTCAAAGGATCTTGGATGGAATTTACAACCGATATCAACAGCGTAATGTACGCGTATATCGACCGTAAGAAAAAATTACCATTAACAACTTTATTAAGAGCTATCGGATACGAATCTGATAAAGATATCCTTCAGATCTTCGACCTTGCGGAAGAAGTGAAAGTTTCTAAAGCTGCTCTTAAAAAAGTGGAAGGGAGAACATTGGCTGCGAGAGTATTGAACACTTGGTTCGAAGATTTCGTAGACGAAGATACAGGTGAAGTAGTTTCTATCGAAAGAAACGAAATCATCTTGGATAGAGAAACAATCCTTGAAAAAGAACATTTGGATCTTATCCTGGACGCTGGTGTGAAATCAATCCTGATTCACAAAGAAAACAGCAACGAATTCTCTATCATCCAGAATACATTACAAAAAGACCCTACCAACTCTGAAAAAGAAGCGGTAGAGTATATTTATCGTCAGTTAAGAAATGCAGATCCACCAGATGAGGAAACGGCAAGAGGGATCATTGAAAAATTATTCTTCTCTGAGCAGAGATACTCTTTAGGTGAAGTAGGACGTTACAGACTAAACAAAAAGTTAAGTCTAAACATTCCAACTACAACTGAAGTTCTTACAAAAGAAGATATCATTGCTATTGTAAGACACTTAATTGAGTTAGTAAACTCAAAAACTGATGTTGATGATATTGACCACTTATCAAACAGAAGAATTAAAACTGTTGGTGAGCAATTAGCAGGACAGTTCGGAGTAGGTCTTTCAAGAATTGCAAGAACAATCAAGGAAAGAATGAACGTTAGAGATAACGAAATCTTTACTCCGCTTGACCTTGTTAATGCTAAGACTTTAACATCTGTAATCAACTCGTTCTTCGGTACCAACCAGCTTTCTCAGTTCATGGACCAGACCAACCCGTTATCAGAGATCACTCACAAGAGAAGATTATCTGCACTAGGGCCTGGTGGTTTATCAAGAGAAAGAGCAGGTTTCGAGGTTCGTGACGTTCACCATACTCACTACGGAAGAATTTGTCCGATTGAAACTCCGGAAGGACCAAACATCGGTTTGATTTCATCTCTAGGGATTTATGCGAAAATCAACAACCTTGGTTTCATCGAAACTCCATATAGAAAAGTAGAAAGTGGTAAGATTGATCTTAACGCTGACCCTATTTACTTAAATGCAGAAGATGAAGAAGATAAAGTAATTGCTCAGGCAAACGTTGAATTGAGCGATAACGGAGACTTCTTAACAGACAGAATTATTGCAAGATTGGATGGTGACTATCCGGTAGTTGAGCCTGCTCAGGTTAACCTTATCGATGTAGCACCCAACCAGATTTCAGGTATTTCCGCTTCATTAATTCCATTCTTGGAGCATGATGATGCGAACCGTGCATTGATGGGATCTAACATGATGCGTCAGGCCGTTCCTCTATTGAAGCCACAGGCTCCAATCGTTGGTACAGGGCTTGAGCAGCAAGTTGCAAGAGATTCAAGAATCTTAATTAACGCTGAAGGTACAGGTACTGTAGAGTACGTAGATGCTGACAGAATCGTTATTAAATATGAAAGAAGCGAAGACGAAGATTTAGTACAATTCGAGTCTGCTACTAAAACATACAAACTTACTAAGTTCAGAAAAACCAACCAGAGTACAACAATTACCCTAAGACCAAACGTAAGAGTAGGTGATGTAGTGGAAAAAGGACAGGTACTTTGCGACGGTTATGCTACTGAAAAAGGAGAATTGGCTCTTGGTAGAAACTTAGTGGTAGCGTTCATGCCTTGGAAAGGATACAACTTCGAGGATGCAATCGTAATCAACGAAAAAGTTGTACGTGAAGACTGGTTTACTTCAATCCACGTAGATGAGTATTCTCTTGAAGTTCGTGATACCAAATTAGGTATGGAAGAGCTTACTGCAGATATTCCAAACGTATCTGAAGAAGCTACTAAAGATCTTGACGAGAACGGTATGATCAGAATCGGTGCTGAAGTGAAGCCTGGAGATATCATGATTGGTAAAATTACTCCAAAAGGTGAATCTGACCCGACTCCTGAAGAAAAACTTCTTAGAGCAATCTTCGGTGATAAAGCTGGTGATGTAAAAGACGCATCATTAAAAGCTGACTCTTCATTAAGAGGAGTTGTTATCAACAAGAAATTGTTCTCTAGAAACATTAAAGACAAAAAGAAAAGAACTGAAGAAAAACTTAGACTTGAAGAAATTGAAAACACTTACAAGGCTAAATTTGATGAGTTGAGAAATACTTTAATTGAAAAATTAAATACACTGGTAAGCGGTAAAACTTCTCAAGGGGTACAAAATGACCTTGACGAAGAAATCATCGGTAAAGGTGTGAAGTTTACTCACAAACTATTAACTTCAGTTGAAGATTATGTAAACGTTAGCGGTGCAGACTGGACAGTAGACGCTGACAAGAATGAATTGATCAAACAATTAATTCACAATTACAAAATCAAATATAACGACATCCAAGGAGTTAAAAACCGTGAGAAATTTGCAATTTCAATCGGAGATGAGCTTCCAGCAGGAATCATGAAGTTGGCTAAAGTTTACATCGCTAAGAAACGTAAACTGAATGTAGGAGATAAAATGGCGGGACGTCACGGTAACAAAGGTATCGTTTCAAGAATCGTTCGTGAAGAAGACATGCCGTTCTTAGAAGATGGAACACCGGTAGATATCGTATTGAATCCACTAGGGGTACCTTCTCGTATGAACATCGGTCAGATCTATGAAACAGTTCTTGGATGGGCTGGTCAGAAACTGGGAATGAAGTTCGCTACACCAATCTTTGACGGAGCAACTCTTGATCAGATTACTGAATATACAGAGAAAGCAGGTCTTCCTAAATTCGGTCACACTCACCTTTATGATGGAGGTACCGGAGAAAGATTTACTCAGGCTGCGACAGTAGGTATCATTTACATGTTGAAACTGGGACACATGGTTGATGATAAGATGCACGCACGTTCTATTGGACCTTACTCATTGATTACTCAGCAGCCGTTAGGAGGTAAAGCTCAGTTCGGAGGTCAGAGATTCGGAGAGATGGAGGTTTGGGCACTTGAAGCATTCGGTGCATCCAATATCTTGAGAGAAATCTTGACTGTGAAGTCGGATGACGTGATTGGTAGAGCAAAAACTTATGAAGCAATTGCAAAAGGTGAATCTATGCCTGAACCAGGTATTCCGGAATCATTCAATGTATTACTTCACGAGTTACAAGGACTTGGACTTGATGTAAGATTGGAGGAGTAAATTAAAAGATTTAATTATTAAAAAATTAAAACATTAATTAACTCCGAGATGATAAGAATGAAAGTAATTTTTAAATCTTTCAATCTTTAATCTTTTAATCAAAAATAAAATTATGTCAAATAAAAATAAAACAAGTAGATTTAATAAAATAACCATCGGTTTAGCTTCACCGGAGTCTATTTTGCAAGACTCAAGAGGGGAGGTTTTAAAACCGGAAACTATTAACTACAGAACTCACAAACCTGAAAGAGACGGATTATTCTGTGAAAAAATCTTTGGTCCTGTAAAAGATTACGAATGTGCTTGTGGTAAATACAAGAGAATTCGTTACAAAGGGATCGTTTGTGACCGTTGTGGTGTAGAAGTTACTGAGAAAAAAGTAAGAAGAGAAAGAATCGGTCATATCGGATTGGTTGTTCCTATTGCTCATATCTGGTACTTCCGTTCATTACCAAACAAAATCGGATACCTTTTAGGAATCCCTTCTAAGAAATTAGATATGATCATCTACTACGAAAGATATGTAGTGATTCAACAGGGTATTGCTAAAAAATTAGACGGTTCTGATTTTGAAAATATGGAATTCCTTACAGAAGAAGAGTACCTTGATATCATGGAAACTCTTCCTGTAGAAAACCAGTATCTTGATGATTCTGATCCAAACAAATTCATTGCCAGAATGGGTGCTGAAGCTGTAGAAGATCTATTAAAAAGAATCGATCTTGATGCATTGTCTTTCGACTTGAGACACAAAGCTCACAACGAAGGTTCAAAACAAAGAAGAACAGAAGCTCTGAAAAGATTGAATGTTGTAGAAGCATTAAGAGGTGCTAATACAAGAATGATCAACAGACCAGAGTGGATGATCATGCGTGTACTTCCTGTTATCCCACCAGAATTAAGACCATTAGTTCCATTGGATGGAGGACGTTTCGCAACTTCTGACTTGAATGACCTTTATAGAAGAGTAATTATCAGAAATAACCGTTTGAAGAGATTATTGGAGATTAAAGCTCCTGAAGTAATCTTGAGAAACGAGAAGCGTATGCTTCAGGAATCAGTAGATTCATTATTTGATAACACAAGAAAATCTTCTGCAGTAAAATCTGAATCAAACAGACCATTGAAATCACTTTCTGATTCATTGAAAGGTAAGCAAGGTCGTTTCCGTCAGAACTTACTAGGGAAAAGGGTAGATTACTCTGCGCGTTCGGTAATTGTTGTAGGTCCAAACTTGCAGCTTCACGAATGTGGTATTCCTAAAGATATGGCAGCTGAACTTTACAAACCGTTCATCATTAGAAAACTAATTGAAAGAGGGATTGTAAAAACTGTAAAATCTGCAAAGAGAATTATTGATAGAAAAGAACCCGTAGTTTATGATATCCTTGAAAATGTGATGAAAGGTCACCCTGTTCTACTGAACAGAGCACCTACGCTTCACAGACTGGGTATTCAGGCATTCCAACCTAAGATGATCGAAGGTAAGGCAATCCAGCTACACCCGTTGGTAACAACAGCATTCAACGCCGATTTCGATGGTGACCAGATGGCGGTACACTTACCGTTAGGACCAGAAGCAATCCTTGAAGCTCAGTTATTGATGTTAGGTTCTCAGAACATTTTGAACCCTGCAAACGGTTCTCCAATTACAGTACCTTCTCAGGACATGGTTCTTGGTCTTTATTTCATGACTAAAGAATTGAGCTCTACAGAAGATATGAAAGTAAAAGGGGAAGGTCTTGCATTCTATTCTCCTGAGGAAGCGGAAATCGCTTATGCTGAAGGTAGAGTTTCTTTAAATGCTAAGGTAAGATGTAGACTACCTGTTAAAGAAGACGGAGTAATAGTAACAAGATTGATCGAAACTTCTGTTGGTAGAATTTTATTCAACCAGATTGTACCTAAGCAGGTAGGATATATCAATGAACTTCTTACTAAGAAATCATTGAGAAACGTTATCGGTAAGATCCTTGCTGATACAGATTTCCCTACAACTGTGAAGTTCCTTGATGCAATGAAAGACTTAGGGTATTCAAACGCATTCAAAGGAGGTCTTTCATTCTCACTTGGGGATATTGTAGTTCCTGTTGAGAAAAAGCAGATGATTGCTTCTTCAATTGAAACTGTAGACGAAATTAGAGCTAACTATAACATGGGTCTAATTACCGATACAGAACGTTATAACCAGGTAATTGACGTTTGGACAAATACCAACGCCGGATTAACTGAAATGATCATGAGCAGAATGAAAACTGACCAAGGTGGTTTCAACTCTGTATATATGATGCTTGACTCTGGAGCGAGGGGTTCTAAAGAACAGATCCGTCAGTTATCAGGGATGAGAGGTTTGATGGCAAAACCGCAAAAAGCCGGTTCTACCGGAGCGGAGATCATCGAAAACCCGATCCTTGCCAACTTTAAGGAAGGTCTTTCGATTCTAGAATACTTTATCTCTACCCACGGTGCTCGTAAAGGTCTTGCGGATACCGCTCTTAAGACAGCCGATGCTGGTTACTTAACGAGAAGATTGGTAGACGTTGCACAGGACGTTATCGTTACAGAAGACGATTGTGGAACGCTGAGAGGTACAGAAGTTACTGCACTTAAGAAAAATGACGAGATCGTTGAAAGAATCTCCGAAAGAATCTTAGGTAGAGTATCTCTACATAATATTTACGATCCTGAAACGGATGAGCTTATTGCAAGCGCAGATCAGGTGATCATTGAAGCATTGGCGAAAAGAATCGAAGAAGCTGGATTAGAAGCTGTGGAGGTTCGTTCACCATTAACTTGTGAAGCTAAGAAAGGAATCTGTGCTAAATGTTACGGAAGAAACTTAGCAACAGGTAAAGTGATCCACATGGGTGAAGCGGTAGGTGTAATTGCAGCACAGTCAATTGGGGAGCCGGGTACGCAGCTTACGTTGAGAACCTTCCACCAAGGGGGTACTGCAGGAAACGTATCAGAAAACCCATCTATCGTTGCAAGAAGAGATGGTATCGTAGAAATGGATGAAGTAAGAACGATTACTTCTGAAGATGAAAACGGTAATACAGCTGAGGTTGTAGTTTCTCGTTCAACAGAATTCAGATTAGTTGCTGATAATGAGTTCAGAACTCCATTAATGGTAGCTAACGTACCTTACGGATCTATATTAGCTGTGAAACCAGGTGATAAAGTGAAGAAAGGGGATACAATCTGTAGATGGGATCCATATAACGCAGTAATTATTGCTGAAACTTCAGGTAAGGTAGAATACGAGGATATCATCCAGGGTATTTCATTCCAGCTTGAAATTGATGAGCAAACAGGATTCGAAGAGAAAGTAATCTCTGAATCTAGAAATAAGAAAGCCGTACCTACCTTGAAGGTGGTAGACTCTAAAGGAGTTGAGCAGAAAGCTTACAACTTACCGGTAGGAGCCCACTTAATGGTTAACGATGGTGAAAAAATTAAGGCTGGTAAAGTCTTAATCAAAATCCCAAGAAAATCTGCAAAAGCAGGGGATATCACCGGAGGTCTTCCGAGAGTTACCGAATTATTTGAAGCTAGAAACCCTTCAAACCCAGCGGTTGTTACTGAAATCGATGGGGTAGTTTCTTACGGAAAAATCAAGAGAGGTAACCGTGAACTTATTGTTGAAGCTAAAACTGGAGAAAGAAAAATTTATTTAGTTAAATTATCAAACCAGATCTTAGTACAGGAGAATGACTTCGTAAGAGCAGGTTCTCCGCTTTCTGACGGTTCTATTACACCGGAAGATATCTTAAGAATTAAAGGCCCAACAGCAGTTCAGGAATACTTGGTAAATGAGATTCAGGAAGTTTACCGTCTACAGGGGGTAAAAATCGACGACAAGCACTTCGAAATTATCGTAAGACAGATGATGACGAAAGTATCTATCGTAGATGGAGGTGATACTCAATTCCTTGAAGGAGCTCTTGAGCACAAGTATGATTTCTTGGAAGAAAACAACAGAGTATTCGGTCTTAAAGTAGTAGTAGATGCTGGTGATTCTAAAGAATTCATGCCAGGTCAGATGATTACTGCAAGAGAATTGAGAGATGAAAACTCTAAGTTGAAGCGTGAAGATTTAGGTCTTGTAGAAGTAAGAGAAGCTCTTCCTGCTACAGCAACTCCTGTACTGCAAGGTATTACAAGAGCAGCCCTTCAGACTAAATCATTCATGTCTGCAGCCTCGTTCCAGGAAACAACTAAAGTTCTTAACGAAGCAGCGGTTGCTGGTAAAGTAGACGATCTTAACGGTCTTAAAGAAAATGTAATTGTAGGTCACAGAATTCCTGCAGGTACAGGTCTTAAAGAGTATCAGAACGTTATTGTAGGTTCTAAGAAAGAATTCGAAGACCTTAACTAAAATTAATGATTTGAAATTTGGGATTTGAAATTATTTTTATATTTTCACAATCTCAAATTTCGAATTTTAAAAACATAATTTATAACAATGGACAACAATCAAAATCCACAAGACGGAAACATCAACATCGAATTAAACGAAATGGTAGCTGCTGGTATCTATGCTAACCTAGCTTTAGTAAACCACTCTCCATCTGAATTTGTAGTAGACTTTATTCAGTTGATGCCAGGTGTTCAGCAAGCTAAAGTAAGATCAAGAGTTATTCTTGCTCCACTTCACGCTAAAAGAGTATTAAACGCTCTTCAGCAGAACATCGCTAACTACGAGCAGCAGTTCGGAGAAATCAAAGAAGTTGAGCCTTTCGTATTAGGAGGAAACAACGTTCAAGCGTAAGATTTCTTTTTACAATAAAATAAGAATGCCCTGGTTTTTACCGGGGCATTTTTTTGCGCTAAATTCCCACGCAGAAAGGAATATCGAATTTATGTAATTGTTAATTTTATTTAATAACATAAAAATGTATAATAACCATTCATCAATTTTATATCTTTGTTTGAGAAAAAGTAGAAAATATAGGATATGATTGATAATGCGTTCGCTGTAAGTAAATTTGGCTTTTTAGGGGCTGATTTTTTAGCTGAGCTGGAAAAGCATGCTGTTGCAATTGATATAAAAGCAAAAACAGAAATCATAAGAGAAGGACAGAAAAATAAATTTGTCCCTTTCCTGATAAAAGGCTCTATTAAGGTTTTTACCCTTAATGACGGAAGAGAACTTATCTACTATTATATTAAGCCCAAAGATAGCTGTCTTATGACCTTCTCATCCATTCTTACAGACTATATCAGCAGGGTGTATGCCATTGCAGAAGAAGATTCGGAAGCTATTCTAATTCCTGTTTCCGTAATGCATGATTGGCTGATAAAATTCCCGGAAATCAACAAACTGTTTTATCATGAATATGACCGTAGATTTTCAGAAGTAATGAATATGGTGAATGATGCCGTGTTCCACAGGCTGGATAAAAGAGTCCTGAATTACATCAAACAGCAGATTTTATCCACAGGAAACAACCCTATAAAGATAACCCATCGTGAAATTGCAAGCAGTTTGGGAACTTCCAGGGAAGTGGTAAGCAGAGTTTTGAAAAAAATTGAAAGCGAAGGTGAAATTGTTCAGACCAAAGAAGGAATCAAAGTTCCTGTAAATGAAAATGTTAGAATGATCTAATTTTAATTGTTTGAAATGTTTATTTATATCATTGATAAAAACAATTTGAATGGTGACTTTTATCACCTGTTTTTGAATTGAGAACTCGATAAGTTTGTTATATCATAATTTAATTCAAATTGTATATGACGAAAACTCTCTTATTTTTGTCAGTGTTTTCATCAGGTCTTGTCTTTGCACAGGAAGATCTGCTGAAGGATATTGACACGGTGAAAACCAATTCAGAAACCTCACAACCCGCCTTCAAAGCCCTTCAGATTGTTACGGGGCAATCTACAAAACTCGCTGCCAAAAAAGAATGGTACATTATCGTCGCCCACAGATTTGGAGATATAAGCGCAGGATTTAAAGACTTTTTCGGTTTGGATCATGCCTCAACCAAATTAGGGGTTATCTATGGTATCTCAGACGCTGTTTCCGTAAGTCTTTCCAGAGAAACGAATATGAAAACGTTTGAAGGAGCAGTAAAATACAGGCTGGTAAGACAAAATGAAAACTTTCCGGTGGATATTGTGGGATATAATGTAATGGGTGCCAATACTGAACTTGATAAGGATAATTATCCACACCTTAAATTCAGCGACAGGCTTTCTTATCTTACGCAGGCATTGATCTCAAGAAGGTTCAATGATAAGCTTTCCTTACAGCTTACCCCTTCCTTTGTTCATAAAAACCTTTACGAACCCACTATTGAAAACAAAAATCAGTTTTTGGCAGGCTTGGGTGGACGCTATAAAATTTCAAAAAGAGTTTCTGTGAATGCAGAATACTTTGTGAATTTCGACGATCACAGTTTTTATAAAAACCCATTATCATTAGGGGTAGATATAGAAACCGGAGGACATGTGTTCCAGCTTTTATTGACGAACTCCCAGATAAATTCAGATATCGGATATCTTACCAATGCCACTGGAGCATGGGGAAAGGGACATATTTTCTTTGGGTTTAATCTTTATAGAGTTTTTTAATATGAAAAAGCTAATATCCTTATTGATATTGTCGTCAGCAATCATACTGACGGCTTGTGACAGCAGAACTTATGAAGAGATCTCTGATAATACACCTATCACGGCACCTGTAAAATATACAACAGATGTAAAACCTATTGTGGATAACAATTGCATTGGCTGTCATTCCGCCACCGGCTATAAACCCCTTGTTACTTATGATCAGGTAAAAAACAATATAGACGGAATTCTGGATCGTATCCAAAGGCCCAACGGTGATCCGGAAAAAATGCCTCAGGGAGGATCGCTGTCTGCAGCTCAGATCAATATTTTCATAAAGTGGAAAGCTGACGGGTTAAATGAAAATTAAAAAAATTGATATGAAAAAATTAGCATTATTAAGCGTATTACTGCTTTCTGCCGGTTACGCTTCAGCACAAAAATACAGTTCAAAGACAGGAAAAGTAACTTTTGAAGCTTCAGTACCTCTGTTTGATGATATTTTTGCCCAGGATGACAATAATCTTGTCATTCTGAATGCAGACAACGGAGAGATGGCATCTGTTTCAAACGTTAAAAACTTTCATTTTAAAACCAAATTAATGGAAGAGCATTTCAATGAAAGCTATGCTGAATCTGCAAAATATCCGAAAACGACATTCAAAGGGAAAATTGTCAACTTTGATAAGACAAAACTTACGGCCAGTCCTCAGAAATATACCGTTCAGGGAACGCTTAACTTTCACGGTGTAGACAAAGCAGTTAACTCTGCCGCTACTTTGTATACAAAAGATGGGAAAATCTATATGCAGGGTGGTTTTATGGCCAAACCTGCAGATTACAAAGTGACCATCCCTAAAATGGTTACCAAGAAAGTGGCAGAAAATGTCAACATAGAATACAACTACGTAATGGTAAAACAATGAGAAATGTAATCTTAATTTTAGGACTGTTTCTGAGCTCATGGTTATCTGCTCAGGAAAAAGTAAAATCAATATTTGATATTGCCAGAAGTGGAACCGTTCCTGAAGTACAGGAACAGATGAAGCAAAATCCGGATGTTATTAACCAGATTAACGAAAACGGATTTACTCCCCTAATTTTAGCCTGTTACAGAGGGAATATTCCGGTTGCGGAATTTTTAATTACTCACGTTAAAAACATGAATTATGCAAGTGGGGAAGGAACGGCTTTAACGGCTTCTGTCTTTAAAGGAGATAAAAACCTTACTCAGAAATTATTAGCGAACAAAGCTGATCCCAATGTGGCAAACAGCAGTGGAATAACTCCATTGATATACGCTGTGCAGTCACAAAACAAAGAAATGGTAGAGCTGTTACTAAAGAATAATGCAAATAAGACATTATCAGACAAACAGGGAAAAACTGTTTTTGAATATGCCCTATTTACTAAAAATCAAGATATTATTAACCTATTAAAAAATTGATCATATGAAATTAAAAACTACCTTATTATTGATCGGATTTTTTGCTTTTTTTCATGTAAAAAGTCAATATTCGACAGGAACTGTGCCTCTTTTTTCCACACCGGGAGGAGCAGATTTGGCTTATTCAGTTAAGATAGACCTTACCCCTTCTTTAGTTACCCTTACCCTTATTGGACCTTCTACGGGATGGCTGGGAATGGCTTTTGATACAACAAATATGGACGATATAGGGAAAGATGTTGTAATTTTTGATGGTACCAATTTAAGTGACAGAACATTTAATGGGCAAGGAGTGGTTCCGCCTTTGGATGGAACTCAAAACTGGACTGTAACATCGAATACAGTGGCAGGGAGTGTTCGTACAGTAATCGCTACAAGAGCTTTAAACACAGGAGATGCGAATGATCATGTCTTTACTGTTCCTCCTGCAAGTCCTTTAAACATTACTTATGGGCGCAGGTTATCAAACTTTACGATTGGTTATCATGGTTCTAACAGCTGTGGTACTACAACCCTTAATTTTGGTACGTTAGGTACTAATGAAACAGCTTTGGAAAGTAAGAAAATAGTTCTTTATCCAAACCCGGCTAAAGAAACGGTAAGCTTTAAAAATGCTGATAAAATAAAATCTGTTGATATTTATGAATCTGCAGGAAGAAAAGTAAGATCTGTAAAACTTGAGGGAGAAAATATCAGTGTCAGAGATTTGAAATCTGGTGCTTATTATTTTGAAATCACTTTAAAAGATGGAACTACGTCTTACGAAAAACTGATTAAGGAATAATTTTTCAGAAAAAACACGCCTAAATAATTAGTAATGATACCTCTGATCTTTCAGAGGTGTCATTTTTTGTTAAGTATCCATTCCAGAGGGATTGGTGAGAAAATTTTTATATTTGTGTACTATTTGGATACCTATGAAAGTTACCTTTGAAAAATATAATCCTTTCTGGAAAGAGCAGTTTGAAACCATTAAAAATGAGCTTGAGAATTATATCGGCTTTTTGAATCCGGAAATTGAACATATTGGTAGCACATCTGTGGAAGGTTTATCTGCAAAACCTGTTATTGATATTATGATTGGGGTAAAGGATGAAAAAGAACTTGATAAAGTTCCGGCTTTACTGGAAGGCAAAGATTATGTCTATTATGAAAAGTATAATGAGGATATGCCCTATCGCCGTTTCTTTATTAAACTTATAGATCATACCCATGCATTAGGATTTCCTGATGTTATTTATTCAAATGATGAAATTCCTGAGAGAATTCACAACCATCATCTCCGCATTGCCCATATTCATGTTATTCCGACTTCTTCAGAGCACTGGCTTCGGCATTTGGCTTTCAGGGATTATCTTCGTACTCATCCAGAGGTAAGGGAAGAATATCAAAACCTGAAAGAGGAGTTGAGTAAAAAAGAATGGTTTGATGGTAATGATTATAATCAGGAAAAAGACCCGTTTATAAAAAGAGAAGAGCGTAATGCCATTCAATGGTACTTGAACCAACAGAAATAAAGTGTAATGACTATATAAATTTAAATAACAATGGAGTTCAAAACCTTAGCAAATACAAGTATAGATGAAATTTTATCAGCGTTCAACCAGTCATTTTCTGACTATGTTGTTCCTTTCCACTTAACAAGAGAAGTGCTTATTTCAAAAATTGCAGCTGAAAAATTAGATATGAATATCTCTGTCGGAGCATTTGATGACGGAAAACTGGTAAGCTTTATTCTTCAGTCTGAAAAAGTTGAAAATGGAGAGAAAACTATTTACAATGGCGGAACAGGAGTGGTTCCGGAAAGCAGAGGTAAAGGATTGGTAAGAAAAATGTACGATTTTATTATTCCTGTTTTAAAAGAAAGAAATGCCAATACATTACTGCTTGAAGTTATTGAAGGAAATCAGCCTGCAATCAGGGCATATGAAAATCTAGGTTTTACGATCGTACGCAGATTACTTTGTTTTAACGGAAGTATTCAACAGGGAAAAGAAAATGCTGAGGTTTCTATTAAGGATTTAAATGATTTTCAATGGGGGCTGCTATGTTCTTTCTGGGATATAGAACCTTCATGGCAGGGATCTGTTTTTGTATTGGAGCCTATGCCTGAAAACTATGTGACTTTAGGTGCTTATATTGATGAGAAGCTTGTTGGATATATTATTTATGGCCCTGCAGCGAAAAAAATATACCAGTTTGCCGTAGATAAGAATTACAGAAATCGTGGAATTGGAACAAAGCTTTTCAATGCTGTTAAAGAAAGAAATGCTGGGCAGACTATAGCCCTGAATAATGTAGATGAATCTTCAGAAAACACAAGTAAATTTCTTAGTGAAAAGATAGGATTGAACAATTGGCTGTCACAGTTTGAAATGAAAAGACCTATTTAATGAATTTTAATTTTGATTCAAAAAAATAATCGGTTTTAATATACTTTTAATCTCTTAAACTTTTCAGGCAGAAGTATAGGATGTAACTTTGCGGAAAATTTAAAAATAATGAAGCGAGGAATCCATTTTTTACTGCTGTTAATTTCCTTTACGGCTTTTGCACAACAAGTCAATATTGATACAGCCCAGGTGGTGATCCCAGGTAGAGAAAACAGCACAGAAGCACAGTCTAAACCTTATGTGATTATGATATCTACAGACGGTTTCCGTTATGATTATGCTCAAAAATACAATGCGGAAAATCTTTTAAAACTGGCTAATGGCGGTGTAAAAGCTGAAGCAATGATTCCAAGCTACCCAAGTATTACTTTCCCAAATCACTGGAGCTTAATTACGGGACTTTATCCTTCTCATCATGGTTTGATAGATAACTTTTTCTACGATTATAAAAGAAAAGAAGGGTATGCCATGAGTAATAAGAAAAATGCTGAAGACGGAAGCTGGTATGGAGGAACTCCGCTTTGGGGACTTGCTGAAAAGCAGGGAATGCTATCTGCTTCTTTAATGTGGGTAGGATCTGCCAGCGATGCCGGAGGAATAAGACCTTCTTATTATTATCCGTATCATGAAAAATTCACGCCTTCTGAAAAAGTAGAAAAAGTGGTAAACTGGCTAAAGCTACCGGAAGATAAAAGGCCTCACTTTATTTCATTATACTTCCCGGAAGTAGATGGAAGCGGGCATCATTACGGTCCGGATACCAAAGAAACAGAAAATGCTGTTCACCTGATAGATCAAGCCATCGGTGATCTTGTTCAGAAAGTAAATAATTTAGGATTAAAAAATGTCAACTTTATTTTTGTTTCCGATCACGGAATGATTAAAGTAGACGGAGGAAAACCATTGGAAATCCCAGCTGTTCTTTTTGATAAAAACAGATTCGATTTTTACAATTCTCAAACCCTTTTAAGAGTTTACGTTAAAAATCCGGATGAGGTAAAAGCAGTTTACAAAGAACTGAAAGCTAATAAAACAGATGATTACGAAGTATATCTGGATAAAAAACTTCCTAAATACCTTCACTTTGCAACAAAAGATGACCAATACCACAGGATAGGACAGATTCTTCTGATCCCTAAAGCACCGAAAATTTTCCTGGAAAAAGGCAAGAAAACATCGGTGGGAAAACATGGCTATAACCCTAAATCTGTTCCGGAAATGAAAGCGACTTTCTTTGCCTGGGGCCCTGAATTCAAAAGCAATCTGGTGATCAATGAATTTGCCAACATTAATGTTTATCCTTTGGTTGCTGAAGTTCTAGGATTAAAAATTGATCAGCCTATTGACGGAAAACTGAAAGTTTTAAAACAAACATTAAAAGAGCAAAAATAATCTGAAGAATAATAAATAAAGATTTAAATAAGTTTCGGCGCACCAAAGGTGCGCCGAAACTCGTATTATCAATCTAAAAAAGACCAAAGAATTTAAAACTTAGAAGAAAACTCCTTAGCAAAATCCTCCAGCTTAAGATTTCCTGTAACTGGAGAACCATGATCAATAAAATCTTTTTGTACCACACCCGTTCTTATTCCTCTACCCATTTCAACATACAGGTGAGCCATATCTTCAGGTAATCCGGCTTGAAGCATTCCGTTTAAAGAATCTTCATCAGAGAACTCTACCCATGGAAGTTCAGGCTTGTTAACAGAAGTTCCTAAAACTTTAGCAAAATCCGAAGCTGTTCTTACATCGCTTACAATATATCTGATGTTGTTTGTGTCTCCATCTTTTACCAGTTCTTCTGCGGCGGCTTTGGCAATATCATTGGGATGTACTACAGGTACTTCAATACTTGAGGGATAATTACCACCAATAATTCCGGCATTTTGAATTAAAGGAATATCGTTAAAAAAATTATTATAAAAATATCCGGCTCTTAAAAAAGTGAAAGAGGTGTTTTCTACACCGTTATATATTTTTTCAATATGGTGAAGACCTGCGATAGGGCCATTCTCTACAGGAGATTCAGCACCTACACTGCTTAGCATTACCGCTCTTTTTACGTTGGCATTTTTTAAAGCTTCAGCATAATTTTTTCCTGCATTGATTGTATTTTCCACAATATTATCCGGGCTGATAGCCGGAGGTGTCATTACAAAAACAGCATCTGCTCCTTCAAATGTCTGAGTCAAAAAATGAACGTCCGTGATTGAACCTATAGCTGGAGTTGCTCCCAGAGATTCAATATCCTGTTTTCTTGCATCGCTGCTGCTTACTACTGTAATAGCATGTCCTTCGGCAACTAATTGCTGTGCTAATGGTTTAGCTACATTTCCTAATGATCCTGTGATTACGATTTTCATATGTAAATATTTTTTTATTTCTGAGAACAAAGTTATATTTGTACTTACTTTTATACAAGTACTTACCCTAAAGTATGTAGATATGACAGCAATCAAAGAAAGTTCAACCATTCAGGAAAACAGAAAAACGGCGCAGGATTGTCCCGTAATGTACGTGATGGAAAGAATTGGCGGATTTTGGAAACCCATTATCCTGTTTAATCTTTCCACAGGAGAAAAAAGATACAGTGAGTTGAAAAAGGCAATTCCTGCCGTAACGGAAAAAATGCTCATTCAACATCTGAAACAGTTAGAAACGGATGGTTTGATTATCAGAACGGCAAAACCTGTAGTGCCACCTCATGTGACCTATAAATTAAGCGAAGCAGGCAACGAGCTTGCCCCCGTTATTGATGCTATGGCGGCTTGGGCTTTTCAGGATATGGAAAGAAATAATAACAAATGTGCGGAAGGAAACCGATATATCATGCAGGATCAGAATGCTTTTAGCCAAAATCTGAAAAAATAAAAACAGGCGCTTCAATCCGAAGCGCCTGTTTCTGTTAATACTTTATAGAAGAATTACAGAGACTGCATATCGATTACGAAACGGTATCTTACGTCACTTTTCAACATTCTTTCATAAGCTTCGTTGATGTCCTGCATTTTGATCATTTCAATTTCTGAAACAATGTTGTGCTCTCCACAGAAATCCAATAATTCCTGGGTTTCGGCAATACCTCCAATTACTGATCCTGCTACAGATTTTCTTCCCATAATCATAGGAACAGTGTTCAAAATAGGTTCCAAACCACCCAGGTATCCTACAAGAACATGAGTTCCATTGATGTTTAAAGTAGCCACATATGGATTAACATCATGCATATACGGAACGGTGTCAATGATCACATCGAATTTTCCTTTTACAGAATCCATTTGTGCTTCGTCAGTAGAGATAACAACATGATCAGCACCAAGCTGTTTTGCATCTTCAGTTTTTCCGGGAGTTCTTGAGAATAAAGTAACTTCAGCTCCCAATCCTTTTGCTAGTTTAATGGCCATGTGACCCAGGCCACCCAGTCCTACAACAGCTACTTTAGAACCAGAACCTACATTCCAGTGTTTTAAAGGTGACCAGGTTGTAATACCTGCACAAAGCAGAGGAGCTACTGCTGCAAGATCAAGATTTTCAGGTACTTTTAAAACGTGATGAGAATCTACAACTACTTTTTGAGAATATCCTCCAAAAGTGTGACCTCCCAAATGCTTGTCTTTTCCATTGTATGTTCCTGTGAAACCATTCAGGCAATATTGTTCAAGATCATGCTGGCAGCTGTCGCAATGTCCGCAAGAATCTACAATACATCCAACCCCTGCAAGATCACCAACTTTAAATTTGGAAACTTCACTTCCTACTTTGGTAATTCTTCCTACGATTTCGTGTCCCGGAACTACAGGATACAAAGATCCGCCCCAGTCGTTTCTCGCTGTATGAAGGTCAGAGTGGCAAACCCCGCAATATAGAATTTCAATCTCTACATCCTTTGAGGTTACTTCTCTTCTTTCAATATTCATTTCTTTCAGATCTGCTGTGGTAGACTCTGCACCATAAGCTTTTACTGTGATTGTACTCATTTTTATATTTAGTTTATTTAGGTTTATAAATTATTATATTCTTCGTCCGTTACAGGCTGCAGCCATTCTACAATCCCGTTTTGAGTATTGGGATTGATCGCAATGTGGGTAAATTCACTGTCCGGGCAGGCACCATGCCAGTGGATGATACCGGGAAGAATATTGACGATATCTCCCGGGTTCAAAATCTGCACGGGCTTACCTTTTTCCTGATAATATCCTGTTCCTGAAGTTACAATTAAAATCTGTCCGCCGCCATGAGAATGCCAGTTATTTCTGCATTTTGGTTCAAAAATTACATTTCCTATCTGGCAGTTCAGGTTATCTTCATTGGGTTTCAGGATATGAACCCAGGCAGTTCCTCCGGAGAAATAATCTGAAGGAGCTCTTTCCCCTTTTGGAAAAATGTTGGTATTAAAAGTTTCCATAACGATACAAAAGTCGAAACTTTCCCGTAAACCACACTTATACAGATTACCGAATTACTTACCAATTTTACAGACTCTATTTCAGTTACCTAAGAAAGTGGTAATTTTGAATAGTAATAAAAATATACTTCATGGAAAATCAGGAGGTTGAAATCTATAATAGTATTTCGGAATACAATAAAATGGCCAATCATGAAACCCTGCATCCGCTGGTAAGTGTGATTGATTTTTCCAAATCTGATCCTATCTGCCAGCACAAAAGAAAATTTGGGTTTTATACCGTTTTTCTGAAAGATGTAATGTGCGGAGATATGCAGTATGGAAAACACAGCTACGATTATCAGGAAGGGACATTGGTTTTCATTGCCCCGGGACAAACCTATGGAATTTATAACAAAGATAAATATATTCAACCCGCAGGTTCCGCATTAATTTTCCATCCTGATTTGATAAAAGGAACAAACTTGGGAAAGAATATTAAAGATTATTCCTTTTTCTCATATGATGTACACGAAGCTTTGCACCTCTCTGAAAAAGAAAGAGAAATTATTCTGGAATGCTTTAAAAATATCCAGCTGGAACTTGAGCAGTCTATTGATAAACACAGCAAATCTTTAATAGTAAATAATATCGAGCTTTTTCTGAATTACTGTATGCGTTTTTATGACCGCCAGTTTATTACAAGAGACCACATCAATCAGGGAGTGATCGGTAAATTTGAAAACCTGGTAGATGATTATTTAAAATCGGAAAATCCTAAAAATATCGGTTTCCCTATGGTGAATTACTTTGCAGAAAAACTGAATTTATCTGCGAATTATTTTGGAGACCTGATTAAAAAAGAACTTGGAATTTCTGCTCAGGAATTTATCCACAACAAACTTATTGATATCGCCAAAGAACAGATTATGGATCAGGCGAAAACAATCAGTGAAATTTCCTATGATTTAGGATTCAAATATCCACAGCATTTTACAAGACTATTCAAAACAAAAGTGGGCATTTCTCCAAGTGAATATAAAATCCTGAACTAAGTTTTTTCAACACAGATAACACTCACTGTTTCACAAATGCTATAATAATGATAGTGGAAATCTGTGTTTTCATTTGTGAAATTTGTGTTTAAATAATTAAATTTAAGCAGAAAAGTTTTCACCATTCTTAAGATGACACCAACGCAGAAAGAAACCACGGTTTTTGAGACCCGATTTGGGAGAATTATAGCATTGAAAGAAGAAGGAATTATCAGGGCTAAAAACATTCGATATGCCCATTCCGAAAGATTCCAGAAACCCGTTGCCATAGAGGCTTCTTTAGCTTCGGTAATTATTTCTCCTGAAAAGACGCCGGTATGTCCGCAGGCCTTAAGTCCGCTTGTAGAAAAAATGATTGGAGCAACTCCTGTTGAAAGTTTTGAGCCGGATGAATCTACCCAATATCTTTCCATAACCCGTCCTGAAACAGTTGCTGAAAATGAAAAACTACCTGTTATAGTCTGGATCCATGGAGGATCTCATGAAATAGGCTGTGGTGATCTTGCCACTGCCAATCCTGCCGAATGGGTAAAAGAGCAACATATCATTGTCGTTTCAGTTTCGTATCGCTTAGGATTGTTTGGCTTTCTGGGAGGAGATGAAAAAAGACCTGCCAATCTTGGGCTTTTAGATATAATTGAAGCATTGAAGTGGATAAAAACCAATATTGCAGATTTCAGCGGTGATGAAAATAATATCACCCTTCTCGGACAGTCTTCAGGAGGAGATGCGATTGCTCACTTAATGATTTCGGAAGGAGTGGAGAATCTATTTCAGCGTGTGATCATCCAGAGCGCCCCTTTGGGATTACGTCATAAAAGACAGAAAATGTCTGCAGAATTTCTCAAAAAAACGGAAGCATTGAAAGATGAAACCGATGTTTTAAAAATGGTGGAGGACTATAAAATAGTTGTTCCCTCTGTAATAAAATACGGTTTGAAAGCTGCAATGCCCTTTGGTACACAATATGGATATTTTCCTTTGTGTAAAGAAGATGAGTCTGTAGAAATGTGGAAAAAGAATGCTCAGAAATTTGATGTGCTGATAGGCTTAAATAATGACGAAACTGCATTTTACCTTAAAACCTCTGAAGCTTTAAATAAATATTTCGGAAAAGGTTTGGGTTTAAAGCTCATGGATAAAACGGTTGAAAAAACTACGGCACTTATCTATGGAAATCCGGCAAAGCAATTTGCCCAGAATCTGGCTGAGGCCGGTGGGAATGTGTACCTCTTCAGAATTCATTCAAAATTGAAAGACAATCATATTGGTGCTTCCCACTGTATTGATCTCCCTTTGATCTTTGGTAACGAATCTGCGTGGAAATCTTCGGAACTGCTGAAAGATATTCCCTGGAGCCGTATTCATGAGAACGGCAAAAAGCTGAGGGCACTATGGGCCGAATTTGCCAGAACAGGAAAAATTGCTGATACCTCCGAAAAACCGGAAATCCTGGAACTTCAAAAGATTTAACCGCATAGCAAGCTTATAAAATTTCTAATTTTAACAAATATCTCAACTGGGAACTCTCCTCTGGAGGGGTGTCGAAAATTCAAAGAATTTTTGACGGGGTGGTTAACTCTATTTTCAATATTTATTTTCTGATTTAATTGTGTATTATGTATACTCAATCAGTCAATTGATGTTAAATATTTATTCATAATTGTAATTTTTAATGTATATTTAATTACTAAACCATAAAAAATAATAATCATGAAAACAAACAAAGATTTCACAGTTAAAAAACTTAAACGTGAAGAACTGAAAAGTATAAAGGCCGGAGATCTGAATTGGGGTAAAGTATGCTGCACTTCCAACGAAGATGGACAATGTTGCGAATGGGCTATTGATATTTGGAATTGCCGATATATTTATTGTTAATCTGCAAATCCTATAAGATAAACGACATACATCTTAAGGACGATGTATGTCGTTTTATTTTTACTGAAATTAATCTTATTCGGGAATCCAAACGCTTACATTTCCTGCCGGAACAGGAAAATTTCCCCATCCGTTTTCATCAATGGTTACTTTTTCTTTGAATCGCTTCAAAAGATCTTTAAATTTTTTTCCGGCATAAAGCTGTCCCACTTCCATAGGCTTGTTGTAAGAATCTTTATTGCTTAACACAACAGCACATCCTGTATGTTCGTCATCTCCTGTACGCACCCAGCCAAGACAGTTGGCATCTTCAAAATAATCATGTTGCTCACCATACGCATAGTCTTTTCTTGCTTTTAATAGCTCTTCAATGCCGTCTACTTTAGGCATGAAAATTTCCTGATCATTACCTTCTCTGTCTTTATCTACATATTGAGCACCAAAAAGATCAGGATAAAATACACACGGATAACCGTCTTTTCTCAACAAAATAAGCGCATAAGCAATAGGTTTGAACCATGGTTCTACAGGTGCTTCAAGATCCTGCAGAGGTTGTGTATCATGATTCGCTACTAAGCTTACAGAATGCATAGGATCTGCCTGGGTAAGGGTTTCATCAAAAATTCTTCGGAGATCATAAGAATTACCTTCTCTGGAAGCCGTATGGAAATTATTCTGTAAAGAACTGTCAAAAAGACTCATACATCCATCTGTTACCTCAATATATTTTTGAAGCAGATGAAGATATCCGGGAGCCCAGTATTCTCCTACAGCAAAAATATTTTTCCCGGAATTGGAACGAAGCAGCGTAAGCCATTCCTTGTAAAAATCAAAAGAAATATGTTTTAAAGCATCCAGTCTCACGCCATCGAAATCTGTCTGGTCAAAATACCATTTTGCCCAATTATTGAGCTCTTCGCGCACAAAAGGATTTCGGTGCTCGATGTCATTGTACATCAGATAATCATAATTTCCTTTTTCATCATCAATCATTTCTTCCCAGTCATTTCCATATTCAGACTGTATTTTATAAATATGGGATTCCATGCCTTCTGCATAATCTACACCGCTGAAACAAGTGAAATTCCATTCAAAATCAGAATATTTTTTTCCTCTTCCTGGAAAGGTAAATTTAGTATAAGATTCAATTTCGATAACATCGGAAATAACTTTTTCCCTGTTCTCTTCATCTACTTTTACCGCTTTGAATTTTTCCAGCTCATCGCCACCAGCTTTATGTCCCAGAACAATATCTACAATCACCTGTATATTTTGTTTCTTTAAGGCTTTAATAGCTTTTGTATAATCGTTTTTAGTGCCGTATCTTGTAGGGATAGTCCCTTTTTGATCAAA
This sequence comes from Chryseobacterium panacisoli, assembly GCF_008274625.1. Lineage (GTDB taxonomy): Bacteria > Bacteroidota > Bacteroidia > Flavobacteriales > Weeksellaceae > Chryseobacterium > Chryseobacterium panacisoli. The sequence continues at coordinate 2,119,852 of NZ_VTRU01000001.1, read as the reverse complement.
TTCTCCGAGATCATACAGGTCATAGGCATCATATCCGATAGAATAGCCGCCATTTGTTCCTTTATACGCAGGAGGAAACCATACAGAAGTAATTCCAAGTTTTGCTAGATATTCAGCCTGTTTTTCGGCTTCTTTCCACAATTTTCCGTCTCCTTCAGAATACCAGTGAAAAAACTGAATCATGGTTGGGTTCATAAATTTGTTGATTTGGTAGATACAAGTTAGCGAAAAAATATGACCTATTCATTTTCAAATTCCTCAAACGGGATTTTTAGTTGAACGGAAACCTGCTTTTTTTCTTCAGTATTCAACTGAGAGAGAGACAATCCGAGAAGGCGCACTGCTTTATCAAAAGGGCGGAGTTCCCAAAGTTTTTTCCCAGTGTTATAATACTGTTCCGGTGACGAGAAATAATCTTCCCTGGTGATACTTCTTGTAAAAAGAGAAAAGTCTTTATATTTTATTTTTAAAGTTAAAGTCCTTCCAAGAATATTATTTTTCTGTAATCTCTGATGGATTTCCTCCGCAAGACTTTCCAGCTTTTCACTGATCTGCTGTTCATCCAGAAGATCTTCAAAAAAAGTTCTTTCCACCGCCACACTTTTCTGGATCCGGTGAGGTTTTACTTCAGAAGTATGAATCCCGCGTACTACATTATAATAATGTTTCCCAGACTTTCCGAAAAGCCTTACCAGATCTTCAAGTGATCTTTTCTTTAAATCTTTTCCTTTATAAATTCCTAAACTGAACATTTTGTTAGCGGTAACTTTTCCAACCCCATAAAATTTTTCTACGGGCAATTCTTCCAGGAAATGCTCCATTTTATCGGGGTGAATTGTTTTCTGGCCATTCGGTTTATTGATGTCTGACGCTACTTTAGCCAAAAATTTATTGACTGAAATTCCTGCAGAGGCCGTCAATCCTGTCTGTTCAAAAATTTTCTGACGGATTTCTTTGGCGATCAGATTGGCAGATTCCATTCCTTTTTTATTTTCGGTGACGTCCAGATAGGCTTCATCCAGAGAAAGAGGTTCTACCAGGTCAGTATATTCATAGAAAATCTCCCGGATTTTTTTTGAGATCTCTTTATATCTGGCGAATCGGGGAGGAACAAAAATAAGATGCGGACATTTTTCTTTTGCGGTCTTGCTGGGCATTGCAGAACGTACACCATATTTTCTGGCTTCATAGCTTGCGGCGGCTACTACACCTCGATGCTGCCCTCCAACTGCAATAGGCTTGCCTTTCAATGCCGGATTATCATGCTGCTCCACGGAAGCATAGAATGCGTCCATATCCACATGAATAATTTTACGAAGAGGCAAAGAAAAATCCATATACAAAGATATGGATTCCTTTATTTACGGTAAATTTTTTATATGATGGAAGTTTCCCATCTTCCTGCTTACATCCTTTTACTATTTCAGTCTCATGGTGAGAAGGTGAGGTTCAAAACCTGCCTTTTCATAAGCTTTTATGGCAGATTCATTTTGAGCATATACATCCAGTCTTACCTCACTGATTCCCCTTGATTTTGACCAGGAAATAAGTTCATCGGTAATCACTTTATTGATTCCTTTTCCTCTATGCTCCGGCTTTACATACATGAAACCCAGATAGGAATACTTTTCAAACTGATTATAATATTTTTCTGATTCTTTAATCAGGGCATAACCCGATGCGATAACCTCATCATTTTCTTCGGCAACAATTACTGTGGCATCTGAAGACTGTATAAGGCTGTTTAAATCATAATAATGAATTTTTCCTTCAATAAGCGTGCTGTTGAAAGGTCTTTCTGCAGCAACGACTCCCTGTTCAAATTCTAAAAGAATTTCCAAATCCTTTTCTGTAGCTTCTCTTGTGATCATGGTATTAAGATAACAGAAACTTTTAATAAGGTAAAGTTTCTGTGTTTTTTTGTGATTAAAATTATTTTAAAAGGTTGTTGATGGTTTGTTGAAGTTCAGGATCATCAGGAGAAATCGCGTAATATTTTGCAATAGAAGATTTCTGATCAATCACCATATATCTTGGAATCCAGTTAAGATCCACATAATTATTAAAATCATTTTTCCAGCCTGTAGAAAACCAATAATTTTCTTTGTGTTTCATATCAAATCTTTCAAGACTTTTTTCAAACCCTTCTTTTGAACGGTCTAATGATAAAAATACAAAATCAATATTCTTGTTGTTTTCTTCTAATTCTTTAGCTTTTGGAAGAGCATTTAAGCAATCTCTACACCATCCTGCCCAGAAATCAATCACCAAAACTTTTCCTTTATGCTGATCAAGAATCTGCTGGACTGTAATGGCTTTTCCTTCTTCATCTTGCAGTTTCTGCTGTAAAGCTTCTTTTGAAAACCCTGTTTTAAGAACGGCAGGAACTTTTTGTGAATAACTTATTCCAAAAATGCCCATCATAAAAATTAATATCAACTTTTTCATCTCGTACAATTTCATGTGTACAAATCTAAACAATGAATTGCAATCTGAGATTGATTTCTTATGAATTAGGAAAAATTTATAATATTGATGAATTCTATGGCGGTGAGAACGGATATGGGAACCTCCCCTTCAAAAATTCTTTAAATTTTCGCCAGTTCTCCAAGAGAGAGAAGAGTATTATGACTTCAGTTGTAATATTTGGGAATTAACAATTTTACGGGTAGTTTTTAATCAAACCTTTCACAACAGCAATTACATTGGGCATTGCTTTATTGGCTGCATTTAAAACTTCTTCGTGTGAAACGGCCAAAGCAATATCGGGACCGCCAAGGTCTGTGATGACCGAAATACAGAATACATCCATTTCCATATGCCTGGCAACAATGACTTCCGGAACGGTACTCATACCTACCATATCTCCGCCGATGGCTTTGATCATGCCGTATTCAGCGGGAGTTTCAAAAGTAGGTCCCTGTAAGGCAACATAAATTCCCTGGTGGATCTTGATATGATGATCATCTGCAGTCTGTTCTGCAATGGCAATCATTTTTTTGTTGTAAGGTTCGCTCATATCCACAAAACGCGGTCCAAGCTCATCCATATTTTTTCCACGAAGCGGATGTTCGGGCATCATGTTGATATGGTCTTTCAGAATGACAATGTCTGCAACGCTGTAAGCGGGATTTACACCTCCGCACGCATTGGAAAGAATAAGATTTTGAATACCGAGTGCATGAAAAACTCTCACAGGAAAAGTTACAATTTCCATAGAATATCCTTCGTAATAATGGAAACGGCCACTCATCATCAGCACTTTTTTTCCTTCCAGAAGTCCATAAATCAGTTTTCCGGTATGCCCGGCTACTGTAGTCTGTGGAAAATGAGGAATGTCTTTGTACTCTAAAACATGGATCGGATCTATTTCATTTTGTAACTTTCCCAGTCCGGATCCTAAAACAACCGCAAAATCAGGAGATTCCTGAATGATATTTTTAATAAAATCTGCGGTCTCTTTAATTTTTTCTAACATACTCTAAGATGATTTGATTGAATTCTTCTTTCTTATCAATAAGTACATTGATAGGCCAGTAGTAAACAATATCTCTAAGATAGTCAAAAGTTTTCAAACGTACATAGTCTTTCTCTGTGGTTAATATCAGTTTATATTCCCCCAGTTTTTTATACTCGGCAAGGATTTTTTTAATATCATCATCCGTGAAATTATGATGATCTCTGAACTTTAAATGCTTCACCCTTTTTGAGAATTTTGCCAGATGTTCCAGAAGCGGCTTAGGATTAGCAATTCCGGTGATCAGTAAAATATCATAATAATTGAGGTTGTTATCCGGAAGCATTTTATCTTTTCCGTATACATTTTCATCATAGCCAATGGATGAAAAGAAAACCTTTTGCCCATAAGCAGGTCGTATTCTTGAAATATAATATCTTTTTGTTTCCTCAGTAAGTTCATCAGGGCACTTGCTGACCATAATAATGTCTGCTCTTTTATATCCTGCTCTTGATTCTCTCAGATCTCCGGCCGGAAGAAGATAATCCTTGAAAAAAGGATCATTAAAGTCGGTCATCAGAATATTGAACCCGGGCTTGATTGCTCTGTGCTGCATGGCATCATCCAATACCAGAACTTCAAGGTCCATATCTTCAATTACTTTTTTGGCTCCGGGAACACGTTCTTCTGAAACGGCAATGACGAAACGGTTTTTAAAACGTTCAAAAAGCTGCATCGCTTCATCACCCACCATTTTGTAGTTGCTCTCATAATTGGTTACTTCGTAGCCTTTTGTCAGCCTTCCATAGCCTCGTGAAAGTACTCCTGTTCTGTAATGCTTGGATAGATATTGGGCGAGATACATCACCATGGGCGATTTTCCGCTTCCGCCCACAGAAAGATTTCCGACATTGATTATCGGAGTTTTGAATTTTGTCGACTTAAAAATTCCCAGATCATACATTGTGTTCCGGATACCCGTTACCAAATGATAACCAAGGGAAAAAGGATAAAGGTACCATCTTTTCATACGATTGCAAAAATAGGAATTTTCGTAAGCATTTGGTGCAATATTCTCAAAGACTTTTCAACAAATATTTCGTTAAATTAAAGTATTTTTGTGGAGTTATTACAATACATTGAGATACTTTATTGAATTTTCTTACAACGGGAAGAATTATTTCGGCTATCAGATACAGCCGGATGCCATTTCTGTGCAGGAAGAGCTGGAAAAAGCGTTATCCACAATTTTGCGCGAAGAGATTAAAACGACAGGGGCAGGAAGAACTGATACCGGGGTTCACGCCAAAAAAATATTTGCCCATTTTGATACTGAACATGAAATAAATGATCAGCTTCCACGCAGGCTGAACAGTTTTCTTCCACCTGATATTTCCATTAAAAGGATTTTTCCGGTAAAAGATGATTTTCATGCCCGTTTTGATGCTACGTACAGAACCTACGAATATTATATCTCACTGGAAAAAAATCCATTTACTCAGGAATCTGCCTGGCAGCACTGGAAAAGAACTCTGGATATTAATGCCATGAATGAAGCCTGCAAAATTCTTTTTGAATATGAAGATTTCACCAGTTTTGCGAAATTAAAGACAGACAATAAGACCAATATCTGCAAAATTTACAAAGCAGAGTGGGAGCAGAACGGAACAGAGCTTAAATTTACTGTTTCAGCCAACCGTTTTCTCAGAAATATGGTTCGGGCAATCGTTGGAACAATGGTAGAAATTGGAACCGGAAAACTGAAACCGGAAGATCTTCGCACAGTGATTGAAGATAAAAACCGAAACGCAGCAGGAACTTCAGCACCAGGACATGGATTGTATCTGGTGGATGTGGGATACGAATTTTAATGCTAAGAAATAGTCTGTTGTCAATTTATCTGTGACAGCCAAAAAATAGCTTATCAGCAGATTAAGGCTATTCATTTTGTAAATAGTACGTATCTGAAATTTTCTATGACGATTTGCAAAAGTTGTAAAGGCAGTCCGGTTATAAAATCTTATTTTTGCATAGAATTTTATTTTAATTCTTTCTTTCGATTCGTACAATGAAAAAACAAGATACCTGGGGAATTATAAAAAGGCTGTTCTTTATCGGAATGAAATTTCGTTCATGGTTCATCCTTACCCTTATAATTTCCATATTCCTTTCGATTGTTTCTACTTACAGGCCGTATCTTACTATGCAGGTGGTGGATAATGATATTACAAAGCTCCATGATAAGGCTTTGATGATGAAGCATATCTATATCCTTGTAGGGTTGGTGTTTGCTGAAACGATTTTAAACTTTTTCCTGGTTTATTTTTCAAATTTTATCTCACAGAATGTAATCCGGGATATCAGAGAGCGGTTATATGCCAAGCTGATTTATTTTAAGACTTCATTTTTTGATAAAACCCCAATCGGGCAGTTGGTAACGCGTGCGGTAGGAGATGTGGAAACAATTGCCACTGTTTATACGGATGGTTTCCTGATGGTTTTCGGGGATATTCTGAGAATTGTGTTTGTGTTGATCATGATGTTCAGCACCAATGTTCATCTGAGTTACATTACGCTGGCTATTTTACCATTAATGGTAGTCATTACAAGATTTTTCCAGAAAAGATTGAAGAAAGCTTTTGGAGATGAAAGAAACTGGACTGCCAATCAGAACTCTTTTGTTCAGGAAAGACTGGCCGGGATGTCTATTATTCAGGTATTCAACAGACAGGAATCTGAGTTTAAGAAATTTGATGATATCAATATTACCCTTAAAGGAGCATTGCTGAGAACCGTATTTATTTTCTCGCTGTTCTTTCCTGTAGTAGAATTAATTTCTTCATTATTCATAGGATTTATTCTTTTCTATGGAGGATATATTACAATCAGTGCAGGGGTAGTAATTGCCTTTATCCAGTATATTTCAATGCTGATCCGTCCTTTGAGACAGATTGCTGACCGTTTCAACAATATCCAGCGGGGGATTGTAGGAGCAGAAAGAGTATTGGGATTGATGGATGAAGAAAATGGAATGCCGAATAACGGAACAGTGAAGAAAGATCACTTTGCCGGAAAAATTGAATTCAGGAAAGTACATTTTGCCTATGATGAAAAACAGGAAGTTCTGAAAGGTATTGATTTTAAAGTAAGCCCGGGAGAAACAGTAGCTATTGTAGGGGCAACGGGTGCCGGAAAGTCTACCATTATCAGTTTGATCACAAGATTGTATGATATCAACTCCGGAAATATTCTGATTGATGATGTGGATTTAAAAGATTACGAGCTTTATAACCTGAGAAGTCATATCGGAGTCGTTTTACAGGATGTGTTCCTTTTCCATGGAAGTATTTTTGAAAATCTTTCTTTTGGAGATGACAGCATCACTTTGGATAAAATAAAAGCAGGTGCCCGGGAAATTGAGGTGGACCAGTTTATCCAGCAGCTTCCTGGCGGATATGATTATGTAGTGAGCGAAAGAGGTTCGTCAATATCTTTAGGGCAGAGGCAATTGCTGTCTTTCCTGAGAGCCTATTTATCGGATCCGAAAATTTTAATTTTGGATGAAGCTACATCTTCTATTGACCACGAAAGTGAAAAACTGATCCAGAGAGCAACCGAAAAAATTACTAAAAACAGAACATCCATTATTATTGCCCACAGACTTTCCACGATTGAAAAAGCCGATAAGATCATTGTGATGGAGCATGGTAAAATTGTAGAAGAAGGCAGGCATCTTGAGCTTCTGGACAGAAACGGGTATTATGCTACTCTTTACAAAGCTCAGCTGCGTCATGAGGTGGAAATAGAGGAGGAAAAAGAATCATAATCCATCAGGACTTATTACAAAATCTGGCTTATAAAATGAGAAAATAAATGGCAAGACTAAATTTGATTGAAAAATCAATGACTAAAAAATAATTACAATAAAAAAATGGCTTAGAAAAATATATTCTAAGCCATTGTATCTTTATTAGTTGATGTCAGATAAAACTGTATAATTTGAAATGTCATTTACATTTTGTACAGCAGCCATATTGAATTTATAAGCATTAAAAATTTCCATGCTGATAATCCATCTCAGGGTATTGCCTTCTCTAAAATAAATCTTTCCGGTTGTTGCATCACGGATTAAACCATTATCTGCAAACAGTGGATTATCGAATCCTTTTCTGGTAAGTACAGTGGCTTCATTAAAAGAGTTAAATGTATATCTGAAGGTCTTCGGGGAAGTAAAAAGACCATTCCACGTCATTTCTGAATCTACATGTCTCCAGCTTCCTCTAAAAAGAAAGCAATAAAAAACATTTCCGTTTTCAGTTACTTTAATAAAATCTCCATTTTTACTGGGAGCAGGTTCTATAACTCCTTTAGCCTGCGTTTGATTGGATACGGCTTCCGCTGGAACTTGTAAAGCAATATTTTCACTCTCATCATTAGAGCAGGAAGTTGCTAAAATTGCCAGCACTGAAGCAAAAAAAAGTTTTTTCATAGAAATTAGTTTAATAATATTTATATCAAAATGTAAATATATTTGTTTTAAACTAATTTGTCACTTATTGGTGTGTTAATAAAGGGTTAATGGTACATATCCTATTTTTATTTCTTTTCAAAACTGCAGAAAACAAAATTCTGAACCGTTTCAAAAGGAGTGATATGATCTTCAGTAACACACTTTACTTTTGTAAAACCTTTTTCAAATTTTTTATATAATGATTCCTCATCATACTGCTGGATATCCAACCCGCTGCATTTGGCAGGACCGTTTTGAGAAAAAGTTCCAATGATGATAAAGTTATTAACATGTTTCTCAGCAATATCTACGTACTTTGAAACCTGTTCCGATGTAGTAAGGAAGTGAAAAGCAGCTCTGTCATGCCAGATATCATAAGTTTCCGTTGGTTTGAAAGCGGTAATATCAGTTGCAATCCATTTCACTTTACCCGCAGCATCTCCCAGTCTTTTCTGTGCTTTCTCCAGTGCTTTGGCAGAAATATCAAGGACAGTAATATTCTTATAGCCTTCTTCAAGAAGAAAATCAACAAGGTTACTGTCGCCACCGCCAATATCGATAATCTTAGCATCTTTTCCCAATCCTGAAGATTTTATAAAGTCAAGGGAAGTCTGTGGTTTTTTCTGAGTCCAGCTTACCTGGTCAGGATTTTTGGATTCATATACGTTTTCCCAGTGGTTTTTGTTGTCAGAAGAACTCATCATTCTTTTAATTGATTATTGATCTCTTCAAATTTATCAATTAATTCATTAAGTTTTCCCTGTTGTTTCTTTATTGTTTTGGGTCTTAAATAAAACCAATTGAAAGCAATCCATGCGAATGTTACCGCATAGGTCAGAATACCTGATCCCAACGTCATTCTGTACGTATATTCATACATATAAAAGCAGATTCCCAGAGATAGCATAATAAAATATAAGTTGAGTATGGTGGTCTGCATAAACTTCTGCCTACTCTTTACCACATATAAACTCTGGAGATACTCATTGTTCGACTGGGTCTGATCAATCTTGTAAAAAACCATAAACATTTTGTTATAAGCAAAAAGGAACATCACCATGGCCAGAATGACAAGCACAATCCCGATTTTTGTAGTCATCATCTGAGGCTGGAAGCGATACCAGATATAAATAATTAATAATGAAGTGGTGATTAATGCAATATTAGCCAGGATCAGTTTACGCAGATTTTGATTCCTGAATTTTTTCAGCTTTCCAAGAAGTTCTTCCATATTGGGTTTGTTGGAAGTCTGCTGTTTCCATATATTTTTGAAATCGATATTAGTATCCATTTTCTCTAAACTTTTGTGTTAATTTTTCTTTTATCCTGTGAATTTTTACCCGTATATTGGATTCCGAAAGTCCCACGATATGGGCGATCTCAGCCTGCTTTACCTCTTCCAGCTCCAATGAAATAATAATTCTGTCCGTTTCCGGCAGCTCCGAAATAAACTGATACAGCATTTGTATCTGTGGTTCCATGGATTCTTGCTTTTTTTCTTCCAGATTAATAGGCAGATCTGTTTTGGTAAATTTCTTTTCCTTTTCAATCTGCCGGAGACAGTTATTAGAAGCAATTCTGAATATCCATGTTCCTATGCTGGATTCATTTCTGAATTTCGGAAGCTGCTGCCATACAATGATAAAGGTTTCCTGGGCAAGATCCTGAGCAAGGTTAGTGTCATTCACATATCCCATGCACAGACGGAATATCCTTTGCCAGTAGAGTTCGTATATCTCTTCAAAAGCCATTATTTCGCAGATAAAAAGTGAGTAAGCTGATTAAAGTACCAATCTTTGTCATCATACATGATGAAGTGTAATCCTTTTGAAGCATACTGCATATTGGCATTTTTTAAATTTTTGTACTGGTCTTCAATAGAAGGTTTCATATTGGCAAAAAAAGATTCCAAAAGAATAAGAGAAGGGCACTGTATATTTTTTATTTTATCTCTCAGATCGGTATTGGAAAAATCACAGTACATTTTGGCGAATGTTTTTCGGTCAGATTTCATACTCCAGTTGATCACCGTTTCCTGCATAGAAGGATCTGCCATAAGACGCGGCATAGTCTGTGTCTGCATATTGCGGAACTGATCATCACTCATAGCCGTTAATTGAGTAATGGTAGAGGAACAGTCATTATTTTCTTTAGAGGTAAAATTAGGATTGGATATGGCAGCCAGGCAAGGCAGAGCGTCTACAATGACGATTTTCCCTACCAGCTCAGGATAATCTGCGGCAATGGCAAGAGCAAGGCCGCCTCCCATACTGTGTCCGATGATAATAGGCTGGTTTATTTTATTATTCTTTATATAAGCCGCAATTCCTTTTTCCCAATCTTTAAAGCTGGCGTCTGCCTGTGGTTTTGTTCCGGCAAATCCTGCCATCGTTAAAGTATAACAAGTGAAGTTTTTTTCAAATTTTGCAGTCGTTTCGTTCCATACATCTCCGGAAGAAGCAAACCCCGGTATAAATAGTAAAGACTGATTTCCTTTTCCGGTTTTCTCTACTTCAAACGGATACTGTGTTTCCTGACCGAATATATTGCATACCGCTAAAAAAAATAACATGATGATAAGAAGGAATGTAAATTTTTTCATGATTTCTAAAGTTTTAAGGTTTATTTGTCTTTTAGAGACAAGCCTTGAAAAAATGTTACACTAGATTTTGATTTTTTTTTGAAAAAATATTCCTCCTTGCCCCGAAACCCTTGTCATTAGGGAGAAATTATATGAAAATGGTTTAGAAATTTATTGTTAATCAGTAAATCTTAGTGAGCTTGTGAATACAATATCAGAAAGATTAATCTAATATTTTTCCATAAAATCTGCTGATATCAAAATAAAATCCCGGGATTTTGTACTTATCTTTTTCAAATTCCTGATAATCACATTTTCCATTATGGCTTTGTGCCGTGGTTTCCATTTGAAACCTGTTCAAAAGCGCATATTCATCAGTAACGGAAATAACATGAAATCCTGTCTCACATTTCAATCCATCACCGGAAGTGAGAATAGCGTTTAATAATCCGTGGAAATTTCCAGCGATTTTTTCAGCAGTGGCGTCGTCTTTATTTAAATGATACAGATACGCAAGATAATTCATGGCACGCAGATCCAGAGGGTTTTCATCCAATGCATCCAGAAATAATTGGATCCCTTTGGAAAGATCTTTTTGTGAAATACCTTCCCCTCGATAATATTTGGCAACCTCTTCAGCCTTCTTCCCGATTTTATAGGGATGATACTCCTTTTGAAAGGTGTAACCGAAGTAAAGATGGCGATATTGACTGCTTGTAAGAAGTGTATCATTCTGTTTTAATCTTTTTAAAAGCTTCGGATAATAGAATTCCGAGTTTTTATCTTCAATATTTTTTTGAATTAAAGAATAATCAGGTGCCTTAAATTCCATTTTTTGTGCATGCAGGAAAGTAAGCAGTGTTAAAAGGAATAAAGAGAAAAATGCTTTACTATTCATAGTTTGTATAACGTTGTTGTGATTTTTTGACGAGTTAAAAATACGGAATATGCATTAATAAGATAAAAGTTTACTGCCTATTTGTAAAAAAAACAATAAAATATTGTCAAAGTGTTATTTTGTGTTGATAAATTTACTAACTTTATTCTGAATTTAAGAGGTTACCCCTTACATTGGAAGGGGTAAACGTAATTTTTAACTAAAAAACTAGAAATATTAATGAGCAGTAGTATCCAAGATGAATTTAAAGTCTTCAGAGACGAATTGAAAAAGTTAAATATCGAAGTACAGAAAGTTGTAAAAGTAGGAAACGGAAGTATGGATTTCCATGAGGTTTTCTATAAATCGCCGAGGTATGAAGAGGTAAAAAGTATCTATGTTCAGCGTCATAATCTGGACAATATGATTGAAAAATTTAAGCAAGCCTATCATTAAGAAATAGACTGTGCGCCGCAGAGAATCTGCGGCGCACAGTTTTTATAAGACAGTATAATATTAGTCTTTATCTAATGTGGAAGTGTCTTTCGTATCTTTCATTCCGGCATAAACGATCAGAGAAAATAAAATACATCCCGTAATGTACCAGTAGAAATAATTTTCGGTTCCTGTCTGCTTAAACCATAAGGCAATATATTCTGCTGTTCCTCCAAAAATAGCTACTGTAAGTGCATAGGGAAGTCCCACACCCAGCGCCCTGATTTCAGAAGGGAAAAGTTCTGCTTTTACAACAGCATTGATAGAGGTATATCCACTGACAATGATCAGGGATGCCATAATCAGGAAAAAGGCGGTCCACACTGAAGTTGTCGTACTTAAAGCAGTGAGCAGAGGTACAGTGAATAACGTTCCTAAAATCCCAAAGCCTAAAAGTAGCGGCCTTCTTCCGATTTTATCTGATAATGCTCCGAAAGCAGGCTGCAGACAGGCAAATATAAATAATGAAATAAATGAAATAAGGGTAGATTGCTCTTTAGTCAGATGAACGGTGTTCACTAGGAATTTTTGCATATAAGTAGTATAAGTGTAGAAGGCAAGAGTTCCGCCTAATGTCAGCCCCACTACTGTGAGCAAAGCTTTTGGATGCTTGAGAAGTTCTGTTACCGTTCCCTTTTTCTTTTCACTAAGTTCTTTTTTATTCTCAAATGCTTCGGTTTCATGAAGATTGGCTCTTAAATATAAAGCGATAACAGAGAGTAATGCTCCAATAACAAAAGGAATTCTCCAGCCCCATTCTTCAAGCTGGGTCTCTGTTAAAAGAAGTTTCTGTAAAATCAATTGTATTCCCAATGCAATCAGCTGGCCTCCGATCAGCGTTACATACTGAAAGCTGGAATAAAATCCCCTTTTATCTTCCGATGCCATTTCGCTGAGGTAAGTGGCGGAAACTCCGTATTCACCTCCCACGCTCAATCCCTGCAATAATCTGGCGACCAGTAATAAAGCAGGAGCCAGGATTCCGATAGTCTTATAAGTAGGAGTAAGGGCAATCAGCAGAGATCCGAATGACATGAGTAGTACAGAAAGTGTCATTGCCTTTTTTCTTCCGATCTTGTCCGCAATACTTCCGAATATCCAGCCTCCAATGGGGCGCATCAGAAAACCTACCGCAAATATTCCCGCTGTATTCATCAGCTGTGCATTCATATCAGAATCCGGAAAAAATGAATGTGAAAAATAAATGGCAAATGCTGCATAGGCATACCAATCATACCATTCTACAAGATTTCCTATAGATCCGCCAATGATGGCTTTGATTCTTTGGCCGGTAGTAATAGAGGATGAATTCATAAATGTTATTCAGACAAGTTTTGGCATCCAAGATACAAATTTCAGAAAAAATAAACCTTTCTGAAAAAGAACGGTTGAATAATGGGTATGGGTAAATTTTTAAAATCTATATCCAATAGAAAGTCCGCTTCTGAAGCCTGCCCACGGACCATCCACTTTTATTTTGGCTCCGTTGGCATTGGTTTCCACAGTATAATCTACAAAAGGAATATCCAGATTTTCTATTTCTTTTTTTAATTGAGCCTGCATGTCAGGAGTCAATACATAATCTGAGGTCATCATAAAATCACCTTTTCCGCTTCCGTAGTGAGCACCTGCAATCCAAAAATCCAGGACAAGATTTTGACTTCTGGTGAGAAAGAATTGTACTCCGACCATCAGGCCTCCACTGTTTCCTTTGGTATCTCCCTGACCCTTAAGAGGAATCTGATAGGTAACCCCATTCGGACCATTATAATCATAATAAAAATCAAAAGTATTGGATGTGACGCTTGAATACCGATAATAAGGTGCAAAATAAAATCCTTTTCCGTAGCCTTTACCAATATAAAACCTGGGTTCTATGGTAAAATTGGTGGCTTTTACCCTAAGATTCCGAAACCTTTTCTCATCTTCATCTTTCAAAAAGGCATTGATGAATGGTACTTTCCCTTCAGGCATTGTCCCGAAACCGATATTTACCGAAAACCACTGATTGATAGCCCGCTCATAAGACAGGTTAATGTTTCTGAAAGCGTAGGCTGTAACATTGGTCTTGATGATATTCATCTTTTCTGCCGAATTGTTTTGGATTTCCTGAGCTTCCAATATTGAAAAAAGAAAGCACGGAATTAATATGAATGCTTTTTTCATGACTTTAATATTTTGTGGTGTTAAATCGTACCAGCAAAAAACGGGCTGTATTTAACATAATAATTAGAATTTAAAGAAAAATTATTGACAAATCTTGAATGTTAGCGATCATCAATGTAATACACATCGGGGATTGATTGTCCTAATAGTATAATTCATCTTTTGATATGAAAAAAACTATTTATACCATATTCTTTCTTTGCGGAGCTTTTACTTTTGCCCAGGAGAATAAAAATGATACAGCCGATGTTGCAGCAACAAAAGAGATTCAGGAAGTTATTTTAAAATCACAACGTAAAAAACAGTTTGCGGATAAAGCCGTTTATACTTTTGATAAAGAAGCATTGGAAAGAGCACGCTATGCAAAAGATCTGCTTCGTACCCTTCCGGAATTACAGCTGGATCCGGTAGCGAATACTATTACCAGTACGAAAGGAGGGACTACATTATTTCTGATCAACGGGATTGAGGCTACAGATATGCAGATCCGAAGTGTAGCTCCCAGTGAGGTTGTGAAGGTTGAGTATTATGATATTCCGCCGGCAAGATGGGCAACAAGGGCAGATACTGTAGTTAATATTCTGACGAAATCTACAGAAACTGGATATGTGTTCGGGGCTGATGTTTCTACAGCTCTCAATACGGGGTTTGTGAATGGCTCTGCTTATGCCAATTATACCAAAGGGAAAAATAATTTCGGACTTGAATATTCTCTGAATCTGAGGGATTATGATGACCGAAGAGTAAACAGTATTTATGATTACCAGCTGAACGGAAAGCATTATCGTTCTGATGAGAATAGGAAAGATCATTTCGGGTATACTTTCCAGAATGTTGCTATACGTTATACCAGACTCGTTCCTGATGATTATGCTTTTCAGGCCAAACTGAATATGGATATTTTCAGCAGATTTTCAAAAGGAGTAGGGCAGAGTGTCTTTAGTGAGGATGATCTGAAGGAAGAACATGCAATGTTTAAAAATAACGGTTCGGATTATGTGATTCCTAAGCTGGATCTTTATTACTCTAAAAAGATTGGTGAAAAAGATGAGCTGAGCATTAATGTAGTAGGTTCTCATTACACGACTAATACTTCAGAAACAGCGAAGGAGTGGATTGAGGGCTCAGGACTTTCAGTATATGATAATGATATGGTTTTAAAGGCAAAGCAAACGAGTCTGGTAGGAGAACTTGCCCATACTCATGATTTTAAAGCAGGGAAACTTTCATCCGGATATCGTATCTCCAGGTCCTCTATTTCAAATGATCTGAATAATCTTGCCGGATATTCTCAATACAGTGTCAATTATCTGGAACAGTATTTTTACACAGAGTTTGCAGGGAAAATTGATAAATTCAGCTACCGTATCGGAGCTGGTCTAACGAATATCCACAACAAAAGTGCAGAGAATACTTTTGATGAATGGACTTTTACTCCAAAAGTGATTTTAGCCTATCAACTTAAAAACAATCAGAACCTTCGTTTTACAGCAAGTTATAATCCGGTAAGCCCATGGAGTAATGCTTTGAGCAGTAATGTGGTGCAGCTTGCTCCTAATATTGTCCAAAGAGGAAATCCTTTTTTAGAATCTCAGCAGGTATTTTCTAACAACCTGACCTATTCTTTTAATAATAAATATTTTGATTTCAATGCAGGTTTATTTTACCGGTATACCAACAGGGTAATCAATCAGTATTATGTTCAGGATGACGTATTGGGAGGCTATGCACTGACCTATGAAAACGGTAAAAACGGACAGCGGTATGGAGTACAGCTTACAGGATCTTATAAACCTTTCGGAAATAGCCTGCTTGTAATAAAAGCTGTGATTACGCCTACTTCTGAAACGGTAAAAACCAGTACCGGCGCTTTGATTAAGAATGATTTTTTAGGAAATTATTTTTCGCTTTCTTCAGAATATAAATCCTTCTCACTTCAATATCAGTTCAATATTCCGGTATATAATCTTAATGGAGCTTTTCTCAATACAAACGAAAATCAGAATAATATTTTTGTAAGCTATAAACACAAGAACTGGACGTTTTCCACAGGAATGTACTGGATAGGTATGCCTTCGGAATATAAAACGAAAAGTTTACCGGAAAGCTTAGTGGATTATAAAATTCATACTCAGATTATGAATAATAAATCCATGTTTGTATTAGGATTAAGCTATGATTTTTCTAAAGGGAAAAAGACGGAACTTCAGCGGAAGCTTAATAACGAAACAGCTCCTGCAGCTACTTTTTAAAAGCAATTTTGAAATGTTAATAAGAAATCCCCGCTCATTTGTAGGAGCGGGGATTTTGTTTTTATTATTTCTTGATGAATTTTGTATTCTTTGTGTCTGCAGCATTTTTTCCACTGATCTCGATGAAATAAGAAGCTGGCGGAAGGTCTGAGATTTGAATATTTCCTGATTTTACATCGGAAGTTTTAACCAGTTTCCCATCCAGGCTGTAAATATTTGCTTTGGAATAATGGTCTGTATTTCCTTTAAAGCCGATAAAGTCCTGTGCAGGGTTAGGATAAACCATTAAGTTTTCTTTTTTCACGGCAGCATTGCTAGTTGCCAGAAATGCTTCGTTTAAAGCTAATGCAGTGGCTACTGTCTGGTTGATGCTTAACAAAGGAACACTGATATTTCCGCTTGTAGAATTTAGCAAAGCATATCTGTGAGAAGCATCGTAATAAGCATAGGCTGTATTGGTAACTGTTCCAATAGGGTTAGCATAAATAATATCAAAAGATGCATATAGATTAAAGTTCTGTGTATATTTTACTCTAAGAACATTACTATATGTTTGGTTCCCTATAATGAGCGTTCCGTATGCATCAGCAATGGCA
The DNA here is from genome assembly GCF_008274625.1 of Chryseobacterium panacisoli. Taxonomy (GTDB): domain Bacteria; phylum Bacteroidota; class Bacteroidia; order Flavobacteriales; family Weeksellaceae; genus Chryseobacterium; species Chryseobacterium panacisoli. Next base: position 2,102,918 of record NZ_VTRU01000001.1, on the reverse strand, counting down.
GCCATTGTACCGCTGAACAGTCCATTGGCAGAAGATGAAGAGAAAGTTCCTTTGGCTGTATCATTTTGGGCAGGTCCATAGGTCAATGGATAACTATTATAAGTACCATTATCCACGTTAAAATTTAAAGTTGCCTGTGGATTTACAATTCCCGTGATTTCCAGTTTAGTAGTAGAAGCTTTGTAATAAATGGTTGTTGCCCCATCTGCCATTTTAATAGTTGAACCCGGAAAAGTTGTTATTTCAGCAGAAGTAGGAGTCGAATAAGTCGTTACTGATGAAACTCCCATGGTAAGACCTCCGTTTGAAAATGTAGCATTAGCCCCTGTTGCAGAGTTGTTTACTACTCCGGTTACGTGATTGTAATTGACAACGTTTCCGGAAATAGGGTCATTGGCTGCTTTTGTAAGCGTGATCTGCGCAGAAAACATTGCAGAAGCTCCTAATAAAAGGAGTAAAGATTTTTTCATAGTCAAGATTTTTTTTGTTAAAAATAATTAAAATATGGTATCAAAATGTTAATTTTATTTGTTTTTGATTAAATTTTTAACAAAAACACCTGCTGATCATATCAGCAGGCGCCTCTGTGCGTTAAAAATATTTAAGTTTAATTGCTCATCACCACTTTACGATAAGCATAAATGTCTTCGATGGTCACAACGCTCATCCCTTTTTTGATAGCAAAGTCTACAATTTCCGGAAGTCTTGCCATAGAACCGTCTTCATTGGTCAGTTCACAAAGTACGGCATCATCACCCAGATTGGCCATTTTTACAAGGTCTACGCTGCCTTCGGTATGCCCGCGTCTTTCAAATACACCATCTTTTCTGGCAATCAGAGGGAAAACATGCCCCGGACTTGCAATGTGCTCTGCCTGAGCACCTGCTGCTACAGCAGTTCTGATTGTTGTTACACGATCTTTAGCAGAAACACCTGATTCCACACCTTCTCTGGCTTCAATGGAAATGGTGAATGCAGTTTGATTTTTTGAATTGTTGTTTTCTACCATCGGACGAAGGTTGAGGTGGCGGCTTTTTTCCTCAGAAATACATAAGCAGACGATACCGCTGCATTCGCGGATCAGAAGTGCCATGTCCTGTTCTGTAATTGTGGAAGCGGGAAATATAATGTCGCCTTCGTTTTCGCGGTTTTCATCATCTACCAGTAGAATACCTTTTCCCTGTTGTAAAGTTGAAAGTGCTTTTTCTACACGTTCTTTGGAGGTTGCTCCGAATTGTTCTAATAATTTTTCCATGTTATTTTACTTTTAAAAGTTAAAATAGTCTTCGGTACATGGAAATGAAATACAACGCAATAAGAGTCCATAAGGAATCTTATTGGTCATCTCATTTTCTTCTCCCATCCAGACTTTAACTGTCGGTTCCGGAATTTCACCAGATCAGTCCCTTCATAAGAAAGGAGTCGCGGACTGTAACCGCCGGTAGGGAATTTCACCCTGCCCCGAAGAAAACTTATACTAAGTTTTGCTGTATGTTGTAATTTAAATTTTTATTTCATTGAATAGTATTTAACGCACAGACCGCTAATTTCGGGAAGTTTTTTGAAATGGAGAAGAGATATTTCAGATTTATAAGATCATAAAAGGATATTTATTTTTTAAGCTGTTCTCAAAATTTTTTCCATTTTCTTTCCTTTTGCCAGCTCATCAATCAGTTTGTCCAGATAGCGGATATTTCTCATAAGCTCATCTTCAATTTCTTCTACACGATATCCACAAATCATACCTGTAATCAATGAAACATTAGGATTCATCTGCGGAGCCTGTTCAAAAAAAGTTTTAAAATCAATTTTGTGATCCAGTATTTCCTGCAGTCCTTTTTCATTATATCCTGTGAGCCAGAATATAATTTCATGTACTTCCTCTTTAGTACGTCCCTTTTTTTCTGCTTTTTGAATATAATGTGGATAAACACTGGCAAAAGCCGTTGTGAAAATTTTGGTATTCTGCATCATTAAATATTAGATTAATTTTTTGATAACTCCATCAAGAATCGCATTAAATTCATCCGGTTTTTCCAACATAGGATAATGTCCGACTCCCTCAATGGTAACATAATCATAGTTTTTTAAATATTGGCGGTTAGCTTCCACATCTGTAGGAGAAGCGTCAGAATTGATCGCTATCACGGGTACTTGAACTTGCTTTGCAATTGTTCTGAAATCAGTTTTATACAATGGTCTGAGGACATTGATTGCCAGTTCAGGTTCATTCTGAAGAAATTCGTATTGTAATCTTTCTTTTACGTCAGAAGGAGTTTGTTCAACAAACAGATATTGTGGCAGAAGGTTTTCCACAGTGTGTTTAAAGTCAGATTTATACAATGATAAAACTTCTTCGGTCTGCTCTTCCGTATAAGATTCATCTAAATTTTTCAATGTATCAATGAGAATTAAGGCTTTTACCTGTGGGATTTTCAATGAGGCCTCAAGTACATAAGCTCCGGACATAGAATGGCCAACAAGAATAACTTCCTGAGAACCGGAAGCATCAGCTACTGCTTTGATATCGTCGGCATATCTGGTACTGGTCCATTCCTGTCTGGATGCGGCTGATTTTCCGTGTCCCGCAAGATCTATCTGGATAATATGATATTTATTTTTGAAATTTTCCTGTTGACTTGCCCACCATTCGGTATTGCCTAGCCATCCATGCACAAAGATTAAGGTGGTATTTCCGTTGCCTGATTCTTTATAGTGAATTTTCTGACCATCTGATGATACGGTGTATTTTTCCATTTAAATTAAGAGTATTGGTGTATGATGAATCAAATTTACAAAATCACAGCGATCATATAAGAATTGTAAATGTGTATAAGTGAAGATTAATACTGGAAAATGTAGATAAGTTATCCACAAAACTTATCCACATGATTTTATATTGTGGAAATCTATAGTAAATTAATATATGGTATAAGTGATTGATTTTAATATGATTATAAGGTTTTATTGTAATGGATGAAAAACTTATCCATAGTCTATCCACAGAAGTATATTGAAGTATGAAAAGTTATCCACAAATTTTTCAAGATGTGGATAACGGGATGTTTTTAATTTAAATTATTTAAAATCAGTGATTTAATTAGGTTTATACTGAGGTTCTGAAATTCTTTATCAGACTTATCCACAAAACGGATAATATTACTGCTTATCCTTATAAATATTCCAGAAGTTGAAATCTGTCATAGGAGCGTCTGTTATTCCGATATTTCGTCCCATCGTTACGATCTGCCCTCTGTGATAAGTCCCGTGAAGAATGGCGTGCTGAATGTATTCATATTTTGAAAAATCACACTGAAACCATTGAGACTCTATCTTTACATTCTTTGAAAGATCGTCTTCAGTGAGGCTTTCCACATAATCTACCAGCTTTTGTGAATTGTTTTTAATAGCATTGAAAACATCTTCTTTATCCGTAGTTTCTGTAGTTTTAGTAAAATCGAAATCATTTTTTTCAGAAATGTGACTCCACCAGTATTCCTGGGTCTGCCAGATATGGTGTAAAGTTTTTAGGATAGTGGGAAAACTTGAAATTGTTTCCTGATTAAGTTGTTCATCAGACTTTGTGGATAACCAGTCAATATATTTGTTGACTACCCAATTATTGTACTGTACGCTTTTGTTGACTAATGTTTTTAAGCTCATAATATTAGTATTTAGTTGGTGTTGGTTAAAAAAAAGAAGATATCAGAGTCCGAAATGCGGGTCTTTATCTGTGTTTTCAGAATTAATGAGAGCTTTGTTACTGTATGTAGCGGCTTCAAAATCATTAATACTTACAGAAAGAAAAGAAATATCAGCCAGCAATTCAGAAAGTTTGGTGCAGATCTGTTTGGAAAGATGGGCTTTTTGTTCTGGAGTACGGCCTTCCATAATATATCCGAAGACGTGCAGGAAGTTTTTTTTCTGAATACCTAATCTATAATATTGATAGGGCTTAAGTCTGACTTTGATATCGTTGGGAGCAAACAGGCCCGTTGCATCAGCAGTTTCATATAGTGCATCCATTAATTCTTCGGGCGTTCTCAGCTGAAGAATATCCTGTGAACAATCTATAATAAAATGAGGCATAGATTATATTTTGTGGTTTGGTTTTGTGTGACATAAAAGTAATAAAAAATATCAACGGATATTAAAAATAAAAACCGCACTCGAAACAGTGCGGTTGAAGATACTTTTTTTACTACGTAATTGCTGTTTTTATTGAACTGATTTTTTGATACTGAAAGTTGGTTTCACTGCATTGGTCATGTCGAGAACAATATCATAAAATCCGTCTTCATTGATTGGGAAGGCATATGCATCAAAGGCAAGACTTTTATTATCATTATTCAGTCCGAGGCTGTATCCCCAATCATTATTAAATCTGAATTTTAAATCGCCTTTATTCAGTTTATAGTTTTTCAGAAAATAAATATTCGGGGTTTTGGGATTTGTCTGTAGTGGGATATCTTTTCCATCCCAACCATTAGGAGTAGCATTTCCTATGATTCCCCAGGAAAGGTTTTGTTTATTTTTTTTAGCTGTTTTCACCGTTCCATCCCAAAACTGAATAACAATAGTATCTATTTTTCCGTTTTGATCAGGTTTAAATGTACAGGTAAATTTATCATCCAGTTGAAATGATGTTTTGCTTTTTGGCAATAAGGCGTTTCTAGGATAACTGCCTTCTTTGAAAACCAGAAATCCATCAGCGCTGTTTATATAAAAATTTGAATTTTCAGTGGAATAAACTCCTTCCAGTTTTTTTAAATCCTCCACACTCACTTTTGCAATGGCTGGAATGGTATAAGGCTTATTGTACAGTATTTTTTCTACCAGAGGAAAAATAAAATCGGTGTGTGATAATTCTGAATTTGAAATTACAATCACACAAATATCATCTTCCAAAATTCTGTAATATCTGCTTCTGTAACCTGGCCCGCCGCCATCATGACCTACCCGTTTTTTATCAAAAACAGTCGAAATCTGAAAGCCTAATCCGTAATGATCTTTAAGATAAGGAGTAAAAGCTTTATCAGTTGTTTCTTTTTTCAGGAGCGTGTAATTCTTCAGCGCTTCATTGAACTTAAAAAGATCTTCTACAGTAGAATACATGGCCCCTGCTCCAAAAGGATGATCGGTTTTGAAACGTAATGCTTCGTTTGAACTATTATCAGATAAAAATTCATATCCGAATGCTTTATTTTCATCGGTAACAGTATTGAAGTTGAATCCACTGTGATCCATTTTCAGGGGTTTTAGTATATTATTTTCTATCACTTTATCATAATTCAGACCGGTCACTTTTTTAATAATATAACTGAGAATATAATAGCCGGAATTGGAATAATCCCAATCTTTACCAGGTGAAAAATTCAATGGTTTTGCGGAAATATATTTAAAAAATGTTTCTTCATCTACAGTATACTCAGAATTGGTATCATTGGGAATTCCTGAGGTATGGGAAAGCAGGTTGGCTAAAGTGATGCTGTCTCCTTTCGGAAAGTCAGGATAATATTTTGAAAGTTTGTCATTCAAAGATAATTTTCCCTGTTCTTCCAGTTGAAAAAGAACTGTTGCAGTGAACATTTTTGTGGTAGAGAAAACCCGGTAAAGGCTGTTATTGGTGTTTTTAAGTTTTTTAGGCGCATTTCTATAGCCGTAACTTTTTTCAAAAATAATCTTTCCTTTTTCAGCAATCAGAACAGAACCGCTGAACAAGCCGGCTTTTTCATACGTTGAGAATAACTGTTCCAGTTTTTTGGATTTCTGAGAAAAAAGAGGACTTGCTGCAAGCACTAAAATAATGCAGGTTAAAATAGACTTCATGTAATTTTTTAAATAAGACACTTTTAAGTGTTATAATATTACATGGGGTAATAGAAATATTTTTGAAGATGAGGGATTGGAGGAATTTTAATTAAATGCTTTAGCAACTCGTATTACATATACCTTGTATTTTAATACCACATTTTTTTTAATTCACCTGCAATTTCATCTGCCTTATCTTTCGTGATCCAGTCTACGATTCTTATTTCGCTGTCTTTTTGTATAAAAATAACAGAATAGGTTGAACCACTTATTGAAAAATGGTAACGGACCCCCAATTGATGCCTTTCTACTTCAAAATTTTCCGTTTCAATACGATCTATTTCTTCTTTCAGATAAGTTTTAGGACTTGTGAATAATTTGTTTTTATAGTGTACAGTCAGGCTTTCGGGATTCATAGTAAGAACTGTTTTTCCAAAATTATTCCATAACCAGATATCCAGAATAAAAATAAAGAAGGCAGCAAAAGGAAGTGCGAAAGAGATGAAACCTGCAGGTTGGAGAAATCCAATAGAGACGATGATAAGAATTATACAAAACAAAATGAGTAAGCCTACACTTGTTACAAAGGCGAGCAGCCAATTGGTTTTGTTTTTAATTTCAAGGATGACTGGCATGTCTGATCGATTACTGTAAAGGTTTTCTTTCATACAACTTTGTCTTCTCAAGACCAAAATTATTTATCTCCATGGGTGAATCTTCTTCCCAGTCCGGAAGATAGTTGTAAAGTTGATCGGTAAGCCTTACGATTCCCGGGGTTACATTATAATCAAATTCATAGCTTTTTCTTTCGGTAATAATTTCCAGCCCGGATTGTTTTCTTTCACTGAATGGAGATGGAATACGGAAAGAATATATTGAAATAATTTCATCCCATTTTATAAACTCTGTAATATTTTTTTGTTTAAAGTAAAATCCATCGATTGTATATTCAAATATCCCATTATCTTCATGCAGCCTGTCCATTTCTTTTTCAACTGAATCATAATCTTCTTTTTCATCAGAAGAATACAGTTTTGCTACCGAAAATATGATCATAACAAAGCAAAGAAAAATAACAGCAAATGTGATTTTTTTGTCGTCAAAAATAGGATAGTTATAAAGGGTAAGAATTAAGATAACAGTGGTGAGGGCAATGATCTTTTTCATTTTTTGAGTTCATTATTATTTCTATCAACATCCTTTCTTTATAGATTAAACAGTTCCGTTATTTTTTGATATAAAGTATTTAAATACTCGTGTTTGGGAGAGCAATTGCCATTACTCATTTTCAGAAAACTATTTTTCTTAAGGGCATGAATAAATATTCCACTCCCATCTGTACATGTTGAAGGAACATCATAGTCATTGTTGATCCAAAAATGGTTTTCAGATAACAACTTCGTAAATTGTACATATTGCTTTTGAGTGAAATTTTTCTGTACAAGAACTGTAAACCTTGAATCTATTTTTTCACCTGTCTTCTGATCATATTCTCCTGTAAATATTTTCTTTTTGACAAGAATATATTTATTCCCAGTGTGTTCAATTCTGATTAAATAATTGTCTTTAAATGCAGACCATTTGAAAATCTGATAGACTTCATCGTTTTCTTTATATGTTGATTTGTCAATGCATTCCAAAGGTTTTTCTTTAAGTTCTTCGGAAATATATTTACATGCATTATCATTATCCTGAGCTGTCAGAAAAATAAATGGAAAAGTTAAGAGTAAGGTGAGCGTTTTTTTCATCAGCTAAAAGTAATAAAACCGTTCTTAAAACGGAACGGCTTTAAATATATTGTCAATGTAAACCGGTACAGCAGGCTAGCGGTACGGCAGATTGATTTCTTCAATTTTTGCTCTCAGATCTGCAATGGTATAGGTTTCTGAATTACATTGAATTTCCGGAATATTATGTTTGGATAGGAAATCATTCAAATCTTCACAATTTTGCAGAATATTAAATTCTTTGTTGTCCAGATCTAAAACAATGCCTTTGGTTTTTCCATTGATAGAGTAGGTAAGAGGACTTAATGCGCCTAAGAATGCCTTTGACCATAAGCCTTTCATATTTTCTTCAAAATAAATGAATCGTCCATAGTTGATCACTTTACAAAACCTTGAATATTGGTCCGGGTCATATCCGTTGTCTTTCTTATTGGTATATTTTCTGTAGGTCTGAAAATACATTTCTCCTTTATGCGATACAGCCAGAGGAACTTTAACTCTTTTATTTTTTTGCTTAAAGTAGAAAAAAGCCTTTTCCGGCAGATCAAGAGAATCACATTTTTCACAGGCTTTGAAATATACTTCTTCAGTGGAAGACGGTTTTTTATTCAGAACATCTTCCAGCGTCATATAAACACCTTCAGGAAAATCTCCCTTTTTTATAGATTGATATTCTTTTTCCTGCCCTGCAGCGATGTTAAAAATAAAAAGAAGACAAAATAAAATATAAGATTTCATGAGTTTTTTATTGTTTTTCTGTGGCTAAATTACAAAAAGTGGTGAGATTTTATTCCGTATCATTGTAAGAATTGACTTTATAAATGAGCTGAAATTTTATAGTGTCTTTCTTTGTATGCGGATATTTTTCTTTATTAACCTGTTTTTCAAATTCTTTCATGAGTTCTAAATCCAGATCATCCTTAACGGCAAACTGAATTTCGTTTTTCTTTTTTCCTAACTCAAACTGAACCATTATTTTTCCTTCTTTTTTAGAGTTTTTAAATAAACTTTCAAAAATTCTATTCGTTTTTTCGATAACAGATTTCATATCCTCAACAGAAGCATTGGTCTGTAATTCCTGATCACTAGTCAAGAATAATACTTTCTCAAGTTTGGTTTCTTTATTGCCTTTATCAGTAATATACACTTCATTTCCATTTTTATAAGTCTTGATCGTTCCTTCTGTTTTGTATGTTCCTTTGTCAATAGGATTGTTATAGGTGTTTTTATTGGGAAACTCATCCAGCCAGAATAATTTCAGCTTTTCCTTTATAAAGTTTATAATATAATAATGGTTTTCTGTTTGCAGAATAAATAAAGGTTCTTCAATATCAAATGAAATGGTTGACCAATAATATTTTAATTCATCTTCATTGGCTTTTCGGATCTGATATTTTCCTGAAACTTCTTTTTTTACTTCTTCCCAAATCTTTTTGGAATCTTTCAGGTTCTTAGACATTTTCCCCTCTACTTCTATATCGTCAATATGAAAAATTACACTGTCCGGAATACTTTTTAAGCTTTCAATATTTTTAAATCTCTTCCAAAGTGTGGGTCCTATGATTAAATTATTTCCCAACAAATCATCATTGGTTGTATTCGTCAGACTTTCAGTAAGTAATTTTTTTGCTTTTTCATTTATTTTATCATCAGCATAGTTATAAACAACTCCATTCGGAATGGTTATTTTCTCTTTGACTTGTGCTGTTACAGTGTTGATGATGAATAGAAGCAGTAGGACGATTTTTATTTTCATGGGTTGTTTTTAGTTGGATGTAAAATACAAAAAATTAGAATTCGGAATTTTTTCTATACCCCAAATACTATTTTGGAAACTGCAAGGTCTGAATGGCTTCCAGAAGCTCTGTCTGGCTTTCTTTATTCAGGTTTATTCCATATAAATTAAATCTTATTTTTCCCAGGGATCCGGTTTTTAGGCTGTCAATATAAACTCCTGTCATTCCTTTTCCGATCTTTTTGGGTTCTAATATTTTTGCTTTATAACCATCAATTTTTTTATAGGTTATTTTACTTTTGATGAAATCTTCCCTATTTGAATTTTCATCGATGACAATAAATTCTGTTGTATCAGCTTTTGGATTCACTTTTAAGAGTTCCTTCAATTCTTCTTTGCTAATAATTGTAGCTGAAGTTTCTTCTAATGGATTTGAATAAGGTCCATAATCATAAAAAATTGAATCATTATTTTTTGTGACGATGATTCCTGCGTTGCTATCATAAACATCCATTTTCAGTTTGCTCCAGTCTTTGGGAGCCTGAACTTTAAAACTACCAAAATCCATTGATTTTGTTTTTAATGAATTGTCAGAACAGTTTAATACAATAAAGACAATAACAATGAATGAGGGGATATTTTTCATGGCGGGTTACTGTTTAAAGCTTCAATTTAATTTTTTGCACTTCCGTTGTATGGGGATTGTCGATTTTGTTAGGGGTCACCCAATTTACATAAAGCTCTTTATTTTCAATATATATACTGTCAATACAATAATGAGGAAACAGGCTTGAGCAGTTTTTCCAGTTTTCTCCCAGGAACTGTTTTTCTTTTCCCGGAATATTTTCAGCAATTAATTTGTAAGGGGGAGAATCTGTTTCATAGATAACGATACCATTTATTTTATCATAGGCCAACGTATTTTCATAGAATTTGACTTCATTATTCGTAAGCGGCAAAATTAAATCTGTCCATGTGTCGCTTCCATTGGGATGTCTCAGGCACATATAGTTATCATTGCTCCATTGTAAAGATGTTTTGTGATCCAGATAATGGTGACTAACAGAGGTTGAAGATTTGAATGTTCTTTTTCCGTTAGTCCAATGTATAAAAGATGTTGAATCCGTCTCCTTAACAAATTCAAATGTATGTTTCGGATTGATAGTTTCCGTTTTATTTGATGAATGACAACCTGAGAGCAATACACAAAAAGGCAATAGGAAGATAGGTTTCATGGGGTTTTAGTTTTTTAAATATAGTATAACTGAATTTTAGAACAAAGGTTCTCCATTCAAATCTGTTGTCAGAATTTCACTCATATAATCGAAAAAAGGGCGTATGGCAAGCAAAGTGAGAATGGCTTCTTTTTGAAAACTATCAGATAAAACTTCCTTATCGGTAAATTTTCTCATGACCAGAAATTGTTTTTTTCTGATTAAATCTATAGCCGGATGATTTTTATCAAATCCTCGTGGAGCTGTTTTTACAGAATCTCCTTTGAGCTCTCCAAAATGTTTTACAAAAGTTTTGTCAGAGATAATTTTTTCAATTTCAGTGCTGCTGATTTCAAATTCTTTACGGATACGGAGTAAATCCTTGGCTTCCGGGCCCCAAAAGCCACCTCCCACAAAACTGTTGCCGGGTTCAATCTGAATATAATATCCGCCTCTCAGCATAGGCTTTGAACGGGAATATCCAACACCAAAATTGGTTTTATATGGTGTCTTATCTTTGGAAAAACGGACGTCATTATAAATCCTGAAAATATGGATTCCCTTGAGCTGATCATGCTCCTGAAGTTCATGATAGATCTGAGTAAAAAGAATTTTGTTTTCTTTTACAATGTCATCAAATTCGGATTTGTGTTTGGCAAACCATTCGCGATTATTGTTTTTCTGTAGCTGGGTAAGAAATTCAAATGTTTTTTTCATATTCGGATCAGGATTTTCCTTCATTGATATATTCTTTGTAATCTTCTTCTAACTTGTCAATTTCTTTGATTAAAAAATCGTAAATATTTCCGTCAAATACTTCATAATCTTCCTCGTCATATTTGTCGTACTCTATTTTTACGATTCCATTGTCCGTATAGGCTCTGTACAGATTTCCGCTTCGTTTGAAAAATAGCTGCCCCAGAGGTTTTTCTTTATACTCAAGAGCTTCGGCATGTTTTTCTGCAAACCCCATCCATGAAGGCATTTCTTCATCCTGAGAAAGACCATATACAAAAAAGCCGTATCCGAATTTCCAGGCCGGAAGAACATCAAATTCGCTGGGACGTTTCCATATTTCTTCTTTAACTTCAAAAATTAAGGAACCGAATGTCGTCAGAAAGTCTTTAATATCTTCGCTGAGTGTAAAACCTGTGCTTTCTTCATACTTTGTAATCTGTTCTTCGGTTGCCGGATTTGCCAGAGATCCCATCACGAAAAAATCATCATTTAATTTCCTTTTTCTTTCCCAGAATTCTTCTTTTGTTGCCATATTTTGTTTGGTTTTATGTCGTCATCATTAATCAGATCGTTGTTGAAACAAATATAGGAGAAAGTAAGAGGGATAAAAAATGAAAGAGGGGAAAATACTCGTTTTCATTGGTGCTATTTAGAATGAAGTTTTCCCTTATAAAAATAAAAAAAACCGCTCTGTAAAAAGCAGAACGGTATGTGAAAAATTATTTCAATATTTTTTATTTACAGATCAGACACTCGCTGCCCTTTTCAATGGTATTGCACCAGGTCGCCTTTCGGACAATATATGACATCGGATTGACTTCATTTCTGACTTTTTGTAATTGGGATTCAGCTTCAATTTTTGAGGGGTACCCCATAAGAACAGTTCTGAATGAACCTCCTTTTTTAATAATGCTTGAATTATGATTAATCTTAACCGCTTTTTCAAGGTTTATATTTGCCCCATCTATATCTGTATTTCCGGCAGCTATAATAAACCATTCCGCATTATTCTCATTGGTAGTACTGGATAATGGAGTCTCAAATAAATCCACCTTTCTTTGGTTCTCTTCTTTTTGTTTTAATTGATCCGGAGTTGGATTTTTGATCGCAGAATCTTTTTTCAAGTCTATTTGTGCTTTTATATACTCCTTATACTCCCGTTTAATCGTATCATAATAATTGGTCCACGATTTTTTCATTTCACCGCTTGGGGCAACAATAGACAGGTATTTTGCAAGCTGAAGCCTTACCAGCGGACGTTCTTCGTTTTTAACATCATTTACATACTTATCGAAATACTGAAGTTCTTTAATATCCTGATCCCTCTCTTTAAAGAGATCCGTTACAATTAAAGTGACAGTACTGATAGCAAGAGTTATGATCACCCATTTAAAATAGGTTAAAAAGTTCTCAAGTTTATCAGGGTCCAGAGTTCCTTTTTTTATCAGATAATAGACTATAAAAATAGATAGTAAACCTATCACAATAAAGAAAAGGTACAGATAGAATGAAACGGTTCCGGTATTTGATAACATAATACAAGTTTTTATGGTTAGTTTTTTTTTCTAAATGTTGGAGATAAAACATTTAATAATCAAAATTACTCAGTATGAGCTTAGCTGTCAATAACCCTTTTGTGGTAGATTTTATAAAAAACTGTTCTGGTTTCTAGCTAAGTTTTTTTGTAAATATTCAAGGCAAGTATATATTTGGGGCAGGTTTGTTTTTTGGTTTTCAAAATGGTAGTTTATTAGGTTTAGCACATCAGCAGGGTTTATATCAATACAAAATATCGGCATCTGAAATGATATGAAATACTGCTTCTGAAAAAGTATCTGCGATTAACTCAGGTATTTCACCACAATTTTTAAACACTCCTTTTTTTCCTTTCACAAAACCGATATGATGGGCGTTAATCAGATAGTCCGCAAACACGATAAAGTTCTTATCACTCTCGTTATGGTACTCCTCCAAAGTTCTCGCTAGTGGCCAGATAGAAAACATATTCTTTGTCCAGTCCCAATCTGTAAATCCGTCCAATTTTAAGTAAAATTCTTTAAAATCATCTGGAAACCGGAAGTTAATAATTTCTTCCGCTGCTTTAATGGATTCTGGTGCTGCAGGTAGATTAAGTTTTATATTTTCATTTATCCACTTGTTGATAATAGTATCAACCCAAATAGATTTCATCCTTTTATTATTCTAGTTTAAAATGTTTTTAAAGCTCTGCATTTTTAAATTCAGAATTTACCTTCCACAGCCTGTATTCCAGAGTCCAATCCTTAGGAATATAGAACGGAATTGCAATATGCCCGTTATATTCTTGTAAAATATTCTGTGAGCTTACTACTTTCTTTTTTACGGTCTTGGCTTTATCACAATTAGATTTGTAAAAAGTAAGTACGTCCGTAGGTATTTCTTTCGGTAATACGTAATAGGGGAATCTGGAAGGAGATATTCCATACCTTTTTTCTAAATTCTTAATATTAAAACTAAAATCATTAATCTCGGAGCATTCAGAAATATTCATTTCAATTCCAAATCTTATTTCAACTTTATATTCTTTATCATTCTCAATTTTCGGAAGTTTAAGATCAACTCTTTTCATCCCTTTTTCAGGTTCAGGATAATTGGGCTTTTCTTGTGAATACATGTTTAATGAGTATAAAATAGAAAAGAAAAGTATTACATTTTTCATAGTCGTTTTTTATTGTATCGTATTTTATTCGAGGACGTCATAAATCTACTCTCTGATTCTTAGTTTGAGTCTCTCAAAAATCTTTTTTGTAAAGTAAAGTTCTATTGCGAATAGTGAGTAAAAAAATAGTACAGAAAATATAGCCAATCCAAGATCCCCTTGGAAATCAGGGTCCATAATTTTTTTAATGATCGCCAATAAAAATATTAACGTGAGAACTGAGAACCAAAAGTATCCCAGGAAGCTTAATCTTAATTTAGGATTTTGAAGATTATTCTTTTTAAAAACAATAATGAAGGTAGGAAGGATTGAAGTGATAGGAGTTTTTATTCTTGCAAGCTCAATTCTATTTTTAAATTCCCTGCCAAAGAATAATTTTCCATCAGTATGCAACGATGCTGTGTTGGCTAAATCCAGTATCATTGAACTTCTTTTTGAGTTTTGTCTAACTGCCTCATCAATTTTAGCACTGCTAAAATTTAAATTCATTTTAATCATTGTAGTTTTTACTAGATGACTGTAAGTTATTATTATCTGAAAATTTTAATCTGCTGCAAAACCCCCTTCTCATTTTTAAAACTAAAAATATAGTTCCCACGTGGTACTCTGGATAGATCTATCGTTTTATTATAATAGGCAAAACCCTTGCTGATCACCTTTCCATCTACAGAGTAAACGGTAAATTCAAACTGATTGCTGTTATTTTTATTACTGATGATAAAACCGTCTTTGGCCGAATTGGTATAAACTTTTGTTTCCATTATAGGGTTGTCGGTGGTTGTATTAGCAAGTGTACTGTCGCTGATATCTGCAACCTGTATGCTTTTAATCGCTGATTTGGTGACAGACGTTGTACTTCCGCCGATGATGTATAATTTATTGTTATATGCTTCCAATGCAGCATGTCTTCTGGGAATCATATTGGATGATAGCTGATGGAATTTATTGGCTGTCGTATCAAAATAGGCGAGAAAAGTTTGATTATTATACCCTCCAGCAATAAAAATTTTGTCACCGGATACGGCTAATGAGTGCCCGGATATACCAGCAGGCATCGTATATTGATTGGTCCAAAGATTAGTGTTGAGGTCATAAACATTGATCAGTCGGGATGAAGTACCGTTAAAACCACCAATGACATAAAGCTTTTCATTCACAATTTTGCCCTTTGCTTCTCTGGCTGTGGGCATATCGGGTAATGGATGCCATGTATCTGAAGCAATATCATAATATTGGAATCTATTAGAAAAGACTGTAGTTGCCACTCCATTCAGTCCGCTGCCGCCAAATACATATATTTTGCCGTTATGGATGGCAGAACCTGCATTTCCTGTGTAGGAACGATTCACAGCGCCCTTCGTTACTTTATTGGTTTCAAGGTCTACAATTTCAAGATGGCTGTTTCCCCAACCGTTAAAAATATAAATTTTATTATTGTAAGTCTCAGAATTAGCAAATTTTTTGGAAAGGAGAGTAGTATTGAGAACACTCCATTTGTTATCCGTAATATTATATTTCTCAATATAATTGGCATTGCCACCCTTGTCCTGATATCCATTGCTCACATAGATATTATCATCCACAATTACACTGGCAGCAGCCCCTCTGCCTACAGACATATTGGCGAGATTTTTAAAATGGAGGGTTTGTGCATGAGCTAGCAGTGAGCCCAAAAATGAAAGGAATAATAATTTTGTTTTCAAGGGTCTGAGTTTTAGTGTTGGGTTCTGTTTGCTTTTTTTTCAGTGATTCAGGTTTATTTATTTTTTTAATACCGGACTTTAAGAGAATAATCGTGGTTTAAAGATAGGAAAAAGTTGATGAGGTTTTTTCGGTTCATATAAGGATATTTTTTTCGTCCAGAATATATCTAAAACTATATCCACCTTTTTTAGATCGTTGCTATTCAGTCTTCTTTGGTTAGATGCAGTTGAATGAAACCCTCTTTAAGTTTATATTCTGTATGTTTAAATTTTGAGTTCAGTTCACTGTTGTTTCCTAAAATACCACCCATTCCTGTGATTAATGGATGAATATTAAAATAAATGTCCGTTACCAGATCTTTGTCTATAAAGGCATTAAAAGTACCTGTTCCACCACCAACTGCCATTTCGTTCAAACCTTTTTCTGACATATATTCAATAGCTTCTTCGGGACTTTTAACAGTCTTGTAGCCTTTTGATGCGTAAGATTTTTCAGAGAGTATTACGATTTCTATTCCGTTGAAATGTTCTTTGACTTCCTGTGGGAAGGTTAAAAAATTTTCAAAAGTTTTCAGGCCTATGACAAGGTTTCCCACTTTTTTTGCGAATTCTACATAAAACTCCATTGCTTCTGGCGGCAGCTGATGATGTGGATGATCGGATAATAATACTTTACCATTAGCTGAAATGTTTGCAATTACTGTTACTTTCATTTTAATTTTTTTTACAGTGTAAAATTATCTGAAAGAAACTTTACCTTTACTATCCGTTACCTGTTGGAAAGTAACTATTGTATGAGTACTAAAAAAAATGACATCAGTAAAGAAAAAATATTGGCCCTTAAAGATGCCATTGAATTATTGAGCGGTAAGTGGAAATTCTGTATTCTGCATAATTTGTATCATTATGAAACAATGCGGTTTAAAGACCTGCAGGAGACAGCTCTGGGAATAAGCCCAAAAGTTCTCTCCAAAGAGCTGCAGGAACTGGAAGATAATTTACTGATCACCCGAACGGTTAATAAAACGAAACCTGTTACCGTTTCTTATGCACTTACTGCACACGCCAAAGAAACTGAAGATGTTGTCAATGCCTTAATTAATTTTGGTTTGAAGCATAGAAAGAAGATAAATGAGAAGTGATTGTATATAATTAAAAAGTTATAGTATTTATTTTAATTGAATTTCAATTTTTTTATCCTCCATAAATAACTTTATCCAATTCGGATTTTCATTATTTCCAGGAATGCATTCGATTAAACTTTTATTATTTTTATAATTTTCTATAGCTTTTTTCCCAAACTTGATTTTCATTTCATAAATTTCATCACCACCATATCCAATCCAGGCTTTTGTTATGATTTGCTTGTTGTTTTCAATATTATGATAAAGTAAAGATTTTGTGTCTTCTGGTAAATGATTTATACCATCACACCAAAAAGTCTTAGCATAATATTTTATCTTTTCATTTTCAATGTTTTTAAAATCCAGAGACCATTCTAAATGACTGCAAAATTCTAAATTAAACATTGGTTCATTAAGATTATAATTAAAAGCACCACAATTTGGACATTCAATATATTCTCCATTCAATTTTTCAAACTCACATTCTGCACATCTGCCATTTCTATTGTTTAAATGTTGAATAATAATTTTTGCTTCCTTTTTGTCTAAATTGAATTCGTCAATTAATTTTTTTTCAATAAATACTTTTAAATCGTTTTGCATCAAAATATAAAGATCAAGCTTTTGTTCTTCAGAAAAGTTGATAGTAATAACTTCATTTTTACATTTGTTGCAATTAATTTTCATTCTTAATTTGTTTTTTTGTTACAAACATCCAAATTTAGATATTAAATTAACATGAGAGAGTATCTGTAGAGGTAGAACTGGCAAAATGGCTATCAATCAGTGATATCCTTTTATTTTCTGTAAAATAACAGCATTATTCTTATTCGTATTCTTTTCTATGAGGAGATCTAAAATCTCTCCATATAATGCCCTTTGCTTTTCATTGGGAGCGTTCATAGGATTGATTTGAACCAATTTTCCATTGGAGTATACAATGATAATGTTTGTTGACATCCCATCCATTGCGGGTTTTAAATCTTTATCATTAAAATCTTCTGAAGTGAAGGAGCCTGATATTCGTTGAATTCGATCGATATCATTTTCTGATAGTGTAATTTTAAAAGGTTGCAGTTCCGGCATTTCATTGAGGTATTCCAGATGTTCTTTCTCTTCTTCGGTACTCCATTTTTCTCCATTTTCCTTTGATGGAGGTGGTGGGTTATAAGAAACCGGGCTGTAAAAAATCAAATATTTTTCATTAAAATTTAAGATCGTTTCAGCAGGAAGATGAAACGTAGGGTAGTATCCTATTTTGATCAGAACAGGTTTAGGCTTTTCAGTTTTGCCATCATCATTTTTCTTATCACAGGAAAATAAAAGTACAAGACAAAATAATAGCAGTGTAAAGTTTTTCATCGATGAAAATATACAAAAGTTTTTATTTGGTATAATCTCCTGCGACAATAGATCTTTCCATTGTACTTACAATCTCAGAAACGGGAATGGTAAATATCCCGGCATTTCCTTTGTCAAAATCTTTTTTCCAGTAAGAATAGCCGTCCATTTCAAGGGAATCTGGTTTTTTGCCTGTCTTATTTTTCAGGCTAGTGACACTTTTGTCTAAAGCTTCTTCTGAAATAGGAAGATGGCTGATGTATTCTGCAAATCCAGTAGGGCTTGAAGGATTTTTCATCTTCAAACCACTGATGGAAATATGAATCACTTTTCCGGTTTCAGGATATTCTTCAATCTTTAGGATTTTAAGGATTGAGCTTTTTTCTGTGGGACGGGTTTTGTAATTCCATTCCTGGCCGACACGGTATTGGTTATTTTTTGTGCAACTGAAAGATAGCAAGAATAGTACTGCTATTAAAGTATAGAGTTTCATGAGGGGTTGGTTATTAGTTTTGTTTTTTATTTCGAATAGGTTTTTTCAAGAAGTTCAACCGATTCCGTTTCAGTTAATGGATTCTTCTTATCTGTATTATTTGTTAAATTGAATGAGATCAGATTGTTGTTTCTAACGGCATATAGTAAATATGAAGTCTTGTCTTTACTAACATCCTGAGATTTATCTTTTATGATAATTTTCCAGATAATATAATTTTTTTCTTCGTTTCGCTTTACTTCGGAAACTTCAGCTTTCACTCCGGTTGAAGAGGCCCAGTAATCATATTCCCACTTGTAAAATGCATTCAGCAATTCTTTTTCTGTTATACCTTCTTTATAAAATTCAAATTTTTCAGGTTTTCTTACTGAAATCAGCAAATTTATTTTTTCGTCTTTATTGCTTAAATGAAATTGTCCGGATTGTTTCAGTTGATTTTTATATTCCCATTTTCCAGGAATTTCAAATAATTCTCCATTGATCTGAAAAGGAGTCTTCTTTTGGGCAAATGAAGAGATGGAAGCCAGAAGAAGAATAAAGATGGAGAAAAGTTTAATGTTTAATTTCATTTTGAGTATAAGTTTCTTGAACGTGAGGTTATTATTTTTGCTTTTTATTGCTGAATCAAAGACATCAGCTTTGTCATTATCTCACGAAAACGCTTGATATTTCTTCCCTGATGTATTTTTTTTGTTTTGCATATTTGTGTACGTTATAGAAACAAATATAAGTAAAAGTTGGGGATAGGAAATGGGGGAGTGAGGGTATTTTATTCAGGTTAAAAGATGATGTGCTTGCATTTGTTATCCGAATTCTCCTGACTTTGGATTATTTATTTTTTTGCGCAAAGTCGGTAGATTTTGTGGAGTGGTGTTTATTTTTTACTGCTGTCCATTATAGGTAGTCCATAAAATGAGCTCCGATATCTCCAAGAGAATACCCCCTTTCGTCAAGTCGGTAGTATGAATTCTGAATAAGATTGTAATAAAAATCGGCTAAAGGTGTTCTTTCTTGAATGCAAGTTAAAATATGATTGTCCTTAATTATGGATTCATATTCTTTATAAAGTTTAGCACTTGAACTTTCCCCAAGTGGTTCAAAATGGACTAAACTACCTGAATCACTTTTAGAATCATTTCTAATAATAGAAATGTCAAAATGGTTAGTCAAAGGTAAGCAAGTTGAAAAATAGGCATCTTCAATAGTCGTCAATTTAGTCGAAATTCGATATGCGACTAAAATAAATTCAGGACTTGACCAAATTCCCATTTCACCGGGCCATATTGTACTAAGTAAATCCCGAATTTTAGAAAAGTTCGATTCTGTTTTTATTAGATCTTTTTTGGTAAGATTTGTTTTTATCTCAATTATCTTTAGCACAGCGTGTCCCATAGCCAAAACTGTTCCATCTGCATTATAACCTAGTAAAGGATATCGGCTGTCAAGAATTAGTATATCAATTTGTGGAGATCTTAATTTATCTGGTGTTAGGAAATGACCTGAAACTGCTTTTAAAGTTGGTGGCAAATAATTATTTAAAAATGTGATTAACGGTATTTCGCCATTTCTTCCAATAGTCTGAGAGTTTTTTGACGATGCAATTGCTTTGTCGACTGCTGAAAGAATTACTTTTTCCTCTTCTTTAAAAATTGGTTCAGTCATGTATAGTTTTCTAATATTATTTATTTTTTGATTTGCAGTTTTACAACCAAATTATAACTATGGAAATCAACCGCAAATCTTTTAAAAAATTTCTAGAAGTACATAAAAATTAATTGATGATGTTTTCACGGTTTTACTTAGTTGACTCAAATATAATTAAAAAAATAATACAATGAAAAAACCGATCCGAAAAAGCAGAACGGTTTATATTAATTATCTCGTTCGCTGATCGTTACATCATTCCTGGCATTCCACCCTTATTAACTTAGATAAGTGGTTAATTTGATGTCACATTAACTATCATTCTATAAATTCGCATTTATAGTAAGTTTTTAATTTTTAAACGTTTGTTTTACCGTTTCTTCTCTATCTATCCCTATTATTGCATCGTCAAAATTATCTTCTAATTGATCAAGTAAATCCGTACAGTCTTCTTCGACATGTCCAAAATCAAAAGTTAGTGGTTGTCCATCTTGTTCCAAAAAATCTTCAGGTAGTAGTAACTTTATTTCCTGTTTACTTCGAGGAATAACTTCTGTTTCTGTAAAAATATTGGGGTATTTGTCAAGTAACTCCTTAAGTTTTATTGCCTCTACTTCTGTCAGAGTTGTTATTTTAGGTTCTGTATTTTTATACATATAAAACTTTTGCCCCTTGTAGATTTTGTTAGTAACTTTCGTCAATACTGAGTGTGTCATTTAATGCTATTTTAATTTATGAAAATTGATTAATTATCTGAATAGATTTGTTATACTTCATTATTCTACTATTCAAATTTGAATGGCAAGTTAACATATTGGAATATTTGTTCCTTACGGGAAACCGTATCCAAACAAAAAACCGCTCTACAAAAAGTAGAGCGGTTAGTATATTAATTTGCCTCGGTCGCTGACCGTTACATCATTCCTGGCATTCCACCCACCCATTGACATAGCTGGTTCAGCGCTCTTTACTTCAGTGATAACACATTCAGTAGTAAGAAGCATTCTTGATACGGAATCTGCATTTTCAAGGGCAACTTTTTAACTTACACAGTTAGTATCAAAAGCTTTGGGATGCTCTCCAAAAGACTTCTGGCCAGAACAGCCGATTTTGGAAGAGAAATACGAATTTGTAAAAGAAATAGAAGTAAAGAAAAAATCCTAGCAAGAGCTGGGATTTGTCTTTTTTATTCTATTTTGCATTTTTTTCCACATTTTACTAATACAATGTTGGAGGAAGTTTTTATTTGTAGTTTATTTTGTGATTTAATTCAATAGGATTATTTTCTTGTAAAATATTTTTTTGCATTTCTTTAGTCTTTACTGAAATATCCATTACAATACCATTCGGGCTGGTAAATGTAACTGTTTTTCCCATTGCCACTTTTGTATTTATATCATAAGGATCATTAAAAAATGATTTTGCAAGTGTTTCATATTTCTCCCAATCAATTTTTATTGGTTTTGTACCTGCGTCAAAAATATTCCCGCCTTTTTTGACTTCTATCAAATTAAATGAATATTCATTGTTTGAATCTTGAATAGAAACAATCAACCCCGGTAAACCATTGAAAACATATGGACCATTGCTGAAAGGTAATTCTGTAGTAAACCAAGCAATCCAGTTTCTCCCTCCATAATTTGTTTCGGCTTTTTGAGATTTATATTTTCCAATCATTTTTTGTTCGGAAGTTATTTTCCAATTTAATATTTCCTCAATGGGAAGAAGATAATCTGTTCCCAAATAAGTTATTACTTTTTCAATTCTTTTTTGATTTAGATTCTTTTTGATATAGAATTGGTTTTCAACACCCATTTTATACCTTCCGTTTCCATTATTCAACTTTACTGAATCAGATTTTTTGTCTTGTGAATCTCTAAAAATTGAAGTATT
Source organism: Chryseobacterium panacisoli (assembly GCF_008274625.1). Taxonomy (GTDB): domain Bacteria; phylum Bacteroidota; class Bacteroidia; order Flavobacteriales; family Weeksellaceae; genus Chryseobacterium; species Chryseobacterium panacisoli. Next base: position 2,080,797 of record NZ_VTRU01000001.1, on the reverse strand, counting down.
ATTTTTTAAATCCAAAATCATATTATCGGAATTAACATCATCTGGTTTTTCTGAATTTAGTCTGTATTTTGTTTCGTAAATAAAAGTGAATTTTTGCGAGAAGCAAAATGTAGAAATTCCAAGAAAAAATATAATAAATTTCATTTGTGACGAGTGTTTGTTTAAAATTCCTGCTAACATCCAAATTTACGTATTGCGTCAATATGCAGTGTATAAAATTGCGACAGTGTTGTTTTGGTTATCTATTTGTTAAATATACTATTTCCTTTACGGAAAACCATAATAAAACAAAAAACCATTCCACAAAGTAGAACAGTTAGTATATTAATTTACCATGTGCATTTAATCTTACTTATCCGGTTCCAGAATATTCTTTTGTGGTTCTAAACCCATCCGAAGCTATATAAAACCCATCCGTTGGGGTTCACCAACCGGAAATTTTGGGTTGTAAACCTATCAATAGCACCTGAAGACCTCAAAGGAGTATTTCAGAACCCTAAAAGCAACGTTCCAAAACCTCAGTCGAGATATTCAGAACCTCAAATGATGAGGTAAGGAGGTATTTTGCGTCGGAAACAGTTGAAATTTTATTAAGAATAGAATATTTAAAAAAATCACCACTGTCGCGCGAATCCTTGTTTAACCATTATGTTCTTTGGCTAAACTTCAAAAGTATTTCTTGATCAGTTCTTTCATCTTTTTGATCAAAAGAATAGCAAAAGCTTATCATAGGCTCCTCTTTAAATTTTGCGTACAAAGTGGGTCTCAGTAATTGAGTTTTATTATCGTTGAATGGTGTTCTTTTTTCATTATCTGGATTTCGTTTTACTGTATAACAATATATTTTATTAGGATCCTTACTATCACTTTTAGACAGTGAAGAAACCATTAATCGCCTTATATTATCAGGATGATTTGGATTTACCTGAGTAGGAATAAAACCGGAAAAATGCTGATAAAACTGCTGTAAAATATCTCCTAAATTTGTTGAAAAACTAATATTGAAAAATTCTCTTAATGTTTGAGCGGAGATCATCAATTGATTTGATTTGGCAGGAACGGCTAAAGTATGCTCAGGGTCATTTGCTTTTATAAATTCAAGTTTTAAAAGTGCGTATTCAGGTCTTTTCTCATTTTCTATATACAGCTTAACAAGAACTATATAATTTATGTTTTTATAATTGAATGTAAAGGCTTCAATAACCCAGCCTTTGTCTTCCATATCTTTTTTAAGTAACTTCAGATTTTGTAAAATATGTTTACTCTTCATAGGCTAAACATTTAAAGAAATGAAAATTTATAATATATTCTTTACTAAGTTAAAATATAAAAATAGGATTTCCATACGGGAAACCACATTCCACAAAAAATCGCTCTACAAAAAGTAGAACGTCTACCTCGGTCGCTGACCGTTACATCATTCCTGGCATTCCACCACCCATTGGCATAGCTGGATCAGCGCTCTTCACTTCAGTGATTACACATTCGGTTGTAAAAGCATTCCGGAAACAGAAGCTGCGTTTTCAAGGGCAACCTTAACCCATATTTTGCCAATATAATGTTATCTGTAGTTGCATTATTCGGTTTTTGATCGAACGAATTTAAGTGTGTCAGTAATTATTGGTTTTGTCCAACCAATGTTTTCATCGGGATTTTTTTGTTCAAGGACTACTTTTACAGTATCAGAAAGTTTGTCAAGATAAATTATTTTTCTTCCGTTTCCAATTTCGCTGGAATTTTCATCTGTCGATAATCGAAGTTCAAACGGAAAATCTATAAAGTAATCCCTATAATCATATTTAAAAATTATTTCCAATGGATAACTGATATTTGAAATTTTATTATTTTCATCGTATTCTATTTCAATTTTTGCAGTGTAAAACATTACATCTTTTTTGTTTAATAAGGTATAATTATTTTTTAATGGTTTATAAAAAATATTTTCAATACGCTTTTGTTTAGCTTGTTTTACATCGTTTTCTTTTGTTGCTGCAAATACTATAAATAAATAGCTTAAAGCATTTCCAATTAAAAGAGGAATAAATAATTTTTTAAAACTGAATTTGAAAATTTTTGATATAGCGAAAGTTTCAATACACACACTTCCCAAGCACATCAAAAAATAAGTTGCAATCCAGTTAAATTTGTCAAAAGTTGCATTTGGAAGAAATCTATCAATTGCAAAATGCCAAATTAACATTGCAAACATCATCACAAGAGTTCCAAGAAATCCAGAAATTAAATTTCCGATTATTGATATTAGCACAGATTTTTTCCAACCAATTTTAAGAAATACATAAATAGTTATGGTTTCAATAATTATTGTAAGGAAAATTAAATACCAAAATTTTTGAACTTCTTCACTAACATAAATAGCGGGCCAAATTACATTTAATAAAGTCATTTATTTTTTGCGAGATATTGGTTTTGCAATTACAGATAACGTCCAAATATACGCATTGCGCAAATATCACATATATATTATTGCGCTTATTTCATATATGTATTGTACAATTGCTTGTTAAACAGCGGTTTATTTTTAGTTGTTTTTGGATAAACGCAATAGTAATAAATGATAAACAAAGGAGTTATCTACAAAATAAAAAACCGCTCTACAAAAGCAGAGCGGTTTATATATTAAATTTGTCTTATCGACGTGCTATTACATCATTCCTGGCATTCCACCACCCATTGGCATAGCTGGTTCAGCGCTCTTTACTTCAGTGATAACACATTCAGTAGTAAGAAGCATTCCAGATACAGAAGCTGCGTTTTCAAGAGCAACTCTTGTTACTTTAGTTGGGTCAATGATTCCTGCTTCAAGCATGTGAACATACTCGTCAGTTTTCGCGTTGTATCCGAAGTCTCCTGAACCTTCTGCTACTTTAGCAACGATTACAGAACCTTCACCACCTGCGTTAGCAACGATTTGTCTTAATGGCTCTTCGATTGCTCTTTTCACGATTTTGATCCCTGTAGTTTCGTCAGGATTGATTCCTGTAAGGTTTTCTAAAGCAGAGATTGCTCTTACTAAAGCAACACCTCCTCCTGCAACAATACCTTCTTCTACAGCAGCTCTAGTTGCGTGTAATGCATCATCAACTCTGTCTTTTTTCTCTTTCATTTCTACTTCAGAAGCAGCACCTACATAAAGTACAGCAACACCACCAGCTAACTTAGCCAGTCTTTCCTGAAGTTTTTCTTTATCATAATCAGAAGTAGAAGTTTCCATCTGAGCTTTGATCTGAGATACTCTTCCTTTGATTTTCGCTTCATCACCACCACCGTTTACAACAGTTGTGTTGTCTTTGTCGATTGTTACTTTCTCAGCAGTTCCAAGCATATCCAAAGAGATGTTTTCCATAGTGAAACCTTGCTCTTCAGAAATCACCTGTCCACCTGTAAGGATCGCGATATCTTCTAGCATTGCTTTTCTTCTGTCTCCGAATCCTGGAGCTTTTACAGCAGCAATTTTAAGAGAACCTCTTAGTTTGTTTACTACCAAAGTAGCTAAAGCTTCACCTTCAACTTCTTCAGAGATGATCAATAAAGATTTACCACCTTGTGCAATTGGCTCAAGAACTGGTAATAATTCTTTCATTGAAGAAATTTTCTTCTCTACTAAAAGGATATATGGGTTTTCTAGTTCAGCTAACATTTTCTCAGGGTTAGTCACGAAGTAAGGTGACTGGTATCCTCTGTCGAACTGCATACCTTCTACAACATCTACAGTTGTATCGATACCTTTAGCTTCTTCTACAGTGATTACTCCTTCTTTTCCAACTTTTCCAAAAGCTTCAGCGATCAAAGCACCGATAGTTTCGTCGTTGTTAGCAGATACAGAAGCAACTTGCTTTACTTTATCAGTAGAATCTCCAACAGCTTGAGACTGAGTTTTTAAGTTTTCAACAACTGCAGTTACTGCTTTGTCGATTCCTCTTTTAAGATCCATTGGGTTAGCACCAGCAGCTACGTTTTTAAGACCTTCTCTTACGATAGCCTGTGCCAATACAGTAGCGGTAGTAGTACCGTCTCCTGCGATATCATTAGTTTTGGAAGCCACTTCTTTTACCATTTGCGCTCCCATATTTTCTACTCTGTCTTCAAGTTCGATTTCTTTTGCAACAGACACACCATCCTTAGTTACGTGCGGAGCACCGAAAGATTTTTCGATTACTACGTTTCTTCCTTTAGGACCTAAAGTTACCTTTACCGCATTAGCCAATGCATCTACCCCTCTCTTTAGAGCGTCTCTTGATTCAATATCGAATTTTATTTCTTTTGCCATAATTTTTATTGTATTAATGTACTTTGTACAATGTATTAATGATTTTGTATCCTGAAAATATCATTTTACATGAATACATTTTACTTTTTACAAATTAACCTATGATTCCTAATAAATCAGCTTCTCTTACGATTAAATAGTCTTTTCCTTCAAGCTTCAATTCAGCACCTGAATATTTTCCATAAAGAACTTTGTCACCTACCTGAACAGTTGTTGGCTCATCTTTTTTACCAGGACCTACTGCCACTACAGTACCTTCTTGCGGCTTTTCCTTTGCAGTGTCCGGGATAATGATACCTGAAGCTGTTTTAGTTTCTGCAGCGATAGGTTCTACCAGAACTCTGTCTGCTAATGGTTTAAAGTTTACTGACATAATATGTTTATTTATTAATTATTTCTGCGTAGTAATTCTCTAAATGTATGCCATGAGACACTGATGGATGAAATGGCAGACTTTTGTTTCCGAATGTGAAAATTTGGCAGAAAAATTATTTTTTGCGGGCTGGAAATCCAATAAGATAACTGGTGGCTACAGGAACGACAAACAAAAGAACGGTAATAGCGGATACTAAAATTTCCATCGTATGGCTGGCTAAAAACCGAGCAAAAGCGGTAGCAGGGTAGAAGTGCTCATATAAGGACAAACTTAATTTAACTCCTAAAACAGCAATCACAATAAATGCTGCTGTTTCCAGAAAAGGAAATATCTGCATCAGGCGGACAAACCACTGTGCAATAAATCTCATCGCTAAAATTCCTATAAAGACCCCAAGGGTAATTAAAAGTAAATTATCTGAAAATGCTACGGCGGCAAAGACATTATCAATAGAAAAAGCCAGATCCATTACTTCTACAATAGCAACGGTTGCCCAGAACTGTCCCAGCAGCCCGATTGAATTTTTATACAGCCAGCTGGATTCTTTGTCAGGGGTTTCCTCCTGATTTTCTTCATCATTTGTGTTTTTTATTTTTTTGATCAACCAGTCAACAGAAATATAGAGCAGGTACATTCCTCCCAGTGGTTTCAGCCACCAAATGGAGATCAGTACAGATGCGAAAATAAGAGCTAATCCGCGAAATACATAAGCTCCAAGGATGCCGTATTTTAAAGCTCTCTTTCTTTGATGCTCCGGAAGATCCATGACGATAGTTGCCAATACTGCAGCATTGTCTACGGAAAGAAGGCTTTCAATAAGGATGAGATTGCCAATAATGGCCAGAGATTTTGCGGGATTTTGTAATATGTCATTTAACAGTTGTGTAAAATCAGGAAACATCATTTTTTAAAGAAATAGTATTTTGGTTAAGTTTTGAAATAATGGCAGCAGAAACGGTAATGCCTATGAAATTGGTAACAGATCGGGCTTCATTCATAAAGCGGTCTACACTGTATAAAAGGGCAAGATCTGTAGTGGGGATTTTTCCAAACCGGCTTAAAGTAAACATCAGGGCAAGGAAGCCTGATCCGGGTACTCCCGAAGCGGTTTTTGAAGCAATTGAAATGGTTATAAAAAGCCAGAAATAATCTTTTAAAGTAAGCTGAATATTATAAAACTGGATAAGGAAAATACATGAAATGGAAAGGTAGATGCAGGCTCCCGCCAGATTAAAATTGTACCCGAGAGGAATAATGAGACGAAGAATTTTCCGGTCATACCCCTGTGATTCCATTTTGTCAAAAATTACCGGAAATGCTGTCTTTGAAGAAGAGGTGGCTATCACCAGAATAATTTCTTCTTTGATGCTGATCAGAAAATCCCAAAGGTTAATTTTAAAGTAAGCTGTTATAACACCTAATATTCCGAAAATAAAAAATACACTGGTAAGGTATACTGTGGCAACAATTTTACTTAATGGCAATAAAGTATTAATTCCGTAGACTGAAATTCCATAAGCGATATTACAGAAAATGACCACCGGAAGAAATATATAAACATACTTGATGAGCTTAAAAAACAAATTTCTTCCCGCGTCTAAACCTTTAAGAATGTTATCCTTTTTCTTTGAAAGACCAAGCAGTATTCCTGCAGATATTGATATTAAAAGAAAAAGTACATAATTGCTGATATGTAAAGGATTTGTAGTCTTTGCTAAAAACCTTTCGGGAAGTGCTTTGTGAGAAGAAATAATAATACCCGTATCGGCTCCCGGTTTTAAAAGAAGTCCGGCGCCGATTCCCAATAAAATACTGATGGAGGTGATGATTAAGAAATAGATCACCATCTGGCTTACAATTTTAATCGCATTTTCAGTACTGAAAATATAGCTTACTCCATACGTTACTGCAATGAAAATAACAGGAATAATCAAAACCTCAAGAAGCATGAAAAAGTAACTGCTTACCGTTTCCAGATGTTTACTGACTTCCGGAAAATAATACCCTGTTAATGCTCCACAGATAATCGCTGTAAAAACATAAAGGGTAAGGTTTCTTAAATAGGAGTCTGTAAATGTTTTTTGCTTAAGTTTCATCATCCGTTTTTTTATATGATAAGATTACAACATTCAAAGATATAATCTTATATAATACCAAGAACCAATGCACTCAGCAACATTACAATTGATGATCCTATGGCCCATTTTAAGGTGAATTTCAGATGATCGGAGAATTCAACACCTGCCAGTGACACCAGCAGATAAGTGGAAGGAACCAAAGGGCTTAATAAATGAGAAGCCTGCCCCACAAGACTGGCGCGTCCCAAAATATCAGGAGGAATATTCAGGTGGCTGCCCGTTGCTGTAATCACAGGTAATATTCCAAAATAATAGGCATCATTGGTAAGGAAAAAAGTAAGCGGTACACTGAATATGGCCGTGATTACATTCAGATAGCCACCCCAGGTTTTAGGAACGATACTGATAATACTGTTTCCCATAGCATTCATAATTCCTGTGCCATTTAAGATTCCTGTGAAAATTCCTGCTCCGAAGATCATTCCCGCTACAGATAATGCATTTCCTGCATGTTTTGAAATGATTTTCTGCTGGTCTTTCAGCTTCGGGTAATTAATCAAAGAAGCTATACAGAAGGCGATCATAAAGGCAATTCCCAAAGGAATAATATCAAGAATCATCACGCAAAGAAGGATGATGGTCAGGATAAGGTTGATAATAATAAGCTTGGGACGTCTTAATGCAGGATCATTCTCGCCGGCAATATCCTGTCCGCTGTATTTTGTGTATTTTCCATGTTTGCTTATTCTTTTTTTCTCTCTGACTCCTAAAATATAGGCAACAAAAAATACCCAGATCAGCCCGATCACCATTACAGGAATCATAGGAACAAATATTTCTGTATGCCCCAGTTTAAGAGAACTCATTACTCTCGCGGTAGGTCCTCCCCATGGTAAAATATTCATAATACCACCAGCGAGCATGATAATACAGGTTAGAACCAGTGGATTCATCCCCTGTTTTTTATAAAGCGGGAGTAATGCTGCCACTACAATAATATAAGTGGAAGAGCCATCGCCGTCTAAAGAAACTAAAGTGGTAAGAAGGGCGGTTCCGATGGTTGTTTTTACAGGATTATCTCCTACAGCCTTCAATATGACATTGACAAGAGGTTCAAAAAGTCCTGTATCAATCATCAGGCTGAAATACAGGATGGCAAAAATCAGCATAACCCCCGTAAGTGCTATTTCTTTTACTCCTTCTTTCATCATTTTCCCCAGATCAGGCCCGAATCCGGCCACCACTGCTATAAGGACAGGTACAAGTACTAAAGCGGTAAGCGGAGTCATCTTTTTGTTCATGATGAGAATCATGAAGATGAAAATCATTAAAAAACCAAGAAATGTAAGCATAGTTGTTGTAAATATTAATGAGGTTATTGTTTCTTTTTTCTCCAGTCAAAATTATTTCTGAATCCTACGAACCCATAATTACTTGTTTTTTGGGTTTCAAGCTGATTGATAAAAGCCAGCTCCAAAGCAGAGTTTTTTCCGAGTTTTATTCCAAGACCTGCCGTAATACGATTGCTGTCGAAAGGTTCTAGCTTATCAACATTCATTCTTATCTCATTTTTAAGAATACCGTAGAGCTTTTCTTTTTCGCCTTTTTTATTGAACGGAATTCTGACAGAGATCAGGTATCGGATTCTTACCTCGAATTCATCAGGATTACTGATAAAACGTTCTTCTACTCTAAGACGGTTTGATATTGAGGTTCTTCCGATATAATAATCAGCAGTTACCTGTTGAAAAGGTCTTTTTTCATATCTTATCTTTTTAGAATCGTCGGCATTATAAGATTCAAGGATCAAAAACATGGCTCCGGCAGCAGGTTTTATGTTTTCCACCACTTCATAATCTACATAAGCATTCACCAGAAAAAGTCTTGTATCATAAGCCAGGTCAAAAGAACGGTATTGGGTAAGTGCTGTTAAAGTACTTTTATCAGTAAGCTTTGCTGATAGCAGGTACTGAAACCACATATTATAATTGTCTTTGCTCTGACTGTGTAAAAGGCCATTTATCAAACAAAATGATAAAATAAGCGTTAATTGTATATTAAGTTTCATGTAATATTTGATTAATATTGCGGTTTCTCAAATATATTTATTCGGAAGAGCGGGCCCGGATTTTTTCAATCAATGACAGTTTTTCTCAACGAACTGCATTTTGAGACAAAAAGATATTTATATTTGATGCGTTTCAAAATAAGGTATGGACTATGTTTTTAATCATTAATTTTATTATTATATTATTGATTATCAGGATTTTATTTAGCGGTAAAATTCTGGAAAGTCTTATGAAGTACCGTTGGAAATTTTTGTTGAGGTTTCAGCATGTATTTTTCCTTTTTATCTTCATTTTGATGACTTATTTCACCGAAAACTACTTCCTGGATTCCACTCAGCTGGTGATCAGTATTATTTTGAATACAATTTTCAATATTGGAATTTACTATCTGGTATATTATTACCTTGTTCCCAGATTTTACTTATCCAATAAATATCCGGAGTTTATTCTCTATGCTTTAATCTGCTTTTTGGTTTCCAGCCTTTTCAGAATTTTGTGGGAACCTGCAGTTTTTCAGATAGATTTCAGCGGAAAAGGGTACCATGTAGGCTTTTTGTATAATATTTATATATCACAGGGGATCATAATTTTGGTAGGAGCTTTTTTGGGGATTACCAAAGACAAATTTTTAATAGAGCAGAATGTGATCAGCCTTGGAGAAGAAAAAGATCAGCTTTATCTTGATTTGCTGAAGTCTAAACTGAATCCTCATTTTTTGCTGAACACCCTTAATAATATTTACGCGAACAGTTTTACCCATTCTGAGAAGACATCGGATTCTATTTTACAGTTGAGTAAACTTCTGAAGTATATTATTTATGACAGCGGAAAGGAAAAAGTGACAGTTTCTCAGGAATTTTCTTCACTGAAAGCACTTGCAGCTTTGTATCAACTCAAATATAATAATCAGCTCGATATTGTCATGGATATTGAAGAGCAGGAAGAATTTGACATTGCTGAAATCCCGTCTGCTATACTTCTTACTTTATTTGAAAATGCCTTAAAACACTCAGCAATAGGAGAGGATACTCATGGTTTTATAAAATTATTCTGTAATATTGAGCGCTCTGAACTGTATTTTGAAATTATAAATTCTGTAGGGAAAGATAGAATTCATGCCGCTGAATCTAATTATCACGGATTGGGTAATGAAGCAATTATTCATATATTGGAAAAATTTTATCCTGATCAGTATGAATTTTATTCCGGACCGAAAGAAAATGATCAATATAAAATTGCTTTAACAATTACTATCAATGGCTAACCTGACTATCGTTAATGTAGATGATGAATACCCTGCGCTGCAGCTTGTAAAACAATATTGCGGTCAGCTTGAAGATGTTGAGCTGCTGGCTTCATTTCAGAAACCGGAAGAAGCCCTTGCTTTTCTAAAGGCCAACAAAGTAGATCTTGTTGTTTTTGATATCAATATGCCTGGCATCAATGGAGTAGAGCTTTTGCAGCAGCTTCCTGATCCGCCACTGTGTATTTTCCTTACGTTAGAAACAAAATATGCAGTGAAAGCATTTGAACTGGATGTTGTTCATTATCTTATAAAACCTGTAGATTTTGATACTTTTAGAAAAGCTGTAAATAAAGCAAGAGATTTTGTTCAGTTCAAAAATTCAGCAAACAATCATCATCAGGAGGACTATATTATGTTCAAATCCAATTATGTGATGAATAAAGTCTTCCTTAAAGATATTATGTGGATACAGGGATTCGGGGAATATATTGTACTGATGACCCCATTGAAGAAGTATATGATTCTGGAGAGAATGTCAAATTTTGAAGAGAAGTTTCAGCATTTCGGGTTTATCAGGATTCATAAGTCTTATATCGTATTGTCTGAGCACATCAATTCTTATAATTCCGGTCATGTTTTCCTGAAAAATGGGGAAGAGCTTCCATTGGGGAGGACGTATAAAAAGAATTTAAAAGCACATTTAAGCTAAAAAAATAAAACCGGAAATTTCCGGCTTTATTCAAAATTGTTATCTGATGAATGAACTATGGGCAATATTGTCCCGGTCCGATCCAAAGAATGCATTGTCCTTTGTAATTGTACTCACAGCAAATGCGTCCTGCTGCTCCGCCATTGATTGATTTCTGAGCATCTCTGCTTAATAATTTAGCGTTTTTCATAGTTAATAATATTTTGATTTGTACAATCCTGAGCATTTAAAGTCAATCAGGAGTTTGACATTTGGTGTAAAAGAAGTGAATCAAATATACTGTTTTTCCTTATAACGTGATATATTTTACTGATTTTTTTTTAAATAAAATTTTGATTATCAGTTGTTAATAACTTTTTATTCAATAGGAAGATAAACAATACAAAGATTGAAAATATAAAAAGAGAAAGCCGGAAACTTCCGGCTTTGTTCAAAATTGTTATCAGATGATAGAACTAAGGACAGTTTTGTCCCGGTCCGATCCATAAAGTACATTTTCCGTTATCGTCGCGTTCGCAGCATACAAGTCTGGCAGCAATTCCGCCATTGATGGTTTTCTGAGCATCTCTGCTTAGTAATTTGGCATTTTTCATAAGTAATATTTTGTTTTTTTTAATCCTGAACATTTATTGTCAATCAGGTTTTTGACATTTGGTGTTATGATTATTCAAATATAAAGCTTTTTAAGTCAGGTTGTTATGTTTTTTATAGACGGAAATAAGATGTTGGTATTTGTTCTTCAGTAATCTATTGGACCATCTCCAAAGACATTTTTCTTCCCGCCATATCCATATCCTGTTTTACGATCTTTCTTGTTGTGGTATCAATATAGTAAGTAGTGGTAGAGGCTTTACCGCTGATGTCATCATTTGTTTTTACCATCCAGACCGGTTTTCCTTTATATTCTGCTTTTTGGGTATCCAGAATGTAGGCTTTCATCATTCCTTTTTTCTGAGATTTTGGGTTGTAGTCGAAAATAGAAATCTCAGCGGTGTAATTTTCTTTTAAAGGAAGATATCTTATCAGCATGGCATAGCTGCTGCTGTCAAAATAATGGGCAGCAGGAATATCAATATCATCTTTTTTCTGAGATTTTTTATCAAGATAATATCCGGTGACTTTGCCTTTCTCGGATTTGAGAGCCATATCTCTGTTTAAGTTGTAAGAAGAATGATAAATGGGAGCGAAGTTTGATATTTTTACAAGGGTAGAATCGGTCCATTTTGCATCAGGAGCCTGTTTTAGCTTTACCGTTGTTTTGATGAGAAGATCAGTCTTGTTCAGCTTTTTGATGTCTGTAACAATAGTTCCGATTTCTATTTTTGTATCTGCTTTTTCAGCATACCATACCGCTTCAGTAGTTTCATCCTTTATTAATTTTGAATTGATCCCGGAGTTTTCCGGACTCAGCAGATTTTGGGCAAAAAAATTAGCACTACTTAGTATTAAAAGGAAAAGAATAGTTCTCATGATCTTTTTAATAATAAGTAGTGCTGTATTTGTTAAAAGTTACAACCTTTTGGTTTTTAACTCTTTCCTGAGGCCTGCATTGGATTCACCTTTCCGGTTGAGCCTCCTCTTACAGTTCCTCCTTCCTGTTTTTGTTTAAAGAGTTGGAATTTTGAATTTTCAGTGCCGGATCCGGTGCTGCTCCAGAAATTATTGGTGGTATCAATATCAGCAGTTTCTCTCATCGGATCAAGCTGAATAGATTTTACTTTCTTTTCAAAATAATACGTCTTGGAAACCTTTTGCTCATTCAGTCTCCAGATCTGAGCAGCAGATTTATCATACAATTTTGAACCGTCTTCAAAAGTGAACTCAAGAATGATTGGCATTACCAGTCCGCCTTTGTTTACAAAATCGATCTGATATCCTGTAATATTTTTAAACTTCTCTTTATCCTTAGCATCTAAACGAAGACTAGCCTCTGTTTTTACCGTGTATTCTTTATTATTGTCTACTTTTTCCTGACCTCTGTCATATCTGTAATAGAAATCCTGGGCATCTTTATCACCATCTACATAGAATTTGATATTCTTATCTTCTCTGTTTCTGATTTTTGATAGATCTTCAAAACTGTTTACCAATGGTTTTTCAACCTGATACTTCACTTCGGCAGCAGCTTTAGGATCAGTCTCCAGATTTGGAACGGCTACCGTTACTTTATCAATAGCAATATCTACAGGATCTGTACCGTAGAACCAGCCTCTCCAGAACCAGTCAAGGTCTTCACCGCTGGCATCTTCCATCGTACGGAATAAATCAGCAGGTTCAGGATGCTTGAAAGCCCATCTTTTAGCATAGGTTTTAAAAGCTTTGTCGAAAAGCTCTCTTCCCATGATCGTTTCGCGAAGAATATTCAATCCTGTCGCAGGTTTTGAATAAGCGTTCGGGCCATACTGAACAATATTTTCAGAGTTGCTCATAATAGGTTCCAGCTGATCTTTCGGAAGTTTCATATAATCTACGATCGTCCAGGCCGGCCCTCTTTTGGAAGGGAATTTATTATCCCATTTTTCTTCAGTAAGATATTCTGTAAACGTGTTCAGACCTTCATCCATCCATGCCCATTGTCTTTCATCAGAATTGATGATCATTGGGAAGAAGTTGTGTCCTACCTCATGAATAATCACTCCGAGCATACCGTTTTTGGTACCCTCAGAATAAGTTCCGTCTTTTTCGGTTCTTCCGAAATTGAAACAGATCATCGGATATTCCATCCCGTTGGCTGCTTCTACAGACTGCGCCACAGGATATGGATAAGGAATGGTAAATTCTGAATAGGTTTTAATAGTATGCGCTACAGCTTTTGTGGAAAACTTTCTGTAAAGACCATAAGATTCTTTTGGATAGAAACTCATTGCCATTACTTTATTATTATTTTCAGGAATCGTTACACGCATTCCGTCCCAGACAAATTTTCTCGAAGAAGTCCATGCAAAATCACGAACATCTTTTGCTTCAAAAACCCATGTTTTTCTTTGTTTTGAATGGTTTTTTTCTGCTTTCTTAGCTTCATCCAATGTTACGATTTCGATAGGTTCAGCTGCATTTTCAGCTTTTCTGTATCTTGATAATTGATCAGAAGTTAATACCTGATCATAGTTTTTACATTCTCCGGTGCCTCCTACAATATGATCGGCAGGAACATTCATTGATACTTTAAAATCTCCGAAGACCAAAGCAAATTCACCTCTTCCGGTGAACTGGTGGTTTTGCCAGCCCTGAAAGTCGCTGTATACGCACATTCTTGGATACCACTGTGCCATCGTATACAGATCATTACCATCTGCAGGAAAGTTTTCATACCCGCCGCGGCCTCCCATCTTCATTCGGTTGGAAATATTATAGTTCCAGTCTACTTTGAAAACGAATTGTTCACCCTTTTTTAAAACTTTGGGAAGATCAATACGCATCATGGTTTTGTTGACGGTGTATTTTAAAGCATTGCCTGAAGCATCTGTTACTTTTTCAAGACTTACTCCGTAACCATTATCTTTTACAGGAAGTTCTGTTGCCTTCAGCTGCTGGTCGGTTGTTGAAGGACGAAGAACAGATGAAGCATCATATCCTGCATTTCTGACGCTTGAATGTTCATTTTCATCAAGCTGCAGCCAGATATAATCCAGATCATCCGGAGAATTGTTGTAGTAAGTCACCGTCTCTGAACCTTTCAGATTTCTTTTGTCCTCATCCAGATAGGCGGTAATATTATAGTCGGCTCTGTTTTGCCAGTATCCGTGTCCGGGAGCTCCAGAAGCCGTTCTGTAAATGTTGGGGGTTGGAAGAATTGTTCCCAGCTGCTCAAACTTGTTGCCATGGTTGCTGCCCGGGTTATTCTGAATATTTTGTGCGGTGAAACCTGTATATGCAAATACAGAAAGTGAAAGTATAACAACTTTTAGTTTCATAACCGAAATGATTTATTGATGATCAAAGATAGTAATAAGCTCTTGAAATAATACAAATATTTAACCTTTAAAAAGGAATTCTTTCCAAAGTCATTTTTAAGGATAAAGCAAATACGCCGGAAGAAACGAAGAGTATCCAGTCTTTTTTATTCACTTTGAAAAGGTTGAGTGAAATAAACAGGAGGATTAAGATCGCTGCAACAATTACAATTTGTCCAAGTTCCAAACCAATATTGAATCCCAGAAGAGGTAAAGCAATACTTTGACTTTTCGCAATCATTACTCTTGCCGTATTGGCAAACCCCATTCCATGTACCAGCCCAAAGATCAGAGCAAGATAGTAATTGGCCCGCATCAAGGTCTGCTTGTGATTTTTCATGATGATATTATCCAGTGATGTCAGAACAATCGTCAGAGGAATCAAAAATTCAACCCAGTCAGACGGAACTCTGAAGACATCCAGAATACTTAAAGCTAATGTAATGGAATGTCCGATCGTAAATGCGGTGACAAGGATCAGAATTTTTTTCCAGTCACTGTAAGAATAAACAGCAATTAAAGCCAGAACAAATAACTGATGATCTAAGGCGTCCAAAGAAATAATATGCTCCCATCCAAGGTTTAAATAAAAAAGAAAATCCTGCATTTTGGTTAAAAATTTTTATATTTTAAATATTTTGTTAAAATGTTATTAATATTATTGTTTGATTTGATTTTATGCTTATTGTTTGATAATTATTTATCTTATTTTTGATTTAGGTAAAAATTGTATAATTTTATTGCTTAAAAATGAAATATGGATATTAAAAAATTATTTTTTACAAAAGTAAGCATTTCACATGGAGGATCGAAGCTTCTCAGAAATGCAACAGCAGCCTTTTTAGGATTATATTCCTATGCTTTTTACGGGCAGGTACAGAAACTGGATTCCCGATTTGATATTTTATTGAAAAATAAAGAGAGTATTGCCAATGGGAGAGCAGTCAGAGAATTGGAACGCCCGGATATGAAACTTGATCAACATTTGGTGGTGACTTCAAAGGGAGCACAAACAATGTATTCATGTATTATTTATACTAAAGAGCCGGAAAAACTGAAGGCAGACGGTTTCATTATTCAGAGTCAGCTGCCAACCTTTTCCACAGCTTTAGTTTCCATTGAAGATATTGAAAGACTTGTGCAGCTTCCATATGTAACATCTGTAATGGGGCCGGCCTTTGATGAGCTTCATAATGATGTAAGCAGAGCCCAGTCCGGTGCAAGCCTTTTGCAGGATGGGGTTTTCAATAATACGGCTTATAATGGGACCGGTGTTTTGGTAGGAATTTATGACAGCGGAATAGACTGGAAACACCCGGACTTCAGAAAAGCTAATGACCAGACCAAAAGCAGAATTGTTTCTATCTGGGATCAGACATTGACTGCACAAGCCGGCGAAACTACTCCTGCAGGATTTTCAACGGGTGTAGAATATACGAGAACACAGATTGAAGATGAACTGGATGGAACACCAACAGGATTTGTTCGTGAAAGTGATACGAACGGACATGGAACCCATGTTTCAGGTACAGCTGCCGGAAATGGTGCGGCTTTTACAGATAAAAGACATAAAGGATTTTCATCTGATGCAGATATTGTATTTGTAAAAGGGGGAAATGGCTCTTTTCCTACAACAAACACAATTAATGCTTTAACCTATTTCAAAAATGTAGCTACGGCACTTAATAAACCTATTGTTGTCAATATGAGTATTGGCGGACAGGGAACGGCTCATGACGGAACATCAAGTCATGAAGTGGCTGTTAATAATTTTACGGCATCAGGACCTGGTAGAGTCGTGGTTATTTCTGCAGGAAATGATTATGGAGCTAACCTTCACAGAAAAGTGGATATTGCAGCTGGTGCAGCACAGACGTACAGTTTTACAGTAGCAAGCAATACTTCCGCGACTTCAATATTTTCATTCATTATGTATGCCAATGATAATACTCCTGTTACAGCAAAACTGACTACTCCTGATGGACAGCAGTATACTCAGAACATAAGTACAACTACGGCTCATACTATATTGGGAGGAGGCCTTACGGCAACTATGTATAACTATTGGGGTAATGATAACAACAAAAGATACGTACAGTTAGTAGTAAGCAGAAGCTCCGGAACTACCAATGTTCAGGGAAATTATACATTGGAAATTACCAATAATGGAGCACAACAGATAACAACCCATGGCTGGCTGTACAGCCAGGGAGTGGGAACTACCTTGCAAAATGGTGATAACGAATATATTGTAGGATCACCAGGAAATGCTTCTAACGCTATTACAGTGGCTTCTTATATGGGTAGAGCAAGTTGGTATAGTGGAACAAGTGGTTATTTTACGCTTACTCCGCAGGAGTCTATATCTTCATTTAGTGGGCAGGGACCAAGAACAGATGGCTTCCAAAAACCGGATATCGCAGGTTCAGGGCAGAATGTCATTTCATCCAGATCAGGTGATTCTTCTCCTGGTAGTACAGATATTATTGCCGGGACAACTTATTATGTGAAAAACCAGGGAACAAGTATGTCTTCACCGGGTGTAGCAGGGGCGGTAGGACTATTACTGCAGGCTAATCCGGCATTGACGGCAGCCCAGGTAAAAGCACGTCTTACCTCTAATGCAAGAATGGATGGAGCAACGGGAACTGTACCCAACATGAGATGGGGATATGGTAAACTAGACATTTATAAGGCGGTTACCGATGAGCTGGGATGTGTAAAATCTAATTTTGAGACGGTAGGATACGATGAACCTTATATTATTGCCAATACAGAATCTAATTATTATTTTGATAATATAGCCCTTGCTGTCCGATATACACCAACCCTGACAGGAAAACTGGGAGGATTTTCATTTTTAACGGGAACTTCTCTCCCTTCTGACATTCCGGTAGATATTCAAATCAGAAAAGTGGATGCGAATGGAAATCCCGGAGATATTATAGCCACTAAAACAATTACTTCATGGCTTAATAATGTGCAGAGATTTACCTGGAATTATGTGAATCTTTCAGATCTGAATGTACAAATGGTCACCGGAAAAGAATTTTATATTGTTGTCAATGGATTAGGCGGAAGGATTGCCATGAAAGCTGAGAATGCGGTGGTCAACAACAGATCCAAAACGTCTACAGATGGTACAACATGGACTTCCAGAACATTTGATCTTAAAATGAGAGCTGTGGTTTATGAAAACATTGCTGAAGTGAAAAATTTAGCAACATCCAATCAAACTAAAGCAAGTACAGTAGCTAATGGATACAACTATTTTACAAATGCCTGCCAGTTGATCTCCAGAGTTGAAAAAGAAACAGCGAGTACTGTAACAGGAAATACAACATCAAAGGTATGGGTGGATAATGCACAGCCAAACTATGTTGCAAGAAGATATGAAATAAATCCGGACACGAATGCAGCCACTGCAACCGGAAAAGTAACTTTATACTTTAAACAGAGTGATTTTGATGCTTATAATCTGACCAACGGAGTGAAATTACCTACTTCACCTACAGATGTTGCCAATAAAGCCAACCTTCTTGTTGAAAAATATACAGGAACAAGTACTACGGGTACAGTAGCTTCTTTTGGAGGAACTGCTACAATTATTACACCTGATATTGCAAATATTATCTGGAATGATACCTACCAATACTGGGAAGTGAGCTTCCAGACGACAGGCTTTGGCGGATACTTTGTGAAAACAGGAACAACACTAGGAACAGCAGATGTTAAGATGAGCTCAGAAGTAAATATCACTCCGAATCCTGCAAAAGATTTTGTGAATGTAGCATTAGGCAGACATTCTAAAGGAGCGGTAACCATTTATGATGCTTCAGGAAAACTGGTTAAAACCGTAAATGTAAATACCAATGCCGGTAAAATTGATGTTTCAGAACTGGTAAGAGGAACTTATCTGTTCACCATCGTACTGGATGATAACACAAAAATTACGAAAAAAGTAATTAAACAATAAATCTTCATCAATCAATTATTATCAGAAGCAGCAGTTTTTATAACTGCTGCTTTTTTTATATTTGCTGTAAAAATAGAATTCATGTCGGGTAAGCTTTTTTTTGGATTTCTTTTATTCGTAGCCATGGTATTTCAGAGTTTTACGAGTGACGAAGCTTTTCATCCTTATCATGTAGGCTCTGTGGAAATTAATTATAATTCAAAATCCAGAACATTTGAAGTAACGGGACGATTCTTCCTTGATGATATGGAAAATGGATTGGGGAAAAAATATGGAGGATCTTTTCATTTTAATGATGAAAAATACAAAGCAAAATTGAATGAGGCCCTGCAAAAATACTGTTCGGAATATTTCAAATTAAAAGCAGATAACAAATTTTTGAAAGTAAACTATATTGGTTATGAAGAAGACCAGGAATCCGTAGATATATTTCTCGAGTCTGAACCTGTAGCCACACCTAAAAAAGTAGAGACTGCTGTAAGTTTTCTATATAACCTTTTTGATGATCAGATCAATATTGTCCATATCATTGTAAAAGGGGAAAGGAAAAGTGAGAAGATGACATATCCCAACCGCTATTTATTTCAGCAATTTTAATTTGATTTGTTTTTACATTTAAAATTATAATCGAAATCATTAATCATCGTTATTTATTTTAAAAACTTTTCATTTAACATAAAATAGTATTAATTAGATAGTTTTGCATCTTGTTTTTATTAGATTATGAAGAGAAGAAAAGCGCTTGCTGTATTTGCCCTATTAATTTCTTTCACATTGTTTGCCCAGCAGGACAGCCTCATTGTTAATAATGCTTCTGACAGCCTTATTGCAGACAAAGACTCGGTATCACTTTTACATTTGGATGAAACTGTTCCACCGTATTCTTTCACAGAGAATAGGAACAGGAAAAATGATATTTGGGGGCATTTTAAATATGATCTTGTGACAATGGCGGGAGGTTTTGGGAATGCTTTTACGCGTCCTTTATCCTGGGAGAAGAAAGATTATATTAGATTAGGAGCTACTGTAGCTACTGTAGGAATGGTATACCTTGCAGATGAAGACATCAGCCGTGCCTTTATCAGAAATAGGGAAAATGCGCCTAATATCTTAAAAAAATTCGGGTGGTATTTTGGGAGTCCACAGATCAATTATGGTATTACGGGTGCCGTGTATGTAACGGGTCTTTTGATTAATAATGAAAAGCTGAGAAGAACAGGAGTTCTGATGATTACAGCAGCAAGTGCAACAGGGGCTATTCAGCAAATTTCAAAATCGGCAACGGGAAGAGCCAGGCCGGGAGCAGGACTTGGAAAACACTTTTTCAAACCCTACGGAAGAGATGCCAATTTCAGGAGCTTTCCATCCGGACATACAGTGCTCTCCATCACAACGAGCTATGCATTATCCAAACAATTTGAAAATCCATGGATAAAAGGCGGAATTTTAGCTGTCGGATCTGTTGTTCCGGTTTCAAGATTGCTTGAAGGGGCTCATTGGTTTTCTGATGTTACTTTAAGTGCTATTATGAGTATTGCCATTGTTGAGGGGATCGATAAATTTATGAAAAGAAAGGAAAAATATCAAGAGGATATAAACTATAATCTTAAACAGCAAAATAAGAATAAAATAGCATGGGATATTAATGCGGGGCCTTTAGGAATAGGTTTTGTAGGGCGCTTTTAATTCTCCAGTTGTAATAATGAATGAATTCCTTTTGTATGTTCCAGCAGGTCAGGAAAAAAATCATCATAACATTGCTGAAGATGATCTTTATTCTTTAAAAAAGCTTCAAAAACAGGAATATCTTTATCCAGGTATTTTGCTTTATTAAGTACATTCTGAATACTGAATTTAATTCCCCAGTCTTCGCGGTAATTATAAAGCCAGTCGTCGTGTTCCATTTTGACCAGCATTTTTTTGAAGTTTTCCGGCAGCCATTGCTTGTTAGCATTTAAAACGCTGTAAACTTTAAGAGAATGCGCTTTCCATTCTGCGAGAGTGTTTAAAGAAAGATCATTAGCCACAAAATAATCCATAGAAACATCCACAAATGCACCGGCATACAGCCTTACCAAAGGGGCAAATACTTTTTTAGCTTCATGAATGGCGGGGTGGGAGTCGGTATAAGTATCAATGGCTCTGTGTAAAGTAATTCCGTCCTGAATGTCTTTCGGGAAAGAAAAACGATCCCTGTTGCGGATAAAATCTTCGAGAAACTGACCAACGATCTGTCCGTCGGTAAAAGAAAGAAAAGAATGCGCCAGATAATTCATAACTTAAAGGTATGAATTAAAAGTGAATGTTTGATAAAAGTGAATAGTGAATAGTGAATAGTGAATCCGCTTCGCTTGTGAATTTTTTTATCAGCATCCCAATTGACTATTGACTTGCGCAGCAAAAATTGAGCATTCACAATTTTATCAATAGTGAATCTGCTTCGCTTGTGAATTTTTATTCACGTTCCAATTGACTATTGACTTGCGCAGCAAAAATTGAGCATTCACGTTAGAAAAGCCTCTCATGAAAATCCTCAATCTTACTCACCTCTTCGATCTTTATCCCAAATTTTCTTTTCGGAATTTTATTAAGATTGGAAACAAATATTTTTTCATAACCCAGCTTTTCAGCCTCAGTAATTCTTTGTTCCACTTGCGCTACAGGACGTATTTCACCACTTAATCCGATTTCTCCGGCAAAACAGTAGTGTTCTGAGATGGCAATATCCTCATTGGATGAAAGAACAGAAGCTACCACTGCCAGATCCAGTGCCGGGTCGTCTGTTTTTATTCCTCCGGTAATATTCAGGAAAACGTCTTTAGCTCCCAGCTGGAAACCTGCTCTTTTTTCCAGTACAGCCAAAAGCATATTCAATCTTTTGGAATCAAAACCGGTGGAACTTCTTTGAGGAGTACCATAAACGGCAGTACTTACCAATGCCTGAATCTCCAGAAGCATAGGCCGGTTTCCTTCCAGAGTTACCGCAACGGAGTTCCCGGAAAGTTCTTCAAATTTCTTGGTGATCAGAATTTCAGAAGGATTTTTAATTTCTTTCAATCCCTGGGAAACCATTTCATAAATCCCAATCTCGGAAGTAGATCCAAAACGGTTTTTATTAGCTCTCAGCAACCTGAAAAGGTGATTCCGGTCTCCATCAAAGTTCAGAACCACATCCACCATATGTTCCAGGACTTTTGGTCCGGCAATCTGACCATCTTTGGTGATGTGTCCTACAAGAAAAACAGGCGTATTATTTTCTTTGGCATATTTGATGATCTCATTGGAACATTCCCGGATTTGGGAAACGGTTCCCGGAGAACTTTCTATCAGCTGAGACTGCAGAGTCTGAATAGAGTCAATAATCATAAAATCCGGTTCCAGTTTTTTTGCCTCATGAAGGATTTTTTCCAATGATGTTTCTGTGAAAAGGAAACAGTTTGGATTTTGAATATCCGTAAGTCTGTCCGCTCTCATTTTAATCTGAGAAGCACTTTCTTCCCCGGAAACATAGAAGATTTTTTTCTTCATTTTCAAAGCAAGCTGAAGCAGAAGGGTGGATTTTCCAATTCCAGGTTCACCGCCAATCAACGTAACGGAACCTAAGACAATTCCGCCTCCTAAAACGCGGTTCAGCTCATCAGAAGGAGTTTTTATTCTTGGCTCTTCACTCGTTACCACTTCAACAATATTGATCACATGTTGTTTGGTTTTTGAGAAAGGAGGAGTTTTATGAGAAGGTTTTTCAACCACTTCTTCTACCAGAGTATTCCATTCTCCACAGTTTTTACATTGTCCGAGCCATTGTGGGTATTGAGTTCCGCAGTTTTGACAGAAATATGCTGTTTTCAGTTTTGCCATACTGCGAAGTTATAAAAAAGCATTTTTCTTTCAGAATCTAAATGGATTTAATATTAAAAACTAATCCATCCGCGGTAGAAATATCTTTCATATCTTAGCTTCATTCAATTAAAATATTAATGTAAAATATTATTACAATGAAAAAAGTATTTTTATCTTTCGTATTTACGCTTTTAAGTGTTGTGGCGTTTGCACAGGGTACGTGGGAAGTAGACCACATGCATTCTTCTGTCAACTTTAATATTAAGCATATGGGAATTAGCTTTGTACAGGGAAGGTTCGATAAATTTGACGGTAGAATGGCTAGTAGCGGTGCTAATCTGGATAATGCCGATTTAAACTTTTCCGTAAGTGTTGCTACCATTAATACCGGAGTGGATATGAGAGACAGACATCTTATAAGTGAAGAGTTTTTTGATGTTGCAAAATATCCAACTATTGAATTTAAAAGTTCTTCCGTTACAAAAGATAAAAACAACAATTATATCGTAAAAGGGAAACTGACTATGAAAGGGGTAGAAAAAGAAATCACTGCTCCGGCTACATTTGGTGGAATTACAAAGAATAAGGACGGTAAAGAAATCATGGGAATTCAGACAAAATTTACGGTGAACCGTCTGGATTACGGAATTAAATATGACCCTACAGGAGCTGGGATTGCGAAGGATGTTGAAGTAACAGCTTATTTTGAATTGGTCAAGCAATAATATTGTAAAACATAAAAAAATAAAAAGGTTTTCCACTCAATGGAAAACCTTTTTTGTTGAGATAAGCTGATTAAAAAAATTAGTTTGAAACATTCACTTTTCCTGAAGAAACGGTAAAAATTCCAAAGTCATCGATCAGCATATTTTCTTTCTGAATGGTATTAAAAGCCATAACTCTGTCCAGCTCTTTCTGTGAACGTCTTCTCATGATCCAGTCTTTGTTCTGATGATTGTTCAGAACATAGGCAATCATTTTCAGTTGGGGATGCCATGGCTGTCCGGTATAGACGATGTATGCATTCTTTTCTGAAATAGAATTCACTCCCTGAATCGCTTTACTGGCCATTTCATTATCCCCGAAAAGCTCAAGAATTCCGGATACAATGGTTATATTAGGTTCAATATTCAGTTTATGATAGGTTTGCGGATCAAAACAGTCAAAATTGGTAAACCGGATATTCTGATAATTCTTTTCTTTAATAACCTTTTCTCCAATCTCAATATTGGATTTTACAAATTCATTGATCACAATTTCAGCATCAGGATATTTTTCTTTGATATCGAATAAATAATTTCCCGTTCCTCCAGCAATATCCAGTATTTTAACAGATCTTCCTTGTTGTTTCAGAGCCTGAATATTTTGTTCTAAAAGTTGAAGCAAATGCTGTTTTCTGATACGGATTCCTTTCCAGCCGATTGCGTTGAGGTAATTTTTATCCATCATTTTTCCGAATCCCAATTTCCCTTTCGGCTCATTCTGATATACATAATCCAGCGAAGCTCCGGAATCGAAGCCATATTTCAGACCAATAGCCATTCCGTTGCTTATTTTCCCGATTTTTCCAAGAGACAATTTCTGCAGTTTAAAGTTCAGATTATTCCCGACATTATTTTGCAGGTCTTCATATTCTTTAACAGAAAAAAGGTCGGGAGAAAGTGATATTTGTTTTAAAGGTTTGTTGAAACATTTTTCAGCAAACTCCACAATTTTATCGTACACTTTTTCTTTTCCGGTATCGAATAAAATACCATGGAAAAATTCCGGAAGAACCTCATAATGTTTCAAATCCGTATCCAGTTTTTCATGGAATATCTTCTGTTCCTTATTGAAAACCACATGATCTTTTTCTGCCGCCAGAATTAAAGTTGGGATGTCTATCGCTTCAGCATCTTCTACCAGACGTTTTCCGGCTTTTGCAAGATCAATAAGGAGTTCTGCATCAATAGACCTTGAGATAAGCGGATCCGTGTCATATGCTTTTTGCTGTTCAGGATCATGAGTCAGCATTTTGGATTTTACATAACTTTTAATAATCAGCCCTTTCTTAAGTTTCGTTCCTAAAGTAATCATTTCATTAGCAAAGGGAACAATAAGATTGATTTTAAAAGCAGGAGCCAGAAGTGCCATTCCTGCGATAGGAGGTGCGAAATCATGTGCCCAGGCAGAAGCTACAACACCTCCAATGCTGTTGGCAACAACAAAAATATCTGAAATTTTCACACTGTATTGAGCATGGATAAACTTAGAAAATGCATCGAGATCCCTTACATAATCCATAAATACAGATGAGGTCTGGGTTTTCGTATAACCATGTCCCCGAAGATCAAATGCGAAGATGTTATATTTTGAAAACTGAGGAGATTGAGCAATATTATTTAGCCTTTCAGAATGCTCATGTCCGCGGTGGATCATAATAATGCTTTTCTGATGAGGTTGGTAATTCCACTCACGATAAAAAAATTCACTGTTGTCAAAACTTTTAAAATGTCCGCTGTTCATAGATTAAAATTTTTTCAGAAAATCCTCCAGGTAAGTATGAATAACTGCATGCTTATTATGGGTTTTCATTATGGTTATTGCTTCTGTTAAAGGTAAAGATAAAATATTTTTGATTACTAAAATTACGATTACTGAACTTCTTGTGAATCCCATGGTGCAATGAATAAGAATCTTTCCATCCGAAGGAAGTTGCTTGTATTTTTTGGTGATTTCCGAAATCAGCTTTTGGGTTTCATGAATATCCAGTGTTCCTATGTCCAGAAAAGGAACGGAGTGATAAACTGCTGTATCTTTTATGTTGAAAAGTTCTTCCATTTCGGCCGATACATCATAGACAAGCGTGGTTTGGGTAATTCCGAAATTTTTCAGGGTTTCCTGATCAGGTCTTGATGAAATATACAATCCGGGAAGAACTTCTACAGGGATTTTATTTTTCCGGAAAAACTTCCAGAATATCCAATACAGTAATAGATATGGGAAATAAAAGATTTTTTTAATCCATGAAATATTCCCTTTTTTATCTTTTAAAAAGTAAATATTATTTTTCTGATAATGATAGCCAATCAGAATGACCATTGTACCTGGCCACAATAAGAACAATCCAATATTTCCAAAGAATTGATTTATCATTAAGGCTGTTAAGATGATGATCCACCCCAATAGAAAGTAGAGGTTAGCTACCTGAAAATTCCTGTACAGAAAATCATTTTTTCTATAATGGAAGATAATAAAGCTAAGATGTGCGAGAATACTTCCGGTTATGATATCAATACAATGATGTTGATACGTCGTTAGCGTAGAAATTCCCAACAAAATGAGCCAAAATAATAATAAAGTTCTCCCTCTTTTTAAATTCCTGAAAACAGACCAGAAAATAAAAGCATAGGCAATATGCAATGAAGGAGCTTGGTTAAAGGGAGAATCAAAAGCTTTTAAAAACCGGAAAGAATATCCTGGAAAAGAACTGTTGATTTCGGGTTTGGGCAATGAGAATTTTAAGGGAAATAATAAGAAGCAAACTCCGGCAATAATAGTTACAAAAAGCATTCGCTGTGTTAGAATTTTAAGTTGTTCTTTATTTTGACAGAAGAGAAATACGCTGCAGAAAAAGATACCACTCGTCATATAAGGAATAATGCTCCATGGAATGAAAGGAATATATTTTTCAAACCCAAAAACAAAAGATGGGATTTCATCCAAAGTTGTAAGATACCATGCTGCAAAATTGTACACCATCATAAATACGATGGCACAAAGAATCAAAGCATATAACTTTTGTTGTACTGTCAGTCGTTTTTCATCCATTTAGCTTTTCTGAACATGATGATGTTTAATAATGAAGAAGGAAGCAGTGATAGCGATTTCATCATCCACTTCATTTTTGAAGGAAAAATAATGAGTTTTTTTTGTTTTTCAATTGCTTCTGAGATGATGGAGACCGCTGTTTCTACATCAGTAAGAAATGGTTTTTTTCTTAAATCATTCTGGTTAAGCTGTCTTAATTTTTCAGTATCAATATATCCCGGTGCAATTGCGGTGACTGAAATTCCAAAAGGCTTCAATGCACGGCGGTAAGCATCAGCAATCTGTAATACGGAACGTTTTGTCTTGGTATAAAGACTGGAGTTTTCATATTCCAGTATTCCTGAAACAGAAGCAATCACGGCAATGCTCCCTTTTTTTTGATTCTTCATTACTTTTCTTGCTGCCTCGAAACAGTTTACCGTTCCCAGAATATTGGTTTGAAGCATTTCTTCTGCTTCGTCGTATGAAATTCTTCCTGCTACATCTTCTGCATAGCTTCCGGCACAGTTAATGAAAATATTAAGTCCGTTTTTATCCACAAGAAAAGAATGCAATGTAGATAACACTGCATTCATATCAGAGACATCAGCCTGAAAAGCTTTTAAATTTTCATCATTTTTTTCCGAAATTTTGGTAAGATCTCTTCCGCAGATTCCTACACAATATCCTTTGGAAAGATAATGCCTCGCCAATGCATAGCCAATACCTGAAGTTCCGCCTGCGATAAAAATGGTCATAAGTGTTTGGTGGGTTTCATTTTTTGTAAAAATAGATTTTAAAAGTGAAAACAGGAATAATGTTTTTTAATGAAGTTGTTTAAACTTAAACCATTAAGATTATACTGAACATTTTTGATAAGTCTAAATAATTAGTATAAAACTAAGATATTCAATAGGCACGGGCTTTAGCCTGTGGTCACAATAGATCACCATGCCAATGGCTTTAGCCAAAACTTAAAAACGTTCTATTTTCAATTGAAATATTTATTATCTGCTTTTATACTTTTTATGGTTTGATCAAACCCATACTGCCATTGTATTTCCATGTCTTTTACAAATTGTGGATAACTTTTTGGAAAAGAAAAATCAATTTCAAATTTTTTCCAGTTAATGCCTTTTTTCAGATAATGTCCTTTTAGTTCCTGTTTTATATTGGTGGTGTCAATCTGCAGACCGGTTAAGATTTTTTCTGTTTCTGTAAGTCTTTTATTTCCACTAAATCCAAGTACGGAACGAACAAGTGCTTCTTCCACCGAATTGTAAGACTGTTTTTTTTCAGTAATTGTTTCCTGAGCCAGATGTTGAGCCAGTTCAGCAGGAACAAGATCTATGGCTCCGCCCGCAAAATATTTTCCATGAAGAAATGCCGGTTGCACATAAAACATATCAGAAACGGAAGCACGTGTACTTTCAAGCATAGAAAAATTAGTGATGATTTTGGGAGATTCTTCAACAGCGCTGTTTTTATAATTTTCAGAATTACTGATGAGGCGTTCAGGTTTGATTTTATTTGCAGTTTCAGTGTCTGTGAAGATTGTTTTTTGATATAATTTTTTTTCGTTTCTGGGTTGTCCCGATTCTTTTGGGGTAAAAAGAAGCTCAGAGCCAATAATTACCGTTGGAATTTCTTTTGAAAACTGAACATTTTTGATGGAGGGAAAACATTCAGATAAATCCTGAGGCAGCTCAACAAGATAACGGTTGAAAACATCTTCAATGAAAGGAGCATTTCTTTGATCAAATACTTTTTTCAATGAGAAAAAGCCTATTTCTGAAAGCTTTTTATGTTTTGTAAATACAGTGCCTGAAACAAATTGAAAATATTCTTCTGACTGCAAATATTCTTTTCGGGAAAGATGATCTGGAAAAGCATTGATGACTGTAGCAGCAAATGATCCGCCACAGGAAGCAATGAGAATATCCGGTTTGAGATTTATTTCTTCCAAGGCTGCAAAAATCCCAAGGTAGATCATTAGTCTTGTTCCGCCTCCTGAAAAAATAACCGCTCTTTTACATTTTTCATTCATCGTTTTAGTTTTTTATCAGAAGAGGAAATATCCAGAAAAATAATGGAGCATTGAAAATCAGACTGTCCACTCTATCCAGCAGACCTCCATGGCCGGGAAGGAGATTACCCGTATCTTTTACTCCTGTTTTTCTTTTTAAATAAGATATGAAAATATCCCCGAAAAATCCTGAAAGCCCCAGCGTAAGTCCTAAAATACTATTGGTTAAGATATTGGTTTTAAGCAGGAAGTAACCCAAAATGTTACTCAGAATAGTAGTAAGAAAAACGCCGCCGATAAGACCTTCCAAAGTTTTGTTAGGACTGGTTTGAGGGGTAATTTTATGCTTCCCGAAAAACTTTCCCGTCAGATATTGAAATACATCGTTCAGTTCAGTTACAACAACAATAAAGATAATGGAGTGAAGCCCATGAATGCTATCTCTTATCCAATATAAATGCGGGAAAGAAAAAAGAGAAACCAATAATGCTATGGTTAATCCATACAGCTGATCTTTAGAAGATTTTAATACTAAAAAGTAAAGCACTATAAGAAGCCCCAGTAGACTGCTGTACAAAAGATAATGCTCAATATTAAGATAAAATAACAGATAGAACTGTGTTATTCCTATGAGTATTGATGAAATAACAGGATTTGCACGGAGATTAAACATCTTTGAAAATTCAAAGCATGATTGTAGTCCTATCCATGAAACAAAAAGAACCATAGAGAGAGGATGTGAAATCCCGAGAGCAAAAACAATAATGATATAGATCCATGTCTTTACCCTTAAAGGAACATCTGCAAATTTATTTTCTTCAGATTTCATTCAGTGATTTCTTAAGTCGTGTATAAGTACTGATCAGGAGTAAAGCAATGATAACTCCAAAAATATACAGGGAAATACCGGAAATATTTACTCCGAAAAGCATTAACAAACCATACAAGCCAAGGATAAGTGCACGGTCACTTTTTCCCATAGGACCATCGTAAAGGCGTTCCTTTCCTACAATTTTCCCCATTAATCCTGCAAATTCATTAATAATGCTAAGAACTATAAAAGCAACAATAAGATATAAACTTTCTGGCTGAAACTTTAGAAGTGGAAAAAATATAATCACATCAGAAACAATATCACCCACTTCATTTAAAACTTCTCCAAGCTTGCTCGTCTGATTGAATTTTCTTGCCATCATCCCATCCAGCGCATTTAAAGCCATTCTTAGAAGTAATCCGATAGGAAGGCTCAGAAAAAACCATTTTGAAATATCAGCATTCCAGAACAATATCCCAATTAAAATAGAGAGAAGGATAGAACTGATCGTAATCTGGTTGGCTGTTATTTTATTTCTGTGAAAAAATAATAAAACAGGGGTGAGGAGCTGCTGAAATTTTGGTTTTAGTTTATAAACGGAAATCATGGTGGCTATAGCTTTGTTTCATTTGCTTATATCAAATATAGATAAAAATTTTTATCAGGTTTTATAATTGTTTGAGCGGTGTTTTTCAATTTTCAAAATGTAAATAATTGCTTTGTATCTCTTTTTCCCATAACTTTGCACAAACCTAATCTAATGAGTAAAAAGAATACAAAGTACATCTTTGTGACAGGAGGTGTAACTTCATCTTTGGGAAAGGGAATCGTTTCTGCTTCTCTGGGACTTCTACTAAAATCACGCGGCTTTAATGTAACGATCCAAAAATTAGATCCTTATATCAATATCGACCCAGGAACTTTGAACCCTTATGAGCACGGAGAGTGTTATGTAACTGAAGATGGTGCGGAGACGGATCTGGA
Organism: Chryseobacterium panacisoli; assembly: GCF_008274625.1. Taxonomy (GTDB): domain Bacteria; phylum Bacteroidota; class Bacteroidia; order Flavobacteriales; family Weeksellaceae; genus Chryseobacterium; species Chryseobacterium panacisoli. Next base: position 2,050,649 of record NZ_VTRU01000001.1, on the reverse strand, counting down.
TTTAGGCCACTACGAGCGTTACCTTGATGCTCCTACATCCCAAAACAACAACGTTACTACAGGAAAAATTTATCAGACTGTAATTGAAAAAGAAAGAAAAGGAGATTTCCTTGGAAAAACAGTTCAGGTAATTCCTCATATTACTAACGAAATCAAACGTAGAATTAAAATCCTTTCAAAACAGAACTACGATATCATCATTACTGAGATCGGCGGAACTGTAGGGGATATCGAATCTTTACCATACATTGAAACTGTTCGTCAGCTGAAATGGGAATTGGGAGACAAAAATTCTATGGTAATCCACCTTACATTATTGCCTTATCTGGCTTCAAGTGGAGAATTAAAAACAAAACCTTCTCAACACTCCGTTCGTCAGTTGATGGAAAGCGGAATTATGGCGGATGTTTTAGTGTGTAGAACGGAGCATAAAATTCCTAAAGATCAGAGAGCAAAACTGGCTCAATTCTGTAACGTTGCTTTAGAAAACGTTATTGAATGTAAAGATTTGGAAACAATCTATGAAGTTCCAATGTATCTTCAGAAACAAAACTTTGATGACGTAGTATTGAAAGAACTGGATCTGAAAAGTGATAAAACAGCTGATCTTAAAGACTGGAAGAATTTCCTTAAGAAGTTCCAGAATCCTAAGAAAACAGTTGAGATTGCATTGGTTGGAAAATATGTTTCTCTTCAGGATTCCTATATTTCTATTGCTGAAGCTTTCAAGCATGCAGGAGCTGACCTTGAAACTGAAGTAAAAGTAAGATGGGTATACAGTGGAGATATCACAGAGGAAAATATTAAAGATACTCTGAAAGGAGTGAATGGTATTCTTGTAGCCCCAGGTTTCGGAGACAGAGGAATTGAAGGAAAAGTTCTTACTGCAAAATATGCAAGAGAAAATAAAATTCCAATGTTGGGAATCTGTTTAGGAATGCAGATCATGACGGTTGAATTTGCAAGAAATGTTTTAGGACACACAAAAGCGAATTCCGTAGAATTTGATACGGCAACTCCGGATCCTGTGATCTCATTAATGGAGGAACAGAAAAATGTAATCGATAAAGGTGGAACAATGCGTCTTGGAGCTTGGAAATGTTCTTTGAAAAACGGTTCTAAATTATTTGATATCTACGGAAGCAAAAATATTTCTGAAAGACACCGTCACCGTTATGAATTCAACAGTGATTATCTTCAGGAATTTGAGAAAAATGGTTTCCTTGCTACAGGTACAAACCCTGAAACAGGCTTGGTAGAAGCGCTTGAGCTTCCTGATCACCCATTCTATGTGGGGGTTCAGTATCACCCGGAATATAAGAGTACAGTGGCAACACCGCATCCTTTATTCAGAGCTTTCATTAAGGCTTGCGAAAAGAAATAAGGTAATATTTTATCATAAACGTCTATACATAAACTCAAGCTGATTATTCTCAGCTTGAGTTTATTATATAGTAACATCGTAAAGCATAGAGTTTTGATAAAAAAACAGTATTTTTGTCAGCTCAAAATTATGTACGTTACAGGTACATCCTAAGTTTAAAATTTTAATATAAAATAAAATGCAACAAAACAACGGAATCGATAAGAAACAAATGATTAGTTTCGCGGTTTTATGCCTGGTTCTCTTCGGCTTTATGTTCTATTTCCAGAACAAACAAGCGAAAGAAGAGGAGTTAAAAGCTCAGCAGCAGAAAACGGAACAGGTAAAAAATGCCGTAAAGCAAACTCAGGCAAACAATATCAATCCAAATGTAACTCCTAATTCCATCCAGACCGCAAGTCTTGGAAATAATGAACTGAAACTTGAATTTTCAAGCTTAGGAGGACAGGTTTCTAAAGTAGAGCTTTTAAAGTATAAAGCCTACAACCATAAAACAGACAATGCAGATCAGCCACTTTATCTGATTACTAAAAATAATTCAAACTATGGTTTTCAGTTTAAAGACAAAACAGGAAAGATTGTTAATACTAAAGATTTAGTTTTCTCACCTTCTGTTAATGGAAATGCTGTAACCTTAACTGCAGATTATAATGGTGCTGTAATTCAATTCATTTACACACTACTTCCAAAATATACTCTTGATTTTAAAGTAAGAACTCAGGGACTTTCCAAAATTACTTCAGACAATAAAGCTGACTTCATCTGGGATTATAATGTAAGAAACCTGGAAAAGGGTAGAGCTCAGGAGCAGTCTCACTCAGAATTCTCGTACGCTTTCAATAATTATAAAGATTATGATTATGATGGAAGAACAACGATGGAAGAAGAGAAGGAAACTCTTAACTGGATTGGTGTAAAGCAGCAGTTTTTTACTTCAGTAATTGAAGCTAAAAACGGATTTACTCAGAGCAAAGGAAATCAGGAAAATGTTGAAGAAGGAGAGTATTTGAAGAAATTAAATTATGAAGGCTTTGTTCAGATGACCGGAAGTGAATTGAACCAGGACTTCACATGGTATTTCATGCCATTGGATTTACCATTACTTAAATCTTATGATAAGAACTTCGATGAGATTCTTCCATTAGGTTGGTCATTCATCGGAGCAATGAACCGTTACTTCTTCATGTGGTTATATAGTATTATTGCTGCCTGGGGATTATCAGCAGGTTGGGTGATTTTTGTAATGACAATTATTGTGAAATTGATCCTTTCACCAATTATGTATAAGCAGCATAAATTGAGTGCGATGATGAAGGTAATCCGTCCGGAAATTGATGAAGCGAATGCTAAATTCAAGGATGCAGATCCAATGAAGAAGCAGCAAGCTACAATGGAAATCTATAGAAAAGCAGGAGTGAATCAGATGGCAGGATGTTTACCGGCGTTGGTTCAGATTCCTATCTTCTATGCGTTGTTCCGTTTCTTCCCGAACTTTATTGACCTTAGAGGTCAAGGGTTCTGGTTTGCAAAAGATTTAACGGCTTATGATGATTTGATCAAGCTTCCGTTTAAAGTTCCTTTCCTTGGAGATCACTTAAGTATTTTTGCATTAGCTTGTACAGTTGTTATCCTGATATATACTGTAATGACTTCAGGGAATATGCAGCAGCCTCAGCAGGAAGGGATGCCAAATATGAAAGTATTAATGTACATCTTCCCGATTACGTTCCTATTCTTCTTGAATACATCAGCTTCAGGTCTTTCCTGGTATTATTTTGTATCGAATGCAATTAACATCTTAATCATCCTTGTGATTAAATACGTGATTCTGGATGAAAAGAAGATCCATGCTCAAATTCAGTCTAACAAGGAAAAACCAAAAGCAGAAGGTAAGTTCCAAAAGAGAATGAGAGAAATGATGGAGAAAGCTCAGGAGCAGCAAAAAACTCAGGAGCAGCAAAGAAATAAGAAGAAATAAACTCTTAATTATAAATTAAAAAAAGAGAAGCAATGTATAATTGCTTCTCTTTTTTATTTGCATTTTATTTAGAATGGTTTCAAATTTCTATTCTTGGCATGAGAATTTAATAATTGAAAATGAGACTGTTTCAATCATATTTCAGCCTGAAAGATTGTCTGTGATGGGATGTTGGACCGTACTTTATAAGGGCCTCCTGGTGCTTTTTTGTAGCATAGCCAAAATTGGTGTCCCAGCCATATTCTGGATATTCTTCATGAAGCTGGATCATTAATTTATCTCTATAATTCTTGGCAAGAATAGAGGCCGCAGCAATAGACAAAACCTTAGAATCTCCTTTAATAATACACTGGTGCGGTATATAATTATAAGGGTGAAATTTATTTCCATCTACCAGAATAAGCTCTGGAATTATGGTAAGTTTATCCAGTGCCTGATGCATGGCATGAATGCTTGCATTAAGAATATTATGCTCATCAATAAATGAAGGTGGAAGCTCTGATATGGCGTAATCTTTCACATTATCTTTAATATAGTTATCCAGTTCCATCCTGGTTTTGAACGTTAATTTTTTTGAATCATTCACCAGATTTTGCTTGAAATTATCATCCAGAATTACTGCTGCCGCCACTACCGGACCACTTAAGCATCCTCTTCCCACTTCATCACATCCTGCCTCGATGTAAAGGTTTGACCAGTTTTTTATTAGCTCCATGAATTGTTTCTCAGAATGCAAAAATAGAAAAATTTTGCAGAAAGTTATTTTGTGTTTTTTTGTTTTAATCATTATAGATAGTATAATTTACTGTTTTTAATCCTTTTTATTAATTGTACATTTTTTTTATTTAATTGTATTTATAATGTGTTTTTTTTAACAATGAATATATTCATTATGAAAAATTAACATTTTTTCTTGCTGATTTTAAGAAAGTTTCACATATTTGTAGGCAATAAAAATAATCATTCTAAACATGAAGAAATTAACTACAAGTATTTTAGCGATCGCTCTAACTGCTTCCTTTGGAGTAATGAGTGCGCAAAATACGCAAGGTGATACTTTAAAAGTTACTGACCTCCGTGAGGTTGTTGTTACGGGTGCTCTCGGTCTTAAGAAGAGACAGGATGCGATTGTTACGAGTAATAAAGTTATTGATACTAAAGAACTTAATCAGGCAGTAAACCCTAACGCAGCTCAGGCTTTGACAGGTAAAGTGCCGGGTTTGCAGATTAATACAACAAGTAATTCTGTTAATAGTCAGGCAAAAGTAACTATTAGAGGTCCGAGATCTATTTCAGGTAATAATGAAGCATTGATTGTTATTGATGGTGCAATATCTACATTGAGTATTTTTCAGCAGTTACCACCCGAAGTAGTTGAAAGTGTAAACGTTATTAAAGGTCAGCAAGGATCAGCTTTGTATGGAGAGAAAGGAAGTAACGGGGTGATTGTAGTGACAACTAAAAAGGGTTCCAAATCTGAAAAAATACAATTTACTTTAACATCTTCTATAGATGTATCTACAATTTACAAAACTCCAATTCGTCAGCAGCTTTATGGACAAGGTTGGACTGGTGAGCCTACTGACTTCAGTGATGTAGAATATGGAGGGACAAACTGGGTGCCTTACGAAAACGGAAGCTGGGGACCTGCTTATAATGATCCTCAAATTGGAGGTCAGTCATTAATCGCCGGTTTGCCTCAAGCTGACGGAAGTTTAATTTACAGCCCATATGCTCCTAGAAAAAACAACGCTGATAAGTTTTTTAGAAATGGAGTTTTGATTCAGAATGGTATTTCAATGAACGTTGGGGGAAGAGACTCTTACTCTTTCCTATCATTCAACAGAGTTGAAAATGATTTTATGATCAAAGGAGATAATCTGAAAAGAAATACTGTATTCTATAAAGGTGGTAAGCAGCTTGGAAAATTAAGAATTGATGCTACTTTTAATTTTATTGATCAAAATACTTCTCAAACCGGAGGGAATCTTTTCGGACAGCTTATCCAGACTCCTACCAATATTGATGTTAGAGCTTATGAAGCGGGAGGAATGGATGGTCACTGGACGGCGTTTTCCCGCAGCCCATACTGGTTAAGAGATCATTTACGTAATGATAATAATACGACTACTTTTAATGGTATTGTATCTTTAGGATATGAGTTTAACAAAAATATTAGTTTGACTTATACAGGTAATATGTCAACAATATCTAATGTAATTGAAACTCATACTGATGCATACGGGCCTAATGAAGCTAAAACGTATAATGGTACAGGTACAGCTTATGATGGTACAAACTACTTGGATTACGGTGCTACAGCTATTACTTCTGCTTATAATAAGACGGTTAATAAAATCTGGAGATACTATGGAGACTTAATGTTAAACTTTAATTATGATTTAACTGATGATTTAAATCTTAAATTTAACTTAGGTAACAATATTCAGGATACAAAAGAAGATTATTCTCAGGTAGGAGGAACAAATCTGCAAATTCCTGGATGGTATAATATCCAGAATGTACTTAATGCTACTCCTTGGTACAATCTTGAAAACGGTAAAATGAGAAAGAGAAGTGTAGCCTGGTTTTCTAACTTGGATTTAGGATATAAAGATTATCTTTTCTTAAATGCAACTTACAGATTTGAACAATCATCCGCTTTAAGTATTCATGAGACACCTGCAGTAGGAGAGGCTAAAAGACCGTTGAGAAATGATGGATATTCCTACTATTCTGCCGGGGTATCATTCATTCCTACAAAAGCCTTTAAAAACTTATCAAACGGAGATATTCTTACTTATGCAAAAGTAAGTGGAGGTTTTACCAGAACAGGTAACTCTGTACTCGATGCTTATGCTGTTGATGAGGTTGGAACTTTCCCAACAGGTTTTCCATTTGGTACGCTTTCATCCTATATTATTAATAGAACACCGGTGTCCCAGGATATTAAGCCTGAATTTAATAATACTATAGAAGCTAATTTGAGCTTAGGTTTCTTGAAAGACAGGATTACTTTTGATGGATCTGTTTACCAGACTAAAACAGATGGTTTGATTACCAATAGTGGTGTATCAAATGCAACAGGATTCAGTAATGTATTAGACAATGCCGGATCTATGAGAAACAGAGGTTTTGAACTAGAATTGGGAGTAACTCCGTTCAAGTCTAAAGATTTTGAATGGAATGTGAAAGGTTCTTATTCAAAATATAAATCTGTTGTAACAAGTCTGGACAATGGGGCTTTAAGTGTACCTAGAGGAGCTTCAGGTCAAGGAATACCAGCTGGACTTTATGCTGTATTGGGAGGTAGCGCAAACACTATTATGGGTACTGCATATCAGAGAGATCCGGAAGGAAGAATCATTGTAGATGATCTGGGAATTCCTGTAGTAAGCAGCCAATATAAAGTGCTGGGTAAATTAGATCCTGATTATATCCTTGCCTTCAGTACATCTATTAGAGTTAAAGGGTTTACTATCAGTGCGGTGGCTGATTACAGAACTGGAAACAGTTTTGTTTCTGAAGCTAAAAACTTAATGTCTTATGTAGGTACATTGGAGAAGCAAGCTGATTTTAACCGTTCTAATGGTTATATCATTCCTAACTCTGTTCAGAATACTGGTACAGCTTCTAATCCTGTATATGTTCCAAACACTACACCGGTAGGTGATGATGCAAGCTATGCAGGTACAGTAAACTATTTTACTACCAACTATGGAAGTGATATAGCTGAAGAATTTGTAATTGATGGGACTGCTTTAAAAATTAGAGAAATTGCATTAAGCTATGCTATTCCTAAATCAGTACTAGCAAGTACTTTCATTAATAGTATGAGCATTGGGGTGTATGCCAGAAATCCATTTGTGGTATATGCGAAGGACAACAGAAACTTTGGTGATCCGGAAATGCAGACAGGTGCCAGCTTAGCAGTAAGCCAGTATCCTACGGCCAGAAACTTTGGTTTTAACTTTAATATAACTTTCTAAAATTCTAAAAATGAATAAAATTAAATATATAATCTCATCACTTATTGTGGTAGCTTCATTAACATCTTGTAATAATTATCTCGATATTAATGAAAACCCCAATTCTATTCACGCTGAGAATATAACCCCGGAATTAATTTTCCCAGGAGCTGTTGCTCAGTCTTATAGAGCGCAGGCTGGTGATATGATGCAGTTTGGTAATTTAATGATGAACTCCTGGGCGGGAGATGTATATCATTATGGTGGGCTATATCCCAATGAATTTTCTTTATCAGCTGTAAATAGCCAGTTTTATGATGGTATTTGGGATAATATTTACCAGAATGTCAATAACTTTGTGGTAATTGAAAGATATCCAAACGGTAATCATTCACAAGATAATTATATTGCTATGGCGAAAGTTATGAAAGCTTTCTATATGCAGTATATCGTTGACCTTTATGGTAACGCTCCTTATACAGAAGCATTTAAGGGGCAAAATAACCTTGCTCCTAAATATGATAAGGATGTAGATATTTATAAGTCTCTTATAGGTAATCTTGATGAAGCAGTAGCTCTTATCGATGCAGAAGAAGATAATGCTGTAAATCCGGCAGAAAAGGATATTGTTTTTGGAGGCGATATGACTAAATGGAAGGCATTTGCTCAGACTGTAAAACTTAGATATTTACTAAGAATGTCAAAAGTAACGGGTGATCTTGCTGCTTATCGTGATGGACATCTTGCAGCATTAAGCTCTAGCACTAACTTGGGAGCTAATTTAATAAGTTCAGATGTTGTTGAAAAACCTGGTTATTCTACTGCCAATAATGATAAGTTGAATCCATTTGCATTTAATTATTATTATAACTCTACTCCTACTGAAGTTCAGAATCATATTGTAATTACAGCTTCAGAACACATTGCTATTGCTTTAAATGGTAATAACTTGGGGAATACAGCACCGCAATATCAGAAATTTAATGGACTAGTTGATCCTCGTAGATTCAGATTATTCACTAGCATAACCTACAATAGTGTTGGTCAGGTAAAAGGTGTGAGACAAGGTGCTACCTCAGGTCAACCTGGTGCTCCTACAGATAACCAAAATGTATCAAAACTTGCTGCAGGGAATTTTTCAGGAGGTACTCCAGTTAGTAATGTTACAGGTGTTCTTAATGCATCAAATGCCAGAGGAGGTGTTATTATGTCTTTGGCAGAAGCAAAACTAATGCTGGCAGAAGCATCTTTAAAATATCCTGCATTATTTACTGGTGGGCAGACAGCCTTCAATGATGGGGTTACTGCTTCAGGTCTGTGGGTAGGAGTTACCCCAGTAAATATGGGTACATATATTACAAATATTTCTACAAGACCTGGTTTGGGCTGGGTAGGTACTGATGCACAAAAAATGGAAGCAATCATGACTCAAAAATGGTTGGCTCTTACTAATGTGAATCCTACTGAAATGTATATTGAGTATAACAGAACCGAACTTCCTTATAATCCTTTAGCTGTAAATGCTGTAAAATCAAGAAGGCCATATAGATTGGTTTATCCTAATTCTGAATTTGCGACAAACTCAGCAAATGTACCAAACATTGCAAGTGATGTTGTATTTACTAAAAATCAATATACACCTTTCTGGAATCAAAATTAATCTTACAAATTTTTAATATATTTTTACCGCCTTCGGGCGGTTTTTTTGTTTTAAGATCTAATATTTCCTTAAATATAAAAATATGCCCAACATAGCATCTGCTTGAAGTATTTATGCTTTTTATCTTTTTCAGGCTTTCAAGTTGTTGACATTCAAATCGTTTAATTCCTCTTGGTTTGTGATTTAATATAGATATTATCAATTTAAATGATTGTTATTATTTCTTAAATGAAATTAACAATTAAGTAATTTGTTTTTGTTAAATATTTGTTTTTTAACTAATTTTAATGTTTGCATCGTTGTTTTTATTTCAAAATATTGAATAAATTGTAATTTTTTTAAATTTTGCTTTGTGGTATTAAGAAAGTTTTACAAATTTGTAAAGTCACAAAAATTAATTTGATATGAAGAAACTAACAGCAAGTCTTCTTGTTTTAGTACTGTCTTCTTCCATAGCTGTTGCAAACGCCCAGCAAAAGAATGATACTATTAAAACAAAAGAAATTGAGGGGGTGGTGGTAACCGCACTCGGAATTAAAAGAGAGAAGAAATCTCTTGGTTATGCTTCCGAAGAAGTAAAAGCAGCAGAGTTAACCGGAGGAACTACCAATACCGGTAACGTAGCATCTCTTCTTTCAGGGAAGGTGGCCGGACTACAGGTAAATACAAACAACAACTTTGGCGGATCTGCAAACCTTTTGATCAGAGGATATAAATCTTTATCAGGAGGTTCTCCACTTATTGTAATTGATGGTTCACCCGTTAACAATAACACTGTAACCGGGTCTACATTCGATTATGGTAACTTTCTTTCAGACATCAATCAGGAAGATATAGAATCTGTAAACGTATTGAAAGGTGCTGCTGCATCTGCTTTGTATGGTGAAAGAGGAAGTGATGGGGTAATCCTGATTGTAACTAAAAGCGGAAGAGGAAATAACGACGGAAGCTGGGGGGTTACTTTAAATTCAGGAATTACAGCAGGATTTATCGATAAGTCTACATTCCCAACTTATCAGAAAAAATATGGAGCAGGATATGGTGGCCAGGCATGGAACGAAGATCCGGGACCTGGAGGTTACAATTATGCTAACTTTGTAGATGACGCATCTTACGGACCTGCATTTAATCCCAACCAATTGGTTTACCAATGGGATTCATTTGATCCTTCTTCTCCAAACTATGGAAAAGCTACACCTTGGGTTGCTGCAAAAAATGGACCTATTAAATTCTTTGAAACACCAGTCACATACATTAATACAATTACCATTGAAAAAGGAAACAAAACTTCAAATCTTTCCTTGTCATATTCCAATATGCTTTCTAATGGTTTGATGCCTAACTCTGAACTTAAAAAAAATACAATTTCTGCGAAATTCAATCACGATTTTACAGATAAATTACATGCCTCTGTTTTCACAACTTTAACTTTACAAGATACGAGAGGGCGTAATGAAACGGGCTATTCAGATAATATTGTTTCTGGTTTCAGACAGTGGTGGCAGACCAACGTAGATGTGTTGGCATTAAGAGATGCTTATGCTAACAATGGAAATAGTAACTTTTCCTGGAACAGATCTACAGCGGCTGATGGAACTCCTCAATATTGGAACAATCCGTATTTCCAGAGATATCAGAATTATCAGTCTGATGACAGGACCAGAATATTCAGTTATGCCCAATTAAAATATGATGTTTCCAAAAATTTTGGAATCACAGGAAAACTATCTTATGATGATTTACAGATGGTTGTAGAAGAGAGATTAATGAATGGATCGCTTCCTCAGGCATTTGGTGCATCCGGGCTTAATGTAAGTTCGGGATACGCAAGAACCAATGTGAAAAACACTGAGATCAACTTTGATTTATTTGCTAATTACAAGGTTGATATTACTTCAGATCTAAGTGTTAGCGGTATTGCAGGGGGGAACGTTAGAAGAAACCTTGTGGATAATATTTTTATGAGTACAGAAGGAGGTCTATCTAAACCTGGGCTTTTTGCTATATCCAACTCTGTAAGAACGATACTTCCACCTGATGAAAATTATGCAAAATGGGTTACTTCCAGTTTATATGCAACAGCATCCTTTGGGTATAAGAACTTCTTATTTGTGGATGGTACTTACCGTGTAGACCAATCGTCTAACTTACCAAAAGGAAATAACAGCTATGGATATCCTTCGGTTACAGGTGCTGTTATTCTATCCGAATTTGTAAAACAACCATGGTTAAGCTTCTGGAAATTGAGAGCAAACTACGCTGAAGTAGGTTCTTCTACCAACAATTACAGATTGGTAAATACTTTCAAAGCAAGAGGTGAAGGTTTATTTGACCAGCCTTATTTCCTTGCAAATCCAAATTTAAAACCTCAAAGATCTAAGGAAACTGAATTCGGTATGGAAGCACAGTTTTTCAAAAATAGGCTAGGTTTTGACATCGCAATCTATAAAACAAGAACATTTGACCAGATTATCAACTTGCCGGTTTCTTCTGCAACAGGATATAGAACATTCCTTGTAAATGCGGGACAGATTGACAATAAAGGGGTCGAAGTACAGTTAAATGGTACACCATTTAAAACAGATAATTTTACATGGGATGTGAATGTGAACTGGTCTAAAAATGAGAATAAAGTTATTGCATTAAATGGTGATTCTCAGAATTACTTAATAGCAAGTTATCAGGGTGGGGTTTCTCTTAATGCACGTGTAGGAGAATCTTTTGGAGCTTTGGTAGGATCAGATTATGTATATAATGCGAATGGCGATAGAGTAATTGATCCAGCTACAGGTCGCTATTTAAGAAATAATAATCAGGTAATAGGAAATATCACACCAGACTGGGTAGGTGGTATCAGAAACAGCTTCCGTTATAAAGATTTCTCAGTAAGTTTCCTTATTGATGTGAAAAAAGGAGGAGATGTATTCTCTACTGATATGTATTACGGATTAGCAACTGGTCTTTATGCAGAAACAGCTGATTATAGAGAGGGTGGATTCGTACATCCAGGTGTTAACCCGAATGGAAATGTAAATACGACCCCTGCGATTAATCCGGGATCTTTTGGTAACGTAGACGGATATAGAAGAATGCCGAATAAAAGATTTGTTTATGATGCATCTTATGTAAAACTTAGAGAAGCAAGTATAGGGTATAACCTTCCTAAATCTGTTCTGGCTAATACTGCTATTCGTGATGCAAAAATTTCAATTGTAGGTAGAAACCTTTGGATTATCCACAAAAACTTACCTTATGCAGATCCGGAAGCGGGTACTGGGAATGGTTTAGGAGCTAAAGGTAATTCTATCGGAGTACTACCTACTACCCGTGATATTGGGATTGATATAACTTTAAAATTCTAGAAAATGAAAAAAATATTTTTAATTATAGGTTTAGCTTCATTATCGTTAACTTTTACATCTTGTGAAAGAGACATCACGTCACTAAATGAAGACCCTAAACACCCAACTGAAGTTCCGTCAGGAGTACTTTTTGCCAGTGCTGAACATGCACTTCTTGACCAGCTATTGTCTGCCAATGTAAACCGTAACATTACCAGGTTTTTTACGCAGCAGTGGTCAGAAACTACTTATACTGATGAGACGAACTATGATATGGTGACGAGACCAATTCCAAGGAATCATTATAACCGTATGATGGCATCTGCATCAGCTACAATTAATTCTCCAGGAGTATTATCTGCATTAAGAGATGCCAGAAGGTTTCTTGAGACCGAAGGAGTAGATCCCGTTACTAAAAATAACAATATTGCTATGATTGAATTAGTAAATGTTTATGCATGGGCTAATTTGGTTGACACGTATGGTGATATCCCTTATTTCGGAGCATTGAAAGCTACCGCTGAAAATCCAGGAAGTGCGGAAATTCCTTATGATGATGCAAAAACAGTGTATCTGGATCTTATCAAAAGAATTGATGCTGCTGTTGCTATGATTAATACTTCTGGTAGTGGATATGACAAGGATTTGATCTACAAAGGAGACATGACTAAATGGAAGAAAATGGGTAATTCATTGAAATTCAGAATGGCTGTAACTTTAGCGGATAGCGACCCTGCATTGGCTAAAACATATGCAGAAGCAGCTTACACTGCGGGATTATTTACTGGCAAAATGGATAATTTCGGACTGCAGACTTTTCCATCGGGATTGCTGTCAAATCCTGTGTATCAGGATGTTATTCAATCTGGTAGAAATGACTTTATTCCGTCAGATGTTCTAGTTGATTTTATGAATACTACTTCAGATCCAAGAAGAGCAACGTGGTTTACACAGGTTGCTGGTGCTTATGTTGGTGGAGTTTATGGAGACCAGAATATTTTCAAAGATTACTCTCACTTTACAAACGTAATTTCTGGAGAAAATGCACAAGGCTTTTTATTAGATTATTCTGAAATTCAGTTTTTAAGAACTGAAGCTGCTGCAAGAGGTTTCAGCGTTGGTGATACTGCGGCTAATTTATATGAATCTGCAATTAAAGCATCAATGACTGAGTATGGTATTACTGAAGCTACTGCAAATACTTTTATAGCTGCTAATCCATATAATGCTGCTAACTGGAAAAAATCTGTAGGTGAGCAAGCTTGGATAGCAATGTTCAATAAAGGATTCCAGGCATGGAACTTTGCAAGAAGATTAGACTTCCCTGTATTTGTAAATCCTGGAGGTTCTGTAGTAGAATCAGTACCAGTAAGAATGAAATATTCTGATCAGGAATATCTTCTTAATGCTAATAATGTAAATGCTGCTGCTTCAAAAATTGGAGGTGATAAGGTATCAACCAAATTATTTTGGGATAAATTTTAATAATAATAATTCTTCAAGCCTGTTTATGGCTTGAAGAATATAAAAACTTTTATATGAGATTTTTTATAGGAATTCTTCTTTTAATGGGCATTGCATCATGTTCAAGTGATGATGATCGTACGGTTGTAAATGAAGATGTAAGTATTAATGGAAGCTGGAAACCATATAAGTACGAGTTCAAAGGTAAAGATATAGTGCTGACTGATTGCGAAAAGAAAGGAATCATATTTATAAATCAGGATTTCTCAGGATCTTATGAAAGATATGATATCTCTTCTTCTTCCGGAAATTGTAATTTGTTTGATTCTTTTGGAGGAAAATGGACCTTTGATAAAATGTATCAGACATTAACTCTTACTTACACAGAAGCAGGAGTTTCCAAGACATTGAAAAAAGAAATAGATTCTTATTCCAATACTGAACTCAGAATTAATGACAACAGCAAAAACCTGGATAATACACCTGGAAATGACGAAGCTGTCCTTGTTTTCAGAAAAGAATAAATATTCTTGTTTACCTATAAAACCGCCTTCGGGCGGTTTTTTTATTTCCGTATATTTGTAACTCAGATTTTGAGCGGAAACACACGGTAAAATGTTTCAGCAATAAGCATTAAAAAGAGAATTTACAAACATGAATATTAAATATATTATAGAAGAAAAACTTTCAGAAGTTATTTTAAATGTATATCAGTTAAAAGACATCAAGCTGGAAGTTCAGGAAAATAAAACGGAATTTGAGGGCGATTTTACCATTGTTACTTTTCCGTTGGTGAAACAGTTGAAAAAAAATCCAGAGAGCATCGGAGTTGAATTAGGTGAAGCTTTGACAGAGCAGACGGAAATTTTTGAAAGTTTTAATGTCGTAAAAGGTTTCCTTAATGTTAAGGTTAAAAATCAATTGTTTGTAGATAACTTCAGATCTGTAAGCAAAAATTTTTCTGTTATAGAAAAGAAAAATGCCACAGTAATGGTAGAATATTCTTCACCGAATACGAATAAACCTTTGCACTTGGGACACATCAGAAATAACCTGTTAGGATTCTCTGTAGCTCAGATTTTAAAAGAAGCCGGGTATGACGTAATCAAAACTCAGATCATTAATGACAGAGGAATTCATATCTGCAAATCTATGCTGGCTTGGGAGAAATTCGGAAACGGAGAAACTCCAGAAACAACCAATACCAAAGGAGATAAATTTGTTGGAAACTATTACGTAGAATTTGACAAAAACTATAAAAAGGAAATTGCTGAGCTTGTAGAACAGGGTATAGGAGAGGAGCAGGCTAAAAAAGATGCTCCGGTGATGAAAGAAGCACAGAAAATGCTTCTGGATTGGGAAAATGGCGATGCAATGGTAAGAGCACTTTGGGAAGAGATGAATTCATGGGTTTACAAAGGATTCAATGAAACTTATAAAAGACTGGGTGTTGATTTTGATCAGGTTCAATATGAAAGTAATACTTATATTTTAGGAAAAGATCTTATTCAGGCTGGATTAGATAAAGGTGTTCTGTATCAGAAAGAAGACGGTTCTGTCTGGTGTGATCTTACCGACGAAGGGCTTGATCAGAAACTGCTGTTACGTTCAGACGGTACATCAGTTTATATGACACAGGATCTTGGAACGGCAGTTGAACGTTTTAAGCAAAATAATATCCAGAAACTGATTTATACTGTAGGTAATGAGCAGGATTATCACTTCCAGGTTTTATTTAAAATTCTGAAAAAATTAGGATATGAATGGGCTGATCAGCTGTTCCACCTTTCTTACGGAATGGTAGAGCTTCCTGAAGGTAAAATGAAATCCCGTGAAGGAACTGTAGTTGACGCCGATGACCTGATGCAGGAAATGTATGAGACCGCAAAATCTAAAGCTCAGGAATTAGGAAAATTGGAGACACTTTCCGAAGAAGATAAGGAGATATCTTATGAAACAGTAGGTTTGGGTGCATTGAAATATTTTATGCTTAAAGTAGATCCTAAGAAAAAAATGCTTTTCAACCCGGCAGAAAGTATTGATTTTAACGGAAATACAGGGCCATTTATTCAGTATACTTATGCTCGTATTCAGTCATTGTTGTCTAAAGCAGGTGCTTTGCAAACAGAAACAGCTGATATTGAATTGAATCAATCCGAAAAGGAATTGATTATGCAGCTGACCAACTTTAAAACTGTAGTAGCCAAATCAGCGGAGACATTAAGTCCGGCTTTGGTGGCAAACTATGTTTATGACCTGGTAAAGGCCTATAATTCTTTCTATCAGAATAACCCAATTCTGAATCAGGAAGATGAAAATGTAAAACAATTCCGTTTAAATATTTCAGATATCACAGCAAAGACGATCAAAAAATCATTGGAACTACTGGGAATCGGAACCGTAAACAGAATGTAAAAATAAAAGCCTCCTGAATTTCAGGAGGCTTTTTATTATAAGTACGTTTAATATTTTAGAATTATTTTGAATCTGAAATTTCTGAAGTTTGCTGGTTGCTCATCTGCTTCAGACTATCTGCATATAACTTGGCTGGAGTCCATCGTGCATGCTTGGAAAGAATGGCTTTATATCCCTTTTTGTAAGTATAAACTTTGGTGAATACGGCGCCAAAAAAGATCAGCATACAGGAATAGTTGATCCACATCATAATCAAAATGACTGTTCCGGCAGCTCCAAAGGCTGAGGTAGGCTTCACCTGGTTAAAATAAAGACTTAATAAAAACTTTCCGAGGGTAAATAAAACGGTTGTCAGAAATGCTCCTTTCCATACCGGTTTCCAGCTGATCAAAACATCCGGCAGCACTTTAAACATTAAAGCAAATAAAAGCATGACCAGCCCAAATCCTACAGCAAAATTTACAAACTCTACCAGCATATAAGTTTCAAAACCAAAATATCTGGTAATAATCTGATTGAAAAGACTAATCAGGGAAGATAAAACCATGGTGATCATCAAAAGAAATCCCATAATAAGAATCATTCCCAGAGAGTTAGCTCTGTCCAAAAGGAACTTAATCAATGCCTTTTTGGGAGCAGCTTCTACTTCCCAAAGCGAATTTAATGAATGCTGAAGTTGAAAAAAGAGTGTCGTAGAACCGAAAACTAAGGATCCGACTCCCACTGCTTTCATAAAAATATTCTTTTTGTCAATCAAAGCACCGGCAAGCATTCCTTCAATACTTTTAGCTACATCTGGTCCCATAATACCACTGATCTGCGTGCTGATCTGCCCGCGAATGGCTTCTTCACCAAAGAAATTCCCAAGCACCCAAATAATAATAATCAATAATCCGGGGATAGAAAAGATAGCATAATAGGCCAGACTTGCTGAATCTTTTGATGCAGTAGAATTGTTCCATTCTGTAAATGTGTCTTTCAGAACCTCCCAGAAAAATTTAGCACTTTTGATCATATTAAAAAGGATATCCGATGGCAATATTTAAAACAAGGTTATCTTTCCTCCAGCTTGAGTCTCCGAAATTAATTTTATCGAAGGCCCATCTGTCTCCTTTTTCGTAATAAGGAACTCTCAGTGGCATAGCAAGATCCAGTCTTAGAATCAGGATAGAGAAATCCAGTCTCAGACCCACTCCGGCTCCCACCGCAATTTCATTTAAAAAATCTTTTGAAAACTTAGCGCCCGGTCTTGTGGAATCGTCATGAAGCAGCCAGATATTTCCTGCATCAACAAAAACGGCAGCATTTAAAAATTTATAAAGATTAGCTCGGTATTCAGCATTTAATTCCAGCTTCACATCTCCGGACTGATCAAAATACGCTCCCTTATCAATAGTTCTCGGATCAAAGCTTCCCGGTCCTAATGTTCTTGCACGGAACGCTCTGATACTGTTACTGCCTCCTGAGAAAAACTGTTTGGAGAAAGGAATATATTCTGAATTTCCGTATGGATAAGCAATTCCTCCGATAAACCTTGTTGCCAGCGAAGATTTCTCAGTGAATTTATGGTAAAATCTGAAATCGTTTTCAATCTTCACATACTGGCTGAAAGGAATACCGAATATTTTCTTTTCCTTATCTTTTTTTACATCAGCTCCGGTTACCAACCCTGTAATATTTCCTGCAAGATCAAGCGTTCCTTTATAATAAACGGTATTGGTCTTTGGAAGCATCGTGTTGGTATACGTGAAAGAATAAGTAGGACCAAAAATTAACTGTTTATCTACAATTCTCTGCATGGCAGGATTGGTAGCAGATATTTTTTTGTATTCATCCGTAACATTTGCCGGAGAAACCAATGTAATATCAATTACTTTGAGATCATGTTCCTTTCTTGCATTTTCTTTCCACAAATATCCAAATGATCCGGTGAAGTTATTTAAGGTGTAATATTTTGTTCTGTTCTGGAATTCATATCCCAATGTGATATTCGTTCTCGGAACAAATTCACTGGAAGAATGAAAACGGAAAGGCGCTACAATTCTCGGGATAGAAAGCTGTGCATTCGCTCCTGCACGGAAAATATTATTGGCATCCTGAGCACCTCCCATCTGGAAATCAAAAGCTCCAAAGATGGCTGCCTTGAATTGCTCTGCACCTCTGAAGAAATTCCGGTGGGTCCAGTTCAGATTGAGTTCACTACCTGCATAATTTGCAGAATTGGTTCTTCCTAAAGCTTCCAGGCGAAGTGACTGGATTTGTCTTGGTGTTAATAAATAATAGGCATCAAATTTATGACTTAATGAATCCGAAACCACGAACTCATTTTTCACAAATTTAAAGACACCGAGACTGATCAAACGGTTCAGTGTAAGATTATGATTGGAACGGTTATAAAGATCTCCTTTTTTGAAATATAAAGCTCTGTCAAAAATTTTCGGTTTGAATTTATGCTGAGGATCAATGACGTAAATATCATCAAATGCATATTTGGAAAGAGAATCTTTATTCATTGGAATGCTGTATTTTCCTTCTTTTACATCCTGAATGTTGTAATTGGGAAATACAATAACATTATTGATGCTGAATTGCTGGGTTGCTAAATCAGGTGTATTGTCTTTCAGTTTTACATTAAGTTCGACCTTATGATTTTTACTTACGGTACTGTCTGCCTGTACGATAATATTATCAGGGTGGAAATAATAAAAACCTCTTTCTTTTAAACCATTATCAATTCTTTCTCTTTCTGCTTTGATGACATCCAGATCAAATGGTTTTCCGTTTTTAAGAAACGTTCTTTTTGTTAAACCCTGAATTTCCTGGTTTATCAATGTAGAGTCCTTCTGGAATTTTACACCGTCAATCAGATATCTGGAACCCGGTCTTACCGTATAAATTACCTGCGCTTTTTTGTTCTTTGAAACTGTATCATAAGAAGCTTTAGCATTGAAATATCCTTTATTTTCAGAATAATTGACAATAATATCTTTATTGAACTCACGGTCTACATCACCTAATAAGACAGGCTTTTCACCCATTTTATATTTAAGCCAGTAATTGAAACCTTTATCCTTTTTCGGCTCTTTGGCGATATTATAAAAATACAGCTTTGGACGCATTCCCAAAAATGTAGAATTGGGTTTTGGAGTGAGATTAGCTTCCAGTGCAGCCTGAAGATCATTTTTTTCTTTTTTTGAAATTGTATCATTTTCAATCTTTATTTTGGCTCCTGTGTAGAGCATCTGACCTTCTTTCAAAAACCTTGTATTACTGCACGATACTACTGTGGATGCCATTCCGGAAACCAACAGATACTTACAATATATATGGAACTTATTACTCATTATTTAAATTCTACTACTTGGTTATTTTGATTCTTTTTTGGCTTCTTGTCTTTAGATTTCTGGAAGATCTCGCGGAATTTGTCATAATCCAATGTAATAATGAATCCCACTCCGGTCTCTATGATCTGCCCCTGAAGAGCCACCTGATATTCATCCTTACGATAAGCCCGCAGCATGTATCTTCCGTCTTTGGAAAGGCTGTAATCCACAGAAACATTACCTGCAATATTGGTCATATTTTCGTTCTGGCGTGCCTGGCCTTCCAGTCCGAAATTACTTCCTACCGTTACCTTCAGTCGGTCATTCAGTAACTTTTTACTGATGTCTACATTAAGGTCGGTTCGGGTATTTTTCTCCCCGCTGGAATAATCTTCAGTAGAATCAAGACCGAAGTTCAGGTCTACTCCTTTAATCAGTCCGGAGGCAAGATTGTTCAGTTGTTGAGAAAGAATTTTACTCACACTCTGTCTTGCCATGGTTTCAGCAGACATTCCTACACCGCTTTCAAATGGATTTTCTCCGATGAAACGGTTCAGAAGAAGTAAAGCAAATACCTGTTTATTCATTTCAGATTCCTGAGTTCTCAGCTGGGCGAGTTTTGCATTAACATCCTCGGTTACCGTTGAAGCAACAGAATTATTCTTTTCATCAGTAGTAATGTCAAAAGAGAGCTGAGGTTTCAGCAGTTCTCCTTTCATTTTTAATAAAGTATTGAAAGGAATCTTTTGTTTATACTGATTCATCTGTGAAGTTGCTTTTCCGGTGAGTTGCTGCTCTAAAAGATCAATAGGCGGAGCTTCTGTTTTATATACGGCAGTAATATTCATTTGAGCCATAGTAGGTTCACCCGTCCATGTGATCGTGCTGCCTTTCTGAATATCAAATTTACGTTTAAGCAAGCTCACGGAAAGATCATAACTTCCTTTTTCCACTTCATAAACTCCTACCAATGTCATTTTTCCGGAAGGGTCAATTCCTCCTGTGAGTTCAGCTTCTCCCTGAAGTTTTACAAAATCACCATTTACTTTATCAATAATAATAGAGAGTTTGGCTTCTTTGCTGACTTCAATATTGACACTCACATCCATTCCTTTGATACGGCTTTTGGAGTCGAGAGAATCTGTTTTAATCGTTTTATTTAAAACCACCTGATCCTGATCTATAAACTCTACAATACCGTCTCTTTCCTGTAAAGATGGGGAAGATTGAGGAAGAACAAATGTAAAGTCTGTGTTGTCTGCCACATTTAGTTTTCCGTCTACTTTAGGAAGGTCAAGATTTCCACGGATATGAAGACCGGCATCAATGGCCAAAACACCATACATCATCGCATCGTTTGATTTTTCTGAATTGACCACTTTAAAATCTCTGGCATTGACATTCAGATTGAAGGCAAAATCTCTGTAGGTCTGTGTCAGAACCTGTCCGTCCACAACAAGGGCATTTCCGTCTTTATCTTTGATTTTGAATTTATCAAACTCAATTCCACGGCTCGTAAAATCTATTTCATCGCTCAGATGTCTGAAATCACTTCCTGTTTTGGCTATTTCCAGCCCTGCATCGTTGAATTTTACTTTCCCTAAAATATTAGGTTTATCAGTAGTTCCGGTAATCTTTAAATTTCCTGAGAGATACCCTTCCGTATTGGTAATTGCATTCATGGAAAACCCCTGAATACTCTTCATCTGGAGCTGATTGATCGCCATATTCAGATCGAAAGTACTGGAAGAAGTATTATAATCTCCCAGGATTTTTACATCATTGTTATTTCCGGAAAGCGCAATGTCAGCATTTAAAACATTCGGTGAAGCATTGTTTACTTTTACCGCAAGGTTTCCGACAGGACTTCCGTAGACGATTAAATCAGAAATATTCAGGTCCGAAGTGAAGGTCATATTTTTAGTAACATCACGAAGCTGTGCTGTCCCATTAATAGTTCCTCTTGCCAGAACAGTATCTTTTTTAATAAGTTCCGTAATGGTTTCAATCTTAAAATCTTTCAACGAAATGTTCAAAGGACTGCTTGGGCTGGTGCTTTCAGACTGAACAGCAATTTCACTGTTTCCATTGGACAGGATGAAATTGTCAGCCAGAATTCCTTTGCTGCTGATCTGGATTTTGTTGTTTTCTGCAACATTCCAGTCTGTATAATTAAGCTTTAAGCCATTCGGGTTCAGAGAAATCTCTGTAATATCATTTAAGGATTTTGCATTTCCTGCAATCAGGAATTGGGTAGCATCCTTTTCGTCTTTTGTAGTGACGTTGTATCGGATGGTATTGTCTGCAACATCTCCGTCAATATTGATTTTATTTAGAGAAAAGCTTGAGCTTTTTAAGGCTGCAACATTCAGGCTGTACTGTAAGGCCTGATTTTCATTGGTTACTTTTAAAACTCCTTTTTCAATAGTATTCTCCCCATATAGTAATCGCGGAATCTGTCCGTCAATTTCAATTTTCTGAGAATCCGCATCGTAGTTTCCTGTAAGATTGATGGTTTCAAAATCTTTCAGATCCGGAACAAATTTTCTGATAATATCATCATTTTTGATTTTGGCTGTAAAAGTAAAATGCTGCCCCGGATCTATTTTCTGGCTTTTATCCGGCTTCTGGAACTGATAATACTGATTTACGGTTTTCGTTAATGCTCCAAAAATCTGGGTAAGTTTATATTTACCCTTGAGTTCCACATCTGCTACCTGAGAATTGAAAACAATCTGGGTAGAATCCTGAGTAGATGAAGCTTTCAGATTCACTTCCTGTACCGGATAGACTTCTTTGGTATCCGAGAACGCGAAATCTTTAAGGTTTAGATATCCGTTCAGATTATTTGGATCTAAGCTGGTGAAATCACCATCAATTTTTCCGGCAATAATCATCGGTTTTTCATAGAAACCAAGTTTGTTCACATCCAGTTTGATGACTTCTCCATTCACTTTTACCGTAGGATTTTTTTCATCATACACTCCGGACGCGGTCAGCTGTAAACTGGCATTGGGATCTTTTGAATCAAGAATAACATGATAAGCTCCTTTCTTGATCTTTCCGGTAAGATTCATGTTTTGATAGCGGTATCCTTTATAGACTGCAGAGGCAACATGTCCCTTTAAGTCTGCATTGGCATTTTTAAAATCAAAACTTTCTCCTTTTGCAGCAATCTGTGCTGTAATAGGACCAATATCTTTATTCTGAATAATTTTTCCTACCTGTATGCCCTGAAGATTTGCTTTTACATCATACAACTCATGATTTTTCCTGCGCATATCTACTTGGGCAATTACGGCCGCATTTCCAAGTGTGGAGTAGAGATTCAGATCTGCATTCACAACTTTAGTTGTGCCTTTTGCATTTCCCTTGATGCTGAAATGGGAAGGAAGGGAAATATTGGAAGGAATTGTATTTTTCGGGACAAGATTGAATATTGTTTTGGCGCTGGAAGAAAATTCTCCGATTCTCAGATCATAATACAACTGATCAGGATTCATCGCATTTTTAATTTTTCCGGATGCCATTACTCTCAATTGATCCAGCCCTGAAACTTTAAGATCCCGTATTAAAAGGTCATTCACGCTTCCTTTTACATTAGCGTTTACATTGAGAATAGCGTTCGGATATTTATTAAATGGAACTGTACTTCTTAAAGTGGGAACCAGATTCAGAATGTCAGAGAATCCTATTTTTGAATCTTTAATGTTGGCCGAAATCTTTACAGCGCCTAAGTTTGAGCTAAGCTGGTCGATAGAGTTATAGTTTAAAATAACCTCATCACGTAAGATTGTTTTCGGAGTCTGAAGGTAAAGATCTTTGAGGTAAGCTTCTTTTTCTGCATACACGAAATCCGTATTGAATTTCTGAATATCCAATCCTCTTCCCTCTTTGATTTCTGCAGAATTCACTGTGCCTGCAAAAGTATTATTCTCCATTTTGAAGCTTCTTACCTCCACATTCATTTTTGAAAAATTCAGGTGGTTGAAGTCCATTCCCTGTTTGGTTGGAGCAATAGCGGTATTGTTGTAGCTTGCCTTTACATCATTCAACACAAGTTTTCCTAAAAGAAGTTTCATAGCTTTATCCTGATCGGAAGCTTTGGAAACTTCAGGTTCGTTTGTCTTTTTCGGATTGGCATTCTTAGCGGGAAGATAAAGGTTGGCATTAATATCTGCTCCGGAAAGGAATACATTAGAAATATTGTAGGCATTGTTTTCAAGATCAAGTTTATTGACCTTTGTACTCAGCTCTTTAAATATAACTTTTGCAAATGTTTTGGTATTTTCATCACCGTAGTCAATGTCGAAATGAGTAAGCTTAATGCCTCTCAATTCAATATTCATTGGTTTTTTTTCATTGAGAGAGTCTACTTTTTTCTCAACCTTTTGAGCGACCTCTTCTACAAGTCCCTGTTTTAACTTTAATTTTAATCCGTCAAGGTTAATATCATTAACAGCGTAATTGTTTTTATTAAGATCAAAAGTTTTTACCCTGGTATCAAACGACTTAAAATAGAGTTGAATATCATTCCTGGACTGTTGATCATTGAAGGTTACTCCAATATCTTTTAAATTGATTTTATCAAGAGAAATAATGAATGGCTTGGAAGAACTTTCTTCTTTATCACTGGTTGCGAAAGCATCAATGATATAATCGAAATTGAATTTGCCATCCGGTTTCCGTACAACATTAGCACGGGCTCCTTGCATGCTGACTGAAGTAATGTCTGCTGTAGAATTGAGGAGTTTCAGCATATGTAAACCTACATCCAGTTTCTTCACTGCGAGAAGAGTATCTACATCCTGCCCTTTGAGATAAAGATTTTCCATGACAAGACTGTTAGGAAATCCGATGTAAACTTTTTCAAGGCTCACCTTGGTTTTGATTTTTTTCTCAAGGTAAACAATAAGCTTGTCTTTGATGAAGTTTTGAACGGCAGGAAGCCTTAAGCTTAATATCAACAGGGTAAGAAAAACCAATATTGAAATAAAGGTTATTACAATACGCCTTAAAATTTTTGTGGTGTTGATTTTCAGTTTCAAATGCGAGGTGGTTTCTAACAAAGATAATAATACTATTTTACTTAGTCTTTGTTGTGGTATCCTTTGCAAATGCAAAAATCCTGCCTTGGATGTCTTATTATGGAATTTTTAGTTTGTAGTTGTCAAGTGAATAGTTGAGTAAGACGAGCCAAGGCATGGATATTTATTTTAAAAAGCCCCCTTTATATCATTTTTAATGTTGAAAAGGTTAGTTAGCAAAAATGAAATTCAAATGTTAGTGTAGTAGAAAAGGGGGCTTGGCATGGTTTATATGATAGATAATAATTTTTTAGTTGTTTCCGTTTTCCCATTTTACCTCTTCTCCCTGTGGAGCGGCACCGCCTTGTGCTGCTGTAATAGGAGCGGTTTCCTGGTTGATATGGTAAATGTATGCGGCAATCTTTTCGGCATCTCGTCCTGTGATGGTTCCTTCCTTGATGAAAGGTCTCATGGTAGGATTGTTTGGAGAACCGTTTTCAAGCATCCAGAATACATTTTTGAATAAACTTTTTTCTTTCATGTTGATCCAGTGTGTGTCAGTAAGGTTCGGACCAATTCCTCCTTTTCCTCCGTCTCCATGGCAGGTAACACAATTTGTTTTGAAAAGCTCCTGGCCTTCTGCGATATTATCAGCACTGTATTTTGCGGATTCCAGATCGATCTGAGGAGCTGTTTTTTCATATGCTTCAATAGATGCTAACATGGTTTTGGCTTCTTTGGTATATTCTACTTCCGGATGGGCGTAATCTGTAAAAGAAAATGCGACCAGATAAACGGCACAGAAGATACATCCGAACCAGAACAGTCCGATCCACCATTTTGGGAGTGAATTGTCAAGCTCAGTAATTCCATCAAAACCATGGTCGATAAGAATATCTTTTTCTTCCGTAGCAGTTTGCTTTTTGAAGGCGGAATTCCACAGTTTTTGATAATACGGAACTTTTTTCTCTTCCAGATATTGTTTTTTCTCTTCCTCAGATAATCTGTTGAAGTTTTCATTTTCCACCAGATCTCCAATAGAATTCATGATGAGCAGGAGGATAATGGCGATTAATATCAGCGCCCAGAAAAAAGGAGAAGAAAAATATCCTGAATCACTGGCGAACATTTCAAAGGCCATGATCGTTAAACCTATCGTTGTTGCGATATATATTGAAATTGGGGTTCTCGTTTTCATTGCAATTCAATTTTAAATGTTACTCTACGCTGGCTGTTTGTACCTGTGTTGTTTTAATATCCGTACCTAATCTCTGCAGGTAAGCGATCATTGCGACAATTTCTCTCTGCTCAAGCGGTACATACGCTGTTCCTTTTGCTGTTTTTTCTTTTACCATCTGATCTTTTACATCCGTTGCTTCAGCATAGATTCTCTGTACAATCGCTTTAGATTGGTTGTCTGCCCATTGGTTGGCAGAATCTATCTGCGCTTTTGTATATGGAACATCAAAAGCATTTTTCATCAGTTTCATCTTATCTACCATCTGATCGCGGTCCAGTTTATTGGTAATCAGCCATGGGAAACGCGGCATGATAGAACCGGCAGAGGTAATTCTTGGGTTGTACATATGTTTGAAGTGCCATGAATCCGGGTTTCTTCCTCCTTCTCGGTGAAGATCCGGTCCTGTTCTTTTAGATCCCCATAAGAAAGGTCTGTCATAAATAAATTCTCCGGCTTTGGAGTACTGTCCGTTCTTTCCTTCAAATCTTACCACTTCATCACGGAAAGGTCTGATCATCTGAGAGTGGCATGAATTACAGCCTTCACGGATATAAAGATCTCTTCCTTCCAGTTCCAGCGGTGTATAGGGTTTTACTGCCGTGATCGTCGGAACACTTTGTTTCAGTGAGAGTGTCGGAACAATTTCTACCAATCCACCGATTGCTATTGTGATAAATGCTAATACAGAAAGAAGGGTAGGTGTTCTTTCCAACCACAGGTGTACCCCTTCGCCTTCTTTTCTTGAAGTGCCGATATTGGCCAATGCAGGAGCTTCCGCAGGAACTTCTTTCTGGAATGAACCGGCTTTAACGGTTTTGATAACGTTAATGACCATTAAAATTGCTCCGGACAGATAGAGTGCACCTCCTAAGAATCTCATTTTAAAGTAAGGAATAATTGCCGTAACGGTATCCAGCCAGTTTTTCCACAATAATGTTCCGTCCGGGTTGAACTGTTTCCACATCAATCCCTGTGTGAATCCTGAAATATACATAGGAACAGCATAGAAAATAATTCCTAATGTTCCCAGCCAGAAGTGCCAGTTGGCCAGTTTTTTAGACCAAAGAGGCGTTCTCCACATGATCGGAACCAGATAATATACCACTCCAAATGCCATGAAACCATTCCACCCAAGAGCTCCTAAATGTACGTGGCCGATAACCCAGTCGGTATAGTGACAGATTTTATTTAATGATTTTGTGGCCAATAAAGGTCCTTCAAAAGTAGCCATACCATAGCATGTAATAGCCACTACAAAGAATTTCAGAATTGGATTTTCTCTTACTTTATCCCATGCTCCTCTCAGAGTAAGTAGACCATTCAGCATTCCTCCCCATGACGGTGCAATAAGCATAATAGAGAACCCTGTTCCTACCGCCTGAGCCCAGGCAGGTAAAGCTGTATATTGCAGGTGGTGAGGCCCGGCCCAAAGGTATACAAAGATTAGCGACCAGAAGTGAATAATGGATAGTTTGTATGAGAATACCGGTCGCTGTGCTGCTTTTGGCATAAAGTAATACATCAGACCTAATACAGGGGTAGTTAATACGAATGCAACCGCATTGTGCCCATACCACCATTGTACTAATGCATCTTTTACACCTGCATATACAGAATAAGATTTCCAGCTTGTGAAAGATAACGGAACTTCCAGGTTATTGAAGATGTGAAGCATCGCTACAGCAATCCAGGTTGCAAGGTAGAACCAGATCGCTACATATAAATGTCTCACTCTCCTCTTGGCAATCGTTCCGAACATATTGATCCCAAAAACGATCCATGAGAATGCAATTAAAATATCAATAGGCCATTCATGTTCAGCATATTCTTTAGAAGTATTGATTCCCATAAGGAAAGTAATCACTACACTGACGATCATCAGCTGCCATGACCAGAAATGAATCCATGAAAGCGTATCGCTGTACATTCTGGTTTTAAGAAGTCTTTGCATACTGTAGTAAGCACCGCAGAAAAAGGAATTACATACGAAAGCAAAAATTACAGCACTGGTATGAAGCATTCTGATTCTTCCGAAGCCCATTGCTCCCTGAGTATTGATCAGTCCCTGAATATTGCCCGAAGCTAAGCTTTTAATTGTCGTATCATCTGTACCGAATAAAAATTCAGGTAATTCAGGATAAAAAAGCATCAATGCAGCTGTAAGCCCCAGCAGAAATCCTACAAGTCCGAATGCAATAGTCGCATAGAGGAATGCTCTGACAATATTATTGTCATAATTAAATTTTTGCGTCTCCATAAATTCCAATAGTGTTTACCGAAGTGATATTTTCTCTGAAAAAAGGCTTATTTTTTGACTCTTTTCTATGTTGAAAATAAATATCATGTAACGTGTATAATGTTTTGCCAAAGGTATTTATTAACTTTGTTAGAGGCTATTAGATAATCTTCTAAAATATACCGAAAACTACTAAAACAAAAAGGATGAAAGTGTGTGGACAAAATATCAGGAAAATTCGCAGGAGTAAAGACCTTACGCAGGAATACATGGCTTTTGAAATGGGAATCTCCCAGAAAGCTTATTCCGATATTGAGAATTCCAAAGTAAAGATCAATCTGGAGATTCTGACGAAAATATCAACTATTTTAGAGATCAAGCCTTCCGATATCTGCAGCATTTCGCATAAATGTGGAATAGATACATATGAAGATAAATATCAGGACCTTTTGGAATATATGAAAAAAAATAATATTTCAATTCCGGAAGAGTTTTTATAAGTTTCAAACTTTGCATTTTTAGTCATTATAGAACAATGATCTCCTTCAGCTATTGAAAGAGATCATATTTTTTGTCAAAAAAGGACTGTGTTTCTAGTATGCCTGAAGATCATGGCATTGATGGGGAACAAGTATTGATTTTCAAATTTATCATAATCAATATGTTATTTATAAATAATTATGTAGAAAAAAATTCACATAATTGTGGATAAATATTTACAATATATTTAATATTCTATAATATATTTGTCATAAATATAATGCGGGCTCACTGAATGAAGCTTCTTTACTTTATTTCACTCTTCTTTTTTTTATGTATCCAAGGGCAAGTCTATACTACCCAATGGTATAACATGGATAATGGTCTGCCTCAAAACAGCATCAAGGACATTGTAAAAGATAAATACGGTTTCATTTGGCTTTCTATGGAAGGCCGGGTTTTACGATATGACGGAAATAATTTTGTAGAATACAAAAATTTTAAGCTTAAAAATTTAAGCTTTGGTGATTTCTCCGGAAGCATACAAAAAGACAGCATTTGTGTTTTTAATACTTCTGAAAAAGATGTTTTGCTGATTTCCCGGAGAAGACCCAATATTATATCTTCCGGGCCAATGTTGAATTCCGAAAGTTCAGCAGGAAATAAAATATACAAGCAGCTTTTCAAAAATAATTTCACTGTACGATATGTTTCGCTTATAAATTCATTTTTTATCTGTTTAAATACAGGTTCCTATTATTTTGAAAACAACACAATATTGTATGTCGATAATAAAAATAAAAACAGAATACCAATTGATCTGAAATTTCCACGCAGCAGATTAAGGCGGCTATTTGTTCATGGAGATTATGCCTTTGTCGCTGATGTTAAAAATAAAAAGGTGCTTCAGCTGTATCGGGGAAAATATTCTTATCTCAATGCACCATCGGTTTATACTGATCCGGAAACTAAAATCTACTGGCAGCAGATTACCGGGCAGGTTTTCATGATCAGCCATGGCAAAATATACAGAAGTGAGTTTTCAGAAGGAAAGCTGAAGCTGACTTATCTGTTAGAATATAAGGATATTGATAAGGATATCTCGGGAGCTATGTTTTATGATGAAGTGCCCCGGAAATTATACATCGGAAGTTCTATTAATGGACTGAAAATTCTGAGCTTATCAGACTTCTCGGTTTCCAGAAAGAATCAGCCTTATCAGGATGAGGTCTGTTATGCAGCAATTCCTTATGGAGATGACTCTGTTCTTACCCAGGAAGGAATCATATATTTTCCCGGTTCATCAGAACGATTATACAGAGCTCCTCAATCTTATGATAAGCGATATATTTTAGAGGATAACACCGGAAATCTGGTTTATCGGGAAAATAATTCTATTCATATAAGATATAAGAATACCGGATTTACAAAATATGATTCTATTTCTTTTAAAGGGAAAGAAATGAATGGTTTATATAAAAGTGCAGGTTTGTATATGGCATCATTTGTAAGCGGAATGCAGTCTTATCTCTATCTGTTTAAGGAAGACCATTTTAAAGAAATTGAAAGAATTATTCCTTGTAAAGATAAGATAGATGCCGTTCTCCGGTATGATGAAAATCTTCTTTATCTGGGAAGCAGCGGTGGAATATATGTATATTCTCTTGCCGGGAATAAAGTGATAAGGCTTATTGGAAAAGGCCTTCCTGTGAAACAAATCATCAGGACAAGAGACGGAAATGTTTGGTTTACGACTTATAATAGAGGAATTTATTTAATAAAAGACCATAAAGTGATCAGACTTCCATCTGATAAAAATGCTTTTCTGACTAATGCTCATTATCTGCTGGAAGATCGAAATTCCAACTTGTGGATTTCGTCTGATAACGGACTGTTTAAAGTCAATAAAAATACTCTTCTGCAATATATGAAAGCACCTAAGGGAGTTGTTACTTATTACCGATATACTAAAAAACATGGTCTTTTAAATAATGAATTCAACGGAAGTGCCAATCCCTGTGCTCATCAACTGAACGATGGACAGTTTGTGTTTCCGTCTATGGAAGGATTTGTATTTTTTAACCCTGAAAAGACTAAAACTTATTACCCCAAGGCTCAAAACCTTTACCTGGAAAGAGCAAGAGTAAAAGGAAAAATGATTCAGCTGAAAGATAAGCTATTTTTGGAATGTGGATACAAAAATGCAGAGCTGTATATAGATATTCCTTACTATTCCGATTTGGAAAATATCTACCTGCAGGCAAAACTTTCAGATAGTAAAGATAGCCCATGGATAAATATCAAAAGTGATAAAACATTCCGGATGGCCAATATAGAGCCAGGAAATTACAACCTTATCGTACGGTTTCTTTCTTCCGATACTGGGAAATTTATTTACAAAACTATTCCTGTAGAAGTTGAAGCCCATTTTTATCAGACTCTTTTCTTTAAAATTCTTATTGCAGTTATTGTCATTTTCATCGTTTTAATGATTATACAGATCAGGACCAATTTTTTAAGACTGAAAAATAAAGTGTTGAAAAATACTATCGATCATAAAGATAAACAGCTGCTGGCAACCCATAATAAGCTTAAAAACGAATCTGATTATCAAAAAAAACTGATTGAAAGCATAAGCCACGATATTACTACACCTGTTAAATTTATTGCGCTTCTTTCACAGGAGCTTAACCAATCTGAAGATCTGAAAACTCAGAAAAAATATTTTGACAGTATTTATAAAACTTCTGAACAGCTGTATAAGTTCACCTTAAGCCTAAAAGAATATACAGAACTATACAAACAGGAAAATACTGACGATGATGAATATTCCTTCTATGATCTGATAGAGACCAAAAGATTGTTGTTTGAAGAAATTGCAGCTCAGAAAAATACATTTATATACAATTTTTGTGACCATCAGCTAAAGACCGGGCTTAATAAAAATATTCTCCTTGCAGTTTTTCACAATATTATAGATAATGCGGTAAAAAACACCTCAAATGGAGAAATTACCATTACAACAACCTCTGAAGAATCACATATAGAAATCAAAATCACGGATACCGGTAGTGGAATGTCTGATGAGCAGATGATTTACTATTCCGAACTTTTTAAGAAAAAAGAGAATGAACATATGACTTTTAAAAATTATGGTTTGGGCCTTCATATGGTTGTTCAGCTCATGATGAAGATTAATTCTGAAATGACTTTTCATCAAAACACCCCGAAAGGAACCCTTATTAAAATCCTTATTAAAATATGATAAAAAAAATACTCATCGCAGATGACCATCATGTGGTAAGAATCGGGACAGCTATGATCCTGGAGAAAAATTTTAATTATTTTGAGGTCGATTTTGCCGAAACTTATGGAGAAGCAAAACAGAAAATTGAATCTGAAAAGTATGACCTCATCATTCTTGATATTGAACTTCCAGGAAGTATTCTCAAATCTATGGTTAAAGAGATAAAAAGTATTTCTGAAGAAACTCTTATCTTAATATTTACTTCCTACAAAGAAAATATTGCCCTGCAATATATTGAAGAAGGAGCGAATGGCTTCCTGAATAAGCAGAGTGATCCGGAAATGTTTGTGAAAGCGGTTGAAGCTGTCTTTAAAGATGGATATTATTATACGCCGGAAATTATGCATGAAATGCTGAAAGGAAGTAAAAAGAAAAAAACAGTAGAACATTTATCAGAAAGAGAACTGCAGGTTTTTAATCTTTTAGCTAAAGGAAACGGAAATCTTGAAATCGCAAATGCCCTTAATATTGAAGAATCTACTGTAGGGACCTACAAAAGAAGAGTCTATCAGAAACTGAAGATTACCAATCTGATTGAATTGTTTGATATCTATAAAGAAATACATTAATATTTCATCTGCTCTTGTCATAAAACCACTACGATTTTGTGGAAAAATACGTACAGGATCTGTTCTTTATTTATTCGTTTTTCGCAGTAGGTTCGTATTGCGAAACTTCCATTAAATAATTAAAGGTATTGGACATTATTCCGGCCCTTTTAGATTCTAAAAAATGTATTTGTTTATGAAAAAAAAGATGCTTTTCATTGCCTTATTGGCAGGTTTAAATTGTTTTTCTGTAAATGCCCAGGTAGGAAGTGTGGGGATTAATACTGCAAATCCCGGCAGTACCCTGACTGTGAACGGCTCATTTGCGGCAACGTATAAAACAGTTACGGTAAGTGGTGTTGTAGGAGCCAATGATTACTATATCGCTTATAACGGAACTGCTGATGGAACGTTAACTTTACCCGCAGCCATCAATGGAGCTGGTAATTTTGCAGGACGTACCTATCACTTTAAAAATACAGGCGGAAAAATACTTACCGTTTCAGCCAATGGTTCTGAACTGATTGATGATCAGAACGGGACTGGCCTGGGAGTTCCTTCCATTACAGTTCCTCCCGGATATTATGCATTTCTGGTAAGTAAAGGAACAACTACTGGTGCGACATGGGAGCTGGTATTGGTTTCAAGTTCAAACAGTGTTCCTTCAGCAGAATCTACCTATCCTTTTTCAGCAGTGCCTACTACCCAAAGACAAAGCTGTAATGCAACTCCTACTCCCTCTGATCCATGGATACAGACAGCAATTGTTTATCCTCAAGGGACCGTTATTAATAAAGGAAATGTACTTAATACCTCTACAGGAGCATTTAAGGCACCCAGTGATGGGTATTACGTGATTCAGGGGTCTACACAATTTGATAATGGAAGTGTAGCCGGAAATCCAAACTTTACATGGACTGTTTTATATCTTGTAAAAAATTATGTTCCCGGTAATGGAGGAAGTGTCTTAGTCCAATCCTATCAGCCTACTGTAACGAGAGTTTTTGGTTCAAGCATTTCGTGCATGACTTATCTTAGTGCCGGGGAAACCGTAAGCATGGCTTCTGTAGCCGGAGTATCTGCCGGTAACAAGTACGAAGTGGTGACAAGTACTATGTATGGGTACAAAATAGCGAATTAATATCATATTGATACTGTGGAAAGCGGTCTTAATCTATCGGGTTAAGGCCGTTTTTGTCATTATATTTTAAATTTTATCGGTAAGGGGCTAAGCAGGAAGGGGCTTTCCGGTTTGAAGAATCCTGAATTGTCAATTTACCCCATGGAATGTGAATTTCTGTGAAAAGTTTTTATATATTTAGCGACCGAATAATTCATTCAATGAACAACGAAAATAAAACAGGAGAAAAGGAGACTTTAGTTAGAGGATTAACAAATCGACATATACAATTAATTGCCCTTGGAGGTGCCATTGGAACCGGCTTATTTCTGGGAATCGGACCGGCTGCGGTACTGGCAGGACCATCAGTAATTTTAGGCTATGCTTTAGCAGGAATTATTGCCTTTTTTATTATGCGTCAGCTTGGTGAAATGGTTGTTCAGGAACCCGTATCAGGAAGTTTTAGCCACTTTGCCTACAAATATTGGGGAAATTTTCCGGGATTTGCTTCCGGATGGAACTATTGGATTCTCTATATCCTGGTAAGTATGGCTGAACTCACGGCAATTGGGCATTATATTCACTTTTGGTGGCCGGAAATTCCGCTCTGGGTTTCCAGTTTGTTCTTTTTTATTGTGATCAATGCGCTGAATCTTGCTTCCGTTAAAGTATACGGAGAAACAGAGTTCTGGTTTTCCATCATCAAAGTCGTGGCTATTATTGCCATGATTATCTTCGGAGTATATCTTTTGATAAGCGGTACAGGAGGCGAGAAAGCAACGATTACCAATTTATGGAACGATGGCGGATTCTTCCCGAAAGGATTATTTAATAAAACAGAAAACGGATATTCAGGATTATTTGCTGCAATGGCCATGATTATGTTCTCTTTCGGAGGATTGGAACTTATCGGAATTACAGCTGCTGAAGCTAAAAATCCGGAAAAAACTATTCCACAGGCTACTAATCAGGTGATCTATAGAATCCTTATTTTTTATGTAGGAGCTTTGGTGATCTTATTTTCATTAAGTCCCTGGAGAGACATTACAGAAGGATCCAGCCCGTTTGTGATGGTGTTTCAGAACCTGAATGGCCTTGAATTTAGTATTTTTGGTAAGGTGATCCAGTTCAATACATTGATTGCAAATGTTCTTAATCTGATTGTTTTAACAGCGGCTCTATCAGTATATAACAGTAGTGTTTACAGTAACAGCAGAATGCTTTTTGGATTGGCTCAGCAGGGGAATGCCCCGAAATTCCTGAAAAAACTGAATAAAAACTCTGTTCCTATTAACGCTATTCTTATTTCATCATGCTTTGCCGGGATATGTATTATCATTAATAAACTAGTACCGGAAAAAGCTTTTGAATACTTAATGGCTTTAGTAGTATCTACTTTGATCATCAACTGGCTGATGATATGCTACACCCACCTGAAGTTTAAAAAATCAATAAATACATCAGGAATTCAGTCAAAATTCCCATCTATATTTTATCCGGTATCCAATTATATCTGTATTGCCTTTTTGGTTCTGATATTAGGATTGATGAGTATTACGGGAATGGAAATTCAGGTAATTCTGATCCCGGTATGGATTGGCTTTTTGTTTGTTATGTACAAATTGTACAAACCGAAGTAAGAATATAAAAACAGAATTAATATGTTTTGGAAAGGTGAAAATTAATGATTTTCACCTTTTTTATTTTTATGAATAAATAGGCTTAATCTGATTTTTTGCGGAAACAATTCACTGAATTTGCTATGGTCTACGGTTATTTTTCGTACATTAGTAAGAGGTTATATTTCAAATTCAGGTGAAATTTTAATCTGTTTGAAATGCCTGCGGATAAGCCGAAAACCGTTACAAAAAAGTAGGCAGGACCAAAAAAGACACCTATGGCCAATTTATTTCAAACCCTTACCAATACTGTAAAACATTGGTATATCCCATTAATCTTCGGAATTATATTTCTAATCTGTGGTTTTTATGTATTCAGTGTACCACTTGCAACGTATGTTACACTTTCTGTTTTTTTCAGTGTTTCCTTTTTGTTTTCAGGAATTACGGAAATATTCTTTTCCTTGCAGAACATTAAATCTCTGCAAGGTTGGGGTTGGTTTCTTGTAAGTGGATTATTAACGACTGCAATAGGAGTTTATCTTATCGCAAACCCTCAGATTTCAATGACTGTGCTTCCGTTTGTTATAGGATTCACTTTACTGTTTCGTTCATTTCAGCTTCTGGGTTTTGCTTTCGATCTGAAAAGTATGAGAATAATGAGCTGGGGAAATGTTGCCCTTGCCAGCGTCGGAGGAATTATATTTTCTCTGTTGCTGATATTTAATCCTGTGTTTACGGGAATTTCATTAGTTACGCTTACAGGTGTTTCTTTCATTTTTATGGGAATAGCTTCCATTATGCTGGCTCTGGATTTAAGGAAAATTAAAAAAATCCCAGGAAAAGTAAGCCAGGAATTAAGAGACAGAATCAAATCGATACAGGAGGAAATTGATGATCTTAAAAGATAATAAGTAAATTACTTCTAAATAAAAAGACCTTGTAAAAAGGTCTTTTTATTATTTTTAAAATGGCAAAACTGAATTCACATTATTCCCGTTCCAGATATAAATAAGATTAAAAGGATCAGCCAGATAAAATACATCATCAACAAGAAATTTATACTCATGTCTGCCTTTCAGGACTTCAACCTCCGCATACCAGTATCCTTTTTGCTTCTCAAGAACAATCGGTTCTTTTAGCCATTGGGTAAAACTTCCGATAAGTTTTACATTGTGAGCACCCGGCCATGCATTAATTTTAAAAATAACCTTTCGGGAATTTCTTTTTCCATACAAATTTGCCAGATAATCATTCGGAGAATCCTGAAGTACAGAATAAAAGTATTTCTGCGATTGTATAGAATCTCCTTTATATTGATAAGCGATGGCAAGCCAGTCATTAATCAATATGCTTTTACCCGTTCTCTTTTTCAGGTTTTCAATAAATGTGATGGCATCATCGGTTTTATGTGTTCGGAGAAGATCTGCTCCAAAATAAATAGCATCATTATTTTTAAAATTATAAATCTCCGATGAATTTTTAAATAAAGAATTGTAAAGTCGAATAGTTTCGTCCATCCCTTTATTCTGATAAATGGAACTTAAAAGGCTTCTGATGTTTTTTGGAAAATATTCAGTAATATCTGAAGAGTGTTTTCCTTTTTTCAGCTCTTTAGCCAATTTGAATCTGACAGGAGTGGTAAAATCTCCCTTTAGATAAAGCACCATTTCCTGCTTTTTCAGATTAATGGTCATTGAGTAGTTGGTTATAATGTCGCCAGGTTCTCTTTGTGCAGTTTCTGTCAGAATATGGGTAATCTTCTTTTCAGTAAAAGAATGAGACTGAGCCAGAAGATCTGTGGATGTTTCTCTTCTCCAGCAGGTTTCCTGGTGTCCGTTAGCAATGCAGTAATTGGTCAGTGAAAAATTTCGGGTTGTTTTAGTAACAATATAATTGCCGTGGATGGTAGCATAATCTCTGGAAGAATCAGCAATGAATAATTGAGCTCCTGAAAGCTTTAATAAGTTATAAGGAGCAATAAGTTGAAGAGCTTCTTTTACACTTTTGCATTTTTTTAGAATATCATTTACTACTTCCTGTTCTCTGTTTATTTTGGATGAATTAACAATTACGGGAATATCATCAATTGCGGTATAATCTAAAAAAAGACCGTGTTCATTCATTCCTCCCTGAGGATATTGCCACATGACATCATTATATCCGTCATGTTTTTCAGACCATAGCATATATCCCCATGATTTTTCTTCCCTGGGAATATACCAGAATCTATATTTCATATCAGGGCTTTCATCCTCATTATTGCCTATCCATATATTTTTACCGTCATTGGCTAAAAAAATAGTACAGGCATTTATTGGAATGAAAGTGCTTACTATCAAAAGGCAGATATATACTATTTTGGTTTTCATCACTTTAAAGATAATTTTTTTTAGATAAATGCTTGATAGCCTTGTTGTTAATTTTTTTATAATAAAAGAAGCTGATTACCCATTTTAAAATTTTAGAAAGTAGAATGAAAAATAAAACCATCCTTAAAAAAGGATGGTTTGTAGTCATGAAAGAACAATTCTCGAACCATTTTGTTGAGGATTTAAATAAGCTTAAACGTTTGATGTATTAAAGATGATAATTCAAATAAAAATGCCCCGAAGGTAGTCGAGGCTCTAAATGTTTTCACAACGGAATAATCCTTATTGTGAATTGCTTTCAAAATTATTGATACAAATATAAAAGAAAAAAATTAACTGTATTTATGGGAATCCATAATTTGAATATTTTTTTTATTACTATTTTTATGTGGTATCAAATTAATAGCGATGAAAAATATACTTGGACTGGACTTGGGAACAAACTCTATTGGGTGGGCGTTGGTAAAACAGGATTTTGAAAACAAACAAGGTGAAATTCTTGGAATGGGAGCCAGGATAATTCCGATGTCTCAAGATATTTTGGGCGATTTTGGTAAAGGGAATTCTGTTTCGCAAACCGCGGAACGTACAAAATATAGAAGTGTGAGACGATTACGTGAACGATTTCTTCTACGAAGGGAGAGGCTTCACAGGGTTTTAAATATTTTGAATTTCCTTCCAGAACACTATGCTTCACAGATTGATTTTGAAAAACGATTTGGGAAGTTCAAAGTTGAAACTGAACCAAAATTGGCATGGAAAAATATTGAAGGACAGTTTTCATTTCTGTTCCAAAACTCTTTCAACGAGATGCTTGAAGATTTTAAAGCGAACGGTCAGGATTTAAGAATACCGTACGACTGGACGATTTATTATCTTCGTAAAAAAGCACTTTATCAAAAAATTGAAAAAGAGGAGCTGGCCTGGATTCTTTTGAATTTTAACCAAAAACGTGGATATTATCAATTGCGTGGGGAAGAAGAGGAAGAAAATCCTAATAAACTTGTTGAATTTTATTCTTTAAAAGTTGTAGATGTTCTTGCAGATGAGCCGCAAAAAAGCAAATCAGATATTTGGTATTCTTTGGTTTTAGAAAATGGATGGATTTACAGAAGGGCAAGCAAAATATTGTTGTTTGATTGGAAAGATAAAACAAGAGATTTTATTGTAACAACTGATTTGAATGATGATGGAAGTGTTAAAACAGACAAAGAAGGAAATGAAAAAAGAAGTTTCAGGGCACCGGGTGAGAACGATTGGACTTTGGTAAAGAAGAAAACCGAGCAGGAAATCGAGCAGTCTCATAAAACCGTTGGAATGTATATATACGAAACGCTACTTGCTAATCCTAAACAAAAAATCAAAGGAAAATTAGTTCGTACGATTGAAAGAAAATTTTACAAAGAAGAGCTTAGACAGATATTAGAGAAGCAAAAGGAGTTTCATCAGGAATTACAAAATGATGACTTATATAATGATTGTATTCGTGAGTTGTACAGAAACAATGAAGCTCACCAACTGACTTTAAGCAAAAAAGATTTTATACATCTTTTTATAAAGGATATTGTTTTCTACCAAAGACCGTTGAGAAGCCAGAAGTCTTCTATTTCCAACTGTACTTTGGAATTCAGAAAATACAAAGATGAAAATGGAGCAGAACATACGCAATATTTAAAAGCAATTCCAAAATCGAATCCATATTATCAGGAATTTCGTCTTTGGCAATGGATTTTTAATCTTAACCTATATAAAAAAGATAATGATGAAAACGTTATCAAAGAATTTTTAACCACTACCCAAGATGTCGAAAATCTGTTTGAGTTTTTAAACAACAGAAAAGAAGTTGATCAAAAAACTTTATTGAAACATTTTAAGCTCAATGAGAAAACACATCGCTGGAATTTTGTAGAGGATAAAAAATACCCCTGCAACGAAACAAAGACGATGATTTCAACCCGATTGCAGAAAGTAGAAAATATTTCCGGGGATTTTCTGACGAGGGAAATCGAACAAAAGATTTGGCATATTATATATTCTGTCAATGATAAAATTGAATACGAAAAAGCCTTAAAATCCTTTGCGTTAAAACATCAACTTGACAAAAGTTCTTTTTTCGAGGCTTTCAGAAAATTTCCACCATTTAAAAGAGAATATGGTTCCTTTTCGGAAAAAGCAATTAAGAAATTGTTGCCTTTAATGCGATTGGGTAAGTATTGGGATTATGCCAATATTGATAAGTTTTCAAAAGACAGGATTCAGAAAATCATTAATGGAGAATATGATGAAAATATAAAAGATAGGGTAAGAGAAAAGGCGGTCCATCTTAGGAGTGAAGATGATTTCCAGGGTTTACAATTGTGGCTGGCCCAATATATTGTATATGGAAGACATTCGGAAGCATCAATAACAGGGAAATGGAATTCAGCTGATGACTTGGAAGAATTTTTGAAAGATTTTAAACACCACTTGCTTCGCAATCCAATTGTAGAGCAGGTCATTACAGAAACTTTACGTGTTGTAAAAGATATTTGGCTAAAATATGGAAAAGGAGCAAAAGATTTCTTCAATGAAATTCATATAGAGTTGGGAAGGGAAATGAAACTTCCAGCTGACGATAGAAAGAAACTCACAAACCAGATTACTGAAAACGAAAATACGAATCTCCGCATTAAAGCTCTATTAACAGAAATGATGAATGATCATGCTGTAGAAAATGTTCGTCCGTTTTCGCCCCAGCAACAAGAAATTCTGAAAATTTATGAGGACGGCGTTTTAAATTCAGGCATTGAAATTGAAGATGAATATTTAAAAATAAGCAAAACGGCGCAACCTTCTCCTTCAGATTTAAAACGGTATAAACTTTGGCTGGAACAGAAATACAAATCGCCTTATACTGGGCAAATTATTCCATTAAATAAATTGTTTACACCAGAATATGAAATTGAACACATTATTCCACAAAGCCGATACTTTGATGACAGTTTTAGTAATAAAATTATTTGTGAATCGGCGGTTAACAAATTGAAGGATAATTATATCGGACTTGGATTTATTAAGCAGTTTGGAGGAACTATTATTGAACTTGGTTTCGGGAAAAGCGTAAAGGTTTTTGATATTGATGAATATGAAGATTTTGTCAAGAAGCACTACGCCAATAACCGAAGTAAAAGAAATAAGCTTCTCTTAGAAGATATTCCTGAAAAAATGATTGAACGTCAGATCAATGATACTCGTTATATCAGTAAATATATTTCCGGTATACTTTCTAATATTGTTCGCTTAGAAGATGGTTCGGATGAAGGAGTAAATTCTAAAAACATTGTTCCCGGAAATGGAAAAATTACTACCCAATTGAAAAAAGACTGGGGGTTAAATGATGTTTGGAATGACTTGATTTTACCCCGTTTTAAAAGAATGAATCAGCTGACCAATTCGACAGATTTTACCGCCTGGAACGAAAATTTTCAAAAGTTTTTGCCGACCGTTCCAATTGAATATTCCAAAGGTTTTTCTAAAAAAAGAATCGACCATCGTCATCATGCTTTAGACGCTTTGGTAATTGCTTGTGCTACAAAGGACCACGTAAATTTATTAAATAATCAATCGGCAAAATCGGAAACCAAACGCTACGATTTGAAAAAGAAATTAATGAAGTTTGAAAGAGTTGTTTATCTCCATGTGCAAACAGGGGAGAAAATCGAAAGAGAAGTGCCAAAACAATTTTTAAAACCTTGGGAAAATTTTACTGTAGATGTTAAGCATAATTTGGACACGGTTATTGTAAGTTTTAAGCAAAACCTTAGGGTTATTAATAAAGCAACGAATTATTACGAAAAATATGTAGAGAAGGATGGTGCAAGAAATAAGACTAGAGTAGAGCAAAAGGGAATAAATTGGGCTATTAGAAAACCAATGCATAAAGATACGGTTTCCGGTAAAGTAGATTTACCTTGGGTAAAAGTTCCAAAAGGAAAAATTTTAACAGCGACGAGGAAAAGCCTTGATGCTTCATTCGATTTAAAATCAATTGCCTCCATTACTGATACAGGGATTCAAAAAATTCTCAAAAATTATTTAATGCTTAAAGATGGAAACCCTGAATTGGCTTTTTCACCCGAAGGAATTGAAGATTTGAATAAAAGTATTGAGAAGTACAATGATGGCAAACCTCATCAACCCATCAATAAAGTAAGGGTTTTTGAACTGGGTAGTAAATTTCAGATAGGACAAGCCGGAAATAAAAAAGATAAATACGTAGAAGCCGCAAAAGGAACCAATTTGTTTTTTGCATTGTACGAAGATGAAAACGGCAAGAGAAGCTATGAAACTATTCCTTTGAATGAGGTGATTGAAAGGCAAAAGCACGGTTTACCTGTGGTTGATTTAACAAGTACAAATGATTTCTATTTATGCCCGAATGATTTGGTTTATATTCTATCTGATGATGAGCGGGATAATATGACAAATAACGATTTTGAAAGCCTTTCTGACGAACAAGTTAAAAGGATATACAAATTTGTTAGTTGTACAGGAGGTGAGGGGCATTTTATTCCTTACGCAAGTGCGACAGAAATAATAAAAAATGAAAACGGTACAAATAGTAAAAGCGAGAGAATGCAGAATTTCTATGATGGTAGTTGTATGCTTGATAAAAACAGCAAGCCCATTATGATAAAGGAAAACTGTGTAAAACTTAAAGTCGACCGTTTAGGTAACATTTCAAAGATATAATTATGATTACTCGTTCAATCTACATCGGTAATCCCGCTTATCTCAAGCTGAAAGATGAACAGATGAAAATTCTTTGTCCGGAAACCAAAACGGAAAAGGGGAGTGTTCCTGTGGAAGATTTGGGCTTACTGATGTTGGATCATTATCAGATTACTATTTCGCATAATCTTATTCAGAAAATGATGGGAAATAACGTGGTGGTCATCAGTTGTGACGCTCATCATTTGCCCCATGGAATAATGCTTCCACTGTATGGTCATACTGAACATTCCGACAGGGTAAAAGATCAGTTGGAAGCAAGTGAACCATTGAAAAAACAGCTTTGGAAGCAAACCGTGGAATGCAAAATTGAAAATCAGAAAAATGTTCTGATGAAATTGGAAAACTATTATGAACCAATGGTTGAATACCAAAGAAATGTAAAGTCTGGGG
This sequence comes from Chryseobacterium panacisoli, assembly GCF_008274625.1. Classification (GTDB taxonomy): domain Bacteria; phylum Bacteroidota; class Bacteroidia; order Flavobacteriales; family Weeksellaceae; genus Chryseobacterium; species Chryseobacterium panacisoli. The sequence goes on along the minus strand of NZ_VTRU01000001.1, from coordinate 2,008,004 downwards.
ATTTAACCAATATGGAAGGTATTGCAGCTCAGCATTACTGGAAATATCTGATCAGCCTTGATTTTTTGAGACAGCGTTTCGGAGAATCACCCAATCAGTTCTTTAATTTCGGGTATGCGGTTCTTAGAAGTATTGTCGCCAGGGCTATTGTTGAAACAGGATTATTGCCTGTATTGGGGATTTTTCATAAAAATAAATATAATCCTTACTGTCTTGCCGATGATATAATGGAACCTTATCGTCCGTTTGTTGATTTACTCGTGATGCAATGGCTGAAAATTCATCCTAATACCGAAGAACTGTCGAAAGAATTTAGGGCTCATATTCTTCAGATTGCAACCAAAGATGTACATATTGATGACAAAACAAGACCGTTGCTTGTTGCTGTAAAAATGACGGCTTCATCGCTTTACAAATGCTACACAGGAGAAAAAAGATTGATCTCTTATCCTGAACTGTTATGAACGCCGAAAGGTTTAACGCATACCGGATTATGTGGGTTTTAGTATTATATGATCTCCCGACTGAGACCAAAGCGAATATGAAAGATGCTAATCGCTTTCGGAAGGCGCTCATTGATGATGGTTTCACCTTGTTTCAGTTCTCAATGTATGTACGCCATTGTCCGAGCCGGGAAAATGCTGAGGTTCATATTAAAAGAGTTAAATTTATGCTTCCAAAAGCTGGGAAAGTTGCCATTATGTGTATCACGGACAAACAATTTGGAGATATTGAAATCTTTTTTGCCAGGAATAAAGAAGAGCCACCTCCAACCTTTCAGCAGCTTGAATTATTCTAAATTTTAAATTCTAAATATAAAAATAATCTACTGGTTTTCAGTAGATTATTTTTTGAGGCTGTGACTAATCACGAAGATAATAATTTTTGAAAGCAATTCACAACGAATTTCTCCACTTTGTGCATTTATTTGATGCTGTGACTAATCACGAAGATAATAATTTTTGAAAGCAATTCACAACAAAGAGAGATATAATCTATTGGCGTTACTTGCTGTGACTAATCACGAAGATAATAATTTTTGAAAGCAATTCACAACATCTTGTTCCTCCTTGCCTTTCTCGTACTGGCTGTGACTAATCACGAAGATAATAATTTTTGAAAGCAATTCACAACATTGAACATCGGATCCGTTTTCTCCGGGAGGCTGTGACTAATCACGAAGATAATAATTTTTGAAAGCAATTCACAACACAGCTTGGGGTTTTAGAAAAACATGCAGAGCTGTGACTAATCACGAAGATAATAATTTTTGAAAGCAATTCACAACCGAAATCAGAAGCATCTTTTGCTAATGCACGCTGTGACTAATCACGAAGATAATAATTTTTGAAAGCAATTCACAACGAAAGAACATCCGGGGAAGTACTGATCTGAGCTGTGACTAATCACGAAGATAATAATTTTTGAAAGCAATTCACAACAGCTTTACTTTCTACTTTTTTTGTGAACGTGCTGTGACTAATCACGAAGATAATAATTTTTGAAAGCAATTCACAACTAATAGTAAATCTGGATTAATTGGTTCTCCGCTGTGACTAATCACGAAGATAATAATTTTTGAAAGCAATTCACAACGGTTTAACGAATGAAGAATTTGCCAATTACGCTGTGACTAATCACGAAGATAATAATTTTTGAAAGCAATTCACAACCTACTTCATCATATTCCTCAATATAAAGATGCTGTGACTAATCACGAAGATAATAATTTTTGAAAGCAATTCACAACAAAAGCAAAAGATACTACAACATCTTTAGAGCTGTGACTAATCACGAAGATAATAATTTTTGAAAGCAATTCACAACTGGTAAACTGAACCTCTCTCTCACGTTTATGCTGTGACTAATCACGAAGATAATAATTTTTGAAAGCAATTCACAACTGGTTGTTAAAGTTGCTTTGTTGATGTATTGCTGTGACTAATCACGAAGATAATAATTTTTGAAAGCAATTCACAACAGCCAACTACGGGACTTGAACCCGTGACCTGCTGTGACTAATCACGAAGATAATAATTTTTGAAAGCAATTTACAACCATTTCGCTTGATTTAAAATTTGTTTAGCCGCTGTGACTAATCATGAAGGTAATAATTTTTTTAAGCAATTCACAACTGATGATGCTATGAATTTAATCCGCTGTGCGCTGTGACTAATCACGAAGATAATGATTTTTGAAAGCAGTTCACAACCCTCCTTATCACCATAATCCCGAACCAACTACTGTGACTAATCACGAAGGCAATAATTTTTGAAAGCAACTCACAACTATGCAATGTCTCGTGAAAGATTTTTAGGCTGTTGTAGCTGATCGGAAAAATAGTAATTTTTGCAATTCATAATCGTTCACCCATTACTATTGCCATTGTTATTTCCAATGTAGCACCTTTCAATTTTTAATACGAGAAATTGTTTTCTCAAAAATATAATTGGTTTCTAGTTATAGCTCAAATAACTATTTTCTTAGCTATATCCAATGATATGGTTTATCCTTACGATTAATATAGCAGTGCATCTCTTCTTTTTTAAGTTCGGGGAAAAACTCTATAGCTTTATCAATTGCATAATTTGGCAGGAAATGGATTTCGTCACGAATTGCTTTGAATACTTTTTCGTAAGTATAAAATTCTACAATTCTATCAATGTCGTTTTGATTACCACGTTCAACAATACGGGCAATAATTGATTTATAGGCTTTATCTAAATCCATCGCATCTAAATCAAAATCCCAAAAAAATGAAGGATCGATATCAAAGCATGGTCTTTTTTTATTTCCTTTTTTCATAGTATAAATTTACTGAATAATAGTGATATATGAAAGTTTAGCGCTTGAATCTACGTACCTTTTGTTTATTATTTTGCTCTTTGATTTCAGTAAATTTCAGTAATGGGTTATGTACTGATTTTTTTAATCTCTCTTCTATCTTTTGCCAGGTTATATCTTTACCTTTTATCATCTTGACTTGTACATTCCTATCAATACTGTCATGATGTAGTAAACTTAAGGCAGCAAGTGAGGGATTTCCTCCGTACTTTTTTTGATAAAAATCAAGATAAGTCTTAAGGGAATTGTGTTCCAGTAGAAAATGCATATCAACGAAATCTTTTATTCTGCTTCCATCTTGAAATATAGCGTGAAGTTTCATAGCGCCTATATCCTCAAGGGATGCCAACCTAATGTCTTCTTTTGTTATTATTGTAGGCAATTGCCATTGATACTGATGGGCAAGGATATCGACCTTGATTTCAGATATTTTCAAAAGTAAGGTATTTTCAAAAGTATTTTTAACTTCAACAGGATAGTTATTCGAGAGATAGTTTAGGATAGACTTCTCATTAAACGGTTTGGTTGTAAACAGATCAATATCAATACTTAAACGATGACCAAGCATTAGACTGAGTGCGGTGCCACCTACCAAGGTAAAATCCTTTAGTCTTTCCTCTTTCATCAGTTTCTGAAGAAGTTCCCACATTTCGGTACTGACAGTTTCTTTATGTAGCATATTTCATTTTTCAGAAAATTAATTCTGAAAGTGAGGTATGCTTCTACAAGGACTTTACAAGGAACTATTTGGCTTTGATTATCAATGAAAGCTAAATTATCAACCTTTTATTGATGGATATATTAATAAATGGAATTACAATTTTTGTCTGTTGGTAGTTAGTATCTGCATACTGATACAGCCAACTTAAATTTTAGCATAGTTTTTTCTTCCTAAAATTCTATTTTAAGAATGGATTTATTGTCTGTTAAATGCGTGCGATTTCGACAACTATGTGGAAAAGTTAGGAGCTCATTCGCAACTTTGAAAGTCCTTACGTCCTAACAAAGTTGCTGCTTCGCTCTGTGAGACTTTTTTGTTCAGTATTTTGATAGATTTTCGTTTGTAAAGTTGTTGGTTTTGGGAGCTGTTGAGAAGCTTTATTGTTAAACTAAACTTTATTTTTTTATTACTGTGACTTTAATCTACGGCACTTTTATTTTAGGATTTCTTTTTGTAAATAAGTGTACAAGTTTAATAATTCAGTGCTATTTAAATATTATACTCAATAAATAAAAAACGACAAGTTCTGTCGTAGTGAGCTTTTATTTTTGTAGTTCGATATAACATTAATTGGTAATACATATGTTACAAAAATGAATGTAAATATGGGGTTTTTACGGAGTATGTGTATAAATTATTAATAATACTTTTATCCCCTCAAATATAGCACAAGCCTATGAAAAAAAATTATCTCTGTGTATTCACTTTATACACAGTCCTGGGTATCTCTGCTCAGGAAGTGGTATGGCAGAAAGACATCAAATCCTCTACACAGGATTTTTTAAGCCAGGTCACCACAACAATCGATCAGCAGTATCTGATCACGGGAAGCTCAATTCAGAGCGATAAATTACAACAAACCAGTAAACAGAACAATGGTTATGATTTCCACCTGGTAAAACTTAACCAGCAAGGGGAAGAGGTTTGGGAAAAATACTTCTCAGGACAAAATCATGATTATCTCTCTGCTACTGTTACCACACAGGATGGCGGATTTTTAATTTCAGGTACCACATTCTCTGGGAAGGGGCTTGATAAAAAGGATGAGAGTAAAGGTGGTTCAGACATCTGGCTCATCCGTTTGGGTGAATTTGGTGATGAGTTATGGCAAAAAACATTAGGAAGCTCTTCAGACGAAGAAGCAAGGTCAGTCATTCAAACTACAGATTTAGGATTCTTTGTTGCCGGAAATGTACAAAACGCTGCGAAAAGTTACGGTTCCAAAGATGTTTTGATCACCCGACTTGACAAAGACGGAAAAGAATTATCCCAACTTGTTTTAGGTGGCCCTGGATTAGATGAAGTGGAAAAAATGATTCCAACACCTGACGGTGGCGCACTACTCGGAATTTATTCCAGAAGTGGTGCCGGTGGTTCAAAAAAGACGGAAAACTATGGAGAAGGAGATTTTTGGGTGATAAAACTTGATAAAAACTCGAAAGTAGAATGGGAAAAGAACTTTGGGGGGAAAGGTGATGACCACATAAGAACCCTTGCTTTAACTTCCGACGGTTTAATGATCGGTGGGGAGTCCAGATCGGAACGATCAGGAAATAAAACGGCAGGTATTAAAGAAGGAACAGACTTATGGCTTATTTCTTTAAATGAAAAAGGTGATGAACAGTGGCAAAAGTCTTACAACTTCGGTAATCGTGATGTCCTGATGGGAATGAGCGCAATTCATTCCGCAGATGACAAATCTTCTAAAGGAATTCTATTAGGAGGTTACACTCAGGCTGAAGGAAGAATACAGACTGATGATGAGACTTTTTGGCTGCTTTATATTGATCAGTTAGGGAACGAATCATGGAGAAAATATATCACCGGAGAATCCAGAAAGAAGGAAGAAAGGCTTTCTGATTTAAAACTGAACAGAGATGGCTCAATTATTCTTGCAGGAACCAGTGCCACAGAATTAGGTAAAGAAAACTGGAAGATTGTAAAGCTGGGAGACAAGCAGATTGATCAGCTCATTGAAAAATATGACATCAAAATCTATCCCAATCCAGTATCTGACTATGCTTATATAGAAATAGGAAGCTCATTCAAGGAGGCTGATATTCTCTTATATGATATGAGTGGAAGACAGCTGCAAAGCGTAAAAACCAAGAACAAAGTAACTAAAATTAATACGCAGGCTCTGGTACAAGGGGCTTATGTAGTGACTATAAAAACTGATACTGGTAAAACAGCGAATGCCAAATTAATTAAGAAATAGAACACAATAATGAAAAGAAATATAACCAGTTTGTTTTTTTGCCTGTCCTTAACTACAGCAATAGCACAAACTACGGGAAGCAAACAATCAACCCTTCCTAATATTATTCCGCCCTCTGCGGAGTCCTATAAACTTGGCGCTTTTGGAAATCTTCCGGTAAGCCTTTTTACAGGGAATGCTAATGTAGATATCCCTGTTACGTCGTTTGATACTGAGAATATTAATATTCCGATCAGGCTCAATTATTTTTCCAATGGACTCAAAGTAGACGATATGAACGGTTCTACAGGACTCGGCTGGAATCTTGTTTCCGGAGGAGTAATTACCAGAGTGATAAGAGATCTTCCTGATGAAGACAATCAGTCCAATATAAATATTCCGACTAATATTGGAGATTTAGGCGCTAATACTACAGCTGCCATGCAGTTTTTCCAGGATGCTTCTTTCGATGATATAGATACAGAGCAGGATTTATATATGGCGAGCTTTGGAGGGATGCAGATTAAATTCGTATTTGATAAAAAAGGAATCCCGGTTATTTATTCCCAAAAAGATGTGGTCATAGAGGGGACAAGTGGAGGAAATTCTTTTACCATAACGGTAGATAATGGAACCAAATACTATTTTACAGATAAGGAAACAACTTCCAACCGTACTGCTGGGGCAGGGCATTCCCTTATATCCATTTCTACAACAGCCTGGTATCTGACTAAAATTGAGGATGTAACCAGTGGAGAAATGGTATTTATTGAAAATGTGGATGGCGGGTATACCGCAACGATGAGCCAATCCCAAACTTTATCTTATACATCTCCTAACGCAGGTCCTATGACGTCTAGTTGTGGAAACCCTGCATTTATCCGTTATCCACAGGTCAGTGAGCTGATCAGTCATAATCAGACCGTTACCGGAAAACAGATTAAACGAATTTATAGTAATAATCCTTCCTATGGAGAAATTATTTTTGATTATCTGCAATCGGGAGGAAGTGGAGATTATAAGAGACTGCAAAAAGTTACTAAAAAGGTTAATGGCAATATCATCAATGATGTTACGCTCAATTACAATCTTACTGCTAATAACCGTCTGTTTCTTACTTCTGTAGTAGACAGTGTTTTAAATACCACCTATGGATTTCAGTACAATTTACCTGATGTATTTCCTCAAAGGCTTTCCTTTAGCAGAGACAGCTGGGGATATTATAACGGAATGATCGACAATACCAACCTGGTTCCTTCCATACCTGAAGTATCAATGTGGAGTTCATACAACGGAGCTGCGCAGCAGGTTAGTCCACAAAATACGGCTATTGGAATACTTCAAAAGATTATTTATCCAACTAAGGGATCAACAGAGTTTGTCTACGAAAACCATACTGCAATTGAGAAAAATGTGATGTTGAGCCCCTCTGAAAGAACAGGAACTCAGATCAAAGCCACGGCAGATGATACTAACGGGCACGTTGAAAATACAGTGCCTTTTACCCCGCTCCGAACAGAAGATATTACTCTGGGAGGGAGTGCCCAGTTTAACAGCTCGTGTGATCCTGCCGAGCAGGTTACCGGAAAGCACCGGGCAATTGTTAGCCTGCTCAAAGCTAATGGCCAGGCTGTCCCATTATATTTTAAAACTTCTACCGGGATTGTTACCAGTGCTGGTAATTCGGTTACTTTTCCTACCAACAATGGAGCAGGTCTTTTTGCCCATGTTCAGAAAGATGAGCCTTTAACTCTTAAACTTTGGACCCTATTTGTTTGTACCCGCTCTACGGCGTCAGCAAGTTATACAACCAAAGAGGCTGTTTACGGAGACAAAGAAGGACCAATTGGCGGCCTGAGAATTGCCAAAATTACAGATGCTACAGAAAACGGAATGGCCACAACCAGAAAATTTGTTTACCGTGATTTGAATGAACAAAATACGGAAGCTGTTGTATTGAGAACCCCTGCATTTCAGGAACAGCTTCTCTTTACAAGAACTTGCAGTACAAATAATCCCAACCTTCCAAGTGGATCTGTACCTACAGGGGTAGAAAGATTTCCCTATACGATGGTAACTTCTTCCAATATCAATCAGCTGTTTGCTACTCATCCCAATGTATTTTATAAAACGGTTCAGGAAATTGTAGAGGGAAAATCTAATATTATTCATCAATATTCTACCAGTTCAGATGATTTTGGAAAAGTAATTTATGGGGACAATATCCGAAACTCCGTCTGGACCAACTTTGGCTGGAATAACGGGCGCGAAATTTTTACCAAATACCTTGATGCCGGTAATAATATGGTACGTACTGTTGAAATGAACTATGAAGAAGATAATAGCAGAAAATATCAGGTAGACGGCTTTTCGATCAGAAAAAATTATGATAATCCTGTTACTAAGAATGAGACAAAACTCTGTACAGCCGAGGATGTAGTAAAAACCATTTCCTATACCTATTGTACTGCCAGTCACTCTCACAAATACAATGCAGTAGATGGGTATAAAAACTGTCAGGCATCAGGGGCTCAAAATACGACTCAAACGTATAATGATGTCTGTTTTGGTAAGCCTGTAGGTCTGATTACCTATGAAGATAAACTGGATAACCTTGACATCGTACAATACAAAAATATCTCTCATTTTGAATACCTGAAGTCCCAGAAAACGATAGATTATCTGAATGGAAATGCAATGAAGACGGAAACCCAGTATTTCTATAACAATCCAAAACATACCCAGATTACATCACAGAAAACAATATTCCCAGATCTTTCTACAACAGAAAAAACGTATCAGTATGCCTACGAAAAAGGAAACCAGCTGATGATTGATAAGAATATGGTAAGTATTTCTTTGGAAGCCAAAACCCAGCAAACTGTAGATAATATTACCAAAGTAACATCAAGGGAAGAAACGAGCTATCCAACCGCTCTCCCTCACGCGATTACCGGAAATTTAGTGCTTCCATTGTCTGAATATTCTTATGATACTCTGAATCCTGCCATTTCCTCAAAGGATATTACCTATGAAAAGTATGATGAGAACGGAAATATTTTGCAATACAGGGAAAAAGACGGTACACCGGTAAGTATTGTCTGGGGGTATAACAAAACCAAACCGATTGCAAAAATTGTAGGAGCCACTTATAACCAGGTCGAAGGTCTGATTACTAATATCGTAGCTAAGTCCAATGAAGATGCAGCTGATCCTACCAAGGAAGCCGAGCTTTTATCAGCCCTTGATGCCTTCCAACCGGTGGGAATGATTACCAAGTATACCTATGATCCTTTGGTGGGAGTAACTACTATTACGCCACCATCGGGAATAAGAGAGCTGTATGTCTATGACAGCGCCAAACGCTTGAAGCAGATCCAGGTAAGAGAAAGAGATAATGCAGGAACATACAGTTTTAAGGTGGTTAAAGAATTCAAGTATAACTATAAACAGTAAACACAATGAAAAAAATAAAATTATTAGGTCTGCTGTTTACAGCAATGGCAACCTATGCGCAAAGTACAACAGAAAACTATATACAATCCAAAACCTGTCTAAGCGGTGACTGTACTAAGAAAACAGAGACCGTTACCTATTTCGATGGACTGGGAAGACCCAAGCAGATTGTCAGTGTAAAAGCGACTACCACGGGAAAAGACCTGGTTACCCCTATTACCTATGACGGGTTTGGAAGACAGGATAAGGATATCCTTCCTGTTCCGGCTACTACACTCAATTCAGCCATTCATACCGGGATTGTGAATGAAACTGCTGCTAATTCTTATTACGGTGTCACCAATGCCTACACAGAAAAGGAAATTGAAAAATCTCCCTTAGACAGGGTAAAGCATTTGGCTCAGCCGGGTGATCCCTGGAAGATGAGCAGCGGACACACCCAAAAATTTAAATATGAGGTAAACCTTGGGACAGAGGTTAAGAAATTTATTACCAATACTACTACTGGTACGGTAGGAACGGATAATAAAACCATTTCTTCGGTTTCCATAGCATCAGGAAGTGGCTTTTATGATGCAGGGATATTATACAAAAATACGGTTACCGATGAAGATGGAACTCCTGTCATACAGTTTCAGAATGGGCGCGGTGAGACGGTACTGGTACGCAGAACAGACGGGACACAGAATATTGATACCTATTATGTCTACAACGAATACTGCCAAAAGGCATTTGTGATTCCGGCTCTGGCAGTAAAGAAGATTGAGCAGAATAATAACGTTGTTACTACAGATATTCTGAATACCTATTGCTACCAGTACCGATATGATGGACTAGACAGGCAGGTAGAAAAAAGACTTCCTGGAAGGGATGATTGGGAATCTGTGGTGTATGATGCTGCAGACCGCCCGATACTTACCCAGGATGTAAACCTGAAAAATAAAGGACAATGGATTCTTACCAAATACGATGCTTTGGGTCGTGTTGCCTATACGGGACTTATGTCAGGAGGAGACAGGGCTTCTATGCAGAACCAGATCGGTACACAGGTGATCAGTGAAGACCCGACTGCCAATGGATTTGCCAAAGATGGCATTGTATTGTATTATACCAATAATTTCCTTCCGGGTTTTACTAAACTGCTTACCGTCAATTACTATGATTCTTATCCAAGGGATGCAAAGGAGTTTCCACCTGCAAAAATTCTTGATCAGTATGTTATTAATGAAGACAAAGCAGTTAATGGAGGTATAAGTACCCAAGGTCTGCCTACAGCTTCTTATGTAAAGAATATTGAAGATGATAACTGGACCAAAACTTATTTCTATTACAATACCAAAGGGGGAAAGGTAGCAGAGAAAAGCTGGAACCATTTAGGAGGATATACCAAAAAAGAATTTAAGCTTGACTTCTCCAGTGCTGTGGATGAAAGCTATACCTATCACAAGAAAGGAAGTGCTGATGCAGAAGTGGTGATCAAAGAAAGTTTTGTATATGATGACCAGAAAAGGCTGTTGAAACATTATCATCAGGTGAATACCCAGAACGAAGAACTACTGGCGGAAAATACTTACAATGATCTGGGACAGCTTATTAATAAAAAGACAGGAAATTCTACCGGTACACCTTTACAGTCTATAGACCAGACCTACAATATCAGAGGATGGCTTACCAAAGTGAATGATCCTACGAACTTAAACGGGAAGCTTTTTGCCTATGAAATGAAATACCATAATCCTGCTTATTCTACCGTTTCTACAGGGAAATACAATGGGAACATTGCAGAAATAGACTGGTCAAGCGTTGATAATGGGACATTTAGAAGATATAATTATCAGTATGATGGATTAGACAGACTCAAAAATGGAATCTATTCTGAACCTAATGCAACAGTTCCACAGAATAATTATTATAATGAAGCGCTGACCTATGATGTAAACGGGAATATCCAGACCCTTAAAAGAAACAGATTTTTGACGGGGATTGGAACACAACAGATAGATGACCTGAGTTATATATACGTAGGGAACAGGCTTAGTACTGTGACTGATGCTTCAGGGAATTATGCAGGCTATCCCGGTTCTGTACCAACAGCAATTCCTTATGATGGTAACGGAAATATGACCAGCCATGAAGATAGAGGCATGTTGCAGATAGATTACAATTACCTTAATCTTCCCAATTACATAAAATTTAATAAATTATACAGAACTTATGACTTTGCTAACACCTATAACGTCAATACAAAATATCTGTATAATGCTGCGGGAGCCAAGCTAAGAAAAGTTTATACCTCAGGAACAGGAAGGACACAAATTGAAACCATTGGTAAAACAGACTATCTGGATGGATTTCAGTATACCAATGATGTATTAGATTTTGTTCCAACCTCAGAAGGGTATTATGACTTTGTTAAAAATCTGTATATTTACAACTATGCAGATCATCAGGGAAACATCAGATTAGCGTATTATAAAGATGCTTCCGGTAACCTAAAAATAGACAGAACAACTCACTATTATCCTTTTGGATTAGAGTTTGGTGGAGACTGGAGTACTTCAAATTCAGTTACTCCAAACTATAGATACTCTACCCAAGGACAGGAAAAACAAACGGAAACAGGATGGAGTTCTTACCGATGGCGTAACTATGATGCTGCAATGGGCAGGTTCTTTAATGTAGATCCGCTGGCAGAAGATTATCATACATGGTCTACCTATGCTTTCAGTGGAAACAGAGTTGTAGATGCAAGGGAGCTGGAAGGTTTAGAGCCTAAAAAAGTAAATGAAGTTAGTCTCCCGGATGATCCTATAGAGTTTGCGGAAATGATTGGCGGAGGGATTAATAGTCTAAGAGCTGCGGTCGCTAATAACGTGGTAAGAACATTTAATTTTACCTCAAATGATGCTGTAAGAAATAAATATGTAGTTGATGAAGATGGTGGTTTGACTTTACTTACTGGGGTTCCTAAAGAATCCCTGAAAGAAAAAGTAGTGAATGGAGCTCTTGATTGGGGTACTATAGCTCTATCTGTAGCTGGTGGGCCTGAAGGAATGTTAACAGTACAAGGTGGAAAAGTTCCGGCTCTCAAGGCTGTAGAAGAAGTTAAAAATTTACAAAAAGCAGGAAGAACTGGTAAACAGGCAAGACTAAGAGAGTTAGCTGAAGAACCTAAGCTAGGGAAAGCTGATAAAGGTTGGCTAAAATCTGATATAAATAAAGTTGCGCAAGGAAAGAGAACTACAATCAGAAATCCTCCAGGAAAAGATTTGGCTCATGAAAGGGGACGAGAGGCAGCAAAAGGCTACTCCTATAAATATTCTCATCTGCAAGATAGAACTTTGCATAGGAAGCAGCACAAATATGATAAGGGAGGAAGAAAGAATAAAGAAAGACCTGTAGAAGGAGAAAAATAAAATTAATATTATGCATAGCAAAGAAATTGAAAACATTTTAAGATTAGAGCCTATTAAAAGATATGAATACTTTATTAAGAAGGCTGCAGACTTTGAACAACTTTGGACAATTATTGATCAGGATGGGGATTATGTTATTTCAGAAATTGATGAATTTAATCTTATATCATTTTGGCCTGCTGAGGAGTTTGTTACATTATATTTGGAAAGAGGTTGGGACGATTGCAAACCTATCAAATTAACTTTAGATGATTTAAAAGAAAATATATTCGATATTATTAATTCTGAAAATTATTTAATTAATGTATTTCCTGTAAATGGGAAATCAGGATTTGTAGTAAATCTCGAAGAATTTAATCGAGATTTACAAGAAGAGCTAGATAAGATAGAATAATCCTGCTGTTGAGCGTCCCGCTCGTATCAAAAATAGAATAATAACAGCCCTTGCAGAAATGCAAGGGTTTGTTTTAATCTATTTGGTTTTTATAATTTAAAAATATATGATAATATACAAAGGAATTCAAATATATATAATAGATAATCTTTATTTGGAAACAAAGGAATTAGATTCTTATATATCTAAAGAAATTAGAGTTGCCATTGGTAATAATCTATCCGAAAACTATATAGAGGTTATTAAATATATTATAGATTATATCGTAGATAGTAAACCAATTATTTCTGAAAATCACAATATTGGCTACTATTCATGGCTTTTACAATTTAGGATGGATGAAGATAATTGCTATGATCTATATGAAGCAAACGCTGACGGCAGCAGTTTTAATAAAGGTTGTGATATGGCAATTTCGGTTGTTAGGCAGCAAAGCGAAACATGTTGGCAGCAGAATCTTATTCCTCTTTTTCCAAACTTCAACCAGTCAGTTGTTATATCAGATGGTGTTTACGAAGGAAAGGATATTGAAGGAATTAGATATGACTCACCTCAAGATGAGAGTGGATGGTACCTTCTCACGGATGACTATAATGACGATATTAAGTCATTAAAAATGGTGCATTTTTATCATGTTGCTTTTGCTCGTCCTGATATTTTAAAGTACTTGGCAATACCTTTCGGATACAGATTCCTTATGGAAGAAGGAAAGATAGAGATACGACAGGATGAGCCGGAATAGTTTTCAATTTAATACTAAATTTCATGTTTGATAAAATTTCTATAGAAAACAAAAATCTAGCTAAGTATATAACAACTATAGTGGGAATTAACGAAAAGATTGACCGTCATTGGGATGAGTTAAATATAAATTTTATTGATATTTTTGAATGTGATGACCAGATTTATCCCAATATAAAAATTTTCGGTACAATAGGTGTGTCTGACCATCCTAATAGAATTGAAATGAATGATGGTAACCTCAAAAATATCCCTATTGAACTTCTTATTTGCGGATACAAAGAGTTTGATATGTTATCAGATATTCTAACTATAGCAGGATTTTTTATCACTAAAAAAGGGTGGGAATGTCAGCCAGGATCAGTCTTTATGCGAATTGTTGATATGTATTATGAAGATTCCGAAATGAGACATATAATATTTGTCTCTCCATTTCTATGGCAAGGCAAATTAAAGCCACTGGATCTTAGTACAAAGACTGTACATTGGCTTTTGTGCATTCCAATTTCTGATAATGAACTTGAATATAGAATGAAAAACGGAGCATCTGCATTGGAAGACATATTTCAAGAGAAAGACATTGATATATTTGACATCAATAGAAAGTCAGTAATATAACTATTATTTATTCTGTTGTAATGCTCTTGCTCCTACAAATTTTCGAGAAAATAGTAAGAATACATAAGAAAAGATTGATTATCATAACATGTGTTTATGAAGATTATAGTACGGGTTTATTATCCGTGCTATTTTATTAAATAAGTATATTTACAACTATACAGATCAGGTGGGAAACATAAAGCCACCATAATAAATTCAAAAAAAATTATGACGAACAATCCGTATTGGATTTTTAAGAATGATGAACTTGAAAAATCAACAATTTTAGCCAAAGAATTAAATATTTCCAAAAGTGATTTCATGAGTATTCAATCTTGGTTTGACTTATTACTTTTGAAACATCAGGAAGCATCTAGTAATAAGGATGAACAGTTGAAAACAGAAGCTGAATTGGAAACCAAGTTTAACGAATTAATTTCTTCAAAAATCACAAGGAAAAGTTATAAGTATATTCTCCCAAAATTGTTAAACTATAACAATGTTTTTAATGATGCTTTTTTAAGGTCATTGTATGTAGCAAGGATTGGAGCTTTACTTAGAGATAATTTGATATCTAAGCTTGTTAAGGATAGGATGATTGTCTACTCTCCGGAAGATTTTTTATATGTTACTGTTTATCTTAGAGAGAACTATTTTATTTCGCCCAACAGTAATTTTTTGGAGGACATTCTTAAAATAGAAAATGTTCGTGGTATTATAGAGCAAGGTTCTGCTGGTACTAAGTTTGAAACTTTGAAAAATATCTTGTACATAGTATCTCAGAAAGACTTTCACCATGATATTATCTGTTTTAAAAAGATTTTAAAATTAGTTTTGGCAACAGATGTAGAGTTAATTCACTATTTGAAAGGATTCCAAGTAGTGAATAATCAGGGTTGCTATAAGATTATTAATGATATTTTTAATTTGCAGATTTCAGAAGATCAATGGAAAGACTTTGAGAGTAAGGTTCAGGTTATTTGTTTTTTTGATTCAGCCAGAAGTGCTAATCCTACACCTGCCTGGAATAGAAAATTTCAAGAAGTATCAGCATCTATAGAAAAAGATAAACTTTTACAGGTTGTGGAGACTGTTTTGAGGAATGAAGATAGTTGTATCTACCGATTCGATTATGGAGCAGAATGGGGTGATGATGTATCAAAACGGTTTTTAAAATCAGCGAAATGGATAAAAGAAATTTTGAATTAAGAAGTTATTGATGTGCTTAATTTAATCAAGTATAATAATATTAGAAAATGAATTACGAAGAATATAGTAAACAAAGATTAAATAAACTAATTAAGGTCCAAGATGATTTCAAAGACGTTTATAGAATTGATTCATATGTAAATTGGTTTTATGACAGTGAATTGGAACTCTTAAGGCTATATAATGATGATAATGATGAAGTCTATTTTAAATACATTCCAGTAGGAACCTATTCCTTAAAATCAAAGACATGGATGTGGAGTTGGTATAACACTCATTCCATTGAAAAGAATAAAAATGAACTTCTGGTAGTAAAGAAATTTGGCATTGAAAATAATTACGAAAAACTCTATACAGGAACTTTCGCTAGTGATGAGTATGCCGGATGGGAATTGTCTTCAATTTGTTTAGAATTTTTGAAAGGTATTGGTGTATATAGAGTCAACAGTAATGAATTAGAGAAATATATGTTAATCCTCAATGGCGTTGGCGAATATTCATCAGAAGTAAAAATGATGAAGCAGAAGAAAGTTGATTGTGGTAGTCATGGATATTCAAGACCTGCTTTCGTATGTCAGCATTTAAATCTTGAAGCATCAAATGGTTTTGAAGAAGCATTTGAGACTTATAAGGGTATGGAATTGGAAGAAGATGAGGATTTCCAGGCATGGTGTAGCGACTGCGAAAAAATTAGAATTGAGAATGATGGTTGGACTGAGGAGTCTGAAAAATTTGCGGGAATAACACTGATTTGTGAGAACTGTTATTTTGAATTAAAAGAATTCAGTAATATTAAATCGTAAATTAAAGTATAATAATGTGGTGTATAAAATTTTTATTGTTTTTTTATTAAGTTCTCAAACTTTATTAAGTCAAGCAATACAATGGTCAACAGATCGAAAGTTGGATTTTAAAGATTTCGCTCATCCTACACATGAGGAAGATAATAGTACAGGTGCAGAATCATATATTGGAATAGATTATAAAATTGTTTCTAATTCAATATGGACTGGTAAGATCAAAATAAAAATATATGCGATATTTTACCCTGAAAAATCATGGATTAATAAAAAATATACTGCTAATAGTCATATCCTGAAGCATGAACAAAAGCATTTTGACATTGCTCATGTATTTGCTGATAAACTTCAAAATGTTATAAATAGCCAAGTTAAAGGCACAAAAGATTTTAATAATAATTTTCAAAAACTATATGATGAGAATTTTGCTGAGTATAGTGCTTTTCAGAGTAGGTATGACTTAGATACTGAACATGGTGCAAATTTGGAACAGCAAAATAAATATAATGATATTATTGAGAGTATGGTAAATGATACATTTAATGAAAAAGATAATAAGAACAGAAAGTAAGGAGTAGCAGTGACTCTGGATATTTTTCAAGAAATACAAATTTTCAATTAGGTGAATTATTCTCTGTAGGAGAGTAAAAGACACCCTTTTATTGAGTATTATGTCTCAATGCTCTGTTTGGTATCAAGTTCATTTTTCACTAATACATAAATCCGTATCTAATCGATACGGATTTATTTTATGAAGCCAATAAGTGAAAATTGAAGCCCAATAAGTCTTATTATTTAAAGATAATGATTATGTGAATTATTTTATTGCCGTGAAAACCTCTATCAATTTTAAGGCGGTCAAAACAGATTCCGAAGCGCATAATTTCAGAAGGAAAACCTTCGATTATATAAAAAAAGATCTTACAGAAAAAAATGAATATTGGGTAGAAAATAAAATTTCAGATAGATTTAGGTCTATAGAAGCCTACTGTAAGGACAAATCCGGCAGAAAGTTACAGAAGAATGCATTACCAATTCGTGAAGCTGTAGTTGTAATTAAAGAAAATACAACGATGCAGGATTTGCATAAGCTTTCTAAAAGGCTTGAAGAAGAACTAAGAATAAGAATTTTTCAAATTGCCATTCATAGGGATGAAGGACATTATGATAAAGATTCTAAAGAATGGAAGCCTAATTACCATGCTCATTTAATAGCAGACTGGCAGGATTTAGAAACTGGAAAGACGTTGAAGCATCAATCATTTCACTATTCAAAAATGCAGGATATTACCGCTGAATGTCTGAAAATGGATAGAGGGATTTCGGGCTCTAGAGGGCGGCTTGAAGCCATAGAATTTAAAATTCAAAAAAAAGAAGAAGAGCTTTTGTTGCTAAACAGCAGAATAACTGAAATGAGAGCAGAGCTTAATTCTAAAAAGTTTAAAGATCTTATCGTAAAAGAGAATGACTTTTTAGGCTTTAGTAAGATCAAAACAGATAAAACGATTGAAAACTACGAGAGAGTTTTTAAGTCATATAATACAGAACTGCTTAAAAATAAGGAAATTCTTCAATCCAAAACCAAAATAATAACTGAGCTTAAACAAAATAATATTGAGTTAACTAAAGAAGTATCACTATTAAAAAACAAGCTGTCATTTATTTTGTCTAGCATTACTGCATACACGAATGAAAAGGAGATTTATTTCAATTCAGTGAAAGATACCATTATAAAGGCCATACAGTTTGAAAAATTTAAACAACCAAAATTATTCGATACAAGTAAAGAAAAAATTATAGCAATACTTGACAGTATTTGTAAAAAAGTTTCTGAAAAAAATAATATTCCTTTTTCATCACTGGAGGAGATTTTTAAAAATCCTGACAGCAGCTTAGAAATCTTTTCATTATTGAATTTTGATAATCATGGGATACAATATAATACCGAACATATTCCGCTTCAACAAAAAAGAAAAAAGATAAAGAGGTCACAATAGAACGGGCAAAAATTCATAAAAGAAAACAAAGGTATTGTTTCAGATTTTTAAAAGACAAGTTCAGGTCCAAAGGATATGCTAAAAAATCTCCACCTTGCAGGTCGTATTTTTCATCATAAACTTGCTTTTTAAAATCTTCCACAATGAATTTTGCCTTTCTTTTTTTCCTTTTTCTTTTGAAAAATACAATTATTAGTCGCGGAATTAGGGTAGTAGCTCCAAATTCTTTGGGAAAAGACATATCCATAGGGCTATTTTTTACTTGAGAATCATAAACACCTTATTTCTTTAAATCCCAAATACTCTCATCTTATTAAAATAATGGTTCAGAGTAATTTTCTATTCTCTTATACGTCAAAATCAAAAAAGTCCATTAGAACATTCCTTAAGAGATTACTAAATATTGCAATTTTTGAGAAATTACATTAGAGCGCTTCTATTTTCATGACTTCATTATGAATCACCTTAGTCCCACTCTCATTCAAAGTTTGCTTAATGGTAACTTTTATTTTATCATACTTAGGTGTTGGAAAGTCCAATAATTGCGAAATATTATTAAAATCGAAAGCTTTTGCAAGCAAAGTAATATGTCTAGTTGAATATTTATGTCGTTGAGTATATGATTCTACATTTCCTACAAATGTTTTTGAAACCCCCATTAATAAGCTTAGCTTTTCCTTGGTAATGTTTTTTAATTTTCTCAAAGTTTTGATATGCTCTATTAAATCCAAATCAAATTGAGTTGTTTCAAATTGAATTATCTTTTCCATTTATTATTTTTTTTTAATCCAACATGTTGGATATTTAAATATTATTCTTATATTTGCTTTAGCGATTTGATAATTATGCCAATAAGCATTAATTGACGATGTTTTCTCAGCTCAAAACGACCAATTCCCAACTGAGATAACCGTGATATCGCTCCATGTCTAAAAGTTCACTAACTTTGCATACGGCATGAGGGCGGTTCTCACGTTAATTGTGGTTGGAACTTTTAAATCTTACGGTTTAAAAGTTGGGTTGGTCGCCCATGAGCCCAAAACGTGTGACCGCTCCTTGCTTTTTTACAAGGAAATTTTTCATACAGAAAATATCGTTCTATACCAACATTTAAAATAGTTAATATGAGAACGAAATTGTCCAACATTCCAATTAAGGAACCACCAGTAGGTTAATCCTATTTTCAATAAAGGCCATCAGCTCTATACCTAACATTATAGTAAGGTATGTTTCGATGTGGATTTACAAAAAATCCCAGCTCCTAAAATTGGTTATCTTTTAAACTCTCACCTTTAAAAGTAAGTATTTTGTGCCACAACTACCAAATTTTGATTCTATAAAGGTAAAAGGATAGGGGGATACATCTGTTTTAAGATAAAAAAAAACATTATTGACATCAATCAAGATGTCCAAGCCTACGAAGGAAATTACTCCTATAATGAGTAGAGAAAGCAACTGGTATATGAGATTAAAAACTTAAAACCAGACAAATATTTGATAAATCCAATACAAAAATTTTTGCCAATAGTACATAAAATCTCTAAAGCTCGATATGTCACAATAGAAAAGTTTGGATATCAGATTAAAATCCTTCCAGCAATAAATTAGCTAAAATATACTGCTATGAAAAGTACAAACTCTTTACCCCGGAAGTTGACCGATCATCAGCTATATGAACTGCTGAAAAAAGGGAATCCGACCTCTTTAGAACATATCTATTTACGCTACAAAAGACTTCTTTTCTGGATTGGAAAACAAATGCTTGAGGATGATTTTGTCGTGGAAACGCTTATACAGGATACTTTCCTTAAACTCTGGTTACACCGTGATTCTATTGAAACTCCAAATCACATTCTTGGCTTTTTACGGTTTGTTTTGAAAAGAGACTGTATATCTTATTTCAATGCTCCGAAAAATAAATTCACCCGCTTAACCACTTCCCTTGAACGTTTTGAGAACTATCAGGATTATCTTGTCAGTTATGATCCCCAGCAAGATAAAGAGCATCTTCTCAGTCAGGAGTCCAATCAAAAAGATTTTGATGAAGTTAATAGGGTTTTAAATGTAATAAGTCCCAAAAGAAGACACTTGATTAAGCTTTGTCTTGAGTACGGCTTTCAGTACAAATCCATTGCAGAGGCAATGGGAAGCAGCGTAAAAGACATAAGCAATGAGGTTAACAGAGCCATAGACGATCTTCGGAAAATTCTTAATAGAAGTTCTCTTGAAAAACCAAAGGAAAAACCTTCCGATAGTGAAGAGCAACCAAATAAATTAAGCAGTCAGCAGCTTGAGATTATGAAAAGAAGGGTCGAACAAAAATCTTCTTTCATAGTAATTGCCAAGGAACTTAAACTTTCTGAAAAGCAGGTCCATCGGGAGTTTCTATATGCTTATCAATATCTACAAAATAAAAATATCTCCGAAAAAGCTCATTGAAATGGAAAAATCAACGATTACACTTACCCGAAAAATTCAGCTGCTGATCGACGTTCCTTCCAATGAAAAAAACGAGATATGGGAAAAGCTCTATCGTTATCAGAACCGCTGTTTCCGAGCGGCCAATTTTATAGTTTCCCATTTGTACGTTCAGGAAATGATTAAGGATTTCTTTTATCTGACGGAAGAAATCCAATACAAGCTTGCTGATGCAAACAAAGATCAAATGGGAATATTTACACGTTCGAAAACAAGCACAACGGCACGTACGGTTTTTGACCGGTTCAAAGGAGAGATTCCTACCGATATTCTGGGAAGCCTGAACAATACGATTCAATCAACCTTTTCTAAGAACAAAGCTGACTACTGGCAGGGCCTAAAGTCTTTGAGAAACTTTAAAAAGGACATTCCCATTCCACTTCCGGTTAAATGCATCAGCAAAATGAAGTATGATCCTGAAAAGAAAGCATTTTGCTTCAACATGTTTGCGATTCCGGTTAAAACATATTTAGGAAAAGACTTTTCTGATAAGCGTCTAATAATGGAACGGCTTTTAAGAGGAGAAATAAATTTTTGCACATCACAGATTCAGCTGAAAGCCGGAAAAATCTATTGGCTCGCAGTATTTGAATTTGAAAAAGAAAAACACCTTTTACAACCTGAAATCATCGCTGAGGCTTGCTTATCTCTGGAACATCCTATAGTTGCAAAAGCCAATAATGTACGCATCAATATTGGTACAAAAGAAGAGTTTTTATATCGTAGGCTTGCCATTCAGGCAAGTCAGAAAAGGATTCAAGAAAGTATAGCTTTTGCCCGTTCAGGAAATGGAGTCAAACGCAAACAGAAAGCACTGTATAAAACAGAGAATCTGGAAAGCAAATATGTAAGTCATCGGCTTCATGTGTACAGTCGGCAGCTGATAGATTTTTGCATCCGCCAGCAAGCAGGCACACTTGTTCTTAAAAATCAGGAAGATAAAATTGGCATTGCAAAAGATAATGAATTTGTGCTACGCAATTGGAGCTATTATGAATTACAGACTAAAATAAAATATAAAGCAGAAAAAGCTGGTATCGAATTAATCATTGGATAGCCTGAAAAAATAATGAGGGTGCTTGTACACCCGTAGGGTGAGGTCTTGGACTCTCACTAAATACTTTAGTAGTATATACAACGGCGTGGGCTCTTTTTTATATGTATAATATGGAGCAGAAGATACATAAGAGAAAAAACATTAAACGTTTTACAATGATGTTTTGAATAAAGCAAGAGGCTTTAGCTCTTGACTAGGTAATAAAGTGTAATCAGGAGAAATTTAATTTACCTGAATAAAAGTAAGAAATTGATGAAAATTTCTTCATGGCTGTAGATGGATAATAATCCAATTGAAATGTAGATAAGGTGAAACCTACAATTTTTTTGTTGACGGAAAATACTAGCTTTAAAATAAAGCCATTAAAAGACATAGACATTCCTTCAAAGCCGAATAAAATTATTATTCAATTTCGCTAATAATTTTATTTGAAATTTATACAGAGTGCTGGAGGACAAGAAAATAAAAAAAATACCCATTGAGGAGGTGATGGAATTCTTTCAAAACGAAGGCATGGAAATAACAGAGAAAGAGGCAGAATTAATCATGGACTTTCTTTATTCTGTTACCTTGGCTGTTATTAGAAAGTACTTCGGTTCTGAATAATTTATTTCTAAAGCTATCCTCTAATATTTACTAAACATGAAAATTATGAAGGTAGCAGATTTATACATCCGTGTTTCTACTGATGAACAGGCAGACAAAGGATATTCACAAAGAGATCAGCAGGATCGTTTAAAAAGATATTGTTCATCTAACAATATCTCTATTGGACAAATCATCTACGAAGACCATTCCGCAAAATCATTTAACCGCCCCGGCTGGATAAGATTTTTAACTACACTTAAAAAGAAAAGTTGTAAGACAAACCTTATTCTATTTACTAAATGGGACCGCTTCAGCCGTAATGCAGGGGACGCATATCAAATGATAAGTACACTTGCAAAATTGGGAATAGAACCGCAGGCCGTTGACCAGCCTTTGGACCTTTCTATTCCCGAAAATAAAATGATGCTCGCAATTTATTTGGCAGCGCCTGAAGTCGAAAATGACAGAAGGGCGCTTAACGTGTTTTATGGAATGCGTAGGGCAAAAAAAGAAGGAAGAGTTATGGGAAAAGCACCATTTGGCTATGCTAATAAAAGTAGGGAAAATGGTGAAAAATATATTGTACTGCAAGAACCTGAAGCATCAGCAATGAGCTGGGCTTTTAATGAGATCGCAAAAGGGGTATTAGCCTCTAATCAAATCAGAAAAAGGGTAAATGAATTAACAATTAAAAAGGTGAGCAGAACATCTTTTCATGTGGCAATAAGAAATCCCATATACTATGGGAAAGTATTTTTAGAAAAACACAAAGATGAAGAAGCACATTTTGTAGATGGTCAACATGAAGCTTTAATCAGTGAGGAGCTATTCAACAGAGTGCAAGAAATACTGGATGGTAAAAGGAGACTTCAGCGGCCTAATACTAAAATACTTTCCGGTGAGCATTTTCCATTACGAGGTTTTTTGGTATGTCCTAAATGTGGAAAAAATATTACGGCAAGCGCTTCAAAAGGGAGAAATAATAGATACTACTATTATCATTGCAATGCAGTTTGTGGATTCCGCCATAGAGCAGAATTGGTCAATTCAGTTTTTGAAGAAGGATTAAAGCAATTGGAAATGACTGAGCCTGCAAAAAAGCTTATGGAAAAAGTATTTCTGGATAACTATCAGAAGTTTATAAAAGCCCCACAAGATGAAAGAAAGAAGATATCTGATGAGATAGATAGGTTGAATTCAAGGATTTCTCTGGCGAGAAATAAACTTCTTTCTGAAATAATTACCGATGAAGAATATCTTGAAATAAAAAAAGAATATAAAGACCAGGTTGAAAAACTGGAAACACAATTAAATGATAAGCCGATAGAAAATAAAGTAGATATACCAAAGCTACTGGAAAAAGCATTAGAAACGCTTACAAATATTTGGAAAGTCTATACAGAAGGGGATATTGCAGTCAAGCGACAAATTATTGGTTCGATTTTTCCTGAAAAACTTGAATTTGACGAAAATCATTATCGAACCACAAGAATTAATGCTGTAGCTCACTATATCTTTCAGATTAACAAAGGATTATCACAAAATAAAAACAGGAGAAATGATAATAATAATCATTTCTCCTGCTATGTAGACCCACAGGGATTCGAACCCCGACTGACGGTACCAAAAACCGGAGTGCTACCGTTACACTATAGGTCTGCTTTATTTTGGTGTTGCAAATTTATATATTTTTTTCTTATTTACAAATATCTTCTTTCAATTTTCTACTGTTTACATGAAAAAAATAGATTTTAATCCCATAATCAATGGAGTAGAATAAAAACAAAAACCATCCTTAAAGAAGGATGGTTTGTAGACCCACAGGGATTCGAACCCCGAATGACGGTACCAAAAACCGGAGTGTTACCGTTACACTATAGGTCTGTTTTATTTTGGTGGTGCAAATTTACAGCTTTTTTCTTTACATACAAGAACTTTTTGAATTTTTTTTTAAATTTACTGTGGATTTTATTTACGGAAAATATGCTGATAGACTTCAATAATCTCAATATTAATAAATTATCGTTTCATACGGAGTTTGAAAAAAAAGTGAAAATTTTTCTGGAAGAATGGTTTTCAGAAAAAACAGGGGTACATGTCCAGACTTCGGGCTCTACGGGAGTACCAAAAATCTTTGAAATCGAAAAAAAGAAAATGATCAATTCTGCGGTGATGACCTGTAACTTTTTGGGATTAAAAAAAGGAGATACTGCATTACTCTGCCTGCCTGTAGAATACATCTCAGGAAAAATGATGATTGTCCGCTCTATAGAAAGAGGAATGAAGTTAAGAATTGCCGAACCTTCCCTAAAACCTGTTGAAAACCTGGATGAAGAAATAGATTTTTGCGCAATGACTCCGCTTCAGGTAGAAAATTCACTGGAGAAACTTCATCTGATTAAAAATCTGATCATTGGTGGTGCTGCCGTCTCAGAAAGTCTTAAAAATAAAATTCTGAAGATGAATCTTGATAATTCCAACCGTATTTTTGAAACCTACGGAATGTCTGAAACGCTTTCTCATATTGGCTTAAAACAACTGATGCCGCAACAGGAAGACTATTTCACCGTTTTTGAAAATGTATCCATCTCTTTGGATGAAAGAAAATGTCTGAAAATCTATGCGCCAAATGTGAATGCTGAAGAATTACAAACTAATGATTTAGTTGATATTAGAAATGAAAAACAATTTAAATTTCTTGGAAGAATTGATAATGTTATCAACTCCGGAGGAGCAAAAATTTTTCCGGAAGCTCTTGAAGCTTTGGTAAAAAAAGAAATTCCGAATGAAGCTGTATGTATTGGTTTGCCGGATGAAAGTTTGGGTCAGAAATTGATATTGATTATAGAAGGAAATGAATCAGATGAGGTGATAAAGAAAATTTCAGAAATACCGTTTGAGAAGAGTTTTCACAAGCCAAAAGAAATTATCTTCATCAGTGAAATTCCGAGAACTCCCAACGGGAAAATAAACAGAATAGAACTGCAAAGAAATATAAACATAAATCTCTAGTCTTGGCTCTTGATTCTAGCATCTCAAAATCTTAAAAAAATGAAAAACTTTTCAAAAGAACTCAGTTTCAAAACTTCCCGCAGCAGTGGGGCAGGAGGGCAGAATGTCAACAAAGTAGAGACTGCTGTTACCGTACTTTGGAAAGTAGATTCATCTGAGTTTTTCAATGATGATGAAAAAATATTGATTAATGATAAACTGAAAAACAGAATTAATGCAGAAGGCTTTTTATTCCTTACAGTTTCCGAAAGTAGAACTCAGCTGATGAATAAAAATAAAGCCATTGAAAAAATAATTGAAATTGTAAATAAAGCCCTCATCATTCCAAAGAAAAGAACTGCAACAAAACCTTCAAGAGCTCAGAAACAAAAAAGGCTTGATGGCAAGAAAAAGCTTTCCGATAAAAAAGAGAACAGACGCTTCAAATTTTAGCTTGTTTCTCCCGGAGAAAATTTTAATTTTGCCGGAAACTTTAAAACCATGATAAAAAAACTAATTCTATTGGGAACTATTTCGAGTTCTTTACTTTCTTTCGCACAGGAAAAAATAACCATCATACCGGCTGTAGGATATGCATGGAGAGTAGCTAAAACAGCACCCGGGCTTTCCATGGCAGAAAAAAATTACGTTAAAGGATTGAAAAACGGAATTCATTTTGAAATTGCGGCTTACTATAATGTGAAAGATATTGGGATTGGTGCTAAATTTTCCAATTATAATGCTTCCAGCAGTGCTGTATTGAGCGGATACAATATGAACGGGCAGACGGTTACAGCTTCTATAAGTACTAAAGATAATATTACATTCTTTGGACCTTCTGTTATGTTCTCCAATTATACCAAACCTACAAACCACAAAATTGTTGCTGATGTATCTCTTGGAGTAATTACTTATACTACAAAAACAGAAGCGGTAAAAGGCACAGGTTCCAATCTTGGTCTGGAACTGGGGGCAGCCTATCAATATGCAGTTTCAAAAAACTTTATGATAGGTCCTAAGTTGGGAATTACCGCAGGAACCTTGAGCAAAATAAAAGTTAATGGACAGACCGTTGATCTTGGTGATGACCAGAAAGAAGGTCTTACAAGAGTTTCTTTAAGCGCAGCCGCTACATTCCGTTTTTAAATGCTATATTTGTAAAGATTACAAATAATCTCATAATAATGGCAGCAACAATCTCTTTATCAGCAGAACGCAGACAATCAGGGTTGTTGCTGTCATTACTTTATCTGCACACAGATTCTTTTCTGAAAAGTTCTAAGGACTTTATCAATTAAGCCCTGTCAGGATCCAAGACAGGGACTCATTTCGGATTTTATTTATTGCTTTTTTGCGGTTTTCTATAGAAGAAGGCTGTTGTATGCCTGGGTTCTACATTGGATCGTTAGGGAATAACTGCATTTTAATTTAAAAAAATTGAAGAAAATGTCCAATCATATTATTGTAACCACCGGAATTTATGATGCTATAAAAGATACACTCAGAAGGAAGAAAGTGAGCATCGGAGAAGAAAAAAGACTTACGGAAGAGCTCAGAAATGCAAAACAGGTATTGAGAAGAGATCTGCCTGCTGATATCGTAACCGTTGAAAGGAAAGTGACTTTGAAAGATCATACCTTAGATTTTGAGCACGAATATATTTTTGTACCCTCTACCAAAGCAAAACTTAAAAAGAATAAGCATTCCATACTATCGGATATTGCCCTTGCAGTAGTAGGATATAAAGTAGGAGATGTGATCAACTGGCCTTTCAGAGATGGTGAAAGAAAAATTGAGATCCTGAAAGTGGAAGCCTGGGAAGGATAAATAGATATTGAGTATTATTAAGTTAAATTATAATGAAAGCGTGGCTTATTTGAGCTGCGCTTTTATTATTAGCTCAGCTGTTTTGGGGAACGCAAAGACGCAAGGTTTTAATATACTATGTGCTTTAAGGCGCAAGGATTTTATCTCCGATAAAATTTTGTACTGTTGATTACTTTATACATTACCCTTGCTGAAAATTTTACATTGAGCGAAGTCGAAATGTTCTTGCGCCTTAAAATATTTACAATACTTGGAGCTCTTTGCGTCTTTGTTGTGTTTCCCAACAAAACAGTTTTAGCATTTAACAAATGATAAAAAAAGACTCCTCTGTTACACTTTCTTCAAGTGCTTTGACTGCATTCCGTTTTTAAGTTTTATCTTTGCAAAAATTAAAAAAATGAGCAAACCGATAACTGAATTCATAGAAAAGTATTACCTGCACTTCAACGCAGCTGCATTGGTGGATGCTTCTAAAGGATATGTTGCACATCTTAAAGATGGCGGAAAAATGATGATTACTTTGGCAGGAGCAATGTCTACTGCTGAATTAGGGAAGATTCTTGCTGAAATGATCCGTCAGGGGAAAGTAGATTTTATCTCTTGTACAGGTGCCAACCTTGAAGAAGATTTAATGAACCTTGTAGCACACTCTCACTATGAAAGAGTTCCTCATTACAGAGATTTGACTGCTCAGGATGAGTGGGATCTTTTAGAAAGAGGTCTGAACAGAGTTACAGATACTTGTATCCCTGAAGAAGAAGCTTTCAGAAGATTACAAAAACATATCGTTGAGATCTGGAAAGATGCTGAAGCTAAAGGAGAAAGATATTTCCCTCACGAATTCATGTACAAAATGATCCTTTCAGGAGTATTGGAACAGTATTATGAAATTCCTAGAGAAAACTCCTGGATGATTGCAGCAGCAGAAGCTAATTTGCCAATCGTAGTACCAGGATGGGAAGATTCTACAATGGGTAACATCTTCGCTTCTTACTGTATCAAAGGAGAGCTTAAGGCTACTACAATGAAATCAGGTATCGAATATATGACTTACCTTGCTGACTGGTATACTAAAAACTCAGCAGGAAAAGGAGTTGGATTCTTCCAGATTGGTGGAGGTATCGCTGGAGATTTCCCTATCTGTGTAGTGCCAATGTTGTATCAGGATATGGAAATGCATGACATTCCTTTCTGGTCTTATTTCTGCCAGATTTCTGATTCTACAACATCTTACGGTTCATATTCAGGAGCCGTTCCAAATGAAAAAATCACTTGGGGTAAACTTGATATCACTACACCGAAATTCATCGTTGAAAGTGATGCAACCATCTGTGCACCATTGATGTTCTCTTATATATTAGAAAACGCATAAGAATAAAACTCTCGTCAGAGATTATCATACAGCGCTTCAATTTATTTGGAGCGTTTTTTTTTGCTAGATTTTGAAATAGGCCTGTTATGAAAACTAAAACTCTTTAAACCATAAAAAAAATGAAGAGAGTAAGAATAATTAAGTCTCATCTTTGATGAATAATAAAAGCAGGCAGCTGAAAAATAGCTTTAGCTATTCTCTTAATATTCTTAAAAACTTAAATGCGCTTAATAGTTCAGTAGTCAAATAAAAAAATCAATCCAAAGAATTCACCAATACAAAATACCGATACGCAAGAATACCTTTCTCAACCTTCGTCAATTGATTAGGATCCTTCTTACTCAACTTCGGAAGCACCTTTTTATTAACTGCATTCAACAGCCTGAAAAATGATTTTTTCATATCTTTATCTTTTAATGAAACATCATTGAGTTTAAGAGAGTTCAAAAATGATGCAAAAAAAGGAAGCTGACTTAAAACAACAATTTAATATGGACGAGATTTTCAAACAACAGGTATACGAAGTAGCAAGACTTATTCCCAAAGGCAGAGTTTCTACCTATGGTGCCATCGCAAAAGCAGTTGGCTATCCTAACCATTCAAGACATGTAGGAAAGGCGATGGGAGGATGTCCGAAAAATGTTCCTGCTCACCGTGTCATATCAAGCTCAGGGGTTTTATCTGTTCCTGAATTTCAGTCTAAGCTGGAAAAAGAAGGAATTGTTGTGGAAAATCTTAGAATAAAAAATTTCAAAAAGCTGTTTTGGGATCCGTTGGCAGAATTGTAAATTTTAAATTATTAGAAATAATAAGCTTTTAACGCAAAGCTTCTATCTATCAATCATAATATGTGTAAGGGAGCAAAGTCGGAATCAATTTCCATTGATTCTTTCTAAGCGAACACGTATCACAAAGCTTCATCAACGACAAAGTCGGAACTCTTTGCTTCCTGAAATAAAACATTTGAATCATTCATCCTTCGTGTCAAAAAACGCATTTTGTTTTAAAATTATTTTATAAAAAAATGTCACTCCATAGTTTAATATGAGTGACATTAATATTTTAAAAGTTTTAAATCGCATTATTTTCCTCCTTTTGGGAGACCTTTCAGTTCTTGTTTAAGCCTTATATTTTCTTCTTTTAATAAAGTAATATAATTTTGTAAATTTTCAATAATAGCTCCCGGAATATTATCATAATTATTCTGGTTAGTGATTACTCCTGCAGAAGAAGATCTGTCATTAAAGACAGGATGATCATTATTAACAACTACTGTAGGTTCCTCCTCTTCATAAATATCTTCAATCGGTACATCCAGGAAACGGGCAAGTTTGTCCCACTCATCTTTTACGATCCTTACATCACCGCTTTCTTTTCTGCTGTAATTGGATACATCCGTTGCGATAAAGTCAGCTACCTGTTGTTGAGTATAGCCTTTTTGCTTTCTGATGACGCGTAATTTTTCTTTTTGCATGACCGACATTTTATACAAAAATGGCAAAAAAGCAGAATCTATACAATAAAAAACAGAAAAAATATAGAGCAAACCAATGAAAGCGAATGGAAAATGTAGAAAAGCTTTATAATATGAATCTTATTTAGATTAATTGTTGATGATTTTTAGGTTGTTTTTGTTTTGTTGGAAAACGCAAAAGCGCAAAGAGTTCCCCAGCATTATGGGTGTTTTTAAGGCGCAAGAAAAACAGAGATTTTCAGCAAGAGCAATACATAATAGACCAGCAGTAAACAATTTTATCTTAGATAAAATCCTTGCGCCTTAAAGCACATCGTATATGAAAACCTTGCGTCTTTGCGTTTTTCCAACATTCTCTTCCAAAACAAAAAAAGACTGCTTCAAAATGAAACAGTCTCTTGTGTTATTTTTTAGATTGCTTTTTTATTCTCTTTGTTTGTTAGAAACGCAAAGGCGCAAAGAATTCCCAAGCATTATGGGTATTTTTAAGGCGCAAGAAAATCAGAGATTTTCAGCAAGGGTCATGTAAAGATTTAACGGTACAAAATTTTATCTTAGATAAAATCCTTGCGCCTTAAAGCACATCGTATATGAAAACCTTGCGTCTTTGCGTTTTTCCAACATTCTTCCCAAACAAAAAAAATGCTTCAGATGAAACAGTCTCTTGTGTTATTTTTTAGATTGCTTTTTTATTCTCTTTGTTTGTTAGAAACGCAAAGGCGCAAAGAGCTCCCAAGCATTATGGGTGTTTTTAAGGCGCAAGAAAATCAGAGATTTTCAGCAAGGGTTATGTAAAGATTTAACGGTACAAAATTTTATCTTAGATAAAATCCTTGCGCCTTAAAGCACATAGTATATTAAAACCTTGCGTCTTTGCGTTTTTTCAACATTCTTCCAAAACAAAAAAAGACTGCTTCAAAATGAAACAGTCTCTCGTGTATTATTTTTCAAGTTGCTTATAGCTTCTTTGTATAAAATCTGTCAGATCCTTTCCTTTCAGCAAGTTCTGTGAAAGTTTCGCAAGATCCAAGGCATATTTGATCAGACTTTCTTTCTCTTCAGCATTTTCAGTCTTTAAAATCTGATTAGAAAGCTCACTGTTGGAATTCACCACAAGATTGTACATTTTCGAGAAACCACCCATTCCGAACATTCCGCCTCCGCCAGTAGCCTGCATTTCTTTCATTCTTCTCATGAATTCTGGTTGGGTAATGGTAAATGGAGCATCATTGCTGTCAAGATCTTCAAGCTGAACGGTAAATTTAGAATCCTGAATAGCTTCTTCTACATTCTTTTTCAAAGATTCTTTTTCCGTTTCATTCAGTTTTGAAATTACGGGTTCATCTTTTTTGATCAGGTTGTTTACATGATCTGCATCTACTCTTGCAAAAGAGATATTTTCTTTTGAAGTTTCCAGCTTCTGGATAACATGTGGAGTGATAGGAGAGTCTAATAACAGAACTTCATATCCTTTATCCTTTGCAGATTGGATGTAGCTGTGTTGTTCATCAGCATTGGTAGCATATAGTACAACCAGTTTATTGTCTTTATCCGTTTGTACAGGTTTGATTTTTTCAACCAATTCATCCCAAAGGAAATATTTTCCGTCTGTTGTAGGATACAGTGTGAATTTGTCTACTTTTTCAGCAAATTTTTCTTCTGTAACAATTCCATACTCTATTACAATCTTAATGTCATTCCATTTTTTTTCATAATCTTCACGGTTTTCGTTGATCAAAGAAGCCATTTTGTCGGCTACTTTTTTCGTGATGTAAGATGAGATCTTTTTTACGGCACCATCAGCCTGAAGGTAAGAACGGGAAACATTCAATGGAATATCCGGAGAATCTATAACACCTCTCAGAAGCATCAGGAAGTCCGGAACAATTCCTTTTACTTCATCTGTTACAAATACCTGGTTTTGATATAACTGAATTTTATCCTTGTCGATATTCAGGTTGTTGCTCAGTTTCGGGAAAAACAGAACACCGGTAAGGTTGAATGGATAATCAACGTTTAGGTGAATATTGAATAAAGGCTCCTCAAACTGCATAGGATACAGCTCGTGATAGAACTTCATATAATCTTCGTTGGTCAGTTCGCTTGGAGCAATCGTCCATGCCGGTACCGGATTGTTGATGATATTGTCTACCTCTTCTGTTTCAGCTACGGCATCCTCGGGGGCATCTTCCGGTAAAGGAAGTGTATGTGTTTTTGTCCCGAACTTGATTGGAACCGGCATGAATTTATTATACTTTAATAAGAGTTCACGAATTTTTGCCTCTTCCAGAAATTCTACAGAATCTTCAGCAATATGAAGGATGATTTCCGTTCCTCTGTCTGTTTTGTCAGCAGTTTCTTCAAGAGTGAATTCCGGGCTTCCATCGCAGATCCAACGTACTGCCGGTTCATCTTTGTAAGATTTTGTAAGTATTTCCACCTTTTCAGCGACCATGAATGCAGAATAGAATCCAAGACCGAAATGTCCGATAATTCCTGAATCTTTAGCCGAATCTTTATATTTCTCCAAAAACTCTTCAGCTCCTGAAAAAGCAACCTGGTTGATATATTTTTCAACCTCTTCACCTGTCATACCAATACCTTGGTCGATGATGCGTAAGGTTTTCTGGTCTTTATCAATTTTAACTTCGAGTTTCGGATTTCCGTATTCCACTTTCGCTTCTCCGATACTTGTTAAATGTTTTAATTTTAAAGTAGCATCCGTTGCATTGGAGATCAATTCTCTTAAGAATATTTCGTGGTCACTGTAAAGAAACTTTTTAATTAGTGGGAAAATATTTTCCACAGATACATTAATATTTCCTTTAGTCATCATATTTTATATTTTAATTGTTCAACATACTTCTCAAAAAAAATACCATGCAGCAGAAAGTGACAGAATGGCATTTTTTCAGTGCGAAATAATCTTATCCTATGGATTTGTCGAAGAAATATCTTACTTTTAAATATTAAAAATTTTTTAAAGATGAAGTTGAAATGTACAGTTTTTATTCTGCTCATAATGACTTGTTGGGTCTATGGACAGAAAAAACCTTTAGACCATTCTGTCTATGACAGCTGGCAAAATATCGGTGGAAGAAAAATCTCCAATGACGGAAAATGGATTGCTTATTCCGTGGATGCTCAGGAAGGAAATTCTAACCTTTCTTTATATTCCGTAAAAAATAAAACAACAAAGAAGTTTGCAAGAGGAACAAAAGTAGATTTTACGAATGATTCCAGATTTGCTGTTTTTCAGATCCGTCCGCAGTATAAAGATATAAAAGCGGTAAAAGATAAAAAGCTTAAAAAAAATAAATTAACAAAAGACAGCCTTGCTGTTGTTGATTTTTTAAATGATAAAACAGAGAAAATTCCTAATGTAAAATCATTTAAAATTCCTGAAAAAGCAGGTTCCTACATTGCCTATCTTCTGGAAAATACAAAAGATAAATCTTCAGATGAAGCATCTGATAAAGAAGATGGAGAGGATAATAAGGATGAGGATAAAAATATAAAACCTTTACAGCTGGTTGTGCGGAATCTTCTGGACGGGAAAAGTACAACGTATGATAATGTTGTCCGCTATGAGTTCAGTAAAAATGGGAAGCAGCTTGCTTTTGTAACGAAAAAACCTGAAGAGAAACCGAAAAAGGATAAAAAAGAGGAAAAGGATTCTACGGATGAAAAATCTGAGAACAAAAAAGATAATGACAAATCAAAACCCAAGAAATATACACTTCAGACTGTACAAGTGGTAGATCTGCAAAAAGGAGTTGTGACTAAAATTTCGGAAATGGAGGGCGATTTTTCACAATTATCTTTTGATGAAGAGGGAAATCAACTGGCCTATGTAGGAACTTCTTCCGCACAGAATGATCTGGTAAAACTGTATCAGCTGTATTATATTAATTTTAAAGGAAATAAAAAGGAAACGATTACCAATGAAAATGCACAGATGAGGAAGAATTGGGTGATTTCTGAAAACCGTTTACCCTTATTCAGTAAAAACGGAAAGCAGTTGTATTTTGGTGTGGGTCCAAAACCCATTGCAAAAGATACTGCGATGATTGCGAATGATCATGCTGTAGTAGATATCTGGAACTATAAAGATGATTATCTGCAAACGGTACAGTTAAAGGAATTGAAAAATGATCTGAAAAAATCTTATGCTGCAGTAATGCAGACGGAAAAACCGGAATCCTTTAGAAACATTGATGCTGAGGACTTAGATACTTTACGACTGGTCAACGAAGGAAATGCAGAATTTGCACTTGGAATTACAAGTTTGAATAACCGTATTTCTTCGCAATGGGAGGGCGCAACAAAGAAAACATATTTCCTGATTGATAATAAAACGGGTGAGAGAACGGAAATTATTCAGAATCTGAATGGTTCGGTTGCTGTTTCACCGCTTGGTAAATTTGTGGTGATCTTTGACAGAGAACAAGGGAAATGGCTGAGTTATAATGTGAAAACAAAGCAAACAATTCCAATGAGCAGCGGATTACCCGTTTCCTTTGTGGATGAAGAGTTTGATATGCCGGATTTTCCGAATTCTTATGGCATCGCATCCTGGACGAATAATGATGAATCTGTAATTATCAAAGACCGTTTTGACCTTTGGGAATTTTTCCTGAACGGTTCAAAAAAGCCAAGAAATATTACTAACGGATTTGGGCGTAAACATAAAATAACATTTGATACCTACGATCTGGATAAAGATATTAAAAGCTTAAACCGAAAATCGGACATTTATTTATCAGCCTTTGATAATACATCCAAAGCAAACGGAATTTTCAAAACATCTATTCAGTCGGGTTCTGATCCGGTAAAAATCCAGATGGAAAATGTATGGGGATACAGAAGTATTCAAAAAGCGAAAAATGCAGAAGAATATATTGTAGTAAAAGAATCATATACTGATTCTCCCAATATTTTTGCAACATCAGATTTCTCAGAACAACAAAAGCTGAGTAATACCAATCCACAGCAAAACCAATATAACTGGGGTACGGACGAATTGGTAAACTGGACAACACCAAAAGGAAATACCTCTACAGGAGTTTTATACAGACCGGAAGATTTCGATCCGAATAAAAAATATCCTATGATTGTCTATTTCTATGAAAAGCTTTCGGATAATCTGAACCGTTATGTAGCACCGGCTCCAACACCTTCAAGATTGAATATTTCTTATTTTGTAAGCAACGGATATCTGGTTTTCACTCCTGATATTTCGTATACTGATGGCTTTCCCGGAGAATCTGCAATGGAATACATTAATTCCGGTGTTGAGAAATTGAAACAAAATTCCTGGGTAGATGGTACTAAAATTGGAATTCAGGGACAAAGCTGGGGTGGTTATCAGGTAGCCTACCTTATTGCTCATACCAATATGTATGCAGCTGCGTGGAGTGGTGCTCCTGTTGTAAATATGACGTCCGCATATGGAGGAATCCGATGGACCTCAGGAATGAACAGACAGTTTCAGTATGAGAAATCACAAAGTAGATTAGGGAAGAACCTATGGGAAGCTCCGGATCTTTATATTAAAAATTCACCGCTTTTTACCATTGATAAAGTACAAACTCCGGTAGTGATTATGAGTAACGATAAAGATGGAGCAGTGCCGTGGTATCAGGGAATTGAGATGTTTACCGCATTGCGCCGTCTCGGAAAACCAGTATGGCTTCTGAATTATAACGGTGATGATCACAATCTTGTAAAACGTCAGAACAGAAAGGATATTCAAATCCGTGAACAGCAGTTTTTTGATTACTATCTTAAGAGTGCTAAAGCTCCGGTTTGGATGACTAAAGGTATTCCGGCCACCCAAAAAGGAAAAGATTGGGGGTTTGAGCTGACAGATGATAAACCTAACTGATAAACTTCCGGCGGAGCCAAAGGCTCCGCCGGAAGTTTTTATCGCCAAAAAACAATGAAGAAGAAACTGACACAATGGCATTTTTTTTATGATGGGTCTGTTGATCGCTTTTATTATATTTACCGCCAATTATAAATAACAGTATGGGAATCTTTGATTTTTTTAAGAAAAAGAATAACAATCAGGAAAATGTAAGTACTCCGGTTCAGGAAATGGAAATGCCCGAGGAAAAAGTAGTAGAGGAAGTAACGGAAGAAGTAGTGGAGATACTACCAGAAGTCCCTTCACAAACAATACAAGAGCCTAAGATAAATGGTGAGTACGAAAAAATCAGGATTTATAATGATTATATAGTATATTCTATAGCGCTTCAGCTAAGAGGGGAGTATACCCCTATTTCTGCTTTTCAAAAAGAAAATGGTGAGGTAGAAGGCTTTGCCTATATGGTTACAGAAGATGCTTATGCACTTGCTCCACAACAGGCGATCGGGCAAATGGAAGAAAAGTTTGAAAACGAACTTCAGGAAGGTAAGATCAAGTCTTATATGATTTTATATCACTCTCAGTTTGATGATAATGGTAATCATAGTCCCGCGACAAAAGAGGAAGAGTTTAAAGCCATTTCACTTTCTTATCACTTTGAAGGAGCTGATAAGGAAAAAACGGGACTTCCTTATATTTTTGAAAACCAAAATGTCACTTATAAAGGTTTTGCAGCGTTTTCTCACGAAGAAAATAATGAGATTATGAATCATCAGCTGGTGGATGGCAAAGATTATTTTCCGAATACAGAAGGAATTGCTGCTCCTGAAACCACTAACGAAGCCGGAATTATCATAAGAAAATCAAATATTCATAATCTTGTGAATACCTGGAGCGGGATTTTTGGTCATGAGAATTTCCAGACTAAAGATTACGGTCAATATCTTACTACTGTTTTAATGCAGTCTACGGTTGCTGATCCTGCTGGTGAAGATAAAAGCAAAACAGAATTTGAAGATGTAAGATTTAAGACTATTGTTACAGATGAGCTTAGTACAATAATTCCGGAGGTAAAAACAAATTATACTTTAGATTTTGAAACAAGGTCAATCAGAGAATGGGAAAATGCATTGAACTTACAGGCAATCGTAGCGGGTCCGGCCAGAGATACTTTTGGAGTTTGGTTCTTTGCTACAGATTATGCTGAAAACAGAAATATATATATTACTCAGCCTCATTTGAAGGTCAATATCAGCGGAATTGTTTTCATTCTTGATGTTCATACAAACACTGATTTACCAGATGGTACCAAAATGAGTGAAGACTTCACAACTTATGCACCAAGCCAGGATCTTCCGAACTATGCATGTTTCGATTTTATTGCTCAGGTTGTAGATTTTAAGGAAACAGAATTACTTGAAGATGGTACTGTTAAAGGATATATCCTAAAGTTGAAACTAATTACGAATGAAGAAAATGAAGATTTCTTCACCATCGATGCTTTTGTTAATAAGGAGAATATGAGGTTTGAAACTCCAACAAAAGGAATGAAAGTGACTGGTGCACTTCAGCTTCAAGGTAAAATTGCAGAATAATTTTTTTAAATATAAAAGCTTAAAAGAGGTTGTCCTAAAGGTCGGCCTCTTTTATTTTGAGTCTAAGAGAAGTTTTATTTAAAAGCAAAGAATATGTGATTCGAAAGTTAATTCTAAGGAGGCAAAGAGTGTGGCTCTGCCGTTGATGAAGCTTTGTAATAATGCGTTCACTTAGAAAGGATCAATAACACAACCAAAAATAAAAACTTTGCGTTTAAGAAAAAACATATGCACTTAAAAACAAAAAAGGCAATCCTAAGACTGCCTTTTCTATATTTTTTGAAAAATTATTTGTTTTTCATTTCTTCCTTGATCTTGTTTTCCAATTCCTCGGAAAGTTCAGGATTGTCTTTTAAAACATCTTTTACAGCATCACGCCCTTGTCCTAATTTAGACTCCTCATAGCTGAACCAAGAACCACTTTTCTTCACAATTCCCATATCCACTGCCGTATCAAGAATTTCACCTACTTTAGAAACTCCTTCACCATACATGATATCGAATTCTGCCTGCTTGAAAGGCGGTGCTACTTTATTTTTCACAATCTTCACTTTCACACGGCTTCCGATAGCCTCATCACCTTGTTTGATAGGCGCACTGGCTTTTCTGATATCAATTCTTACAGAAGCATAGAACTTCAGAGCGTTACCTCCGGTAGTAGTTTCAGGGTTTCCGAACATTACCCCGATTTTTTCTCTCAACTGGTTGATGAAAATTACTGTACATTTCGTTCTTGAAATAGTAGCTGTAAGCTTTCTTAATGCCTGAGACATCAATCTTGCATGAAGACCCATTTTGGAATCTCCCATTTCACCTTCAATCTCAGCTTTTGGTGTAAGAGCTGCCACAGAGTCAATTACAACGATATCGATAGCTCCTGAACGGATAAGGTTATCAGCAATTTCTAAAGCTTGCTCACCATTGTCCGGCTGAGAAATGATAAGGTTCTCCAAATCAATTCCTAATTTCGCTGCATAAGTTCTGTCAAAAGCGTGCTCCGCATCAATAAATGCAGCAATACCACCTGCTTTCTGAGCTTCAGCAATCGCATGAAGGGTCAATGTTGTTTTACCTGAAGATTCAGGACCGTATATTTCAATAATTCTTCCTTTTGGATATCCGCCTATACCTAATGCGATATCTAATCCTAAAGAACCGGAAGGAATTACTTCTATTGTATTGTCTATAGATTGATCACCTAAAGTCATTACTGTTCCCTTTCCGTATGTTTTATCTAATTTGTCAAGCACTAAAGCGAGTGCTTTTTTCTTATCATCAATGTTACTCATCGCTATTAAAATAATTTCTCAAAAATACATAATTTAAATATCAAAAACTAATATTATTTGTCCCTGAAAACTGTTTTTAGAGTTAAAAAATGATAAAATTTTGCTGTTGATCTCATTCATAACGAAGCAGATGTATAATGTGAGATGCATACTTGAAAAAAGGTAAAAATTATTAATTGTGAAGGAAGCCGGAAGCTGGAAGAAGGGAGTTATAGAAGTCCGGAAAATAGCATAAATTTAATTTTGTGCTATTATTAAAGTTTTTGCTGAAAGAAATTAATCTTCCAATAGTAACTTCCTGCTCCCGGCTTCTATCTTCCTGCTTTTTAATGAAAATTTGAATTTTTAGTAATATTCAGATAGTCTTCCAGTACTTTCATCTGATCCTTATTCCCTCTTTTTATTCTGGCATCGCGGCTTACGACTCTGTCATAAATCTTGTTGAAAAGTATCTTTGATTTTGGAAACAGATTTTTGTTGGGAACTTCCGGGATCTGCAGTCTTTTGCAAACTTCATCATCCAGCAGAAACCAGGTACAGCAGACATGCAGATATTTTAAATTTTTCCTTTGAAATTCAAATTTTAAAATAGGATTTTCCAAAGATTCATTCAGCAGAGAATGGGCAAGAAGAACGGAGTCTTTATCGGAAGGAGGCTGCACAGATGTCCATAAATAAAAATATTCAGTAGCCTGTTTCTTGTCATCGGGAAGAAGCTGTTCCGGAATACCTAAAAGATAGCCTACATATTTCCACAGGTGAAAAATTCCCTGTTCCTCTTCAGGGGAAAAACTATTTCCCAATTTCTGAAGGCTGTGAAGAAAGACAAGACTAAAACCTATGTAAGTTGCCATCATATCCCATGAATTGATCGGCTCACCCCAGTTTTCGGTATCCCAGTCTTTATAATGTTTTTTTATGGAAAGCCTTGCATAAGAATGAATTAAACGGGTTTTTATAGCAAATTCATACCCTTTTGCATGAACTTCCAGCGCATTATATCGGGTTGCATTTACCCAGAAATCCAACGTTTCCGAAAGACGTTTTACCGCCCCCTTTTTTAATGCTTCTGTGACAATAAGGGGTTTGTTGAGGTAGGCGTAGTCGTAACCGCCGATCAGACAATAATCCCTCAACGAGATCAGAGAGTCCAGATTGCTTCTCATGCAGAGCTCAGCACCGCTTTTGAGTAAATTGTAATCAAGCCACTCGGGAACTTTTTGAGTTTGGATAAAAAGTTTTTTTACACTTTCAGGAACAGAATCTGTTTCCGAAACTCCGTTTCTGATGTACTGCTCAATTTCCCTGGATGCCTCATGAAATTTTTTAGTAAAATAAATCTCTTTTA
Organism: Chryseobacterium panacisoli; assembly: GCF_008274625.1. Taxonomy (GTDB): domain Bacteria; phylum Bacteroidota; class Bacteroidia; order Flavobacteriales; family Weeksellaceae; genus Chryseobacterium; species Chryseobacterium panacisoli. The sequence goes on along the minus strand of NZ_VTRU01000001.1, from coordinate 1,967,741 downwards.
CCACCTCATCACCGATCTCATCCACATGATGAAAAAAAGGCGCAAATTTTTCAAATTTTTCAAAGCTCACTTCTGCTCCGGAAAATTCAATAAGCAGTTTTCCGTTTCCACTTTCCCAGAAATCTCTGAAATGAGAAGCGTCTTTAAATCGTGGTTGTATCATGTTCATTCCTTTACCTATAAAAGTACAAGTTTTATGCTGAAATTTTTGGTGAGATTTGTCAGGCCCAGGGTGAGGATTCTATAGATATCCCCATTCAAAAGTTTTCTTGATGAGCTCGGAGCTATTTTTACAGTCAGATTTTCTTAAAATATTTTTTCTGTGGGTGCGTACGGTTTCTTCTGAAATATTTAGTAAATCTGAAATTTCACAGGTCGAGTACCCTTTTGCAATACAATTGATAATTTCAACTTCTCTTTTGGTGAAAATAACAGGAATTGGCTCATCAGATGGGTTGTGTTTCATCCACTGCATCTGGTGAAAATCTTCCCGCCCATTGATTCCTGAAACCAGTACAATATAAGAGTTTTGATGGGTTATATGTTCAATATTGGTGTGGATGTTAGCTGCCTGCAAAAGCCTGCCGTTTTCATCTTTGTAAGTGTGTAAAGCCTGATGATGGAACAATTCATAATTCCCTTTTGAAGTTCTCATTCTGAAACAATAGCTGGTTTTCAACTCCTGTTGATAATCAAAGCCGTTAATTTCCTTCATTTTTTCTATAGACATTCTTTCGGCCTCCATGACAAACTCAATGTCATCGGGATGGATGAGGTCTATAATTTCTTTTAAATGTAGAGGATATTTACTGAGGCCATGTATTTTCAGAATGTCTTTATGATGATTGCAGATGGTACTATCTGCGAAATTAATAACATAATAATAAAACTTGCCCGGCGCGAAGATTTCTCCTATAAGATGTTCAATGGCGGGAACGGGCAGGATTCTGTTGTCATTCTGTAAAATTTCAGGATAGTCATTCCAGACTTTGGTGAGGGGATGCGGTTTTTTTGCATGAGTCAGGTGTTTTTTCTTCATTGGTTAATGTTTTCTTAAAAATAATAAAATTATGTTAAAAAATCACCCTTTTGTGGTATTTCGTGTGGTAGGAAAGTATTGTAGCTTTAAATAAAACTAATGACCATGGAGGCTCAATTTCTGGAACATTCCTTTTAGGCTATCATTCAGCCAATTTCTAAATCAATTCAAAAAACTTTAATCTGAAAAATAAATAATCATGAAAACAAAAATTGTATTACTGTTTCTATTCTGGGCTTTTATAGCCTGGGGACAGGAAAAGAAGAGCTTAGAAAAAGATAAACAAGAGGCCGAAAATATTTTTACTGGCTTAGGGGAGGTATATTCCAAATATTTGGATTCATATAAAAAAACAAATGAAAAACTGCAAGAGTTGAACAAAAATCTGAATGGAAAGTCAGAAGCAAGTTATCTAGTGCAAATTCAGGAGCAATATAAACGGGCAAATGCCTACAATGATACATTGGCTTTAAAACATCAATTATTTTTAAATTATAAAGGTGTTTATGAAAATAAAGGTATTGACGGGAAAGAGATAGATAAGTGGTATGGATATGCAAGTGAATCTTTTGTTAAATCCCAAAATTCTGTAACAACTAATGATTCAAAAGTATACATCTATTACGGGGAAAATAAAGTGATTGATCAAGACTTTCTAAAAGATAAAAATGATGAAAACTAACAGATAGTCAGGAATATATTAAATACTAAAGGGAAAGAAAGCTATTTTGGAGATATTACAATTCCTTATGATAATCAAGAGTTCTATTTCTATAAATATTATATGAAAGACAAGATAAAAGAAATTGTAGGGGACGCAGAGACTATTGAAGAAAAAAGTAATAATCATGCAATTTCTCAATCCGAAAAAGATTTTTTAAAAAAAAATAAATTTGTTTTAGAGAAAAGAAATAGCAAGGGAGATTATATAATAGATCCTGAAAAAAAATTTAAATTTAAAAAATTGGATGTGGAAATCAGAGATGGATATTTTTATGATATAAGAGTTTTGGTTGAAGATTATGACGGAAATAGCCATGTTTTTACCAACCAAATAGGGTTAAGTATTCTATTTTTTTCTCAGTATAGTACCCGGAAAATGATGTATTATAAAAATTCTATCCGAAAAAATGCACTTGTTGAAAACCAAGAATATACTGATGAAAAGCTAAATCACTTGTATATAAATCTTTCGGATGTGATGAATTATACTTATAAAATGGGGAATCATTATATTCCACATGATTTGATTCTGGAACTGCCTGAGAAACCTGAAGAAAATAAAGTTGGTAATGCTACCTATCAAATAAAACAAGAAACTTATTTGGAAAAAATATTAGAATTGAGAGCTTACACTGATTTTCTTACTCTTTTTGGAGGTTCTAAAAATGGTTTAGCACAAATAGAGGGAAGGGCTAAGTTTTATCTTTTTCCTTATCCTTTTCGTTTCTTTAGTAGTAGAAGGACATTGGGACAAATAGAATATTTTCCTTCAGTCTCCCCATATGTAAATTATTCAAGATTTGAAAAAGATTCTAAATATGTAAGTACTATTTATGATCCTGAAAATAATAACTTTCAAATAGAAAATAATAGAAATCTAGGATTAATAGAAAAGCGCTATCTTACGATGGGATTAGATCTGGAAGTATTAAAATGGCAGAATAAAAGCGCTCCTGTAAGCATAAGTTTGTATGGTTTGGTTAACTATAATATATCTCAGGTAAATATCTCAGCTAATGAAGAGGAAAAAATAGAAGACATAAAGTCTATGGGATCTGGTGGAGGTCTTCATTTAAGTGCAAAACGGTTTAATAATTTTGGATTTGATTATAAAGCAGATATTTCGTGGTATAATTATAGAAACTTTAATACTACTAAAAATATTGATCTTCCTTCGGTAATTCCTGTATTCAGACATGAAGCAGAAATTTTTTATCACCCTAATGGAAATCCTAATCAGGCTATTTTTGCACGTCTAATTACATTTAATTACATGGGAAGTAATAGCCAGGCATTTTATCAGTTTCAATTTGGATATAAATTTTCTATAGGAAATAGAGCCGTGAATAAATAATATATCATTAATTTATGAATAGATTTATAAATATTCTTTCATCTTTACATAACAAAAAAACCTTCCCATCGGGAAGGTTTTATATTACTTATTGCTTATCGCTCATTACTTATTACAAAGAAGCAGCGTGTACAAGCATATCTACTAACTTGTTAGAGTAACCCATTTCGTTGTCATACCAAGAAACAAGTTTCACGAAGTTTGGAGAAAGCATGATACCAGCATCTTTATCGAAGATAGAAGTTCTCTTATCTCCTACGAAGTCCTGAGATACTACTGCATCTTCAGTATATCCTAGGATCCCTTTCAATTCACCTTCAGAAGCAGCTTTGATTACTGAACAGATTTCTTCATAAGAAGCAGCTTTGTCAATTCTCACTGTTAAATCTACTACAGAAACGTCAACAGTTGGTACTCTGAAAGACATACCTGTTAATTTCCCGTTCAAAGAAGGGATTACTTTTCCTACTGCTTTAGCAGCACCTGTAGAAGAAGGAATAATGTTGTTTAGAGCAGCTCTACCTCCTCTCCAGTCTTTCACTGAAGGACCGTCAACAGTTTTCTGAGTAGCTGTTGTCGCGTGTACAGTTGTCATTAAACCTTCTACGATTCCGAAGTTATCGTGAATTACTTTAGCTAAAGGAGCTAAACAGTTTGTAGTACAAGAAGCGTTTGATAAGATTTTGATATCATCAGTAAGTTCCTTGTGGTTTACACCCATTACGAACATTGGAGTATCATCTTTGGAAGGAGCAGAAAGGATTACTTTTTTTGCACCTGCATTGATGTGAGCCTGAGCAGTATCTTTAGATAAGAAAAGACCCGTAGATTCTACGATATAATCAGCACCAATTTCATTCCACTTTAGGTTGTTAGGATCTCTTTCAGCAGTTACTCTGATTCTTTTCCCGTTTACTACAAGGTCATTTCCTTCTACAGAAACTTCACCTGGGAAAATACCGTGTACAGAGTCATATTTTAACATGTAAGCCATGTATTCTGCATTGATTAGGTCATTGATTCCTACAACTTCAATGTTGTCTCTTTCAGTCATTGCTCTGAAAACAAGACGTCCAATTCTACCAAAACCGTTGATACCTACTTTAATTGTTGACATAATAGTTTGTTTTTATTAGATTATAAAAATAATTAGATTGCTAAAATTTTTGAAATCAGTAAAAGATCTTCATTGATTTCGTTATGTTTTTTAATGGCTTCTTCAATAGGCGTATACGTCAGATCATTGGAACGCATTCCGGCCATTACATTGCTTTGTCCTTCCATTAATCCTGTTACGGCACCATAGCCTAATCTGCTTGCCAAAACTCTGTCTGCACAGCTTGGAGAGCCTCCTCTCTGCATATGTCCCAAAATTGCTACACGAATGTCATAATCAGGGAATGTCTGTTTTGTTTTTTCTGCAAGTTCATATACATTGGCTAGTTTTTCACCTTCTGCAACCACCACAATGCTTGATGCCTTTCCTGTTTTTTCTGCATCTCTGAATTTTGCGAAAAGCTCATCAATACTGTCTTTTTTCTCAGGAATTAAAATATCTAAAGCTCCTGTTGCCAATCCACTGTTTAATGCGATAAAACCAGCATCACGACCCATTACCTCCACAAAGAAAACTCTGTTGTGAGAAGTTGCAGTATCACGGATTTTATCAATGGCATCCATGGCAGTATTCAAAGCAGTGTCGTAGCCTATCGTATTATCAGTTCCAAAAATATCGTTGTCGATTGTTCCCGGGATACCGATTACTCTGATTCCGAATTCTTCATTAAAGATTTTTGCACCGGTGAAAGTTCCGTCTCCACCAATACACACCAATCCGTCTATTCCAAGCTTTACGCAATTGTCATAAGCTTTCTGACGGCCTTCTTTTGTTCTGAATTCAGCGGATCTGGCAGACTTTAGAATTGTTCCACCCTGGTTGATTATATTTTTTACGGAACGGGCTCCCATTTTCAGGAAATCATTGTTGATAAGACCGTTGTAGCCTTCTCTCACCCCGTAGCATTCGATATTATAGTAATTGGCGGTTCTTACTACCGCTCTTAACGCCGCATTCATACCCGGAGAGTCACCTCCTGAAGTAAGAACTGCAATTTTTTTTACAGCACTCTCTTTCATCAAGAAAAAAATTTCGAACACAAATTTACAAAAACAAGTTCAGATTATCGTAGTAACTTTTCAATAGTTTTGAATATAAATTATTAAAAGCTTCTGAAATTTGTAGGTTTAAAAAAATATCGTGCGGTTTTAGTTTCCTGAGCATCGATATCCAGGTCGTACCATGGTGTAAAATAGGGATTAAAAGGATTGGATAGTACATGAATAGATTGTGCCGGTGTAAATCCTTCACTCAATAAAAACAGTCTTTTCCCTTCCTTATTGCGGCAGACACCGGAAATAAAAACAATATGTCCCGGACTTCCCGGTGTGATCAGAATATCTCCGGTTTTAAGATCAGAATTTCTTGTTACCGGTTTTGTTTCCTTATTTAATGAAATAGTTCCCGCATAATTAAAGATCAGATCCAGATAATTTCTGAAACTCTGATAAGAATCATCAAAAGACATGGTTTTTCTGAAGCTGACTGAATTTCCGCTGACCAATGCTCTCGTTCCGTTTTTGTAATCATTCCAGCGGAGAAGATCTCCACTGGTAAAATGAAATTTGATCTCGTCAAATTTTTTTGCTTTATAAAGATATTCAGCTCTCATACGGATTGCTGCATCAGCACATTGCTGCAAGTCTTTATTTCCGGTATCAATATCAAAAATGGCTTCATGGAGATGCTGGGTAGAAATAGGAGTTCCGTCATATTTTAAAATTTGACTGGCATAAGGTTTCAGCTTAAAATTTTCAATAAAGTATCCGAAAGAACCTGGTTTTTCTTCACTCCATTCATATCCCTCAGGAGGAGAAAATCTTTCCCGGATGGTATTTTTATCTTTATGGATTTTTAAAGTACTTTCTGCAATTAAATGTTCGTTCTTATCCGGCTCAGCCAGTAAGCGGTCTGATAATTTTTCTTTTGTACAGCTTGTGAGAATAACAAGCGCTGTGATTCCCGTGATAATTTTTTTCATGCGTTTTTAGTGAACACAAATATCATTTTTTTTCACGTACCAGCCAATAAAGTTCTGGAAATCTGCAATATTTAACTTCTGATTTATACATGTTTTTCAGGAATCAGTAATTTTCCCCAATCATTCAGCTGCCAAAGAATCTTCACTAGCTGTTTACTTAGTTCTGTTAAAGCATATTCCAAAACTCACCCGAACGTTTTCATTGATCTGCCAAACGATGGGAATGTTCCATTTATCACTTATCACTGATGATAAGCCGTGCGAACCTTCAAAAAAGTAAAAGTTATCCACAAATTAAAAATGTTGATTTGATTTTTAATTATATAGGTTACAGATTTACAGGAGGTTTTCTTGTCTTTTTTTCTTTGGAAGCGCCTTTGTTTATTCAATTTTTAGAAGAAAGATGATATTGGAATATTTCCAATATTAACTGTATATTAACGAAAAAAAGTTATCCACAATATGAGTTTTCCATTAATGTGGATTCTATCTGTCACTAAATTAATAGTTTAAATAAAAATTAAAAAATGAGGACTTAAATTTTAAAGTCTTTCTTCGCTGAAAAAAAGTTATCCACAATATGGAATTATTGAGCAAAATGACAGCATCTGCCTATCTCTAAATCTATATTATCTGCATAATTAGTTAGAGCTTATTCTGTTTTTTACCATTTTTCCGTCAGATATTTCCAGTATCTTTTCGGAACATGCTGAATATGCAGTTTCAGGTTTTTCCGTTCAGTAATATTCGTTTTAGTGAAATAACGCTGCCAAAGAGTTTGGTAATTTTTCTCTTCATCATGGAATTTTTGTTGATACTGGCCGAAATCCAGTTTTTCATCAGGGTAGAAGAAATCACAGATGTCCAGATCATAGAGAAGTCCGTAGTTTCTCCGTAGATCGTAGATCATCCATTTCTGATCCTGATACCGGTCATGAAAATGTTTTCTGATCAACGGAAGAACATTGAAGTCAGGATCTATTTTGGAAAAGAAGACTTCATCTTTCATTTTTTCAAAGCGGACAAAAGCAGTCATCCTGTGCCTTTCTCTATCCACCGATTTGCAGATTTTTGAAATTTTTAAAACATCAGCATCAGCAAAATTTTCAAGAATATTTATTGCCGGATGCTTAATAGACTGCCTTACTGCAGATAGGATGAGGTTTTCAAGATTCGGATCTTCTGATAAAAAAACTTTTAAAAGCTTATAGATGCCCACTTTCCCGATATTATGCTCCAATTTGTTGAGAACCCGCTCAGATTTGTCCTTTTGGGTAATGACTTCATGAATCTCCGCAAAAATATTTTCCTGATGAAATCTTTCTCTGCTGGCAATTTCCACATCTTTATAACGATATTCGAAAACTTCAAATATTGAGGTGAAAAGACCATCGAAACTTCCATCGTAGAGTAGGGTTGTCATCATTAATTTTAAATTTAATTGTGCTGCCTGTCATTCTGACGAAGAAACATTCTGATTGATTTAGGAGATTCTTCCTTCGTCGGAATGACAAATACACTGTAATATATTAGTGATCATTTGTGAAAAAATTCGTGCTATTTGTGTTTAAAACAATGTTAGTTGTTGTGAGAATTGATTGTGAAACTTTGAGGAACTTCCGCCCACCAGTAGTCTCCTGAAATTCTTATCTGTTAAATATCTTAAGTAGGCATTTCCGGCAGTAAAATCAATGAAATACTTTGCCCGGTTCACAGCTGCTCCCAATTTTTTCAAATGATCCATTGTCAAAACCTGAAAGCGTCTTGCACTGATGATTTTCTGAGCCGTTTTTACTCCAATTCCCGGAATTCTTAAAATCAGCTGATATTCGGCGGTCTGAAGATTAATAGGAAACTGATCCAGATTCCGTAATGCCCAGCTTAACTTAGGATCTACTTCAAGATCAAGGAAAGGCATATTCGGATCCAAAATCTCTTCTGCTTTAAAACCATAAAATCTCATCAGCCAGTCAGACTGATACAGCCGGTTTTCACGAAGCATAGGAACCTCCGTTGTTAAAGAAGGCAGCCTCTGATCTTCCAGAACCGGAACATATCCTGAATAATAAACCCTTTTCAGATTAAAATTTTTATAAAAATGATCGGCAACTTTAATGATCTGCAGGTCGTTTTCATTGGTTGCCCCCACGATCATCTGTGTAGATTGCCCTGCGGGAGCAAATTTGGGAACTTTCTTTAAAACTTTTTTTTCATCCTGATACTGAACAATTCCTTTCTGAATATAGCGCATCGGGCTGATCATATCTTGCCTGTTCTTTTCAGGGGCCAGCAGTTTTAATCCGCTTTCCGTAGGAATTTCAATGTTTACGGATAAACGGTCTGCATACAAAGCGGCTTCCTGCATCAGATCATCACTCGCTCCAGGAATAGATTTCAGATGAATATATCCATTAAAGTTTTCTTCCAGCCGAAGTTTTTTGGCAACTCTTACAAGCCGTTCCATCGTTGTATCAGCATTTTTGAATATTCCTGAGCTCAGAAACAAACCTTCAATATAGTTCCTGCGATAAAAACTGATGGTAAGGTCCACTACTTCTTCCACTGTAAAGGCTGCTCTTTTAATATCATTTGAACTTCTGGAAACACAATAAGCACAATCATAAATACAGTGATTGGTCAGCAAAATTTTAAGCAGAGAAACACATCTCCCGTCTTCGGTATAAGTATGACAAATACCACTTGCGGAACTGTCTCCTAAAGCTCCTTTTTTATTTTTTCTCGTGCCTCCGCTCGATGAACAGGAAACATCATATTTCGCTGCATCAGCAAGGATTTCGAGCTTTTCTTTAAGGCGTTCAAAATTCATATTTTTGAATGATTGATATGTTTTGTATCTGAATGGTATTTAAATTTTGTTCAAATTTAGTTCCAAAATTGATAAAAGTCAATCTTTTTTCATAGAAGTTATCAACAAAAAAGAGTCTCAAAATCATTATATTTACGGCTCATTAAAGTTTATATCATGAATCATAAACCAATCGAAGGTTTTTCAAAGCTTCCAAAGCAGGGAAAAATCGAATGGCTCGTAAACGAATACCTTGAAGGAAACCAGGAATATCAAAATATATTAAAACAATACTGGAATGATGATGCAGACCTTCAGAAGCTTCACGAAGAATTTTCTGAAAACACCATCTCCAATTTTTATATGCCTTACGGAATTGCTCCGAACTTTTTGATCGACGGAAAACTGCTGGCACTTCCAATGGCTGTTGAAGAAAGTTCAGTAGTTGCAGCCGCTTCCAAAGCTGCGAAATTCTGGATCGATATTTGAATGATTGATATGTTTTGTATCTGAATGGTATTTAAATTTTGTTCAAATTTAGTTCCAAAATTGATAAAAGTCAATCTTTTTTCATAGAAGTTATCAACAAAAAAGAGTCTCAAAATCATTATATTTACGGCTCATTAAAGTTTATATCATGAATCATAAACCAATCGAAGGTTTTTCAAAGCTTCCAAAGCAGGGAAAAATCGAATGGCTCGTAAACGAATACCTTGAAGGAAACCAGGAATATCAAAATATATTAAAACAATACTGGAATGATGATGCAGACCTTCAGAAGCTTCACGAAGAATTTTCTGAAAACACCATCTCCAATTTTTATATGCCTTACGGAATTGCTCCGAACTTTTTGATCGACGGAAAACTGCTGGCACTTCCAATGGCTGTTGAAGAAAGTTCAGTAGTTGCAGCCGCTTCCAAAGCTGCGAAATTCTGGATCGATAAAGGAGGTTTTAAAACAACGATCATCAACACTGAAAAACTGGGGCACACCCATTTTATTTTTAATGTTGAACCTCACAAATTATTGCATTTCTTTAATTTCAGTTTAAAGAAAAAATTATTTGAAGCCACAGAAGATATTACATCCAACATGAGAAAACGTGGTGGAGGTATTTTAAATATCAATCTGATTGATAAGACCGCAGAAATGCCCAATTATTACCAGCTGAAAGCAAGTTTTGATACGGTAGATTCTATGGGGGCCAACTTTATCAACTCATGCCTTGAGCAGTTCGGAAAAACCTTGAGACAGGAAGTGGCTACCAGCGAAGATTTTACTCAGGAAGAAAAGAATTCTTTGCAGATTGTAATGAATATCCTTTCCAATTTTACCCCTGACTGTATTGTAAGAGCTGAGGTTTCCTGTAAAATGGAAGATTTAAAAGATGACAGTGGAATTTCCCCTGAAGAATTCGCCTATAAATTCAAACAGGCAGTTACCATTGCTGAAATTGAACCTTACCGCGCAACCACTCATAATAAGGGAGTGATGAACGGAGTAGATGCCGTAGTGATTGCTACCGGGAATGACTTCAGAGCAACAGAAGCCTGTGCGCATGCTTATGCAGCAAAAGACGGGCAATACAGATCTTTAACGCATTGTACAACTGATAATGGTGTGTTCAGATTCTGGATTGATCTTCCAATTTCTGTAGGAGTTGTAGGAGGTCTTACAAACCTTCACCCGTTGGTAAAATTCTCGTTAGCACTTCTTGGAAAACCTTCGGCACAGGAACTGATGAGTATTCTGGCGGTTTCGGGTCTTGCACAGAACTTTGGTGCATTGCGTTCTCTGGTAACTACAGGAATTCAGAAAGGTCATATGAAAATGCATCTATTGAATATTCTGAACCAGCTGGGAGCTACCGAAGAAGAAAAACAGCATTTTGTGACGTATTTCAAAGATAAAACGGTGAGCCACCATGAGGTGATCAATGAATTTAACAGATTGAGAGAAAACTAATGTTACAGATCATTCTGCCCATTGTATTCCTTCTTTTTGGATTCTTTTTAAAGAAAACAAATCATGAAGGTTTCAGAAGCTCTAAGAGATTTGCCAATATGTTTATCATACTGGGAATTTCTACTTTGGTTGCCAAGTTCATTTTAATGTACTTAAAATCAAAATAGTGAAAAAAAGTATTGTATTTTTCTTACTGATTTCCGGTTTAAGCTTTTCACAACAGCCAAAAGTGAAAATAAGCAATCTGCAGCCAAAGACTGAGGATACCGTTTTTCCGGTTGTTTCTTATCCTGAAAATCCGCGGGTAGAAAATAAAATCAATACATTTCTGCAGGTAGATCAGTTGGAATATGTTCCCGGATCTGGCGGAAACCCTTTTAAACGGGCTTCTACAGCAACAAATTCTTATTCAAACTATCTTAATTTTTATAGTTGGGAAAAGATTGAAACGCCTAAGAATATTCTGAGTATTGCAATAGATGGTGAAGCTTCAGGAGCGTATCCGGAAGAGTTTGCAGACTGGAAAAATTTTGATCTGAGAACCGGAAACTATATCAACCCTGAAGATTTATTTCAAGCGGAGAGCTTTAAAACCATCAATGGTTTAATTCAAAAGAGAATTCAAAAAAGAGTTGGTGATTTTTTAAACCAACTGAAATCCGAAAAAAATATTTCGGAAGGAACTCAGGATCAGATTGCTCTGTATGAAGATTGTTTCATGGAGTATACTTTGAACGGCATCAAATATTTTTTCGGTAAGGATAAACTTACTTTTGTAGCAGGTAGATGTTCTAATCATGCGATGAGGGCATTGGATGATCTGGGAAGCCACGAAATAGCATTTACTTATAAAGAGCTTGACAAATATTGGAGTTCTTATGCGAAAAACTTGATTTCCGGTTCTGAAAAACTTAACAAAACAAGTCCAGGCAATAAATTGTTTAAAGGAAAAATTGATGGTAAATATCCCATTACAGTTCTGATTAACGGAATCAATGAAGATGATTCGTTTTCAGCAATGTACTGGTATGATAAGAATAAAAAACCTATCAATTGGAGAGGCGAATTTATCCATGATCATTTTTCCATTACAGAAGATGATTATCATAGCGAGGAACTGAAGGAATGGATTCCAAGAGCTTTGATAGAAGCCGACTTGAAAGGAAATAAAATCATAGGAACCTGGCAAGATTATAAAACAAAGAAATATTTAACCCTAGAATTAGAAGAGTTATAAAATGAAAACAATTACTTTAGTTTTTGGAGCAGTTTACGGAATGGTGTCTGTAATCCTGGGCGCATTCGGAGCGCACGCTTTAAAGAAAATATTAGCTGTGGAAAGACTGGAAAGTTTTGAAACAGGCGTAAGATATCAGATGTATGCAGCATTTTTCCTGCTGATCATCGGATACATCTTAAAATTTGAAACGTCTGCTGAAAAATGGACTTCCATTTTAATGATTGCAGGAACACTTTTGTTCTCTGTAAGCATCTATTTCCTGAGCATGCAGGATTATCTGGGAATGAATCTTAAATTCTTAGGCCCAATCACTCCGCTTGGAGGTCTGATGATGATTTTAAGTTGGGGAATGCTGATCTTTTATTTTGCTAAAAACAGAATATAAGAATGAAAATTAACAGAAGAAGACGGTTAATACGAACATTCAATCTCTTAGATCAGCCTATCAGATTCAATCCGTTTGTGTTCAGCCGCACTTTTTTTATGTGGGCTGTTACAGGTCTTGTAGGCGGTATTATTGCCGGAGGATACTGGATCGTATTGGAACATTTTACTGAATTCCTGGCCGAATTTCAAGGCTGGCAGGTGATTCCTACGATGGCAATCTGCGGATTGCTGGCTGGGTTAGTGATTCATTTTATTGGTGATCCGGGAGAAATACATTTGATCGTTAATAACATCAGATTCAATAAAGGAAAACTGGAACCGAAGAATAATCCTTCTATGATTCTTTCTTCTCTGTTTTGTGTAGCTTCAGGAGGAAGTTTGGGACCGGAGGCTCCATTGGTACAGGTCACCGGTTCTACGGGAACCTGGCTGGGGAAAATTTTCAGATTAAAAGGTGAGGAACTGCGTTCTTTGAGTATTGCCGGTATGGCCTCTGGTTTCACCGCATTATTTGGAGCACCGCTGGGAGGAAGTCTCTTTTCCCTGGAGATCCTTCATCATAAGCATGCCGTAGAATATTATAAAGCCATTATTCCTGCGTTGGTAGCAAGCTGTTTCAGCTATCTGATGTTTGCTTTGATTATCCATTTGGGAATCGGGGCAACCTGGGATTTAAAAGCGTATCATTATACAGGAGTATATGATTTTCTATATGCTACGCTGTTCGGAATTGTAGGAACATTTTTTGGATGGATCTTCATTTTTGTAGTCAAATTTTTCAAAAAGATTTTTGAGTACAGACAATTTCCGATTTACATTAAAACATTCGTAGGTGGAATTATTTTAGGAATTATCGCTTATAATTTTCCCATTACAAGATACTTCGGACATAACGAGATCAATCAGCTGATCGGCGGCAATTTCGGACTGAATTTTTTAATCCTGATTCTGGTTTTTAAAATACTGGCTATTGCGATTACGGTAACTTCAGGATGGAGAGGAGGATTTATCATTCCGCTGTTCTTTGTAGGAACAACATTGGGACTCATTATCCATAATTTATTCCCAGGTGTAGATACCACCTTAGCGATTGTAAGCTGTATGGCCGCTATCAATGCGTGTGTTACAAGAACGCCGATGAGTACTACCATTATCTTAGGAACACTTACTGGGTTTACCTATTTTGTGCCAATATTATTCGCGAGTCTCACAGGTTATTTTCTGGCTCCAAGAATTCCGTTCATCGGATCACAATCTGAAAAATTAGTGGAAGAATAAAGGAAATTTGAATGATATGTTAAAAATCAAGTCAATCAGACTTTAATTTTTGAGTCAATAAACTTGAACTTCCATGTCTTTTTAGTAAATTTGTCAACCTTTAAATAGTAAAATAAAATAATAAAAATAATATGAATCTTCACGAGTATCAATCAAAAGAGATTTTATCAAAGTATGGAGTAGCTATCCAACGTGGTTTCGTTGCAAACAACGTAGAAGAAGCTGTAGCAGCTGCTGAAAAATTGACTGCTGAAACCGGAGCACAGGCTTGGGTTGTAAAAGCGCAGATTCACGCAGGTGGTCGTGGTAAAGGTGGGGGTGTTAAGTTTTCTCCAAACATGGATAAGCTTAAAGAAAACGCTCAGAATATCATCGGAATGCAGTTGGTAACTCCTCAAACTTCTGCTGAAGGTAAAAAAGTACACTCTGTTTTGGTTGCAGAAGATGTTTATTATCCGGGAGAATCTGAAACTAAAGAATTTTATGTTTCTATTCTTTTAGATAGAGCTGAAGGAAAAAATACAATCGTATATTCTACTGAAGGAGGTATGGATATTGAGCACGTTGCAGAAGTAACTCCTCATTTGATCCACAACGAACTTATTGACCCTGCTATCGGTCTTCAAGGGTTCCAGGCTAGAAAAATTGCTTTCAACCTAGGTCTTGAAGGAAATGCATTCAAAGAATTTGTGAAATTTATTTCATCTCTTTACAATGCGTATACAGGAATTGATGCTTCTCTTTTCGAAATCAACCCGGTATTAAAAACTTCTGATAACAAGATTATCGCTGTAGATGCTAAAGTAACTTTAGATGACAACTCATTGTTCCGTCACAAAGACTTAGCTGAACTTAGAGATACAAGAGAAGAAGAACCAATGGATGTAGAAGCTGGTGAAGCTGGTCTTAACTTCGTAAAACTGGATGGTAACGTTGCTTGTATGGTAAACGGAGCTGGTCTTGCAATGGCAACTATGGATATCATCAAATTATCAGGGGGTAACCCTGCTAACTTCCTTGACGTAGGAGGTACTGCTGATGCTCAGAGAGTACAGACTGCTTTTGGAATCATCTTAAGAGATCCGAACGTAAAAGCTATTTTGATCAACATCTTCGGAGGTATCGTAAGATGTGACAGAGTTGCTCAGGGAGTTGTAGATGCTTACAAAGCAATGGGTAGCCTTCCGGTTCCATTGATCGTAAGATTACAGGGAACTAACGCTGTAGAAGCTAAAAAACTAATTGACGAGTCTGGTCTTCCGGTACACTCTGCAATTACTTTAGAAGAAGCTGCAAATAAAGTAAAAGAAGTTTTAGCTTAATCCGAAACTTTCAAATAAATAGAAAACCGTTCCATTTTTGGAGCGGTTTTTTTGTTATTATTCTAAATGCTGATCATTGAAATAATATGATTTTATTTATTGATTTCCTCCAGATGGTAAAGATCCAGAACATTGGGTGCAATTTTTAAATCCGGTCTGAAAATCAATATTCCCTTTACAAAATTTTTGAGTAACAGATTACCATTTGTAATCACTGTGTCAATATTTAAATTGACAGTTTTCCGGGTGGCTTTCTTTAATTCAGGATCAAAGAAATAGATACATAAACTAGGAGCAGACTCATCAAATTCAGTCAGGAACACATCATATTTGCCCAATTCCGGGTTGGGGTGAAGTTCAGCATAGGTTAAGGAAGATAAAATGTTCTGGTTGCAATAATGGTGAAGTCCTTTTTCATCAACAATAATATGAGTGGTCATACTTTTTTTGTTTTTCTGAAAGAGCATCCAGACACAAAAACACAGGATTGCAATAAAAAGGGCAATTAAAACACTCTTTATTTCTATAGAGATTTCTTTTACATTACATACGAATATAGCCATTACTATAATGGATAAAGGGGTAATAATTAAAAATGATATGCCAATCAACTTTATCAATAAAGTAAGCCCTTTTGATTTTTTTGATTCAATGGGGAAAAATAAACTGGATTGTGATGACATCATTTTGTTGATTAAGATCTTTCCATAAAAGTATGAAATTATGTAATAACAATTTGAATCTAAAAAGGATAGAATACATGCCTAATTCAACCAGTGAATCAATACAAAAATATTTATCCTTGTTTTCAGTAGAAAGGGATGCTTCATTGGTTATTGATACTTTTATATTTCCAAACCTTATAGATTTCTGAAACATGTAAAGTATTCAATTTTATCGCAGATAAAATCCTGGCGCCTTACAACACAAAGAAAAAATATTTTGCGTCTTTGCGATTTCCAACCTCTTATAAAGCATCATTAAAAAAGACTACTTCATTTTTTGAAGCAGTCTTTTTAAGCTTATCGGTTTTCAAAAACTATAAGGTTTCAAATTTTATAAAGAATTAAAAGGAATAACATCATTATATTATAGTTATCCTTATTTATCTTGATTTTCATGCAAATTATTCTCCCCGTTGGTAATACTGATACTCGTAGGCGTTACCAGCTGAACTTTATCCACATCAAAACGCTCTTTAATCCCTAAATAAGCCTTACTTCTTACCTGGGCCAGGTTAGCACCCACTTTTATCCAGAACTTCACCTGAAGATTAAATGCACCTTGTTTCAGATCAGTAAAGATGACCTCAATGGTGTCTAATTTATCCACATTGTCAAGGTTTTTAATCACATCCAGAATTCCTTTCTGTGCTATACTGATATCTTCATCAGCTGGAATTTCAAAATTTAAAATAATCCTGCGCTGTGGGGAAGCAGTAATATTATAAAACGGCGCATTGAAAACAACCTGATTGGGAATATAAGCCTTCTTTCCATCATCAGTAAGAATTTTGGTCGTTAAAAACCCGATTTCCTGTACCGTTCCTGAATGTGCTCCAATGGTAATGTAATCGCCTACTTTATAAGCTTTGTCAATTCCAATCAGCATTCCGGAGAAAATACTCGAAACAAGATCTTTCAGGGCAACCCCGGCAATAACCCCTGCAACTCCCAGACTTCCGATAAACTTCCAGAGAAAGCCACTAAAGCCCATGATCTCAAGGGCAATAAAGGTACCCATCAGCATGATCAGGAATCTGAAAATACTGATTAAAGTAACCAATGAACTCTCTTTTTTGCTCTTCGGAAAAAATTTGTGGAACAGTTTTACGGCTATCTGGCTTAAATATTTACTGGTAATCAGGAAAAATGTAAAGACTAAAATTCCGACAATAAGTTTGGGGGTGAGCTCGGCAAATGTCACATACCAGTTTTCCAATACTTTATAAACAAGATCTACATACCTGAGTCCGGTCTTCTCCATGAAAAAAAAATTTGATTAAAGATATAAATTTTCATCAAAAAATTTGCCAGTTCCAAAAAGTCTACTAAATTTGTAGACTATAAAAGTAGCACATTATGTCAATTAAACTAGGAGATACAGCACCCAACTTTCAGGCAGAATCATCTTTAGGAGATATCAATTTTTATAATTATCTGGGAGATTCCTGGGGGATTCTGTTTTCGCATCCTGCAGATTATACCCCGGTATGCACTACAGAGTTGGGATACACCGCAAAACTGCAGTCTGAATTTGAAGCCAGAGGAACGAAAGTGATTGCGTTAAGTGTAGATGGAGTAGAGGATCATCAAAACTGGGTGAAAGATATTAATGAAACTCAGAACACCAATGTCCGTTTTCCAATTATTGCTGATAAAGACAGAAAAGTCTCGGAGCTGTATGATTTTATTCATCCTAATGCTGCGGTGACGGCTACTGTACGTTCTTTGTTGATTATTGATCCTTCAAAAAAAGTAAGACTGGTTATTACCTATCCGGCCTCTACAGGAAGGAATTTTAACGAAATCCTTAGAGTGCTGGATTCTTTACAGTTGGTAGATAACTATCGTGTGGCTACTCCGGTTAATTGGGAAAATGGAGAAGATGTCATTGTTCCGCCAACAATTTCTACAGAAGAAGCACGGAAAATATTCCCAAAAGGAGTGACGGAAATAAAACCCTATTTACGTTACACGCCACAACCCAATACATGATTTATTTGATTTTTTATAGTTTAGTTTTAATTTGTACGAAAAGCGCCCCGGAATAAAATTCCGGGGCGCTTTCATTTTTTTATAAGTATTTCAGTGATTACTTAACGTCGTTGATAATTTGTTTTGCTTTCGATGTCGGAAGATAAATCTGGAATCCTAAACCAAAAGTAATTTTGTTAGTATATCCACCGCTTCCGAATCCTGCATTTGCATCATATTTCACTAAACCTTCCAATCCGATGTTTGGAGTGATGAAGTAAGAATAACCAGGTCCGAATCCGAAGTTAAGACCGTTAGAAGAAGAACCTCCTTTAGAGATTGACATCCCTCCAACACCTACGTTACCCTCGAAGAACCATCTTCCGTGGTGAAGCAGGTTGTTTACTCCCTGTTCTCCCGGGTTAAGGTAATAACGCCCTAATGCTCCTACATTGTATGTAAAAGTAGTGGGTGCATCTTTAGCTCCTTTGAAGCCTAAATCCACATATCCCCCAACTGCAATATTATCTTCAATGAAATATGCTCCTTTTGGCTGAATGGCAAAATCGTATCCTGCTCCTTCATTTAAACCAAAATTTGCCCCTGCAAGGTTACCCCCTACCATCCAATTACCTTTTTGAATCTGAGCGTTTGCGGTTGCTGTTAAACCTGCTACGGCTAATATCCCTGTTAAAATAAGTTTTTTCATAATTTATTATTTTAATAATTAAATGTTTATTATTCACGAGTTATAGAAAAAACAATAAATGTGCCATTCTCTTAATTTTAGGTAATTTTTCTAAATAAACGTTAACATTGTCAGGAATATATAATTTAGTTTTTTAACATATTCGCTGAGAATTTGATAATGATAAATAAAATAAAAGGTCGGTTTTAAAAAGGAAATGATAAAAAAGGATAATAACTTCAAGTGCTTTTTTCTTTTATTCAGCTCGCTGATTATTAAACAAATAAAAGAATTACAGATATAATCAGTCCTGCAATAGTAAATTTGATTCCGCGTTTGAATGCCTTTGTTTTAGGATTAAACATCCAGAAACTTGAAATCACAAAAAAGAAAAGAGAAACTCCAAAAAACACACTCAGAGGCGATATGGCATCCTTAGACTGCGACTTGTGAAGAGAAACCATTTTATCTAATACAAAAGGTAATTCTTTCTTAGTGTACTTCGCTTTTCCGGTTGCGCTATCATAAGTTCCCTGTTTAAAATAAAGAATACCTCCTTCTGTTTTTTCCACTTCAAGACCTTTCATCTTCAGCTCTTTTTTCAGTTCTTTCTCTGAAAGATTGGCTGCAATGTTCTTTTCATATTTCTTTTCATTTTTCAGGAAATCGGTGTCTCTGTACACAAGAAGGATTCCACTTAACGAATATACAGCCATAATTCCGGCAAGGAAATATCCCAGATAACGGTGTGTAATTCTCATGAAACTTCTTGTGTCTTTAATCTTATCCATATCTTATTGTTTTGTTTTTGTTTTAAAATTTCAAAAGTGGAAACTGCAAAAATGCAATTTCCACTTTTAATGAAAGAATTATTATAAAAAGAATTCTAGAGTCTGTATGTCAGCGTGAAATAGTAGTTTCTCGGGGTGATAGGATTCACTGAGTAATTTTCGTGAACATTGTAGTTTACGACATCAAACAGGTTGCCCACTTTCCCTTGGATAGAGAATTTATTCCATTCATAGCCTACAGATAGAGAAACAGTTGTGTAGTCTTTTAAATCAAACATTCTGCTCACATTGTTTCTGCTTTCATTTGTAGATTTTGAATCATTCCATCCGGCGATTCTGTCTCCGATGTAATAAATTCCGGCTCCGATTTTTAAGCCTTTTACATAGTCTGTAAATTTATAGAAAACGGAAGCATTCGCAGTTGTAGCAGGAGTTCTTACCAGTCTTTGGTTTTCAACATATCCTTTTTCAGGAGTGTCAATGTAAACGGAATTGTTATAAGAGAAACCTCCGATTATAGATAAGTTTTCCGTAGGATTTCCTGTAATATCTAATTCTACACCACGGCTTCTCATATTTCCTGCAAATTCTTTAAGATTGGTATCTGTTGAATTTACCGGTGCTCCGTTTGAATTAGAAGCGAACCAATAAGTTTGATAATAATTGTTATACATAATCTGGTAAGCCGTTAAGTTAACAGCCAAAGCATTGTTCCAGAAATTCTTTTTAATACCAATTTCGTATTGATCAACTGTTGAAGGTTTTATGCTTTGTCTTGATAAAGTCGTCAACTGATTCTGAACATCTGTAACAGGCTGATTGGTATTTACTGTACCAAATTGGTCTGAAGTATATCCTGCATTTGAAGCAAACGAATTCGTATAAGTTGCAAACACCGAAAGGTTTTCATTCGGGGCATAAACCAAACCTACTTTTGGAGAAAATGCATTGTCAGACGTTGAAGAATTGGCTACCTCAATTTTATCATTTAATGTAAAACGAGTTGTCAATGTAGGCATATTTTCTATATAAGACCATCTTAGCCCGGCAATTACTTTTAGTTGCTTTGTTAAGCTGATAAAATCTTGAGCATAGATTCCGATTCTTCTTGTATTGATTCTGTTTCTTGTACTAAGAGTAGAATTGGGCATATCAATACTTCCCCATGTTGAAGGATCATCTAAATAGAGAAGATTTTTGGGAGCTGTAATATTATAGGCATAAGCATCTGCCTGGCTATAATCAGCATCTGAACCAATTAAAACTTTATGGTTGATTCTTCCTGTATTGAATTCTCCATTGATGTTTACTTGTGCGGAAGTGTAATTTTGTTCATTGTAAGTTCTACCGAAAGGTCTTTTCCAGGATAATCTATTAGGATCTACAGTTGCATCTTTAGTATCATATATCCACTGTACTCTTTCAGAAGAAAAATAATCTTTAGTATAGTTTTGGTAAGAAGCAGTAGCGTTCAAAGACCATCTTTCGTTAAACTGATGATTAAAGGTTACATTCGTAGAAGCTTGCTGTACATTTTGATATTGCCAGTCGGTTCCAAAGAAAGTGTTTCTGGAAACTGCATCATTCAATCTGTAGCTTTGGTCTTTTTCAGTAATAGATCCAATCCCGAAATCCGGAGTGAAATTATTTTTAAGATAGTCTGCCTCAACAATTAATTGAGATTTATCACTTAAATTAAATAGAAATGAAGGATTGAAGTAATATTTCTCTGATTCTACAACATCTCTGAAACTTTCAGCATGCTCATAGGCTCCATTGATTCTGAATGCAACATTTTTGGATAAAGGTCCGTAAATATCAACTGTTGGTTTATAAGAATTCCAGCTTCCACCGTTTAGCCCTACGCTTCCACCAAAATTGAATTTAGGTTTTTTTGTAATCATATTGATAACACCACCCGCAGCTGTATTACCAAAAAGCATAGCATTAGCTCCCTTTAAAACTTCTACCCTTTCCAGACCACTTACTTCGGGGAAAACACCGCTGTTTATTCTTGAACCATTCTTAAAAATGTTATCATTTCCTAAAATGAAACCACGTCCACCAAAGCTGTCCTGAGAATTTCCTCTGGATGAAGTGATATATAGTCCGTTTACATTCTGAAGAACATCACTAAGCTGTTTTGCCTGCTGCTGCTCAATGATTTCATGAGTAACAATAGCAATAGGCTGTGGATTTTCCATTACCGTCAGGTTTGATTTTGTCGATAATGGCCTTGCCTGGTTAGGATTTCCTGTTTTATGAAGATTAATATCCTCAATGGTCTGAGTTCTGATGGTATCTGCTTCCGCATTTTTCATCTGTGAACTCGCTGAAACAGCGATCAATAGAAGACCTAAAGAAAGTAGTTGTCTTTTCATTTTATTTTTATGTAGAACAGTTTTAAATAAGGCGCAAATGTAAGTATTTGTTTAGAATAGATAAAAATAAATTTATGATTTAAATCATACTCTTGTAGCTGATGAGATGGATTATTTCTATACTTCCTTTAGATCAGGGTATGGAGTATTTTTTATGAATATATTTGTTGAAAATTTTAATATGCAATTGGTAAAAGCAGGGCTTTGTGCCTTTGGAATGAGCGGAAAAGTATTCCATGCCCCCTTTTTAAAGGAACATCCGGGATTTTTTATATCTGCTGTAGTGGAAAGAAGCAAGGAAGAATCTAAAGAGAAATATCCTGAAGCAGCCATTTATCGTTCTGTAGAGGAAATGCTTCAGCATGCAGATTTAGAACTGGTCATCATCAATACTCCTGTCCAGACTCATTATGAATATGCAAAAAAGGCTTTAGAAGCCGGAAAAAATATTATTGTAGAAAAACCCTTTTCTGTAAATGTTTCTGAAGCGGAAGAGCTGGTACAGTTGGCGGAAGAAAAAGGATTGTTTTTAAGTGTGTATCAAAACAGAAGATTCGACCGTGACTTTTTACAGGTTCAAAAGATTTTACATGATAAAAAAATAGGGAATATTAAAGAAGCTGAAATCCGTTTTGACAGATTCCGTACTACTCCTAGCGGAAAACAGCATAAAGAAAGTCCGGATCAGCTAGGTTCAGGGTCACTTCATGATCTGGGAGCGCATCTTGTGGATCAGGCTGTACAGTATTTTGGATATCCTGAAAAGCTTTTTGCAGATGTATTTTCTATGAAGGGAAAAGAATTTGCGAATGACTATTTCGAGATTCTGTTATTCTATAAAAATGATCTGAGAGTAAGACTAAAAACATCGGTTTTCAGTAAAGAAGGCCACTACGCCTATACTATTCACGGTGACAGAGGATCCTTTTTACAGGAAAGAACAGATAATCAGGAAAATGAATTGGTAGCAGGTGCAATTCCTGTATATGGCAAAGAATGGACTCAGCCATTGAAAGAACCGGATGGAATTTTAAATCTTCTGAATGATCAGTCAGAAACTGAAAGAAGTCTTACGTCCAGTGAAGCAGGAAATTATATGAATTATTACCAGCAGATCTATGAGCATATTGTGTTTGGATATGCTTTACCGTCCCCGGGAAGAGAAGTTATTCAGAATATGAAAATTATTGATGCCTCCCTGGAAAGTGCAAAAGAAGAAAGAGTTATTAAATTGTAAATTATAAATGAATTATGAATGAGTAAGAGCGTTTGAGAGTTTTAGGGTTTGAGCGTAAATGGGTTGGAAATTTCTAATCACGACTGCTATCAACCTTGAACTTTAAACTTTGAACCTTACATTCATTCATAATTCATAACTATTAAAGGATTTCCTGAAGCTCCAGCCATCT
Organism: Chryseobacterium panacisoli; assembly: GCF_008274625.1. Taxonomy (GTDB): domain Bacteria; phylum Bacteroidota; class Bacteroidia; order Flavobacteriales; family Weeksellaceae; genus Chryseobacterium; species Chryseobacterium panacisoli. The sequence continues at coordinate 1,944,563 of NZ_VTRU01000001.1, read as the reverse complement.
CATTTCATGGTTCTCCAGTTTTTCTGAAACCGTTTCCAGTTCGGAAGAGAGTTTGGCGATCTTTTCGTAATCCGCTTCATTGTTGAGCTGATCCAGGATTTTGGAACGCTGGTCTTCCAGTTCTGGCATTTCCTTTTCAATGGTTTCCAGCTCTTTTTGTTCCTTAAAGGTCAATTTTCTTTTTTTAGAAGCAGCAGCTGGAGTGGTTTCTGTTACAGCAGCCACTTCTTTAGCAGGCTCAGGTTTTACAGAACTGTTTTTTTCTAATGCTTCCTCACGGCTTCTCGCCTCTCTGTATTCTGAGAAATTTCCTACAAAGTTTCTGATTTTTCCGTCTCCCTCAAAAGCCAGAACATGATCTACGATTCTGTCCATGAAATATCTGTCGTGGGAAACAATAATCAAAGATCCCTGAAATTGCTGAAGAAAGTTTTCAAGAACTGTCAGGGTAGGAAGATCCAGGTCATTCGTAGGCTCATCAAAAATCAGGAAATTAGGATTCTGATACAAAATATACATCAGGTGAAGTCTTCTCTTTTCTCCACCCGAAAGTTTGGAAATAGGAGAGTACTGGGTCTGATCGTCAAATAGAAATAATCTTAAGAACTGTGATGCAGATAAACTTCTGCCGTTGGCCAAAGGATAGAACTCTGCAATTTCCTTAATGAAATCAATCACACGCTCATCCTCTTTATAGGTAAGCCCTTTTTGAGCAAAATAACCGAAAGATATCGTTTCTCCGGTTTCAATTTCACCCTTATCAGCTTTTTCCAAACCTTGGATAATATTCAGCAGGGTAGATTTTCCAGCACCGTTTTTTCCAATGATTCCTACCTTTTCACCACGTTGAAACTGGTAGCTGAAATCTTTCAGAAGAACTTTTGCTCCAAAACTTTTATCAATATGTTTAAGTTCAAGAATTTTATTTCCCAGACGTTTCATTTCAAAATCCAGTTCCAGCCCGTCTTTTCGGGTGTCGGTTTTGGCAACCTTCTCCGTTTCGTAGAAAGCATCAATTCTGCTTTTTGATTTTGTGGTTCTGGCTTTCGGCTGTCTGCGCATCCATTCCAGTTCTTTTCTGTAAAGGTTATTGGCTTTATCAATAGTAGCATTTAGATTCTCCTCACGAATCATTTTGTTCTCAAGATAAGTAGCATATGAACCATTATGAACGTAAAGGTTTCTATCTTCCATTTCCCAGATAATGTCACAAACACTGTCAAGGAAATATCTGTCGTGGGTGACAAGCAATAAGGTGATTTTTGCCTTATTCAGATAATTTTCAAGCCACTCTACCATATCCACATCCAGGTGGTTGGTAGGTTCATCCATGATAAGAAGTGTATGTCTGTGTTCGGCTCTTGTTTCCGTTAAAAGTTTAGCCAGCGCTACACGCTTGATCTGCCCTCCGGAAAGTGTTCCCATCTTGGCATCCAGATCAGTGATCTTAAGCTGGGAAAGAATCTGTTTCATTTCATTTTCAAGATCCCATGCCTTATGAGCTTCCATATCAGCCAATGCTTTCTCAATAAAATCATTATCCGTAGAATGAAGTGATTTGTGATAATTCTTAAGAGCAAGTATAGGTTTTGAATCCAGCGCCATCATAAATTCCTCAATGCTGAGCTTAGGATCATAATCAATTTCCTGGTCAAATAATACCACCTGAATATCTTTGTTGATGATCGCAGTACCGCTGTCTGCAATTTCTTTACCCATTAATATTTTCAGAAGGGTAGATTTTCCACTTCCGTTTTTGGCAACAATAGCAATTTTATCCCCTTCGTTGATGTGAAAAGTAATGTTTTCAAATAAAACTTTGATGCCGTAAGATTTGGTAAGATTTTCTGCAGAAACGTAATTCATTGGAAATTAATGGTTTGATTTTAATTTTGAATTGAACCGCAAAAATACGAAAATGTAACTTAAAATTTTCCGGAACCTCTTTTATAAAAATGAATATTTATAATTTTTTAATAGAGTTTACAGGCGGGCTGAAAAAACTATTCAGTAAATTTGATAAACACAATGCATACATTTTTAAAGAATAATAAATAATACAAAATCTGATTGAAGTAATGAAAAAAGTAATTGTCGACATGGACGGGGTAATGGCAGATGTATATCATCAGCTGGTACAATTTGAAAAAAGAGATACAGGAAGAGAAGTAGAGATCAGTGATTGTGTTGGAAGAGCCGAAATAGAAGCCTTTCCCAATGGAAAAAAACACGTTAATGAAATTGGATTTTTCAGAACACTGCCTGTAATGAAAGGAAGCCGTGAAGCAATAGAATATCTGAATAATAAATATGATCTCTATATTGTATCTGCAGGGATGGAATTTCCCAACAGCTTAAGAGAAAAATATGATTGGCTGGCAGAACATTTTCCATTCATAACCTGGGAGCAGATTGTTCTTTGCGGAAGCAAAAAAGTAGTTTCCGGAGATGTAATGATTGATGATTATCCAAAAAATTTAGATCACTTTTCCGGACAAAGATTGATATTTACTCAGCCTCATAATGAACTGATAGAAAATGATACTTACGAAAGAGTCCATTCATGGGAAGAAATTATGAATATCCTTTAAAGGCCGGGAATTTAAATGTTTTTTAGAATTCTTTTAAAAATTTCATTATTTTTAGAAGAACTTTAACTCCAGGAAGGATAAATTTAATAAAGAATTATGACTGCAGACTGTTTAAAATAAATAAGTTTGCGTCAAACTTTTAACATGAAAATACATCATACATTATTCTTCCTTTTGGCAGCTTCAGCCTTCCATGCTCAGATAATTTCAGGAACTGTTATTTCTAAAAATGAGAATCAGCCGATTCCTTATGTGAAAATCGGAATCGAGAAAAAATCAACCGGGACAATCTCTGATGAAAAAGGAAAATTTTCAATTGATCTTTCCAATGCTGAGCCACAGCAAAAAATAAAAATAGAAGTACCAGGATATGATTCTTATCAGGAAACAATACAGAACTTTAAGAAACATGATCAACAAAAAATATTTTTAACAGAGAAAACTAAAAATATTCAGGAGATAACTATTAAACCTAAAAAACTTGTTGATAAAAACTGGGGAGTAAATACAAAAACAAAAAGCGTTACGTATTCTGTTAATCCGGAATTTGACAAAAAAAGTTTTTTGGGAGAAACAGCTTTAGAATTCAATGCTAAGAAAAGGTCCAAGCTAAAAAATATCAATCTGAATATAGCCAGTTATGTTTCTGCCCAGCCAGTTTTAATGAGATACAGTGTTTACAGTGAAAAAGATGGTTTTCCGGATAAAAATATTCTTGAAGAAGAAATTACTGTAGAACTTACTGAAAATATGATTAAAGATGGAACCTATACGCTGGATGTCAACGATCGTAATATCTGGGTTCAGGGGAAATTTTTTATCGGAATACAGTTTTTAAAAGATTTTGAGGGTAAAATTAAAATAAGTGCCGCTTTATTCAGAACTGGATTTATAAGAGAATTTTATGGAGACTGGCAGAAAATGACTATTGCTGCACCGGCTATTAATATTGATGTAAAAATGGATAAAAACGGAGACAATAATCCCGAAAACGAAGGCGGGTTTGCAGATGACAGCGCTGAAGCACTGATGCCTGATGTATCAAAATATGTTCAGGAGTCTGAGCAGACCGTATATGGGCAGAATGCAGATGCAGGGAAATATCTCAAACTTCAGGATACAGACCTTTATTATGAGATCTATGGTGAAGGAGAACCATTGATTCTGCTTCATGGAAATTCCGGGAGTATAAAAGATTTCTATCAGCAGATTCCTGTTTTGTCAAAGCAGTACAAAGTAATTGCGATAGATACCAGAGGACAGGGAAAAAGTATTGATTCTTCAAAAAAGGATTTTACCTATAAAATGTTTGCTGATGATGTAAAAGCACTTACTGATCAATTAAAGTTGAATAAAGTAAGCATTGCAGGCTGGAGCGACGGCGGAAATACAGGTCTGGAATTTGCCCTTAAATATCCTGAAAGACTTAATAAATTGATAACCATTGGAGCAAATGCTTTTCCTGATGGAGTAGACGACAGACTTACTGATCATTTTGAAAATAAAATGCTGGTAATGAAAGAACTGAAGGATCCTAAAAAGTTTAATGAACAAAGACTTCTGAAAATCATGCTGACACAGCCTCGTATTGCCAGAAAAGATTTAAATAAAATTGGAAGCAGGGTATTGGTGATTGCAGGTGATAGAGATGTTATTAAACCAGAACATACCGAGCTCATTGCCAAAGAAATTCCCAATGCAGAACTCAGAATTTATAGCAATGCAACCCATATGATTCCTTTTGAAAATGCAGATCAACTTACTACAGATATTCTGAATTTTTTAGGAAAAAGTAATTAATTTAAAAGCCGGAAGCCGGAAGATGGAGGCTGGAAGTTATATCAGTCGGAATATACACTTGCATCTTCCTGCTTCTATCTTCCATTTTTATTCTAATCCAGAGTCAGTCTTTTTAACGACCAGGAATTACCGTTGTAAATGTCGAGATCCACTTTGGTGTTGATGCCATGAACAATCCCGTTTTCTGTGAACTGCCAGAAATCCCACTGATCATCGGGAGAAGGAGAAGGTACATCATTGTAATTGGCCAGCCATAAAGGATAACCTTCAAATTCCCCCTTCAGAAAGTCTTTATGATAATGATAATAAGTATAAATGATAGGTTTTTCGCCATAAGCTTCCTCTACAATTTTGCACCAGACTTTCAGATCTTCAATCAGTTTTTTATTCGTTTTACGCTTTGGAATTTTTTCAATATCCAGGATTGGAGGAAGATCTCCACTTTCAAGTTTTACATTGGCCAAAAAATTATTAGCCTGAATAACTGGGTCTTCATCAGCTCTGTAAAAATGATAAGCGCCACGAATAAGATTGTGTTTTTTAGCCATTTCCCAGAACTCATCAAAATGTTTATCGGCACTTCGGTTCCCCATCGTAGCACGCATAACGACGAACTCCAGCGGAATGGTTTTATTGCCAATGCTGAGACTGTCCCATTTGATATCTTCCCTGTTCTGATAATGGGAAACATCAAAACCATAGGTCTTATCAAGGTTGCTTGTTAAAATTCTCTGAATTCTTGCGGCTTCCCTTTCACTGTTATGGAGTTTTTTGTGAGTGAATTTGTTAAAGTACAGCGCATAATAATAGCTGATGGATTGCTTTAAATAAAAACCGGTTCCGATAAGAGCTACAATTAAAATAGCCAATATTACCTTTCTGCGGAAAAAATAGTTCTTCCGTCTTGTTTTATGGAGCTGTTTGGCAGTTTTTTTGGTGTACTTTTTTGGTGTCATAAAGTTTTGCAAAACTAACTTTTTTCACTGCTAAATGCTAAAATAAAATCAGTAAATTTGTGTATTATGGAAACACGCGAAAAAATCATCATTATAGGAGGAGGATTTGCGGGGCTGCAGCTTGCAAAAACATTGAATAACAAAAACAAAAAAGTAATCGTTCTGGATAAAATGAACCATCATATGTTCCAGCCGCTTTTTTATCAGGTAGCCTCAGGAAGGATAGAGCCTTCCAATATTTCTTTCCCTTTCAGAAAGATTTTTCAGCAGTCCAGAAACACACAGTTCCGTATGACAGAGGTGAAAGAAATAGACCCTGCCGGAAATAAAGTAATTACCGATGAGGCAGAATTTACCTATGATAAACTCATCATTGCAACGGGCTGTAAAACTAATTTTTTCGGGAACAAAGATTTAGAAGGAAAAGCTTTCGGAATGAAAAATACCCAGGAAGCCATCAGCATAAGAAACCATGTGTTGATGACCTTTGAAAAACTGATTATTGAAAAAAGCCGAAGCGATGACGGAAACTGGAATATCGTTATTGTAGGAAGCGGACCTACCGGAGTAGAACTGGCAGGAGCTTTTGCCGAAATGAAAAAAGATATCCTTCCAAGAGACTATCCTTACATGAATTTTGACCATCTGAAGATTATTCTGGTAAGTTCCACAGAAAAACCGCTTGCAGTAATGAGCAGCGAGGCTCAGGAGAAATCTGAAAAATACCTCAAAGATCTTGGAGTGACTTTTATGAGCGGAGAAGTGGTGACAGATTATGATGGAGATAAAGTACACCTTAAAAGCGGAAAAGAAATACCTTCCAATAATGTAATCTGGGCAGCCGGAGTTACCGGAAATGTGGTAGGAGGGTTTCCTGAAGAAAAATTAGTAAGAAACAGATATATTGTAGATCGATATAATAAAATAAAAGGATACGATAATATTTATGCTATCGGGGATATTGCCTATATGGAAACTCCAAAATATGCACAGGGACACCCGCAGGTAGCTAACGTAGCCATTAATCAGGCAAAAAATTTAGGTAAAAATTTATTAAAGAAAAGTCAGAACCAGTGGGTAGAATATGAATATGATGATAAAGGTTCATTGGCGACTATAGGAAAGCACAGAGCCGTTGTTGATCTGCCATTTATAAAATTCCAGGGATTTTTGGCGTGGTATTTCTGGATGTTTCTCCATTTAATGCTAATTTTGAGCGTTCGAAATAAGCTGGCCATATTCTTCAACTGGATGTGGAGCTATATCAACAAAGATTCTTCTTTAAGATTAATTATTATACCTACTAAGAAAAACGGAACATTACAATGAGAATTGACATAATAAGCGTACTTCCGGAATTGATGGAAAGTCCGTTCAAAACTTCTATTTTGAAAAGAGCAGTGGATAAAGGGCTGGTAGAAGTGCATTTTCATCAGCTGAGAGACTGGGCGATCAATAAGCACAGACAGATTGATGATGAACCTTACGGAGGCGGAGCAGGAATGGTTATGATGATTGAGCCGCTGGATAAGTGTATCTCAGAGCTTAAGTCACAGAGAAATTATGATGAGGTAATCTACCTGACGCCGGATGGAGCTACTTTAAATCAGAAAATCGCCAATTCACTTTCCATAAAAGAAAATCTGATCTTTCTTTGCGGCCACTACAAAGGAATAGACCAAAGAGTAAGGGATCTTCATATCACAAAAGAAATTTCAATAGGAGATTATGTTCTTACTGGAGGAGAGCTGGCAGCCTGCGTTCTTGCAGACTCTGTTATAAGATTGCTTCCCGGAGTTTTAAATGATGAGCAGAGTGCCTTAACGGATAGTTTTCAGGATGATCTTCTTTCACCGCCAATTTATACCAGACCTGAAAGTTATAAAGGATTGGATGTACCTAAAATTTTACTGAGCGGAAATTCCGGAAAAATTGAAGAATGGCGCCATGATGAAGCAGTAAGAATCACCAGGGAAAAACGTCCCGATTTATTATAGTCAAATATTGTTGAAACGTATCTAATTTTTATCTACTTTAAATTCCATTTGTTATGAAGATAAATGGAATAATATTTGTTGTGAATTTAATAAGTGCGAAAAATATTAATATTTCTAATTTTAAATTAAAAATTTATTTCTATTATTTTGATTTTTGCGTATTGTGTCTATTTTGATTAATGTGTTAAAACTCCCCGATAATTGAAAAATTAATTTATTATAGCTGATTTCATTGATATTTTTTATTATATTTGAATCGTTTTTTATTGGAAATTGATTCGCTTTTCTTAAGTTGAATCAAGGGAATTTGAAAAATAATAATAAATTTAAATCTTAAGGAAAAAGAACATAATAAATTAAAGTATAGAAATTAGTGTAGATGGAACTGTTCTCTTTTTACAATGTTGAAAATTTATTTTTACCCGATCCGAAACCTGTCCACAAATTAGATCCTACCCGGTCAGGATTAAGGAATTGGGATGAAAAAAGATATAATAATAAACTTTTCAAAATCTCCCATGTATTTCAGTTGATGAAGGAGGATAATGGTGTGATGCCATTTGTAATAGGATTGTCTGAAGTTTCCGGAAGGAAAGTATTGGAAGATCTTGTGGAGATGGAGCCTTTTCATTCGCAGTATGGAATTGTACATTACAATTCTATGGACGAAAGAAAAGTGGATGTAGCCATGTTGTATGACAAAAGTAAAGTAGAGGTAATAGATTCTGAAACCATTACTTTCTTTTTTGAAATAGAAAATAAAAACACAGGAAATTACGACACAACCAGAGACGTACTTTTTTCAAAAATTAAATATAAAGGGGAAATTATTAATGTCTTTATCGCCCATCTTCCCTCTAAGCGAGAAAAAGATATTAATAAACCTAAAAGAGCCTTTATATTGAATGAAGTCCGGCAACGGATCATGGAAATCGTAGATGCTGATAAAGAGCATGTCATATTGTGTGGTGATTTTAACGAAAACCCGGATGATGAAAATTTAGTACAGATTCTCTATAACAATGACCATGAAAAGGTTTTAATGAACCCTTTTCAGCAATTGTTTTCTACAAGAAATTATTCTACTTTTCATTATAAATCTGGATTGCTGTATGATCAGATCATTATGTCAAGATCTTTGCTTGATAATAAGACGCTGACTTTTCAGGATGCCCATATATTCAATTCTGAAAAAATCCGCAGCAGAACCAGAAATTTTGAAGGACGGCCTTTCCGAACTTATGCAGGTACAAGGTATTTGGGAGGATATAGTGATCACTTTCCGGTTTTTGTAAAATTTAAAAGTTTACAGTAAAAAACATAAATAATAAAAAAGTAGAAAATGAAAAATTCGAGCAACACAAGCTATCATTTAGATTCTATTGACAAGGAAATTATCTACATGTTGATGGATAATGCTAAAACTTCTTTAGCCCACATTTCAAAAAATGTCGGAATTTCCACAACTGCGGTGCATCAAAGAATCAAAAAACTCGAACATGCAGGAGTTATTGAAAATTCAATATCATTTCTTAATCCTAAAAAAATAGGATATAAAGTGATTTCCTACATTGGTGTATTTCTGGATCAGCCAAGCCATTATCCGGAAGTGGTAAAATCTTTGCATGATATTAACGAAGTAGTGGAAGCCCATTACACAACAGGAAATTATACCATATTCCTGAAAGTTCTTTGTAAAGATAATGATCACTTAATGCAGATCCTTAACAAGCTTCAGAAGCTGAAAGGAGTAACAAGAACAGAGACTTTTATATCTTTGGAACAAGGTATTTACAGACAATTGAAAGTATAACGATATGAACATAGCCCAATATTTGGATTCAACTTACCTGAAAACACCGGAACAATCAGGTATTTCCCATGAAGAAACACTTCAAAAAGATAAAGAACTTGCACAGGAAGCTATTGAGAATGGCATTTTTGCTGTAATGATTCGCCCGGATTATGTAGCTGAGATCAGGAGATATATTCAGGAAAGAAATTCAAATGTTGCAGTAGGAACTGTAATAGGTTTTCACGAAGGCACCTATTCTGTCGATGAAAAGCTTGCTGAAGCTTCAAAAGCAATAGAAGATGGTGCTGATGAACTGGATTTCGTTATTAATTATACAGCCTATCTACAAGGAAATATAGAACTGGTAAAAGACGAATTTGTACAATGTACAAGATTATCTCTTGAACATCATAAAATAGCAAAATGGATTATTGAAATTGCTGCTTTGACGGATGATCAAATTGCAGATCTTACCAAAAATATTTCTACCTGGGCAGAAGAGAACTTCTCTGAAAACGATTGGTCAAAAATCTTTGTTAAATCTTCAACAGGATTCTACAAAACTCCTGAAGGAAAACCTAACGGGGCAACCTTTGAAGGAATAACAATTATGCTCAACAACGCAGGAAAACTTCCTGTAAAAGCAGCAGGTGGTGTAAGAACCCCTGAAGATGCTGAGAAAATGATCAATATGGGAGTGAAAAGAATAGGAACGTCTTCAGCGTTAGCACTGATTAAAAACGAATCTTCATCAGAAGGATATTAATCTAAGGTTCAAATAATAAAAAACCATCAGTTTTGCTGATGGTTTTTTATTTATATCTGTGTCTGATATTCTTCGTAGAACTGTTGGGTTTCTTTGATCAGACTGTTCATTTCTTCCAATGTGAAAACTTCAAGGAATTTTTTTCTAAAGTCCTTGAAGTGAGGTATTCCTCTGAAATAATTACTGTAATGCTGTCTCATTTCCACCAAACCTAATCTTTCTCCTTTCCATTCAACACTCCATTCCGCATGCTGACGAACTGCCAATAACCGGTCTGATATTGTAGGGGCAGGTAAATGCTCTCCTGTTTTAAAGAAATGTTTGATTTCATTAAATATCCATGGATAGCCAATAGCAGCACGTCCGATCATAATACCGTCACATGCATACTTTTGTTTATATGCTAATGCTTTTTCAGCAGAATCAATATCTCCGTTTCCAAAGATGGGAATCTCAATATTAGGATTTTGTTTGATTCTGGAAATATGTTCCCAGTCTGCTTCCCCTTTGTACATTTGAGCACGGGTTCTGGCATGTATTGTAAGAGCTTTAATTCCTGTTTCCTGCAGACGTTCTGCTACTTCATCAATATTGATGGTATGGCTGTCCCATCCTAAACGGGTTTTTACAGTTACGGGCAGATGAGTGGAACTTACAACAGCCTTTGTAAGGCGAACCATCAGGTCAATGTCTTTTAAAACACCTGCTCCCGCCCCCTTGCAGACAACTTTTTTTACAGGACATCCAAAATTAATATCTACCAGGTCCGGATTTACTGTTTCAACAATTCTTGCGGACATGGCCATAGCTTCTTCATCTCCACCAAAGATCTGTATCCCCACTGGCCTTTCATAATCGAAGATATCAAGCTTTTTACGGCTTTTGATAGCGTCACGAATCAACCCTTCAGAAGAAATAAATTCTGAATACATTAAGTCTGCACCATGCATTTTACACAAACGTCTGAACGGAGGATCACTTACGTCTTCCATCGGAGCCAGCAAAAGTGGAAATTCCGGCAGTTCTATGTTGCCTATTTTTATCATGGTGCAAATTTACGAAATTCTGAAAAAACAATATTTTACTATTTGTAATACATTTGGTGTTTTACATATTGTTGTTTATTTAAGGGATTTTATGATGTTTTGTTTAATTTTTATCGTGTTTATATGTTTGATTTTCAATGTTTTTGATGTTGTATTGAAAAATATTCTTTATATTTAATACTAATAAAAATTAATAATATGAGAAAAATTCTATTTTGCTTGATAGCAGGCTTTGCTGCATCAAATTTTTATTCACAAGTGAATGTGTCTGCTACGGCAGGTACAGCTACAGGAACCTATACTACGTTAAAGGGAGCATTTGACGCTATTAATGCGGGAACACATCAGGGAGCTATTGCAATCAGTATCACAGCTAATACAACCGAAACGGCAACTGCCAGTCTGAATGCCAGTGGTGGTACTACGAGCTACACTTCTGTTGCGATTAAACCGGCAGTAGGAGTTACGGCTGCCATTTCAGGGGATGTGGCCAGTGCACCTTTAGTGAGAATACAGGGCAGTAATATTACTTTTGATGGAAGTAATGCTGCTTCAGGAACTACAAGAGACCTTACCCTTACCAATACTTCTGTGACAGCACCACAGGTACTTACCTTTATTGCGGCTTCTGCAGCAGCAGCGAATACTAATATTATGGTTAAAAATCTTAATATTATCAACGGGATGAATAATTCTTCAGCTCTGGTTATGTATGACGGAGCAACTACACCTACAGGAGGTTTCTTTAATAATGTAACGATTCAAAATAATTCTGTAAAGAAGGCATACATGGGAATTTATTTATTTGCAGCTACTGCAGCCGGTAATGGAAATAATACATTGGTTACGGGTAATGATATAAGTGCTTCAGGAGCAGATGCTAACCGTTTGGGGGGGATTTATGTTCAGGGTGCAGATGGAGTGACGGTAAGTAATAATACCCTTGGAAATTTTGAAACTACCAATGCAGAAATAAAAAGAGGAATCTGGTTTGCAACAGCGACGGTTAATTCTTCAATTATTTCAAATACCATTACCAATCTTGGCTATACAGGAACCGGTGCCGGAGGAGTTTCCGGAATTACTGTTACTTCCGGTAACACAGGTGCCTCTGCAGCAGCTAATATTATTATTAGAGGAAATACCATTTCCAATTTTACGTCCAGCGGAACGGGGTCTCTGTTTGCGGGAATTTATGCAGGAGGTACATTGACAAATGGAATGACTATCACTAATAATAAAATATCCGGGATCAAAAATACCAATACATTCGGATATGGAGCGCAGGGAATATATCTTGCTACAACAAGCCTTACCTCCAATACCTTAGTAGCCAATAATATTGTAAGCGGTGTAGCCGGCTATGGATATGCAACAACCGGAGGCGTAAATGATAACGGAAACGGAGTTGTCATTACTGCAGGAGGAGGTTATAAGCTTTATTATAATACAGTTGTGATGGATGTAAGCCAGACTGTTGCAGGGAGACCATCTGCTTTAAACATTACAAGCGGAGTAACCGGTGCAGGAGGTATTGATGTGAGAAATAACCTTTTTGTAAATACCCAGACCCAGGCAGGAGAAAAATATGCTATTTATGCCGGAGCAGCCAGCAGTGTTTTCTCTACCATTAACTACAATAATTTTTATTCTTCCGGAACTAATCTTGGGTATATCGGAGGAGCTGCAAAAGCTACCCTTGCTGATATCCAGTCAGGATTTGGAGGTAACGTAAATTCTTTAAGTGTTCTGCCGGTATTTGTATCTGCAACAGACTTCCATGTATCTGGTACCGGAAACGCAGCTCTCGATAATAAAGGAACTCCGGTTGTTGAAGTAACATTGGATGCTGATGGCAATACCAGAAACGCTGTAACGCCGGATCTCGGAAGTTTTGAATTTACAGCAACAGTATTGGCTGTAAATGAAGCAGCGAAAAAGAATACAGTCAATTTCTATCCGAATCCTGTTGTTGATTACCTTTACATCAATAATGACAGCAGAATCAAAGATGTTGAAGTATATAATGCTTCAGGGCAAAAAGTTCTTAGTGAAACAATCAACGCAGAAAAAGGCTCTGTAGATATGAGACGTGCTCCTGCAGGAATTTATATCTTAAAAGTGAATACCGAAAAAGGTTCACAGTCACTTAAAATTATTAAAAAATAAAAAGAATTTATAACCAATATAAATCCCCAATATCACTATTGGGGATTTTTTTATGGTAAAAAAGAACCTGTTAAACTTAGAAACTTGCCTTTACCTGCATACTTCCGATATGAATGGTTCTGTCACCGGAGTTTCTTCCTTCATAATTAAGATTCAGCTGGATAAACGAATTGATCGCCTGCTGAATAAATACACTCCATACCTGGTTTTTTCCTGGCTTCAGACCATCAAGCATCTGGTTTCCTACAATACTGAAATTGTTTCCGGTAAAATTATTGCTGATGAATGAGAAGTTTCCGCGGATGGATGTTTTTCTTCGCTCCCATTGGATAGTTCCCGTAACATCAAAAGCTTTAAGAAGTTCTTCACCATCCAGCCTTTGTTTTTGACGGAAAGCAGAGGACAGCTCAGCCTGTATAGCATCTGTGAACTTATAAGTGGCCTTAGGCTTTGTCTCAAAATTATTAAGACGGTAATCCCTTGTTGCGAACAATTGTGAGGAGTTCTGGATGTCATGAACAGAGTTTTCCCAATCGATTCTGAATTCTTTATTGAACCAGTATCCGATATTCAGGAAATGAGAGGTTTGCTCACGCTCTTCATTGCTAAAATTGGCATTAATAAGATTATCATTTGTGATGAATCTGTAGTTACCGTTCCAGCCGGATTTGTCAGTCGGGTTGAATTGTACTGAAGCAAGTATATTTTGATTTTTAAGGATCTGATCGCTGTTTTTTTCAAAAGGATTCAGGACCAGAACTTTATCCTTTTTATAGAATGAGTTTTGGGAATTCAATGAAATATTGAAATTCCAACGCTTTAAAAATCCGTTTTCTGAATTGAAAACGATTGCCGGATTAACAAATAATGCCAACTGTAGTTTATTTTTATTGGAAGGAATATACCTTACGGAATTGGTATACACACGAATATATTGGGCAAGATCGGAATACTCGGCAATTTCAAATTCATCAAGCTGCTGTATGCCGTCTCCATTATAATCTGTCCATTTATATACACCTTGTCCATCCGTTACTTTAATGTACTGGAATTCTCTCTGTGCTTCCTGCCCGTTTCCAAGTTCGTAGAAAGCCTGAAGGCGCATTCCGTTTCTGAAAAGCTGTTGATTGTACAGAATATTCCCAACTACAAAATCATTATTTCGGGTAACATCACCTTCTGCACCAGAGTAGAAAAATTTTCTGTAGTGGATTAGAGCATTTAGTGTAGTTTTTTCCGTTTTGATAATCTGACTTTCGGCCATGAACCCCAAAATATTATTCATATTCTGAAGTCTGTTGTCACGTACAGAGTCATTATCTCTCATATATACTTTTGCCAATAGCTTGGTTCTCGTACTGTCACCGATCTTCTTTTGCAAAAAGATTTCTTTCCAGCTGAAACTCGTGACATCCATAAGCTGAGTGTCATTGTACTTTTTCTCATTGTGTTCCATGCTTCCACCGATGGCCCAGCTTCCTTTTTTACCGGTAAATTCAGTTGAAATTCCTCCACGGATAAATTTAGTATCCTGAAGGGTGGCATTGGTACTCAAATAAGATAAATTTCCTTTGGTAAAGAGTTTCCCTGTGATCCATCCGAAATCCAGATCATTTTTAAGACCTTTGTAAGAGTCCTGTTCATTCAAATAATTGACGCGGTAGTTTAAGGTAGACTTATTATTCCATTTGTTCAGAAAGCTGAAAATAAACCTGTTTTGAGTCTTCTGGTTAAATTCCTGTGTAAGGTTGAAATCTCTGGAGAATTCCACATCATTGATACGGTCAAGAATATGAAACTGTCTGTCTATATACTGATACTCAAAACTTGGAGTTCCCTTCCATGTGTTCTTCGTAAAGCTTTTATTTCCGAAAATACGCCACGCATAGCCCATATTCTGATTAGAATCTTTTGATGAAAACAAATTGACATCATAATTACTCAGGGAAATATCAGCGCCTATTTTTCCTTCATTCAATAAATACTCAGAATTCAGGGAATATACCTGTGATTTCTGAGGAGAAGGAAGTTTTCTTACTGCTCTGTAATCTCCGGCGTTAGGCCCTACATATTCAAAAACACGTCCGTTATTGGTAGTCTGTGCTATTTTATAATCTCCCAGATTAACTCCGAAATAAGTAAAAGAAACCTGATAAAGTGTTAAGCTGGGATCCGTAGAAAACTCGTAGAAATTCCCGGCAGCGTTTAATTTGTATAAAATTTTATTCACATCATATTCGGTAACAACTCCTGACGGTGCATACATCAGGTTGGGGTCATTACCTGCTTCAGCAAGGATCTGTTCATCTTCTTTGGAAAGATTTAAAGAGAGAGGTGCGTTTTTGTTGTCATTTTCCATGAACCAGTTTAGGCCCACTTTGAATTTTTCTCTCTGATGTTCAAGTTTTCCGGTAAATAAATATCTTGAATAATTTCTATTGGCGTAGTTATAAGAAATCGTAATGAAATTCTGCTGGAAAATAGGACGGAAACTGGTAAAAGTAACCTCACCTGTATTGTAATTAATGATATAATCCTGGTTTTCTCCTCGTTTCATTAAGATACCGTCAATGAAAACCTGCTCAGAACCTGAGATCAGAGTGATAAACTGCTCACCGTTTTTACCAGTCAGACGGTAAGGTCCCTGGTTCCCTTCAACCCCTTGAAAACGAATTCTATGGAATTCACTTCGTGCAACACCGGCAGAGATATCTATCAATGTTTTGTTTTCCTTTCCGAATTCCGTCTGGAACTGAAGTCCCATACTTCTTCTCTGGTATTTCGCAAAATAATTTTTAGCCTCTACAAGATCAAGGTGTCCGGCTCTGAGAATAGACTTTTCCTTAATGTTAAGCTGCATATAAATTTTATCAAACTCCTCTAAAGTCTGAGTATATCCATCAGCCTGAATAGGTAGATTGTGATCAGAAATACTGGCTAAAATTGTCACATCTTTTGACAACCGCCCTGATATCTGAAGATCCATAGAACTTTGTACAGATTGTCCCTGGTTGTTACCAAAAGTAATTCCACGGATAATAGAACCCTTTGAATTAAGCTCTCCTAAGAATCTTTTTTTATCATTTTTTGCCAGTACAGCCTCATCAATAATGATCTTATTGTGTGTTCTTATGAAATCCAGAGTGTCTTTTGCAAAGATATCCTGCTCCAGCCGTGCAGCCAGAATACTATCCCTTTTAATGCTGTCTTCAGGAACGTTGGGATTTTTCCATGAAAATACCTGAGCATTTCCTGAAAATATGCCTAAGAAGAACAAAACGAATAGAATGATGAAATTCCGCAACTTTTAAAAATAATTCGTAAAAATAATTAAAAAATGTTAACATTAAGGGGTCAACTATAATTAACAAAAACTTAACCTCTTTATTGTCTCAGAAAAAAAATTAGAATGTAGTTTTGTTATGGAAAGAAATTATTAATAACGAAAAAATTTAAATCATGAAAAAAATTTATTCTCTTTTTGCAACAGTAATAATGAGTGCAGTTGCTTTTGCACAAACAACTTATCTTTGGGACGGGAGTTCTGTAAATCCCATTTCTGGTACAAATGCTAACATTTCAAGTGTAGCATTTGATGCAACTCAGGGAAATAATAACGGTACTACTACTTTAATTACCACTTCATCTGTATCTTCTGGTTATACAGGAGCAAGCGGATCCAGTAATTTTGGTGCTGCTGCTTTTAAAGCGGCTCTTTCAACTGCTGCAAGTACTTATTTTAGTGTAACTGTTACTCCTGTTGCTGGTAATAAGGTAACTTTAAATTCTTTAAATTTAGGATCAAGAGGAACTTCTACAGGACCTGGAAAGATTACAGTATATTCCAGCATTGATAACTATACAACGGCGATAGGTACAGTAAATGTTAACAACAACAGCACATGGACATTGAATAATATCACTTTTTCAGGTACTAATCTGGTAGGGGCAGAATCAGCTCCGGTTACCTTGAGAATCTATGGAAGTGACAGTCCTGGGACAGGAACTCCATCTCTTGGTACTGCCAACTGGAGAATAGATGATATTTCTTTAATTGTTACTTCATCTACAGCTTCTCTAGCTGTTATTGATACTAAAAATGTAAAATCAAGGAATTTTGTAAAGAATTCTTTTGTTAAAAATAATGAGATTGTTTTCGGATCTGATGTAAAAGATGTAAAAGTTTTCAACATGTTCGGACAGCTTGTAAAAGAAAGTTCTGTAAAACAAAACGAAACAGTCAATATTGCTGAACTGGCAAAAGGTAACTATATCGTAACAGGTACAGTAAATAACCAACCTGTTTCTCAAAAAGTTCTTAAAGACTAATCTCTTGAGATAAAAAATACAAACAGCCGCTTCATTGAAGCGGCTGTTTTTTTATACGATTATTTACTGTTTTTTAGATCTTTGTATGGTGTTTATTTCTTAATTTGGTGGTATTGTTTTTGATATTTTTATTACAAATCCATTTCTAAAAATTATTACGATGAAAAAAATCTTTACTCTTGTCGGGCTTGTATCATTAGCTGCCTTTTCAAATGCTCAGATTGTCATTAATGAGATTTATGGCGGAAATGCAAATTCAGGTGCCGTATTGAAGAATAATTATATTGTGCTCAAAAATATCGGAACGAATTTGGTTTCTTTGACTGGAGCAAGTATACAATACGCTCCGGCAATAGGAGCTTTTACTGAATATCATACACTTCCGGATTTTACGCTGGGCCCTGAAGAAACCTATTTGATTCAGGAATCAGCCATTGATGGAGGTGTTGAAAATTTACCCACACCGGATTTTATTGCAACTGCTATTACCAATTTTGATGGAACACCCAACAAATCTTCCGGATTAAGAATTTCCAGTGTCTCCGGAAAAATTGCTTTAGCAGGAAATATCGTACAGGTGACAGGACCTGCTGCATCCAATGTGCTGGACTTTGTAGGGTACGGATCAAATGCAGATCAGTTTAAAGGAGATGGGCCTGCTCCTTCTCCAACCACAACCACAGCTATAAAAAGAACATTAGTAGGCAGCAATGATAATGGCGCTGACTTTTCCCTGGAAGGCAGTGTGAAATCCGGTTTTGTACAGAATCCTTTTATAAAGGACAGTAAAATTGTTTTCGGGACTGAAGTGAAAGATGTAAAAGTCTATGATACATTCAGGCAGATTGTGAAGAAATCACCTACGAAATTGGCCTTAACTCTTGACATTGCTGAGCTTCCCAAAGGAACTTATATTGTTACCGGAACCATTAATAATATTCCGATTTCACAGAAAATTATAAAAGATTAGTTTAATAAAAAAGAACAGCCTATTTATACAAGCTGTTCTTTTATTTTAACATAAGAAATATCATTCATTGAAATGTAGTTCACAAAGATATCCACAATAGTTTTTTTACTTTAATAAACTTAATACCAGCCTCTTCTTGCGGCATTGATAATGGAACCAAGATTAAGAATCAATGTATATCGGATGCGCTTTCCATAATCTTTAAAGGAAGGTTCAAATCCTAAAGAAGACTGTATCGGGAAATAAACTTCCAGGAAATCCGGGATGATTCTTACTTTAACTCCGGTATCCCATATGAATTTGGCAGGAAGATCTTTGTTTTTATAAACTCCTGCATCAGCATACACGTGGAAAATTTTCCATACACTTGAATCTACATTGGCAGAAGTGATCCATTGGTTTGCCGTTCCCGGCAGGAACGATTTAAAGCCACCATCAGCTAATATAAACTGTTGTGAAAGGAGACCGCTGCTGGCACTTTCTCCCAGAAGATTATAAGAGAAAGAGTAGTTAGAAACCCTTGAAATTCCATAGTCGAAAAGGTTGTTTCGGGTATTGTTTCTTAAGAAATATCCGGCAAATAAACGTAAACTTAGCTTCTGTTTAGGAGCGAATTCCCATCTGTAAAAACCTTCAGCTGTTATTTTATTAAAATCCTCCATTCCCTGGGTGCTCAGACTAAAGCTTTTTTCATGGATCATCTGGCTGTCACTATAGCCGTATCCAACACTCCAGACGTTGTATTTACTGTAGTCATTATTGGCAATCATTTTAGGGCTCAGATCTCTTTCAAAATAATTGTAGGAAACTCCGATGCTCCTGCTTACCGTACTTCTGGGGTTTTTTCTGAAATTGATAGAGGAAGCTATTGAACTCTTTCTGTAGGCTAATCCATAATCATAATGGAAATAAGAACCGGAAACACCAAAAGTTAAGCTTCGGATAATACTTTCGGCAGGCAGAATAGAGTAGGAAACAGCACCCGAGCCTGTCAGTTTTCCTGTTCCGGTACTGTAGGTCGGCGTAACTGAATACAGGAATTTCTGATCAAATAAAGATTGGTTTTTTAAGTTAACTCCCAAAAGGAATTTATCATACGTATTGTTGAAACGCACTCTTGGAGTTATATAAATTTCGTTATATTCCGGATTCGGAATGTCTTTTATCAATTTAAGCTTGATCTTTTTTGCATTAGAAAAGATTCCTTTTGCATACAGAAAATTATCCCTGTAATTAGATTCAGGGAAAATGTAGCCACTGTTTAATGTAACTTTATAGATATTATCCGAAGCAGGAAGTGACAGATTGGTAATACGTTCATTTTCTTCAGTATCTATCCAATACGTCTTTTTTTCTCCTTCTCTGGTCTCGGTTTCCAGCTTTACAGGAATGGAAATATCTGTATTTTTTGTAATCTTTATCTCCAGGGAATCGTTGGTTTTTTTAATGTTTTTTAACTTAAAATCAACTCTGTTTTTCTGTTTCAAAAAGTTTGAAAGATAGGCTGATGATTTATTTTTCTCAGAAAGAGAAGTCAGGAAATTTTCAGGATTAATTTTTTTTCCGGTATTCTGAGAAATATAATCTTTTACAATATCATTAAAGTTGTCATATCCCATTTTATCCGCTGAATAATTAAAAAGACTTCCGGTTTCAAAACTGCTGACAGCCATGTCGTTGAAGTTGCTTAAAACAGGAAAATGCTCATCAATCTTCTGATCAAGATTTTGCAGCATGATGTACTGATAAGAAAGTCCGTAACGATCCAGAAGTTTTACTTTGGATGCATGGAAAAATTTTAAAGGTTTAAGTCCAAATATTCTGGTTTCAGGAAGTGTCCCTAAAAGTTTTGTATCAGCATAGAATTTTTTCAGATACTGAATTTCCAGGTAGGATTTTAAACCGTTTTTGAACCAATGGTCTTTTTCTTTATCGGCAATAACGTTTTCATCAAGAACTTTCTTGGCAATGATTCCAAAATAATCCATATCGGTCTTTTCAGCATTGGTAAATAACTGAAATCTGAATTTCCAGAAAGCAATATCATTATTTCCGAAAAAGTCTTCCTTAGCTCTGAATTTATCAGAAATAAAAATACTTTTCGGAAGAATGCCGATTCTTTCTTTCAGGAACTTTAATTGTAGGGGAAGGTAAAATTCAAGATTTTGTTTTTCTTCCGGATTAAGGTTATAACCGAATTTAATTTCGGTTTCCACGCCATCTACATTGGTTTTTATTGAAGGATAACCGGTCGGAGAAATCAGGAACTCAGGATCCGAATCCAGATATCCCTTGAATGAGTTCATCTGAACCTGTGGAAGATTACCTTCCACGAAATTATTTACAGGAATATCAAAGTTGACGGTCCAGAAAGTATTGAAACTTACCGGTTCTTCAATGTCGTGGTAGTTTCTTTTGGAAATATTGTCCGGATCAAAATGATCCGGAACAATAAAGAAATATTTTAATACAGTATTCTGAGCGGATGTTCCGTATCCCGTAAAGGTTTTATCGGGAAGCTGCATCCGATATTGCAACTGTAAAGTGACGCTTTCGCCAGGTTTTAATACATTTTTCAGAGGAATAAAAAGATTTTCATCTGAGAGTGTATTGACAGGAATAACTTCATTTTCAGAATTTTTAATATTCAGTTCAAGAAGTTTTCCTAATTGCTCGCTTTTTGCAAAATGCAAATCAGTATTTCTGTCTTCCAGTTTTCTGTAGACTAAAGAAGTTCCGCGTCTGTTGTAGGCGGAAACCCAATTCAGGAGTTTTATGGTCTGCAGGTCTTTTTCAGAATGATTGTAATAAACAATTTCCTGACTGATCTCAAGGTTCTTTTTGTCAGGAGACAGTTTAGCATCAATATAGATACTGTCTTTCTGTGCAGAAACCTGTGCGACTCCCCAGAACAAAATAAGGCAAATGCTGATCTTTTTCAAATATTCGTGATAAAGCCCAAATATAACTTATTTTGTATATACTTTATAGGATTTTAACCCTGAATTGCTTTTTTTTCCAAAGAATTAATATACGCATTCCAACCCTCTGTCTTATAAGTAATCGCAGATGCTTCAGGATTATCAGATTTGTAGATTCCTCTTCCTACAATGATAAAATCTGTATGCAGCGTTTTGAAAACATGTTCCGGGGTATTGTACTGCTGGCCTTTACCATCTCCTGAATCTGCAAGATTAACTCCCGGAGTGAATAATAAAAGGTCCTCAGGTATTTTGTTCTGAGATACTCCACCAATGACATTAGGGTGAGACAAAGCTACTTTTAAAGCTTCTTCACGATAGCTCGCAGTAGTCAGAGCTCCTTTAGAAGACATTCCTACAATAGCTACTACTCCTACATTGTGGAAGCAGTCTAAAGATTCAAAACCTCCGATAACCTGAGATGTTACGAAATCTGCCCAATCTGTAATTTTGAAAACACCGCTTGTGAACTGAAGTTCCTGTGTATTGCCGATATCAGCAAATTTTCTGTCCTCCATCAGTAAGAACTGGTGTTTTGCAGCGATAGCTTTTAAAGGTGTGATTGTTTTTTCGTAATCAAAATCAGAAATAATATCTATATGTGTTTTTAAAGCAATAATATGTGGACCTACTTTTTCAGCAAGCTCCAATAACTCCTGAGTGGTAGTAACATCTGCGGAAGCAATAAGGTTTGATTTTTTTGCTAAAGCTGTTTCCAGTAATTTTTTTGAAACAGAATGTTGTGTAGTCTGAAGTTTCTGCTCGTAAGAAGATCTTGTTTCTTCCTCAAACTGAATATGGTTCCCCTGAAGGAAATCCTGGATTCTTTTTACCTCTTCATCGGACAATTCACCGGTTTCCTGAAGAATATCACATACTTCCGAAATGTTGAAAAGCGTGTGTACTCTGTATCCTTTGCTTTCCAATAATTGTTTTCCTCCCTGCTCTCTGTCCAATACTACTACAATATCAGAAACTTTAAGGTCTTCCTGTTCTATTTCAGGAATGGTTTCCAGCAAAGATTTTCCTGATGTGATCACATCTTCTACCAAAAGACAGTTTTGTCCTTTCTGATAAATTCCTTCAATCAGTTTTTTTGTACCGTAGCTTTTAGCTTCTTTTCTTTTAATAATTAATGGAATGTAGCTTTCCAGTGACATTGCCGTCGCCATAGGAAGAGCAGCATAAGGAACTCCACAGATTAAATCAAAATTATCCAATGGAAGCATTTCCAATAAATAATTAGCAAGATTTTTTAAAATTTTAGGATCTGAAGCCAAAGGTCTTAAGTCTACATAAAAAGGACTTTCAATACCACTTTTTAGGGTAAACCTACCAAATTTGATGATGCCTAGTTTGTAGCACTCTAAGAAGAATTCTTTTTTACTTTCCATTATTTTTTATTAGATATTGCAAATTTAAGGAATTGAAATAAGGCTTAAAAATTTATCGTTCATTTGTCAATAAAAAACCACCCCGGATTGACCAGGATGGTGTGAAAAATATAATAAACTATTATTTTACGATTTCAGCATCAATAATTTGAGCGCCTCTGTATTTTTGTTCGGCTTCCCATAATAAAAACTTGTCAACCTCTTTGATGAGCTTAGGAATGGTGAGTGACAATACTGCCAAATCATCCATAACTCCAAGTACCGGTATCACAAATTCAGGAAGCAGGTCAATAGGAGAGAGTACATATAAAATTCCCAGTAAAGGAAGAATAATGTCTATGGATTTCATTGGATAAGCTCCTTTTCTCCACATTTTGACCATTCTGAAAATATCAGGGATCTTTTTTATAAAGCCCTTATGATTGATGGCTTCTTTTGCAAGATTTAATTTTGAATATTTCATTTTGTGTTTGGATTTAATAAATTTTTCAATGCTATAAATTTCACAAATCCTGTACCAATAAATTATAAAATTTAGTTAAAATATTATTTGATAATATTGTCAATGAACTGATGCACAGTTTCTGTGTTCCAGTCTTTTGTAGCATCTTCTTTAATGAGAATTCTTCCGTGCTTATCCAGTAGGAAAGTGGTAGGGAATACTTTGGGAAGAATTTTCTCAGAAATTGGGCTTTGCGCAATATATACAGGAACGGTATAGTTATTTTCTTTCAAAAACTTCCTTACATCCTCTTCCTTATCATTCATGGCGATCAAAACAAAATCTACATGGTCTTTTCTGGTATCATACAGTTTCTGAATAGAAGGCCATTCTTTTCTGCACGGCGGACACCAGGTTCCCCAGAAATTCAGGAAAATCCCTTTATCCTTAAAGTTTTTAAGATTCGTACTGGGTGCATTGATTCCTTTAAGTTCTATATCATAATCTTCTTCACTGATATGTACGGCATTTTCAATGGTTGCCACAGGGAAAAATGTATCCTTTAGAAAATTTCTTATTCCCGGAACAAATGCAACAATACCAATGATCGCTATTATTACAATATAAATAATACTCTTTTTCATTTCTCTTTTTTATAGAAGATCTAAAATTTCCTGAACAGCATCTTTTCCTCTGTTCTTAGCATAATATATCTGCAGATCATTGTAGAACATATCTTTCGGGTACGCTTCAGGATCAGCCTTATATTTCATCAACAGCTCATAGCCATATTTCGGACGAGGACCCCATGAATTTTTTACATTCAGGTCTTTATCAAGAATAAGCACCTTAGGAATAGATTCTGTGCCATTGGTCAGAAACTGATTAATTAAGCTCTTATCACTGTCTCTCAGAAATACTTTTACTTCATTATGTCCTTCAAAAAATCTGAAGACAGCAGGAACTGTTGCACTTGCATCTCCACACCAGGCCTCAGAAATAATCAAAATCTTTCCGTCAAAATTTTTGGCAGCAAGTTCTTTCAGCTGCTCTTCATCCGGAATGTATTTTTTTACCGTTCGGTCCATTCTCTGAAGACCCAGCTCATAATATTGTTTATAGTCAGCTTCCTGTTGGTTGGCAGGATTCTCTAATCTTTCTTTTGCAATCTGAAGATACTCCTCAAAAGAAATTCCTTTATCCCAGTAATTTTTCATTACCAAAAATATTTATGTTAAAAATTATTGATATTTCTTGTTTTGTTGATCAGAAACAGATCTGCCAATACAAATGCCGCAAGGCTTTCCACTACCGGAACCGCTCTTGGAACCACACAAGGATCATGACGTCCTTTTCCTTCTACGATTACAGGATTTCCGTCTTTATCAATGCTGTCCTGAGGTCTTAGAATAGTGGCCACAGGTTTGAAGGCTACACGGAAATAAATATCCATTCCGTTGGAAATTCCACCCTGGATACCTCCGGAAAGATTCGATTTTGTAGTGAAATCTGTATTGAAAGCATCATTGTGCTCTTTTCCGGTCATTTTAGCACCGCAAAAACCGCTTCCATATTCAAAGCCTTTGCAGGCATTGATATTCAGCATTGCTTTTGCAAGTTCAGCCTGTAGTTTTGAAAATATAGGTTCACCAATTCCCACAGGAACATTTTTAATTACACAAGTGATTGTCCCTCCAATAGTGTTACCTTCTTTTTTGATTTCTTTGATTCTTGAAATCATCTTTTCAGCTGTTTCAGCATCAGGACAACGAACATCATTGCTTTCCGTTTGGGAAAAATCTAAAGCCTGATAAGGTTTTTCACAGAAAATATCACCAACGGAAGAAACGTAAGCATTGATCTCAATGTTTGGTAAAAGCTGCTTGGCAAGTGCTCCGGCAACCACCCAGTTCATGGTTTCTCTGGCAGAAGATTTTCCACCACCACGATGGTCTCTGAAACCAAATTTCTGGTCATAAGTGAAATCTGCATGGCTTGGGCGATATGCCCCTGCGATATGATCATAATCTTTTGATTTCTGATTTTCGTTTTCAATGACAAAACCAATTGGGGTACCTGTTGTTTTTCCATCAAAGATTCCTGAAAGAAACTTTACTGTGTCACTTTCTTTTCTTTGAGTAACAATTGCTGACTGGCCAGGTTTTCTCCGGTTCAATTCGTATTGAACTTTATCGAGATCTACCGTTAAACCTGCCGGAAAATTAGTGATGATACCGCCATAAGCCACTCCGTGACTTTCTCCAAATGTTGTAAGACTAAGAAGATTACCTAATGTGTTGAACATAGTACAAAATTACCTTTTTTTCTTCAGATAATAAAGTTTCTGGATTTGTTCTATTTATCACTGTTTTTGATATTATTGATAACCTTTTGGGCCTCTTTTTTTTCTTCTGGAGTCATTTTTTTCCAGATAAATCCTTTTTTGAGATCATTTCCTTCCAAAAGCTGGGGAAAAATTCCTGCTTTTACATCATCAAAAATATAGAACGGGGTAACTGCAGGAAGAGGAGTATCAAAACTGTAAGGGTAATTGTGAGACACGTTAAATTTAAAATTCCCGACTTTAAATGTATTAAACTGATGATATTCGTAAGTTGAGGGCTTGTAGAGCTGTTCTTTTTCAAATCCTGTCATAAAGCTTCCCACTCTGAAACTCGGAATATATTTTTGTATCAATGCAGGAAAGGATAACATTGAAATGAAAAATAAGCTTAAAACTGAAAAAATAATAATGGATTTCTTCTTATTAAAATATTCATTAAACATAACAAAGACTACCACGAAGAAAACATCTATAAAAAATCTGTATTGAGCGGAAAACGCAAGGATCAATATACTTTTTATCAATAATGAAATACAGATCATCGTGATGAGTTTTCTTTTTTTGATCCAGGCAAATACAGAAAAAACAACTAAGCTTAAAACAAAAAGAATATTAATCTTTGATTTGATTCCTTCCAGAGAAAACCAGTTTTTAATATAATCTGCTGTTGAAAATTTTTGAATTTCTTCATACGTATACTGCATATCATAGGTTTTCATGATGGCAAACTGTGACGAAATTTTTAAAACCTCCGGATTCGGTTTCCAGGATACACCCAAATCGCCCATTGCTACAGGAAAAACAGGAAAACCAAATGTCCATATATTTTTAATAAAGAATAGCAAAAGAATCAGAATTCCTAAAAGTAATGGTCTGAAATTGTTTTTGAAAATAAAAACGGAGCTCAAGAATACTAATAGGGGCAGCCATATCATGGTAGGTTTTATAGCAAAAACAAAAACTGAAAAAGCAAAAAGAAGCGTAGTATTTCTGTTTCCGGCTATGAGTTCAGTTAAGATAATCAGTGAAAAAATAATGACAGGAAGGTCCGGGCTTGGAGATTGTGAAAACAATAATAAAACCGGTAGGAAACAAAGGTGTATCCAGTTTTTTCTTTCGATGATATAAATGGTGTAAACAATAAGTAATACAGCATTGATTCTTAAAAAAGGGTCAGAAAAATTGGAAAATCCAGCCTGAAAAATATGCCAGACAGACATTTGTCCCAGCGTGAGATCTACATTTGAAATTCCTTTTACCAGTCCATATTCTGTAAGCCATTGGATGGTGGGGATGTAATACCCAAAATGATCTAATATATAAGGATAATAAGAACCCGAGAGTATGATAATAAGAGTTGCGGCACTGAAGAGTGTGAAATCTTTCTTTGAAAACTGGTAGAACTCCTGGTAGAGTTTGTTTTTAGAAAAAAAGAATAATCCCAAAAGTATCGAGACTGTTTCTACATAGATATTTAAAGGATAAAAAAAAGAAATAAGTGTCCATATCAGACTTGTTCCCAGAATTCCGGATAGGATTTTTCCTGAGATTCCCTCAAATAAAATCCCTGATATATTTTCCATGATTTTCCCCCAACCCATTAAGACAGGAATGATGAGAATTGAAGAAAACAGAATCAATAGCATAAAAAAAGATTGCTTAAAAATAAGCAATCTTTATATTTATTGTGAAAATATTTATTAACGGGGTTGTACCCTTCCGTCTTTTCTATCTTGTGATCTACCAATAGTATATCCTGTTGCACCTCCTACAACACCACCAATTACAGCTCCAAGTCCTCTGTTTTTCTTAGCGATAAGGGCTCCGGCAGCAGCCCCACCTACAGTACCAATGACGGTTCCCTTAGCAGCTTTGCTCCACCCTTTTTTCTGAGTAGTTCCCTGTGAGGTTCCACTTCCGTTATTAGCATAACTTCCGTTGCTGCTTCCTGATGAACCGGAATTTGAGTTTCGGTCTCTATATACTGTTCTTGTTTCTCTGATCACTTGTGGTCTTGAATTATTTTCAGCAGCAGCTCTTGCCTTTTTGGTTTCAGATATGCTGTCTGCTTTTTTCTGAGCTTCATAGACCATCTTTTCTTTTTCAATAGCCAGTTTTTGTTTTTCTATTTCAAGTTGTCTGGCCTGAAATTCAAGTTTCTGTACTTCCAGTGACTTCTCTGCAGTTCTGTCATCTTTCTTGCAGGCCGTCATCAAAAGAACGGATAAAAAACCTGCTAATACTATCTTTCTCATAATTCAAATTTTAATAAGATAAAGCCAAACGACTTTGATTTAATTGTATTTTCAATTATGAAGCCAAAATTTAGTTAATGAGTGTTAAAATTGATCAGAGAAAAGTGAATTAATTTTAAATACTGTTCACTTTTCTATTATTGATGGGGATTTTATGCGTTTGGTATTGAAATTTGATTTTATGTTAAAAAAATCTTCAGAAAAGAAAAATTACTACTTAAGTAAATGTATCATTCTATTTTAGACCGTTCCGGAATCTGGATTTGTAAATTTTAGTTCATTGATAGTTTTTACTCAATTCATATAAGTTAACTATTTTTGAGTACCAAATTACTTTTTAATATGAAAAAATCAATTTTTACAGTATCAGCATGTATCGGATTGCTAGCTGTTGTAACATCATTTTCCTCCACGGAAATAGTAGAGAATAGTAAAAACTGTTCGGAGATAGCCGATACTGCACCAAAGGCTCAGACTTATAAGATTCGTTATGGTCTTCTTTCAAAAAGCGGGACGAAAATTCTTTCCGGAAATTATGATGTAGGAAGTTTTCTTGCTGAAAACATGGTTACCGGAGAGGTGTATGATACCTATTACAGTGGTGGATTTCAGTCGGTGCCACAATATTATGAAGGTCTTCCTGCGGGAACTTATACCTTTTCTGCTATGCAGGGACAAGGGGGCTGGGTAGGGTATGGAACTGTAATGGCTACGGTTTCGGACGCACAGGTAGATTCTGATGGATATATTACAGTGTATATTCCGATCATTTGGGAGGAATAGGTCTTGTGAGCGAAAAAATATTTAACTAAATTTACCCTTTCCGAAAATGAGTATTTTTTTAATTATTAAATGATTATTTGCAATTTTTATTTTGTTTTTAAAGATTTTATATTGAATAAAATTTAAATAATTGCTATAATCATATAAATTATTATTAATTCAGCCTTCGGGATGCCGTTTGATTCTTAATAAGTATTCATTCTCTGTTTCTCTATTGTATTATATTCTGAAAAAATGTAATAATTATAGTTGTATTGAATGATTCTACGATATTCTGTTTGGATTTTTCTAAATAGATTTTTTTCATCATTTGTGTTTTTTAGGCCTCCTAATGGAGGCCGTTTGTGTTCATTAAGTTTTATGATTCTGCTCATATAATAATTGGTAGAGAGATGGTAACTTTGAGTATAAGAACATTTTCATTCCATATTTTATCAAAAAGACTCTTCGTTTCGAAGAGTCTTTTGTTTTTATATATTATCTAATTTGACTTTTATTTTACTGATTAACCGGTGCATTTTTTTAGTCTGATACCTGATAAGGCTGTAGATTTCCTGTGAACTGGTGAAAACCTCAGGAACAGTCTGGTTATTGATGGTTTTTATTCCCCGTCTTTTCATTGTATCATGTATTACTCTGGCAAACGATTCTTTTGCGCTTTGTTTTGCATTATCCTGGGATATTCCATCAGAATGCAGCCTGTACAAGTATAGAGGTTCTTTGATGAATTTAGCTTCTCCCTGTTCAAGTATTTTTAAATAGAGATCCTGATCTACCGCATTTTTCAGATTAGGATTAATTCCAGTTGTTCTTAAGTAAGTCTCTTTTTTAAATGCAAAGAAATGAGCAAACTGAATGGGGCAGTTGAAAAAATGGCGGTTATTGTAAATCTGCTTGGTACCGGCATACACTCTTTCAGGGGTGAGGTTTTCATCACATAGCATCATTTGGGAATAAACGGCTGTAAGATCATCTCTGTCAACAAATTCTTGAGCTGTTTTTTCCAATGCTTCCGGATAAAGTGCATCATCAGGGTCCAGGTAGGCACACAAATCTCCCTGGGCATATTTCATACAGGCAGCTTTTGTAAAGCCACAACCTTTATTCGTTGCATTATGATAGAGTCTGAAGCGGGAATCATCCTTGATAAGAGATTGTATAATTTCTACGGAATCATCTGTAGAGGCATCATCAACAATAATCACCTCCCAGTTTCCATGGGTTTGACTGATTAATGAATCATAGCATTCCTTGAAATACTTTCCATTATTATAGTTGGCTATAAGTACAGAAAAAATTATCACGTTGTTTTGAATTAATGCTGCGAAATTATAAAATAAGATATGTGGAAAATATTACTATGATCATAGGATATCTGATATTTTTTATTATATTTTGAAATCTATGAGTGTGAATTATACCTTATAATACTGTTTTTCAGGGAATCAGTTTGGGGATATTTGAGAAGAGCCGAAGAATAGGAATTAAAACGGCATTGTTTATTGTCTTTTTTTGAGAAATATTGTCTGCTGGCGGGATAGCTTACTATTTAAAAGTAATAAAAATTTTATGACTGTACTCATAAAATAAAAAAAAAGAGTGGTATATCTTTGGTTAAGAATTAATAGATAAAATAATTTTTATCTCTGATATAAAATTTTTTTTCATCATTTGTGTTTTTTGAGGCCTCCATTTTTTTGGGGGCTTTTTCATATAAATAATGTCAAAATGTTTTAAAGATCAAAGAGTATTCTGCCATCAAAAGGGGTATCCCAAATGATGAATACTTTATTATTTGATCTTCGCAGGGGAGCCTGAATGACCTCATAGTCTCCTTTTTCGGTTAATCTTTCTACAATAAGATCAGAGCCTTTACCTATTTCATTTACGGTATACTCCAACTGATATTCTTTTTCATTGCTTTTCGTAAAATCTTCTTTACTAAAAATTATTTGTGCCATGATGATTTAAATTTATTGGATTGATTTATATGAAGAATAAATTATGCCAATTTGGTATTGATTTCTTTTTCACTGACTAAATATTTGAAAATTTTTATTTTCTGAATATGACTGGTATATTATCAAATTGTAAATTATTTTATTTTTAATATTTTTACCGGCATGTTGGATTTTTTTTAATTAATTATAATTAATTATGAAGTGCTTTTTAAAGCATCAATAAAATCGGTTTAAAATGCTGAAATTGTAAAATGGAAACCATCAGAGTAAAATTCTTTTTTTTCTCAGAATTGGCATTCTTGGCACGATTTTTCAATATAGAAATGTAACTCATGTTTAATTTGAGTTTTCATGGTTATTAGTTTTTATCCTCGGAATTTCCGAGGATTTTTGTTTTACTATGACGCTGCTTATAAAAGTAAATTGATCAACCCTTTATTTTTGAGTAAGATAATTTTCTATCCATATTTTTTTGCATTTACTATCAAGCTCTTCTCTGATCTGGAAGTGCTTGTTTTGTATTATTAAAAAAGGAAAATTCACATTATAAATAAAAAGCCATAAAGATTGAATAACGCGTGGAAGAGTACTGTTAAGATAAAACTGTAGGTATGGACGTATTTGTTGTAGTATATATAAAGGTTATTTAAAATAATACCTCCAAAAAATGTCATAACAATATATAGCCAATTATAATAATGCATTGACGCGAAAATGATACTCATAATGATTATGCAAAATGCTTTATTGTTGAGCTTTATCCATTTACTTAAGATCAAGTAGGGGAGATACTGAAATAGAAAAGTCTCCAGAAAGGGGGCAATGAATATGGCAATGAAATTTAATTCATCTTTTGAAATATTAGTATGTTTATTCTGATTTACGTCGAAATGAAAATAGACATCATTAATGTAATTAAAAAAATATCCATTCAAAAGGGCAAGGGCAAATGAAATGATGAAGAAGATTACTGTTTTTTTCATAAGTAATTTTGATGATAAAAAAAGAATGGAATATTTGAAAAAATTAAAGATATGAAAACAAAAAAACCTCTAAGTTATTTAGAGGTTTTTTCTGAGGTACCTAGCGGATTCGAACCGCTGTAGATGGTGTTGCAGACCACTGCCTAGCCGCTCGGCCAAAGTACCATTTTTACCATTTTTGAGGTGTGCAAATATAGTAAAATTTCTTTATGAACAAAAGTTTTTAAGCAATTTCTTTCTTTCCAAGAGCCTCGATTTCGCTTTTTGCTTGAATTTCAGCCTGATAATTTTTGATGTTAATTACTCTTGTATAGCTCCAGCTATCGTGCCATCCGTTTACTCCAAGGAATGATAGTCCGTCAAAAGGAACAATTCTGGAAAGGCTTCTGAGAATAATTTGTCGGGTAGTTGGTTTTGTACCATCTGTACTGATAACTTTGGTTCCTGTAATATACTTTGCAACGGTTCTCCCATCTAAATAGTTTTCCATTAAAAAGTAATAAAGACAATAATTGAAATTTCCAATAAAGAATTGCCATAATATATTTCCATTACTATACAGGTAGAAAAACTCAATTGAAGTTACTTCATAAAGAAAATTAGAAATAATAGAGAGGATATAATTAATAACATATAGTATTATAAAATCCAGGAAATTATTGGCAAGCCTCATCCATGATGAGGCCTTATTATATTCAACAATATTTAGAATTCTTTTCATGGTTGATTATTAGTTTTTTTAATGGTTAGTTTTATTTAATGTGTTTAAAATCCGTTGACCAGTAATTTTAATGAGGCATTTGTGTCAATAACGGCTGTAATTCCGGTATTGCTGAGTAGAATTTTACTAGGTTTCAGGTTGAATACTTTCCCGTTCATCTTTAACCCTTTATAGTATTCTTTATTAAAAGCTTCTTCAATACTTTTTCTTGATGTTTCTTCCAGTTCCTGAGTTGGAATACCATATTCCTCTTCAATCATTTTTACAATTTTCCCTTGAAACAGGAGAGAAGCTGTTTTTTGAAGAAAGTTATTCGTTTTCAGTTTAAATTTGGTCTCTGATAAAACAATTTTTCTTTTTGCATCATCATACACCGGAATTCCGGAAATAATGGCTGTACCTTTTATATAACCGTCGGTCTGAGCTTCAATAACCACTCTGTTATCAACGCCATATACTCTTATGTCAGTTACTTTCACTTTAGAGTCACGAATATCAAACTCCTTATTCAGGAAAGTTTTTCTTGCCATATTGCTTGCCTCTGTAAAAGGGATATTGGCCGTAGTTTGTAAAATAAACTTATCTGCAACAGTAGGAGTGGAGTTGAAATTAGCAACACTGGTTACCGGTGAAGAAGCTGCTGGTTTATTTCCTGTAAAGGTTTCGGAATAAATATCAACACCAAGCGTAGCATTGATCTGGTTTCCATAAAATTTCAAAGGAGTAATGTTGACTCCCACGGGGCTTACCTTCAGCCATGTATTATACTCTTCAGAGATATTGAAAGGCTGCAAAAATGTATTCCAGGCCATTAAGGCATATTGCTGGAAATTCAGCTGTGTAGCCATTTGTTGATCTATTGTCTTACAGAATTTTTCCTGCTGTTCTTTTAAGCTTTTTTCAACAATAGAGGTAATGGGAATCTGTATTCTTCCGTAATCAAGAACGGGTTTTGTTACCCACCTGAAGCCATTGGGCTGTGTATTGGTAGTAATGGTCCAGTTATTTTTAAAAGTAACGGTTGTATTGAATGACATTACAGTTTCAAAGGTAGTATTCTGATAAGTATATACTCCCAGAGTTCCGATTCCTTTTTCTGCCCATATTTTTAACGGAACTTCAATCAACAGATTCTGACTGGTTCCGCCTACAAGACGAATAGGCCTGGTTTTCCATACTTTTACTTTAAACTGATCATTATTATTGTCTGTATAGGAGTCATCCTGGTAAACAAGTTCTTTCACAGAAGCATTAATCATATTGCTCAGTTCCGAAAGAGGAATGGTCACAGGCATCGTAATACTGGACTTTATCTTTGGAAAGTTATAAGCTGCCAGCTGATTATCAACGTTGGTCTGGCCAAAAACGCTGATACCTGCTACTAAAAATAATATTTTAACGAATTTCAATTTGTATGTTTTTTAATAAACGAAAATAAGAATTTTAATTTTCCGGTTTAAAGCTCTTTTCCAGCTCAATACTGGCACCTGTCATTTCTCCCTGCATAGGTGGGGCTGTTTTGGTAATTTTTAATTTAATATAATCAATCTGTGGAAAGCTGTTGTGGATTGTTGAGATTATTCTTCCTGCTACATGTTCCAGTAATTTGGATTTTATTTTCATTTCCTTGTGAAGAATATCGTTGATATCTGCATAGCTTATGGTATCATGCAAATCATCGGATGCTGCAGCTTTCCACAGATCAGTATGAAGTTCTACATTCAGAATATAATACGTCCCGATAATGTTTTCTTCAGGAAGTACGCCATGGTACGCATATATTCGTACATCTTCAAGATATATTTTGCTCATTGCCTCATATTTTATGAAGCAAAAATCGTCTTAATTCTTCAAAATCTGAATTTATTTCTACAGTTTTTTTCTCCTTTTTCATAAGCTCATTCAATGAATCCGGAATTTCAATCTGAGTATGGATTGCTTTTTCCACAGCATCGGCGAATTTTACAGGGTGCGCAGTTCCGAGGATAAATCCTTTTTGTCCTGGATTTTTCTGCAGATATTGTTCCATTGCAGCAAATGCGACAGCACTGTGAGGTTCCAGAATATATCCGTATTTCTCATAGACTTCCGAGATGGTGCTCATTGTTTCGTCATCATCAATGGAATATGCAGATATTTTATTTTTTAAAGCATCAAACTCATGTCCGAAAAGTTCCAGGATTCTCACAAAATTGCTCGGATTTCCTACATCCATAGCATTGGATAAAGTAGCAACGGCTTTTTGAGGCTGATAATTCTGAGTTTTAAAATAATCAGGAATTACATGATTGGCATTACAGGCCGCAATAAAATGACTGGCAGGCAGCCCTCTGAAATGAGCCAGCAGCCCGGCACAAATATTTCCGAAATTTCCGCTTGGTACACAGATTACTGGATGTTCCTTATGGTTTTGGATCCATTGCTTTAATGCGATTAAATAATAAATCTGCTGGGGAAGCCATCTTGCAACGTTGATAGAATTAGCAGACGTCAAAAATAACTGGCTGTTGATTTCTTCATCCGAAAAAGCCTGCTTGACAAGATTCTGACAATCATCGAAACTGCCATTGATTTCCAATGCTGAAATATTTTCGCCCAATGTAGTCAACTGTTTCTCCTGAACCGGGCTTACTCTGTTTTTAGGATACAGAATAACCACATTAATTTGTGGGATTTTATAAAACCCATGGGCAACAGCGCCTCCGGTATCTCCGGAAGTTGCCACAAGAACAGTAACTTTTTTTTGTTGATCTTTCAGAAAATAAGACAGACAGCGGCTCATGAATCTCGCACCGATATCTTTAAAAGCCAGAGTAGGACCATGGAACAGCTCGAGTATAGAGATCTGTTCATTGATTTTGATCAGGGGAATTTCAAAACTGACAGTTTCAGCAACAATTTCTTTTAGAATTTCCAAGGGAATTTCATCTCCGACAAAGTCTTTCATACATTGATAAGCAATCTCTTCATTAGAATACTGATGAAGATTTTGAACAAATTCTTTGTCAAGCTGTGGAATGTTTTCAGGGAAAAACAATCCTTTTTCTTTTCCCTGACCTTTTATTGTCGCTTCTCTGAAGTCAATTTTTTCCAGAGAATCTTTTAAGTTATAATATTTCATTTCTGTTTTTTATGTTAAGCTTCTTCAACAAGTTGAATGCCTTTTGGGTTTATTTTTGAAACGTACACAAGACTTTCTATTTCAATCTCATCATAGACTGATTTCATCATCTGAGCCATTTTTTCTGCTGTTTCCTTTTGTTCAGACAGCATAAAAATAGAAGGCCCTGATCCTGATATTCCTCCTCCCAAAGCACCTAATTGTAAACTTTTCTCTTTTATTTTATCAAATTTTGGAATCAGAATACTGCGGATAGGTTCTATAATAACATCGGTAAGACTTCTGCCAATCAACGGTAAATCATTTTTCTGAATTCCTGCTACAAGGCCTGCTATATTTCCCCATTGTTCTACTGCACTTTTTAAAGTGATATTTTTCTTTAATATCTGCCTTGCATCTGAAGTCTTGACTTCTACCTGCGGATGTACTGCTGTAACAAATAAATCAGGACTGTTCAGCGGAATGATATCAATTGGATTGGTGGATTTTACCAGGGTAATCCCGCCATAGATACATGGAGCAATATTATCTGCATGTCGTACGCCCGAAGCCAGTTCTTCTCCGAACATGGCAAAATGAACCATTTCTTCTTTTGATAACTTGTTTCCTAATAATATATTGGCTCCAAAGGCGGCTCCGGCGGCACTTGCCGCACTGGAGCCGAGCCCGCTTCCGGGCTTTATATGTTTACGGATAATCACTTCAAAACCATTCTTCAGATTAAAATATTCCTGAATTTTTAAAAGAACAATACCTGCAACATTACCGGTGGGTTCTTCAGGAAGTCCGAAGGAATCGGTATGTTTTATAATGATTTCGGGAGTTTCCAATAATCTGAATTCCATCTCATCATAGGGATCATGGACAGCCATTCCCAGAATATCAAATCCGCAGACCAGATTGGCAACAGTAGCCGGGACTTTTAATTTTACTTTTTTCATAGTTGTATTTTAAATAGAACGTATAATATCTGCAAAAACTCCGCTTGCCGTTACATCAGCTCCGGCCCCGGCTCCTTTTACGACCAAAGGCTGCTCGGAATATCTTAGGGTTTTAAAAATGACAATATTGTCTTTGCCATAAAGATGAAACAGATCACTATCGGGAGCAATATGCTGTAAACCTACTTTTGCTTTTCCATCTTCAAATTCTGCTACATATTTTAAAATTTTGCCCTCATTTTCAGCATCATTCAATAAGTTTTTAAAATAGTCTTCATTGGCTGTAAGTTTTTCATAAAAATCACCAACGCTTCCGTGCATGCATTCTCCAGGAAGAAAACCTCTGTTTTCAATTTCTTCAAACTGAAGAGGATATCCGGATTCTCTTGCCAGTATCAAAATTTTTCTTGCGACATCTGTTCCCGACAAATCAAGTCTTGGATCCGGTTCTGTATAACCTTCCTGCTGGGCCTGGGCTACGACTTCAGAAAAAGTTCTGCTTCCGTCATAATGATTAAAGACAAAATTTAATGTTCCGCTCAATACTGCCTGAATAGACTGAATTTGGTCACCACTATTGATTAAGTCGTTGATGGTTCCTATCACCGGAAGCCCCGCTCCTACATTCGTTTCAAAATAAAAATTGCAGTTGTGGTTTCTTGCTGTATTTTTTAAAGTTTTATATTTTTTAAAATCTGAAGAGGCTGCAATTTTATTACAGGCCACGATATTCACGCTTCTTTTTAATAAACTTTCATAAATTTCAGGTACATCAGAACTTGCAGTTACGTCTACAAAAACAGAGTTTCTCAAGTTTCGGTGGATAATCTCTTCAGCAAACCCCAGAGCGGAAGCTTTTTCGCCTTGCTCATCCCAGATAAGGTAATCTTCCTGTGATATTCCTTTATCTGAAAATATCATATGACGGCTATTGGAAATTCCTGCAATTCTAAGATTGACTAAAAAGTTTTCTCTTAGATATGCATTCTGGTCATAGATCTGGTGGATCAGTTTTGACCCTACATTTCCTGTTCCGCAGATGTAAAGATGAACCTGTTTTATTTCAGACTCAAAAAATTCTTCATGAAGTACATTCACAGCTTTTTTACTGTCCTTTTCTGAAATAACAATACTGATATTTCTTTCTGAAGATCCCTGAGCAATGGCTCTTACATTAATCCCGTTATTTCCAAGACATCCGAACATTTTCGCATTCACATCACTTCTGCTTTTCATGTTTTCT
This sequence comes from Chryseobacterium panacisoli, assembly GCF_008274625.1. GTDB lineage: Bacteria > Bacteroidota > Bacteroidia > Flavobacteriales > Weeksellaceae > Chryseobacterium > Chryseobacterium panacisoli. The sequence goes on along the minus strand of NZ_VTRU01000001.1, from coordinate 1,906,975 downwards.
CCAACCAAGGCCACAATGGAAAGTTCTGTTTCAATTTTTACCGGGTATACTCTTTTCAGATTGATATCATCCGCAAAAGAAGAATTGATTGCATATTCAGCACGTAAAGCTTCTTTTTCTTCAATTGCAATTGTTATAGAATGTTCGGAAGATCCTTGTGTGATCAGGATTATGTTGATTTTTTCCTGACTTAAGCACTGGAATAATTTTGCTGAAATACCAGGAATTCCTATCATACCGCTTCCTTCCAGTGTGAGTAACGCAATACTGTTCATATTTGAAATTCCTACCGCAATCTGCTTTTCATTTCCTGAAGATTTCAGTTGATGAGAAATTAAAGTTCCCTGTGCTTCAGGATCAAAAGTATTCTTGATCATCAGGTCTATATTTTTTACCATAACAGGCTGAATGGAAGGTGGATAAAGCACTTTTGCTCCGAAATGGGATAATTCCATTGCTTCATGATAAGAAATTTCTGAAATAGGTTTCGCATTGGAAGCCAAACGTGGATCAGCTGTCATCATGCCGCTTACATCGGTCCAGATCTGAAGTTCTTCTGCATTAATAGAGGCGGCTATAATGGAAGCTGTGTAATCAGAGCCGCCTCTTCCTAATGTTGTTGCATTATTTTTTTCGTCACGGGCTACAAAACCCGGAGCTACAATAATACGGTTCTTATTTTCATTCAGAAAATTGATAATATTGCTTTCTGTGCATTGAAAATCTACTTTTGCATTGGTGAAATTACTGTCTGTTCTGATGAGGTCTGCTGAATTCATCCATATACAGTCTAGCCCTTCATGCCGGAGTCTTGCCGCTATAATTTTTGAAGAGAGAAACTCTCCATAAGAAGCTATTCTGTCTTTTATTCTGTAGGTCAGTTCACCAAGAACAGCAATTCCGTTGCAAAGATCTTCAATATCATTGAAATGCTTTTTTACAAAACTTAGCAAAGAACTTTGCTCTGTGATGGGAACAAGATCTTTGATCAGACTGATATGTTTTTCTTCAAGATTCTGAATCATCTGAATATAGTTTTCATCTTTTACAGAAGCATATTCTGCTGCTCTGATCAGTTGGTCGGTAACACCATGAAGTGCTGATACAATAACAACTATTCTGCTTTTTAAAGATTCATCTTTTATGATTTTTTCCACCAGGAGGATATTCTGAGAATGAGCGACTGATGTTCCGCCGAATTTTAAAACTTTCATCATTTATTTTTTGAAGTTGGATATAACGAAGTGACTACTCTTTAGAAAAAGAGTACGGGTACCGGAAATAATATGTGAAAATTTACCCCGTTATGGGGTAGTTGTTGTAGTTGTGAATACAGAAACAGAAGACATGCCTGAAATAGGTGATTTCAGGGCAGAAATATCAGATATGTTTCTTAATAGATTCATTGTAACAGAACAAATGTACAACTTATTTTGAAACAGCCAAGTTTTTTAACATAATAAAATATATTTCCTTTTTTAGAGATATATTTGTTGTAATTGATTAAAAATGTTACATTTATAACATTAACTAATAACGAAATAATCATGAAAAATCTAAAGAAATTGAACCGCCAAAACCTAAAATCAATCGGTGGAGGAAATGTAAACAATTGTTTTGAGAACTGTCCTGCCGGACCATACGGGCCGGGTGAACCAAGATCATGTGCTGATTATCATGCCTTACCAGAATGTTGTAAAGGAAGAGTACTGGTAAGTATTGAATGCTTTGATCGTCCTTGATTTCAAATAACGTAAAGACAAAGAATATTCTTTATTTCTAATATTAAAATTAAGCGCTATGAAAACCATTAAGAAATTATCACGTGAAGAGAAGAAAAGTATCACTGGAGGATTTACCGATATTCAGATTGAAGCCTGTGGTGGTGAACAATTTGTATGTTTCCGTGGAGGGGGAAAATGGGGATGCTGGCTGAAACCGGGAGGAACCTGTTATGCACCAATGCTGTAAGTATTGTTGATTAAATGAAAAAAATCAAAAATTTAATTTAAAAATTAAAACTACATGAATAACTCTAAAAAATTAAACAGAGAAAATTTAAGATCTATTATTGGTGGTGTAGGAGACAGCTGTGCTGTTGATCTTGATTGCGGACCAAAAGGTTGTGCAGTATGTACAGATTTGAAAGGGCGTAAGGTCTGTCTTTATTTTTTTCCTTATGATCCGTCTATTCCTGGAAGCTGCATGGTTCTGGAAGGTTAGAAAATATCGTATTTAAAAAACATCAATTTATTGTAAAATATACAATCAAAATTTAATTTAAAACTACTATGAAAAATTTAAAAAAATTAAACAGAAAAGAGCTTGAACAATTAAATGGTGCAGCAGGTCCTTCAAGATGTGCAGGATGCCCGCAACATGCTACATTTGGAGATGGTCCGGAATATCAGTATCCATGTTCTGCTTATCAGGGACTTCCTGACTACTGCAAGATGTGCGTATTAGTAAGTATGGAATGTGTGGATGGGGGAGTTTCTTAAAAGATAATCAGACTTTTATGAAAAATTTAAAGAAACTGCACAGAAGTGATTTGAAACAGATGAAGGGAGCTGGTGTATCAAGATGTGAAGGTTGCCCTACCCATCTGGTGTTTGGACCAGGCTCTTCAAACGACCCATCATGTGAGGCATACTGGACATTGTCCGAGACTTGCAGGATGTGCGTTGTTGTAAGTGCAGATTGTTTTGTCACAATCACTGCAGACTAACAATAAAAAGGGCTGTCTCAAAAGTAAATTCTTTCAGAGACAGCCTCTTTATTTATTTTATGCTTTTTGAAAGATCAAGCATCGCCTCAATAGGTTTTAATGCTTTTAATCTTAATTCTTCATCGATAAGAATTTCCGGAAGTTCATACTTCATACATAAGTATAATTTTTCCATTGTATTGCGTTTCATATAGAAACATTCTGAGCAGTTACAGCTTTCGTCAAAAACCAATGCAGGAATCAGTTCCTTGTGAGGAGCACGTTTTCTCATTTCGTGAAGAATACCTTCTTCTGTTGCAATGATGAATTTCTGACAGTCGTCTTTTTCTACATAATTCAATAGCGCAGAAGTAGAGCCGATAAAGTGAGCCAGTTTCAAAACGGCTTCTTCACTTTCAGGATGTGCAATCAGTTTGGCATCCGGATTGTCAGCAAGCTGCTGGGCAATTCTTTCCATTGAAAATGCTTCGTGTACTATACAGCTTCCATCCCAAAGGATCATGTCACGGCCTGTCTTCTTAGATAAATATCTTCCCAGGTTTTTGTCTGGTGCGAAAATGATTGGTCTGTCTTTCGGAAGTGCTTCTATTACGGTTTCAGCATTTGAACTGGTTACGATGATATCACTTTCTGCTTTAGTTTCAGCATTACAGTTAATGTAAGTTGCAATTAAAGCATTCGGGTGTTGTTCACGCATTTTTCTTAACCCCTCTCCGGAACAACCGTCTGCCAGAGAGCATCCGGCCATGGTATCAGGAAGAACTACTTTTTTAGTTGGGTTCAGAATTTTAGCCGCTTCCGCCATGAAATGAACGCCGCAGAATACAATCATGTCAGCATTCGTATCTTTTGCCTGTCTTGCCAGCTGTAAGGAATCTCCCAGGAAATCTGCGATATCCTGAATCTCTCCCGGCTGGTAGTAATGGGCAAGAATAACAGCATTTTTCTCCTCTTTAAGTTTAAGAATGGCTTTTACCAGTTCTTCTCCCTGAGGAATAGCTATATCTTTTATATCCAGAAATCCTCTGACAGGAATTGCAGATTTAGCTTTTTCTAATGTTTCGGTACTCATATCAACCTCAATTTTTTATTATCAGAAGTTGGAGGTTAGAAATTAGAAGTTAGATTTTGAGAGTATTTGATTACTTCCATCTTCGGGCTTCCATCTTCCAGCCATTAATTACTGATAAAACTTTTTATTAAACTTTCTATTTCTTTTTTAGCTACATCAAGATCGGTATTAATCACGATCTTATCAAACTCGCTGGCGTAGGACATTTCTTCTTCTGCCTTTGCTACACGGGTTTTTATGGTTTCTGCATCATCTGTATTTCTGAAGATCAATCTTCGTTCCAATTCTTCAATGGAAGGCGGTTCTATAAAAATAGACAGGGCTTTTTCACCGAAATATTTTTTTAACGAAATACCTCCTTTTACATCTACATCAAAAATAACAACTTTTCCCTGATTCCAGATTTTTTCTACTTCAGATTTTAAAGTACCGTAATATTTGTCAGTATACACTTCTTCATATTCTACAAAGGCACCTTCGGAAATTTTCTGTCTGAATTCATCAGGTGTCAGAAAATGATAATCTACTGCGTGAACTTCACTTCCTCTCGGCTGTCTCGTGGTACATGAGATTGAAAAATTCAGTTCAGGAAATGTTTCCAGTGAATGTTTTACCAATGTAGTTTTTCCGCTCCCTGATGGTGCTGAAAATATAATTACTTTATCCATTTTTTACAATTTCAGTTACGGGTTTCGAATTACGGAGTCCATTGTTAGGAATTACAACCACGCATCTCGTAACTCGTACCTATCATTACAATACATTTAACGTTTGTTCTTTAATTTTTTCCAGGTCATCCTTCATCATCACTACCAGTTTCTGGATTTCTGCATGATTGGCTTTAGAACCTAATGTATTGATCTCTCTTCCGATTTCCTGAGAAATAAAGCCCAGTTTTTTCCCGTTGAAAGATTCATTATCCATTACTTCTTTGTAATATTTCAAGTGCTGGGTAAGTCTTACCTTTTCTTCAGAGATGTCAAGCTTTTCAGTGAAATAGGCCATTTCCTGGTAAAAACGCGTTTCATCTACATTTTCAAATTCTTTCAAAGATTTCTGATAACGTTCTTTCACGCTGACAATTCTTTCTTCCTCAAAAGGAATCACTTCTCCAAGATATTTGTCAATATTCTGAATATTCCTGTTTAATTCTTCATGCAGAATGCTGCCTTCAGTTCTTCTGAATTCTTCAAATCTGTCTACGGCATTATTAACAATTTTTGCCAATGCTTCCCATTCTCCTTCTGTAAGTTCATCAGGTCTTGAGGAGATGGCATCAGGAAGTCTTACCGCCATTTTAAGGTATTCGAAATCGGGACCGTCAGAAGCTATGGTTTTAAGCTCTTTGATATATGAGTCAATTAAATTCTTATTGATTTTTACATCATTAGACTCTTCAAGGTTCTCAATATTAACATAGCAGTCTACTTTTCCACGGATAATTCTATCATTAAGAATTTTTCTGATTTCAAATTCTTTTTCTTTATAACGTAAAGGAATTTTGATATTCAAATCAAAGCTCTTGCTGTTCAGTGATTTAATATCTATTGTAATTTTTTTTCCTTCAAAAACATCTTCGGCTCTACCGAATCCGGTCATTGATAAAATCATAGTTTTTTATTGTTCTACAAAGATAAACATTTAAGTCTATAGTTTGGCTAATGTTGAATGGCTGGAAGATGGAGCAGGAGGTGGGGAAGATTGTTTTAATATAGATTATATATAATTTTAACTTCCAGCCTCAGGCTTCCATCTTCTGGCAAATTAAATAAACTCATTTTCGTAAATTAGCGCTGTGAAAAAGAAAAACTTGATTTCTGTAGTAGGACCCACCGGAATTGGTAAAACGAGATTGGCAATTGATCTGGCTCAATATTTCAATACAGAGATTATTTCCTGTGATTCCCGTCAGTTTTTTAAAGAAATGAAAATAGGAACCGCTGCACCATCTGAAGAAGAACTGGCTGCCGCACCTCATCATTTTATTGGAAATCTTTCAGTTGAAGACTATTATTCTATCGGTCAGTACGAAGAAGATGCGCTTCAAAAACTCAATGAACTTTTTACTACGCATGACACCGTAATTCTTGTTGGTGGCAGCATGATGTATGAAAAAGCTGTAATAGAAGGTCTGCATGATCTGCCTGAAGCCAATACTGAAAACCAGGAAAAACTTCATACCATCATGGAGCAAGGGGGAATAGAAAAACTTCAGGAAATTTTACAGGAACTCGATCCCGAATACTTCAGTGTGGTGGATATTCATAATCATCGCAGGCTTTTGCGTGCCATAGATGTGATCTGGCAAACGGATACAAAATATTCCGAATTGATTGCCGTATCTCAGGATTCAAGAGATTTTAATGTCATCAGAATCGGAATAGAAGCTCCAAGAGAAGAATTATATGAAAGAATCAATCACAGAGTGGATATTATGATGGAGAATGGTTTGCTGGATGAGGTGAAAGGTCTTGAACCATTCAAAGATCTGACTGCTTTAAATACGGTAGGCTATGCAGAATTATTCAAATATTTTGATGGGGAATGGGATCTTGATTTTGCGGTTTCAGAAATTAAAAAGAATAGCCGTAGGTATGCCAAACGTCAACTGACATGGTACAGAAAGGCTGATGATATTCATTATTTGCAGTTGGGATATTCTCAAAATGATTTTGATGATTTGCTGAAATGGATTGCGGAGGAGTTTGAAAAGTAAATACTTTTACATTATTAAACGACTTTAGAAGCTTTGAAAATATAGATTCCTACGGAATGACATAGTGTATGGATAAGCTAAGCGTACAGTTTGTCATTCTGAAGAGGAAGAATCTCATCAATTATTTTTAAAGATTCTTCATTCCACTGTGTTCCTTTCAGAATGACAGTACAGTCTTATAGAACAAAAAATGCGGTCCAAAAAGAACCGCATCTTAAAACAAATATAATTTAATTTACTACTTCCAACCGCCGCCTAAAGCTCTGTATAAATCTACAATGCTGCTTAATCTCTGTCTTTTAATGGAAGCCAGATTCAACTCTGCCTGTAGGGAGTTTCCCTGTGCTGTAATCACTTCCAGGTAATTGGCTGAACCTCCTTTGTAAAGAAGTTGTGCACTTTTAATTCCGTCCTTCAAAGTGGTTGCCTGTTCGGCAGCTTTTTGTTCCTGAGCTTTTAAGTTTTCATTGGATACCAAAGCATCTGAAACCTCACCTACAGCATTTAATACTGACTGACGGAATGCCAGAACATTTTTCTCTCTTTGAATTTTTGCTACTTCCAGATCTGTTTTCAGCTGTCTTTTCTGGAAAATAGGCTGGGTAAGTCCTCCTAAAACAGATCCGAATAACGAAGCCGGAATCTGAAACCAGTTATCAAATTTGAATGAATTCACGCCTCCGTTGGCTGTAATCTTCAATGCAGGATACATATTGGCCTGAGCAATTCCTACACTAGCATTCGATTCCAGTAAAACAAGCTCCTGCTGACGAACGTCCGGCCTTCTGCTTACCATAGCTGCAGGAAGTCCTGCGGAGATATTCTGAGGTAAGGAAGTATCAGACATTTCAATAGTTCTGTTTACTTTATTAGGCAGTTCTCCCACCAGAATACTCAATGCATTTTCCTGAATAGCAATATTCTGCTCCAGCTGAGTAATCAAAAGCTCTGTTGCCTGTTTCTGTGCTGCGGCCTGCTGTACTCCTAAAGAGGTATTGTCACCGCTTTCCCACATTTTTTGTGTGATCATTAGGGTATTGCTGCTTAGCTCCAGATTCGATTTTGCAATAGCTAATTGTCTGTCAAGCATCAAGAGGTTATAATATCCCTGTGCAATAGCTGCTACTACCTGAGTCTGAACTGCTTTTGAGCCTTCATAAGTCTGAAGATACTGCATTCTTGAAACTTCCTGCTGGTTTTTAATTTTTCCCCAGATGTCCGCTTCCCATGAAAGGTTGAAGGCTGCATTGTAATCTTCAACATGGTTTTGTCCTAAAAATGAATTTAAGCTTTTTCCATTCATACTGTTTTCCGAAGGTTTTGAAATTTGTGCAGAAACAGCGAAACCTACATCCGGATATTGCATATATTTTGCCTGTTTCAGTTTTTCCTGTGAAGCGGCAACCTGCTTTAATGCAATCTGCAGGTCATAATTATTTTTAATTCCTTTTTCAATTAATCCCTGTAAAATAGGATCGCTGAAGAACTGTTTCCACTCCAGATTGGCTATGCTGGCCGTATCTGCAGTTGCGGTGTACTGGAATTTTTCCGGAAGAGGAAGCTCTGGCTCCGTATATGCCAGTTTTGACACACACGAAACAGAGCCTATGGCCACCGCAAATGTTAGAATAATATTTTTTACTCTTTTCATAGTTTTTTAACTTTTAATTGAATACAAAACTTAGAGAGGTTTCGTTTATGCAAAAATTGTCTTTAGTAGGAGAAAATAGTTAGCTTTTTAAACCATTAAGAACATATAGGAGAATAGTTAACCCTTTGTGATCTTAAAATTTCTCTAAGTTTTTGTAATTCATTTTTTATTAGTGACTAGCAGCTAAAAGTTCTTCTTCCATTTGTTTTTTCAGAAGTCTTTTCTGTTTTCTGCTTGGCATTTTTTCATGCAGGTACTGGAAGATCACATACATCACCGGAATAATAAAAATCCCGAATATTACTCCTGTAAGCATTCCTCCTACGGTACTGTATCCGATAGAGTGATTTCCTTTTGAAGAGGCACCTTGTGTCCATACCAGCGGAAGCATCCCTACGATGAAGGCAAAAGAGGTCATTAAGATTGGTCTTAAACGCAGTCTTGATGCCTGAAGTGCAGATTCAATCAAAGTTTTTCCTGCTTTTCTTCTTTGTACGGCAAATTCTACAATCAGGATGGCATTCTTAGCCAATAGCCCGACAAGCATGATCAATCCTACCTGAACGTAGATATTGTTATCAATTCCTGCCAGTCCTGTGAAGGCAAATACTCCAAAAATCCCTGTTGGAATCGTAAGAATAATGGCAAAAGGAAGGATATAACTTTCATACTGAGCCGCGAGCAAGAAGTATACAAACAGAATACTTAAGAAGAAAATAAATGCAGTCTGTCCGCTTGTTTTGATTTCTTCACGGGTAATCCCTGTCCATTCATATCCATATCCTCTTGGAAGGGATTGCTGAGCAACTTCTTCTACCGCTTTGATGGCATCTCCGGTACTGTATCCAGGTTTTGGAGTTCCGTTAATGGTTACTGCATTGAAAAGGTTATTTCTTGTTACCGTTTCAGGTCCGAAAGATCTTTTTAAGGTAACCAGTGTTTTCGCTGGAACCATTTCTCCTGATTTATTTTTTACATAAATTCCTTCCAGAGAGTTGATGTCGGTACGGTAAGGAATATCTGCCTGTGCCATTACTCTGTAATACTTCCCGAATCTGTTGAAATCTGATACAAAGCTACTTCCGAAATAAATCTGCATGGTCTGCATCAGTTCTGTTACAGAAACTCCCAGCTGATTGGCTTTATCAGTATCCACATCAATGGTGTACTGAGGGTTTCCAGCAGCATAAGTCGTAAAGGCAAATGCAATTTCAGGTCTTTTCATCAGCTCTCCAATGAATTGTTGGGTAGTTGTTCCCAATTGTTCAAAAGAACCATTTGTTTTATCCTGAAGCATGAATTCAAATCCGGAAACGTTACCGAAACCTTGTACAGTTGGGAAGTTGAAGAAAAATGCATTGGCATCTTTCACCTGGCTTACCTTTCCTGTTAAAGTTCCTGCAATCTGATCAGGATCCTTCATTTCACCGCGTTTGTCATAATCTTTAAGCTTAATGAAACCTGCAGAATATGGAGACGCATTGGCATTACTGATAAAGTTCATACCATCTGCTACCCAAAGGTGATTAGTGGCTTTTTCACTGTTGATAATTTTATCAATTTGTGCTGTTGCTCTGTGCGTTCTTTCCAGTGAACTTCCCGGAGGAGTATTTACTGCATACAATACGAATCCCTGGTCTTCCGTAGGGATAAATCCTGACGGTGCTTTTTTGATCAGGAAGACACTTGCTGCTGTAATGACTACAAGTCCTCCTACTGCAACCCATTTATTTTTAATTAAAAACTTAAGGCTGTAGATATATTTTCTGGTCATGCTGTTGAAGCTGGCATTAAATGCATTAAAGAATCTTGCTCCAAAACCTTTTTTATGACCGTGCTCACCATGTTCTCCCTGAGGATCATTTAAGAACATTGCACATAACGCCGGACTTAACGTCAATGCGTTTACTGCTGAAATTAAAATTGCAATTGCTAAGGTAAATGCGAACTGTCTGTAGAAGACCCCAGCAGGTCCCTGCATGAATCCAACCGGAATAAATACGGCACACATTACCAAAGTAATGGAAATAATAGCTCCTGAGATTTCACTCATTGAGTTCATTGTAGCATGTTCTACAGGCATTCCTGTCTGTTCCATTTTAGAATGGACAGCTTCTACCACCACAATGGCATCATCCACTACAATACCAATGGCCAGAACCAATGCAAACAGCGTAAGCATGTTGATACTGAAACCAAAGAGCTGAAGGAAGAAGAATGTTCCGATGATCGCCACCGGCACTGCAATAGCTGGAATTAATGTAGATCTGAAATCCTGAAGGAAAATATATACTACAATAAATACCAGAATGAAGGCAATGACTAACGTTTCCACAACCTGATGGATAGATGCATCCAGGAAGTCTTTGGAGTTATACATGATAATGGGTTTTACACCTTTTGGAAGGGTAGTTTCCATTACTTTCACCTGACTTTCAATTTCGGTAAGGATTTCATTCGCATTGGAACCTGCGGTCTGTAAAATGGCAAATCCGGCAACCGGTTTCCCATCTACTCGGTTTGTTGCAGTATAAGTATAAGAACCGAATTCTACTCTCGCTACATCTTTTAATCTTAAGAAAGAACCATCACTGTTTGCTTTGATAGCGATGTTTTCATAGTCTTCATTCTTATTCAGTTTTCCTTTGTATTTAAGGATATACTCGTAAGTTTCCTTACTTCCCTGTCCCAGACGACCAGGGGCTGCTTCAAGGTTATGGTCTTTAATGGCTCCAAGCACTTCCTGAGGAGAAAGGTTGTTGGCGGCCAGGCGATCCGGTTTCAGCCAGATTCTCATAGAGTAATCCCTTGTACCAAATACCTGAGCCTGTGCAACTCCCGGGATACGCTGTATCTGTGGAATAACATTAATTTTCAGGTAGTTTTGAAGGAATAATTCGTCATATTGTTTTTCATTTTCACTGGTCAGACCCATGAACATGATCATACTGTTCTGTACTTTCTGTGTTGAAATCCCGGCCTGTACAACCTCTTGAGGTAATTGGCTCATTGCTTTCGATACACGGTTTTGTACGTTTACAGCTGCATTATCAGCGTCAGCGCCCTGTTTGAAGAAGACACTCAGTGTCATTGTACCGTCATTACTGGAATTTGAGGTCATATACGTCATATTCTCAACTCCGTTCACGGCTTCCTCAATCGGGGTGGCAACCGAACGTGCTACAACCTCCGCGTTGGCTCCCGGATAGAATGCTGTTACCTGTACACTCGGTGGGGCGATGTCCGGAAAGAGGGCAATCGGTAAATTAAAGAGAGACAGGGCTCCCAATAATAAGAGTATTATGGAGATGACCGTTGAAAGGACCGGTCTTTCTATAAATTGTTTTAACATAAGAAGTTTATTTTTTTAAGTCTTCTGTATTCGGAATGGATTATAATGGTTTTGCTTTTAGTAAGCTGTCAGAAGAAATATTTTTCGGTCTGATAGATGCCCCGTCTTTCAAGCTTCCAATTCCTGTGAATACAATTTTTTCTCCAGGTGCAAGCCCTTCAGAAATAAAATAATAGCTATCTGTTTTTCCAGATATTTTGATAGGTCTTCCGGTTACCTTCTGGTCTTTGCCCATTACATATACGTAAGTTTTATCCTGAATTTCGAAGGTAGATTCCTGCGGAATTACTACGGCATTCGAGATCAGCTGCGGCATACGTACTCTTCCTGTGTTTCCGGTTCTTAAAGTTCCGTTGGCATTAGGGAAAACGGCACGTACACTGATGGCTCCGGTAGTTTTATCAAACTGTCCGTCTACAATACTTAATCTCCCTTTTTCAGGATAAGTACTGTTGTCGGCGATCACCAATTCTACCATTGGCATATTTTTCAGTTTTTCTTCGAGAGTAGCGCCAGGGTATTTATTCTGAAAAGCGATAAAGTCCAGTTCACTCAAAGAGAAATAGGCATAAATTTCACTGATATCAGATAATAATGTCAATGGATTTACATCTGTTCTGGAGATCAGACTTCCTTTTTTGAAAGGGATTCTTCCGATATAACCGCTTACAGGAGCTGTAATGGTTGTAAATCCTACATTGATTCTTGCGCTTCCTACGGAAGCTTTTGCTTGTGAGGCAGCAGCTACAGCGGCTTCATAGTTGGCTTTTGCTGTTTTTAGCTGTACATCAGAAACTACTTTTGCAGCAACCAATGGCTGAAGCCTGTCTACTTCTACTCTTGCCTTCTGTATATTGGCATTCGCAGCCTGTAGATTAGCTTGTGCCATATTCATCTGCTCACCATAGCTTCTGGAGTCTATTTTAAATAATGGCTGTCCGGCTCTTACGTAAGCACCTTCCTCTACATAGATTCTATCGAGATAGCCATCTACCTGAGATCTTATTTCAACATTATTTTTCCCTTCTAAGGCAGTAGGGAATTCCTGATATGTAGTAGCGGGTGATGTGAGAACGGTATAAACCGGAAGTTCTGGAGCTGGCGGCGCGGCATTGGATCCTTCTGCAGCCTTGGTACAGCTCTGTAAAAGAATTATACTTGCAATAAGTACAATAAACCTTGTTTTCCCAGGTATTTTCATTGTGGTTTAATTTTTTTAATGAAGTGTTAGATTTAAGTAAAGTTCTTTTTAATAAATGCTGTTTTTTTTCCTAACAGTGTTAATGATTAGTTCAAAAAAAATTACAGAATTTTTAATGTCCGATGAAGTCGATTGTTTCCATAATTGAAAATTGTTTTTAATGTATTTAAGTGTATAATGATGGTGTAAGGTGTGTTAATTTTACTAACAGTGTTAATTTGTAAGCAAAAAAATGATTACTTTTAACAGCTGAATACTATGAATTGCTTCATAAATGGTTTTCATTTTTAATCAGGAATCACGGAATCATCTATTAATTCGGTGTTAAGTTTCCTAACGGTGTTAATTTTAAATTCAAAAAAAATTTACAAAGACTTAATAAAAGCCGAAACAGTTTCGTCCAGTGTTGTCTTGTTCATTGTAGAAGGGATATCAGCAGTACGCATCATCATAATAGAGATCATTCCGTGAACGGCAGAAAACAGAGCATGAGACATATGGCAGGCATTGTCAGGATTGGATCCGTTTTTCTTGATAATCTCATAGGTACATTCATAGATCAGTTCCTGGAATGATGAGAATTCTTTTTTCATCTGCCCTTTTCCACAGCATTGCATTCCAAGACCAAACATAAGCTGGTAATATTCCTTGTTTTTAAAAGCAAAGTTCCAGTATGCATCCACAATCGCAACCATTTGCTCTTCCGGAGTGTCATGCTTCTGCTGAGCTTTTAATAATTCTATGTGTAACTTATGAAAGCCATCTAAAGAAATTTCAAATAGAATAGCTTCTTTATTTTCAAAATAATCATATACTACAGGTGCACTATACTCAATAGCATCGGCTATCTTACGCATAGACAGTGAACCCCAGCCTTCAGTTTTAGCCAAAGTAAAAGCAGCCTGCAAAATATTTGCGCGGATGGATTCTTTTTCTCGTTGACGGCGTTCATGTAGACCCATGATATTTATTTACTAACAGCGTTAGCAAAACTACAAACTTTTTAATATAACTTCCAAAGGATATTATGTGTTTTATAGATTTGCCAACTATTTATAGAAAATTAATCAATAGCTGGAAGCTGGAAGAATGAGGGCTGGAAGTTGATTTGCGATAAAAAAAAATATTAATAGAATTTGACTATAACTATTTTTGAGACCTTAATATCTTCCCGCTTCCTTACTTTATAAAAAATGGAAATGTCTTCTTCATAATTAATAAAAGAAATATCTATCTTTGCCGGTAAAGAAAAAAGGATATGAATACACCATCAAATATGCTGGCATTAGGAACAAAGGCTCCGTTTTTTGAACTTCCTAACCCGTCAAAAACGAATGAACTTCAGTCTTTGGAAGAACTGAAAGGAGAAAATGGTACTTTGGTGATCTTTATGTGCAACCACTGTCCGTTTGTTCTTCATGTGATTGATAAAATCAACGAGTTATATGAAGACTATAACGAACGAGGAATAGAATTCATCGCTATCAATGCTAATGATATTGAAAAATATCCGGCAGATTCTCCTGAGAAAATGATTGAATTTCAGATTGAAAGAAATTTTGATTTTCCTTATTTATTTGATGAAAGCCAGGCAGTAGCGAAAGCTTATGATGCGGCTTGTACTCCGGATTTTTATTTCTTTGATGGTAAGCTTGATCTTGTGTACAGAGGTCAGATGGATGATTCAAGACCGGGAAATAATAAAGATGTTACAGGTGAGGATCTGATTATTGCTTTTGAAAATCTTTTGGCTGGAGAAGCGCAGGAAGAAATTCAAAGACCAAGTATGGGATGCAATATTAAATGGAAATAAGTAATGATTAGTTGCTGGTTATTCAGTTACTGGTTCTTATTCATACTAATATAAAGCTGCTCTTTTTGAGTGGCTTTTTTTGTTTCTTGTTTATTTATAGATCTGGTCTTTCCTTCGTGGATTTGGCAGATGTTTAATTCATAGCATATTTCTTCATCCACTTTGTACTCCGTAGGAGTCTCAGCATAGCTTTTTTATTGTAAACCTCAAAAAGTTTTTATAACTAAGAAATCTAGATTCCTACGGAATGATAAATACGAAAAATGGTCTATTTATACACTTTATCACTCCTTAGAAGTCTCAGAAAAGTTTATTGACAGAGGAATTTCAACATGTCATTATTAAAAACTTACCTTAGCTTTAGTCTCTTTTTCAACTTTCAAATCTACATTGATGTTGTTGTGAGAATAATTCTTAATGAATTCTGAAGGCGTTTTCCCGGTATATTTTTTAAACATCCTGTTGAAATAGGTCACATTATTAAAACCACATTGATAGCTGCATTCTGAAATGGACTTATCCTGTGCCATCAGCAGGCATGCTTTATTGATTCTGTATCTATTGACAAATTCTGTAAAAGTGATCTGGGTTGCTTTTTTAAAGAAATTACAGAAAGCCGGCAATGTCAGGTTAGCCAGTCTGGCGACTTCTTCAATTTCAATTTCTTTGTCATAATGATGTTCTACATACGTGAAGATATTTTCAAGACGGGTTTTATTTTTGGAAATAATGGTGTAGGGCATGATTTCTTTGTTTAGAAGATCATAATCTTCACATTTTGAAAGCTCAAAAAGAATCTCAAGCAATAGCAAATACCTTTTGTAACCTTCCGATTCCAGCATAAGCTTCAGTTTGGGCAGCATTATTTTTTTTACTTTATGATGAAAATGAATCCCGTATTTTGAAAGTTCCAACAGATTTTTGATCGATCTGGCTTCTACTTCCTGCTGCGGAAACTGCAGGATTTCTTCCTTGAACTGAAGTACAATTTCTTCGTGCGGATCAATAGAATTCAGCCCAAATCCGGAATGGGGAATATTGGAACCGATTAATACCAGATCTCCATGGGTGTAATTACTTTTATGGTAGCCTACATGGCGGGTTCCGTTTCCGGAAATAACACATACCAGCTCAATTTCGGGATGATAATGATATTCCCATTTGAATTCTGAAATAGGAGAGTTATTATGAATCGTCCGGAATGAACTCTTTTCATTAGGGATTACCCTTTCAAAAGTAACTTTCATTTAATTAATCATATTTATTTACTAAAAATAGTAATTATATTAATATAGTTCAAATATTGATTTACTGTGTTAAATTATCGTTAACACAAATGCTTCTATCTTAGCCGACAAGAAATAACCTGAATGAAAAATATTAACATCAAGGCCGTTTTATTTTTAAATTATTTTGTCTTTGCCATTCTTCTGAATTCTGTAGGAACAGTCATTCTACAAGTACAGCAGAATTTTGGGATTTCAAAATCTTCGGCCAGTGTTTTGGAAGGTTTCAAAGATCTTCCGATTGCCATTTGTTCATTCATTCTGGCTTCATTTCTTCCCAAAATAGGAATCAAAAAATCCATGTTGATTGCTTTATTGCTGGTAAGCTGTATGTGTTTTGTAATGCCGTTTACCAATACCTTTTGGGTTTTCAAATTATTATTTGCAACCGTAGGAGTTTCCTTTGCTTTAATTAAAATTTCGGTTTTTACTTCTATTGGATTGGTAACGGAAACAGATAAAGAACATTCCAGCTTTATGGGATTTCTGGAAGGGTTTTTCATGATTGGAGTTCTGGCAGGAAATGTATTATTCAGTCTATATATTGATGATCATAATCCGGAATCTACAAGATGGCTGGATGTATATTGGGTCCTGGGCGGGCTTTCCTCTTTATCTTTTTTATTCCTGTTCTTTTCAAAACTGAATGAGCAGGAAGCCAAAAGTGAGAAAACAGATTTATTGGGAGATCTAAGAAATAGTGCCAGCTTATTCAGCTATAAAAAAGTATTGTTCTTTTTATTATGTGCTTTCCTTTTTGTATTGGTAGAACAGAGCTTTCAAACATGGACGCCTACTTTTTATAAAGAAATTTTAAAAGTACCTACATCAATGAGTATTCAGGCGGGAGCCGTTTTGGCGGGAGCTTTTGCGTTGGGCAGATTTTTGTCGGGATTCTTTTCTAAGAAGTTCAACTGGATCTATGTAGTTTCTTTTTGTGTGATAGGCTTTGCTATCAGTTTATTGTTGGTTTTACCACTTACCCACAATATTCATATAGACACGAATACCAGTTGGATGAATGCTCCTTTGGTTGTCTATTTATTTCCCTTAATGGGAGGTTTGCTGGCACCGATTTATCCAAGTATTAATTCTGTGATTCTGGCATCAATCCCGAAATATTTGCATAGTGCCATGTCAGGACTTATTGTTGTTTTCTCAGCAATCGGAGGAACAATAGGTTCTATTATTACCGGTTTTGTATTTCAGGAATTCAGCGGTCAACAGGCATTTTATCTTTCCCTGATTCCGCTTTCATTACTGATCATTTCGGCAGTTTTCATGAATAAATTAAAAATTAATCCTAAAAAATAAAAATGAGTAACCAGCTTTACATAAACGAAATTCAAAGTCTGTTTGATGATGTGCAGAGATCTGAAATTTTTGAAGATCAGAAGATGATGACGGATGCGGTTCCATTATTTCCTATTGCAAAAATTAATGAGGAGTATGAAAAAGCAAAAGACATTCTCGGTTTTGATCTTAAAGATTTTGTGACAACCCATTTTGATTTTTTAGGGGCCAGAGTTTCTGTTCAGAGGGAAGATCATCTTCCTATCAAAGAGCATATTGAAAAATTATGGGATGAATTGACCCGTACAGCCGATGAGGAAAAAGGGACCCTTTTAAAATTACCGAAACCTTATATTGTTCCGGGAGGTCGTTTTAATGAGTTTTTCTATTGGGACAGCTATTTTATTATGTTGGGATTAAAAGCTTCCGGCAGAATAGAAATGATGGAAAACATTATTGAAAACTGTTCTTACCTGATTCAAAATGTAGGATTTGTTCCGAATGCCAGCAGAACTCATTTCCTGAGCAGATCGCAGCCCCCTTATTTTTCATTAATGCTGGACCTGCTTTTTGAAACGACGAATGACGAAAGAATTTATACACAATATCACGACACTCTGGAAAAAGAATATGCTTTCTGGATGAATGGCGAAGAATGGCTGGAAAATAATTCCAGTGTAAAAAGAGTGGTTAAAACAAAAGACGGAGATATTCTGAACCGTTACTACGATGCAGAAAATGCACCCCGTCCCGAAAGTTATCTGATCGACATTGAAGATCATGAGAAAACTTCAGGAGATGAATTTTACAGAAATATAAGAAGTGCCTGTGAATCAGGCTGGGATTTTTCCAGCAGATGGTTCGCAGACGGAGAAAATATACAGACGATAGAAACGCTGAATCTTGCGCAAGTAGACCTGAACTGCCTTTTGTGGCATCTGGAAATGACTTTGGCAAAATCTTCAGCACTTCAGAATCTGAGTGAAAAAGAAAATTATTTTTCAGAAAGAGCAGCAAGCCGAAGACAGATGATCAATATATATTTCTGGGATAGAAATACTAACAATTATAAAGATTATCACACTAAAAAAAACACAAAAACACCGTCTGAACATATTGCTGCTCTTTATCCTTTATTTCTTGGAATTGCAGATCAGGAACAAGCGGAAGCTGTTGCTAAGGTTATAGCTGAAAAATTTCTTTATAAGGGCGGGTTGGTTACCACAACTAAAAACTCAGGCCAGCAGTGGGATCTTCCCAATGCATGGGCACCTTATCAGTGGCTGGGCTTTAAAGCAATGAAAAATTATGGCTTTGATGAACTGGCTGAGAAGATAAAAAACAATTGGTGTTCCAATGTAGAAAGAGTCTACAAGAATACCGGAAAACTAATGGAAAAATACAATGCATTAGACACAGAAACAATAGCGGGCGGTGGGGAATACCCAAATCAGGATGGATTCGGTTGGACCAATGGAGTGTATTTACAATTACAACAAAACTGAAACTAACAATAAAAATAAGGCTATGAAAAAAAAATCAATCTTTTTAATCGCCGCAACAGCTACGTTATATTTTAATAATGCTTATGCCCAGGAAACCCCGCAGGATTCTGCAAAAATTTCCTCTATCGATCAGATTGTCATCACAGGAAATTCAAATCCAAAGAAAAAAATAGAATCCAGTACTGCGATTTCCACATTCAGTTCCAAAGAAATTCAGAAGCAAAACCCCATTAGTGCAGCTGCTTTATTACAAAGAGTTCCCGGATTTGCGGTGGAAACTTCAGGAGGTGAAGTAGGAAACAACCTTTTTGCAAGAGGTATTCCTTCTGCAGGTGCTTATGAATTTGTACAGGTACAGGAAGACGGTCTTCCGGTTTTTGAAGACGGTGCTCTTCAGTTTGCCAATGCGGATAATTTTTTTCGTGTAGATAATACCGTAAACCGTATGGAAGCTTTGAGAGGAGGTTCCGGATCTATTTTTGCAACCAACTCTCCCGGTGGTTTAATCAACTTTATTACCAGAGAAGGAACCAATGACTTCAGAGGTACAGCAAAGCTGGAAACAAGTACCTATGGATTGATGCGTACCGATGTAAATGTAGGTGGAGCTTTGGTTCAGGATAAACTGTTTTTTAATGTAGGAGGTTTCTACAGAACAGATGACGGAATCAGAAAAACAGGTTTCAAAGCTAATAATGGAGGACAAATCAGAATGAACCTGAAATATGTCTTTGATAAAGGTTACGTAAAAGTATATTACAAAAAACTGGACGACAGAAATACTTTCTTCCTTCCTGTTCCTTTGGTACAAAACGGCAATAAGCTGAAAGGATTTCAGAATTTTGATCCTAATTACGGAACATATAGCTACAGAGCCATCAGCCAGCTGAATATTCCACAGGCAGGAGGTGGATTTTTCAACAGAAATCTTGAAGACGGAATTCATCCGAAAGTAGATGCGCTGGGAGCAGAGTTTAAATATGATCTTGGGAATAATTTCAGTGTTTTAAATAAGACCAGATACACCAATATCAATATGAATTATACAGGGATTTTCCCTGCAGGAGGTCCACAGACGATGGCAGAATTTGCAAAAAGTAACGGAATTGCCGGTAACAATTATCAATATTCACTGGTGAGCAACGGAGCTGTGGTTAATCCTGAATATGTACAGAAACTAGGGTTCTGGGCCATTGACAAACAGATGAATAACTTCGTGAATGATCTGCAGTTCAATTATAAGTTTGATCAGGGAAATGTTACCGCAGGTTTTTATAAATCCAACTGGAAATCCCATCAATACTGGAACTGGAGTAATATCCTGACTACGGCTACAGACAGACCACATCTATTGAATCTGGTAGATACTTCTCTTAGTCCATCAGATACCGGATATTCCAAAACCTATAATGGAGTAACCGATATGACGTTTTTACAGAGAGATACTCAGACTCAGGGAAGCTTGAATGATCTTTATGTAAACCTTGATTATAATATTACGGATGCTTTAAGTGTGAATGGAGGTCTTCGTTACAGCCATGATTATTATAAAGGGAATTTTGCCAATACAACCTCTTCCAATTTAAATAATTCAGGGTTAACAACAGATGGAACTCACGGTTTCAACACGACTACGGCAGATGATAATATGAGTGTGTTGGGAAATAAATATACTTACTGGAATTATAATGTAGATAAAGTATCTTTTACATTAGCTGCCAACTATAAGATCAATAGAGAAAATGCGGTATATGCCCGTTTTTCCAATGGTTTCAGATCACCAAATGAAGAAGCATATTATAATTATTTCTCCAATCCGAACCCTGATAAACCTTTAAAATCAGTAACAACCAATCAGCTGGAAGTAGGATATAAATATTACTCGCGCACTTTTGACATAGCCGTAATTCCGTTCTATTCTACCTTGAAGAACCTTTCATTTACAGATGTTTTCTCTGATGGTACATCCGAAAATACCTTCGCCAATACACAAAACTATGGAGTGGAATTAGAAGGTTTCGCACGTTTATTCAATAATATTTTAGAAGTAACATTTAACGGAACAATTCAGAGCCCTAAATATAAAAATCTTGAGGCAGGAAGTGTGCTTGAAGGAAATGTGGTCAGAAGAATGCCTAAGTTTTTCTTCAATATTTCTCCGGCAGTTAACATTACAAAAGCATGGAGAACCTATGTAAGCATGAATTATTATGGAAAACGTTTCCAGGATGAGAAGAATGTACAGACTTTACCTTCTTTCACAGAATTTGGAGCAGGAATGTCTTACCAATTAGGAAGAATACGTTTTGCTGTGGATGGAACGAATATCTTTAATACAATCGGTATCACAGAAGGTGATCCAAGAGCGGGTTCTCCAAACGGAGACGGAATCATTATGGCCAGACCTATCATGGGAGCTGCTGCCAGAGCTTCAATTACTTTGGATTTCTAAACTCTATTTCTTTATAACAACAAAACCGTCGAACATACTGACGGTTTTGTTTTTTTTATTTTTATGTTCTCCCGTAGATTAAGCAGATTTCACCAATTGAATGCGAAATGTAAATCTCTGTTTAATCTGCGGGAGTTTTATTGTTACCTATTTCAGGAACGGATTATACTGCTTCTCAAAACCAATTGAGGTAGGATTTCCATGTCCTGAGAAAACCTGAGTATCATGATCTAAAATAAAAAGTTTAGATTTAATACCATCAATCAGCTGTTCATAATTACCTTTATATAAATCTGTTCTTCCGATACTGCCTTCAAAAAGAACATCACCTGAAATCATGAATTTCTGATTTTCATGATGATAAACTACACTTCCCGGAGAGTGTCCCGGAACATGGTAAATTTTAAATTTTTCACCATCCAGATCCAGTTCATCCCCTTCTTTTATATATTCCACATCTGCTTTTACAGGATCTACCTGCATCCCGAATCTCATTCCGCTAGCCTGAAGCATATCCAGAACTTCCTGATCCTCCTTATGCATCGTTACAGGTACTTTGAATGTATCAAAAGCCCATTGAAGCCCGAATACATGATCAATATGGGCGTGGGTAAGAAGAATCTTCTGAATTTTCAGTCCGTTTTCTGAAATAAAACTGTCAATAGCCTGAGTTTCCTGCCCTTTCATATTTCCCGGATCAATTAACCAAGCATTTTTATTCTCGTTATAAATGATGTAAGTATTTTCGCTCGCAAAGTTGAATACGAAACCTTGAATCTGAAGCATATCTGAATATTTTTTATTCAAAAATACGATATTATTAAGAAAATGGCTATTTTTCGTTATCTTCGTCATAATGAAAACTTTGCGAATACTCTTACTTACTTTGAGCGGACTGGTCTTTGGACAAAATATCCAAAGTGTTCAGCTGTTCAATCCTCAGACCAATGATGAAACCCCGGTAATCAAAATTGGTGAACAGTTGGTTCTGGGATTTGATGATCTTACCAACGGCAGTCAGATCTATAGATATACATTCAAACATTACGACAGAAACTGGAACGATGATAATCTGTTTTTTACAGAATTTGCTTCAGGAAGTATGAATGCACTTCTGGATCAGTTTCAGTATTCTTTCAATACCTTACAGGCTTATACTCACTATAAACTTGTTTTTCCGAATGATAAAATCCAGCTGAAGATTTCAGGGAATTATGAGCTTATTGTTTACAAAGATTCCGCAGATCAGCCTTTATTCAAAAAAAGGTTTTACCTGGTAGAAGATGCAACATCTGTGGGGTTAAATATTTCAAGATTTGCAGATGCAAAAAATCCAAACCTTAATCAGAGGGTAGAAGTGAATGTTTCTCCGAAAGGAGGAGATATTTCTTCCAATGTCAATTCAATCACTATGAATGTGATGCAGAATAACAACCCGAATATGGTGATTTCTAATCTGAAACCAAGCAGTGTTTTAGGAAATCAGGTGCTTTTTCAGCAGATGAATCTTACGTTTCCGGGAGATAATGAGTTTTATTATTTCGATAATAAAAATATGAATATGGCGGCGGATATGGTGCGTACAACCGAAATAAAAGAAGATGTCAACCAGACCTATCTCCATCCGGTATGGGCATTTCCTTTAAATTATCAATATCAACCGGATGTCAACGGAGCGTGGTATTACAGAAGAAATGATTTAGGCAGAGAAAGAGATGCAGAAAGAGAAGCTGACTATTCATGGGTACATTTCTATCTGGAGTCGGATCCGGTAGATAAAGAGATTTATGTTTTGGGTGGATTTAATAATTTTAAGCCTGGCAAAGAAAATCAGATGCAGTATGATGCCGCGACTAAGCAGTATGTGGCTAAAATATTCCTGAAGCAGGGTTTTTATAATTACATTTTAGTGACCAAAGAAGGAAATGGAGCATTGAATTTCGGTGAGGTAAACGGTAATTTCTGGCAGACGGAAAATCTTTATCAGGCATTTCTATATTATGCACCATTCGGAAGAAATTATGACGGGCTGATGGGCTATGGTGAATTCAGAACCCCAATCGCTAGCAAACGTTGATTAATATGATTTGATATCAATATTATTAAAAAATAGATTTATAAAACAGGGCTGCCTCTTGAGGTAGCCCTGTTTTTTTTCAATATTAAAGGGATTAGCTAACCAGGCTTTAAGAGTTGACTAATTTTTTAAATATAATGCATAGCATAGTGAAAAAAAATAATTCACAAAAATTTGATTTTTGTTAAATATATTAATGTAAAATCTTCATTGCAGTAAAATTATCTTTAAATAATTTTCTTTGTTTTAAAATCATTATTGTGTTTTATTTATTGATCTATAAAATCTATTGAACTTTTGATGCTTTAAGTGTTGTTTTATTGCGAAAAATTTATAAATTCGTTTTCACAATCAACCAAATATTATTATGAACACGAAATTTATCTTAGTAGCAAGTGTTGCTGCATGCTCTTTTGTTTTTGGACAAAACACGCCATCAAAATTAAATCCGGGTAAAAGTGGACTACATGCAGATTTTATGAGATTTGATAAAAATGCACCTGCTTTTCAGGGAAGTCCTGTTTTATTTGACGAAGCTACAGAAAGACTTTCTCAGGGGCAAGGGCTCAAACTGGGGCTGGAAAGAGATGCTTTAGGTTTTGAAACTCAAAGATTTCAACAAACTGTAAATGGAATTCCGGTAGAATACGGAATGATGGCTGTACAGACAAAAGGAGGAAAAATTGTAGGACAGTCAGGAAAATGGGTTCTTACTATTCCAAAAGGAGCCGAAAAGAAAGCCAATATTTCTGAAAGTATCGCTCTGCAGAGTGCTTTATCATTCGTAGGGGCAGAGTCCTATAAATGGCAGAGTAAAGAAGAGGAAGATTTTATCAAAAGAGACTCTAATGATGCCAATGCAAGCTTCGCTCCTAAAGGCGAGTTGGTATATTATTCAGATCCTACAGATGAAAAAATGAATGATCTGACACTCGCTTATAAATTCGATATTTATGCAGAAAAACCATTAAGCAGACAATATGTTTTTGTAGATGCTAAAAATGGGAAAGTATTAGGGGTAGATGCAATTATTCATGAAGTAAATACGCCGGGAACGGCTACAACCGTTTACAGTGGAAGTCAAAATATTGTGACTGATTCTTATAACGGAAGTTACAGGCTGAGAGAAACAGGAAGAAATACAGGAACCTCTGTAGAAACCTATAATGCTAAGAAATCAACCAATTTAGCATCTGCTGTTGATTTTACAGATGCAGATAATGCATGGAATAACGTAAATACCAATAAAGATCAATATGCTACAGATGCTCACTGGGGTGCTGAAAAAACTTTAGATTATTACTATACAAAATACGGAAGAAAAAGTATTGACAATAATAATTTTGCCATCAAATCATATGTTCATTATGGAAATAATATTTTCAATGCCTATTGGGATGGCTCGAGAATGCTTTATGGCGATGGAAGCTCTACAACAAACGGTGGTAAACCTTTAACAGCCATAGATGTCTGCGGGCACGAAATTACCCATGGGCTTACTTCCAAAACAGCTAACCTTGTGTATCAGAGAGAACCGGGAGCATTGAACGAAGGATTTTCTGATATTTTCGGAAATTCAATAGAACGTTGGGCAAGACCTACAAAAGCAAGCTGGACATTGGGAGAAGATTTCAATTATGTCATCAGAGATATGGCAAACCCTAATGCCTATAACCAGCCGGATACTTATAAGGGTACATACTGGAAAGACGCAAGCAATTCATGTACTCCTCAGGGAAATCCTAATCTACCTGGATATAACGATTATTGTGGAGTTCATACCAATTCGGGAGTCCTTAATTTCTGGTACTATTTATTGGTAACAGGAGGTTCAGGTACAAATGATAACGGTTTTGCTTATAATGTTTCCGGAATCGGACTGGACAAGGCAGGTGCTATTGCTTACAGAACATTAACTACCTACCTGACTTCATCATCCAACTATGCCAATACAAGAACCTATTCTCTTCAGGCAGCAGCAGACCTATACGGAGCTGGCAGCAATGAAGTGACACAGGTTACCAATGCATGGAACGCAGTAGGTGTAGGTGGGGGAACTTCTTCTGCAGGACTTGTTGCGGCAGCTTCAAATGTTTCAGCTTATACAATCAGCCCGAATCCTGCCACTGACAGGTTCACTGTAAACTTTGAAGGGAAAGCCGGAAAAGGAATTGTAGAAGTGGTAAATCTTACAGGGAAGAAAGAAATCTCTGAAAAAGTTGAAATTGCAGAAGGTGCAAATAAACTGAACATTCAGCTTCCTTCCAATATGCTTCCTGGAGTATATGTTGTAACGGTAAACGGACAGAAAGCAGGAAACCTTATTAAAAAGTAGACCAAAATCAAATTTTAATATATTCAACAAAAAGGCTGCAAGTTAATTCTTGCAGCCTTTTTTATATTTTGAGTAAAGGGATTATATCAGATAGAAATCATTCAGCTTTTCTTCACAAAGCGTTTTTACAACATCAATCCATCGGTCCTCATCATTCAGGCAGGGAATATAATGGAAATTCTCTCCACCTCCGTGCATAAACTGTTCTTTGCCTTCTACAGAAATTTCTTCCAGAGTTTCAAGACAGTCAGAGACAAATGCCGGACAGACTATGGCCAGATTTTTTATCCCCTTTTTACCAATTGTTTCCAGCGTTTCGTCGGTATAAGGTTCAATCCATTTATCTTTTCCTAATCTTGACTGGAAAGAAACGATTGTTTTTTCTTTAGGTAAATTCAGTTTTTCAATAACACGCTGTGTTGTGTTATAGCATTGGTGACGATAACAGAACTGATGACTTGGATTATCTTCCCTGGAACAGCAATCATTAAGATTACAGGTCTTGGTAGGATCTGTTTTATAAATATGTCTTTCCGGAACTCCATGATAAGAAAACTGAAGAGCATCAAAATTCTCAGGAAGTTTTTCCTTAATACTTTCTGCAAGACAGTTGATATAAATTTCTCGGTTGTAAAAAGGTTGAATATAATTGATCTTTACTGATGGAAATTTCTTTTTTCTTACCTCTTCTGCCTTTTCAATTACCGTCTCCGTAGTACTCATAGCATATTGAGGATATAAAGGAAAAAGAACAATTTCTGTGATTCCCTGATCTACCAGTTTCTGAATACCGGTCTCAATACTGGGTTCCGCATATCTCATTCCAATTTCCACAGGAACATCTACCAGTTTCTGAAGTTTTTTCTGAATTTTTTCAGTGATGACAATCAACGGAGAACCTTCATCTGTCCAAACTGTTTTATAAGCTTCGGCAGATTTGGCAGGTCTTGTTTTCAGGATGATTCCCTGTACAAGAAGGGCACGAAAGATCCAACGGTAATCAATCACTCTTTCATCCATCAAAAATTCATCAAGATATTCCTTTACATCGTTTACGGAGGTTGATCTCGGTGATCCGAGGTTGACCAGTAAAATTCCTTTATTATTCAATATTCTAATTTTTAATTATGAAACAGACGTTGTAAAATCTGCTACTAATTTTGATACTTTAGCAAAGGTATTACTTTCCAGTAAGCCATTGCTGTCAAATTTGCCTTTTATCCCTTTTATTAATGCCTGATGTTTATCATCTGTTACCGCTCCAAGAGTCTTTAAAATCATTAATAACTCTTCGTGGCCTTTTTCTCCACTGGCTGATGCGGTAATCACTGCCACCGGCTTTTCAGAAAAGACTGTTGTAGAGACACACCATTCCAGCAGATTTTTTAATCTGCCGGGAATACTGAAAATATATTCCGGAGTGGAAAATATAACACCTGCTGAGTTTTTAATATCTTCTCTGATCTTCAGAACTTCATCAGGAATATTCTCGTCCGTGATCGCAGTATCAAAATGGGGAAGAAAAGAAAGATTATTATACATCTGAAAATCTGTACTTTCCCTCTTTTTCAGAATCTGTTCCATTAGTTTCTGATTGCTGGAATTCTCCGAAGCACTTCCAATAATAACTACAATTTTCTTTTGGGAAGGCATTTTCAAACTGAATTATCCGTTTACAGCTTCTACTTTTTCTACCAGATCTGGAACGAATTGTTTTAAAATATTTTCAATTCCATTCTTCAGAGTAGCCGTAGAACTTGGGCAGCCTGAACAAGCTCCCTGTAAAAGCATTTTTGCAGTTTTGCTCTCCTGGTCATATTCCATCAATGAAATTTTTCCACCATCATTTTCTACTGCAGGAGCTACGTATTCATTTAAAATATCAGAAATTTTCTGCTCATCTTCAGTATAATCTCTGTTGATGATCTTTTCAACAGGATTTTCGTGTTTCTGAGGTTCTATTTTAGAAATCTCACCTCCGTTTTGAAGATATTCGGCAATAAGTGCACGAACAGTCATCATCACCTGGTGCCATTCTACAGAATTGTCTCTGGTAACAGCTACAAAATTATCAGAAATGAAAACTTCTTTTGTAAATTCAAATTCTTTAAAGATAGCCTGTGCCAAAGGAACTTCTTCAGCAGCCTCCATCGATTTTACTTCCACAAAACCATCCATCAGTAATTTGTTTGAAACAAATTTCATTACATTAGGATTCGGAGTCATTTCAGCATAGATCTGATACATTTCTTTTTTCTTCTGAAGATAAATTCTTGGGTTGGCCAATAATTCGTCCTCAATCACATTTTTCAGACTTTCAGCTACATGTTCCCATTCTATGGTATCTTGTTTAGCTACAGCTACAAAATTAGCCGTTATGAAAATTCTTTCCACAAACGGATAATTAAAGAGCTCCTGTGCCAAAGGAATTTCTGAAATATCTGAAGTTCTGTCCAACTCTAAAGACCCTGGAATGAGATTGTAATCTGCAACAAATTTCATTACTTTCGGGTTTTCGGTAGGTTCTATAAGTACGGTACGCATTTTTTCGTTAAATTTGAGATACAAAAATACGCATTAGAAGTTAGAAGCTGAGAATTGAGAGTTAGATTTTTGCTATCGCTGTAATTTAGAAGTTAGATACCAGAGATTATAAGGCAGAAGATCATCATTTTCAATTGGGCATATTTTCAAATTTTCAAATTAATATTATGGCACTTATAAAAGAACTTTTAGGAAAAGCACCACAGATCGGGGAGAATACTTTTTTAGCAGAAACCGCCACTATTATTGGTGATGTTACGATGGGAAGAGACTGCAGCGTTTGGTATAATGCTGTGATCAGAGGCGATGTTCATTATATCAAAATGGGTGACAAGGTAAATGTTCAGGATAATGCAATGCTGCATTGTACCTATAAGAAACATCCGCTGAATATCGGAAATAATGTTTCTATCGGACATAATGCCATTGTTCACGGGTGTACCATTAAAGATAATGTCCTGATCGGGATGGGAGCAATTGTAATGGATGACTGTTTGGTGGAAGAAAATTCTATTGTAGGAGCAGGTTCTGTAGTAACCCAGGGTACTCATATCAAATCAGGAGAGGTCTGGGGTGGAGTTCCTGCGAAAAAGATCAAAGATATCAATGCTCAGCTGTTAGAAGGAGAAGTTAACAGAATTGCTGATAACTATGTAAAATATTCATCGTGGTATAAAGAAAACGTGAAAGATCATCAATTCTAACTGTTAAGTGAATAGTGAATAGTCAATTCGCTACGCTTGTCAATTTTGAAAGCTCACATTTCACTTGCGAAGCAACACTCACAATTGACCTATAAATACAAAAGCTCCGTCCTGAGACAGAGCTTTTTTCGATTTGATATAGAACCTTTGTTTTATTGTTAGTTATTGTCTGGTGTAATCAGTCTGATCTTTCCATGAATGCATTTCAAAGATGTAGGAGGGGAGATCATTACACAATCAGACATGATATTATATTTTTCATTAAAAGTTTTTACTTTATCTGTGTAATCATTTACCCTCTGTAAGAAAGCAGTTTCTATCTTCTTTGGATAAGCAATATATTGCTGAGGTCCGCCGCATGATTTTGCTCCCATAGGCGCGAATGCCCATTCACTGGCATCTGTACATTTTTCTCCGGAAACTTCAGACTCAATAGAGGCTTTTAATTTGTCGAGCTGTGCCTGCTCATATTTCTGACTGTCTTCATCAGCAGGTCTGTCTGCGATATCAACAGGAAGATTGGTATTGGCATTTTTTGATGTATTACAGGAAACCAGAGTTAATGCAGTACATAATACTATCATTGGAAAATGAAAGAATAATTTTTTCACAATAAACTTTTTTCTTTTTAAGAATTTTCAAAACTTATGCCAAGGTAAGAAATTCAAATTCATTTCCGTATTTTTGACAACGATGAACAATCATTTTTTTGACTTAATAGAATATACGAACAGAAGTGTTTTTCTGACCGGGAAAGCCGGAACAGGTAAAACGACGTTTCTCAATGATTTTGTAAGACGTACCAAGAAAAAACATATTGTAATAGCCCCCACGGGAATTGCTGCAATCAATGCGGGAGGCGTTACAATTCACTCCATGTTTGGACTGCCGTTGAGAACTTTTCTTCCTACGACAGAAAGAATAGATACCAGTTTGGCTAATAATATTGCCGATCTGATGCCCCATTTCAAATACCGTAAAGATAAACTTAAACTTCTGAGAGAAGTTGAGATCATTATCATCGATGAGGTTTCCATGTTGAGAGCTGATGTTCTGGATATGATGGATTTTTCTTTAAGATTTATCAGAAGGAATAATCAAAGGTTCGGTGGTGTGCAGATGCTGTTCATCGGAGATTTGTTTCAGCTTCCGCCTGTGGTGAGGGACGAGCATATTCTGAAAATGTATTACAATTCACCTTTCTTTTTTGACAGCCATGCCATTAAGGAAATTCCGATTGTTACGATTGAACTGACAAAAGTTTACAGACAGTCTGACCAGGAATTTCTGGCGATTCTGAATGCTATCCGAGACGGTGATGTGGACAATATAGATTTTAACCACCTCAATGAAAGATACGATCCCGATTTTGATATGGGGAAAGAATCTTACGTCTACCTGTGTTCCCACAATAAAATGGCTGATGAAATCAATCTGGAAAAGCTGGCGGAGATCAAGGTAGATCCTCAAACTTATGAAGCTAAACTTGTAGGTGATTTTAAGGAAAATCAATTTCCAAACGAACAGTTTTTAGAATTGAAAATCGGAGCGCAGATCATGTTTATCCGAAATGATATTTCCGGAGAAAAGAAATATTTCAACGGAAAATTAGGAGAGATCATTGGATTGGATGAAAATGAAATTCGTGTTGTTCTGGATGAAAGCGAAAATGAAATTGTAGTTAAAAGAGAAACCTGGGAACAGAAAAAATATTTCCTTGATACTGATAAAAATATTCAGGAAGAAGTATTAGGAAGTTTTGAACAATTTCCGATAAAACTGGCATGGGCTGTAACGATCCACAAAAGTCAGGGACTGACGTTTGATAAAGTGATTATTGATGCCGGGAAAAGTTTCACGGCCGGTCAGGTATATGTTGCTCTATCCCGTTGCAGAACGTTGGAAGGAATTGTTTTAAAATCAAAAATTACCCCTGAAGTTATTTTCAAGGATAACAGGATTTTGAGTTTCCATACCAATACTATTGCCAACGACAATGTGGAAGCTATTCTGAATCAGGAGAAATATGACTACAGCATCAGAAAAGTACTTCGTACCCTTGATTGTACATGGTTTTTAAAAGAAGTTGAAGAATGGAATAATCTGTCCATTGTGACCAAGAATATAGATCATGCCAAGACTAAACAGCTTTATCTTCAGTTGAAACATGAAGCGGTAAATCTTGGGAAAATCTTTGAAAAACTGGAACGTATCATTTTTCAGAAAGTCAATAATTTTATTGAACAAAAGGAAGACTGGTCCGAGATCGAAAGTAAATCAAAAGGAGCCGTTAATTTTTTCTTTACAGAAACCAGAAATAAAATTTTTGATCCTTTGAAAGAATTTTATGCTGAAATAAAAGGAGCGAAAGGCTTAAAACAATATAACGAAGAATTCAAGAGCTGGCTGGAAGATATTGAAGAATATCTGAATAATTTAAGAGAGATTTATCTTCTGGAAACGAAACTTTTAGATGAAAAGAATGATAAAGAAATCAATCTGAAAATTGCTAAAGTTCCGTCGCAGGTTTTAACCTTTCAGTTATTTGAACAAGGAAAAACTATTGGAGAAATTGCTTTGGAAAGAGGTTTGGTAAAAGAAACGGTTATTGGCCATCTTGCTAAATTTGCAGAACAGGGTTTACTGGATATCTCCAGAGTAATCACCTCAGATAAAATCAAGGCTTTTGAAGACGAATTCTATAAAAATCCACACGAAACATTGACTGAGTGGAAGAATGCATTGCCAAGCCACTTTGAATTTAATGAAATCAGGATTTTGATTAATCATTATAATTATAAAAAAGGGAAGAATTCATAAGAATTCTTCCCTTTTTTGATGGTCACAAAAGTTCTTTAAAATTAAGGGTACATTGCATTAATAGTATTGATATCCCCGGTTGTAAAGCCTGTTCTGTTATAGGTAAAACTTGAATTATCTGCTCTTGTAATAGTCGGTAGTCCGTTTTTAGAATAAGAAGTCGGCCAGTACATCATCACAGAATTGATATTGAATGGTCCTATGTCTGTTCCGGAATTATAGATATTGAAATTATAAGACTGCCCACTTTGGATATTATTCCAAAGGATTTTTACATATTGATCTCTGTCTTTGCGGGTGTGTTCATGATAAAGTCCTACTGTATGGCCCATCTCATGAATTACCGATCCTACAGAAATATATTGATCCAAAGAAACAGTCTGTTTTCCCCCTTGATATCCAATATGAGCCCAGCCGTCTGATCCTGAAGAACTTCCAAAAATAAATTCTACATAATTGGTTTGGTTGGTACGTAGGATCCATTGAGTATTTGTTTTGGTATTGTACTCATTCACGGCAGTAGTAATTTTATTAGCATTGATAGATCCCATATTACTGGCAACAGTATAATAAATTTTACCGCTTGGCCACCTTGAATAACTTGCACCGCCTTTATTGAGTTCACTTCCTTCTGCCAGTTGTTTGTCGGAGAGAACAATGTCTCCCTGGAAAAAATTCATTCCGTTTTTTCTTTCATAAGTAATATCCTGGCCTCCCAATTGTCCTTTTTTAACGTTTTCAACATTGAAGGCATTGGTTTGAGCTTCTGAGGTAATTTCTTCATTATTTTTACTGCAAGATATTAATACTGCACTAATAGCAATGCTCATAAAGATAGTTCTTCCTGTCAGAATCTGCCGATACAACGGACTGTTTGGTTTTTTGTTCATATTAAAGTTTTTTAAGATTTGGTATACGAATATAATAAAATATTTCTCTTTAATTTGAATTATTTTTGTTAAAATATATTTTTTAGAATTGTTATTTGTATTTTGAAAACGACATAAGCAAAATCGAATAAGGAAGAATTAATTTCCAATAGTTTTTCCCTGAACTACTCAATTGTTTTTATTAATTACAAAAAGTAACTAATGCAGTTTTTATGTTTTAAATTTGTATGGTTTTTTTCGAGACCAAAGAAAAATTAACATCTCAATATGAAAAATTTTGAAATTTCTGTTTTAGATCTTGCCCCTGTAAAGCAAGGTAAAAGCATCCACGATACTTTTCAGGACAGCTTATCATTAGCCAATCACGCTGAAAATTTAGACTATAAAAGATTCTGGCTTGCAGAACATCACAATATGGAAAGTATTGCCAGTTCGGCAACTTCTGTTTTAATTGGGTTTATTGCCAATGGAACAAAAAAAATCAGAGTAGGCTCAGGGGGAATTATGCTTCCCAACCACAGTTCTTTGATTATTGCAGAACAGTTTGGTACTTTGGAGTCTCTTTTTCCCGGAAGAATAGATCTTGGGGTTGGGAGAGCACCTGGAACGGACGGATTGACGGCTCAGGCTTTAGGAAGAAATCCTGCTATTATTAATGAACAGTTTCCAAGACAAATACTCGAGCTTCAAAGATATTTCTCAAAAGAAAATTCAGATGCTATGGTTCGTGCTATTCCCGGAGAAGGGCTGGAGATTCCGATTTATATCCTGGGATCCAGTACAGACAGTGCATGGCTGGCTGCGGAACTTGGTTTACCGTATGCATTTGCAGGACATTTTGCTCCGGAGCAGATGGAAATGGCTTTTAAAATATACAGAGAACATTTTGAACCTTCAAAATATCTTGATAAACCTTATATCATTGCGTGTGTAAATGGTGTAGCTGCGGAAACAACAGAAGAAGCTCATAAAATTTCTACGACTTTATTCCAGGCCTTCATTAATATTGTAAGAAATGATAGAAAACCTTTTGCCCCACCTGTTGATGATATGGACGAAATCTGGTCGCCAATGGAAAAATCTATGGTACTACAGAAACTGAGATATACTTTTATTGGAGATCAGGCGGAGGTTCAGGAAAAACTTAAAAATTTCCAGGAAAAATTCCAGGTTGATGAAATGATAATCAACTCTCATATCTACGACCATCAGAAAAGATTGAGATCTTATGAGATTTTCAGAGAGGCAGCGAACTCTATCCAAAGCGTAACAAACCATTCATAATTAGTTGGCAGATGCTTATTTTTATGAGTATCTTTGCAAAAATAAAAAGTAAAAATGTCCGATATTAAATTAAATACTATTCCAGAGGCTATTGAAGACCTTAAAAATGGTAAAATAATCATAGTAGTAGATGACGAAGACAGAGAAAATGAAGGAGATTTTCTTTGTGCAGCAGAGCTGACAACTCCGGAAATTATCAATTTTATGGCGCTTCACGGAAGAGGGCTTATCTGTATGCCGCTTCCTGAAAAAAGATGTGATGAGCTTGGACTTGAAGTGATGGTAAGCAGAAGCAGCGATCCTAAAGAAACAGCTTTCACCGTATCCGTTGACCTTTTAGGAAACGGAACATCTACCGGAATTTCTGCAGGAGACAGAGCCAAAACAATTTTAGCACTGATGGATGAAAAATCCAAACCTACAGACTTTATGAGACCTGGCCACATTTTCCCGCTTCGTGCAAGAAAAGGTGGAGTATTGAAAAGAGCCGGACATACTGAAGCTGCCATTGATCTTACTAACTTATCAGGTTTGAAAGAAGGCGGAGTGATCTGTGAGATCATGAACGAAGATGGTACAATGTCCCGTCTGCCTGAACTTCATGCATTCGCTCAGAAACATGATATGAAAATCGTTTCTATTGAAGACCTGATCCATTACCAACTTAAAAAAGGAAACCTGGTTGAAAGACTTGAAGAGAAAAAAGTAAAAACGCACTATGGTGAGTTTGATTTTTATGCCTTCAGAGAAACGTCAAATGATCAGATCCACTTTGCATTGACAAAAGGAGCATGGACAGTAGATGAACCGGTTTTGGTGAGAGTACAGTCTTCAGATTCTTATTTCGATGTATTGACAAGACTGAACAACGGTGAAAAACCATTATTGGAAAAAGTAACCGGTATGGTAAATGAAGCAGGAAAAGGAGCCATTATTTTCATCAATAATGTTTCTAACTCTGAAAATACATTGAGAAAACTTCAGCAGTTCCTGAACTATCAGGACGGGCAGGAGCAGCATCCTACTTTAGCGTACAATTACAGAGATTATGGAATTGGAACGCAGATCTTAAAGAATTTAGGAATCAACAAGTTCAAAGTAATCACTCAAAATCCTAATATCAAACCTCAGGTTGGAGGATATGATGTAGAGGTTACTGAGATGGTGCAACTATAATAAATGAATAGCCAACAATAGCTGTTGGTTGTTTTACAATATAAAAAAAGGTTTAGGAGATTTCCTAAACCTTTTTTATGGCTTTTTATAGTAAGATAATGATTTGAATGTAATTCTTAGTTTAATGTGATTCCATCAAAATTTCTGAAACCATTTAAGAAATCTTTCATACTCATTCTTTTTTTACCTTCCAACTGAAGTTCCAAAGGATAATAAATTCCGTCCTGGGTATAGATTCTAAATTCATTTTTGGAAATATCTAAAGTTCCTGCCGGTTTTCCATGGTCAGAAAGTTCAAATTTACCATTGAATATTTTTAATCCTTTTTCTTCGTTTTCAATATTTAAAGTAGTGAAAGCTGCGGGATAAGGCGACATTCCCAAAATAAACTGATGAACAGTTTTTGAAGATTGATCCCACTTGATTCTTGTATCTTCCTTGAAAATTTTATAAGCATTTTTGGGATGTTCTACCTGTGGCTGAGGTTTTTCTTCAATAGCATTTTCAGCCAGACCATCTAATGTTTTAACCACGAGTCCGGAACCCATTTCCATAAGCCTGTCGTGAAGGCTTCCTGCATTTTCGTCAGGTAAAATTTCTATTTCCTGCTGAAGAAGAATATTCCCTTCATCAATTTTTTCATTAATAAAGAAAGTCGTTGCTCCTGATTTTTCTTCACCATTGATTACTGCATAATTAATGGGAGCTGCTCCTCTGTAATCCGGCAGTAAAGATGCATGTAGATTGAAGGTGCCCATTTTAGGCATTTCAAAAAGAACTTTAGGCATCATTCTGAAAGCTACTACCACAAAAACATCAGCATCCAGTTTTCTAAGTTCTTCCAAAAACTCAGGATTTCTTAACTTTTCGGGCTGAAAAACAGGAATATTGTTTTCCTCCGCATAGACTTTTACAGGAGATTGATGTATTTTCTGCCCACGTCCACTTGCCTTATCAGCTACAGTTACAACACCTACCACCTGATGGTGAGATTGATGGATTGCCTCCAAAGAAGTTTTTGCAAACTCTGGGGTGCCTAAAAAAACGACTTTCAATGATTTCATAGTGCAAAGATAAGTTTTTGATCTGAGAGTCGGAAGGTATTGGAGGTTGAGAGTAGGAGCTCTTTAGAGATAGGATTAGTGTATTTAGTTGTTAATCTAAAAGCCTATTCTTGCCAGACTATGCTTATTATTACTCATTATTAATGATTCAGTTCATAGGTTCTGAAGTTCTGCATTCTTACTTTTCCGGAATCTAAAAGGAAAATAAGGTTTTCTAAGATATTCTCTTTAGAATGATAACTGAGCTGTATAGAAAGCTCCTCAATTGTTGCCGGTTTTTTAGCTAATAAGTTGATGATCTGCTGAGAAATATTCTTCCCAAACATTGACTGTTTATTTTTTTCACAGACAGAACACTGGCCACAGTTTTTTGAATTTTTTTCACCAAAATAGGCTAGAATGAGTTTCATTTTACAGTATTCATTATTTTCTGCGTAAAACTTCATCTCTTCCCATTTCTGGATTTTGTTTCTCTGAATATGTTCAAATACCTTCCAATAAGCACTATTTACCACTCTTTCATCACGGGGTTTCAGGAATTTAATACTGGACAGTGCACCGTCGATATATTCAAGATAATTCTTTTGCTGCAGTTCCTTAAGACGTTCTTTGATTAAAGGAACACTGACATTAATTTTATTACTTACCTGCTGTTCACTGAACATTACTTTGTGAGTAGTAATTCCAGATACAGTACGGAAAAGAAGCTCTATGAAATGAGCATCTTTTTGTGGCAATTGATCTATCTCATCAGCTTTAATAAACAGCTCAAGCGAAGACAGACTTTTGTTTTCATTGTAGTAAATAATTTCCTGATTATGCAGAAAATTGAGAATGTTATTGATTTTAGCTTTCGAAAGTTTGGTGAAATTCTGTATACCCAGAGTATTCAGCTGAAATGTTTTTTCAGGAAGTTCAAATTCTGCTACCTGAAAAATAGAGTACAGGTAGCTGATGATCTTTAAAAATTCTGCTTTGTTGGGCGTTTGATTTTTTAAGATCTGATCAAAATTCAGAAGTTCCTGT
Organism: Chryseobacterium panacisoli; assembly: GCF_008274625.1. Classification (GTDB taxonomy): domain Bacteria; phylum Bacteroidota; class Bacteroidia; order Flavobacteriales; family Weeksellaceae; genus Chryseobacterium; species Chryseobacterium panacisoli. Next base: position 1,869,986 of record NZ_VTRU01000001.1, on the reverse strand, counting down.
TTGTTCCAAAGCATAAATGCGAAACTGTCTTTTCCATCCCTTCCGGCCCTTCCGATTTCCTGATAATAGTTTTCCAGGGAGGCGGCAGGAGAGTAGTGGATTACAAATCGTACATTGTCTTTGTCAATACCCATTCCAAAGGCATTGGTAGAAATAAGAACATGATTGTCACTGTTGTTCCAAAGATTCTGTCTGGTATTTTTTTCTTTAGTTGTTAAACCTGCATGAAAGTAATCTACATTTTTCAGTTGATTTTTCTTCAGAAATTCTGCCAGCAATTCAGCTTCTTTTCTGGTTCTTACATATACAATTCCGGAGTCGTTGCTGTATTTTAAAATATCAAAAACACGTTGGAACTTGTCAGATACTTCATCTGTAAATATTTTAATATTCTCTCTTTTGAAACTTTTCTGGAAAACAAAGGGTTTCTTTAGTTCCAGTTTATTTTTGATTTCTTCCAAAACTTTTGGCGTCGCAGTCGCAGTCAGGGCAAGACAGGGGATCTCAGGATTATTACTTCTGAATCCTTTAATATTCTGATAGCTTGGTCTAAAATCCTGACCCCATTCTGAAATACAGTGCGCTTCATCAACCGCAATAAAGGATAGCTGGATTTCCTGCATATTCTGAATAAACTGAGTATTGGTAAGTCTTTCAGGAGAAACATAGAGTAATTTTGTAAGGCCTTCCTTACAGCGGCTGTAAATTGTTTCAGCATCATATTCATCCAGTTCGGAAGAAAGATATTCCGCTTCTATACCACGGGATTTAAGCTGATTTACCTGGTCTTTCATCAATGCAAGTAGCGGAGAAACTACCAGACAGGTTCCTTCTTTGAGTAAAGCAGGCAATTGGTAGCATAAAGATTTTCCTGCTCCTGTGGGTAACAGAACCAGAGTGTCTTTTTCATTAATGACAGCATTAATAATTTCTTCCTGAGCATCTCTGAAATCGGTATAACCCCAGAAATACTTAAGAGTATCATATTTGAGCTTTTGAAAATCCTGCGGCGAAATCATGTTGTAAAAATAAGGAAAGTATTAGGACAAAAAAAGTCACGCCAGGCGTGACTTTCATATAATATAAATAAGTTTATTATTTAGCTTCGAAGTATACTCTTCTGTTGGCTCTGTTTTTCCATTCAGGGCACTTTGTTGCTGGTTCGCACTCAGGGTATTTAAGGTCTTTTTCACCTTTTCCTATTGCCTGTAGTTTACCTGTTTGAACACCGTTTTTGATCAGATAGTTCTTAACATTGTTTGCTCTTCTTTCAGATAGTTTTTGGTTGTAAGCGTCAGTACCTCTTGTATCAGTAGCTCCGATTACACTATATGAACCATTTGAAGAATTAATATAGTTTACCGCATTATTTAAGATTGGAGTGTTTGAAGGTAAAATTCTGTCAGAATTTAAATCAAATTCAATTCCTTCCAATTTCGTTTCTGTTTCTACTACAGGTCCTGTTGTTGCTACAGGACATCCGTTGTTTTCAACAGGTCCAGGAACCGTTACACACTTGTCGTAAAGATCGATTACACCATCCAGGTCAGTATCAAGCGCAACTCCGGCACCGTCCACTCTTGCACCTGCAGGAGTATCAAGCTGTCTGTCCCAATCGTCACATACTCCGTCGTTATCAGCATCTCCTTTTTTACATACTTCGATATCCTGGTTTTTATTAGCCAGTACATCCAGTTTGTAATAGATTTCCTGAAGCGGGTCATGCCACATTACGTGAGATTCATGTTTTCCTAATTTTAGAGAAATACCTAAAGTCGCATTGAAGAAGTTGTCAGAAACCTGCTCAGAACGCTTGTTGATAGCGCTGTAAGCATCACCGCCACCATCAAATTCGTCATCACCGGTTACCACATACATTAATCTACCTTCAATATCGATTCTTCTGTTCACTTTGAATTTCAGACCTGTACCAGCCTGCATGAACATAGATCCTAATTGGAAAGGTTTTACTTCTGTCATCAAGGCCTGTTTTCCATTACCTGCTTTCTGATATGCTCTGTACGCAATTGTACCGATACCTGCATATCCATGAAGCGCCCATCTGTAAGGGGAGTGGTTATCAACTCTTCTTAATAAATTGGAAAAGTTAATGTCTCCTAAGATTGAGATCGCATCATACTGAGTTCTTGCTCCTACTGCTGTTGCATCAGGTGCTGAATCTTTAGTATTGAACCATCCCTGTCTGGTTTCACCTTTGTCATACTGTAAATTGATTCCGAAAGCATGTGTAATTGCTTTATCAATACTTAGATAGGCTGAATATCCAAAAAGGTTCTTACCGTTACCATTTTTGATTGAAGTCAAATCTCCTGACTGAATAAGTGGAACACCCACCCCTGCAGAAATTGACCAATCGTTAAATCTTTTAGATTGGCTGGTGAAAGGGGAAACATTAGCAGATCCCGAAGAAAATGTATTAGGATATTCTCCTTTTGAAACTGCCGTTGAGTCTTGTGCATATGTGGCAGAAGGAATTGCCAAAGCAAATGCTACAATTGCTAAACTTAATTTCATAGTGTTATTTTTTTAAGTTAAGTTATTTTAAATGATTTTTTTCGTTAAAAAACGGTTTTATGTTATTTTTTTTCAAATCAAACTAGTTGATTTCTAATGTGTTTCATACCGTTGTCCTGAAAATAATGATAAAGGTATGTAAAATAATTCGTAGTAGAAAAAAAATAAACCGAAAAGAGTAATTCTTTTCGGTTTTGGTGTATTATAAAATTATTTTTTCTTTTTCTTAGCAGGTACTTTTTTTACAGCTTTTTTTACAGGCGCATCTTCATAGTCTTTCTTTTTGATAGAATCCCATTCTGACGTTTCTACAAATCTTACCGTAACTTTTCTGTCTGCCATTCTTTCAGCATCTGAAGCAGATGCAGGGATAGTAGCTTCTGCAGAACCTACACCTCTTGATTTCAGTACATTTTCATTGATACCTCTGGTTTCCAAAGCTCCTACAACAGCAGCAGCTCTTTCTTTAGACAGTCTTAAGTTGTAAGCTGCATTTCCTTTGATATCGGTATGTCCTGTTAGCAAGTAATTACCTCCGTTTTCTTTAATAATTGAAGCAGCTAGATCTAATTTTTCGTTAGATTCAGGTCTGATAGTCGCTTTATTAAAATTGAAGTAAATATCTTTAAGGGTTTTTTCTACTTCTACAGCAGTTTCCTTATTGTCTTTTTTAACGATAGGACATCCATTGTTTTCAACAGGTCCAGGAACCGTTACACACTTGTCGTAAAGATCGATTACACCATCCAGGTCAACATCAAGCGCAACTCCCGCACCATCCACTCTTGCACCTGCAGGAGTATCAAGCTGTCTGTCCCAATCGTCACATACTCCGTCGTTATCAGCATCTCCTTTTTTACATACTTCGATATCCTGGTTTTTATTAGCCAGTACATCCAGTTTGTAATAGATTTCCTGAAGCGGGTCATGCCACATTACGTGAGACTCATGTTTTCCTAATTTGAATGAAAGACCTAAAGTCGCGTTGAAGAAATTATCAGAAACCTGCTCAGAACGTTTGTTGATAGCACTGTAAGCATCGCCACCACCATCAAATTCGTCATCACCGGTTACCACATACATTAATCTACCCTCAATATCGATTCTTCTGTTCACTTTGAACTTCAGACCTGTACCAGCCTGAAAGAACATAGAACCTAATTGGAAAGGTTTAATTTCAGTCATCAATGTCTGTCTGTTACTCCCGTCTTTTTGGTATGCTCTGTATGCAATAGTACCAATACCTGCATATCCATGAAGCGCCCATCTGTAAGGGGAGTGGTTATCAACTCTTCTTAATAAATTGGAAAAGTTAATATCTCCTAAGATTGAGATCGCATCATACTGAGTTCTTGCTCCTACTGCTGTTGCATCTGGTGCTGCATTTTTAGTATTGAACCATCCTTGTCTGGTTTCACCTTTGTCGTATTGTAGATTGATTCCGAAAGCATGTGTAATTGCTTTGTCAATACTTACATAAGCTGAATATCCAAAAAGGTTTTTACCGTTACCATTTTTGATTGAAGTCAAATCTCCTGACTGAATAAGTGGAACACCAGCTCCTACTGAAACAGACCAATCGTTAAATCTCTTAGATTGGTTGGTAAATGGAGAAACATTCGCAGATCCTGAAGAAAATGTATTAGGATATTTTCCACCGGAATCAGCAGTTGAGTCTTGTGCATAAATGGCAGAAGGAATTGCCAAAGCAAATGCAACAATTGCTAAACTTAATTTCATCGTGTATTATTATTTGATTTCTTTTGAAAAAGAATTTTTAAATTTTTTAATTATTTGTTTGGACATCCGTTGTTTTCAACAGGTCCTGGTACAGTTACACACTTATCGTAAAGGTCAATAACTCCGTCAAGATCCATATCTAAAGCAACTCCCGCACCATCCACTCTTGCACCTGCAGGAGTGTCAAGCTGTCTGTCCCAATCGTCACATACTCCGTCGTTATCAGCATCTCCTTTTTCGCAAACAACAAGATCTGTTGATGCATTCTCAAGAACACTGGTTCTGTAGTAAGCTTCCTGAAGTGGGTCATGCCATGCAAGGTGAGATAACTGCTTTCCTAATTTGAAAGATACTCCTAAACTTACTGTCCAGGCATTATCTGATCTTCTAGGATTTAGCATGTTATATTTTGAACCTGGTGTGGAAGGATCATAGTCATTAGGATCAGACCATCCGCCACCATCAAATTCATCATCACCACTGATGATATACATGGTTCTTGCTTCAACGTCAATAAGTTTTGAAACATTATATTTTATCCCTACACCTCCCTGATAGAAGATAGAGTTGATATCAATATCTTGTTTAATGAATAAAGGGGCTCTTCTTGGAGTAGTGCTCCATCTGAATTCATCATTATCATGTAATGACGTTCTGAATCCCTGAACTCCAATTCCCATATATCCATGGAATGCCCATCTGTATGGGGAGTGATTGTCTACTCTTCTGAATAAGTTTGAGAAATTAATATCCCCTAATAAAGAGATGTTATCAAACTGTGTTGTTGCAGTAGCTATTCCTGATTTTACACCTGCAGCACCGGGAAGCTGTGCAGTCTGTTTCGTTTCTCCTCTCATATACATCACGCTTAAAGCGAATGCATGTGTGATTTGCTTGTCTACGCTTACATAGGCATTGTACCCCCAATTGGTCTTATCCTTACGGATAGATTTTAAATCGGAGTGAACCATAAATGCAGGACCTCCTCCGACAGAAATAGACCAGTCTCTAAAGCGTCTGGCTTTATTGTCGAAAGTTTGTACATTAGCGGAGCCTGAGGAGAATGTATTAGGATACTCTGTGGAAGAGTTTACTGTAGTGCTGCTGTTCTGCGCGAAAGCTGCAATTGGCAATGTAGTAGCCAATAATAATAAACCTAATTTCATACAATATGTTTTATGTTTTAAATAAAATCTTTTAATAATACTCTGGAAAAATCCCTTTCAAAAAGATGTTTTTTATGAGGGATTTCTAATCTTTCTGATTGAAAATTTAATTCATTATACTTAATGATATCAATGTCTATTACCCTGTCAGTATAGCCTCCGGATACTTTTGAATCATTAATTCTTCCCATCTCAACTTCTATATTCTTAATACAATCAAGCAGTTGAATTGGAGAAAGAGGTGTGAATATTATTGCTGCAATATTACAAAAAATATTGGAACTGACAAATTCTACAGGTTCAGACATTAAATATTCGCTGGTTTGTGATATGTGATTTCCAGCATCTTTTAGCTTCTTTAATGCAAGCTCTATATTTTTTTTTTGCTCTCCTAAGTTACTTCCTAGTAACAAAACGACCTTATGCTGCGACATATTAGAAAATTGATTGTTTATGAGAAGTTTCTTTAAAAATGTTTTGGCAAATATAGTAGCAATTGTCATACTTTGCGCTTTATTTTTCATCTTTTTCATTATGATGCTTGTGTTCAGTTCTATGGGAAATGATAAGTCGGTAGCGGTGAAAAAGAACTCGGTTCTTACGATTAATTTAAAGACAAATATAATTGATAGTCCTACTGAAGAGGAGATGGGATTGTTTGGTATAGGTACCCAAAATAAAAGTGTCCTTTTATATGATGCATTGGAAGCTATTAATAAAGCTAAGACCGATGATAATATTAAAGGGATCAGTATTGAGGCAGATTATCTGAATGCAGGGCTGACTCAGATTGATGATCTTAGAAATGCTATTGAAGATTTTAAGAAAAGCGGAAAATTTGTGTATGCTTATGGAAACGGAGTATCACAATCGGCTTATTATCTGGGATCGGTGGCAGATAAATATTATCTTCATCCGGCAGGAGGTATTGAATTGAAAGGGCTTTCTACTGAAGTTACTTTCTTTAAAGACTTTGCGGATAAATACGGTATTGGAATTGAAGTGATTCGTCACGGTAAATTCAAATCTGCAGTAGAACCTTTTTTAAGAAATGATATTTCTCCGGAAAATAAAGAGCAGCTAAGTACTCTTTTGAATGACCTTTGGAGAAACACCTCCAATAAAATGGCTGCTTCAAGAAAAATTGATACAGCTCAGTTCAGAACAATTACAGACAGCTTATACGGAATGATTCCTGAACAGGGATTAAAATACAGACTTGCGGATAAACTTATTCAGAAATCGGAATATGAAGATCTTCTTAAGGCAAAACTGAATGTAAAAGAAAAAGAAAAACTGAATAAGATTTCTTTAACAAGCTATATCAGTTCTTATGCTGACGAAGATAAATCAGGTGAAAAGATAGCAGTACTTTATGCTTCAGGATCTATCAATAATGGAGATGAATATAATGACATTCATTCTGAAAAATATGTGAAGTATATTAAAAAACTTCAGGAAGATGATAAAGTGAAGGCCGTTGTTTTCAGAATCAACTCTCCTGGGGGAAGTGCCAATGCTTCAGATGAAATTTTATTTGAATTGCAGCAGCTGAAAAAGAAAAAGCCATTGGTGGTTTCTTTTGGAGACTATGCGGCTTCAGGAGGATATTATGTTGCCATGGCAGCTGATAAAATTTATTCAGAGCCTAACACGCTTACCGGTTCTATCGGGGTATTTGGGGTAATGCCTTATTATAAAGATATTGCGAACAAAAACGGAATTCGTGCGGATATCGTTTCTACGAATGCCAACTCTATGTATTATTCAGGATTGAACGGAGTAACTCCTTATGGGGTAAATATGATGACGAGAAGTGTGGAAGGTACTTATAAAAGATTTGTATATTTTGTAACTCAGAACAGAAAGAAAACTTTTGAGCAGATTGATAATGTAGGTGGAGGTAGAGTATGGAGTGGAGTTCGTGCCAAGGAGATTGGCTTAGTAGACGAGCTGGGTACTTTAAATGATGCAGTGAAGTTTGCCGCTCAGAAAGCAGGATTGAAGTCTTACCAGGTAGATGCTTTTCCTAAGAGAATGTCACCATTTGAACAAATCTTCAAGGATCTGAATGAAGAAGACGTTTCTGCCAGAATTATTAAAAACAAGATTGGTAAATCCAACTATGAGATTCTACAGCAGATTACAGATAAAAAACTGCAGTCTGAGGTGAAAATGGAAATGCCTTATCAGATTAGAATCAACAACTAAACTAAATTTTATATTGTATACAAAAATCCCGGATCTGAAATTTCAGATCCGGGATTTTATTTTTTTTATAAGCACTTATCAGCTCTTCTTGGTAGCCATTCCATAAATCCAGAGGATGATTAAAGCTCCTCCTATTGAGAGAATCCAGCTTCTCGGATTCCAGAATGAGGTAACATCTCCCCAGTGTAGAATGTAAACTCCTATAGCCCCTCCTATAAATGCTCCCAGAATTCCCAGGATAATAGTGATTAGCCATCCTCCTCCCTGAGCTCCAGGCATGATCATTTTTGCGATTGCACCAGCAATAAGACCGAATAAAATCCATGTTAGTATTCCCATAGTTGCAAATTTTTTTAATTGTTAATATTTAAAATTGATCTGTTGCTAATATAAGGGAAAACATGATATAAATCATCTTTTCTTGAAGAATGAGTCTACAAATTCCGTACCATTAAAAAGCTGTAAATCCTGCATTTTTTCACCTACACCAATATATTTAACCGGAATCTGGAACTGGTCGGAGATACCAATTACAACACCTCCTTTTGCTGTTCCGTCTAGTTTTGTAACCGCTAATGCATTTACTTCCGTTGCTGCAGTAAACTGTTTGGCCTGTTCAAAGGCATTCTGTCCGGTAGAACCATCCAGAACCAGCAGGATCTCATGAGGAGCATCAGGAATTACTTTCTGCATTACTCTTTTGATCTTGGAAAGCTCGTTCATCAGGTTGATCTTGTTGTGAAGCCTTCCTGCCGTATCAATGATTACCACGTCTGCATTTTGGGCTACAGCGCTTTGCACCGTGTCAAATGCTACGGAAGCGGGGTCAGATCCCATTTCCTGTTTTACGATAGGAACGCCCACTCTTTCGCTCCAGATCACCAATTGGTCTACTGCAGCGGCTCTGAAGGTATCAGCAGCTCCGAGAACTACTTTTTTACCCTCTGATTTGAACTGGTGGGCCAGTTTTCCTATTGTTGTTGTTTTTCCCACTCCATTTACTCCTACCACCATAATGACATAAGGTTTTTTAGAAGTGTCAATATTTCCTGTACCGGCGTGAGGGTTTTCAAGCAGAAGTCCTGAAATCTCATCGCGAAGAATTTTATCAAGCTCGTTTACACTTACATATTTGTCTCTCGCAACACGTTCTTCAATTCTTCCTATGATTTTGATGGTGGTAGAGGCGCCTACATCGGATGCAATCAGTACTTCTTCCAGATCATCAAGAACTTCATCATCTACTTTGCTTTTACCGACTACGGCTTTTGTCATTTTTTCAAAGAATCCCTGGCTGGATTTTTCCAATCCTTTATCTAAGGTTTCTTTTTCTTCTTTTTTGAAAATATTTTTAAACCAACTCATAGTTTTAGGTTATTCTTATTTATTTTTAATCACTGCTGTAGCTTCTACTTCTATAAGCACATCATCTCTGAAAAGCCTGCTCACTTCCACAAGGCTGCTTACAGGAGGGTTCTGAAGGTTGACATACAAGTCCCTGATTTTTCTGAAATCAGGTGTTTTTTTGATATCTGTGGTAAAGATTCCCAGTTTAACGATGTCTTTCCCTGTTCCCCCATATTCTTTCAGGATATTTTCGATATTTTTGAAAACCTGCTGAGTCTGCTCCTCTAGAGTATTTCCTACAAGGTTACCTTCCGGATCCAGAGGAACCTGTCCAGATAATAAAATCATTTTGGAACTCCCGCAGTCAATACTTACTGATTGGGATAATCCTTTTATATTGAAAACTTTTGGCGAACTTTTATATTCTACAGGGCTCATTGTTTTCTGACTGAATGAAAATAGAAAGGTGGCTGTGCTGGCCAGAACAAGTATCTTTTTCATACTTTACTGATTAATAATCTGGTGCACAAAGATAACAAAAAAACTACCCAAAATATGAGTAGTTTTTTATATTGTAAACAAAGTACTGATTATTTTTTCAAATAACCGTCTACTTCGTCAGCATTCATTACTTTTTCTTCGAAAACGTAAGCTCCTGATTTAGAAGACTTAACCATTTTCACCACTTTCGTCATTTTCTTAGACTGACCGCTTTGTAGGGTTGCTACTACTTTCTTTGCCATGGTAAGTTATTATTTATAAATTACTTAATTTCTTTGTGAAGGGTAGATCTCTTAAGAACAGGATTGTATTTTTTCAATTCCAATCTCTCTGTAGTGTTCTTTTTATTTTTTGTAGAAATGTATCTAGACATTCCTGGCATACCGCTTTCTTTGTGCTCTGTACATTCAAGGATTACTTGAACTCTATTTCCTTTTTTTGCCATGATTTATTAATTCTTTTTAATCAATCCGTTTCTAGTAGCTCTTTCAATAGCTTCCTCGATTCCAATCTTGTTAATCACTCTCAATCCATGAGCTGATACTTTCAGTGTTACGTGCTTATCTTGCTCTGGAAGGTAAAACTTCTTCTCTAATAAGTTAATTTCAAAACGACGCTTCGTTTTGTTATTAGCGTGAGAAACGTTGTTACCAACCATTGCACGCTTTCCTGTTATTTGGCAAATTCTTGACATATCTCGATGTTCTTATTTGTATAATATTTGAGAGTGCAAAATAACGAAGAATTTTTTAGATAGACAAATCTTTTAGAAAATATTTACAAATAAGTGACTGATTAATAATCATGAATTTTTAAAATAGCAGAATCCTTGGGATACAGCAGATAATGGGTGCTGATATATTTCATACAGGCTTTTTTTAAAGCAAATAATTTAATATTCTATCTTTGTTTTTAATTAATCTAAATAAAAACAACTATGAAGAGGATTTATATTTTATGGTCTATGTTGCCTGTCAGTCTGATGGCTCAGAATTTTACTGAGGTACAGACCAGCATGAATAATTTTTATTATTCTGCGGCAGATATTGCTGATATAGACAATAATGGTACAATGGATATCGTACTCAATGGAGCAATAGATTCTGATGGTGATGGAAATGTAGACAGTACTTATAATGAAGTATATCAGAACAATGGAACGACATTATTGCCTTATGCGGGTTTCGGAGCTGATGTGACCCATCTGGGAGATATCAGATTTATTGATTATAATAATGACGGTTTGATGGATATTGTTTCTACAGGGCTTAGCTATATGGATGTTGTGAATTATAAACAATACCGATTCAAAAATACAGGAACAGGGTTTGTAAAAGACGCTGAACTTCCCGGAAAAATTTATGGATCTGTAGAAGTTTTTGATTTTAATCACGACGGAAAATCGGATTATGCCATCAACGGGACTCAGTATGCTCATGGAGGAGGTTTTGGAAACAGTTTAGATTATTATAAAAATACAGGTAATGGTTTTGATATGACAGGGAACTGGGTTGACGGAACTCAAAACGGAAGCTTTAAAGTAGTAGATCTTAATAATGACAAGCTTCTGGATCTTGTCATTATCGGATCAGATATCAATGGGGATCCTGTATCTAAAGTATATATGAACCAGGCGGGAGTTCTTACTCCTACGCAGGATCTTGCTCCTGTAGCAGTAGGAAAAATAGATTTTGCAGACTTTAATGCAGATGGCTTCCAGGATGTTGTAGTGATTGGAAGGGATGGGAATGATGATGCATATTTTGCTGTTCTGATGAATGACGGTACGGGGGTGTTGACGCCTCAGGTAATGCCTGTAAGTGATATTTCTGATGTCTCATTAAGTGTTGGTGACCTTAATAATGATGGGTATTACGACTTTATCATTTCAGGGAATGAAAACTACAATGCTGTTGTGAAAACCTATATCTATGATGTTTCCAATAATAAGTTTAATGCAGGAGCTTTAACGGGTATCACTGCGCTGGGAGGTCCGGGACTGGTACATCTGTTTGATTTTAATAATGATCATCATCTGGATATCTTACTGGGAGGATTTGACTGGGCAGCTTCTGATCTGCCTTCACTGACTAAAGTATTTAAAAATAATTCTGCAGCAGCCAATGCGAAACCTGCAGCGCCCACTCAATTGAATCTGACTAAAAACGGAAACCGGTTTAATTTTTCATGGAGCGGTGCTTCGGATGACAAAACTCCGGTGAATGCATTGCGCTATGAAATTATGGTAGGGTCTACACAGGGGGCTCATGATATTGCAAAATATGTAGTAACGACAGCATCATGGTTCCTGGATCTTGATCCGGCCATTCAGAATGTATACTGGAGTGTGAAATCTATTGATGCTTCAAAAGTATATTCCGATGCTTCTGTACAAAGTGTATTGGGAACGACGGAAATTAAATCTGCTAAACAGCTTGTCATCTATCCGAATCCCGTATCAGATAAAGTCTATATCAAAGGAGAAAAGATTTCAGAAGCTGAAATGTATTCAATGGATGGAAAAAAACTGAATATCAGTGTGAATGGAGATCAGTCTATTGATGTTTCCCATTTACCTAAAGGAGTGTATCTATTAAAACTGAAGATAAAAAACGAAATAACCACAAGGAAGCTTACGATTAAATAATTGAATCAATTCTATCTTCTATCAATGAGAAAAGCCAGACGTCCAGCTGGCTTTTCTCTTTTTTATAGAATAACAATCTGCGTGATCTGCAAAATCAGCGAGAAGACAAAATGCTCGCAAAGTCTGTCGGTCACGCAGATTGTTTTATTAGGGTGAAGATTTGTGTAGTGTGTGTTTAAAAACTACGCTTTCTTTGTTTTCTTTTTGAACCATTCAATCAGGTAGTAAAATAATAAAAATCCTAGCGCAAATATGGAAAATCTTGAAAGGATATCTCCTGCTCTGGTATAGAAAGTTTTGGTGTCATATAGGTTTACTTTCGCAAATAAAGCTGTTTTATCTCCATAGAAAGTATCAGCAGTTATCTCGCCTTTAGCATTGATGTGAGCGGAAATTCCGCTGTTTGCAGCACGGGCAATTTCTCTTCTGGTTTCAATAGCTCTTAATTTTGCATAAGATAAAAGCTGTTTATGTCCTTCTGTAACACCCCACCAGGAATCATTGGTCATAATGGCTAAGAAGTTGGCTCCTTTTTTCACATAGTCTGTTACAAACTCGCCGTAAATACTTTCATAGCAGATAATAGGTGCTAATTTCCCTTTGTTGTAAGGGTTTGAAAAAGCAACTCTTTCTTTGTCTGTTCCTAAAGAGGCTACAGTTCCTCCCAGGTTCAGCATGGCATCTCCTAAAAGTGGTTTTAAAACATTCATATAAGGGAATATTTCAACACCCGGCACCAGCTTTCCTTTGTGGTAGGCCTGTACTTTCTGATTCGGTACCAATTGAATCGCTGTATTATAACTGCTCACCCAAACGCCACTATTGATCTGATAGGCTTCTTTAGGTAAATCGGCAGGGTTATAAAAAAATCGGTGTGAAGAAATTCCGGTTGCAAAAACAGATCCCGGATGATTGGTTAGAAATCCTTTGATATTATTTAAAAGTAAACTTTTTTCAAAAGCTGTTTCAGAAATAGAACCTCTGCCGGGAAGTGCGGTTTCCGGAGCAATATAATAATCAATTTTACCTGTTGAATTTTTTTCAGCAAGTGCTAGTAAATCCTGCTCAATGGTCAGGCTGTCTTTTGAATATTTTTCGGCATAAGGGTCAAGATCCGGCTGGAGCATCAGGATACTCACCTGTCCGGTTGGTTTTTCCTCAAAATTATTGTATTTGATCACTGAAATAATCATCGGAACAACGATCAGAGCTCCAACGATTGCCGAATTTTTAATCAGATCTTTTCTCTTTCTTCCGGCTTCCCAGGTTCTTACTGTGTAAAAAACCAGAACATTGATCAGAAGAATCCAGAAACTTCCTCCTGTAGCTCCTAAAGTGTCATACCATTGGATTAGTTTTGGATAGTCGGCGAATACATTCCCAAGGTTCAGCCACGGCCACGTCAATTCCCATCCCAAGTGAAATTTTTCAAAACTCATCCAGATTGCGATCAGGAATCCCAATCCCCAATACGTTCCCTGAGCATTTTTGTACCAGTGATAGCATTGAAATACCAAAGAATATAAAAGAGAATTGACTAATACCGGAAATACCACAGCCATCAAGGAATGGCTTCCGTCAGGATTCTTTGAACCGTACAGCCACCCTGTAGTGACTACGTTCCAGATCACAAAACACAGATAAGATAATCCGAAAACAACCCAGCTTTTCCTTTTATAATCTGAAAATTTTGAAACTCCATGTTCCATCATCATAAGAGGAACAAGAGCAAAAAATATAAAAAACGGAACTCCATAAGTTGGCCATGAAACCGACAGCAGCATTGCTGAAATAAGTGTAAGTAGAACGTATTTCATTAAATTATTTTAATACACAAATTTAATGTTTTTGAAATGAATATATTAGCAGTTCAATGTTAAAGAAAATATATAAAATTGTTATTGTTCCGTATACACTGTTTCTGCTTTACCTGATGTTTTTGGGAATGGGCAGATTTCAGTATGAAGAAAATCTCCTTACTTTAGAACCTGTTTTTTCTACCATAAAATTTATCCAGGGCCCCAATAAGATGAAGGATATTGTGATGATTGTTTTAGGAAATATTATCATGTTTATCCCCTTTGGATTTTTAGGCTGGATTTTTCCTGACCTGAAAAAACTAAAACCATTGATCTTTAGCTTTATCTCATGTATCGTCATTGTTGAAGCACTGCAGTACTTTACGAGAATGGGAATATTTGAGGTAGACGATATCATCCTGAATACATTTGGCGTGTATCTGGGATGGGAATTTTGCAGGATTATTGAAAAAAGATTTAATTATTGAGTTCCTTGGCGCGTTTTTCGGCATTCAGAATTCCCTGTTTCAGAATTTCTTTGAAACTGCTGTCTTCAAATGTTTTTAAAGCGGCTTCTGTAGTTCCGCCTTTAGAGGCTACATCTTTAATCAGCTCCTCAAGATTTTTTTCTGAGTTATTGATCAGGTGATAGGCCCCCAGCATCGTCTGTTTTACAAAGAGCTTAGAAAGATTTTCTTCAATTCCCATTTCAATGCCGGCCTTAATCATGGCATCAATGATATAATAGAAATAAGCGGGACCACTTCCTGAAAGCGCCGTAACACCGTCCAGAAGTTCTTCTTCTTCCAGATAAACCGATCTTCCGGTGCTGTTCAGTAATCTTTCTATACTGATTAATTGACTGAAAGAAATTCCTTCTGCGGCTGTATATCCCGTAATTCCCATTCCCAAAAGGGTAGGAGAGTTCGGCATTGCTCTTACAACAAGCGGATGATTCAGTAATTTTTGAATTTTTTCAATATTAATTCCTGCCATGATAGAGAGTACCATCTGGTTTTCTTTTAAAGTAAATTGAATATTTTGGGCCACCGATTGAAAATCCTGAGGTTTTACAGCGATGATAATCAAATCAGAATCAATTTCCTTTACTTCTTCAAAGGTGGAAATTTTAGATTTGGGAAATTCTTCAGCTATTTTGGAGATTTTAGATTCATTTCTGATAATCAGATGCAGATGCTCAGGTTTGATCAGTTCGTATTTCAAAAATGATTTTGAAAAAGAAAGTCCCATATTTCCGGCTCCAAGAATAGCTATTTTCATCACGAATTGTAATTTTTAAGCTAAAATAATGATTTTCCGGAGACTGGATATGAATTGATTCTGAATTAATTTTTGTTGGAAAACGCAAAGGCGCAAAGATTTTGAAAAGCAGGCTATTTTTAAGACGCAAGAAAATCGAAGATTTTCAGCAAGCATGTAAATATTATAAAATCCTGTAGCAAAAAGATTATACGGTATTCAATTTTATCGCAGATAAAATCTTTGCGTCTTAAAGTATAATGTACGTTAAAAAAATTGCGACTTTGCGTTTCCTAACTACACATTCACGCCATACTCCATGGAAATCAGTAATAAAAAGGGCTGATTCCAATCGAATCAGCCTTTATATTTTTTAGCTTAAATAATATTCACTTCCCGTTCAAGCTCTATCCCGAATTTTTCTTTCACAGAATTGATAATTTCAGTAGAAAAATCAAAAATTTCTTTTCCGGTAGCATTTCCTGTAGCATTGATGATGACCAGAGATTGTAATTTGTGTGAAGCGACATTTCCAATCTGCTTTCCTTTCCATCCGCATTGTTCAATCAGCCATCCGGCAGGAACTTTTACCCTATCACCATTTGGATAGCCCTGAATATTTTCAAATTGCTGCTTTAAATCTTCAAACTGAGCTAAAGGAATGGTTGGATTTTTGAAAAAGCTTCCGGCATTTCCGATTTCTTTAGGATCTGGCAGCTTGCTCTGTCTGATATTAATAACCGCTTTGGAAATATCCTGAATGGTTGGATTTTCAATGCTGAGATTTTCCAGTTCAGATTTTATCGCACCATATTCTGTTTTGATAGAATGATCTTTTCGGGTAAGTGTAAAAGTGACTTCCAGAATAACATATCTGCCTTTTCCTTCCTGCTTGAAGATAGAATCCCTGTATCCGAATCTGCACTGCTCAAGATTGAATGTTGTAACTTCAAGATTTTCCAAATCCAATACCTTGCAGCTGGCAAAGACGTCTTTGATTTCTGTCCCATAAGCCCCGATGTTCTGCATTGGAGAAGTTCCTACATTTCCGGGAATTAAAGAAAGGTTTTCTAATCCGCCAAAATTCTTTTGCAGGCAGTACATCACAAATTCATGCCAGTTTTCACCTGCTTTTGCAGTTACCAATACCTGATTTTCATTGATATTCTCTTCGGTAATTCCTTTTAAATTAATTCTGATAGCCAGACCGTCAAAATCTTTGGTAAGCAGAATATTGCTTCCTCCTCCCAAAAACAGAAGCTGAAGAGATTGTGTTTTCGAGAAAATAAGAGCCTCCTTTAATTCATCAATTGTACTGACTTCAGTAAAATAGCGGGCTTTGGCTTCAACACCGAATGTGTTATAAGGTTGTAATGAAAAATTTTCCTGCATGTTTTATTTGTATTCTTTGGGGAGAATTTTGTCTAGTTGTTCTTTAAGTTGTTGTAACTGCTTGTAATGTAAAGTGTCTACATAGGCATTCACATAGATGTGTGATTTTTTCGGAGTCCGGATCTGGAAAGTTTCATCCGTTCCGTCTGTCGATTGCCGGCTGGGAGAACTTTTTATATGGTCAAGATCTACAATCCTTATTGATGAGACAAGCTGTTTCCATGTGTTGGAACTGATGGCAGAGCCCCATTTTTTATGGGTTTGATTGGCCGTCATTCCTTTTTCTGCAAAAACGGAATCTTTTGTGACTTTAATAA
The DNA here is from genome assembly GCF_008274625.1 of Chryseobacterium panacisoli. Taxonomy (GTDB): domain Bacteria; phylum Bacteroidota; class Bacteroidia; order Flavobacteriales; family Weeksellaceae; genus Chryseobacterium; species Chryseobacterium panacisoli. The sequence continues at coordinate 1,853,071 of NZ_VTRU01000001.1, read as the reverse complement.
TTCTGTAATTTCCAAGATGTCCTCCGATTTCGGATACACTGATGAAAGTAATCTCGTGCGGATTTTTGTGAGAAACAGTCTGTTCAGTTTTTTTGGAATCACAGGAAAAAAATGCCGACAGCAAAAGAATCGAAAACAGTATTTTCAGATAGAGTTTTTTTGTTGTCGGCATAGAATATATTTTACAGGCTGAATTCTTCTCTGTACTTCTTTAAAGCTTCTTTAAGAATTTCAGCACTTCTTTTTAAATCTTCTTCTTTCAGAACGTAGGCAATTCTTACCTGCTTCTTTCCTAATTCCGGATCACTGTAGAATCCTCCTGCAGGAGCTACCATGATGGTTTCATTATTAAGAGAATATTTTTCAAGCAGCCACTGTGCAAATTTCTCAGTATCATCCACCGGAAGCTCGGCAACACAGTAGAATGCACCTCTTGGTTTAGGGCAGATCACACCTGGGATAGCATTTAAAAGATCTACCAGTACGTTTCTTCTGTGAGTGTATTCTTCTCTTACTGCTCTGATATAAGGACCATCATTTTGGTGTGCAGCGGTTGCCGCAATCTGGCCTAAAAGAACCGGACTCAATCTTGCCTGCGCAAAAAGCATGGCCGCATTACGGATTTTGCTGGAACGGGTAACCATACATCCGATTCTTACTCCACACATAGAATAACGCTTGGATTCTGAATCTATGATGATGCAGTTTTCAGCTAATTCTGGGAAATCAAGCATTGAGATCTGCTGCTTTCCATCGTATACATACTCTCTGTATACTTCATCAGAGATAATTACGATATCATATTTCAAAGCAATGTCTGCAAGTTTCTGAAGTTCCTCACGGGTATACAGATATCCGGTAGGGTTTCCAGGGTTACAGATGACGATTGCTCTTGTTTTTTCTGTAATTTTTTTCTCAAATTCTTCAATAGGAGGCAAAGCAAAACCCGTATCAATAGTAGAAGATACCGCTACTACATTCACATCAAATGTGCTGGTGAATCCATTGTAGTTGGCATAGTAAGGCTCAGGAATAATCACTTCGTCACCTTCATCACATAAAGTAGAAATGGCAAAGTTCAGGGCTTCAGAACCTCCATTGGTAACAATGAAATTATCAGGGGTAAGATCTGAAAAACCTAATGAATGATAATATTCTGTAAGGGCTTTTCTGTATTCTATATTTCCTTCAGAAAGTGCATATTCCAATACTTTTAAATCGATGTTTTTTAAAGCATTTAAAGCTGTTTCCGGAGTTTCAATATCAGGCTGTCCGATATTAAGGTGGTATACTTTTATTCCTTTCTGTTTTGCTTGTAATGCAAAGGGAACCAGTTTTCTTACCGGCGATGGCGGCATATGCAGCGCTCTGTTTGAAATATTCGGCATTGTTCAAAAAATTTGTATGACAAAAATAGGATTTAATTTCTCAATAATAAAATTAAGAATCAATAAGAAGGTGTTTCATCAAGTTTTACGTTGTCATTAAAATAAATAAGTTTCAATGATGTTTAATATTAATTTTTCACGCATTTTGAATAAAGTTTAAGGTTTTGTTAAAAATAATATTTTCGTATTATTATTTTTACTAAATTTCGCCTCAAATGTGATCAAAATGGCAATAAATTTATTTTCTAGAGTGGTACCTGCTATCGCTCTCTTCTCAGCCAGTGTACTAATGGCTCAAAATTATCAAACCATGCCGATTGCTTCAGGCTTAACAGCTGATGTAATTGCAAACGGTATAGGTTCCTCAACAACTACTACAAATAATGACGTAGACGGAGTTTCTTACGCTTTTGTAGCTAAAGATTTTCAGCTGACATCCACAAGTGCTGCTATTACGTATGGTATTCCTGTTGACGGAACCATTAATTCTGTAGTGGCGGCAACTCCCGGATTGAAGTTTCAGTTAGCAGATTTGAATGTCAACAATTCTTTGAGATTGGCTGCTGTAAATGATAACGGGACTTTGGCATTTGTAACCCCCAAACCTGTTACCAAACTGTATATGCTTGCTGTAAGCGGAAGTGGTACTTCTACAGTAAGTGCAGTAGTAAATTTTACAGATGGCAGTTCGCAGACATTTTCAAGTATCAGTCTCGCCGACTGGTATGGCGGATCTAACTTTGCGATCCAGGGGATAGGAAGGGTTAAAAAGCCGGGAGCTACTCCTGGTGCTGGTGATGATGTTCCTTCTCCCGAGGGCGGAACGAACCCAAGATTATATCAGATTGAACTGGCAATAGATGCCGCGAACCAGGCAAAATTAATACAAAGTGTAACGGTTACCAAAGTCAGTGGGTCAGGTTTACCGAATATCTTTGCTTTTTCAGCAGATGTCTATTCAGACTGTGCTCCTCCCGTATTACAGGCGGTTTCCGGAATAACAGCTAATTCTGCTTTAGTTTCATGGACGGGCAATGCTGCCAGTTATGATGTATACCACAGTACTTCAAGCACAACACCTGCGGGTTCAGTAACGCCTACTTATCCGGGGGTAACAGGTACAAGTACAACTATTGGGGGGCTTAATTCAAATACAACGTATTATTATTGGGTAAGATCCAACTGTAACACTGCAACAAGCCAGAGTGTATGGTCTTTTGCAGGAACATTTAAAACAGCCTGTTCTACTTTTACAGTTCCCTATACAGAAAACTTTGATAGTACAGGCACAGGTTCCAGTAGTAATAATAATGCCCCAAGCTGTTGGGCATATCTGGAAAGTGCATCATTTTCAGGATATGGATATGTAACTACAACGAATAATTATTCAGCACCTAATGCTTATTATTTATATAACTCAACTGCTACTACAGGCAGCCAAATGTTAGTTTCGCCTCCAACTATAAACCTTTCAGATGGGACTAAACGAGTGAGATTCTATGCAAGATCTGGATCAAATGGTTATACATTATTAGTAGGTACTTTATCAAACCCTGCAGATCCTGCTTCTTTCACACAAATTGGTTCTCCTATTGCTTTGACGACTACCCATACGCAATATACTGTTAATATTCCAGTGGGTTCTGATTTACAATTAGCATTTAAACATGGTTTAGGAGGTTCAGGTCGTGCTCTTTATATTGATAATATTACTGTTCAGGATATTCCTTCTTGTTTGGAGCCTACTGCAGTTACAACATCTACTGTAACATCGGGCTCTGCAACAGTCACTTGGACAGCTCCTGCTTCAGTTCCTGCAAATGGATACGAAGTGTATTACAGTATTACGAATACTGCACCTGATGCTACTACCGTTTTAAACGCTTCAAACTCTGTAACTTCTACTACAACTTCTGCACAGTTGAATTCGCTGTCTGCTGATACGAATTATTATGCATGGGTAAGATCTGTATGTAGTGCTTCCGATAAGAGTATCTGGAGCGATGTTACTGCATTTAGAACAGGATATTGTCTGCCATCATCTACTACCCAGAATTCATGGCTATCTGACTTCAGTTCTACCGGAGGATTAGTAAATATGGCTTATTCATCAGGTTCAAGTATTGCAGGTGGATATCAAAACTTAATAACAAGCAACAACAAGATAATAAATGCTCCGGGATCGGACACTTCTGTGTCTTTCACGGCAGGAGGTCCTACATGTGGAATTGCAGTTTGGGTAGACTGGAATAATAATTTAACTTTTGAAGCTTCAGAAAGAATGTTTGTTACTTCCACTTATATAACAAATGCTTCCGGAACTATTACTGTACCTGCGGGAACACCTCTGGGTAATTATAGAATGAGAGTAGTAACTGATTATAACAGTACAGCACCTTCAAATCCTTGTGGAGCTATTTCAAGAGGAGAGTTTATTGATTTTACCTTTGAAGTGGCAACATCTTTATCAACTTCAGAAACCAATCTGAAGAAAAAAGAAGTGAATGTATATCCTAATCCTTTCAAAGATGTTCTGCATGTTGCTGATATCAAAAATGTTAAATCTGTAACAGTTACAGATGTAGCGGGAAGAGTAGTGAAAACTATTGACAATCCAACTACAGAACTTCAGTTAGGTGAGTTGAATGCCGGTCTGTACTTAGTGACAATGAACTTTAAAGATGGTTCAAAATCAACAGTAAAGGCCATTAAAAAATAAAATTTTTTGAGTTAATAATTTCTGTAGGCAGTTGCATTCGTGTGGCTGCCTTTTTTATGATTTGTTTAAATAATAATCTGAAATATCACAAAATAAATCCCCATTTGGATCATTTTATAAAATAATCGTATTTTAGAAAAAATTATAACATGCAGATTCAGTCAGTTTCCCTAGAAGATTATATTTCAAAGATTCCTGAAGAAAGACAGGAGGCCTTTAAAAAACTTTTTGATACGGTGAATGATAACCTTCCGAAAGGGTTTGAAGAAGCTACGAATTATGGGATGATAGGTTGGGTAGTTCCTTTGGCAACTTTTCCTGCCGGATATCACTGTGCACCAGGAACACCACTGCCGTTCATCAATCTGGCTTCTCAGAAGAATTTTATAGCGCTGTACCACATGGGGCTGTATTCCACACCGGAACTTCTGGATTGGTTTGTTGCAGAATATCCTAAACACTCGAAAAAAAAGCTGGATATGGGTAAATCCTGTGTCCGTTTCAAAAAAGTAGAAGATATTCCTTTTGAACTGATTGCCGAGCTGAGTCAGAAAATGACTCCCGATGACTGGATCAAAATTTATGAATCACAGTATAAGAAATAAAAAAAGGCTCTGAAATCTATCTGATTTCAGAGCCTTTTTTTATGCTGAAAGAATTGAAGCTGGAAGTACTATTTGTGTTTTTAGAATGACTGATCGTAAATGCTGGAAGCTAGAAGTTATATTTGTGTTTTAAAACGGCTAATTGTCATCTCTTGATGAGCATTTAAAGATTAATGAAATGGTGCGAATTTACTCATCGACTTGCGGAAACTTCCATCCTCCAGCTTCCCTCTTCCAGCTAAAAATGAATATCCCAGATCCCAGCTTTTCTTTCAAGCTCAATTAAAGCTGCTGCATTATCCGCAAGAGCCTGATAGTAATCTTTTCGTACATTATTATAAGTTCTCTGGGCATTCAGAACTTCCAGAATAGAGCTTTCACCTCTTTTATAGCTGTAGGTAATTCCTTCCAGAATACTTTGAGCTTCAGAAAGCATTCCGTTATGGAATTGTCTGAGCTGTTTCTGGGTCGCTGCATATTGTTGATAAGCCTGCATTACTTCGGCCTTTATGCCTTGTTCTATTTGTTTGTATTCAATCTCTGCTTGGGAGTTCGTCATTTCTGCTATTTTCAATCCTGCATTTCTTCTGTTGGAAAACTTTAAGGGAATACTAATTCCCATTTTTACAGCATTTACGGTGGGAGAAGGAGCAATTTCATTGGTCGCTTCAGTGTGACGTTCTGCTCCGGCACTGATGCCTAAATCTATAACACGATTGGCTTTTTCCAGATTGATCTGACTTTTGGCAACTTCTGTATTTTTTTTGGCTGCCAGTAAATCTGCTCTTTCATTCAATGCATGAAAAATCAGATCATCAATACTAAAATCCCTGTCAAAGGCATTAAAATCTCCGGCAACATCTCTGCCTGTAATTTTGCTGTCCCCGAGAAATACCGATAAACTGGTGAGAGCTTGTTGCTCCGCACTTTCTGCCTGATATACTTCATTAAGCAAAGAAGCCGCCTCTAACTTACTTTGTTTGGAAGTGACTAATGATATAGTCCCCAATTGGTAACGGATACTGTCGGATTTTGCCAGCTGTTGCATATTTTTATAAGAATCCTGCTGTATTTTAAGCAAAGCTTTGGATTTTAGAGCATCAATATATCCTAAACTGGCATCAGCACGGAGATTCCTGAAGAAATCCTGCAATTGTATTTTGCTCAGCTCAGATTGGTTTCTGGCCAGATTCACCCGGGCTTTTCTTTTGCCGCCAAGCTCAAGCGTCCAGCCAAGTGAGGTTCCATAAACATATCCCATATCTTTACGCACTCCGTTATTGGTAGTTTCCATTTCCAGTTGAGGATCAGGAAACATATTGGCGGTCTGGATAGCCGCCTCAGCTATACTTACATTGTATTTCTGAGAGGCATATCCAAGATTTTTATTTCCTACAAGACTCAGGTAGTCTTCAAACTGTAAAAGCTCTTTTTCCTGTGCCTTCATACCTGTTATATTTAACAATACTGCAGATAATATGATAACATGAACTTTAATTTTCATCTGATTCTAAATTTTGTTTTTCGTTGCGGCGCTCAGCCATAAAATAAATAGCCGGCAGCACGAATAGTGTTAAAATAGTAGAGAACATCAACCCATAGACAATTACCGTTGCCAGTGGACGCTGTACATCGGAACCGATGCCTGTAGCCAATGAAGCAGGGAATAATCCGATTACTGCAACTGTTGCCGTCATCAATACAGGTCTGAAACGGTCTTTTGCACCTTTGATGGCAGCCTGTTTCAGCTCATATCCTTTTTTACGCAGATCGTTGATATGAGAAATCATAATAACGCCGTTCTGAATGGCAACCCCAAACAATGCAATAAAACCTACTGCGGAGGATACATTCAAGGACATTCCCCGTATGTTGAGTGCCAGCATTCCGCCAAACAGTGCTAACGGAACAATCGACATCAGAACCAAAGCCTGTCTGAAATCCCCAAATGCACCATACAGCAACAAAAACATAATCGCTAATGCTAATGGAACAATAAATGCCAATCTGGAATAAGCCCTGTTTTGATTTTCAAACTGTCCACCCCATCTGATCTGATATTTTTCATGGTCATATTTGATATCTTTTTCAATTTTATCCTGTGCTTTTTTCAGGAAAGAAGAAAGATCTGTACCTCTTAAATTCAGTTTTACGGTAAGGTGGCGTTTGTTCATTTCTCTGGTGATGGTACTTTCACCGGTACTTAGTTTTACTTCTGCTACCTGAGATAAAGGAATTTTTGCTCCGGAAGCAGAGGTCAGCATCAGGTTTCCTATTTTGTCCGGAGTGTCACGGCTGTCTTCGGTATAACGGCAGGAAATATCATATACTTTATTACCGATAAAGATCTGGGAAATTGCTTTTCCTCCCAATGCCACTTCAATAAGGTCGGCAACATCTGCTACATTCAGTCCATACTGAGCGATCTTATCTCTGTCTGCAATAATCTGCAGTTGGGGTAATAGAGGTTCCTGATCAATGGCAAGGTCTGCCGAACCTGGAATTTGGTTTAAAGTAGACAACACGTTTTCGGCAATTCGTCTGGTTTCTTTAAAATCTTCTCCATATACCTTTACTACCAGTTCACTGTGAGCTCCTGAAATTTTGTCCATCACCCCATCAATCATCGGCTGTGAAAAACCTACGGTATATCCCGGCATATTTTTATAATCTGCGGCCAGTTCTTTGATGAGGTCTGCTTTTGTTTTTCCTGCAGGCCATTCGCTGTAGGGTTTTATTCCGATAGATACTTCAAAGTGTGAAGCAGTCCATGGATCTGTACCGTCATCATTACGGCCTGCCTGAATCATCATATAAGTAATTTCGGGATGTTTCAAAGTACGGGCACGCAAAGTATCACTCATTTCTTTTGATTGGGCTAAAGAAATTCCGGGAGGTAACTGTACCTGAAGCCATATAGAGCCTTCATCCAGTTCGGGAAGAAAGTCTTTTCCTACATGATAGGAGAGAATTCCGGCAGAAACTAAGACAATCATAATAGGGATGATAACTCTTTTAGGGGTTTGCATTATTTTTTCAATGCTCTTTCCATAGGCCGTGTTTACTTTCTCCAGCCATTTATTGTGATAAATTTTCTGTGGTTTACGATAGATCACATAAGCCAATCCAGGGATCAAAAGCAATGCTACAGCAAGTGCTCCCAATAGGGCATATCCAACAGTAAAGGCCATGGGGGTAAATAATTTTTTTTCTACTCTTTCAAAAGCGAATAACGGAAGATAGGCGGTAATGATAATAATGGTTGAAAAGAAAATGGGTTTTGCAATCTCAACCACTCTTTGGATCATCGTTTTTTCTTCCAGTGTTTCTTCCGGGTTTTCTTCCCTTTTCTTCAGAACGGTTTCCAGCATAACGATCGCTCCATCTACAATGATTCCGAAATCAATGGCTCCTAATGAAAGAAGATTGGCCGGAATGTCAGTAAAATGCATTAATATAAAAGCAAATAACAGAGAAAGAGGAATGGTAATGGCTACCAATAATGCTCCCCGCCAGCTTCCAAGGAATACAATCAGTACGATGATAACCAATACAATTCCTTCAGTAAGGGTGTTAGAAACTGTAGTGAGTGTTGTCTTTACAAGGTCTGTTCTGTCCAGAAAAGGATGAATCTTTACACCGGGAGGCAGCGTTTCATTATTCAGTTCTTCGACCGCTTCATGCACTCCTTCCAGGACCTGTGAAGGATTTTGTCCTCTTAATAAAAGTACAATTCCTTCTACGCTTTCAGAATAATTACGTTTTCGGTCTGTGTAGCTCAGAATTCCTTTTCTTTCCAGGTTTCCGTATTTTAATATTCCTATATCATTCAAAAAAACTGGAACACCGTTTTGTGTTTTTACCACAATTTTTCCGAGGTCATTTAAATCTTTTACCAATCCTATTCCGCGGATGACATATGCTAAATTTCCACGGGGAAGCATACTTCCTCCGGCACTTACATTGTTTTTGGAAATGGTTTCCGTCACTTCTGACAGGGAAAGTCCATATTGTTCAAGCTTATGTGGATCCAGTTCGATCTGGAACTGAGTGGTAATTCCACCGAAGTTCGTTACATCAGCGATACCTGATACCTGTTTGATACGAGGAATGATGACAAATTTTTGCAAATCCGTCAGTTCCCGGAGGCTGTGGTTGTTACTTTCGATAATATAACGATATACTTCGCCGATAGGAGAGGTGAGGGGATCCAGCCCTGGCTGTGCATTATAAGGAAGATCCACATCCGTCAGTCTTTCCTGAATTCGCTGTCTTGCCCAGTAATCATCTATACCATCATCGAAAACCATTGTAATAATGGAAAGTCCGAAGGTACTTTTGCTTCGCATCACATGCATTCCCGGAAGCCCGTTCAGAGATCTTTCTAAGGGAATGGTAATCTGCTGTTCTACTTCTTCAGCGGCCAGTCCCGGAACCTGTGTTACTACCTGTGAGGTTACATCAGCAATGTCAGGATAGGCTTCTATGGATAGTCTGGTCCAGGAATAATATCCGAAAAACCCCAGTAAAAGGAAGAGGGCAAGCATGAGCCATCTCTTCTGTATAGAGATTGTAAGTAATTTTTTCATAGTTCTTGATTTCGCATCATTTTACATTATTTCGCATCCAGCATATAAATTCCTCCTTCAGTCATAATGGTTTCTCCGGGTTTTAAGCCTGATATGATTCTTACTGTTTTCTGATCGGTTTTTCCTGTTGTTACTGAACGTTTTATATATTGACTTTTGCCTGTTTTTACCCATACATATTGGGTGTTGTCCTGCTGCATCAAAGCGGTTACAGGAATCATCACCGTTTTTTCTGGAGTAGTGGAGAAGTTCACCGTAGCATACATGCCCGGTTTCAATTGTCTGTCCGGATTGTTGCATTCAATAAGGACTTTTATACTTCGGGTATCTTCGTCTACAATTTCATTGATGTGATATACTTTTCCGGTAATACTCTTGTCAGGATAGGCACTTACTTTTACAGAAACCTGATCTCCGGGATGAATAAAACGAATGTCTTTTTCCTTTACATCACCGGAAATCCAGACTTTTGATAATTCTGCGATAATCATTACCGGGTCGGCATCTCCTTTCAGATACTGGCCGTTTACAATTTTGTTGAAAATGATCTCTCCGTTGATGGGGGCTCTTATAATAAGAGGACTTCCTATACCTCCACCTTTGCTGTTGTAGACCTTTAAGGCAGAAGAGGCATTGGAAAGGGATGTTTTTTTATTTTTAAAATCAGTTTCCGCTTCATCCAGCTCCTTCTGAATACCTACTCCATGTTTTACGAGATCCTGCTGGCGTCTGTAATTTTTTTCAGCAAGCTGTACATCATTTAAGGCATCCGTATAATCTTTTTGAACCGAAAAATAATCGGAGGAAAGAATTTCAAAGAGAGGGCTTCCGGCAGAAATATTTTGCCCAAGCTGAATAAACGATTTTGTAATTCTTCCGGAAAAGGGGCTGGCAATTTCCGCATAATGATTCGGAATGGCCTGTATTGTTCCAGCTGAAACTACACCATCACTGTGTTCCTGTTCGGTAACGACCTGTGTTTTAATTTTTTTGAAAACGGGATTGTTTTCCGGGACGGTGACCAGGTCGCCTTTTATTACTATTTCCGGTTCTTTGTTTTGCTGAGGTGTATTGTCTTTACAGGAGACTACAAAGAGACTGATAAGAAATAAGATTACTTTTTTCATGATCTTAATAAAATTGAGTGCTATTGCTGATTGTTGATTTTGTTTCGTTGTTTTTCTTAGTATTGACCAGTTTTTTGCTCCGGGCTTCCTTTTGTGAGGATAAAGAGGGTCTCAGAAATATATTTGTGGAGACAATGAAGATTACGGTGATAAGTGCTTCTATAGGATATCCGAGAGCACATAATGCACCTATGGCTGCTGAGCACCATAATGTGGCGGCAGTATTTAGTCCTCTCACAGTGAGGCCGTCTTTCATGATAACGCCGCCGCCAAGGAAACCAATTCCGCTGACAATGTAAGAGGTGATTCTTCCGGCTGCATCACCACCAATTCTGATGGCAATCAATACGAATGCTGCTGAGCCGATGCAAACCAGAGTGTTGGTCCGGAGACCTGCATTTTTTTTGCGCCACTGTCTTTCAAAACCTATACCGGCTCCAAAACAGAATGCCGTCAGTAAACGAAGTGTAAATTCAAATGTATTCATAACTTTTCCTGTTTTTATTAAGCTTTCAGCTGTACGGGAAAAGTGAGTACAACTAAAGCTTTAAGGTTGATAATTACTGTAAGGATCTGCGTCCATATGCTTTATTTTTTACTGTGCAAAAGTAAAGAGAACTGCATTTTTTTATCGTTAGAAAAGCTTTAGAATGTTATTAGAAAATCATTAGAGAATCTGTTTTCCTGTTTTTTAAATGATAAGATAAGAGCTAATTATTTTTTAGGCCCTATTAATAAGCGTAAACTGTACCCATTGTAAAAGATAAAATTTCAATACATTTGAGGCAGGCAGTTTCAGATGATGAATTTCACGATTTATCATGTAAATAAAAGTTTGTTTAATCCCGGAAACTTCTTTCCAAAATCTTTAGAACTGTATATTATAGAAATGAAAAAATCAAACATAGCGATCCCCGCTACATTGTTAGCGATCATATGTGTACAGGGAGGAGCTTCCATTGCCAAGCAGCTTTTTCCTGCAATCGGAGCAATAGGTACGGTTACTTTAAGAATTGTACTTTCGGCTGTATTGCTTACGTTGATTAACCGTCCGAAATTTTTACAGTTTGACAGACAAAAATGGAAGTACTGTGCGATATACGGAATAGGATTGGCAGCAATGAACCTTATTTTTTATATGGCGATTCAAAGAATTCCGTTGGGACTGGCGGTTACTGTGGAATTTGCAGGTCCATTATTTCTTGCATTGGCTTTATCACGCAAACTACTGGATGTTGTGTGGGCATTATTGGCCTGTGTCGGAATTCTACTGATCGTTCCATGGCAAAATGATCATGTTGATTTGGTAGGACTTGGACTTGCCTTTCTTGCTGGGATGTTCTGGGCTGTTTACATTGTCATGGGTGGTAAGGTTTCCAAAATAATGGATGGAAAAGATGCCGTAACTACAGGGATGATATTTGCCAGTCTTGTGATCATTCCCTTTACAATATGGGATGGTGCGGTTTTTAATCTTACACCCTCTATTTTTGTAAAAGGGCTTGGTGTAGCTATTCTTTCGAGTGCTTTGCCTTTTTCGTTGGAAATCACGGCCCTGAAAAGACTTCCTGCAAAAACTTTCAGTATTCTGATGAGTCTGGAACCTGCATTTGCTGCACTTTCAGGATTGGTTTTTCTGGCTGAAGAATTATCTTTTTTACAGTGGATCTCTATTGGCTGTGTAATTGCGGCCAGTATAGGGACAACCGTTTTCAATAAGAAATCTCTTTCTCACGAGTAGAGGGATGACTTTTTTAAACCATTAAGCTAATTAAGATTTTAAGGGAAGTTAATATTCAAATAAATTTGAAAGAAGTTTTAGATTTATTAACTGATCATAAACTCCACTGTAAAAATAGTTTCATTATGATCTGAAAGTACCTTAATGTTTGCATGGTGAAGGAGAATAATTTTCTCAGTGAGGAAAAGCCCTATTCCGTGTCCTTTCTCCTGTCTGGGTGTTTCGCTTCTGTAAAAAGGTTTGAAAATATGTTCTAAATCTTCTTTATGAATCATGCTTCCCTTATTGGCAAAACTAATTATAAGAATTTTGGAACTGCTTTTGACATCTATCGAACACATGTGTTCCGGCGAATATTTACAGGCGTTGTCAATAAGATTGTTAAAGGCGACCTGCAGGAGATATTCATTTCCTTGGATGATAAGCTGATACTCTTCTACGGTATCAGCTATGTTTAATGAAACTTTATATGCTGAATTTTCTTTTATGATTTTGGTGTAAGATTCCAGAAGAACCTCATCAAGACGAACTTCGGAAAAACTGATTTCATTGGGGTCATAGCTCGCTTTGGCAAGGTCCATTAAACTATTTGAAAGTTTTACCATATTTCGGGCATCTTCCAGTGCATATTGAATGGTTTCCTGATATTCTGCTTGGGTTTTATCCTTTTCAGAAGCCAGTTCCAGTTCGGTAATAATAGCAGCTAAAGGCGTTCTCAGTTCGTGTGAAATATTGGATACAAAATGTTTTTGTGAGTCAAAGGAATTTTCAAGTCTTTCCAGCATTCCGTTGAAGTTTTGGGCAAGCTCATTGAGTTCATCCTTCTCTTTTGTCGTTTTCAGGCGCAGCTGTAATTTTCCTGCTGTAATTTTTTTAATCTGCTTGACCATTTCACTGAGTGGGCTCAATGCTTTTTTGGAAAGAAATATTCCTGCCAGGTAAATTAATATTAAAATACTGAAGAAGGAGATAATACTGATGGTAAGAAGGTGAGTAAGATATTCATATCCATATTGATCATAGGCTGCTGCGGTTACTGCGTAAGTTTTTCCTTCGTAATGATATACCATTCCGATCACCTGTAAATCGTTTAGAAAGAAATTGATTCTCTTTTTCCGGAATATCTCTGAAAGCATTTCCGGGGTTTCCTTTACATAATCTACTTTGGCATCGTCATGATAGACAAGCTGCTTATTAACATCATAAATTGCTACCTGAACTTCATTAAGCGTTCTGGTATTGTTTTTATAAAGTTTGTGCATTTCCTGCTCCGGCAGTGAGCTTCGGAAAAACAGATCTGCTTTGGCAATCGCTTCATTTTGAAGCTCACTGTAAAAAGATTTTTCTCTGGCTTCTTTGGATGAATAATAAATCGAAAAGCTGTATACCCCTAAAAGCATTGCAGTGATTAAGGTAAAAAGCAGCGTAAGTCGGGTTCTTATTTTCATCCTGATATTTTTAATTCATCTTAATGATTATTGTACAGTGCCTGATTCATAGTCTTTTTTCAAAATAAATCCCATGCCGGCTTTGGTGTGGATGAGCTTGACTTCAAAATCTTTATCAATTTTTTTTCGGAGATAATTAATATATACATCAATAAAATTGGTTCCGGTATCAAAGTGAGTTTCCCACACTTTTTCCGCAATTTCACTTCTGGAAAGAACCCTTTCCGAATTTTCCAGCATGAATTTTAAAAGGTTGAACTCTTTTGGAGTCAGTTTTATCGGAGTATGATCTCTGCGAACTGTTTTCTGTTCCAGATTCATTTCAATTCCTTCATAGGTAAGAACGGAAACTTTTTGCTGTCTCTGTTGTGAAAAACGTTTGAGAAGCACCTTGATTCTTGCTACCAGCTCGCGCATTTCAAAAGGCTTAGTCAGATAATCATCTGCTCCGGCATCAAATCCTTCCAGTTTGTCATCGGTGGTTCCCAGTGCAGTCAGCATAATTACTGGAAGATTTGGTTGTAATGCTTTAATTTCATTACAAAATTCAAGACCATTTTTTTTGGGTAATACAATATCGGTCACTACCAGATCAAAATTGTTTTGCAAAGCTAGTTTTAAACCTGTGATTCCGTCATACGCTGCGGTTACTTCAAATTCAGCCTCCTGAAATCCTTTTGCAATCAGTTTTGAAAGCCTGTCATCGTCTTCAACTAATAAAATATGTGGCATAAGAATCTGGAAAATGTTTGGGTTGGTGTGAAGAATAGATCAATGTTCTTACAAATGTAATGATTTCTATTTTGTAATTTTGGTGCCGAAAGTATAGTAAAATGCCGGAATTTAAAATGTTTTTTAGCAAAAAAAATAAAGAATTTATTACTGCAGGGCTTTTGTCCTGTCTCATGATATTGTTGGTACAGTGTAGAAATACTTCTACCGGTAATGTGCAGCTCAGAAATGGAGACCTGCTTTTTGTAACGGCTAAAGAATCGGGGCTTTCCGGCGCAATCAATAATGTTACTCAAAAACAAAAAACAGCTTCATTTGATCACATAGGAATTCTTGAAAAAGATGGTAACCATATGTTTGTTCTGCATGCTGCTCCCAAAGGGGGGGCTCAGAAACAGGATCTGGAAAACTTTATCAAAGATCAGAAAGAAGAAGGACAGGAAGTCATCGTTTATCGTTTGAAGCCGGAATACCGGGAAATAATTCCTGAAGCCATTAAAAAAGCGAATTCCATGCTTGGAAAACCTTACAACTTCAATTATGTTCTGGATGATAATTCGTATTACTGTTCAGATTTTGTGGAAAGGGCTTTTCGGGAAGAACATATTTTTAAACTGGAGCCCATGACATTTATTGACCCCAAAACAGGAAAAACGAATGCATTCTGGGAAGAGTTTTATACTAAAAAAAACATGAAAGTCCCTGAAGGTGAGCCAGGTTGTAATCCTAACGGGCTTGCGGGTTCTGATAAACTGGAAAGAATAGGAAATTATTAAAATATTGAGAGAAGCTGTACAGGCTTCTTTTTTTTATGTTAAATTTTTAAAAATATTAGTCTACTAATTTGGTGGACTAATATTTTTTTATATTTTTGTCACAGATTTAAATGCATAGAGCAATATGATCTTAGAAGTTTAACCAAAAAATGTTTAGCGATGATTACACCTAATCCGGGCCTGCAGGTTTTACAAAATAAAATTAACCTGCCTAAAAAAGAGTTGTTATTGGAAATAGAGTTGAATGGGAAAATGAAATTTGAACATTTAATGAATACCATCTACAATCAATTGGGCATCTGTCATAGAGTGTTATCTGCTAATGTGGAGTATGTGAACGGATATAGTTTTGGTTCAGTACAGTTATATATTAATGTCAGTTCAGAAGATTTTCAGCAGCTTGAGATCTATCTGAATAAAAATAAACTTATGAATACAACGGTGGAGTATATCTGCAGAAAGTATTTTTAAGTGAGATTCATATAGTTTTAATTACTCAAAGTGTCCGGTTCTTTTACCGGACACTTTTTATTTTAGTCTCAGGTTGATTGAAAACCATTTAGTTGAATGATAGTTATTATTCAATGGATGACCATTTCCATCCTTTGGAGGAGGGCAAAAATTCAAAGAATTTTTTACAGGTGGTAAAAAAAGCGCTCAGATTACTCTGAACGCTTCCGTATTAAATAAAATAATTTTAAATTCTTTCGATGTCTGCACCAATAGCTCTTAGCCTTCCATCGATATTTTCGTATCCTCTGTCGATTTGCTCGATATTGTGGATAATAGATTTTCCTTCTGCTGAAAGTGCTGCAATAAGAAGAGCATTTCCGGCTCTGATATCCGGGGAAACCATAGTTGTTCCTCTCAATGGTGCTTCCTGATTCAATCCGATTACCGTCGCTCTGTGCGGGTCACATAAAATAATCTGAGCTCCCATGTCAATTAATTTATCAACAAAGAATAATCTGGATTCAAACATTTTCTGATGAACCAGAATACTTCCTTTTGCCTGAGTAGCTACCACTAAAATAATAGATAATAAATCCGGCGTAAATCCAGGCCAAGGTGCATCCGAAATCGTAAGGATAGACCCGTCAATAAATTTTTGAATTTTATAATGTTCCTGGGCAGGAATATAGATATCATCACCACTTTGCTCAAGCTCGATTCCTAATTTTCTGAATGTATTCGGGATGACACCAAGTTGGTTCCAGTTTACATTTTTAATAGTAATTTCAGATTTTGTCATTGCCGCAAGACCAATCCAAGACCCGATTTCTACCATATCCGGAAGCATTGTGTGCTCCGTTCCTCTAAGATATTCAACCCCTTCAATCGTAAGAAGGTTTGAACCGATTCCTGAGATATTGGCTCCCATTCTGTTCAGCATTTTGCATAATTGCTGAAGATAAGGTTCACAAGCTGCGTTGTAGATTCTTGTTTTTCCTTTTGCCAAAGCTGCTGCCATTACAATATTAGCAGTTCCGGTAACAGAAGCTTCTTCCAAAAGAATGAATTTTCCTCTTAATTCTTTAGCTTTTAAAGAATAGAAATATTCTTCTTCATCATAATTGAATTCAGCACCCAGTTCAACAAGCCCCTGGAAGTGGGTATCCAATCTTCTTCTTCCGATTTTGTCACCTCCCGGAGTTGGCATATAAGCTTCTCCATAACGGGCAAGCATCGGACCCATCAGCATAATCGATCCACGTAATTTTGCGCCGTCTTTTTTGAACTCGTTAGATTTTATATAATCAAAATTTACCTGATCAGCCTTGAAAGTATAATCTCCCTGTCCGTTTTTTGTAATTTTTACCCCAAAATCTCCAAGAATTTCAATCAGTCTGTTGACATCATGAATATCCGGGATATTTTTGATTCTTACCTCTTCGTCTGTAAGGAGAACTGCACATAAAATTTGTAGAGCCTCATTTTTGGCCCCTTGTGGAGTTATTTCACCATGCAATCTTTTCCCTCCTCTTATTTGAAATGTTCCACTCATTACTTTCTGTTTTTATGATTGTTATTATGCCTTCTCTTGTTAGGCTGGTTATTGTTGTTTTTATTATTACTGTTGTTGCTGTTCCTGTTGTTGTTATTGTTATTATTTCGGTTGTTGTTATTGCTGGTGTAATAGATTTTACTTTTTTCAAGAGAATCTATTCCCGTAAGATCCAACCTGTTTTCAGACAGTTCTTTCAGATGGCGGAAAATAACATCGTCCGTCACATGTTCTTTATTATAGACATTATAAGACTTCTTCATATTGTTGGCAATCACTTCAATAAGGGCTTCTTTTTCATCACCCGTTTCCAGTTCGATTGCTTTTTCTATCAATTGAAGAATACTTTTTCCGTAAAACTTAAAGTCACCCTGAAGTTTTGGATATTCCATTCTTTTAGGTTTTTCTGCCAATTGTTCCGGGGTAGGGAACGGATATGGAGAATCTACGTCCAGATCATGATTAGCAAGAATAAAAAGATGGTCCCAAAGTTTATGTTTATAATTTTCCTCGTCGCGAAGTTGTGGGTTTCTCTGACCCATAAAATCGATGATTGCCATAGCCATTTCATTCCTTTCCTCTTTGGTAGGAAGTTCTTTGCAGCGCTCAACCAACTGTTGTATAATTCTGCCGTATTCCGGCATATGAAGCTGAGTTTTTTGGGTATTGTATTCCATAGTATGCAAATATATGGATTAAAAGAAAAATTGTTTCGAGAATCTGAAAAAATTATGATTTTTTAATGAAAATTTCAAATGACTTTCTTCTTGATTTATTATTGAAAATTAAAATATTCTCCATTGATTTGAAATTGTTTTTAATAAAATTGTATCTTGTTTGTTATATTGACAATTAATTATTACGATGAAAAAAACATGTTTTTTCCTTTCCCTATTGGCTTTAGCATTAGTTAGCTCTTGTCAGAACAGAGATGAATTGATTACGGAGACTTCCAAGCAGGAAGAAGTTCATAACAAAACGGTAAATGTCACTCATCATGACGGCAGACCATTCAGTACCGGAAATGATTCTGGATCTATGCAGGGTAAATTTATAGCAGGCGCCGGTGGTGGAGTTCTGATGCAGGGCTTTTATTGGGATGTTCCTGAAGGAGGTAACTGGTGGAATACCGTTAAAGATAAGTTAACAGCATGGTCCGATGCAGGAATTGGTGCTGTATGGCTGCCCCCAGCTTCAAAAGCTCAAAACGGAGCTTATTCTATGGGGTATGATCCTACGGATTATTATGATTTTGGAAATTTTAATCAGAATGGAAGTACAGAAACCCGTTTCGGATCAAGAACCGAACTAGAAGCATTGATTACAAAAGCGCACGCTGAAAGTATGCAGGTGTACGCAGATATTGTAATCAATCATAATAGTGGCGGACAATCCGAAGCCAATCCTTTTACCGGAACGAATACCTGGACTGACTTTTCAGGGGTTGCTTCCGGAAAATTTCAGAGAAACTACAATGATTTTTATAAAAATGCCTACGGGAACAATGACGAAGGAGCTTTTGGTGGATTTCCCGATCTGTCTCATGCCAACCCTCATGTTCAGGACTGGCTTTGGGGAAGAGATGATTCTGTGGCAAAATATTATAAGAACGTGATGAAATTTGATGGCTGGAGGTTCGATTATGTTAAAGGTTTCGGTCCCTGGGTTGTCAATACCTGGAATTCTAAAGTAGGTGGATTTTCTGTTGGTGAACTATGGGATTCTAATGTGAATACACTGGAATGGTGGGCTAATAATGCGAACAGTTCCGTATTTGATTTTGCTGCTTATTATAAAATGGACGAGGCTTTTGACAACGGAAACCTAAACGTTTTGAATGATGATATGATGTGGAAAAGAAATCCATATAAAGCAGTCACTTTTGTAGCCAATCACGATACAGATATCATTTACAATAAAATGCCGGCCTATGCCTATATCTTAACTCATGAAGGATATCCTACCATTTTTTACAGAGATTATGAAGAATGGCTGAACAAAGAAAGACTGAATAACCTGATCTGGATTCATAACAATAAAGCAACAGGTACAACCTCTATTCTGTATACCGATAACGATGAATATATCGCAAGACGGAACGGATATAATGGAAATCCCGGGCTGGTTGTCTATATCAATACATCATCAAGCTGGCAGGAAAGATGGGTAGAAACCAATTGGAGCAGCCAGCAGATCAAAGATTTCACTGGAAACTCAACATGGTATCCGACAACACAAGGGGATAAGTGGGTGAAAATCCAGTGTCCGCCAAATTCTTATTCTGTATGGTCGCTTAATTTATAAATAATGAATAATAAGTAATGAATAATGAAGGTGGTGGAAATTAGTTTTTATTACTAATCTAAGCTTGTTATTATCCATTAAGCTTGTCATTCCGTAGGAATCTATACAATCCATCATTTAATGTTGTGTTGTAAGAAAATCTTACGGAATGATATTTTATAATAATTGGAAAGAAAATTTTCTCTAAGCTTACATTACACCTGAATAAATTTTTTCTTCTGATGCTGATCCGGTAAATAACACTTCTGATTGGCCAGTTTCATCCTGTTTCTGGAAATGGTATCATATACTTTGTCGCTTAAAAAAGCAGGTATAATTTTTCCAATAAAAGAAAGTTTATAAACACCCCCCAATAAGTTGGCAATTTCCAGTACTGCCCTTGATTTGATCTGATAATATCGTCCCGGTTTCCACAGGTACATCGTATTGAAGATATTGGTTTCCAGACCTCTTTCGGATAAAAACTGTTGCCCGAAATCAGATTGAAGAGAAGCAAACATAAACTGGTCTTTCTTGTCTCTCTCCAAAATCCACTGCACCCAGAAATTACAGACTCCGCAATCTCCGTCAAAAAACACAATATGTTTATTTTCCCAGTTTTCCACGACTTTATTTATTAAACATGATTCTTCTTTCGGTATCTTCTTTTACTTTTTTGAAGTATTGGATAAGTTCTGTACGCTGTTCATCCGATAGTTTGGCATTCTGATGTCCCAAATAATAAGATTCCAGCGGCATTTCTTTTTTCTCAACCATTTCTATACATTCCTCCAGTTTATGAAGCTGTCTTTTAGGTTCATATACTGCAAAGGTAGAAAAATTAAGGTGTTTCCTGCCTTCATTAATATGATTTTTTACCCACCATGAAGCCGGGGAAATATTGGTATACCATGGGTATGCTGTTTCATTGGAATGACAGTCGTAACAAGAAGTTCTGATGGTACGTGCAATCTTTTCAGGAGTATTTTTAATCTTCAGAAAATCCATGCCGGGTGTAGGAGGCGGATTTGTTTTGTCGATAGGAAAAAACTGAATGATGACAAAAGCAACAAGAATGACAACAATTATTTTTTTCATAGCAGATGTTTTCATGTAATCATAAAGGTAGTTAATTTATTTTTAGTGAGATAAAGTTGGAAGCTGGGAGAGGGAAGCGGGGGGGATTTTTAGTAGTTTTTGTGAATAGTGCATCTTTTCATACTTTTTTAGGAATTATTAATTTATTTTTTATGATGCTATTCCACTTCCTTCTCTCAGCTTCTTTCTTCCCTTCTTTATAAATTCTTACGTTGAGTAATTCTAAATTAAGTGCTATGCTGCTGTTTTTATTTAAGTTAATCTGGAAAATGATTAACTTAATACCACAATTTTGTCTTAATTCTGATGCAGCTGGAAACATATGTTTATAGTTTTTAACTATCGTTGAAATAAAAATTAATAGATTGTATTTATTACCTAAACGTTGTAGGTTTGTCTTATTCTTACAACATAGAATTTAAACTGTATTAATCAATATAAAATAAACGACAATGGAAAAAGATTTGAATGACATCAGCAAATGCCCGTTTCATAATGGAACAATGAAGAAGAGTGTAGCAGGTGGCGGAACCCAGAATTCTGATTGGTGGCCGGATCAGCTTAGAGTAGATTTACTTCGCCAGCATTCTTCCCTTTCTGATCCTATGGATAAGGATTTTGACTATGCTAAAGCATTTGAAAGCCTGGATCTCGAAGCCGTTAAAAGAGATCTTCATGCATTAATGACGGATTCCCAGGATTGGTGGCCGGCAGACTTTGGTCATTATGGTCCACTGTTTATCCGTATGGCCTGGCACAGTGCTGGAACCTATAGAGTAGGAGATGGCAGAGGCGGAGCAGGAGCAGGACAACAGCGTTTTGCACCGTTAAACAGCTGGCCGGATAATGTAAGCCTTGATAAAGCAAGAAGATTATTATGGCCGATCAAACAAAAATATGGCAGAAATATCTCTTGGGCAGACCTTTTAATTCTTACAGGAAATATTGCTCTTGAATCCATGGGCTTCAAAACATTTGGATTTGCCGGAGGGCGTGCAGATGTTTGGGAACCAGATTCCGATGTCTATTGGGGATCAGAAAAAACATGGCTGGGAGGTGACTTACGTTATGCTCACGGTTCAGAAGGAGTTGTAGAAGGACAGTCAGCGGTTCTTCCTACCGATGATAATGCAGACGGAGATATTCATTCAAGAAATCTTGAAAATCCACTGGCAGCTGTACAGATGGGACTTATTTATGTAAACCCTGAAGGTCCGGACGGAAATCCAGATCCTATTGCTGCCGCTAAAGATATACGTGATACTTTCGGCCGTATGGCAATGAACGATGAAGAAACGGTTGCTCTGATTGCCGGAGGACATACTTTCGGTAAAACCCACGGAGCAGGTCCGGCAGATCATGTAGGCAAAGAACCTGAAGGGGCAGGAATTGAACAGCAGGGACTTGGATGGGCAAGTACTTATAAATCAGGAAGTGGTAGAGACGCCATTTCGAGTGGTCTGGAAGTAACCTGGACAGAAACTCCGACTCAGTGGAGTAATTATTTCTTTAAAAACCTTTTTGAAAATGAATGGGAATTGACAAAAAGCCCTGCCGGAGCTCACCAATGGGTAGCAAAGGATGGAGCAGATATTATTCCTGATGCATTTGATGCTGGCAAAAAGCATAAACCGACAATGCTTACAACAGACCTTTCATTGAGACTGGATCCTGTTTACGCAAAAATTTCAAGACATTTTTACGAAAATCCTGATGCCTTTGCCGATGCCTTTGCAAGAGCATGGTTTAAATTGACACACAGAGATATGGGACCGCGTGCCCGTTATTTAGGGCCAGATGTTCCACAGGAAGAATTAATTTGGCAGGATCCTATTCCTCAAGTGAATCATGAGCTGGTTGACGGAAATGATGTGGAAGCATTAAAATCAAAAGTTTTAAATTCAGGATTAAGTAATTCTGAGCTTATTTCTACAGCCTGGGCATCTGCTTCTACTTTCAGAGGAAGTGATAAGCGTGGTGGTGCCAATGGAGCCAGAATAAGATTAGAGCCTCAGAGAAACTGGGAAGTGAACAATCCTTCACAAGTGAATAAAGTATTAGGAGTATTGGAAGGAATCCAGAAAGAATTCAACGATTCTCAAAACGGAGGTAAAAAAATATCATTAGCCGATCTGATTGTTTTGGCAGGTAATGCAGCGGTAGAAGTTGCTGCAAGAAATGCCGGACAGGATGTGAAAGTTCCTTTTGCTCCGGGAAGAATGGATGCTTCTCAGGAACAAACCGATGTAGAATCTATGGGATATCTTGAACCTGTTGCCGATGGATTCCGTAATTACCTGAAAAGAAGATTTACAGTGTCTACAGAATCTTTATTAATAGATAAAGCCCAACTGTTGAGTCTTACAGCTCCTGAATTAACAGTATTGGTAGGAGGTATGCGTGCTTTGGATACGAACTTTGACGGTTCAAAACATGGGGTATTTACCAGCCGTCCGGGAGTTCTTACCAATGATTTCTTCGTGAATCTTTTAGATATGGGAACTCAGTGGAAAGCCATGTCAGACGATAAGCAGCTTTATATGGGAAGTGACCGGTCAACCGGCCAGCCAAAATGGACGGCAACCAGAGCTGATCTTGTGTTCGGTTCCAATTCCGAATTGAGAGCAATAGCTGAGGTGTACGGAAGTTCCGATGCACAAGGGAAATTTGTAAAAGACTTTGTGGCAGCATGGACGAAAGTTATGAATCTGGACAGGTTTGATCTGGTTTAATAAATAAAAATGAAAAAAGAAAAAGACAGCAGAAATGCTGTCTTTTTTTGTATGTTAAGAGGTTGTAAATTTGATCTTCATTAAAAAAGGCTAAAAAAACAGATGAAAACAAAAGAACTCATCAATAAAATTGTTTCAGTTACCTTAAAGAATAAAAAAGAATTTGAAGGTTTATTAATTGATATCTCGGAGGATTGGTGTTATCTGAAATATATTCCTGTTGATTATGTAGTGGATGGCTTTATGCTGATCAATCGGAGATATATTAAAAATATTGAGGGATTAGATGATCACAATTTTAAAGAAAATATACTGAGATTAAAAGGCGTGATCGCTGAAAAAAATATTGAGCTAAATATTGATGATAATGTAAAATTATTATCAGACATGCAATCTAAAGTTGAGCTTATTCAAATTGAGCTGAAAGATCCTGATAAATGTTATATTGGTAAAATTGATCTTGTTAAAGAACATTCATTCAAAGCAAGACTGTTGAGCCCCAGAGCCAAATGGTTGTTAATAGAATCTTTTCTGTATAAAGAAATACGAGCTATTTATTTTGATAATGATTATGTTAATTCTTTACAACTGGTATCATCTCCTATTTCAGATCTGGATTAAAGCAATTGAATTTATATAAAGATATAAAAAACAAAAACCACCCTTAAAAAGGATGGTTTGTAGACCCACAGGGATTCGAACCCCGACTGACGGTACCAAAAACCGGAGTGCTACCGTTACACTATAGGTCTGTTTCTATGTTGCGAAATTATAGAATTTATTTTAAATATGAAAATCAAAATTAAAGATTAATTAACATAATAGAAGCTTAAATAGCATTACTTATTGATATCCAAATAATTATTTTTTGATAAAAACTTTCAAAAAAATATGCTTTAGCGTGAAATAGGAGAATTACAAATGTTCTCAGTTCAATTTTAATCTTGACGATCATGATGTTTATCCGGTGAATAGCAGCTTCCAGCCTCCCCCTTCCAGCTCCTACCTTCAGAAGCCTCGTTAAATAATAAAATCTTATCTTTGCAAAAAATTGGGCTCCAAAAGTTGGAGTAACCCATTAATAACATATCCTGAGCATAAGCAGAAGGATTATTAAACATTTTTTATGTCAAATATTGTCGCAATCGTTGGACGTCCCAACGTAGGAAAATCCACGCTTTTTAATCGTTTATTAGAAAGAAGAGAAGCTATTGTAGATTCTACAGCCGGTGTTACCAGAGACCGTCACTACGGAAAATCTGACTGGAACGGAGTAGATTTTACTGTAATTGATACCGGAGGTTATGATGTAGGTACGGATGATATCTTTGAAGAAGAAATCCGTAAGCAGGTACAATTGGCCGTGGAAGAAGCTACTTCTATTATCTTTATGATGAATGTGGAAGAAGGCCTTACTGATACAGACTATGAAATTTACAGTTTATTAAGAAGATCCAATAAACCTATTTATATTGTTATCAATAAAGTAGATTCTGCCAAAGAAGAACTTCCGGCAACAGAATTCTACCAGTTAGGAATTGATAAATATTATACTCTTTCTTCTGCTACCGGTTCAGGAACAGGAGAAATCTTAGATGATATCGTTAGAGATTTCCCAACAACAGAATATAAAGATCCATTTGAAGGATTACCTAAAATTACTATTGCAGGCCGTCCAAACGTAGGAAAATCTACAATGACAAACGCTTTATTGGATGTTGAAAGAAATATCGTAACGGATATTGCAGGAACTACAAGAGACAGTATCCAGACTTTATATAACAAATTCGGACATGAGTTTGTATTGGTAGATACTGCAGGAATGAGAAGAAAATCTAAGGTAAACGAAGATCTTGAATTCTATTCTGTAATGAGATCTATCCGTTCTATCGAGTATTCTGACGTAGTAATCATTATGGTGGATGCTACACAAGGATGGGAATCTCAGGATATGAACATCTTCGGACTGGCTCAGAAAAACAGAAAAGGAATTGTAATCCTTGTTAATAAATGGGATTTGATCGAAGACAAGCAGACCAACACAATGCGTGATTTCGAAAAATCAATCAAAGACAAAATCGGTCAGTTCCAGGATATTCCAATCCTATTTGTTTCAGCGTTAACGAAGCAGAGAATCTTAAAAGCTGTAGAAGTGGCAATGCAGGTTTATGAAGACCGCAAGAAAAAGATCAAAACTTCAAAACTGAATGAAGTAATGCTTCCGATCTTTGAAAATACACCACCACCAGCATTGAAAGGAAAATATATCAAAATTAAATACTGTGTGCAGCTTCCTACGCCGTCGCCGCAGTTTGTATTCTTCTGTAACCTTCCGCAGTATGTGAAGGAGCCTTATAAAAGATTTACTGAAAATCAGCTGAGAAAAGAATTCGGGTTTACTGGAGTTCCGATTGAAGTATATTTCAGACAAAAATAATAAGAACATGTGTTCATTGGAAACTCCGGCAAGCGAAGCTTGCCGGAGTTTTTTATAAAATCAGATCAGAATTTCTCATTTAGCTCAATCTTTCAATTCGTTTTTTAGTTGTAATTTTGCAGGAATTAATATCAATTAACTGAAATTAAAATAAAATTTTCATGCTTACTATTTTATCGCAAAACTTTTCTCTTGTCAATGAATGGATTAACGAACTTAGAAACGTTAATATCCAGCATGACCGAATGAGATTCAGAAGAAATATGGAAAGAATCGGGGAGATTGCCGCTTTTGAAATCAGTAAAGGTCTGGAGTACAGAGAAGTTGAAATTCAAACTCCTTTGGATACAATTAAAAGCAGGGAAATTTCTGTACAGCCGGTTATTACCACTATTTTAAGAGCCGGAGTTCCATTGTTTGAAGGAATTCTGAACTATCTCGACAGAGCCGACTGTGGTTTTGTAGCTGCCTACAGAAAACATGATGCCAACGATTATTTCTCAATCAAACAGGACTATCTGACCTGCCCAAGCATCGAAGGCAGACCTTTGATTGTAGCAGACCCAATGCTGGCAACAGGAGCTTCTTTAATTGAAGCGATCAAAGACTTATTAACCAACGGAAATCCGACCCAGCTTCATATTGTTGCATCAATTGCATCAAAACAAGGGGTAGAGACCATTCAGAATGCATATCCTGAAGCGCACATCTGGGTAGGAGCCATTGATGAAGAGCTTACCTCAAAAGGCTATATTACTCCAGGTTTAGGAGATGCCGGAGACCTTAGCTACGGAGAAAAACTTCAAAGATAACTTAAGAAAGATTCCAGAAATCTTTTATTAAGTTCAACAATAAACTTGGTCGTACTTTATCCAGTGGATGTTTTGTGCCTGGAAGTACGGCCAATTTTGCATTCGGAAGACTTCTGTAAACCCTTGAGCTTTCTTCGAGAGTTACCATATTATCTTTATCTCCTACCATGATTTGAATGGGAATATTAATCGTCGCAAGATTATTTTCCAACGGAGGATTTTTACCTAAATCAATCATCAGATCAGCAATAGCAGGAAGAAGCTGCTTCCATTTTGATCCGTGCTGTGATTCTAAAAGCTGAGCATACTGTGGGATTTTTTCAAGAATAACATCAGGATTAAGCATTTTACTTTCTTTTAAAGCCTGCTCCTCAGTCCAGTCAAACTTTGTTCCCAGCGTGATAATAGAATTTACATTTTCAGGATTCTTCATTGCGTAACATAGCGCAGTATAACCTCCCATACTGTGCCCGAAAATAGATACATCTGTCAATTTATTTACTTCACAATATTCTGATAACTCCTGAGTATACTTTTCAATACTAATGCCCTCAGCCGGAAGTTCCAGATTTCCATGTCCTGAAAACAAAGGAGTGTGGATGGTAAAATACTGAGATAACGTGTTCAGATAAGGTATGAAAATGTCGCTGTGACTTAAAGCTCCGTGTAATAAAAGCAGATTTGGCATAGTGGTTTAGTTTCCGGAAAATTAGGAAAAAGATTTGGATAGTGAAAATGGATTAACCAAGAAATGTTGAGTGTTTGAGAGTGTTTTGAGAGCAGCCTCAAATCATGCACTTCGCATCCCGAACCTCGTAACCCGAATCTCCTTTCAAACATCCATTGCCATTACCAATACACTTACTTTATTATTTCCGGCATTTAAAATCTCCCATGCAACTGATGAAACGGTATTTCCTGTGGTAAAAACATCATCAATCAGAAGAATATGCTTTCCTGAAATCGGTTGGGTGGCAGAGAATGTATTGGCAGCTTCCAATCGGTGCTTTTTATCTTTTAAAGCCTGTGCCTTTGAATAGTGATTTCTTTTGATTAATTGATGATCAAAAGGAACGTCATAAAATGCTGCTAAAGTTTCTGTGAATAAATGCAGCTGATTATACCCCCGTTCCTTGAGTTTCTTTGGGTGAAGCGGTACACTTACCAAAAGATCAGGTTTTTCGTTTTTGAAGTCCAGGCGTTCTGTTGTCCAGTCTGCAATGATTTTTCCCGCTTTTTCCCGTCCCTTGTATTTCAGTTCATGAATGATCTGCCGGCTTAAGCTTTCCTTTTCAAACTGCAGTAAAGCAAAGGTATTTTCAACAGGAAAAAACAAACTGCATTTCTCTTTAATCGGATTATTTTCAAAATAGGAATAGTGGGTAAAATAAATCTGGCTAAAACAAAGATCACATACCAAAAGCTCAGAATCAATGATTCTGTTGCAATGGATGCAGCGGTTGGGAAACAATAAATCTAATATCATGACTGTGTTTCGTACTAAGATAGTAAATAAAAGTCAATTAAGTCAAGGGTGAATTTTACTTCGTAAGTGAATTGCAGAGAGAGAAAAAATTCATAGACGAATAATTCATAACAGTATTAAAAATTCACAAGCGAATGTGTTG
Source organism: Chryseobacterium panacisoli (assembly GCF_008274625.1). Classification (GTDB taxonomy): domain Bacteria; phylum Bacteroidota; class Bacteroidia; order Flavobacteriales; family Weeksellaceae; genus Chryseobacterium; species Chryseobacterium panacisoli. The sequence goes on along the minus strand of NZ_VTRU01000001.1, from coordinate 1,824,951 downwards.
ATGATTCACCATTCATCCTTTAATTCTCAAATCTCTTCCTTATCTTCTCCACAGAACTTTTCATACTCAGGTTAAAATGTTCCTTTTCCAGTCTTACCGGAGGAGCCTGTCTTACTTCACAATCTGCAATACTGCACGATTCACAGGTCACTCCAACATTGATTGTTTTTAAAGAAGGAGATTTTATAAAGCTTATTTTTTTGATCGTTTGAGAATTCAATAAAATACCCAGGCAATAACTTCTGTTGCTTCCGTCTGAAAAAGGGTTTTTTTGCGAAGTGGAAATGACAAGATAACTTATTCCCTGATCTTTATAATGGGAGATCTGAGCATCGGTCAGAGTTTCATTTTCTTTTAAATGATCAAGGTTTTTCACGGCAATCCATCTTCTGCAGTAATGTTCATTGGTTGCATTGGCGTGAGGAGCCTGCTGATGGTTCAGGTGAAGTTCTTTTAAAATCTGGATCTTATCCGAATTTTTCTTTTTTACCAGACACAGATAAAATAAGTCTTTAATTCCCATTTCTGCCGAAAGAATATTCGTCAGTCGATAGTAGAATGTTTCGGGAGAACGGGTAAAACTGTTGATGAGATTTTCAAAATTTTTAGACTCCCATGTATTGTACTGGAAAAATTCTGATGTCTTCTCAATGACAGGTTCTTTTGAAATTAATAAAGCTCCTGCAAAATAAGAAGCGTAAAAGTTATTAAGAATTTCCTCAAAACTTCCGAAGTCAAGCCATGAATACGTATTCGGACGTATTTTTAATTCCAGAACATTGAATCCGATTTCTTTAGCGAGAATAAATGTTTTCTGATCCTTTTCCAGCTTTTGGTTCAGCAGTAATAGTTTTTTCTCCGGAATGAAAAGCGAACGAAGGTTGTCTAAAGTTCCATATTTTTCAAAATCTTCAGATCGAATTGTATAGCTGAACTTTTCCGCAAGAATTTTTTCCAGAATTTCAGACTTTAAATTTTTGCCAGGTTTTACATTATTTTCCTGAGTAAACAAGCTTACTTTTTCTTCAATTTCCGGAAAATAATTGTCATACAATTCCTGGAATGATCTCAATACGGCAAAATAAAACCTTTCCTTACCAAGATTATAATTCTGAGAAATTTCAATCAGTGCATTGATGAAGGCCGTTACCTTTTTGGGAGCATCACTGATGATGCTGATAAGATTGTTTTTATTAATCCCAAACAGCTCCAGCGGAACTTCTTTAAAAAAATCAGATTGTAAAATTTCGTTGAAAGGCGCTAAGCTTTTATCTAGTTTGGTGGAAACGAGATCATCAAAAGTACAGCTCAGTGCTTCAGAAAGCTGGATGATCTTATCATGTTTTGGATATTTTTTTCCGTTTTCAATTTCGTTAAGGTAAGATTTTGATAAACCAGTCTTTACAGCAAGATCCTGCAGAGACCAGTTTTTCTTTTGCCTCTGCTGTTTCAGTTTTAACCCGAAAACCGTTTTGATAAAGTCACTTTCTGAATTCATTACTCAAATATAAATAATTAGATGCGATTATTCGCATAATAATTTTTAAATAAATTTAGCGAACGTTCGCTGTTTGTGAAAATTTTTATTTATGTTTGTAATATCAAATCACAAAATCAATATGTTATGGAAACCAGGACTCAATTACAAATAAAAGCTCATAAGCAGTTTGAAACAGTTTTTACTCCCGATTTGATGGATTTTCTGATTGCGCTTCATCAGAACTTCAATCATACAAGACTGGAACTTTTAAAAGAAAGAAAAAATACACAGCAGAATTTTGATCAGGGAAAACTTCCTGAATTTTTAAAAGAAACAGAAGACATCCGAAATGGAAATTGGGTGTGTGCCTCACTGCCGGAAGATCTGTCAGACAGAAGAGTAGAGATTACAGGACCTGTAGACCGCAAGATGATTATCAATGCTTTGAATTCCGGAGCTTCTACATTTATGGCAGATCTTGAAGACAGCAGTTCGCCGGTTTGGGGAAACTGTATTCAGGGACAGATCAATCTTTCTGATGCTATTAATCGTACTATTGATTTTGTCAACGAAAAAGGAAAAGCCTATACGTTGAATGAAAAAACTGCTGTTTTACAGGTTCGTCCGCGTGGGCTTCATCTTCCGGAAAAACATATTGAAATCAATGGTGAAAAAACTTCCGGCTCGCTGATTGACTTTGGAATGTATTTTTTCAGAAATGCAAAGTCGCTTTTAGAAAAGGGAAGCGGTCCTTACTTCTACCTTCCGAAACTGGAACATTATAAAGAAGCCCGTTGGTGGAATGAGGTTTTTGTCTTTGCTCAAAACTATCTGGGAATTCAGCAGGGAACCATTAAAGCTACCGTTTTGATAGAAACTATTACGGCTTCATTTCAGATTGATGAAATTTTATTTGAATTAAAAGAACATAGCGCAGGACTAAACTGTGGAAGATGGGATTATATTTTTTCCTATATCAAAAAATTCAGAAACCTTCCGGAGTTTATTGTACCGGACAGAGATCAGGTGACCATGACTTCTCCTTTTATGAGTGCCTATTCAAAAAGAGTTATCAAAATATGTCATAAAAGAAATGTACATGCTATTGGAGGAATGGCCGCCCAAATTCCTGTAAAGGACAATGATGAAGCCAATAATATGGCTTTTGAAAAAGTGAGAAATGATAAAGAAAGGGAAGTGAAAAACGGTCACGATGGTACCTGGGTAGCACATCCTGCATTGGTTTCAGTGGCAAAAGAAATTTTTGACAAGTATATGCCTTCCAAAAATCAGATTGATAAAAAATTTGAATATCATATCAAAGAAAGTGACTTGCTGGAAATTCCAAAAGGTGATATTACGGAAAAAGGAGTCAGAAAAAATATCAACGTAGGAATTCTTTACCTCGAAAGCTGGCTGATGGGAACTGGTGCTGCTGCTATTTATAATCTGATGGAAGATGCAGCTACTGCAGAGATTTCAAGAACACAAATCTGGCAATGGCTGAAAAATGAAGCGGTATTAAGTGATGACAGAACGCTGACCCGGAATATGATTTTGAAGTGGGAAAGCGAAGAAATGGACAATATTGAAAAGTATGTAGGCGAAACCCGCTTCAAAAACGGAAAATTCAACCTTGCTAAAGAACTTTTCAATGAACTGATCTTCTCTGAGAATTTTGAAGAATTTCTGACCCTTAAAGCTTATCCTTTTATTTAGTGAAAATATTGGTTGATGGTTTAATAGCTGCTGGCTGAAAACCAGATCATCAATTAACAATTAACAATAGAACCAGCAACTAGCAACAAAACAACTCTCATACCCTAATCAAACAAAATCCAAATATTATGAAAACAAGACAAGAACAAATCCAGGCTATAGAACAAGACTGGCTGACAAATCCACGCTGGAACGGTATAAAAAGGCCCTATACAGCAGCAGAAGTTTTGAAACTTCGTGGTTCTTATACGATAGAATATACCATTGCTACAGAAATGTCTAAAAAATTCTGGAATAAATTAAATAACCAGGATTATGTGGCAGGACTTGGGGCTCTTACAGGTAACCAGGCGGTGCAGGAAGTAGATGCCGGGCTGGAAGCTATTTATCTTTCAGGGTGGCAAGTGGCTGCAGATGCCAATTTATCGGGAGAAATGTATCCGGATCAATCACTGTATCCCGCCAATTCAGTGCCTTCTGTGGTAAAGAAAATTAATAATGCGTTGCTGAGGGCAGATCAGGTACAATCTGTAAGCGGAGCCGGAGATAAAGAATATCTGGTGCCCATCATTGCAGATGCAGAAGCAGGTTTTGGAGGTAATCTGAATGCTTTTGAACTGATGAAGCAGATGATAGAAGCGGGAGCTGCTGCCGTACACTTTGAAGATCAGCTTTCTTCTGCAAAAAAATGCGGACATCTGGGCGGAAAAGTACTGGTGCCAACACAGGAAGCAGTTAATAAGCTGATTGCTGCACGTCTGGCAGCCGATGTACTGGGAGTTCCGAGTCTTATTATTGCAAGAACAGATGCAGATGCTGCAGATTTACTGACTTCTGATATTGATGACAGAGATAAGAAATTCGTAACAGGAGAAAGAACTGCTGAAGGATTTTATGTTGTAAGAAACGGAGTAGAGCAGGGAATTGACAGAGGTTTGTCCTATGCTCCATACGCAGACCTGATATGGATGGAAACCTCAAATCCGGATCTGGAGCAGGCAAGAAGATTTGCAGAAGGAATTCATTCGAAATTCCCCGGGAAAATGCTCGCTTATAACTGTTCCCCTTCATTCAACTGGGCTGCAAGGCTGAGTGTGGAAGAAATGTCTACTTTCCGTGAAGAGCTGGCAAAAATGGGCTATAAGTTCCAGTTTATTACATTGGCAGGATTCCATGCTTTGAATACGGCAATGTTTGAATTAGCTTTAGCTTATAAAGAAAGAGGAATGGCAGGATACTCAGAACTGCAGGAGCGTGAGTTTGCTTTACAGCAGAAAGGATTCAGAGCGGTGAAGCATCAGTCTTTTGTAGGGACGGGGTATTTTGATGAAATACAGAATGTTGTTACAAACGGTTCTTCAGCTACCGTAGCAATGAAAGATTCTACGGAAACCGCACAGTTCCATTAGTCATTTTTTCCATATTTTTTTGATGTTAAACCTTCCTTATTGGGGAGGTTTTTCTTTGTTTGCCTGCTTTTAATTCATTCAGATTTTCAGGAATAAATGTTATAGGATAAGTAATTAAAATTTGAATTATATTTGGGGACGAAAAAATATTATTAAAACAATGAATTTAATTAAAGTACTTTTTATTACATTAGGATTAACGCTTACTGCAAATGCTGTAAATGCTCAACAGAAAATTGGAAGTGTAAACACAGAAGAAATTTTTGCAAGTTTATCTGAAGTAAAAACTATAGGAACTACGATTGATAATCTGACTAAAACAAAACAGACTGAAATTGAAAAACTGATCACCGAGTATCAGACTAAGCTGAAAGCAGGACAGGATAAAGAGAAAACTCTTACTGAAGCTAACAAAGAAGCTGTTACCAAAGAACTGATTGCTGTACAAACTGAGCTGCAGAGCCTTGGTAAAAAAATTGAAGAAGCAAGAGCGCAGGCGGCTAAAGATATTTCTGCCAAGCAAAATGAAATGCTTACTCCACTGCAAAAGAAAGTAAGAGAAGCTATTTTTGCTGTAGCTAAAGAAAAAAATCTGAGCTATGTATTTGATACAGCAGCACAGGAATCTAATAACCTGCTTTATACTGACGGAAGTGAGGATATTACTGCTACTGTTAAAACCAAATTAGGTGCTACGGCAACTGCTGCTAAGCCTGCCGGAAAATCTAAATAATAATAATTTCAAATATATTGAATATTGAACGGAATCAGAGAATATCTGATTCCTTTTTTTTTATCTGGGAAATAGGAATTTTGTTTCCATAGAACTAAGAAAGTTCTGTTTTAAAATGATAAATTTGAGTAAACTTTTCATGAGCATGAATTTAATGTACGAAAAACAGATAAAGGTAAGGGAAGAGCATATTGATCAGAACAACCATGTAAATAATGTACAATATGTGCATTGGGTGGAAGAAGTAGCCGCAGAACACTGGGATCTCCTAAAACATCAAACCGAATATGTAAACGATGCCTGGATGCTTCTGGATCACCATATACAATATAAAAAACAGGTCTATCTGAATGATATTATCACAGTAAGAACCTATCCCATAACTCCTGAAGGAGCCAAACAGCCAAGAAAAGTGGAATTTTACTGCAATAATGAGCTTGTAGTAAATTCAAGTACACTTTGGATTCTCTTCGATCCGGAAACCAAGAAGATCAAACGCCTGGAAAGTGACTGGCTCGAGAAGTTTTTCTAGATGGAAAAATGATTAAAATGAGAGTAGGAAATAGAATTTTTATTTTTAACCTACAACATTCAATAAAAAAACTAAATAACATGAAATTCTTTTGTTCACTGGCTTTACTATTGTTGAGCATAGCAGCTCATAGCCAGGAAAATCCTTACCTCTTTTCCGATGATATTAAAAAGAAAATAGAGGATCCTGCCCAAAGTCAATCCTGGAGAAGTCAGATGGGAGCAACATATTACTCCATAAGCGGACAGTATAAACCGGCACTGGAAAGCTGGGACCAGACTTTTGGAAGAGTGAAAAAGCTGAATACTGCTGATAGTCTGAAATTCACAAAATTAATTCCGGTCAATGCAAAAGAGTATATTCTGAAAAAAGCGGTCAATGAGAAAATCATTATCATCAATGAAGCCCATCACAACGCCAGTCACAGAGCTTTTGCCTCTTCTTTACTTCAGGGCTTATATGACAGAGGGTACAGATACTTAGGAATCGAAACATTGGAAGGAGACTCATTAAATACTGTGAAATTTGCTACCCTCACCAGCGGATATTATTCCAAGGAACCGGAATTCGGAAACTTTATTTATAATGCTCTGAAAATTGGATTCAGGCTTTTTCCTTACGAAGCTGAAGGTAATAATAAGGAAAGAGAAATTGGAGAAGCAAAAAATATTTTCGATTTTATGCAGCAAAATAAAGAGGGAAAATATCTGATTTATTGCGGGTATCAGCATGCTTATGAAGGTATTCATAAATCCTGGGAAAAGACAATGGCTGGACGGCTTTCAGATATGACAGGGATCAATCCGTTGACCATAGACCAGACTCAGTTTTCAGAAAAAAGCTTATTGAAGTATAATGAACCGCTCCTGAGATTGGTAAACAATACCATTCCAGTTGTTTTGAAAGATGAAAACCAAATAATCTATAATGGTGAGGACAAAGAATTGTACACAGATATTAAAATCATTCATCCCGTTACGAAATATATCAAAGGAAGGCCAGGCTGGATGCTGAAGGAAAACAGAAGATTTTATAAAATTCCGGCTGCTCAACTTTCAACATATCCGGTTATGGTTTTTGCGTATCGAAAAGGTGAATCTGAACAAAAAGGAATTCCTGCAGATATCATTGAACTCAATACTTCTAAAGACAGCCGTTTTTTAATCCTTGATAAAGGAAACTATGATATTGTCATTAAAGATAAAGAGTACAAAATCATTAATAGATTTGAAAAAAGAATGAAATAAGGCTCATCTTTCTTCCTCTATGTAATAGAATAAGAGGAATAATTGTTTTCAATAGAGAAATAAGAAACAAACATTACCATGAAACCATCTATTTTAACGATACTCTTTTTAAGCTTTTTCTTTACAGGTTATAGCCAGACCGTAGACCAGTCAAAAGAAATTGACAGCTATATAAAAAAAGTTATTCAAATCAATGAGATACCTGGGATGGCCGTAGGAATCGTTACGAATAATAAAGTAACTTTTCAGAAATACTATGGAACGGAAACTTTAGAGACCAATAAAAAAGTAGATGCCAATTCCATGTTCAGGATATATTCTACTACAAAACTGATGTCAAATGTTGGGATCTTTCAGCTCATAGAGCAAGGGAAAGTATCTTTGGAAGATAAAATCTCAAAATATATAGACCATGTGCCCACAGAATGGCAAAATGTTCAGGTGAAAAATCTTTTATCACATTCTTCAGGATTACCGGACTGGATTAATTTCAGTGATATTCCCGTGGATGCTTCTAATGCAGAAGTAATTGACAGGTTATCAAAAGAAAAATTGGAATTTGAAACAGGAACAGATTACAGATATAACCAGACCAATTATATGCTGATATCTATGATCATTGAAAAAGTAACCGAAGAAAAATTTGAAGAGTATATCCTGAAGCATCAGTTTTCGGACGCTAAAAATCAGGTGGTATTTTCATCCAATTCTATTGAAAAAATTCCTAACAGAATTGTGAAATATATCTACAATAAGGATAAACATCAATATGACAAATCTACATTTGTAGAAGGGAGAAGAGCTCATCCCGCGAATGGTTTGGCCATTACATTACCTGCTTTTTTGCAATGGAGTATTCATTTGGGCAAGAATGATTTTCTAAAACCCGCCACACAACAATTGATGTGGAAACCGTTTGAATATAAAAATAAGGATATCACTTTCACTCATGGCTGGGATATGGGAACTTTTAATAATATAAAGTCCTATCATTTTTCTGGTGGAAACGTAAGTGCATACAGAATTTTCCCGGACAAAAATATGGCTGTTGTGTTGATGTACAACGGATATAAAGAATTTGCAGTAATGTATCAGGTGATCAACCAGATTGCTGGTATTATGGATAAACATTTGCTGAATCCTTACACGTTGGCAGAAGAATATACAAAGTCTGAACCTCTTATTCATCCCAATCTTAAAAAAGAAATCTATGGGTATCGCACAGAAAAGGATAATGTTATTTTTTCCTACCAATTTCCTGAAAAGCAAAGCATAGAATTTATCAGGAATATTTCGGTTACCGGCTCGTTTAATGATTGGAATCCGGATGATAAGACTTACTATATGAATCTGAAAAAGAACAATACTTTTGAGCTGATCTTGCCAAAGTCTCAGTTTGAAAAAGGAAAAACCTATCAGTTTAAATTTGTAATGAATAAAAACGGCTGGCTTTCTGTACCTTACAATACAATCAATATAGATGGAACTCAGGATAATAATTTAACCTTAAAAATAGATTAAAAGAGGGAAGATATTGAACCTGGAAACATAGAAATAAAAGGTTTCAGGAGAGCAGCTAAAATAGGTTGTTATCATAATAAAGAGAGTGTGAGTTAATGAAGAGTTAATGTAATATTCCGAAGAGAAATTTGTTGTGATTTATTTTAAATTTACCGTAACAAATAAGGCTTTTTGCTGTCTTTAGGTAAGAGCAAGCCACTGAAAATTATATAATGCTAAAGAAATATTTTTTACTCAATCTCATATTAATTTCCTCCATAGGATTTTCACAGAATACAAAAGGAGAAGTACAATTTCAAACTCCCTTTACAGACCACGCAAACAATACTAAGGCAATAAAAAAAATTAGTGATCATTTACAAGATTATGTAATCATTGGACTGGGAGAAGGCACACATGGAACCAAAGAGTTTAATGAGATAAGAAGTGAAATCTCAAAACAGCTGATTAACAAAAATAATTTTAGAATTGTAGCCTTTGAAAGTTCTTATGGTGATGCCGCATTCCTTAATGAAGCAGTGAACTCTGATGTTGATTTAAAAGCAGCATTGAAAAAATATATGACTTCTATCTGGCAAACAAAAGAAATTCATACGTTTTTAGAGTGGATCAGAGGCTATAATAAGAATCATAAAGACAAAGTAATCATTTCCGGATTCGATACTGATGCTCTCATGAGGAGTGCTGAAATTTTGAAAAAAACCGATAATTTTGGAAAGGACTATTCTGAAATGACAGCAGAAATTCAAAAAAAAGCTGTCTTACAGGATGAAATGTGGGAAAAACAAAATGACCAATCTTTCAGATTGGATATGAAGGCCGTAATAAAAAATGGAACAGAAGGATATTTACTGACTAAAAAGGCAGATAGCTTATATGGTAAGAAAATGGACTTGAATTCAAAACTGGCATTACAGCATCTCGAACTTGGATTTAAAATACCTTATGAAGCGAGCAAAAAAAATTATGATGTTTCCAGAGATTTTATCATGGCCGAGATGATTAAAAACATTCAGTCCGGGTATAATAAAAAAATGATCCTTTTTGCACATGACGGGCATGTTGCATTGAAACCTATACTGGTAGATGGTATGGGCGGGTATTTAAAAGAAAAATACGGAAACCAATATTACGCACTGGCAACATCTACTGTTTCAGGAACCTATAGTGCTACTGCAGATCCCCGGGCAGTAAAGAATAACAAATACAGCTCTTATCCACTGCCAGAACAATTAAAGAATAGCTGGGAAGAAAAACTGGGGAGCAAAAAAAGTGAAAACTATTTTGTAGACTTCCGCAGCAGCAATGAAGAAATATATGGAAAGGCTTTTAAAATGAGACTTCTGGGATATAACCCTGTAACACCAGCAACAGAAAAATTTACCATCACAGAACCTCTTAAGTTGAACGAATGTTTTGACGGAATAATTTTTATAAAACATACGAATGCCGCTGAGCACTTATCTACAGATTAAATCCTGGAGAATTTCAATAGATTTTGTGAATCAATTTATAGACGGTCTGGCTTTTCAAGTTAGACCGTTTTATTATATCTTTGCAGTATGATACGTATTACAAAAATTTTTACATTTGAAACAGCTCACGTGCTTTACAACTACGATGGGAAGTGTAAAAATATGCATGGACATTCCTATAAGCTGTTTGTAACAGTGAAAGGAAAACCGATCAATGATATTGAAAATCCTAAAAATGGAATGGTGGTAGATTTCGGAGATATCAAAAGTATCGTAAATTCCGAAATTGTAGATGTATGGGACCATGCGGTTCTTGTAAATGCTCTGTCTCCACACAAAGAATTGGGGGATGATCTGGAACAGAAAGGGCACAAAGTAATCTATTGCAGCTTCCAGCCAACCTGTGAAAACATGTTATATGCTATTGCTGCCAAAGTAAAATCAAAACTTCCTGATGGAATTTCTTTAGCTTATCTAAAACTTCATGAGACAGAAAACTCTTATGGAGAATGGTTTGCAGAAGATAATCAATAATTTACCCCAAAACTCAGAAGGTGTTAAAAACAACAATTAATTTAGAACCTGGAAAAAAAGTATATTTCGCTTCGGATCAGCATTTTGGAGCTCCTACTCCAAAGGAGAGCAAAGTGCGTGAAGAAAAATTTATACGCTGGATGAATGAGATCAAAGAAGATGCTCAGGTTTTGTTTTTAATGGGTGATCTCTTTGACTTCTGGCATGAATGGAAACATGTAGTTCCCAAAGGATATATCCGGGTACTCGGAAAAATTGCAGAACTTAAAGACAGAGGAATTCATATCTATTTCTTTGTCGGTAACCATGATCTGTGGATGAAAGATTATCTGGAAGAGGAGATTGGCTGTACTGTTTTTTATCAGAAACAATATTTTGAAATGGGAGGAAAGCAGTTTTTGCTGGCCCACGGAGACGGGTTGGGACCTGGTGACAAAGGATATAAAAGAATGAAAAAATTATTCACCAATCCGGTGGCACAATGGTTCTTCAAATGGCTGCACCCCGATATTGCGATGAAAGTTGCACTGTACCTTTCCCAAAAAAATAAAATGATCTCCGGAGAAGAAGACAAAGCATTTCTGGGAGAAGATAAAGAATTTCTGATCATTTATTCCAAAGAAAAACTGAAGTCAGAGAAGATAGACTATTTCATCTATGGACACAGACACCTGCCAATGGTGCTTGATCTGGAGCAGAATTCAAAATATATTAACCTCGGAGACTGGATTTCCTATTTTACCTACGGGGTTTTTGAAAAGGATTTTGAACTGAAGACTTTTGAAAAATAAAGCAAAAAAAATTACCCCTAAAAGAGGTAACTTTCGAACGGGCCGAAACCCACTCTTGTTTTTAATCCATATTCCGTTTTGATATGTGCAAGAAGCTTACCAAAATATGAATTGTAGATTAAAAAATTATTAAATATCAATATTTTATCTTTATAATTGCTTTATACTGAGGTGATAAGGTGCTTAAAAAGTTATGGAATTAAAAAATATATTCAATATACAGACTGAACAGGATTTCCTGAATGCATCATTGAAAACATTTCGTTATCAATATGAAAATGTTGAAATCTACAGAAAATTCATCGATTTTCTGAATGTTAATCCTGATGAGGTGGACAGCCTGGTGAAGATTCCGTTCTTGCCTATTGAAATGTTCAAGAACCATCAGATTCTGGATAAAAACGTAACAACCGGTCTTTTTTTTCAGAGTTCAGGAACAACGCAGATGAATCTGTCAAAACATTTCATCGCAGATCCGGAACTTTATGAAGAAAGTATTTATAAGAGTTTTGAACAGTTTATTGGTAAGCCGGAAGATTTTATCTTTCTGGGCCTGCTTCCGAGTTATCTGGAAAAGCAGCATTCATCACTGATCTATATGGTAGATTATCTGATGAAAAAATCCTCCAAACCGGAAAACGGATATTTCCTTTATAACCATTCTGATCTTTTTGAGTTATTGAATACACTTCAGGATAAAAAAGTCATTCTTTTCGGAGTTTCATTTGCCCTTCTTGACTTCCTTGACTACTGTCATTCTGAAAGGAATGAAGAATCCCTAAATTTTCTTGAAAATTTAATAGTGATTGAAACCGGAGGAATGAAAGGCCGAAAAGAAGAAATGACGAAAGATGAATTGTTGAAAATCTTAAAGGACGGTCTTAAAACAGATAAAATTTACTCAGAATATTCCATGACGGAGCTGCTTTCTCAAGCGTATTCCCTTGGAAATAATGAATATGAATGTCCGAGCTGGATGAGAATCATGGTTCGGAATGCAGAAGATCCTCTGGCCTATGAAAAAGAAGGAAGAACCGGAGCTATTAATATCATTGATCTTGCCAATACCCATTCCTGTTCTTTTATTGCGACACAGGATTTAGGTAAAATTGTAGGGAATAAATTTCAGGTATTGGGAAGAATAGATCATTCTGATATCAGAGGATGCAGTCTGCTGGTTAGCTAATGCTTTGAATATAACAAGACAATTGTGAATAGTCAATTCGCTTTGCTTGTCAATTTTGTATTCCGGAACTATCATAAATACATTATACATTTTTACATTGTACAATTATATTCATGCTCAAAATAGAAGAACTCATACACGCCTATATTCATTCCCATTGCGATTTTGAAAAAGAAATTGTACTCACCAATTATTTTCAGGCCGATTGGGAAGCCGATATTCTGGTCATAGATTCAGAAGGAGGAAGCCATGAAATTGAGATTAAGTTTTCCAAAAGTGACTTTAAAAATGATTTCAAAAAATCATATCTCAATAAAGATACCGGAGAAAAGTTTCTGAAACACGATAAAATTTCCTGTGGCGATTATATGTGTAATTCTTTTAGCTTTTTACTCCCGATGGGAATGGTAGATGCTGCTCTCATCCCTGAACACTGCGGAATCATTGAATTTTACCATAACGCAGATACCTGGGAAACCGAATTTTACCTGATCCGCCCACCCAAAAGACTTCATGAAGATTCTTACTGGAAGCTGAATGATAAAGATCTTTTTATCAGAAAAATGGCGCTCAATCTTCTTCAGCGTAAAATGGAGATCAAAGGAAAACATGAAGAACTGATCTTCAAAAACCCTTTTGATATCAAAAAATCAAAATAAAACCAGAGGGTTTCTGATTTTAACGCAAAGATTAATTTTCTATATTTAAATTTTAAGGAAGCAAAGAAGGAATCAATTTCATTGATTCTGACTAAGCTGAGGCTGTAATATCGCTCCATCAACGAGACAGTCGTTATCGCTTTGCTTACTTTAAAGAAGAAATTGCTCTCATAAAACTTTGCGCTTTAAAAATTTAAAATAATGTATTTGTGATCAGGAAAATAAAAAAATCCTGCCGCCTGACAGGATTTTATCATTGAATATTATTTAAAAAATTAATCTGCAATTTCTGCGGTGTCTCTCTGAAGCAAGAACTTGTAGATCAATCCTCCTACAACTCCTCCTAAAATAGGAGCTACCCAGAACAGCCAAAGCTGTGACATGGCAATTCCTCCCATGAAGACAGCCTGTGAAAGTGATCTTGCAGGGTTTACTGAAGTATTTGTAATAGGAATAGAAATCAGGTGAATCAAAGTAAGAGCAAGACCAATAGCAAGACCGGCAAATTTACCGTTGGCCCACTTATCTGTGGCTCCCATGATCACAATAAGGAAAAAGGCAGTTAATAAAAACTCAGCCAGGAATGCAGCTCCCATGCTGAAAGCTTTTCCGTTATAAACGGCCTCTCCGTAAAAGTTCGTGGCAAAATCTCCGGGTTTTGAAAATTCTACCGCTCCTGCACCGTTTAGGATTGTATACAGACATCCTGCTGCTACAATAGCTCCCAGACACTGCGCTACGATGTAAGGAATAAGGTCTTTGGCAGGAAATCTTCCCCCGGCTAAAAGTCCGAAAGAAACTGCCGGATTAAAGTGTCCTCCTGAGATATGGCCTACCGCGTAAGCCATTGTAAGAACAGTGAGACCGAAGGCTAAAGCAACTCCTAGAAGTCCGATGCCAATGTCTGGAACACCAGCTGCGAAAACAGCGCTTCCACACCCTCCGAAAACAAGCCAAAATGTGCCGAAAAATTCAGCGAAAAGTTTTTTTATCATGTTGTTTATTATTTATGTATCTCAAATGTAAAATTTAAATCTTAAAATAAAAAGTTAAAACTGAAAAAAAAACTCAAAAAAGAGTGAACAAAAATTGTAAAATCGATAATTTGGTGTAAAGTTTGTTTGGAATTTATTTATACAGTATTATAGTCGGTTTTGAAAGATATAACATAAATGTTTTATCTTTCATTTGTAATTTTAAAGGATGGTGAATGAGAAAGTTTCTTTGTGTGGTCTTTGTACCCTTTATTTATAGTTTACATTATTCGCAGGCAGCAAAAAAGGCTTTTCCCTGCTATGATCTTACTACTGTATTGAAGGTTGAGCCTACTCCGCTTTACAAACCCCATCTTGATGCCTCAAAGAGTTTTGGGATACAGCTGCTGAAAGACTCCAAAACAGTACAAAAATATGTCAGCAAGGGTAAATTTCATAAAATAAAGAAATCCGGTAAAGGATATCAGGTTCAGAGACTTGATTACAGCAGGGCTTATATGGTATCCAAGGCCAAAACTACCCTGGAAAAAATAGGCTCCAAATTCAGCAAAGACACAAAGGGTGGTACATTTACTGTTTCCTCCATTACCAGAACTCTTGAAGACCAGTGCAGGCTGAGAAGAGTGAATTCTAATGCCTCACTAGGGATTAGTTCTCACAATTATGGAAACTCTTTTGACATTTCTTATGTGAGATTCAACAATGTTCTGAAGTACAATCCGAAAATGGAAATAGCTCTGGAGAAAGTTTTAAAGTATTATCAGAATATCGGTAGAATATATTACATTAAAGAAAGACAACAGAGCTGTTATCATATTACAGTGAAAAATTATTAATTAAAATCTTATTTGCATAGCATGTTTAGTTTATATATTTTTATAGAACTAAAAACTATGCTTATGTCAACATTAAACATTGTAGACTATATGCTGCCTGTAGAAGAATGTAGAGCAGCATCAAACGATTGGAAAGCGTATTTCTCTGACTTTTCCAAAATTCAAAAGCTGATTCCTACCAACTATGTTTTTAATATTTCCAATGAACACCTTCAGTGGATGAAGGGATTCAAGGACTATAAAGACTTTTGTGCAGCAGTAGGAGTGTATAGAGATCGTCTGATTCTTATTTTTTATCCTATGAATAATGAAGGGGTAAAAATAGATGTCAAAGAATACCCATACAGTTTCCTTACCGAACTTGACAGAGACCTGAGACTACAGGAAGTTCAGGAATACACTGTTGTTAGAAACGCTGTTCTTTCTAAAAATCTTGAGAGCACAGAGAAGAATGCTAATATGGGATTCCCGGTTTCCAATGCACCGATTCTTGAGCAGGATATAGCGGTATCAGCTATTGAGCGTTGGAGAAATGAAGGCATGGAGTGGTTTTATAAAGAATGCAGAGAAAACGAAGGCATTGGGATTTTCAGAAAATTCTATGTTCCTACCGCAGACCTTTGCCTTGATGATGATGGTTTGGCAGGTATTACTTGTTCTTTTGGGCTTAGATACAATGATATTTATGGAAAAATGCTGGTAACACTTATTTTTATCTCTTTCCGTGAAAATCTTAAGAATGTAGAGCAGGGAGCAAATACCATTTCCAATACCTATGACTGGGCAAAACCATGTCCTCCTATCTGCCGTATTCCGGATGTAGATGTCGGAAGTGGATTTTAAAAACGATAAACTGAGGAATGGCTGGACTTTATAAGGCAATTTTATTCCTGAACTATGCACTGCTTCTATCTGTAATACTGTTGGGAGCAGCAAAATACCGCATATTAAACCAAAAAGAAAAGCAGTATTTTCATTGTATTGCTTTTCTTTTTTTTATTGAACTGCTGAATCTGGCGCTGCCTTATATCTTCAGACTCAATGATACATCATTTCTTTATCCCTTTTATATCGCAGGAGAATTTTTTTTGCTGACAGGTTTATTTATCAGAAAACTGGATGGGCCAAAATATGCTCTGGGACTTACAGGCTTGCTGGCGGGAGGTTTTATGATTTCGAAATATGGGTTTGACTATCCTTCCAATGCAGATATTGCAAAAGTAGTTTCCAATATTGTTATCATCTGCCTTTCCGGGTTTACCCTGATCCGTGAGATTAAAAACACCCCTGCACAGAATCGTTTTATTCTGGTAGATGCCAGTATTTTTTTCTACTATTCCGTTTCGGTATTTATTTTTATCATCCAGCACCAGATTGCAGAACTGTCGGAAAACGATTATTATATTATTCTCAGTGCCAATAATATTCTTTCGAGTATTTTGTACTGTTCATTTTTATATACTTTTATCAGATTAAAGAAGTAACTTTAAATATCAATCTGCTGATCCTTATAATTGTTACCATAACAGTTATAGTATCGTTTATTCTCCTTGCCTACAGAGCTTTTATAACCAGAATTATTAAAGAGAAAAACGTGCAGCATGAGGCTGAAGTTCTTCATCAGAAAAAATTAGTACTGGAAAACATCAAAGCCCAGGAAGAAGAAAGGAAGAGAATTGCAGTAATGATTCATGATGATATCGGAAACCGCCTTAATATTCTTTCTTTATGGTTGAATAATCTTGATACTCAGGGTGATGAGCTGATAAAAAAAAATATTTACGGCCAGATGTCTTCCCTGATTGATGCGGCCAGAAGTATTTCCCATTCATTGTACCCCGTAAATCTGGAGTCGGTGGGATTGGTTTTATACGTTGAAGAATTAATAGCCAACCTTTCCCATAAAATTAATATTTCCCTGCAGGTGATGCCGGGATATGAAAAGAAAGATCTTTTCGCAGAAGTTCAGCTGTACCGGATTATTCAGGAATTTACAACCAATGTAATTAAGCATTCAGAGGCAACAGATCTCTGGATTTATATTAAAGATGATCCTGAAAATACGGCTGTCATTATTTCTGATAACGGCCAGGGCTTTAAATATGAAGAAGTGAAAAAAGGAATGGGAATCAAAAATATAGAATCCCGTATCAAATCAATGAACGCAACACACAAATGGAAAAAAACTATTTCAAACAAAGGAAGTCGTTTAATTATAAAAATTCCAAAATATCATGAGTTCCCAAATCAAACTAGCACTGATTGATGATGAACAGCTGATCCTCGAAGGGGTAAAAATGTTGCTGTCCAATGAAAAAAATATATCGGTATGCCTTACCGCAGATAACGGCCCCGATTTTATAGATGACCTCGGAAAACTTTCAAAAGATGAATTTCCTGATATGGCCCTTGTAGATGTTCAGATGAAACCTATGAACGGGTTTGAACTGGTAGAAATCCTGAAGGAGAAATATCCCGATCTCAAAATCATTATCCTTTCATCCCATTATAAAACCTCTATCTTAGGATACATGGTTAAGCTGGGAGTATCAGCATTTCTGCCCAAAAATTCAAATAAGAAAACATTTATTGATGCCATCACGATGGTTGATAAAAACGGAGTTTTCTTTACTGCAGAAGATCATCAGATGCTGTTTACTTATATGAACGGTTCTGCCAAGAAAAATTCTCTTTTTGAAACGGAAGATGAGCTGTCTGAAAGAGAAAAAGACGTGGTAAAACTGATCTGCCAGGAATTTACCAACAACGAAATTGGAGAAAAGCTCTTTATCAGTCCCAGAACCGTAGAAAGCCACAGGCAGCGTATTTTGGAGAAGATAGGAGCCAAAAATACTGTAGGAATAGTAATTTATGCTATTATTAATAATATTTACTCTCTTGAAAAAATGTAATCTGATTCCGTAGAAATACGGAATTTTTTATTTGGTACTTTTCACTCTACCTGACCTTATTTTTCTTCTGTTATTTTGGAATGTCTCTTTTAGGGATTTTATTCGAAAAAAACACAAACAAGATCTGTAATAAAAAAATTAAAGTAAAACATGAATGACAGTAGAGTGATTTCCGTCGGGATTTTCTTTGACGGTACAGGAAATAATGGGGTCAATATTCTTTCACCGGATAAACCGCTGAACAACAATGAAAGTTATTATGGTACCTTCACCAATATTTATAAATTATACAGCTTATTTATTGGAGATGAGAAAATATACATCGAAGGAATTGGAACGGTAACGGGAAGTGAAGATAATAATTTTGCTATGGCAACATGTGCAAATCCGCCTTATGGCAACGGATATTCTTCTGATGATAAGCTTCAGAAAGCCGAGGATTTTGTACAGCAGATGATCCATGATCAGACAAAAGAATACCATTTTTATATCTATGGATTTGGGAGAGGTGGAATGCTCGCAAGAACTTTTTGCAATCAGCTTTTAACGTATTATTCATTGGGAAATTGCAGAATAAAATTTTTGGGAGTTTTTGATACGGTAGAATCCAAACCTTTTAATACTTATAATCTGAATATCCCTGCTCAGGTAGAGAATGCGTTACATGTCTGTGCAGTCAATGAGAGCCGGTTTTTCTTTCCGCTTACAGGCTTTTTTGAGAATTCAAAAATAATGGAAGATCAGAAATCGGAAAATACGTCTTCCGTTTGGAAAGAAATCTTTGTGCCGGGTGATCATGCTGATATCGGAGGAGGATATCTTGAAGGGCCGCAGTCTGTTTATATTTCTACAGACTTTATTAATGTTGATGATCTCCATCATTATGTTTCGGATATCAGGAATGAAAAAACCAATGCTGAAGGCAATAAAATCTGGAATGCCCTGCTTTCCGGATATGAGGTTGAAACTGCCAATGGTCTTTCGCAGGCATATGTGTGCCGGGATAAGGTATACAATGACCTTTCAAAAGTATACGGGAAGCTGATGCTGGAAGAAACCAATGCTAAAATATCCATTTTTAGTACAGAAAACGATGCGTATTTTGGAACAGATTATAATAAGCATCCTTTTCTCAGCCGTTTTTATATCAAAATAAAAGAATATATAAAAGATCTTTCTGCGGGTAAAAAGCCAATCTACGATTTCGGAAAATTTGCAGATTACACTCATATTTCAGCAAATTTCGGGTTATACATGAACAGCTTTCTGAAAAGATCCCAACGGGAAATTGCTATTGAACTGATTAATAACGGATTAAATGTTTCAAGCAGTACATCCGTTGACCAAACAACTGGGACACGGCTTTCTGCTGAGCTTCATCTGCCGGAAGATAGTTTTGTTGCAGATTTTCTGTACGGAACCAGTGTTCCCAATAATGATGTCTGGGATCGTTCCATTTTAAAAACGCCGGCAGCCATTACATTAAATGAAATTAAGAATTAGTGCCAACGCTTCTCAGTTTTAAATTTAGGTTAGGGGGACATCATATCAGATGTTCCCTTTTTTTATAAGTGAATGATTATCAATGAGTACAATTACTGAATTTTAAATTTGGTATTTTATACTGTACTTTCTGGATTTTAAATCTCGTTACTTTGAATTGTTCATTTCGCGAAGCTTCAAAAATAGAATATGAACAAAGGCGTATTCTGAAAAGCCTACTATCAAAAGAGTAAGAACACCAAAGATTAAAACAATGGAAAAGTCACTCATACAAAGACCAGGTACTAGAATATTCTCAATCAGTTTTGATTTTACATCAGGGGAACAATACAAAATTTTACAATATCTGCAGGCCAATGCTTATAGTCTAATGGGATTCAAAGGGGCAACAGGTCCCAACCAGATTGTTTCAGGAGTACCGGCTTGGTTTGCTGTTGATTACGGCAATGTGTTTGGACTGATGGATATTGATTATGAACCTGAATATAAAGTATATGTGTTCAACAAATCAGTTATTGCTGCCAATACAACAATCCAGATGCAGGTATTATCACAGGAAATTTCCTTAGGTACAGCTGTAAGTTTTCATCCGGGTGGCTCATTTTCTATTAGAGGTACAGCCCCCGAAGGAATAATTACGGTAAGAAATGAAAGCCCCTTAGGTACACCAGATCTTACAATAGGACTTGCAGCCAGAGTGGATGGACAGTTTTTACCTTTCTGTGCATTTACTTCTATTGCCCAGGGACAGGTGAGTATGGAGCCTAATGAAAATATAGTTTTATTTGCTGCTCAAACCCATATGAGAGCAGGTACTGTTATAGGAAATACAATAGCCTCAGGATGTAAATTCATGTTCAGTGATAAAAACACTGATTATGATTTACAGATGATCAGGGGAACCTATGGCATTACAAATGCACCAGGAGGTACTTTAGTGGACATGATACCTTCGGGACAATTATTGACACAGCTTCTCAATAAATAAATTTTACATTACACACCAAAAACAAGATAATTATGAAAGTTTCAGAATGGCTTAAAAAAGCAAACAAATTGTTAGACACTTGTGAATACCAAATCAGTATTAAAAATGGAAGTAAACCCATTACAATGTCTGAAGCTAAGACTTTGAATGAATTACAAGTTGCAATAGGTTCCAACCATGGGATCAGACAGGTGAAATATAAAGAAGCTGAAGCAACCCTTGTAGAAATGATTGCTATGGTAGAAGCAGGGCAGAAAACCCCGCCGCTTACTCCGGGATAAGACCTTATAGAATCAATTCATATCCAAAAGAAAGTTGTCCGTTTTGGACAGCTTTTTTTATTTCTGGGCTATTCAGTTCTTTTTCCGTATTTTTGCACCCGAAAATTTATTATTCATTACTAATTATTAACTACAATGCTTTCGGTTCAAAGTTTAGGATTACATCATTCAGGAAATTATTTATTTCAAAATGTCAATTTTACCATCAAAAAAGATGATAAAGTTGGTCTCGTAGGAAAGAATGGAGCAGGGAAATCCACTTTATTGAAAATGCTGTCCGGAGAAATTAACTTCTACGAAGGAGAGGTTGTGATGGAAGGAAGCGTTACCATTGGTTTCCTGAAGCAGGATCTTGATTTTGTAAAAGGAAGAACGGTCTGGAACGAAACAATGCAGGCTTTCGAGCAGATTAATGCCTGGAAAAATGAGCTTGAAGAAGTGAATCACCAAATGGCTGTAAGAACAGATTACGAAAGTGATTCCTATACGGATTTGATTAATAAAATGACCGAGCTGAATGACCTTTTAATGAACCACGATGCCTACAATCTTGAAGGCGACATGGAAAAAGTGTTGTTTGGTTTAGGATTTAAAGCAGACGACTTCCAAAAGGTTACTGATGAATTTTCAGGAGGGTGGAGAATGAGAATCGAATTGGCAAAATTACTTCTTCAGAAGAATGATATTATGCTTCTCGATGAGCCTACCAATCACCTGGATATGGAATCTATCATCTGGCTTGAAAACTTCCTGAGAGATTATCCGGGAGCTATTGTCCTTGTAAGTCACGATAAGCAGTTTATGACGGCTGTTTGTAACCGTACTTTTGATATTAATAACAGAAAGGTTGACGACTATAAAGCCAACTATACCAAATATCTTGTCATGAGAGAAGATCGCCGTGAAAAGCTGATTCAGGCTAAAAAGAATCAGGATGCGGAGATCAAGCAGATGGAAGATAATATTAATAAGTTCCGTGCAAGTGCTACAAAAGCATCTTTTGCGCAGTCACTTATTAAGAAATTAGATAAAATAGAACGTATCGAAGTTGATAATGAAGACGTTTCAAAATTCAATATCCGTTTCGTACAGTCTATGGTTCCTGGGAAAGTGATTTTTGAAGCGATAAACCTTGGAAAAGCTTACGGACAGAAACAAATCTTTGATGATGTAGATTTCATCGTTCAGAGAGGAGACAGAATTGCTTTGCTGGGACAAAACGGACAGGGAAAAACAACCTTGGCTAAAATTTTAGCAGGAGATATCAAAGATTATTCAGGAGCCTGGAATCTTGGACATAACGTTAATATCGGATACTTCGCACAGAATCAGGAGGAGGTTTTAACTCCTAATAAAACGGTTCTTGAAGAAGCGGAAGATGCCGCAACAGAAGAAACAAGACCTAGAGTAAGAGATTTATTAGGATCTTTCCTTTTCCAGGGAGATGCTGTTTCCAAAAAAACAAAGGTACTTTCCGGAGGAGAGAGAAACCGTCTGGCACTTTGTAAACTGTTACTTCGTCCTTTCAACACGTTGATCATGGATGAGCCTACCAACCACCTTGATATTCAGTCTAAGGAAATTATTAAGCTTGCATTGCAGAATTTTGAAGGTACTTTAATTGTCATCTCGCACGACAGGGAATTCCTTCAGGGACTTTGTGATAAGATCTATGAATTCCGTGACGGGAAAATGAAAGAATTCCTTGGAGACATCAATGAATATCTTGAGTACAGACAAAAAGAAACGATCAGAGAGATTTCGGCAGAAAAAGCCAAACTTCATCAGGAAGTAAAGGTAGAACCTAAGAAAGTAGAAGAAAAACCGGCTGTTAGCACCCAATCTTCAAATATCGTTAGCAAAGAGCAGAAAAATATTCAGAATAAAATCAAGAAAGTAGAAGAAAGAATTTCTGAGCTTGAAATAAAAATAGAGGAAATGGAAGCTTCTTTTGCCAAAGAAAATCCTTCAGATGAAACCTTAGAAAAATATAATAAAACTAAGGAAGAGCTGGATACAGCTCTGCAGGAGTGGGAATATCTTGGTACCCAGCTTGATTAAATAAAATAGAAATGCTTCATCAATTAAAAATTATGAAGCATTTTTTTTGTAACAATATCCTGTTCATTTGTACTTATTATCTATAGTTACAAGTAATTTAATAAAAGTTTAAGGAAACAATTAAATTATTTTCATAATTTTGAACCATGATTTTTAAAGAAAGCAGAAACCTAAAGAGTTTTATCTCCAAGCTATTGTTTGGAGTATATTTCCTCGCGCTGCTTTCTCAGAGCTTTCACCATCACGATGCTGTAGATTATTTTAAGGCTTTCAATCTTAAAAAAACAGAGAACACGGTGACGAAAGCAGTTACTAAAGAGAAAGCTGGCGACTGTCTGGCCTGCCACTTTTTGGTTACCGGACATACATTAGCTCCTGAAGAATTCAGTTTTACTTTTGAGCATTACAGCCATGAGGTAAAACAAATCATCGCCATCCAGGAGAAAATCTGGTCTCAGACCAAATTCACTTTTCAGCTTCGGGGGCCTCCCGCAATTTCATAATTCACAGATTCTATAGGGTTTTAAAGTTTGATGCTTTAAAGTTCAATGTTTAATGCTTAAAATTTAAAGTTTTAGGTTTAAAGTTCAAAGTTGTTGGAACACAACGGATAGTTTGTAATTAATATTTTAAATAATGTTCAATTACTGACCTCTAACTTCTCATCATTAATACATTTTACTTTGCACAACATACGTTTTACCCTTTTCCATAAATTTTAACGAAAAATGTACCCTGTTGAAAAGGGTGCGTAATCAATCTATTTACAATGAAATTGATATATTGCCTGCTGCTGATCTTTTGTGGATCAGTATTTATAAGTGCACAAAAAAACTATACTGTAGAAGGAACCGTTCATGATTTTCATGATAAAACACTGCTGGAAAATGCGGTCATTAAAATCGGGAACTTTACAACTAAAACCAACAAGAAAGGTAAATTTTCTTTTGATAAGATTCCTGCAGGGAAGTATACACTCATTGCACAGCATCCTGATTGTGATGATTATACTGAAAATATAGGAGTTGATCAGGATATTCAGCTGGTAATTACGCTTGAACACCACATCAAGGATATTGAAACCGTTACCATTCATGGAAGCCATAAGAACAACGGAAGTATGGTTGTGAAAACCATTGATAAATCAATGATTTCAAGAAATATTACCGAAAACCTTGGGAATCTGCTCACTAATATTTCCGGTGTTAACGTTCTTAAGACGGGAAATAATATTGCAAAACCTATTATCCATGGGCTTTATGGAAGTAGGGTTTCTATTCTGAATGATGGAGTGAAATTAGCTGAACAGGAATGGGGAGTGGAGCATGCGCCCAATGTAGATGTTAATAATTTTGAACATATTGATGTAATAAAAGGAGCGTCTGCTTTGAAATATGGAGGAGGAGCTGTAGGCGGAGTTGTTGTTTTACAGCCTCAGGTCTTGCCTAAAAAAGATACTATTATGGGAACTGTTTCTCTTTCAGGGATTTCTAACGGAAGAGGAGCTGACCTTAATGTAAAACTTGCAAAAACCTGGGAAAACGGCTGGGCCATAAAAACCAATGGAAGCTATAAAAAACTGGGCGATCTTGAAGCTCCGGATTATGGTTTGATGAATACAGGGCTTGAAAGTTCCGGATTTAATTTTGGTGTACAGAAAATGACATTTGAAAAAGGGTTTTCTTTTGATTATTATCTGACAAAGAGTACAGTGGGAATCCTTAGAAGCTCTCATGTGGGAAATTCAGAAGATCTGCGTAATGCTCTTACTTCATCAGAACCAATCTACCAAAGAGATTTTAGTTATGATATTGATAATCCTAAACAGGAAATTGAGCATCATATTGCTAAAGTTTCAGCTTACAAAAGATTTGAAAATTTCGGAAAAATAACGGCTACTTACAGCTTTCAGTACAATCATAGAAAAGAATATGATATCAGACGTACGGAAGAGCTTAGTAAAAAACCTGCATTGGATCTTGAACTGATCACCAATGATCTGAACGTGAATCATCTGATAGAAAGAGGAAATTGGAATCTTGAAACAGGAATTAATGCAGGGTATCAAAATAACTATTCCAATACTCAGACGGAGGCAAGACGCCTTGTTCCGAATTATGACCGATATTATGCAGGAATTTATTCTGTATTAAAATATAAAATTGCACCTCAATTGGATATTGAATTGGGAGGAAGATACGACTATGATCATTATGATGTAACGAAATGGTATGATCTGAGCGACTGGAATAAGCAGTATGCCGCAGATTATTCGGACTTTGTAGTAAGAATAAACCAAAACAGAATTCTTACAAAACCCTCTTTAAGTTATAATAATATTTCAGTAAACGGAGGTATTGTTTATCATCCATCTGAATATTTTGACCTGAAATTCAATTACGCCAGAGTTTCAAGATCTCCGAATGTTGCAGAACTTTTTGCAGACGGACTTCACCATTCTGCAGCCATTATTGAAAGGGGAGATATGAGAATGAAGAATGAAACGGGAAACCAGTTTAATTTAGTTGCAGATGTAAAAGCAAATGTCTTAAAAGGATTAAACATTTCAGTGAACCCTTACTTCTTTTATACTCAGAATTTCATCAATCAGATTCCTACAGGATATCAGAATACACAGTGGGGTGGAGCTTTTGTAGTATATAACTATCAGCAGATCAATGCTAAAATGTATGGATTAGATATTGATGCCCAGCTTAAAATTACAGATAATCTGACCTACAAAGGAAGCGGATCCTATGTTTATGGCCAGGATACAACTCACGATGTACCACTTATTCTTATGATGCCTCCGAATTTTAATAATTCATTGGAATTCAATAAAAAAGAATGGAAAGGCTTTTATTTTACAGTAAGTAATAATACTTATTTAAAACAAACAAGATTTCCGACTTATAACGTTCCTATCAGATTATTTGATTCAGACGGAAATGCTTACAATGAAGAAGTAGATATTTCTACACCACCAAGCGGATATTCCCTTTGGAACCTTCAGACAGGGGTAAATCTGTCTAAAAATTTCGGAATTGATTTTTCAGTTCGAAATGTATTCGATAAGTCTTACAGAGATTATCTGAACAGGCTTCGTTTCTTTTCCAACGAGATGGGAAGAAACTTTATTTTAACTCTTAAATATCAATTTTAATTACTTAAAATCAAAAACATGAAAAATATTTTTAAAAATACAAAACTTATCTTAGGACTTTTATTCTTAGCTGTTTCTTTAAGCTTAACTTCATGTAACAGAAGCGATGATGAAGCAGATGATCTTCCTCAGGAAGAACTTTCAGATGTTCTCTTAAGAGTAACAGATGCTGCCGGTGGAGCTCCTGTTGTATATGACTACCAAGTGAATAGTACAACCAATCCTAATGTTAAATTAATCAATGGGCATACCTATAATGTAGAAGTTATCTTCAAAAATGGTGACGAAGATGCTACCCAGGAAATTATAGATGCAAAAGATGCGCATTTTCTGGTATACAACTTTCCCAACTCCGATATTACTTTGACGCGTACAGATGATTTCACAAGAGGAGACGGAAACCGTGTTGGGTTGAAAACAAAATGGGTAGTCAATACCGCTGTAAAAAATGCTTCTGCATCTAGTCAGCTGGTTCTTACATTATTCCATGAACCGGTAACTGTTTCTGAAGCTTCTGCTGTAAGCGGAAACGGAGTGATTTATGGAACTCATACAGGAGGTGAAACTGATGCACAGGCCAACTATAATATTATTAATTAATATACCTTTAATCTTGTTTGAACCACCGGAATTCTCCGGTGGTTTTTTATTTAACAATATTTGGCGTTATAAGTTGATTTTAAATGGGTGATTTTCATAAAAAATTCATATTTTTGCAACCTAAAATTTTAATCAATAATGAAGGTTACCGCACAAAACCATGATGACGTAAGTGCATTGCTTACAGTAACATTGGAAAAATCTGACTACAAAGAAAAAGTAGAGAAGCAGTTGATTAATTATGCTAAAAATGCGCAAGTTCCTGGATTCAGAAAAGGGAAAGTGCCTTTGAGTATGGTTAAAAAACAATATGAAGCAGGTATTGCATTTGAAGAAATCAACAGACAAGTTTCTGATGCTTTAAACAACTATGTTAATGAAAACAAATTAAGATTAGTTGGTCAGCCTGTTCCTCAGCCAGTAAACGAATTAGATTACAATGCTGATCAATTAGAAGTTGCTTTCGAAGTTGGATATGAGCCTGAATTCAGTATAGATTTAGCTAAATATGAAGCGCCTCACTACAAAGTAGAAGCTTCTGATAAAGAAATCAGCAAGAGCATTGAAAACATGCAGAAGCGTTTCGCTGAGCAGGTTCCTCAAGATAAAATCACTAAAGATTCTTACATCGCTTTAGAAGTTTCTCAGGTTGTGGAAGAAGATGCTGAAGGAGAGCATCACCACCACCCAAAAAACCTTACCATTACAGCTGAAAACAAAGAAGCTTTCAAATTGGTAAAAGGTTTGAAAATGGAAGGATCTGTAAAAGTAACAAAAGAAACTCTTGCAGGGGACGAAGAATTAGCTAAAGAATTAGGATTCAGCAAAGAAGAAGTAGAGCACCTACACCACAATGAATTAGAAGTAAAAGTAAAAGACTTCTATTCATTAAACTTAGCTGAGCTAAACCAGGACTTATTCGACAAAGTATACGGAGAAGGAAATATCAAGACTGAAGAAGAGCTTAAAGATAAAGTGAAAACTGAATTAGATGAGTACTTCCAGCAAAATGCTGATGTTCACTTTGTGAATAAAGTATTAGAGCAGGTAACAGATAAAGAAGAAGTGAAACTTCCTGAAACGTTCCTTGTGAAGTGGTTATTATTCTCTAACCAGAACATTCAGTCTGAAGCACAAGCTCAGGAAATTCTTGAAGCTGAGAAAAACCAGCTGAAATACCAGATCATCGAAGGTAAATTGATGACTGAAAACGAAATCAACCTTGACTATGCTGATGTATTGGCTCAGGCTGAGCAGTTAGTGAAGAATCAATTGGCAATCTACGGAATCCACCATCTAGGTGATGAAGAAATCCAGAAATATGCTGTTGAAATGTTGAAAGACCAGGAGCAGGTAAGACAAATTTCTTCTGAAGTAGCTATGGCTAAATTGAAAGATGTAATTCTTGAAAAAGCAAGCAAAAAAGAAACTAAAATTTCTCACGACGAATTTTTAGAAGAACTTAAGAAATAATTATACTCAGATATAAATATTTGAAAACCGTCAATTTTTTGGCGGTTTTTTTGTATCCATACATAAAGCTTAACCAATCATTATATTTACCATTCATCATCGATCATCTATCAATTGTTACTCATTACTAACTGCTCATTGCTCATTATTTATCCGTATGTCCGTCAATATTCCTATATTTACCCTTTAAACTTTATTATAAATATGAAAAAGATCATCATACCGTTTTTCTGTGCTGTACTTTTCTCAGTACCGGCAGCCGCTCAGAAAAAAGCAGCCGTAGTAACTAAAACAGAAGCTGTAAAATCTAAACTGACCCCTAAAGAAGTTGTTGATAATTATTTCAAAGCATTAGGAGGAAAAGATAAATTGGAAGCTGTAAAATCCACCATTACTGATAACACAGTTTCTGTGCAGGGAATGGAAATTCAAATGACTACTAAAAAATTAGGAAATAAATTCAAGTCTGTACAATCGCTGATGGGAAAAGAGATGATTCAGCTTTTTGACGGTGAGAAAGGATACTTTGATCAGATGGGAAATAAAACAGATATTCCTGCTGATAAGATTGCTGAGCTGAAAAAAGGAAAGCCAATTGATGCTTTAGCTTTTGATGCTTCTAATTTTCCAAATGTATCCACAGAAAAATTAGACGGAAAAGACTATAATGTATTGTCTTCAGATAAAGGAAAATTTTATTTCGATGCAGGAACAGGACTTTTGTATAAAACCAATGCAGGAGAAGGAAATGCTACCATCAAAAGCTATATGACCGTAGATGGAATACAGTTCCCTGCCGAAGTAGATGCTGAAGGTGGAGGTCAGAAAATGACAATTAAAACGACCAAAATTGTGATCAACTCCGGAGTTACGGATGCTGATTTTAAATAGAAAATTGCTTTTTAAGATATTAAAACCGGGTATTGCCCGGTTTTTTTAGTATATCAATAACTTTAACTCAAATTTAACTATAAAACGGATTTTGTAATTTCTTCACATTGTGAATAAATGGTAGTTTTAAGCTGTAAATAAAAATCAAATACCATGAAAAAAGTCTTATCTTCATTTGCGGCCATCTTTTTGATGTCAGCAAATGCTTTCGGACAGAATATCCCAGTGGATCCTTCTGTACGAATTGGTACCCTTTCCAACGGAATGAAGTACTACATCAAAAAAAAC
The DNA here is from genome assembly GCF_008274625.1 of Chryseobacterium panacisoli. Lineage (GTDB taxonomy): Bacteria > Bacteroidota > Bacteroidia > Flavobacteriales > Weeksellaceae > Chryseobacterium > Chryseobacterium panacisoli. The sequence continues at coordinate 1,795,674 of NZ_VTRU01000001.1, read as the reverse complement.
ACATTACCTGAGAAAAAAGTAGATTTCCGTCTGGCAATCAATGCCGGATCTATTCTTGAAGATGAAAATCAAAGAGGATTGGCTCACTTTATGGAGCACATGAACTTCAACGGAACCAAAAATTTTCCAGATAATAAATTAGTAGACTTTTTACAGTCTATCGGAGTAAAATTCGGACAACACCTTAACGCTTACACCGGCTTTGACGAGACGGTTTACATGCTTCCTGTTCCATTGGATAAACCAGGCAATCTGGATTCCGGGCTGAAAGTAATGGAAGACTGGGCCTTTAATGCAACCCTTTCTGATGAACAGATCAATAAAGAAAGAGGTGTTGTATTGGAAGAGCTGAGATTAGGTCTTGGAGCTGATAAAAGGATGATGGATAAATACCTTCCGAAATTTTTATACAAATCTCAATACGCAGAAAGACTTCCAATCGGTAAAAAAGAAGTATTGGAAAATTTCAAACCGGATGTTATCCGAAAATTCCATCAGGACTGGTACAGACCGGATCTGATGGCCATCATCGTGGTAGGAGATATCAACGTGGATGAAATTGAGAAAAAGATTAAGGATAACTTCAGTAAATATAAAAACCCTTCAAAACCAAGAGAAAGAAAATCTTTTGATCTTCCGAATCATAAAGAGACGCTGGTAGCGATTGAAACAGATCCTGATGCTACCAATTCTATGGTACAGTTTATCATGAAAGATGCTGATGCCTACAAGCCGGATGTAACAGTAGAACAGTACAACCAGAGTCTTATAGAAAATCTTTCAACAACGATGCTGAACAACAGGCTGAGAGAACTGATCAACTCTACCAATCCACCTTTTACTTTCGGATCAGTATACCACGGAGGAACCTATGCAAGAAGGAAGGAAGCTTTCCAGGGATTTGCCATGGTGAAAGAAGGAAACCAGCTGAATGCATTGAAAGTTTTATTGGAAGAGGTTGAAAGAGCAAAAAGATTCGGATTTACACAGTCTGAACTTGACAGAGCAAAATCTCAGGTGCTTTCCAATCTTGAAAGATCTTATAATAACAAAGATAAAACAGAAAGTGACATGCTTGTAGATGAGTATGTAAGAAACTTCCTGGAGCAGGAACCAATGCCTGGAATTGCATGGGAATATGAAGATACCAAGTCTTTCCTGCCATCTGTTACCCTTGCCCAGACCAACGAAATCATCAAGAAAATGGTGAAAGATGACAGCAGGGTCATTGTAATCACGGGACCTAAGAAAGATAATGTAGCTATGCCTACAGAAGCCATGGTTATGAATACATTTGAAGCTGTAAAAATGGCTGATCTGAAACCTTATGAAGAAAAGGCTACGATCAAAAACTTAGTAAAACCTTTCAAATCTGAAGGAAAAATTGCTAAAACAGAAACTGATGCCAAACTGGGAACAACAACCTGGACATTAAGCAACGGTGCTAAAGTGACTTTCAAGAAAACTGACTTCAAAGACGATGAAATTGTATTTACTGCAAGAAGCTTAGGAGGAAGTTCTCTTATTCCGGATGTTGATTATAATAAGACACAGTTTGCATTCTCTGCATTAGCAGAAGCCGGAGTGGGGGGATTCTCTAAAGCAGATCTTACTAACTATCTTGCAGGTAAACAGGTGAGTGTAAATCCAATGGTAACCTCTCTTTTTGAAGGTGTTTCCGGAAGAACCACACAAAAAGATTTAGGAACAGCCATGGAGCTTATGTATGCTTATTTTACAAACTTAAATTATAATCCCGCTTCCTTCAATGCATATAAAGAAAAACAGTCTGCAATGCTGAATAACCTGTTGTCTAATCCTCAGGCTTATTTCTCTAATGAGCATGCAAAATTCATGAACCAGAAGAATCCTAGATTTATTGGGGTGTTCCCAATGGAAAAAGACTGGGCGAATACAGACTATAAAAAAGCATACGATATCTATAAGGAAAAATTTGCCAATGCCGGAAACTTTCAGTTCTATTTTGTAGGAAATATTGACGAAGCGAAGTTTAAAAATGAAGTCCTTCAGTATATTGCAAGCTTACCATCATCCGGAAAAGCTACCATTTTTAAAGATACCGGATACAGAACAATGACCGGAGATTATACAAAAGTGTATAAAAAAGGAAAAGATCCTAAAAGTATGGTATCTATCTCATATAGTGGAGAAGCTCCTTACAACGAAAAAGACGCTTTGGCATTATCGGCTCTTGGAGAAGTAGCTACCATCAAGGTCATCGAGAAATTGAGAGAAGACGAAAGCGGTATCTACGGCGGAGGGGCAAGAGGAGGAATGAACAAAGTTCCTTACGGTACTTACAGCTTTGGAATTAACTTTCCTTGTGGCCCGGAAAATGCAGATAAACTGACAAAAAGTGCTATTACCGAGCTTCAGAAGCTGATTGATAACGGTCCTGAGCAGAAAGATCTGGATAAATACAAAGAAGGAGAATATAATGACAATAAAACAGAACTTAAAGATAATATGTTCTGGATGAATGCTATCGCTAAAAACCAGTTAGACGGAAGTGATAAATATGACATCCTGAATTACCAGGAAAAAGTAAAAGCACTTACTGTAAAGGATCTTCAGGACGTTGCTAAAAAATACCTTACAAAAGGTAGAATTGTAGCCACTTTGATGCCGGAAGACGGTTGGGAAAATGCTAAAAAGGATGAACCTAAGAAAGCAGAGGTAACTGCTGTAAAAGTAGGAACAGCCAACTAGTCATACTTTTTTACTTACAATAAGAAAACCGCAGATTTATCTGCGGTTTTTGTTATTTCATTCAAATCCTGATCGGTTAAGAACCATATTCCTTTTTCCATTCGTCAGCAGCCCCACTCAGAACATTGTAGAATTCTTCACCATATTTTCTGATTAATGGAGTCTTTAAAAACTTATAGACAGGAACCTGAAGTTCTTTTCCAAGTGTACATGCATCGCTGCATACATTCCATTCATGATAATTCAAAGCAGTGAATGCAGAATATTCTGTAACACGAATAGGGTACAGGTGGCAGGAAATTGGTTTCTGCCAGTCTACAGCACCATCTTCATAGGCTTTTTCAATACCACATTTGGTAATCCCTTTTTCGTCAAACGTTACATAAGCACATTCGCGGTTCTCCACCATAGGAGTAACATACATTCCGTCGTGCGGATCAGTAGTCCATGTTCCCTGTTCTTCAAGGGCTTTGATGCCTTCCTGAGTAAGGTAAGGTTTTATTTTATCAAAAATACTGTCCAATATCTCAAGCTCGTTTTTATCCAACGGAGCTCCTACATCTCCTTCCACACAACATGCACCTTTACATTTCGTAAGGTTGCAAACAAATTCTTCGGAAAAAATTTCCTCTGAAATCAATTTATCGTCTATCTGAATCATAATTTTTTAAAATAAATCAAAAACTGTACCTGCTTTAAAGGTCAGTAAGCTAATAATAATAAGCCATACACTGGCTTCACGCATCCAGTATTTAGGTAAAAATCTCATCATTCTGCTCAGAATAATACTTGAAGGAAATGCCAGAAGCAGCAGATATTCATAGCTCTTATTCATATACAGGATGATGGAAACAAGCTGTGCCATCGAAAAAACCAGCAGGAAAGTATATTTATACCTGCTTATCGGGCTTTTCTTATTATAGTTTTTAAAATGGTCATATACCGCATAAATAAGCATCAAAACCACAGGAATCAGTGGCAGAAGCTCCGTATAATCCGTTACAGGTTTCATCTTTCCAAACGGGAAATAATCTATATTCCAGGAAGTGAACTGAACAAAATACATCACAGAGAAATAACTGAAGGTAATCAGAACAATCCCCAGCAGGAATCTGAATAGGTTCAACGTGATTTTGGCAGAGGTAGCAATCACGTGAATGATCACAAAAACAGCCATCGGCCAGGTGGTAGGAAGGAAAATAAAGTTCAATGCCACAATAGCTCCTACCAATACATACGACTTCTTTCTGATATCTTCATCCGCACTTGTCAGGAGAAGGATAAGAAAAGAGTTCGTAAGCAGCGAAACAGCAATCCCTATATCCAGATTTCCGGGATACAGCCCGAAAATGAAAAAAGTATATAGAAATAATGGAAGATGAGTCTGATAATTAAGGGCAATACTGTGAAAACAAAAATATCCCAAAGCAATTCCCAGAAAAGTTATCCCGGCAACAATGGCTTCATATGTGTTGAAATTCAGTATGTTAAATATTACGACTACTAAAAGAAGAAAACCAATATAAACAGGAATTGAAAAAATATTGCTTTCTTTTGAAAGTAATTTAAACATTTTTTATAAATTTGTACAAAGTTAATTTAAAAAAGGAAAATAATGACGTCTTTCTTTCTATTCTTAAGTAAAGTTTTCAAATGGACTTTCGGTTTCTTTGATACTTTTGGTAATGTTTTAAACTGGATTTTATTTGCAGTTTGCTGTGTATTATTTACTTATTGGTGCTATGTACTTGTAGTAACATTAGGTGGAGACAAAGACAAAGACTATTATTCTCCAACGGAAGGTAAGAATCCTTACTACGATCCGAATATCTACAAAAAAGAAGGTTAATTAATTGGTTATATAGTAAAAAACCGATCAGACAATATGCTCTGATCGGTTTTTTTATTACTAACGATTAAAATTTCTTTTTCTTAGTCGTGAATTGGAAGTACCAGTACAGGAATACTTGAACTTTTCGTGATTCCTTTGGTTAAACTTCCCACGAATACATCATAAATTCCGCTTCTGCCGTGTGATCCCATCACAATATAATCTGCATTTTTTTCCTTTGCATGTTCCAGGATAATATCTTTGGCAAGTCCTTGTTTTAAAAGGTGCTCACAATCAATATCATGAGCGATGATTCTCTGCTCAATTTTATTAAGCTGCACCAGCTCTTCTCTGATTTCATTGGCTTCCACTTCCGGAAAATATTGAAATCCCATATCACCAATGGCAAAGCCGATATCTGATGGCGCTACATGGATAAGGTAAATTCTGCCGTTAAGCTGTTTTGCAAATTTTATGGCACCGTCTACCAATTGGTCTGTCTTGTCCCCAAAATCTACGGGTAATACAATATTTATCATAACCTCTAATTTTGTTACCTAAAGATAGGAAAAATTTACCAAACTTTGATGTTAAATACTTATAATATTCGGATATCAAGGATTTTTTCCTCTTCGAGATAGGCTTCCAGAATGTCATTTTCTTCTACTTTTCCAACTCCTTTTGGAGTTCCTGTGAAGATAAGGTCACCTACTCTTAATGTAAAATACTGAGAGGCGAAGGCAATAATATCATCAAAATTGAACATCATATCTTTTGTATTGCCATCCTGTACCTTTTCTTTGTTTTGTAATAATGAAAACTGAAGATGATCAAGAGTAAAGCTGTCTTTTTTAAAGAAACTGCTTACCACAGCAGAACCATCAAAACCTTTGGCAAGCTCCCAAGGAAGTCCTTTTGATTTTAGCTCACTCTGAAGGTCTCTGGCTGTGAAATCTATTCCCAGACCTATTTCTTCATAATGTTTGTTCGCTGTTTCTTTCTGAATATATTTTCCCCCTTTTGAAATTTTTAATACGACTTCAAGCTCGTAGTGAATATCATTTGAAAACTCAGGGATATAAAAATCGTTTCCTTTCAGAACTGCTGTATCCGGTTTCATAAAAATAACAGGATTCTCAGGAATTTCATTTCCTAATTCTTTTGCGTGTTCACTATAGTTTCTTCCTATGCAGATTATTTTCATAACATTATTGATTGATTAATTTACTATACCTTTAAAATATCCTTTTCCTTCTATTATATATTTTTCAGGGCCGTATCCTTCTTGAATTTTAAGTTCGGTATATCCGAAGATACTGTCTCCTTTTTGATAAGATTCCTTATTCAGAATAAGTTTAGTGTCCAAAACTTTATAATATTTTCCCGTATTCAAAAAATCAAAAGGCTTGATATTGTCTGTATATGAATACGGTGAAATTTTATATCTGTTCTGCAAAATATTAATTTCATAGCCACCGCCACTGTAGCCATCTCCGGCATAAAGCCTTACGGTCAATATTGGATCTTTATGGATAGAACACCAGTACATTTCCGGGCTTAGATCATTGGTTTCCGTTTTTACTTTGAAATCATTGGACTTAATATCTTCTGTGTCCCAAAGTGTTTGCTGTTTTTGTGTGTCAAATGCTTTGAAAAGATGCTTTTGGCTCAGACTGTTATCTATTTCTACACTTTTCCACACTAATAAGAACTTTCCTATTATGAAAACGAGGAAGCCAAGAACAATGATGAGTGAAATTTTTCCAATCTTTTTAATCATTTTAAGCTTTAATGAGTGAATTCATTCCCGCAATAATAGCATTTGAACTTATGACTTGTCAGAATAGAAATTCCAAAGAAGCTGGTTGCACTGTCGTCCCTGTAAATATGATTGGAGCCACATTTCGGGCAAACAAAATCAAATTCAGGATCTTCAATGGTATGCTCTACTTCCAGCGAATACTGTTCATTGTCCTTATAATCCTGTAATACCTGCTTGGCTTTTTCCAGATCTTCTTCAAACACCTGAAGCTGTATACCGCCTACCGCCTGCGACAGAAGCCAATCCGACTGAATGAGCTGCTCATTGGCAATAAAGCTGTTGATGCCGTTTTCAGACAGTATCTGTTTGTCCCTGTTAGCTTCAAGGGCAGTCTCATAAAATTTAAAACGAATCAGTTCAGACATCTTTAAAATCTGCTTGAAAGTTGAATTTTTGTAAAAACCTTCTTCGTATACAACGGAAAGTCAGCATTCTGAAGCCATCCGAAATATCCTAAATCTTTTTGAAATACGGCTTTCACTCCCTGGCCTTTGTATTTTCCAAAGTTGAAAACTTCTTCCATTTTTTCATTATATCCTATAAATCCGGCAAGATCTGCATTCTTATTATGGAATGTAAATTCGCTTAGCGGTGCTATTTCATTCGGAATATCATCATATTTTCCTACTTGTGCATCCAGAACTTCAAAGGTTGCCATTACATCAGCTTCTGCAGAATGGGCATTTTCCAGTGTTTTTCCACAGTAAAACTGGTAAGCAGCTCCTAAGTTTCTGGGTTCTTTCTTGTGGAAAATAGTCTGTGCATCTACCAATCTGAATTTACTCAGATCAAAATCCATTCCTACTCTTAAAAGTTCTTCAGCCAAAAGCGGAACATCAAATCTGTTGGAGTTAAATCCTCCCAGATCACTTCCGGTAATCATTTCCATAATTTTAGAAGCAATATCTCTGAAGGTAGGGGCGTCTTTTACGTCTTCATCATAAATTCCGTGAATCTCGCTGCTTTCTTTAGGAATAAGCATTTCCGGGTTGACGCGCCATGTTTTGCTTTCTCTGGAGGCATCAGGATTTACTTTTAAGATGCAGATTTCAACAATTCTGTCTTTTCCGATGTTGGTTCCTGTTGTTTCAAGGTCAAAAATACAAAGTGGTTTATGGAGTTTTAAATTCATGTTGATCATTAATAATTTGAAAATGTGTTTTACTTAAAATAAGGTGATAAAAACCTTATGTAAATTCTTTAATTTCTATTTTAACTGTCCCTGAAAAACAAGGGAGACTACTATATAATAAATAACGAGCATTGGGATTCCTACAACCTGGAATATCGCAAGAATGGTAATTCCTCCTACCAGTAATACTACTTTAGGATAGTTGTCTTTTAATTGTTTGGATTTGAATTTCATGGCCATCATTTTAATCGGGCTGATCAGAAGCCATGACGTAAGAAGAGTCAGTAAAATCAGCAATAGTTCATTATCGAACAAAAAGCTAAAAGTTCCGGTTTCTTTAAACGCATAGTAGAGACCAAACAGTAAAACAGTATTGGTAGGCGTATTCAATCCTTTGAAATAATAACGCTGCTCTTCATCAAGATTGAAGATAGCAAGTCTCAGGCATGAAAATACGGTAACAATCAATCCGAGATACTTGATTTCAAACGGAAAGTGGATGCCAAGAAGCTCAGCACCAAAAGGCTCAAGAGCTTTATACATCGTAAGTCCGGGAATTACTCCAAAGCTTACCATATCCGCAAGAGAATCCAGCTGAAGCCCCAGATTGGAATTTGATTTTAATGCTCTCGCTACAAAGCCGTCGAAAAAATCGAAAATCGAAGAGAGAATAAGGCAGATTGCAGTCGTCTGATAATCTCCTAAAATTAGATGTATTGCTCCTATACAGCCTGCAAATAAGTTAGCCAGGGTTAAGGCATTGGCCAGATTATTCTTTATAAAATTCATAACCACAAAATTACAGTTTTTAGAAATTCTAACTCAAAATAATCTGCACTAAAAAATGCATTAAAGTGATTTTGATGTAAATTTGCTCCATGAAATTTTTAAAAGGATTGAGAAAACAGGAAGTTCTGGCATTGGTTTACAGGATTTTTTTGGCCTATTTTTTTTATCAGATTGCCAGACTTTTATTCTGGTATTTTAATAAAGATCTGATTAAAGTTGACTCTGTTTCAGAATATATAAAGCTTGCCTTCCATGGTACAGCTTTCGATACCACAGCTATTTTATATGTCAATGCCTTGTTTATACTCCTTAGTCTATTGCCTTTGGTGATCAATACAAAAAAGGTTTTTCAGAAAATTCTCTTTTGGCTGTATTTTATCACCAACGGGATTGCTTATGCCATGAATTTCGGGGATTTTATTTACTATAAATTCTCACAGGCAAGACTTACCTCTGCCGTATTTCAGGTGGCTGAACATGAATCCAATGTTTCCCAAACGCTGATGATTTCCGTAGGAGAGCATCCTTTTGTGTTGATTTGGTTTGTTGTTTTAATGGGATTGTGGGTTTTCCTTTACAAAAGAATAAAAGTAGAAGATGTTAAGCCTGTGAAGCTGCTTCCTTATTTTATTACGTCCATTATTACTTTGTGCATCACTGCAGTTTTGGTTGTGGGAGGAATCAGAGGCGATTTTAAACATAGTACCAGACCTATTAATATGGTAGATGCTACCCGTTTTGTAACAAATCCATTGCAGGGAAATATGGTACTCAACAGTACATTCTCCTTTTTCAGGACTTTGAATACCAATAATTTTAAGGAAGTTCATTTTGTGGATCAAAAATATATTGAAGAAAATGTACAGCCTTATAAAGTATATGACAGAAAAGTTGAAAACCGTCCCAATATTGTTATTTTCATTGTAGAGTCTTTCGGGAGAGAATATTCCGGTGCTTTTAATAAAGATAAAAATATTAAGGATTACGTTTCTTACACTCCGTTTATAGATAGCCTTGCTGGCCAGAGTCTTATTTTTCCCAATACTTTCGCAAATGGAAGACAGTCAATTCATGGGATGAGCAGTGTTTTAGCCGGAATTCCGAGTCTTACGGATGCCTTTACCGGATCGCCTTATTCCAACCAGAAAATTCAGTCTATTGTGTCTGTTTGTAATGATCTGGGGTATGATACTTCTTTTTATCATGGAGCACCGAATGGTTCTATGGGATTCCTTGGATTTGGAAATATTTTAGGATTTAAACATTATTTCGGAAAAACAGAATACAATCATGATGAAGACTTCGATGGAATGTGGGCGATATGGGATGAACCTTTCCTTCAGTATTTTGCTAAAAATGTAGGAAAGAAACAACCTTTTATGACTACTGTATTTACGGCATCATCACATCATCCTTTTAAAATACCTGAAAAATATAACGGTAAATTCAAAAAAGGGAAAATTGAAATACATGAGCCGATGCAGTATACAGATTATGCGATCAAACAATATTTTGAAACGGCTAAAAAACAGCCCTGGTATAACAATACGATCTTTGTTTTTACCGGAGATCATACCAATCAGGTGTATTATCCGGAATACGAGAGAGCGATGAACCGTTATGCGGTCCCATTGATTTTCTATTCTCCGAATCCTGAATATCAGTTAAAAGGAGTCAGTCAGGAAATAGCACAACAGGCAGATATCTATCCTACATTGGCGGATCTTATAGGATACAACAAACCAATCAGAAGCTGGGGCAGAAGTTTGGTAAGCAATAAGAAATATCCTTTCATAGTCGTAAATTCGGATGGAAGTACAGATCAGTTCATGATTGGAAACTATATTTATCGCTTTGACGGAAAAGAAATCATCGGAGTCTATGCTCAATCCGATCTAAGCCTTGAAAAAAACCTTCTAAATGAGGTTAAAAACCCTGAAGTTGAAGCTGGAAAGAAAACCGCAAAAGCCTGGTATCAGGATTATATGGATAGAGTGATTAACAGAAAGCTCAATTAAGACAGAAAGGATAAGCTGTGAATGAGCTTTTTTATTTTTATACACCTCTTTATGCTTTGTATAACAAAAGTTTTTGTTCGTTGAAAATTAATTTATATTTTTATCAATACGTAGATAAGAATATTGTATAAAAATTAAAACTATAAGAAATATGAAAAAAATATTGTTAACGTTCGCGCTTTCTTTTTGCGGTGTGCTTACATTTGCACAGATAGAAGGTAAGTGGAAAACAATAGATGATGAAACAAAACAGGCAAAATCTATTGTTGAAGTGTACAAAAAATCAGACGGCAAATATTATGGGAAAGTTTCCCAATTGCTGATAAAACCTGCTGATCCAAACTGTACAGCTTGTAAGGATGACAGAAAAGGAAAACCCATTTTAGGATTAGAGATCATCAGAGGATTGAAAAAAGACGGTGATGAGTTCACCGGAGGAACAATTACTGATCCTAAAACAGGAAAAACTTATAAATGTACCATTACAAGAAGCGGTGATAAACTGAACGTAAGAGGTTACTTAGGATTATCTTTATTAGGAAGAACCCAGGTTTGGGAGAAAGCTAATTAATTTAAGTTTAAATAGAATTTTAGATGACATTTCAGAAATGAGATGTCATTTTTTGTATTCAAAAGAATGATTGGGAATTTCTTCGTGCTTTAGAAAAACTGCAATAACTGAGCAATCCCGAAGAAAAACCGTTTTCAATAAAATTAATATTATCACTTCATCATTCAAATGAGAAGCCTTTTTATGATGTGTATAATAAAAAAACACTATTTTTGTAGTCTAAATTTTTCGAATAAATATGGCAGAATATACTTTTCGTGAGGTAATTGCACAGGCAATGAGCGAGGAAATGCGTAAAGACGAATCCATCTTTTTAATGGGGGAGGAAGTTGCAGAATACAATGGTGCTTATAAAGCTTCAAAAGGAATGCTGGATGAGTTTGGTCCTAAAAGAGTAATCGATACCCCAATTGCAGAACTAGGTTTTACAGGAATAGCTGTGGGTGCTGCAATGAATGGTAACAGACCAATTGTAGAGTATATGACATTCAATTTCTCATTGGTAGGAATTGATCAGATTATCAATAATGCTGCAAAAATCCGTCAGATGAGTGGTGGGCAATGGAACTGTCCGATTGTTTTCCGTGGCCCTACGGCTTCTGCAGGACAGTTGGGAGCTACCCATTCTCAGGCTTTTGAAAACTGGTTTGCAAACATTCCTGGCCTTAAAGTAGTGGTTCCTTCAAATCCTTACGATGCGAAAGGGTTGTTGAAAACCGCAATTCAGGATAATGACCCGGTTATTTTCATGGAATCTGAGCAGATGTATGGAGATAAAATGGAAATTCCTGAAGAAGAATACTACTTACCATTAGGAAAAGCAGATATCAAGAGAGAAGGTACAGATGTTACTTTGGTTTCTTTTGGAAAGATCATGAAGCTGGCTTTACAGGCTGCTGAAGATATGGCTAAAGAAGGAATCTCTGTAGAGGTTATTGACCTGAGAACAGTTCGTCCTCTTGATTTTGATACCATTCTGGCATCAGTGAAGAAAACAAATAGATTGGTTATTTTAGAAGAAGCTTGGCCATTTGCTTCTATATCTTCTGAAATTACTTATATGGTACAGCAAAAAGCATTTGATTATTTAGATGCTCCTATCAAGAGAATTACTACTCCTGATGCACCTGCACCTTACTCTGCAGCATTGTTTGCAGAATGGTTCCCTAAGCTTGAAAAAGTAAAAGAGGAAATCAAAAAAGCGATGTACGTAAAATAGTTATAGAGAAAAACTTCCGAAAGGAAGTTTTTTCATTTATTATATTCATGAAGAAAAATTCTTGACGTCATAAAATTAGTATAAATTTGCGCCTTTAAAATAAATTAAGCTGATATGGCAGAAGTTACAGAAGATGGCTACCACTTCGACATAAAGAAACTTTCCTTTATTGGAGTTTTAGTGTCTCTAGGAATTGTTTTTGGAGATATTGGTACCTCTCCGCTTTACGTAATGAAAGCAATTGTGAATGCAAGGTCGGGAAGTAGTAATATGCCTTTCAATGAATACATAGAGGGAGCGCTCTCCTGTATTATTTGGACGCTTACCCTGCAGACCACAATAAAATATGTGATCATTGCTTTAAGAGCAGATAACAAAGGTGAAGGAGGTATTCTTGCTTTGTTTTCATTAGTAAGAAACCTTAAGAAAGGATGGCTGTATCTCATCGCCATTGTAGGAGCTGCCGCTCTTATTGCAGACGGGGTAATTACACCATCGCTTACCGTAATGTCAGCTATTGAAGGTCTTGAAATTTATAATCCTCACACCCCTGTTGTCCCTATCACCATTGGAATTCTGATTGTTATTTTTGTGGTACAGCAATTCGGGACCAGCTTTATCGGGAAGTTTTTTGGCCCTGTAATGGTTGTCTGGTTCCTGGTATTAGGCGGTTTGGGAGTAATGCACTTGAGCGAAAATTTTGAGATATTAAGATCCTTCAATCCTTACTATGCCTACAAACTTATTGTCAACTCACCAAGTGCAATCGTTATTTTAGGTGCTGTTTTCCTTTGTACAACAGGAGCAGAAGCACTTTATTCAGACTTAGGACACTGCGGTGCAAAAAATATCAGAGTAAGCTGGGGATTTGTAAAGGTTATGCTTATCCTAAACTATCTTGGACAAGGAGCATGGCTTTTAACTAATTACAACAAACCTGGATTTTCTGTAGTAAACCCGTTCTTTGGAATTATGGAAGAATGGATGATCATCCCGGGAGTAATTTTAGCAACAGCAGCAGCAATTATTGCCAGCCAGGCATTGATTACGGGTTCTTTTACCATATTCTCAGAAGCAATGTCTCTTAACTTATGGCCGAATCAAAAAATTGATTATCCTTCCGGAGTTAAAGGACAGATGTATATTCCAAGAATCAATTGGGGACTTCTTATTCTGTGTATTATTGTCGTTCTGCATTTCAGGGAATCCGGAAAAATGGAAGCCGCTTATGGACTTTCCATTACAGTGACGATGCTGATGACAACAATCCTGCTGGTATTCTGGCTATTGAAACAAAGAGTAAGCAAAATATTGATTTTATTTTTCGCATTTGTTTACATGGCTATTGAACTAGGTTTCTTCAGTGCGAATATTATCAAATTCATGGAAGGTGGTTGGATTACAGTCGTATTGGCTGGTTCTATTGGACTTTCTATGTATGCATGGTATAACGGACGATTGATTAAAACAAGATTTATCCAGTTTGTGAAAATAGAAAAATATGTGTCTATCCTTAAAGACATGAAACTGGATGAAACCATTCCGAAGTATGCTACCAACCTGGCTTATCTGAGCAGAGCAAAAAGAAATGATGAAGTAGAATCAAAAATTATCTATTCCATTATCAAAAAACAGCCGAAAAGAGCAGATCACTATTTTATCCTGAGTATTGTAAACCAGGAAGATCCCTATACTTTTAAATATACAGTGGACGAAATCCTTCCGGGAACAGTATATAAAATCAACTTCCTTTTAGGATTTAAAGTAGACCGAAGAATCAATGATTACTTCAATATGGTCCTTAAAGATTTAATGGCCGATGGAACCATTCCTTCAAGAAGCAGCCATCCTTCTTTAAGATCTCATGAGATACCGCCGGATCTTAAATATGTGATCATAGATAACACCTATATCAACGATATCCTTTTAACTGTTAAACAAAAGATTATTCTTAACATTTATAACTTTGTGAAGTATATCGGAAGTGATGACTTTAAGGCTTGGGGTGTGTCTTCTCACAACGTTGAAGTAGAATCTGCACCAATCACAGAATTAACAGTCTACGATAATAAGATAGAGCAGTCCGGATATTTCCGCCACAACTCTTAACCCATTAGTATTAACCATAATATCTATTTAAATAAAATTCAATAAATTTGTAGATAATTTTTTTAATGGATACAGTACAAAAAGAAAAAAATATAGCTTTGATCAAGGATGTTTTGAGAAACTACTTATTAGAAAAAGGGTTCAGAAACACACCTGAAAGATATACGATATTGGAAGAAATTTATAATATGGATCATCACTTCAACGTTGATGATCTGTATCTTCTGATGATGCAGAAAAAATATCATGTTTCCAAAGCAACAATTTACAACACTATTGAAATTTTCCTTGATGCAGGCTTGATCCGTAAGCATCAGTTCGGAGAAAAGACATTGACCTCTTCATCGTACGAAAAGTCTTATTTTGATAAACAACATGACCACCTGGTGATCTACAAAAAAGACTCTGATAAAGAGATTGAAGAAATTATTGAATTCTGCGACCCAAGAATTCAAGGAATCAAAGAAGCCATCGAAGAAGCGTTTGGCGTAAGAATTGATTCTCATTCGCTATATTTTTATGGCACTAAGAATGACTAATTAATGAGAATAATCCTTTTTCTGCTAATCTTTATTTCTACGCTAAGTTTTGCGCAGGATAAAATACCTGTGAAGAGAGATCCGTATTTGCAGAATCCTTCAACAGGCCAGCCTAAACAGATGAGACCTGAAGATAAGGTAAAGATCATCCACGCAGACGAAATTAAGAAAGACCCTGAAAAATACGACGGGAATCAATATTTTACCGGTCATGTTCAGATTGAACATCAGGGCTCCATTCTTACTGCTGATGAAGTCGTCCTGTATAATGAAGAGAATTTTGTAAAAGCAATAGGCAATACAAGACTTCAAAATACAGATGGCTCTGTAATCACAGCAGGAGAAATGGAATATGATGCCAATACCCAAAAAGGTGTTGCCAGAAAAAATGTGGTCTTAACTGACCCCAAACAAACCATAAAAACAGATATTCTGTATTATGACAGGCTTGCTAATCAGGCCTATTTTAATACTGGGGGAACAATCTCAGACGGTCAGAATGTAACCTACGCCAAAGTAGGAACTTACTTCCTCAATACAAGAGTTGTTGACCTTACAGGAAATGTGAAAATAGAAACACCTCAGTATATCATTGAAGGGCCTAATATCAAGCAGAATCAGAATACAAAAATTGCAGATTTTAATGGACCTACAACCATTACCAGCAAAACCAATCCCCGAAACAGAATCTATACTGAAAGAGGAACCTATAAAATGGATTCTAAGGAAGCTTATCTAACCAAAAATTCCAGAATCTTTTATAATGAGAAAATCCTTACCGGTGATGATATGTATTATAATCAGATTTCAGGATTTGGTAAAGCAACCGGAAATGTAACTCTTGATGATCCAAACGAAAGAAGATATATAAAAGGAGGCTACGGGGAAATTTTTGAGAAAAAAGACTCTGCAATGATGACGAAAAACCCCTATGCAGTAAAAGTAATGGAAAAAGACTCCATTTATTTTGCAGCAGAAAAAATAATCTCTTATCAGAGACCGGATTCACTGGATATCAAAGTTAAGAAAAGCTACTTAAGAGCTTTTAAAAAAGCCCGTATTTATAAATCCAATGCACAGGGAAGAGCAGATTCCATTGCCTTCAACGAAACAGACGGAATCATGCATATGTACACCAGCCCAATTTTGTGGAGTGGTGAAAAACAGGTTACCGGTGATAAAGTAGAAGCTTACTTTAATACCAAAACAGAAGATATAGACTCATTAAAAGTAATCGGTAATGCCTTTGCCATCAGTAAAGTTGATTCACTGAATCTCAAAGATGAATTCAATCAGGTGAAAGGAAAATTTATGACGGTTTATTATGAGAAAAATGATATTAAAGAAGCAAGAGTAGTTGGAAATGCCCAGTCTATCGTTTATGTAGATGATACCGATCAGGAAACCAAAAAACCGGAAAGAATAGGAATTACCCTTTCAACTTGCGGAATTATAGGAGCATTGTTTGAAGAAAGAGCCCTGCAGATTATTTCATGCAGTATTGGAGCAAATTCAGACACCTACCCAATGAGTAAAATAGAGCCTTCACGAAGGAAATTTCCTGATTTTAACTGGAATACCAAAGACCGGATCCGGAAATGGCAGGATATTCTTGTAGATACACCGAATAACGAAGAAATACAATATACAGCCGATAGCGAACTCTTTGATAAAGCCCAAAAAGCTATAGATGACGAAAAAGCAAAAGAAGAAGCTAAAAAGCCTAAACGGGTAAGAAAATAATAACTAATATTTTCAAAAAAAAAATAAATCACCATTCTTTCAATCAAAGATGGTGATTTATTTTTTATATAATCGGCTCTTTTTTTTAAAATAATTGTAAATAGTGGTATTTTTTTCGCAATCGTCCAGTCTCTACCTGATACTTAATTTCCTTTAAAATCAGGATTTTTTTACTCCGATTTGTTATTTAACATTTTTTTTTTATTTCCGTTATCATTTCAATTATAATATTTTATAAATTTAGGATACCAACAATGATAAAAAAAAATAGAAAATGAAAATCAACTATTCCCTGTTGGCTCTTATATTTTGTCTTATAAGGGTTAACGCGCAGGTTGGGATTTCGAAAGTTCCTAATTTTCAACCAGACAGCAGAGCACTTCTGCACGTAAAACAGGACAACAACGCGGCACGAATGCCAAGATCCAACACAGCAGCAGTCCTGCCGGCATCGGCTGCCGGTACCACCGGAAACGGTACCCAAAGTTCCATTATTTTCAACAGAGAAACCGGAAGCATTGTACAGAATGACGGTACCACATGGAAAATTTCAGATCCCATCGTAACCACCATGAAGAACAACAAAATGGCGCGCTTCATACGATCAGGTACGGTTACGACCAGCTGTGGAACGTGCGGACTCGCATGCGCTCTTACGGTGAGGACCTGTACAGCGGCGAACGTAAATTTCACAACAGCTATTCCAAGCTTTAATGAGATTGCTACTGATGTTTCACTGGATGCCGCCACCAGCAATGTAATTAATATTAATACCAGAGGACTGTATAAGGTTTCCTTTAAAAGTGGAGCCCTGGATATCAGTACACCGCTGTGTATTGGGGTGATTATCAACCTAAGATCGAAACTGGACCTTGAGCTAAGTACGGTGTCAGATCCAACCTGGAGACCTATTAATAATACTACCAGCGGTTCCACAGCAGGAGCTCTTTCTGTTACAACCCTTCTTCCGGGTTCTATTGATGTGGGGCAGTCTCTGGCATTTACTTATGTAGGGACCTTCAATGCAGGAGATAAACTAAGACTGACGATGGGCGGAACTCAGGATATTGGTACTGGGGTCTGCACAGGAGCATTAGGCGGAAATAATATGTTTTTTGCCATGTCAAAAACAGGAAATGCGGTTTCTGAAATTATTGTTGAAAAAATAAATATGCAGTAAGATGAAAAAGATAATATTACTTGTTGTGCTTATTTTCCATTACGCTTTAATAGCACAGGTAACCATTGGTAGCGATATTGTTAGCACCCAGAATATATTGAAA
This sequence comes from Chryseobacterium panacisoli, assembly GCF_008274625.1. Lineage (GTDB taxonomy): Bacteria > Bacteroidota > Bacteroidia > Flavobacteriales > Weeksellaceae > Chryseobacterium > Chryseobacterium panacisoli. Next base: position 1,777,888 of record NZ_VTRU01000001.1, on the reverse strand, counting down.
GTTCATGACGGTGTGAAAGGGGTCATTCTTCCCTATTCAAATACCCATACAACCTTCCCAAGATATAATGCTTCCGCACCGGATTTATTTGATGATTATGCTAACCTTGTAGGGAGTCTTATTTATAACAAGACTGATGAACAGTATTATAAATATGACGGTTATGCCTGGAATCCTGCCAGACAGATCCAGGGGATTTATCAGCCAAAGGCATCCAGACTGGGAATTTCTTCAGGGATTACCATTCCCTGTATCTCATTTGGAATTGGATTCTGCTTTGCCGGAGGATCACCTGCCTTCCTTGCTGCCGATAACAGAAGCCAGGTTCTTGTTGATAATTTACTGCTTAAGAATGCAAGCAACGTTACCGTTAAAACAGCGGGGATCTATGATGTAGGAGTTGCTCTTGTTTTTACAGGCGGAAGTTTTGGAGCAGTTGCAGGAGTTACCGAATTTAAACTCACATTGCAGGTTAAATACACCCCTGCTTCAGATTGGGAAACCGTAGTGTCAAAGACTAATTATTCCATCGTATTCATTGTGGATACCCAGGGTAATAAGACATCCAGCTTTGCACAGACCATTTCTCTTCCGGTGGGAGCAGAGCTCAGAGTGGTTCCGGCTATCAGTTCCACTGCCATTTCAGGAGGTGCATTGGCCGCTTACGGAACAGATACAAATTCGGCCAGCTCATACCTTGCAGCACGTTTAATTAAAGCTTACTAATCATGAAAAAATATATTTTCAGCTGTTTGATGCTCATGGGCAGTCTATACAGCGCACAGGTGAATTTCACCAATATTCCCAACCCGGATTCCAACGCGAGCGGAAATGACCAGGTGATGATGTACATTACCAATACAAATGAGGCGTCCGGCGTCAAAGGTTTTGGTCTTCCTGCGGTAGATACAGAAGCGTTGCTTCCCTATACAGGAGGCAGTGCACCAGTAACGGCCATCGAAGAATTAAAAGGAATGCTTCTTTTCGTTAAAAGTACGGGACAGGTAATGGTTTTTAACGGGTTGGTATGGAGTAAAGCTTTTGAAGTGGAGTCTGATAATATTTCGAGATTTCAGCTTAATACCGTTTCCACCACCACAGGATCTGTGTTGCTTCCCATCAATTCTCTGATTGATAAGCCTAATTTTCTTGCTGATCCGCTTAAGCTTAAAACCAATGTAGCTACATCAGGAGCCAATCTCAACAGGTTATATATACGCCAGACCGGTTTATACAGAATCAACCTGAACATCACGTTTACAGGACCGGCAGGCTCATTCAGCAGCAGATTAGGAGCAGGACTCTATGTCAATGATGCACAGAGATTCCAGCTGCTTGAAAACACAGTGAATTTTGACGGAACGAACAGAAAGATCAACCTTGATTTCTCGGTTTATGCCATACAGGGACAGTATATCACATTGGAAGCTGTTTCCGAAGTGGGAGGAACCACTTCTTATACCGTAACCAATAACAGCTATGTAACAATAGAAAAAGTGCTGTAACAACCGTCAGAACTTTTTTTAATATTGATAATCCATTACCCTTGACATGATCAGGGGTAATTTTTTTATTAAAGGCGGATAATTTCTGCATGTGACGAATCTTTTATAGCTTTGCTGAAATTTTGGAGACAATGGAAATGCAAAAAGATTTTTTTATATATCAGGCTCAAACCACAAAATTTGCGGCAGGTTTTGAAGTTGAAAAAGCAGAAGGAAGCTATATTTACGGTACAGACGGCAAAAGATACCTTGATTTTGTAGCGGGAGTTTCTGCCAATACACTGGGACATTCTCATCCTAAGATCGTGAATGCAATCAAAGAACAGGCAGATAAATACCTTCACGTAATGGTGTATGGTGAATATGCACAGGAGAAGCCTATTGCCTTATGCAGACTGCTGGCGGAAGCTACTCCGGATCCGTTAGAAGTTACCTATCTTGTAAACAGTGGTGCAGAGGCTATTGACGGAAGTTTGAAACTGGCAAAACGATATACAGGAAGAGAAGAAATTGTGTCCTTTAAAGATTCTTATCACGGAAATACTCATGGGGCGTTGAGTGTTTCAGGAAATGAAACCCATAAAAGAGAGTTCCGTCCCTTATTGCCCATGGTTTCTTTCATTGAATTTAATAATGAAAAAGACTTTGATAAAATCACTGAGAAAACCGCTTGTGTGATCCTTGAAACCATTCAGGGAGCTGCAGGATTTCTGGTTCCTGATAATGACTATCTGATCAAACTCAAGAGAAGATGTGAAGAAGTAGGGGCTCTTTTGATTTTAGATGAAATACAGCCGGGATTTGGGAGAACTGGGAAATTGTTCTCTTTTGAGCACTTTGGAATCGTTCCGGATATCCTGGTGATGGGGAAAGGAATGGGAGGCGGAGTTCCTGTAGGAGCTTTTATGAGCTCCAGAGAAATTATGGAAAGCTTATCACATTCACCAAAGCTTGGTCATATTACTACTTTTGGAGGAAATCCATTGATTGCGGCGGCAAGCTACGCTACTTTAAAAGAGGTGCTAGACAGCGGACTTATGAATGAGGTGGAAGAAAAAGAAAAACTATTCAGAGAACTTTTAGTTCACCCTAAAATTAAAAATATCAATGGAAAAGGCTTAATGCTTGCCGTGAATCTCGGAACACCCGAATATACACTGGAAGTCGCAAAAAAATGTATGGAAAAAGGACTTGTTGTTTTTTGGCAGCTCTACAGAAATGAATACCTGAGAATTTCTCCGCCTCTTACATTATCTAAAGAAGAAATAAGAGAAGGATGTCAGATTATTCTTGATATACTGAACGAAAATTAAAGACGAAAATCTCTCCGGAAAGGAGAGATTTTTTTATGCTTTACATGACAACTTTAGCCATTAAAAATTAACGGAATAAGGATTTAAATCCTGTGATAAATATCATACTGATTCTTTAAAAAAGTAATTGTTTTTTTGCGTAATAAAAAAATTAATTTATATATTGCGGGACGATAAAACAAAGATTATATGGCGAAACATAAAGTCCATTACGAATTTCCAATGCACTGTTTATCAGAGATTTTATACGAATATCTGGCGACTGCAGAGGGATTGTCTGAATGGTTTGCGGATGAGGTAACAGAGAAAGGCGATGATTTCTTTTTTAGCTGGGGTGGAGGACCTGCTGAGAAGGCCACTTTGATCAGATATAAGCCTGAAGGTTTCGTGCGTTTCAGATGGGAAGAAGATGAAGGAACAAAAAATTTCTTTGAAATGACTATCACAATTGATGATATTACAGAAGATCTGGCTTTAAATATTACAGATTTCTGTGAAGAAGGTGATGAAGAGGAAAATGCAATGTATTGGGAAAATCTTATTGAGAACCTGAGAATAAAACTAGGTGCGGCATAATACCGGGCTGTATTAAATGATAAAACTGATGAACGATTTATCGTTCATTATTTTTTTGTAAATAAATCACATCAAAAATTGGAAAATCAATATTTTACATCAGACGAGTTAAATGTAAAGAACAGAGCCTTCCTTTGGGGCGACTCAGTGAAAGTTTCTTTCTTTGTAAGAAATGGTGGGTTGATCATGGACGAAGAATGCTATTTTTTCCTGATGGCTTCCATGAGAAAGATGAGAATGAATATTCCTTTGACTTATACCCTGGAGTTTTTCCAGACACTTTTTCAAAAAGAAATTATTGAAGGTAAAGGAGTAAAGAACGGAATTGTCAATTTCCAGGTGTTCAGGAATAATGACGGCGTAACGTTGGCAAAATCTTCTGTTTCCTATTTTTACGAAGTTTCGGAAATGGCAGATGTACTGGCAGTTCATCAAAGACTTTTAGAATTGGATTTGATTAAAGAAATTAACGTTAATAATAACCTTCTGAGCAATATCAGAGTTCACTGTCCGGAAAATATCTACGGAGCGATCTATGCTCAGGAAAATGACCTTGATGACGTTATTCTTCTGAATCCAAACAAAAGGATAGCACGTACCACTGCCGGAAATCTTCTTTTTTTAGAAGGTGATGTTATTAAAGTACCCAAGCAGACTGAAGGAGCTTACATTTCTCCTTTGATGGAAAATTTTGTTACTTTTTTACATAAAAATAACCTTGCTGATATTCAGGAACACGAGATTATTGCATTCGAGTCTCAGAAAGCTGAAGAGATTTTAATGATTTCTGAAGAGAAAGGTATATTTTCTGTAGGTAAGATAAGAAATAAGACTTTTGAGAACACCCGTTTCTCAGAATTGGTAGAAAGCTGGAAGAAAAGTTTTAATCAATAAAAATTGACAAACCCGGTAAACAACAAAGTTCCAGAAGTCCTTTACCGGGTTTTATTCTGATTAAATCAGAAATTGTTTTTTATTTAGTATTCGTTGATGATTTCAACAAATTTCTGTGCGATTTCTTTCTGCCCCTTTTCACTCGTTATATAATTCCTGTTTTCAGAATTATTGATGAACCCAAGTTCTACTAGTACGGCAGGTGCTTTAGTTTCTCTTAAAATATGAAGATTGCTCTCGGATATTTTACGGGCATTGAATTTCTTGTAAATTTTTCCGGCTAATTCCTTTGAAACATCAGAATTCTGAGTGTAAATTTCAAATCCGTTGTCAGATCTTTCTTTTTCAGGGGATGTATTGACATGGAGTGAAATAACCATTTCAGGATTAAGTTTATTGATCTGAGCTGTTCTTTCGGAAAGAGTAGGATAACTGTCAGAATCCCTTGTCAGAATGATTTCATATTTATCCTGGCTTTCATTGATCTTCTGGATTTCCTTAGCAACACTTAATGATATATTCTTTTCACGAATTTCACCATGCGTAGCCCCAAAATCATTTCCGCCATGACCGGCATCTATGACAATGTATTTTTTGTTAATTGGAGTAAATGATAAAAATGCGGTAGAAAATATTGATAAAGCAAGTAATGTAATACCTTTCATATCAGTGATTTTAGTTTTTCAAAGAACGGAAAAACTTTCTTTAAAATTGGTTAAAGGAATCTTAAAGTTTGTTAATTGTCTGATTGACATGAAAATGGTACTTAATTCAGCGAAATATCCTCGGGTGAATTGGCCCAAAGAAGAAATTCACCACCAAGATTCTGCATTATAGATTTCCAAAGAGTTTGATCATTGGGAAGCGTATAATCAAGATTATAAACATCTACTACTGTCCACATTTTTCTTTGAACTTCAGTATCAAGCTGGCCTGGAGACCATCCGGAATAGCCTGAAAATATTTTGATGTGCTCAATATCCAGTTCGCTGCTCAAAACAGCATTTATAATACGGTCAATATCTTCTGTAAGATAATATTCATCTGTGATGTCTGTATAGATCTCAGTAACTCTTTTACCTTTTACAATAAAAAAGACTTTATCGTTTTCCACAGGACCTCCATCATACACCTCAATTTTAAAGTCAAAAAAATCTTTGAACTTGCTGCTCATTTGGCTGTTCTTTTTATTCAGTATCAAACCAAACGCACCACTTTCATTATGCTCAATAACCAACACTACCGATCTTGAAAAAATATCGCCGGAAATGTCAGGTGTCGAGATTAATATTTTACCTTTGTATGAGTGATTCATACTCAAATTTAATAAAAAATACTTATGGAAAACCTGCACGACAAAAGAAAAGTGTACGAGAAATCCCAACTTATTGAAAGTGAGATAAAACAAAATCCAATTGAGCAGTTTAGAGACTGGTTTTTGGAGGCCAGTGAGAGCCCGATGATCTCAGAATCCAATGCTATGGCTGTTTCCACAGTAGAGGAAGATGGCTGTCCGAGAACAAGAATGGTTCTTCTTAAAGCATATACCCATGAAGGATTTATTTTCTATACCAACTATAACAGCCGAAAGGGAAAAGCAATAGAGAACAATCATAAAGCATGCCTGCATTTCTTCTGGCCTAATCTTGAAAGACAGATCATCATCAAAGCAGATCTTGAGAAGCTTGCAGAAAACCTAAGTGATGGTTATTTCCATTCAAGACCGAAAGGAAGCCAGTTGGGAGCCGTAGTTTCTCCGCAAAGCCAGGTGATTCCCGACAGAGCGTTTTTAGAAGAAAAATTAAAAGACTTGGAAAAGAAATATGAAAATACTGAAGTTCCAAGACCTTCCAATTGGGGCGGATACCTGGCAAGACCTTATGAGATTGAATTCTGGCAGGGCAGACCCAACCGTCTTCATGACAGGATTATTTATCAGCTTGAAGATCTGGATTGGAAGATTTCAAGACTGGCTCCTTAAATAAGAAATTGAGAAGTTAGAAATTAGTAATGGTAGTTTTTATTATAAAACGGATCCTGAAAATATAAACTTAGTAATATCAATGGAAGTGGGCTTTAGCCCGATTCTCTATTTTTCTCAATGATAAGGTCTTACCCGAAATTTCATATTCTACAGCTTATTTATTTTGAAAAGTAATGAAGCCAAGCAGATTATAGCCTTTTTAATTTTTGGCTAAAGCCATCGGAATTGATGATGTTTTTTAACGGGCTAAAGCCCGTTCCTGTGGAATGGTTAGAGAATTATAAATATTGTCTTTTGATGCTGACTGCTGACTCTTGATTACCTTGAGCAAATTATGTAAAATGGATTATCAATAGAAGCGGGCTTTAGCCCGCTTATTTATTTGTAACAATGATAATTGCTTTAGCTGAAACTTAATAATTCTTATCCATTTAAAAACTTCTTAACGGGCTAGTTTCTATCATTATTTCAAATAAAAAAGGCTGTTTCTAAGAAACAGCCCTTGAATTTTTTTTAATCTGAATGATTATTTTTTCTTAGCACCTGAAACTGCATTTGATAAATCAGCTCCAGCCTTAAATTTAGCAACTTTTTTAGCAGCGATCTTGATCGGTTTTTTAGTTGCAGGGTTAATCCCTTGTCTAGCAGCTCTCTCAGCTACTGAGAAAGTACCGAAACCTACTAAAGATACTTTTCCATCTTTTTTCTTTAAAGTAGTAGTTACGTTACCAATGAAAGATTCTAAAGCAGCTTTTGCTGCAACTTTAGTGATACCTGCATCTTTAGCGATTGCGTCGATTAATTCAGACTTGTTCATAATTTTTAATATTAAAGTTAGTTCGTAATTATAGCAAATATAATACTATTTTCTAATTGTGCAATTTTTTTATTAAAACTTGTAAAATTTTTTTGCTTTTTGGTGAAATTGGTTAAAATATGATAATTCCACTTTTCACAGAAAATCTACGTTACGCGTTACTAAAATCATGCCAAATGCTTATGCTTATTGACTTTAGCAAAAAATTAATATTGTTTCTTGTATTTATTAAATCCTAAATTAAGTGTAAACATTTAATTTTTTTAACCATATGATTATTAAATCTATAAGCAATTCTCGGAATCCTTGTGTTTTATAAAATTAAACCCTTGTGTTTGTGGGAGTTTTTAAATGATACTAAAGACCTGTTTTATTAATTTTTATTAATAAATTTGCACCATGCTAATAGAAGTTTTCAAGTCTAAGATTCATAGGGTGAGAGTAACTGCCTCTGACCTTAATTATATAGGAAGTATAACAATAGATGAAGATCTTATTGAAGCTGCCGGTCTGGTAGTAGGAGAAAGGGTCTATATTGTGAATGTGAACAACGGAGAACGTTTTGATACATACGTTATCAAAGGAAAGAGGAAATCCGGAGAAGTATGTCTGAATGGACCTGCAGCAAGAAAAGTACAAAAAGATGACATCATCATCGTTATTGCTTATGCACAGATGACCCCAGAGGAGGCTAAAGACTTTCAGCCGAAGATCGTTTTCCCGGATGAAAAAACAAACCTTCTTACCTAGGACATGGAGAAAACATCAAAAAGTCCGGTAAAATCAATATTAACAATAGTAATATCGCTTGCTTTTGCAGGCTTTTTTTTATGGCTTGCCTTAAGAGGGCTTGATTTTAAAGTCATTCAGAAGTCACTAGCGAAAGCAAATTATCTATGGGTGCTGTTTGCATCTGTATTTGGTCTTCTTGCTTATTGGTTTAGGGCAATTCGCTGGAACCTGATGCTGGAACCCATGGGATACAAAATTTCAAATTCCAATTCCCTTTGGTCAATATCATTTGGATATCTGATGAACCTTACCATTCCCAGAAGCGGGGAGGTGGCTAGAGCTACGGCTCTGTATGGAGTAGAAAAAGTACCTGTGGACAAATCTTTTGGAACTATCATTTTGGAAAGAGTGGTGGATCTGGTTTGTATGCTCGGCTTTTTAGGATTGACCTTATTGTTTAAATATGATGCAATTTTGTCATTCTACAAAAATTCCGGAATAAATATGAATCCTAATAAGATTTTATTAGTCCTTTCAATTCTGATTGTAGGAACAGCTTTATTTTTTGTATTTAAAAAGAAACTTTCAGGAATTCCGTTTTTAGGAAAAATTGTCAACTTTATTGATGGGATTTTTCAGGGATTAACTTCCATCTTCAAACTAAAAGAAAAAGGAAAATTCATCCTTTATACATTAGGAATCTGGATTTGTTATTATTTAGCTGCTTATCTGGTTTGCTTTGCACTTCCTGAAACATCCGCATTTACCTTTGCAGACGGTTTCTTCATTATTGTAGTAGGAACTTTGGGAATGATTATTCCTGCCAGTGGAGGTATAGGAGCTTATAACCTTGCGATGAAGTACGGTTTTATGGCTCTTTTTATATCAGTAGGAAAAAGTGCTGACTTTGGAGGTGAAATGGGATTGACCTATTCCTTTATCTCTTTGCCGCTGCAGATTGTTATTATGCTGGTGATGGGACTGATTTCCATTCCTATGCTGGCTAAAGCAAGAAATGCCGCCGTTTCAGATAAGGAGTTTGAAAATTAATTTACTATTCTTTTTTACAATACAAGGTTCAATTTTTTAATTGGACCTTTTTTTATGGTGATTGGTGACTTAAATTGTTTTAATTGGGCGCTGTAGATCATTTTTTCCTCAATAAATTTGGTCAATTCATAAATCACTTCTATCTTAATGCGAAAAATAATCATAATATAAAACACTATGGCAATTAATCTACAGAAAGGGCAAAAAATCGACATAGGATTGACTAAAATGACGATTGGATTAGGCTGGGATCCTAATGAAGGAACCGGCTACGATTTTGACCTGGATGCTTCTGCAATCATGATTGATTCTGACAGAAAATTAGTAAGCGAAGAATATTTTGTTTTTTACAATAACCTGAATTCTCCGGACGGAGCGCTTACCCATACAGGTGATGATCCCAATGGTAAAAACAGTGATGGTGACGATGATGAAGCAATCGTAATAGATCTTGACAAAGTAGATTCGAGAGTGGCAGAAATTCTTTTCGTAGTAACCATAGAAGATTTTGAAAGAAGAAGACAGAACTTCGGACAGGTAAGAAACTCTTATATCAGAGTTGTTGATAATCATTCAAACCAGGAAATTGCAAAATATGAGCTGGATGAAGATTTCTCTATTGAAACCGGTGTAGAGTTCGGAAGACTGTATAAAAGAAACGGAAGCTGGAAGTTTGAAGCCTCAGGAATAGGATACAGAGCAGATCTGGGCTTTTTCCTGGAGAAATACTACAAAGGACAAATCATCAAATAAAAAACACTCCAATACACAAAAACGATAACTATGGCAATTAATTTACAGAAAGGACAAACGATAGATTTAAGAAAGAATGACCGTGGAGAAAGCGTTTATGATCTTTCAAAAGTAACCATTGGCTTAGGATGGGATGTAAGAAAGCAAGGCAGCGGATTCTTTGGAAAACTGTTCAGTAAAGAAGCTGAATATGACCTTGATGCAGTGGCTTTCCTCTTAGATGGCAATGGAAAAGTAGCTAATCTTGGAAAAACTGTGCAGACCAATGACGGAAGACAGATGGGGCTTTATCAGGGAGATGTGGTTTTCTTCAATTCTATGCAGCATCCAAGCGGAAATGTATGGCTTACAGGAGATAACAGGACCGGAGCAGGAGATGGCGATGATGAGCAGATCATTGTAAGATTGGACCAGTTGGATCAGAGTTATCAGAAAATTGTATTCATTGTTACCATTTATCAGGGAAGAACGAATAACCAGCACTTCGGAATGATCGAAAATGCATTTATCCGCGCGGTAGATGCTAGTGGAAAAGAAATTACAAAATACAGCCTTTCCGGAGATTCAAGTATGAACGGAATGTGTGCAATGGTTTTTGCGGAAGCATACCGTCACAACGGAGACTGGAAATTCCGTGCTGTGGGAGAGCCGCATCATACAGATAACTTTATAGATATTCTGAGACAGCAGTACGCTTATTCCAACTAGATTCTAAATTTTTATCAAACCAAAATAAAGCCGGCTAGGAAGTCTTCGACTTCCTAGCCGGCTTCAGAATAAATATTTGTCATAATGAGCAGGAGATTATTAGCTTATTTTCTATTAGATACTTCAGGTTCTATGAACGGTGAACCTATTCAGGCGCTGAATAACGGCTTCAACGGATTGATCAGTATGCTTCGTGCAGATCCACAGGCGATGGACAGCCTGCATCTAAGCGTCATTACCTTTGATAGAGAAGTTAAAAATATTATTCCTTTAACTGATCTGGCGAGCTTTTATCCCATGGAAATTACCTGTCCGGACAGTGGACCCACTCATACGGGAGCTGCTCTGGAAATGGTTTCTGAATTGGTACAGAAAGAGATTGTAAAAGAATCTGTGGATGCAAAAGGAGACTGGCAGCCGCTACTTTTTATATTTACAGATGGAAAACCTTCAGATATCCAGAAGTACCGACAAATGATTCCTGTGATCAGAGGACTGGAGTTTGGAGCCATCGTAGGTTGTGCAGCCGGTCCTAAAGCTGATGAACAGTTTTTGAAAGAACTGACAGATCATGTGGTAAAACTGGATACCACAGACGCTATCACACTTTCTTCCTTTTTCAGATGGGTGAGTTCTTCCATTACACAGGGAGGGCATTCTCAGAATACGGGAGAGAATATCACATTACCTCCGCCACCATCGGAGCTTAATATTATTATTTAAAAAACTGTCTTTACAATATGAGAAGACTGCCTATTTATTTTTTAGTAGACATCTCCGAATCTATGGTTGGAGAACCTATTGAGCAGGTACAGGAAGGTATCGCCAATATCATCAGGGAATTGAAAAAAGATCCCTATTCACTCGAAACCGTTTATATTTCCGTGATAGGTTTTGCAGGAGAAGCGGAAGTCATTACTCCCATGCAGGATATTATCAGCTTTTATCCCCCTAAAATTCCAATCGGGAGCGGAACATCACTTTCCCAGGGTTTGATCAAAGTAATGGATTGTATCGACAGGGATATTGTGAAAACAACCTATGAAAGAAAAGGAGACTGGAAACCTATTGTTTTTCTGTTTACGGATGGAGTACCTACCGATGATGCTACCAAAGCCATTGAAAGGTGGAACAATAAATACAACGGAAAACCCAACACGATTGCCGTATCTATAGGTGAAAATACAAATTATAAACTGCTCGGTTCATTAGCCGATAATGTATTGCTGTTTAACAACTCTGATGAGAATTCCTATAAAGAATTTTTCAAATGGGTAACAGATTCTATTAAAACAACCAGCCAGAGTGTAACAGAGGCCAAAAAAGAAGGAATCAACCTTTCTAAGATCGATTCTCTTATTCTCGAAAAAGTAGATCCTGAAATGGAACAAAGATTCCCGGATAACAATTTTGTAGTACTGAACGGGAAATGTCAGGAAACTGAAAAGCTTTATCTGATGAAATTTAAAAAAGCATTTGCAGAATCAAGCATACCGGGAATGGCTACCAGATATTACAGACTGGACGGAGCTTATAAAATTGATGAAAAAGCCTACTACAGACTTTCCTCAAATCAGAAAACCCATCTTAAAATCAATATTGAAGAGCTGGACGGAGGAACTTCATGCCCTCACTGTGCCAATCCCATTGCGTTGGCTACGTGTTCGTGTGGGGGAATTCACTGTCTGAGAGGAGAAGGATACAGCAAATGTCCATGGTGCGGAACTTCGGATTATTACGGTTTTTCCGGAGGTGGATTTGATATTAACAGAACCTTAGGCTAATGATGGGTAAATTCTTCAGGAAATCGGCCGGTGAATCTAAACCAAAGTCCATGGAACAAGCTGCTGTTTACAGAGAAAAAGAAGAATTCAAAGATGCTCATTGGGTATTGAAGAACGCCGGTGCCAAGCAGTTTTATGAATTTCAACTTGACATGGACGATTTTCCAAATATAGAAATTCAGAATATCGGCGGACTTGAAGCAACCGGGCTTAGTTTTGAAAACAATAAAATTTCAGGAACTCCGGTTACCAACAATATGTATCATCTGGATGTTCAGTTTTATCATATTCATGATAAGAAGCAGATTGAAACTAAAAAAGTACAGCTCTTTGTAAATGCAGATCCGAAAGACTTGTGGAAAAATATTCCAAGCGATAGAAATGCCGCTTTTTATAAGTCGGAAGAAGATTCATTCAAAGGTTCATTTTCAGACAAAAAAATTGTTGTAGCTTCCAAAAGAGGACGTTCTCATGCCCATGAAGGGAAATTTCGTGAAGATGATTTTGCAGTGAATAACCTTCCCGGAGACTGGAATATTGTTTCTGTTTCAGATGGAGCAGGTTCGGCAGCAGCTGCAAGAGAAGGTTCAAGATTGGCAACGGCAACGGTGAATCAGTTTTTCAATTCTCAGGAGATTTTAAGTGGCATTGAAAGCAATATTGATAGGTTGTATGGTACTGAGGTATCCATTGGAGAACATTCAGAAGCAGAGCAAAATATCAAAAATATTTTATCAGAAAGTGTTGCAGAAGTGTATCAGGCATTAGAAAAGACGGCATCGGAAAATACGCTGTCTGTAAGTGATCTGCATGCTACGCTGATTTTTACGTTACTTAAAAAGTTTAATTTCGGGTATGTGATTCTTAGTTTTGGAGTGGGGGACTGCCCTATTAATCTCATCAATCCTGATTTTTCTGAAGTACAACTTTTAAATCAGATGGATGTGGGTGAATTTAGCGGAGGTACCCGTTTTATCACCATGAAAGAAATTTTCAACGATAAGATGAATTCCCGTTTCAGGATTACCTGTGTAGATGATTTTTCCTATCTCGTACTGATGACGGACGGTATTTATGATCCGAAATTCATCACCGAAAATAAACTGGAAGATACAGAAAGCTGGAAATCTCTTTTTGAAGACCTGGCCGGAAATAACGATGATCGTGCGAAAGTAGATTTTATCTGTGACGAAAAAATTGATGAACAGCTTTTAATATGGAGCGATTTCTGGAGCAGAGGAAATCACGATGACCGTACATTGGCAATAATCTATTAATACCATGAAAAAGATCATTAAGGTTGTTTCTGTACTGGACTCAGCCAAATCCTATGAATATGTAGACGAAAACCCTATTCGGGGCGGCGTGAAAGATGTTTATTTTTCTCCCGATAAAGAGTATGTGGTGGCTTTTTACCGAAGTCCGCTGGATGAAGGGCAAAAAGAAAGAATCAGGAGGATTGTTTCCACCTATCTGCAAAGTATACAAAGTGGAAATGCTTCTGAGTATTTTCTAAACGAAATATTCAGATGGCCTTACGATATTGTTGAAAGAAATAAACTTACAGGAATTGTGGTTCCTGTTTACCATAATAAATTCTATTTTGCAAAAGGATATATTGGTTCAGATAATATTCAGGGACAGGATAAAGTAGGAAAATGGTTTACCGCACCTATGTTCAGGAATCAGCAATATCCATTGAGGCTTGACCAATCTGAGCTGGGAGACTGGCTGAGTTATTTTCAGATTGCAGTCAATATCAGCAGAGGAGTGAAGAAGCTGCATCAGATGGGCTTGGCACACTCCGATTTATCATACAATAATATTCTGGTAGATCCCGCGACGAAATCAGCCTGTATTATTGATATAGACGGTCTTGTTGTTCCTAAGCTGTTTCCGCCTGAAGTGATAGGAACTTCCGATTTTATTGCCCCTGAAGTGATGAAAACAAAACATTTAAGCCTTCAGGATCCCGGAAGACATCTGCCCAATCAAAAAACAGATCTGCATGCCCTTGCTGTTCTGATTTATATGTACCTGCTCAGAAGACATCCTTTACGTGGAGGAAAAATATGGGATCTGGATTCCGAAAAAGATGAAATTCTATCCATGGGAGAAAAAGCTCTATTTATGGAAGATACTGAAAACACTTCCAACCACGTAAAAACAGATCATCTCCGGAAATGGGATGCATTCTGGGGTGATCCTCAAAAGATTCCTTATACCGTAACCGGACCTTATCTTTCAGATCTCTTCAGAAAAACCTTTATAGACGGATTGCATGACCCCATCAGACGTCCTACAGCCAACGAATGGGAAGCTGCCCTGTTGAAAACCGTGGATTTGATACAGCCTTGTCATAATTCCAGCTGTACTGAAAAATGGTACGTATTTGATAATACAAGCAGCCCCAAATGTCCGTTCTGCGGAACACCGCATCAGGGAACCTTGCCCGTTTTAGATTTGTATTTCAAATTTGATGATGAGGTATGGAAACCGGAAAATCACAGACTGATGGTCTATCATAATCAGTATCTGTTCAGATGGCATGTTTCCAGAAAAGTGATACGTAATGAAAACCTGACGATGCAGGATAAAATGCCTGTGGGATATTTTACATTCCATCAGGGAAGATGGATATTGGTGAATCAAGGATTGTCCGGAATGAAAGATGTCACAGAACAGAAAGAAATTCCACCCGGTTCTATGGTTGAACTGACTCATGGTAAAAAAATACTGTTATCTGCTGAAGAGGGCGGAAGGCTGATCTATGTGACCATGGCAAATCAGTAGGCTGTTATTGTGAACGTATCAATAGAAATGGGCTTTAGCCCGTTTTAATCAAATGAAAAAAGTCCAATGGCTTTAGCCAAAATGTAAATAATTTTCAATTTACTGCCTTTCAGTTTCCATAAAATAAGAATACTCATCTTCCCCTACAATCTTAAAACCAAGACTTGTATAAAGATGCTGGGCTTTGTTGGTTTTTAAAACACTTAATGACACTGTTTTTCCAGCGAGTGAAGCTTCCTCCAGGATATCAGACAAAATCATTTTTCCAAGTCCTTTCCCTTGCTGGCTGGGATCAATCTGAAGTTGAAGGACCTCAATGTTGGTAAATGTTCGGTCTACTTTTAACAGTCCGATGGGCTGATTGTCTAAAAAAATAATATCGGCTTTTTCAAACTGATACAGAACTCTTTGAAGGGTTGTTTCTCTGTCAGTAGAAAGTCCTGAAGTTTCATAATGAGGATTCATGGTTTTCATTCTGAGATCGAGAAGAAAATCAATATCGGTGTCGTCAGCTTTTTTGTAGCGCAGGTTAAGATTCATATTCAAAAATAAAAATTAGAGTTCTTACTTTAATGCAATTTTTAGTCCCATTTCTTCTTTCATATACAGTAAAACCTCTGCATTTCCTCTGGCATCATCTACCGGGTTGTGGGTATGTTCGGTTTTACGAAGATGTTTCCATTGCGCAAAAGTATCTTTTTCCAGTCCACAATAAAGATCAGAAAGCCTTCTGGAAGAGAAACCAAAAGGATTTCTTCCGATAAAATGATGAAAATACCAGCAGATAAACATCCAGTCGAAACCATTATTATCACTGATGAAAATAGGTCTTCCTTTGGAGTTCGTTTTAATCCAGTCTTCAAAGGCAAGCATTACGGTCTCAGGATCATCAAAATTCATTGTTTCCTCTCTGGTGAAGCCGGAAATGGCTAAAGCATCAGGATTAAATTTTTCAGAAACAGGCTTCAGTTTTCCATAAAAACTAATGTCCAGTTGCTTTGTGACAAGAACTGCCCCGAAACAGACCATTGAAAAATCACCGGGAATCGGGCCGTCCGATTCTATGTCAACCATGATGTAGCTCATTGGAAATAGTTTTAAAAAACGAAGATATTGAAATAAGTTGAAGGAGGGAAGCCGGGAGAAGGAAGCTGGAAGTAATTTTTGTGCTGTAAAGAACTTCTATTTAAAAAAAAATCAATCAAATAACTTCAGGTGTTACTTGTCATCCAGAAACTTCCTTCTCCCAGCTTCTATCTTCCAGCCCTATATTAATTCAAAAAAGCCTCTTCTCCCGATTTTTATCTTCGTTTGAGGGATCAGTTCCATTTCTTCATTAGCATCTGTTATTTTAATGTTATTGACCTGAATTCCTCCATTTTCAATTAACCTTCGGACCGCCGATTTGCTGAGGTCATTTTTAAGCTGATGACAAAGTTCCACAATCGATACTTTGTTTTCGTTGCTCTTCAAACCATGTATAGAAACAGGCTCATACACTTTCTCTTCAAAATTTTTATTCTGAAACTGATTGATAAAGAACTGTTCCGCATTTTCTGCTGAAGCGGCATCATGGTATTGGCTGATGATATTTTTGGCAATGATTTTTTTAATATTCATAGGATTTTCGCCATCTGTCATTCGCGAAACAAGAATCGTTTTTTCTTTCACTGAAAGATCCGTGGTCAGGTTGATAAATTCTTCAATCAATGCATCAGGAATAGACATTGTTTTTCCAAACATTTCGTTGGGTTCATCTGTCAGTCCGATAATGTTATTCAGTGACTTACTCATTTTTTCCTTGCCGTCAAGGCCTCTCAGTAATGGCATACACATGACGATCTGAGCAGGCATTCCGTGCACCTCCTGAAGCTGTCTTCCCATGGTACAGTTGAAAAGCTGATCTGTGCCACCCATTTCGATGTCACACTCAATTTTTACAGAATCAAACCCCTGAAGAATTGGGTATACCAGTTCATGCATGGCAATAGGAGTATTTTCTGTAAATCTTTTATTAAAATCGTTACGGTGCATCAGCTGAGCCACAGTAACTTTTGATAGCAGCTGGATAACCTCCGAAAAGTCGAGGGCATCCAGCCAGTCCGAGTTGAAAACAATTTTTGTCTTCTGGATATCAATCACTTTGGAAAGTTGATTGATATAAGTCTGGGCATTATGCTGTACATCTTCGGCACTTAAAGGTTTTCGGGCTTTATTTTTCCCTGTAGGATCACCAATTCTTGCTGTAAAGCTTCCTACTACTATAATGATCTGATGTCCCAGGTCCTGAAATTGTTTCAGCTTTTTTAGCACTACTGCATGTCCCAGATGCAGATCCGGAGCGGTAGGATCAAACCCTAGTTTAATAGATAGTTTTCTGTTTTCCTCTTTGGCTTGTGTAAGTTTTTCTTCCAAACCATTTTCAGGCAGGATGATAGCTGCATTTTCTTGTAATAAATGGATCATGTTGAATAGTTTTAAAAATGAAAAAGCCCGGACAGGTACTGTCCGGGCTCTATATATACGTTAGATTATTTTATTGAATTACAGATATAGAAAGTCTTCCCGAACGATAGCCCGGAGCATAATATTCACTGAAGAATGGAAGACGTAGTATGCTGTTTAAATGTTTCATAATGTTGTTATTGTCCAGAAATTTTCTGTGGATCCAATATTTAAACCATTAAGACGTATTGCAGGGTTATAACAAGATTTGTTTTTAAGAAAAAACTTAACCATCCATCTATCTTAATGGCTTAAAATAATGGTTCAAAACAATTTTACTTGCGATTTTTGAAGCTAATTTCATGCCATAAATCCTTTAAAAGCAAAATAGAGGATAAAGATGTAAAGACTGTATTTTATTATTTTTTTTCGTCAGTTTGTTGAGGGCAATTAATAGAGGGTTAACGGTCTGTCTGTGTTTATTTTCATGAATTATTATTTAAATTTAATCATTAAAGACATATTCAGAATATAAGTTTTTAATTTGATCTTTCCAGACCTCAAGATCTTCGGAAGTCGCTTTATCTGCTTTATCAAAAAATAAATGTCTGATGATTTCCAGCCCGGAGTAGATGAAAATTCCGTTATCTGAGGTTAAAGTGAGGGCTTTATCCATTCCTGTTTTCTCATATTCTCCATGAGATTTTCCATGGGTATTGATAATTACGGTTTTTTTACCAGTCAGAAGTCCTTTTTGTATGCCCTGATCATAACGGTACGCAAAACCATAACTGAAAACACGGTCTATGTATCCCTTCATCATAGCAGGAAGCCCCGTCCACCAGATAGGATAAATAAAAGTAATCTGCTCCGCCCATGAAATATGTTCCTGCTCAATTCTTATGTCGTCCGATATTTTTCCCATGCGCTGTCTCTGCATATCATCCAGAGAAAGTACAGGATCAAAACCTATGGTATAAAGATCTCTCACAATAATTTCCTCGTTCCGGGACTGAAGGGTTTCAACAACCGTATTTAAAAGATTGTGATTTAAACTGTTTTCATTAGGATGTGCGTAAATTATTAAATGTCTCATTGTTTTTCTTATTAAGATTAATGAGACAAAAGTAATGTGGTATACTTTTCAAAAATTGTAAGAAAACGAAATAGGCTATTTAGATTTTGGATTACAAATTTCCTCCTGAAATTTTAAATACTGAGCAGGTGAGATGTTCATAAAATGTTTGAAGTCATGAATAAGCTGGCTTTGATCATAATAACCGCAATCATCAATGATGGTAAACCATTTCACTTTATTCTGCTTTCCGGTTTCCTCTTCAATAATTTTTACAGCCTTTAAAAAACGGTTATAGCGGTTAAGTTCTTTTAAAGAATATCCAAATTGCTCTTTCTGTTTGCGCTGAATATTTCTTTCAGTCTGATGAGTTTGTTCTGCAATCACTTTGACAGGATTTAGTAGGTTGTTTTCAAAACTACTTAAAAGCTTGCTGGTAGTATCCTGATGCTGAAGATAAGGCCGGCAGAATTCAAGGATATGATTCACCTGCTCTGTGGTTGAATTTATTTTTTCCAGCTGATGCCAGAGATCGGTAAAACAATTTTCCTCCAGCAGTTCATCAGGATGTCTTAGTGGTTGTTCAATAGATACCTTTCCAAAGAACCTGAAGAATGCATCATCTTTAAAATTGGCTACAAGAATAGAACATCCTGCCGGAAGTGTATATTCAAAAGATTGTCTCACCGGACCAAATACCATGCATTTATCAACATCAATAGTTGTTTTTTCCCGGGTAGACATCGTAGCACTTTCTCCAAAGCAGAATAATAAAATAGTCTGATAAGTCGGGAGAAGTGTTTTTGTAACCGAGATGTCAGAAGTGTTTTCTGCAAAATAAAAATGAGTAAATACATTTTCAAACTCCTGAGGAACTGAAATCCTAAACTCACTGTATTCCGGTGGTAATTCCATAATTCAGAAATTAAGAGATGAGGTTTTTTGTCATCTTATAATTGATAAGAGCAATTCCTTTTACATGAACAGTCTGCTCTTCAATCACATGAAAACCATTTTTTTCAAAAAAAGGTCTTGCGGTTTTGCTTACATCCGCTGTGAGCCGTTTTTCATGTTGCTGCAGAGCTTTTTTTTCAATTTCATGGTAAAGCATTGTTGCTATCCCTTTCTGTTGATAAGCTTTGTGTACAAAAAATAAATCAATATAGTTTCCCTTATCGAGTGTACAGAAGCCCACGATCTGATTTCTGTTTTCAGCAATTAAAACATATTGACTGCTGATCACATTCATCCATCTTTCTTCATTCTCAGCACCGGATTTCCATGCTTCGAGCTGTTGGGAGTTATAGTCTTTTTTGCATACCTCATCTATAGTCGCTGTAAAAAGCTGCAGCATCTCCGGAAGATCATCATGATTTCCTTCTCTAATGGTAATGCTTTGACTATTGGATGTACTGCTGTTCATAAATTTTTTGCTGTTCTTTATTGAGAAGCGGATAAAAAAGATTCATCTGAAGAAGTGTATAATGCTGTATTGCTTCTTTGGGACTGAGTTTTAAAATAAGTCTGTTGTGGGTAAGCCAGTTGTCTGCAATAATGAAAATCTGTTCAGTAAGACAATCTACGATAAAATGAGGAACATCTATTTGAAAAATATTACTCTTTTGAAGATCCGAAAAGATAAGCTGGAATTCCTCTTTTCTGCTGAAATTGATCCCTTCATACCTGGATTCTATTTCAGGAATCTGGTTGAGTATATCTATAAAATTGATGAAGATAAAACGGTAAGAATAAAAGATTTTACAGGTTGAATAAGTAAATTGGTAAAGATCTTCCAGCGTTTTATTCTCTATCCTTTTCATTTGGTTCAGCAGTTCATCCATTTTCAGGGTAAGTTCTGAGAAAAGGATTTTAATGATATCTTCAGAATGTCTGAAATGATAATGAAGGTTTCCCGCACTGATATTGAGCTCAGCCGCAATATGCCTGGTGGTAATATTATTATACCCCTTATCATTAAATAGTTCCAGTGCTTTAGACAGAATTTTATCCTTGGTCTTCATATCTCAAAGATAAGAATATAAGACTGGATATAAATCATATTTTAAAAATTAGAACAAATGTTCTAATTTGGTATATTTGCAATATAAAATCATAGGGTAATGGAAGGTAAACAAAAATTTGATTACGAATCAGCAGACAAAAATGAAAATGGAAGTAAAACAGACCCTCAGGAAGTTATATCCAAAATACTGCAGGTTATTCTTGGGATAATAATGGCAGTACTTCACATGTGATGAAAAAAAGAATTTCATATTGGTTTTTGCTGGGACTGGTCGTCTGGGGAACAATTATTTTACTGAGACGAAACGGAATTTATATTCCTTTTATCAATGATTATTTTACAGATAGTATTACTGTTCCGATGTATTGTTATCTGATAGACTATACGATGAATTCTATCTTAGGCTATCAATGGAAACCAGATTTGAAATTTGTATTGACGTCAGTACTTTATCTGTCTTTTTTGTTTGAAGTGCTCTGCCCGAAACTATCTGCCCGCTTTACAGGAGATATTTTTGATGTAATTGCTTATTTTGGTGGAGGAATGATATATTATTATGTGACCGTAAAGAATTGGGCTGTAAGTAAATAAGAAAACCAGCAGATTTACATCGTAAAGGAGCCTGCTGGCTGTGGTATAGTTTTTATCCTGATTTAATAATTTTTACTGATCGGTTACTGTTTTTCTCAACAGCTTTCTTCCGATTATGTATACAAGACAACTATTGAATCCGGAATATTACATAAGCAGGATAATATTTTTTAAACTAATAAATTTAAATAAGGATAAAAAAGTTCATCCCCATAATAATGAAAGGGCTATCAGAACAGCTAAAACGAAATGAAAGATTTTTATTACTGCTCGAGTTTGATAATAGAACCTTTGTAAAATTTGGTCTGATCATACAGATCAGTAAAATGATGCTGAAGATCCGGGATGATTTTTCCGTCAAATTCTTTTGAACCACATTGGTTTTCTGCCAGAAGGTATAAAGACTGATTGTCCGGTTTCAGGTATTCACAAAGCATATTCTGATGCTGGTCTCTATTGATGATTTCTGTAAGAAATATTCCGTAGATCAGGAATTGATTGAAGTTTTTGGAGTCCACAATATAATTCATGTCCTGCTTCAGCAGTTTTTCATAGTCTGAAAGAATCTGAAGGAAGTTTTCGGCATGAATGGTCGTAGGTATTTCATAAAAAAGATCAATACCATTGATGAAAAGCTGTGTTTTAGCTTCCTCATGATCTGAAGAATATACTTTACTAAACCATTGAAAAATAAGCAAAAGTTCTTCCTGAGTAAGTTCTTCAACAGAATCTTTTACCTTATTTTTAATATTCTCAAGCGTGTCTTTTGCATCAGATGGCAGGAATTTTAAGATATTTTCCTCTTCACGCTCGAGCTTATTGTACAAATTAATTTTGGCAATAGTTGGGTTGGTTTTGATGAAATAAAGTTCTTCCGCCATAGGTATTTACCAAATAATCTTTTAAAAATGGTTAATGAAAGATACAAAATATGCCTCAATCTTATTTAAAAAAATAATATGTATCGAATGGTATACCTATTTTATCGTTTCATGCAGTGCAATTCTGTTTCCTTCTGAGTCTTCAAATTCTGCTACAGCAAAACCATACTTTTCATCTGTTTTCTTAGGATAAAGAACAGAACCTCCATGTTCTACGGCCTTCTCCAGGGTATGATCAATACTCTCTGTTTTAAAATAAATAATGACACCGCTTCTGGAAGGTTTGTAGACATCTCCTTTAGCTAAAGCACCTGTAATGCCACTGTTTTTTTCTTCAAAAGGAAACAAAGCCATCTCATAACTGTCGATAATTTCTTTCTCAAAGGTAAAGTTGAAAACAGAAGAATAAAACTTTTCAGCACGTCCAAGATCATATACAGGAATTTCAAAATATACAACAGGATTGGTCGGTTTCATATTTTTTACAGCGTTATTTTTTTGTGACTGACTGCAAGATACTGCTATTAGCAATAGGAATAGGAAAAACGGAGACCTTGATTTCATGACAGTGGAAATTTCTTTATCTAAAATAAAGTTTTTATCTGTATTTTAAAAATAGATAGACTTATCTATTTTTTGTTTAGATTTGTAAAAAATTTCACGATGAAAAAAGAAAAAGTACGCGAGAGAATTATCAGGGTCGCTTCAGATTTGTTTTATAAGCAGGGGTACAATTCTACAGGAATTAACCAGATTATTGCAGAAGCTGATATTGCTATTGGCTCACTATACAACCACTTTTCATCTAAAAATGATCTTCTTCAGGCATATCTCATCAAAGAAGAATTGGAATGGTTTGAAGGGTTTGAAAACAGTACATCCAAAATTTCTGACCCAAAAGAAAAACTTCTGGCACTCATTGATTACAGGAAGAAGCTGCAGAAGACCTCAAAATTTGCAGGATGTCATTTTATAAAAATAGTTTCCGAAACAGGAGAAGGAAACCCTTCTGTCTCCGGTTTTGCCAAACTGCATAAAGAAAAACAAAAAGATCTGATAAAAACACTTGTAACAGAGTATGGAGCGCAGGGGCAACCTGCCGATACCGATTTAATAGCAGAAAATATTTTCCTGTTAATAGAAGGGGCGGTTGTGACTTCCACTATCAACAAACAAAATGATTCTTTTGATCAGGTGAAAAAAATTGTTCAGGGTTTACTACCCTAAATTTTTTTAAATATTAAAAAATAGATATATCTATATAAATATGAAATATAAGTATTTGAAATTATTGGTTATACTCTTTGGTCAGCTGTTGACGATCATGGATATTTTTATCATTAATGTGTCTATACCTTCAGTACAGCGTGATCTTCATGCTTCCAGCGGAGATATGCAGTTTATGATTGCAGCTTATCTCATTGGGTTTGCTTCTTTTCTGATTACAGGAGGCCGGCTGGGAGATCTGTATGGAAGAAAAAAAATTTATATCATCGGATTAATAGCTTTTATGGTGAGTTCTGTTGCTTGCGGAATTTCTGCAGGAGCAGAACAACTTGTTATTTTTAGATTTATGCAGGGGATAAGTGCTGCAATGATGGCTCCGCAGGTCCTTTCTATGATTCAGATTTTATTTCCTGTTCACCATGAACGGACAAAAGCAATGGGATGGTACGGGATCACTATTGGAATAGGAACCATTCTAGGTCAGTTTCTCGGAGGATACTTTTCATCTCTTACGATTATGGAAGAGTCCTGGAGACTTATTTTTCTGATGAATATTCCTATATGCCTGCCCGCAGTTTTCCTGAGTCTGAAATTATTGAATGAATCTAAAATTTCAGTAAAGCAATCTCTCAATATGGGCGGGGTTGTAACACTTTCTGCAGGATTGTTTTGTGCTGCCTATGCCCTGACAATGTCTGAGCATGAAGGATTTTATTTTAAAAACGCCTCGCTGGTGGTCATTTCAGCCGGAATTATTTTCAGTTTTATAAAAAATCAGAAGAAGAGAATACAAAATGAACGTTCTTATCTGATTGATTTTGAACTGTTCCGTTTTAAAAATTTCAATCTGGGTATTGTGGCAGTTTCCTTCTTTTTCATTATGCTGGATTCCTACTTTTATATTCTGTCACTTTTTTTTCAGGACGGACTAAAGATCAGTCCGTTAGAAGCCGGAGAAATTATTGTTTTTCAGGGACTTGGGTTTGTGCTGGCATCCGCGGTTTCTGTAAAATTGATTTTGAGATATGGAAAAAAGGCCCTGATTGCAGGGCTCAGTTTTATTATTGTGATTCTTATTCTGCAGCTGTTTTTATTCAGAATACAGACCGGTTTTCCCGTTTTATGGCTGCTGTTATTTTTACATGGGCTGGGAGTGGGGTCAATTATTCCTTCGCTGGCCAATATTGCCTTGTCTGGAATGCCTGAAAAACTTATTGGAAATGCATCCGGGGTTTATAACACCTTCCAGCAGATTGCTGCCATTATTGGAATTGTTGCAGTAGGAAGTATTTTCTACTATTTTCTGGGAACAAAACCTGCAGTACAAAATTATCACAATGCGTTCTCAATTGCCGTACTAATCAACATTCTCTGTCTGATTTTTGTGATTGTTTCTGTTGTTAGAGTTCCCAATGATGTTCTCCCTGAAATGAAACGTGAAAAATAATCAGATTACCTTTTAAGGCTTTTTTGATGAGGTTTTTATTTCGCTCAATGTTGCTTTCGCGATATTTCTGGTAACCTCAGTAGGGGAGTGGCAGTCACAGTTGCTGAATCCTATCACATAAATATCTTCACCGGGAATATAGACCCCCATGCTTTTAAATCCAAATACACTTCCACCATGTTCCCGGTCAGGGATTCCATTGATATCTTTCAGATGCCATCCATATCCGTAGGTAAATTCTTCCCCATTATTCAGTTTATATTTTTGAAACGCTTTTTGGGTTTCTGCTGGATTCAGGAGAGTATTCTTAAGTAAAGCCTGCTGCCATTTCAGCATGTCATCTACAGTAGACATCAATGATCCGGAAGAAAAAGGAACACTGAAACTGATAACCGTTTTATTTACAAATCCCTGTTCTTTTTTGTGATAGCCATAAGCTCTTTGAGGAATCACTTTTCTATCCGAAGCATAGTAAGAATGAGACATTCCTGCTTTATCGAAAATATTTTTCGTGATAAAATCTTCATAAGAAGCTCCGGAAACAAGTTCAATGATATAACCTAAAACTACGTATCCGGAATTGTTGTAATCAAACTTTTCTCCCGGAGCGAAATCTACAGGTTCATTTTTGAAAAAATCAACCATTTCTTGAGGCTTCATCTCTTTTTGGGCAATAGAAGAAAGAGATTTCATTTTGGTGAAATCTTTAATTCCCGATGTGTGGGTCAGAAGGTGATGAATGGTAATCTTATCTCCGTTAGGATAATCTTTGATATATTTTGAAATGGGATCGTTGACATTGAGCTTTCCTTCCTGTTCCAGCATCAGAATAGCCACAGCGGTAAACTGTTTTGTCATAGATCCGACCTGGAATACATTCTCCGGAACCATATTGACGTTGAGTTCAAGATTGGCTTTTCCAAATGCTTTCCGATACAGATTTTTTCCATTTTGAGTAATCAGGAAAACACCGCCAGGTTCAGCTCTATTTCCGAATTCTGCCTGGATAATGCTGTCAATTTTCTTTTCGTATCTTTTTGTCTGAGCACCCATTGTAGAAGCTAAAAATGGAAGTAAAACAAGAGAGGTTATCAATTTTTTAATAATCATAGGTATGTAATTTGTTATACAAAGATATGATATATTTTTATTACTATGTTATGCAATATAGTAATTTGTTTTTTTAATTTTTTAAATTGATTTGTGTTTGATTATTGTATTCTTTTGGTATTTAATTTAACACCGGTTGAAATGATGATCAGATGATATTGCTGATCGCTGCCCTTTAAAAACTGATAACCGTCTTCAGATTTAGGATTATCAAAAAAAGAAGTTGCTGATTCAGGATAGATTTTGGTCTTTTCGCCGTCTTTGTCGAGTATATACAAAAAATGACCTTCTAAGATAATGCTGAAAATTTGCGATTGGTCCGCTTCAAGAGCAAACTTTCCAGTGTATTGCTTAAGAATTTCATCAGGAACTTCAATTGCTTTTTTGTTAATCTTCTGAGGAATTGTATAAGATTGGCCATTCAAAAGATGAATAATATCTTCAGTCACTTTTTGAAAAGGAATATCGGTAAAATTGGAAGTGAAAATAAATGTGATTCCTGATTTCAGGTCCTGATAATAATACGCTCTGTAGCCGGGTCTGCCACCAGCCTGTATCAATTGGCTGTTTTTTCCGAACATTTTCAGGACAAGGTCTTTTCTGAGGTTCTTTCCGGAAATAAGCTGCTGGCTGAAGCTGTACAAATCGTCGGTGGTCGAAAAATAATTTCCGGTTTCAAACCGATTGATATTGGTATGGGAAACAGGGGTTATCCTACCATTTTCACCCGAAAATCCATAGGCGAAATCAGATAGTGTTTGAGCAGTATTAAACTCCCCTGTATTCTTTAATTTATATTTTTTGATGATTTCTGTTTGGATGAAATTCCAGTATCCTTTATCAGATAGTTTATCAATGACATAGTGCAGGATAAAGTATCCGACATTTGAATATAATGTCTGGGTTCCTGGCTCGAACTGCAGGGATTCCTCTCGTGCCAGTTCTATAATTTTTTCAAGACTGAGATGGTCATATTTTTCATACTCTTTGATTTCCCTTGGAAGCCCGGACTGATGAGACAGAAGGTGTTCAATAGTAATTTTTTCACCATTGGGAAAATCTTTGATGTATTTATTAAGGGGATCGGATAACTTCAGTTTTCCCTGTTCAGCCAGTTTTAAAATTCCATATTTTACAAAAATCTTTGAAACAGAGGCAATAATGAATTTACTGTTTTTATTGACTTGTAAAGCTTTGTCTGCGTCCTGAATAGTATAGGTTTTATCGAGAAGAAGGATGTTATTTTTAGCAATCTTTACATTCCCATTGAAATTTTTCAGATCTGTAAGTGCCGTGAAATATTGATCCAGTTCCTTCCCATATTGTTGAGCAGGACAATGCATTGAAAAAATAAAAATGAAAAAAAAAGTGAAAGGCTTCATGTTTTTTGATTGACAATGAAGCAAATATACATTTTAATCACTTACGAATCTTTCTAATAATCAGGTAATTCAATGCAGGGGAAATTCTCTGTATGACAGGTCAAAAATTATTTTTCAGCAGAGATTAACAGCATCATCGGCCTGCGGAGTTCTTCTTTCATCTCCGGAATTTCTTTCAGCATTTCTTGACCTGGTTCCGGTTCAATAACCTCTTTGATTTTAAAACCGTGTTTTAATAAAGTATTTAAATAAGAAGTTAAAGTACGATGGTATTTGATCACATTTTCTCCTAGAAAAGTGGTATTCCTTTTTCCTTCTATAAAATAACGGTCTACGGGCCAACAGGTTTTTTCACCGTTTTTATCATATATCCAGTCCTGACCACCTTCAGCAGTGAAAACAGGATGTTCCACTGAAAATACAAAAGTTCCTCCGGGACTCAGCCACTTGTAAATATGCTGAGTAATAGTATCGAATGATGCTACATAATGTAACGTGAGTGAACTCAAAATGATATCAAATTTTTCAGCAGGATAGTCAATATCTTCCAAAGCTTTCCTTTCATATTGAATTCCTTCCATGTTATTGATTTCCTGAGCTTTTGCCAGCATTCTTTCCGAAAGATCAATTCCGATTACAGATTGTGCACCATTTTCCATGGCATAACGGCAATGCCATCCAAAACCACAGCCGAGGTCAAGAATATTTTTTCCCTGAAAATCGGGCAGCATATTTTTCAAGGTGTGCCATTCTCCGGCTCCCTCCAATCCTATCTGAGAACGGAGCATTTTTTCGTACTGGTCAAAAAATGACGGATTGTCGTATTTATTTTCTTTCATAGCATAAAGAAATTGAGGGTTCTTTAATTAATGTCTCTTTCTGATATCACACCAGGGACTTCAGAGTTTGAAATGTAAATTTACAACAATATTGGAGTTCATAGGTTTCCGGTCACTGAAAAGTAAAAGCTGAATGTAAAACATCCAGCTTTATATTAACTTTCGATTGAAACATTTTTTAATTCGATTCCGCATACTTTTTGAAATTATCAAGAATCGCCTGCCAGCCTCCTTTCTGCATTTCTTCAGGGTTTTGATTTTCCGGATCGAAAGCCACGTCTACGTGTGTTTGACCCTCTTTTTCTTTAAAGTCAACTTGTACCTGTCTTCCGTCTGGCATGGTATACTTAAAGTTTTCACCATCTTTTATTTCATCATAAACCGCTTCAAAGTCGAAACCGAAACTTCCGTCTTTAGCTTCCATTCTTGCTGCATATTTTCCGCCTACTTTCATATCGTTGGAAGCAGAAGGACAATGCCATGAAGGATCAGCAAAGTTCCATTGGGTAATGTGTTCAGGATTGGTATAATAATTCCATACTTTTTTTGCATCTGCGTTAATGGTAGCAGAAACTGTGATTTTGTGGCTCATTTTTATTGATTTAGTGTTAGTAATAATTCGTCAAGTTTTTCCAGTGTGGCCTTCATTCCCTGTTCCATACCCATCTCGATGATAGTTTCCAGATCGGTTAAGGATTGGTAGGAGACAATAGTTTCTACAAGGGTGTTTTCATTTTTATCAGTAAAAGTGACCACCCATTCTGCCTGAGGTAAATCTGTGTTGATTTCTCCTTTTTCATTACAGAATGCATCACCTGAAGTATAGGAATCAATTGGATTGATCTTGTGATAACTTACCCAGCCCCAATATTCTGTTCCATTGGGTTCTACCATAGCATAATGCCAGTGTCCGCCTTCATGAAATTCCATTGATTTTGTTTTTGTGGTCAGTGGTTTAGGAGCAAACCATCGGTCAAGAAGCTCACTCTTTGTGTAACAGTCCCAAACCATTTGTCGGTTAGCCATAAACTCACGTCTGATAGTTAATGTGTTCTTCTCCTTGTCTGCAAGAAAATCGAACTGAAGATGATTTTTCATAATAATATTTTTTAGTTTGTTTTGGTTAAAACAATTTTAATCTTTATTTCTGCTGACTTTTCAATGTTGTCAGTAAAGTATCTAGCTGGTCGAAACGGCTTTCCCAAATCTTTCTGAATTGTTCCAGCCAATGATCTATTTCTTTCATTTTATCAATTTCTAAAAAGTAATAAATTTCTCTTCCCTGATAATTTTTGGTTACCAATTCACACTCAGTCAGGATTTTCAGATGTTTTGAAACGGCCTGTCTGGTAATATCAAAATGTTCTGCTATCGCATTGGGGGTCATTGCCTGTGCTACGATTAGTGCAATAATAGCCCGGCGGGTAGGATCTGCTATAGCCTGAAAAATATCTCTTCTCATAAGTGGCAGTTTTTAAATGAAACCATATGGTTGCAAATATATGCGCAACTTTTCGGTTTCACAAGTTTTTTTTGAAAAAAATTACAAATCAGAGTTTATAAAAAATATGGTAAGTGTAATTTCTCCGATTTATTTTTGGTTCTTTCGCATCGCTTTAATCAGCTTGTCATTACGTCTATCTGCTCTTTCATTGTTTAAAGAAAGAACAGCCCAAATTGCTGCGGGCAGCCATCCGATCAGAGTGATCTGTAAAATCAGGCAGACAATTCCGGTGAGAACTTTTCCGCGGACCATGAAGGATAAGAAGGGAAGTAATATGGCTAGTAACATGATTTTAAGTTTTAATTGAACTGATTTTAACGGGATTGAGGATCAAAATAAGCTTTAAAAGTAAGCGGATCTTCAGTTTTATCTTCAGCTTCTTCAAGATATTCTAAATATTCTTCCTGATGTTTTTCCATATAAACAAGCACAATAGCCAGGTTTACAAACAGATTTTTGTCTTTAGAACCTAATTCCAAAGCCGCATTTAAATACTCCAGCGCTTTTTCATTTTCTCCCATATCGGAATAAACAGCACCAATATTAACCAAAGCCGAGGTGTTTTCAGGCTCAATAAGTAAGATTTCATCCAGTTCTTTGATTAGTAGATCATTCAAAGTGTCCCAATGGTCTTCATTTTCCCATCTTTTAGCCTGGAGTTTTTTTACGTTTTCTAGTCTTTGGGGTATAGTGCTCATTATTTAAAATTACAGAATGGATGTTTGTTTTGTATGCTGTACAAATTTAGCTTTCTTAGAACAGATATGTTCGTTTTTTTATACGATTAAAAAAATTATTATTTAAGCCCATCCAGTATGGCAGCCTTCAGGATTTCAATGTTGATATCTTTCAGTGCTTTGAATTTAATGCAATATCCGGTTACACTGGCTTTACCTATTTTATCTCCATAGGTGGTAGACAGATAGGCTTTATCATCAATGTTGAGAACATAAATAGAGATTCCGGTGGTGTTGGCACTCATTCCAATCTGATAGAAATCTCTGGTTTTTCCGTCGGTATATTGTATGGTATAGAATCCATATCCGATATTGGGATTGGAAACCGTTTTATTTTCACTGTTTTTACCATCCAGAAACCACAGCTGGCATGCCGGCATAATCTCCAGGATGATTTGGTGGAGATCCAGCATATCATTGCGCTTCTTTTCAGGTTGACTGTGGATATAATCTTTGATTTGTTCTTGAATATTCATATGAAATTTAGATTATTTTGTATTGTAGAAAATCCTGATTGATATTAACTTTATATTATGTAAGAGCTCTTTTTAGTTGATAAAATGGAAAAAGTTTCTTTCATTTATATTGATACTATTTTCATTCTTAGTATACCATTCTACAAATTTATTATATTCAGTTTCATTTTTTTGAAACCAGCTTGAAAATTCATCTTCAGCCCCCATTTGAAATAAATAATGATTGTAGGCATCAAAAATATTATTTTTAGACATCAGATCCTGGTAGTCGAAAAGTATATTTGGATAATCTTTGTTGTCTTTTTCGAAATATGATTTCAAGAACCCCTGTCTTACTTTGGATAATGTATCCAGATTGAATTCTTCTGCTTTTGAATGTAATAAACCATAAATAAACCACTTACCAAACATTAAACATAAAGGAAGGTTTTTGTCTGTTGGGGTCATACTCATTTGCTTACAAAGATTCAGTTCTTTCATCTCTCTGTTTTCAAATACTATCGAATTTTTATAAGCATCAAATAAATTTTTACTCATTTCTCTAGATCTATCAGTAGTTCTTTCAAGGTTGAGAAAAATTTCTCCATAAATTAAACCAGGAACTTTATCATCAGAATTAAGATAAAGGTTTGCAATTCTGTAATAATTAGATGGATATTTTGGGTCTACAGAAATTCCTTTTTGATAAGATGCAATAGCTTTATTGTACTCTTTTTCTAGTTCATAAACGACTCCTTTTTCCAGATATAATAATCCTTTATTTGGAAATTTTTTAATTCCTGAATCATAGATTTCTATTGCTTTTTTTGGGTTATTAAGATTATCATAAGAATTTCCCCAAAGTGAATAAAGCTGAACACTTACCTCTTTATAGTTTTGTAATTTCTCTGCAATTTCTATTGCCTTTTTATAATCCTTTTTTAAATAATTAGCGTACGCAATTTCGTAAGGATAATTAAAATTTTCAGGATCTAATTTTTGACTTTCCTCAAGCAGCATAATGCTCTCTTCAATCTTTCCGTTGTCCATTAGCTTAATGGCTTCATTACCTTTTTGCAGGGCAATTTCTTTATTGTTTTGAGCTAAAGATAAATTACTTAAGAGAACGGTTAAGACTAAAATTTTGAATGTATTTCTCATGGAAAAAGTATTTAGAGTATGGTTATTTGTCGTGTTTTATTTTTTAATACTGAGTTTTAGTTTTCTGTTCATTCACGTAATATCCTTCTGGCCAGCTATCCATTCTGTCCATCCAGATACTCTCTCCATTTTCTGTGACCAATAGAGCACCAAGCTTCATATTTATTGTTTTGCCAGTAAGAGTTAGGCTTTTACCAATGAATTTTTTCAAATCTTCATTTTGCAGATTTTCTTTTGCCGTTTCTTTTGGGCTTGAACAGTCATAAGTGCCAAATAAACTGAGAATTAAAAATCCTTTTATTATCAGTGATCTTCTCATAATTTTTTATCAATTAATTTGAACTTGTATAGGCTGGCTAATTTATACATTTTCATGGAGGTATTAAGGTCAAAAAAAAAAGAACAGCCAATGCTGTCCTTTTTATATTTATTTTTTTGTCACAATCTGAATGTATATCCTATCCAAATGCTCTTTTCAATAAGCTTTCCACTTTCGGTTCACTGCCTCTGAAGCTTTTATACAATTCCATTGGATCTTTTGTTCCCCCTGAAGAAAGCAGGACTTTATATTTGGCTGCAATCTCAGGATTGAAGATTCCGTTTTCCTTGAAATACTGGAAAGCATCTGCATCCAGAACTTCAGCCCATTTGTAAGAATAATACCCGGCAGAATATCCGCCCTGGAAAATGTGGGAGAAACTTGGGCTCATTGCCGTTTCAGAATTGGAAGGATAAAGCGTTGTTGCTTTGGTATACTTATCTTCAAACTCCTTTACACTTTCATTTTCTAATTCTTCAACTTTTGTATGATAATTCATATCCAGAAGTCCGAAACCTAGCTGTCTTAAGGTTTGATAACCTTCCATGAAGTTTTTAGACTGTTCTATCTTTTCAATTTTCTCGTCGGGAAGTACTTCTCCGGTTTTATAATGTTTAGCAAAAGTTTTTAAGAACTCAGGCTCATAACAGAAGTTTTCCAGAAACTGAGATGGAAGTTCCACAAAATCCCATTTTACAGAAGTTCCTGACAGCGTAGGATATTGGGTATCTGCCATCATCCCGTGAAGAGCATGTCCGAATTCATGGAATAAAGTAGTCACTTCCTGGAATGTCAGTAAGCTAGGCGTATCTTTTGCCGGCTTGCTGAAGTTACAAACGATTGAAATATGCGGACGGGAATTCTCCCCGTTTTGTTTATACTGGTTTTTGTAGCTGGTCATCCATGCACCGGCTCTTTTCCCTTTTCTTGGGAAATAATCAACGTATAATAGAGATTTGTAAATTCCGTTCTCTTTTACTTCATATACTTTTACATCTTCGTGGTATTTCGGAATATCATTTCTTTCCTCAAAAGTCAATCCAAAAAGTTTTCCAGCCAGCCCGAATACAGCATCCTGTACCTGATTGAGCGGGAAGTAAGGTTTTAATTCCTCATCATTCAGATCAAATTTCTCTTTACGAAGTTTTTCAGCATAGAATGCGTGATCATAGCCCTGCATTTCTTCAATTCCATCAGCTTTTGCCAGAGATTTTAATTCTTCAATTTCTTTGTCAGCATAAGGTTTTGCTTTGGCTAAAAGTTCATTTAAAAAATCAAGAACTTTTACAGGAGATTTCGCCATTCTTTCTTCCAGAACGAAATCTGCATAATTTTTATATCCTATAAGCTCAGCTTTCTGCTGTTTTAAATTCAGAAGTTCTTTGATTAGATTCTGATTATCAAATTCTCCTCCGTCAAAAGACTTTTTACCATTTGCTAATGCCAGTTCCTTTCTCAGTTCGCGGTTTTCAGCATACGTCATGAACGGAATATAGCTTGGATACTGTAATGTTATTACCCAGCCTTCAAGATTTCTTTCTTTAGCTTCCTCTGCATATTGTTCAATGATAGCCTCAGGTATTCCCGCAAGATCTTCTTTATTGGTAATGTGTTTGAAATAAGCATTCGTAGAAGCCAGAACATTCTGCCCAAACTGTAAAGATTTTAAAGAAAGGTCCATGCTGATTTTCTTTAATATTTCTTTATCTTCCTCATTCAATAAAGCCCCGCTTCTTACAAAACCTTTGTAGGTCTCATTTAAAAGCATTTCCTGTTCTTCATTAAGATTATACTTGTCCTTTTCATCATATACTTTTTTGATTTTGTTGAAAAGAGCTTCGTTTTGAGATATTTTTGAAGAATATTCCGTTAAGATCGGAGAAACCTCCTGAGCGATTTGCTGAATTTCATCGCTGGTCTCTGCAGAATTTAAGTTGAAAAAAATATTTGAAACCACATCCAGCTGCTCTCCGGAATAGGCCAGTGCTTCGACTACATTTTCGAAGGTAGGTGCTTCAGGATTATTGACAATGGCATCAACTTCTGCTTCTGATTTTTGAATCAGTTCTTTAAATGCAGGTAAATAGTCTTCATTTTTAATATCACTGAATGGTGCCGAATGATAAGGAGTGGTAAATTTTTCTGTTAATATATTCATTTTTTGATCTTTTTTATAAGGTAAGCGTAATGATTCATCAGGAATCACAGCTGAAACGCTCAAAAATAATGCCTTACTCACAAGTTATGACAAAAATACTTATCTTTAAATAATCTTGTCATATGGAAAGTGGGAGTGATGTGGGAATATTTAATTTTGAGAACAGATTTAAAATAAATAACCTTAAATATATAGACTATGAAAACACTCTTAAAAATCATCGGTGCCATCATCGTGCTGATTATTATCTATGCTGTAATTGCGATGCTGGCTTTCAGTAAAGATTACCATTATGAAAAATCTATTGTCATCAATGCACCAAAAGATAAAGTATGGCAGCATACCAATTCTTTAAAAGCATACAATACATGGGATCCTTTTTCTAAAGAAATCAAAAACTTCTCTGTTACTTACTCAGGAGCTGGAGACCAGATAGGTGATTCTTATCACTGGAAAGGTGATGACAGCGAAGGGGAGCAATCCATTACTGAAATTATACCTAATGAAAAACTGGGTACCCAGCTTCATTTCATAAAACCTTTTGAAGGTACAGCCAAAAGTAATATTGTGCTGACTCCTGAAGGAAGCGGAACAAAAGTAACCTGGATGATTGATAATGAACTGAATACCATGATGAAGATCATGAAACCTATGATGGATAGTAATATGGATAAAATGTTTGGCCAGGGTCTGGGAGATCTGAAGAAACTTGCTGAAAAATAAAATGAAAGCCTTGTAAATTTTACAAGGCTTTTTTATTACAATTCTTTTCTACCGATCTCGTTGATCGAGTTATAGTTTCCTTCACCCTTAGGATTAGGTCCATATTCATTAGGTCCGTGGTCACTGTCTGCGAATAGCATCCATAAACCATACAAAGGAATTAGTTGAAACCAACCTGAATTTCCTCTGTCATGGCATCTTTTTGCTCCCTGTGCAATAAGAAACCAAAGAAATGGAATTAATAAAAGGAAGAAAACTATAGTAACACCCCCGGATGGCTGTTCGTTAGTCTGAAAATAAAAATTGAAAGGAACAGAAAATACAAGATATATGAGATATGATAATCCATACTCTGTTCTTCTGATTCTTCCATCAAATGAAAATGGTGCTTTAAACATGGTTTTAGTTTTAAAAAAACAAAGCTAGAAAATATTTTTAAAAATGATGAACTATTTTGCAATCGTTTTTTATGTTAAGTGGCAGAAATATTATTCTAAAAATATTATCTTTATATAAAGAATCGATTCTATGGAGAAGATTGTATTTGAAAAAAGCGAGATCAGAGACTTTGTGAAAACTACTATCGCGGAGAAAATTGAGAAGCTTAAAAACTTTATCGAATTTACCCTTGAGGCCAGCCGTGACATCAAAAAAACTCCAAAATATGACAGTATGAGAGAAGAGATGCAGGAGGAGATTTATCAGATGCAGCGACAGCTGGGGGCTTTGAATGATCTTAAAAGAAATATGGCAAAAGTTCTGAATACAGCTACAGGAAAAGTACAGCTTGGCTCGCTGGTGATTACCAACAAAGCCCGGTTTTATATATCAGTGTCATTAGGGGAATTCTTTTTTGAAGGAGACCGGTTTTATGCCATCTCTCCGGAAAGCCCCATGGCCAAAAAAATGATGGGCATGAAAGCTGGCGATGAGTTTACTTTGAACAAAATTCATCAGAAGGTTATAGAAGTTTTGTAAACGTAAAAAGTAATTTTGACAAACTTCCGGCATTTATCACCCGGCCAAACATTAAACTTCCTTCATTCCGCTTCCTGCTTCCATCTTTTTCGTAATTTTGTTATATGAATAAAGCATCCATTTTAAAAGAAATCATAGAGCAAAGAAGAAGTATTTTCCCAAAAGATTATACTGATACAGAAATATCTCAGGAAGTCATTGATGAAATTTTACATTCAGCAACACTGGCTCCGAATCATAAAAGAACAAAGCCTTGGCGTTTCAAGATCTTCAAAGGGGAAGAAAAAGCAAAACTGGCTTCAGAAATGCAGTCTATCTATAAAGCTACACAACCTGAACAGACTTTTTTGGAGAAGAAATACCATGATATCGGTTTTAAAATTAATAAAGCGGATGCAGTAGTTTCCATTGTGGTCAACTTCAGCGGAATGGTTCCTGAATGGGAAGAAATAGCCGCTGTTTCAATGGCGGTTCAGAATATGTATCTTACCTGTACTGCGAATAATATCGGATGCTATTGGAGCTCTCCTAAAATTGTAGAAGAGCTGAAAGATTCTCTTACTATTGAAGAAAACCAGAAGTGTCTGGGACTTTTCTATATGGGGGATTTGTCTTAAAATAGTCCCGATCAATCGGCCTATCTGAGATCTTTTTCTTTGTAAAAGAAGAAAGCGAGCAACGAGAGCAGGTTTCCGCTTTTGGAAAAAATAATTTGAATTCATAAAACTTTTTACCAGGAGCTTTTTACTTCAAACTTTTTTACTATCTTTGCACTCTTAAATATTTAACTGGGACGAGTTCCCGTAAAATTCAAACATTATGTCAGTAAAAATCAGATTACAAAGACACGGTAAAAAAGGAAAACCTTTTTTCCACATCGTGGTTGCAGATTCTAGAGCTAGAAGAGATGGTAGATTCATCGAAAAACTAGGAACTTACAACCCAATTACTAACCCGGCAACTATCGAATTGAACGTTGATTCTGCTGTACAGTGGTTAAACAACGGTGCTCAGCCTACTGATACTGCTAGAGCTATCCTATCTTACAAAGGTGCTCTTTACAAAAAACACTTACAAGGTGGTGTAGCTAAAGGTGCTTTTGACGAAGCTGAAGCTGAAAAAAGATTCAATGCTTGGGTAGAAGCTAAAGATTCTAAAGTACAAGGTAAAGTAGAAGGTTTAGCAACTGCTAAAGCTGATGCTAAGAAAGCTGCTTTAGAAGCTGAAGTAAAAGTAAACGAAGCTAGAGTTGCTGCTGCTGCACAAGCTGAAGCTGATGCTAAAGCTGCTGAAGAGGCTGCAAACGCACCTGCTGAAGAAGTTGTTGCTGAAGCTACAGAAGGAGAAGCTCCTGCTGCTGAAACTGAAGAAAACACTGAAGCTTAAGACCAAACCCTGTTATGCGTAAAGAAGATTGCTATTTTTTAGGTAAAATCACACGCAGACATGGACTTGCGGGTAACGTAATCCTTAAATTGGATACCGATCAACCCGAGCTTTACAATAAATTGGAATCAATATTCGTTGAAATCAACGGATTATTGGTTCCATTTTTTATTGAAAAATCATCATGGAGCAAACTTGATGCTTTGAATCTTGCCCTCAAAAACTCTTCTGAGGCTATGATAGATCAGGTATTGGGTAAAAATGTTTACCTTCCGCTTGCTTCACTGCCTAAACTTTCGGGAAAACAATTCTATTACCACGAAATCATTGGATTTGAAATTTTTGATCAGAATGATAATAACTGTGGGGTGATCAGATCTGTAAATGATCAGACGGCACAGGTATATTTCATTACCAATCTGGATGGAAAAGAAGTGGTGATTCCTATGATCAAAAACTGGATTCTTGAAGTTGACAGAGAAGAAAGAATCATAAAAATGGAACTTCCTGAAGGTCTTATTGATGTTTTTCTGGTTCCTTCTAAGAAAGACGAATAGATTATTTTGCAGAAGCAATAAGCAATAAGCTTTTCTTTTTCCCTATATTATTACTCATTACTGATTATTCATTACTCATTTTTACCACCCATCATCAAGGCGGGTAAAAGATATTCCTGTACCATTTTTTCGACTTGTGAGTGAGCATAAGGCTTATTGTAAGCTTGTGCGGTAATCACTATTACAATCGGTATATTGGTGAAGATGATGATTTTGTTGCCGCCATTTCCGCTGGATTGGAAAGCTTCATAACTGCTGTTTCCCACAGTATAAACTTTCCTCCAGAATAAATATCCATAACCTTCAAAATTCTGATGATCCGGAAAATAATTGGTAAAAGATTTCTTAACCCAATCTTTATTTAAAATAGTTTTCCCGTTCCAGATTCCGTTATTTTTATACAATTGCCCGAATTTTGCAAAATCAAGAACTTTCATACGCAGTCCTCCCGCCAGAGAAGGTTTTTGCTGTGGAGTAAACTGCCATTTATAATTTGTAATTCCAAGAGGATGAAATAACTTTTTATCTGCATAGTTTTTTAAGCCTTGCGGAACAGTTTTATCCAGAATATCTCCTGTTACCACAACTCCGGCAGTGAAGTAACTCCAGTTTTTTCCTATCGTATTCTCTGTCATTGGCAGATCCAATGTGAAATTCACCCAGTTTTCGGTAGGATACATATTCTCTTCATTTCCGGCAGATTCAGAGTTTTCATCGTTTCCTTCAAATCCGGAACTCATGGTCAATAAGCTTTTTATGGTAACGTTCTCTTTTTGGGTAGAATAATTTTTAAACTGTTTAAGATTGTAAAAATCCTTCAATTTTTGATTTTCACTTTTTAAATATCCTTCCTTGATTGCAATTCCCGTTAATGCTGAGGAAAATGATTTCCCTACGGAACGGGTATCCTGTAAAGAATCTCTTCCTGAACCGTTGAAATATTCTTCAAGAAGCAATTTTCCATCTTTTACAATGACAATTCCGGTTATATTTTTAAACCTGTTTTCTGCAATTTTTTTATTCAGATTTCTGATAGTTTCTGTATTGATCTTTTCCTGAGAAACCTTCCATTCACTGCTGGGCTGGATAGACTGAACAGCGATCTGCTTTTCTGAGATATTTTGGGAAGGAATACTGAGCTTAATCTGGCCTTCTGCGATAACAGGTCCTGTCTTGATTGCAGAAGTATTGAGATACGGACGCATTTCAATTTTTAAAATATGATTTCCTTCCGTGAGAGCATCAATTCCGTTATGGGCCATATAGAACCGCATCCATAGATATCTTCCCCATGAATCTTCGTTTTTACTGCTCAGAAGAGGAATTCGCAATGTAGTTTTGACTTTTTTATTATCTGCCGTACCTGCACCTGTATTGAGATTTTCTTTATAGATCAGTTTTCCGTCTACATAAAATGAGAAATGATAATTTCCGTTTTTGAGCAGTTCATCAATAGTCAAATTGGGTTCAAGCTGATGAAGGTAGTTGACAAGAGAATTGTCAAAAAAAGCGTGAATTCCCAGATCTCCGTTTTCCTGAAATACAAAAGAAGTGAGAAAGTCCGAATCTTTTAAGTTTTCAAGTGCAACGGTTTTGTTAAGGAAAATAATTTTTCCGATATTATTTTTTTGAACCGGATATTCAATTTTTTCAGAATCAGCTATGTTTTTATTTTGTCCAGGATAAAAATAAAATGTGAAAATAAAGATCAATAATAGAACTGGTTTCATTATAAGAAGTATTTAAACAAAAGTAACAAACTTCCTAATGGTAAAATAGAACGAAATTAACATTGCTACTTTATTATTTACATCTATTCTAATTGAATAGTTTTCTAAATTCTCCGGGAGACTGATTCGTCTTTTGTTTAAAGAGTTTACTGAAAGACTGCGGATGTTCAAATCCCAGTTCATAAGCAATCTCACTTACAGATAAATTGGTTGTACTCAAACGTTCTTTGGCTGAATCAATTAATCTATTTTGAATATGCTGTTGTGTATTTTGCTGCGTGTGCAAGCGGAGTAAGGTTCCGAGATAATTAGGAGAAATATTCATCTGTTCGGCAATACATTTCACGGATGGAATACCGTTTTCAAGAAGATTTCCGTTTTCAAAATATTGGGAAAGAATGTCTTCAAACTTATACAGCAATTCATGACTTGATTTTTTTCTGGTGAAAAACTGCCGTTCATAAAAACGGTCAGAGTAAACCAGTAATAATTCAATTTGAGCAATGATCAGTTCCTGTGTGAATCTGTCTGTATTTGACTGATATTCCCGTTCAATATTTTGAAAAATATCAACAAGGATTTTCTCTTCCCTATCGGAAAGAAAAAGTGCTTCTTTTACCTGATAGCTGAAAAAGTCATAAGATTTTATTTTCCTGGTTAATGAAGTATTCCAAAGAAAGTCAGGATGAATAAGTAATAAAAATCCAGTGGGTTCTACTTCAACATCCGGATTGATTTCAAGACTTAAATATTGCTGGGGTGAAACAAAACACAGCACTCCAGAATTGAAATCATACTGTTGCTGCCCATAGTTGAACTTGGGACTGACATTTTTTTTCAGGCCAATTGAATAAAAATTCTGAATCCACTTCAATTCATTATCATCTACTACATACCGGACTTTGCTGTAATCTACCAAACTGATCAATGGATGCTCAGGGTTGGGAAGACTACAAAAAGCATGAAAATCTGAAATAGAATTAAAACGAACAGGCTGTTTCATAATAGCGAAGTTAGGTGTTTTTGTAAAAAGTATAACGTATTGATTCAAAAAGTCTCCGACTCTGTTATGAATAAGCAGAGCCGGAGAATATTATGACAAAATCAGATCGCAGTGGAAACAGTCAGACTTTCCCATTTCTCAGCGTCTTTCTTTAAAATATCAATTTTATTATTCAGAAATTCCATCGTTCCTACACCTAATAATAAATGTACCGGCGGATTTTTCTCTTTACTGATCTGAATCAGTACATCAGCTGCCTTTTCCGGATCATTAGGCTGGTTTCCATTGATGTCATTAAGGTGAGCCTGTTCAGAATTTCTTGCAGCTTCATAAGCCTGAATAGGATTAGCAGGTGTTTTCACAGAATCTTTAGTTAAAAAATCTGTACGGAAATATCCGGGATACACAACGGTAGCATGAATTCCGAAATCTTTTACTTCTTCAGCCAAAGCTTCAGTAAATCCGGCAACCGCAAATTTTGTTGAACAGTAAATTCCCCAACCGGGAAAATTAGCAGAATACCCTCCAACAGAAGAAATATTGAAGATGTTTCCAGATCTTTGCTCACGCAGATAAGGCATCGCATTTCTGATCACATTTAAGGTTCCGAAAACATTCACAGCGTAATTTTCTCTTGCTTCTTCATCCGAAAGCTCCTCCAAGGTCCCGATTTGTCCATAACCTGCATTGTTGACAACCACATCAATTCGTCCGAAATGTTCAACCGTTTTGGCAATGGCAGATTTTATATCGTCGTTGTCTGTGATATTTACGCTAAGCGGAAGGAAGTTTTCAGAAGTTTCTCCAATGGTGGAAATCAGGGATTCAACGGTACGGCTTGTGGCAGCAACCTGAAATCCTTCGGATAATAATTTTTTTACCAACTCGAATCCTAAGCCTTTTGAAGCTCCTGTCACGAACCATACTTTTTTTGTTTCCATTTTTAAATATTTTTTTGTTTAAATGATGGTACAAAGATGAAAAGTTACAGGAGGGAAAATGTATCCAAATCGGGGAATGATGTATCCAAATCGTGAATGATAATTTATCTCCTTTAAATTCAGAAGGATTTTAATGAATTTTCAGAAGATTCCTGTATTTCATGGGTGTAATTCCGATATTTTCTTTGAAACATCTGGTAAAATGACTCTGATCTGAAAAGCCACATTCCAAAGCAATATCCGTTAATGAAAAAGAGGAATGGAGAAGTTCCATTGACTTGTTAATCTTTAATTTTCTGAGGTATTCACCCAGGTTGCAATGGAAATATTTATGAAAATCCCTGCTTAAATGGATAGGATGAATGTTCAATGTTTTGGAAAGTTCTGTAAGATTGAGACTTTCTGTAAAGCTTTCATGTAAAATTTCATTGATCTGACCTACCCAGACAGGTTTTCTATCAGCTATTTCCTTCTGATGGGTCAATTG
This sequence comes from Chryseobacterium panacisoli, assembly GCF_008274625.1. Classification (GTDB taxonomy): domain Bacteria; phylum Bacteroidota; class Bacteroidia; order Flavobacteriales; family Weeksellaceae; genus Chryseobacterium; species Chryseobacterium panacisoli. The sequence goes on along the minus strand of NZ_VTRU01000001.1, from coordinate 1,735,820 downwards.
ACTGAAAAGATGCAATAATAACTGATTGACAGCTATTTCAAAAGATAAATCATTGGTTTTCGTTTCTTTGAACATCTGATAAACCAGTAATTTTAGAGCGGGATCTTTTATATTAAAACTGCCATCCACTCTGTTTTTCTGAATGTCAAAATGGTCAAACCAGCTTTGCGAGAGTTCAATGTGAAATCCTCTTGTAAAAATATCCGGTTTAATATTGTAATGTGGATCTTCCCATTGATGGTACAATAATGTTCCTGTAGAACAACCATAGGTTTCTTTTCTGTTTCCTTCTGTCATATTGCCCTGAAGCAAAAAAGTGAAGTAAGAATTTTCATGATAATGCCAGTCTACGAAAGGATGTGTATATTCCGTATCAGTGATTGTTAATCCCTCTAAATTGACCAGTTGATTGGTTTCTCCAAAATATTCGCCTTTACGAAGAGTATTCATGATAAATTCTGTTTTAATCGGTCAATCTGTTCATACATTTTATTAAAAAACATTTTCCTTTCCCGGTTTCCGGATTCATTCAGTGATCTGGAATTTTTGATCTGATGCTCAAAATAGCTTAGAGAATCTTCACAGGTGATTTTATCATTGGTCATCATGTATCCGAACATGCTGAAAGGAACAAAAAAGGAACATTGCTGCTCATTTTTGAATAAAATACTGTTGTTTAAAATTACTAAATCATTGACATATATCTGGAAATTAGTTTTTTCCAGTGTTTTAATTTCGAGATTTTCCAGTAATTTCCTTAAGTCATCAAGAATAAGATCCACATCATTTTTTTTAACCAGTCCCATCTCGTAGTAGAACGAGATTTGTCTCAAAGCGCTCATAATGGTGGTGTCATTCCAGATTTCGGTTACGTTTTGTTTATCATAAAGATCTTTCAGCATGTCATTTTTTACTGAATGATACTCCATCTTAAACTCATGAAAAGGACTTAAAAATTTGTCCTGATTCAGTAAATTCATCCAGACATAAAATTTGAAACGGGATAGTATTGAATCTGAAATGGTATAAAAAAACGGGATGTCTTTTGCGGAATAAAATACTTTAGAATTTGTAAGATCCTGAAAAACGTTTAAAATTTTCAACGAGTTTTCGAAATAGTTTAAAAGATCTTCGGTGGTTCTTACAGGCTGTGTTCTTTTCACTACTAATTGGTTTTCTGTTCCCAGGAACTGATCCAATGAGATCTGATAGTACTTGGCAAGCTCCAGTGCTTCTTCAAAGCTGAATTTGGCTTTCAGAGAAGTTCTTCTGTGGGCCGCATCATAACTGATATTGAGAATGTTGGCAATCTCATCATTTAAAGATTTTTCCCCGATTTTTCTTCGGATTTCCTTCAGTAGAGCTTCCTGGTGCATGGTTTTGTGATTTTCACAAATGTAGTATTTTTTGTGGAAAGAGCTTTGATTTTCTGGGAGTAGAAATATTTGCGGTGATTTGGAATTCTGTTTAAAAAAGGCTGGAAGCCTGAAGCTGGGAGAAGGGAAGTATTGAAGGTGGAAAGCTTCCAGCCCTAATATGAAAGTAAAGTCTCATTCCCTTCATCTACATATTTGTGATTTTCGCAAATAGTGTATTTTTTTTAATTTTTTTTCACATTCGGAACTGAGTCTTCTGCTGATAATTTTGAACTGTAATTTTAAAATAACGAGTTATGAAAACACGAATTTTATTAATAGCAGTTCTTTTATTCAATAGTCTGGCTTATGCATCAGACAGTGTGAAAGTTGATTCTTTGAAACCGAGATTGCTCGCTGCCTCACCCTCAAAGAATGTCAGAAATGTCAACGGAATTTTATTTAAATATTATGATGAAGAAGATCATTTTAAACCTAAAAAAGTAAATGGATTAGGTATGGGATTCAATGTTATAGGGCTTTTTCTGCCGCCGTTGATGCTTTTCAATTTACAGCCGCCGGGCAATTATGATTATGTAGTGGTTCCTCGTGAAAAGATGAACAAAATCAACGGACTTCAATTGTCTCTGATCAATATGGAACCTACCGTCACCAATGGTCTGGAGATCAATGTTTCAAGTAATATTGATACATACGCGGTGACCAACGGAATGTCTGTTTCTCCGTTTTTTAATCTTCATCATGAGATGAAAGGAGTTTCTGTAGCGCCATTGGCTAATGTTGGTCAGAAATGCAGAGGAATACAGATAGGATTATACAATAAATGCAGTGATTTCAGAGGGATACAGATTGGCGGATGGAATGAAAACGGGAAAAGAAAATTTCCTCTGATCAACTGGAATTTTAAATCATTAAAACAATGATGATGAGACCAAAAATCAGATTTAAAAAAGCAACCTCTCCCTTTTATTCAGAATTACGTGAAGAGGTGAAAGTATTACTGACAGACGAAGTGACAAAAAAGGCTGGCAGATTGATGATTACGAAATTTTTGTTCTATTCTTTGGGCTTTCTGCTGTTATATGCTAATCTTTTTAATCCTTATATGGAAGATAAGAATTGGCTGGTAGCCTTGAATTATATTATCTTAGGTCTTACAGGAATATTATTAGCCTTTAATTGTGCCCATGACTGTGTACACAATACATTTTCCAGGTATAAAAAAGTGAATCAGATTATTTATTATATCACATTTAACCTGCAGGGAGTAAATGCAAGACTGTGGAGAAAAAGGCATATTGCATCCCATCATGTGTTTCCTAATGTGGATGGCTGTGATGCGGATATTGATGATAATATTTTTTTACGGCTTTCTGCGCATCATCCCAAAAGGAGAATCCATGTTTATCAGCATTTATATGCTACTGTGCTGTATTGCTTTTACACTTTGCATTGGATTGTGATCAAAGATTTTATTTATGTCAGGAAAAAAGAGTTGGCTAACCTTAGAAATCAGACGCATTCATTCGTGTCTGTAGCGGAAGTTGTTCTTCTAAAATTCGCTTACTTCACCTATATGTTGGTTTTACCCATGTTTTTTACTTCCATTCCGGTGATGACTATTCTCTTCTCTTTCATCATCATGCATGTTACGATTTCATTATTCTTTGTGCTGACTTTGATTATTTCCCATCTGAGTCTTGAAACAGATTTTCCAAAAGCGGATGATGCAGGATTTCTTCCCTATGATTATTACGAACATCAACTCGCTGTATCTTTGGACTATCATCCAACCAGCAGATTGGCCAACTGGATTTTTGGAGGATTTAATTCCCACGCAGCACATCATCTTTTTCCCGGTTTGCCACATACGGTTTATACGGTTATTACTCCTGCTATTCAAAAAGCAGCGGCAAGAAATAATTTTCCATATCATGAAAAGAGTATAGTAGATGCTGTAATCTCACACTATCAGTATCTCAGAAAGTTAAGTAAATGATATTAAACCATTAAATAATTAAACCATGAAAAATTATAAACTGATCCTGTTTTTATTGATCTTTCCGGTACTTATTTTTTCACAAAATATTGCAGCCGACACGTTGAAGATCGACAGTGAAGATTCTTTTGATTATAAAAAATATTATGACTGCGATTTTGGAGAAGGGAATGTTTTGATTGTGATCAAAAAAGGAAAAGAATTTACAGACCTTACAGATTTAAGAAAATCAGGGAAAGGATTTGCCATTAAAATGGAAGCCATCTACAGTATGGAATTTACGGATGGAAAGAGATATGAATCAAGTGTAGTGAAAAAAATTACACAAGACAGTCTTTCAATCACGAATTTTTTTAACGAAAATGCGGCTAAGCTTGCAGGACAACCCTTCACGTTGATTGCTTATCCTCTTTCCTCTTTGAAATATGTCCGTTTTATTGATGACCGGATGCTGTCTCTGTACGGTAAAAAAAATATCCAGAAAAATTTTGATCTGATCGTAAAGAAGATGGACCGTGCGAAAATGTGCCCTGCTATTATTCAGTTTAAAGACAGAAACGGAGAGATGAAAGTCTGTCATTTCTACCTTACCTCTCAGGGTTATGATCTTTTGTATGAAAATAATGGAAGAGTATATTATCTGGAAGGTAGAGTAGAATGGAAATAACTGTTGAAGAGAGTGCAGTCTTCATACTGTACTCTCTTTTGTGAGTTTATCAGGATTGGTTTTTATAAAATTATTCCCCATTCACGGAAAAAAGTGAAAGGATTGGTGCATCTACTGAAGAAAAATAATATTTTTGTAATATAGCTAGGATGAATGATGAAAATAAAACTTTTACTACTGTTTTTGATTTTCGGGAAGGTGTTCTTTCATGCACAACCCAATAATATAGAAAAAAATATCTCAGAACATCGTACTTATGAGGAATTGGAAAAAGAATTCTATGGCAGCCGTATAGGGGAAGGAAACAGTAAAAGTATTGCAGACTCTTATCTTAAAAAGGCAAAATCTGAAAAAAATATCAGTCATATTGCTGAGGGATATGTTATGCTTCATTTCGAAGAGAACTTACCTAATGCTTTAAAATATCTTGACAGCTTACAGCATATTACCCAGAATTCTAAAGAAAATACCTATCCGGCCAGAACTTATCTTTTAAGAGGAAATCTTTATTTTAGAAATGATAATCTCCAGTCTGCATTGAATAATTATATTCTGGGACTGAAATATGCAAAGGAAAAAGGAAATAAAAGGCAGATTGCCATGGCACATATCAGTATTGCCTATCTGAATAATTATATTGGAAAACATGCGGAAACAGCCAAAGTACTAAGACACTATGCCTATGATGCTGATTATATGAATGAGGTTGAGAAGAACTCCCTCAAACTGAATTTGGCTGATGCTTACATAGAAATTAATAAAATGGATTCTGCGTATGTATTGATACAAAATGGCTTGCAGGATTCCAAAAAAAATAAAGATGTTTACCGTTATTATCAGAATCTTGGGTTGCTGGGATATTATCATCTGCACTCAAAAAATTATCAGAAAGCTATTGATGGTTTATTGGAGTGTGAAAAATATTTTTTCACCAATAATAGTGGCAGTAAAAGGAACCAACATTATACTCTTTTATATTTAGGGAAATCCTATGTCGGGCTTCAGGAAAAAGAAAAAGCGGTAGACTTTTTCCGGAAGATTGATTCTATGGTTCTTAAAACAAATTATATCTATCCTGAACTGAGAGATGTATATACTTACCTTATTGATTATTATAAAGAAAACGGTGATAAAGAAAAACAGCTGTATTATGTGGATCGCTTTTTAAAAGTTGACCAGGTTCTGGATACTCAATTCAGATACATTTCCAGAGAATTGCCAAGAAGATATGATACGCCGGAACTTCAGCAGGAGAAAGAAAATATTACCAATGAGCTTACAAAAAGGAAGAGCCTGTTTTATATTGTTTTAAGTCTTTTGCTTATATCACATTTATTATTTATCAACGTTTATTTTAAATATAAAAAATCCGAAAAAAATTATAAAAAGATTGCCCAGGATCTTATTCAGTCTGTTAATGAAAACAGAGTAGGAAAGAACAGTAACTCTGAATTCAACAAAGAAACCCTGTCTGAGTCTCTTCCGATAGAAAATACAGTAAATTCAGAAGACAGAACATCCAGAACAATTTCTGAAGATATTGCCCAAACCATTTTAAGAGAACTTGAAATTTTTGAAAACAAAGATCAGTTTTTAAGTAAAGGAATTACATTGGGAAGTCTCGCCAAAAAAATAAAAACAAACTCTAAATATCTGTCGGAAATTATCAATACTTACAAAGGGAAAAATTTTGCGACGTATCTTAACGATCTCCGTATTGATTATGCGATCAGCAGATTGGCTAATGACAGAAAATTCAGGTCTTATAAAATTCCATTTATTGCCGAAGAATTAGGATATAATAATGAACAGGCTTTTACTTTAGCCTTCAAAAAACGAACCGGAACCCCTCTTTCTATCTATCTGAAAGAGATTGAAAATATGTCTTCGAAATAGATTTAATTTATTGATATTCATTTGTTTGGTATTTATAGATTCATGATTTTAGGTATATAAATTTATGAATCTATAAACCATTCACTTGTTTCATTATTCCACTTCCTGCATCTTTGCTTCAGGTAAAAACACAACCATTTATTTTGTATGTGCACATTACAGGATATCAATTTCAAACTGACGGTTAATGAAAAGATCAGAGTTAGGAATTGGATAACAAAATTATTAACGAAGCGGGTAAAAACCAGAAACAAAAATCCGTTAAAAAGCAAAGATGTAAAGAGAGAAGAAATGTTTATAAATTAAAATTATAAAGTATAGTGATGTAAAAAATCATGAAGCAAGTAAACAAAATCCGGTGATCCTCCACACAGTTTAAAAGTATAGTATAGTCTAAAAATGGATGTATTACCGGGGAGTTTACCACCCCATTATCACTTAAAAACTAATAACCATTTTCAATAAATTAAAACTAATTCCATGAAAACTTAGAATAGAATAAAATGAAACTTTATTCTTTCTAAAAGTGATAGTATAAGGGTGTTCACTCCCGGTAAATACGGATTTTAACTGAAATTCAGGACAATATTGAGTGGAAATGTAACCTGAAAATGAAGAAGAGTCTGCAGAGGAAAAAAGGTAAATTATCTGAACTGAAAGTTTAAATGCTTGTTAAATGATTTTTAAAGACGGCGCAATCATCAAGTTGCGCTGTTTTTTTGTAACTTTGCGGACATTAATTTTTATATAAAAAATTTATCATCAACAAATGAAAAAGCAAACGATCAAAGAAGTCCTAAAGGATTACAAGAAAGTATTACATCATGACATTACAGTTTACGGATGGGTAAGATCATTCCGTGCAAATCGCTTTATTGCACTTAATGATGGTTCTACGATTAATAATTTGCAGATAGTTGTTGATTTCGAAAATTTTGATGAAGCAATCATCAAGAATATCAGTACTGCTTCTTCCCTGAAAATAGTGGGTGAAGTGGTGGAAAGTCAGGGAGCAGGACAATCTGTGGAAATTATCGCTAAAAAAATTATTATTTTAGGAGATAACTTTACAGAAGAACTTCAGAGTACAATTCTTCAGCCTAAGAAACACAGCCTTGAAAAGCTTCGTGAGCAGGCACACTTAAGATTCAGAACAAACCTTTTCGGAGCAGTGTTCAGAGTACGTCATGCGGTAAGCTTTGCGGTTCACTCATTCTTCAACCAGAACCAGTTCTTCTATATCAACACACCGGTTATTACAGGAGCAGATGCAGAAGGAGCAGGTGAAATGTTTGGAGTAACGAATTTTGACCTGAATAACATGCCTAAAACTGAAGAAGGTGAAATTGATTTTGCTCAGGATTTCTTCGGTAAAAAAACAAACCTTACTGTTTCAGGACAGCTTGAAGGAGAAACTGCAGCCATGGGATTAGGAAGAATCTATACTTTCGGGCCTACTTTCCGTGCTGAAAATTCCAATACAACAAGACACCTTGCAGAATTCTGGATGATTGAGCCGGAAGTGGCATTCAACAACCTTGAAGATAATATCGACCTTGCGGAAGATTTCTTAAAATATGTGATCCAGTATGTATTGGATAACTGTAAAGATGATCTGGAATTCTTAGACAACCGTTTTGCAGAAGAACAGAAAACAAAACCGGAAAAAGAAAGAGCCAAAGAAGGTCTTATCGAAAAACTTCAGAATGTAGTGGCTAAGCGTTTCAAACGTGTAAGCTATACAGAAGCAATCGAAATCCTATTGAACTCGAAAGAAAACAAAAAAGGAAAATTTGCTTATCCGGTTGAAAGTTGGGGAACTGACCTTCAGTCTGAGCATGAAAGATATCTTGTTGAAAAACATTTTGAAAGCCCGGTAGTATTATTTGACTATCCGAAAGAAATCAAAGCTTTCTATATGAAACTGAACGATGACAATAAAACTGTTGCCGCTATGGATGTCCTTTTCCCTGGTATCGGTGAGATCATCGGTGGATCAGAAAGAGAAGCAAGACTAGATGTTTTAAAACAGAAAATGGCAGATATGCACGTAGATGAACATGAGCTTTGGTGGTATCTTGATACCAGAAAATTCGGTTCTGTGCCGCATGCAGGCTTTGGTTTAGGACTTGAAAGATTAGTTCTTTTTGTAACAGGAATGACGAATATCAGAGATGTAATTCCTTTCCCAAGAACGCCGAAAAGCGCTGAATTCTAGAACAATAAAAAAAAGCCTTAATCACAAGTTAAGGCTTTTTTTATTTTTCAATAGTTTATTAAGATGGGATGTATCATGCAAAAATCATGCTAAATGCGTTTTTTATCAAATAAATTTATTAAATTCGTAGAATATGTTATGTTAAAACGCAAATAAGAATATGCTTAAACAACACTTACAACTCAAATTAGGACAAAAGCTGGCCCCTCAGCAAATCCAGTTGATGAAGCTTATTCAACTTCATACTCTTGAATTTGAAGAGGAGTTGGAGAGAGAGTTAGAAGAAAACCCGGCTTTGGAAATTGCGAAAGAAGATTCTAAGGAAGATGAATATTCTTCCCTGGAAGATGCTTATAAGGATGAGGGTACAGAGAGCATTGAAACAGATTTCGACGTCAATGAATATATCTATGACGATGAACCAAGCTATAAAACCGCATCCAGCAACTATTCTCCGGATGATGAAGAGTTTGACAACGAAAGCCTTCTCACGGAGGGACAGTCCTTATATGACTATCTTACAGAACAGATTCACTTGGTTAATATCAGTGATGAAGATCTTAAGATTGCAGAATACCTTATCGGGAACTTAGATACAGACGGATATCTTAGAAGAGAAATCAAGTCTATTGTTGATGATCTGGCTTTCTCACAAGGAATTTATACAACTAAAGAAAAAGTTGAGGATATTCTGGAGAACTATGTTCAGAAACTGGACCCGTCCGGAGTAGGAGCAAGAGGCCTGCAGGAATGTTTATTGCTGCAAATTGAAAAGAAAGTAAGCTCAGATAAAGCAGTTTCTTTAGCTGCCAATATTTTGAGACATCAGTTTGAAGCCTTGACGAATAAACACTACAATAAGATCATTCAGAAATATGATATTGAAGAAGAAGATCTGAAAGATGCACTGGAAGAAATCTCAAAATTATCTCCGAAAGTAGGAGGGAACTTCGATACACAAACAATTACAATTAATCAGGAGATTATTCCGGATTTTGTGATTCAGGTAAAAGACGGATTGGTAATTCCTATGCTCAACAGCAAGAATGCACCTACCTTGAGGGTTTCTGAAGAATATAAAGATATTCTGACTACGTACTCCCATGATAAAAATTCATCGGAACATAAGCAGGCTGCATTATTTATCAAACAGAAACTGGATGCAGCAAAATGGTATATAGATGCTATTAATCAACGTCAGAATACCTTATTACAGACGATTACGGCGATTGTGAAATTCCAGAAGGATTATTTCATTACCGGAGACGAAAAATCTCTGAAACCAATGATCTTAAAGGATGTTGCAGATATTACAGGATTTGATATCTCTACCATTTCAAGAGTGGTAAAAAGTAAATATGCGGATACACCTAACGGTATTGTATATCTTAAAGACCTGTTTTCAGACAGCTTAACGAATGATGACGGAGAAGAAGTTTCTACCAAAGAGATCAAAACCCACCTTCAGGAAGTAATCAGCAAAGAGAATAAAAGAAAGCCGCTTACAGATGATGCATTGGTGATAATTCTAAAAGAACAGGGTTATAATATTGCCAGAAGAACGATTGCAAAATATCGTGAACAGCTCAATATTCCTGTAGCAAGATTAAGAAAAGAACTTTAAAAATAAAAAAAGCATTTCAATTTGAAATGCTTTTTTTGTCAGTCGAGAGAAAAAACAATATACAATTGCTTATCGTTTTTACTTGACTTGATTAATCTTTAAAATTGCCTGATTCCAGCTCTTTCATAGAAATCTCCCTCATTTCTACCTTTCTTATTTTTCCGGAAATGGTCATAGGGAATTCATCTACAAATTTCCAGTATTTTGGTACTTTATAGTGGGCAATTCTTCCTTTGCAGTATTCCTGCAGCTCTTCAGCTGTGATGGTAAAACCTTTTCTCACTTTTACCCATGCCATTATTTCTTCCCCGAATTTTTCACTTGGCACACCAATGATTTGAACATCAAGGATATTGGTGTAGGTATATAGAAAATCTTCAATTTCCTTAGGTGAAATATTTTCTCCACCGCGGATGATAAGGTCTTTTATTCTTCCTGAAATGGTAATATATCCGTCTTTATCCATTACTGCCATATCTCCGGTATGCATCCACCGGGCATCATCCAGCACTTTTTTAGTGCTTTCAGGGTCATTCCAGTATTTCAGCATGACAGAATAGCCTCTTGTACAAAGTTCACCATGTTCCCCGCGTTTCAGGGTTCTTCCATTTTCATCAACAATTTTTATTTCAAGATGATCCTGAACAGTTCCCACAGTACTGACCTGCTTTTCCAGCGGTGTTCCTATTAAAGTCTGGGTAGATACGGGTGAAGTTTCCGTCATTCCGTAGCAGATGCTCATTTCTTTAATGTTCATCAGATTCTCTACCTTTTTCATAATTTCCGGAGGACATACTGATCCTGCCATAACACCCGTTCTTAAGCTTGAAAAATCATACGTATTAAAATTTTTTACTGCCAGTTCCGCAATAAACATGGTAGGAACACCGTACAAAGAAGTACATTTTTCGTCAGAAACGGCTTTTAAAGTAATTTCCGGATCAAAACTGTCGTTGGGAATTACCATGCAGGCTCCGTGGGCTGTGCAGCACATATTTCCGATAACCATACCAAAGCAATGATAAAAAGGAACTGGAATACAGACCCGGTCTTTCTCAGTATATTTTAATCTGATTCCGATAAAATAACCGTTGTTGAGAATATTATGGTGAGAAAGCGTAACGCCTTTCGGGAAACCCGTAGTTCCGGATGTATATTGAATGTTAACAGGATCATCAAACTGTACATGTTCTTCAAAACTGTGAAGAACTTCATCTGAAATATCCTGGCCGTTATTAACAAAAGCTTCCCAGGTTTCATCAAAGAATATCTCATGCTCAAGGGCAGGGCATACTTCTTTAGCATACTCAACCATTTCTTTGTAGTTGCTGCTTTTATAACTTAAAGAAGAAAAAATGAAACGAACTTCAGACTGATTAAGAACATAGGTGAGTTCATGAGTCCTGTAGGCTGGATTGATATTGACTAAAACAGTTCCTATCCTCGCAGTGGCATACTGCAAAAGAACCCATTCATAACGGTTGGAAGACCAGATTCCGATTCTGTCACCAGCTTTTGCTCCCAAAAGCAGCAAAGCTTTTGCAACGGCGGTCGTCTGATTGTAAAATTCCTGGTAAGTAGCTCTGTAATTCTGATGAACACAGACTAAGGCTTCCTGATGGGGATGTTTTTCGACAGTACTTTTAAGATTAGCTCCGATGGTCTGTCCTAATAATGAAACCTCAGAAGTTCCATATACATAAGATAAGGGCATAGTTTAAGATTTGGTGGGCTAAAATTAATAATTATATCCCGAAATATGCCTATGTCTATTAACTTTCCTGAGAATCTATTTCTTTAAGCTGCTTTAAATTTTTATCAAGCTTTTTAATAATTGTACCATATACCAGTCTGTAATAAAGCCAGATCATGGATATGCCTAATAAAGTGCTGACAACAATTCCTACGATAATAATGGTAAGGTTTGAGCCGCTAGGCTGTATATTCTGAGAATTTAAAGTGTAAAATATAAACGCCGTCAATACAAAAGTGAATATAAGCAATAATACAATACTGATCAGAATAAAAGCATTTACTGTTGTTTTGAATTTAATGATTCTGGTAATGAGACCCTTAAGATTTTCCTCAATCTTGATTCTTCTGTAATTCTGGTAAAATTTTAATACAAAATATGCAGTGATTAATAAACTTAATACCTTTATAGCTAAATAAGCATGACCGAAGTTGTTTTCTACTTCCGGAGCTTCCTGAGCGCCTAATCTTTCCAGCATTTTACGGAAACTGTCTGATTCTTCTTCCGGGAAAAGATAAAACAGGCCTAATACGGAAAAGAATAAAAATTCTACAACGCTGATCCAGAAAATATATTTGATGTAATTACGCGATTTTCTATTCAACATCTGGAGAATTTCCTTGTCGTCATATTTAGGCTGAACAGGTTGTTCCTGCCATGTTTTTTTAAAACTATCTAGATCAAATTCAGGCATATTTTTCCATCTGTTCTTTAAGGGTTTTCTTTAATCTGTTCATTTTCACACGTGCATTGACTTCAGTGATACCGAGGTTTTCTGCAATATCCTTGTAAGGCAGATCGTCAAGATACATCATGACAATGGCTCTTTCTACATTAGGAAGAGTCTTGATTACAGTATACAAAAGTGATACCTGCTGCTGTTTTTCATCATCATCTTCCACAAAATCCTTGTGGTTGATGTCCAGCTCATTCGTAGGAAGACTTTTGCTTTTTTTTCTAAAGAGGGTAATGGCCGTATTGAGCGCTACACGATACATCCATGTGGAAATCTTGGAGTTTCCTTTAAAGGAATCATAACTTCTCCAGAGCTGTAAAACAATTTCCTGAAAGAGATCCTCCTCATCTTCCAGAGAATTGGTGTACAGGCGCGATACCTTGATAATCAGACCCTGATTATCCTTAATAAGCTTCGCAAATTCTTTTTCTCTGGAATCCATAGATGTATAATGGCACGAAGATAATAATAAAGTGGTAATGGTGAAAATTATAATGTAAAATCATAGAAATGTGAAACAAACAGAATTTACAGCTCAGATTTCTCTGCTTTCTTAGCTTTCTCTGCTTTCTTAGCGAAATTTATGTATCTTTGCATCCGCGAGAAAATCGGCTTGTTGATTTCCCGTTTTACGGGAGGTAGGAAAGTCCGGACACCATAGAGCAGCAAAGCGGATAACATCCGTCACCCGTGAGGGTAGGACAAGTGCAACAGAAAGCAAGTACAGTTCGGCTGTAGTGAAACCAGGTAAACTCTTTGCGGTGCAATGGTAAGTATATCGGTTCTTTTCAGTAATGGAAATAGGGGCGGCTCGTCCTGAAAACCGAGGGGTAATCAGCTCAAGTGTTGCAGCAATGTAACACGTAGATAAATAACAGGCACTTCTTCGGAAGTACAAAATCCGGCTTATAGATTTTCTCGTTTTTTACAATCTAATCTTCCTTAAATTTTATTCTTGATCTAACCTGTTTCCATAATTGTATGTGAAAGAGGATATTGCATATAATTCTAATATAAGACTTGTGTAAAACCAAATAAGACGAATAAGAGATTTTTATATTGTTCTGTTATCACACATTTGTATAAACAAATAAAAATGAGAACAGAAATCACATTATATTCAGTTCCTGAAGAAAAACCCGGGTATATTCTTATTCTACTCTACCTTGCCTTTGTATATGGACTATTTTGGGTAATAGATCAATGTTTGGTTTATTTTTTTAGTAATGTTACCCATGTTATACTGATAAAGATTCTTAATAAGGCGGTATGGATTGGGTTGATGTTTTTAAATTATTTGATCGTAAAACATTTCCTCTATCTGATAAGAAAACAAAGAAAACCTCAGGTTATTTATCCCGCTTTGAACATCTCAAAAGAAGGAGTAACTTATTACCCGGAAAATAAAAAAATTGAATGGGAAAATATTTCAGAAATACAGATTATAGATTCTATACTATCTGTAACCGTAGATTTTAATTCTAAAAAGGATTTTAAACTTAACCTTTTCAATACAGATCTTCAGAAGCAAATAAAGCAGAAAGATTTTGAAAAGCTATTGGAATATCATTATAAAAAAGAAATTTACACCTATACTACTCCGGTATCCTGTGGTTGTGGTTGTTAATTTTAATAGATTAGCATTCAGAATGAAAACAGAAATCACTTTATATAAACTCAAAGAAAAAAAACCGGGATATTTGGGGATTTTTTTCTTTATGTTCATATCACTTGCTCTATTGGCCGCTCTTTGCGCAATAATCTATCTATTGCTGATAAGTAATAATTTCTTTAAGCTTTTAATTTCAGTTATTGTGCTTGTATTGATATCAGCCTTCTTTTATGGTTCAGTAAAAATTTTGATCAGATGTATTAAGGAGCAGAGAACACAGGAAGAAGAAGCTGTTGAAATATTATCCATTACCAAAACAGGAATTTTTAACCATAAGAAAAAACAGCAATTGATGTGGGATGAAATTTCTGAAATTCAGATTATTGATGCCGTTATTTCGGTGACAGTAGATTTGTATCCTGAAAAAGATTTTCAATTGCATTTGGCTGATACAGATGTTTATACTGAGATGAACAGGGAGGATTTTGAGAAATTGCTTCAATATCATTATAAAAAAGATATATATATTCATAACACTCCTCCATCATGTGGATGCGGCGGGTGACAAATTTTTATTAAAGAATAACCGATTAAAATTTTGACATCATGAAACCCGAATTTACTTCTGTTTTACTGGATAACAAACAGCTGGATTATGATCAGAACCCTTTGTGGGAAAGAATTTCAGCGTATCAGATTGATCAGGCTCATGTCATCATTCCATTTTCCAGGAAATTAGCTCAGACTGAAGGGTGGACAAGAAGATTCTGTCTGCTTGCTATTGAAGAATATAAAAAGTTTGTTTACTTATGCTGTATCTCAAAAAACGGAGCCTCACCTTCAGTCGTTGTGGATAAAGTATGGCATATGCATTTACTCTACACCACCGAGTACTGGAAAGAGTTCTGTCCGAAGATCCTGGAAAGAGAGCTGCATCATTTCCCCAATGTAGGTGGAATTAATGATTATCATAAGCATCAGGACTGGTATCTGGAGACATTAAAACTTTATATCAATATTTTCAGACAAAATCCACCCGAAGTTTTCTGGCGCATTCCAAAGGAAATTATACCATTCTTATTACCTGAAAATGGAAGTAAGATAAAAAGTCCCGGACAGTTTACGTGGAAAAAAACCTTTGAAAAATTACATTCAAAGGTCTTTAATTATCTTCATCACAGATCGGTTTTGAAATAAACCAAGAGTGCTTATTCTTCCATTAATTGCTTTTTGGCCCGTTGAAGATCTTCCGTGTCCTTATCAGAAAGTGAAGGATACTTGAGATTCATTTTTTCAAGGGTATCAATAATGATCTGTATAGCAGCTACTCTTGCAAACCATTTGCTGTCGGCAGGAAGTACATACCATGGAGCATGATCTTTGGATGTTTCATTGATTGCTGTTTCGTAAGCTTCCATATATTGATCGAATAATGCTCTTTCCGGAAGATCTCCAGCAGAGAATTTCCAGTTTTTTTCCTGCTCATTGATTCTGTCCAGAAGCCTTTTTTTCTGCTCATCTTTAGAAACATGTAAAAAGATCTTTACTACCGTTGTTCCGTTCTGTGCAAGATGTTTTTCAAAATTCCTGATACTTTCATATCTGTTTTCCCAGAATTTATTGTCGAAATCTTTTACTGAAGACCATGTTTTTTCACTTAAATTATATTCAGGATGTACTTTGCAGACCAGAACACTCTCATAATGGGAACGGTTGAAAATCCCGATCATTCCTTTCTGTGGTAATGCAAGATAATGTCTCCATAAAAAATCATGGGAGTATTCTTTAGAACTTGGCGTCTTAAAACTGGTCACATTGCATCCTTGTGGATTTACCCCTCCGAAAACATGTTCTATCATACTGTCTTTTCCCGCTGCATCCATAGCCTGTAACACAACAAGAAGAGACTGGCTTCCGTCAGCATATAATCTTTCCTGCAGTTCACGAAGCTTTTCTTTCTCCTGAATCAGCATTTGCTCTCCGTCTTCTTTGGTGAGTTTTCCTTTATAAGATGTTGAAGTTT
The DNA here is from genome assembly GCF_008274625.1 of Chryseobacterium panacisoli. Lineage (GTDB taxonomy): Bacteria > Bacteroidota > Bacteroidia > Flavobacteriales > Weeksellaceae > Chryseobacterium > Chryseobacterium panacisoli. The sequence goes on along the minus strand of NZ_VTRU01000001.1, from coordinate 1,719,916 downwards.
TTTTTATTGAAAATTTTCCATTTACCTTAAAATTATCTGAGAAATTGGTGTCCATATAGATTAAAAGATTAAAAGATTAAAAGATTAAAAGATTAAAAGATTAAAAGATTAAAAGATTAAAAGATTTTTTTAATAAAATTCAATAGGGGTGGGCTTTAGCCCAGCCACTTTAAAGAAAAATAAATCCAAGGGCCTCAGCCAAAACCTAAATAATAAATTTCAATGTCATTTCCTACCATTCATTACGTGTCATCTGCTGTCTTAACAAACATAAATGTAATAAAGAAACCGTCTCTATGGAGACGGTTTCTTTATTTTTTTGAGTAGAGATTACTTTGCAGCAGCCTTTTTAGCTAGTTTAGCAGCTTTTTTCTCTGCTTTAGCAGCTTCTTTCTGCTCTGCAGGAGTCAATACTTTTGCCTCAGCAACAGGAGCAGGAGCATTAGCGTCTACATTACCTTTAATGTAGATTACACTTCTACTGTTTGCAGGGTCATTAGAGAAAACCTCAATCATTTTGTTGAAACCTCCAGGAATAGCAGTGTTGTATCCAACTTTGATCTTAGCGGATTTACCAGGCATAATAGGATCCTGGCTGAACTCAGGAGTTGTACATCCACAAGAAGGCTTTACGTTTGAAAGAATCAAAGGCTTATCACCTGAATTCGTTACCGTAAAGAATCTCGTACCATCAGCATTAGGCTTGATAGTACCGTAGTCGAAAGTTGTTTTATCAAATGTAATCGTTTGTGCAGATGCAATTGCAAATGTCCCGAATAATGCAATTCCTGCAATTAATTTTTTCATATTCTTGAATGTTAATACGTTTGTTAGATAAATTTTGTGAAACAAAGTTAAAAATTATTTTAATTCATGCTTAAAAATTTTTTTCTTTAGACTATTTTTGCAAATTGCAAGCCAAAGAAATAGAATTTATGCAGATTTCAGAAAAGTACAATCCACAGGAAACAGAACAGAAATGGTACAATTACTGGTTGGAAAATAAATATTTCCACTCAGAACCTAATGACAAACCACCATATACCGTGGTCATTCCTCCACCAAACGTGACGGGAATATTACACATGGGACATATGTTGAACAATACCATTCAAGATGTTCTGGTCCGTCGTGCAAGAATGCGCGGGTTTAATGCTTGTTGGATTCCGGGAACAGATCATGCTTCAATTGCTACCGAAGCTAAAGTTGTTGCTAAATTGAAGTCTGAAGGAATCAATAAGTCAGATCTTACCCGTGAAGAATTTCTAAAGCATGCCTGGGACTGGACTCATAAATATGGAGGTACAATCCTTGAGCAGCTGAAAAAACTGGGGTGTTCTTGTGATTGGGACAGAACCCGTTTTACAATGGAAGATAACCTTTCACAGCAGGTTATCATAAGTTTCGTAGATCTGTATAATAAAGGGAAGATTTACAGAGGATACAGAATGGTCAACTGGGATCCTGAAGCCAAGACCAATATTTCTGATGAAGAAGTAATATTCAAAGAGCAGAACGGAAAACTGTATTTCCTTAAATATAAAATTGAGGGCTCAGAAGAGTTCCTTTCGGTTGCTACTACACGCCCTGAAACTATTTTTGGGGACACTGCAGTATGCATCAATCCTAATGATGAAAGATATGCCCACTTAAAAGGTAAAAATGTAATTGTACCCATTGTAAACAGAGTAGTTCCAATTATTGAAGACGAATATGTTGATATTGAATTTGGAACCGGTGCTCTGAAAATTACACCGGCGCATGACGTGAATGACTACGAAATCGGACAGAAACATCAGCTGAAAATGATTGACGCTTTGGATGATGACGGAAACCTTAATGAGCATGGATTACACTATGCAGGAAAGAACAGATTTGATGTAAGAAAGCAGATCGCAAAAGAACTGGAAGAGAAAGACCTTTTACTGAAAGCTGAAGACTATGTCAATAAAGTAGGAACTTCGGAAAGAACAGGTGCGGTAATAGAACCTAAAATTTCTGTACAGTGGTTCCTTAAAATGTCTGAACTGGCTAAGCCTGCTTTAGATGTGGTAATGGATGATGAAGTAAAATTCTATCCGGAGAAATTTAAAAATACCTACAAACACTGGATGGAAAACATCCGTGACTGGAATATTTCCCGTCAGCTATGGTGGGGACAGCAGATTCCAGCTTTTTACTACGGAACAGGAGATGAAGATTTTGTAGTGGCTGAAACAGCTGAAGAAGCTTTAGAATTAGCAAAACAGAAATCCGGAAAGGAACTTACGCTGGAAAATCTAAGACAGGATCAGGATACATTAGATACATGGTTCTCTGCCTGGTTATGGCCAATGTCTGTATTTGAAGGACTTTTAGATCCGGAAAATAAAGATATCAAGTATTATTATCCTACTTCTGATCTGGTAACTGCCCCTGATATTATTTTCTTCTGGGTGGCAAGAATGATCATGTCCGGACTGGAATACAAAAAAGAAGTTCCGTTCAAAAATGTTTACTTTACAGGAATTGTAAGAGATAAGCAAAGAAGAAAAATGTCCAAATCTTTAGGAAACTCTCCGGATCCTATTGAATTAATGGAAAAATATGGTGCCGATGGGGTACGTGTAGGAATTTTATTGAGCTCTGCAGCAGGAAATGACCTTCTTTTTGATGAAGACTTAATGCTTCAGGGAAGAAATTTTATGACGAAAATCTGGAGTGCATTCCGTTTGATCAATATGTGGAATCATGAGGATAAACCGGCAATTGCTACAGATAACCAGGCTATCGAATGGTTTGAAAATAAACTGAACAAAACAATCGTTGAAATTAATGATCAGTTTGAGAAGTTCAGAATCTCTGATGCGCTGCATTTGATCTATAAATTAATTTGGGATGATTTTTGTGGTTGGTATCTTGAAGCAATCAAGCCTAACTATGGAGAGGGAATTTCTAAAGAAGTTTATGATAAAACCATTTATTTCTTTGAAGAATTGATGAAGTTACTTCATCCGTTCATGCCATTCCAGTCTGAAGAGATTTGGCAATTGATTTCAGAAAGAAGTATTGATGAAGCGCTTGTTATTGCTCAGCAGAAGAATGCAGATAGCTTTAGTGAAGAAGTCATTAAAAACTTTGAAATTACAGCTGAATTGATTTCTGGAGTTAGAAACTACCGTCAGACAAAAGGAATTTCACCAAGAGAGGCTGTGGAGGTTTACACCAATGCATCTGAGTTTGCCAATGAAGCTGTAGTAAGAAAACTGGCTAATGTTTCTGAAATCTATTTTGGACAGAAAACAGATAAGCCTAGCTTTACTTTCCTGGTAGGAGCGACTGAGGTTTCTATTCCTTTAAGTGAAAACTTAGACTTAGGAGAAGAAAAAGCTAAAACTGAAGAAGAATTGAAATATTTAAAAGGGTTCTTAATTTCAGTAGATAAAAAACTTTCTAATGAGAAGTTTGTTGCCAATGCTAAGCCGGAAGTTGTAGAAGTAGAGCGTAAGAAGCAGAAAGATGCTCAGGATAAAATTGCGATCCTTGAAGAGAAACTGAAAAGTTTGTAAAATATAGACAATAAATTTGTCAGAAATCTCAGGCTGGATACAGATGAAAATTGTATCCAGCCTGATGGTTTAAAGAATAATAAAATGACACATATAGAAAACATTAAAAAACTATTCTCGAAGGATTTTGTAGAAAATCCATTGTTAGAAAGTTTTGAAGCAGGAAAGATCTATCTTTCCAGTGGAAAGCTGGTTGCCTGCGATCCATTGATCACCAATGATATGCTTCCTTTCACCACAGAATTTCCGAAGGGAGATTTTTCTGTGATAGTGCACAAAGAAAGAGACAGCAACTGTGTGGCTTATGCCGAAATTGTATTCAATAATGCTGAAATTAAAGAATGGAAACTGGCAACCACAGCAGGACAGAATATAAAAGATCTGGCAAAAGAAGAAATCTTTGGGTATCCTGTAGAAAGCGGGATGGGATGTTTTATGGATGTTGATACTCAAAACAGTCTCAATGAGCTTGAACAGAGGTTATTCCAGAATAAAGGAGGAGATTTTATGGGAATTTATGAAGAATTTTTCCATGAGTATTTCTTTGATGAAAACGGAGCTATTGACCAATATGCCTTCCTAAAACCTGCAAAGGAACATCCCGGAACTATATTTGCTTTTGAAACCGGATATGGTGAAGGATTTTATGCCAGTTATATAGCATATGATCAAAATCAATTGCCCGTAAAAATAATTACTGAATTTATAGAAATAAGTTAATTTAAAATTAGTTATTTTTGGAACACGATTTTGTCAGTTATAAATTTTAAAGCTAATACAAAACACAATGAATTTCTTATCAGAACAACCCCGAATTATTGTTGTGGGCAGCTCATCCATAGATTTGGTTCTTGAAACCGAAAAACTTCCTTCACCCAACGAAACGGTTTTAGCCGTTAAGTCAGATAGCTATTTTGGGGGTAAAGGAGCCAATCAGTCGGTAGGTACTGCCAGGCTGGGTGCAAGTGTGTACTTTATAGGATGTGTGGGGATGGATCCCCTTGGACAGCAGATTATGAGAAATCTGGTAAGTGAAAATGTGAATGTAGGGTTTGTACACGAAACAGATAAAGATGCTACAGGAACGGCTTATGTGACGACTTCTCACGGCAATGCAGCTATTGTGGTAGTGCCGGCAGCCAATAAATATCTTAGCAAATCACATATAGACGAAGCAGATAAGTATTTTAATACTGCTGATCTTGTGCTGGTGCAGCTTGAGGTTTCTATGGAGGTGGTAGAACATACTGTTGTAAAAGCTAAGAAATATGGAAAGAAAGTAGGTTTGTATGCTTCTCCGGCAATGAGAGTCAGTGAAGAAATTTTAGAGAAGGTTGATTTTATTGTAGCTAAAAGTAATGAATTATACACCATTTTCGGAGAAGAAAAAAGGGAAGAGGTTCTTAAGAAATATTTCAATAAAGTTTTTGTAAGAGATGATACCAATTCCACTATTTATTTTGACGGGACTGAAATGAAATATTACAGAAACGACAAAGATGAGAAAGTTTATAAAATGGGAATGGGTGATGCATTTACTTCAGGATTTGCTATCGCACTTTGCCATGGAAACTCTATCGAAGAATGTGTGAAGTTTGGAAATGAAGTTTCATCAAGAGTTTCCGGAGGTAAAGGTTCTCAGACAGGGCTGCCAAGAATGTCAGATTTCTTTTCTTAAAGCTATTTGCGACATATCAAAAGTCTGAAACTTAACATAAAAATATAAGTAAAATGTCCACTTTTATAGTGGATTTTTTCTTTTTATATTATGGAAAAACTAATACTTACTACGGAAGATCATATTTCTCTGGCTGCCCATCTCTTTAAACCGGAAAAAAGTAATGGAAAACTATTGCTGATCAATTCGGCAACAGGAGTAAAACAACAGGTTTACTTTTCTTTTGCCAGTTATTTTTCTGAACAGGGATTTACGGTGATTACTTATGATTACAGAGGAATAGGACTTTCCAAGCCGAAAAACATGAGAGGATTTCATGGTTCAATGAGATTGTGGGGCTCAAAGGATTATAAAGCTTTAACCCAATATATTAAAACCAACTTTAAAGACCACAAAAAGTATTGCTTAGGTCATTCTGTAGGTGCTTTAATTCTGGGAATGAATGAAGACTCGGAAATATTTGAGGAATTTTTTTTTGTTGGAACACAAAATGCTTTTGTCGGCAACCTTAAAGGGATAACAAAAGTTGAAGCCTATCTGGGGTTTGGAATTGCACAGCCGTTAACCACTTCATTATTAGGGTATTTTCCGGCACATTGGTTTGGACTCGGAGAAAGTCTTCCAAAAAATTGCGCATATGACTGGAGAACCTTAATTTTAAACAAGAAATCAACCAACAAACTGTTGGACAAAATTGATAACTTTTCTGAAAATTTGACACAAAAAGTATTTGTAATCCGGGCAGAAGATGATATCTGGCTGACAGAAAGAGGGGTATTAAGCTTATTAAATGATACCTATCCTAATCTTAAACCAACGCACAGACTGATCGCTGTTTCAGAATCTGATAAAAAGGAAATCGGACACGTCAATTTTTTTAGAAGTTACAATAGCAAACTCTGGGATATTATTTTAAATGAACTGATAGATAAATGAAAAGTACAATTGACAACACAATAGCCTTTGTAAAAGAAAAATTAGAAGGAGCAGAAGCAGGACATGATTGGTTCCATATTGAAAGAGTCTGGAAACTGGCTGTTCAGATAGCAGAAACCGAAGACTGTGATAAGGAGGTGGTAGAATTGTCTGCACTTCTTCATGATATTGCAGATCCAAAATTTCATAACGGTGATGAAACTATTGCTCCCAAAATATCCAGAGCGTTTCTTGAAGAGCAGAATGTTCCTGAAGAAACAATTCTGAAAGTTTTATTTGTAATCGAAAATATTTCATTTAAAAACAGAGATCAGGCGCCGGTAAACCCATCTATTGAGCTTAAAATTGTACAGGATGCCGACCGTATTGATGCAATAGGAGCCATTGGAATTGCCAGAACGTTCAATTTCGGAGGCTTTAAGAATAATCTGATGTATCACCCGGATAGGAAGCCCAAACTGGGAATGTCAAAAGAAGAATATAAAAAATCAAATGGCACAACCATCAATCATTTCTACGAAAAACTATTACTTCTGAAAGATATGATGAATACCGAAAAAGGAAAAAAAATGGCCGAAGAAAGGCATAATTATATGCTGAATTTCCTCGACCAGTTTTATAAAGAATGGAATGTAGATTAGAAAATATTATATCCCAGAATTAAGGAAGTATACTTTAGGTTTGCCTCAGCCCCTTTTTCTTCAAATAGATTCATGCCGGTATTATATCTTGCTTCTATAATGTATTTGTTATTATAATTATATCCTATTCCAAATACAGCGCTTTTGAAAGCCTGGAATGAAGATAGTTTTAATCTGTCAAAAACATATCCGTCATAATCAAGTGAGAAATCCTTTGCTGAACTGGTTTTTATAGTCAGAGCATTGATACCTGCATTAATAAAGATCTTTGATTTATCATTGATAAACATGTAGTGTCTTACACTTAGAGGAATACTGATAAATGAATAATTGTCTACATTTATACTATACAGGTTATCATTTGTTCTTATCGTTGCTTTATTACTGTAAAGAGAGAATGTAGGTTCAAGGACAACTGACCATTTATTTTTATTGAATGGTAATACAAGTTCTGCTTCAACTCCTATTCTGAATCCGGTTTTTGAAGGAAGACCTTCATTACTAAAAGTTTTTGTTATTTCCACAGGGGAGTAAAAGTTAAAACCGGGTCTTACAGCTAAGTTAAATTTTGAATTTTTTTTAGTTTCGGAGAATGATTCTTTATTAGCTGTGCCAGAAATTTTACTGTTATATTCTTTAAAAATTTTATTCAGGTCATTACTTGTATATCTTGTTTTTGTAACAAGTGTCTGAAGATTATTATCATCTGAGAATATTGTTTTCAGTTGATTTATATATTCTTCATTTGCTGCAATCTGCAGATTGTTTCCGTTGAAAAAATATTTTTTATAAATCAATGGCTGAATAGAAGAACTTGAATCAGAATAAAAATATCTTATTACATTTTGTCCCTGATAAGAGTATAGATTTTTATTACCGGTTACAATTTCCTTAAGGAATACGGAAACCTTTTTAAATTCAGGTTCTTTGTTGGAGGAAAGATCTCCAGTATTATCAGAAGAATAATCAATATCTCCGTTGTAGGTAACATATTTTACATCATTATAAATTCCAAATTCTTTAATTGTAGAGGGTGTTCCGGTATTTTCTCCTGATTTTTCATCCGTTTTGTAAGCGAAACTGTCTGGATTGTTTGCCCATCCCTGGTTTTTGATAAGTACTTCTTTTTTTACATCATTACTATTAATAATATAACCTTTTTCAAATTTTATCTGAGCGCAGATGAGTGCAATACAGAAGGAAAAGAGTACCGAGAATGTTTTTTTCATGGTTAATTAGGATTAAAATTTGGGCGCAAATATAGATAAAATAGAGATAAGAAGTATCTTTGTAAAATATGACACTCATTATTTTTATAATATTTCTGGCTTCTGTTCTTTCTCTGGTCTTGTTTAAGGTAAAATCAGGAAGTATGGCGAAGTGGGCGAAGCTGTTTCGTATTGTAACAGTAGTTTTTTCAATTTCTGTTTTTACGTATTGGTTTATCAAGAAAAGTGCTGTGGCATTTGTGGATAATTCTGTAGGGCTGCAGGTTATCAATAAGCTTCCTCAGGCATTGGATTTTTACCTGATCAATGTAAATAAAAGTGATAAAAATATAACCCTTGAGCCTAAACATATTGGTAAAATACGTCCGGAATATTACAGAATAGAATACCTGAAAATGGATAAATCTGATGAATACTGGATCGTAGGCTATCTCGGAAAGAAAAACCTCGTGTACTTTTCCCAGCATTCCGTACCGAATAAAAATATTGATCAGATTGTAGAGGTACAGAATTACATCAACCAAAGTATGAAACTATCCGAATCGGCAAAAAAACAGGTGGATGCTTATAATTATGAGAATACAAAACTGGGGATCTGGATTGCACTGGACTTTCTGCTTCTGTTTCTCAATCTGGCATTGTTTCTGAAGAAAAATAAATAAAAAATAATGGGTAATGAGTCTTTTTTAGTACACTCATTACCCATCATTATTTTTTGCTAAGGATAATCCAGGATTAGCATAATTTGTTCCTTGAATTCCTCGGGACAGGATCTTATAAGTTTGTCTTTACTTTGTTTACTGATTTCTTTGGGGGTAATCCATTCCGTTTTATTGGAATTAAGACTGTGATGATCATATACTCTTTTTATGGTGTTGTTTTCATAAAAAATATATTCATTACCACGCCAGTTATTGGCAATACTGATTTTGCAAATTTCTTTTTCCATGATTTATGTTTTAAAGCATACTGTATCGTGAAATACACTATACTCTAATTTATAAAATTTTTCGTTATGAAAAATGAGTTTGCATCAATCTTTTATTGCGTAGCTGCTTTATATGATCTAAAATAATGTTCCCGTACTTTCCGTTGCCATTTGCGGAACATGAAGATCAGTTTTCCACTCTTCATTCAGCTTCTTGATAAAATAGGCGGATAAGAGAGGAGAAGCTTTTTCAATATTCTGGTGTACGAAAAAGTAAAGGTTCTGAAGACCTTCTTTTTTCCATTTTGTAAGATGCTTTAACCAGTCATCCAATCTTTCATAGTCACTTTCAGCATTGGCTCCTACGTAACGGATAAATGCATTAGGTGTAGTAAGGCGCATATGGAGCATATCTCTTCTTCCGGCAGTATCTACGATGATATTGGTGATGTTATGAGCTTCAAAGAGTTCACAGGTAGTATTAAGGATCTCCTCATCAGTAAACCATTCCGTATTTCTGAGTTCTATGGCTAAAGGAACTTCTTTGGGCCATTCTTTTACAAATTTTTCCAGCCTGTCATAATCCTTAGGTTTAAAATTATCATGAAGCTGAAGAAAAGCCATTCCCAGTTTTTTATCAAAATTGATCACTGCCGAAGCAAAGTGAGTCACCGGATCAGTTACATCAATCAATCTTCTGAAATGAGAAACTGTATTGGTGATCTTAGGAAAGAATTTAAAATTTTCAGGAGTTTTCTCTTTCCATGTTTTTACCTGATCGGGTGTGGGCATTCCGTAGAAAGTAGCATTCAGTTCAATAGAATTAAACTGAGTACCATAATAGGTCAGTTCATCTTTAGTTCCTTTAGGATAAAATCCCTTAAGATCCGTTTTATTCCATTTTGCACATCCGATAGAAATATTTTCCAGTCCTTTTTTATTAAGAGCCAGCATTTCCTTGGTTTTAGGATGGTCTTTTGGTAATGTGAAATCTATTTTTGACGGGTCTTCTACTTGTCCGAATTTCATATCTGTAGTTTTGGTATTAAACAATAAACACAAATATAAACCAAAAAAATCATAGAACTTTCTATGATTTTTAATGGAAATAATTGTATTGAAATTATTTATTTTTTAATGATTTTTTTGGTAGCCTGAGTTTTGTCAGTAGTAATTTTTATGATATAAACAGCAGTAGGATAGTCTGAAAGATCAATATTTACAATAGCCTGATTGAAGCTTCTGTCCAAAATAATTCTTTCCTGAGAATCAATAAGTTTAATATTTTTTATAGAAGTATCGGAGCTGATCTGCAGGATATCTTTTACCGGATTAGGGAAAACTTTGATCTGTTTTGTTTTGAAGTTTGGACTGTCGCTCTTCAGGAAAGAATTGCTGCAGTTTGTAGTAAATGTGATATCAGGGTACATGGTCTGAAGTTCATTTAATTGAGCATCATCCACGCAAACGGATAGATTAGAATTGTTATTGGTAAAATCAATGAGCTCTTCTATAGAGCCATTTCTCAGATTAGCAGAAGTGAGATTAGACATATTCCATAAAGTAACGGATTCCAGATGTGATGAGGTGGAAAGATCAAGCTGAGTAATCTGAGGACAGGTATTAAAATGTATATTCTTCAGATTAATATTAGCAGCAGTATTGATTTGAGTAAGTAAAGGTAGATTTGCCAATGTTAATGATTCTAAATTTGTATTATTTGAAGTATTGACTGAAGCAAGGAGGTCATTATAGGACAGGCTCAATGATTGCAGGGCAACACAGTCTTTGGTGTCCAGAGCGGATATTTTTGTGTTGCTTACCATAATATCTTTAAACCCGGTGCATTGGCTGAGATTGATTTCTTCTAAGTTAGAGAACATATACCCTATTGACAAATTCTGTAAGCCTGGACAATTTTCCAAATCAAGTTTTCTCAAGTCATTATTATTGTCGAATGCAAAATTCGTGAGCGCAGTACAGTTTTTAGTGAAAATATTCTGAAGATTGTTTGCTCCCTGTGTACCGTTGGTTATAAAACGATCCGTTTTTAAGGTGTGCAGATGGGAAAGGTTATTGGTGTTTACCGTATTCATATACCCGCAGGAATTGGTGAGGTCAATACTTTCCAATTTTTGTGCAGCGCTGAAGTTTACATTATTGGCGATCTTTTGATTGAAAGCCTTCAGTATTTTTAGTTTTGGAAGACCTGCAAGGTTTAATGTCGTTACATCCCCGAAATAAGTTCCGGAAGTGGTAGAATATATATATCTGTTATAGAAAGAACAGTCTAATTCTTCAAGGTTAATTAGTCCTGCTGTACTAAAATCAATAGATGGAGCATTCAGTCCCATTATTTTCTTTAAAGAAGAGCAGCCATTAAGGTTTACACTAGAGAAATATGACCCTGTTGATTCATAATGATCCGTATCTGCGATGATCTCCTGCAGGTTTGTGCAGTTATTGGCAATCAGCTCAATATTCTGCTCTGAATTGCCTGAAGAGGTGAAACCTCCTGTTACTGAAATTTTGGTTAAAGTATTCAGATTAGGAACGACAATCTTTTCTAAAAATTTACAGGAATCAAATGTAAGAGTCTGAATATTGGAATTCTCAATATACAGTTCTCTAAGCTCTGCAGAACTGATCAATGCATTATTATTGATTTGATGGCAGTTTTTTATCCTTAAGCTGTTTTCATCAGGATACCATGGGTTACCGGAACTCTGATAGGCAATGACATCAGCAATATTCTGAATTCCTGAGCAGTTATCGAAAGAAAGATTAATAGGAGAAGCTATATATTGGCCTCCCTGTGATAAATCATAATAAAAAGGACTTCCCTGTACTTTTTTGATTTTAGTATTATTGGTAAAGCTGATGTTGGCAGTTCTGGTGTTCCAGAAATAAAGTTCCTCGAGATTGGGGAACAGTAAAGCATCCGAAATCCCGTCTGGCAGGTGGCTGTTATAATATGTACTATTGATATTAGCCGGATCGAATGTATTACCATTAGGATCAATATACATTTGGTCAGAATCTAACCTGATCGTCAGAACTTTAACCTGTTGTGCTTCCGAAGGCTGGATTTCTCCATCACCGTTATTATCTATGGCAATCGAGTTTCCATTAAAGTCTTGTGCAATCTGGTTAGCTGCATTTGAGCTTAGAAGTAAAGCTTTAAATTTTGCATCAGAAAAATTCAGATTCTGAGAGTAAGCGATAGAAAATCCGCTTACCCATAAGGTAAATAAAAGTTTTTTCATATTTGAGTTTTAGTTATCAGATAATGTTACAAATCCCTTTGTGTACAATCAGATGTTGTAAATATAATTTCTTTTTTTTGAAAAAAAACTCTTTTAGGTGTGTGTAGGTTTATTTCTTAGTTTTAAGTAAAACTTATTAATAAAAGCATATTATGGTTTAATTTTATCTATTTTATATTGGTTTTTACTATTGATTTTCAGTTTAAAAAAGATGCTTTTCTCTTGATTTTTTGGCATAAATGACCTGTAAAAGCTCTGATCAATAAAAAAAGCACACTAAAAAGTGTGCTTTTTTAAATATAGCGTGTTTATTACTTGATCCTATGCCTCACAGCTTGAACATGATACGAAGTTAACCATCATTTCTTTTGAAACAGATGAACTTCTTTGGTAGTAAAGAGTTTTTACTCCTTTTTTCCAAGCTTCAATATAAAGGTAGTTAACATCTTTTACAGGCATTGTAGAAGGAATCTGAAGATTCAGTGACTGCGCCTGGTCAATGTATTGCTGTCTCTGCGCTGCCTGAGAGATAATCTCCATTGGAGAAATTTCTTTGAATGTTTTGAATACTGCCTTTTCTTCAGGAGTAAGCTCATTCAGGTGCTGTACAGATCCGTGATTCAACATGATTGTTCTCCATGTTTCTTCGTTATCCAATCCTTTTTCTTTCAATAATTTTGCAAGGTATTTGTTCTTACGCATGAAGTTTCCTTTAGCAAGACCTGCTTTATAATAGTTGGAAGAGAAAGGTTCAATTCCCGGAGAAGTCTGTCCCAAGATTGCAGAACTTGAAGTGGTAGGAGCAATAGCCATTGTTGTAGTATTTCTTAATCCGTACCCTTTCAATACTTCTGGTTCTCCATAGATGTTGGCAAGCTCTCTTGAAGCCTGCTCAGCCTGATCTTTAATGTGTCTGAATGCTCTTGCATTGAACTGAGTTGCTTCAAAGCTTTCAAACGGAATCATATTTTTCTGTAAATAAGAATGGTATCCTAAAACTCCTAATCCAAGAGCTCTGTGACGCATTGCGAAAGTTCTTGCCCCCTGTAAGTAATAATTTCCGTCAGTTTTATCAATAAACTCTGATAATACAGCGTCAAGGAAATATACTGCTAATTTTACAGCATCCGTATCTTTCCACTCATCGTACAGTTCAAGGTTCATAGAAGACAGGCAACAGATGAAAGACTCTTCCATAGTAGACGGAAGCATGATTTCAGAACAAAGGTTACTTGCATTTACCGTCATTCCTAAATCTTTATAAACCTGAGGTTTATTTCTGTTCACGTTGTCTGTGAAGAAAATATAGGGAAGACCTTTTTGCTGACGGCTTTCCAGTACTCTTGCCCAAACTTTACGTTTTTCCATATCACCGTCTATCATGTCTTGCATCCAGTAATCTGGTACGCATACTCCGGTAAACAGGTTCTGAATCGGGCTACCAATATCTTTAATAGATAAAAATTCTTCAATATCTCCGTGGTCAATATCCAAGTAAGCAGCAAATGCACCTCTTCTTACCCCTCCCTGAGAAACAACATCCATAGCCGTATCAAAAAGCTTCATAAATGAAACTGCCCCTGAAGATTTCCCGTTATCAGTAACAGCTGTTCCTCTGTTTCTCAATTCTCCGAAATATCCTGAAGTACCACCTCCGATTTTAGTCTGCATGATGACTTCACCCATTTTATGAGTAATTCCTTCAATACTGTCCGGAATGTGAGTGTTGAAACATGAGATAGGAAGCCCTCTTTCTGTTCCCATATTCGCCCATACAGGAGAAGAGAAGCTGATCCATCCTTTTGTGATCATTTCTTTGAATGCCGGTTGAAGTTCAGGCTTGTATAGCCTTTTTGCAGCGGCAGTGGTAATTCTGTCGATAGCACCGTCTACCGTTTCACCTTTCAACAGATATCCTCTGTTCAGCATCTGCTCAGACTCTTCATTGAGCCACCATATATTTGAATTTTGCTCTTCCATAGATGTTATATTTTCGAATTCCGGAATGAGAGAATCACTCCGGAATTTTGTTTTTTTATATTATTGATTGTAAAATTTCTACTTTGTGGGAACCGTTCAGCCCGCTTTCGTCTCTTAACCTCTGAAATTCCTTAAAAGACGGAACATTCAAAACTTCATGCTGAACTTCTTCGTTGATGTAGTTTGAATAATGTACAAAAGTAACACCATCTTCCTTTACAAAAACTTTATATTCAAAGGTGGAAGAATCTAAATTCTTGAAATCTTCCAGAAATTTTTGAATATTGGTTTTATTGTTTGGAACAAATTCCGGGTTTACCGTATAGCTTACTATTACATTGATCATTTCTTCTGTATTTGTGCTTTATTAATGAACAGCAATTCCTATTATTAATCAGAAAAGGATAACCCTCATACTGACTGCTTTGACGCTCGCTTCGCTCGCGCCTCTGTATTAAAACAAATCGTTTGCGGTAATACTCTTATCGTGCTTCGTATAGTCTACAGGTCTTTTTGCAAAGAAATCATCTAATGAATTGGCGAAAACTTCTTCCTCGAACCACACCATTGGTTTGTATTGCTCAGGAGTGATGTTGTATCTTGTTTTCATGTTGATTTTTTTCAAGCTGTCATCCACACGGTATTTCATGAAGTTTAACAAGTCTTCCTTGGAAACATTGTCGATTTCTCCTAATTCGAAGATCCAGCTAAGGATATCACCTTCTCTTGCGATAGATTCGTCTACTAAAGTGTAGATGTCTTCAATATCGCTGTCTGTTAATAAGTCAGGTTGTTCCTCACGGATTTTGTTGATCAGGTAGATCCCTGCATTTGCGTGAATTTGCTCATCTACTGAAGTCCATGCGATGATATTGGAAACATTTTTCATGAATCCTTTGAATCTTGTGAAAGAAAGGATGATGGCAAACTGCGAGAAAAGAGAAACGTTTTCCACCAAAATACTGAACAACAATAAAGCAGAAACATATTCTTTCGGAGTCGCAGAATTCGCATGCTTTAAAGCATTTCCTAAAAACTCGATTCTTCCTTTTACCGCAGGAATTTCAATCACGTTAAGGAATTCATCATTATACCCTAATACCTCTAATAAACGGGAATATGCTTCAGAATGACGGAACTCGCATTCTGCAAAAGTAGATCCTAATCCATTGAATTCCGGCTTTGGAAGGTGGTTGTATAAATTTCCCCAGAATGTCTTTACAGACACCTCGATCTGTGCAATGGCTAACAGCGCATTTTTCACAGCGTGCTTTTCATGTGGTTCCAACTGCGAATGAAAATCCTGAACATCTGCAGTAAAGTCCACTTCCGAATGCACCCAGAACGATTTGTTGATTGCTTCTACAAATTGAAGAACCTCCGGGTATTCAAATGGCTTATAGCTTACTCTTTTATCAAAAATTCCCATATTAAATATCTTTATAATTAAATAATTTAGATCTCTGTGGATAACGTTCCGGAAATACTTAACTTTTTGTTTGTCTGCGTGTTGTAAAATAAAGTTATTCACTTTCGCAAAATCATATTTCTTGTAAAGAACTAATAGCAAAGTTCGAAAAAAAGAACTGATTTTGAAAGGGGTAAATACTAATAGGCTGACTTTTAGCTGGAAAAGTTTTCCACATTTACATGAAACTGGCTAGGATAATAGGCTAGACCACTATCTTGAGGATAAATACATGGAAATCTAGAGTTACGGTTAAACAAAAGTGTGTAAAGTATTATTAATAAAGGGTTAAAGTGTTAAACAAAAAAATATTTGAATAAATTTTTATTCTTGTAACAATTTGAAAATATCATCTACTTATTGGGTATAAAACATACATCACTTAATGTTAGTAATTCAGGATTTAAATAAGTCATACGATACAGGGAAAAGCAAACTTCATGTTCTCAAAGGAATTAATCTGAATATTTCTGAGGGCGAGTTTGTTTCTATTATGGGAAGTTCCGGTTCCGGAAAATCTACGCTTCTTAATATTATTGGGATTCTGGATGAAAAAGATTCGGGAACTTATGAATTGGATGGGGTTCCTATTGAACACTTATCAGAAGTAAAAGCTGCAGAATACAGAAGCAGGTTTTTGGGATTTATTTTTCAGTCTTTTAATCTTATCAATTATAAAACAGCTTTGGAAAACGTAGCACTTCCTCTGTACTATCAGAATGTAACGAGAAGAGAACGAAATCAGAAAGCTATGGAATATCTTGAAAAAGTAGGACTGGCACAATGGGCAAACCACCTTCCGAGTGAACTTTCCGGTGGACAGAAACAGAGAGTGGCTATTGCAAGAGCACTGATTACCAATCCAAAAGTAGTGCTGGCAGATGAGCCTACAGGAGCACTGGATTCTAAAACCACTCACGATATTATGAAGCTTCTTCAGGATATCAACAATGAAGGAAAAACAATCATCGTTGTGACCCACGAACCGGATGTAGCTGCACAAACCAAAAGAAACGTAGTACTGAAGGATGGAGTTATTGAAAGTGATGAGTTTATTAAGCAGATAGTATTATAAGTGAATGGTCAATGGTCAATTTTGCTTCGCAAATGAATTTTACAATGAGGAGGACAAATAATTTAAAAATACACACACACAAATGAATATGAAAAAAAATAAAAATGTTTTTAAATCTAAATCATTATAAGCTTGATGTTTATCAGTCAGCCAGAGAATTAAAAATAGAATGTTATAAAATTTTATCAAAAATTCCGGATAATGAAAAGTTTAATATAATCGACCAGATAAGGAGAGCTTCTACTTCTGTAGTATTAAATATTACTGAAGGATGTTCAAGAAAATCTGAACTGGAAAGGAAAAGGTATTTTGAAATTGCCAGAGGATCGGTTATTGAGTTGGATTCTTGTTTTGATATCGTTATAGATTGTAATTATATTGAAAGACAAGGATTGACAAAAATTGAGAATTTAATAAAAACGACATTTATCTTATTGAGTAAAATGTTGAAAAAGGATTAGAAATGTAAAAATGAATTTGCTTCGTAATTAAAGTTTCGTGAAGAATAAATTGACCACAACGTTAATTGACTTCGAAGAAAATTGAGAGCGTAGCTAATTGACTTTTTTACAAAGTAAAAAAATAAAAACTATGTTTGACCTAGACCGTTGGCAGGAAATATTCAGTTCTATCCGGAGTAATGTACTTCGGACGGTGCTTTCAGGGTTTACAGTAGCTTTGGGACTGTTTATTTTCATTGTACTTTTTGGAATTGGAAAAGGACTTCAGAATGCATTCTCTGAAGGATTTGCGGGAGATGCTAAAAATCTTATTATTTTTTCTACAGGAAAAGCCTCTTTAGCTTATAAAGGTCTTCAGTCTGATCGAAATGTAACGATGAATAACTCAGACTATGACTTTTTAATTAATGCAGATAAGAAAAAAGCTGGGCCTTCCAGTCCCCGATATAGTGCCAATTTAATGGTGAAATATGGAAAAGAAAGTGGCCTTTATCAGATTAATGGGGCTGAGCCCGGGGAACAAGTCATTGAAAACAGAAAAGTTATTGATGGCAGATATCTGACCGCTATGGATTTGGAAAGGAAATTAAATGTTGCAGTCATTGGAAGAATGGTTCAGCGGGATTTGATTAAAAACGGGAGCCCTATAGGAAAAGAACTCGATATTAATGGGACAATGTATAAGGTCATTGGAGTTTTTTCAGATGATGGAGGAGATAGAGATGAGAGACATATTACGGTTCCGATTACTACTCTACAACAGATGAAGAAAGGGTCTGATACAGTAAATATCGCCTATATTACATACGATGATAAACTGACTCCGGACCAGGCTATTAAGTACGGTGATGAGCTTAAAGATAAATTAAAAGCGAGAAAAAGTGTTTCTCCTGATGATGAAAACGGTGTACGTGTCTGGAACAATGCAAAAAACATGAATGATACATTTGCGTTTATGGCAGTTCTTACAGCGATTGTCGGGTTTATCGGTATGGGGACGCTGCTTGCGGGAATTATTGGGATCAGTAACATTATGGTGTATATCGTAAAAGAAAGAACCAAAGAGATTGGGGTACGAAAAGCTATTGGGGCAAAACCAAGTGGGATTGTAGGTCTGATTGTTCAGGAAAGTGTGGTGATTACAGTAGTATCCGGACTTATTGGAGTAGGAATTGGGGTTTTGACATTAAGTCTTATTGGTAATAGTCTTGAAGAATATTTCATCAAAAGCCCGAGTGTTGGATGGGGAGCCATTATTATGGCATTCATTGCTTTGATTTTTTCAGGATTGATCGCAGGATTTGTACCGGCATACAGAGCTTCAAGAATTAAACCAATTGAGGCATTGAGAACAGAATAGTATACGTTAAAACACAGATTGACAGAAACTCATAATTTATAACTTATAATTCAGAAAGGTGAATATCATATTTAAAAAAGATACTTGGCAGGAGATCTATTACTCATTGAGGAATAATAAACTCCGGACATTTCTTACCATGATTGGCGTAGGATGGGGGATGTTTTTGTATGTAAGCCTTCTTGGAGCAGCAAAAGGGATGGAAAATGGCTTTGATAAATTATTTTCAGGCTTTGCTACCAATTCAATATTTCTTTGGGCACAGAAAACATCTATTCCTTATGAAGGATTTCCTAAGGGACGAGAAGTTCACCTGAACTTAAACGATATGGAAATGCTGAAAAGAAAAGTAACTGCCATAGATTATATATCGCCGCAAAATGCAAGAGGAAGCTTTACCGGAACACCAGGGGAAGCAATGTCAAGAAACGGGAAGAATGGAACGTATTCGCTTACCGGGGATTACTCTGTGGGAAATAAAATTTCAGAAAAAAAACTGATCTTTGGACGCTATATCAATGATGCCGATGTTTCAGGAAATAAAAATGTAGTGGTTATAGGAGAAGAAATTTACAAAAACTTCTTTGATGCCAAGAAAAAAGAAAATCCTATAGGAAAATCAATCAATATTAAAGGACTCTTCTTTAATGTAATCGGAGTTTTCCGGGTGAAAAAAGGCGGCGGGTTTGAAAATGACCAAACAGCTTTTATCCCGCTTTCTACCTATACAAAAATGTATAATGCAGGAGATCAGATAGACATGTTTGCGATTGTAAGTAAACCTAATGCCAATGTAAATTCCGTAGAAGAAGACGTAAAGCAGGAGTTGAAGACAAAAAATAAAGTTTCGCCTGAAGATACCAATGCTTTCGGAAGCTTCAACCTCGGAAAAGAGTTTAAAAAGCTGACAGGTTTCCTTACGGGAATGCAGTTATTAACAATCATTGTGGGTACACTGACAATCCTTGCCGGAGTAATTGCTATCTCAAATATCCTTTTGATTACAGTAAAAGAAAGAACCAAAGAAATCGGGATCAGAAGAGCATTGGGAGCGAAGCCATCAGAAGTAAGAAATCAGATTTTGCTGGAAAGTGTTGTGATTACGCTCTCCTCGGGATTACTGGGCTTTATGTTTGGAATTTTTGTGCTGATGATTCTCAATGCCGTTACACAAGGACAGGATTCTTTTCCATTCTATAATCCGACAGTCAACTATGGAAACGTCTTTGCGGCGATGGCTGTAATGGTGATTTTAGGATTGGTAATCGGGATGATCCCCGCGCAGAGAGCCGTAAAGATCAGACCTATTGAAGCATTAAGAACAGAGTAATTAATTAATTTGAAAATAAAATAATTTGAAAATTGTGATGATCAGATCAATAGTATTCCCGATTCATCTTTTAGTTTTTAAATCATTCAATCTATTTAATAAAAAATAAACTATACATATGAAAAAGAAATTCACCTGGAAAAAAGCCATTTATATAGTGTTGGGGCTTTTATTTGCAGTGGCATTGTTCTCAGGGCTTGGCTATCTTATAAAATCTAATTCTCAAGAGGGAGAGGCTTTCCTAACCCGTAAGCCAACTATTCAGAATATGGATGATAAAGTAATGGCAACAGGAAAAATTGTTCCCAAAGAAGAAATTGAAATTAAACCCAATATTGCAGGGATTATAGATAAAATCTTAGTAAAAGAAGGAGATAAGGTAGAAGTTGGGCAGCTGATTGCTACAGTGAAAATTGTACCAAGCATCTCTGAAGTAAATGCCGCTCAGCAGGAAGTTCAGAATGCACAGATCCAGATCAGCAATGCTCAGATGAATGTCGGGAATATGCAGAAGC
The DNA here is from genome assembly GCF_008274625.1 of Chryseobacterium panacisoli. Taxonomy (GTDB): domain Bacteria; phylum Bacteroidota; class Bacteroidia; order Flavobacteriales; family Weeksellaceae; genus Chryseobacterium; species Chryseobacterium panacisoli. The sequence goes on along the minus strand of NZ_VTRU01000001.1, from coordinate 1,699,501 downwards.
AGTTTGAGATGCAGGATAAACTGTACAAGCAGGGAGTGGCTTCTAAGCAGGAGTTTCTTAATTCTCAGCAACAGTTATTCTCCCAGCAGCAGACCTTGAAAAATGCTCAGCAGCAGTTGAATACCGCTCAAAAAAGATTGCAGATTGCTAAGACAGGAGCAACTCCTGAACTTAAAGGACAGGGCTTAGCTACTACGGAGATCCGTTCCAAAGCTTCAGGTACCGTACTTGAAGTTCCTGTAAAAGCAGGAAGCCAGGTGATTGAAGCTAATAACTTTAACGCAGGTACTACAATTTGCTCAGTTGCAGATCTGAATGTTTTGATCTTCAAAGGTGAAATTGATGAAGCTCAAGCTGGAAAACTAAGCGAAGGTATGGACATGAACATCGTAATCGGTGCTCTTCAAAACAAAACTTTCCCGGGAAAACTAACCATGATCGCGCCTAAGGGAAAAGATAATGCAGGAACTATTAAATTTCCGGTAGAAGGTAATGTAACTAATCCTAATAATGAGTATATTAGAGCAGGTTTTTCTGCAAATGGTGAAATTGTTTTAAGTTCTCAGAAAAATGCATTGCTATTGGATGAGTCTTTGGTTCAGTATGAAAAGAAACAAGGAAAAGATGTTCCTTTTGTAGAAGCGAAACAAAAAGACGGGAAATTCAAGAAAGTATATTTGAAATTGGGAGCAAGTGACGGTATCAACGTTCAGATTCTTCCGGGATCAAACATTACAAAAGACACTGAAGTAAAAGTTTGGAACCCATCTGATAAAGACAAAGAAGAGCTGAAAGAAAAAGCGAATAAAAAATAATAAACTACACTATACACTTTTAAACTGTGAATCCCGGATGAATTTTTTTCTCCGGGATTCTTTTTTATATCAAAACCTTTTAAAGAAGTAAATTCCTATATTTAAATCACATAGATCCCTGAAAAATGTGTCGATACGCTGTAAAAACTTATAAATCACATTATGTCTGTTTTAAATGCCGAAAATCATTTAAACAGCCGGATGCATATGATATTGTACAAAGGATTAAAAAAGAAAAAGTATATCACGAACCTAATGGGCGGTCAATTCGTAAAGTAGGATCTGTTTTTACAAAAACAGAAACAAAAGAGTTACAGAAAATTGTTTCAGAGATTGAAAACAGAACTATAAAATGTCCTGAGTGCGGCAATGTGATGGCTGATCTTGGGAAAGATTTCAAGGCCCCTAAAAAAACAGCAGTCAAAGAATGGAAAGTCGTAGAAAGTCTTTTTAAAACAGGGAAGTGTTTTCATTCATGTGGTTGCGATGGAATAGGATATATTCCTAAAAATCCTAAAGACTACGAAACATACCTGAATAATATATTGAAAACCTATCAGGAATATTTAGCTGCCTGTCAGAAGATTCCTGTTGAAGAATGTCCTAAGAAGATTGAGGAAATTAAGTATTGGTCCGGAAATATTCAGAAGATTAAAACTGAAATTATTGATAATAAGTTTGAAATAGCATAAGTGTAACAAAATAGAGATTTAGATTGTCTTACCTCTAAATTCCAAACTCTACCCCCATGAAAAAAGACTATTGGATTCTGCTTCTTTTTATCATTGCGAAATTTGCTCTTCAATACTCACTGATAAGCCCCGAGTATGAACTTCACAGAGATGAATACCTGCATCTTGATCAGGCCAATCATCTGGCGTGGGGATATCTCTCTGTGCCTCCCGTTAATTCCTGGCTTGCATGGATGATTAAAATGTTGGGGAATTCCATATTCTGGGTTAAATTTTTTCCAGCTCTGTTCGGAGCTTTAACAATTGTACTGACCTGGAAAACCGTTGAAGAACTTAATGGAAGCCTGTTTGCTAAAATACTTGCCTCTTTAGGAATCTTATTTTCTGTACTTCTTCGGGTAAATATGCTGTTTCAGCCTACGTCTTTAGAAATTTTTCTGTGGCTATTCCTTTATTATAGTCTGATTAAATATTTTAATTCTCAAAAAGTAAAGTGGATTTACATAGGAGCAGTCATTTTTGGAATAGGAATATTGAATAAATATAATATTGCATTTTCATTATTGGGGCTTATCCCCGCTTTATTGTTAACGGAGCAAAGGAAAATTTTTATGCAGTCTCACGTATATTGGGCTGCTCTTATAGCTTTAGTCATCATATTTCCGAACCTTCTTTGGCAGTATCAGAACCATTTCCCTGTCGTTCATCATATGAAAGAACTTTCTGAAAAACAACTTGTACATGTAGACCGAATGGGTTTTATGAAATCTCAGATCCTCTTTTTCATAGGTGTCGTTTTTGTTATAGTGGCAGGCTGGGGAGCATTACTGTTGTATAAACCTTTTGAAAAATTCAGGTTTTTCTTCTGGAGCTATATGATCACAATCACTTTGTTTTTGTTTTTTAAAGCCAAAGATTATTATGCGATAGGTCTTTACCCTGTGTATATTGCTTTTGGTGCTGTTTTTCTTGGATGTGTATTTGAAAAAGGCTGGAAGAGGTTTTTGAAACCGGTTAGCATACTTATTCCCATACTTTTATTTCTTCCTTTATATAATGTAGCCTTTCCCAATAAAAGTCCTGAGTATATCGAATCCCATCAGGATCAGTATAAGAAATTCGGACTGCTTCGCTGGGAAGACGGAAAAGACCATCCTTTGCCACAAGACTTTGCCGATATGCAAGGCTGGAAAGAATTGGCTCAGAAAGTAGATAAAGAATATTCCCGTCTGTCAAAGTCAGGAAATACCATGGTGCTGTGTGATAATTATGGCCAGGCAGGAGCAATTAATTATTATTCAAAAGCGGGTATTGTGGCGATGTCATTTCATGCAGATTATATCAATTGGATAGATGTAAGCAAAAAATATAAAAATGTTATCAGGGTCAAGGATGCTCCCGAAGCAGGAAAAGAGCTTAAGGAATCCGGTTCTTTTTTTGAAGTTGCAAAATTAAAGGATTCTATTGCCAATCCATATGCAAGAGAAAGAGGAACGGCAATTTTCAGCTTACAGGGAGCAAAAATAGATATCAATAAAAGAATTCAGGATGAAATTGATGAGACAAAAAATGAATGGAAGTAGTTTTCATAAGATTGTAAATGATGTTTTGTTGACAAAATAAAGTTAATAGATAAATGTTATTGCAACTTTGTTGCGTTGTTTGATTTTATGTTAACTTTGCACTATCAACTATCAACTATCAACTATCAACTATCAACTATCAATTATCAACTGAACTATGGAAAATAAAAAATTTGATGTCATTATAATAGGAGGAAGCTATTCAGGATTATCAGCAGGAATGTCATTAGGAAGATCTTTAAGAAATGTCCTGATTATTGATAACGGAAAACCTTGTAACAGGCAGACTCCTCATTCCCATAACTTTGTTACCCATGATGGGAAAACACCGGGAGAAATTGCAAACCTGGCCAAAAAAGATGTCGAAAAATACAACACGGTCCGCTTTTATAACGGAACAGTCATCAAAACAGTAAAAATAACCGGAGGTTTTAGGATTGAAACGTCATCAGGAGAAAAATTCCATGCTAAAAAGCTTATCCTGGCTTCCGGAGTAAAGGATGTAATGCCGGATATTCCCGGATTTGCTGAATGCTGGGGGATTTCTGTTATACATTGCCCATACTGTCATGGTTATGAAGTGAAAAATGAAATTACCGGAATTCTTTCCAATGGAGATATGGCTTACGAGTTTTCAAAACTGATTTTTAATCTGACTAAAAAACTTACCCTCTTTACCAATGGAAAAGCTGTTCTTACTGATGAACAAACTGAAAAACTAAAGCAGAATAAAATCATCCTTAATGAAGATGAAATTGAAGAGTTCAAACATGAAAGTGGATCTATTCAAAAAATTGTTTTCAAAAACGGGAAAGAAGTTCCTTTACAGGCTTTATATGCTAAAATTCCTTTTGAACAAAATCTTAATGTGTCCGCTGATCTGGGATGTGAGCTTACAGAACAGGGATTTATTAAAGTAGATATGATGCAGAAAACAAATGTTCCCGGAGTTTTTGCCTGTGGAGACAATGTAACGATGATGCGTTCCGTAGCTAATGCTGTTGCACAGGGGAATTTTGCAGGTGCTGTGGTTAATAAAGAAATTGCAGACGAAGAATTTTAAAGAATTTTTGATCAGGTTGAAAGGATCATAATATTAGATTTATTGACAGGTTTTTTCATTTTTTAGTGTCTAAAATCATTTTTTCAATAGAGAAATCTCAATGAAAATTCCGTACATTTGGGGTGGAAATTTCAAAAACTAAAAGTAAAATGGATATTATTTTCGACCTGATTGAAAAGGAAAGACAAAGACAAACTCATGGATTAGAGCTTATCGCATCAGAAAACTTTGTTTCTGAAAACGTGATGAAAGCAATGGGAAGTGTACTGACAAATAAATATGCTGAAGGATATCCCGGAAAAAGATATTACGGAGGATGCGAAGTTGTAGATGAGGTTGAAACATTGGCTATCAACAGAGCAAAAGAACTTTTCGGAGTAGATTATGTGAATGTTCAGCCACATTCCGGTTCTCAGGCGAACGCAGCCATTTATCTTGCAGTTTTGAAACCTGGTGATAAAATAATGGGGATGGACCTTTCGATGGGAGGGCATCTTACTCATGGTTCTGCAGTGAATTTTTCCGGTATCCAATATAATGTGGTTTCTTACGGAGTTCAGCAGGAAACAGGTCTTATTGACTATGACCAGATGAGAGAAATTGCTCTGAGAGAAAAACCAAAAATGCTTATTGCCGGTTTTTCCGCGTATTCAAGAGATTTGGATTATGCCAAATTCAGAGAAGTAGCAGATGAAATAGGAGCTACCCTTTGGGCGGATATCGCTCACCCGGCTGGCTTAGTAGCAAAAGGGTTATTAAACTCACCATTTGAGCACTGTCATGTAGTAACTACTACTACCCACAAAACCCTGAGAGGTCCAAGAGGAGGGATGATCATGATGGGTAAAGATTTTGAAAATACATATGGCCACAAAACTCCAAAAGGAGAAATCAAAATGATGAGCCAGGTATTAGACGGAGCCGTATTCCCAGGTATTCAGGGAGGGCCGCTTGAGCATGTGATTGCTGGTAAAGCAGTAGCTTTCGGTGAAGCTTTGGACGGACAGTTTGAAACGTATGCAAAACAAGTTAAATCCAATGCCCAGGCGCTATCAAAAGCGATGATCGACAAAGGATTTGATATCGTAAGCGGAGGTACAGATAACCACTTAATGCTGGTAGACCTTAGAAACAAAGGCGTGAATGGTAAAGAAACAGAAAAAGCATTAGTACTTGCTGATATTACCTGCAACAAAAACATGGTTCCTTTTGATGATAAATCTCCATTCACAACATCTGGTATCAGATTAGGAACGGCAGCAATTACAACAAGAGGATTGAAAGAAAATGATATGGATACTATTGCAGGACTGATTTCTGAAGTGGTAGACAATATCAAAAATGAAGAAGTTCTTACATCTGTAAGAAAGAAAGTTAACGAATTAATGGAAGGAAAAGCTTTGTTTAATTACTAACAGGCATTTCAATATTATATAAAGAATGGGCAGACAGCTCATTCTTTTTTTATTCAAATGGAAAAGAAATCTTACACTTTCGAAGAAATCAAACAAAAACTGGTCAATTACTGTGTTTACCAGGACCGCTGCCATGCAGAAGTGGAACAGAAGATGAGAGAGTTTCTGCTTATTGATGAAGCTAAAGAAGAAATTATTCTATATCTCCTGAAAGAAAACTATCTGAATGAAGAAAGGTTTACACGAAGCTATATCAGAGGCAAATTTTACATCAAACATTGGGGTAAGACTAAAATAAAAATGAATCTGAAGCAAAAACAGATTTCAGAAAGATTGATCAATTCATGTTTTGATGAGATAGATGATTCTGATTACGAGAATACTATCAGAAAAATTTTTGAAGGGTATTATTCTAAACAAAATGGTTTGAAAGAATATCAAAAAAAAAGCAAAACTATAAAATATTTGATGAGTAAAGGTTTTGAATATGAGAAAATAATTGATATTTTTGAATAATATATTAATGAATTTAAAAAAACTTGAAATATGACTTTTTACAAAAAAACAATCAGTTCTTTGAAAGAGATTGATACATAAAGATTTAATAATTATAACAAACCTAAAACAGCTGGAATAAAGGATTTTTTATAGATAAATATCGCCTTTATAAGACTTTATATGGTATGATTTTTGTCCGTGAATTTAGCTGTGCCGTAATGGAATTATTAGATTTCATAAATATAACATCAAATTTATTTCTGATTTCAACATATTGAAATAAAATTATTTTATTTTTGCATGATTGTATCGGAATTATCTTTGATCAGATGATCAGATATTACAATTTAATTAAATATGAACACCAATATAGACAATGTACGATTCTCTTAGAAAAACAATATTTGGAGGGGATAATGTTGTCAATCTCTCAGACGTAAGATATCTTCCTAGATGGATAATTCTTGTAATAGACATTATTATTCTGGTTATATCTTTATTTCTTTCCACTTACATTATCGAAAAAATTACCAAGCAGGAATTTATATACCATGAAGATAAAAGCTTAATTTTTGTTTTTATTATTCTTGCAAATACTGCTTTTATGTATCTCTTCAAGACGTATGCCGGAATTATTCGCCACTCAACCTTTATAGATTTATTTAAGCTTCTGATATCCTGCTTTTGCACAATGCTGGCAATTGGAACGATCAATATTCTTTATTTCTGGACTACAGGATCTAAGTTTATACTTACTCCTTATCTGATGCTTTATTTTGTAATTTCATTTATGGGATTGTTTCTTTTCAGATTATATGTGAAAGAGTTTTTCCATATTGTAAGAGAGTATAGAAGAAGTGCATTGAAAAAAAGAATTTTGGTGTTAGGAATTGACGAACAATCAATTGCAATTGCACGTGCTATTCTGGATAATCCGAGCCTGCCTTATCAGGTAGTAGGCTTTTTAACTCAAAGAACAGATTCTAAAAGGGCGTCTCTGCTGGGAAAGCCCATCTACGGAAAACAAAAAATAGAAGAAAACACGAAAGAAGATCTTATTATTGATGGAATTCTCATTGTGAAAGAGATGATGGCCAGAGATGAGATGAATACGTGGGTGAATTTATTTTTAGAGAAAGATCTTAATGTCTTTAAAGCACCCTCAGTACAAAAATTGAGAGACAGTGATTTGGGAGGATCTATCAGAAATCTACAGATTGAAGACTTATTAAATAGAAAACCCATCAAAATTCAGAACGAAAAAGTTAAGAGCAGGCATTTTGATAAGACAGTATTAGTAACTGGTGGAGCAGGATCCATAGGAAGTGAAATTGTAAGACAGGTTGCTAACTTTAATCCTTCTTTAATTGTAGTTCTGGATCAGGCAGAGACTCCTCTGTATGAAATAGAACTCGAAATGAGAGATAAGTTTCCTCATATTGCTTTCAAATTTGTTTTAGGAGATGTTTCCAATCATCACAGAATGGAATCTTTGTTCCAGACGTATAACTTCTCAATGGTATATCACGCTGCTGCTTATAAGCATGTGCCTTTGGTAGAAGAAAATCCGCATGAAGCAATTTTTGTTAATATATTAGGCTCAAAGATCGTCGCAAAATTATCCAGCAAATATAAAGTGAACAGGTTCGTAATGGTATCTACAGATAAAGCTGTAAATCCTACCAACGTTATGGGAGCTTCAAAACGAGCTGCGGAACTTTTTGTACAGTCGCTTCAAAATGTAGAGGGTAATGTTACCAAGTTTATTACAACAAGATTTGGAAACGTATTAGGGTCCAACGGTTCTGTGATTCCCCATTTTAAAAAACAGATTGAAGCAGGAGGCCCGGTAACCATCACTCATCCGGAAATTGTAAGATATTTCATGACGATTCCGGAGGCATGTGAACTTGTACTTCAGGCTGGAACAATGGGAGAAGGAGGTGAAATTTTTGTATTTGATATGGGGGAACCTGTTAAAATTCTTGATCTTGCTAAAAGAATGATCAAATTATCAGGATTCGAACCTAATATTGATATTAAGATCATTTATACGGGATTAAGGCCTGGCGAAAAGCTTTATGAAGAACTCTTGAGTGATGATGCTAAAACACTTCCTACTCATAATGATAAAATTATGATCTCTAAAGACCCTTCTACGGGATTTGAAGAAATAGATACGCTTACTAGGCAAATTACTAAAGCTTCTCTTAGAAGAGATAAAGTGGAAGTAGTAAGGATTCTTAAGACAATAGTGCCGGAATTCCGAAGCAATAATTCTATCTACGAGGCCTTAGATAAATAGAAAAAATATAAATGTATATTTGCATAATTTAACAATAGAATGAAAGGAAAAATATTAGCAGTAATTTTGGTGTCTTCTTTAGTGGTTTCCTGTAAAGTCAATCCCAATGCTAAGAATGATTTAAATTATATGCAGAATATAGAACAGGTTGCAATCAATGCCTCTGCTAAAAATTCAGCAAACACAATCCAAGCGGGTGATCAGTTGGTTATTCTAATCACAGCAAAGGATATGGATGTTGTAAAGCCTTTTAATCAGAATTATTCTTCATCAGAACTTATCCAGACAAATGCTATAGCAGGAGGAAATACTCCTAATCAAGGAGCAACCATACTGTCAGGTCCAACATATATTGTAGATACCAATGGAGATATTGATTTTCCAATATTGGGAAAGCTGAATACATCCAATAAAAGCTTAACAACTTTTAAAGATGATTTAAGGGAAAAAATGACGAAATATGTTATTAATCCAACAATTAATGTGAGACTCTCGAATTTTAAAGTTACTGTATTAGGAGAAGTAAATAGACAGGGTGACTATACTATTGCAAATGGGCAGGCAACTATTTTAAATGCATTGGGGCTAGCTGGTGATTTGACTCAGTATGGGAAAAGAGAAGATATATTGGTGGTAAGAACAGAAAATGGAGTTGTTTCTCATGGCCGTATTAATCTTCAGGATGCTAATTTAATTAATTCTCCATATTATAATCTAAAGCAAGGAGATGCTATTATTGTTTCTTCAAACAATACAAAAGATGTTATAGCAAAACAGAATCCCAACACTGGGCTTTATCTGACCGCCATTTCTATTGCGGTTACAGCAGTTGCCGTAGTAGTAAGTTTATTTAATAAGAAATAAAATTGATGGATAACCAGCGAACTTCACAATTTTCAGAAGAAGAAAAAAATTCAAGCAAAATTAATTTTAGTGAAATAATCAAACCATATTTAAGGAGATGGCCGTGGTTTATTTTTTGTGCTATGGTAGCATTAGCTATAGGCTATTTTGCGATAAAATTTATGACTCCGGTCTATTATGTAGAAACTACATTACTAATAAAAGATTCCAAAAATTCTTCTTCAAATAATGATTTAGGGGTCCTTTCTGATTTATCAGGATTGGGAGGAATGAAAACTAATAGTATTTCTAATGAAATTGAAGTCCTGAAATCAAAAAAACTGATGAGGGATGTAGTTATCAATAAAAATCTTCAGACCAATATCATTGTTAAAGGAAAAGTAAGTCGTGCTGAGCTTTATAAAGAATCTTCTCCTATTGAAGTAAAAGTTGTAAATGAAAAAGTATCTAAAAGTGCCAATAATCTTATTAATGTAGAGCTAAAAGGAGAAGAAATTTCAATACATTATGAAGGGCTGAAAAAAAATATTGTTTCTGGTTATGGAAGAATGATAAGTCTTCCTTTTGCTAATATTATTATTACTAAAAATACAGGGTATAACCCTAAAGCATCACCAAACGTTGATAAAAAGAACTTAGAATTAATTATATCATCAGTTGAAGCAAAGGTTAATTCATTGAGAGGAGCTCTTAGTGTAAGTTTAGCCAATAAAGAAGCTACTGTCCTTAAACTTTCAATGAATTATCCGGTAATTTCAAAAGCAGAAGACATTCTTAATTCATTAGTTGTTGCTTATAATAATGATGCTATTCTGGATAAAAATCAAGAGTCTAAAAAAACATTGGATTTTATTGAAGACAGAGTAAGAAAACTTTCAGTAGAACTGGGACAGGTTGAGAATGAAAAAGAAAGTTTTAAATCAAAAAATAATCTTACCGACCTTGAAACAGAAGCTAAAATAGATCTTGAAAGTTCTGCGACGGCCCGTGGTAAGCAGCTGGAGCTTGATGCTCAAATAGAATTGACAAATTCATTGCTTTCTTTCATGTCGAAGCAAGGACAATACCAGGTCTTACCAATAAATATTGGATTAAATAATCCCGAAGCGGTTTCTGGGATTACCTCCTATAACCAATTAATACTGCAAAGAGCGAGATTACTAGAATCTGCAACTACAGAAAACCCTATAGTTGTTGAAACTAGTAAACAAATAAATGCAATGCGAAGTTCTGTTGTTCAAACCCTGCAAAGAAATAAGACGGGATTAGAACTTGCCAGAAATGAATATGTAGGAGAGCAAAACAAAGTAACTGGGAAAATAGCGAGAATTCCTTCTATGGAAAAAATATTTAGGGGAATAGAAAGACAGCAACAAATTAAAGAAAACTTATACTTATTATTATTACAGAAAAGAGAAGAAACGGCTGTTGCACAATCTATCACGGCACCGAAAGCAAGGGTGATTGATGCGGCTTATGCTTTTGCAAACCCTATTGCACCCAAGACCCAAGCTATTTTATTTGCTTCACTATTTCTAGGATTGTTAATTCCTTTTATTATTATTTATATGTTACAATTATTTAATAATAAAGTTATTACTAAACATGACCTGGAAAAGCTTATACATGCTCCTATTATTGCAGAATTGCCAAGTCTTGAAAATGGGGATTCTGAAATAGTAAAAATGAATGATATTACTCCTATGGCGGAAGCATTTAGAATTCTTATTACCAATATGAATTTCATGCTTTCAAAAGAAAAAAAAGGAAAAGTTGTATTTGTTACTTCAACGGTAAAAGGAGAAGGAAAAACCTTTACTTCTGTCAATTTAGCTTTAACATTGGCCAATCCTAAGAAAAAAGCAATTATCATAGGATCCGATATCAGAAATCCTCAACTTCAAAGATATAACCCTGCAAGAAAGGGTCTTACCGGGCTTACAGAATATCTTTATAATGACAATACTAAACTTGAAGATATCGTTCATGTATCATCGTTTAATCCTTACCTAGATGTAATTTATTCAGGAATGATCCCTCCGAACCCAACAGAATTATTATCCAACGGTCGTTATGAAATCCTTCTGAGCGAGTTGAAAGATAAATATGAGTATATTATTTTAGATACTGCACCATTACTTCTTGTTACTGATACATTCCTTATTGCCGAACTTTCTGATGTCACAATTTATGTATCCAGATCTAAATATACAGAAAAGGCACTATTAGAATTTGCAAATAGCAATATCGATCAGAAAAAAATCAAAAATGTAGGATTCGTACTTAATGATGTAAGCAGAGAAAATTTAGGATATAGTAACAAATATGGTTATGGTTATAACCAACATGCAGAACAATCTTGGTTTCAAAAAATAAAAAATAAACTTAGTTAATGACAACAACATATAAAATAGCGGTTATAGGCCAGGGTTATGTAGGTCTTCCTTTATCTCTTGAATTTGCAGATCACTATCCTGTCTTTGGATTTGATATTAATACACAGCGTGTTGATCAGCTAAATGAGGGAAAGGATATAACGCTTGAAGCAGATGTTGATAAATTAAATAACGGACTGAAAAAATATAATGAATCTAATGGCTCTTTAGGCTATAAAGCAACAAGCCTGTTGTCTGATATCTCTGAAGCTAATGTATTCATTGTAACAGTTCCTACCCCTATTGATAAATATAACGCTCCGGATCTGAATCCACTGATTTCTGCCTCAAAAATGTTGGGAGAAATTATCAAAAAAGGAGATATTATTATTTATGAATCTACAGTTTTTCCTGGATGTACAGAAGAAGAATGTGTACCGGTTCTTGAAAAATATTCGGGGCTCCAGTTTAACAAAGACTTTTTTGTAGGATATTCTCCGGAAAGAATTAATCCGGGAGATAAAATAAATACGCTTACCAGTGTTAAAAAAGTAACTTCAGGCTCTACAGAAAAGATTGCGGAAGAAGTAGATAATCTATATAAGAAAATCATTACAGCCGGAACTCATAAGGCACCAAGCATTAAAGTAGCAGAAGCCTCTAAAGCTATTGAAAATGCACAAAGAGATGTTAATATTTCTTTTGTGAACGAATTAGCTTTAATTTTCGATAGAGTAGGAATCGATACCAATGATGTATTGGAAGCTGCTGGTACAAAATATAACTTTCTTAAATATAAACCTGGATTAGTGGGAGGACATTGTATCTCTGTAGATCCTTATTACCTCGCACACAAGGCAGAGCAGTTAGGATACCATCCTGATGTTATTCTATCAGGAAGACGTGTAAACGATTCTATTGCAAAGTTTGTTGCCGCTAAGGTAGTGAAGCTTCTTATTGCAAAAGGTGGAGTGATCAAAAATTCTAATGCCTTGATTTTAGGAGTTACATTCAAAGAAAACTGTCCGGATGTCAGAAATACTAAAGTTGTTGATATTTATAGAGAACTTGCTGATTACGGAGTAATTGTCGATATTTATGATCCGTGGGCGAGCAAAGAGGAAGTGAAGCATGAATATGGAATTGATATTCTGGATGCTCTTCAGGAAGGGAAAAAGTATGATTCTTTAGTTATTGCAGTGTCTCATAATGAGTTCCTGGAAATGGATCTGGATCAGCTTAAAAAGGAAAATGCAGTGGTTTTTGATACCAAAGCATGTTTAGACAGAAATCTGGTGGATGCAAGACTGTAACAGATCATGAACTATGATATTATAATCATTGGTGCAGGTTTGGTAGGATTGGCTACAGCCTATCAGACTAAACTGAAAAATCCCGATTCTAAGATTTTAATTTTAGAAAAAGAAAACGATGTGGCTTTGCACCAATCGGGACACAACAGTGGTGTAATCCATAGTGGGATTTATTATAAACCAGGCAGCCTTAAAGCAAAAAACTGTATCGAAGGGTATAATTCAGTAATTAATTTTGCCGAGAAATACGGAATAAGATATGACCTTTGCGGCAAAATAATCGTAGCGACTTCACAGGAAGAATTACCCCTTTTAGATAATATTTATAAAAGAGGTGTTGAAAACGGCCTGCAGGATTTAAAATACCTTTCAAGAGAAGAGTTTCGTGAAATAGAACCCCATTGTGAGGGCGTAAAAGCAATCAAAGTTCCGCAGACCGGAATTATTGACTATCCGGGAATAGCAAAAAAAATAAAAGAACTTTTTGAGGAATTAGGAGGAGAAGTAAAATTTAATAATGAAGTAAAAAACATCATTGATAAAGGATCTGAAATTATTGTAAACACCAATATTTCCGAATTTAAAACCCAAAAGCTTATTTCCTGCGCAGGACTCTATTCTGATAAGATCACCAAAATGACCAACGAAAAAAACGATGTGGTCATTATTCCGTTCAGAGGAGAATATTATAAAATTAAGGATGAAAAAAAATATCTGGTAAAACATCTTATTTACCCGGTACCAGACCCCAGTTTTCCGTTCCTTGGAGTACACTTTACCAGGATGATTGATGGTAATATTGAAGCAGGTCCCAATGCCGTTCTGGCTTTTAAAAAGGAAGGATACCAATTTTTCGATTTCAATTTCAACGAAACTATGCAGACCTTGTTGTGGCCGGGATTTAGGAAAATTGTTGCGAAATACGGAAAAACAGGAATGGGAGAAATGCATCGTTCACTTTCCAAATCTGCATTTACAAAAGCCTTACAGAAACTGTTACCGGAAATACAGGAAAACGATCTTGTAGCAGGAGGTTCTGGAGTAAGAGCTCAGGCTTGTGACAGAAATGGAGGATTGATTGATGATTTTGATATCGTGAAAAACGGAAACATCATTCACGTTAGAAATGCTCCCTCTCCGGCAGCCACTTCCTGCCTTTCTATAGGAAATAAAATCAGTGAGCTTATCGTGAATTAAAATATGCACCTCTACGTGCACTCAAAAAACTAAAGATATGAAAATTCAAATGGTTGATCTTAAAGGTCAATACCTGAAAATAAAAGAAGACGTAGATGCCGGTATTCAGGAATGTATAGACAACACAGCATTTATTAATGGTCCTGCTGTAAAAGAATTTCAACAGGATTTTGAAAAATATTTGGCTGTAAAACATGTTATTCCATGTGCTAACGGAACAGATGCTCTTCAAATTGCCATGATGGCACTTGATCTGCAGCCTGGTGACGAAATCATCTGCCCGGCATTCACTTATGTAGCTACTGCTGAAGTTATTGGTCTTTTAGGATTAAAACCCGTAATGGTAGATGTAAACGAAGATACTTTTGATATTGACCTGGAAGGGTTAGAAAAATATCTGACACCTAATACCAAAGCGATTGTTCCTGTTCATTTATATGGGCAAAGTGCCAATATGGAGAAGATTCTTGAATTTGCAAAAAAACATAATCTTTTTGTTATAGAAGATAATGCTCAGGCAATTGGATCTGATTATACTTTTTCTGATGGAACTGTTAAAAAAACAGGAACTATCGGCCATATCGGATGCACCTCATTTTTCCCGTCAAAAAACCTAGGATGTTATGGTGATGGAGGGGCACTAATGACGAATGATGATGATCTGGCTTCAAAAATCAGAATGATTGCCAACCATGGCCAGGAAAAGAAATACTATCACAAAGTTTTAGGCTGTAATTCCAGATTGGATACAATTCAGGCAGCAATTTTGAAAGTAAAACTGAAACATCTGGATGAATACTCAGCTGCCAGAAATAGAATGGCTGATTATTATGATGAAAATCTTTCGGGTATTGCCGAAATTCAAACTCCCAAAAGGGCTGAAAACTCAACCCATGTATTCCATCAGTATACCCTTAGAGTAAAAAATGGAAAGAGAGATGAACTACAAAAATACTTGGCAGAAAAGAATATTCCAAGTATGATATATTATCCTTTGCCCCTTTATAAACAAGAAGCGTTTCTTCAATATGTAGAAGAAGATTTTAGTCTTCCTGTTACGGAGCAGCTTTGCACCGAAGTGATTTCCCTTCCCGTACATACAGAATTTGATCAGGAGGTATTGGATGTTATTGTTACAGAAATTAAGAATTATTTTAATTAATATAAAGCAGATATGTCAGATTTTTTTGCACACGAAACAGCTGTTATTGATGAAGGTTGCCAGATAGGGACCGGAACGAAAGTTTGGCATTTTTCACACCTTATGACCGGCTGTGTCTTGGGAGAAAAATGTAATATAGGACAAAACGTTGTTATTTCTCCAAAAGTAGTTTTAGGAAAGAATGTAAAAGTTCAGAATAATGTTTCTATTTATGAAGGAGTAACATGTGACGACGATGTCTTTTTAGGTCCTTCAATGGTTTTTACTAACGTAATAAATCCAAGAAGTGCTGTAAACAGAAAGAACGAATATCTGAAAACCCATGTTGGAAAAGGTGCATCTATAGGAGCTAATGCAACTATTGTCTGTGGACACAATATAGGTCAATATGCTTTTATTGGAGCAGGAGCTGTGGTCACAAAAGAAGTGCCGGATTATGCGTTGGTGGTAGGAAATCCTGCCAGACAAATGGGATGGATGAGCGAATTTGGACAGAGACTTCAATTTGATGCAGAAAATATTGCCGTTTGTGAAGAAAGTGGAGAAAAATACAAATTAGAAAATAATAAAGTTTCTAAAATTTAAAAACAAACAAATGAGTGAAAAAATAAAATTTGCAGTAGTGGGCTGCGGGCATATCGGAAAAAGACATGCCGAAATGATCTCAAGAAATGAGGAATGTGAATTGGTTGGATTGATCGATGTTAAAGATAAATCTGTACTGGGCATTGAAAATTATAAAGTTCCTTTTTTTGCATCACTAGATGACTTTTTAACTTCCGGAATTGAAGTGGATGTCATTAATATTGCTTCTCCTAATGGATTCCATTTTGAACAGTCTTATAAAGTGATCGATGCAGGAAAGCACGTTGTGGTAGAAAAACCCATGGCTCTGAAAAAGCAGCATGCTGAAAAACTTATTTTTCAGGCTTTGCACAAGCATAAGCAAGTTTTTGCTGTGATGCAAAACAGATACTCTCCACCTTCTGCATGGGTAAAAGAAATGGTGGAAAGCGGGAAACTGGGAAAAATATATATGGTTCAGCTTAATTGCTACTGGAACCGCGATGACAGATATTATAAACCGGAATCATGGCATGGAAAGAAAGAACTGGATGGAGGAACTTTATTTACACAGTTTTCTCACTTTATAGATATTATGTACTGGCTATTCGGTGATATTACCAATATTCAGGCAAAATTTGCAGATTTTAATCATGAAACGTTAACTGATTTTGAAGATTCAGGTTTTGTTAGCTTTGATTTTGTAGACGGAGGAATGGGATCCTTAAATTATTCTACTTCAGTTTGGAATCAGAACCTTGAAAGTTCAATGACAATTATTGCAGAACATGGATCTGTGAAAATCGGAGGACAGTACATGGATAAAGTAGAAGTTTGTAATATAAAAGACTATGTAATGCCGGAATTAGCTCCAACAAATCCTGGAAATGATTATGGTGCTTATAAAGGATCTGCTGCCAATCACCATTACATTATTGAAAACGTAGTTGATGTATTAAAAGGAAGAAATACCATCACTACTAATGCTTTAGAAGGACTTAAAGTGGTTGATATTATAGAAAGGATTTATAGCCTGAAATCAACATGATCAAAAAATTTATCAATAGTTTAATCGACAAGACAATAGCTTCTAAATCTGAGTATTTTAAGAATATTCTGACATTATTGTCGGGGACAGCTTTTGCTCAATTAATTCTATTGCTTATAACCCCAATACTTTCAAGAGTTTATGATCCTGAAAGTTTTGGTGATTATACTATACTTTTAAGCATTGTTAATGTACTTACAGTATTTGCAACAGGTAGATATGAACTTGCTATTCTATTGCCGAAAAATTCTATTTGGGCTAAACAAATTTTATATCTGGTTGCTATAATCTCAGCTGTTTTCTGTATTTTTTTATTACCAATAATTGTTATTTTTAATTCCTTTCTCCAAAAGACATTTAATCTTTCGCATGCTTCTTCTGTCTTATTTCTTGTGCCTTTGTTAGTATTCATTAATGCAAATTTAAGCTCACTTCTTTACTGGTTTAATAGAAAAAGACAGTATAAGAAGATATCATTTAATAAAATCTCTGAAAGTATTGTAACATCTGGAGTTAGTATTTTGCTTGGGATTTTTAAATGGCCTCAGGGACTTATATTAGGAAGGATTTTAGGACAATTGACAGCATTGTTTTTATATGGAAAGAGTGCCAATTGGAGGGATATATCTACATTCCGGATTTCTAAGAAAAGACTTTCATATGTTGCAAAAAGATATATTAATTTTCCAAAATTTTTAGTAGCTGCTCATTTTTTTAATACTTCAGCTTATGAAGCTCCTGGCTTGATAATTAATTATTACTTTGGAAATTCTATACTCGGATTTTATGGATTTGCTAATAGAATTGCTACAGCACCTCTCAGCCTAATGGCTGGATCAATCGGAAATGTTTTCAGAGAAGAAGCGGCCAGGCATTATATCAGTAATGGGAATTGCCATACAATATATACTGCAACTCTTAAAACACTTTTAAAACTGAGTATCGTTCCTTTTATTTTGTTTTTTATTTTTGCTCCGGATATTTTCAGAATTATTTTTGGCGAAAAATGGATTACTGCAGGATACTATGCCAGATATATGACCCCAATGTACTTCTTTCAGTTTATATCTAATCCTCTTTCTGTTGTCTTTTTGATTACAGAAAAACAAAGAGTAGATTTCTTATGGCAGATTTTTTTATTTGTTTTAAATATAACTATCGTTGTTTTAGGGTCATTATTTTTTGATATAAAAACAACTTTAATTATCTTTTCACTGGGATATTCCATCATGTATTTAATTAATATCTTATTGTCGTATCATTTTTCTAAAGGTAAATAAATATGCAAAAATTATTAAGTGTATTAGCCGTTATCAGATCTTTTAGAACTGTTAGGAAGCTGGCCTATAAAAAAAATGATAAAGAGGATATCATAAATATTATTAATTTGCATAACAGAAAATTTGGACAAATTGATAATCTTACTAAATTATACTTATACACACACAAAAACAGGTCTTTGTATACCATAATAAAAGATGATGTATGTATTGCATATGCTCTTTACATAGCAAGAGATAACAATGAAATCCATTTAAAAGGAATTGCAGTAGAAGATAATTATTTGGGAAAAGGATTTGCAAAAAAAATATTATCAGACAGTATTTCTGAGCTTGGAATTTTTTTTAAAATTATAAGTTTAAACGTAGTTTCTGATAATACGGGAGCAATTTCACTATATAAGTCATTTGGCTTTGTCATAGAATCTGAGAATGAAGATGAAATATCCATGATTTTAAAAAAATAAATTATTAGTGATGTTAGGAGAAAATAAAAGAAAATATATTGAATTATGTGATAATGAAGAGTCAATTCCCTTGTTTTCAAAATATTGGTGGCTAGATGCTGTATGCGGAGAAAATAATTGGGATGTCATATTATCTGAAAAAGGAGATACTATTATTGGCTCATTACCTTACTACAAAAAGAAAGTTAAAAAGAAATTTAATATCCTTACTCTCCCGCATCAAACTCAGACTTTAGGACCATGGATCAGAAATAGCAAAGATGCTTCAAAGAAAAGTAGTAAAATAAGTAATGAGATAAAGGTAATGGAAGATTTAATTCAAAAATTACCCCAGTTTGATTATTTTATCCAGCATTTTCATTATTCTATTACCAATTGGTTACCTTTTTATTGGGCTGGCTTTCAGTGTACAACTAAATATACTTATGTAATACCGGATATATCCGATTCTGATAAAGTATTGGCATCGTTCTCATATGATAAAAGAAAAAGTATTAAAGATGCAAAAGGGAAAATATCAGTAAAACTGGATGAAGATTATAAAGAATTTTATCAATTCCATAAAAAATGCTTGAAGCAGCTTGGGCAGGAAATATCATATAGCGAAGAATTATTTTATTCAATATATAAAGCCAGTAAGGAAAGAAACATGGGGTGTATTATGAGTGCTTATGATGAGGAAGGCAACAAGCATACTTCACTTTTCTTGATATGGGATAGGAATTCAGCTTATCATTTAATTTCGGCAATTAATCCAGAATTCCGACAGTCAAATTCATTTTCATGCTTAGTTTTTGAATCTATCAAATTTTTGGGTGATAAAACCAAATCCTATGATTTTGAAGGAAGTATGATAAAAAATGTAGAAAGCGCATTTAGATTGTATGGTACAGAACAAAAAGCCTATTTTGAAGTGTCTAAAACAAATTCTTCATTATTAAAATTATTTTTGTTTCTTTCGGGACGTAATGTGTAATTAACCAGCTTATTATAGTTTAGAGTAATGTTAAAAAGTTTGAGAACAGAAAATGCAATATTATATACAATTAAGTTTTTGCTGAAAATTGCATTTGGTTATGTCGTTTCTCCAGCTTTAGAATCTTTATCTGAAGATAATGTAACTATTCGGGTTGAAGGAATAAAAATTAAATTTAAGTTATGTTCGCAGGATAAATTGGTTAATTTGATAGATGGTAAGGCTCATATGAAACATATACCTTCCTATGATAATTATTATAATATTCCGGTTGTTGATGAAGATGTAAATGATCTGTATGAATATAACAATGGATATATTCAAGTCAATTATGATATTATTACTTTATCTTTCATATTATTATCCTGTTATGATGAATGGATTTCTGAAATACGAGATGAATTTGACAGATTTAGATACAAAGACAGTTTAGTCTATAAATATAATCTGATTAATATACCTGTTGTTGACGAATATGCACTTCTGCTCAGGAAGATTCTTAAAAATGAAGTACAAAGTTTTGCCCCGTCAGTAAGGTCAACAATCATTATTCCTACTCATGATATAGATGACCTTTATAGATTTGATGGCTTTTTTACATCAGTTAAGACTTTGGTTGGAGAAGCTATTAGAGAAAAAAGGCCTTTACAAATATGCAGTTCAATACTGAATATGTTAAAAACTATTGTTTCTAAAAAAGAAGATCAGTATCTTAAAGGAGTAGAGCAATTGTATAAAGATTCAAAAAAATATGACTTAAAATCGGTTTTTTTCTTTATGACTGCAAAGCCATCTCAATTTGATAAGGGACAAACTATAGACAATAATGTTTTAAAGTTGATGTCCAAAATTGTAGATGCAGATATGCTCTTAGGTATTCATCCCGGCTTTAATACGTTCAGAGATATTACGATTATGAACGACGAAATAGATAGACTTAGAAATACCTCGGGAAGAGATATTATATTTGCAAGGCAGCATTATCTCAGATTTGACCGGAGAGTAACTTTTGAAAATCTTGAAAAATGTGGTATAAAGGTCGATTATACTATGGGGTTTGCAGAACATGAAGGATTTAAATGTGGTACGGCACACGAATTTTACCCGTACAATTTTGAGAAAGACCAACCTTATAATATTCTAGAGAAGCCTCTGATCGTTATGGATGCTACGTTGAGACACTATCAGAAATATTCTACGAATAAAGCTTTTGAGGTATTGGAAAATCTTCTCAAAATAACAAAAAGAGTTGAAGGTGATTTCATCATACTCTGGCATAATGATAGAATTTTCAGAGACCCAAAATGGTATAAGGAAGTGTATATAAGATTTATTTCAAAATATAATGCGAAACAGTAGGAACTTACAATGATAATAGAACAAAGATTTCATACCATATCATAATTGATTGTAATACATGAAAAACTGCCTTAATTTTGATAAAAACCAATTCTAATTGAGAAATATGTCTTTATTTACCGACAAACTTGTATTTTTTAAAGTATTTATTTATTTTATTTTTGTTTTCTCAGGGTCTCTGAAGTGGTTACCTATTCCAATAGACTTGACATTATTATCTCTTTTGGTTTGTACGGCATTAATACTTATTGAAATACGTGAAATTGTTCCGCTCAAAAAACAAGACCGACTAATTGTCATTTTAATTACTGTATTCAGTCTGATCTTTATTGTTTCAAATCTGTATTCAATATCTACTGAGTATGCTCAGTCCAAAACCCTTGCTATTATTTTAAATATGTTTACGGTCGTTTATCCGATTGTTGTATTTAAAAAATCTATTTTTTCCGAATTGAAATTATTAATGTATCTTATTGGTGGATTAATGATTGTAGGATTGTTTTATCTGTATTTTAATAATATGTTTATTATATTCCATGATTCTGAATTATTAGTAGATAAAGTTCCTACATATTTAGTTATTGGAATCATGCTGTGTGCATGTTTTATTTTTTCTCTGGCAAGTAAGTTAACTTGGTATGTTGCGGTTTACAGATTATCAATATTATTTTTATTATTTCAACTTGGAGGAAGAGGGCCTATCATCAATTTAGTACTATCCTTAATTGTTTTCTTCACTTTGAATCTTAAAAATTATAAAATAAATTATAAAACAGGGTTTGCAATAGGAGCATTATTTTTTACCATACTTATTTTTGGAGATAATATTTATACTTTTGCATTTCAAAATGTAGATTTTGAACGCTTTAATATATTTAAAGTGGGTAATGATGATGCGAGCTTGTCAGTGAGAGGGAACTTTCTTGAAATAGGATTGGAATCAGTGTTGAATCATCCTTTTTTTGGATTAGGAATTGGAAGTTCAGGATTTATACTTGATGGTGCTGATGTGAGTAACTATCCGCACAATTTGTTTGTTGAATCAATGATGGAATTGGGAATACTAGGAGGGTTATTATATCTATCGGCATATATATTATTCTTTCTCAGAAATTATTCTATTTCCAAAAACAATAAGGATATGCTGATTTTATTTATTATTGTTTTATTATTTTATCTGGAAGACAATAAAAGTAACTCTTTTGATTCCTGGAGGTGTAGTATTATATGGATTATGTTTTTTATATCTGAGAAGAGATACAAAATTGGAATAGCTAATTAAAAATTCACGTGAAATACTTTAGATAATGTATAATATTAATTTTATAAAACTTGATTATACTTATATAAGTTCCTATAAATATTATTTAATTTAAAAAAGAAAAAAACAAATGTGTGGAATTTTTGGTGTCGTATCGAACACCAGCATTAATAAACAGAAGTTTCAGACTCTGGTAAAACATTCCGAACAAAGAGGAGTAGATTCCAGTGGTTTGATTTATTATCAAAATAACCAATATAAAGTAAACAGAGCTGATTATAGCATTGAAAAATTACTGAAAAAGGTAAAACCATATAATAATAATATTGTATTAGGACATAGTAGGTTGATCACAAACGGACTGGGAGATAACCAGCCAGTAATCAGAGGAAATATATGCGCCATACACAATGGTATTATTGTAAACGAAGAAGAAGTCTGGAGCAAGTTATCAGTAAGCAGACAATTAAAAATTGATTCTGAAGCTATTGTTGCCATTGCAGAAGAATTTCTTACTAATAATGACAATAAAATAGAAGATCTTCCTAAAAAGATATTTTCTTTATGTCAGGGAGTTATTGCTTGTGCTCTTGCTCTGCCGGAAAAAGGGAAATTGCTTCTTTTTTCTAATAATGGCAGTTTATATGTAGGATATAACGAGGACAAAACTTATTTTGCATCAGAAAGCTATGGACTTAGAATTATTGGATGCGAGAATATTACTCAGATCAAAGAAGAGTCTTTGATTTTGGATATTCCTATTTCCCAGAAAAATCTTATAGTTATAGATGAAAATAGCAGAGTAGAAGACTTGATCCCTGAATTTAAATTTAATACTATTGAAGAAAATCTACTTGAATATAAAAAACTTGACATCAAAAGATGTACCAAATGTATTCTGCCGGAGACAATGCCTTTCATAAAATTTGATGAAGCAGGTGTATGTAATTATTGTAAAAGCTATAAACCAAGAAATAACCCGAAACCAAAGGAAGAATTATTTAAGCTGGTAGAACCTTACAGAAGAAAAGGTAATGAACTGGATTGTATTGTTCCTTTTTCAGGAGGTAGGGATAGCTGTTACGGGTTACACCTTATTGTAAAAGAGCTGGAAATGAAACCAGTTACCTATACTTATGATTGGGGAATGGTAACAGACCTTGGCCGAAGAAATATCAGCCGTATGTGTGCAGATCTCGGAGTAGAAAACATTATTGTGGCTGCAGATATTTCATTGAAAAGAAAGAATATAAGAATGAACCTTGAAGCGTGGCTTAAAGCTCCACATTTAGGAATGATGGCAATGCTCACAGCAGGAGATAAACACTTCTTCAGATATGTAGAAGATATCAAAAAGCAAACAGGGATCAATCTTAACCTGTGGGGAGTAAATCCATTAGAAGTTACTCACTTTAAAACAGGGTTTTTAGATATTGAACCCGATTTTGAAGAAAAAAGGGTGTATAGTCATGGTGCAATGAAACAGATGAGATACCATTCAAAAAGATTCAGAGCGATGATGCAGAGCCCTGGGTACTTCAATAGCTCACTCTGGGATACTCTGTCAGGAGAGTATTATCGTAGTTTCACCGAAAAGCAGGATTACTACCATATTTTTGATTATTGGAGATGGGATGAAGAACAGGTGGATAATACTCTTTTAAATGATTATAATTGGGAAAAGGCAATAGACACTACAACTACCTGGAGAATTGGGGATGGAACAGCGGCTTTTTACAATTATGTATATTATACTGTAGCCGGTTTTACAGAGCATGATACGTTCAGAAGTAATCAGATCAGAGAGGGGCAAATGACCAGAGAAAGAGCTTTAAAACTTGTTGAAATAGAAAATACTCCACGCTATCAGAATATCAGATGGTATCTGGATACTTTGGGACTCGATTTTGAAAGAGTAATTAAGATCGTGAATCAAATTCCAAAATTATATACTGAAAAATAATTTAAATTTTTGTTCGTAAATGAAAAGAACAACAGTAATTTTTAAAGTTACACTACTATTTACCTATCTGTTTTATAGTGGTTCTTTCTGTTTGGCTATGCCCATTTTTAATAATGGAGTGCAAGCAGAAAATAAAATAACATTTACATCAGATAACCCCATATTTACGAACAAAAGCTTAAGTACTAAAGAAATGTCCAAGCTTTTGGATTTTTATACTGATGTTTTCAGCTCAGAGACTCAGCTGTCCAAATGGTACAGCTCTGTCTATGATAGCTCGGCACTTTTGTATATTCCTATACAATATGCTTATGATACCCAAAATCAGGAATTAATAAATAAGCTGCGAAAACTGTTTACTTATAATGCTTTAGTAATTGTAAAAAAGAATAATCAGGCAGATGACTTGGCTAAAAGAACTTTTTACTTTACTGTTTCAGAATATTTAAGAAGAAATGGCATTAAAGACAATGCCGAAAACACCAAAATGTATAATTTCATAAAAAATGAAGTATTATATTATTGGAACAATAATCCTGCAAACATTTGGGAGGCAGAATCAAAAAAATTCTATGGTGCCAAACAAAGAATTGATTATATCTTAAGTGGGAATTTTAATGGTAATTTAAGTTACTACAGAGCGATTACTGATTTTGAACTCTACGTTATGGGGACAGGCGTAAGTCTTTTACTCATTGAGAAAGATGCTAAGCGAACCATAACACCTGATTTAGTCTCTATTAAAGATAGATTCTATCAGGTATTGAAAAAAGAAGTTAGTTTTAAAGATAATACATCGTGGTATCTGCAGTCCAATATATGGCGTGATCACCCGGATTTTAAGGATGTGGCTCTGGAAAAAAGTCAAAATGTCAATTGGGATGCCTCTCATTTTTCAAGAATGTCTGCCTATCTGCATCTGTTGAAACTTAATTTTCAAGATGATAAATCAAAATACAGCTATTTGGAAAAATTAACCGTATTGCTTTCAAATCAACTGATCACCAATATTGCAGTTTATAATTCCAAAAATAATGTTTACACTTTCAATAATTATATAGATGGTAATAACAGTAGTTTCCGAAGTGATATTAAAGATGGGAAAAAAGGAATACAGCCATCACAGAACTTTGAACATATTTTTATTGGATGGTGGAAGATGTTGAATACAAATGAAGTTGATATCATGTATGAAAGAATAGCAAAAAAATTCCCTTATTATTCTGAACAGAGTGCTTATCTCACTCATGATAAAGGTTTCTTTCAGGAAATTGTAAATCTGAAATGATGTG
Organism: Chryseobacterium panacisoli; assembly: GCF_008274625.1. GTDB lineage: Bacteria > Bacteroidota > Bacteroidia > Flavobacteriales > Weeksellaceae > Chryseobacterium > Chryseobacterium panacisoli. Next base: position 1,674,009 of record NZ_VTRU01000001.1, on the reverse strand, counting down.
TTGTCGAATTGTTGAATTTCAAGTTATGTATAAAGTCCTGTCGGATTCAGTAGGAGAACCAAAGAAATTAAAAAATAAAAGCATAACCAATGTTTAACAGGAAAATTGAAAACTTTCCAAAAGCCAATTAATGAATAAAAAATACGGATTTCACATCTGCCATCTGACGAGTGTTCATCCAAGAAACGATTCTAGAATATTTCATAAGATGTGTAAAAGTCTGGCATCTAAGGATGTTAAGATAACTTTGGTAGTTGCTGATGGTAAAGGCAATGAGACGCTGGACAATGTAGAAATTATAGATATAGGAGCCCCAGCTGGTAGATTGAAAAGAATTATACAAACTACAGGTGAAATCTTTAATAAAGCTAGAGAACTTAACGCAGATGTTTTTCATCTTCATGATCCTGAACTGCTTTTAATAGCAAAGAAACTGAAAAAATTAAATAAAAAAGTAATCTTTGATTCCCACGAAGATACTGTAAACACGATTTTAGTTTCACCCTATTTAAAATCCCCTGTTTCAAATATTATCTCCACATTATATGAGAATTTTGAACGCTACACCTGTAAAAAGATAGATGGAGTGATTGGCGCTACGCCTCATATTGAAAATTATTTTAAAAAATTTGCCAAGCAAACTGAAAATATTAATAACTATCCTATCTTATCCGATAAGAAACCGGAACAAATTTCCTGGGATCAAAAACAGAATGAAGTATGCTATGTGGGATCTATTGATGATACAAGAGGGATTAAAGATCTGATGAATTCATTGGAACTCACAAAATCACAGGCCAGACTGAATCTTGCAGGTATGTATTCTTCTCTAACTTTAGAAAAAGAGATAAAAGAACATAAAGACTATCACCTTGTCAATGATTTCGGATATGTCAATTCTGAGGAAGTAGAAAATATTTATAACCGTTCCTTAGTAGGAGTAGTTACTTTGCACCCTATCCCAACATTTTTAGTAAGTCTGCCTATAAAAATGTTTGAATACATGGTTGCAGGAATTCCTTTTATTGCCTCAGATTTTCCATACTGGAGAAATTTATTGAAAGGGAGTAAATGTTGTATTTTTGTGGACCCTCAAAAACCTCAGGAAATTGCTGATGCTATTGATTACTTTATTCTTAACAGAGAAACAGCGAAACAAATGGGTGAAGTGGGAAGAAAATTAGTCTTTGAAAATTTTTCATGGGAAAGTCAGGCCGAAAAATTATTAACGTTTTATCAAACAGTTTTATCAAACTAACATGTGCGGAATAACAGGAGCAATAGAATTTAAAAGATCACAAAATCTTGATTTTAAAGAAGGAAGTGATTTACATAATTATATACGAAGAAGAGGACCGGATTACTATGGCGTTGAAAAAGCAGAATATGCTGATTGGTCAGTAACTTTGGCTCACTCAAGGCTGGCGATTATAGACCTGTCAGTAGCATCTAATCAACCTATGATTTCTGAGGATGAAAGATATAGTCTCACTTATAATGGTGAAATATATAACTACCAGGAAATCAGAGAAGAATTAACATCCAATGGTTTTGTCTTCAGAACAACCGGAGATACAGAAGTTCTTCTAAAAGCCTGGGAATGCTGGGGAGAAGCTTGTTTGAATAAGCTGAACGGAATGTTCGTTTTCGGGCTATTTGATAAGATAAAAGGAGAGTTCTATTTGGTAAGAGATAGGTTTGGAGTTAAGCCGTTAATTTATACTTTTTTCGATGGTCAATTATTATTCTCTTCTTCCATAGCCTCTGTAGCTAAACAAACAAATCAGGATATAGATCTGGAATATTGTTCCAGTGGAATAAGATTCGGTTTTTTCGAAGGATATGAAGACAGAACTCCTTTCAAAAATGTAAAATATCTTTTACCAGGATCATTAATGAAATGTAAACTGGAAGGAGAACTGAAAACAGAGACTAAAACCTGGTATTCTCTGGAAGAGCAGGTTGCAAAAAAAAGAAAAGAACTAGAGTCATTAAGCTCGGAAGAATTAATTTCCCAAGGGAAAGCCTTGTTGGAAAATTCAACCAAAATACGTCTAAGAAGTGATGTTCCTTTGGCTATTTCTTTGAGTGGAGGAGTAGATTCTTCCTCTATAGCAGCAATTACTTCAAAAGAAGTAGATCATCTGATGGCTTTCAGCTATGGAGCTCCCGATCACCCGAAATCAGAAGGCCCCGTTATTAATAAGTTTGCAAAAGATAAAAATATTAATGTTGAATATATTCACCATTCTTACACAGCACAAGAGATGGGGAATATCTATGACCAAACTATGGAGGCACAGGAATCTCCATTTTTGGGATTAAGCATTATAGCACAGCATGAAGTATACAAGCAGGTAAAAGAAAGAAACATTAAAGTGTTGTTAGGCGGCCAGGGAGGTGATGAAATTTTTGCCGGATACAGAAAGTTTTTCGTAGTAGCATTGCGAAAGGCAATAGAAAACAAAGAAGTCCTGCCAGGCTTACAATATTTTCACTCATTAGCACTGATGCTGGTATTTGAAGCAAAACAAATAAAAACATACTGGAATGAGAAAAATAGATATCTGAAGACAACAGGGAAAGATACATCGTTTCTGGATTGCTTACCGGAAATTTCTTTAAATCTGTTTGAAAATTCATCTTTATCAAACAGACAGATTTCAGATATCCAAAAATATAGTATCCCTTCTCTTTTAAGATATGAAGATAGAAACTCAATGTATTTTTCTATTGAAAGCAGGCTCCCTTTTATGGATTACAGGTTGGTGGAGTTTGCTTTAGCATTGCCAGACTTGCTCAAAATTAAGCATGGATACGGAAAATGGATATTACGTGAAATGATGAAAAAAGACGTACCGGGATATATCCTTAAAAACCGTCTTAAAAGAGGCTTTGATGTCACACAGAATTGGGTGAATGATGGTGTGGGAGAAAGAATAAAATCAAATATTTTAGAAAATAAATCTAAAGCAAAAGATTTTGTATCAGACTTTAGTCAACTTGAAAATAGTCTCACAATTGAGAATCTTAATAACAGTAATATTCTGAATGAAGCAATCATGCTTGATTTCCTGATTGATCCAATTAAAAAACCAACCCTGCACTCATGAAAATGAAAAAAAATATCTGGTTAATTTCCAAATATGCTTCACCACCTCAATATGCAAAAGCTCCATCACGTTTATTTTATCTGGCGAGAGAGTTTAAAAAAATGGGAAATGAAGCTTTATTAATAACATCAGATGCAAATCATTTTACAAATTGTCCTGAAACTGACAAAATATATAATGATGAAGAACAGGATGGTGTCGCTATAAGATGGATTAAAACAAAAAAATATACTAAAACCGCCTCTATAGATAGAATTTTGTCCTGGCTTGATTTTGAAAGAAAGTTATTTTTGATGAAACTTTCCAATATGGAAAAACCAGATGCAGTTATTATCTCCTCACTTTCTATTTTTACGATCATATATGGCTATTATCTGAAAAAAAGGTTTGGTAGTTTTTTAGTTTTTGAAATTCGTGATATCTGGCCTTTAACGATGACAGAAGAAGCAGGTTTTTCAAAATGGCATCCTCTTGTTTTACTGATAGGGTTTATAGAAAAGTTTGGATACAAAAAAGCTGATTTGGTTGCAGGAACAATGCCAAGGCTGGATTTACACGTAGAAGAATTACTAGGACATAAAAAACCTTTTCATTGTTCACCATTAGGATTTGATCCTGAAAATTATTCTGAAGACTTCCTAACAGAGAAAAATCCGTTTTCAGAGATAGTACCACCGGGGAAAGTAATTGTAGGTTATGCCGGAAGTATGGGAGTTACCAATGCATTGGAACCTTTTATTGAAACAATACAGATGATGAAAGAGAACCCTAATATCCATTTTGTATTAGTGGGAAGCGGGGATCTCAGAGAGTCTTACAAAGAACAGTTAAAAGATTGTTCTAATGTTACATTTTTACAAAGAATCCAGCAAAACGAAGTTAAATATTTTCTCCAGGTTTGTGATATTCTATACTTATCCACCAAAGATTCAAAAGTGTGGGACTACGGGCAGTCTATGAACAAAGTGGTAGAATATATGCTGGCAGCAAAACCAATTATTGCTTCGTATACCGGATATCCTTCTATGATTAATGAAGCTGATTGTGGTAAATTTATCAAGAGCACATCTGCAGAGGATATTAAAAGTGCCATTCTATATTATGCCAATATGAGCCAGGAACAAAGAAGAGAGATAGGAGGTAAAGGTAGAAAATGGATTTTTGAAAACAGAACGTATCCGGTGTTGGGGAAAGAATACATAGATGCTATTTTATCTCATTCTGTAAAGCAAAAGAAGTAGCTTTGCGCTGGTTGAAATAAAAATAGGCTTTATTTTGAAAATTACTATTAATACTAATTTCATTGATAAACTATTCCTGTTATCTGTTATAGTGGGAAATACCATAGCCATTGCTTTTGCAAAACCTTTGGAAATGAGCCCCAGGAATTTTTCTATACCATACCGAATCTTCATCATTATTTTTTCTTTATTGATAATATACAGAGAAAGAAAAAATATCAGCTTTAAAAATATTTCAATAATAAGCCTTGTTGTATTTTGGATTTTTTACATCATCAAGCTTATCTATTCATTTAATAGTTATTCATTTAATCAGGAAGTACTGTTATCAAAAAATGAAGATATTTTCAGGATCTTATTGATCGTACTTTTACCAAGTATTGCATTATTATGTATCAACTATAGGACAGTAGATTTTAAAAGTATAGCCAAATACAGTGTTACTGTTCTCTGTGGTCTTCTTGTTATCAATTACGTATATGGTTATATAAAATTAGACCATATTTTCAGTACCTACTACATAATGTATGGTCATATAGGAGCCTCATTGTTTATCATATCATTATTTTTGCTGTTGTTTTGCAGAAAAGATTATAAATCCTATTTTCTGTTCTTTTGCCTTTTTTTAGGCCTTTTTAATGTAATACAGTCTATGGCAAGAAGCCCGATTGTAGCTATTTCTGTATGTTCTTTGTACATGATTATTTTAAAAGGGAACAAAAAATATATCTTTTATGCTCTTATTTTGATACTAGTGTTTGTAGGACTGATTATTTTGCATGAGCAATATGGCAATGGAGTAATTACTAGTTTTAACAGAATGTATAAATGGATAGCACAGGGAGATACATCAAGCCGAGGTCCCTTGTATAGTAAAGCTATCGAGATATTTAATTCAAATTACTTATTGGGAGGAAGGATATTGTTTGAGGACGGCACTCATCCGCACAACATCTTTTTAGAGCTTTTAATGGCTACGGGTATTTTAGGGTTAATTATTTATTTCCTAAAGTTTTTACCTGTTTTAAAAAATGCTGCCTTATTTTGGAATATTCAAAAGGGAAATATATACTTTAAACTGATTTTTGCGTTATTTTTGCAATACTTTACTTTGGTACAGACTTCCTGTAATCTTTTCAATATACCGGAATTTTTGTACTTTAGCTCAATGATTATAGGTATTGGTTATACAGCAAAAACACACGAAGTTTAAAAAAAATATTGATAAAAGAATGATGATTGATACACCTAATTTCTAAAAATGTATAAAAATTATTTAAAGAGGATTTTCGACTTTGTAGTTGCTCTCATAGGAATTACCTTTCTGCTTCCAATTTTTCTTATTGTGATGGTTGGATTGTTTCTTTCCAATAATGGTAAGCCCTTTTTCTTTCAACAGAGACCTGGCAGAAATGGTAAGGTATTTAAAATTATAAAGTTTAAAACAATGAATGACAAAAAGGATTCTCATGGAAACCTTTTATCAGATGCAGAAAGATTAACAGCTCTGGGAGCATTTGTCCGTAAAACATCTCTGGACGAAATTCCACAATTACTTAATGTACTTAAAGGGGATATGTCCCTTATCGGACCCAGACCTCTTTTAGTTCAGTATCTGCCATTGTATAATGAAAATCAGGCGCGCAGACATGAAGTAAGGCCTGGAATTACCGGATGGGCACAGGTAAACGGTAGAAATGCAATATCATGGAATCAGAAATTTGATTACGATGTATGGTATGTAGAAAATATATCATTTACCTTAGACGTGAAAATTTTCTTTTTAACAGCTAAAAAAGTTTTTATAAGAGAAGGCATTTCACAGGAAGGACAAGCAACAATGGAACCTTTTAAAGGAAATATTTAAAATATGAAAAAAATAGCAATTATTGGAGCAGGAGGATTTGGACGTGAGGTGAAGATGCTGATCGATCATATCAACCAGAAAGATGAACAATTTGAAATTCTGGGTTTTTATGATGATAAACATTATGATCATAATATTAATGGAGTTCCTTATTTGGGAAAGATTGAAAAAATAAATGAAGTAGATCATCCTTTGTGTATTGCAGTAGCAATAGGAGACCCTAAAACAAAGAAGAAAATTATACAAGGAATAAATAATCCTAATATTGAATTTCCAACATTAATACATCCATCAGTGATTATTGGCCTGGATAATACCAAAATCGGAAAGGGAAATATTATATGTGCCGGAGTTATTATTACCATTGATATTCAAATTGAAGATTTTGTGATCCTTAATCTTTCTTGTACTGTAGGGCACGATACTGTAATAAAAAATTATTGTTCATTTATGCCGACAGTCAATATCTCAGGAGAAGTAATTGTCAATGAAGCCGTGTACGTGGGTACAGGTGCAAAAATTATCAATCTTTTAGAAATCGGTGAAAATACTATTGTCGGAGCAGGAGCAGTAGTTTATAAAAGTCTTCCTGCAAACTGTACAGCAGTCGGAATACCAGCCAAACCAATAAAATTCCACGAATAATATGAATACTAAAATCTGGTTATCATCACCCCATATGGGAGGTAACGAACAAAAATATATCAACGAAGCATTTGCAGAAAACTGGGTAGCACCTTTAGGACCTAATGTTGACGGATTTGAGAAAGATCTGGAGCAGTTCTTGGGTGAAAATGCAAAAGTTGCCGTTCTTTCTGCAGGTACTGCAGCATTACACCTTGCGCTTATTGAATGTGGAGTACAGCATGGTGACGAAGTTATCTGCCAGTCAATGACTTTCTCAGCATCAGCCAATCCTATTGCTTACTGTGGCGGAATTCCTGTTTTTGTAGACAGTGAACCGGATACCTGGAATATGTGCCCAAAAGCTTTAAGAGAAGCCATTGAAGACAGAATTCAAAAAGGAACAAAACCCAAAGCAGTTATTGTAGTTCATTTGTATGGTATGCCTGCAAAAATGGACGAAATTACTGCTATAGCGCAGGAATTCCAGATTCCTGTTATAGAAGATGCCGCAGAAGCTCTTGGTTCTACTTACAAAGGAAAAGCTTGCGGTACATTCGGACGTTTTGGAGTATTAAGTTTTAACGGGAACAAAATTATTACCACATCAGGAGGAGGCGCTTTGGTTTGCCATACTCAGGAAGATAAAGATAAAACAGTTTTTCTTTCCACACAGGCAAGAGATAACGCACCTCATTATCAGCATTCACATATTGGTTTCAATTACAGAATGAGCAATATTGTTGCAGGGATAGGAAGAGGACAGATGGAAGTACTTAAAGATAGAGTGGCGGCGCGTAGAGCAATGCATGATTTCTATTTAGATGCCTTCAAAAATATTGAGGGGGTAACTGTATTTTCTGAGCCTGGAAATGATTTTTATTCAAATCACTGGTTATCTGCCATCATTATTGATCCGCAGGTTACTGGAAAAGACAGAGAAGGCTTAAGACTTGCATTTTTAGAAGATAATATTGAATCAAGACCACTTTGGAAGCCAATGCACCTGCAACCGGTTTTTGAATCTTCTCCTTATTACGGAGGAAAAATTTCCGAAAATCTTTTTGATAACGGGCTGTGTCTTCCGTCAGGATCCAATTTGTCAGATGATGACAGAGAAAGAATAGCAAGCGTAATCCGTAACTATTTCGGAGTTTAATATCAGTGAATTTAATGAATCAGTATAAATATTGGAAAGTGGTTTTTGACTTTATCTTGGCGGTAATATTGACCCTCTTTCTTATGCCGGTACTGATCATTTTATTTGTAATTGCAAGTTTCGACACATCTTCTAATGGGATTTTTTTTCAGACCCGGATAGGACAGTATGGAAAGCCATTTACCATATATAAATTTAAAACAATTCATGACAACAAGAGAGTATGTTCCAAAGTAGGACAGGCACTCAGGAAATTTAAATTTGATGAATTTCCCCAATTGTTTAATATTTTAAAAGGCGATATGAGTTTTGTGGGTCCCAGACCTGATATTGAAGGGTATTATGATAAATTGACAGGAGCAGACAGAAAAGTTCTGGAATTAAAGCCAGGGCTAACCTGTGAAGCAAGCATAAAATACAGGGACGAAGAAAACCTTCTGAACAGCCAGAAGAATCCTTTGGTATATAATGACGAAATATTATTTCCGAACAAAGTAAAAATGAATCTTGACTATTTTGAAAATATGTCTTTCAAAAATGATACAAAGATTTTATTTAAAACAATAATAACCATATTGAAATAGAGTTTTTTTACTATTATGAAAATTAAAGAAACCCCGCTTAAAGATTGTTATATCATAGAGCCTACCATATTTGAAGATGAAAGAGGCTACTTCTTTGAAAAATTCAACGAAAAGAAATTTGAAGAATTAACTGGGATGAACGGCCACTTTGTACAGGATAATGTTTCCAGATCATCTTATGGGGTACTTAGAGGACTTCATCTTCAGAAAGGTGAGCATGCACAGGCAAAACTGGTATCATGCCTGGAAGGCAGTGTGTGGGATGTTGCTGTAGATCTTAGAGAAGATTCTCCTACTTTCGGGGAATGGTTCGGAATAGAGCTTACCGCAGAAAATAAACTGCAGCTTTATGTGCCAAGAGGTTTTGGTCACGGATTTGCCGTATTAAGTACCCATGCTGTATTTTCCTATAAGTGCGATAACTTTTATAACAAAGAATCAGAAGGCAGCGTAAAGTTCAATGATCCGGATCTTGATATCGATTGGAAAGTGGAGGAAAAAGACGCCATACTTTCGGAAAAAGATCAGAACGCCCCTGGATTTAAAGACAAAAACTTTTAAAATATATCCCTGAAAACCACTTTTATAAAGTGGTTTTTATTTTTTAATTTTTAACTCTTCAATATTTTGTATCTTTGCAGACTCAAAATCAAAACGATGCGTACAAAATCTGTAGGGAAGAAGAAAATCAATGTAGTCACTCTTGGATGCTCCAAGAATGTATATGATTCTGAAGTATTAATGAGCCAGCTGAAAGCTAATGGCAAAGAAGTGGTTCATGAAGACCGTGGTGACATTGTTGTCATCAATACCTGCGGATTTATTGATAATGCTAAAGAAGAATCTATTAATACCATTCTGGATTATGTTGAGGCTAAGAATAGAGGAGAAGTTGAGAAAGTATTCGTTACAGGATGTTTATCAGAAAGATATAAACCGGATTTGATAAAAGAAATTCCAGATGTAGACCAATATTTCGGAACAAGAGATCTGCCAATGCTCCTAAAACATCTTGGAGCAGATTATAAACACGAACTGGTAGGAGAGAGACTTACAACGACTCCGAAACACTATGCCTACCTGAAAATTTCTGAAGGTTGTGACAGACCGTGTTCTTTCTGTGCGATCCCCTTGATGAGAGGAGGTCACATGTCGACCCCTATTGAAAAACTGGTTTTAGAAGCTCAGAAACTGGCAAAAAAAGGAACAAAAGAATTAATTCTTATTGCTCAGGATCTTACTTACTATGGTCTTGATCTTTATAAGAAAAGAGCATTGGGAGATCTTTTAAAAGAGTTGGTGAAAGTAGAAGGTGTAGAATGGATTCGTCTTCATTATGCTTTTCCAAGCGGTTTCCCGGAAGATGTTCTCGATATTATCCGTGAAGAGCCTAAAGTATGTAACTATATAGATATTCCTCTTCAGCATATCAATTCCGATTTGTTGAAATCAATGAAGAGAGGAACTACCCATGAGAAAACAGATGCTCTTTTAGGAAAGTTCAGAGAAAAAGTTCCGGATATGGCCATCAGAACAACACTTATTGTTGGATATCCTGGTGAAACAGAAGAAAGATTCCAGGAACTTAAAGACTGGGTAAGAGAACAGAAATTTGACAGATTAGGATGCTTTACCTATTCTCATGAAGAGAATACTACCGCTTATGTATTGGAAGATGATATTCCGCAGGAGGTAAAAGAAGCAAGAGTAGAAGAAATCATGGAATTGCAGTCTCAGATTTCGTGGGAAAAGAACCAGGAAAAAGTAGGTAAAATATTCAGATGTATTTTTGACCGTAAAGAAGGGAATTATTTTATCGGAAGAACGGAGTATGACTCACCAGATGTGGACAATACAGTTTTGGTTTCTGCTGAAGATACCTACATCTCTATCGGTGAATTTGCAGATGTTAAAATTACTTCAGCCGAAGAGTTTGACTTATACGGAGAATTAGTCTAGCTAAATGCTTACTAATCAGTTTAAAATAAGATTTATAAAATTAAGCTATTAACGAAAATTAACATAGAATTTTCTCGGTGGCTTATTTTTATTTTACTGATAATCAGTTTGTTAATATTTTGCGTAATTAAGATTTTTTAATTTTCTTTTATAAAGTATATAAATTCGAAAATTATATCTTAAATTTGCGCAATAAGCAATATTTTTAAATAATATGCTTTCAATGAGTTAATCATTAAAATGAGGCTAAAATTCAATTAAAATAGTATTTTAACAGAATTCTTCAATATAATATTCACAAGTTGAGATGCGTTTTCCATTTTAGAAATATTGATGAAAAAAAATGTAATTAAAAATCTTTAAAAACTTATGAAAAAAATTTTATTAACAGCAATTATGCTTGTTGGCCTTTCGGCCCTTTCTAAGGCTCAGCAGGGGCGAGTGGGGATTAACACAACCACACCTGCCGCAACGTTAGATGTAGTAGCAAACACTACCGACAATGCCAGACCTGACGCCTTATTAGTCCCTCGTATGACAAGAGCTCAATTATTAGCTAAAGATGCGGCTTATACTGCAGCTCAAAATGGAGCACTTGCTTTCGTTACGACAATTGACGGTACAGCAACTCCTAAAACTACCAACGTTACTGCTGTAGGTTTCTACTACTATGATGGGCAGACTACGAATACCTGGATTGCTGTAGGTGGTGGATCTGTTGCTCCTGCTGGAATGACAGTAAGAGCACAAACAGCTTCTACGATCTCTGATACAGATTTGAATAACGCAGTTCTAGTTACATCAAATGTTACATTTAACTTAGCTACATTAACGAAAACCAACGGTAAAACTATTACATTTATAGATGCAACCAATGGTGCTTTTTTTAGTGTAACAGGAGTTCATAGTACAGCTTCAACGACACCTCTTCAATCTGGTGGATCACTGTCTTATATTTGTGATGGAACTAATTGGTATAGCTATAATTCATTCTAATAACAAAACACAATTATGAAAGTATATTTAACATCAGCATTGTTTGCCATTGTTGCGGCATCAAGCACGTTTTTCGCTCAATTAAGATCAAACGGTACTGTGAGTGCTACAGTAGCTACACAGTCTGTATTTTTAGATGCTTCTGCAAATGGATTTACAACATCAAATAGTAATGGTAAAGGATTAGCATTTCCTAGAACAAATTTAACTTCGTTTACTTTTGTTACACCAGTGACTAGTGCTTTGAACTTCCCTACTGCATATGATGGGATGATCGTTTATAATTCTACTCCGGGTACTACTCCTGCTACAGGTTCTGGTATTGGTGGTCAAACTGTAGATGTTGGTTTTTACTATTTTAGTAATCCTACTCCAACACCAGCTTTCTCTTCAGCATCAGGTAGATGGTTGCCACTAGGTTCAGCGACAAAAGAAAATATTCTTACCACTGAAACAGTTACAAACAGACAAGTAAACAACGCTCAGATATATGGTATAAAAGGAACTTTTACAGCGAGTGGAACTTCTACTGCAGTAACGATTCCTGCTCCTACTGGAATAACTTCAATGTATGGAATCACTATCTATAAAGCAGGTACAAATACTGTATATTCTAGAGAATTGTATTCTTATGACACATCTACCGGAGCGGCAGTTACAGGATCTCCAAGTATTTCTGTAGTGTATCCTAACGGTACATATGATTATGTATTAGAATATTTAAAATAAGACATTAATTTAATTACATACAAAAACCAATGAGAAATCATTGGTTTTTTTACTTTTAAGAGATTCGTTCATTTATTTTTCGGGTTATAAAATCATCACTTATTCATTTTTTGGATGGCCAAAGCGGATTTTTGTTGAATAAATAATTAATCTATAGATTTTAACAAAATAAAAAGGTGTTAAAAAGTAATTCTGATATCTTGCTTTATAGGAGCAGATGCCCTCTGTCAGAAAGTTTTTCCGGAATCCGGTTCTTAAGATTTTAATTTTTTAAGATTGATTTTTCAGATTTTATTTTAACTTTATTAATTTTATAATTAATTGATTTTCAGTTGTTTTTAAAAGCGTTAAATTTAAATTATGCACAAATTAGTTAATTATGTTAACTTTTAAAGTGTTTTTTTAACACTTTTTAACACTGTAACTTAAAACCCCTGTTCATAGGAGGTTACAACAACGTTTAACATTTGTTTAATGTTTTGTTAACGGTTTTTAACATATTGAATAGGGTTTTCTAAAGATTCCTGATACTTTTGTCCCGTCAAAACCAATAAAAGTTCAAAATGATGAAAAGATTCATTCTCGTAATCATAATGATGATTTCAACCTTAGGTGTTTATTCTTTTACGAGTAATGCCTTAGATGCGAAAAAAACAAGTTATGCATCGTACTACCACGATAAATTTAACGGTAGAAAAACTGCTAGCGGAGAAATCTTTGATAACTCAAAGTTTACTGCAGCAAACAGAACGCTTCCATTTGGAACAAACGTTAAGGTTACTAACCTTAAAAATGGTAAAGAGGTAATAGTGAGAATTAATGACAGAGGGCCTTACCATTCATCAAGATCTTTAGATATGTCTAAAGCTGCGTTCGATGAGATTGGAGATATCAGTCATGGTACAATTCCGGTCGAATATGAAATTGTCGATTAATTTTATGATTTAAATTAAAAAAAAGCCAGCTGATTCAGCTGGCTTTTTGTATACGTCAATATCTCGTTGATTATACATCCAATTCCAATAAAGCAGGACAATGGTCAGAATGTACGGCTTCCTTTAAAATAACAGCCCGGGAGAGCTTATCCTTTAAGCTGTAAGAGGTGAAGTTATAATCCAGCCTCCATCCTTTGTTTCGGGCTCTGGAATTTTGCCTGTAGCTCCACCATGTATAATTGTCGGGATCATTATTAAAAAATCTGAAACTATCTATAAGCTCACATTCATTGATGAAATTGGTCATCCATTCCCTTTCCATAGGAAGAAACCCTGAAACATTCTTTAAACCAATTGGATTGTGAATATCAATTGCTTCATGACAAATATTAAAATCACCCGATATAATCAGGTTGGGAATTTCTTTCTTTAAATTTTTGATATACTCCAGAAAATCATGGCAGAACTGCATTTTAAAATCCAGTCTTTCAATATTGGAAGCAGAAGGAACGTACACAGAAATGGCTGAATATCCGTCAAAATCTGCACGGATGATTCGGCCTTCATTATCATAGCTTTCAATACCGCAGCCAAACTCTACATGATTGGGTTTGATTTTTGAGGCAATTCCAACCCCGCTGTAGCCTTTTCTTACTGCTGAGTGCCAATAACTGTGGTAACCTAATTTCTCAAGGCTTTCGATGTCTATCTGATCGTTTCCCGCTTTGCTTTCCTGAATACAGATGATATCCGGGTCAGCTGTCTTTAGCCAGCCCAGGAAATCTTTTGTAAAAGCAGCTCTGATTCCATTAACGTTGTATGTGATTAATCTCATTAGTCTTCTATAAAAAAATTAAAATTTTCATTGTATTTGGAAGGGATAAATTCCGTGATGTCATAATCTGCCACCTGATGAATATAAAAAGGATCTTCAGAAATAATCTGCTTAATTTCATTTTTAGATTCTGCATTGGCTATGATGATACCCCCTGTTCTGGGTTCTTTTCTTCCCGAAGCAATAAACTTTCCTGATTCATAATGCTTATTAAGGAAAATATTATGCTGGGGAATAAGGCGTTCTACATTGTCGATAGAACTCTTGTAGGTAAGCGAAATAATAAACATGATTTATTTTTTACGAAGATATGAACTATAAAAAAAGAAGCGGAAAAAATCGAATGATTTTTTCCGCTTTAAACCCAAAATTAAATAAACTATGAAAAAAACTACTTGGGTTCTAAAATGCTGAAAGGAATAATACACTCTTCCAGTGAAATTCCTCCATGCTGGTAGGTTTCTTTATAGTAATTAACGAAATGATTGTAATTTTTAGGGTAAGCCAGGAATATATTGTTTTTAGCAAAAATATATTTCGAACTTAAGTTTCCTTTTGGAAGGAAAAGTTTTTCAGGATTGGTAATCGCCCATACATCACTGTCGTCGTACGTTAAACTTTTACCTGTTTTATATCTGATATTCGTAGACGTTTCTCTGTCTCCTACCACTTTACTTGGCTTTTTCACATATACCGTTCCGTGGTCTGTAGTGATGACAAGTTTGTAGCCGTTTTCTGCCGCTGCTTTTATAATCTTCAGCAAAGACGAGTTTTCAAACCAGTTGAAAGTAAGAGAACGGAAGGTTTTATCATCACGGATGAGCTGATCTACGATATGATTGTCTGTTTTCGCGTGGGAAAGAATATCAATAAAGTTGTACACGATCACCAGCAGGTCATTGTTTTTATGCTGGTTGAAATCATCATAGATCTTTCTTTCAAAATCCGCATTTAGCACTTTAAGGTACTTCATAGACTTTGATCCAAGACCAATTCTCTTCATCTGATCTTCCAGAAAGTCACGCTCAAACTCATTTTTATTGCCCTCTTCATTATCATTAAACCATTTATCCGGGAAACGTTTTTCAATTTCAGAAGGCATTAATCCCGCAAAAAAAGAGTTTCTCGCATACTGTGTAGCAGTAGGAAGGATGCTGTAGTAATAATCTTCCGAAATCTTATTGTAATATTTTGTAAACAAAGGTTCAATCACTTTCCATTGGTCGAAGCGAAGGTTGTCTACCATCAGCAAAAGAACTTTTTCTTTTTCCACTTCAGGCTTCACTTTTTCTTTGAAAAGCGTATGGCTCATTAAAGGTTTGTCTGAATCAACAAGCCAGTCTGCGTAATTTTTTTCAATAAACTTGGCAAACTGAATATTGGCTTCTTCTTTCTGAGACTGCAGAAGGTCTGCAAATTCATTATCTGCAACCTTATCAAATTTGATTTCCCAGCTAAGAATTTTTTTATAATATTCTGCCCATTCCTGATACGTTCTCAGGTATGAAAGTTCCATAGAAAGGTTTCTGAATTCCTGTTGGTACTGCAAAATTGTTTTTTGCTCAACAAGATTATCTTCCTGAAGGTTTTTCTTTAGGGAAAGTAATATCTGGTTAGGATTTACAGGCTTCAATATATAATCGGCAATCTGAGATCCGATAGCCTCTTCCATAATGTGTTCTTCTTCGCTTTTGGTAACCATTACAATCTTTAAGGAGTTATCTTTTTCCTTAATCATAGGAATGGCTTCCAGGCCGGAGATACCCGGCATATTTTCATCAATTAATGTTAAAGCAAATTTCTCTGAATCCATAAGTTCCAAAGCCTCATTCACATTATTAACAGGGGTTACCTGGTAACCCTTTTTTTCTAAAAATACAATATGAGGTTTAAGTAAATCTATTTCATCATCAATCCATAATATCTTTTCTGACATAATTTATTTTTTACATGGTTATTCTATCAAAATGTTGACCAAATCCTTTTAAAATCTCACAAAATAGAAAGATTAAAAGTTAAATATAAGTTAAATGAAAATACCGTTTGATATTTCACATTTTTGTTTCATTCAATCGATGGTCTTTATATATTCCAAAGCCCTTTCCATGACCTCATCTCTTCCGTTTTTAAGGCCTTCTACAGTTGGTTTTATAAGAATGTCGGGAGTGATGCCTATTCTCTGTGTTTCTCTTCCGTCAGGATAATAAGCACCAAGTCCTGTAAACCGAGTGTCAAGATCAGCAATTTTAAACATAACGACATCTCCGTTAGCTCCCGAAGTATTACTGCCAATAATTTTAGCATTCGGATGCTGCTTGAACATCATGACGGTTGTCTCTGCCTGACTTTGGGTACTCTCATCTACTAAAACGATTACATTCCCTTTATAGTATTCAGGGTTTTTCCTGCCGGTAACATTTTTTCTGCTGTAAAATTTACCGGGATAATAAGGATCAGGAAAAGTAAACTGATAATAAACGGAAGGCTCAGGAAGTAAAAGATAGCTTAAAGGGATGATCGTTTGCTGTGGATAATTTCTAAGATCAAAGATAATACATGTTGAAGATTTTAAACTGTTGTACATTTCATCCAGATCTTCCTTCCCTATAATTCCCATATTAACATAGCCTATTTTCTTTTCCTTATCTATGAATCTCCATTTCTGTGGAGCTTTATTTTTTTCGTGAATAATATCTTTGGCAAAATACGTTTTGGTTTTGATTTCCAGGTTTTGCCCTTCTCTCTCAATTTTTACGGAAAGAGAATCATTGTTGCTGAAGAGAAGTTTGCTTTTTGCTTTGTAAAATTTACCCCAGGAATTGGAGGCAGGAATATATTTTCCAAAACTGTTGACCATTTGCGGAATCGTTTTACCTTCAATATCGTAAATGACATCACCTACATGAAGCGGACTTTTATCCCGGAATCTTGTAGCATTGATTTTTGTAATCACAAGTTTTCCTTCAGCATAAGAATAGTCTGCAGGTACTTTTCGGTTTCCGTATTGATGAAGCTGAATTTCCTTTGATGAAAGATAGGCATGGGAATCATCCGTTTTGGTAACCAGTTCTGCTAATGTTAAATGATAATTTTGATCATTATCAATCATAAGGAATTTAGGAATCATTTCTGTAAGCACATCATTCCAGTTCTGGTCAGTTTCATATTTATAAGGAAAAAAATATTCTACATAATTCCAGTATCTGAACAGCTCCAGTAAGCTGACGGTTTTTGAAGTGAACTTTGAACCGTAGGACTTTTCGTTTCTGAAATATATTTTTCTTCCGCCTTTTCCGAGATAGTGATGATCTCCAAGGTTCCGGTTGTTTTCAATATAATGCAATTTTTGAGACAGATCTCTGGAGAATATTTGACGATTATCTATCCAGCTCAGATCAAAATTTTTAAGGAAATACACTTTATTTTCCTTTATGGAACATTCTTTACAGGGAGCAACTTCTCCGAGACTTCCGATCCAGTCTGTGTAAAAATTATTCAACGTCTCTTTATCATTAATAGATTCAAGTTCATCAATTTTTTGAAAAAGCTGTTTGTCCCAGTTCAGATTTCCTTTTGCTACATGTGGATGATAATATTTTAAAAATCCCCATATTCTGCAGAGGGATTCCAGTTTTTGTGTTTCAGTTATAATTTGTGCGGAAAAATTTAAACTTAAAAATAATAAAAGGAAAAGAGAATACTTTCTCATTAAGGGTTATCGTGTTTTCTCTCAAAGGTAGTCCTTTGCTGCAACAACTGCAAAAGGTTTTCAAAAAAATATTGAATTAAAAATAAAAATGAACCGGAGAGATTTTCAATCGTAGTAAGAAGGTATTATTTCTGCAAAATATGAATGATTTCAGTTTTTAAACGCTATTTTTTAATAGTAATTTAATAAAAACCTAAACTTTAAAATGCCTAACTTTGTTTACTAATATTGAAGTTTGAATGCAGAATAAGCTAAAAATCATCAACGATCCTGTTCATGGATTTATCAAAATTCCCCACGAAATTTTATTTGATATCATTGAGCACCCTTACTTTCAGAGATTAAGAAGAATCGGGCAGACCGGACTTCTGAACCTGATATTTCCGGGCGCTACTCATACAAGATTTCATCATGCACTGGGAGCAATGCACCTGATGTTTACCGCATTGGAAACTTTAAAGCAGAAAGGGGTGAAAATTTCCGAAGAAGAGGAAAAAGGAGCAATGTTGGCTATTCTGATGCATGATATTGGTCATGGTCCGTTCTCTCATGCACTTGAAAGTATGCTGATGGATGACTGGCATCATGAAAACCTTTCTTTATTGTTGATGAATAAACTGAATGAAGAGTTTGGTGGCCAGTTATCAATGGCTATTGAAATGTTTCAGGGGAAATATCATAGAAAATTTTTCAATCAACTGATCTCTTCCCAGCTGGATGTGGATCGTTTGGATTATCTGAAAAGAGATAGTTTTTTTACTGGAGTATCAGAAGGAAATATTAATACCCAGAGAATTATTTCCATGATGAATGTCTGTGAAGAAGGTGAGCTGGTGATTGATGCGAAAGGAATTTATTCCATTGAAAATTTTCTGACAGCCAGAATGTTTATGTACTGGCAGGTTTATTACCATAAAACTTCAGCTTTAGCAGAATTTCTTTTGGTTAAGATCCTTGAAAGAGCAAAATATCTGATTTCCCAGGGAATAAAGCTGCCTGCAACGGATAATCTGAAATATTTTTTATACCGCGAAAAGAGCGCTGCAACGGATGAAGATATCGAGAGATTTACAAGTCTTGATGATAATGATGTGATCCAGGCAATGAAAGAATGGCAGAATGCAGATGATTTTGTACTGTCATATTGGTGTAAGTGTGTAATTCAGAGAAATTTACCTAAAACAATTATTTCATCACATCCATTTGGGAAGGAAATAATTGATGAAAAAGTAAAAAACACCAATGAATTTTTCAAAATTGATAATGGAAATGAATTGGTTCATGAAATAAAAAGAAAACTTTTACCCTATCATGCGGAGAAGCAGCCCATCTATTTACTGCATAAAAATGGTAAGAGAACAAGGCTTCATGAGTCAGAAGATCAGCTTTTATCAGGGTTAATTGTAAATAAGACGACCCGCTATATCCTTATGTTTCCAAGAGATATCTCAAGGGTAGACTCTTAAATAATATTAAAATTTACGATCTGAAACCAAAAAATGTTTGCAAATTCTAGAATTTCTTATCTTTGCAGAATATGGAATTTACAGCTTCGCAAATTGCAAGTTTTATTGACGGAAAAATAATAGGTGATGAGAATGCACTTATTACAGGGGTTTCACCAATTGAAAATGGGGAATCAGGACATCTTTCTTTTATAGCACAAGATAGATTTTCTCATTTCTTGGATACCTCACGATGCTCTGTTATCATCATCTCGGAAAAACTTCTGGAGAAAAATAGTTATAACCCTACCTTAATCGTTGTAAAAGATGCCTATCTTTCTTTTCAGATCCTGATGAATTTATATCAGGAAATGCAGGGAAGAAAAGAAGGTATTGAAAATGGTTCTTCCATTCACGATACGGCTGTCATAGGAGATAAAGCATATATCGGAGCATTTACTTATGTTTCCGAGAAAGCTAAAATCGGGGAAGGGGCACAGATCTATCCACATGTATATATAGGAAAAGGAGTGAAAATTGGTAAAAACTGCAAGATAGACAGTGGCGCCAGAATTTACGACTATTGTATTATTGGGGATAACTGTGTGATTCATTCCAATACGGTAATCGGAGGTGACGGTTTTGGTTTCCAGCCAACTGCCGAAGGTTTCAAAAAAATACCACAGCTTGGAAATGTAATTATTGAAGATGATGTTGAAATAGGCTCAAACTGCAGTATTGACAGAGCAACAATAGGCTCTACAATTATAGGAAAAGGAACCAAAATTGATAACCTGATTCAGATTGCTCACAATGTTAAAATAGGCCAGAACAATGTCATTGCAGCACAAGCGGGAATTGCAGGTTCTACTACCATTGGTGACTGGAACCAGATTGGAGGACAGGTAGGTGTCGTAGGACATATCAAAATAGGAAATCAGGTGAAAATTCAGGCTCAGAGTGGTGTGAATTCCAGCGTTAATGACAGAGAAACATTGTATGGCTCTCCGGCCATCAGTTATAATGACTATTTGAGGAGTTATGTTCATTTCAGGAATCTTCCTGGAATAGTAAATAGAATAAATAATCTTGAGAATAACTCAAAAGATAATACTAATGAGTGATATGCAAAAAACACTTCAGCAAGAGGTAACTCTTTCTGGAATTGGCCTTCATACGGGTAGAGAAGTAAAACTTACCATTAAACCTGCTAAAGAAAATACAGGTTTTGTATTTGTAAGAACAGACCTGGAGGGACATCCTCAGGTGGAAGCAGATGTAAATTATGTTGTAGCAACAGAAAGAGGAACTACATTAGAAAAACTAGGGGTAAAAATTACCACATGCGAACACCTTCTGGCAGCTCTTGTAGGCTGTGATATTGATAACGCAGTTTTAGAAATGGATGCTTCTGAACCACCTATCCTGGATGGATCTTCAAAATACTTTGTGGAAGCTATTGAAAGCGTTGGTGTTGCAGAACAGGGAGTAGCGAGAGAATATCTGGTTGTAAAAGAAGTTCTTACTTACAGTGATCCGGCTACGGGTTCGGAAATCACAATCATTCCTTCAGATACTTACGAAGTAACGACAATGGTAGATTTTGGGACTAAAGTATTAGGTACTCAGAACGCCACTCTTAAAAATATTTCAGAATTTAAAGACGAAATCTCATCAGCAAGAACATTCAGCTTCCTGCATGAATTGGAAATGCTTTTGGATCACGGTTTGATCAAAGGTGGAGATATTTCCAATGCCATTGTATATGTAGATAAAGATCTTACTCCTGAAACTACAGAAAAATTAAAGAAAGCCTTTGGAAAAGACAATGTATCTATCAGACCAAACGGTATTCTTGACAATCTTAATTTAAACTATCCTAACGAAGCTGCTAGACACAAATTATTAGATGTGATTGGTGACCTGGCTTTGGCAGGAGTAAAAATAAAAGGTAAAGTTATTGCCAACAAACCGGGACACTTTGTGAATACTCAGTTTGCGAAAAAACTAAACCGCCAGTGGAAATTGCAGAAAAAGAAAAACGTTCCGGATTTTGACCTGACAAAAGAACCAGTGTTTGATATCAACGGAATTATGAAGCTTATGCCTCACAGACCCCCGTTCTTATTGATTGATAAGGTTCTTGAACTTTCAGACTCTCACGTCGTAGGTTTGAAAAATGTGACAATGAACGAACCATTCTTCGTTGGACACTTCCCTAAAGAGCCTGTAATGCCTGGAGTACTTCAGGTAGAAGCTCTGGCACAGACAGGAGGTATTCTGGTACTGGCCAGCGTTCCGGATCCTGAGAACTATTCTACTTATTTCATCAAAATTGATAAGGTGAAATTCAAGAGAAAAGTAATTCCCGGAGATACGCTTATATTCAAAATTGAATTGATAGAGCCTATCAGAAGAGGAATTGTTCATATGCAGGGGTATGGATACGTAGGAGATACAGTGGCAGTAGAAGCAGAGCTTATGGCTCAAGTTGCAAAAAATAAAGTTGATTAAATGATTCATCAATTAGCAGCCGTAGATAAACGCGCGAAAATCAGCAAAAATGTAATCGTAGAACCATTTACTACAATTGCAGGGGACGTGGAAATTGGAGAAGGAACATGGATTGGTCCTAATGTTACCATTATGGAAGGTGCAAGAATCGGAAAAGACTGTAAAATCTTTCCCGGAACTGTAATCTCTGCAATCCCTCAGGACTTGAAGTTCGATGGTGAGGATACACAAACAATTATTGGAGATAACACTACTTTAAGAGAATGTGTAACCATCAATAGAGGAACTAAAGCACTAGGATATACCAAAGTAGGAAGCCACTGCCTGATCATGGCAACTTCACACGTTGCTCATGACTGTATTATAGGAGATAATGTGATTATTGCAAATGGTTGCGGTATTGCGGGACATGTGGAAATCGGAGACTTTACCGTAATGGGAGGTTTATCAGCTGTTCAGCAGTTTGGTAAAATCGGGAAACATACCATGATTTCAGGAGGATCTTTAATTAGAAAAGATATTCCACCTTACGTAAAAGTAGCAAGAGATCCAATTTCTTATGCAGGAATCAACTCTGTTGGATTAAGAAGAAGAGGGTTTTCTAATGAGAAAATCTTTGAAATTCAAAAAATCTACAGAGCTATTTTCCAGATGAAGATGAATGTTTCTCAAGCGTTAGCATATATTGAAAAAGAAATGCTGCCAACGGCTGAAAGAGATGAAATTTTACAGTTTATTCAAAACTCTCCTAGAGGTATCGTAAAAGGATATGGTACCGGAAAGGATAGAGAGTAATTTAATTTAAATACTATCAGACAATGAAAAGTTTAGTCGTACTTATTGCGCTCTCTGCAACTTCTTTTTTGTTTGGACAGCAAACGGAAAACTCTGCAACTGGGAAAAAAGAAAAACCTTTTACCATAGAAAGAAAATTTTCCAAAGAGTCTAATGATAGTATTGCCAAGAATAACTTAAACGGTATTCTGAAACAGAAAAATATCGGAAGTTCAATATTAGGAACAGCTGATCAGTATAAAACTGATATTCAGATGAATGTAATCAGATTGAATAACAATGTGAATACATTCAATAATAATACATTTAACAGGATGATGCCTCAAGGACAAGGCATTGAAATTAAAAAAAGAAAATAAATATTTACATAATTAAATGGCAACAAGTAACGATATCAGAAAAGGGCTGTGCATCGAATATAGCAATGATATTTTTAAAGTAATTGAGTTTCTTCACGTAAAACCGGGAAAAGGACCTGCTTTCGTAAGAACAAAATTAAAGTCAGTGACTAACGGAAAGGTAATTGATAATACTTTCTCTGCAGGACACAAAATTGATGAAGTAAAAGTAATCACTAGAAAGTTCCAGTATCTGTATGATGATGAGAACGGATTCCACTTCATGAACAATGATGACTTCTCTCAATTATATATCAATAAAGAAATGATTGAAAACGCTCAGTTTATGAAAGCTGGAGAAGAAGTAACAATCATTTTGAAAGAAGCTGATGAAACTCCGCTTTCTGCTGAACTTCCACAGTCAGTATATCTCGATGTTATTGAAGCTGATCCGGGTGTAAAAGGAAACACAGCAACGAACGCTCTTAAAAACGCAATCGTTGAAACAGGAGCAAGAGTAATGGTTCCTTTGTTCATTGAACCGGGAGACAGAATTAAAGTAAGCACTGAAGACGGTAGCTACTTAGAAAGAGTGAAATAATAAATAAAATTTACATAAATTCGGTTTGCACTAGCACTCCGAATTTTGTTTTATAAGAAAATCTATTGTTATGAGATTCCATTCTCCGCAAAAGCTTAAAACGATTGCAGATTTAATAGGCTCAGCATTTGTTGGTCCGGAAGACTTTGAAATATTGGGAACCAATGAAATTCATATGGTAAAACCAGGTGATATCGTTTTTGTAAACCATCCCAAATACTATGACAAAGCATTAAACTCTGCAGCTACTATTATTTTAATTGATAAAGAAGTAGAATGCCCGGAAGGTAAAGCGCTTTTGGTTTCTGATGATCCTTTCAGAGACTTTAATAAAATCAATACTCATTTTACCAGAATATATAATTTCACAGAAGAACTTCACGATGTTGAAATAGGAGAGGGTACAAAAATTCACCATTCTGCAGTGATTGGAAACAATGTGAAAATTGGAAAAAATACTCTTATCTTCCCTAATGTTGTGATAGGAGACCGTACCGAAATCGGGGATAATGTGATTATCCAGTCCAACACCGTTTTAGGAGGTGATGCATTTTATTACAGAAAATTAAATGGAAACTTTGACCGTTTGATTTCTGTAGGAAATGTTGTCATCGAAAACAATGTAGAGATCGGAAATGGCTGTACCATTGACAGAGGTGTTACGGATTCTACCATTATTGGAGAAGGTTCTGTTCTGGATAACCAGATTCAGATCGGACATGATACCGTTATCGGAAAAAAATGTCTTATTGCCTCTCAGGTAGGAATTGCAGGATGCTGCATCATAGGAGATGAGGTGACATTGTGGGGGCAGGTAGGAATTGCTTCCGGTAATAAAATTGAGGCAGGATCTGTACTTTTAGGAAAAACAGGAGTGAACAGAGATCTGGAAAAAGGTACCTACATTGGGATGTTTGCAGAAGATTTCAAGACTTATCTGAAAAAAGAAGTAAAGCTGAGAAATCTCAAATAAACTATTCCAAAGGTTTTATCCAAAATCAAAGATTTTTAAGTAAATTTGTGAGCATTAATAAAATAATAAATAAATTAAAACAACAATAAAATGTCAATTTTAGTAAACAAAGATTCTAAAGTAATTGTACAAGGATTTACAGGGAACGAAGGAACTTTCCACGCTGGTCAGATGATTGAATACGGAACAAATGTAGTAGGTGGTGTTACTCCAGGAAAAGGAGGTAGCGAGCACTTAGGAAAACCGGTATTTAATACAGTGGCTGATGCTGTTGAAAAAGCAGGAGCAAACGTAAGTATTATTTTCGTACCACCGGCATTTGCAGCTGATGCTATTATGGAAGCTGCTGAAGCAGGTATCAAAGTAATTGTATGTATTACTGAAGGTATTCCTGTAGCTGATATGGTAAAAGTAAAATCTTATATTGCTGACAGAGACTGCAGATTAATCGGACCAAACTGCCCTGGAATCATTACTTCTGAAGAAGCTAAAATTGGTATTATGCCAGGTTTCGTTTTCAAAAAAGGTAAAGTAGGTATCGTTTCAAAATCAGGTACCCTTACTTACGAAGCTGCTGACCAGGTAGTAAGAGCAGGTTACGGTATTTCTACTGCTATCGGTATTGGTGGTGACCCAATCATTGGAACAACGACAAGAGAAGCATTAGAATTATTCATCAATGACCCTGAAACTGAAGCTGTTGTAATGATCGGTGAAATCGGTGGAGGTCTTGAAGCTGAAGCAGCAAGATGGTACAAAGCAAGTGGTTCTAATAAACCGGTTGTAGGATTCATCGCTGGACAAACTGCTCCAAAAGGAAGAACTATGGGTCATGCAGGTGCTATCGTAGGTGGTGCTGAAGATACAGCTCAGGCAAAAATGGAAATCATGAGAGAAAACGGTATCAACGTTGTAGATTCTCCTGCTGACATTGGTGCTACTGTAGCAAAAATTCTAGGATAATATAAAACCACATCATATGAAAAAACTTTTATTAGCCTCAGCTTTGACGCTTTCCGCATTATCTTTTGCACAGGTGCAATGGAATAATACAAGATTCGGTCTTACCGCAGGTTTAAACTACTCAAGAGTAGCAAATGCCCACAATCCCTCTGGCCCAAGATTTGCCTTCCAAGGTGGAGCTTTGGCTTTGATCCCCGTAGGGAAGGCAAACCAATTCTTTATACAACCCGAAGTTCTGTACTATGGTGCAGGAGAAACCGGAAAAGATAAAGATGCTAAAGGACAAGATGGTTACGACGCAGTATATGCAAATAACTATCTGAGTGTGCCACTTTATTTCAAAGGATACTTTTCAGAAGCTGAATCGGAGTTCTTTGGAATGATTGGACCTAGATTTAACTTTTTAGTAAGTCAGGACGTAAAGAATCCTCCTATGGGAAGACCTTATTATGATCCGGACGTTACTGATCCTAACCAACCGGCAGGAGTAAACGGAAAAGCAAAAAGCTTTAACTGGGGACTTGGACTAGGTGTAGGGTATAGCTATAAGAGACAGCTCGAAGTAGCTTTAAAATATGATTTAGGACTTTCTGATACTTACCCTGGTCTTGTAAAAGAAAAAGGAGGTAGTGATAAGAAAAAATCAGAACAGGTAATCGCACTTACCTTAAGCTATATATTCAAATAGAATATCTCAGAATATAAAAAAAATCCCGGAAACTTAGTTTCCGGGATTTTTTTATTATAAACAGGCTGATCTGTAATCTTACTTTTCAGCCTTTTTGGTATTATCCTTTAATCCACTTCCAAAGCTCTTTTAACGTAGCCTTGTTACCGTACATCAAAATACCTACACGATAGATTTTTCCGGCCAGGAAGATCATAAAAACAGTTGTTGCCAGCAATAATGCAATAGACAATGCAATCTGCCATGCAGGAACTCCAAATGGGATTCTTGCAATCATCGCAACCGGTGAGGTAAACGGGATGATTGACAGCCAGAAGCCTAATGGCCCGTCAGGATTGTTCATCAGGGTAAAACTTCCATACATCCCCAATGTTAAAGGTAAAATCGCAAATAAAGTAAATTGCTGTGTCTCTGTTTCGTTGTCTACTGCAGAACCAATTGCTGCATAAATAGAACTGTAAAAAATATATCCTAAAAGGAAGAAGACGATAAATACAAAAATGATCAGTGGAAAATTAAGTTCCAGTAAACTGTGAGAGATCTGGGTAGCAAGCTGCCCCACATCCAGTTTACTTGCAATCTCATCATTTCCGCCCGGAATATTTTTCTGAAGAGGAGAGAAGCCTGTATTCAGAACTAATGCTCCTATGACAGACATCGTGATCCAGATCAGAAACTGGGTCAGTGCAACCATGGTTACCCCCAGAATTTTCCCCATCATCAGTTCAAAAGGTTTTACGGAAGAAATAATGATCTCCACAACGCGGTTGTTCTTTTCTTCAAGTACACTTCGCATTACCCTTACTCCATAAATGATGATAAACATAAAGGTAACATACATCAGGATCATACTGAGCCCGGATTTAACCCCAAAGGCAAGATCAGAATCTTCCTTATTGTTATCCGTAACATTAATGGTCTTTAATGTAAAGCTTTTATCAAGATCAATTAACTGAGTCTCCTGAATACCCAGCTGTTTGATTTTCTCTTTTTTGACAACATTACTGATGTCAGAAATAATCTGCTGCTTGGTATCAAATCCTATTTTGCTGTTGATCACCAGTCTTGTCTCTTTTTCAAGCGCATCGAAGTTCTGATCTTTCAGTTCCGGAAGAATCAGAATACCATCCAGAGATTCATTTCCTTTTAAATTGTTGATCTTTGCTTTTTCATCTGCAGCAGAAACAAAAACGTAATTTAATTTATCATTTGATTTTAGCTGATTCGTAAACAATCCGCTTTTATCAACCACCTCTATAATACTGTGCGACTCATTCGCCTTAAACATTAATCCTACCACAGCTCCAAAAGCAATGATCATAATAGGTGCCAGCAGTGTTAATATAATGAAGGATTTTTTCTTAACCTGGGTAAGAAATTCTCTCTTGGTAATTAAAAAAATATTATTCATAAATTAAGGATGGTTACTTACAGCATTAATAAACACTTCATTCATGCTAGGAATTCTTTCATCAAATGATCTCACTTTACCCACTTGCACAAGATCAAGAAGAACATTATTCTGACTCTCTTCATTTTTCAGGTCAAAAGAAACAAGATTATTTTCATTCGATAAATTGAAGATGTCATACTTACTCTTAAAATGCTCAAACTGATCGCTGCTGACTTCCGAAAGGGTAACTCCAAAAATATTTTTCTTGAATTTTTCCCTTACGTCAAAAACCCTTCCGTCAATGATTTTTTTAGAATTGTTGATCAAAGCAACATAATCACACATTTCCTCCACACTTTCCATTCTGTGGGTAGAAAGAATGATAGTTGTTCCGTTATTTTTAAGATCAATGATCTGATCTTTGATTAAGTTGGCATTTACAGGATCAAAACCTGAAAAAGGTTCATCAAGGATCAAAAGATGAGGTCTGTGAAGAACAGTTACTACAAACTGGATCTTTTGTGCCATTCCTTTAGAAAGTTCAGACAGCTTTTTCTTCCACCATTGGTCGATGTTCAGTTTTTCAAACCATTTTTTTGCTTCATTCAGGGCATCGCTCTTACTCATTCCCTTCAGTTCCCCGAAATATAAGATTTGATCGCCAACACTCATGTTTTTGTACAATCCTCTTTCTTCGGGCATATAGCCAATGTCTTTAATATGATCTGGGTTCAGTTTTTGTCCGTTGATGAAGATATCTCCGGAGTCTGCCTGGGTAATTTGATTAATGATACGGATAAAAGAAGTTTTTCCGGCTCCGTTGGGTCCTAAAAGGCCATAAATACTGCCTTTGGGAACATGGATGCTGAAATCATCCAGGGCGACCTTTTTTCCGGCATTGTAGGTCTTTTTAATATGTTCAGCTTTTAGCATTAAAATTATTCTTTTTACAATTAGTATAAAAAGGTCCCGAAAGTTACGGAAATATTAAAACAGAATTTATGTAAAAGAAAAAATCCTGATGATTATCAGGATTGTAATTTATTGTTTCACGATTTGGGTAACTTTCTGCGTGTTGTCACTTAAAATATAACGGATCATATACTTTCCGGGTTTCAATTTTTCAATATTAATCTCGCCGGAATTCATATTCACTGTATAATTAGCGACCTGCATACCCAAAATAGAATAAAAAGTCACACTTTTGATTCTTAAAGAAGAATCTTTTGCCTTAATGATAAGGAAATCCTTTGCAGGATTTGGATAAGCAAGCAACACCCCATCATCCGCTTTCTGAGTGATGGAACTCGGCTCTCTAAGCTGAGCTTTAAAATTGTTGGAAAATCCAACAAAAGTGCCTACAAATAGAAATAAAAGTAAAAGTTTTTTCATCAAATTTATAATTTCTCGAATATATATAACAAATGTAATACATTCTACAATTTCATACAATAGTTTTTTGTAGAACTTATATTAAATTTGTAGAAACTTATTCAAAAAGTATTCCAAAATGATACATTCAAGAAATAGAAGACTTAGAGTTAATGAATCTATCAGAAGTTTGGTAAGAGAAAATGTTCTTACAACTGATGATTTTGTAATGCCGATCTTCGTAATGGAGGGCGAAAACAAGCAGGAGGCAATCCCGTCTATGCCGGGAATTTTCAGGCGGAGTATAGATTTAACGGTGAAGGAATGTAAGGAATTATTTTCTTTAGGAGTAAAAGCTGTCAATTTGTACATGAAAGTGTCAGAACATCTGAAAGACAATACAGGAAAAGAGGCATGGAACAAAGACGGACTGATGCAGCGCACGATCAAAGCAATCAAAGATGCCGTTCCGGGAATGATCATTATGCCGGATGTAGCCTTAGATCCTTATTCTATCTACGGACACGACGGAATTATTGAAAACGGAAAAGTGATCAATGATGCTACCAACGATGCCTTGGCAAGAATGTCGGTATCCCATGCAGAAGCAGGAGCAGATCTTGTGGCACCAAGTGATATGATGGATGGCAGAGTACAGGTTATCCGTGAAGCATTGGAACAAAGCGGCTTTACAGATGTAGGAATCGTAAGCTATGCTGCCAAATATGCAAGTTCTTTCTATGGGCCTTTCAGAAGTGCTCTGGACAGTGCTCCGAAGGATGATATGGAAATTCCGAAAGATAAAAAAACATATCAGATGGACTTCCACAATACCCGTGAAGCATTGAATGAAGTATTTAAAGATATTGATGAAGGAGCAGATGTTATCATGATCAAACCGGGACTTCCTTATCTTGATATCGTTTCCAAAGTACGTGAAGCCATTGATCTACCGATTGCAGTATACAATGTAAGCGGAGAATATGCCATGGTAAAAGCGGCAGCTCAGAACGGCTGGCTGGATAATGACAAAACAATTATTGAAAGCTTAACGTGCTTCAAAAGAGCGGGAGCAAATATGATCTTTACTTATTTTGCAAAAGAAGCTGCTGTCCTTTTGAACAAATAACAGTTAGAAAATCATTGATCCGGACATCAATGTTAATGTTAGGTTAATGACCCTGATGAAACACTTTCGTATACATAAAAAATATACTTTTGAGTAAAGCTAATTTCGAGAAACGAAAATAATTAAAACATCAAAAGAATTTATTTATGAGAAATCTTAAAAAGAT
Organism: Chryseobacterium panacisoli; assembly: GCF_008274625.1. Lineage (GTDB taxonomy): Bacteria > Bacteroidota > Bacteroidia > Flavobacteriales > Weeksellaceae > Chryseobacterium > Chryseobacterium panacisoli. The sequence goes on along the minus strand of NZ_VTRU01000001.1, from coordinate 1,643,882 downwards.
TGAAAGAAATCAATTGAAGGAAATCAAAGGAGGAGAAGTCATTATTGATAATCCAAACTGTGGAACATGGTGCAAAGATATCTGGTATCCATGTGTTATGGAGCATTTAGCTTGCCCGGATTAAACGTATTCAATAAAGAAAAATAGATAGGCTGTTCAGATAAGAACAGCCTGTTTTATTTTCAGAAGGTGAGAGCTTTGTTATTTTATAGCCAGCCTTTTTTACCGTAAACGTAGGTATCATCAAACTGCTTATCACTCATAAAAAGATACAAAATACCTTCAATAAAAGGAATGATAGAAGCCGCTCCTAAAGTAACCTTTGCTGGTTTTGTACATTTTCTGTTTTTGTGTAACCGTAATTTTCCATTTCTTAATAATTGTAATTGATTGAGATGTTTTATGATAAGTAGTTTAAAATGGTAAAAAGTTACAATGATTTGGAAGTGAGTAGGTTTACATTTAAATAAACAAGTTGATATTAACATATAAGTGAAGTTTATATTTTTGATATATTTGCCCTATGATTTTACGAGGAGAAAACTTAATCAAGGAATACGGTCCTAAAAAAGTTGTAAAAGGCGTTTCTGTACAGGTTCAACAGGGAGAAATTGTTGGTTTGCTGGGTCCGAACGGAGCAGGAAAAACCACATCGTTTTATATGATCGTAGGGTTGGTTAAGCCCACTTCAGGAAAAATTTTCCTGGATAAGCAGGAGATTACTACGGATGCCATGTACCGAAGAGCCCAAAAGGGAATCGGGTATCTGGCTCAGGAAGCTTCCGTTTTCAGAAAACTTTCCGTGGAAGAAAACATTATGGGAGTATTGCAGCTGACCAAGCTTTCAAAGCGTGAGCAGCAGATCAAATGTGATGAACTGATCGAAGAATTTTCTTTACAGCATGTCCGTAAAAACAGAGGAGATCTTCTTTCCGGAGGAGAAAGACGTAGAACCGAAATTGCACGCTGTCTTGCCACAAGCCCGAATTTTATTCTTTTGGATGAACCTTTTGCAGGGGTAGACCCGATTGCCGTTGAAGATATCCAGAAGATTGTAAGAAGCCTTGTAGATAAGAATATCGGAATTCTGATTACCGATCATAACGTACAGCAGACGTTGGCTATTACCAACAAAACCTATATTATGTTTGAAGGAAAGATCCTGAAAGAAGGACTTCCGGAAGACCTTGCGAATGATCCGCAGGTAAGAGAAGCATATTTGGGTGAGAACTTCGTGTACCAGAGTATTTTGGATAAACCTAAAAAGAAAAAATACGCTTACAATATCTGGGCAGGAAACTTTGATTCAAAAGCACAGCTGCAGGGATTTGTAGATGAAAACTTCAGACAGTTTGATGATCTGAGACTGATGTATGGTTTTGAAGATATCAGCTTTGCTTCATTAGCGAACTCTGAAATTGAACATATCTTTAATGATGTGGTAGATAAAAATGCCAACAACTCATTTGTTTTCCAGAAAAAAGAAATCAATTCTCAATACTCTTTAGAACAGGCAGAGGCGGAATCTAAAGAAGCCGGCAGAAAAGAACTGCATTACCTTACCACTTATCTATTTGAAGGATAAAATATAAAGCATTTATTTGCTGAACATGATAATAAAACGTACCTTTTTCTTTTGAAAGCGGTACGTTTTTCATTTAAAAATGATTTCTATGGCTAAACCTTTTAACAGAACCGTCACCTTGTTCGGAATTTATAAACAGCTTGTCCCCTTTATCAGACCTTACCGCCCAATGATTTACGGAACCTTGTTTCTTACTTTTCTGGGAGCTCTGGCAGCACAGGTAAACCCGATTGTTTTAAAATATACGGTGGATGAAGTTACCAAGCTAACCCATCTTCCGCATCCGATGTCAGAAGGAATTCATATTCTGATCATCATTTCAATTATTTTGCTGGGAAAAGAACTGCTGAATATTTTTATCAACTTCGGTCAGAAATTTTATGGTGAAAAAATCAGGATTAATGTGAGTTCTGTGCTGGCTCAGTCAGCTATTGATAAGATTCTTACCTATAGAGTTGCCTATTTTAATGATGAAAACCATGAGTCCGGAAAATTACAGATCAGAATAGACCGTGGTATAGAAAGCTTAACCCGACTGGTACAGAATTTTTTTATTGATATTCTGCCGCTTTTTTCCAACGCCATTATTGCATTGATCATTATGTACATGCAGAATGTGTATGTAGGACTTGTTTCAACAATCATTGTCCCGATTTATTTTTACATCAGTTCTCTGCAGGCCAAAAAGCTCGGAGGAGTACGCCGCCAGCTTAGAAATCAGAGAGAGAAAAAGACATCCGGGCTTCTGAATCTGATTAATTCCATTATGGTCATTAAAAGTTTTGTCCGTGAAAAATTTGAAGGAAAAAAACAATATGATCTTCAGATGGAACTGATGGAAAGCCAGATGATCACAAGAAGAACCAACTTTATTTATGATGGTTTAAAAACATTTATTGAGCAGTTCGGAGTGGTTTTGATCATTCTTTTGACTGTTTATCTCGTTCTGGATCAGCAAATGACTATCGGTGCGATCATGCTTCATATTATGCTTTTTAACAATGTCTCTGCACCTATCCGCCAGCTGCACAGGATTTATGATGATATGAATGATGCCATGATCTATGCTGAAGGCTACTTTGATATCCTGAATGCAGATAATGAAACCGAATCAAATGGAACCTTTGTGGAAAAAGAAATCAAAGGAACTTTTGAACTGAAAAATGTTGATTTTACTTATCCCAACGGTACAAAGGCCTTACAGAATGTTTCCATGAAAATTGAAAATGGCAAGACTACAGCTTTAGTGGGTTTGAGCGGAGCAGGAAAATCAACGGTGATTAATCTTTTGTGTAAATTTTATTTTCCGGATTCCGGAGAAATACTTCTGGATGGGGTAAATCTCAATGAATTTGACAATACTTTTCTGAGAAGCGATCTTGGGCTGGTACTTCAGAGAAATCACATCTTTCAGGGAAGTATAGAAGATAATATCCGCTATGGAGATATGAATGCAAGTTTTGAAGAAATTCAGGAAGCTGCAAAAAAAGCTTATCTGCATGAACAGATCATGGATCTTCCGGATCAATACCAACATGATGCTACTCAGCTTTCCGGGGGACAGCAGCAGAGGATTGCCATTGCCAGATTGTTTCTTAAAAATCCGCCGATTATCTTTCTGGATGAACCTACAGCAAGTCTTGATGCCATCGCCACCGAACAGATCAAGAATTCTTTGGATGCCATAAAAGAAGGAAGAACCGTGGTTATCATTTCCCATTCCCTGTCACAGATTCTGGATTCCGATATTATTTACGTGATGAAAAAAGGAAGAGTAGTAGAAAATGGAACTCACGATGAACTTTACAGTAAAGAAGGTACTTACCGTGAGATTTTTGATGCTTCAGCCCGCAGTCTGAATCTCGATAAACTGGTGAATACTTTTAAAGAAAATTAAATAAAAAAACTCAGCGGACAGGCTGAGTTTTCTTATTTTCATAACAATTGTTTAATGCGCTTTTTCAGGAACCTGATAGGTGCCTACCTCTGCTCCGAAAGCAATATTAATTCTGTTGTAGCTGTTGATGGCAATAACGGCCATTGTTAAATCCACTATTTCAGTTTCAGAATAGTAATGACTTACCTTTGCATAAATTTCATCACTCACTTCTTTACCATTTAATGCTGTTAAAGTCTCAGCCCATAGCAGTCCTGCCTTTTCTTTATCCGTATAAAACGAACATTCTCTCCAGGCACTCACCAGAAATATTCTCTGTTCTGTTTCACCCTTTGCTCTTAATTCTTTGGAATGCATATCCAGGCAAAAAGCACATCCGTTCATTTGTGAAACCCGGAAATACATCAGTTCAAGAAATGAATTGTCCAGTGATGAATTCTGTACCTGAAAACCCATGGTGTGAAGTGCATTTACAGCCTTGTTTCCGATCGCAAATGCGTTGATTCTTTGTGACATAATATTTGTTTTTTTGATTAATTATATGACAAATGTAGAACTGTATTTTCCTGATTTTTTTTACAAATGATAAATAATATGAAGAAAGAAATTCTGAAGCAGAAGGCTGGAAGTTACTATTAGGTAGATGATATATATCCGGTCTTCAATAACTTCCCTCTTTCAGCCTCCTGCTTCCATTCTTTTAATCTTTCTGTGCTCTTATTCTGCTTAAAGAAACCTGAGTAATTCCGATATAGTCTGCCAGATCTCCAAGGCTGATGCGCTGGATAAGATCAGGTCTTTGCTTCATAAAATTATGATAACGCTTTTTCCCGTCATCTTCCAGCATTTCACTGATCCTTCCCATCATATTTACAGGAGCTTTTGAATAAAGCTTACTGAAAAGTGTTTCTGCCGTGTGATATTTTTTACATAATCCTTCAATAACATCCCTGTGTACACGGAGAACTTCAGTAGGTTCCAGAGCAACGATCATGTATTTTGACGGCTGTCCGGTAAAAAAACCGCTCAGCTCAGCGAAAAAAGCGTTTTCTGCAAAAAAAGTCATGATAAAATCCTTGTCACCATTGTCAAAAAATAGCTTAACAAGTCCCTTTTCGATAAAATAAAAATATCTGCAGGTTTCATCAGCTTTTAACAGAAAATCCCCTTTTCTGTAAGTTTTGGATTCCAGATGAGAGACAAGCCCGTCTATCACTGCCTGTTCCGGTTTTAAAATTTTTTCAATAGACTGAACAAAATGAGTGTGAAGCATAAAGAAGAAGCTGTTTTGTGAAAAATAAAATTAATAAAAAAAGCAGTCCTATTTATAAGACATACCTCGAAAAAGAATTTTAGCTTTGTTATATAATGAATGATCACTATCTTAAAAAACTCGACCGGGTAACCGCTATCCTTACTCAATTACAGTCTAAACCTGTTGTTCGGGCGCAGGATCTGGCTGAAAAGTTCGATGTAAGTATCAGAACCATTTATCGTGATGTAAAAACCCTGGAAAATGCAGGTATTCCTATTGTGGGTGAAGCTGGGAACGGCTATTCTTTAATGGATGGATACAAACTTCCTCCTATTATGTTTACCAAAGAAGAGGTCTTAAGTTTCATTACCGCTGAAAAACTGATGCAGAAATTTTCCCACCAAAGTTTAGGAAACCATTATCAGGCAGCCATGGAAAAAGTACGCTCGGTATTGAGAAATTCTGATAAAAATCTGATTCAGAATATTGAAAAACAGATTGATGTTTTTAGTTTTCATACTGATTCCGGAGATTCTCTTAAAAATGTGATTCCAATTATTTTAGAAAGCATTGCAGAGAAAACCCAGCTGAATATAAGATATCAGACGGTAGATGGAAGAGTAGACAACAGAACGATTGAAACTGTCGGGATGTTTTTTGAGTTTAATTTTTGGTATATCATGGCATTCTGTACCCTGAGGAAAGATTTCAGACAATTTAGGATAGACCGGATTTTAGAGATTTCAAAAACCCAGAATCCTTTTTTACAAGAATACGGACAAGTGAATGATTACCGTAAAAGGTCAAACGGAAATAAAGTCAGAGCCAAACTTTTGGTAGACAAAAAAATAATGTCTCATCTGGTGAATTCCAAAAAATATTATGGACTGACAGAAGAAGTAGAAACTGAGCAGGGGATGGAACTCACTTTTGAAACAGAATGGATCAATGACGGATTTCCCCGCTGGCTCATCACTTTTGCCGACTATGCCACCGTTCTGGAACCAGAGAGCCTTCGCACCAGACTGAATGAGCTGCTTGTAAAAATGACAGAAAGACATCAATAAAACCCCAACAGAGTAATTGTTGAGGTTTAAAGACTTAATTGAGGCAAATAAATGAAATGGTTAATAAGCCAAGGGCAAAATCGCAAAAAGCTGAATTTGTTTTGTCGCAAAAAATAATATAAGTTATTGAGATGGAATGAAATCACTAATTAAATGACATTGCAGATGTATTTTCAGGATTTCCGCCTTTTTGCAATTTTACCTCTTCACTTTTATAAAATTAAAATCTTTCCCAAAAGAAAGGCGGCTCTATTCCCAAAGCTCTCAGATAAACATATCCCTGTCCACGATGGTGAACCTCGTTGTCTACAAAATAAAGGATATTCTGATATACCGGGAACTCATATTCTCCGAATAAATTGAAAGTTTCCTGAAAACGCTCTTCAGAAATCATATTAAAATAATGGTTGATTACTTCTGTTTCTTCATCCCACTTCTTTAAAAGTTCTTCTTTGGTTTTCGGATTGAATGCTTCTTCACTGTATGCTTCCATATTTCCTTCTACAATGCCTTTTAAAGCAGGTCCGCCAATGCTGATCATTTCTACGGCCAGTTTTGCAAACGGTCTCATCCCGCCTACAGAAAATTCAAATAATTCTTTTTCAGGAAAAGATTCAATAACTCTTCTCGTTAGATTTCTGTGTCCCTGCCAGTCGTTTAATAGCTGTTCAGAAGTCATGAATTGTTTAGTGGCTGTTGCTGTAGTTGTCATAATGTTTTGTTTTTGTTTGTTGTTGATACAAAGGTAATACAGGGTAATGACAACAGTTTGTCAGTAGTATTTTTGATATTGAAAAAATATTTTTTTCTTTGCTAAAATATCCTGCCCTACTTTTCCGTTAGAAGGAAGGATATTAATAACAAAAATCGCTATTATTAGAATTATGAAGAAGTATATTTTGCCTGTTGTCACCGCATTTTTATTAGTATCATGCAATAAGATTGAGGAAAAAATAGACCAGACTGTTCAGAAAACGACAGAAACTGTGCAGCAGAAGACCCAGCAGGTTGTAGAAGAAACAGTGAAGAAAACGGTCAATGAATCTATAAATTCTTTAACCAATTCCGAAGATGTTAAGTTCAATACTGTTTTTCCTGGTACAGGAGCTTCCATAGTTTCTGAAGAAAAAGGGAAAAAAATTAAAATCCCGGGAAGATCTGAAGGCTACATTTTTAAATACAAAGCAGATATTGCAGTAGTGCTCCCGTTCCTGGAAGGTCAGCCTACTTCTGATGAAAGCAAATCTGATAAAACTGCCCGTAAGATTGATGGGCAAAACATCATTGATAAAATAAGTCTTTTATCAAAATTCCTTCCTGACAATACTTTTGATACAAGTATTCTGGAAGATATAAAATCCGATAAAAACATTCAGTATTATAAATTGAAAAGGTTTCCCAACAGTAGTACAATTATCTACAACCCAAAAAATCAGACCATCATACAATACGTAGAGGTAAATAAATAATTTGGATATGGCCGGTTTCCCGGCCATTTTTTATTCCCACTCATTGAGAGCCATAGGCGAAGCAATCTCAAACTACGAAAACTACTTATCGTAAAGAATGAAATCATATCTATTTCCTAGTGTAAGTTAATCGCTTTTTCATACATAATTTGGAAATTATTACTACGTTTCTTTTTGTATTATTAATAAATTACTTGATGTTTGTAAAATTTATTAATATTTTATAATCAATACTATTTTTCGATTTATGAAGTATTATTTATATCATATGATTTATTTTCGTGATTAATATTAATATTTTTACTAGATTTATTGAATAATTGTCAATTAATATGAAAAAAGAATTATTTAATAAGAAAATCTGTGCACTGGTATTAAGCGGAGCTGGTGCTATGGGATATGCTCAGGACAGCATAAAACAAAATAAAATAGATGAAGTGGTGGTTACCACGGGTAGAACCAAGCCTAGAACCATCATTACCTCTGCAATTCCTATTGACAATATTTCGGCAGTACAGTTAAAATCCACAGGGCAGGTTACTTTTGATAAAGCTTTGACGTATGCTGTACCCTCTTTTAATTCATCACAGCAAACTGTTTCTGATGCAACGGCTCACTTTGATCCTGCAGATTTAAGAGGATTAGGACCTTCCAGAACATTGGTTTTGGTGAATGGTAAAAGAAAAAACCAAAGTGCTTTAATTTATGTAAATGATACGCCGGGAAAAGGTGAGGTAGGTACAGATCTGAAAAGTATTCCTTCAGCAGCCTTACAAAATGTAGAAGTATTGAGGGATGGAGCATCTGCACAATATGGCTCTGATGCTATTGCAGGAGTTATTAATATAATTCTTAAGAACAGTGTGGGAAAAAGCACAGTCAATCTTTTTTCAGGTATTACTTCAGAAGGAGACGGTTTTAATATCGGAGCAGATTTTAATACGGGAATCAGAGTTGCAAAAAATGGAAGTTTGAACATTACATTGGGATATTCATCCCAAAATAAAACGAACCGTGCAGGGTCTGTTACAAAAGATGAACTTTTTGGTGTGGATAATGCTTGGACGCAAGCTAATCCTGGTCTGGGAATGATTATAGGGCAGCCGGAAACAAAAGTGGGCAATATGTTTGTCAATTTTGAGTTGCCAACAGGTGAAACAGGCAAATTTTATGCTTTTGGGGGTACAACTTACAGAAGTGGGACCAGTTTTGCTTTGTACAGAACTCCCTATTGGGTAACTTCAGATTTTGGTCTATTAACTCCACAAGGACAACCTTACAATGGATTTCAGCCGCAATTTAAAACAGATGTTTACGATTATAATTTAACCTCCGGGTGGAAAGGCATGTTTGGAAAATGGAATTTTGATGGGAGTGCAACCTTTGGCTCTAATGCCGTAGATTATGCTGTAGCAAATACCATTAATACATCTTTGGGAGCCAATTCACCAACCCGTTTTAAAGCAGGTGGCCATCAGTTTAGTAATATTATAGGAAACATAGATCTCAGCCGGGATTTTGGTGCGGTTGTTTTAGGAGCCGGCGTTGAAGTGCGCAATGAAAACTATCAGGCGAAGGCCGGTGAGGAAGCATCATATATAGGAAGTGGTGCAGAATCATTTCCAGGACTGCAGCCTCAAAATGAAGTCAATAAAAACCGTCAGAATATCGGAGCTTATCTGAATGCTGAATGGGATATTACGAAAAACCTATTGATTGGAGGAACTGTGAGATATGAAAACTTCAGCGATTTTGGAAATAATGTTTCCTGGAAAGGAAATGCAAGATATAAGTTGTTGGATGATAAATTGGTGTTCCGAGGGTCTGTTTCTACAGGATTTCGGGCACCTTCATTACACCAGATTTATTATTCCAATGTTCAAACCAAAATTACCGGGAATACTGTAGCTAACCAGGGTACTTTTAATAATGACTCTCAAATTGTAAGATCTGATCTTGGTGTAGCCAAATTAAATGCTGAAAAAGCTTTTAACATTACTGGGGGATTTGCCGTAAAACCGTTTAAAAACCTTACTATTACAGCAGATTATTACAGAATAAAAATTAAAGACCGGGTACTTTTCTCAGGAGATATTGGTTACAAAACCGGTGCTCCGGGGAGTCCGGATATAACAAACCCAGTGGAGATAATATTAGACAATAATAAGATAACCTCCTTGAAGTTTTTCACCAATGCTGTAAATACAGTTACTGAAGGGGTAGATTTCGTAGCTAATTATTATACTTCTGCTATAGGCAAAGGAAGATTGGGGATTATTGCGGCTTTCAATTATAACGAAACTAAAATAGTGGATAATATTGCCGTTCCCTCTATTTTGGCTGAAAACGGTTACTCAGAAAACTTTTTTGATAGAAAAGAGCAATCCAGAATTATATCTGCAAGACCAAAAACAAAAACAATTCTTAGTCTTTCGTACGATATTTCAAAGTTTAATTTTAACCTTAATAATACTTACTTTGGTGCTGTTACATGGCAGCACGCAACTGATCCTGCCAAAGATCAGACTTTTTCCGGCAAGATAGTTACAGACATAGTTTTGACATATAAAATAACAAAAGACCTTAAAGTTTCCGGAGTCGTAAATAATTTATTTAATATTTATCCGGATGTAATAGACAGTAAAGGAGATATAGTAACAGATCTTGGAGGAAGGTTCAAATATCCTTGGGAGGTGAATCAGTTTGGATTTAACGGAACAATTTTTCAGCTAAATGTTAATTATACTTTTTAATCTATAGATAAGGGAATTGGTACTGTTATGCTTAACAAAGGCGAAGCAATCTAAAAAAATATAAAACCCACATAAACAATTAGCTGACATTATGAATGAATGTCAGCTAATTATTTTTTCACGCAAAATAGGAAGTTATTACTGTATTTTGCTTTTTACATTCTACAAAAAAGGGTATTTTAGTACTATGAAAATTTATACGAAAACAGGAGATAAAGGTCAGACAGCATTATATGGCGGGACAAGAGTTTCTAAAGCCAGTGCCAGAGTAGACAGTTATGGAAATATAGATGAGCTGAATTCATTCATCGGGATTGCAAAAAGTCATATCGAAGATGAAGAAGTTTTGAGACAGCTGAAGAAAATACAGTTTGATTTGTTTACCGTTGGTTCCGAGGCTGCAACACCAGCGGATAAACTGATGCTGGCCAACGGAAAATCACGTCTTCCTATCATTATTTCAGAAACAGAAATTGAAGAACTGGAACAATGGATGGATGCTTTTGAAGATAAACTGGAACCGCTTCAGTATTTTATCCTTCCAGGGGGTGGGAAATCTGCAACTTTTTTACACGCTGCAAGAACCATCTGCAGAAGAGCAGAGCGTTCATTGGTGTTTTTGAATGAATCTGAAGAAGTGCGTCCGGAATTGATTAAATATTTAAACAGACTTTCAGATTATCTTTTTGTGTTGGCAAGGTATATTTCAAAACTGAACAACGAACCGGAAGAATACTGGAATCCGAATGAGAGATAAAGCATTACTTTTCATCAACGGAGATGCACCAAAATTGCTGCCCAATTCTGAAAATTATGGTTTGATAGCTTGTACAGACGGTGCATTCCATTATTTAAAAAGAATGAGGTTTCCTTTGGATAAGCTGGATTTTATATCGGGGGATTTTGATTCACATTCCGGATCAGATGAAGATATGTATCAGGAAAAATTTATCCTTACATTGGATCAGGATAAAACAGATTTTCACAAAGCTTTAGAAATCATTCTGGAAAAAGGCTTTTCGGAGATTGATGTTTTCGGAGGAAGTGGAGGTGAACAGGATCATTTTTTGGGAAATATTACCGTTGCCTATGCATTTAAAGATCGGATGAAGATTAAATTTTATGATGAGTTTTCAGAATATTACTTTATTCCAAATCTTTTTAAATTGGAAGGAGCGAAAAACAGAATGATTTCTCTCTATCCATTTCCATCAGCGAATAATATTACAACGAAAGGACTCAACTGGCCTTTGACCAATGATACTCTCAGTATTACTTCAAGAATTGGAACCCGAAACTTTGCCGTTGAAGATGAGGTTTCTGTAGAATATGAGTCAGGTGATGTTCTGTTATTTGTAGGAATCAGCGAAATAGAATATCCTACAATCTATTAAAGAGTCAATTATCAATAGAAACGGGTTTAAACCCGTTTAGATAAATAAACAAAGTCCATTGGCTTTAGCCAAAACATATTATAAAAAGGCTATTGAATAAATTAATCAAAATATCAGTTTTCACCATTTCATTATGCAGTATTTTCTCATGCGGAACGCAGCATTTTGAAACACCAGAGTATGGAAAAAATGAGACTGAAAAAGTGATTCATATAAAGAAAGTAACGAACTTCCGGACCGTAGGAAATATTAGAAATACCGAAGGAAGAACCCTGAAAGAAGGGAAACTGTACCGGAGCGCCCATCTTCATAAGCTTAAAAAGAAATCTTTTGACGATCTTGAAAAACTGGGAATTAAAGAGATAATTGACCTTAGAAATTCAAAGGAAATTGCCCAGAAACCGGATCAGCTTCCCGCGACACTAACCTACAAAAAATATTCAGCGTTTGAAGATGAAGGAGATCAGCTGGCTCAGGCAAAAAAACTGGTTCTGAAAGGTAAAGTGAATGCTTCTGATGCAGATAAAAGAATGATAGATTTTTATCGCGAATACGTTACGGAAAATCCCGAGATCATAAAGAAAATCATTACTGAAATTCTGGAATCTGAAGATCCGGTTTTGTACCACTGTACTGCAGGGAAAGACAGAACGGGGATTACCACAGCACTCATCTTAACGATTCTGAAGTTCGATAAAGAGACCATTTATAATGAATATCTTCTATCCAACAACTACAGAAAACATATGGTTGAGAAAAGACTTCGTCTTGCCAATCACTTACATTTCATCTATCCGAAGATGGATTTGCAGGTGCTGGAAAAACTGAGCTGGGTAGAAAAAAGATACCTTGATGCCGCTTTTGGAGAGATTGACAAAAAGTATGGCTCCACAGATACCTATATTCAGCAGGTATTAGGGATTTCAGATATCAAGAGAACAGAGTATATTCAAAAGTTTACCTATTGATTATCAGAGATAAATTTTTGCAGGATATGATATTGGGTCTTTATTTAAAATTATAATAATTTTAACACCCGAAAATCAAACTTTTTTAGCAATTTTGCATTTCTTAATTCACTTGTTTAGAAATGAAAATAAAGTACTCGGAACTTATTGATCAGACATTATATTTTCCTACGGAGGAATTTAATGTATCTGAGAACAATTTGTTGTTTCACGACGTTCCATTGATGGATGTAGTTGAACAATTTGGCACTCCGCTAAAGATTAGCTATCTGCCGAGAATTTCTCAAAATATTCAGAAGGCCAAAAGCTGGTTTAAAGAAGCTTTTGAAAAAACCGGATATAAAAAGAATTATACCTACTGCTATTGCACAAAATCCAGTCATTTCAATTTCGTATTGGAAGAAGCGTTGAAGAATGATATTTCGATAGAAACATCTTCTGCTTATGATATGGATATTGTAAAATCTCTTTACGAAAAAGGAAAAGTAGATAAAAACATTGAAGTAATCTGTAATGGTTTCAAAACTGATGATTATCTGACAAATATTTCAGACATGATCAATAATGGTTTTGAAAATATTACTCCGATTCTTGATAATTACAGAGAATTGGATAAACTTACGGAAAGCATCGATTCTACTTTTAATATCGGGATCAGAATTGCATCGGAGGAAGAACCGAAGTTCGAGTTCTATACCTCAAGATTAGGAATCGGATATAAAGATATTATTCCTTATTACAGCCAGAAGATTGCCGAACACCCGAATGCAAGATTGAAAATGCTTCACTTTTTCATCAATACCGGGATCAAAGATACTTCTTACTACTGGAATGAATTGTATAAATGTCTTCGTGTATATGCACGTCTGAAAAAAATCGCTCCGGAAGTCAATTCATTGAATATCGGAGGTGGTTTCCCTATCAAAACTTCTTTGAACTTTGATTATGACTATCAGTATATGGTAGAAGAAATCGTTTCTCAGATCAAAAAATTCTGTGAAGAAGAAGGTGTGGAAGAACCTAATATTTATACCGAATTTGGAAGCTTTACAGTAGGGGAAAGCGGTGCGAATCTCTATAAGATTATTTCTCAGAAACGTCAGAATGACAGGGAAAAATGGAATATGATTGACTCTTCTTTCATGACCACTCTTCCTGATACATGGGCGATTTCAAGACACTTTATCATGCTTCCGCTAAACCGTTGGGAGGATTCTTATGAAAGGGTATTCTTAGGGGGGTTGACGTGTGATTCAGATGATTATTATAACTCTGAGCAGCATACCAATGCTATTTATTTACCGGTTTTCAGTGATACTAAGCCATTGTATATAGGATTCTTCCATACAGGAGCTTACCAGGAAACGATTGGAGGATATGGTGGAGTACACCACTGTCTGATGCCTCAGCCGAGACACGTCCTGATTCAAAAAGATGAAAACGGTGAATTGCAATATGAAATTTTCCGTGAAAAACAGGAGCCGGAAGATATCCTGAAAATTCTTGGTTATAAATAATTTTATGATCAATAGGAATGGGCTTTAGCCCATTCACAATCAATAGAAAAAGCAATTGGCTTTAGCCAAAACTTATAACAAATAAAAGCTCTCAGATCCTGAGAGCTTTTTATTTAGAAATACGTTGAGATTTTATCAAGTTCGAGTTCCTCATAATCAGTAACTACAGTATCTGCCAATGTATAATCCTGATTTTTAGAATGAGGACTTCTGTATGCCGCACAGAAAATTTTAGCCCTGTGAGCAGCAAGAATTCCGTTGGTGGAATCTTCAATCACCATACAGTTTTCAACAGGTTCGCCTGCCATTTCTGCAGCCAGTAAAAAAACTTCAGGATGAGGTTTTGATTCTTTTAAATCGGCACCGCTGATCTTTCCGCTGAAATATTTTTCCAATCCGAATTTTTCAAAAACCATATTAATCGTTACCATGGTAGCTGAAGAAGCCAGTATCAATTTTATTCCATTTTCATGGTAATGTTCAATCAGTTTTCTTACCCCGGGAATTAAATCAAATTCATCATCATTATAAAAATAATCTTTGAAATGAGATCTTTTGATTCCAGCAATGGATTCATAAGTCTGATTTAAATTAAATTCATTGATCAGTGTTTCAGAGACTCTTTTGGTTGATGCTCCGGTAAAAGAGGTATATAACTCTTCGGAAACCGCAATTTCCAATTCATCAAACGTTTTGAAATAAGCTTTTCTATGTAATGGTTCTGTATCTACAATCACTCCATCCATATCGAAAAGAACAGCTTTTAAAGACATATTAAAAGTTTTGTGCAAAAATAACTTTAAAATTTAAACATTGAAAGATTTAAAAATTTAAAAATAGACAGGAAGGTTAAAAATTCATAACAAACCGTTCATTATTTATAACTCAGGTACTATTTTGTATCTTTGTGGAATCATTTAATTTTTCAATCATTTAATTTTTTAATTAATAATTATATATGAAAACATACGCAGGAATTCCCGAGGAAAACGCAACGCTAGAGAATTCGAAAGTAATGTTGGTAACTGTTCCTTATGATGGAACTTCAACATGGGGAAAAGGAGCTGATAAAGGCCCTGAATTATTCTTAGATGCTTCTGAAAACATGGAGCTTTATGATATTGAAACCCAAACAGAACCATATCTTCAGGGAGTGTATCTGGCAGGAGAAGTTTCTGAAAATTCCAGTCCGGAAGCAATGACCGAAGCTGTTTACCAGAAAACAAAAGAACTTTTGAACAATGATGGTAAGTTATTTACTCTTTTTGGCGGGGAGCACTCTGTTTCTATCGGTTCTATCCGTGCAGTAGGAGAGAAATATGAAAACCTTACCGTTCTTCAGTTTGATGCTCATACAGATTTACGTCCTGAGTTCCATGGTTCTACTTCTAACCATGCTTGTGCTGTTTTTGAAGCCAATCAGAAGCATAACTTAGTACAGGTGGGAATCCGTTCTATGGATGTTGAAGAAGTTGAATATTTACCTGAAGGAAGAGTATTCTTTGCTCACGAAATCGCGAACAACGAAAACTGGATCAATGATGTATTGGAACAAGTATCAGGAAACGTTTATATCACTATTGATTTAGATGCTTTTGACCCTTCCATTGCTCCTTCTACAGGAACCCCTGAACCAGGTGGACTGCAATGGTACCCAACATTAGAATTATTGAGAAAAGTATTTGAAAAATGTAACGTAGTGGCATTTGATATTGTAGAATTAATGGATTCTCCAATGGCTAAGCCAACCGCATTCTTATCGGCGAAGTTATATTACAAAATGCTTGCTTATTACGATATTTATAACAACAACTAATATTCCGCAAGAATCGGATTTTTTCTGCCGTATATTCTTTGGAAATTTGTGAGGTAAAATAATAATACAATGTCCACACAAAGTCAGATAGATTATAACAGAATTGCTAAGGCGATAGAATATATCCAGAGCAATTTCAGGCTTCAGCCAAGTTTGGAGGAAGTGGCAGAGAATATTCACTTAAGTCCCGCTCATTTTCAGAAGATCTTTACAGATTGGGCAGGAACAAGTCCGAAAAAGTTTTTGCAGTTCATCAGTCTTGAACATGCCAAGAACTTATTAAAGGAAGAAAGAGCAAGTTTGTTTGATGCTGCATATGAGACAGGTTTTTCAAGCACAAGCAGGCTTCATGATCTGTTTGTAAAGATTGAAGGAATGTCTCCGGCAGAATATAAAAACGGAGGAAAAAGCCTTACTATTCATTACAGTTTTTCCGAAAGTCCTTTCGGGAATCTGTTAGTAGCTTCTACAGAAAAAGGAATCTGCTATATGGCTTTTGAAGACGATAAAGAAACAGCATTAGGGGAGCTGAAACAAAAGTTCCCCAATGCTTCTTTTACAGAACAGCAAGATATTCTTCAAAAGAACGCATTGTCCATATTTGATAAAGACTGGACAAAACTCAATACTATAAAACTACACTTAAAAGGAACCGATTTTCAGCTGAAAGTATGGGAAAGCCTGTTGACAATTCCAATGGGAAAACTGTCGACTTATGGCAGCCTGGCTGAAAAAATAGGAAACCCAAAAGCATCCAGAGCGGTAGGAACGGCTATTGGCAGTAATCCTGTTGCATTTCTTATTCCGTGTCACCGTGTTATTCAGTCTACAGGTCATCTTGGCGGTTACCGCTGGGGAAGTGACAGAAAACAACTGATCGTGGGTTGGGAAGGCTCACAGATTTATTCCTGAAATAGTATCTATTGATAGTTTTTTGGCTAAAGCCATTGGATTTTATATTCCTGATTAAACGGACTAAAGTCCGTTCCTATTGATACAGAATCTATAGTGTCATTTGTGGAAAATATTTGAGCCATTTGTGTTTAGCTATAAAAAATCATAAATACATTTTACATTGCACTTTTTACAGAACAAAAGCATTTAAATTAAAAAAACTATGATGAGCCTCTTTGAAGAAATATCAGATTATCCCTTAAACATAGTTCCACATGACGGAACCGTCCATTATTACGGAAAAGTTTTCTCAAAAGAACAATCGGATTTTTATTATGATTATCTCCTCAATCAGATTCCATGGGAAAACGATGAGGCAGTCATCTTCGGTAAATTGATTCTGACTAAAAGAAAGGTGGCTTGGTTTGGAGAAAAAGCTTTTGAATATACCTATTCTAAACGGACAAAATATGCAAAATTCTGGACTCCGGAATTATTGGAACTGAAGAAAAAATGTGAGGAAGTTTCAGGAGAAATCTACAATTCTTGCCTGCTCAATTTATATCATGACGGAAGCGAGGGAATGGCTTATCACAGCGATGGAGAAACAGACCTGAAGAAACATGGTGCCATTGCTTCTCTGACTTTTGGAGCAGAAAGGAAATTTTTGTTTAAGCATAAAAAGACCAAAGAAAAGGCAGAAATATTCCTGGAAAACGGAAGTCTGCTCATTATGAAAGGAACTACTCAGGATAATTGGCTCCACAGGCTTCCCCCCACAACAAAAGTGAAAACTCCCAGAGTTAACCTGACCTTCAGAACAATTGAAGAATAAATTATTGCATTGACTTGTATCAATAGGAGTGGGCTTCAGCCAACTTGAACAGAAAGAACATCTTCATCCGGCTTTAGCCAAAACCTAAAAATAAATGTCAAGTTCTCAAAAATAAAAAAGCTGTTCGTTTGAACAGCTTTTTCAATTTATTTTAAAACTTCAGCCTCAATAGAGCTGTCATCATATACTTTGATCAACGCCTTTGTATAATCCTCTTTGGTTGCAAAATTCGGATTATCCATAAACTTTTGCGGATTGACTGCGAAAAGTGGGAACCATGTACTGCTGATCTGAATCTGGATTTTATGTCCCTTTTTGAAGGTGTGAACCACATCCTGTAGTTTGAAATTAACAGCTGTTTTCTGATTAGGAACCAAAGCTTCTCCCTTTTCTCGGGTATTTCTGAATCTTGCAGGCATAATTTCACTTCTTACCATCTGGTGATAATTACCATAGATGACGCCTTCCTTTTTTTCTGCAGGTTTAAAATCTTCAGGATATACATCAATAAGCTTTACTGCAAAATCAGCATCTGTAGAAGAAGAGGCAATATTCAGTTTGGCCATAATTTCTCCGGCGAAAGTCATATCTTCAGTCAGAATATCTGTTGTGAACGTTAATACATCAGGTCTTCCTACTGCAAATCTTTGATCTTCAGACATATAGTTTTTAGGAGTGAAGCCATTGAAATCTTTCAGGTGATCTGAGCTTACAACAGGATTATTAGGATCACTGTAATATTCAGAATATCCTTGTCCGGAAGTTTTTTTCAAGGTGTTGTCAGCTAAATAGAAATTAACTTTTTGAGCATTTTTAGGTGGATAAGAAGCAAATTCTTTCCATTCTTTAGCTCCGGTATCATACATCAGCGCTTCAGGAAGTCCGGCATCTTCTTTTGTGTTACCTTTCAGGTAGTGGTTGAAGAATTTTGTTTCAATATTTTTCTGGTAATAAGTAGCAATGCTGTCACCGAAATAGGTTTCGCTGTGGAAGTGTTTTCCCTGCTCCTGAGACCAGCCGCCATGTGAGAAAGGTCCCATTACAATTGTATTTTTAGCTTTAGGACTTGTTTTTTCAATGGTTTTATAAATATTTAAAGGGCCGGAAAGATCTTCTGCATCAAACCATCCGCCAACTGTCATTACAGCATGATTGATATTCTTCAGGTGAGGAAGAAGCCCTCTTTTTTGCCAAAACTCGTCATAGTTGGTATGATTCATAATTTCTGTCATGAAGAAATTATTCTTATAATATTTCTCATAGCCCTCTTTCAGGGTGCCCATGTCTCTGTAGAATTTTAATCCGTCTTCGGAAGTCTGCTTGATGAAAGAATCCATATACCATGCCTGTTTTTCAGGTTGTGTTTTCTGAACTCCAAAAACAGGAAATGTTCTGAAATAGCCAAGCATAAATCTTCCGTTGTGAAGGAAATCGTCATTCCAGAAATCTGAGATAGGAGCCTGCGGCGAAGAAGCTACCAGCGCAGGGTGCTGTGATAATGTTCCTACAGCAGTATAAAATCCAGGATACGATGTTCCAAACTGACCAGCTTTACCATTGTTGTCCTTGATGTTTTTCAAAAGCCATTCGATGGTATCATAAGTATCCGTACTTTCATCTACATCTTTTTTGGTTTTACGCTCTACTTGTGGAGTCATATTGGTAAAAGTACCTTCACTCATATACCTTCCGCGCACATCTTGGTATACAAAGATATACTTGTCTTTCATAAGGTAAGTGTTGGGACCTACCTTTGTTTTATATTCACTCTCTCCGTATGGTGCAATGCTGTAGCAGGTTCTCTGTATCAGAAACGGATATTTGTTCTTGTTTGATATATCTTTCGGGATATATACGGCTGTGAAAAGTTTCACTCCATCACGCATCGGAATATAAAATTCTTTCTTGGTGAAATTGTCTTTAACGAAAGTATCTTTCTGTTCCGTCTTCTGAGCTTTTCCAAGAATGAAAAAAAGAATACATAATACTGAAATATGGATTTTCATAAAAAAAATTTGCTGCTAATTTAAAAATAAAAACACGGTTATTGATCAATCTTGTGTGTATTCATAAAAATAGCCGGAAAGATCCGGCCATTATCAAAAATATATATATAAAAGTATGGTGTTGTGTTATTGCATTTTTTTACCGGCAAACTTATTCAGCTTCATGCTGATAGAGAACATGATATATCGTTTCAAAATCAGATCTTCACGGTCTTCAAAATAAGAATCTGTGATGGTTCTTCTCACACTTTGATTTTGATTTAATACATCATAGATCTTCACTTTTGCCGTGAACTGTTTTTTGTAGAATGAATAGCCCAAACTGGTATTCCAGAAGTAGAAATCCTTTTTAAAGCCAGGAGCAATATTCGAGTTGGTATTATATTCAAAATCATTTCCAAATACGAAATTGCCTTTCAATAGGTAATTGGTGAGTTCAAGTTTTAATGACTGGTTGGCTGTATTGACACTGTTTAAATTATAATTGGTATAATTTGAAAAGCTATATCCAAGTCTGTAAGAAGGTTTGATCGTCATTTTATCTTTGATTTCATAGACAAGATTAAGACCAGGATTAAGATTGTATGAGCTGCTGGTGAAAGATTGTCCGTCAACAAAACCATTATTGTAAGCATAATTCATGTTGAATGTTGGGTTAATGGTCAGTTTGTTATTTTTCCATTTCAGGTTTTTACTGAAGCCTCCGCCGGCGTTAATGCTTTTATTTCCGCTTACGTTGTTATAAGTCACCACTTGTTTTCCTGCATTATCATAGGTGGAAAAATTAATGATGTCGTTATTTCTGTAAGTAAAACCAATATTGAAATAGTAACTGAGGTTTTTTACTTTATTATAATTATTGAAATACAGATAAAGATTGTTGATCCAGGTATTTTTTAAATTGGGGTTTCCTTGGTAGGTAATCAAAGGATTGGATTCATCTTTATAAGGAGTCAGCTGTTCTGCAGTCGGAATGTTGAAGTTAGAGTAATTATAGATACTTAAGATTTTACCTTCTCCAAGCTGATAGTAAAGGTTGAGATTATATTCAGGCAACACGAAATTTTTCTGCAGGTCATATTGCTGTCCGTTGTAGATAGAGTTTACTTTCATATCTGAAATGTCAAGATTCACCGAAGCCCAGAAGTTGAGTTTATTTTTATTGATCTGATAACTCAATTCAGGAGAGATCTGATTGATTCTCTGCTTCATATTATTTGATAAAAGCAGATTGAATTTAGTGTACTCTCCGGTTGCATTATCAAAATCGTTCACATTCCTTAAATCCCTTGCTGATCTCGTTTCATATTTTATTTTAAAATTTACACTGGACGAATCGGAAACGGGTTCTGAATACCCTGCACTGAAATTAAAAGAGCTGTTCTGATTTTTGTTTTTGGCTAATTGATCACGATTATCTTTTGTGATCCCGTTTTCATCATAAAATATATTCTGGGACTGGCTTAGATTATCCCTTTTAGATTCAGAAATAGAACTGTTCATATTGGCTGAAAGTACACGTCCTTTTTTCTTGAATTTTCTGGAAAAATAGATATAAGGATTAAATGAATTGCTTTCCGAATCATTACTTGAATACGAGTTGCTTTCATTCAGAAGGCTGCCATTCTTCAAAGTAGATGATTGTGAATTATTGAAATTAAAACTGCTGTTTTTAGTAAATCTTGGGGAAAGATAAACACTTGTCATAGAATCCAGTTTGATTTTGACAGAAGTATCAAAACTGTACTGCTTAGATTCATTTTCTCCGTTGCTTTCAGAATTGGTCTGAAGTGTATAATTGGGTAGAAGAGTAGATCTTGAAACCTTGGATTTTGTCTCCGTATTAGAATCTGAATGCATCAGACTGAAAGAATCCAGATCAGCATTTTTCCCCATCTTATCACTGTAATTCAATCCTATGGTTGTAGACCGTTGAATTCCTCTTGTACCACCTCCCTGGTTATAATACGTTACATTTCCTACCGTTGAGACGGATCCTCCCTGCATCATCCAGGCATTCCGGCCATTCCCCATACTGTCAAAAACCTCATCCCTGGAAAATCCCTGTGAATTGATATTATTGGAAGAAGCAAGAATACTTACTTTTGTGTCACCTTTGAAATAACTGGCCAGTCCGCTTGCCTCATACCGCTTGTCTGATCCGTATCCGACCGTAAGCCTTGTCAATAATCCTTTATTCTTCTTTTCATCAATATTAAAGTTGATAGTAGTGTTCTGAGATTTGGCGGCTTGCCCACTCAATTCTTCTTCCTTTGTCTTGGTTGTTGTAAACTGAATATTTTTGATGATATCTGCGGGCAAGTTCTGAAGAGCAATTTTGCCATCTTTATCGAAGAAAGGCTTTCCGTTAATCATGATCTGATCTACTTCTTTCCCATTGACCGTAATTTTACCATCATTGCTGATCTCTACGCCGGGAATCTGCTTCAGAAGTTCCTCTATTTTACTGTCAGGCCGTACTTTAATCGCTGCTGCACTGAATTCAATAGTATCTTTTTTAATCTTTACCGGTGATGCCGTGATTTTTACCTCATCAATATTGTTGACAATACTTGGTTTTTCAAGCTGAATATCTCCTAAGGATAAGGACTGATCTATTTTCTCAAATTTTTTCGAATAAGAAGACCATTTATCGGCATCAATTTTAAGGAGGGAAGGTTCTTTTATATCATCAATCTTCAGAGAAAATTTACCTTCCTTATTGGTTGCTGTGTAATTGACAATAGATGAATCTTTTTCTTTCAAAAGATAAACAGTGGCATTTTCTATTGCTTTCTTTTCAGAATCGGATATTTTTCCATCGATGTGTAATTTTTGGGCGTGCAGAATAATGACTGTGAACATCAAAGTCAATAGCAGCAGAGTTTTCTTCATTAGTTTTTTTTTCAGAGCCGTAAAAATATAAAAACATCCCAAAGTTGGGATGTTTCTATGCTTTTTTTGTGAAAATTTATTATTTTTTAATAAAATTTATGCTCTTAAATATCTTGAATAAGCATATCCTTCCTGGCCGTCAGCAGTTTTCACTTTCCACCAGTCATCAGAAGTTTGCTCAATAAGAGTTACGGAAGAACCTTTAGCCGCTTTACCTACAACAGCAGCTTCAGTAGAAGGCTCCTGTCTGATATTCAGGTTTGAATCTTCCGTTGCCACTGTTAAAGAAGCTCCTGAAGTAAGACCTGCAACCTGTACATCAATATTGATATCTGAAGCAGAATAAGTAGAATCAATAGCTCCTAAAGCATTCCATACAGCATCTTTAGCCGCAGTATTGGAAGCATTTCCGGAAACATAAAGAATTCCATCCTGCTCCTGAACCTGAAGATTGGCGATCCCTGCAGACTGTGCCGCTGAAACTACGCTTGAATATTTATCTTGTAATTCGCTCATCTTAAATTATTTTACGATTAGGTTGTTGTTATACTTTCCGATTTTCAAAGCGTCTACAGATTCTTTGATTTTTCTAGCCTGAAGGCCGGAAACATTTCCTGTAAGAGTAAGCTGTCCGTTTACCACTTCTACCTTTACAGAAGGGAAATCCTTCACCGCATCCTGAACTTTTTTCTGAACAGCAGGATCTACAGCAGAAGAAGTTTCAACAGGTGCAGGAGCTGGAGCAGCAGCTACAGTAGACATATCCATTACGTCTTTTACTCCGTTGATTGCTTTTAATTTTGCAATCATCGCGTCTTTAGACTGCTGATCTGCGAAAGTACCGCTTAAGTGAGCTACACCTTCTTTTACTTCAACAGAAGCATTGGGATTAGAAGTTACTACCGTTGTAGCCTGAGTCTGAAGATCGGCATCAGAAACTTTCTTTTTACAAGAAATAGCACCGAAAGATACAGCTACAGCTAATGCAGCCATTGCAATAGTTTTTTTCATATTGTATATTTATTAATGTTGTTATACAATCAAATGTAATAATAAAATTTGTACCAAAGGAATAAAAAATCAATAAATGTTTCTTAATTTTTTTAGAATATTATCTAAATCAGGCTTTTAATTTTTAGGGATAAAAAACTTAATGTAAAATTAATCTCCATTGAAGAAAATCTTCTGCCAATTGAAAAACCATTATATTTGCGCAAATTGAACTATATATATGAAAGGACAGAATAAACTTTTTATAGCAATTATCATTGCCCTTCTTGTTGGAGTAGGAATCGGAGGTATTGTACATGTGAAATATCCTGAGAATGCAGAACCTTTTGCTAAGAACATCAAACTGTTGGGAACGGTTTTTATCAGATTGGTACAGATGATTATTGCTCCTTTGGTTTTTACGACTTTAGTGGTGGGTATTGCCAAAATGAGCGATATTAAAATGATCGGAAGAGTAGGAACAAAAGCAATGCTTTGGTTTATTTCCGCCTCTTTGGTTTCCCTTTTTATCGGGTTGATCCTCGTTAACTGGCTGGAGCCGGGACATGTCACAAAACTACCGATTCAGGATGTATCTTCTGCTGATGAACTTCTTAAAAGCAGTAAAAGTTTCTCCATGGAAGACTTTGTAAAGCATATGATTCCTAAAAGTTTATTTGAAGCCTTTGCTACCAATGAAGTATTGCAGATTGTGATATTTGCTGTGATGTTTGGAGTGGCTCTTGCCAATTTAGGAGAAGAGTATTCCAAGCCTGTAGTGAAGCTTTTTGATATTATCGCTCACGCAATCCTTAAAATGGTAGGGTATATCATGTGGTTTGCTCCGCTGGGAGTCTTGGGAGCTATTGCAGCAGTAGTGGCTACCAATGGGTTTGAAATATTTAAAGTATATGCTATTTATTTAAGAGACTTCTTCTTTGCTATTGCAGTTCTTTGGCTGGTACTATTACTGGTAGGCTATTTTATCTTAGGAAACCGTCTTTTTGACCTGTTAAAAAGAATTAAAGAGCCATTACTGATCGCTTTCTCTACAACGAGTTCAGAAGCTGTGTTCCCAAAATTGGTGGAAGAGCTTGAAAAATTTGGATGCAACAGCAGAGTAGTGTCCTTTATTTTACCTTTAGGATATTCTTTCAACCTTGATGGAAGTATGATGTATATGACATTTGCTTCAATCTTTATTGCTCAGATCTACGGGATCGAAATGAGCCTTGGTCAGCAGATCACCATGCTATTGGTATTAATGCTTACTTCAAAAGGAATTGCCGGTGTTCCGAGAGCTTCTCTGGTAATTATTGTGGCAACGTGTTCTATGTTCGGTATTCCACCGGAAGGAATTGCTTTGATCTTACCGATTGACCATTTCTGTGACATGGGAAGAAGTATGACCAACGTATTAGGAAATACATTAGCAACTTCTGCAGTTTCCAAATGGGAAGGACAATTGACAGAGCCATTAGATAAAATTTAAATATCAATGAGTTTAAACAACTTAAAAATCAATAAAAGCCATATTCAAGAATATGGCTTTACTGTTATCAATACTATGTTTTCACAGACAGAACTTGAAGAAATAAATCATGTTCTGCAACATATAGATACCTCAAAAGAGAATTTCAGAAAATCTGAAGACTTGTTTGCAATTAGACAGTTTTTAAAAGAAGTTCCGGAAATCAAAAACCTTGTTTTCAATGAAAACATTCAGAGAGTGATTAAGGAAATCTTCGGAGAAAAATATTTTGTAGTAAAAAGCATTTATTTTGATAAACCTGAAACTTCCAATTGGTATGTAGCCTATCATCAGGATCTGACTATTTCTGTAGATAAAAAACTGGATTTACCTGATTTCGGTCCATGGACAACTAAAAAGAATCAGTTTGCGGTGCAGCCTCCTCTGGATATTCTGGAAAATATCTATACCATCAGAATCCATCTGGATGATACCGATGAAAATAACGGAGCTTTAAAAGTAGTTCCAAAATCTCATGCAAAAGGCATTTACAGACCGGAAACCATCGACTGGACCATTGAAACAGAAGAAATCTGCAATGTTGAAAAAGGCGGGATTATGATTATGAAACCTTTAACGCTTCACGGTTCAAATCGCACAACCAACGGAAAGAAAAGGAGAGTGATCCACATCGAATTTTCTGATAGGGAACTTCCGGAAGTCCTTCAATGGTCGGAAAGAATGAATTAAAAAAATAAACCCCTCTTCAAAATTCTTAAGAGGGGTTTTATTTTAGCTTAATCACAGGATATGACTTCGTCGTATGGCTTTCCTATATTTTCTTTATTATAAAAAAGAAAAAGTAAAGCTTCTTTTTGATTGGGAATCCAGAAAGATGTTGGTGTAGAGACAATCATATTTGTTTTCAGTATATTTTCGATTGTATCATCCTTACTTCCAAAAGTTGTAACAGGAGTAATTTCCTGAATTTTTGACCTATCATCTATTTTTACTTTATAAATAGCAAAAGGCTGCTTAGGTTTGAATTTACTGATTTTTGATAGATCAGATCCATATTCAGATTGGGTTTCATCATAGCAACTAGTAAACTGCAGGCCTATAAACCTGAATTTATTATTATCTAAATAGGTGAAGGCTTTGCCCAGGTTTTTAAGCCATAAATTTTCAGCCTTTGTTGGTTTAATTCCCAGTTTTGCTTTTGGAGTACAGGATGAAATAACATAGGTGCTATCGGATTTTAGAAAGATCAGATATCTTTCATTAGGCTGTACATTAATTTCGCATGCTCCAGAATACGAATTTCCAATCAGGCCTCTTACATTCATCGTTTTGAATGTTGTTCCTTTATAAACTTTTTCAAATTCAACATCAGCTTTATAGTTTCGCTGTTGAGAATCTTCATCATACACTCTTACAATTTTAATTATGCCTACAATGCTTGCATTTAAATAATTTTGTGGTAATGTTTCAAATACACATTTACAGGCTGAAACTTTTATGATACTTAAGAGTAAAAAGAGCAGTAATGATAATTTTTTCATATATAATTGTGGTTTTTATCTCGCAGAAATCTCATCAATGAAAATATAAGCATCTCCTCCTGCTCCCTGATGCCATTCCGGAAGTTTTCCGAAATAGTAGGCTTTTACTTTGATGTATCGGGCTTCGGTAGGAAGAATTTCAGTAGAAAAATCTTTGATCTGTACCTTTTCATCCTTAGGATCAATGTCATTGTCAATAGTTTTTAGAAGAATAAAATCTTTTCCGTTCATAGAAGCGTAGTATTCCACTTTTTTAGGCATCAGAATCCATGCTCTGCTGTCCTGAAGATAGGTGGAAGATAGTGATTTGATATGCTGAGGAGATTTGAAATCAATGATGGCTTCAAAATTTTGTCCCTGATAGCCTTGCCATTCACCTTTTCTCCAGTTGATATCACCTCTGATTCCGTCAATAAGAGCCAGCTTTCCGGTAGCGCTGTACTGTGGAGTCACCTTAGACGTGATATTAATATCCCAATAATTAGGTCTTCTGTTAAAATTGGCCGTGGTTACAGAACTTTTTTCTCCGCTTCTTTCAGCATACGCCATTACCTGGGTAGTTTTGGTGATGGAGAATGGTCCTTTGTAAGCAGAGAAAGTCTTTCTTTTATTGCTGTCGCTTTCATCCATGGTCATATAATATACCTTGTCATTTGGATGTAAGGGAGTGATCTCAACTTTGGTAGAAAAATCAAAAATTCTGTCAGCCGCGATTACGGGTGAAGCTGTTTGTTCTGCATATTTAAAATCCTTAACAGGTTTTATATTTTCAAAACCAAGTTTTTTAAGCTCTGCTCTGCCGGTATTTTTAGTAATGATTTTTGTGGTACCGTCTTCCAGATGAAGTTTGATTTCATCAAAATAAGGCGTTGTCGTTTCCCATTCCGGTAATCCTGGGGTAACAGAATAAATTCCCATAGAACTGAGAATATACCATGCACTCATCTGGCCGCAGTCTTCATTTCCAATCAATCCGTCAGGTGTATTTTTATAAAAATTATCAAGGATATATTTTATTTTGGCATCTGTTTTTTCTGGCTTATCTACAAAATTGTACAGATAAGCAATGTGGTGGCTTGGCTCATTTCCCTGGGCATATTGTCCCATCAATCCTGTGATATCTACCTGTTCCCTTCCTGTTGTTGTATCTGGTGCGGTAAAGATGGCATCAATGAACTGTTCAAATTTTTCTTTTCCGCCATGAGCCGCTATAAGTCCTGGAATATCCTGCTGTACAGAATAAGAATAATGCCATGAGTTTCCTTCTGTATAATTGTTATTCACTTCTCTCGGATCAAAAGGTTCATACCAGTTTCCGTTCTTTCTTGGCTGCATAAACCCTGTTTTAGGATTATAAAGGTTTTTCCAGTTTTGAGAACGTTTCATGAAATACTGATAATCTTCTTTTTTGCCTAAAATTTTTGCCATTTGAGCAATACACCAGTCGTCATAGGCATATTCTACGGTTTTGGAAACACTTTCATGCTCATCATCGATACTGATATAATTATTCTGTTTGTAAGCATTCAATCCGAAAATATCCTGCATGGCTGAACCTTTAGCTGCCTGAAAAGCCTTTTCGTAATCAAACCCCTGAATTCCTTTAGCCATAGCATCTGCAATTACTGAAACGGAGTGATAGCCGATCATGCATTCTGTTTCATTGGAAGCCAGTTCCCAGACCGGAAGTTTCCCACCCTGTTCATATTGTTTGATGAATGTATTGATAAAATCTGCAGTTCTCTTTCTGTCAATCAAAGTCATTAACGGATGAGCTCCTCTGAAAGTATCCCAGAGTGAAAAGACCGTGTAATAATCAAAACCGGTTGCATTATATAACTTGTTGTCCCTGCCTCTGTATTTCCCGTCAACATCCATATTGATGTTTGGTTGTGTGAAAACATGATAAAGAGCGGTGTAAAAAACAGCTAATTTATTTTTATCATCAGACTTCACTTCAATTTTTGAAAGCTCTTTGTCCCAGTCGGTTTCTGCCTGTTTTCTTACAGCATCAAAATCCTTTGATTGTCCTTCTGCCAGCATATTTTTGCCAGCTCCTTCGTAGCCTGTGGGAGAAATAGAAACTTTTACATTGATCTTTTCTCCTTTTTTAATGTGGGTTGAAAATGCCAAGGCAAGTTTTGTTCCTGTAAACAGATTGTTTTCATCTTTTCCGTTAACCTCTTTTTTTGAAATTTTCATAGGTTTTGAAAACTCAATTCTGGCGTAGATATATTGGTTGGTGGCCCAGGCTTCACTTCTTCTGAAAATTTCAATGGTTTTATCATCAATCACTTTTACTTCTCCTTCCAGAAGTTTATCTCTGTGATTGAGGTCTAAAATAATATTCGCTTCACCAGTATTATTGAAAGTGTATTCATGATAGCCGACTCTTTTTGTCGCTGTCAGGCGAACGCCGATATTATGTTTATCTAATTTAACAGCATAATATCCTGCAGCTGCTTTTTCATTTTTATGCGAAAATTTTGAAGCATAATCTTTACTGCTAAGACTTGGATTTCCCATTGTAGGCATCAGCATAATGTCTCCATAATCTGAAACACCTGTGCCATTCAGGTGGGTATGAGAAAAACCATAGATTACAGAATCCGAATAATGATATCCGCTGCATCCGTCCCAGCTTCCGTCAATTCTTGTATCCGGAGAAAGCTGCACCATCCCGAATGGAACGATTGCCCCCGGGAAAGTATGGCCATGACCTCCGGTTCCGATAAAAGGATTCACATATTGGGAGTAATTCTGTGCGGAAATGATCTGAGTAATAAATAAAGAAATTGCAATAAGCCCTTTTTTCATGTTCTGATTTTATAAAGGCGAAGATATTGAAAAACAGTAAAAAAGATGTAATAAAAGATAATTACGGTCTATCTTCTTAAAAACAGAAAGAATCTCCTTTTCTTATAAGATTCTTCCTTCATCAGAAAGCGAAGATTCGAGGTAGTCAACGACAATACAGAAAGACATTTTCTTCCCGCCCTGAACCCAGATATTTTTTCCAGGATTGGGATTCATGATATACAATACCCATTTCCCAGACACA
Organism: Chryseobacterium panacisoli; assembly: GCF_008274625.1. Lineage (GTDB taxonomy): Bacteria > Bacteroidota > Bacteroidia > Flavobacteriales > Weeksellaceae > Chryseobacterium > Chryseobacterium panacisoli. The sequence continues at coordinate 1,614,447 of NZ_VTRU01000001.1, read as the reverse complement.
GTAAGTAGGGAGGTGGGTTTTGTTTCTGTCCCATATTTCAAAGTTGCCGGAACCGTCATAATAAACACTTTCCCATAATTCATTCTCACTGCGCCAAGTACATACCAGAAGGAGATAGTTTTCTCCGCAACGATGCATAATGATAAATCCCAAATCATCAATATTTTGGAAATCTTCTTCAGCATATTCCACACATAACCGGGCATTATGGATGTCCTGTGGAGAGATTTCTGCCGGGTCATCAGCCAGATCGTACCATTTGAATTTTGTTTTTCCAACTGTGAAAATTCCTTTTGGTAATGCATACTTGGAAGGGTAGGTATTGGTTTTCATAACAATTGTTTTACAATGATGATAATATTAATAAATCTAATTATTTTATTTCAAATCTATAGTCATAAATATTTTTTTAAAATAATAAAATACTACAAAAGTGTTATATGATTCGAATTCCAAATTTCATACATTTGATAGTGAACTAATAATTTCCAGTTCGGAATCCTTAAAAACTTTTGGAGCATAAGAATACTGGAAAACGAAGACCAACTCAATGCATAATATGATGGAAACACTATTTTTTTATCTTCTGCTGCTCGCTGCAGTTACATTTCTGATATTTTACTTTAAAGATAGCTTTTATGCTTCTAAAAAAGTGAAAATATTCAAAGATGTTGCTGGAAAATACCCTTATTACTTTATTCCCCAAAAACCTGTCAAATGGTTTGATTTTACCGGGCTGATGAATAGTTTCAGAATGGTTTCTCTGTCTGCAGACATCCTTTCTATCATTGATAAAAGAGAAATGCAGACTGCTTTGGGAAAAGATACGGGAGGAGAACTTACAGAGAATAATTGTGATGAATCGGAAGATGAATTCTGGTTTGATTTCATTGCAGATACCGGCGATGGTTTTGATGCTACAACCTCTGTTTTTTACCATTTGACAAGAGAAAGCTATATCTATTCTTTTAAAAATGAATTCAACAGAGATGTTGAAGATGAGAGTGAAATCAAACTGAAAAGGGGATCTGTTTTGGTAGTGGGAGGTGATCTGGTGTATCCCGTAGGCTCTGAGATTAATTACAGAGACCGCTTCAAGGGACCTTTAAGACTTGTCGCTCCCGATACAAAAGAGGCAGGCCCGATACTCATTGCCACACCGGGAAATCACGACTGGTACGATGGTTTAAGCGCTTTTTTCAGGCTGATGTGCCAGAGAAGTAAAATCAGTGATTACAGAACCGTACAGAACCGAAGCTATTTTGCATATTCACTGAGGAGCAATGTTCACTTAATGGGTATTGACAATCAATTACTCGGTGATATTGATATTCCTCAGATGACTTTTTTTACTGAATATGTCGAGAAAATATCAAAAGGAAATGATACAAACCACATTATCCTGCTCATTGCGGAACCTTACTGGTACAATTATCAGATAAAAGACAGACACAAGAGAAGACAGCGCCTGGATAGCCTGGAATATATCATAAGAACAATGAAAGAAGCGGTCAGAAAATTGGAGGCCAGTAATATAAAGTCAGAAATTATTTTTGATGTGGTGCTTACAGGAGATATTCATCATTATTCACATTATAAATTAGATGAAAATGAGAAAGGTTACGACAAAGAGATCAAACATTATATTACTTCGGGAGGCGGTGGTGCTTTCGGACATGTTACCGATTTTTTAAAAGATACCATCACTCTTCCTATCCTGCAAAATACAACGACTACAGAACTTACCTATAAACTGGATGGCAGATATCCGTCTCAAGAAAAATCCGGTAAAAAAACATTCTGGAACCTTATTTTCTTTATCATCAATTATGAATTTACTGTATTGCTGCTTTTTCTCTCATTAATCGTTACCTACACCCATTGTTACTCAGATTCTATTTTGAAAGGGTTGATTTTATTTTTAATTCCTGCTATTTTTCATTTTACCATCACCAAAGTCACCAATACGGAATGTTCCGGGAAGGAAAAATGGACGAGTCAAATTATGCGGGGAGTATTATTTGTGTTGTCGTTTGCTGTTCAATGGTTTGTATACATGAAGCTTCCAGCGTATGGTTTTACTTTTTTAGAGGACAGCCATTTGTCTTTTATTGCTATCGATGAAATAAAAAGCTTCTTTAAAATTCCGTTGGGCTGTGATTATTTTGTTTCCCAGCTGATCATTTCCGCTCTTTTGCAATCCATACTTTTTGGATGGTATATTCTTTTCGGATATCATTTTTTTAAATTATATGTAACCGAAATTTCATCAGGGAAAATAAATACAGGAAATAAAAACTTTCTGAAGTTTAAAATAACAGATACAGAAATGATCATCTATGTAGTTGCCATCAAAAAAACATACCAATGGATGAATTTATTAAAAAAGAAAGACGCTTCTCATTTGCAAAAAGAGATGCTTACTGAGGATCCGAAGAAATTTATCAAAGACAATTTCAAACTGGATCCGGACAAAAATGTGAAAATTATTGATAAAATAACCATTTCATTATAACCTCAAAACAAACGATAACCTCAAAAAACAAAATCATGGAAACTCATTCTAAAAAAACTGCTCCAGATGATAATAACGGAGTTCTGATCTCCTATTACCAATTACGGATGTTTATCGGATTACTCGGATTTCTCCTTTCCTTTCTTCTTTTTATGACCACTTATTTTCTGAATGATGAACATCCGCTCAAAATAAGCATCAGCCATTATTACTACAGTTTCGGACATGTAATCTTTGTGGGAACATTATGTATTCTGGGTGGATTATTCGCTACCTACAGAGGAAAAGACAACTATGAAAATATGCTTTCAAATTTTGCCGGAGTAATGGCGGTATTGGTCGCTGTATTTCCAACAAAATTTAATGGGTATGGAGGAAATATTTACATTAATATAGATAAGGTAAACTATCAGGACTGGTTCAGTTGGGTACATTATATCAGTGCAGGGTTGCTTTTTGTGTCTTTTGCTGTTTTTTGTCTCTATTTTTTTCAAAAAAGTGATAAAGAACAGGATGGGGAATCTATTTCAGAAGAAGAAGCACTCAAGAAAAGCCGTAGAAACCTGTATTATAAATTCTGCGGTTGGGGAATACTCATCAGTCTCGCCTGCATTGGGCTCATTGCTCTTTTAGGAGATGATTCAGCTTCATCGAATCAATTTCTAACGTATTCTACCCTTATTTTTGAAACCACCTCATTATTTTTCTTCTCTACCTCCTGGCTGTTAAAATCCAGTGAATTTTGGAATAAAAATATTCCGTTAGTAACCTATTTCAGATAATAATTGCCGATATATAAAGGACTGAAGGCCTGGATTTACAAAAGAATTTATCTATGATTGTGTTTACTTATTCTAAATAGGTGAAAAATGCGTAAATTTGTAAACAATTTATATTTATATGTTGACGAAAGAAAAGGTTCAGGATTTCCTTAAAGAAATAGAAGTAGACGATTTGGTGAATAATCTTCAGATTATGGGTAATGATGTTTATATCGACATGACAGCTCATTCGCCTGCAATGCACGAAAAGAAAAAACTGGAGGCTGCAATGAAACAGGCTTTTGCCAGTGAGTTTGGAGAAGAGGTTCATTTAAAACTTAAAATCGTTTCTCCGGAACCTAGCGAAATTCAGCAAAGTCAGATCAAAGGAAAACAAATTCCGGGAATTCAAAATATTATCGCTATTGCTTCCGGTAAAGGAGGAGTAGGAAAATCTACAGTTTCTGCAAATATGGCAGTAACGTTGGCAAAAATGGGCTTCAAAGTAGGATTATTAGATGCTGATATCTATGGACCTTCAGTTCCTACCATGTTTGATACAGAAGGTCAAAAGCCGATTTCTGTAGAAGTGAATGGTAAGAACCTGATGAAACCTATCGAAAATTATCGAGTGAAAATGCTTTCAATAGGATATTTTTCAGGAGCTAATCAGGCAGTAGTATGGAGAGGCCCTATGGCTTCAAAAGCACTAAACCAGATGATCAGAGATGCTGCATGGGGAGAATTGGATTTCTTATTGATAGACCTTCCTCCGGGAACAGGTGACATTCACTTGTCAATCATCCAGGAAGTACCGGTAACAGGAGCTGTGATTGTAAGTACACCTCAGCATGTTGCACTGGCAGACGTAAGAAAAGGTATTGCGATGTTCCAGATGGAGAGTATCAATATTCCGGTTCTTGGATTAATCGAAAATATGGCGTATTTTACACCGGAAGAACTTCCTGACAATAAATATTATATCTTTGGAAACCAGGGAGCACAATATTTAGCGGAAGATCTTGGAATTCCTGTATTGGGAGAAATTCCGTTGATCCAAAGTATCAGAGAGGCTGGAGATGTAGGTAGACCTGCTGCACTTCAGGATGGATCTAAAATTGCAGATATCTATACAGAAACTGCCAGAAAAATGGTAGAAAGCTTAGTGGAAAGAAACAAGAATCTTCCTCCTACTGAAGCCGTGAAGATTTCAACAATGGCAGGATGCTCACCAAAAGCAAAATAATAATACCTTTCAATATACTTGAAAGAACCAAATTGAACTGAAAAATATGGAAACAAACATAACGCACGAAGATACAGTAACAAGAGTAATGGAAGCTCTGGAAAGCATCAGACCGTTTTTGAATAAAGACGGTGGTGATATTGAGCTTATTGATGTGAAAGATAATCAGGTGTTTGTGAAACTTTTGGGTAACTGTTCCGGATGTTCGTTGAATTTCTCAACCCTGAAACTAGGTGTTGAAAATACTATCAAACAACATGCGCCAGAAATCGAAAAGGTAATCAACGTAGAATAATTTATATCTGAGATATTTTTAAAAGACAGACCTCAATGAGGCCTGTCTTTTTTTATTTAAAAATGAAAGAAAACATAATACCTAAACCTCACAGGTTTTTAAAACCTGTGAGGTTTCTGATTACAAAATTAATTCAGTAGAACTTTGACATTATGATCTTCAAAAATCTCAACGATTTGTGTAAATTTTGTTTTCAGTATTGCTTTACTTCTTTTATGGTTGATCCAATTGAGTTCTGAAATAGATTTTACTCCGAAATCTCCACGGAGACAATCATATAATGCATATAGATTACGCCCGAAATATCCTGCAATCCCATGGATTTCCTCTCCTAATGTGCAGAAAAAACCATCTAAGCTATGGAATTCATTTCCATCAATCTGAATGGTGATGTCTTGCCTGTTTATTTCAGAGTTATGAGAATGTAAAGCATGAACAAGCCATCCCTGAAGTTCATCTTTTCTGAAACTTTTCCAGATATTCTTTTCAATAAAATCATTATTGAGTTTCATATCCAGGGCTTTTTGATACCCTTTTGGATGAGTCCATACAAGACCGGTTAGAATAATATTTTTTTTGGATTTGCTTATTTTAATACTGCTAATAAAAGTACTTGATATAATATTATTTTGCTGATCAAGTTTACAAATGAAACCATTGTTTTGGTCAATTTTAGATGAACTTTCAATAGCAAAAATAAGACTGGAAATATTATAGATATTTGTCAGCCTAACTTTTTTATAAGCAATAGGATTGGAACTTTCAATATTGTTTACTACATCTATTAAAGTGATTATTTCAGGTTCATTACCTGTGTCTAACGCAAATCCAAACATGCAATTATGTTTTCTAAATATCTTTACTGTTTTACAACTTTATTTCCCACTCCTGTAATAGAAACATCCGGTTTTCCTGATTTTGTTCCTGCAGTCCGGTAGTAGACAACATTTCCACCACCTTCTATAGCTACTTTATCTACTTTGTCAATGTATACTTTGTTACCTGTTCCGGAAACAGCAATCTTTTTTGCACTACCTTTGATCGTTACCGTGTTATCACCGCCTTCTACCTCAGCAACTCCTCCGTTGAGTGTATAATTGAGTTTATGGCCCACACCTTCTACCTGTACAATCTTATCATTGTCCGTTTTTTCTACACCTTTTGCAGATTCTGTTTTTCTTGATTGTGAAAAAGCTGTACCTGTTCCCAGTAAAAGGATAGCCAGAATTCCTGCCGTTTTAATATTTTTCATTGTGAATTTGGTTTGTTAAAGGTAAATATAGAAATAAAATGATTTTTTCAGGCATTTCAAAAGTTAAATCATCTTAAATAATGGGTTTTATGATACTGTTTTTTCAATAATCGTTTTTATCACTTTCAATACTTCGGTTGATTTTTCCCGGATGATTAAAGCATTTTTTTTATTTCTGATCAGATCTGTAAAGTTATTATCTTCCGTATTGATGTCTATGATAAATGCTCCATATTTGAGAGCTGTTTCGGCGATAGCAATTGGAAGGCTTGTTGCTCCGGAAGTTCCAACAATAAAAAGCACACCACTATTTTTTGCAATTTTGAGAGCACTGAATTTTTTGTTAGTTTTTTCATCATAATATTCATCAAACCATAAAATATTAGGGCGCATCCAATGACCGCACTGAGTACATGTTAGAAGTTCTTTATCATGATCCGTAAGGTCTTCATCCAAATTCTTACCTTTTATTTCTGTAGGTAGCTCTAGGATTTCTTTGCATCCATTTGAACATTTGATTTCTCTGTTGTTTCCATGAATTTCATAAATTCTTTGGTTTCCGGAACGACGATGAAGATTATCAATATTCTGGGTAATGAGATGAAATCTATCCTGAAGTTGAGTTTCAATGTCTGCAAGGTCATAATGACTTTGATTTGGAAATGCATTTTCAAACATTTTTTTTCTGAAAAGAGAGTATTGCAGAACTTCCTCCGGATGTTGTCTGAAATAACGTAAAGTCCCAAACTCTTCAGGTTTGTGAAATTGAGTTCCTTTTACCCATATTCCATCTATTCCGCGATAAGTGGGAATACCACTGTCGGATGAGATCCCTGCACCTGTAAGAAAGGTAAAAAGATTTCGTTTTTCTTTATGCCATACTTGTTGAATAATATTTTCTAATTGATTTTCCATTGTGTTATAAAAAAGTTTAAAACTAATGAATTTCTCAATAACAAAAAAGCTCCGGAAAAATCCGAAGCTCTAACTAAATAGAATGGTATACTGTAATTTATGTTTACTTTACAATGACTCTTTTGATCTGTCCTTCTGAAGTTTTTACAAGATAAACGCCTGTAGAAAGATTGGATGTGCTTATGGTTAAAGCGTTCTTTTCTCTTCCAATCAGCTTTCCGGACATGTCATACAATTCGTAATCCTGTTTTCTGTTGAAGTAAAATGTATTTCCTTTGTTTACAGGATTTGGGAATATGTTGAAGGTTGCCAGTTCAGCTTTTGTTTCACCAGTTCCCAAAGTAGGCGGCATTGCCACTTCATACATGGATAAAGTTCCGCTGATCTCATTGGCAATAATTACATATCCTTTATTGGTTGTTGTATTTTCAGGAGCAATATAGATAATTCCTTCAGGCCCGTTGTCACCTCCGTAAGCAGAAGTAGTACGGGAATGTTTATAATCCGTGAAAGTAGGGTTGCTAGGATCTGTGATGTTATACACCATAACCCCTCCGGTTCTTTCTAATGTGATGAAAGCATAAGTCTGCCCGCTGATATTTCCCAATGCCACCCCTTCCGGTTCAGGGCCTTTTGCACGACTTCTGTTTTTAGCGCCATTGGATTCGTTATCTGCATTGAAAATTAACGGCTGATAGGCTGCAATATATCTTTCAAACTGATCTCCACTGTCGTATACGATCTGTTTCGTATCAGCATTGAAAATAGAGAATGAACGGGCTCCTAGAGCTGCCATTTCTTCAAACTCTGCATCAGCATCTGTATTTCCTGTGGCAGATGAAACCCTGAATCGGCCCAGATTATGGGAAGCTTTTAAAATACTTGAATTCGGGAAAAGCACAGGATCTAAAATATAACCGTTTGCTCCTACAGTTGTTCTCTCGCTGTATCCTGAAAGATCCTTTTCATCACCTTCATTCGCTGTTACAATATAATTTGTGCTTCCTATCTTATAATTCTGTACTGCATCCGGAACGTAATAAGCTTTTACAGGCCAGTTGGCAATTAAAACTTCTCCATTATTATCCGAAGCATCAAAACCATTGCCAGGAAGGCTCATATCTTTTTTACCTAATCCCCAGATTCCTGTGATGGTTTTGGTCGCCAGGTTAATTTCAGCGACAGCATTGTTTTCCTGAAGCGTTACCCATGCTTTCTGACTGTCTGCACTGATGGTAACATATTCAGGTTCCAGATCCTGAGAAAGCGTATTATTGGTTCTTACTTTTCTTAAACCTGTAGCCGCTAATGTAGCAAGTTGAGAATCAAAACTGTTGAAATTGAGAGTCGTTACATTATTTTGGGTAAGGTTTCCGATTCCGCCGGAAATATCAATGATACTGATTGTTCCTTCGGGATCTACCGTGTAAGCATCATTAGGTTCTCCCTCATTAGCGGTCACCACTTTTGTTCCGTCAGGAGAGAAGGTGATCATATCCGGTAAAGCTCCTACACTTACCTGTTTCAGGAAGTTTCCGTTAATATCAAAGAATACGACAGACCCGTTTTGCTGCGGGTCGGTATTTGGAGAAGCAGCTGCGATGATTCCGTTTTTCACGGCAATACTTGTGATTCCGCCATAAGGAACCATATTGACTGTTTTTACGACTGATGGAGTGGCAGGGGTACTGAAATCAATAATATCAAAAACATCCGTAATGGAGCTTATTGTGAATAAACGTTGAGTTGATGCGTCATGAACCACGATTTCCGTGGAACTGTTATTATTTCCTGAAGGATCAAAACTTCCCAGGTAATTCAGTTGGATCTGATGAGAAGGAACCGGTGCCGGTTTATCATTATCTACAATATAAACAGTTGCAGAATTGTCGCCTGAAATAGTTGCTCCGGTAGGATTTTCAAGGCTTACAACAAAATATTCAGCCTGCTGTTCCGCCACAGTGTCATCAGTAATGGGAATGTTAACGGTATAACTTGTTGTAGATGGAGTGATGTTAATTGTTTGGTTGGCTAAAGTAAAATCATTGGCATCAGCTGTACTGAACGGTGCCGGTTTTACCACAAGATTTACTGTAGCTGTTGAAGGGTTGGTGATATTGATTTTGAATGCAAGGTTTCCTGCATTTTCATTGACCTTCATAAAGTTTTTTTCCAAAGAAATTGTCGTCCCAACTGTAGTGAAAGTGCTGGATGTAATAGCAGTAACCCCATTATCACTAAAGTCTTCTACTGTATTGGGTTTAAGTGCAATATAATAAGTTTGCCCCGGTACCAATCCTGAAGTTGGGTTCACCGTAATTGTATTGTTGCTGAAAGTCGTTGTAAATGGAATTAGTGTCCCTGCCGCATTCCCTAGGCGGAGCTCTATCAGATTTTGAGCATTAGAATTATTGATCGCAGTATTATCTGTTAACCTTATATTTTCATTAAAGGATAATGTAGGGCTTACAGTAGTAGAAGCATTATTGGTATTGTTGGCAGGAAGATAAGTTACGGTTGGTGGAGTAGTGTCTGCACCTCCGGCAGGAACTGCATCTACCGTAAAGTTATCAAATCGGTTGTTTCCTCCTGTTCCGCCACCTGTTGCTGAGAATTCAACTTTTAGTTTAAAGTTGGGATTGTTATTGGCTCCCTGAATGGCAGAAAAATCAAGAGTAATGAGCTGAGGGTTGGCATCCTGAGGATTCACAGTCTGAAACTGTACAAAATTAGTTCCGTCTGCGGAATAAGACCATGTCTGAGTACCTGCTCCCTGTCCGGATCTTCTGGTAGTAAATCTAACAATGACGTTGTTGTATCCTGTGGTAGGCAGATTAAACTGTAATCCCCCTCCAATTGGATTATTAAACCTTAAATGAGTTCCGGATGCATCTCCATTTCTGGCATTTAAATTTTCATCACTAAAATTCTGTCCGGTACCACCAGCAAAATCGATTATACTTGTACCTCCTGGTATAGCTGTAAGAGAACCATTTACCATGGTAGAAGATGGTGTAGTGACTGTAGCAGCAGAAGTATTATTATTAAAATTCCAGTAATGAATCAGTGTCTGTCCGAAAAGACCGCTCTGAAAAAAGAATGCGGCAATCACAGATCCTTTCAATAGGTAGTTGTTGATCATTTTTTACTTTAATTAGATAAATGCAAAAATGAACTTTATGTTTCGCAACTATTTTAATGGAATCTTAAGAAATGTTTAAAAAATAGGTTTGTTTCCGATAAAAGATAGAATGATATTCAAATGAGGGCTTGTAGGATGTATTATTTTCCTGATTTTCCTGAAAAATTTAAAATTGTTCCGGATTTATTCCCCTCCAATGGATGTTTCTGCATATAAAAATATCCTGAAACAGCAGTCACAAGCAAGAGTACAAAAATAACCAGAATAATTCTTCTTAACATGTCTCTCATATCGCTAAATTTTTAATATCTCTAATTTCTAAAGTAGATGTAGGGTACCCTTTTTGGGTCACATTGATCATTGCTCTACCCACTTCCTGTAAAGTTAATGATTTTGATTGGAAAAAAACAGGAAAAATCCAAATAAAAGGTTTAAAAAACCATTTTACATTCAACTGACCGTCAACAGGTTTCATAAATCCGGGACGGAAATTATAAGCTCCTTTGAAATTCATCTTTTTCAAATCATTTTCGGTTTTGCCCTTTACCCGTGCCCACATCAGTTTTCCACTCTCTGTACTGTCTGTGCTTGCTCCTGAGACATAGTTAAAAACCATATCCGGATTTTGATTCAAAACAGCTTTTGCAAAGTGAAGGGTTGTATCATAAGTGATTCTGGTATAGTCTTCTTCATTCATACCTATGCTGCTGATTCCGGCACAGAAAAAACAGGCATCATAGCCTTTCAGTTTTTCATCATGAAGATCGATGGATAAAAAGTCTGAAACAAGATACTCTCTCAGTTTGGGGTTTGATTTTCCAGAGGGTTTTCTGCTTATGCTGAGGATTTCAGAAACATTAGGATTCTCAAGGCATTCCATTAAAACACCTTCGCCTACCATACCTGTAGCTCCTGTAAGAATTATTTTGATTGGGTTCATTGCTTTGCTATTGATAATGATATGACGAATGAGGATGAGGTTTTACTTTAAAAAATTCAGAAAAATTTTATTAAAAGATAAAAGATAAAAGATAAAAGATGAAAGATGAAAGATGAAAGATGAAAGATATTGTCGTTAAAAATTCAATAGGGGTGGGTTTTAACTCACCTGAGAAAAAATGATTCATTATTGGCTTTAGCCAAAACTTAATAGTATGGGAAAATGTAGAGATTGCTTCGTCGCGTTGCTCCTCGCAATGACAAGGCTGGAAATTGCTCCTAAAAATAAAGCCAGCACAAAAATGGCTGGCTTACAATACTGTTATTTCTTGTTACTTTTTGTGTTGTAACTGACTGTAAATATTATGGATCAATCCGTCTGCCACAGATATTTTAGGAACAAAAATTCTGCTGATATCAGACCAGGACATCACATTGTTGAAGATGCTCAGGGCATGTACCAATACATCAGCACGGTCTTCTCTAAGGTTGTAATTGGTCATTCTTTCTTCCACAGACAGCTCATTGAATTCTTTATAGACTTTTTTCAGATGAGATAAAGACATTGGTTTCCCGTCTTTGGTTTTGCTCATGGAGAACACTTTGTTGATATTTCCTCCTGATCCAATCGCTACAATTGGTCTTTTGCTGACAATATTTTTCTTGATCTCGTCCTTCATCTCTTTCCAGTTGTCTATCGTAACCAGATTGTTGAGAAGACGGATGGTTCCTATATTGAATGATTTTTCGTAAACCATTTTACCGTTTTCGTAGAAGGTAAGTTCTGTAGAACCTCCGCCAACGTCGATGTATAAGTAAGCGAATTCTTTATCAAGACCTTCTGCCACATGATTTTCATAGATCAGAGTAGCTTCTTCATCACCGGAAATAATTTCGATATTGATTCCGGAGGTTTCCTTTACGAGTCCGATAATTTCATTGCCATTGGAAGCATCACGCATGGCACTGGTAGCACAGGCCCTGTAATGATCCACTTTATATATTTTCATCAGGTCGCTGAAGATTTTCATGGAATCAATAACCATTTTTTCTCTTTCGGGACCTATTTTTCCGATGGTGAAAACATCCATTCCCAGTCTCAGAGGAATTCTGAGAAGATTGAGCTTAATGAATTCAGGTTTTCTGTTATTAATCTTAACTTCATTGATAAGAAGGCGGGCTGCATTACTCCCTATGTCTATCGCTGCTATCTTCATTTTTTGCTTGTTTTAGCTTTTAAATATTTATAGGTTTCTATTTGTGAACGGCATTCTTTTTTATCATTTCTTATGTATTCATTGCTGAGTTTCTTATCCAGAATTCTGGCTTTTACATTATCCCTAAGCTGAATATCAAGAATATCTTTTAATTCTTTCTTAAGGTTTTTATCAGTGATTTTAGCGGCTGCTTCAATCCTGTAATCCAGGTTTCTGGTCATCCAGTCAGCGGAAGAAATGTACATGTCTTCTGTTCCTTTATTGTAGAAATACATTACTCTGGCATGCTCCAGGTATTCATCTACAATACTTATGGCTTTTATTTTTTCTTTAAACTCTTTTTGGTTTACAGCACAATAGATTCCTCTTACGATAAGCCTGATGACCACACCAGCTTTGGCTGCATCATATAGTTTTTCTATCAGTAGCCTGTCACTCATAGAATTTACCTTGATGATGATCTCTGCTTTTCGGCCTGCTTTGGCTTCTTCGATTTCTTTATCAATATGGTGAACAATCTTTTCACGCATAAATTGAGGGCAAACTAATAAATTTTTACAAGTTTTCAAAACCGGAATAAAATCATCTTTCGGTTTTTTCAGGACATTGAATACTTTATTAATATCTGCCATGATACCTCTATCGGCTGTAAGGAGCAGATGATCGCCATATATTCTTGCTGTTTTTTCGTTGAAATTTCCGGTACTTACAAATCCATACTGGATGGTTTTATTATGCGCTCTCTTTTTGATAACACACAGTTTAGCGTGCACTTTTTTGTTGGGAATTCCTACAAGAACTGTAATTCCCTCCGGTTCCAGCATATCTTTCCATTTCAGATTGGATTCTTCATCAAATCTTGCCTGAAGCTCCAGCATTACAGTCACTTCTTTACCATTTCTGGCAGCATAAATAAGCGCATTGATGATTTTTGAGCTGCTCGCCATACGGTAAGCGGTGATCTGTATAGATTTTACATCCGGATCCATTGCTGCTTCACGGAGAAGATCAATTACCGGGTTATATTTGTGATAAGGAAAGGTAAGAAGCACATCTTCTTTTAAAATAACATCTGTTACCCTTTCCCCATGTTCAAATGCCTGATGGGTAAAAGAGCTCCTTTCCACAGGTCTTTCATACGCTTCAAAAACATCCGGAAAATCCATGAAATGCTTGAAATTATGAATTTTACCACCGGGAATAATGCTGTCTTTTTTTGTCAAATTCAGCTTTCTGATAAGGAGTTCCAGCAGCGCTTTATCCATATCTTTATCAAACACGAAACGGGTAGGCTTTCCTTTTCTTCTGTTTTTGAGCCCTTTTTCTATCTTTTCTGCGAAGTTGGTTCTGATATCATTGTCCAGATCCAGTTCGGCATCTTTTGTTACTTTGAAAGCATTGGCAGAAAATTCATCATATCCGAAATAAGAGAAAATATGCGGAAGGTTGAAAGTGATTACATCCTCCAGCAGCATTACGTTTTTCTCTTCAGGATCTTCTGTTGGAAGCAATACAAATCTCCCTACAAAACGGGAAGGAATCTCAATAATAGCATAATTGCTGGAATACTGCCAGTCTTTTTTTCTCATTGCAACCCCCAGATAAAGACTTTTATCTCTCAAATAAGGCATTGGTGTATTTTCATGAAGAAGAATAGGAATTACATTGGATTCTACCACTTCATCAAAATATTGTCTGACAAATTCTTTTTGTCCTGCTGTCAGGTTTTTGGCATTTTTAATGAAAACTTTATGATCAGCCATTTCAGTCTGGATCTTTTTCCAGGTTTTGTCAAAATTCAGCTGCTGTCTCATTACAATTTCATTGATTCTCTGAAGGATTTTGGAAGGAGGTTGGTAGAAAGATTCTGCAATCACTTTTTCCTTAAAATCCATGGCACGCTTTAATCCGGCAACACGTACTCTGAAAAACTCATCTAAATTATTAGAGAAAATTCCGAGAAAACGTATTCTTAAATGTAAAGGGACTTTTTCGTCCATGGCCTCCTGTAAAACTCTTTCATTGAAGGCAAGCCATGTAATATCTCGTGGATTAAAGTGTAATGACATTCTAAATGTGTATATTTTATCAAAAATAATAATTCATAAAGATTCTGTCTCTATTTCTTAGGTTAAACTTTGATTAATTTTTAAAGATTGGTGAATTAAATTGTCTTGCCGATAACAAGTATATTGGTAATCAGCTGGTTTAAGTGAATTCAGGGTTTACAATGATTTTACTATAAATTATTCATTTATTCCATAGTCTTGTTGGAAGAATGGTTATATTTGCCGACTATTTATACTATTTATATGAAAAGAATTTTACTATTGACAGCCGGCTTTCTGATGGTTAATGTATTTGGGCAGAGAGAATGTGCCACTGATTTGAAAATGAAGGAGTTTTATACAAGAAATCCTCAGGCTCTGGCAAAAAAAGAAGATTTACGAAATTATTTAACCAGTAAAAATGCCGCAGCTAATGCAATGGCTAAAAATGGTCAGACTGTTGTTACGATTCCGGTTGTAGTGCATGTTCTTTATGGAAGTGCTGCCCAGAATATTTCTGATGCTCAGATTGCATCACAGATTGCTATTTTGAATAATGATTTCAGAAAATTAAATCCTAATTTCAATTCTGTTGTTCCTGATGCCTTCAAGCCTTATGCTGCCGATATGGAACTGACATTTTGTATGGCAACAAAGACTCCTACAGGTGCTGCAACTACAGGAATAGAAAGAAAATCTGTAGCTGCAAATTTTGATTTTGCAAACCAATATTATTTAGCTTCGGGACTTACAGCCTGGGATCCAACTAAATATTTGAATATATGGGTAGGAAATATGCCAAATCCTTACTTAGGCTGGGCTTATCTTCCTGACGCTGCCGGTTTTCCGGAGGACGGACTTGCTATTGGTTACAAATATTTCGGAACCACAGGGGCTGCTCAGTATCCTTATAATGGAGGACGAACTGCTACGCATGAAATAGGACATTATTTCGGATTGCTTCACCCATGGGGAGAAGATGGCAGTGCATGCGGAACACCAGATAATGATGATGGCTGTGCAGATACTCCTGCCATTAATGATGCTCATTACGGTGGTAATGTTTTTCCAGATAATGGATTTATGTGTAATCCAACTGCAAACGGAGCTATGTTCATGAATTTTATGGATTATGTGACAGATACTGAAATGGCATTCTTTACCAATGATCAGAAAACAATCAAAACGAATACGATGGCTGGCCCAAGAGCAAGTCTTCTGAATTCTAACGCATGTGCATTTTTATCAGTAAATGATGTACAAAAGGTAAATTCTATCAATCTTTTCCCTAATCCTACTACGCAATATATCTCCATTGCTTCTCCTTTAGCACCTATTAATGAAGTAGAGATTTTCAACGCTGAAGGGAGACTTGTGAAAAAAGCATTTATTAAAAATGAGACAGATAAAATTGATGTGAAAGATTTTACCAGTGGAGTTTATTATGTAAGAACTTATAATGGCAAAGACTTCGTAAAATCTATGAAGTTTATCAAAAAATAATGAAAATATTTCCATATTAAATCATACAAAGCCTCGATTTTATCGGGGTTTTTATTTTTATTGTGTCATTTTGTCACAATTCTTTGAATGGTACAGATATTGAGAAATTGAGAGTGTAAATTAATTTAAAAATAGAAAAAAATATAAAATATTATGAGTAAAATAATTGGAATTGACTTAGGAACAACCAACTCTTGTGTTGCTGTAATGGAGGGTAAAGACCCTGTTGTTATTCCTAACGCAGAAGGTAAGAGAACTACTCCTTCTATTGTAGCTTTTACAGAAGACGGAGAAAGAAAAGTAGGTGATCCTGCAAAAAGACAAGCTGTAACGAATCCAACAAAAACTGTTTACTCTATCAAAAGATTTATCGGAACACACTTTAAAGATGATGCTTCTGAAATCTCAAGAGTACCTTATAAAGTGGTTTCCGGACCTAATGATACTGTAAAAGTAAAAATCGACGATAGAGAATATACTCCACAGGAAATTTCTGCAATGACGCTTCAGAAAATGAAGAAAACTGCTGAAGATTATCTTGGACAGGAAGTAACAAGAGCGGTAATTACTGTTCCTGCATACTTCAACGATGCACAGAGACAAGCTACTAAAGAAGCTGGTGAAATTGCTGGCCTTAAAGTAGAAAGAATTATTAACGAACCTACAGCTGCAGCGTTAGCCTACGGTCTTGATAAAAACCATAAAGATCAGAAAATCGCAGTATATGACCTTGGTGGTGGTACTTTCGATATCTCTATCCTTGATTTAGGAGATGGTGTATTTGAAGTATTATCTACAAACGGTGATACTCACTTGGGAGGTGATGACTTTGATGATGTGATCATCAACTGGATGGCTGATGAGTTCAAAGCTGAAGAAGGTGTAGAATTAAAATCTGATGCAATCGCATTACAAAGATTGAAAGAAGCTGCTGAAAAAGCTAAAATTGAATTATCTTCTTCTCCACAGACTGAAATCAACTTACCATATATCACAGCTACGGCTACAGGTCCTAAGCACTTAGTGAAGTCTTTAACAAAAGCTAAATTCGAGCAATTATCTGCTGATCTTGTAAGAAGATCTATGGAGCCTGTTGCTAAAGCATTAAAAGATGCTGGTTTATCAACTTCTGATATTGACGAAGTAATCTTGGTAGGTGGTTCTACAAGAATCCCGATCATCCAGGAAGAAGTAGAAAAATTCTTCGGTAAAAAACCATCTAAAGGAGTGAACCCGGATGAGGTTGTAGCTATTGGCGCAGCAATTCAGGGAGGTGTATTGACAGGTGATGTAAAAGACGTATTACTACTTGACGTTACTCCGCTTTCTTTAGGTATTGAAACAATGGGTTCTGTATTCACTAAATTAATTGAAGCGAATACTACAATCCCAACTAAAAAATCTGAAGTATTCTCTACAGCTTCTGACAACCAGCCGGCTGTAAGCATCAGAGTAGGACAGGGAGAAAGATCAATGTTCAACGATAACAAAGAAATCGGTAGATTCGATCTTCAGGATATTCCACCAGCACCAAGAGGAGTTCCTCAAATCGAAGTAACTTTCGATATTGATGCTAACGGTATCCTAAGTGTATCTGCTAAAGATAAAGGAACTGGTAAAGAGCAGTCTATCAAAATCCAGGCTTCTTCAGGTCTTTCTGACGAAGAAATCGAAAGAATGAAGAAAGAAGCTCAGGAAAACTCTGCAGCTGATGCTAAGAGAAAAGAAGAAGTTGAGATCTTCAACAAAGCTGACGGATTGATCTTCCAGACTGAAAAGCAATTGAAAGAATTCGGTGAAAAACTTTCTGCTGACAAAAAAGCAGCTATCGAAGCGGCTCACACAGAATTAAAAGCAGCTTTCGAAGCTAAAAGTGTTGATGATGTAAAAGCTAAAACTGAAGCATTAGATGCAGCATGGATGGCAGCTTCTGAAGAACTATATGCAGCTGGTCAACAACCTGGTGCTGATGCAGGTGCCGGAGCTCAGAATGCTGGAAACGCGGGAGCGGAAGATGTACAGGATGCAGACTTCGAAGAAGTAAAATAATTAATTGATTCATAACAATTAATAACATATAAAAACCCATAAACAATTGTTTATGGGTTTTTTACTTCCAAAAGGTTGAAATCATCTTACAATAAACAACTACATTTTGACAAAGAGCTCAGAGGCAACGCAGAAATTGTCACAGAAGATCTTAGATTGATTGAACGCTTTTTTTACCAGATTAGAAAACTATTAGGTGATCAGTTGTAGTAAAAGATCTGCGACTTAAAAAACATGCACTGGTTTCGAACATTATTTAAACTTATACTGAGGTTTTTAAGTGATATTTTGTAAAATTGTAATCTAACTATAAGTAGCAAATGAATTTGAAATTATCCTTTATTTTGGTTGTTTTTTTGTAACCATCAGTGCACAATCAAAAAATTGATTTAAACTCTGAAGAGAAAGAATATATTTCAAAGTTTATATATCCCATAAAAACTTTTAATCCAGACGAAGGAGACAATAGTGATCTGCTCATCTTAAACAAACTCATTGGAAATTCTAAAATAGTAGGATTAGGAGAATCTACTCACGGTTCGAGTGAAGTGTATCAAATGAAATATAAAATAAGTGAATCAAAAATTTCAATGTCTTTTCGCTCGAAGCCAATATGCCTGAAAGTTTTTTAATGAATCACTATATTCAGGAAGGAAAAGATAACCCCAAAGATATTCTAAAGGGAATGTATTTTTGGCTTTGGCAAACCGAAGAAACTTTAACTTTTGTTGAATGGTTAAAAAAATACAATGAAAATCATAATTCAAAAGTTTTTTTTGATGGTTTCGATATACAATATGCTAAAGGAGCAATAGATCAAATAAGAAAAACATATCAGGAAAATCAGTTGCCCGAGCAAGAGATTGATGACCTGGAAATAGCTTTAAAGGAAAATAACAGAGGCTTTAGAACTTATACTAAAAAAAGTCAGAAAATTATATCAGAGTATCTGATAACAAACTTGGTAATTGGATATTGGAAGATATTCTATTTCGTAAAACAGGATCAGGCACAAATAAAAATGAATTTACAAAAACCAATGTTGCTAATTCTTTTGATTATTTGATATTTATAAATAAGTCAACAAACTCAAAACTTTTAAATAGCAACACCAAATAAGTACATTGCAGTAAACAATTAATGGGATGGGTAATATTAATTTATATAGTTATCTATAAACACTAACATTTAATTATAAATCAACCGCGCAGTAAATTTATTTACTGCGCGGTTTTATTTTCTGTAGACTGATATATGATTTTAATGCATAAACTTTTAAAGCACCTTTTTACTTTCTAAAATAGTTTTGCCCCAATTATTAATATGATCCAATAAAGGAATAAATGATAATCCTGAATCTGATAGACTGTATACAACTTTTACAGGAGGCTTTGTTCCAAATACTGTTCGTGTTATTAATTGATCTCTTTCTAATTGTCTCAGCTGAATACTTAAGGTTGTTTCTGTAATAAAAGAAAGCTCTTTTTTTAGTTCACCAAACCTTTTATCACCATTCTTTAGGTGGCAGAGAATAACTCCTTTCCATCTTCCTCCAATGAGATCCATGACAAAGCTTACTGCACAGGGATAAGATTTTTGGTCTACATTGATGTATGAGGTCTCACATTCTTTTTTCATTTTTTTTATAGTATCTATATTGATAGTTATTTTATGCTAATAGTACAGGATCTATTTTTACACAATATAACGAGAATTAAAGAAATAAAAAAATGTACCAATTAGCACAAATTAATGTTGCCCGAATGAAAGGAGTTAACATAGAAGATCCAGTAATGAATGAGTTTGTAAGTCATTTTGATTCGGTTAATCAACTAGCAGAAGAAAGTGATGGGTTCATATGGAGGCTAAAAGATGAGGATAACAATGCGGCAAGCTTTAATCCATTTAATGATGAACAAATTATTATCAATCTATCTGTATGGAGAAATATAGAAACATTGGAATATTATACCTATAAAACATTTCATGTTGACTTTCTGAAAAGAAGAAAAGAATGGTTTCAAAAATATGGAAAAGCCTTCTATGCTCTGTGGTGGATTAAAGATAGCAAATATCCAGATGTAACAGAGGCTGTGAAGCGACTAGAGTATTTGCAGGAAAACGGTCCATCATCCTATGCATTTAACTTTCAGTCCGTTTTTCAAAAGCCATAGCCAGATGTAATATCGTGTGTATTTGAGCTGTATTATTGTTTTATTCTTCATTCAGGGAATTGTTTGTATATATTGTTTGGTTTTAAGAAAAAATAACTTTAATTAATTTTAAAACTTACTTTTTATTTAGAATAATTATAATTAATTTTGCGCTCTAAATATTTTAAGGGTGAAATTATCGTTATTAGCAGGTGCTGTTTTTCTAACAGCAGGCGGATTCTTGTCTGCTCAGAAAGTTGAATTTTCTCATAATGGACAAATCAAGAAAGGAACTATTATTAACAATGATGAAACAAGGAAGTGTAAACGAGTATTTACACAGAACTTTAAAATATCATTTACAGGACAATGTGAGCTCAATTTTCGGAATGATAAAAATAAAGAGGAAATTATTATTCTAAAAGAGGGAGAAGAGCTTACTCTAACAATTCTTCCAGATAAAGTAATTCCTCCGGGAACATCTGAAATCAGAATAGAAGGAGTACAGCTTACCGCAAGAAAAAAACAATTTTCTGAAATAGCAATTCAACAGGAAGCACTTCAAAACCTGCAGTCATTTTCTATCGGTGATGTATTACAGCAATTACCTGGTCAATATGTACAGCAGTTTGATAATACCCAATTTAAAAATATTGTTTTCAGAACCGCAAGCGGACCTTCAGTAACAGGTTCCGGAAATGTTCCTGGAGGTGATGATTTCGGGAACAGGGCGTTTGGGGTACAGTTGATGGTCAATGATATTGTCTTATCTAATAACGAAAATATGCAGAGCTATGACTCTGCCAACAGCGGTCCTTTTGGAATAAGCTTTAATACCTCTACCAAAGGAGGAAACTTAATGCCGGGACAGCCTAACTATGGGGTCGATTTAAGAGAAATTCCTACAGAAAATATCGAAAGTATTGAAGTTGTACAAGGAGTACCGGATGCCAAATATGGAGATTTGACTTCCGGATTGATCAAAGTTACTACAACGGCAAAAGCATCACCATTACGATTGGATGCATCGCTGAGAGAAGGAACTTATCAGGTTGGCCTTACCAAAGGGTTTAAAATTAACCAGAATAATGCTCTGAATGCTTCTGTTGATTATATGAATTCTCTTTCAGATCCCAGAACCAGCCTTGTAGGATATGACAGAACAAATGTCAATTTTCTTTGGTCAAGTAATAAAAATGGATTTAGAAATAAGCTGTCTGCATCATTTTCTACCAATAGCAGCAAAGGAAAAAGAGACCCTGATGATGTTGACGGAATGATTATCAATGTCGAAAATAAAAGCTTTTCATTAGGAAATAATATCAGTTATTTTTTCGCACAGAATGGTAAAAAAACATTCTTTAAATCAATCAATGTCGATATGGGATTAAGCTATGCAACTCAGCTTACAGAACGCAGATACTGGCTGAACCAAGGCGCTCGTCCTTATGGAAACTCTACAACAGATGGAGTTTATTATGCACCTTATACACCGCCAAGTTATGAGAACCAGGCATTTTCGGATGGGAAACCTCTTAATATTTACACCAATTTTAGCATTAACGGAATAAAACTAACTTCTTCAAAATGGGCTCATAATTACAGTATAGGAGCTAATTTCCGTTATGGAGATAACTTTGGAAAAGGAAGGTACGGAACAGCAGGACAGTTCACAACGATAAATGCAGCCGGGCAGGGTTCCAATGGAATGAGAGATTTTAATTACAGAGACAATGTATTTTCCAGTAAACAGTATGCATTGTATATTCAGGATAATATTACCAAAGTCTTTGCTAATAAACACATTTTTAAAACAAATCTGGGTCTTCGTTATGATTTGCAGAATTCATATTCTACCTATTCGCCAAGGGTAAACACTTCTTATCAGATGGGGAAACTTTCTGTGAGAGGAGGTTTTGGATTAACATCTAAAGCACCTTCACTTAATCAGATCTACACAGCACCAAGATATTTTGACTTCCTTCTTGGGGATTATCGTCTGCCTGGATATTATTCCGCAGCTATTATGCAAACGGTCGTAACACCCGGAGATAATGCGAGTCTTAAACCTTCAAAGAGCTGGAAAACTGAAATAGGAGTAGATTACAGGTTTCCTTTTGGAATTGTTAACCTTACAGCATATTACAATAAACTGGTAGATGGTTTTACTACCATGAGTGTTCATAAAATAATGGATAAAGCCAAAGTTGATGTCAATATATCAGGAACAAATGTGCCTACTTTTGAAATTGTAGGAACTGAAAAATTTAATTACCTCCAGAACAGAATTGTTAACGGATATCAGTCTTCAGATAAAGGATTGGAACTGATGGCCAGCTTCAAAAAAATAGAAGCCCTTAATCTTGTGATTGGTTTTAATGCCAGTTATGTGGAGACTTCCGGGCAGAAAGATGACGGACTTTACAAAATCAGTGCACCGGAGATCATGGATAAGGATTACCAATATGGG
Source organism: Chryseobacterium panacisoli (assembly GCF_008274625.1). GTDB lineage: Bacteria > Bacteroidota > Bacteroidia > Flavobacteriales > Weeksellaceae > Chryseobacterium > Chryseobacterium panacisoli. The sequence goes on along the minus strand of NZ_VTRU01000001.1, from coordinate 1,591,942 downwards.
ATTTATAATGATATCAAAAATAAAAGATCCATGGCCAGAGCAAGTTTCAGCTTTGATTATCACCTGGCTTCATCAGGGTTAATTATTGGTTTGAGAACAGATCATTTTCTTTCAGACAGATCCTTGACAGGAATGAATGACATTTATCCGATAGGGTATATAAAACATGACGGAGAAATGCAGATGATTCCTGAAAATGAGCGTACCAATCCAAAATACCAGGGATTATTCCTGAAACCTTCTGACGAAAAACTTTCAGGGTTATATAACAAAACACTTCATAATGTTCATTTAAGGGTTACAAAAGACTTCTTAAGTGGTTTCAGATTGTCAATATACGTAAGTAATGTTTTCAATTTAAAAGCATATGATGAAAGAGGGGCTGTTTACGGAAACTTTACGTCTACTTCATTTGGAGGAAATATTTCATACAGATTTTAATAACGCTAAAAATAAAAATAATGAAACGATTAATACTATTGTTAGTAATTCCCGTTCTTGCCCTTGTTGGATGCAACAGAGATGATGACTTTGGAGGAAATAACGAGATTAAGCCTGTTCCGTTTACTGTAAATATTAAATATGATGCTTCCAAATACCCTTCCGTAGCAGACAAAGGAGTAGCGAATGTAACTGTTATCCTGAAAAATACAGCCACAGAAGATCAGATTATCGGAAAAACAGATGCCAACGGAGAACTGAAATTAGATGCCGTTCTGCCGGGAAGTTATAGTATTCAGGCTGAATTACAGCTGAAGCAGAGTGAATATGAACAGCAAATAGGAGAAGAAACAAGCTATGAAATTGTTCACTTCGGAGGTTTTGATGAAAAAGTAACCATCAATGCCAATACTTCTTCAAAACTGATCAGAATCACCAGTGGAAATCTTGGAGATCTTGTAATCAAACAATATTATTATGCAGGTTCGGATAATAAATTAGGAGCCAATTTCAGAGATCAGTTTATTGAGGTTCACAACAATTCGGATCAGACTATTTATGCTGACGGATTATACCTGGTATTTCTGGAAGGAAATGTGAACAGTAATGTGACCACCTATACTTTATCCAATGGGCAGTATGACTGGAGCAAAACTGCCGGGGGAGGTGCCGCAGCCAATACGGATTATGTTTATTCTAATATACTTATCAAAATACCGGGCAACGGTAGCCAGTACCCAATTTTACCTGGGAAAAGTATTATTGTAGCTCAAACGGCCATTAATCATAAGATGCCTTTTGATGATATTAACGGTACAGGAATACCAATACAGGAGCCTGACAAAACTGTTGATCTGAGCCATGCCGACTTTGAAACGTATATGGGAGATTATAATATAAGTATTGGTAAAAAGCCCTTCGCATGGGATATCCAGAATATTATGGTGCCGGATATGCAGGTTGCTTACTGGAGTATTGCCTCTAATGATTTAATTCTGAATGTAAATTCTATGCTGGGATTAGGAATTCTGAGAGCAACGGATGCAGAAGTGGCAAGCTGGCAAAAAGTTGCAGCTCCTAAAGCTCCTACCGGAACCCTGTTTTTACAAATTCCTAAAAACTATATCATAGACGGAATAGATATTACGGATAAAGAGCAGAAAGTACCTAAAGATTTCCCTGCAGATATAGATGCTTCACGAACTTTCATTGTCAACTCTCTGGGGCAGGCTGAAGGTACTTTTACAGGATTTTCTGTAATCCGTAAAACGAAGGAAATTGTCAATGGACGTATGGTATTGCAGGATACGAATAATTCTGCCAATGATTTTGTAACGATTAAAGCAAACCCTAGAGGATATGCACAATAATAAGAATAAGACGATTAAATATTTTCAATACAGTATGTTGGGATTGGTTGCTTTAGGCAGCCAGTTCTTCCATGCTCAGACTACTCATTTAGATAGTATTAACATCAGTTCGGTAGAAAAGGATATCAGAATAAATGATCCGTATATTTCATTTTTCCAGCCTTTGGATTTTTCACGGACAACCTTTCAGTATTCTTCTGTAAAACAAAATTTTAAAAGAGTACAGACAGCAGGAGAAACAGGAAGTTTTACTTTTAAGTCTGAAGGAGTTTATAAACTGAATGATAAAATTGCATTATCAGGAAGACTTAAAGCAGACAAAACAACTGAAGAAGATGTTCCCTATATTCTAAGCGATGAGAGAACTACCAATTCTTCTTTTATTTATAATCCTTCATATTATTGGGTTCCCCGTTCGGCAAGATGGCAGAAACAAAACTATTTTATCAGCGGACAGTTTGCCTATAATCCTGTAAAACCTGTAATCCTGCAGTTGGGAGGAGAAGGGTTATATGCCAAATCTTACCGTCAGAATGCAGATCCAAGACCGAAGGTAGATGATTACAAATACAAAGCCTTTGCAAAATTGGGTTTAAAGTGGAAACAGCATGCCATTTTCGGGAAACTGAGCTACGTACATCATTACAAGGGAAATGATATCATGTTTGTGAATATGAAAGGAAATGTACCTGCCAATGACAGCATTTATATCCGTTATAATGAAGGTTACGGTAATCAGTACATCGGGAATACCGAGTATAAAACTTCTGAATATAAAATGGGAGGCTATATCTGGGGTGGAGAATATGCCTTTAATAATGGAAGTACCCATTTCTCTGCCGGATATGATTATAAAAATCTGATTGAACGCTTTTACAGGGTTTTCGAATATCAGGATGCAGGCTTTAACTGGCATAAAGACTATACAAAATATTCCGGACTAAAAACAGATCTGCATAGTTTCTATCTTAATTTTTTAGGGAACTATAATGGTAAAAAATGGGCTTCCATGGTGACCTATCAGGATCAGCTGGATACCAATTACAATTATCCTCTGGAATACAGATCGTACCGTCTGGAGCAGAAGAATCTTTTCTGGCAGAATAGTGTGATTTGGTTTAACCATAAAAATGAAGCATTTAAGATTCTTTTTGATGCAGCATATGGGAAAAATCATGTGAAAGATGCATCGGTAGTAATGGACAGAAAACTTTCTTTTTTCAATTACCGTCTGGGTGCAGAAAAAGAATTTGCTTTAAAACCTTCACATAAAATAATGGTCGGTCTTTCGCAAAACCTGTATATTCCATTGGAAAAAGAATTCAATTATCAGCCTTATCAGAGCACAAAAGAGAATATCTTTGCAACGAAAATTGCTCAGCCGGATTTTGCTTATGACGCAACTCCAAAAATTGGTCTTAATTTTAACGCAAGTTATATCTTTGATCAGAACAAAATCAGATATGAGCTGTACGGAAGTTTTTCTCAGACCTGGCTGATGAACAGTACGTATAAAAATCAAGTGGACTACAATGGCAGAGCTAATCATGTTGCCTTGGTAGGGTTGAATGTTTATTATTAAAAATAAATGAAAGACAGATATATCGCTTTTCTGGCCATTGCCGGAATAGTATGTTTATTAAGTTATACCTCAAATGATCCTACAGGATATACTGTAGAAGAGCTTCGTACTTTATACAGCAGCGGGGATCAGAGCAAATGGCCGGCTCCTCACTTATTTGATGAAGCAAAAGACGGGTTTCAGGATATCGGACCTTTGTCTAAGATGAAATTTCCTGAAGATAATCCCTATTCTGAAGATAAAATGGAATTGGGAAAAATGTTATTCTTTGATCCGAGACTTTCCAAAAGTGGACAGATTTCCTGCGCCAACTGCCATAATCCTGAAATAGGATGGTCAGACGGGAGCAGAGTTTCCTTTGGTCATGACAGACAGACGGGAACAAGAAATGCACCTACTTTGGTGAATATCGGATATGCCAAAACATTCTTCTGGGATGGCCGTTCAGCAACGTTGGAAGAGCAGGTGAAAGCTCCTATCGAAAATCCGGTGGAAATGAATCTTCACATGTCAATGGCCACAAAAAATATCAAGAAGATTAAAGATTATAAACCTTTCTTTATAAAAGCTTTCGGAAATGGAGAAGTGACAGAAGAGAAAATTGCAAAAGCCGTTGCAACATTTGAGCGTTCTCTGATCAGTCCGCCATCAAAGTTTGATAAATTCGTTTCCGGGAAAAAAGATGCGTTAACGGACTCTGAAATCAATGGGCTTCATTTATTCCGAACCAAAGCGAATTGTATCAACTGCCACAACACTCCTTATTTTTCTGACCAGAAGTTTCATAACCTCGGACTCACCTATTACGGAAGGAAATATGAAGATTTGGGAAGATATATTGTTACTAAAAAAAATGAAGATGTAGGAAAATTTAAAACCCCTACACTGAGAGAGGTTTCTGAAAACAAACCTTACATGCACAACGGACTTTTCCCTGAACTTGCCAACATTGTTATGATGTACAACGCAGGAATGGGCAGGGAAACTCCAAAAGAAGACCAGATCAATGATCCGAAATTTCCACACAAATCAGGAATGGTAGAAAAACTGAATCTGACGGACGACGAAGTTTTTGATATCGTAGCATTTTTAAAAACGTTAAACAGTTACAAATACAAAATGCGTCCCCCGGAATTACCTAAATCATAATCGTTATAGTAGAACTCTTCCAATCGGGAGAGTTTTTTATATAAAAGATATTTATCATTTCATTTTTGTAAGGATTTAATGGAAAATTATAGGAATGAATATAAACAGATATTTGTTCAAAATGGGTTTTGTCGTGAAAGTAAATATTTAACTATGAATATTTTATGAAAATTTATTAATGAATTATAAGAAGTGGTTTTAATTTGTATATTTGATTTTTATTTAGAATAAATAAAAATATTATATAAAAAAAATAATGAATATAATTTTATCCATCTAATCCACAATTTTCACTAAAAAAACTATGGAACAACAAAACAAAAGAATCCTTACTCTGGATTTAATAAAAGGTATAAGTGTTATCGGAATGATCATTATACATACCTTATTGGTGTATGCCAATGTAAAATCACAATATGAAACAGCAATCGGCAGTTTTATTGTTTTTCTTGGAAGGGGAACTTCCATTTTCCTGATCTGCATGGGAATTACTTTTATGACTTCCAGCCATCAAAGCCTTAAAAGTGCATTAAAGCGAGGTGTTTTATTGGTATTTGCAGGCCTGTTCATGAATTTTATGAAATTTATGATTCCTGTGATTTTTAATTTTGCTCCTGATAATTTTATACAAAAATATGGATGGCATGCGCCTATAGAACAGCAGTATGTATATCTGGTACAGCTGGGTGATATTTTACAGCTGGCTGGGATGTCTTTGCTTTTTGTCGGGTTTATCAGAGAATATGTTAAAAATAAATATATCATTCTGGCAATAGGCCTGTTCGTTGCATTGATATCCAGAGAAGTTAGCGGAATTAATCTTGATTATCCTGTGATCAATTATGTTCTGGATCTTCTTTTCAATACGGATTATCCGGCATATGTCTATTTTCCTGTTTTCCCATGGATGGCTTTTATTATCATCGGAATGTTTTTCGGGAAATGGTTTCAGGAACTGAACTACAATATCAAACTGGTATTTAGAAATATGCTGTATGTAGGACTGTTGTTTATTGCCATAGGTGCACCGTTGGTTTTTCTGTATGGTGATTATAATTACAACGGATTTTATCATATGGGGCCTGGCGGGGTTATTTATTTTGCAGGCTGGACCTTACTGTTTTTATGGCTGATCAATACAATAACTGCAAACGTTAAAGAAAATGGCTTTATGCGTGTTCTGAAGTACTGCAGCAGAAATTTAACCTCAATGTACATGATTCAATGGATACTGATCTCCTGGGGAAAAGGAATTTTTGGGTATAGACAACATGAAATTGGGTACGTGTCGGTGCTGATTGTACTGTATATCATTCTCACTTTTTCAGTACAGACTCTGGTGGATATTGTGAGAAAGAAAAAAACTTTAATTAATTTCAGACCTGTATCATCAAACAAAGCCGCCTTGAAATAAAAATGTCAGTGTAATGCTGAAATATTTTATAAGAAAAAACCACAGTGAAATATTTTACTGTGGTTTTGTTTTTAATGGGTTAAAGAATCTCTACTTCTTCAGGGATCACAAAAAGAATAGTACACCCATGCTCAGACTTTACGGAATGCTTAAAATTCGGTGGAGTATATAAGTAATCTCCTTTTTCAAGCTGGGCACCTGCAATAGCAGCATCACCTTCCATGATAAACAGTTCTTCTCCGGCAGGATGATTGTGATAAGGATAGCTGGCTCCCGGTTCAAATTTTAAAAGAATGCTGGTAGAACGGTTTTTCTCCGGATCGAATTTTAAAGATTTTACAAAAATATCTTCATAGTGAATTCCTTTTTCAATTAAAGGCTGCCATTCTTTTTGTTCTGTTTTTACGATGTAATCGTGAATGTTGGTGTTCATGATATATAAATTTTAATTGTTATTGTTGTAGAAACTGGTCTAAACTCCATTGATAGCGGGAGAAAGTACTCAGGAGAAATGCTCCGGCACAGAATACAAAGACAGAATAATCCAAAGGCTCTTTAATGCCAAAAGAAATACTCATCGCAACCGCAAAAAATAAAGTAAGAATAGAGGCGCAACGTGCCATTCCTTTTATCTGATACCCTATAAGAAGCAGAATGCCAATTGATAATTCAGCAGCAGTAGACAATACGGCAACTAGGGAAACCCATGACTGCGGTAAAAATGAATTCGTTTCAGCAGTATAATCGACAAATTTTTTCCATCCTGAAGATTGAGCTCCCCAAAGATTAAGCCTGCTTGCTACAGCAGATAAAAATCCGGATGCCAAAGCTATCCTTAATAAAAAAACGGCGGTGTCCTGTTGAGTCTTCATACTTATAATTTTAGGTCTTAATTACAGGTACAAAGTTTAGCGAAAACCATTGTCTAAAGAATAGACAATTCCGGGAAAAGCATAGAATATTTGTTGGAAGAGGGGAGCTGGAAGTTATTGTGAGGCTGTTAATTTTTTCTGACTTCTTTAAATTTCCTTTACTGCTTTCTGATAATCTTTTGGAGAACGGGAAGTGTGTTTTTTAAAAAAATTGGAAAAGTAAAAAGGATCATTGAAACCAAGAAGGTAAGCAATTTCTTTTACGGTTAGTTTTTCATACAGTAAAAGTCTCTTTGCTTCAGAAATAATAAGGCTGTAAATAACATTTTGAGCAGTTTTGCTCGTGTGGAGTTTTGAAACTTCATTCAGCTTGGCTTCAGTGGTTCCGAGGATATCAGCAAAATGGGAGACCTGATAATTATTTTTAAAATGGGTTCTGACACTTTCCAGGAACTTTAAGAATAAAGCATCCGGTTTCCATATTTCATCACCGTTGGCAATTTTACTGCGGTTGATTTCTACCAACAGCAATTCAACCAGAGAATGCGTGGAGATCAGATACTGATAAGGCTGTTCCAGAATTTCTTTTTCAATAGTGTTGAGTATTTCGGAGAAAAATTTGGGATGAAGTACAGTAATCATTTCATTCATTCCGAAATGACAAAAAAGCCCGTTGTGAAAAATAAGTTCAATATCGCTGTCACTTTTAGAGAAGAAGTCGAGGGTGAATTCCAATGCTGTAAGTTCTCCATCAACCGATTTTAATTGATGAAACTGTCCTGAAGTAATGGTTATAGTCTGACCTGTTTTCAGGATGAAAATATTTTCATCAACCAGAATTTCAGCGCTCCCATGATCACACCAGAATAATGTGTATCTGATGACCCGTCTTGGCTCAGGATGTCCTGACTGATTAGAATATTTTTTTATTTCAATCATTTTTTTAATCTATTTAAGAATAGAAGATTCTGTTTTGTATAAAATATCAGGAAGCAAATTTATCATGGACTAAATTACAAAATGTTTAACTAAATTGATGAGCTCCAAAGTTATATTGTCAAAGAAAAATACCTAAATTCGTGTAGATTTAAACAAAAATTCAGAATGAAATACTCTAAAATTATTATCATTGTTATGCTGTTTTTATTTCAGTTAGGAGCAGCACAGGAAAAAGCAGATGTAGTATTAAATACAGCTTTCAAAGAAGCTAAAGCAGACAATAAAAATGTTTTACTGGTATTCCATGCTTCATGGTGCAAATGGTGTAAGATGATGGAGAAAAATATGGATCTTCCTGAAACCAAACCGATTTTTGATAAAAGATTCGTCACGGCTTATGTGGATGTTCAGGAAAGAGGCGAAAAGAAAAGCCTTGAAAATCCTGGCGGACAGGAATTGATGAATAAATATAAAGGTGAAAATGCAGGACTTCCTTTCTGGCTGGTTCTGAACTCCAAAGGAGAAGTGCTGGCAGATTCTTTTGATGATAAAGGACAAAACCTGGGATCACCGGCAACCCCGGAAGAAGTAAATGCTTTCATTGCTAAGCTTGGGAAATCCTCAAAACTAAGTAAAGAAGAATCGCAGACCATTGAGAAAGTGTTTGTGAAGAAATAAGACTTAAAAAACATAAAAATCCCTCCAATAAGTTCATTGGAGGGATTTTTATTATATCATCGGATGATTAAAACTTCTTATAATAATATTCAATATTTGTCCATAAAACCTGGTCTCCTGATTTTACCATTTCAGAAGGATTGGTAAATATATTCCCAAAAATATTTTCGTATTGGGTTGTCCCAAAATGTGCACTTTTAGTAATCAGCAGCCCTTCTCCATCGGTTCGGGGTACTCTTTTAACGTATCTGTAAGTTCTTTTTAAAGTGAACGAGGACGTGTTTTTATTGAAATCACCAATATAAGTTGGTTTATTAGTATTATTCTCTTTGATTAACACAGAGTCATTTACAATTGTGAAACTATAAGTGAAGTCTGTAGATGAGGTTTCGGAAATCAATTTAATGGTCTTGTTGGTAAGATCAAGGCTTATCTTTTTCCAGGCAGGTTCCTGATACGTGCTCCAGTATTTGTTCAGATAAGACTCATCAGGATTAGATTTACTTCCGAATGATCCGGTATAAAGAGTGGTTCCTTTTACAGCATAGCTTTTGAATTCAAATTGATACATTTCTTTATCAATTGGCTTCGGATCGTCAATGGTGCTGTCATTATTTCCACACGAAATCAGAGAGAGGCCTATCATTGCTGCGTAAAAAGGGTACTTCATCGTTATTTTTTTGCAAAAGTAAGGGTTTTACACGTACTAGTGAAATAGAAGAGGGTGTGATTTGTCAGTAACAGAACAAAAAAGCAAAAAGGCGAATTCACTGATTTACCTTTTTGCTCTTTATTTTACATGTTATTTTCCAAAATATATCATATCCTGCTTCTGCTGTTCATTATAAATGATCTGGAAGCTTACAGGCATATATTGATAAAGGAGTTTCCAATGTTGAATCTTTGCGTGTTTCTTGAAACTTTCAAAAGATCTTACAAACAGATTTTCAATCATGGTTCTTACATAAGAATCCCCGTTTTTGTAGATTGAGTCCATCAGTTTAAGGTGATGGGCAATAATGCTGATTTTAGATTCCTGTAAAAGATTCTTCAGATAATTCACGGTAGCCTGCATGATCCCAGCGAAATTGTTCTGTACAGACAATTGTGTGATTTCATTGCGAAGTGGCGGATAGAAAAATTTTAAGTATTCAACAGCTATTTTTTGATTAATAGTTTGCATTTGTACTTTCATCATAATTAAGAATTTTTCAAACACTTTATATTGCAGCGAAATGTATACCAAAATTTAAAGGCAGGCCGCAAAAATAAATACACATACTATTACAGCGATGTGAGTGAGTAATATCTCTGTATTGTGTCTGTTAGTCGTAGTTTTCCAGGTTTTCCAATCTGAAATTCTTCTTATTTTGTTTTTCATAATCTATTGATTGTGAGTTATTTTTAATTTTGTTTAATTTAAACACTTTGTAATGAAACAGATAAAAAATGTAATAAAACCTTTATATGCCGTGACTGTAAATTTGTCTTGAATATACCTTCTGAAGGTTGGCAGAAATGTGACTAAAAATCATTTTTCTGTATTCTTCACTGCAGAAAGCGGTACAATTGTCCAGAGAATAGATGAAAGTAGTCTCAATAGCATTTTTTAATACGGTATCTCCGTCAGTATAAATTTTGTCCATTTTCTGTAAACTTCTGAACAGCAGATTTCTGTCATTCTGACGGATCATGTTTTTAATGCGCTCCGTGAAAGTGCGGATGATGCTGTATGAGTTTTGGATTTTAATTTCTTTTACTTCTTTTTCAAAGTCGGGAACCACGTCTGTGATCTCCTTTACGGCTTGTAGATAATTCATAATATTATATTTTAATTTGGATTGTGTTCTAACAGTTTAATGATCGCACCAAAGATGAAAATGGTTAAAAAAGCAAAAAATAGCAGATGATACGGTTTCAGCCATTTTGGAGTTTCTGGTCCTCTGCTTTTTAATCTTCTGAGCTTGTCTATTCTGTTTAATGTTTTTAAGTCCATATTTCTATGTTTTCAAATCATGATGCCAATGATATTCCGTTAGAAATGAAATTGATTTAATGTATTGATATTTAATATATTGTGTTTTTTGTTGTTGAGTTTTTTAAGTAAAAAAGCATGTCAAAATGATAAGGGTTTTATCAATTTGGAAATTTAATTTATGGATTACGGGAAAGCATAAATCTACTGTGAGTAGTTTTATTATATTAGTAGGAAAAAAATAACCATGAGAAATAAAGATACTAAAGTGCAATACTTATGTTTGTTGAAGAGGCTTTATAGAGAATCTAGGAATGATAGTTTTACTGATTTGCCATTTGTAGATGTTATAAGTCATTTTTCTAAAATAATTAGATGGTCTAAAAGAAAACGATCATATGACTTAAAAGATAATAAGTTTTGTTTTTTGGCTTCTTTTGAAATTACAGATAATATTGGACAAGGATATTTTAAAAGTGCAAGAGATGAATTTCGACCTAACCTCTTAGATAGACGAACACTTGCAGAAAGAAGAAATCCTAAAGAAAAAACTGAAGGAGATATAGAAAAAACTCACTTTGTTATTAAAATCGATGAACATACACGTGAAGTTATTGTATTACTAGAATTTAATCATTTTGGAATAAGTATAAACAATTTTATAAATTATATTCAGAAATTTTCAAAAAAAATAGACAGTGAGAATGAAGTTTCTACTAGGTATAAAATCACGTTTGGGATGATTCCTAAAAATAACTTTTTAACTGAACTTGAAAACTTTGAAAGAGCTAAAGTTGCAGAAATTTATATAGATAAACAACTATTAGGAAATGAAGCACTAGAGTTCTCACAAAGAATTTTTGAAATAAAGCAAGATATAAAACTTGTCGTATCAGCTGATACAAAAGCAAGTATTACAAATTTTGGAATAGATTTATTTAATACTTTTAAAGGAAAAAGAAATAAAGGTATAAATAGAATAAGAATTAAAGGTATTGATAGAAATGGCAATGAAACATTCGTAGACACGAGTTTCATGGGTAAGCATGATTTTGTGGATACAATAAGAAATGTGGAAACGGGAGAATCTGAATCTTCAGATTTATTAGATAAAATGAAGATAATAATAGAAAACTTTTAATATGTTTTTTAATAATCTTATTCTAATATTTGAGTTTATATATATAAAATGGAAAGCTTTATTAGGTAATACTATTGCAGCTATATTATTGTGTTCATTAGTCTTATTTTCTGAAATAAAATTTGATGTTAGTTTATTCGAAAAATTAACATCTAATTCAATAAATTTGCTTGGTATTTTACTCGGATTTACAGCATCTATATTTACAGTTATTTTAACAATTGATAATGATGTTATTAAAGAGTCTAAAAGAAAAATGTTAGAAGGTAGATTTTATAATAGGGAATTTACATTATATGATTCATTAGTTATTAATTTTGCTTTTTTAATAATTTTACAAGGCTTTTTATTAATAGTAAATTTTATATCTCCCGTATTTAATTTAAACAATTCTGGTTTAAAATTTTTCTTATTGGTAGATTTAATATCGATTACTTTAATGATCTTACTTCTGGTAAATGCCATCTTAGAATTTTATTTTATAATTACAAAAAAAGAGCAATAGGAATGAACAAAATAATAGTACACAGAGTAGGAAATAAGATCAACGGGGATTCCCTGACACTTTCCCAAGAGGAATTGAAACTGGAAGAAGGAATGGCGGAATTGCTTGAGAATTACTTTTTAGGTTCCTTTAAATCAGAAGAAACTTTTCATTTTTATAGTGACACTTACCTGGTGAATAATCCGGTTTACAGTGCCGTATCAGAAATTTTTGAAGATAAATCCAAGTTCATCTGGGAATCTGAGAATATTGCAAAACACCTTTTTGATGCTGCAGAAAACCCTAGAGTTCAGAGTGGAGAGCTTTTTATCGTACTTTTTGAAGATGAAAGTGACCGCCCTGATAGAGTGGATAAAATCGGGATCTTTAAAACAGAGAAGAGAGAATCTTTCCTGAAAATCAATCCTTCAGAAGAAACTTTTGATATTGAAAAAGATCAGGGAATCGGTTTATCTAAAATTGATAAAGCCGCTTTGATCTATAATAATGATAAAGAAACCGGATACGTACTTTCCGTGGTAGATAACAACAAGAACGGTGATATGTACTATTGGTTTGAAGATTTCCTGAAAGTAAAACAGCGTGATGATGAATATTTCCACACGCAGGAGGCTTTGATGGTCTATAAAGATTATATCACAAAACAGCTGCCTCAGGAATTTGAAGTTTCCAAGGCAGACCAGGCAGACTTCCTTAATAAGTCTATCAATTTCTTCAAAGAAAAAGAAGAATTTAAGTTAGATGATTTTGCCAGTGAAGTATTGGGAGACGAACACGTGATTGAAAGTTTTGTCAACTTTAAAACAGATTACGAACAGGAAATGCAGGTGAATATCGCTGAAGAATTCCCGATTAGTGAAGCTGCGGTAAAAAAGACTCAGAGACATTTTAAAAGTATTATTAAACTGGATAAAAATTTCCACATCTACATCCACGGAGACAGACAGAAAATTGAAACCGGAGAAGATGATAAAGGAAAATACTACAGACTTTATTTCGAAAAAGAGGTATAAAAAAGAATTCTCCCATTCAATAATAATATCATAACTTTATCTCACCACACAAAATAAAAGTTATGAAATTTTTGATCATTTTCTGGGGGGCTTTTTTCTTTTTTTTCAGTGCTCCTTTTCCTATTTTCATCTATATGATGGGTGAGGAACTGGCGACAGAACCGAGAAATTCATTAGCTGTGAGCTATGGGTATCTCGGTTTTTCTTTGCTCATATGGCTGTATGTGATTCTTTTCTTTATCAATATCCTTTTTATAAAAACCTTTAAAGAGAAGAATACGATTCAATCCATACTGCGGAACGGAATTCCAAGAGAAGCCAAAATCATCAACTATAAACTTCTGAAGTATATTCCGAAAACCAATATGAATATCATTCAGATTATACTTTCGTTTCCGAATCTCAGAAATACAGGAATTGAACATGAAATGATGTTTCACGACTCCAAACCACAGGAAAAAAGGTTTGATGTCGGAAATAAGGTGAAAGTACTGTTAAATCCCAATGTTTCAAAGGAGCCTTACTTTATTTTAAGCGATCAGAAAGTCGGTTTCAATACCTCAGGAATCGTTTTAAGAATTGTGTTTGCTGTATTGATGATTGCTTACATAACCGGACTTTACTATTACTTTTATATGCGGGAATCCTTTGATTTTGGCTGGAGATTTCTGACTTTCATGCATCCGATTATTTTCAGTGGAGTAATGACTCTTATTTATATTTTGGTTTTTCAGTTGCTGATCAGCAGGTTGTTTAAAAATAAAAAAGAAGAACGAATCCTCTTTTCAGGAAGAAATGCAGAAGCCAATATTATCAGTGTAAGCCAGACAGGTCTTCTTGTTAATGATCAGCCGCAGATTATGTTTCAGGTGAGCTTTAAAGATTTCAGAGGAACAGAACATATTACTGTTTGCAAGAAAATTGTCAGTCTTTTGAACCTCTCTTCTGTTCCTAAATCCGGAACTATTGAAATCATGTATGATGAGAATGATCCGAAGAAGATTATAATTCCTAAAGGGTTTTAAGTTTCCTCTTTGCCTTCTTCTCTTCATTAGCTATCTTTGCCTTCTTAGCCTAAATCATATGAAAACAACAATTGTTGATCTGACAAAACCCATTCAATATAATGCAGGTGACCCATGGTTTATGAGGGTGAAAATCAGACATAAAGCACACAGAAAATCACATTGGCTGATTCGTTTGGCGTTGAGACTGCCCTCAAGACTTTTTCCTAAAAACTGGACAGGCTGGGCAGATGACACGATTAAAAATATGGGTCTTCATGCCACAACTCATATTGATGCTCCATGGCATTATGGTCCTGTAGTAGAAGGTAAACCGGCTAAAACTATAGACCAGATTCCTCTGGAATGGTGTTATGGGGATGGAATTGTAATCGACTGTACTCATAAAGAAGATTTTGTGGCCATTACAATAGACGATATTAAAAAAGACCTTAATAAAAACGGAATTACCATACAGGAAGGAAATATTGTTTTGATCAGAACTGACCGGGACAAAATGATGGGAACCTCAGATTTTGTAGAAAAAGGAACGGGAATGAGCAAAGAAGCTACAGAATGGCTGATTGACCAGGGTGTGAAAGTAATGGGAATTGATCAGTGGGGCTGGGATCTTCCTTTAAGATATATGGCTAAAAAAGCAAAAGAACTCAATGATCCAGAATTCTTTTGGGAAGGACACCGCGTAGGCATTGAAAAAGAATATTTACACATCGAGCAGCTTACAAATCTCAGTGCATTACCTCCATCCGGATTTAAAATCTGTGTATTTCCGTTAAAGATTGTAGGCGGTTCTGCAGCTCCGGCAAGGGTTGTGGCCATAATGAATGAGCAGAAGTAAATCATAAAAAGAAAGAGCAAACCTGCATTGCAGATTTACCCTTTCAAACATTATCATTTTTAGCGTTCTTCTTTTATTGATCTAAGCTTTTTTCCTGAAAAATAAAGCTCTGCTATACTCAAAATTCATTCTGGCGATATTGAGTACGGAAATTCCTTGTGGACATTCTACTTCGCAGGCTTCTGTATTGGAACAGTGCCCGAATAATTCGGTGTCCATCTGAGCCACCATATCCAGAACCCTTTTACTGCGTTCTTCCTTCCCTTGAGGAAGAAGGGCCATATGGGTGATTTTTGCAGAGGTAAATAATGCTGCACTTCCGTTTTTACACGTAGCCACACAAGCCCCACATCCGATACAGGCTGCGGAATCAAAAGCTTTTTCAGCAGTCTGGTGAGTCACGGGAATAGCTGTAGCGTCAGGAGCCTGGCCTGTGTTTACAGACACAAAGCCTCCTGAAGATATAATTCTGTCAAAAGCAGAGCGGTCTACTTTTAAATCTTTCTTCACCGGAAAAGCTTCAGCACGGAAGGGTTCTATAAGAATCGTTTCCCCATCTTTAAAAGACCGTAAATGAAGCTGGCAGGTGGTTGTATTTTTCAGAGGACCATGGGCAATACCGTTAATCATCATTCCACATTGTCCGCAGATCCCTTCACGGCAGTCGTGATCAAACTCTACAGGTTCATCACCCTCAATGATCAGTTTTTCATTCAGAGTATCCAGCATTTCTAAGAAAGACATGTGGGAATTCAATCCCTTCAGGTCGTAGCTTACAAGTTTTCCTTCACTTTTTCTGTCTTTCTGTCTCCATATCTTAAGATGTAAATCCATAATTTTCTGTTTTTATTTGTAACTTCTTACCGTTGGCTGAATTTCTTCAAAGGTTAAAGGCTCTTTAATCAGTTCAGGTTCTCCATTTTCACCTGTCCACGCCCATGCGGAGATAAACTGGTATTCCGCATCATTTCTCATCGCTTCCCCGTCCGGAGTCTGGAATTCTTCCCGGAAATGCGCTCCGCAGGATTCATTGCGGGTTAAAGCATCATAGCACATCAGTTCTCCGATTTCAAAATAATCAGCAACGCGGCCCGCTTTTTCCAGTTCGGTATTCATTTTATCTCCCTGTCCGGAAACCCTTACATCCTTATAAAATTCCTCTTTCAGTTTTCTGATTTCCTGAATGGCATATTTCAGTCCTTCTTCATTTCTGGCCAGCCCGCAATAATCATACAGGAGTTTTCCTAATGTTTTGTGGAAATAATCAACGGTTTTAGTTCCTTTAATACTGATAAAATCACAAATCTGCTCTTTAACGGCATTTTCTGCCTGTTCAAATTCAGGAGTGTTCGGTGAAATTTTTCCGGTATGAATTTCATCTGCCAAATAGTTCGCAATGGTGTAAGGAGCAATGAAATAACCGTCTACAGAAGCTTGTAAAAGAGAGTTGGCTCCCAATCTGTTGGCTCCGTGATCCGCAAAATTAGCTTCACCTAATGCAAACAATCCAGGAACGCTAGTCATGAGTTCATAATCTACCCAAAGCCCACCCATTGAGAAGTGTGCAGACGGAGAGATCATCATAGGTTCTTTATAAGCATCATACCCTGTTATTTTAAGATACATATCGAATAAGTTTCCATATTTTTCTCTGATCTTATCTTTTCCCTGTTCCTGTATCGCTTTTGAAAAATCGAGATACACCGCATTTTTCAAAGGCCCGATTCCAAAACCGGCATCAATTCTTTCCTTGGCTGCACGGGAAGAAATATCCCTCGGAGCAAGATTCCCGAAAGCCGGATATCTTCTTTCAAGGTAATAATCCCTTTCATTTTCCGGAATATCATTAGGCTGTCTGTTTTCACCTTCTTTCAACGGAACCCAGATTCGTCCGTCATTCCGTAATGATTCAGACATTAATGTGAGTTTAGACTGATAATCTCCGGATTGAGGAAGAGAAGTGGGGTGTACCTGAATCCAGCTTGGGGAAGCCATTAAAGCTCCTTTTTTATGAGCTCTCCAGATTGCAGAACCGTTACATCCCATAGCAAGAGTGGAGAGATAATAAATTTTCCCATAACCTCCGGTTGCCAATACCACAGCATGGGCTGCATGTCTTTCAATGTCTCCGGTGTCTAAATTCCTTACGATAATTCCTCTGGCTTTGCCGCCAACAGTAACAAGGTCAAGCATTTCGTGCCTTGAAAACAATTGTACAGAACCTTTTCCAACCTGTCTCATCAATGCCTGATAAGCTCCCAGAAGCAGCTGCTGTCCCGTTTGCCCTCTTGCATAAAAAGTTCGGCTTACCTGAACTCCACCGAAAGAACGGTTGTTCAGATATCCTCCATATTCACGACCGAAAGGAACTCCTTGAGCCACGGCCTGGTCGATGAGGTTCAGAGAACATTCTGCCATACGGTATACATTGGCTTCACGGGCTCTGAAATCGCCTCCTTTCAATGTGTCTACAAACATTCTGTACACACTGTCACCGTCGTTTTTATAATTTTTTGCGGCATTCACACCTCCCTGTGCTGCCACAGAGTGCGCTCTTCTTGGACTGTCCTGAAAGCAGAATGATTTAACGTTATAGCCCATTTCTCCCAAAGATGCAGCAATGGAACTTCCTGCCAGTCCTGTTCCTACTACAATCACATCCAGTTTTTTGCGGTTGGCAGGGTTAACAAGTTTTGCTTTCTTTTTATAATTTTCCCATTTATGTTCCAATGGGCCTTGTGGTATTTTTGAATCTAAAATCATGACCGTTCTGTTTAATGATAAGTAAAGAATACATACACCGGCATCAATGCAAAACCTACACAGATAATGATTGAATAGGCAATTCCGATAGTTTTGAACCACTGTACAAACTTAGGATGATATAATCCCAGAGTTCTTACAGCACTGTGTATTCCATGGATCAGGTGATAACACAAAGCGATCATTGATAAAACATAAATGATAACGTACCACCATTCTTTAAAGACGTTTACTACCAGAATGTAGAGATCTTTATTTCCGTTTTCATCCAAAGGAGGATTTCCGAATTTGTAGATATACCAGAAATTCTGGAAATGGATCACAAGGAAAATAAGAATTAATGTTCCGAGGATTCCCATATTTCTGGAAGCCCATTTACTGGCTCTTCCACGTCTGTTCAGCTGATAACTGCCACCTGATTTTTTATTTTTTAACGTAATGATCAGTCCGTCTACAGCATGTAGAATGATACTGGCATACAAAACGTAAGAAACTATTTTGATAATAATATTTCCGGATAGAAAATGCGAATAAGCATTAAATTGTAGATGCGCCTGTTCTTGCGGCAGAAAAAGCTGAAGATTTCCGAGAAAATGAATCAACAGGAAGAATCCCAAAAAGAGTCCTGTAAGGCACATCAGCATTTTTCTTGACAGTGTTGATAACATATTTTTGTTTTTATGATTAATAATATCCTAAGACTTTCATCCACAATCCTCCTACAACCATATAAATGATCAACAGAACGATTCCTATTTCAAGACCTCTGAGCCACCATGCTTTCAGGTCTACATATCCGCTTCCGAAGAATACCGGAGCCGGGCCATGGCCGTAATGGGTAAGTACACCATAAATAGAACCCATGAAACCTAGCATCATCGCCAATAGCATAGGAGGAATTCCCAAAGAAACTCCAACACCCAGCAGTGCTGCATACATAGCTGCTACGTGAGCGGTAGCACTGGCAAAAATATAGTGGCTGAAGAAATAGACTACAATAATAACCGGGAAGGCTACCTGCCAGCTCAGACCTCCGATCTGTACCTTGATGAGGTTACTGAACCAGCCAATGAAACCTAATTCATTTAAAGAACTTGCCATCATCACCAGTACAGCAAACCAAACAATAGTATCCCATGCTCCTTTTTCACTTTTTACATCCTCCCAGGTCAATACTGAGGTTAACAGCAATAATGTTAATCCGATAAATGCAGTAGTGGTTGCATCAATAGAAAGGGCTCCGCCAAATATCCAAAGGGCTAGCAGAATGAAAAATGCCAGTAACATCAGCCATTCATTTTTAGAGATAGGCCCCATTTCTTTTAATTTCTGAGCGGCCATTTTGGGAGCATCACCTGTTTTTTTTAATTCAGGCGGATATAGTTTGTACAATACCAAAGGAACGACAAAGAAGGCTACCGCACCGGGAATAAAACCTGCTGCCGCCCATGACATCCAGGTAATATCAATACCCAGGTTGGCTGCAAATTTCTGACACATCGGATTACTTGCTGTCCCGGTAAGGAACATAGAAGAAGCGATGAGGTTCATATAATAACTGTTCAATGTCAGGAATGATCCTAATTTTCTGTGGGTTTCAGGTTTTTCAGGAACGGAATCAAAGCTGATCGCCATAGATTTCATGATAGGGTAAATAATTCCCCCACCTCTTGCTGTATTACTCGGAATGGCAGGAGCCAGACAAACATCGGCAAGTCCTAATCCGTAAGCCAGCCCTAATGAGCTTTTACCAAAAATCCTGATGAATAGAAAAGCAATACGGTTTCCAAGTCCTGTTTTGATAAATCCTCTGGCAATAAAGAATGAGATCCCAATCAGCCAGATTACTTTATCTCCAAAACCGGAAAGTGCTTTGGTAATAGATTTTCCTGCATCTCCCGGAGCTACAACCTGTGTAAGGGCTGTAAAACCAATGGCCATCATACACATTGTACCCATTGGTGCTGCTTTAAGAATAATCCCCAAAATAGTTGCTGCAAAGATGGCGAACAGATGCCAGGCATTCTCGGCAACACCTTCCGGAGCAGGAATGAACCATATGATCAACGCAACAACAAATGTAATCGCTACGTTTTTGATATTAATTTCTTTCATGATATTAACTATTTAATCGTTTAGAATCTACTTTGTACTTGGACAATGAATAGATTGTTATTGTATTGTGATGTGTTTTCCACCTGATATTTGTAACGGTCAAACTGAACCCCCAGCTGAATTCTTGCTCCGTAGTTTTTCAGAAATTCCAATCCGAACATAGGAGTGATCGTTTGTCTTGGGTTGGAAGCCATTCTGAAATTGGTATCAAGGTATTCGTACCGGCATGATAATTCAAAAGCACTGAGGTTTTTATGGTTGATCTCATATCTTAAATTCGGAAGAAAATAAGCTCCCCGGATCAGATACTGGTCAGGATTATCAGGGCGTAATTCAGGGGCAATGGAGTTGTACAGAACGTGGTTGGTAGCTTGTTTGGCTTCCAGCTGCATATCAAGGCTCCATTTTGGATCAAACTGAATCAAAGAACTCAGATCGACTCCCAAGGCATATACTTTTTTGCTGAACACTTCTCCGATACCTCCGTTCAGACCTACATTGAAATTGTATTTTTTTGATAATCCGAAAACAAGGCGGGTAGAATACTGCTTTCCATTGTCGTTATCGTTGATCTGGTTTTTCCCATTTCCGTTGACTACGGAAACAGCATATTGGAAAGGAATTTCTCCTAATTGAAGCTGTCCTGTAGCAGACATTCCGATCTGGAAACTCGTCCAGCCCAGTTTCCCGAATTCTGTATACTGATTAGACCAGTCTAAAGATTTAATAATATCAATAGGGTAAGTTTCTTCAATACCGAACCAGGGTCTGAACTGTCCTACCGTAATGGCTAATTTGGGGTTGAAGGTGTACTTCAGATAAGCATTTTCAAGAACTCTGCTTTTAGGATCATTCTTAAAATCGGCAAGGTTGGCCAATACAACAACTTCTGTACGTTTACTGATCTGTGCCCGTACCTGAACTCTCATGTATTTGAGCATGAAATTATTGTCGGTTCCGGAACCATCCGTATGGTGAAGTCCATTAACATCAACATCCTTGGACATTCCTACCAGATAACGTGCCTGAAAAAGGCCTTTGATCTGCAGTTGCGGATATTTTACATTATCTTCTTCCTGTGAAGGAGGGGTGGTCTTCAGAGAATCCTGATTTTGTGCATAAGCTGATAGCCCACAGGCCAGCATGCAGAGGATCAGGCTTTTCTTTTTAATCGAAAAAAAGGCCATATCTATTTTTGTTTTTTATTGTAAATTTTATTTTATCACAACTGCTAAACTACCCGTCAAATAACTTTCTGAATGAGAGTAATTATACATTCAGTCAGAATGTGGCATATTTAGGTCTTTTCATCTGTGGAGCAGATTGTTTTACATAATTGTAAACGGGTTGTGGTAAAATATTTATTTTAATCCTAAGAATGTGAACGGTGCAGATTCCTTAAAATTGGCATTGGATTTACCGTTGTAAGTATTATTATTACTCAAGTCCAGTTTCATCACTTTTCCCTTCGGGCTCAGGTCGAAATCTTTAAGATCAACCCAGAAAGTATTCGGTGTGAAAACGGTTTCAAAATAATATACCAGATTTTTCTGATCTGAGACAGAGCGCCATCTTGTTGACGAAATATTAGGTTCCGCTGCTGAAGTGATTCCATAAGGCACGGAACAGTTTCTGATGACACTGAAAACACTGGCTATTGCCGTACGGGTATCGGCTGTCTGCGGAATTGCATTCACATAGTAAGAAGCTCTTACAAAGCGGTCTGCAGCTCGGTTTGTTCCCGGAAGCATAACGGTTCCCGGAATTCCTTTCCAGTAATTGTTAAGAGCCAGCTGTTCTTCAAAAACGGGAGAATTGGTCATTACAGTATAGGAAGGATCATGATGGATCACCAGTTTTCCATCGATATATTCAAACACGGCATTGTCTCCTGAAGCATCGGACATGGAAAGATGGATGGTTGTAAATCTTTCTGTTCCCGGAATATAATCACTTACGATAACAAACGGCTCTTTTCGTGAAAATTCTACCGCTTCTTTTACTGTGGTGAAATTATCAAGATAATATTGTGCCCATAATGATATGGCAAGTCCCTTTTTACTTCCTTTTCCATCGAACTTCGGGTACTGGGATTCTCCTAACCAAAGCAGGTTGGCAACCAGTCCTTTTTCGTTCATTCCGTCTGCTGATGCAATATCCCAGGAGGAGCTGATAAGGCTTCCGTATTTGGAATTCCATTTTACAGATTTGGAGCCTACTTGCCCCGTGCGGTCTATTCCTTTTGGGAAAACCCACAGGTTCGCAGGGATTTCGTCACGCCAGTCCATAGAACGGGCTGTAATAACGGTATTCTGAGGACCCTTATAAACCACTCTTGTACATGCTTCCGATGGATTCCATAATCCTATAGAGAGGACCAGAGAAAATAAAATTAATGGGAACTTTTTCATAATAGTATTATTTGAATTTAAATTTTATATTGAATTTATTGTGAATAATTCAATTAATTTTAGTCATATTCATTATTTGGTGATATAAATTTAGATAAATTTGTTTAAATAAAATAATTATTAAGGTTAATAATGTGTAATTCATGTTATGAATCATAGTTAAAGCATGATAATTGGATTATTGGATGTTTTTTCGTATATTTTAGATATATGACATTAAAAGTGGGTAAAAATGAAGAATGTTTCAATATGTTTTTCTCCATTTTCTTTAACTGATTTTTCCCATGAATGTTTGATAGACTGAAGTTTAAAATCTAGGTACCACAAAATAGGAAGCTGTTCCAAAAAATGGTATATTTGATTGATAGACTGAAGAGATATATGAATTTTATAGAATGCCATGAAGAACCTATCCATATTCCGGGTTCTATACAAAGTTTTGGTTATTTGATTGGCATTGATGCGGAGTCCCGTACCATTACTTTTTTTAGCAGGAATATTGCGGATATATTTAAAATCGGGAGTTCAGAGGAGCTATTCGGAAGACAGCTTACGGACTTTCCGAAAAGTTTTCAAAGCATCATTGATTCAGAAATCTATACTTCGCTGGATAAGTTTACCAGAAGGAAGAACGAAACTTATTTTGATAAGATTTTTATTGGTGATACGGAGTATCATTTTTCTGTTTTCAGAAGTGAACTTTATATCTTTATGGAGTTTGAAGAAGTTCTGATTAACCCCAATAAACGGATCTCAAATAAGTACGATAACTTTTATATCATCGATAATCAAAAGGAACTCTGGAATCATCTTCTGGAAACCCTGTCGAAGGTCGTGAATTATGACCGGATGATGGTCTACAAATTCATGATGGATGGTTCGGGAAAAGTAATCGCCGAAAAGAAAAATGAGAATATGGAAAGTTTTCTGGGGCTTCATTATCCGGAATCCGACATTCCCAAACAGGCACGCGATCTTTATCTGAAAAAAAGAAAAAGAATCTTCAGCAATGTATATGCGGATACAGTTCCTATTTTAAGCAAAAGTCAGGAAAAGATTGACCTTACCTTTTCTGCTTCCAGAGCAATGTCGCCTGTTCACGGGCAGTATCTTAAAAATTCAGGAGCCGCTTCAAGTTTCAGTGTTTCAATTATTATTGATGATCATCTTTGGGGATTGGTAACCTGTCAGAATGTAGAACCTAAGCATATTGACCTTGAAGACAGGGTACAGGCAGGAATTTTTACTGCTTTGGCTGCTAATGCTTATTCATCTTTTAAATCCAAGAGCGAACTGAACTACCGTTTGGAACTGAATGAGAAAGTATCTCTGCTTAAAACGGAATTTTTAAAACATAATAACCTGTTCGACTCTCTTATTGAGTGTAAGAAAGAGATCAGAAACCTGCCTGAGGCAGACGGACTTGCCATTGTTTCGGATGAGAGTATCATTACAGACGGCAAAACTCCCAACCTGGAAAGCATCAATAGAATTGTACAATGGGCATTGGAGAATACCAGTGAAAGGATCTATGTGAGCCGGAACTTCCTTAAAGAATATGGTGAGGAGCTGGATCTGTCCGAAAATGCAGCAGGAATTGTTATTTACTTTATTGAAAGAGATAAAAATGAAATGCTGATCTGGTTCCGGAAAGAGTTTGATGAACACATCAATTGGGCTGGGAATCCGGAGAAAAATATAGGTGTCTTTTCTCAGAACGGAGAGGAAAAGCAAATGATATCACCAAGAACTTCTTTCCGCATTTTTACAGAAAATATCAAAGGGAATTCTAAAAGATGGAATTCAAGAAATATAAGTGCCGTACAGGCTGTAAGAGATTTGATTTTAGAAACTTCCCACAAAAATTATAATGCGATCAAAAGGCTTAATGATGAGCTGAAAAAGGTAAATGATGAACTTGACAGTTTTTCTTATACCATTTCGCATGACCTGGGAACTCCTCTTACGGTAATGAAACTGAATGCACAAATGCTTTTGGGGAATCTTGCTGATGATTCTATAAAAAGCAAAACCAAGATCAATACGATTATCGAGGAAATAGATAATATGGCGGAAATGATGCATGATGTACTCCAGCTCAGCCGTGCCAAGCATAGTGAAATACAACTGGAAAGCCTGAAAACAGCTCATACCATTGAAAAAATCTCTGAAAACGCCAAGATGACCTACGGCAGTCCGAATAGTGAAATTATCATTAAGGAATGTCCGGATGTACTGGCTGATAAAACAATGCTTCATCAGGTGTTCCTGAATATTATCAATAATGCTGTGAAATATTCTTCTCACAAAGATCTTCCGAAAGTGGAAATTGAAGGAACAGAAGATGGCCAGACTATTATTTACAGAGTTTCCGACAATGGAATTGGTATTCCTGAAAAGGAGAAGCATAAGATGTTTAAAATCTTCAATAGGATGGATAATGCCAAGAAATTTAAAGGAAACGGAGTAGGCCTGTCTATTGTGCACCGTATCATGAAAAGGATAGGAGGAAATGTGGATTATGAAAGCAGCAGTGAGGGAACTTCCTTTATTTTAACGTTCAAAAAGCCTTATATTTGAGAAACTTTTAAAACGTTATTTATGGTATCAGAATATCTTAAACAGAATACGGCAGACTATCACGATGCAGCAGAGAAACTTTTTAATTCTGAAAAGATTTTTAATAAAACTTTCACCTTAGAGGATTATAAAAAAATCATTCATACCAATTACCTGATGCTTCTTCACAGTGAAGACAAAATATTCAGCAGTCTTTCTGATAAGTATGCAGAGAAACTTCAGCTTGATGCAAGAAAGAAGCTTTCTCTTATTGAAAAAGACCTGAAAAGCCTTTCTCTGGAAAATCAGGAAGTATCTCATAATCTGGAGTTCAATAACGAGCATGAAGCGCTTGGAGCGATGTATGTGATTGAAGGTTCTACCCTTGGTGGGAACGTAATTGCCAAGCAGCTTTCTAAAACGGAAGGTTTTGATGAGGTTACTTTCAACTTTTTCGGGTGTTATCAGGAAAATACAGGGCCTATGTGGAAAAATTTCAAGGAAGTTCTGGATACGGAAGTAGCAGAAGAAAACTACAAAGAAGTGCTTTCTGGCGCGAAAAAACTGTACACGTTTTTACTGAACGTCAACTAATTTATTTTAATTCTAATTAAATTCCTGAAAAATTGCGCATTTTTTCAGGAATTGTTAAATTTGGGGAGTTTCAAATTTAAACATAACTAACAAAAAATAATTTTAAAAAGTAACAATATGAAAGTAACTGTAGTAGGTGCAGGCGCTGTAGGAGCAAGCTGTGCAGAATACATCGCAATGAAGAACTTCTGTTCAGAAGTAGTTTTGGTAGACATTAAAGAAGGGTTTGCTGAAGGGAAAGCAATGGATTTGATGCAGACGGCATCTCTTAACGGATTTGATACAAAAATTACGGGTACAACAGGAGATTACAGCAAAACTGCAGGTTCTCATGTAGCAGTAATCACTTCAGGGATCCCAAGAAAACCTGGAATGACAAGAGAAGAATTGATCGGTATCAACGCTGGTATCGTGAAAGAAGTTACTGAAAACTTAGTAAAACATTCTCCGGAAGTAATCATCATCGTGGTTTCTAACCCAATGGATACTATGGCTTACCTTGTACACAAAACTTCAGGTCTTCCTAAGCACAAAATCATCGGAATGGGTGGTGCATTAGACTCTGCAAGATTCAAATACAGATTGGCTGAAGCGTTAGAAGCTCCAATTTCTGATGTTGACGGAATGGTAATCGCTGCTCACAGTGATACAGGTATGCTTCCATTATTGAGCAAAGCTACAAGAAATGGGGTTCCTGTAACTGAATTCTTAAGTGAAGATCAACAAAAATATGTAATTGAAGAAACTAAAGTAGGAGGAGCTACTCTTACAAAATTATTGGGAACTTCAGCTTGGTATGCTCCAGGTGCGGCAGTTTCTGTAATGGTTCAGGCGATTGCATGTGACCAAAAGAAAATGATCCCTTGTTCTTTAATGCTTGAAGGTGAGTACGGTCAAAATGATATCTGCTTAGGAGTTCCTGCTATCATCGGAGCAAACGGAGTAGAGTCAATTGTAAACGTAACATTGACTGCTGAAGAGCAATTGAAATTCGCTGAAGCTGCTAATGCGGTAAGAGAGGTGAATGGAGATTTGAAATTCTAATTTACTGAATTTATATAAGTAAAAACGGCATCCTTAGGATGCCGTTTTTTTGTGTATCGGCGCGGCCAAAGGCCGCGCCGATACATTTTTTGTAATAAAATTGTTACACTTACATGCTTTTACTCTTTTACAATTTTTTTATTATAATGAGCGCTATCCAATGTAATATCAATAAAATACATTCCTTTCACTAAAGATGAAACATCTATGGAAATCGTATTATTCGAAGAAGTAACATTCGTCTGAAGAATCTGTCTTTGATTCAGGTCTAAAATTTTAATAATACCTTTCTTAAATTCTTTATCTGTTTTAATGAATAAGACATCCTTGGCAGGTATCGGATAAACACTTATATCATTATTTGCAGATGGAGATGTTTTTGAAATTTCATTATTTTTCTTTGAAACTTTATCATTGTCGGACTTGGATACAGAAGGGGCGAATGCAGAGCATATATTCGTATTTTCAACATATAGAAAATGACTTTTTCCTGGTCCTGGCTCTAAAAAAGTATCTGTATCTAAAGTAATTCCTTTTTTTGCCTTAAAATTGACATTAGCATTCTGTGTGAAACTTTCATTTCTGATCCTGATAAATTCAGGAGCGTTGAGAAGTTCAAAATCCCAGCGATTAAATTTTTTGTCCTCAATGATAATTTCGCCGCCATTTTGGGAATTCATTTGCCATGCCATCTTATTGGCCTTTCCAGCATCTAGTCTGCCTGCTCCTAATAGACCAGCAAAAATCTGATTAGGAGGAAGATGATCAATATTCGCAGAAGTCAGTTTTAAGATTGTTTCAGCCTCTACGGGAGATAAGCAGTTGTTGGATGAGAATAATAAAGACAGAGTCCCTGAAACTAGTGGAGCTGCAAGGGAAGTTCCAATCCATGCCATTCCTAAACAATCATCACAATCGGGATAAGGTAGTCCGAGCATATCATAAGCAGGGGCTACAATATCAACATCTTCATTATTTTGAAGACGATTTAGCTGAATTGCATAGTTAGTATAATGAACATCCTTCACATTGGTTGTGGTGGCTGAATTGAGATCATTAAGGTGACCTACGCCACTCACAGCGATGACATTTTTGTACGACGCAGGAAATACCTGGGCATATGTACTTCCACAGCTTGCATTTCCTGCTGCTGCTACGAGAACTGTTCCGTTACTGTATATTTCATTTATTGCATCCTGCTCTGATTGTAAGAAGCTGCATGATGACAGCCAGCTCATATTGATAATTCTGGCTCCGTTTTGAGACATTTGTTTCAACCAATTCCAGCTACCATATCCCATACGGTCGGTTACTAATAATTTATTATTGAAGCCTATAGAAGAACCTCCAAAATTATTATCCGTATTGGAACCAGCCAGACCTGTAACAGCAGTACCATGTAAATTATTACCAACAATTTGTCCGGGGAGTGTTGAGATTTTGTTTTGAAATTCTCTGTGTGTTAATCTAAAGCCGTCATCTGAAACTCCCACTATAACTCCATCACCTTTGGAATAATCCCATGCTTCCCGGGCATTGATCAGATCCAGATGGGTATGCCCGATAGGATCCGGTACTAAATAATAGTCATTTGGAGTATACGCATACACCAAAGGTGGTGTCTTTTTAAACTGTGGGAAAATTTTATTTTCTATGTCAGGTTTAAGTAATGAAATATTTTCATTACGGATATCTATTTTTTCAGATTTTACAATGCCTGTTTGATGAGTGGCTATAAAGTCATTATAATCTCTTTCGGTTTTAAATTCTATTAATGATGTATTCTTTAACTTTTGAGAAGAAAAATCAGAAAAAGCTTCTTCATATTGTACGACTTCTAATTTTTGGTTGTTAAAAGATAAAGTTTTTAATTGTCTGTTTTCTCCAATTGCCGCTTGGGGCTTATTGGAAGGATCTTTAAATTCTACATAATATAAAAACCTGGTTTGTTGTGAAAAACAAAATGTATTCAAAAATAAAAATCCCAAAAAGTAACTTTTTGTTTTCATTATTTTGAATTTTGTAAGGTTTCTATTTTCTTGTTAAGATCAATAACGTGAAGGGTAAGTTCTTCTATTTTTTTTAGTAAAAGAATATTCATTTCTTTCAGTTCAATGCCTTCTTTGATAGCTTCTGCTGTTGTTGGAACTTCTGGAAGGTGTTTATTTTCTTTAATATAATTTTCCAGTGTTTTCAGGTCCATAAGTTTATAATTGTCCTCAAAAACATAATCTGCCCAACCGTTTTCAGCTGCAACTTCAACTTTTACTTTTTCTGTTTTTATCCCTTGGCGGACAAATAGTTTATAATTGTTGCAGTCTGCACATCCTGTTTGTGCAAGATTGTTCCAGTTCACCCCAATTAAAACTTTGCCATTAGCTCTCACAGAAAAAACGGGTTGTGACCAATTCCCCGGAGTGGGTGGTGCCGATAAGGTTAAAATACCAACATCATTAGTCTGATGATTATTATAACTTAACCACATTAAGTCACTGTCTTTAATATTATTTTGACCGGCACTGAAAAAATGATACCCATCTAATGTAGGGTCAGTTGCTACAAATGTAGCATTTCCTAAAAGATTAAGGGTCCGTTTCGGATCAGGGGCTGTTCCTATTCCGATGTTTCCCACAGAATTGATCTGTATTCTTTCTTTATTGCCTGTCTTTATTACCAGATCTTTTGCGTCTGAGGTACCTAAAAAATTGACGGCGGGGTCTGTTCCG
Source organism: Chryseobacterium panacisoli (assembly GCF_008274625.1). Classification (GTDB taxonomy): domain Bacteria; phylum Bacteroidota; class Bacteroidia; order Flavobacteriales; family Weeksellaceae; genus Chryseobacterium; species Chryseobacterium panacisoli. Next base: position 1,562,788 of record NZ_VTRU01000001.1, on the reverse strand, counting down.
GTATTTCCTGTCAGGTTCCATGTTTGTGCGTTGGAAAATGCCGCTATGACAATAGCTGCCAGAGTGATTGTTTTTTTCATGTTTAATTAGTTTTTGTTTCGTGATAAATATACTAAATATATCAACGGGATGTGATTATTTTTTTATTTGTGAATTATGTTACTGTACTTACAATAAACTAAATCAATTTATTAATCTTTTAAAAGGTTATGATTTATATATTTACGTTGTACTTATTGGAATACAGCTGTCTTATTTAACTTATATAAAAATCTCAGGATGTAATTTTTTGGTGATTTCTATTTTATTTTGCTCACAAGCTTATTATTGTTCTCCTTTCCGCTGGCGCCAGAGTTAGTGGGGCGCATTTGTAAAATGATTATGCTACTTAGATGACTTGAAAACATTTCGGCGCGGCCAAAGGCCGCGCCGAAACTTTTAATTATAAAATTGCCAATACAATATCATTTCGTTGCTTTCACAAAATTGCTGACAGCATTCACAAATTCTTTATTTTTTTCATAATACAAAAGATGCCCGCCATCAATAGTAACTACTTTTTGATTGGGAAATTGAAAGGTTTTATAGTGCTGAGTTCCCACTGCTTTATCCTTCTTTCCAGTGATAATGAGTACAGGAACATGAATATCTTTTGTAACAGGAGCGTAATCGGCATAATATTCCGGGAAATCTTTGGGTTTTGAGATGACCGCCATTCCGAAGTCGATAATTCGGGGATGGAGAGAATCAATTTTATCTGACTCTTTGATGGTTTCAATATCTTCGGTCAGGAATTTATATCCGATTCTTTTTTTCCTTAAAGCACTGCTGATTTTTGAAAGTTCTGATGAAAGACTGTCTTTAGGAACAGCCCTGGTTTTTGTCTGTAAAAGACTGTTCCCATATTCAATCTGTTCTTTAACTGATTCATCATTCAGGAAATGTAAGGTAACATTCGCCAGAATGAGTCCTTTCGTATGCTGAGGATATTTTTTTGCATAACTGACGGCAATGATTCCCCCAAAAGAGTGAGCCAGCAGAAAGATTTTTTTCAATTGGAGATGCTGCCTCAGTTCTTCAATATCCTGAACCATTTTATCGAGATGATAGTTTTCCGAAGTGCCGGATTCCCCGGAACCCCGCTGATCCATATAAACCATCTGCATATTTTTTTCCAGGTTATTTCCACCCATCAGTTCAAAGGAAGAATATCCTTGTCCAGGACCTCCTGGAACATAAATACAGGCTTCTCCTTTTCCGGAGACTTTATATTTGATCTTGACATGATCTGAAGTTTCATAAAAACCTTCAGAGTGATGATTCTGAGCTGAAACGGCAGTCAGTGAAGTGAAAAAAAGGAGTAGGAGAGCAATTGTTTTCATATCATTATAACAATTGTAAAGGGCTGTTTATTACTAAAATTAAAAATTATCTTCCTTTTACCGTGTCATTTCTTAAGGCTATTTCATTGATCCAGGAAGGATCCTTATTTCATAGGGAATATTTTGTTTTCCCCAACTGCAGAGCTGGTGCATCACTTTTGTCAATTCTGATCCGCTGGGTGTAATATGGTATTCAACTTTTAAAGGAACTTCATTGAATATTTTCTTAGTAATCAGGTTTGATTTTACCAATTCATTGAGCACAGAAGATAATACATTGTCTGAAATTCCTGTCAGTGTTTCCTTCAATTGTGAAAATCGGGAAACGTCATGGGTAATCAATAATAAAACTTCTGCTACCCATCGTTTACCAATAATCTTTAGTACTTTATTCAGGGTACATCTGTCGTCCAGATAATGTTCATTTATTGTATTGGTAGAATTCAGCTTCTTTTTACTCATACTCACTTATTTATTAGTAGCTCACAATCGGCTGCAGGTTAATCTCTGTGATTTTTTCAGCATACATTTGTTTCATAAAATTACGGTTTTTAGTCAATAGTTTAACAATTTTAAAATAAGGAAAATGAAAGCATATCAGGTAAGTAAAGAGTACAGTATCTCTTCTCTTGAGCAGGTAGAGAAATCCTATCCAAAGCTTTTACCAAATGAAGTATTAGTGAAAATGAAAGCCAATTCTCTTAACTACAGAGATCTGATGGTGGTAACAGGTTATTCTTCATGGAAACCTCCGGTAGGAAGGGTGCCGGTTTCTGATGGAGTGGGCATCATTGTAGAAAGAGGAAGTGATGTGACTGCTTTGGCTGTAAATGACCGCGTTGCCGGATTATTTTTGCCTAAATGGATAGATGGAAAGCTGACTGATGAAAAGATAGACGGTTCTCTTGGTGGTGCCAAAACAGACGGTCTGCTGCAGGAGTATGCTGTATTTGACCACAATGAAGTCATTAAAGTTCCTGATTTTTTAAGTGATGAAGAGGCTGCAGCATTGCCTTGTGCAGGACTTACAGCCTGGCATGCTGTGATTGAAAAAGGAGATATTAAACCGGGGAGTAAGGTTCTCATCCAGGGTACAGGTGGAGTTTCTCTGTTTTCTGCTCAATTTGCGCTAATGGCAGGTGCTGAAGTAATTTTATTATCAAGCAGCGATGAAAAATTGGCTTTGGGTAAGAAAATGGGAATCAATCACCTTATCAATTACCGCCAGATCCCCGACTGGGAAAAAAATATAATGGATATTACTACTGGAAGAGGGGTAGACCATATTGTGGAAGTGGTAGGAGGCAGTCATATTAACAGATCCATAAATGTCATTGCCCTCGATGGAACCATTTCCGTTATTGGTTTGATAGGTGGATTAAGTGCTGAACTGGATACGGTAAAAATTATGTCCAGACAAATCAGACTGCAGGGAATAGAAGTAGGATCTAAAGAAATGTTTACCCATATGAATGAAGCTTTGATGAAGCATCAGATACATCCGGTCATCGATCATGTATATTCATTTGAAGATGTAAAATCTGCTTTTTCTCATTTGGAAAAGGGTGCAACGGGAAAAATTGTGATAAAATATTAGTTTTTATTTTAAAAGAGACTTGTTGGTACCAACAAAAAATCACTGCTTTTGAAGTGATTTTTTTATTTAGGACCATGAACTTGTTAATCCAAAAAAATGATGTCAATACATATTATCGTGCATTGTCATATAGTTGATTGCCACAAGACGTTTTCAAAGTTCTGCAATCTTTTCAAACAATTCAGGATAGCTGATAACTAAGCCTGTTTCATCTACTGAAATTTCTGCTTTAAAATCGTTTTCAATATTTTCATAAAGGTATTTATTAATAGCTGTTCGGGTGTATTGTTGCTGAACAGGTCTGATTTGCTGATTTAATACATCAATATAAAGAACATCAATTTTTTGAGAAATACTTTCCTGCAGTTTTAAATTGTTGATCGGTAAAGTATTGGTAAATGGAGTGAGGGAAATGTCTATAAACTCACAACCATTGAATTCAGGACTTATGGTATTGTTGATCTCCCATTGATCCTGGATTCTTTTTCCTGCAAATGTACTTTTAATAGTATTGATCTCGGATTCGATCAAAAAACTCTGAACAATCCAGTTTTCATCAATGAGAATACTGTAGTTTACAGCAAAGATTTTATCTTCATAGCAGCCAATGATTTTTGATTCTACGGTATAGCTTTTATCATCAGACTGCAAATTAAAATATTCAAGAGATGGGTAAAGAATTCCCCGCCAGACTAGTGTTTTCATATATATAGTTTTGGATGTAATGGATTAACGGGTAATTCTTCGTTTCCGGATTCTACTCAATGTTTCTCTTGCTACTCCAAGAAATGAAGCCAGCTGAGTGAGTGAGACACGTTGAAGCATTGAGGGATGTTGGGATTCAATATATTCCAGTCTTTGTTTTGCATTATAAAGTTTGAACAGATTTGAAAATTCTTCTTGTCTGGAAGCAAACTGGCGAATGCAATGGCGTCCTAAAGTTTCAATTTCGGGTGCATTTCTGGCTGCCTCGAATAGTTTTGTTTTATCAAAAATAACAACATGCAGATCTTCACAAGCGATGATATTAAATTCAGACTTTTGACCACTTCCAAAACTGCTGATATCGGTAGCGATTTCATTTTCAAAGAAAAATCCGGTGTTTTTGATGATTCCTTCAATTTCGTAATAACTCTTACAAAACCCTTTATCAATATAAAACAAAGCGTTGCAGATTTCACCTTCCCGTAACATCATCTCATTTTTCCTGTAATTCCTCTCTGATAAGGCATGTTGAAGTATTTCCCAGCTTTTGTCAGAAAATGGAGTGAGAGATCTGATATATTTCAGAAGATTTTCCATGATATTGAGAAATTCTGTTTCTTGCGAAATTAATGAAATTGTTGGAGATTATAAGTATTTTTACCTTAGCAACAGGTCATAAAAAGAGCGGTAAAAACCGCCCTCCACAAGATTTTATCTAACAAGAATATTTTACATATAAACGCAGCCGCATCCGGTTTCCCATTCCTGGCAAAGACGCATCGGTTCATTACATCCAGGATTGCTGCCACCACCACCGGAAACTCTGTAACAGGTACCATCGCTGCAATAGTATGAACCTATTGTAGGAGGGCAGTTACCATCCATATCACATAGTGCATAAGGAGTGTCGCCACCGCTTATTAACACAAGCTGATTTCTCTTTAGTTTTTTTAAATTTTTCATAGTAATCATGTTTTAATTTGTTGATAACTAATGTATAAATTTTTTAAGACACCAGCAAGTGTTTTAATGGGTAAAGGCGAAAATTTTAAAATAGTATTTATATTATCATAGATTTAATCAAGGTCTAAGGTCATAAAAAGGGCAATTTCTTCTGCATTTTCATACAGTCTTGTGTTCAGTCCGGTAATATTGAATCCCATTCTTCTGTAAAACTGTATAGCTGGATAATTGGTGTTTTGTGTTTCCAGTTCAATCACTCTGCAGTTTAGTTTCCTTGCTTGTTTGATGGCGCTTTTAATCAGCATAATACCAATTCCCTGTCGTCTGTGTTTTTCATCGATCAGGATGTTTTCAATATAAAAGCTGTTGTTCCATGTTCTGTGTTCACAGATGATCCAGCCTGCAAGCTGTTCATCTGCAAAGGCACCAAAAGAATTTCCTTGTTCGATAAGGGCGTTGAGTTCCCCCAGATCTTCTGAAGTTGTCTCCCATATTTTGTTATAAGGAAAGGATTTTTCTTTTAAGTTAAACTCAAACGAGCCCCCAAATTCAATCGAAGAGACAGAATATATAATTTCCGTTGTATAGCCGTTATGACCCCAGTGTAAGCTTGGGTTGGATTCTAATTTCTGTAATTTTCTAATTTCCACATTATATATTTTAAAAACTTATTGAATTTCCGTACAGATTTCTATCAGATAATTATCAGGATCTTTGATATAAGCTGTTTTTTGTCCCCATGGCTTTACTGCAATATCTTCATAAAGAACAGCTCCATTTTTTATGGCTTTTTCCACTAAGGATTCTACATTATCTGTTGTAAATCCCAGCTCTATTCCGAAAGGTTTATCTTCCGTTTTTGAAGTTAAAAATCCTTTTTTTATATTAGAACCTGCAAGATGAATAGACGCAAATGAAAGGCTGGTTTCCCCGGTTAATAATTCTCCGTAATCTTTTTCAGGAGTGATGAATTTTATTTCAGAATCAAAAGTATTTTTATAAAAATTCATGGATTGCTCTACATCTTCCACGTAAAGAATGACATATTTGAATTTGATCATAGCATTAAATTTAAATGGTTTATTTTTTGTTAACAATATATTCTTTATCCAACATCAAGCTTACATGAGGTCCCTGTAAAGGATATTCTTTGAAACTTCCGAAATGACCAAAATGGAGAGAATATTTCTGGGTAAGTAGCCGCACCTTACTTCCAAAAGAATTGATGTCAACCTGTTGAATATTCTCTTTTTTCTGTCTGCCATTACTGAAAAATAACATCAGGTTACAATGTTCATTAAAATCGGAATCATGATAGTAGAAAACATTGAGATTTTCTTCCTGGCAAATCTGCACTAAGTCATGAATAAGATTTTGTTTATGCTGTAAAGGAAGGTTACAGTCAATTCTGACCATATAATTCTCGGCATTATTTTTCTTAAAATCTGAACCGACCATCTGAATGAACCGATGCTCTATACTTTTGAACTCATCTCTTTCCGGAGGATAGCTTTTATTAAATTGAATGATAAAGGGAATACTGGAGTCTAATAACAGAGCATTTTCACGAATCAATAATTCTTCAATCTCTGTTGCCAGCTGAAAATGATAATCAAAAAGTAAATAATCTCCAATATTGATGATCAGTTGATTGCCATTGATGTTCACCTGTACATGTGTTTGTCTGAAGTTTGTTTTCAGTTTTTCCAACTTTATAAGAAAATCAGTTATATTTTCAACCTGAACTCTTGCTGCCAGCTCAGCAGGATTATCGGCATGTCCACCATATCCCGGATAAAATTTGAAAAACGTAAAGTCATATAAATGATCCGGAAATTTGAAGCACCAGTATACGCCTAAAATCATTGGTTCTTAAATTAATTTAGAAATTAAAAAACTGAATAAACCTCGATAATTTGGATTTGAATTTAATTTTTTCATAATCTTCATCTGGATTATATATTTTAATTTCGATTTTATCTCTTTCTTTGATTACAAGTCCAGAATGAGTTTCAAGATTTGAATTAATTTGTTCCAATAATCCCAACTGAAGCATCACATCTAATATTCTTTTTCCATCCGCAAAATCTTCATAAATAGTAACAGGAAGAGGTTGGTATTTAGGTGTAGATTTAATATAAAGAGAAAAAAAATATGGATCAAGGTCTCCGAACTCCATCCCAAACATAAATGGAACTTCAATTTCCTGTTTTGTGATTATATTTTGAAAATAACAATGATAACCATGAAGGAAATATTTCCATTTTCCTACTTTACCCCCCTGAGTTCTTCTACCTTTTAAATAATTAAAAGCCAGAAACGGAAAATTTTTGTTTAGTTTTATTTTCTTCTTCTCAAAAAATAAATTAACCAGTTCTTCTCCAAGTTTTCTATAGTCTTTTGCACATTGTACAAAAAATAATTGGTTGGCAATTATCTCTTCTTTTGTAATAAGTTTATTTATTTCAATTTTAGGTTCCATTGAATGAATACCAATTTGAAAATGAGGAAGGTTTTTCTTTAATTCTTCACCATAATCCTCTCTCAGGTGGCCGATGGAATGACCAAAAATTATTTTAATTCTTTTTTGACGGGGAATATTTCTGAGGTAATCAATGCAAGGAAGTTCTTGTATTGATTTTGCAGTTATTAAATGAGTAGTCCTTTCCAAAGCATTAAATAGATAATTAGTTCAAAATTAAATAAAATTTCACACTCCAAAACTTTCAAAACCCTTAAATTTGTAGGCAATAAAAATTTACTTGGATGCTTAGGAACATTTCAATTGCGGCAGCTACTTTATTGTCCGTAGTTACAATCAATGCGCAGAAGAACAGAAATACTCAACTGGAAAGACCCAAATTAGTCGTTGGTCTGGTTGTAGACCAGATGCGTTGGGATTATTTATACCGTTTTTATGGTAAGTATGGAAATGACGGTTTCAAAAGACTTTTGAATACAGGATATTCTTTAAATAATGTACATATTCCTTATGTACCCACCATTACAGCTTTGGGACACACTTGTATTTATACAGGATCTGTGCCGGCAATTCACGGGATTGCGGGAAATGACTGGACGGATAAAGAAACAGGGAAAGGGGTTTACTGTACTGCGGATGAGAGCGTTCAGCCGGTAGGAACAACCAATACAAAAACAGGAAGCCACTCGCCCAAAAATCTTTGGTCTACTACGGTAACTGATGAATTGAGATTGGCAACCAATTTTCAGGGGAAAGTGGTCGGAGTTTCTTTAAAAGACCGTGCTTCTATTCTTCCTGCAGGACACACGCCAAACGGAGCTTTCTGGTTTGATGACAGCACAGGAAATTTCATTACCAGCACATGGTACATGAATGACCTTCCTCAATGGGTAAAATCATTCAATTCTCAGAACCTTCCTGAAAAATTAGTGGCAAACGGTTGGAATACCTTACTTCCGATCAACCAGTATACAGAAAGTGCACCGGACAACTCTTCATGGGAAGGCCTGCTGGGAAGTGCAAAAACACCTACATTCCCTTACAGCAACTTAGCAAAGGATTATCAGACTAAAAAAGATAATATCCGTTATACTCCTTTCGGAAATACATTGACATTGAAGCTGGCAGAAGCTTCTGTAGAAGGTGAAAAACTGGGTGGAGATAATATTACAGACTTTTTAGCCATCAATCTTGCTTCTACAGATTATGCGGGACATAAATTCGGACCGAACTCTATAGAAGTAGAAGATGTTTATATCAGATTAGACCAGGATTTAGCTGAGTTTTTCAATTATTTAGATTCAAAAGTAGGAAAAGGAGAGTACACCGTTTTCCTTTCTGCAGACCATGGTGGAGCGCATTCTGTAGGCTTCCTTAAAGAGCATAAAATTCCGACAGGTTTCTTCGGAGAAGATGCTGAAAAAAATCTGAACCAAAAGCTAAAAGATAAATTCGGAGCAGATAAACTGATCAACGCGATTGATAACTATCAGATTTATTTCGACAGAAAAGTATTGGCAGACAGCAAACTTGAATTGGATGATGTAAGAAATTTTGCCGTAAAAGAAATTGAGAAAGATCCTACTGTTTTATATGCAGTTTCTGTAGATAAAGTTCAGGAGGCTAGCATTCCGGAGCCTATCAAACAAAGAATTATCAACGGAATCAACAGACAGAGAAGTGGAGATATTCAGTTGATTTCTCACGATTCTATGCTTCCTCCATATTCTAAAACAGGAACTACACACAGTGTATGGAACTCTTACGATTCACATATTCCATTGATCTTCATGGGATGGGGAGTGAAACAGGGAGAAAGCAATAAAGAATATCACATGACTGATATTGCTCCTACAGTATCTTCTTTACTGAAAATTCAGTTCCCAAGTGGAAATGTAGGAAATCCAATTACAGAAGTTATCGGTAAATAAGCTGAACATTATACATTATAAAAGCATTCCAATTTGGAATGCTTTTTTTGTTTTCATAGCTTATGATGCTCTTATCATTTGCTGTATCTCTTTATGAAAATTTTTATTCTGTTTTCTGATTTTTATAATAGCATATAAAAGGATAACTATAAAAATACCTCCCAACAGTAAAGTGCCAATTTTAATGTAACGATAATAAGATTTCAGCTTTTTACTTTTTAAAGCGGTTTCTTCATTATGGTTGTCAATTACCTGATTAATAGATTTTAGCTCATTTTGTTTTCTTTTAAAGCGCATTTCCAGGTATTTTTTATTATACTGCTGATAAAGATTCTGCTGGCCCATGGCAAGATGATTTTCTGCCAATTCTTTGTAGATTCCTTCATTCAGGATAAGATCTCTTGTATTTCTGCAAAGATTTTCTGCTTTTAACAAAAGAGTTATAGCAAGTTGATTTTCATGTTTTTTCTTGTGTATTTCAGCAATTCCTTTTAAAGCAAAAGCTTCCAGACTTTTAGAGAAATTCTTCCGTGCATAGTTTAAAGATTGCACAAAAGCTTCCTGTGCTTTATCAATTTGATTGAGATTAAGATAGCAGTACCCGATATTGTAGAATACTACACTCATATTAGAATTGGTAGTTTTCTTTACAGGTACTTTTTCAAAATTCAGGATTGAAATTAAAAACTTTTCCAATGCAATTTCTGAATTAGACTGGCCCTTGTAAATCATTCCTTTTATGGCATAGCTAGTAGCGGTTTCAACATATTTCAAGGGATTTTTGTTCGGGATTTTAGCGATATATTGATCTGCTTCGTTCAGGGTTTCAAGGCTCTTGCTGAAAAGTTCCATCTGCTGATATTGTATTGCAACCGAGATAAGAACTTCTGCATGACTTCTGGGATCATTGGTTTTCTTGGAAAGTTCCTTTGCCTTCATAATATATTTTAAGGATTCCTCAAAGTTTCTTTTGGCAATATTAGCTGTGGAAAGAACTTTATAAAGGCTGAGAGATGTTTTGACATCATGAGATCTTTTTAATAACTGTTTTCCCATTTTAATTGCATTATCAGGATTATCATAAATCTCAAGCATGGCCTTTTTTATTAAGACGCTGTCCGGTGTCTTTTGGGCTTTCATGAAAATACAAAATGACAACAGAAGAAGTGGCCATATTTTTAAAAATAGTTTCATATGGCTTTGGTTTTACTGATTTCCTGAATATAGGCATTGGGAGACATTCCGGTAACAGATTTGAAAACGGTTGTAAAGGCACTGTGCGATGAGAACCCTGAATATTCTGCAAGGTAGCTTACTTTATAATTAAGAAAGGTAGAATCATTCCTTAATAGCTGTACAATATGATTGATCCTTAGCTTGTTTATGTATCCGTTGAAATTTTTCTCTTTGTTATTGATTACTTCAGAAAGGTATTTTGTGTTAATTTCCATTTGAGAGGATAGCATAGATAAGGACATATTTTTATTCAGATATCGGGTGGATTTTTCAAACTCTTCAAGTTTCTGAAGGATTTCATCTTCTTTTTCTCTGGATATTTTAATGGAACCGGCATCTTTCGCTGTTACAGAAGCTTTATTTAATAAGACAGGTTGAGGTTTCTCTTTGCTCTGTTTTTCAAAGAAATCAAATTGCTTTTTTAAATCTTTATTTTTGCTTTTAATAATTAAAAAATAGGTTGACAGACCAATGATAATCAGGAATAGAATGAGAGCCAGAGGTAAAAAGGATTGAAGAAACATCAGTTTTTGAAATTCAATATTTTTATTCTGGTTGGTTTCTACAAATTTTATGATATATCGTATTCCTTCTTTCGAGCTTACATCTGTTTTTGCTTTTAAATCATTATAGAGTTTATTGTACTGATGATATTTTACATCATCATGAAGCGCATAATAGTTGCGGGATAGTGATTCGTAAATTTTAATTTTTAAATTATTATAAGGCAGGTTTTCAATTAAAGAAAGTCCAGCTTCCAGTTTCTCAACAGATGTTCTGTAATCCTGTTTCAGAAAATAATATTGGGACAGATTCTCATATGCTAAGCCTAAAAGAAAGGGCTGATCTGTCTGGTGTTCAAGATTAGAAATAATACTTTCTATAAGCGTTTTATATTCAACAAGTCTATTTTGTTTCAGGAGATAGGAAGAACGGAAAATTTTGTTTTCTATTTTTAATATTCTGTTTTCTTCATTATGATCGCTGAGGTACAGATTACTTTTATCAAGGTTTTTGAATGCTGTAGGATAATCTTTATTGATTCCTGAGTTCAGAGCCTGCAGTTGGTACAGCTTTGCTGTGGTCATTCGTAATGCGGCATCATTACTTTTAAGAAGCTTTTGATCAGATAAAAGATGGGTAATAATTCTTTTTGACTGATTGTACAGGCCAAGGTTTTGATACTGGTCAGCAAGATTATAATCACTGAAAATCTGCATAAAATACGAGAGCTCATTTTTGGGATCGGCCTCTTCTTTCTGCGCAAAAATATTCACAGATTGAACGTAATCGCCTTTCATGGCATAAGCTTGTGAAATAATGTTTTGCAGTACAATTTTATGCTCTGTATTCTGATCGCTTACGAGGATTCCCTGAGTATAACTGATGCATTCGTCAGAATTCTGATACAATTTCAGAAATGCCTTATCTGCCAGAATATTAAAGTCCGGACCTGACTGTCCACTGGTAATAAAAGAACAGCAAATGAAAACAAACAGTGATATTTTTCTGCTATTTTGAAATAATTTTTGTCTTGATAATTTGTTTTTTGTGTTTTTTTGAATAATTCGGGTAAAATCCATATTCAAAATAATGTTTTATATCTGTCTGATTATTAATTTTTTGTAAAATAAATTCTTTTAAAATTCACGAATTATGAAAGCCTGTTTCTTTGGATAGGGTAAATATAGTATTAATATTGTTTTCACTAATTCGGAACGCTAAATATAATAAAATATGAAAAATTTTTACAGAATGTCAACGAAAATATTGACGGTTTGTCTTTTTCTGAAATTTAGTTTTACAGAAGCACAGCTTACGGTAATAGGTTTGGGAAATTATAATGTAGGTGCAGTTTCAGATAATGGAGTGGTAAGTATGCATACAAGTGCAGGAGGAGTATATAAATGGAATGCAGCAGGAGGACTTGTACAGATAGGTTCAATATCAAACGGATATCCGGCAGCAGGCAGAACAGTTGTTTCAAACGACGGAACCAAAATATCATCTTCTGTTACAAATGCTGCAACGGGATTTAATGAAATATCTACTTATGATGTTGCTGCTTCCACATGGGTAAACAGGGGCGGGCTGGTTCCTACCGGTTGGGACGGCAGTGTAAGTTCTACATGGGGAATGTCACCTAACGGAAATACAATTGTAGGGTTAGGATTCCTTACTGCTGCGAATGCACACGCTGTGAAATGGGATGAAGTAAACGGAATGGTTGATCTGGGAAGTATAGTTCCCGGACGCAGCTCCAGAGCAAATGCAATCAATGCTTCAGGAACAGTGATTGTAGGGTGGCAGGATGAGCCAACCGGAACAAGAAGCGGTGCAAAATGGCAGGATGGAGTAGAAAGTTTTATTACAGATAATAACGGGAATAATGTAGGAGAAGCAGGCGGAATTTCTGCAGATGGAAATACCATTATAGGATCTGCAACTCCTAATCCTTATGTCTGGAATGCTACAAGCGGGCTGACCTATATAACGCATCCTAATGCTTCGTTCAATTTTAAAGGAGGAGCTACAGGAATTTCGGCTGACGGAACAAAAGTTATAGGATATTACAGAGCATTTGGAGCGCCTCCAATGTCGGGAGAAGGCTTTATCTGGACTGCATCTGGAGGAAGAATTAACCTGAATGATTATGCAGTGTCCTTAGGAATTGCAACCAATGGAGTAACGATGGGGCTTCCTCTGGCGATTTCACAAGACGGAAAGAAAATTGCCGGATCAGGGACAAATGCTTCAGGTCAAATAGTTGCTTTTTATCTGGATACTTCTGAATTTTTATCAGTAAGTGATACCGTGAAAGAGAACAACAGTGTTGGCATTTATCCTAATCCTGTAACTGATGTGCTCAATTTTAAAGGAACAGGAAAAATAGAAAAGGCAGAAATCTATAATATGGTTGGCCAAAAGGTAAAATCATTCGGTGTTGTAGACGGTCAGATTGATGTTTCATCTTTATCGAAAGGAGATTATATTCTGCAATACTCTGTGAAAGGAGAAAAGCAAGCTTATAAATTCATTAAAAAATAACATATATAAATAGTAAAGTAGTGGGATGATGGCCGTTTTCAATTTTGAAAGCGGCTGTTTTTTTATTTTCAAAAGCCTGGGATTTTTGATGTATAAACCGGTTTTTTGGCAAATACATATAAAAAACTATCTTTGCAAAAATTTTGGTTTCCAGTATTTTGGAATGAAAAGGGAATCGGGTGTAACTCCCGGACTGTCCCCGCAACTGTAAATCGCAACAAAAGTTTCTGCAAACAGCCACTGTATAAAAACGGGAAGGAGCGGAATGCGAAAGTCAGGAGACCTGCCAATATGATAATAAAAAACAGATTGCTTTCGGAGGAAAAGTAAAAAAGTATGGATATAAAAAGATCTTTAGTACTGCTTTTTTCATCTTATGGCTGTTTTCTTTTTGGACAAGAGAAAACCATCGACACTATTTTTGTTTTCGACAACCAGATGAATAGGGTGAAACTTTTTCATCCCGTGAAAATAATTTCGGCAGAAGAGGCCGAGAAAAACTCCAGTAATCTTTCGGAGCTCCTGAGATTTCAGTCACAGGTTTTTATCAAAGAAAATGGCCGTGGAGCTGTTTCTTCACCGTCTTTCCGGGGAACTACCGCTCAGCAGACTGCCTTTGTATGGAATGGTATTAATATCAATTCCAGTTTTTTAGGACAGGGAGACATCAATAATATTGCTTTGTTTGGCTATGATCAGATCGGCATAAAAGCCGGTGGTGGAAGTGTAGTGTATGGAAGTGGGGCTATCGGAGGAAGTATTCACCTGAATAATACCCTTGATTTTAATAAAGGTTTCCATGGTTCCGTATTTTCGGAAGTAGCTTCCTTTAATACCTATAATAATTTTGTAAAAGGGTCTTACAGCAATGATAGGTTCAGTTTTAAAGCTTCCGGAAATTATTCTGTAAGTGAAAACAATTATGAGGTAAGTGATCTGAACTACATCAACAGAAACGGTAATTACTATAATACCACATTCAATGCAGGTGCATCCTATAAAATAACCAACGATCATAAAATTTCGTGGCAAAGCCAGTTTTTCGATTCTTCACAGCATTATCCTGTATATGAAGAAACGGGAACAAAAACAAAGTATAAAACTCAAAGTATAAGAAGTCTTCTTTCCTGGGACTGGAACAAAACAAAGTTTAGCAACTCTTTTAAAGCTGCCTATACAGAAGAAAACTTTCAATATTTTGGTTCGCTAAATCTGCCAAAATCCAGTGGCGGAACAGGGAAAAATTATATCTTTAAAAATGATTTCAATTATTTCCTGAATTCTAAGTGGAATTTTAATCTTATCGGAGAATTTCAGATCAATAAAGGGGAAGGATATCAGAGCGGAATATCCAGTGTCAGTAGAAATATTGGTTCTGTTTCCGGGTTGCTGAGGTATTTTGCTACTAAAGACCTGCGTTTTGAGGGTGGATTCAAGAAAGATTTTGTAGAAGATGTGAAGTCTCCGTTGATGTATTCATTCTCCGGAAAATGGAGTGCTGCAAAATGGTATGATGTTAGCGTTAACGTGTCAAAAAACTTCAGATATCCGTCATTTAATGATATTTATTATGAGCCGGGAGGAAATAAAGATCTAAAACCGGAAACATCTACCCAGTTTGATATGGTGAATGAATTCAAAGTGGGAGATTTCAGACTTACTTTGTCTCCTTATTATATGAACGTTACAGATCTTATTGTATGGCTTCCGACTGCTTTGGGCTACTGGCAGGCTTATAATGTGAATAAATCTGAATCTTACGGACTGGAATCTCAGTTGTCTTTCAGCAAACAATTGGGAAATCATAAAATCCGGGCTAATGCCGGATATTATTACGCAAAATCTATTGATAAGGAAACAAAAATGCAAAGACCTTATGTTCCCATGCACAGAGGAATGGCCAATATAGATTATGAATATGGTTTCTTTAAATTTTTCGCACAGGGGCTGCTGAATGGTGTTACTTATACTACAAGTGATGAAAAAAGGTCAGAAGCAATAGATCCTTATTTCCTTTTAAATATGGGAGTTTCAGCAACACTGGCAAACAAGTATACTTTAGGATTTAAAGTGAATAATCTAACGGATACTTATTATAAAACGGTTTCTTTTTATCCTTTACCGAAAAGAAACTATAGCGTGTATGCCGCAATAAATTTTTAAAAAATTAAATTGAATAAATTATGAAAATAACTAAACTTTTAACTGTATTATTTGCAGTGGTTTTATTGTTTAACATGTCTTCATGTACAAGCGACTCTGCAGAGTTTGAAATGTCTCCGATCACTTACCAGAACGGATACTTTATCTCTAATGAAGGGAATTTCAACAGCCAGGGGGCTAAAGTAACATTCCTGACAAGAGATTTAAGCATGAAGCAGGATGATGTATATGGTTATAACAACAATAAAGAAATTTTGGGTGACGTTCTTCAGACCATCGGTCTTAACGGAAATAAGGCTTATCTTGTAATCAACAACTCAAACAAAATTGTTGTTGTAGACCGTTATACATTCAAGAAATTAGCAGTTATTACAGATCAGATTGATAATCCAAGAGGAATTGCTTTTACGAATGACTTTATCTATGTTGCCAACCTGAATTTCTCTACGAATGCAACAAGTGTAACGAAATATAAAGTTTCTGACTATTCATTTGTAAGCAAAATCACTATGACAGGCGGGGCTGATAAAACAGTAGAAGCAGGTGGAAATGTCTTTGTACAGAATGCTACATCAGGATTCGGAAATATGATTACTTATATCAATACTTCTAATGACAGCAAGACTGAAATTACTATTCCGAATGGTAAGATTAACAGCACTATTTCATACAAATCTAATGTTTACACAGTTTCTTCAACAGCTACAGATTCTTATATCTACAAGATTACAAGTACAGGAGCAATGACACCGGTAATTACACTGACAGGAATTCCAAGTGCTACAAATCTTCAGATTGATAATGATAAAATCTACTTCAGCTCTGCCAATAAAGTATATACAACAGGTTTAGCTGCTCCAACAGTTCCTGCAAGTCCATTATTAACAGCTGCAGATGGCGGTCCTTATTTTACGCTTTATGGATTTAACGTTATTGATGGAAGAATTTTTGCATCAGATGTTAAGCAATTTACAGCAGAAAGCGAAATGGTAATATATTCAGCTGCTACCGGTAGCAAAATGGGATCCGTTAAAACAGGAGGTCTTGGTGCTAACGGAACTTTCCTGAACCCACAATAATTATTACTTCTAAAAATATAATTTTTTATTTTTTCATCATTTGTGTTTTTTCCGGCCTGTTTCAAAGAAACCGGCCGGCTTTGTTTTTATATCTGTGATTGAAAAATCCCGGCGGGATGGAACATCCCGCCGGGATTTTTAATGTTATCTATAGATTGAATTATATTGTTAATCCCAGTTTTTCCGCTTCAGCAATCACAAACTTTGTAGCTTCCTCTTTTTCATTGGGTATTTCACCTTCCAGAATGGCTTCTTTTACTTTCTCTTTCAAAATACCAATTTCACGGCCTGGCTTAAGATTAAACATTTCCATAATCTCTTCACCCGTAATAGGTGGCTGGAAGTTTCTTACCTGATCTTTTTCTTCCACTTCTTTGATCTTCACTGCTACATATTCAAAGTTTCTTTTGAACTTCTCCTGTTTCTTGGAATTTTTAGTTGTAATATCAGCTTTACAAAGAGTAAAAAGATCTTCAAGGTTTTCACCGGCATCAAATAAAAGTCGTCTCAATGCAGCATCTGAAGCATCATCAGTGATCAGAGCAATAGGTCGTGATGAAAGTTTGACCATTTTCTGAACATATTTCATATCACTTCCCAAAGGCAGTTTCAATCGCTGGAAAAGGTTTTTAACCATTTTTGAACCTAAAAATTCATGTCCGTGAAACGTCCATCCTGTTCCTTCTACAAACTTCTTAGTTGGCGCTTTACCAATATCATGAAGCAAAGCAGACCAACGAAGCCAAAGATTATCGGTATTCGCAGAAATATTATCCACTACTTCAAGCGTATGGTAAAAATTATCTTTGTGTGTTTGTCCTTCTACTTCTTCCACTCCCTTCAGTTCGATCAGTTCCGGAATAACCAGCTTCATAAGACCGGTTTGCTCCATGAGCCTCAATCCGACAGACGGTTTTTCAGAAAGCATGATTTTGTTGAATTCCACCATGATTCTTTCCATAGAAACAATCTTGATTCTTTCCGCTTCCTGCTGAATTGCCTGCAGAGAGTTTTCCTCAATTTTAAAATTTAAAGTTGAAGCAAAACGTACTGCTCTCATCATTCTCAGCGGATCATCAGAGTAGGTCTGAGCCGGTTCCAAAGGAGTTCTTAAAATTCCATTCTCAAGATCTTCAACTCCATTGAACGGATCCACCAGTTCTCCGAAATTATTTTTATTTAAAGAAATAGCCATCGCATTGATGGTGAAATCTCTTCGTTTCTGGTCATCTTCCAGGCTTCCGCCTTCAACTTCCGGTTTTCGGCTGTTTTCAGTATAACTTTCCTTTCTTGCTCCCACAAATTCAAGATCAAGTTCTTTATACTTGATCATTGCTGTTCCATACGTTTTGAATACGGAAACCTTTAATTTGGGATCTATATCCTGAGCTACGTTCTGGGCAAGCTCAATACCGCTTTGTTCCGTTACAAAGTCTATATCTGTAGAAGCTTTTCTGTTCATCAGAAGGTCTCGTACGTAACCGCCCACAATATAAACGGACTGGTTATTCCTTTCTGCTGCTTCAGAAATGATTTTAAAAAGTTTTAAATTCTTATTTTGATTAAGATTAATTTTCATCGTTAATAATAGTGACAATTTCTAAGTATGTTATCCATTAATCATAATGAGCATACATTTTACTAATTTTTCCATCTTCATTAAAAAACATAACTTCAACAGCATGTTTATCCATAATCGACTTATAAAATAATGCTACCGAACCTACTCCCGCTGTAGAATGAATAAGATCAAAATGAAGATCTGGAAACTTATCCAAAGCCCTTCTCCAATATTCACGGACAGCTTCTTTTCCCTTTAAAGAACTTTCTTTACCGCCTGTAGCTATCGCAATCATGGGAGTTGTAATCTCAATATCATCCGAATAATGAGTGAGAATAGCCTCTAAATTATGAGAATTCCACACATTAATCCACGTTTGAGCAAATTCCTGATGATTCATAGCAAATAATTTATGAGTTGAGTTTGCAAAGATAGAATTAAAAAAAAGAAATCCTGCCGATATGTACTGACAAGACTCTAAAAAATAAACAAAAAAGTTCAGAATTTCTATTCCCGAAGAACCTTTATTCTGTTGTCATTCCATATTTTGATTACCGAAGAACCAGCGTATTTTGAAACTTTTTCTCTGTCTTCTTCCACTGCATAATCTACAAGACTGATCATCTCCTCAGAAATATCAGAGAATTTCAATGGACTTTTCTCACCACTGAAATTGGCTGAGGTAGATACCAAAGGTTTGTTCAGTTTTGTAATCAGTTTTTTACAGAAATCATTTTTTACAAGTCGGATTCCGATACTTCCATCTTCGGCCAGAAGTTCTTTGGGTAAACCTCTTGGATTTTCATAAACAATAGTTACCGGTTTTTCGCTAAGATCAATAATGTCCCATGCCATTTCAGGAACATCCACCAGATCCTGAAGTCTTTTTTCAGATTCTACAAGAATGATCATGGATTTGTTTTTTTCGCGCTTCTTAATGTCAAAAATCTTATTGACAGCTTCTATATTGGTGGCATCACAGCCAATTCCCCAAATGGTATCTGTAGGGTAAAGGATTGTTCCGCCGGATTTTAATATTTCGATAATATGTTCCATAATTGTATGTGAATTCAAAGAGTGGATAAAGGTAGAAAATCTGTGGATTTCAGGCAAAAAATTAGAATGTAAATGTGACGATGTTGATAGGTTTCGGCTAAAGCCACTGAAATGGTGTAAAATGTGAAAACGGGCTGAAGCCCGTTCCTATTGATGTCTTTCTGGTACATTTAAAATGATTCAACAGATTATTAGAGATTTTATTTATTCAATAGGAATGGGCTTTAGCCCATTTAAATAAAAAGAAACAAATCTACCGGCTTTAGCCAAAATTTAATCACATTTTAAAATTATACTTTTGAATAAATTCCTCATACTCTTCATTGAAACTCTTTTTCTGATGATGCCTTTCCTGATTTCTAATATAATTTCTTACAGGATCTATCATTGATTCAGAAACAGACACTGCAAAATATTCATCCTGCCATGAGAATTTCCCTATAGTAAGTTGATTCTTGTTGATCCAATGAGAAGATTCACCTTTTAATAATTGTACGATTTTCTCTATGTTTTGGTTTGATCCCAGAGAAATAAGGCAATGACAATGATCTGAATATCCATTAATCATATCTAAAAATATTCCTTTTTCAGTAGCATATTCTTTAATATGCTTCCAGACCTTGAGACGTATGTCGAATGTATTGAGAAAAGGATCTCTGTTTCTTGTAGAGAAGACAAGATGGATATAAATTTTGATAAAAGGCATTTGTGTTGTTTTATCAAAAATAATATTATTTTCAATAAGTTTCGGCTAAAGCCACTGAAATGGTATAAAATGTGAAAACGGGCTGAAGCCCGTTCCTATTGATGTCTTTCTGGTACATTTAAAATGATTCAACAGATTATTAGAGATTTTATTTTATTCAATAGAAATGGGCTTTAGCCCATTTAAATAAAAAAAGAATAAATCCTTTGGCTTTAGCCAAAACTTAACTTTAATCTCTTACATCCATCCCAACTTCGATAAATACCTTTCCTCAATAATATTCAGGTGATGATAATTGTGTCCTACAATCAGTTTTCCGATGGTTTCTACAGTAATTTCATGGCCATTGGCTGTACCTGTATTTTGTAAAGCAGAAGGTTGAAGAGTTTCTAATAAAATCTCAGAAGATTTTCTTACCAGTTTGTATTCATCCAAAAGAGATTCAAGGGTTCTTTCACTGGCGAAAGACTGATCGGCATATTCATTTTCATCAAATCCCGGAAGATTATTTTTCTCTCCTCTAGCGAAAGCTAATATTCTATATTGGAAGACTCTTTCCGTATCCGATAAATGGAGTAGAAGTCCTTTTAATGTCCATTTTCCTTCTGCATAAGCAAAAGTAGACTGCTCTTCGGTAAGGTTAGAATAAATTCCTATGGTTTTATCAGCTGATATCTGCAGTTCATTTAACCAGTCTCCTGGTGGGATTTGGTCTAAATATCTTTGAATATATTTTTGAAAATCGGTCATATTATTTTTTTGTTTTTATAAGTTGATCTTGAGGTGCGGGGTGCGAATTCCGAGATTTGTGATTCGAGTTATTGATATAAAGAACAGAGGTATTTTGAATATTTTATACATTTTACAAAAATTCCCTATTACTCATGAATTGCTCCACTCGTAGAAGTTCACAGAGTCATACAATTCAAATCCGCAGGCTGGATACAGCTGATTCCCTATATCATTGCTTTTTCCTGTTTCTAAAAGGATACCGCACGCTTTTGATGAACGGCAGTGTTCTTTGGATTCTTCAATTAATTCTTTAGAAAAGCCTTTTCCTCTATGGTTTTCATTCACGTAGAGATCATTCAGCAGCCAGTAGCGCTGCATTCTTGTAGATGAAAATATCGGGTATAATTGTACGAAACCTGTAAGCTTACCATTTTCTTCTGCAACAAAGATTTCTGAATCTTTATTTTCAAGTCTTTCCTGAAGAAAACTTGTTGCGGCGGGAATATCTGAAGTCTTATGATAGAATATTCTGTACTGGTCAAATAGTTTAGCCAGTTGAGGCAAGTCGGAAATGACTGCTTTTCTTGTGTTTTTCATATGATTGGTTGGTGCTTATAATAAAATGAGAAGGATTTGATTAACCCCTCTCATTTTAGTTTATAGTATGTTAAGAAAAAGCTTTCTCAAGATCTGCAATAAGATCTTCGGCATCTTCAATACCTACGCTTAGACGAACCAGATCATCAGTGATTCCCAGTTCAGCACGTTTTTCTGCAGGGATTGAAGCGTGAGTCATCAGAGCAGGGTGGTTAGCCAGAGATTCTACTCCTCCTAAAGATTCTGCTAAGGTGAATACTCTTACTTTCTCTAAGAATTTAATCGCATCTTCTTTCTTTCCAGATTTAAAAGTGAATGAAACCATTCCTCCTGCTTCTTTCATCTGAGATTTTGCCAATTCATGCTGAGGGTGAGATTCTAATCCCGGATAAATTACTTTATCAACAGCAGGATGATTTTCAAGATATTGTGCTACTGCAAGTCCATTGTCAGAATGTCTCTGCATTCTCAACGCCAGTGTTTTGATCCCTCTCAATACAAGGTAAGAATCGTGAGGTCCTAAAATACCGCCGCTTGCAAACTGAATAAAGTGAAGTTTTTCTCCCAGTTCAGCATCTTTAGCAATAAGAGCTCCCGCAATCACATCAGAATGTCCGCCCAGATATTTGGTGGCAGAGTGCATTACGATGTCGGCACCCAGATCAATAGGTCTCTGGATATAAGGCGTTGCAAAGGTATTGTCTACTGCTACCAAAATGTCTTTTCCTTTAGCAATATCTACAACCGCTTTGATATCTACCAATTTCATTAATGGATTGGTAGGCGTTTCTACCCAGATCAGTTTCGTTTTATCAGTGATAACATCGGCTATTTTAGAAACATCATCGAAATTCACGAAAGTAAACTTCAGCTGATATTTTTCAAAAAGTCTTGTAAACATTCTGTAAGTACCTCCATAAAGGTCATCTACAGCAATGACTTCATCACCTGGGTTTAATAATTTCAAAACACAGTCGATGGCAGCAAGACCAGAACCGAAAGCTAAACCTCTCGCTCCATTTTCAATACTTGCCAAAGAATCTTCCAGTGCCTGTCTTGTAGGGTTGGCAGCTCTTGAATATTCATATCCGGAATGTACTCCAGGGCTTTTCTGTGCAAACGTAGAGGTTAAAAATACAGGAACATTTACAGAACCTGTTGCAGACTCGTGGTGCTGCCCTCCGTGAATTACTTTGGTATTAAAATTCATAATTTTTTGCTTTAGGCTTGGGCATTTAGCAATAGAATATATTACTTGAGCCCATTGTTTTTTATTAAATTTGCTCTAGCTGAATACAAAAAGCTTACCGCTTACGGTCCCAGCTTATCACAATTATTTTTTTTACTTGATGGCAGATTTTACAGCAAACTCCTCTGCAATTTCTTCCATCCACTGTGCTACATCCTCTTCACCTGTCGCTCTCTGATAAGTGCTTCCTAAAGATATTAAAATCTGATGGATAAACATCTTCATCTGGTCTACAGGCATTTCCTTGGTCCAAAGATCAATTCTTAATGCCTCTCTTGTCTTATCATCCCATACAGAAATCATGGTTGCTTTAGTATCTTGTTTATCAATACCTCCATCCTGTGCGTTCCATGTAATATTTTCAGGTACATGATTTTCATCAAGCTCTACATCTATCGTAATCTGAGTCTTTCTCATTTTTCTATTTTTTCTAAATTCTAAATTTTCTATTGTTTAAGTTTCGGTTTATAGCCGGATTCATTAAAAATGGTTGTTGCATCCATTTTCAGGAAAGCTGTAAGTTTTGTTTCAGGCTTTTCCTTAAGGTAGGCCTTACAGATCTGCCATCCTGTAAAAATTCCGATTTGTGGTGAAGATTCATTGTCAATCTCCGTATAAAATTTTGAGAATGGTCCGGGCGATATGAAACGTTCTCCCAATCTTGGATCATCACCGAAAATCAGGTTGCTTTCTACAAAATAATTCCAGATGTTGGCTTCATTAGCGGTTGCCCATTCATACTGCTTTTTAGTATAATTCATTTTCAGATAATCAGGAGTATCAGGAAGAAATGCGTCCTGAAGAATCATTACTTTTCCGTTCAGAACGATCTGATCAATGAACTTCTGATGATCCGGAGATTCCGTTACAATATTTTCAGCAAAAAGCTGTGATACTTTAGGAACAATATTCTGCGGATTCATTGATTTTTGAAAATATAATTCAAGTCCTTTATAATTTGGATTTCCATCTCCCATAAAGCCGGTAATATCTATAAACAGAAGATTTCCTTTCTGATCATAAAATATCGGATCCTGGATCATCTGTAACGCAGATGAAAATAGATATACCTTAGGGCTTTTAAATTGAGGAAAGTAATATTTAATATGTGAAAATAAACTCTTCAGCTCCGTTTGTAATGTAGTCTGATTGATCTTTCCTATCGCTTCCTTGTAGATTTTGATTTCTTCGGCATCCATTCTTCTCTTTTCAAAATCTGCATCCGAAACACTTCCCTGAAACCATGGAAACTGAGTTTTAAACTGTTCCAGCGGAACATTCGGATTGTAAAATTCTTTGGAAATATCTGTTACATCAATTTTTTCGGCAGTTTCTTTAACTTCTACCTTCCATTGATTTTCAGCTTCTTTTTTGCAGGAAACAAGTCCGGCAGCTAAAATAGAAGAAAGCGCAATATATCTAAAAATCTTCATTATTTTTACATGGAATTTAAGTTTACAAAAATAAGGATTAAATACACAATTTATGATGAAAATTAAAATAATTACGACCCTTTGCCTTATTTTGGGACTTTCTTTTTTCTATGGGCAAAAGCTTGAATTTAAAGATAAAAACTTTGAAAAAGCAGTACTTGAAAATTTCGATCTGAATAAAAACGGAATACTTGAACCTCCGGAAGCCGGGATGATTACAAATTTATTTCTTGTTCAGAAAGGAATTACTTCCACAGATGATCTGCACTTTTTTAAAAATGTAAAAATGATTATTCTGGATGATAATGCGATTCCGAATATTGTACTCAACAACTTGGATCAACTGGAATTGTTTTCCTGTACAGGATGTAAAATATCTTCATTCAAAGCGGAAAACCTGAAAAATGTAAGTTCTTTATATCTGGATAATAACCTGTTGGGAAGTATTTCGCTGACAGGAATTCCCAAAATTGACCAATTAACATTATCTTTAAATCAATTAAAAACAATTGACCTGACACAGTTTAAAGCATTAAGGAAACTGAATGTGGAACATAATAAGCTACAGAAAATTGATATTTCCGGAAACCTGGCTTTGCAAACCCTGAACGTAATGGGAAATAAAATACATGAAACGGATATCAAAAAAGGGACGAAAACAGATGTCACCATTTTTGGAGCAGGAGAATAAAAACTAATGATTATGAAAATAGAAACAAAAAGACTGGTTTTAAGAAAGCTTGAAGACACGGATGCTGAACGTATGTTTCTTTTGGATTCTAATCCGGAAGTGATGAAATATATCGGAGTGCCGGTATTGACAGATATCAATGAATCCCGTAATGTTATCAGTATGATTCAGAAACAGTATGAGGAAAATGGAGTGGGAAGACTTGGAGTGGTGGAAAAAGAAAGCGGTCAGCTGATAGGATGGAGCGGGTTGAAATTACTGACCCATAAAACGAATGGTTACCAAAATGTTTTGGAGCTGGGATATCGTTTTCTGCCGGAATCATGGGGTAAAGGGTATGCTGTAGAAGCCGGAATAGCTTCTCTGGATTATGGTTTTAATGACCTGAATGCAGAGGTTATCTATGCCTACGCTCATTCTGAACATGAGGTTTCAAATCATATTTTAAGAAAATTAGGATTCGAAAAAACCAGTGAATTTGAAGAACCGGACGGAATCTGTTTCTGGTACGAACTGAAACGTGAAAAATATAAAAGTAATGACCATTAGAAGAGAAGAAGAAAAAGACCATGAAAAAGTTTTCTATCTTGTAGAGGAAGCTTTCAGGGATATGGAACACAGCGATCATCAGGAACAGTTTCTTGTTGAAAAGCTGAGGTTATCTGATGCTTTTATTCCGGAATTGTCATTAGTGGCAGAAGATGAAAATGGTGAAATTGCAGGACATATTCTGTTTACAAAAATTACTATTGAAGGTGACGGAGAATCTTTCCGATCTCTTGCATTGGCTCCTGTCTCTGTAAAACCTGAATTTCAAAATCAGGGAATAGGAGGGAAATTGATTTCGCAGGGACATCATATTGCCAAGGAATTGGGATATGAATCTGTAATACTTGTCGGACATGAAAATTATTATCCGCGCTTTGGTTACAAAAAAACAAGTAATTTTGGGATTTCTTTTCCATTCGATATTCCGGAAGAAAACGGGATGGCTGTAGAATTGGTAAAAGACGGATTAAAAAATAAAAAAGGAGTGGTGAAATACCCTCAGGAATTTGGAATAGACTAAAAAAAATAAACGATGCAGACACAAAAAGTAATAGATCATATTGTAAGCTGGTTAAAAGATTATGCCACAAAAGCCAGAGTGAACGGATATGTAATTGGAGTTTCAGGAGGCGTAGATTCAGGAGTGGTTTCTACATTGGCAGCAATGACAGGCTTGAAAACATTACTGATCGAAATGCCAATCCGTCAGAAAGCCGATCAGGTAGGCCGTGCGCAGGATCATATGAATGACCTTAAATCCAGATTCCCCAATGTGGAAACAATGTCTGTAGATCTTACACCTGCCTTTGAGGAACTGTACAAAACTTTCGATGTAAAAGATGATCTGTTTCCTAACGAGAAACTTGCTTTTGCCAATACAAGAGCCCGCCTGAGAATGCTTACCCTTTACTATTACGGACAGCTGAACGGTCTTTTGGTATGTGGAACCGGGAATAAAGTAGAAGATTTCGGAATAGGGTTTTATACAAAATATGGAGATGGCGGAGTAGATGTCTCTCCAATTGCTGATCTTTATAAAACTGAAGTATATAAGCTTGCCAAAGGATTGAATTTAATCAAAAGCATTCAGGAGGCTATTCCTACAGACGGACTCTGGGATGTAGACAGAACGGACGAACAGCAGATTGGGGCTACTTATCCGGAACTGGAAAAAATCCAGAAAGAATACGGAACAAAAACGGCTGATGACTACGAAGGAAGAGATAAGGAAGTATTCCAGATTTTTGACAGAATGCATAAAGCTGCCAAACATAAAATGGATCCTATTCCGGTTTGTGATATTCCTGAAGAATGGAGAGCATAATAAAATGTACCAGTTCAGCAGTGTCATCATTTAGCAATAAACGATGCGCTGCCTGATGGGTAAATTGTCACATTTAAACAACTATTGTTATGAACGGTAAAATAAGATCCCTATTTTTTATATGCCTCGGGCTTCTTTTCGGAATGTCTGTAATGTATATCTACAACAATTTTATTGCAGATAAAAAAAGTCAGCCGGATCCGGTAAAAAAGGAAACCGTGAATTATGGCAGTGCTTCTTCGGAAAATCAATACAATACCGGAACTTCATCCACTCAGGTTTCCATTGATCAGCTGACAGAAGAAAAGACGGTGATCAGCTACGTGAAACAGAATCATAAGCTGCCGGATTATTATATCACTAAAAATGAAGCCAGAAAACAAGGATGGAATCCTTCCCAGGGAAACCTTTGTGACGTACTTCCCGGAAAAGCTATTGGCGGAGATAAATTCGGAAACAGAGAAGGACGTTTGCCAGATGGAGAAAAATACTTTGAAGCCGATGTAAACTATCATTGTGGCGGAAGAAATGCTGATCGTATCATTTATACTCAAAATGAAGACGTATACCTTACCAAAAACCATTATAAGAGCTTTGAGAAACAATAATGTGTAAATAACAAATTGTCATTGTGAGGAACGCAGTGACGAAGCAATCTCTAAAAGATAAACACAGGTGAAAGCAGGTTTTGTCTACATCATGACGAACAAAAATCACACAACTCTTTATACAGGAGTTACTTCAAATTTGCCAAAACGTGTTCAACAACATAAAGAATCATATTATTCACAAAGCTTTACCTCGAGATATAATTTATATATTTTGGTATATTGGGAAGCTTTTCAGGAAATAGGTGACGCTATAACTAGAGAAAAACAAATAAAGGCCGGTTCAAGACAAAAGAAGTTAGACTTAATTGAAAGTATAAATCCTGATTGGAAAGATCTTACGGATGATATCAAACATATTTTAGATGTTTTTTGAGATTGCTTCGTCACTTCGTTCCTCGCAATGACCAGTGTATAATTTGCATTTAAATTATTATAAATATTAATTTTGAAAAATATTTGCACAGAGATAGATGTTCTAATAAAGAAACGGATTTCTGCAAAAAATGCAAAACTTTTTTAATCAATAAAAATTGGAAATTTAGTTCAATATGAAGACAGTATATATAGATTTTACAGACATAGGTGACTATGAAGATTTTTACGCTCAGTTAAAGGAAAAAATTCAGCTTCCTGAACATTTTGGTGATAATCTTGATGCACTTTTTGATACCATTACCGGAGATCTGGAAATGCCGCTCCACCTGGAATTCGTAAACATGACTGTAGATCAGCTTGAGATTTTTGAAGACCTGCTGACTACTCTGGAAGATGCCGAAGATGAAGTGGAAGACTTTAGCTTTAGCTACTATCTTGAGCAGTATGAAGACGATGAGGATGAAGATGTAGAATCTGAAGAATAAAAGATAAAAAAAGGCTGTTTCAAATTTTGAGACAGCCTTTTTTATACTGAAAGGTGAAGTTTGTTGTTATCACATTATATCAAGGCTTAAACCTTGACATGGTGTGAAAATCTTGCATTTTGCAAACTTACCTTTTCAATTTGTCTTACAAAAACGAAGAATCAAAATAAAAAGGCAGCAGATCCTTCACTGCCTGCACTTTTACAACCTCCTCATTCATACT
Organism: Chryseobacterium panacisoli; assembly: GCF_008274625.1. Taxonomy (GTDB): domain Bacteria; phylum Bacteroidota; class Bacteroidia; order Flavobacteriales; family Weeksellaceae; genus Chryseobacterium; species Chryseobacterium panacisoli. The sequence continues at coordinate 1,534,610 of NZ_VTRU01000001.1, read as the reverse complement.
GGAGAAATAAAGGTCGATATCTTCGTTTTGTTTGGTTTCATACTCTATCAAACTCTGGCGGCACGCTCCACAAGGAGGAATCGGAGGATTTTTTTTATGAAATTCTTTAGGACCTCCTACCACAAAGATCTTTTTTATTTTCACATTCGGAAAGTTGGCGGCTACCCAAAAAACAGTAGTTCTTTCTGCGCAGAGTCCGGACGGGTAGGCTGCATTTTCCTGATTGTTCCCGGAGTAGATTTCTCCGTTTTCCAATAACACAGAACATCCTACTAAAAACTGGGAGTAAGGTGCATAAGCATTCTCACGGGCCTCCTTGGCTCTTTCAAATAATGTATTTTCTATATCGCTCAGTTCACTGCTGTTTTTAAAATATTCGTAACTGATCTGTAGGTCTTTTTTCATATATTGTCAACTAAAAAAGGGGGGTAAAAGTAGTTCTTTTTAATGAGGTGGGCAATATTTTATTCTTCCGTTAAAAAGTTCAATTTTTTTAAAAAGATACCATGTTATATACACCAATAAAATTCAGGAATGTAGAGTTAAAAAACAGATGGGTAATGTCTCCCATGTGCATGTATTCATGTGAAAACGGAATGGCCAATGATTTCCATTTCGTACACTACGGAAGCAGATCACAAGGCGGTACAGGTCTGTTGATTGTAGAGGCTACCGGAGTAGAACCTAAAGGAAGAATTACCAATCACTGCATGGGAATCTGGAATGATGAACAAGCTGAAAAATTACAAAAGATTGTGGATTTTGTCCATAAAAACTCCGAAAGCAAGATAGGAATTCAGCTGGCTCATGCCGGAAGGAAAGGCTCAACATGGAATAACCTGCAGATCTCTATTGAAGAAGGCTGGGAAACCGTTGCACCAAGCCCTATTCCGTATCATCCGACGGAAAGAATTCCACATACGCTTACTACAGATGAGGTAAAGGAGCAGGTTCAGAATTTTAAAAAAGCGGCAAGAAGAGCTGTAGAAGCAGGTTTTGATGTTGTTGAAATTCATGGGGCACACGGATATCTGATCCATCAGTTTCTGTCACCTCTTTCCAATATCAGAACAGACGAATATGGAGGAAGTTTTGAAAACAGAATCAGGTTTTTGATTGAGATTGTAGATGCTGTTAATGAAGAACTGAATGAAAATACAGCCCTTTTTGTAAGAATTTCCGGAACGGAATATGCTGAGAACGGCTGGGACATCCAGAGCAGTGTAGAGCTGGCAAAAATTTTAAAAGAACATGCTGTAGACCTTGTTGATGTATCCAGCGGAGGCAATATCCATGGCGCAAAAATTTCGGTTTTCGATGGCTATCAGGTTCCTTTTTCATCACAGGTGAGAAATGAAGCAGGTGTAAAGACAGGAGCAGTAGGATTGATAACCAAAGTGGAGCAGGCTGAGGAAATTCTTCAGAAAGGCGATGCAGACCTTGTTTTTGTGGCAAGAGAGATTCTTAGAAATCCATATATTGCTGTTCAAGGGTCTTTTGAAATGAAAGAAGATTGCTTTTTCCCCCATCAGTATAACAGAGCCAAAATCTCTTCTTAGATCATGAGAAACTCATAAAAAACTAAGAAATGGATATCGAAGACTTCATGCTTACCTGCCCCAGCAAAAGATTCCTTGGAGTGGAATGTCTGGGATGCGGAGCCCAGAGAGCAATTGTATTGGTATTTGAAGGGAAATTTTCTGAAGCTTTTCAAATGTATCCTGCCGTATATACCTTATTGCTTTTCTTTTTTACTCTGGGCCTGAGCTTTATCGACAAAAAAAGAAAATACAGCAATATTTTAATGGGCCTGGTAATCATTAACCTTATTATTATGGTAATTGGGTATGGATATAAGCATTATTGATTTTACCAGAAAAATACTAAATGATTGATATTGAATAAAGTGGTTGTTTTTGGTTTCCTTTGCATGTGGTGTTATAAAGGGTTTTGTAGAAAAATTTCAATAAAAAATAAAGTAATTTAGTTTAAAATTCTAAAATTTATTTTTAATTCAAAATATGATAAATGTCGTAGAACTACTACAATTTATGAAACAGTGCTGCAAAAACTTTTTAAATTAGAACATGAAGTCTATCTTTGTTATATAAATCCTATATCTGGGAACAGTTGTTAATGATTAAAATTTAAGAATATGGCAGGAAATTCAAGAGGAATCTTAAAATTCAATGGAGGAGAAGGTCAAAAGTTATTAAAGCTTAACTACAGTGTATCAAGATCTACAGACATTTCAGGACGTGTAGCATCTGATCCGTCAAACGCATTGATTAAAGTAACCATTGAAGCAACAGAAAAATCTGATGTTTTAGAAAGTTTACTGAACAGTAAATATAAACCTACAAACGGAGAAATAAACTTCAATAAATCTCACGAAGAAGGAACACTGATCTCTTTGAAGTGGGAAAACGGATATGTTATCCAGCATGAAGTAGACTTTGATGCAGTGGACAGCAACAATATGCTGATCAGTTTTGTAGTAAGTGCAGAAAGCATTACATATGGAAACTCATCTTATGACGGACTTTGGCCAATGAGCTAGGTCTTTCATGAGTAAAAAATAAAAGACTGTCCTTAAACAAGACGGTCTTTTTTTACCTTAGACTATATTCAGTGGGCGCATTTGTTTTTATTTTTAAATTCCCGCCCTGTTGAATAATCGTTTAGAAAATTAATCAAATCACTAAAAAATATGTCAAATACACCTGGAAAATCACAAGCGACGTCTTTTCGTCCGACGCAGAATGCAGATGGTATTTCCGAAAACCATCATACAGGTATCAACCGTTTGGTAAAACTTTCTCTTGTTATAGAAGGGAAAATTATCAAGTATTATAAGCATTTTAAGCTTAAACAAAGCACCAGACGACACCACGAATTTACACTGACGCTGGCACATGATACCCTGGGAGACAGACAAACCCATTCATTGGAAGAAGCCAATAAGTTTCTTGGAAAAAGACTTACCGCTGTTATTTCCTATAAAGATATAGACAACAGCCCGGAAAGAACCTTTGTAGGGGTGATTACCGGAGTAGGATTCAGCCAGGAGCAAATGAGCTTAGGGAATATTGTCCTTACCGGATACAGTCCTACCATTCTCCTTGACGGGGCACCACATATCCAGAGTTTTGGAGGTGCACAGTCTGTAAATGTAGGAATCATTGCAGAAGAAGTGATCAAACAGGGAATTGATAAAAGCCGTTTTGATATCAGAGTAGATGCGAATAACTTTTCACAGATCATCTACAGCAGCCAGTACGATGAAACCCATTATAACTATCTGGCAAGAATGGCTGAAGCTTATGGTGAACAGTTCTACTATGACGGTGAAGTCTTACACTTCGGGAAACTTCCTGCTCAGAACAAACCAATAACCCTTACTTACGGAAGCAGTGCCAATGATATAAAGGTGGAATTGAAGGCCGTACATACAAAGCCGCAATTCTACGGCTACAACAGTAATAAAAATGAAAGACTGACTTCCGGTTCAACACCGATCAAGCATGTGGGTGATCTGGCAAAAACAGCATACAGTCACAACGAATCTATTTATAAAACTCCGGCTTTACAGATGGCTCCCATCAAAGCTACCACACACCTTGACGTTGAGTACTCTCAAAAAAGTGCCTCAGGAAGCGAAGCTGTCAACGTTTTTTCCGTTTCAGGAAATACAACAGTTCCTTTCCTGCATCCGGGCTGTGTGGCAGATGTACAGATGCGTAAACAAGATTCTAATGAAACTTCTTATTTCACCAGAATCATGATTACAGAAGCAGAACATGAAATTGACACAATAGGTCACTATAATGGAAGCTTCGTAGGAATAGCCGCAGATACAGGATTTCTTCCAAAACCCGAATTCACCGTTCCAAAGGCCGAACCACAAACTGCAACAGTAATTTCTAATACAGATCCTGAAGGGCAGGGAAGAATACAGGTAAGATTTGACTGGCAGACCAATGATACCACTCACTTTATCCGTATGATGAGCCCTGATGCAGGAGGGACAGATCAGATTACCCAAAACCGTGGTTATGTAGCCATTCCGGAAGTGGGAGATCAGGTGATGGTTAATTTTGTTCACAGCCATCCGGACAGACCTTTTGTAATGGGAGGAATGTTCCATGGAGGAATAGCCTTAGGAGGAGGCGTAAACAATCACCTTAAGTCAATTCAAACCAGAAGCGGAATCAGAATTTTAATGAATGATGAAGAAGGAAGTGTAACCATCCTTGATCCGAGTGGCAATACTTATTTCATGGACGGACAGGGCAATATCAGCATGAAAGCACCTAAAAACTTTACTTTAAATGCTGGTGACAATATCAATATCACAGCAGGAAAAGAAATTTCGATAGGAGCAGGAGCAAGTATTACCAGCACTGCGAACGACAATATTGTTTCCATAGCAGGAAAAGATATGAAACTTACTGCATCAGGAGACATTACAGAAACTTCTGATACCAGAACAGAAATGATTGAAAAAGAATTCAAGAGACAATCTGAAACATCCAACGAAATAGCTGGTGAAATTTCTATGTTCAGCGAACTGGAAAATATGACCATGCAGAGTGGAAAGATCGTAGAGTTCAACAGTGCTGAAAAATCAAAACTTTTCTGATATGGCCATTATAAAAACAGCAACCAATCTGCGCATAACAGTAAAAGATTCCTATCACCTTAGCGTAGGAAAAAAGGTTGAAAAAATAGCAAAGAAAATCAATGTGGAAGCACATAGAGATAACCTGGTTTTAGCGAGTAACAAGAAGATTATGTCCCATGGTCATAAGTAAATATAACATACTGATTCTTTTTATAATATGCTGTTTCTCATTAACGAATTGTCAGAATAAAAAAATGGAAGAAAAATACAATTGGCTGGGAACTGTTTCGGCCCCACAGGAATATCCGATGGAAGTATATGAAGGTGCTATTGTGGCTGATGGTTTTACTTACAGTTTTGATGCCATTTGGGGAACACAGAATACAGGATGGGGAAAAGAAGGAGGAACGATGAACGTGACCACCGAAAGAATGAATGCTCCCCATGAGCTGGAATTCACATGGTATTCTCTGGTAGAAAAAAAATTCTATACCGGAAAATGGAATCTGGATAAAGAAAAGATAAAAAGCCTTTTTGATGAAGGGTTTGTAGATCAGGATACGAAAAAGAAATCTACCTATAACTCATTTGTTGTAGGATTGGCTCCCCAGGGCAGAGTCGTTCTTTGGATGAAAGGAGCAGGTAACCAGAAAGAAATAGGTGCTTTCCAGGCTCATGATACCATTATTACCAAAGAAAAAGCATACGAAAATGCTCAGTATATGCTGAAAGAAGGCTTTGCAGACAGAATGCTGAAAGACCCGTCTTACAAGACATTCAAGCCGGAAGTGCGTGAGAAAATTGAAAAAGAAGGCTATCCTGCAGCTGACGTCTATAACGTATACAGAGAGAAATACAACTGGAAACCTTCAGTAGTTCTTCCTGAAGGAGCAACATGGATAGATTTTGGTTTTACCAATTATAACGGAGAACAGGAAAATCTTTTTGACCAGAGCTTAAAAGATAATACCTATAAAAGCAGAGCAGTACCAAGATTCTGTGGTTTTTACTGGAAAGATAAAAACAACAACAGGTATGCAGTATGGATAGATGCTTTTGATGATAAAGAAATATTTGATTTGTTTCAAAAATTAGGTAAGGATAAAAACATTAATCTTACCATTAAAGTCAACGAAGACAATACAAATGTTTTGGTATTCTTAGAATCTGAAAAAGAAAAACTGGCTGTTACCAAAGCAAAAATCAGAGTATCCCGAAAGATAGAATGATAGCATTCAATCAGTCAATTTAAAAACAAGAACTATGCACAACAATCAATTTGGAAGTTATACACCATCTGTATCCAAAGAGGAAGTACTGGATATTACCATTGGGATTTTTTTTGACGGAACCCTGAATAATAAAACCAATACAGACGAAAGAAAAAAAGGGACGGATGCCCATAAAAAACATGGCGGTAAATCTTCAGACAATACCAGTTACAACAATGACTGGAGCAATGTGGCCCGCATGTGGGATAACTATGATAAAAACTTTGGAATCTATATAGAAGGGATCGGTACTCAGGATAAAGAAGGAGATGCTACGTTGGGATATGCTTTTGGAACAGGAGAAACCGGAATCAGATCGAAAGTGAGAAAAGGCTGCGAAGAAATCGTAAAAAAGGTGAAAACCATTAAAGCAGAAAAGAAAGCCGATAAAATTGCCGTGCTTACTTTTGATGTATTTGGGTTCAGCCGTGGAGCTGCCGCTGCCCGTAATTTTGTATACGAAATTGGAAAAGCAAAATATAAAGCCACCTCACGTACGGTTGCCAACGAAGCGGTTTCCGTTACTACCTATTCAGACGACGATGGAAAAGGGGTAGCTTCAGAAGAACTTCCGAAATGGGGACATCTTGGTCTTAAACTCGAAGAAGCAGGATTAAAAGTAGACGTTTTAAAAGTAAGATTCCTGGGAATTTACGATACCGTTTCTTCCTATTCAAAATATTTATCACCAGTACCTAACTTCAGCAATGACGTTGAAGAACTGAGCCTGAATGATATCGGAAAAGCCCAGACGGTAGTTCACTTTACTGCAGAAGATGAACACAGGGAAAATTTTGACCTTACGAGAGTGCATATCGGAACTGAAAAAACATTCCCCGGGGTACACTGTGATGTAGGCGGAGCTTACGAAAACGGACAGGAAACGTGGGAAGAAGTTGAAACTTCATGGACTACCAGTACCAAATTAAAAGCATTAAAGACAGAGCTTGAAACAGAAGGTTGGTATCATAAAGATGAGCTCACCATTACCCCCGGATTCTATTTATCACTAAGAGGAACACGCAAGCTACTGAAGACATTCAGCTACATTCCTTTGCATTTTATGGCGGAATATGGCGTAGATAAAGATCTTCCTATAACCATAAAGAAACTGACAGACGATAAATATTCCATTTTGGATGATCAGTTTTTAATAGGAATAAAAGACCGTCTCAGAACTTACGTGATGGGAGATGGCAAGCCTTACTCTTTCAAACATTATAAAGCCCTGCGGGATGCCTACGGAGGAAACGAAATCCCGGAAAACCGTCAGACAGCTTATCAGAAAGAAGTAAAGGAACAGGATGATTTAAGAAAGCTTCGCCATGAATATCTTCACTGGTCGGCAAGAAGAGAAGGTATTGGTATGGATCCGAGACCGAACAGAACAAGGGTTATTCATTTTTAATAAAATAGCATATAAAGAAAGAAATTGAAGCAGGAACATTTTTATGCAGAAATATAATATACATACCGTTCAGAAAGATGAAACTTTAAAAAGTATAGCCTCGCTGTACGGATTAGATAAAGATGCATTAAAACTCTTCCATAATAATCATTGCGCTGTTAAGGATATGATCCTTATCAACCTTAACGGGCAGAAGGAACTTTTTATTCCGAGAACAGCAGTTGCTGATAAAAACAATTTGGTGCAATTCGGAAGAGGAAACAGCCTTGTTTTTCGGCCGGAAACTTCGGTGAGGAAATACAGTGTTGTCATTACCATTGAAAAAGGAGAAGATAAAAGTGAATTAAAATATGAAACCTCCGTTCGCTGGCTGAAAACAGAAAAAGGGCATCACTTTTTTGAGATAGACAGAACATCTAATCTTTATCTCAATGAAGAAGAAGTCAATGAAATTGCAGATCTGCTGGCGTACAAAACCTCTAAGATTTTATACCCTTTACAGATCCGTACAAATGAACAGGGAAAATTTGAAACAGTGGAAAATGCTGAGGTATTTATCAAAAGATGGCCGGCTGTAAAAGAAGAATTGTATAAAGAATTTGAAGGCGAAACTGTAGATGAATACTGCGGAAAGATTGAAAAAGTAATCAGCCAGCCGGAAGCAATAGATCTTTACCTTAAAAATGATTATTTCATCCGTGCCTTGTTCTTTGGGATATACCAGAGTTTCGGAAAGGAATACAGAACAGAAATAACAACAGCTTTTCCGGTAGTAGATAATGCAATTGAACCCAGATACAAGATCATACTGCAAACAGATCCGCTGAAAGGAGAAACAGGTCTGATCACTGTAGAAGGATCAGGAAAATTATATGAAGAAAGAGACATTGATGATTTTATAAGAAGATCACCTTTTTCATTGATTATAGAAGATGACCCAGTGATGAATGAAGAAGGAACTTTCAGACTCATAAGTTATCTGAAAGGAGAAACTTCACTTCCGGAATCTCTTTACCTGGAATGCAGTATCATGCTGCAGGAAGAAAAAAAGATTTCAGTATCAGTTTCAGGAATTGATAAAAACTAAATTACCATTTCACTAAAGATAAAATTAATATGGCAGAAAAACATATTGTAGTACAGGGCGCCATGTGCAAATGCCAGTTCGGGCAGGCTCCGGACAAGCTGAAAGTACTTACACACCAAAAAGAATATGCCAATGATAAAAGCGCTTCCAAAAAACTCATCGTCACCACGAAAGAAATAGGAGCAGCCACATTTGAAAAAAATACATTCGGAAACTGTACCAAAATGGGAGTTCCGCCGCCACCTTGCAAGATCATGGTTACAGAATGGCAGAAGTTTTATGATAAAGTACAGCTCAGCAATGGCGGATATATCATTGTAGAAGACAGCAAAGCCGTATGTGCTATTGCTGGAACTCCGTGCATTGAAATTATAGATCACGGGCAGAGAGCAGAAGCCAGCCAGCAGAACTTTAAAAATGCCGATAAAGACGTCCAGCAGCAGATTAACCCGTTGGTAGATTCCGAAGAAATGTATAATGAGCAGCCTTCGGGAGGAGGGCAGGATAGCGCAATCTAAATGATAAGAAAATGGCAAAAGGCGTAAAAAAAATAAAAGTTGTAAGCGGACTGTATTACCCCAAAATGTCTGTAATAGGGCAAAGGGTAACAATAAAGCCGGACCAGTGGGTGCAGTTTGGTATTGACGAATGGCTGCCGGGCACCACAGATGCAGACAAAAAGAAACCTCTTACCTGGATGAGGCAGAACAGCAGCAGAAAAATTATTATCAATCAGATGACTTCTGCAGGAGGATATAAATTTTTAATAGATAAGCAATATTGCGGAAGCTATCAGTTTTATATAGAAGCCAGTCTTTCAGGAGTAAGAGATACCAAAAGTAATACAGGATTATTTGTGAAGGGCTGGTGTGAACCCAAAATTGTAAGCAGCAAATGGTCTACGCAAAAGAACAGCAAAAGCATAAAAAACAATAAAAAGACCGAATACATTTCCTATGGACATATTGTTCATCTGAACCTGATGACAGAAGGACTGAACGGAAATACACTCAGTATTGAGCTATGGAACCAGCAGTCTGCCAAAAAAGATAAACTGGTACACACCTACAACAATGTACAGGTAATAGATGGTGAGGTAAATGTGAAAATGGAGAATACCTTTGCATGGATGGCTTATGTAGACAACATCCAGAATGTGGAAGAATTCTACGTTAAAGTAAAAGATACCGCATCAAAACAATACATCAAAGACAAGCTTGGTGATGATCTTCATGCCATTTATCTTAATGTAAAAAATAAGATAGTCACTACCAATACCAACGGAGCCCAGAATCAGACTCCAACCAAAGTCTATAAACCGGATGTAAACTCTGTCAGACTCGAGCCCTGTAAATTTGAAGTGATAAAGATTACTGAAAATGAAACAAAGGACGGAAAAGCTAACAATACAATTGCTACAGTCTTTAAAAACGGAGACGGTATAAAGCAGATAAAATCCGCGGCATTACAAGAGCATATTCAGAGAACAATCTTTTATAAATTTGATTCTACAGTTATTGACAAAGACGGGGTTGCAATTCTGAATAACGTACTTAAATTCCTTCTGGAGCACAAAGATTCCACAATGAATCTTAGTGGTTATGCCTGCGTTATAGGAAAAGAAAATTATAACAAAGGACTTTCCCAAAGAAGGGCGGATGTCGTCAAAAAATTCTTTGCAGACGGAGGATTAGATCCCAGAAGAATCATTTCAGTAGGAAAAGGAGAAGTAGATCCTACGGATGATAAAATGGGAAGAGATAATATTAAATATAAAAATGAAAAAGACTACGAAAACAACCGCAGAGTGGATATTTCATTTGTATTTAATGCCCATGATGCGCAGACTATAAACTATGCGGTGGTAGCCCCTACTTCAGCTACAAAAAAAGAACTTATCATAGATGTCACAGGCTTTGATACGAACAGTTGTTTCAGAGATACAAAAAACAAACATAAAAAAGAAATTTATATTGTAGACGTAGGACAGGCAATAGATAAAGGAGATACAAAGAAAAGTTTTCAAACGCCATCATTTCCTTATGAAGTGTATGCTCCACTGAGCAGGTATAATTTTGGGGGAGGAGTCGGATTTGACGCTCAATCCATGGCTCTTATGCAGTATATTTGGCCTGCATCTTCCAGTCCGAATCAGTTTCATATGCACGTGCATACCTGCAGATATTATAGCAATGAAAAACGAACCACCGTATTAATAAAAGCTTATCCGGATATCAAATGGAGATTTGCCTTTTTTATCAACCTAAGCAACAGCTTAAGTATAAAATGGCAAAAAATGACTCCTGAAAAACATAAAGAACTTCGAAGCAAAGCATTGAGTCTTGCCAATGAAGAAAAAGGAAAATATACAGACGTAGAATTCGGAGTAGAACTTAAAGCCTCTTATGATAAACAAAAAGATGGAAGCTACTACTGTAAACCGGAACTTACCGTAAAATATAAAGATAAGATCAGTAAGCTTTTTTCTATCATTTCTTCCGTCAAAAAAATGTCACAGGGGATCACATCGCAGACAAAAGGTGTTGTATCCAAAGGAGTAGGAAGAAAGCTGCCATTTGATATAAGATTAAATGCACCCGCATTATATTTTGGAGCAGAATGGGAAGCAGATGTCAATGAGGCACATTCTGATATAGGAACCAAGCTGATGCTCTTCATTGAAGCAAAACCTTTGGTGGAACTGGCCATTGTTTTTGACCTTTTAGCTTTGGTTGTTCAGGCAGGAGTGGCTGTAGCTACAGCCGGAACAGGAAATGTGCTGGCTCTTGAAATCTTCAATATGATCAGAGAATGGGCAAGCAAAGGATATGAAACAGAACATGTGGTCATCAACTTTAAAATGTACATTGATCTTGAAGTAAAAGGAAAAGTAGACGGTGTAATAGACGGCTCATTCAGTACCGTTAAAGGAGATAAGGAAGTTAATTTTGATCTGAGCTCAAACATCACCGTTGAATTAAAATCAGGACTTGAGCTAAAAGGAATGTTTGTTGTTATCGGAACTACAAAAAAACCGGAACTGGAAGGACATGTGGAAGGAAAATTAACTGCAGGAGCTACGATGGGAATTACTTCAGGACATAAATTAAAATATGATTCTACAGCCGGAATTTATTATATTCCGAGCTTAAGTATAGACCCATGCGTAGGAACCGTAGTAGTCATGGTAAAAGCCGGATTTACCTATAAAAAAGTAAGTTCAGACTGGACTCCGGTGAACTATAACAGAACCCGTACATTTTTTGACGGATTTGATATTATGAAATATTTAGCAGAATTAGTAGGCTATGACAACAAAATATTGCTTTGGGAAAAAAAGAAAAATTAAAAATATGTTTCTACTTTTAATCATGTCGCTGTTTATATCGTGCAGTACTGCAAAAGAAGACTTAGCTAATACTCTTTTTCCTTTGAAAAAAGAAAAGGTTTTAAGTGGACTTGACTATACAGAAAAGAAATCTGCATTAGATGAAAATCTTATCGCCTATCAGGTAAAAGATATGAATACTTTTAGCTTATATGGACAGTATTTTGCCAATGAAATTAAAAATAATTCTGCAACGTATGCCGGGAAAAATTATCTTGAACTTTTAGGAGATGCAAAAGATATCAACGGATATAAAATTCATCTGTATACCCAGAAAGAAAGTGAAAAACTGGAAAAACTCCTTCTTGGAAAACTCGGAAAACCAGCCTTTGATAAAGGAAACGAAACGGAAAGAAATATCATCTGGGAAACTTCAGGAAAGATATATATTCTGAATAACGGAAATGCCGAAATACAAGGCGAAAAAACAAAAGAATCGGATCTGTTGTGTTTAAATACTAACTTTACCACGCTGATCATTAATGCAACTCAGGCCACAAAATATTCTGAGTACTTGAAATTCAGGATAAAAAATAATAAGAAGGTAGAAAATTACCCTTATAGTGTTTACAATAAAGAAGAAAATTAAATAAAAGTTGAATGAAAAAAATCGTTATATGCCAAATCGCTTTGAGCTTTGTTCTCATGAACTGTCAGAAAAAAGGAACAGACAAAGTTGTTTCCCAGACAGCGAATACTAATGTAACCAGTAAACCAGTAAATAACACTCAGGGGAAAATGGATTTTAAAGATCTGAAATTCGGAACCAATGGAGAAGACCTGCTTAAAGGAATTGGATTAACTGTTAATGACATTGCTTCAGGCGATTTTAATACCTCAGTGGATTATGTAGAATTTCAATTTCCCAAGGATAGAAATCTGAACCTTACGTTATTTAATAATACCCTACAATCTGCTACAGATGACGTTTCCGTTTTTTATTCAAAGAATGATAAAAAAATATGGTGCTACGAAATGGTACTGCAGAACAATCCGAATACAGATGCCATTCTGAATGCTATTGAAAAAAAAGCAGGACATAAAGCAGACTTCTCAGATAAAAAAGTAAATACAAAAGAAAGACCCATTTTCCTGGATGAAAACGGAGAATTCAAAACAGACCATATAGAAGAAACAATAGAGGTTTGGGAAGATAAAGAAGCAAAAACAACGTTCTTCACCATCCACACCGTTAATCTTTCCAAGAAACCCAATGAAAATACATTGAAGATCTTTGCTTTAGATAAAACCAGCCCGAAATATAAAGAATGGATTTCTTACCGCAGTCTTGATATGTTTTACAATAAATAATAACCATAATGGCTAAAGAACCTTATTATACTATTGATTTTACCGCTGTTTACTGCAAATTTGAAGTGTTGGTGAATGATATTCCTGTCATAGCTATGGAAACTGAAGGGCAGATGTCTCCCAATGTTCCTGTAAACTTCGGAATAAGCAGTTCCGGTGAACAAAAAATTGAAATTAAGCTCCTGCCGGTTGCAGGGCAGCAGTCTATAGATTCGAGAACAGCATTTCAATATACCATCAAGTTATTTGATGTGTTTAATGATAAGTTTGTCCATGAAAAAGATTGTGGCAATTTTCAGTTTTCAGAAAAGGAAACAGCAAAAAAACTGCCTTCATTAGATCATAAATCCTCATTTCAGGCTGAAATTCCTTATGAAATGATGAAATGGGAACATAGCCGTGACCTGTTGTCAATTTCAAAAGATAATTCCTACCTTGGTACCAAACTGGATTCAGCATACAAAAAAATAAGTAGTCTTATCAGTTCAAAACAATATGAAGCTTACTTTGAAATGATCAGGAATCGTGAAAAAAATATGGCATCATCCATGTATTTAAGCGATGCGGATACAAAAGCAAGACTGAACAGCTTATTGGAAGATTTTAATAACGGCTTTAAAATGATGCCGTTGCCGGAAGACAGGATTTTAAAAATCTATGGTAATGGAAAACTGGCGACCTATAAAAAAATAAATGGAGAACCTGCATTTTTCCTTTATAAAGATCAAACAGGTGAAGAATTGATGCTAGAATTGATGTTTCATATTCCACAGGGAAAAGAAGAATTTGAAGTCATTTAGAAGCGGTAAAGTATTCTGGAATCATATTCAGTTATTTTACTATGGCTTTACAAAAAAGGATAATGGGAGTTAAAAAAGAAAGACCATATATTGTTTACAGTATTTTAGGAATAATAGCATTATGCTTTATTTATTTTATTCTATGGGTTATTTTCAAAGACAAAATGCCATTACATGAATATGCTTATGAAATTGCAAATAATTATGACAGCTATGCGGAAAAAGCTATCATTCTTATTCCTTTATTATTTTTTGTCTTTCTGTTTATCATTGTAATGAAGCCTAATGCTTCAAAACGTTTTCTACGTCTGCAGTCATCTCTTCCCACTTCAAAGATTCATTCTGTAGCCAAAGGAGTGGTAGAGATTGAAGGTAACCTGATCATGAAAAATCCATTATCTTCACCGGTGAAGAATGAAGAATGCATCGGATATTATTATACCATTGAAAATATTAGCAGAGACTCAGACGGTAAAGAAACATACAGCACCATTCACAGGGAAACCCAATGTAATGTTTTTCAGATGAAAGATGATACAGGAGTTATAGAAGTAGAACCTGAAGGGATAGAACTGGTTTTGCTGGGAGAAACCAATATAAGCAGTCACGGTGGCAAAAGATACAAAGAAACCCTTATAAAAGACGGTCAGAAAATGCTTCTGGTGGGATATGCTGATTCTAAAAACGGTACACCTTTCATTAGAAAAGACGACTATTATAGAGTTCTCGGAATTACTTCATCATCAGGAATCACGGTTTGGAACAAATATCAGCCATTGCTGAGGTCATTTATGTTTACCTGTTCCATCATCGTTTTAATAATTATTTATATACTTGTACAATAATGAATCAGACGGTCGCAATCATATTACTTATTCTGCTGGGAGTGGTTATCATCAGCTTCCTGATCAATCTTTATAACAAGTTGGTCATGCTCAGATTTAATGTCGAAAAAGCCTATGGCAATATTGATGTTGTACTGAAACAGCGTGCAGATGAAATTCCCAACCTGGTAACTGTTGCCAAACACTTTATGAATTATGAAGAAAAGCTTCTTGCACGCCTTACAGAGCTGAGAACTTTTTATAATAACAGTACAGACGCAGATAAAAGAACCGAGCTGGCCAATGAAACTTCGAAAGCTCTTTCATCATTCTTTGCTGTATCGGAAAACTATCCTGAACTGAAATCTAATAATAATTTTCTTGAACTGCAGAAAAGGATTTCCGAGTTGGAGAACAAAATAGCAGACAGAAGAGAGTTTTTTAATGATAGCGTTAACCTTTATAACATCGGAATTCATGAATTTCCCAATGTTATACTGGCGAATATGTTAGGATATAAAGACAAAACTTTGCTGGAGGTAACCAATGCCGAGAAACAGTATGATGGGGTTCAGTTTTAATACTTTCTTTGGGCTGGAGGACAGAATTACAGATTATCCCGAAGTTGTTATCTTCGGGGCGATGTTCGTACCTTTGTTATTATTTATTCCCGTTGCCCTGATAGGCTGGATATTCCGGAAACTAAAACTCAATATGTACATCATTCATGTATTGCTGTATACACTGCTTTTTACATTTGTAATAGGAGCACTAACGATATTTATACTCTTTTTTATTACAGACAAAAATGGAGTGAAGCTGGCATACTGCTGGCTTGCAGTATTTGCCGGAATGTTCATGTTTAGTTTAATCAATGCCAATACCATTACTAAAATGTTTACTGATTGGTCTCAAATAATTAAAGACAAACAGAATCAGTAATGTTGGAAAAAGCATTTAATATGATGAGAAAATCTAAAGCTCTGATATTGATTTTTATAGTATTGATCAATATCTGTTGTGGAAATAAATCATTTGACCTTTCATCAGTTGCATTAGGTGAGGATGCAAAAAAATATGACTTTGAAAATAAAGATTTATTTATGAAAGATGCAGCAAAAGCAGATATCATTCAATACTATGCTGATGAAAACAAAGGAATAACGTATGGAAATATACCCCTAGACAATACGATGGGTACAAGAATTACGGTATACAAAGGAAAAGTAGGAGCAGTAGACACCAATGCTGCCGAAAAATACTCTTTGGAATTTGTAGAAAAAATAATTAAAAAGCATGGAAATCCTACAGCTTCTATCACTGATAAAGCAACTGTAGATGCCCAACTCGTACAACCTATTTTTGAAAAACTGAAAAAACTTTCTCCCGAAAAAGTTTCATGGGATCAAAATCAAAAAAATGCCTTTACTTACCCAACTTCTTTCTTCTGGGATGATGGAAAAAATTATTCCATACTAAGTATTTCCATTGAAGATGATGGGAAAATAAGAAATAAATACATTTCCGTGACCAAAGAGGCTTACCGTAATAATGCTGTGTTCGGGTTAAAATATCCCACACCTCCGGCTTCTCCGTGGTATAAGTATATGAATTAAAAATAAGCCTTTAAAAGGATGAAGAAATAAAAAAAACAGATTCCGGATACTTGAATCCATTTTTTTCTGTTTTATTATTGAGAACTGCATACTAACATTAACATTATGAAAGGATTGAAATATATAGTACTGCCAATGATCTGTTGGGGAATTGCTTCATGCGGCCATCAGAAAAATAAAGAAACTGAGGCTTTGGTTGAAACACAGGGGAGTACCCAGACAGAACCCTTTAATCTTGCTAAAATTGCTGTTGGACAAAATATCAATGAAATTTTAAAATCTGCGGGAGCAACTGCGAAAGAAGCTGTCCGTAGCAATGAAGTTACCCTGATCGGAAATGAAAAACTGGCTTTTTCATCAAAAGAACTGTTGCACTTCAACGGAATAGATCTGGAAGGAAAAACTCATAAAAACACCAATAAAGTAATTTTACACTTCGGAAAGGTTGATCAGGAAATAGGTCCTCTTGCCAATGAAAAAGAAGACGAACTGGGAATGTATCAGCTTGATATTTATACAGAACAGGAAAAAACTGCACTTCTGGATAATCTGAACAAAACACTTCAGAAACCCAGCTTTGATACCGTACATGAAGGTTTTGAATCTGAAGTTAAAGATAATGAGATCATCCAGACTCAAAATAAACTCAGACAGGAAGTAGCGATCTGGAGAAACAAAGATATGCTCTATTACTATTGCGAAACCAAAATAGACAACAGACCCGACGAATACCGCTGCAATCTCTTCGTATTCAAAAATAAAGAATGGAAAGACCTTCTGAAAGGATCTGGATATCCTGATCTGGATAAAATCTCTCTATAATATTCACTTAGTCAAATCAGCTTGCTGATCCTTCTTTGCTCTCTAAAAATAAAACATTAAAAAATAAAATCTCTGCGTTAAATAATTAAAAAACATAAAATGCCGATCTAAAAGACCGGCATTTTTTATATTAAATAAGTATTTGAATTACTTTACTAGGAACTGCATCGTAGCCTGATCCAGTTTCAGAATATAAACTCCCTGACCAAGATTTATGGTTCTGATAGAATTTCCATTTCTGAAAGGCTGGTCAATTGTCTGAAGAACTTTCCCCTGAAGAGTATAAATCTCAGCTTTTCTTACCTTCTGAAGATCTCCTTTTACAAAAATCTCCTGATTGGTAATAGGATTAGGAGAGATTTTAAAACTGTTAGAGGTTTCAGCAGCTGTATTTTGAGCCATTCTTGCACTTGATCCGGAATAGCATGTCCATGCAAGATCATCAATAGCCACTCTGTTACTTGTTGAATTATTAACCAGGCTTACCACTACATTTCCGGAAATGTTGATATTGCTGATGGTAGTCGTTGTAGATGTAGTACTGTAAGGAATAGTTCCTACGCTTGTTCCGTTTACTTTTACATCAAAAGTACCATTTGTTCCGGAGAATTTAAGCTGTGTAGTTACTGTTAAAGAACCAATACCGTTCGCTGAACTGCCGGACGTTAAAGACCCGTTTCTTACAGTAATAGCTTTATTGTTAATAGTCTGATCAGTTCTTGCATCCGTTGCAGTCCATGAGATTCCTCCATTGCTCCATGTTCTGGTTGTATAGGTAGAATTCGCTGCAGGAATGGTTTCAAAAGTTTCATTGGTACAGTTCGTTCCTGGAGAAGTACCTCCTGAATTGGTAGTACCGGAAACCGTTGAACTGTTTGATGACGAATTTCCTGCTGCATCCTTCGCTACAACATAGAAGCTGTAAGTAGTAGAAGGAGTAAGTCCTGAAATAGTCGTAGAGGTTGAGCTTACCGTAGTTTTCAGATTTCCGTCCATATAAACAGTATAAGCTGTTACGCCTACGTTATCTGTAGAGGCATTCCAGGCAAGAGAAATACTGTTGGAAGTTTTTCCTGAAATAGTAAGCCCTGTTGCTGTAGTTGGAGCCTGAGTATCACCTGAAGGCTGTTGAGAACCCCAGATAAGGTTTACATAATTTGGGTTGTCAATAAATGGATTTCTATTACCCTGGAAAGTATAAGATGCATTATTTCTTTTGATCTCAGCTTGAGAAACGGGATCCTGATTATGCCAAGCCAGAAGAACATTCAGTTCCCATGTCTGCAGTCCCGGGAATGTAGAACTTCCCAACATATTTCCTGATGAAAAAGAAGAAAGTTTACTCTGATAACGGGTTACAAAATAGAAAATCATACGTGCTACATCTCCTTTAAATTCATCAATCGGTTCAAAAACGGTCCCCGAATATCCTGAAGAAGCTGACGTTCCAAGTTTTGAACCATTCTGTGAAGTAAAAGTAGCACTTCCTACCTTTCCGAAAGGATAATTACTTCTCATTCCGTTTACTTTTCCATCTGTAGCCCTGATGAAATTGACGTCAGAAACCATTGGTGAAGCTTCATTAAAGAGACTTTGAGGAACAATGTGTTCTCTGTTATAGCAATTCCCTTCCGTAGAATACGTTCCACATTGGTTGGTACCTGGAGTATACTTATAAGGATCTGTGCCCGTAGGTTTTTCAGAATAGATATCAAGAATAGAACCGTCATTTTCGTAATCCTTATCAATATCAGTGGTTTTATAAGCAGTCCATAATCCACCGTAACCTTTATCCATATGTCCGTTGGTGATAATACTGCTTAATTCAGTTTTCAGTGCTGCGCCACTCAGTCCGTTGGCAGAATTGTAGTATCCTGCAGGAGCCTGAGCGTGGGCAAGTCCTGCAAATAGAGAAAATAAAATAACTTTTTTCATATAATATTAAGTTTAAGCAAGAATAACACATTTTTGTGAATAAAAAATTAAGTAAGCGTTAATTTTAAATGTACAGCATGTTAGTAATGATGAATTATAAGTTATAAATTATTTTTCTATTAATAAGTAATTGTCTTTTAGTTCAATAGGAGCGGGCTTTAGCCCGCTTATCAAAATCAATATTCATTTGGCTTCAGCCAAAACTTAAAACTTAATAATCCGACTCATAAAATATACAAAAATTGATCTGTAAAAATCTATGTTATCTATGGAAATGGAATAATTACCCGTAAAAAAAAGCCAGTACAAAAGTACCGGCTTATATAATGGATGATTTAAATTTTATTTTCTTTGTGGCGGATAATTTTTCATAATCTCAGCCATAATTTCCGGAATCTGTCTCTGTTTCGCTTTTGGAGAATCTACAGAAATTCCGCTTCCGATACCCTGCCAAACCAATTTGTTGGTCTTTGCATCAATAAGGTCTACAATCAGGGCACCTTCATTATAATTCGAGGTCCAAGTTCTGCTCATTCCAACGCCCCAACCGAATGGTCCGCCCCATCCCCACATTCCGTAAGGTGAAGAGGAATTGATATCCGTAACCTTTTTATGATTCGCTTTTACGTTGATAATCAGATCAGGATTTTCTCCAGACTGAAGTCCTTTGCTTTGAAGCTGTCTCGACAGTTCATTCAGGACTCTGTCTTTATCAATATCATTCAATTTTAGATCATCAATTCTTATTTTATACGTTTTAAAAGAATTGAAATTGGCGGTTTCAGCATAATCTGAACGTACCTGAAAAGGGCTACAAGAAGTTAAACCTAAAGTAGCAGATGCCAACAAAATAAAAATATATTTTTTCATTTTATTTATTTTTTTTATCATTTTTAATGAATGTATCAGTCTTTTTATCGTACCCGTAAGGACAGTGTCTGCAGCCGCTTTTACAGCAATATCCTCTTTTCAGATGAAATTTTTCTGTAAAAACCTTGTACCCCTGTTCATTATAGTAGAAGTCTTCACCTTCTTTGATGTCATAATGGGCCATAAGTTAAATGCTAGTCAAAAAACTTTTTATATTTGTTACTATGATAATTGTATGCCAAAAGCCTTTAAAAAAATTAAAAATTAATGGCATTGCTCTCTTTCCCTTTATCTTCATTAGGAAACCCGAAGATAAGGAAAATAATGTATTGATCAATCACGAAAAAATCCATTTACGCCAACAGCTGGAAATGCTCATTATTTTCTTTTATATTTTCTATGTTATTGAATACTATTACTGGTTTTTCAAGCTGAAAGACGGCTACCTGGCATACAGAAGAATCTCATTTGAAAGAGAAGCTTATACTCATGAAAATAATTTTAATTACCTCAAAAAAAGAAAATTCTGGAACTTCCGGAAATACCTTTAGGATGATGAGTTCCGGGATTTGTGTTTCGAGGTTGGGGTGTTTGATTTTGGGATTTCATATTTTAAACTGTGCTTTTCAATATTCAATAGGGGTGGGCTTTAGCCCACTTATCCAATAAATCAACAATTCATCCGGCTTTAGCCAAAACTTAGAAAAAAGATATTATCAATACAATCATCAGTGAGAATCTGTGTAATCTGTTGTGAAAAATAAGTAAACAATACTTTATACAAAGAGAAAATCTCTACAGCACTAAATCTTTTCCTACTTTTGCAAACAGTAAACCCTGAGCAGTAAAACTGAAATGCTATTACAACTTCCCACAGAACCTGTTTCCATTCAGGAAATTCCCATTCATAAAAACGTAAAACTTTTCATTAAAAGGGAAGACCAGATTCATCCGCTGATTTCAGGCAATAAATACTGGAAACTTTTCTATAATGTAAACCACTACCTGGAAAAAAATCCGGATAAACCTTATATTATTACTTTTGGAGGTGCTTTTTCCAACCATATCGCTGCGGTCTCAGCTGTAGGGAATCTTGCAGGTATTCCGACACTGGGAATCATCAGAGGAGAAGAGCTGCAGCATAAGTGGCGTGATAACCCTACTTTACTTTTTGCGAAAAGAAACGGAATGAACCTGAAATTTGTCACCCGCGAAGAATACCGTCATAAAGAAAAACTGACAGAATTCCTTCATCAGGAGTTTCCCGATGCACTGATAGTCCCTGAAGGAGGTACCAACGAAGAGGCTGTGGAAGGGGTGAAAATGATGCTCAACGAACAAACAAAAGATTTTGACTATCTTTGCACCGCAGTTGGAACCGGAGGAACCATTGCGGGAATTTCAAAATTTAGTGAAGACAATCAGAAAGTTATAGGATTTAATGTAGTTAATGATGCTTCACTGGAAAATAAAATTTTTGAATTAACTTTGAAACAGAATTTTAATCTAATAGATTCATGTTTTGGAGGTTATGGTAAAATAAATGATGCAAACATCCGTTTTATCAATGATTTCAAAGAGAAGTTTGATATTCCTTTAGAACCGATATATACAGGAAAAATGATGGAGAAAGTTTTTGAACTGATTGAAGATGACTATTTTCCTGAAAACAGCAGAATTTTGTGCTTTCACACTGGTGGTTTACAGGGGATTGAAGGAGCTAATCTGCTTTTAGAAAAACAGAACAGAAATTTAATTATATAAGTAAAATTGAAAAACATGAAAAGACTTTTCCTATCCATAAGCCTTTTAGTTTTATCAAAATTTTCTGCCCAGACTTGGGCAACCGAAGATCAGTATATTCAGAAGTTTGCTAAATATGCCGTAGAAGAAATGGAAAAATATAAAATTCCGGCTTCTATTACCCTTGCCCAGGGATTATTGGAAACCGGGGGCGGGCAAAGCAGATTGGCACAGGAAGGTAAAAACCACTTCGGTATAAAATGTAAAGAAGACTGGACCGGTAGAACGATGAAACATACCGATGATGCACCCAATGAATGCTTCCGTGTATATGACGATCCAAGACAGTCTTATGAAGACCATTCTATATTTTTATCCACAAGAAAATATTACGCAAACCTTTTCAAACTCGATATGAAAGATTACAGAGCGTGGGCCACCGGTTTAAAAAAAGCAGGTTATGCTACCAATCCACGTTATGCTTCAATTCTTATCACCAAAATTGAAAAGTACAAACTATATGAATTTGACAATACCAGTTCTAATGAGGTATTGTATGCCGTACTTAAAATGTATCCGGATCTGAAAGACGACAGAACCTTCATGGCACAGCTGGAACCTTCAAAAGCCGTTAAAAAAGCTAAAGACCCGGTTACAGTAGAAGTTCCTTACAAACAGACTTCTTACGCACAGCAGCAAAAAAGAGTGGAAAGAATCAAAACGAAAGCTGAAATTCTTAATTCCATCCTTATCAAAAGCCATCCGAATGACGGTCTGAAATATATCGTAATTCCTGAAGATACCGATGTGAAATTCATCGCCAATAAATTCAAAGTCAGCGAAAGCAGATTGATTAAGTGGAATGAACTGGAAGGTGAAACTTTAAAGAAGAATGACATTGTTTTCCTTGAATCTAAAAATTCTACAGGAAATACAGCCACCTATAAAGCCGAATCAGGAGAAGATATGCATGATATCGCTCAGAAATTCGGAATCAAATTGAATAAACTTTATGCTAAAAACAGAATGGATGAAGGACAGCAGCCATCTGCAGGACAGCTTATTTATTTAATAGACAAAAAACCACGAAACTAATTTAATTTTTTGTTGAGCGTTTACCGTTGACAGTTACATGCCAACCAGCAACTGCCAACAGCAACTAAGCATATATGAAGTATCAAAGAAGTTCGGCTTTGTTTGATGAAGCCTACAAATACATTCCGGGAGGAGTAAACTCTCCGGTGAGAGCATTCAAATCCGTAGGAGGTGTTCCTGTTTTTATGAAATCGGCAAAAGGAGCTTACCTTACCGATGCAGATGATAATACTTATATCGATTATATCAATTCATGGGGACCGGCTATTTTGGGACATACACATCCTGAAGTACTGGAAGAACTTAAAATCCAGGCAGAGAAAGGATTCTCTTTCGGAGCCCCTACAGAACTGGAAACAGAAATCGCAAAATTCATTGTTGACAACGTTCCGAATATTGACCAGATCAGAATGGTTTCTTCAGGAACAGAAGCATGTATGAGTGCTGTAAGACTGGCAAGAGGATATACAGGAAGAGATAAGATTGTAAAATTTGAAGGCTGTTATCACGGACATTCAGATTCATTTCTGATCAAAGCAGGAAGTGGTGCGGCAACTTTCGGAAATCCAAATTCTCCCGGAGTAACAGCAGGTACTGCTAAAGATACATTATTGGCTCGTTATAACGATTTTGAACAGGTTGAAGATTTATTCCGTCACAATCAGGGAGAAATTGCAGCGGTAATTATAGAACCTGTTGCAGGAAATATGGGGTGTGTACTGCCAGAAAACAACTTCTTGCAAAACCTGAGAAAGATCTGTGATGAAAACGGAGCTTTATTGATTTTTGACGAAGTAATGACCGGTTTCCGATTGGCTTTCGGGGGGGCTCAGGAACTTTTCAATGTAAAAGCAGACTTAGTAACTTACGGAAAAGTAATTGGTGGAGGACTTCCGGTAGGAGCTTTCGCAGGAAGAAACGAAATTATGGATCACCTGGCTCCGAAAGGGGGTGTTTACCAGGCAGGAACATTAAGTGGAAATCCTTTGGCAATGAGAGCCGGATTAAAAACGCTTCAGCTTATTAAAAACGATCCTGAATTTTTCAACAGATTACATAAGACAACAGAAACATTGGATTTTGAAATCGGAAAAATTTTAAACGAAAAAGGAATTGCTCATAAAATCAACAGAAAAGGTTCTATGATGTCGGTTTTCTTCCATATCAACAGAGTTTCCAACTTTGATGAGGCTCAGGAAGCTAACCATTCATTGTTTAATAACTTCTTCCACCAGATGCTTCAGAATGGAGTGTATCTGCCACCAAGTGGTTATGAAACGTATTTCATCAGTGATGCCATCAAGGATAAAGAAATTGATATGACGCTGGAAGCTGTAAGAAAATTTGAATATTCAAATAAATAAATAATAATGAAACCGGATTTTAGATCCGGTTTTTTTGTGCAGAAAAAATGATTTCATTAGTTGGGAATTACAAAATGTTCAACGCAACGTTTGTCACTCCGTAGGAGTCTCGGCAACGTAAACAGCATCATTTAGATTCTTACGGAATGACAAAAAATGCTGTCAATACTTTTTGGATAAATAAAAAGTACTCATTACATCTTATAAAAATATCCGCAATCTTTGTCACTCCAGAGGAGTCTCAATAATGCTGGTATTATGATATAGATTCCTACGGAATGACAAGCGTTACGGATATAGTTGTTTATTGCTGTATTGAATAACAGGGTATTTAAAAAACAATCAACACAAAGCATAAATCATACAGATTTTGTAATAATTCATACACTTTGTTCACCAGACTTCTTTTTAATTTTGTCATAAATAGATTGGAAATGAAGACTTCTGACAATACCATCTCCCGCAAAGATTTTATCCGACATTCAGCTTTGGCTGTAGCGGGATTAACTTTAATACCTAATATCATGACTGCCTCACCTTTCCTGAATGAAAATAATAACTCGGCAAAAGGAAAAATGAGCCTTAAAAATGTTCGTCTGGAAACAGGTTTTGAATATAAGGATGGAGAAGTGGCTTCTACCAAAACAGATCTGTTCTATGTAGAAGTTGAAAATGGAAAAATCACAAAGATTGGTCCGAACCAGCCTAATGCTAAAGCGGCAGATGCAAAAGGGCTATTAATGCTTCCTGCATTCAAGGACATGCATATTCACCTTGATAAAACCTTTTATGGAGATCAATGGCAGGCTGTTAGAAAAAGAACCGGAGGGATCAAAGGAATGATAGAGCTGGAGCAGAAAATGCTTCCGGAGATGCTGAAGAATTCAACTTTCAAGGCAGAGAAGCTGATCGAATTATTACAGTCAAAAGGAACTTCCTATGCGAGAAGCCATGTGAATATTGAACCCACTTCCAAACTGCAGTCATTAAAAAATCTCCAGAAAGCTTTAGATAATAAGAAGAAAGGTTTTGGAGCTGAGCTGGTAGCATTCCCGCAGCATGGTGTGTTTTATACGGATTCTGTTCCTTATCTGAAGGAAGCAGCAAAGATGGATATTGATTTTATCGGTGGTGTAGACCCTTTCAACATCGATGGAAATATCGAAAAAGTGGTAGACTTTACCGTTCAGCTTGCTTTGGACAATAAAAAAGGAATCGATATTCACCTGCACGAAACCGGAGATTCCGGATTGAAAACTGTAGAATATCTTATTAAAAAAGTAAATGAAAACCCTTCTCTGAAAGGAAAAACCTATTTAAGCCACTGTTTTATTCTGGCTAAACTGGAAGCTGCAAAACAGGAAGAAATTGCTGAAAAATTAGGAGAAGCACAGATCGGAATTGTATCCACAATCCCTTTCGGAAGGATGATCATGCCAATACCAACGCTTTACAAACATAATGTAACCGTTCTGACAGGAAATGACAGTATTGTAGACCACTGGAATACTTTCGGAACAGGAAGTGTACTTCAGAAAGCGAACTTAATGGCTCAGCTTTATGGATATTCAACAGAGTTTTTATTGTCAAGAAGCTTAAAACTGGCCACAGGAAATATTCTCCCGCTGGATGATAAAGGAACTCAGCAATGGCCGAAATCAGGAGATAAAGCAGACTTTGTTCTGATGAATGCAAGCTGTTCTGCAGAAGCTGTATCAAGAATTTCAGAAGTGGAGTCATTGGTGCATGATGGAAACGTTGTCTTTTAAACTTAAAAGTCTTGCAGGATAAGATTTGAACAATATAATTGCTTATAAATTTATATATATAATTTAGTTGTGTTTTTTTTAAACCACAAGGGGTAAAAGCTTTACGAGGGAAAGCCTGGGAATGTATTGTTGATTTTCAGAAGCAGCCACTGAATGCAGATAGAAGCCGAAGTAGGAGTGGTGTATGTAAGCTTTTGTCCCTTTTGTGGTTGTTTTAAGTTTTTTCTCACAAATTTTAGTAATTTTAGGAGAAAATCAGGCAGAGTGGCTTACCATACGGATCATTTTCCTATTTTAGGAATTCAGGAATTTAGTGAAAATCAGTTGAAAGGCTGTAATCTGCTGTTCAATGAACTTTCGGGAGCACGCTCCATTGATGATCCCCACAAACATGACTTTTTTATCATCAATCTTTTTGAGCACGGAGTTGGCTCACATACCATAGATTTTACAGAATATCAGGTGAAAGACTATCAGATTCATCTGGTTTTTCCGGATCAGGTACATCAGTGGGTCATTGAAAAAGAAACCATTGGGTATCAGCTGATGATCAGCAGAGACTGGTTTGAAAGTTTTCTGCCCTCGTTAAGATTTTCTGCATCCTATTACCAGAATCATCCGGTAATTAATCTTTCCAAAGACGTTTTTGAAAATTTTCTGTATGAATTTCAGGCTATACAGAAAGAGCTGAGCACAGAAAAAGTATTCTGGGAGCTTATTCAGAAAAGAAGTGAGCTTATCGGCTTGCTGGTGAGTAAATCTGTGGAAGGGGCTTTCAAAGACTTTGAAGTTTATAACTCAAACCCTATTATTTCAAAATTTCTCCACCTTATTGATGAACATTTTAAAACAGAAAGATCTGTTTCTTTTTATGCGGATAAACTGAATATTTCTGCCAACTATCTGAATATTGTCTGCAAGAAAAACCTTAATGCTTCGGCTTCATCTCTTATTCAGGACCGTATTTTACTGGAAGCTAAAAGACTTTTAAAAGTTTCTGAAATGTCAGTGAAAGACATTGTGTATGATCTTGGTTTCTATGATCACGCTAGCTTTTCCAAATTTTTTAAAGCACAGACGGGAATGACTCCTTCGCAATTCAAGGAATAATCTGTACAAAACAAGAAATAATTGATACACCGTTTTTACCTTAAAGTCGGGCTAATTTTGTATTGTTAAAATTTAAAATCATGCAATTTCCCTATCAATTAACTGCAAAAGGAAAATATTCCCTTAAAAATGTCCGCCTGGAAACAGGTTTTGAATACGAAAATGAAGAGGTAACCGGAACAAAAACTGATCTTTTCAGTATTGAAATTGAAGATGGAAAAATAAAAGCAATAAAAGCAAATGATCCTGCTTCAGAAGCCATAGATGCTAAAGGATATCTGATGCTTCCGGCGTTCAGAGATATGCACATTCATCTGGATAAAACATTGTACGGCCTTCCGTGGCAGGCGCTGTCCCCGAAAAGAAGAACAGTGAAAGATATGATTGCTTATGAGCAGGAAATTATCCCTGAGCTGTTGAAAACTTCCGTAAGCAGAGCAGAACAGCTGATCAGTCTGCAGCAGCATTATGGAACTTATTTCGTAAGAACTCATTTCAATATTGATCCTACATCAGGGTTGAAATCCCTGGAACATCTTGAGCAGGCTCTTGAAAATAAAAAAGATTCTTTCAGAGCAGAATTGGTTGCTTTTCCGCAACATGGGATTTACTATACAGATACGGTTCCTTTGATGAAAGAAACAGCACAGCTTAAAAGTGTTGGATTTATCGGTGGCTTGGATCCTTTAAGTATTGACGGAAGTATTGAAAAAGTAATGGATTTTACCGTTCAGCTGGCTCTAGATCACCACAAAGGAATTGATATTCACCTGCATGAAGTAGGAGAGTCCGGAATGAAAACAATCAATTACCTGATTGATAAAGCAATTGAAAATCCTGCACTGCACGGGAAAACATTTGTAAGCCATGCATTTGCTTTAGCTCATCTTTCACCAAAAGAAACAGAGCAGATTGCGGAAAGACTGGCTGAAGGAAAAGTGGGAATCGCTTCTTCGGTACCTTTTAAAGGAACGGTAATGCCGATTCCAACCCTGAAAAAATTTGGGGTCAATGTATTGATTGGAAATGATAATGTACAGGACTACTGGAGTACTTTTGGTTCAGGAAGTATGCTCCAGAAAGCTAATCTGATTGCAGAATTGTATGGCTATGCAACAGAATATGCATTATCAAGAGCTTTGCAGTTTGCCACTCAGAGTATTCTCCCATTGGATGAAAAAGGAAAACAGCAGTGGCCTAAAGCCGGTGATGAAGCCGCAGTTGTTCTTACAGATGCTTCATGTTCCGCAGAAGCCGTTTCCAGAATGTCTGAAATAAAAGCCCTGATGAATGACGGGAATTTATTTTGGAGAAATTAAATTGAAGTATATATATATTTATACACTTGTTTTTTGTGAATGCCATCGGGAGTTTTCCTGGTGGCTTTTTTTGAATTATAAATTATGAGTTATGAGTTATGAGTTTCGGGATCCGGGGTCCGGGTCTCTTCTCTATCAATAGAAACGGGCTTTAGCCCGTTATTAAATATGAATAAATTCATCGGCTCTAGCCAAACCTATCCATAAAATAAGTAAAAATCGGTGCCATCTGCGATAAAAATAACTGTTCAAATTGCCATCTTTAATTTTTACAATATGAACACCTCTTAATATTGATTTCAGCAGACCGTCATAATATCTGATGATCACAATAAAAAAAGCCCTCGGAAAATACTTCCGAAGGCCTTCTATTTGAAATTAAATCTAAGTACTTATGTAATATTATAAGTTGAAGTTTGTCCATCCTGCATACCAGGTATCGTTGGCATCCTTTACAGCGCCTTTGTAAGTTACCTGTGTAAACCAAGTCGCTAATTTAGGGTTAGTAAACGCTCCTCCTGTTAATAATGGAGAACCTGCGCTAGGCGTAAAGTTGGGTGTAGTTCCTGCAGGAGCCCATGCACCGGCAAGTTTTACATCAGCAGTAGAAGCAAGGATGGTATTTCCTTTAGCATTAAACCAAGTTGTAAGATCGTTCAATGTATACGTTGTCGGAGTAGAAGTAGATGGTCCGAACTTTAAAGGAGTTTGCATTCCCGCTAAAACGTTGTTTTCAAAGAATAATTTGTTACCTACAATATTGTTATCCGTTGGAGCTCCTTTTGTAGCATCGATGAATAAACCAACAGGGAATCCTGTAAATACAGAGTTGAATACAGAGATAGAAGAGTTTCTTCTGATCTGTAATGCATTCTGGAATAACGCGTTGATTGATCCTGGCGCTGCAGAGTTGATTGGCCCGATAATCGTCATGTTAGAGAATGTTGCTGATGTCTGAGGTGTCAAAGTAGAACCGTTAGCATCATTATCAGATTCAAATGCGTTAGAACCGGAAACGTCCGCTACCTGAGAATCTCTTACTGCGATACCAAACTGTACCTTTCCTGAAAAACCGTTATCCGTATCGAAATCATCATCAAGACCTTTGTAAGAAATAAGGTGAGAACAGTTTACCGTTCCTCCGAACCATTCAAAACTGTCATCATTAGCATAAGCAACTTCTACATAATCTACTGTAGTTCCGCTACCTACACCACCAAATGTAAGTCCGTTGACCTCTTTGTCCGGTAAGAATGCATATCCTGCATATTCTATTCTTACATATTTTAATATACCACTGTTGTCAGCAGCATTGTTTCCACCGTAAAGTCCAAGACCTTCAGAATTGTTGATTCCTCCTTCAATCTCTCCAACTCCGTTTGCTCCACCGAAAGAAGCATTAGTAGGAGCATTTCCTAAAATTACTACACCTGCCCAGTCTCCTCTTTTAGGACTTGGTTTTTCAGAAGTGAAGATAATTGGGTTGGCAGCAGTTCCTTCTGCCATGATTTTACTTCCTTTTGTAATGATCAAAGCCCCGTTTTTATCAGCTTCACCTACAATCTTTGTACCTGGCTCGATAGTTAAAGTAGCTCCGTTAGTTACATATACTAGTCCTCTTAGCTTATAGATTTTATTTGCTTTAAGCGTAAGGCTGGAAGTGATCTTTCCTGAAAGAATAAGGTTTTCAGTTTCTCCGTTTCCGTTACCTCCATTTTGAATAATGGTAGGTCCATCTTCTTCTATATTTCTACATGCGGTAGTTGATACTAGAGCGCCAAGCATTAAAGAATATAAAACGAACTTTTTCATGTTATAAAGAATTAAATTATTTATTAGATTATTTGTTGAATGAATTAAAAATTGTATCCCAGTGTTAAGCTGATATTGGTTCCTGAAAGTCTTTCAATAGCAAGAGCATCTTTGCTGTCATACTTCCCGTTGTCGTTCAGATCATGGTAGAATTTAGCACGACGGTTCAGGATATCTGAAACATTCAGCTTGATCTCTCCTTTGTTGCTCCATATTTTTTTAGCAACCTGGAAATCCAGAAGAGGTCTTGGTGCTTCCCAGATTGGTGGTACCTGATCATTTCCTACATAAAGGATTCTTCTTCCGATCATATTGAATAGTACTGTAGAAGACCAACCTGATTTTTCAGTGTCATACTGAAGACTTACGTTGACAGTATAAGGAGATTGCCCCTGCATTGGTCTGTCAATCTTAGTAGCCTCGTCTGTTACTTTGTTTTTAATTAAAGCTACGTTTCCACCTAAGGTGAAGTTTTTAAGAGCACTTACAAAATCAAGTTTTTTTCTAACTTCTAGTTCCACCCCATAAGCGTCAGCTTTATCTACATTAAGGTAGTTGAAGGTATTACTAGTTCCTACCCCAGATTGGTTGAAGTATAACTCGATCGGCTTTTTGAAGTTTTTATAGAAACCTGCCACGGAAATAATTTCTCCGTTTCTTGGGTAATATTCCCAACGAACATCGGCGCTCGTAATTTTAGTTCTTTCAATAGATTTGTTACCAATTACGGTAGCTCCCAGATCAAAATCATAATATGCTAAAGGAGAAACCTCTCTGAACTCTGGTCTTACCACAGTTTGTGAACCTGCAAGACGGATATTCATTTTAGGATTAACCTTGAATGTTAAGTTTACAGCTGGTAAGAAATCTGTAACACGTGTGTTCACAAAACGGTCATCACTTTTTTTCGTGCTTCCTACCAATTGATCAAAGTTCTCAACTCTTAATCCCCAAACTGCTCTTAACCATGGTGTAAAGTTGTTGTCAAACTGTAAATACCCCGCGTTAAGGATCGTGTTGGCAATATATCTGTACTGGTTTCCTGCAATTTCATCAAATGTAAACCCACCATTACCTCCGAAATTCCCAGGATTGAAGATTGTTTCGAAAGGCTGAGAAAGTAATCCCTGATTGAATTTCTCAAGTCTTACAGAAAACGGTCTTGAGTTGTAGATTCTGTCTTTTACCTGAAATAAATAACCTCCTTTGATCGTTTGTTTTTGTCCAAACATGGTAAATGATTTGGAAATATCACCTCCTGCATTATACAGATAATCATTTAGGGTAGAATAGAATACACTTCCTGATTTTTGAGAAAGACCATTAGAAATCAATGCTAAATATGGGCTTCCTTCTATATTTGTATATTGGTTATACTGCAAACGCTGTAACAAAGGAATGTACTGATCCAGGATTCCGAAGCTTCCGTACCAGTTTACGGTAAGTCCGCCAAGAATATCAATTTTATGGTTACCGGTAAGGGTAGAATTGTAGAAAGTAGTTTCTTTAAATCCTATTTCCCTTGCCATAATGTTGGTTCCGTTGATAGGGTCAAACTCAAAGTCCTTTCCTGTTCTGAAGGACATGTGGTTCACTGTATTGTTAGTGATGATATTCTTTAAGGATATTTTATTGTTGCTGTTGAGCTTTAAAGAAAGGTTCAACATTCCTCCTAAGATAATATCATTGCTGTATTTTTCTGTAAAATAATCGAAGTTGGTATCAGCAAGTTGGTCGTTGATCGTAAAGAAACGGTTGGTAGACTCAGTCCTTCTTTTGTTGTTACTATAGTTTAAAACGGCAATTACCCCTAAATCTTTTCCGAATAATTTGGTATTGAAACCTCCGTCAAGCTGTAAACTTAAGTTTTCAGGATAGCCGATACTGTTGTATCCTAAATTCTTTGTAAATCCTTTACCAATATCTGTCTTCTGATCTTCAGTCAGAATGCTGAAAGCATTTTTTGCAGGCATATTGGTTGGCAGTTTTCTGTACCCGTCATCAATTCCTAAAAAGTCCCATTTTCCACCTTTCTGCATGTGGAATTCCTGTCCCATAGTGGCAGTATTTCCTCCTACACCTACCTGTACGTTGAAGAAATTTTTATTAGGAATATCCTTTGTATTCACCTGAATCAATGCTCCTCCCCATTCACCAGTATATTCAGGAATGAAAGTTTTGTTGATAACAAGAGTTTCGATAACGTTAGCTGGGAAAAGGTCAAAAGAGAAAGTCTTTCTGTCAGGCTCCGTACTGGATAACTGAATACCGTTCAGCATCGCCTGGTTATAACGGTCTGATAAACCTCTTACTACAATATATTTTCCTTCAGATAAACTCACTCCGGAAACTCTCTTCAGAACTTCCCCTGTGTTTCTGTCCGGACTTCTTTTAATAGCTTCAACACCAATAACCTGAGAAACTACACCGGCATTCTTCTGTAGTCCGATCGTAGAGGCTATGGTTTCTTTTCTGGCATTTGATTTGATGACAACTCCCTCAATTTCTTTTTCCTTGGTAGAGGGCTTATCCATTACGATATCAAGATGAGTATTACCTTCGTTTTTTATAATTACCTCACTGATCTCTTTTCTGTTATACCCATTGGAGCTTACCGTTACAACGTAATTGGTGCCGGGGGACAGGTTGATAGAGTAGTATCCGGAAATGTCAGTCGTTACCTCCTGTCCATTTACTTTTACCTTTACCCCTTCTATAGGAGTGTTATCTTTCTCGTCCAATACCCTACCTTCCAAAATCTGACTTTGTGCAAAAGCATAGCCAGCAGAAAACAAGGCAAGTAGCATGATGCTCTTGTGGAGTTGTTTTTTCATTTTACTTCTTTTACTTCTTTTTCAAGGGCAAAATAAAGGCTAAGTTTTTAAGAAAACTTTAGGAGAATCTTAATTAATTGTGAAATTTGTATGAACGGATGAATGAATTTTATAGTTATTGATGTTTAATTTATATAATTATAATTTTTGTTTTAAATTCAAATATTGTTTTATATATTTGATTTATGTGTATTTATTATTTAATTTTTTTATTGATTTTGTAATTTTGTACTGAAGTGTGTTTTTTTAATAATTAGTTAACATTAGGCAGATAGATGAAATCAATGGAAATAATTAATTTTGTGGGAATTCTTAAACTAGAAGATGAGCAAAAAAATTCTTTTAATAGACGATGAACTGGACATTTTAGAGATTCTGTCTTACAATTTGGAAAAGGAGGGGTATGATATCTATACAGCTACCAATGGTAACGAAGGTATAGAAAAAGCAAAGGAGATTATTCCGGACCTTATCTTATTAGATGTCATGATGCCTGAGAAAGATGGTATAGAAACCTGTCAGGAACTTCGTAAAGTGAAAGAACTTCAAAAAACACTTATCGTGTTCCTTTCTGCAAGAAGTGAAGAGTTTTCTCAGTTAGCAGGTTTTCAGGCAGGTGCCAATGACTACATCGTAAAACTGATCAAACCGAAAATCCTTATCTCTAAGGTGAATGCATTGTTACAGTTGACCTCCCAGGTTTCTGACAATGCAAAACTAATCGAAATCGGAGACCTTGTTATCGACAAAGATAATTTCAGAGTTTCCAAAAGCGGACAGCAGTTTCTTCTTCCCAAAAAAGAATTCGACTTGCTTTACCTTTTGGCTTCCAATACTGAAAAGGTTTTCAAAAGAGAAGAAATTCTTGAAAAGGTTTGGGGTAATGATGTGATTGTTGGTGAAAGAACGATCGATGTACATATCAGAAGGTTGAGAGAAAAACTAGGAATCAATACGATTCAGACATTAAAAGGGATTGGCTATAAACTGATCGTTTAATTATTTTAAAATCTTAACTTTACGTTCAATCATTAAAACGTTGTAAAATTGAAATTTTACAGACTTACCCTCGTTGCCTCCTGTCTGCTGACACTGGTAATGCTTCTTTTAGTGGTCGTCTTCGATTCACTGAAAGATATCTATTATGAGACCCCTTTATTTAAAACGGGTCTTTTCATCTGTATTGTCCTGATCTTTATGATCAACTGTGTGGTGTTGGAGCTTCTTTTCAATTACTACAGCAGAAAGCAGGTAAAAGGCCTTTCCGGGTTTCTTCCGCAGGAAATAGTTCAGAATCATGACGAAAATATCACCATCAAAGAATTAGGAGAAAGATTTTCAGATCTCAATCAGCAGCAGGTATCAGAAATTGATATGATGAAAGAGATGGAAAGCTATCGTAAAGAATATATAGGTAATGTATCTCACGAGCTGAAAACGCCTTTGTTTTCTATTCAGGGATATGTAGAAACCTTAAGAGACGGTGGTGTAGACAATCTTACGATCCGGGACAAATACCTGGAAAGAATTGATAAATCTGTCGAGAGACTTATCGCCATTGTAACAGATCTTGATATGATCAACAGGCTGGAAGCAGGTGAAATTAATCTTACCGTTTCAAAATTTGATGTCAATCTCCTCATTAAAGAGATTTTCGATCTGCTTGATCTTGAAGCCGAAAAACGAAATACAACATTACAGATCCAGACTCTTCATCCGCAGATTTTTGTGGAAGCTGATAAACAGAAAATTTCCCAGGTTTTCATTAATCTTATTTCCAACGCCATTCATTATGCCAACAGGCAGGAAGCAAAAGTGATTGTAAAAACCAGTATTC
This sequence comes from Chryseobacterium panacisoli, assembly GCF_008274625.1. Classification (GTDB taxonomy): domain Bacteria; phylum Bacteroidota; class Bacteroidia; order Flavobacteriales; family Weeksellaceae; genus Chryseobacterium; species Chryseobacterium panacisoli. The sequence goes on along the minus strand of NZ_VTRU01000001.1, from coordinate 1,499,771 downwards.
TCAAAAATAAGGTGCTGATAGAAGTGATAGATAACGGGATGGGGATCAAGTCTGAGATTCTTCCAAGGATTTTCGAAAGATTTTACCGTGTAGAAACCAGCAGAAGCAGGAGAGAAGGAGGTTCCGGGCTTGGATTAGCCATCGTAAAACACATTCTTGAAGCACATAACGAAAATATCACCGTAGAAAGTGTATACCTTGAAGGGACAAAGTTTAGTTTTATGCTCGAAAAAAGTAAATAATTCCGGTAAAATGTAAGGAAAAAAAATATTTTAAAAAATCCTGAAATATTTTTTTGTCACATGTCATTTATTATATATTTGCACCAGAGATTTATCATAATTATAAAGGCAAAAAAAGTAATTTAAGAAACTGATATGGTTTACAAAATCCGCGTAATATTAGATGCGAAAGAAGATATTTTCCGTGATGTCGAAGTTAAGGGAAAACAAACGTTATGGAACTTACATTTAGGAATTAAAAGTGCATTCAGTCTGCAGGGAGATGAGCTTTCTACTTTTAATCTGTTAGAAGATGACGGAACAATTGTAAAAAGTGTCCCATTGGAAGATATGAGTGACGATGGTGATGGTGAGATTATGTCAGATGTTTACATTGATGAAGCTTTTGAAAGTGTAGGAGACAAAGCACAGTTCCAATATGGGCTTCTTGACCTTTGGGAATTCTTCTGTGAACTTGTAGAAGTAATTGAAGAAACAAAAGGGGTTAATTATCCTATCACAGTATACAGATTCGGAAATGTTCCCTTGAAGGCACCTAGCAAAAACGGAAGTGCCGGAGGATCTAAAAAGAAATCGGCAATGCCTTTGGCAGATGATGAGTTTGGTTTCGATGAAGATTTCGGATCAGGAGGAAACTTTGCAGATGAAGACGATAGCTTCGATGATGAGGAAGAAGAAGACTACAATGACGATGTCTTTGATGATGAAGATGATAATGATGACGAAAGATAGTCAATACAATATACTGGCCCTGGATTTTAATCCGGGGCTTTTTTTGCAAAAGTGCGAAGGTATTTGCTGTTTTGCCTATATGCTGTAAGTTTTACACAAGATTTAAAATTTACAGATAAGCTGATTAGATGTTCATCTGTTTAATTGGCTATAGAAAAGAAGTCTACCTGATAACGTCGGAAAGTCTGTTCATCTATCCGTAAATTTTGCCTTTCTCAAAAAAACAATCGTTACTTTTGTTAAAAATAGTTTAATGAAAAAATTAATTTTGTTAGCTGTAATTGGTCTGGGAATTGTTTCCTGTACCACTCAAAAAAATACCCGGAAGATGACAGAACTGCCAAAAGATTGGAAACATAATACGAATATCTACGAAGTAAACATAAGACAATATACTCAGGAAGGAACTTTCAAAGCATTTGCAAAAGAAATGCCCCGCCTGAAATCTATGGGAATAAAAACCCTTTGGTTTATGCCCATTACACCCATTGCACAGCAGAATAAAAAAGGAAGCTTGGGAAGCCCGTATGCAGCCGCAGATTATACTTCCATCAATCCCGAATTCGGAACGCTGCAGGATTTCAAAGATATGGTGAATGAAGCACACAGATTAGGATTCAAAGTAATTATAGACTGGGTAGCCAATCATACCGGATGGGACCATGTCTGGACAAAAACGCATCCTGAATTTTATCTGAAAGACCCCGACGGAAAATTCCATATCGCTTCCGGAATGGATGATATTATTGAACTTGACTATAAAAACCAGGAGATGCGTCAAGCCATGATTGATGCCATGAAATTCTGGGTACAGGAAACCGGTATTGACGGTTTCAGATGTGATCTTGCTTCATGGGTAGAAGTAGATTTCTGGGTACAGGCCCGTCCCGAAGTAGAAAAAGTAAAACCTCTTTTCTGGCTGGGAGAATTTGATGAGTTAGAAAGTCCTGATTACGGAAAAGTTTTTGATGCCAGCTATTCCTGGAAATGGATGCACAAATCAGCCGATTATTATAAAAAAAATGAACCTCTTCAGGAATTAAAAGATCTTCTGAGACAATATTCAAATATCGGAGATGCGTCAATGAGAGCCTGGTTTACAGCAAACCACGACGAAAATTCATGGAACGGAACAGAATATGAAAAATATGGTGTCATCACAAAACCTATGGCAGTATTCTCTGCAACATGGAATGGGGTTCCATTATTATATTCAGGCCAGGAGCTTCCGAATATGAAAAGACTTGAGTTTTTCGAAAAGGATGCCATCAAATGGACCAATACTTATCAGGTAGCAGATTTCTATAAAACATTATTGGATTTAAAAGCTTCCAATCCCGCCTTAAGAGGAGGTGATTCTAATGTTACTACATACCTTCTTAATACTACAGCCAATGACAAAATTCTGGCTTATGTAAGGAAAAACGGGAAAGATGAAGTTTTGGTAATTCTGAATATGTCCAAAGAACCTGTTAACTTTTCAGTTGAGGACGAGCATGTATCAGGAATATTCAGAAATGTTTTTGATAAAACCAAAAGAGATTTCAGTAATGGAAAAGACTTTAGCTTTAAGGTTTCTGATTATGCTGTATTTGAAAGATAAATGTCAGAACCGTTGGTACTTCCGTATCAAGAATAAATGCCAGTAACTAATCTTTAAGGGCACTCAATTCCCCTCCAGCGGAGGGGTGTCAAAATTTATAATTTTGACGGGATGGATTGGCCATCCACAATAAATCCCAGCATAACAATGAACAAACAGGAAATAATCAATATCATTAAAGCGAAGGCTGCAGGCAAAATCCAGTATTTTGAAAACCTTATCGCAGAAACACGGGCTTCCAATAACGATACAAAAAGTTCAATGGGCGACAAATATGAAACAGGAAGAGAAATGCTTCAGCAGGAAATTAATAATCTGCAGAGACAGCTCAATGAAGTTTTAAATCAGCAGGCTGTGCTGCAGAAAATAACTTCCGATCCTTCAGAAAAAGTTCAGAACGGAGCATTGGTGAAAACCAATAAAGGACTGTTCTATATTTCTGCTTCCATGGGCGAAATTGTCTTTGAAAATCAGAAAATCATGACGGTATCTGCAGAATCACCCTTAGTAAAAGTGATGTATGGTAAAAAAACAGGAGAATCATTCACTGTAAATAGCATTCATCAGACAATTGAAAATATATGGTAAATTTAATACAGGTTAGATCACAGATATACAGTTGTTTAATAGAAAATAGACATCAGGCCTATAAAAAGCATTCATAAAAATGAGTGCTTTTTTTGATGGTTTTTACTAAATTTGGAACTTAAAATCTCATTCAAAATGCAAAACTACCTGGACCTTTTACAGCATATTTTAGATAACGGAACTGATAAAACCGACAGAACAGGCACTGGAACAAGAAGTGTTTTCGGGTATCAGCTGAGATATGATCTGTCTAAAGGATTTCCTTTGGTAACGACAAAAAAAGTGCATTTGAAATCTATTATTTATGAGCTGCTTTGGTTTTTGAAAGGAGATACCAATATCAAGTACCTTAAAGATAACGGAGTAAGCATCTGGGATGAATGGGCTAATGAAAATGGAGATTTGGGACCGGTTTACGGAGCACAGTGGAGAAGCTGGAGTGGTGCAGACGGAAAAGTTGTAGATCAGATCACAGAAGTAATTGACCAGATTAAAAAGAACCCGGATTCCAGAAGGCTGATTGTTTCTGCCTGGAATGTTGCGGAAATACCGAATATGGCTTTGGCTCCTTGCCATGCTTTGTTCCAGTTTTATGTAGCAGATGGTAAACTTTCTTTACAGCTGTATCAGAGAAGTGCTGATGTTTTCCTTGGAGTACCTTTCAATATTGCAAGCTACGCTTTACTGTTGATGATGGTAGCACAGGTTTGTGATCTTGAAGTCGGAGATTATGTTCACAGTTTTGGAGATGTTCATATCTACAATAATCACTTCGAGCAGGTAAACAGACAGCTGGGACGGGAGCCGAGAGCACTTCCGACGATGAAGCTGAATCCGGAAGTTAAAGATATTTTTGATTTTGATTTTGAAGACTTCAGCCTGGAAAATTATGATCCGCATCCGGGAATCAAAGCTCCTGTGGCTATTTAATATTCTTATATCACTTTAATTTTTTTATTTACATCTATTACTTTAGCATGAATAGATGGGTTTATCTGTGCCCATTCGTCGGGAAATCAGAATATAAATCCTTTAGTACACTTTCTTTAGCAATTGTTTCTTAAATTTGAAAGAACAACTCAGACTCATTTAATCCTTATGAAAAAAGAGTGGATGACTGGGTTACAGATCATAAATTTCAAATGCTTAAAAATAAATCATGAAGTATTTAAAAATAAATATTGAAGAAAATGCAGACATTGAAGTGTTGAAAAATGCTATACTTCAATTGAAAGGAGTTGCTTCAGCAGAAATAGTGGATGACGAAAATCCGGAAAGCGAGCTCAAAAAAGCCTTTGCAAAAACCAAAGAACAGCTTAAAAAAGGGGACTACGAAACCTTAGTCAATGATATCTTCGATATAATCATTAAAAAATAATTCTAAAAATAATAATGTAGACAGATGAGAAAGGCCATTTTATCAATTGCTATACTCGGGATTTTATTTTCCGCCAATGTATCAGCACAAACCGAAACTTCAGGAAGAGAAAAAGTATACAGAGCGACTCCTGCCAAGGTGACGGAACTTAAACATACAAAGCTGAAAGTAAATTTCGATTATCAGAAAGAACAGATGAACGGGGAAGAATGGCTTACTGCCTCACCTTATTTTTATGCTGCAAATGAACTTACGCTTGATGCAAAAGGAATGCTGATTCATGAAGTAGCTCTTGATAATAACGGGAAGAAATCTCCTTTGAAATATGATTACAAAAATGATGTTCTGAAAATCAGCCTTGATAAAACATACCAGAAAAACCAGGAGTATACGGTATACATCAAATACACATCCCGTCCGAATGAGGTAAAACAGGAAGGAAGTATGGCCATCAACGATGCAAAAGGACTTTACTTCATCAATCCGCAGGGAACAGATCCCGATATGCCTACACAGATCTGGACACAGGGAGAAACAGAATCTTCTTCTGCATGGTTTCCGACTATTGACAAACCCAACCAAAAGACAACACAGGAAATCTATATGACGGTTCCTGATAAATATGTAACCCTTTCCAACGGGCTGTTGAAAGAATCTAAAAAAGAATCCAACGGGCTTAGGACAGATCACTGGGTGATGGATAAAAGACACTCTACCTATCTTTTCTTTATGGGAGTAGGAGAATATGCCATCGTAAAAGACAAATGGAAAAATATCCCGGTTGATTACTATATCGAAAAAGAATACGAGCCATATGCTAAGCAGATCTACGGAAATACTCCTGAAATGATCGACTTTTTCTCCAAAAAACTGAACTATGATTATCCATGGGCAAAATATGCTCAGATTTCCGGAAGAGATTATGTAAGCGGAGCCATGGAAAATACCACTGCCACACTTCATGGGAGTGATATCCTTCAGAAGCCCGGTCAGCTTATTGATGAAAATACATGGGAAGATACCATTGCACACGAATTGTTCCATCACTGGTTTGGAGATCTTGTTACAGCAGAAAGCTGGAGCAATCTTACTGTTAACGAATCCTTCGCCAACTATTCCGAATACCTTTGGAATGAATATAAATACGGAAAAGATCAGGCAGATTATCACCTGATGACCGATGTGAATAACTACCTTCACAACCCATCCGACTTTAATAAGAATCTGGTAAGGTTCAATTATGAATCCCGTGAAGATGTTTTTGATCTGGTAACCTACCAGAAAGGAGGTGGGATTTTAAATATGCTGAGAAATTATCTTGGAGACGATGCTTTCTTTGCAGGAATGAACGACTATCTTAAAACCAACGAATATCAGAATGCTGAAGCACATCAGCTAAGGCTGTCTTTTGAAAAAGTTTCCGGTAAAGATTTAAACTGGTTCTTCAATCAGTGGTATTTTGGAAGCGGAAACCCGAAACTTAATTACTCATTTACATTTGAGCCTGTGAAAAAACAGGTTGCAGTAACCATTAATCAAACTCAGGAAAAGCCATTTGAATTTCCTCTGGCTATAGATGTATATGACAACGGCAAACCTAAAAGATACAATGTCTGGGTAAATGCAGAGACAAAAAATACATTTAGTTTTGATGTTTCCAAGACTCCTGATCTTGTTAATATCAATGCTGACGGAGTTTTACTGGCAGATATTACAGAAACCAAAACCCCTGAACAGAATCTGATGCAGTTTACAAACTCTAAGGAGTTTAAGAGCAGGTATCTGGCATTGACCGGGATCAAAGATCAGGCTGGAAAAAGCTCTGCCGCAGTAAAATTATTGGCAGCAGCATTGAAAGATCCTTTCTTCAGAGTAAGAATAAAGGCTTTGAACTTAATAGATCTTACTAATCCTGAGCAGATGAAGGCGCTAGGCACTGAAGTTGAAAAACTGGCTTCTAATGATCCTAAAACATTAACGCAGGCTGCGGCTATTACTGCTTTAGGAAAAACAAAAGATAAAAAATACCTTCCATTATTTGAAAAAGGAATCAGCGCTGTTTCAAATGCTGTTAAAGGAAGTTCGATGAGTGCACTTCTTTCTATTGATCCGTCAAGAGCAAATAATCTGGCGGATAAAATTGATATGAAAGGAGCATCAGATGCACTGCAGGCTCAGTTGCTTCCGATTATTGTAAAGAACAGAATTACTTCTCAGATAGAGAATATAGCTCCTCTTGCTGCTTTCTATCCATTTATTAAATTCCAGAATCCGGAATTGGGAAAAGCAGCAGAAGACGGTTTCAACTGGATTATGACTTCAGATAACCTTAGGGCAACAGAAAGTATTACCAAAGTAGCGGGATATGCCAAAAACCAGATGGCTGATAATCCACAGGCTAAAATGATGATGGTTCAGATGCTGAAAGATGGCTTGAGTAAAAAAATGGAACTGCTGAAACAGAATCCACAAAATGCGGCAAGCATTAACAGGCAGATTGATGTGATGAATAAAGCAATTGAAAACTATAAATAATAGATAAAGCCGGCAGATCTGCCGGCTTTCTTTTATCATGCCTGAATGCTCATTGATAGAAATATAGGATAAGGCGGGTTAGATTTTAATAATATTACAAAAATCAGTATTTTTTACCACTGTTTTTTGCAGTATCTTTCATAAATTCGTTTAAAATTTAGACAATTATGAGTTTTGGAATTGAGGCAGCGGGCTATTATGTGCCTGGTTTATATTTGGAAATTAAGGATCTGGCAGAAAAAAGAGGAATAGAACCAGCGAAATTGGAAAAAGGCTTAGGTCTTCATAAAATGGGACTTTCTGATGTTCACGAAGATGCAGCAACTTTTGCCGCAGAAGCATTACTGAAGCTTATACAAGATTATCATATTAATCCTAAGGAAATAGTAAGAGTATATCTGGGAACAGAAAGTGCAGTGGATGCGGCAAAGCCTACAGCATCTTATGCAGTTCAGATGGTAGAACAGGTGTTGGAAAAAGAATTTGGAGCAAGATGTTTCAGAAATTGTGATGTGCTTGATATGACTTTTGCCTGTGTAGGAGGAGTAGATGCACTGCATAATGCGTTGGATTTTGTAAGGGTGAATCCTGATCAAAAAGCAGTCGTGATTGCCAGTGATTATGCTAAATATGAATTGGCTTCTTCAGGAGAATATACACAGGGAGGAGGAGCAGTAGCTCTTTTGATTTCTTCACAGCCGGACCTTCTTGAAATTGAAAATAACTGGGGAGTAGCTTCAGAAAGTGTCTTTGATTTTTTCAAGCCGAGAAGGACATATAATAAAGAAGACCTGAAGGGTGCTCCGGAAACATATCCTGAAAAAATTGAAATTTTTACGGATGAGCCTGTTTTTGACGGGCAATATTCTAACCAATGCTATCAGGACAGAATAAAAGAAGCTTACCAGCATTACAAAGAAATAACCGGACAGGAAAAACCTTATGAAAACTGGAAATATATTATTTTTCATCTTCCGTATGCCTTTCATGGAAAAAGAGTTTTTACAGAAATCTACAGCCTTGAGAATGGTCTGTCCTACGAAACAGCAGAGGAACAGAAAGCTGTTGCAAAATCTGAAGACTATTTAAAATTAATCGGTAATAAAATAGAAAAGACCCAAAGAGCTTCTTCCGAAATAGGAAATATGTACACAGCTTCTGTCTTTATGGCATTTCTTTCTGCATTACAAACCTCTTTTAATGAAAATGAAGACTTATCTGGGAAAGAAATTGGTTTTATAGGCTATGGAAGCGGTTCAAAATCAAAAGTTTTTGCCGGAAAAATATCCGGAAACTGGAAGAATGTAGTGGAGAAATGGAACTTATTTGAAAATTTGAATCAAAGAACCGCTGTGGACTTTAATACTTATGAGAAACTTCACAGAAAGCAACTTAAAGAATCTGTAAACATTGAATATAAAGGTTTTGGGCTTGTTTCTATTGAAACGGAAAATCCGGTTTTAGTCGGAGCGAGATATTACAGTTATCATCAATAAGATTATCATGATTTATCATATAAAGCACCTCTATTTTGGGGTGCTTTATTTTTTTTATAAATGTAAAACTGGGAATGTTTTCAAAATTTATGAGGTTGAATTATTTTTAATTTTAAGAGAGAAATGGTTAATAAATTACATGTATTATCACGGAAAATTTTACTGGTTTTAACCGAATTATCTATATAATATATTAACGGTTTTTTATTTTAATCCGAATAACCCCGTCTTGAAATAGGGGTTGACTGCCTTTTAAAGTACCTTTTTTATGTAAAATTTAAGAAAATAAGGTGTTTTTTTCTCCATTTTCAATACAATTAAAAATTCATTTGTTTTATTATTTTCGTCGATAGTGATATTTTGTATTTATTTTTTTAACTATTTATTTTAAATAAGTTTAAATTGATTTTAATTTTAAAATTTATTAAAATTCCGTTAATGTTTGAATTGACTTATTTTTTGTTAATTTTTTAAATACAATTAAAATGATTCTCTATCATTTTTTTATTTTGAATGTGAATATCTCCTTTCTGGAAGCCTGTTTTCAACGTTTGACGAATTGATGTTATAGATATTTATCGACATATTTGTCCCTTGAATATATTAAAATCTGTTAATATGAATGTGAAGTTACATGTATTAAGTGCTGGAGCTTTGTTTTTTTTAGGACAAACTGCTTTTGCACAAAAATCTAAGAATGATTCTGTTCTGAAGGAGAATAAGATCGATGAAGTAATCGTTACTGGATACCAGAAGAAAAAAGCAGATGAAATTACCCAGGCTCAGGCTGTTGTTGGTGGTGATGAAATCAGAAGAAACTCTCCTACAACATCTATCGGTAACTCTTTACAGGGTAGAGCTTCAGGGGTATTTGTACAAAGTACTACCGGGCAGCCAGGTGCTGCTGCTACCATTCAGGTAAGAGGTATTGCCGGTGTTGGTGGTTCTTCAGAGCCTACTTATGTAGTAAATGGTATGTATATGACTGCAAGACAGTTTAGTGCAATCAACCCTGCAGACGTAGAGTCTATTTCAATTCTTAAAGATGCTGCTGCTACAGCACAGTATGGTGCGAGAGGAGCAAATGGAGTAGTAGTGGTAACTACTAAAGCCGGAAAAGCTGGGAAAACTCACTACTCATTTGAAACTAAGTTTGGTTTCAGTGAAAAGTTGAGAGACAAAAATTACACGATGATGAATTCTAGGGAATTGATGGATTTCCAGAATCAATTAGGTTACCTTGGATTTAAACCAAGAACTCAACAGGAAATTGATGCACTTGCTGTTTATGATCACAATTGGCAAAAGGACCTGTTAAAACCTTCAAGCATTCAGTCTTACCTATTTAGTGCACAAGGAGGTTCCAGAGAAAGTACTTTCTATTACTCTTTAGGATATGATTCTGATAATGGGATTATCAGAGATATCGACGGACTTAAGAGATATACAGGTAACTTTGGATTTACAAATAAACTGAGTGAAAAACTGAATGTTGGTATTAACCTTGGTGTTCAGTATCAGGAAACTCAGAATTTCAGAGATAGAAACAATACTCAGAACCCATTTGGAGCAATGTATAAATATGCTCCATATGAGCCGGTTTATAACCCGGATGGAAGTTATAATCAAACAATGAGAGCGGGTTCCAACGTTGTTGAACAAATCCGTAATTACAGATTAGATGATCAGAGACTGAGAATTCCGGTAACTTTATTCGCTGAATACAAAATTATCGATGGTCTGAAGTTTAAAACAAACTTCAACGGACTTTTCGATTGGTACATGGGAACTCAGTGGTTGAAAAAAGGTTCAAACCTGGATATTACAGTGAACAAAGTTCCTACAGGTTCATTGAACAAAAATTCATTCTACACGTTTAATTATACTTGGAACAACTCCATTAACTATAAAAAATCATACGGAAGCCACAACTTTGATTTCTTAGGATTTATCGAATATAACGATAACTACAACGAAACAATGAACGGTGGAGCTTACGGATTGAAATCTCCGGTAATCAATGTTCCTTCTATCACAACTCCTTCTGACAGAAATACATTTACTGGGGTTAAGGTAAGAAATACTTTATTCAGTTTAGCAGGTTTACTAAACTATGATTATGAAGGTAGATATTTGGTAACAGGATCATTGAGAAGAGATGCTTCATCAAGATTTGGTGCCAATAACCAAAGTGGTGTTTTCTGGTCTGCAAGTGCTGCCTGGAATATTGCGAAGGAAGATTTCATGAAAGGTAGATTTATTAATGATTTAAAGCTTAGAGGATCTTACGGTACAACAGGTAACGACGGTACTTTACCAGACTACTATAACGTTAATAATATCAGTTATGGTTTATATGGAGCTAACGGTACTTCATATCCTGGTACATCTTCGCAAGGTTATTATATCATTGGTAACAGCAATCTTAAATGGGAGTCTAATGCGATCACCAATTTAGGGGTAGATTTCACGATGTGGAACAGAAGAGTTCGTGGATCCGTAGAAGTATATAAGAATAAGAGAAAAGATTTCGTACAGCTTGTACCTTTGGACAAGCAGGAAGGAGGATACTATCAGTATATCAATGCGGGAGATATGTCTCAGAAAGGTCTTGAAGTTGAGCTTAGCGTAGATGTAATCAAAAAGAAAGATTTCCAATGGAATTTACATGCTAATATATCTTTCCAGAAATCAATTCTTGATAAGTTAGCAGACGGGCAGACTGAAAGAAACTTAGGAGATACTTATATGAAAGTAGGAGAAACTCCATATGTATTTTATAATGTTAGATTTGCTGGAGTAGATCCAAGTAATGGAAAAGCATTGTATTATGATAAGGCAGGAAACGTTACAGATGTTTACAGCGCATCAAATGCAGTTCCTATTACTGATAAATCTCCATTCCCAAAAAGTTTTGGTGGATTCGGAACTACAGTTCAGTACAAAGGACTTGATTTCAGTGCAGATTTCACATTCAAGTTAGGTGGATATACTTATAACAACATGTACATGGCTGCTGTTGACCCGACTTTGGCTGTTGCAGGTAGAAATATGGCTCAGGCTGCTGCTCAGGTTTGGCAAAATCCTGGAGACACAGGAGTATTCCAGAAAGTTGACTCAAACGGTATGCGTGATTCTGATCAGTGGATTGAAAAATCAGATTACCTAAGATTAAGATCACTTACATTAGGATATACATTTGATAAAGCATTCTTAGGAGACAAATCACCTATCAATAAGCTTAGAGCATACGTACAGGGACAGAATTTATTTACAGTGACTAAATTCCACGGAGAACCTGAAGTTTCAGTAGGATCTGGTGAATCTACAGCATTGTTTGTTCCGGGAGCATATAACCTTTATACTTACCCTGCTGTAAGAACAATCTTGGTAGGACTGCAATTAGAATTTTAATATTGAATAGCTTTATGAAAAAGAATATAATAAAAATAAGTTTAGCTGCGTTAACCATCTTTGTTTCGTTAACGTCTTGCGACAGAAATCTAGATCAAATCTCGTCAATCAATGAAGATCAGGAGCAGGCAATGACCAGACCTGAGACCTTCAGACAAGCTATGGATGGTGCCTATACAGCTCTTAAAGGAGCCGGGTATTATACTAGTGATACGGGAAATCAGCTTATCATGGGTGATCTTACCACTGATAACCTTGTTCGTACAACTACAGGAAGAAATACCAATTTTGCTGCTTCGAACTTTGAATTTTCATCAGATAATTCACAAACAACAGGATTGTATACTGCTGCTTACCTTGTAATCAGCAGAGCTAACTTTGTTTTGAAATATATCAATAACGGAGTATTGTCCGGAACACAGAAAACAAATTTGGAAGCTGAAGCAAGAGCATTAAGAGCAATAGCTCACTTTGATATTGTAAGAGCATATTCCCAAATCCCAACTCAATCTGCAGAAGCTAAAAATACAATCGGAATTTATTATTCAGAGACATATTCTCCTCTAAATAATACATCATCCAGAAATCTTACCGTTGATCAGGTATATGATAAAGTTATAGCAGATTTATTATTTGCTGCTGATAATATTACTCAAAATGATTTGGATAAAGGAAGATTGAGCAAGGCTGCAATATATGGATTATTGTCAAGAGTAAATCTTTACAGAGGAGACTATGCTAACACAATCAAATATGGTGAACTGGCATTGGGAATTTCTTCCAGCGTTACTCTAAAATCTAATTTTTATAAGATTTGGAAAGAAAAAGAAGGAGATATTAATGATGGCGTTTTATTCCAGGTATCAAATTCCGCAGCTGAGCAAAACACAGTAGGAGTTGCTTACAATCAGGCTGTTCCAGCGTTAAGATCAGAATTTGTTGTAGATTATGACCTATATACTGCCTATACAGATAATGATGTAAGAAAATCTGCTTATTTTACTACAGATATCTATAGCAAACAAAAGTATAATCATGTTACAAAATATGCTGGTATTACTGGTTTGCCATCTAATATCGTTCCGGTAAGATATTTAAGAGGAGCTGAAGTGTTGCTAAACGTTGCTGAAGCCTATTACAGAACAGGTAATGGTGCGCAGGCATTAGTTTTGTTAAATAAACTGAGAGCTGAAAGATATACTACATTTACTCCTGGTACAGAAACAGGACAGGCACTTTTAGATGCTATCCTGAAAGAAAGAAGACTGGAGCTTGCATTTGAAAATGACAGATGGTATACATTAAAGAGACTAGGTCTTCCTGTTCAGAGATCAGGTAAAGGAGATCTTTTTGATGGTACAGGTACACCTCCTGTAGCACAGAATCTTCCGGTTGGAAGCTTCAAATGGCAATGGCCAATTCCTATTTCTGCTATTCAGGCAAACCCGAATATTAAGCAGAATGACAAGTATTAAGATCTAATTTTAATATATTTTTTAAGAAGAGTCCCAGAAATGGGGCTCTTTTTTATATAAATTTGTAAATAGATTATCTCAGAACCATTTTGTCCTGATAACTTTTCGGAGTTACTCCCTCCAATTGTTTAAATACTCTTGTAAAATAATTTGTATCTGAAAACCCAGTTTGAAAAGCTGTTTCTTTAATGCTTGTCTGGCTGGCTAATAATTCTTTCGCACGGGTGATCCTTTCCTGCAAAATAAAATCATTAGGGGAAGTTCCCAGTTCGTCTTTGAACATTTTGAAGAAATTTGACTTGCTTACATAGGCCAGCTTCGCGATACTGTCAATAGACAATTTCTGGTGTAGGTTTCTTTTAATATAATCTACTACAAAACCTATTCTGGATTTATTTTTAACAATATTTTTTTCTACCATACCTCTTGCCTGGGTCTGCATTAGTCTTATCAGAAGCTCTTTCAGTGCAAAATCAGCCATGATATCCTTTTGTGAATTATCATCCATGGCAATTCTCATAATATTATTGGTCGCGGAAGCCAAAGCTTTATTATTAAACAGAAAATATTCCTCCAGCTGAATGTTCCATTGCGAAGTTTCATCCACTTTTGGAAGGTGATAATTGAGATAATTCAGAGAATCTTCTATAAAATCAGGATTAAGACTTAAAGAAATACATTGGGTAGGGGTTTCATCCGCCTCAGGAAAATCAATCACCATGGTTTCCCCCGGGGCTACCAGAATACTTTCCCCCGGATAATAATCAAAATAACTGGTCTTATTATCCAGTTTCATATGTTTCTTACCTCTCAGCATCGCTGTAAATGCAATATTTTCAAAATGAAGTTTTACATCGAAAGCAGTCTTATGAGTTTCATAAATACTGAATTCACAATTGTTTAGATTGAATTTCGTCTGGTGTTCAACAAGACTCAATAGTTGGCTTTCCTTACGTAATTCAGGAGTATTTAATAAAATCTTACTATTGTTATTCATTTCTAAATTTTTTTGAAAAGGAGGTAACTCAAATATAGAGAATTTGGAAGTACGTTGCTGTTAATAAAATACTAAAATTGAACCCTTTGCACTATTTTACACTTTTTTTATAGGATTGTGCTATACTCTTTTGGGCATGTCACTGTAATTTGGCTTTATCGAAAAATAAAAACAAGACTAATATGAGCACTATTACAGAACCAAGATCAACAACGCTTTTACAGCGTCCGGAATTTAAAAGCAGATATGATAACTATATTGACGGGAAATTCACGCCACCTGTTAAAGGGCAGTATTTTGATGTAGTCTCGCCCGTGGATGGCAAGAACTTCACTCAGGTTGCCCATTCTTCCAAAGAAGATTTGGAACTGGCTGTAGACGCCGCAGAAAAAGCATTCCGCACCTGGAAAAACACTTCCTCTACGGAAAGAAGTATTATCCTGAATAAAATTGCCGACAGAATAGAGCAGAATCTGGAATATCTTGCTACCGTAGAAACCATAGATAACGGAAAAGCAGTGAGAGAAACATTGGCTGCGGATTTACCTTTGGCGATTGACCATTTCAGATATTTCGCCTCTGTTATCCGTGCCGATGAAGGATCTCATAACGAACTGGATAAAGATAGCGTATCGCTGATCGTTCACGAGCCCCTTGGAGTAATCGCACAAATCATCCCATGGAATTTCCCGATACTCATGGCGGTTTGGAAACTGGCTCCGGCATTGGCTGCAGGAAACTGTGTGGTTTTGAAACCCGCAGAAAGTACCCCCGTTTCCATCATGGTTTTGATGGAACTTATTGGAGATCTTTTACCAGCTGGGGTTATCAATATTGTCAACGGATTTGGAGCAGAACTTGGAAGAGCTCTGGTGACCAATCCGAAAGTGGCAAAAGCCGCATTTACAGGGTCTACCGCTACAGGACGTCTCGTGATGCAGTACGCAACAGAAAATATCATTCCTGTGACCTTGGAATTGGGTGGGAAATCACCGAATGTTTTCTTCAATTCTGTAATGGATGCCGATGACGAGTTTTTAGATAAAGCGATAGAAGGAGCCGTTCTTTTTGCCCTTAACCAGGGAGAAATTTGTACATGCCCTTCAAGATTACTCGTTCAGGAAGATATTGCAGATGCTTTTATTGAAAAGGTAATCGAAAGAGTAAAAGCCATCAAAGTAGGAAATCCTCTGGATAAAACCGTGATGATGGGAGCACAGGCTTCAAAAATTCAGAAAGATAAAATCCTTTCCTATATCCAGCTGGGAATAGAAGAAGGAGCTGAAGTTCTGGTAGGAGGAGAAGTAAACCACCTTGGTGAAGATCTGGAAGACGGATACTACATTCAGCCGACGATTTTCAAAGGAAACAACAGAATGAGAATCTTCCAGGAAGAAATTTTCGGTCCGGTGCTGGCGTTTACCACCTTCAAAGATGAAGAAGATGCGGTGAAAATTGCCAATGATACCATCTACGGTCTTGGTGCAGGCGTTTGGACAAGAGATGCTCACCAGCTGTATAATATTCCCCGTCAGATAGAAGCCGGAAGAGTATGGGTAAACCAATATCACTCTTACCCTGCAGGAGCGCCTTTCGGAGGATACAAACAGTCAGGAATCGGAAGAGAAAATCATAAAATGATGCTCGATCATTACCGCCAAACCAAAAACATGCTGATTTCTTATAACAAGAATAAGCTAGGTTTCTTTTAATATTATTTAGGACGTGCCCGATTGCCTTGGCTTTTTCCAGGGCAAAACGGTCGGGCTATGCAGGGCTGCACTTCGTTTCGGTGCTGCATTGTATTCCGCACCGGCTCGTTCCTCGCCGCCCTTACTATCCCTCACGCAGAGGAATTACATGTTCAGATTTGGAGATAAAAACTAATAGCCCAATAACTCAAACCAAAAAATAAAATATGATTCCAAAAACAATGAAAGCGGCAGTAGTTCAGGGCTACGGCCAGCCTCTGAAAATTGAAGAAGTACCCGTAAGAGAACCCGGAAGATATGAAGTCCTCGTTAAAGTAATTGCCTGCGGGGTTTGTCATACAGACTTGCATGCTGTAGATGGTGATTGGCCTGCAAAACCTAAGATGCCTCTTATTCCAGGACATGAAGGGGTAGGTATTGTTGTAGCTTGCGGACCTGAGGCTTTTGTAAAAGAAGGTGATGCGGTAGGAGTTCCGTGGCTGTACAGTGCTTGTGGCTGTTGTGACTACTGTATCACAGGATGGGAAACCCTTTGTGAAGCACAGAAAAACGGTGGCTACAGTGTAGATGGCGGTTTTGCAGAATACGTTATTGCAGATTCAAGATACGTAGGTCATTTGAAGTCTGATGTTAACTTTTTGGAAATTGCTCCTATTTTATGTGCCGGAGTAACTGTTTATAAAGGATTGAAGGAAACAGAAACGAAACCTGGAGAATGGGTAGCCATTTCAGGCATCGGTGGGTTGGGACATGTAGCAGTTCAGTATGCCAAAGCAATGGGAATGCATGTCGCAGCCATTGATGTTGCAGATGACAAGCTTGAACTGGCAAAAAAATTAGGTGCAGATCTGGTTGTCAATGCAAAAAATACTGATCCCGGAGAATATTTGGATAAAGAAGTCGGCGGGATGCATGGTGCGCTGATTACGGCTGTTTCACCTATTGCTTTCAAACAGGGAATAGATGTTTTGAGAAGAAAAGGTACTATTGCTCTGAACGGCCTCCCTCCCGGCTCTTTTGAACTGCCGATTTTTGAAACGGTTTTGAAAAGAATTACGGTGAGAGGGTCTATTGTAGGAACGCGAAAAGATTTGCAGGAAGCATTGGATTTTGCCAATGAAGGATTGGTAAAAGCTACAGTGACTTCTGCAAAACTTGAAGATATCAATGAGGTATTCGATAAAATGAAAAAAGGACAGATAGACGGCAGAATCGTTTTGGATATTGCCGGTTCAAATTAATTGATGATGTGTTGCTGATCCCGGTTAGAATTACTTGCCGGGATCTTTTTTAATAATAAGGTTTGCCATAAGCTAGAATAAAAATAATGGAAGCAAAAATATCAAGACTTTCTGCAACGGAAGAGGCTCTTGAAGTGATTCGTAAACTTGAAGATCAATATGGACCACTCATGTTTTATCAGGCAGGAGGATGTTGCGAAGGCACACAGCCGCAATGTTTTGAAAAAGGAGGCTTTTTTCCCAGGATGAATGATGCCATGATCGGAACCATCAATGGATATGAGTTCTGGATAGACCGTGATCTTTTTGAATACTGGAAATATTCACATTTTACATTAGATGTTACAGACGGTTTCGGGCCAGGTGGCTTTTCACTGGAAACACCTTTAGGGAAAACTTTTAAAGTTCATTACAGACTTTTCACGCCCGATGAATATGAAAAGCTGGAACCGGTAAAACGGAGTGAGTAAATATAGATTTAAGGTTTTTGTGCAATATAAATAAGCTCTCTTTCAAATTCATATTTGCCTCTTGAAATTCCTCTTTTTAGAATAAAATATTGAGCAACAGCAATTACCAAAGCTACTCCAGCGAACATAAGATCTCTTTGATCACCTTGTATATTGACAGAAATCATAATTAAACAAAAGCACAGAATCATCACCCAATTAAAAATCTGAAATCCTGAGGGGAAAAATTCTACGGAGACAGAAGATTGCCCATTTTTATCAGAAATAGTTCCATGAAATACAGGGTTGTTTCTGTTCATATCAAATAGTCTTGCTCTTCTTTTAATGGTGAAAGTGTTTGCATCAATCATCCCCCGATATTCAAACCGGGTAGGAATTGAAGAATCTTTTTCCAGGGATATGAAAGTAGTATTGGTTTTGTAAGTTACTTTCCATAACCTTTGTATAAGTTCTGCACTGTTGATATTGAGATCAATAGTAATGGTGTTGTATAAGCCAATGCTTTTGTAAAATGAGTTCATCTTTTAAAGAAAATAGTTAAATGACCATCAGACCTTTACAAACCTGTTGACAAACATGGCGGCGACTATGTCTCCTACAGCATTCAACACTGTGGCTAAAGGATCTACCAAAGTTCCGATAATCATTACAGCAGGGATCGCTTCCTGAGGTAATTTATACACAGAGATCATCAGCATCTCACCGATATATCCACCATTAGGAATACCACCGGCCACAATACTGACAAATACAGTAATTCCCAATGCCAAAAGCAGGTTGGCCGGATCAAAGAAATCTTTTCCAATGATTAAGAATGCTACATAGATCTTGATGATTGAAGACATAGAAGATCCGTTTTTATGCAGGGTCGTCCCAATAGGAATCACCAGATTGGCAATAGAGTTGGTTATTCCGATTTTTGATGCAGCCTGTAAATTGGCAGGCATGGTGGCAAAACTGCTGCAGGTGCTTATTGCAGTTAGAGTTGGGTAGATCGCGTTGGTCCAGAAACTTTTGACTCCTTTCTGTCCATTCGCCATAAAAGCATAAATTGAAAAGAAGACCAGAAAGTAAATGATTCCTGCAACATAATACAATCCTAATGGTTTAGCATAAAACCCAAAAAGCTGAGGACCTAAAGTGGCTACCTGATAAGCAAAGTAAGCACCCAAACCAATGGGAGCAAGTTTCATGACCAGTAAAAGCAATTCTTTCATCACCTCATATCCGGAAGCAATAAAAACCCTGAAAGGCTGTCCTTTTTCTTCGGTTTTCCTAGCCGCAAATCCTGTCAGAAACGCAAATACCAGAAGAGCCAGCATATTCCTTCTTGAAAAAAGTTCAGTGAATTCACCTACCGTAAAGAAACTTACAATCCTGTTGCCCCATGTATCATCATTTGCCGCTTCAGAAATGATCTCAGAACTTCCTGAGACTCCTGAAACCGGGAAAAGATATACTGCACAGATGGTAAAAACAGCTGCTGTGAGAATAAAGAATAAAAAGGTAAGAGACATCACAAGGATGATTTTTCCAAATTTTGATTGCTGCTCCAAAGAAGAAATAGAATTGGATACCGCAAAAAATACCAAAGGAACTACACTCACAAAAAGAAGATTAAGAAAAATATCTCCCAAAGGTTTTATATATTCTACAAAACCGGGAGCAACAATTCCAATGATGCTTCCAATAGTGATTCCCAAAAGTAAAAATAGGATTCCGGAGTAGTTTTTCAGTACCTCTTTCATGTGGTGCTTTTTATCAAAGATAGGTTTATTTTTAACATTTTGTTATACAATTTTCAGACCTAAATTTCATAAATTTGGGTAAACCTCATTTCTATGGCTTATATAGATTACTATAAAATTTTAGGCGTAGATAAAAGCGCAACACAGGATGATATTAAAAAGGCATACCGGAAACAGGCCAGGAAACTTCATCCTGATCTGAACCCCGATGATAAGGAAGCAGAAAGACAGTTCAAAGAATTGAATGAAGCCAATGAAGTGCTCAGCAATCCGGAAAACAGATCTAAATACGATAAGTACGGAGAACATTGGAAACACGGCGAAGAATACGAAAAAGCCCAACAACAGCAACAAAGACAATATCAACAACAAAATTATGGCGGAGGATTCTCCGGCGCTGATTTTGGTGAAGGGGAAGACTTTTCAGATTTCTTCCAGAATATGTTCGGTGGAGCAGGAAGTGGATTTGGTAAAAGCTCACGGGGAAGAGCTTCCGGAAAATTCAAAGGACAGGATATCAAAGCAGAATTGAATCTGAATCTGAGAGATGCTGCGAAAACTCATCCTCAAACTTTTGATATTAATGGAAAGAAAGTCAGAATCAGCATTCCGGCAGGAGTATATGACGGGCAGCAAATCAAACTGAAAGGACATGGGAATCCGGGGGTAAACGGAGGCCCTCACGGAGATTTGTATATCACCTTCAATATTCCGGCTGATCCGAATTTTGAAAGAATCGGGGATGATCTGAAAACTAAAGTTGTGATCGACCTGTACACTGCTGTTTTGGGAGGAGAAGTGACTGTTAATACCCTGGAAGGAAGTGTAAAGCTTAAAGTAAAACCGGAAACCCAAACGGGAATCACCGTAAGGCTGAAAGGAAAAGGTTTTCCTGTCTATAAAAAAGAAGGAGAACATGGAGATCTTTTTGTAACCTATGAAGTGAAACTGCCAACGAACCTTACCGAAAAGCAGAAAGAACTTTTTGAACAATTAAAAAATTCCTAAGCTATGAGTGAAAGAATATCACGGGAAGAACTCGTAAGAATCTATAATATAGAAATCACTTTTTTTGATGAGCTTGTAGACTATGGGCTGCTGAATATACAGATTGAAGACAATATCCATTATCTGATGTATGATGATCTGCCCGATCTGGAAAAATTTGCCAATTGGTATTATGATCTCGAAGTCAATCTTCCAGGTCTTGAAGTGATTCATAATATGCTGAAAAAACTGGATGCGCTGAACCGCAGAAACAGAGAGCTGATGAATAAACTTTCTGCAATACGTGATCAATATGAAGATATTTAGTTTAGTTTTGTAGCTTTTTAAAGCAAACTCTATAATTATGAATGAAGAAAAGGTGATTACACTAAAACCGGACAGAAAGATTTTTGAAGATATTTATTTTAGCGGTAATCAGGGAAGTCTGCTTTTTTCACCTACAACGAAAAGTAAAACGATTGCTACCATTGCAGCAGCAGTGATTGTTTTTATTGTTTTTCTTTTGAAAGATAATCTGAGCAAAGAAAGTAAAGGGATTTTATACTTTTTGAGTTTTATATTTTTGCTTTGCGCTGTTTTTCTGTCAGTAAGTGTTAATAAGGTTTCAAGATGGAAAAAACAGGTGAATCATTATTTAAATGTTCTGGAAAAGTGTAAACTGTACGAAATCAGATTTGATCAGAATTTTTTCACTGTGAATATTGATGGAGAAAAAGAGACCAGCGAATGGAAAGATTTTGAATATTTTGACAGTAACAATGAATTTATTTCCCTTGAAGGAAAATACAGCTATATGTTTCCAAGGAAAGCAATGAGTGAGAAAGAATACAGTTTTCTTAAAAGTAGATTAAAAGAAAATATCAAACAATAAAATAAAAAAAACGGAACAAAATGTTGCTCCGTTTTTTTGTTATCTGTAAAGTGGTTTATTAATCCTCTTTGTTTTCTTCCAGCCATCCCATTTCTTTCATCCACTCGTCATTGTAGATCTTTCCTACATATCTTGAACCATGGTCATGAAGTAAAACTACAATTACATCATCCTTAGTAAACTGATCTTTCATTTGGATCAAAGATGCAATAGCACTTCCTGCAGAATATCCGCAGAAAATTCCTTCTTCCTTAGCCAGTTTTCTGGCGTAGATAGCACCGTCTTTATCCGTTACCTTTTCGAAATGATCAATTACAGACATGTCATAATTCTCAGGAATGATATCTTCTCCGATACCTTCTGTAATATAGGTATAAGCATGATCGTAGTGCAGCTCTCCGGTTTCGTGGAATTCTTTTAGGATAGAACCATATGTATCAACACCAATTACTTTAATATTTGGATTTTTTTCTTTGAAGAAAGTTCCGCATCCTGTGATGGTGCCTCCTGTTCCGGCCCCTACTACAAAGTGAGTCAGGTTTCCTTCAGTCTGTTCCCAGATTTCCGGAGCTGTAGATTCATAATGAGCCGCTCTGTTGGATAAGTTGTCATATTGGTTCACATACCATCCGTTTTCCGTCTCTTTTGCCAGTCTTTTGGATACTGAATAATAAGAACGGGGGTCAGTAGGCTTTACGTCTGTAGGACAAACGATGACCTCAGCTCCTACAGCACGGAGAATATCACACTTTTCCTTTGACTGTTTAGAGTTGGTTACAAAAATACATTTGTAGCCTTTGATGATCGCTGCCAATGCAAGTCCCATTCCTGTATTTCCGGAAGTACCTTCGATAATAGTTCCTCCAGGTTTTAATCTGCCGTCTTTTTCAGCATCTTCTATCATTTTAAGAGCCATTCTGTCCTTTACTGAATTTCCGGGATTGAAGGTCTCTACTTTTGCTAATACTAATGCCGGGAAATCTTCACCTAATACTTTGTTAAGCTTTACCAGCGGTGTGTTACCTATAGTTTCAAGGATATTTTTTGCGTATTTCATAAATGTTTTATATGCGGCGCAAAGATAAGGCTTTTAAAATTATCTGCGCTGTGGATAACGTGTGGATAAGTTGTGGATAAAATCAAAACCCTTTGACAGGCAACGTATAACTAATCAATTATCAGATTAGTTGTACTTAATAACTTTCACAGGAGATATCTTACTGATCAGGTAGCTCGGAATAATTAAAGCCAATCCTGAAATAAGAAGAATACCCAATGAGATAGAAATAATGGCGATAGGATTAAGGTCTACCGGAACTGTGCTTACATAATAGTTTTCCGGGTTAAGCTTTATAACTCCAAAGAATTTCTGGATCAAAATAAGTCCCAATCCGATAGCATTTCCATATAAAAGTCCTGGAATCATAATAATCAGGGTATAATTGATGAAAGTAGCTCTTATCTGTGAATTGCTTGCTCCTAATGTTTTAAGAAGACCGATAGAATTTGTTCTTTCAATAATAAGAATCAAAAGAACCATGATGATATTAATAACTACTACAATCAGCATGATAATAATGATCAAAGCTATATTGGTGTCAAAAATACTGATCCAGTCTGTAATCTGCGGAAATTTTTCAGTAGCTTTTTCAGCATAGTTTTTATACCCGATCAGTTTTTCAATTTCCGGAAAATCCTTGTCGATATCGTTTACATTTTTCAAAAAGATATCTATTCCGCCAATTTCATCAGGTTTCATATCCTGAATTTTTCTGGCATGGTTGATTCCACCAATAACAAACTGCTCATCGATCAACTTAATATCAGTTCTGTAGATCCCTATAATCTTGAATTTACGATAAAGTGGTTTTTGATCAGCCTTTAAAAATACAGTAACAATACTGTCATTCACCTTAAGATGGAGATCATTGGCTACTTTTTGCGAAATAGCAACATCATTGTTGAAGCCTTTCTCTGTAACTTTTGGAGTAGTACCGGCAATAAGGAATTTTTTAAATCTTAAACTGTCAAAATCTTTTCCGACTCCTTTAAATATGATCCCCGCAAAATTGTGTTCATTACGCATAATTCCGGTAACCATCACATATTTTTGAGTACTTTCCACATCAGGAAGTCCTTTTATTTTGGCAATATTGAGTCCCTGATTATCAAGTACGGAAGTGTTATAAGAGGAATTTGAACGTGTTGATCTTACCGTAATATGTCCGCTGAAATCTGCCAGTCTCTCTTTGATCGCTTTTTTTGAACCAAAACCGGTGGCTACAGTAATTAAGGAAACAATAATTCCCAATGCTACGGAAAGCCTGCCAATGAAGATAATAACCCTTGAAAGGTTATTTTTGTTATCTTTGGAAAATGCTATTTTTCTAGAGAAATATAAAGGAAATTTCAAGCTTATGAATTTAGATTTCAAAATTAAAAATTTACTTCTGATTTGCCTAATTTTTTTAGGAGTATTCAATCAATATTATTCTCAGATTCAAGTTCAGCAGGATTTTAAAACCGGGGCAGACCAGCCTGAAATGTATTTACCACTTTTAAAAAACAAGACAATAGGAGTGGTAACCAATCAGACGGGTTTGATGAGTGACAAAACTCATCTGGTAGATTTTCTGGTAAAAAACGGAATAAAGATCAAGTCGATTTTTGCTCCTGAACATGGTTTCAGAGGAGATGCTGATGCGGGGGCAAAAGTGAAAAACGGAGTAGATGTGAAAACAGGAATTCCAATTGTTTCTTTGTATGGCAATAATAAAAAGCCAAAGCCGGAGCAGCTGGCAGGAATTGATATTGTTATTTTTGATATCCAGGATGTTGGGGTGAGATTTTATACCTATATTTCCACTCTGTCTTATCTCATGGAAGCAGGGGCTGAAAATAATGTTGAGATCATGGTATTGGACCGACCTAATCCGCATGACGGATATACAGATGGACCTGTATTGAGAAAAAAATGGGCCAGTTTTGTAGGAATGCATGAAGTTCCTGTAGTGTATGGGCTTACCATAGGAGAATATGGAAAGATGGTGAATGGCGAAAAATGGCTGAAAAATGGTGTCCAGGCTAAATACACACTTATTCAGATGAAGAATTATCATAAAAAGCAGCGTTATCCGATACTTGATAAACCTTCTCCGAATTTACCCAATGATAAAGCAATCAATTTATATCCAAGTCTCTGCTTTTTTGAAGGAACTCAGGTTTCTGTAGGAAGAGGAACAGATCTTCCTTTCCAGATTTATGGTTCTCCATGGACGGAAAATCTGCCTTATCAGTTTACACCAAAACCAAGCTATGGTGCAAAGGATCCATTTCTGAACGGAAAACTATGTTATGGTGAAAATCTTTCAGAATATCCTAAAGACTTAAGAGAACTCAACCTGGAATGGGTAATCAAAGCTTATCAGAATTATAAAAATCCTCAAGAGGATTTCTTTCTGAAGAATCTTTGGTTTGATACCCTGTCCGGAACTGATACTTTCAGAAAACAGATCATTGATGGAAAATCAATTCAGGAAATTAAAAATTCCTGGAAAAAAGATCTGGAAAGTTTCGAAAAGATCAGAACCCGGTATGTGGTATATGAAGATTAATTAATCAAAATTTTGGGGCGGATTTTTATCATTTCTGCCCTTATTTAATATAAAGAGCCCGATCGTTAATCCAACAACTCCTGCAAAAGCAGTTAATAAAGCTCTCTGCAACTTATCGGGAAGATCATTTCCGATATAGTTCATCAAAAAAAGAATCACAAAAGTGATTACTAAAATGATAATATGATTTTTTCCGAATAGCTTCATTGCCTTATTTTAATTTATAGGAAATCATTACACCTCCTCTGTATGGCATGATTTCACCACTTTTGTTGAAATTTTTTGCAGAATCATAACGTCTTCCTGTGGATTTGTCATAGCCTTTATAAAAACCTTGTGATGTCCCTACCGTTGCATACAGGTCGAGATTCCATCGTTCAGATAACTGGAACTGATATCCTGCAGTAACACCCAGCATAACAGAGAATCCTTTCTGGTAAAGATTGGAATTAACAAGAATTTCCTTATTCCAGTTTTCAACGGTATTGTCATTCCAATAATTCCATTTTGAAGCATTATAAGCGGCAACAGACACGTTGGCCCCCACATACCAATGTTTGAAAGCTTCGTCAAAATAGTATCTTCCTTCAGCGGAGACGGAATAAAACTGTAATTTGTGTCCTGCAAAAGATTTCCATGGTGAAATGAAAACATCGCCCTGAAGGGTATATCTTGGACTGATCTGTTTTTCTATTCCAAAGTTTAAAATTCCTATCGGAGCAAATAAAGCATTTCCTTTTATGTATAAACTTTTATCCTGTCCTCCTTGTTCCTGTTCCTGGGCGTACAATGTATTTGCCGACAGGAAAGCTAAAATGCCTGCTGCTAATAATTTATATTTCATTCGGTATGTGGTGTTATTTTATTTGCTTTAATAATTCATCTGCAAGTTGAGAATCCTTATTGCCCTGAACTGCTATATTTTTAGACATTTCAGCATAGTTTTTTGCCATCTCTTTATTTCCTGTAAGATTATAGAGTTTGGCAAGAATATAAGTGTTTTCTGAAGTTTCACTTCTCATGACAGATTTTTCTGCCCATTCTGTAGCTTTCTTTAATGAAGACGGCGTTTTCACATGATCTGCAAATATCCAGGCAGCTCTCAAAAGTTCATTAGGGTCAAACGAGTCAGAATTTTTGTAATAGTCTAAAGCAGCTTTTTCATATTCAGGAAAATTACTGTTCTGCTCATAATAGCTGAGTTTAGTCTGATTCAGTTTTTTTAGCGCAGCTTCTTTTCCTACCAATGGTTCAGCCGTCTTTAAAAAATAATCATCATTGATCTTTTTATTTTTATCATCAATAGACTGTTCTACTATTTTTCCTAATTTCAGCTGAGCATCAAATTCATTGTAGGTTTCTTCAGGAAGAAATTTAATGATCTCTGCTTTTCTGGATGAGAAAACAGTATAATTGGTGTCTTCTGACGACTTTACGAAATAAAGAAGAAGGCCGATTTCATCTTTTGTAAGTTCTTCGGTTTTCTTTTTATTCTGAAAATATCTTTCGGAAGCCTTTTTGGCAAAATCATAGTCTGTGTTGGCGTTCAGCTTCATAATGTTGATCAGGAATTCCGGATCTTTATCACCACTGGCAAAACGATCTTTCAGAGATCCTTTTTTGTTTCCCGGCGAATTGATATCCTGAGCCATAGCCACAAACATGCTCTCTTCCATATAACCGGTATTTCTGGAAACAAGCTCACCCTCACCGTTCAGGAAAAGATAAGTAGGATAGGAACGAACTCCGAATTTGGAAGCGATGTCTCTGCCTTCTCCTTTTTCCATATCAAATCTTGCATTAATGAAGTTGGTATTGTAATAATCACTCACGGATTTCTGGGTGAAAACATTTCTCTCCATCATTTTACATGGGCCACACCAGGAAGCATATGCATCAATAAAAACCAATTTCTTTTCCTTCTTGGCTTTGGCAATAATGTCTTTGAAAGGTAGCTCCTGAAACTGGATTGCTTCCTGAGCTGAGATAGCGATGGCACAAAAAATAGATATCCCGGAGATGATCTTCTTCATTTTCAAATAAGATTTGTAGGCGAAGATAATTAATTTTAAAAATATAGCGTGCTGAATCTGTTGTCTGAATGATGATATTAACTAACTTTAAGACTTACACTTCCTGATTCTACCTATCCTGATTCTTTAGATAGAGCTATTATTAATCTTGTTTTCCGAGGAGATTTTTACTTTTACTCGGATTTTGTTAATAGAATCTCACAAGACTTTAAAACAGAACCTCAGCTTCCCTTTCTTGTTCAGATAGGATACAATTATAAACTCTGTAAAATAAATAGACCATCTTTACTTGTGGTCCGTTATTTTTTTTATTTTTTTATGTTCTTTGCCCCATATTTCCAGCTGATCTAAAACCGGGATCAGTTTTTTACCAATTTCTGTAAGTTCGTATTCTACTCTTATGGGTACTTCTGCATATACTTTCTTAGCGACGAGTTCCTCCTGTTCCATTTTTTTTAGCTGCAGGGTAAGCATTCTTTCAGAAATATTGTGGATCCTATCCTTCAGTTCAAAAAATCTCAGTTTTCCATGTTTAAGATGATAACAGATAGAAAGAATCCAGCGGCCACTGATCAGATTTACAGCATATATTTCAGAACAGCTGGACTCCAGTGTTTTCTTATTTTCATTATTGGTGGATGATTCTTTAATACTCATACTTACATTTTTGTTCGTTCCATACAATCATTTGTATACTTGGAAAGGATGATGTTGATAGGCTAAATTTACAAATAAAAACAGGAAATATCCTGTCGGAAAGTGGTTTTATCGCTTATGTAGAATAAAATATTTAAGATAATATGGATTTTAATAGAATAAACAGTGATTTAAAAAATAGTATTGAAAATGTTCCTTATTCATTGGAAATTGATGGAAATTTATTTTTGAATGCTCCGGAGGTTATTCAGCAGGAAAGAAAAGAATTTACGAAAGCTCATCCTTTTAAAAAACCGGATCATATTGTAGTACAGGATATTTTTATACCAAGTTCAGAAGATGGATACGAGATCAGACTTCACATATATCAGCCTGAAGGCTTCAACCGGGACAGGGTTCTCCTTTACTTTCATGGAGGAGGATATGTTTTCGGGCTGCCGGAGCAGGTGGATGACCATATGTTTGAGATAGCAGATACACTTAAGGCAACCATTATTTCTGTTGATTACAGGCTGTCTCCTCAATATCGGTTTCCTATTCCTGTTTTAGATGGTTTTGATGCTTTACAATGGATCATAAAATACAGTGATTCAAAGCTGGGGATTAATTCTGACCGTATTACCGTTTTCGGGGCAAGTGCAGGTGGACATCTTGCAGCGGCTGTAACGCAGATGGCAGCAGATCATAATATTAAAAATATAGAACATCAGTTTCTGCTATATCCTGTGATTCACAACAGACTGAATACTCCTTCAATGGAAGAGTTTACTGATATACCATTATGGAATAAAAATTATGCAAAGACAGCGTGGCTGCATTTTCTGGGTAAAGAAAATAAGGATAAAAGCATTCCATATTCGGATCTTACCTATTTTAATAATTTCTCAAAGTTACCACAAACCACTATTGTTGCCTGTGAGTTGGATCCTTTAAGGGATGAGGGTATAGAATATGCTCAGCTTTTATATAAAGCAGGAGTGAAAACGGAATTATGGGTGATTCCCGGTGCGCTGCATGTATTTGATCTCTTTGATTCTCCTATGAAAGATGAATATAATATGTTCCTTATGAACAGACTTTTCAACTCATGATGTAAAATAAAAACAGATGAAATTGAGAGACAAAAAACCGGCATTGCTTCTTATTGATATTCAAAAAGGATTTCTTGATGAAAGCTATTGGGGAGGAAACAGAAATAATAAAGAAGCAGAAAAATTGAGCGGAAAGATACTGGGAGTATGGCGGAATCTGGATTTACCAATATTTCACATCCGGCACAGCTCAACAAATCTTAAATCTAAATTGCATGAATCTGATCCGGGGTTTGAATTTAATGAAAATGTCTTACCTCAAAATAATGAACCTGTTATTACAAAAAACGTAAACAGTGCCTTTATAGGAACGGATCTGAAAGAAAAATTAGATCTTCAGAAAATAAATACCCTGGTGATTCTGGGAATTACAACCAATCATTATGTTTCCACTACGGCAAGAATGGCAGGAAATTTCGGATATGAAACCTACGTGATTTCTGATGCTACAGCAGCTTTTGACAGAGTAGGGATACATGGAGAAAAATATGAGGCAGAATTGGTTCATCTCATGGCATTAGCTAATCTGAATGAAGAATTTGCCACGATCCTGAATGCCGAAGAATTATTAAAAAAACTGTAGAAAAATAATAATCTGAATACATTGAAACTGCCATCTTTATGGTGGTTTTTTATTTTTTTTGAAATAAATATAGTTGTAAATACATGTTTTTAGTCAAAGAATAGGCTTGCTTACCGGCGGTTTTAAACATAAAAATAATTCACTTTATGGTACTGAAATCTTTGTTATATCTTTGCAAACGAATAATTTAGGTAGGAGAACAACAATTCAGAGAAACTTGAGTATTAATTTTAAACACACCTTATCCCAAAAATACATTTACATCACCGCTTTATCTGCCTGCTTGATTGCAGTGGCAGCATTTGCTGTGCTAAGTCTTTTAATTACCGAAGACAGCCGTAAAAACACTGATGATTTTGCAAAGAAAACTTTCTTCCGTAAATATGAATCTGTAGAACATGAATTCAGAAATATTGAGGACTATCAGTATCTGCTTCGCGCATTGATTCAGAAAGACGGCCTGAAGAATTATAAAGATTATTCTTTGGTTTTAAATGATTTAAACAAAAAAAGAAATCTTCTGCCTTACAGCTGGTATTATTATGAAAATACTGCTTCCGGAAAAACAGAAAGTAATAATCCGTTATCTGATATTTTCAAAAGGACAGCTCATAAAGGGAAAGCGATTGTCTTAAAGAACAGCGGATCCGGTCATTTTAGAGATCTTCTGATCACCAAAAAAGACAGTATGTATTGGGTGAGTTATGATTCCTTGATGCTGCCTGATAAAAATAAACTGTATTATGGTTCTACCGTAAGCCTGGATGATCTCCATCAGTACTTTATCAATGTAGACAAAAGCTCCAATACCTATGCATATGTCTTTACCAAAGAAGGAATTTGTATTACCCATCCGGAGAAAAAATACATCGGAAAGAATATTTTTGACTTTACGGATATTAAGGAGAAAGATACACTATCAGGCAGAACTGAAGCAGGATATACTAAAGGAACAGCGATCTCAGAATACCTTGGCGTTGAAGTAACACGTTTTATAAAACCATTAAAAACAGACAATTTTGACGGATATGCGGTTGTGAACCACGTTAATTTCATCATTGATGAAAATATAAGCAAGATAAAAACCTATACAGTATATATTTTTCTGGCCGCTCTGTTTCTTATTGTAACAGTTTTTATCTTATTCCAGCGAGCGACCAATCTGGCTTATCAGGAAAAAGAAAAAATACAGTCTGAAAAGAATTTACTGTTAGTAGAGAACGAAAAGATGCATAAAGCAGAAGTGATCAACCAGCTGCAGCAGCTTAAGAATAACATCAATCCGCATTTCCTTTTCAATTCTCTCAACTCTCTTTATATGCTGATCGGGATCAATAAAGAAAATGCGCAGAAATTTACCATGAATCTTTCCAGGATCTACAGATATCTCATCATACCTCCGAAGGAAAATATTGTAACGGTTTCGCAGGAAATCAAATTTATACAGCAGTATATGGAGCTTCTGAAAAGCAGGTTTGACGAAGAACTGAGGTTTGAAATTATTATTAATGCTCCTGAAAGTCTCGAAAAAAGAATTCCGTATTTATCCCTTCAGATTGTCACGGAAAATGCTACCAAACACAATATTGCAACAATAGATCAGCCTTTGGAAATTATCATTATTGTTGACGAAAACGGGGTCACTGTGAAGAACACCTGGCAGCCAAAAACTGAACCCGTGCAGGGGGAGAAATTCGGAATTGATTATTTGAATCAAGTTTATGAGTATTTTAAGAATAATCTTCTTCATATTTCTGTAGATGGTGAATATTTTGTATGTTTTTTGCCATTAATGAAGTAAAAATAAAAAATCCATTCACTCCCAAAAAATCACCATTCACTCCCCAATATTATATATATGATTCACGATACCTATAGCTTTGCTTACTGAAACTAAGATATTTACTATTTGGAATGAATCGGACTATTTTAATGAAGAATTACAGGCTTGCACTGTATCTCGGTCTTGCTATGGCTTCACCAATGGCAGTAGCACAAAAGAAAGATAAAGATACAGTAAAGGTCAACAAAGAAAAGACGGATAAAACAGAGACATCCTCATCAAAGAAAACAAAAAAAATTGAAGAACTGATAAAAAAAGGGACTTATAAAAAGGGACTTTTTAATACAATTCAGGTAAAAACGGATATTTATTTTGAAATTCCTGACAGTCTGATGGGACGACAGTTTTTGGTGGTGAACAAGCTATCACAGGTGCCAATGCAGGTAAACGAAGCGGGTTTAAACAAAGGTATGAATTATGAAAATAAGGTCATCTCTTTTCACCGCGACCCTGTAGCTAAAAAAGTATGGGTGAAAACGCTGGTTCCTAAAGTGTCATCCCCAAAAAATGATGCGATTACAAAATCGGTGAAAGACAACTTTTCGGAATCTGTGATTGAAGTCTTTGATATTGAAGCCCAAAACAGTGATTCTACAGCAGTAGCCATTAAAGTCAATAAAGTTTTTGATGGAAATCAAAAGAGCTTCAATGATGTTCTGGGTAATGTAGGATTAGGAGGGTCTGTGAAATCAAGCCTTTCTTATATAGAAGGAGTGAAGACGTTCCCCAAGAACCTTGTGGTGAAGTCTCAATTGTCTACTTCTGTAAATGAAGGAGGAGTAGATCTTCCGGTAACCCTTGGTGTTACTACGAATCTTGTGCTTCTTTCTAAAATACCGATGAAACCAAGAATCGCTGATTCAAGAGTAGGGTTTTTCTCCGAAAAACACTGGTCATTTAATGACAATCAGCAAAAAATGGATGAAAAATTCTTCATTACCAAATGGAATCTTGAACCGAAGGACGAAGATAAAGAAAAATATTTAAGAGGTGAGCTGGTAGAGCCTAAGAAGCCTATTGTTTATTATATAGACCCGGCTACTCCAAAACAATGGCGTGAGAAAATCATTGCCGGAGTACATGACTGGCAGGCGGCGTTTGAGCAAGCAGGATTTAAAAATGCAGTGATTGCGAAAATGCCGGACGAAAAAGATGAAGATTTTGATATTGATGATGTAAGATATTCTGTGATTACTTACGCCGCTTCGCCAAAGTCAAATGCAATGGGACCCTCTGTAGTAGACCCGAGAAGTGGTGAAATTATCGAAGCAGATATCATCTGGTGGCATAATGTAATGACTTCTCTTCATGACTGGATGAGAATTCAGACAGGGCCTATCGACCCGAAAGCAAGAGGAAATAAATTCAGTGATGAGCACATGGGAGAAGCGATCCGTTTTGTTTCATCCCACGAAGTAGGACACACTTTCGGACTGAAGCATAATATGGGAGCATCCTTTGCATTCCCTGTAGAGTCGCTTCGTTCCAAAGAATTTACGGACAAAATGGGGGGGACGGCACCGTCCATTATGGATTATGCACGTTACAATTACGTAGCTCAGCCGGAAGATGGGGTTACAGCCATTACTCCGAAAATCGGTCTTTATGACAAATATGCCATAGACTGGGGCTACCGTTGGTATCCTGATGAATTTGTAGAGAAAAAAGCGCTGAGAAATTTAATTGAAAAGCACGAAGATGATCCAATGTATTTCTATGGTGAGCAGCAGAGCTACCTGGAAACTATTGATCCGCGTTCGCAGTCTGAAGATTTGGGAGATGATGCCATGAAAGCCAGTGAATATGGGATGAAAAACCTGAAAGTGGTGATCAACAACCTTTTGAAATGGACCTATGAAGATGGTAAAGAATATACGGATGCCGGAAAACTGTATATGGGAGCTATCGGACAATGGGATCTGTATACAGGTCATGTGATGGCGAATGTGGGAGGAATTTATCTGAATAATACGGTTTTTGGAAACAAGAAGAAAGCCTATGAAGCCGTTCCTGTTGAAATACAGACAAGAGCTGTTGATTATCTTGTTAAAAATGCAATCAACCTTCCGGAGTGGTTATTCTTTAATCCGATTACAGAAAAAACGTATCCGGTTAAAGATTCACCAATGGGACCATTCGAGCAGACTCCATATACCATGGCAAGAGGAATGCAGTATGCAAATATCTATTCCCTGTTTATGGATGACCGATTATTGAGGTTGCTTGAAAATGAGCTGAAGCATCAGATGTCAGGTTCAAAAGAAGAGATCTATACCGTTGAGAAATTATTTGATCAGGTAAGAACAGCCATTTTTAATAAAAAAGGAAGCCTTACGATGCTTGAAAAAATGACTCAGAAAAACTATGTGGATGCCCTGATTGTTTCGGTGAATAAATTATTTGAAAAAACAGCAGTGAAAGGATTGAAAACAGATGAAACTCTGAATATCCCAACCATCTGTAGTTTCCATGAAGATGATCACAGTTTGAGGAATATCAATTATTCATCCATGAAGAGAGTATCTGAAGTCACCACTTACAAGAGAGCGGAACTTCAGAAAGTTCTGGACTTACTGAACGGAACAAGATACAGAGGTGATGATGCTTCCAGAGCACATTACACAGATTTAATCATTCGTATACAAGAGGCTTTAAATAAATAAACGGCAATGAAAAAAACTCTAATACTTTTACCTCTTTTGGCTGCTAATATAGCAATGGCCCAGCAAAAGAAAACCATCACCGGGAAAATAGAAGACGGAAATACTTCTCATATAATTGCCGGTGCATCTATAAAAATCGAGACTCAATCTGTTTCAACAAAAACAGAATTGGAAGGAATTATCGAAAGTGTATCTGTAGGTACAGTGACTGATAAGGATGGAAAGTTCATCTTGGAAATTCCTGCTGATACCAAATCTGTATCGGTAAGCTATCCTGGTTATGAATCAAGAGTGATTCAGCTTAATGAAGGGCAGACCAATTATACTATAAGACTAACTTCTGAAGTTACAGATAAAAATAAAATTCAGGAAGTAATCATCACCGGTTACCAGAAAATTGAAAAACGTAAGCAGACCTCAGCCGTTTCTACAGTAAAAATGGACAACATCAGCCAGGCTGGTGTTGCCAGTGTAGATCAGATGCTGGCAGGGCAGATTGCCGGTGTGGCAGTAACTCCTGAAACGGGAGCTCCGGGAAGCCCTGCGAAGATCAGAATCAGAGGTACAGCTTCCCTTTCCGGCCCTCAGGATCCGCTATGGGTAATTGACGGTCTTCCGTTAGAAGGAAATGATGTTCCGAATTTCACCGATAAAGACAACATAGACCAGCTTCAGAACTTCTCTATCGCAGGATTGAACCCCAATGATATTGAAGATATTACCATCCTTAAAGATGCGGCTGCAACAGCTATTTATGGAGCAAGAGCAGCAAACGGAGTAATTTCCATCACCACGAAAAAAGGAAAGAAGGGTAGTCTTAAACTGAACTTCTCAGCAGATACCTTCGTGACCTCGCGTCCTGATTTTGGGAAACTGAATCTTTTGAATGCCTCTGAAAAAGTAGACCTGGAACTGATGCTTGCCAAGCGTACTGATCTTACTTACCGTGCAGATAAAGGAGAAGTAATGAGAATTTTAACCCAAAACAACCAGCTTGATGCTTTCAGAAACGGAGGTTTTGATGCGTTGAATTCATTCACACGCGGACAAATCAACAGTTTAAGAAACAACAACACAGACTGGGGTAAACTGTTGTACAGAAATGCCATTAACAAGCAATATGGATTAAGTGTTTCCGGAGGAAGTGATCGTGCAGATTATTATTTCTCCCTGGGATACTATGATGAAGAAGGAACAACTATCGGTACAGGTTTTAAACGTTATAACCTGACTTTAAAAAACAACTATAAATTAAGCGATAAGTTAAATGCAGGAATCTCTATTTTCGGAACGCAGAGTGAACGTACATCTTTTGTAACGGATGCTGATGCTTCAATAAACCCTGTTAATTATTCAAGAAACGCCAATCCTTACATGAAGCCTTTCAACGCAGACGGAAGCTACAATTATGATAAAGATATGGATGGTTTTGAGGACCGTTATATTCCTTTCAATTTCCTTGAAGAAAGAGAAAATACAAACTATTCGCTGAAAAATAACTCTTTGAAAGCGATTTTAGACTTAGAATATAAAGCTTCAAAAAGTTTAAGATTTACCTCTCAGCTAGGACTTCAGTATGATGCTAATAAAACAGAGAAGTTTGCCGCAGAGAATACGTACTTCACCCGAAAAATGAAAGAAAATACCCGTTATTACAAAGACGGCAAATACAATTACTTTCTGCCGGCGGGTGCTGTAAAACAAAACTGGGATAATGATTTCTTTCAGTACAACTGGAAATTACAGGCTGCATACAGCACAAAGATCAATTCAAAGCATGAAATTGATTTGATGGCAGGTACGGAGATCCGTAAGACAGAAGATAATACAACCATTACAAGGGCTTTCGGATATGATCCAAAGACCAGAAGAGCTACGGCAATTGTTTTCCCGAATTCAAGTTTTGCAGCAGATAAAAGATATGAAACATACCGTGAAGCAGCTCCCGTAGAGAATGCGTATGCTTCTATGTTTGCTACGGCATCTTATACTTTTGACCAGAAATATACATTCTTCGGAAGTGTAAGATATGACGGAACCAATCTGTTCGGGGTGAATAAAAAATATAAATACCTTCCGATATGGGCGGTTTCAGGATCATGGCTGGTAACGAAGGAAGACTTTATGAAAAATGTTTCTGCAGTTTCCAACCTTAGGCTGAGAGCTTCTTATGGTCTTCAGGGAAATATAGACAGGAACACATCGCCGTTCTTTATTGGTGAATATAATGATGCAACAATTCTTCCGGGAGGAAAAGAATCAATCATCAATGTGATCAGCCCTCCAAACGATAAACTGAGATGGGAGAAAACAACCAATACCAACTTCGGACTTGATTTAGGCTTGTTCAATAACCGTGTGAGTCTTACCGCTGATGTCTACAGCAGAAAAGGTACGGATATGATCAGTATGAAAGAAACTCCTCTTGAAACAGGATTTGAATATACGATGATGAACTGGGGAAGTTTGACGAACAAAGGTTTTGAATTGGCAATATCTACCAGAAACATCAATCATGATAATTTCAAGTGGACGACTACAATCAACTTTGCTCACAACAAAAGTAGAGTATTGAGTGAACAACCCCGTGATAATTCATTGCTTCCTTCAAGAGAAGGGCTTCCTGTAAATGCTGTTTTTGCTTTGAAAACAGCAGGAATGGATGAGCACGGAAACCCATTATTCTGGAAAGGAGATCAAAAGATTTCAGCTGCAGAATTCTTTAAATTATATGATGTATATGCAGATTTTCTTCCGGGACAGCTTGTAGATACAAAACTTTCAAACGCAGAGCTGAGAAGCCTGTTTACGTATGTTGGAGACAGAGATCCGAAATTTACCGGAGGTATTATCAACACGTTTAAGGTAAGTAATTTTGACCTTACGATCTCTGCAACTTTCAATCTGAAGCAAACCGTAATGAGAACGCCTTCTTACCGCGGTATGGAACTGGATAGAGGAAGAAACTACACTAGAGATATCTATGAAGCAGGAGGTTCACTTCCGGGAATTACAAGTCCTGATATGGAAGCTAATCCGGACGGATGGATGGCGAATAAATGGTTTGCCGGAAACCGTTCCAATGCATACAGCTTACTGGATGTATGGGCAAAAGAGATCAGCTATATCAGAATCAGCAGCATCCGTTTAGGTTATACGCTTCCTAAAGAATTTACAAATCCTATGGGAATCAGTAGTTTGAGGCTGAGTGTTGAAGGGCGTAACCTGTTTGTATTCAGTAACGGATATAACGGATATTTCGATCCTGAAACGTATGGTAATATTTATGCACAGCCTATCACCAAGTCGGTAACCGTAGGATTTAATGTTTCTTTTTAAAACTTGAGAAAAATGAGAAAAATTACAACAATCATAGCACTTGCTGCAATTAGCTTTATGACGATCGGATGTGACAGGTTTTTAGATATTCAGCCTGAAGGGAAGGTTATTCCTACTACTGCTGAAGATTACCGAAAAGTACTTACATCTGCCTATTCAAAATACCCTGTTCATAAATCTCTGGTGGCACTTCGTACCGATGAGGTGAATATTGATGATAACTCCACGGATTTTATTTCCTACCGTGAAATTGCGATGTGGAAAGATGCTAACAATGATCCGGCATCTACGGAATTTCCATGGGTAAGCTTTTACTCTGTGAACTTTTATCTTAACCAGATTATTAACGAAGGAAGCAAAACAATGCAGGACTCACCTGAGAAGAGTCAGATTTTAGCAGAAGCATATGCACTTCGTGCTTACCTGTATTTTGATATGGTGAATTTGTACGGGAAACCCTACAACAATGCTACGGCTTCTACAGACAGAGGAGTTCCAATCAATCTTGAAATTGATCTAGAGCAGGTTTTGAAACCATCTTCAGTACGGGAAGTATACAATCAGGTTCACTCAGATCTTAAAAAAGCAGAAGATCTTATGGTAGAGCAGAAGCAGGCAGCCGGAGTAAACTACAGGTTCTCAAAAATAGCATTGCTGGCTTTTGAGGCAAGAGCAGCTCTATATGAAGGAGACTGGAATAAAGCGTTGAACTATGCAGATCAGGTATTGGCGGTAAAAGGAGATTTGAGCAATTTAAATACCGTAAATACACCTCCCAACCATTATGCTTCCCCGGAATCTATCATGGCTTTGGACAATACATGGGATAATTCTATAAAGAACCTGTCTTTTGCAGCGCCGGAACTGATTTCTTCATACAATAGCACTACGGATAAAAGGTTTGGCATGTATTTTGAAAAAAATAGTAGTAAGTATAAAGTGATTAAAGGAGGAAGCTTAGAGTTCAAAGTTTCTTTCAGAACAGCAGAACAGTACTTTATCAAATCTGAAGCATTATTAAAGTTGAATAAGCTTAGTGAAGCTAAGGAAACCCTTCTTAAAGTAATGAAGAACAGATATACTCCGGAAGGATATACTTCAGTACAAAATGCAGTGAATTCAATGGATTCTGCAGCATTTATGAACTTTATCCTGGATGAAAGATTCAGGGAATTTGCTTTGGAAGGACAAAGATGGTTCGACTTAAGAAGAGCAAATCAGAAAAAAATAAGCCATACAATCAATGGCCAAGAGTATATTCTTCAGCAGAATGATCCGCGATATACCATTGAATATCCAATGAGCGCGAAGAAGAATAATCCTAATCTATAGAACTTCATATCAAATTCAATACAGATGAAACCGCTTGAACTTAATCGTTCTAGCGGTTTTTTTGTACTTTTGCATCGTTATGAAAATTGCCATTATAGAAGATGAGCTGCTGGCTGTGAATTATCTGAAAAATCTTTTGGATGCACAGAACATAGTCCCTGTTACAGAGACTGTTATTCTTCGTTCCAAAAAACAGGCAATTGATTTTTTTGAGAAAGATTCAGCGGATCTTATCTTTATGGATATTCACCTTGGTGATGGGATGAGCCTTGAAATTTTCGAGCAGGTAGAGCTTTTTACCCCCATTATTTTCATTACCGCATTTGATGAATATGCCATGAGAGTCTTCAGGCATTTTACTATTGATTATCTTCTGAAACCTTTTGAAGAAGAAGATTTGCATAAAGCTTTACAGAAGTTTATCTCCATAAGAAATAATTTTGATCCCGAACCGGTGCTCAAATCCATTTCCTCATTAAGGCAGGTACAGGATGAGGTAATGAAACGTTTTATGGTAAGAGAAGGAAATAAACTGAAATCAATAGACGAGCATAACACTGCATATTTTTTTGCTTCCGGGAAATACCTTTTCCTTACCACAAAAGATTATCAGACTTATATC
Source organism: Chryseobacterium panacisoli (assembly GCF_008274625.1). GTDB lineage: Bacteria > Bacteroidota > Bacteroidia > Flavobacteriales > Weeksellaceae > Chryseobacterium > Chryseobacterium panacisoli. The sequence goes on along the minus strand of NZ_VTRU01000001.1, from coordinate 1,460,484 downwards.
TATGATGATACCATTAAAGATATAATTCAGAAACTCAACCCGGATATTTTCTTTAAAATAAACCGCAAGTTTATCATTAATAAGGAAGCTGTTTCCGAAATCATCAAACATTCCAGCCAGAAAGTAGAGCTAAGACTCTCTCCTGAACCGGAGGTGAATGCTGAAGTTTTTATCAGTAAGACACAGATTGCGGAGTGCCTGAACTGGCTGAATAAATGATCTCGTTTTTTTTAATATATAATTTTTGTCAATTCCCAATTTTGAACTGACCGCTAATTCCCTTACTCTGATTTTGCATATAAAGCAAAAAAACCTCTAAAATGAATTAGAGGTTTTGAGTTATTTTGAATGTAATTGGTGATTTTTAAATCATCTTCATATACCTTAGATAGGCTTCCATAACTGGTTTATTAAAAATGGCGGGCCTGATATCTGTATCTTCTAAGAAACGCTCCGTATTATGGCTTTTAAAATAGTAGGTGTTTTCATAAGCTTCAACCAGGGATTTTCCTTCATGAATATCATCAGAAAATAGATAAAGTAGGGCATACACAGGTGTGTCATGATTTCGTTTCCATTGTTCAAACCAGGTTTCAAAATCTAAGCTTTTCATTTCCAGCCCGCAGTAATCAGTGATGCGTACACAAAAATCAGTAAGAGACAGATCATGTTCCGGTAAAGGATTCAAATTAAAGTTGAGTCCTACTGCATCCGGATTCTGACTGATGTGAGCAATAGATTTGCAGACATAATCTACAGTAATCACTTCATCTTTCAATCCCATTACCAGCGGAAATGCTTTTAATTCAATACAGGAACGCATCAAAGAGCTCCACCATTGGTTTAACGGAGTTGCTCCGGTTTCTCCATGGCAAACTACAAACCCTAGACGGAAATTAATCAAAGGGAGACCTTTGTCACGGGCTTTGGAAGCCATGCTTTCCATTACCCATTTACTACGGATGTATCCCATATCACGGCATACGGCGGGTAAATTTTGTTCAATAGGATCATCTTCAGTCATCCATGTTTTTCCTGTAAAGCTTCTGCCCCAGCTGTAAACGCCCATTGATGATGATATGATAAGGAATTTTGTTTTTTCATGCACTGCCAGGTGTAATATATGTGCCATTCCGTCAACATTTGGTTTTTTGATATGTTCATAGGGTTTTACATAGCTTACATCGCTTCCCATATGGTAAATTACCTCAATGTTTATCAGGAGATTTCCATACAGTTTATCATCAATACCCAGCTTCGGCTGCGTCAGGTCACCTAAAACAATTCTTATTCTATCTTCATACTCTGTTTTCCATACAAGTTTGAATTTTGAAAAAGTACTTTTGATGCGTTCTAATCCAAAATCTTCATTCTCGGCTCTTACAAGACAGTAAATAATGGCGTTTGGGTTTCGGGGAATGAGTTCTTCCAGTAAATGTGAGCCTACAAAACCAGTAACTCCTGTGAGGAAAATTGCAGATGGATCGGCTAAAATTTTGGGATCCGGCTGTACAGTAATCTCAAAATCAAATGGAAGTTCTGCATCTTTTATAAGCTGTTCTTCCACAAGAAGGGCTTTCTGCTGCTGACTAAGCTGATTTTGTATCAAGCGGGCTTCAGCTTCTTTTACAAAAAGAGATATGGTTGAAAACTGATACAGCTCAGGAAGTGATATCCTTTTCTGGATATTCAGCGGCAAACGGGAATGCATTTGCCCAAGCATTAAAGAATGTCCCCCTAATTCAAAGAAATTGTCATTTTCATTTATTTCATCCATGTTCAGTAAATCCATCCATATTTCAGTGATTTCCTGTTTGAGATCTGATGTATCCACCTTTTCTTTCGTCTTTTTCATGGTTTGCTGCAATGGAATGTGAAGTTTGCTCTTGTCAATCTTTCCAGTAATGGTCAAAGGAAGTTTGTCATACAATATGATCTTTTCAGGAAGCATATAAGTGGGGAGGCTTTGTTTCAGTCTTGCACGGATGTCTTCCAGTGTAATATGTTCTTTATCTGTTTCATAAAGTTCCAGAAATGCAGCAAGAATGGGTTGTCCTTGTTCCGGACGATGAACTTTAACTGCGACATTTGCAACCTGTGCAAGTTGTCCTATATGATGCTCAATTTCTTTTAATTCAATTCTGTAACCTCTTAATTTCACCTGTTCATCCAGCCGTCCTACAAACTCAATATTGCCGTCTTTTCTCCAGAATCCACGATCCCCTGATTTATACAATCTGTAGTTGATCCCGTGATCAGACTGCATCCATTCAGGGGCATCAATAAATACTTCTGATGTTTCCGCGGGCTTATTGATATATCCTTTTGCTACTTGCTTACCACCGATATAAATTTCACCGGTAATACCTTCACTCACATATTCGAGATCCTGATTCAGGATGTGAATATGAGCACCTTCCAATGGTTTTCCGATGATATGGGGATTGGTATCATCCTGGAAATGGTGAGTCACAACACTTACGGTTGTTTCAGTAGGGCCATATACATTAATAAGGCGTACTCTGTTGCACCAGTTTTTTATGGTTTGCTCCGATGGAACTTCACCTGCAATTGAAAGGGTATGCAGATCTCCGATGGGAAGATTTGTTGGCAACGTACTCAGTACAGCGGGCGGAAGAAAAGGAACCACCTCAATTTTATGATCAACGATAAAATCCAGTAGAGGTTTTCCTATGATTTTGTTATCAGGATACAGAACAATGGTTGCACCTGTAAACAGCGGTACCCATATGTCAATAATAGAAACATCAAATCCGGCTGAGCTGAACTGAAGAGTTTTATCTTTGGCGGAATACCCCCAAAGCTCTGTGAAGGATACTATAAAAGTATAAAAAGCTTCATGATGTATTTCTACTCCTTTAGGAATTCCTGTACTTCCTGAAGTATAAATGATATAGGCTGTCTGCATCATATCAATGTTGTCAGGATTGATATCAATTTGATTTTCTGCAGTTTCATTGGCCTGTTGGTTTATATTAATCAATTGAGTTTTAATCTCTGCAAATTTATCGGCATACAGGTTTTCAGTGATGATAAGTTCAGCTTCTGAGTCTTCCATGATCATTTTGATTCTGTTTGCAGGCAGTTGTCCGTCAATAGGGATGTATGCTGAACCTACCTTCAGAACAGCCAGAAAAGAGACAATGCGCTCTATAGATTGGGACATGCAGACTGCAATAGAAGCTCCCTTTTTTAAGGATGAGTTCAGAAGATAAGCTGCGAGTTGATCAGATTGATAATCCAATTCTGCATAGGAAATACTCTGGCTTTTAGAAATAATAGCTGTTTTTTCGGGAAAAGAACGGCTTACTGCTTTGAAAATAGAAATTACATTTTTAAACTGGCTTTGTTTAATGCTAAATTCATTATTAACATTTTCTTGAATACTTTGGTGTTTCATGATTTTTATTTTGATGTTATTTTGTGTTTTGTTTCAATAATAATTATTTATGTTTAAATATAATTTAATTTTATAAATAAATCCTTATTGTGTGATTAAATTTGAGTAATCGTAGAAAATACATCAGTTTTGATGCATGAAAGAGATACTGAAAAGAATTATTGAGACTGTAAACAACAAAAAAACCTCTAAAATGAATTAGAGGTTTTAAGTGGTTTCTCCAGGAATCGAACCAGGGACACATGGATTTTCAATCCATTGCTCTACCAACTGAGCTAAGAAACCATTTATGTTTTCGTTTATTACTTCGTTGTTTTAAAGTGATGCAAAAGTATAACATTTTATAATACCGAGCAAGCTTTTTGTTTTGTTTTTTTTAATAAACGTTCAAATGTTGCTTATTTTTCGCTTCAATTCTTTGTTCATCAGTGATTTGGTAGATTTTATTTTTTTTCATTTTTTCAGACATATTATTTTTAACACCTTTCTATATTTGTATTTTCAGTACTAAAATTGTTGTCCTTCTTGATTCTTTATCAGAAGATGCTTTTTATTGATCAATTCTGAAAAATCAGATTTTGGTTTTAAAATAACTTAAACAAGCAAAAAAATACTGCTATTTTAAAGAGTAATAAATGTCAAACACCTGATTTGTAGGATATAACTTACCTAACAAGTGTTAGTCGTAATATTACGACACTTTTTAAAATTTAATAATAAATTCCATTTGTGTTTTCTAAATACATCTATATTTGGTGATATAGAAAAATAAAATCATAAAAATATTAACCATTAAAATTTACAAATCATGGCAGAAAAGAATTCAAGAGGAATTTTAAAATTCAATAACGGTGAAGGACAAAAGTTATTAAAGCTTAACTACAGCGTATCAAGATCTACAGATGTCTCAGGACGTGTAGCATCAGATCCTTCCAACGCTCTTATCAAAATCACGGTAGAAGCTACTGAAAAATCAGACATTCTGGAAAGCTTATTGAACGGGAAGTACAAGCCTACTGTAGGAGAGATTACTTTCAATAAATCTCATGAAGAAGGAACTTTAACAACACTGAAGTGGAACAACGGTTATGTCATCCAGCATGAGGTAGATTTCGATGCAGTAGATGAGAACAGTATGTACATCAGTTTTATAGTAAGTGCAGAACAGATAGATCTGGGGAATTCTTCTTACTTCGGTGCATGGCCTTCTTAAGCCTATTTAGAATTTAAATATCAGGCAGAATAGTACACTCGTTTCAGGGGATGCTGTTCTGCCTTTTTTAACCTTATAGAACGACTGTTTATTTAAAATAAAGTTCTGAAAAAACACCTAATCACTATGAATAAAAATATCTCGAATTCCGATAAGATTTCTGAGAATCATATTCCCGGAATCAACCGTGTGGTAAAGCTGGATATTGTGATTGAAGGCAAAATTATCAAACATTTCAAGCATTTCCGTTTACAGCAAAGTGCAAGAAGACATCACAATTTTGAACTTATTCTTGCCCATGATTCTCTTGGAGAGACCCAAAACCATACCCTGGAGCAGGCACGCCAGTTTTTGGGAAAGAGAATTACGATTGTCTTCAAATACAAAGATTATGAAAGTGAAAGCCCTGAAAGAACTTTTGTGGGAGTCATCACCAAAGCCGCATTCAGCCAGGAAAAAATGAGCCTTGGAAATATTGTACTGAGAGGACAGAGCCCTACCATTCTTATGGATGCTGCTCCCCATACTCAGAGTTTTGGAGGAGATCAGGCTGTCAATACCGGAATTATTGCCAATAAAATATGTAAAGAAGCACTGGGTTCAGAGAAATTTGATTTCAGAGTAGATACTCAAAATAAAAGCTATATCAATTATAGTGCACAATATAACGAAACCCATTACAATTATCTTGCAAGAACGGCAGAAGCGTATGGTGAACAGTTTTATTATGATGGTGAAGTCCTTCATTTCGGAAAGCTTCCGCCTTCAGAAAAACCAATCAGGCTTGTATATGGAAGTAATGCCACAGATGTTCAGGTGGAGCTGAATGCTGTTCATACCAACCCTCAGTTTTTTGGATATAACAGCAGCAGCCATACTAAAATGGAAGGCTCTGAAAATAATATCAGACATCTGGGGGAAATTTCTTCCAAAGCGTATGAACTGAATAATAATATTTTTAAAACCCGTTCACTTTCTCCGGCTCCTATCAATGCCAATATGTTTGTGGATGTGAGCGATTCTCAGAAAAGTGCTGCCGGAAGTGCCGCTGTAGAAGTATTTACCGTTTCAGGAAATACTACTGTTCCGTTTTTATATCCAGGTTGTCTTGCAGATATCGAAATGCGGAAGCCGGATACCAGCCAGACTTCATATTTTACAAAACTTACGATTACAGAAGTTTCTCATGAAGTAAATGCCCGTGGGTATTACACGGGAAGCTTTGAAGCAATTGCTGAAGGGACAGGCTTTATGCCAAAACCTGAATTTATACAGCCTAAGGCAGAACCGCAGGTTGCCACTGTTATTTCCAATACAGATCCTCTTAATCAGGGAAGAATACAGGTGAGGTTTGACTGGCAGAAAAATCCAGATACTACCCATTTTATCAGAATGATGAGTCCTGATGCAGGTGGTACAGATGTTATTACTCAAAACAGAGGTTTTGTAGCTGTACCGGAAGTAGGGGACCAGGTAATGGTAGGATTTGAATACCATCACCCGGATTTTCCGTTTGCGATGGGAGGGATGTTCCATGGGCAGGTGGCACTGGGAGGAAGCATCAACAATCACCTTAAATCTATTCAGACAAGAAGTGGTAATAAGGTGATCTTTAATGACCAGGAAGGAAGTATTTTCATAGAAGATCCAAGTGGAAATACTTATTTAATGGATGGAAAAGGAAATATTATCGTTAATGCTCCCAAAAATATAACTTTCACTGCCGGAGAAAATGTACAGATCAATGCAGGTAAAAATATCATTGCTTCAGCGCAGAGAAATGTCAATATTATGGCCGGTGAAGATATTACGGAAACCGCCAATGATGACTACAATCTGACAGCAAGCAATATTATTGAAACGGCTGAAGCCGGCAGAAAATCTACAGCTAAAAATATTACAGAAAATATGGAAGCTGGTTCTTACATCAGTACAAAAGATGCCATCAACGTAGAAAGTGCCAAGGAAGTGCTTATCAATAGTGGTAAACAGGTAAAAATGCAGTAATATGGCGGGCGAAGGCGGAAATATCGTAAGAAATGTCTTTGGGAAATCCTACAAGGAAGCTGAACAGATCATGAAAGATGCTTCCAAAGGTACGTTGGATTTTAAATCTCCTCAGGAAAACACCTTTTATGGGAGAAAAGGAGGGAAGAAATTTGATGAATACCAGGCAAAAAGTGAAACTCAGTCATTACTTGTAAAGGCTGTGAAATGTTATGAAGATATAGAATGCACAAAAGAAGTTAAGATTATACAAAAAGGGGTTAAATATTACTTTAAAGCAATACAGTATAGCAGAACTCCTACGAAATCAGAATTGAAAGGTCTTAAGTGGGCTATCCAGTATGATGATACCCCTTTAGTTAATGCTTCTCAGGTAACAGGTGAGGAGAAGATATCCTATATTGTTCCTAAAGATAGGAAAATATCCAAATTAAGAGTGTATGCTTTCTTTAAAGCACCAGATGAAAAGGTAAGAGCAGAAGTTTCATTCAAAATTTTGGATCCAATCATTATTTATATTTGTGGATATTGGAATAAAAAAATGCCTTATGCTGGAAGTGAATGGGGAGAACAATATTGGGGTATTGGGCTTAAAAGCAGTGCTAAGAAGTATTTTAGATCCACAAAAGAATATTTTATTAACGGAGCCGGTACAAAATTTTCATCGGGGGGAGACCGGTATAAACAAGGCAAAGCGTTTGCAGAAGCCAGGCTTAAAAATCAGGCATCAAAATTTTATCAGGAATTATTCAAAGAAGAACGTCGTATAATGGTGGTGTCACATAGTATGGGAGGAGCTTTTGCAGAAGGGGTTCTAAGTGTATTTAAAAACCAAAAGCTCAATATTGAAAAAGTTGTTCATCTGTCCCCGGCAGATACCTCAGGTTTTAGTGTTACATTTCCACAAATAACTTACCAGATAGATATTGACTGGGATCCTGTGCTTATGTATAAAAATGCCAATGATTCCTCTATAATAAGAGGTGTGAAATTCAGCAGTATTTCAAAGAATCCAAAAGGAGATGAATTCGGGCACATGTATACAAAAGATGAAGCTTTTGTATGGGGATGGTTTGAAGATCTTGAGCTGATAGAGTTTCAATTTGTAAATCAGGAAAATAAAACATACACAACACCTGGTAGCGGAATGGGATATGGAGGAACATCTACAACAGTATTACAAAAGAATTTTAATGCCTTAAAAGTAAAAAGTCCAACACCTTTTTCAAGAGTATATAAAAATTCTAAATTTTACTTTTATGATGAAAAAACAAAAAAATATTATACAGAAAATTAATGAAGAAATATTTAATAATAGGAATTATCGCAGTACTGTGTTTGATCATTTACAGATATGGTTTTCTCATTGTATTTTGGCTTACCACACCTAAAGAAGGAACTTTAAGTTCATCTGAAAAAGTACTTTTAGAAAAAATAAAAATAGAAAACCATGCAAAAGAGGTATTAAGAGAACCTAAATATAATGTTGATCAGCCTAAGGATACAACCGTTTATAAAATTATTGTAAATAAGGTCCCTTGTACCTCTGATACCTTATTTTATAGAAGTAATGCTTTTTCTGTAAAGAGAAGATTAGATAGTATTCGCCTGCATCAAAATTATTATAAATATCAGATATTTTATGAGTGTATAGATGGTAAAGAATATGTTTACTCTTTTATGAGAAAGTAATAGGTTGAATGGTCAAATAATACCCAAATAGATTTGATAAAATATTTTATTCCAAAATGAAGAAAAGAATAATAGCTGCAGGAGGATTTATAGGAATATTATTCTCAACATGGGATTCAATGGTTGATCATCCTGATTCAGCATCATTAAGTGACCATATGAAGATTGGATTTATTTTCCATTCGGTTTTTAATTTGAAAACATTGATATATCTGTTAATTGGTGTGGCCTTCGGATGGATAATAAGTGTAATAATTAATAAAATCAGTGAACTGCACCGGGAGTGGAACGACTTTTAAATAATAAGCAATAACCAACCAGTATGGTAGAAACAAGAGTAAAACCTTTTCAGAAATATGCTTTAGGAACCCATGATTATCATGTGGAGAATGCTTTTGAAATACAGTTTGGAGAAGCAAAAGGGTTTTATTCATCTTTTAGAATTACACTGCAGGAGAAAGAGAATGAAGATCATACAAAAAACTGGCTGATAGAGAAGGTAGATGATTCCTCTTTTCCCTCTGAAAATAAATTTATGGAAATCCTGTATATCCTGGAACAGAGTTCTTATCCGCTCGAAATAAAAGTGGATGAGAAAGGAAGTTTTCTGGGCGCTGCAAACCACCAGGGAAATATTGAAAGCTGGAAACTTAAAACGGCAGGCCTTCAGGAAAAATACCAGAATGCTGAGGTCTTCAAAAACCAATATCTCGCTGCGTTTGAGGATGAAGCTGTCTTTTATAAAAATAAACTGAAAGAACCCTTCTGGAATTTGCTGCTATTCGCCCCTTACTATGTAGATAACGGAGGTGAAAATCCTGAATCTATTGTTTGGAATATCAAAGGAATTGGCGATGTAGAATGTTCCGGAGTCATCAGAGCAGAACAGAGGGACTATGGCTTTAATGCCTTTTTTATTTCCGAAATCAAAGTTCCGAAGACCATACAAGAAGAATTAGATAAGAAATACCTGTATCAGGCGGGACAGTATCAGGTGAAATTAAGCATAGAAATGGAATACAACTCCCGTAAAAAACAGTATTCCAAAAAGAAAGCTGACTTTATATTGTCAGATGGAGAAAAAACAGTATACCGGGAAACGATCACAATGACTTAATCTTTATGAACAAATGACATGGCGGATAAAGGATACATCATTATAGAAGGAGCCACTGCGTACTGCAGCAGCTCGGTAACCAATAATTCCAATGGAACCGCCGTTCCGATGGAAGTGAAAAGCCAGAAAAAAAAACTAGGCAAAAACAAATATTTTGCACAGAATAAACCTGTAGCAACGTATCTTGATGATAAAGCGGACAGCTTTGGAGGTGGCAACGGATTTGGAAACTGTAAAGGCTCAGATGGAAAAACCTATCCTTGTAAAGGCAAATGCAGTATTAAATATAAAGACTATTATGAAAACGTAGAATTCAACAAGAGTATGAAAATACTGTTGGATGCATCTACCGGAAATTGTCCGGGATATGGTGTTCCCGGAACCATTGCTTTTGCAACTACGGGGCAGGCCAATAACGTTTCCCAGATCGAAGTCAAAGAAGCAGACGAATTCTCCGTAGCTAATACTTCACCACAATGGCCTTCATCTGCTGCGTCTGAAGAGAGCATAGCAGTGTCATCAATCTCGATGATAAGGCCGATACCGGAAGATAAGCTTACCGGAAATTATTACTATGTCAAGGGTATGAACGGACCGTTATTTCCCATTGCAAACCCTTTTGGTGGTGATAATCTGGACTTAAAAGCCCAATTTAAAGGTGATGAGAAAAAAATCATTTGGGCTCTTTTCAAAGGGGAAGGAATCAAAGATAAAGTAAAAACATTTATCGGATTGGGAAGCAATTTCAGCCAATCTATGGGTAAAATATTTGACAGTCTTGCAGAAGGCACGTACAGGCTCGAAGCATATGGCAAAAAGGCTGGAGATGCTAAATGTTCTATCAATGTTGAAGTAGTTCAGGATTTTGTTAAAAAAATTGTCAGTCCGGGATCTTCAACCTTAATTAAAATTCCTCTGCCTGTATCTATTGAACGTAAACTCAGCAGTGCAGCTGATCAGGCAAAAATACTGAACAGAGGATTCTTTATGCCTGTGAATAGTGTTCAATGGACCGTAAAACAAGGAACGACAGTACTCTACAGCAGTTATTCAGAAGTCTCTTCTTCGCATCTTGTGGATGTAACAGGGATTGGTGATCGTATATTTCTAACTTTTAAAAATGAAGGAAAATATACTGTAGAAGCATTTACAGATCCCACAGATCCAAAACCGCAGTCTATAGAAGTTAAAATAGAAAACAGCCTCGGGGTAATGGGAGTGAAAGGAGAACCGGGTTTAGTAAGATTCAGTGATACTATCAAAGTTCAGGCTTCCAAGTTCAACGTTAATTATATACCTTCCGGGACCTCTGTCTATTGGTATCTTAAAAAAGAAGGAATTGGAAGAGTAGCTTTATTTGAAAACTCACCTTCCTTCAGAACCAGTATCATCAGTAAAAAAGTAGCTGAATTGCTTTATAATGATGCAAAACTGGGCAGTGATCAGTATTTCGGAAAATATGTACTGGAAGCTTACGCCAGCCCGGTTGGAGAAGGAAAACAACCCGGATTTTCAGGATCAGACTGTTTTAATTTTGAGGTAATTCAAAATGTAATCGATAAATTCACTCTTCCTGCCACCAATATTCCAAAAGGAACCAAAATAAAATATACAACAACAGCAAGAATTGCTACGTTGGCTGGAAATGAAGCCATAAAAATAGAAGTTCCGGATAAAGTAACCAATAACGGAGACGGAACCATTACATTTAATGATCTCGGAGAATATACGATTTCGGCTTATTTAATCGGAGATTATACCGATGGAAAGAAAATTGAAGCGAAAGTAAAAGTCTCAGAACCTGCCATAAAAAGAGCTCTTTGGGCCTATGGAACAGGAGTGAAACGTACTGAAACCGGTTTTGGAGAAGAAACCTATGGATTTATTGAAATTGATGGTCTTCAGAATCAGGCTTTAAAAGTAAAAGTCTGGGTAAAAGGAGAAGGTGATGATTTTTATAAAGAGAAAGACAAATATATGCTGGAAGAAAAAACCGTCACCCTAAACAGTGAGGGTAAAGCGTCTTTTCTTATTACCACCAATGATGATTACAAGAAAAAATTGCTGGCAGCAATACCCAAAACAACAGAAAATCCCAACCCGTCTTATCGCCTGATATTTACCATAGAGCTTCAGGCGAGCTCATCTTCAGATATTGTGCTTCCGGGGAATATTACCATTCAGGGGACACGTCCTGTAGTGGTAGATGCCACTACAACTTATCTGGAAGTTCTGGATTCCAATGAAGAACTGGTGATGACTTCCGAACAGAAAATTGTATCTATCATGTTCTCCACAGAAAATGGTAAAGATATCCAGCGGGAGCAGACTTTCTATGGTAAAACCCATAAACTTTGGGTGCATACCGTCAATATGACTGAAGAAGTTCTGAAAATTGATGTTTTGAAAGAAATTCCTAAAGAAGGGTTAAACGAAAAAGACCATATAACCTATACCCACGAAAGCAAACAAAGCTACAACGAAGAAAAAACAGGAAAAGACGGCTTGCTCGAAGTTTCTTTCACGGCAAAAGAAGAATGGAAAAATCCACCAAAGAATTTTGATTACTACATCGCTCAGGCTTCCCGCCAGGTTCAGGATCCCGCCGATCCCAAAAAGAAAATCTGGAAAATAGAGAAAAGCCAGTTTACGATTAATAATACACTTCCTGCTGACCTGGTTCGGACAGAGGATATGGAAAAACTGGGGATCAAAGCTTATAAAAAAGATGGAACTCCTTTTACAAAAGAAGAAATGTTGGAGTTAAGGAAACAGTATATTTTTTATGAAAGCGGGTGTCTGAAAGTTTCTCAGAAAGAAACGCCAGAGGCTATTGATAATGATGTGATGCCTGTGGTGGTGGAAATGGCGGAAGTGAAAAGAGAGGGCGAAAATGGTTGTCCTCGATGTAAAGCTGAGATTACAGTTGATATTCTCAAAAGAGTATATAAGAATGCAGAGAATGAAGATTTACAAGAGCTGGCACTAACTTTAAACAACTACAGAAATATTTTCGAATTAAATACTTGTGCAAGAAAAGCTCATTTTTTTGCACAGTCATTACAAGAAGCAGGAACGGGTTTAAAAGGAGGTCTCCATGGTGAAAGTTTGGATTATGCAGCTGAAGATCTGCCAAAACATTTTAAAAATTTTAGAGCAAATCCTGAACTGGGTAAGCAAAGCCCGCCTAATGATCTGGCGTATGAATATGGTAGAAGTTCAAAAAACGGATATAAATCTAATGAAAAGAAAATTGCAGAAATAGCATATGGAGAAAGACTTGGAAATGAATCTGTTGATGATACCTGGAATTTTAGAGGTAGAGGATTGTTACAAATAACAGGAAAAGGTAATTACAAAGAAATTCAGAAAAAAATAGACGAAAAAGCTAAAGACTCTGGAGTTATGATTTCTGATGGGGTAGATAGGGACTATACGCCTAAGGAAGCTGCAATAACTGGGATGGCAGATTGGTATAAGGACTCTATGTATTTGAAAGCTGATGATACAGGTAAATTAACAGATGACGTTGTCGTTGACTCTATTGTTGATATTTTAAATAAACTTACACCTTCAAGGCTACATCGTAAAATTTGGTATCGTGGAGGTAAGCTGGATAACTGGGAGGTTAAGGTAAATGATTCTATGAAGTCTGTATTTAGAGTAGGAGAATGTGGCAAAGGTGCAGGATTGAATTTGGTAGGAGATGCTCCATGGCTTCAGGCTGCATGGAAAGAATATGAAAAATATAAAGGATTAAGAGAAATGGATAGCCCTTTAAAGGAAAAAATTACTGAGTATTTTGATGTATCTTCTGCTGCTGGATTAGGTTACGACTATACAAATCCTTGGTGTGGTGCATTTTTAGCTTGGTGTTTTGATCAGACTCAGGATTATAAAAGGATTAATACTCCTAAAAGTGCAGCTGCCTTTGGCTGGAAGGGAAGTACATGGGACAATGGAGAAGATTGTAATGCTTTTGTTGGAGCTTTAATAGTTTTTGATTATTCACATGTGGCATTAATTGCTGGTGAAAATTTAGATGGTACAAGATATGTATATTTGGGAGGAAATCAAGGGAATGGAGAAAAAACAGCAGGACATCAAAAAATAATACTAGGTTCTGTTGATAAAGAGAGTAAATCGATCGTTGCTATTACTAAACCTAAAAAATATACAATATCTGAAAAAGATAAAGAATTTCCAAAGTATGATGTTAATGCTGAAAATTCTAAAGAAAGTTCCAGATAATAAAATATAATTTCTATGAATATAAAAAGTAAAATTAGATTAACAATATATTCCTTATTAATAATGAGCAGTTTTGGCTGCCAAGAAAAAAGGCAAAGTTTAGGCAATAGTCAAAAACCAATAAGTATGAATGATGATACTATGATACAAAAGGTCCTAAAAAAACAATTGCAGGAAGGTGCAGGTAAATCAATTGATGAAGCAGGTGCTGAGCTAACTAAAATACCATTTGAGATAGAAGAGCTCGAAGTATCAGCTGAAACTGCCAAAAAAATATTACTATCTAATGGTTTTAAAGAATTATCTGATAACGAATTTGGTAATAAAATCAAAAATATTTTTGGAAGAATAGTAGATCCTAATTCAGGTAATCCATTTTTATATGTAAATTATTTTGATAAATGTGATAGAAGCTTTGTTGCTTATAGTAATAATAGTGTTGATTATGAAGGAGGATATATTGATAAACAAAGAAGACTTTTCACTGACTTTTATTATCTCCCCGAAATTCTTGATTATCAAAAAGAATATCCCACATTGAATAATCTTGAGTCTAGCAAAATTATTAGGAAATCAAGTTCACAAGTAGACGTTGAAATTCCACACTGGAAAGATGTTGCAAATCTAAAAGAGCAAAGAAAAGCAAATATCCAAAGAATTATTGCCAGAAATATGTATTTATTTAATGATAATAAAACATATATTATTTGGCTAGTAACTCATGATAAAAATTTTATAAAGTTGTTGGTTAAGAATTTTGGTTATGACATTGAACCTAAGTTTAATGAAATGCTTATCAATGAATATATTCAATCTAAGGATATGTTTAAAATAGGAGAGCTTATTTTTGCTAAAAATTGTGATAAAGAATTAGATATACGAGATGGAATGTTACAAAGTTTGGTTACTTTTTATCAAAAAAGTTCAAATCCTCACGATCTGTTTGGTTTAATGGAATTTTCTTCAAAACTATTAGAAACTGATGAGTATAATAATTATTCGGAAAAAGAAAAAATTAAAATGATAGCTTATCTGGCTGACACGTATGATTTTTTGTTCAAAAAAAATCATAGGCATCAGGATGGTTGGGATCCTAGATGGAATATTTTAGGAGCTTATTTTGAAGATGACTCCAGAAGTAAAATTAAATGGCCTCAGTTAAAAGAAGAAATGCAGAAAAATAATTACTATAACCTACCAAATTTAAAAGAAGTAATAAGTTATGCAGAGGGATTTGATAGTGTAGGTGCTCCAGACTAAGTTTAATTTGTTATTGACAACAGTCATTTTTGGCTGTGTTTTTTTAGATAGGAGTTTACTAATTCTTATAAATCGAAAATAAATAAAAGCCAGTTCTCATAAAGTAACTGGCTTTTATTTTTAAGTTATAAATTTTAAGGAAGCGTTGAAACATTGATATTGGGAGCTTGCGTAGGTGTAGTAATAGAAAACTGTGAGCCGGGCGCAACAGTTGTAGTAAAGAATCCTCCATTTTGTAAAAAGAAAGTATTACCACTTGTTCCTCCTATTGCATCTATTCTTTGTTTGGCGTTATATGTATTATCCACACTAAACTTTGCTCCGGAAACAGCGATCCAACTGCCATTTGAAGTTCTTACCCACTGATTTTTGAATTCTGCTTTTCTGCCCTGATATCCATTTTCAGGATTGAAATTTTCAACGAAGCTATAGAAGCTTTTAAGATAAGTACTGGTTTGAGGTCTCTTCCAGCTGGCGATCAGTTTCCATGTTGTGGTATCAGGTGATAAGAACCAGGCTGTAAAATCTGTTTTTCCGGTTCCGTCCGGTTCGCCTTTTAGTAAGAATTTATAAGTTTGTCCTGCACTCCAATTATACTTATAATAACTTTGTCCACCGGAACCTTCATTGCCAAATTCTCCAATTGTTACTCCGGTACCTGCTCTGTTGAGAATAATTTTGTGGTCAGGAGGGATATTATTGGGATCATCTGTATCAAATGGACTCCATACAGAGAATAAAATCCTTCTTTCCGTTGCAGAATTAACCTGCATTCCAAAATAGCCAGCGCTAAATCCATTGGCCATAAAATAAGAACCAATCTTATCTTCTCCGGCAGGCACTGTTACTTCATTGTAATAATAACTGACATTATTGGTAGTTGGAACTACATAGTTCAGATGACAGGAAGGTCCTCTGCGAGCCCAATAATAGTATGAAGGATCATTGCTGTAAATATTGGTTCCTGTAGAGGCAGCTCCGCTGAAGGTAACATCTGTAACATCTGCAAAGTATCCTCCGGTTTTAGAGACTCCCTGAAGATCAACTTTTACATAACCTGGGTCAGAAACGGTAAAATCACCAACAGTATAATCTGTATAAGCCGATCCTGTTAAAGTTATATTTTTGGATGTATTGCCTACCGTTACTTTTACAACACTTGTGCCCGAAGGAACAGAGGCTTTTAAGCCAATGTTTAATGTTCCCGTATTGCTTACTCTGAAATAAGTGCTGATAACAGTAGCAGAGTTTGTCCAGTTGCCTAAATTAGTGGAGGTGATTACCTCGTTGGCTCCTGAAGGTTTTACTGTGAAAAAAGAATTCCCGGCAACCGGAACACTAAAGGATGGTGCGTTCTTTAAAGCAGAAACATTTTTCTGTGCAGCAGTAGTGTCCTCTGTTGCAATAGGGGTTTCAGCACATGACTGAAAAACAAGCAGAGCAGCAATACCCAGAATAGTATTGGCTAATAATTTTATTCTCATAATAATATTTGTAATTGGGTTACAATTACTAAATTAAGTTTTACCAATCAAATAAAAAATTAATTCCCAATATTTTGATTAATTTTTATGTAAAAATATATTAAGATTAATATTCATTTTTAATGTTCTGGAAGAGACTGATGATGAGAAAAAGGAGTTGTTTATAAAAAACAAAAAAACCTCTAAACTGAATTAGAGGTTTTCAAGTGGTTTCTCCAGGAATCGAACCAGGGACACATGGATTTTCAATCCATTGCTCTACCAACTGAGCTAAGAAACCATTTATGCTTTTGTTTATTACTTCGTTGTTTTAAAGTGATGCAAAAGTAGTAAGTTTTAGTATACAAAGCAAGTGTTTATCGTACTTTTTTTGAATAAACTTAAAAACTTACTGATTATCAGCCGGATTATTTTCCTGCTCCTTTCTGATCTGTTCGCTCATCTCTTCCAATACCGGTTTGATCGTGTTTTCCGGAAGATCACTGATTCTGATATACATCAATCCGTCTATCGCATCATTGAAGTTAGGATCCACGTTGAAAGCGATTACTTTGGCGTTTTGCTTGATGTATTTCTTAATCAGAACAGGAAGTCTCAATTCAGGTTCAAGATCATCAATGATTTTGTCCAGTTTATTAAGATCAGATTCCATTTCCTCAAAGAAAATGTTTTTATCTCTGTCACGAAGCTTTACCTTATATTCGTTCCTTGGAGTGATATATTGTGCTACTGCAGAATCAAAATAATTGGAACGCATAAACTCAATCATAAGAGATTTTGAGAATTCCGAGAACTTGTTGGAAATACTCACACCACCCATAAGGAATTTATGATCCGGGTTTCTCAGGCATACATGTACAATTCCTCTCCATAAAAGGAAGAGTGGAAGTGGTTTCTGCTGATACTCCTGGCAGATATATGCACGGCCCATTTCGATCACTTTTTTAAAGAAAGGGTGAATGTCCTGCTCAAACTCAAATAAAGAGCTTGTATAGAAGCCTTTGATGCCATATTTTTTCATGACCTCTCTTCCTAATGCCATTCGGTAAGCACCAGCCAGTTTTTTCTCCCCGTTGTCCCAAAGAAACAGGTGATGGTAATGCTTATCATATTCATCAAGGTCAAACGGAAGATTACTGCCTTCACCTACCGCACGGAAAGTAAGCTCTCTCTGACGTCCGATTTCCCTCATAATAGAAGGGATTTCTTCATAAGTGGTAAAGTATATCTCGTAATTTCCGTTACTAAACAGCATCTTATCTGTTCCTCTCAGTTTATCAACATCTTTAATGATGTCTTCCAAAGGCGTTTCATCAATGATATTCTGAACAATGTTTTCTTCCTTCAGTAAAGGAAACTTCACTGATAAATTCTGAAGATTGATGCTTTGGGCAAGAGATTTTCTTTTTTCGTAGTAAGATTTCATCATATAAACCTTACGTTTCAGAAACTCACCCAACTCCTCAATCGTTTCCATGTCATCCATTGCTTTTACAGTAATAGGACGCCCGATTCTGATTCTGATAGGTTTTTCTCTGTCATTCATCATCTCAGCAGGAAGCATCAGAGTCTGCAAATTCGGATGAAGCTTAGCCACCTGATAAAAAAGACGGCTGTTCTTGGCGTGGAAGTACATAGGAACTACCGGCACTTTAGCCATTCTGATGAGCTTAAGTGCCGTTTTTTCCCATTCCTTATCTAAAATTTCTCCGTAAGGATTGTTCTTGTTAGAAACTTCTCCTGCCGGGAAAATACCTACACAGCCTCCGTTCTGTATATGCTTGAGGGTCTCACGCATTCCTGAAGAGCTGCTGTAAGCTTCTTTTCTGTTTTCAAAAGGGTTTACTGCGATTACAAACGGCTCCATAGGTTTGATTTTTTCCAAAAGGAAATTTCCCATCACCTTGAAGTCCGGACGAACCTCCGATAAGACCTTGCACATCAGAATCCCGTCAATAGCACCCAGCGGGTGATTGGAAACCAGAATAAACGGTCCCGTTTTCGGAATCTTTGCCAGATCTTCTTCAAAAGCTACATAGCTTAAGTTTCTTTCTCTTACAAATGAGTCGAAAAAGTCTTTACCTTCCTTATCTTTTAGTTTGTCGTATAATTTATTTACTTCGTTTATTTTAGCAATGCTCATCACAGCAGATGCTACCGGATTCTTGAGGAACCCAAGTTTACTTAAGCCGGAAGCTTTGATCAGATCGTTTTTCGAAATTAAACTCATGTGTGTTTAGTCGCAATTAATATTATTGTGTTACCATTTGAAGAGTATTCTTGGAAATTTGTTCCAATAATACATTTTTTTCATGGTAAAATTTATCAATGTGATCCATCTTCGCATTTCTTACTGTGAATAAAGATACATTTTTAATTGCTTCGGTTTTAAAAATTTTTTGAAGCTCCTCGTTGAGTTCATCTATATGGTTAAATTTATCTTCAAGACACAATGCCAGGGAGATAGCAGAATTCTGCATCAGGGAAACCTTGATCTTATATTTAGATAAGTATCCGAAAATTAAGCTCATATGGTCTTCTGCAATAAAAGAGAAATCTCTTGTAGAAATCTTCAGAAGATCCTGGTTTTCTTTTAAAATATAAGATTCTTCCTGTTGGTTTTTGTCGGAAGCCCCTACCTTTGTTCCTGCTTTGGTAGGATCTACGAAAGATTTTACATAAAAAGGAATGCTTTTTTGCTGTAACGGCTGTAATGTTTTCGGGTGAATAACGCTTGCTCCGTAATAAGCCATTTCAATAGCCTCCTCATAAGAGATATTGGAAAGAAGAGAAACATTATTGAACTTTCTTGGATCTCCGGTCATTACTCCCGGTACATCTTTCCAGATCGTCATTGCCTCAGCATTTAAGCAATAAGCAAAAATAGCAGCAGAGTAGTCTGAGCCCTCTCTTCCTAACGTCACCGTAAAATTGTTTTCGTCAGAACCAATGAATCCCTGGGTTACATAGCAGATCTCTGGATTCAGGTTGGAAATAAATTCTTCAGTTCTCACCCAGTCTACCGTACCTTCTCTGTATGAATTATCTGTTTTTACATAATCTCTGGCATCCAGCCATTGATTGGTAAATTGAATTTCATTCAGATATTCACTTAAGATTTTCGTAGAAATCATTTCTCCGCAGCTTACCACCTGATCGTAAACAAAGTTGTAATTGGGAGACTTATTTCTTCTTAAAAAAGAATCAATATCATCAAAAAAGAGATTGATTTCTGCAAAAACCGCATGATTTTCAGGAAAAAGACCTTCCGCAATCTCAATGTGTTTTCGTTTTATCTTTTCAATCTCAGTTTGATAGTTATCCTTTTTGAAATAAAGTTCTACAACTTTTTCCAACTCGTTTGTCGTCTTGCCCATTGCTGATATCACCAGCAAACATTTGGCAAATCCCTGGCTTTGTAGAACCATAGACACGTTTTTCACACTTTCGGCATCTTTTACAGATGCTCCACCAAACTTGAAAATTTTCATTAAATTGTTAAAAATAAAATTGTTAGATAAAAAATTACATGAGTTTTTTACGGACGTCAAAATTATAAATTTACAACGAGATATGAAATAGCCTGGCGGGGAGATAGAATTAAGATTTCCTTAAAATCAACAATTAATGAAATAATTTGAATTTTTCATGAGTCTGATGCAACAAATTCGGAGGGATAATTTTTAATAGCCCCTAAGTATTATGTTACGTTGTGTCTGTATTGTGTTGAAATACAGTGAGTAATCTCTTTTGTAATTAAATTTTCTTAATGCGATAAATTTTCCGAAATTTGGGCAAAACGTAAAAAGAAAAATATGTCAAATCAACCATTACAGACTTTAGGAGAATTTCTTATAGATAAACAGGACGATTTTCAATATTCTACAGGTGAATTTTCTCGTCTTCTGAGCGCAATAAGATTGGCTTCGAAAGTGGTAAACAGAGAAGTAAATAAAGCCGGAATTGTAGATATTACAGGGGCTGCCGGAAACCAGAATATTCAGGGTGAAGAACAGCAGAAACTGGATGTGATTGCTAATGAGATTTTTATTACGGCTTTGTCTCAAAGAGAGGTTGTTTGTGGTATTGCGTCTGAGGAAAATGATGATTTTATTGATATTAAATGTGGTGAAAACGGACATTTAAGTAAATATGTGGTACTTATTGATCCTTTAGACGGATCTTCCAATATTGATGTAAATGTTTCCGTAGGAACTATTTTCTCTATCTACAGAAGAGTTACGGAACCTGGAACTCCTGTACAGCTGGAAGACTTTTTACAGAAAGGAATCAATCAGATTGCAGCAGGATATGTTATTTATGGTTCTTCTACAATGATCGTTTATACAACAGGAAATGGAGTAAACGGATTTACATTGGATCCTTCATTAGGAACGTATTATCTTTCTCATCCTAACATGACTTTCCCAAAAACAGGTAAAATCTATTCTATCAACGAAGGAAATTATATTAAATTCCCTCAGGGAGTAAAAAATTACCTTAAATACTGCCAGATGGAAGAAGGAGACCGTCCTTATACGTCAAGATATATCGGGTCTCTGGTAGCAGATTTCCACAGAAATATGCTGAAAGGAGGAATTTATATCTATCCTTCTTATTCACAAGCTCCGAATGGTAAATTAAGACTTTTATACGAATGTAATCCTATGGCATTCCTTGCAGAACAGGCAGGAGCAAAAGCAACAGACGGATTCAGAAGAATTCTTGAAATAGAGCCTACGGAACTCCACCAGAGAATTCCTTTCTTCTGTGGAAGTATAGAAATGGTAGAAAAAGCTGAAGAATTTATGCGTATTGACAGCGTAAAATAAATGGAAGCAGCTTACTTAAAATATATATTGCAATTCAAGCGCCCGAGTGGAACATCTCGCGGCGTTTTGCTTGATAAGGAAACCTTTATACTTACTATTTCAGAAGACGGAAGAAAAGGAGTTGGTGAATGTGCTGTTTTCAGAGGTCTGAGTTTTGATGACAGGCCCGATTATGAAGAAAAACTGAAATGGCTTTGTGAAAATATCAATCAGGACAGAGCATTTTTAAAAGAAGAACTGAAAGAGTTTCCTTCCATTTGGTTTGGATATGAGCAGGCCGTTCAGAATCTGAAATATGGAGACAGCCTGTATTTTCCAAGTGAGTTTACCGAAGGAAAATCTGCCATTACCATCAACGGTCTGATATGGATGGGAGAAGTAGGGTATATGGAAGAGCAGATTCAGGATAAACTTGAGAAGGGATTTCATTGTATTAAATTAAAAATTGGGGTCGACTGGAAATCTGAACATATTATTCTTCAGAAGCTAAGAGAAAAATTTTCCAAAGATCAGCTGGAACTTCGTGTGGATGCAAACGGAGGATTCAGTAAAGAAGAAGCAGTGACTGTTTTGCAGCAACTCGCAGATCTTCACATTCACTCTATTGAACAGCCTATCAAAGCCGGAAATTGGGATGATATGGCCGGGTTATGTGCTAAAACACCTACTCCGATTGCATTAGATGAAGAACTGATTGGAATTACTGATCCTGAAGAAAAGAAAAAACTTTTAGAAAAAATACAGCCACAATATATTATTCTGAAACCTGCATTGGTAGGAGGTTTTTCCGGTTCGGATGAATGGATTTCTTTTGCAGAAGATCAAAATATTGGCTGGTGGATTACTTCAGCTTTGGAAAGCAATATCGGCTTGAATGCCATTGCTCAGTATACATTTACCAAAAAAAATCCAATGCCTCAAGGTTTAGGCACTGGAGCTTTATTCGTAAATAATTTTGAATCCGATTTAGAACTCAGAAATGAGCTGTTATGGTTCAAAAGTATAACTTAGAAAAGGTAATTAGCATAATGGCGGTGGTGAATCCGGACATGTAGTTTGGCCACAGTAATCAGGAGCCCATGATCTGCAGCACATCGCAACCGGATTCCAGCTGTTGCATCCAAGTGGTGGTCTTCCTCCTTTGATCGTTTTTAATTCTCCTCTTTTGATTTTTTTTAGATTTTTCATGATATTAATTTTTGTTTGATTGATAAGTAAATGTCGAAAACTTTTTTCAATTATACAACAAGTGGGGAATTATTTAGCAATATTTAACAATATCAAAGAAATATTTCAATAAATTTTAAACATGAAAATACATTCCTGCATCGGAATATGAGGAATAATTATTGTTTTTTCGGTCTGTTTTACAAGGATGAGTAATTTTTGGATCGAATATTTTGTTGATTTAGAGGTTGTTATTCAGTTAAATGACATCTTTTACGAAGATGGCCTTCTTAATATAATTTAATATATAAGAAAACTGTTTTTTAATATTTTCCATAATAAAAAAATTATAATTCCCTAAGGTATGAATTAGCAATATTTATGCCATACTATAAACTTGGTCTAATTTTAACGTAGCGTTCATTTTTTTAGAATTATTTAAACTATTTGTTAAGAAATAATTGTGAAAATGTTTTCGTTATCCTTAGTTCGGTTGGTGATAAGATTCCTGTCAATTCCGATTAAATTCTGAAAGATATCTGACTGTACCTGGGAACTGGAGAGGTATCCCCAGTGGTTTCCCACTTCATATTTAAAGCTGTTCAGAAGATCATCTTTTACAAATGTACAGTCGATAATAGAAACAATATCTTTGTAATGGCTAAGATCACTAGGTCCGTTTTTACCAAGTCGTGGTGTCAGAATATTTTTTGTAAACTGAGAAATTCCCAAAACTGTATCCTGTCTGTTCAGGTAAATAGAAATCCGGTTCGCCAGTAATGGCAGCTTATTATAGGAGTCTTCGGAATCTTCAAATACTTTGTAGCTGACATCTGCATTCAACAGTAAAACCTGATCGATAACACGAAGTATATTCTCCCTTTTAAGGCTGTACAACATGCTCTGAAGGACTCTGTTTCCCAAAGAATGAGCCATAATATGAATTCTTTGATTGCAGGGCGCAAGATCCCGGTTGGAAAAGATATCTTTTAAAAATTGGGTGTAGAAATAAAATAATCTCATCAGAGATGTTCCGGAATTGATACTGGATGCCTTATCATCAAAATAACTTAACGGAATAATGCTTCCTGAGGCAGGCCAGCTTACAAATAAAATATGTTCTACTGGAGATGCCGGATTATCAACGAATATTTTCTTAAGATCAAGAATAGCCTTTAATTCATCATCAAAATCATACAGATAACCATGGATGAATATCAGTACATCACTTCGGTCTTTAGTGGAAGACATATTTTTGTACAGTTCATAGAACATTCTTTGAGTTCCGCCAAGATTATTGGCTGTAAGAGCGGATTTTTTAATCCCTTTTTCATTGAGCAGAACATCCAAAACTTCTTCATAACCCTGTTTTTCGGGCTCAGAAAAGAACTTGTAGTCTAAGATATTCCTGTTGGTGTAGTCTTTTTTCTTTTTGGCTTGAGCAGTGGGTTCTTTGTAGTTGTCAAAATCACATTTAGCGATCCTGAAATTGGGAATTGAGTATTCATCATTGGAAAAAGAGTCCACTCTTTCGCCTTTATGCCGGATAATTTTCCGGTTGCTTAAGATATAAACAGCCATGATGGTTAATTGGTTAAAATGGTTTTAGTTATCCCGAAGTTAGTCAAAAATATTGAATTACAATCAATAAGGCTTTTAAATTATCACTTTTACAAAAGCTTATTTTTCCGTAACTTTGTAAAACTTTTTTAGCTAAAAAATAAAAGCTACTTTAATGGAAGAAGAAAAAAAATCACTCAATTTTATTGAGCAAATTATTGAAGATGATATGGCAAACGGTCTGAAAAGAGATCAGATCCGTTTCCGTTTTCCACCTGAACCGAATGGTTATCTGCATGTAGGGCACACAAAAGCAATCTGCATCAACTTCGGCCTGGGTGAAAAATACAATGCTCCCGTAAACCTTCGTTTCGACGATACGAACCCTGAAAAAGAAGAGCAGGAATTCGTAGATTCTATTATGAAAGATGTTGAATGGCTAGGTTTCAAATGGGATAAAGTTTTGTACGCATCCGATTACTTCCAGCAGCTTTACGATTGGGCAGTTCAGTTAATCAAAGAAGGAAAAGCTTACGTAGATGAGCAGGCATCTGAAGTGATTACTGAGCAAAGAAAAAATCCTTCAGAACCGGGAATTGAATCTCCGTACAGAAACCGTCCTGTTGAAGAATCGTTAGATTTATTTGAAAGGATGAAAAACGGAGAATTTGAAAGTGGTTCAATGTCTCTTCGTGCAAAAATCGACATGGTTTCACCAAACATGAATATGCGTGACCCTGTGATGTACAGAATTTTGAATAAGCCTCACCACAGAACAGGTACAGCCTGGAAAATTTATCCAATGTATGACTGGGCTCATGGTGAATCTGATTATATTGAACAAATTTCACATTCACTTTGTTCTTTAGAGTTTGAAAATCACAGACCATTGTACAACTGGTACCTGGATCAGGTTTACGAAGAAGGAAGGGTAAAAAATAAGCAGAGAGAATTTGCAAGGATGAACGTTTCCTATATGATTACTTCTAAAAGAAAGCTGCAGAGATTGGTAGCGGAAGGAGTGGTAACCGGATGGGATGATCCTAGAATGCCTACCATTTCAGGAATGAGAAGAAAAGGATTTACTCCAACTTCCATCAGAAACTTTATTGATAAAGTAGGGGTTGCGAAAAGAGAAAACCTTATCGAAATTCAATTATTAGACTTCTGTGTACGTGAAGACCTGAATAAGGTTGCAAAACGTGTGATGGCCGTTGTAGATCCGGTAAAATTAGTGATCGAAAACTACCCTGAAGACAAAGAAGAATGGTTAGAGACTGAAAATAATCCCGAGCAGGAAAATGCTGGAACAAGAGAAGTTCCTTTCTCAAGAGAGTTATACATTGAGCGTGAAGACTTCAAAGAAGAAGCTAACAATAAATTCTTCAGACTGAAATTAGGCGGAGAAGTTCGTTTGAAATCAGCTTACATCATCAAAGCTGAAAGAGTAGAGAAAGATGAAAATGGAGAAATCACTACCATCTATGCTACTTACGATGAGAAGAGTAAATCCGGAAGCGGAACAGAAGAAAGTTTAAGAAAAGTAAAAGGAACGCTACACTGGGTATCTGCAAAACATGCCATTCCTGTAGAAGTAAGAATTTACAATCATTTGTTTACGGTGGAACAGCCTGATGCTGAGAAAGATGTTGACTTCCTGAACTTCATCAACCCTGAATCTATGGCTATCGTGAAAGGTTTTGCTGAGCCAAGCCTGAAAGATGTCGCTGTGGGTGAACCTCTTCAGTTCCAAAGAATAGGATACTTTACAAAAGATCAGGATTCTACGGATGAAACTATGGTATTTAACCGTACAGTAACATTGAAAGATTCTTTTAAACCTGAATAATTTTTGGGAATAGATAATAAAAAAGAGCAGGACTTACATTAAGTCCTGCTCTTTTCTATTGTGTTAAGTAGTGCAAGTGTGCTAAGATATTAGCCCTTCACACCTTTGATCCAATCCTGAAATCTGCCTACCTGTTCCATGATGAAAGATTCATGTTCTTCTTTCTCTTCAGGACGGTTGACCAGAATATGTTCAAAATAAGTTCCTTTCAATACCTTTCTTATGATACCTTCTCCTAAGAAAGGTTTGTAGTCATTCAAAGCCTGGGTAGCTTTCAGTAAATGTCGGATATCATACTGTAGCGGATTGATGTCCGGAACCTGTTTATTGAGATTAAGGAGGTTGTAAACGGCTATTCTTGCTGTTCTTACAGAACTTTCCATAGTGAATACCACATCATTATTGGTTTCTACAAACTGTCCTACAAGACCTAAGTTGGTACATCCTTCCGGAACTACTCTCGGGCGGTCTCCCTGTGCTCTTGGCATAAACATAGAAGTAATATAGGGCATGAATGCAGTACGAACAATTGTGTTTTCTATGACATTATCCAGCTGATCCGTCATTCCTAAGTGATAACATAGTTCCGCAAGAATTTCATTTCCGGTACACTGAGGCATTGTTTTTTTGATATAATTACCCTCTTTATCCATCAGTAAGGCATACACCCATACCACCAATATGTCATCCGGCTGGGTAGGGAAGTGGGGTTGTCTGTTGCAGGTAAAGCTCATTACCCAATTGGAGTCTGTAATCGTAATGATACCTCCTGTGGCTGTTCTTCCGGAATATGGGTCATTCACACACAGTTCTTTCAGTTTTTCCGTAAATGCGGAAGGACGGCACGTTAATGTTGCAGATTCCCATGAAGACTTTTCAATATGGCTGCAGAATTTTTCAGGTTTCCCGAATACTTCAGATTTTGCGGCAAGATTTTTCCACAGTTTCCATCCTGCGCTTTGTCCGGCACTGCTGTTATCTATGGTAACTTCAGGAACGGTATTGTTATCTCCGTAAAAAGTGCTTTCTGTCATAGATCCGGTTGTCACAATAACATAATCATCTTTACCGATCGGTATTCTTACTTCTTCTCCGTTTTGTTCGGTAATAATTCCTTCTACTGTTTTTCCTTCTGTATTGATATGGATGTCAAGATCTTTTACCAGGGTATTGAATTGGATTTGTACTCCTTTTTCAACCAGGAAGTTTTTCAATGGAGTTACATAGGTATCGTATTGATTGTATTTAGGGAATATGAGACACGAAAAGTCTTTCATTCCGTCAATAGCATGGAGGAATCTGTGCATATACAGTTTCAGTTCCAGTAAGCTGTGCCAGTTTTCAAAGGCAAACATGGAACGCCAGAAGAACCAGAAATTACTGTTCAGGAAGGATTCTGCAAAATAATCTTCAATCGTAAGATCATCAAGTTCTTCTTTTTTCTTCAACAGCAGTTTTACAATGGCCAGTTGATCTTTTTTCTCAAGTCCGAATTTGCTGAAATCCTTGATTTGTCCTTGGTTGTGAATCAATCTTGCTTTAGAATAATTCGGGTCGTTGTCATTGATAAGACGGTATTCATCCAGTACGCTGTAAGGGGCTGGTAGTTCCAAAGCAGGAATGTCCTGGAACATATCCCATAGATTTTCATAGGTCATATCCATTTCTCGCCCTCCACGGATGATATAGCCGTCTTTTGCATTACCGGCTCCATCCAGAGATCCACCTTCAACATTTAGCTGGTCGAGGAAAATAATGTTTTTACCAGGTACACGTCCGTCGCGGATGAAATAGTAAGCTGCCGACATACCGGCAATTCCGCTTCCTACAATATAAATTTTACTGTTTTCGTAAGACTGTAAAGGGATACCCTTATTACGTTGATAGTTTCCGATCTGATCGGAGAAAGGCATCGTTTTTTCAGGGGTGTTAATCTGAACTTCTTTACTTGAATCCGGTTCGTGGTTTACTTTTCCAAACTGTTCAGAAGCATTTAAAACGTTGTCGAATTTTGAATTGATCGTACTCATTTTGTATTGTTTTTAATTAACAGTATAAAGGTACCTCTATTCACAAAGCAACATATATCCCCAAGTTCAGAACTATTATCCCCAAATTCTCATGACTGAATATTTTCTTTATTTCTGTACTCTGAAGGAGAGAGGGTAGTATGTTTTTTAAAAAAACGTCCGAACGCAGAAGCTGAATTAAACAGAAGGTCAAATGCTATCTCTGAAATAGTAATATCAGGATTCCCAAGCATAACGTAAGCTTCTTTCAACAGGGTTTCGTCAATAACTTCGTGTGGTGTTTTTCCACTTGCTTTTTTAATGATTTCTATAAGATATTTGTTGGACACATGCAGCTGATCAGCATAAAACTGAACCGTTCGCTGCTGTCTGATATTTTCCCTGATAAGTTTGTTGAATTTCAGATAAAGGTCTTTTTTTCCATCCTCTTTTCCCGGAGTTGAAGAATTTTCCTGATCTATAATTTCAGCGGTTTCCAGCAGCAGATGAAAAATAATGGTCCGGATAATCTCCTCTGTAAATTTACCCTGCTTTTTCGATTTTTTTTCAAGGTCATTCAGAAGATTTTGGAGTAACAAAGAATTTTTTGAAGTGGTTTTCACAATACTGTAAGACCCTTTGGAGAAGAGATTCATTTTTTCAATGATAAAGGGATTGGAAATATTTTTAATCAGAAAATTCTTGTCAAAGAACAGTAGCTTCATGATAAAATCATTACTGGTTTTTCCAAATTTTACAATCGTAGAAGGAGCAGCCATAAGAAAACTGTGTGCATCTACTTTATATTTCTGACGATCTATATCAATATTGATTTCTCCGGCAGTACAGATGCACAGTGCATAATAATCCATTCTGAAAGGAGCTTTAGGAAATTCAAAAATGGGTTTTCCGGAAGAAATATAGTAAGATTGCCGGCAGTCAATACTGTAAAAAGATAGCGTATCATGTAAATTTTCGTAGGTTACCATTTTTATGTATTGATTAAATTTTTATCGTGTTTTTAAGTGATTTTTAATCTGAAAACCCTGTTGTTACTGCAATTTACGATTTTTATAAAAGTTTTTTAATTTTATATAGTAAAAAATACTTTTTTAGATTACAGCTGATAGTCTGTTTTTATGGATGTTATTTATAAAAAAAGGTTTTAAATAAAAGCTTTTGGGTTATTTTTATATAATTTTGCTCTTTCAAATTTCCCCCCAAAATAGTATTGTGAGATTAATTAACGTATATACGAGTTCTTTCAAAGGACTCTCGCAGGAGAGTTGGATGCTGGCGTTGGTAATGCTCATCAACAGGGCCGGTTCTATGGTACTTCCGTTTCTGGGAGTGTATATGACCAATCATTTACATTTCAGTATTGAAAATTCAGGAATTGTTCTGAGCTTTTTTGGAATAGGCTCTGTCATTGGTTCGTGGCTGGGAGGAATGATCACGGATAAAATTGGCGAATACAGGGTACAGAGTCTGAGTTTACTCCTCAGTGTCCCTTTATTTTGTTTAATTCCGCTTTTTACAACAGAAGCTGGATTGGCAGGAATTATTCTGGCTCAAAGTATTGTAAGTGAAACTTTTCGTCCGGCGAATTCAGTGGCGATTACTAAATATGCGAAACCTGAAAATATCACCCGTGCCTTTTCACTGAATCGTATGGCTGTAAATCTTGGATTTTCTATTGGACCTGCATTAGGAGGTATTTTATCTGCTATTTCTTATGAATTTCTGTTTTTCAGTAATGCACTGGCTGCTTTGCTGGCCGGGCTGATGTATATCTGGTTCTTTAAAAGCCGAGCAAGATTGGCCAAACAACAGGCGAAAAAGGTAAAAGAAGCCATTGTCATTAAAAAAGAGAATTCTCCATACCGGGATGGTAAATTTTTGGTGTACTGTGTATTCTGTATGTTGTTTTCAATATGTTTCTTCCAGCTGTTCAGTACGCTGACCATATTTTATAAAGATACGGCCCATATGAGTCAGCAAAATATAGGCTATATTCTTGGATACAGCGGTTTTCTGATTGTATTGCTTGAAATGGGTCTGGTACAGATTGCTGAAAAATATTTTACTTTAGCTTTTACTATGCTTATCGGGACATTCCTTTGCGGAATTTCCTATGCCATGCTGGCTTTCGATTACAGTATGATTACCCTTGTGCTGTCTATGACATTACTTTGTGTGGGAGAAATATGGACACTTCCTTTTATGTCAACCATTACAGCATTGCGTTCAGGAGAGAATAATAAAGGTGCTTACATGGGATTGAACGGGATGTCATTTTCTATAGCATTCATCATTACCCCTTATATAGGAACACTCATTGCTGAAAAATTAGGATTCAATGTACTTTGGATTGGAACAGGGGTGCTGACTGCAGCTATTGCCATCGGATTTTACTTTATCATTCCATGGATGCTTAAGGATAAGAATAAAGCAGAAGGAAAAATGATGTAAGGAGTCAATCAGTTTAAAAAATAAAGCTTCGGGCAATTTCTACGAAATTGCCCGAAGCTTTTACTATATACTTGTTGTTTACTATTAAGATCTGGAAAGAATGGTATTGATAATCATTTGGGCATGAATTCTCGAGTTTTCAATGAACCAGAGATGAGTGTCTTTTCCGCCGCATACAACTCCTGCAAGATAGAGGTTGGAAATATTGGTTTCCATCGTTTCAAGATTATAAAATGGATTCAGGCAGTCTCCGTTGAGTTCAATACCTGAATTTCTCAGAAAATCAAAATCAGGAAGATAACCTGTCATGGCCAGCACAAAATCATTGTCGATTTCATGAATTTCTCCGCTTTCATCTTTAAAAACAACGGTATTCTCTTTAATTTCGATTATTTCGGCATTAAAATGGGCTTTAATACTGCCTTCAGCAATTCTGTTTTCTATATCCGGTTTTACCCAATATTTTACACTTTTGGAAATCTCAGAATGACGGATAATCATGGTTACTTCAGCTCCTTTTCTATAAGTTTCCAGGGCTGCATCTACCGCAGAATTACTTGATCCTACCACTACGATTTTCTGTTTTGCATAAGGGTAAGGTTCGGTATAATAATGCCTGACCTTCGGAAGATTTTCGCCGGGAATATTCATAAGGTTGGGGATATCGTAGAATCCGGTAGCAATCACCAGATTTTTAGCACGATAGGTTGCTTTGGTTGTTTTTACTTCAAACACCTCATTGCTCTTGAAAACACTCAGCACTTTTTCATACAGATTGATGTTGAGTTTTTTTTGTCGGGCAATTCCCTGATAGTACTCCAGGGCTTCCTGTCTTCCTGGTTTGGGAGCAGTCGAAATAAATGGAATTTCGTCAATTTCCAGTTTTTCTGCAGTGGAGAAAAAACGCATATATAAAGGATAATTGTACAAAGAGTTGACAATGGTTCCTTTTTCTATGATTAAATGGCTAAGATTATTTTTTTGAGCTTCAAGGGCACAGTTCAAACCGATGGGTCCGGCCCCGATAATGAGAATATCCAATATTTCCATATAACAAATGTACGACGTAATTTTTAAAATGAGAAGCCACAGCCTGCCAACTCTCATAGTCTTTATCTCTTTACATCATTTACCGCTTGGCATCAGTTTTGGTGTTTTTTACCAACTGCAAAATTTAAAATATGAAAAAATTACTTATTCCATTGGTTGTTTTGGTGCTGGTTGTAGCCTGTAAAAAAGAGGCTGGAAAACCTGTTCCCAATGTAATTGATTCCATTGCACAAAATAAAACAGACAGTGCAGGCACCATTAAGAATATTGCTAATAAGGAGGCTGTTTTGAAGCAGACCAATGATGAGGTTTTAAAGGCCCTGAAAAATAAAGACTATACCAGTTTTGCTGCCTTGATCCACCCTGAGAAAGGAATCCGTTTTTCAATGTATGCATTTGTGGATGTAAAAGGAGACAAACATTTCTCTAAAGCAGATTTTGAAAAATATCAGCCTACTAAAACATTATTTACCTGGGGAGCACATGACGGCTCAGGAGATCCTTATAAAGCAACGGTCGATGATTATCTTGCTAAATGGGTTTTTTCTAAAGATTTTACAGCATCCCAATACTCACTGAATAAATTCATCGGAGGAGGTAATTCCCTGAATAATTTAAAGGAAATTTATCCCAAAGATGACTTCACCGAAAACTATATCAAAGGAACCGAAAAAAATGGCGAAATGGATTGGAAAACACTCCGTTTTGTATTTGAAGAATTCCAGGGAAAATATTATCTGATTGCCGTGGTAAATGACCAATGGACGATTTAAAAATTAGAAGTTAGAAGCCGGTATTTTAACTTCCAGCATCCAGCTTCTAATTTCCTTTTTTTTATTATAAAATTTCAGTCAGTTGACGGGTTAGATTTTTTCTTGAGAACTGCTCAATATGCTGAGTGTTTTCGAGAAGATTTCCGTTTTTCCAAAGGATGAATTTTTCAAGAATAAACTTCTTGACAGTTTCTGTATCCTGATAACTGAAATGTTTTCCTGCCTGGGTTTCTTCCAGAATTTTGGCAACATCAGCTTTATCCGGACCGAATGAAAGAATCTGTTTTCCTGAAGCAAGGTATTCAAATATTTTTCCGGGAATGATCCCTTTTGAAGATTCATTTGGGAAATTGGTGATAAGAAGCAGATCTGAATTCTGCATTTCCTCCACCGCTTTTCCATGGGCAAGATATCCAAGGTTCTGAATATGATTTTTCAGGCTTGAATTTTCGATAGACTGCAGGATTTTATCATCTATTCTTCCTACAAATTTCAATGTAAAATCAACTGCAAACTCAGCATTTTCCTTCACCAGTTCATCAAGTGCTTTCCATAGATTTTCAGGGTTTCTGAGTTGTTCTAAAACCCCGATATAACTTAGAGTAAATTGATCTTCGCTATTCTGTCCTTTTACTTTGCCATCCGAGTCACTTTCATCAAATCCGTTCGTAATACAAACGGCATTAGCACCTGCTTTCCTGAAGTTTTCTGCATCGGTATAACTTGTAGCCAAAGTGATGTCCGCATTTTTAAATACTGCACTTTCAAGCTGGCGGTGTTTCTGATCCGAACCTTTGGTTAGTTTCAGATGTTTGTAATAGGAAATTTCTGTCCATGGGTCACGGAAATCGGCAATCCATTTCAAATCCGGTATATTATTTTTAAGTCCTAAACCAATCAGGTGAAGCGAGTGGGGAGGACCGGAAGTTACAATCGTATCTATTTTATTTTCTTTCAGGTATTTTTCCAGAAATGTAATAGAAGGTTTTACCCAAAAAACTCTGGCATCAGGAATGAAAAAATTCCCCCTAACCCAGATTGAAAGTCTGGACTTCCAGCTTTGATTTTTTCCTACATCAAACTGTCCTGCTTTAAATTTTTTATTGCTTTTATTCAGCTTTTCAGCCAGCTGATAAGGTTCCCAGATTTTGGTTCTTACCATCTCAATATTTTCAGGAACATCTTTCATCAGGGTTTCGTCCAGTAAAGGGTAGCTAGGATTTTCCGGAGTATAAATGATCGGTTTCCATCCGAAATCCGGCAGATATTTTGCAAACTTCAGCCATCTTTGAACACCAGGACCTCCCGCAGGAGGCCAGTAATAGGTGATAATCAATATTTTCTTCTGTTCCATTTTGAATAATTTGCCATTCAGAATGACATTGCGCAATATTATATTGTTTTAAGCTTTTTGTTCAGCTAAAATTTCTTTTTTCCTGTTCTTGTTCATCCAGAAAATTCCAAATGCAGACAACAGGATGAATAATCCGAATGACATCAGAGAAAGCCATTTCCCTTTTTCAATGACTTCAGGTTCAAATACCATTCTAATGTGGTGGCTTCCTGCCGGAACATATACTGCACGAAGCAAGTAATCTGCTTTAATGTACGGAGCTTCTTTTTCATCCACTAACACTTTCCATCCATGAGGATAATACACTTCAGAGAAAACTGCTAATTGCGGAGTCTTCGACTGAGATTTAAATTCAAGTTCGTTAGGCTGGTATTTCGTAAGATTGATAAATGCTGCAGAATCTGCCTGAACTGGTTTGTTGTCAAAATACGATTTATCAGATGATGCAATAACTGCTGTCTTTTTGTTATCAATCGTTCCGATAGATTTAATTTCCTGATTAGGAGTATCTACAAACTTTAAATCGCTTACAAACCATGCATTACCATTGGCTTTTGGATTAGGAACAACCTGTGGCTGCTCTGGTCCTCCGAAAACCAGGTATTTAGCATTTAATAAGTTTAATACATTAGGAGTTTTTACACTGTCAACATTATTGATATATTCATTCAGAACATCATCATATCTTCTAAGTTTTACAGCGTGATAACCACCAATTGAAGCTTTAAAATAAGAGGTATTGGTCTCACTTGTCACACCCAGTGTCTGGTTGTAAATTCTGTAGTGCGTTTTGTCTTTTTCAGCGATTGTTTCCAATGTTTTGTTGATATTCACATTGGATAAAATGGATTCAAGATTAGGATTTCCCTGAACTTTTTCAGCCAGCAGATCTGAACTTTCTGTCTGGAAAGGATTTTCAGCAAAGATTTTATCTACGTAGTTTTCGTCATTTAAATAACGTTTGTTTACGGTCCATAGATCAAATAAACTTACAACTCCAATTACCACCAAAGCAATATTCTGATTAAGCTTTTTCTTTAAAGTTAAGAATAGGGCAGCAACTGTAATGGCTACATAAATAAATGCTTTTATGGCATCTATTCTGAATAGTTTATATCTTTCATCTACAAGATAATCCAGTAGGAAAGGAGGAAAATAAGTTTTTTCGCCTTCTGTAGAAAACCCTAATAATGATTTTCCGAAGATCAAAAGAATTAATAAAAATCCTAAAGTTCCACCTCCAACATACATAAGAATTTTCTGCTTATATTCTTCAGTCAATTCTTCATCTGTGAAGAATCTGTATAATCCCAGAATAGCAATTAAAGGGAATAATAATTCTACAACTACCAGGATTGAAGAAGGGGCTCTGAATTTATTATAGAACGGAACATAATCAATAAAGAAGTCGGATAATGGCATAAAGTTACTTCCCCAAGCCAGTAAAATAGTCAGGATAGAAGCACCCAAGATCCAGTAACGGTATTTTTTCCTGGCAAAGAAAAATCCTAATAAAGCAAGGAAGCATACAATAGCTCCCTGATAAGCAGGTCCTGAAGTTCCCGGCTGATCTCCCCAGTAGGTCATTCCGCTGAAGCCTTTTGAAATTCTGTCCATTTCAGCCTGTGACCCTACATTTTCCTGAACCAGTTCCTGAACTTTGCTCATCATTTCTTTTGCTTCCGGCTCCTGGCTTCCGCCACCCATCAATCGTGGAATGAAAAGGTTTAAAGTTTCAAGCTGTCCATAGCTCCACATCAGCATACTTTCTTTATCCATTCCGGATTTTCCTGAAGTATGACTGTCGTTATCTAAGATCTGTTTTCCACGAACCGTTTCTTTTACATACTCAGAATTGGCCATGATTCTTTGTGAATTCATTCCAACTCCGATAATGCAGGATGCCGCAATAATTCCTGATGAAATAAGGAAATGCTTCATCGGTGTCTTTTTTAGTATTGCTCTGATCAGTTCAGACAGGAATAAAAATCCTAGTGCAAGGAACAGATAATACGTCATCTGCGGGTGATTGGCTGCAATCTGAAGCCCCATAAAAAGAGTCGTGACAATGAATCCCCAGATGTATTGTTTTCTAATATAAACCAGTAAAATTCCGGCTAACAGCGGTGCAAAATACTCAATGGTGTTTACTTTACCATTGTGCCCGGCTGCAATAATGATATAAAAATAGGTTGAAAGTCCAAAGAAAGTGGCGCCTAAAAGCGCATACTTCCAGTTTCTCACCACCACCATTCCCAAAAGGAAAAAACCTGCAAACAGCAGGAAGAGATAATTAACCGGCCTTGGCAGGAAATTCAGATTGCTGTCGATTTTCTTGATGATATCACCTTTGAACTGGCTTCCCATCTGATAAGTCGGCATTCCTCCAAACATGGAGTCACTCCAATAGGTTTCATTTCCGGTATTCGCTCTATAGTCGAGCAGTTCTTTTGCTCCTCCTCTGTATTGCACAATATCGTGCTGGAAAAGCTGTTTTCCTGTAAATACAGGGGTGGAATATAAAAATGCTAAAACTATAAATACTACTAATGAAGCTGCAATATAAATGAAGTTTTTATTTTTTGCCATGCTGGTTATTATCTTTTATTTCTTGGAATGTTTACCTTTTGTCCTTACTCTCTTTCACCTCTTCAAAGTCTACAGTTTCTGCATCCCAGTTAAGGTTCTGTTTGTTATTCTTATTCGAGTCCTGTATATCCTGCTGTCCGTTGTTTTGATTATTGTTATTAAAACGGTAACTATAGAATGTCTTAAAGAAAATCCTTTTCAGAATATTCCAGACAAAGAAAATAATAATGGCAGTGAGTACTAACTCAAGAATGTACTTCATAATTTAAAAAATTTAAAGTTCAGGGTTTAAGCTTTAAGCTTTAAACCCTGAATGCATTTAATTCAGTTATTTTATTTAGCAGATGGGTTTACCATTACCGAAGAATTGGAAACGCTCTTCATAGACTGAGACTGTTTTCCATCTGAAATGGTTTCTATCTGTGTCGTTTTTACGTTGATATTCTGGTTGGTGATCCATCCTGTATTTTCGTCAAACTTAATGGTTCCGCTCTGAGCCAGTTCACTGCTAAGGCTGTGTGTGATAGGTCCCTGAGCTTTCTTTTCAGTTTTCTTAGGAATACCTCCGGTAACGGCAATTTCTGCTGTTCCGTTTCCTAAGCTTTTCATTACATAATTGGAGGTTACTTTTACAGCTCCGCTTGCATCTGCATTTTCGGAAGTAGACCATTTTTCACCTATTTTCACTCCTTTTTTAGGAATAATCATCAGGTTTTTATGGAACTGATCTTTTAATACCTTTTCGTTGAATGATTCTTTAAGACTTGCCACAACACTCGCTTTTTGATTGGCATCTTTGATAAGAGTCCCTACTGCATTGGAAACTTTTGTATAAACAGCATCAAATCCTGTGATAGAAATTACGTTACCTTTTGTATCCATTTTCATGGCAAGTTTGTTTCCGGTAAGTGCTTTGTTTACGTTCCAGATCATTTTAAGATCATCTTCTTTAGGAATAGCCATTTTGGTATCTACTACTACTGTTTTTCCCTGTGCAGACTGAGAATTTCTTTTTGCTACAAGATTAAGGGTCATTTCGTATACATTCCCTTTAATATCATTCACTACAAAGTTCATTTCATCTGTAGATTCGCTGGTTGCGGTGATGGATTTTCCCTGAGGATCCGTCATTGTTTTTACATCCCTCTGATAAGTGGTAAGAGGATATGTTTTCCCTTTTTCAAGCTTAAAAGTCTGTGTAATAACTCCCGCAGAATCTTTGATTGCCGGGTTTTCTGCTACTTTTGCAACAGAATCAGCAGGTACTTCTACGGTTACCGTTTTTCCGGTTTTAGGATCTACCTTCGTTATTTTTGCCGTTTCTTTTTTACAAGATACAAGGGCTATTGATGATATAAGCGCAAGCGCTGCAATGTTCTTCATTTGATTTTTAACTTTATTTTTTACTACTATTTCTTATTATATTTTCTGCAATATTATACAGTTTTCCCTGAGATTCTCCATCGGACTCATTAGACAGTATAACGACTCCCATATTTTTTGACGGGTAGATCTGAAGTACGCTTGAAAAACCAAATGTACCTCCTGTATGATAAACCGTTTGGGTTCCGTCTTCATAAGTGTGTACTCTCCAGTACAGACCGATGGCGTCTCCATCACTTTTTACAAGAGGAGTATGGGATATTTTCACATATTTATTGCTTTCATCCAAATGGTACTGCATGTATTTCACCAGATCTTCTGTCGTGGAGATAATTCCGCCTGCCGGAGCAAAGATCGTTGTGAAATTTCTGGACATTACCTTACCTTTTTCATTATAACAAGTCAATAGCTGTGCAGAATTCGTACCAACAATAGTCTGGGTCATTTTCAGAGGCCTGGTAATATACTCCGAAAGTAAGTCTCCATAGCTTTTATGATATACTTTTTCCAGAATATCTCCGGCAATCTGTGTTCCTACATTGGAATATTTATAGTCTGTTCCGGGCACAAAATCTACTTTAGCCTGATGAAGATCTTCATAAAACTTCTTTTTTGAATAGTTTTTATAAAAATCGGCTAATGCTATGGCAACAGAGTCCATTGGTTTTTTGAATGTTTCAGACTGATCCGGTAAGAACTGAGGCAATCCTGATGAATGATTAGTAAGATTACTGATCGTAATCGGATGCTTTTCAAATTCAAGATTAGGATAATTCCCATCCAGATATTTCCGGATATCATCATCCATTTTAATTTTACCGTCTGCTAAAGCATGAGCCAGGAGTGTTCCGGTAAATGTCTTGCTGATGGATGCAATTTCGTAGACACTTCTGGAGGTCGGAAGTTCTGATTTTCCGATTTCCGTGGTTCCATAATTATAAAAATAACTTTTACCATCTTTAAAAACACCTATTGAAAGCCCTACACGTGCAGGATTCTGCATATAAGTGAGCGCTTCCTTCTGAACCGTTTTATCAAGTTCAGTGGTAAGGTGGTTGTCATTTGCTGTATTTTTTGTCTGTGCATTCAGTGCAAATGGTACAAAAAATAATGGTAAAAGCAATTTTATTTTCATATTTAAGGATTGGATACAGCAGTCATTTTCTGTCTTACTGCTTCATACAAAATCGCTCCACATGCTACAGAAACATTCAGAGATTGAGTTTTTCCTTCAATAGGAAGTTTTATTTTTTCGTCAGAATGATGCAGAACTTCTTTAGAAATTCCTGTTTCTTCATTCCCCATAACAATAGCACATGGCTCTGTAAGGTTGACATCATAAATTAATTTCTGAGCTTTTTCACTCGCAGCATACACAGAAATTCCACTCTGCTGGAGGAAATCTACAGCATGAGCCAGATTGTTTTCTTTACATATTTTAATATTGTAAATAGCACCAGCAGAGGTTTTTATAGCGTCAGAATTAATAGGAGCTGCACCCTTTTCAGGAATGATTATAGCATCAACACCTACACATTCTGCCGTTCTGCAGATGGCACCAAAGTTTCTTACATCGGTAAGCCTGTCCAGGATCAAAAGAAAAGGAGTTTTTCCCTGTTCAAATAACTGTGGAACAATATCCTCCACTTTATGAAACGGTACATCCGAAATAAAGGCCACCACACCCTGGTGGTTTTTTCTTGTAAAACGGTTCAGTTTTTCAACCGGAACATAATTGGGACGGATTTTATTTTTCGCTAAAATTGCTTTTAGTTCAGCATAAATAGGACCTTGAAGTGCATTCTGCACAAAGACCTTGTCAATCGTTTTTCCCGCTTCAATTGCTTCAATCACGGGACGCAGCCCGAAAATAAAATCGTCTTTCATTGAAATTTATTATATAGTTATAGAGTGAATTGTCAATTGTGAATTTTACCTTGTAAGTCAATTTTTGATGTCTATGTATTCCCATTTGACCATTGACTTGCGCAGCAAAATTCATTATCTTCCTTTCTCTCCTAAAATTGCTCTTTTCTGCGCCATCACATATCCGTAGTGAAGGCTTTCGTGCATATTGTTGAAGATAATGGCATCCTGAATGCTTTTCAGATCCATCCCGAAACTTGTCGTGTAAGGAGTATAGTCTGAGAAGAAATCACTGTCATAATCCTTCATTAAAATCTTCGAAGTTTCCGTAAGTAAAAACTCTAGATCTTCTACTTCCGACTTCTGAACATTTAAATTCGGTAATGTCCCTTTTTTGTAAGTTTCGATCCAATATTTGTCTATACGGAAAGGGTTTCCGCTTAGGTAATAATGCAAAAGCTGCTGTGTAGCAACAGTATGGGCAATATTCCAGTACATATTATTGTTGAAGCCATCCGGAATCAGAATCAGATCTTCATGGGATGTATTCTGAAGGACGTCTAAAAGGTTCTTTCTTACCTGTCTGTGCGCTTGAAAATGATAATTCATTTTGCAAAATTTTTAATCACCAAAAATAGTTTAATAAACTGGAAATGACAATTTTTGAGCGAGTGATTAAAGCGAAATTTATATATTTTTATGAAAAAAATAGAATAATCTTATTGAGTTTTAAGCTTTCAGCGGTTCTTAACCTTGCATCAATACTGGAATATTTAACAAACTTTAACTCAAAAATGGCATTTATTGTGTTGATTAATGCAAGTATTTATCAGAAATTTACCACTTATTTTAAATCAAGCTATGTCAGAGATATATCAAGCTGAAGATATCCGCCAATTGACGGAAAAAGTAAAAGAAAAAAACTACTTATTTTCTCTTCTGAGACAGGAAATCAACAAAGTTATTATTGGGCAGGATTACATGGTAGACCGTCTTTTGGTAGGGCTTTTGGGGAATGGTCACGTTCTTCTTGAAGGGGTGCCGGGACTGGCTAAAACCCTTGCTATAAAAACGTTGGCAGATGCTGTTCATGGTGAATTTTCAAGAATTCAGTTTACGCCGGATTTGCTTCCTGCAGATGTAGTGGGAACCATGATTTACAATATCAAAGACAATGATTTTTCTATAAAAAAAGGTCCTGTATTTGCGAACTTTGTATTGGCGGATGAGATCAACCGTGCGCCGGCAAAAGTACAGTCGGCCCTTCTGGAGGTAATGCAGGAAAAACAGGTGACAATAGGCGATGAAACAATGAAGCTTCCGAAGCCGTTTCTGGTATTGGCCACCCAAAACCCGATTGATCAGGAAGGAACTTATTTATTACCTGAAGCACAGAGTGACCGTTTTATGCTGAAATGTACCATAGATTATCCTTCTTTTGAAGATGAAAGACAGGTCATGAGGATGGTTTCAACTTCACATCAGCCGGCTGTGAAACCTGTGATTTCCCTTCAGGATATTGTAGATGCAAAAGAATTGATCAACCAGATTTACCTGGATGAGAAAATTGAAAAATATATTCTGGATATGGTATTTGCAACGCGTTATCCGGAGAATTACGGGCTTTCTGATCTTAAAAATTATATCAGCTTTGGAGCTTCTCCAAGGGCATCCATTAACCTTGCTATCGCTTCAAGAGCATATGCGTTCCTGAAGGGGAGAGCTTTTGTGATTCCTGAAGATGTAAAAGCACTGGCAAAAGATGTACTGAGACACAGGATAGGCTTGACTTTTGAGGCTGAAGCAGAAGAAGTTACATCAGAAGAAATTGTTAATAGAATTTTAGCAAAAATCCAGGCACCATAATGAGTGATGTACTAATCAGAAAAGCAGTTCTGGAGGACTGTGCTTCCATGCTGGATTTAATCAAAGAACTGGCGGAATATGAAAAAGCATTGCATGAAGTAACG
This sequence comes from Chryseobacterium panacisoli, assembly GCF_008274625.1. Classification (GTDB taxonomy): domain Bacteria; phylum Bacteroidota; class Bacteroidia; order Flavobacteriales; family Weeksellaceae; genus Chryseobacterium; species Chryseobacterium panacisoli. The sequence goes on along the minus strand of NZ_VTRU01000001.1, from coordinate 1,419,165 downwards.
GTAACGCTGGATGAATTTATTCAGGATGGATTTGGAATATCTCCGGTCTGGGGAGCTTTTGTAGCAGAATTTGAAGGTGAGATCGTGGGAATATCGTTGTATTATGACAGATATTCAACATGGAAAGGAAGAAGATTGTATCTTGAAGATCTCGTTGTGACAGAAAGACTGAGAGGAAAGCAGATCGGAAAAAAGCTTTTTGATGCTACACTGGAATATGGAAAGTCAAAAAAATACAGTGGAATGGTATTTCAGGTATTACACTGGAATGAGCCTGCTATTAATTTTTATAAAAAATACAGTCCGAAGTTTGATAATGAGTGGTTGAATGTGTCTATTGAGTTAAAAGATTAAATTAAAACTATCCCGGTATTCACCATTAAACTTTGAATTTTAAACCTTAACTTGTTTATGCAGATAAAAGATATTGTAAAAAAAGTAAAGCAGATTGAAATCCGTACCAGAAAAAAGACGGAGGCTGCTTTGATGGGGCAATATCACAGTGCTTTTAAAGGACAGGGGATGACTTTCTCTGAAGTTCGTCCTTATCAGTTTGGAGATGAAATCAGAAGAATCGACTGGAATAAAACCGCACGGTTTCGTGAACCTTTCGTAAAAGTAATGGAAGAAGAAAGGGAATTGACGATGATGATTCTTGTTGATATCTCTGCTTCTATGGATTATGGTACGAAAGTTCAGCTGAAACGAGAATATGTAGCCGAAATAGCTGCAAGTTTAGGATTTTCAGCAGCTGGAAATAATGATAAAGTAGGATTGATCCTGTTTGCTGATAAAGTTTATAAAGTAATTCCCCCTCAAAAAGGAAGAAAACACATTCTTTCTATTATCAGTAATATTCTGACTGCAGATTATGTTCCGGCAGAATCCAGAATAGACAAAGCGATGGAATATATGATGGGGATTTTTAAAAGAAAATCTCTGGTTTTCCTGTTTTCAGATTTTGGAGATGAATATGATTCCAAAATGCTGAGAGTAGCTTCAAAAAAACACCAGCTGTTGGGAATGAGGATTTATGATGAAAAAGATAATGAGATTCCTGACGTAGGATATGCCCGTTTACTTGATGTGGAAACCGGAAAAGAAATATGGGCTAATACTTCCAGTGCAAGATGGCGGTATACCTTTGCGGAAGCTCAAAAACAAAAACTGAGAGCGCTGGAAGAAGATTTTGCCAACAGTTCTGCCAGCTTTCTGAACATCAATACCGGCTCAGATTATTCAAAATTATTGTATAATTATTTTCAGAAAAAATAACCCGGGCCCAGCTCGTAACTAAAACATCAGGCATTTGCCTTTATTATTTTAACATTGAGAAAAATACTTTTAATATTATCTTTTCTGATCTGTGCGAATGCTTTTTCACAGATATTATCCTCTAACGTAGAAAAGAAAACCCTGGCCCTTGGAGAAACCAATCATATTACCATAAAGATTGACAACCTTAATGAGCAGCAGGTCATTTCTGCTCCGAAAAACGAGCTGCTCCCTTTTCACTTTGAAGAAACCAAAGACAGTATCGGGCAGACGGCCAATTCCTATGAAAGGAAGATTGAATTTGCTGTTTTTGATGAAGGAAAATTTACTATTCCGGAACTGGAATTCAAAGTAGGAGATAAAGTACTTAAAACCATTCCTTATGAAATAGATGTCATCAATACAGCTCAAAAAGCAGATCAGATCAATGATATCATGAGTAATAAGCAGGTGAAGCTTGAACCTCAGGATTATTGGGAGCTTTATAAGTTTTATATTCTGGCAGCACTTGCAGCTATTGCTATAATCATTGCAATTATTATGATTGTAAAATGGGGAAGAAAATCCAAAAGTTCTCCGGTAATGGCTACCAATCAGACTTTGAAAGAACTTGATTCTCTTAAAAAGAAAAAATATATTGAAGGAGGAAACTTCCGTTCGTTCTATGTTGAACTCATTGATATTTCCAGAACATTCATTACAAAACAATATCACCTTCCCGCAGATGTTCTTCTTACGGATGACCTTATTGAGGTCATGAAAAAGAATAATACAATTTCGCAGGACAACGAAAAAATAATAGAGGATGTATTCCTGAGGGGAGATCTGGTGAAATTTGCCAAAACCTTCCCTGATCAGAATACAATGGAGACCGATTTTGCCAATATCAGAGATTTTGTGAAAAGATCTTCCAAAGATTTAGAATTTGAAAACCTAAGAAAGGATGTTTAATTTTGAGTTTTACAGTCCGTGGTTCTTATTGCTTTTTTTGCTGTTTATCCCACTTTTTATTAAAGATGCCGGAAAACGGAAAAGAAAAGGGATAAAAGTGCCTACCATAAAAAATATGGACCATAGCGATGGAATTCAGGGCGTACTTTTTTTACTGAAAATTTCAAAGTATATTATTCTTTCTGCTTTGATTGTTGCCATGGCAAGACCGAGAACGTTTACGATTTCGCAGGATAGGGATGATACGAAAGGAGTCGATATTATGCTGTCCATTGACGTTTCTTTAAGTATGCTTGCAAAAGACTTGAATCCAGACAGAATCACAGCATTGAAAGATATTGCGGTAAAATTTGTTCAGAAACGTCCCAATGACAGGATTGGAGTGGTAGCATATGCTGCAGAAGCCTTTACCAAGGTTCCGGTTACTTCAGATCATCAGGTGGTGGTTGATGAAATTAAAAACCTGAATTCTGCAGGTCTTGAACCCGGTACGGCTATCGGAGAAGGTCTTTCTGTTGCAGTGAATCATTTGGTTAAAAGCAAAGCCAAAAGTAAAGTGGTCATCCTGATGACAGATGGGGTAAGCAATATTCAGAATGCTATTCCTCCACAGGTTGCTGCTGAGCTGGCAAAAAATAATAATATAAAGGTATATGCAATCGGAATCGGTACCAATGGGTATGCTCTGATGCCTACATCTCAGGACATCTTTGGAGATCTTATCTTTACGGAAACCGAAGTGACCATTGATGAAAATACCTTGAAAGAAATTGCACAGACTACGGGAGGAAAATATTTCAGAGCAACCTCAAACAGCAGTCTGGAAGAAATATACGATGAGATCAACCAACTGGAAAAATCCGATGTGAAAGTTTCCAAACTATACAATTATGAAGAATATTTTAAAATATTCCTTTGGATTGCTTTAGGAATGCTGGTGTTTGATGCATTGTTGAGATGGGTTTTTTATAAAATTTTAAGCTGATGAGTTGGTCTTTAGGAAATTATTGGTACTTATTTTTACTGTTGCTTCTGCCGCTGTTAGCTTCCTTTTTGATCCGTTTCTTGAAATGGAGAAATAAGAAAAGGGAAATTTTTGCAGCCAGCCAGTTTCATGATAATTTATTTGAAAAGAAATCAGGATTTACAAAATTTTTTCCTGCATTATATTTACTGGGAACAGTGTTTCTGATATTTTCCATCATTGACCTTTTGAATGGCTCTGAGGAGGTAAAAAGTACACAGAAACTGAACAATGTGATTTTTATGCTGGATGTATCCAATTCTATGAATGCTGAGGATATAGACCCAAGCCGCCTTACAGAAGCTAAAAACCTGATGACGGCTACGATGAAGAAAATGAATAATGATAAGGTAGGTATTGTCATTTTTGCCGGACATGCAATGTCTATCATGCCTCTTACAACAGATTATAATTCTGCAGAGACTTATATAAGTGGGATTGAAACCAATTCTATGCAGATTCAGGGAACAGATTTCCTGAAGGGCATGCAGGCTGCAGCCGAGAAATTTAAAAACGTAAGCAAAGGATCCAGAAAGGTGGTCTTGCTGAGTGATGGTGAAGATAACGAAGGAAATGATAATGCGGCAATAAGACTTGCAAATAAAGAAGGGATAAGTATTACTTCTGTAGGAATCGGTACAGATGAAGGAGCGCCGGTTCCGGAATATGTATTTGGACAGCTGATGGGGTACAAAACAGATGTGAACGGCGGAACTGTTATTTCAAAGAGACAGACTGAAGCTTTAAAGAAAATGGCAGAGTCTACAGACGGTACTTATATCGATGGCAATAATATCAATGAAGCTCCGGACAGAATCGTTGATGCTGTCAATAAAAAGTCTGCAGGTGCTGAAACCATGGTGAAATCTCAGAATGCCAATCATTATTATCAGTATTTTCTGGGAGTATCTATTCTGCTTTTCTTTTTAATTTATATTTTTAATCCGAAAAAGGATTTTAATGTGTAGATTTCCCCTATTTATAGAAGAAATTCTACAAGTACTTTAACCGAATTTTAACAAATAAAACTCTGTTTCTTAACATATAAAGGAATAATTTTGCAAGTGATGAATACTAAAATCATATTTTTATCGTTTATTGTTGCCATCTCGTTCTCAGGCTTCTTGTTTGGGCAGGAAAACTACAGAAATTTAGTTCATGAAGGCAATCAGAAATTTGACGGTAAAGATTATGACGGAGCCTCCTCAAAATATATGGAAGCAATAAAATCTAATGATAAAGATTTTACTGCTCATTATAATATGGGGAATGCACTTTATAAAAGTAAAAAATATGAAGAGGCAAAGGCGGAGTTTGAAAAAGCAGAAAAACTTTCACAAACACTTCCTGATAAGACTGCCGCTCTTCATAATTTGGGTAATGCTTATATGCAGATGAACCAGCCGGAAAAAGCTGCTGATTTTTATAAAAAAGCTCTGAAGCAGGATCCCTACAGTGAGGTAACCAGAAAAAATTATGAGATTGCCAAACTGAAAGAGAAAGAAAAAGAACAACAAAAGAACCAGCAGAATAACTCAGGAAAAGGCGGCGGCGGAAATGATCAGAACAAAGGTGAAGATCAGAAAGGCGACAAAGACAAAAAACAGGATCAGGGAAATGGCCCGCAAAACGAAGGTAAAAGCGACCAGGGGGATAATCCTAAGCAGAATCAGAATAATGAAGGCAGAATGCCTAAGAATCTTGAAAATGCGATCTTAGATAAAATAAATGAAAAAGAAAAAGAAACCGCCAGAAGAATTTTAAACAAAAATTCTTATTCGATGCCTGAAAGCAACGAGAAAGATTGGTGATGCAGCACAAATTGATTTACATATTGCTTACCCTCGCATCCGTAATTACTTACGGACAGGTAAATCTTACTCTGGATGCTGATAAAGCCGAGTATGGAGGGAAAGATATTGTAAACCTTACCATAGTTCTTGAACTTAACGGAAGTGACCTTGTACAACAGACAGGTTTTCAGCTTCCGGATCTTTCAAAATTTAATATTATAGGAAGCGGATCTGTTACCAATACCGTTATTGATCCTGCTACCAATACTTTAATTACTCAAAAAGTATCAAGAATCGCCCTTGAACCTAAGAAAAAAGGGAAAATAAAAATCGGTTCGGTTCTGGTTACGGTAAACAACAGAATCTACAAAACAGAACCTTTCGATGTTAATATCCGTGATATTGTTGATAGAAGATCATTAGCAGCCAACACATCCAATGACGTCTATCTGAATATGGAGATTGATGACCGGGAAGTCTATCAGGATCAGCCTACAGTAGCTGTTCTTAGGGTATACTCAAGAAATATGGATAACCTGAGAAAGGTGAAAAATATCCATCTGCCGCAGCAGGATAATATCAATGTACATCCTATTAATTTTGAAAAATCTGAAATAGATCCGTCCGGATATGGAAATATGCCTTCACAGGTATTAGCCATGTTTATGGTATTTCCAAATGAAGCAGGATATGTTGAAGTTCCGGGAGTATCCGCTTCTGTGAGCAGCTATTCTAATAAAACCAAGATTGTTTCCAATAAGGTAAAAATAAATGTAAGAAAGCTTCCGGAAGGAGCACCTGAGTGTTTCAAAAATGCAGTCGGAAACTTTAATGTCAGCGTATATAATGCTTCCAAAGAAAAGCCGGAAGCTAAAAAACCGCTGAATGTTGTTTTGAAGGTTTCAGGAGAAGGTAACTTACCGGATATGGAACTTCCTAAAATTGCGGCATCTCCTGATTATGAGGTTTTTGCTCCGAAAATTACCTCTAAAGTAACCCCGGGAACTGCAGGAATGAAGGGAGAGGTTTTGGCTAATTATGTTATTATTCCAAAAAAATCCGGGATAATTTCTATTAAAACCGAACAATTTGCTTTCTTTGATCCTGAAAACAAAGAGTATGTGGATCTGGGACAAAAAACATTAGATCTGAATGCCTTTTCTCATGATCAGATTCTGGAAGCCCGTTCTACAGTGGAAAAAGTAAATGAATATACCAATAACCTTCTGGAAACGGTGAATACTCCGGTTTTAAAAACTACTTCATTTAAAGTAAAAGAAAAAAGTAAATTCCATTGGGATATACTTTTAACTAATATTGCGATTCTGGTAAGCTTATTTATTGCTTATCTGTTATTTAAAAATTGGCAAAAAAAACGTACATTAGTTAGGGAAACTATACCGTCAAAACCTTTAGGTTCAGTGGCTGAAACAGAAAAAGAGATCAGAGAACTGCTGAAAACAGATATCAATGATTATTTCGGTTATCTGGAAAATCTTAAAGATAATGGTGAGTATGAAAAGTTCTTTACAACACTGGAGGAATTGGATCAGGAAGTGAGAAGTCAGTATTTTCAGGCCTCTGCAGCAGAGTTTAAGACTTTTCTTGAAAAACACAAAGGTGCTTCAGTGGCAGAAGAATACAACAAACTGCAGCAGAGAGTTCAGATGGAGAAATACAATCCTGTGAAATCTGCTGATGCACTTGAAGAACTTTTGAAAACAATTGTTAATTTGTATTCACAAATTAGCAAATAGTCAGTTTATTTTCATATTTTTGCGAAATTTTTAATTACAAAGAGATGGAAATTTTTGATGGTTTCTCTTTTAAAGAGGTCGTTACCAGCTTTATGGTTCTTTTTGCCGTTATCGATATTATCGGCTCAGTTCCCATTATAGTAAGTCTTCAGCAGAAGTTTGGACAGATTGAGGCCGGAAAAGCTGCAATCACTGCCGGTGCTATTATGATTGTTTTCCTTTTCGTAGGAAATAAGATTCTTAAGCTTATTGGAGTAGACGTAAATTCTTTTGCCATTGCCGGTGCTTTTGTGATTTTTGTCATAGCCCTGGAAATGATTTTAGGAATTGAAATCAATAAAACAACTGAAGCAAAGGCCGCATCTATTGTACCCATCGCATTTCCGCTGGTTGCAGGAGCTGGAACTTTAACTACAGCACTGTCTCTGAGAGCTGAATTTCATGATATTAATATTATCCTCGGAATTGTTCTTAATACAATTTTCGTATATTTGGTGCTGAAATCAGCCAAATGGTTGGAGAGAAAAATTGGGGATGCTACTTTAATGATCCTTCAGAAAGTTTTCGGAATTATCCTTTTGGCAATTTCAATTAAATTATTCACCGCAAATTTTGCCCAGTTGGTGCAGAATTATATTAATTTTTAAGAGTCATGAAGAAGTTTTATAAAGTATTTTTAGTACTGTTTATTGTATTCATCGCCATCAATCTTTATGCGATCAACTGGCAAGCGACAGATATCTTAGGAGATGAAGATAATGTAAGGTTTGTATTCTCAGCTGGAGCTGCTGCATTAGGCCTTATCCTGCTTTTTGTAATGGATACATGGAGTAGAATCGGTTTAAAGAAATAATTGAATATTTCATATAGATATAAAGCCTCTTTCGTTTGAAGGAGGTTTTTGTTTTATTAGGTAATGGGTAGCAGGGAGTGGCTGCCATTAGGTTTCAATACTGTTTTTTTGTATCAATAGGAGGCTAGTTCAAATAAAATAGAAATTCAACGGGCTCTAGCCAAAACTTATAATATAAAGCTTGCAGGACGCATGTGAATAGCTTTAAAGTAGTTGCCAAGAGTATTCTTTCAGCAAAGGAAAATAGGCGCAAATATCTGTGAAAATCTGTGGTTAAATATAATAAAGGTATTACGCTGCCTTTTATCCTCTAAGAAATAACCAGGTTTTTCAATATTGCTTCAGACTTCAGTTCCGTTTCTGTCCATTCTTTCTCCGGATTGCTTTGAGCTGTAATTCCGCCCCCCACAAAAATATGTACAGAATCTTTATAAAGCCTTGCACAACGTAAATTTACAAAATACAGAATACTTTCTTCGGTTTCAACTTTGATATACCCGGCATAAAACTCACGTGGGAATTTTTCGTATTTGCGGATATTCTCATTACAAAAATCTTTTGGAATGCCACAGACAGCAGGAGTAGGGTGCAGGTCCTGAATAATACGGTCAAGATCTTCAGGTTTTATTTTGGTCTTAAAATCTGTTCTTAAATGCTTAATATTGCCTGAAATATGATCATATGTTTCGGACTGTTTTACATGGTCAGAATAGTTTGTAAGAATATCCTGAATATAAGAAGTGACAGGTTTCTGTTCTTCAATTTCTTTTTCAGACCATTCCTCAGATACCGGAAGAGTTCCGGCAAGGGCCATAGTTTCAAACTCGTGGGTGGTTTTATTGAATTTTCCTAAAACTTCTGAGAAAGCTCCCATCCACGCATTTTGTCCGTCATTAAACAGATATCTGAACGCATTTGGGTAAGATTTGCAGAGGTTTTTAAAACTTTCTCTGTAATTGATTGTTTTAAAGTCTGTAAAGATCTTTCTTCTTGAATAAACAAGTTTTGGAAGATTATTTTCTTTGATCACTTCAATTACTTCGTGTAATGTTTTACAGTATTCTTCTTTTGTTTCAGCTAAAATGTCTGTTGGGTCATCATTCAGCGCATTACTGGTGATCAAGGTATGGTCAAATTCAGCGGGATCTATTTCAAAAATGTCTCCGTTGAAGCTGATCCGGTCTAAACTATTGTAGGAGTGAAAATTGACTGCATTTTTTGTGTTTTTTTCATCTGCAGACAGAAGTCTTTCGTCAAAAGGAAGTTTGAAATAAATCATGAGTTATGAAGGATTTTGAAAATCATTAATGAGAAATAATCCAGGAAGTTCCCATGGTGATTTTCCTTTCTGCAAAGGTATTATTAGTCTTAAAGATGTCAAAATAAAAAGAGCTTAAATTTATTTTAAGCTCTTTATTTTTTATGTTGTGGCAACTTATCTGTTAATGATATTATTCGTCATGGTCGTATGATTGATCAAAACTCCTTTTTCATCACGGATTTCAATTTCAGAAACATGCATGGATTTTCCTTTTCTGATAAAACGTGCGGTAGCCGTTACAATTCCATCCTTTTTGCTTCTTAAATGATTGGAATTGATATTGGTTCCTACTCCGTAATATTTTTCACCATCAATAAAAATATTAGACAGGCTTGACCCTAACGTTTCAGCCAGAACACAGCTTGCTCCTCCGTGCATGATTCCAAATGGCTGGTGTGTTCTTGGAAGAACAGGCATAGTGGCGGTAAGGGTTTCATTTTCAAGATCAATATCGATGAATTTTATTTCAAGGGTTTTGGCAAGTGTTACATCTCCCCAGTTATTGATGAATGCTAATATTTCTTCTTTTGTCTGACCTTTCATTTTTTTATAATTGATAAATGATGATTAATTTTGCTTCTTGCTTCTATTCAGTTCCGGTTCCCATAATATTAGGGTTCCAGTTTTCAGGGACTTTAGGAACAATGTCGTTCTTGACGTAATAGTCCTGAATTTCCTGCATGATTTCTGAAAAAGGAACAGATGCTATTCTTTCATATGGAATTGTATAACCCAGGTAAACAATATTTCTTTTGAAATCACCTGCAGCCAGTACGATAGGCACTTTTGCTGCCAACGCCATGTGATAGAATCCTTTTCTCCATTTCGGAACCCAGCTTCTTGTTCCTTCCGGGGTAATAACAAGACTGAAATCTTCTTTAGAAAACTGGTTGGCAACAAAATTCACCAGATCATTTTTCTGGGTTCTGTCTATACCAATACCTCCAAGACCTTTTACGATACTTCCGTACCAGGCTTTGGTGTGGGCATCTTTAATGATGATTTTTAAAGGTTTTTCCAGGGACCAATAGGCGAAATTTCCTAAAATGTATTCCATATTATGGGTGTGAGGTGCTACCACTAGGATACACCTGTTCAGGCTGTTGACATCGCCCTGCAGAACGACCTTCCAGCCTAATATTTTTAACATTGCTTTGCCTATCAGCTTTTTCATAGATTCTTGAATTAAAAACAAAAAAGTATAACCAAACTTTGGTTATACTTTACAAATATATTGAAATATTATCGCTCTTAAAACAAACCGCTAATTAAATCTACGATTTTCATTACGAATTCCATTGCAAATTGTATCATGATAAGGCTGTGTTTTTGGTTGGTTGGTTATTAAATTTTAGCTCTACGAAATTAAAACTTTTTTTTCACATAAAGAACTAAATAGAGTTTTATTTTTACTTTTCTGAGAGAAGAAGAGTGTGAATTTCAAACGGTTGCCATCCACTCACACCTTCTACCACTCTCTGAAGTTAATTATTTAGTTTGTATGGAAATTTCGTTTTTTCCGTCTTTGATTTTGATGTCCATATCTTTATTTGACTTTTTGATATTGGACACTGCGGAATCAATTACTTTCTTTGCCTGGTTATTCGGAACTTTTTTACCGTTTACGATGATACTGTCCTGATCATCAGAGTTGTATTCGATGCTGGAACCGTTTACCGTGATTTTATTTTTTTCAATTCTAACCCCGTTGTTATCTTCGTCGTTGTCCTGTTCGTTGTCATTGATTCCATCTCCATCTAAGTCACCATCCATATGGATATGGTTTTGGTTCATTGAAATAACCACTGCTTTTTGCGGAACTACAAGTTCATACTCCAGACTATAGTCTCTGAATCTGTGCTCATATGGATATTTGATATAGTTTGGAAGTAGTATTTTATTGTTTACAACTTCTACAGGAACGGTCAGCTGGATTGGGAAATTATAACCTTTTCCTTCTTTCTTGATGATCAGATACGGTGTTTTAATATCTGGTTTTCTTGTAACATCTACTGAGATATAATCTTCTTCATACACAGATCTTTTATCTGAATAAATATCATTATTATATGCTTTGAAGTTCTGAGGAATGTTGATTTGTTTTACATCCACATACACAGTATCTGAAGTAGTATTGATTGCAACATTCTCTACATCTTCCTTGCTTCCTCTGTAAATCATATCTTTCTTAGCCATACTTATTCCGAAGTAAGTTGCCAGTCCGATCAGAATAAGGAATAAACCTCCTACTACCCATCCGATGTTTCTCAGTTTTGTTTTTGGAGAGAAAATCTTGATACTTAATAAGCTGAAAAGAATTGCCGGAATTAAGCTTCCTATTACCATCATGGCTGCCAGTACTTTATCAAGCCCCTGATCATCCATATAGAATCGGATCTCATTCGCTCCGGGGAAGTCTGTATCCATTCCGAAAAGACCGAATAATACAAATACCCCGATAATGCTGCTTACTGCCATCAATACGAAGAATCCTCCTACGATATACTTGAATACATTCCAGATTCCGCTGCTTGCATTGTTGATATAAGGTTTGTTTTCGTTGTATATTTCTCCGACCCTCTGAGTAGATTCATTGGCAAACTGCACCAATTTATTAGACTCATTCTTAAGATTGTCGAAGTTCATAGGCTTTCCCTGCATTTTCAGGAAATCTGCTGCTGTTTCAGCTTTTGGAAGTACGATCCAAAGGATTACATATAAAAGACCAATCAGTGAAGATGAAATGGCAGCTGTAAAAATTCCTAATACAAAGATTCCCAGCCAGATTGCTCTCATTCCGGTAATATCCATTCCTACATATTGAGCTAAACCTGCGCAAACCCCTGCTATTTTTTGTTTTTCAGGGTCACGGAACAGTTGTTTTTTATCGGAATAATAAGTTCCTGAATTATTTTTTCTGGTAGATGTTTTTTCAGAAAAATAAGCTTCTTCCTGTTCTTCAATTTTTTCCGGGCTTCCGATCTGTGCGATTACCTTTTCTACATCGGTATCATTAATTACTTCACGTTTTCCCAGAGAGTCTTTGAAAATCTCCACCATTCTTATTTCTATGTCATGCATTACCTCATCAGCCTCAGAAGCATCCAGTGAGCTTCTTAGAGCGTTCAGGTAATCGCTGAGCTTTATATATGCGTGTTCTTCTATGGTAAAAGAAAAACCTGCGAGTCCTATTGAGAGTGTCTTGTTCATAGCTTTGTTTTTTAATTTTGTTGGGTGATGTGGTTTACTGAGGCTGTCAGTTCATTCCATGTGTTTTGAAGTTCATCCAGAAAAAGTTTTCCTTTTTCTGTGATCTGATAATATTTTCTGGGTGGTCCTCCTGTAGATTCTTCCCATCTGTAAGAGAGAAACTCTCCGTTTTTAAGTCTTGTAAGAAGAGGGTAGAGGGTTCCTTCCACTACATCCAGTTTTCCTTTTTTCAGTTCGTCAATAAGATCAGAAACATACATTTCGCGATTATTGATGAGACTTAGAATACAGAATTCCAGAATTCCTTTTCGCATTTGCGCTTTGGTATTTTCGGTATTCATCTTTGATAAGTTTTGTTAATTAGTTATATAATTTTCGAAGTTCGGAACCTAGCTAGTTGTACCTATTTCGATTTTACATTACAAAGATATGTAAATAAAATGGTATTATGCAATACAAAGTAGTGGAATTTTTAAAATAAATATTATAAATAGTTGATAATCAGTTTTATAATTTTCAATGTGGATTTTGATCAAAATAAATTCGGGTAGGAAATATTAAAAAAGTTATTCAATTTCAATGAAACTGAACGAAATGAAGAGCAAAAATGATCATTCTGCTTATTACCTATTATTTATTATTATAGCCCCGATAGCAGCGGGTACCCCACAGCGGTTTGGGGCAGGGAGCGAGCGAGGAGTATGAGCGTATAGCGGGAAACAGCTTCTTATCAATGAATATTCTTTTATGTAAAGGCTGTTAAAATGTTTCAGATCCTTACAGATAATAAGGCCGGAATTTTGAGATCGGTATTATGATTCGTATTTTTGTTAGGAAAAAACACCAACTAAATCATTTACTATTGCCATGAATCTATTCAATAAGTATAAGCATTTGCCGGCTTTTGTTTTACTGGGGCCTGCATGTTTCGGACAATATCAGTTTGAGGTTAAAAATGCATCAAAGAATTATGATGCAATCATCCAGGTAGAGAATTGCTATGATGACCGATGCAGTGGTAAAGGAACTGTAGAACTGTTTGATCGTAAAAACACAAAGGTACAGACTCTTGCATCGGATAATCTGGTATTGGAAATAGATCAGGCTGAAAAACCTAAACTGGGAAAAATGATTCAGCTGACGAATACGCAGAATTCTGTAATCATTGATGATTTTAATTTTGACGGGACTGAAGATATAGCGGTAAGGAACGGGAACATGGGAAACTACAGCGCTGCTTCCTATGATGTTTATGTATTCAACAGTACAAGAATGGCATTTGTGAAGAGTAAAGAGCTTACAGATCTTGCGTCCAGCTCCCTTGATATTTTTGATGTGGATGTGAAACGTAAACGCCTGATCTCCTATGGAAAATCTGGTTGCTGCGATTTTTTTACCACTGAATATGCCGTTATTCCAAATAAAGGACTTGATAAAGTCTTTGAAAAAGAAGAAGACATGACGGTAGAAGGCCGCGTAAAAGTGATCACCAGAGAAAAGATCAATAATAAATGGGTAACCAAAACAAAGGTGTACCCTTCAGAACAATATAATAGAGAAAAGTAAGATGAAAATTCAGAAAGAAATTGATTTTATTCTGGCAGTGGATGCCTTGAAAAATGTACAGCGAAGAAATTATAATGCTGACGATTCCCGAAGAGAGAATACTGCAGAGCATTCCTGGCAGATCATTATTCTGGCTCAGATTCTTTATCCATATGCTAAAAACCGTGCAGATATTGATCTGTTGAGAGTGATAAGAATGCTTTCTATTCATGATCTGGTAGAGATAGAAGCCGGAGACACCTTTATTTTTGATGAAAAAGCAATGGTAGGAAAGTTTGATAGAGAGAAAGCATCTGCCCAAAAGATTTTCGGAATTCTGGATGAACCTTTGCGTACAGAGTTTTTCAATCTATGGCTTGAGTTTGAAGAGGAGAAAACTCCTGATGCTATTTTTGCCTGTGGGATCGACAGAATTATGCCATTTATCTTAAATTCTCATACTTCTGGAAAAAGCTGGACGGAAGCCGGAGTAACAGAAAAACAAATCCGGAATATGCTTGAAAATGCCATCAGCAGAGCATCAGATGAAATGGGAGAGGCTTTTGAACTGCTGTTGAACAGAAGCCTGAAAACGGAAAAGGTTGTGAAATAAACTTATTGAAAATATCATAAGCTTCGGGCGGCCTTTGGCCGCCCGAAGCTTATGATTTATAGTATCTGGATGGGTTTCTTGAACTCGTCAATCGCTACAAAAGTAAAATCACCTACAATAGCCTTTTCTCTTTCATAGGAATACATCTGCTCGGTATAGATCTCAACATTTACTTTCATACTGGTTTTTCCCACATATGAAACTTTGCCAATAAGTTCCACAATCGTTCCGGCAGGAATAGGTTTCTTGAAATCGATCTTGTCACTGCTCACTGTTACCACTCTTTTTCTGGCAAATCGTGTGGCTGTAATAAAAGCTACTTCGTCCATCAGCTGCATGGCCGTACCACCAAAAAGGGTATCGTAATGATTGGTTGTGTTAGGGAAAACCGCTTTAAAGATTCTGGTTTCGGATGCTTCAATTCTTTCTTCTGTAGTCATATATCATTATTAATTAAAGCGAAATGAAAACGATATTAAAACAACAGAATAATGACAGGAACTTAGAGAACCCCTGAAACAATCCATCAGATCAATACAACTTCAAATCGCGAAAGTTATTTGTTTAAAGAAATAGGCAGGTCTCCTGACTTGTAACATCTTTTATCTCCTTCCCATGCCTCGCACAGTGGATCTTTGATAAAGATTTCAGTTACTTACAGTTGCGCGACAGTCCGTGATTTTCACACGATTCCCTTTTAATCTGCGGTAATGCAGAACCAATTTCTGTGATGAATAAGCGTTAAAACTTTTCGGGGGCAAAAATAATGAATTTATTCCGGATTATGGTAAATAATCTGGCTGATTACTCTTCCTTTCTTAATCGTCCACAGAGTGGTGTATCTGTTTTCTCCTGAACCATTTATCATATATAAGAAAATATTGTCGGTGTCCAGGGACGTTACGCCAATATTCTCAAAATCCATGGTGGGTTGAAACATGTTTTTGATAGCTTCTCTTACAAAGACAGAACCTCTTCCGGGTTGTTGTACTCTGATTGATTTGATTTCGGTCATTCCTTCGGGAAGATCATTTCCGATTCCCCAGGGCTTTACTTTATCAATGGTCAGAAGTTTTCCTTCCGCATCTTTTTCCTTTTTACGGTAACCGGCGTTGGAAGGGTAGATATCAATCACTACTTTGCTTCTTTGGGCAGTGGGAACTTTCGGATCAGAATTATCTGTGAAAATAAGTGATTTCCCGTTTTTGGACCTGGAAGGAGTATAGGCCGGAAGTTGGTCTATATAAGCAATACGTTCTTTATTGACCATTCCTTCTTTATCAAGTGTTTCATAACGTACAAATGGTTTGTCTTCATCCTGTTTTTCAGGATATTTTATCCAGATCCACTCTGTTTCTCCTGGAGCAGGCTTTACATAAACAAATACATCTCCTTTACGCATACGGATCTTGTCTACAATTTTTCTGTAATTGTCTTTATGAACCCGTACATTGGCATATCCTTCTTCAGCTTTTACCACTCCGAAAGGAACTTTATTCTGCCCTTTTACAAAGGCTAAAGAAAAAATACTCAAGGCCGATACATAGAATGCTTTGTTTATGAAAGTCATTATGAAATTTTTTTGATCCCCCAAATATATAAATTAAATGCTTTTCGGAAGATAATTATGCGGGTGCAGTTCTTTAAAATCTTGTATTTGTTTCAAATAATGATAAGAAAGGAGAGGTTGTAACAGTAATATTCTGCAGAATAGTTATGTTTCTTACATATATAACTTAAATCTGATAAAAAATAGAATAATATATGGTTTCAATGTCAAGTATATTCTATAAAATTCCTATTTTTCAAGAGAATTTTAAAACTAATAAGCATGACAAAAAGACTACTTTATGTATTCTCTTTTATTTTGGGTATTTCCACCTTTCAGGCAGAAAACAAAATAGAAGCAGGATCAAAATCTTTATTTTATTGTAATACGGATATTCCCACTGGTGTGCAGGTATCTGCTACAACTCTTACCTCGGGAACCGTTACCTGGACCGCTGACCCTGATACCCCGAATAATTTCATCAGATATAGAATACCCGGAACCACTACCTGGATGGTCGCCACTCCTGTATCGGGGCAAAATTCATTTACCATTACAAATCTGCAGCCTTGTACTACTTACGAAGTGCAGGTAGCCAAAATATGTACAACCCAGGGAATGTGGTCTAATCCGGTATTTTTTACAACAACACTTAATTACTGTGCAAGTGCATCTACAGATACTACTATGATGCATATTTCCAATGTGACAGTAAATTCTACAGGAATTACGACTCCCATGGTAAGCAATTCCGGACCTTCCAATTATACAGATTATAGAAGTGATCTGAGCCGTAGAGTAAAGTTTTATATAGGAAGTACAGGAAATAAACTTTCAGTAACCAATAGCTGGGCCGGTACTCCGGGTACGACAACTGTAACAGCATGGATAGATCTTAATGCCAACGGAGTTTTTGAATCCAACGAAAGAGTTATGGTGGCGAATAATGTTACTCAGGCTGTTCCGGCAGTATCTGTGTTTACGATTCCAAGCTTGGCGGCATTGACAACTTGTGGTGTAACCATGAGGGTTGTTTCAAATCAAACGATGCCTACAGACGCTTGTGGAACATTTATTTATGGAGAAGTTGAAGATTATGGAGTGGATTTAATAAATCTCACACTTGGATTGGAAGAATCAGGGAAGTCTGCAAAACCGGAAATTTATCCCAATCCAGCATCTGATGTATTAAATATCTCCGGAATTTCAGAAGCCGTAGATTATGAAATTTATAATATTGTAGGGCAGAAAACTGATGAAGGAGAAGTTTCAGATCATACAGTGAGCCTTCAGCATCTTTCAAAAGGTGTTTATTTTATTCAGCTGAAAGATAGGGAAAAAGTAACCCGACTGAAATTCATTAAGAAGTAAAAAAGAGAGTACCGTTCTGGTGCTCTCTCTTACTATTTGCATTAAATTAATCTCAGGGTAATTAAATTCTCTCAGGTTCATCCGCATCAAGGGCAGTCCTGAAATTTCAATAACTGACAATCATCAAACGGGTAATATCTTTATCACTGTTTAATTTCCGAGATTTTTTTTAATGCTTACTTTTTTACTATTTTTTTTGTTTCTGTTGTCCCATCTTCATAAGTTACTTTTACAACGTACACGCCCTTACTTCCTATAGAGGAAGAAACAGTTTTATTAGATTTTATATGTTCTGCATTCCAGATCAGTCTGTTGTTCATATCATAAATTTCTGCTTTCTCAAGGAGTTTGTCTGCCTTTATTATAATACCGGTTTCCGTATCTGCAATTAACAGTTGTGATGTATTTGTTAATATATCAGATGTCTTTTTATATTGGGTTATCAATGAGCTGACAGGAGATTGTACAAATTCAAAAATGTAAGTCTGGGGTGTCAGTTTTTGAGTGTCAATTACTAATTCACCGTTTTTGATCTGTCTGCTTTCAAAACTGTTGATCAGGTGTTTTTCTTCGTTATAGAGATTTACTCTTTTCAGATCAGGTATAGCATGAAGGTCAATAGAAATTTCATTCAATCCGGATGTCTTAATAACAGATGAGACCGGTATTTCTTCAGGGGTTAGATTAATATATGGAATGGTCCATGTTTTATTTTCTTCCGTAGTGATTTCAATAAAATGGGGTCCTGTACCCAATGTTTTCAAATCTATTGTTTCATTATTTTCACGTTCGGAACTTTTTCTTTTTAATGCTTCAGTTCCTCCGTCAACTTTTATTCGTGAATTTTTGCTTTCAAAAATAATTAGTTTAGGATCCATAGGAGAACCCTCCCAGGCATAGTTTACTATTGGCATTGTGTCTGCCATTTTTCCGGTAGCCGCCACAGTCTCGTTTTTAGCGGTATTATTAATCAAACCGCCTTTTCTGCTGGATGCAAATATAAGAGAGCTGGTAAGTGCATAAGGTACAGCACCTGCAACATGGTTGGCCATTGTAGGCAATCCGAAATCCATATTGAAAACTGTTCCCTGTATTGTTAAGAAGGCGGTAAACATATTTGAGAATTTTGATCTCATGACTGCTTTTGTTTTCTCTGTATTTTGATAAGGAATAAGATTGTCAACCTTATTATTGCTCATATAAATAGGTGTTTTATTGTACCAGTCATAAACATCACTTTCCTGGGCACACTTTCGTAATGGATGGTTCAGGTCATTTTCTATTTTATTTACATAGACCGGATTAAAAAGATCCCGCCATATTGATGGTCCCCAAGTTAATGAAGCTGAATCCGGATTGTTAATAATATTTGCTTGATAGAGATCCTGATAGGCCGGAGCGATAATTTCTTTATAAGACGTATCATATTGTTTATATCCTATCGTGTGGCACCCATTGATAATTTTGGATATAATACTGATACTATAGCTGGGTTGTTCCAGTACCCCTTTGTTTAGAGTAGTATCAGACATATCATAAGGTCCGCCTCCCAGTGAAGCATGCTTAAATTTAAAATCCTTATAAATCAGGTTGTTGGCTTTAAGAGTAGCCATGGCAGCATGGGCGCCCTGCGAATAGCCGGTCAGAAAATATTCATCATAACGTGCAGTCCCTAGCTGTTCTAAAAGCTGATTAGCAGCTTTTGTCATATCAAGTGTGGCTGTTGCTTCCGTTCTTGCATTCATATAAGGGTGGTAGCCTTCAGAATCTCCCTGCCCAATATAATCAGGAGCCACCACAATATATTCGCTTACTGCAAAAAGAGTGGGAAGGATGAAACCAACTTTTCCAGAATCACTAAGATTAGACGGAACCTCTGCATTATTGGTGGTACCGTGGCAGTATACAAGGGTTGAAAGCTTATGATTTGTTTTTGGAAACATAACAAGACCTGATGCCTTAACTAGTTTTCCGTTATAATCAGGTGTCCAGTACAAAACCTTATAGGCTTCCAGTTTATAATTAGATTGATCAATGAGTTTAATCAGCCCGCCTAAAACTTCTCCCAACTTTGGTTGTCCAATAAGTTCTCCTACAAAATGCTTTGCCAGAAAGCTGGGGGTCAGATTCTCTTTTTTTTCAAAACTTATCATTTCTCCTGCACTCTGTGCGTTGATAGTGTAACAGGCAATAATACAAGCCGTTAGTAATGTTTTTTTCATATGTATTTTAATTTATTTCAGATAAATTTATGATATATGTCATGTTTTTTGGCCGGTTTGCTAAGGAAAAGATATGCACTAAATAAATTAATGGAAAACAGATGAAAATTAAATTTAAAGCACTTGTTTACATTGTGTTGCGGTTTTCAACTGATACTTTTAAAACGTTGAAAAAATATGATCATTTTTCTTTTTTTAATGGATTTTCTATTGCGAAAAAAATATTAAAATATTACAAGGATAACTAAAAAAAACGCTGAAAATATCAGCGCTTTGTTTATAAGTTTAAAATTGTAAAATTCACAATAGGCAAATTTTCAATTAATAATTTAAAAATTATTAAATTCTCTCCAGCTCATCTGCATTAATGGTTGTCTTGAAGGTTCCGTAATTGACAATCACCTTGTTTCTGGAAATCTTTTCGATGGTTCCCACACTGGTACTCCCTGTAATACGAACACGCTGCCCGATTTTCATCCAAATAGCACGGTCACTTTTACGTTGTTCTTCCAGTTTTTCATTGGTTTCTGCAATTTTTTCAATGACTTCCTCCTTTTTCAGCTGTTGAGTTATTTTTCGCTTCACGACCTGAAGACGTTTGGTTTCATCCTTATCATGGCCTAATTTTCTGAATTTCTCCTGCTCAAGAAGTTTTACAAAATCTTTTACAACATCTTTTCTGGATTTTCCCTTTGTATAACTGTCGATGAACGTTTCAATCTTATTCCCGAACTGAAGCTTGCGGTGTTCCTCCTCATACAGTTTCTGAAAATTGAACAGTTTCTGCTGAAGCTGATCATTCAGCTTCTGAAGGTTATCACGCTTATCTTCTACAGATTCTTTTCTTTCCGCAAGATCGGATTTCAGCTTTTCAACTTCAAATTTCTCCTGCTGCAGCTTTACAATGGTCTTGTCGAGGTTAACGATATCATGCTCTACTTTTTTCTTGGCAGAATGGATAATAAATCTTGGAATTTTATTCTTTTCTGCCACTTCAAAAGTAAATGAACTTCCTGCCTGGCCTACTTCCAGTTTATACATCGGTTCCAGCGTTTCTTCATTAAAGAGCATTGCAGCGTTCTGAGCATTGGGAAGCTGTTCTATAACCAGTTTAATATTGGTGTAGTGCGTTGTAATAATGGCGAAGCTCTTTTTGTCATAGAAAAACTCCATGAAACTTTCTGCCAGGGCACCTCCCAGTTCAGGATCAGAACCGGTACCGAATTCATCAATCAATAAAAGCGTATTGGCATCAGCCTCACGGATGATTCCGGACATTTTTTTCAATCTTGATGAATAGGTCGATAAATGGTTTTCAATGGATTGATTATCACCAATATCGGTCATGATCTTCTCAAAGAAGAACATTTCAGATTTGGGATGAACCGGAACCAGAATACCACTCTGAATCATCAGCTGTAATAATCCTACTGTTTTCAGCGTAATTGATTTTCCACCGGCATTAGGCCCGGAAATACAGATGATTCTGTTGTGTTCCGTTAAAGCAAGGGTCTGGGGATGAATCGTTTTATTCTCTACTTTATTTCTCAGCCATAGCAATGGATGGTAAGCGTCTTTAAGTTTCAATGTCTTATGACGGTTGATCTTAGGAAGAATTCCGTTCACTAAATCAGCAAACTTAGCTTTCGCTCTTGTAAGGTCCAGATCAAAAATATAAACCTGATATCTCCATAGCTGAGGTTGAAATTCTGCCAGTTCTGCGGTAAGCTGTCGGAGAACTTTGTCGATTTCTTTTTTCTCTTCCTCTTCACTTTCTCTAAGCTTGAAGTAATGCTTTACAACACTGTCCGGCTGAATGTAAGTAATGGAACCTGTTTTGGAAATTCCCAGTGTTCTTCCGGACACTCTTTTTTTGAATCCTGATTTTACAGCCAGAACCCTTTGGTCATCAATAATGGTTTCCCGGATATCATCCAAAAAGTCACTCTGTCCATAAGTGGTCAGTGCGCGGTTGAAATTTTCCTGAATTGCTTTTTTAGCAAGCTGAATTTCAGTTCTTATACCTTTTAAAGCCGGAGAAGCTTCATTTTTTACTTCACCAAAACGGTTAAAAACCTTATCTACTTTATCAATGATCTCTTTTCTGAATTCCAGTACAGAAACTTCATCTAATAAAGTAGGAAATGTTTCCGGCATGGTGGGGAAGAACTTCTGCAGTTTTCCGATCTGTTCCGTGATGGTTTTTATTTTGATGAAAGCAGCATTTTCCAGTCGGTAGTTCTCAATCAGCATCAGTTTCAGCTCACTTTCAATATCTTCATATTCATCAAACGGAATTGCATTTGAACTTTCAAAACTCGACAGATATTCTGACGTTTTTTTTAACGAAAGTTCCGCTTCGTCTATTTCCATTGGGCGAAGTTGAAGAATTTTTTCTCTTGTTTTCGGAGAATACGCAAATGGGGAGATTTCCGCGAGCAATTGCGGAAACTCTAATTCGTCTAAATCTTCTTTGTCTATATACACACTGCAAATTTAGTGAGAATTTTGATTATTACGTATATCTGAGAGATTTACAGAATAAATTAACTTTGAATCTGATGAGTGCTTTGAGCCATTACAATAAAAATAAAGAAGAATAAATAAGGAAATGAAAAGAAGTTTTTATTTTGAGAATCAGTTTTAAAAGCTGAATAGATATTGCTAAAAGTGGAAAAATTTTGAATGGATAGTGCTTATAGCGTATATTTATTGCACAATTAAATTTTAACCATGAAAAATGTACTGCTTGCTCTTTTTTTTTCTTTCAGCAGGAACTGAGGCTCAGGCTCAAATTCAAAATAAAGAGATTGAAAAAGTTGAGATAAAACTTAATAGAAGGAAAGCTAAAAAAATCGGCAGTAAAAAGCTTTCAGGGAAACACTTAAAAAATAAAATAGGCTATCATCAAAAAAAAGCTGATCCTTATAAAATAGAACAGAAAAAAAGCAATGATAAAAATGAGTCTATCGTCATTTATGAAAGAAGCTATTCTGTAAAATACGGGGTGTATTTATTTATGAATACAGACAAGAATGATTTTTCAGAAACTTTGGCATTAAGAGGCTTATGAAATAAATTAAAGTAACAGTATACAATTACTTATTCTACCTGATCAATGAAACTAGAAACTCCAAGATTGATTTTAAACGGCATCAATGAAAATCAAACAGAAGATATTTTAAAAATCCGAAGCAATCCGGAGGTGAATAAATTTGTGAAAAGGGTTTCACCAAAGACAAATTATGATGCCCTTCAGTTTATTTTAACGATTAAGGAAAGAATTCAAAATAAGCAAACTGTGTATTGGGGAATTTCTTTAAAAGATCAGCCGAATCTGATCGGAACAATCTGTCTCTGGAATTTTTCCGAAGACCGGAAAACAGCAGAAGTTGGTTATGAATTGTTACCGGAATATCACAGACAGGGAATCATGTCTGAAGCATTGAAAGCAGTTTTAGATGTTGGATTTAACGATTTGCATTTACAGGAAATTGTAGCGATTACCAATAAAATCAATGAAAACTCAAAAGGACTTCTTGTAAAACATAAATTTATTTTGCTGGAAGGAAAGAAAGATGAAGGTTTTCCGGATAACATTATTTTTAGTTTAAAAAGACCAGCCGGTAATGGGTAGTATACAATTTAACAGGTTTTTTCTATCTTTATCACCGATTGAAATTATATATGAAAAATGAAATAAAATCTTTAACGGGGCTTAGAGGGGTTGTTGCATTATGGGTAGCTTTTTTTCATTTTAGTTTTTTCAGGAATGAATTTATTCAGGATATAGTAGGGAAGGGGTATGTGGCAGTAGATATCTTTTTTGTATTGAGTGCTTTTTTATTGACTGTTTCTTATTCTGGAAAATTTAAAGAACTTAATTATAAAACAGTAGAAGTTTTTTATAAAAAAAGAATCAATAGAATTTACCCTGTATACATTATATCAGTCATTTTTATTGCATTGTTTTTAATGAAGACTTCTATAACAGGATTTCTGATCAATGCCACCTTATTACAGTGCTTTTTTAATCCTGATTATCTTCTGAATGTGGTCTATTGGTCGCTCAGTACAGAATGGGTTTGCTATTTGATTTTTCCATTTATACTATGGTTTGTTTTACATTATAAAATTCGCAGCGAAGTTTTAATTATTGCGAGTTTGGTCTTGAGGTTTGTACTTCCTTATTTCCCCGGCCATTTGTATATAGGTTCCGACCATCCTATGGAAGTAGGGGAATCACCAAGATATCTTGATCTTCCTTATGGTCTTGTTTCCCTTCTGAGAACGGTATCTTCCTATTTTCTTGGAATTGGGGTTGCCCTTTTGCCATCATTTAAAATGAAAAAAGAAGACCTCATTATTTATTTCATTCTTATATTGTTCGTATCCATGTTGTTTGTGGAAAAAGGACTGTTATTTATTCCTTTATTGTCGGCATTTATGATAAAATATCTGTATGAAGGAAAACAAAATTATTTAAAAACATTTTTAGAAACCAAGGCAGTATATTTCCTGGGAAATATTTCCTATTCGCTATATATTATCCATTATATTGTGAAGAAGCAGGATTTCGTTCTTGTACATTCTTATCATCTTAATAATCTCTTATTGATATCTTTTTCATTATTGCTGTCCTATATTTCTTATATGCTGATCGAAAGAAAAGTGAAGATATTTAAAGTATAATGCAGGCTCTTATTTTAATATTATTATTTTTGCAGTATGACGTGGACCGAAGTTTTAGCCCCAATAAAGAGTACAGAATACTTTACAACCCTTTGGGAAAAAGTAAAGAATGAATATGCAACAACTAAAGTTTTTCCGCCGAAAAATCAGATTTTCAGAGCGCTGGAGCTGACGGCTTTTGATGATGTCGAGGTGGTTATTATTGGTCAGGATCCTTACCATAATGATTTTCAGGCAAACGGTTTATGTTTTTCTGTTTCTGAGCAGGTGGCAGCACCGCCATCCCTTAAAAATATTTTTATTGAGTTAAAAGATGATCTGGGAATTGTAAGAACTTCCAAAGAATTGGATGACTGGGGAAGACAGGGTGTTTTGCTGCTGAATGCAACGTTAACGGTTCGCGCTCATTCACCCAATTCCCATAAAGATCTGGGTTGGGAAAAGTTCACCAATTTTATTATTAAAGAAATTTCAGATAAAAAGGAAAATGTAGTGTTTGTTTTGTGGGGCGCTTTTGCACAAAAAAAAGCCGAACTCATAGATCCGGCTAAGCATTTTATTCTGAAATCGGCACACCCTTCTCCCTTTTCTGTATACAGAGGTTTTTTCGGAAGCAAGCCTTTCTCAAAAATTAATGAATATCTTATTTCTAAAGGCAAGAAGCCTATTTCTTGGTAGAATCTGTTGATTGATCTGCCTTTTTTATCGTAATTCCGATTTTATATTTTCCGGATAATGCTTTTGTTCCGTCCTGTTGCTTAGGATAAGGAGCCACATCCTGTAAGGTAATGGTATAGCCATTGAATTCTGCCGACTGGCGGTAATTTCTTCCCGGATAATCTATACTCGCGAGGTTCAGAATCATGGGACGTGTAGAGGTTCCCATTACTTCCACCTGAGCAAGAGCGGCTCCGGCCCAGATACAATTGACTCCCTCCGGGCAACGGCTGTCTTCGGAAACCCCTTTGAACGTCACATTCATCTGATAGTCTCTTAAAAACTTATTTTCTCCTTCATTCAGATATATAATACCATTCTGATTATTTGCGCTTGTCGTTTTTGTACCTGCAGGCATTTCGGTAGTTTTTGTGCTGATCTTAGATTTCTTTTGGGCATCGCATCCTGTTAATGCGAAAATTCCCAGACTGAGTATGATAACTTTATGGAACATAGTTTCTTATATTTTAATTAAATAACGTTAAACATATTAAGAAGTACTACCAAAAACATTGCCACTCCTACCACAAAACTGAAACCTGTTCCGTAAATAAATCCAATTAGTGCTCCTTTGGTAGATTGTAAGGCTTTATTCATATCCTTACTGTCATGAAGTAATTCACCAATAAATACTCCTGCAAACATTCCGATCAGGAAACCCAGGGGAATCGGAATAAATATACCAACAATTGTTCCTACTACAGACCCAATGCTTCCCCAGCGCGTACCACCATATTTTCTGTTGGTTTTTGCAGGAATGACATAGCTTAATACTACAGATGCCGCTGTAAGAATTCCAAATGCCCAGATATAGATCATGGGAAGGTCTGCATCCGTCCCGAATTTATAGATCAGAAGCCCACAAATGCTCAGCAAAAGCCCGGGCAAAACAGGAAGAAAAGTTCCCAATATCCCTACAAACAGAAGAATAAGGCAGAAAATATTAATAATTGTTGTATCCATTCTTTAAAATATACATGCAATATAAAAAAAGTGGCCTTATAAAAGACCACTTGAGAACTGAGTTATAAAATTTTATTACAAATTTAAGATTACATATTCCAGAATCGGTCCTGTTTTACCGATATTTCCGCTTGCATGATTATGGAATGTGGTATAGTAAATATTTCCACTGCTGGAATTTCCTGTACATGGTCCCATCGTATCTCCATGTGCCTGATGAGCATTCCATGCATTCTGATTGATGGTAATGGTAATATTGTTTCCGCTTGCAGTGTGATGGCAGATCGTGATGTGATTATTGTTTAAAGAAGTTCCTACAGGAGTTTGCGGAGCAGAAGGGTTTGTATAATGTCCTGTTCTTATCATCAGTGGCTCGTTATCTTTCTGTACCAGAACATCCCAGAATGCAGGATCGTAATTCTGAATTTTTTCCCACGCACCCATATCATATTGAATATCCAATGTATTAAATCCTAAGGCAGTGGCCAAAGCAGCGTTTGAAACACTACAGCCCAAATAATTGGTGGCTGTACCAATATCTTTCAGGCAAAGAAGGTTATCATTGATGAAACCGCCGGGTGCATTACAGTTTTCAGTATTTGTGTTTCCTCCTACCAGATAAGCCGAAGCCCAATCTGAGCTGTAAAGACTTCCGCCATTGCTTACAAAAGTAGACAGGTTGGAGTATACATTGGCATCGTTGCTGGGAGTGGACGTTCCTGTTTGGGCATACGTACGGGATCCGCAGTTCAGGAAGATAATATCATACTGGGAAATAGTATTGATGTTTTTTAAATCCTGATAAGTGATTTCAGTAGCTGTATACCCAAGAGAACTTATGATCGCTTCAATTTCATCATAACTTCCTTTTATATAAGCCATTTTTGCAATTTGGTCCAATTTTGAATCCGTTGCCGCTACAGTAACTGTCTCATTCTTTTTAATAGTAACCGGAATCTCGGATCTGAAATTTTTACCGTCACCAGTTTGAATGTGAAGTGTTGTATTTCCCTCAGGAGCTGTTAAACTGAAGCTTCCATCAGCACCGGAATAAGTGTGGTAAATATTGCTCTGGCCATCGGTAGTGAATACAAGTGCGCCTCCAATGGGTTTGGTGCCGTTTTTCGCAAATACTTTTCCTTCCACTTTTCCTGTGGAAACTACTTTGGTAGGATTTTCTTCGGGAGTAACAGAGTCGTCTCCTTTACAGTTAGCTAGGAGCAGAAGGCTGCATAGCATGATCAACAAGTAATTTTGTTTCATATTTAATTGATTTTGATTAGTTTAGTTTTAATCAAATTTAATAATTTTTTAATATTAAAACGTTAAAACTGTAATTATTTTTAATATTATTTACTTTATATTGATATTTGTAGTTGAATTTTCATTTATAATCAAGCGTTGTAAGGGATTTGATATTTTTTATTTTTACTCAGAAAATATTTTTATCAAATATCTTCTGGTGAATAACTTTTGGGATGAAAATTGATTATGAATAGTAAAATGATGATTCTTAATTTCATAAATTTGCTGTAATGAATGACCAGTTACAAGAAACTAAAAACTTTATACAGGAGCTGAGCGAACAGCTTTACATTTATATTACCCAGATATCACCTTCCGGGCTGGACTGGGTTTTCCATATTATTGTAAAACTGGGCTTACTTCTTGTCCTGTTTTTAATAACTGATTTTATTTTTAAGTTCATCATCAATTCTGTCTTCAGGTTATTTCATAATGAACAGAAATTTCCCATTTTAAAATCTATTTATCAGGCCAAAATCACCAACTCTGTAGCTCATTTTGCTGCTTTGATTGCTGTTGCTGGGATCCAGGGATCCATATTTCCGGAAAATGCACTGCCCAAAACAACCATTTTTATTATACGATGTATTAACCTGGGATTGGTGTTAATGTTAGCAGGAATGCTCTACAGGTCACTGACGGCCTTCAGGAACTACTTCAGTATCAAACAGGATTTCTACAAGATTATGGCACTTAATGCCATTTCAGAAACGGTAAAGATCTTAGGACTTTTTATATTTACTGTAGTAGGTTTTTGTGTGATCTTTGGGATCAAAGGAACTACTATCGTAGGAAGTCTTGGAGCGATTACAGCGGTGCTGGTGCTGGTTTTCAGAGATACAATATTAGGATTTGTAACAGGGCTTCATGTTGCGACTTCCAAAAACCTGAAAGTAGGAGACTGGGTAAGCATTCCGAAGTATACTATTGAAGGGAATATTACGGAAATAAACCTTTTAACAACTAAGATCACCAATTTTGATAAAACAGTTTCCACTATCCCTACTTATGATCTGATGACCACTGAGATCAAGAATATGCAGGTGATGTCTGAATCCAATACAAGAAGAATAAAAAAATCAATCTATTTTAACATCAATTCTTTTAAGTTTCTGACTGATGAGGATGTTGAGCGGTTAAAGGAGATTAACCTGATTTCGGATTACCTGGAAGAAAGAACCTCAGAGATCAAAAAAGAAAAGGAGAGCCTGGAGCATAAAGATAAAATTGTGAATGGAAGACAGCTTACCAATATCGGTGTTTTCAGATATTATGCACAGAAATATATTGAAAATGATCCGGATGTAGACAAAAACGGAACCCGTATGGTGCGTCAGCTAGAGATTACGCCACAAGGGTTGCCTCTTGAAATATATTGTTTTGCCAGTGATTCTCAATGGGAACGTTTTGAACAGATTCAGGCAGATATTTTCGATCACTTATTAGTCGCTTCAAAAGAATTTGAGCTTCAGGTGATGCAGGTAAGTGTAAAAGTGTAGAAGCGCTGGAAGTTCCGGCCTCATTTTAAACAAATTTTAATTAAACTTTTAAATGATAATGAATTTAGAAAAACAAATAGGAGTACAATGTATGGGTTTCTTCCCGCTTCAGGCTTCTAACTTCTAACTTCTCATATCTAACATCTAAAATAAAAAATGACAAAACTAAGCGTAAACATTAATAAAATTGCGACGTTAAGAAATGCAAGAGGAGGTGAAACCCCAAGTGTTACAGAAGCTGCTGTAAAAATTCAGGAATTCGGAGGACAGGGAATTACCATCCACCCAAGACCTGATGAAAGGCACATCACAAGAAAAGATGTCTATGATCTGAAGCCGTTGGTTACGACTGAGTTTAATATTGAAGGAAATCCTCATCAGAGCTTTATCGATATGGTATTGGAAGTGAAGCCGGAGCAGGTTACTTTAGTGCCGGATGCTGATGATGCTATTACCTCCAATGCAGGTTGGGATACCAAAAAGCATTTCGACTTCCTTACAGAGATTATCGCAGAATTTAAAAAAGCAGGTATCCGTACTTCTGTTTTCCTTGATCCTTTGCCGGAGCTTGTAGAATATGCAGCAAAAACAGGCGCAGACAGAATAGAACTGTATACCGAAGCTTACGCAAAAAATTATCTTACGAATAAAGAACAGGCTATAAAGCCTTATTATGATACAGCAGTTGAGGCTACCAATTTCGGATTGGGAATCAATGCAGGTCATGATCTAAGCTTGGAAAACCTGAAATACTTTGCCGACACCATTCCGAACCTGCTGGAAGTATCTATCGGGCATGCTTTGGTTTCAGAAGCACTTTATATGGGATTGGAAAATACAGTTCAGGCTTATTTAAAGAGACTGGCAAAATGGTAATAAATAAGATGTTAGAAGCTAGATACTAGAAGTTGGTAAAACTTTGTTTCTGATCTTTTTTGTTATCTAACTTCTAATTTCTCACATTTAACTTCTATAAAAATGGAAATTTTAAATTCAAAAATATTCGGCGAAAATTCAACAAATACGCCGCTTCTTGTATTTCACGGATTATTTGGAATGCTTGACAACTGGGGAAGTTTCGGAAAAGATCTGGGAGAATATCTTCCCGTACACCTGATTGACCTTAGAAATCACGGAAGAAGCTTTCATTCAGAAAGTATGTCTCATGATGATCTGGCGGATGATATTGCACGCTATATGGATCATTATGGAATTCAGAAAGCTCATGTTTTAGGGCATTCTTTAGGAGGAAAAGCAGTAATGCAGTTTGCTGTAAAATATCCTGAACGTGTTGAAAAACTGATTGTTGTAGATATTTCACCTAAAGCATATCCGCCTCATCATCAGGGAATTATCAAAGCTCTGGAAACTGTGGATTTCGATACCGTAGGTTCAAGAAATGATGTAGAAGCAGTTCTGAACCAGTATATTCCTGAAAAATCTACCATACAATTCTTAACGAAAAACCTGTATTGGGACGAAAATAAAAAACTAGGCTGGAGATTCAATCTTAAAACATTATCTGAAAAATATACTGAATTTGTATCCAATGCTGTAAAATTCGGTGTTTTTGGAGGTGATACATTATTTATAGCAGGAGCAAAATCCAACTACATCCTGCCGCAGGATGAATTCGGAATCAAACAGCAATTTCCTAAAGCTACAATAGTTACGGTTAAAAATGCCGGACACTGGGTGCAGGCTGAAAACCCGGTTGATTTTGCAAATGTCGTTAAGGAATTTCTTGGATTAAATTAATTTTATACTTTGATTTTCAGTATTATGTTAAAATTTTATTAAAAACTAATATTATTTCTCCATGATTTGAATTTTTTGTACTTTGGATTTCCAAAACAATAAAAATATTAACTTATGGAAAACAAAAATTCAAAAAAGAAGCCATTTTTCGCGTCATTCTTAGAAAAACAGGTTAAAGACCCTGAAACAGTAAAAGGAGGAGGGATTACTTCTGTACTGGTAGACCAGATTACTACATCTCTCCAGGATCAGATCACTACTCCTCTTAAGGATAATGTTACTAAGCCTGATAATGATAATGTAACCATGAAATATCCTTCTGACGGAGATGAGGATGTTTTAGATGTGTAAGAATATACATACAGCTTAAGCTTAATTATATATCAAACCAAAACTAAACATTATGAAAAACCAAAATTCAAAGAAGAAGCCCTTTTTCGCCTCATTCTTGGAAAAACAAGTTAAGGATCCTGAAACGGTAAAAGGAGGAACTGATATGTCAATTCCTGAAAGAGATGTTATTACAAAGCCGGCAATTGACGTTGTAACGTCTCCGAAAGATGATATGATGCACACGCTGAAATATCCGTCTGACGGTGATGATGATGTAATCACTATTCCACTATAAAATCAGTAGAATAGGAATAAAAATAGTAGGGGAAACTTAAACATTAAGTTTCCCTTTTTAATAAAAACCGGCAAATGATTCTCTGCATTACCCATTCACAGGATTTTTATAATATCGATATCTTTTTCGAATACCTGACCTCCAAAAATATCCGTTATTTCAGACTGAATTCTGACCGCCTGAATCATCTTCAGAAAATCAGCATTCATGAAAACTCATTTGAATTGACCGATGAGTTTGGAAATACCATTCATTCTGATGCTATTAAAGGAGTATGGCACAGAAAAGCCTGGAGAATCAGTGCTCCTGAAGAATTGGATCAGGACTATGAAAGAATTTTCCTGAACGAATACGGTAGCCTGCGTTACAATCTGATAACAACCCTGGAGAATATTCCCTGGATTAACCCTTATGAAAATGAAAAAAAGGTTGATGGAAATAAGATTTTTCAGTTAAAAGTAGCAGAAAGAAATCACTTAACTATTCCCAAAACCATTTTTTCCAATGATGAAGAAAAAATAACAATATTTTTCCATCAATACTGCCAGGGAAAAGCAATTGCTAAGCTTCATGGCGTAACGGCAAAAACCATGTCAGGAGAAAATATGATTTCCACTACGGTTATTGAAGAAGAATCTCTGGAACACCTTTCAGATATCGCCTACTGTCCGATGATTTTTCAGCCTTATATTGAAAAAGAATACGAATTGAGAATCGTCTATGTTGATGGTGATTTCTTTACAGGAAAGATCAACAACAGTGAAAATGCAGACTGGAGAATAGCACATGAAGGCTATTTCTGGTCAGCGTATGAACTTCCGGAGTCTGTAAAAGCCAATCTTACTTCCATGATGCATGAAATGGGACTTTATATAGGAGCTATTGATATGATCAAAGGAAGAGACGGCCAATACTATTTCCTTGAAGTCAATCCACAGGGAGAGTGGGGAATGCTGCAAAAAGAACTGGGATTTCCCATTGCAGAAAGAATTGCCGATAATCTTATCAACAGAATCAATTTCCATGAATAAAATTTTAATTATAACCCATACCGCAGATAATTTTTCTATTGAAAAAGTAACAGAATACATTGAGAAAAATAACTGTGAAGTCATTCGTTTTGATGTTGACGTTTACCCTTTACAAAACAAACTGTCTACCATTTTTCAGGATGGAGAATGGATAAGTTTTCTTGAAACTCCGGATGCAAAACATCGTTTGGATGATATTTCTGCCATCTGGTACAGAAGGGCTTACAATATAGGAACAGGCCTGAAAGAAGAAATGGACTCTAAGTTTTACGGAGCGGCAATGGGTGAAATCAGAAACACACTTTTCGGTTTCTTTGAATCTGTGGATGCTTATTCTTTAGGTAAGCCAAGTGTTTACAGAAGACTTGACAGTAAAGAAGAACAATTGAAAATTGCAGATAAATTAGGGCTGACCATTCCGGCCACATGTCTTACCAACAATCCTGATGAAGCCAGAAAATTTATTCTGAAACATCATAATGTTGTAGCCAAAATGCAAACCGGTTTTGCTATTTATGAGGATGGTATCGAAAATGTAGTATTTACCAACGTTGTCAGCGAAGATAAATTGGAAGAGCTTGATACCTTGTTATACTGCCCTATGCAGTTCCAGCAGATGATTCAAAAGAAAAAAGAACTTCGTATTACCATTGTGGGAAGAGAGGTGTATGCATTTGAAATAGACTCCCAGCAATCTGAAGATGCTAAAGTAGACTGGAGAAAAGACGGGATCAATCTTATTGATAAATGGAACAGAACTGAACTTCCGGCAGATGTAGAAGCAAAACTGCTTGAACTTCTCGATATCTATAATGTAGACTATGGAGCAATCGATATGATTGTTTCCCCTGAAGATGAATACTACTTCATCGAGATCAATGCAGCAGGAGAATTCTTCTGGCTGGATAATCTTACAGAAGGAAACCTTATTTCCAAGAGCATTGCAGACGTTCTTTGCGATAAAGCTCCAAGAAGAAATAATGAGGTAATGGCTTAAGAACAAAGCATTTTTAATCATAAAAGTCCTGAAAGTTGTACATTCTTTCAGGACTTTTAAATATAGTGACGTTTTGTGATTAAAATTTTTCCGGTTTGTTGATTTGTGTGTGATAATATTGGTTAAATAAAGTTGAATTATGCTTTAAAAATCGCAAATTTGCAAAAAGCAGTTTTTCTGAGGAATTTTTGCCGGATCCGGAAGAATTGCCGGATAGAAAATATTGTTATATTTTAGTCAGCAATCAAGAAAATAATTAATGATTTTTGTAACGGGTGCCACCGGGATTCTGGGAAGGATAATTGTACTTGAACTTCTTAAAAGAGGTAAAAATGTACGTGCTTCCAAAAGACCGGGCAGCAATTTAAACGAAGTAAAGCATTCATACAGCTTTTATACGGAAAATCCAGACGATTTTTTCAACAGGGTCGAATGGGTAAACGTAGATTTTGATGATCTCAATTCCCTGACAACAGCATTGCAAGGTGTGGATGAGGTGTATCATTGTGCTGCAAAAGTGAGCTTTCATCCGAAAGATGAAAAAGAAATGTACCGTACAAACATCAAAGGTACAGAAAACCTATTGTTTGCCTGTGAAGGATCAGACGTTAAAAAATTTCTTCATGTGAGTTCCGTTGCCGTTCTTGATAATTTCAATGAAAAAGGAGAACTGGACGAAGATTCTGACTTCAATCCTAAACTGGAACACTCTGCTTATGCTATTTCAAAACATTTATCTGAAATGGAAGCATGGCGAGCTTCTGCAGAAGGTTTGAATGTAGTGATTATCAATCCGGGAATGATCGTAGGAAGCGGAAACTGGAATCAAAGCAGTGGGGAACTTTTCTCAACCTTTGAAGACAATAGCTTTACTTTTTCAGGAGGTTCTGCTTACGTTGATGTAAGAGATGTAGCCAATACTGCAATCGGGCTGATGGAAAATAATTTTTTCGGAGAACGTTTCATCATTGTTGCTGAAAATAACAGATATGCCGACCTGGCAAAACAGGTAAGAACCCGCCTGGGACTTAAAGATGCGAGAATTCTTTCACAATCGGTATTAAATATCGGAAGAATAGCCAATATCCTTTTCGGATGGTTGATTCCCAAACTGAAAATGGTCACCAAATCAAATATTGAAGCCATTTCTTCGTTCAATACCATTTCCAATCACAAAGTCAAAGAAAAACTGAACTATCAGTTTATTCCTGTAAAAGAAAGTATAGACTTTCACCTGAATAATTATATTAACGACAAAAAGCTGAAGAAATGAATCTTGCAGAGGCAATTATCCTTAAAAATGTAGAAAAACATCCTATAAAAGCGGCCATCGGATTTAAAAAGAAAGATACAGCCTGGAAGGAGCTGAGCTGGAAAAAATTCAGTGAGGTTATTTTTAAAACGGCCAATGCCTTAAAGGAAGCTGGAGTTCAGGAAAATGACAGAGTCGCTATTTATTCGGATAACTCATCAGAATGGATGATCGTTGACCTTGCTTCAATGGCCATCGGTGCTGTTACGGTACCTATTTATTCAACCAATAATGCCGAGCAGGCAGAACATATTATAAACGATTCCGGAGCTAAAGCTGTTTTAGTAGGAAACCAGATGCAGTATGATGCCTGTCTTGAGTTTTTACATAAAGAAGAAAATAATCTTGAAACCATTATTGTTTCTAAAAAAGCAGTGTGGATCAAGAAAGAATTCAATAGTTTTTATCTTGAAGATTTTATCGCAAAAGCCTCACCAAAGCTGGAGATCTGTAAGAAAGAAAACGATGATACTGCTACATTAATCTATACTTCCGGAACTACCGGAATCCCGAAAGGTGTAATGCTTACTCATGGGAATTTTATTAAAGCATTTGATTCCCACTTTGAATTTTTTAAATTTAAAAACTTTGAAGAAGAGCTTTCATTGGCATTCTTACCACTGAGCCATGTTTTTGAAAGAAGCTGGAGTTTATTGTGTCTGTATGGCGGTGCCCGTGTTTATTTCCTGGAAGATCCTAAAAATGTAGCCAAAGCACTGGAAGAAGTAAAACCTACTGCCATGTGTGCGGTACCAAGATTTTTCCAGAAAGTATATGCCGGAGTTTTGGAAAAGGCAGAAGAAGGTTCGTCACTGAAGAAAAAAATCTTTGACTGGGCGCTTAAAACCGGATGGGAAACCGCTGAATTGAGAAGAAATGAAAAACCGGTTCCTTTTGGGTTAAAATTCAAAGAATCTGTTGCTGATATGCTGGTTTTCAGTAAAATTAAAAACAAAATGGGGGGAAGACTATGGTTCTTGCCTTGCGGAGGCGCTTCATTGTCACCGGAAGTTACCCGTTTCTTTGAATCAGTAGGAATTCACGTGACAGTTGGTTATGGATTGACAGAAACTACTGCAACTCTGACACTTTTCCCTTTAACACATTTTGAACATGGTACCAGTGGAAAGCCTTTACCGGGAGTAGAAATGCGTATCGGGGAAAACGATGAAATCCACGCGAGAGGAAACGGAATCATGAAAGGCTATTACAATAAACCAGAAGAAACCCGGAAAGTATTCACTGAAGATGGATGGTTCAAAACCGGTGATGCAGGAAAGTTCGATGATAAAGGAAACCTTATTATCACAGACAGAATCAAAGATCTGATGAAAACGTCCAATGGAAAATACATTGCTCCGCAGCAGATCGAAAATCTTCTCACCAACAATAATTTTATCCAACAGATTATGCTGATTGCGGAAGGAAGACAGTTTGTTTCAGCGTTGATTGTTCCTAATTTTGAATTTTTACAGGATTATATAAAGAAGAATAATATTCCTTTTACCAATTGGGAAGACGCTGTAAAAAATGAAAAGATCATCAACCTTTATAAAGAGAAAATAAAAGAATTGCAGAATCATCTGGCAGACTATGAAAAAGTGAAGAAATTTACTTTGATGCCGGCAGAATTTGATATCAATACAGGAGAAATTACTCCTACATTGAAAGTCAAAAGAAATGTAGTGATCAAAAAATACGCGGATATTATAGAGAAAATGTACTAAGCTGTACACTTAAATTAGACTATGACGACACAAGATTTTATAGGAAAAGAAAATTTTACCATTCATACACAAACGGTTTCAGAAAGCTGTCCGTCTAATATTGCCCTGATTAAATACTGGGGAAAATATGCGGATCAGATTCCTGCCAATCCGAGTATCAGTTATACTTTAAACCATTGTAAAACCAATACCTCAATGGAATTCATCGTGGACGAAGCTTTTTCGGTACAGACCTTTCTGGCTGGAAATGAAGAAGTGAAGTTTGCCGAAAAAATAGAGAAATATTTCAAAAATATAGAACAGTATCTTCCCTGGATCTTAAAAGGAAAATATGTTATCAGAACAGAAAATACATTTCCCCACAGTTCAGGAATTGCAAGCTCTGCTTCAGGATTTGGAGCCATTGCAAAATGTCTGATGGCATTGGATGCTTCATTTACAGGAAGAAATTCTGAAGAAGAATCTTTAAGAAAAGCGTCATTTTTGGCAAGATTAGGAAGTGGCAGTGCGTGCCGAAGCTTATACAACGGACTTGTGGTGTGGGGGAAAACTGATGAGGTGGAAGAAAGTTCAGATTTGTTTGGGGTACAGTATCCGGATGATGAAATTCATGAAGTATTCAAAAACTTTAATGATTGGGTACTGTTAATTCATGAGGGCCAGAAAAGTGTTTCCTCAACGGTAGGACACGGGCTGATGAATACCAATCCTTACGCAGAAAGAAGATTCCAGGAGGCAAGAGAGAATTTTGTTCCGATGAAAGAGATTCTGAAAAACGGAGATATGGAACGTTTCATCAAGTTGGTAGAACATGAAGCACTTACATTACATGCGATGATGATGATGAGTGATCCAGCTTTTATCCTGATGAAAACAGGAACACTGGAAGTTATCAATAAGATCTGGGATTTCAGAAGAGAAACACGGCTTCCTTTATTCTTTACCTTGGATGCTGGAGCGAATGTTCATCTTTTGTTTCCAAATAATGGTTCCGAAGAGCAGATTAAAGCCTTCATTGAAGCTGAATTATTACAGCACACCCAGAAGAATGGAGTAGTGAAGGATGTAATGAAATTTTAAATAAATAATATTCAATAGGAGTGGGCTTTAGCCCACTTTTTTTTATAAATCTTCAGTAACGACAGTTTCCCGGTCGCCATCTTCTTTTTTTCCTTCCTCTATCATAATTTCAGCCTCTGCTTTCTCTTCGGAAGTCGCTGTTTCAATCAATTCTTCCTGTTCATCATTGTGATGGTCTATAAAAAACTCACAGTATACCGGAAGGTGGTCTGAACCAAAATTTTCCAATGTCTTCAGCTGTTTAATAAAAATATCCTCACTGTGAAACATCAGATCGATAGGAAACCTTAAAAGACGGTATTTTGCATGGAAGGTAGAAACGAAGGAATGGCCTATTCTCGGATCTATAAGATGACTTGTTTTTCTGAAAAGTACGGATGATCTTGACCATGCAACATTATTGAAGTCTCCCACTACAATCACAGGCTTTTTGATGTCTTTTACACATTTGGCTGTGCTCAGAAGGTCTCCATCTCTTTCCTTTGATGTTTCCTCTTCTGTAGGACTTGGCGGCGGAGGATGAACCCCGAAGAAAACAAAAGAAAAACCATCAGCTGTTTTCATATGTACCTCAATACTGGGGATATCATCAGCAACGAAATAATGGGTCTTTGCTTCTTTGATTTCAATCCTGGAATAGAAATGCATGCCGTAAGTGTTTTCAAGAGTCACTTTATGCTGGTAGCAATATTCTTTTTCCACAGATCTCATTGCCTTTTCCCAGTCACCATTGCTTTCCATAGTCATGAAAAAATCGGGGTTATATTTTTTAATAAGCCCGGTGAATTTTTCATATTCTTTATTGAACTGATAAACATTAGCAGAAATAAAATGCAGTTTATCAGAAGACTTGTGACGTTGTCTGTGTTTTTTTACAGGATAAAAACGGGTGTATTTGATGAGGGTATGGCTGTGATGAACAAACAAAACCAGCAGAAGACCCTGATAATACCATAAATATTCTTTAGAATCAGTAAAAAGCCCTAATAGAAAGGTGAAAAAGATAAGGTAAGTGATCTGTATTTTAGCAAATTCCGGAACTCTGAATATCCAGTGAGAGTGCTGAATTTTTGGCAGTATGGTCATGACCAGAAGAAGAATGGCTAAAGTCAGATAGATAATCCACATATAAAAGCTCTGAAATAATTTTGACCACAATTTAAGGAAAATGAATTTTAAAAACTGCTAATCAATTTAAATTTTATTTTATCTATTTTTAATGATCTAAACCTATATCATGAATAAAACAATTATATTTCTTGTTCTGATCAGCATTTCATGCTTCGGCCAACAAAATAAAGATGTTGAAAAACCTATCCGTAACCTGTTCCTTGGCATGAAAAATGCAGATCCAGAATTGGTAAAATCAGCCTTTGCAGAGAATGCAGTTCTTCAAACGATCACAAAGGATGGTGTTGTAAAAAGTGACAGCATAGCGGATTTTGTTGCTTCGGTGTCAAAATTTACAAAAGGAGATCTGGATGAAAGGATTGTAGTAGAAGCCATTCATACGGATGGAAA
This sequence comes from Chryseobacterium panacisoli, assembly GCF_008274625.1. Classification (GTDB taxonomy): domain Bacteria; phylum Bacteroidota; class Bacteroidia; order Flavobacteriales; family Weeksellaceae; genus Chryseobacterium; species Chryseobacterium panacisoli. Next base: position 1,380,451 of record NZ_VTRU01000001.1, on the reverse strand, counting down.
CCTGGCCAGTGTATTTACGCCTTATTCTTTTTACTTAAAAGGAAAATTATCTCATTGCGGGGCAAATAGCTTTCAGCTGGTGAAGCAGAACAATGAATGGAAAATCCAGTATATTATTGACACGAGAAGAAAAGATAACTGTAAAGAAATACAATAATAAAGTTCAATTGAAAATTAGTTTAAAATAAAAAATGAAGATCCATCATATTGCAATCATCTGTTCAGATTATGAAGTTTCAAAGAAATTTTATACAGAAATTTTAAATCTGAATATCATCCGGGAAGTGTACCGTGAAGAAAGACAGTCTTATAAACTTGATCTGGCAATAGGAGATCATTATGTGATTGAGCTGTTTTCTTTTCCCAATCCTCCGCAACGCCCGTCACGTCCTGAAGCATGTGGTTTAAGACATCTTGCCTTTTCTGTTGAAAATGTTTCAGAAAAACGGAATGAACTGATAGCAAAGGGACTGAACTGTGAAGAAATCCGCATAGATGAATTCACCGGAAAAGAATTTTTCTTTACCCAGGATCCCGATCAATTGCCGTTAGAATTTTATGAACTATAAAAATTAGTGGGCGTAGCCTGCAAAGAAGCTCACCGCCATAATCGCTAAAACAATAGAAGAAATGACTACATATACGTAGTCTTTTTCTTTTAAATACCCTATTAAAGCGAAAACAATTCTCATTAAAGGGGTGAAGATCAGCAGAAGAATTCCCAGTTGAATAATAGCCATTCCTTCTCCTTTACACAGGGAATTCCAGAAATGTCCCCATACTTTCTCTGAAGAAGTACCTACCACAAGGCTTGTATATTTTTCAGGCATTTTAAAACCTTCAAAAAATAATTTGATAAAACCAATCAGGGATGTTGCTACAGAAAGAATAACACCCAGTCTCAGAAGATTTCCTACGGAGCGGTTCAGATCTACATCTGTAAAATTCTTTTTCATTATCTGAAGCTTTTATTGATACCGTTATACATCATGTAAATTGACAGAATAGTAATCACAATGGCAAAAAATACCTTTAATTTTTTTGTCTTTGATACCATCAGCGTTTTTGAACCGATAAAACTTCCGATGACAACTCCTATCAGTACCGGAGCTACAATGACAGGAATGATTTCTCCTCTCTGGAAATAGATCAGTGCGCTGGCTACGGCCGTTACTCCGATCATGAAATTACTGGTCGTTGTAGATACCTTGAAAGGCAGTTTCATCATATTGTCCATTGCCAGTACCTTCAATGCACCAGAACCTATTCCTAATAGACCAGACATTGCACCGGCAAACATCATCATCAAAAATCCGGGAACTGTATTTCTTGCGGAATAGTTTTTCAATACTCCTTTATCAGGGAATGTTCCATACAATTTCAGTTTTTCTTCAAGGCTTCCTTTCACCAAAGGCTGCTGGTGATCAGGCTTCCCCTTAAGGTTTAAAATAACTGTTAAAAGAAGAATACTGGCGAAAATAATTCCGATTGTATTGGGATTAAGCATTCCCGAAACAAGGGCACCTGCAATAGCTCCTGCTGTGGTGGCAATTTCAAGAAACATTCCGATTCTCATATTGGTAAATCCTTCTTTGACGAAAGCTACAGCCGCGCCGGAAGAGGTACCAATCACAGAAATGAGTGAAGCACCGATAGCATAATGCATTGGAACGCCAAAACCCAGCGTTAATAAAGGAATGATAATAACTCCTCCTCCTAAACCCGTAAGTGAACCTAAAAGACCAGCGGAAATTGCGCCAAGGAAGAGTATGATGATTTCTGACATACTACAAATAATGTTACAAATATAAAATTATTGTAGTAGTCTGCCAAACATTTGAAAAAGATAAATTTAACGTATTTTTGCATGCATGAAAAATGTAATGAAATTATTTTATGTCATCCTTGGGGCAACTCCTAAAGGGAGAAATATTGAGCAGCACGATGTTTTCTTCGGAATAGCAGAGAGTCTTAAAGATTTGATTCCGGATATGAAAGAGTTTTGGAAGGAAGCAGAAGGTAAAATTCATCTGGATTGTTACCAGGAAGTTAGATTTGCTGATGGCTATGAAGTGGAAATAGTAGAAAAAGGAGAGAGGTCATCAGAAAATCAATTGTTTTTTCTCAATCTGGGAGGCTACAAGCCTGGTTTTTTTGAAGAATTTCATGAGCAGCACTTAATGGTGGGGCAGTCTATGGGGGAAATTGTAAAAAGGGCAAAAGCTACTGAGTTTTATCAGACAATGGGCTTTGAAGGAGCTGTAAGTCATATTGATGATAAGCATGGAGTAGATATTGACGATATCTTCAATGTAAATGATATTCTTCCTGCTTACATGAAAGAGAAATATGCTATCGTTCTTAAAAAATCTGATGCAGAAAATCAGGAGAACCCTATGGGGCTTGGATATTTAAAGATCGATAAAATTCAATAAAAAGTAAATCTAATAAAAATAAAAAATGAAAATAGGAATTCTGGGAGGCGGACAGCTGGGAAGAATGCTGATACAAAGTGCACTGAAGTATGATGATGAGTTTTATACACTGGATCCGGCTTCTGATGCGCCATGTCATAAGATATCATATTTTACACAGGGAAATTTTAATGACTATGATACGGTTCTTAACTTCGGAAAAGATAAAGACGTCGTAACCATTGAGATAGAACACGTAAATGCTGATGCATTGGCAGAACTTGAAAAGCAGGGAATAAGAGTTGTTCCTAATGCCAGTATCATCAAAACGATCCAGCAAAAGATCCTTCAGAAAGAATTTTATAAAACCCATGATATTCCAAGTCCTGAATTTCAGGTAGTATGGAACAATGATGAAAAGATCATCATGCCATTGCCATTTGTTCAGAAAATGAATACAGGTGGATATGACGGAAAAGGAGTACAGGTGATCAAAACGGAAGAAGATTATCAGCATTTATGGGCGGAAGCTTCCGTTATTGAAAGTCTGGTAGATATTGAAAAAGAGCTTTCCGTAATTGTGGCAAGAAATGAAAAAGGAGAAACCAATATTTTCCCGGTAACGGAAATGGTTGCTGATCCAAAGCTGAATCTTTTAGATTTCAATGTATGTCCGGTTCTTTTAACAGAAGATGTTCAGAATCAAATTGATTCCATAACAGAGAAATTTTTAAATGCAGTGAACTCTCCGGGATTATTTGCAATTGAACTATTCCTTGACAAAGAAGGAAAAATATGGGTGAATGAAACTGCACCAAGACTGCACAATTCAGGACATCAGAGCCAGGAAGGGAATACCAATTCTCAGTTTGAGCAGATGTACCGTGTCGTTAAAAACTTACCTTTAGCAGATACCGATGCAATTACTTACAGCGGAATGCTGAATCTGGTAGGAGCGGAAGGATATGCAGGAAAAGTAGTATACGAAGGAATGGAAGATGTTTTAAAGCTTCCTGAAACGTACATCCATTTATACGGAAAAACAGAAACCAAGCCGGGAAGAAAAATGGGGCATATCAACGTTCTTGCAGATTCCAGAGAAGAGCTGATGGAAAAGCTTGTACAGGTAAAAGGAATGGTAAGGGTAATTTCTGAATAAACCCATTTAATAAATATAAAAAGGGAGCTGTTTTAAAAAATAAAACAAGCTCCCTTTTGTTATGCGATTATTCAATAGGAACGGGCTTTAGCCCGTTTAAAAATAATTGTTAATTCAAATGGCTTTAGCCAAAACTTGATTTTAGGCTTCGGCTAAAGCCAAATGTATTCATGTCATTTATATTAGGCTAAAGCCCGATCCTATTGATAATTCAATTGTTTAATGATTTTAGGAAAAATGATTATTCGTACTCAGATAACTTCCACCATCTCTCTTCCTGCTTCCAGCTTTCTTTATTTAAAAATCTTCTGAATCACATTTCCGATCTCCACAAAATCTCCGTGATTTCCTACAGAACGTATTTCCGGACTGTTTTTATCATATTCTGAGAAAGGGAAGATCAAAAGATAGTTATTATCGCTCAGGTTTCTGTTGAGAAGTTCCGGGATAAGTCTCATTCGTGGAATATAGGATTTCATACCTCGTTTTGCCATCAGGATAATCAGTGCTTCATCATCTTTCAGCTGGGCAGCGGTTCTTTCACCATCCTGCCATGTGCTCATAATAATAAATTCTGCTTCTATACTGGCTTTTTTCATGATTTTCTGCAGAATATCAATGATGTTTTCAGGGGCATAAAAAACAACTGTAGCCCCGGAATTTCTGGCAATATTCCATACTCTAAGCAATGCATGGAAGAATCCTGCATCCTTATCGGCATTCTCAGGAATCATGACGGCATATTTTTTAATGGTAGAAAGCGGTTGTGCAGCATGATATACGAGCACATTCACATCATCATTCTGCAGGTAACCGTTGTAAAGATTATAAACAAAAGAAGGGGAGAACCCTTTTTCATCCTCCAGTCCGATGATGAGGTCTGTGATTTTCTGTTCCTTAATCACATTATTTACTCCATTGATAACATCATTGTCATATCTTTTTAAAGCCTGCAGTTTCACATCTGCGGCTGCGGCTGCATCTGCTGCCTGGTGAAGAAGCTTTTCAGCATTCTTTACTGAAGATTCATTTTTATCTTCATTGATGACATTCAGGGCAAACAGGTCTTCCGTATTGGAATGCGCTTTGATCAGAATTCCCAGATTCACCATTCTTTCAACTGTTTCCTCATGGTTGATTGCCAAGAGAATATTTTCTTCTTCATGCGTAGTTCCGGAAACCGTATCTTCATTATCACTTTCAGCAATTTTCTGCGCACTTGCCATTGAAATAAAAGATGATATGGTACATGAAATCAGGATCAATAAAATACTGCCATTCAGTACATGTTCATTCAGTAATCTTACCGGTTCTCCGGTTTCGGTTTCAGAAAGGATGATGTTGTATCCTACCATTACAGAGGCCAGTGTTGCTGCTGCAGAGGCAGAGCTTAATCCAAAGATAAGTTTTCCTTCCTCTTTGGTCAGCCTGAATGTTTTTTGAGTAGCTATGGCAGAAAGATATTTTCCTCCGATAGATGCAACCAGCATAATTCCGGCTACCTCCAATGTTTCCCAGCTTTTAAAGAACACTTTAAAATCAATCAGCATTCCCACACTGATCAGGAAAAAAGGAATAAAGATGGCATTACCCACAAATTCAACCCTGTTCATCAGAGAAGAAGTGTGAGGAATAAGTCTGTTTAAGGCCAATCCGGCAAAGAATGCTCCAATAATGGCCTCCACACCGGCCAGTTCAGCAAGCATGGCAGCCAGATAAATCATGACCAATACAAAAATATACTGTGAGATTTTATCCTCCACCCTTTTGAAAAACCAACGTCCTATAATAGGGAAGACAATCAGTACAATCAATGCAAAAACAATGAAAGAAACCGATAATTTAACCCAAAACTCTGTTCCTACATCTCCCTGGGACATTCCTACAATTACGGCAAGTACCAATAAGGCCAGAATATCTGTGATCATTGTACCTCCAACGGTGATATTGACAGCCTTATTTTTTGCAATTCCCAATTTGCTCACTAGCGGGTAAGCGATAAGGGTATGCGACGAAAAAAGACTGGCAAACAGGATAGAGGTCAACATTGAAAAGTGTAAAATATAATATCCTCCAAGATATCCCAGTACAAAGGGAACGGTGAAGGTATAGATACCAAAGGTGAGACTTTTCCATTTGTTCTTTTTAAAATCTCCCATATCAATCTCTAGACCTGCCAGGAACATGATATAAAGCAGTCCGGTAGTTCCCGTTACCACAATACTGCTGTCTCTGGACAATACATTGAATCCGTTCGGACCAATGATGGCTCCGGCGATGATAAGCCCCAAAAGGTGGGGAACTTTAATTTTATTCAGAAGCAATGGCGCTGCCAGAATGATGACCAGTACCAACAGGAACTTCAGTACCGGATCTTCTATAGGAAGACTCAGGTTGTGTATACTCAGTAAAATCATAAGTGTTTATTTTGTGGAACGTACTAATTCAACAGAGAACTTGGCGGTACAGCCATCGGATGTGATGGTTCTTGTTCCTTTGATCTTGTTGTCCGAAATATCATTAAGAAGAACGCTCATTTCTACATTCTTTTTCGCTGTAGAATCTGTTTTGAAAGACAATCTGATCTCATTATTTTCAAATTTGCCCGTATACAGCCTTACCAGATTATTGTTATTGATAATTTTGGTAATAGGCTGGGTAGAATCGTTATCAAATTCCCAGATATCAGTACGTTGATCACCCACAGCATATTCACTGCAGTTGGATTCTGTACAGATTACTTTTCCATTCCATGGGCCGGAAATTTCCGCGGGCCAGGTTGCAATCACTACAGAATCTTTTTTGGCGAAAATGCTGTCTCTCATTTTCAGGAGCGACTGATATTCGGATTCTTTCTTCGCGAATACTTTTTCTTTTTCTAATAATTGTTTTTCTCTGTCTGTCAGGGTTTTCTCCTTTTCTTTGTAATCACAGCTTACAAGAAAAAAAGAAGAGACCAGAAATAAAAAAAATGTGTTTTTCAGCATATTGTATGGGTTGGAGTATACAATATAAGAAAAATGAGGGGAATATCAAACCTGTTTGAAATGCATCTGGATTTTAAAATATTTAATAAGTTAAAAAACAGTTGGATAGATTGGGTAAGATTGTTGGTATTATTTTCTGCTTTAAGACTCTATTTTTTGTCTTTTAAACATCTCCGGTTTGTAATTAATAATAAAAACTCCACAGATGATCATGACAGCCGCAAGAATAAACTTAAAAGTCACTTTCTCATCCATAATCAGCCATCCTAAAAATATAGCAATAATGGTGTTGATATAAGCCAGAATAGAAACCTGTACCGGTGAAATTTTCGTCAGTGCATAATGGAAGGCAAAAAAAGCGGCTACTGAACCAAAAACAGAAAGGTATAACATGGCTGAAATACTCTTTATGGTCCAATTTCCGAAGTTGTAATTTTCAGAAAACAGAAATGCAAAAATAATCTGAACAACACCTGCAAACAGGAACTGATAAAACAGATTTAACGTTATATTTCCGCTCTGGATATTTAATTTCTTGGTGAAAATGGTTCCGGAAGCCCAACCTGCAATAGCGCAGAACAGAAAGATCATCCCCATTCTGTAATCCGGGTTAGCGAGATCTTTCAGTCCGTCCCAGAAAATAAAAAGAATTCCGCTGAAACATAGCAGAACGCCAGTGAGAGCCCGTAAACTGAATTTCTGCAATCCCACAGCTACACTTCCCAGAAAAACAAGGATAGGTGAACAGGCACTGATAAGAGAGGCTAGACTGCTCGAAACAGTTTCCTCGGCTACTGTAGTCATACCATTAGCAACAACAAGCATCAGGGAAGAAAAAATAATCTGATATCCCAAACTCTTCCAGCCGATCCACTTGAATTCCTTTCTGGAAAGTAAAACAACAAGCATAATGAGAGAAGCCAAAAACTGACGGATTCCTGCTACAAACCAGGCAGGAATGGTTTCCACTGCCACACGTATGGCCAAAAATGTAGTTCCCCAGACCATAGCAACGGTAAGAACAGCAAAAATAAGTTTATAATCTTTCAATGTAAATAAGTAGTGTAACAAACAAATGTAAAGGTTTTGCAGAAAAAATAATGGATACAGTTTTTTCAATTTTTGATGATACAGATAAGAGAGACAATGGAGTAGACTTTGGCTTTAATATTTGATTGTGATCAAAGAACTTCCAGCTTCTTCTCTCCAACTTCCAGCTTTACATTTTTATTCTTTATCTTTGAACATCTAATAAAATTGAAGATGGTAGGAATTATTATGGGCAGTCAGAGTGATCTGCCGATCATGGAACAGGCTGCAAATTTTCTTAAAAGCCTTGATATCCCTTATGAATTAACTGTAGTTTCAGCACACAGAACGCCGGAAAGAATGTTCGATTATGCAAAAACCGCTCAGGAAAGAGGACTGAAAGTAATCGTAGCAGGGGCTGGAGGAGCGGCGCACCTTCCGGGAATGGTGGCAAGCTGTACTACACTTCCGGTAATTGGGGTTCCGATCCTGTCCAGTAATTCAATAGACGGATGGGATTCTGTTTTATCTATTCTTCAGATGCCTGGTGGAATTCCGGTAGCTACCGTAGCTTTGAACGGAGCGTTGAATGCAGGGATTTTAGCAGCAAAAATTTTAGGCAGCGGAAATGAAGAAGTAGCAGCAAAACTTCAGAAATACCAGGATTCCCTGAAAGATAAAGTATTAGGAACGGTGGATGATATCAAAGCTCAGCATCCTAATCATTTTGACAAGTAGTTACATTTAAACTCAAAATAAAAGCCTCACTTTTCTGCGAGGCTTTTTTATTTTATTTCTTAATGAATTTTGAAGAGATGGTCTGATCTTTCAAAATAAGCTGTAAAATATAATTTCCGGACGTTAATGCCTGGATGTTGATTTGCTCATTCACCAAATTTCCGCTTAAAACAATTCTTCCGCTCATATCAATAATTTTAAAATCTTTTGCATCGGAATTTTTCACATAAATAATATCAGTGGCGGGATTGGGGTAGATATTGATTTCACCTTTTATCTTTATATCAGAAGTTCCAAGGAAGGATTGACATTCTCCGTTATAGGTATCTCCAATGATTGTCCAGCCCTTGTTGTTAATCAGATAGTTTCTTGCAGTAATTGCTGCATTATGGGAATAGGTAAGAGGAGAAACTGAGGATAGGTTGATATTATCTGGCGTTGAAGGATTCAGGCTCCAGCCATACAGGGTACTGTCATAATTCTGGCAGTTCAGCGCAGAGTTTTTGAACATATTGGAAGCGTACAGTAATGAATTGAGATTCCAGCTTCCCAGGTTTTGGTTAAAAATAATGGCATTGCTGAACATGTTGTTCATGTTTTTTACTAAGCTTACATTCCATTTTCCTATATTTTGGTTGAATTTTTTAGCACCATTGAACATATCCTGCATCCATTCTACTTTTCTGGTATCCCAGTTGGAAATATTACTGTTAAAGTTCTCAGCATTCTGAAACATACCATGCATGAATTTTACGTTTTGGGTATCCCAGCCGCTGATATCCTGATTAAAAGCCTTTGCGCTCACAAACATATTATTCATTTCAATAATCTGTGTTGTATTCCAGTTTCCGAGTGGCTGATTAAAATTGATGGCATTCGAGAACATAAATTCTGCATCAAGATTACTGGACATATCCCAGTTTCCAATAGGTTGATTAAACTGAGTTGCTCCACTAAACATGGCCGTAGTAGCAGTTACTTTTGAGGTATCCCAGTTTGCCAGTGGCTGGTTGAAAAGCTTTGCCGCACTGAATGTTATGCCCATCATGGTAACATTGGATGTATTCCAGTCTCCAACCGGCTGATTGAATACAAAACATCCTGAAAATGTTCCCAACAGCGTTGTTACATTGGCAATGTTCCAGGTATTGATACTGGAATTTCCCACTAAGCTGTAACAGCCTAAAAACATGTTGGACAAATCAGTTACCTCCTTCAGATCAGGAATATCTGTTGCCGTAAAATCTAAAATTTTGCATGCCTGAAATGCCTGTTCCATAGAGGACCACTGAATATTTCCCCATTGTTCTATCAATTGTATTTTATGAACATCTCCTACAATTCCGTTATCATTTAGCATGTCCCAGTCGGCAAATCTTATCTGGTGAAAATTTCCGTTTCCATTGCTTACTTTCAACCGGTAGGTAGCATCTGATGGATTGGGGTTGTGTGGTACTCCGAAATCGATCAGGGTCTGGTAAGCAGAAGTTACATTCGTTAAGGTTGCATTGTGTGAAGGGTAGCCTATTTCTTCCCAATAAATTTGATAATTTGTTCCTCTTCCGGGAAACCAGATCTGATTATTATTTGAGTTAACAGGAATGCCTGCATAAGGATAGGAAGGCGGGGTAAGACTGGGTTTCCATACCGTGATAAATTCATTTTGTGCCTTTACCAGAAATATCAGCAAAAGAAAAATGAGTGTTGGGATTTTTTTAAAAAACATATTTATCGTTTTATGGTTATTAGTTTTTATCGTTATTTCTTAATGAATGGAAATGAATAAATCTTATTTTTAGTCAAGATCTGCAGAATATAATTTCCCGGAGACAAAAGTCTGACAGTAATTTCCTCGTGTTTCAGATTGTCTTTAGCAACAGTTCTTCCGCTCATATCGGTTATGATATAACTTTCCGGATTTGGAATGTTTTTCAGATAAATATGATCTTTTACCGGATTCGGATAGATAGCGGACTGAATGCTGACCTCCGTTTCAGAAGTTGAAAGTGTCTGATTGCATAATCCATTGTAAACATCACCGGATATCGTCCAGCCTTTATTATTAATTAAATAATTTCTTGCGGCTACTGCATCAGCATGAGAATAGACTAATGGTGAGGCGCTTGATAGATTTATATTGGCCGGTGTTGATGAGCTTTGGCTCCATCCGTAAAGGGTTTTGTCATAATTCAGACAACTCATAGCAGAATTGAGAAACATGCCGGTAGCTGTTGTTAATGAACCCAGATTCCATCTTCCGATATTCTGGTTAAAAGCGGTATTATGAAACATTTCGTTCATATTCGTGACATTTCCTGTATTCCAGTTTTGAAGATCCTGATTGAAATTTTCCGAATCATGAAACATGTGTTCCATGGTGGTAACCTTTGCGGTATTCCATTTACTCAAAGATTGATTGAATCCTGTATAATCAAACATATATGACATATCTGTAACATTGGAAGTATCCCAGTTCCCCAGTGGCTGGTTAAAGAGATAATTATCACCAAACATATAATACATATCTGTAATGGTAGAGGTGTTCCAGGTATTGAAAGAGGGATTGCCGATTAGTGAAATACATAAATAAAACATCTGGCGCATACTGGTAACCATGCTGAGATCTGGCACATCAGTGGCTGTTACATCCATATTATCACAATATACAAAAGCATTGTCAAAGCTTTTCCATTTTATTTTTCCCCATTGTACAATTTGGGTGATTTTTGAGCGGTCTGAAGCATTATAAGTGGGAATTAATGTATTATCAAAAAATCTCACCTGATCAAAGCTTCCGTTTCCGTTACTGATTTTAATTTTGTAGCTGGCTTGAGATGGTACAGGATGTAAAGGTGTACCTACGTTGATAATGAATTCGGTAGCAGAAGTTACATTGTTTATTGTTCCGTTATGCTGAGGATATCCTACTTCTTCCCAGGATACCTTGAAGTTGGTTCCCCGGCCGGGAAATTTAATGAATGAGGCATTTTGAGTTTTCCAGATGGTGATGAACTCATTTTGTGCTTTTACAATAAATGTGAGCAAAAGGAAAATGAGTACCGGGATTTTTTTTAAAATCATGTTTATAGTTTATGGTATTAGTTTTTGAGGTAAGAAATAAAGATATGTAAATGTTTTTGTTTATATCTCTATTTTATGATATAAATATAATGAAATTTTAAAATATTAATGATATTATTCGCTGTTGTTTTGAATATTGTTTATTGTTGCCAAATAAAAAACTCTCCGTTTTGGAGAGTTGTACTTTATTCCTGAAGTATATTGTCACGTGTATTTTTCTGGACTGCTATAGCTCCGAAGAGCGCGAGCAAAAAGGCAAAGGCATAAAAACCTTTTTCACTTGGAAGGATAGTGGCATTCCAAAGCCCAATGGCTAGTAATACGATGGATGATAATGTGGCAAACCAACAGATCCCGTAATAAATATCGGTTACCTGAATATTTTCTAATCTGTCCCGTACTGCTTTCTGTAGCGAAACAACAGCAAATAAGCCATAAAGAAGAATAGTGAAATAATATCCTTTTTCATTCAGCAGCATTTCAGCTCTTGCAAGACCAACAATAAAACCAATCATTCCTGCTCCCAATGCTACCCATGATGCTGCGACGAATGCATTCGATACTCTTTGTTTTTTCATAGTTTAATGTTTTATTTAAGAGAGCTAAGATATTCATTTTTTATAAATAGAGCCTTAAGAGGGGGAAAATATGGGCAAAATACGGATTGCTGTAGTAATGGATTTTAAGTTTTGGCTAAAGCCAGTTGATCTTATTTTATTATGAAAACGGACTAAATTCTGTTCTTATTGAAGGTTCATTGTTCTGCTGTAATCCGGATTAGTATTCGGACTGACTTATATCCCCGCATAAAAAATCCCACTATCTTAGAAATAGTGGGATCATATCATGTTTTATATAGATCTTAATATCTGTAGTATTCAGGCTTGAATGGCCCTTTTACGTCTACTCCGATGTATTCAGCCTGCTCAGGAGAAAGAGTTTCAAGCTCCACGCTTAATTTCTTAAGGTGTAAAGCAGCTACTTTCTCATCTAAGTGCTTAGGAAGCATGTATACTTCGTTTTTGTAAGCAGCAGCGTTGTTCCATAATTCGATCTGAGCCAGAGTCTGGTTAGAGAAAGAGTTAGACATTACGAAACTTGGGTGTCCTGTAGCACATCCTAAGTTTACCAATCTACCTTCTGCAAGGATGATTACTTCTTTTCCTTCAATAGTATAGATATCAACCTGAGGCTTCACTTCAGATTTAGTCTGACCATAGTTTTTGTTTAACCAAGCCATATCGATTTCATTATCGAAGTGACCGATGTTACAAACGATTGCTTTATCTTTCATTTTAAGGAAATGCTCTCCTCTTACGATATTGAAGTTACCTGTTGTAGTAATGATGATATCAGCATTATCTACTACAGTGTCTAGTCTTTTTACTTCATATCCGTCCATAGCAGCCTGAAGCGCACAGATCGGGTCAATTTCCGTAACAGTAACGATAGAACCTGCTCCTCTGAATGAAGCCGCAGTACCTTTACCAACATCTCCGTATCCGCAAACTACCACTCTTTTTCCGGCCAACATTACGTCTGTAGCTCTTCTTACTGCATCTACAGCAGACTCTTTACATCCGTATTTGTTGTCGAATTTAGATTTAGTTACTGAATCGTTTACGTTGATTGCAGGCATTACCAAAGTTCCGTTCTTCATTCTTTCGTACAGTCTGTGTACTCCGGTAGTGGTTTCTTCAGAAAGCCCTTTGATATCTTTTGTGAATTCAGGGTATTTATCAAAAACCATGTTTGTTAAATCTCCACCATCATCCAAAATCATATTTAATGGCTTTCTGTCTTCACCAAAGAATAAAGTCTGCTCAATACACCAGTCAAATTCTTCTTCATTTAAACCTTTCCATGCATACACCGGAATTCCAGCAGCAGCAATAGCCGCAGCAGCGTGATCCTGTGTAGAGAAAATATTACAAGATGACCAGGTAACTTCAGCTCCTAAAGCTACCAATGTCTCGATAAGCACAGCCGTTTGGATTGTCATGTGAAGACATCCTGCGATTCTTGCTCCTTTAAGGGGTTGAGATGGTCCGTATTCTTCACGGATAGACATCAAACCAGGCATTTCTGCTTCTGCAAGGGTAATTTCTTTTCTACCCCATTCTGCAAGGGAGATATCCTTAACTTTATAAGGAACGTATTGTGTTGTAGTACTCATATGTAATGAATAATTTTAAATTCAATTGATAACGAAAGGCAAAATTACAATTAATAATTAAGATATAAAAACGGTAGATTAAGTTCGGTTTTATGAGATTAAACATGAGTTAATGTTATTTAGTCTTAATATAAATAATTAATTTAGCTCATAAATAATATATTATGAATCAAAACCATACAGAAAAGAAAATCAAACCTGTTACTCCAAAAGTCCAAGAACTGATCAATGCTTCTAAAAGCATTATTCTGGCTACAGTAGATGCTGAAGGAAATCCCAATTCAAGCTATGCTCCTTTTGTTCAAGTGGACCAGACATTTTATATTCTGGTATCTTTCATGGCAAAACATACTAAAAACCTCGCTGACGGAAGAAAAACATCAATCATGTTTATTGAAGATGAATCTGCTACCAAACAGATTTATGCCCGCGAAAGGCTGACTATTGAAGCAGCAGTATCTCAGATTGAAAGAGATTCTGAAGTATGGAATACTGTAGTTGCCCAACTTAAAGAGACTCACGGAAAAGTAGTGGATGTCATTTCTGAAATGGGTGATTTTATTTTAATTGCATTACAACCTGTGAAAGGATCTTACGTAAATGGATTCGGAAGCGCCTATTTTGTGGATGCGAATCTTGAAATTGTAGAGCACAGAAACGATGTGAATCATCAGTCTAAATAATAAACTGGGAGCTGGAAGCGGGAAGCTGGAGATTTGTAAAGGTTAAGGAAACAAAGAAGTTTTAATTTAATCTTTAATTGATTCTTGTAACGGATAATAACTTCCATCTCCTGTCTCCCAGCTCTTTTCCTCATTCCTTTTTTCATAAACGATTTCTTCTGGCTTTATTTATTTCTTGTTTTTATAACGAATTGTAACTTCCATCCTCCAGCTCCCAGCTTCAAGCTTTTTTTAGTATTTTTGTCTCATATAAAAAAGAATGCCACTCTACAGAGATTTTTCAGATGATAATGCCACCATCCTTGTTTGGAAGTATGATGAAAGTGAAGAACTTGATATTCATCAGCTTCTGGAGCCGGAAAATGCTGAAAAGGTAAAAGATTATCATCCTAAAAAATTATTGGAAGTCCTGATGGTACGTAAGCTACTGAAAGCATTAAAGCCCAATTCTAAGATTTTATATAAAGAAAGAGAGCCTTTTCTTTCTCCCAACGATGCGGAGATTTCCATTACGCATTCTTTTCCCTTTGCCGCCATTGCCATTTCTAAAAATAAAATAGGAATTGACGTAGAAAAGTTCAATCCTAAGATTTTAAGGGTGATTGATAAATTTACCTATGAAAATGAGCGCGGATTCATCCCTGAAGATAAAGCCGATACTTTTTATACGATTATATGGAGTGTGAAAGAAAGTATGTACAAAATTCACCACTCAAAATACTGGTCTTTAAAGAAAAACTATGAAGTGAAGCCTTTCGAGCTGAAGCATCTTCATAAAATAAGCTGCCGTGTCTATGACGATCAGTTTTCTGATGAATTCAAGGCCAGGGTAGAGTTTTTTGATGACTACTGCTTTACGATTGTGGAGGAGTAGGATCTGTCTCGTTTTTGTACTTCTCGATAACTTTTCTCTGTTCTTTTGCTACATCATAGATCAGTTCCAGGATATCGTGGATGTTTTTAAGCTCCGTTAGATGGGATATTTTATCAGGATCTCTTCTGTCTACAATGTCATTTTCCTCAATCTCGGTTTTTCTTTTCAGAAGCATATCTTCAATGGAAGAATCTTCCGGCTCAAGACGGCTTTCCATTTTCAGTGTTTCGTTGATATCATTTCCGTTGAGAAGGGTAGAGGTTTGCTGCATTTCTGCTTCAATCTTCCGGCTCCAGCTTTCAGCATCTATTTCAGGATATTGTTCATTACTCTTGGAATACTGAGAAAGAGAAGCAGTATACGCTGTGATCAGGTGTGATGTTGCCACAAACTGGTGAACAACTTCCAGTTTTTTCTGCTGATTTTTAGGATCTGAAATCATTCTCTGAAAGTTGTCAGAAAGATTGGCCAAAGAAATGATGGCATTTTTTCGCTTTACCTTATACTCTTCAATATCAAAATTTCCCTGTAAGAATTTGGAAATCACACTCTGAAAATAGATAAGATTGTCTGCTGCAGACTTCTTCATCAGATCCAGATTTTGTGTATGTTCCCAAACCGGAAGTACTATATAAGAAACCAGAAAAGCAATGATTCCGGCAATTGCTGTATCAAATATTCTGTCTTTAAAAATGATATTAACTTTCCCTGGATTTAAAAAATTAAAACTCAGGAAAACATAGATTGTCATGAATAATACCGCCCAGAAATACCGTCCTTTCAGGAAACTGAAACACATGATCATGCTGATAAGCAGAATACCAAATAAAACACCGTTAATATGTACAAAATGCAGAATAGCGTAAGCAATGCTGGCCCCTGCAATTGTGCCATAGAGACGGAGCAGGTTTCTCTGTTTCGTGATGGAGTAGGCGGGTTTTAAAATGGCTGTAATGGTAATTAATATCCAATACGTATGCCCCAGTCCCAGAACATCAAACATGGAGAAAATATACCCCAGGAGCAAAGCGGTTGTAATTCTTATTGCATGGCGGAAATGGGAAGAGGATAACGAAATATTATTTCTTAAAACCTTAGCATTGAGCTTGGGCTCATTAGGCATGAATTTTTTCAAATCTAATCCAGTGGATAAACTTTTTGCCAGTTTTATATTCTGAGAAAATACTTTATAGATCTCATTGATTTCTTTTGTGATTTCATAGATACGCATCAGGATCTGGCGCAGGATCATAAAATTTTCCAGGTTATCGGGAGAAAGCTGTTTGTTTCTGAGTTCGAAATAATTATAATTAAGATTTTTTAATTCCAGTTCCAGATTCACCATCGGTTTTGCTCTGGTACCACTTTGAAGGGCAATTCCGATATTGGTGATCTCTTCTGCCAAAATATTGAGATAATCATGGATATTAACCAGAATCATGCTGTCCTCAAAGCTCTGTTGAAGCTTCTGATAATCACTTTCAGAGGTCATCAGCTTCTCATGAAGGTCCATAGAATTCAGGAACATCAGCATCAATAAACGACTTGTAGTTGTAGATTCATTAACGATAGTTCTTGTTTTAAAAACAGTTTCTCTGGTGTCTTCCTGTAAGTTTTTTATTGCAATCTGTTTAGCAATAACCTGTGTTGTAAGTCTATTAAAATCGGGATTCTTCTGATAATAATTAGCTTTAATCTTTAAAAATTCGGCCAGCTGAAGATAATTTTCCCCAATCATCTGGCTTGCCAGTTTATAGGGACGGATTGTAGTTACAATAAGGAATATAAGTAGGAACCATATACAGCCTGAAGCAAAGATCAGAAGACTTTTAAAAATATTACTTCCTGTAAGATGACCATCAATAAAGATGGCGAGTACAACGAGTGACAGCGAACCTACTGCCGCCAATCTCTGACCGTAAACCCCGATCAGGGAGAAAAACATCCCGAATGTGATGACTTCCAGAAGCACCAATATTTTGATATTCATCACAAGACTTGCAATGAGTGCGACAAAAACAAAACAAAAGATTGCAAAAGTAAGGGCATTCCTTCTTCTGATGAAAGGGCCGGGCTGATCTGTAAGGGCTACAAAGCTGGTTCCGAGAGGAAAAAGAAAATATTCCTTCAAAATTCCGAAGTGGGCGAGGACTAGACAGGGCAGAACAGTCGCTAATGTAATTCTGATAGCAGAATATACATACTGACTGGTTACAAATTTTTTTAGTTCTGCCGAATAGTTCATACTGCAAAAATAGCTATTGAATTTAAGAAAATCGCCATAAAAAAAAGACTTTTATAAACTTAAATATTATATTTCTTTAATAATGTGCTATGCTACTTACAATAAATTGACAAGCAAAGCGGATTGGCTATTCACAATTTATTTTTAACACAACAGTTAACAAATCTTGTTCCACGAATTCTTACCTTAGCTTATCTCAACTCCTATACAACAGCTTTATGAAAAATACAATTAAAAATATCTTCATCATATTCTTTTCTTTTTTCATTCTAGGTTGTGGCCCGCAGAACAAGAAACGTTTCAAGGCAAAAGAAATTTATAAATCCAACAGTCTGATCATCACCCAGATTTCAGAAAACGCTTTTATTCACACTTCTTTTAAGCAGACCAATGATTTCGGGAATGTTCCTTGTAACGGATTGATTGTAAAAGACCATAATGAAACTATTGTTTTTGATACGCCAACTAACGATAAAAGTTCTGATGAGCTGATACAATGGATCAGTGAAAAACTTCATGCGAAAATTAATGCTGTGATTCCGACTCATTTTCATGACGATAGTTTAGGGGGATTGCTGGCGTTTCATAAAAAGAATATTCCGTCTTATTCATATGTTAGAACAATTGAATTAGCTAAAGAAAACAATTTTGTCATTCCTGAAAATGGCTTTAATGATTCTGTTATTTTGAAAGTAGGCAATAAGGATGTTATCACTAAGTATTTTGGAGAGGGTCATACAAGAGATAATGCTGTTGGGTATTTCCCAAGTGAAAATATCCTGTTTGGAGGCTGCCTGCTGAAAGAGCTTGAGGCAGGTAAGGGATATTTAGGAGATGCAAATGTCTCTGCATGGTCAGATACCGTTGAAAAAGTAAAAAAAGAATATCCGGACGTGAAAATTGTAGTACCGGGACATGGAGATTATGGAGACGGGAGACTTCTTGATTATACCATTACATTATTTAAAGGTCAATAGTGAATTTTTGCTTTGCAAAGTGAATAGTGAATGGTTGTAGTATATAAAAGAAATTGACAAGCGCAGCGAATTGACGATTGACAGTTGACCATTTATCTTTTCAATAGTGAATTTTTGCTTCGCAAAGTGAATAGTGAATGGTTGTAGTATATAAAAGAAATTGACAAGCGCAGCGAATTGACGATTGACAGTTGCCCACTCATATTTTCAATAGTGAATTTTTGCTTCGCAAAGTGAATAGTTGTAGTGTATAAAAGAAATTGACAAGCGCAGCGGATTGACGATTGCCCACTCATATTTTCAATAGTGAATTTTTGCTTCGCAAAGTGAATAGTGAATGACTGTAGTATGTAAAAGAAATTGACAAGCGCAGCGAATTGACGATTGACAGTTGACCACTCATATTTTCAATAGTGAATTTTTGCTTCGCAAGGTGAATGGTGAATGGCTGTAGTATGTAAAAGAAATTGACAAGCGCAGCGGATTGACCTTTCACAATTGATATAAAAAAAGCCTCATTACAATGTATGAGGCTTTTTTTATATAGCTGTAGCTTTTTTTAACGATCGTTGTTGGATGTTTCTTCTCCGATGTTCCAGGTAAGACCGAAACGAAGCGTATTATCCAATGCACTGTTGATTTTAGACATGTTGATCAGGTAAGAAAGATCCAGTCCGAAAGAACGGTATCTTAACCCAACACCCGCTGTAGCAAACTGTCTAGCTCCCTGCTCTTCACTTTCATGGAAGTAACCTCCTCTTACAGAAAATGCATTGTCATAAGAATATTCTAAAGCACCACTGTACATGATACTGTTTTTATTTTTGAAAGATTTTCCAATACCAGCCATTGGCCCTACATTCGGGATTTGATAGATAGGCTGTCTTGTATTGGGATCAATTCCTGCATATTCAGATCCGGGAACCAAAAGTTTTGAACCTTCTACAGAAATTCCAACTCTGTTCATATCATCCAGGTACATGTCATATCCAACCCCTAATCTTGCCATGGTAGGAAGATAAGATCTTGACTCTTCGTTTCCTGTATAATCCAGTTTAGGACCTACGTTCTGAATTGCTAAACCTGCATTCACTTTACCATCATATCCTCCGATACTGGAGAATCTTGGTGAGGTATAGTATGCTGAAACGTCTACTGCAAAACTGTTGGCCGCTTTAAGTGTAGTGTCTGTGTTGAATCCTCCGGCTAAGTCTGAACGGATAAATCTACCGGTAACAGCACCAGAGAATGAATCGGAAAGCTTCAAAGCATAAGCAACGTCAATTGAGAATTCGTTTGGTTTTGATGTACCCATTGATGCAATTTCTGTACCTACCAGCTGAGTCAGGTCTACCTGTCCCATGTTAAAATAATAGATACTTGCAGAGATTGTAGATCTCTCTTCCTGTCCCAAAAACTTATGGAACGAAGCATATAATAAGAATACATCATTGGTAAGTTTTCCCATATAAGGCGTATAGTTAAGACCTACGGAAGAACTTGTTCTGCTGAAAGGATATTTAGCCGCATTCCAGAATTGTGAAAATGCATCCGGAGAGGTTACCACCCCTTGGTCTCCCATACCTCCTGATCTCGCATCAGGCGCAATTCTAAGGAAAGGAGCTCCGGTAAGAACTGGGTTTACTTTACCTAAATCTTGCGAATAGCCTAAAAAACCAGCACTCAAACCAAATCCTAAAAGCAGTTTAGTAGTTAAATTCATATGTTGTCTTTTATATATTATCAGTTTTTTATTAATATTATTGTCTATGTATTATTTAATTATTTCAAAAGTACCATTTTTTCTACAGCTGTAGCACTTCCTTTGCATTTTTCTTGATTTTGACTTTTTGCAAATATCTTAAAAATATACGTACCTTTTGCTACTGTTGACCCAAAATCATCTCTTCCGTCCCATTCTATTGCCTGACGAGGGGTTCTAAAGCCCTGTAGGAACGGTTCTGCGACTACCGGTTGTGATAAAGTTCTTACCAATCTTCCGGTTATGGTATAAATTTGTACGTTCACATCCAGAATATCATCACAATTGTGTTCAAACTGAATATAGGTTTTATTTGTAAATGGATTTGGCCAGTTCAGCGGACGGTTGATCGTCAGGTGTTGGTCAGATTCATCTTTAACTTCAAAATTTAACGTAGCAGATGTAGAATTATTGTTTATATCCCAAACTTTAAATGTCAATTGGTGTTGTCCAATCGCTAAATTTCTGAAAGGATAGGTTACATTTCCTTTTTGGTAATCGGCAAGACTTGGGTTTAAACACCCGTTTCCTTCTCCGGCAGAATAAAAATCATTTAAAACAACAGTATTGATAATCTGACCATCCAGATACGTTGTAATATCGTGACCTACCCCTGAACCTGTGGAATTGATTCCTGTGTCATCTGTAAGGCAGGCAAGAAGCATAGGATTCTGATTGGTAATTCCACCATCCGCAAAGTTGGTGTTATTCATATACAGCTTTACTTTTGGAGGCTGGCTGTCATTGATTCCATTAGGATTGATATCACCTACTTGTACTGCCTGGTTGTTGAAAACATCCGTTGACTTGTTGTCTGCATAGGCCAAAATTCTTCCCTGTCCTACCGCATAGTTGATGTCTTTAGGAACATAGAATTCGGCAGTGAATACTCCGTTTACAGCAGTTCCGGCAGCTTTTACAATAGCACTTCCTTCCTCAGTATAATCTAAAACCGGGGTTAAAACTCCAGTGTTATTTAATGTCTTTTTATTTAATCTCTTATCAAAAATATTGATGCTGACTTTCCCGTTGAAGGTATTGTTCAATGTTCCGTTCGGATTATTGATATGTCCTTTTATTTTTACAAAATCCAAACCTCTGATAAGCCCCGGAACCGGAGTTTCAATATTATCAATGGTAAGAAGTCTTTGAGGTCTGCTTAGTTTCATAGCAGGATCACCCAGGAAGTTTACCTTTAAATGGTTATTGTTTGGTCCTTTCTGTTTTTTAGCCAGTAAATGTGCATTTCCTAACGAATTGAAATCATCATTGGTTAGTTTAAATATATTCTGAGTGAATGTATTTGTAAAATCGCGCCCGTAATCTACACCAATAGCACGGCTGGAAGTAATCATTGTTGACGCACCTCCCTGTTTCATTTTGATAAACTGTTCTCCTACAGAATTGGTTGCAGGCTCATCCCATAATGTAAATTCACATGTGATGGTAGAAACAAACGGGAATCTGCTGTATACATTGGAGAAGTTATTGGCATTTTGAACCTCAGTAGTTGTTAATACTCTTTCCTGTGCCCAGCCGTTAATTCCCCCGTGCCCGAAATAAAACAGATATAAACTGTTTCCGATAGCATTGGAAATAGCCTGGTTTACCTGTGGATATCTTCGTCCTCCAGATGTACTCTGAGCGGTAAAGGCATCCATATATAATTTTTTAACATTATATTCTTTAAGTTCCGTCTGTCCCGGTTGTTCAAATATGCCGGCCAGAGAACTGTTCATTACATTATGAAACGGACCTCCTCCCTCGTCATTATCATCCACTACAAAGTCAAGTCGCATACGCCAGTCTCCGAAAGGAGTTGACTGCCCCTGAAGCTTGTTGTAATAAGCCAACGTTTTATTAATCATATCTCCGGCTTCACTTGCATTTGCAGCAGGAATTCTTCCTACAGGCAGATCCGGTAAATTGTTTTCAATTAACAATGTGGTCTGCGGCTTGGTCATTACAATATAATCATCCGTTACAAATGAGGATACGTAATCTGAAGACTGTTCACTCTGGTAGCTGGCAACAACGTTTGTATTATTAGGAACTCTGTTTTTATAATCAAATGAAGCATCACCCAGAATAAATACATACTGAAGTCTGCCAAGAGGAGTATTGAGCTTGCTGACAAAATCTCTTATAGCCGTAAGATCTTTACTTCCGCTGCCATATTCTTCGTAGATCTTGTTAATGTCAACAATTTCTACGTTATAATTATCATGGGTCTGATGATAGCTGGCAATTCTCTGTGCCTGGCCCATCATTTCTGGAACCGTCAGGATAAGGTAGTCTATATTTTGTAAAGCAGAAAGATTCTGATTGGAAATTCTTCCCACAAACTGCGGGCTGAAAGCCGCATCAGAACGGAATGCCACAAATTCATTATTGAAATTCTGATCAGCAGCCGTATAAGCAAAGCTGAATGAGCCTGCCCCTGCTTTATTCACTCTTCGGCTGGCATTGGTAATATCCGTCACATCCCATACCTGTTCTATATTAGCAGCATTGGTAATGCTGAATCCATAATCTGTATTGCTTCCGCTTACTATTGAATAATCTCTGAAGTTCATCTGTGAACCGTTGAACGCAAGATTTTCTTTGTACTGAACTTCTACATAATCAAAATAGAACGTTCCGTTGGGGTTTTTAGAAATATCAGGATTCAACACCATTGTAATCTGGTTTCCGGTAAGATTGGTAAGCGTTCCGGAATACGTTACAGGGTAGAAGGTATACTGATAAGATGAAGTATCCGTAGGGATCGTTTGCAGTGGATGCGGATTTAAATTATTGATCTTAAAATCAATCGTATTCTGTTGCGAATTATATGCTACCACCTGAGTTCTGTATCGTATAACATCACCAGCCTGTATGGGTGAGTTGGTAGAAAGTGTTATTGTTTTTTCATTGCTGAAAGGAGTGTCCTCCACCCAGGTTCTTCCTACTTTTAACAGGTTTTTCTGATCTTTGTTGATCACCTGGTAATTGTCATATCTTGTAATCAGCTGGGCAGGAAGGGTTCCATCAACAGTCGGAACTCTTTTTCCGGAACCTTTGTCAAAATTGATATAGTAATAAGAAAAATCTTCATATATATTTTTGACATTATTACTTCTTTCGCTGAATCGGGTATCTTTTCTTTTAAAACCATTTCCGTTGGAAGTGTCATAAAGATTATATCCATCGGGACCCTGAGCATAGAAAAGAGCATAATCATTATCGTTCCATACCCCGTCATCTTCACCTACTACCTGAATGGCATTCTCCTGTAAAGCTCCATATCGTGCATCCTGGTTGTATTCAGGAAGCAGTATTCCTCCGTTTCCATAAATTCTGAAATTTTTAGGATTTACAGAGCTGGGATTGATTCCGTTATCTTTTAAAAACTGTGATGTGATTTTGAATATACCAGACTTGTCAACTTTTATTTTGTAAAAGTTACCACTTGATAATGGGTTGCCGGTTGTTCCTATCTTATTAACAGTTCCTGTAGTATTTACAAATGAAGAGGCTTCCGAAACATTAAACGAAGATAATCTCTGAACACGGCCTTTTACATTTTTAAATAAAGCAACACTGATGCTGGCATAGCTGTCTCCATCTAAATTGTAATAAGAAACATCTGCTACATCATAATCAGGAAGTCTTCCTTTATCCAACTCAAATAAATCCTGTGCAGGAACGTTTTCCCAGACAAGATCTGAAATTTTCAGCTGCTTTTCTCCGATTTTTTGCTTGGTTACTATAAAAACATTATTTTGGCTGAAAGAAAAACCCTCATTTTTAAAATTAGGAAGATTTAATTTTGTGTCGCCAAAATCCTGAATTTTTGAACCATTCCATTCTATGGTGTTTCTTTGGGCGTAAAGTGTTGATGCAAAAGCGATTAAAGATAAAAGCGTAATTTTTCGTTTCATGTTTACTATTGAAATTGCTAAATTACAAAATAAATGAAAATTTTAGAATTAAATTGCGATACAATAAAATTAAATTGTTAACGTTTTTCAAAAAAATCAAATGTTTACTTGATTTATTGAATAATTTATTTTTTCTTTGTACTTTGAAAATATTTATATCGACTATGAAAAAACTAAAGTTGTTTTCATTAATAGCATTAAGTTCTACACTTGCATTAACCAGTTGTGGCGGATCAGGAACCAGCAAAGGTGGCGGTACCAAAAAATTTGTCAGTAAAACAGGTTGGAAACCAAACGAAAAACAAGGTTGGTTTTTTGCAGGAAAGCAACAAAAGCAGAAGGGGTGGCCTGGAATGGTATATGTAGAAGGTGGAACTTTTACAATGGGATTAGTGAAAGATGATGTTATGCACGACTGGAATAACACACCTCGCAGAATGCAGGTAAGTTCATTCTTTATCGGAGAAACAGAAATTACTAACTACGAATACCGCGAATACCTGACATGGTTGAAGTATGTATTCCCACCAAGTGATCCTAGTTTTAAGGAAATCTATAACGGTGCTTTGCCGGATACCTTATTATGGGACAACAAATTAGCAAGAAACGATTATAATGAAACGTATCTGCGTTCTCCGGAATTTGATTACTATCCGGTAGTAGGAGTTTCATGGACTCAGGCAAACAGATACTGTGAATGGCTGACAGACAGAGCGAATGAAAAAGCTTTGATGCAGTCTGGTATTATTGCCAAAGATTTGTATATCAACGAATCCAACAACCAGGGAGGGACTGCATTCAACATGGATAAATTCAAATCGAATGATCCTGAAATGCAAGGATATATCAATGAAAAAAGAATGCAGCAAAAAACGGGTATGAAAACTACAAACCAGAGATTGCTTGCAGCTAACAGAGCTCCAAATTCTGCTATGGTACAGAAGTTCAGACTTCCTACCGAGGTTGAATGGGAATATGCAGCTCTTGGTATGGCAAAAACCAGAGAATACAACCAATACTTAGGTAAAAAACCTGAAATCGAAAGATTAAGAGGTACTAAAGGAAGAGACAGAGGAATGTTCCTTGAAAACTTCAAAATGGGTAAAGGTGACTATTCAGGTATTTCAGGATGGAAGAATGACGGTTCAGCACAGACTTCTGATGTAAGAAAGTATCCATCTAACGATCTTGGTGTATATGGTATGTTCGGGAACGTTTCAGAATGGACTGCGGATGTATACAGACCAATCATTGATGAAGATTACAGTGATTTCAACTACTATAGAGGAAACATGCCTCAGGCTATCGTAAGAAACGGTGACGGAACTTATAAAATGATCGACGAAGGTACTATCAAATATGATACTTTGGCTGACGGTAGATTAGTTTACAAAGGACTTCCTGGACAATTCGAAAGACAAACTATTGCTGATTACAGAAATTACAGAGATGGTGACAGACAGTCTTCTTTAGAATATTACAGAGCTTCTGATTCTGCTGCCGGGTTCGATATGTACAATTCTCCTAAACAGAGCTTTGTTGTAGATGGAGCGGGTAGAGTGAAACTACAAAAAGATACCAAAGACAGAACTTCAGGAATTTCTAATGAGGTTAGAGTTGTAAAAGGTGGTTCTTGGCAGGATACAGCATATTGGCTGGATCCGGGACAGAGAAGATATAAAAATCAAAACAGAGCTTATGGTTGGGTTGGATTCCGTGTTGCACAGGATGCCAGAACTAACGATAAGGGTAGAACTAGAAGATAATATTTATCAAAAAATACTTATAAAAAACCTTCCGAACTTTCGGAAGGTTTTTTTATTTTTGAACCATGAAATCGCTTTGGTTAAAAAGTCTAAAATACCCATATAGATTTGGCGATTGCATATGACCTCTTTTTAAAAAATATATATTTCCACATGAATATAGAACAGTTTTATCCTTTATTTCTGCAGGCTGCAAAAGTGACCATCGATAGCAGAAAAATAGCAGAGAATGATATTTTCTTTGCCTTTTCCGGTGAGAATTTCAATGCAGCTACATTAGCAGAAAAAGCCATAGATGATGGAGCTTTGGCCGTAATTGTTGAACTTCCGGAGTTTGAAAACAGAGATAAAAACATTTTCTATGTTCCGTCTACCCTTGAATTTTTACAGCAATTGTCCCTTTATCATAGAAGCAAGCTTACCATTCCTTTTATTGGGCTTACGGGAAGTAATGGAAAGACGACGACTAAAGAGTTGATTCATGCTGTTCTTTCAGAAAAATATAATGTACAGTATACATTTGGAAATTTGAATAACCACATCGGAGTTCCTTTGACAATTCTTTCCATTAAGCCGGAACATGAAATGGCCGTGATTGAAATGGGAGCTAATCATCAGAAAGAAATTGAATTCCTGTGTACCATTGCTCAACCTGATTTCGGGTATATTACCAATTTTGGGAAAGCCCATTTAGAAGGATTCGGAGGTTTTGAAGGGGTGATTAAAGGAAAGTCTGAGCTTTATGACTATCTTAAAAATAATAACAGAACTATCCTTGTTAATGAAAATGATCCTATTCAGGTAGAAAAAACTGAAAATTATTTACCTAAAATTACTTTTGGAAAAGACACATCAGATTACAATTTTGAATCTTTTTCTGCAGAACATTTTGTAGGATTGACCTATCAGGGAGAGAAAGCAGTTTCAAAACTGACGGGAGAATATAATTTCACCAATCTTTGTGCAGCGGCAAGTCTTGGGCTTCATTTCGGAATCAGTTTTGAAAAAATAAAATATGCGCTGGAATTGTATACGCCTACCAATATGAGATCTCAGGTGGTGAAAAAAGAGGGCAGGACTTTGGTTCTGGATACCTATAATGCCAACCCGAGTTCTATGGCTGCTTCCCTGAATAACTTTATCAGTTTTGAAGGCAGTAAAACCATTATTATCGGTGATATGCTGGAATTGGGTGATGAAAGTGAGAAAGAGCATCAGAATATTTTAAAACTGGCTCAGGAACTTAACTTCAATGAAATTATCACGGTAGGAAAACATTTTAAAGAGGTTAATTCTTCAGATCTTGCTTTTGAAAATACAACAGTCCTGATAGAATATTTAAAGCAGAACAAAATTCACTCTGAAAATATATTGCTGAAAGGCTCCAGGGGAATTGCTCTTGAGAAGCTGATCGACTTTATTTAGCAGAATAAGGAAATTGGAGGCTGGGAGAGGGAAGATCCTGAAGGTAAGTGAAGAGTGTTCTCTTTTTTATTCAACTTTATAAATTTCATTGTTAAATAATCTCTGAAAAAAGTGGATTGCCGGATAGTAACTTCCGGCTTCACTCTTCCCGCTTCCAGGCTGCTATTTATTTCTTCAGGTCCCAGAACTCTTGTACAATCAGTATAATATTTTTGAAGGTACTTGGGAAAACTTCATGTTCAATTTCTGATGTTGTTTTCCAGGCTACCTCAGTAATGCCTTCTTCTGTTTGCGGCTTGGAAGTATCCTCTCCGTCAAAGTTCATTTCAAACCAATGGGTACATTTCAAAATTTTCTCACCATTTCTTTCTACATAGATATGGTAAGTCGTATTGATGAATTTTAAGAGTTCAACATCACTAAGACCGGTTTCTTCCTCTATTTCCCTTACTGCGGATTCTTCTCTGGATTCTCCTTTTTCCATCTTACCCTTAGGAAGATCCCATTTGCCGAGCCTTTTAATAAAAAGAATTTTCCCTTCAGGATTGTTAACAAGTCCCCCAGCTGCTTCTATAATTCTGAAAAGCTTTTGAAATTCCTGCCATATTTCATCCAAATTCTCTCCATATACATTAAGTTCCTGCACAGAAGTATTCTCCAAAAGATCCAGAGCGATCTCTAAAGTTGTATAATTTTCATACCCAAGCTTTTTTTCAAGTTCTTCAGGATGCTTAGATATCAATAATTTTTTTTCGTTGACAAAAACTTTATACATTTGTAATAGTTAAGAATTTAAATACAAAAATAAAAAATGAATTTAGAAGGACGAAAGATTATTGTCAATAAATCATCTAAAGAACTTACCGAGTTGCTGAAATCACCTGAAAATTACAAAGATTTTATGCCGGATGGTCTTCAGAAATTTGAAACCAGAGATAACGGATTTAAATTCGGATTACAGGGAATGCCGGAAATTGCGTTAAAAATAGATGAAGTAGATGATCAGAAAGCTGTTTTAAGATCTGCAAGTTCAAGTCTGGACTTCACCTTAACAGCCACTTTAAACCCGATTAATGATAACCAGACTGAAGTTCAGATGTTATTTGAAGGGAAATTCAATCCGTTCATTAAAATGATGGTAGAAAAACCACTACAGAACTTTATCAATACGCTTACCGATAAAATCGAAGCCTATAAATAATAAAAAAAACCTTCAAAAAATGAAGGTTTTTTTATTTTGATGTGAGACTTTTATGCTATGACTCCTGAACAGTGGTCATAGGAACTTCCTGTAGCAGAAGAAAGTACATTCACCTCATTATTTACTTTTAAAACCCCCATAAAAGCGAAGATAAGAGCTTCCTTATAATCGATGATTTCTTTTTTAGGGATAATCACTTCAGCTTGTGTTTTTGATCTTATTTTTTCAATTAAAAATGAGTTGTAAGCACCTCCGCCGGTGATAAGTATGTCTTTTATTTTATTTTTATTGATAACAATGGCGATCTGCTGGGCGGTGTGTTCCGTAAAAGTAGCCAGGGCATCCAGGGTTTCAATGTTTTTAAGAGCTGGAAATATATGGTTATTGCACCATTCGATTCCCAAAGATTTTGGGTGTGAATGCTGGTAGAAATCTAAAGCATTAAGATCATTCAGTAAAGCTTCATTTATTTCTCCTTTTTGAGCAAGCGCTCCATTTTCATCAAAACTTTTGTTGATGTGTTGTGCTAAATGATTCAATACAATATTAACAGGAGCTATATCAAAAGCGATTCTTTTTCCGTCTGAATGTAAAGAAATATTGGAAAACCCTCCAAGATTTAAACAGGCATTATATTCTGAAAAAAGTAATTCATCACCTATAGGAACCAATGGAGCACCGTTTCCATTCATCAAAACATCCTGACTTCTGAAATCATAGATAACAGGTAATCCGGTTTCCAGCTTAATCGCTCTGCCGTCTCCTATCTGAAGGGTAAATTTTCGCTTGGGCTGATGGAAAATGGTATGACCGTGAGAGGCAATCAGGCTGATATTTTCGAGCTGATGTTTGTTGATGAATTCTTTCACCTGCCGGCCAAGGTAAAAACCATATTCTGAATTCAGTTCCAGTAAATCTTCTGCAGAAAGATGAATAGAGTTTCTAAGTTTGTTTTCCCAATCCTCAGCATAGGGGATGGTCTCGGCTTTCAGGATCTGAAAAGACCATTTGTCTTGTTTTTCAAATTCAGCAAGACAGATATCCAGACCGTCCAGACTTGTCCCGGACATCAGTCCAATAGCCAGAGCTTTCATTATTTTTCGGATTATTTTTTATTCTCAGAAATTCTCTTTGAACTGAAATCTCCTGAGTTGTTATAGAAAGTATATTCAGAAAAGTCATCCTTTGCAGTCATTCCATTGGCACCTACCAGTGTAGAACCGTCTTCCATGGTGACATATACAGTATCTTTAGTATAGATTCTGTTTTTTCTTTGATCCCAATAGATACTCTGCATGGCAAATCTCTGCCCTTCATTGGTTTTTATTCTTACGTCACCTTTAGCTTCGTAGAATTTTTTATAATCATAGAACTTGGCATATTTTGCTTTAATGGTACCAGGAACTTTTGGCTTCTTCTTGTCAAAAAACTCAATATCAATTCCTTTTCTAGCCACCGTATAAGGGCTGTCAATAAGCTCATATTTTTCTATAATAGGCGCTTTAGCCTTCATCATTATGAATCCGGAGTCACGCTGTATAATATTGGCGTTGTTGATGATCTGTGAAGGGAAATTTTTGCTTTGGTTGCCATTTCTTTTGGTAAGATCCTCTTCACAGGATGTCAATATAAAAAATATAGCACAACTAAAAAGGCATGCTATATTTTTATATGATATTTTTTCTGAAAAATTCATTCTAGTTATAAAGAGTCTTTCTGAACCATTTATCAGCAAAATTAAAGCCGATTTTCAGGTTGATGAAGTTCTGGTTGATCAGGTTGTTTTTAAGAGTTCCTCTTTTACCTACTTCCAGTCCTATTTCAAGACCACTCATTCTTGTGATACTACTTGTTTTGAATGGAAGCATTACCCCGGCAGAAATACCGTATTTGTTGATGCTTGTCCCTTCCAGTTTAAGGTTTCCTCTTTCATAGAAAGCTCCATATCTGTAAATTACTCTTGAGAAGTAGCTTCTGAAGTTGTTATAGTTAGGGAGATACCATCCACCTGCAGAAATTCTGTAGGTATCCTGGAAGTCGAAAGTTTTACCGAAATAAGAGATATCTTCTCCTTTTTTATAATCCACCTGTCCTGATAGGAACCAATGGTTTTCACTTCCATATCCAACCCCTACGGATGCCTGTAATGGAAGAAGGTTTTTAGATTTTGTGTCTTTTTGCTCTATGATTGTTTCATATACCTTAGTGGTTTCCTGAGCATCAGAGTATCTGTAAGTACTGTTGATGTACTCAGTAGTCATATTACTGGTATTTCCGAAAGTAGCAGTTGCTCCTACTGTGAATTTCTTATCAGTACGGGTATTTAAAGTCTGGTAGCTTGTACCAAGCGTAAAATTAAAGTTTCTGACTCTGTTTTTAGTCTGATAACCATTAACATATTCACCGGCATAACTGCCTGTAGCAGGGTTGTACGCACGGAATTCGTTAAGGTCATTAAGGTCTCCAAAATAAAGGTTCGCTCTCGCTCCCACAGAAAGTTCCTGATTAATTTTATAAGAAACAGCAACTTGTGCAGCATTTAATGTTCCGCTACCTTTAAAGTTATTTTTATACATCGGAGTTCCGTCTGCAGCCAGTTGTTCATTTACGATATCGTAACTTTTAGAACTGTATGGCTGATAAGAGATCCCCATTTTCACTTTTGGAGATAGTGGAAATGCAAGAGATATATTGGAAAGATACGTAGAATGCTTTGTAGATTTCATATCGTTATAGTTCGATTTGAAATAATTGTTTTCATTGGTAGCTTCCAGTCTGATACTCGTAAGTTCGAAATTGGCGTTGTTTGCCGGATTGGCAAAATTGAAACTACTCGTGAAATCACTTATATAAGCAGTTGATATACCTCCCATAGAAGTAGTCTCGATCGTATTATCATATTTCACATCTCCAATTCCATACGTTGCATAAGGTGAGTTGCTTAGACTCTGTGCATTCAGAAAATATCCAACTGATATGAATGATACTACAAAGATTTTTTTCATTCTTTATTTTTAAAACAATGCGCAAATATCTTAAATATTAATGAATTGTAAAAATTATATGTGGTTAAAGTTTGTTAAGGGCCTTTCTTTCAAAGAAAAATGCAAATTTTAATCAGTTAAAATATCAATTCTGTTATATAAAAAAGACTGTTCTATATTGAACAGCCTTAGTCTATAGGAATTATTATCTCTATTTATTATTTTACCTGAAGCACGGATCGGCTGTGGCTAAAACTTTCAAAGCTGAATTTTCCATGATATTTTCCCATTCCGGAGGTTCCTACACCTCCAAATGGTAAATAATGCGAGCCCACATGAATGATCGTGCTGTTGATCTCCGCATCTCCGCTTGTGGTATGATGCAAAACGTGATCTGCAAGTTCCTGGTTTTCTGTGAAAACATATAATGCCAGTGGTTTCGGACGGTTGTTTATTTCTTCCAGTGCCTCATTAATATCACTATAGGTCATGATAGGAAGGACAGGACCGAAGATCTCCTGCTGCATTACCTGATCATTCCAGGTGATATTATCCATTAAAGTAGCTTCAAAATGACGGGTTTCCAAATCATAACTGCCCCCATAGATCACTTTTTCAGGAGACGCCTCCAAATAACCGGCCAGATGTTTAATTTGATTCTGGCTCACAATTTTTCCGATTTTTCCTAATGACTGACCTTCATAAGTGGTATTTAAATGAGCTTTAAACTTCTCAATAAATGCATCTTTTATAGATTCGTGGATATAAATATAGTCCGGAGCAACACACGTTTGTCCACAGTTAATCCACTTCCCGTAAGATATTCTTGCTACCGCCTTATCAAGATCCGCATCTTTGTGAACGATCGTTGGCGATTTTCCCCCAAGTTCCAATGCCAGAGGTATTAATTGCTCTGCGGCTGCTTTCATTACAATTTTTCCAACATTCGGACTTCCGGTAAAGAAAATATAATCAAAAGGAAGGCTTAATAAAAGTGTATTCTCCTCAATCGCTCCCTGAATGACTGCTACATAAGATTCATCGAAAGACTCTTTTACAATATTTTCTAGAACCTGAGCAACATGTGGTGTATTTTCAGAAGGTTTTAGAATAGCTGTATTTCCGGCTACCAAAGCTCCGATAAGCGGACTGAATGTAAGTTGAACAGGGTAGTTGAAAGGGCCGATAATATACGTAACACCATAAGGTTCATATATTACTTTGCTCACCACTTCAGCTCCTGATGGGTGCGGCTTTGAAGGGACATGAGTAGGTTTTGCCCATTCATCAATATTCTCCAGAAAATAATCCAGCTCACTGATGACGATTTGAATTTCCACATACTCTGCTTCCTTTCTGCTTTTCCCCAGATCAATAGATAAGGCTTCACAAAGATCATCCGTATGCTGTAAAAAAACTTCACGGAATTTTCTTAATTGTGCTTTTCTGAATTCAATATCTTTAGTCTGATTGGTTTTGAAAAAGGCTTTTTGCTGTTGAAATATACCTTTGATTTTTTGTTCCAGGTTTGTATCCATTGGTGTATGATTTTTTACTATTTGAAAATGATGTGAAATCGTAATGAATTTACGAAAATTTCATTCTGCAAATTTATTGCTTAAAATTAAATTGTGTAAAATTTAATTTTAAGTTTTATTCTAATCTTATTATTGATATTTCCTATAATAGAATAGGAGTGATGATCTTTTGAAATTTGTAATCTATAGTTTTGTACATTTTAAGCAGACTTAATTTTATAAATTGAAATAAGATTTTTTATCTTTGAAACATGAATTGGGAGAATATCGCCGGACAGACGAATCTGAAAAAACTTCTTAGAGAAAGCATTGCCGAAAACAGAGTGAGCCATGCCCAGCTTTTTGTAGGAAAAGAGGGATACGGAACATTACCTATGGTCTTGGCCTATGCAAAAGAAATTCTGAACCGTGAAAATGAACATGCTGCAGCGAAAGTAGAACATCTCAATCACCTGGATCTGCATTTCAGCTTTCCTGTTTTTACAGACAATAGAAACTCTTTAAGCAAGAATAAATTTGATGAGTTCAGAGAAATGATCATGGCTTCTCCTTATGCAAGCTATGATGACTGGACTGCTTTTTTAGAGTCGGAAAATAAGCAGCTTTTTATTTCCGCAGATGAAATTGATGACCAGAACCAGAAGTTTTCTTTGAAAAGTTTTGAAGGAGGAACCAAAATCCTTATCGTCTGGAGAGCTGATAAAATGAATATCGCGGCTTCAAACAAATTTCTGAAATTTTTAGAAGAGCCGCCCGCTAAAACAATCATTCTTCTTACTGCAGAAAGCACCAATGACATTCTTCCTACCATTCTTTCCAGAACACAGATTGTAGAAATCCCGAGAATACATGATGAAGATATTGAAAACCATCTCAAAAAGAACTTTTCTGTTTCAGAAGAAAAAGTGAAAGAGATTGTGCATGAAGCGCAGGGAAATCTTAATGATGCTGTAAAACTGCTGAATTCCGGAGAGAAAACCAATGAATTTGAAAAGCTCTTTGTACAGTGGGTGAGAGATGCCTTTATGGTAAAAAAGAAACCTGAATATCTGAGAAGTATCATTCTTTGGGCCAGAGAAATTGCAGGATGGAACAGGGAGAAGCAGAAAAACTTCCTGAACTACTGTTCTGAAATCTTTAGGCTTGCGTTACTTCAGAATTATCAGTCTGAAAATCTGGTATATAAAAAAATAGATGCGAACGGATTCAACTGGACAGGATTTTCAAAATTTATCAGCGGAGCCAATATTGAAAGTATCTTAGACGAAATCAGTACTGCTGATCTGCATCTTACCCGAAACGGAAACCCTAAAATCGTGTGGACTGATCTGGGGATAAAACTATCGAGATATATTCACAAAAGCACATAAATAAAATTCCGGTAACAGCCGGATTTTTTGTTTCTATCTTTCCTTTTTTTAACTGTGTTTTACATCAACATTATGTTAAAGATTCATATTTTACAATGAATTTTTATTTAATACGTCTTTATTATTAAATTTTCTAAAGCTGTTTTTATCCAAAAACAGCCTTTCCAGCAGTTTCAGTGCCTATTATAGAAAACGTCTTTTCTTTACAATAAATTAAATCAATATTAAAAAATCAATCAATCGTTTGATTTGTGTTAAAACTTGTGTACATTTGCGCCCTGAAAAATGAACACTAACATGATTTCAAAAGAAGAAAATATATTATTTGCAGCCGAGAAGCTTTTTGCAGAAAAGGGATTTGAAGGAACTTCCACCCGCGAAATTGCAAAGGATGCTCATGTAAATATTTCTATGATCTCGTATTATTTTGGCTCTAAGGAAAAACTTTATGAGAAATTAGTAGAATACAGAATGAATGAAGGTCAGTTTTTTTCAAAAGATCTTTTGGGTAGAACCGATATCAACGAGTGGCAGAAGATTGAAAAAGTAATTGATCAGTTTTCTAACAAAATCCGTACTCAGAAATGCTTTTACAGGATTATGCAGAGAGAGCAGCTGCATACTAAGAATCCTCAGATTGTAGAATTTTTGAAGCAAACTAAAATGGGATTCCTTTCTATGTATTCACAAATATTGGAAAGCGGTCTTAAAAATGGAATTTTCACCAAAAACCCGCCTATTTATCTTCTTCATTCCACCGTAAGCGGAACTTTATTTTATGCTTTCAATGCTAAAGAAATGTATAAAGAGTTCCTGAATGAAACAGAGGATGAGGAAACTTTTGATGAAAAATACTACACAGAACTTAATAAACATATTAAATATTTACTAAAAGACCTTTTAGGTTATGAAGAGAATAAATAACTCAGTGATTGCATTATCACTATTCGTAGGAATAGCAAATGCAAATGCTCAGGAGAAAAAAACACTTTCTCTTGACGAAGCCGTACAGCTGGGAATCCAGAACAGCAAAAATCTCAAAATCGATGCTGCTAAGATCGAGGAGGCCACAGCTGATCTTTTGGAAGCTAAAAACAGACAATTACCGGAATTGAAAGTATCAGGCAGCTATATGTACCTTCCGATAAAGCCTAACGTGGATATCAAACTTCCGGGTGTTTCAGGAGCAGGAGGTCCCGAAGTACATCAGGTGCTTTACGGTTCAGCTAATCTTAGCGTTCCAATCTACAGCGGAGGAAGAATCAAGTATGGTATTCAGTCGGCGAAATATCTGGTGGAAGCTTCAAAATTAAGCACGGAAAACGATAAAATTGCCATTGCTTATAACGTGGCTCAGGCTTATAATAATTTATTTAAGGCTAACCAGTCAATCAAAGTTTTTGAAGAAAATCTTGCCGCTTCTCAAAAAAGAGATGAAACTTTCCTTAAAATGGAAAACAATGGTTTGATCGCGAGAAATGACAGATTGAAAGCAAACCTTCAGACTTCAAATATTGAACTTCAGTTATTGGAAGCCAAGAACAACTACAATATTGCCAACATCAATATGGATCTTTTATTAGGTCTTCCAGAAACTACAGAACTGGCAGTAGATGAAAATTATATTGAGGAAGGTTCAGATGTGAAACCGGTTGATTTTTATGTAACTGAAGCCAGAGAAAACCGTAAAGACTTACAGGCTTTAGCACAACAGAGAAAAGCAGCAGAGTTGGGATCAAAAGCGGCAAAAGCTGAAAATCTTCCTTCTATCGCATTTACCGGAGGTTATGTAGCGGCCGATATTCCTAAGTTTCTTACCGTATACAATGCTATCAATGTAGGAATTGGGGTTTCTTATAACTTATCCAACTTATGGAAAGAAAACTCTTCATTAAGACAGTCAAAAGCTAGAGAAAAACAGCTTGCAGCTACAGATGAATTACTGAATGACAACATTAAGCTTGATGTCAACAGAGAGTATCAGAATACAGACTATTCAAAAAAGAGAATCGTTGTTTTCGAAAAATCTGCAGAGCAGGCTAATGAAAATTACAGAATTACAAAAAATAAATACGATAACGGTCTTGCGACCATGACAGAATTACTGGATGCAGACGCAGCTCAGATCGCAGCAAACGTAGGTGTGATCAATGCTAAGGCAGATGCAGCACTGGCATACAGAAAACTATTACAGACAACAGGAACTTTAACAATTAAATAATCAGATCGAAACCAAAATGGAAAATAATAATACACAGGCAGCTGAACCTAAAAAGAAAAAAAGTTTAGTTTTTCCTATCATTTTAGCGGCAGTAGTAATCGGAGGAGGAATCTATGGTTACAGAGCCTTTACTTACGGACAATACCATGAAGAGACTGACGATGCTCAGATCGCTTCCAATATGTCGCCTGTAATTTCTAAAATCTCAGGATATGTAGCTCAGGTAAAAGTAAAAGACAACCAGTTTGTAAAGAAAGGAGATACGTTGGTGATTTTGGATAACAGAGATCAGAAAATGGCTCTTGAACAGGCTCAGGCAGCATTATCTACAGCCAGAAGTAATATTTCCAATGCAGAAGCCACTACAACAGCTACTTCTAAAAATATCGGTTCTTCAGAAGCGGCAGTAGTAACTGCTAATGCTCAGATAGAAGCGGCAAAAGTAAATGTTTGGAAAACATCTCAGGATTTGAAGAGATATGCTAATCTTGTAAAAGACCATTCTATTACGGAACAACAATATGAGCAGGCTTTAGCTGCAAAACAATCTGCAGACAGACAGCTGCAGGTTTTAGTTGATCAGAGAAATCAAATTGCTCAGCAAACCCATATAGCTTCTTCTCAAACGGCTGCAAGTTCACAACAAATCAGTGTTGCCGGATCTGTTGCTAAACAAAGAGAAGTAGATGTAGAAAACGCAAAATTGAATTTATCATATACCGTAATCCTTGCACCTGAAGACGGACATGTAGGGAAAGTATCTACACAGGCAGGTCAGTATCTGCAGGCAGGATCACAGTTGTTTGCTTTGGTTAAAAACGATCAGAAATGGGTGGTGGCCAACTTTAAAGAAACACAGGTAGATAAAATGGTAGAAGGACAGAAGGTGAAAATTGAGATTGATGCTTTTCCTGATCAGGAATTTGAAGGAGTGGTAAGCTCATTCTCTCCGGCTACAGGTGCTACTTTCTCTATTCTTCCTCCGGATAATGCGAGTGGTAACTTCGTAAAAGTAGTTCAGAGGCTTCCTATAAAAATCGATTTTGTAAATCTTGATAAGAATATTGCCAAAAGATTGAGAACAGGAATGAACGTGAAAGCAGAAGTTGCTTTGAAATAACATTTAAAATTGTTGAAAGTCAATGAACTTCGTTGTCAATAGTGAATCAGCTTTGCAGTCAGTTTAAAATAGACTGTTTAAAATTCACTATTCACTTGCGAAGCAAAATTCACAATTGATTTTTTACATCGTAAAAAACTTATGCAAGATTCATTAGTAGAATATGGAGCGCGGAGAGTAATCATTACGATTACGGCTATCCTTTGTGCCCTTCTTGAAATTGTAGACTCCACGATTGTCAATGTTGCCTTGAATGAAATGAAGGGGAATCTTGGATCTACACTTTCAGAAGTGGGTTGGGTAATCACGGCTTATGCCATTGGTAACGTAATTATAGTACCAATGACGAGCTGGCTTTCCCAGCAGTTTGGACGTAGAAATTACTTTGCGGCATCCATCATTATATTTACCATATTTTCATTTTTATGTGGAAATGCGACCAATATCTGGGAACTTGTGTTCTTCAGATTGATGCAGGGAATCGGTGGGGGAGCCTTATTGGTAACTTCACAGACGATCATTACGGAATCTTATCCGATTGAAAAAAGAAGTATGGCACAGGCTATTTATGGTCTGGGAGTAATCATTGGCCCTACCTTAGGCCCGCCTCTTGGAGGATATATCGTTGATAACTTCAGCTGGCCCTATATTTTCTATATTAATATTCCGATTGGAATTGCAGCAACACTGATGACGCTGCAGTTTGTAAGAAGTCCGAAATATGCAGAAAAACGTAAAGTCTCGGATGTTGACTGGATTGGGATTGGATTACTGGCAGTGACTGTGGGTTCATTACAGTTCATTCTGGAAAGAGGACATGAAGAAGACTGGTTTGAAAGCGGAATGATTGTAGCCTTCACAGTTGCCGCAATTTTAGGATTTATATTATTCCTTTGGAGGGAGCTTACCTTTAAATATCCAATTGTTGAACTCAGGGTGCTTAAAAACAGTAATTTAAGAATCGGAACCATGATGTCATTCGTGCTTGGATTTGGACTTTATGGTTCCACATTCATCGTTCCACTGTATACTCAGAGTATTTTAGGGTGGACGGCCCTTCAGTCAGGAGCACTGATGATTCCGGCAGCTTTAACGACGGCCTTTATGATGCCAATTATTGGTAGATTACTGGCAAAAGGAGCAAAACAGCAGATCCTGGTATCTCTGGGACTCTTTATCTTCTTTGTCTATAGCTTCTGGGGATATAAAATTCTGACACCGGATACCAGTAAGGATGCATTTTTCTGGATGCTGATTGTAAGAGGAGCAGGATTAGGACTTCTATTTATTCCAATCACTTCTTTGTCCTTAAGTACATTGAAAGGGCAGGAGATTGGCCAGGGAGCAGCCTTTACCGGGATGATGAGACAGCTTGGAGGATCTTTCGGAATTGCTGCAATCACAACTTTTATTGCCAATGCAGGTCAGAAGTACAGAAATAACCTGATTTCCCACCTTGACGAAAACAGTTTTGAAGTCCAGCAAAGACTGGCAGCTCTTAAAGCAAATTTTATAGCGAAAGGAATGACACCAGATTCAGCAATGAATGCCGCCTATAAAATGCTCGATATGTCAGTAACCAAGCAGGCAACAGTTTTGTCTTACATGGATGTATTTCTTTACCTCGGAATCGTATTCCTGATATGTATTCCGTTTATCTTACTCGTAAAAGAAAGAAAGAGCAAAGAAAAAATAGATTTGAGTGAAGCCATGCACTAAATTTTAATAAAAAACCTTCGATATTCTCGAAGGTTTTTTTTATTGCTGTAAAATAATATCAGACAGTAACTTTCAGTTTCAATTCCGTTAAACAAAAAATAATATCACTTATTGGAGAGTTTAATTATTTTTTCTAGCTTTACAAGAACAAATGAAAAAATATGAATAGATTCCCTAATCCCTCAAAACCCTTTTTCAAAAAGGTGTTTTCCCCAATAGAGTACCGGATTTTTATCTGAATATCAATTTAATATTATTGATCGAGCGCTATTGTTTTTATATCCAATAGAGACAATTTTTTTTATTTCCGATAGCTTTATAAAATATTGCCTTTCGTTTCATTATTTAACTAAACCATGATCTCAACATACTTACAAAATATTAAATATGAATCAAATACAATTGCCGGAAACCTATCTGGCATTATCAGACTTCAGAAAACATGATGCCTATCTTCCTGAAATGAATCAGGCTCAGATTATTTCAGATTTTTTTCCTGGAACCTTTACAGAACTTACCCAGCGCCTGTCAGATATTACAGGAGCTTTTTATGGCGGAATGCTTAAGCAGATTGGCAGACTTTATGGAGCCGAAGCTATTGAACAGCTTTCCAGTACCTTCATGTATGATCTCGGGTCCAGAATGACACTGAGAAATCTTGAAACAAAACCTAATCTGCAGTCCGGTATTCCGGCTGTAGCCAAAATACTGATAGGAGCAATTTTTACATCCAGTCCCGAATATAATTTTGAATTTAAAGAATTAAATGACCACAAATGTGAACTGCTGATCAAAGGAGTAGACCGTTACCATAAAATCACGCAGAGTCTGCAGATCGCGGGCCTGTTGAAATGGCCGGTCATAAAACCTTTTTTACAGGGAGTTTGCGATACTATGGGGCTGGATGTTTTACTGGAAATAAAAGTGCTGAAACTTGATCCGGACAGTTCTTGCAGCTACCATGTAGTTGTATCAGAAAAATAGAATTCTTAGAAATATCTCACTGATTTCACAGAATTTTTATTTCAAAATAGTAATAAAAGCGGACTTTAGTCCGCTTTTTTGTAAATGAATATCTAATGGCTTTAGCTAAAACATAAAATCTCATATACTTTAACTATAATCTTATCAAAAATATCAGCAGTATTCAATTTTATCGGAGATAAAATCTTTGCGCCTTATAACATATTCACACAAAACTTTTCGCGCCTTTGCGAACACCAACAAAATATTTTATTCAATCTTCTCTATCCACTCAATTCCGCTTACATCAATCAGTTTCAGTGCATAAATTTCACTTTTCTGAAGAATATCATCAATATTCAATGTTACATCAGCCTTTGCTCCAAGGGGAATTATCAGGCTGTGTTTGCCGGGTTTTATTTTGGTGACATAATGATTATGTATATTTTCTTTAGAAAGTCCGGAAAGCTTCTGTTGATCCAGTGCCTTTAAAATCTTTCCGTTTTTGTCCAGAATATGGATGCCTATCAGAAAAGAACCGTACACATCGGCCCCTTCCGTTCTATACACTTCAAATTTTAAATCCGAATTATTATGGGAAATATTTGAAATTTCCAGTTTCGGTTTTACCGATTTATTATGCAGGGTTCCCCATACACCTCCATGGAAATACTGATTGGTAAAAAGAGTTAAACCGAATATGATAAGCGAACCTGTCAGTACAAAAACTTTTGGTTGTGAGACAGGAAAATTTCCTGAGCCAAGCCACTGAAACCATCTTTTTTGAGTGAAGCTTTTGTTATTCCTTATGAAATAATAATCCAGTGAATAAGGCCCGCTTCCGGTAAGAAATAGAACAAATCCGCCGGCAACTCCTAAAACTCCTATCTGCCATTCATCAAGACAGGTTGTTCCCAGCCAGCCGGAACCCAATAGAATCCCAAGGGCAAGGCTAAAGATCCCGATACTCATCAGCCGTGTAAATAAGCCGAGAATAATGAATAATCCCACAATAGCTTCAATAATTGTGAAAATCATCATAGATCGCTGTAAAGCATCAGGATGGGTAACCAGGTATTCAATAATAGGTTTTATGCCGAGAGCATTCGGTAAAAAATGATTGAATTTTTCCCCGATATATCCCTGTTCATCAGGAATGAGTTTGTTTTCGAGGATAAGTCTGCGCCAGAACGCTGAAAAGTAAGTCCATCCGATCACCATGCGGAGGGATAAAGTATATAATCCGGCCAGGTCCGAAGACTGGCTGTTTACGGTATGTTTCATTGAAATTAATATTGTATTGTAAAAAACTGATTTTTAATTGGGCTTAAAAAATTTTACACCAGATTAAGCTTCAGTCTTTTAAATAAAATATATTTCGGAGGGCTGTTTCCCGTAGAATGCCCTGAGTAGTCATTAAAAAAAATCTTCTCTTTAACAGTGTTTCCTAAAGTAGAATAAAAGTTGGAAAAAGAATCTTTGTATTGTTTCTGAATGTTAGCTTTTGATATTGAAACCCTTGTTGAAGCAGATGCTGCATCACAGCTGGAAGAAAGGGAAGAAGTTATCTTAACCTTATTCAGCCCACTGATATACTGAATGTCAAAAATATCAAGAACATTTCTTTTTACAGAACAAGGCGATAATGAAAATACCAATACAAGCATCATAACGACAGCTTTATAGGTTTTCATATGGAGTCCTGAATGGGGCATGGTTACAAAACTACACTTTATTTCAATGTAAGCTCAATAAATTGTAAAAAAACGTCCTGCTGGTCTACAAATAAATAATGGGAACAGTTGTCGATAAGTCTTAAATTTTTCTTTCCAACAATATTTTTGAGATCATTCAGTTGTTTTTCTGAAAATATTCCATCATTCTTACCATACACA
This sequence comes from Chryseobacterium panacisoli, assembly GCF_008274625.1. Taxonomy (GTDB): domain Bacteria; phylum Bacteroidota; class Bacteroidia; order Flavobacteriales; family Weeksellaceae; genus Chryseobacterium; species Chryseobacterium panacisoli. The sequence goes on along the minus strand of NZ_VTRU01000001.1, from coordinate 1,338,201 downwards.
GCAAAAATGGGAACGCCTTTTTTTCGGATGCCTTTTAGAACGGAAGTATTATCCAGATTGTTAAGAGGTTCATTTTTATAGAATGTAAGGGGTGATTCAGAATTTCTGATGTTGTTTTTATAAAACTCACCCGCTTTATATTCGTTTCTCAGCATTTCACTTTTGAGAGTAGGATTGGGCATATCGAAGAAGCTGAGTTTACTGGCCATTTCATAACATCTTTTTCTATAAGCTGCAGAATTTTTATCCAGATTTTGTATTTCCGAAATTTCTTTGAGCTGTGCAGCATCATTTTTAAAATGTTCTTTTGCCTGTTTTAAAATATGATCATAAGTTTCCTGCTGGGTAAACAGAGCGCCTGCAAGAGTCAGAGAATTTACTTTTTCAGGAAATTGTGAAGTGAATAGAGTCCCGATAATTCCACCGAAACTGTGGGCAAGAATATTTGCTTTTTTAATATGATAAATTGTGTAAATATCTTTTAAATCCTCAAAACTTTCTTGAAAAGTCATGGTGGCATTGTCATCTTTTGAACGGCCTTCACCGCGTCTGTCATAAACAATGACATAAAATCCTTTATCAGCCAGCTTTTGAGCTGTAGTTCCTTCAAATAAAGTGGCATTTCCGCTGGGTCCTCCATGAATAAAAATAACAGGAATATTTTTTGGATTTCCATAGGCTTTAGAATATAGATTCTGTGCATTTAAAGCAATAGAACATACAATAAAGATAATAGAAAACAGTGATTTCATGATGGCGTTTTTGAGTCCTCTAAACTACTGAATATAGAAGACAAAAAATAGAATTATGATTAAATTTAAAAATTAAAAAACACTACTGACGGACAGTTGTCACAATCATGATTTATCTTTACACTTTGAAATCTTTACATAAAAACAACGCGATATGGAGACCAATAATTTTGATAAAATCATAAAACGTTCCTTAGACATAAGAGAAAAATATCATCAGCTGGAAGTAAAAGGAAACGGAAAGGAATGGTCACTGGAAGAAGATGCTCTGGCTTATCTTACCGATGCTGGATTAGTAGGACGAAATGTGATGTCACATCAGAAAACATGGCTGAAAAAAGATTCACCGGAAGAATTGGAACATAAATTAGCAGAAAATATCTGGTGGCTTATTGTCCTTGCAGACCGTACAGGAATTGATATTAAAGAAGCTATGGAAAAATTCTTAACTAAAACAGAAAATATATTGTAATGAGTTATTGTTTAGCAATAGAAGGCATGCAGCCCGAAAGCAGAAAAGAACTGCACAAAAATTACCATGACAACTATTATGGATTTCCAATTCATGACGATAATGAATTGTTTGGAAGGCTGATTCTGGAAATCAACCAGGCAGGCTTAAGCTGGGAAACCGTTCTGAAAAAAGAAGGCAGCTTCAGAAAAGCTTATGACAATTTTAATATTCAGAAAATAGCAGCATATACAGAAGAAGACCGCGAAAGATTATTGAATGACAGTGGAATTATCAGAAATAAGCTAAAAGTAAATGCTGCGATTGAAAACGCGAGAACGATTTTAGAGCTTCAGAAAGAATTCGGATCATTTGAAAAGTGGCTGGAACATCATCACCCTAAAACATTGCAGGAATGGATGAAGTTATTCAAAAAAACATTCAAATTTACAGGCGGGGAAATTGTCAATGAATTTCTAATGAGCACGGGATATCTGAAAGGAGCCCATCATGAAACCTGCCCGATACACTCAAAAGTTTTGGCTCAAAAGCCTTTGTGGAAGGGAAGTTTGGATCAATAATAAACATAGATTCCTACGGAATGACAACGTGCGTGTTTAAAATCGAACACTTCTATTTGTCATTCCGTAAAAATCCTAATTAATCATTCTTTGAAGCTTCATTCACCACTTCTTTATGCTCATTTCCCCATTTTTCAAACTCCAGAATAATGGGTTTCAGTTTGTATCCGATTTCTGTAAGCTCATATTCTACTCTTGGAGGAACTTCGGCAAATACTGTTCTGGTAATGATTTTGTCCTCTTCCAGCCTGCGAAGCTGAAGGGTAAGCATACGCTCCGTAATGTTCTGAAGCTTTTTTCTCAGTTCTCCAAAACGCATTTTTCCATTAATCAGATAACAGCAGATCGCCAATGCCCATTGTCCCCCGATAATATTGGAAGCATAGATTTCCGGACATTCATCAGCAAGGGCTTTCTTATTGGCAAAACTGGTTGAAGTTTCCTTTATTTTAGTCATTACTTACATTTTTTATAGTACCATACAATAGGTTGCTAATGTACGAAATGTAAGTTACGTGTTGTAATTTTGTGATAGAAATTTAAACATAATGAAGACTTTAGTAATTGTTACCCATCCAGATATTGAAAAATCTGTGATCAATAAAAAATGGATTGACGAATTAAAAAAACACCCTGAAAAATATACGGTTCATCAATTATACGAAGCTTATCCTGATGGAAAAATCAATGTAGCTCAGGAGCAAAAATTGATGGAATCTTATGACAAAATTGTATTTCAGTTTCCGTTTTACTGGTTCAGCAGTCCGCCGCTTTTAAAACAATGGCTGGATGAGGTGGTTTTGTACGGCTGGGCATATGGAAGCAACAGCGGTTTCAAGCTTGCCGGAAAGAAAATGTCATTGGCTGTTACAGCAGGAATTGATGAAGAAGGGTACAGCGCATCCGGAGAGTACAAATATACCATGAAAGAGCTTTTCAGACCTTATGAACTGACTTTTGATTATATAAAGGCAGATTACAAAGAACCTTTTGTTTATTACGGAATTGAAAGAGATTCTTCCCATGAATGGATCAACAGAAGTGTTCCTATGTATCTGGAGTTTTTGGATAATTTATAGAAATCAGTTGGAATCTATTTTGACGTTTTTGCAAAATAGATTCCTATTCCTAAGATGGCTAAAAATATTCCTATGATTAAAAAAGGAAGCCAAAGGATAAAAGAAATTTCACCTAATTTGATGATGATTATAGGATAGTCACCTCTTGCTGTAAATAATCCAACAGATGTAAAAAACATTATAATGGAGAGGACAATCATTGATAATCCAGAGAAAGTAATGTATTTGTAAATTGATTTCATCTATCCTATATTTAGAATCCTATTGATTCTCTTTTCTGCTTCCTCTTTGGTAATTCCATTATAAAAATCATCTACAAAAGGATGGTCATAGCTTTGGTGAGGATAAACAAACGGCCTGCCGATAGAATTATTTACTACCACAGTGGTAGGAACACTTTCCTCAAACTCATAATCCGGAAGATAGGTAGAAAGCCATCCGAAATATTCAGCTTCAAATTCCTTATTATGGTAATTTTCAACATATTCATTATAGCTCTTCTCACTCAATGAAACCCATATTCCGTAATCCAGATCTCTGCAGTCATCATTAACTTCCTGTACAAGAACTGTGCGGATAAACCGGTGTATATTTTCAGGATCTTTGACGACACACAGGTCTGAACTGAGTTCAGCATTCTTTAATTCTTCTTCGGATAAACAGGAATAAAAATAAGGGTATGAATAGGCTATTGCCGGCCAGTCTTCTTTTTCTTCACCACAGCATTGGCAGATGTATTTCATGATTAAATTGTTTTTCGGCTAAAATACCTAAAAATCTTTATCCCACCGTAGGCGTATCCTCTTCTTTCAGTATTTTCTTTTCTTTCATGGTAAGCATCATTCTTTCATATTTGTACTTTTCCCAGTCGAATCCATTGAGAAAATCAAGGGCAGCCTGGAAACCTCTGTTGAAAAGCTCTTCCTTTTCGTCTCTTTTCATGAAGAAATTCAGCCAGCTGCTGGTACCACAGTTGACGCTCTGTATGCTGTATAAACGGTAAAAAGTATGTTTGGTAAGGAAAGTTTTGTCATTAAAACCTTTTAAAGTACTGATGATATTTCCGGCATAGCTGAAGGGTGTTTTCATGATTTCTGCACTGGTTTTCCCTCTTTCCGAAAGAATAGCAGAATCGCTCGTCAGCTGCACTCCGAAAAGAGGCATTCTCGGATAAAAAACTTCATCGGCATGAAACAGGTCAATAGGAAAGTTGGAAATACTGCCTCCATCAATGAAAACCCCGGCAGGATTGATATCTTCAGGTTTGGTATTCATCCAATACCTCCAGGCATATTTTACAGAACTATTGTCCTTATTGATTTGTTTCTGAAAAGGCTCAAAGAAAAAAGGAACAGCCATTGATGCTCTTACAAATTCCGCCGGGCTGATGTGTTTCAGCTCTTCTTCGGACCAGTAGAGATTGGCCATTGTAGGAAGTTCTACTTTAATTTTAGCATTGATATCGGTGGTAATGACCACATATTCGGATTTGAGAAGGTAAAACGGATTATTTTTATAGTAATCATTATTGAGGGCACTTTCATAGAAAATCCGATATCGGGTCTGATCAATATGTTCTTTATTTTTTACTTTAATCTTTTCGATACTCTGCAAGGTCATTGTATAATATTCCTGCCCGTTTCCATACCGGTAGTTGAGGTTAAGATCCCGTTCTTTCTGAATGAATTTTTCATTGAGATGAGCCACCGTTTTGATTCCAAACTGATCCAGTGCATTTTGCATGGTATTCTGAAAAACATTTCCGGGATTGAGGCCGCTGTTTTCTTTCCTGAAATTGTTGTACAGCTTTTTAACACAGAAAAAGAGAATGACAGCCGGAATCAGAGGAATCAGAAACATCAGTTTGGCATTCAGTATAGTAGCTGAAGAAACCACAAAAGGAATACTGATCAGGATAATGAACAGGATCGCAGCAATAATGGCATTGATCTTAAAAAAATCCTTATTGTTAAGCATCGCATGGAGGGTAGTTTTTACATAGGTTTTTCCATCCATAAAATCTGCAAAATCCCAGCTGAAAAGGATATCTTTGATAAGCTCACTTTTCGATTCTTCTTTGGTTTTACAGGCTGCAATGAGCATCGTATTAATGGCTCCGGCACTCGTTCCGGCTACTTTCAGAAAACGGATGCCGAATACTTCCAGACCATAAAGATAGCCTACCAGTGCACTTCCCCAGACACCACCACCTTCCTGTACAAACTCTATATACTGGTTCCCCGACTGATCAAGCAGATCAGAGAATTCTTTGGCAGATATATTCTCATGCAAAGCGGTCAGTTTATCTTTGGAGGCCTGCGAAAGAGAAGAATCTTCCAGAATTTTGTTGAGGTTTTCAGCGGTCATGGTATTTTGTTTTGATGGTGTGTAGGTTAAAGACAAAAAGATAATCGGCCTATTTATATTTATCAGAGATAGAATCTTTGCGCCTTAAAGTATTATATTATTGCATATTCTTTTGCGTCTTTGTGTTGATATAAAAATTAATCACCACTGTCTTCGTCTTACATAAATAAAAGTACTGATCACCACCGTTGCCATAGCTCCCAGTGTTATAAAATATCCGTATTTATGATGAAGCTCAGGCATATTATCGAAGTTCATTCCGTAAACGCCGGCTATAAAAGTAATCGGTAAGAAATAAACCGAATAGATAGCCAGAACTTTCATAACCTGGTTGGCCTTTTGATCTGAAAGAGCCAGGAACATGGAAATAAGGTTGGTAATCTGAATATTCAAGTGATCAAAATCTGCCACTACATCTTTATGTTTATCTTTCAAATCGACAAATTCAGAGTCCTGTAAATTCAATAATTTAAATTTATCAATGGCATCCGTAGAAATCACCAGTACCCGTGAATTTAATCCTGATTTTCGTTTCAGTTTATAAAGACGGCGGATCTGGCTTGTATGATTGGTGTTTTTAAGGAAAATCTCATTCTCTATATTATCCATAGTCTCGAACAGACTTAAAGATTCATCATCAAAACTTTTCATAATCAATATAGCAATCATCAGTGTGATCTGCTGAGGATTAAGGTCTTCCTGAATCAAAGAAACTTTCTTCTTGACTTCGGTGATACTTCTGGTTTTCATCCTGTGAATGGTGATAATGGTATTCTCCACCAGAAAAATCCCGATCTTGGTACTGATATCACTGATAGTATTCAGATTCTTTCTTTCCAGCTCTGTACTTTCACGCAGGAGAAAGAATTTGATATTTCCGTCCTCTTCATATTTGGGAAGGTGGTTGGGATCCATGGTATCTTCAAGAAGAAGATTATTGATTTCATATCTTTCATGAAGAAATTTCAGGTCTTCTGCAGTAGGAGCCTCTACATCTACCCATTCGCACTGGGAGGTTCTGTATATCGTATCAATTGGCATAAAGTAAAAATACTAATATTTTGAAAAACTATGTGTTAAATAAGTTTTATCTTTGTCAAAATTAAAAAACTATATGATTAAAAGTACAATAAAAGGTGTGGGATTTTATGTTCCAGATAACGTTGTTACAAATGATGATTTAGCAAAACTGATGACGACCAATGATGAATGGATTACGGAAAGAACAGGCATCAAGGAACGAAGACATAGAAAAAACAGAAATGATGCTCAGGAAACTACTGCTTATTTAGCGTTTAAAGCTTCAGAAAAAGCTATTCACAATGCAGGCCTTACCTCAAAAGATATTGATTTTATTGTTTTTGCAACCCTTTCTCCGGATTACTATTTTCCTGGGAGTGGAGTGTTGCTTCAGGATATGTTGGGATGTGATACAATCGGAGCATTGGACGTGAGAAATCAATGTTCAGGATTTGTATATTCCATGAGTGTTGCCAATGCATTTATTAAATCAGGTACCTATAAAAATATTCTTGTTGTAGGAGCAGAGGTTCACTCTTTTGGATTAGATTTTTCTGATGAAGGCAGAGGGGTCTCTGTTATTTTCGGAGATGGGGCGGGAGCAGTTGTACTTTCAGCATCAGAAGATGAGAATTCAGGAGATATTTTAGCAGTAAATATGCATTCTGAAGGAAAATACGCAGACGAACTCTGTACTCAGTTCCCGGGTTCAAAATTCGGATGGAGTGACAGAATGAGAAAAGAACCTGAAAATGTAACCAACAAAGAAGTATACCCAATCATGAACGGTAACTTCGTGTTCAAACATGCGGTAACAAGATTTCCTGAAACGATGATGGAAGCATTGAACAAAGCAGGGAAAACAGTTGAAGATCTTGATATGTTCATTCCTCATCAGGCGAATCTTAGAATTGCTCAGTTTGTACAGGATAAATTCGGATTACCGAACGAAAAAGTCTTTAACAATATTCAGAAATACGGGAACACAACCGCTGCTTCTATTCCTATTGCTTTAAGTGAAGCAATTGAACAAGGGAAGATTAAAAGAGGTGATTTGGTGCTTCTTTCAGCTTTCGGAAGTGGATTTACCTGGGGAAGTGTGCTTTTTGAATACTAAGAGAAGACAAAAGCAATATCGAAAATCTCTATTTTTCACTTTACTATAACTTAGAGGTGAAAGTTCCCTTTCAATGGGTTGGGGGTAAAAATTCAAAAAATTTTTGACGGGTGGTTGGTAACATCACTCATCAAACAATATAAAAAAGCCGCAGAACTTCAGTTCTGCGGCTTTTTTATATATTCCTAATTAAAGGCTTTTCAATAATTTTTCTGTGTCAGAAGAATCCTGCCCTGTGCTTTTTGCAAGCTCAATAGACTTTTCAGCCCAGGTTTTTGCATTTTTCTTATCTCCAATCTTATTGTAAAGGTTTGCCAGAGTATCTGTATTGGCAAAGTTCTGATCTTTCTTTACAGATTCCTGTGCCCATGCAATTGCTTTTTCCAGGGAAGTTTTATTGCTTACATTTTCAAAGAAGTTCCATGCAAGAGAATTCAGTTCTTCAGAACCTGCTGCAGAATAATCCTTGTACAAATCAAGAATTAATTTTTCATACTCGGGAATATCTTTATTCTTTAAAGCTCTGTTAGCTTTCATTCTTTTTAAGATCTTGTCTGCTTCCTCTTTGCTTAGGAATTTCTGAGTTTCAGACATGAAGTAGTTGTCGTCCCATTTTTTGGTATCTGCGTTATATGCTTTTTTGGAAACGGTATTCAGCTTGATGTTTTTGTCAAACTTTTCATACTTATCTTCCGGAAAGAATTTAACGATATCTGCTTTTTTATCCTGAAAAATCTTGTACAAAGGGCTGTCTATAGTTTGAACCCCTGAAAGAAGCATTTGAACATCTTCCTGATCTAAATTGGGTTTCTGCTGGAAATAACGGTTCATGACTTTACCGGAAAATTCAGCATCATTATACATTGTAAGTCCTGCAAGATTCTTTAGAAACTCAGGATCTTTTTCTCCTTTTTCAAACTGCTGCTTCAAAGAAGTCAGTCTTTTGTTCGGATCTTCAGCATCTTTGGCAAACTGGATAAAGTCTTTTTCTTCAACATATCCTAACGTTCTGTGTACTGCTTCACCATTTCCATCAATAAACAGATACGTAGGGAATGCTTTTACATTGTATTTTTTGGCCAGTTCAATTCCTTCACCCTTTTCCATGTCAATTTTAGCATTGATGAAGTGAGAGTTATAGTAGTCACCCACAGACTGAAGCGGGAAGATATTTTTTACCATCAGTTTACAAGGTCCACACCATGAAGCATATGCATCTATAAAGACCAGTTTTTTTTCTTTTTTTGCTTTGGCAAGGATAGACGCAAAATTGCTGTCTTCAAATTTAATTCCCTGTGCCCATGCAAGAACTCCTATAAAGATTGAGGAAAGTATTGCTATTTTTTTCATAAAAACTTTTTATTCCCTGCAAATGTAATAAATATGATGACACATGAGCCGTTCATATTGAAAATAATTATAGAGGAATCTTAGTTTTAAAACAGGCATCGGTTCATATGAAGGATAATCATTTATTATTTTGGTCTAATTATTAAAATTAATGTAAATCACTGTTTTAAGTTAAATGATTAAATTTCAATATAATGTTTTAATAAAAAATAAAATATCACTAGTTTTGTAAAAAACAAAAGACACCCAGTGAAAATAATGATGAATTATTATAAAATAAAAATAATAATTTGTTTCTGTATGTCTAAAAATCTCCTGAAATTTTTGTTTTTGCTGGCAACAGCAGTCCCCATATTCTCCCAGAAAAAAAACAGCTTTGACCTTATCTGTGAAAGAACATCTTCTGTTACGGCGTACAAGGATTTACCCAAAGCGATCAAGACAGCAGATTCTCTTTATATGCGGGCACAGCAGCCTTCTGAGAAAATACAATGTCTTATTCTCTCTTCAGAGCTTTATCAGCATGCCGGTGAACTTAAAAAAGCAATTTGTTATAGTGAAAATGCCCACTCGGTGATCAATCAGAGTAGCAACCCGGAACAGATGGCTGCTGTCACCAGGTTACTTGCCAGGCAATATAGACAGGTAGGGTTATACGAAAGATCTAAAAAATATATTATAAAAGGGTTGGAAGCTTCCGGCAGTATTACCGATTTTCAAAAAAGCAACGAAGCGTCAGGACTCCTGAATCAGGAGATGGCTTTTTATGAGATGGAAATGGGTAATTACTCAAATGCAATACGATTTATAGAATCTTCCCTGAAATATTTTGAAAGAATCAATAGCCGTAACGAAAACAGAACGGCTGCTGCTTCCTATCAGTTGCTGGGTGATGTTTATTTCAAACTTAATGACTATCCTGTTTCTGAAAACTATTACAGAAAAGCAGAAGGCTTGCTTAAAGTCGGAAGCTGTACGCTCGGATTGGTTTATAATGGTCTGGGAGGAATCCGTCTGAAGCAGAAAAACTGGAAAGATGCTGAAGTATACCTGAAAAAAGCAGAAAAAATAGCAGATACTTCCCGAAGTCTTACATTGAAAAAAGCAGTATACTCCAATATAAATGATTACTATGAAGGAACAGGGGATAATTTCAAAGCTTCTTTATATGCTGTGAAATATGTAAGGACGTATGACAGTATTGCAGCGCGTAATCAAAGTTTCACAATGAAAGGGACAGAGATAGCAAAAGGGAAGATCAGTAAAAAGAGCGGGCAGATGAATGGTGTGAAAAATGCCACTATCGTCATCCTTTTTATTTCGCTGGTTGGTCTGCTTCTTTTTATCAGAACCAAACAGAAAAGACAGCGTTCAAAGCTTAGGAATATCATCAGAGCTCAGTTGAATATGATCAGTAATAGGTCACATTATCCTTTAAAACAGTCTGATGGTTCTGAGTTTTCCAATATATCTGTGGAAGAAGTTGATGAAAAAGATTCTGAAACAGACCGAAGACGAAATGATTCTCTGATGACTTCCGAAACAGAATCAAAGCTGCTTGAACTTCTTGAAGATTTTGAGAAGGGCGATCTCTATAACAATAAAGGAATGTCTCTGTCTTTCCTTGCTGGTGAATTGAATACCAATACAAAATATCTGTCTTATGTAATCAATCAGCATAAAAGTGCTGACTTTAAATCGTATGTCAACCGTCTGAGAATTAAGTATATTGTAGATAAACTGATCAATAATGAGAAGTACCGACAGTATAAAATAAGCATCCTTGCTGATGAATGCGGCTTCTCTTCACACAGTAAATTTGCTGCAGTTTTCAAAGCGGTCACAGACTATTCTCCATCGGCCTTTATTAAATATCTTGATGCTGGAAATCAATCAGGTAAAAGTGTTCATTTTCCCGAAAATGATTAAAAAGAGATAGGTTTTTTAATTCTACCTTACCATTTTCACGAAAATGAACAACCTATTGTTTTAAAGGAATCCTTTGCTGTCCTATCTTTGCGCCAGTTCCAGGGACATGAATACAATCGTACTACAGCTTATCTCTTTTATTTTTTAGAAGAAATATTTTTCTGAAATAAAATATATCGTAAGAATAATCATCCCCAGCTGAAAACTAAGCCATGAAATTAATATATAGAACAAGTGTATAGCTCATCATCGAGACAGCCACAGTTCCCATTTTTATATTTAAAAGAAATATTCCGTTCAAAGAATATAAACCATATCTCATAATCGGGGTTGATTGCCCGGTTTTTTTTCAGTCAAGTTTTTTTAAGTGCAAATCCACAGAAGTCTGTGGATTTGTGATTTTATTTAACTTTTGAACTGTCGGGTTTGGTTTTTGAAGTATCGGCTGCTGCCGGAGCGGGTATAGAATTAGCTACAGCAGAATCACCCATTTTGTTTCTTAAAGAATCCTTGTTGTGGGCTTCTTTATATTCTTCTCTTTTTTCTTTATTTTGAGCACAGCTTCCAAGGAAAAGAAGTCCAAGAACTGCTCCTATCCAGAATTTTTTCATAGTAGTATATATTAATGTTTGGTATTAATCAAATATAAGGATTAATTAAAAGATAAAAGATAAAAGATAAAAGATAAAAGATAAAAGATAAAAGATAAAAGATAAAAGATGTTATTATTAAAATTCAATAGGGGTGGGCTTTAGCCCGGCCATGTAAAAAATAGTATCTACCATTGGCTTTAGCCAAAACCTAAAAAAGAAGTAATCTTTCAAAAAAACAACTTCATCATATCTGCATCATTTCTAATTTACCAATAAAAAAAATCTGCAGCGCTTTCATCTGCAGATTTTCCATTTTTAGATTGAACGTATAACAATACTATTTGACAGGAGACATCACCGCGGAATCCTTTTTTATCTTGATACTGTCAGGATTAGTCATTTTTGTAGTCATGGTATCAGTGGTTGCAGGCGTCACACTTTTTTGTGCACTGTCTACAGTTGCTGAATCACGGCTGCTCGATGACATTGTCGATTCTTTGGTTCCACAGCTCACTGCAAATATTCCTATTCCAATGAATGCTAGCAATAACTTTTTCATATAATTTTATTTTGGGGTGTATACATATTCAAAATCAACAATTATTCCTAAGAGGGTAGGAAAAGTTGTAAAATATAGGTAAAGTTTGTTAAAAGATGTTAGGTAGCAGGTAGCAGGTAGCAGGTAGCAGGAGTCAGAGGGGTAGGGAGTGAAAGTACAGAAATGAAAGTGCTTTTTAACTGCCAGTAACCTTAAACTCTAAATTTTAAACCTTGAATTTATCAAAAAAAAGCCCCGAAACCGAAATTCCGAGGCTGTATTTCAAATAACAGACAATCATTACTCACTGCCTGTTATTTATTACTCATTACTTACCCAAGGTATGGATATTTATAGTTTTTTGGAGAAACAAACGTTTCTTTTACGCTTCTTACAGAAACCCATCTTAGAAGATTCATTTTAGAACCTGCTTTATCATTGGTTCCTGAAGCTCTACCACCACCGAAAGGCTGTTGTCCTACTACGGCACCTGTTGGTTTATCATTGATATAGAAGTTACCAGATGCATTTTCTAAAGCTTTGTAAGCTTCATTGATAGCATAACGGTCTTGTGAGAACACAGAACCAGTCAATGAATAAGGAGAAGTAGAATCTACAAGCTTTAGGGTTTCTTTCCAGTCTTTATCTTCATATACATAGATTGATAAGATCGGGCCGAAGATCTCTTCTACCATACTTTCGTAGTGAGGGTTTGTAGTTTCAATTACTGTTGGGTGTACAAACCATCCTTTAGAATCATCATACTTTCCACCGATGGCTACAGAAGCTTCACCAGAAGCATTTGCTCTGTCGATGTATCCTTTACATTTTTCAAAAGAATTTTTATCAATTACCGCGTTTACGAAGTTGGAAGTGTCTTCAGGAGAACCTACTTTAATAGAATTCATCTGAGTTTCCATTACTTTTTTCACATCAGCCCAAAGAGATTTAGGTACATAAGCTCTTGAAGCTGCAGAACATTTTTGTCCCTGATATTCAAAAGCTCCTCTTACCAATGCAGTAGCTACAGCTTCTACGTTAGCAGATGGGTGAGCAATTACAAAATCTTTCCCTCCTGTTTCTCCAACGATTCTTGGATATGTTCTGTAGTTGTGGATATTGTCTCCGATCATTTTCCACATTCCCTGGAATACTTTTGTAGAACCTGTAAAGTGAAGACCCGCAAAATCACGGTGTGCCAATACTTTTTCAGCAGTTTCTTTTCCGTCTGTAAAAATCATGTTGATAACCCCTGCAGGAAGACCCGCTTCAATTAATACATCCATGATTACTTTTGCAGAATATACCTGCTTATCAGATGGTTTCCAAACAACAACGTTTCCTAACATTGCCATACAAGTTGGAAGGTTACCGGAAATAGCAGTAAAGTTGAACGGAGTTACTGCAAAGCAGAATCCTTCTAACGGTCTGTACTCAACACGGTTCCAGATTCCATTGTCAGAAACCGGCTGCTCAGCATACATTTCTGTCATGAACTCTACATTGAATCTTAAGAAGTCGATGAACTCACAGGCCGCATCAATTTCAGCCTGATGTACATTTTTAGACTGTCCGATCATTGTAGCAGCATTGATTACGTCTCTGTAAGGACCTGCCAAAAGATCAGCTGCCTTTAAGAAAATTGCTGCACGCTGTTCCCAGCCTAGTTCATTCCATTCTTGTTTAGCCGCCAATGCCGCATTGATAGCGTCATCCACATGCTGCATACCACCCTGATAATAGAAACCGAAGTCATGAGCATGATCCTGTGGAGACTGAAGCTGTACTTTTGTATCAGTTTTCACTTCTTTTCCATTGATGATCATTGGAACTTCTACCTTTTCAGCCCACATTTTCTTATACGTGTCGATAAGGCTTTTAACTTCCGGAGATCCCGGTTCATAAGAATTTACCGGCTCATTTACCGCTAATGGTACTTGCGAAATTGCTTTTGACATATTACGTTTTATTATTTTATTAAATTAAATAAGATGTGTATACAAATTTACGATAATTATAAGGAAAGAAAAAAATACCACCTGTTTTTATGAAATAAAGCTTATTATTAAGTAATCGTTAATGAACAAAGGATTTTTAACATGTTGTACCGGTAATATTAGATGTATTTATTCGATCTTTTAAATAGAAGGAAAAGATAAAGCGGATAATCAGAATTATACGAATAAGGACAAAAAAATATTTGTCATAGTTCATAAGCGATGCTTAAGCATTATCAATAAGGGATTTATCATAAAATGTTAAAATTACATAAAATTGTGTTTGTTGCGATTTTGAACATTTTAAATAATTTTTTTGATAGCTTAAGTTTTAAGATTGTTCTAATTTTACACCATTATTTACAGGGTATGAAAAAAAGAGTCTTATTTTTCTCTTTTGTCTTATTTTTCTCAGCATTGTGTGCAGGTTTTTTTGTACATAAAGGGAAAACTCAATCATACTCTGATATTATCTCCAAAGTTAATCTCCTTCAGCAGAAATTTGATCAGCAGACCCAGCCTGAGATCTACAGTTTTTCAGATCTGCAGGATATACAGGATTCCAATGACTGGGAAAAAGTAAAATTTGATTACTCAGTACTTGCACAGCAGTGGCTTAATTATTTCTTTGCGGGTTATTCTCATAACACACGGGTTGCGGCCATTCAAAACCGTATTTATATTACAGCACCAAGATACATCCTGTATCACTGTCTGCAGATAGCGGGCTGCTAATCCCTTTTTAAAATTTTAATGATCTGTTATGGTTTGTATTCATATAAATACAGACCCGTAAGAATCATTCCCGTTTTACACTTTTGAACATGTCTATTTGCCTTTACAGAAAGGTGAACAGGATACTGTTTGTCCAATTTTAAATAAAAAATATTATGCACTTAACACCGAGAGAAACGGAGAAGCTTATGCTATTTCTGGCAGGCGAGCTCGCTCTAAAAAGAAAGGCAAGAGGCCTTAAATTAAACTATCCTGAATCAATAGCACTCATTAGCCATTTTTTGCTTGAAGGAGCAAGAGACGGAAAAAAAGTAGCCGAACTGATGCAGGAAGGTGCTCATCTTCTTACCAAAGAGGATGTAATGCCCGGCGTATCAGAAATGATCCACGATGTTCAGATTGAAGCCACTTTCCCGGATGGAACTAAGCTGGTAACTGTACACAATCCAATTCGCTAATACACTAATACACTGATTATGATACCAGGAGAAATTTTTGTAAAAGAAGGTACAATTATCTGTAATGAAGGCAGAGAAACTGTAAAAATAAAAGTAACAAACACAGGAGACCGTCCTATTCAGGTAGGTTCACACTTCCACTTTTTTGAAGTCAATAAAGCCATGAGCTTTGACCGTGAAAAAGCTTTCGGAAAGAGACTGAATATTGTAGCAAGCACTGCAGTAAGATTTGAGCCGGGAGAAGAAAAAGAAGTGGAATTGGTAGAAATAGGAGGAACCAAAAAAGCAATGGGCTTCAATAATCTTGTGGACGGACAGGTAGATTCCGAAGAACAGAAAAGAGCGAGCCTTGCAAAAGTTGAAGAATTAAACTTTAAAAATCACTAAGATGAGTTTACACGTAGACAGAAAACAATACGCCAATATATTAGGTCCTACAGCCGGAGACAAAATCAGGCTGGGAGACACTGAAATCATTATTGAAATCGAAAAAGATTTCACCCATTACGGAGATGAAGCCGTTTTCGGAGGAGGGAAAACCGTACGTGACGGAATGGGGCAGAATGTTATTGCTAAAAGAGACGAAGGTGTTTTGGACCTTTGTATCACAGGAGCAGTAATTATTGATCACTGGGGAATTGTAAAAGGTGATATCGGAATCAAAGACGGGAAAATTGTAGGAATCGGAAAAGCAGGAAACCCTGATACGATGGATGGTGTATCTCCTAATATGATTATCGGAGCATCAACTGAAGTTCACGGTGGAAAAGGATATATCGTAACAGCCGGAGGTATTGATACACACATTCACTACATCTGCCCTCAGCAGATCGAAACATCCCTGTACAGCGGAATCACAACAATGATCGGCGGTGGTACAGGCCCGAATGACGGGACCAATGCTACAACAGTAACTCCGGGAAAATTCAATATGCAGAAAATGCTTGAAGCAGCAGAAGAATATCCTATGAACCTTGGTTTCTTCGGAAAAGGAAACTGTTCGGCAGAAGAACCTATTGAAGAGCAGGTAGAAGCAGGAGCTTTAGGTGTAAAAATTCATGAAGACTGGGGAGCAACTCCTGCAACGATTGATGCCGCATTGAAAGTAGCAGATAAATACGACGTTCAGGTTGCCATCCACACCGATACATTGAATGAAGGAGGATTTCTTGAAGATACCATGAGAGCAATCAACGGAAGAGTAATCCATACATTCCACACGGAAGGAGCAGGCGGAGGTCACGCACCGGACATCATTAAAGCCGCTATGTACCCAAATGTACTGCCTGCTTCTACAAATCCCACACGTCCTTACACAGTTAATACGATTGATGAGCACTTAGATATGTTGATGGTTTGTCATCACCTGAGCAAGAATATCCCTGAAGATGTGGCTTTTGCAGATTCCCGTATTCGTCCGGAAACTATTGCAGCAGAAGATATTCTTCATGATATGGGTGTTTTCAGCATCATGAGCTCAGATTCTCAGGCGATGGGAAGACCGGGGGAAGTGATTACAAGGACCTGGCAGACGGCAAGCAAAATGAAGGAGCAGAGAGGTGCTTTGGAAGAAGATCAGCATACAGATAACGATAACTACCGTGCAAAAAGATATGTAGCTAAATATACCATTAACCCGGCTATTGCCCATGGTATTTCAGAATATGTAGGATCTCTTGAAGAAGGTAAATTGGCAGATCTGGTGATCTGGAAACCTGCATTATTCGGAGTAAAACCGGAAATGATTGTAAAAGGTGGATTTGTAATCGCCGCCAAAATGGGAGACCCGAATGCATCTATTCCGACACCTCAGCCAATTATTTACAGAAATATGTTTGGAGCTCATGGAAAAGCTAAGTTTGGCATTTGTGCGAACTTCGTTTCTCAGGTTTCTATCGACAATGGAACAATTGCTTCTTACAAACTGGAGAAAATGATTCTTCCTGTAAAAAACTGCAGAAATATTTCCAAAAAAGATCTTATTCATAATGATAAGACTCCTTTAATTGAGGTGAATCCTGAAAACTATAAAGTAACGGTAGATGGTGAGTACATCACTTGTGAACCAGCGGAAACACTTCCTTTAACACAGCTTTATTACTTGTTCTAAGATATTTAAACAATAATGAATATAACCTTATAGGTTTTAAAAACCTATAAGGTTCAATAAAAGTTTATTCAAACACTATTTAAAATAATTATAGAACTAAGCTTAAAATGAAATATTTAAATAAAACAGTTGTTTCTCTTGCTGTAGCCGGACTGTCTATGTTTTCAGGGAATCTGATCGCTCAGTTTCTGGGCGGACACAGGCTTAAAAGTGATGAAGACGGACCAAAAGGGCAGTTTATGGTGTATGGATCATTAGACTATTCTAAAATTACTACCCCATCCAGCAGCAGCAGTACGGTTTCAAGCGCACCGCTGGGAGTAGGGTACTTCATCAACAATAATGATCTTGTTGGGGTCAATTATGCTTACTCACAAAACTCCGTTGATCATAATGTTGTCTATAAACAAAATGAAGCCGGTATCTGGTATAGCCCATCATTAATGCTTGGAAAGTATTTTGTACTGATCGGGCAGGTAGATGCTCACTATGTTTGGGGGCAACAGCTGTCAACGGCTGCTGACGCGATGCAGAATTTTAACGGATTCCGTCTTCGTGCCTATCCTTTGATCGGAATCTTATTAGGAGGAGGCTGGGCGCTGAAATTCAAATTTGCAGAGCTTTCAATGTTACAGACCAAAACGAAAGAAGAAGGCTGGACAAAAAGCTATGTAGCAGGAATCAGTGGTTCAACATTCGGGGTAGGAATCTCCAAGAACTTAGACTTTAGAAAAAAATCCAAAAATGATAATTAATCAAATCATAGGCAATCTCTCTGAAAATCTTACAGCAAAAACCATAGATTATCTTGATCTGGAATGGTTTGAAACTACCAAAAGAATTCAGCGTAAAAAAACCAGACAGGGAACTGATGTGGCGATCAAGTTTCTCAGAGAAGGGCAGCGTCTGCGTGAAGGAGATATTCTTTTTGAGGATGCAGAAAAAATAATCGCGATAAATGTTCTGGAAACGGAAGCTATTGTGATGTCACCAAGCTCTCTGCTGGAAATGGGTACCGTATGTTATGAGATAGGAAACAAACATATTCCGCTTTTCATTCAGAATGATAAAGTATTGCTTCCTTTTGAAATGCCGATGTTCAGATGGCTGGAAGCAAGTGGTTTCAGACCGGAAAAACAATCTGTAAAACTGCTGAATCTTCTCAAATCTAATGTGGAACCCCACGGACATGGAAGCCTGGGATCCACAATTTTCACAAAAATTTTAAAAATGGCCGCCCCGAAAGATGAATAACATGAATATAAACTTCCTGTCTGGGCTGCTTCATCTCGCAGATCCTACCCTTCCCATCGGAGGCTATACCCATTCCAACGGACTTGAAACCTATGTACAGGAAAGAATTGTACATAATCTGACAACCGCAAAAGAATTCGTACAGAATATGCTTCAGTACAATCTTAAATTCAATGACGGAGCTTTTGTAAAACTGGCTTATAAAGCAGCTGAAAAAGGAGACTTGGATGCTTTGATACTTCTTGATAATGAATGTAACGCGATAAAATGTCCAAAGGAAATCCGCCAGGCAAGCCAGAAACTGGGACTCAGGCTGATAAAAATCTTTAAAAGGAGAGAAAGTTTCCCTTTAATGGAAGCTTTTGAAAAAACAGTTCAGAATAAAGAAGCCAATTCTCATTACTGCATCGTATTCGGAGTGTATGCTTATTTAATGAAAATACCTTTGTACGAAGCTCTTTTAGGGTTCTATTATACCTCTGTAGCAGGAATGATCACCAATGCCGTAAAGCTTGTTCCTCTCGGACAGATGGACGGGCAGGATATTTTATTCTCACTATATCCCGTAATGGAAAAAACAGTTTGGGAAACATTGGAACTGGACAGGGATATGGTGGGACTTTGTAATACCGCTTTCGATATCAGGTGTATGCAGCATGAGAGATTGTATTCAAGACTTTATATGTCGTAAAAGGTAAAATAGCAAATAGGTGAATTAGCAAATAAAGCAATGAATGAATTGTCTCTTGCTGAGTTAAACGCCTTGTGATCAAAAAATAAGATACAGGATTAAAAACTTAGCGCCTATAGCGTTACATAAAATCAATCAAAAATTAAAAAAATGGAAAACAGAAAATATATCAAAGTAGGAGTGGCAGGACCTGTAGGATCGGGAAAAACCGCATTACTGGAACGTTTAAGCAGAAAATTATTCGGGAAGTATGACCTTGGAGTCATCACAAATGATATTTATACCAAAGAAGATGCTGAATTTATGGCGAAAAACAGCCTTCTTCCTCATGACAGAATTATTGGAGTAGAAACAGGAGGCTGCCCACACACTGCCATCCGTGAAGATGCAAGTATGAATCTTGAAGCTGTGGATGAGCTTGCAGCACGTTTCCCTGAGATTGAACTGGTTCTTATCGAAAGTGGAGGTGATAACCTTTCAGCGACTTTCAGCCCGGACCTTGCAGACGTTACCATCTTCATTATTGACGTAGCAGAAGGAGAAAAAATTCCTAGAAAAGGAGGTCCTGGTATTACAAGATCAGACTTATTAATCATCAATAAAATTGACCTTGCCCCTTATGTAGGAGCCAGCCTTGAAGTAATGGAAAATGATGCCAGAAGAATGAGAAAAGGGAATCCCTTTGTATTCACAAATCTGAAAACAGATGAGGGACTGGACAAAGTAATTGGTTGGATTAAAAAATATGCTCTTTTAGAGGAAATTGAAGAACCGAACTTAGTAAGATAAATGGATAGTCATTTAAAAATTATTGCAGGATTTAAGGGAGGAGAATCCTATGTGAAAGACCTTTATGTCTCACTTCCTTTCAGAGTAGTTTCTGTAGGACAGCGAAAAAGCGACAAAAAGCTCTATCAGATGGTGATGAGCTCCTCTCCGGGAATTCTGGACGGAGACCACTATCATCTGGATGTTGCTCTTGAAAAAGGGGCTGCCCTTCAGCTGCAGTCACAATCCTATCAGAGACTTTTCAATATGAAGGATAAGGCACATCAGGAGCTCAATGTTTTAATGGAAGATGAAACGTCTTTTGCTTATGTTCCTCATCCAATAGTTCCCCATGAAGATTCCAACTTTAAGAGTAAAGCGAATATTCATATCGGGAACAGCAGCCAGATCATCATCAGTGAGATCATTACCTGCGGGAGAAAACATTATGGAGAAGTTTTTAAACTGAAGCGTTTCCAGAATATTATGGAAATCTATCACAACAATAAACTGGTTGTGAAAGACAATGTTCTGATCCAGCCAGACATGATCCCGATCAGCAGTATCGGAAACCTGGAACAGTATACCCACCAGGGAACCCTGATCTTCTACAGTACAAAGGAAAATGTAGATAAAAACGGGCTGATTGAAGAGATCGTTGAAGCAGCAGCACAACATCATGAAGAAATGGAAGTCGGAGTTTCTGCAATGGAAGACAGCGGTTTTGTAGTAAGAGCTTTAGGACACGGAGGTGAGATGATGTATAACTTCTTCCTGTATATTCAGGAAATTCTCTGGTCGTTGGAGTAAAAGGATCTTCATAATGATTCATTTACAAAATTTGCAGGAAGCATATTCAATAGAAGCGGGCTAAAGCCCACTTAATAAAAGAAATCTTCCATTGGCTTTAGTCAGAACTTAATGAAGAATCTGAAATAACAGAATTAATAAAAAATGGATAGTACAGTATGGGCACTTCTTTTGAGTGCCGTTTCAATAAGTTTTATACACACCGCTTCAGGGCCGGATCACTACCTGCCGTTCATTGTGATCTCAAAATCCAAGAAATGGAGCGGAATGAAAACAGCAATATTAACGGTTGTCTGCGGTTTCGGACATGTATTCAGTTCTCTGATTTTAGGCTTTATCGGGGTTTTCCTTGGATGGCAACTCAATAAAATCTCCTGGTTTCAGGATATCAGAGGGAATTTCTCGGGATGGGCGCTGCTTGTTTTTGGAGGCGTTTATCTGATATATGGTCTCATTCAGGCCATCAGAAACAAACCTCATAAACATTTTGATGTAATGGGTGATGATGTGTATGTATATGAACATAATCATAGTGAAGTGGTAATGCCTCAAAAAAGAATAAAAGTAACTCCGCTTGTATTGTTCATGATTTTCGTAATGGGTCCTAGTGAACCCTTGATTCCTCTATTGTTCTATTCAGGAGTAAAACATTCAATGTCTGAAATTGCTGTTCTGGTAACGTCTTTCACTGCAACGACCGTCCTGACAATGCTCGGAATGGTTCTTCTGGGACGTTATGGGTATTCAACATTATTCAATACCGAAAAACTGGAAAGATATATGGGAGTGGTAAGCGGAGCTGTGGTAACCGTTTGCGGAGTTGGAATGGTCTTCCTGGGATGGTAAACGAGTTTCGTGTAAGTGGTAGAGTTTGAGGGTAAGAGAGTTTGAGAGTGGAATTGTTTAAAGTTTAAGGGTTCTATCCTTTCACTGACAATTGACTATTCACCATTCCCTTGCGAAGCAAAATTGATTCTGCCTCCAATGTCTATCATCTATCCGTCTCTTATCTTAATATCCACAATCATTAATACAATTAAAAAAACTATGAACGAATTTTTCAAAAAACTACCTTTTATAGACCACGTTTTGAAAGGAATCGGACAGATTATGCTTCAGGAAAACAGATGGACAGGACTTCTGTTTCTTATAGGAATCTTTATGGGAAGCTGGCAGTGCGGTGTTGCAGTACTGCTTTCAACGGCTGCCGGAACTTTTACAGCAATGAAGCTTAACTATGCCAAATCTGAAATCAATGCCGGACTTTACGGCTTCAGTGCGGCACTTGTAGGAGTAGCATTGTCCTTTCTATTTGAAACTACATTGCTGATCTGGATTTTAATAGTGTTGGGTGGAGCATTGGCAGCTGTTATTCAACATTTTTTTATCCAGAAGAAAATTCCGGTGTTTACCTTTCCTTTCATCATCATTACATGGATATTGGTATTTGCTCTCCATCATTTTACCCACATTCCGCCCTCTGTGATGCTGAGCAGTGAAGTGGTACCTACAGAATATGATGACTTTCTTGCCTGTACCAATGGTTTTGGCGAAGTGATATTTCAGGGAGGAGTACTTTCAGGAATGATTTTCTTTCTTGCCGTTTTTATCAGTTCTCCCATAGCCGCTTTATATGGGCTGGCAGCATCTATTCTTGGCGCAGGATTATCACAGTTGAACGGAGAACCTATTAAAGAAATCCACATGGGATTATTTGGTTTTAATGCCGTGCTTTCAGCAATTGCTTTTTCCGGGGTTAAAAAAACAGATGGCTTATGGGTACTTATTGCCGTTCTTATCACCATTGCTATTGATGATCTTTTAATAGACAATCACTGTCTGGATATGGTGGGCGGAGTGTTTACATTCCCATTTGTAGCTGGAACCTGGATTACACTTTTAATTCGGAAAGTATTTCTTAAAACGAAAGCGTAACGCTGGGTTTGAGAGTTGAAGGGTTGTGGAGCTTCAAGAGTAGGAATGTTGAAGATTAAAAGTGGTTATCCTTTCAATAGACATTTACTATTCACTTATGTAAAGGTTAAAATATTCCCCATCTCTTATCTAATTTATAATTTAACTAAACAAAAAATGAAAATAACAAAAATAGCAGCCGTATTTCTGGTAATGGCATTCAGTGGAAAAATGATGGCGCAGGAAACAGAAAAACAGTTGCTGATCAAAGATGCAGATGACAAATTTCCCATTGCAGATGCTTTGGTAAAGTTTGACCACGGAAACAGTCACACCCATACCGCTGCAGACGGTACATTTGCCGTTCCTTTAAAATCACTTCCTGATACCCTTGTGATCAGCCGTCAGGGATACGATGAGGTAAAATGGGTGGTAACCAACGATGAAGATAAAAATAAAGTTATTTTTTTACAGCATAAGCCTTTTCAGATTTCTGAAGTGGCCATCAATCACAGTTCGTTTTTATCAGCCATTACTAAGGTTGATCTGAACAAATTTCCGGTAAACTCAGCACAGGATTTATTGAGAAAAGTTCCGGGATTGTTTATTGCACAGCATGCCGGAGGAGGAAAGGCAGAACAGCTTTTTTTAAGAGGATTTGATGCCGATCACGGTACTGATATAAGTGTGAACGTAGACGGAATGCCGGTGAACATCGTTTCTCATGCCCATGGGCAGGGATACTCAGATTTACACTTTGTAATTCCGGAAACGGTCAATAACATTGATTTCGGAAAAGGAGCCTACTATATGGATCGTGGAGATTTTAATACAGCAGGATATGTTGATTTTCAGACCTATAATGGGTTAAAAAGCAGTATGATTAAGCTGGAAGGAGGTTCTTTCAATTCAAAAAGAGTGTTGGGAATGTTCAATATTCTGCATGATGATTTGGGGAGAAAAAATGCCTATATCGCAGCAGAATACAACTATACGGATGGGCCTTTCGATGTAAAACAGAATTTTAACAGAGTCAATATTTTCGGGAAATACAATCAGTGGCTTACAGATAAAGATTATTTCAACATTCAGTTCTCAACATTCAATTCCTCGTGGAATGCTTCCGGACAGATTCCGGAGCGTGCTGTAGATGAAGGAATCATTGGCAGATGGGGAAGTATAGATCCTACAGAAGGCGGAAAAACTTCCAGAACAAATCTTCAGATGAACTTTAAGCACATCATTTCTCCTTCCGAGCAGATTGATGCCATGGCGTTCTATTCAAAGTATAACTTTAATCTGTACTCTGATTTTACCTTTAATTTAAAAGATAAAGATCATGGAGATGAAATTCAGCAGACGGACGGACGAAATATCTACGGTGCAGAAGTAAAATATACCAAAACTTTTGCCCTCGCCAATAGTTCTTTAAACTGGACTTCAGGAATGGGATTAAGAAATGATGATATCAATACTCTGCAGCTTAATCATGTTTATCACAGAGATATGCTGCTGGACAGATTATCAGATGTGACAGGAACAGAAACCAATCTTCATGCCTACTCAGGACTGGTATGGAAAACAGGAAAATGGACCATCAATCCGGCTTTGAGAGTAGATCATTTTATCTTTAATATGCACAATCTGCTGGATGCAGAACAGTTGCCGTCCGGACAGTCAAAAGAAGCAACAAGATTAAGCCCGAAATTGAATTTCTCCTACGCTCAGAACGACAACGTGATGTGGTTCCTGAAAACAGGAATGGGCTTCCACTCCAATGATCTGAGAGTAGTCGTTCCCAACAAAAACGAAAATACCCTTCCATATTCTATTGGAGCAGATTTTGGGGTGAGATTACATCCGTTCAAATCATTGATTATTACTCCGGCATTATGGTATATGGACCTGCAGCAGGAATTTGTCTATGTAGGAGATGATGCTGTAGTAGAACCTTCCGGAAAATCAAGACGTTTTGGAGCTGATCTGGGAGTACGTTTCCAGCCATTGGAAAACTTTTATCTGAATGCGGATATCAATTATTCCCACGCCAGATTTACAGAGGAAGAAAAAGGACAGGACTATGTTCCGCTGGCTCCTGTAGTTACCAGTACAGGATCGGTAAACTGGGATTTCCTGAATGGCTTTTCTTTAGGGCTTCAGTACCGGTATCTGGGAGCAAGACCAGCGGTAGAGGATAACAGTATCAGAACCAAAGCTTACTTTGTAAATGATCTCATGCTTTCCTATAACCGTCAGAAATGGGGTGCAAATTTACAGCTTAACAATCTTTTCAATGTAAAATGGAATGAAGCCCAGTTTGCTACAGAGACCCAGTTGAAAGGAGAAGCAGAGCCTATTACAGATCTTACCTATACACCGGGAAGCCCTTTTGGAGTAAGGGTAGGAGTGTATTATAAATTCTAAATGAATGAGTGGGAGAGTAGAAGGGTCTGAGAGATGAGGCTGGGGAGATGCAGGAGCTGTTTTTACCCTTTTACCTTCCATTGATTCAATATTGAGTCTTAAAAATATTTTGTATAACTTTAAATAATCATAACCAGGATATGGAAGTACTATCCAATTTTCAATATAAAAAGCTTTTTCTTCCGAATATTACGGACAAGATATTAGCCAATAATGCTGATATACAGCTCTATCGGATAGAAAATTATCTTAAAGGCATTCTGATGCCGGTGATTCCGTATCGTACAACGTTTAATTTTATTATTTTCGTTACTAACGGCTGTATCAAGCAATATCTCGAAAATAAAGAATATCATGCTGAGAAAGGAGGAGTGATTTTTATCAAACAAGGAACCATTACGGCAACCGTTGAATTATCCGATGATATTGAAGGTTTCTTCCTGGCTTATGAAAATAATATCCTGTCCGAACAGGAACTCCCAAAGCATAAAAGCAGTATCTTTTTCATGACTCCTTTTCTGAATCTGGACAGCCTGACCTACGGAACCATTATCCAGCTTCTTCCCATCATGGAACAGGAATTGTGGTTAAATAACTTCAATGTCAATGATATAGTAGTGACGATGCTTCATCTTATCTTAATCAAAATGCTGAGCACAGATTCTGATACCCATCACAAATCAGCGACACGTCCCATGGAATTGTCCCTACAGTTTCGGGATCTTTTATTTAAATATCATGTGGTAGAAAAAAGAGTGGCATTCTATGCTGATAAACTGTCTGTAACAGAAAGCTATCTGAATAAATGTATAAAAGGAGTTACCCAGAAATCCCCAAAACAGTGGATCAATGAGATTGATATCAATTACAGCAAGGCATTGCTTCACTCCAGTAAAGATATAGCAGAGATTGCTTACGAACTGAATTTTCATACTGCTTCCCATTTTACGCAGCTTTTTAAAAAAATTGCAGGAATTACTCCCAAGGAATACAGAATACAGTTTTTGAATAACAATAGGATTTCGGTTTGATTAAAGAATATAATTGAATGTCAATGGTCAATTTTTGCTGCGCAAGTGAATAGTCAATTGGTTAATCAAATTCAGAATAGAAAAATTCACTGCGAAGCAGATTCACCATTCACTATTGACCAAAAATTCCCTACATTCTCTCATTTTCCAGAATTTTCAGAACCAGCCTTTCCTCTTTTGTCAAATCAGCTTTTCCGTCGTTTTCTTCTATAATTTCCAGTTCGTCAAGGTATTTTTTGATCGTATTATTTTCGTAAAGGTTGATGACTAGAGGATGAACATAATATTTTTTGCAGACAGTCGATGTATTTCCTAAGTTTTCTGCAACCATATCCAGGGCTTCTTTTACTTTCTTTTTATATTGAGTATCATTTTCAGCATACCCGATTTCCTTAAATGCAATCAAAGCACTTACTGTTCCGGACCAGGTCCTGAAATCCTTAGCGGTAAAGTCTTCGCCGCTTATCTCCTTTATATATTCATTCACCATACCTGAGTCCACAGAATGGCGGTTTCCTTCATCATCAAAATACTGGAAAAGTTCTTTCCCCGGAATATCCTTACATTTCTGAATAAGTCTTGCCAGCCTTTTACTTCTAAGGTCAACGTTATGCATAATGCCTTTTTTCCCTTTAAAAGAGAAAGTAATCTTCTGCCCGTTTACCTTGACATGCTTATCCTTTAAAGTAGTCAGTCCAAAAGAGCCGTATAGTTTTTCATACATAGTATTACCAATACGGATATTGGTCCTTTGCATTAGACTTACAATTAAAGCCAGAATTTTCCGCTTCTCGAAATTTCTCAAAGCAAGATCCTGCTCTACCTGCAGCCGTATGGCCGGTAATGCATATCCGAACTGAAGCATCCTGTAAAATTTCGTATGATTTCTTAAAGCGCTCCAAAGAGGATGGTAGCGGTATTGTTTTCTTTTTTTGACGTCAAAGCCGGTTGCCTGAAGATGCCCGTTGTCAAGAGCACAGATCCATACATTTTCCCAGGCAGGCGGAAGTACCAGGCTGTTGATTCTTGCAATTTCTTCTTTATCCTTTATCTTTTCGCCGTCTTTATAATAGGAATATTTCTTTCCTGTTTTTCTACGGGTAATTCCGGCGGTTTCTGCATCGGTGGTATATACAAGATGTACCGCCTTTGCAGAAGCTTCCGGGTCCTTCATTATTTTAACAATTTTTGAAGGCTTAAGGTGAGAAATCATCTCCAGATCTGCATTCTTCTCCATAAGCATGGTTAAGAGTTTTTACCCCTCGAAAAAATCAGTAAAAGAATCCCTACTATTACACAGACTAAGAGAATTCCCCACCACATTCCTGCCTTAAAAATTGTTTCTACTGCTTCACAACTTGTTAGTGTCAACAAACTTAATATCATAATACTGTAAAAGCTCCACTTTTTCATAACTATATATTTTGTTGAGGTGTTAGATTCTGAGTCGGTCAGCCCTCCATTTTTTTATAGACCGTTTAATTTCATCTCCTGAGATGTTTTCGTGTAGAGCTCTGTATAAAAGCTCTTTGAACTCATCGTCATAGGTAAATCTCAATGCAGCAATCTGATCAAATCTTAGTTTTTCAACAATTTCATCTGATCTTTTATTGAAGATTTCAAAATACCGCTGTTGAAATTCCAGAATTACCATTCGGTTTTGAAGCCCCAATGCATAATGCTGCCGCGTCATAAACGCCAGATAAAAAAGCAGAAAAATCACGATAGAAAATAAAATCCAGGTCAGCTGATTTCCCGGGTCATCCCAGATTTTATAAATTCCAAAAATCTCTAATAAGATGAGTAAAGGAAGATAGATAAAATGATGAGGTGGATAAAATTTCCTGTGGTTATTGTAGTTCTGCTGTTTCATGGAGTTGAATACAGCAATAATCTTTCCAAAAATTTATTATTTTGATAATGTGGTAGTTTTTTTTAGAGAAAAATGATTTATTTTATCAAATATGTTTAAGATTTTCATGTTTTTAAATTATAAATATATTCCCAATCCATATACATTTATTAAGTTTCAGAAAACTTAAATATACTTTTTAACCACAGATCTCCTCAAAAAGATTTCCTGCTAAAATAACAGATTATTAAGTAAAATAGCCGTTGGATTTCAGCGCCCGACTTCAAATTTTTCGTAACTTTCGGTGTTTAAAAAAGAAAAGAATGACTTCAAAGGAAAAAGTTGCTGCACTTCGTGAAGAAATGCAGAAAAATAATG
The DNA here is from genome assembly GCF_008274625.1 of Chryseobacterium panacisoli. Classification (GTDB taxonomy): domain Bacteria; phylum Bacteroidota; class Bacteroidia; order Flavobacteriales; family Weeksellaceae; genus Chryseobacterium; species Chryseobacterium panacisoli. Next base: position 1,310,002 of record NZ_VTRU01000001.1, on the reverse strand, counting down.
TTGATGCATTTATAGTATATTCTGCAGACCCGCATATGAGCGAATACCTTCCCGAAGAATGGCAGGAGAGAGCTTGGTTGTCTGGTTTCTTAGGTTCTGCTGGTTTTGTGGTAGTTACCAAAGATAAAGCCGGACTTTGGACAGACGGAAGATACTTTACACAAGCTGCTATCGAATTGGAGGGTTCAGGAATCGATCTTTTCAAAGACGGTATGGAAGGAACTCCTAACTATATCGACTGGATCATTTCAGAAATTCCTTCAGGCGGTAAAGTGGCGGTAAATGCTTTAGCAGCTTCTAATGCCAACTGGGAACTGCTTTCTCAGAAATTTAATTCAAAAAATATTACGCTGGTAGATTTTCCGCTTTTAAAAGAAGTTTGGAAAGAAAGAGGAACGCCGTCTGCCAATCCTATTTTTGTACACCCGGTAGAAAGAGCAGGTAAATCCGTTTCCGATAAAATTGCTGCCATTCGCCAGAAAATGGAAGATCAGGAAGCTACCGTACATATCATATCAAGTCTGGATGATGTAGCATGGACAGCCAACCTGAGAGGAAGTGATGTAGAAAGTAATCCTGTATTTTTAGGATATATCGTGATTACCAAAAACGATGCTGTTCTGTTCACAGGATTAGAAAAAATGGAAGTAGGAGCAAGAAAACAAATGGATGATTCCTTTGTGAAAATGATGCCTTACGAAGAATTTTACAATTACCTGAAGACCTTCAAAAATGAAAAAGTACTGGTTTCTCCAAACAGCAACCAGCAGATTTTTGAAACTTTAAAAACAGACAACCAATTTATCAAAGCTCCGGTTCCGGGTAACCTGATGAAAGCCCAGAAAAATGAAGCTGAGCTGGAAGGTTTCAGAAAAGTAATGGTAAGAGATGGTGTGGCTATGGTAAAATTCCTTTATTGGTTAACTCACAATGCAGGAAAAGAAGCGATGAATGAATATTCCATCGGACAGAAACTAAGAGGATTCCGTGCAGAAGGTGAAAATTTTGTGGGAGAAAGCTTCGGTTCTATCGTGGGATATAAAGATAACGGTGCTATCATGCATTATTCTGCCAAAAAAGAAGGAAGCAAGGAAGTAACCAATGAGGAAACAATCCTGGTAGATTCAGGAGGTCAGTACCTTGAAGGAACTACAGATATTACAAGAACATTTGCCTTAGGAACCCCTTCGGAAGAGTTTAAAAGAAATTCAACATTGGTATTACAGGGATTGATCCGTTTATCAATGGTAAAATTCCCGAAAGGGACAAAAGGAGTACACCTTGATGCTATTGCAAGACTTCCTTTATGGATGGAAGGTAAAGACTTCAACCACGGAACAGGACATGGCGTAGGTAGCTTCATGAATGTACATGAAGGACCGCAAAACATCAGAAAAGACTTGAATCCTCAGGAACTTCTTCCGGGAATGGTATGTTCAAACGAACCTGGATATTACCTTGAAGGACATTATGGTATCCGTCATGAAAACCTGATCGCTGTAAAAGAAGCAGAAAAAACAATTCACGGAACTTTCTATGAATTTGAAACATTGACATTCTGCCCGTTCTTCAAAGATACTGTAGTGAAAGAAATCCTTTCAGAAAGTGAAATTGCATGGTTGAACGGTTACCACAAAACATGTGAAGAAAAACTGGCTCCTTATCTGGAAGGAGAAGTTAAAGAATGGTTCCTGCAATTGGTAAGCCCTCTTTAATAAAGATGAAATCAAGATGAAAAGTAGATGGTAATCATTGCTTTAAATCCTGAATTTTAAACAATAAACAGAAAAGTTGTTAGATAAACCAAAGTCCTGTAAGGTATTTCCTGCAGGGCTTTTCTTTTTATACAACCGTATTTTTACGGATATAATTCTAGGGATTCTACTGATTGATAAAAACCGGGGCTAATTTATCTTTGTACCAACAAAACATCATTCATATCTTCATAAATAACTCAAGTAAATTCAAAACGGTAAATCATCTCGTCCTGAGATGATTTTTTTTGCAGTTAATTGAAATTTGTATGGCTATACATTTCGCTTAAAAAGAGGCTGTCTCAAGTCTCAAAAGTGTCATTCTGAAGGACATGAAATGTAGTGAAGAATCTCACGATTCTGATTATTAATGAGATTCTTCCTTCGTCAGAATGACAAAAGCCAAATTATTTGACTTTTGAGACAGTCAACTTTGTTCACTTAAAATAAAATCTTAGAAAAAATGAAAACTTTGCGTTTGTAAAGTGTGTTGCATTTATCTTTTATCTATTTTCGTGATTCATTAGAATACCCTTATTTTTAAGAATAATGATACATGATTACTTTAGAAGCTTTAATCTGTTTTCAGAAGATGAAATTGAAGAATTCCTGAAATTTTCCGAATTAAGACTCATTAATAAAAATGATTATTTCATACAGGAAGGTGAACTTTGCAAAGAAGTAGGATTGGTGAAATCTGGTATTTTCCGTTCCTTTTATACTTCTGATGAAGGAAAAGATATGACCTATTGCTTCCGGTTTCCCAATCATATGATCGCTGCCTATTCATCATTTGTTTCAGGATGTCCCAGTAAAGAAAGTATGCAGGCCATTACCAATGCAGAACTGATCATTCTTAAAAAAGAAGCGGTAGATGAGTTGGTAAAGAACAGCATTAACTGGACGAAATTTTTAAAGATTATTGCAGAGCAGGAATATCTTGAACTGGAAACACGTTTTTTTCAGCTTCAAAGAGATAGTGCAGCCCAGCGGTATGAAACATTAATAAAGAATCATCCTGATTATATTCAAAACATTCCATTGCAGTATCTGGCTTCTTATCTTGGAATTACACAACGTCACTTGAGCCGCATCAGAAAAGACGTTTCTTTTTAGACATTTGTCCTGCTCATTGAAGTCAGAGCGCTCTACTTTTGTCAAAAAAAGTTATGGAGCAAAATATTTTAATCATTGGAGGAAATGGATTGGTGGGAAAAACTATTTCCCGCATTCTGAAATCAAGAAATCCTCATCTTACTGTTTTTATCGGAGGACGAAAAGGAGGTCCAACGGATAAAAACCTGAGAATCGACGTTACAGATCCTGCTTCTTTTAAGGTTATTTTAGAAAAAAAAATAAATCTCATTATTCTTTCTGTGAATGATAGAGAAGATCATATACTTCGTTTTGCGATTGCTCATCATATAGATTATCTGGATATTACCAAACCTACTCCGGCTTTGGTAAAAGCGTATGCTGTTGCCGGAGAAGCAGATGTGAACAGCAGAATTGTTTTCAGTTCAGGATGGATGGGCGGAATTGTACCCGGATTGGTCAATACTCTTTCCCATTCAGATGATATTAAGGAAGTAAAAGTTTTTGTATATTATTCTGTAAAAGACCTGGCAGGGGAGAGTTCAGCTCATTTTATGGCAGAAAATGTAGCCGTTCCTTTTGTGCATTATAAGAATGACAAACCTGTTTCTATCAGACACTTTCTGGATACGGAATCTTTTAAATTCTCTTTTGGGATAGGAGAGAGAAAAGCTTATAATTTTGATGTACCGGACCTCTATATTCTCAATAAAGTGGAACGAATTCCCGGAGTAAGTGTAAAAATGACCTATAATTCTAAATTCATTACCTGGCTGCTGGGATCCTTTCAATACCTTAGGATCTTTAATATTTTATCATTAAAAGAAAGAAAAATGATTTTTGGATCCAGTGGAAGCGGAGATCAGTCTGTGTTTGAAATTGTAGTAAAAGATAAAGAAGGTGAGAAGAAGCTGAGCTTACGAAGCATGAAAGGGCAGGCAGAACTTACTGCTTTATCTGCTGTTCTGCATACCGAAGAACTGCTGAGAAATTCCCATGAAAATAAGGTGTATTTCAGTCATCAGCTGCATGAGCCTTTATCACTAATGGCACAGCTTCATACTTATGAAACCATCAATATCAATGTTACCCAATGAAAAAAATAGCCATTATTAACGGACATCCCCATAAAGATTCTTTCAACTTCGGGATTGCAGAAGCTTATAAAACAGGAGCTTTAGAAACAGGAGCTGAAATAAAGGAAATTGTCATCAGGGATTTACATTTCAATCCTAATCTGCAGTTTGGATATCAGAAAAGAATGGAACTTGAACCGGATCTGATGAATGCAGGGGAAATTATTCAGTGGGCAGATCATTTGGTTTGGATACATCCTGTCTGGTGGGGAGGATTTCCGGCTTTAATGAAAGGATTTATAGACCGCCTTTTTTTGCCGGGAATGGCCTATAAATTCAGAGAGAACTCGGTCTGGTGGGATAAATTGTTAAAAGGTAAAACGGCGCATATAATTACAACATTGGATCAGCCGGGTTGGTATTACCGATTGTTTTTTGGAAGACCAAGCGTGAATCAGCTTAAAAAATCCATACTGGAATATTGCGGTGTAAAACCTGTTAAACTAACTTATATCGGTATCATCCGGAATTCTAAGGATGAGCAGCGGATTCAATGGCTGAAAAAAGTGAAGGAATTGGGAAAGAGACAAAAGTAATTCAACCATCTCATAATAACTTTATCTGGCAATAATTGATTCCTATTGCCAGCTAAAGTTTCAGTTTCCCTGTTTTTACAGCCCTTTTTTTCCTTCAATCCAATATGCCTGTGATTTTATGCATTTCGGAGATACTCCTCTGGCTTTAAGGAATTTTCTGATCAGCGACATTCGTCCCCCGTTTCCAGTGAGATAAAAAACAACGTTATCATCACTTATGGCTTCTTTTTCCTCTCTCAGAAAATCATTCAAGGCTTCAATCATTCTCATGGTATTGTTTTTAGGACTGTGATAACCATATAAATTCAGCTTTTCAAGAGCAGAATATTCTTCCAGTTCATGAAGACAGACGAATAAAGACCCGTTTTCCTCCACGGCCTCTTTTATTGAAAGAGAGCTTCCCAGTGAAGTTTCGTCTCCCACAGAAAAATGAATTTTGGCGTTGGGAGCAAAGAATTGTTTTCCTCTGGGCATTAAAAGTTTTATAGAATCTCCGGCAGAAAGCTGGGTTACAAAATGGCTTCCGGCTGCTGATGCGTTATGCAGATGAAATAAAACATCAAAAGTCCCTGCCTCCTGGTTGAAGTTGAAGGGGGAATAATTTCTGAAATCACGGCCATTGATTCTTATGGCTATTGCATATGCAGGTTCGTAAGAAACATCCTGTAAGTCTGTCTGAAAACGTATAAGACGAAGATCATTTGTGATTTTTTCTATATGGATAACCGTACAGTCTTTAAATTTTGAGGACCAGACATTTTCTACAGTGTCGTTGATCCATTTTGGTAAGCTCGGCATAAATCATTTTTTATTGCAAAGGACGTTGCAAAATCAGAAAATACCGATAGCTGTTTCGTGGGAATAATTGGACTATTCGTGGTTAATGTTTGTTTTGATGCAGATTCCGGAATTCTGATGGAGATTGATCTTCAAGTTTAGAAAATAAACGGCTGAAATAGGTATGGTCACTATATCCCAATTCATAAGCGATCTCTTTTACACTTAGGTTTGTAAAGACCAGCAATCTTTTGGCTTCAATTAAAATTTCCTGATGAATCCAGTGTTGTGCGGGTTTCCCGGTTGCCTCCCGGACAGCCTCTGTTAAATATCCTCTTGTGATATTTAAAATTTCTGCATATTCAGATGGACTTTTCGAGGTTTTAAAATCTTTCCGAACCAGACTTCTGAATGTTCTCGACAGTTGTAAAGCCCGGTTTTCACCGGAAGCAGGAGGTAGATTCTTCCGGGAGTAGATCAAGGCAAACATTCCCAGAAACGCATTAAGCAATGACTGTACAACCAGAAACCCTTCTTTGGAGGAAAGCATTTCGTCTGTATAAGAAGCGTGCAGTATACCGGCTGTTGTGTTTATTTTTTTGATCAGGCTTTTGTCTATTGGCATTGGCTGTATTTCCCCCAGAGATTCATCAAAAAAAGAACGTACCGTATCGGGAACAAGCTCTGCTTTTACAGCGACAAACCATCCGCAAACGTCTTTCATCAAAAGCCCCTGATGTACTTGCCCCGGCAACACACAGAAAATACCGGCTTCTTTTGACTCAACCGTTTTAAAATCTACCATCATTCTTACATGGCCGCTTTCCATACAGGTAAAAATATAATGACTGTCCCGGTGTATTCCTTTGTCTAAAAGAATAATATCCTCAGCATCCTGAGTCCGTTTATCCATTCTTTTGACATGGAATCTGTGGCGGGAAATGCCGTTTAAATCATAAGTAGGAATAGTCTGTTTCATCTGTAAACCTGTAGTGATGAGGATAAATACGCAACCGTAAAATTACGTATTTTCACGGTTTTACAGCCGGAATATTAATCTCAAATTCGCGGTGTATAATGATAATGTTTTCTTTAGATCAGATTTTATATGAATATACAACAGGAATTCGGAACAGCAAGAAACCTGTTCCGGATTTTATTTTGCTTTTGAAAATGCCATTTTTATTGCTAAATAGGTTAACACGCTGGCCATAAACCATTTCTGAACCTTTATCCAGACCGGATTATTGGAAAAGAATAAAGCAACTCTTGCAGCAGTCAATACAATGATAAAGTTAATGCTGAAGCTGATCAGAACCTGAATCACTCCAAGTTCAAGACTCTGCGTGAATACGGAACCATACTCTGGCTTGATAAACTGAGGGAAGAAAGACAGATAAAATACGGCCACTTTTGGATTTAATACATTCGTTAAAAAACCAATGGTAAAAAGTTTTTTGGGACTGTCATGAGCAACATTTTTATCAACATCAAAAATATTCCTGCTCTTTGGTTTTACAGCCTGATAGGCCAGATACAAAAGATAGATGGTTCCCAGAGCCTTCAGGACGGTATAAGCCAATGGAACGGCCAGCAAAACCGCAGTCAGACCAAAAGATACCATGATAATGTGGAACAAAAACCCACACACCACTCCAGCCAAGGAAATAAACCCGGACTTTTTCCCTTGTGTTATAGATTTTGAAATCAGGTAAATCATATTGGGACCGGGACTGATTACCAGGATGAGTGCAGCCAGAATGAAAAATACAAGTTCGTGAAATGGAATCATTGGTTGTCGTTATTTAAATGGGAGTATTTCCGGCACAAAGATACAGACTGTACCCAATTCAGTATGACAAAAAATTGAAGAAATATTAATTTTCAATCAATTAAATTTTATTTTCCACTTGAATGTGATTTAAAATAAATATCAGTCTGTTTTTTTTGTAAATTTCAACACATAAAATAATTATCATTCACAAATAAATAGTATCATGACTACTGAAAACATCTTTGAAGCCATCAGAAAATGGAAAAATCTTATTGATTCTTATAAAAACGGAATTGATACAAATGGGGCAGAAATTTTGAATTTTTTAAATCAGGGAACTCATTTCAGCGTTTCAGGGGAAGAAATAGAACAATGGAAAAGAAACCTTGAAACAGAAGAGCTAAAAAGTATTCATGCCTATGTAGGTATTCATGAGGAGCAGCTGAAATTTTTTCTGATCGATTCTAAAAGTGACAAGGATGCTGATTTTAGTACCATTATTATTAAAGAATTTTCCCGAAATTTTACTGAAGAAAAGATGGAAAGCAGTAATGATAGAGAAGTGACCTCGCCTCCAATTACAGCTGAATCGGCTATTAACCGTAATTTCAGATGGAACATGTTTGGTACATCATGGATACAGACTCAGAAAACCGAAGATATTTTTCAGCTGATTTCAATTCCCTTTTCAGATTATGATAAAATGGGAATTACAGGAGGACAAACCTGTACCAGCTTCTTTGGGCTTACTGATGATCTGGAGAAAAAAGATCCGGCTTTTCCTTATCATATCGAAATTATTACAGTGAAAAGCCTTGCCATTAATCATATGAGTGAGACTGCAGAAAACTATTCTACTCCAAGACCTCCTTTTACCGTTGATACTCTTAATGATTATCAACTTTTGAAGCAAAGCACCAGTGTTTTCGTATAACAGTTTATCCCTGTATTTACAAATTATTATTAACCTGGTCTTATGTACAGGACTGATTGTATTGGTAAGAGGAGGGATAAAAACAAAACTTCCTGTGATTGTGCTTCTTTCAGGAGATTTTATGCTGGAGCTGACGGACTTGACAGACCGGCTGATGAAATTAAATACACTCAATACCTACAATTATATACTGAGCCAGTTTTTTGGTTTGATGATCCTTACTGTCATCTACAGCCGGTATTATATCCATCTTTCCCGTGAGTTAAGGCGGATGATCTATGGCTTTGCAGTATTGGTATTGATGATTAATGTGTTCTATGTGCAGGATAATACACAGGTTACTTTTTATTCCAATGTTATCACCAGTATTATTATTTGTAGTTATGCCGCCTCTTATTTTATGAAGATCATCAGGGAAGGCAGGACTGATAGGGATATGTTTATCGTGAACGTCATTGTTTTCCTGTTTTTTTCTATTGAATGCATCATATCCACTACCTTTAATTTTTTAATCAGCAATCATCTGAGTTGGGTAGCCCCTGTCTGGCTTTTTAGAGGCATCTTGCTATTGTCTTTGTATATTGCTTTTATTAATCTGGGATGTGGCGTTGGGAAAATCAGGATCAGATAGTTCTATGGATATGGATCGGTATTGGACTATTTTTTTTAACAACGTTATTCATTACGTTATTGGTTATTAATTATTTGAAAAGTATAAAGAAAAACAAACAGAAAGTCTCTCAGCTGGTCCGGAATACACAAAAGGAATATTGGGAGAATACCCTGCTTTTGCAGGAACAGGACAGGGAACGGCTGGCAGAAGAACTTCATGATAATATTATCTCACAGTTGAATCTCATCCGCCTGAATCTTACGGATAAAAACCCCGAAGAGCTTAATCGCGATCTGAAAAAATCCATGCAGCTGATAAGGGAATTCTCTCATAATCTTACACCGCCGGACCTTGATGAGGTTGAGCTGGCAGATTTAATTGCAGACTATCTTGAACAGGTTAATAAAAATATTGAGGTCATTTTCCGCTATATTGCCATAAGAACTCCTATCAGCAGCCCGGTAAAACTGAACCTTTTCAGAATTGTCCAGGAATTGATCTCCAATATCCTGAAACATGCTGAAGCCACCAGAGTAGACGTATCCCTGAGAATATCTCTAAACTATCTGATGATGACCATAGAAGATAACGGGCGGGGTTTTATCATGGAAGCCCAGTCGGGAGGTATCGGGTTGAGGAATATTCAGTCAAGAGCACAAAAAATCCAGGCCATTTATAAACTTAAAACACAGCCCGAAAAAGGCACAAAATTCATAGCCTGTATGGCCTTACAATAAAAATAAATATGGAACACACAAAAATTAAAATCGGAATTGTAGATGACGATCTGCTGTTTGTACAGCTTTTGAAAAACTATATCGATCATAATGGAGAGTATCAGGTTACACTGACCTCAACAGGCGGTTATCAGTTTCTCACCCAGGATTCCGGATCTTTAGATATTCTGATTCTGGACCTGAGAATGACGAATGGTGACGGCCTTGAAGTAATGTCCGAACTGGCCAAAAGAGAAACTGAAACAAAAATCATTGTACTTTCCAGTTTTTACCGCCGTTCATTCATGGGACAAATGCTGAAAATGGGAGCCCATGCTTTTTTGCCTAAAGAAATTGAACTAGAAGAATTATTGGCTGTTATCAAAACTGTTTACCACACAGGACATTACTTTTCCAATGATCAGATTGATGTCATGAGAACCCAGCTTTCCAATAAACTTCCGGAGTTTCATGCTTTTTCTAAGAATGAGCTTACCGATAGAGAGGTGGATGTTCTGCGACTGGTTTGCCAACAGCTCAGTACCAAGGAAATTGCAGATTCTCTTTTTATTTCTCCCAAAACTGTGGAAACCCATAAAACCAACCTGATGATCAAAACAGGAGTAAAAAATATGGCCGGGCTTGTTATTTACGCAGTACAGAATCAGGTTATAGATCCGAACGAAATTGTATTATTTGATAAATAATTTTATCCAAAAAAGAATCAGGGAGCACATAAAAGTACTCCCTGATAACAAGAACTCTAAAAATACACTATAATTTAGGATTCAATACTTTAGCAATAGAAACCGCATCTGCTACAGTGTCCAGGCTGTAGATCTGCAGAATACCCTGAGTGGTAGCTGCCTGACCTAAAATGTTCTGTTGGTTTTGTGCATTCACTGCATTTTCAAACATGATTCCTGTAGAATGTGCTGCAGATTGATACACGTTACTTAAAGCCATTGCAGGAGATTCTGCAACTACTTTTACGTTCGATTGTGTTACTGCGTCTGTGATTTGTTCGTTTACTGGCATAATGATTATTGTTTATTTGGGTTAAAAATATCCGGTTTTTCCGGTTGTTTGAATTAATTATTTAAGCTTTCCTCAAAAATGAATTACGGATTAAGGATCTTAGCCATAGAAACAGCATCAGCAATGGTATCCAGACTGTAGATCTGTGCGATACCCTGTGTAGTAGCTGCCTGAGTTACAATGTTCTGTTGGTTTTGTGCGCTTACTGCATTTTCAAACATAATTCCTGTAGAATGGGCTGCTGTCTGATATACGTTGCTTAAAGCTACTGCAGGAGATTCTGCAACTACCTTTACGTTCGACTGTGTTACTGCGTCTGTGATTTGTTCGTTTACTGGCATAATGATTATTGTTTATTTGGGTTAAAAACAACCGGCTTTTCCGGTTGTTTGGGCAATGGTATTTAAGCTTTTCGCAAAAATGGATTACGGATTAAGGATTTTAGCCATAGAAACAGCATCAGCAATGGTATCCAGACTGTAGATCTGAGTGATTCCTTGTGTAGTAGCTGCTTGAGTGACAATGTTTTGCTGGTTTTGTGCATTTATTGCATTTTCAAACATGATTCCTGTAGAATGGGCTGCTGATTGATATACGTTGGCAAGCGCCATTGCAGGAGATTCTGCTACTACTTTTACGTTGGATTGCGTTACTGCGTCTGTGATTTTTTCGTTTACTGGCATAATGATTATTGTTTATTTGGGTTAAAATAACCGGGTTTTCCGGTGGTATAAAATTGTTTATTTGCGGTCTGTAAAAAATGGATTAAGGTTTAAGGATTTTAGCAATGGAGATGGCATCAGCGATGGTATCTTTACTGTAGATTTGAGTGATCCCTTGTGTAGTAGCTGCTTGTGTTACGATGTTGTGCTGATTTTGAGCGGTCATCGCATTTTCAAACATAATTCCTGTAGAATGGGCAGCCGTTTGATACACGTTACTCAAAGCCATTGCAGGAGATTCTGCTACTACTTTTACATTCGACTGTGTTACTGCATCTGTGATTTGTTCGTTAACTGGCATAATGATTATTGTTTATTTAGGTTAAAAAACGACCGGATTTTCCGGCTGAAAATTACTTTTTATCAAAAAGCTAAAAATTAAGGCTTAAGAATCTTAGCAATGGAAACCGCATCTGCTACAGTATCCAGGCTGTAAATCTGCAGAATACCCTGAGTGGTAGCTGCCTGACCTAAAATATTCTGTTGGTTTTGTGCATTCACTGCATTTTCAAACATAATTCCTGTAGAATGCGCTGCAGATTGGTACACGTTGGCTAAAGCCATGGCAGGAGATTCTCCTACTACTTTCACGTTCGATTGCGTTACGGCGTCTGTGATTTGTTCATTAACTGGCATAATTGTTTTTGTTTTTTGTTGAGATCTGATCTCGGTTAATAATTATTGAGGTAAACTAGTTTTGTATTTTATGTTAAACTCACTACAGACCCTGCAGATGATACATTCCAAAAGCATTGGTATTGACAGGTTATGAATAAATTAGACTTGAAGGGTGGCTCTGAATACAATGGTTGAAACCCTATCTGTAAAATCTGTATGAGTTTAAAGCATATTTCCTGATAAAAAGGATGTGGCTTTTATTTTTTAATATCTGTCTTAAAAATAAATTTCTGCTGCAGGTATACTGGCAATGCTGGATTCCTTTGGGCTAAAGATGGATTCTGAGTGATTGCTTCTGCACATAGACAGCATCTGAAAGACGGTGCAAAATAAATGTTGACCTGATTGTATATATTGAGGGCACCGGCTTTCATCTTTGCAGGGAAATAAGCCACATCCGTAGTTGGTGAACTGAAATTAGAAACGTCCTTTTCTTATGGTCTCCAGTTCTTTTATTTTCATATTCTTTGGACTCATTTTTTTTAGGCCCATCACATAGCTGCCGATGGCGGTCATGTTGTTTCGTTGCTGGTTCAGGGCAGAATTGATCTGCATAGCCCCTGTAGAATGCGCGCTTACCTGTGTTGAAATAGCATTAGGTACAGCGGTGGACATTCCCATAATTATAGTATCAATTTCGTTCATAATATCTGTTGGTTTTGATGTTTTTAAGGGCGGATATTACCAAATCTGGCATTCAGCTTATTCATTCGGTCCATTATTTTGAGCTCTTTCTCCTTTACCTTTGCCGTAGATGCCTCCTGAAGTCTTTTCAACTGTTCTTCATAGTTCATCATAGGAGGATCGGCCTGAGGTGGTGGTATAGTCTCTTGCACCTGAGGAGATTCTTGCTGTTTTACGGCTTCTTCCAGCTTTTCCAGCAAAGGGGCAAGCGATTTCATTGTCTCTTTGACGGCTTTATCTCTGATGTAATTAATGATTTCCTCTTCATGTCTTAAAACAAAAGGCATGATTTCTTTTTCAACGATTTCAGGTTCCGTTACAGGTACCGGAGGTTTGTGAGCGGGTGCCCTCTTGCGGGTTCTTCTGCGCATAAGTACTGTTTTATAATGTTGGAAACTTTACAGCAGATAATTAATAAATGCAGCTGCCGCCTTCCAGTCGTGGTTGATATCTTTTACTACATTATAACCTGTTATCTCCAGAGCGATACACGCTGAAATAGCAGTAGCAGACAGCATCTCTTTTAACTGATTCGGAGGAAGGGTAAGGATATAATCATCCGGAATTATAGGAAGTCTGCTGGTATTTGAAGGGTTTTCATTCACTACAATACTCAGGATTTCCTGGAAATAATGAGCGGTCAGCTTGGAAGCCTGGAACTCCAGCTCTCTTTTTAATTCAATTATTTCTTCCTGGCTTACCAATTCGGAAATAGCAGCTACATCTACATCATGTACAGAATACTGAGCTTCTCCCGTATCAGATGGCGTGATTGTGATATCTGTTTTGAGAATCCATTTTGCCTTTTCAAGATTAATGGTAAGAAGTTTTGAATCAAGATCTGAAACTGCAATTTCATTTAAGGTGGTAAAAGGTAAAATTCTCACATTGCAATAAAAAACTTTCGGATCATCCAGCTTCACCATGATGACGGCAATTCCCGTTGATTTATCTATAGGTTCCACTACAAAAGACTGGAAATGGTTGTATCTTTTATTTCCTCTGTTGATGCAGTTCACCAGTCTTATGGCAGGCTGAATATTAATGTTTGAGGTCTGAAGATTAAATACAACTCGCTCTGCATTATGTTCCGTCTTTTTTACATCAGCACTTCTCGTGTCAAAATAAGAAATATCACTGCTTCGGGTCAGGTAAAGTCGTTCATTTAAATCATTTAAATTTTCTAGATTTAAAATTTTGGCGGGTTTGGTTGTTGAAGAATAATTCATCTTTTATTTATTTTAATTTTTTCAAGGAGTTGACTTATTATTGTTTTTTTCTTTCGGTTAACTTCAGGTTCTACTGAAGGAATTACTGCTTCCTTAATCTCTGGTTTTACGAGTGGCTGTGTCAGTTTTACTGACTTTAATACTAATTTTCCCCCATGATCAGCCGTGATAAAGCTTTTTCTCATACCTTCCTTTTCTGATGAGACTTCTTCCGGAACCGGATCTACTCGTTTTTTTTTTCAGGATCTTCAGCCTCAGGAGAAACTTCCGTAAACGAGGGAGGAGAAGGAAGAGCCATTGGAGCCGGAGGCGCGTTGACATTGTAAATAGTATTGGAAATTTTAGCCTTCACCTCAGCATATTCACTTACCATTTTGAACAAATCCTTCATCATTTCATTTCCTTTTCCTGCATCCTGGCCCTGCAGCTGCTCTGCCATCTGAGGGGAAGTTTCCTTACTGCCGGGAGCCGGGCCGAAAGTCGTTCCATACGTCAGTAGATTATTGGCCAGCCTGCTTAATGCAATCAAACCTACCTGTTCAAATCCTTTCAAAAAAGACTGTAAATCCTGAACCATCATTCCTGTAGACTGTTCTATCATTACTTTTGTTACTCCGGTCATTGGGGAAGCCTTAGGCGGGGCCAGTACCTCACTGTTCACAAATACTACAGCTTTCTCCGCCGGAGTGGTAGCATTGGCTGCCTGGGATTGTTGGGTTTCACTGTTGTGTTCACTCATGATTGTAAGGTTTTATATTATCCTTTTAAAATTTTAATGGCATCTGCAACAATCGCAGGGTTGAGCTGGTTCAAGTTCTGCTGGTTTGTTACAGAATTCTGAATGGAAATTCCACTGGCATGCGTGGCCATCTGGTAAAGCATACTCATAGCCTGTGCGGGAGACTCACCAAGTACGGTAACATTGGTCTGCGTTACTGCATCTGTAGTCTGGGTGTTTACTGTTTCTGCCATATTCTGGTTTTAATGGGTTACTATTATTTTTTACTTTCAAACATCTTTTTTCAAAGTCTTTGTTTCAACTCAACCTTACTGTTATGTCTTGGTCAGGTCTTCACTGTGAGACTGTTGATCTCTTTTGTCTGATACAAATTTCATCAAACGGAATAAATCTTCATTAAGGGAAAAAACTGAATTTTAAAAAATAGGGGAATTCTCTTATGAGTGAATTTTTAGATCATCATCGTATCAGTAAATAACATAATCCGGAAAATAGAGCAGCCATATCACAGTATTTCTATCATCATTACTACATAATACACAAATACCCTGTCTGCTCATAAGGGGAAACCCTGAATTTCTAAAAATGGGTAGATCCCCTCTATTTTGTCGGGAGCTTTACCTTGAAATTTGTTCCCTAACGTATTATAATAAACGATATGATAAGAAATAGAAAAAAAGACAAAGAAGCTGTTTCCAATACAGATGCTGCTGCTCGCAGACCAGCACCAAGACCTGAACGTCAACGTGGCCCCAAACCTGAATTTAAACCTAAAGTGCTTATCCAGCCCGGATATGCCACCGGTGATATGTTTGGAATTGCCGCGGCTTTAATTGATGATGAGGAGCTTCATGTTGTCATTTCAAAAGGCGACGGCACGGTCAAAGACCATACGGATAAAGCAGATTCTATAAAAAAATTCTATAGAGATTCCGGGATAGGTGAGGACAGAATACATGTTGTAGAAGTAAAACAGTTAAGGGGAGATAAGACCGGTAAGAAAAAATTAGAAGATGAAGCACGTAAGTATCAGCGAAAGGGATATATTAAAGGAGTGAATTATGGAACAGACTATATTGCCAGAAAATACTCGCCGGCCTTACGGGCTAAGCTAAAAGAAAGATGGGAGGTCAATATCAACACCTATGAAGATGACGCTATAAAAAAATGGCTGGAACAACAAGGAATACCCACCAGTGGAAACAACTTACTTATTTTATGGTCCCGTTTCAGTGGAAAAGGAGGAGATATCCATATAGAACACGATACCAGCTATACAGGAATCAGGCAGATTATTTATAGAGTAGCAGAGATGTATGATGCAATTATTATTACCGGAGATAAAGGCTATGTGAAAGAGAGAGGATCTAAGTTTGATGATATTGTCAGTGATGTCAAAAGGTATATTCATCCTTCCAAAGTATTCAACATCACCGAGTTTTGGGATGATAAAACACCATCTTTATTAGCATGGGGAGGTAATACCCGTTTTGGGCAGTTTAAGCTGTATGAGTATTTTGAGAAAAATTTCACCCATGTAAAGCATCTGGGCTTCAGAAGCGGTAACCTTGAAGTGATGGCGATGTTAGGATACACGGTAAGGTACATGGAAGAAGAAGGCAGTGAGAGCGGAGGCAGAATGCTTGCCTGGAAGAAGGAGAATGAAGGGAAGACTAAAAAAGGAGGAGAAGCCACCGGATATGAACGTTTGTTGCTGAGTGAACCTCCAACACGATCAGGTAAATTTCTTCAGGAAAAAATAAAAGACATCAATCAAAGAATTGAGTACGAATTAGGTGAAGAGATCAACAAAATAATAATGACCACACCTAAAACGGAAAATGAGATAAAAGAACTAAAGCAGCAGCTTAAACCTACTATAGAAGCAAAATTCAGAGACGAAAAAAGAGATTATACAGGGGCGCATTTCGCTCCGCGTAGAAAAGATGAAAAAGCCTTAACTCCCATACCAAAAGAAGAAAAAAGCAGATTTTATGAAGGGTTTAATGACAAAGATATGGAGCTTATTCTCTCATTTTTAAAGCCTGAACGCTGGATTGACAAAGAAATTATGTACAACCCAATCATCCCACAGAAAAGAAAAGATTACAAAAAACTGTTGGAAATTGCCAATTAGACAGTAAGCCCGGACTCTGCTGATTAATTAAAATACTGACTTCACTGATATTTCAAAAAACAGCCTTCTGCACGGAAGGCTGTTTTTTGATGAATAATACTATGCGGAAAGAAGAGTATCTTCAGTTTCCTTTTCAGGTAATTCTTTTCTCTTTCTCCAGAAAAAGTAGGCAACGATAGCGGTTGCAATAGGTAGGGCAATCCCAAACTCATCAATATAATAATTGGTATTTCCCGTATCCACAGTAAGCGGTGTGAAAATAGACTGTATAAAAAGGTTGTGGCTGGCATGTAAAATAGCTCCGGTCCATAAACTCCCGGATTTTAACCGTAACCAGGTGAAAATGAAACAAGATGCAAATATCATGACCGTAAAACATAAAAGAGCCAGCCATTTGGGACCGCCTGTATTATAATTGGAAAAAAGCAGAAGAGGATAATGATAGATAGCCCATATGAGACCCATCCAAAGGGAGGTGGCAGTATAAGAATTGATCTTTGCTAACTGCGGAGTAAGAAGACCCCGCCAGCCTATTTCCTCACCCAATGCCGATCCTACAGAACGTACCATGCCAAAGCTGCTCATCAGAATGACATACAGGATGATGGTCTGGCCATCAGAAAGATTCCAGCCCATCCCTTTGCCGGCATCTGCTACAAATTCATGATTATAAAAGCCGCCAGCACCACTGATCCAGATGATAAGATAAGGAACAAAAGCGTAAAGAATAGGAATACAGTAAGCCATGATCTGGTATTTCGTAAGGCCCCATTTCCAGCCCAGGGAAGAAACAGGAATTTTCCGGATACGGCAGGTAAGAAGTGCTGCAATGGCCGGGCACCACATCACAATGGTAGCATAGGATATAATTCCGCCACCGAGTTTTCCGGTACGAATACACATATAATAGACCGGGAGACAGAAAAGCAGGGTAAGAAACAGGTAAGTGGCAATATTCTTCCTGATTTCGGATTTGGATATTGTATTTTCCATAAACTGATTTGGTGTTGTAGTTTATAAATAGTTGAAAAATAGAAGGTTATTTTTTAATAAAAGTACACTTATTTCTTATATGAATATTAATTTTAGCCCTGTTCAATTTAAAAAAGAGGTCTTCCGTTTTTTAATAATGGAAAACTGTAAATTAGCCAAAATATTTTTTTCAGAATTACCTTAGAACATGTCCAGACTAAAAGCCATAAGAGAACAAAAAAATCTGACTCAGGAGGAGCTGTCAGAAAAATCAAAAATTTCTGTAAGAACCATTCAGCGGATAGAATCCGGAACAGAACCTAAGGGACATACTTTAAGAGCACTGGCGCAGACTTTGGAAATAGAGGAATCTTTATTATTACAGGAAGAAAACATTATTTCTCAGGAAAATAATGAGGTAAAAACAGAAGCACCAGAAGAATCTGTAACAATCAATTATTCTTTGGTTAAAATGATCAATCTCTCTTCCTTATTATTTGTGGTCGTACCACCATTAAATATTCTGGCTCCCTTTCTGCTGATGTTTGTCATGAAGCAGAGAAACAGTCTTATCAAACAGATTATTTCACTGCAGATGTTTTGGACTGCTATAGCACCTATTGTGTTTATGCTCGGTATATTTTTAAAGCTCGGAAAAGAGTTTACGCTTATTCTGATGATCCTTATTGCATTGTCCAACGTATTCATGATTCTCCGAAATGCTGCTGAGATTGATCGTAAAAAGAAGTTATATTTCAATCTGAAATTCAGTATGTTATAATTTGTGTCGTGGCTTTGTCGGGTTTTTGTCGGGTTCATTTTTATTAAAAAAACAAAATGAAATTGAACCTTTGTCAAAAAAATAACAATGATAAAATCTGCACGGCTTATCCTTCCTTTTTTTATTCTGTTGATAAATATCGTTTATGCTCAGACGGAAAAAACAGATCCTCTTTACAAAACAATTATCTCAAAAGACAGCCTGTTTTTTTCAGCAGGCTACAATACCTGTAACATCGGAAAGATGGAAAGCATGTTAAGTGACGGGTTTGAATTTTATCATGATAAAGGCGGCTTTGAGGACAAAAAGAAATTCATCATTGATTTTAAAAACGGATTGTGCAAGTCTCCGGAAACCTACCAATTAAAAAGAGTCTTAGTGGATAAAAGTACTGAGATTTATCCCATGTATAAAGAGGGAAAAATATATGCTGCCATTCAGAACGGAGATCATCTGTTTTATGAGAAGGTAGGAGATCAGGCTGAAAAATTGGTTGGGGAAGCAAAATTTACCCATCTGTGGATCCTGGAAAATGCTGAGTGGAAACTTAAGAATTCATTGAGCTTTGATCACCATCCGAAGCAGACTACTGATAATGAAACAATGTTTGATAACGATCAGTCAATGCAAAGCTGGCTGAAAGAAAATAATATTCCCACGATGGGATTAGGAATTATAGAAGGAGGAAAACTACAGAAGGTAAAAGTTTTTGGAAATACTAAAACAGGAATTTCAGCTCCCCTTAATGCCTGCTTTAATGTAGCCTCTCTTACCAAACCTGTCACGGCAATAGTCGCATTAAGGCTAATAAGTTTGGGAAAATGGAAACTGGATGAACCTTTAGATGCCTACTGGACAGATCCGGATATCATCAACGATCCGAGACATCAGAAACTGACAACCAGAATGCTCCTGAGCCACCAGACCGGTTTTCCCAACTGGAGATGGATGAACGCGGACAAAAAACTGAGCTTTCAGTTTGATCCCGGTACAAAATACCAATACTCAGGAGAAGGTTTTGAATACCTTCGGAAAGCATTGGAAAAAAAGTTTGGAAAATCACTGGATCAGCTTGCGAAAGAACTTATATTTCAGCCCCTCAAAATGCGTAATACAAACTATATCTGGGATCAGAATACAGATGAGTCGAGATTTGTAACAGGATACAATGAAAAGGGAAATGCTTATCCGATAGAAAAAAATAAAACAGCCAATGCTGCCGATGATCTGCATACCACAATAGAAGATTACGGAAATTTTATGGTCAGCGTTATGAAAGGAAAAAATCTGAAGCCGGAAGTCTTTCAGGAAATGATCAGAAAACAGGTAAAAGTAAAAGAGGGTAAATATTTCGGGTTAGGTTTTGAAATCTATGATCTTGGGAATGGTGAATATGCTTTATCTCATGGAGGTGCCGATCAGGGAACAAGATGTATTGCCATTGTACTGCCCAATTCAGGAAAGGGGATTGTGATATTTACCAATGTAGACGATGGCTATAAAGTCTATGAAAAACTGGTGGTTCACTATCTGGGAGAGCAGGGGAAGAGGATTGTGGAGATAGAAAGTAAATAATTATCTGTTGTGATAAATCTTTGTATATTTAGGATATCAATCTGGAAATAAGTAAGGTAGCTGATATTTATTTTCAGGATACACTATTATGAACGGACATAAAAAGAAAGCTATGTGGCAATATTATATTATCCTTGGAGCAGGAGTGATTCTGTTTGTTGCAGCATTGTTGAGCTTCAAAAACACACTCTCATTCTTAAAAAAAGCAGAAAAAGCAACCGCAACTGTTACCTCACTGCGGGAATTTGAATCGGATGGAGTAGTATTCAGTCCTCTCTTTACCTTCCGTACACAAAATAATGTTGACTATACGTATGAACTGCCGGAAGGTACCAATCCTTCAGCCTGGTCAGTAGGTGATACCGAAACTGTTATCTACGATCCCGAGGATCCCTCTTCCGTAGAATTATATACGTATTTCAGAATTTTTGCCTGGCCTTTAATATTGATTTCTATTGCATTGCCATTACTGGTGATAGGAGGAGGCTATTTTATTGCAAATCAGTTTTTAAAATAACCTGCTCCTACTGTATTTCTACTTTACTTTTTCCAGCAGATACAGCTTAGCTCCGGAAAATCCCAGTTTAGGCATCAGGTTTCCTTCCAGAATCATCGTCTTATTATTAGCATCGATGACAGAAATATAGTTGTTGGAATTGTATTCTATATAATTTTCCTTTTCTTTTGTTGAAGGATTTTTCCCGAACTCCATAGAATATTTTACCCAGTCTTCATCTTGTGTACTGCAGTGTACAGGCTTGAATTTAGACTTTTTAGCCTTGAAAATGATCTGGTCAAAACCTTCTGTACATTCTGAAGTAAATGAGCCGTCAGGATTCTGATCTTTTGAAAAATCATCGAAAGAACCACGGTAAACGCCTACCACTTTCCAGGTTCCGTCTATGCGGTCTTCATCAATTTTCCCTTTTGCTTTGCTTACGGCCCAGCTGATTCCGTTTACAGTTCCTTTTACAGCTTTATAACTTAAGCTTACAGCGCCTGAAACTACTTTTGTAGCCGTTCTTACCACACATGAATTGAGAACAAGCACAGCCGAAGCCAGAAATAGTATTTTCTTCATTTTGTCAAATTTTTTCAAGTACGAAGATACTGTTTTTGGAAAAACTGACGGATGATGAATTCTGTTTTGCACATTTTGATAATGATTTTAAGCATCTGTATATATTCTGCTGTCTGGTTTACCGTGTGAAAATCATTATTCACCGTTCAATATGACCAGTTCAAAGTATTTACACTTATTCCTGTCTCAGTTTTGCAATAATTTTACCCTAACAAAACATCACTATTATGAATACTACATTGAACTTCAGTAAAAAAGTACAGGCTATTTTATCCTTATTTATTTTTATAGGAATGGGATTATGGTCTCTGAAAGCACAGACTTATAGCGCTGGCGAAAAAGGCATAGAAAATACAGATATCAGATCAGCTTTTCAGAATACAAAAAAAATCAGGGCAGGACTACTAGATGTAGGATATGCAGAAGTAGGGCCTGAAAATGGAAAACCCGTTATCCTTCTTCACGGATGGCCTTATGATATCCACAGTTTTGAACAGTCTTCTGCTATACTTGCCGAAAAAGGCTACCGTGTTTTGGTTCCTTATTTAAGAGGTTACGGTACTACTACCTTTGTATCTCCCAATACAAAACGCAATGGTCAGCAGAGCGCAGTTGCATTGGATATCATTGCTTTTATGGATGCCCTGAAAATTGATAAAGCGATAATCGGTGGTTTTGACTGGGGAGCCAGAACTGCTGATATTATGGCCGCATTATGGCCTGAGCGCTGCACTGGACTGGTGGCTGTAAGCGGATATTTAATAGGAAGCCCAAAGGCCAACGAAAAACCTCTTCCTCCGAATGCTGAATTTTTATGGTGGTATCAGTATTACTTTTCAACCGAAAGAGGTTATAAAGGGTATAAAGCGAATACTGCCGCATTCAATAAACTGATCTGGAAAACAGCTTCACCAAAATGGGCTTTTGATGATCAGACCTACGAACGCTCTGCCGGAGCATTTGATAACCCTGACCATGTTGATATCGTAATCCATAATTACCGCTGGCGTCTGGGATTGGCGAAAGGAGAAAAACAATATGATACACTTGAAGCTAAACTGGCAAAATCTCCATCTATTACAGTCCCAACAGTTACCCTGGAAGGTGATGCCAACGGAGCCGCATTTCCTGCACCGGAAAGTTATGCCTCCAGATATACAGGAAAATATGCTCATCACACTCTGACAGGCGGAATTGGACACAATTTACCACAGGAAGCTCCCAAAGCATTTGCAGATGCCATTACAGAGGTAGATTCCATGTCACAACCCAAATAAAGACCTGTTGAATTTATAACATAACAATATTAGAGGCTTTCTCAAAAGTGTCATTCTGACGAAGGAAGAATCCCATTAATAAGATTCTTCCTTCGTCAGAAATCAAAGATTCGGCGTTGCCAATGACATAGTCAAATGATTTAATTTATAAGAGAGTCTCTTTTTATTTTATCCTGAATTAGCCTTCAAAACCTTCTTCAAGCTTCAGTTTATTCACTAAAGGATTGGCATACATCGCTAAGAAATACTCCTTGGACACCGGATCAGATGGGTCTATACGCATCTCAAGTCTTCGGATAAACAGCTGTTTCTCCTGTTCGGTATAGTGTGAAGCATAGGTATCTGTATGATGAATCAGATCGTAGGCTATATATTTTGTCGGCCAAAGCTTATAATTCTTAATGATGGAATGGTCAATCACCTGTGCAACAGCCTGCAATTGTTTGTTTTTATTCTCGATCGTAGCGGCAATTTCATCCAGTTCGGTATCAATAACATCACCGGCATGCAGATGAATTCGTTTCTTTTGTCCTAATATACCGCTGAGCATGGTGGTAAAATCTTCATTTTTACCTTTGATATATTCTTCATCCCTGTGCTGTGCGAGAAGCTGAGGCATTTTCAAAGAATCTGTAGGATCATATTCATAAGAAATGGATATGGGAACAATCTTTAAAGTTTTAAAATACTCTATGAGTGATTGATCTCCTGAGGCCATTGCAAGCATTTTTAAAACACCCTGTTGAGTGGCATCATTACCGTTTTTGGTACGGCCTTCACGCTGAGCAATCCATACAGAACGATTTTCATCATGTAATTGATGATCAATATACTCAGACATCGTTTGTGAACTTTTAAGCTGATCACGAAGCGATAAACCTCTTTGAACTAAAAAATTACGGTTCAGTTTAGCCAGTACATTCAAAAAGTTTCTTTTCACAAGGTTATCCCCAATGGCTGAAGCAGTCATAATATGGCCGCTTTCCAGAAGAGCCAGATTAAGCAGTGAAGTATCCAATACAATATCTCTGTGATTTGAAATGTAAAGGTATGGTGTATTTTTATCCAGCTTATCGAAGCCTGAGGTCGTTAAACCTTCAGAACTTTTTGCAAGGATCTGACGAACGGTATGCGCTACAAAATGATGCTGAAAATCACTTATAGAGTTGATCTCTTTAAACTGTTCCAGCCAGACCTGCTCATCCACACCGGGAAAAGTAAAGTTCATCAGTGCTTTCATCATGGGATCACGGGCTACACTCTGCAATCTTTCATTCACTTCATGATCATGAAAATACCGTATTTCATCAAACTTCGACATGCGATTATTTAAAAATTAAAACTTTTTGCAAAAGAACGAAAATTTATCTGGGGAATGGGTATAATGCTTGTTAAAGTATTATGAAGGGCGTAGGAGTTAGGACAAGATGGAGCTATTTTCTTTTAATATGCTGAAGGAATTCAATAGGAACGGGCTATAATCCTGAGCTTAGTCGAAGGGAGCCCGTTTTAATAATAAAAAAATATTCATCTGGCTTTAGCCTAAACTTAAACGTGTTATATTTAGATTCCCGCGGTATTTTATAATAGGCTGATTATAAGTAAATTATTGTCTGAGAAATAAAATGTATCAATATTTGTGTTAAAAACAATGAAAACTGTAATTTCTCGCGTCAAAAGATGATTAACAAAATAAAACAGGCAATCTAAATTAGATTGCCTGTTTTTCGAATTAATTTATTGAAACATTTATACATTTGAAGAATAATCTAGAATTATTCCTTGTCATCCTGACGTATTTCAATATTTCCATCTTTCATTAGGAATCTGTATCCGATAGGTATTGCTAAGTACTTTAAAATATCAGGACGAGCAAATGCAACATGGTAAAAATGTACCATTTTTAATGATTTAATATCGTCATTGTAATCATCCGTTATAAGGTACCATCCACTCTTATCTTGAGGGGAATCATATCTAATTCCTTCAATATCCTTTCCTTCATAAACACCATCTGATATTACAACTGACTGATTGAAGTTTGGAAAAAGAGGAATAAGATTTTGTTGCCAACATATTTCACTTTGCTGCCTAACAACCGAAATTGCTGTGTCACAACCTTTATTAAAGTCGCTACCGTCTACATTTGCCTCATATAGATCATAGCAGTTATCTTGATCCAGTCTAAATTGCAAAAGCCATGAATAATATCCAATATTTTGATTTTCAGAAATAATAGCTTTACTGTCTACAATATAATCTATAACGTACTTAATAATCTCTATATAATCCTCTTGATGTTGGTTACCTATAGAAATTCTAATTTCCTTATCTAAATAAAAATTTAGCCCTTTAGTTTCTACATAAATGTTATTATTCACATTAATTTCAATTCCTTTATATAGTACCATATTTTTAGTTAATTATTTAGTCTCTACTTCAGGAAAAATGCCACACAAAAGGATTCGTGTGGCATCTTGGATCTTATTAAATAGCCGATTTTCTGTTAATATCAAATATATCAATATCTTTTTCCTGAAATATGTCTTCTAATGCTGATGTACCATTTTCCATTTTATATTCGAGTTCTTCATCAGAAATAGGAATGCACAAAAGCCAGTGTACAGTTTTCGTGTCAAGTTTTAGTGGTTGTAATTTATCCTCCCACAAAAATGGTGATATAAACATAATATGTTTCATTTCAGAAGTTTCAAAGTACATTTCAACGATTCTCATAAATACTGAGCCTGGTTGACATTCCCACCCATTATTAATAATATAAAACCCTGATGTGGAAAGAATATTATCCAACATTTTGAATTCTCTGTAACCAGCAATTAAAAGTTCTATTGGAATGTTTTTAAACCTATTATCATCCATTTCAATTTTATTGGGGTAATCAGACAATCCTATTGTACCATAAATTTTTATTCTAGGATAGAGAGGATCATCACAGGTGAAAATATCGAAAAAATTCTTTTCGTCTTTGTCATAATGACGATCAATCATTTTATTAATACCAACAATATTTGTTATATAGTTAGAAAGTTTTTTGTTTTCTTCAGAAGCTTGTTGAGGCATATTTTTTACTATAATTATATTTTTTTATTAATCCATGCTGAAAATCATTAGAATCGAAAAGCAACCAATTATATTAATACTACTTTTGTTCATATTTATGACTTCTATTTGCTGATTTTGATTGATAATTTTTGGGATTTTTATATTCTCTTAAAAACTCTTCTTTTGTTATTTTTCCACTCATATATTTTTCATGTAGTGTTCTGTATTCATGTCCCGGTAAGTGCCCCATATCCCATGGTCTAGGTTTTATTGCTTTATCCCATGTAAGCTCTTCTCCCGTATTTGGATCATATACTTTACCATTTTTCTGTTTTGCTGCCTCCCAAACTTCATCTACTTGACCTTTAGCATATGAAGGTCGGCTTTTACTATATGGTTTTTTAACTGTTACTTTTGCCTCCGCTTTTAATACTGTGGCAGCTGCTTTAACTTCTACTTTGCCTGCGGAACAAGATTTAATGCTAATAATTTCGCAGCTTGCTTTCTATCAGCAGGCTCACCATCCAAATCACGGCCGGTAGCTATTGTGTAAAGCTCTTCAATGGGAGTTACTGTTTTAATAACAGCCATGAAAGCTGCACTATTAGCTTCCTGGGTCGCTTTCTCTGCACTTCACTGGACTCCACCATTTCGCTTCATGAGCTCCCTAAATCGGAAGTCTTCACCTTCTAAACCTTCCAGCTCAATATTATCAACAACCCTGTTTTCTGAGAAATTATAATGTGACTGGTAATCATATTTTTCACTTAACGGATCCACATTAAAGAACCTCGCCATGCCAGCATCATAATTTCTCCACCTAATAAGAACTCCATCCTGTTTCTAACTGTTTTTCCTGCCCCTGAGAAGAGTATCGATAGCTTGGGGTTAGTGTACCACTAATATTCAAATCTCCTCCAAACTCCAATCCAAACGGATAAAAGTTAGTTGTTCTGTCTATTTTAAGGTTTCCGGAAGCATCTTTATAATACGCCAGTCTGATGTTTCCTACCTGATCGGTATAGTTGTTAACTTTTGATTTTTCCTAGGAAATAAAACAGGTAATCATGTAGATTACCCGTTTTAGGGATTATTTATCTCATTAATAAAAGAAGCTAATGTTTGGAAAGAATGTGTTTTTATTACCTTAGTTTTAGATTATCAATTTTGTTTTTATTATTCAAATAACTAAATAGTTTTAAAGCCAACCAATAATATCTTCTTTACCTTTACCTATTGAAAGTAAATATTGTACTTTATTATTTTCAATCTTAATAAAAAATGGATCTTTTAAATTTTTGTTTTCTAGAATATAAACACCTTCAGTTATGCCATCTAAATTAGGCTTTTCATTTTTATAAGAGTTGTAATCTGTAATAGTAAATTCACAATTATATTTCTTAAACTGCTTTAATACTTGAATATATCCCTCCTTATAGTTTTTTGGTTTATCTTTATAGTAAGAGTCATAAAATTTTTCTGCACTCTCGTTACTTAATTCATTAAAAAAAGTTGCAAAAACCGGGTTACTATACTGTTGCTTTGTTTTCGAGCAGCAAAAGCAGAAAAAAACAACTACTAAACTACAAACCAATACCTTTAACTCTATCGTTATCGCTCTCATTATTTTTATTTTTTGGTGTTTTTGAATTACCTTCAAGGGTTTTTCCCTTGCGAATATTATTATTTTGTTCTCTTATATCTTCCCCTAAATCACCCGGATTATGTCCTTTGAATCCACCATATGAACTCGTAGTTTTTGGTAATTTGACACCTCCTGCTGCTGCAGTATTTATAACAAAGTCAGCACAATTATTGGTATTTAGATCATATTTTGTATTTTGATCTGATTCTACAAAATCTAAAATATCATTAAAGTTTTTCTCGTTAATAGACCTTGTTTGTACTACTTCTTGTTCATGACCAAAATTATCTTTTATTTTTCCTGATGCCTCTGATGCTATAGGATTTACACTAGGTGGATAAGGATAAAACCCAAAAGTTTTAGAATCTGTTGTACCATCCGTATTTTTCCTATTTAATGTTATAAATGCATGTCCTGAATCTCTATTTGGACTAATTTGATATACAGTTCTATCTCCTCCCTTCCCTGGTTGGTCTACATGAATAACTAATTGATAGCTTTTCCCTTTTTTTCCATTATCAAAAGCTTCTCTAACTTTATTAGCATCTATTGCTTCTAAACCCTCTAATTCTCTATAAGATATAACTTTATTTTCCGAGAAATTATAATGTGACTGATAAGTATATTTTTCGCTCAACGGATCCACATTAAAAAACCTTCCCATTGCAGCGTCATAATTTCTCCACCTATAAGAACTCCATCCTGTTTCTAACTGTTTTTCCTGTCCCTGAGAAGAGTATCGATAGCTTGGGGTTAGTGTACCACTAATATTCAAATCTCCTCCAAACTCCAATCCAAACGGATAAAAGCTAGTTGTTCTGTCTATTTTCAGGTTTCCGGAAGCATCTTTGTAATACGCTAATCTGATGTTTCCTACCTGATCTGTATAGTTGTAAATATACTTATTTTGGACGAAATCATAGTAGCCTTCTGAAGTAGGAACGAAATCTAATACATCATTGGTGTATTGAAATCCATCAAGATAATCAGTTTTGTCAATCGTTTCTAAATTAGTTCTTCCTGCCCCGTAAGTGTGAATCTTCCTCAGCTTAATCCCATCAGCATTATACAGGTATTTTGTATTGACGTAATAAGTATTCAACCAATCATGCGATACATACTCTTTATCAAATTTAATATAGTTGGGAAGATTGAGGTAATTATAATCAATCTGTAACATGCCCTTATCCAAATGGCTTGTCATATTCCCGTTACTGTCGTATGTAATAGGATTCCCTGAAGTACTCGGATAACCTCCATAGTTTCCGGAATTATCTGTCACCGTATTGAGTCTGTTACCTGCATAAGTATACCCCAGGTTATCCATCACTACAGCTCCTACATTTGATAACAGCCTGTTTCTTTTTAAAGTCTGGATATTTCCGTTTACATCATAGGTAAGGGTTTCATTGTAATAATTATTCTGTGGAACAGTAGCATTGGGTTCAGAATAGATTCCACTTTTTAAACGGTCCAATCCATCATATTGATAATTATATCTTCTGAAACCTCCACCGTCAGCAGCCTGCCAATCTATTTCCGCAATATTCCCATTGTATTTGCCCGTAGAAACTGTGGAATAAACTGGATTATGATATTTGAGTTCATAGGCAAAGAGTTTCCCATTCAGGTTGGTAGGATCATTCACTTTCGTAATCCATCCGCGGATATTGTAGGTTTGGTCTATAGACTGCAAAGGAGTACCGGTGGTATTTCCCGTCTTTTTATTAGTAAGTTGTCCCAGGTCATTGTAGGTATTTTCTACAAGAAGTTCTTCTGTTAAACTGTTCACCTTATGATAGTGCTTCAACAGTCTTTTCTGGTCATCATATACAAATCTTTCTTTGATAACCACTTCAGTATCCGCGTTTCCTTTTTTATGATAGGTGTAGCTTTCATCCACAGCACCGGAGAAATCAAGCTTAAATTCCTTTTTAGTATATCCACCTAAATGATTCCAGCTTTTTTCACTTACTTTTTCCCCTTTGGTATTGTAGTAGAAATACGTTTTCGTCCAGTTATCATCTTCTATGTTTTTTACATAAGATGCTGTTGACAAACCTTGGGTATTGGCACCTCCGTTAAGAGCTTTGTCTTCATTCACTACATATTGATCGAGGATTTTCGCTGGCGGAAACTCTTTAGTATCCCTTGGATAAGAGTCATAATAATTAACAGAAAGAAGTGTCTGAAAATTAGTAAAAAGAGTATTGGTGTAATACACAACAATTCCATTTTTAGTAAAACCTGTAGCAGTAGGGGTTTCGCTGATAACAAGATTGTTAATCTGCCCTTGTAGATCCGCCCGGCTTCCTCCATCAATAAGCCCGGTATACGCAACACGGCCAAAGGCATCATACTTGGTCAATAGCCACTGTCCTTTATTTTTCAGGTTCACATCCTGAGAAAGTGCCGGACGGTCTGCTGCATCATACACCACAGATTCCCAATCATCTCTTCCGGGTAGTCTTTTCTCCACCAGTCTATCCAAACCATCATATCGATATTGGTAACAAAGGCTGTTTAGAATATCGGTGGTTACAACATTGTTATTCTGTTCAATTTTCTTTACCGCCAGAGCAGGAATCACAAATGCCTTTTGACCATATTCATTGTACACATAGTAGGTATCTATGTTTTGTGTTCCATCTGTTCTACGTACCAGTACAGTTTCCCCACGTCCGTTCTGAAACTGGATAACCGGAGTTCCGTCTTCATCGGTTACCGTATTTTTGTATAATATCCCCGCGGTATAAAATTCACTTCCCGGCAATATGGATACAGAAGAAACAGTTTTGTTATCTGTAGCTGTGGTTGTATTGGTGATAAATTTCTTTACCTCTGTTCCCAGATTTACTTCATATTTAAGCTTTTGGGTATGTCCACCCGCCATTTTCCAGGGATCACCCGGCTGGGCCACTTGCTTCACCCTGTCTAAGGGAGAATTTTCAATCTCTTTTTCTGTATACGCATTGGCTGTTCCGTAATAGGAATTTGCCGTACTTTCGTTGACAATCCCGGTATGGATTGCAGAATTAAGGGTATTAGCCGGAACTGGAAGAATATTCTTAACCTGTCTTCCAAACCCATCATAAATAATGGGGGTAACTAAATCTTTCCCTGTAATGGTCGCTTTTACATTGACAATCTGTTTTGGTCGTCCTAATCCGTCAAAATAGGTAATGGTCTCAGTTTTCTTACTGCAATCACCGCTCAGACAGGTTTTGGATTGTATATAGTTTTCTGTGGTACTTTGTGCATAGGTCATCATCGCTGTAAACAGCAGACCTATTAGCTGTATTTTTTTCATTTGTGTTTACTGCTTATAGTTATACTTGATTTCTTTAATGACCTTATAACTGTAGGTTCCAGCGTTGTCTCTTTCTCTTACCTGAACCTGTTTCAATCGGTTGGCTGTATCATAGACATAGAGTTCCCTTTTTCCTGATGGGGGTGTTATCGTAGTGACCCCCACCAACGGATCATAGGTATATTTGGTCGTCATTCCAACGGGTTGAAAAGCATCAAGAGCCAGTAAGAGCTCAGCTTCTTTGGTGGGATCAGCGGCATCTTCATTGGATTTCGCCACGATAGTAGTGATCATCCCTTCTATCTGGCTATAGAGTGCACCTACAATTTTTGCAATTGGTCTGGTTTTGTTATAGCCCCAGACAATACTTACGGGGGTGTCGTCTTTCTCTCTGTACTGGAGAATATTCCCATTTTCATCATACTTTTCGTAAGTAACATCCTTAGAAGAAATAGCCGGGTTAAGGGTATCATAAGAATATTCAGACAGTGGAAGTACTAAATTTCCGGTAACCGCATGAGGCAACGCTGTTGGATAAATAGTTTCTTCCCTTGATGTTACTTTGGTAATATTATCCACTGTTTGCTGTGCTTTCGTTTCCAACGAAATACCCACCATATTTTTATCAATCATCAACTGATTGTTTTTCTCATGAGCGTACTGATATGTTTTTTCCGTTGTGGACAGATCTGGGAATATGGTTTTTTCCGAAGTTATCTGGGTATGTTTAGGATTATTATAGAAATACTGGGTTTCTGTTTTCATCGCATTTCCGTTCAGGTAATCTATTGTTTTCTGGGACTTCAGATATTCAAAATGGGAAATGTTTTTGTACTGCATAATGTCCAGGTTATCCAATTTATCTTCATAAGTAATAGGCCCTACCGGTTTACCAAAACAAACATCATTATAGGATTGAGTAGTATTTTGCGCTCCTGATGCCTGGCAATTCTTATAACCATCTAAAGCATTATACCGGTGAGAATGATTGGCTGCACAATAGGTATACGAAATGGTTTTTACCACATCTTCTGCCGTACAGAGCTTTGTCTCATTCTTGGTAACAGGATTATCATAATTTTTTCTGATCGAAAAGCCATCCACCTGATATTTTCTGTTGTTATCTTCTTCATAATTCATCTCTACACTTCGCATCAGATTACCTCCGGCATCCAGATATTTAGTCAAAAGCTCGCGTCCATTTTTCCACCCAAAATTTGTCCAAACTGAGTTTCGGATATTATCTCCATGAAGTACTTTACCAAAATCATCTGAACTAATAGAATAATTATGGATAATATTGGATTTCCCCTCTACAATTTCCTGTACCGTTTTATAGAATACATTGGGATGGGTAGCAAAGAGTTGGTTAATATTGGAAGAAGTCACCATTGTATAAGGAAATCTTTCTACACCTGTAGGAACAGATCCGCTTGGTAAGTTAGGGTTATTTGTGCTACAGGTTCTGGTATAAAGAAGTTGCTCCTCAAATGCAGGAGTTCTTAACACCACGGCTTCTGTATATTGATCATTCAAATCACGGTAAATAAACTTTCTTGTATTGGCTACACCATTTTCAGATGTATCTACAATCTTGGCGATTCTTAACCCGCCAATAGGAGCTTCTCTGTCTCCATACACCGCCTCTTTAGTGGTATAGCTTGCTGATGCAGTAGAACGGGTACAAACAAACAGCGTCCAAAGCTTAAGGGTTAAAGGCTCATCTTTCTGAACATGGGCAAAAAGGCCTGCTCCATTATTGGTAGGAAAAGTAACCGAATTACCAGCACTGGTAACAATTCCGGTAGGGGTTTTAAAATATAATGGGACAGCCTGACCATTAGACTTTAACAATGAAACAATTGCTCTGTGTTTCCCCGTAACCTGCTCAGCAGGATCACATGAACTGTTAAATTGTGCACTTCCTCCCAAAGTGATGTCTTCTGTCCGAAGCGGAGTAAAAGCTACTGTATTTTCAACATGACCGTTAGTATCATCAGCGGTGGCTTTGATTTGAGTTCCAGTTCTTTCAGAGGGACTGAGCATTACATTTTTTTCTATTGCAGTATGGTTTTCGTAGAAAAACTCTGTTGATCCTTTAGTAGGATAAATAATCTTTTGGAGTATCCCAATAGCTGTATTTTGCGGAACAACAGACTGTGATGCCCCATTATATGAACTCCACATAGATACCTTTTCTATATTAGGAACCAGATTGGTATTGGAGGTATTACCATTATAATATCCCCAGCTATCCCTGCTAAAGGCAAGTCTTTGAGGAAATACATCTGGTAAGTTGTACTGAAATCCATAGGTCGTGTTTAAAACACTGTCTACTACAGAAGTAAGAAACAGGCGGTTATTTGCTGTAAGGTTGTAATTGAGAGTAACGTCATTAATAATACTACCATTAACCTTTTTGGTAACTTTCTGTAATCGTTTATAATCACCGCTACCTCCCGATTGTAGATAATCAAAAATAATTTCTCCATAAGATGGATTGTTACTGTATATTCTTTTAATCTGTTTTCCAGCCACAGTCTGGTTATGGTTGATCAGTTCACTTACCTGAGGGTACCTTATAAATGCGGGATTCCCACAGCTTGATGTCATTGGACCCTCGTTAGGTGATGTATAGGATAATGTTTGTGATTGACTCATAGTCGCAGTATATCCGCCATCCACATTCTCAAAAAATACAACTTCTCCGCTGGATATGTCTTCAATTTTTGTCAGATACCACGCTGTGGTAGATATTGATATCAGAGAATGTCCGGCTCCAGCAGTACGGTTGGAAGTCGTCTCTTTGTCTGTAAAGTAATATTTGATTCCATTATCTACCGTTATGATAAAAGAATTCCCTCCACTTGTCCCCTCAATAACAACATCCTTTTGGGAATAAATCACAGGAATTCCTTTTTTGTCAAAAACAAATTTAATCTGCATTCCCCCAAAGCTGGCCATATACAAATCCTGCTCTGTATCTATATCATCAAAGGAGGCATCCTGAAAAAATTGCATAGCAGCGGTTGTATTAGCACCCAAATCTCCAATATTGGTTGGAATGTTAATATTGGATTGATTGTCCTCATCAGGAAGATCTCTTATTACCCTTGTAATAACACCACCTGAAACAATATTCCAGCCCAATCCGGTGGAGCCGTTCATATCGTCTACCTTGATTCCATTGGAAAAATAATTGAGCCTGATGGGAATATTAATATTTCCAGCCGCAAAAGAGGTTACAGGAATATCTACATTGGCATTACCTGTAAAAAGGCTTACCGGAAGATTTCCAAAGGCTCCCAGTTTATAGGACTCTGCAGATGGTGGAATGATATTAGGCAATGTTGATTGTTTACTTCCAGTAGTTTGTGCTAATGCTGTCCCAAGTGATAAGCAAAAAAACAAACTGGTTATATTTTTTTTCATTTGTGTTTATTTCTTAATTAATTTAGCATTCGCCGTTCTATTGTTATCCGTTTTTACCGTCACCAGGTAAGCTCCCTGAACCAAAGCCTGGGTATTGATTTTAGTCACTTTGTTTTTGGTTTTAATACTCTGAAGCTGTCTTCCGCTCATATCATACAACAGAATATCAGCCTGTTTGAAATCATTGAATCCTATTTCTACGTAAGCATAATCCGATACAGGATTCGGGTAGATTTTGATATCGAATTTTTCAATTAGCTGATCAACCTGTTTGTCACCCAGCTTTACGATCTTCCAGTTTTCTTTACCCAATTCTTCAGCACTGGTTCCTGCCAGAACAATAGAACCATCTCTGTTCAGCTTTAAATCTGAAAGTCTCTCTTCTTTTTGTCTGGATTCTCCTTTCACATGCTTTCTCCACTGTTCATTACCATTCTGGTCCAAATACAGCATCCAGAACGTTTCATCATCCGTTTGCATTCTTCCTTCTGCCTGAGTGTAGCCACCCAACAGAATGCCTTTAGACTTCGAGCTTCCATCTTCCTGCTTCCCGCTTACTACACTCATCCCCATCAGAATATCTCTGTTTTTGAAATTATAGGATTTCTGCCACTGTTCATCACCTCTTTCATTCAAAGAAATCAGCCAAAGATCTGTTCCTTCTTCCAGACCTACCGTTTTATTGCCTGATCTTTCGGATCTTGATTCTCCTCCAATGATGAAACCATTTGAAGTTAATGCGAGAGTTCTGATATGATCATCACCTTTCCCTCCAAAATTCTTTTCCCATTCTACTTTCCCGTTTTTGTCTAACTTGACAATCCAGTAGTCACCCTCACCAAAGTTTTCAGTTTGTTTCGGGGTTCGGGATACGGGGTTCGGGTTTTTAACGTCTGACACAGAACCCGCATCTCGCATCCCGGAACCCTTTTCAGATCCCGAAACACGAACCTCGGAACTCCTGGAATAAATTCCCAATAATGCTCCGCCATCTTTCGTTGGAATCATCTTTTCCACTTCGTCTAAGCCTTTTCCGCCTAAGATTAATTGCGAGAGTTCTTTTCCGTTTTTATCGATTCTGGTAATTAAGACGTCTTTAGAGCCGTAACCTTTCATTTGGGAATTCTGGGCGGAGACGAAGGATCCGGCAACAAAGAATCCCAGATCTGTAGTCTGGATCACAGCTCTTGCTTCTTCATCAGAAGAACTTCCTAAAGTCTTTTGCCATAATTCGTCACCAAATTCATTGATCCTGATCAGCCAGATATCTGAACCTCCTTTAGAATCTTCTTTTTTATCCAGTCCTTTTCCTGAATAGGATGTTCCGGCTAATAAAAATCCACCATCCTGTGTGGTAACAGTTGCTGACAGATAATCATGATTTTGCCCTGAAAAATATTTTTCCCAGACTTCTTCACCCTGCTGGTTCAGTTTGATAAGATGAAAATCATAACCGTTGTTCTGCTTGCTTCCAGCCTCCAGCTTCCCGCTTCCTGACTGTATAGAACTTCCGGTGATCAGATATTGCTGATCGATGGTTGTGATAACCTGGCTCAAAAAATCCTGAGTTGAGGACTTGATGTCTTTCTGCCATACCACTTCCTGGGCATGGATACCCAGGGCTGTACATAAGATAAATGCACTGAGAGAGATTTTTTTCATTCCCGTGTTTTTTTAGTTAACATTGTTTGTAATGATAAATCATGGTTAAATCTGATTATTTAGTGATATATCTCTGATAATCAAATTGGTTTATATTGTGACATATTTCAAAACTATTCAAAATAATATTCTTTGATAATAAAAAATATTGTATTTCATATGCATGAAAATTTGTACACATTAAATTGATTTTGACTGTTTTAAAAGGAGCTGAAGAATATCCGCTGAATGAATGTAATGGAATAAAAATTTCATAGTTATTGTTTTTTTAGCCATCATTTGGCTGATTTATAAAATCCGACAAATTTAACACTTTTTAACATGTATTTCCGAATATGACTTTGATTTAATACAAAAATATTTCTTTGAAGCGACAGAACCTGTCGTGTTATTTAAAGCATACCCATTTCATAATAATCCTTGCCCATATACTCATCAGATGCTGCAATAATAATAAAGACTTCGATTGTCTGCTTACGGAAAAGCGTAAATTCCTTTAAATCACTCTCAATACTGCTCAGAAATACCCGTAGGCCCTTCAGAAGTCCCTCTAACCCCTTTAACAAGCCCCTGGAGGGACTTCATGAACGGTCTCCACCCCCTTAATGAAGGGGCTTTACCCCCTTAGGTAAGGGGGTAGAGGGGGTTGCATAAGGGGGTGTAGGGACTTATATAAGGGGGTAGAGACTGTTACCTAAGAGGGTAGAGCCCGTTGCTGTACTACCTGGAGGGTGTTAGTAAAGGGGGGAATAGGATTAAAATACTATTGTAAGAATTATGAGCACTATCCACCTGGCTTTATCAGTGGCGTAGCCACTATTCCTTTGCTCCCTCTAATCATAAATTCTAACCAATGAAACCTTTGCGTTTTAAAAACATTCTACTTCTACAGATACAATAGCTTATTATTTTTGTTTTAAACGCAACGACGCAAAGTTTTAAATTTTGATCTATTTTTTAAGGCGCAAGAAAATCAAAGATTTTCAGCAGGTGAATAGATCGGGGTATAGAAATTTTATCGGAGATAAAATCCTTGCGCCTTAAAAAGCGTCATTATAATAAGAACTTGCGCCTTTGCGATTTCCAACCAAAATATGATAAACAGATAACCACAAAAATAACGGTGTAGAGACAGTTACTATATTATGGAAGGTGTTGGATATAATTACTATTGTAGAATCATGCGCACTATCTATCTGGCTTCATCAGTGGTGCAGCCATCATTCCTTTGCTCCCTCTAATCATAGACTTATTAATAAAGCCTTTGCGTTTAAAAAAATCCTACTTCTGCAGATACAATGACTTATTCTTTTGCTTTAAACGCAAAGTCGCAAAGTTTTAAATATTGATATGTTGTTTAAGGCGCAAGAAAATCAAAGATTTTCAGCAAGTGAGTATACCGGGATATAGAAATTTTATCGTAGATAAAATCCTTGCGCCTTAAAAAGAGACATTATAATAAGAATTTGCGCCTTTGCGATTTCCAACCCAAAGCAAGCAGACGGGTAACCACAAAAAAAGTAATATAAACCTGTGGATAAAATAACTTATTCTTTTGTTTTAAACGCAAAGACGCAAAGTTTTAAATATTTATATGTTTTTAAGGCGCAAGAAAATCAAAGATTTTCAGCAAGTGAGTATACGAGGATATAGAAATTTTATCGGAGATAAAATCCTTACGCCTTAAAAAGCGTCCCTATGATAAGACCTTGCGCCTTTGCGATTTCCAACCCAACCAAGCAGACGGATAAGCACAAAAAAAGCACGCTTTCACGTGCTCTAAAAAAAGTGTTTATTCTTACTGATTGTTGTTTGAAGTAGGTGGAGGTGTTTCAGTGGGTACCGAAGTTTGTCCAGCTACAAAAAACTGCTTCATTCCTTCGTAGATCACATTGGTGCCGGGTACATTTTCTTCAGAAAGGTATCTGATGCTTCGGTAGAAACTGATGGCGTTATGATAATTATCGTGGTCCAACAGTACTTTGGTGTCTGAAAGTTGCTCAGCCAGGGAATCTAATAGTTGCAGCCTTTGTTCTATCTGCTCTCTGGCTACATAATCTCTATCAAATTCTGCCTTATCAAGGAAGTTAGGAACATGTTGAACATTTTGTTCCATATAGGTTTTGGCTTTATTCACAAAGAGTTTGTTCTGTTCTGCAATTCTTCCGTATTGCTGTCTCTGGTCCGGGGTAAGGTTGATAGTTTTCCCTGTAAGGACAGTCTGGATGTCCTGAATTGCTTTGTCAATGGTTTTTAAATCGCTTTCTGAAAAGCTTACACTGATTAAATTGTCTAGTGCCATATGCTTGTGTTTTTGGTTGTTGTTGTGATCAAATATAGGAAGCCTAAAGCATAGAAAGATAGGGTGTTGTAAGATTTTTAGAGAGCGTTCGTTAGAA
Source organism: Chryseobacterium panacisoli (assembly GCF_008274625.1). Taxonomy (GTDB): domain Bacteria; phylum Bacteroidota; class Bacteroidia; order Flavobacteriales; family Weeksellaceae; genus Chryseobacterium; species Chryseobacterium panacisoli. Next base: position 1,272,243 of record NZ_VTRU01000001.1, on the reverse strand, counting down.
AATGAAAACGGGATAATGTGGTTTGTTTTTTCTGACCTTTTGAAGAAAAAAAGAACGTGTAAAGAAGGAAATAACGAAATAGGAGAGGAACCCATTTTAAGGATTCAGAAAAATGCTGGGCATCAAGCAGGAAGCATTGGCTCTTGACCTTGGGGACGACTGGAACCAGAAGAAAGTTTCTCTGCAGGAACATAAAGAAATTATTGAAGCCCCTTTTACTGAAAAGAATTTCTGAAGTATTGAAAATTCCGGTGGAAGCGTTTCAGAATTTTGATGAGGAACAGGCGGTGAATATTATTTCTAATACGTTTACAGCCAGTGATAATGCTACAGGTTTTATGTATAATCATTATTCTACATTTAATCCAATAGATAAAATTGTAGAGTTGTATGATCAAAAGATTGCTCTTTATGAGCGTATGCTGAAAGAGAAGGATGAGATGATGGGGAGACTGGAGAGGTTGATTGAGAAGGGATAACTTAAGATATAGAAAAAGGTTCAGCGTGTGCTGAACCTTTTTTGGTTTTTATATTGGTGGTAAACCTAATTCTTTTAAAAATGCATTATGCTTTTCTGTAGCTTCTTTAATCTTTTTGTTGATATCAATTAGATTATCATTTACTTTTTTCAAGTCAATTTTTTCTTCAGCTATTGCAGTACTTACATATCTTGATATATTCAGATTATAGTCATTCTTTTCTATTTCATCCATGGAGACTTTTCTTGAATAACGTTCAATATCTACACGGTTTTTATAGGTATCTACAATTCTTTCTATATCTTCCTCACGTAAATGATTCTGCTTTTTTCCTTTCTCAAAATTCCCATCAGCACTTGCATTGATAAAAAGTACGTCATCATATTTCTTACATTTTTTCAGTATTAAAATACAAACTGGAATTCCTGTAGAAAAGAATAAATTAGAAGGTAATCCAATTACGGTATCTACATTATTATCTTTTAATAGTTTGGTACGAATTCTTTGTTCTGCACCTCCTCTAAATAAAACCCCATGTGGTAAAATGATTGCCATTGTTCCATCTTGACTCAAAAAATGAAGACCATGCAATAAGAAAGAAAAATCAGCCGCAGATTTCGGTGCAAGACCATAATTCTTAAAACGGAAATCGTCTGCTGTTGTTTCATTGGGCTCCCAACTTAAACTAAATGGAGGATTAGCAACAATCGCATCAAACTCCATTTTTTTTGCTGGATTCATTTCATTAAGAATATCCCAGTCATTAAGCAAGGTATCACCATGATGAATATCAAATTCAGTATCTTTTACACCATGTAAAAGCATATTCATTCTTGCAAGGTTGTAGGTCGTTATATTCTTCTCCTGTCCGTAAATTTTACCTATTTGTCCATCATTTTCATCTTTTAATTGCTTTTTAACGTTAAGCAACAATGAGCCTGAACCACAAGCAAAGTCTAAAACCTTATCTAATTTGTTTTTAGGTCCTGTTTTGGGATCCTGGCTATCTAAGATTACAATTTTTGAAAGGATATCAGAAATTCTTTGTGGAGTATAAAACTCACCTGCTTTTTTACCTGATCCAGCAGCAAATTGACCAATTAAATATTCATATGCATCACCTAGAATATCAGTTTTGGTGGAGAACTTGGCAATACCTTCTGATATTTTTGAGATAATGGTGCATAGCTTTTTATTTCTATCAGTAGGTGTTTTTCCTAACTTTTCAGAATTCAGATTTATTTCAGAAAACAAACCTTGAAAAGTACTTTCAAAAGATTGATTTTCAATATAACGAAAACCTTTATCTAATGTTTGTAGAAGATCAGGATTATGGGTTCTTGCCATTTCAGCAATGTTACTCCACAAATACTCAGGTTCTATCACGTAATGCACTTTACGGCGCATTTGTTTTTCAAAATCTTGTAGATCTTCTTGATTATTTTGATACCAAACTGATAAAGCAGTTCGGTTATCATCTTCTGCCAATTTTGGATAATCTGAACCTAATTCTTTTTTTGCAGCAGTTTCATAATTATCTGATAAATAACGCAAAAAGAGGAATGAAAGCATATAATCTCTAAAATCATCAGCATTCATTGCACCTCTTAATTGATCTGCTATTTCCCAAAGGGTTTTCCCTAATTGTTGTTGTTCTTTTAGTGTCATTCTTGACTTGCGTTTGTAGTTTGTTCAATAAGCAATTCTGGTAATTCAAACTTGTATTTTCCCAGAAAAGCATCTAAAATTTTTATAAACAGTTCTTTACTGTCTTGTCCCATTTCTACTGGTTCATATATGGAATATTTGCCATGACTTAATAAGTTTAACGCCCGACTATAGAGGACATCGTCTTCAATTCCATGGATACATTTTGAAAAGTCATCAAGTCCAAAAAAAGTAGCTGTTTTTTCTAAAGTGCTACGAAGCATATTGAAATGATAGGTACTGATATTACCCGAATCTCTTACTTTTTTAAGCTCACTTAATATAGCTACATGATGGAAAAATGGGGTATCTTCGGTTGGTCTTAATGTATGACCATTTAAACCATCTTTATGTAAAAAATAACGTTTGCATTTAAGTTGTTTCAACTCATTATACATTACATTGAAAAATAAAGCATGGTGAGATGATATTATTGTTTTTATACGGTCTTTTCCTTTCTTTAATAATTGAGCCAGATCACTTGCCACAGCAATAGAATTATTATCATCTAAAGAGGAAATGGGATCATCAATATAAACAAATTGCACCCATTCATAAGCTTCTGAATTCTCAATAACCAATTCACAGATAGATAAGAAAACACACCAAATAAATATATTTTCTTCTCCTCTGGAAACCTTTATATGATCTTGTAAAATTGTTTCGGGTTCTTCTGAACCAGGTGTATAATTTGGATTTTTTATTGTTTTACTGAAAATGACTTTAAATTCATCGTAATCAATTCTAAAATCAAACTCAGCATATCGTTCTAAATAAGCAAATATTTTTTCCTCCAAAGCTAACTCCTTGAATCCATTAAAGAAATTAGATGAAGCATTTATTTTTAAAACTCTTTCTGTATCATTAGCTAAATCATTATCCCAAGAAAATAGATCTTCTGTAAAAGCATTAAAATATAAAGTATCTGAACCTGGATTTTTTTTTCTTGTTTTAGCATATTCTTTAAAAGCCATTGATATTCTTGTTTTACCTGTTCCATTATAAGCATATAGTAAAACAAAAAAATGATTATTTAGGTCATCTCTTAAACGAGTAACCAATCTTTGCATATCCGGAAAATGGACTGTATTGGGCTGATTACTCATATTATACTATTTTAGGAAATAACCTTTGCATTAATCCTTTTTTATGGTCTTTTAGTTGTTCTATTTTGTTGGTTTGCGAAGTAATTAAATTATCTACAGCTGATAGGCATTCAGCTATTTTTTCTTGTTCTTTTAGTTCAGGTAGGAAAAATTTATATTCAAATAAATCTACTAACGCAATGGAACCCTGATTAGCGTTTCCTCGAATAATAGATTCAATAAATGCAATGTAAATATTTCTCTTAAATAAAGAATTTAAAAACTTTTGTTCAATTAATTCATTTGCTCTTAAACAAACGGAGTTTTGATTTAATAGTGAATTTTCATCTTTTGATTTTACAACTATTGTCCTACCAACTAATGAATCATAAACTGGAGGTTTAGATCCTACCGTAGTTATTATAAGATCATTTTTTTTTAACTCCCATCTCTTATAGAGTTCTACTTTATTCTCATCTATATAAATAGCATTAGTTTCATCTTTAATATAATCAAATCCCATATCTGAAACTCTCACTATTCTTCTACCATTGGAGGTATATTCTTTCGATTGAAAAGCAAAACCTTTAAAGTATGTACAAACTTGTCCTAATTTTATCTCTTGCCAATCATTTTTAAATTCTTTAAACCTTAATTCTGGGATTTTTCTTCCTTCTTTTGGAAAGAGATTTTGTAATAATCCTTTTTTATGATTTTTAAGGGCATCTAATTTATCTTTATGTAGAGTAAGTATTTCGTCTAAAGAAGATAAAAAATCTGCTATTTTTTTTTGTTCTTGTTTTTTTTGGGGAATTTGAATAGGGAACTCTTGGAGTATCGGAAGTCTAAGAGAAAGTACTGTTGATTGTACTGCTTTTTGAGATAAAAGATTACTATTATTCAGCATTAGGTAATAAATAAACAAACCATTAGATGAAAAGTCCTTCAAAGCATATGCCCGTTGATGTAAATCAAATTTCCCTTTATAATATTTAGGGATAAACCTCATACCTTCTCCAGGAATGATTACTGCTTCACAATCAAAAATAAAATTATTGGATTCTTTTATTACTTCAGAGCGGTCAAATAATGGATACTTTCCATTATCTATATGGTCTTGGGCATTTGATTTTCCATTTGTTATTTTACAAATCATCCCAATAGATTTCTCTTCCCATTCAGCATCATCTTTAAATTCAGGAAATCGCAATTCCGGCACCAATTTATTTTTTGTCTTATTCATATGCTGTTAATCCTGATATTTCTCGTTCTTGGGCTAATTTTTTTAATTGTGGGATAAGGTCTTCCATTAATGCTAATTCTTTTACACGACGTTGTTTCCAGCTTAATTCTAATGGCTCTAAAAGATCCGTTAGTTTTTCACCATCAAAAATCATTCGGTTTATAATATCATCTGTAAATATTTTTAAAGATGTTGTTTCTAAACCATGTTTATGAGCAATGGTGGCAAGTTCTTTAGCATTCTTTTCTACCTTAAAAGTTTCGTAGCCTTGCTTTAATTGCTTTTCATCTTGTCCTTGCCCCCAGTCTAATCCGTTAATATAGTCAGTCAAATCTTCTTTTTCATCCATTAAGTTTGAGCTGGAGCTTAGCAATTTTATCAATTGCTCTTTGGTCATTTTCTGCTTTTTAGATTTCGGATCCGTATTATCAGCGATTAATCCCATGATATAATCGTAATCTATCAATGCAGAAGCAAATAGAACAAATTCAAAATCTAACTGCTGAATTCCTAAAGGAGCATTTTCACCTTCTTTTTGCTGTATTTCTCTTAGCTGTCTAGCCGTTTCCAGATAAGAAGCGCGATAAGAACGTAAAGTATCTTCAGGTAAGATTGTTTTAATTATTTCTTTCTGCTCCGTATCTAAGTCTGTATACTGATCGAGTTGTGTTCTCAATCGCTGTACTTCTTTGAAATTTTTTATGAAATTAATACGTGCAGTATCACCTTTTAAATTATATACTTCTTGCGGTTCATTCACAAGGTTTTGGCTTTCCATAAAAATCCCCATTGCTTCTACAGCTTTTTGATATTTTTCTATGATAACAGGGGCAGGATCTACCAACCAGATCTCTCTTGATTTACTTTCATTGCCTTCTCCTGAGAAAAGTTCGATTGCTTGATTAACTTGCTGTTGTTGTGAACGGAAATCTAAAATGTTACCATATGGTTTGGTATCATTCAAGACTCTGTTTGTTCTCGAAAAAGCTTGTATTAGGCTATGATATCTCAGATTTTTATCAACATATAATGTATTAAGATACTTGGAATCAAATCCTGTAAGGAGCATATCTACCACAATAATAATATCAATTTTGTTTTTATGTGGATAGTCTTTATTACTATATTTATGATCTTTTATACGTGTCTGTACATTTTGATAATAGCTGTCAAATTCATTAATGGTGTGATTAGTACCATATTGCCTATTATAATCGGAAATAATGCTCATCAAAGCTTTTTTCTTTTCTTCAGGATTTATCTGATTATCGGCTTTTTCCTGTTCCAGATCTTCCTGTAGTTGTTTTACATCTGCAGCATTTTTTTGGCTTTGTTGATCTCCACTTTTTGCAATTAATTGAGCTGGTGGTGAAAAAACACAGACAATATTCAACGGAATATAATCAGGGTTTTCGGTTTTTTTCTTTTCCTGTAATGTTTTAAATATATTATAATATTCAATTGCATTATTAATAGAAGATGTCGCAAGAATAGCATTAAATCTTTTGTAATGTGTTGCAGCATCATGTTTTTCCAAAATAGCTTCTGCAACAGCCTGTTGAGCAATAGCTTCTCCAGGTTTGGCATTTACAGTTCCTTGTCCTTTGTAAAAATCAATATGAAAACGTAATACATTTCTGTCTTCTATTGCATTGGTAATGGTGTAAGGATGCAAAAGTTTCTGAAAAATATCTTCAGTTGTTTTATAGGAAGCTAATTCACCATCTACTTTTTTATAAGTGGAGTTGTCATCGAAAATTGGTGTTCCTGTAAATCCAAATAACTGTGCATTTGGGAAAAACTCCTTAATGGCTTTATGATTGTCGCCAAATTGAGAGCGGTGACACTCATCAAAAATAAAAACAATTCTTTTATTTTTTAAGGGTTCTAATCGCTCTTTATAAGTTTGCCCGTTTTCTTTTCTGAAATTTCCATCAAGTGCCAGACCTAATTTTTGAATTGTGGTTACAATTACTTTGTCAGAATAATCATTCGATAGTAATCTTCTTACTAAAGTTTCTGTATTGGTATTTTCTTCAACACTACCTTCTTGAAATTTATTAAACTCTTCACGAGTCTGGCGGTCAAGATCCTTTCTGTCGACTACAAATAAACATTTTTCTACATCTGGATTATCCTTAAGAAGAGTAGAGGCTTTAAATGATGTAAGCGTTTTTCCACTTCCTGTTGTATGCCAAATGTAGCCATTACCTCGGTTTTGCTCAATGCAGTTTACAATAGCTTTTACAGCATAAATCTGATAAGGACGCATTACTAAAAGCTTTTGTTCGCTTTCTACCAACACCATATATTTACTAATCATTTCACCCAGTGTACATTTAGATAAAAACTTATCAGAAAAATCATCTAAGTGGGTGATCTTTTTATTATTTTCATCAGCAAATTGATAAACAGGAAGAAACTGTTCATCCGCATTAAATGCAAAATGCTGATTTCTATTATTCGAAAAATAATAAGTATTGGTTTTATTACTGACAATGAATAGTTGCATAAAACAAAGCAGAGAATTGGTATAGCCGTTTCCTGGATCATTTTTATAATCCACAATTTGCTGCATTGCTTTTCTTGGAGTAATATCCAGAGTTTTCAATTCAATCTGAACTACAGGAATACCATTAATCAGAATAATGACATCATATCGATGATTACTATTATCGGTATCCATTCTCAGCTGATTGATTACTTCAAATTCATTTTTGCACCAATCCTTAATATTCACTAATGTGTAATGGAGTGGGGTTCCATCTTCACGTTGGAAATATTGCTGTTCCCGTAACAGTTTGGAGGCAGCAAAGACATCAGGATTTACAATCTCATCTCTTAATCTTGCAAATTCTGCGTCACTAAGCCTAACACGGTTTAAAGCTTCAAATTTCTCACGAAAGTTTTTCTCTAAGTTAATCTTATCACGAATATCAGCTCTATAGGTATATTTTAAATCAGAAAGTTTATTAATTAAACTTTCTTCTATGTGGTTTTCTCGTGTCATTATTATTGAATGATAATAATAGTTTAAACCTCAAATATACATTAATTTTATAGAAGAATTTACTGTCGGTGAGATCGTTTTTTATCTCTTTTTAACTATAATAGGCTTATTATTTGAAGCTTATAAGTCGTTTTTTATAGAATTTTAATTTGTAAATAATTAGAAGCCACTGAAAATAAAATGGTGTCTGTAATGGTATAGGGATGTTTCATATCCTTGATAGTATCATATGATACTATCAAGGATATGAAACATCATTAATTAAAGGGTATATCAAACTAAATTATGAATTTAAATCCACAGCCACAGCCTGCGTTCTCCTACACATCCATCTCCTTAATCTCCAAACCGGCAGATACACAAAAATCACAGACAAAATCCCGGCTAAAACACCCACAACAATAGCCATCGCCGTAGCATCCAGCTTATAATCCTTTGAGAAATTATACTGTCCTATAAAGAGCAGGGAGAGTACTAATGAACCTGTAATCAGGCCATGTAAGATGCTGAGCTTGGTCATGAGCTTTTTAATATTCAGCTGTTCGTCTACGGTAAACTCTATGGCTTCCTGGTTGGCGGCATCCGTTACTCTTTTGATGATATCAATGGTAAGGACTACCGGAAGGAAAATAGCCATCGGGAGGGTAAGACGGGCCAGGTTTTGAGTTCCTGAGAAAAAATGGGTGTAGCCTAACTCTTTGAAGCTGGCATACGCAATAATGAAATTAAAAAATACATTCGGGAGGACATAGTAAATTGTGCGCTTGATGAGAAAGCGTTTCAGGGTGGTTTTTTTGATGGGTTTTGGCTTTGGAGGCTTTATTTTCAATTTCATAGGGAGGTGGTCAATAGCTCAATGGCTTTATCTTTTATCAGATGGGCTTCCTCTTTCGGAAGAAAGTTTTCATTGGACATGAAGGCGAAGTTCATCTGCTGGTTGTACGTACTGGCGACTAAGGTATTGGAGTTCAGCCATGGGAAAGCCACGGTAGGACTGAATACGGTTTCCAGGTTGAAGTTTTTATAATCATTCGGGATATTCACCTTTCCCATATTGGATAAGGTCACATCATGCCCGCCTTCACTGGATTTCAGCATATTGATCATGCGTCCTACAATAGGGTGCATACGTTCTCCCATCCACAGGAGTTCACGGGCTTCCAGCTTGCTGATTTTCTCAATAAGGTCTCTTTTGATCTGTTTGGCATTCCCCAGAACATCCTTGCTGTCTTTTTTGATGGAAAGCTCTACGGTTGGGGCGAAGGCGAACAAATGATCTTCCTTGATCTCCGGAATAAAATGGCGTACATCCACTGGACTGATCACCTTACCTTTGGCACGGTCTCCCTGAATATCACGGAAGGCCTGCATTACGGAAGAACACAGCAAAGCATGGACGGAGATTCCGTTGGCTTTACATTTCTCAGTAATCAATTTTGTATCCTCCGGGGTCATTTGCCAGTGAATCGCATAGCTTTTTCCAAGGTTTCTCTTTTTACTTTTTCGCTGGATAGAAAAGAATATTCTGGCGAACAGCAGATAAAGACCGGCTTTGTATTTTTTGATTCCCGTATTAAAATCCGAAGGCAGAAAATCATCTACAGATTCAAAAGCAACATAAGGAATTAATGGAGAATAAGGATTGTCCAGCAAACTCAAAAGCTCACGCATTAAGGTCACTCCGGTAGTTCCGTCTGAAATGCAGTGAGGCATGATCCAGAGGATTTCGGAATGATCCTGTCCCTTCACCCATACTACTTCTGCCAGAGGCTTTTTGGGTTGATCAAAAAGTTGGAACCATGCTTTTTCGGATTCTTTGAACCAGTCATCGTCTGTCTTTCGTTCTACAATGCGTAGAGGAATAGGTTCAATATCTCTCTGTCCCATAAAAAAAGGATACCGTCCGACGGTATGATCAACGATAGCTCTCAGCATCGGATGTTTCTGCTGGATTTTGATTAAAGCTGTTTTAAAAGTCTCTTCAGAAATCTGTCCGTTGATTTTTGCGGTATACACACAGTTTAAAGGCGTTTCCGGATCTACATACATGATCCTTTCCACCATCATTAAAGGTCTTTTGATCATGATATTGCGGTCTGTTTAATTTGTGAATAAATGGTCTGCATAACCTCATCACGGATAGACAATGCTTCTGTATAGGGTAAATAGCCTTCGCTTCCCATGAATGAAAAATCCATTTTTCCACGGTAGGTAGAAACCACGAGGGTAGTGGTATTCCCTAACGGACCAATCACTGATGGGCTGAAGATCGTCTCAACGGTAAATTCTTTATACTCATGAGGAATCTGAATACGTCCCAGATTGGAAAACATACAGTCGTTGGATGATTTTCCGTTCTTCAACAATTTTGTGAAACTATTCAGCGCATCATGTCCGGATTCCATGACCATCATCGTAATGTAAGGGTTCAGTTTTGAGGTCTTTTGTTCTACAGATTTCTGCATGGCGCGGAGGTTGTCCTCAAAGCTTAGCTTTTCATAAGAGGAAACCACAATCATCAGTCCGAAAGCGAAAATATGATCTTCTTTGATCTGATTGGCAAAACGTCTGATATCTACGGGACAGGAAACCTTATTGAAAGATTTTTCAGCCCTTACTTTTTTAAATGCCTGCAATACCGCGGCACTTAAAAAGGTATTCACGGTCACTTTCTGAGATTTGCAGTAAGCGATTAATTCTTTGCTTACGGTTTCATCCAGTTTCCAGTTGATCAGGTAGTCATTCTGTCTTTCTACAGTCTTTTTGCCTACAGGAATCCATTTGATGGCAGTAGCCGCCAGTCTTCCTATAAACTTAGCTTTCAGTTTCTGTCTGCGGCTGTTCAGAATATGGGCAGGAACTACATCCTGTATTCCCAGAATCGGATTTTCTGTCCCGATTTCAGCAGCCGGATTATCTAGTACTTTCAGAAATTCATTCAGGAAAGACATGGCTGAACCTCCATCACATAAACAGTGGTGGAAGACAAACAGCATATCAGAAACATTTTCCCCTTTGATCCAGATAAACCGGATCAGAGGCAATTTTTCATAATTAAATGGAGTGTTCCATTCTCTTCTGGATTCTTCCTGCCATTGATCTTCACTCTGTCGGGTGATGATTCTTACAGGAATAGAAATGGCTTTTTCCGGAACGTTGAACCACGGGATATTTTTTTCATCATGGCTGATCAGTGCTCTCAGCCATGGATGTTTATTTTGAATTTGAGCCAGAGCCTGCTGGATATCTTTTAAAATAAAAGTACCTCTCAGTCTGAACGGGATGACTGCATTAAAAGGTTCTGTTCCGTCCCCCAATAACATACGTTCACCAAATAACAATCTTCTTTTCATGTGTTTATTCATAGGTTATACGGGAGCTAATGTTGAATGTTCCTGTACAAAGTTTTCTAACAGTTCTACTGCTTTATCGTTACCTCCTGCAAGGGTAAATGTATTTCTTACTTCCTGGGCAGCAATTCTGTATTTCGGATTTTCCAACAATTCAAAAACGGTTTCGCGAAGGGCATCTACACGCAATCTTTTGTATCGGATACTGATTCCGCAGCCTGCCTGTTCAATCAGTTTTGCAATATGGAAATGATCATAAGCGATAGGCGTGATCAGCATCGGTAATCCGTTTCGGAAGGTATCATTTACGGTATTGAATCCACCGTGGCAGATCACCATATCCATTTGCTGCATCACTGCGGACTGAGGTACAAAGCTGTTCACAATAAAGTTGTCCGGCCATTCTTCAAAGATTTCCGGTGGAGTAGCGGCAATCACGGTAACCGGCTGATCTTTAAATGCAGCGATAATTTTTTCAAAGAAAGCTTTTCTGATGTCTACCAACAATGTTCCCAATGATACAAAGATCTTTGGAGTGGTAGAAGCATTCAGTTTATCCCAGTCAAATGGAGCATCGTTCGGACGGCCTTTTACCGGACCTACGAATTTCATATGAGACGGAACCGTTTCAAAACCTGCGAAAGCCTGTGAGGTAAACACCATATTCAGTTTGTGAGAATGGATATAAATTCCTTCCTCATGAATGCCTACTTCTTTTTGTAGATCTTTGATCAGGTTCTGCTGCCATTCCCAGATTTTCGGAGCACTTTTTTCAGTATCTCCCATCACATCCGGCGGAACCGGAGTAGTCGTTACACAGGGAATATTATGTTTGTGGGCGAAAAGAGCTCCTCCGAAAGTGATACAGTCATTCACGATCACATCCGGCATCCAGCTTTCCGTAAGTCTGGTGAGCCCCGGCATCATCATTTTGGCGAAAGGAACATAGGTTTCTTCCAATGCCAGTTTCATCACTTCAGGTCCGGAACAGGCTGGTCCGTCATCCTGTCTCTTTAAAATACGGGCAATTTCCTCCTGATACGGAATAAGATCTTCTTCAGGATAGAAATAAGAACCTCCTTCCGGAATATGTTTGTTGTCCAAAGGGGTAATTCCGAACCATTTTACTTCATGGCCACGGGCAATTAAGCTTGCTCCCACACTTAAAGTAGGGCTCACATGTCCGAAAAACGGAGGAACTACGAATAAAAATTTAGACGGTTTTTCAGGTTTTGAAGCCTTTAATATTGCCTGTTCCAGTAAGTTGGCTGCTGTAGCAGAACCGCCTGCTTCTACAAAAGATTGTCCTACTTTCTGAGCTGCTTCTCTGTAACCTGGATTATTCAGAATCTGCTGTACAGCTTCTCTAAGGTGATTTCCTTTAAATCGGTTAAAATTAAGACGTTCACCTGCTTCTGTACGCACAACTCGTCCTGCAACGTGTGACTGATCATAGGCAATAGGGATCACTACTAAAGGAATACCGTTGGATAAGGTTTCAGATACGGTATTGTGACCGCCATGACACACCACACCGTCAAGATGAGGCAACAGATCCAGCTGAGGAACTTGCTGATAGACCATAAAGTTTTCCGGCCATTCCTCGAAAAGTTGAGGATCGGAAACGACTACTACGGTTAAATCTTCATCTTTAAAGGCATCGATTACCTTTTGGAAGAAAGCTTTTTTATGATCATGGTCGAAGGTAGTCCCAATGCTTACCAGGATCTTTTTGTTGTTTTTGCTTTTTAATTTCTCCCAGTCAAACTCACAAGAAACACGTCTTTCTGTAAGAACCGGACCTGTGAATTGATATTGAGAAGGCAGATCATCCATTTCACCAAAGAAATAACTGGAAGTCAGAACAAGGGCCAAAAGGTCAGAAGTTGCCAGGGAACGCTCTTCCTGAAAGCCTAATTCTTTCTGCAAACCTATGATTTGATTCACTTCCCATTCGTGTACTTTTGGCAGTTCATTCATAATTTTAATGGCGGCCGGAGCAGTAACGGAAGTGGCATAAGGAATTCCCAGCGTTTTCGCAGCAACAGGGGCTGCAAACAACTGATGGTCCCCGATAACCAAATCAGGCTGATATGTTTTCAGTAAAGCAATAATTCCCTTATAGCAATGTCTGTTCAGTGGGATAAGAACTTCTTCGTAAAGGAACTTCACGCTGTCTATGCCGTACACTACTTTTTTTGAAATGATATCGAGATATTGTTCACTTTCTTTCTTTTCTTCGTCGGTCTGATCGTATTGGATCAGTAATAATTTTCCTCCCTCCGGAAGTTTGGCCTCTAAAGTCGGGTCAAGGCTGATCCAGGCTACTTCATGCCCTCTTTCCAAAAGAGTAGCACCGATGCTTAAGGTAGGATTGACATGTCCTGTCAATGGTGGAACTATAAATGCAAATTTAGCCATGGTTTTGTGTTAAAATTTTAGATAAAAATTGAGCGATCGTTTCTGCAATAAGCTGAGGTTCCTGGATAGGAATATTGTGATCGCCCGGAATTAATTCAAGTTCAGATCCGCTGATTTGAGACTGAAGCCACTCTCCGGTAGGTCTGCAGTTGGAGTCAGCGCCATAAAGCAATAAAGTAGGAGCCGCCAATTCATTGAAACGGGCTTCACCAAGGAAATGTTTTTCCCTGATCATATCTGCTTTAATGGTAGTCTGATTAAACAGAAATTCATACATACGGTGGTTCTTTTCCATCTGTCTTTTACCCATCTGTACTTTGGTAGTATCCGTAAAATTGGCTACATAATGCTCAAGAAATTCTTTGCTGTATTCATCAATGATGTTACGGGCTTTTTCGTCCTGAGGATCCGGAGCTTCCATCACCACGAGCTGATTCACGCGGTCAGGATATTCTAATGCTGTTTTTAATGCAATAAGACCTCCAAAGCTGTAGCCGACAAAGTGTACTTTTTCCAGTTGAAGGTGATCTATTAAACCTATCAGATCGGATGATATGGTATCAAGGTCGTACCCATCCAAAAAGCGTTCACTCATACCGTGGCTTTTCAGATCGTACATCACTACATGGAAATGCTTTGCCAGTACTGGGGCAATATTAAAATAATAAATGGACAGGTTACTGAACATACCGTGGATAAGTACCACGGTTTGTTCGGCTCCTTTGTTGAGTTCCTGTATATGAACTTGTCTGTTATTGACAGTGATTATTGGCATTCGTAGATATAATTGATGATCATACTAAGGTCAAGATTAATAAGTTGGTCAAGATCCATAGAAGATAACCAACCTGTAAAGTCGATCTGATCGCCAAAATGTGCTTTGATCTTTTCAGAGAAAGAGACAATCTCGATGCTGTCCATTTCAAGATCTTTAGTGAATGAACTTTCAGGAGTAATGTCCATTTCTTCTACGAATTCAGCACCTATCACTTCAGTAATAAAACCTTTTAATAAAGTAAAAAGTTCTTCGTGGTTCATTTTTAATGTTGCGTTTACAGTGTCCATCCGATAATATAATTTTTATGTTTAATAGTTTTGATTTCAATGTTATTGATCCACAGGTGATCGTCTTTTATAAGTTCGACTTCGAAAGCTTTAGGATTTCCCTTCAGTCCTGTTCCCATGAATTTTCCGTAAGCTTCCTTGGCTACCCAGAAACGGGTGGTCCATTCTGCCTGATCTCTGCCTTTTAATAAGGCTAATTCATTGTCTGTAAATACCAGATCATAGAATCCTTCGCTGCGTTCTTCTATGAGTTCCATATCGATTCCTACAGATTTGCCATATCTCGCAATTCCCACGGCATCTTTTCCTTTGTGAGCCAATGAAATATGAATGTCTTCTGTAAAATCACTGATGAGGTAAGGTTTCCCCACTTCATCGGAACGGATTTCAAACGTGATCGGGAAGCAGGCATGATTTTTTTCCTGACGGAGAAGATTTCTTACGGCGTCTTTTACCGCTACACGGCTTACCATCCAGTTTTTCTTTTTGTTCGGTAATAACTGCTGATGATGCTGTTTTTCTGTCTGGTTGAAATATCTTTTCAGGATAAAATCCCATGAAGCCACTCTCGTATACGCCTGGTGGAAAAAGAAAACTTCAGGAGCAATCTCTTCCGAAAGCCTGTTGTGCAACGGTGACATGGAAACATTCCATAAGGCGGCATCAATTTCCAGTCTTCTGTTCTGCCAGCCGGTAATGGCGCACCATACTTTTCCGTCTCTTTTCAGGATGATATCTGCGATGGCAAATTCATCATTAAGCTCGGTCAGCATGCAGGTGCATTCAAAAATACCTTCCTGATCATGCATATCGCCGAAGAATTCAATATCTCTGATTTTTACAGGAAATGCAATACGGTCTTTCACCAATGTAAGCTGCAGCCAAAGTCCGAATAACTGTCCTGCGTTATCCAGTAAAGAACCTTTACCGCCATTTCCTTTTATTTTTCCGATAATTCCTTTGTCTCCAACGGCTGAAACTTCAGTGATTCCCTGGTATTTGTCTCCATGGAACATGTGCATGTCATAGATTTCTTCAGGGGTTCTTTCGATAGGTAAAAGATTACCAATGGAAATATTGAAAGTTGGTGTTGGAACAGAAGCAGATTTTAAAACGACTTCTGCATTGGCAAAATTCTCAATATCCAGATAAGCGTGGTTGGGTGATCGCCATTCTCCTTTTACTGTTTTTTCAAAAGGTTTGGCAACGTTCATCCATTGGAATACACTTACGTTCATGATTTTATGAACCAATGTTCCCGGAACTTCAGCTTCTGCAATTTCAGCAAGCTGTTCAAAGATCATGGTCATCGGAATTACCGGTTCCATATCCGCTACATGAGCCCATCCTTTAGGCTGTCTCAATAAGCTGTGGTCAATCAGGTAAGGATGACTTTCCAGGGTTACATACAGGTCTTTTGAGAAGGTTGTACTTCTTGGGGCTTTCGGAGCAACATGTGCTGCCGGAGCTGCAGGGCGCTGGATTGTGATCTCAGGACGGTTTTGGAATAAAGTCAATACTTCTTCCTGCATACGGATCATATCAGCAACGTTATCCTGGAATGCCTGTACCAGCGGATGGCCGCTTTTGGTGGCAATAGATGAAGCAGTTGCGGTATATTGTTTTGGGGCATCAAATGATTGAGCCAACGCTTTAACTTCTTTAAAATTACGGATAATAGGCGAACCTAATTCCAGTTTAATCCCTTTTCCTGATGCTTTTTTCGTGTGATTCTGAATCTCTAAAAAGTCAAGCGCAATGGTTTTTCCCTCTACAAATAATGAAGCGACCACGCGTTGTAACTGCGCCAATGCAGAACGGGTAGGAACACTTGAAGCAATCGTACTGAATGCTTTTCCTTTTAAAGTATCATCAATAAACCCGATCAATCCTCCTGTACCCACCTGAATGAATACTCTTGCGCCTTCTTCGTATAATGTATCGGCCAGTTCACGGAAACGGACAGGCTGAACCAAATGTTCTGCACTCAGTTTTCTGATTGCTGCCTGATCCGAAGGATAAGGTTCTAATGTTGTGGCTGACCACAATGGAATTTTTGTCTGCTGGAACTGTGCTTTTTCCATTCCTGCAAGGATCACATCCAGTTTATCAGCGATAAAAGGAGAGTGGAATCCTGACTGGAACGGCAACACCTGATGGAAGATCTGTTTGGCTTTTAATAAAGGAACCAATTTATCTAAAGCAGCATTACTTCCACAAAGAATCACCTGATTAGGGCAGTTGTCATTGGAAATATAAAGGTTTGGAATTTCGTTAATAAAAGGTTTTATAATGTCAATTCCTGCTCCTATAGCGATGAACTTGGAATCTTTTAATTCAAAAGTTTCAGGATTCAGCACATCAATTAAAGCTTTTACAGAATTGGCTTCGGCTAATTCGGACGAATATCCTGCCAGCCATTCTCCTAAACTGTGTCCGGCATTCATATCGGGAATAATTCCCAGTTTTTTCAGTGAATTATCAAGAATACTGCAATTGTTGAAAATGTTTAAAGCATCGGTTAAAAGACCTTCGCCTTCCGTTTCGATAGGAGCTGTTAATCCAAAATAACGGCTAACGGTATCTACTTCACCTTTTGCAAGACCGTCTAAGCCCGGAAATACAAAGGCTACTTTACCACCATCTTTTAATAATGGGGTAGAAGTGTACCAGATATCCTGTTTGTTTTTCCAGATGATATTTTTGGAAACAATTTTAATGGCTTTTTCTACTCTTGCAGGGGTTGGGTCGAATATTGCTATTCTAAAGTCCCCTTCTCCAATGGCAGTCTCATTATTTTGTAATGCAGAAAGCAGTTCTTCGTGCGTAGATCTGGCCAATATCAGTACATGGTCTTTTTTGGGCATATTATAACCTTCCAGAACAACGTGTGCATTGATTCCTCCAAATCCAAAGGCATTTACAGCAGCTACTTTTGGGAGTCCTGTTTTTGACCAGTTTTTAGCTTCCTGTACAGGTTCAAATCTTGTGTTCTGCATCTCTGCAGTTGGATTTTCACAATACAAAGTTGGTGGTAAAGTGTCATGGTGTAAAGCCAGACAGGTTTTGATCAGTCCTGCGATTCCAGCAGCAGGCATAGCATGTCCGATATTGGACTTTACAGACCCGATACCCGCTGCTGGAGTGGTTTCTTCTTTTCCAAAGAACTGAGTTAAGGTCTGAAGTTCTGTTTTATCTCCAAGGGGTGTTCCTGTGCCGTGGGCTTCAAGATATCCCACTTTGTTTTTATCAAAATCAGCATTGATCCATGCCTGTTCCAACGCTTTCAACTGACCTTTTACAGAAGGGCTCATCACGCTGGTTCCGGTACCGTCACTGCTTACACCAACCCCTTTGATCACTGCATAGATTTTATCCTGATCACGAACGGCATCTTCCAATCGTTTTAACACGACAAAGCCACAGCCTTCACCGATCAGTAATCCGTCAGCATCCCTACTGAACGGTTTGATCTGCTGTTGGCGGGACATGGCTCCCAGCTGGGCAAAAATACTCCAGAAAGCAGCATTCTGTCCTGTGTGTACTCCTCCTGCGATCATGATATCGGAACGACCTCTCTGAAGTTCCTGTACAGCATGGTCTACAGCAATCAAAGCAGAAGCACATGCTGCATCTACGGTAAATGCTGCACCGCCTAAATTGAATCGGTTGGCGACAAGAGAGGCTACAAGATTAGGAATTAATCCCATCGCAGTATCTGCTGCAAAACGTCCTTTGCGTTCCTGAAAAGCATGTTTTACCTTTTCAATGTCAGAAGAAGACACATGAGGCAGTAATTCCTGCAGTAACGAAGAAATCTGTTCTCCGGTTCTTACAATTTCAATAGCGCGGGTAGCTCCAGGACCAGTGTAGTTTCCTTTACCGATGATGATTCCCGTTTTTTCAAGGGAAATATTCTTTTGAAATATTCCTGCATCTTCCAGTGCTTTCTGTACCAGATCAAGGGTAAGCAAATGGTCAGGTTCCGTTCCTTCAACAGCCAATGGCAGAATACCAAAGGCGGTAGGATCGAAAGTATAATCAGGGATAAATCCTCCGCGCTGACAATAGAAACGGTCAACGGGACTTGTCGCATCACTGAAATGAACAGGATCTATCCGATCAGCCGGAGCCAATTCGGTAGAATCGACTTTATTGACAATATTCTGCCAAAAAGTGTTGGCATCCTGTGCCCCGGGAAAGACACAGGATAGACCAATTACAGCAACATCTGTTTTTTTCATATTGAGTTTATGCAGCGTTTTACCAATTATTTCCTGACATGATCAGCACCTGGCTTTCAGTTCCATATTTGATCTCGTTAAGAAAGATTTCTTTTCCTTCATCCAAAGGAATCATGGATATTCCTCTGCGTTCATATTCTGATTCCAGGGTGGAAGAGACCATTCCGGCACCTTTCCATGGTCCCCAGTTGATAGAGATTACTTTTCCTTTTAATCTTTTATTTAAAGCATTCGCATAATCATCCAGTACACTGTTGGCAGCAGCATAATCTGTCTGACCTTTGTTACCATATACGGAGGCAATACTTGAGAACAATACTACAAACTGGCAGTCTGTACGAAGCTGTTCAGCCAATACACGAAGTGGTTTTACTTTGGTATCAAATACACGTCCGAAAGAGCTTGTCGTCTTTTGTTTGAATAGTTTATCTTCTAAAAGACCTGCTCCATGGATGACTCCATCCAGACGGTTGTATTTTTCATAAATACTGCTGATCAGATTACTCAAGCCTTCTTCGTCACAAAGATCTAATGATTGGTAAATTATGGTATTTCCAAGCGCTTCCATATCACGGATCGTGCGCAGGATCTGATTGTTTTTGAAAATCTTTATAGTTTCTTTTTCTATTTCTGCAGGAGAAGTGAATTTTCCTGATTTGATAAGGAAACTTCTGATTTCCTCTTTGGTCTTCATTCCTTCAAGTTCTTTAGCGGAAGCTTCATCTCTTGGGTCAGCTGATCTTCCTACCAGAATATAAGTACAAGGGTAAGCCTGAGACATGTGTTTTACCAATTCGGCAGTGATTCCCTGTGCGCCTCCCAATACCAATACTACAGATTTTTGATCTAACTGAATATGAGCTTCATTTAAGCTTGTTGACAATGGGGAAGGGATGATGTCTACTCTGTGTCGCTGGTCATTTTTGTAAATGATCTCAGCGGGTTTATCATTGGTTAAAATCTCCTTTAAAGTAATTTCAGCAATCTGATCTACTTCCTGGGGAGTGCTTAGACTGATCAGTCTGCAGGTTGTATCGTCAAATTCTCTTGCTAAACTTTTGAAAAGCCCCGGATATCCTTGGTGGTGACGTAATATACTGACATCAGAGATTTCCTGAAGATGTGCAGGAATATCAGAGATAAGATATACCCATTTCGCTTTATCAAAATCCAGTTTTTTGATCAGATCTACATGATCGATAATGCTTGGTTTATCAGCTGTCGAGAATAGGTCTAACATAATTAATCCGTCAATATTTGAAAGATCTTTTTCTATATCTACTATTTCTACGATTGCTCCATGTTTTTCTAAAGCTTCCTTGATCGCTGAGGTTTGTTTGCTGTCATCTTGGGTAATGGCAAAACGTTTTCCCTGTAATACTTCTGTGTTTTGTACTAAAGAAGCATCGGTTGGAGTAATGTCAAAACGAAGACGTGAAAGTACATTTTGAGCTGGTTCTGCAATGTTTGTTTCCTTGGTTTCGCTGTTTGTTTCGTTCGCTTCACCATTCATTTCGTTGATCCAGCCTGCCAGACCGCGAAGTGTTTTAATAGCAGCCAGTTTTTCCATGACATCATCAGCCTGCTCAAGGTTTTGCCCAAAACCTACTTTGGTTTTAAGGTCGCCGATGATTTCCATACGTTTGATAGAATCTATACTCAAATCCGCTTCCAGATCAAGATCAAGACCTAACATTTCTTTTGGATATCCTGTTTTCTCACTTACAATATTCAGAATAGCATTTTGAAGGTCTTCAAGAGAGAATGCCGGTTGAGCTTGTGGTTTTGAAGCTGTTGATTCAGCTGCAGATCCGTTTTTTTCAGGGGCAGCAGTTGTTTCAGCTCCTGAGAATTCAGTAAGCCATGAAACAAGACCACTTAAGGTTTTTATTCCTGCTAATTGCTCCATAACAGTATCCTCACTTGTATTTCCGTTGCCCAGAGTTCCCAATTCGTTACGAAGAGTTCCGATAATTTCTACTCTTTTAATAGAATCAATACTTAAGTCAGCTTCCAGGTCCATTTCCATGCCCAGCATTTCCTGAGGATATCCTGTTTTATCACTTACCACCTGTAGTAATAAGGATTTGATATCTCTTGAAGGAGCTTGCTTCACAGCTGCAACGGCTACCGGTCTTTCCTGTTGAACAGGCTGAACCGGAATGGTAGACATTGGCTGATGTGCAGGAGCTGGTATTGGTGAGTTGTATACAGGAGCAGGGAACGCCTGAGGATTCTGTCCCATAAAGGAAAGCATCACATCACGCTGTGCCTGTATCATTAATTTCATGCTGTTTAAATATTCCTGCAGCATACGTTCAGCAGTAGACTGAGATTCAGTTGCAGGGGCCTGTGAATTATTCGTAAAATTGTTCATGGGAATAGGGTTTATTAGTGGTAAAGCACCATTAGATGGCAGATTACCATGAGTTGGGTGGGCAGTTTGCCCGTTTACACGCCAGATGGCAGGGCTTTTCTTGTAAAGCTCAGGTTGGTTAAGATCAATTACCTTAACGCTTCGGCCATCAAAAAGTTTCTCGATATTGAAGCTTCGACCTGTTCCTAAATATTGTGCCAGCATACAAAGCAGATGGCTGAATTTATTACGGCTGTTGTCTTCAACATATAAGGTCAGCTGATCTTTTTCAAGGCAGGATTTGGTCAGTCCGGTAAGAACTTTTCCTGGTCCTACTTCGATGAATATTCTTGCACCGTCGTTGTACATCGCCTGAAGCTGTTCTACAAATCTTACAGGCTGTACCAGATGGTCAGTAAGTCTTTCTTTTATTTCTGATGGATTCGACGGATATACCTCAGCTGTAGTATTAGACCAAACAGGAATCTGCATTTCCTGGAAAGGAACATCTTTTAATACCTCAGCGTATAAATTCTTGGATTTTGCCAATAATGGGCTGTGGAATGCACATGCAACCTCAAGCTTTTTAGCAGAAATACCTTCCTGTCTAAGAACTTCCAGTAATGTATTGATCGCTTTGGTACTTCCTGCAATAACACATTGTGTTGGAGCGTTGAAGTTTACAGGATAACATCCTTCTACTTTAGCAATGATCGGCTGTAGACGTTCCGCTGTAGCACTTGCAGCCAGCATGGAACCTGGATCTCCACCTTCCACTGAGTCTAAAATAGACTGAGCTCTCTGAACACTTAAGTCAACCAGTTTGTCTTCTCCAAATACCCCGGCAAAACATAGAGCCGGAATTTCACCATAGCTGTGACCTGCCAGCATATCAGGAATAATACCTAATGATTCTAAGAATCTAGCTAGTGCAAGGTCTACAATACCTAAAAGCGGTTGTGCTAAACGGGTATCTTTAATGGTTTCTTTTTGTTGTTTTAAATTAGCTTCATTAAATGTCTTAGATGGGAAAACCACTTTTTCAAGTTCAGGATACTCATCAATGATTTTACGCATTGCCGGGAAAACGACGAATAAGTCACGAGCCATATTAATTCTCTGGCTCCCCTGTCCTGGGAATGTGAAAGCTACTTTACCTTCTTTTTTATTCACGGTAAACGTGTCTTTTGTCTCAATCCCCAGCAATACCAGTTCAAGCTTCATCATCAGGTCTTCAACGGTGTCTGCAACAATACTGAACTGAATTGGTTTTTCTGAACTGATGCTTAAACTGTAAGCAATATCTTTTAATGGAATACCATCATTAATTTCTAATAAAGCTTTAATCTGGCTTGACTGCCCTTTTGCTTCTTCGTAAGTATCTCCCCGGAAAACAAACAGTTCTGAAGGCCATGACTGCATTACGATTGAATTATCCTGTTTAGGATGATTGGCAATTACCGTATGGAAGTTAGTTCCTCCAAATCCAAAAGCACTGATTCCTGCATAACGGTTTTTCTCGGCCCATAATCCACTTTCCGCATGGAAAGCAAACGGACTGGTTTCTGCATTATAATAAGCATTCGGCTGCTGAAGGTGAAGGGTAGGTGGTTTTACCCCGTGATATACCGCAAGGGAGGCTTTGATTAAGCCTGCTAATCCTGCCGCACATTTTGTATGCCCGATCTGGGTTTTCACAGAACCTAGATGAGTCTGTCCAGGTAATGCCCCCGAACGGCTGAATAAATTAGTTAAGGCACTTAGTTCAGTTTTGTCACCTACTACAGTTCCTGTACCGTGGGCTTCTACAAGACCTACAGAAGCAGCACTGATGCCAGCCTGGGAATAAGCACGTTCTAATGCTCTTACCTGGCCTATTTGTCTTGGAGCAGTTAGTCCCAGTGCTTTACCGTCACTGGATCCACCCACTCCTTTAATTACTGAATAAATACGGTCACCATCGCGTACTGCGTCTTCGTATCTTTTTAATACGAGAATGGCGATGCCTTCTCCAAGGGCGATACCATCTGCATCACCATCGAATGTAGCACATCTTCCTTTTCTGGAAAGAGCATGCGTGCTGGAGAACATCAGGTAATCATTGATTCCGTTGTGTAAATCTGCTCCTCCGGCAAGAACCATATCAGATTTTCCTAATACAAGTTCCTGGCAAGCCAGATCAATAGCAGCTAATGAAGAAGCACAAGCTGCGTCTACTGTAAAGTTTCTGCCACCAAGATCCAGTCTGTTTGTAATCCTACCTGCGATAACATTGGCAAGAATACCCGGGAATGAGTCTTCTGTGGTATGTGGGAAGGCTTCTTTTACTTCTTCGTGAAGTTCTCCGAAAACCTGCTTATAATATCCTCTGAAACTATAGCTGTTGGCAAGATCATTTCCTCCCTCAGCACCTATAATAACAGAAATGTTTTCTCTGTTGATGTGTTTTTCACCATATCCAGCGTCCTCCATTGCACGCTTTGCAACCAATAAAGTTAACAGCTGTGTAGGTTCAATGGCCGCAAGAGATTGCGGTGGAATTCCGAATGCCAATGGATCGAAATCAATTTTAGGAATAAATCCTCCCCATTTGGAGTGTGATACATCCGGTCCGTCAGAATCAGGATGATAATATAATTCTTTATTCCATCTTTCATCCGGTACTTCAGTAACACTGTCTTTTCCTAAAATAATATTTCTCCAGTATTCATCCAGGTTTTTAGCACCCGGGAAAATACATTCCATTCCTACGATAGCAATGTCCAGAGGTTTTTCTGTAGAAACAGGTTCTTCCGGTAATGCTGCATCCTGAATATGCTCGTAATTGTCTACAACACTTTGATGCAGGGCTGCTAATGAGATTACACGATTGTGCATGGTAGCTACCTGCCCAATCATATACATTCCTAAGTCTAGTTGGTCATCTTTAGGAATGCTGACAAGTTGATTCCCCTGGCGCTCTATACCTTTAGCTGCAATTCTTAAACGGCCTACATTTAATTTTTCAAGCTGTTCCCACACCTGTTTTTTATCCATTCCCGCAGCAAGAAGCTTTGCTTTTTCTGTATTGAAATGGTGGGCGAATGCTGTATTTAAACAGCGGGTTTCGTGTCCCGGAGCGGTTTCCAATAGAACGGTATCTTTTGCCTGCATAGCCTGCGACTGGAATTCTTCCTGAATGGCTCCGGTTTGTACAGCTTCATTGGTGTAGAGATAAGCAGTTCCCATCAATACACCAATTTTCACTCCTCTTGCCGCTAATGGTGCGGCCATGATAGAAACAAACGCGGTTGAAAATGCGTTGTGAATTCCTCCTGCAAAAAATACACTGATGTTTTCAGGATGTTCTTCTTTTAAGATGCGTTCAATTTGTTTTTCCCAAAGAACCATACTTGAAAGGGGACCTACGTGGCCTCCGCACTCACGTCCTTCAAAAATGAAATTTCTGGCACCTTCTTTCAGGAAAATATCCAGAAGGGCAGGGGAGGGAACGTGTAAGAATGATTTTATTCCGGCTTTTTCAAATACTTTGGCCTGAGCTGGTCTTCCGCCTGCAATCAAAACGACAGGAGGTTTGGCTTCTAATATATATGAAGTTTGTTCTTCTCTTAATTCCTGTGGTGCAAATCCCAGAATTCCCACACCCCATGTTTTTTCACCAGCAAGTTTTTTGGTATCCATTACCAGAGACTTTGCAGCCTCTCCTTTAAGTAAAGATAAGGCAACAAAAGGTAAAGCTCCGGCGTCTGCTACTGCATTGGCAAATGACGGTACATCGCTTACACGGGTCATCGGCCCTTGAGCGATAGGATAACGCAGTCCCAATTCCTGAGCTAAAGAGTTACCTTTATCAATTACTTTAAGTGCTTTTGCCTGCTTCAGGTGTCCATACATGGCTTCTTTAAATCCGAAAACCATTTTTTTCAGGGTTTTGAAATCCTCATACAGATCTGTTGCCAGCGAAATGTCTTGTCCCATAGGGATATAGC
Source organism: Chryseobacterium panacisoli (assembly GCF_008274625.1). Classification (GTDB taxonomy): domain Bacteria; phylum Bacteroidota; class Bacteroidia; order Flavobacteriales; family Weeksellaceae; genus Chryseobacterium; species Chryseobacterium panacisoli. The sequence continues at coordinate 1,247,294 of NZ_VTRU01000001.1, read as the reverse complement.
ATGTACTGAGGTCCAGACCGGTAAAGTACTGTTTCAGATCTTCAGCAGTTGTATTTTCAGGTAATACAGGTGAATTGGGTCTTACCAATACACGATGGTTAGCAATCACCTTAGTTTCTGTACCATTCAGTTTTGAGCATACTTCTTTCAGATCCTTAGGAACTGAACTTTCAGGAAACAGAGCCAGCTGGCTGTCCAGTACAACTCCCGTTGCTCCCAGTGCTTTTGATGCCGCTGCAGTATGGAGACCTATTCCTCCCTGTACCCACACCGGAATGTTCTGAATTTCTTTGATCACACGCTGAAATAATACAAACGTGGATTCATAGCCTACCCATCCACCTGCTTCATTTCCTTTGATAATGATTCCTTCTGCTCCCGATTGTTCGGCTTGTCTGGCTTCTTCCAGGCTGCTTACCTGATAAACAGCAGGCAGATCGGAAGGCTTCGACATTCCGAACGGAAGGATTGCAAACCTTACTTTTTCAGGAATTTGAAGAGCGGTGAAATTGTCATTTGAAAAATAAATACCATACGATGGTACGTCTATCTGATCAAGTTGATGTAACGCTTCCTGGGCAGTTGCTAACTCGTTTCCTAAACTCAGAACGGGAAATGCACCCGCCTGATGCAGTCTAGGAATAAGGTTAACGTCCGGCTTTTCAAAAGGCGTTAGTCCAATAATGGTTAAGTTTTTCATGGCGTGATAATTATTGAATGATAGCAAGAGTTTCATAACAAAATGCCGGGCCTTTCGGTAATAAGGCGATCGCTTTTTGCTACGATATAATAAAATTGGTTTTTGTTAAATCGTTAACGATAGGTGTTGTTTTATGATAATTATTCAAGAATCTGTTATGGGTTGACAGATTGCATGATATAAGGTTGATATCCGGCTTTTCAAAAGGCATCAGTCTGATTTTGGTCAAGTTTTTCATAGCATTTACGGTATAGGAATAGTTAATGATATCTCATAGCAAAACACAAATACCATCGACATAAATCGAGATTTGCTGTTATGAGGAAATAAAAATAATAAAACTATAGTATATCTTCAATCATAAATGCAATTTGATAATGATTTTTTAATAGTAAAATATCAATTGTTCAAATGCTATTAAAGTATATTTATTGTTTTCTTATTCTTATAAACATGGCCGGTACAATCTTATTAACTATAATTATAAATATTTATAGTTAAAAAAATGTTAAGCAAATATAGGAATAAAAAATAAAATATTTCAAAAATGAGAGATTTGTTTTCGGGTATATTACAAAAAGATAATATACTATGAATGGGGTCCGGAATTGTTAGAATAGCCTTTATCAATCTGATAAAACGGATATGCGAATTTATGTAAAATTAATCAATATATTGTGATTTAATTTAAATTATTTGTGAACTTTATCTATCTTTTTGATAAATAAACAGATAGGTATTTTTATGAATAATTAAAATATCTTTCCGAAATTCATAAAAAAACAGCAAGTACTTGATATACTTACTGTTTTTAAATAGGTTGGTCGTTAAGATTTTTCTGATAAATAAGCCTTTTAAAGGTGGTCAGCTAACGGAATTTTATGATCCGATGAACAGATTATGCATTAAGAGGCTGTCAAAATTTAAAATATACTTAATCCGTATTGTTTTGCAAGGTCTAAAATCATGTGATATCCTGCTAGTGAATTGCCGTGCTGATCCAAAGAAGGACTGAATACACCAATTCCTATTTTTCCGGGAACACTTACGGTAATTCCGCCTCCGACACCGGATTTACTTGGAAGACCTACGGTTCTGGAATATTCACCACTGAATTCATACATTCCGGCAGTCAGCATTTGTGACTCTACCAATTTTGCCATATCTGTATTCTTATAAGCAGCATCCCCGTCAAACCTTACACATTGGTTGGCAAAGAAATAACCGATTTTTGCAAGATCTTCAGCGGTAAGTTCAATAGAACATTGTTTGAAATAATTATCCAGCTGGTCTTCATTTCCTGAAATCAGTCCGCTGTTTTTCATGATATAAAACATACCGCGGTTACGGTGTCCGGTTGCTTTTTCAGATTCGTAAACCGATTTGTTATACTCAATTGTCTGATTTTTGGTAATATACCTTACCATGTCCAGGATCTTAAGGAAGGGTTTCTCGCCGTCTCCTGAAATTAATGAAGTGGTAAGAATAGCTCCCGCATTCATCATAGGATTAAGGGGTTTTCCTGTGGTTTCAAGGTTTGAAAAATGGTTGAAGGGTTTATCGGAACCAAAATATCCCATCTTATCAAAAATATGAGCTTCACCTTTTTCGTTTACAGCGACCATTAATGATATGATTTTGGAGATACTTTGCATGGTGAATTTTTTACTTACATCACCGGTGTTGAATATTTTTCCGTTTTTATCTACTACTGAAAAGGCAATTGCTTTAGCGTCCATTTTTCCCAGTTCAGGAATATAATCTGCCACTTTACCTTGTGTATAATAAGCTCTGTTTTTTTCCAGAATGGTGTTGAGCGTTTTTTCTGAAATTGTTGAAATGTCTGCGGTTTTCTGAGCGTAAACTATTGTGTTTAAGGAAAGAAAAGCTGCAGTACAAATTCCTTTTGCAGAAAATAAAAAGCTGTTGTTTTTCATAGGGAAGATCTTCAAATAATATGTTTATGATAAGCCTCGAAAAACAAAGATAAAGTATTTTGATCTTGTCGGCAATGTTCATTTATTATACTCATGCATGTTTGTATTGAAGAATAGGCTGGCTGCTATGAGGGCTGTTTATAGGAAGATGGTGTTGGCTGATGAGAAATTTAATTTAAAAATTAGATTTCTTTTTTGTGATTTTTAAAGTGATTAATTTAAATGTAAACTTAACTTTTTTAGTAAAAAATAAATAAATTGTTATTTTGATGATGTATTTTGGGTTTTAATAAGTTGAAATTTAGAATTTTATTTGGTTTATAACGGTCTTTAGCTGTAAAAATTAAGATAGAGTGGATTTTTTTTACATAACTAATAGAGTGGTGAAATAACATATAAGTATGAATTTATCTATATCGTTGGGATTCAATTATAAAATTATGTTATTTTTTCACTATTAAATGATTTTTGTATTAAATTTTTTATTAATTTGACAAAAAAATTAATAACTTTTTTAATAACTATGAAAAACAACACCTATTTTGGTAGGGAGCACATCTTTAGATGGCTGCTACTATGTTGGCTTTTGGTACCTTGGGTACTACAAGCGCAAGCTCGAATTACATGGACTGAACAGGTCGGATGCCAGGAATTCCGTGGCGAAAAAGAAGACCAGATTCCTGACAACGGAGTCGCTGTTTCCTACATCAATTCTTCCCAATGTCTGCGGGTCTGTGAGAATTCACTGGATGCTGTCAAATATCTGGTTCAGGGCCCGAATGTTTCAAATGTACAATGGTCTATTTCAGGAGGAACTTTAAGTCCTTCAGGGCCCGGGAATACCTTAGCGTATGTTAACTGGGGAGCTGCAGGTAATGGTTCTTTACAGGCTGTTATTACATATAATGACGGAACTGTTGAAACTCAGACCATCTGTATTGAAAAAATCAACAGACCGATTGCTAAATTTGAATTGTTAAATCTGGACAATACCGTATGTAAAAATACAACGGTGTATTTTGATAACCTTTCTGAACAAAACGGAGGATCGGATATTATTAATTATTTCTGGGAATTTGGAGATGGAGCTACATCCACTTCCACAGCTTTTGAACCTTCTCATGTGTATACTAATCCCGGTAACTTTACTGTTCGGTTGACGGTAACCAATAAGTGCGGCTGCAAGAGCACATTTAAAAAGGAAATCAAGGTACTGAAATCAGATCCTGTTCAAATTAACTGCGCATCTGTAGTGTGTGAAGGCAGTGTTGAAAAATACAGCGCACAGGACGGATGTAATAAAGGACAATGGAAAGTCATTGGAGGATCTATTGTGAATAATTACGGAAGCGAAATCGAAGTGAAGTGGGATCAGGTAGATCCGCTTGATGGTTTTGGCTATGTAATGTACTTATCTGAATGTGCTTGTCCTGAATGGACTACCATCAAAATTCCTGTAGTTTTAGCTAATGCAAAAGTGAAAGGACAAGCGGTAGTATGTGCAGGTAAGCAATATACGTATTCAATTCCTCAATGGCCTACAACCAGCGTTCAATGGAATGTAACAGGTCCTGCAGGAGGTCAGTTATATTATACTCAACAGAGAAATGAAGCTATTTTCTCTGCTACTCAACCTGGTACTTATCACCTTGTAGCAAACTATCACAATACTTTGTTACCATGTGAAGGTCAGGCTTCTATTGATATTGTAGTGGAAGCACCGGTAGCAGTAAGTGGTGGTACAGACGAAATCTGTGCAGGAACAAGCCAGGTATTTACGGCTAATCCTAACGTACCTGTTACCTGGAAAGTAACCACGGGAGGATCTTCTTTCACGTCCGGAGTAATGACAGGACCATTTAACTATACATTTACAGCAGCAGGTACTTATACTATTACTGCTACTAAACAAGGTGGTGGTTGTGAAAGTAATGCAAGAATCATTAAGGTATTACCAATTCCGCAGGCTCCTACAGGTACTATTTCCGGGGAGACAAAAGTATGTTCGGGAAGACCTTATGTGTATACTATCAGCCCTGTTGATGCCGGAATGGTTCCGGTTTGGAGTGTTACCAACGGAACGATTCAGGGAAGTAATGCGGGATCTTCTGTAACGGTTATATTTAACGCTGGTGCTTCATCATATACGGTGTCTGCACAGAATAAATCAATCAGCAGTGCAGGATGTCTTTCGGCTCCAACTTCTTTCAATGTAGCACCTTTAGATCTTAATTCTATTACGATTAATCCTAATCCAGGACCTTTCTGTCCGAGTAGTACTCAGACTTTCAGTGCTAATCTGAACGGAATTGTTCCGGAATTTATGGAATGGACATTTGGAAGTTCCAACTTCGGAAGTGTTATAGGAGGGCAGGGTACTGCTAATATTACTGTAAATTTCAATGAGATCTCTTCTACAAGCAGTACAACTCTGAATTTAAGAATTGTAAAATGCGGGGTAACGAAAATTATCAGCATACCGGTATCTTTAATAACGCTTCCGGTAGTAAACTTTACAAATGTAGGCGGAGTTTGTCTAGGTTCAAACCTTTCGTTCACGGTAAATCAGGGAACGATTACTACGGCTACCAGTGTTACTTTTACATTTGCTAACGGAACAACGTATACTACAGCATTCAATCCGTCCGGAAATTATAGTTTCCCAAATAATGGGTATATCTCAAATAATTCAGGAAGTAATGTTTCTCAGGTAGTTACTGTAACATATACAGGAACTAACGGATGTAATTATAAGCCAACAGCAAGTGCCAACTTTACAATTTATCCAGAGACTATTATTACCATTTCTCCGGTATATAATATTACGGTTTGTGACCCTACAACAATGACACCGTATACTCTTACGGCTAACAGTTCTACGGGGCTTACCAATATTATTTCATGGCAATGGTATAAAAATAATGGAATCATACCGGGTGCTACTACGAACTCATATACAATATCAGGTGCAGGTGCTTTTGGAACCTATAAAGTGCAGGCGGTAGATATTAATAACTGTGTGGTGTATTCTCAGAATGTTAACGTAACTCAGTTATGTCCGAGTAGTGGAGGCTGTACAACAGATCCTCAGATCAATTTTGTTCCACAATGGTCAGGGTGTAATACAATTTCTGTTACCGGTTTATCTTACATTGGAACTCCTGATGAAATTCAGTGGTTGTCAGACAGTGTACTTACTCTGTCTTCCGGACAGGGAACCGCTACACCGGTATATCAGACGACTCTTGCTGGTGCACATATTGTTTTTGTACGTTTAAGATACGGTACATGCTGGTACAGTAAAGGGGTAGAAGTAAGAAAGAACTACGAGCCTAAATTCAATGTAAGTACAGTGTGTAACGGAAGCGGCTACAATGTAACTCTTTTCAATACATCTACCATATTTGAAATCAATCCGGCATCTATTACTTATACATTTACCAGCCCAGGGCAGCCAACACAAACAGGACAGTCGGCTACTTATAACAATCTGGCGCCAGGTACTTATACCTTTACAATGACTATGTCTGCACCTGGGAAACCAACGTGTACTACTACACAGACTGTTACATTGGCTCCGGTTCCAAGTACCAGCTTCCTGGTTCCGGCATGGATATGTGTACGTGAGGCGATTACGTTCTCTCCTATATCCTATGTTCCCGGAAATATATATACCTGGATCTTTGATGGTACATCTTATGTAACCGGGGGGCCAAATGCTACGATAACATACAATACGAGCGGAACAAAAACAATACAGCTGAAAATTAAAACGCCTAACGGATGTGAATATTCTTCTTCTGTTATTAATATCAGCGTGAAAGAGGCAACTCTTGACGGTAATATGGCACCTCCTGCTCTTGTTGCTTGTATTGGAAGTGCTCCTAATATAGTATTCACAAGTACTCTCGGATCTCCAAGCCAGTATATCTGGATGAATGGTTCTCAGCCTGTGGCTGGGGCACCAAACTCTCCGGTGTTTACTCCAACTCAGTCAGGAAGCTACTGGCCTGTGCTGGTATCTTCAGATGGATGCAGAACAAGTATCATGAGTACGAAAGCAATCCCTGTGACGCTTAAAAATCCTCCATATGTTAATATATCCGGAAAAGCTAATATCTGTGAAGGATCTTCTACAATCCTGAGTGGACTTGTAACGGATACAACACTGGAATACCAATGGAAGAAAAACGGAGGATTGGTATCAGCTCCATGGAGTGCTGGCCCTTATCCGATTGTTTTTGATACAGGTACATTATCTGCGGGTACATATGTTTATACGCTGGAAGTAAGAACTCCGGGTACATCAGGATGTACAAGTTCTAAAAACTTTACCATTACGGTAAGTCCTCCACCATCACCGGTTACGGTAACCTATAGCTTGGTGAGCTGTCAGCCTTATAAAATTAAGTTAACAGCTTCAGGACCTTCTGCAGGAGATTACAACTGGAGTAATGGAATGACAGGTCAGTCTATTACAGTAAATGAAGGTGGTGCTTATCAGGTTATTTATACTGCACCAAGTGGCTGTAAAGTAAGTAATTATACAGAAGTTCCATTAAGCATTGAAAGTCTGATGTGGGTATTTCCTACAGGATGTTATGATGAATGTCTTAGAAAGAATTACATTCTAGGACCAAAAGGAATCTTTGATCATCATGACTGGCAGCTGTTCGGAAACAGTATCCAGAGCGGAAATAATAATTTTATCTATCCGTTGTATATCAGTGCTCCGGGAACATATCAGCTTCAAATTGATCATTTAGGATGTGTATTTACTTCCGGAACTATGAATTACTATCCGGGTAAAGAATGTGGATTTGAAACGGAATGTAAGCTTGAATCAAGTATTAAAGGGATGAAGTGGGTTGGAGATCATTACGAAGTTACTGGTATTATTCAAAATACTGGAAGTCAGCCGATAAGTCTTACGGTTTCGAGTCTTAATGGATATGGAAGTTATATTCCGTCTATCATCACTATTCCGGCAGGAGGAGTGTATGATATGAATGCTAATCCATTGGCATTCTATCCAAACTCAAGCTTCCAGGGTACAGATGAGATTTTATTCTCAAATGAAACTTGTAAGTTTACTACCAAAGCGGTAGATCCGGACTGGATGGGTATGAGAAATGCTGGAAGAAGCGTAATTGCAGCTTCAGTTTCTTCTCTGAAAATGATACCAAATCCTGCGAAGGAAAAAGTGAAAATCTCGTATAATACGGGCAGTGAAAAATTACTGGCAAAACAGATTACAGTTTTTGACGCCATGGGCAATGTCAAATTCCGTAAAGAACTGAAAGCGGCTTCCGGAGAGGTAGACGTAGAAGTTAACAGCTGGCTGCAAGGTGTTTACATTGTCATTGTACAAACGGGAGACACCTCATTACAAGGAAAACTAATTAAAAATTAGTAGCTTATAAAGCAGTGTTCTCTTCGGGGAGCACTGTTTTTTTATAGTATGTGAAAACTAAAAGAATTTTTATGATACAATTAAAAAACAAACTGTGGGGACTGCTTCTGATACTGCCGGCATTATCTTTTAGCCAGACCTACCAATGGCAATGGGGAAAGCAGGCCGGAGGAATAACAGGCTCGGCAGATCCGGGATTTCATTATGTATTTGATGAATCCATAAGGGATATTGTAGTGGATAACAACAACAATACTTATTATCTTGCAACGATGCGTGAGCAGGGGCAAAACCTGAACGGTACAGCTGTAAACAACTACGGGCTTAGTGACCTTTTTCTGTTCTCCGCCGATTGTGAAGGGAATATAAGATGGTCCAGACCAATAGGAGGATCAGGAGACGGAGAAAATGCCTGGCATATTAAAGTAGATAATAACGGTGGATTATATGTGATGGCCACCATTTATAATAATTCATATGTAGGAGATCCAAGTGCTGTTCCTGTACATTTTGATGATACTCATACACTACCGTTGTATACCCATTATGACCAAACGATAGATCCTGCCCATAAAGCAGCTTTTTTGTTGAAATATAATACTTCTGACGGTACGTTGGCATGGAGTAAACCTTTGCAGGGAGATGTTAATTATTCCACCCGTATGTGCGATGTTCAGATGATGTACATGGACTCTTCCAAAAATATCCATGCTGTGATGGGATTCCGGGCGGGAACTCATTTGAATGGGTTAATTACAGTGCCTTCAACGTTTACTTCAACCTATCAGTATTATGCCGTTAAATTTAATTATGATAATGGTAATATGACACCTGCTGCTCCTGTACTTCTTCCTATCACCGGAGATGCAATAAATGCAGTAGGAAGAGAAGGTAAAGTAAATCTGGTATACGATGAAAGCTTGAATCGCTATTATCTTGCAGGAAAGAGAATGGATGCCGGGTTTAGTAACCTTATCGATCTTTCCTATAATAATGTACCATTTACGAAAGCCGCTTATGTATTAGCTTTTGATGGAACTACCGGAGCGGAGGTATGGAGAAAAGAACTTGATAATGGATCGGTAAGTACGGATGATGAAATTCATTCTATTATAAAAGATCCGGCTACATCGGATATTTACATTTCAGGACGTTATTTCAATGGGATAACCGTACCTGCAACTTTTGGGAGTTATACTTTTCCTTTAAGAAGTTATGTTGAAGCCGTTCCGTTTGTTATGAAGCTTAATGCTGCTGGTTTGGTACAGTGGGCAAGAACCCCTGAAGGAATGTCCGGTCTTCAGTTTGGATATCGTTTTACGAAAGGAACTATTGCTATTAATGGAAACGAAATAGCATTTGCCAAAGGGAGCTGGTCTGACATCTGGGGCAGCTATACAATGACTAGACCTGATGGAGACAGATCAGATCCTTTATTGGTTAGGTTTAATAAAGATACAGGAGCTGTTTTGGGAGCTGGGGAAATCCGCAGTAATTTTAATGTGGTAGACGAGTTTACGGCAGTAGCTGCAGATAAAGATGGTAATTATATTGTGGGAGGTTTTTTTCATGACCAATTGTTTACAGATGCTAATGATAATGTCAATACAATGGCTGTCAATGTAGCAGGAGGAAAATCTCAGTCATTTTTTACAAAATATGCTAAATCGGCATGCAGTCAGATGTCAGTAGAAGAAACAGCCGTTCAGGCAGGAATACAACTATATCCGAATCCTGTTCAGGATGTACTTACAATCAGAAGTAAAGAACCTTTAATCTCTTACGAAATCTTTGGTGCTGCAGGACAGCTGGTAAAACAGGGAACTTTGAATTTGATGCAGGAACAGATAGTATTATCTTCTCTTCAGACAGGAGTATATTACATTAAACTTAAAACAAAATCTTCTGCAGTAACAGAAAAAATATTAAAGAAGTAAAAAACAAAACTGAAAATTAATAACCTTATATATAAAACAGTGTTCTCCAAAAGAGTGCGCTGTTTTTTTTAATACAATACTTTTGATTTGAAAAAATAAGCTTGTTCGTTATTTTACAATTTTTTACCCGCAGGAATGACTTGCTTTGTAGAAAAAATTACAATGAAAAAGTTACTTATTCTAAGCACGCTGTTAGTGCTTGCCCCTTGGTGTAATGCCCAGACTAAAAATCTTATGAAAACGGTAAGAAACTCTATTGAAGCCAGTAATACAATCTATGCCGACCTGGCAAACAAAAATGACGGATCAATTCTCACAAGGTATACGAATGATGCCTGTCTGTTTCCTCCCAGTGCAGCACCGGTTTGTGGAAGAGAACAAATACTCAATTTTTTTAAAAACGGACCTAAGGTGCATGTTAAATTTACGATTCAAAACCTGTACGGAGATGGTAAAACATCGGTTACTGAAGAAAGTTATTACGAAATGACAGACTTAGAAGGTAAAAAGCTGGATGACGGAAAAGTAATCGTAATCTGGAAGAATACAGCCGAGGGTTGGAAGATGCACAGAGATATGTTCAGTAGCAATCATCCTGCAAAATAAAATTAAAAACCAATATTGACAGCCTGTTGAAGATCTATATCATTTTTAATTAGCGAATGTCTGGATGCAGAAGGAGTGATGCCTGTAAATTTTTTAAACTCTTTGATAAAATGGGCCTGATCATAATAACCGCAGTCATAAGCTATAGCAGTAAGTGATTCCGGGGTGTTGAGAACCATTTGAAGACTTTTATTAAATCTGATGACAGCCGCAAAAGCAGAAGGGCTTATGCCCATATTCATAAGATAAAGCTTTTGAATATATCTTTCTGATAACCCTGAGTCCTGGGCCAAAGCAGGCAAATCTAATGTGTGATGATTCATGAAAAACTGCTTGCTGAGTTCATGAAGGATTGTGGCTTTCTTTACACGGCCTTCATTTTTTTTCAGCTGTTGAATAAAGTACGTTTCTAAAATATTAATTTTTGCATGAAGACCATCGGCCTCCATGATGCGGTCATACAAATCCCTGCTTTCACTTTTTGCTACATCATACATATCAGTAGCGTAGTTCGTGAATTCTGACAGAGGATCAGAAAAGAATAAAGTACCGGCATACGGATAGATCCGTGCTATCAGTACCGAAGTTCCCTGTGCAACGGTAAGCCGGGTGGGAAGAGTGAGATGTCCCAAAAGCTCTATATCCGGAGTATTCTTTCTTTTTCCATTGATAATAGTAGCCGCAGCACCACCGGAAATATTGACGATCAGGTCTATATATCCGCTGGGATAAAAGACTTCATCCCTGAGATCCTTGTCAATGCTAACAACGGTATAACTTTTTATATAAGGTGCTAAGCTGGCGGAAGGTGAAATTTGCATAGCTGGTACTGGATGTTAATTCGTTGAGAGATAGTTTCTTCGAAGTTAGGAATAAATATAATAGGAAGAGAAAAGAAGAGTGTCAAATAAAAATTTTCCGGTTAAAAGTATGTCCGGTTTTTTTTGCAGTGGCAATTTTGAAAACCTATTCCGTATTTTTGCAGACAAATAAGCAATTAAGCTGTTTATTTCAAAACATGAGCAATATATTTTCTGACAACCGGCAAATAGATGTGGTATCTTCTTTCTCAGAACTTGTAAGTCGTAATTTTCAAGGAACTATGAATGCCATTTGCTGGCATCGGAATTTAGTTGGAAATTTTGCAGAAATCGTTTCTCAACTGCAGTTAAAAGAAGATGTAACGGTGGTTTCCGCCCAGGATCTTTTGGCACTGCAATTATCAGAAGAAGGAGATGCGGCAAGAAAAATGATCTTAAATGATTTACAGTTATTGACTGACTTTGGAGCATCTCCGGTTCTTAATTTGCTGAAATGCTATGAACGGGATGAAGAACTCGGTTTCATTTCAACAGATGTATATTCATATCATGTAGACCGTTCACCCATCGGGACAGATACCTTTTTATGTACTTATCATGGAACAGCAAGCGATATCATTTCCAATGATCAGGTCGAACAGAAAATTTTGATTCCTGAAATCCGGGAACAGCTCAAAAAACTACACGATGGCCCAGAAGAAGAATTTGAAGACTTTCTCAAAGAATATTTCTTTGATCTTCATTATCAGCCTAAACCCAACGCAGAACCAGTAAATTTAGGAAAAGGCCATCTTTGGAGAATTGCTGTAGATCATCCGGAACAGCAGGCGCTGCCATGTATTCATAGGGCTCCTGTAGAAAACGACGGTGAATATCGGTTGCTGTTGATTTGCTGATATATTATATGTTGAAATAATAAGTAAGATGTTCTTTTACTCTTGCCTATGGCTTTTAGTTACACTAAATAATCCTTACCTTCAATATTCCCAATTGCAAATTCATGTTCCAGCAGCTTGAGTTTTCCGGTCTTGGTATAAGGACGGTTGTAGATGTCCTTCAATATATCATTTTCGTTAACATTGGGAGCCTGAAGATCTCTTAACTTCTGTACTTTACAGGAGTTTTTTTGATGCTTGTTTTTTTACACAATTTAATGATCATTTCCTCTTAGGCTTAATAGCTAATCCAATATTTTAAATTGCTAAAAGAGTTTTCGACATTTAAATATTGGCAAAATATAGAAATCTAGATTTACAGTATTAAAGTTTTTCTTAAAATTTGCATTGATTTAATAGCTTACATTCGGTATTGATTTTCTGTAATTTACAATAATGTTATATCTATGTGATACCTCAAAATTACCACTTATAATAAATTGAAGTGTATAATTGTAAAGCTCATAATCAATATAAAGTGATTTGTGAATAAAACAACAATGAAGTCTAACAAACCAAGGATTTATTATGAAGAATAAATTAATTTTCGCATTTTTTATTTCACTTTTATTAAGTGGAATTTCTTTCGGGCTCAAAGATAGGTTGAACAAAGAATCAACATTGATGATGGAAAATCACTATTTATTAAGTTTAATTATCTTATAAATTTGATATTTTTCAACTAAACTTTTTAAGATTATGTAAATATAAAATCAAGGGTAGTAAAACGCTACCTATCAGATTAATAAGTAATATTGCTTGTATATTGTTCTAAAATACTTTTGTTATTTATAATCATATTCAGCTATTGGTAGAGATAATGTCTTTTAGGATAATCACTATAATTTACTATAAGATTCTTAGTTAAAATACCTAAACCTACATTTGTTTTTTTAAAATGATCATAAATTATTATTTTTTTGTTTAATTTTGGTGTTACTTTTTTACCTAGCTAAAATAATTCCAAAATAAAATTATTTTATTACATCAGCTGCTATGTAAAATAATAAATATTAATCCCCCATTTGCTACTTATTACCTGTTAATAACCGGTTACCAATTGGTAATCTGTATAAAAACATTTTTAATTTAAATTGTAATATGAAAAAAAAGGAGGAATTAAGCCCTGAATGTATAAAACATATTCGTGTTGTAAAAGATAGAGTAGACCTATTAAATAGGAAATGGAAAACATTCATTCTTGATAAACCTTATTATACTGGAAAAATAAGGTTCAGGGTCTTAAAAAGACAGACGGGAATTACCCCAAATGCACTTCCAAAAGAGTTGAAAAATTTAAAAATGAATAGTTTGGTCAAACAAACAGAGAACAATAGCCTGTTTGTTTTCTATAAAGCATGAGTTGGCTGATTTTGGAAAAAGGTTGCATAATAATATGATTGACATTCTGGAAAGAGCAGTATCGAAAACATAGAATAATTAATGAAAGAAGGAGAGATTAAAATGTAAATTCTAAACTCCTTAAAAAGTAATATTTAATAATGGATTCTAATGAAGTTTCTTCCACTTCGAAACATTATCAATTTTTTTTTAACCTGTCATTAAAATTATTTTAGTCTTACTTATTTTATTAAATGTGTTAACCATTAACCAATTCTGAATACTACAATTTGAACTCTATTGCTCTTTATTACTTTTAAATTTGTTATGAAAATTATGTTAAAAAATATTCTATATATTATTATAAGTTTATTGGCTTCCAAATCTTTAAAATCTCAGGAATGGTCTTCTTTTTTTGAATCTTCAAAATCAAGAGTTGAAAAGCAAAAAATTAATATTCTTTTGGATTCAGCAGAAAAGAAATATCAGATAATGGATATTGAAGCCAGCTATCAGTATGCAGATAAAGCACTCAGTTATAGTAAAAAAGCTGATTATTCATTAGGAAGAGCATATAGCCATTTTTATATTGGGCATGCAATGATTAGATTTTTAAGATTCAATACCGGGTTAAAACATTTGATGCTTGCTGAAAAAGAAGAGTATTCTAAAAATGATCCTCTTTTAATGGCAGAAATTTCAATAACATCTAGTATACCATCTGATTACATACCGTCTTTTTCTATTAATGACGCAAAAAAAGAGTTAAGGAAAGGATTTGTATTTATTGATAAAATAGAAGATAAGAAAACTAGAAATCTCATTAAAATTAAAGCATACAATAATTTCAGCCGTATGTATTTTAATGAAGGAAAATGGGATTCATTATATTATTCTTTAAAAAAAACAAACGGAATTATATCTGAACAACATGGGATAGATATTCCTGCTCAGCAATTAACTGAATTTTATATGTATAAAGGTTTGTTACTATCTAAAAAATTAAAACATGATTCAGCTAAATATTATATAAATAGGTCTATGAGCATTGCCAATAAGTTCAATTATAAAGACAAATCTCGTATCTATCTTGCCTTAGGACTGATGGCGGAAAAACAAAAAAAAAATGACTCAGCACTCATTTATTATCTTAAATCTCTGGAAAACATGGAGGAACTTGGTAATCGATACAATATACCCACCATTCATTACCAGATCTCAAGAGTATATCGTGAGCTAAAGAATTTTAAAAAGGCAAATGAATATGATGCAAAAACGGTAGTTTTACAAAACAATCTTCAGTCACAAAAAGAATATGATGATTTTTCCAAAACTGTACTTAATAAATTTTTATTGTCTCAAAAAGAAGATGAGGCAAAAAAAGACATATATATGTGTGCTTTTGCAGCAATTTTATCCTTGTCAATTATTTTGTCAATTTATTATCTTATAAAAAAACATAAGTCAGCAAAAAAAACAATTAATGATCAAGAAGAAGTCATAGCAAAAGGGAATGAAAAGAATCAATTACTTGAACAAAAAGTAAATGAATCCTTTAATATTATAATTCAACTTGCGAAAGATAGCGATCCAGGGTTTCTTACAAGATTCGGGGAGGTTTACCCAGACTTTATTAATGCTCTTCTTAAAATTGATCCTAAATTGATGACTAGTGAACTGACTTTTTGTGCATACTTATATCTCAACTTTTCTTCTAAAGAAATCGCTCAATACACTTTTGTAACCCCCCGGGCTGTCCAGATTAGGAAAAATCGTCTAAGAAAAAAATTAAACATATTATCTGATGAGGATATTTATTTATGGCTTAAAAATCTCACTTAATTTTATTCTCTATTTCAATTACTGATATAATGGCTCAAGGAAAATTTATTGGATATATCTTATTCATTTACATTTCACTTATATACAATAAAGTTATTTATTATATATATCCGCGATCTGTTACCGACTTATTATATTCGTGTTACTAAATTTATCGATATTTCTTTGTTGGAATAAAAGTAAATAATTGATTATGTTGTCGTTGTTTCTTGGGAAAAGGAGATGTGATACCAATGTGATATTTGTATTTTTTGTTCTATTCTCTCTTATTTATAAGTTTGACATACATTAAAGTTTAATAAATTATTTAAAAACATAATACTCTGTATTAATTATTTATAGATTTTATAAATGGAAAACTTAAAAGATATTCATATCGGTTTTTTTATCAGGCAATCAACTATAGAATATAAAATAGATTCATCACGTATATGTAATTTTTTCAAATGTACAGATGCAGATGTTGAACAAATGTTCCGTTCCGCAAGTTTAGACACCAGAATACTTTTAAAATGGAGCAAGCTTTTGGATTATGACTTTTTCAGATTGTATTCCCATCACCTCATATTATATTCCCCTACGAAAACCGGTAATTCACGATCTACAAGAGATAAACCATGTACAAAACTGCCACAGTTTAGGAAAAATATTTATACGAGAGAAATCATAGAACATATTATTGAGGTAATTTCAAGTAACCAAATGACTAAAGAACAAGTTATTAATGAATATAGAATACCCAGGACTACTTTACATAAATGGCTTCAAAAATATAGAATATAATCTTGATTAATCCAATAAAGAAATAAAGTAAACATCCATATTTTTCTTCAAAATGCGGGGTATTTTTCTATCCCGTGTTTTGACTTTCTACACAAAAAGATAGCCTTTTTATTATAAAAAACTTATTTACCAAAACAAATGAAAAAAAATATTGTGCATGCTATTTTCCCAAGCTTTTTGTTATCAGGTTGAAATAGATACAATCTCTAAAAGTGTATCTTAATACCTATTGTTGCTGTAAAAGGTCCACAGAGATAGCTGCAGACAGAGCTTGTTTATATCTGCAGGTTTACGGTAAAGATGAAGATGCTTGCTTTATATAAAAAATACTGGTTCTGCATTGGTGGATAAACCAATTAACTGCTAATCTATGAAATTCTTTTTAGTCATTTTTAACGTGTTACAAAACCAAATTCTATTCTGGGTTAGTAGTTTTTAAAGGACAGGCTTAGGTTTAAAATCTAAGCCTTACTTAAAATTACCGTTTTGCGATAATATTTTTTCTATTAATTATTCAATATAAAACTGATTAATTATTAATTACATATAGGAATAATATTAATTATGGGTTCTAAAAAAATCGGCAGCTGCGATTTCTA
The DNA here is from genome assembly GCF_008274625.1 of Chryseobacterium panacisoli. Taxonomy (GTDB): domain Bacteria; phylum Bacteroidota; class Bacteroidia; order Flavobacteriales; family Weeksellaceae; genus Chryseobacterium; species Chryseobacterium panacisoli. The sequence goes on along the minus strand of NZ_VTRU01000001.1, from coordinate 1,230,380 downwards.
CTTTAAACAATCAAAATATTACTTTACTAGGGCTACAGATCGGGCGATACTTTTGATAATGTATGGTTCATTGTAGTTGTTCTGTCAAGGGGATAAAACTCTTGCTAAAATATCTATGCTTGAATACTAATGAAACAGGGAACAGTATTGAAATTAATAATGTAAATCAATATTAATTATCCCACAACTTACCAATAAACATACAAATGATGAAAAAAAATATATTCCTTTATTTCTTCTTTATATTACTTGCTCTTCCTGTAAAACTGATCTCACAGACGTATCAGTTAACAGGAAATCCTATAAACACTACGGGATGGACAATGCTGGATCCCACAGTAGTTAACGGTGATTTTGTACAACTCACTCCCGATATCAATGATAAATCCGGGTCTATAAAACTGAATGAACCGATTAACTTAAAATATTGTGATAAGTGGCGGGTAGAATTTGATTTTAGAATGGATTCAAATCAAACATATACCGGGGATGGTATAGCATTTTGGTATCTGGCTAATCCGCCAATTGCAAGTATCATTGGCTCTGGAATGGGTGTTCCTAAAAATGCTATAGGTTTTATTACTGCCTTTGACGCTTATAATAATATTACCGGAAAAACAGGAATGAGTAAAGTACATGTTGCATACGGACAAGTTCAAAATACAACAGACACCAATAATATTGAATTTTACAATGTCTTAGGAAGCTCCTTTCACTCCGCAGACCTCAATGCAACACAGCCATTTCAAGGAACAACTTATAAACATGTTGAAGTAAGTGGAGAATTAGATCCTGCAGCTCCTGCCAACTGGATTGTGAAAATAATCCTTGACGGAAACCTTATTGTCAACCAATCTTTTGCTCCTGCAGGTGCTGCGGCAGCAATGAATGTAGGATATTTTGGATTTTCTGCGTCTACAGGAGGAGCAAGAGCAAGACACTCTATTAAAAACGTAAAAATTTATGTAGACAAAATTCCTCTTTTACAAACAGCAATCACCAAGTTCGAGTGTCCTGATTTGAGCGGAATGGCTCATATTGACTTAACAACATTCAATCCGCAGTTTGCAACAAACCCCAACAATTATACTTTCATATATTATATTACTGGAAGTGGAACACCTATTGTCAATCCTACAGACTTTCAATATGATACGGATACAAATATTTCCGTCGTTATCAAAGATCCAACATCTGTATTGTGTGATAATAATGATGCTACAATAGCTTTAAAAGTGGCCCCAACCGTCACTGTAAAAGACACCACACTGAGATCTTGCTTTATAGAAGCAACTCCGGCACTGGGTTCTTTTAATCTGACAACAGCTCCCGTAAGCTCACAAGCTGGAGTTACTAAAAGATACTATCCATCTTTAACCGACGCAACTAACGGAACAAACGAAATTAGTACACCAGCCATATACACTGCTCCAAATGGGATCGTTTATATTAAAGTGACCAATTCAAATGGATGTTATGCTATAGCGAAAGTAACTTTAGTCGTAATAGCTCCTGTACTTTCTACTGTCTTAAAAGACAAAATAATCTGTATTGAGGACAAAACAACCCTAGATGCGGGGCCTGGTTTTGTATCTTATCTGTGGAGTACCGGTGCTACAACTCAAACCATAACAAATGTTGGAGTTGGTATTTATTGGGTGAAATTAAAAACCGGAGAGTGTACCGCGACTCAAAATGTGACTGTATATCCTGCCGAACATCCAGTAATCAACAATGTAGATATTTCATCCAGCACAATCACAGTGAATGTAATAGGTGGAGTTCCTCCTTATCAATATTCAATAGATAATATCAACTGGCAGAGCTCCAATGTATTTAATAATTTACCAAGAGGAGAAGCCAAGATATATGTAAAAGATACCTACGACTGCTTGCCAATTGATATTACTATAACAATTCCTAATCTGGTTAATGTAATTACACCAAATGGAGATGGAATGAATGATATATTAGACTATTCTTCATTGGCTGTTAAACAAAATTTGGGTTTTAGTATTTTCGATCGATATGGTGCACGAATTTACCAGGGTAATCAATCCAATAAATATAAATGGGATGGAAACATCGCAGGAAGAAATATCCCTACAGGAAGTTATTGGTTCTCTGTGACATGGAATGAAAATAATAAAAAGAACACCGCTGTTAAGTATTCAGACTGGATACTGGTGAAAAATAGAGAATAAAAATGTAGGAAGAAAAGATGTGCTTTCTGAATTATTTTTACAGGTTCTTAGAAATTCTTTAGTACTGAATTGATGTAATTGTATTATATATTCTCACTGAAACAAGGTTTATAATTGATGTTTGTATAATAAAAATTGCTTGCTTTTGTAACTGCAAATAATTTCACATAATTACTATTATGGGGTAAAAAATATAAATAAAAAAATTGAAATAATAAAATATCAGAAAATATGCATTTTAGGTATTAAAAATTTAATTAAAACAGTGTGTGATACTAATGTGATAGCCTTGTTTGGTTGATAATTATGTCAAATTAATATTTTTGTAAGTGATTAGTAAAAGGAGATATTATTCATTAGTAAAACTATTTTCTTTATAGGTTTAATGCCTTCATTTCTTCTCATGCATAAGTAAAGTGGTTGAAGGTAAGCTTTGAATTTTCAACAGCTAAGGTTGTATAATTTAGTACATGATTGGATTTAGTTCATGTGAAACTAGATATATATTAATTTAAAAAACATTTAAAATGAAAAATTTAATTACTTTATTAGGGACTTTCGGCTGCAGTATTTTTGTCAGTTCCCAAGTCGGCGTAAATACAACTGCTCCCTCAGCTACTCTGGATATTGTAGCTAGAAACATATCTGCTACAAGTGTTGATGGCGTTATTGCGCCAAGAATTGATAGATTGAAAGCATTAAATATGTCTGGAGTTCCCAATGGAACTTTTGTCTATATTAATGATATTTCAACTGGGACTGCGACAGGGCAAGCTGCAAATATTGATGCAACAGGCTATTACTATTTTGAAGGTACAGCTTGGAAGAAGTTTGCAGGAAGCGGAGGAAGTGGCAGTAATATTTATAATACAGATGGAACACTCACAGGAAATAGAAACTTAAATTTGGGAGGTAACAGTTTAGGTTTTACCGGAACTGGAAATGTAGGTATTGGAACTGCTGCTCCAAATAGTGATGCTATACTGGAGGCATCAGCCACCAATAAGGGGCTTTTAATCCCAAGGGTTGCTCTTACAAGCACAATTACCACTGCTCCTTTAGCTTCGCATACAGCTGGAATGTTTGTATATAATACGGCAACTGCCGGAATATCTCCTAATAATGTAGTTCCGGGAATATATTACAATGATGGCACAAGATGGTATTTAGCCAGTCAGACCTCTAGCAATCAAAGTGGTGCAAGTGTGAATTATCAAGGATTTATTAATGCATCTACTCCTGCTAATTCTGTTATTCAGTTGGGAAATCTTCAAGTCAGATATAATGGTACAAATACGGCAGGTGAAATTTCGGTTAGAAATATGAATAACCATCCAATGTATGCATATTTTTTTGCTGTTTGGGGACACACAAGCGGCGATGGTACACAACACGGTGGTTCTTATACTTTGCAACCTAATACCTGGGTTAAAATTTATGATTATGGTTTTCAAAATTCAGAGGGTAATATAATACAGTTTGATACCTATGATCCAAGCCCGGAAGATGGTGTTACTGTTAAATCTTATAATCTTTCTACAAGAATGTTTTATGCTTCTGAAGTAGGAGCTGCAGGAGATTATATGTTTATGAGATTCTTTAGAAATTAAACACAGATTCTACTAACACAAGTGTAAACAATAAAGTTTTTATTGTTCCAAAACCTCCTGTCAAAATGGGGGTTTTATCAGTATAAGTCTCCGGCTTTTCATCTACTATTGACATCCGGTGTTATATAAACAATAAAAAACAAAGATCAAAGAATTTAGAACACTGCCCTGTTAATGATCGAAGAAATTACTAATAATATTGATTGTCAATTTTTATAATAGCTTTGAATAGCTCTTATTATGGCATGAAAATTACATAATTTATTTTTTATCGGAGTCTGCCGGAACAGCTAAAATTAATTATAAAAGAACTTATCAATGAAAATTACCATCCTTGACGACTATCAACATATCATTAAAGACCTCAATTGTTTTGATATCATTAAAGATGAAGAGGTAAATATTCTGCATCACACAGAGAAAGATCCAGAAAAATTAGCATCCTTAATTGGAGATAGTGAGATTATCGTATTAACCAGAGAAAGAACGGAAATAACTGATGAATTGCTGAAAAATCTGCCGAATTTGAAACTAATCAGCCAAACCGGAAAAATCTCTAATCATTTGAATTTAACGGTCTGTACGGAACATAAAGTCGCAGTAGCAGAAGGTGTTGGTTCACCTGTTGCTCCCGCTGAATTAACATGGGCGCTGTTGATGAATGTGGTCAGAAAAATTCCCCAGGCAATAGAAGGGATGAAAAACGGAGATTGGCAAGTTAATATTGGGGAAACAATTCATGGAAAAACCATTGGAATCTGGGGATATGGCAAAATTGGGCAGAAAATAGCGGAATTTGCGAAAGTTTTTGGTGCTAAAGTATTGGTGTGGGGAAGTGAGAATTCCAGAAATAAAGCTATTGAAGACGGTTTTGAGGCAGCTGGGACAAAGGATGATTTTTTCAGGAATACAGATATTATCACCCTGCATTTGCGCCTGAATAAAGATACAGAAGGTATAGTAAAAGAAACTGATCTTTTGAAGATGAAAGACAATGCGGTTTTGATCAATACTGCGAGAGCAGAGCTTATAGAAAAGAATGCTTTATTAAATGTATTAAAAAGTGGAAAAAAAATATCGGCAGGTATTGATGTATATGATAGCGAGCCTATTTATGACAATAACTACGAGTTGTTGAAGATGAGTAATGTAGTTTGTACTCCGCATTTGGGTTATGTTGAAAAAGAAGGATATGAGCTTTATTTTGGAATAGCTTTTGAAAATGTTATCAACTATATCAAAGGAGCCCCTACCCATATTGCCAATCCAGAAGTTTTAGGCTAAGGTTATCTCATTATAACATCTGAATATGAATATTTTTCTCTTTATCCAAAAAGTAACTCATCTGGTTGAGAACTTCTAGTTACATAAATGAATTCATTGATATTTACAACCTCGTTATTTTTTGGTAACGAGGTTTTTAAAGTTTTGTTGATTTTAGCTTTTTATATGTGTTATTTCCCGATACAAAATGTGAATTATCTTGACTGTCAGTAGTTTAATTCACCATGAGGGGTAAATAAGGTATGCTTTTATTCCAACTATTAATAACTAAAACGAAGTTACAAAAAATTTAAAAACAAACCAATTATAACTGAATAGTAAATAATTCACTTTTTCAATTGTACCTAAAATTTGACAAAGGTTATTTAGGAGTAAAAAATCAAAAATGGTGATATATTTGTTGGAATGTATTGAATATATTCTCCAAAACATGTTTCTTATCCAGAAAGATGTTAATAAGCACTTAAGAGAATTTTCTGCTACAAAAGAATTTAATTCATTTAAAACGTATGATATTTTAGCGGATGCAGTAGAGAATGTTAGAAACACTGCTATATATTTCAGTGAACAGAAAAACGGATCTTGAAAAGATTATAGAAACAGGCAGAGGTCTAAAAAATACTTAAGAATTTTGAGTTCCACCTTCATCCATATGGCGACGCACCATCTTAAGCTAAACGCTTACCCTGACCAAATAGCGAATGCTTTGGATAATTATGAAGTAAGAATAGCTTGTTATCTGAGTTTGCCATTTTTTGTGTTTCTCGGAGACAGACTGTTATTGTAGAAATGATTTAGGAGTAGAAACCATAGTAAAATCCATAACACCTCTCGGAGGAATGTTAAAGGTAGTGAGGCAAGCAAAAATAGTTAGACCACGAAAAACCGCCTATGTAGGAGATTTTATTTTTCTTTATTATTTCAAATTGCATCTAATTTTATCACAAAATAATGTTCGATTGTTTTTTGAGCTTTTCTGCACATTGTTAAAAGATCATTTCTGGATGTCTTCTCGAAATTAAAATCATCCTCAGTTTTAACAATATATTCAGTTACGATTTCAATATTCATTATATTGATTTCTGTTATATCGCTTTTCAGCCTTTGTTCTTCTTTGAAGAAAGGTATTTTGTGAAAAATAGAATTGTTAAACTTAAAAAGATGTATTGTTTTCACTACAAGAATATTTAATATGATGAAAATTTTTGAAATCTATTTAATAAGTTTATCTTTCATTTTTCTATTGATCCATTTATTGGATAAAGTATGTTCTGACGGTCGTGGGAACATGCCTGCTGAAAGTATATATAGTAGGCTGTTCCAAAAATTATTTTTTCTATAGAATTCATGACTGTAGTTAGTTAATACTTTTAAGTATTCGTGTTCATATTTCTTTGCTTCCTGTAATGTGTAATTTTTCGGAATATCTTTAATAATATCCATAGTGGTTTGGTTAAAGATTTTAGGCGAATATTTTTCTATAAAGTCAGATTCAAGCCTGCACATACCAATAAGTGGAATGAATAAAGAAAAAATTTCATCATAAAAGTTACAAATACCTGTTTTCCATGATAAGCTTTCTTCTTCCGGTAAAATTTGGATAGCCAAATGGATGAGTTTTTTATGGCTTGCTTCCAGCTCATCTGTATTGGTTTTGTTTTGCTTCCAGAATATGAATGAATTGATTTTATTTCTTTTAATAATATTCTCTAATAAATATTCAAACTGTATTCTAATGTATTTTATACTGTCGCTTAGATCTTCTAAAACAGACTGCCACAGATTATGCTGGCTTAAACTGCAATGAGTACTAAATACCAATCTTGATTTGTTATTGAGAATCTGTAATTCCTTTAACATGCGAAGAACTTCCTTCGTGTCTCTTTCTAAGGTGATGTTGGTATTTCTGATGTAAAATAAAGAAACAAATTGTGAGTAATAGGCCCTTCTTGAAATATTTTTTTTATTTCTGAGTCCCAATTTGTTCTTTGGATGATTAGTCAGCTTTTTCATTGGGAGTTATTGTATATTATTTTTTTTGATGTCCCTTTTTCAAAGGATTTTTGCTGCCTTATAAGGGAAATAAGATATTGTCTTAAATCTCTGATCGTAATATTTTTCTCTGTAAAAGAAAAAAATAATGGAGTTTCGTCTAAAAGGTCATACAGCTCAGGGAATTCTTTTTGAATCTCAACTGTTTTTTTTAATATCTTTTTTGTTAAAACTGATATGGTATCTATATTATTCATAGCCGCTTTTTATTATTGTTACGATCATCTTAAAGCGTTTATTTCCTTTTATCGAATGAGATATATGGCCAGGAATAATTATGCATTCACCTTCTTCCATAAAATAAGTAGCTCCGTCTATAATAATTTCTGCTTTACCTTCAATAATTTGTGCAACAATGTCAAAAGGAGAAATCTTTTCAGATAACCCTTCTTTGTCATCAAAAGATAAAACACTTATATTGCCGGTCAGTTTTTCCATTATTTTTTTTGCTGACTACAGAATTTGGAATGTAATCTACAATCTGGCTGGTAATATATACTTTCGATTTTTCAAGTTCTCTATGATTCATCACATTGGGTTTAAACATAAAAAGAGTAGATGGTATTGTAAATAAAAGGGACAGAACTGTCTAATATTCCATCCCTTTTTACAATTAAATCTTTGATAAATATATCTTTATCATCGGTTTTAAGTGTTCTTGAAAATAATTTATGAAAGGTTGATTTCTTTGATAATATTGAGAACCTCTTCACGGTTTTTTCTTAATCTGTTTCCGATTTTTTCCAGCATTTCCCTTTCTTTGCCTTCTTCAAACTTCAGATCGTGATCCGTTAATGTTGAAAATTTTTCTTTCAATTGTTTTGACTGTTCAATCCAGTCTCCAGGAGTTTTGAAAAATTTGTCGCCTTTATTGTGGTTTGTGTCCATAAGGTGGATTTTAGTGTAACTTCATTGCTACAGTACAAAGTTGGGTATTTAATAATCTATTGTATTACAGATTGTTTCTTTTATGTTGCAGATATCACACTTTTACAAAATTTCGGATTGTTTTGAGCATCTGAAATCCGGGCGTTTATAAGCTGTAAAAAGTTGGTGACTTTGATGAAGTGACGAACATTATTGAGCCTTAGGAAATGATTGCAAACTTAAAATATTACTATGTAATTTCAAATAAGTGATTGATTATTCGTACCTTGCTGAATAACTACATTGAACTGATGATCTAGACTCTTAGTTCCGGCATATTCTCTTCTTTTCATCATTTAATATTTCCGGTATATCGTCATCTCTAGTCTGCTTCAAATCATTAATAAAACTGTTTTGAAAAGGAAAATATAATCTACTGAATTTTTCCAAAAGACCATTCAACTGTAAAAAATATTAGTGTTTTTATGAATATTAAAAAATATTTATGGATGTGGACTTTTTTAGTTCCTATCTTGGCGTGGCTTTCGTATGTTGGAAATTCTGTTTTTTCTTCAGGGTATTATTCTGTGATTCTTACTTTATTTCTGATAGGAAGTGTTTTGGCTGCAGTGTATCATTCCGAAGTTATTGCCCATCGTTTGGGGGAGCCATTCGGAACTTTACTTCTGGCATTTGCCATCACGGTCATAGAGGTAGGACTTATTATTTCTATCATGATGGGAGCAAAAGGTTTAGAAACCATTACCCTTGCCAGAGATACGGTTTTTGCAGCAGTGATGATAATCCTTACCGGAATTATTGGGAGCTGTATTGTCATAGGTTCATTAAGATACAGAGAACAGAGCTTTACATTGCAGGGGGTAAGTACGGCACTCATTACGCTTACCTCCGTGATTATTTTTGTGCTTATTCTGCCTAATTATACGATAAGTCATCTCGGAGGTGAATATACATCCTTTCAATTGCTTTTTATTGCCTTGATTTCTTTAGGGCTTTATCTCGGATTTACTATGATCCAGACGTTTAGACACCGAAGCTTTTTTATTTCTCCGCAAAATAAACTATCCAAAAATGAGCCTGTACAAAGTAGTCATGAGATGATTTCCCGAAAACAATTGTATATCAGTTGTATATTATTGATCTTATCCCTGGGAATAGTCGTTTTTCTGGCAAAGCTTCTTTCAAAGGATGTTGAGCATATAGTTGTTTCGGTGGGTGCTCCAAGGTCTTTGGTAGGTATTATAATTGCGGGTATTGTTCTCCTTCCGGAAGGATTGGCTGCATTCAGGGCTGCAAAAAGTGATGAAATTCAAACCTCATTAAATCTGGCTTTTGGTTCAGCTTTAGCAAGTATAGGACTAAGTATTCCTGCCATTGCCATTATATCTGTAATGACTGGTATACGAATGACATTGGGAATAGATATCAAATCAACAATACTTTTAGGGCTGTCGCTTTTTATTATTACTGTTTCACTGGCAACGGGCAGAACCAATATTATGCAAGGAATTGTACTGATCGCTATATTTTTAATTTATCTTTTTATCACAATCGTACCATAAACCTATTTAGCTATGTATTATATAGTTTGATATATACTGAAACAGCCATCTTTAGTTTATATGATGTTGATGGTTGATATAGAATATATTTCATCAACTAAATCCATAAAAAAAACTTTTGACGCCTCAGGGAAATAATTTTTCCTTACCAAACAGACCGTTCTTATAATTAACCAATATTGGAAATCAAGTTTGAAAAGAAGTATTCTGAAAATAAGAAAAAGATTTTGCAATAAAAATTATTTATTGATATGACTAAAAAATATTACTTCCAAGATAAAAGTCAGAACATTATATCAGAAGATCAGTTAATTGGAAAAAAAATGGATGATATAGAACCTTTTCTTTTTGATTATCAGTTACAAAAATTGCATACAATAGAGCGTATTTATATCTTGAAAAAAACATTTTTCGGAATATTTAAAACAAGATTATATTTATATCTTAGTGAAGATATAGTATATAATTATGCTATTCAAAAAACATAAAATATTGTTATACTTTTACTATTATTCGCATTATAGTTTAATGTTAAAATTCAATTTCTTGTTTTATTTCGCATTGATAATCTCTGCAAGCTATGATATTATATTTATTGCCGCTGCACTGCAGAGATTCCTTACGTAATTGTTTAATCATATCCTTCATTATGAAAATTTTATTTCTCGCACTAAGCTTGTTATTTAGAATTCAGCAGGGTCAGAGATCTTTCAAAAATATTCAAAACAATCTATACTTTCTTATTCGATACTTTTATTATTATAATTGGATTGCTTGATAATAATAAATAAATTGGCTGCTTTATTTTGGCTACCTGCGGGTTTGCATAATTATTGCTAATTGTCCACTTCAGTTAGTAATTACGATTTCCTATACAAAAGTCATTAAACCATTATAAATAGAATCGCAAATTTTGTATAATAAAAAAATCCGCCATTATGTGTGTTGTAGAGATATGATCGCAATCATATCCGCGAAAACACTATATAATAAATTTGTGAAAGTTTTATTAGCCTCCCTAATGCCCTATAGTGGATTATATAACAAAAACCCTCCTTTTTAGGGGAGAGTCAATTGTACTAATGAGAATGTACAACTATTATGAACAATAAATGTATGTGTTAATCAATTGCATTTATATGCTGCAAGTCATACGATTCTATTTATGTGTGTTGTATATGCAGTAGAATTAATACAGTTATTTTTACTCTTCTTAGGAAGGGATGCGGATAAATGACTGACATCTGTGTTTGATCAGCAGTTTAACTGTTGGTTGGAATTACGAGTAAACAAATACTTTGCAGACTATTGTCAATAATCTTATACTTACTTTCATTACAATGTATTACAACATTAATTATGTTATTACTTTTTAAAACAGAGCCTTGCCATGAGGTAACTGACTGTTGATTCTGCTCCCTGATTGAGATTAATATTTTTCTCTTCAAGCCCGTCATAACATCCGCCTGTTGCAGGGTTATAAATAATCTGATGTAAATGATTCTTTCCTAAAAACCAACTAAAAGCATTTATCATCATCTGCAGGTATTTTTCATCCTTAAAAACCTTATAGAATGTGGATAAGGCCAATATGGTATAAGCAACATCAATAGGCTGTTCACCACCAATTGATTCAGGACTTTTAACAGTTTCTTTCTGCAGCCATCCTTTGTTGGATATTACTTTGATACCTCCCTTACTAAATGTTTTAGAAAGCAAAAACTTGAATGTTTCACTGGCAACCTGTTTATACATTTCGTCTTGGGTTGTAATCCACGCACACAATAAAGCTTCAGGAAGTACGCTGTTTCCATAGGTCAGGTAGCTTTCAAACCAATGCCAGTCTTTATGTTTCTCATGCTGATACATTTTTACCAGTCTGTTAGCCATTTTTTTCAATAATGGAATATTGTTTTCAGAGTTTTGATAATGCAATCCCTTTATAATGAAAGCCATTGCACGTGTAGAATGAATTTTATCAATAGACGTAAGACTTTTTTCAATGATGGACTGTGCTTCATCAGAAAACAGTTGTGGTAAGATTGCTTTTATAGAAAGAAGGTACCCCAGTGCCCAGATTGCCCTACCATTGGAATCTTCAAGGTTGGTTTCGTAGTTCTGTTGTGCAAATTCTTTGTCTTGATTTACATAGTTGAGAAAATTACCATCTGGTTGTTGACAAAACTTTATTACATTCAGGTAGATTGAGATTAAGTCAAGATCAGATTCATCTTTGCTTACTTCATAATGTCTGCAGGCTACAATCAAAGCACGGGCATTATCGTCCAAAGTATACCCGGAATTGATATCAGGTTTGTTGATTTTAGAAAATTGGATCATTCCAAAATCCGTTGTCATATTTTTGATATGGCTAAGATTGATGATCGGGAATGTATAATGTAATGTCATTTTATCTTTGTTGTATTGTTGAAATAATAAGGCGTGGGAAATAGATGAATTCTCCCAAGCTGTGGGAGCCATTTTTTCCAGACTATTTGATCGTAATTTTTCCTGTGCGGTTTCATTTTTCAATAATGTATTCACGGCAGCAGCAAGTTGTTTCGGAGCTTCAAAATCAATAATAATTCCCATATCTTCATTTAAGACTTCCACAGCATGAGGAATAGGGGTAGAAACAATAGGACATCCACAACTAATAGCATAGGAAAAGGTGCCACTCACCGCCTGGTGTCTGTCTTTTGAAGTGAAAAGATAGATATTGGTAAGCTGAAGATATTCTAACAACTCATCTAAAGGCAGATATTGATTGATAAAGTAAGTATGCTTTTCCAAATGGAGCCTTTTAATTGTGTCCTGCAAAAAATCACGGTACTTTTCTCCTTCATATTTAATGATGCCGGGATGTGTCTTTCCGATAATCAGAAACATTACATCCGGATTTTGGGAAATGATTTCAGGCAGAGCTTCTAAAGTGGTTTCAATATTTTTCCCAGAACCCAGTAAACCAAATGTTGAAAGTACCTTTTTATCTTTAAGTCCGTATTTTGTTTTCAGTGAAATTTTATCTATAAATGGCAGTAAATGGGTACCGTGGGGTATCACTTTAATTTTATCAGATAAAATATCATAATCATTGATAAGGATATCCGCAGAAATACCGGTCATGACAATAATGGATTTTACGAAACTGCTGATTTCTTTTACCTTTTCTTTTAATTTAGGATCCGGTTTCGGCAGAACAGTGTGAAAAGTAATGATGAGGTCTTTCTGTAAATTTTGAAGGAAAAGGAGTAATCCGTCTGGGGTTTCGTTGAAAAATCCAAATTCATGCTGAAGCATAACCAGTTGAATCCTGTTATTTTTGTTGATTTTATCAGCCAGCTCCAAATAAGAAATAGCATCGGATGTATTTAAGCGATATTCAGGATTTTCTTCGTATCGATGATGTTCCTCTTCAGTTTCCATTGGACAGATGATTATGGTGAATGATTCATTGAACTTGATCTGAAGAGATTTTATTAAATCCTGACAATATGTTGCAATACCACACACCTTTGGAGGAAAAGTACTTATAAAGATAATTTCAGGTTTATGATTAATTGTGCTTTTTCTATTCTGGACAGATCGTCTTTTTCTCTTTTCCTCCACGTCTGGTTTTATATTTTTATTCATGTTGATATCTATTTTAAGCTATGATATTCTCTAAAGAATACTCAGTTATGATGTATACTTTAGTAATTCCTCCAGTAATTCCGGGATATTTAAAGAAGCAATAGCAATTCTTTTATCTGCAGCTCCGTAGTAAATATGGAGTGTATCTCCTTCTGCAATGGCTCCGGTAGGGAAGCAGACATTGTTCACTTCTCCCTTCTGTTCCCATTCTTCTTCGGGTTTGAAAAGAGGGTAAGGAAGCCTTGAAATTTCTTTTTCGGGAGTATTAAGATCCAGTAAAGCAGCACATGCACTGTAAACATATCCTTCAATAGTATCATGTACGCCATGGTATATCAAAAGCCACCCATGCTCGGTTTCTATAGGGGGACATCCTCCGCCAATGTAGCTTACTTCATGCTCATATAGGGGAGATAATATAATATGATCTTTAAAGTGAAGGAAATAATCTTTCCAGAAATCAGGATTCAGATCTTCAATGTTTTTTATACCTACAATTTGAATATCGGGTCTTATGCGATGAAGAAAATAAAGCTTACCGTTAATCCTTCTTGGGAAAAATATCACATTTTTATCCCACAGGAAGACATCTTTATCCTTTGTAAGAGTAGGGGGGAGTTTGTTGAAACGTCTGTATTTTTCTGCTATTTCACCTTGGGATTCTGATAAAAATCTAAACTTGTTATATGGAATTTTGGGAACAATTATCCCCTGTTTTTGCCATGAAGTAAGGTCCTCCGATACAGCAAGTGTTCCCAATGCGTTAACCCCATCATAACTTGTATAGGTAATATAAAATAAATGATCGATTTTTACGATTCTTGGATCTTCAACCCCATGTTTTTCATATTCAAACTCGGGAATGATTACCGGGTTGCTGAACCGGGTTTCTATGGTCTTATAATCTGATAATATACAGTATCCGATACTGGAGAAATTATTCTTTGCAAGAGCCCTGTAAAATAAATGTATTTTTCCGTTATCCTTAATAACTGCGGGGTTTAAAACACCTTCACTCTCAAAGTCTAATGTCGTTTTTCTAAGTATAATTCCGTCTTTTTTCAGGGATACCATTTAGCTGCTGGTATTTTGGGCTTCGTTTTCCCTGGCTCTTCGTTTATTCATTTTTTCTTCCCGTTTCTCTTTTGCAGATTTCGCGGGTGGAGTTTTATCTGATTTCTTTTTTCCGTCTTTTTCTTTTGACATTGTGAAATATTTTTTTGTTAACTGTAAATTTCAGTCATTAAAAAAGGAAAGCCTTGCAATTGTCTTTCAATTTGTTGTATAAATCATAGATATTTCCAATTTAATAGATTAGCTTTGAGTAAATATCTGTTAAGGAAATAATTGGCAGTATATATAGTAGGAAGGATGAAGTTGTATATAAAATATATGGTAAGTTTGCGCTGCAAAATGGTTGTTCATCAGGAATTGGAAAGGCTGGGCATTAAAAATGCTATTGTAGATTTGGGAACTGTAGAATTATTGGACGATATCAGTGTTGAACTAAGACAAATTCTAAAAGAAAACTTACTTAAAACAGGGCTTGAGATATTAGATGACAAAAAAAGCATCCTGATAGAGAAAATAAAAAATGTAGTCATAGAAATGATTCATTATTCAGATGCACTTCCAAAAGAAAACTTCTCAGATTATATAAGTGAAAAATTAGGATATGATTATACCTACCTTGCGAACACCTTTTCTGAAGTGAAAGGAATGACCCTGCAACATTTTATCATTATTAATAAAGTAGAAAAGGTGAAAGAATTATTGTTGTATGATGAGCTCAATCTTACAGAAATCTCCTATAAACTCAATTACAGTAGTGTGGCCCATCTCTCTAACCAGTTTAAAAAGATTACAGGTCTTTCCCCTTCATTTTATAAACAGTTGAAACAAAGACGTCTTGGAAACCTGGAGGACTTATAAAAGGTGTGATATATGTAAGATTATCCCGGATATATACAGTATAATATATTCTTAAACAGTCATCTTTGTATCATAATAATCAGGAATTTATCAGATCCATTAAAGTTTATATCATCATAAATAGTACAATTTTTGACAGGAAAATATAGTGTGCAGTTGGAAATATTCATATGCAAAATGTTGTTCTCCGATATTTGATAGCATCGCAGTAGTAAATAAAGACTAGGAAAAGCGAATTATATACCATGATAAAATTAATAGGCTTAAGGATTCTCAATTTTAATAATGAGCATATTAAATCCCGATAAAACAGTAGATCTGTTTTCAGAAGGTTTTAATTAATTAAGGATAGGAACCTATGGTTTCTGTCCTTTTTAACCATATTGATGTACAATAAATTTCATCAACTGAATCCACAAAAAGAAATCTGTTTGAACGTTAATGAGTAAACAGCGTTTTTATATATAAACAGACTTTTCTTATTATTACCCTAATGCCAGAAGTAATGAAAACAATACATCTTTTTCAGTTTAAGAATTCCATTTCCCGAAAGCTTCCTTTTTTTAAGGAAGAATGTAGATTAGATAATTTAAATGATTTAATGGTCTATGACCTAATGAACACCGAAAAAGTGACCGAGTTCATTATTGAGGTTCATGATGATTTTATTTTTGAAGATATGACCAGAGAAAATCTTTTGTCAATGTGCGGAAATGCAAAGGAAATGATTGAGCATTATTTTGTAACAACAATGAATGATTATGACGTTATCTGAACATTAGCTTCAGTAGTGTAAAAAGCTTTTTAGATTAACATTAAATATCAGATGCAATGAAATTTCAGCAAAGTTTAATTGATTATATCAGTACTTCACTCATTACAATGAATGAAACGGTTTCCATAGCAGAAAGTGTAACCTCGGGATTAATACAGCTGGCTTTTTCCCAGATGCCTAATGCAAAACTATTTTACAAAGGAGGGATAACGACTTTTACAGTACCTGAAAAAATTGACTTTTTAAATATCAATAGGATTGAAGTGGAAGGAAATGGCTTTGAGACCCAAAAAATGGCAAATATAATGGCTATAAAGGTCGCCGAGTCATTTGGAACAGATTGGGGAATTGCTTCTACTGGGTATGCGTCATCTGTAAGAAATTCAGGATTTAAAGTGTATTCATTCTGCTCATTCAGTTACAAGGGGGAGATTGTGCTTTCCAAACGCATAGAACTTCATGATAAGGCTCAGGCATTAGATGCACAGTTATATTATACGGAATTTATTTTAGGATGTTATAAAAGTGCACTTAATCAGATATTGATTTAAGATATGCCACTATTCATACCCTGCAAAATATCTTTCAGATCCCTCAACAAAATTGCTCTTACAATTTAGCAGGTATATCTAATTATATCATTAACTTTATCAAATCAGAGATCAGATATAGTTGACTGAAAAGATTATATTATGATAAAGCTTATTTTCAGAAAACTATAACTTATCACACCATGAACCTATTTCAATACGGCAATTTTCCAAATGTAAAAGGCAGCAGAGTATCATTAAGACAAATTCTGGATACGGATCTGGATGATCTTGTCGAGATTTCATTTTATGATGCTATTCAGGCGAAAACCATTCAGCAGGCAGCTGAAATTCAGGCAAAAATCAATCAGGATTATAGGGATGGAAATTCTATTCATTGGGGAATTGTAGATAATGCAACCCATAAAATTGTTGGAACTTGTGGCTATTACCGTGGGTTAGATAAAGGGGAAGGCGAATTAGGCTGTGTTTTATTATCAAAATATTATGGACAGGGATATATGAGAGAGGGAATGTTACTGGCCATTGATTTTGGACTAAATCAAATGAAATTAGAGCGAATCTGGGCCGCAACAAGCCAACAAAATGCCCCTGCGATTAAACTTCTCGAACGGCTTAATTTTGTGAAAGTGAAAGAGACGGATGACGACGAAATTGAATATGAACTAAGGTAATTTTATTCAAACTATTTGGCTTGTAGTTTATATCAGACGTTTGAAGGAGGCAAATATTTACAGTATGGAAGAACTAATTACTGAGAAGGTGTTTGCCGCAACACAATGGCAGAAAATAACCTATCG
The DNA here is from genome assembly GCF_008274625.1 of Chryseobacterium panacisoli. Classification (GTDB taxonomy): domain Bacteria; phylum Bacteroidota; class Bacteroidia; order Flavobacteriales; family Weeksellaceae; genus Chryseobacterium; species Chryseobacterium panacisoli. The sequence goes on along the minus strand of NZ_VTRU01000001.1, from coordinate 1,213,089 downwards.
GATAGTAAGTCTTTTAGTATTTGCATTAGGAATTAACGTTCTAAACAGATTAAAATAGTAGTAAAAGCCTAAAAAAAATATATTTGGGAGTGTAACTCAAACTGTGTCATTGGATAATTAACCTAAATCTAAAAGCCTCTATCAAGTTTGAGCCTATCCCCAAATTTAATGTAAAGTTGAGATATGGTCAAGCCCCAGTTGTGCACCGGCATCGTCCATTTTTTAGAAATATCCTTTATTATCAGGAACATCAGTTTCATAAGAGCTTGCTCAGAACTAAATGCACCTTTGGACTTCGTGATTTTACGGATCTGACGGTGCATTCCTTCAATTGGATTAGTCGTATAAATGGTTTTACGCACTTGTTCATCGTACTCGAAAAAAGTAGAGAGATTGATCCAGTTGTCCAGCCATGATTTGGCCGCTATTGGATATTTCTTTCCCCACTTCTCTTCAAAGGCCAGTAAATTTTCATATCCCATTTCTTCATTGACAGCTTTGTAAACCGGCTTTAGGTCGTCCATAACTGCTTTTTTATCCTTTTCTGTAACATAGCGCATACTCGATCTGATCTGATGAACAATGCATAACTGAACTTTAGTTTTTGGAAAAATAGCCTCTATAGCTTCAGGAAACCCTTAAGCCCATCGATACAGGCTATCAGGATATCCTCGACACCGCGCTGCTTCAGGTCTGTAAGAACCGACAACCAGAACTTTGCGCCTTCGTTTTCTGAGCTATAAAGTCCTATTAGGTCTTTTTTACCATCCATTCCAATACCCAGGATGTTATAAATGGCCCTTGACTCAACAGTTCCATTCTGTCGGACTTTATAATGCATGCAATCCAGGAATACAAAGGGATAAACAGCTTCAAGATGCCTGGTACGCCACTCATTTACCGCTGGAAGCACACTTTCGGTAATACGCGATATTTCTGTGGCAGAGATCTCCATTGCATACATTTCGCGTATAAACTCGCTTATTGCCCGTGTGCTCATTCCTTTGGCATACATGCTCAACACGTGTCCCTCAAGCTGTTCAGTGATGATTAATTGTCTCTTAGGTACTACTTTAGGCTCGAACGTTCCGGATCTGTCCCGGCCTGTCTCCAGCTCAAAAGTTCCGGTATTGAGACCTCGGACTGTCTTTTTGGTCTTACCATTTCGACGGTTGCTATTGCCCGAAGCTTTTTCTTCGTTGAGATGGTTCTCCAGTTCACCATCCATCATTGATTCCAATAGATGCTTCATTAACGGCGCTAGAACGCCATCGTTGGGAGACAAACTTTTACCTTCGTAAAGACCTTGCATGGCTTCTGCCTTGAAGCGTTCAAAGTCGAATGGGTCTTTTTCTTTCATGACCGTGTCGTTTGAATAATTGAATATAAGTAATCTTATTGAATTATTCCTCTGACACAGTTCACGTTACAGTCTCTTTTTTTCTGATAATTTTTCCAAACCAGCACTACTACAGCATCCCAATTTAGAGTTTCATCAATATCTTTTAACATTGTTTTATCGGACAACAATGGATAATAATATATAATATGCTTTAATACACCAAACTATAATAAGCAGTAGAACAATTATTCAGATTTTTAATCAAAATTTAACTTAATTTTTAATGACGCTTCCCTGGCTACGGAATCTATTATTTTAGTATAAATCTCAGTTGTCTTAAGGTTTCTATGCCCCAAAAGTTTAGAAATTGTATAAATGGATGTGCCTGATGCAAGCTGTAATGTAGCAAATGTATGTCGAAAGCCATGAAATGTAAAGTATTTGTTGATGCCGGCATTCTTTAGCCATAGTTTGAGAAACTTAATGACATCATCATACTTAATTCCTTCGAAAACTTTTTTATTATTCTCTTTTGGAGGTCCTAATATTTCTAATGTCTTATCTGATATAGGGTAGTATTCTGCATTTCCAGTTTTACTTTGTTTGTATAAAATGTAAAAATTGCCGTGAGAACCTTGTATGTCACCCCATACAAGGTTTTTAATATCAGAAAAACGAAAACCGGTTAATGCGGAAAATAAGCCGGCTTTTTTAACTAATTGTGATTCACATTTTGCATCGGCCATACTTTGTAGCTCATTTAAGAACAGGAAACATCGATGAGTTTCCTCTAATTTTATTCCTTTTACTCCAGTACTGAAATCTGTGAGAATATATTTATTAATAAAAGCGTTCTTAATGGTATTTTTAAATTTATCAAAATAAGATGAAGCAGTATTAAGACTGATTCTTCTTTCGTCTCTACCAACTGATGGATTAGACATCATAAAATTTTTAAACTGCTCACATATTGAACAGTCTAGCTCTTTAAAAGGTAAATTTTTTCCACAAAATTTCTGAAAATACTTTACAGCCATTTGCCAATTGTATGAATTTGGTCGTTTGTTTGCTTCAGCTTGAAAAAATTCTGTAAAATCAGCTATCCTTTTTTTTATTAAAAAATCATAATTTCTATTTTGAATATCTATTAAACGTTCGGCTTTTCTATATTCCACCAATTTCATAGTTTCAATATTATGTTGTTTTTCTACATTATTTTTAGGATTTAAATAGGTATGTAAATGTAGAAAATACTTTCTCTTAAGGTCTCCTGTTATTGGATGTGCTATGGGAGGATATATATCCAAATAATGAGATTGTTGTCCATTACTTATGGGCTTTTGTCTTAGTGTTACCCTTGTCATCACTGGTTATTTTTGTCATTAACAAATGGGTGAAACAGTCAAAAGATATTTTACAATTACAGTTTACTCGACTGCTAATTCTCTTTGACTTTTAGAGTACTAATCTTAAAAAGATTGTCAATTTCTATTCTACTAATTCTGGTGTTTCTTACTGATAGATTTATTGATTTTAAACGACCCGAATTAACTAGATTATAGATCATTTGCTTACTGCATTTCAATAAGCAGGCTGATTCTTTAACAGTTAGAAAAGCAGAACTATTTATAATATCTATAGAAGCTTCTTTAAAAAACTGGGTATTGATATTACTTTTTTCTATCTTTTTTGTTTTTAGCGCTGCTTTATATGCCTTCTTATTACAGGTATGGCTACAGTATCTCGTTACAGTTGTTTTTGCGATAAATTCCTTGCCACAGTACTGGCATATTCTTATGGTTTTAATGTTAGAACTCATATCATTTTTTTTATCATGAAAAGCTGTTAACCAAATAATTGAGTATGGGGTTAACCCATAACATTTTGTAGTATGTATTCGTAATAATAGATACTTATTGCTTGAAAAGTCTCAGATGATTAGTAATTTCCTGATAATATACTCATTCGTAGCTTTTTACTAATTCTGTTATTATATACTTCAAGCATCATTTTTACTCTTAAATTCTCTGCTAGGAACAATGTTTGGTCATTATGTTTTTTTTCAACTTGTGATTGAGGCACGCGATACAAAAAAAGTTTTAAATAAAACTTCCGCTGTGATTTTCCAGTTATTGGATCATAGATAGGGGGATAAGCATCTAAATAAAGTCTAACAGTATTTTTAGCAGCTGGCTTTTTACGTAATTTAATAAGAGTCATAATGTTATATTTTAATATTGTCTTCAAAAATATTATGAACTCTCTCTAGTTGTAAATTATGTCTTTGAAAGGCCTAATTTGTCTTTTGTTGACCTTTTAATAAATGAAATCAACTATTTTAATTATTATTTTAGATAACCGGTTTAAATAACCTTCGTATTATTTCTTTAGATACATATACAGATTTTCCCTTCCTTATTTTAATTATATTATATGCTTTCAACTTATTATACAGAGCACTGGCAGAGATCTTATACAGATTAATAATCTCATTGATTGTCCAACAGTTTTTTACCTTTGTATTTTCATCTCTAAATATAAAAGGTTGTAGTCCTGTTTTGCTTCTATATAATATCTGTTCAATTTCTTCTCTAAAAACTCTAGTTTTCCTTTGACTGAAATTAATGTAAGCTAGTCTTCCTTTTTTTATCATGTCATAGATCGTACCAGGAGCACAGCCTATAAGATTGGAAGCTTCTTTTATTGTAAGGTGTTCAAAAGGAGAATAGGTTGGTGTATAATAACATAATGTTTTATTTTCTTTTGTTGGAAATAAATTCTTATTATGTTTCTTATACATTTTTGTTCTACACCTTTGGCAGCAAAATTTTGTTACAGTAGTTTTAGCTTCAAATTCTAATCCGCAATATTCGCATGTTTTTAATATATGGATATTGGTACTCATTGTCTTAATTTTAATTAGTTTTAGCTTATTGAAGATATAGCCAATTTTTTAACGATCAATATATTTAAGTAACTTACTGTATATAAATGCAATAATTTGTCCAAAGTCTCTCAATTTATTAAAAAAATGATTGAAGGAATCTTAAAGATTTGCTTTTAAATCATTGTTAATCAGTTTGTATATTAATTAGACGGGTTAAGTGCAGTGAATTAACCTTTAGATGAGCGTAATAAATTGTTCAAAATAAAGAATAGCTAGATAGCCAAAATTTAAACTAATGATATGCTTTTAATGAGGTATTTAAAAAAGTTGATAAAAGTCCTAAAGAATTACCTTTAAATAAATTGCAATTGGTTTATTTATAGTGTGATAGTATCTGTTAAGTGAAGTGAATTAACCTATTAAATCTTGAAGTTTTTACTTTGGAATTGAGGGACAAAACTGGGGACAAATTCAAGTAATTTATAACGTTAATTTCTTTATTTAAAATACGTAAAGCGCTGTAAAATAGCGCTTTATCGGATATTTTCTAGATTTTATTCTTTTAGTGTAAGTTGTTGATTTTCAGTGTTTTAGTTGGGTTATTTCCCGATACAAAACTTAGAAAAAATATTCCCCAGGACCTCATCATTTGTAACCTCTCCGGAAATTTCGCCCAGATGTTCCAATGCATTTCTGAGTTCATAAGCCAATAATTCTGTAGAAATCTGGAAAGAAATAGCTTCTTTTACCTTATAGACGGCATCCAGAGATTTTCTAAGGGCTTCAAAATGACGTTGGTTGGTAATAACAACATTATTTTCTTCGGATTTTAAATGCTCAACATAAGAGGAAAGTTCATTTTTTAGATCCTGGATATTTTGATTTTCAACTGCTGAGATTTTTATAAAATCAAATTCGTGAGAAATGGCATTTCTAAAGATATTTTCTACTGTTTCGTATTTGGTAGGAGTCACTTCATCAATTTTTGTTGCACAGATGATCAGTTTCAGGTCTTCTCTCAACAGAGATTGAATCATTTCGATATCCTCTGAAAAATCTTCAGTGGCGGCATCGGCCAGATAAACAAGGATATTGGCGTTTTCTACCTTTTCCTTTGCTTTTTTTACCCCAATAGCTTCAATTTCATCTACCGTTTCGCGGAGTCCTGCCGTATCAATCAGTCGGAAGGCGTGGCCTTTAATATGTAGGATTTCCTCAATAGTATCTCTGGTGGTTCCGGCAATATTACTTACAATCGCTCTCTCTTCCTTCAAAAGAGAGTTCAGCAGTGTAGACTTGCCGGCATTAGGTTTTCCGATGATGGCAACAGCTGTTCCGTTCTTGATGGCATTTCCGTATTGGAAACTTTCAATAAGAGAATTTAATTTTAATTCAATTTTATCCAATAATCCGTTCAGAGCGGTTCGGTCTGCAAATTCTACATCTTCTTCAGCAAAATCAAGCTCCAGCTCAATCAGGGAAACGAAATTCAGAAGATCTGTTCTTAACAGAGAGATTTCATTGGTAATGCCTCCCTTCAGTTGATTGATGGCTACCTTTCTCGAAGCTTCATTATCAGAGGCAATCACATCAGCAATCGCTTCTGCCTGGGAAAGATCGATTCTCCCGTTGATAAAGGCACGAAGGGTAAATTCACCCGCCTTTGCCATTCTCGCTCCGTTTTTGATCAGCGTTTCAAGAATACGTTTTCCGATATGCGGGGAGCCGTGAAAAGCAATCTCCACAGAGTTTTCAGTGGTGAAACTTTTTGGTGCCAGAAAGATGGAAAGCATTACTTCATCAATTGCTTCCTCCTCATCCATAAAATAACCGTAATGAATGGTATGGGATTTCTGTTTTTCCAGGTTTTTTGCCGGAAAACTTTTCTGAACTACAGATAAAGCTTCATTTCCTGAAACCCGGATGATGCCTAAAGCACCTATTCCATTGGCAGTAGCCAGTGCACATATCGTATCGTTATTCATGCTGCAAATTTACGGTTTTTAATGTGAATTTTCGCTGAGGTCTGTTATTCAGATTTTCTATTGTTGTATTCAGGTGAAAAACAGGGAGGAGATCATCAGGATATAAATCGTCCTGTTTTAGTTATGTACTGTGAACATGGATGCATATATATAAAACATGAATATTTAAACTTTTAAATCACTTACTTGATGGTTGTTTTTAAGAGGGTTTGTGTGTTGTAATATAGTACGTTATAGATGCCTTTGGCTGGTTATGGGATACAGATTATTACGGAGACTTTTAGGATTGTTAAAAATTAAACACCTGTTTGGTATGTTAATTGTTTGTTAGTCCGTCGATGATGTTGAAAATTTAAATATTTTCCAATTAAATAGCAATAATCTGTTAAAATGTTATAAATGTACATGGATAAATTATTTTTTTTAAAAATTAATAAAAAAGTTATTTTTTTATTAACGCTTGTTTTCAGCGCTGTAGCCTATGCTCAGTGTATTCCTTACACGGGGCAGGCGATGACAAGTGGAAATACCTATTGTCTTAATGGCAGCCTTAGTGTAAGTACAAATATCAGTATTCCGAATGGGGCGGTGCTTATCATTCAAACCGGACAGCTGCAGTCTAATAGTATTCAGGTGGATGGGGTTCTGGAAATTGGTGATGGAGCCAGTGTTCAGTCTACAGGAACCGTTAAAGTAGGAACTTTCGGATCTCAGAAAAACTCAAAAATTAAATTAGGAACTAAATCCTTCTTATCCCTTGTAGGATCGGTAGTTCAGGAAGATCCAACTTTTGGAGGTTTTTATCCTGGTACAACTTCAGTTATTGAAATGGGAACCAATAGTGTTGTAGAGATTTGTGGAACATTTACCCAGCAGTCTACAACTTATCCTTCCGTTGAGTATATTGGGATTCCTGCCGGAAAAGCGTACTGTATTGCAAAAGCAGATGTAAGTGGAGGTGGGGGAGCTTCTATTATTAGTGATGATAGTCAGATTGTAACAATTGCCATGGGATCTGTCACAGGATTAGGGATGGGGAATTCAAGCTTCTGCGGTCCAAATGCAACAAAAGCGATGTGCCCGGGTCTTTGGCCTGAAGGACTATCCGAAGATAAAACAAGTTGTGGTAATGCTCCGGTTATCATCGATGACCTGGATGGGTTCTGTACGAAACCAGCAATTTCAGGAACACCGGATGGGTTTACGAAATTTGGAATTACAGTACAGCAGAAAAACAATTCGTGGCCTGAAAACATACCTAATGGATTTTTAGCAATGGAATCAAAAAATAAAGGTTTTGTCATAACAAGAGTTCAGCATGTAAGCCAGACACCGCAACCTGATGATGCTATTGCAGATCCGAAAGAGGGAATGCTTTTATATGATATCCAGGACAGATGTGTAAAGCTTTATAATGGTTCTGAATGGAAATGTGTACAAAGAAGCTGTAATGATTAATCTAAACAATAAGAATATGAAAAATATAAGAAATATAAGTATAGCCGCTGCCCTGATCGTTTCTAATTCATTTTTTGCGCAGATAGCTATTGGAAAACAGACAGTGGATGGAAGCAGTACCATATTGGACTTTGATAATGTTCCCGGAAATACAAAAGGTTTAATTCTTCCTTCAACATCCGGGCTTCCAAACGGAACTTTGGTGAATGGAACATTTATCTTTGATATCACAGATAACAAAGTAAAAGTCTACGAAAACGATACATGGAAATCTTTATCAGATGCCGGTAATTCAAGCGCGGTTATGGTCAATAATTTTGCAGAATCAGGTAAAGGGGTTATAATGGGAGAGGCGGTAACCACTGCTGATGGAGTATTGGTTCTTGAATCTCAGGATAAAGCAATGATTCTTCCAAAAATAGCAGTACCACATCTTAACGTAAAAAATCCCTATCCGGGTATGATTTGTTATGATACAACCAGCAAAACGCTGGCAATTTTTGACGGGTCAGTCTGGAATTACTGGAAATAAACAAAAGGCAGCATAACCTGTCTCAATAATATTGTCTTAAAAGTCAACTCATTTGATCTCTGTCATTCTGACGAAGGAAGAATTTTATTGATATTCGATGCATGAGATTCTTCACTACTTTTCATTTCGTTCAGAATGACACATTTGAGACAAAATTTACTAAACAATCTGGACACTTTCCTTGATGCTGTTCATCACAAAAATACTCTTGGTCTGGCCAATTCCTTCAATTTCTGATAATTTGCTCACAAAAAACTCATGGAACTCATCCATGTTGGGAGCAAGGATCTTCAGCATAAAATCAAAATCCCCGCTGATATTATAAAACTCCACGACTTCCTTTAGTTTGCTGACTTCCTCAATGAATTTTCCTGCCGTTTTTTTATTGTGAACACTCAGGGCGATCATACAGATAACCATCATTCCCTTATTGACTTTTTTACGGTCTACAACAGCTGTATATTCTTTAATAATTCCTTGTTTTTCCATGCGCTTGATGCGTTCATGCGTTGGGGTAGGACTTAAATTGATTCTTGCTGAAATGTCACGCACACTCATCTTGGCATCTTTCTGAAGAAGACGCAGGATTGATAAATCTTTTTCGTCGGGGATATAATTTTCAGTTGCCATTTTGTTCTGTTTTTATAAGGTACTATTTAGTATATCAGTAGATTTGTTCTTTTAAATATTTTATATATTTAATATTGTTCCAAATTTAAGGTTAAATTTTTAAATACGTTCTGTAAATTTTAATTTTGCAGTAAATTTGAAATATGGGTACAAGGAAGAATGTAATATTAATTTTAGCATCGGTAGGAACATTTGTGGAGGCTTTGGATATTGCCATTATTAATTTAACAATTCCTTCTATTCAGCAGCAGTTTCAGATTGGAGCAGAGACCGTTCAATGGCTTCAGACGCTTTATGTACTGTTTTTTGGCGGATTTCTGATCATTGGTGGAAAGCTTTCAGATCAGATTGGAAGAAAGAAAATGTTCTTGCTCGGAGCGCTGATTTTTATGCTGACTTCATTAGGGGCAGGATTATCACAAAGTTTTGAGGTGTTGGCTGTTTTCCGTGCTTTACAGGGATTAGGAGCTGCGCTGGTGATGCCGTCTGCGTTATCCATTGTGACCAATACGTTCAGGGGAGAACAGGAGAGAAACCATGCGATCGGAATTTTCAGTTCATTTGCCGCTATCGGTTCAGGAAGCGGCCTTTCGGTAGGAGGAATTATCAGTACTTACCTGAGCTGGCACTGGGTTTTCCTGATTAATGTACCTATTCTTCTGGTAACACTTGTGCTGTCCTACTACTATCTGCCTGCAGATGAGAAAAATGAAACGGCACAGAAAACAGATATGGTTTCCGGAGTATTAATGGTGCTTGGCCTTTTAAGTCTTACTTACGGTACTCATGAATTAGTCCATATTAAAGAACAGCCGTTCATGGTCGTAGGCTCTTTGATTCTGGCAATATTGCTGCTTGTTATGGTCTATTACCGACTGAAATCTGTTGCAGAACCTTTGGTTGATTTAAAATTATTCAAATACAAATCTTTAGTGGTTTCCAATGCGGTATTCTTTACGTTGGGAGCATTTTTTATCGGGTTTTTATTCCTGATTTCACTGATGCTTCAGAAAGATATGGGTTATAGCGCTGCTTCTGCAGGGTTAATGCTTGTTCCGTTCAGCATCATTTCTGCTTTGACGGCTAAATTTATTCTGCCGCATGTCTCAAAACGTCTGAGTTCATCTCAAATGGGTGTTTTAGGATGGCTATTTATGCTGATGGGTGGGTTGTCATTGTTGATCTCAGTTTTTACCGGGCATCCGTTAGCTGTAGTTTTATTGGGGGCGGCATGTATTTCGGGAGTAGGAATGACATTTTGTTTTACCGCACTTTCGGTGATGGGAATCCAGGATGTTGAACCCTCAAATTACGGATTGGCATCAAGTTTGAGTTCTACAAGTTACTTTTTGGGAGCCGGGATTGGATTGTCATTCATGACTTTAATGAGCCAGATCTTTCCTTCAGAATTTTCAGTAGGAAGTCTGAATCTGATTGTTTTAATCAGTTATGCTCTTTTGGCGCTCGGAATGTTGTTTTATTTTATATTGAAAAGCCTAAAAGTGAAGCAGGCAAAAGTGGCTGTTTCATAGCAGGCGGCATAAGATATACAAACTATATGATGGAAGAATCGGTGCTTAGGTATCGGTTCTTTTTTTGTCTTTCCGGCTCACTTCATTACCTTTGTTTTTTAGGATACATCATGAAAATACAGATCATCAGCGATCTTCACCGGGAATTTGGAAGTACGGAATTATGTTTTGATCATTCTGATATTGTTGTTTTGGCAGGGGATATCAATTTGGGAACCAAAGGAATTGAATGGATTAAAGAAGCAATTCCCAATAAACCTGTAATTTATGTTTTGGGGAATCATGAATATTACAAAGGCTCCTATCCAAAAACCCTTAACAGGATTAAAGAAGCAGCGCTGAATTCCAATGTAGTTGTACTTGAAAATTCATTTGTTGATATTGACGGTATTCGTTTTCATGGGGCTACTTTATGGACGGATTTTTCCATCTTTGGGAATCCGGTTCAGTACGGAATGCTTTGTCAGGCCAAAATGAATGACTATAAAATGATCAGAAGAGATCCTTCCTATTCGAAAATGAGAACATTGGATACCTTCAAAATCCATCAGTTTTCAAAAGAATGGTTAAAAGAAAGTCTTGAAACTTCAAAAGGTTTAAAAAATATAGTCATTACCCATCATGCACCCAGTATACAATCTGTTCCTGAGCATTATATGGAAGATCCGGTAACATCTGCTTATGTTTCCGATCTGGAACACTTAATCACAGAATATAAACCGCTGTATTGGATTCATGGGCATATTCACACTCCATGCAGATATAAAATTGAAGAAACAGAGGTCATCTGTAATCCTCACGGTTATATCGATGAAAAATACAACGGATATGATAAGGAATTGCTGATTGATGTTTAGGCAGCAATAAAAAGTATAATTCGATTATTGCCTTCTTGGCTCTCTTTACTTCTTGGCTCTTTTTCCTTTTTCAACTATCTTCGTGCTTAATTTTCTTTCCAATGTCTAAAAAATCCCGGCCAACATCAGATTTTGTTTCGCAGTTAGCTTTTGATGAGGTATTACAGCAGGTGGAATTTGATCTTAGAATCAAGGAGTTTGTGGTGATGGAAATTGATAAGGCCAATTATATCATACAGCCGAATATTCCTTACCGCTCAGATTATTTCTGCATTTTTATGATAAAGAAAGGCGGGGTCACATTCAGGTTGGATGATAAGAGTTATGAAGTCTCCAAAGGGGATATTGTTTTTTGTCCGATGTTAGAAACCTTTTGGCTGGATGAGATTACTGAAGACTATGATGCCAAGTATATTTTCTTCTCACTGAATTTTATTTCTGATGCGGGGTTTAATTATAAATCAAACAATGTTCTGAAGAGCCTTTCATCAGATCCTACTCATATCATCAGAAATGAATCGGAGGTATATAGAAAACTGGATTTCCATCTTGATGAACTTAAGGTGTTGAATGATAAGGAAAAAGATAATTATTATTTTAATGAAATGATCTGGCACCACTTCTCTCTGGTGATCTATGAAATTGATAATCACTTCAAAAAAACAGAAAAACCTCATCAGGTAACCAATAGAGAGGATGAGCTGACAACCAGTTTCTTTAAGCTGGTTCAGGGGCATTTCAAAGAGGAACATAATGTACAGTTCTATGCCGATAAGCTTTTTATCAGCCGCAAATACCTTACAAAGGTCATCAATAAAACAGTCTTTAAATCTCCAAGAGATATTATTCATCAGGTTTTAGCGGTAGAAGCCAGATTACTGTTAAGAAACCCTAACCTGAATATTGCAGAAGTGGCATCTCAATTAAAGTTTTCCGATCAGGCGTCTTTCAGTAAGTTTTTCAAAAAACATGTGGGAAGATCTCCTTTGGAATACAGAAAAGATGATTTGTATTGATAATCAATTATTTATGTTTTTAAGACGTCTTTTTACCAAATTTCAACTATAATTTCAATTAAAAATAACAAATAGTATCATTCATATTGTCTATGAATGATATTTCTCATGTTTTTTAAAATAAGGAGTCTTTTTGACAAAACAAGGGGTTTTTTGAATAATCCTATTGAATTTTTTTCGTTCGATTTTTGTCCGGAAAATTTTAAAGGACTATTGTTATGCAAAGATTTTTTATTCAAAAATCAACCCTTCTTTTCCTTTCGCTGATCGTTTTGGCAGGGTGTGGGAAAGGTAATCAAAACCAAGGTTATCAGCAGCAGGCGCCGGAATTGCCTGTTGCAAAAGTGACCCAGGGAGACGCTTCTGTTTCCAGAGAATATGCAGCATCTATCGAAGGAGTTTCCAATGTGGAAATCAGACCTCAGGTAACAGGATATTTAAGCAAAATTTATGTAGATGAAGGAGACTTTGTGAGAGCAGGGCAGCCCCTGTTCAAAATTGAAGATCAGGTTTTCCGCGAGCAGCTGAAAAGTGCTCAGGCAGCTTTGATCACCGCTCAGGCTACACTTTCAACTTCTAAAATAGATCTGGACAGGAAAAAAGAACTGTTCAGAAACAAAATGGTTTCAGAAATTCAGGTGAAAGAAGCTGAAGCAGCTTACAATGGAGCAAGAGGAGCTGTAAGCCAATCTACGTCCACTATTGAATCGGCTAAAATCAATCTTAATTTCTCTACCATCAAAGCTCCGGTAAGCGGATTTATCGGGAGATTTAATTACCGTTTGGGAAGCTTGATGACCCCGGGGAATCAGGAACCAATTACCTTATTGTCAGACATTCATCAGATATATACCTATTTCAGTTTGAGTGAAAATGATTTTAATAATTTCCAGAAACAATATACAGGAAGCAGTATTGATGAAGTGATCAGAAACACTCCGGCAGTATCATTACTTCTTTCCGGCGGTGAGCAATATGCTGAAAAAGGAAAAATTGATGCCGTAGAAGGACAGTTTAATAAAACTACCGGATCTATTACATTAAGAGCAAAATTCAACAATCCGAACAATCTTTTAAGAAGCGGAAATACCGGTAAAGTTGTACTGGATCAGTTCTACAGCAATGTTATTTTACTTCCTATTGCTTCTACCAGAACCATTCAGGATAAAGTGTTTGTGTTTACAATTCAGGGCGGGAAAGCAGCAATGCTTCCGATTGAAGTGAATGGAAAAGCCGGCGATAACTTCATTGTAGCCAAAGGACTTAAGGCAGGAGATGAATATATCACCAGTGGTTTTGACAGATTGCAGCCGGGAACTCCTGTAGTGGCACAAAAGAAAAATGCTCAACAGAAAAAATCGTAAGAAGAAATCATGTTAAAGAAAATTATAAAAAGACCCGTACTGGCAACGGTTATTTCCGTATTGCTTGTTATACTGGGGATTGTCGGGATGGTAAGCCTTCCGATTACCAAATTTCCGGACATTGCACCGCCTACCGTTATGGTAACGGCCGCTTATCCGGGAGCCAATGCTGAAACAATCGCCAGATCGGTAGCTCCACCCTTGGAAAATGCAATCAACGGGGTAGAAAATATGGATTACATTACTTCTACAGCAAGTAATGACGGAACATTAAGCATTACTGTTATTTTTAAACTTGGAACAGATCCTGATCAGGCGGCGATTAACGTGCAGAACAGGGTAGCGCAGGTAACCAATCAGCTTCCTGCAGAAGTTATTCAGGCAGGAATCACCACGGTGAAAAGACAGAACAGTATGATTGCGATGGTTTCCCTGACCAGTAAGGATGGAAAGATGAACGATCTTTTCCTTGAAAACTATGCGAAAATCAACATCGTTCCAGAGCTGAAAAGAGTAAAAGGGGTAGGAGATGCAATGGTATATGGAAATAAAGATTACTCCATGCGTATCTGGCTGGATCCGAATAAACTGACCTCATACAACCTTACCCCATCCGATGTTTCCCGTGCTATTCAGACTCAAAACCTTGAAGCAGCACCCGGAAGATTAGGAGAGAGAAGTAAAGAAGTGATGGAATATGTTCTTCGGTACAAAGGCAAATTTACAGAGCCTGAGCAATATGAAAATATCACCATCAAAGCATTGAATGACGGTTCTGTTTTAAAATTAAAAGACATTGCCAAAGTAGAATTCGGAGCGTACAGTTATACGGTTTCTTCCAATTATAATAAAAAGGCTTCCGTAACGATGGCGATCTTCCAGATGGCGGGATCTAATGCGAATGAAGTGCAGATCGCTCTTCAGGAAAGAATGAAAGAACTGGAAAAATCCTTCCCTGCCGGAATGGATTATGAAATTCCATACGCGACAAAAGAAGCATTGGATCAGTCTATAGAACAGGTGATTCATACTTTGATAGAAGCATTTATCCTGGTATTTATTGTGGTGTATATCTTCCTTCAGGATTTCCGTTCTACCTTAATTCCGGCGATTGCAGTTCCGGTATCTATTGTAGGAACGTTCTTCTTTATGAAGGTTTTTGGATTCTCGATTAATATCCTGACCTTGTTTGCTTTGGTATTGGCGATTGGTATTGTTGTGGATGATGCCATTGTAGTGGTGGAAGCCGTTCATGCCAAGATGGAACATAAAAAACTGAATCCGAGAGCTGCTACGATGTCGGCGATGAGTGAGATTACGGGAGCAATTGTTTCTATTACATTGATTATGTCCGCGGTATTCGTTCCGGTGGCCTTTATGAGTGGTTCCACAGGATTGTTTTACCAGCAGTTTGCCTTAACATTGGCGATTGCGATTGTGATTTCAGCGATCAATGCATTAACATTGAGCCCGGCATTATGTGCTTTATTCTTGAAACAACACCATCCGGGAACACATGAAAAAATGAACTTCAAAGACCGCTTCTTTGCAGGATTCAATGCCAGCTTTAATAAACTGACATTCCGATATGGGAAAGCGGTACTCTTCCTTTTGAAAAGAAAATGGGTGGCCCTGATCATCATTGTGGCCTTCGGAGGATTGTTCGGCTGGATGTCTATGACAACACCTAAAGGATTTATTCCGGATGAAGACCAGAGTTTTATTATTGTAACAGCAAATCTTGCTCCGGGAGCATCTAAGGACAGAACTTCAAAAGTAGTCTCCGATACGGAAGACTTATTGATGAAAAATCCTGCTGTGGACAAGGTCATTTCAGTGGATGGACTGAACCTTTTCAGTGGCTCCATGTCATCTTCTGCAGCTTCTATTTTTGTTAAATTAAAAAAAGGAGGCGAGAGAGGCGCTGTGAATAATATCAATGACATTATCGGACAAACCCAGGGGATGCTTTCCCAGGATAAAAGAGCTAATTTCCTTGTGATCAACACACCAACGGTAGACGGTTTCGGAAATACGAGTGGTATGGAGCTTGTGCTTCAGGACCGTACCAACGGAGAGCTTCAGAATTTAGGAAATATCTCTTATGGGATGATGGGAGCTTTGATGCAGAGACCGGAAGTAGCGGTTGCATTTACCACTTTTGATGTTACGTATCCTCAGTTTGAAGTCCTTGTAGATGAAGTGAAATCGGCTCAGCTGGGAGTAAATGTTTCTGAGGTACTGGGAGTAATGCAGGGATATTACGGAAGTATTCAGGCTTCGGATTTCAACAGATTCGGAAAGTATTACAGAGTTTTGGTACAGTCGACTCCGGAAACAAGACAGGATAAAGAATCCCTGAACGGAATCTTCGTTAAAAATAATTTAGGCCAGATGGTTCCTATCAATACATTGGTAAGCCTGAAGCAGGTAACGGGAGCTGAGGTGGTAGACCGTTTCAATCTATTCAATTCATCCAACTTAACGGTAATGGCTGCTCCGGGATACAGTACAGGGCAGGCGATGGCTGCGATTGAAGAGGTGAGCAAGCAGGTACTTCCTCCGGGATATACTTATGACTATAAAGGGATGAGCCGTGAAGAAGCAGGTTCAAGCTCGCAGTCTGTCATGATTTTCGGGTTATGTATTGTATTTGTATTCTTCCTTTTATCAGCGCAATATGAAAGTTATATCCTTCCATTAGCCGTATTGATCGCTATTCCGGTGGGGCTTTCAGGAGTATTTGTAGGAATTACATTCGCGGAGCTGTCTAACAATATTTATGTACAGATTGCTCTCGTCATGTTGATTGGGCTTTTAGCGAAGAATGGTATCCTGATTGTGGAATTTGCTATTCAGAGACGCAGAGCAGGGAAAAGTCTTATTGCTTCTGCAGTGGAAGGAGCAAAAGCACGTTTACGTCCTATTCTGATGACCTCTCTGGCATTTATTACCGGATTGCTTCCATTGATCTTTGTAGTAGGACCTTCAGCAATGGGTAATCATTCCATTGGATATGCCGCCATTTCAGGGATGCTTTTCGGAACGATCTTAGGAATTTTTGTGGTTCCGGTTCTTTTCGTGGTATTCCAGGCATTGCATGAGAGAATCAACGGAAGAGTAGTAACCGATGCAGATTGGGAATATTAATTCAAATGATTTTAAAAATGAAAATTAAAAATATAGCATATATCGCATTCATTTCGGGGACGGCAATTTCCTGTAAGGTTCAGAAATATGAACAGCCTGAAGTAAAGATGCCTGAAGCTTTCAGAAGCGACAGTATTGTTGCAGGGCAGGAGGGAAATATTGCTAAGATCAGCTACAAAGATTTTTTCAAAGATCCGGTCCTGGTAAGCTTGATTGATAAAGCGATGGTACAGAATAATGATCTTCAGGTGGCTTTAAAGCAGATAGAATTTGCGTCACTGGCTTATACTCAGAGTAAATGGGGAAATATTCCGACGATCAGTGCTTCAGCTAATGCGAATATCAACCGTCCTTCAGACAACAGTATGAACGGGATGATGGCCGGGCAGTTTATGGGAAAAAGGTATATGGAAGATTATACAACTTCCTTGAGTTTTTCATGGGAAGCAGATATCTGGGGGAAGATCAAAGGGAGAAAAGAGCAGGCTTTGGCGGAATATCTCAAAACACAGGAAGCAGCAAAGGCGGTAAAAACACAAGTGGTGTCTGCTGTAGTGCAGGGATATTATAATCTGCTGATGCTGGATACTCAGCTGGAAATTACAAAATCAAATCTGGCTTACGCTGATAATACGTTGAAGTTTCTGACTAAACAGCAGGAACTGGGATTAACAACAGCTTTGGCAGTACAGCAGCAGGAAATTGTAAAAGATCAGATTCTGAAATCAATTCCCGCGATTGAAAGTTCTGTGACAACTCAGGAAAATGCTTTGAGCCTGTTAACCGGTTCTATGCCGGGAAAAATCGAAAGAAGTGCAAGCCTGAATAATGTGCAGTCTCCGGATCATATGGCAGCGGGAGTTCCTTCAGAATTATTAAGCTACAGACCGGATATTAAAACGGCTGAGCTTGAAGTAAGAAAGAGCGCTGCAGCGATTCACGTTGCCAAAATGAGTATGTATCCGTCACTGAATATCACAGCACAGGGCGGTGTAAATGCTTTCCAGATCAGCAAATGGTTCAGTGTTCCGGGATCACTTTTCGGAATGGTGGCAGGAGCTGTAGCACAGCCTATTTTGAATGGAAAGCAGTTGAAAACGCAGTATGAGCAGTCTAAAGTAGTTGCTGATCAGGCGGAAATCAACTTTAAACAGTCTGTTTTAAAAGCGGTAGCCGAAGTTTCTGATGCACTGGTGCAAATTCAAAAACTGGAAGAACAGCAGAAAATTGCAGAAGGGCTGGCCGTAAAATCCGGTGAAGCAGTGAAAAAGGCTGATTTATTATTTAAATATAATTCAGCAACTTATGTAGAAGTGATCATTGCCCAATCAAATAAACTTCAGGCAGAATTGGAACTGGCCTCTCTGAAAGCCCAGAGACTGAATGCCATAACAGCTCTCTACCGCTCTGTAGGCGGAGGATGGCAATAAAGTAAAATTGAATCTGCTTCGTCTGTAATGATGAAGCAGGTTTTTAATCCATTATCATTATGAAGACAAATATACAGGAGGGAATCATTTTAATTCCGGATTTCAGCGGATTTACCGAATTTGTGTTCAATACAAAATTGTATACAGGCGAGTATATTGTAAGACAGTTACTGTCTACACTGATTGATGTGAACGATCAGTATTTTGAAATTTCCGAGATTGAGGGAGATGCCATTTTATTTTACCGTTATGATGAAAACCCGTCTTACCAGAGTATTTCAAAAATGCTGTGGAAGATGAGGAGTGCTTTCAACAGAAAGATAGAGGAGCTGAGTAAAAGTTTAAGCACTACCATTGATCTGGCTCTCAAGTTTATTGTTCATTATGGATCTTTTTCACAATACAATATTGGAAACTTCAGGAAGTTATATGGAAAAACAATTGTGGAAGCCCATCAGCTTTTGAAAAACGGACTGGCAGAACAGCCTTCTTATGCACTTTTCAGCAATTCTTTCCTGGAAAACAGTAAAAATAAGGAGTCTGATTTTAATAAGGACCCGCGTCGTTTGCCTGAAGTAGGCGTTATCCATTATTTTGAAAATTTAAACTAGCATATATTTTTTAATATTAATCCTTGTAAATTTGCTATTGCTAGCGGCCCGGGTGAGATCCGGGCTTTTTTTGTGATAAGACTTTTTGGAAATTAAATGGATGAACAATTTTTTATGTTGAAGATTCACGCAATAATGTTAAATGGTAAAGTTTTTAAATAAAATTTAAATTACAGATTAAATATGTTTTTAAGAATATTTATTATGGAACTGATTTATATTATGTTGCTTTATTGAAAAATTTTCACTGTTTTCCAGTTTGTGCTTCTGTTTTTAGTTGATATCTTGCTGGGAATTAAGGATTTATTTTATTTTTTTTACTTTTTGATGTAACAAAGTTGTGAGGATAATGGTCTTATAGAAAAAACTATAATCTCACATGAAAGTAATATTATTTCCAATAGCAATACTAGCAAGTTCATTTGCAATGGCTCAGCAGGCTGTGGCCCCGGCAGCAAAGGATACTGTAAAAGGAAATACAAAAGAAATAGAAGCGGTTACCCTGGTTGCCAGAAAACCAACCGTAGAATCTAAAGTAGACAGAACTGTATTTAATGTAGCCAACAGTGCAATTCTGGCAGGAAATACAACATGGGACGTTCTTAGAATGACGCCTTTGGTAAGCATAGATAATAATGATGATGTAAAAGCGGAAGGACAGATGGTCACCGTATACATCAATGATAGGAAATCAGTTTTTACAGGGAAAGAATTAAAGGAATATCTTAAGACAATTCCTGCCGACAACCTGATGAAAATTGAAGTGATTACCAGCCCTTCTTCAAGATATGAAACTTCAGGCTCTGTGATCAATATTGTCCTGAAAAAGAGAGATGACGAAGGATTAAAAGGAAGTATATCTTTCGACAACAGACAAAGTACCAAGAACTCACAGTACACAAATTTTAATCTGAACTATCATAAGAAAAAATTTACCCAAACCTTTATCGGAAGTTATAATAACGGAACTTATGTGCAGAAAACACAGACTTGGGATAACCGTTATGCTGAAAATAAATTTACTCAGTTCAATCTGGAAAATGTAATGAGAAATGAAAGTCCATCTCTTTCTTCTACTTCAGAATTTGAAATCAATGATAAAAATAATTTTGGGCTTGTTCTGGAATATTCACAAAACAGGAGTTTACTTTCAGCAGAATCTGATGGGATGACTACAAAAGATGGAGATCCCGGTGAATCTTTTCACCAAACCCAAAATAACTGGGGATTCAGCCGTAATTTGGGTACTAATGCTTTCTATAAATACTATGATAAAGAAAAGAATAGAATTTTAGATATTAATTTAGGAACCAATTATTCCAGTAATGACAATGATAATTTGATTGACAAGCAAATCAATAAGCAGGGTACGATAACAGATCAGCAGCTGGGGTCGGTCAGTTCCAACCAGATGCGTAATTATTATTTAAAAGTAGATTATACCCATCCTTTTGGTAAGACAGGAGGCACGATGGAAGTAGGAGGAAAAACAGAATTGAACAATCACGTTATTCCTAACAGCCTTTATGGATTCAGTATTGATAATGGTACGCCGGAATATGCTAATCTTTCCAAAAATGACAGATTTCATTATGAAGATCATCTGAGCTCTTTATATGCCAATTATAGCAAAACATTTTTCGAAAAACTGGAAACAAGAGTCGGAATACGATATGAATATATTGATTATAAAGTGAGACAGGATGTGGCAGGTACGGAGAGAAGAGATTCTTACGGAACTTTTCTTCCCAATCTATTGCTGAAATACAATTTTTCAGAGAAATTTGATTTGAGCCTTACCTATAACCGAAGCATCTGGAGACCTTGGTATTCGGAATTTAACCCTTTCGTGACGCCTGAAATTAATGGAACGTATTCCCGAGGAAATCTTTATCTGAATCCAAACCCCAACGACAGGCTTTATCTGAAATTCGGAATTTTGAAAAAGTATTTTCTTTCTGCAAGATATATGCACACCAATCAGGATTACTGGACTACTTATGTGACGGAAAATGGCAGAACAGTTTCTCTGCCTGGAAACTTTGATGGAAAAGTTGAAAAATATTACATTTTTGCCAACACTAATCAGAACTTCCTGAAAAACAAGCTGAATGTAAATGCCGGATTTGGATGGTATTATATTAATAATAAAGATTTTAATGAGAAAAATAAGCTTGGCGCCAAAGATTATATCAGCTATTGGGGAGCCTCTGCGAATGTTTCTTATACGAATCTGTTCAATAAAAACATTAACCTGAGCGCCTGGGTGGAACTTGCGAACCAGAACAACGGAAACTCATACGCGAATAATACCAATGTATTCCACAATATTTCAGTCACGAAAATATTCCCGAAAACTCAGATGGAACTGAGCATGCAGCTGATGAACATCTTTAAAAGACCATATGGTGATAATACCACTTACAGCCCTGACGGAACTTTCAGAGAGTATTCAAAATGGGACTGGTACGGAGTTTCGCTTACGTTTGTGAAGCGTTTCGGAAACCAGAAGGTAAAAGAAAATACAAAAACCGATGTAGAGAAAAACGGCGGCGGCGGAAAATAATTTAAGATTTGTTAGATCGTATAAAAGCAGGTTCCAATTCGGAATCTGCTTTTTATTTTCCTAAAATATTTATGTTTAATGGTAGTAGTATCACAAAAAATCTATACTTAATTTTTTGAACCATTAAAAGCATATTAAGCTGTTAAGATTATTAAGAGAATGTCTAAAGACCTTCATCAGAAGCAACGCCTCTTTCAAATTTATTTGAATCTTAACTTTTCTTCATCACTTAAAAACTCCTTAATGGTTTAAAAAAAGTTTTGAAGATTGAATATTTGAGCAGATTTAAAATTTAGAGTTTTATTTTTAACGCAAAGTTTTGATCTGAAATACTTTTGAATTTAAGGGAGCAAAGAGATGGAATCAATAGTAATTGATTCTTTCTAAGCGTTCAAACTATTAGCTTCATCCACGACGTTGTCACTTCGCTTTGCTTCCTTGTATCAGACGACAGAATCTAAGAACCTTTGCGTTTAAATAAATTATAAAAAAACAGATCCCAATTTGGAATCTGTTCGCATTCTATCAAATAATTATTAAATAGAGTTTATACTCTTAACGCTCAATTTTTATTTCAGTGTAAATTTCACTTTCGTTTTAATCGCATCGGAAGAATTTCCAATCAGTGCTTCAAAATCTCCGGGTTCAGCTACCCAGTCATGTTTTTGAACATCAAAGAAGCTTAAAGCTGTTTTATCAATAGTGAAAGTAACCTCTTTCTGCTCACCAGGATTCAGGTATACTTTTTCAAAACCTTTCAGTTCTTTTGCAGGCCGTGGAACAGATGATTTTAAATCACTGATATAAAGCTGGGCAACTTCAGCCCCTGCCTTTTTACCTGTATTTTTAACCGTTATTGTAAACGTAATTTTACCATCCTGTGAAAGGGTTGTCTGATCTGCTTTTGCCTTTCCGAATTCAAAAGTCGTATAGCTCAATCCATGTCCGAAACTGAACAGAGGTTTTATATTTTTAGTATCATGCCAGCGGTAGCCTACAAAAACACCTTCGTTGTAGGTAATATTGATGGGGTTTTTCTGATCTTTACCTTTTCCTGCAGCCAACTCATCTTTCTGTCCGGGATATTCTCCAAGTTGATGTGCTGAATTGTCCTCCAGTTTTACAGGGAATGTGAACGGAAGTTTTCCTGAAGGGTTTGCATCACCTGCCAATATAGAGGCGATAGAATTTCCAGCTTCAGAACCCAGATACCAGGATTGTAAAATAGTTGGAACTTCTTTAATCCATGGCATAGCTACAGCATTTCCGGAAACCAAAACAACAGCAAAATTTTTATTCGCTTTTGCAAGAGCAGAGATCAAATGATCCTGATTGTAAGGTAACCCATAGCTTTTTCTGTCATTTCCTTCACTGTCCTGGAAATCAGCTTTGTTCAATCCCCCTACAAAAATTACGTAATCTGATTTTTTGGCCAATTCTACAGCTTCATTCAGTAATTCAGCTTCAGAACGGGTATCTTTTAAATCCTGTCCGGACTTTACCCCATTATATTCACCTCCGATATCGCCTACATAACCTCTTGCATACTGTACATCTGTCTGCTTTCCAAACCTGGATTTGATTCCGTCTAAAGGAAGAGCTTCATATTTAACTTTTAAAGATGAAGAACCTCCACCAACAGTCATTATTTTAATGGCATTTTCTCCGATAACGGCTATTTTTTTAGCCTTATTGATATCAATTGGAAGAACATTACCCTGGTTCTTTAATAAAACGATTCCTTCTTCACCGATTTCTTTGGCAACAGCTTTATGTTCTTCAGAAGCAATATTTCCGAAAGGTTTATTGCGGTTCATCGTTGTTTTATAGGCAAGACGAAGTAATCTTGTTACTTTATCATCAAGTTCTGCAGTACCTACTTTTCCTGCTTTAATCAGATCAAGATAAGGTTTTGCCAGATAGTAATTGTCATAGGCATTTTTAGTTCCGGCGGAAAGTCCGTTGGTCCACGATCCGAATTCAAGGTCAAGACCGTTGTGAATAGCCTGTTCTGTATTGTTTACAGCACCCCAGTCGGAGACTACAACTCCTTTATAGTTCCATTCCTTTTTTAGAATGTCATTTAGTAGATATTGATTCTGGCTGGCATACTGGCCTTTATACATATCGTAAGCACCCATAATAGTCCACGAATCACCCTCTGTTACCGCTGCTTTGAATGGCGGAAGATAAATTTCATAAAGAGCTCTGTCATCTACATTCACATTGCTCGTATGACGGAACATTTCCTGGTTGTTCAGGGCGAAATGTTTCACAGAAGTTGCTACCCCATTAGATTGCACCCCTTTGATATAGGGAACTACCATTTTTGAAGTCAGATAAGGATCTTCACCCATATATTCAAAATTTCTTCCATTTAGCGGAGTTCTGTAAATATTGACTCCAGGTCCCAGAAGAATATCTTTTTTTCTGTAACGGGCTTCTTCACCCAAAGCTTTACCATAATTCCATGACATTTTTTTATTCCAGGTAGCGGATAAAGCAGTCAGGGCAGGGTAGGCGATAATGGAGTCGTTAGTCCATCCGGCCTGATCCCATTCGTCCCACATCACTTCCGGACGTACTCCATGAGGACCATCAGTGGTCCAGAATTCCGGAATTCCCAGTCTTGGAACACCTGGTGAGCTGAATTTCGACTGTGCATGAAGCATTGCCACTTTCTCCTCCAGTGTCATTCTTGATAATGCATCCTGAATACGCTGTTCTACAGGTTTGGATTCATCTAAATAAACGGGAAGGGTAGTATTAGTCTGAGCCATATAAGAAGCAGAAATAAAGGTGAATAAACTTATAATGACGGTTTTCTTTAACATAATGCCTTTCTATTTGATTAAAAGCAAAAATAGAGAAAATTTTTATTATCTCAAATTGAGAAAATAAATTTTAATGAATAAAAAACTGCCCACGTATTTGCAGACAGCTCATTATTAAATATTTTTAATTATTAAGAAAAAAATCGAAATTGCAAAGTGGTAAAAGACAAATGAAGCTACTCCTATACTTTCACTCAATACCTTTAATCCTACAACCCTCCTAAGACAGCGCCTGGATTCCTACGGAATGACACGGTGGACGTATAGGTAGAGCGCGTAGTTTGTCCATTCCGTAGGAATCTACACCAAACCTCCTATTCTTAAATTCTCACCCGAAAACCCGTACCCCCGCATCTCGAATTCACTCTCAAACCCTCTCACTCATTAGTCCCATCCTTTCACAGCTCCGCCTTTGAAGATTTCTTTGGCTTTCTTTTCCACTTCCGGAGATTGGTAAGCTTTTACAAAGTTTTTTACTTTCTGACTGTTTTTATTATCCTGTCGGGCGACCACCAGATTCACATACGGAGAGTCTTTATCTTCAATCAGGATACCTTGTTTTTCCGAATCCAAACCTGCCTGAGCTGCAAAATTGTTATTGATAATTCCTACCACAACGTCTCTGTCATCTAAAACCCTCGGAATCTGTGCTCCTTCAATTTCCATGATTTTCAGCTGCTTTGGGTTTTCTGTAATATCTGTTACTTTTGGCAGAAGTCCTACGCCTTCTCTTAATTTCAACAGACCGTTTTTCTGCAGAAGCAGGAGAGAACGCCCTCCATTGGTTGGGTCATTGGGAATAACAACTGTATTGCCTTCCTGCAACTGACTGATATTTTTAATCTTTTTTGAATAGGCTATAATAGGGTAGACAAATGTATTTCCCACAGGGACGAGGTTGTATCCTCTCTGTTTGGACTGTTCTGCCAGATAAGGGAGATGCTGAAAGGCGTTGGCATCAATATCTCCGTTTGTCAGGGCTTCATTGGGAACTACATAATCATTAAAAGGAATAAGCTCCACATCCAGATTATATTTATCCTTCGCTACTTTTTTAGCAACCTCAGCAATTTCCTGTTCCGGACCATAGGTGATGCCTACACGGATAAAGTTCGGATCGTCTTTTCTTCCCGAACAGGCACTGAACAACAATATTCCTGCAGCTAATAAACCAAAAATCTTTATTTTTTTCATGCTAATTAAATTTTATAGTATACTGATCTCGCATCACGCATCCCATATCTCGTATCTCGAAACCCGAATCTCCACTCTCAAATCCTCAAACTCTCCGACACTCTCACCCAACTACCTGTGGTCAAACCTTTTCGACAGTCGGTCTCCTGCAAATTGTATGATGAAGACCAGCAGAACCAGCAGAATCAATACTGTATTCATAATGACAATATCATAACCGATATACCCGTACTGGTAACCCACCTGTCCAAGTCCGCCTGCCCCTACAGCACCACCCATTGCAGAATATCCTACAAGAGTAATCAAAGTGATTGTGGCATTGTTGATTAAAGAAGGAAGTGCTTCAGGAAGCAATACTTTTCTAATGATCTGTAATGGTGAAGCCCCCAAAGCTCTTGCTGTCTCTATAAGGCCATGAGGAACTTCAATAAGGCTGTTCTCCACAAGTCTCGCAATAAACGGAGCTGCACCCACGCTTAGCGGCACCAAAGCGGCGTTTACACCAATAGAAGTTCCCGCCAGAATTCTGGTAAAAGGAATCATCCATACGATCAGAATAATAAAAGGAATGGCACGGAAAATATTGACCAGAATAGAAAGTCCTCTATGGTAGACTGTATTTTCCAGCAGTTGTCCTTTTCTGGTTAAAAATAACATGATTCCTACCGGAAGTCCAAGTACAAATCCAAAAAATCCGGATAAAAATGTCATATAAACCGTTTCCCAGGTTCCTTTTGCCAGAAGGGCAATTACCGTATCACTAAGCATATCCTTTTACTGTATTTTGAATTTTATTTTGGTTGAAATAATAGATGGCCTGTTGGTTTTCTTCTGCTTTGCCCTGAAGGTGCAACAGAAGTTTTCCAAAATTTGAATTTCCGAAATATTCTACGTCAGCCTTTAAAAGTTTATAAGGGATTTTATATTGGTTATAAAGTGCTGAAAGAATTTGTTCAACACTGATGTTTTCGTTAAGTTCTATTTCGACAAGCGGAAATAAACCGTCTTGGGGTTCTTTCTGCAGTCTGCTGATGAATTCCTGTGGCAGGGTCATGATATCTGAATTTATAAATTGTCGGATTATCGGGTTTTCTCTATCCGAAATAATCTCGCTTAAAGTTCCTTTCGTTAATAATTTTCCTTTGTCGATTACAGCAACGTGGTTGCAGACCGCTTTGATAACTTCCATTTCGTGGGTAATTAAAAGGATGGTAATTCCCAGTCTCTGATTGATATCTCTTAAAAGCTGTAAGATAGATTGCGTTGTCGCAGGATCCAGTGCGCTGGTTGCTTCATCACAAAGAAGAAGGTGAGGATCATTGGCCAGTGCCCTTGCAATGGCTACCCTTTGTTTCTGTCCTCCCGAAAGACTTTTGGGATACTCATTGGCTTTATCTTCAAGTCCTACAATCTTCAGTAATTCGTTGACTTTTCTGTTAATTTCATCCTTACTGCTATGATCCAGTTCTAAAGGAAGAGCTACATTATCAAAAACAGTTCTTGAAGAAAGAAGATTGAAATGCTGGAAGATCATTCCGATTTTTTTACGTTCTTCAGCCAATTGCTTAGAATTGAGTTGGGTAAAATCTTTTCCATTAATAATAATCTGTCCTTCATCCGGTCTTTCCAGTAAATTTACCGTACGGATCAGGGTACTTTTTCCTGCACCCGAAAAACCGATAATTCCTACAATATCTCCTTTCTCTATATTTAAACTCACCTTATCCAATGCCTTAAAAGACTGGTTTTTCTGGTGAAATGTTTTTGATATGTTTCTGATTTCTATCATTCTGATTTTGTATACTGTTTAAATAGGCTGATATGGCCTGCCTGCTCTGTTAAAAAATCTTCTTACTCTTCTGATTTTTACCTTTGACCGTTTTGAAAGTCTGAAATACTTGGTGACATTCGTTAGAAGTACTCCCAGCAATATGATGAATAAACCATACAGCTGACCTCCATTGATGCTTTGGCCGGCAACAATCCAACCTGCAATCACTGTTACAATAGGATTGATATAGGTGTGAGTGCTTACCAAGGCAGCGGGTTTTACGGACAGAAGCCAAATGTACGACAAATAAGCGACTATCGATCCAAAGAAGATCAAAAATAGGACTCCAAACCATGCCGATAACGGAACTGCAGAAACTGAAAAACCAGTCCATTCTTTTCTTATAAAAGCAATTAGAAAAGAAGCTAATCCCGCTACTATAAGCTGTTGGGCAATATTCATAAAAGTAGATTGAGAAGCCGGATTTTTCTTTGAATATAAAGATCCCAGTACCCATGCGATGGAACTTAGACCTAACACGACAAACGCTGTAATACGAAGGTTTACATCAGCAATTGCATGAGCTGCATTTGAATGTACGCTACCTTTTAAAAACATAATTAATCCCGCAAATCCAATGGCCAATCCTATCGGAATAAATTTATCTGAGAAATAATATTTCCAGTTTTTTCTGTCGATTGCAATAAACCAGAATGGGCCGGTTGCAATAGAAATGGCCGCTTCAGAAGCCGTTACATATTGTTCTCCCCAGGCTACAAGCCCTGTTCCTCCGGTAAGAATAAGAATACCGGTAATTGCGTTTTTCTTCCAGTTGATCAGAGAATTTGCTTTTTCTCCTTTAGAAAAAAGATAGCCTATCATCAGAATTCCGGCAACCAGAAATCTTAATCCTGAAAGAATAAATGGCGGAAAACCCTTTAAGCCAAATGAAATAGCTAAAAACGTAATTCCCCATATCACATAGATGTTTGTAAAAGCCAATGGAATCAACCATTTGTTTTTAGAATTGTTCATTTTTATTTTTTTTAATGTTGTTGTGTTCAATGAAAAAAGGCTCTACAACGTGGTAGAGCCTTTAAAATATGTCTAAATAAAAGTAAGGTCAACCACAGTATTCTTGATGCATAGGCATACAGATATCCTTCATCATATTTTTGATGGTATGTTTCTTAATTGAATTATTTTTGAATTCTGCCTTCATTTTATTTTGTTTCCTGAATACGTTTGCAAATATATAATATAATTTTTATTAGTCTACTAAAAAAGTGGACATTTTGAATATTAATTTATTGTTAATGATTTAATATTCTGTATTTCAATATTTTATTATTTGAATGTTTAGACATTTTCTTTGTTTTTAGAAGCAGTCTTAGTTCCTTTTATTTCAGAAAACAGAGGAAATATTGCTTATTTTTAATTATCAAAAATGTAAAATAAATTGAAATTTATGAGAATTAAATAATTTTAATATTGTTAAAAAGAAAATGGTCAGAAATTTATTCTGATGCATTTTTATTTTGTAGATTATTTATAAACTTTAATTTATTTATTGCCTGAATTTCCATTAAATCTGTGAATTTTTAAATTAATATTATCAGATCAACGGATAAGATCATTGGATCTTATTTATTAAACTAGTTAAATGTGCAGCATTTCTGTTCACTGTAATTTAGCATAAAAATTAAAGACAATGGACAATAGAATATTAGGTCTGCATCATATTACTGCAATAGCAGACAATGCTAAGAGAAATTTAGATTTTTACACTCAGGTTTTAGGCGTAAGACTGGTGAAAAAAACAGTAAATTTTGACGATCCTGGAACTTACCATTTCTATTTTGGGAATGAAAACGGAACACCGGGAACGATTCTTACTTTCTTTCCATGGGAAGGAATAGGTAAAGGTACCAATGGAAGCGGAATGGCTACCCATATCGGATATTCAGTACCCAAAGGAAGCCTTGAATTCTGGAAAAACCGTCTGCAAAGCTTTAATGTAAACGTAGAAGAAGGTGAAGTATTTGGAGAAAAGATGATCTCTTTTACAGATCCGGACGGTCTTCAGTTACAGTTTATAGAACCATCAGGTGATGATAACAGAAAAGTATGGACAACCGGTGATATTAATGATGAATATGCATTGAAAGGATTCCACAATGTAACGTTATCCTTAAAAAAAGCAGATCCTACCATCAAAGTTCTGACTGATGTTTTAGGTTACAATCTGCAGAAACACGAAGGAGAAAGATACAGATTCGCTACTGATGCCATTGATACGGCTAACCTTATAGATATCATTGAAAATGATACTCTTCCTACCGGAAGAAATGCTGCCGGAACCAATCACCATATTGCGTTCAGAGTAAAAGACGACAATGTTCTGATGGAATATCGTGAGAAAGCATTATCTGCAGGATTGAGCATTACTCCGAAGATCAACAGAGATTATTTCTATTCATTGTATTTCCGTGAGCCGGGAGGTGTTTTGTTTGAAATTGCAACCGACAATCCGGGATTCACTGTAGATGAGCCTTTGAATGAATTGGGAACAAACCTGAAGCTTCCTGCACAGTACGAAGGAATGCGTGAGAAAATAGAAGGAGTACTTCCGAACTTATCATAGATCATCGGTCATCATTGATAAAGATGCTAATTTTGAATTAAGAATTAAAAACAAAAAAATGGAAAGAACAGAAATAGTTTTAGAAGGTAGAAAAGGAGAAATCCAGCTTTTCTCAGATGATCATAAAGCAGGTAAAATGGATATTTCAGTCATTGGAAAAAAGCTGACAGTTTATCATACTGAAGTACATCCGGAATACGAAGGAAAAGGCTTTGCTAAAATCTTACTGGAACGACTGGTTTCCTACGCAAGAGAAAATGATTTAAAAATTCTGCCGCTGTGTCCGTATGTTCACGCACAGTTTAAGCGTCATCCGGAAGAATACAATGATGTGTGGATGAAGGAAGAACTTTAGTGAGTTTGAGAGGCGAGTTTCGGGATGCGGGTTTTTGAGTTTCGGGGTTTTGAATTCGGGTTTTAGGGTTTGAGAGTAAGAGAATTTGAGATGGTAAGAGCATAGGTTCCTTCGGGATGTACAAACTATGCGCTTTACCTATCCGTTCACTTTGTCATTCCGAAGGAATCTAAACATTGTATGTTGCCTCCGGAAACAATCCTGGAGATTTTTCTTCCTTTTACCATTCCGTCTTCTTCGTTTATTTGCTATTTTACCCTTTCGCAATTTTGCCTTTTTATCCATCACAATAATTAATTAACAATTTCAACACAATGAAACTTATCACAGGACTGCATCATGTAACGGCAATTACCGGCAATGCACAGGAAAATATAGATTTTTATACCGGAGTTTTAGGACTTCGTTTAGTCAAAAAAACGGTCAATTTTGATTACTCAGAGGTTTATCATTTTTATTTCGGGGACGAATACGGTACGCCGGGAACGATCATGACTACTTTTCCTTATGGTAAGGATCTGATCAACGGCAGACATGGTAAAGGAATGCTCAACACCACTGCATTTTCAGTTTCTATAGAAGCTCTGGATTATTGGATAAACCGTCTGGAACAGTTTAATATTCCTTTCAAACAGCCACAGCAAAGATTCTCAGATGAAGTTTTTATTTATCTTGAAGATTTTGACGGACTGGGTTTGGAGTTGGTTTTTAATGATAAGGATGAAAGAAAAGGATATTACAATGGTTATATTCCTAAAGACTATGCTGTCAAAGGAATCCATCACGTAGAAATCTGGCAGGATGCTTATGAAAGAACGGCTGCTCTTCTGACCACTCAGATGGATCATAAAGTAATTAAGGAAACTCCTGACAGACTGAGATTGGGAACAGACAATTTGCCGGGGAAATATGTGGATCTGCTGTCTACACCGGGTGCATTGAAAGGATTGGCAGGAAGAGGTACCGTTCATCATGTGGCTTTTGCCACTCCGGATGCAGAGTCTCAGCTTGAAATGGTAAAACGGTTGAATGCATACGGACTGGAACATACCGAAGTGAAGGACAGAAAATATTTTACCTCAGTTTATTTTAAAGAACCAGGTGGAGTTTTGTTTGAAATTGCCACTTCCGGTCCCGGGTTCGATGCAGATGAAGAAGCTGCATTTTTAGGAGAAGATCTGCAGCTGCCGCAGCAGTTTGAAAAAAGAAGAGAACGTCTGATAGAAGTTCTTCCCGTAATTAATTATCCAACAGAAAAATTCAGATAGAAATGATGAGTCATATTTTAAATATAAAAACAGCAGGAATTCCATTAAATCAGGCAGAAAAAGCTTTGATCATGATTCATGGACGTGGGGGAAGCGCTCAGGATATTCTGAGTTTATCCCAGCATTTGAACGTAAAAGACTATGCTTTATTAGCTCCGCAGGCTTTGAATCATACCTGGTATCCATTTTCATTTATAGCACCGGTAGAACAAAACGAACCGTGGTTGTCGTCAGCCCTTGAAATGGTTGAAGAAACAGTAAAAGCTGCCGTAAAAGCAGGAATTAAACCGGAAAATATATACTTTTTCGGATTTTCTCAGGGAGCCTGTCTTACGCTGGAATTTCTCGCCCGTAATGCTCAGAGGTTTGGCGGGGCCGCTGCTATCATTGGAGGGATGATAGGAAATAAGATCAATCGTGATAACTATAAAGGTGACTTTGCCGGAACTCCTGTTTTTCTGGGAACCAGCAATCCTGATTTTCATGTTCCCATAGAAAGAGTATATGCTACAGCCAATATTTTAAGAGAAATGAATGCAGATGTAACAGAAAAAGTATATGCTAATTTCGGACATTCCATTAATGAGGAGGAAATTGAATTGGCCAACTCGATACTATTTAAATAAGTATTTTTATTTTGAATTATTTGTAATGATGCTTAAAGTGTTTAAGTAATGGTGGGGATTCCTACAGAATGACAAATATTACGCTTTATCTATCCGTACACTTTGTCATCCCGTAGGAATCTAAATAAATTAATCAACATTCAATAGCGGTGGGCTTTAGCCCACCTTGCAATAAATAATCAATCCTTGGCTTTAGCCAAAACCTGAATAACCAGAATCTGAAATCTAACTTCTAAAAAACTATGCACGAACAACTACTTTTAATATTAGGCCTTTTATTACTCGTTATGATGCTGGTCATGCTGGCCCAACGGATCAAGATTGCTTATCCAATCTTTCTGGTGCTTGCCGGATTAGGAATTAGCTTTATTCCGGGAGTTCCTGTTTTAAAGCTGGATCCCGAAATTATATTTTTAATCTTTTTACCCCCGCTTTTATATGAAGCAGCCTGGTATACTTCATGGAATGATTTCTGGAAATGGAAACGCCCCATCAGTCTGCTGGCTTTTGGTCTGGTATTTCTCACCTCTCTGGTGGTTGCCTATACTTCACAGATGCTCATTCCCGGATTTACACTGGCATTAGGTTTTTTATTGGGAGGAATTGTTTCTCCACCAGATGCCGTTGCTGCCACCACAGTCTTAAAAGGATTAAAAGTACCGAAACGCACTCTTGCTATACTGGAAGGAGAAAGTCTGATTAATGATGCTTCTTCATTGATTGTTTTCAGATTTGCGCTGGCCGCAGTAATGACAGGAGCTTTTTCAATGCATGAAGCAACAGGACAGTTTTTTCTGGTAGCAGGAATGGGAATTGTAATAGGAATTGCAGGAGCTCATATTTTTTATGCCATTCACCGGTTTTTACCTACTACACCTGCCATTGATGCGGCCATTACGGTAATTACACCTTATATTCTGTTTCTTTCGGCAGAACATTTCCATTTTTCGGGAGTAATGGCTGTGGTGAGCGGAGGTTTATTTATGTCTTTCCGTGCTCATGAAATTTTTAAAACAGGAACTACAAGAATCAATATGACAGGAGTCTGGAATACCCTGATTTTCGTAATGAACGCTTTGGTATTTGTACTAATAGGGCTGGAACTTCCGGATATCATTAATGGCCTGGGAGAAATTTCATTAATGGAAGGAATCAAATATGGGTTGATTATAAGTCTGATCGTTATTGTAGTACGTCTGTTATGGATTTATCCCGTGGCTCATATTCCAAGATGGCTGAGTGAAAATGCCCGTCGTGATCCAAGCCCGGGATGGAAAAACCCTTTAATTATAGGATGGGCAGGAATGAGAGGCGTAGTTTCGTTGGCTACAGCACTTTCCATTCCGGTAATGATGAACAGTCAGGCAGAGTTTCCCATGAGAAACCTGATCATTTTTATCACATTTGTAGTCATTTTTGTAACATTGGTATTTCAGGGATTGACACTTCCCTTGGTAATTAAATTGACAAAAATTCAGGAAATTGATCCTATTCTCCCTTCTCACGAACAGCAGGCCGGAATTCAGATGAGACTGGATAAACTTGCTGTTCAAAAACTTGATAAAGAATACAATGAATTGGTGAGCAGCAATAGTCTGCTTGAAAATTTTAAAAAAGCTTTGGAAACCGATATCAAACTTCACCAGAATCATTTAAACTCTTTGGAAATGTGTACCAACAGAAGAAATGATATGGCAGAATATCACAAGGTGATACTGGATATATTTGCCCTGCAGAGAAAAGAACTGTTTCAGATGAAACGTGAAAAACGATTCAGTGAAGACGAGATAAGAAAAGCGGAATCCCAGCTGGATTTGAACGAATTAAAAATTACCGGGAATAAGCACTTGTAAACGTTAAACTCCGGACCTTGAATTTTAAACCTTAAAACATGAAAACATTACATTTTTTAGTCATTGGAAAAAATCAGGAAATTCTCGAGACATTAAAAAGAATTATAGAAAATAATGAAGGCTGGACTGCTGAAATACAAAGTGATGAAAATTTCTGCTACGAATATATACGGGACAATACAGTAGATATTGTTCTTCTAAGTTCGGGGCTTGAGGAAGATTTTGAAAAAGATATTAAAATATTTTGCACTGATTTACATAAAGATGTTAAAGTGATCGAGCATTACGGAGGAGGAAGTGGACTTTTAAAGAATGAAGTTTACAGTCTTTTTCCTAATTTGCAGGGGTAAACCTGACATTATGTTTGAAAATATCATCAAAAATATTACCCGATTTATCTCAATCACCCCCGAAGAAGAAAAAACATTTGCAGATCTGCTTGCCTGCCAGTCGTTTCCCAAAAAAACAGTTTTACTGAGAGAAGGAGAGATCTGCCAGTTTGAAGGCTACATTCAAAAAGGATGTCTGAGAATGTATTGTCTGGATGATGATGGTACCGAAGTGACGCTGCTGTTTGCCATTGAAGACTGGTGGATCAGTGATATTGCCTCATTTCAGGAACAGAAACCTTCTAAAGTGTATATTGAAACGCTGGAGGATTCGGAAATCTATATGCTGAATCCTGCAACGAAAGAAAAATTACTGCAGGAAGTCCCTAAATTTGAAAGAGTTTTCAGAATGCTGGTTCAGCGGAATCTGGCAACACTGCAGAGCCGTTTGGTCAATACCATTTCCAAAACGGCATCAGACAGATACCTTGAATTTATCAAAGTATACCCTTCAATTCCGCAAAGAGTAGCACAATATTATATAGCTTCCTATCTTGGAGTTTCAAAAGAGTTTGTAAGCACCATCAGAAAACGTCTTGCTTCAAAGGAGAAATAACCTTTAGGTTTTAAGAGCTCTTTTCTTTATTCTATCAATTCAAGAATAAATACTGATGAATACAACGGTGGGATTCCTATGGAATGACAAACTGTATGCAGAAAAAAAGCGCATTATTTGTCATTCCATAGGAATCTAAATATAGCTATTCTTAAATACTCTTACCTGCCTCAAAAGTTTAAATATCATCATACTGCCGAATACAAAAGTATCCGGCATTTTTTTTTTGCTGAAAGTCATTTATTAAACTAGTTAAATGTGCAGGGTTTTTCAGTGCTCTACATTTGTCATATCAAAAAACGAACAAATAACAACAGAGATATGGACAGAAAAGATTTTTTAAAGAAAGGATTATTGGGAACAGGAATGTTTGTAGCATCAGCTTCTCTGGCAAGTGCTATGAAAAACGAGATTGATGAGATCGAGCCATTAGAACCCATCGGATACAATCATCTTCCCAATACAGAATCAAAAATAAAAGAAAACTCTGTCATCCACAGAGCAGCCTCAAGAGGAAAAGCAGACCACGGATGGTTGTTGAGCCAGCACACTTTCAGTTTTGCCAATTATTATAATCCAGAAAGAATGCACTTCGGAGTGCTGAGAGTCCTGAATGATGATAAAGTGGAGGCGGGAAGAGGCTTCGGAACACATCCTCACGATAATATGGAGATCATCAGTATTCCTTTGGAAGGTGATCTTGAACACAAAGACAGCATGGGAAATACAGCAGTAATCAGAAGCGGAGACATCCAGGTGATGAGTGCAGGAACCGGAATCATGCACAGCGAGTTCAACAAAAACAGTGATAAGCTTGTAAAATTCCTTCAAATCTGGGTTTATCCGAAAAAAAGAAATGTGACGCCGAGATATGATCAGATTACTTTAGACAAAACAAAAGGACACAATACGTTTCAACAAATCCTTTCCCCAAATGCGGAAGACGATGGAGTATGGATTCATCAGGACGCCTGGTTCCATCTTGGAACTTTTGATCAGAATAAAGAAATCCTTTATCAGACTAGAAAAAAAGGAAATGGTATGTATATTTTTATTCTTAAAGGAAGCGCAGAAATAGGCGGAGAGACTTTGGAAGACCGTGATGGATTCGGGGTATGGGATATCCGGGAAATTAATATAAAAGCATTAAAAGAAGGTACAGAAATCCTTCTAATGGATGTGCCAATGACACTTTAATAGATTATCATCAACCAAAAACAATATTAAAATCATGAAAAATAACGGAATAAGATTATACGTCATTTTAGGGCTGTTCTTTTCAACACTCTGCTTAGCACAGACTACCACAGCCATAGGAACGTCCAAAACCTGGGGAACCGTAGACGGAATCTCCATGGTAGGATGGGTACAGGGGCCATCTTCCGCTGATGCCCAGCTTCAGGTAGCCTGTGTATTTGAATATACAGAAGGAGACATTTTCAATGCTCAGGCTTTACCAGCAAAATTGAACGGATTGGTTCATCTGGATGAAGCTTTAAAAGGTGAACTGACCAATATCAGAAAAGCAGGACAATTCCAGGGACATTCTTTAGAAACCCTTTTAATCACACCGCCATCCGGATCAATGTCTGCAAAGAAATTACTGTTGATCGGTTTAGGTGACCGTAATAAATTCACTCCGGATTTAATGACTTCCGTAGGAGA
Organism: Chryseobacterium panacisoli; assembly: GCF_008274625.1. Classification (GTDB taxonomy): domain Bacteria; phylum Bacteroidota; class Bacteroidia; order Flavobacteriales; family Weeksellaceae; genus Chryseobacterium; species Chryseobacterium panacisoli. The sequence continues at coordinate 1,176,574 of NZ_VTRU01000001.1, read as the reverse complement.
AGTGGCAGCTCGTGAAGCGATGAGGCTAGGCGTTACCAATTTTGCTTTCGCCAGTGACCTGAAAGATGCAGGAATAGACTCTCCAACTGCTTTGGTAGCCGGAAATGTAGTAAGAGGAATTGTACATGCCAACCGTTCTGAAAATTACCTGAAAGAACACAAACTGTCCACCACAAAAAAAATAGAAAAAGTATACCTTCTGGCTGGTCCTGCCTTCTTTGAAACCGCAGGCAGTGGAATTGCTGATGCCATTTCAGAAGTAAAAAAGAAATAATGAACCTGGTTTCATTACATTGTTGATTTAGCCTCCTTTTTTAAGGGGGCTTTTTGTATTATGGGAAACCGTAATTTTTGTGAATTCAACTTTATTATATTGGTCATTTAAAATTAAATATAACGAATTGAATTTATGATTTATGAGTGATACAGCAACTTTAGAAATTAATTTAAATGATGAATACAAAATAAAAATTGAAGAAGGAAATAATTTTAATAAATCAATTTTTAAAGATGTATATAAAGAAGCTTTAAATAATGTTATTGAAATTGTAAAGCAACCTGATAAAAGTAGTCCTTATGATGATTTTAACAATATTATAGCTTTTGTTGGAGAAAGAGGTAAAGGGAAATCTTCTTCAATGATCTCCTTTAGGGATGCTTTAGTAGATCACAAAAATGAAATAAAGCATTCTATTTTTTTTAAAGATAAAAGAGAGATTGAAAGTAAGCGTTTTGCTTCGGTTGATATTATTGATCCTTCGTTATTTAGAGGTGAGGAAAGTCTTTTTGAAATTATACTTGCTAAAATGTTTTATCATTTTCAAACAGAAATTAAAAAGAATGATTCACAAATTACAGATGATGAGAGAAGAGTAATTATAGGGCAATTTCAAAAAGTATTTGAGAATTTACAGATGATTAATTCCGATAGAAAAGATTTATATAAAAAAGAATCTATAGAAGCATTGAGTAAATTAGCTACAAGTAGTAATTTAAGAGAATCTTTTAAAGAATTAGTATTTGTTTATTTAGAAAAGTTTGAAAAAGGAAAGCATTTTTTAATAATAGCTATTGATGATTTTGATTTAAATGTTTCGAGCGCATATGATATGCTTGAAGATATTCGTCAGTTTTTAATTCAACCTAATATTATATTATTAGTTGCTTGTAAAATTGAACAATTACGACAATTAATATTATTAAATTATTTTAATGAATATGAGATACTATTAAAATATGAATCTACTGAAATATCTGAGACAGACTTAATTAATAAAACAGAGAAGTATTTAGAGAAATTAATTCCTTTGTCACGAAGATTAGAGTTGCCAAATCTAAAAATATTTTAAATTATGAAAATTGTATATAATAATCAAGCAATTATTTCGGATGAAAATATTCAAAACGCTACACTTGGGTTAATCTATAAAAATTCTGATTTTTTTGTAAGTAAACCAGATTTTAAATATAATTTAATAATTCCTGATACATTAAGAGAATATGTCGGATTAGTTGGTTGTTTTAAAGAAGAAACAAATAGTCTTGAGCAATTTCACCGTTTTCTTTGTTATAAAATCTCATCAGAAATTGATAACTCGAAGTTGAAAATTTTTAAGAAAATTGTAAATTCAAATGATGAACAATTTTTTAAATTACTATTCAATTATTTGCTTGAAGTTGCAGAACAGTATTACTTGGATAGCTCAGATGAGATTTATCAATTGTTTATAATCAAAAATCCTTTAAATATTTCTTATGCAGATTTAATTGCCGCTTTTGATTATTTAGATGAGACTATTCATGTTAATAATCATGTTGAACACACTTTTTTAGAATATCTTAAAATTTATGCAAGCCTCAGAATAAAAAAATTTAAATGTGATTTGCGAAAAAATTTGAAATTAGGAGGTTTTGTTAATGACTTTAATATCATTTTTCGCAAAGAACAATCAACAGATGACCGAAGAGACTTTAAGCTATTTGATTTGGCAAAGGTACATGCTGATTTATCTGCTGAACAAAAAATTTGGCTTAGCTTTTTTATACCGATAATTGGATTATATAAACATGACTATAGATCTGAGGTGGAAAATATTTATGAAAGAAATAGATTTTCAAAAAGTTATACGAATGCTTACTTTAGCCCAATTTATCAAATAATATCCGTTTTTTGTTATAATGAGATTTTAAATAATGTTAAAGATGATAATAATAATTTATTTTATCAAGAAATAGAACTTTGGTTGAATGAAAATTTACATCTTGTTGAACTCTTTGATAATTTCCTGTTTATTGAAAATTTTCTTAAGAAATTAGATTATTTCTCGAAATATAAAATTAAGGAATCACAAGGAAGTTATTCTTCGATAGTTTATGATTACATATATAAAGGAATTCCATATGTTATTTCTGAAATAGCATTGGAATATCCATTTTTAAAAAATCTTGATTCTGAAAACTTTTTAAAAAATCCAATAATTAAGTTTTGGAATGATAATTTAGAACAATGCAACTCTATAATTGATAAAATTCACCAGTATGATTACACAATAACTTATCCAAGAGAAATAATTATTATTGCTCAAAAAGCCTTAGAAAAATATGAAAAATACTTTGACAAAAGTATAAAAAACACCTCTCAACAAGGGACTAAACAGGCCATGAATTTTTTAATAAAATCATTTAAAAATGATCAAGAGATATTTAAAGAGTTCCAAAAATATAGAAGACAAATGGATCGTCAGTATAATGTTGGACTAAATAATATTCATAATTTATTGAATAAAATTTCAAATGGATAATCTTCGTAAATCTATCCGGTTATTATTTACAGATTACTGTTCAGATTTTATTTTATCAAAAAAGGATTCAGAAAAATATATTAATGTAAATAATTTTATTGAAAAAGGTTTTAGAACTTTTTCAAGCTATTCCATAGACGAGATTAAAAACATATATCAAAAACTTGATTCAGATTGGTTTTATGATGTTCATCAAGAAAAGAATAAAAACTATTTCCATATTCTTAATCATTTTACTTCTAAGGTTTTAGTAGAGCAAGATTTAGAACCATTCGTGGTATATGAGCATCTGTTAAAATGGAGAGATCTATCTTATTATATTGGAGAAGATATTTTTACCACTTCTTTTTACGCTTGTTTAGATAATCGATCTCAACGCAAAAGGGGCTTCTTTGCATGGAGACCGACTGCATTTTCTGATAATAAAAGGCTTCATCAACTTCTAAAAAAAGGATTGGCAGAAAATCACTTTCATCTAAAAGGTTCAGGACCTGTTTTTGATTTAAGTTGGATTAATATCATGAATCAACCAACCTCTTTTGAAAAGGCATTTGAAGATCTGAAGAAAGAAATAAGTCTATTAACAAAAACTTCCAATGCATCTGAAAGTTCAAAAAAAGAATTAAAAATACTTATTTATAAAGCAGCTTATATAAGATATGAGTTGTTTAGGCTGGTAAATAAAATAGATGAAAGTAAAGAATTTATTATTGATATCTCTAAAGAAAGTAATTCTTCAGCATCTTTTGATTTGTTGATGAATATGCATGAGCTTTCAAAAAATATTGAAGTATTAAGATATGATTTGGGGCATCAATTTGAATATAAGGGTAGTGTAGAAATAATAGATTACACCATTCCTAAAAATATTCATATTCAAAATCTTGAGAAATCTTATGTATTTTATGGAGAACGAAAATTACTATATGATTGCTTTAAGTTAATTTATTCAGGGGATAAAAAGTTTCAATCATCTATTTATTTATTCCATGCCTATTTGTTGATTAAAGCTCAGTTTAGGGCAGAGCTTATTCAGGTTAATGATAAAGTTGGTTTTGGAAATTTCTCAATGTATCAGGATAGAAAAGAATTTTTTCTGCCTGATGATTCTATTTATCATACTGCATTTATGAATTTGGCTGTCCATGATACAAAATCACATAGCCAAATTAAATCTTTTGAATTAAGAGTCGCTCCAAAGGATAGTGTGTTAAAATTAAAATCAAGTTTAGAAGGATATAACAAAGCCTTAGATAAGCAAGCAATATTATCAAAACAATTAAACCGTTCATTATTTGATGATAATAGATTTGATTTAAAAAAGAACAATATATTTTATACAATACATTATATTAAAACAAGAGATAATAGAAAATATTCTGATTCATCACAAGAAGTATTGTGCAGACATCATGATTTAAGGATAGAAATAAAGAAACAATCTATAGCCATCAGTCAGCTAAGAGAAGGATATTCTGAAATTTCAGATTTGATCAGAGGGATAGATGCTGCATCTAGTGAATTCAATGCAAGTCCGGAAGTTTTTGCACAAGGGTTTCGCTATTTGAAGAATCACAAGATAAAAGGATATTTCAACCATTTAAAAGATAAACTGGAAGAGCCTAAAATATATGCAACTTATCACGCAGGAGAAGATTTTTATGATTTGGTAGATGGTTTGCGTGCCATAGATGAAAGTATCAGATTTTTAAATCTTACACAAGGTGATAGAATTGGGCATGCATTAGCATTAGGAATTGATGTTAAAGAATATTATGATTTCAAGCAGTTTAAGTTGATGTTGCCAAAACAAATGGTTCTTGATAATATTGTTTGGTTATTAGCTAAAATTAGAAAATTTGGAATTGGAATTCATCGAAATGAAGTGAATCGGCTTGAGAAACTGTATGAGAATTTATTTTATGAATTATATACAGCTAATTTTGATAAAGGAAGCTTGCTAGAACAAAAATACATTCATCATACTACTTATTTCGATGCTTGGAAACTTCGAGGTGATGATCCTTATTTATATTTATCAGATTTAAATGAGGATATTTATATAAAACCTAATTTGACTTATTGGGAAAGATGTCGAATCAATGAAGAATATCCTAAAAATAAAAATATTCGAAACAATATAGATATAAAATGTCTTTATCAACAGTATCATTTTAATATAAAAATTAAGAAAGCTGGTGCCCAGATAAAACAATTTGAAATATCTCATGCTTATATGGAATTAGTTGAAGAGGTTCAGTTTAAAATGATGCATGAATTGAAGAATAAAAATATTGCCATTGAAACTAATCCTACATCAAACTATCTTATTGGAACGTTTAGAAGATATGCAAAACACCCAATTACTAAATTTTTTAATTTAGGACTAGAACTAGATCACAAAAAAATAAGGAATTGTCCACAAATTTCAGTATCTATAAATACTGATGACCAAGGAATTTTTTCTACCTCTTTGGAAAATGAGTTTGCATTGATGGCAATTGCTTTAGAAAAAGAAAAAGATGAGAATGGAGATTTGAAATATAACTCTTCTATGATATATGAATGGCTGGAACGAGTGAGATTAATGGGTATAGGCCAGAGTTTCAATACTTAGAGCTAAATTAGTAAAATCCAAAAAAAATCCCGATTTTTGCACTCCTTCAATAAACCCGAGTTCATGAAATTATGTATTGCCGAGAAACCCAGTGTTGCCAGAGATATCGCCAAAGTATTGGGCGCTACCACGCCTAAACAAGGCTATATGGAAGGAAACGGCTATTGCGTGACATGGACGTTCGGACACCTTTGTACCCTGAAAGAACCTCACGATTATGGTCCACAGTTCAAATCGTGGAATCTCTTTTCACTACCCATTATTCCTAACAGTTTTGGAATCAAGCTGATCCCGAATAAAGGCGTTGAAAATCAGTTTAAAGTGATTGAAAGATTAGTCGAAGAATGTGATGAAGTCATCAACTGTGGGGATGCCGGGCAGGAGGGAGAACTCATCCAGCGTTGGGTATTGCAGAAAGCAAAATGCAACAAACCCATTCAGCGTTTATGGATTTCTTCATTGACGGAAGATTCGATTAAAGAAGGATTTGCAAGTTTAAAACCTGCAGAAGATTATAAAAACCTCTATCTGGCCGGAAATGCCAGAGCTATAGGAGACTGGCTGTTGGGAATCAATGCTACCAGACTTTTCACGAAGAAATTTGGTGGAAATAAAGCTGTTCTTTCCATTGGAAGGGTACAAACTCCTACATTGGCCATGCTGGTTCAGCGTCAGAAAGAAATTGATGCCTTTACTACAGAAGAATATTGGGAACTGAAAACCAAATACCGTGACGTTATTTTCAATGCGGCGATTGATCGTTTAAAAACATTGGAACGTGCAGAAAAAGGACTGGAATATCTTAAAGTAAATCCATTTGAGATCGTTTCTTTTGAAATTAAAGAAGGAAAAGAAAAAAATCCACGACTTTTCGATTTGACCGGACTTCAGGTGGAAGCCAATAAAAAATACGGTTATTCAGCTGAAAATACGCTGAATTATATCCAAAGTCTTTATGAAAAGAAGCACGTAACCTATCCTCGTGTTGATACAACTTATCTATCCGAGAGTTTATATCCGAAAATAGCAGGAATTCTTCAGAAAATGTATCCTTACCAGGACCTGATTGCTCCCTTATTGGAAGCTCCGATTCCAAAATCGAAAGCTGTTTTCGACGATACCAAAGTAACCGATCACCATGCAATCATTCCTACGGAAATTCCACCTTCCCAGAATCTGAGCAGGGAGGAAAAGCTGATTTATGATTTGATTGCAAAGCGCTTTATTGCTGTATTCTATCCAGAATGTAAAATTTCCAATACGCTGGTAGAAGGAAAAGTAGGAACCATTCCTTTCAAAACCAGCGGTAGACAGGTTCTTGAAGCAGGATGGAGAGCTGTTTACGCCAAAGAACCCAAAGAAGAAACCACAGATAAGGAAAAAGAAAAAGAGGAAGAGCAGACGATTCCTGAATTTATTGTAGGAGAAACCGGACCCCACGATCCAATGATTCACCAGGGAAAAACCACACCTCCCAAACCCTACACCGAAGCAACACTGCTGAGAGCGATGGAAACGGCTGGAAAACAGGTTGAAGATGAAGAGCTGCGCGAAATGTTGAAGAACAACGGAATCGGAAGACCATCCACCCGTGCCAACATTATTGAAACCCTTTTCAAAAGAAAATACATCGAGAAAAAAAGGAAAAACCTCATCGCTACCCAAACCGGAATTCAGTTGATTGACACCATCGAAGACGAACTTTTAAAAAGTCCGGAACTGACGGGTGAATGGGAATCAAAACTTCGTAAAATTGAAAAAGGGGAGTATGAAGCCAATCTTTTCAAAGAAGAACTGATTCAGATGGTTACCGAACTTACTGAAAAAGTAGTGTACGGAAAGGGAAAAGTAATTACCCTTCAGGAAGAGGAAAAAGAAGAAGTAAAGGAGAAGAAAAAAAGAGAACCTGCACAGAAAAAAGAACTTCAGTCCTGGGAAGAAACGAAATGTCCGAAATGTAAAGAACACAATCTCATCAAAGGAAAAACAGCAGTAGGATGTTCCGACTTCAAAAACTGTGGATTCAAAATTACCTTTGAGATTTTCGGTAAAAAATTATCTGATAAACAGCTTTTAGACCTTGTTTTAAAAGGAAAAACTTCAAAATTAAAAGGATTTTCCGCACATCCTGAAGATATCGCAGAAGGTGTTTTGACTTTGAGTAATGACTTTCAGACACAACTTAGCTAATATTGAATTTGATTTAATCCAAAAACCTACCCAATCCGCTCGATCTGCGAGAGGATAAAAATCCTTGACAAATAAATTAAATGTTATCGTTTAGTGGAGAATACGGGATTCGAACCCGTGACCTTTTGACGAATAGACGATACAATTTTGTACATTATTATATTTTATCGAAGATAAAATCTTTTTGCCTTAAAAATATACAATTTGGGAACAGCTTGCGCCTTGGCGTTTTCCAACAGTCTACCGGTTTTTCATTAATACAGAGATTCCTACGGAATGACAAACTGTATGGATAAACCAAGCGTTGTACTTGTCATTCCGTAGGAATCCAGTCTTATTTTCTATACTTTCACAATCTTTATTATAGTATACCCCTACTAAAGGCGTGAAATTTCAACATTCTCTTTTTTCTGCCTCATAAACTGAAAGATGGATCCGATCACGAAAAGCAGGAAAATAACAAGAAGAGTCTGACCGATTATCGGATCTTTGATATCCTTAGCCAAAGGATGCCCAATGGGAACTCTTGTAAAAGTTTCATTAATCGTTGGAACAAGAGACAGGAAAAAGCTGAATGACAGTAAAAAATTCTCAAAATATCTGGCTTTGCTGCTTTCCTTTTTACCTGAGAACAGGAAATACGCAGCAGAGATCAGAACAATGATAAATAACGAGAATACATGACCTGCATTAAAACCTCCGGCTTTTGAGATTCCCAATGCTGAAAGTGAGGTGATGAGCGTAGCGTAAAAATAGACCTTTCCGGATAGATGAGCCAGATTAATCTTACCATATTTGATATACCCGATAATTGCTCCGGCAAGAGCGCTTATACCAATGACGGTATGAAAAATTCCTAAAATTGATAGATTCATATTGATAGTATTTTAAATGTATACTCATTCAGTTTTTAGCAGCAGAGCTGTTTCTATTCCCTGAAACTGATGGTACAAATTTGCGATAGAATCAAAGAAATGATTTTGTGATTTCGTTCAAGAATTTGAGATTTTCGTCCAGAAAAAAGCATTCCTTATGGGAACAAGAAATGTCTTTATCATTATATAAAATGTTTTTCGGTTATTTTTTCTTCTGTTGCTGACGGTAGCTGGAGGGGCTGACAAGATATTTGTCACTGAAGTTTTTTGTAAAAGTTGCCAGATCATTAAATCCACAGTCAAATGCGATATCCGTAATGCGTTCATCAGATATTAAAAGTAATTCGGCGGCCTTTTCCAGCTTTTTATTTCTTATATAGTTGGCGGGAGTATCATTATAGAGTTTTGCGAATTCTCTTTTGAAGGATGATAAGCTCAGATTACTTTGTTCTGCAAGCTGTTCAATGGTGAGCTGCGAAAATAAATTTGCTTCAATGATTTGCTTAAAAGAGTAAGCTGTTGGAGAGAAAAGTTGTGACAAAATCAGTTGAATGGTATTTGCATTCTGTGATTGAGCCAGCAATAACATGATCTCTTTTAGCTTAAGAATTAATATATCTTCATTAATAAGCAATGGGTTTTCAAAGTAGAAAAGTAATCCTTCTACATATTTTTGAATCAGAAAATCATTATTTATTTTCTCACTGGATTGATTTGAAACTATGTTTGCAGGCCTCTGCAGTAAAGAAGGTAATTCTCTGTCGTAAACTCTTTTCAAAATATCAGGATAGAAAGTAACGATCACGATCTGACAATTATCCTCTGAATTTGAATTTTGAATATGCTTTCCCGAGCTGATACAGTTCAGAAACAGGGAATAGTTGGTGGAAACATCAAATTCCTGCTCATCTGTTTTGTATTGAAACGCTCCTTTCATCACATACAGAAAACAGGCTTGCTCCGAAACCGGAAAATCATATCTGAATGGCCCTGTCATATCAATTTTCTGTATCAGAGTCTTTCCGAATAATTCGTATTTTTTGTAATCATTCAGCATAATGGATGTGTTTCGTTTTAAAGTGAATCAAGTGAAAGTTAATTAATTTTTTCTGTAAAATACAAAGTAATATTCCCATTTTATCGAAGATGAAATCAAAATACACAGTTTGTAAAAATACTTGCGCCTTTGCATTTTTTGTCTATTTACTGCTTTGTTATTCGTATAGAAGTTTCAAAATATACCACTTAGCTTATCCATACAATTTGTCATTCCGTAGAAATCCAGCCTTATATTTTCACAATCTTATTTATACGAATATTCCAAGAGAAGAGGTAAGAATTCATAAGTTACCGAAACAATTTATCATACCAGCCATCAACATCATTTTTAATCTCGTCATGATGCTTGCATAAGATCACAGCCAGTTCCAGTTCCGATCTTTCAGACTTATAAGGATTCACAGTAAGAAACCCAAAGAAACTTCCATCCTGATCAACAATTGCCGGAGGATAAGCTCCATAACTATTCCACGGTGAATAGGTGCTGTAAGTACTTCCATAATTTCCATATGTATTCCATATAGATTTTGAACTGAATACATTTCCATAATCACTGAACTTATTCCATATCGAATTCTTATCGAAATTATCACAAGTTAAACATCCCAAATATTGGTCCTGATCTGCACCGCCATACAAATGCAGGGTCTGTGCCTGTAAACTGAAGCCTGCAAGTAAACCTAAAAATTGAAAAAAACTTTTTAAACCCATCATAAAGCTTTCCTACAAAGCTAGCCTTTTGAACTGAAAAATTTTGATTATTGCAGAACAAAACCACACACCATGAAACCTTACGGGTTTCCAATACCTATAAGGTTTAAATATTCATATAGAGATCAAACAGCAGTATAAGTTTATATCAGTTTCCTCAAAGCTTGCTGCCACTGGAAATTTTTAATCTTTAAATTCTTTAATCTTTAAATCAATTTCTACCTTTACATGCAAATTCAAAAAGTAATGACACCAGAGAAAAGAAAACTCATCACAGACAGCTTCAACCGTTCGGAAACGTTACAGTTCTATAAAGCAGAACTGCTGGAAGCAGAAACCGATTTTATATCCATAAAGATTCCTAAAATGGAAATGATGACCAGAAAAGCGGGAATGTTCAACGGCGCTATGATTGCTTCTCTCGTAGATGTTTCTTCAGGATACGCCGCAGTGAGTCATTACGCAGAAGACTGCTATGTGGTAACCGTTGAATTGAAAGTGAATTACCTTCGTCCTGCGATGGGTGATGCATTGGTTTCAAAATCCTATGTCATTAAAGGCGGAGGGAAAATCATTGTGGTGAGAACGGAAATCTATGTTCAGACTGAGGGATCAGATTCAGAAAGCCATGTGGCCACTTCATTAGTCACTATGATGAAAATAAAATAGAAGATTAGGGGAAATAACAGACAAAATATTCCTTAAATAAAGGGTTTCACGGAATTCTTTATGTTGAAATGGAATGGCTTTTGCTCCATATCCCCCATAAACATTAAAAAATATCACAATGAACTTAATTATCCGATTATTTGTAACAGCGATTGTTGCTTATCTTTTGACCAAAATCTTGCCGGGAGTACATTTTGAAGGATTTTCCTCAGCCATTATCTTTGCGATTGTGCTTGGGGTTCTCAACATATTTGTAAAGCCTGTTTTAAGCCTGTTTGGTCTGCCGTTAACGATTCTTACCTTAGGATTCTTTGCTTTGGTCATTAATGCCGGAATTATCCTGATTGCGGACTATTTTATAGACAGTATGGTGGTAGATGGTTTCTGGTGGGCATTTATCTTCAGTATATTATTATCAATCGTGACTTCTCTGGCGAATTCAATGTTCTCGGATGGAGATTAATTATAAATAAAAATGATCATAAACAGGCTGTCCGTAAAGACAGCCTGTTTTCATTTAAAATAGCAGCTGTTAAGTCATTTTTTTCGTTTTCAGAGGCCCGAAGGAATTTTAATGTTAATTCTTTCGTCCGTTTTTATTTTAAATATTAACTTTGGCAATCTTTGAATTTAATAAAAGGATGTATAAAATCAGCAGGATTATGTACATCCGTTAAAAAATGAATATCAACATATGAAACTTAAGTACAGTCTGCTTGCCTTGGCAGCTCCGCTTTTAATGAATGCACAACAAGTAATGACGCCTGAGATTCTTTGGACTTTGAAAAAAGTTGGAGTACAGGCTGTGTCACCGGATCAGGGTTCCCTTATCTATAAAGTAGGACAGGTTGATCTGAAAACAGAGAAAACAAAAAACGAGAACTATTTTCTGAATGTTCTTAATAATCAGTCTTCCAAAATTGATTTCGGTAAGAAAGCCCTTATTCAGTGGGACAAAAACGGGATCTATGCTCAGGAAGGTGATAAAATCTATCTTTCTAAAGATGCAGGAAAAACCTGGACAGAATTTTATACCATTGGTGAAGCTGACAATGTTGTCATTTCTCCGGACGGAAAGAAAATTGCTTTCAGCAAGCAGGTGCTGGTAGAGAAAGTAATGGGTAAAGATAAATTCAGCGATACTCCTAAAACTACGGCTCAGGTGTATACAGACCTAAACCACAGACACTGGGATTATTTCAATGAAGGAAAATACAACCATGTATTTGTAGTGAATACTTCTGATAAAGCAGAATCAGCTAAAGACCTGCTGGAAGGAAAAATGTGGGATTCCCCTCAAAGACCTTTTGGGGGTGCCGAAGATTTTATCTGGAGCGCAGATTCTGCACAGCTTTTATATGTTACAAAACCTAAAAGTGGAAAAGAGTATTCTACAAGTACCAATACAGATATCTTTGCTTACGATTTAGCATCTGGTACAACCAAAAATCTTACAGAATCCAATAAAGGATATGATGTAAACCCTAAATTCAGTCCGGACGGAAAATCTCTGATCTGGCAGAGCATGGCCAGAGATGGATATGAAGCAGATAAAAATGATGTGAAAATCATGGATTGGAAGTCTGGAAAAACAACTAATCTGACTGCAGGTTGGGACGAAAGTGTTTCAGGAGATGTGCTTTGGGGAGCAGATTCAAAAACAATCTATTTTACTGCAGCATTCAGAGGAACAAAGCAGCTTTTTGCCCTGGATTCAAAATCAGCAAAAGTACAGCAGATTACGAAAGGAGATTTTGACGTCAACGAAATCTTTACAGACAATAAAACTTCACTTTTAGTAGGGAGAACAGATGTAAACCATGCAACAGAAATATTCTCTGTAAACGTTAAAAACGGAGAAATGAAGCAGGTGACTGAACCCAACAAAGAAACATATGCTAAGCTGGCTCAGGGGAAATCTGAACTTAAGATGGTGAAAACTTCAGACGGCAAGGAAATGGGCGTATGGTTTCACTATCCACCGAACTTTGATCCAAATAAAAAATATCCGACATTGGTGTACTGCCAGGGAGGACCACAATCTGCACTGACACAATATTTCAGCGTAAGATGGAACTTTGCTCTGATGACAGCCAACGATTATATCGTAGTAGCACCCAACAGAAGAGGTATGCCGGGCTGGGGAACAAAATGGAATGAAGATATTTCAAAAGACTGGGGCGGGCAGCCTATGAGAGACTATCTGGCAGCAACAGATTTTGCGAAAACTTTACCATACGTAGACGGTGAAAGAGTAGCAGCAGTAGGAGCAAGCTACGGAGGATATAGTGTATTTATGCTGGCAGGAATTCATGAGAACAGATTTAAAACGTTCATCGCTCATGATGGATTATTTGATATGAAATCATGGTATCTGACTACGGAAGAGCTTTGGTTTGCAAACTGGGATCTTGGTTCTCCATGGGAGAAACCACTTCCAAAAGCATATACAGAATTTAACCCAAGCAATTTTGTGGAAAAATGGAATAAGCCTATCATGATCGTTCAGGGAGGAATTGATTTCCGTGTTCCTTACGAGCAGGGGCAGGAAGCTTTCCAGGCTGCAAAATTAAGAGGATTAAAATCTAAATTGGTTTACTTCCCTAACGAAAACCACTGGGTACTTCATCCGCAAAACGGATTGGTATGGCAGAGAGAATTCTTTGATTGGTTAAAAGAAACTTTATAAGAGAAACAAAATAAATATCAATAGGAGCGGGCTTTAGCCCGCTTTTTTTATGATAAACAATCCAATAGCTTTAGGCAAAATCTAAATAACCGGAGTTTAAGATAAGGGGAGAGCTTGAAGCTTGAAGCGAAAAGTTATTGAGGTTGTAAACGACAATTATTCCCTATTTTCATTTTGTAAATTTATGGCTAATAGTAACTTACAGCCTTCCTCTTCCAGCTTCCAATATCCTGAATTTTAATTTCCTTAACCGAAAGAGGGTAGATAGGAAATAGTTTAATCAGCATCATCTACGCGGAATAAATCTCTATATTTGAATATGCAAAACCGTATTTCCTCATTTCAACCCCTTATTGATGCTCAGTCTCAAATTATCATTTTAGGCTCAATTCCCGGTGTGAAGTCACTGGAAAAACAGCAATATTATGCCCATCCGCAAAATAAATTCTGGAAAATTATCTTTGAGCTGCTAAACGAAGAGTTTACTGAAGATTATATACAAAGAATCCAAACTCTTAAGAAACATCATATTGCTCTTTGGGACGTCATTGATTCCTGCGAAAGAAAAGGAAGCCTGGATTCCGAAATCAGAAATGAAGAGGCTAACCAGATTGCAGAACTGCTGGAAGAACATCCAAACGTGAAAGCTATTTTCTGCAATGGAGGGAAATCCTATAAAAATTTACAAAAACTGTTGGGGAAAAATTATAAACTGCCCGTTTTTCTACTGCCCTCTACAAGCCCTCTTCATACTGTTTCCTTTGAGAAGAAGCTGGAAGAATGGAAGAGTATACTGGAGTTTTTAGATTGAGAGAAGGTTGCGGGATTCGGGTAATAAGTTTGAGAGTTTGAATTGTAAAAGCATAGATTCCTGCGGAATGAGAAATAGAGTACTTTATCTATCCGCACACTTTGTCATTCCATAGGAATCTAAATTTTGTATTTAATCTTGATAGAAATTAAAGAGTTTTTTAACATCATTCACTTCTCAAATATTCTCTCAGTCCTTTCAGCAGTTCCAGTTGGTTTTTGGTCCGGTCTAAATTATGCTCAGGATATTTCGTAGAATAATAAACACTTCCATTGAGATAATCTGTTAAAAAACGAAGCTCCTGGATATAAATAGCGACTTGTGCAGCATAATCAAGATTCTCAGATTCTTCATAAGTCAGTTTTTCCTTTAGATAAAATAAAAATCCTTCTTTTACAACCTTATACATTTCAGGATTGAAATTGTTTCTGGCATTTCCATCATCTTCATGGGTTGTGTTGGTATAGGACTGGATCATCGTTCCAAAATCATATAAAATAGTAGAAATCATCATCGTATCCAGATCAATGACAGCTAAGGGATGATGATTTTGGTCAAAGAGGATATTGCTGATTTTCACATCGGCATGGATGATTCTTTTGGGAATCTGATTGTTTTTCTCCATTTCGATCCAGTGCTCCGGCAATGACAGCAGCTGATTGGTGATTTCTATTTCAGCTTTTGCATTTTCTTTTAATTGAGGGGCCGCCTCTTTGAGTGCATTCTTATAATCTGCAACCCTTTTCTCAAAATTAAGAAAATTAGGAAGAGAATCTTCTATGGCAGGCAGTTTTTCGGTATTAATAGTGGTAAGGAAATAACTGAAGGTTTTGGCTGCTTCAAAAGCCACCTGTAAAGATGGAGCGGTAAGAAAGGTCATACTGTTTTCTACGAAACTCAGCATGCGCCACGGATCATTATTTGAATCTTCTACCAAAAGTTTATTGGTAAGGGAAGGGATTGGCTCTATGATTTGAAACTGATAGTCATTTGACTTTAGAATTTCATTAATCATTAAATGATTGTTGACTATCACTTCCGGCTGTCTGAAAACATGATTGTTAATTTTCTGCAGAATAAACTTCTTCCTCTGATCCTTATTTTCCAAAAGATAGGTTGTATTGATCAGTCCGTCAGTTATAGGAGTGAGATCATAATTATCCGTACCAATAAATTGAATGACAATATCGTTTAACTCCATAAATTTTCCGGGTATCTGTTGTTTTTAATTTCTGAAATCAGGAAACTTTTAATCTCTTCTTTATCGTCGGCATAAGTGACACCCATCCATTGGGACGGAGAAGCTTTTACCTTTACCTGTACTCTGTTTTCATCTATCATTCTCTGTACAGCAGAAGGAATATAAAACTCCTGGGCGGGCTGTGGATCAGATTCGATGAAGTCATAAAAATAGGCTTCCAGATAACAGAAAATGTGAGGGTGGAAAATAAAAAAGTTCATAGATACCAATGTGTCAGGATCTAATTTTATATTTTCTCCGTTTTTAATATAAACGATTGAGTTATTTATTTTTTGAATGGAAGTCTGCTCTTCAACCCTGATCAGATAATTTTCCGGGTCCAGCGTACATATTCCTCTGGCTACAGCTCCATTACCGCTTAATGTTGTCCCTACCGGATAAGCAATCATTCCCAATTGTAAATCTGAAATATGATGATGGTTGATTTCATGTGCAGCCAGTTGATAGGCTTCTTTTCCGTAAAAATCATCTGCATTGATCATCACAAAAGGCTCCTGCATTGAATATTTGGCACAAAGAACAGCATGGGCGGTTCCCCATGGTTTTTCACGATCAGGATAATCAAAACCCTGCAGTGAAGTAGGAATACTGTCCATTTCCTGATACACCCAATGCAGCTCAAAATTTTTAGTTTCTGAGATCCTGTTGAGTCTTTCAATATAACTTTGTGGAATCAATCTGTTGACAACAATGACCACTTTCTGGAAACCGGCTTCCAGCGCATCAAAGATAGAGTACTCCAGAATCGGTGAACCGTTATCGAGTATTCCGTCTATCTGTTTCAGCCCTTTATATCTGCTGCCTAATCCGCCTGCTAATATGAGGAGTGTTTTTTTAGAACTCATCGGTCATTCCAAATACAGGTTTACGCGTTTTCCATTTTCCATTGGTAAAATCAGGAATATCTACCACCTGACCGCCTTTGGCTATAGATTCTTCACTCAATGGCGTAATCGAATACCACAACGCAAGATCATAAACATCCATAGGGAATTCTATATTTCGTTTAATACATTCTATAAAAGTATTCATTACAAAGAAATCCATTCCGCCGTGTCCGGCTCCTGCAGCAGTACTTTCAAACTTCTTCCACATCGGATGATCATGCTCTTTCATCCATTTTTCAGTATTGTCCCAACGGTGGGTATGGTTCATGGTTTTTTCAAAATAAATATGCCCCTGGTTGAAATCTCCCCATCCGAAATCCTGCCACAGCCCTTCAGTTCCCTGTACACGGAAGCCCAGGTCATAAGGCCTCTGCAAACTTGTATCATGGGTAAGTAGAATGGTTTCTCCATTGGCACAGGCAATCTGAGTGGTTACAATATCTCCCTGATTGAATTTCACTTTGGCACTTGGATGGTTTTCTCCTCCTTTAGGGTGTTCTACAATATATTTATGGAGTCCTGCAGATTTTGATGAAAATGAAGATAATCTCGTTAAACGGTTTCCTCTGTTGATATCCATCATCATGGCAACCGGGCCTAATCCATGCGTAGGATAAAGCTCTCCGTTGCGTTTTACATAATGTTCAGTCCTCCATTTTGCCTCACTGAATCCTTTTTCGCCGAACTCTGCACCGGAATTGTACGGATTAACCCCGTCATTGAAAAGTACACCTCTCAGGTCATGCTGATAACCGCCTCTTCCGTGCACCAGTTCTCCAAACATACCTTTGCGGACCATATTGAGAATGGCCATAATATCTCTTCGGTAGCATACATTCTCCATCATGAAGATGGGCACTTTTGTTTCCTCATATACTTTTACAAATTCCCAGCAGTCCTGAAGCTTTATGGCTCCCGAAACTTCCATGCCCACAATCTTTTTAGCGCGCATAGCTTCTACGCCCTGTGTAAGGTGCCATTCCCATGGAGTAGCAATCACAACAGCGTCTATTGATTTTAGTTTTAAAAGATTTCGATAGTCATATTCCCCGTTGGAAAACTCCTGGGCAGCCGGTTTATTGTTGTCTTTTAAGATTTTTTGAGAAGCAGCAAGCATTCTTTTCTCAGGATCTGCAAACGCTACAATCTCTACATCATTACGTTTTGCCAGTAATTTTACATGTTCCTGACCACGAAGACCAACACCGATAAAACCGACACGGACTTTTTTATCTGTTTTAAAATCACTGGAATAGGCAAATAAAGAATTGGGTAAAACCAGTGCGCCAAAGCTTGCTAAAGCTGCTGTCTTAAGAAAGTTCCTGCGGGAATTGCTATTGTCCATCTATTTTTTTCCTAAATATATTAAAACTTTTGTAAATCCCGATGGCGTGAGAGATATTAAGTTGGAGGGTAGGAGAGTTTGTGAGTGTTGGGTTTGGATGCGAGGGTTTGAGGGAATTAGAGTGTGGAAATACAGCTGATTAACCTTTTACTCTTTAGCCATTTTTACTTTCTTGTTATTTCGCTTAAAAAATTATTGATTAATCCATGCTTTTCTTAGAGCCAGTTGTTTTGCATCAGGGTTCGGAAGGGTCGTTACTTTTCCGGTTGCTTCATCATAGTTGAAACCTGCTTTTTCCAGATACTCTTTCAAAGGAATAGGCTGGGTGTCTTCTATATAATCTCTGAAAAATGTACGGATTTCAGGATAGGTCATTTTTGTAATTTCATCAAAAAGTTCATTATCATTAAAATATTTACCTGCTCCATATTTTTTCATAAGCATCTGCATCAGATCCTGAGTTCCTATTTTTCCATTAGAAAGTTCTCTTAGTCTTATGTCTAAGCATACTCCGAGCAATGCCCCCTTCATATAAAAGTTCATATACTGATCCTGCCTTTCCATGGATTTTTTACTCATTTCCGTAAAAGATAGGGTGTTATCAAACTCTTTCATTCCTTTGATCTTTTCTTCCAGACTTTTTTCAAAATCTTCCAGACTGATCATTTTTTGTTTGATAGGCATGTGTATGGTAGCATATTCTGTCATTCCTTCATATAGCCATAAATGCTCGGACATGACGGGATTCAGGAAATCATAATGCTGAATTTCCCCTGAATGAATGTTAAGCGGTGTAACCACATGGAAAAACTCATGAGAAGCCACCCTGTTTAAAGCATGCGGAATAAATTTCATATTTCCGGAACGGTACAGGCAGACTGTAGAGTGAGAATGTTCCAAGCCGTCACCCAGATATCCGTTTTCATTGGAAGACTCATAGTAGATCAGAAAAGCATATTTGTTGACCGGTAATGTTCCGCCAAGATAAGCCTGCTGATTTTTCAGAATGTTTTCTATTTCGTGGGCAATCGTTTTGGAGTAATGTCTTTCCTTTTTATTATAGAATGAGACAAGCACTTTGGTATGGCCTATTTTGAGCCACGTGGTATCAGGAACGGAGTACAGAACTGGAGAATCTACCAACTCCCGGTAATCCTTTGCCCAGACTATATCTGTGTTTTTATTTTTCTGTTGATAGTTTAAAGCAGAGGAAGCATAAAAATTCTTGTTTTTTGTAATGGTGATCTGGTAAGGAATATCTTTCATTTCTTCAAAATATCCCACTAAAGAATTATAATTGATGACAGAAACACTGTCTTTTATAAACATACTTCCGGCAGATCTCGCCTCATTGGATTCTTTCTCCAAAGAGTCCCATCCATCAGCTACCTGATAGGATATTTTCTTTACACGATTCAAATCATGTATCAGCCAGCTGTTTTTATCCAGACGTTCGGTCAGAATTTTTTTTCCGTTTTTATCGGTGGCTGTGAAATGAGAAACATATTGTCCGAAATTCATGGCCTGATAAAATCCGGGTACCAGTTTGGGAATAATAAACCTGCCTTGTTTAAGATTATTCTTTGGTGGCGAAAAAGATACCCGGACTTCATCATTGGACATATGAAGAAGGTCTATATTGTATTTGTAATTATTCTTTGTTTTTTGGGCTATAATTATTTCAGGAATTATAACGATCAGAAAAAATAGCTTTATAATAGTATTCATTGCTATTGCTTTAAGTACTACGAAAATACAAAATTACCTCTAAGGTTTGTCTGCTTTATTTTTCCATATAATAAACTTCTTCGTAAGGTTGGATCAATACCCATCCGTGGCCTGAGAACTTCATCTGAAATTCTTCACCGCTACCTCTTCCGATAAGGCTTTTGAAAGAAACATTGGTTTTCAGTTCCGGGCTCAGGTTTCCGGACCATGCAACGGTAGCATTAGGATCTGTGAATACAGGTGTATCAGGAGTTACCAGTAAGGTTAACGGATCTCCGTGAGTTGTAATGGCAATATGCCCCGTTCCTGAAAGTTTCACCTGGAAAAGTCCGCCGGACATCATTCCTGCAATACTCTTAAGCATGGTAATATCACTGTTTACGCTTTGTTCATGAGCAAGAACATCATTTCCGTTCACACATACTGATTCATTATTCAGATAAAGAATACGTACTTTTTTTCCGGAATCTGCTACATACAATTTTCCCGTACCTTCTGCTTTCATAAGCTTGCTGCCTTCACCGCTGATTGCTTTTTTAAGAAGATTCCCAATTCCTCCGGCCAACATTCCCTGTCTTTCAAAATTGATATTGCCCACATAGCTTACCATGCTTCCTTTTTTAGTCCATACCGCCTGATTATTAAGATTGATTTCCAGAAGATGCTTGGTTTCCAGCTCAAAATAATCTCTTTGCTGCGGATTCTCTTTTGTTTCGTTGATAAATGCTTCAATTGAATATTTACTCATAATGATAATTTTTTTGATTGGTTGTTTTTATGTGGTTATCGATTTGATTTTGTTTAATTTGTATTCTCTCTTATTGCTTTTAGGATTCAGATCTACAAATTCATAGTATTCAAAATTGGCAAGTTTGGCCTTGAATACCTCAGCCGCTTTTTCTACCGACCAGGTTTTAGGATAGTGGAATCCTTCAAATTCAGCATTGAAAATCTCTGCTTTGAACTCATGGGAAAACTCATCATCACCTGCGTAGGTTAATGCAATTTTGCCGGTCCATGTAATATCATATTGATTGTTGCCTGTCTTTAAAAACCGAATTTCATGACCTGCACAGCTGTCATGGCCAAGCAGATAAATATTGAAGGCCAGATCATCACCATCAGAATGTTGTTCAGATGGAAGATCGTTGCTGGAAAGATTATTTTTAACAACAGCATCAAAGTCCAGTTTTTCATCAGGATTATTAATTCTGATTCCTCTTTTTTCACCCCAATACGTTGACGATAGAGTACAGGTATGGTAGTTTTCCCATACGCCTTTAGAGTCCCAGTCCGATAAATCTTCGTCTTCCTCATCATTGTCATGATCATCATTGGCGTAATAATCTTCAGTTTTTAAATGAAAATCAAACCAGATAAACCCATATTCATCAATTCGCCCGCTCCAGTTGAAGGTGACGATCTTATGTCCGCCAGGATACGGATTATTAAGGAAGTAGATTTTGCTTACTGGCTCCATGCTGAATTTAATTTTCCCAAAAGTAGAACTTTTTAAGCTTAAAAATCCCCGTAAAATCACGGTTTTATATTTCGTTGTAAATAATACTTGACAAAGGGGTGTTCAATGTCGTATATTTGCACTCCGAAAATTACACCTTGTAATTTCAATAATTTTTAAACCGTAATTTAAAAAATGAAAACATCAGATTTTAATTTTGATCTTCCTGCGGAATTATTAGCAGAACACCCATCAGAGCACAGAGACGAAGCTAGATTAATGGTACTTGATAGAAAAACACAAACTATTGAGCATAAATTATTCAAGGATGTAGTGGATTATTTTGATGAGGATGATTTGTTTATCTTCAACAATACTAAAGTTTTCCCTGCTCGTCTTTACGGAAATAAAGAAAAAACAGGTGCTAAAATTGAAGTTTTCTTATTAAGAGAGCTTGATAAAGAAACCAGAGTTTGGGATGTTCTGGTAGATCCGGCAAGAAAAATCAGAATTGGTAACAAATTATTCTTCACTGAAGATGAATCTTTGGTAGCGGAAGTTATTGATAACACCACTTCAAGAGGAAGAACATTAAGATTCTTATTCGACGGTTCTTACGACGAATTCAGAACGAAATTAAAAGAATTGGGAGAAACTCCACTTCCAAAGTATATCAAAAGAGCAGTAGAGCCGGAAGATGCAGAAAGATACCAGACTATCTATGCTAAAATAGAAGGAGCTGTTGCTGCACCTACAGCAGGTCTTCACTTCTCTAAGCATTTGATGAAGAGATTGGAGATCAAAGGAATCAATTTTGCTGAAGTAACACTTCACGTAGGATTGGGAACATTCAACCCGATTGAGGTAGAAGATCTTTCTAAGCACAAAATGGAATCTGAAGAGATCATCATCGATGAAAAAAATGCTGACCTTATCAATAGAGCAGTAGAATCTCACAGAAGAGTTTGTGCGGTAGGTACTACAACGATGAGAGCATTGGAAACTTCTGTTTCTTCAAACAAAAAGATCTCTGCTTTCAACGGATGGACAAATAAATTCATTTATCCGCCTCACGATTTCGGAGTCGCTACTTCAATGATCACAAACTTCCATACACCGAAGTCTACACTGCTTATGATGATTGCTGCCTTTGCAGGAAAAGATTTCGTAATGCAGGCTTATGAAGAAGCTGTAAGAGAAAAGTATAAATTCTATTCTTACGGTGACGCAATGCTTATTTTGTAATTAATTTTAAATTATAGATTATAAATTTTAGATTGATCCTAATCTTAGGAAAGGGTTTTAATCTAAAATTTATAATTTAAAATCTATAATCAACCCTATTTTGAAAGATATCCGTATATTATCACTGGACCAGCTTAAAGATTACTTTGAGTCTTTAGGAGAAAAACCGTTTCGTGCGAAACAGGTCTATGACTGGCTATGGAGTAAAAATCTCCATTCGATAGATGAAATGACGAATCTTTCGAAATCACTTCGTGAAAAAATTTCCGAAGAATATACCATTAATCCTGTTTCCGTAGATCTTCTTCAAAAAAGTACTGACGGAACCATCAAAAACGGAGTGAAACTTCATGACGGGCTGATGGTGGAATCTGTTCTTATTCCTACAGAAACAAGAACTACAGCCTGTGTATCTTCACAGGTAGGATGCTCATTAAACTGCGAATTCTGTGCTACAGCAAAACTGAAAAGGATGAGAAACCTTGAAGTAGCTGAAATTGTAGATCAGGTAGCCCTGATTGACAGCCAGAGCAGAATGTACTTCGAGAGACCGCTTTCCAATATTGTATTTATGGGAATGGGAGAGCCGATGATGAATTACAAGAACGTAGTGGAAGCCATCAGAAAAATTACCCAGCCGGAAGGATTGGGAATGTCTCCAAGAAGAATTACTGTTTCTACATCCGGTATTCCAAAGATGATCAAAATGCTTGCTGATGACGAGCTGCGTGTGAAACTGGCTTTATCCCTTCACTCAGCTATTGAATCAAAACGTAACGAGATCATGCCTTTCTCGGATAAATTTCCGTTGACGGATATTATGGAATCTCTTCAGTACTGGTATCAAAAAACAGGTTCTGTCATTACTTTTGAATACTGTGTATGGAAAGGAATCAATGACGGAGATGAAGATATTAAAGCTTTGATCAGATACTGCAAACAGGTTCCTTCAAAAGTAAATCTTATTCAATACAACCCGATTGGTGACGGAAAATATGATCAATGTAACAAACAGGCGGAAGAAAACTATATCCGTCAGCTTGAAAATGCAGGGATTACCGTAATGGTAAGAAGAAGCCGTGGAGGTGATATTGATGCAGCCTGCGGGCAATTGGCCAATAAAGCAACAGATTAAAATTTCCTTAAAAAAAATCAAAACTTCCTTAAAAAAAGGTTAAAATCCTAACTTTGCACAAATTATTTTGTGATGATGGATTTTCTTATGAGCGAGGATGGGCTGGAAAATGTGTATGCATGGGCTATCCCGCTGCATGCAACTGTTATTTTAGCTGAAATGATTTACAGCCACGTTTCAGAAGCTAAGCTATATAGCGGGAAAGATCTTGCTACCAATGTTTATCTGGCATTGATGAACTTTGGTCTGGACCTTATCATGAAAGCATTTGCCATGGGCGTTATGTTTTTCTTCTACAATCACAGACTTTTTTCATGGGATCTTAGTGTATGGTATCTGCTGGCCTGTTTTATCATCACAGATTTTGCCTATTATGTACTGCATTATGTGGACCATCGTTCCAGAGCATTCTGGGCTGTTCATATCACACACCACAGTTCAGAATACTTCAACCTTACAACAGGATTCAGAAGCCCTGTATTGCAGCCGCTTTACAGATATTTATATTTTTCACCGCTTGCATTTCTGGGATTTAATCCTTGGCATATTATGGTGGCTTACGCCATTGGTCAGGTATATGGAACGTGGGTTCATACACAGACTGTAAAGAGTATGGGGTTTTTGGAATATATTCTTGTCACTCCTTCCCATCACCGCGTTCATCATGCATGTAATGTAAAATATCTGGATAAGAACATGGGAATGTGTCTGATTATCTGGGATAAAATATTTGGTACTTTTCAAAAAGAAGACCCTAATATTCCTGTAAAATATGGAATCTATCCTAAAATGCCGGATAACAGACCAGATACAGTCCTTTTTTATGAATGGAGAAAAATCTGGAAAGATCTCAAACAGCCCGGATTAAAATTCACAGACAGAATCAATTATATTTTCAATTCACCGGGATGGAGACATGACGGAACCGGAAAAACGGTAAGGCAATACCAGAAAGAATATTTTGCAAAACAGGCAAAAAAGAAAGAACAACAGCAAACTCAGGACAAGCAGAAAACTGCTTAAGCTTGTTTTTAAAATCAATAGAAATCTAAGGGAGAAGCGGGCTATTTTAGCTCGTTTTTCTATTTTAAGATGAGAGAAAGGTGAATAATCAAAATAATAAATCTCTTAAACTTTCCAACTCAAAATCAAAAATTATTTTCAAAGGGCTCATAAAATATTTAGATTCCTACGGAATGAGAAGGTGTGTGGAGAAAAAAGCGCTTAGTTTGTCCATTCCGTAGGAATCTATGTTCTTATAACTTCAACGCTCTAAAATTCCAATCCCTCAACTTGCAATAAAATCTTACTTTTGTCTTATGAAAAAATTTCTTCTCATTGTTGCTCTTTTTACCATTCAATCTGCATTTTCCCAGCAGACCGACTTTCTGAAAATAAAAAAATACAGAGTTAATTATCTGAATGAGAAGATTGAAGAAACTTCAGGATTTGATATTTTAAACGGAAAATTATACACTTTCAACGATAGTGGAAATCCGGCTGAGCTTTTTGAAATTGATAAAAATAATGGCGAAATTATCCGAACACTGAAAACCAATTTGATTAATACAGATTGGGAGGCTTTGGCGAATGACGGTGAAAATTTTTATATCGGAGATTTTGGTAACAATACCGGGACAAGAAAAGATCTGATGATTTATAAAGTTCCTTACGGACGCCTTGATTCGTCTAATATCATTAAAATTCCGGGCTCAGAAAGAGCTTTAGACGGAACACGAATTCTCTTTTATTATCCTGAACAAACCGAATTTACCTCTAAAAATGCCAGCAATGATTTTGATGCGGAAGCCATGATCTATTTGAATGGAAAGCTTCATATTTTCACCAAAGAATGGGCCTCAAAGGCAACTTCGCATTATGTGGTAGATCCTGAAATTTCAGAACAGCAAAAAGCAGAAAAAATAGAAACTTATAAAACAGGTTTTGTCGTTACAGATGCTTCTTATTTTAATAAAAAGCTTTATTTGGTGGGGTATACCAAGAAAACGGAAGTCTTTTTAGATGTCTTTACTGAAACGGAGCCCGGAATATTTTTCAAAGAAAAACCAAAGCACTATTATCTGGGAACAGCTCTTTCATTAGCTCAGATTGAAGGAATAAGCGTAGATGAAAATGGAATTTATATTTCCGGAGAAAAATTTAAATCTCCATTGGGAACGGCAAAACCCTCTTTTTATTTTATCCCGAAAGATCAACTCAAAGATTAATTTGTCTTAAAATTGAGCGAAAAAAATTATCTTTGTGAGAATTAATAATTATTCACCCAGCATCGCAGATTTTGGCAAATATTGTAGAAGAGATTAAACGACCGATCAATGATGAAATGAAACTTTTTGAACAGAAGTTTTATGAATCAATGCAGAGTAAAGTGGCTTTATTAGATAAAGTAACCCGTTTTATTGTTACCACCAAAGGAAAACAGATGCGTCCAATGTTTGTATTTCTCTGTGCCAAGCTGGTGGGTGAAGTAACTGAAAAAACGTACCGCGGTGCGTCTATGATTGAGCTGATTCACACAGCAACTCTTGTACATGATGATGTAGTGGATGAAAGTTTTAAACGTCGTAATTTCTTTTCAATCAATGCTTTGTGGAAAAATAAAATTGCGGTTTTGGTAGGCGATTATCTCTTGTCAAAATCTGTATTATTATCTACAGATCATAAAGATTATGATTTACTTGGAGTAATTTCCAGAACAATCCGTGAAATGTCTGAAGGAGAGCTTTTACAGTTGGAAAAAGCCAGAAAGCTGGACATCACTGAAGATGTTTATTATGAAATTATCCGCCAGAAAACAGCAACTTTAATTGCTGCCTGCTGTGAAATAGGAGTTCTTTCCAATAATGCAGACGAAGCTTTGGCTAAGAAGATGATGGACTTTGGAACTTTTACAGGAATGGCATTTCAGATCAAAGATGACCTTTTCGATTATTTAAGTTCAAACGTAATCGGAAAACCCGTAGGAATTGATATTAAAGAACAAAAAATGACCCTGCCTTTAATTCATACCCTGAAAATAGCTGATGAGAAGGATAGAAAGTATTACTTTGATACTATAAAACGTTATAACAATAATCCCAAACGCGTAAAAGAGCTTATTGAATTCGTTAAAAGCTCCGGTGGTTTGGAATATGCTATTAAAGTGATGAAAGACTTCCAGCAGAAAGCAAAAGATCTCCTGAATGAGTTTCCGGATTCTGAAGCAAGAAAATCCTTGCATAGTATGCTGGATTATGTAATTGAAAGAAAATTTTAAAAAGTATTTATAAAATGATTCGGCGCACCTGTGGTGCGCCGAATCATTTTTATGTATGGTTTCCTCTTTATATTTTCTGTACCGTTACATTCGTCACATTTCCATTTCCTGTAGGTCCCATCTCTGTTGATAAAATAGTACATGCCTGATTGGGAGCTGCAGTAAAACGAATCTGATAATTTGCTGTAGGTACAACAATTACAGTTGTGTAGTTCATGAGTTCTCCGATCCTTGTTGAAGCAGTCAGGGTAGGAGTTGTAGCTCCTGCATAATGGCTTCCCCTTCCCAGGTAGTTACTGTCCGGAACAGGTCTGATCCCTAAAAGTAATTGCGCTCCTGCAGAAATATTTGTAAAACTTGCCTGCAAAGTCACCAGATAATTACCTGGCTGATTAAACGTCAGAACCCCCGAAGAAGTGTTGTAAGAATAAAATGGTGAAGTAGCAACCGGGCTGGCAAACATTAATGTCACAATTGAAGCAGCACTGCTAATGTTCTGATCTGCAGCCAAACGTGCATGAAATAATGAGTAGGCTGTAAAGTCAATAGTTTTCAAGACACCAGTGGCATCAGCAACAACTACTCTATCTGTTCCGCCAACTCCAATATTGGAATTAATATTTCGGACACGTACATTTCCTGAACCTACATCCAGCTTTTCTGTTGGCGTAATGGTACCTATACCTACTTGTGCTGTATTGGTCACTGCAAAATCATTAACTTGTTGTACGGCTGAAGGAGCTCCTGATGTTGAATTGTCTTTGGCACCATCAATATGAAACGTTGTTTGAGGGTTTGATGTATTTATTCCTACTTGTGCAAAATAAAGTGTAGAAAAGGCAAAGACCTTAACTATGGTCAGTAATTTTTTTGTCATCTTATAGTGTTTTTAAAATAATTACTGACGTCAATTTCAAATAATATACCAGAAAAGCAAAAACTCATGTTTTTCGATAAATATCTATAGCTTATGGTTCGAGAATAGCAATTGATTTCATATTTTTTGAACTAGATTATTTTTAGGCTTACAATAATAACTGCTAGAACTATACAAAATAAAGCGATTAAAAATAAATAATCCGCAATACTCTCAAAGGTATATTCCCGTTTTTTAGCTGTCGTTCTGATAGCCAGAAATGAGAAAAAGCAGCTGCATGCAAAAAAGATGCTGGCAAGTCCCGCAAATTCGTCCAAATGTGTATTCTGACTGATTTTAGCGATTTTTAGAGATGTCATGATAATCAATGAAAATCCTAAAAGATTGCTTGATGCATTCAAAATGTGAGGTGATTTTTTTTCCATTTTTTACAATTTTTTTCAAAATAAAGCACAATTTTTTTTATTATCAAATTTTTAAAAAAGATTATTGAAAATTAAAATTAATTTAAAAAGTGTATATTAGCAAAATACTTGAAGACTAAAAAACTTTTTTACTTAGCTATGCAAACAACCTATATTGAAACACAGCAAATATCCTTTCAAGATTTTAAAAATCAGATACTTGAAGATTACAGGTTAGGAAGGATCTCTCGTGAAATGTCTTATCTCGGAAGGAGAGAAGTACTCACTGGAAAAGCTAAATTCGGAATTTTTGGGGATGGAAAAGAACTTCCTCAGCTTGCAATGGCGAAAGTTTTCAGAAATGGAGACTTCCGTTCAGGATATTACAGGGATCAGACTTTTGCATTGGCAATAGATGCCTTAACAGTGGAAAGTTTCTTTGCACAGATGTATGCAGATACAAGCGTGGAAAGAGAGCCTGCTTCAGCTGGAAGACAGATGAACGGGCATTTTGCAACAAGAAGTTTAAATGAAGACGGAAGCTGGAAAGATTTGACAGCTCAGAAAAATATTTCTTCAGATATTTCTCCTACAGCAGGACAAATGCCAAGATTATTGGGATTAGCTCAGGCTTCTACAATTTATAAAAGTGTAAAATTTGAAGGTTCAGAAAAATTCTCAAGAGAAGGAAACGAAATAGCTTTCGGGACAATTGGAGATGCTTCTACTGCAGAAGGTCATTTCTGGGAAACCCTGAATGCGGCATGTGCACTTCAGGTTCCTATGATTGTTTCTATCTGGGATGACGGGTACGGAATTTCAGTTCCTACTAAAAATCAAAGAGCAAAAGCTGACATCAGTGAAATGCTAAGCGGTTTCCAGAGAAAAGACGGAGAGAATCAGGGATGTGAAATCATTCAGGTGAAAGCTTGGGATTATCCTGCATTATTGGATGCATATGCTAAGGCAGAACATTTTGCAAGAACAGAAAGTGTACCGGTAGTAGTTCATGTAATTGATGTTACTCAGCCTCAGGGCCACTCTACATCCGGATCTCACGAAAGATATAAAAATGAAGAACGTCTGGCTTGGGAAGCTGAGTTTGACGGATTGGCAAAATTCAAAGAATGGATTCTGAACTATTCTATTGAAATTGATGGAAATGAAGAGGTGATTGCTACTACCGAAGAGCTGGAAGCCATTGATGAAGAAGCAAAAAAAATAGCAAAAGCTGGACAGAAAACGGCTTGGGAAAACTATCAGAAAGCAGTTTCAGAACTTATTCAGTCTATCTTACCTTTAGTAGAAAGCCTTAAAGGGCAGAATACTGAAGTTGAGACATATATTTCTCAATTCAACAAACTTGTTTCAAAAGCTAAAAAGGATATTTTCCATTTGGTAAGAAAAGCTTTACTGGCAACAAGAGGTACGAACTCTGCAGAAAGAAATCAATTGATGCAGAAGTACAATGAAGTGGCTGCTGTTGAAAAAGACAACTATTCATCTCACTTATACTCTCAGTCGGAGTGGAAGTCTGAAAACATTCAGGAGATTAAGCCGGTATATTCCGACAGTTCTGAAGATGTAGACGGAAGAGTAGTGATCAGAAATAATTTTGACAAAATTTTTGAAAAATATCCTGAAACCTTAATCTTTGGTGAAGATACCGGAAACATCGGTGACGTAAACCAGGGATTGGAAGGAATGCAGGAAAAATACGGTGCTTTGCGTATCGCTGATACAGGAATCCGTGAAGCAACCATTCTTGGGCAGGGAATTGGTATGGCTATGAGAGGTTTGAGACCTATTGCTGAAATCCAGTACCTGGACTATGTTCTTTACTGTTTACAGGGAATGAGTGATGATCTTGCTACCGTACACTACAGAACAAAAGGAGGGCAGAAAGCTCCATTGATCATCAGAACAAGAGGTCACAGATTGGAAGGGATCTGGCATTCAGGTTCTCCAATGGCAGGTATTCTGAACCTTTCAAAAGGAATTCTGGTATTGGTACCTAGAAATCTTACTAAAGCTGCCGGATTCTATAACACTATGCTTCAGGCTGACGAACCTGCGATTATTGTAGAATGTCTGAACGGATACAGATTAAAAGAGAAACAACCGGATAACTTAGGAGAATTCACTGTTCCTGTGGGTAAGATTGAAGTAACTAAAGAAGGAAAAGATGTTACTTTGGTCACTTACGGTTCTACATGGAGAATTGTAACGGAGGCAGCTAACGAATTGGAAAAACTTGGAATTTCAGCAGAAGTGATTGATATTCAGTCGTTAATTCCTTTCGATTTATCTCACGAAATTGCTGAAAGTGTTAAGAAAACCAACAGATTAGTAGTGATTGACGAAGATGTGGAAGGAGGAACTACAGGGTTCATCTTACAGCAGATTCTTGAAAAGCAGAAGGCATTCAGATATCTGGATTCAGATCCGTTAACGATCTCTGCAAATGATCACAGACCTGCCTATGCAAGTGATGGTGACTACTTCAGCAAGCCGTCTACAGATGATATGGTAGAAAAGATCTACGCAATGTTTAATGAAACAAATCCTCAGAAATATCCTGCGATATTCTAATTGGATTTTAGATACATTTTAAAACCGCTTCTTTTGGGAGCGGTTTTATTTTTATGATGTAAGCAGTAGAATTTGTAGATTTGATAAAGAATTTCTTTTAAACTTTTGATGAAAATAACACAACTCGTTATCCTGTTCAATTATAAGAAAATATTGCTCGGTATTTTGATATCGGTTTCTTTTTTTGTACTCTCATTTCTATTAAATTCAGACATGCTGATTATATTATTAAGAGTCCTTGGAAGTCTTATTATTTTAAATATAATAGCCTCATTTATTGCTTCATACATTTTATATGATAATTCTGATTTATATGAACTGAAGGGATTAAATGAGTTTCTGGATTGGGAGAAAATAGAAAATGCTGTTGTGATTCATGCAAGCTTTGATCCTTTATCAGGAAAGCTGGAAAAAAAATATCCAAATATCAATTTTACAGTTTGTGATATTTACGGCAACAGACATGAGCATGAAAGCGGAATTGAAGTTTCAAAGAAAATGTTTCCTCCCAATCCTAAGGAAATAAGAATATCGCCTGATAGTTTACCTTTTGAAAGCGAATCACAAGATATGATTCTGGCAGTCACAGCACTTCATGAGATACTTGATCATCATAAGAGAGTTTTGTTTTTCAAAGAAGCAAAAAGAATACTGAAAAAAGGGGGGGGATTATCATATCTGAGCAGTTTAGGGATGCTACCAATTTTATTTTTTTTAATATTGGAGCTTTTCATTTTTTAAGTCAGAAACAATGGGAGAAAGCAATTTCACCAGCAGAGATGAAAATATTGAAAAACAAGAAAATCACCTCTTTTGCCAATATGTTGATTATAAAGAAAGATTAGAATAAACATTTTAAATTGCTGCTGGCATTATTAATTTAATCTTTCTCAGCCAGAGTAATTCTCAGTTTATTCAAAGTGTTCATCAAAGTTATACTTGCTGTCAGTTCTACAATTTCCCGTTCTGTAAATTGCTCTATCAGTTTTGATTTGATCGCTTGCCAATCATCTTTGCTGTAAGTGAGGGCTTCAGCCCATTCTAAAACAAGCTTTTGTTGATCATTGAAGGCATTGGTATGTTTCCAACCTGGAAGTCTGTTAATGATATCCTGTTCAAAGCCAAAATCAGACAATTCTTTAGTATGATAACTACAGCAATAAGCACATCCATTGATTTGAGAGACACGTAGCTCTACCAGAGCGATCAGTTTTTCATTAATACCGGATTTTCGGATGCTGTTGTGGGCTTTGTATAGATTTCCAATGGTTTCTTTTGCAGTTTCTTTGTAATTCATAATGAAAATTTTTCTGCAAATTTGCATCAGAAAAGGTTTTGAACCTATATACTTACACTTTGGTTATATACTTACCTTTTTGAAAGTAGCCTCAATAAATTTTGGCCAGTAAAAGAAAAAGACTATCAAACATTGACAGCCTTATTATTTTTTACATCCTCATTCAAAAAAGCACAGTCTTTATCTTCATGCTGTCCTTTCACCTGATATTTCGCTTCCCATTCTTCCAGTAAATAGAGAATAGGTAACAAAGCCAATCCTTTTTCTGTAAGAGAATATTCTACTCGTGGAGGCAGTTCCTTAAACTCTTCACGGATCACCAGTCCATCCGCTTCCATCTCTCTTAATTGATCAGTTAATACCTTTCTGGAAATGACATTAATGCGTACTGCCAGTTCTCCAAAACGTAGCTTCCTGTCTTTTATAACAAGAACTATAATAGGTTTCCATTTGCTTCCCAAGGCGGCCATTGCTTTACCTAAAGGGCAGCTGTATTGCATTAATTCATTCTTTTTCATAAGAAAATCTTTATTTTAAATACCCTATGGAACCGGAGTTTCATACGTTACTTTGATGTTACTAATGTAAGTTACTGCGAAGTTACCACTATTTTTTTAATAAAGGATACAAAAGTGAACTATTATTAGTTACTTTGTGTAACAATTATAAAATATAAATTTAAATATGAGCACATCATCATTATTTAAACCGTTTCAATACAAAAATTTACAGCTTAAAAATAGAATCGTAATGGCTCCTATGACCAGGGCACAGTCTGACAATGGAGTTCCCACTCAGAATATCGCAGACTATTATGGGAGAAGGGCTGCTTCGGAGGTAGGGTTAATCCTTTCTGAGGGAACAGTGATCAACAGACCTGGATCAAAAAATATGCAGAACATTCCTGATTTCTATGGTACAGAAGCTTTAAATGGCTGGAAAAATGTAATAGATACCGTACATCATAATGGAGGTAAAATGGGTCCTCAGATCTGGCATGTAGGAGATACAAGAATGTCCGAGGACTATCCTTTAGTTCAAATGGAAAAGGCTTCAACAATGACTATTGAAGATATTCAGGATACCATTGCACAGTTTGCATCTTCTGCAAAATCTGCGAAAGACCTTGGTTTCGACTGTATTGAAATTCATGGTGCTCACGGGTATCTTATCGACCAGTTTTTCTGGGAAGTAACCAATACTAGAACAGATGAATATGGTGGTAAAACATTAAAAGAAAGAAGCCGATTTGCTGTTGATGTCGTGAAGGCGATCAGAGCAGCAGTAGGAGAGGACCTTACTATTATCATCCGTCTTTCACAATGGAAACAGCAGGATTATAAAACCAGACTGGCATTCACTCCAAACGAAATGGAAGACTGGTTAGTACCATTAAAAGAAGCTGGTGTAGATATCTTCCACTGTTCACAGCGCCGTTTCTGGGAACCGGAATTTGAAGGTTCTGATCTGAATTTTGCAGGATGGGCTAAAAAAATCACTGGACAACCAACCATTACAGTAGGTTCTGTGGGCTTAAACGGAGATTTTCTTAATGCTTTTGCAGGACAGGGAACAGAAAAAACAGATCTTACAGAACTGATCAGAAGACTTGATAATGAAGAATTTGATTTGGTTGCAGTGGGAAGAGCTATTTTACAGGATCACCAATGGGTACAGAAGATCAAAGATGGAAACACTGAAGCTCTTCTGGACTTTTCAGCAGAAAGTATGGGCGTTTTATTTTAATATCAGCAAGAAAATGGTGAATTTGCTTCGCGGTCAATTTTTTAACAGCATAATTTATTTACTTGCGAAGCTTAATTGACCATTCAATCTGGTATTAAATCAGCATAATTCACTTTATTTTATATTTAATTTTCACCTATTTATTAAAGAACCCGATTTCAGAATTTCTGAAATCGGGTTTTATTGCTTTTTTTATAAACAATTTTTAAAAGCTTTGAATTTCACTTTATAAGAATCTGCATCCGGTTGCAGCGGGTTCGCATGACCAGTAGGCAGGAACTCCATTTTCAGCTTTGTGGCGGCAAGCAACAGTATCTCCTTCACATTGTGGTGCATTTCCTCCGATGATTTTTTTTAATGTCGATTTTGTTAATTTCTTTAGATTTTTCATGTTAATTAATTTGTTGATTCATACAAATATAATATTTTTTGTAAATCAAACAATATTTTGCACTAAAATGGGAAATATATTCTTTCAAAGAAAAGTATTAAAAAAATAAACCCGCTTCCGGAAATGCCGGAAGCGGGTTTTAACAGATTTAAATATCTAAAACTGCCTTTAAACCGGCAGAAATGATTTCCTTATCTTATAAACCAATATTTTTAGTTGGCTTCAATTGCTTTAAGATGTTCTTTGGAATTGCATTTTTGTGAACAAGAATTGCTGTTGATTTGTATTCAACATAAGGTCTTGTTACGTAAATATATCCGGCAAAATCATTGGTTACACCCCATGAGTTTTTTACCATGTAATATTCTTTACCGGTTTGATCTTTTGCCAGACCTACGATGTGCATACCGTGATCATCCGTTGTAGAAAGATTGTTAAGGGCTTTCTGACGCATGTCTTCAGTGATGGTCTTATCTTTTTTAGGTTCTGTAAACAAAGTCTGCTTGTTTTCTGCAGTGATCTGATCAAGTTCCATATCAGGAACATAAGCCACACCATTTTTGTAAGAGAAATAAGGCTCAGAAACGTCAGTTGCCCAACCTACAGAATATCCTTTGGTTACTGCATTGTCAATGATTGCTGTAAGGTCTTTCATCGGTACATTCCAGTCAGAATCGTGGCTCCAGTTATCAGGAATCGGAACTACAAATTTCTCATAGTATGCATAGTCTTTATAAGAAGATAATTCTACATAATCTTCAGCATTAATTCCTACGACTTCCTTTGCAAATGTTTTCGGAGTATAGTTTTTCCCTTCATACGTAAAATTAGAAGGTACTTTTCCTAAATATTCATCCAGTATAGCATCTACAGAATCCATCCAGTTATCCGTAAGCTTTCCTTTTGAAGAAGCCTGAACAAGGCTGTCAAGAACCGGTTTCAGTTTCCCTTGCATTTCCTTGAAGTTATTCGTAGTTTGTCCGGCTTTTAATCCTGTGTACACATCCTGAGGAACTGCTCCATACTTCTTGTACATATTGATTACGTCGTGAAGTTCTCCTCCGTCGCCCCAGCTGATCGCGCCATTGTTCAAAACGTATAATTTCGCTTTATCATGATAAGAGTTTCTTGCTGTAAAAATTTCAGCGAGATCTACAGGCTTTTTGCCCATTCTCTGCATTTCAGATTCAAGGAAAGAATTTCCTGAGTAGCTCCAGCAAGTTCCTGAGGAACCCTGGTTCTTTACAGAAGTTGCACCCACGTCTTTTAACGTTGTGAACTTAAAGTTAGCATTTTGTGATTGGTTGTTTTTTAACTTGTTGATTAAGTCATCTTGGGCAAACATCATACTTCCTGCAGACAAAACAAAAAGTAATGATGCAATTTTGGCATTTTTCATTACTATAAAAAGATTATTTATATTAAGAGTCGTTGATAATAGAGATTTGTTACAGATGGAAAGGTTAAATTTGAAATGAAAAAAAATATCAAATGACTGATTTGAAAATTTGTTTTCGCTATTTTTCTAAAAAAGTTAATCATGTTTCCAACCCCTGCAAAAGTTTCTGCATCTATAATAGTATAACTCCTGACTATGGAACAAGAATTATTACTGGAATGCCAGCGTAGCGACCGTAATGCACAGCGGAAGGTCTACGAGAAAATGGCGGGCAGGCTTTACGCAGTCTGCAGACGCTATTTAAAAAATGACGAAGATATAGAAGAAGTATTGGCCGATACGTTCTACAAAATTTTCACAAAGATTACCCAGCTTCAGAACCCCGAAACTTTTGAGGCGTGGGCCAGAAAAATTGCAGTGAACGAATGTCTTCAGAAATTAAGATCCAATAAGGGATTGCTGATTTCCCTTGAAGAAAATTTCATAGATCATTCTGAAGGAACTACAGAAAATATTTCCCTGGAAAAAGATATCCTGAGTTTACTAAACTTCCTTCCTGAAGGCTGCAGAGCTATTTTTAATCTTTTCGCTATTGAAGGATATCCTCATAAAGAAATAGCCGCTATGCTTTCCATCAGCGAGGGTACATCAAAATCCCAGCTCAATTTTGCAAGAAAAAAGCTGCAGGAACTTTTAGTGAATCAAAACATTTAAACTTTTACAACAATGGAAAATAATCATATAGATCAACAATTCAATGAAGCTTCCAAGCTTTCAGAAGAACCAACTGTTTTTCCTGGTTTTGAAAAAGTATGGGGAAAAATTGAAAAGAAATTAGATAAAAAAGAAGAGAAAAAGAGAGCCATTCCTATTTGGCTGCCCTATGGTATTGCCGCAAGTTTGATAATTGGTTTGGGAGCTTTTTACTTTATAAATAATAAAAAGATTGCAGGACCTTTAAAGCCTGTAATCGCACAGAATACAACTTTAAGAGGTCCGGTTACCAAAACAGATATTGCGAAAATAGACAGTACGATAAAGAATAATATCCAGAAAGAAAAATTGCCTGTACATGTACCTCTCCCCATAGCATATCAGTCATCAGAGGTTATAATAATGGAACCCTATAAGTCTCATCCTATTTGTAATTTACCACCACAAGTAGACGCTCAGGATAGGATAACAGCAACTTTACCCCAAATATATAATGATACTTTGAAGACAAAAGAGATTGAAGAAGTTGTTGTAATGGGATATTCAAGGGCAGTTAAAAGTAAGATTGTGTCATCTTCTTCAACTGTGATGATTGCTTCCAGAGATAAAGTTCCTGTACACTCTCCGGTTACAGTATCTTCATTGGCAGGAAGTGCTGCAGGTATAGAAGTATCAACCGGAATTAAAAAGCCCGGTGAAATATTAATCAGAGGAGCAAGAAGCATAGATGGCCGTTCTAGAAATCCATTGTACATTGTTGATGGAGTTATAATAGGCAGTGAGTCTGAAATTTTGAATACACTGGATCCTAAAAAAATAAAAGAATTAAAAGTACTGAAAGGGCTTGAAGCTACTGCCCTGTATGGAAGCAAAGCTAATAACGGAGTTGTTGTGATCACTACGAAAGGATTATCTAAAGCAGAAATAGAGAAACTTAAAAAAGTTTCTTCAGACAGTGCGGAGAAAAAAATAAAAGAACCTGAAGAACCCGAAAAAATACTTCCAAAAGCAGGCCAGCTGACAGCAGGAGAAGTGAATGATTTCTCTAAGTGGGATTATTGGAAAGATATTACAGTTCCTACTTTAAACCAGTATAAAAATACATGGAAATTTTTTCCCAATAAGAGAGTTTCAGTTCAGCTGGTCAATAGGGACAGAAAACCGGTCATAGGCGAAAAAGTAAAACTATCAGATGATAAGAAAAGCATTATTTGGGAAGCTGTTTCAGATAATCTTGGTAATGTAGAATTATGGATATCACCATTGACGGATGAAAACCCAGACTCAGAGAAATATTATCTGTCTGATAGTTCAGGGCAGATCATAAGCAACAATATCAGAACATTTAAAAATGGACAAAATCTGATTATGATGGATAAACCCTGTCTGCAAAAACGAGTGTTGGACCTTGCTTTTGTAGTGGATGCTACAGGTTCCATGGGAGATGAGATTTCTTATCTTCAGTCTGAACTTCTGGATGTATTGAAAAAGATCGAAGGAAATCTTAAAAATACAACGGTAAGGTACGGCTCCGTTTTCTACAGAGATCATGGGGATGAATATGTGACCCGGAAATTTGATTTTTCGGATAAAGCAGAAGATCTTGTAGGATTTATTAAAAAACAAAAGGCCGGAGGTGGTGGAGATACACCGGAAGCAGTTGTAGAAGCACTGAAAGTTTCTGTTGATGAACTGAAATGGAGTCATGAAAATTCAACCAAAATAATGTTTTTAATTCTGGATGCACCACCACACCATTCAGATGAGAATATAAAGGAACTTTATAGTACAATAAAGGCTGCTGCAAAGAAAGGAATTACAATTATTCCATTGGCTGCCAGTGATACAGATAAGCAGACGGAATATCTGATGCGGACCTTTGCTTTACTTACCAACGGTACATATACATTCCTTACGGATGACAGTGGGATAGGAAACAGCCATATCAAACCTACTATAGATTCCTATGAAGTTGAAAAACTGAATGATTTATTATTAAGATTGATTCTCCAAAGAGCAATTTTACCGGAATGCAGCACAGGAATTTCAAATGATCATATCAATAAAAAAATGGAGAAAGAAATTGACAATCAGATAGATAATAAGACTGTAATATTCCCGAACCCAACAAAAGGTTTGATGCAGATAAAAACAAGGAAATCAATCGAAGAACTGTTTGTTTATGATCTCGCTGGAAAAATTATTATGAGAAAAGAAAAATTACCTGAAGGTAAAAACACAATTGATTTAACATCTTATCCACAAGGGATTTATCTTGTGCGTATTTACACTAATGATCTGTGGGAAACGTTTAAGGTCATTAAAAATTAACTGTCTTTAAAGAAAGAGATTTCCCCGGAGATTTCTTTCTTTAATTTAGAAAAACTGGTTTTATCAAATATTTAGTAACAGGTTTGAATTTATTTTAATAATTTCCTGCCGAAATTTGAACAAGATGAGAAAAATTGTAATAACCATGCTAGGGCTTGTTGTGTTAACAGGCTGTAAAACTCAAAAAAATACTGAAACAACCAATGAACCAAAGGCTTACGGTATCAGAAAAGATAAAGATCAGGATGGAATTCCTAATAAACTGGATAAATGTCCTGATATTGCCGGTCCTGCAGAAAATGAAGGATGTCCTTGGGTAGAATCGGACGGAGATGGGGTAATTGATAAAGATGATGCATGTCCTACCGTAGCAGGGCCACCGGAAAATAATGGATGCCCATGGCCGGATACCGATGGAGATGGTATTCTGGATAAAGATGATGCCTGTCCTACAGTTCCGGGAATGCCGGAATATAATGGCTGTCCAAAACCAAAATCAGTTACTGCAATGGAGGTGTCAAGCACAAGATCAGCAGTATTTTATGAACTAGGAAGAATTTACAACAATCAGGTAGGAGATAAAAAAGAGGTTCACAAACCTGCAAAGACAGATAATAACATTGATTATGATAATGAAGAATATGCTGCATTAGCTGAGAATGCATTTGAACTGACCCGAAATCAGCCCGTTTCTACCTTCTCTATTGATGTAGATAATGCTTCCTATTCCAATGTCAGAAGAATGATTAATTATGGAGCAAAAGTTGATAAAAATTCAGTGAGGGTAGAGGAAATGATCAATTATTTTAAATATGATTATCCACAACCGGAAAATGGTGATCCCTTTTCTATTAATACAGAATACAATCAATCTCCATGGAATCCAAAACATAAACTGCTTAAAATAGGACTTCAGGGGAAAAATATTCCCATGGATCGTCTGCCTGCATCCAATATTGTTTTTCTTATTGATGTTTCAGGTTCAATGAGTCAGGAAAATAAGCTGCCATTGCTGAAGTCTTCTCTTAAAATTTTGCTGAATCAGCTCAGACCTAAGGATAAAGTTGGTATTGTAGTATATGCAGGTAGTGCAGGAATGGTTCTGCCACCTACATCAGCAGGAGAAAAAGAAAAAATTATTAAAGCGTTGGATAACCTTCAGGCTGGTGGAAATACAGCAGGAGGAGAAGGAATTGAACTTGCTTATAAACTGGCTAAAGAAAACTTTATAAAAGGAGGAAACAACAGAGTTGTTCTGGCAACAGATGGTGATTTTAATGTAGGAGCTTCTTCAAGTGCAGATATTGAAACCTTAATTACGGAAAAAAGGAAAACCGGAATTTTTCTTACCTGTCTTGGCTACGGAATGGGAAATTATAAAGACAATACGATGGAAACCCTTGCAGATAAAGGAAATGGAAATTATGCCTACATTGATAATATACAAGAAGCCAATAAGTTTCTGGGTAGAGAATTTGCGGGAAATATTTATACGATTGCCAAAGATGTAAAAATCCAGATTGAATTTAATCCAAAATTTGTAAAATCTTACCGCTTAATTGGATATGAAAACAGAAAACTGAGAAATGAAGATTTTGTAAATGATAAGATTGATGCTGGAGAATTAGGAAGCGGGCATACAGTGACTGCTTTATATGAAATAATACCATCAAATGTAGAGTCCGAATTTATTCCAAAAGAAACAAAATTAAAATATTCTAAAACTTCCAATACAAAAGATTCTGGAAATGAATTAGCAACGGTAAAATTCCGTTATAAAAAACCTGACGAAAGCAAAAGTAAAGAGATCAGTAATGTAATTAAGAAAGAAGCCGCTGCGGTAAGTCAGGATTTCAAATTTGCTTCTTCTGTAGCATGGTTTGGACTGGTACTAAGGAATTCTGAACTGATTACAAAAAAAGACCTTTCCGATATTGAAAACTTGGCCAAACAGGGAAAAAATAAAGATGAAGAAGGCTATCGTTCAGAGTTTATAAGGTTGATAGAGAGTTATAAAACAATTCAAAAGTAAGTCATTAAAAAGAAATTTCTCCGGAAATTTCTTTTTTTATATTTTTAAGCATACTAATTACCGATGAAAAAGAATTATCTGCTGTTGCTGCCGTTTACCATTACCCTATTACAGGCACAAAATTCACAACTGTATTATTCTGGAAAATTTTTAACATCTAAAGATAAAACACAGAATTTTTTAAAGATTCACAATAAGAACAGCGGCATTTATGAACTGACTGATGAGGAGGGTTTTGCAATTATTGCTGCCAAACCCTATGATACACTTGTTTGGAATCAGGGTAAGAATACTCATGTTATTTCTTCTTATGAGCTTAAGGAATTAAAAACTATTCTGGAAAATCAGACAGGCAGCAAAAGTGTAGAAAATATCTACAATAAAACATATGACAGTCTGGTTTCAAAGGAAATTAAAGATGATTTCAGCATTGAAAAAACTAAGACCCGCTTAAGTAAAAGGTCTCACTCTTATTTTGATCAGATAAGAAGATTAAAACAAAAGAACGACAGTATTTATATTCTAAAAAGACTCAACGAGAAAACATTATTTTTTAACGGAAGCTTTACCACATCCTTAGAGATTAAAAACAGGAATGCTATTCCGGGAACTCAAAACAGATATGTGCAAGGAAGGTCAGAAAATGGAAACCTTGTCTGGAAAGGACCTGAAACCAATGAGATGTTCAGTTTCGGACCCGATATTTCTACTTTAGGATTTAGTGGATTGCCCTATGAATATGACCAGAACGGAAGACTGATTCCGTGGATTGATGGGCTCCAGCGTGCCCGAAAATATGATAACAGCCTTTTTAAAACAACGGTAGGTTATAATAACCAATTGAATGTAAATACTTTTATAAAAGAAGGGTACAATGAGAAAATCCGTTTGTCATTCAATCTGGGCCAGCAGAAGAACCAGATGTATTTTATAGATCAGTTTGATATCGCCAATACCTTTAAAGCAAAGCTGAATACAGAATTAGGCGGATATTCCATTAATCTTGCTTTTAATTACGAAGAAGACAAAGCTACCAATACCAATAGAATAGGGTTGTTCAACAGAGTTTATCAGAATTCATTGTTAACACCCGTTTCTTTTTCGAATGAACAAAATATCATGTTGAGTAACGGTTCACAGAGAAGCTACAGTAAAGATGCAGACAATCCTTCATTCCTTTTTGAACAGGATAGCAAATACCGCTATCAGAACCGCGAAAGGCTGTTTAGTTTTAATGTTCTTAAAAATTGGGATGAATTTAAACTGAATATCAGCCAGTCTTATGAAAGCAGCAATATTTGGAACAAAGATCAATACAAGCCCTCTACCTATGGTTTTACCAGTGGTTTACTCAATGAAAGAATTCAAAATAACAGCTTATATCATTCCAGTATATTGGGTTCCTATGCATTGGGAAAGTATGATTTTAAAAATACGCTCAGCCTGAATTTTATCTTAAACGATAGAAAATCGGATGTTTATAACAG
Source organism: Chryseobacterium panacisoli (assembly GCF_008274625.1). Classification (GTDB taxonomy): domain Bacteria; phylum Bacteroidota; class Bacteroidia; order Flavobacteriales; family Weeksellaceae; genus Chryseobacterium; species Chryseobacterium panacisoli. The sequence goes on along the minus strand of NZ_VTRU01000001.1, from coordinate 1,134,545 downwards.
TCTGACCCATCAGCAATACCTTTATCAGAGAACTTCGCAGGATCATATTTTTAATTATAATATGGATATTCGCGATTATGATTTTGAAGCAGGTCTTAATCTGGGAAATTCATTTTACATCTCTAATACATCACTTAAAAATAGCTATTGGCTTCCCAAAGCTAATTTCTATGTGAAATTCAATGATATTTTCAACTGGTACAATTACAGTTTTAAACTATTGGGAAGTTACACGCAGGTAAGCTCTGAGCCGGAAATTACAAGATCATACGCTTCTTACGCAACAACCTTACTGAATGCACAAGACTATAACCAATATTTCCCCATACAGGAAGCGGAAAGCTTCAGAGGTTTATCCAATATCAACACAAGAGAATGGAAAGTCGGAACTATGTTTAACGTTGGTTATCATGTAAGTTTAGAAGGAGAATATTTCAACAGAAAAAATACAGATGATATATTTCCTGTTTTCGAAAACAATCAGCTGAAATTAAAGAATATAGCGGATCATACCTACAGTGGATATGAATTCAACTTTACTTATAACCGCTTACGTTTTGGATATAATCTTTACAGCACCCACAAAGTTTCATTCTTCAAATATAAAGATATTGTAGATCGCATTGCTCCCGGCTACCAGAACCTGGCTGTTTCGGGGTTTAAGGACATTTATAAGACATTGTCAGAAGGACAGGTCTTGGGAGCTGTCATGGGAAGCTATTTTGAAAGAAACGCTGGCGGACAATTAATCATTGATGATTTTGGATTCCCTAAAAAAGCAGACGGAATGAAAGTTATTGCAGATCCCACTCCGGATTTTGTGATGAAATTCAGCCATAATTTTTCCTATAAAAACTTTTCCTTAGATATCAATTGGGAATGGAAAAAAGGCGGCCAGCTCTGGAACGGAACAAAGGCGGTTCTTGATTATTACGGCCGTTCTTCTGAATCAGGAGAAGACCGAAACATCAAAAACTATGTTTTCCAGGGTGTGCATACCAATGGAATGATCAACCAGATTCCTGTAGATTTCTATGATCCCAATCTGAATGTTCAGGAAAACCGATGGACGAGATATGGCTATCTGGGCGTGGGGGAAAACTATATTCAAAAGGCAGACTATATAAGAATCAGCAATATTTCACTGTCTTCCAGTTTTCCGATCAACTATGGAAAGCAGAATCTTAAACTTACTTTTTATGTAAATAATCTAATGCTTTGGCAGGCCAGTAAAGGTGCAGATCCCAATCAGAATTTTTATGATATGGATAACGGAAGAGGACTGGATTTTTTCAACCTTCCGTCTTTTAAAACATTTGGATGCATTGTTTCACTCAAATTTTAACCCATGAATTGCAAGTTTATATCACCCTATATCATTTTGCTGAGCTTATTATTCTCAACTTTTTCTTTACAAGCTCAGCAGCAATCTTTTCAGGATTTCGAAAAAGAAAAAACCTACATTCAGACCAACCATGTTTTTTATAAACCTGGTGAAGGAATGTATTTTAAAATATATATTGTAAAAGGAAAAAATAACCTTCCGGTAGAAGACAGCAGAATTGTTAATTTTGAAATTATTGATCCTGCAGGAGGCGTTTTAAAAAAATTGAAATATGAAATTACCAATGGATATGCCCAGGGTTATTTCTATTTTGCTGAAGACATGAAAGGTGGGATCTATAAAATAAGAGCCTTTACCAACTGGATGCAGAATGAAGAAGGGAAAAACACCTTTGAAAAAGAAATTACCCTCCAGAAAATAGTATCTCCAAGAATTCTCATGAAACTGGATTTTCCTAAAAAAGGATATGGCCCGGGAGATGAGGTGACAGCCGACTTTTCAATGAGAAGTCTGAGCAACCTTCCTATTCCTTTTTATGAAGCGGATTATACGGTAATGACCAACGGGGAAATTGTCTCAGAAGGAAAACTCATCACCAATAAAGAAGGTAAAAATCAGTTGACTTTCAAGCTCCCTGAAGTATTGAAATCCTCTGATGCATTGTTGAATATTAAAGTGAATTTTGACGGGTTTACAGAATCCATTTCCAGAAATATTCCTGTTGTTCTGAATAATCTTGATGTAAAATTTTTACCTGAAGGAGGAACTTTTATCAACGGGATAGAACAAAATATTGCCTTTAAAATTCTGGATGAATTTGAAAAACCTGTAGACGCTGTTCTGGCTATTTTCAATCAGAATCATGAAAAAATAAAAGAAATTTCAGCTTACAATTTCGGGATGGGAAGCTTTCTTTTTACCGCTAAAAAAGGAGAAACCTATTATGCAAAAGTGATAAGGCCGGAAAACAGTACCCAGACTTTTAATTTCCCTGTTGCAAAAGATGAGGGATTGGTTCTGAACATCCGGAATGAAAACAAAAAACTGATGTTTACCATCGTTTCAACCTATGAAAAAACGATTACCCTTAATGCAGGTTTCCGCGGAAAAGAATTGTTTACCAAAGACCTGCTGTTAAAAAAAGGGAACAACTCAATGGAGATCGATGAAAAAGACTTCCCGACAGGTATCTGCAGATTTACCGTTCAGGAAAATAATATTCCTCTTGCAGAACGTGTTCTTTTTACCAATAAAGAGAACCGGTTGAATATAAAGGTTAAGCCTGTAAAACAACATTATCTGCCACGGGAAAAAGTAATGCTGGATATTGAAACTACTGATGAAAATAACAGACCTGTTCCTGCCAACCTCGGATTGAGTGTAGTGGATGATAAACTATGGACATATGCTGATGACAAGCAGAATCATATCATTTCCTGGCTTTTGATGGACTCTGAGTTGAAAGGAAAAATTGAAAAGCCACAGTTTTATTTCGATAAGAAAGAAGAAAAAGCGGATAAAAGCTTAGATCTTGTTATGCTGACAAACGGTTACAGGTATTTTGAATTGATTCCGGAAGTTCTGAAAACCAATCAATACAAATACCTGCCAGAAAAGAAAAATACAATTTATGGAGTGGTGGAAGATGAAAACAAAAAACCTGTAAAAGCAGATGTCTTCCTTTTGAATACAGATAATAAAAAAATCCTTAAACAAGCTGCTACGGAAAATGGACGTTTTTATTTTTCAGACCTGAGTGCAGACAATTCATATAAAATGATAGCCAGATCTTCGCAGCCTAAACATCAATTGAAAATCAGGATTTTGTCTTATAATCTGGATATTAATCCTATAGTGAAGCAAAATCTTTCCCATATAGATGTAGAAGAAATCGTAAAAGAAGCTGAAAGAAAAGAAGTGATAAAGACAGAAAACAGGAATAATACCCAGACATTGAGTAAACCCGGTCGGTCAAAAGATACTATTCAGAACAAAAGGATTGAAGAAGTTGTTGTGTTAGGGTACAATTTGAAAAAAGATAAAGCCGCAGTTACTTCTACAACAATAGCGTCTTCGCTGGAAATTCAGAATCCTAATGTAACTTCATTACTAAGCGGAAAAGTTGCCGGATTAATCATTACACCGGCGGGACAGTCCGGAGCTGGTGCACAGATAAGAATAAGAGGAGAAGCATCCATTACCAATAAGCACCCATTGTTCATTGTAGATGGTACTCCTGTAGAAAACTTCAACACCATTATAAATCCGAATGACATCAATAGTATCACCGTTCTCAAAGATGCAGCAGCTACCGCTATTTATGGAAGCAGGGCAGCGAATGGAGTCGTGATTGTAAACTCTTATAAAAACAGCAGTTCAAAAATCAGTTTTGATATTACCCCGAAATCTTATATTGCTGTTGAAGCACTACCGCAAGGAAGACTTATATCATATGCTTCATCAAGAGAATTTGTCTATCCGGTATATAAAACTACCAATACATCCTACCGCTTCGATTACAGAGAAGCACTTTACTGGAATCCTGTAGTAGAAACCGATAAAAACGGAAAAGCAAAAGTGGAATTTTATAATTCTGATGCCAACTCCACTTTTAGAATTATGACAGAAGGTATTGCGGCATCAGGACTTGTAGGAAATGATGAAACTACCTATGCCGCGCAGAGCCTTATCTCAATAGATGCTAAAATTCCCCAATATCTCACAAGAACAGATCAGATGACAATTCCTGTTGTGATTAAAAATAATTCCTCAGAAATCAGGAAAATGACCATGGATGTGATTGTTCCCAATCATGTAAAATTGATTGGCTCTGACAGTTTAATTACCCTGAAACCATTGGAATCGGGAAGATTATTTGTCAAAATACAGACCGATGAGATTGTGGATTCCAATATTCAGTTTACTATAAGATCCGGAGATTTCAGGGAAACGATGATTCTTCCGTTTAAAGTAGAAGAAAAGGGATTCCCGCATCAGTTTTCGATTATCAATAATAAAACAGAAGATATCAAGATCAATATTCCGGAGTATATCAACGGAAGTCTGACTTCCTCGTATTATGTATTTGAAAACACCGCTTTGCAGATGTTTGCAGATATTGAACAGTTGAAGAGAGAACCTCATGGCTGTTTTGAACAGCTTTCCTCAACAGTGTACCCAAATATTTTTATTCTGGATTATTTAAAATCAGGTAAAAAAATAGATACAGCAACGGAAAATCTGGTGGTTAAAAACATGAAAAAAGGCTTTCAGAAAATGCTGAGCTATAAAAACAGAGACGGAGGTTTCGGATATTTCAGCAGCGGAGAATCAGATGTGGCACTTTCCGCATTTGCATTACTGGAATTTACAGATTTAAAAAAATATGTAAACCCCGATTCCAAGCTTATTCAGGGACTTTCTTCATTCATTTTATCCAAAAAGAATGCAAACGGATTATTTGAAGTAAGAAAACCATTTGAATTAAAAAATGATTTCTCAGAATATTCCTGGTCGAGAAATATGTACGTGGTGTATGCTTTATCCAAACTGGGTTTTAAAAATGAAATTGAAGATTCCTTTACAATAATGATGAAAAGAGCTTTGGCTACAAAAGACTCTTATCAGCTTGCGTTACTTGCCAATGCTGCCGCTCATCTGGGAAAACAACTGGAATATGATAATCTGATGAAAATTCTGGACCAACAATATGAAATGAAGAATGTAAAATCTAAAATCACTTTTACAGGTTCATGGGGGCTGTCTGCCGATGCAGAAACTCTTTCATTATACATCATCGCACTTCAGAAAGATGAAAAGCTGAATCAGTTGAAGATTGCAGAAGCTGCGGATCAGCTTATTAATTTCAATGGATATTATGGGTTCGGTTCTACTCAGGCTACAACGCTGGCAATACAGGCGTTGTCTGAGTTCTTCTCTAAAAATGAAACATTATACGGGGCTGAAAGACCGGTTATCAGCATTAATAAAGCAAATACTTATCCTAATATCAGTCTTTCATCAGCATATAAAGCCGGAGAAAATAAGATCAGTATTCATTATCCAACGAAAAATGGGCTGCCTTATAAATTAGAATATCAGTATTATACCCTTCAGGCCCCGGAAAGCAAAGATATTCCTGTTACAATGGAAACAAAGCTAAAATCTGCGGTGTCCAGAGTGGGAGAGACCAACAGAATGACAGTTACTGTTAAAAACAAAATCAATGGCCAGCTGCCAATGACCATAGCGAAGATCGGTATTCCTGCAGGCCTGACCTTACAAAATGCCTTGCTGAAAGATCTGATTGATAAAAAACAAATTTCCTATTATGAAATCTTCGACAATTACCTTGTACTGTACTGGGAACATTTCAATGCAGAGGAAACAAAAACGATCAATCTTGATCTCAAAGTGGAATTTGCAGGAACTTATACAGGTAAATCAAGCAATGTGTATCTCTATTATATGCCGGAAGCAAAGTACTGGAATCAGGGAATAACAGCTAGTATTGAGCCTTAACCTTAATTTTTTATAAATTAAAACAGACCTTCTTATGGAGGTCTGTTTTATTTTTAAAATTAATTTTCAAAAATTATTGAAAATTCAAAAAATATAATTACATTTGTAACAGAAACTTAAAAGGAAAATAAAATGCAACTTTCAGAAGCAAAAGAAAAATACATTCAGACCTGGGGAACCTTTGCCACCAATTGGGGAATCAACCGTACGATGGCACAGGTACATGCATTGCTTTTGGCTAGCGGCAGACCGCTTTCTACTGATGAAGTAATGGAACAGCTGGAGATTTCAAGAGGAAATGCCAACATGAATCTTCGCGCGCTGATCGACTGGGGAATTGTGAAAAAAGAATTTGTGAAAGGAGACCGTAAGGAATATTTCGTGGCAGAAAAAGATGTGTGGTACCTTTTTAAACAGATTACTAAAGAGCGCAGAAAAAGAGAAATAGAACCTGTAATTGCCTTTCTTGAAGAATTAAAGAATATTGAGGATAAAGATTCAGAAGAAGCTCAGGAATTTATCAAACTCATGAATGATTTCAGTTCTGTCACCGGAAAAATAAATAATATTATGGATCTGGCGATAAAAAGTGATGATCACTGGCTGGTAGGGAAAATTACCAATCTGTTGAAATAGAAAAATTGAAAGAGGATGAATATCCTTTTTTATTTCAATTTAATTTTCAAAAATTACTGAAAATATAAAATTTATAAAATGTTCAATATTGTTTCTTATATAATTTTTCTAGGTATCAGTTCGTATATCACAATTGATGTAGGAAGAAGATGTTATCATGAAGGGAAAGCCTATTTGAAATATTTACTTCATGATGAAGGTCTTTGCCTGACAATTAACAGGATACTTCTTGGTTGCTATTATCTCCTGAATCTCGGTTTTATTGCAATTAACCTTACCATATGGAACAAAATAAGCAGTCTCGAAGAAATGATAACGATCACTGCAACGAGAGTTGGAAGTATCATTTTAATCCTTTGTATCCTGCATTATATGAACATTTTCATCCTTTACTTTTTGAGAAATAAATTAACATTAAAATAATACTATTATGGCAACTACAGTTTTAACCGCAACGTATAACTTTTCAGCGTACATGATTTATCTGCCTATTGTAATTACTCTTACAATTCTGGTTTCACAATTTCTGTTCAAGAATTCAAAAACTTTTATGATTGATATTTTTCATCAGAAAAAGGACATTGCTATGGCAACAAATTCACTTTTTAAAATAGGTTTTTACCTTTTAAATATTGGTTTTGCCTTATGTATTATAGAGTTTTTTCAAATTGAAACAGTGGAAAGATTGGTTGTTGCTTTAAGCAAAAAGATTGGAGGTTTCTCTATTTATCTTGGGGTCATGATGCTTCTGAATCTTTTGTTATTCCTGAAAGGGCGTAAACATGTATTGAACAAAGAAAATAAGATTAAACATGAAAACATTAATCTTTAAAATCTGGATGTATTTTGCATTTAAAATACAGAAGAAAAGGACAAGAGGAGACTTTTTAAACTTTTAAAATCACAATTATGAAAACGCTCAAAAACCACACATTAATCTACGACAATGAATGTCCGATGTGTAATCTCTACTCCAAAGGTTTTACAAAATGCGGAATGCTGGATGAAGATGGAAGAGAAGCATTTACAGAACTCTCAGGTAGAAATAAAAACCTAATCGATTTCAAACGTGCGAAAAATGAAATTGCTTTGGTGGACCACAACAAAAATGAAGTTGTTTACGGATTAGACAGTCTGCTTCTCATCATTGGAAATTCTTTTCCATGGTTGGCAAAAACCGCTCGAATAAAACCTCTGTACTGGTTTTTTCAAAAGCTGTATTCCGTCATTTCTTACAATCGGAAACAGATTATTCCTTCCCCAAAAGATGATACAGAACAATCTTGTGTTCCGGATTTTAACCTGAAATACAGAATGGCATACATCAGTTTTGTTGTTATTTTTTCAGCCTATATCTTAAGTGAATTTTCCGTAAAGCTGGATCTAAATTTAGAACGAAATTTCCTGAGAGAATTTGCAGTTTGTCTTGGTCAGATCGTTTGGCAGACCCTCTTTTTAAAAACTTATCTCAAAGATAAAATCTGGGATTATCTTGGAAATATGATGACTGTTTCCTTAATCGGGACTTTACTTTTAATTCCTGCTCTGATGACCAATTTTACCCCTGTTTTTTACATGTTGTACTTTGGAATTGTAGTATTGATCATGTTTCTGGAACATATAAGAAGATGCAGAATACTTAAACTGAATTTTCTTCCTACCATTTCCTGGATATTGTTTAGAATGACAGCACTGGCAATCATCATTCTGACAACCATTGAATTTAAAATTTAAAAAACTTAATACCTCTGAAAATGTCAACAATCTATTTAAACACCGTAATCAACGCAGATATTCATTATGTTTTTGATCTGGCAAGAAACATTGATCTGCATCAGCAGTCAACCTCAACATCTCATGAAAAAGCAATTGCAGGACGTACTTCAGGGTTGATTGAAGAAAACGAAACTGTAACCTGGCGGGCAAAACATCTGGGAATGTATCAAAATCTCACCACAAAAATTGTCAGTATGGAAAAACCGGTTCAGTTCATTGATGTGATGCAGAAAGGCGCCTTCAAATCTATGCGACACAGACATACCTTTAAATCTGTCAACGGAAAAACATTGATGACTGATATTTTTGAATTTGAATCTCCGCTCGGAATTGTAGGAAAATTGTTTAATGCCATTTTTCTTACAGGATATCTCAAAGATTTTCTGCTCAAAAGAAATGAGATGATCAAAACCATTGCAGAATCTTCCACCCATGACGGGATAGCCATTTTTTAACCTAAAAACACAGCATTATGAACTTTTTAAAAGCAGAATGGCGAAAACTGGCCATCATCAATTACGAAATCAGTCCTGAGATCTTATTGCCTTATTTGCCCAAAGGTACAGAACTCGACTTTTATAAAGGCAGATGCTATGTAAGCTTAGTAGGATTCATGTTCTTAAATACAAAACTGTTGGGACTACCCATTCCTTTCCACCGCAATTTTGAAGAAGTAAACTTAAGGTTTTATGTAAAGAAAAAAGAAAACGGAGTTTGGAAAAGAGGTGTGGTATTCATCAAGGAAATAGTTCCCAAACCAGCATTAAGCCTTATCGCCAATGCTGTGTACAAAGAAAATTATCATACCATGCCGATGAAAAACGAGATTCATGAAAGTGGAGATGAACTGCTGATCCGGTATTCATGGAAAGACAAAAGCTGGCATTCTATTGAGATTATGGCTGATAGCACAGCAAAACCTATGGAAGAAAACTCAGAATTTGAATTTATCACAGAACATTATTTTGGTTTTACCCAAAAAGAAAATACTACCTCCGAATACGAAGTATGTCATCCAAAATGGGAATGCTACACGATAAAAGACCATCAGCTGGATATTGATTTTCAAAAAATCTATGGAAATGACTTTAAATGTCTGAATCATCAGGAACCTGTTTCGGTAATGCTTGCTGAAGGTTCAGAAATTCAGGTGAAAATAAAGAAATACATTAGTTAAAAAATAAGGGGAGACCAAATCCCTTATCCACAAGCATCTGTGCAAATCTGTGAAATCTGTGGTTAAAGCCTTAAGCATTGAACCCAAAACCTAAAACTTAAAAAAATGAAAATAATAATAGCCGGAGGCACCGGATTTCTGGGTGAAAATTTGGAGAAATACTTTACAGAAAAAGGAAACCAGATCTATATCCTGACCCGTAATCCTCAACGTAAAAACGAAATTTACTGGGATGCCAGAACATTGGGTGAATGGAAAAACACTTTGGAAAAAGCAGATGTTCTGATCAATCTTACAGGAAAATCTGTAGACTGCCGGTATCACGAGAAAAATAAGCAGGAAATTTATTCTTCAAGGATTAGCAGTACAAAAATATTGCAGAAAGCTGTAGATCAGTGTTCTGAAAAACCAAAAATCTGGCTGAATGCGAGTTCTGCAACCATTTATGTTCATTCTGAACAGCATCTGAATACAGAAGAAAACGGAATTATCGGAGATGATTTTTCAATGAATATCTGCAAAAGCTGGGAGAAAGAATTCTTTACAGTTAAAAATGAAGAAACACGAAAAGTAGCCCTTCGCACATCAATTGTTCTTGGTAATGATGGCGGTGCATTTCCAAAGCTGAAAATGATTACCAAAATGGGATTAGGAGGAAAACAGGGAAGAGGAAATCAAATGGTAAGCTGGATTCATATTGATGATTTTTGTAAAGCAGTAGACTGGATCATTCAGCATGAGGATATGTCAGGAACGATCAATATAACCGCTCCGGCACCAGTTTCCAATGAAAATATGATGAAAAAATTGAGAAAACAACTGAATATTCCTTTTGGGCTTAATGCTCCGGTCTGGCAGTTGGAAATTGCATCCATATTCCTGAATACAGAAACCGAATTACTCTTAAAAAGCCGTAATGTTTATCCTGAAAGACTGATAAAAAGTGGATTCCGGTTTTCATATCCCGGATTTGATGAGGCTATTCTTAATCTCCTGGAATCCTAATGTTTGCGGGTTTCCCAAAGGATAATTAAATTAGCGGAAAACTATTCCATATGTTGGTTATACCCAAAATAAAACCTTTTCTCCTTTCATCTTTTTTAATAAGTTCAGTAGTATTTTCACAGGCTCATAATGTGTCTGACGGATATCAGAAGCCCACAGACCCACTTGTTGTTCAGAATCTGGACCAGTGGCAGGATATGAAATTCGGACTGTTTATGCATTGGGGAACTTACAGCCAGTGGGGAATCGTTGAAAGCTGGAGCTTATGCCCCGAAGACGAATCATGGACGCAGAGAAAACCTGAGCACGGGAAAACTTATGACGAATATGTAAAGAATTATGAAAACCTTCAGACAACTTTTAATCCCACTCAGTTTAACCCTCAAAAATGGGCTGATGCAGTAAAAAAAGCAGGGATGAAATATGTGGTTTTTACCACGAAACATCATGATGGTTTTGCAATGTTTGATACCCAGCAGTCAGATTATAAAATCACTTCTCCTAAAACTCCCTTTTCAAAAAATCCAAAATCTGATGTGACAAAAGAAGTTTTCAACACTTTCAGAAAAGAAGGATTTAAAATCGGAGCTTACTTTTCAAAGCCTGACTGGTATTCCGATGATTACTGGTGGCCCTACTTTCCGCCGAAAGACAGAAATGTAAATTATGATCCTAAAAAATATCCGGAAAGATGGGAGAATTTTAAAAAATTCACCTTTAATCAGCTGAACGAGATCACTTCCAATTATGGTAAAATTGATATACTCTGGCTGGATGGAGGCTGGGTACGTCCTTTTCATACCATTGATCCGAAAGTTGAATGGCAGCGCACCATCAAAGTAGAGCAGGATATTGATATGGATAAAATAGGAACAATGGCCAGGAAAAATCAGCCGGGAATTATTATTGTAGACCGTACCGTTCCCGGAAAATGGGAAAATTATGTTACACCAGAGCAGGCGGTTCCGGAACATGCTCTTCCCATCCCTTGGGAAAGCTGTATCACCATGGGAGATTCCTTTTCCTACATTCCGAATGACAACTATAAAACCTCCCAGAAGATCATTGAAACCCTGGTGAAAATCATTTCAAGAGGAGGAAATTACCTGATGAATATTGCTCCCGGACCTAATGGTGATTATGATCCGATAGTCTATGAAAGATTACAGCAAATCTCCGGATGGATGAACAAAAATCAGTCTGCTGTTTTTGCTACAAGAGCCATTGCTCCCTATCATGAAGGAAATTATTATTACACCCAAAGCAAAGACCATCATACGGTAAATGTTTTCCATCTTGATGAGCAGTCAGAATATAAGGCACCGGAAGTACTTACTTTTTCTATTCCGGTAAACTTTAAGCCAAAATCCTTAAAAATATTAGGTCTTTCATCAAAAATTCAATGGAAAAAAACAGCAGGTGATGCGCTTGAAATCAAATTGCCTGAAGAAAGGAAAAATCTGAAATATGCAACCGTAATTCAAATAATACAATAATGGGATTATTTCGTTTTAAATTTACGGGAGCTGCATTATTGCTTAATATTGTTATCATCTCTGCTCAAAAACCCTTATATAAAGATCCGGAGCAGCCTATTGAAACCAGAGTTCAGGATCTGTTGAAGAGAATGACCCCTGAAGAAAAATTCTGGCAGTGTTTTATGATTCCCGGAGATTTAGATAACGTCTCAAAGGAACAATATTTCCATGGAATTTTTGGATTGCAGGTAAGTGCTGGAAACCAGGGAGGCGGTGCTGCAGGGCAGTTATTGAAATATAACGCCAATGAAGATGCAGAAAGGTTGGTGAAAAAAATAAATGCCATTCAGAAATATTTCGTAGAAGAGTCAAGATTGGGAATTCCTATTATCCCCTTTGACGAAGCCTTACACGGATTGGTAAGAGAAGGGGCTACGGCTTTTCCGCAGGCTATTGGTTTGGCAGCTACTTTCAACCCGGAATTGATGAACAAGGTCTCCACAGCAATTGCAAAAGAATCCAAATTGAGAGGAATCCGTCAGATTCTGACCCCTGTAGTCAACCTGGCGAGTGATGTGAGATGGGGAAGAACAGAAGAAACCTATGGTGAAGATCCTTTTTTGACCTCCATAATGGGAACAAGCTTCGTCAGTTCATTTGAAAATATGGGAATCATCACTACTCCAAAACATTTTCTTGCCAATGTAGGAGAAGGTGGAAGAGATTCATACCCGATTCATTGGAGTAAAAGATACCTTGAGGAAACACATTTAATCCCTTTCTATAATGCTTTTACAAAGGGGAAAAGCCGTTCGGTGATGACTTCCTATAACCTGCTCGATGGAAGGCCTTCAACTGCAAATCATTGGTTACTGACTGAAAAGTTAAAAAATGACTGGAATTTCAAAGGCTTTGTCATCAGTGATGCAAGTGCGGTAGGTGGAGCGAATGTGCTGCATTTTACAGCAAAAGATTATGATGATGCTTCTGCACAGGCCATCAATGCAGGGCTGGATGTGATTTTTCAGACAGAATATAAACATTATAAACTCTTTATCCCTCCTTTTTTGGATGGAAGAATTTCAAAAGAAAGAATTGATGATGCTGTTGCAAGAGTACTGAGAGCTAAATTTGAGCTTGGATTATTCGAAAATCCTTATGTTTCACTCAAAGAAATTGGCGAATTAAAAAAGCTGAACCATAAACCTCTGGCAGAAAAAACAGCTGCAGAATCTTTCGTTTTGCTTCAGAATAATAACCAGACCCTTCCTGTTCCCGGAAATGTAAAAAGAATTCTGGTGGTAGGAAGAGATGCTGTGGATGCAAGATTGGGTGGTTATTCTGGGCCTGGAAACAAAAAAGTAAATATTGTTGACGGGATTAAAAATTATATCAGAGATAAAAATATTGAAGTCATTTATGCAAAAGGAACTGATTGGAATGTAAAGGATTTTACCACAATTTCCAATGAATATTTATCCTCTGAAAACAAAAAAGGATTAAAAGGAACCTATTTCTCTAATACCGATTTAAAAGGAAATCCGGCTTTTGAAAAACAAGACGAGCAGCTCAATTTTAAATGGACTCTATACTCACCTGATCCTGAAAAACTTCAGCCAGATCATTACAGTGTCCGTTGGACAGGAAAACTGGAAGCTCCGGATTCAGGAAAATATCAATTAGGATTGCGCGGAAATGACGGCTTCAGATTATACCTTGATGGAAAATTAGCTATCGACCAATGGGAAAAACTAAGCTATTCCACCAAAATGGTTGAGGTAGATTTTGTAAAAGGTAAAAAATATGACATTACCATTGAGTTTCATGAAAATCGAGGAGAAGCCAGCCTTGAACTGATCTGGAATTATGGACTTTCTAATTACCGGAAAGAGTATAAAGAGGCTTTAGATCTCGCTCAGAATGCAGACTATATCATTGTTGCTGCCGGTATTCATGAAGGTGAATTTCAGGACCGCTCCTCACTGAGTTTACCCGGAAATCAGGAATCATTTATTCAGGAAGTTTCGATATTGAAAAAACCGGTAACCGTAGTTTTAGTAGGAGGATCTGCCATAAAAACAACTGCCTGGAAAGATAAAGTAGGAGCTATCTTGGATATTTGGTATCCGGGAGAAGAAGGTGGAAATGCTGTTGCAAAAACTCTTTTTGGTGCAGAAAATCCATCCGGAAAATTACCTATAACCTTTCCGGTTGAAGAAGGCCAGCTGCCTTTGACCTATAATCACCATCCAACGGGAAGAGGAAATGATTATTATGACCTGAGTGGTGAGCCATTGTATCCATTTGGTTTTGGTTTAAGTTATACCACCTTTGAAATCTCCGGTTTACAGCTGAACAAAACCCAATATTCAGAAAATGAAACTATTATTGCTAAAGTCAATGTAAAAAATACAGGATCAAAAGCGGGAAGTGAAGTCGTTCAGTTATATGTAAAAGACTTATTGGCAACCGTTTCAAGACCCGTTATTGAACTCAAAGGATTTCAGAAAGTAGAATTGCAGCCCGGAGAAACAAAATCTGTCACCATTGAAGTTCCCATAAAGCAATTACAGTTTCTGAATGAAAAAATGGAATGGATTGTAGAAAAAGGAACGTATAGAATTATGGTTGGCAATTCATCTAAAAATCTTACTTTAAAACAAAATATTGAAGTTTCACAGCATGAATAAAGAAATAAAAAAAGAGCAGAAACTTCTGCTCTTTTTAAGTATATTTTTTGAAGATATCTAGTATTTTCTGGCTAATAAAACGTTCAGTAAGAATGTTCCGGTCCAGTTACTGTTATTGGATCCGTTATTTCCAATGAAATCTATACGGGCCACAGATACCGTAAGTCTGGTTCTTCCTGCAGTACCATTATTGGCAAGACTTACAAAAGATGCTGTAAATACATCCGGGAAACTTGAATTGTTTCCTGCAGTAAGAATTGGATACATATTTGTAACGTTGAACGGAGTGCCCTGATACTCATAAACCAAGGTCATTCTGCTGGCATTGGCATAGGTAGAAGTATGAGCATTATCTACTGATGTTTTGCTAATGATCCACCATCTGTCATTTGTTGTTCCTGTATCATAACCAGGATTACCATGGTTAGTCCAGTCGGCAACAGGTGCTGTTCCAAGCCTATGAGGAGGAATGAGAACCTGTGTTCCATAGATTTCCACGTTGCTCGGTTTAGGAAGAACGGTAAAAGACAAATCCCATGTTCCGCCTGTTGTATTGCTGTTGTTCACAACTTCAGCATAGGCACCGATAGGAATCACAAAAGAAGGAACAGGAGTATTGTCAATTCTTAGAGTATTACCGCTGGATGCCTGAAGTGTAATATTATTCGGCGAAATGTTTTTAATCTTATAAATTCTTCCGGTAAAACTTGTTGTTCCGGTTCCGATGACCGGAAGGGTAAACGTGGCATCGGCTGTTCCATTATAAGTAATGTAATGGTCGGTAGTCAGAATATTATAAGAAGTGGCTGTGACTTCACTATAGCCCGCTCTTAAGGAACCATTTACGGCAAGTGTGCTGTTAGGAGTTGTTGTATTAATACCTACTTGTGCAGTCAGGGGAAGGGTTCCAAATAAAAGGATCAAAATGTATTTTTTCATGTGTTGGAAATTTGGTTTCGATCAAATATAGAAAAAAAATAACTAAAAATTAAATAAAACTTAATAAATTATATATTATTAATTAAAAGCATTAGCTGATATTGTAAAAGCTTTTAAAAATTATCAAACCAATCTGCACGGGACTTCCAGATCTTCGGTAAGATAATAGCTGCAGCAAAGGCGGTGGTAGCCATCTGCAATAATCAGTTCATTTTCACCTCTTACCAGAAGTATGGGTGAAAGTTTTTTATTTTTTTCTACTTTTTTCAGGTTTTCTTTTACATGAATATTGGTCTTAGGAAGCAGAGGAAGCTTACTAGCTCTTAAAATATCTTTTGATTTTTTTGTAATTGTATCAGCTGCCTTTAATTTTTCAACCATTTTTCTGGCTTTATCGGGCTCATAAAGCAGTTCCAGATAATCCTGTGCCGCAGGAAAATCGTGAGTTTCGGGTTCTTTCATCCAGATACTGTCTTTAGTCAGATTACCTTTTTTTACAGAAGTTTTCATAGGTGCTTGTTAAAAGATAAATGTATGAAAAATAGATCGTTATTAATGTCCATAATTTCAAATGAGTTAATGATTTTACATGATGAATTTTACTTTCTACAAAAAATATTGGTATGATATATGCAAGATTTATCACGAACCGGAATGAATTTAATTAAGACTATAAAATTTATTGAAATCATTCAAAAAATATGAACATTATGAAAAAGTTATTAATTTCAACACTATTAGTATTAGGTTTATCAATGAATGTTTCCGCCCAGAAACGTCCGCCAGCTCCTCCACATCCATCTAAAACGGAATTGGTTAATATTAAAATGCAGGAACTTACCAAAAAATACAATACTGAGAAAAAGCTCATTCTTAATCATCCGCTTGCTACCAAACAGATGAAGAGAGATCAGATGAAAGCATTAAATCAAAGATATGCGGCTGAAAAACGATTACTTAGACAGGCAAAATAATAAAGAATTTTTGCAGTTATTAAAATTGAAAAAGCCGGTTTTTATATTGTGATTTTTGATAAATTTTCAATGTAGAATGAAATTTATTGAAAGAGAATGCGTTTTGTATTCTCTTTCTTTATTTAAAATTGAATAAAAACGCCTTGTTGATGCATTTTAAGATCAGTTTGCAGAAACATAAAACATCCAATATTTTTCCTTAAATTCGCATAAAAATTTTTAAAGTAATGAATTACGATATTATTGTCATTGGAAGTGGTCCTGGTGGATATGTTACTGCGATCAGAGCAGCGCAATTAGGTTTCAAAACCGCAATTATCGAGAAAGAAAATTTAGGAGGAATCTGCCTTAACTGGGGATGTATTCCAACTAAAGCTTTATTGAAATCTGCTCAGGTTTTTCATTATATCAACCATGCTGAAGATTATGGTTTGAATAAAGTGGAGGCTAGCTTTGAATTCCCGAATGTAATTCAGAGAAGCCGTGGTGTTGCCAGCAAAATGAGCAAAGGAATCGAATTCTTGATGAAAAAGAATAAGATTGACGTAATTCTTGGTACTGCAAAAGTACAGAAAGGTAAAAAAGTTTCTGTGACAGATAAAGAAGGTAAAGTAACTGAATATTCAGCTACTCACATTATCATCGCTACAGGAGCTCGTTCAAGAGAATTACCAAACTTACCACAGGATGGTAAAAAAGTAATCGGATACAGACAGGCATTATCTCTTCCTGAGCAGCCGAAATCTATGATTGTTGTAGGTTCTGGAGCTATCGGGGTAGAATTTGCTGACTTCTATAACACAATGGGAACTAAAGTAACTGTTGTTGAATTTATGCCAAACATCGTTCCTGTAGAAGACGAAGAAATCTCTAAACACCTGGAGAAATCTCTGAAAAAGACAGGAATTGAAATTATGACAAACGCTTCTGTAGAAAGTGTTGATACAAGCGGTGAAGGAGTAAAAGCTACTGTAAAAACAGCTAACGGAAACATCACTCTTGAGGCTGATATCTTATTATCTGCTGTAGGTATTGCTGCTAATATCGAGAATATCGGATTAGAAGAAGTAGGAATCCAGACAGATAAAGGAAGAGTATTGGTGAACGAGTGGTACGAAACTTCAGTACCAGGTTACTATGCAATCGGAGATATCATCCCAACTCAGGCTTTGGCTCACGTTGCTTCTGCAGAAGGAATCACTTGTGTTGAGAAAATCAAAGGGATGCACGTTGAAAAAATCGACTATGGCAATATCCCTGGATGTACTTACTGTCACCCTGAAGTAGCTTCTGTAGGTCTTACTGAAAAGCAGGCTAAAGAAAAAGGATATGAGATCAAAGTGGGTAAATTCCCTCTTTCTGCTAGTGGTAAAGCTACTGCAAACGGAAACACAGACGGATTTATCAAAGTGATCTTCGATGCTAAATATGGTGAGTGGTTAGGATGCCACATGATTGGTGAAGGAGTAACGGATATGGTTGCTGAAGCTGTAGTAGCAAGAAAACTTGAAACTACAGGTCACGAGATCATCAAATCTATCCACCCGCACCCAACAGTTTCTGAAGCAATTATGGAAGCTGCTGCTGCTGCTTACGGTGAAGTGATTCACATTTAATCTTAATATACAGATAATCAATACAATAAAAGCCCGGATTTTTCCGGGCTTTTTCTTTGATACCAATCAGGAATATGAGTAGACGAAACCTCACAGGTTTGATCGTAAAAGGCACCCATTTAATCATAAAAAGGATCAACAAAATTTTTATATGTTTGAAGTTATATCTCTTTTTAGATTGAATTTTTGACAGGATTGTAATGGATTTTATTAAAATAATTTTAAAATCAGCATATTTATAAAAATTAACTCGATTATTTCAGGCTGTTTCCTTACATTTATTCTATGAATTTTGACAGAGTAGGACTTGTTTTATCAGGCGGCGGTACCAAAGGAATCGCTCATGCAGGAGTATTAAAATTCTTACAGGAAAAAGGGATTGAAGTAGATATCCTTTCCTGCTGTAGTGCAGGATCTATTGTAGGATGTCTTCATGCTATCGGAAAAACTCCGGAAGAAATTCTGGAATTTTTCAATTCTGTGTATTTTTTCAACTGGAAACATTTTACTTTCAATCAGCCGGGACTTGTTTCTTCAGTGATTTTCAGGAATTATCTTAAGCCTATCTTCCATGAAATGAAATTGGGTGATCTCGATATTGAAGTAAAAATTGTGGCCACAGAACTGGTTTCCGGAACCCAGAAGATTTTTGATAAAGATTTTGAGATTGTAGATGCCATCATTGCCTCGTGCTCCATTCCCGGAATAACAACTCCTTACATTATTGGAGAGGAAATGTACTGTGATGGAGGTGTATTGAATAACTTTCCGGCAGATATCATCAGAGATGACTGTGATAAGCTGATCGGCGTATTTGTCTCTCCACCCAACGAAGCTAAGATTAAAGACCTGAACTCCATTAAGGCAATCGTTTCCCGTTCTTATGATTTACTCTCCTATAGAATTGAAAAAATAAAATTTGATTACTGTGACTGGTTTATTTCTTCTCAAAAACTATCTTCTTACGGAACTTTTGAACGAAGAAAGGACAGATTGGAAGAGATCTTTAATATCGGGTACCAAGCTGCTAAAGAAAGTTATGAAGCCAGTGGCTTTTTTGAAGAATTAAAGCAGTCCGGAACATAAAAAAAATCCTGCACAAATGCAGGATTTTAGTGTATATAAAAGGAAGATGAACGTTGAGTTCATAAAGTAGAGTGTTAGACAGACTGTAATAACTTCCAGCTTCTCTCCTCCAGCTTCCAGCTTTTATTTCATTCTAATTCTTGACTACATATCCGTCCTGACGTACAATTTCATTATCGTTGGCATCGTTCACAACCAGTGTGTAAGGCGCTTTTTTCGGAGAATCTGTTAAATAATTTCTCCAGACCTGATAGCTATGACCTTCATTGTTGAATACAATATAATAATTCCCTCCGCTACCGTCAGGAACAAGCTCACCGTCGCTGATGATCATGCTTGGCTTTGCTGTGATCTTGGCATTAGCATTCCAGGCCTGGTAAAGATACCTGCCATTAGGCTGCTTATCGATTCTGATTTTGAACTTTTTGGTTTTAATAATGACTGTTTTCGGTACCTGTTGAAAGGCAGAAAAAGTCACGGAAATATCTGTTTTCGGATTCGGAACTTCTTTGGCATAAGGGAAAGAAAACTGGGCTAAGCAGAAAGTCCCCAGTAAAATGTGCTTTATCATATTGAGTGGTTATTGGTTAACATTTCAGAGTCTATCAAATATAGCGCCATATTTCAGTTAAAAAGAAGAATAGAGGGCGTCAAAAAGAGATTCTGGAGACGGCTAATGATCTATTTTCAGAAATAATTATGTTGATTATCAGTTTGTTGTATTTTTGTTTGTGAAATATTCTCAGTTTTTGAAACAAGTGAATACTTTTCTTCTGTACATTTGTACCATCAAAGGATCTCGTTCCTTTATTATCAAAATGAAACTAATTAACTTTAAGTTTTTTCTATTAAAAGTATCAGAAATCATCTTCACGATTTTTAATACATCTCCTCCTGCAGTTTCTTAATTTTTCGAAAGAATTATTACATAATTCGTACTCTGTTTTTTCATATCCCGAAGAACCAGAGCACAATCCCTGTTTTCAAAAATAATCAAAAACAAAAAACAAAACTATGGAATTAGCTTTTCATGGCTGGATGGTTCCGGCCGTAATGGCACTTTTGTGCGTACTTTTTTATAAATTCATTTTAAGAATTTTCTTTGGATTAATCATTGTCCCTCAGGACAAGATAGGGTTGGTAACCAAAAAATTTGTGCTGGTAGGTAAGCAGGAACTTCCGGAAGGAAGAATTATTGCAACCAACGGAGAGGCAGGTTTTCAGGCTCAGACACTAGCGCCGGGGGTATATTTCAGAAAATGGATATGGCAATATTCTATCGATTTTCAACCTTTCACAGTGATTCCAACCGGAAAAATAGGTTTATTACTGGCAAAAGACGGGGTAGAATTAGAAACCGGAAGGATCTTAGGGAGAAAAGTTGAGTGTGATTCTTTTCAGGATGCCGAAGCTTTTTTGAAAAACGGAGGAAGAAAAGGCCGTCAGACTGCGATTATTGCACCAGGATCCTATAGAATTAACACGTTATTATTTGAGATAGAGTTAACGGATATGACTCAGATTCCTGATAATGCAGTGGGGGTTATCACAACCATGGAAGGAGACCCTTTAGCAGAAGGTCAGATTGCAGGTAAAATTATCAATGAGCATAACAAATTTCAGGATGTAGATACTTTTTTGAATAGCGGTGGGTTTAAAGGGCTTCAGGAGCAGGTGATCCTGGCGGGTTCTTATTTCCTGAATCCCTGGTTTACAAAAGTTGAAATGGTGAAAATGACGGAAATTCCCATAGGACATGTGGGAGTCATTATCAGCTATGTAGGAGAAGAAGGACAGGATTTAAGCGGGATTGATTTTAAACATGGAAATATTGTTGAGAAAAGTCATAAAGGAGTTTGGGCAGAACCCATTGGCCCTGGAAAATATCCCATCAATCCTTATATTATGAAGGTTGAGCTTGTTCCTACTACCAATTTAGTGCTGAACTGGGCTTATGAAAGAAGTGAATCTCACCAGCTGGATAAAAATCTTTCAACAATTACGGTACGAAGTAAAGACGGTTTCCCTTTCAATCTTGATGTTTCGCAGATCATCCATATTCCTACGTATGAAGCTCCAAAAGTGATCGCCCGTTTTGGAAATATGATCAATCTTGTAAGTCAGGTTTTAGAACCAACCATTGGGAATTATTTCAGAAATTCAGCGCAGGATAGTGATGTGATTGCATTTTTAGGAACCCGAAAGGAAAGACAGCAGTCTGCAAAAGACCACATCAGCAGCGTTTTGGAACAATATAATGTAAATGCTGTAGATACTTTGATAGGGGCGATTGTTCCTCCGGAAAGTCTAATGAAAACCTTAACGGACAGAAAATTGGCGGAAGAACAGAAAATTACGTACGAAACTGAGATGCTGGCCCAGGAAACGCGTCAGGCTCTGGAAAAAGAAACAGCTGTTGCTGACATGCAGAAAGAAATTGTAAAGGCAGATCAGGGAGTTTTGATTGCGGAAAGAATAGCTGATGCATCGGTGAAAAAAGCAACCGGAGACGCCAATTCCGTAAGATTGCAGGCGAATGCGGAAGGAGACAGATTGAAGCTGTTGGCAACAGGTGAAGCCGAAAAAACAAGACTTCTCGCAAAAGCTGAAGCCGAAAAAATAGAATTGCTGGCAAAAGCAAATGCGGAACAAATTTTATTAACCGGTAATGCAGAAGCAGAAAAAATTCTGGCCATTGGTAAATCCAATGCAGAATCCTATAAATTATCTGTGGAGGCAATGGGTGGAAATAATTTTACCCAATTGAAAATCATGGAAAATATTGCCAGTCAGAATGTAAGAATAATGCCTGAGGTATTAATCGGAGGAAACGGAGATTCAGCGAATGGCGGAATCAGCGGACTTTTGGGACTTCAGCTCTTGGAACAGGTGCAAAAGAAAAATGCTGAAGCGGCTGTTATAATTGAAGAGAAACCGGATAACAATTCTTAACTTTAGCTTATAATTAAGTTACTCCAAATTTTTAAATGATTTATATTGTACGGCTAATTATATTACTTCTGATTATTAGTTTTGTTATTTTCTCTTTTATTGAAATCTATTGAAAAAGTATGAGATTTTAAAAATTACAGCACCAGTAGGATATATAATTAAAAACTAAAAATCGCCCGGAAATTGTTCCGGGCGATTTTGTATTTCTTTATACAGTATAACTTGCAAACGCTTCTTCCAGGCTTTCAAATTTACCTTTGAACTCATCAATAGGACAATCCTGAAGGATATTTCCTTTATGAATAAGAATAACTCTTGAGCAAAGCGCTTCCACTTCCTGCATGATGTGCGTAGAAAGTAAAACGGTTTTCTGCTGGCCGATTTGTTTTACTACATTACGGATTTCAATGATTTGGTTTGGATCCAGACCATTGGTGGGTTCATCAAGGATCAGTAAATCCGGCTGATGAATAATGGCCTGTGCAAGTCCTACACGCTGTTTATATCCTTTGGAAAGCTGTCCTATTTTTTTAGATTTTTCAGGCGTGATTCCTACCAGTTCAATCACCTCATCTACTCTGGATTCAGCAATTTTATGGATATTGGCTACAAACTGAAGATATTCTTTTACATACATTTCCAGATAAAGCGGATTGTTTTCAGGAAGAAAGCCTATTTTCTTTTTGCTTTCAATCTCATGGTTTGAAATATTCATACCATTGAAAATAATTTCACCCTGATCAATTTTCAGCGCTCCGACAATAGATTTCATCAGGGTAGATTTTCCGGCACCGTTCGGGCCAAGAAGACCGATGATCTCATTTTTATCAATAGAAATGTTGATATTGTCAAGGGCAGTCTGCTCACCAAATTTTTTGGTTAAATTGATTATCTGAAGCGGCATAAGTTTGAATGTCTTTTTGCAAAAATAAAATAAAAAAACTCATCCGATAGAATGAGTTTCACAATATTTATAAAATATAATTATTTTCTTGCTTTTTTCTTGGTTCCCCCTGTTGCCGGAGCAGCAGTAGAGGCAGTATTGCCGGCTCCTTTGGTTACAGCTGGTTTTACAGAACCTGAGTTGTCATACATGGCATACTTTCCATTGGTTCTTCCGAAAATTTTCTCCACCTGTTTTTGGGTCAAAAACTGTGATTTTCCTATATATTTCCGGTTCTTATTGATCACCTGGATAAACTGTACGGTTGGCTGGCCATAGTTCTTTTCATAATGAAGCTCAATGATATCATTAGGCAGTTCCAGGATAATATTTTCACCAGGAGCAGAGATAAACCCATCCATAATAAGTTTAAATAATCCGGTAACATCACCATTAATGTTCTGAAATGAAAAAGATCGGATTGTATTCAGGTTAGCGGTGTTCAAATCCTGGTAGTTGACTGTAAATTTATCTTCCTTTTTATAGAGACCAACGGAATTATCTTTACCAATTTCCACCAAACTTTCATTCTTCAACACTTTAATCTGTGAGAAAACTGAAATACCGAACATACATGTAATAAGTAGAATTATTTTTCTCATGAAATGAATTTTAACGTTTTACAACTTGGTGTACATAAATTTACTAATAAAAAAGCTAAAAAGCAATTTTATTTGTTCAAGCAAAAGTAATATTTTTTTTTAATATCATGATGAGATTATCCGAGGATGCTATGGATTTCATTGTTTACGTAAATGTTTGTTAATTAGCTGTTTGTTTGTTTTTGAGAAAGAAGAGTCAATTTGGTTTAAGGCAGATTGGTAATTATTCATGTGATGTAATGCATTGATAAACAGGTTGGAAATCATCCAAGTAAGGCTAGAGTAAAAACCAATTTAAAATTAATGTTAAAAAAATGTCATTATAGATTAATTTCTAAAAGAGAAGCCGAAAACGGAACAGTGGAATTTTCCGAAACAATTTTATAACAATTTATTTCTGGAAACAGAGGATATGAAGGTTTCAAACTCCTGTTTATAACTTCTTCCTACAGCAATCTTATGATTGTTGACAACAATTTCATTATTACTGAATGCCGTCACGAAAGAAGAATTAATGATAAAAGATCTGTGAATTCTTACAAAACCTTTACCCGATAACGTTTGTTCCAGATCTGTAATCTTGCTTTTTGAAATAAAACTTTCATTGGTAACGAGTACTACCTTGATGCCATTTCCCTGACTTTCGAAATAAACGATCTCTGAAAGCGTAAGTTTCCGGTGCATTCCTTCAGTTTTGATGAGGATAAAATCTTCTGTATGGTCGGCTGTAGTTCTCAGGATACGTTCCACAGATTTGAAAAAACGTTCAAAAGTAATCGGTTTCAGGAGATAATCTACAGCTTCCAGTTCAAAACCTTCAATGGCAAAATCCCGGTAAGCCGTTGTGAAAATTGTACGGGGCTTCTGAGGCAGTGACTTCAGGAAATCAATTCCATTGAGGTGGGGCATCTGAATATCCAGAAACATAAGGTCTACAGTCTGATTTTGCAGTGTTTTATAAGCCTGCATTGCATTTTGAGCTTTTCCCACCAGCTTTAAATCGTCGATCTTAGAAATATGGTTTTCCAGTAATGACATAGCCAGAGGTTCGTCATCTACAATAATACAGTTAATCATAATGTGAAGGAGTGGTTATTTCAACTTTAAAAATATTGTTTTCCTGTGAGATCCGGAAGGTAAAATGTTCCTGATAGTGATACTGCAGCTGTCTTTGTATGTTCTGCAGCCCGATTCCTTTTTCATTGGCTGTCTGGTGGCCTGAAAAAGTATTTTCAATTGTAAAAACAGAATGAAGATCATTCGTTTCCAGATCAATCTTTATTTCCGTGATTCCCGAACTTTTTCCAGCTCCATGTTTAAAAGCATTTTCCACCAGAGTAAGGTAGAGCAGGGGCGGAATGGTATTCGGGGTGTTTAACCTGATGTGTTTCTGGATTTTTAATCTTTCATCATGATACCGTAGGCTTTCCAGCGCAATATAATGTTCAATAATAGCCAGTTCATCAGAAACCGGAACCCATTTTTTCTGCCCTTTGTATAAAATATAATCCAGAATATCGGATAGCTGGCTGATTGATTGGGAAGTTTTATCAGAATGGCTGATTGAAAGAGAATAAATGTTATTCAGGGTATTGAAAAGAAAATGAGGATTGAGCTGAGATTTGAGCGATTGCAGTTCCAGCTCGGTTTTTTCCTTCTGCAGTTTGATCGTATGCTCTCTTTCATCCCTGTAGCGGATGATAAACATGATAGAAATAAAGATAAATGCACCACTGATAACAGGAAATGTATAATGGAGCAAAAGGTAAGGAATATCTGTAAAAATGCTGAAAACACTGTCTTTTACTTCATTGGTGAAAAGTGGTTCGGCAATATAAACAAGGAAAAACCTGTTGATGACAGAAATAGCGTAAAGGCTTATCATGAGATACAGCGAAAATGCAACATACTTTTTCCGGTCAAAAAAATGACGGATCAGCACAAAATAAATAAAATTGGCCCCTGCAATCTGGAAAATCAAGTGGCAAAAGTTATAAATTATGACTTCCTTAAAAGCTCCACTTTCATATTCTCCATACATTCTTGCCGTTCCGAATAAAAATAAAGCAATCCAGAAGAACAGCTGGAAGTATAGGATTTGTCTGATCTGGGTTCCTGATGGAGTTTTCATCATCTTCAAAAATATAAAAACTTAGGCTATGCAGGAGAAATGTCATGCCGAATACTTTAAAATAATGTCAGATAACATCATTTATGGTACAAACTGCCTATTTTGTTGTCGACACGGAATAGGCTGTTGTTCGGATTCTATGCAGGAAAGCAGTTAGAAATTGGTCAATATTTGCATAAAAAAATAATGACAGAACGTTCTGAAAGGCTTTACGGATTGGATCATCTGAGAGCAGCTGCTATTTTACTCGTTTTACTGTATCATTACCGGGCATTTAAGCATCCCGACTGGATCGACAGCATTGGAAGATTTGGCTGGACAGGAGTGGATCTTTTCTTTGTTTTAAGTGGTTTTCTGATTTCAGGCCAGCTGTTCAAAGAAATAGAAAACAAGGGAAATATCAGTCTGAAAACATTTTATATAAAACGGTTTTTCAGGATTATTCCGGCTTACTTTTTTACCCTTTTTCTCTATTTTATATTTCCTTTTTTCAGGGAAAGGGAAGCTTTGTCTCCTTTATGGAAGTTTGTTACTTTCACTCAAAATTATGGTCTGGATGTCATCAATCTTGGAACATTTTCTCATGCATGGTCACTCTGTATTGAAGAACAATTTTATCTTATTCTTCCTTTGTTCCTTTTGATCATAATGCCAACACAATTGTTCAGATATATAGCCGTTCTCATGATTGCTGTCATTGGATTTTCTATTACAGTAAGACTGATAGCGTGGAATGAATTTATTGCGGCGGCAGATACTTCCTCCACAGATTTCTGGAAATTATGGTATATGAAAATATATTATCCTACCCATACAAGATTAGATGGCCTGGGAATGGGTGTCTTGATCGGGTATCTCATGCAGTATTCTTCAAGGTTTAAAAGAATAGTTGCCGGTAATGGAAATAAGCTTTTCTTCCTTGGAACAGCACTGCTGGGAATTTCATTTTGGATATGCAATGAACAGGCTTCCAAAACGGCTTCTGTATTTGGTTTTACACTGGTAGCCGCAAGCTATGGAATTATTCTGATGGCTGCCATTTCCCAATCGTCTTTCCTGTATCGTTCAAAGTCGTATATTACTGCTCAGCTGGCAGCTTTATCATATGCTGTTTACCTTTCACATAAAGGAATTATCCATATAGTACAGGGACTTTTTGATTATTTTAAACTTGTAACCACAGATAATATCACTCTTTTGATTTGTCTGTTTGCTTGTATTTTGGGTGGCTTGTTTTACCGTTTTGTTATTGAAAAACCTTTCTCTGTCCTTAAATCCAAAGTTTTAAAAAAAATCTGTATAGCCTTCTAAATATGTAAAAATTACCTGATATTACTCCTTTATTAACGCAAAGTTTTTTTAATTAATATAATAAGGGAGTAAAGCTGAAATCAATTTTATTGATTCTTACTGAGCTGATGATAATCACGCAGCTTCAATGTGACCTTGCCGCTATTTCTTTGCCCTCTTGAAACCTTGCGTTTAAGAATTTATATCCCGCAGATTATACAGATTGAGCAGATTTTTACAAATAATGGATCTGTATGATCCCGTCCGGAATTTTTTTTAAATCTGCTTAATCTCCTCAATCTGCGGGGGCATAAAAAATAAAAGAGTCAGTTTCGGAATAGAAACTGACTCGTAAATATTTAGCATAAAAATTATTGATTGGAAGTCATTGCTTTTAGAACCACATTTTTTATGGAAGCCTCTTTAAAACTCCAGTATTCACTTTTTTCAGGCATCTGATTTTCTAAAATGACTAAAGTAGTATCTGTAGAAGGAAAATAGACATTAAGGCAGGTGAATCCATCGCCGAGACCCGTTACGGCAAAATAATCAAGGCCTGCTTCTTTGATAAATCTTACATTGTATCCAAACCCCATACTTTCTTTTCCAAAAACATTGTGCTGTGAGCTTGTGGAAGGAGTCAGCATCTGCTTTTGAAACTCAGGAGAGAGAAGCTTTCCTTTAAATAATGCCGCATCCCATTTGGCAAGATCCTGCACTGTAGAAATAATACCAGCTGCAGGTGCAATATTATCATTCAGGAATGATTGTTTCACTTTTTCAAACTGATTGCCTTCGTTCATGTAGCCGGGAACAAGAGACTGATTGTTCTTGGTATTGAATACCAGTGTTTTATCCATTCTCAGCTTTTTGAAAAGAGAAGTGGCAAGTTCTGTGAAGCTTTTTCCAGTTGTGTTTTTAAGGATTTCTCCCAACATCATATAGGAAAGGTTACCGTATTTGAATTGGGAACCGGCTTTGAACGATGTCGGTTTATTGATATCTGTAATGCCATGGGTGTGATTCAGAAGATGGTGTATGGTAACTGTATCTGCCCAGCTTTGGGTAAGAGAGGGAAGATACTTTTTGATAGGGGTGTGGAGGTTTAGTTTTCCTTGTTCTGCAGCCTGTAAAATCAAAACAGCGGTAACCTGCTTTGAATTGGACATGATTTCAAACTGGTCATCGGTTTTCACCGGGATTTTCTTTTCAAAATCTTTGTAACCATTGGATTTCAGGTATTGGATTTCTCCTTTCTGAGCAACCAACACAACGCCGTTGAATGCAATAGGACTGGAAGCCGTTATGATGCTGTCTATTTTGTGCTTATAAATGTCTTTTTTCTGAGCTGTTGCGGTAACAGACAGTACTGCTGAAAACAGGGCTGTGAAGAATAATTGTGTTGGGGTCATTATGTTTTTTGTATTGAAAAAGTAAGAAATGTATATGACATTAAAATGTTTCCAAATATATGTATTTCCGCTCCTACTTTTACTGTCAATATTTTAATTAATTTAGTTTCATGAAAATAAAAACCATTAGCCTTCTCATCATCCTTTTCTCTATTATTTCCTGCAAAAAAGATAAAGAATATCCGAAATATGTTGAGCTGCAATCCGGAGGCGGAACATATTCACTGTATATAAAAAACGGAACCTTTGAATTTTTAAAAACAGAATTTATAAGCCATGATCAGATTTCAACAACTCCATTTTCAGAGGGGAAATATGAGATATCTGGAGATGAGCTTATTTTAAAAAGTGATAAAGGAAAAAAGTATACTTTCAAAATAGGGAATGAAGCGGAGCTGATCTCAGAAGAAATGGATTCTTTAAAAGATCTGAAAGGATTGTACCCGGTTCAGATTCTTCATAATAATAAAATGCCGAAAGAAATGGGACGCCTGGATTCTTTAGGGAGGAAAAATGCTTTGTGGCTTTATTTCAATGAAAAAGGGAAGGTAATAAACCAGCGGTTGTATAAAAATGGGGCGCTATTGAAAGATAATTATAAGTCTGATATTATTATAAAATAAACAACATAATTTATCATTTTTATCTCTCGCAGATCTTGTAAATTAAGCAGATTTAAAAAAATAGAGGAGAAAATTATTTTAATGCAAAGTTGAATTACTACTTTCATAATTATTTAAATAATAAAACTTTGCGTTTAAGAAACTTACAGCTCAGTAATTATCAATAAAAAGGCACCATTTACAAGTAAATGGCACCTCGTCACTGAATATATTTGAATGTAAAATTGTTTTAGTTTATCTATTCATTCTGTTTGATTTGTGGGTTATTATTAATCTCTTTATTAGGAATCTGGAATCTGAATTTATCCGGAGTAAGATTGAACCTTCCAAAAGTATGGTTCGTCCCTGTGTATACTCTTTCTAAAGGAGTATTTAATCTTTTCATATCAAACCATGCATAGCCTTCGCCCCAAAGTTCTATCCTTTTTTGAAGAACAATCTCATTGATGAGTTCATTGCCTGACTTTGTAGATAGGATATAACCCTTA
Organism: Chryseobacterium panacisoli; assembly: GCF_008274625.1. Lineage (GTDB taxonomy): Bacteria > Bacteroidota > Bacteroidia > Flavobacteriales > Weeksellaceae > Chryseobacterium > Chryseobacterium panacisoli. The sequence goes on along the minus strand of NZ_VTRU01000001.1, from coordinate 1,104,861 downwards.
TCCCTTTTCGACGTAATTTCGAATAATACCTGTCTTGCTTCCGTTTCTCTTCCCTGTCTGGCAAGGGCTTCAGCCTGTACATAATATAATGAGGAAGCCCGGATGTAAATATAATCTCCTTCAAAAAGAGTAGGATCCTTAAACTTCCAGCTTACATAAGGCGGATAATTTTTTGTTTTTCCGTTAAAAGTATAAGCTGCAGCCTGACTGCCATTGAATACTTTCTTACGGTAGTCCGTGTCCGGAATTGCTTCATAAAGACGTTTGTCTATCAGTTTACGGATCTGTGCAGCTCCGGCATACCCTTCGTTGGTATTATCAAACATCGAGAAGAATGAGGCATAATAATTTCCGATGCTCATAGTAGAAATCGTATTATGAAACCCCCATATTACTTCAGGATTATTGATATTGGAAAATCCGGTGGTGGTATAATCATCTTCTGTCATAAGACCAACGCCCTGTCTGCTTTCTTCAGCATATTGGGCTGCTTTGATGTAATCTCCCGTTTCCAGAAATACTTCAGCAGCAATTGCTTTGGCTGTTCTTCTGTCGATCTGGGCTCTGGACGGACGGGCATACGTATCTAAAAGCGTAATAGATTCCTCAATATCATTTTTGATTTGTCCATACACCTCGGCTACAGTTGATCTTGGAAGTCCCTGGCTGGGATTACTTGTGGTAAGTACTAATGGAAGTCCCGGTTCAGACTGATGACCGTTATAATCATTGGCATAAAAACGAACTAAATAAAAATAAGAGTAGGCTCTCAAAGCCAATAACTGTCCTGCAATTGCTCTGTTCTTTGCGTTTGCATTTTTATCCAAATCATCGAGAAGCTTATTGATCACAAATATTCTTGCATAAAAAGTAGTCCATACAATCTCAGAGGCGATGTTGCTCGCATTGGTTGCTTCATAATTATAAAACATTCCCAAATGCTGGTTCGTAGACTGGATGACATCATTGGACATCAGGTCGGCACCTGCTTTGATTCCCATGATTCCGAAATCTGAGTGAACGGTAGTACCGCCGGCGCCATTACTGCGAAGATCAAGATAAATTCCGCCCAGGATTTTTTCCGGACTGGAAGAGTCATTATTCAGCTGTTCACCTGAAATATCACCTTCCGGTAAAGTATTGAGATCATTGGCACAGCTGTTGATCATAAAACCTATGGTTACAGCTGCTATAAAGTATTTTATTTTTTTCATTCCTATTCTTTTAAAAATTAAGCTTAAAACCTAAAGAGACACTTGACAACAGAGAATATCTATATGCATCAGAAACTCCCGTCAGTGAAGCTCTTGGGTCATATCCTTTTCTCTTAGACCACAGATACAGGTTGTTACCTGTTACATAGATTTTCAGCCCTGATAAACCTGCCTGCTGTGCAAAACCATCAGGAAGCTGATAGGAGAGTGTTACATCCTGAAGACTGATATAATCCGATTTAATCAGATAAAGCGTTGAATTTCCGTTTTGGTTCGTTGCAGTGAGATCTACTCTCGGCAGCGCTGCGGTCGGGTTTTCAGGAGTCCATGTTTTATCCAGATCCGTTGAATAGTTAGATCCATAGCTGTCCGAATGGAATAAGCTTCTGTAAATATCATCATATCCATACCCTCCGAACTGATACGCGAAATTCACTGCCAGATTGAATCTTTTATAACTGAAATCTGTTCCAAATCCACCATATACCTTAGGAATCGCTGATTTGCCAGTATTATAATCTGTAGCTTCCTTATAATTATTGGTGACTGTTCTTTCCTCTTTCTGAGTGGCAGGATTTATGGATGTACGATACCATAAAGCATCTCCGTTTTCAGGATTTACCCCGGCAAATTCTTTAAGGAAATAAGTATAGCGGTCTCCACCTTCTGTAAGGATAAACAATCCGGAAACCAGACCTGTATTTCTTTGTTCAGCCGGTAATCGGGTAATCTTATTTTTATAATGAGTGGCATTGGCATAAAAGCTCCACTGGAATTCATCTCCTCGAAGAATATCCACACTTAAATTCGCCTGAACCCCTCTGTTTATCATATCCCCGATATTTCCGTATTTTACATAAGAACCGGCATTGGACGGGGGAAGAGGAAGGGTGTAGATCATATCAGATACTTTCCTTTCAAAATAATCAGTATTCAGGGTTATTCTGTTTTTTAAAAGTGAGAGCTCAAAACCGGCATTCAGATTTTTGGAAGTTTCCCATTTTAAATCCTTATTTCCTTGTTTTTTAAGTGAGAGAACGGGCTTGTCATCCCCGAAATTATTAATTCCGTAGATATCCTGATAAGCATAATAATCTCTGCTGGAACCTCCTAAAAGAATGTTGTCATTTCCCTGCTGCCCATAAGAAGCTTTTAATTTTAAAGAATTAATCACACTGTTGTCTTTAAGAAAATCTTCTTTTGCAATATTCCAGGCCAGTCCCAATCCATAGAAGTTTCCCCATCTGCTTTCCGGAGAAAAAACGGAAGAACCATCTCTACGGATATTAGCATTAAAGAAATATTTTCCGTCATAATTATACAATAACCTTGTGAAGTATCCTTCTACAGCATATTCATAACCGCTTCCTGATAAATCTGTAATTTTCACAGCATTGTCAAAAGACTGAGAGTCAGGTAATAAAAGCTGCTGTTTTGTTCCTGAAAAGCCATCATCTTTTATTTTGTTCAGCTCATGGCCTACAAGAAGATTAAAACTGTGATTTCCAAGTTTTTTCTGATAAGTAAGCAATTGCTGGTGGTTCAGAGTATATTTAAAATTAGAACCTTGCGAAATCGTTCCCCCTACAGAAGATGAAGTTCCTCCTTGCGTATTTCCGAACTGGAGATTTCTTGTATTTTCTAGATAAGCACCAAAGTTGTAAGTGAAATCAAGTCCTTTGATGATTTCATAATTTAATCCAAGATTTAGATTGGTGATATTACTTACGATCTGAGATTTATCTTTCTGAAGGTTGCCCACAGGGTTTTCAAAAACGGCATAAGATCTTGTTGCTCCGTTGGGGCCCTGACCGTCTCCATAATCGTATAAAGCATTTCCATTGCTGTCATACAATCTCTGATAATTGTTATCCCTAAGAAAAACAGGATAAAATGGAGCGATATTTCTTGCAAACTGGAAAGGGTTGGAAAAGCCCCCTGTCTCCCCAAAATCCTGCTTACTGTAGGTATAAGACAAAGCACTGGTCAATTTCAGTTTTGGTGTGATAGAGTAGTCTACATTTGATCTGATACCGAATCTTTCAAAACCGGAAGAAATTAAATATCCTTTGTCATCCAGATAATTAAGGGAAGTATAAGATTTTACCTGATCTCCATTGGCATTGATTCCTACTGTTGCCTCTCTTCTCAGGGCAGGTCTGAAAAGCAGTTTTTTCCAGTTGTCCTGATACAATAACTGTGCATCCGGATTGAAAGATCCATCCTTTGAAATCAGTTGATTGAACGGGACATTATAAACATTATATCCTAATTTATTCAGTGCTGAAAGTCCCACATCATGCGGGCTTGGTCCGGAAGGAACAGCTCCGGGTTGCTTCAGTCTTGCGATTTCGCCAATTCTGGCTCTGTTATAATAAGCAGTATAATAATCCTGTGGAGAAGTGTAAACAGAGTAGTCCTCAATAGATCTGAAATTGACACCGGTTCTTACATCGGCTTCAATACTTATTCCTTTACTCTTTCCTCTTTTTGTATTCACGATAATCACTCCGTTGGCTCCTCTGGAACCATATAAAGCATTGGAAGAAGCATCTTCAAGAAAAGAAATACTTTCAATATCCGATGCGGCTATGCTGTTCAGGTTTCCGCTGTAAGGAATACCATCCAGTACAATTAAAGGATCACTGGAAGCATTGATAGAACCTATTCCTCTCATTCTGATGGTTGGCTGAGAACCTGGCTGCCCTGAGGAAATTACCTGTACTCCTGCGACTTTTCCTCCAATCCCCTGAAGAATATTTCCGTTTTGAAGATTAGACAAATCTTTTGCCTTCAATGACTGTACAGATCCTGTGATCTCTTCTTTCTTCTGCTTCCCGAAGGCTACCACAACCACTTCCTTTATCGAAGTTTCTTTGGAAAGGCTGTCTTTAGTTTGGGCATAGCCATATTCTGCGAATAGGAGTAAGGCCAATACACCAAGTTTACATTGTTTCTTTTTCATTATATTAATCTAGGTTTAAAGTTGAACTGTGTATTACTGCTGATCTGTCTGTACTCAATAATATTTTCCCTTCTCCTTTTTCAGGGAGATATAAGAAATAGTATCGTAAAATGTACAGGAGACGTACCCGGATTAAAGAAGCCTTGAACTTATGGCTTTAATTCCTACAGTAATGAATGTATCTCTTAAAAAGGTGTCACATCATCATTTCGCACATCATATCAAAGCACATGTCTTGAGAAATACAGTTGTGCTGTGAAAGGCCAGGCTCTGCAGAACACTTATGCTGTGCAGCAGCTATTGCCAGAATAGTGCATAGGTAAGAATCAAAGGAGTTCTTATTCATGAGAATAGAATTTTATGTTTTTTTTAACTGTGTCAAAATTATTTAATAATTGAGAAACTCCGGTAAAAGGAGGGTATGAGATAAATCATATTAATCTACTAAATTGGTAGACTAATAATGTTTTGTAAAATGTATTTTATTTAACTGTTTGCAAATCAATAAATTGTTTTATTTGGTGATATGTTAAAAATTTATAAAAAAATAAAATTTGTGGATGTGAATTAAAGTTAATATAATAAGTCTATTGTTTTTGTAGACTTATTGTTTATTTTATAACACAAGGTCAGTTTTGGCTAAGAAGAAGATTGATCCGGTGAAATCTTCTTTAAATGCATTTCAGAATTTTACATCAACAAAAAATTAAAGAAATGAATATTGTTTTAACAGGTTCTCTCGGGAACATCGGAAAACCACTTACAAAAGAACTTATACAAAAAGGACATTCAGTAACGGTGATCAGCAGTAAGGAAGAAAGAATAGCAGCAATAGAAGCTCTGGGAGCAAAAGCTGCTATAGGCAGTATGTTTGATACAGAATTTCTTACAGAAGCGTTTACAGGAGCAGACATTGTTTATTTAATGGAAACAATGGAAGCTGCGGGAGATCTATTTGATAAAAATATTGATTTTATCGGAAAAATCAGTGAAATCGGTCGCTATTACAAAACTGCTGTAGAACGTTCGGGAGTGAAGAAGATTGTTCACCTCAGCAGTATTGGAGCTCATACGGATCAGGGGACAGGGATTATTGTCTTTCATCATCATGTAGAACAGATTCTGAAACAATTACCTGATGATATTGCAATTAAATTCATTCGCCCTGTCGGTATTTACTTCAATATGTTGTCGTTCATCCATACAATAAAAAACAAAGGTGCTATTGTTTCCAACTGGGGAGGAGATCAGAAAGAACCGTGGGTTTCTCCGTTGGATATTGCAGAGGCTGTAGCTGAGGAAATTGAAAAACCATTTGACGGGAGGACAATACGCTATGTGGCCAGCGATGAGGTCTCTCCTAATGAAATTGCAAAAGCTTTGGGAGAATCAATCGGTAAACCGGATCTGCAGTGGAAAGTAATTTCAGATGAAGAATTATTGCAAAACTGGCTTCATGTTGGTTTCAATGAGCAGGTGGCTCAAGGTTTTGTAGAAACGCAGGCAAGTCAGGGAAGCAGAATTCTGTACGAAGATTATTATCGGCATCAGCCTACCCTGGGGAAAGTAAAACTGGCAGATTTTGCAAAAGAATTTGCCGCTGCTTACCAAAATGAAGAAGTGTAGTATTGAACCACAAAAGTCACAAAAGATTTAGCAATTAAGTTAGAGGAAGAGGATATCTTTGGGTAGAGTAGTTCACATAAATTTTTAAAATCTTCGATTTACTCTTAAGTGTACAGTATTAACCGTAAACATCGGTAAAATCTGGGCTATCTGTAGTGTAATAACTTGTAAACAATTTGTAATTTTATAGATATGGAACAACGGACTATAAAAAGAATAAAACCCATTACAGAATTTCACCGTTCAAGAGGGTTACCATCTCCTGAGCATCCGTTGATCAGTGTGATAGACTACAAAAATGTCAAACGGCCTGATGATATCGGAGAAGTCAATTGGATGCTGGATTTTTATCAGATTTCTTTAAAAATAGGATTGAATGGTAAGCTGAAATATGGCCAGAATGAATATGATTTTGATGAAGGAACATTATTTTTCATTTCTCCGAAACAGGTTTTCAGAATTGAATCATATTCCGGTCCGAAAGAGAAACAATCCGGCTGGATGCTGTTGATTCACCCTGATTTTCTGTGGAATACCTCACTGGCAAAAACCATAAAGCAATATGATTTTTTTGACTATTCGGTGAATGAAGCTTTGTTTCTTTCAAAAAAAGAAGAGCTTACCATCAATGGAATTATAGAAAATATTGAACAGGAATATCATGGGGTGATTGATAAATTCAGTCAGAATATTATCATCTCCCATATTGAAACATTGCTCAATTATTCTGAACGGTTTTATGAAAGGCAGTTTATCACCAGAAAAATAACTCATCATACCATTCTTAACCGTTTGGAAACTTTATTGGAGGATTATTTTAATGATAATGATCTGGTGTCAAAAGGATTACCCACAGTGCAGTTTACGGCCAAAGAACTTGGGATATCACCCAATTACCTTAGCCGGTTATTAACGACCCTTACCGGACAAAGTACCCAGCAGTTTATTCATGATAAGTTGATTGAAAAGGCAAAAGAAAAGCTTTCTACTACAGATCTCTCAGTAAGTGAAATTGCTTATGAACTGGGCTTTGAGCATCCACAGTCCTTTACAAAACTGTTTAAAAATAAAACCCGGCTTTCTCCGCTGGAATTCCGAACTTCTTTTCAGTAAGGAATGGATAAATAAATTTTCCTAATGCACACAAATCCATAGTATTATTAACTTTTAATGATGCTATGGGTTTTTGTGATACTGAAAGTAGAATCGAATGCTCAGTTTTAATTAATTTGATTTAAATAGGAAAAGCATACTGAAGTTTTTAAAAGAAAAATAAATCTTATTTTTGAAATAGCTTTATTCTGCACAATTTTTGCTGTAACAAGCTACTTTTGACGGTTAAGACATAACCGATAGTACAAAAAACTCTTCCAATATTTATTTATGATGAAAAAATACCTTATTTATATATCACTTTTGGGAGCACCTTTGTTTTGGGGACAAAATAAAGTAACCGAAACATCTGCTTACCAGCAGAACTGGAAATTGTCTGAGAAGGAAAATGCAGCAATGGCATTTGATGCTGATATTAAGCTATCTGAGGCAGAAATGGTTTTGGATAAGAAAATATTCCAGGTGCGTAAACAGTTCTTGAGTGAAACAGAAGCAAAAAAAATATCTTTATACAACAGCTCTTTTTATGAAATAAGACCATTAATAGAAGGCAGTAAACTGTACGAAGTATTACAGAATATGCCTAAAGGAGGCTTGCTGCACACCCACAGCGGTGGGATAACGGAGGTGCAATGGATTATTTCGGCTGCCAGAAAATACAATGAATGCTACGTTTACGATCAGAAAGATAATGATCAGTTTATTTTCGGACAGCTGGCTTTTTTTGAAAAAGGAAAAGTTCCGAACGGATTTGTCAGTCTTGATAAAAAACTGAACACAAACCCTGATTTTGAAAAACAATTACAGGACCTTCTTACTCTGAAACGTGATCATTTATGTTCCTATACAGATTATTGGATTGAATTTGAAAAACGTTTTAAACGTATTAATCTGTTGCTTCCTTACCGTCCTTTCTTTAAAGAATATTATTTAAAAGGATTTCAGGATTTGATCAAAGATAAAGTACAGCACGTAGAAATCAGATATATTTTTGAAGAGCTTTACGATTTCCAGCATGGAAAATACCCTTTAAAAACTTCCATCACAGATCTGCAGGACATTCTTAAAGAAATACATCAATCTGATCCGCAGTTTACCCTGAAACTGATCTATTCAAGTTTTAAATTCCTGGATAATGAAAGTATCGGAAAACAGCTGGAAACAGCATTTGAGATGAAGAAAGAATTTCCGGATATGATCTCAGGTTTTGATCTTGTGGCAGACGAAGCAGCAGGACACAACATCAATTTCTTTGAGAAAAACTGGACAAAACTGAATGAGCTTAACAAAAAGTATGGCGTAGAAATGCCTCTTTTCCTTCATGCCGGAGAAAGTAATTCTGCCCTGAATAAAAATGTGCTGGATGTCGCTTTATTAAACAACAAAAGAATCGGCCATGGCTTGAATCTGATCTACTTTCCAAAAACCATGGAGCAGATCAGAAAACAGAATAAACTGGTTGAGGTAAGCCCAATCAGTAACCAGGTTCTGGGATATGTAAGTGATATGAGGAATCACCCTGCCAGAGTATTACTAAGCAATGGAGTGCAGTGCTCCATCAGCAGTGATGATCCTTCAGTGTACGGATATACCGGGCTTAGCTATGATTTCTGGGTAGCACTAGTGTATTGGGAGCTGGATGTAAAAGCGTTAAAAAAACTGGTTTTCAATTCCATTAATTATTCTTCTCTGAATGAAAATGAGAAAAAGAAAGCGGTAACTTATCTGAACCTGCAATGGAATGATTTTGTTCAGAAAACGAATCAAAAATTAAATTAGTCAGGGTTTTCCTGAAAAAATAAAATCGCATTATTGACTTAATAATGCGATTTTTCTTTTAATATCAATGAAGACTATTTTTTCAGCTTTGATTTGGAGGATAATACCCTTTTTACGATAGAACCCAATTTTGAAGGGCTTACTTTTGTGAGTACTAACGATTCACAGCCGTTGAAGATTGCAAAAAGTTTTAAGGTTTCTGCAAAAGGGGTAAGCCAGACTTCAGGATCTATTGTATCATTTTCAATATGTAAATGAATAAGCTCAAACTTTTTTTCCTTTCTGTGCGCTTTACAGTCAACTCTTCCTATAAACTGATTGCCAAACAGGATGGGCAGACAAAAATATCCATACTGTCTTTTTTCCTTTGGAGTATAGCATTCCAGCCTGAAATCAAAATCAAATATCTGCTTGATCCGGTCGCGGTGAATAATGGAATTATCGAACGGAGAAAGCAGCCATACATTGGAATCTGTCAGATCAAAGGTTTTTTCCAGCAAATCATTTTGAACAAAAACGGAATTTCCTCCATCAACCTTGACTTTCGAGATTCTATCTTCTTCCAGCATAGTTTGTAACACTTCATTGACATTTTTCTTCAGGTCATTTCCCTTGCGGAGATGCGTAATTTGTTTTATGGTGGTAAATCCATAAGCACGGAGATTGGTTTTCACCAGATATTCTGCCAACTCAAATGGAGTAGGTTCTGTACTATCAATGGAAGAAGGTAGAACCCTTTCAGCCAGATCATAGGTCTTCTGCATTCCGGAACGCCCGCTGATCATCAGATCTCCCTGCATGAAAAGTCTTTCAAGAGCTAGTTTGGCAGGCTTCCAGTTCCACCAGGTTCCTGCTTTATGACTTTCGTTTTCAAAATCCCTTGCCCGTTTAGGCCCTTCATTGCGGATGGCGTCTGTGACATATTTCATTACTTTTGAATCTGCATTGTAGTAGCGGGATTCCCCTCGCTTGATGGTCTGCATTTGAGGTAAAACATACCGGAAATCCTGCATCGGAAGATAAGAAGCGGCGTGAAACCAATATTCAAATATTTTACGTTCCTCTACCAGTTCTTCCAGATAATCTGCCCTGAAGTCCGGGATTCTTGTCCAAAGTGTATGATGATGGGCACGCTCTACCATAGATAAAGTATCAATCTGTACATATCCGAGATGTTCCAAAGCATGAAGAACCGCATCTTTTCCGGTTCCGAACGGTGTATTTTGTGTTAATCCCTGACTATCTAATGTTGCAAGCTTTAAATGCTCCAATGTTAACTTCTTTTCCATTTCCGGAGAAAACAGGTTTGTTTGTGATGATTTTTCAAATATAATGATTTGACTGAAAAGCATTGAGTAGCATATCATTTAAATACCCCGCCAGGGATGACTGATAACTGAATATAGAGGAAGTGTCAGTTGTTATTGCTGTTATCCCTTTTTAATTCTCTTTCAATCTCATTCACATAAGGTAAGGGGAGATGAAAACTTTCTTCAATATATTTTCTTATATATTCATCAGTTTTGCTGTTTATTTTTCTGATAAAAAGTTGATTTCCAGACTGTAAGTGTTCGATGTAAGTGGATGTATCCCGTGTGTTTGGAAAAATTGATTTCTCAAGTACCGCTCTTTTATCATCATTGATGATGATATCATTAAATGAAGTATTCATAAGAACAGTCTGAAAAAAAGATTCTGCCGGCAGAAAAGTATGAAGATAATAATCTTCAAAATCCATTACCATTTTGTTATTGGTTAAAAATGTACAGGTTTCTCGGGTGAAAATAAACCATTTTCCACCAATATAGGGAATCACTCCCTTCATAAATGTTCTTTTATAGATGAAGGATGAGATCATATAAGCTAATTCCGTAAAATGGTTCTGTATTCTCTGCAGAGTATCCGGTCTGTAAAATTTCTGGTCATAATAAAAAAGATAATTTCGGTCTTTATGGGTGGAAAGAAACTGGCGGATGATGTTTTGTGATTTCAGAGGATGATCTTCACCGCTTAGGTTGATAAAATAATCCCATTCTTTACTTACATTGAGCAGAAATTCCATAGCATTCAGCTCTGCCTGAACCATATTGAAGCCTCCTGACACAATATTCAGGCTGTCCAGAATATAGACATTGGGAAATTGAACGATGTACAGCTGTATTTTTTCAATGAAATCAGGTTTAGCTTTTCTGTCAATATGGATAAGATAAAACTGGTCCCTTGTATAAATCTTCTGAAACATCTCTTTAAACACCTTAGGTTTATGATGCAGCATAATAAAATAAGCAATCCTTACATGCGAGCCTGTAGGTGATTCCAGAGTTTTGGGATAAGGTTTGGCTATGGGATCGGAAGTTTGCATGATTCGGCGTTTAAAATCATCCGCGAGAGCAAACAATTTGATTGATTGGTAGAAGGTAAGAATAATTTTTTGATAATCAATCATTTAAATAAAGTTTTGTTTGCCTTTTTTATTGTAAGTTTGCAGAACATTTATAAAACAGGTCACTGCCTTTGCTATTCTGTCATAGTTTAAAATCACATTTTTTTCTTTCAGTTTTGCTTTTTCAGCTACCAATTTATAGTCTTTATTTTTCAGAAGAAATCGAGATTATAAAGTTCTATTGTAGAGAAGCGATACGTCATGGCTGCATAATCCATACTATAACTAAGGATATTATTGTAGCTAAAACAAGAAAAAGATGAGCAGAAAAAAGTATTCTTTATTTGTTTATCCTTAATAATATACCAACTCAATTCTGATAAACAGACTTGCTTACGAAATACCGGAAAGCCGGAATTTATAATGAATTTTAAAAATTTAAACCTGATTAATCCCATTATCCGCGCAGTGACAGAAGCAGGATATTCCAGACCTACTGAAATACAGTGTAACGCAGTTCCACCTATTTTAACGGGCAGGGATGTTCTGGGATGTGCTCAGTCAGGTACAGGAAAAACAGCAGCATTTATTATGCCTATTCTGCAGCTGTTGAAAAGGCATACTACCGATCATAAAGAAATACGGATTTTAATACTTACACCCACACCGGAATTGGCCAGACAGCTGGAAGAAAATCTTGGAATTTACAGTAAATATTTGCCATTGTCTCAGCTTTCTGTGTATGAAGGGATTCCTGTCGGAAGCCAGCTTGCAGCGCTGAGAAAAAGAGTGGACATTCTTGTGGCAACACCCGGAAGACTGCTCGATCTGGAAAATCAAAGACATATTGATCTTTCAAAAATTGAAGTATTTGTTTTAGATAAAGCAGATAAAATGCTTGAAATGGGTTTTATTAATGAGATAAAAAAAGTGGTAAAACTGCTTCCCCAGAAAAGACAAAATCTGTTTTTTTCTACAACAATGCCGGGAAGTGTAAAACATTTTGCCGGAACAATTCTGAACAATCCTGTAGAGGTTACTGTTAGTCCGGATTCTTCTGCAATACAGACTACTAAGAAGCCGGTTGGTTTTGCAGAAAAAGAAAAGAAAAAAGATATGCAGACGGATACTCTGCAAAAAAAAAACATAAGATCACTGCTTTTTACACGTACCCAACATGTAACCGGCAAACTGGTCCAGCAGTCGTAGAACCTCAGTATATCACTGAAAACTATGTGTACAGGATCAGAACAAGAAAAGGAATAGAATCTGTAACGTTTACAGACTATAATATATAATTTTTAATAATAATTACAATGCAAGAAGGCACCGTAAAATTTTTCAATGAAGCAAAAGGCTTCGGTTTTATTACTCCAGCAGATGGAAGTAAAGATATATTTGTACATTCTTCAGGATTAAACACAAGATCAATCCAGGAAAATGATAAAGTCGTTTTTGATGTACAAAAAAGTGATAAAGGTTTAAATGCTGTTAACGTTAAGTTGGCATAATTAAAATCTTAATTGCATAGATGTTAACTTAACATCCTTTGACATGTCAAGTCTCATATTTTTATATTATTTTCAATTCAACATCCATACACTTTAGTATCTGGATATTGTTTGAAAAGACATTGATGCAAGTAGATTATTTTTTATTTTCATGATGTTCATAAGCCTCTTACTTTATGTGAGAGGTTTTTCAGGGATTCAGGGAGATTGAGGTCTGAAAATAAAATATGCAGACTTGATATACAATTGTTACCGTGGTAAGTATAACTGCTGTAAATATTTTAATTCCCTAAAAGGTTCAGGAATAATATGATTGTTATCAATAATTTTGATGAGTACAAGGCTCTTGAAGGACAGATGATTGGAGATTCTGCCTGGCATATGATAGATCAGGATCAAATCAACAGATTTGCAGATGCTACTTTAGACGATCAGTGGATCCATACAGATAAAGAAAGGGCGGAAAAAGAAGGCCCTTTTAAATCAACCATTGCTCATGGTTATCTGACATTATCATTGATTCCCTATCTCTGGAAGCAGATTGCTGATGTCCGCAATGTAAAAATGGAGATCAATTATGGAATCGAAAACCTTAAATTCGGAGATGCTGTGCCGGTAAACAGTGAGGTAAAATTGCAGGCAACGGTAAAATCAGTAATCAACCTCAAAGGAACTGTAAAAGCAGTTGTTGAAGCCAAACTGCTCATTAAAGATCATATAAAACCTGCTTATACGGGTGATGTGGTTTTTCTTTATCATTTTTCCTGATGCAAAAATTACTCTGCTGATTTTTAACGGATAATGCTCCAAAGCATGAAGAGTCATATCTTTTCCGGTTCCGAACGGCGTATTTTGGATTAATCCTGGCTATCTAATGTTCAAGATTTAAATGTTTTTTAGCACCAACTTCTTTTCCATATCCGAAAAACAGGTTTGAGAGGTCTTTTCAAATATAATGATTGGCTGCAGAATAGATCGGGTTAGTAGAATGGAATATTTTTACCCAGAATAATATTTCTTTTTATGGTTAAAATCCCGTGTTCCATTACCGGTTTTACGATTCCGGAACCTCCTCTGTTGGGTAACTGAATTCTCCTGTTTTGGTTTAAAAGCGGATCATCATCAAAGAGATATTCATCCAGATAATATTCCTTTCTTGAAGGTTCCTTTACCGTAACGTGAATATGTTCAGGCTCACTGCGGTCAGGATACGATGCAGGTCTGAATGTATAGAAGGTATATCTGCCATCTTTTCCTGTCTTCACCCATCCTCTGAAAATTCCGTGACGTTTGCCCCAGCCGGTTTCATTACCTTTGGTCTCGTAGATTCCTTGCCGGTTGGTATGATAAATGTAAATGATAACATTTTCGGCGGGTGTTTTTCCATCCTTTTTTAGAACAGTTCCCGTGACTTTCAACTGAGGTTTGTTGAGATGAAATCCGGGAAGAGTATCAACGGTAGTTAACCGCTTATTTTTGTATTCAAAGATGGCTTCACATCCTTCACAAGGCCCTCCGGTCTGTTGTTTGTTTTGTCCCTGACATGATGTTAAACCTGACATAATCATGCCTACCCATAATGTCATAATTCTGTTGTTAAAATCCATAGTTTGCCGTTTTAAGTTGATTGTATAGACAAAATTATGGGCATGAAAAAGAATAGAAAAATAAAGTGTTTTATCCTGATGAATTGATATTGTGACCCGATGACTTCATATGAAACTGCTTTTTAAATTCAGCCGAATAAGTTCTGCTTAGCCTCACCATACTTCCGTCTGTAAGTTGTAAATCATAGTCTCCGTTCAGACGGGATTTGAAAGAAATTACCTTTGAAAGATTCACCAAGGTAGATTTATGAACTCTTACGAAAGCTTTTGAATTCAGCTTTTCATGCATAGATTTCAGCGTTTCAGAATGCAGGTACTTTTTATCTTTAACATGAATAGAAACATAAGGTGTGGCAGAAGTAATCTGTATAATATCTTCTACCTGAATGATCACATTATCTTTACCATTATTAATGACAATTGCGGGCTGTGTAGGTTTTATTTCTGAGGAAACATTTACTTGCTGAGGAATTGAAATCAGTCTGAAGCTCCATACAAATCCTGTATAGATAATAACCAGTGTATAGGAATCATGAGTTACTGTATAGGAAAGAAACTTAAACAGATCATATTGCCAGTGAAAAAAGAAAAATGAAATGCCCGCAGCAATACCGGATAACATGAAAATATGCAAGATAATAGCTGATACAATAAGAAATATAGTTTTGCTAAGTCTGGTTAATGTATTGCTTTTTAATTTTTTATACACGATCATTAACATCGGGATATAGAGAAACCAAACCGTTTTAAACAGGAGTGATTCACTGAAATAAAAGCCGTAGCCATTTCTTTTTGATTCCAGGAAATCCTGAAAAATGGTCAATCCCACTACAAACAGAACCGCTCCCGAAAGCAGTATCAGCAGCTTTCTTATGCCTGGAGCAAAATTCCATTCAGTTTTAATATTCAAAATTGGATGTGTCATTTGGGAATCAATTCATTATGTTTTTATTCTCTATCAAATTTAACAAAAACATTATTAATAAGTTATCGGAATCAGATCTTGATTTTACAAGATTTTCAAAATAGATCTCCGGCAAATATCGGAGATATTTGCCGGAGATTCACTTACAATGAAAGCACTATTTTACCCAATAAAGGTCGGTCGCGTTTTGAATCCTCTATTCTCTGATGGGCTTTTTGAACCTCCTCAAGAGGATATACACTGTCTATAACGGGTTTTACCTGTCCGGTTTCTATCAGTTGGGTAATATGATGAAGCTCATCTCTGCTTTGTCTGGTAAAAACAAAATGATACGTTGCATTTTTTTCCCAGGCATGGATGAGGTTTTGTGGCTGTGCAATGTCAACCAGAGTTACTACTTTACCATAATCAGCTAAAGCCAGAGGGCTGTCTGAGAGCGTATTTCCTCCAACCGTATCGATAATGACATCAACACCTTTTCCTTTAGTATGAGTTTGTATTTCTTCAACCCAATTTTCTTTATGATGGTCAATAACTACATCCGCTCCAAGATGCTGAAGCTTTTCGTGTAAAATGCTCTGTCCTGTTGTGTACACATAAGCACCTAATGATTTAGCCACCTGTATGGCGAGTGAACCAACCCCTCCTGCACCTCCAAGAATGAGAATGCGGTTTCCTTTTTTTACCTGAGCCCTTACTACAAGCATTTCCCATACCGTTCCTCCAATAAGCGGAATCGCAGCGGCTTCCTCATAGCTGAGATTATCAGGCATTCCTGATAATGTGGACTCGTCCGTAAGATGATATTCTGCATAACTGCCCGGCCCGCCAAAACGTGGGGAATAATAAACCTTATCACCGGGTTTCCATTTTTTTACAGCTTCACCCACGGCAACAACATCACCCGCAATATCATGGCCGGTCGTGATAGGTAATTCAAATTGAGATGCGTAGTCTCCGCGTCTTACCTGATAATCCAGAGGGTTTACCGAAGTTGCTCTCACTTTCACCAATACCTGAGAAGGTTCCGCTATAAAAGGAACGGGACTTTCCGCTGCCTCCAGAACTTCCGGTCCGCCGTAGTTTTTTATGACAATTGTTTTCATAATTACATATTTTGCTTACTTTTTAATAATTTAAAACCCGCATTCACTATTGAGGCAGTGTTCCCATAAATTCAAATATTTCGGCACCTATTTCTTCAGCGTTGGTTTCCAGAGCAAAATGTCCGGTATCATAAAATTTTAATTTTGCAGCGGGAAGATCTTTTTTATAAGCTTCAGCTCCTGCAGGTAAAAAGTAGGGATCTTTGCTTCCCCATACCAATAACATCTTTGGCTGGTATTTTCTGAAATATTCATGAAATTTGGGATATAAAGCTACATTGGTTCTGTAATCTTTTACTAAGTCCAGCTGGATCTCTATATTCCCCGGTCTGTCAAGGAATTTCTGATCGAGTGTATAGGCTTCCGGTGCAATGATTGAAGGGTCAGAGACACCATGATAATATTGAAATTGGGTAGCTTCTTTAGAAACAAAGTCTTTCAATGCAAGACGATTTTCCTGTGAGGGGTCTTTCCAGTATTTCTGTATAGGATTCCATTCCTTGCTTAATCCTTCTTCATAGGCATTCCCGTTTTGTGAGACAATACCGGTGATCTTTTCTGGATTGTTCATCGCAAGGCGTAAGCCTACCGGAGCACCGTAATCAAAGATATAAACCGCAAAACGCTTCATTCCCAGTTGGTCAATAAATGTCTGTACCGTTTCTGAAAGATGATCAAAAGTATATGAAAACTGTTGATGGTCCGGAGCATCAGAATAGCCGAAACCTGGTAAATCAGGAGCTATGACGTGGTATTTTTTACTCAGAATAGGAATCAGGTTTCTGAACATATGTGATGAAGTAGGGTATCCGTGCAGTAAAAGTATTGAAGGAGCATCTGCTGGGCCTGATTCTCTGTAAAACAGGTTTAGATCATTGACCTTGATGTTTCTGTAGTGGATAGGGTGGTTTTCCATGATGTGATTGTTTAAAGTTAATTTTTTTTGGGCCATGGTCATATTGCTTATCAGTAAGCAAACCGACAGGGCTGCAATGAATTGTCCTGAAATTGTTTTCATCTATTTTTTTTGACAGTTCAAAATTAATACAGATATTTGATTACTGGAAACGATTAATTATAATCAATACAATCACTTTTAATGATTAATTGAAATGAATATAAACGATTTGAAAATATTTGAAGCCGTGGCAGAAAGTGGAAGTTTTACAAAAGCCGCTTCCACAATGTTTACCGTTCAGTCCAATGTTACGGCAAGAATAAAAAGCCTTGAAGATGAGTTTAAGACTCAGCTTTTTTCACGTACATCTAGGAAGGTAGAGCTTACTTCTGAAGGGATGATCCTGATGCAGTATTCTAAACAGATTCAGCATTTGGTGGAAGAAGCAAAGAACAATATTCTGAGCGGTGAGAATATCAGAGGATGTCTGAAAATAGGTTGTATAGAGACAACAATGGCTTTGAAAGTACCCGGGATCCTCAATACTTTTGATGAGAAATATCCCGGTATTGAGCTGGAGTTTAAATCTGATACAAGAGATGCTGTACTTTCCGGAGTTCTAGATTACAGGCTTGATGCTGCTTTTGTTTCTGCTCCTGTAAATGCCAAAGGACTGGAGAAAATCTGTATCAAAGAAGAACAGCTTGTCATTCTTACCTCATCAAAAGGCCCGAACCTGCCAACCCTGATTGCGAATGAACCCCTGAAGATCGTCGTATTTGACGAGGGTTGTATTTTCAGGGAAAGATTAGAATCGTGGCTAAGCCATAAAGGAATTCTGAATTATAAAAGTACCACCCTGAATTCTATTGAGGGTGTGATCAACTTCGTGGAAGCAGGTTTGGGAATCAGTATTCTGCCGGAAGAAATTGTTTCCAAATATTACGCAGGAAGAGATATTAGGACCTATGGGCTGAATAAACAGTTGGGAACCATGAATACTATTCTTGTTTTCAGAAAAGACGGACCGCAGTCCAAAGCTTTGCAGTGCTTTATTGATATGCATGCGCAATTATTATGATCTATTACAATTTGTTTTTGATTTCAGGATGCGTAATTTCTTTGTTATAGAGCAGATTAACTACATTTTTTATGAAATCCTCCTTTTTAATCCGTTCTCCATTGGTATTATAAGCGATGGAGAGATCTGCCTCTTTATTATAGATGAGAATAGTGTGTGATCCTAAGGTATCGCCGCCATGGCCGTAAAATGTAATGCCATTAAAGTCCCAGATTGCCATTCCTCTTCCCCAATTTTCCTTTCCCAATACAGGTTCCATCAGTTTCAGTGTTTCTTTTTTCAGAATGACATTATGGAATAAACTGTTGATGAAAATATTCAGATCATAAGGGGTTGAAGAGATATCACCCACGCCGATTACATTGAGAAAGTCTATTTCCTCTTTCAACATACTCCAGGAATTGTTTTCATAACGATAAGGCAGGAATATGTTTTTTTGATTGGCTTTGAAAGGTATTAAATTCTTTAACCGGAGAGGATTTATAATTTCTGATTGAACGATCTTGTAAAACGATTTCTCATATTTTCTTTCGAGAATTTTCGTTAAAAGATAATACGCAGAGTTAGAGTAGGCCACTTTTTCACCGGGCTCAAAACTCTTTCCCTGTTTGATGATCAGATCCATTATTTCTTTGTCATTCACTTTTCCGGTAACCCATACTTCTCCATCTTTCACCACATAGCTTCCCAGCCCGCTGGTATGTTCCAATAGATTTTTAATGGTCATTTTATCAGAATTGGGAATCTCCGGATAAAACTCTGAAAGTTGAGTATTGAGATTCAGTTTGTTTTTTTCAATTAACCTGAAAATTAAAACGGCTGTAATCATTTTGGTAACAGAGCCTACCTGATATTTAGTATTCTTATTATAAGTTAATTCCGGGATATTTTTTTGTCCGAAATTTTTAGAATAAACCTCTTTACCATTTTTAAAAATAGATAAACTGCCCACTCCCAGATTATTCTTTTCAATATAACTGAAATAATGATCTAATTTTTCCGGGTTGATGGTTTGTGAAAAAAAATAATTGGAAATAAGAAGAAGCAGTAATGTAATTTTAATATTCATGATGAGTCTTTGTGGGTTAGTCATTCATAAAACAACCTTATGGGTAAGAATATTACATAGTATGATATTTCTGTCCTCCAAAACTCACTTAAGTATTTAAAGCTCTTATGGTTTTGTTTAAAAATTAAAGATCCTCAATTCGCCTACAAAGCTCTGCGATTAGACTACAATTTCAGGAAACAGGCTTTATAATTTTGCTTTGTCAATAAAACATTTAAAATTATGATACAGCAAAATAGAATCTGGTTTATAACCGGAGCATCAAGAGGGTTCGGACGTATCTGGGCTGAAGCAGCGTTGGAACGTGGTGATAAAGTAGTGGCCACTGCAAGGAAAGTGGAAAGCATCGCTGATCTTAAGGAGAAATACGGTGATAATGTACTTACTTTAGCACTGGATGTTACCCATCCTGAACAGGTAAAAGAAGCCGTACATAAAGCCCATCAGCATTTCGGAAAACTGGATATCGTACTGAATAATGCAGGATATTCGCTGGTAGGAACCATAGAAGAGGCGGGTGCAGACGAAATCAGTGCTTTATATGAAACCAATATTCTGGGGCCTGTAAGTGTCATTCAGGCAGCGTTACCGATTATGAGAGAACAGGGATACGGGCATATTCTGGGGACATCAAGCAATCTCGGACATGTTACATTGCCTGTCATTGGGTATTACAGTTCTTCCAAATGGGCTTTTGAGGCCATCCATGAGAGTCTTGCAGAAGAGATTAAGCAGTTCGGAATTAAAGTAACCATTATAGAACCTGGGGCCTATGCTACAGAATTCGGAAGTCAGGATTCCTTGAAATTTTCACAGAATATGGAGGTGTACAATGACTTTAAGACAGAATTTATAAAGACCATTCAGTCTTATGAGCAGGGAGATCCTAAGGCAACACCGGAAGCACTCTTCAAAATGGTAGATGCTGAAAATCCGCCGTTGCGTTTCCACCTGGGAAGCCATAACCTTCCTTTGGTGAAGTCTGTATATGCAGAAAGAATCAATCTTTGGGAAGCATGGGATGAAGTTTCCAGCGCAGCGCAAGGGTAATAACAAACTGTTACAACCGGTTATAAAACTATAGCCGGTTTTTCGTACCTTTAAAATACCATTTATGAAAAAGACAGATCAAACTCCGTTCAAATTTGAATCGTTATCAGAGGCCAGCCAGTTTTTCGGACTGCCAAAACCGAAGCATCCTCTCATTAGCTTAATGAATGGGGCGCATAATCTGGTCGCTACTGATAAATTGTCTCAAAAACATGTTCTGAGTTTCTATAAGATATCCTATAAACCAAAACTGGATGGCAGAATAGAATATGGACAGGGCTACTACGATTTTAATGAAGGCGGACTGCTGTTTGCAGCACCCGGCCAGGTGATAGGAGGGAACGGGAACAGTGATACGGTCTGCTCTCAATATTCTTTGCTCATTCATCCTGATTTCTTTTTAGGATATCCCATCGCCAGGAAGATCAGGCAATATGGCTTTTTCTCCTATTCCACAAAAGAAACCCTGCACCTTTCTGAAGAAGAGAAAAATACAGTACTTTCAATTTTCAATTTTATTGAATCTGAACTCAACAGCCGTATTGATGATTTCAGCCATGATGTGATGATTTCTCAGATAGAACTGCTTCTGAACTATGCCAACCGTTTTTATAAGCGCCAGTTTATCACCCGTAAAGCAACCAGCAGTACTCTTCTGCAAAAATTTGAAGATTTGCTGGACGGGTATTTTAAAGATGAAATGTCTCTTAATAAAGGAATTCCTACGGTAAGTTATTTTGCAGAAAACCTCCATCTTTCACCCAGTTATTTAAGTGATATGCTGCGTTCCTTAACGGGGCAGAGTACCCAACAGCATATTCATGATAAACTGATCAGCCAGGCCAAAGAAATGCTTTCCACCACCAGCCTGTCTGTGAGTGAAGTGGCATATGCACTGGGGTTTGAGCATTCCCAGTCATTCAGTAATTTATTTAAAACCAAAACCAAGCTTTCTCCTTTAGAGTTCAGGAAGTCTTTCAATTAATCTTTGCGGTATATGAGCTGCATTAATGGTCAAGTCTGTAAATAAATTCCTCGATCTCGGTTTGTCTCTCATTGGCAAAGCCTTTATCTGTACCGGTTTTTACAAAACCACAGTTTTCCAGTACTTTCTGTGAACCCAGATTGTCAAAGGCTACCCGTCCGAAAATAGGTCTTGTGGTTTCAAGGGTAAGAAAATCTTTCAGCGCTGTGGTGGCAACCCCTTTTCCCCAGAAAGGCTTATCAATCCAATAAGTGATTTCTGCATCACCTTCCATGATAAACTTCGCAATACTTCCGGCGATTTCATTATCGGCGATAATCGTTTGGTTGTTGATGGCAGGATCAGCCAGCAATCTGGTGTATTTGGCCAGATAAGCTTTTTTATCGGTGGAATCTTTTGAAGTAAAGGCTGCGAGATGTCTGGCTTCATGATCAAGCTGAAATTCAAAAAGAACATCCAGATCAGCCACTACAGTTGGTCTGAGCTGTATCTCATAGGTACTGTTTTTCATTTGGAATGGTGTGTTGGTTGATCTTCAAATATAGAATTTATTTGAGCTTTCTATATAGTAATCTAATCTTTAAATCTGAGAAAAGCCAGAGACTTTTAAAATCTTAGGTGTACTTATTCTACGCAAGAATATTCTCTGAAGCTTACTTAAGTGTTTAAAGCTTTTGTGACTTTTGTGGTTTTATTTTACCACAGATCTCACAGATTTTCACAGATGTTTGTGGTTTTATAATCCTTACCCCCTTCAGAAGTCCCTCGAACCACTAGGAAAAGGGTCTGGACCCTCTTTGATAAGGGTCTCGAGCCCCTTATGTAACCCCCTTCACTCCCTTATAGAACCCCCTATACCCCCTTACCCAAGGGGGTAGATACCCTTACTTAACAGGGTAGAGCCACTTGATCAAGTGGGTAGAGGCTGTTCGGAAGTCCCTCGAGGGGGTATGATAAGTGGCTATAGCCACTTTGATAACTGTCGGAAGGTGGTTTATATGTTCTAAGACACATTTTTATGAGTGTTGATACATATTTATCTAAGTGTCTGCAGACAGTTTCTCAAGGGCATAGAGGCTGTTTGGAAGAACCTGTAATGGCTAGAGAACCAGCTGAAGCTATTTCTGTAAGTGGTTCCGGACACTTGAGTAAGTGTTGCCAATTAATTTTTAAGGGGGGGTAGGAGTTTTATGAAAGCGCTGAACCAGTCTGGTTAATAATATTCAAATACTCTTTCTGTTTTTTGTTGTATTGCTCCCTGATCATTTACTAATTCTTCATAAATGGAGTTGGCTTGCGGATCGAGTTTTACATTTTTATAAATGAGCTTAGATTTTTTTTGCTTAATGGCATCTTCGAGAAGTGTTTCACTTCTCATTTCATTGATGTACGTGTAGAAAATAGTGCTGTTAACTGGGGTTTCAAAGAAATTTCCGGTTTCTTCTGTTTTTATAAGACGGTTATTTTTGTCAAAATAAAACAACTTGCTGAGGGATAGATTGTGAGCAGAATCATTTGAAACTCTTTTGTACAGAGAATCCGAAACTTTTTCAAAATAGCCTGTAGTTTCTATCTTCTTATTGCCAGGATTAAAGGCTTCAAAATAGCGTTTGGCTTTGTCCTTAGAATGGTAGGTAATGATTTTATTGATAGACCTTTCCTGAGAAGGTCCGCTTCCGATAGCATTGTAATATTCTATTTTTGTCAGAAAACCCTCTTTGTCATAATAGGAAATGTTTTTATAGGTGTTCTCCGGTGAATAAGTGATGATCTCTGTGATGGTTTTGGGATGCCCGAAATAGTTAGAAAACTTCAGATCATTAATGATAGATTTTTCCTGACCACTTACAAGAGCATACAACAGAATAAACAGATAGCTAAATTTTGTTTTCATATGGTAAGTGTTTGAGAGTTCTACAATTTCAGATAAGTCTCAAATATAGGTAACTCTCTTCAATATTGGAAAATGGAACAGGTTTTTGTGAAGAAAAATATATTAAAGAATAGAATTATAATGTATAAACGTAATGTCCTTAAAACCAAAATGGTGAATAGAGAAAAGTCAATAAACTCATATCATGATTTTTATATTTTTTTTCAAAAATTATATGGATATAAATTCATATTTTTACAGTAAGTGAAAATATAGTAAAAAAATATGATTAATAATTTAGATGATAATGTGAATGAAAAAGAATTGTTAGAGATTATTAACGGTGTCGAAAATGATGAGATAGAGGAAATTCAGCCTTTTGATCCTGAAAAGATTTCAATTGATACTAAAACAATTACTATGGAAGCTTGCTTAAGAAGATTGGAACAAAAAACTATAATTCTTAATCCTGACTTTCAACGAAATGAGGTTTGGACTGATGATAAAAAATCAAGACTCATAGAATCTTTGATATTAAAAATTCCATTGCCAATGTTTTATGTATCTGCTGATGAGAATAATATTTTTTATGTCGTAGATGGCTTACAAAGATTAAGTACTATTCGAGATTTTATACTAGGTAAGAATTATCTAGAAAACAACAAAGCAAATTTAAAAGGACAAGGATTTAAGTTATCAAACCTGGAATTTTGGGGGAAAAATTTTAATGATAAGATTTTTAATGATTTACCTATTCATATATATAATAGGATATTAGAAACTGAGTTTACGTTTACTGTTATTAATCCGGGAACACCTGAGGATGTTAAAAGGAATATTTTTAAAAGAATTAATACTGGTGGTGAGCCACTGACTCAACAAGAAATTAGGCATGCTTTATATACTGGCCCATCTACAATATTTTTACAAACCCTTTCCCATTCTAAAGAATTTTTGAGTGCTACAGATAATTCTGTTAAATCTTCAAGAATGATGGACAGGGAGTTGATTTTAAGAGCTCTGGCTTTTACAATACGAGATTTAAACTCTTATCCTAAAAATAATGATATGGATACGTTTCTAAGTGATTCAATGAGAATTATTAATGTTTTCAATAAAAATGAATTAACTAATCAAGATGTAAAATTTAAGCTCTCTATAAATAATGAAGAGTTAATTGAAACTAATTTAGATTTGATTGAACAAAAATTTAAGATTTCTATGAGAAGAGCTAAAGATCTTTTTGGAGAGCATGCTTTTAGGAAAAGCTATCCTGGTAAAAGAAGAACACCAATAAATAAAGGATTATTTGAAGTATGGTGTACTTTATTATCAAATATTAATCAAAAGCAATTTGATCTTTTGAAGAAGAATAAAAAACAATTTATGAATGAATATAGTGAATTGCTAAATGATTATAATTTTATATTTGTTATATCTCGTGATAGCCAAAAGTACATTAGTGTTAAGAGCAGATATGATAGATTAAATAACTTACTCTTAAAATTTATAAATGATTAAAAGTATTGTTTTATCGGGATTCAAATCCTTTTTAGAAAATTATATTGAATTTGGAAATCTAACACTATTAACAGGTTTAAATAGTTCAGGGAAAAGTTCAATAATTCAATCATTATTAATGTTAGAGAAAGCATATTATGAGAAAAACAATATTTTACTTGAAAATCATGGTAATGTAAAGGAATTAAAAAATCCTAATCAACAAGGCTCAATCTCTTTTACAATAGAAGATAGTAACACGCGAAATATAATTGAAATCGATGATAATGATAACTACAAGTTGATTGGTGAAAAAATAATTGATTTTCCACAAATACTGTACATTTCAGCAAATAGATTCGGGCCAACAAGCATAATTCCAATTTACAATAATTCATCGATAAAAAATAAAGTTGGTAAGAATGGAGAAAATCTAATTCAATTTATAGACTTTTATGCAGACTATATTCTTAATGAATCTTTAAGACATTCAAATGCCGAAGGAAATACATTGCTATTTAACATTAAAGCTTGGCTAAGTATTATATCTCCAAATGTGAAATTTGATTATAAATTAGATAATAGAAGTGATAGTTCTTATACACTATTTAATAATCATAGGTCTACAAATGTTGGATTTGGATTAAGTTATTCTTTAAGTGTTATAGCTACTTTATTAATAGGCTCTTTGCTTAAAAATTGTTTGATAATAATTGAAAATCCTGAAGCTCATTTGCATCCTAGAGGACAGGCTGAATTAGCTAGACTAATTTCATTGTGTGCAAACCTTGATAATCAAATTATAATTGAAACACATAGTGATCATATTTTTGATAATATTAGAATATGTAGTAAGGAATTTCCAGATTTTTATGATAAGGTTAGACTTCACTGGTTGGAACTAAATGAATTTAACAATACAAAAATATCCTCACCAAATTTAGATAAAGATGGTAAATTAGACAATTGGCCTACAGGATTGTTTGATCAATTTGAAATTAACGCATCAAAATTATTTTAATATGTTTTATTCATTTAATTACTGTTTTGAGCAAATATTTTCTGAAGATCAATTAAGACAATCTTTTACAGAATCTATCAAAGAATATCAACAATTGGAGGCCAAGTTTCCTGACTATATTAAAGGTATTGTTACAGACATAGAGCCGATAAAAATTAAAACTAGTAAATGTGGAAATTTATTTGATCTCATTTTAAGTCTTGAAAGAGAGCATAAAAATTATGCTCTTAGAAATTTTACAAAATTTCCAATTGAAAATTTTTATCCTGATCTTGATCTAGGTTTAGTATTAAGTAATAATTATGAAATTAAAGTAAATAGTAATTTTTATGATGGAACATCAGCAAAAATTAATCACATTTACGATGGTTCATTGTTTTCACTTGCCTTACATGAAGATTTGAAAAAAGATCAAATATGTATTCATGAAAATAAAGTGGAAAAAGATTATATTGATAATCTGTATGGTTTCGTTGGTAACACAGAATACAATATTACTAGCATTAATAAAAAAATCAGCAATAGTAAAAAAGGTTTTGATAAATTATTAACTTTATTTGAGGAACCTATTTTTTTTCAAGCTTTTCAAGATGATTATGAATTATTAAGTGGTGATTGTCAGAAGGTAGTATTTGATAAATTAAATATTGCTAAGAGTAGAGGGTTACCAACGGCTTTTTCTGCGGATAAAGATTTAATTAAAGACGTTACACCAGATAGTGAGGACAAAATTAAGATCTTTGAGCTTAGAGTTTTTGATCCTGTTGCTTTAAGATTATATTTTTACGAAGCAGGAAAGAAAGTTTATTTAGCTTCTATAAGAAAAAAACCACCAAAAAAATCACAAGCAAGAGATATAAATACTGCTAGATCATCTATTAAAGAGTTAATAAAGTTGGGCAAATAAATTATACAAATATTTTTATTCTTTGTATAAGAAATTTTACTGGTAATAGTTTCATAGAAATTTTAAACTTCAACATAAAAAAATCCCAACTCTCGTCAGGATTTATTATATTGTTTTCGTAATCTATATTCCAACCGTCTTAAAGAAGCTGGCAAGCGTTAAGTTCTTAGCATGGCAAATTCGCATGATTGTAAGAAGAGCAATTTGATAATTTTCATCGTCTTTTATTCTTCGGACAGTCTTTTCATCAATATTATGATCTACTGCAAATTTGCTGTTATTGTTCAAAGGGATAACCCATTCATCCCTTATAAATTCAACAATTTTTCTATTTGCTTCTGTCATAGAAACAAATAAATTACTTATTCTTATAAAAATCTCGGACTCAAGTCCGAATGTTTGTGATTTTTTACTACATTTATAAAAAAATACAAACATGAAAAAGGCAAGTACATATTTTGAACCTCAGCTATGGAAAGGAGGTAAGAAGCGTTCCGGGTTACAGCTGATGGAGAACTTTTTCCGGTTCAATGATCTGGCAGTTTCCAAAGAGAAGTTAAACAGCATTATGAGTTACGCCGTAAAGCGAAACAGCTGGATCTATGAAGATCCGTCGGTAGTCTTTCAGTTTCATCAGGCGGTACGGTCGTTTGTCCGTGCGGGCTACCTCACCCATTTGGAAGGAAAGAAATGGGTGGCTGATCCTGCGGTAGAAAATCCTTCTCCATTATTTCTCGGCCTGCTTTCGGAGAAAGAATACCATAATCCTCTGCTGGTCTTTAAAAAAGCTTTCAAAGAATACAGCGTCAATTATCGAAAGTTAACTTTAATCATAAGTTACTCTTAAAGAATAATTTAAAAGCTTGATAGCCAGTCTTAATTTTGATAATCAGATTACGATTACAATAAATAAGTTTAATGTTATAATTCATAATATCCGTATTTATACGGATGTTTTTATATATAATTTTTCACGAAATTTCTTGCGATAATTTGCATTTTACGGAAAACCGTATTTAATTTTTTTAAGACTTAAGTATTTTTGATAGTTAAGCACAATTATCAAAGATCTAGATTATGTGAAAGTTATAATACTTAATTTTGAAGGCTTAAATGTTTTAATTATTGATAGTTTTTTAAGGAAGTAATATGCCTTAGAGAATTAAAAATTTAAGAATATATATTGTAAATAGGTTTTTATGTCAGATGAAATAGAACAAAATAAAAAATATAAATCAAAGCTTGGTAAACTTTTAGTAGGGAATTCGCTTGAATTATTGAAAAATGATAAAAAATTAGCCAAATTGAAAGGCAAAGTAAATCTTATAATTACTTCTCCCCCATTTCCTCTGAATAATAAAAAGCAATATGGAAATGAAAAAGGTGAAGAATATAAGGATTGGTTTATAAAATTAGCGCCAATATTTTCTGATCTTTTGGCTGATGATGGTTCATTAGTTATAGAAATTGGCAATGCGTGGGAACCAGAAAGGCCTGTTCAATCCTTACTCCATTTAGAATGTCTTTTGGGAATGGTAAAACACCCTGAGGCTAACCTAAGATTAATCCAGGAATTCATTTGCTATAACCCTTCTAAACTACCTTCTCCTGCTCAATGGGTAACGGTTAATAGATTTCGAACTGTAGATAGCTATACACACGTTTGGTGGATAGCTAAAAACGATTTTCCTAAAGCAGATAATAGCAAAGTATTACGTCCTTATAGTAAGAGTATGGAGCAGCTGCTAAAACGACAATCATATAATTCAGGTAAACGACCATCCGAACATCAAATCAGCGAAGCCGGATTCTTAAAAGATAATGGTGGTAGTATTTCCCATAACTTTTTTGAAATGGAGGCTTTAGATGAAAAAAGAGATGTGAGATTACCTCATAGTGTATTAAGTTTCTCTAATACCAATTCCAATGATTATTTTCTGAAAACTTGTAGAGAGAGAGGAATTACACCACACCCGGCTCGTATGTCTGGTGGATTAGTAAATTTCTTTATTCAGTTTCTAACAGATGAAGGAGATTTGGTACTAGATCCATTTTCAGGAAGCAATACAACTGGATATTGTGCTGAAAAACTAAACCGTAAATGGGTATCCTTTGAAGTTAAGGAAGATTATATAGAGCAGGCTCGTGTTCGCTTCAGTGATCCATCATTAAAATCACCTCTCAAAAAAATGAAAGTATGAAAACAACAGATAGAATAAAACAACTTGCATCTGTAGATACTTTAAAACAAGGAAAACAGCCAGAACTTTTTGTAGGACATCCTTTTTCACTTGATTATAATAAAGCTAATATTCTTGTATGTGATGATGATAAGGAAAGAGTAAAAGGAATAGCACAAGGAACTTTTTTACTTGCATTTTATGATAATGAAGAAACTGTTGAAGAAGCAATTCTTCTAAGAGCTTTGGCTCCAGCTAGATTACCGACAGATAGTGCTATGATAAGTTCTATGATAGAATACTACAAAGACAATTTACCTACTTCCGGAAAAAGTTCTAAACTAGATGATTTTACGCGTTATGAGTTTAGTTTTTCAGGGTTGGAATGTCGTGTGCTAGGAACATTTTATAGGAATGGGAAAAATGTAGAATTTGGTGCAGATTTAGAAAATTTTTATTCTGCTCATCATTATAGTGTTTATAAAGTCAATAAAGATGTTTTAGGATATATTGTTAACCAGAGAGATTCTCCAGACATCATTCCTGGTAATGATAATGAATTTTCTATTGGGCATGTTCGATATAGTTCCAGCCTCAGATTTCAAAGCAAAAACGAGGAAGACAAAGCAGAGGTTTATATTCACCCAACTGATCTCCTTGGAAAAAGAACTGCTCTTTTTGGAATGACCAGAACGGGTAAATCAAATACGGTTAAGAAGGTAATAGAGGCTACTACTGAAATATCAAGTAAAGCAACATTTACATTACTTTCCAAATCTACTGACACAATTGAAGAAAACCTAAAATCATTTGACAATAATGGGGCTCCTAAGCACCCTGTTGGTCAATTAATTTTTGATGTAAACGGGGAATATGCAAATGCAAACATGCAAGATGAAGGTACTGCTATTTTTGAAATGTATAAGGATAAAGTAACGAGGTACAGTGTACTAGAAAAAGAAGGGTTTGAAGTAATGAAAGTAAATTTTTATAAACAAGTAATTGCTGGTTTCGAATTAATTAAAAGTTATTTATCTGATGATTCTACTGATTTTGTAAAAAGCTTTCTTGCTATTAGTTTGGAAAAACCACAAGACATTAGTGATAAAAGTGCCATGACTAGATGGGAAAGAAAGATAGCAGGGTATTTGTGTTGCTTGAAAGCTGCAAATTTTACTTTACCAACAGACATGAAGACCATTAAGTTTTCAGGAAATGCAGAATTAAATAAAATAGTAAAAGAGGATGGCAGTTTAGATCCTAGTAAAGGAATATCTTTTGACCAAGCTACAAATTGGTTTTTAAAGATATGGGAAGAGTATAGCACTAATCCATTTTTTGATAATTATAGAAGCAAAAATGATAAAGAATGGGCAGATGAAGACCTTAAAGCTATTCTAGTTTTTTTATCAAGAAAGCGTAAATCTGGAGGGAGCATAGATTGTAATGGTTATTTAAGATTAAGAGGGATAGTAGATCAACATACACCAACGGGTAACGAAGCCTTTACAACAGATATTATTAAACTTCTTAGAAAAGGAGAGATAATCATTGTTGATATATCTCAAGGTAACCCTCATATTCAGGGAATGTATTCTGAAATGTTATGTAGAAGTATTTTTAATGATTCTATGAATCGGTTCATTAAAAATGAGACCAATAATTTTATTCAATTTTACTTCGAAGAAGCCCATAATCTATTTCCTAAAAAAGATGATAAAGATTTAAGTCAGGTTTATAATAGAATTGCCAAAGAAGGAGCAAAACTAAATTTGGGCATGATTTACGCTACGCAGGAGGTAAGTTCAATAAGTTCTAATATTTTGAAAAATACCCAAAACTGGTTCATTGCTCATTTAAACAATGAAGATGAAATAAAGGAACTAAGAAAATATTATGACTTTGATGATTTTGCCGATGCGTTAATTCGTTTCAGTGCAAAGAACGATAAAGGTTTTGTGAGGATGAAGACCTATTCTAATCCTTTCATTGTACCCGTACAGATTGACAAATTTTCAGTACAAACTTCTTCAAAATAAGTGTTATGGCATATAGTAGCAGAACAGGTAAACGTCCTGATGAATTAGCCAGTAAATCATCTCATTCATTTATAATAAATGATGAAGAGGTTCGATCATTTTTGGAAAATTGCGAATATCCTAAATCTGCTGAAGAAGTAGAATTGGATAAATCTCTTGTCATCAAAGTTCAATATCCCGATGAGAATCCGATTGAACATATTATAGCAATGGACGGTGGTTACGCTACTATTCCGGTAAAGAAAACATTTCCTTCTTCATTGATAACATTTTTTCAATTTGGAGAGATCTTTCTAAATACCGAAGATTTAAATAACATTTCCGAAATGCCATTTATTTCTAGGGAATCAATGTCAGCACTTAAAGACTTAGAAAGAAGCAAATTAGTACTTCCAACAAAAAATGTTTCATATAATAGCAATATCACTTTAACTCATTCCATTCGCCGAACAATTTATGAATACTTTAGAAAGAAAGGAGATGAAAAAAATAATTTACTTTCTACAACACATTGGCTAATTTTTAATTTGTTTGACCAGCCTGTGGATAGTTTTAACCTAACCACTTGTCCGCATTGTGAAGAAAAAAATCAAAATATTTTACGTGCAAATTTCAACAGTGAATACACGACTAACTGTCCGGAATGTAATGGAATATTATATCTGACAGACTGTTTCAGATTACATGAAGTGATTGATGATGAACTCGGAGCAGGTGGAATTCTTGGGTACCTTGTTAATCTAATCGAACAGATAAACATTATACACACAATAAAATATATCAAAGAAACACAGCCTAAATTACTGGATAAATTTTTCTTTATTAAAGATGGACCTCTGGCATTTTTTGGACAAACAGCCAATATGCATAAACACGTTCGGAAATTATGTAATTACTTATTTAGTAATCATAACTTATTTTTAGCCGGTTTAGAAAAATCAGGTGCATTTGTAGAACATGCAGATGAAATCAAAAACCTGTTAGAACCAGGAGAAGCTTTACTGCTTAACAATAAACACATTTACACTTATATTTTACCAGGACCTTCTGATAACCCAGAGCCATATGCACATACTTCATATTATAGTTCGAAGATTATTTTTAAGTCAAGGGATGAAAGAGTGTATGTTATTACACTTCCTGTCGAAAATGAAAACATTGTACTGAATCCACAAAAGACTGATTTTAAAAACCTGGATACAATACTTTGGAATATAGAAAAGCTAAGATGTGATATGTATGATAATTCAATTGTACCGGTAGCTTTAGCCAATAAGCTCATTTCACTATCTAGCCACCCGAGTTCAAGTATTCTAGAAAAATTTGCTAAAAAACATACAAAATGATTTACGTAGAAAGAAATATCATTCCTGTGCCAGAAGTCTTTTATTCAAAGGAAGTCGAAATAGCAAAAAAAAGACTGGAAGAGTTCTATTTAAAATCAAAAGAAAGCAGATCTCAGCAAAAATACTCACAACCCTTTGAAAAAGAACTAAGAGATAAATTCCTTGAAGCACTACGAGAAGTATTTAAAGAGAAATGTGCTTATTGTGAATCACCTATATCATTCAATAGAGCTCAATCTGAATATGATCATTTCCGTCCTAAAGGAGGAGCCAGAGGATTGGACAAGGAATTCTCAACAGATCATTATTGGTGGTTAACCTATGATTGGAATAACATTTATTTAAGTTGTTCTCACTGTAATCAATATAAATCAACATGGTTTCCCGTTGAAGGAAAAAGAATACCCTTAAACACACCTTACAAAGAAGTCATATATCACGAAAAGGCTCTGTTAATAGATCCATGCATAGACAAGCCTGAAGAACATTTAATTTTTAATGAGCAAGGAGGAATTGAAGCGATTTCTTCTAAGGGCGCTACCACCATAGAAATACTAAAGCTTGATCGTTCTGAGTTGGTGAATGCAAGACTAGAAGTTTTAAAAGAACTATATGGAGAATGGGAATTACTTTTGAAATTATTGAGAAAAGAAGAATCAAATCGAACCGATATTAAAAAGTTATATAATGCTTGGCAATACAAATATACCATTCATTCTGGAGAATCTTATTTAGGGATACAACGATTTATGCTCTCTAAATGGTTGGGAAATAGACCTGAGATACAGGAATATTTTTCAACTATTGCTGGACAAGAAACAAAAAATCAAGAAATCACACTAACCCAAAATTTTTCATCTCCTAAATCAGAAACTTTTACCGAAACTGAAAAACATAATATTGAACAATCTATAAGTTCAATAAAGCATATATATGTTGAAAAAATAGAGTTGAAAAACTTTAAGTGCTTCTCCTCTTTAGAATTAGAATTTAATCATAATTCTGATTCTCCTATTGAAAACGAACCCTGGTTATTATTTCTTGGCGAAAATGGCGTTGGAAAAAGTTCATTATTGAAAGCTTTTGTAATTGGCTTGACAGGAGATGAATATATAAAAAGTTTAGAGCTAAAAGGTAAAGACCTTTTAAAGCATGGTGCAAGAAGTGGATTTATTCGAGTACATCTTGTAGGTGCAATACGACCTATAGAAGTAACTTTTAATAAAACAGAAATTAAGACTACTCTATATCAACCCATAGTTAATATTGTAGCTTATAATTCTATACGCTTAAAACCAAAAGAAGGAAAAATTCAACCTGAAAAAGGAGATTTTTACGGAGCTAAAGCCAAAAATTTATTTGACTATACATTTTCCCTCATAGATGCTGATAGTTGGTTAGTTAAATTATTCAAGAAAGATAAAGATGCTTTTGACCGAGTAGCAATATCTCTAAAAGATTTAATGCTTCTGGAAAATGATGACACTATAAGTATTGTAAAAAATCAACTAGTAATAAAAAGGAACGGTGATGTTTTTTCAATTGATGAACTGAGTGATGGCTATAGATCAATCTTCTATTTAGCGGTTGATATCATGGCTACTTTAGCAGGAGAAAATGTAACATTTGATTTAGCAGAAGGAATGGTACTTATTGATGAAATAGGGACTCATTTACATCCACGTTGGAGAATGGAAGTAGTAACGCGATTAAGAAAAGCTTTTCCAAAAATTCGTTTCGTAGTAACAACTCATGAACCACTTTGTCTGAGAGGATTAAGAGCCGGAGAAACGGTTGTGCTTACTAAAAATCAGGAAAATGAAGTAATAGCATTAACAGAGTTACCTGACCCCAGTGAATTACGAGTAGATCAGATATTGACTTCCGATTTTTTTGGATTAAAGAGTACAATAGATCCTGAAACAGAAAGGCTTTTTGACGAATATTATGCAATTCTCGCTTTGGAAGAAGAGGACAGAAGTGAAGAACAAAAAAATCGTCTTTTAGATCTAAGCCATATTATTCCTCGGATTAAACATTTGGGAAATACCGAACGTGAAGAGCTTACCTATTATGTGATTGATGAATTACTAGCTCGCAAAACAAGAGAAGATGGACCAAAAATCAAAGAGGAATTAAAAGCAGAGGCTCTGAAGCGGGTTGAGAGTATATGGAAAACATTGGACAATAAAAAATAGATCATTATGATAAAAATTGATAGATCTCAAGTGCCAAAACCATCTGCATTAGATAAAAAAAATAGAGCGGGTAAAACGGAAACAGAAAGAGCGATTGAACATTACACTTCCCCCACTTTTGACGGAACGACTAATTTTGAATTTAAAATATATTCCGATTCTGAGGTAAAAGAAGCTTTAATAAATTTATTCGAAGAGAAGTGTGCCTATTGCGAAAGTACATTTCTGCATGTTTACTCTGGAGATGTTGAGCATTTTCGCCCTAAAGGAGAAATTGAAGAAGCGAATCCACATAAGAAACCCGGTTATTATTGGTTAGCTGCAGATTGGGATAATTTATTGTTGTCTTGTAGAAACTGTAATCAAAAGCTATCCCATTCCTTGTACGGAATAGGAACCAAAAAGACAATGGGGAAAATGAACCAATTTCCTCTGTCAGATGCTACGAAATATGTACGTAAGCATGATAATATTAATGGAATTGCAGATGAAGAACCTTATAGACTTCTACTAAATCCATGTATCGATAATCCCGAAGATCATTTAGAATACGGTGATGAAGGCGTTATTCGTCCTAAAAAAGATGCGGATGGAAACGAAAGTATCAAGGCTAAAAAATCAATAGACGTCTATGTTTTACAAAGAATGTATCTTGTCCAATCTCGGGAAAAGAAACTTATTGAGATACAGGCACAAATACAAAGAGTGAAAGAGGCTACAGAAAATTATAATGATATTATTGGATCTCCAGACACAACAAAGAAATTTTACTTTGAACGAATCTTAAAAAGAGAGATGGAGGGATTAAAAAAGTTTTTAAATCCAAAAGAAGAGTATGTTGGTATGGCAAGACAAGTAGTCGGAGAGTTTCTAAGAGTAAATTTTGGTATTACTATATAATTATGAACTGGGTAAAAGAAAATAGAAATCAACTTGCCATAAATAACTATGTAAGAAAAGCAGATGCAAAAACGAATTATTGGCTTGATTTATCAGAGGGAAGAATTAACCATTATAAAGAGCTGACAAGTGATAATTTCAATATTATTATCTATGGAGATGAAGATATTGAAACTGATTTTTATATAATTCCTTTTGAAGAATTAAAACACCTTTTACTTGAAAATACCTTTGCTAAAAGTGAAGGTAGAAGGCGATGGATTGGGAATATTATCAATCATCATATTTCATTAAGTAATACAGGGGTAAAACTAAATATTGCTCACAGATATAGTGTGCCTATTTCGCTAGTCATTGAACCTTTAATTTTAAGTACAGAAGGCACTAATGACTATGCGATAGAAAATGCAAAAAGAGAAATACAAATCAGAATCAAGCAATCCGCTTTCCGAAAAAAAGTGCTAGAGAATTTTGACCATAAATGTTGCTTAACAGGAGTAACGGAAAATGAGTTATTAGTAGCAAGTCATATTATTCCGTGGGCAACTAAAATTGATACAAGGGTATCACCTCATAACGGTCTTTGCCTTTCTACTTTATACGATAGTTTATTTGACAAGGGATATTTTACACTTAATGAAAAGTATGAGGTAATAATTACTTCAAAATTAGATGAATTGAGTTTACAAACTCAAAATTGGTTGAATGAGATTTTCGGAAAGGTAATTTCAAATCCTGTAAAATATGAAATTAGTCAAATTGCTTTGGAGTATCATCGAAATACAATTTTTGACAAATTTTAAATGAATAAGAGCCAAATAATATCAAAATTGGTTGGAAATCTGTTGGACATTCAAACAGATGGAGACCATATTACCGTTGCTGAACTAAAAACAATTGATAAGAATGGATTGAAGGAAACCATTGATATCAATACCGCTTTAGTTTCGTCAAGTATAATTAGTAAAATAAAATCATCACATGTTAATCCTTATATAAATCTGTCTGGAGCATACTATAGAGAAGATTATGAATATAAACCTTCATTCTCATTATATCTTTCAAAATCTTCAGGATTAAGTAAAGCAGAACCTTTGGTTGTTTCGTGGTGTTCTGATAATCACACAACATTAATGGTTGATCAGGGTTTTTTAAGTGCTTTTAAATTATCACCACGTTTGTTAGACAATGAAATTTTATGGGATGATTTGAAAGAACCTGAATATGATGTAGTAAAAATCAAACCTCTTTCTGAATATAAATTTCCAACTCATTCAGAAGCTTATGTGAAAATTAAAAAGGATTATCTCGATATTTATTTAGCGTATAGAAAGAAAGAAGCTGTACAGGTATTTACAATAAAAAGAGATATCACAATAGACGAAGAAATCTCCACACTGCTTAAAAATAAGAAACACTTTATTGAAGAATTTAAACAGTTCGAAATAAAGATAAGCAGAGTTGACCATAAAGAAAATACAGCTCGTTTAGAAATAAATGGTTTTAAAGTTCTTTTAGAAAATAGGGACGACAATGAGGAAAAAGAAACAGTAACAGGGCATCATTGGAAAGGAATTGACGGGTTGGTAACTGAATGGCGGGCAAGACATGAAATGCCTTTTGAGTATGTATATGTTTCTGATAAAGTATTGGCAGTATATGAAGCAGACGAAGATTATGAAGTTCATCCCTTGTCCGGAAGTGTCAGCTATAGAAATCAATGGGCAGTAACCCATTGTGATCGTGTTGGAAAAAATGCTATTAAAATTGACATCAAAAAGCTATACGAGGGTAATAGATATACAGTTATTGATTACTGGAATAAATTTTCGATTCACCCATCCGAGATTATTGAAGGAGAGAATATTGCTGAAAAAGCAGAACGTTTGACCAGGAAGTTCTTTTTGTTTGGGCAAATATTTACAGGTTTATTTAATCACTTATTCGAACTTAATTATTCGGCAAAAGACTTAATTGGTTTAGATGAAGAGCATATTGAATATACAGGATGGTCAGAATTCACTGAATTCAATGCTATTGCTCAACACGTAAATTTACAATCTTTTTCCAAAGAACAATTTATATCCCGATGTAAAAAGCTATATATCTTGCTAGGAGAAAATTTGAAAGAAAAGCCGCTACGAAGAATTGTAGATATGTTAGGCTTCCCAGCTTCAGATACTGAAAAGTTCAGAAGTATAAAGTTGCTTGAACTTATTATAGCCTATATTAAAGTTACGGAGGAAAGTGGATTACATCCTTTGGTTAATAAAGAAATTATTGTAGAGAGGGTTTTAGAAAATAAAAGTTTCAATGCATTATTAGAATTGTCAGCTGTAAATAGCATTAGACAGCTAGATGCTCATAAAACAAATGATTCGAAAGCAAGGCTTCATAAAGCACTGACAGATTTAGGAGTAGAGCCTAATTCCATTTCTAATAACTATCCTGATGCTTGTTGGCAAATTTATGATAGTCTTGATGAAATGTTTTTGAGACTAAATGTTCTTTTTTCTAATTTTTTATTAAAATAGATTTCATGCCAAATCTACTTTTTTTAACTTACAGAGAAAAGGTTAAGGAATTTCAAATCTTAGTTTTTCGTTTGAAAATACAATGAAATCTATAAAGTCAAAAAGTGTTTCTCCATAAGAATCATCCTCATTTTTAAAACGTATTCACCAGTAATCCATTATGAAATAATAAAAGAATATCTTTTACTGGTGAAACTTAGAAATACTGGTAAATGAAACATTTTTCTGTATTATAAATATCCTATGCTTGTATTCAAATTTATCTAATTCAAGATACTTCTCTTAAATCATAGGCGGTTTGTAAGCGAACCCAAAATGTTGCATTACCTCCAAAAACTTCGGAGATTCTTATTGCCATACAGGGAGTGATTACGCTTTTACCATTAATAATATTGAGTAAGGCAGGTTGTGTAATACCCTGAGTTTATCACAAGCTTTTGATAACATCAAAGAGTTTGATTATTTTATGTCCGGGATTGTTTATTTCTCAATGGGAGCCTACGATAAACTTCCGGAAACAAATCTCGTTAACCCATATATCCACCTGCTGAAAATGCTGGATGCTGCGCATCTTATGCTGGAAAGGAGAGGGAGGTAGAAGCGGGGAGCGGGATGTTGGAAGATGGAAGTTTATTTTAAGGTGTAATGATAGATGGTTGGTGCGAAACTTCTGATTTCAATGCTGTCATTCTGAATGAAACGAAGTGCAGTGAAGAATCTTATAGAACTTAAAGAGATTCTTCCTTCGTCAGAATGACAGTGCGTGTGCTTATTACTTCAAGCTTCTATCAAAATTTAACGCAAAGGTTTACTACTATCATGATCTATTACAAGGGAGCTGAGGTGGAATCAATTTCATTGATTTTTCTAAGCGGACGTATAGCCATACAGCTTCATCCGTGACTTTGTCGCACTCTTAGCTCCCTTATCAATAAATGGATTGAATATTTTCTTTGCGTTTAAAGAAATAAAAGGCTGGAAGACAGAAGCTGTTTTAGTCAGCATACAATGATGTTTTTTACTGAAAAACAGAAAACTTCTGAAGCAGAGCATAATACTGATGATATTCTTTGTATTTTTAGTACCGCAACAAAGGTGAAGGAAACATCAAAACTGGCTTTGTAAAAATAAATGTAATTATTCCTGAAGTTGTCAATATGGTAAACAAACAGAAAATGAACGGCAAAAAAATACAATTCCTCTTTGGTTTTTCTTTTACTTTATTTCTTCTTTCCTGTTCCGGAACAAAGAATGTTGTTGAGGTTGAAAAGGTAAAAAGAGATTCGCTCTATACAGAAATTCAACGGATCGGTTTGGAAGCAGCCAGAAATAACAATGTTCCCGGGGTAGCCATAGCTGTGATTCAGAATGGAAAAATAGTGTGGACACAATGTATAGGATTTGCTGATAAAGAAAACCGGAAGCCGGTAACCCCAGAAACTATTTTTAATGTGGGTTCTGTTTCCAAAATGGTATCTGCATGGGGATTCATGCAACTCACAGAAAAAGGGCTTGTAAACCTGGATGATCCTGTAAATGACTATCTGACCCGCTGGAAACTGCCTGCTTCCCAATATGATATATCAAAAGTGACCTTAAGGCGTATTCTCAGCCATACGGCAGGACTTTCAGTACATGGTTACGGAGGTTCTGAACAAGGAACAAAATTATTAAGTCTGGAAGAATCCCTTTCCGGAAAGACCAAAAGGAATGGGGAAAGCGTGCGTTTGATCAGTGAGCCGGGAGCACAATGGGAGTATTCAGGTGGCGGCTATACATTGGCACAGCTGATGCTCGAAGAAAGAACGAAGGAGAAATTTGCAGATTATATGAAAAAGAATGTTTTCAACCCTTTAGGATTGAATCACACTACCTATGAATGGACGGAAGAAATGATGAAAAACTCTGCAACAGCTTATGATGCTTCGGGTAAGCCTATAAAGAACAGAATATTTACAGAACAGGCAGCAGCAGGATTGCAGACAACAGTGTTGGACCTGGCACATTTTGCAGAATTGTCATTAAACTATCAGCCCAACCCACTGCACAAAGTGTTGAAACCGTCAACCGTACAATTGATGGAAAAATCTGTTTTGCCATTTTCCGATGAAGGAAAGAGTGGCCTTGGATATCGTTTTATGTATTATGAGGGGTTTGAAACAGTAGGACATACCGGAGAGAATGAAGGCTGGAGCGCTGGCCTGTTTATGCATTTGCCCACAAAGAGCAGTATTGTGATTCTCTGTAATGGGTCCAACGGAGATCGGGTTTGGTATCCTGTCTATCAGAGCTGGGCAAAAAGAATAAAAGCAAACTGAAGCAGAATATTACCATGAAAAAATCCAGAAAACACTTTTCTGGATTTTTGTATAATGACTTAAGAGATTTATTTCAGGACCTTCTCGTAGATCTCATTCAGCAGGTTTTGTCTCATTTTAGAATTTCTTTGATTTAAAAGGATAATTATACCCCATTTTTTTGCTCTGTTGTAGCAGATGATGGAAGATTGGCCCATAGAATCACCGGACTTCAGGTAAATGGTATTCTGATCATCAGTACTAATCGTAAGGCCGAGTCCCATTTCTCTTTTTTCATCTTTATAGTAGAGCTTTTCAGTGAGCAGTGCGGCCTCAGATACTGGATTTCCGTTGGTAAGAACCGCTTTCAGATACTTGAGCATATCCGAAGCATTTGATTTTACCAATCCTGCCGATGCGGTAATGTTCCACTTGAAAAATTCCTGAACACCGCCATTGGGATTATAACCTGCTGTGATATTTCTTACATTGAAATCCTTTGTCAAGGTGTTGGTCATCTGCAGAGGAGTGATTATTTTTTCACGAATTACTTTATCATAGCTTTTACCGTACACCTTTTCCAGTATTTGTCCCAACAGCGTATAACCAATCGTAGAATAGCGGTATTTGCCATAATCAATAAGTTCACTGCAGTTGTTGACAATGGAAGTCAGGGTTTTTTCTGTAACATTGCTTACAGGCTGCTGCGGATTTAATTCTATCAGTTTGGCAAAATCTATATCCGGCAGGCCGGACTGATGAGAAGCCAGATCTGAAATTTTTATTTTGTTTTTGAGGTTTTTCTGTAAAATATAACTTTTAGGCAGATAATTGTCAATATAATCCTCTGGTTTTAGCCTGTTCTCAATAACGGCCTGGGCAATTAAATTAGACGTCAGAATTTTAGTAATAGAAGCAATTTCAAATATGGAATTCTTATTAACGTCAACAGGACTTTCTTTGCTAAGTTTTCCATAGGACGTATAATATTCTTCATCATTGCTGATAAATCCAACACTGATGGCCACGTCCGGATTCTTTTGATAATTGTCTTTGATGATTGAATCTATTTTTTTGGAAATGTTCTGTCCAAAAGTAAAAGTACTCATCAATAATAGTACTGCTAAAAAGGTGAATGAAGTTTTCATTGTATCGTTATTTTAATGGTTAAAAATGATTTCGATACAAAGATGTGGAAGTGCTTACTTCTACGCGACCGAATAAAAGTATTCGGCCTCATTGGCCTGGAAAAATGCGTTCGGGTAATGTAAGATGCAAGTACGAGTAATTACAAGGTGTTGTTTTGTAGTAGGTTACGATATTGTATAAGTGTGTTTCCTGTATGCTTTTTAAAAGCAGTATTGAAAGAAGATTTTGAATTGAAAACTACTTTATAGAGGATTTCCAGCAACAGACAGCACATACAGATAAAAAAAGGAATCTGTAAAATATAAGAAAGAATGAAATAATGTAACGCAATATTTTATAATTTCAATATCATATTTTAAGGGAGCAAAAACGGAATCCACTTCACGTAGTAATGACAAAGACGAAAGTTATCATTCTTTAAAAAATACAGACAGCTACTTCTATAACTATCATAACTTCCTTCCTCCAGCTTCCCGCTTCAAAACTAAAAAGAGGCTGAAAAAGCCTCTTTTTATCATTTCAAAATCTGTTGATCATAAAGAAGATGGTCATCTTCATCAAAACTTATGATCAGTACTTTATATTGTTTTGCACTATCATTATTAAAGAATTTAATTCTCGGTGGAACATAATCGCTGTCAAATAAATTAGGATTCCAGTAAAGGGTTTCTCTGGTATCATTTTCAATTTTTTCCAGAGCGTCATCATCTATCATTTCAATAGGAAACTCTGAAGGTTTGTCATATCCTTTGATGATGGCTGAGTTGTTTTTTGGTGCTTCCTTTTCATTACTTTTGGACTTCATATTTCCTTTCATCGTGTAGATGGCTACGGCATCACCTATTAACCCTGAGCCTTTAATAATTTTTACCATCGCAATATTACTTACTGGAAGAGCTGAGATCATCGAGCCGTCAGTAAGTACCTCATCTAAATACAGCTTAGCCTGCTGGCCCCGGATGTACGGTACGTTTACCCCTGAATTATTTCTTTGAAAAGTTAAGCCGGCAGCTTTTCCCTGCAGCCAGTCTAGTATATTGGTATAT
Organism: Chryseobacterium panacisoli; assembly: GCF_008274625.1. Taxonomy (GTDB): domain Bacteria; phylum Bacteroidota; class Bacteroidia; order Flavobacteriales; family Weeksellaceae; genus Chryseobacterium; species Chryseobacterium panacisoli. The sequence goes on along the minus strand of NZ_VTRU01000001.1, from coordinate 1,062,559 downwards.
CCTGAAGCATGCTGGTCTTCATTTACAAAGTCGAATACAGTAGAATTTACAGAACTGAACATTCCGGTGGAGAGCTGCTTGTCTAATTCTTCCTTTGGGTCTTTCTTTTTTCCTACCAATGCTACTTCCTGAATCTGGATATCGTTACCCTCTGTTTTTTTATAATTTTTTTGAGTATTAATAGCTCTGGAAATTGCCGGAGGAAGGGTTTTGTTTTTAGCAGCTTTTACCAAGGTATATTTTGTGCCCGGGAAATTACCTTTAAATTCTGAAGGATTTACCAACGGTTCTACGGTGACGAATAAGTTATCAGTACTTGATTCTTTATTTTCAGAATTGACGAATAATGAAACATTCACAGGTTCATCATTGTTAAGATTATTTAAATAAACATACCCGTTTTGATCTGTTTTAAATTGATTAAAGGCCGGTTGATTTTTCCCTAATTGCAATACTAAATTTACATCAGAGTTGATGAGCAGAGCATTGTTTTTAATAGGTTTTACTCTGTAAGAAAGATATTGCTGAGATTGGGTTTTAATGACAGGAGCTGTTCCGCTGAGTACGGAATTCCAGTCGAATCTCTTCCAGTTTTCAGAAATAAGCAGTGCGTCCAAAGCTTCACTATTGGCATTTTTAGAAAAATATTGTGCCGGGCTGTCTATTTTTGAAGTAAAATCTCCTGTCAGCCAAAGTCCGCTAAGGATATTTTCTTCTTCCGGAGTGGAGGTGCCGTCATCTTCACTCACCACAACAGTGTAATTTTTAAAATAAGACTCCGGAGAAAGATCAATGCTGTTGAAAGATCTTGGGGTCTGTTTTAAGCTCTGAGCTATAATTTCTGCTTTTTCAATCTTTAAATCACCAGGTTTTATAAAGCAAAGCCTTTGGGCCACAAGATTGTCCTGCTCATCAAAAATTGCCAATTGCAAAACACCGTTGGCTCCGTTGCTGATTTTTGTGGGAATAAGACTTGATGCCTCATTGGTTAAATGGTTGATATTTGCTCTGTAAGCAAGGTGGTTATTGATAAGTCCTACAATTTTATAACCCTGCAGCTGTTGTTTCAGATTAACGCCTTTTAAAGTATATTTAATCCCTTCCTTAGAGCTGTGAACTTCTACATTCAGACCGCTGTCTGCAGCTTGTGGGAGATCTATGGTCTGGCTTTTTCCATTATTATCCTGGATGACGGCCTGGTATTTTTTTCCGGATGCAGGAGTTACTGTAAAAGAAGCCACATTTTTATCAAAAGATTTAAATGTTGTGACAGGAGTTTTTGGATTTTGTACATCGATTATTTTTCCGGTCCAGTTTTCCGGTAAAGAAGAACTGGCAGATAATCTTACAGCAAATTTAGTAGGCATCCCGTTAATGAATGTTCCTCCTTCCGGAAATACTTTTGCAGACCAATCAGAATTTTTAGCAATCACTAATGATTCTGTGGAATTGGGGTTGTAAACCGGAAGTGTTTTTACAATCTGAAAATCTTCATTAAAATTAGTCATGTAAGGCGTATAAGCCCTTACAAAATAAACCTGTTCAGGAAGGTCTTCTTTCAGCTGAAAATCTCCGCTGCCTTCACCATTGGTAAGAAGTACTGTTTTCCAGTCTATTAATTTTTTATCAGAATTATACAATTCTACAAATAGAGTAGTGGATAATGCAGAACGGTTGTATCCGTCAAATACAAAGCTTTTGAACCAGATTTTGTCACCGGCGGCATATTGGGATTTGTCGGTAAGTAAGTAGACTTTCTCCTGTTCGTAATTATTCTCAAGATTGGTAATTGCTTTTTCCAATTTAGTTTGAGCCAGTACAGGCGTTACCATTGAGATAAGCAATACACAGAATATATTTTTCATAGAAATCTCAGCGCATTTTAATTCTATGCTAAAGTAATCATTTAAAAGCTTCGGAAATTGATATTGATCCAATTTCAGGTGTATTTCTTTCAGATTTTAATAGACAGGTTTTTAACGCTAAAATTTGTTGAAGAATTTTTTGGGAAAAACGGCGCTGATAAAGCGGTTTGATGAGAGCAGGCCTTCTATAATCGTTCAGTATTTTATCAATAAACTAAAATGTGGTAGGATAAAAACCGCAAATAAAACCTATCTTTAATTAGATGAATTGGAGAAGCTTATAGATGACAGGATGTAATTCCGGTGTCGGCAAGATAGTTGTATTCAATGAACAGCCAAAACAAAATATAAACTATGAATGTACAGTTAAAACAGGATTGTCATTTTAAAAATGACGGTACCGATAATTTCGGTGCAGACATTTTAAAAGGTCTGTCCGCTCATCCGAAAAAATTATCTTCCAAATATTTTTACGACAAAACGGGCGACCGTCTTTTCCAGCAGATTATGGCCATGCCTGAATACTATCTTACCAATTGTGAGCTGGACATATTTCAAAATAAAACAGAAGAACTAGCAAAGGCTATTTCCAATATCAATGAATCCTTTGATCTCATAGAATTAGGAGCTGGCGATGCGATGAAATCATCTTACCTTCTCAAAAATTTAGTAGAGAAAGGTACCAATTTTACGTATATGCCTATTGATATTTCGGGAAATATTCTTTCTGTTCTGCAGGAAAACCTGAAGAAAAAACTACCTGAACTGGAAATTTTACCGCTGGAAGGAGAGTATTTTGATATGCTGGATAAAGCCACCGGTATTTCGAAAAGAAAAAAAGTAGTCCTTTTCTTGGGCGGGAATATCGGAAACATGGAAAGCGAGGAAGCCAGACATTTCTGCAATGAAGTGAAAAGAAAGCTGAATGCCGGAGATTTGTTTCTCGTAGGTTTTGACCTCAAGAAAAATCCGAATACCATTCTAGCCGCTTACAACGATCCTGCAGGAATTACCGCTTCGTTCAATCTTAACCTTCTTACCAGAATAAACCGGGAACTGAAAGCAGATTTTAAGGTGGAAAATTTCCAGCACTATCAAAACTATGACCCCATTTCAGGAGCCTGCAGAAGTTTTCTGGTAAGTCTTTGCGATCAGGAAGTTCATGTAGGAAATCATTTGGTTTACTTTAAAAGAGATGAGCTGATTGATATGGAGATTTCCCAGAAATTTTCGGAACAGGATATCAAAAAACTGGCTGGAGATTCAGGGTTTCATATCCTTGTTGAAATTAAAGATACTAAAAACTGGTTTGTAGATTCTATCTGGATGGTGTAATTTAAAATGATTTTTTATGAAAAAAGATACATTACTTGTACAGGCAAATCTTCATAAAAACTGGATAAAAAAATATGCTGAGATCAGGAATCATTCCGTTGAGATCTGCAGTCCTCTGGAAATTGAAGATTACGTAGTTCAGCCTATCGTGGATGTAAGTCCTCCGAAATGGCATTTGGGTCACACCACCTGGTTTTTTGAAACCTTTATTTTACAGCCCAATTTTCCGGGATATGAAGTTTTTGATCCTCAGTATAATTTTGTGTTCAACAGTTATTACGAAACTATCGGTGCCCGTGTCATCCGTACCGACAGGGGAAATCTGAGCCGTCCTTCTGTTTCAGATGTTTTTAAATACCGTGAATATGTAGATCAGAAGATGGATGAATTTCTTCAGAACGGATATCTTACAGAATCGCTGGAATCTCTGTTGGAATTAGGTTTAAACCACGAACAGCAGCACCAGGAACTGTTAGCGACAGACATCAAATATATTTTAGGTCATAATCCTTTGTTTCCTGCTTACAAAAAGGAAGCTTTTTCCAAGAAAGAAACTTCCGGAAACTCAGAAATGATAGGGGTTTCAGAAGGAATTTATGAAATTGGGTTTAAAGGTGAAGGTTTCTGTTTTGATAATGAGCTCGGAAGACACAAAGTATATCTGAATGATTTTAAAATTTGCAGTCACTTAGTGACCAATAAAGAATATTTGGAATTTATTGAGGCTGGCGGCTATGAAGATTTCAGGCACTGGCACGCTGAAGGGTGGGATTGGGTGAAACAGAATCATGCAAAATCCCCTTTATACTGGCATTATATTGATGGAAAATGGATGAATTATACGTTAAACGGCCTACAGGAAATTGACTTAGAGGAAGCCGTCTGCCATATCAGTTTTTTTGAAGCTTCTGCTTTTGCTTCGTGGAAAGGAAAACGGCTGCCGACCGAAGCTGAATGGGAAGTGGCATCAGCTCATTTTGACTGGGGAAAACGCTGGGAGTGGACCAATTCCGCTTATCTTCCGTATCCGGGATATAAAAAAGAGGCTGGAGCTGTAGGAGAATATAACGGGAAATTCATGGTGAATCAAATGGTGCTTCGTGGGGCTTCAATAGCAACTCCGCCCGGACACAGCAGAAATACATACCGTAATTTTTTCCAGACTCATTTGCAGTGGCAGTTTACCGGAATCAGACTTGCACAATAATTTTGCCTATGATTACAGTTGAATCGGTTTCAAAAAGTTTTAACGGAAAAAAAGCTGTCGATGCTATTTCTTTTCAGGCCAATGACAAGGAGATTTTGGTGCTTTTAGGAACAAGCGGCTGCGGAAAAACAACCATGCTGAAAATGATAAACCGTCTTATCGAGGTAGATTCCGGGACTATTTTGATTGATGGTAAAAATATTCAGTCGCAAAAAGTGGAAGAGGTACGGATGGGAATTGGTTTTGTCATGCAGCATTCCGGATTATTTCCCCATTACACCATACAACAGAACATAGCGGTCATTCCCGAATTGCTGAAATGGGACAAAAAAAAGACGTTAGAAAGAACTCTTGAATTATTGCATAAACTTCATCTTTCAGAAGAGGTACTTACACGATTTCCAAACGAATTAAGCGGCGGACAGCAGCAAAGAGTGGGAATTGCCAGGGCTTTGATTGCGGATTCGCCTGTTTTATTGATGGATGAACCTTTCGGAGCGTTGGATAATATTACCAAAGCTGATATTCATGCAGAATTTAAATCACTGGAAGAGCTTAAAAATAAAACCATTATTCTGGTTACTCATGATGTTCAGGAAGCCTTCGATTTGGGTCATAAAATCTGTCTGATGGATCAAGGAAAAATTATTCAGACAGGAACTCCGAAAGAGATGCTGTACCAGCCCAAAAATGATTTCGTTAAAAATTTCTTTGCCAAGAACCGGCTTTTACTGGAATACAAAGTGGCCAGGCTGAAAGATATGGCTTCTCTGATTGATGGTAGTCGTTTCTATGAAGAGCTTCAGTTTTCAGACAATGTAGGTTTATGGGATGCATTGCAGCAATTGAGTGCAGATACTACGCTTTCCGGAGATTACGAAAATCTGGTTAAAGCTTTTAATGAATACCGAAAATTCCAGGCTGTATGAGTAGGCAAAGTTTTTGGCAGTTTATCACAGAGCAGCATGAAAAGCTGCTTACTCAGGTTGTACAGCATCTGGGACTTACTTTTTTGTCTCTGTTTCTGGCCATCATCATAGGTGTACCTTTAGGGATCTTAATTGCCCGAAAAAGAAAATTCTCAGGTTCTGTTTTAGGAATAGCTGGAATTTTACAGACCATTCCGAGTATCGCTTTGCTCGGCTTTATGATTCCTGCTTTTGGAATTGGGGCAACTCCGGCCATTGTCGCTTTGCTGATCTACGCGCTTTTACCCATCATCAGAAATACCTACACAGGAATTACGGAAGTAGATCCGGCGGTAACTGAAGCTGCAAAAGCAATGGGGATGAATAGAAGACAACTGCTTTTCAAAGTTCAGCTTCCTTTGGCAATGCCTGTCATTATTGCGGGCATCAGAACAGCAGCGGTTATCAATGTGGGAGTGGCCACTTTAGCTTCATTTGTGGCAGCAGGAGGTTTGGGTGAATTTATTTTTGGCGGAATTTCCCTTAATAATACCAATATGATTCTGGCGGGTGCAATTCCGGCAGCGTTACTGGCTGTCCTTTTAGATCAGACCATTGCAGTTTTACAGAGATTAAGTTATCAGTCTGTAAAGAAATTAAAATATATTGTTCCAGCTGTATTGGCGATAATTGGAGTCATGTATCTTTTAACTTCCGTGTCGGATCATAAGCTCAAGGCAGGTTTTACGCCCGAATTTATGGGACGGCAGGACGGTGATCTGGGACTTCGTTCGGTATACGGGCTTGATGCACATCCGCTGGTGGTAAGTGATGCCATTATGTACAAAGCAGCCTACGAAAAAGAACTGGACCTCATCAGCGGATATTCCACAGATGGCAGAATCAAGGCTTTTGATTTGTATGTTCTGGAGGATGATAAGAAGATTTTCCCTCCTTATTTTGCTGCTCCTGTGATCAAAACAAAAACCCTGAAAAAGTTTCCTGAACTGGAAAAAACACTGAATCTTTTAGCCGGGAAATTCAATGATTCAATCATGACAGATCTGAATTATAGAGCGGATTATCTCAAACAGACTCCTGAGAAAATCGCCAAAGATTTTTTATTAAAAACACATTTGTATAAAGATCCACGCAAAGGAAATTCCCAAACCATAAAAATCGGGTCAAAAATTTTTGGTGAACAATATATTCTTACCGAAATTTACAAGATGCTCATTGAAGGCTATACCGATTATAAAGTGGAAACGAAAACAGGGCTTGGCGGAACGAAAATCTGCTTTGATGCTCTGATGAATGATGCGATTGATTTTTATCCTGAATATACGGGAACCGGACTATTGGTGTTGCTGAAACCTTCTGCAAAAACAATAGAAGAAGTTTCTAAAAGTCCGGAAAAAACGTTCGACTACGTCAATCTGGAATTTCATAAACAGTACGGAATTGAATGGCTGAAACCACTCGGTTTTAATAATGCATATGCTTTGATGATGCGAAGAAAACAGGCAAATGAACTTAAAATTAAAAATATTTCAGATCTGAAAAAATATCTGGATTCAAAATAATGGTCCTAAACATGAATTACAATTTCGACGAAATCATAGAAAGAAGAGGAACCCATTCTGTAAAATGGGATTGGGCAAGAGAAGATATTTTACCAATGTGGGTTGCTGATATGGACTTTAAAACCGCTCCGGAAGTGATTGAAGCCATCACTGAGAAAGTTTCTCACGGTATTTTCGGATATGGTACGATTCCTAAAGACTTTTACCAGTCGGTGATTCACTGGTGGGAAACCAATCATCATTTTACGATAGAAAAAGACTGGCTTTTGCCTGCAACGGGAATTCTTCCATCACTTTCGGCCATCATTCGTACTTTTGTGAAGCCCGATGAAAATATTATTTTGCAGACTCCTGTTTACAATCATTTTTTTACCATTTTAGAAAATTATGGGTGTCATGTGGTCTGCAATGATCTGAAATATGAAGGAGGAAATTACACCATAGATTTTGATGATCTGGAAAAGAAAGCTTCTGATCCGAAAACTAAACTTTTGTTGTTTTGTAATCCGCATAATCCGGTGGGGAAAGTCTGGACAAGAGAAGATCTGGAAAAAATAGCGGAGATCTGTTCACGGAACAATGTAATGGTGGTTTCTGATGAGATTCATTCTGATCTGATTTTTAATAATCGTCAGCATATTCCGTTTGTTTCTGCAGCTCAAAATTATGAGCTTCTATCGGTGACTTGCGGTTCGCCGTGTAAGACTTTTAATTTTTCAGGTCTGCCGATATCTTATCTTATTTCGCGGGACAAAAATATACTGGAGCAGATCCGTAAGACTTTAGAACTTCAGGAAAACAGTTATCCAAACCCAATTGCCATGACAGCCCTGATTTCAGCCTATACAAAAGGATATGAATGGATGGGTGAACTTAAAGATTATCTGTATCAGAATTTTATATTTCTTAGAAATTTTTGCGGAGAACATCTGCCTGCCATCAAAGTAATTCCTTTGGAAGCAACCTATCTGGTTTGGCTGGATTGCCGCACATTTGGTAAAACTTCTGATGAATTATCAAAAATTCTTCTGATGGAGGGTAAGGTTTGGCTTAATTCGGGAACAATGTACGGGAACAATGGAGAAGGTTTCCTGAGAATCAATATCGGCTGTCCAAGGCAGCTCCTGACTGAAGGTCTGGAACGGTTGAAAAAAGCTTTGAAAGAATAAAACGGAAAACCAGAACATGGTCACCGGAATTATTGATATAAAAAGTAAGCGCCAATTTGTAAAAATTGGCGCTTACTTTATTTAGTCAGCCTTTACTATTGGCTTAATTGTGTTTACAAGTTGCGAGAACATGAAGGTTTTGAGCAGCAGTGCATCATGAAATGCTGAAAATTATACGCTGTAAGTGTGAATTAAATGAGAATGTACTGTAGCTTAAAATTTTAGGCTGAAAAAATAATCAATATTGAGTGAAAAAAGTGTGCTGAAAGAATATTTTTATTATTTTTATAAAATAAACTAATACATGTAAATAAATGAAAATTATTCATACATAAATATTTATTTAAATATAATATTTTAAAAATAATCATTTTTAATTTTAATAATACAATAAATCTTGTTCGGTTACAAGGTTGTCTTTCTGTGTGCTAAAGACAACGTTTATTAAAACATACACGAAGAGAATTAAACTTTAACCATACACTTAAAACCAAATTATTCTTATGGAAAAACAACACAATCACACGCATGGCTGCACTCACTGCTCTTGCCACAATCCTGTTTTAGATGTTCTTAAAGAAGAACTTTTCAGTGCAGAAAATCTGAAGAAAATAAATCCCGGTTCCGGAAAAGCGACCCACGAAAAGCCACAGACCCTGATGGTAAGCGGAGGTAATATTCTGCCAATGATCGGTGGATCAACGGGTACCATTGAAGCCATTGGATTTGCTGATGGAAAAGTTGTTGTAACCGGTACCGCAGATCAGGTAGAAACCTATATGAATGACAAGCATTCAGGATTTCAAAGAAAAGAATTGACAGGTACTCAAACTTTACTTCCTGGACTGATAGAACCTCACGTTCATATGATTCCTACGGCAATGATGACCGGCTGGCTGGATCTGAGCCCTTTTGACGGACAGAATTTAAAAGCTGTATACGATTTAACTTCTGTTGGGGCAATCATCAACGGGCACATCCCAAAAATTCCCGGAGCTGTTATTTTAGGAAGAGGATTGGATCCGTCATTAATGCCTTTTAAGGAAAAAAATGGTAAAAAAGAGCTTATAACGATTGATAATGTAGTTCTTGATACTATTAATCATGATACTCCAATGATGCTGTTAAGTGCCTCTATGCACACCCTTTATCTGAATACTAAGGCATTAGAGTATGTATTTGATCACAATCCGGATATAAAGAACGAGTATAAAACTGTTGACAAATATATCAGTGAAACGAAAGGCCAGCTGCAGGAAGGTCTGCAGATGACTCCGGCATTGAAGACCATAAAACTGCAGATCATTGCAATGAGCATAGAGATCAATCGCTATCTTACGGAGCTTTTTCACACGGCCAATTCAAGAGGAGTTACTTTTATGTATGATGCCGGACTGAATAAGGGTTCAGAAACACTTTTAACCAAATATTTCGAGACTCATCCTGAAGTGGTAAGAACGGGAGGGGCACTTCTTTGTTCCAATCAGGAAGAGGTTGATAAGCTGGAACCTTATAAAGAACCGGAACATTACAAACCTGTATATTATGGACATATTAAAGTGGTTTCGGATGGTTCAAACCAGGGATTAACCGGATATCAGAGTGCTCCATACCTGTGTGATCCTGCTAATAATACGGGGGTATTTAATTTCCCGCAGACAGGTATTCCTGCCAATACAATTCCGCCAAGTTATAATACATTGATCAATACTGTGGTGGCTGGAAAAGGGTGGCCGCTAATGGTTCATGCCAATGGTGATCAGGCAGTAACTTTTGCCATCAATGCGTATCAGCGTACTCTGGCTCAATATAAAGGCTCTGAACTTCGTAACCGTATAGAACATTGCTCTCTTCTGACAACAGATCAGATTACCAATATGCTCCAGATGGGAGTTTCGCCAAGTTTCCTTATCGGGCACGTAGGTTATTGGGGATATGCTTTTAAGGAAGTGATATTCGGTGAGAAAGCACAAATGCTTGACCTGTGCGGTTCAACACTTGCTGCCGGAATGAGAATTACTCTTCATAGTGATAATGAGGTGAGCCCGTTAGGTCCTTTGAGAATGATGGAACAATCAATTACCAGAATCATGGAAAAGAATCCAAAGGATATTGAAGTTTTAAATGCTGCGGAACGTATTACTCCTGAACAGGCTTTAATTGCGGTTACTTATGATGCTGCATGGCAATGCTATGCAGACAAATGGGTAGGATCGTTAGACAATGGATACTTTGCTGATTTTGTGATATTGGAACAAAACCCTCTTTCATTAGATACTCCTTCATTACAATATATGAAAATGCGGGACATTCCGGTATTGGAAACCTGGGTAGGTGGTGTTTGTGTATATACCTATGATCAGAATAGAAAGACAGTGACCGAAAAAGATATGATTTTTTCAGGCAAACAGTAACAAATTCTGAAAAAAATAAATAGTTTCTAACCCAATATCAATCAGAGCAGAAATCATCTGCTCTGATTTTATTTTTATTGATAAATATTTATGGGAGAGAAGATGCCTATTGGTGTAAAATAAAACCACAACTTCTTGTGTTGTGGTTCTATTATTATTTGCGTTAAGGAATGTAATGATAAATGCCTTCTAAAAATAACATATACCTTCCGGGCTGAAATTCTCCATATGAAAACAGATAGATTATATCATTTTTTTTCAGATAATGAATTTCCAATCCCTCTTCAGATACGTATTTTTCGATGAAACTGTTTCTTACATTAAATTCACTTTCTCTGACGATGGTCTCAAAACTTTCATTATCTATTTCTTTTTTTAAATCTCTTAACGGACTGTTGTAAAAATCAATCAATTTGATTTTCTGATTCTCAATTTCAAAAATTTCTTTTAGACATTCTTGTTCATCGCCATCAAATAATTTTTGTCTGGTTATTTCGGTTTTTTTGATCATATTTAATGAGTTATAAGTTTAATATATCCTTAATGATAACCTCTTTTTTAGAGATTTATCTGGTGCAATTTTAATTTATTACACTAATTTTATTCTTCAATCATAGTTGGATATAATGATATTCCCCAGACTATGTCTTTTAGCATATTAGCATAATCTGTATTTGCTTCTTCTGCAACAAAATTTCTTGCTATCATTACTGCCATTGGATATTTTTGATAAGCTTCATCTTTTGTATAAACTTCATTATTGTCAATTACAGTTTTTTTTATATCCTGTAATTGATTATAAAAAGAAACGTTCATTAGAGTATCTGGAAACTGTTCATATTCTTCTTTTGCCTGTAATAAAGCTTTTTCAACTATTTCACGATAATACTTTTTCGTTAACTTGTCTTCTAAATCTGTATACATTTGTCTATTTTGTTTAATTAAATTGAGTTTTTGGTATATATATTTGACTTCCGCCACCTTCTGTATGAACTGAGATAGGGTTACCTTCTGAGTCAATTCTTGACCATGTGTCATCAATTTTAGCTGAAGTACTTTTTAAGCCTTCTGCATTTTTTGGTAATTTAGTTATTTCTTTATTAACATTTCTTAGCTCTTGCGTTTGTTTCCAACCATTGTTAGGATCTCTGACATTATATTTATCTGAAACTCCAAGTTCATTAGGTGTATTGAGTGGATTATCAGTATAATAGTCTCCTCTTAACACAGTTCCTTCAGTATTTACCTTTGTATATTGTATTAATTCTGTTCCTTTTGACAGGTTAACGATTTCGATTGGACTACTAAAATCAATTCCTGCAATATGAGATTCAATATCTCTCATTTTCATATCAGGATTATGTTTTAGATAAAACTCAATAGCTTGTTTTTTTCTTAGATCAATAATGACATCTATTTCATCTACTGCAGCTTTGCTTACGATGGTAGTTTTATCTTCTTTTACTAGATTTTCTTCCTCATTTTTACTACTTCTTATTTTTTTTCCTTTAATAGATCTCGCCTTAGCTAAATTACTGTTTTTTGATGGTTTACTGATAGGTTTTATATATCCTTCTTTTATTAAATCATTGATAGATGATGGCAGTTCATACTGAATACCTCCTCCTTTTTCTCCAAACCAAGGGATGATTTCTCCTTCACTGACTTGAGGTATATCTTTCAATACTTTATATCTGGTATAGGGTTTACTATCTGTCCCTTTAGATAGAGCTCTGTCTGTGTAAGGAGTGCCATCTTTTCCTGCAAAGGTTCCTCTATCCTGGAAAACTCCATTTTCATCAAACCATCCGCCATATCTGTCAAAAATACTTCCTTCTTTTAAGGTAATCTCTATAGTGCTTGTTGCTCCACGGTTTGGAGGCCAGTTTCCATTGAGATTCTTATCCGTAAACAATTGTTCTAATTGTTTCCAGTTTTTATTTTTAAATAAATCATAGGCTTGTTTTGCTATTTCATCAGATGGAAAACCGGTTTCAACGGATTTTAGGAATTGATTAAAATCGGGCTGTTTATAAGTATTCTCTAGAGCGTGTACTGCTGGTTTATTGCTGACCGGAATTTTTGGTGATTTTCCACCTGTTAAATTTTCAGGCGTATCAATAAATTCACTATGCTGCTCCGGGTTGTAAGGTTTTTTGGAGGTTTGTTTTGATGTTTGCCTTTTTACTTTCGGCAGTTTCTCTAATTCTCCTCCTTTTAAGTTTTTACTGCTTAGCACCAGCAATCCTGCAGTTAATGTCAACTGTCCTAAAATTTTAACGATAGCATCTATTTTTTCTGCTGTTGTTAAGTTTTTATTATCATGGATATCTTGTATACTTTCTAAACCATTAGCTGTAATCATCACTGCAGCAGTGCCATTAAGGGCAAAATCAGTTAAAATAATATACTGCATCCCTGTTGATGATATTTTTATAATAGAGGACGCCTTAGCGATGCTGGATAATGAGCCTGCCATCCCTAAAAAGCTGGAAGCTATCATAATGACATCCAAAGTCAGGGTTTCGTTGGTCAATGTTCCCTTTTGTACTTTATCAATAATGCTGGCGGTTCCGGAAGTGGCCCCCGTAGCACCTGCAGCTATAAATAAGTAAGGCGCAATAGGTGCTGCCGGAGTAAATGTAGCCACCAACCCGGCTACTGCCAGTCCTAATGAAGCCCAGCCTGCTCCGGCAGAAAGTGATTCCCAGAACGATGCTCCGTCAGTAGTGAAATTCCCTTTTAGGGTAGGGTAGCCTAATATATTTGCTGGAATTTCGTAAGCCAGAATACCATCCGGATACGTGTTTTTGCTGTCAAATTCTTCAAATAAATCTTTTATATTATTTCCTTCATAAGTACGTTGATGCTGTACACCTGGAGTAAGATCTGTTAACACATAATTGCCGGGATTTTTTTTGCTTTTTCCAATAAATAAATTGAGTGACAGGGTTTCTGTAGTCTTTTCATTAATCGTTACGGCATTAATTGCCAATGCTGTTTTGGGAGCAATGGTATTAAAGCTTTTATCAATCTCTTTCTTATATTCTCTTATATTTTTTAGCGCCTGATAGTCATCACTTGGTAAGACAACTTGTCGGTAAGATGCTTCCTGCCCTGTTGGATTGTTGTTTTTGTCTAATACCATACAATGAATGGTATACACCCCTGTAAGTGAACCTAAAAATGCAGCTTTTGCCTGCGAAGAATTCATATTCCATCCGTCTCTGCCAAAATATTCTCCTCTTTTATAACCATGTACAGTGGCATTTTTAGCATATTCTACCCCTAGTAATGCGCTGGCACCATCAAACATTTCTTTAGGGGTGTTAATTTCTGCAAACCAAAAATAATGATGGTCTTTAGAGATAGGTTTTCCTTTAATTGAATAGTAAGACTGCGGAATATGGTTAATATCTGCAGTACTCACTCTTGCAGGATTTTCACTAAATGATGCAGATTCAATATAGAAATCCGGGTTGCTTTTCTGCTCCTTGAATGCTCCTTTTGAAAGATTGAATTCAATAAAGGCTACCTGCTGTCTGAAATCTGAATAATTTTGAACTTTATTCTTTTTTAAATCACCAGCTGCTGCCTCTTCAAGGGTCTTAACCTGATATTCTTTGGTATAAGCTCTGAATTCTTTTGTTTGGGTGTTTTCTATGATAAATACAAATGTATAGTTCCCTGATTTATGGGTATTAATAGAAAATTGATTGATTACTGTTCCATCCTGTCTGAAAGTTTTTATCTCCTTTCTGTAAGGGTATTGGAATAGATTATATACCTGATCATCTTTTTTTATGAGTACCCTTCGGACAACTTCCGGAACTTTAGGCTTGTTTCCTTCAGCATACATAACAGGTGTTTCATATTGGTATGAACATTCAAATTCTATGGGCTCTCCTTCTATTGCGTACTTTGTTTTAGGCTTAATCCATGATCCCTTACCGGTTATAACAACTTCTTGTAATAACTCGCCTTCGGGGTTTGCCGGCTCTGGTTCCAGCTCTGGTTGTGGCTGTTCATAGTTTGCATATAATAACCGTATCGCTTTATACAAATCTTTATCCCCTAATTCTTTATATAAATCCTCTACTAATCCTACTTTTCTTTTTGGTTTATATTTTTCATCATAGTATTGAACAAGCTCGTATCTTTCTTCATAGGAAAGTTTTTCTAAAGCTTTAAAAACTTTATCCTCGTCAGTTCCGGCAAAGATCCCTAAGGTTCTGTGTTCAAAGGCTTCGTAGAGCATTCTCGCACGTTCAGAAACAGGAAGTCCAACGTCTTTCTTACTGTTTAAGAATTGCAGTGCTTCATTCATTTTCAGCAAGGTCTCCCTATTAAAAGTGCCGGAAGTATTAATATTGTTCTTACGCTGAAAGCTGATGATCCCAGCCTGTGTTTCATTCCAGAAAAGATTTTTGTTTTCAGGGGTTTTATGTCCTAATTTATTAAGTGCATTATGAAGCGTTGAAACATGCTGGCCTTTATCAAATAATTGGATAACAGATCCGTTTTTTTCTACTTTACTGAATGCCCTGGTTTTAAAAGGATCATATGTTATTTTGGTAACTTCTGTTTTTGCGAGAGATATTTTGCTGTCCTGATCGGTGATCTGCTCAGACTTTTCTTTATCCTCTTTATTATTGGTTTTTTGCTTATCGGACCTGCCAGCCCTGGGCGCAAATGTTTTTTTGTGTCTGCTCATGGTATTGGTTATTAGATGAGTGTTTATTGTGCTGTGCTAAAGGTTTTGTACGAATGGGCTGAGACGGGATTGATTTTTTCCGAAAGCTTTTTCGTTTTCTATCATTAAATAAGTACTGATTAAAGAATAGGTAATAATGGTTTCATTACGGTCATGCAATGCCATAGCAACATTTTTCATAATGTTTCGGATATTAGCACCGGTATAAGTATATTCTTTGGTTACATGTTTTAAAAGGTCATCACTTTCAAAAGTTATATTTTGAGGCAAATAATGCTCCCAAAGGGCTTTTCTGGTAGTTTCTGTCGGCCGTATTACATTGACAGAAACATCGATACGGCGCTTGAAAGCATCATCCATATTGTTTTCAAAATTGGAAGCCAGAATTGTTAATCCGTCAAATTTTTCTATCCGCTGCAACAAATACGAAACTTCCTGGTTGGCGTAGCGGTCATGAGCATCTTTTACATCAGAACGTTTCCCGAACAAAGCATCAGCTTCATCAAAAAACAGCATGCAGTTTTTACCCTGCAGCCTGTTGAATAGCACTTCAAGATTTTTCTCGGTTTCACCAATGTATTTGCTCACTACCTGTGAGAGATCTACATGGTACATATCAATACCATAGGCATTGGCAAGAATTCCGGCCAGCATTGTTTTCCCTGTTCCCGGTGCGCCGTAGAATAAAGCAATGAATCCTGGTTTGAAGCTATGCACATTGGTTTTGAAAAAGCCGTTTTCCAGTGCTTTTATATAATGACCAATGGGTTTTATCTGATCTCTTACGTTGTCTTCCAAAATAATATCTTCCATGGTGAGATCAGATTTGTAAAGTCTGCCTGGAAAGTAGGAGCCATGGTCCAGCTGTGGTTTTTGGTCTGATAAAAAATAGTTGAGATAAGCGGTATCCAGTTCAATTTTTCCATGAATAAATTCTGTTGAAGAACGATTGTAGATAATATCATTTTTCAACAGCACACTGCCATTGATGAGTTGTGCGCCATATTGTGACCACAGTGATAAATCCTTACCTGCCAGCAAAAAAAGTGCTGTTTGAAAAGTGGGCTTAAAGCTGCGGCTGGTTTTGTCATATTCACCACCTGCTTCAATAGCAAATGCATTGCTGCTTTCTTCTATCTGCACAAAGGTTTTCAGGATAGACGGATAATGAGCCGAAGCAATGCCCAGCGCTAAGATTATTCTGTCTAGAACAGTAAGCTGATGGATATTTATCGTAGTGGAATAAGGAGATGTGTCATCTGACTGTGGAGGTTCAGGTATTTCATAATCCCTATTCAATTCTATCTCATCTTCCAGAAACAATTCTTTGCACCGCTTTTCAATAAGGGATTGCAGCCATTTCATTTCCTCATTTAAAGAGTTATGATTTACAGTATTGACTTGGAATAAAGGATCAATTATTTCTTTTTTGTCATTACTATTTGTTTTTATTAATGACGTATGTTCATGGTTAATAGGAGATTTCATAATCTTATTTTGAATTAATAGGGTTGCAGTGAGGTACTGCTGATGTAAAATCAGCAATTTTAGAGTATTGGGAAAGCTTCAGAGTAGTTAGAAAATGTAACCTGTTATTACCAGTTTACAAATATGAATTTTTTCTGCCAGGGGAGTTTTATGAGACCAATTCCCCAGGAAAGCTTTTCAAGAAGAATATCCTGTGCTTTTCGTTCTACAATAAGAGTGTAATCCGAGTCGGTGATGGTTAATTTCCCTGGTCGCTGGAAAAACTCGTTTTGTAACAATGCCGCAGATGATTTTTTCATGGGAGCCCAGTTGTGCTGTACACTTTCTATGACATTTTTAGCCTGTGTTTTATGCTTGCGTGAAAGTTTAATATGCCTGTTAATTGTTTGGTGCATCGGAATATTACACAGAAATTTTTCAAAAATCATGTCGTATTCTGGAGCGTTCGTTCTTCCGGTAGCAATATAATGCAAGAGATGGGCACCCAATTCCGGATCAGTGATCTGCTGGGTTTTGGGATCAAGGAGCTCACAATGTTCAAACAGAGTTTTGATGAATGGGTGGATCAAAATAAGCCCTGCATTTTGAATATATTGTCCTTCGTTCTGGTTTACATCTTCCCGAATTGCCGCATCTTTTTCCTGAATGGTTTCTGTTGAAGTTTTTACACTTTCAGATTGATCTGCTGCATTCGTTTTGATGCTTTCAGAAATTTCCTTTTCCGTAATAAAAGGGAATATCTTAACTACTGTTTTCCTGTTCTGATGATTGCTTTTTGTTTGTAACAAGCCAATCTTTTCTATTGTTGAAATTTCCCGTAAAAGATACTCCCGGAGATGTTTATTGGATGTATTCAAATACTCCGATATTACATTGAAGATCAAGCGCCATATTGCAATTCTATCCGTATGATTCAGTTTTGATAGATGATGTATTGTATCCGTTTCCAGGTTGATTGTCAATTCCTTATTTTTCAAAACCGACAGGCATAATTGTGCAATTTGTTCATTGGAAAGCTGATTGATAAGCCGGTTTCTGACATTTTCTTTTGACAAAGCAGATACAATGCTCTTTTGAAAGTTATCGGCCGAAATAACACGGTCAAAAACAGTTGATTCTAAAATAGCCATAGTATTGCTCTCCGAATTCCACCAGGGCATAGCCCCATGTTCTAAAAAATAGATAAAAGCCCTGAACATTTTTTCCTGATGGTCTACCAGATATGCTTTAGTCTCACCTTCTGCTTCCTGATAAGACGTTTCAATGGGGTGGGTAATTTCTGACAGTTCTTCTTTAAAAAGTTCAGCTATCTGATCTTTTAACTCTGTATTTAATGTGCTGCTTTTTACATCCACATGTAATTCTAAACGAGGAATCTGCAGGGTGCGGCCGGCTAACTTATATTCTAAAGCTTTGATATGCTTTTCTATTTCAGGAAAAACATCAATAGACAAAAAGCTGTTGATATCATCTTTTATACGCAATGCTTTTTCTTTGTTGTTGACGGTAATTTCAAGAAAAACTTTCTGAATGATATGATTTTGCTTCACATTAAATAGGTTTACATTATAAAATATCGGGAGTCGTCAAATGGTTTTACTTTTGGTCGAACTCTCCACCCCAGAAACCTGCAGGACAAAGACTGAATCTGGATCTCTGTTTAGCACTCAATCTGCATCCGCAGCCTCTGATAAATCCATCTTTTGGACCGTCTGCTACTTCCAGTGTTTCTGGATTGAGCCATTTCATTGCGTTGCAGTTGTTGCCGTTTTTTAAAGGACACGCATTACAAATTTCTTCCCTTAAAGAGAATATAGCTTCTTCATTCTGATTGGCTGCACCCAGTTTTGAGCGTAGTTCGTTAAAATGGCCTTCAATGATTTCATTTCGTTTGCTGAAAAGATTTTTAATATTCATATGATTAAAGTTTTTAAAATTATTGGGTCAAAATTAGAAAGAAGAAAAGCCATTTTGCGAATTATCAGGCCGCTCTATTCTGTCTTTGCAGTAAAAGACAAAAATCATTTCCTGATGATGCGTGTTTACAATTTTTTAGAAATTGTTGAGCAAAAAAGGGATACTTCTAATCAGGAAGGCATATGTTTTTTTGGAGAATTAATACTTCGTGTAATCAATCATCGTATTTGAGTATTTACGATTCAGAAGTGCAGGACTGCTATACATAGGCATTGAATGAATGAGGCAATCATATGTTGAAACAGAGTGATTTTTTAAGGCAGAATGACATTCGGTTACGGACTGAAATTTAGTCATTATGGAGATGAGAAAATCTTCGGTCTGAAAATTTAATTTTTTAATATCGTTTTTAAGGTGTTTGTTTCCAGTTTGTTAATGGTGCTGTTTTTAATTTTCTTTTATAGGAATTAAAATCCTATTTACTGCAAAGACTGTATTGAGCACCCAAAATATTTGTCTTTTGAGGGGGGCTGATTGTATGTTTGCACCATAATAATTAAGAACAGAAATTATGATTAATAAAGTATTAACAGTTTTAAAAAATCAGCTAAATGCTCCGGATGGTTTATGGGATCCTAATGTTCCTGGCGAAATTGAAATCGCTGTTGTTGATGACATCGCAAAACATGATGACAATACTGAGGGACTTAACAATAAAGTAGTAATCAGTCTGCTCAACATTGAGGAGGAATCAACATTGAAAAACAGATCAAGGTACCAGCAGGTTGTAGTAGACAACAATCCGGTCCGATATGATAAAGAAAGTACTCCGGCTTACTTAAATCTATATGTGATGATTGCTGCCAACAGAAGCACCTATAGCAAATCTTTACTAAGCATTTCAAAAGTTATTGAGCTGTTTCAGGCAAAAAATGTTCTGGAGTATGTGGATCTTGAGCCAGAAAATAACTTCAGCTTTAGAATTGAACTGCATTCTATTCCCTTTGAACAGCTAAGTTACGTCTGGGGATTGCTGGGCGGAAAAGTAATGCCTTCTGCTTTATATAAAATCAGTGTAATAAAAATTGCTGCGAAGGAGGTAGTCCCTGTTAAATTAATTAATGACATCAATATACAAAGTATTAAAGTTGATTAATCATAAAAGCAAAAACTAAAAACTAAAACTAATAACCCTTTAAATTTTTAAACATGTTAAATCCAGCAACACCAGGTGTTTCTGTTGAAGAAATTACAAAACTTCCATACTCAGTTGCCTACATAGAAACAGCTATGCCAGCGTTTATTGGGTATACCGAACTACTCCCTGCCGGGTATAATGAACCTTTCATCATCAGCTCTCTTTTAGAATATGAACAATATTTTGGAAAAGCAAAAAAAGAAAATATCAGGTTACAGGATGTAGAAGGCAAAGGAGCAACTATTGTAGCCCCTCAGGTACAATTTTTAATGTATTATTCGCTGCAAATGTATTTTGCCAATGGCGGCGGACCGTGTTATATCATTTCTGTAGGGGATTATACCTCAGCAGAAGTGCAATTATCCTCACTGGAAGCAGGGCTGGGTAAGATCGATCATAAAAATATTAAAGAACCGATTCTTATTATTTTCCCTGATGCTGTTTCGTTAACCAATGAATCTGAGTTTTATAGTATCTATAATCAGTCAATTGATAAAGCTAAAGAGGAGAATAAAAACAGATTTGTTATCCTGGATACCTACTACGGAAATTCTATCATCAAATCAGACAATCTTACCACGATTGAATCTTTTAGAAGTAATATCAACCCAACTAATCATGCGGCGGCTTACTTCCCTCACTTAAAAACCATTTTGAATTATACTTTTGATGAAACTCAAACCCCTATCACCCATGCCGGTTTACAAAAAGCAGGACAAGGAAGTGCTCTTTTTTATGCGGGTGAGATCGCTGCTTTAGATGAATTGAAAAGGTTGGCAAGTGCCGAAATTTCAACCGGGTCTGCCGATGCTTACGTGCTTGCTGATTTATTAGATCAGGCTATTGCCATAGCAGAAGAAGTGAATGAAGCAGCGGATGCCGGTGATAAAAAAAATGCTTTAACAGAAGTAATTGATGAAGCAAAAGTTGTGTTAAAAGCCATATATGACGGAATAATAGATGATTTTGTGATCCCTGATGGATTCGACGAAGATGCCCCTGTTTTCAGTGGGGAGTTTGATGCATTGAAAACTGCAATTCTTGAAGTAAAAGACGAAAAAGGAGATGCAGACGGGATAACACTTAAAAATTTAGAATCATCCAATTCAGCATTATACAATCAGGTGAAAAAAGAAATACTGTCATTAAAAGTTGTTTTGCCGCCATCATCAGCAATAGCAGGAGCATATGGTAGAATAGACAGTACAAGAGGAGTGTGGAAAGCTCCGGCAAATATCAATATCAGCCATGTTATTACTCCGACAGAAAAAATTTCAGATCAGGAACAGGCTGCTTTAAACATCGATGCTTTCGGAAAATCAATCAATGCGATCAGAGCTTTTACAGGGAAAGGTACTTTAATATGGGGAGCCAGAACTCTTGAAGGGAAAGATAAAAATAATGAAGGGAAAGATAACGAATGGAAGTATGTACACGTACGCCGTTATTATAATATGATCAGACAAGCGATCAGCGAAGCACTCAACAAGTTTATTAATGAGCCTAACATTCCTCACACATGGTTACGGGCAAAAACAATGTTGGAAAATTTTCTTAACCAGCAATGGATGGAGGGTGCATTAGCAGGAAGCACCCCGAAAGAAGCTTACGAAGTAACAGTGAAAGGAGTAGAAGGAACGACCACGATGAATGTTGAACTTAAAATAGCGCTAGTACGCCCGGCAGAGTTTATTGTACTCAACTTTTCGCACAAATTACAACAGTTCTAAAAAACAAAATCAATAAATCAATCACGAATAAATATCCGAAGTTTTACTTCGAGGAATAATTAATATTAACGTAAAATTTTTAAAAATGAATTACAAAACCCCTGGAGTTTACGTGGAGGAACAAGGAAAATTTCCCCCTTCCGTAGCGCAAGTTGAAACGGCTATCCCTGCTTTTATTGGGTATACAGAGGATGGACCGAAAAATAAACCAACGAGAATTGCTTCGATGTTGGAGTATGAAGAACTTTTTGGAAAAGCAAACCAGGAAATCTTCGCTGTAGCTTTCAAAGATGGTGTGGCAACAGCAATGCCAACTAAGGTAAGCGACTTTAAAATGTATTATGCCATGCAGATGTATTTTGCCAATGGTGGTGGCCCTTGTTATATCGTTTCTGTAGGAGATTATAAAAGTCCGGAGGCTGTAGATGCCCCTACACCTGCAGAAGCTTTTTTATCAGGTCTTGAATTATTAAAAAAGGAAGACGAACCTACACTGATTGTTTTTCCGGATCTTCAGAGTTTAGTTCCTTCTGCTGCTGACATTGCTGCTGCTCAGGATGTTGTTACTACAGCATTAAATGCTAAAAATGTTGCTTCCGCAGCTAAAGGTATTGCAGGTCTTGTTGCAGGCGCTGTTGCGGGTGCTAATGTAGAAGCGGCTGTTGCTGCTGCAGTTGCTAAGGCAGCGGAGTTTAATGTTCCTAATCCTAACGATTTACAGATTGTGGGAGCTAAGGCCGGTCAGACTGTTGTAGCTGCTGTTAAAACGGCTGCTGCCGTAAATAATGCTACTGTTGCTACTGTTAAGGCGGCAGCTGATGAGGTTGCGGATGCTTTTGAGACAGATTTTACTACGGCTTCGACAATGGAGACTGATGCTCTTGCTGCCAGCAGTATTGTTACTGCCAGAGCAGGTGATTCTGTTGCTGTCGGCAAAATCTATGCTTTGTACAGTAAAGCTTTAGATCAGGCAGAATTATTGAAAGACAGGTTCGTTATTATGGATGTTCTTGAAGATGCTGCTGATTTTAGAGATAAGGTATCTTCTACCGGTCTGAAATACGGTGCCGCTTATTATCCAAAACTGAAGACTGTTTTAAGCTATGATTTCAAAGATGCTGATATCTTGGTTACCGGTGCATCTGGTATTACAACTTTAGCAGATTTGAAGACTGTTAATTCTGAAATGTATAATCAGGCTAAAAAAGCAATCGAGTCTACGTCAGTAGTATTGGCACCGTCATCAGCAATTGCAGGAGTTTACGCCAAAGTAGACAGTACTTCCGGAGTATGGAAATCACCAGCTAATATAGGGCTTAGCCTGGTAGAAGCGCCGGCAGTAAAAATCTCCAATAAAGAACAGGATCTGCTGAATGTAGATGCTACATCAGGAAAATCAATTAATGCCATCAGAACTTTTACAGGAAAAGGAAACTTGGTTTGGGGTGCAAGAACGCTGGATGGAAACAGCAACGAATGGAGATACATTTCTGTACGTCGTTTCTTCAACATGGTAGAAGAATCTGTGAAGAAAGCTACAGAACGTTTCGTTTTTGAACCGAATACCGCCAATACATGGGCTCGTGTACAGACCATGATCGAAAATTATCTTGACCAGCAATGGAGAGACGGTGCATTGGCAGGAAGCAAGCCGGAAGAAGCTTATTATGTAAGTGTTGGTTTATACAAAACAATGTCAGCTCAGGACATCTTAGAAGGAAGAATGAACATCGAGATTGGTATGGCCGCAGTACGCCCGGCTGAATTTATTGTGTTGAATTTTTCACACAAATTACAGGAAGCATAAAATCAATTAAATAACAATTAAAATTAAAAATAAATTATGAGTACATATCCATTAGTAAAGTTTGCCTTTGAAGTAGATTGGGGCGGAACAAAAGTAGGTTTTCAGGAAGTAAGCGGATTAAATGTTGAAGCAGCTTTAATTGAGTACAGACATGGTGCAAGCCCTGATTTCAGTAAGATTAAAATGCCTGGAATGAAAAGCTTCAGTAACATCACTTTAAAGAGAGGAACTTTCAAAACAGATAACGAATATTTCGACTGGTTCCAGAGTATTCAGCTAAGCACCGTAGAACGCAGATCTATTACGATTTCTCTTTTAGATGAGACAGGAGCGCCTGCAGTTACATGGAAAGTGAAAAATGCATTCCCGCTTAAGTTACAATCCACAGATCTGAAAGCTGAAGGTAACGAGGTCGCTATTGAAACCTTAGAAATTGCACACGAAGGATTAACTATTGAAAACAACTAATATTAACTTTAAATTTTTAACAAATGAATTACAAAACACCTGGAGTTTACGTAGAAGAAATTGCGAAATTCCCACCATCTGTAGCACAAGTAGAAACAGCTATCCCAGCTTTTATCGGACATACGGATAAAGGACCAAGAAATGAACCGACAAGAATCTCTTCTATGTTGGAATATGAAACAATTTTCGGAGGAGCAAAAGATGAAAAAACAGCCATCTCTATTAAGATTGAAGATACAGTTGTTACTGCAAATGTAGACAACACTAAGGTAAGCCCATACAAAATGTATTATGCTATGCAAATGTATTTTGCTAATGGTGGCGGGCCATGTTATATTGTTTCAGTAGCTGATTATGACAAAGCTCCTGTATTAGGAACAGAAACGGTTGCCGGCGGTTTATGGTTCGGATTAAAATCATTGGAAAAAGAAGATGAGCCAACACTTATTGTTTTCCCGGATGCGGAAGTTTTAGGAGCAGATGCTTACAAATTATACAATAAAGCTTTGGATCAGGCAGAAGATTTGAAAGACAGATTCGTTATTATGGATGTTTTTGCAGATGCAGATGCTTTCAGAACCGGAGTAAATGCTACAGGTTTAAAATATGGAGCAGCCTATTATCCAAAATTAGAAACAGTGTTAAGCTACAGCTTTGATGATAAAGATGTTAAAATTGATAGCTATAAAGAATTAAATGCTGCAGGAGCTCTTGTAGATGTTACAATGCCTCAGGATGAAAACAACTTGGCATGGTTGAAATCAAGAAGTTCAGCACTGTATAACCAGGCTAAAAAAGAAATTGAATCTAAAAGAGTAGTATTGGCTCCATCTTCATCAATTGCCGGAATTTATGCTAAAGTAGACAGTACTTCCGGAGTATGGAAAGCACCAGCCAACCTGGCAATCAGTAATGTACTGGCACCTGTTGTAAAAATTTCTAATGAAACGCAGGACGGTCTCAACGTAGATGCAGTAGCAGGAAAATCAATCAACGCCATCAGAACTTTTACAGGAAAAGGTACATTAGTTTGGGGGGCAAGAACATTGGATGGAAACAGTAACGAATGGAGATATGTACCCGTACGTCGTTTCTTCAATATGGTAGAAGAATCTGTGAAGAAAGCTACAGAACGTTTCGTTTTTGAACCGAATACAGCTAATACATGGGTTCGTGTACAGGCAATGATCGAAAATTTCCTTGATCAGCAGTGGAGAGACGGTGCATTAGCAGGAAGCAAGCCGGAAGAAGCTTATTATGTAAGTGTTGGTTTACACAAAACAATGTCGGCTCAGGACATCTTAGAAGGAAGAATGATTATTGAAGTCGGTATGGCTGCAGTACGCCCGGCTGAGTTTATCGTACTACGTTTTTCACACAAATTACAGGAAGCATAAGCTAAATTAAATAACAACTAAAAATAAATACATTATGAGTACATATCCATTAGTAAAATTTGCCTTTGAAGTAGATTGGGGCGGAACAAAAGTAGGTTTTCAGGAAGTCAGCGGTTTAAATGTTGAAGCAGCTTTAATTGAATACAGACATGGCGCAAGTCCTGATTTCAGCAAGATTAAAATGCCTGGAATGAAAAGTTTCAGTAACATCACTTTAAAGAGAGGAACTTTCAAAACTGATAACGAGTATTTCGACTGGTTCCAGAGTATTCAGCTAAGCACCGTAGAACGCAGATCTATCACGATTTCTCTTTTAGATGAGACAGGAGCGCCTGCAGTTACATGGAAAGTGAAAAATGCATTCCCGCTTAAGTTACAATCCACAGATCTGAAAGCTGAAGGTAATGAGGTGGCTATTGAAACGCTGGAAATTGCGCACGAAGGATTAACTATTGAAAATAACTAATCATGGCAGTTTTATATCCTCCAACCAGTTTCTCTTTTATTGTTAACGGGATTTCAACAACAGAGGGTATTGACTCCAGATTTCAATCTATATCTGGTTTATCAACAGAAATTGGAACTGAAGAATATGCTGAAGGAGGCGAAAACAGGTTTACGCATCAGCTTCCTTTGAGACCCAAATATCCTAATCTGGTTCTTAAGCGTGGGTTAATCGTAAGTTCCGGATTGATAAGCTGGTGTAGAAATGCGATGGAAAACTTCCAGTTTGAACCCAGAGACCTGATCATTACCCTTTCAGGCGGGATTCAATCTACAGCACCCCTTATGGTTTGGAATGTAGTTGGAGCATATCCCGTAAGATGGGAAGTATCCGAATTCAACGCAGAAGAAAGCAAACTTGCTATTGAAACCATAGAACTGAAATATAGATATTTCACAATACCCTCATCGTTAGCAAGCTTAGGCTTGTAATTTCTAAATCAAATCTAAGCACCTGAACGTGTGTTAGTTTAAAGATAAATTTTACCCAAATCTTTTTTCATCAAAAAACAACAGATTGGTCTATAACAGAGACTGAACACACCCTTCATGTGCTTGGATTTTTAAAAATAAACATGTTAAATCATTGGTTATTAGTGTTTTGAATATTAGTGATCAATTAAAAAACAAACGAAATGCCAATAGAAATAAAAGAGCTTCACATTAAAATAAATGTGGATGAAAAAGCAGCAGCAACTACCACTGCCGCATCGTTAGATGAAGCACAGCTCATGCGCGCGATCAGCGAAAGTGTAGAGCAGGCAGCAAAGATAGAAAACCGTAAAAAAGAAAGATAATGAGAGGAGCAATTCAAAAACTGACAATCGGAACATATAAAGATTCTGATTATGAAAAAAGAATTCAGAATGGTGCTTTTAAAGCTTTTATCAATCCTACAGGGTATTCTGTAACATATAAAACGGAACTTGAACCAGGTCAGGCACCAGGAACAGCTAAAACCGATTTAAAATATGTAGCATCACCTTCAACCGATTTACAATTAGAATTTCTATTTGATGGTACAGGAGTTACGGAAGCGAATTCCGGTATTAAACTTATCAATCAAATTAAAGGGAAAGCTTTTAAAAAGACATCTGTAAAAGATCAGGTTGATGCTTTTTATAAGGCTACAGGCCAGGTTTCAGGCCCTATACATAAACCTTATAACGTTATTCTTAATTGGGGAGATTTTGAATTTAAAGGAGTATTGGCCGAATTTACTGTAGAATATAAGTTGTTTGACAATGAGGGACAGCCTTTGAGAGCTATCGGAAAAGCAAAATTTAGTGAATCAATAAGTCCCAAGTTAGAAGCAGCAGAAAAAAAACGGAGTTCCCCGGATCTTACCCACAAAAGAACAGTACAAGCCGGAGATACACTGCCGTTAATGACCGAAAGAATTTACGGAGATTCCAAATACTATCTGGAAGTAGCTAAAGTAAATAATCTTGTCAATTTCAGACAGCTAAAACCAGGGCAGGAATTATTCTTTCCGCCATTAGAAAAAGTTTCATAATATGAATAATAGCGGATACATACAAACAGCAAAAAATCCGGATTTAGTCACCTATAAGGTCATGTCCGGAGGAACAGAACTGCCAGGGAAGTACGGTGTGAAAAGCATTGTCGTGGAAAAAGAATTCAACAGAATTCCTTATGCCCGCATTGTTATTGTAGACGGAAGTGTACCGGAGCAGGATTTCAAGCTCAGTAACGAAGATCTGTTAATTCCCGGAAAAGAAATTGAGATTACCGCTGGATACCATTCTGAAGAAGAAACCATTTTTAAAGGAGTTGTTGTAAAACACAATATAAAAATCAGAAATGGCTCTTCTTACCTGATTATAGAATGCAGGGATAAGGCTGTAAAAATGACCTTAGGAAGAAAAAGCAAGTACTTCTATGAAAGCACAGACAGTGATGTCATGGAAGAACTCATTAGTAATAACGGGCTTACTGCCGATGTTGAAGCTACTTCAAATTCTCATAAGGAATTGGTTCAGTACCAGGCTTCTGATTGGGATTTTATGCTTACCAGAGCGCAGGCAAACGGTAAACTTTGTTTCGTTGAAGATGGAACCATCAAAATTGCTAAACCTGATTTTAGCGCTGAAACTGTAGAAACAGTGGTTTACGGATCATCCATACATGAATTTGACGGAGAAATTGATGCCAGAGACCAATTCAGCAAAATTACAGCCAAAACATGGAGCTATACCGATCAGGAACTGACAGAAGTGGAAGCTCAGGATCCTGCCATTAATCTCAACGGAAATCTTTCGTCAGGTGATTTAGCCAATGTTTTCGGAATTGAAGACCTGCAGCTTAAGCATGGTGGAAATCTTACCCAAGGGGAACTGCAGGAATGGGGTGATGCCAAAGCCACTTTCCAGCAATTAGCCAAAACAAGAGGAAGAGTAAAACTTCAGGGAATCCCATTTGTGATACCAGGAGCTTCATTAACACTGCAAGGAGTAGGAAACCGATTCAACGGGAAAATATACATAACCGGTGTCCGTCATGAAATCGCCGAAGGAAACTGGCTGGTGGACGCTCAATTCGGACTTTCTCCAACCTGGTTTTCGGAAACTTATGATGTAAATGAAATGCCGGGTTCAGGAATTATGCCTGCCATAAGCGGATTACATGTAGGAGTAGTATCACAATTGGAATCAGATCCGGACGGAGAAGACAGAATTTTGGTACAGATACCCATCATCAATAATGAAGAAGAAGGGATTTGGGCACGTATTGCCACTCTTGATGCCGGAGAAAACAGAGGATCATTCTTCAGACCGGAAATCGGAGATGAGGTCATCATCGGATTTATTAATGATGATCCCAATGATGCCGTGGTGCTTGGAATGCTAAACAGCAGTGCAAAACCAGCTCCCATTGTAGCCTCTGATGATAACCATGAAAAAGGATTTGTTACCCGTAGCGAAATGAAAATGATCTTTAATGACGACAAAATTTCGTACACACTGGAAACCCCAAAAGGTAAAAAAGTGATTGTAGACGAAGATGCAGACGTCATTATAATAAAAGACGAGCATTCTAATACTCTTACGCTTAATAAAGACGGTATCAGTATGGAAAGCGGGAAAGATATCAAAATCAAAGCAAAAGGCGACATTAATATGGAAGGAACCAATATCAATGTAAAAGCAAGTGCTCAGTTCAAAGCAGAGGGAAGTTCCGGTTCAGAGCTTAAATCAGGAGCAGTAACAGTAGTAAAAGGATCTCAAGTTAAAATTAATTAATAATCATGAAACCGGCAGCAAGAATTACAGATATGCATACCTGCCCTATGGTAACGGGAACGGTTCCCCATGTAGGAGGTCCTATAATTCCGGAAGGAGAGCCCACCGTGCTTATTGGCGGAATGCCTGCAGCAAGACAAGGAGACAAAGCAGTATGTACGGGGCCACCGGACACCATCGCATCAGGATCTTCAAGCGTTTTAATAGGCGGGAAGCCTGCTGCAAGAATGGGAGACTCTACCGCTCATGGAGGGGTGATAACCGCGGGTGATGCTACTGTTTTAATAGGCGGATAATAAGGAAGGCAGCTTTTAATACAATCATAAGCTTCCTTATCAATAAGATCTGACTAAAAATAAAAATGTAAAACATCAATAACAAAACGGTTGGAATAACCAAAACTCTATGCTACAGATGCAGGATGTGAACATTAAATATAACAAATAACGTATGAAAATAAATACAGATTTTTTAGGAACAGGCTGGAGTTTTCCGCCTGAGTTTAACGAGACTGAAGGAAAACTGGCCATGACCACAGATGTTGAAGACATCAATAACAGCCTTAAGATTTTATTGTCAACACGCCCAGGTGAACGTGTAATGTTCCCCAACTACGGGTGTGACCTGCAGGAAATGCTCTTTAAACCGCTGGACTTAACGCTGATTACCCAGATGAAAGGAATCGTTGAGCGTGCTATTTTATATCATGAGCCCAGAATCAACATTCTGAGTATTGAAATTGACACTCAGGAAGAGCTTCAGGGAGAAGTTTTGATACAGGTTGACTACGAAGTAAGAAATACTAATACAAGAAGCAATATGGTTTTCCCTTTTTACAAAGGAGAAGCTACCGAAATATAATGAATTACGGGATGTCTGTAGCCATTTTGAATACTACCAAACACTACAATAAGTATTGCATCTGACCATAGAAAGATAAATATAAACAAATGAAAAAAACAGATACATTTTCACATTATCGTGAAGGAAAATCACAAATGCAGCGCTTTTTAGCAGAATTAGATCCTGGGAATCTTGAGTTACACGATTTCGATTTGTTTGACTGGCTATTATTCGCAAACAATTTTGCTCAACGTGTAAACTATTTTGACAAAGGTGATAATACAACACCAAAAGGAAACTGGGGAAACTTCTTCCTGGGTGATGATGCCAATGCGATCCCACGTAGAGAAAGCGTTGAGTATAAAAGTATGAAAAAACAGGTTACAGATTTGATGTCCCAGTTTGAACAGGATAGCAGCCTGACCCCTCACCTGACATTATTTGTCTGCTTTTTAAAATTATTAGATTTCTCAAAAAAAGCCTTCAATAATCTGACTAAAAGGCACCTGGATTTCTACTACAACGAAATTCTTCAGATTGAGAAAAATGACGCCAAATCAGACAAGGTCTATGTGATTTTTGAACTCGCCAAAAAAGCGATTCAGGAAAAAATTCCTGCCGGTACATTGCTGGATGGAGGTAAAGACGCTGACGGAAAAAAACGAATCTACACAACAGGTGATGAACTTATTGCCAATCAGGCCAAAGTAGTGGAAATCAAAAGTTTCTTAAATGATGCGGAAAAGAGAGAACTAAAAATGGCTTCGGTTGCCAACTCTGCCGATGGGATGGGAGACAAACTGCCGGAAGACGGTAACTACTGGTGGCCGTTCGGATATAATTCTGATGAAACTGTTTCAAATAAATCTATTTATAAAGAACTTCCAAAAGCTAAGCTAGGCTTTTCAATAGCCTCTTCATTATTTGATTTAAAAGAAGGAGAACGTACAGTCACTCTTAAGATCGATTTTAATAAAAATTCAACCCAGAAATTACAAAATCTTTCAAAAACAGAGATTGAGAATAATATCCAAGTGCTTTGCAGCGGAGAAAAAGAATGGTTATCGGGTATTGCTTTAAAATGTATTAAAAACGAAGAAACTAGATTAGAACTTTCTTTTACATTAGCTAAAGATTTTCCGGCCGTTGTAAAATATAACAAAGAAGTGCTGGCAGAAACATTTCAAACCAGCTTTCCGGTTGTAAGGCTAATGATTGAGGGAGAAAAATACTACGATATATATGAAGCTCTTTCAGAGAAATTAATAAAAAACATAGAAATAGCAGTTGATGTAAAAGGAGTAAAATCAATTCAGATAGAAAATGATAATGGGGCATTAAATTCAGAAAAGCCTTATTATCCTTTCACGGCACAACCTGTTAAAGGATCTAATTTTTATATTAAATGTCCTGAATTGTTTTCCAAAAAATGGCAGAACGCAGACATTACGATCAACTGGAAGAATGCACCGGATTCTATAAAAGATTTATATAGCGGATATGTCATTCAGCCTAATCAAAACATCAGTTTAAATGATTTTGAATCCTTAAAAAACTCCTCAATCGTAGGTTCTGATGGTTACTTTAAGGCCGATGTAGCCCTACTGGATAAGGAAATCTGGTATGAAAAAGCGAATGATATTAATGTATTCAGTAAAGTAAGAGATGCTTATAAAGTCCAATTCTCTGTAAATAATACAAGTAATGAGGCAGGGACAAGTGAGACCATCAGGTTGACCCTTAATCAGTCATTATTACAGGATGTATATCCTAAACTATATACATTGGCCTTATCAAGTAATCCCACTTTAAAAAAGCTTATTCCCAACGAACCTTATATTCCTTTTGCCGAAGATATAGAGCTGAATTATAGCGCAAAAGAAAATGCATATTCATACCTGGAAAGAAAATCAGCCGGAGAAGCTTCAAAAAATAAAGAAGTACAGCTGTACCATGAAGATGTATTCGGACAATATGAAAAAGAAGTTGAAACCAACAGCATTGTACCTGTACACCAAAATGGAGGTGAATTATACATCGGTTTGGAAGCAATGCCTCAGACAACAGTTTCACTATTGATTCAAATGCTGGAGGGAAGTGAAAATCCTTTGGTGGAGACCTTCCTGGAAAAAGAATTTATAGAATGGCATATCCTTTCAAACAATACATGGATGAGTTTGTCGGATTATATGCTGCAGAACGAGACCAGAAAGTTCCTTGAATCAGGCATTGTCAAGTTTAAAGTGCCTAAAGATGTTGACAAAAGCCACACAAGATTTACCGACGGATTAGTCTGGATCAGAGCCAAATCGCAAAGAAGTTATGATGCAGTATGTAAAATTCAGGGAATCTATACTCAGGCTGTTTTAGCGACATTCCAGAATCAGGACAATGACCTGTCTCACCTTAATAACGGACTGGAAGCAAAAACTATTGCTAAACTTATCACAAGAGTTCCCCAGGTAAAATCGGTGAGCCAGCCTTACAACTCGTTTGACGGTAAATACAAAGAAACTGACACGGAGTTTTACAGACGGGTGAGTGAACGATTGAGACACAAGCACAGAGCTATTACACAATGGGATTATGAACATTTGGTATTACAGGAGTTCCCGGAAGTCTTTAAAGTAAAATGTTTAAATCATACTTCCGAAACATCCTATATGGCCCCGGGCCATGTAACTCTGATGGTAGTTCCGAATATTAAAAATAAAAATGCTTTTGACGTGTATCAGCCGAGAGTAAGCAGAGCTTCTTTGAATAAGATTCAGAATTATGTAAATGAATTAAATACAATGCATGTGAAAGCTCAGGTAATTAATCCTAATTACAAAGAAGCGAAAGTGGAAACAAAAGTCAAGTTCTTTGAACAGTATGACGAAACATTTTACACCAAACAGCTGGACGAAGATATTAAAAAATACATATCGCCCTGGGCTTTTACAGACTCCGAAAATATTGATTTTAATGTAGAGCTGAATGTGAATCAGTTGGTTAACTATCTGGAGCAGCTGTATTATGTAGACTACATTGATGATATTAAAATATTGGTGAATAATGTCCCGCAAAGGCAGTCTTTAATCGAAGTGGATCCAAAATCAATTCTGGTATCTGCCAAACAGCACATTGTCACTATTACAGAGCAGGTATGTATTTAATAATAAATAAGAAGAAACATAATCATGTCAGAAAATAAACATATTAGTATATCAAAAAATATAGAAACCGGGGATCAGACAGATTTTCATTTTCTACGCAAAACAGGAATTGAATACATTGAAAAGTTAGGAGGAAAACTCTGGACCGATTATAACTCTCATGATCCTGGTATCACCACGTTGGAAGTTTTAAGCTATGCCATAACGGATCTTGGGATGAGAATGAATCTGAACATGGAAGATATCTTGGCATCTGATGATGTAAAAAATGACATTCATACCCAGTTTTTAAAGGCTGCAGAAATTTTGCCTTCAAGACCTTTAAACGAACTGGACTACAGAAAGTTGTTTATAGATATTAACATGGCAGGAAGTCTTAAAAGACCGATCCGTAACTGCTGGTTAATCCCTAAAAATGAAAAATTATACGTTGATTGCAAAACCGGGGATTTAGACTTTAAACCTATCGGAGAAAAAACACAAAGCTTTGACGTAAAAGGACTGTATGACCTGTATGTAGACTATGCTGAAGATATTGATACGGATGGTATCGGATGTGAAAAATCTAATGTCAATATCAAAATTTTAGACAGTTACCATGCCAATAGAGGACTTTGCGAAGATCTGGCGGAAATTAAAGAAGTTGAAATCCAGAAAGTTGCAGTATGTGCCCGTATCGGACTTGTGAGCAAAGCAGATGAAGAACTGGTGCATGCTAAAGTAATCAGAACGATCAATAATTATCTTTCTCCTGAGGTTCATTTTTATTCACTGAAGCAAATGCTGGACAAAGGCCTGACTACAGATCAGATCTTTGAAGGACCTCTTTTGGATAACGGTTTTATCGATACTGAAGAGCTTAGAAACAGCCAGTTAAGAACAGAAGTTCGTCTTTCCGATATCATCAGTGAAATCATGAAGATTGAAGGGGTAAAAGAAATTCACGACGTTTCTATTGCAGGTTGTGACAGTGTGATCAAGCAAAATAACGACTGGCTGATCTGCATTGAAAAAGGCAGAAAACCGGAACTGTGTGAGCTGAGTTCATTCAGTTACAGTAAAGGATCTCTTCCGTTAAATATCAATGACAAAAAAGTTCAGGATTACTTAGAAACTCTTAAAAGGGAAGAAGAAGTACTCAGAGAGGATGCAAGACAGAATAAAGAATTGGCTTTACCGCAAGGAACTTCATATGATATTGCGAACTATGCTACTATTCTGAATGAATTTCCGGATACTTATGGCGTAGGAGAATCAGGAATTATAGGAAATCAATCCCCGGAGAGAGAAGCTTTGGCTAAACAGATGAAAGGGTATTTGTTATTTTTTGATCAGATCCTTGCCGGCTATTTCAAACATCTTGAAAAAGTTAAAGAAGTATTAAGCATCAATGGTAAGTTAAAAAGAACCTTTTTTACCCAGGCTCTTAAGAATATTAAAGGGTTTGATAAACTGGTTTCTCGCTATGATACTGAGAATGACGATCAGCTTACAGATTCGTTGTATAAAGAGCTGGATAACAGCGTGGAACGTAGAAATGAAGTCTTGGACCACCTGATTTCCCGTTTTGCTGAAACATTCAGTGATTATACTTTCTTAATGAAATCCCTGTATGGTAAATCTACCGATGAAATTGTCTTATGGAACAAAGAAAATTTCTTAAAAGAATATTCATCATTAAGTAAAGACAGAGGATTAGGGTATAATTACACACTGATCGGAGATTCAGATTTGTGGAATACCAGTAATATTTCCGGTGTTCAGAAAAGAATTGCCCGTTTGTTGGGAATTAAAGATTATACCCAGAGAAACTTATCTCAGTCGCCGGTATCAATCATTGAAACGATAGACAATGCCGGTAAAAAAACGTATACCTGGAAGATAAAAGATACTGATAACAATATTATCTTATCGTCTGTAAACAGCTACACGACTGAGCACATTGCAATCAAAAATCTGAATGAAGCCATTTATCAGACCATTCAGATCGATCAGGAAGATCTTGAAAATGCATTAGCTACACTGGATGAGAATAATCCTGCAGAGACATTAGAAAAACTGAAAAACTGTGAAAAGGATTTCTGTTTAATTGGAAATATAAAAATCCGTGTTTCATTAGGAGGGAACTATTATTTTGAAATTCTGGATGATCAACAAAATGTCATTGCTGTTCACAAAAAGACCAATCCTTATTCAGAATTGAAAGACCTGAAAAAAGGAATTGAAGAGACGATTAATTATTTCAAATATGAATTTACAGAAGAGGGTATTTTCCTTGTTGAGCATTTATTATTAAAGCCAACCACTAAAGATTATAAACTCATGGGAGGTATTGGCTGCATGTCTGTCGGAGGTACTTTCAGAATCATGTATGATCTGGAAGAAGAAAGTCCTGCAACAGATCCGATAGAATATTCGGAAGCCTTTATGTCTTCGTGTGAAGAAGGCTGCGAAACAGATGTTTTTGACCCTTACTCTTACAGGGTGAGTGTTGTTCTTCCCGGCTTTGCGTACCGATTCCAGGATCCTGATTTCAGGCGTTATGCAGAAACAGTGATCAGACAGGAAATTCCGGCTCATGTTTTAGCAAAAATTTGCTGGGTAGGCGATCGTTTGAGTGAAAAACAAACCGCTCAGAATGATTTGGCTGAATTTGAAGCAGCCTTTAAAAAATACCTTTCAGATAAGTCAAGAAACAATATTGTGAATCTCGGAAACAGCATTACGGATTTATTGACGGCTCTTAGCCATTTGAACAATATTTACAGACCGGGAAGGCTTTTGGACTGCGATGCCAGCGATAGTGACATTCTGGATGGAAAAATCATATTAGGACAATCGAACTTATCAAAAAAAATTGAAAAATAATGAATACCAAATTAGACAATGTAACGACCCAATATAGAAAGTTCAACGATAACCAGGCGTTAACAGAAGGGCAATTAAACGAATTTATAGATTATTTTGAAGATCAGGACAGACTATCAAGAACCCGTCTGAGCGGTGTAGGGGTAGTATGTGGTTTTCAATCGGAATATGTAGAGCTTGAAATCTCACCTGCTTTAGCAGAAAAAACAGCCAGACCCGGAGATAAAGATCTTGAGATTTCTTTTGATACAATTGCTATTACACAAGGAGCAGGGGTGACTACTGATGGAGACTTAATAACACTGCGCCAGGCAGGAAGTAAAAACTCAGAGGTTACCATTGATTTCCAGGTTAAAAATTACAGATATTATAGAAATTATATTGATGTCGTAGGATATGAACATTTTCGTATCGGAGGGCAGCAAATTCCTCTTTTGGAATTGTTTACAACACAAGAGTATACAAAGTTAGTGAACGAAGGAGCTAATGCAGGAGATTTTAAACAGGTAATGGATATTCGTAGTTCATTAAATGATAAAATTGTAATTCTGTATTTAGAAAGTTATTCCAATGATGAGAATCCTTGCCAGGATGCAGATTGTGACAATAACGGAGCGGAGCAGGTTTCTAATCTTAAAGTACTTCTGGCAGATTCAGCATCTGTTTCAGAGCTTATTGCGAAAGGTGATGCAAAAGATGCTATTTATAAACAGCACAATACCTATGAAAAGCTTTTTGACAGTTTACCGAACATCCAGGCCAAAAGAGTTATTTTGGATACCGAAGTTAAAACAGCTTTACAATTAAAAACAAAATTCAAAGAATCAATCACTGCTGTTGCAGATTTAAGCCAGGGCTTTGACTCTATTGCAGATACTTTTAACGTGAGTGTCAACCTGGGAGGGCAAACGCTTATCGATAAATTGAATTCCTTATTGTCTATGACGACAACAGGTTTGGAGGATTATCAATACCGATATGATTTACTGAAGGATTTGATTGATACCTACAATGAAATAAAAGATCTGATCCTGCATCTGAACGCTGAATGTTGCCCGGATATTACTTCATTCCCGAAACACCTGATGTTAGGTCCTGTAGGAGCAAAACAGGAATTAGGGCAGTACATCCCTTTACGTCATGGATTTTACAATTCACCTGTAACAACCAATGATGATGAGAATTATGAAAGAGTTGTAATGCTTGCCAACCGTTTTGTTCAGAAAATCAATGGATTTCAAACCTATATCGGACGCATTAAAATTACACCTTCCAATCTCAATGTAAGGCTGGGTAATAAGGCAATACCTTATTACTATAATGTGGATCAGCCTTTATTGGCTCAGTGGAACTTTGAAAAAGCAAAAACCGATAGAGCCGCTTACAATCTAAGTTATCATACAACCAATCTGGCAGGAGAAGATTTTATTCAGAATCCGCTGAATTATAACATTGACAATAATGATTTCTATAGAATTGAAGGTCACCTAGGAATGCCTTATAAAACAGCATTGCAAAACATCAATGATCTTAAAACACAATACGGATTAGCTTTTGATGTCATTGCATTGGTCCTGGATAAAGGCGAAAAACCTGGCAGCGAGCCGCCAGTCAGAGAAAAAACAGTATCGATAGACGAGCTCAGAAAGCAGCTGGTGTCCATTTCCAGTGATGTTAGCAACAGGACATTCAATTCACAAAATACTTTACTGAACATCTCTAAACTGGATGAGCAGTTAAGACTGCTGAACCAGGCCGAATTCTCAAAAGAAGGATCACCTGAAGGAATTACCGTTGTAAAACAAGATCCTAAAAAAGATGATGTTGTAAGTGAACTTTTAAGTGAGTTTCTGGAGCGAAAA
Organism: Chryseobacterium panacisoli; assembly: GCF_008274625.1. Lineage (GTDB taxonomy): Bacteria > Bacteroidota > Bacteroidia > Flavobacteriales > Weeksellaceae > Chryseobacterium > Chryseobacterium panacisoli. The sequence goes on along the minus strand of NZ_VTRU01000001.1, from coordinate 1,024,861 downwards.
TCAGGACTGGAGCACAGGGGCGGAGTAGAACCGGGCGGAACTATTGCTTTGGTTTATTATTCTGAAGCTGATAATCAGGTTCTTGCAGACTTTTCGTTACCTTACTTATGTTGTTCTAAAAAAGATCCTGCATTCCTGTCATTACCGAGCAGCAAGCTATGTCAGAAAGATGCTCCGATTGCTATGACAATTGTTCCGACAGACGGACAGGTAAAAGCATTTGTAAATGGTACTCAGATTCCAGCGGTTACACAATCCGGAGGTCAGAGCTTCTTCGATCCAGGGTTGGTGAATGCAACTTATTTTGGACAAACCATTACGTTTACCGTGGATGATGATCCGGTGGAAGCACAGATGGTTGTATATGCACAACCCAATGTATCTGTTACTACAGGTACTGTGAGCTATGATGCTCCTACTATGGATGAGAATGCAAACAATCCTGATGCTACGGTTGAATTTAATGTTGCCGGGGATTTTACAGGTCTTACATTTACCTGGAATTTTGATGATGGTACTCCAATACAGCATAACGAGGCGCCTGCTAACAAAAAAATCCATGTGTATAAGCTGGTTGCCGGACAAGAAAAAACTTTCAATCCAATACTTACAGTAACCAATGCTAATGGTTGTAGTACGGTGTACAAATTAGCTCCGCTTAAATTAAAAGGTCAATCCACTATTGCATGTTTAAGTGGTATGAGAGTAGTTATTCAGTACAGAGATGATGTAGACCAGGGCCACGTTTGTAATGATGCTACTTTCAACTTAAAAGGAAACGGGCTTGTGATAGGAGGAATCAATCCATACCCTGGTTTTGTTGGAAATATACATTTAAGTAATACAGGAGGTAATCAGGATAGAGGTAATCATAAACCTGGTACTCCTGCGTTGAGCAGATATAATGAAATTACGATCACTCAGGCTGAAGCTAAGCAAATGGCATCACAATCATTGGATGGCTTTGTAGAGTTTTCACTGGAATGTGCATTACCTCCTAGTAACAGACCACCAACAGGTTGTCATCAGGATGTTGCTTATACAGAAATCTTCTTAGCAAACGCTATAGTTCCTATTTATAAAGGCTATCCAAATGGGAATTTCCTAAAAATAAACCCTTGTACAGGAGTGACAAAATAATAGTCAGATAATAACTTCATAGACAATTCAGATTGTCTGTGAAGTTTATTAAAAGACCTTAATAAATCATTAAAAATGAACAATAATGAATAATCAATTAAGTAATATAACCGTTCAATATCGAAAGTTCAGTAAAGGACAGTATCTGGAAGATCCCGATCAGTTCAATGAGTTTCTGGACTCTTTCGAAGATCAGGACCGTTTGTCCAGAGTGCTGCTGCAGGGGGTAGGTGTTGTATGTGGTCTCAAACCCAAACTTATTTATAAAAACAGACTTTTAGACAAGATACAGCTCTCTCAGGGGGCGGCTGTAACAACTGATGGGGATTTGCTTACCTTAAGTAATACAAGTGAGGTAAGTAAGGATTTGTATGTGAGTGATTTAAAAACCATCAACTTAGACAATAAAGAATATACGCATTGTAAAGCATACGATAATTTTAAAGTAAAATATCCGGCATTCTATGAAGGAACCGAGCAGATTGAACTCTGGGAACTGGCAACAGCTCAGGAAGCAAGATCGGATTTTCAGCCCATTAATACCCTGTCAAATTTAGAAGACAAATACCTGCTGCTGTATCTGGAGGATTATGAAAAAGAGGTTAAACCCTGTAGAGGAGTTGACTGTGATAATCATGGTATACAGCAGATTAGAAACCTCAAAGTATTAGTTACTACAGCAAGTGGTATCACTCATATTCTTGGAGAGGATGGTTTTACTCTTCCTGATCCCATAACCGGTGAGGTTAAGCCCAAAAGAAAAGATAATCTTCAGCCTCATCCTTTGTTTATAGAAGGAATTATGGAGCCTGTAAAACAAAACAGGATTATTTTAGAGAAGTTTGTTGCAGACGAAATTGTAAGTGCTTCCGATTTAAAAAGACAGTATATTAAGGCTTTGGACAAGGATGATTACGGTAAAATCGTCTTTGAAAGAATTGCAGCAATTGGTAAAATATTAGGTATTTCAACAGCTGGTCATGAAATGTTTAAAACATCATTTACAAAGATTTTTAACCAGGATTTTGGTTTTCAGTATGCTTATGATGTAGTAAAGGATTTGATGGATACCTATGCTGAAATTATAGAATTACTTCCTAAAGCATTTACCAAATGTCTTCCGGATTTTGTTTCTTTTCCCAAACACATCATGCTTGGAAAATTAATCTCGGATACCCAATTGGATTCTTCAAGACATCAGTTTTATAATTCGCCTGTCTTAGACAGTGAAAAAGCAACCCAAAAAGTTAAAACCTTAATCAATCGTTTTAATCAGCAAGTGGGACGTTTTGATCCTGATAGTATTATTAAAGGTAAGGAACGCGTTAAAATTACTCCATCACAAATATTAAATCCTTTGGGCAATAAGGCGGTTCCTTTTTACTACCGGGCTACAGAAGAATTTTTAAAAACATGGAATTTTGATAAGACAAGCAACCGGTCATCTGGCAGTAATTTTACCTTTGATACCGAGTGGGTATTAATAGGGGAATCCGAACAGGTAAGTCCTTTACATCTCAATATAGATAACAATTCGTTTTATAATATAGAAGGTCATCAGGGGATGGATCACCGAATCGCTTTTGAACAGATAAAGGAAATCAAGGATAAGCAGCAACTGGGATTTGATATTATGCTTTTATCTTTAGAAGAATTAAAAGGAAATAAAGATCTGTCGAAAGCATATTTCAATGAATATATAGAAAAAAATTCCGGATTGGAACATAAGCGGGGAGTTAAAACGGGAGGAACTTTTATCATGGTATATGGTTCCATAAAAGACCCGAAAGTTATTGCAGACTTTTCACTTCCATACATATGCTGTACTCCGAAATCGATCATTAAATTAAGCTTGCCAACTTCTGTTATCTGTGCTGAGGCCAGTCCTATACCTTTTACAGTATCCCCTATGAGTGGAGTGGTAAAAGCAAGTGTTGGTGACGGTGTGAAATTTATCAAAGGACAATATTTCTTCGATCCGAAGTCTGTGGAAGATCAGTTCCATGGCCAGGTAATTACCTTTACTGTAAATGAGAAACCTACTGACTGCAGCATTAAGGTGATTTCAGAACCGGATATAAAAGTAGAAGTCGTTCAACCTATCATTTATCCTGGAGGAGATTCAAAGGCAACAATAGTAAACTTTAAAGTTTCCGGAGCAAACTTTGCCGACTATACTTACAGCTGGGATTTCCTGGGTACTGATGTTTGGCTTCCTATGAATCCTGATGAAAATGGATATCTGAGTTATAAATATTACAATCTGGATCCATCAATGATTCCGGTAGTAAAAGTAAAAGTGATCGGCAATGGCTGTACTGATATGGTGACTGTAAATTTACCTCTGGACAAAGAGTGTCCGGTGATTTCAAATGTTAAATATACAGTTGTTGATAATGGTGATGATACCCAGACATTCACATTTGACTGGGATTTGCCTTCAGATCTTTCCGGAATAACAGGCTTGAATATTTATGATTCAAATGACCCTGGAAATGGATGGCATTATGAAGCAGGATCATTCCGCCCGCGAAGAACAATCACCTTGCCTTTAGGTAAATACTCCATTAGATTCGGTTTAGTAGGTTCATGTAGAGAAGCAGAAAATACTCAGGGTCTTCCGGGATTTGATGATATTGGAATTATAAAAGATCAGAATAATCATCCACCTACAGCATTGATCAGATGGAAAGATAATTCAGGAACTGAGGACAGGTTATGCAGACAGGCGGTTTGTAATTTTACAATTGACGTTTATGCAACTGATCCGGATGGAGATATTGCAACTATTCAGATTTTTAAAAGTACGGATAATGGAGCTACATGGAGTCTGTTTATTGGCAATCTTGTTGGGACAACATTTACAGATGCTATAAATAGAGCTGGTACACAGTTGTATAGAGCGATTGTTACTGATCAGAAAAACAATAAAACAACTTCAAATACTCTGTCTTATAAAAAAGAAAATCATCCACCAGCAGTATCAATCAGATGGAATGATACTTCAGGAACTGAAGATAGGGTATGTACACAGCCTGCTTGTAGTTATGTGGTTGATGTTTTAGCAAGCGATACTGATGGTGATATTACCGACATTCAGATTCATAAAAGTACTGATAATGGGGCTGTATGGAATTTATTTATTGGCAATTTTACAGGGACGACATTTACAGACTCTATAAATGCGGTGGGTACAAACTTATATAAAGCGGTTGTAGTAGATGGAGAAAATAATACAGTAACTTCAAATATTCTTTCCTATAAAAATGAATATCGCCCAACGGTTGTGATAGACAGCATTAGCTTCCCTGATAAAAATTGCTGTCCTGTTGAGTTACAAAAGATTACAGCTGGTGCCGGTGGAGATCAAAACATTCGTTTATCTAATTTACCTATTAGGCAATTGGGATTAAAAGGATGGGGGAGCGGAGCGAATGAGCTTCTGTATTTTTGGAGCAAACTAGAAGGTCCGGATGTAATACTTGAGAATGTTAATGAAGCAACTTTGACAATCAAAGAGTTAGTCGTTGGGAGATATAAATTCCAGATTTTGGTTAAGGATGCTAATAGTGATGCCTTTGAAATTGATGTAGCAGAGATAATAGTGGAGTAAGGAAGATATTTCCTGATGCTATATCTAATATAAAGGGGTGTTTGTCTTTAGAATAATGATAACACCCCTTAATTACCAGAAAAAATAAATAATAACAATAAAAACATAATACAATGGCAGCAGCAAAATGTGATGCTTCATTCAGAATAGAATATGAATCTTCTTCACCAATAACGGAAGCGACTGTGACTTATCTAAATCCGCCAGGCCCCACCCATGATATAAAGCAATTGCTTGCAATTGATAATACAATAAAGCTTAATGATATTCAGAATGATATTCAAGCTCCAGGTACATACGATCTGGAAGTTAAACTGGCGGTAGATGGGGTTGTTACTAAGAGAGGGTTTTCTTTGAACGTTGGGAGATGTACTTCATCTTCTTGTTATGTACCGAAGATTTATGAAATAAAAGTGCAGGAGGATGGCCAGATTGTAATGAATTACTGGGTGGATACTACCACCAATCTTGCAGCATTGGAATATCAGATCGCAAAAGATCCTGGCTTTAAAGATGAAGATATTATTTATTCAAAGGTGGGTTTTAGTGATACTAATTATACCCAATTTGAAAATATTGACATGAAAAATGGAAATATTCCTGATAAAACTACTTTATACATAAGAATAAGGAAATATTGCAGACCGGAAGGAGTTTCGGAGTGGTCAGATTCTGTTGAATTTGACTCTGGAATATGGGGAGTAGAAGCTTACTGCTTGTCTGGTGTAGATGATCGGAACAAAGATGCTCTTTGTTATGGAACAGATCCTGCCTGGAAGATGAAAGTAACTTTACAGCCTTTTCGGCCAGATGTAGGGAGCTTGATTTGTCTTACTAATGGTAAGCCTGCAATACCGGACAATATAAGAGACTTTGAGCAAAATGCACCTGAAAACCTCAAAAAAAGTGGAATAAGATGGATAAGATTCCTAAGATCCAATTCGGACTTTAATCCAAGCTTAATCTATCGGGTAAAGCCAGAAACGGGTGAAATAGAGGTTCTTGAAGGCGACGTGAAGTGTTATTAGAATATCTCACACGATAATTATCCAAAATGCCCCGATAAAATCCTCAAGAAATTGAGGATTTTATTCACTCAGGCAATTATCTTCTGTTGTTTTTACGTCTTGTACTTATAATATTGAAAAGCTTTGCAACGTCTTTCAGGTGGATCTCGAAATCCTCATAATATTCATTCAGAGAATGAAGAGTAATAAGACCTTTCTCAACATCGTGGTTAACGATTCGCTTTACTAAAATTCCTTTCTCTTTATGTACGATTACAAAATCCCACTTGTCATAATGCAGCTTGCTCATCCAGTAATCCTGTCTGATATTTCTGCATAAGATAATGTCTCCTTCCAGGTAGCTTTCATACGATCCGTTATCCATGCTGTCTCCTTTCACTTCAAAGCACATATATTCACCCCGGTGCTCTACATCGTCCGTAAAAGGAATAGTGGGTAAGCTTTCTATATACTCCTCATCAGCAAAATTACTAAGATAGCCGGCTTGTGCGTATTGATTCGCCAGTGGAACGTGCATAATCTTTAAATCCGAAAAAACAACCGGAGAGGCGCTGTCATCATTGAGTTCCTGTTGCTTTAATAATAAGTTAGTGACAAAATAAGCCGTTGTTTCCGGTATTTTTCGTTCGCCTTTTTCCCAATATTGCACGGCTCTGGTGCCCACTCCTATAGATTTTGCGATATCAGCCTGCTTCATGTTTAGTTTCTTTCTGATTTCTTTGAATTCTAAATAGTTCATTTTGATATGTTTATAGTTATTTGTAAAAAAAAATGAACAAAATGTTCGTTTTTATTTTGAAAAACGAACAATGTTCGTATATTTGTTTCGTCATTAAAATGGAACAGTACAAATGTACAAAATTATATTTAAAATTTAATATTTTTTTAATATTTTAAAATGTTGCTTTTTGTTTGTAATTATCTGTAATTAAAAAAGTTAAAAATTATTTTTTCATGTGGTATGTTTAAAATACAGATGTTTTCCTTTTTTGGTTTATCCGGTGCTAATTGAAATAGAAAACATTATGAATAACTTTAAAAATGTAAAAAGTGCGCTTTAAATATGGGTTTATTTGATTTTTGTTCGTTTGATTTTTACTTGATTAATGATAAAAATGCGTTTATTTTTTTGATTGACATCTGAATAAAAGCAGTCATTCTGCTCTTTGTTTTTCCTGAAAATAAAAAACAAGTCCAAAATGTAGAATAAGATTACTGTTCGGCATATAAAATATCGATTAATTATAGTTGTCAGTAAAGCTGCTAATACATCCTGAAGGGCAAATGAAATTTAGAATAAAGAAGTCAGGGTAAGATTTTTATTGGGAAATACCTGGTACCGGCTTCTAAAAAAACAAAATTAAATAATTGAATTAGACATCTTTTAAAAGGCGGAATATTCGTCTTTAGGGTTTCTTATGACTTAATGAAACGGTCAATAGTAAGAAAAGGAAGACCTGTCTGACTCAAAAAAAAACTTTTTAACCAAAAAACTTTTAACCATAGAATATGAAACGTAGTAAAGAATTAGTCGAAAAAAGAAAAGATTTTGTCATTGATTATGTAAGACGTAATCAGGATAAACAGATGAAAGTCATTGTGAATGAGCTGATGGAAATGTTGTTCCTGTCCGAAAGAACAATATATAATATCATTCTTCAGCCATAATGATGGTTTGTGAAAGAAAGCTCAGTTATTAGCATTTAATATAGTGTAATTTGAATATCAGTAAGATAGTGTTTGTAGATAATGTGTACCTACGATTCATATCCTAAAAATTATTCATTCTAAAAAGATAAAAAAGATTCGCTGTACCCTCAGTAGACCTGTGCATCAGATTGAAGGGCTGTCCTGACATCTTTCTCAAATTTAAATTATAAGTATAAAATAGTAAGGTGAAAAACGGTTTTGCTTTTTAGTTCTATTGTTTTTACATGAAACACGAGTTTTAAAAAGAAACCGTTTGGTCTTACTGTATTGGAAGGGAAATTAACTTAAAAAACTAAAAAGAAATTATTCATTTAATAAATTCTGGAAACCATGAAAAAAAAAGAAAATAAAAAAAAGAAAAAAGGAAAAGAAAAACTAAAGAAACAAGGTAGAGATATCAGCGATCTTATTGATGAACTGGCGTATGCAGATGAGAGTGATAATATCCGGAAAATCCGAAAATTTTTAGATGATATGTACATCCTGTCTCAGGAATAAGTAAGCATCTGAAAGTTGTTGGAAAATCAAAAATTTTAATAAATAATATAATAGGAAACGAATGAATTTGGATAGTATAAAAGCCCTTTTGATCGGAACTGCAATAGCATTTTCAGGAGGATTATTAAGGGTACTGGTCTCCATACAAAATAAAGAGAAAAAACAGCCATGGGAACACTTTATCACATTGGTAATCGTGGTGATTGTGGGTTTTACAATGAGCTATTTAATGAACAGAGCTGAATTGCATGACAAATGGTATTCAACAGGAGTATTGTTTGTACTGGGATACGGTTATGATAAATTTCTGAAAATGATCACTAATAATCTGCCTAACTGGATTGATAAAGCAGTGAATCTTCTTATTGAAAACCGATATGGTTCCAATACAGATCGATCTTCTGATGAGAAGGAAGAAAAAAATGAGGGTATGAACTAATAACCAATAACGTAATGAAAACGAAAGTGACCATTTTTCTGGAAATCACATAAAGAAGCAGCTAAAGGAAACAGAGTGGATAAATGAATATAAAAATGTCAACTTATCCTGGTACTCTGATATTTACTGCAACATAAAGAATCAGTCACTAAACAGATAATTTACCTGAAAAAGAGTGAATTACCAAACTTAAAAAAAACTGAAAATTCAAAACAAGAGAACAAACTAGGAAATGGTTCAGTGTTGCCTGTTTCTCAAAGTCAAATACCATTTCTATTTACTTACATTCTTAAAGAATCTACCTCACCCGGTATGATTTTTCTAACCCGGCAGGCACCCTATAAGGCACAATATTTTGGTTGTGCCTATAGGTCTTTTAAACAATATGAAACTAAAAAACTAAGTCAATGAAAGCAGCAAAACCTGTAGAAAAAGACAACAAAGCCCACCAAAATCAAAGACAGAATAAGCCTGTGGTTGTTCATCAATCAGAGGCAAAGGTGAGTGGTGTACAAATACCAAAATCTGGCAATCTGAATATTATAAAGGGATCAGGAAATTCTAATAATAATACAGTTGGTGCCAATGGTACTACCCCGATGGTTCATGGTTCACAAACCATTTACGATCAGGGCTCGGAAATAATGTATAAAAAGCAGCAGGAAAGTTTAGCAAAAACTGGAGATCCCAACCATCCGGAAACCAGAGATGCGGAAAAAGGCTATCTATTTGCCTTGAATATCAATCAGGTACAAGATTATCATGATGTTAAACCTGAAACATATCAGCCGAAGGAACAAACAGCTGAAAGTCAAATTCTTGCACCTGAACTTGTATTTCAGGCAGGTGGTAAGGAAAGAGTAACGCACAAAGGTGATGTGTATACCTTGCATTTCGATACATACAAAACGGATGAATTTCGCCGTAGTATAGATACTAACTATAAGCTGGATCGATACGCAGAAAGAATGATTTTTGGAGAAGAAGTCAATCATTCCTGGACGCCTGAATTTGAAAATGCATATGTACAAAAGCTTGTAAGTTCAGGAGGAACTGCAGATTACCGGAAATCTGACTATAAAGGGGTCGTGGGAGGTAAAGGTACAGGAAATGGAGAAAAATCGGGTAAAGAATCTGGTGAAGAAAATACCACTAAACCCAACCAGGAAAAAACCCTTGAAGAATTGAAAAGCGAACTGGCTAAATTACCTAATGAAATAAAAAAGCTTATCAAGTTAGAAAAAGGTAATCTTAAACCATCAGATTATCAACGTTTATTGGTAATTGCTCAAAAATTGAAACAACTGTCACAAGAAGATATAGCATTATTCCAACTTCTTACACTGAAAGCTACAGACAATATAGAATTATTTGAAAAAGCCGTTGATTTATTTTTGGCAAAAAAAGAGGAACTGAAAGCATTAAGCGAGCAAGCACAAGCTGCCAATGTTCCCCAGTCTATGCAGGAAGCAATAGAGGGTTCATGGAATGGGTTTGATGAAAACCAAATAGGCAAAATATCTGAAAGCGACCAGTATGATTTAGCCAGAGAACAGACTACAAAAGCGACTGGAGCGCAATTGCAGTATATGAAAGACCATCCGGGCGAAGTTATCAAAGATTTTGCTAAAGCGGCTACGTTGATGAATACACCTGAAGCAGCAGAAGCCATAGAAAAAGATATTCAAGAAGCTGCTAATGGAGATGTCAATGCATGGCAACGATTAGCAGCAGGTTTGGGAGCAGGTGCTAAAATCTCGGGTTGGTTGCTGGCAGCAGTGTGTATAGTTGCTGTCATTGCTTTGCTTACCGGGGTAGGTGAGGTGGCAGCAGTTATAGCTACAATTGTAGAAGTATTGTTATATACTACCATCACTTTGTCGGCATTAGAATCTGAAGCACGTATTAAGGCTGCATCACAAGCTAAAGATGCCAATACCTTTAAGGAAAATGTAAATCAGGCAGCTTCTGCACGCGCTAATTTTATAGTAGCTTTGGCTATGCTGGGTCTGGCAAAAGCAGCAGGCTTTATTGCAAAAACCTATTTCCCAAAAACACTGGCTAAAATAGGAGAAAGTGTAAAAAACTTTAGAGCTAAACTAAGAGAGATGATAGGTCTCGATAATTTTGCTGCAGTGAAGAACGGATTTTTGACAGAGCTGGAAAATAATAAACAAAGTTTAATACAAAGCGGAGAGCAGGCTAAACAAAATGCAGTACAAACAGCCAATGAGTTGGCCCAAATGGATATTCAAACTTTTATAGAAAGATTGGATAAAGCAGGTGATGATTTTTACGTGCAAGCAACTACTCAAAACGGGCAAGCTACCACCTGGAAAGCTATAAGTCAGACACCTGAAGGGTTAAAAGGAATAGAAACCTATAAAGAAGGTCTACTACAAGAGTTGCGTACAGAAGTGCCACAACATATAGATGCTTTAATACAAGAACAGGTACAGGCAGTAAACAAAATGCAAGAAGGAGTGAAATTGGCGAAGGATACTGAGGCTTGTGATGCTGTGCTACAAGAATATGAAAAGTTTATCAGCAAAGAAGAAGTGGGTAAAAGAGCCAATGAGAAGCAAATAGAGATCACCAAAAATTTATCTGAAAAAGCTCTGCGGGAGATTGATGATAATTTAAAGAAAAGTGATATATTTGAAGAAAAGCCTAAACAGGTTGATGAAAGATTAAAATATTCTGAAGATATTGAGGGAGAGACTCCAAAATATATTATAGCAAACGAAAAAGCAAAACAATTAATTGCTAATGCAGAGTTAGAAAAAGAATTAGTACAGGCTGATTTACTAAATTTAGCGAAAGAGACCGGAGGCAAAATGGAAGGGTTGGATTTTGCAATAAAAGGAGAGGAATCTTTAACTAGAAAGATTTATGATAGAACTCAGGATCGACATATAGAAAAGATTGGGATTGAAAAAGCTATAAATAAAGTTGCTTCAAAAATGAATGATGTCCTTAGATTTACTATTACATTTGAGCCAAAAGTATATGTAGAAAATTATTTTAAAATAGTCAAAGAGCTTGAAGCAAAAGGATATAAAAAAACAAAGGCATTTAATGCCTGGTTTCAAGGAGATGGCTCATATAGAGGGTTAAATGTAACTTTTGAAACACCAAATGGGCAACAATTTGAGTTGCAATTTCATACAAATGAAACATTCCGGGTAAAATCTGAAACACACGATTTATACGAAGCTTCAAGAGCTGCTGATGCAACAGCAGAATTAAAAGCTACAAATAATGCCAAACAAGCAGAAGCATATAAAAATATAGAAACACCTAAAAATATAGATTTACTTAAAAATGAATAAAGAAAAAGAAATAATCAAAATAATTGATTTCATTTATGTTCATGATGATGAAGCTGGATTCAAAGAACTACACAGAAGAGTAGTATATGATAAAATAGGAGAAATAGGAGAAACATATTACGATAAACAATGGCATGAATTTCCTCAAATAAATAGCTATTACCCAGACCCAACTCCAGGTGAGTTTATAGATGAGGAAAAGGCAAAAGAGATCATGAAAATAATAGACAAAGAAGAAGTTTAAATTTTCATAAATGATTGAACCGCTTTAGAAATAAAGCGGTTTTTAATATCTAAAAATTAGTTTACAAAAAGCGAAATTTCTAGCTTATAGAAATTTCGCTTTTTCCTCCAATAAAACTCGATATTCCAAAAAAATAAGCTTGGATTTAATTGTATCACATCCAACATAAAAGAATAATCAATACTTTTGAATACATCAAATAAACCAAAGTTAATAACTCATTAAAATATTGATTATGAAAAAAATACTATTCCTTTGTTCCTTGCTCTTCGGTCTTTCCGTAGGTGCTCAAACTATAGAATCCGGAAGTCACAGCACCACAGGGTATATTAAAAGTGATGGAACCATAGAAAACAGCAGTCATTCCACCGTGGGATACATTAAAAATGATGGAACTATCGAAGATAAAAGCCACGGCACGATTGGTTATATCAAAAGTGACGGAACTATCGAAAACAAAAGCCATTCTACAGTAGGTTATGTAAAAAAAGACGGGACTGTAGAAAGCAGCAGTCATTCCACCATTGGTTACATTAAAGATGATGGAACGGTAGAAAACAGCAGCCACAGTACGATCGGGTATGCCAGGGGAGTCAAAAAAGAATGGGCAGCGGTAGTATATTTCTTCTTTAAATTAGATTAATTATTAACTCTGCGAAACAGAAACTAGCGTTAAATATATAAGTTAAAAAGGCTTGGATTTTATAATCCGAGCCTTTTTTATTATAGATATGGACCAGGTTTTATGATATAAAAGTGCTCATTCTGATGAAGCATGGCTATTTTAATTATTCTGAAAAAAAGAGGTACTGCAGCTACAGAATAGAGAGGCCAAAAAACTTTCCCGGGAATAAAAAAAAGCTGAATTTTGAACTTTGAAATCGAGTCACCCATCATCCAATTCTTATCACTAAAGGGTACTGCAACTACAGCGTAGGACGAAAATTTTTCACAGGAATTAAAAAAGGATGAGCTCCCAACTTTAAAACATAACATAAAATAATCATTGAGACTAAAAAATAATTGTGCTGACAAGCATACATTGTAAATAAGAGTAAAGTATTATGGAAGAAAATAAATTAACAACAAGAGACCAATTAAAAACCTATTTTGAAACGGGTAAAGCTCCCACACAAAACCAATTTTCTGATCTGATAGATTCTTTGAGACATAAAGAAGATGGTCTTACCAATAAGGAAATAATAACTCTTGCCAATAGGCTGGAAGCTATTGATAACGGATTCATTGGTTACGTAAATAATAGTACTGAAGATGAAGAATTTCCAATTGTCATAAGCTCACAGGATGAAGAAGACCAGATAATTGATGCGGGTAAAGGCAGTAATTTTGAAGGAGTAAAGCAATATTTCTTTGGTAGTGCACCTTACACCATTAAGGCAAAAAAATTCTCAGCAGAAAATTTAGGTGAAAACGAATATTATGCTTTGCGCTACGAAACAGATCCAGCTTATATGTTTTATAATATGATGTCTCGATTGTTTGGAAATACGCTGCCTTCAATTCCTGATGGGTTCGACTTCGGTCCTCTTAAAGGTAAAAGGTTTTATTTTGAAATAAGCAAGCGTAATTATGGACAAAAAATAAATATTGTTAACACAAATATTAAGTTTATCAATAAAACTGATGTATTTATTGAGTATATGACATATGGGGGAGGAAATCTCTGGGGACATGAATATACAAGTGGAGACATTGTTACTGACCATTATGATATAGGAGATTATTTGAATTTCTTTTATAGAGCAGACCTTCGGAAAATTGGCAGGTCTATAGAATGCAGGGTCTATGATGAAGATACTGATCTGCTTTTAGCGACAGGTTACCTGGCTTCAAACCAAAACAATATAAACATTCCATGTAATGGAGGAACTGATAAAACCAGAAATGTAAGAATAGAATGTGATTATCAGAATATTATCACAGAAGCAGAATAAAAGAATATCACATCTGTTTTTCTTTCAAAAGCAATAGATAAATTCTGTGAATTGAAAATAAAGATTGACAAAAAGAGATAGGTATCCATAGATGTTGATACACAGTAAAAAAGCGATCTGATTCTTAAAAAATAAGACTTACTGCAACTACAGAATAGAGAGCTCAAAAAACTTTCCCGGGAACACAAAAAGGCTGAATTTTGAGCTTTGAAAACAATTCACTACTCTCCTGTTATTGAAAAGCTGAAGGGAACCACAACTACAAAATAGAGGGCGGAAATCTTTCACAGGAATTAAAAAAGGATGAGTTCGAAACATTAAAACATAACATAAAATAATCATTGAAACCAAAGTGTAATTATGCTAAGAAGCATAAGTTATAAAAAAGTATTATGGAGGAAAATAAACTAACAACCAGAGACCAGTTAAAAATCTATTTTGAAACAGGGAAATATCCTACAGAAAGCCAGTTTGCAGATTTAATAGATTCTTTAAGGCTTAGAGAAGATGTCTTTACCAAAAAAGAATTGGCAGTCTTTGCCAATAGTTTAGCATCTATTGATAACCTATTTGTTAATTATTTAGCAAATGGTGTCGGAAATTTAAAATTTTCAATAGTGGTAAGTACAAATGATGCGCCGGATCAGGTGATTTCATCAAGTGATTTCAAAAGCCTTTTTGATAAACAGTATGTGATAGGCAGTGCACCTTATACTATAAAAGTAAAAGAAATCTTGGAAGGTGATTTAGGAGAAACGGAATATTACATTCTGGCTTACCAATTGAATCAGACCTATACTATTAATAGATTATTCGGAAATAATCTGAAGGCCGTTTCTGCTGGTTTTGACTTTGGAGAGGTGGACAGTATCGGCTTACCCATACAAATCACAAGAGGAGCTTATGGACAAAAAATAAACATTTTAAACACCAATATTAAATTCATTAATAAAACGGAAGTACCTATCTGGTATAGAACAGAAGCCGTTGGATGGAGTGATCGGTATAGAGCTGAAGATACCATTACGGATCATTATGATCTGGGAGATTATTTGACCTTCTTTTATAAGGCGGACCTTACAAACATCAATCAACACATAAAGTGTGACGTTTATAATGCCGAAAATGATACCCTTTTGACGACAAGTTATTTATCAGCAGGACAAAACCAGAATTCTGTGAATGGCGGTAGGATCAATGACGTCAGAAATGTAAGAATCGAATGCAGCTATTATGAGAATGTAAAATAAGAAAGCCTAAAAAATAAGGAACTGCAACTACAGACAAGCGGGGGCAAAAAACTTTTATAAGAACAAAAAAGTGACTAATTTTGAACTGTACACTGCGTAAATACAAAACAAGCCGTATCCTGTCAATATAAAAAATATTGAGACCTACAAGCCGGCTGAGAAGTAATCCGTTACATTCTCATTACTAAAAATACAACCTCAATCGGTAAGATATTCTGCAGCGGAAAGCTTTTTCCACTGGAATTTCATCCGGAAAGCGGAATGAAGGGTTGTCACATCTATTTTTTTGAAAGCAAATAATAAATTCTGTGAAAAACAGAAGATGGAAATGTATTGCCTAAGTAGAAAAAATGTGAGTCGTTGATTTTAGGGGTAATTATTTGTTTATGAGTAAGATGTGAGTTGCTGCAACTACAGGATAGGGAAGCCGAAAAACTTTTATGGCAACAAAAAAAGAATCAATTTTCAACTGTACATCACAACGGGTAATCAGCTCCTGAAAAAAGGTATACTAAGAACATAAGCAAATAAAGAAAACTAAAATATCATGGAAGCAAACAATACATTAATCCCAAGACAGGAGCTGAAAACCTACTTTGAAACCGGGAAATATCCTACAGAAAGCCAGTTTGGCCGATTCATAGATAATTATCTTCATTTGAATGAGCTTAATTTCGGCCTGGATGTAAAGGCATCTGCAGACTGGACCTCCAAATACTATCATTTTTATCGGGCCGCAAATATTGAAAAATCAGGACGTGGGCATATCAACCTTGAAGCGGAATATGGAAGCGAACCACAGCCAATAGATAATTATATACACGCTTTCAGCAGAAATGTAAGTTATAAATTTTTAAAGGTAAAATTGTCAAACGAATTAGATATTGATAAATACAAGCCTAAGATTATCATAAAACGTTACAAACAGAAAAAAAAGATCAAGGATGTAGTGAAAGATGGAGGCTTTTACAAAGAACAGTTATTAGATGCAATATTCTGGGGCAGAATGTCCGAATACCCGGTAACTTCTAAAGAAATGATTCTGGACATTAATCCTATTCATTATTTCAGACCTGGATCAGAGGTTAATGAATTTTATCCATCGGGGACACTTACCAGACCAGGTTCATTCAGACATACAGTTCATCATAGAAAACCATTTTCTCTTATTCAGATGTTTTTGGAAATTGAGATAAACGGAACAAAATATACTTCGTATCCTGTTAATATAAAAATTATTTTAGGACGGGACTTTAACGATTTGGTTAATTACATTATTGATTAATCACAAACCTACCTCAATCGGAGAGATTCTCATTAGCAGGACACCTCTTAGCGCCTGGAATCCCGGAATTTTCTGATGTGAAAACATTAGAATCTCCTCTTGGAAGCAGAGTGACGGGTCTTCGGACTTGCTGCTCTTTTTCAGGCGTAGATTGACTCTTTAAAAAAGTAGGACTCCAATGATGGAGCAACTTTCCAATGGCAGCTGTGGAGAGATACTCGAATGTGAGCTACTTTCCGGTTGAGGTTTTTTAAACAAACTACAGAATACAACGTAACCATCCTTGAGATGTGTTGCACGATATTTAAAATCATATACAATACAAAACCTACCTCAATCGGAGAGATTCTCATTAACAGGACACCTTTTAGCACCTGGAATCCCGGAATTTTCTGATGCAAAGCATTAGAATCTCTTCCCGGAAGCAGAGTAACAGACCTTCGGATCTGCTGTTCTCTTTCAGGCGTAGATTGATTCTTTAAAAAAGCAGGACTCCAATGACGGAGCGGCTTTCCAAAAGCAGCAGCTTCGGCAGTTGTGGAGAGACACTCGAATGTGAGCTACTTTCCGGTTGAGGTTTTTTGAAATCAATCACAGGACAGGTGAAAGCATCTTAAAGTAAAAAAGAGGCAATACATCAGATCTTTAAAAGCATAAAAAGCAATGGAGTCAGAACAATTACAAAAATTATTTACTCATTTAGAAAAGGTTATTACATGGCGTATAAACAATCCATCAGAGGATTTTAGTGTAGGAGCCCCTGAATTTAATACCAATAACCATGAAAACTTTCAATTAGGAGATTATATTTCAGGGAAAGGGCTTGCCCATCAGGAAGTTGTGATTCTTTTAATGGCTTTATTACCACGATTAGATCCCGCATTACTGAAACGTATTTATTTGGAGTTTCCAGGGAGTGCGATGTTTGACTTCTGTTCAACCAACGATAGCGGCAGGCTCTTTTATCCTACAATTCAGACCGTTCAATATATTTTAGGAGGCGATAGTATTTCAGAACGATTGAAAGCACTGGATTATTTCAGTCCGGATTCGGTCTTAAGTAAAGAAGAACTCATTGCTTTTTCAGGTTCAGCTCATGAGAACAGTCAGATAAGAGTTCATGAAGAAGCTTTTAATAAGATCCTTTTTGGCTTGGAATTATTGCCTAAAATGAGCAATGATTTTCCGGCAGAAGAAATACACACCCGCCGATCATGGACAGATTTAATACTTCCTCAAACGACGATGCAGGAGCTTAAAAGTATTGAATCCTGGTACCATAGCAGCCGGATTCTTATGGAAGATTGGAACATGCAGACAAAACTTAAACCAGGGTTCAGAGTATTGTTTCATGGAGAACCGGGAACAGGAAAAACTCTTGCCGCCAGTCTTCTGGGAAAATACACCCAACGCCCTGTCTTCAGAGTAGATGTTTCTATGCTGGTCTCAAAATATATCGGAGAAACAGAAAAACAATTAGCTAAACTGTTCGACAAAGCAGAAAATAAAAACTGGATTTTATTTTTTGATGAAGCAGATGCTATTTTCGGAAAAAGAACCTCTGTAAAAGATGCCCATGACAAATATGCCAATCAGGAAGTTTCTTATTTGCTGCAACGCATAGAAACATTTTCAGGGCTTATTATTCTGGCATCGAACTTTAAAAATAATATGGATAAAGCCTTTACGCGACGCTTTCATAGCTGCATACAATTCAATAACCCAAAGCATGAAGAGCGTCTGCGTATCTGGCAGCAAAATGTACCGGAACAATTACAGCTTGAAGATATTGATCTGGAACAAATTGCCAAACGATATGAATTAACCGGTTCTAATATTATGAATATCATACAAGATGTGAGTTTAAAAGCAATTGCCTTAAAAGAACCTGGTTACAAAGTAAGTGTAGACATGTTATTGGATAGCATCAAAAAAGAGTATGTAAAGGAAGATAAAATATTTATGTAAGAATTTGAATTTCAATTAGATTTTCTGGAATTGAAAAAATCAAAGTTATACATCTGTTCAATTTTTAAAACTAAAACTAATGAAAACAAAGATTCTGCTATTGATCCTATTGAGCAGCTTCATGTTGGGCTGCCGAAGTAAGCACAAAATTACAACCACTTATAAAGAAAATACACAAGAAACAGAAAAAGTAAAAGCTGATTCTTTAAGCGTACAAAACTCACAATCAACTCAAAGCATGTCACGTGATGTATTGCTGAAGGAAGAGAGACATGAAATATCCGGAGATCTGTTGATCAAAGGAAAATCTGATGCATCTAATCCCTTGGTTTTCCATAACGTCGTAGGGAGAGATACCATTCAACGTATTTCCATCGTGGGAAATGCAGAATATTCTATCATCAACCATTATGCAAAGGCCCGCCATGAAAAATCAGAGGTTAAAAAAGAAGAATCTACTCATGTTATTCAGGATTTAACCCAGAAAACCAGTTCAAAAGAAACCATCAGAGAAGTAGCTTCAAAAGTCTCTGAAGAAACCAAAAAAATTCAATCAAATGGATTTGAAATTGTAGCCTGGATCATCATTACGGTTCTTGGAATCACTTTAATACTCATCTTTTTCACCTACAAATATTTTAAGCAATGAAGACATCACAAAAAGGAATAAACCTGATTGTATCATTTGAAGGTTTCAGTTCAAAGCCTTATCTGGATTCTGCAGGAATTCCGACAATTGGGTATGGTAACACATACTATCCTGGAGGAAAGAAAGTAACCATGAAAGATACTGCAATCAGCAAAGAGAAAGGAATAGAGCTGTTTTCAGCTGTTTTACCAACCTATGAAAAAATAGTCAACAGTAAAATTAAAGTCATTCTTACTCAAAATCAATTTGATGCTCTCGTATCTCACACTTACAATACCGGAGGATCAGATGGACTATTTTCTTTGATTAATAAAAAAGCAGAAGAGCAGGCAATCAGAAATTGGTTTACCACAAAATATATTACCGCTGCCGGAAAAACGTTAAACGGGCTCATCCGCAGAAGAAAGGCTGAAGCTGATTTGTTCTTTTCTAAATAAACAATTCCCACCTAATAATGGGGACTTTAAACCCTATTATCATTGGAAATAAATCTCCAAAGTCAGGTAATTTCAGAAAGTGGTCTGCCTTGTTCCGGTTTCACTTCATCTGCAACGATATGGTTTTCTTCATTCCCTTGAAAATGCCACGTAATAGAAATAATCTTTAAGCCTTTCTCCAATTATCAATTTTATCAAAACTAATTATCAATTATCAAATGAGTACACCATTACATACAATTTTCAGTTGGTTTGAAACTGGAGATTTTCCAACAGAAACCCAGTTTAAAGACACATTTTTATCTTTTTATCACAAAGATGACCTAATCCCTATGGAAGGTATTGAAGGGTTTGAAGAAATTTTTCAATTATTTGCCAGTGCGGAAGCCTTTCAGGCACATTTAAAAGACCCAAATGCTCATTCTGAATATTTGGCTTTACTGAATGCGGGCAACCTGACTTCAGCTCATGTTAATAGCTGGAAAAGTAAACTTGGAATTAGCAATGTTGCTACCATTGACGGTTCTGATCAATTGGGTAATGCATATACTAAAATACAGGTAGATAGCTTTGTTGATGCATTGAAAGATGCTGATAAAGACTTAGCCCTGAAGATAGAAAATATTAGAAATATATTATTATCCAATGATTTGTCTTTGGATGAACTTCAGGAAATCGTAGACTTCATTAAAAAAAACCGTGACGATATTGAAGCTTTAAAAGCTATTCCAATAGGAGAATCAAGGGAAGATAAAGTAAAGCTGTTACTTGACTACAATGAGCTAGGCAGCCCGAAAAATCAGCAGGAATTTAACAAGCAAATCTATGATAGGGTTTTACTGATCTCGCAGACCCCTACAAGTGCAGTGGTACAAGTCACAGGAAATGCTGTATTTCCTAATACCCTTGAAACAGAAAATGTGATCATTCAGGCCAGAGATAGTGTCACGGGTAAAAAAATAAATGTCGACGATTATGCCACCAATCAAACCATAGAGGTTAAGATGATAGGCGATCTCGTTAATCCAATTAATATTCTCATTTTAAAAGTTAAACCATAAAAAATAAAAACATGAATAATAACGCAGTAATCAGTAATAATGCACATCAGGATAATTTTTTCGGGGAGCTGAAACGTACCCGTTTTCAACAATTTACTTCATTTCCAAGTACGGATGGTGTTCCTGCAGGTTGGGTAATTGATTATAACGGTCAGCTGCATCAATGGAACGGAACTGAATGGGTTAATTTGGCTCAGAATTATATACATCCTGATTATCCGCTGACTAATAATCCATTTCAAACAGATCAGACAAGCGGACTTCTGTTGCTAAGTCAGATACTGACCAATAGTTCAGGACATGTTATTAAAATAGCAGGCCGTAATCTTACCAACGCAGATATTGTTTCTATTTTTTTGAATGATGCTACTCAGTCAGGCACCTATACATGGTCATCCAATAAGATTAAAACTTATATTGAAAATTTAATAGGACAAAGCCTTACAGGAGCATTGATCTATCAGCCGGGAGGTTATATTCCTTCTACTACCGAAGGTTCAATGACGGCTCCGTCACCCGTTACATCAGCTACCATTAAAACAGGGATGGTGTGGGTTATTACAGCAAATGGCTGGGTGGGCAATGAGCCCGTTTCTGTTGGTGATCATCTTATTGCCAATACTGATGACGCTTCCAATGCTCCTAAAAATTATCAGATTATTGAAAAAGGTATTCCTGATATTGTAGATGCTACAGATGCGGTGAAAGGACTGATTCAAATTGCTACAGATGTTGAAGCGATTGAGGGAGTCAATCCTGTTAAAGCAATGACTCCAAAATCTACTAAAGCTGTTTTGGATGCAAAAATTAAATCCAAAACATGGCAGATCGGAGATGGCTCTTCTGTCACTTTTTCCATTACTCATGGCTGGAATACCCTGAATGTTGATTATATCTGTTATCGTAATGCTGATAACAGAAAAATAAATGTAAGCTGTGTGGCTACATCGGCAAATGATGTACAGATAGATGTTTTAGCACCTCTTACTCCGAATGAATATAGAATTACTTTAACTGCAAGATTAGACTAATGATTGCTCCTGAATATTTTAACAATCACATCGCTGTAGAAGGCGAAATAATTGTGAAAAGTGTTCCAAACGATGCAGGTACTGTAATGGTTTGGAATTCTGTAACGAAAAAAATCAGCACAAGAACCCACGCGGACATCGTGTCTGATTTAAATGTAGTGACGACTAATACCTATCAAGATATACCGGTAAGAAAAGCCTTTTCAGGAGCTACAGGCAATGCTTATAATTCAGTGGCTTTAGAATTAAGAGGTAATGGTGTATCTGATACAATTTACCCTGCAATTTCTTTTCACCAGCCGGGCCTTTATGCCGCTACATTGCAGTATAGGTCAAACGGTTACCACTTTATGAATATTAATGGTAATGCTTTTGATTATGTCCAGGCGGCCGGGTATTATAAAGACGGGTCAAATGATGAAAAGTTTCTTACAGGCGGCGGCGGAGACTATGATTCCCGAAAAAAAGAAGATTCCTGGTATCATTCCGGAAGAAACTTTCCACAGGGAACACTGATTGAAACTGATGTAGACTATTCTGTAGACTATGGAGATCAGTTTCTTTTAGAGATTAAAGGTAATATGTACGGAAGTGATCAGCCTTTAGATTGTAAGATCCAGGGTTATATCTATAACGGGACTATTATTTCTCACAGCGGCTATTCTACATTATATTACTGGAATGGAATTACAGCCTTAAATTTAAACGGTAAACTTTGTTTTTGGTTTACTCAATTGTCTTATTGGCAAGGGTTTGATGTAAAAGTAACCGTTGGATATGGAGGTTTAGACCAGGGTAGAAACCGGGTTACTTCAGTTTCGGATCATCCGGACCCGGGAGGTACAAAAAGAGTTGAGATCAAGCTTAAACATTTACTTACAAAAGAAGAGTTAGTTTCTGATGGTACATTTTGGGAGAAGAAAGATACAGGTGGCTATTGGGTATTAGATTCAGATAGGCCTATAGCGGGTTTAAATGGTAATAGTTCTCAGGTTATTTTATCGGGTGGTTTACTGGCTTCTTCTGCTTATACAGATTCCCAGTTTATTCCTCCTTACGGAATCCATTCAAGAGGCTTTGTGCAGACAGATGAAGGCTTTCAAAACAGGTTCTACAAAGCAGATGAAAGAAATAGGATCTGGTCATTTGCCAGCGCTGATGATTATGGACTTTCTTATTATCAGGGAAATGCCAATAGCCTGGGTGAAGGGATAGGTTTTCATTTTGGCGATGCCAATAATCCTACCCATTTTATGGGACGCTCAGGTCAGATTTATTCTAAAGTAGGTATTTATTCTGGTTCATTTACTACAGGAAATAACCAGGTTTTAAATTATAGTGGTCCGTCTACATTATATATAGGAAATCCTACTATTAATACTATTATAGAGTCTAATGGTAATGATATCATACACTATAAAAATGGAGTAAACGGAGTGGTTTGGGATGCTCATAATTTAGATCCGTCAACTTTTGTTAATGCATCGGCTTTAAATAATTATGTTCCCTATAATGGCGCGACACAGGATGTTAATCTTGGGGCAAATGACTTAGAATTTAATGGTGGTGGATCTATAAGCAAGCATCAGAATAAGGTAAGGATATTTAATAAAGTTTATCAGGGCTATTATGAGGATGGAGGACATACAGGGGTTTTAGCTATTAAAATGCCACAAGCCTCACCAGAACATGCTATGTTTAGTATTGATATTAATATTTATGGATATGAAAGCCAATACCTGGGAAAAGTCAATGTAGCTTTTTATAAATATGTATCAGGGACTATGGTTCCTAATGGTTCAAAAGCAATATGGGAAGTAACAGATAATTTTCCTACAACTACCGCAAGAATTGGGATAGGAACTGACGGATATGTCAGTATTTTATTAGGAGAGGCGAACACATTTTGGAATGGATATTTATCATTTGAAGTTGCTAAAGTGGAAGTTAAATATGGAAACTATAATAATGATTGGAATGTAGGATGGTCTCATGCGCTAGAACCTAACTTTGACTTATATCCTGCCAATATCATTACACTACCTTCTGATGTTGTAGCTACAAGAAGTTGGTTAACTAATTTTGCAGACAGCAGCTATATCCCTAAAGCAGTTCAGTTTAATGATAACTTCAACAGTCTTGGAGGCTATTCCAGTTCCGGAGTTTATAGAGCCAACAATAATGCAGGAGGAGTTCAGCATTTATACAGTCCTATGTTGCATATGGGGGCTCAGGATACCACAGCACAATTACAGGTAAAATATAATGATACGAGTGCAGATGCAGGAGAATTAGTTTATAGAAGCGGGCATAATGGCAACTGGACTCTATGGAGAAGAGCCTGGGACAATGTAAATTTCAAGCCAAGTGATTATCAGACAAGGAATACGGATGAAATTATCTCTGCAGCAAAATCCTATTACAACAGAATACCTTTCAAACTAAAAAATAGTTCCTATAAATCCTGGTCCATTCAGAAACCTACAAATAACAACTTAATATTGGCTCCTTCTGCTTCAAATAATGCGGAAGATTGGGATTTAAGTAATGGTATAGAATTCACTGATGCTGGCCAGGTTTCATCAAAAGGTTTTAATAAAATTGGCTATAATGATAACTATCTTTTAACTGCGGGCGGCGGTCATAGATTAGCAGCAGATTTTGTGTCATCTTCAGAGTTAGGAAACTATCTCAGAAAAGATGGCGGTACTATGACAGGTGCTTTAAATATAGAGTCTTCAGCTATGCTGGGGAAGTGGAAAAGTACTGCACAAACAGGGAATTATTTGACCTGGCAAAAGTATGATGGGGCAAAAGATATAGCGTATATTGGAGCTGATGGAGGTTCTGCCACATGGGGTGGAACTGGAGACAATTTTGTAGTCAGAGCGGTAAATGATGGTGATTTATTATTAAATTCAGACAATGGTGTTGTTAGAATTCAGGGTGGCGTTCCGTGGACGACTAACAATTTTAATCCCGCAGAATACTTAGCGAAAAGAGGTAATCATCAGGATGCAGCTGCGGTAAAAACAGATTATCCTTTAAGTGTTACAGATTGGGCTTCAGGTACTGGATTTCCAACTACTTATGGTAACTCTTTACACATTGCAGGAAATAATACATGGTACCATAGAATAGATTTTCCTTTATTCAGCAATCATTTAGAGTATTGGCAGGCGATCAATACAAATACCATGACGAAAAAAGGTAATATTCCTTTGTTGTCAGATGGAGAAGCGCTTTGGACCAATAATAATTTCAACCCTGATGCTAAAGTTAATTCTGCAGAAAATGCTCAAACTTTAGGGTTTTCAAGTGGTTTATCATCTGGTGCACCATATATATATCATAAAACAGATGGCTACGTATTTTTAGCAACACAAAATTGGGCTTCCGGTAAATTTGTTAATGTCGATGGTCAACAAGATATTACTGGGCTTAAAACTATTAAAGGAAGAGCAAAAAATACAGGCACAGGCTGGGGTAATACCAGTACATCAGCTGAGTATTCTTTCTTAGTAGAAACTGAAAGCGGTTCAAATACTGATAATCAATATACAGCATCCATCGGGTTTTCCTCTAATAGTGGAACGCAAGCCGGTATATATGTAAGAAGTAATGACGGAAATGGTACATCTATGGCTTTTGCAACAACTAATTCGTTTGCAGCAGGGCCTCAGATAGCGATGACTGTTGATAGTTATGGTGCTGTTAATCATGTAAGATCAAGACCAACATTTCAGGGAAATACAATTTGGGATGCTGGTAATCTTACCACTACAATGATAAGTAATTGGAATGATAAGTTTAAAGATTTAAAGTATGTTGCTAATTTAAACCTGGTTTCCGAATCTGGAATTTATAGACAGGAAGCCCCATCTTCCGGGTTTAATTATACTACTACTTTAAATCTAAACTCAGCTGATGGCAGACAACAGTTAACTATTGACAGGGCGGGTAATGGAATGAAATTCAGAGGAAGCAATTCCGGTTCAGGAGATACAGGATGGCAGCCTTGGAGAACTGTTTGGAGTGATTTGAATTTCTCCCAGGGTCATATTAATAACTGGAACTATATGTCTAGTAATGGTGTTATCGTAAACCAGCATTTTACTAACAATACAGGTAATGCATTAATGGTTGTTGATGATTATCATGGTGGAGAATCTGGTATCTATAATGAAAATGATGAATTCTACTTAGCTGTGTTAAAAGATGAGTATTATAAATATTCAAGCAGATATGATGGCTGGGAAGGTATTAACTTCAATAGAGGGAACAGAAATATTGGTATAGGAACAGATGCCAATGATGCCGATAAAGTACAGGTTTCAGGCTCGGTAAAGGCTATTAAAAACTTTAAATCCGAATCTGAAAAACCTAATACTTTATTTATCCCGGACGGAAGTTTAGCATTTCTTGATGATGAGATTACCAATGAAGATTCCAGAATGAGATTATCTCATCGTATGATTGAGCAGCAGCCGGGAGTTCAATATTATGATTCTGATAATAGAATGTTGGTGATCAGATGTGTATATGGAGAGCACTTTGTATTAGGAAAATGTTTTAGAGGTCAAAGAATATTGGTAATCAATGCTAGTGATAGTTATGGGCAGGGATTTGATATAGAAAGCGCAGGCTATTCTTATAAAATACCACCATATACCTCTATTCAGTTGTTTGTCTGGGATGAAAAGACAGTTTATAAATATGCAGAAAATCAAATGTTTTAAAAATGATGAGTCATAACTAATATAAAATGACGTCACCTATCTTAAAGTGGCGTCATTTGCCTGTTCGTGATTAGGCGGGGATTATCTTCAGACACTTTATAGGTTAAAAGACTATTACCGTCATTTATCAAATAAATGTGGCACTATTAGTGAACAAGCGCCCATATTAAAACACCGATTCCGGCATAAACAGTAACCGTAATGATATCAGCTATCGGTTGTGAAAAGCGTTTTTCTGCAATTTTTTCACTATTGATCTGGTTCTTATGAAATTTCAGAATTTTTTTAGGATTATGAACAGGATGTGCAACCAGACTGTCGCTTTCCCATCTGTCAACTATTATTTTATAGCTCTTTCCATCAACATCAATTTTAACATTTTTGTTAGGAGCAAGTTTCTCCTGAATATTAATCGGAGCAGCAGGCGGTTGAGCTGTTACATTTTGGAGCTGCGTTGAGGCATTATTAGCTAATTCGGGCGTCTTTTTTTGACCCTGCTTATTGTCGGTTGCTGGATCCGGCTGCTTTTTTACCTGGTAAGTATAGCAGCTGGTAAGAGATAATAATGTAATGATGAGGTAAAGATACTTTTGCATTAGCCAAATTTAAGAATTAAACGGAATATTTAGCATTTTCTTTTAAAAGTTCCTGTTTTTATAAAAATTAAGGCTGTTTGTGACCAAGGCAAGATTATTTCAAACATTTTATAAATCATTCGGTTCGTTTGAGTTTGTTGAAACCATAAGTTTACTGCAGCTACAGAATGGAGAGGCGCAAAAACTTTCACAGGAGTTTAAAAAAAGTGAATTTTGAACATGTGATTACAGAGCAATATTATTTCGTTCGGAAAAACAAAGTTTACTGCAACTACAGAATGGGAAGGCCAAAAAACTTTTATAAGAGCAAAAGAAAAATGAAATTTGAGCTCTGAAGAATGTAAATATAAACATCAACAGAATGCATAGTTTTCTTGCTGATGACATACAGGTAATCCACCAATTGACAGGGGTATAAAAGAAGAGTGAATCAAAAATCGCTCAAAAAATGTAGAATTCCATTCAAAGTAATCAGCCTAGAAATAATATAGGTTTCCTTAACTGTCAATTTTATCAAAAACTAATTTTCAATAATCAAGATGAGTACACCATTAAATATAATTTTCAGTTGGTTTGAAAAAGGTGATATTCCTACAGAGTATCAATTTAAGCAGACCTTTTCTTCATTCCGCCATTTAGATGAAAAAATCAAAATGGATGAAGTGATGGGCTTACATGAAGCTTTTCAACAAACGCTGTCTACCACAACTTTCACCAATCATCTGGAAGATGAGAACGCACATAGTTCAGTGCTGGCAAAACGTAATGCATCCAATCTTACGGATATTAATGTAGAGGAATGGAAAGAAAAATTAAAAATAAAATTTGTCGCTACTATAGATGGGAGTGAAGAGACCGGAAACGTCTTTACAAAAGAGCAGATTGGGGAAATTGTCAATGTATTTCAGGCAAAGGATAATGAACTGCTTGAACATATTGCGACAATTAACGAAATATTAGCCTCTAATGACGCCAATCTTGATGAGCTTCAGGAAGTCGTAGACTATATTAAAGAAAACAGGGAACAGATAGAATTGCTTAAAGAAGCTGTTATCCGAAATATTTCAGATGATAAAATCAACCTTATCGGCATTTATTCAAACTGGGGCGCAATTACTTACCAAAATCAGTTTAATGATTTGGTGTATGATAAAATTAAAAATATCGAAGATGCGGCCAATGCCGAAAAAATAAAGCATGAAGAGAGAGTTAGGGGAGACTCCAGGATAAAACATGATCTTGATACACTAAGTTTTGTGATTGATGCTTATGACACAGTTACAATGTTTACAATCCCCATTAAGGTGAGAAGAATAGACAATAATAATATTGAAGTGCTATTCGATTCAGTGCCACCCAATATAATTCAGTTAACAATTAAAAAAATATAATTATGGACATTAAATACGCTTATTACAGAAGTTCGGTAGGGTATAAAATAGAAGGGAAAACAGACAATGATATTTTAACTGCCGGCGGCGGAACAAGGGCAATCAATTCTTTTTGGCATGATGGAAATTTAAATCCGTTAGACTATGTGCCTAAAACACGTACTTTAACAATTAACGGTACAGCCTATGATCTGTCAGCAAACAGATCATTTACAACACCAGATACCATTACCCGTCTGAAAGGCGGTGCATCCGGATCTTTGGTTTCCGGAGATGTTACCCTTGCAGCAGGTGCTAATATGGCGGTTAACCAGACCGGAAATACAATTACGTTAGTTTCTACCGATACAACCTACAGCGCAGGTAGTGGTTTGACATTGACAGGCACTTCATTTTCTTTACCGGTCACTACTTCAGGTACAGGAAATGTCGTTACGGGAATTAGCCAGACGACCAACGGAATAACAGTGTCTCTGGGCTCTATGCCCACTACATCGGATTTAGCGAACTATATTCCGTTATCACAAAAAGGAGCTGCGAATGGGGTTGCTGCACTGGATGCATCAGGACTGGTGCCTGCATCTCAATTGCCATCATATGTGGATGATGTTTTGGAGGGATATTATAAAACTGCTGACGGAAAGTTTTATAAAGAAGCGTCTTATACTACGCTTATCACTGGTGAGACAGGTAAAATTTATGTATCCCTTGATACCAACAAAACTTACCGTTGGACGGGAACAACGTTCGTTTATATCACTTCCGGAGCTGTAGATTCTGTAAATGGATTAACCGGGGTTGTAGTCTTAAACAAATCTCATGTAGGCTTAGGGAATGCCGATAATACGGCAGATGCAGCGAAAAATGTTCTTTCCGCTACAAAATGGACTACAGTACGAACGATTACACTTTCCGGAGTTACTGCAACAGCACAAAATATTGACGGTTCTGGAAATGTAACAGTCCCTATTACTGCTGTTCCTGCGACATTATTAACTGGAACTGCAGCAGTCAATACAACCGGATCAGCTGCAAAACTGACAACACCGAGAACAATTTCTGCTTCAGGTGACGCTACTTGGAGTGCAACTTTTGACGGTTCTGCCAATGTTACGTCAGGGTTGACATTAGCTGCAACAGGAGTAACTGCCGGGACTTATGATGAGGTGACCGTTGATGCTAAAGGTAGAGTAATTGCCGGAAGTAATAATGTAAAGTCATACACGACCTCTATTTCCGGGACAGGAGGTGTGGTACACAATTTAGGGACCAGAAATATAGATGTAGCCATGTATGATACAGTAACGTTTTACAAAATCGATGGCAGAATAAAATTAACCGATCCAAATAAAATAGATGTTGAATTTGACTCTGCTTTACCTAATGCTGTATCTATAACAGTAACGCGTAAAGATATTTAACATGGATGTAAAATACGCATATTATAACACCTCAAAAGGCTATAAAGTAACGGGCGGCACTGCTGCCCAGTTTTTAAAAGCGGATGGTTCCCTGGATAACAATGCTTATGTTAATAAATCAGGAGACACGATGAGCGGTGCCCTTACATTGAATCATTCCAGTGGTAGTACAATAAGAAAAGATTTATCTGCGGTAACGGCAGCAACCGGATTTTCAAGAGATATTTTACAGTTAGCAGGTTCTAATGGCGTAGTGGATACTGTTGCGTGGTTTGGAGCTGTAGAGGCGGATGGGACAGTAAAAATGTCGTATGGTTATTTCGGTGCAACAACTTACAATGCTACTAAGGCACTGCTTTGGACATCAGATCAGAGGGTAGGAATTGGATTAAATGGATCATCATTACCACTGGATGGGTATAGGCTTCATGTTTCCGGAAATAGCTATACATCCGGAAATATAGGGGTAGCAGGAACTATAAACAGTACGGCGGGTGAACTTCAGGTTCAAAGACAGGGAGTAAACAGAATCAGAACAGGTTCCGCATTTACATTAATTTCAGGAGATGGAACTTCAGGAATCGTTTATTTGAGACCTCAGGGAGATTCAACAAGTGCAGGTCAGGTAGTGATCAATGCTAATAACACTCAGTTTGTAGATGCCTATAATCTGTTATTTGGCAGTCAAACGGCAGCGGGGTCAACTATTTTCCATACTAATCTGGCGAATACGACCCATGGTTATGGGGTGTGGTTAGGACAAAATTTACAATTTAATGGCACTGATTTTACTCAGCCAAGAGGATCATTAAGTTCATGGGGACTTACAGTGAATAACCATAAAAATTTTTCATTTAATTATGGGAGTGCTACGGGTACAAATGGGGAAATTCCGACATTAACTGAGGTTGTAAAAATTAATAATACAGGTAGAATTACAACACTAAATGACGGAACTTCTTCTGATTGGATATCAGCATACAATACAGGTTTTCTTTACAAGGGTATATTAGGTCCTACAGTAGATTTAAATAGCATTACTTCTACAGGATGGTGGGTTCAGACAGGAAATGCAAATGCAACTTCTGCAAATAATTATCCTATAGGTTTAGCAGGTCAATTAAGAGTTTATTATACATCAACACATATAGTTCAGGAATATACTACCTATGCTAATAACAATGATGTGTACAGGAGATACTATTTCAGTGGAACCTGGTATCCCTGGACAAAAGATTGGGATTCAAATGATTTTTCTGCAGCAAATATAAACAACTGGAATACCGCATTTAATTGGGGAAATCATGCCAATGCAGGATATCTTTCGAATGCTACCTTATCTAATTATTATACAAAAAATGAATCTTTAAATTTATTTGTTGGAAAAAATGGAGTTGAAACAATAAGTGATACAAAAACATTTACCAACAGTCCTGTGATTCCAAACGGAACGTTAGGAAACCATGCTGTAAACAAGAACCAGATTGCATTAAGTGCTACTCCTGAAAATGAAAACGGGCAACAATTAACCATTAGCGGTAACAATTCTGTCAGTCTTACAAATTATTTTGTAACATCAAGAGACGGATCAAGAAATGCAGATGATATTGCACCCAATTCTACGCCTAAAAGAGTAAGATTTGATTTTGCTAAATCTAACAGTGCCGGCTTGGGAGCGTCTGGAAATTATGCAGGGATCATGACCTATGCTCCCTGGGATGGTACTACTGCTTCTACAGGGGATTCGTCCTATCAGTTGGCATTTGCCAATCAGAATGGGATCAATGGTTCCGGCGTTCCCATGCTGAAAATAAGAAAAGGGATTGATGGAAGCTGGACGACACCATGGTATAAATTCTGGACAGAGGCAGATTTTACTGAAACAAATATTCAGCAATGGAATTATATGGCTCAGTACGGATTACAGCTAAATTCGGACTTTACAGTAAATACCGGATCAGGTTTAGTAATTTCAGATAACCACCTGAATAGTGCTGAGTCAGGTATTGTAGATATTCATCAGAAAAGATTGTTAGCTACGAAACGAAACGAATATTATTCTTATGGTTCTGAATATAATGGGTTTGGAGGTTTAAATTTTCATACGGAGTTGAGTCACTTCGGAATGGGAAGAGAGGCAAATGGGGGTGATAAGTTAACTGTAGAAGGGTCTGTAAAAGCCAGTGAAAATTTTAAATCTGAGGATGAAAACCCGGATACAATGTTTATTCCTAATGGCAGAACATCGAGTCTCAGAGATGAAATTGTTAATGATCAATCTGATCCTAAGAATTATGCCGTTAGATTAGATCCGCATGAATATGAATTCTCTTCCAGCAATCTTAGCATAGATGATAGAAACAGGCTTATCCATGTTATTGGAGAACAGATTAAAATGGTGGTCAATTTCAAAGAAATCTATCCGAAACAGCAGATCGTTATTTATAACTTTGACAATGGAGGTACCATGGGAGTTGATGTATACGGCAAAAGAATATATAATATCAGCCCAAATTGTTTCCTTAGGTTGTATGTGACAAAATCACGAAGAATAATTGCAGAACAGGAACAGAGCTGTAAGTTTATCTGGTAAGAAAATATAATAATTATTCTACGGAATATAGATTAAAAACTTCTTATTATGTAAGATAAAGCCAATCCCACAGTCAGAGGATGAAAGTCTTGTGATTGTGGGTTTGTGTTGTATTACCGTAAGAGCGGCAAATATCAGATCTGGTATAAATTGCTTGAATAACATTTTTTGTTTCCTAAATTGAAACATATAAAGAGCTATTAACGAATAAAAAATATCGCCACTTGTTTAAAGTGACGATATTTTTTTGTGGACTTGACAGGCAACTATTCAAATACTTTTATTGCTGATATTGAAAAGGTGTTGTTGTATGTGTCTGATTAATAGTTTTTTATGCTACTTATATCCTTTAACCGTATTGCGGATAGCCTAAAGTATGAACTTAACTTGTCCAGTTTTGTGATTTCTTCAGTTGTTCAGGTGATATTTTGGATTGATAACTGTAATTAAGTCAACAGCAAAATGGGGCAAGGATTTCCAGATCAACTCAATCTTTTCACTTTGTTTTAATTTGAGCTAAATCGCCAAACTATTGACCTTTTCAATGAGTTTTAATTTGCTTTTTTTTCTGGAAATTTGCCTTCAAAAGTATAGCACATGCAATTGAAAAGAACGCAAAATACAGTTCTACTTTATCTGATTTTTACATTACTATTTAGTTTAGTCGTTTGGATACTGAGTTTAAATGCTCCCAATGCCGGGCGAATTGCGGGCAGGATGTTCGGTTATGGTATTATGTGGTGTCCGGCATTGGCAACGCTTGTCACATTAAAGCTTACAGGCCGTAAAATAACTGATCTGGCCTGGGGTTTGGGTAAGCCAAAATATCTATTGGAAAGTTATTTAATCCCATTATTTTATTCTTTAGTGGCTTACCTTATCATTTGGTCAGCAGGTTGGGGAGATTTCTACAATAACACATTTGTTACCAGTACGGCACATGAATTTGGTTGGGATGCTCTTCCTCATTGGTTGTTTATTATTATATTTTTTGTGATGAATGCTGTTATAGGCATGTTTGCAAGTATCTCGACTGCACTTGGAGAAGAGATTGGCTGGAGAGGACTTTTAGTGCCTGAACTGGCTAAAAAAATGGGATATACAGGAGTATCACTGACATCGGGCCTCATCTGGGGTATTTGGCATTATCCTTTACTGATATTTGGGAATTATAACAATGGGACACCAGCCTGGTATGGCTTGATTTGTTTCACCGTTTCCATTACAGCTGCCAGTTTTATTTATACCTGGTATAGAATGAAATCAGGAAGTTTGTGGACAGGCGTACTATTGCACGCAAGTCATAATCTATTTATTCAGAGTTTTTTTACGCCTATTACTGAGGGAAATATCCGGTCTCCGTGGTATATTGATGAATTTGGAGCAGTTGTACCTATCATTACCATACTGTTTGCTATATATTTCTGGAGCAGACGAAAGGAACTTGAACAGGTCGCAGATTAGTAAAAACAACTTAAGAGCAAGATGATCCGTTCCGATAATTCCACGATCATCTATGATTAAAGGAATATAATTGAAATAAATATCGGTTAAAAATCTTTTTCCAAAAATGAATTATAAATTCCGGCACCCCTGCCGATTATTATTTCCTGAAACCCTTTTCCTGATAGATATTTTAAAGCTTCTTTTAGTTCTTTTACGATGTTGAAACCTTCCACATCTGCAATTGAAGCAGAAACTATTACGATTTCAATCTCGGGAAAATCAGCTTTTAAACCACCCGGAAATTATCGAAACGCTTCGACGGTTTTTCTTCAGATGATGAGGTTTCCTTTAAGAATGGCCTGTTGTACGAAATACCCAAAGCTTCCTGAGGTGTTTCGTGAACAGGATTTTCCACTAATAAAACCTGTCCATTCGCTGATAAATTGGCAATTAGTATTACTTTCATTATTTTAATATTACAATTAACTTGTTTTTCGGTAATTGAAAATGGCTAGTCCATTCAATAAAAATGCAAAACCAATCAGCCAGAGAAATTCTGTTTTTACTTGCTGAAATCCACTGCCTTTCAAGACGATTAATCTTACAACGCTTATAAAATGAGTGACTGGGGTAAAATTTGAAATTGTTCTTGCCCAATTCGGCATACTGTCGGTACTGGTAAAGAATCCGCTCATCAGCATAAAGATCATCATAAAGAAAAATGCAATGAACATTGCTTGAAGCTGCGTATCAGCAAAGGTTGAGATCAATAAGCCCAAGCCTAATAATGCAACAAGATAAACACCGGCAAACAGATATAAAACCAAAATACTTCCTTGTGGGAAAATCCCATAAATGACATACATTACAATCAATCCTACAGTGAAGACTATGATTCCGACAATCCAGAATGGAATCAATTTCCCCAGAATAAACTGCCATTTTTTAATAGGCGTTACATTGATCTGTTCAATGGTGCCAATTTCTTTTTCTTTAACAATATTTAATGCGGTAATAAAACCTCCGATCAGCGTAAGCAATAAAACTAATATACCCGGAACCATATAATATTTGTACTCAGCACGGGGATTGTACCAATTGGATGATTCAACAGAAATTGTGGCTTTAGAGCTCGTTGCCAGGCTTTTAACGGTTTTGAAATTAATATCCAGACTGCTGTTAAAATCTGCAATCACAGAAACCAGATAACCGCCTCCAAGTGAAGATTTTGTACCATTGATGGCATCAACAGAGAGATTAATTTTCTGACTGCCTTCCCGAGCAAGATTTTTTTCAAAACCGGAAGGAATTTCCAATACCAGATCAGCGTCTCCATCTTCAATCATTTTCACTCCGTTTTTGTAAGAATCGGGACTTCCTGCAATGATAAAATATCCTGAAGAAGCAATCTTGTTAATCAATTGCTGGGAATATAAACTGTGATCGTGATCTACATAGGCAATATTGATATTTTTAACCTCAAAATTGGCGGCAAATGGCATGATGATCAATTGAATAATTGGCATTATGAACATCATTGCAAGAATAATTTTATCCCGAAAAATCTGACGGAATTCCTTCTGTAAAATAAAGCTCAATGTTTTCACGATAATCTGATTTTAAATTTTTTCAAAGAAATAGTCAGCAAAACTGCAGACATTCCTATCAATATTAACGTTTCTTTCCAGATATAACTGAAACCTAATCCTTTCAGCATCACTGCCTTTACAATCGCATAATAATATCGCGACGGAATGATATGGGAAATTATCCGAAAAATCCACGGCATATTTTCCAATGGAAACATAAAACCTGTCAGAAGCATGGTAGGAAGCATCATACCCATCATTGATAACAGCATTGCAGTCTGTTGAGAATCAGTAATATTTGAAATCAGAAGCCCCAGTGAAAGACAGGTGATGATGAATAAAATACTTTCCGCAAAAAGCAAAAGTAAACTTCCTTTGATTTCCACATCCAGAAGAAAAACTGAAAGTAAAAGAATAATAATGAAATCTATAAGCGATAAAACCAAATAGGGAATTGCCTTCGCAATCAATACCATGATCGGTTTAAAAGGAGAGACCAAAAGAATTTCCATTGTTCCCAATTCCTTTTCACGGACAACTGCAACGGACGTTAAGGCAGTACTTACAATCATAAATATCAAGGCAATGACACCCGGAATAAAATTAAGCGAACCATTTTGTTCTTCATTATAAAGTTGTCGTAATTCAGGCACAATTTGGTAGGAAAGTTTCGTATTTGGATTAAGCTGCTGTTGATAATTATTGATGATCGATGTTAAATAATTGGTCACGATGGTTGCTGTATTCGGATCGGAACCATCTGCAATGATCTGAATTTTTGCACCATCTGTACGGTAAAGATTTTCTCCAAACTGCGCCGGAAAAATAACAACACATTTGATGGTCCCTTCCTTGAAACGGTTTTCAATATCTTTATAATTGAAAACCGGTTTTTCAACTTTAAAGTAAGTGCTTGATTGTATCTTGGCTATAATTTGCTCGGAATTAACATCACCGGAATTATCCTGAATCGCAATCCCGATATTTTTAACTTCACTGCTTAAGGCAAAACCAAAAAGCACGATCTGTACAATCGGAAGTCCAAACAAGATCAATAGCGTTCTTCTGTCCCGAAAAACGTGATAAAATTCTTTACGGATAAATGCGAGTAATTGTTTCATTTTAATCAGATTGACGTTTTGCTCCTCTTGCTAATTGATAAAACACTTCATCCATCGAATGGGTATTGAATTGTTTCTTTAAATTCGTAGGGGTATCCATTGCTTCTACACGACCATCGACCATGATGCTGATCCGGTTGCAATATTCCGCTTCATCCATATAATGCGTGGTTACAAAAACGGTAATTCCGCTTGCCGAGGCTTCATAAATCATATCCCAAAACTGACGTCTGGTAACCGGATCTACACCGCCTGTCGGCTCATCCAGAAAAACAATTTTTGGTCGATGAAAAATAGCAACTGAAAAAGCTAGCTTTTGTTTCCAGCCCAGAGGAAGCGAGCCTACCATTTTTTTAGCTTCATTTTCCAAACCTAAAGTGGTTATAAGTTCACTGCTTCTTTTTTTGATCTCAGAACGCGAAACACCATACACTCCGCCATAGAATTCGATATTTTCCAAGATAGAAAGATTATCGTACAAAGAAAATTTCTGACTCATATAACCAATATTTTTTTTGATCTGTTCCTGCTGTTTGTAAACATTGAAACCTGCAACAGTTGCTTCCCCGGAAGTAGGATAGGATAGCCCGCAAAGAATTCTCATCGCCGTTGTTTTTCCTGCTCCGTTTGCTCCTAAAAATCCAAATATTTCGCCTTGATTGACGTCAAAAGTAATTTTATCGACGGCTTTGAAATCGCCAAACTGCTTCGTCAGATCTTTACAAATGATTGCTTTACTTTCCATCGGCTGTTTCTGTTAATTGGTTTTGTTCTTGCATTAAACGAATAAAAACATCCTCAATATTTGGTGTGATTTTTTTTATTTCTAAATCTTCCGGATGATATTTTTCTGCAATCTTTTTGACCCTATCTTCTTCATTATCATTTGAACTAAGTGTTACATGCATAAATTCTCCGAATGCATAACAGCTTTCCACCTCAGAATCTGAGCGTAAATCCTTTAATAATTTATAAATGTCTTTGGCTTTCACAGCAAATAATTGTTTAGGGAAATTTTGTACAATCTCTGCCGGGTCATCAATTGACATAATTTTACCGTTTTGAATCAATGCAATTCTGTCACATAATTTAGCTTCATCCATATAAGGTGTAGAAACTACAATTGTGATGTTCTGCTGTTTCAGTTTATTGAGCATTTCCCAGAATTCCTTACGGGAAACGACATCTACACCAGTTGTTGGCTCGTCTAGAAACAATACATCAGGCTTGTGAATCAAAGCACAGCATAAAGCCAGTTTCTGCTTCATTCCACCAGACAGTTTTCCGGCACGGCGATCACTGAATGGTTTAATCTGATCGTAAATATCTTTTATCAGATCATAATTTTTCTGAATCGTTGTTCCGAAAATAGTTGCAAAAAAGTGTAAGTTTTCCTGAACAGTCAAATCCTGGTATAAAGAAAATTTTCCAGGCATGTAACCAACTCTGTTGCGGATCACCTGATAATCTTTAATGACGTCGTGTCCTTCAACAGTAGCCGTTCCGCCGTCAGCAAGAAGCAGAGTGGTGAGGATACGGAAAATTGAGGTTTTGCCGGACCCATCAGGCCCAATTAAACCAAATAATTCTCCTTTCTTTACTTCAAAAGAAACATCGTCGACCGCTTTTACTTTGCCATAAGTTTTAGTGATGTTTTTTACAACGACAGAATTCATATCATTCATTATTAATTAAATAAAACTTCGCCATACATTCCTATTTTTAAATAGCTGTCATTTTTTACTCTGACTTTTATGGCATACACCAGGTTCGCCCTTTCGTCTTTTGTCTGAATAGTTTTTGGCGAGAATTCGGATTTGCTGGAAATCCAGATGATTGTTCCTCTATATTCTTTATAATCTTTTTCGCCTTTATCAATTCGTATTTTCACCTGTTGATTCAATTTAATTTGTGATAATTGAGCTCCAGTGATATAAGCACGCAGGTCAAGAGTAGAAGTATTTGCAATTTTATAAAGTGGTTTTCCGATAACCTGCATCTCGCCCTGTAAAGCATAATTTACCAAAACAGTTCCCATGATCGGATTGATGATCTGTCCTTTGTTGATCTGCTCCTGGATCTGTTCCGCATTTTTTTCCAACGGACTTTTCTCGCTCAAAATATTTTTGTTCTGGGTATTGGTATTATAGGTATTGAGTGTAAGCTGTTGTTGGGTTACTGCGATTTGCTTTTTCAGCTGATCGATTGCGGCGTTGATGTCGTCCAGTTGCTTTCGTGTTGCAGCATCTGCTTT
This sequence comes from Chryseobacterium panacisoli, assembly GCF_008274625.1. GTDB lineage: Bacteria > Bacteroidota > Bacteroidia > Flavobacteriales > Weeksellaceae > Chryseobacterium > Chryseobacterium panacisoli. Next base: position 986,071 of record NZ_VTRU01000001.1, on the reverse strand, counting down.
TACCAGATTTTCTGTTCTTGTTCGTTCTCGAAGCTGTTGGGTAAGTTGTGATTTTTGTACAGCCAGTTGACGACGAACCAACTCTGACTGATCACTTGGATTGACAGTTTTTTCTTTTAAAATTGCAATACTGGCTTCCACCTGCTCTTTCTGCAGTTCCACAGAACGCACATCCAGCTGACCTACCTTTACGCCGGCTTTCAATTGCTGGCCCTCCTGAATAGTGTAAGAGGTAAGTTCGCCATTCTGTTGTGCGGAAACAATGACTTCGTCGGCTTCAAAATTACCAGATGCATCAAATTCATCTTTTTTTTCGCAAGCTGTGAGTAATAAAATTAGGGTTAAAAGGCCTATTGTTTTTTTCATTTTGTTTCTTTTATCGTTGTTAATTACCTGAGATAAATTTCTGATTGTATTGTGCCTGTAACAATTGAATCTCATGAAGAATTTTTGTTTGTCTCGCAAGATGTTCTGCATTGACTTTCTGGATATATTCATGAATTGTTATGACTCCGTTTTGTAATTGAGCATTGGCAGATTGTGTAACGGAAGTCCTCAATATAATCGCTTCATTATCCTGCTGCATTAATTTTGTGTATTTTGTAACCTGTTCGTCCTGCTGTGCCAGATCAAGTTTTGAATTAAATAAAAATGTTTCTTTGTCAGCATCTGCAGTTTGTCGGTTCATATTCAGGATCTCTCTTTTATTGGAATTGGTATAAAGACTATTCAGTGACCAGGTAAATCTGACGCCGGTTATAAACCAAGGTCCGAATTTGTTTTCAATAATATTTAAAGTAGGTCTTCCGTATGCCCCTTGAAAAAAAGCACTGACTTGTGGCAGAAAATCAGATCTCAATTGTTTTTGCTGAACGTCGTAAATAGATTTCTGAAGGTCAAAAGCTTTCAGTTCCGGTCTGTTGATTTGTCGTCCAATTACTTCCGATGTTGGTGTTTGTAATTCTGTTGAATCATTTAATTCTCTACCAATAAATAAAGATAGCATTTTGAGATAAGCGGTGCGGTTGGCTTTGTATTCTGTACCCGCCATTTCAATACTCAAAACTTCTGCTTTCAGTTCATCCAGATTACTTCGGTAAGCGACTCCGTTAGCGAGCGCAGCTTCTGTTTTCTGTACTTGGGTTTGATAGTTTGCTTTATTGAGCTCGTTTTGTTTCAACTGAGCATCCATTAATAAAATAGAGAAAAAGATGGTGTTGATTCTACTGTTTAATGAGTATAAACTAGCTTCAAGATTTTGTTCCTGCAGTTCAGCATTGACTTTTATCAACTCTTTCTGATTTTTTGTATTGTCACCATCATATAAAAGCTGACTGACTTCACCCTGAATCTTATATTGATCCTTACTGATTGATGGCAGCGAAATTCCTGCCGGTAAAGAAGAAAGTGCATCAGAAAAACTTACTGTTTGCGACTGATAAGTTGCCTGTCCCGAAAAATTAATCTGCGGGAGAAATTTTTTATTGGCATTCTGAATATCAAATTTGCTTGTTTTGGATATGAGATCAAGCTTTTTGATGGCAGGATAATTTGCCTTTGCCAACTGATAACATTCTTCAATCGTTAAGACTTGTCCATTTGTATTCATAATGGCTGTCAGCACAAAAAGAAATAAAATTATTTTGTTAATCATTGTTTTGTTTTTATGATTTAATCATTTGATTAATTTATGGTCAAAAAAAATTATTCCGCCTGCATCATTGCTTTAATCCAAACCGGAATTAATTTTTTGCGTTCTTGCATCAGCTGATTAAAAGCCGCTAAATTTATATCACTTCCTCCCATCAATAAAGGTTTTGCAATAAAAGGAAAGATGATCATTCCCATTAAATTCATTAGAAAATGGAGCGGGTTTGGTTCTTTTATTTTTCCCTCCTTTACTGCTTTTTGGTGTTGCTTGAAAAAAACTGAATTCATCATTATTTCTCGGATAGGAAGTTTGTTTAATAATGCATTTGGATTGCTGCGTATCTCCGTAACAATAAAGGTCGGAATTTCCGGTTCTATTATTATCAGGTCAATATATCTTGATACGATTTCTGAAATTTTGTCTTCCAGATCTGTTTTTTTATCATTCAAAACTACTACCATATTTTTGACAAAACCGGACAATGTTTCGATCATAATGATTTCGAATAATTTCTGTTTGGACCTGAAATAATAGTTTAGTAGGGCCAGGTTGATTTCCGCTTCTTCGGCAATATCTCTTGTACGGGTAGCTGCAAAGCCTTTTTTATAAAAAACCTTTCTTGCTGCTTCTTTTATTTTTTCTTCTGTAGAAATATCTTTTTTTTCCGATTCTTTATTTTTAGCCATTTTTTCTGCTGCAATTTTAATTCAAATTTATAAACTTATTTTTAATTTAACAAATTGATTTAATCATTTGATTAATTTTTTTTATTATCCAATTTTATAATGGATTATGAAAATGTTATTTTAAGCTGTATTTCAAAACCCAGTGGAAATTGCTTTTTTGAACGTGAAAAGATTATTTTTTTGTGATGTTCAAATCAGGATGGGTAACCTAAGGCTGCTGCTTATTATTTCCATGCCTGGTTGATTATTGCGCTCATGGGCGCAATCATTGGTTCGGCACCGTATTTTTCTGAAAGTTTTTTTTCTAGCTCTATTTTTACCTCATCCATCCATTCTGGATAATGCTGTCTGATCTCTTTAAAAACAAACCCACCTTCAACGAGGCCTGCCGCAGTTTCCTTTGCGGTTGGGCAAATCGAAAACTGCTCTATAGTTTCATTAAGTATTTTTGAAAATCCTACATTTTCTAACTGGCCCCTTATGATAGCTTTATCACTCATAGACACAGCGAGGTTGTATGATTCAGGCAAAGGATTTTTCAGATATTTTTCAGCTACCAATCTTGAGACATAAGACACTTTGTTATATTCCAATTTATCCCACGTAGTAAAGATGAACGTCCCGCCTGGCTTTAAAACACGATAGACTTCACTAAATGCTTTATGCTTATCCGGAACAAACATATATCCGAAGCAACATACCACTAAGTCAATACTATTATCATCGAATGGAAGATCTTGTGCATCTATAATCTGCCATCCAATATCAAGGTGGGCCAATTTCTTTTTTGCTTCAGCTAACATGTCAGCGTTAATATCCGAAGCGATGAGCTTTGCCGAGGGCATGATTTTCTTCCTGATATGCCGTGTAACTCGGCCTGTTCCCGCAGCTATCTCTAATGCAACAGAAACTGTCGCTGGGTCAATGCGCCCTGCAACCTCTATGCCCCAGGGTTCAAAGTAAAGAGGGCCAAGAAAATGATCGTAATGATGCGCTTCGTCATCGGAACAATTAAAAGAAGAATTTGGTATATCACTCATAAAAAGTCGGTTTTAATTACAGGTCGAAAAACAGCGATGGTGAAAACCACCTATATAAGTAGGGCCTGCTGTATTTTTATTTATTTATAAATTCAAAAATTGAACTGACAAATTCTTCTGGCTGTTTCTGCCATTGCCAATAGGTGTAGGGCCAGTTTTCTTCTGCACCATTCATCTTACCTTGTGTGATCATGTCGTGCCCACAATCTTTTATGGTAATGATCTTGTGTTTCACGCCTGCCTTTGTCAAATACGTTTCCATTTTGTTTTTGTTCTCAGCGGGTGGAACCAATACATCTTTGTCCCCGAAAATACTTAATACAGGGCATTTTATTGTACTTAAAGCTTCTTTAGGATCATACTTGTTTTTTCTCCACCATAAGACATCGTCCCCGGTTTGCGATTGAGGGATGTCTAGTTGATCAACCCATTTTTCGTCTTTTATTTCAGAGGCATATTTCTTAAGGGCTTCCCAGTCTTTTACAGTATTGCTCTGAATATATTTAAAAAAAAGTCCAGAATAATGAAGAGCAGAATTAATGGATTCTTTTGAGTATCCTTCCTCAGTCAGGGTATACTGAACCCGGTTAATATCCTGTTCGTAGAGAGAAACTGCGGGACCTACAATTAAAACAGCAAAGCCGCAATCGGAGACTTTATTGGCAGCTAATGGTACAACCCATCCGCCCTGGCTTGCGCCTAAGAAACCTATTTTGGCATAATCCAGATCATTTCTCGCTTTAAGATAATTAAAGGCGGAAGCTGCATCTTCTGAAAAGTCATTAAAATCAGCCAATGAAAAATTACCTGTTGATTTACCGGTGCCACGTTTATCATAAAGCAAAACACCTATTCCCTTGCTCGCCAGAATATAAGCCAGGGAATGATACCAGGGAGTATCTCTGTCCTCCCACCCGGAGCGATGTACCAAAATAACATAAGGAGCAGGCTTATCAGATTTTTTTGGTTTATACAAAACGCCTGCAAGCGAGATATCTGCATTAGAAAATTTGATTTCTTCTTCTGTAAAGCTTTTTTCTTTTGCCACTGTTTTTTTCAGGTGGATTCTCATCTCAGGTTTTGTATTCCTGCTTACCCCGGTTAGATCTCCTGTTTTAGGATCTAAAAAACAATAGAAATCGCCATAGAATATCTTTATACTCAAAGTATCCTTATTCTGCGATATTTTTTCTGTTGCCACATCCATATAACCAATTTCCGGTATATCGTAAGTTGGTTTATTAGTATTAAAATCAAATGAAATTAACTGAACAGACCCGTTCCGTGTTAAAGAACCTTTATAATGACCTTGCGGTGTTTGGCTGTCCACAATTTGTACTGTTAAAAGCGAAAGGATTATATATAAAGGTTTCATATTTGTATAATTTTATATTTGTATGTTGCTCGTTTGTATATCTTTAGATAAAGCTTATATATGAAAGACAAAGATGATGATTAATTAGTTACATTATCTTTAAAAATATTGATAACCAACTTTTTCTACATATCCCTTACTCCCTCTTCTTTCTAAATTGAGGCTTGTGATATGCTAAGTACATCCTCCTATGATTAGCAAAAGTATTGTCGAAAATAAAAAAATACTGAAATTGAGCAGCAAAACTTATTTAGGTAAAAACGGAACAATTTACAGATCTGCACTTAGGATTATCCATGTAATTTCTTTCAGATGGCTGGTTGATTGCCGGACAGATTATCTTTGCGAACGGAGGTTGTATTGTGATAATTTAATTTTTCTTAGTGTGCTGTATTTTCGGAAGAATATTTTTATGAAATAGACTGAATATAAAATACCATTGCTTTCGGAATATCTTGGTTAGGTTATGATATTTGATTTGTTCTTAAGGAAAACACCTGTAAGTTGTTTCAGTCTGTGCTTTTTTTTCATGTTTTTATAAACCGAAAATCTGTCTCAGATTATTTTCTTACAAACAGTAATATTATTAACAAATCTATTAAATTTGGCTTAAATAATTATTGCAATCTCAACCATTCATGAAAAGAAGAGACTTTTTGAAACAGTGTTCAACAACAGTGCCCGGTTTAATATTAATGAATGCGTTGCCATCTTATATGCGTGGAATGCTTGCAGATGGAAACTTATCACAACAACAATCACTGTTTGAAATCTTCAGAGATCCGGCGAATCATTACCGCCCGTTTGTTCGGTGGTGGTGGAATGGTAATAAAATAGAAAAAGCAGAATTAGCACGCGAACTCAGGATCTTAAAAGATGCAGGGATAGGAGGTGTGGAGATAAACTCTATATCATTTCCTTTACGTACCGATGATATGAATAAGCCGGGTGTAGAATGGTTAAGTGATGAATGGATCGAATTGTTGAAGTTTACCCTTGAAGAAGCAAAATCACTGGATATGACCTGCGATCTGCTTGTTGGTACCGGATTCCCTATAGGTGGTGAGTTTCTGGAAGGGGAAGAACGTTCGCAGATTGTGGTTTCGGCTGTAAAAAAACTGAAAGGGCCACTTAAAACGGAATTTTCCCTTTTTGATCTTCTTAAAGAGGCTGACCCAGCCATTACCAATCCATATAGTGGAAGAACGATGGAAATACTGGAGGTAAAACTTGTGCCGGATCCGTTAAATCATATGGACGAAGTAATCAATCTGTCAGATCAGATTAAAAATGGAGTGATCAAAATTTCGGTACCTAAAGGTGATTATGCAGTTTACGGATTGGTGAAAGTGAAAGGCTTTATGAGTGTAATCCAGGGTGCTCCGGGTGGCATGGGCCCGGTGTTGAATCACTATGATACTGCTGCTGTAAAAAAATACCTCAACAGGATGAGTGATACCATTCAGCAAAAAATAGGACCGCTTGCACCGAAAATCAGATCTTTCTTCATTGATAGCCTGGAAACAGAGGGAACCAATTGGAGCAGTGATATGATGAGTGAGTTTAAAAAGCGGCGGGGGTATGATCTGTATCCCTATCTGCCCTTTGTCCTTTTTAAAATCGGCAGTATGGGAAACACTACCGGAGCCAACATCCTTTATCCTGTAAAAATGGGAGCAGACTTCAAAAAAATGACAGACCGTATGCGTTATGATTTTGAACTGACCAAGGCTGAAATATTTGAGGAAAGATTTGTACATACTTTTGCACAGTGGTGTAAAGATAATAAGATAAAATCAAGAGCACAGGCATATGGACGTGGTTATTTTCCTCTGGAGGGAAGCTTTGAGCTGGATATTCCCGAATGTGAGACCTGGCTGAAATATGGAATAGGGGAAGATATCAGCGAAGAAAAATTTATGCAGTATCCATGGCATTTGGGCAGAGGCAACACCATGATCAATAAACTGGTTTCCTCAGCCGCCCATTTAAAGAATAAAAAACTGATTAGTTCTGAAGAATTGACCAATACAGATATGGTCTTTAATGAAGCACTGGAGATTCTGAAAATAGCAGGAGACCAAAGTACCATATCTGGAGTTACCCACCCCGTGTTTCACGGATTTAATTATTCCCCTCCTGAGGCAGCTTTTCCCGGTTGGATTACCTATGGCGGATATTTTAATGAAAAAAATACAATGTGGCCGTATTTTAAGCATTATACGGATTATCGGGCAAGATTGTCTGCCCTGTTACAGCAAGCGACAATGTTTGCAGACATTGCCCTCTTAGCACCCTTTGCAGATCAATGGTCGGAATATGGTGCGCAGAATGAGCCTTTCCCAACTATCGTTTCGCCTGTTTACCAGGCTTTAATATGGGAATCTATTCATCAGAACGGAAATGCCTGTGATTATATTTCTGAACGTGTAATTAATGATTCGGATATAAAGAAAGGCTTTCTTACTTATGGAAAAAGAAAGTACCATACCTTGTTTTTGATTGAAGTGCATAGCTTGGATACAGTCACAGCTGCAAAATTGCATGAATTTGTAGAGAATGGCGGAAGAATCTTCTGCATTGAAGCTGTCCCGGATCGTTCTACAGGTTGGAATAATTATCAGAAAAGAGATCTGGAAGTACAGGACTGGATCAGAAAAATGCAAACTTATCCTGACCGGTTTATTCTCTTAAATAAGCCGGCAGCTGATTTTCTGGGTTGGTATAAGGCGGTTCAGGAAAAATATAGTATTCAGCCTTATGTGAAAATCCGGATACCCAAAACATTCATCACTCAGGTACGTTATCAGGCTGATGAAGCCGAACTTTTCCTATTTAATAATTCCAGCAGTAAGCACAGTGCCTCGCTTGATATTGCATTTGATAAAAATGTGATCAAACACAGACAGGCCTGGTTATGGGATGTAGTAATGGGTAAACGGTTTAAACTGGAACTTCCGGATGGGCATCTGCATATCAATTTAGGTCCGGCAGATTCTAAGTTGATTGTTTTTGACCGAAATAAAAAAGGAAATGTCTGGAAAGAAAATCCCGTGACCGGAAATAATTCAAAAGAGATCAATGGTAAATGGGATGTTGAATTCAGAAACTATGATGGAGCGGTTACAAAAGAGGAGCTGGATCAACTGACTGATCTTAAAGAACTATCTGCATATGCCCATTTTGCCGGAACGGTAATTTACCGCAATATATTTCAGGTGACTGATAAGAAAACGGTACATCATCTGAATCTGGGAAGTGTTTATGGAATCTGTGAAGTACGGATTAATGGAATTGATGTAGGAACAAAATGGTTCGGACGGAGAATTTATCCGATAGACGGTTTGCTTCGTGATGGAATAAATGAAATTGAAATTAAAGTAGTTACAGTGATGGTCAATTATATGAAAACCCTTAAGGATAATGTGGTAGCCCAATACTGGACGAATCTGAAAAGGAAAGATCAACCATTACAATCTATAGGATTGGTAGGCCCGGTAACGATTTATTAATAATATATTACTAATAAACAAAGCTTCAGATTTTTCTGAAGCTTTGTTTATATAGTTACCTTATATTTTAACTAACCAATCAGCTTTACCCCATACATTTAAGGTCATTTTGTAGTGAACCTTTATACTTTACATATTGTTTTTTTTATCGAAATTTTGTAATTGCCTGATATATAGTTCAACAGGACGGAGCAGGATGCTCAATATTGGTTTTGTGGATAGATTAGTTAATACAAAATTAATATTTATGAAAAATAAATCTTTACTGTTTAAGCCGGCTCTTAAATCTTTATTGTTTTGCGGATTAGCATTATCTGCTGTTGATTTGAGTGCTCAGACATTGGCATTTCCGGAAGCAACCGGTTTTGGAAGATATACTGCAGGAGCTAGAGGAGCCGCAAATCCTCAGATTTACCTGGTTACCAATTTAAATGACAGCGGCCCGGGTTCATTCCGTGATGCGGTAAGTCAGCCGGGTCGGTTTGTTATATTTAAAGTGGGAGGTATTGTTAACCTCCAATCGATTGTTGCTGTGGCGGCTAACACCACAATTGCCGGACAAACTGCTCCCGGAGAAGGGATTGTATTTTTGGGACCCAGAGTATCATTTACAGGGGCCAATAACACAATTGCCAGATATCTTCGTATCCGGTATGGCGGAACATCTCAAAATCAGGATGCATCAGGAATAGCCAACGGAGCAAATATCATTTTAGATCATATGACTTTTACCTGGGGTACAGATGAAGTATTCTCGGTTAACTGGGATAACAACGGTACAAGTCCCGATAATATAACGATTCAGAATTCTATTATCGGACAAGGAATGCATCGTCATAATCATTCTGCGGGAGGGTTAATGCAGCCTCCGCCGGGAGGAAAGATCAGCTTGATCGGAAATTTATATATCTGTAATAAAACCCGTAATAATAAAATAAAAGGAATCAATGAGTTTGTCAATAATGTAGTTTACAACTGGGGTAATTATGGAAATACTTACGGTCATACCCAATCCGGGGAAGCCTATATCATGGGAGGAGATTCGGCAGGAAGCTCTTTTGCCAATATCATCAACAATTATTTTATCGGAGGCCCCAATACAAGCAGTACAGTTACCACTCCTTTTAGCGTAGGAAATGCTAATTTCAATTTATATGGTTCCGGAAATTATTTTGACAATAATAAAAATGGAGTATTAGACGGGGCTGCAGTTCCTCAAAGCTTAGTGGGATACCCTGTAGGAGATCCGGCCGCCATAATGGCTGCTCCGTATGATTATCCGATGAAAAACCCGGTCTTAACCGCTCAGGAGGCATACAATAAAATTGTTACAAGTGTGGGAGCATCATATCCAAGACGCGATCAGGTAGATGGTTTAATGATTTCAGATTTAATGTCGAAAGGTACAACAGCTACGTATGTTTATGTACAAACTGATTTAACAGCTCAATTTGGCTTTACTAACGGTGGTGCAGGACATGTTTATGGTGCGCCGGCTCCTCTGGATACGGACAATGACGGAATGCCTGATACATGGGAAACAGCCAATGGACTGAATCCAAATGTCTTTGATGCTTTGGCAGTAAGCACAACATATGCTCCCTATCTGAATATTGAGGTTTATATCAATAGTTTACCCAATACAGCTCCTCCGGATTTCATTATTCCGCCAACAAATGTGAATTTTACCAATGCAGTCACAACTACAGGGACTTCACCTTCAAGTTCCTTCACCGTTAATTGGAATGATAATGCTGCGAATGAAACTCATTATATTGTAGAACGTTCTACCGATGGGACTAACTTTACGGTCATTGCAACATTGGGGGCGAATGCGACAAGTTTTAATGAAACCGGTTTAACGCCTGATACTCAATATTATTACAGAGTGAAAGCAACAAATGCGTCAGAATCTTCAGTTTACACATCAAATACATCAGTAACCACACCTCCCATCCCCTCAGCTCCTACAAAAGCAAATAACCCGGTTCCCGGAACTGGTAATAATAACGTTGAGCTGAACGGCGGAAATCTGCTTTTAAAATGGAATGGGAGTCCAAATACAACAACGTATACTGTTTATTTTGGAACAGATCTTTCAAATTTAAACCCTGTTGCAACTGTGCCTTATTCTGCAGCACCATCATATCAGCTTAATAATTTAAACCCGGCAATAAATTACTATTGGAGAATTGATGCGTCCAATGCTCTTGGTACTGCTGTGGGAGATGTATGGAGTTTCCGTGCATTGGCTCCCGGTATTGTCGGCAACTGGCCGTTTGCAGAAGCTCCTTTCGCTGGTGAGCAAATTGCAGACATAACGTCTTTTGCCAATCATGGAGTATTAAATACAGCTTATGACAATGCCAATGTAAGAGTACCGGGAAAAGAAAACAATGCCCTTGATCTGGCAACTTCATCTAATAACATGTACATTGCCAGTATTCCTCATCAGAATCATATTTTATTTGATAATCATTCGTTTACTGTTTCTTTTTGGATGAAAGCGCCAGCCAGCATGATACCATCGTCTTCGTCTACAAGTCTTTATGTATTATGTAAAGGTTCTTTCACTAAAAATACGGCAACAGGAGCTACAGGGAAACGATTTAATATAGAAATCAAAGGAGGTCAGCTGCGATATGCTATTGATGATGATGTTACGAAAAAAGAAATCACATCACCTATTGCCAATTATTTTACCGGTGACTGGGTACATGTTGTGATTCAGAGAGATATTGCAGCACATAAAATGAGAATTTATACCAATGGCGCTTTAATGACTGAAGGAGACGAAACTTCTGTTACAGGGATTGGTGAAGCAAGTGATCTGATCATTGGGAATATCGGTGAGCTTGAGTTTTTATCAACCGCCAATGCGCCTGCTCCTTATAAAGGTGCATTTGATGAACTTAAATTGTACAATTATGCTTTATCTCCAACAGAAATATATACTTTGTATAATCAGGCTGTGTTGAGTAATGATGAGTTCAGCATCAGCAAAAATGTGGGAACAGTATATCCGAATCCTGCAAAAGACCAGATTTTCATTAAGCTTCCCGAATATAAAAAATCCAGTTTAACAGCAACAATTATTGATCTGACAGGAAAAATCGTTGTCAAAGAAAAGATTAATGCTGATGGAAGCGGAGTCTTTACATTAAATATTGCAGACAAAAAAGTCTCAGGAAATTATATGCTCAATGTTTCAGGAGAAGATTTAAATAGTAATTTTAAAATCATCATTAAATAAAAGGGATTATCAAAGTTTAATTTCATTCATATTCAAAAAGAAGTCCTTTCAAATTATTTTGAAAGGATTTTTCTTGATTGTAAATGGTGTTTCAAGTATTTTTATAAATCAGTCTGTTAGATTTAAAATTTGATTATTTTTTGATGTTCATAAGAAACTTATCATTATTTTTGATTTTTACAACTCAATTGAATAATTATGTTCAGATCAAAATTTTTAATTTCCGGATGTATTTGCGCAATCGTTTGCACAAGTTCTTTTCTGAAAGCACAGAATTCTATCCAGGTAAAAAATACATTGAATTTTTCAAGAAATGAAGTCGTCTCAATACCCGTTTCTCAATTAACTTCTTTTCTAAGTAGAAACAGTGAATCTGACCTCAGGATAAAGGACAGTGATAAAAACCTTCTTCCGATCCAATGGATTGACTATGATGGAGACGGAAAAAATGACGAACTGCTTTTTCAGGTGAGTATTGAAGCCAAAAAAACAAATACTTACACCATTATTGCAGATGCTAAAACACCAATTCCTAAAAGTAAAACTTCAACATATTCAAGATTAGTTCCTGAAAGAGTAGACGATTATGCCTGGGAAAATGATAAAATAGCATTCCGTGTCTATGGCCCGAAAGGCCAGAAAGAAGCTCTGGAAGGTATAAAAGGAAGCACGCTTTCCAGCGGAGTTGATATCTGGCTGAAAAGAACAGACCAACCAGTGATCAACCAGTGGTATAAAGGCTATCTGACCGATCCGCTGTACTATCACAAGGACACGAGAGGCGAGGGATATGACCCTTATCAGGTGGGAGACAGCCGCGGGACAGGTGGAATCGGGATTTGGGTGAATGAAAAGCTCCAGGTGTCACAGAATTTTGTGAGTTCCAAAACTATTGCGGAAGGTCCTTTAAGAACGGTTTTTGACTTAACCTATAATCCGTGGAGTGAATTCGGGGTAAAAGAAACAAAACGGATTTCCCTTGATCTGGGTTCCAATTTTTCAAAATTTGAATCCAATTTCCAGGCTGAAAAGCAGGTTCCCAATTACACGATCGGAATTACCCTGCATAAAAACGAAGGTGAAACAAAACTGAACGACAAGAAAGGGTATTATTTACACTGGGAAAAAATTGATGATGCTTTTGTAGGGGAAGGAGTGGTTGTAGATCCTGAAATGGTTGAAAAATCTGTTGCTTTTAAATCAGAAACTCCGGATCAGAGCAACCTGTTGGTTATGACAAAACCTCAAAATAAACTGACTTATTACGCCGGATTTGCATGGCAGAAAAGCGGGCAGATTCAGACACAAAAAGACTGGGAAGCTTTATTGCAAAAACAATCTCAAATGATTGCAAACCCATTAATGATTAAAGTTAAATAATGATGACGTTAAAACTTTCAGTAGCTGTTTTTTCCTTGACAACAGCTGTTTTTTCTGCTCAGGTCAAAGATACTTTAGCTGAAAAAATACTTGTATACCAGCTTCCAATTGGCGGTTGGGGCAAGCAGCTTGAGGATAAATCTGTAGTGAATTATGATTTACCGCTCGATAAAGATCTTTTGAAAAAGATCAAGGCAACGGGTGACGATCACGCAACAATTGATAACAACGCAACGTCAAGGGAAATTAACGCCCTAATAAAAGCATATTCCACCACAAAAAATCCTGAATATCTGAAATCTGCAGAAAAAGGAATCAGCTATCTTCTTTTAATGCAGTATAAAAACGGAGGGTTTCCACAATATTACCCGAATTCCGGATTGTACAGAAAGCAGGTGACCTACAATGACAATGCGATGATTAACGCATTGACGGTTTTGTATAATGTGGCAGAAGGGAAAAATGATTTTGATGTTGTTGATTCTAAATTAAAGGAAAAATCAAAAAGAGCCGTACAAAAAGGAATTGAGTGCATCTTAAAAACCCAGGTTTTACAAAAAGGAATCCCGGCAATCTGGGGCGATCAGTACAACGAAATCACGCTTCAGCCTGATAAAGCCCGAGCATTTGAACCGGTTTCTCTGGCAACCGGAGAATCCGTAGGAATTGTAAGATTTTTGATGATGCAGCCATTAACCCCGGAAGTTGAAAAATCGATAAAATCTGCTGTCAGCTGGTTTAAGCAAAATAAAATTGAAGGCTACAGCTACAATGTTTCAAAAGTAAAGGGAAAAGCTGTCCGGACTTTGGCTGAGGACAAAAATTCTGTAATCTGGGCAAGATTTTATGATATTAATAATAACAAGCCTCTTTTCGGTGACCGTGACGGAAGCGTAAAATACAACTACTACGAGGTTTCTGAAGAAAGAAGAAACGGCTACAGCTGGTTTGGAGATTTTGCGGATAAACTGATCAATAAAGAATATCCAAAATGGCTTGAGAAAAATAAAATTTCTGAATAAGAATTTCAGATTTATAAAAAAAGACTGAGAATATCTCAGTCTTTCTTGTTTTAATTGGTTTACTAAATTATAGTGAATTGCAGATATTTCCTGTTAATGTTGCTCCCGCATTGGCCGTCACATCAGACTTTACAGAAGACAAAGACAGCATTGGGATCGTATAAGGTGGAGTAAATGCCGTACCGCTTCCTGCTGTGTTTCCGGTAACGTTGGTAAATGTATTGTTGGAAGTAACCGTAACCGCTGTGTAACCGCTCATCAGGTTAATAGGCTCTTTTACATTCTCAAAAACGTTTCCGTCGACACGGATATTCGCCTGAACTCCTGCTGCAATACATTTGTTGCTTACAGAACTGTTGAAATAGCTGTTAACAATATGAATTTTACCAAATCTCACTCTCGGCATACGCTCTCTGCATCCCGGAGCCCACCAGCAGCGCACAAATGTTACATTCAGTTTTCCTGCATCAGCTGTAGCACCGTCACTTGATCCGATAAGATTGGAGAATCTGTGGTCATCTGTTCCGCCTGAACCGCCAGGTTTCGGAGCTTTCAGGTAATGGAATTTCGTGTAAGAAACTGTAACGAAGTCGGATTTGTTTTTAATATCAAAATTCCCGTCCACACCGTCTCTGAATTCGCAATGGTCTATCCATACATTTCTGCAGTCATCCAAAATGGCATTATCCCAGCCGTCTGTATCATAAGCTCCAGGACCCTCAAAAATCAGGTTTCTGATCACAATATTGTTGCATCTTTTAATATTGATAATTCCTGAACCGCTTGCCGTCTGGTCTGTAGAAACCAATTTTGCCCCGCTTGCCCCGTAAAGTGTTTTACCCGTTTGATCCTGAAGTGACAGACGGGTCGTAATGGTGATGGTTCCTGTTACTTTAATTACTTTTACCGCTGTGTTTTCGATTGCAGCTTTTAACTGTGCATAGGTTGCCACAGTAGTTTCAGCAGCTGTTCCGCCACCGGTTGTTCCTCCGTTTTGAGAAGCCCATCCCGGGGCCGTACAGTTTGCTAAAGGAACTACGGCATTGGCTACGAGTTTGCTTCCAAGAGTCAGTTCGTTTGGATTTTCTGCTAAATCTGTTTTGATGTCTTCCTGCCCGCAACCAGTCAGGGCAAAGGCAGAGCTTAGAGCTACCGTAAGAAAGGCAGCTTTAAATGTTGTTTTCATAGTAATGATTTATGTTATTTGATTCTGTTGTAAAATTATATATTTTATATTTAAATCTTTTATATTTTGTAATATTAATATTTATATAATTATAATATTGTTGAATTTATTTATTCAATCGGTTGCATTTTGTTATTAATTTAAAAATTATTTATTTTTCTGGTTTTTACAAATAAAATTCCTGCAGATTTCAGGATTATGCAGCTTATTTACTGTGAATTCTGAAATCAACAGAAGATTTTCTGCTTGTTATTTATTACATATTATGTTGATTCAGAAATATATACCTGTCCTGTTCAGTATTAAAATCAAAATCTGTGTTTCAAGAATGGGTAACCTTTTAATTCAGCTTTCTATATTTTATTAACGTGATTTTATTTGTTGGAAAAAAGCAACGGTGCAAAGGCTTTTAACGGGAGTTTTTGTAGTAATCAATTTTATCGAACATAAAATCGTTGTGCCTTTGTGTTTTTCTAATAGGCTTTTAATTGTCCATTACTTATTGCCAATCATTGTAAGCCAGTCTGAACATAATTTTTTCCAGTTATCCGTCAGTTCAGATTTATTGGTAATTCCGATTTTATGTTCACCTTCAGGAAAAATAAACATGGCACCTTTTACTTTGTTTTTTATCATTTCCTGATAGTATAAAATACTGTTCATTACAGGAACGGTTTTATCATTTTGGGCATGAAATAAAATTGTGGGTGGCGTTTTTTCCGTTACCCGGTTTTGCATTGAGTATTCTTTGATTTTTTCAGGAGAAGCATTTTCACCAAGAAGGCTATTACGGCTTCCGATGTGGGCAAATTCTCCCAAATCAATAACCGGAGAAACCAGAATTGCAAAATTAGGAATCGTTGGAATTGAAGTCCAGTCTCCTTTTAATTCTGTGTAATCCTCAGTAATATTACTCACAGATGCAGCCAGATGCCCGCCAGCAGAAGTTCCGATAACACCGATCTGTTCCGGTGAAATGCCGTACTGCCCAGCGTTTTTTCTGAGATATTTTATAGCTGCCTGAATGTCCTGTAACGGGGCAATTTCTTTTTGTTTCAAGTCTGGAGAAGTTGGCAGCCGGTAATTTAAAACGAAGGCCGAAATTCCCTGGGTATTGAACCATTTTGCGATCTGGTAACCACCTAAATCATACGTAAGTTTGTAATATCCGCCACCGGGAATGACGATTACAGCCATCTGTTTTCTTTCTTCTTTTGGAGGCAAGAAAGCAAAAAGTTCAGTCTCTTTTATCTGTATGATTCTTCCGTCTTTTTCTTCTGTCTTCAATGGTAATCCTTTGGAATTCGGCATCTGACCTTTTGGCCAGACCATGATTTTTTCCTGTGCGGATAAATGAAGCGTGAAGAAAATTAATAGCAAGAATGAAATTTTTTTCATAGCAAATAATTTAACAAAATGCTTTTCTGAACCTCGTATGTTTCTAAAACTTACAAGGTTGGGATTTTAAAAATTAATCTTTAAGAAAATCTTCTCTAAACGGTGTAAAAGCATCAATGAGCTGTCCCGCTTCCAGACATTTTACGCCATGGAAAATATTCGGCTGTGCAAAAAATCCGTCACCCTGCTGCAAAATTTTTGTTTCGCCATCAACCGTCACTTCAAATTTTCCTGAAGCAACATAGGTGATCTGAGAATGAAAATGCTGGTGCAAAGCTCCGATAGCATCTTTTTCAAACTTTACAATCACCATCATCACCTGGGAATTGTAGCCCACAAACTGTCTGGAAACTCCGGCTCCCAGATCTTCCCATTCCGAATTGCCATCGAAGAAGGGTTCTTTTTTGAATTTCATTTCTTATTTTTTTTTATTATTTAAAATTTCACGTCTAATTTGTCATTTTGAAATCTAAATTATGTTTTTTAACTGTTGAGGTTCCACGCTCCACCTCGTTTCGACCTGAATGACAAACCGACTTTTTAATTATTATGATTGACGAATTATTTAATGTATTTTTCCAAACCGATTTTTAGACTTTTCAAATTCTTCAACGCTAATTTTGCAACTGATTCTGCGCCTAAGGTCGATAAATGCGTATCATCATCTTTTCCTTTCGGATAATAAGGATCTTCTCCTTCTTTATAATGCAAATGGAGTTTTTTTGAATTTTCAGGACCGTAAGAAACTTCCAGTTGTTCTGTCAGTAACTGCATATCTACAAACGGAACTTTCAGATCATTGGCCACCATTCTTACCACTAAAGGATATTCTTTATGGGTATCAATCAAAACTCCGTTTTCATTGAAATTTCTTCTTACAATAGAAGTTATCAGAATGGGGATTGCTCCTTTTGCCCGGGCTTCATTTACATACCTTTCCAGATTGGCTCTGTATTGGGTATATGGATTGGTAAATTTTGTGGAGTCTTTTAGTTTCTGGTCGTTATGTCCAAACTGGATAATAACAAAATCACCTTTTTTCAGCTGCTTTTCCACTTTATCCCATCTGCCTTCAGTCCTGAAGCTTTTTGAACTTCTGCCGTTCATCGCATGATTCTGAATTTCAATTCCTGTTGTTAAAAACTGTGGCAAAACCTGTCCCCAACCATGTTCTGGATTTTTATCCGGGTTTTCTTTGTTGGCCATCGTAGAATCGCCGATGAGGAATAGGGTAGGTTTTTGTGCGAATGTTATTACTGATAAAAATAATAACAGTAAGGTTAGCTTTTTATTCATTTTTTAATTCATTTAATAAAACTTAAAAATGCTTCGGTTTAGCTCAGTATAACAAGGGTAAACATTACGTCATTTAAGCGAATATTAAAACAGTTGGTATTAGCGATGTCATGCTGAGCGAAGTCGAAGCATCTCAATTATTTATTTGGATTCCATCCATCAAAAATTTTTTCAAGGGTATAATTTTTCAAA
The DNA here is from genome assembly GCF_008274625.1 of Chryseobacterium panacisoli. Lineage (GTDB taxonomy): Bacteria > Bacteroidota > Bacteroidia > Flavobacteriales > Weeksellaceae > Chryseobacterium > Chryseobacterium panacisoli. The sequence continues at coordinate 968,080 of NZ_VTRU01000001.1, read as the reverse complement.
TCCTTTTTCGTCAGCTGATGCGACCAGCTTACCCGTTTGGAGATATTTCCTCCTTCACCTTTGCTGCCGGATTCTGCATAGTAAGCAGTCTTTTCTTTATCAGGAAACATTTTGTCACCTTTCCATGGATTCCAGCCTTCAGGAAGGATGTGTTTTCCCATTTCGGTATTAATGAAAACAGTTTTGGCATAAGGTCTCCAGGGTCTTCCCAAATAAACTTTTGTGATGCCTTCTTTGGCAATTAATTTACAGTCGAAAAAGATAAAACCATAGGGTCTGCCGGCTTCTGTAGCGGCTGCGGTAATATAAGAATCGGCCAGACTTTTAATGATGCAGTTTTTAAAAACAACGGTTGCCTGTCCGAAAATAAAATCTGTTGTTCCTTCGATATGGCAGTTTTCGAAATATTGTCTGCTGTGATTGGTTGCGGAATAAATGGTGTCCTGACAGCCCAGAATATTTGAGTTTTTCATTACAAAGCGGTCACCTTCCACATGGAGAGAAACTGCCTGCCCTTCATTGCACGAAGAATTTTGAACCGTCAGGTTACTGATTTTAATATCGTCACCCATCACTAATAAAGTATAGGAATTGAAGGTGGTCATCTTTTCATTAAAAGCATCCGGCTTCCCTGAAAAATCATTATTGCTGATGATGGTATTGCCTTTATTTTCGCCTTCCAGGGTAATTTTATGTTTTGAAGAGGGAATGATCACTTTTTCATTATACGTTCCGGATTTAATGAAAATTAAAGCTTCTGCGGGACCTAAATCTCTGATAGAATTTATTGCTTTCTGAATGGAGGTGAAATCTCCGCTTCCGTCTTTGGCTACGATGATTTTTATGTAAGGGCCATTTCCTGCAAAGAGAAAATTTGCTACCGATATGAACAGAATTAAAAATAATTTTTTCATAAACTGGATTGTTGTTTTTTGACGTAAAGATTTTTATGAAACCTCATGATTTTTAGAAAGCAAGGGCAGAAAAAAATTGCTTCGCGAAACTGTGACGATAACTTCATTAAATCAAGTCGTTGATTGATCTTTACTCACCAAAATATTCATTTATATATGATTAAATCTCTGTGTTTAAATCATAACTAATATTATTTCAAAACTTTGTTTAAAAAATCCACCGTTAAGTTCAAAGTTTCTGTAAACCAGGGTTCTGCCGACCAGAAAGAGTGCGGAGTATCTTTGATTTCATGAAATTCTGTCGGAATGTTATAACTCTTTAATTTTTTCATCATATCGTCTCTTCCTGCATGAAAACGGGGTTGAGAGCTGTTGATAAAAAGGGTAGGAGGTGTATTTTTATCCACATACTCGAGAGGTGAAGCTTCTTTCCAGATTTTTGGATTGTCTTTTTGTTGATACCCCAGCCAATAAGCATCGTAGGTTCCCTCTTTTCCGGATTCTTCATGAACAAAAGAAACAACACCATCAACATTCACGATAGCCTGTAATTTAATATTTTTCCTGACGCCTACTAAAGTGGCGATCTGCGCTCCGGCAGACTCACCCATAACTGCCATTTTATTTTTGTTTAAGGAATATGTTGAATGATTTTTCTTTAACCATCGAATGCCCTTTTCAACGTCTTCAATTCCGGCAGGGTATTTCGCGGCATCCGCCAATCTATATCCGATAGCAATTACCACATAGCCTTTTGAAGCCAGCTCCATTGCCATGAATTTTTCATTTTCCTTGCTTCCTGAAACCCAGCCGCCGCCATGTACCATTGCAATTCCCGGATGTTTTTTTGACTGGTCGATAGGATAGTATACATCAGCTTTTAAAGAAACACCGTTGATATTGGCATATTCTGTATCCTTATCTATTTTGATATTTTGCGGCACAGGCCTGTCAATGGAGGTGATAAAAGGATATTTTTTCTTAAATTTTTCAAAGGTAGCTTCATTGGTGTAAGGAGTGGCATTCGGTCTGCTTACCTGCCCGAATGCCATTGTCCCCACAAAAAAAATAGAAATATAAGTATGTTTTCTTTTAAAAATCATGTTGTCAGATTTTAAAATTTTGAACCATTAAGAATATGGAAGGAGTTAAGTTTAAGTAAGAAAATCATTCTGATTTTAAAAGTATTATTCAAAGCAAAGCTCAACTTAATATTCTTAAAAACTTAATCAATCTTAATGGTTTAATCTTATCCTTGAAGCATTTTATTTAACTGCATTTTTTGCTACCTCTTTTCCGATGGAAAATGAATTTTTATCGGATGTCACTTCTTTAGGAACCAATACTGATCCCGTTTTGCTGCCTAAAACTTTCACAACAGGCTTATTGGCAGATTCAAACTTCACTGTTGATAGATTGATGTTTTTACTGTTGTAAATGGTTGCTCCCGTTCCTTCTGAATATTTCAGTTTTACATTTTTCAACTGAATTCCGTCTGCGTCTACGATGGTTAACGCTTTTCTTGTATCAAACTGTGAATCTTCAATGACAATATTTTTAAGATTCATTTCTGCTAAGCCGAATAATGTAATGGCTTCATCAGAATTAACTGCATTGATGTTTTTAAAGAAAATGTTTCTGAAAACAGGGGTTTCTTCTGTTACCGGATATACTTTTTCCGGCGCTTTGTTACCTTCCTGCTTCTGGCCGTCCTCTAGTACGGGAGAAGCTCCTTCGTAGAACATATTGAAACCAATTGTCTGTGTGGGAATATTGATCATGTCAATATTCTTAATATAAATATTTTCAACAATTCCGCCTCTTCCACGGGTTGTTTTGAAACGAAGACCGATATCTGTTCCGATGAAGGTACAGTCGGAAACGTGGATATTTCTCGCTCCGCCGGACATTTCACTTCCGATAACAAAACCTCCGTGACCGTGGTAAACAACATTGTTTTTAATAATTACATTTTCAGTTGGCATTCCTCTTTTTCTGCCATCCCCGTCTTTTCCTGATTTAATGCAGATGGCATCGTCACCCACATCAAAAGTATTATCGTAAATCAAAACATTTTTACATGATTCCAGATCTACACCGTCTCCATTTTGTGAAAACCATGGATTTCTGACCGTAAGATTTCTTAAAATAATGTTGGTACACATTAATGGGTGAAGATTCCATGCCGGAGAATTCTGGAAGGTAGGTCCATCTAACAGTACTTTATCACAGCCGACCAAACTTACCATAACCGGACGAAGAAAATCTTTAACAGTCGTCAGCTCTTCTTTAGAAATTTTATCCGGAACATTGAAGCTTGAGCTGCTTTCAAATCCTTTTTTATAGCTTTCTGAAGGGAACCATGTTTTTCCGTCTGCAGATAATAATCCGCCTGATTTTACAATGTTTTTCCATTCAGATTCTGAAACTTTACTTTTTTTAATGGCTCTCCATGCATCACCGCTTCCATCGATTACCCCTTTTCCTGTGATGGCAATATTGGTTGCATTTTTTGCGGAAATAGGAGACTGGCAACGAATGGTATTTAACCCTTCAAAACTTATGTCAATCAGAGGATAATCTGCTTTATCCTTACTGAAAATGATGAAAGCGCCTTCTTCCACGTGAAGATTGATGTTACTTTTCAGTTCAATGGGGCCTGTTAACCACATTCCGCGGGGAACAATCAGTTTTCCACCGCCTTTTTTACTAAGGTCTTCAATTGCTTTTTTGAAAGCTTCCGTATTTTTTACATTTCCGCCTGAAATGCCGCCATACTGTGTGATGGAAACGGTGTTGGCTGCAAATGAAGTTTCTGCCACCTGAGGCATTTTAAACTCAATGTTTTTATAAATATCCAGGTTCTGAGCATATGTTTGCCCTGAAAACATCATGGCTGCCACTAAACCGATAATTGTAAGAGACTTCTTCATTTTATTTTTTTTGAGTTTTAATTACTTTTTTAAATTCCTGGTAAACAATAGATGCTACTGCTTTTGCGCCTTCCGGCTGAAAATGGGTATTGTCTTTTTGTCCCTTCGGATAGGCTTCATATACCTTCTCCGGAAGATTCATGAAATAATGACTCGTTGTAAAATCCTGTCCTTTTTTGGTAAAATATTCCATAGACAATTTGTTTAAATCTATGTAAGGAACATTCATTTCTTTAGCAATATCAATTGGTGCCTGTGCATATTCTCCATGTACATTTTCCAGTTTGCCATCTTTCCATGGATAATTTCTGGCAACGGGTGTTAAGATTACAGGATTTGCTCCTTTTTGTTTTGTCTGTGCTACGAATAATCTTAAAAATTCTTTATATCCTTCAAGATTTACATATCGTTCTGTATGCTTTTCAGAACCGTCATTATGGCCAAACTGCATAATGACATAATCGTTCGGCTGCAAATGTTCATATACATATCTCCATCTTCCTTCCTGAAAAAATGTTCTGGTACTTCTTCCGCCATGCGCTCTGTCAATAACCGCAACAGAATCTGTTGTCATCGCGGGTTTCAGAGAAGCCAGACTGTCTTTTGTAAAATAGGGCTGAAAAACCTGTCCCCAACCTGTAATCGGGTAACGGACTTTCATATAATCTTTTCCAGGTTCGTAATCTCCGGTATAATCTGCCATTGTGGAATCTCCGATGAGGTAAATATGGGTGATTTTTTTATGGTGTTTTACCATTGCCTTTTGGACGTTGTTTTGTGATTGGCATGCAGACAACAGCAAAGCGACGAATAAAAATGAAACTATCTTATGTATTTTCTTTGTCATTGACTTATTTCAAAATCTAATGTTATTTTTTTCTCCTACAGATTATACAAATTCATACAGATGCTTATGTACTATTATATTTTATGCGTTTTAAAAAATCTATGCGTAATCATCTGTGCAGATTTGTGTAATCTGTGGTTTAGAAAATTAATTTTTAGTAATTCTGAACCAGTCAAAATCTGCATATCCTCCACGAGGGGCTTTTACTGTGCTTATACTATATAAACCGACTTTTGCACCAATCCATTTTCCGGGTTTTGCCTGAAAAACGTCACCGGCTTTTATGAAATTTTTTCCATTTTCACTGTAGCTGAACTGGCATAGGCCGTTCGGCTCACTCACATTTACTTTTAAATAGACTTCGTTTCCTTTTAATTTTGTTTCAAACAATACTTTTTCTTCACCTCCTTTATCTGCTTTTTCTGCTCTTCTTAACTGAAGATAAAATCCATCAGATTTATTGGTAATCACAATTGATTCATGATCTAATCCCATCACCAAAAGTCCTGCAGTTTTTCCTTCTTTAGCATCTTCGGGAGCTAGTTTTACTTTGGTAGAAGCTGCAAAATTCGGGGCAGGGAATTTTTGGGTTAACAGGTTCGGAACGTTCCATAGATTTTTTTCACCTTCAGGAACTTTTATAGAAAATAATCTTAAAAATTTTTGTCCCGGGAGTTTGGATGACCACACGATATTCTCGTTGGCACTCCATTGCCATTGAATTCCTAATTTTTCTCCATCAAATTCATCTGTTTCAGGAGGTGTGGCGACAGGGTAGGATTGCCCCACGTTTGGTTTTTTATAGATTAAAACCGGTTCTCCGATTCCGTTTTTATTATTATCGGTTCCGATAAATGGCCAGTCTTTTTCCCACTTCATCGGCTGTAAATGAACAATTCTTCCGCCCGCATCCACATCCTGAAAATGATAGAACCAGTCTTCTCCAGAAGGCGTATCTACCCAGGCACCCTGATGAGGTCCGTTGATTTTTGTTGATCCTTGTTCCAGCACTATTTTTTCTTCGTAAGGACCATAAATATTTTTTGATCTTAATACCAATTGCCAACCGGTTGCAACACCGCCTGCAGGAGCAAAAATGTAATAATATCCGTTTCTTTTATACATTTTCGGACCTTCCACGGTTGGATGTGCATCGTGGCCATCGAAAACGTGAATACCTTTATCCAGTACTTTTGTTCCTTCGGGATTCATTTTATTAAGGGTCAGAATACTTTTCACTCCGGCGCGGCTCCCAGCCCAGCCATGAACTAAATAAGCGTTTCCATCCTCGTCCCAAAACGGACAAGAGTCGATTAAACCTTTTCCTTCCATTACCAAAACAGGCTTCTCCCAAGTTCCCAGTGGATCTTTAGTTTTCACCATATAAATTCCGAAATCGGGATCGCCCCAATAAATGTAGAATTCACCTTTGTGGAACCTGATGCTCGGTGCCCAAACTCCGTCACCTCTTTTTGGTGTAGAAAAATGGTCGTTTGGAAGTACATCAGGAAGTGCATAATTCACCAGTTTCCAATTGACCATATCTTTTGAATGAAGAATGGGCAGCCCCGGAGCTTCATTGAAACTGGAAGCAGTCATATAATAATCTTCACCCACACGGATAGCGTCCGGATCAGAATAATCTGCGTATAAAACCGGATTTCTGTAATTTTTTCCCTGATCGGCAATCCAGACTTCGGAAACATAGCTTTTTTCCTGTGCGTTGAGGTATGTTGAGGCAACTGAAAATAATGTGATTGCTGCTATATTTAAAATTTTTGTCTTCATAAAATCAGATTCATTATCTAGGTAATAGGAATTAGGTTGCGGTTCTTGGTTTATTTTTCAAACTCTAAACTTGCCAAAATGAATGGTCCGGTTCCTTTTCCGTCATTTGAACGGATTTCTTCGTTTACATAATATTCGTAAGAGCCGTCTCTGTAAGGTTTTCCTCCCAATCCGGCAACAGCACAGCATTTATTTAAATTGACCACGCCGTTTTCATCAACAGTGATTAAATTTTTGATAATTCCGTCGTACCCTTTTTTTGCAGCGGCTTTGTATGATTTTGGAAGATAACCTTCGTTAACTGATTTAATGATGGTATAAACGAACATTGCTGATGCTGTTGCTTCTTCATAATTACCCTTTTCCAATGGTTTGTCTAAAACCTGGTACCAAAGACCGGATTTTTTATCCTGAACCTTAATGACTGCATCTGCGTAAGATTGTAGATAAGAAATTAATCTTGCTCTTCCCGGATGGTCTTTGGGTAAATAATCCAATACATCTACCATGGCCATTCCGTACCAGCCCATTGCTCTTCCCCAGAAATTTTGGGAAAGACCGGTTTCTTTATTGGCCCAGGCTTCTTTTTTACTTTCATCCCAGGCGTGATAAAGAAGTCCTGTTTTTTTGTCTAAAAGATTTTTCTGAACGGAATCAAATTGAAAAAGAATATCATCATACGCTTTCTGAGCATCTGCCCCTTTGATAAAATCTTTTGTATAATGTGTGTAGAAAGGCATTCCCATATAAAGCCCATCCAGCCAAACCTGGTAAGGATAGATTTTTTTATGCCAGAAAGATCCTTCATTGGTTCTGGGCTGTCCGTCGATTTGTAAACGTAAAGTCTGAAGTGCTTTCAGGTATTTCTCTTTTTTCTCTTTTTCATAAAGGTAAAGAAGGACATTTCCGCTGTTGAGCATGTCAATATTATACTTAGAAAGATCGTAGGTAAGGATTGTACCGTCTTCTTTAATCAGGTCTTCACCGAAACCGCTGATATAGTCGTAATATTCTTTTTTGCCTGTTTTTGCATATACTTTTTCTGCGCCGTCCAAAACAATTGCTGACGGATAGGTCCATTTCGGGCTTTTACTGAAATCAAGCATCCAGGCTTGTGGGAATCTATGCATTTCTGAAAGCAGCATTCTTTCTGACCATTTCAAATTGGCAGGAACTACTTTTCCTGATTTTGAAATTTCTGTTGAAGGTTTTGCTGCGGTTATATTTTGGGTTTGAGCACAAGCGAGAAACATTCCTGAACCTAAAATGGCCACCGCGTATGCTTTTATTGTATTGTTAATGAAATTCATGATCCTAAACTTTAAAGTTGATTATTTTTATCTAAAATTTCCAGTTTTTTATCCAAGTCCTGATAAAATGCTTCTTCAGTTACCAAACCGCTTGGTTCCAATGACCAGGCTCCCAAAAAGTAATAAGAGACATTCTTTGTTTTCTTGAAAACCACGGTATGAGTTGATTTTGTTTTTACATATTTATCAAAACTTTCGAGAGAATAGAAGATAGCCATTCCCAGATTGTCATCCTTTTTCGTTTCGGTTTGATTGCCGTAAGTAGCAATGTAGCCCCATTTTTTATTTTTACTGATTCCCTGTTTTAACGGAATGTTTTTAAAAGCAACAATTCCGGTGCATAATCCTGAAATGGTAGTGCTTAGGTTTACATCTACTTTTACAAACCGGTCTCTGTTGAAAATAGTCAGTTTTGACTGTAAATCAATGGGATTGCCCCAGGTTTTCCAGCCTTTATAATCGATGGCCGCGTAAGACTGGTCTTTTTCATTAACAACTTGTACGGCTGTATTTTTTACAATTTTAAAAGTTTCAACAAAATCATTTTGGTCATCATATCTTCCGTAAGATCCGATTCCGATTGTACGGCCGGATTTCAAAATATCCTGTCCCCAGGGTGCATCATGATGATAGGATTCAAAACCATCCTGCCCGACTTCAGGCAAGACCAAAGTGTTTACTTTTTTGCCGAAAATATCTGTTGCATTTCTCCAGTCCAGATACAGTCTATAGCCGATCTGGTTGTTTTCCAGTCCGATGCCTTCATACCGGATATAGTAAGAATGGTCTGTATGTTCACCAGGAAGGACAAGCTGGTTAATATTTTTAAATGTTCCTCCAACGTACTGATTACCTTCCCATTTTCCGCCTTCTTTTACAGAAAGTTCTGCATAGGAAAAGGGAGTTTTTGGATTTTTCTTAATTTTTTCAATTACAGAAGTCTGAGCCGGAGAAAATGCTGAGCTCAAAAATGCTCCTGCCATTATTATTCTAAACAAACTGAATTTCATAATATTCTTTATTAGATAACTGGTTTTTTAAAACTAAAAGTTTTCATGGTTATTAGTTATTGTCTTTCGGTTATTTTTTTAACCAGATCGTTAAAATATACTTCAATATTATCGTAGTTTTTATCCAAATCCCGTTCGCTGGAATTGGCAACTTTTGGATTTAATTTATTCTTAATTTCCCATTCATCAGGCATTCCGTCGTTGTCTGAATCGGGTAGGGGTTTTCCTGTTTTTAAATCCGGAAATCCGCCGACATCTTTTTGAGAATCTATGATTCCGCTGGAACTTCCTTTTGAGCCTTTGTAAGTGAAGCTTCCGTTTTTTACATCTTTTAAAACATGTAAATCCACTGCATCCCTTGTTAAACTTGCGCCGCCAATCTGTAAAACTTTATCATAAGCTTCTTTCGCAGCATGTGTTTTTACATTATTCTTAATATCGTGAGGCTGATTGATTTTTATCTCATTTTTATCTTTCTCCGTCAGATTATAAGAAGGTTTCATCTGGGCAAAAACTCCTTGTGTCCAATTGTCTTTTGTTACTTCTGAGTTTCCTTCCATCACATTTCCGCTGATATAATATTTGCCCCAGATATTGTAAACTTCTGTCTCTGGTTTTTCATTTTTATCAATGGCAACAATTCTCTGTCTGGTCATCGTTGCAGGTCCCGGTTTGTAGTAATTATTAACCATATTTACATTCATTCCTTCACCACCGTAGACATTGTTGTGTCCCCAGTTGTAGATCACATTATTTCTGAAATCAGTAAGATCGGTCAGGGCAAATTTACTTCCTGCATATTCTCCCAATCTTGGGTTTCTGCTGTCGTGATGAGCGTAAAGGTTATGGTGAAAACTTGCAAATTTTCCTCCCGCAATTCCGCCATATCCGTGAGCACCTTTCCGGTGAGCAGAATTTCTTAAACTCTCTGCGATCACGCACCATTGAAGTGTTGTATTTTCATTCACATAAATAGATACTGTTTCATCTGTTGACCAACTCATAGAGCAATGATCAACGATTAGATTTTTAATAAATCTTGCGCCTAACGCATCGCCTTCAAAATTTTTCTGATCACCCATTCTGAATCGCATGTAACGTATAATCACATTGTCTGCGCCTACGAAAGTTTCATAATTGGCAACTGTAATTCCGTCTCCTGGAGCCGTTTGTCCCGCAATAGTAACATTGCCTTCTTTGATCTTTAAAGGGGATTCCAGATAAATGGTTCCACTGCTTTTAAACACAATATATCTCGGACCTTTTTGGTCTAATGCATATCTTAAAGTACCTTCTGAGCCATCATCTGTAAGTTTTGTCACGAAGCAAACCTTCCCGCCACGGCCACCTGTGGTGTATCTTCCGAAACCTTCTGCTCCCGGAAAACTCGATATCTCCTGAGCATTGGCCCACAAGGAGATACCGCATAAAATTCCTATTGTGAAGAGTTTGGTGAAGTTTTTTTTCATGATTGAAAATTCTTTGGTATTTTGAGATTTAGATTAGGCTTATTTTCAATTTTTTTTAATATTCCAGCGGTCTTTTCCTTTTAAAATAGACTCTGCTGTGTATTTTTTACTTTCTTCTTTTGTTAATTGATGTGACCACGACACTCTTTTGGAAATATTGGCTCCGCTTCCTGTTGAATTAAATTCTGCGTAGAAAGTGGTCTTTTCTGCATCAGGTTTGCTCCAGTTGTGCCATCCTTCAGGTTTTATGGTTGAATTGATTTCACAATTGATGTAAACGGTTTTTGCAAAAGGTCTCCAAGGCCTTCCCAGGTAAACTGAGTTTTCTTTAGCATTTCCGATGATTTTTGAATTGATAAAAATAAATCCGAACTCGTTTTCCTGTGGAGTAGAGGCAGCTGTCACGTAGCTTGCCGTTTCTTTAGAATAAATCGTACAGTTTTCAAAAACGGCGGTTCCGGCCCCGAAAATATAATCGGTTGTACCTTCGATATAGCAATTTTTAAAGTAGTTTCTTGATGGTTTTGTCTTATCAGTCCAATCCTGGGCTCCTTTTAAGTACAATGTATCCTGATTTCCTAAGAATCTGCAGTTTTCAAAAGCGATTCTGTCACCGGAAGTCAGTACGGCAACAGCCTGTCCGACTCTTCCCGAGCTGTTTTCAAATGAAATATTTCTCGCTGTAAAATCATTTGAATAAATAAAAATAGTGGAAGAACCTGTGGTTCCGATATCTTTTCCTTCTGTATTCTTTTTTGAAGCAAAATCATCGTATGTAATGATAGTATTCTGAGGGTTTTCTCCTTCTAGGACAATTGCTCCTTTTGTTTCAGGAATGGTGATTTTTTCTTTATAAACTCCGGGTTTAATTAAAATTTTTGTTCTTGTGGAAGAATCATTTTCAACAGCATCGATGGCTTGTTGTACTGTGGTAAAGTTGCCTTTTCCGTCCTTTGAAACCACGATTGTTTTATCAGCAGTTTTAAAGGAAAGAAGACTTAACAATAGTATCGGAAATATTGAAATGAAGTTAAAATTTTTATTTATCAGAGGAGCTTTCATAACGTTTTAATTTGATTTAAAATACAGACTTAACCTGGGCCAAGCCTGTATTCTCAACTTGATATGAATGTATTTTTAATTTCTAGTAACCGTAATCTTGTGTCAGATTGTAATTTGACATAATGATATCACTATAAATAGGCAGTAATTCCCTTTTGTTGGGTTGGAAATATTGCGCAAAACCTTTTACAGGATCGCTGATATAGGTTGGCAACACTGCGGCTCTCCATGCTATTTTGGTATATCCGGCAGGGGTTGCATCCTGAGAAGGAAGATAAAATACCTGGGATTTGTCTCCTCCTGTAAAGAAAATATCGATATCATTAATATTTTGCTGAGCCGTTTTTGTCGGATCATAAACTGATTTCTTAAAATAAAGATTCAAAGGTACGTTAGCATACTGACCTGTTCCGTTGGCAAAAGCAGTTAATTTTTGTCTTGTCTCCGTAATTTTAGCATCTAATAAATTCCAGCGGATTAAGTCATATTTTCTGATCCCTTCAGCGCCCAATTCCAATAGTCTTTCCTGAACAATATAGTTGAAAAATCCAGTTTTATCGGTAGGAATTGTTCCAACCTGTCCCAGATTTCCGGCGTAAGCTCTGTTTCTTACCGCTTTTACTGCATTGATTGCATCTGAAGAAGGTGCTCCGTGAAGCTCATTATCTGCTTCTGCAAACATTAATAGTACATCTGAAAAACGCAGTAATGGCCAGTCTACAGCAAGGTTTTGAGAAGGCCCTGTTACATTCGTCCATGATTTTCTGTATTTAGAATCAGTGAAAGAAATGGCATTTACGATCTCAGCCTGGTTAGAATTATTCACTTTGAAAATTCCAACATTCATATCTCTTCTCAAGTCGTACTTACTGAATTCATAGAAATAAGTAGGAAGAGCATTGATTCCGCCTCCACCTTTCCAGTTGGAGTTGTCATCATGTTTTAAGCCATTATAGTATCCTATTTTACTGTCTGTTCTTGCGTTTCCTCCGAATGCTCCTACACAAAAGATGATTTCGTTGGTCGTATCTTGGGAATTGGAATGTAAGGCTTTGAAAACTTGCTCGTAGCTAGGGTTTAGGCTATGCTCGCCAGTATGATTCATGATATCTTTGCACTCATCAAGAGCAATTTGATAATAGGTTTGAGGATTTGTTCCCTGCACCATCTGCTGTGGGTTTCTTCTTAATGAATATCCTGCTCTTGCCAATGCAATTCTTGCTCTTAACCCTTTTACAAAGCCTTTAGAAATTCTGGCATTGGTCGTGCTTCCCTCAGATCTCCACGGAACCAAATTTGCAGCCTGGGCAAGGTCAGCAATCATTCTTTCATAAATAACGTCTCTGTCTGTTTTCGCTAAATAAAGATTGTCGTAATCTGCAGATGGTTTGTCCTGAAAAGGTACATCACCCCAGTTTCTGATCAGCTCATAATAGAACTGGGCTCTCAATGTTAAAGCTTCTCCAAGATATCTGTCCATTAATTTTTTATCAGCGTCAGAACCTGTCTTGTAAACAGGAGACAGCGGAATATTTTTTATGCAAAGATTGGCTCTTTCGATTCCTGAATATAATTTTAAGAAAGGCTTATTTAATTCTGTATTGGTAGGGCAGGCACCAAATGTTGCGAGACCTCTTCTGTCATTACAGTTGTAATCTCCCGAAGTTCTGAAGTCATCACTTGAATGCGGATATATTAATGCCAGTCGCTGTCCGTACCCGTCATCACCCGCAAGCTGGCTGTAAACTCCCACTAAAGCGGTAAATGTGTCAGATACACTATCGAATTGCTGGGCTTCTGCCACACTTGAATAGTTTTCAGGTTCAAGATAATCGCTACATGAATGTATGGTGGTAAGAGATAGGATGCAACTTAATATAATTATTGTTTTTTTCATGTTAATTTTCAATTAAAAGGTTAAATCAATACCTGTTAAAATAAATCTGCTTCTAGGATATGCAGCATAATCAACTCCCGGAGTTAAAGGATTTTTTCTTGTACTGGCTTCAGGATCATATCCTTTGTAACCTGTGATGGTAAATAAATTATTCACTGTTGCGTACAACCTGAAATTTTTGATACCAAGCATCTCCAGAGAGCCTTTTGGCAGGCTATATCCTATGGTAACATTATTCAGCCTTAAGAAAGATCCATCTTCGATGGCGTAAGAATGGAGGATGTAATTTCCTTGCGGAGGAGTCCACATGGTAGTATTTGCGTTTAATGCAGCCAGAGCTGTAGGATCAGTAACTTTTACCCCCTGATCGTTGAACCATCTCCATCTGTCTGCAACTTCTGCCGACATGTTGTTGTCTCTGTATAGATACTGAGTGGTAAACTCTATTTTATTGGCATTATATACTTTGTTTCCGATAGAGAAGTTAAAGAATAAGCTCATATCCCAGTTTCTGTATCTGAAAGTCTGGCTGAAACCTCCGAAGAATTTTGGCTGTGCGCTTCCCAGCTCGGTCTGGTCGGCTGCTGTGATTTGTCCGTCACCATTCAGATCTTTCAATTTAAGATCTCCCGGCTGAATTGGTTTAGAACCGTTAGCCACAGCACTGCTGCTTGGAACTCCGGTTTTCAAAGTATAGGCCTGAGAGGTCGCATTGTAATCAAAATCACTGATCTCATATCGTCCCTCAGTTACATATCCATAATACGTACCTACCGGATTTCCAACTTTGGCAATGAAATCGTACAAACTGTTTACCCATCCTGAAGCCACCAGATAATAATCATTTCCTCCTGAAACATTTGCCCCCAGGCTTTTAATAATATTTTTATTGGCAGAAATATTGAAGTCTGTTTTCCATGTGAAATTTTCTTTATTGACAATAAGTCCTCCCATGGTAAATTCCAGACCTTTGTTCTGCGTTTTTCCTGAATTTTGATATTGATACTCATATCCTGAGGTCTGAGGAATTTTTGCTAAGACCAACAAATCTTTTGTATCAGTAATATATCCGTCGATACTACCATATAATCTTCCGTTAAAAAAACCGAAGTCGATCCCTAAGTTTTTAGATACGGTAGCTTCCCATGTTACGTTCTTGTTTGCCAAAGTATTTCCTGTAGTAGCTCCTGGAGTTACACCGCTTCCGAAGGTATATCCGTAGTCAGTGGAAGTCGTGAAAAAAGTATCATACAGGTAGGCCGGAATTCTGTTGTTTCCTGCAAGACCGTATCCGAAACGTAATTTAAGCTCCTCCAGCCATTCTTTATTTTTAAGAAAATTTTCTTCTTTAAGTTTCCATGCTACAGAAACTGCAGGGAAAGTTCCCCATCTGTTTCCTGCTCCGAATACATTGGATGCATCGGCTCTTATGGAGGCTGTTACGATATATTTATTATTAAAAATATAGTTTGCTCTACCAAAAAAGGAAAGAAGTCTGTCCGGAGGCAATGCACCGGTTTTAGGAGCATCCTGAATCATCCCTGAAGGTGGAGTTGCAGATTGGATGTTAGCAAAAGCCTCATTAGGTGAGATAGAAACTGGTAGCCATTTGGTATATGTACTTGAAGTTTCTCCGTCAGTTTGTACGGTTTCTTCTCCCAATAACAAATCTACTTTATGATTTCCGAATTTTTGGGTATAATTTAAAGTGTTGGTATTGGTAATCCTTCTGGTCTGGTTTCTCGTTAACTGTACAATCGGCTGATTGTTATTGGATCTCGCATCATTGGTAACAGTACCCCAGAACTGATTGATGAAATTATCTTTCTGAACATACCCTACAACACTTCTGAAAGTTAAATTTTTCGTAATGTTATAATTCAAGTACGCATTTAGTAATAAATCATTTGTTTTTGCATCCTTTACTTCGTTATCATTTAAAATCAGAGGATTTACAAGATTGGTTAATGTGGCGTAGTTAGGATCAAAATCATCAATAGGAACATTGCTTCCTCCTTCAAAAGGCTGGTATCTTACAGCGTTTCTTAATCTGTTGGTGCCCTGAGATCCGCTTGCCGAAGTTCCGGCCCCGGAAATCAGCTGTCGGCTGTATCGTGCATTAAATCCAACCTTCAGCTTTTTTGAAATATCATAATCATACTTGAAATTGGCCATGCTTCTCCTGAAGCCGGAGTTGAGCATAATCCCATCTTCTTCCACATGATTTAACGTCAAGGAAAAAGTAGATTTATCGGAACCGCCTGTTAAGCTTAAATTGTGAGTGAAGTTGAAAGCTTCTTTTCCGAAAAGCTCATTCTGCCAGTCTCTCTTCTTTATATTTCCGTATTTATCAGCAAGTTCATTGAAATTACCATATCGGGTTGTAAAGGTAGTCATGTCGTCAGCTATACCGTTTTTATTGTAAAGTTCGTACTGATACATTACAAATTCATAAGGATCAAGAACAGGGATGGTGTTTATAATTTTTCTTACCCCAGTATAACCGCTGTAATTGACTTGAGCAGCAGCTTTTTTGCGTCCGCCTTTTGTGGTGATCAAAACAACACCGTTGGCGCCTCGCGATCCATAGATAGAGGTAGAAGCAGCATCTTTTAATACTTCAATAGATTCAATTTCTTTAGGAGAAATAATCGACAGAGCGTTATCCATCTGGATTCCGTCCACAATATATAGAGGAGCATTACTTTGTGTAATAGAAGTACCGCCTCTTACTTTAATTTCAACTTCAGCGCCGGGTGACCCTTCGCTGGCCGTGATCTGAACACCGGCAACTCTGCCCTGAATTGCTTCTGCCGCACTGTTTACAGGCATATCTTTTACTTCGTCGGCCTTTACGGAACCAACTGCATTGGTAACATCTTTTTTTGAAACTTTAGAATACCCTACCAAAACCACTTCATCAATGTTTTTTTCGGTTTCCTTCTTAGTTTCTTTTTCTTGAGCCATAGCAAGGACAGGAAGTAGAAAGACAGTTAAATATAACCACTTTATTGAATGTACTCTTTTATCCATTTTGTATCCTTATAGTTTTAATTTTTGGTTGAAAGTTTTTTTCAATCGTTTTGTCTTGTGTGGATTTGTAAAGTATTCTACTGATTTTTAGCGGTAAATATTTTCTGAAAAGTTTTACACATTTTAGAAGTGCAATCGATTGCGTAAATTTTCATAATAAATATCCTGGCTCCTAAACTAATATTATTTTTCAATACGCAAAGAAAAAAATATTATTTTTTCATTAATTTGATTGTTGAAAGATGAAGTATTTTGTAAAATAATGAATAGCTGTGTTGTTGTAAGTATCTGTATATTAACAATTTATTAAATTTTGTTTGGTGTGGATATTTATGTGAAAGAAAGCAGATTTCTTTATTCTTTATTAATTTAAAAACTTAAATTTTGCTTAAAATTCACCTGCTTTTGCTCTTGGAAATTTCCCCAAAATGACAGTCAAGATTATTTTTTTGACAATATTTCTGACTTTTGTCATCTTTTTGGATTAATATTTTTAGTTAAATTCTGTACATTGTATTGATTGGTCTTATTATGTATAAGATGTACAGTGTTTTTTATTTATTTTTATTAAATTAATATCTCGATTTCGTTGTTTTCTTTTGGTATGATTTTATATTTAAACCCCGATTACGCATTAATTTTGGTTAATATAATTCTTTTAATTTCTTTGAAATTTTCTTAATTTTCATATTAATATAAAAATTAATCAGCTGTTAATTAACTATTTATACATTTAAATTAATTTTTTGTTAACTAATTAAAGAATAATTATATATTTATCCCACAAGTATTTCTATCAGATTTTAGTGTAATTTTATGCAATCGATTACACAATGTTTAACAGGTTTTGATAAAACCGCAAAAAGAAAAGTATAGCAGTATGTCACAATCAGAATTTCGTTACGCCCATCATCCTGAAGATGTAAAGAAGTATACCACTGAAGATCTTAGGAGGGAGTTTCTAATCAATGATTTATTTAATGAAGGTAAGATAAAATTAGTCTATTCTATGTATGACAGGCTGATTGTAGGAGGTGTCATGCCTTCAGCAAACGCTTTGAAGCTGGAACCTACAGATGATTTGAAAGCTCAGTATTTTCTTGACAGGAGAGAATTGGGAATCATCAACGTTGGCGGTGCCGGAAAAGTAACAGTAGACGGTGAAGTATATGAGCTTGGAAACAAAGAAGCTTTATATATAGGAAAAGGGACTAAAGAAGTAGTTTTTGAAAAGTCTGGTGATGCACAACCTTATTTTTACATCAACTCAGCTCCCGCACATCATACTTATCCAACTAAAAAAATTACGAAAAATGAAGCCGAAATTGTAGAATTGGGTGAAGAGAAATATGCCAACAGACGTACAATCAATAAACTGATTGTAAATTCTGTTCTTGAAACCTGCCAATTACAAATGGGAATGACGGAACTTCATCCGGGAAGCGTTTGGAATACAATGCCTGCGCATACTCATACCCGAAGAATGGAAGCTTATTTCTATTTTGATCTGGAAGAAGGCCAGACGGTAAGTCACTTTATGGGCCAGCCAAACGAAACCCGTCATATTTTTATGACTAACAGACAGGCTGTATTGTCTCCGGAATGGTCTATCCACTCAGGAGTTGGAACTTCCAATTATACTTTTATCTGGGGTATGGCCGGAGAAAATATGGACTATGGTGATATGGACGGTATCAAAACTAACGAACTAAAGTAATTTTCTAATGAATTTATTTGATTTATCCGGTAAAGTAGCAGTCGTTACAGGCGGTACTCACGGATTAGGAATGGCAATGGCAGAAGGTCTTGCCGCTGCGGGTGCTGAACTGGCAATCACAAGTACAACACCGTCAAAATTAGAAGAAGCTTTAAACTATTATCATTCTAAAGGATATAAAGCAACCGGTTATCTTTTTGATGTAACGGATGAGCTGGAAGCCGCTCAGAAAGTAGCTTTAATGGAAGCTGCCCATGGAAAAATAGACATCCTTGTCAACAATGCAGGAATCATCAAACGTATTCCGGCAATCGACATGGAAGTGGAAGACTTTAGAAAAGTAATCGATGTAGACCTTACAGGACCTTTTATCATGTCGAAATTAGTCGGCAAATATATGATCAAAAGAAAATCCGGAAAGATCATCAACATCTGCTCGATGATGAGTGAGCTGGGACGCGACAATGTAGTAGCTTATGCTTCTGCAAAAGGCGGTCTGAAAATGCTTACTAAAAATCTGGCGACAGAATGGGCAAAACACAATATTCAGGTGAACGGAATCGGACCCGGATATTTTGCTACTTCCCAGACAGAACCAATCCGGGTAGATGGACATCCTTTTAACGACTTTATCATCAGCAGAACCCCGGAAGGAAGATGGGGAAATCCGGAAGATCTGGCAGGAACGGCTATTTTCTTAGCTTCTGACGCAAGCAGATTCATCAACGGACAGATCATTTACGTGGATGGAGGTATTTTGGCAACCATCGGGAAACCTGCTAATGAGTAACAACAGAATCAGACTAGAATGAAACCTTTTATTACAGATAACTTTTTATTACAAAATAAATACGCTGAAGAATTATACTTCAGATATGCAGAAAAACAACCCATCATTGATTATCATAATCATTTGATTCCTAAAGATATTGCAGAAGACACCGTTTTCGATAATATCTCAAAGGTTTGGATTGCGGGTGATCATTACAAATGGAGAGCCATGCGTACCATGGGAGTGAACGAAAAATTCATCACGGGAGACGCTTCAGATAAAGAAAAATTTGAGGCCTGGGCAAAAACAGTTCCGTATACATTGAGAAATCCTTTGTACCATTGGACCCATCTGGAATTAAAAAGATATTTCGGAATTGATGAATTGTTAAATGCAGACAACGCATCAGAAATCTACGAAAATATCACCGCTCAGCTTCATACTCCTGAAAAATCAACAAGAGGCTTATTAAAAATGATGAATGTAGAATCTCTGTGTACAACGGAAGATCCTACAGATCTGTTGAATTATCATCAGGATCTGGCAAAAAGCGATTTCAGCATTAAAGTAAGTACAGCTTTCCGTCCTGATAAAGCAATTTTAATCGAAAATCACAACTTTGCAGATTATATTTCAAAATTGGGCGAATCTGCCGGAATTGAAATTAATTCTTACCAGAATTTATGTGATGCTTTAATCAAAAGAATTGAATATTTCCATGAAAATGGCTGCAGATTGTGTGACCACGGATTGAATAATATTTCTTTTGAAGAAGCTTCAGAAGCGGAAGTAAGTGCGATTTTTAATGATAAAATTTCAGGAAAAGTAATTGCTGAAAAACAAGTGAATCAATTCAAAACTGCCATTTTATTATTTTTAGGAGAAGCGTACCACAAATACGGCTGGGTACAGCAGTTCCATCTTGGAGCGCTGAGAAATAATAATGAAAGAATGCACAGAATTCTAGGTCCTGATACAGGCTGGGATTCTATCGGTGATTTCGTTCAGGCAGAAACCCTGTCTAAATTACTGAACACATTAGACGGAAAAGATAAGTTAACAAAAACCATTTTATATAATTTAAATCCCGCAGACAACGAGATTTTTGCGACAATGATCGGAAATTTCAATGATGGAAGCATCAAAGGAAAAGTACAGTTTGGATCAGGATGGTGGTTCCTGGACCAGAAAGACGGAATGATCAAGCAGATGAATGCCCTTTCAAATATGGGATTGATCAGCTGTTTCGTTGGAATGCTTACGGATTCCAGAAGTTTTCTTTCTTTCCCGAGACACGAATATTTCAGAAGAGTACTGTGTAACCTTTTCGGAGAAGAAATGAAAAACGGCGAATTACCTGATGATATCGAACTGATTGGTAAGACCATTTCAGATATTTGTTATCATAATGCTAAAAATTATTTTGATTTTTAAATTTCAAATTAAATAAAACCTCTTGCAGATTGAGCTGATTAATCAGATTTTTTTTAACACAATCATCTGCCAGATTTGCTAAATCTGCGAGAGATAAAAAATAAAATTTTAAACCATTAAAGAAATTTAAGAGGTTAAGTTGAAGTAAGAAAAAGCATACAGATTTTAAATAATCTTAAGGAATAGCCAAACTTAACTTTTCTAACTCCTTCAATAAATCTTAATGGCTTAAAAATAAAAGGTTGATTAAAAAATGAGCAGCAAAATAGTCACATTTGGAGAAGTCATCATGAGACTTTCTCCACCCGGAAACAGAACCATGAAACAAAGCCATGAAATGGAATTCTTTTTCGGCGGAACGGAGCTTAATGTAGCCTCTTCATTGGCAACGATGGGTTGTGATGTAAGGCATATCAGCAGTGTTTCTGATGATTTTGTAGGTGAATCGGCGGTTTCCTTTATTAAGAGTTTTGGAATTGACACAGCTTTTATCAGCAAAAATGACCATCCTCTGGGGTTGTATTTTTTAGAAGTTGGTTCATCAGTTCGTGCCAGCAGAATTGCTTACAACAGACTGAACGGTTCTTTTGCAAATAGTAAGCCTGAACAAATTGACTGGAAAAAAGCCCTTGAAGGGTGCCAGTATTTCCATTGGACAGGCATTAGCCCGGGAATTTCCGAAGCAGCTTATGAAAGTCTGAAAGAAGGTTTACAAACAGCCCGTGAATTGGGAATTGAGGTTACAACTGATCCTGCATACCGTTCAAATCTTTGGAAATATGGCAAAAAAGGACATGAAGTTTTGAAAGAGCTGGTTTCTTATTCAACGATTTTTATCGGTGGAGTGAATGAAATTAATGAAATTCTCGGAACTCATTTTTCGTCAGATAAGGAAGGATTCACCGCAGCCTGCAGAGAATTAAAACAGCAATGCCCTTCTATTCATAAAATTTTCGACAAAATAAGAATTGGCGTTACAGCAAGTTCTCAGCAGACACAGGGAAGAGCTTTAGCGGGTGATAACTATTTTGAAACTGAATTGCTGGAAGTTAATCCTGTGGTTGACAGAATCGGGACAGGTGATGCTTTTGCGGCAGGTTTGATCTATGGATTAATGAATTTCGATGACGAAAAAGCATTACAATTCGCTAATGCAGCGTGTGCAATAAAGCACACCATATTAGGAGACATCAATTATAGCAGTGCAGAAGATATTCTGGAAGTCATGAACGGAGGTTCAGGCGGAAGAATAAAAAGGTAGTTGACTTTTGGTAATTGGCTTATCGATAAAACTAAAAAATTGTCGACTTCGCTGAGTGAAACGCCTTTGCGAACTTAAAATACACATCAAGCACTAAAAAGAAAATCTTTGCACCCTTTGCGGTAAAAGAAAAGATTAAGATAAAGTCTTGAAGGGACAGCATACTAAAGGATGGATAAAACCCCATCAATGATTATTTTCAACAAAGTAATTCAACAAAATGACAAAAATTCAATCGGTTACAAATACCATCATCAATCAGGGAGTTTTACCTCTGTATTATAATGCTGATGAAGAAGTAACTTTAGAAATACTGAGATCACTTTACAAAGCCGGAATTCGTGCAGTGGAATATACAAGCCGCGGTGAAGCTGCGTTAAGTAATTTTACAAAAATGGTGGAAATCCGTAATGCAGAAATGCCGGAAATGCTGTTGGGAATCGGAACAATAAAAAATGTACAGCAAGCTGAAGAATACTCTAAAGCAGGCGCAGACTTCTTTATCAGTCCGGGTTTTGTAGCTGAGGTTGCAGAATTTTTGATTCCGAAAGATCGGTTGTATAGCCCGGGTTGTATGACCCCGACAGAAATTATCGAAGCTGAAAACGCAGGCGTTACTTTCATTAAACTATTCCCTGGGAATGCCTTAGGAATCGGATTTATGAGTGCGATCAAAGATGTTTTCCCCAATCTGAAATTTATGCCGACGGGCGGCGTTGATACTACAAAACAAAGTATCGAAAGCTGGTTTAAAGCTGGTGTTTCAGCGGTAGGAATGGGAAGTAAGTTGGTAAGCAAAGAATTAATGCTTGCTAAAGACTATACAACTATTGAAAACGAGACTGTAAAAGTGCTGGAAATTATTCAGGCTTTAAAAAATAATAATGACTAAGAAAGCAGGAAACACTTTGTGAGCCCAGCTGAGTGAAACGCCTTAAAAACATTCAAACAAAATAACTAATTCTAAAATTATATGAGTTCAGTTAAGTCTCTTAAACCGAGCACCTTCAGATGGACGATATGCTTTTTGCTGTTCATTGCAACCACGATCAATTATCTTGATCGTCAGGTTTTATCTTTGACGTGGAAAGATTTTATCGCACCGGAATTTCACTGGAACAATAATGATTACGGAAATATCACGGCGTTATTCTCTATTTTCTATGCAGTAGGAATGCTTTTCGCCGGAAAATTTGTCGATTGGATGGATACCAAAAAAGGTTTCCTCTGGGCAATCGGAATCTGGTCTGTCGGCGCGGTTTTACACGCATTTTGCGGTATTGCAACCTCCGGAATTCTTACCGGAAACTGGCTGGCAGGTTTTCACGGATCTAAAGAATTGATTTCTACAGTTTCCAATACCTCTGCCATTATCAGTACGAGTGTAACGCTGTTCATTTTTGCGCGTTTCGTATTGGCTATTGGTGAAGCAGGAAATTTTCCGGCAGCAATTAAAACTACAGCGGAATATTTCCCTAAAAAAGACAGAGCTTTAGCAACAAGTATTTTCAATGCAGGAGCAACGGTTGGGGCTTTGGCAGCACCGGTTACCATTCCTTTTATTGCAAAAGCCATGGGGTGGGAATGGGCATTTATCATCATTGGAGCGTTGGGATTTGTATGGATGGGATTGTGGGTTTTCTACTACAAAAAGCCTCACGAACATCATAAAGTTAACGAGCATGAATTAACCTATATTCAGCAGGATCAGGAAGACTTTGCTGTTGAAGAAAATACTGTGCAGGCAGAAGAAAGAAAATTCACTTTCAAAGAATGCTTCAGCTACAGACAGACCTGGGCTTTTGCCTTTGGAAAATTTATGACAGACGGCGTTTGGTGGTTCTTTTTATTCTGGACTCCGGCTTATTTAAGTTCTGTTTACAAAATGGATTCTACGCAGAGTGCATTGCCATTATTCGTTCTTTATATAATTACTTTATTGTCAATTATCGGAGGGTGGCTTCCAAAATATTTTGTAGAAAAGAAAGGAATGAATGCTTACTCAGGAAGAATGAAAGCAATGCTGATTTTCGCATTTTTTCCTTTGTTGGCACTTTTAGCACAGCCTTTAGGTTCAGTAACGTATTGGATTCCGGTTTTAATTATCGGAATTGCAGGAGCAGCACATCAGGCCTGGTCAGCAAATATTTTCTCAACAGTGGGCGATATGTTCCCCAAAAAAGCCATCGCAACCATCACCGGAATTGGCGGAATGGCAGGCGGAATCGGTTCATTCATTATTAATAAATCTTCAGGCGTATTGTTCGATCATGCTCATAAAGCGTGGTCAACAGTTGACGGAATTCCTTTATTGGAAAAATATCCTCAATATATCAACGAAAGATTACCGGACGGATTTTTTGAGCAGCTGGAAAAATCAGGATCAGTAGTTGCGGACGGAATCGACAAAGGCTACATGATTATATTTTCAGCGTGTGCCGTAGCATATCTTATCGCCTGGACAGTAATGAAAATATTGGTTCCAAAATATAAGGTGATAAAATAAAACTTTGTGAGTTTTGTTAAACGAAACGCCTTTGCGAAATTACAAACAGATAGTAGTCAAAAAAACTTGGACTCTGCGTTAAAAAAATAAAATCATCGAGTTAAAAAGATGGAAAATCAGATAAAACAAAAATTAAATCGCGAATTAATCGGTTCTCAGGAAAAACTTCCCATCAAAATTATACAGTTTGGAGGTGGAAATTTTATGAGAGGATTTACAGATTATGTCATTGATAAATTAAATAAAGAAGCGGGATTCAATGCCGGAATTGTAAACGTTCAGCCAACAGCGGGCGGTTCGGTTCATAAATTGGAAGAACAGGATAATCTGTACACGCTTTTCTCAAGGGGAATTAAAAAAGGGGAGATCGTTGATACAAAACAAGTGATTTCTGCGATTCAGAAGTCGATTAATCCTTATACAAATTACGATGAATTCTTAGCGTTGGCGAAAGAAGAAGAATTAGAATTTATCTTCTCAAACACAACAGAAACGGGAATTGCTTATGACGAATCAGAAAATGATTACATTGGTCCGCACAAGAATTTCCCTGCAAAACTAACAGTTTTATTACACGAGAGATTCAAACATTTCAACGGAGCTGCAGATAAAGGAGTAAGAATTATTCCTTGCGAATTAATTGAAGACAATGCATTTGTATTGAGAGATATGATCCTGAAATATGCCCGGCTTTGGAATTTAGATGTTGATTTTGAGCAATGGATTAATCAAAATAATTATTTCCATAATACTTTGGTGGACAGAATTGTTCCGGGTTATCCGAAAGATGATGCAGAATCATACCAAGATCAACTGGATTATGAAGATCAGATGATGGTTGTTTCTGAAATATTCCTGCTTTGGGTGATTCAGGATGCCGGAAATTTAAAAGAAAGAATTCCTTTTGCGCAAATTAACGAACAGATTCTGGTGGTCGACGATATTCAGCCGTATCGTTTGAGAAAAGTGAGAATCCTGAATGGCGGCCATACCTTAATGCTGGCTCCTGCAGTTTTATCAGGTAAGGAAACGGTAAAGGAATCTATTGACGATGCGTTTATCGGAAAGTTTTTAAGCGAAACCATTTTTAATGAAGTAAATCCCACTTTAGGTCTGGATGAAACGGAACTGAAAGATTTCGCGGAGGAAGTTTTCGACAGATTCAGAAATCCTTTTATTAAACATTATCAGGCGAGTATTGCGTTATATTTTGTTTCTAAATTTAAAGTAAGAATCCTTCCGAGTTTGTTGGGTTACGTTGAAATTAATCAAAAATTACCATTGAATCTGGTATTCTCTTTGGCAAGTTTAATCAGGTTTTACCAGGGGAATTTTGGTGAGAACTCTTTGCCAATTAATGATGAAGAATCCATTGTTGCTCAATTCAAAGAGATCTGGACAAACGGAGATTATGGGAAAATAGCAGAATTATCATTAAGCGAAACCGCTTTCTGGGATACAGACCTTACTCAGGTTGACGGACTGAAAGATGCAGTAGCAAAAGCTTTGTGGGAAATAGACCACAACGGCGTAGAAACTGCGTATTACAACTTTATACAATTTTATTCTTAGAAAAAATGCAAAAGAAAGTACTAAAAGTAAATCCCAGGGATAATGTAGCAGTCGCATTGGTAGATCTGGCGCAGGGGGAAACGGTTACTTTGGGAGAGCTTACTTATGAAATTATAAAAGACACGAAAGCGAAACACAAATTCGTGACTGAAGATCTTGCCGTAGGTGATGCTATTATCATGTACGGAGTTTTGGTGGGAAAAGCCAGTCTGCCGATCCGGAAAGGAGAGGTGATTACCACCGAAAATGTAAAACATCAAAGCGCAAAAGTAGAACGAAAAACAGAAACCACTTCCTGGACTGCTCCCAATGTTGATCAATGGAAAGATAAAACATTTATGGGTTATCACCGCGAAGACGGGCAGGTAGGAACGGAAAATGTATGGTTATTTTTCCCGCTGGTTTTTTGTGAAAACAGAAATGTTGAAATTTTAAAGGATGTTTTTGAAAAGGAACTGTTATTTGAAAAAGTCACAAAACACCAGTTATTATTAAGGTCATTAATCAATAATTCCGAAACGGAAACTGCTGTTGAAGAAGAGCAGGATTCAAGAGTATTTAAAAATATTGAAGTTAAATTCATTACGCATCAGGGCGGTTGTGGCGGAATTCGTCAGGATGCCGAGGCATTGGGAAGATTGCTCGCAGGATATGTTAACAATCCGAACGTAGCCGGAGCAACAGTTTTAAGCTTGGGCTGCCAGAATTTACAGGTTCAGATTTTTAAAGATGCCCTGGAAAAAATCAGTCCGGATAATAAAAAGCCTATCATCGTTTACGAACAGCAAAAGTCCGGAACTGTAGATGAAATGTTAAGCGGAATTATTAAAGACTCTTACGAAGCCATCAAAAAGGCTAACGAAACAGAAAGAAAACCTGCACCCATTTCTAAGCTTGTTTTAGGGTTGGAATGTGGTGGTTCAGATGGTTTCTCAGGGATTTCGGCAAACCCGGTTTTAGGACAGCTGTCAGATTTAATGGCAGGAATCGGAGGCTCAACTATTCTTTCAGAATTCCCGGAACTATGCGGAGTAGAGCAGGAGCTGGTCAACCGCTGTGTGAAAGAAGAAGACGCAGAAAGGTTTTTACAATTAATGAAAGATTTTGAAAAATCAGTTGTTGCTGCAGGATCTGGCTTTGATATGAATCCGTCACCGGGGAATATTAAAGACGGACTAATAACGGATGCCATGAAATCTGCAGGAGCAGCTAAAAAAGGCGGCTCATCACCGATAAATGATGTACTCGATTTTACAGAATACATCAAAGAACCGGGCTTAAATTTATTGTGTACTCCGGGAAATGACGTGGAATGTACTACGGCTTTAGTAGGTTCAGGTTCCAATATTGTTTTATTTACAACAGGTTTGGGAACTCCGACAGGAAATCCTGTGGTTCCGGTAGTGAAAATTTCATCAAATACAGCATTGTCAGAAAGGATGCCCGATATCATTGATTTTAATACAGGAGATGTGATTACAGGGGAAAAGTCAATAGACGAAAAAGCAGAAGAATTGTTAGAATTTATCATAGAAGTTGCCAGCGGAGAGGTAAAAACCAAAGCGGCAATTCTCAATCAGAACGATTTTATTCCCTGGAGACGGGGCGTAAGTTTATAATTATCGTTTTTTATATATAAATAATTAGATTTGAAAATGCTTTCTACATAATGTGGGAAGCTTTTCTTTTGGAATAAATTGAATTTAATACAAATGAAACAAATATTTTTCACGAATAAACACAATGTTCTTGATCAATAGGAGCGGACTTTAGTCCGCTTAAGAATATACAATCAGATTAGGCTTTAGCCAAAATGTAAGAAAATGCTGAAATTACTTTAGAATGACAAACTGAGATATTATTAACGCCATCAGGAAAATGGAGCGTTAAGGAAAATAGTTTTGTGAACGTTAAGAAAATCCCACTGCCTGAGTGCAAGACAAAATAAAATCACTTCCTTTTTGAAGACTTCCTGATATAAAGCTGCGGTGCCAAAACCACCTTTTTCTCAATAGAAACTCCGGAACCATTTTCCTTTACGCTTTCAATAAAAACCTGTCCTGCCATTTTCCCCATCGTCAGGGGAGTCTGATCTACAGAACTTATCGGAAGCTCCATAAATTGGGTAAAAGGTTCATTAGAAAAGCCAATAACAGCAACTTCCTGCGGAATTTTGATTTTACGTTTTTTAAGTTCCTGACAAGCACCTAACGCAGCAAAATCACTGGATGAAAAGATAGCATCCGGAACAGACTTTTTATCCCAAAGTTTTTTAACCGCATCAATCCCTTCATCGATCGAACTTCCGGTTGTGATAATATTTTCTTCCTTTATGCTTAAATTATGGTCCATTAAAGCCTGTTTGTAACCTTTCAGACGGTTCTCATAAATTTCCAGATTTAAGTCTCCGGAGAAATGGCAAATATTTCTGTATCCTTCATTAATCAGGTGTTCAGTAGCCATATAACCACCGCGATAATCATCAATAGTTACTGTACTGATTCCTGAAATGTCTTTTTTACGGTCAAAAAATATAATAGGAGTATTGGTGGTGCTCAGAATATTCTGAATATGTTCGGTATCAATGGTGGTCTTGGAAACAGACATGAAAATACCGTCAACCTGAGCATTAAGCAAAGTGTTTAAGTGCCTTTTTTCAATATTCACATCTTCATGGCTCTGGCAGATAATCACATGATAGCCATGCGGAGAAAGCTCTTCTTCAATTCCGCGGATTACGGATGAAAAGAAATTGGTATTAATGTAAGGCACGATAATTCCTACGTTTTTTGTTTCCCCGCTTTTCAGAGCTTTGGCAAGGTTGTTTTGCTTGTAGTTCATTTCTTTGGCCGTTTTCTTTACCAGATCTTTCGTGGCCTGGCTTATTCTCGGATGGTCGTTCAATGCTCTGGAAACAGTTGCCACACTTACGTTAAGCTTTTTCGAGATGTCATATATTGTGGCATTTTTCTTATTCATACATGCTTTTTCTGAAGTTTTGGGTATGTCTGGGATAACATACATTATAGTCGTAAATTTAATCAAATTATGTCTATCAAAAAGGAAATATTAAGATTTTATACAAGATTAGGAGTGATTAAAATCAGATTAAACCTAAAAAATATTGAATTGCTTAATTTTTATTGAGATAGGGTTACATTATCAATTAAAATAAAAACCGGATTCACTGGAAATCAAGCTTATTAACAACAAAAAATTGATTTAATAATAAAAAAGATCGGTTAGTTTAACCAAAAAGGACACCGAAAACTGATGTCCCCATGGTTAAATATTATCTAAAAAAATAATTATCTTTTCCAAAGTTTTTCAATTTCTTCCAAAGATTTCCCCTTGGTTTCCGGAACCATTTTCCATACAAAAAACAGTGATAAAACGCTCATTACTCCGTAAAAACCATAAGTAAAAGCTCCGCTAAATTCCATCATAAAAGGATAGGTGGAGGAGATGAGGTAATTGGCCGCCCATTGAGCAGCAACTGCAACCGCAATCGCTGCACCCCTGATTTTATTAGGGAAAAGTTCTGAGATCAAAACCCAGCAAATTGGTCCCCAGGACATCATAAAAGATGCGGTATAGATGATGATGAAAATCAAAGTTGCAATCCCGATAATATGCAAATAAGAGAAAATGGCAATGGCAAACATTCCAATGGCCATTCCAATGGAACCTACAATAAGTAAAGGTTTTCTTCCCCATTTATCAACCGTGAAAATAGCAACCACCGTAAAGATCACGTTCACCAATCCCATAACAACAGTCTGCAGCATAGAAGCATCTTTATGAACACCCATGCTCTCAAAAATCCTCGGAGCATAGTATAAAGCTACATTAATTCCCACAAATTGCTGAAAAACAGAAAGTAAAATTCCAATAATAATAACTGTTTTTCCGAATGCGAAAAGCTCACCTTTATGCCGGGCAACCGTTCCTTTAATTTCCTGAAAAATTTCATGTCCTCGGAGCTGCCCATTAATTTTGGTTAAAATTTTAAGCGCTTCATCATCTTTTTTAGTTAAGGTCAAATATCGGGGCGTTTCCGGAACAAAAAACAGCAAAATCCCGAATAAGGCAGCCGGAATTGTCAGGGATAAAAACATATAACGCCAGCCGATATCGTTGATCCATTCTACTGATTTTCCGTCGGCAATACCCCAATTGACAAAATATACCACCAGCATCCCAAAAATTATGGCAAACTGATTTAAAGAAACCAATCTTCCGCGAACTTCGGCGGGTGCTATTTCTCCAATATACATCGGGCAAACCGCGGAAGCAAGGCCAACACCAATTCCTCCAATAATTCTATAAAAGTTAAAAGCCAGCAAAACTCCCATTGATTGTTCACCCTGCTTAAAAAATAAAAATTCAGGATAGGCAGCTCCCAAAGCACTGATGAAAAATAAAAATGCAGCTGCCATCAGCGATTTTTTCCTTCCTAACCTGGTTGAAAAATATCCGGAAACAGCCCCTCCGATAACACATCCTACCAATGCACTGGAAATAGTGGCTCCATGGGCCAGTGAACTCAATCCTAATGGGATAATTAAATATTCCTGAATGGATTTTTCTGCACCCGAAATAACGGCTGTATCATATCCAAACAAAAGCCCGCCCAAAGTGGCAACCAGTGTAAGCAGGGTAACATATACCATGTTGATTTCAGACTTTGTTCCCGAGGAATATTTCGGCCCCGAATCTATTATTTGCATAGTCTCATATAGTTTTAGTTGTTAAAAATTAGGTGCTTTGTTAGCGACATTTGTATTATAAATACTGATTAATCAGGCTTTCCAGATATTCCTGCTTACCGCTTTCCCTGCCTACTTCTCCAAGCCCTTCCGCATGGGCGGCCAGGTCAGTAAGAGATAATTTCCCCTCTTCAAAATCTTTACCTTTTCCGTTATTGAAAGAAGCATATCTATTAGTTCTGATTTCAGAATATTTTGATTTTTCTAAAATAGCATCTGCAGCAAGGAAAGCTCTTGCAAAATTGTCCATTCCGCTGATATGAGCAATGAAAATATCTTCCGGATCCGTTGAGTTTCTTCTGATTTTAGCATCAAAATTTACACCTCCGCCCTGGAAGCCCCCTGCCTGAATAATCACCAGCATCGCCTGAGTCATTTCATATAAATCAACGGGGAACTGGTCTGTATCCCAACCATTTTGATAATCTCCCCGGTTGGCGTCAATACTTCCTAAAACGTTGTTGTCAGCGGCTACTTGTAATTCATGTTCAAAAGTATGCTGGGCTAAAGTTGCGTGGTTCACTTCGAGGTTAAGCTTGAAATCATCCAGTAAATCATATTGACGAAGAAAGTTTAAGCAGGTTGCCGCATCAAAATCATACTGGTGTTTGGTAGGCTCCATTGGTTTGGGCTCAATAAAAAAAGTCCCTTTGAAGCCTTGTGAACGTGCATAATCTTTTGCCATGTGTAAAAACTTTGCCATATGTTCCAGTTCACGTTTCATGTTGGTGTTCAATAGAGACATGTACCCTTCACGGCCGCCCCAGAAAACATAATTTTCTCCGCTTAACTTAATCGTTGCATCTAGGGCGTTTTTAACCTGTCCTCCGGCATAAGCCAGCACATCAAAGGATGGATTTGTAGCTGCACCATTCATAAACCGTGGATTGGAGAAACAGTTTGAAGTTCCCCAAAGTAATTTTACTCCGGAGGCAGCTTGTTTTTCTTTAGCATAATCGGTTATAAATTCTATTCTTTTGGTTGATTCTCTAAAATTATCCGCTTCATCAATTAAATCATAATCATGAAAACAGTAGTAAGGCATACCCAGTTTTGTGAAAAATTCGAAAGCCGCATCCATTTTTTCTGTTGCTCTTTGCTTAACATCTGTTGCGTTTAGCCATTCAAAATGCTGGGTTCCCACTCCGAAAGGATCTCCTCCTGTTGCACAGAATGTATGCCAGTAAGCCGTTGCAAATTTGAAATAGTCTTTCATTGTTTTCCCCCGAACGACTTTGTTTTCGTTATAAAATTTGAAAGCCAGAGGATTATCAGATTCCTTTCCCTCAAATTGGATCTTTTCAATTCCTTTGAAATACTCCTTGTTACCCAATGTAATTGCCATATGTTTTAATTTTATTTAAATGAATTAATTAATGCAATCGATTGCATTAATGTGTTGAAAAATTCCTTAATTATTTAGATTTTGCAATAATTTTAATTTCCATTTCTCGTAACTATCCTTGTACTGGTCATAGTTCTTAGTATCAGGATAATAGCTTTTTAAAATGTCTTTGTCAGTCAGGATCTCGTTTTGCGATTCAAATGCCCCGGCTCCTATGGCTGCAGCTCTTGCGGCACCTGTAGAACCTGTGGAATCTATAATCCTTATTTCAGTATCCAAAATAGTAGTGATGGTCTGCGTGAATAAAGAAGAACGGAATAAATTGTCACCACCTGCTTTTATAATACCTTTCTGAAGCCCGTCAGACATTAAAATATCAGTTCCATAAACAAAAGAATAGGCAATACCTTCCAATCCCGCCCGGAAAAGATGCTCGCTTTTATGACGGTTAAAGTTCAGGTTAAAAACAGACGAGCCGATATCTTTATTATGCAGCACTCTCTCTGCTCCGTTTCCGAAGGGCAGGACAATAACTCCATCGGAACCGATCGGTATTTTTGACGCTAAATCATTAATTTCGTGATAGCTGTGTCTTTTCTGGTCAACCTGATGCCGAAGCCAGCTGTATTGAATTCCCGCCCCGTTCAGGCAAAGCATTTTCCCGATTCTCGGTTCTTCCTTGGTGTGGTTAATGTGGGCAAAATTGTTAATTCTTACAGATTCCTTTGACTTAATATGATTTGTCACCCCATAAACAACTCCGGAAGTTCCGCCTGTTGCTGCAATCTCTCCGAGATTCATTACATTGAGGGAAAATGCATTATTGGGTTGATCTCCAGCCCGGTAATAAACAGGAATTCCCTCGGGAAGGCCACTTTCCTCTGCTCCCTGCTTTGAAACACAGCATTGTTCAGTGAAGTTTTCCACAATATCAGAAACAAAGGATTCTTCAATTCCCAGGTGCTGCAGCATTGTTTTTGAAACTTCATGCTTTTCAAAATCCCAAAGTATACCTTCTGAAAGTCCTGTAACAGAAGTTGTTGCCTCACCACTGAGCTTAAATGCAATGAAATCTCCCGGAAGCATAAATTTCCAGATCTTGTCGTAAATCTCGGGAGTATTTTCCTGTACCCATTTCAGTTTGGAAGCGGTGAAATTTCCCGGAGAATTAAGCAGCTCTTTCATGCATTTTTCTTCTCCGATCTCATTAAAAATCCGGTCGCCAATTTTAACAGAACGGCTGTCACACCATATCATTGACGGACATAGGACCTGTTTGTCTTTTCCAATCAATACTAATCCATGCATTTGATAGGAGATACCGATTCCTTTAATCTCATTTTTGTGGATTTTGCTCTCTGCAATTATTTTTTGTGTGAGAATTCGGAGATTTTGCCACCATTCATCAGGGTTTTGTTCTGCCCAGCCTGCTTTTGGGGAATCTATCAACATCTCATGTTCCGGGTATTTGGCATGAGCAATTAATTTGCCCTGATCATCTACGATGGAAGCCTTTATCGATGAGCTTCCTACATCATAACCTATAAACTTCATTAATTATTAATAATTGTAATGCTTTAAATGTAATAATTTTATGTATTATACCGAGGGTTTTTGTAAATCTGTTAATTTTTAATATTGTTAAATGTTAAACTGCTGTTATTCAATATTTTAATTTTAATTAATTATTTTTTAGATGCCTTATTTCCAATTAAATTAAGCAAATTGAGAAATTAATTTTAACTAAAAAGGGCTTTAATTATCCAATATTGAGCAATCGATTGCGCAAATTGATGATGAATTTATATTTTGACAGCTGTTAACTGAGGATAAATCATCGCAAAATAATCAACATGAAAGAGCAGGATACCGCCAAATCCTAAAATGTATACTTTTATGAAAATGAAATGAAAGAATAATTTTCGTTATACAGTTGGAAATTATTTGCTGATTTTTTGTAAAAATAAACTGAATAATTTTTATTTAAATGATATTCCTTTATTTTGCTATTCTTTTTAGTGCTGAATTTTATTATTGAAAAATCAGATTCTACAATAAAAAATAAATTATGAAATCTCAAAATATATCAAGCTTTTTATTATCTCTATTGATATTCTTATTGTTTTCATCAGGCATAAAAAGCCAGGAAAAGTTTCCTGACGGTACCCTAATTCCAAAATGGTTTAAAGAAAATAAACCTACAGACATCAATAAATTAGGTAAAAAATATATTCTTACTGATAACGGGGTGGAAAATGACAGTACCGTTCTTCAGACCAAACAGTTTCAGGCGGTTATTGATCTTGCAGCTAAAAATGGAGGTGGTGTAATTATTGTGCCCAAGGGAACATTCCTGATCAGTTCCGTATTCTTCAAACAGGGAACACATTTATATTTGGAGAACGGTGCGAAATTAAAAGGAAGCGATGATATCAGTGATTTTCCGGTTGTGGAAACAAGAATGGAAGGGCAGTCTGTAAAATATTTTCCTGCAATAATCAATGCAGATGGCTTGAATGGCTTTACCATTTCGGGAAAAGGAACACTTGACGGAAACGGATTACGCTTTTGGAAAGCATTCTGGAAGAGACGCCAATGGAATCCTAAGTGTACAAATATGGACGAAATGAGACCAAGAATCATCTATGTTTCAAATTCTAAAAACGTTCAGATTGAAGGAATTACTATAAAAAATTCCCCTTTCTGGAGCACTCATTATTATAAAAGTGAATTTGTAAAATTGTTAAACCTGACAATTCTTGCACCGAAAGAACCTGTAAAAGCCCCAAGTACAGATGCTGTTGATATTGATGCCTGCACGAATTTCCTGATTAAAAACTGTTACATGTCAGTGAATGATGATGCCATTGCATTAAAAGGCGGAAAAGGCCCGAAAGCAGATAAAGCTCCTGAAAATGGTGAAAACAGAAATATCATCATAGAAGATAACAGCTTTGGATTTTGTCACAGTGTTCTCACTTGCGGCAGCGAATCTATCCACAATTATAATGTAATTCTGCGCAACTCAAAGGTGAAAGATGCTTCAAGACTGCTGCACCTTAAAATGAGACCGGATACTCCTCAACATTACGAATATATTACAGTGGAAAATATTACAGGGAATGTTAAAACGTTCTTGTATGTAAAAGGCTGGAACCAGTTTTTCGATTTGAAGGGAGAGGAAAAGCCTAAAAAATCTTTAGCGAATCATATTCTGATCAAAAATATTAACATCAGTTGTGAAACGGCATTCGATGTTGAAAAATCTGACTTGTATGATCTGACAGACTTTACGTTGGATAATCTGAAAATAAAGGCGTTAAAACCTAAAGAGGAAAATTTGGAGGCTATTAAAAATTTGAAAAAAATTAAAGTGAATGTTACTCAGGTTGCCTCTTTAGACCAATCTTACGACAAAAAAGACGATTCTGACATTGCTGCAAAATGAGTTGCTATTCCCAAATATTTGTTCCGGTATGGCTATGCTCCCAAGTATTGCATTCTCAATCTAAATTGGGATGGGTTCTTAGCATACAAGCGAATAGAATTTTTGGATTAATGACGGAAGTCAATATTTTAATGGATTGATTATGAAAAATTGGATAGGAATTATAGCCATTTTTATTTGTTCATCAATGTTTTCCCAACAAACCAGTTTCAAATTTGATTTTGGTGGAAGCAGGACTCAGGATGATTTTATTCCCATCACAGAACACTCTGAATTCGACTGGAAAGTAGGCTACGGATTCATGGATATTTCAGGCTTAAAATCAATCGACAGAGGAGGCAATGCTTTGACAGGAGATTATATTACCAGCGATAAACCTTTCTATTTTTCGGTGATAATTCCGGAAGGAAATTATGATATTAAGTTAAATTTAGGCGACTCCAAAGGAACCTCCCAAACAACGGTCCGTGTAGAAAACCGCCGCCTGATGTTGGATGATGTAAAAACAAAAGAAGGTGAAATAGTTGAAAAACTGATCACCGTTCATGTTAAAGATAGCATTCTCCGCAATCAGGATGGAATTGAAATCGGAATTGTAAAATTAAAACCAAGAGAAAGAAAATATTTACATTGGGACAATCTATTGACGATTGAATTTAATGATAAAGCGCCCAAAATTTGCGCAATAATCATTCAGCCTAACAAAACGGCGAGAACAATTTTCCTGACAGGAGATTCCACGGTTGTAGATGCACAGTATGAACCCTGGGCCTCCTGGGGACAAATGCTGCCCTGTTTTTTTGTTCCGGAAAAAGTTGTTATTGCCAATTATGCTGAAAGCGGGGAAACTTTGAAAGCTTTTGAAGACCGCCACCGGATTGATAAAATCTGGAACAAAATAAAGCATGGAGATTATCTGTTCATTCAGTTTGGACACAACGATCAGAAATATGGGAACAGCACAAAATCTGGTTATAGAAAAAGATTACAGGAATGGATTAATAAAGCCAAACAATTGGGCGCAATTCCGGTTTTAGTTACCTCCATGAACAGAAGAGTTTTTGATCAAAATAAGAAGATTGTCAATACCCTGGATGATTTTCCGGATGCCATGCGGGAAATTGCCAAAGAAGAGAATGTATATTTAATCGACCTGAATGCAATGAGTAAAACGCTGTTTGAAGCGTTGGGACCTGAAAATTCTAAGAAAGCATTTGTCTATTATCCTGCAAATTCTTATCCCAATCAGCAGGGTGCTTTGGCGGATGATACTCACTTTAATACATATGGCGCTTATGAACTGGCAAAATGTGTAGTCAAAAGTATTGTCGTTCAGAAGCTGCCTCTGAGTAAGTTTATTTCTAAAAAATATAAAGGTTTTGATTTAAATAGACCTGATCCTTTCGAAAAATTCCACTGGCCGGAAAGTATCTTCATGGAATCTTTAAAACCGGATGGAAACTAAAAAAGTAAGAAAATGAATATTCAATCTATCATAAAGGCAGGCATATTGTGTTTTGCGTTCGGGAATCTTTCCGCACAAAATCCGTGGCCAAAAACCACTGAAACGGCAAAACCATGGACACGCTGGTGGTGGATGGGAAATGCGGTTAATGAAAAAGGATTGGATAAAGACCTTGCAGCCCTTCATAAAGCAGGTTTCGGAGGCGTAGAAATTGTTCCTATTTATGGTGCAAAAGGCTTTGAAAATCAATACATCAGTTATCTTTCTCCGGAGTGGATGAAAATGCTTCAATTCACTACAGACAAAGCAAAAAGTTTGAATATGGGAGTTGATATGGCTGTAGGAACAGGCTGGCCAATCGGTGGTCCGCAGGTTGGCGAAGAAGATGCAGCCACAAAAATGATTGTTCAGACCTACACAATTTCATCAGGCGAAAAATTTTCAGAGAAAATCATTCTGAAAGATGAAAAGCAGAAGAATTTAAAAACAATAAAATTAGATGTTGTAACGGCTTACAACGAAAAAAACGAAGCAGTTGTCTTAACCGATAAAATAACAGACGACGGCTCTCTCAATTGGAAGCCGGATTCCGGGAAGTGGACAGTTTATGCTGTTTTTACAGGTAAGACTTTACAAAAAGTAAAACGTGCAGCTCCAGGCGGTGAAGGGTATACACTAGACCATTTTTCACCTGATGCAACGAAAGATTATCTTAAAACTTTTGATAAAGCTTTTGGAAGCTCAAACTATGGAATCCGTTCTTTTTTTAATGACAGTTATGAGGTTTATAATGCCGACTGGACTCCTGATTTTAAAAATGAATTTAAAAAAAGGAGAGGATATGATTTGAGTCCATACATCAAATATCTCGTCAGTAATGAAGAAAATGAGATTACGGGGAGAATTAAGTCAGATTACAGGGAAACTTTGAGTGAATTGATTTTAAATAATTTCACTAAGGATTTTACAAACTGGGCACATTCCAGAAACTCAAAGAATACCAATCAGGCCCACGGATCGCCAGGAAATTTATTGGATTTATATGCTGCAGTCGATATTCCCGAATCTGAAACTTTCGGAAGTACGGTTTTTGATATTCCGGGGCTGAGGAGAGAAAGTGCAGATGTGCAAAAATCTGATAAACCAGATATTAATATGCTTAAATTTGCTTCATCGGCAGCCAATGTTACGGGTAAACAATTCATTTCAAATGAAACTTTTACCTGGCTTACAGAACATTTTAAAACCTCCTGGTCGCAGGCAAAACCCGAAGTTGAGCAGGTTTTTCTATCTGGAATCAATCACGTTTTTTATCACGGTACAACGTATACACCGGTTGACGTTCCTTTTCCGGGATGGCTATTTTATGCATCGGTTAATTTCGTTCCGGAAAATAGTTTATGGCCACATTTAACGGGGTTAAATTCTTATGTGACACGTACTCAGAGTATTTTACAGAGCGGGAAATCTGATAATGAACTGTTGATGTACTGGCCAATTTATGACCAATGGGCCAATCCAAAAGGGAAAGATATAGCGTTTAAAGTTCATAACGTGGAAAAATGGCTGCAGCCAACTCCAATGTATGAGAATCTAACGAAGCTGAGTAAAATGGGCTATGCTCTTGATATGATTTCTGACAGGATGATTGGCGAATCTAAATCAGAAAACCAGGGAATTCAGACCGCAAAAGAGGGATCTTCCTATCAGGTTTTAATCATTCCTGAATTAACTTATTTGCCGGAAACTACGTTGCATAATATTCTCAAATTAGCTCAAAATGGCGCTTCGGTTATTTTTCAAAACAAGCCAAAAGATATTCCCGGAAATTTGGAAGT
The DNA here is from genome assembly GCF_008274625.1 of Chryseobacterium panacisoli. Lineage (GTDB taxonomy): Bacteria > Bacteroidota > Bacteroidia > Flavobacteriales > Weeksellaceae > Chryseobacterium > Chryseobacterium panacisoli. The sequence goes on along the minus strand of NZ_VTRU01000001.1, from coordinate 929,690 downwards.
TGAAAAAAGAAGAGCGGAACTAAAATCATTGTGGACTCAGATCCCGTTTCAGAAGCAGGGTGGAAATATAATGATTGCGAACTTCGGAAAAGGAAAAATTATTCTAAGTTCTGATATTGAAAAAGGCCTGGAATATTTAAAAATACAAAGAGAACAATTAACGGAAACCGGATTGAAGTTTGTGAGGAGACAGTTTGACGGTGGGAAATACTATTTCATTGTTAACCATACTGCAAAGGACATCGATCAGTTGATTCCTTTAAACTATACAGGAAAGCAAGCCGTGATCATGAATCCTGAAAACGGAGATTTCGGAGTTGCGGAAACCCATAATAATTCCGTGAGAATTCAACTGAAATCAGGACAGTCTTTAATTTTAAAAAACAGTGAAACTGTTGATCATTCCATTGCAAAATGGAAGTATATTGAAAAAACAGATTCTCCCATCAGTTTAAGCCAAGCATGGCAGCTGACTTTCAAAGAAGGTGGCCCCGAACTTCCGAAGTCAAGGATTCTAAAAAATCCGGAACCTTGGACAAACTTTTCAGAAGATTCTGCAACACAGAGTTTTTCAGGATGTGGTGTTTATACAACCACATTAAATCTGAAGAATAAAAAAGCAGATGATTACCTTTTAAAATTTGATAAACTATATGAAAGTGCAAAAGTAATTGTTAACGGTCAGGAAGCTGGGATTGTCTGGAGTATTCCTTTTGAAATCAACGTTGGGAAATATCTGAAAAAAGGGAAAAATACCATTCAGATTGAAGTCTGCAATTTGATGGCGAATAGAATCCGTTACATGGATCAGAATAAAATTCCATGGCGTAATTATCATGAAATCAACTTTGTAAATATTGATTATAAAGCTTTTGATGCCTCCGGTTGGAAAGTTCAGCCTTCCGGATTGGATGGACAAATTCAGTTATTTCCATTATATTTTTCAAAATAGAATTCATATAAATAAAAGTATATCAAAATAAATTGCGCAATCGATTGAATTATATTAATTTAATAGTTCAGAATTATGAATATAAAATATAACTTTATTGTACTGATCCTTCTTTTTTCACATTTCCTTTCAGCACAAAGGCAGATGGAGTATTTAAAAAGAGGAATTATTGCGGTACCTTCAGAAACAGGAATTTTTGTGAGCTGGCGTTTACTGGGTACAGAACCTCAGAATATTCAGTTTGATCTGTACCGTATTGAAAATAATAAAAGCAAAAAGCTGAACGAAAAACCATTGCTTAATGAAACCAGTTTTTTAGATACCACGGCGGATAAAACAAAGAGTTACACCTATTTCGTAAGATCCAATACCCATGATCAGGAGATTGATCAGGATTCTGTGAAATATGCTGCTAATCAAAAACCCTATTTTTCAATTCCTTTAAAAACGCCGGCCGGATATACGCCCAACGATGCTTCTGTTGCCGATCTTGACGGAGATGGTGAGTATGAAATCATCCTTCATCAGACGGGGCAGTCCAGAGACAACAGTCAGAAAGGTTTTACAGATGAGCCCATTATTCAGGCTTATAAATTGAACGGAAAATTCTTGTGGGAAATTAACCTGGGAAAAAATATCAGGGAAGGGGCGCATTACACACAGTTTTTAGTGTATGATTTGGATCAGGACGGCAAAGCAGAAGTCGTTATGAAGACGGCAGACGGCAGCAGAGATGGTAAAGGGAAATTCATCGGGGATCCTTCCAAAGATTACCGCAATGAGAATGGATTTATCCTTTCAGGTCCTGAATATTTGACTGTTTTTAATGGTGAAACAGGTGAGGAAATTAATACAGTTCATTATGAAGTTCCCAGATTTGCAGGCAGTTTAAATCCAACTCCTGAACAAATGACTGAGACCTGGGGCGATGCAAAAGGAAACCGTATCGACCGGTTTTTGGGTGCAGTTGCTTATCTGGACGGCAAAACTCCAAGCATCATTATGTCGAGAGGTTATTATACCCGAACGGCGATCGCAGCTTGGGATTATAAAGATAAAAAGCTCAGCTTGAGATGGCTGTTCGATACGGAAAGTTCGGAAGAAAATAAAAAATACCGGGGTCAGGGAAACCATAATCTGAGCATTGCCGACGTTGATAACGATGGAAAAGATGAAATTATTTTCGGTGCAATGACGGTTGATGATAACGGAAAAGTTCTGAACAGCACGGGCTTTGGCCATGGTGATGCGTTGCACGTTGGTGATCTGGATCCTTCTTCTCCCGGATTGGAAATTTTTGATATTCAGGAAAGATTTGATGATGCGGGCGCCCATTTCAGAACCGGCGCAACCGGTAAAGTTTTATGGAAATTACCTTCTTTGATTTATAGTAAACAGGGTAAATTTCAGGGACCGGGAAGAGGACTGTCTTTAAATATCGATCCCCGTTATCAAGGTTCAGAATCTTGGGCGGCGGGAGCTGGTGTAAAAGGCATTTACGATACTAAAGGAAGAAAAATAAGCGATAAAAATCCTGCCTGTAATATGGGGATTTATTGGGACGGGGATTTTTTAAGCGAAATTTTAGACGGAACTTCTGTGTCAAAATGGGACTGGAAGAAAGAAAAATCCAATCTAATTTTTGATGCTAAAGATTTTCAGTGCGAATCCAACAACGGGACCAAGAAAAATCCTTCTCTGGTTGCTGATTTATTTGGAGACTGGCGGGAAGAATTGATTTACAGAACCTCAGATAATCAGGAGCTCCGGATTTTCAGCTCTACCATTCCTACGAAGCACCGTTTGTATACGATGATGCATAATCCGCAATACCGGTTGAGCATTGTTTGGCAAAATGTAGGCTACAACCAGCCTCCCCATACTGATTATTATTTGGATGAATCTGTTTCAAGAGTTCCTTCGCCAAATATTTATACGGTTAAACCTTAAATTTTCTAAAATAAAAAATAATATAATTATGAAGAAAGTATTAATGAGAGGCGCTTTTTTTGCGTTGATGTTTGGAGTTTTATATTCCTGCTCAGTTCAGAAACAAACGGCGGAAAAGAACGTTAATCTTCCGGATAAAAAAGAAGTTTTGGAAGTTTCGCGCAGGGCAAATCAATATTTCATGAACAAATGGCCGGATGCGGGAAAGGAAATTGTTGGCAAAAAAGTCTGGCCAAGCAATCTGTGGACGCGGGCCGTTTACTATGAAGGACTGGTGGCCTTTTATAAAATAGATCCTAAAAAAGAGTATTACGATTATGCTGTCGACTGGTCTCAAAAACACAACTGGGATATGATGCGTGATACCTATACCCGTAATGCGGATAATCAGGCTTGCGGACAAACGTATCTGGATCTTTATGAAATGGATGGCAAAAAAAATCCGGAGAGAATAAAATTTGTGAAAGCCTCTGTCGACAGTATGATTGCCTCCAAAAAATCAGATGACTGGTGGTGGATTGATGCGCTTCAAATGGGAATGCCGATTTTTACAAAGCTGGGCAGAATTACAGGCGAACAAAAATATTTCGATAAAAATTACGAGATGTATGCCTTTACGAAATATAAGCATGGAGGAAATGGTTTATACAATCCTAAAGACAAACTTTGGTGGAGGGATAAAAGCTTTGTTCCCCCTTATAAAGAACCCAACGGCGAAGATTGCTACTGGAGCCGCGGAAACGGCTGGGTAGTGGCAGCTCTGACCCGGACGCTGGAAGATACTCCGGAATCTGATCCGCATTATAAGGAATATTTACAGGATTATAAAGACCTCTTATCCGCTTTACTGCCTGTGCAGAGGGAAGATGGATTTTGGAATGTAAGTCTGCATGATCCTGGTAATTTCGGAGGTAAAGAAATGACGGGCACAGCTCTGTTTGTGTATGGAATGGCGTATGGAATTAATAAAGGACTGATTGATAAAAAAACATATTTACCCGTTGTTGTGAAAGCCTGGAACGCAATTGCAAAGGATTCTGTTCAGCCTGATGGATTTTTGGGCTGGGTTCAGGGAACAGGAAAAGAACCTAAAGACGGTCAGCCGCTTGCCATTGATAAGCAGCCTGATTTTGAAGATTATGGTTTAGGCTGTCTGTTGTTAGCAGCAAGTGAAGTGTATCAATTAAAATAAGCGAATATTGACAAGTGTGATATTCATTGAGTTAACATTCTTGACTTAGGAAGCAGGAGCGTTAAGAAACTAATATGACAACATGACACTACAAGATGCGCAATCGATTTCATAGTATTAATTTTCAAATTCAATCCATAAGATAAATTATGAATGCATTATTAGGAGTTTTTTTCCACTTCTTAGGAGGTTTCTCTTCAGGGAGCTTTTATTTGCCCTACAAAAAAGTAAAAGGCTGGTCCTGGGAAACCTATTGGTTAATAGGAGGCATTTTTTCCTGGATCATCGTTCCGCCGCTGGCAGCATTTCTTACCATTCCTGGTTTTTGGGAAATCATTCAGAATGAAAGCACTTCCATATTGGGACTGACGTTTTTGTTTGGTGCTTTGTGGGGAATTGGTGGTTTTACTTATGGTTTGGGCGTTAGATATCTGGGCGTAGCGCTCGGAAGCAGCATTATTTTGGGGCTTTGTATGGTGTTTGGATCACTCGTTCCTTCTATTTATTATGAATTTTCTCCGCAAACAGGAAAAGACAATATAGGTTTGCTATTTTCCAGCCGATGGGGACAGTTTGTTTTACTAGGGCTTCTGGTCTGTGTTATCGGAATCATCATCAGCGGAAAAGCAGGAATGATGAAAGAAAAAGAATTACAAACCGATTCAATAGATCCTCATGGGGTAGAAGTAAAAACGGAATATAAATTCGGACTGGGATTAATTGTTTCCATCATATCCGGGGTTTTAAGCGCATGCTTCAACTTCGGTCTGGAAGCTGGAAAGCCAATGGCAATTGCAGCCAATGAAGCCTGGAAAATAGCAAATCCGGACCAGGGAGAATTCCTTTTTCAGAATAATGTAACCTATGTTGTTGTTCTTTGGGGCGGTATGGCAGTCAATCTGATTGGGTGTTTGTATTTAGCTGTTAAGAATAAATCCTATACCGATTATACTAAAAGAAACGTACCGGTTGTACGCAATCTGATTTTCTGTGCGCTTGCCGGAACCATGTGGTTTTTACAGTTCTTCTTTTACGGTATGGGCGAAAGTAAAATGGGAAATGGTGCCAGCTCATGGATTTTACACATGGCCTTTATTATTTTCATTGCTAATTTATGGGGTATTATTATCAAAGAATGGAAGGGAGTTTCCAAAAAAACAATTATAACTATTTCTGTCGGAATGGTCGTGATGTTTATCTCTATTTTGATTGTAGGTTATGGAAATTCTTTACGATAAACTTCATTTACAATTTCACATTCATCCATTCATATAGTTTCAGAGTTAGAATTTCAGCTCTCTTAAAGGCACTGAAAAAATCAGTGTCTTTTTATTAAAAGCAATTTAACTGTAAAAGGAAGTGTTCATTAAAAAAGGAGTTTTTTAATTCACGGTTTAGTTAAGTATTTCGTTAAATAGTTGATGATTTACAATTGTTTTATTGTTTATTTTAAAATATAACTTAAATATTACAGTTAATTATAGTGAATTATTGAATATTTCAATACAGGATATTGCAGGATGCCCGGGTTTTTGTAACGGTGTATTTTGGTAACATAAAAATTAAGATATGTCTTTAATAGTTAAACATAAAAATATAAAGCGAATCGTCTTTCCGGCATTTATGCTTTCAACAAGTTTTGTCTGGGGGCAAAAGGCGGTAAATGATTCTGTGAAAAACACAAAAGATATTGAGGAAGTGGTCGTTATCGGTTATGGTAAAGTTAAGAAGTCAGACTTAACAGGATCTGTTTCTTCAGTTTCTGCAAAAGATTTGGCAGCTACACCGGCAATGAATGCTTTACAGGCGCTGCAGGGAAGAGCATCAGGACTTAATATCGTGACAGCCGGCGGTGCTCCGGGAGCCAATGCCAACGTTACAATCAGAGGGGGCTCTTCCATTACGCAAAGTTCCGATCCGCTGTATATTGTAGACGGTTTCCAACTGGATAATGCTTTGAATGTGATTAATCCTAATGATATTGAAAGTATCGATGTACTGAAAGGAGCTTCTGCCATTGCCATTTACGGAGCCCGCGGTTCCAACGGTATTATTGTTATTAAAACTAAAAGCGGAAAAAAAGGAAAAACAATTATCACCTACAATACTTTCATGTCATTTGATATGCTTTCAAAGAAACTGGATATGCTCTCCAATGTGGAACAATATGTAAAGTATCAGTACGAATTGGGAGTTCTTCAGTCTAAGCCATCAGCATGGAGTAATGTTTTTGATAATAATCTGGGGACTGATTCACCGGGATTTTATTCTGAAGCCTATCAGAGAATTGCCAATCGCTATGGATCGGCTTCCGCATTAGACTGGCAGGAAAAAATGCTGGGAGGAACAGGGTTAACTCAAAACCACAATGTAAATGTTTCTGTAGGAAATGATAAAACACAGGCATTCATCAGTTATAATTACAATAAACAGGATGGATTGCTTCAAAACTACAGCGAGACAAGAAATTCGTTACGTGCCAATATCAATTCAGAATTGTATAAAGGAGTAAGAGTAGATTTCAATACCATGTTTACAAACAATTCTGTAAACGGTGGAGGTGCTTATTCAGGAATGAAAAAAATTCTTCTCCAGCCTATTACCGGAGGTACATTATTTACTCAGGACCGTTTGTTCAATACTCAGACCTTCCCGGATTTTTCAGCTTTGGATTCTGGTTTTGATACAGAAAATCCATACATAGAAACCCAGGCTTCAACTTCAAACAAGCGTACCAGAACATTTCTAGCCAACGCAGGTGTAGAATTTGACTTCCTGAAAAACTTCACATGGAGAACTGCCGGACAATATAGCTGGACCAACAGCAAATCAACATCATTTTCAGACAGGAATTCCCGTGCGTTTCTTACAGATCCTATCAATACAGGAATCAACGGAAGTATTGCCAATGCAGAAACACTCCGTTATCAGATCACCAATACTTTAAATTATAATAAAACTTTTGGTGAAAAACACAAAGTAAATGCTTTAATCGGGAACGAAATCTGGTATGAAGAATCCGAAGGAAGCAGCATGAAGCTTACCAAATTTCCATATCCTAATTTCGGACTGGATGATATTGCCAATGCAACGGTGGCAGATAAAAATACCGACAGATCGAGCATGAGCTTACTTTCCTATTTTGCCCGTGTGAATTATAATTATGATAATCGTTATTTAATTACAGGAACAATACGTGCGGATGGTTCTTCAAAATTTGCAGAAGGTTCCCGCTGGGGATATTTTCCATCTGTAGCGGGTGCATGGCGTGTTTCCCAGGAAAATTTCTGGCAGGATCATAAGATCGATAAAATTGTTAATGATTTTAAATTAAGAATTGAATATGGGGTAACCGGTAATAATGGGGTCGCTAATAACCTGTGGAGAACCAATGTCTTACTTACAGATTATCCAATAAATAATACTCAGGGATATCCGGCATACGTTACAAGTACAAACTGGGGAAACAGAGACCTTCAGTGGGAAGAACTGAGAACGACCAATATTGGGGTAGATCTCGCTTTTTTTAATAACAGAATTAAACTGACTTCCGAATGGTACAATAATAACGTAAGCAAAATGCTGCTTGAAAGTGTACTTCCCGTTTCTTCAGGATATTCAAGACAATATCAGAATATCGGCTCTATGAGAAACAGAGGGATGGAATTCACATTAAATACAGTGAATTTAAAATCAGAAAACTTCAGATGGACTACAGATTTTAATATTTCTTTCAATAAATCTAAAGTTCTTTCCCTTGAAGACGGAAGACAGGACAGACAGTTTAGTGTTGGAGGCAGCAGAACAGGAATGGTGACCTACTATGCAACGGTAGGAGAAGAGCTGGGCGATATGTACGGGTATGTTTATCAGGGAGTCTATACTACGGACGATTTTACCCAAAATCCGGACGGATCTTTAACCTTAAAGCCGGGTGTTGTAAAACCTGCAACCGGAACTCCTAAACCGGGTGATATGAAATTTGCTGCTGATAATGAAGCAGGAGATCAGTTTACAAGAAAAATGCAGAAGATCGGTAACGGTACTCCGGACTTTATCGGGGGAATCAGTAATAATTTCTCTTACAAAGGTTTTGACCTGGCTGTATTTATGAAATTTAGCGTCGGGAATGATATTTATAATGCGACTAAACAAAGTTTAAGTCCATATGCAATGTTCCAGAATGTTCCTTCAGAATTCGGAAACAATTATTACCATTTGATTGATCCTAATACGGGGCAGGCAACAACCAATTTAGTAAGATTAAAAGAACTGAATCCAAACGAAGATTCAAGCCTTTGGAGCTTAAGCAATACAAACACTTCAAATATTGCCTATCCATCATCATACTATGTAGAAAACGGTTCTTATCTGAGAATTGCCCAGGTAACATTGGGGTATTCTTTTCCTAAAGAATTTTTGAATAAAGTGATGCTGTCTAATGCCCGTATCTATTTTACCGTTAATAATTTGGCGACGATTACAGGTTATTCAGGTTATGACCCTGAAGTTTCTGCGGCAAGCGGGGTGACTGTCACACCTGGGTACGACAGTTCTACGTATCCCCGTTCAAGAAGCTATGTTCTTGGTCTTAATTTAACTTTCTAATGATGTAATATTTAAAATCATGAAAAATATATATAATACTCCCGTGTTTTTAAGAAAATTAATCATTCTTCCCTCAATTTTCGTTGCTGTTTTAGCGATGAATTCATGCAGTGACGATTTTCTGGATCAACCCGCTTACAATTCATTGGATACAGAATCCGTATTTAAAAATATAGATACTGCAGAAATGTTTGTTCTGGGCTGTTACAGAGGTATTGTTCCGACTGAAATGTATTATCAGTTAGGAGCCGGAGATACAGTAACCCACTCTTCAGAAGATGGCTCTACCAATAATTCCAAATATAATATTGCCAACTATCAATATGATGCGTATACTCCTAATACGGTAACGGGGATTTACTCTGCGATGTATGCAGTTATTGAAAGAACCAATATTGCAGTCAGCGGATTAAGCAAAATGGAAGCAAGCCCAAAACGTGATGCTTTATTGGCTGAAGTTAAGGCCATCCGTGCATTTTGTTATTATAATTTAATTCGTGTTTACGGAGACGTTCCTTCAGTTTTTAAACCTTTGGATGAGATGGATCCGAATGATCCGAATACATTATATCCAAAACGTACTTCAAGAGACGAAATTTATGATCATATCATTGCTGATCTTCAGGAATCTGTAGCAAACATTCCAAGTTTTGGGCAAAGCGGATATGCAACAACAGAACGTTTAACAAAACATGGAGTCAATGCCCTATTGGCAAGAATTGCTCTGTATGCAGCAGGATACTCTCTTCGTTGGGACCTGAATACAGGAAGCGGAGCCATGATGTCGCGTCGCAATGATAACAGTAGGATTCAACAATTATATCAGATTGCGGATAATGCCTGTGCTGCTGTTATTAACGGAGGCGCCAATTCTCTGGTTCAGGCTCAGGGGGGCAAAAGTGGTTTTGAAGCCTTGTGGTTCAATTTCTGTCAAAGAAAATTTTCAGTGACCAACTCAGAAATTCTTTGGCAGGTTGCGGAATACGGGGCAAATACAAATTCGGCTTTCGGAGTCTATGCCAATGAAGGTTCTCGTGGGGGAACGTACGGGTCAAGAAAGGCATTACAATTTATTCTTCCTAGCTATTATTTGTCTTTTAATCAGGGAGATACGCGCAGAGATGTTTCTTGTACTTCTTACAGTGTATATTTCTTAAATAATGGTAATGCAAGTGACACCTGGGTGAATGCCGGAACTACATTTTCCTGCATCCTGTCAGGTAAATTCAGGATGGGGTGGTGTGTGGCTCCGCAGGCGGCTGATGCACGTAATTTAAATATTCCTGTGTTAAGATATGCAGATGTTTTATTAATGTATGCAGAAACTCAAAACTATCTAAACGGAGGACCTACTGCTGCAGGAATTTCTGCTTTAATGCAGGTAAGAAACCGTGCAGGAATAGGTGCTGTGCCGGCTCCGTCTGGTCAGCAGGCATTTGAAGCCGCTATTGTTCAGGAGCGTAAATGGGAATTTGCAGGAGAGTTTAATCTTCGTACAGATCTGATCCGTATGAATCGTTTGGCAAGTGAAATTGAAGCGACAAAACAGGCGATGAAAAACTTGTCAAACAAAACAGGAGCCTATGCCAATACACCTGTTTACAGACTTTATAAACTAGAAAAAAATGCGCAGATTTATGGTGATCCGTTTTTAGCATTGAAATATATTGATATTACAGACCCTGCAGAAATGGCAGTAATCACTAATGTTCCGACGAGTTCTACAGGTTTCGCGAATTACCAGACAGCATTAAGAGGTATTGCAGTAGCACACGGACAAACCACTACAATAGATGACAAATGGTATCCTGCGAATATGTTCCAGGCTTATAACAGTACATTTAACAGCAATGCAAAAAGGACAGCCGGATTCATAGGAGCTGCTGCAGGCCAGCTTCAGATCGGTAATATCATCTATACCAAACCAACCGGTTCAGCCGAAAACGGAGGAGTATATCCGAACTGGATTGAAGGTGGAGGAGATGGTCTTTTCTACGGATTTGTACCCAATAAAACAGAATTATTGCCTTTTGCCGCACAGTCGGCAGGTCATCCGTTGGTTGATAATCCAAATCTGTCTCAGCTTCCCGGATACTAATCAGATTAACACTTAAAGTATATTTTAACTATTAACTAAATGAATTTCTGACTGCTGACATTTTATTAATGGTTAAATTTTTCAACCAACATTTTTAATCACAAAATATTAATTATAAATATCCTCAGCCGGATTGTTTTATAAAGATGAATTGACTGGCAAAGATTCAAATGTTAATTTATCTTTAAATACAGTATTTACCAGTATAGTACGGGATGCTGTAAAAAATATTACAGTCTAATTTTGGATAGAAATTCAGAAATATAAGTAAACCAATGGAAAAAGTAAAAACATTCAAATACGTAGACTATTTATGGGACGAAAACAAAGCTGCATCTTTCGGAAATGATCAGGTAGCTTTATTTTTATACCGCTCAAATATATTAGGGGCAGATTTAAGAATTACCAATTACGGAGGGGGTAACACAAGCTGCAAAACCATTGAAAAAGACCCGTTAACTAACGAAGAAGTTGAGGTGATGTGGGTAAAAGGCTCGGGCGGTGACATCGGAACACTAACAAGAAAAGGAATTGCCGGATTATACACAGAAAGATTGAGAAACCTGAAAAATGTGTACCAGGGCTTAGCAGATGAAGACAGAATGGTGGGCTTATTCAATCACTGTATTTTTGACCTGGAAAGCAAAGCTCCTTCTATTGATACACCTTTACACGGTTTACTTCCATTCAAACATATTGATCACCTTCATCCGGATGCTTTAATTGCAGTAGCGGCCGCAAAAGACAGTGAAAAAATCACAAAGGAAATCTGGGGCGATACAATGGGCTGGGTTCCATGGCAGCGCCCGGGTTTCGACTTAGGATTACAATTGGAAAAATGTTTAAATGATAACCCTGGGATCAGAGGAATTGTTTTAGGAAGCCACGGATTATTTACCTGGGGAGATACTTCTTACGAATGCTACATCAACAGTTTGGAAGTTATCGAAAGAGCTTCTGAATATATTGCTGAAAAAATTAGAGAAAAAGGACAGGTTTTCGGTGGACAGAAAGTTGAATCTCTTCCTGCTGATGAGCGTAAGAATAAAGCAGCTCAGCTGATGCCGTTATTACGTGGCCTGGCTTCTTCCGAAAGCAGAATGGTGGGGCACTTCACAGACAGCGATGTGGTTTTGGAATACATCAACAGCAATGATTTGGAGCGTTTGGCACCACTAGGAACTTCTTGTCCGGATCATTTCTTAAGAACTAAGATTCAGCCGTTAGTTTTAACTTTAGATAAAAATGAAGATGTAAGCGATGCTAAAGCTGTTTTAGAAAAACTAACTCCTCTTTTCGAACAGTACAGACAGGAGTACAAAGAATATTATGAAACCTGTAAACACCCGAACAGCCCTGCAATGCGTGATCCGAATCCGGTGATCATCATTTATCCGGGAGTAGGAATGTTCAGTTTCTCAAAAGATAAGCAGACAACCCGTGTGGCAAGCGAATTTTACGTCAATGCAATCAACGTAATGCGCGGAGCAGAAGCTATTTCAGAATACACTTCATTACCAAGACAGGAAGCTTTTGATATTGAATATTGGTTGCTTGAAGAAGCTAAGCTTCAAAGAATGCCTAAAGAAAAGCCATTGTCAAGAAAAATTGCTGTTGTTACAGGAGCCGGAGGCGGAATCGGACAGGCTATTGCAGACAAAATGGTTCAGGAAGGTGCTGTTGTTGTTTTTACAGACCTGAATCAGGAAACTTTAGATTCTGTTACAGAAAAATACAGCAAAGATCAGGCTGTAGCGGTTACTTGTGATGTGACTAATGAAGAGGCTATTGCTAATGCTTTTAAAGACACAGTTTTAGCGTTCGGTGGAGTAGATATCATTGTTCATTCTGCTGGCTTAGCGATTTCCAAATCATTGGAAGATACCACTACAAAAGACTGGGATTTACTGGAAGATGTTTTGGTAAAAGGTCAGTTTTTGATGGTGAAAAATGGGGTGGAAATCATGAAAAAGCAAGGCTTAGGAGGAGATATTGTTAACATCGCAAGTAAAAACGGATTGGTTGCCGGCCCGAATAACGTGGCATACGGAACTGCAAAAGCCGCTCAACAGCATATGACAAGATTACTGGCAGCAGAATTGGCAACAGATAAAATCCGAGTAAATGTTGTAAATCCTGACGGGGTAATTGTAGGAAGTAAAATCTGGGAAGGAGCCTGGGCAGAAGGACGTGCAAAAGCCAACGGAATTTCTGTTGAAGAACTGCCGGCATTTTATGCAAAAAGAAATTTATTAAACGAAATTATCCTTCCTGAAGACATTGCAAACGGAGTTTTTGCGTGCGTTGCCATCTTAGATAAAACCACAGGAAACATCATCAATGTAGACGGAGGAATGGCAAATGCTTTCCCAAGATAAAATTTTAAAATCTAACCACAGAAGTCACAAAAGTTTATTATTGATTCAAGCAAATTTAGAAAAGAGCAAAAAGGTTTAAAATCTTTGATTTCATCCTTCTTTTTGAACTTTTGTTTTCAATAATTTAAGCTTTAAATTATCAAAAGCTTTTGTGAGTTTTGTGGTAAAAATCAATTCAAAAAATCAAAGCATGATTATAGGAAAAGATATCATTGAACAATATAATAAACCAGAAATTGAAAACTTTACGACAGATTTTGATTTTCTACAAAATAAATTAACGAGATCAGGAGCCAATGTTGCTGAAATTGTCAACAAAATTGCTGATTTCCAGGTGGCTATTCCGAGCTGGGCTTTAGGAGCGGGAGGAACCCGTTTTGGAAGATTTTCCTATGGCGGCGAACCTTCTTCTTTAGAGCAAAAATTGGATGATGTAGGTTTAATTCATGCTTTAACACATTCTGCAGGAGCTGTTTCATTACATATTCCTTGGGATATTCCAACTGATGTGAAAGCCATTAAAGAAATAGCTGCCTCCCACGGACTTGTTTTTGATGCCATGAATTCCAACACATTCCAGGATCAGGCAGGAGCTGAGCACTCTTATAAATTCGGTTCTCTGAATGCTGTGAATGAAGATTCAAGAGCCTATGCCGTGGAACACAACAAAGAAGTGATCAGGATCGGAAAAGAATTAGATTCAAAAAGTTTAACGGTTTGGCTGGCGGACGGAGCAAGTTTTCCGGGACAATTGAATTTTCAGACCGCATTGTCAAACACTGAAAAAAGTTTAAAAGAAATTTACGCAGGAATGCCTGAAGACTGGAAACTTTTCATTGAATATAAACCTTACGAACCGAATTTTTATTCAACCACAATTCAGGATTGGGGAACTTCGTTTATGTTAGCCAATGCTTGTGGTGAAAGAGCTTACACACTGGTAGATTTAGGTCATCATTTACCGAATACTAATATTGAACAGATTGTTGCAACCCTTATGTACAAAGGAAAATTAGGAGGTTTTCATTTCAACGACAGCAAATATGGTGATGATGATTTAACGGTAGGTTCCATTAAGCCTTATGCCTTGTTCTTGATTTTCAATGAATTGGTATACGGTATGGAAAACAATCCTCAAAACCCTTATCCGGCCTGGATGATTGATGCAAGTCATAACATTAAAGATCCACTGGAAGATTTATTACAGTCTCTGGAAGCTATTTTAATTGCTTATGCACAGGCACTTCTGGTTGATCAGAAAGCATTAAAAACAGCACAGTTAAACAACGATGTCGTTGGTGCACAGGATATTTTGCAAAACGCCTACAGAACAGATGTTCGTCCTTTATTAAGGGCTGCAAGACTGCAGGCAGGAGCCGCTTTAGATCCGATTGCAGCTTACAGAAGTTTAAAGGTAAGAGAAAATTTAATTGCTGAAAGAGGTTTAGAAACCAAAGCAACGGGATTATAAAACCCTGTTTTAAAACTGATAATTTCAACTTTTGAGTGCAATCGAAAGTTATTATTATATGTATCCTTATATTTTTATCATTAAGGTTGAAAGTGTTTAGATTATTGGGTTTTTAAGTAATATTGCTTAAAGAAATTAGTGGATTTTTTCTGATAATCTTAATATCTGAACACTCCTTAATGGTGTTTAAAACAAATTAGTATACTTTGTTGAGTAAAAAGCCTTTGCAAACTTAAAACGGTTAGTAGTCAAATAAAATATTGTGAACTCAGCGTTTAAAAAATAGATTGCTTTGCTGCTTCGCTCCTCGCAATGACAAAAAATAAAAATTCATCCCAGGAATGTCTAAAAAAAAGGTAACCATTGTATTTGATATTGGAAAAACCAATAAAAAGTTCTTTTTATTCGATAAGAATTATAAAGAAGTTGTTCGGGAATATACAGAATTACCGCTCACTACTGATGAGGATGATTATCCTTCGGAAGACCTTGCAGCCTTACAAAATTGGATAAAAGATAATTTTAATGCCATTCTTGATAATGAAGAATATGAAGTAAAAGCCATCAATTTTTCCACCTATGGAGCGAGTTTTGTGCATCTGGATCAGAAAGGAAATGTTCTGACTCCACTATACAATTACACCAAACCAATGGATCAGGAAATTCTTGATTTATTTTATGAAAAACATGGCAGCAAACTGAAAATTGCCCGCGAAACAGCATCACCTCAGGCAGGAATGCTTAATTCAGGCCTGCAGTTATTCTGGCTGAAATATAAGCATCCGGAAATATTCAGAAAAATCCGTTACAGCCTTCATTTACCTCAGTATTTATCATATTTGTTTACCGGAATTTGTGTGTCGGAGTTTACTTCGATAGGCTGTCACACCAATTTGTGGGATTACGACAAAGCGGATTATCACGACTGGGTGTATGAAGAAGAAATAGATGCTTTATTACCTCCAATTGTGCCTACTTCTGCGAGTATCAATACTTCTTACAGAAATAAAAAAATTAAAATAGGTGTTGGGATTCACGACAGTTCTTCAGCATTACTGCCTTATATTTTAAGCAAAAAAGAGCCATTTTTATTGCTTTCAACAGGAACCTGGAGTATTTCGTTAAACCCTTTTAACGATGAAAGTCTTACTGATGAAGATATCGAAAATAATTGCCTGAATTATATGCGGATTGATGGGAAACGCGTAAAAGCATCCCGTTTTTTCATGGGAAATGAATATAAAATTCAGGTTGAAAAATTATGCGCTTATTATGGAAAAGAATATGGTTTCCACAGAGAAGTACAGTTTGATCAGGATCTGTATTTGCGCTTAATGAAAAATAAAAACATCTATTTTCGCTTTGAAGGAATTATTTTAAAACGAAAAATGATCAGTGAGACAGATTTAAAATCATTTGCTACTTTTGAAGAAGCATATCATCAATTAATGATAGAACTGATGGATTTACAGATTCATACCATCAAGAATGCGATCGGGAATTCGGATATCGAAAACATTTATATCGATGGCGGATTCACTGATAATGATGTGTTTATGAAGCTCATGTCTCACCATTTTCAGCATTACAATGTGATGTCTACCCATTCTCCGCTGGGTTCTGCATTGGGAGCCTCCATGGTGATTTCGAACAAAAAAATAGACGAAACTTTTTTACAGCAGCATTATCAGATGAAAGTGCTTCAACCGTTAATTCTTAATTTATAAAACATGGCATTTCCATTTGACACCCGTTACGCTTCGCTTGAACTTTTAATCGAAAAGGCAAAAAAAAGAATGCCCCGTTTCGCTTTCGAATATCTGGATGGCGGTTGTAATGAAAACATAAACCGGGACAGAAATACGAACGAACTAAGAGAAGTTCTTCTTCGCCCGCGTTATCTGAATAATTACAGCGAAACCAACATGGAAACTGAATTATTCGGAGTAAAATATTCCGCGCCTTTCGGGGTTTCTCCTGTTGGGTTACAGGGATTAATGTGGCCCAATGCACCCGAAATTTTAGCAAAAGCAGCTTTTAAGCATAATATTCCCTTCATATTAAGTACAGTGACAACAAGCAGTCTTGAAAGAATTTCTGAATTAACAGAGGGAAAAGCCTGGTATCAGTTATACCATCCGAGAGAAGAATGGCTGCGCGATGATATTCTCGACCGTTGTGAAGCTTCCGGATATGATGTACTCGTTATTTTAGCTGATGTCCCGACTTTTGGATACAGAGCAAAAGAAATAAGAAACGGCTTATCAATGCCGCCTCAAATTAATTTCAGAAACGTTTCCCAGGCTTTGGTAAAGCCGCAATGGTGTTTAGAGATGCTGAAACACGGTGTTCCGAGTTTTGCAACGATGAATAAGTATATGGATAAAAACATGAATGTAAAACAGCTGGGCCAGTTTATGAACTCTACATTTTCCGGCAGATTGAATTCGGACAGAATCAAGGCGATCCGTGACAAATGGAAAGGGAAATTAGTCATTAAAGGTGTTGCTTCAGACGAAGATGCGGCAGAAGCAGTTCGTTTAGGTTTTGATGGAATGATTATTTCCAATCATGGAGGAAGGCAGCTTGATGCAGGTGAATCTACGATTGCTGTAGTGAAGGAGATCAGCGAAAAATATAAAGGTCAGATTAAAATTATGATGGACAGTGGTGTAAGAACAGGTCCGGATGTTGCCCGTGCTTTAAGTTGTGGTGCTGAATTTACCTTTATGGGAAGAACTTTCATGTATGCAGTGGGAGCTTTAGGGGATAAAGGTGGTGATCATATTATTGAAATGCTAAAAATGCAGTTCAGACAGGTGATGGAACAGGTTTGCTGTGAAAAACCGGAAGATTTGCAAAATTTCAGAGTGAAATAAAATCTTTAAGGTTATATTAATATTCAATTGGAGCGGGCTTTAGCCCGTTTTTCATTGTAAACAGATTCTTATTGATTTTAGTCAGCATTTACAATTCTGTTTTCTGTTTTCAAAATATTTTAAACATAAACAGCTTCAAAATAAAAATTCGCAAAAACAACCTTGCGAATTTTTTTTATTATAATCTGAAAACTTATTTCTTCTTTTCCGATTTTACCGCCTGTCTGGCCAATAGCTTCCAGCCATTTTTCACTTTTACCCAAACCAATAAGATATCCAGTGTCACATCTCCCGGCGCTTTTCCTGCATCAGCCGTTGTTGCATAAAAATGATGACGGACAATGGCGGTATTTCCAACAATACTTACAGTTTGATTCGTAATATCAATCGTTACAAAATCAGACTTTTTGCTGACCAGTTTTTCTACAAACTCCTTGGCGTCATCAATATGGCCTCCTGAATGTCCGTAAGTTAATTCCGGCAGGATCAAAGATTCTAAATCAGATTTTTCACCGCTTATCATTGCTGATCTTAGCTTTTCGGCAGCAGCATTTACAGCGTCCTTATCACTTGTTTTCTGCGCTGAAACACTTACTGCCATCATAAAACCAATGGCAAAAATTAATTTTTTAATCATAATTGAATAATATATTTTGATAGTATTTAAAAGTGTTTTTGTTCTAAATTCGAAAGTATAATTTATGTAATCGATTGCATAATTATTTATAAAGAATCTCTCTGGATAAATTTAAAGACGTTATTCACAGATTCTTTTTTATTTTTCAGAATCATATAAGCAGCAGATTCTCCCATAGCTTTAAAATCTGTGGTAATTACCGTAATTCCCAGCAGTTCTTTAAGAGGCGTTTCATTATAGGAAATAATTCCGATGTCTTTGCCCAGTTCAAGATTTTTCTGCCTGATTTGCTTAACCAGGTTCACCAGATCCCGTTCCCGAATTGTGATGAAAATATCTTTATCCTGTAATTCCATATCGGGATAAATTTCGTCAAGAATTTCATAATCCAGTTTAAAATCCTTACAAAACTTCTCAAAACCACGTACAATACGGAAAGGATAGGGGTGAATGGATTTATCGGGATACACTAAAATTATCTTTTCATATTTCTGTATCTTGTCTAAGCCTTCCTTTAACGCATTATAAATATCATGCTCGAAATCCTGAAAAATAGAGCCGTATTCTCCGGAAATATTAGGCTTGGTATTGTCTAACAGCAAGAGTTTGTTTTTCGGGATTTGTTCAATCATATCTAAAACCTGCTGTGTGGAACTGGTATGTTTAGACTGCTCATCACGGAAATGAGGCATGATCACGTAATAATCAAATCCGCCCAGATTCTTTTTTAAGGAATTAATGAAAAGTGTTTCGTCACAATGGTAAATATACATTTCAACATTGCCTTTGGTACCGATTGCATTGACGAAATAATTATAAATCATCATTTTATAAGTACTTGGTTTGTTGATCAGGAAGAAAATGTTGATCACGTCGTTTTTATTAATCCGTGAGATATAATACCCTTTTCCCTTTACAGATTCGATGATTTGTCTTTTTCGGAGTTCTTTATACGCTTTTTCTACAGTATCTCTTGAAAGAAAGCAAGACTCGCTGAGTTCGTTTATGGAAGGGATTTTTTCACCAATCTTAATCTCTCCGCTATCAATTCCATTAAGAATAGAATCCACAATCTGTTTATATTTAGGAACTCTGGAATGCTCATTGATTATTATTTCAAATGTTTCTGCCATGATGTTGGATAGGAGATGTTTATTTCAGTTTAAAGAATAATTCAAAGGTTAACGAACGGTGCAAGGCAAGTTACAAATATTTATAATATTAATTGTAATTGCAATGGTTCTGCTATAAATTATAACGGAAAAATAGAATTTTAGTATACAAAGTTAGGCATAACATGTAAAAAAATTAATAGTATACTTTAGTGTGGGAGTAAAAAAACAAAAAGGAATAGAATTTAAATTGTAGTGTCTGCTATTTCAAAAACAAAAGATGTAGAAGTTTCAAACTTTCCTCCCTGTGTTGCCCCGAACAGGAATTTAGGAGTCTTACCGTCCTTATCCATTAAAATCATGGGACGTTCCAATCTCCCGAATCGTTTTAAATAACTGGGTGGAGCAGGCTCCTTAACATAACTTTTCATATCAAGGTAAGCGATTTTCGGTTTGGACCAGTTAAGACCGTCCCTGGAAGTTAAATGTAAACCGTATTCATGGTTAAAGAATCCCATATCACGGGCCACTATATGGAACTTTCCATGTTGTTTCCAGATAAAAGCATCTTCCAGCTGGGCATTGTCAGGCTGCAATGAAAAATCAATGACAGGATTATCCTTTATCTTTTCATAAGGACCTGAAGGATGATCAGCCTTTGCCAGTCCATATTTCCGGTTTCCTCTTACCGGACCTTTCTGATTTTCGTATTCTTCAGTATTCCAGGATTTATAAAAAAGCCAGAATTTGCCATCATTTCCTTTTATAAAAGCAGGGTTGGTAGTACAGTGGTCGTCCCATGCGCCTTTTTCTCCGGGAAGAAGCAGAGGTTTTTCCGGTCTTACCCAATCCCCGTCAAGATTTTTTGACGTGGCAAGCCCTATTCTTTTGGTATTTGTTTTTCCGTTTTGGTTACCCATGAAGAAAAGATAATACTGGTCTGCCACTTTGGTAATTAAAGGATTATGACAGGTGGTGGCATCCCAGAATTCGCCGCCTCTGGGAGTAAGAATAACTTGTTTATGTTTGAATTCGTCATAGGGGGAATCTGCTTCTGCCCGGCAGATCTCAGAGCCGTTGAGCCAGCCGCCCATTCCTTTTTCTTTTCTCCATCTGGAATAAAAAAGATGAATCTTACCGTCTTCGCCCCAAATCGGAGAATTACACCAAATATAATAGTTCTCCAATGAAAAGGTCCGTCCGATTGGTTTTAAGCTGAAATAAGGTTTGTCTGAAGATAAACCTGTAAAAGACAGTCCCAGAATCCCGGCTGTGATTCCAAGCGCTGAGGTCTGTAAAAAGTCTCTCCGTGTAAAGTGTCTGGGCTTGTTCATCTCATCTGATTTACGGCTAATTTAGCATAAACATATCAGCAGACTGTCCTGTACTTTCGGTGAACTATTTAATCATACCTTATCTATCTTTGTTATTAGGTTTTGGATTTGAAAAAATTAAGATCAGGACATAAAAAAGCCTGCCTTAAGGCAGACTCTAACTATTACTATATGAATATGAAATTTAAGGCATCTTTTTAAAACCTTCTGCTTTTATTTTCCATGAACCGTCTTTTGGAAAGCCAGGAAATTCGCCTTTGGAATTATCCCAGCCTTCGAGCATCATGGCAACAGCCGTTAAAATTCCTCCGTTTCCGGGAAGATAAATACGGAGACGTTTATCCTGGAAATTATGGCCGTTTTTAAGATAGGTATTAGTCTGAATATTCATGAAAAGAGCATCCAGAGCTTTATCCGGAAGCCCCAGTCTTGCAGCATTCATGGCTGTCATCGGGAAGTCCCAGCCCCAGGTGTGTTCCCAGTTCCATCTTTCCCAAACAATATCCAGTGTATTTTTCATGATTTTTTTATCCAGTTTCGGGGATTCTGGAACCATTCCTAACGCTCCCAGAACGGCGGGATGATCGGTCATCCATTTTGGAAAAGTGAAAGAATCTTTTGCGGATTCGGTTGACAAATAAACGCCATCCTGAACCGGAAGCGGGGCCAATTTTGCAATAACCTCATCCCATTTTTTATCTCTCGGCTGCCCCAATCTTTCCTTCCATTGTTGCGCAACTTTTAACGCCCAGTCCCAATAAGCCACTTCATAAGTGGGATTGTAGGTATCTTTTGCAGGGAAAACTTCCTGTGCCGGAATAACGCCTTTTCCGAGATTATAGCGGTTTTTTTCTTTATCATAATGAGCATAATCTGCCATAAAATCGGCTGTTGCAAAAATCAGGTCTTTATATTTTTCCAACACTTTTTTGTCCTGTTTATTGCGGTACAGAAGTTCGGTCATATAGATGATATGCGGCTGTTCCCAGATCAGGAATGCAGCCACAGAAGATGGGCTTTCATTTCCTTCATTATCAGACATTTTAATCCATCTTACCCCTTTGTAGCCTTGTCTTTCTGCTAATTTTTTTGCTTTTTCAAAAGTCCTGAAATAATAATCCAGCTGTTTTTCTAAAATGTCAGGTCTTCCCCACAAAGCGTAGTGAACACCATGCCACCAATGCATTTCTGTATGTGGCTTTCCGTACCAGCTGTTGAAGGTTAATCCTGTTTCCTGTGGCGGATTGCTTCCTCCACATTGCACTTTAGTTAAATATTCTGACAGAACAATCCTACGTTCCAGTTCGTTTGCTCTGGGGTCTTTACTTCCTTCAAAGTCAACTGCTGCACCGCTTTTCCAGAAAGATTCCCATCCTGAAACACTTTCTTTTTCTGCATCAGCAAATAGCGTTTTTCCGCTTTTCGGGTTTTTAGCTGAAAATTCAACGCTTAATTCTATTTTGTTGTTTTTTGAAGACGGTTCAAACACAAAATAATGTTTTCCCGCTTCACGTAATTTTCCTTCCGTAAAATAGAACTGGGTATAATAATCTGTACTCTGCAGCTTATGATAAATCACGCCTTGTGTTGATTGGGAAGAAACCATTCTTGTCGTATGATCGTTTTCATTGCCATAAAAAGCTGCATCATCCAGAAACTGTCCGGTAGGAGAAGGGTAGCGTGCGAAAACTTTTAACCTGTTTTGAGTAATTAAATCAGACTCAATTTTAACTCCGATTTTATCAGAATTCTGAAAAGAAGCTGTCCAGACTTTTACAGGGATTCCGTCCAGTGAAAATTCACTTTTTATAATTCCTGTCCAAAGATCAATTTTTTGATTAATGTTGGTAAGGTCTGAAATATTTGCTTTCTGACCATCTTTTTTAAGCAGTTCAATACCGATATTACCTAATTGCAGACGGTGTTTGTTGGCTCTGAAATACTCAACGGCTCCTTTATTTCGTTCAGGTTCTTTGAGTTGGACACTGTACATTGCTTTACGTCCTTCATTGTTGAAATCATATGCTTTTAATGTTTCCTCAAATGTATAATCTTTAGTATTTGGAAAGCTGTTCCAGCCCCATTCCGACTGAGTTCCCAAGGAAACTCCATTTTTGTAATATTCAGGAAACGACTGCATTCCGGTAATGTCTACTGTGTAAGCAAATTTTCCGTTTCCAACCGTTAAAGTAGAAAGGGTGTCGGCTTTTGTGTTGACTACATTGTGACGCTGCACTACTTTTTTCCGGTCTATTTTCTGAGCAGTTAATGAAGAAAAGCCTATCAGAAAAATTCCAAGATATACTGCTAATTTTTTACTCATATTTTTTTATTTAAGAATAGTGGCACTCATCAGTCCGATAACGACATCGTTGCTCACTGCTGTTAATTTTATTGATTTTAATTCTCTGCTTGGGTCAATCGGCAGATCCAGAATGGTTGCGGCGCCGCCTTCAACAGCCCGGCTGCTTACTCCTTTAATTTCTGAATATTTCGTTAAACTTCCCCCTTTGTACAATTCCCCGGTTTTCAGCTGTACCCGGTACGGAATTTTATCATCAGGAATTTCGAAAGCAAAATTATCATCAAAAAGATCCTGCTCGATAGGCCACCAGTTCACTGGATTTTTTAGTTCTAGTGCTGTATACGAACCGTCTGAATACTGAACCGTAATTATTCCGTTGGTAATTTGTGACTGCATCGGATTGGTAGAACCTGCCATCAGAAAATAGATTTTTCTTCCTTTTCCTGTAACAGGAATTTCAACCGATTCCGGAAAATTATCCCACTGGCTTGTAAAAACAATGTTCTTTTCTTCGTTATTAATTAAAAAAGGAATTCCTAAAAACTCAAGTTTCCCGTCTTTTCGTTTTTTCATCAGTCCGCTGTCATCAATTTGAGTCGTGGTCAGCGGATAACACCAGTTCCCGATTCCCTGCCAGGGAAGCTGTAGAGTAGGGACATTTAATCTTGGGGAAAGATATTTCTGATTGAAAATTCCGGTTACTCTCTCATTGTATTCTGAGGCTAATGAAACAGGGTTGAACGCGCCTTTATTTTCAATTTCCCAATCCGTAACTTCTACATTTTGCTTGATTCCATTGTATTCAAACTGAATAAAGTTGGTTCCCCTGTTTAAAACATTTGCTGGAATTTCAATTGAAGTATTTTGATTTTTTTGAATTGAAAAAGTTGTGTTTAAGTGATTAATACTCAATTTTCCATTGATTGTATTGGATGATCTAGACTGAATTTGCAGTTTTTTATTCGCCCATTTTATTTCTAAAGGAAAACGGATGTCAACATTTACAGGTTGCCACCAGGTTGTTCCGTTTTGCTCGACTTGCACGAAAAAGGTTCCTTTTCTTTCTTCTTTCACCAGATCAAACTGATTTCCGTTTCGGATTTTTATTAATTCCTGTGGATCATAAACCTGTTGGATCTTATTTTTTAGATCTAAATTGAGTTGAAGGTTTTCAGAAATATAAGCGACATAATCTGTCTTTTCCGTTTTTAATTCATCTCCCGAATACGAAATTTCAATGGCAAATTCTTTTCCTTTTTCTGTTTTTAACTTTACAAAAGGCTGTGAAATAGAATTTGGATGTATTTCAAATTGTACTTTTTTACCGTTTACGGTTACCGATCTTATTTTGGTATGATTCACAGGAATCAATACATCAAGCGAAACCGCATTTGCATAATTTGATTTAAACCAATAACTCGTTTTTTTTGAATTTCGGTTAAACTTAAATTCCCAATCCTGAAGCTTTAGCTCTGCAAAATTCCAGTCTTTGGGAAACCCTGGTTTTATATTGATTTTATTTTCTAATAATTTGGGATAAATTCCGAAGAGCCCTTCCGTTAAAGTTCTTGCAGCCACACCAATAGGATCGGCAAAATCACGGTACAATTCTCCCCGAAAAGCATCATAGTGGGATAGTTGCTCAAAATTCCCAGGACTGATTCCGTAATACATACTTTCGGCCAGATTGCCCTTCCAAAGTCGATAGGCCTCCTCATTTCTTCCTGCCTGCCAATATGCTAAAGCTGTTTGTAAATTCTCTGCCAGCGCCACATTGTTGATCGACCAATCATATGGCTGCCAGCTGGTGGTGGAAAGGGTGTAATAATCTTTATTAATTTCCCCTTTTACTGTTATAGGAATCTTCGGAATATGATTGTTAATGTACTGTGTGTTCTGATAATCTTCAAACTCATTTAAAATATAAGCATCCGAAACATGATAAACTGACCATATTCCGGGCTTGTCATGAAGAATATGATTCCCCAAAGCGTCTTTATATTCAGCAAAATACCCTTTGTTTTTAATCCAAAGCTCGTTTTTCATAGCTTTCAAAATGGATTCAGCTACTTTTTCGTACGGAGTGGAATCTTCGCCAATGATTTTCGCCAGTTTTGCCATTTCACGGTTGGCTCTGTAATTGTAGGCAGAAGTGTGGGTTACCTTTCCACCCGAATACTGCAAGGCATCACTCGCCCAGATTGCAGCATACGCATCGTAAAGGTCTCCCCGTTTGAAATTTCGTTTTTCCCAATCCATGTGACGAACCATTGTAGGCCACATTTTCTTTAAAAAGTCCACATCTCCTGTATAGTTAAAATGAGAAAATAGCTGGTCAAAGAAAACCAGATTCATGTCATAATGATGAGGTTTTGAATTGTCATTGGGATTTCTGGAAATATATCCGCTTGAGAATACTGAAGTTCCCATTTCTTCTT
This sequence comes from Chryseobacterium panacisoli, assembly GCF_008274625.1. Classification (GTDB taxonomy): domain Bacteria; phylum Bacteroidota; class Bacteroidia; order Flavobacteriales; family Weeksellaceae; genus Chryseobacterium; species Chryseobacterium panacisoli. The sequence continues at coordinate 904,336 of NZ_VTRU01000001.1, read as the reverse complement.
TGTGTCTTGCCAGATGTAAAAGTGTATCCATCTCAACGGGTGCTGAATCCGGGTTTAAAACCTGAGAATTGGAATAGCTTTCAAAGTGTTCTTTTGCACGGTCGTGCCAACTGAGAACATCCGCTGCATAAGCTCCCCGCCAGGCATTTAGCCTCATCCTCCAGGCAACTGCGCCATGAAGAAATGTCGGGCTTTCCCAAATACCATCTGCGGCGACGGCAAGAGTAGCTCCAAAGTTATTTAAATCCGAATCCGGAGTTTTTAATTGGATACGGTTGATTAATGATAACCGTGATTGTTCGGCTTCATTGAAAATATCCGCAAGATGTTTGTCTGAAAAGCTTTGATCTGATTTTCCTTTTTTAATCTGAATATATACCGGATTTTTTTGTGTTGAATATGTTGCGTAAATGACCGGAGATTTTTCTGCTTTATTTTGTGTGAAATCAGATAATTTTTCCAACGTTTTCGCATCGGTTAATTGTAATGAATGGGTGTTTGAAAAACTTCCGCTGATCAATTGGTTTTCTTTTTTCTTGTTTAAATAAGTAAGCTCAAATTGACCTTTATTGATTTGAAACTGGTTGTCTTCACAGTATTCCGGAAGCAAATAAAAACCTGATTCCGGGTCTGCGCCGATGTCGCCGTTTCTGCTGAATGTTTTTCCGCTTGCTCCACCATAAACTGCATAGATTTTTGTTGAAGGATCTATATTTTCTGTCTCCATTTTTAAAATCAGGCCTTCTTCTTTAGATTGCGCCAAAACTATCAGCTTTAAATTTCCATTTCCAAGAATCGGATCTTTAATGGTATACAACATCATGCCCGGACGGTAACGGGTTTCAATGGTATCAGCCTGAATTAATTTTTTAATTGAATCTCCTTTCTGAATAACAAACTGAAGATTACCTCCCATTCCGGGAAGATACAGCGCAAACTCCGGCAAATCTCCTGCTTCTACTCTTGAGGCGCGGTTGTTGCCATACAAAGCTCGGTTGAAGCGATATTTTCCGTTAACCAGTAAAAAATCGCCTTTGTCTTCTTTATAATGCAGCTCTCTTTCATTGTTTTGCCAGTGTCTGGATTGAGAAAAAGAATGTGAGTATGCAGATAAAATGATAAAGCCCGCTAAAATGGATTTTTTTTGCATTTTATTTTTTTAAATCAGTTAATGGCTGTCCGTTAACAGTCACGCTTTTCAGGGTGACATTTTTTAAGAAATCAACTTTATAAGGAATTTCAACATTGTTAATTTTAGCATTGATCATTGTAAAATCTGTTACCGGAGAAGATTCGTAGGCATCAGAAAGGATGGCATATTTTCCGCCTTTTTCAACAGTTAGGTTTTCCACCCAAATATTTCTGATCGTAGGGATGAAGTTACCCGGTTTTTCGTAATGCATATTGAAACGCACCGCAGCTTCTTTATAAGCGCCTACTTTTGTATTGTAGAAGAATACATTTTCGATAATTCCGCCCCGGCTTGAACTGGTTTTAATACGAAGTGCCCTGTCAAGGTTTTTACTGTCCATCACATTTCCAATGGCATAAATATTTTTTGCTCCACCTGCAATTTCGCTTCCGATCACTACGCCGCCGTGTCCGTCTTTCATTTCACAATTTTCGATGATGTGGTTTTCTGCCGGTTTGCCGATACCTCTTCCGTCTTCATCTCTTCCGGATTTTATGGCAATACAATCATCTCCTGTATCAAAATATGAATCTTTGATCCATACGTTTTTACAGGCTTCGGGATCAAAGCCATCATTATTGGGACCGTGGCTGATTACCTTTACTCTTTCAATCAAAACATTTTCACACAATACGGGATTAAGGTTCCACATTGGAGAGTTTTTCACCAAAACATCCGCCATATAGAAATTTTTACTCTTATAAGGCTGAACGAAATTAGGCCTCAAATAATATCCGTCACCGAATATTCTTTCTCTCGGGTCTTTCTTTTGAGCCATGTATTCATGCAGTTTTGCACGGGCAGGATTTTGTCTTCCCGGACGGGATTCGTTCCAGCCATATTTTTTTGCGCCACACCAGAACCACCAATGGTCGTTATCAGAGTTTCCATCCAGTGTTCCTTTTCCGGTTACAGCGATATTTTCTTCCTCGTAAGCATAGATCAACGACGAATAATTCATACATTCCATTCCTTCCCATCTTGTGAAAACAATAGGGTAGTCGTTACTATCCTGGCTGAAAAGGATTGTTGCACCCTCACTAACATGTAAATTCACATTACTTTTTAAATAAATAGCTCCTGTTAAAAAGATACCTTTTGGAACAACAACTCTTCCTCCGCCTTCTGCATTGCATTTTTCGATGGCTTTTTTAAAGGCTTCCGTATTTTTTGTTTTTCCGTCACCAATAGCACCAAAATCAGTAATCAAATAATCTTTTTGTCTGAAGCTGGGCTTTACAATTTGTTTTTTTAATGTATTGATTTCCTGTAAAGGCTGTTCCGAGGAAGTCCATGGTCTGTATTGCCCCGAAGCGGAAATTGATATGATGAATGCGAAAAGTAGTAAAGCGTATTTTTTCATAATGTTAGAAAAATATTAGTTTAAGAAAGAACATCAATATTAAAAATCTCTTTCTTTATCGCAATCTAAAACAATTATGATTAAGAATTATCCTGCACTGTCGGTATAAAATTCATTAATTGCATAAGTAACCCGAGGAATGCTTGGATGTTGTAGCAAAAACGGACGGATGATTCCACTCAGAAGTATGACTGCTCTTAGATTTTCCGGGATAACAATAAATGAGAAGCAATTGTTGGCTATATCCTGAAAGCTAATATTTTATGCAGAGAATTTTCAAACCAAAAGTAAGCAGTTCAATCAATAATACATTGTGATTAAGAGAAAGTTAGAAAATAAAAAAACCGACATCGAAGAGTGAAATCTTCAAATGTCGGTCTTGTGACCTCGACAGGATTCAAACCTGTAACCTTCTGAGCCGTAATCAGATGCGCTATTCAGTTGCGCCACGAGGCCTTGTGTTACCTTGTTGTTTAAAGGTTTGCAAATATAGCACTTTTTTCCGTTCTTTGAAAGATGAAACAAAGAATTTTACTTTTATTTACGGTTTTTGCGCTAACAGCTTGTAAAAGAGAATCAAAAATTTCGTCCTCAGATTGGACCAATATATCTGCCCGCACCCAATTTAAGGAACATGACGGTACCTTGGAGCTAAAATCGGGGAATTTTACCTATAATTTTAAACAAAATCAAACTCCATTCAAGAAAATAATCCTGTTGAATGCGAGTATGGCAGGGTATATTTCGGAGCTTGGAGCAGAAAATTTAATCATAGGAGTTTCCAGCCCAGAGTATGTTTATTCAGATAAAATTCAGAATCTGCTTAAAGAAGGGAAAATCCAGAACGTAGGAAGTGAGCAGAAATATGATGTAGAAAAAATTATCTCTATGAAACCGGATGCTATTTTTACCAATCATATTGCCAGCTTTGACAATACTTACGAGCTGTTGAAAAACAATGGTATTCAGGTAATATTTCTGGATGAGTATATGGAGCAGATGCCTTTGGAAAAAACAGCTTATATCAAACTTTTTGGAGAGTTTTTAGGAAAAGAAAGAGAAGCGGAAACGAAATATCAAGAAGTTGAAAAAAATTATAATGATCTGAAGAAGCTTGCATCAAAGGCTAAAGAAAAGCCTGTGGTACTTGCTAATGAAATGTACGGGGATGTATGGTATCTTCCGGGTGGAAATACTTCTGTTGCCCATTATATTTCAGATGCCAATGCAAATTATATCATGAAGGACAACAAAGATGAAAAAGCATTAACGATGAGTTTTGAAGAAGTATATGCCAAAGCTGGAGGCGTTCAGTATTGGGTGAATGCAGGTAGCCATACTTCAAAAAAAGAAATGCTGGGCATGAATCCTTTCTACGGAAAGCTGGATGTATTCAATAAAGGAAAGATATATACCATAGCAGGAAAAGAAAAACTGAAGGCCAATGATTTCTTTGAAAGTGGGGTGGTAAGAGCAGATTTGATCCTGAAAGATTATATTAAAATATTCCATCCTGAACTTTTACCGGATTATCAGCTTACTTACATGAAAGAATTGCAGTAACTCGGACTATTTGCTTATTTTTGCCTTTCCTTTTTATACAATTATGTGGAAAAAAATTAAACAGCTTATCTTCATCATTCTTGTTCTGAATGTAGTTTTTATTATCTGGGGCCGGTTTTTTAATCCGCCCATTACCCTTACCCAGATCGGAGGCCTTTTTGAATATGGAAAATTACACAGGGATTATATTTCCTATGACGAAATGGGAAACAATGTGAAAAAAGCAGTAATCGCTTCTGAAGATCAGAAATTCTTTGATCATGATGGCTTCGATTATACAGCAATCGAAAAAGCGATGAAATATAATGAGAAAGGCAAAAAAATAAGAGGAGGAAGTACCATATCCCAGCAGACTGCAAAAAATGTATTTCTTTGGCAGGGTAGAAGCTGGGTGAGAAAAGGGCTGGAAGCAGTCTATACTTTTATCATTGAAAAAGTGTGGAGTAAAGATATCATTCTTGAAAGATACCTGAATTCCATTGAAATGGGACAGGGGGTATTTGGGGTGGAAGCTGCTGCACAGTATTATTTTGGAAAATCATCCAAAGACTTAAGTGCTTCAGATGCAGCCTGGATTGCAGCAGTATTACCCAATCCAAAAAAATATGACCCCAAAAATCCGTCTCCCTATTTAAGAAAGAAACATAATTGGATTATGAGACAGATGAGGAATGTGAGTTTGAAATAGTATCTTTGTACTAATGAAATTCTTTAATTCCAGCATAAACTTTGAGTCAGTTCTTAAAAAATATTTTTCTTTTAAGAATGAAACCCTTTCTTTAGAACCCTTTGCAGAGTTTTTAGAGACCATTAAGGAAGCAGACTTTACAGATGTGCTCAATTTTTTCAGAAGCAATCCTAATTTTGCTGAGAACTTTAAGTATTATATCCACAATATCTTTAAAGGAAGACCTTTCAATCTTTCGTTGACGGAAGCTAATATTCTTTCAGAAAATGCCTTCTTTCCGGAACTTAAAAAAAGAATCCTGAATAAGGTCTTACCACCCGTTGAAAACGAAAAGACAGTGTGGTTTATGATTGATAATGTGAGTCTGAGGCCTAAGAAAGACCTGAGATATCTGCATAATCTTCCTGAAAATGAGATTGATGAATTTTTAAACATGATGGGAGCCTCAGATTTTATTCTGAAACCCAATGTGAAAAAAGAACTCATTTTTTCTATGAATATTCTTTCCTGGAGAGTTACGGGGATGGCTATGGAGGTGGAAGTGGTGAGAATGGCTCCGCAGTACAGAAATCTGGACAATCCGTTTCTTGCCCTTCAGAATGAGCTGGAAACATTAGCAGATGATCTGGTAAAAGACCCTGAACTTCAGCTTCACTCCAAAGACAGCAGATATAAGCAGATAAAAATCTACGCAGAACAATGCCTGGAGTTTGTGAATATTGCTTTTAAAAATTCTGCCAAATATGGTATTTCCGGAAAAATTAATCAATCCCTGCTTAAAATCCGCCAGCAGACTGAACGAATTTATGAAATTGTGCAGTTATTGGTCATTGATACCGATGAAGATGTTCTGATAAAATCTAAACAGCTGATCTTTAATATTCTGAGCTATAAATCTCATAAAAATAATATTTCTGATCTGATTAATGATAGTACAAGGCTGATTTCCCACCTTATTACCAATCATACCGCAGAAGCCGGAGCTCATTACATCACTTCTACCCGAAAGGAATATATGACGATGTTCTACAAGGCGAGCGGCGGTGGAATCATTGTAGGAGCACTTTGTGTTTTGAAAATGCTGTACGGGTATATCCCGGGAAGTGACTTTTCACACGCTTTTCTGTATTCGATGAACTATGCAATGGGATTCGTAATGATCTATCTGATGGGCTTTACCCTTGCTACGAAACAGCCGGCTATGACTGCTGCTACCATGACAAAAGTATTGTCTGAAGAAGGAAAGGCCCAAAGAAATAATACTGAGTTTGCCCATTTGGTATCCAAGCTATTCCGAAGTCAGTTTATTGCCTTTGTGGGAAATGTGTTGCTTGCTTTTCCGGTGGCGCTTGCCATTATTTACGGACTGGATGTATTTTTCTCACAAAATCTGGCAGTAGACAGATCAGATAAACTATTAAAAGACCTTGATCCTTTTAAATCAAAAGCGATTCTGCATGCAAGTATTGCAGGGTTTTATCTTTTTATTTCAGGAATTATTTCAGGGAATATCGGGAACAATTCCGTGTTTTACCAGATTCCGGAAAGAATTGCCAAAAACCTTTCTATCAGAAACTTTTTCGGAAAGAAATTTGCAAAAGGACTTTCAAAATACTATGCTAAGAACTGGCCTGGAATCGTTTCCAACTTTTGGTTTGGTGTGTTCCTTGGAGCAACAGCTCCGGTAGGAATGTTTTTCGGACTCGATTTAGATATCAGGCACATCACTTTTGCAGCGGGTAACTTTGCATTGGGATTGTATGGAAAAGATTTTTCAGTAGATTCCTATACTTTCTGGATGTCTTTTGTAACGGTTTTCCTGATTGGTTTCTTCAACTTCCTGGTAAGTTTCAGTTTATCCATGTTCCTGGCATTCAGATCAAGAAAGATGAATTTTGGACAGGTAAGTGAGATCTATAAAGAAATTTTCAGATATTTTACAAAGCATCCGCTGAAATTTTTCCTGCCATTAAGTTCCAGATTGGATAAAAAAGCAGATGACCTGATGAGCAGTACTATTTCTAATAAATCAGAAGAACATTAAATAAAAATAAAAAATGCTGCCCTTAGGTAGCATTTTCTATAGGAATATATCTCTTGTCCTTATAGTATCTGAAGGTCATTAAATTTCTCTTCCCCGAATTTATCCTGAAACTTTTTAAGGTAAAAGCTTTTTCGCAATTTAAAATCATGCTTCAGTAAAGGAGAATCAATTTTAATGATGATGCATTCATTTTCTATATTGACACTTCTGATTTCCTTGAAAAGGCTCTCATCAAGATATTCTTCAAGAAAATCTTTAATGTCAAATGCTATAAGTTTATGTTCAAAGCCATAAATTCTGGCAAAAGACTTCACCAGTTCGGAGGATTGATATTCGCGTTTTTTCTTCTTCATACTATTTTTTCTCTTCATATTCAGTTGTTAGCCCCTTACTTTTAAAAAACTTTTGCAAATCTGGATAAAGATACTCACAAGTTTTGAAAGGATCTAGAATATTTCTGGGCGAAGATTCAATTCCTGAGCATTCAAAACAAATTTCGAAATAAGCAAAAATTTTATCATCTTCATCATAGAATAATATTGCATTTCTTGGAAAGAAACAACCACTGGAGGAAACTGATTTAAAATAATACTTATCACAGGTATTGTAGATTACATCGGTGAGCTCAGAAATCTCAGACAATGTTAAAGTTCTGGATTCCTGAATGCCTGCAAAGATAGATTGTTCAATAGCTTCTCTTAATTCAAACTTTGTATTTTTTTTAATACTATCATAATATTTTGCAAGTCTAATGGAGTCTTCCTTCGTTTTTGACGGTGGCGGGGGAGTTACATAAGAATTGGCAGTGCTTCTTTTTAAATTCAGATTATAAGAAATGATCTTTACCTTAGTTGCTTTACTAAAAGGAAATGCAGCTATTCTCTTATTGAGAGGTGTAGGGCTGAAATCCTTTCTAAGCTCGCCGTCTTTAAAAGAGTGATACTCCGCTAGTAGATCTACATGTTTTTTCTTTTTCTTCTGCCCGTAAGAAAATAGAAAAAGCCCTGAAAATAAAAAGATGAGGATTTTTGCTGTCATATCTCAAATTTCAAACGCATCTCGGAACTCGTACCCCGTATCCCGAATTACACTTCAAAAATAATACTTTCTTCGTTGATTTTCTTTACCACACTTTCAGTTCTTTCCCTATGAGTATCGGTAATGAAGATCTGTCCGAAACTTTCACGATTAACAAGTTCAATCAACTGTGAAACTCTGGTATCATCAAGTTTATCAAAAATATCGTCAAGCAATAGGATAGGCGTCTTTTTTGTGAGTTCTTTCACAAGACTCATCTGAGCCAGTTTTAAAGAAATCAGGAAAGATTTTTGCTGTCCTTGCGATCCAATCTTCTTGATCAGAACATGATCCATTTCAAAAAGAAGATCATCCTTATGAATTCCTTTTGAAGTATAGGTGAGCATACGATCTCTTTCGATGCTTTCCTTTAAAAGATTTTCAAAAGAATCTTCCAGCAAATGAGATTCATAAATAACAGATACGGTTTCTTTCCCACCGGAAATAATTTGATAAAAATTCTGAACAATCGGATTGAGCTGTTCTACAAACGCCTTTCTTTTCTTAAAAATTTTTGTCCCGAATCTGGTGATCGGATCATCATAAATTTCCAGAGAATCCTTATCCCATGTTCTGTTTTTGGCAAAATATTTCAGTAAAGCATTTCGCTGCTGAATTGTCTTCTGATATTGGATGAGGTCAAAAAGATATTCTGAATCCGTTTGAGAAATCATAGAATCCAGGAACTTTCGTCTGCTTTCCCCGGAATCTGAAATAAGATTAGAATCATAGGGCGAAATCATAACACTTGGAAGGTATCCGATATGATCAGCAAGCCTGTCATAGCTTTTGTCATTTTTCTTGATTACCTTTTTAGCTTCCTTGGGCTGGGTAATTCTGATGATATCTTCGCTGTCTTCATTCTGAATTTCAGCATCAAGAGTAAAGAAATCTTCTTCTTTTTTAATATTATTGACATCTGTATTCCCCAGGAAACTTTTTCCTACGGACAAATAATGCAGAGCATCCAGAATATTGGTCTTTCCCACACCGTTATTTCCCACAAAACAGTTGATTTGTGGTGAAAATTCAAATTTTTTCTCAGAGTGGTTTTTGAAATTGTAGAGGGAAAGCTTTTTGATAATCATTCGTCAAAAATACTCCATTATTAGTAAAAATAAAAAAGGAAGTGCCGAACAAGTTTCCACCCCGAATGAGTAATAAGCGTCATCTCTTTTATTATCAGAGAAATAGATAAGAATATAAGTTACGATGCTTGTCATAAAAAAAGCAAGAGCATATTCTAATTCAAGGTAGAAAATTGAGAGTATGCTGCTGATGAAAACAAGTGCGTAGGCAATGTATTTGGTATTTTCTACACCTATCAGCATAGGAAAGGTTTTTACCGTATCACTATTCATATCCCGGATATCAAAAGGAAGCACAAGTGCAGTGATAAAGAAAAAGCTGATCAGGAAAATGGGAATGTTGAAATCCGGAAGGGTAAGCCAGCAATTCACCAGTGCCCACACCAGTCCTACATAGAAAACTTTAAGCAGAGGGATTTTCCGGATATAAACATCGAGAAAAAAGCTATTATAAAGCAGTCCCAATACGACAATAATAAACCATTTCAGAAGTCTTATTTCATTATGATTATGAATGATTAAAAAAGCACATGTGATTCCGGCTATTGCATTTACGATGACTATTTTAAAAAAATGTTTGGTGTATTGATATTTAGTATACAAATAACCACTGAAATAAGTGATGAAAATTAATGCAAAGGTAGGGAAACGGAATGTGTTTTGCTCTTTCATGAAAAATACTGCAAAAAGAGTTCCCATAAGAGAGACATAAAGTTGGCTGTCTATGACAGTTTTTTTCAGTATTTTTAAAATGTTCATTTATCAAAATTAATATATATGAAAAGATTTTCCAAGATTTTTATGCTTTTGCTTGTAATGCTAAGCTTTTCGATGGTATCCGCACAAAAATATTACGATACCCAATGGAAAAAAATTGCTGAAAACAGCACGAAAGGAGCTTATAAATCTAATCTTCCCATTATTTTAGACATACAAAAACAAGCCATGAAAGAAAATAATGCCTTTGAACTGATCCGTTCTCTGAAAGCGGAATTCAGTATTGTAAACCAGACGGTGGACGATGACCAAAATGATTCCGCTTCCCAGTTTTTTAAAAAACTTAAAGATGCAGAAGGCAAACTAAGCGGGGAAGGCAAATTGGTATACAAAGTTTTACTGAATGGTTTTTTCATGGATCATTACAACCAGAACTCATGGAAAATAAACGGAAGAACCAATATCAATTCTCAGGATGTTGCACAGATTGAGACCTGGAGCAAGCTTGATTTTAAAAATTATTTAACAAAAAGCTTTCAGGAACTTGATCAGGAAAAACCTGAAATGAGAAAGATTTCTCTGGGAAAATATAAAAACATATTTTCCGGAACAGGTGATATAGCCTATTTTCCAACATTGTCTGACTGGTATGCGATAAAGAAAGTAGAGTTTTTATCTGAAAACAACATTTTTACAAAAAATGAACTGACAGCCAACCGTACTGCGATCAATGCCATTTATGATGAACTGATTGCTCAGAATACCGGAAATGTAAAGCTGTACTTCATGAAAGAGAATATTACAGAGAATTGTAATTTCAATCACTGTAAAGATAAACTGGAACAACTTCAGAATCTTTTGAAATCTAATGTAGAAGGAGATTATAAAGTGATGATTATGGGAGAAATCATGGATGAACTTGTAGGCAAGAAGAAACCCAAAGAAGCTATTGCAATGGCTGCACAGGCCAAAAATGAATATCCGAAATCTCCATTTATTGAGAATATCAAAAGTAAAGAAGCTCAGATTGTAAATCCATATCTGACCTTAAAATATGAAGCACAGACTCAGAATAACCTGCCGATTCATTTTGTTGCACAATATCAGAATGTATCAGAATTTACCCTGAATATTTATGAAGTAAAAGATGATTTTACCTCGTTGCTTCAATACGTTCAGAACTCTTATTCCGATACTTTCGGGAAACTAAAAAAGAATCTTGTAAGGAAAGAAACATTCCAGCTTCCGGATCCTAAGGATTATCAGAATCACAGAACTTCACTGGAAGTGAAACCACTTCCTTCAGGAGTATATGTAGCAGAATTTACGGTTGCCGGAGCCGACATGAAAGATTCAGATTCCAGACAGAATCTTTATTTTCTGGTGTCCGGAAACAGAATTATTTATCAGTCTAAAACAGAAAGAAACCCTCTTTCTGATGAGTTGAAGCTTGTTAATAGTGAAAACGGAAAACCAATAACCAATGAAGGGCTTAGATTTTATGAATTTGTTTCCAATAAAACATTAAATAAAATTGAGGGTAAAACCAATGAAAATGGAGTATTTAAATTCCCTTCTACTGAAAGTAAAGACTACTACCGGACTTTCCTGATCCAGCAGCCTAAGACCAATGATTTCCAGATCATGCAGATTTATGGAAACAGAGGGGCTGCTGAAGATTATAATCCTAACAAACAAACCCGTTCAACGGCTCAGATCTTCATAGACAGAGGTATTTACCGTCCCGGGCAGACTGTTTATTTCAAGGTGATCAATACGAGACAGGAGAAAGAAGTTGAATCTGTTCTTTCAGGATTAAAACAAAAAATAACTTTATTAAATACCAATAGCGAAGAGGTTTCTTCCCAGGAATTTACTACTAATGAGTTTGGTTCTTATCATGGAAGTTTCATTCTTCCAAAAGGGAAACTGAACGGTAATTTTTATCTTAGAATAGACGGTGAAAGCCAGGGATATAAAAACTTCAGAGTAGAAGAATACAAAAGACCGAAATTTGAAGTCACCTTTGATCCAGTAAAGGATGAATACAAATACGGACAGACTATAGAGCTGAAAGGAAAAGCAGTCATGTTCTCCGGTGTTCCGCTGAACAATACCACAGTAAACTATGAAATTAAGAAGCAGAATATCAGATGGAGATATTTCAGCTGGTATCCACAGGACAATGATAATGAAAACTCAATTCTGGGCGAAGCGAAGACCAATGAAAAAGGAGAATTTACGATTCGTCTGGAGCTTAAAAAAGATGAAAAACTTGAAGGGATACAAATTGATAACTATGCCATCAATGCTTCTGTTACAGACATCAATGGAGAGACACAGACTGCCAATACGCAGTTGAAAGTAGCTTCCGTTTCTCACTATATTCAGGCAGAAAATATCAACAATACTTTTGCAGATGAAAATGTAAAGGTAAAGGTAGAAACCAAGAATTATAATGATCAGAATCTTAAAAAACCATATCAGGTTAAGCTGTCGAAACTGACTGCTCCAGACAGAATTTTTAGAGATAATTTTAAATCTGATGTTCAGAATCTGCCTAAATATTCAAAAGAAGAATTCATCAGCAAATTTCCGCATGATCTGTTTGATAAAAACGATGAAATCAAGAACTGGAAAACGGAAAAAGTATTGGTTGAAAGACAACAGCAGCCATCCACTGATAATTCACAGCCTGCAACCAATCTTGATTTAGGAAAACTGGAAGCAGGAGATTACCAGCTGGAACTTTTCAATATCGAAGGGAAAGACACGATAAAAAGTGCTCAGTATTTCAGTGTTTGGGATAAAGCCTCTTTAAAACCGGCTCAAAAAACATTTCTTACTGTTATCGCTCCGAAAGAAGAATTATCAAGAGGAGAGAAGGCTAAAGTGTATGTGTTCTCAGCAATTCCTGATGCATTGGTCAATGTTTTTGTACAGGACGGATCCGGAAAAACGGTTTCAGAAGTTCATCAAATGAAAAAAGGAATATTAGAATATACAGTTGAAATTCCTAAAGACAAAAGTGTATCCACACTGAATCTGCAGTTCCAGCTGGTTGCATTTAATGATGTGAAAACAGAATCTGCAGCTTTAAATATAAAAGACACTGAAAAGCCTTTAAAAATTGAAACGGTAACCTTCAGAGATAAACTGGAACCGAATTCCAAAGAAAAGTGGACGGTAAAAGTAACCGGAAATGATAAAGAAAAGATCAATGCTGAGGTATTGGCCAACATGTATGATATGTCTTTGGATCAGTTTGCCACAAATAGCTTTAACTGGAGAAAATTGTACACTCCATTTGTGATCGTTACTTCTTATGGGATCAACAATTATCTGCAACAGCAAAACTATCAGAAAAGACTGAGATATTTTGAAGACAGATATGTGCAGGTTCCGCAGTTTAACTGGTTTGACGGCGACTTTTATTCATTGCAGGGGAATGCTGCAGGAGTGGTAATTCAGGAAGGAGTGAAGTCACCGGCTTATGCATTACCGCCATCACCTATTGCAGGAGCTAAGTTTAAAACTGCCAGAGCATCTGTTGCAAAAGAAGTTGTAATGAACGAAGCGGTGGACGCAATGGCAGCTGATGCAGATGGCGTTTTAGATAAAGACGATCAAGAAAAAACACTGGAAAAAGTAGCGGTCCGTCAAAATCTGAACGAAACGGCATTCTTCTATCCGGATCTGAAAACCGATGCGGAAGGAAATGTAAACTTCGAGTTCACTTCTCCGGAAGCGTTGACTAAATGGAAGCTGATGTTCCTTGCGCATACTAAAGATGCAAGAGCAGCCACATTGGAAAAAGAAGTGGTAACGCAGAAAGAATTCTCAGTAACGCCAAACTACCCAAGATTCCTGAGAGAAGGTGATGAACTGAATCTGCAGTCGAAGTTATCTAACCTTACCGATAAAAAACTGAACGGGTCTGCAGAGTTACAAATTCTGGATGCCTTTACCAATGAAAATATTTCTTCAAAATTTGGAATGAGTTCAGGAGCACAAAACTTCAGTTTAAATGAAAACGGAAGCAGTGCATTAACATGGAAACTAAAAGTTCCGGACAATGTTTCCTCTGTTATTTTCAAAGTAGTTGCCAAAGCGGGGCAGTATTCTGATGGTGAGCAGCAGGCGATTGCAGTGTTACCAAACAGAATGCTGGTGACAGATGCTGTTCCTGTTTTTGTGAAAGAAGGAGAAACCAAAACATTTGTATTGGATAATCTTAAAAATAATACCTCCACAACAGCTTCAAATGTTTCCAATACGTTGGAACTGACAACCAATCCGATCTGGGAGATTATGTTTGCACTTCCAAGTCTGAAAAATGATCAGAATAACTCAGCAGATGTAATCTTCAATAAATGGTTTGCAGATGTGCTGGCTTCAGAAATATTCAAAGCTAATCCGAAAATGAAAACGGTTTTTGAAGAATATCAGAACAAAGGATTATTAAAATCAAATCTTGAAAAAAATCAGGAATTGAAACAACTGCTACTGGATGAAACTCCTTGGGTGCTGGAAAGTAAAAACGAAGAGGAGCAGATGCAGAAATTGGCTTTACTATTCGATGTCAATACAATGAAAAATTCTGTCGGTCAGAATTGGGATGAATTCAAAAAGCTGCAAAATCCGGATGGTGGATTCTCATGGTATCCTGGTTATCCGAGTTCATACGGAACATCATTGTATATTCTTAAAAACTTAGGGAAGATCAACTCTTGGTTAAAAGACAATGTAAAAGACTATCAAAGTGCCGATCAGAATGCTGTTACAGCCAAACTGATTCAGTATGTAGATAATGAGGTGAATAAATATTTTGATGCGAAGAAAGGCAATGTATGGAATAACTGGGCTATGGATTATCTGGATACCAGAAACTATTGGGAAAAACAATATCCATTAAAAGGAAAAGGTGCAACCCTGAAAACGTTAGTAAAACAAAAAGCGAAAACAGCTAAGATTACAGATTTCACATTCTTCGGACTTCACCGTGCAGCACTGTTAATGAATGATTACGGTCTGAAAGAGGTGTCTGATAAATTGATGACTTACCTTAAAGAAACCTCTACAGATACAAAAACACAAGGTGTTTACTGGAAGCAGAATCTTAATGACTGGGGATGGTTCGGTTCAAAAGTGGTAAACCACGCCGGAGCATTGGAAGCGTTCAACAAGTTAAAATCTAGCGATCAAAACTTTATTGAAGATATGAAAATCTGGCTGGTGACTCAGAAGGAAGTGAACTCATGGGGAAGCTCAAGAGGTACGGCAGAAGTGATCTTTACTATTCTTAATTCTGGGAAATCATGGACAGGAGCTGAAAGTGATAAAGCTACTATAGTTTGGGGAGGAAAAGAATTGGTCCCTCAGACACAAGCTGCAGGATATGTGAAATCAACAGTGAAGACAGAAGCTGTAGACAAAAACCTAGCGACTGTAACTGTTACAAAACCTGGCCCTGGAATTGTTCAGGGAGGATTGTTCTGGCAGTATTATGAAGATCTCGATAAAATCAAATCTTCCGAAAATTATATTTCCGTGACGAAAGAACTCTATAAAAAAGTGAAAACCGTAAACGGAGAAGAACTTCAGAAAATATCTTCCGAAACCCCGTTGAAAGTAGGGGATAAAGTAACTGTAAGAATGATTCTGAACACAGACAGAGCCATGGAATTTATCCATATCAAAGATATGCGTGCAGCAGGATTTGAACCTGTAGATGTATTATCCGGATATCAGTGGAAAAATAACCTTGGATACTATCAGTCAACCAAAGATGCCTCTACCAACTTCTATATTCAGTACATGCCGAAAGGAAAATATGTTTTTGAATATGATGTGGTGGCCAATGCATCAGGAAAATTCTCCAACGGAATGACTACGATGCAGAATTACTATGCACCGCAGATGAATGCCCATACAAAAGGAAGTAATGTAATAATATCAGAATAATCTATAAAAAGACTGCAGTAAAAACTACTGCAGTCTTTTGTTTATAGGTTTAACAAAATAGAATTAAATCGAAAAAACCAAACAATTGTTTAATTTTGGAATGGTTTTTGGAATGAGGTTAGTATAAATTAAAAAAATTATAAAGATGAAATTTTCTAAAACTTTAATTACAGGATTGGTATTGATGGCTGGAGTAAATGCTTTTGCACAAAAGAAGGCAGAAAAGTTTGAAAAACTAGAAATTGAAATGTTCCCCAAAGCTAAAGAAGGATATAAGCAAGTATATATTCAGCTTCCCATAGCAAAAAACGAAAACGATTTAAAAGTTGAACTTTTTGTAGGTGCTGAAAAAATGTTAGACTGTAACAAGTATTTCCTGATGGGAGAAATGAAAACTCAAGATCTTCAGGGATGGGGCTACAACTATTATGAAGTAGAATCTAAAGGAGAAACTGCCGGAACATTAATGGGATGTTTGGATAAAAAACTGACTAAAAAGTTTGTTACCCTAAAACCTGAAACCGTAAGATACAACAGTAAACTTCCACTGGTATTCTATGTACCGAAAGACATTGAAGTTCGTTACAGAATTTTACGTCCCGATGCTGGCATGAAAAAAGCCGTTCAAAGATAAATCAGCTTATTATAATTATACAGAAAACTCCTCACAGCAATGTGGGGAGTTTTCGTTTTTTACTAGTACAATTTGGAATTAATTGAACGTGTAGTTTGTCACTCCGTAGGAATCCAGCTTCCAAAATTCAGAATCAATTTTTATTTATATTGTTATGATTAACTATAGGTTCTGGTAAAAGAAAATTCCTATTGATTAATTTCCCCATTAAAACACCTTTGCGAACAAGTTTAAACCGATTCATAATGCATTTGCAGACATCGCGTTGTAATATAATTTTTGGCTAAAGCCGATAGAAATTTGATCTTTTATAAAACGGACTAAAGTCCGTTCCTATTGAATATTGTTTCTCACGAATTTTGCTAATTGAAAAGATTGTAATTTTCGGTGTCTCTCCATCCAGGTTTGTCATTCCGTAGGAATCCAGATTTTAAAATTCAGAATGAAAAATACCATAGATGGTTTTTTCCGGTTAAATTCTCTGTTTTCCTTTATTTCCTCATAAAAACACGGCGAAAAGAGAATGGAAAAAGTAGAGTTAAATTTTTTTTCAAAGTTTTTTAGTTTTTAATTAACATTTAAACGGTTGGGGCAAAACTTTATTTTATAAGCTTTTAAACTTAAACATATTTTAAACTTACTTTAAATTCACCATATTGTAGAATTATCTTGAAGGATTTTACTTTTTTTTGCATTATATTTGTTGTAAACATAAACCATGAAAAACAATTTATTGATTTTTACGTTTAGTTTTTTTGCTTTCCCCGCTTTTGGCTGGGCACAGTCTGCGCCGGATTTTAAAGAACTTCTGGATAGTGCTATGGTTCGGGACTCGAATCTTAAAATGCAGGTTACCCAAAACAAACTTACCGATCTTGACGAACACAAACTGAAAGACGTCTTTCTTCCAACTCTGGAATTGAGTGGTAAAGCCGGCTATCTCAACGGGACAGCAAGACTTACGTCACCGGAAATCAATCTCGCTCCCTTTATCAATATTCCGGAAGGAGCTTTTAACAATAATTTCAATGTATCAGGATTTTCAGGTATTGCCAAGGCAGATGCCAAAATGCTTCTGTATTCTGGAGGAAAGGTGAAATATATGAAGAAAGCGGTTGAAGAAAAGAAAAAGTCTGAAGATATCCTTTTGGAGAAAACAAAAGATGAGGTGATTGCCACTATTTCTAAAGCGTATGATCAGCTGGCTTTGATTCATCAGTCCAAAAAAGTGCTGGATGAAAGTAAAAAAAGACTTGATATCAATAGAAAAACAGCAGATAAAGCACTTGGTTATGGTTTGATTACTCCTTACGATCATAAGAAAATTGAACTTGCACAAGCCACCTTAAATGCAAAAATGGTAGAATATGAAGGGAAAAAGGAATTGCTTCTTACCCAACTTTATATTTTAACAGGAATTGACAGAGAGAGACTCAGAATGATTGATCCGGTCCTATCTCCTGTAGAATTGCTTGCCGCAGAAAAAGGAATAGAACAGAGAGCGGAAATCCGTGCACTGGAACACGGCATAAGTGCAGCAGACTATAAAATAAAAGCTGAAAGAACATGGATGATTCCTAAAGTACAACTGATGGCTTCCGCTTACTATATCGGATTGTACGGAAATAGAATCAAGTCCTCAGAAAACATCATTCCGGCAGTTCCGCTACTTGGATATGAAGGAAAAAAACTGGACTGGCGGCCTAATAATATTAACGTGTTTCCTTTGATTACGGCAGGAGTGGGTTTTAAATGGGAGATTTTTGACGGTAAAGAAGGAAAACATGCTGAAGAAACAGCTAAAGTCGGAAAAGAAGTATTACAGAACCAGAAAGAAGATGCACTGAAAAAACTGACATTGAATCTGGCTAATAATCAGACCAATTATGATATCGCTTCTGCTCAGATTGCCTTAAAAGCTAAAGAAAAGGAACTGGCAAAAAATGCACTTGTACAGGCAGAAAAAGAATTCCGGTACGGAATGAGCAAATCCTCTCAGCTTATTGATGCGGAAAGTGATCTTGAAGCTGCAGAACTTGAATATCAGAATGCCATTTTCAACCAGAGAAGAGCGGGAATAGAACTGATGAGATCTACTCAGGAACTGGATATCACCAAATTTTATTTAATCCCTTAAAAATTTAAATGATGCATAAAAATATATCTATACTCTTTGCTGCTCTGTTTTTGTTGGGGAGCTGTGACAAAAAAAATGAAAAGATCAAAGAACCTGAAGGGAAAACTAAAAAGGATGTGATCTCTTTTGCTCCTAAAGTTACCGGAAGGATCTTAAAAATATACGTTTCCGAAGGCCAGACCGTGAAAAAAGGAGATACTCTGGCTCAGCTTGATGTACCTGAAGTATCTGCAAAAATAGCACAGGCACAAGGAGCGGTAAATGCTGCTTCAGCTCAGGAACAAATGGCAAAAAACGGAGCGACATCCGATCAGTTGAGACAGCTTCAGGCCAAATATAAAGGTTTGAAAGAGCAATATGAATTTGCCCAGAAATCTTACAAAAGAGCAAACAATATGTTCCGTGACAGCTTAATGTCTCCACAGGCTCATGACGAAATCTATGCAAAGCTGCAGGGTGCAAAAGCACAATATGATGCAGTAGTTGCAGAATTGGACGACGTCAATAGAGGAACCCGCTTTGAAAAAATAGAAATGGCAGCAGGACAGGCATCACAGGCTAAAGGAGCTTTGCAGGAAGCCAATGTAGCATATTCCGAAAGATATATCATAGCCACCAACGATATGGAAATAGAAACCATCAGTCTAAATACAGGGGAGCTTGCTACAGCTGGTTTTGCCCTGTTTAACGGATATATTCCGGAAAGTACGTATTTCAGATTTACCATCCCGGAAAGTGCTATTTCAAAATATAAAAAAGGGCAGGAAGTAACCATGCAGGTGGTTTATAACAAAGAAAACCTTACAGGAACTATCGTGTATATCAAACAGCTTACAAAGTATGCGGATATTACCACGGCTTACCCTGATTATCAGTTGCAGGATGCCATCTATGAGATTAAAGTAAAACCCAAAGACATGAATAAGGCTAAAAGTATTTTAGTCAATGCTAATGTAATCCTGAAATAAATTGAAAAGAGCAGATGAGACCTCTGCTGAATTTCATTTTGTTCCTCAACATTTAAAAATCTACAGATGAAAGAATTTTTCCGTCTTTTAAAACGTGAGTTCAAACTTTTTATGGGCAATTCAACCTTAAGAACGGTGTTTTTTTTGGCACCGGTCTTTTATGCAACCTTGCTGGGGTTTGTCTACAAAAGCGGAAAAGTTGAAAATACTCCCGTATTGGTAGTCGACAGGGACAATACTCCTCTGTCTAACCAGTTGACGGAAATGCTGGATGATAATAAAAGCATCAAAATTATCAGATACATTCAGGAACCTCTGAGCATCAAAGATGAGGTGATCAGGCATGAGGCAGCAGCGGTAGTGATCATTCCCTCAAGATTTGAAGGAGACATGCTTCAGAAAAAATATCCCGAGCTGAATGTGTATATCAATACTGGAAATGTTTTAACAGCAAATTTTGCCTCCAAAGCCCTTCAGCTGACCATAGGAACGTTCTCTGCCGGAGCATCCATCAAAGCGCTTCAGAAAGCAGGAATGCCTGCAGCAAAGGCTGCAACACAATATGAGCCTTTCAAAGCCAATTATATTACCCTTTTCAATACCACCGGAAATTACCTGATCTTCATGTGGCCGGCAATGCTTGCAGTAGTATTACAGCAGGTCATCCTGTTAGCTATGGCCGTAAGCTTTGCCGCTGAATTTGAAAGAGGTTCTTTTGTGAAAGAATATCTTAAAATGAAAAAATGGGCCTTCCCCACCATGTTGATAAAGGTGATTCCTATCTGGGTGTTTTCTATTCTTATTGTAGGTATTTATTACTTTATGCATATGATTTTCCATGTTCCGATGCCTGAAGGAATATTTAATTTTATTCTCCTGACAGCGGTCTTTGTAGGATCAGTTTCATTTTTGGGAGTATTCATCAGCATTCTTATTCCTGATGCATTGAAAGCAACACAGATTTTGATGGTAATTGCTTCACCGGCTTTCATCATCAGTGGTTTCACATGGCCATTGAGTGCAATGCCTGCTTTTGTTCAGTTTATTGCCAATATTATTCCGCTAACTCCCTTTTTACAGGCTTTCAAAATCTTATTAATTCAAAAAGGATCCGTAGAGCTTACATTTCCTTACCTGAAACATTTAAGTATACTTTTAGTGGTGTATGCCATTATTGGCTGGATTGCTTTAAAGATCAAACTTTGGTTCATTTTCAGAAAAGCGGCGCCGCAGGAAATTGCAGTTGAGAACACTTCTCCGGAGGATGTTGAGTAGTTTTTAGTTGCTGGTTGGTGATTTTTCGTTTCTAGTTGTTAGTTTCTGGTTTCTAGTTTTTGGATGGTTGGTTGTTTTAGTTTTCTGATTATGAGTTGTCTAAATTTAAATTGTTTGACATAATAACAACAAAAAATAAGTCCAAATACGCCATGTCATCTAAGCTCCCCATTCTCAAACCCCGAAACTCGCATCCCACATCCCTGCATTATTCCTTCAACCTTAATCCCTACGCTTAATTCCAAACTCGCAACCCGAATCTCGCACCTCGTATTATTCCTACACATAATCGCAAACCAGCAACCAGCAACTTTCAATTTTTTCTACCGACTATAAAATCAAACAAAAAAACTGATATATTTGTCTGCAGTAAAATAGAAATTATATGGAAAATGTATTTGACGCAAAAGATGCTCAGAATTATATTGATAGGATAAACAGATTGGTGGAAGATACCCATGGTTTGTGGGGGAAAATGACGGTAGATCAGATGCTGGCACACTGTAGTATTACCTATGAAATGATCTATGAACCGGAAAAACACAAAAAGCCGGGAGCTATTGCAAAATTTATATTAAAAACCTTCGTAAAACCTAAAGTAGTAGGAGAGAAAGCATATCCAAGAGATTCTCCTACGGCTCCACAGTTTTTGGTGACAACCAGAAAAAACTTTCACGAAGAAAAAACAAGACTGATTGGTTTTATTCAGAAGACACAGCAATTGGGGGCAGACGCTTTTGATGGGAAAGAATCTTTTTCTTTTGGGAAATTAAAAGCTCAGGAGTGGAATAATATGTTTGCTAAACATCTGAACCACCATCTGTCACAGTTTGGCGTTTAAAACTCACTGCATGAAAAAACTTTTATTACTCTTCCTTCTGGCGGCCAATTTTGTATTGGGGCAGATGCCGGATATTTCAAATACCTGGCTGAACAACAGTAAACCTTATCTGGGAACTATAGGAAACAAAGGCCAGGAACTGAAACTGAAGATCAATATTTCTGAACAGAATAAAAAGAATGATCAGGAGTATTTTGTTTCAGGATATTCTCTTGTGGATACCAACTACACAAAATTTGAAGGTAAGATTACCATTTCAAAATATAAAGATTCCAGGAAGCAGGGAACCGTATTTGGGGAATATGAACTGGCAGAAGAGAATAAAGGGAAACATTCAGGTCTTTTTAAGGGAAGATTTGTCTACAATTTTAAGTGGAATAAGAAAACAGAAAAAATTGAAGGACAATATATTGAACTTATAGGAGACTGGAAAAGTTACGACGGAACAATAGCATTTAAAACCCATTTAAAAAACCAATAATTATGCTGAGAAGAATATTGGCTGTAGTGGTGGGACTTATTGTAGGCTCCATCTGTATTACAATAGTAGAAAAAATAGGACACTATCTGTATCCTCCTCCCGCAGAAGCTGCCACCGGAGATATGGAAGCACTGAAAGCATACATTAATGATGCTCCTTTTATGGCTCTGTTTTTTATTATTCTGGCCTATGCCATAGCAGCAGTTGTTTCCGGGTTTACAGCCTCAAAAATTTCTGATAACGGAAAATCTACAGCAGCTGTAATCTGTGGAATCTTTTTTTTACTGATGACTATTTATATGATGGCATCTTTACCTACTCCAATCTGGTTCTGGATTTTAGGAATCCTTGTTTGGGGATTGGTTTTCGCAGGACATAAACTCGCTTTAAAAACAAAAAAAATATGAAATTAGGAGCTTTTTCTATCAGCTTAAGTGTAAAAGATCTTCAGAAATCCAGAGACTTTTATGAGAAACTTGGCTTTACAACCATGGCAGGAACTACAGAAAGCAATTACCTGATCATGAAAAACGGTTCTACCTTGATAGGACTTTTTCAGGCAATGTTTGACGGAAATATGCTTACTTTCAATCCGGGATGGGATGAAAATGCACAGAATCTTGAATCTTTTGAGGATGTGCGTGAAATTCAGAAAAGATTAAAAGAAAGCGGGGTTGAGATCGGAAAAGAAGCCGATGAAACCACTTCTGGTCCTGAACATATCTACCTGAAAGATCCTGATGGAAATATGATTCTTATAGATCAGCACAGGTAATAATTAAAAATATTCATGATGAAAATATTTAAAAGGATTATCTTACTTTTTGCTGCATTATTAATCATTTTGCTGGTGGTGGCTGCCTTTATTTCAGGGGATTGCAAATATGAAAAAACGATTTCTATCAATGCTCCTGTAGATAAGGTATGGCAAAATACCAATACTTTAAAAGCAATGGATCAATGGAGCCCATGGAATGACCTTGATCCTAATATGAGAAAAGACTGGACAGGCACAACAGGCCAGCCCGGAGAAAAAGTTTGCTGGGACAGTAAAAATGAAAATGCAGGCAAAGGTTGTCAGGAGTTAAAAAAAGTAGATGAAGCAGGTAAAAAAATCGATACGGAAATCAAATTTCTTACTCCCTATGAAAGTGAAGCAAACGCTTATGTAACAGTAGTTCCGGAAGGAAAAGGAAGCAAGGCAACATGGGGATTCACCTCACAGATCCCTTATCCCTTTACTTTGATGAAGCTATTTATGAATATGGAGGATGCTGTCGGAAAAGATTATCAGAAAGGGCTTTCAAGATTAAAAGCTTTATCTGAAAAACCTTAATAAAATACAAATTAAAACTAAACTTAAAAAAACAAAACAATTATGGCAACAGTAAACGTCTACCTTACATTCAATGGAAACTGCAAAGAAGCATTCGATTTCTATAAATCTGTTTTCGGAGGAGAATATCCTTATATCGGAACATTCGGAGAAATGCCTCCAATGGAAGGAAAAGAAACCCCTGAAGAAGACAAAAATAAGATTATGCACGTTTCACTTCCTATTTCTAAAGAAACAATTTTGATGGGAAGCGATACAGGAGGAGAATGGTCTTCCAATTTCAAGACAGGAAATAATTTCTCTATTTCTGTAAATGCAGAATCTAAAGAAGAAGCAGACAAATTATTCGGTGGTCTTTCTGCAGGAGGGCAGGTAACCATGCCAATGGCTGATACTTTCTGGGGAGCTTATTTCGGGATGTTTAGCGATAAATTCGGGATCAACTGGATGGTAAACTATGATGATCCTGCTAAAATGCAGCAACATCCATAACATTAATATTTTGTATTTGAAATATAGTTAGAACTTACCGGCAATCACATTGCCGGTTTTTTATTTGCTCTATATTTGCATCCCAAAAAATTTTTAAATTTGATAAAAAAGTACATCAGAGATCACAAAACGATGGAAGATTTTACTTAACAGCATAAAAACATAAAAAATGAAATTTACAATTGAAGACATTAAAACTGAGCATCAGAAAGTGAAAAGCGGAGCTGATTTCCCGGCCTATATTCAGGCTGTAAAAAAGTTAGGAGTTTCTCATTATACAACCTATGTCTCTGATGGAAATACAGCATATTTTGACAAGGAAAATCAATCTGTTCAGACAGGAAGTAAGTATCATCCGCTTACTGTTTCAGGAGATTTAAACCTTGAAAACTTTAAACTGAGACTCAAACTTCACCAACAGGGAGGAACAGATTATATGACTTTCTGTAATGACTGTGCAGAAAACGGTGTCAAGGGCTGGAAGATGGATCTTCATGCGATGACTTGTACCTATTTTGATCAAAATGAAATTGATGTGCTCACAGAACAGGTTCCGGGATAATCTTTTAGATAAAACCCGATGAAAAGTATTGTATCCGGTTTTCTGTAAATCATGTTATAAATATTACTTGCTATTATTGATTTAAAATATTAATTTTGTTAAAAACGATAGATAATAGTAATTGACAAGCATGAGAAAGGTTTTTACGAAGTTGGTATTCACAATATTAAGTTTAGGGTCCATATTGACATTTGCTCAAAAAAATGATCTGGGAGCATGGTATATGTATTTTGGAAATAATAAGATCAGTAAAAAGCTGAACTGGCATAATGAAATTCAGTACCGTAATTTTGATGCAGTTGGAGATCTGGAACAGTTACTGATCCGTACCGGGATCGGATATGATCTTACCGAAAATAATAACAATGTTTTATTGGGATATGGCTTCATTCTGAGCCAGCCCTATGTAAACGGGGAGAAAAAAGAGAATATTGAGCACAGAATTTTCCAGCAGTATATTACCAAACAGAAGTTCGGACGTTTTTACCTTCAGCACCGTTACCGTTTGGAAGAACGTTTTCTGGAAGATGATTTCAGGATGAGGTTCCGTTATATGCTGGGATTGAATATTCCGATTACTCAAAAGGAAATGCTGCCAAAAACCCTTTATGCTTCAGTATATAATGAGATTTTCCTGCATTTCAACAGCCCGGTTTTCGACAGAAACAGAGTCTATGGAGCTTTAGGATATGTCATTAATAAAAATATGAGGATTGAAGCCGGTTATATGAACCAGATTCAGGAGAACAGAAACCGCGGACAGATTCAGATTGGTTTTTATAACAACATTCCATTTACCAAAAACTGATTATAGCCGCTGCTGAATGCCTGATGAAAGCCATTATTTGAAAAATAAAAATAATAAACACAAAAAATAAACACCTATGCATTCAGGAAAAAGATTTGGAACCCGTGAGTTCATTATCTGGACCAGACGGAGTATTTATGCTCTGATCGTATTATCAGCTATTCCCACTATTCTGTACTTTTTAGGATGGAAATTTCTTTCAGTTCCGTGGCAGCCCATTGCCATTATGGGAACTGCAGTTGCTTTTATCGTTGGATTTAAAAACAATGCCAGCTACAGCAGACTTTGGGAAGCAAGACAGATCTACGGAGCTATTATCAATGACAGCCGTAGTTTCGGATATATTTTGAGAGATGCACTGCTTTCTAAAGATACAGGTAAGGTAAAAGAGATGTTTCTTCGTCATTATGCATGGCTTACGGCATTGAGATTTCAGCTTCGTGAACCAAGAGCATGGGAAAACATGGGTACAAAGCAGTATGATGAATATGCTAAAAAATATGACATTCCGGAGAAGCTTTCCAAACTGGATGAAGAATTGAAAAAATACCTTTCCGAACCCGAGCTTCAGTATATTTTAAGCAAAAAGAACAGAGCAACACAATTGATGGCAAGGCAGAGTAAAGCTTTGTCTGAAGCTTATGAAAAAGGAGAACTCAATGATTTTCAATGGACACAGATCAACCAGCAATTGGTGAAGTTTACAGATAATCAGGGAAAAGCTGAAAGAATTAAAAACTTTCCGTATCCAAGAAACTTCTCTTCAATCACTACCTATCTTTTGCTTTTATTCATTGTTTTTGTGCCTTTCGGATTACTGAAAGAACTTGATAAATTAGGAGAAGGAACAGCAGTAGAAGGATGGACATTGTGGTTTAATATCCCATTTTCCTTATTGGTAACATGGTGCTTCCATACATTAGACAGTGTAGGAGAAGCCTCTGTTAATCCATTTGAAGGAAGTCCCAATGATGTCCCGATTACCCAGATCAGCCGCACCATAGAAATTGATATGAGAGATATGCTGGATGAATCTGATCTTCCGTCAGCCATTACTCCAAAGAACAATATTGTTCTTTAGTTAAAAGATTAAAATGTTTTCTGCAAAAGCGGTTGGGATTTTATTCGAAACAAAAAAATAACACTTAAAAAAACTAACTTAAAATGATTCACAGCTATGTTATAATATCCATTGCAGTACTGCTTTCTGTGATGATATTGGTAATGATCGGCCAGAAATTAAAAGTCGCCTATCCGATTTTTCTTGTGATTGCAGGATTGCTGATAAGCTTTGTGCCGGGAATGCCACGTATAGAAATAGAACCGGATCTTGTTTTTCTTATTTTCCTGCCGCCTATTTTATTTGAGGCAGCATGGTTTACTTCATGGCAGGACTTTCATAAATGGAGAAAGCAGATCTTTTCGATGGCTTTCGGATTGGTGTTTTTAACATCCATCGTTGTGGCTTATCTATCGTCTTCCATTATTCCGGGGCTTACGGTAGCAATGGGATTCTTGCTGGGAGGGGTAAATTCTCCACCGGATGCGGTAGCGGCCACTTCAGTGCTGAAACATATGAAAATCCCTAAAAAAATCACCAATATTCTGGAAGGTGAAAGTCTTATCAATGACGCATCCAGTTTAATTGTATTTAAATTTGCCCTTGCAGCGGTTATTTCAGGACAGTTTATCTGGAGGGATGCTGTTCAGGATTTCTTTACGATGGCTATCGGAGGAATTGCTGTGGGAGTGGCAGTAGGCTTTTTATTTGGAGCATTACTTAGAATTATTCCTACCAATTCTAATATAGACACTATTATTACCCTTATTGTTCCTTACATTATGTATGTGGGAGCAGAGCATTTCCATTTTTCAGGAGTGCTGGCAGTAGTGGCCGGGGGATTACTGATGTCTTACAATTCACACTGTTATTTGAGCCACACCTCAAGGATACAGTCCGGGAACGTATGGAGTGTCCTGATATTCCTGATGAATACCATCATCTTTATTCTGATTGGCCTTGAACTTCCCATTGTAGTGGAAGGAATGAAAGAATATACTATTTCTGAAGGTATTTTCTATAGTGTAGTGATTGGGGGAGCCATCATCGGGACAAGAATTCTGTACAGCTATGCATTGATGTATTTCCCAAGAGTTTGTTCCAAAGAATTGAGGTTGAAAGTTCCGAAACCGGATTGGCGGGAACCTTTCATCATCAGTTTTGCAGCAATGAGAGGAGTGGTTTCACTGGCTGCAGCCTTATCGATTCCCGCTTTTTTGCCAAATGGAGACGCATTTCCGCACAGAAATATTATTTTATTTGTAACCTTTGTTATCATATTGATTACTCTCGTAGGACAGGGATTATTGCTGAGCCCGATCCTGAAATTATTGAATATTCAGGATGCCGGAAGTGAACTGCCGGAAGAAAAACAGGAAGTGATTCTGATGCGTAAACTGAAAGAAACAGCATTGCACAAACTGGATAATGATTTTTCTGAACTGGCAGTTACAAACAGTCTGGTACGTCATCAAAAGCACAAGCTTGAAAATGAAATGATGCTCATGGCTGACAAAGCCCAATGTATGGCTTCCACAGGAGACTATGTATCGGCAATCAATGAAAACAAAGACGTCTCACGGCAGATCATTCAGGCGCAGAGAAACGAACTGCACAGAATGAAAAGAGAAAAGATATTTGATGATCATGTGATGAGAACCATTGAAATGCAGCTGGATTTTGATGAAGCAAAGATTACCGGATTTTCACATGGGTAATTAAGATTAAATAACCATAAAAGTTACAAAAGAATATGGATGGGAATAAGCTTGAGTTATAAAAAAGGCCTGAAAATGAAAGATCTCAGATTTTTAAAAACTTAAGTATACTTTTCATTAAACAAATTCAGGTTAAAACTTTTATGACTTTTGTGGTTAAATATTATAGACAAAATGTTTAATTTTAAACCTATTAAATCTATAATATGAGTACACCCATCACTGTTCAGCACAAAATAAATGTTCCGGCTGAAAAAATCTGGAAAGCATTGACCGATAAAAATGAAATGAAATCCTGGTATTTTGATATCCAGGATTTTGTATTGGAAATAGGTAAAGAATTTAACTTCTACGAACCCGGAGGGGAAAATAAATACCATCATCAGGGTGAGATTTTAGAAATAATGCCCAATCAGAAACTGAAGCACACATGGTCTTATCCTGATTTTTCAGCACTGAAGACTATTGTAACCTGGGATTTGCTTCCGGAAGACGGACAGACACTGGTGAAGGTGACTCACGAAGGAATTGAAAACTTCAAAGATTTAGGAGAAGGTTTTTCAAGAGAAAACTTTACAGAAGGCTGGAAAACTATTCTGGGACAAAGTTTAAAAGAATATGTAGAAAAATAAACAATGATTACATTAGAACCTTTTACAATTGAAGATGCACGATTGCTTATTTCAAAAATAAACGATGAAAGAATGCTCCTTCAGTTTGCCGGACCCGCATATCGTTTCCCACTTACTGCAGAACAGCTGCAAACCGATTTGTCTGATAAAAACAGAACCTTATTTAAAATTACAGATCAGACCAGAAATACCATTAGCCATGCTCAGATTTTTTTAAAGGAAAAGACATTTCTGCTGGGCAGAATTCTGATCTGGGACGAGAACAACAGAGGAAAAGGTTATGGAAAGAAGGTGATGCAGGAACTTCTGAAATATGGGTTTAGTCATTTTGACAAAGAAACTGCCGAACTGAATGTTTATGACTGGAACACCGGAGCTATTGAATGTTACCGGAAAGTAGGTTTTGCTTTTGACCCTGAAGTTAAGAGCGAAGCGAAGATTGATAAAGAAACCTGGATTTCTCTGAATATGAAAATCCATAAAAATACTTTTGAATTACAGGAATCATGATACAGTTTACGGCACTTCGTCCTATTCTCTGGACAGAAAATATTGATGAGACCATAGGATTTTATATGCGTGTTCTCGGTTTTACCCTGGTCGATAGAAATGATGACTGGCAATGGGCTTCTCTTCGTAAAGATGAAATATACATGATGCTTTCTCAGCCTAACCAGCATGAAAGAAATACTTCAATCGGTTTTTCCGGCTCATTTTATTTCAATGTAAATAAGGTGGATGAGCTTTGGGAAGAGCTTAAAACAAAGGCTAAAGTCTGCTATGAGATTGAATCTTTTGAGTGGGGAATGAGGGAATTTGCGATCTATGACAACAATGGTTATATCCTGCAATTTGGTGAACCCATAGATAATATTGGCAATACGGAATAAAATTTGCTATTTTTGGGGAAATATTTAGAAATTCAATGAAAAAAAATATAATAGCGGGTTTTGCAGCGATTTTATTACTGGCATCTTGTAACAAGAATAAAGAAATTCTTGATACACTGAATACTTATAATAATTCAATGGAGTCGAAAGGGTACCATTTCGGAGATAAGCTTGAGCTTCCGAAAGAAGTTACGGAAAATGCAGAAAGTGTAACCATCAGCTTTGGAGATAAAGAAACAACAGATTTAACCGTTGATCCTAAGTTTTTCACATTAGGTGATAATGCTGTGACATTCAACGTTAAAACAAAAGGGGGAGAAGTATTGAATCAGGATGCAACCATTAATGTATTTGCAAAAAATCCTGAAAAAAATATTCCTTACCAGATTGTAGCAGAATATCCTCACGATCCTAAAAACTTTGTACAGGGTTTCCAGGTGGAAGGAAATACCATCTATGAAAGTGACGGACAGAACGGAGCTTCCCAGATTTTAAAATATACCTTGGGAACTACAACGCCGCTTGCTTCTACCAAACAGGCTCAGGAAGACTTTTCTGAAGGAAGTACTATTGTAGGGGATAAAGTGTATCAGCTGACATGGCAGAGCAAAAAAGGATATATTTATGATAAAAGCTCTTTAAAACTCCTTTCAGAATTTGCTTATCCAAATGTATTGGGTGAAGGTTGGGGACTGACCTATGACGGGAAAAACCTGATTGCTTCTGACGGAAGTAAACTGCTGTATTTCCTTGATGTAAATAACCCTTCAAAACTGATCAAATATATCGCTGTTGCAGGAAGTTCTCAGGCATATGATCAACTGAACGAGCTGGAATACCACAACGGATTTATCTATGCCAACGTATGGCAGAAACCGATTATTTTAAAAATTAATCCGGCCAACGGTGAAGTAGTGGGAACTTTTGATTTCACAGAAATTGCCAAACAGAACACAAAAGGAAGTGATGACGTATTGAACGGAATTGCTTTCAAAGGTGAGAATATGTTGGTAACAGGGAAGAACTGGCCGAAGATTTATGAAGTTGTAATTAAATAACAAAAGTTTAATAACAATTTCTATCTGAATAAAATAAAGTATGTAAATTGGTAGCGTTCCATAGGGAGCGCTATCTTTAGTAAAAAAGAATTTTGAGATTACTATATCTGATATTGACTTTTGCTTTCTGTACATTTTCTGCGCAGAACATTATTCCTTTAGATACTTTAAAATTGAAGGAAGCTAAAGATATGCTTGCCGATGATTACGGAAATCTGTATATCTATAAAAATAAAGATTTTAGTTTTACCAAATATGATTCCTTGGGGAAACAGATCGGGAAAATGATGCTTACTGTTCCTTACAAGGTGCAGAATGTGCAAAATCCCCTGAATGTGCCTTTATTTTCTGAAAATGCTCAGGAAATGAAATTTGTAGATCAGAATATGAATGAAATCCAAAGGCTTGATTTTAAGCAGAAATTTGGTTTCATCAGAATGGCTTATGCCGAAGATCTGCAGCAGCTATGGCTTTTGGATGACAGCACAAAACGTCTGATACAGTATAATTTCAGGAATGATACTACGATCAATTCCTATCCGTTTGATATCAGTTTTGAAGATATGATGGATATGCTGATCTACGAAAATAAGGTTTATATTTTAACAAGAAAACATATCAGGATTTACAGCCTGAAATTTGAAAAAATTTTTGAAGCCCCTTTAGAAAACGGAAAACGATTCAGAAGAGAAAATGATGTAATTCTGGTTGTTGCAAGCAATTTTATTTCACAATACGTTCCTGAAAAAGGAATGGTGACGGTTTTTGAAGATCCTGAGGCGCAAATTGTGGATAAAAACATACTTTCTTATTTTGAAATCAAGGGCAACAAACTCTATCTTTACAGCTTTGAAAAAGTAAAGAAAGCCAAACAGCAGAAACAGCTCGAAGCTCAGCCGGAATCTCTGCAGCAATCTACAGAAAAACCAGTAGAAAAGACTGAAGAAAAGCCTGATGAGAATACAGTGGAGAAACCTTCAGACAATACCTTACAGAAATTGATTGAAGATACTTCTATAGTTCAGACTGAAGCAATCGAAAAACTTATCAACTAATCAGTAAATACAAGGAAAAAGAATATTATGCATATTGCAGTTACAGGAAACATCGGAGCAGGAAAAACAACTTTGACAACGATGCTTTCCAAGCATTACGGATGGGATGCACAATTTGAAGACGTAGATCATAATCCTTATCTGGAAGATTTTTATTCAGATATGAGTAAGTGGAGTTTCGCACTGCAGGTTTATTTCCTGGGAAGCAGGTTCCGTCAGGTAAAAGAGATCAGAGAAAGTGGTAAGAACATCATTCAGGACCGTACCATTTACGAAGATGCCCATATTTTTGCAGAAAACTTAAATGATATGAATCTTCTTTCGGACAGGGATTTCAATAATTACTCATCGGTTTTCAATCTGATGAAGTCTTTTGTATCGGCTCCGGACTTGCTGATCTATCTGAAATCGGATGTTCCCAATCTGGTTAAAAAAATCTATAAAAGAGGACGTGAATATGAAGCGTCTATCAGTATCGAATACCTTTCAAAGCTGAACCAGAAATATGAAAAATGGATCTCCAATTATACAGAAGGAAAACTTCTAATCGTTGAGGTAGATGACCTTGATTTTGTGGAAAAACCGGAAGATTTCGGACTCATTCTGGAGAAAATTGAAACAGAACTTCATGGACTGTTTTAACATATTTTTATCAGAACATTAAGACAGACTCAGTTTAATTCTTTTTAAATTTGTCTAAAGCAAGTTTAACTTTTTGAATAATTATATCATGGTAGTTAAAGTTTTACATAACGGGAACTGTTCAAAGTCGAACGCGGTACTGGAATACCTTGACGAAAACGGAGTGCCTTTTGAGATCATTAATATTGTGGAAGACCCACTAAGTGTTCTTGAGATCAGAACCGTGCTGAAAAAGCTTAACCAAAGTGTTTTTCATATCATCCGCAAGACAGATAAGCTGTATATTGATAATTATGCAGATAAAAATTATTCAGAAGAAGAATGGCTTAAAATTCTCTCCGAAAATCCTTCTCTGATCCAAAGGCCAATTTTGGTAAAAGGGTCAGTCGCTATGTTGGGAAGACCTATTGAAAATGTGAAATTCTTTATTGAAAAATAATAAATATACAAACAAAAAAAAATCCGTTCTGTAAAAGAGCGGATTTTTATTTTATTGAGCTTTTGTTTTCTCAGTTCCATTGATCGCATTATATAAAGCTTCCAGCTCTTTTGGTGGATGCCCGGAATCAAAACTTGAAGAAGTATACTCTTTTCCGTTAGAAGTAATAATAATAGAAGCAGCCATGGCACGGTCAGAATGTCTGCCTGTAGTAGGAGATTTAAGATCTGATATCTTAGATAAATCAAGGGTTTCAGCAAGTTTAGAAACTGCTTTCCATTCAGCAGTAGATACCTTAGCATTTACAATGTCTTCATTTGTATTTGTTGTTTTTAATGAAGGTGTTAAAACAATGCTTTTACTGAATCCTCTCGTCCTTTCCGATAACTGAATCTGTTCAATCTTTTGCTGCTGTACTGTAGTGGTGATAGTTGTTGTGCTGTCACTGTTGTTTTTGTGAACACAGCTTGTTGCAGATGTGATTAAGATAATATTAAATAGGATCAGTTGGATGTTCATAGTGTTTTTATTTATGTTTTAAATAATAAAAAACCGCTTCATAATAATGAAACGGTTTCTGTTTTTACAATAGAATAACGCCTTCTATTTTTGCTACTTCTTTATAAATATTCACAACCTGATCTGCATCCAGAACAAATGCATTGATGTTGCAGGCCGTGTATTTTCCATTTTTGCTTTCGCGGTTTCCCAGTGTAAATTTAATGCCGTCAAAAACTCTGTATATTTCAGTAAGCTTTGACTGGTCTGTAGGAATAATAAATTTAAATAAATAATCTTCCGGAAAATCATGATGACCCTCCAGTTTATCCTTTAAAGACTTATAAAAATCTTCAGGATTTGCGTGTTGATTTCCTTGTAATATATCCATCTGCAAGTATTAATATAATATAAATATAACGAAATTTCTCCTATTTTCCAAATGGTCCCAGGAGTGATTTGGAGTTCTGATGCTCGTAATCTTCAATGATGTTGAATAGTCCGTTGACCAGTTGTTCGGAAGCCAGCTGGCTCAGTCCGCCTGAATTGACCGTACTTTTATTTCCTCCTAAAAGGCTGCCCAGGAAATTGCTTCCTGATAACGCTGTATTAATGGTTTTTACAATCCCATATTCATTCAGTTTTTCATCTACTTTAGGAGCAATGGCGGCAATAAGCTGCTGGGATGTCTTTTCCTTCAGAATTTGGGTTGCTGTAGTTCCCTGCATGATTCTTGTTACATCCTGAGCGTTCAGGCTGTTAACAGCACCTTCCAGAATAGGTTTTGAAGTATTCACTGTATAAGCTGCTGCCTGTGCTATATAATCTCTCTCTTTGGCTACCAGTGATGGGGCAATTTTCTCCAGTGTAGAATTGATGTCTCTCAGCTCTTTGGGAAGCGCTTTGTCTACCATATTATTTTGCAGAAAGGCTTCCTTGTTTCCGTAGATGCCCATTCCTTTATCAATACCATTAAGCAGGATTCTTTTGATAATAGAAAGCCCCATGTCCGATGTAGCCAGTGTTGTACATGATTGTACGCTGGTGGTAATAACAGCACCGGTTCCTATGATAAGAGCGGCTGCAATGATATATTTTTTCATTGATCTTTTATTATTGATTTTAAATGCTTTTTCTCAAAAACTGCACCAAAGGTAATTACTATTCTCTATTTAACAAAATATTAAGCTCACAGCATGATTTGGTGATTTTTTGCAGTAAGAATGTTAATTTATAATTAATAAAATGATGGGTAATTAATAATTATTTTAAATATAAAATTATAAAATTTAAAACTTTGTCAATTTAAATATAGTGAAACCTTATAATTTTTAAATATTTAAGATAGTTTAACATTGTTCGATATTTTTTATATTTTTGGCTAATGTCTTTTTTTGAGATTTTAAATAACTCCACTTTAGAGACAGGTACAAATTTGAATTTATTTGAATAAAATTGAAACTATATGAAACAAAGTAATTTAAAGTATTCATGTCTCATTGCTGTTCTGTACTTTGGTATGAACGTCAATGCTCAGACTACTCCAAAAGATACTACTGCCAAAGAGCAGAAGATCGAGGAGGTAGTTTTGATCGGATATGGATCTCAGAAAAAAGAAAACGTTACGGGAAGTATCGGAATGGTTTCTGCAAAGGACCTTGCTGATAAACCAAACGCTAACCCAATAAGCTCAATACAAGGTAAGTTATCCGGGGTACAGGTTTTAAATTCCGGTACGCCGGGAAGTTCTCCGAGAGTAGATATCAGAGGGGTAGGTTCCCTGACTGGTAAAACAGTATTCATCGTTGATGGAATGATCACTGATGACATCTCTTTCCTTGGTCCTCAGGATATTGAGTCTATGAGTGTATTGAAAGATCCTTCCAGTTTAGCCATCTTCGGAGCAAGAGCAGCTAACGGGGCAGTAATCATTAAAACAAAAACAGGAAGAGGGAAACCGATATTCAATTTCAATTCTTATCTGGGAATTAAGAAGGTTACCAATGTTCCTAAAATGACCAATTCTGATCAGTATATTGAGCTTTATAATGAAAAGCTGATGAATGATAATGGGAATCTTAATGGAGCACTTTCCAGAGCTAATTTTCCTGCAGATACAGATTGGTTCAATGAAATTTTCAGAACAAGTATCATTAATTCTAATGATTTCTCAGCTTCAGGAAGTTTAGGAAAGCTTAATTATTATGCAAGCATAGGAAATCTACAGGACGAAGGTAATATTGCTGCAGGGCAGGGTATTAATTCAGGTTCAGGATTTAACAGACTTAATACAAAATTAAACCTTAGTTATAAGATTACTGATAACCTAACCATCGGGAACAATTTCACATTCTCTAAAATGCGTACCGATCAGGCAAAAAATCCTTTATTAAACGCTTATAACGCACCTCCTATCTTTTCTGTGATGAATCCGGGTACAGGAGACTATCAGTTCTTTAACGGATATTCTATTCCTAACCCACGTGCGATATTAGATTTATATCGTTCTCAGAACAGACAGGAAAGATTATTGAACAATGTCTGGGCAGAATATAAATTTTTGCAGGACTTTACTTTAAGAGTAAGCTATACAACAGACAATTATAACACAAATCTGTACGAATATACTCCTACATTTAATTATGTTCCTGTTTCTGATCAGAAGCCTAATAAGCTGATTACAAGAGATTCAAGAAACAGAAATTATATCTGGGACAATACTTTAAGCTGGAAAAAGTCACTAGGAGATCATAACCTTGAAATTCTTGCCGGTTTTTCAAGAACAAGAAATTCTTATTCCCAAACGTATTTAGAAGCACTTAACGTTAATTATGACGGAACCAATGCTTCGATGAATATTTTCAACGGTACTAATATCATTATGATTGATAAAGACGTAGAAGGATATGATGTAGTCCCTTATCAGGATAGAATTGAATCTATGTTTGCCAGAATTAACTATGACTATAAAGGGAAATATCTCTTGAACGGATCTGTTCGTAGAGATGGGACTTCTAAATATTCATCAGGAGACAGACATAGAGTATTCCCTGCGGTAAGTGCCGGATGGGTAATCTCGAAAGAAGATTTTATGAGCAATCAGAATGTATTCAGTCTTTTAAAACTAAGAGCAAGCTGGGGAAAACTGGGTAACCCTGATGTAACAAGAGCTTATACTTTAAGAACTACAATTCTTAAAGAAGGTGCATATTATGGAGATTCGGGATCACCTGCCCAGACTATTGACAGAGTAATTGATCCAAACATAGGTTGGGAAACTACAACGGGTAGAGATATCGGGTTAGAAATGGGATTATTCAATAATAAACTGAAAATTGATGCTACATATTTTGATAAAGATACTGAGGATGTAGTATATGGTGTTACACAAGGAACCGTTTCGGGCGCAAGTAACTGGAAAAACTTTGTTACTAATGCCTATTCATTCAATAACAGAGGTTTTGAAGTTTCTGTAAATTATGACACCAAAATTTCTGATAAAGTAAAATTAGGAGTATATGGTAACCTTACTACTCTTAAAAATAAAATTACATCTGTATATCAAGGTTCATATCTTGAAACAGGAGCCAGTTTATTTGGAAACTCTATTGTAAGATTACAAAACGGACAACCTGTTGGTGCATATTATGGATATGAGGTAGCAGGTGTATTCCAGACGGATGCAGAAGCTGCTGCTTCCGGTCAAACCGGGGCAAAAGCAGGATGGCTTAAATTTACTGATATAGACGGAAACGGAGTAATTGACACCAGAGATAAAACATTCTTAGGAAGCCCGATTCCAAAAGGAACTTATGGATTCGGAGTTAACTTAAGTGTTCATGATTTTGATATTGCTGTAGACTTCCAGGGGGTATTTGGTAACAAAATTTATAACTACAACCGTGAGCAGCGTTATGGAAATGAAAACTGGGATCTTGATTTCTACAACAACAGATGGCATGGTGCAGGAACATCTAATGCATACCCAATGACTACCAACAACCAGTCTATTATTCTTCCAAGTAGTTTCTTTGTAGAAGATGGAAGCTATTTCAGAATCAGAAATATTACGGTAGGATACAACTTACCTAAAGATTTCGCAAAATCTTTATTGCTTACTAAATTCAGACTGTATCTAAGTGCTCAGAACCCTTGGACGAGTTTTAAGTATACTGGATTTTCTCCAGAGATCATGAATACAGATAGAGTGCAGATGGGAGTTGATAATAATATTTATCCAATTTCAGCCATTTATACAATCGGTATGAACTTAACATTTTAATTAGAAGAACATGAAAAAAATATTTTTATCCATCGCTTTATTTTCACTTGTAATAAGTTGTAAAGACGATTATCTGGATATAAAACAGGAAGGAGTAACAGAAGCAGATTCCTTTTTCAAAACTCAGGATGATGCCATGCAGGCAACGAATGCTATTTATGTGTTTTTAAGAAGCTGGGAAAATTCTGCATTTCCTTATCAGTTTATATTTGGAGTGCCGGCAGATGATGTTGTAAAAGGTTCTAATCCTGGAGATGCTTCATTTATTAATGCTTACGATCAGTTTACTTATACAGTAAGTGACGATGGAGTAAGAGGATACTGGATCGGACAATGGCAGGCGGTAAACAGATGTAATCAGGTGATTACAAATGTTCCTAAAATTGAAATGGATGCTACTTTAAGAACAAGATTGGTTGCTGAGGCAAAAATGTTGAGAGCTTATTTTTATTTTAATCTATTAAGAATTTATGGAGGGGTTCCAATCTTTGACGGGATTCCTTCTACTTATACAGTTCCTAGAAATTCTGCAGAAGAAGTTTATAACTTTATTATTTCTGATCTTACCAGTGCAGCAGAAATACTTCCTCAGACTTATGCTGCGGGAGATCTTGGAAGAGTAACCAAAGGAGCGGCTTTAGGATTGCTTTCAAAAGTATATCTGTATAAAAAAGATTGGCAGAAAGCATATGATACATCTAATCAGGTAATGTCTATGGGATATGATTTAGATCCTGATTTCAACCATGTATTCAGAATCGGAGGTGAATTTGGAAAAGAATCCGTATTTGAAGTAAACTGTGAATGTTCTACTCAATTCGGAGGAAGCCAGTATGCTGAAGTACAGGGGGTAAGAAACCAGTTTGGATGGGGATTCTTTACACCTTCCCAGGCTTTGGAAAATGCATTTGAGCCGGGAGATATCAGAAAAGAACTTACAATTCTTAGAAATGGGGAAACGACTCCGGAAGGAGATCTTATTGCAATGGGAGATCCAAACTCTGTAACTACATTCAATCAAAAAGTATATGTTCCTAAAGCTTTGAATAATAATGCTTGTGCTTACGGATCGAAACAGAATATCAGAATTTTAAGATTTGCAGAAATTCTTTTGATTAATGCAGAAGCTGCAAATGAACTGGGTAATACCTCTGTAGCTGTTACTAACCTTAATAAAGTAAGAACCAGAGCGCAGTTGGCAGGTACAACAGCTTCAACACAGTTAGCATTGAGAACTGCAATCTGGCATGAACGTAGAGTAGAACTTGCTTTGGAAGGTGACCGTTTTGTTGACCTTGTAAGAACGGGGCAGGCAGCTACGGTACTTGCTCCTTATGGATTCAAAGCAGGGAAGAACGAACTATTCCCGATTCCATTGGATGCAATGAATGCAAGTTTAGGATTGTTTACACAGAACCCTGGATATTAAAATAAATCATAAACATTAGAGGAGAATGAAAGTTCTCCTCTTCTTTTAGAACCTATAACAAGAGATCTCATGAAAAGGAACATATTATCAATTGCTGTCACCTCTTTATTTTTTGTGTATTCCTGTAAAAATGCTCCTGCAGCAAAACAGGAAGTTGGAAAAACTGAAGCTGTAAAAAGTAATATTACTGATGAACAGCTGATGGATAGAGTACAAAAAGATGCTCTGAAGTATTTCTGGGATTATGCAGAACCTCATTCAATGTTAGGAAGAGAGCGTTATCACGAAGATAATATCTATCCGGATAATGATAAACATGTTATCACTACAGGAGGTTCTGGCTTTGGTCTGGCAACGA
Source organism: Chryseobacterium panacisoli (assembly GCF_008274625.1). Classification (GTDB taxonomy): domain Bacteria; phylum Bacteroidota; class Bacteroidia; order Flavobacteriales; family Weeksellaceae; genus Chryseobacterium; species Chryseobacterium panacisoli. The sequence continues at coordinate 865,045 of NZ_VTRU01000001.1, read as the reverse complement.
TTCTTGTGGGAACAGAAAGAGGATTCGTTCCGAGAAAAGAAGCGGTAAAAAGGCTTACTCATATCATGGATTTCCTGGCCAAGGCAGACCGTCACAAAGGTGCCTGGCCGCACTGGATCAATGGGGAAACCGGAAAGACGGTTCCTTTTGGCAAAAAAGATAATGGCGGTGATCTTGTGGAAACCGCTTTCCTTACTTCGGGAATACTGATGGTCCGTGAATACTTTAAAAATGGAAATGCAGAAGAAAAAGCACTGGCAGCAAAATGTGATGAGCTATGGAAAGGGATTCAGTGGAACTGGTATACCAAAGGAGGTGAAAAAGTTCTTTACTGGCACTGGTCACCGGAATACCAATGGGAAATGAACTTCCCTCTGGAAGGGTATAATGAATGCCTCATTACCTATATTCTTGCAGCATCTTCACCTACGTATTCCATTGATGATGAAACGTATTACAAAGGCTGGACAAGAAACGGAACCTACCTTACAGACAAAACAAAATACGGATTACCTCTGTATGTAAAACACAATTACGCTGAAGAATATGGCGGACCGCTTTTCTGGGCGCAATATTCATATATAGGACTGGATCCTACGGGATTATCTGATAAGCTTGTGAAAAACTATTTTGATATCAATAAAAATCAAACCCTTATCGACTACAAATACTGTGTTGAAAATCCAAAGCAATGGAAAGGTTACGGGCCTAACTATTGGGGGCTTACAGCCGGTTATACCAGAAATGAAGATGGAGGTACAGGATACACAGCGCATATGCCCAGCAATGATAACGGTGTGATAACCCCTACAGCCGCACTGAGTAGTTTTCCTTATACACCAAAAGAATCAATGGCTTTTTTAAGATTCATTTATACTCAAAAACCTGAATTTATAGGATCTGCAGGCCCTTATGATGCCTCGTCTATCAATTACGACAACTGGTTTACACCAAGATATCTGGCTATAGATCAGGGGACAATAGCACCCATGATCGAAAACTACAGATCAGGATTCCTTTGGAAACTTTTTATGAATGCTCCGGAAATTCAGCAGGGATTGAAAAAATTAAGCTTTCAGTCACCTAAATATGGAATTAATTAAATTCAATAGAAACGGGCTTTAGCCCGTTTAAAAATAAAAAGATTCAAATCCATGGCTTTAGCCAAAACTTAATAATATGAAATTAAAACTGAAACACATTTCTCTTTTACTGCTGCCGTTCTCATTACAGCTGAGCGGACAGGAAATAAAAGCAGAACTGAATCAAGAAGTTAAAAGGCAGGAAAAAATATCCTACATTCTGGACTATCCTCAGAATGCAAAAGGAAATGTACCTTTGATTGTTTTTCTTCATGGTTCTGGGGAGCGTGGAAATAATCTTGATCTGGTAAAAGCACACAGCCCGTTTACCTATAAAAACCTGATCAAAGAACCCGTTGCTATTCTGGCACCTCAATGTCCGGAAGGATCATGGTGGGATACTGTTACCGTTTATAATCTGATCAAGGAAATTCAGAAAAAATATAAAATTGATGCTTCCCGTATTTATCTTACAGGACTTTCTATGGGAGGATGGGGAACTTTGAAACTCGCCATGGAACATCCTGAAATGTTTGCAGCAGTAGCTTCGGTCTGTGCTCCTACAGATCAGGTAATGACGGCTAGTATTCATCAGTTTAAAGATTTGAATATGAAAATATTTCATGGTGGAATGGATGATATTGTTCTGCCTGCCAATGCTTTTAATTTTTATCAGAAACTGCATCCCGTAAACCCATCTGCAGAATTGGTTATTTTCCCTAATGATAATCATAACTCGTGGGATTCGGCCTATTCAAACCCGAAGCTTTATGAATGGATGCTGTCTAAAAAGAAAGAAAAGTAACCCGACACACAATGATCGAAAGATAAACCCATCGAATTAAAACTAAAAATATAAAAACAATAATTTAAGAAGATAGATTTATGAAAAAGTTAATTGTAATCGCCACTTTAGCATTGGCACCTGTGTTTTCTGCACAGGAAATGGTAACAAAACCCGTTCAGTCCTATCAGACGGCTCAGTACCAGGCTAAAAAGAAAGCATTTGTAGACAACCTTTTGTCAAAAATGACATTGGATGAAAAAATCGGCCAGCTTAACTTACCAAGTTCAGGTGATTTTACGACAGGTCTTGCCAAAAGCTCGGACATCGGTAAAAAAGTCGAACAAGGCTTAGTGGGTGGACTATTCAATATAAAAGGAGCCGAAAAAATCAGAGCCGTTCAGAAAGTAGCTGTGGAAAACAGCCGTCTGAAAATTCCTTTGATCTTTGGGATGGATGTTATTCATGGTTATGAAACTACATTCCCGATTCCATTAGGTTTAGCCGCTTCATGGGATATGAATCTGATTCAGCAGTCAGCAAGAGTAGCGGCAAAAGAAGCTTCTTCTGATGGGATTAACTGGACATTCTCTCCAATGGTAGATATTTCCCGCGAACCAAGATGGGGTAGAGTTTCTGAAGGTTCAGGCGAAGACCCTTATTTGGGAAGTGAAATTGCAAAAAATATGGTGTATGGTTATCAGGGGAAAGATTTATCCGTTGGGAATACCATTCTGGCCTGTGTGAAGCATTTTGCATTATACGGAGCAGGTGAATCAGGAAGAGACTACAATACCGTTGATATGAGCCATGTGAGAATGTTTAACGAATATTTTCCACCTTACAAAGCGGCTGTTGATGCAGGAGTAGCTTCTGTGATGGCCTCTTTCAATGAAGTGGATGGCGTTCCTGCCACCGGAAGCAGATGGCTTCAGACCGAAGTTTTAAGAAATCAGTGGAAGTTTAAAGGCTTTGTGGTGACTGATTACACAGGAATCAATGAAATGGTAGACCATGGTATGGGAGATCTTCAGCAGGTTTCTGCACTGGCTCTGAAAGCGGGTGTTGATATGGATATGGTAGGAGAAGGTTTTTTAACAACATTAAAAAAATCTTTATCTGAAGGGAAAGTAACACAAGCTGAAATTGATCTGGCAGCAAAAAGAGTTCTAGAAGCAAAATATGACTTGGGATTATTTACAGATCCTTACAAATATGGTGATGCAAAACTGGCCGCAAAAGAAGTTTATAACATGGACAACAGAAACGTTGCAAGAAGTGCTGCCGCTCAGTCTATGGTTTTAATGAAAAATGAAAACCAGGTACTTCCTTTGAAAAATTCAGGAACTGTTGCCGTAATAGGACCATTGGTGAACAATTCATTAAACATGGCCGGAACATGGAGTGTTGCTGCAAAACATGATAAAGCAGTAAACCTAATGCAAGGTCTTCAGGCTAACTACGGAAAAGAAGTAAAATTCCTTTCTGCTAAAGGTGCTAATATTGATTATGATGCTAAGCTTGAAGACATCTATGCAGCTCACGGTAAGAAAACAGACAGAGATAACCGCTCCAAAGAAGAATTATTGAAAGAAGCAGTAGATATTGCCAACAAAGCAGATGTTATCGTTCTTGCTATTGGAGAATCTGCGGAAATGAGTGGTGAATCTTCTTCAAGAACAGAAATTACCATTCCTCAGTCTCAGGTTGATTTATTAAACGAATTAAAGAAAACAGGAAAGCCTATTGCAATGGTTCTTTTCACAGGCCGTCCTTTAGCTTTAACCAATGTAAAAGATACTCCTGATGCCATCCTTAATGCGTGGTTTGCAGGATCTGAAGCAGGAAATGCAATTGCAGATGTTCTTTTTGGAAAAGTAAATCCATCAGGAAAACTTCCGATGACTTTCCCAAGAAGCCTTGGACAGGTTCCAATCTATTATAATGCTAAAAATACAGGTCGCCCATTAAGCCAGGAATTAACTGATAAATGTGAGTACCAGAGATTCCGTTCCAACTATATGGATGAATGTAACACACCGTTGTATCCGTTTGGATTTGGGCTAAGTTATACAAAATTCGGATATTCTGATATGGCAGTTTCAAATGCCAACCCGAAAGGAGATCAGACTGTTCAGGCATCCGTTACCGTAACCAATAATGGAAACTTTGATGGTGCTGAGGTAGTTCAGCTGTATATCAGAGATATGGTAGGAAGTATTACAAGACCAGTAAAAGAATTGAAAGGTTTCCAGAAAGTATTTCTGAAAAAAGGTGAATCCAGAAAAGTAACCTTCGATATCACTCCTGAAAATCTGAAATTCTACAACGGAGACTTGAAATATGACTGGGAATCAGGTGAATTTGATATCATGATTGGAACTAACTCTGAGAATGTTCAACACTCAAAAGTTAACTGGACTAAATAATTTAAGAAAAGTTATTCACAGAAATGTGTATTATGTGTTTTTTGGCATGATTTTTAATAATACCACGGTAATTATTATTATATGCAAATCGACATGAAGAAAACAATTTTATTGAGTACAATGTTCTTAGGTTCTTTAGTATTCGCGCAAGAAATGCAAATAAAAGGTGGCGACAGGGATGCACACGGTTGTATTGGTTCGGCAGGGTATACTTACTCTCAGATTAAAAAAGACTGTGTAAGAACTTTTGAACAGAAAATAAAGCTGACAGAAGTGGCTCCAAAAGAAAGTTATACTTCTATAGCTGCCGTTATTTTCAGCAAAGACATGAAAAAAGCTGAGGTTTTTATAAAAGATACCGACTCAGAAAGCATCATTCTTACCAGAGCAGGAGGTAAAGCCAAAGCATGGAAAAAAGATGGTTATGTATTGGTTCCTTACAAAAAAAACGGATATCAGCTTAAAAAGGATAATATTGTGATCTACCAATAAGATCAGATTTCAAAATGAAAACCACTCGGAAGAGTGGTTTTTTTTGTACCTTAGATGAATCAACTAATACCCTATTTGGGGACATAGTTCTACCAACCAGAAAACAAAAATTTTACATATGAAAAAAACAATTTTATTCAGTGCAATGTTCCTTGCTACTTTAATTTTTGCACAAAAACAAGCTCCTGTTCTGGGAGGTGACAGAGATGTTCACGGTTGTATCGGTTCTGCAGGATACACCTACTCACAGTTAAAAAATAATTGTATAAAAACGTTCAATCAGAAAATAAAACTTAAAGAAGTAAACTCGGATAAAAGCTATACCTCAATGACCGCAATAATTTTTACGAAAGACATGAAAAAAGCTGAAGTTTTTATTCCGGATGGAGCCGCGAAAAGCATTATCCTGAATAAAGATGGAAAAGGGAAAATCTGGAAAAGCGGAACTTATATTAAGGACAGCTATGTTTTAACTCCCTATAAAAAAAGCTACCAGATCAAAAAGAATGATGAAGTAGTCTATCAGTAAAATAAAATTCAAAAAATAGGAAACCACTCGAGAGAGTGGTTTTTTTGTGCTGTATACTCATTAGTTTTTAAAATAGATTTTTATGCGACAAGTTTTGTCGTTATCCGGAGATAATTTTGCATCAGGAAAAATGAAAATATCAATATAAATAAAGTGAATTTAACAATAAATAGTATGATTTACAGGATACCACATGAAAGTGATTTTCATATCTTAAAAAGTGTTAAATTTGCGAAGTTTTAAGAAGCTAATTACTAACTCAGAAAACAACATTGGAATGAAAAAAATCTATATTGGTGCATTCACCTTATGCACGGTCTTGGGAATCTCTGCCCAGGAAGTAGTATGGCAGAAAGATATCAAATCCTCTACCCAGGATTTTCTAAGCCAGGTTACTACAACCATTGATCAGCAATATTTAATCACGGGAAGCTCTATCCAAAGCGATAAGCAGCAAGCTTCAGGCAGTAAGCAAAATAATGGTTACGATTTTCATTTGGTAAAGCTAAACCAGCAAGGAAATGATGTCTGGGAGAAATACTTCTCAGGATCAAATCATGATTATTTATCAGCAACAGTCACCACACAGGACGGTGGGTTTCTATTGGCCGGAACCTCTTATTCAGGAAAAGGTTTGGATAAAAAAGATGATTCCAAAGGAGGATCAGATATCTGGCTCATCAGAATCAATGAATTTGGTGATGAATTATGGCAGAAAACCCTGGGAAGCTCTTCCGATGAAGAAGCAAGATCTGTGATTCAAACTACAGATTTAGGGTTCTTTGTGGCCGGCAATGTACAGAACGCTGCAAAAGGTTACGGTTCCAAAGACGTTTGGATTACGAAATTGGATAAAGATGGAAAAGAACTTTCCCAATTAATCTTAGGTGGGAAAGGCTTAGACGAAGTGGAGAAGATGATTCCAACGAAGGATGGAGGAGCTTTATTGGGAATTTATTCCAGGAGTTCTGAGGTCCGTGTTTCGGGATCTGGAGAAAAGACAAGCGAAACCACCCCGAACCCAGTATCCCGTATCGCAAAATCCACAGATAATTTTGGCGAGGGCGACTACTGGATCGTAAAGCTGGACAAAAATGGAAAAGTAGAATGGGAAAAGAACTTTGGAGGGAAAGGAGATGATCATATCAGAACATTGGCATTAACATCAACTGGCTTCATCATTGGTGGAGAATCCAGATCGGAGAGATCGGGAAATAAAACCATAGGCATTGAAGAAGGGACAGACCTTTGGCTGATTTCTTTAAATGAAAGAGGTGATGAACAGTGGCAGAAATCCTATAATTTCAAGAACAGAGATATCCTGATGGGAATGAATGTGATTCTGAATCAAGATGCAAGAATCAAGAACCAAGACGTCACAAAAGGAATATTGTTGGGAGGTTACACACAGGCTGAAGGAAGAATACAGACTGATGATGAAACCTTCTGGATGCTCTATTTGGACCAAAATGGAAATGAGCAATGGAGAAAACATGTGAAAGGAGAATCCAGACAAAGAGAAGAGAGACTTTCAGATTTGAAACTAAATAGAGACGGTTCTATTATTCTGGCTGGAACCAGTGCAGAGGAATTGGGAAAAGAAAACTGGAAGATTGTAAAGCTGGGAGACAAACAGGTTGATCAGCTGATTGAAAAATACGACATTAAAATTTATCCAAACCCTGTTTCAGATTATGCTTATGTAGAAATCGGATTTGATTTCAAAGAAGCAGATATTCTTTTATACGATATGTCTGGAAGACAGCTTCAAAGTATTAAAACAAAGAACAGAGTAACCAAGATTAATACCCAGACTTTGGTACAGGGAGCATATCTGGTGACTATAAAAACGGATACCAATAAAACAGCGAACGCTAAATTGATAAAAAAATAAACTTGATGAAAAGATTATATTCACTCATATTATTAATAATGTTAACTGGCTTTTCTTTCCAATTGCAAGGGCAGGGCCTCAATTTTAAACCGGTCAATATCAAATCACCTGAATCTTACAGTTATGAAAGAATGGGGAATATTCCTATTAATATGAATAGAGGTACTATTGATCTCAATATTCCTTTATTGGATATCAATATTGATGGTTTTAGCAGTTCAATATCATTAGGCTATGATTCTTCAGGATTTATTCCTACAAAAAAATCAGGGTTTGCGGGGCTGAATTGGTCCATTAATGCTTCTGGTGCTATTACACGCGAAGTAAGAGGAATTCCAGACGATTTTACAACTGTTCAATCCGCTTCCCTTAATGGATTTTTATCAGCCATAGCATATAATAAATCAGCTAATGATATTTATACAAAAAATTTTCAGTTGAGCATTGGACTTTCGACTCCTTGGCCAGGAATTTTTAATGGTTCTGTCTCTTCAGAACTTGAGTCTGACAAGTATAATTTTAATTTCTTAGGTATTTCAGGATACTTTACTTTAAGCAATGATGGTACTCCTTTAATAAGATCTAACGATCCCAACCTTGTAGTAGATATCTCTGGGTATTCACAGCAATGGGTTGCCGAACAAACCAATTGCAAACCAGAAATATCATCATTTAAAATAATTGATGGTAATGGAAACAAATATTATTTCGGAGGAAGATATGATAACTTAGAGCTCTCGAGTGATTTAGGAAATTATCAAACTAATCAGGGCGCATATATAGGTGATGCTGACTTTACAATTACTTCCTGGTATCTAAATAAAGTAGAACTTAATAATGGACGTACAATAAAATATACTTATAATGAAGATGATCCTATTGGTGCAGGCAGTAATTACTGTACGCAAAAAAATGCAATGCCACATCTAACGAATGCAGGCAGTTTCAATTTTTCATTTGATATCAACAGGTATTTTTATCAGGAAGCACAAAATACAACAGCACAGTATGATTATTCTTGGGCAGGTTATTCTGTATCAGGATCTTCACAAAGTAGTACTTGGCAAAGTCCATATATTAGAATCAATCTTACCAAAAAAGCAATGCTGAAGGAAATAAATGTTGATAATCTTTATACTATTTTTTTTACTTATGACACCTACAATGATGACTTGGGTTATAAATCGTATAAACTAAAAAAGATTGAAGAAAAATACCAAAATAATATTACTAAAACTATTGATTTTACTATTAGCCCTAAAGGAAGTTCAAAAAGAAGATGGCTACTTACTGCATTAAAGATCAACAATAAAGACTACGGATTTGAGTATTATAAGGATACCTCTTTTCCGGATGATGCTACAAGAGGGGTAGATTATTGGGGATATTATAATGGGAAGCCGGAAACAAATATGATGATTCCTGATTATAAGTTCTATGCTAATACGGGAGATACCGAAATACTCTCAAATAATCGAAATGTAGATTCTAATTTTAATGATATAGGTTTATTGAAAAAAGTTATTTATCCTACAAAAGGATATACGGAATTTTTTTATGAACCTAATACATTCTCTTCCAGATTAATGAAGAATTCGACAACAGCTTTTTTTCCTCAAATAGGTAATGAGACTGGAATAGCAAGTGGTATGAGAATCCAAAAAATGATAGATAATGCGGATAATATAATACCTGTAGTAAAGACTTATAAATATACGAAGGACCTCAACTCCATTGAATCTAGTGGCATTTTAAAATCACTTTATAGTTTTGTTGATTATGTTGAATATAAGCAAAGTGCACCAGGGGGGTACACCTTAAAAAAAGAGCTTAAACAGACTGGTTCAAATATAGAGCTTCAGGCATATTCCAGTAGTAATATTGAGTATTCCAATGTTTTCGAATATGTTGATGGACAAGTGCAAAAGCAGCACACATTCTCAACTTATAAAACAAATCCGGATATACTGAATAGTAACAACTATTTTGTACAGATACATATTCCACAATTTAACTATGATCATACGCTTCAGGATTATCTTAAAAACAAAGAGACCGATCTTGAAGATAGAAGTTTTACCAGAGGAAAATTAATACAGGAAGATTATTATAAAGATAATACAGTGATTAAAACAGTTAAAATGAATTACGGATTTATTGATAAAGATTACTGTAAGAACTTTTCTAAAAATAATATTTTGGCTCTAAATTGTAGGAATGTAAACCAAGATTATACTACTAGGGTAAAAAAAATATCCAATGCATGGGAACTGTTCCAAAAAGAGTTTGTAAAACCTTATGCACTAATTTCATTACAGATTGAAGAAAAGAATATTGGTGGAAATCTAATAACTCAAAATGGTTATGTTTATGATGATATTTCATATTTAAATAACAATAAGATAAATACTACTTTTTCAGATGGTAAAATAGTATCAACTGAAAAAAAGTTTGCTCAGTCCTTAAATAAGCCTGCGCTTATTAATTTAAATATGACAGGAATTCCTTTGCAGGAAATCACTTCACAAACGGTAGGAGTTGCTAATAATTTTTTATCAAAAATAGAACATGTCTATCCGGATTCATTGCCAACCATACAAGGAGGGAATCTAATGGTTCCTCTATCAATTCTTTCATATGATCTTCAGAATATTGCTACTTCAAGAACTGAAATATTCTATGATAAATATGATCCCAAAGGCAATCTTCAGCAGTTTACAACAAAAGATGGCCTTTCCACAGTAATTATCTGGGGATATAACCTAACCCAGCCTATTGCTAAAATAGAAGGTGCGAAATTAACAGATATTCAACAGTCCTTAATTGATTCGATTGTGACAGCTTCTAATACAGATGCTTCCGCTACTCCAAATAATGATGAAACATCGTTTTTATCTGTACTCAATACATTTAGAGATAGTTTGCCCAACTATCAGATAACCACTTATACCTATGACCCTTTAGTTGGGGTAAGAAGCATCACTCCACCATCAGGAATCAGGGAAGTATATCTTTATGATTCGGCTAACAGGCTTAAAGAGATCAGGGGAAACAGCCAAGCGGGCAACTTATTAAAAGAATTTAAATACAACTATAAACAATAAAAAAACTTAAATTATGAAAAAAATACTATTCATTGCAGGAATTTTAGCAGCTCAATTCTCTTTTGCCCAGCAAGGGGCGTTTTCTGAAGTAACCATTCAAAATCCATCTCCTATTTTATATTTAAAAAGAAGTACCAATGATGGAGGATTTATCCGAGGAATTCAAACTCAATATCTGAATGGGGATAAAGGGTGGTTTTTTGGTGATTTACATGGCAGTCAATGGATTGTTTCCAAAGGAGATTATACGAATCCAAAATTGGTTATCAATGATAGTAATGGATATGTGGGAATAGGAACTGTGGCTCCTTTAAGCAAACTTCATGTTGCAGGAACTATTATGGCAGGAGCTGGCGATTCTGTGACCGGAGTTAATGCTTTTTCTATCCCGTATGCCAGTGGCTCAATGAATAACTGGGGAGCATTACGAAGCTCTGGCTCTTCTTATATGAGTTATGGAGTAAAAGCAAATGGAGCAAATGTAGGATGGTTATCAAGCAGTGGGGAAGGGAGCTTTGTAAAAACAGCCATTACGCTCGATAATGAAGGTTTCAGATTATTGGCTTCATCCTCCCAGCAAGTAGCAATAGATTCGCCGGTTTCGATGCCTGAAATCATGAAAATTTCTTCGGCAGGAAATGCTTCACTGCAAGGTAAGCTGGAAGCTAAAGAAGTCAAAGTAACTCTAACTCCAACCGCGGATTTTGTATTTGAAGAAAACTATGACCTTCCCAATCTGGAAGAGGTCGCAAAACATATTAAAGAAAAAAAACACCTTCCTGAAATTGCTTCCGCAAAAGTAATGGAAAAAGAAGGGGTAAATGTTGGTGAATTTCAGATTAAGCTATTGCAGAAAATCGAAGAACTTACTCTATATGCTATTAAACAGGAGAGACAATTAAAAGATCAACAGGAAAAAGTGCAGAAACTGGAAGAAGAAAATGCAGCTCTGAAAAATGTTGTTTCAGAAATAAAACAATTGAAAGAACAGTTTCTTAGAATGAAATCAGAGACAACCCATTAATAGAGAAAAATGTTTAGAAAAATATATATAAGCATTGGGTTGTTATGCGGCCTTTATCATTATGGGCAGGTGGTTTTAACAGCCCCTCCAGCCCCTAACACTGAAGTGGCAGATCCCCAAAGTATACGAATGCTTCCTGGATTCAAGTTCAGTTCTGCCAATGGAACCTTTCGGGCTTACATCGGAGCGTCTTCATCTGGTAACGGGGAAACTTATACTCCCATCACTGTAAATTATTCGTCCAGTATTCCAACGACGGAAAATTATATTTACACCCGACAGTATCTGGTACCCACAACCGTTTCAGACGGATCCCTTCAGCAGGTACAGAGTGTTCAGTTTTTTGATGGGCTGGGAAGACCCAAACAGTTAGTCAATATTAAATCTACTCCCACAGGAAAAGATTTGGTAACCCATATTCCTTATGACGGATATGGAAGACAGGTGGATAGCTGGCTACCGGTTCCTATGAATTCACTGAGTGGAAATATCCAGACCGGAGTAGAAGGAAGTGCAAACAGTTACTATCAGTCTAATGGGATTAATGATACTTATCCTCTTACCCACAAAACCTTGGAAAACTCTCCGCTTGACAGAATATTAAACCAGAAAAATCCAGGTAACGACTGGCAAAGTAAACCTGTTGTTTTTGGATATGAAGCAAATGTCACTGGTGAGGTTAAAAAATATACCACTGTTACCACATGGGTTGATGGGGCTACTTCTTCTGCACTTAGTGTATCCGGTTCATACGGAGATGCACAGCTGTATAAAAACACGGTAACCGATGAAGATAATAATAAAACCATAGAATTTAAAAATGGCAGAGGGCAGACATTGCTGGTAAGAAAAGTTATCAGTGCTTCAGAAAATGCAGACACTTATTATGTCTATAATGAATATGACCAGCTGGCATTTGTTATACCACCTTTAGCTTCGGCTTCAGCAACAGTTTCAGCTTCCGCACTGGAACATCTTTGCTATCAGTACAAATATGATGGTAAAAACAGGCTTGTAGAAAAGAAGCTTCCGGGAAAAGGTCTGGAACAAATGGTATACAATAAAAAAGATCAGGTTATACTGTATCGTGATACTGTTCTCAAAAATGGAATTACCAGTTTTTCAGCAGATCAGTCATGGATGTTTACAAAATATGACCGTTTCGGAAGAGTAGTGTATACAGGGATTACCAGAGATACCAATCCAAGAAATACGATACAGAATACTATTGATAATCAATCTGGTGATACTTTTGAAACCCGTGGTGGAAGTTTTACGCTGAATGGAATGAGTATTGAATATGGAAACACTTCTTACCCTACAGCAGTCGACAAGCTTCTGACTGTAAATTATTATGATACCTATCCTCAGGGAGCTCCGGCAGTGAGTACGGTTTTAAATCAGGAAGTACTGCCGCAGACAACACAGAATTCAGAGGTAAGTACCAAAAGTCTTCCAACCGCTTCTTATACTAAAAATGTTGAAAATGACAGCTGGACAAAAGTGTTTACTTACTATGATAAGAAAGGGAGAGCAATCTCTACCCATTCTTTAAACCATCTTGGAGGATACACGAAGACGGAAAGCTTTCTGAAATTTTCCGGAGTACCGGATTACAGCCTTATTGAACACAAAAGGACGGCCAGTGATACAAAAGTTAATATCAAAGAAACCTATGAGTATGATCATCAGGAAAGACTGGTAAGGCACTGGAATCAGGTCAATGGAGGCGCTCAGGAACTTTTGGCGGAAAACCTTTACAATGACCTGGGACAATTGCAGACTAAAAATGTAGGAAATACTACAGGTAGCCCACTGCAGCGTGTTAAATATGCCTACAATATAAGAGGCTGGATGACAAAAGTTAATGATCCTGCTAATTTGCAGAATAAACTTTTTGCATACGAACTTCGTTATAATAAACCCAACAGCCAGTTTTCGGGTTCTGCCAGATATAACGGAAATATTTCCCAGATGTCATGGATAACGCAGAATGACGCGGTACTGAGAAATTATTCCTATGAATATGATGGCCTTAACCGACTTAAGGAAGGACGTTTCTGGGATGCCATGAACTTAGAAAGAGGAGAATACCACGAGCAGCTTACCTATGACCTTAACGGAAATATAAAAACCCTTTTAAGAAGAGGAAAGCAACTTCCAGGGTATACAGCCCCAGAAGTAATGGATAATCTGGAATACCATTATGAAAATGGGGAACAAAGTAATAAGTTATCTTACTTAAAAGAAATCGGAACCGGAAATTCGATAAGCGGTTACCCGCTAGCATCAGGAAGTACAGGAAGTACTATTACTTATGATGTCAATGGAAATATGAAAACTCAATTGGATAAAGGAATTTCTTCCATCCAATATAATTATTTAAATTTACCAGGAAAGATTACCCAAAACGCCAAAGTAACAGATTATATTTACAGAGCAGATGGCGTGAAAGTAAGAAAGGTTTTCGGAACAGAAACAACTGATTATCTGGATGGTTTCCAGTATACTAATTCAGTATTAAAGTTTTTCCCTACAGCAGAAGGGTATTTTAATGTTGAGACTGGGAAGTATATATACAATTATACAGATCACCTTGGGAATACCAGATTGAGCTATGCTAAAAATGGAGCAGGAACAGAGATGATTGAAGAGAGTAATTATTATCCGTTTGGATTGAAGCATGAAGGGTATAATGTTTTATCGGGGAATTCTGCGTATAAATATAAGTACAATGGCAAGGAGCTTCAAGAGACTGGTATGTATGATTATGGAGCGAGGATGTATATGCCGGATTTGGGAAGGTGGGGAGTTCAGGATGCTTTAGGAGAGTTATATTATAACAATAGTCCTTATAGCTATGTAACTAATAATCCTATAAGGCTTATTGATCCTACAGGAATGTGGATAGATATACAAGATGGAGATACAACTTATCGTTATAATAATGGCAAACTATATACACAAAATGAAAAAACTAAAAAGTGGGATGTTGAAGCAAGCGTAGGGGATACTAGCTATGCAGGGCAAATTTTATCTGCATTAACATCTATATCTAGTGATAAAGAAAGCTCTTTTGGGAAAACTTTTTTAGGTTTATTTGCAAATGACAATATAAATACAACAATACAGTCTAGTGAAGGAACTTCTTATGCAGGGAAAAATGGAACATATACGGATGGTTCAGGTGTAGTAACTTCTTTTACACAAGATGTTAATACATATACATCCAAGTTTGGTGAAACTCCTATAAAGACAAAAATTCCTTTTCATGTAACTTTATTTCACGAATTAGGACACTCTTTTTTTGATCAAATTGCATCCCATGAAGAACTTGGTAAATCTTGGGTAAATGCAGATGATGAAAATAATTTTTCTAAGGATATTCCACAATCAGAAATTGCGGCTTCATATATTGAAAATTTACTGCGCTCCGAACAAGGGCTACCAATCCGAACAAGCTATAGCCCCGATGCAGCTACTTCAACAACATTAGTTAATACTAATAGTATACAATGGCGTCCTACAGTTCGTAATGTCAACACACGAGTTTTCACTATGCCAGTAAATGTTCAGGTTATTTACAATAAAATATTGAATAGTAAAAAATAATATCATGCGAAAATATATTTATATGTCTTTGTTCTTTTTTTTCTTGAATTGTAATCCCTTGTATAAACAATATAAAGAAATGAATAAAAATGCTAAGGGAAATTTATATAATGAACAACTTAGAAATATTAAATCTATTCTTTCTAAAGAGAATAGAAGAGCTATTTTAATAATATCTTGGGAAAAAAATATCTTGGGAGAAGATGGGGGACTTTATTATAAGGCATTAATATATGATCCATTAAGCGGGGAAAAGAAATTGTTTAGAACAACAGAAAGAAATCCGGAAACGATAATAATCCCTGAAGATAATTCTGATGTGAATTTCAAAGAATTGATATACATATTAGACAACTATATAAATGGTAATGAAGAATATCTATTGTCGTTAAAGGACTCCTTTAATAGTGCGGAAATTGGATATCCTTATTACATTTATGATTTTGCGAAGGATAAAAAAATAAAAATAAAATCCTTTGTTTTCGATAAAAACGGAAAATTGATTCAATAGTTTCTATTGATGAACATATAAAAACCACTGCTTTGCACAGTGGTTTTTATCTTATAAACAGCTTCAATCAATTATATTCCTCCATTCAATATAATTATCTAAATTTACCAGGTAAGATTACCCAAAACTCCAAAGTAACAGACTATATTTACAGAGCAGACGGAGTAAAAGTAAGAAAGGTTTTCGGGACAGAAACAACTGATTATCTGGATGGCTTCCAATATACAGATTCGGTATTAAAATTCTTCCCAACGACAGAAGGGTATTTTAATGTTGAAACCGGAAAGTATGTGTATAATTATACTGACCACCTTGGAAATACCAGATTAAGCTATGCTAAAAATGGAGCCGGAACAGAGATCATTGAAGAGAGCAATTATTACCCGTTTGGATTGAAGCATGATGGATATAATGCATTAGCAGGAAATCCAGCATATAAATACAAGTACAATGGTAAGGAGTTGCAAGAAACGGGCATGTATGCAATGGATTTCCGTCACTACATGCTAGATATTGGAAGATTTACAGGAATGGATAGATTTTCTGAATTAGCCCCAGCTATAAATTCCTATCGCTTTGCATTTAATAATCCCATTTTATATTCTGATCCTACGGGGCTTTTTGAAACTAGAAAAGAAGCAAGAGCGTATAGGAAAACACATGGTATTAAAGATACTATAAATAAAGAAAGTGATGGTTCATATGCTATTAATGACAGGGCTAATTATGTGAGTTATAATCAAGGAGCAGAACCTTCCGGGGATAGTCATCCAGGAGATGGTGTTGCGGAAAGGGCTTTATTAATAGGTAAAAAAGGAAACTCAAATAAGACATATGACCCTTCTACTATTGGACAGAATATATTTTATTTATCTTATCTGGGGGGAAATAATCCCAAAAATAGATTTGATAAGAGACTAGACGATTTTACTTATATTCCAATGCGTTTATCTGAATATCCTGCAATTGGTCATGATAGAAGATATGATAATTTGAAAATAGCAGGAGCAAAAGGTTTACTGACAAATACTAGAGCTATAGGAACAGATTATAAATTTGTAGGAGAAGAATTGAGTATTGCATTAAATCCATTTAGTGGTGCAGCAGATGTCGATAGATTACAGGCCGCTTCAGTGAGTATAGGTTTAGGCATAGCTGCATTGCCAAAAACATTATTTAAATATTCCGCATCAAATAATGCTTATGACTTTATTCAAGATGTGAAATCCGATTATAAAAAAGCTAGTCAAGGTGTTACAAATACTCCAACTGGTGCTACTCGTAATGAGATGATAAAAGATGGCTTGAAGGACTTCAATAAATGACTTATGAAAAAAATAATTATTTTAATATTTATTACTTTTTGCTTATATTCCTGTAATTACTTTAATGCTGGTAGTTATCCTTATGCAGAAGTTTACACTATAAATAAAAAAGAGTCTTCTTTTTTAAATGATATTGATCAATTTAAGAAAGAGCATCCAGAATTTATAGTTCCAACTAAGTATAATATTAGAGATGGAAAAAATTCACATTGGAATTTTATTTCTTTTTACGCAAATAGTAAAATTTATTGTACTTGGACAAGAGAGGCGGTTGATTCCACTAAAACGGATTTTGCATTTATTGGAATTTATAAAAATATAGATAAAAACAAGGATTATATAGAAATAAATAAGAATGATGATGAGGAAAATACCCGGGAAAAGAAATTTTTTGAAACAAAAATATTAAATCCAATTTTAAAAAAGTAAAAGAAGAAAATAGTGCTGGATGTACTTATTTGATATTTCCCCACGTTGGCGCGAGCATCTGGCTCGTGTCTACAAGTAAAACAAAACCACTGTATAAGCAGTGGTTTTTTTATGTTATAAGCTCTTTCAGTCGATTGTATACTTTCATCCAATATAATTATCTAAATTTACCGGGCAAGATTACCCAAAACTCCAAAGTAACAGACTATATTTACAGGGCAGATGGCGTGAAAGTAAGAAAGGTTTTTGGAACGGAAACAACCGACTATCTGGATGGCTTCCAATATACTAACTCAGTATTAAAATTCTTCCCAACAGCAGAAGGGTATTTTAATGTTGAGACTGGGAAGTATATATACAATTATACAGATCACCTTGGGAATACTAGATTGAGCTATGCTAAAAATGGAGCAGGCACAGAGATCATTGATGCCAATAACTATTATCCTTTTGGATTGAAACATCAGGAGAGTCCTATTGTGCCAACTCCTTTTGGAGGTGTTCCCTATAATTATAAGTACAATGGAAAGGAGCTCCAAGAAAGTGGTATGTATGACTATGGAGCAAGATTCTATATGCCGGATATTGGGAGATGGGGAGTGGTGGATCCGCTAGCAGAGAAGATGACAAGACATAGTCCTTACAATTACGCGTTTAATAATCCAATAAGGTTTATTGACCCTGATGGCAGGGAAAATCAAGATTGGTTACAACGAGGAAATCAAATATTTTTTGATTCGGAAATAAAAACCCAAGAACAGGCTACTGCTAAGTATGGAGAAAATGCACAGCATCTTTCGGAAGGTAGTTCAATTACAACAAAAGAGAATGGGGAAATAATTTCTCAATATACTTTCCACGATAATGGAACAATAACAAATGCTGATGGTTCTCAAAAAAGCAGTAAAGAAACATTTGAAACAAAAGACGGAACTACTATTATAGGAACAGAAAGTAAAGGGACTAGCATAACCTTTAGTATAAATGGAGTTTTAGGAGGCGGATTTGGATTTGACGTTGGTTTAGTTAAAGACTCTGGGAATAATTGGGGACTATCCTTTAATAAAAATATAAACTTCGGTTTAGGTTTTGAGGGTGGCTTCGGTATAGGACGAATTTCTTCAAGTCATTCCGGACCATTTTTATTAGAAGATTATGCTGGTGAAGCAAAATCTTTTATATCACCTATTGGTGTTACATATGGGGGAACTTTTGATCCCAATTCTACACCTTTGGAAATGATGAATCCTTTAAATGTAGGAGCAGGAAAAAGAGGGGTTACCGAAATAAGTGCAGGATTAAAAGGAATTGGCACAGGAGTCTTTTATAAACGATTTAAAACATCTGTATGGGATTTTTAAAAAGAAATATTAACAAAATTATTTTATTATTCTTCGGAATTGTGCTTTGTGGGATAATTATAAAAAAAATATTTGATCCCAACCTATCTAAATATAAATATTTTAATCAGCACTGTAATGGACAAGTTATTTCAAACTCATATGACCTTATGACTCATTTTAATATTGTCAAATCATCAGATGGTAATAAAGTTTATTTGGAAGATTTAAAAATAATTTCATTAATTAAAATAGGAGATTCTATAGTGAAGAATAAGGACGTTACTTACTTTACTGTTTATAAAAAAAACAATACTAAAGTAATTTATGATATGTACAATAAAAATTTAAAAATAGTACCGTGTCCACAGCAGAATAAATAATATTCCTGCATTCAGAAATATTTTAGTCAATTGAACTCAATAATAGAACATGATGAAATATAATTATGAATAGTAGAATTATTATAAGAGCAATTATATATTTAATGATGTTTTGTGGAATAATCATAGTAATTGATATTATATATAATATTATAGTTTCTCATCAATTAAAATCAGCTAACATAATATTTGATGTTATTTTTGGTTTTCTATATTGGATATTATTTATTTTTCTGGGAGACTTCAAAAATAGTATTTTGGCTTTGATAATATATTCTACGATAAAATCATTAAAATTTAAGATGCATCCGGGAATTTTTTATTGATGTTGTTGAATCTTAAATTCAAAATAAAGTATAATATTGATAAATGATTTATTTGTAAACTATATAAAATGAGTAGTTTATATTTTCATATCCGAAAAATCTGTATATTGTATTACCAAATTAAAGCGTAATCCGAAAAGCATATAGAGTAGGAAAAAATTAAAAAATAAGACTATGAAAAACCTAAGAAAACTTTCAAAAAGAGAATTAAAAACAGTTCAGGGAGGAATTCCAATGTGTCTGCCAGGATACTTTTGGTGTTCATTTGTGAAAAAATGTATTTCTGTGGGATCACCATGTGGACTTATTGATTAATCTGATTGATGACAATAATGTAAGAACAGGCTGCTTCAGAAATGGAGCAGCCTATTTTATTATCGACTTAGGAATCAGGGGCGTTAAGAAAATTTGAATGTAATCTGTTAAAAAAAATCCACTGTCTGAGCATGGGTTATAAGATAGAACCGAAGCAGAACCATATGATTCATACGAGTTTGGAAATTTTAGGAGTACAATCAAATTTTTAGCGGATGATTCCCGTTTTGAACTTTTGTATACTTTTATTTCAAGACAAAAGTATAAGTGAAAAAAAACGTTATTTTGTAGTCCTAATTACAGAACTTTCGTGCGATCAAAAATAAATTATATACTAGCCGTTAGTATCATTATTTTAAATATGCTGACACTGTCAGCCAATATATACATTGTTAAAAAAGGATTTTCTCCGCTTGAAGGAGGATTTAATTTTTCAATAATGCTAATGATTTCAAATACTTTTATCATTCCTGCAGTCGCAACATTTTTTAAAAATTTAAGTGATAAATTCATAATATTATTATTGAATATATTAGGAATGTTTATAGCTGTTTTAGGAATTTTTCTGGCTTTTATGATGATAACAATCCAATGTTAAACTTAGTATAACATTATAGAACCGAAGCAGAGCCATATGATTCATGCGAGTTTGGAAATTTTAGGAGTACAATCAAATTTTTAGCAGATAATTTCCGTCCTGAACTTTTGTATACTTTTATTTCGGGGTAAAAGTATCAATGAAAACTCTTTATTTGATTCAGAATATGGTTGAAAAATCATAAAAGCAAGATTTTTATCTCTCACTGAAAAACCGTATTTTTGTACATCTAAAAAGTAAAAGAACGAATGAATTCCTACAAAAATCCATTGGAAGAGCGCTACTCCAGTGAAGAAATGTTATTTAACTTCTCACATAATAACAAATTCCAGAATTGGAGAAAGCTTTGGATAGCTCTTGCTGAAATCGAAAAAGACCTTGGACTTGAAATTACAGACGAGCAGATCGTTGAGTTAAAAGCTAATGCTGAAAACATCGATTATGAGAAAGCAGCAGAGTATGAGAAAAAATTCCGTCATGATGTAATGGCTCACGTTCACGCTTATGGTGATGTGGCACCTTCAGCAAAAGGAATTATCCACCTGGGAGCTACTTCGGCTTTTGTAGGAGACAATACAGACTTAATTCAGATTCGTGACGGACTTTTAATCTTAAAGAAAAAGTTGGTTAACGTAATGAAGAATTTAGCAGACTTTGCTATTCAGTATAAAGACCTTCCTACTTTAGGGTTTACACACTTTCAGCCGGCTCAGTTAACAACGGTTGGAAAAAGAGCAACACTTTGGTTACAAAGTTTAGTTCTTGATATCGAAGAGCTGGATTTCTTTCTTGAAACCCTTCGTTTCAGAGGAGTAAAAGGAACTACAGGAACTGCTGCAAGTTTCCTTGAACTTTTCAACGGTGATTATTCTAAAGTAAAACACTTAGATAAAGAACTTTCAAAAAGATTCGGTTTCGATAAAGTTTTCGGAGTTTCCGGACAGACTTACGATAGAAAAATTGATGCGAAAGTAGTTGCTTTATTAGGAAATATAGCACAGTCTGCACACAAATTTACAAACGACTTACGTTTACTTCAAAACCTTAAGGAAATTGAAGAACCATTCGAGAAAAACCAGATCGGTTCATCGGCAATGGCATACAAGCGTAACCCAATGAGAAGCGAAAGAATCGGGGCGTTGGCAAAATACGTAATGTCTTTGACAACAAGTTCTGCAATGGTAGCTTCTACACAGTGGTTTGAAAGAACATTAGATGACTCTGCAAACAAGAGATTAACAATTCCACAGGCATTTTTAGCGGTTGATGCTATTCTATTGATCTGGAACAACATCATGAACGGAATTGTAGTATATCCGAACAGAATCAACAAACATATTATGGAAGAACTTCCTTTCATGGCAACAGAATATATTATCATGGAAGAAGTAAAAGCTGGGGGTGACCGTCAGGAAATCCATGAGGTGATCAGGGTTCACTCTATGGAAGCTTCCAAGAAAGTGAAAGAAGAAGGTAAAGAGAATGATCTTATCGAAAGAATCTTAAACGATGATTCTTTAAAACTGGACAAATCAAAACTGAAAGAGGTTCTAGATCCTAAAAACTTTATTGGTTTCGCGCCGATCCAGACGGAGGAATTCATCAAAAATGAAGTACAGCCGATTATAGACCAAAACAAAGACTTAATAGGATTGGAAGCTGATCTTAAAGTATAAAACAATATGCAGTCTTTTGGGCTGCATATTTTATTTAATTCGTATGAAGATTTACCTGTTTTTTATTTTGTTTTTATTTCCTGTGATGATATTTTCTCAGGATTTAAAACCGAATAAAAAAATCAGATCCGATGCCGACTTTAGCCATATAGTTTCAGGGATGAACGCTCCTTTTAGTTTGGGTGACTTTTCCAGAACGGCATTGTTTACAAACTCTAAAAATGACAGCGTTTTTGCTGCAGAGTATGAAAATAAGAATAACGATGCCTTGTTTAAATTCAAAATTATTCCGGCTTTTCTTGATGAAGAAAGGCTTTTAAATCATTATTATAAAGATTTAACTGAAAGAAAATATACTCCTAAAAAAAGTGAAAAAGTAAATAAAGGAATAACCTTTAAAGAAGGAAAGTTTAAGCTTTACGGAATCAGTAGCTATTTTAACCATCTTAACAGAATGATTAATGTAAGAATTTATGATGCGGGGTTTTGGGTTTTTATTTCAGAAATAAGCCAAAAAGGAAATGATACTTTACTTCTGGATAAAATGCATGACGAATTTTTAAAGAATTTACAACCAGCAAAAATTGTACAAAATAATCCTTTAACAAGATATTCGAATATTATTTATGCACCTATTGCTGCTCGTGACACTGTATTATTAAGAATCACCATGAGTAGTGCTACAAATAAGATGAAATGGATATATGAGAATATTGATAAATATGAAAGAGCTTCAGGAATTCCAGGAATCCTTTTAGATTTTCACATTGCGGGAATAAATGGTTTTATAGATTACAAAACGAAAAAAAATTCTACATCAATTAAAGAAGGTAATTTCACAGTAGATAAATTGATTTCGTTCTTCACAAAACTTCGAAATGATGGTTTTATAGACGAATATTTAATGGAGCAGTATAACTATTTATTAAGTCCTCCAGAAAATCATCAGTTTGATTATGAAGGTTATCAGAAGTGGAAGCTAAACAATTCTATAGACTATGATGTTGCTAATAAGTATTATATTATTGTAAATTCGCGTAAGAAAACAGATCTCACTAAAGACGAGTAAATTAAGCTTTGAAACCATTCCCAATTCAATGAAAAAAAATCTTTTAACCATTATATTAATACCGATAATTTCTTTTTCTCAGGGAAAAGAAGATTTATATTATTTTAAATCCAAAGACTCTCTGGTTGGAGTAAAAGATAAAGCCGGAAAAATAATTGTTCCTGCACAGTTCAAAATATTTTCATTCTTAAAAGATGGGGATCCGGTAGAAGGAGAAACCATTCTTTTTGATGGCAGTAGAGAAGGCGAAAAACCAGAGAAAAATGCATGGGGATATGTGTATGACAGAAAAGGAAAATTTTTGTATCAGCCTTTTCTTTATGACAATAGTGCAGATTACTTCTCAGAAGGACTGAGAAGATTGGTTAAAAATGGTAAAGTAGGATTCGCAGACCGAAACGGAAAGACAATTATTGAAGCTGAACATGATTTTGCATCACCCTTTAATTACGGATATGCTGCATTTTGTGACGGTTGCGATTGGGAAAAAACCAATGATGAGCACAGAGCCATTGTAGGGGGGAAATGGAGTGTGATGAATACCAAAGGACAAACCGTTCAGCCGGTTGCCAAACCGTCTGGAAATGAAGTTGAAATAGATGGAAAATATTACCCAAATCCATTTCAATACAATGAAAAAGAAAAAAATATCCTTCACTTCTTTGAAAAACAGGAGAAAAAACTTTCAGATCTTTATTATGTAAACTTTTATAATAAGTTATCTGAAAATGAAAAGAATCTGTTTTTTGAAATCGTAGAAAGACCAAAAGAAAACTTCCCGTATTATCAGGTAAATACTTATGACTACAGGAAAAAGGAATTGGATATGCTTTACCGCTTCAAATTTATGGTTTCAGAAGATGGTAAATCGTTTTATGCTATAGAAGATTACAATGAAAAAAAAGTTCCTTTTGAAAACTGGTTGAAAGAAGAAATAAAGAATGCAGAAGACTTTCAGAAAGAACATAAGGATAATCCTAATAAATTTATCAACAAATAAAGATAAAATTGGAAATTCTACAGTTCAAATTTGATGAAGATAGACTTATTCCTTTAAATTTGTACAGAATAATGGTTAGAGGGAAATATTTCTCTCAAAAATTTCCAATATAGATGGGTTTAAAGAAAGAAACTTTAGCTCAGAAAAAGTAAAAAGAAAAATAAATCTAATATTAAAAATCTGACATCTAATGTCTAATAACAAAAGAATTTTCGTAGAAAAAAGAGGAATTTTCGATGTTGAAAGTCCAAAAATTTTTGATGAAGTAAAAGCGGTTGTTCCGGCAGTTCAAAGCGTGAAAGTATACAATGTGTATGATATTTTCAATCTGAATGACGGAGAATTTGAAAAAGTGGTAAACAATACCTTCGTAGACCCTGTTACTGATATTTTGCACACAGAAAACCCGTCAAAAGCTGTTCATTTCGGAATGGAGTTTTTGCCTGGCCAGTATGATCAGAGAGCAGATTCTGCACAGCAGTGTATTGCATTGCTTACAGAAAATGAAAAATCAAAAGTAAGAAGTGGAAAACTAATCGAATTTGAAGGAGTTTCTGAAGCAGATCTGGTTAAAATTAAAGACCTTCTGATCAACAAAGTAGAATCTCAGGAAAAAGACTTATCAATTCTGGATATTCCTGCAGATGAAACACCGTCAAAAGTAATCATTCACGAAAATTTCATCAGTTTCAATGATGCTGAACTTGAAACCTTCTATAACAATCATGGTTTTGCATTAGGATTGGACGACCTGAAGTTCATTCAGGAATACTTCAAAACTGAAGAAAGAAATCCTACGGAAACAGAATTAAAAGTATTAGATACATACTGGAGTGACCACTGTCGTCACACTACGTTTGAAACAGAATTGTCAGACATTCAGTTTGAGGGTCAGTTCAAACATACATTGGAAACGATCTTCAATGACTATATTGAAAAAAGAAAATTCTTAGGCCGCGAATTAAAGCCAATTTCTCTAATGGATCTGGCAACTGTATGCGGTAAATATTTCCATAAAACAGGGAATCTGGATAACCTTGTTATTTCTGACGAGATCAATGCATGTACTATCCAGATTGAAGCAGAATACGACGGTAAAAAAGAACCTTGGTATTTATTATTCAAAAACGAAACACACAATCACCCAACGGAGATTGAACCTTTTGGTGGAGCTTCAACTTGTTTGGGAGGAGCTATCAGAGACCCGTTATCAGGAAGATCTTTCGTTTTCCAGGCGATGAGATTAACAGGGGCTGCAGATGTTTTGGAACCGGTTGATAAAACATTACCAGGAAAATTACCTCAGAAAACCATCACAAAACAGGCTGCCAACGGATATTCATCTTACGGTAACCAGATAGGCCTTGCAACGACAATGGTTTCTGAAATCTATGACGAAGGATACAAAGCCAAGAGAATGGAAGTAGGTTTCGTTACCGGAGCTGTTCCTGTGGATTGGGTAAGACGTGAAAAGCCTGAAAATGGTGATTCCATCATTATTTTAGGAGGCGCAACAGGTCGTGACGGAGTAGGAGGCGCAAGCGGAAGCTCAAAAGAACAGGACGAAACTTCTATCCATACCATGAGCTCAGAAGTTCAGAAAGGAAATGCAGTAGAAGAACGTAAAATTCAGAGACTATTCAGAAATCCTGAAGTGACGAAGCTGATTAAAAAATCAAACGACTTCGGAGCAGGAGGTGTTTCTGTGGCGATTGGTGAAATTGCAGACTCTTTAGAAGTAAATCTTGATGTATTACCCTTAAAATATGAAGGATTAAACGGAACTGAACTGGCTATTTCTGAATCTCAGGAAAGAATGGCAGTGGTCGTAGATCCTCAGGATAAAGAAAAATTCATTAAATTCTGTGAAGCTGAAAACATTGTTGCCGTAGAAGTAGCGAAAGTAACAGATTCCGGAAGAATGCAGATGTTCTGGAAAGGAGACAAAATTGTAGACCTTTCAAGAGCTTTCTTAGATACCAACGGTTGTTCAAAATCTCAGGACGTGAAAATCAATCACCTTGAAGACGTAAAAGAAGAAACAAAAGCGTTCACCGCAGAAAACTTCCTGAACATCTTAAAAGATAAAAATGTAGCTTCCCAAAAAGGATTGCTTGAAATGTTTGACTCTTCAATCGGGGCAACTACAGTAGCAATGCCTTTAGGTGGAAAATATCAGCAGACCCTGATGGAGGGAAGTGTTCAGGCACTGCCAATTTTAGGAGCAAAAGACGTGAAAACAGTTTCTTTGGCAAGCTGGGGATTTGATGCAGGAATTTCAAAACAAAACTCACTGTTAGGATCATCTTATGCCGTAGTGGAGAGTGTTGCGAAAATTGTAGCCATGGGAGGTGATTATAAAAATATCAGACTAAGCTTCCAGGAATACTTCGAGAAACTAGGGCAAAACCCGGAGAAATGGGGTAAACCTTTAGCTTCTCTTTTAGGAGCTTATGATGCACAGATCAATTTAGGTCTTGCAGCCATCGGAGGGAAAGATTCCATGAGTGGAACGTACCAGGATCTGAATGTTCCGCCAACCCTGATTTCTTTTGCATGTGCCAATGGAGATAAAGAAAATATCATCTCTCCTGAATTGAAAAATGAAGGAAACAAACTGTATTTCTTCAATCATATCGCTCAGGAAAGCGGACTTCCAAACTATGATGCTTTAAAAGAAGTTTTTGAATTTATTTTCGAAAATATTAAAGCTGGAAAAATTGTTTCTGTGAAAACAGTGAAAGAAGGAGGTCTTGCAGTCGCTTTAGCAAAAATGAGCTTCGGAAACAGATTAGGAGCTGAGGTTAATGCTGATGAAAATGTTTTATTGGCTAAAAATATCGGAAGCTTAATTATTGAAGCAAAAGAAGAATTAAGCTCAGCTGCTCTTCAGCTTATCGGAGAAGTAAAAGATTCTGGTATTGTAAAAATCAATGGTCTTGAATCCAATATCACAGATCTTGTATCAGCGAATACAAATACATTCGAGAACCTTTTCCCGACAGTTGAAAAAGAAAAAATTACGGTTGAAATTGATGAAAAATCAAACTCAATCCATCCAAGAAATATCATTATTAAAAAACACGGAATTGCACAGCCGAAAGTGTTTGCTCCGGTATTCCCGGGAACCAACTGTGAGTATGACACATTAAATGCATTCCAGAAAGAAGGCGCTGTGGTAAGCAGCTTACCTTTGATCAATATCAACCACCAGTTATTGGAGGAAAGCATTGATGCATGGGTGGAAGAGATCAGAACCTCTCAGATTCTGGCATTCTCCGGAGGTTTTTCCGCAGGTGACGAGCCGGATGGTTCTGCAAAATTCATTGTTAACGTTCTGAAAAACGAGAAGATGAAAAATGCAGTTCATGAATTGTTAGACAGAGACGGTATGATTATCGGGATCTGTAACGGATTCCAGGCTCTTGTAAAATCTGGATTGCTGCCTTATGGAAGAATCAAAGATTTGGATGAAAACTCTCCAACGCTGGCTCATAATGCCATCAGAAGACACATCTCTCAGATGGTAACAGTAAAAGTGGTGAATGATGAAAGCCCTTGGTTAAAAGGAATGAAAGGTCAGACCTTCACCATTCCGATTTCTCACGGAGAAGGACGTTTCATGGCTTCAGAAGAAGAGATCAAAAAGCTGTATGAAAACGGACAGATTGCGACTCAGTACATCGATTTCGATGGAAATATCGCTCATGGAATGCCGTTCAACCCGAATAACTCATTATTCGGAATTGAAGGAGTCACCAGCCCATGTGGAAAGATCTATGGAAGAATGGGACATCCGGAACGATTTGCTGAAGGTCTCATGAAAAATATACCAACTGCGAATTATCACAATATATTCAAAAACGGAGTTGAATACTTCAAATAATAATACAAGAAAAATGATCGTCATCCATGGCGGTCATTTTTCATCTTTAGGAGGTTTCTATGAAGAAGCTTCCAGCGTTCTGATGAAAGATGTAGATTGGAAAGTAGGAACGCTGGATGGATTTGATGACATTCTCTATGGAGGTTTCGGAATATTTGAAAACAAAGAAGAAATTGAAATCATCTGGAAAGAATCACAGAAATCAAAAGAAGATCTGGGCTTTAATGCCACCTGTGAATTTTACGAAAATAAGATCAGGCAGGGAAAACCATTCAACACAGAATTGATTCAGCAGAAATTAGATGATTTGACTGAAGGAAAAGGGCAGACCCTTTTTGAAATCCTGGTGGAAATTATCGAGTCACATAGGAATATTGCTCTGAAGCTGGAATAATGAGCAATGGGTAATTAGAAAAATCTTAAACCATTAAGAACAGTAGAGATTTTAAGATAAGTTAAGATTCATCAACGATGAATAAAGCAGTCTGCTTACTAATAGCTTCAGCTTTTATCTTAATAATTCTTCACTCCTTACAAAATCTTGATGGTTCAAATAAAAATTCAGCATAGATTCCTATAAATTCAACGGTTGATGATCATTAAATAATTTTTTCTTAATATTTTTACTTAAACAAAACAGAAAACAATAAGAATTGAATGAAGAAAATTATTTACGGGCTGTTCTTCGGTGACAGTATTACTTACGGGGAATATGACGGCGTTTTTGGAGGCTGGGTAGATATTTTGAAAAGATATGCCTTGCAGCA
Source organism: Chryseobacterium panacisoli (assembly GCF_008274625.1). Taxonomy (GTDB): domain Bacteria; phylum Bacteroidota; class Bacteroidia; order Flavobacteriales; family Weeksellaceae; genus Chryseobacterium; species Chryseobacterium panacisoli. The sequence continues at coordinate 836,470 of NZ_VTRU01000001.1, read as the reverse complement.
ATTTCACGAAGGAAATGGAGATGAACTTATTTTATTCAATTTAGGAATCGGAGGAGAAACTACAGAAGGATTACTGAAAAGAATTCCCCACGAGCTCAGCGCAAGAAATTCCGCAGACGGAAACATTGTCTTTTTAAGCTATGGAGCCAATGATCTTGCCGTAAAAGAAGGTGCGCAGATCGTAGACCCTGAAAAATTTAAGAGCAATATGAGTGCTGCCATCGCACATGCCAAAGAATTTTCCAACGAAATTTATCTTGTGAGCATTCTCCCTTTCTCTGAAAAAATTGATGGAGTAGTGGTAAGCTCCGGGAAAAAAAGAATTAACGAAGATGTTGTGATCTATAATCAAATGCTTAAAGATCTTGCAGCAGAACATTCACTGGGATATATTGATTTTTATGCTGCTTTCCTGGAAGATAAAGAGATTTTATTATCTGCAGACGGAGTACATCCCAACGAAAAAGGCTATGGAATGATGGCTGAGGTTGCTATCCCAATCATTGAAAAATATTTATAATGCCGAATTTATTTTCTTACGGAACTTTACAGAAAGAGCAGGTACAGATGGAAACCTTTGGAAGGCTTTTACAAGGTGAGAAAGACATTTTATCAGGATATAAGCTTAATATGCTTGAAATTACAAACCCTGAAGTCTTACGGAAAAGCGGGCAGAAATACCATCCTGTACTACAGTTTTCAGGAAACGATGAAGATCAGATAGAAGGAGTCCTTTTTGAAGTAACAGAGGCAGAAATCCTTCAGGCAGATGAATACGAAGTGGATGACTATAAAAGAATCGAAACTGTTTTTAAATCCGGAAAGAAAGGATTTATTTACGTCGGAAAATAGTCATTGGCAGGAAAGCGAAGCAATCTCAATAAAAGTTAGTAATTAAATATCCAATAGAGGTGGGCTTTAGCCCATCCTTTCCATAAAATACAAATCCATGGCTTTAGCCAAAACTTAAAATACGCCAATACTCCTGACATACCCTTGTCACAACCTGTCCTTATATTTGTCCTACAACAAAAATCAAAAAATGAATAACGTGAAAGTGGAACCTTTTAAGGTCATCGGAATCTCAGTAAGAACAACCAATGAAAATGAGCAGGCAGCAAAGGATATCCCTGTATTATGGGAAAAAATGATCAGTGAAGATATTCTGAATTCAATTCCGAATAAGATAGACAATACCATTTATTCCATTTATACGGATTACGAAAAAGATCATACAAAGCCTTATACAACAGTTTTGGGGTGTAAAGTGAAAAACCTTGACAATATCCCTGAAGGAATGGTTGGGTATTCTTTTGACGGTGGAGATTACGTGAAATTTACCACAAAAGGAGACCTTTCAAAAGATTTGGTAATCAATGAATGGTTGAAAATCTGGGAAATGGATCTGGGAAGAATATTTACAGCTGATTTTGAGATCTATGGTAAAAAAGCACAGAATCCGTCAGATGCTGAAGTGGATATCATGATCGCTGTGAAATAGAATCAGAAGAAAAATATTGAAAATAATAAAAGCCTGTCACATTCATGCTAGCAGGCTTTCATTATTTTCAATGCGGATTATTTATATAAAACATATTTTGTATAATCATTAATTCCGTCGTTGTTATGATCCTCATTATCCGTTACAAGAAAAATAAATTTGTTGGCGGAAAGCTCAAGTACTTTTGCCGTATTATTTCCTATTGTAATTTCCATATTTGCAGAAGAATAGGTGTAGTTCAGGGTAGCTTCTGCCTTTTGACATTCAGAATTCACACTGTTATAGTCGGTCATATAATACTTCCCGTCATTTCTGAATTCATAAGTGCTTTTCTTCTTGCAGTCATCGGGAGCATATTCTTTTATAACCGTTGTTTTATCAGTGCCGGAAACGGTATATTCAGTTTGTATTTTCCATGTTCCGATAACATTGCTCGTTGTATTTCCATTGTTGTCAACAGGTAAAGTATCGCTGTCGTTACTACATGATGAAAGAAGTACCAATCCCAGAACCCCTGTCAAAATCTTTTTCATAAGTTAATTTTTCGCGAACATAATAAAAAATATTCATTGAAAGTATCTGGAATTATAAAAACAGGTGTTTTATTGTCCTGATCAATCTTAAAATATATTTTCCGTACACCAGAATCCCAACAATCACTGAAGCAATGGCTGTCAGGACTACAGCACCGGCAGCAATGTCTTTAATAAAGCCAATTCTTTTATCGAAATCAGGCTGGATAATATCACAGATCTTTTCAATAGCTGTATTGAAAATTTCAGCACTTAAAACAGCAAAAGAAGCAATAAGAACCAATGCTGCATCTATACTGCTTAATTTGAAATAAAAAATAAGAAAAAGGTTAACAAAGAATGCCAGAACTTCGATCTGGAAATTTCTTTCTGTTTTGATCATCATGAAAACACCCCGGAAAGCATTGAGAAAACTTTTATGAATGGGAGGTTTTTGCATGATTCTGAACTTTTCAGACAAAGATAGGATTTGTATTTTGAATTGGTATGGATTATCTTTTATATTCGAAACAGGATATTATCAAAGGAAATAATCAATATTTATCCTCTTTTGGCTCTAATGCCGACATTTTAAATGCGTTTTGATGAAAAAAGTTACAAAATAGAAAGCTGGATAAAGTGAATATTTTAATGAAAATTGCAAGATCAAAAGAAATTTTAAGCATAATATCAAGGCTCAAAACAGATTAAGGATATTTGTGAAAAACTCCTCCATATTATTCTTTTCTTTATAGTATCTATTTATTATATTTGTAGAAACTTATTTTATAAATCTATGAAATTTATTATTTCAAGTGGTGAACTGCAGAAGGCGTTGCAAACTGTAAGTGGCGTAATATCAAGCTCTCAATCGAGACCGATTTTAGAAAACTATCTTTTTGAATTAGACGGAAATAATGTTACCATTACAGCATCTGACGGCGAGACAACTCTTGTTACTTCTCTGGAAGTAAAGTCTGATGATACAGGTAAATTTGCTGTTCCTGCTAAAATTTTTCAGGATTTTATCAAGACCTATGGTGAACAGCCTCTGACATTTGTCGTAAAAGACAATGCCGAAGGTACGGGAAGCCAGCTTGAGATTTTAGATGAAAAAGATAATTTCGCAGTAGCATTAGACAATGCTGATGACTATCCTGAATTGCCGGAATTTGACGCTTCACAAAGTGTTACAATGCCAGCTGGGGTTTTGTCTGAAGCTTTGACGAACACCCTATTTGCTACAAGTAATGATTCTCTTCGTCCGGTAATGACAGGAGTTCTTTTCCAGTTTGGAGAAAACGAAACCAATTTCGTATCTACAGACTCCCACAGATTGGTGGTATACAAAAGAGCTGACCTGATGAACGCTGAGCCGATGGAGTTTATCATGCCTAAAAAGCCTCTTAACATTTTCAAAAATATCCTGGCAAGTTCTAACGAAGACGTTACGATCGACTTCAATGAGAATATGGCCAAGTTTACTTTTGGTAAGCATATCTGGATCTGTAGACTGATTGATGGTAAATATCCAAACTATACAGCGGTAATTCCAAAGGAAAATCCAAATGTATTGACGATCAACAGAAATCTTCTATTAGGAGCGATCAAAAGAGCATCTATCATGTCCAATAAATCTACCAATCAGGTAAGATTCAAGCTTTCCGGAAATATTCTTCACCTTCATGCAGAAGATACTGAATATGCCAACAAAGCAGACATGCAGATTCCTTGTGACTACAACGGAGAAGATATCAATATCGGATTCAGCTCTAAATTTTTAACTGAAATGCTGACCATTTTAGGATCTGACGATATCACTATGAAAATGTCTCAACCTAACAGACCAGGGATCATTGAACCACTTGACGGTCTTGAAGAAAATGAAAATATCCTAATGTTATCAATGCCGGTTATCGGGTTGTAATAGTAAGATAACAAATAATAGAAAGCCGGAATTTTCCGGCTTTTGTTTTTATGGAATATTGGTAATTCCTGAAAGAATAGAAAATATGTTTTTTTAAAACACGAATTACACAAATTTTTTCACAAAAATCACAAATGAAAACCATACGGATGGTGTTGTTTGTGAGTCATTAGTGTCATTAGTTTTTAAAATTGCTTATCATGGAAATAAAAATACAGTCTTACCACACCTCAAATCTTCCGTCAGAATTCACCACTGAAAACTACAGGGTTGTTCTATGGAAAGGTTCCGGTGTTTTCTCTGTGGATGATATTAATTATTCTTACAGCGGACACAATATACTGTTTCTTTCCCCTTATCAGAAACTGAAACTGGTCTCGGAATCTGATGAAAATATTGATGTACTTTTCTTCCATGGTGATTATTACTGTATAGAATATCATAAAGAAGAAGTGGCCTGCAACGGGCTTCTTTTCAATAATATTTATCTGAACCCGGGAGTTGAGCTGTCAGAAGGAAATTATCATTATATTCTTGAACTTTTTAATCACATCAAAAAAGAAGAATCTGAAAAGCATCAGTTTTCGGAATCTATTATCAAAACCTATATACAGCTTATCCTCGCCATTGGAAGCAAACAGAAAAGCAGTATTGAGAATAGTAGGTTTTCTCATGATAAACTGCCCAATAAAAATGCTGCTGAATTTCAGAAACTGCTGGAGGTTCATTTTAAAAATGAAAAGGAGCTGTCATTTTACAGTGACAGATTGAGCATAACCAATAATACACTAAGCAAGGCTGTAAAGAAAGAATTTGCAAAAACGCCTACTCAGCTTATCAATGAAAGAATCATCCTGGAATCCAAAAAATTGCTGCATTTAACCTATAGGTCTGTAAAGGAAATTGCTTCAGAGCTAGGATTTACCGACGAATTTTATTTCAGCAGGTATTTTAAAAAATCGGTAGGATGTTCCCCCAAAAAATACAGAGAACAAGTAGGAATCTCTGTGGTGGCGAAAATGTCCATGTAATGTCCTCAAATATCTATGTTAGGGCTGTAAGCGTGTGAATACCTTTGTTAAAAAATAAATCACATGCAAGACAACAGACTTTACCACCGCTTATTACAATTGGATACGTACTTTTTCAATTTTCTCAGAATTTCAGTTTTTATCGTTATGGCCTGGATTGGAGGGTTAAAAGCATTCCATTACGAAGCCGAAGGAATTGTCCCTTTCGTAGCCAACAGCCCTATTATGAGTTTCTTCTACAAAAATGCAGGTCACGAAGTTGTAAATGAAGATAAAAAACTTGTTGCAGAATATACGCTGTATAAAAATCCGGAAGGAAAAGTTATCCAGAAAAATATTGATTGGCATAAAGGAAATGGGACATATACATTTTCTTATGGTTTGGGGACGATGATCGTCATAATCGGACTTTTAGTGTTGCTGGGGATCTGGTTTCCTAAAATCGGAGCAGTAGGAGGGGCTTTAACGTTTTTAATGTCATTGGTTACCCTGTCATTTTTAGGAACCACTCCCGAAGTATATGTGCCGAATCTGGGTGGAGATGATCCGACTCCTCAGTTTGGATTTCCATATCTGTCCGGAGCAGGACGTCTGGTCTTAAAAGATATTATCATGATGGCCGGAGGACTGGTATTATTTTCTGATAGCTTAAAGAAGGTAGTGAGACCGTCTGACCAATAGATTCATCAATCAGAAGAACAACTATTAATGAAAATTAATTATCTTAAAGTCGCTTCTAAATTTCTCTATTTCTCAAAAAAACACGACATTTGTAGCTCGAAAAATCACACTGGAATCAGGGGTGGAATTTCAAATAAAAGTTTCAAAATAGAGCAGATGAAACCCTAAGGCTCATCTGACGAATTAAATAAGTAGATAGATAAACAAATGAAAATATCAAACAACTGGCTGAAGGACTTTGTAAAAACGGAATCAAAAACTGAAAGAATCGGTGAATTCCTTACAGATATAGGTCTTGAGGTTGAAGGGATAGATAAATTTGAAAGCGTAAGAGGCAGCCTGGAAGGAATTGTTGTGGGTAAAGTATTAACCTGCGAAAAGCATCCGAATGCTGACAAACTTAAGAAGACAACAGTAGACGTAGGAAACGGAAAAATATTGAATATTGTTTGCGGTGCTCCCAACGTAGAAGCAGGACAGACCGTTCCTGTAGCCGTTGTCGGAACAAAAATCTATGACAAAACAGGAAACTTTTTTGAAATTAAAGAAGCAAAAATCAGAAGTGAGGTTTCTCAGGGAATGATCTGTGCAGAAGATGAATTAGGTCTTAGCGAAGATCACGGAGGAATTATGGTGCTGGACGAAACCAAATATGAGGTAGGGAAAAACTTTGCAGACTATTTTGAGCTGACTAATGATGAGGTATTTGAAATCGGGTTAACACCGAACAGAACAGATGCCATGTCTCACTATGGGGTTGCAAGAGATTTACATGCTTATCTTTCTACCAACCAACTGAAGTCTCAATTTAATAAAGTAGCTTCCGAGGCTTTGAATAATGAAGGAACTCATGATTTCAAACTGGAAATTGAAGATGCAGAATTATGTCCAAGATACATCGGAGCCGTTATTGAAGACGTAAAAGTAGCAGAATCTCCATCTTGGTTAAAAGACAGACTAAAAGCGATCGGACTAAGCCCGATTAACAACGTTGTAGATATTACCAACTATATTCTTCACGGATACGGACAGCCGCTTCATGCATTTGATGCAGACAAAATTGCAGACAAGAAAGTGAAAGTAGGTGTTGTAAAACCGGGAACGAAATTTACCACTTTAGACGGGGTTGAAAGAACATTGAACGGTTCTGAAATCATGATTAAAGACGGTAAAGATAATCCGATGTGTATCGCCGGAGTATTCGGTGGTGAGAATTCCGGAGTATCGGAAACTACAAAAACGATATTCCTTGAAAGTGCTTACTTCAATCCGATTGCGGTAAGAAAAGGAGCAAAAGCCCACAGCTTGAATACAGATGCTTCTTTCAGATTTGAAAGAGGAGTAGACCCGAATCTTACAAGAACAGCCATCACTCATGCTATTAAAATGATTCAGGAAATTGCTGAAGGAAAATTAGTAGGAGAGTTATTAGAAGAATACCCTAAAAAAATAGAAGATAACTATGTGATTATTAGATTCTCTAAAATTGAGCAGATTTTAGGAACAAAAATTCACAGAGAAAAAGTAAAGGAAATCTTAAAAGCATTGGAAATTCAGGTTTTAAATGAAATTCCGAATGGTTTTGAAATCTCTGTTCCTGCGTACAGAGCAGATGTGACAAGAGAAATTGATGTCATTGAAGAGATTTTAAGAATCTACGGTTATAATAAAATTGATGCTCCACAGAAGTTTTCATTTACGCCAGTTAAGCTTAGCACTAACGATCAGGATGAACTGGAAAATAACTGGGCAAGATCTTTACAAAGCATTGGCTTTAATGAAGTAATGAATAACTCATTGACTTCAGTAAAAGACGAAACAGATGCTGTAAAGCTATTAAATCCTTTGAGCGGAGATTTGGCATTTATGAGAAAGTCTTTATTGGAAGGACTTCTTCAGAATGCAGTATATAACATCAACAGAAAGAATCAGGATATCAAATTCTTTGAATTAGGAAAAATTTATCACAAAAAAGAAAAATACGAAGAAAGAAAACAATTGGCTTTGTTGGTTTCCGGAAGAGATGTTTCTGAAAACTGGCTTCAGCCTAAGTCTGCTGTAAGTTTTTATAACCTTAAAGCGTATGTAAAAGTTTTATTGGAAAGACTGGCTGTAGATTATAAAGAAGTTGCCCTTTCTGACGAAAGATTCTCTGATGCATTGGTCTACGAAGCAGATGGTAAAGCTTTGGTAAGAATTGGAAAAGTTGCCCCTGCCCTGTTAAAGGACTTTGATATTGATCAGGATTGTTTCTATGCAGAAATTGAACTGGAATATGCTCAGGAACTTCGTTCTAAAAACGAATTGAAATTCAAAGACATTCCGAAATTCAACAAGATCAGAAGAGACTTAGCTTTATTGATTGATAAAAATGTAAACTATCAGGATCTATACCAGACCGCTAAAAAGAATAAATCTCCATTCATTAAGAGTGTTAACCTATTCGACGTGTATGAAGGTAAAAATCTTCCTGAAGGCAAGAAGTCTTATGCAATGAGCTTCGAGCTGTTAAACGAAGAAAAAACATTGGAAGAAAAGGAAATCACAGAAGTAATGGATTCTCTGATCAAAGCGTTCCAGAAAGAATTCAACGCTGAGTTGAGATCGTAATCATTAAAAATATATTTCATAAATAATAGAAACGGGCTTTTTAAAGTCCGTTTTTTTTGTTTTAAAATATGAATAGTGTATTCATATTCGTAGGTTTCGGCTGAAGCCAATTGAATACTGGTTTTTAAGTAAACGGGCTAAAGCCCGTTCCTTTTGAATTGTGTTTTATTGCATATTCTCTTATGATTTGGTATTAGGTTTATCCACAATCCTTAAGTCTCAGCATATTATTTTTTAGATATTAATGATCATATTAGATTCCTTTAGAATGAGAAAGACAGAAGGAACAATTTTATTGTAGATAAAATCTTTGCGCCCTAAAAACTTACACCTTGTAAAGCATTTTGCGTCTTTGCGATTACCAACTCTTAATCATTAAAAATAAGCCGAAAATTATTCAAAATACCAAGTGTTAAAGAATAATAAAATTCGCCCCAGCCCGTTTAAATAATATAATTTCCGTAAATTTGGGTTAATTCAAAAAGAAAAAAATGAAAAATCTTTTTTTAAGTATATGTACAGCAGCAGTATTGGCTTCATGTGGATCCATGACAAGTCCGTCTGCTTCTAAAGTAGGAAAAGCTCAGCCTGCCCTTGCCAATACAAAATGGACGCTGGCTGAAACAGTAAAAGGTAAGGTTCCGACATTGAATATTGAAGGAGAGAAAATCACAGGAAATGCAGGATGTAATAACTATTTCGGGACAGCTTCAATAGATCCGTCTACAGGTGGTTTTACAGCCGGACAGATGGGATCTACAAAAATGATGTGTAGCAACATCGGAGTAGAGCAGAACTTTATGGATATGATGGGAAAAGCAAACAAATATGTGATTTCCGGAAATACTTTAGAATTGTATAAAGACAATCTTTTATTATTGAAATTCACTAAATCAGAATAAAAAACAAAAGGAACTCAATTGAGTTCCTTTTTTATGTTTAGAGTGTTATTAATCTTCCTCTTCTTCGTCGTACTTAGCCAACTCTTCGTCGCACCATTTAAACGCTGCTTCTACTACTTTCGTAGCTTCGTCTGCCATAGTTTCTTCATCATCACCTTCAAGATCATCTAACCACTCAACTTCTTCTTCCTCAACGTTTAAGATAAATCTTGGGTATTCTGTATGAACTACGAATAGATCCTCTGGAAACTCCGAATTATCTGCTAATAAAAACTTTGGTAATTTCATTTTTTTAATGTTTTAACTTTCTCAAAGATAAATAAAATTATTGACTTTAAAATTACTTCAAAAACATTTTTGAAACTTTTTCAGCTTTTTTGCTTTCAGAATAATCGTAGAATCCTTCCCCTGATTTTACACCAAGTTTCCCTGCTGTCACCATATTTACAAGCAATGGGTTAGGGGCGTATTTCGGATTTTTGAAACCGTCATACATTACATTCAGAATGGCAAGACATACATCAAGACCAATGAAGTCTGCCAGCTGAAGCGGACCCATTGGATGTGCCATTCCCAATTTCATTACCGTATCAATTTCTTCTACACCAGCCACTCCGTTATAAAGTGTTTCGATAGATTCATTGATCATTGGCATCAAAATTCTGTTAGCCACAAAACCAGGATAGTCATTCACTTCTACAGGAACTTTACCTAAAGTTTTGCTCATTTCATAGATCGCATCAAAAGTCTCCTTGGAAGTAGAATATCCTTTGATAATTTCTACCAGTTTCATGATCGGAACCGGGTTCATGAAGTGCATCCCGATTACTTTATCAGCTCTTTTGGTAGCCGCCGCAATTTTTGTGATAGATATAGATGAAGTATTGGTTGCCAGGATACAGCCTTCAGGAGCCAGTTCATCCATCTGGCCAAAGATCTTCAGTTTAAGATCCATGTTTTCTGTAGCAGCCTCTACAATAAGGTCTGCAGCTCCTACGGCCTCATTCAGTGCTGTAAAAGTAGTGATGTTTCCTAATGTTTCAGCTTTTTGCTCCTCTGTAAGGTTTCCTTTTGCAATGATTCTGTCAAGATTGGTAGTAATGGTTTTCAAACCTCTGTCCAGAGCTTCCTGAGATACATCTACAAGATTTACTTTAAAACCGCTTTGTGCGAAAGTATGTGCAATACCATTTCCCATGGTTCCCGCTCCGATAACTACAATGTTTTTGATCATTTTTCCTTTATTTTTTATAGATAGTTAAATTTTTTACGTCAATAAGATCTGATTGAGAAACAACCGTTGCCGAATCAAAGAAAACGTTTCCTGTATTTGGGGTTTTCTTACTGTTGTTCTGATTAGAAACAGTAGCTGTTAACCCTCTTATAAGACGGCTTTTTTGATTTTTTGTAAGATAGTCAGTCCCAACATATAATGCGAATTCACCTTCTCTGCCTCTGCCTTTCTGTAAAAGAATTTCCAGGCTTTTTACCCTGCTTTTATTTTTAAATTCCTTCAGATAGCTGATGACAGGTTTATCAGATGGAGGGCCGCAGCATACACTTCCATAGCTGATCTCTAAATAATTCTGATTCTTCTGCGAGTAAAAGAATGTGAAAGCCAGCAGAGCCGTTGTTACTATTATTTTTTTCATGTTAAAAAATCGCTTTAAAAATAAGCTTAAAATTCTACTTATTAAAATATTCCCAAACCTCCTTGGAAATATCAGAAATCATTCTGCAGTTTACTGCATCCGTTTCCATTGAATTACTGACAAATACAGCTATTGCATAATGTTTACCATTAGGTAAAGTAATGATGCCAATTTCATTTTCTGCCCCCGTTAAACCCGCGCTGTTCTTTCCGGAAGCTCCCGTTTTTCTGGCCACAGGAGTGTTTTTGGGAAGCTGTTCTACCATTTTGTTTAATCCTGTTGAAGTAGACAGCATTACCTGCATCAGATAATCTGTAGATTTTTTTGATAATAATTTACCGTCATAAAACTTTTTCAGGACATCAACTGCTGATTTTGTAGTGCTGTAATTTTCATACTGAACCTTCCAGTCTTTATGCATTGCCTCTTCGTTATATTTGATCTGAAAACCCTTTACCCCTTTGGAGTTCATAAATTTCTGAACAGTCTGAGTTCCTCCCAACAGTTTAAGAAGGATGTCACAGCCATTATTATCACTTTTAGCAACAGTGTATTCTATCACTTCACTTAACGGAATTTCAACATTTCCTGCGGGATATTTATCACGAAGGGGCGACCATGTATTTTCAAGTAAATTTGATTGGTTCAGTACAATTTTCTGATCTAATGAAAGCTTTCCCTGATCTACAGAATTCAGAACTGCAGCTGTAATATGGAATTTGAACACACTTTGCATCGGAAGTTTTTTATCCGAATTTTTATCATATTTAAAACCATTTTCAAAACCCAGAACAGAAACTCCCACTGTTGCTTTCTTGTTTTTAAGAATTGAATGTATTTTTTGTTCCAATAGTGAGGTCTGGGCAAATGTGAATGCAGAAATCAGAAGAAAGAGAAATGCTGTTTTTTTCATAATATCGAAATTAAAAAGCTCTCTTTTGAACACCAAAAGAGAGCTGCAATTTAAGATAATTATTACTATTTTACTTCAAAATAATTCAGATTGACACCATCATTTTCAAAGAAAATTCTGATCTTGTTTTCCCCTTTCTGAAGGCTGATATTTTTGACTGAAACTGTTTTCCAGTTCTCATTTCCTCCACTGGAAGCCAATGATACCGCAGCTAAAACTTTTCCGGAGGCTGTTTCGATTCTTATTTTTGAATCACTGGCTGCTGCATACCGGATGTCAAACGTATAATTTTTGTCTCCTTTTGACTGAATCGTATATTGTAGCCATTCCCCGGATTCTGTTTTCCCCACATAATACTGATTGGTGATTTTATCATTACATTTATAAATGTCTACACCATCATTTCTCATCTGCTGTCCGGAGTTCCATTCGGATCTTTTGGCAGGATCGCTTACCCAAAGATTAATAAAATCCTTATCCAGATAGGCGGAACCCATTTTGCCCAGATCATATTCTGAAGCAAATATCCTTCCCGGAACCTGATGATTGTTAAATGGCTTTGTTGAAGCATCCGTTGTCTGTCTGAACATTGCATCAATAACATCTTTTTTAACTTCTGTATTATTCAGTTTGTAGTTGTCGGCAATCTGCATTAAAGCCTTTTTCGTATACTCTTTAGAAGGTTTTTCGCCACCGTTTTTCCAGTAATCCAATAATTTTTCATATTCAGGTGTGATCCTGACATTGGTAATTCCTGCAATATTATCAATCTTTTTCATCGGCCAGAATGCATATCCGATGTTATGTTTATCCAAAAGCTGAATAAGCTCAGTAAACCAGACATTGGAATTTTCACCCGTTTCACCAAGCCAGATCGGCATATTGTGCTTTTCCCGGAGATCCAGAGCAAACTTCAGGGTCTGATCATCATTGTAGTTCCAGTATTTATGGAAGCTGAAAGCCATATTGTTGTCCCATATGGCAGGCAGCCCGTTATAATTATTTCCCCAGCCGTTTCCTTCAATGAAAATAATATGCTTTTTATCAACCGTTCTGATTGCAGCTGTGATATCCTGCTGAAGTTTCCAAAGCGGGACATTAGACATTTCATCAGTTCCGTTCGGGTTTTTGCCTGTGAAGTTGATATTAGGCTCATTAATCAGGTCGTAGCCACCAATCCATGGACTGTCTTTATAGCGTTCAGCCAGTTTTTTCCAAAGCGCTATGGTTTTTCTCTGATTTTCTTCATTTTCCCAAAGCGAAGGTTTAGACTTATCATTATCAGAAATATTGACATCATTTCCCTGTCCGCCCGGAGCAGCATGAAGATCCAGGATCAGATAGATTTTATTAGCAGCGCACCATTGAAGCAGATCATCGGTCATTTTAAAACCTTCTTCCAGCCATGTATCTTTTCCTTTTACAGACTCTTTTTCAATCGGAAGCGTGTAAAGATTGTAATGCATGGGAAGTCGTATGGAATTGAATCCTGATTTTGCCAGAAAATCAATATCCTGTTTGGTGATTCCGTTTTTCAGATAAGCCTTATAAAACTCATTCATTCCGTCTTCACCAATTAATTCCGCAATTTTCTCCTTAATCTTATACTGAGGACCGGCAAAGTCAGCTGTCTTCAGCATATAGCCCTCCTGAAGCATCCAGCCGCCAGGGCCCAGGCCTCTCAATTGGATATTTTCACCTTTATCATTAACGATTTTTTGCCCGGAAGTCTTTAATAATTGTGATGTCCCAAATTGAGACAATAAAAGTGCGGATATTACAATAGCTCTTTTCATAATGGTTTCAATGGTTTAAAATGATAGGAAAATTAGAGATTATAATGAATGACGACATTACCAAATGAATCTGTATTCAGATCATTTATGGGGTCAGATATCCATATATGTAAAACAAAATGTTTCAATACTTTATTGAATTGTTCTTCAAATATATTGTTTTTTTGTTTTAAAAAGGATTTTTTATTGATAAATCAGTAATTTTTAACGAAAAGTATTTATTAAAATTTAAAGATCCTGATATCTTGAGAAAATAATGGAAACTAAAAATGCTACCCTATAATCATTATTCAATTATAAGATAGCATTGTATGTATAGCTGCTATAGGACAGCTTATGTTTGTTTTTAGCTGATCAGCTGCATAATCTCCAAAGCGACTTTCAACGCTTCCGTTCCGTCTTCAAGAGAAACTTCTACATTTTTACCGCTTGTGATGGCATCCGCAAAAGAATTCAACTCATCCAGAATAGCATTGTTGGACTGAATATTCGGGTATTCAAACAGAATCTGATTCTTTTCTCCATCCGCATTTTCAATGATCATATCAAATGGAGTGGGGTTTTCGGGAGCATCTTTCATTCTGATCACTTCAGCCTTTTTCTCAAGGAAATCTACAGAGATATAGGCATCTTTCTGGAAGAATCTGCTTTTTCTCATTGCCTTCATAGAAATTCTGGAAGTGGTGAGATTGGCAACACATCCGTTTTCAAACTCTATCCTTGCATTGGCAATATCCGGAGTCTTACTTACCACACAAACACCACTTGCATGGATGTTTTTAACCTTAGATTTAGCCATACTCAGTAGAATATCCAGGTCATGGATCATAAGGTCCAATACTACAGAAACATCTGTCCCGCGGGGATTAAATTCTGCAAGTCTGTGGATTTCTATGAACATCGGATTGCTGATATATTCCTTAGTGGCAATAAAAGCCGGATTGTATCGCTCAACGTGCCCTACCTGTGCTTTAATTCCTTTTTCCTGGCATAAGCGTAAAATTTCTTCTGCCTGCTCAAGAGTCTGTGTTACCGGTTTTTCAATAAAGAAATGCAGCCCTTTTTCAATAGCTTTTAAAGCATAATCATAATGATAAACTGTAGGAGTGACAATATCAAGCATGTCAATCTGCTCAAGCAATTCATCAAAATTTTCAAAATATTTATATCCGAATTCGGCTTCTAATTTCTTTCCGTTTTCAACATCTTTATCATGGAAACCTACAAACTCATATCTATCTGACTGATTAAGAAGTTTTAAATGTATTTTCCCCAAGTGTCCGGCACCTACCAAACCTGCTTTTAACATAGCTGTATTAAATTTTTGTAAATATAGTGAATGTACATTTATAAAATACATGACTTTTCACTTGGAGATATTTAAGTTTGAACGCATGTATTTATTAGAGAAATTACAGTAAATTCACGGTTAGAAAAAATAATGATGAAAAGAATAATTTCGATATTACTCATCTTAGGATTATGTACTGCCGGATGTATAGGAGATAGTCCATATGACCCGCAGGCTCAATGTGGAACTCCGGAAAATTTGATATTTGAAAAAGGAAGTAACCAGCTTTCCTGGAATATGATTAGCCAGGGGGAAGGATATTATGAAATACAGTATGGAGAGCAAGGTTTTACTTTAGGAAATGGAACAACAGTTGTAACCTATAAGAATTCCTATAGTCTACCATTGTATAAGAATAATAAATATGATCTTTACGTAAGAAAAAATTGCGGAATAGACAATGGCCGGAGCAACTGGGCGGGACCTGTTACCGTTTTGGCCAGTAATACAACAACCTGTATAAAACCGGGATATGCAACGTATTCAAAAACTACTTCTTCCGTTTATTCCTCCACTTTTGATGCTACAGTAACCTGGGAAAATGATGGCATTTCTGCATATGAAACTGTTTTGACAACCAGTTCTGCACCACCTGCGAGCGGAGAATTAGTGATTTCAGGTCAAAAAGCCATTTATATAGGATTAAGTAAAACAATGAACTATAATTTTTTTGTCAGAAAGAAATGTGCTGATAATACCTTCAGCGATTTTTACGGACCTTATCCAATAAAATGGAATTGAGAAATAAGAAGAAAGCAGTCATTTTTTGATTGCTTATTTTTTTGGATAATTCTTTGCCCCAATTTCTGAATCTAACTTCTAATTTCTTATTTTTGTCAAATGCAGGATTCGTTTGTACATAAAGGAAAAAGAAAGATTTTAGTTGACTACCTTCGAAACAGAATTGGAATTTCGGACGAAAATGTACTTTCGGCAATGAGTGAAGTTCCGAGACACCTTTTTATTGAAAGTATTTTTGAAGATTTTGCCTATGAAGACAGGGCATTTCCTATTCTGGCACATCAGACCATTTCCCACCCTTCAACGGTGGCAGAGCAGTCTGAGCTGCTGAAGGTAAAGCCGGGTGAAAAAGTTCTGGAGATTGGTACCGGATGCGGATATCAGACGGCTGTTTTATTGGCTATGAAAGCCCATGTATATACGGTTGAAAGGCAGAAAGATCTATTTGATTTTTCCAAAAAGAAACTCAGAGAACTTCATCTGTTTCCAAAATTTCAGAGCTTTGGAGATGGTTTTGCCGGGCTTCCTACTTTTGCTCCCTTTGATAAAATTATTGTAACCTGTGGTGCTTCTACCTTACCGACAGAGCTTTTAAAACAACTGAACATCGGAGGAATCATGGTGATTCCATTGGGACCTACTGATGAACAGGTTTTATACAGATTTACCAAAATAGGTCCTACAGAATTTGAAAAAGAAGAATTCGGGGCTTACAAATTTGTTCCGATGCTTGGAAAAACCAATCAATAGTACGGAATTGGTAAAAGAACTGGTCTCAAACACGAGTTCCATCAATTATCAATCTTATCAATAGAAACGGACTTTAGTCCGTTTTCTTATAAATAAATATTCAACCGGCTTTAGCCAAAATTTAAAATATTTTAACTGATTTCGGAATGAAAATTGGACTCATGTGAGAACCCAATCACTAAAATCTATTATTATGGATACAAACAGATTCAAAGCGTCACATGATTTTAGTAATCTTCAGAAAAACCTGAATAATAATCCGGGATATAGCGTAGAAAGTTATTCCCAACAGGTAAAAGATTACATTCATGACATGAAAAGCAGGAATCAGGAAGCGACCAAACAGGGATTTATGACACAATCTCAGAAATCCGCGAAAGAAGTTTGGACAGAAATTCAGGAAATTGCTTCTGAAGCCTGGGAGAAAAGCAAAGATCATTCAGATGAAAAGAAATAATTTTTAATATTAAAGTTCATGAACCTTACTTTTTGCGAGTGAGGTTTTTTATTTACCATCATTAATCCATCACAATGAAAGTCTTTATCAATAAAAAAATTCCCGAAACAGGAATTAAAATGCTGGAAGAAGCAGGACTGGAAATTACAGTTCCGGAAAAAGAAAACCTTTCTTATGAAGAATGGCTGAATTACTGTAAAAATACCGATACCCTTGTAAGCATTGGGGCAGAATTTAAATATGACAGAAGCTTCTTTGAAGCCTGCCCGAATGTAAAAGCCATTGCTTTATATTCTGTGGGATTCGATCATGTAGATATCAAAGAAGCTACCCAAAGAAATATTCCTGTGGGTAATACGCCTGATGTTTTGAGCAGAGCCACTTCAGATGTTGCTTTTTTACTCATGCAGTCCGTAGCAAGAAGAGCAAGCTACAATTTCCGGAAAGTAAAAGACGGAAGCTGGGGTGCATTTGATCCTTTGCATGCTTTAGGACAAGAGCTTTATGGGAAAACCTTGGGGATTTTTGGACTAGGGCGTATTGGTTATGAAATGGCTGAGAAATCTAAGAAGGCTTTTGGAATGAATATCATTTACCATAACCGTCATCATAATGAAGAAGCGGAACAGGAATTGGGAGCAGCTTATGTTTCTTTTGAAGAGCTGATCAAAAACTCAGATGTACTGAGCATTCATGCCAATTTTACTCCTGACCATAAAGAATTATTCAATGAGTCCATATTTGAACAGATGAAGCCGGATGCTATTTTCATCAATACGGCCAGAGGAGGATTTCACAATCAAAAAGATTTGTATCAGGCGTTGGTTGATCAAAAAATATGGGGAGCGGGTCTTGATGTTACTAACCCGGAACCTATGTCAGCAGATGATCCTATTCTTGAACTTTCAAGTGTCTGTATTTTGCCGCACATTGGTTCTGCCACTATTGAAGCCCGAAACGGGATGGCAAGACTGGCTGCAGGAAACATCATTGCTTTTTCAAAAAATGAAAAAATGCCGCATTGTGCAAATCCTGACGTTTATTCTGCTCATTCATCATAACTTGGAATTATTTTTGTTCTGATTATATAAACCTAAAATCTTAAATATTATGGCACCAGAGAAAAATATTAATCAACAGAACAAGAGGTTAGAACAGATGGATTATAACCCCAACGAAGATATATTTAAGAGAGAAAAACATATTTCGCTTGACGGAGACGGGAATCCTATTTTAGATGAAGATTTTGACGAAGATAAAATAGATAAAGGCTTAGATATTCCGGGAGTGGATGACGATGATGAAATGGAAGAAATAGGAGAAGAAGATGAAGAGAACAACTATTGGAGCCTCAGCGATAATGAAGATGACCATGAAGAAGAAAATGATGATGTTTTAACTTAAACTTCGATGATAACAGACTAGCCTTGCTGAATTTCAGTGAGGTTTTTTGTTAAACAGAAACTTTTCCTTACATAAATGTTTGAATTACTGGGCTGAATCATGTTAATTAATATCAGTATTTTTGCTGAAAACTAATTTTAAACTTTATGATGATGAGTTTCTATACCAGAGCACTACTGGTTTCTTTTTTTAGTGTTATTTTTTCTAATCTTTATTCTCAAGATAAGTATATAAAAGACCCTGATTTTAATGCGGCTTTTCAAACCAATAAATATTTTATTGATGGCAAACGGGAAATCGATTTTAGTATTTCCCAGCCAGACGGGAAAATTCTTGTAGTATATAAAACATTTATGCCTGTTCCGGGAGGTGATATTTACAATATGGTAAGGATCAATCCTGATAATTCCATAGATCCCACTTTTACAACAGCTGTTTTTAACAGGTTTGTGAAAAGTGTCGCTTTGCAGAGCGATGGTAAAATTCTGGTAGCAGGAGGGTTCACTTTACATAATAATGTGGCTTCAAAATATATGGTAAGGCTTACTGCCAATGGAACTAAAGATGCTACTTTCAATATTGGAAACTTTTCATTTCCTCAATTTACCGATAATCCTTCTGTAAACAAAGTAGCAGTGCTTGCCGGAGATAAGATTCTGCTTGGGGGTAATTTTATAACCTATAATGGAGCAACCAAAAAATATATTTTAAAATTGAATACAAACGGATCTGTAGATTCATCATTTGATTTTGATTTTACAGGATATGATTCTGATGTCAGTAATTTTGAACTTCAGCCAGATGGTAAAATTATAACGACTTACTATTTCAATCGTATTTTAAGACATAATGTAAACGGATCTGCCGATACTTCATTTACCCAACCTGATTATTCCAATTTTAGTGGAGTGGGAATTAAAACGGTTGCTGTGAGAAACGATGGTAAAATTTATATTGGCGGAAAATTTATTTTTGGCGGAAATAACCAGTTTTTAATGAGACTGAATGCAGATGGAACAAGAGATCTGGGATTTGTAGTGAAAAGCTTTTATCAGAATTATCCTTCAGGAACTGGTCTTGACGGAGTTTATTCAATCCTTTTACAGCCGGATGGAAAGGCCTTGGTGGGAGGAAGTTTTAAATCGTATGGCGGGCAGTCTGCACCAGGAATTATGCGTTTAAATGATGATGGTTCACTGGATCCTGCTTTTCAGGGGAAAGTAACACGGCTTATCAATGGATATGGATTTTCAGACTATGTTAATAATCTTAGCTTCCATTCGAGCGGGAATGTTATTGCTACCGGTTCTATGAAATATTATAATGAAGATGTGGCAGGGAATATGGTGATGTTTTCTCCTCTGGCCGGAGATAGAATTTCTACGTTTCAAAATATTTGTAAAGGTTTTGACACTGCTCCCAATAAAATATTTATGCAGCCGGACGGGAAAATTATTGTGACAGGTAATTTTTATGCTTATAACGGACAGCCAAGTGATAGGATTGTGCGTCTAAATGCTGACGGAAGTGTTGATAATGGCTTTAAAGTGCCATCACCATTATTATTTCACTCGTCTCAAGAACCTGCTGATATTAAATTCTTACCCAATGGTAAAATATTACTGGGAACAGAAGGAACAATACACGGAGGTGAAAATGGAGGAGGAGTTGTAAGGTTGAATTATGACGGAAGCTTAGATCCTACATTTTTTAGCTTGGTAGGCAATGATCGGGGGTTATTTGGATCCTTAAAATTTAAGAACTTTATCCTGTTTAATGATAATAAGATACTAGTTCCGGGAATGTCTTATTATGTTAAAAATAATGTATCGGTTCCTATTGATAATAAATTCGTAGTCCTGGATCAGGCCGGAAATATAGATACCACCATAGATTATGCAGAGCCTTACAGTTTGCTTAGCAGACTTAAATTACTGCCTGATGGAAAGATCCTGTTAACGGGTTATGACACTAGTTTATCTAAAAGTGTAATGGCCAGACTTTTACCAAATGGACAAATAGACGGAACCTTTACAACAATAACATCTCAACCGAATATTAATGACATGTATCCTGCACCGGATGGAAAAATCTATGCGATTTCCAATCTGATTTTTGGACATAAACTAATGCGATTTAACGAAGACGGAACAGTGGATAATTCATTTATTGCACAATCTTATGATGATGGAATGACTACCAGAGAACAGCCATTTGAATTTGAAAATAATGGTAAGTTTTTTACCGCTTTCACAGAGCTTTTCAACTTTAAAGGGCTGGTAAGACATAATCCCAATGGAACGGTAGATCCTACTTTTGATATCGGAACCGGTTTTGTAACACCATACCCTAATAATTATTCAGATGACGTATCTTCAATTAAGAGACAAGGAAATGGTTTTCTTGTAGGCGGTGAGTTCAGGGAATTTGATGGTCAGCCCGTGAGAGGGCTTGTCAGGCTTATTCCTCAAACAACTTTGCATACCCGAGAAGAGAAAACGGGTAAGAAAAACATGATCTATCCTAATCCGACAACAGGTATTCTGAATGTAAAAACAGAAGGCTTGAATCAATATCAAATTGTAGATAATTTGGGAAGAGTAGTAATCAAATCAGCTGAATTAAAACCAACAATTGATGTTTCTCATCTTCCTATAGGGGTATATTACATCCATCTAAAAGGAAACAAAGAAAATTTTGTTGAAAAATTTATAAAAAAATAAAACTCAAGGTATTTTTAACAAATACTGTACATAAGACCTTACTGAATTTCAGTAAGGTTTTTTTGTATTGAATAATGACTTTCTTTGGAGGGGAATTGAGGCACGTTTATTCAAACATACTATTAATATCATACTGTGAATGATATCTGCGTTCAATAACCCTAAACCCTAAGCCATTTTCATCCTTTCACTTGCCTATATTTTCTAATTTGAATATCTTTAAAACTTCAAACATTGTTTAAAACATAGATCTTTAAATAGCAATATGACATTTCAAGAACAGATACAGCAGGGGATTCCTGATCAGCTGCCACAACCAAAACCATACGAGACCAATATCAACCATGCTCCGAAGCGTAAAGAAATCCTGGGGGAAGAAGAAAAAAAACTGGCATTAAAGAATGCATTACGTTATTTTGAACCTCAGTTTCATGCAGAACTGATTCCTGAATTTAAACAGGAACTGGAAGATTACGGAAGAATTTATATGTACCGTTTCCGTCCGGATTATGAAATGAAGGCGAGACCTATTACAGATTATCCGGGACAATCTGAGCAGGCAAAAGCGATCATGCTGATGATTCAGAACAATCTGGATTATGCAGTAGCACAGCATCCTCACGAATTGATTACCTATGGTGGAAACGGAGCTGTATTCTCCAACTGGGCTCAGTATCTGCTGACCATGAAATATCTTTCGGAAATGAGCAACGAGCAGACATTGGTGATGTATTCAGGACACCCGATGGGACTGTTCCCGTCTCATAAAGATGCACCAAGAGTGGTTGTAACCAATGGAATGATGATCCCGAATTATTCAAAACCAGATGATTGGGAGAAATTCAATGCATTGGGCGTTACACAATACGGACAGATGACGGCAGGAAGTTATATGTATATTGGTCCGCAGGGAATTGTTCACGGGACCACGATTACAGCATTAAATGCTTTCAGAAAAATTAAAAAAGAGCCTAAAGGAGGACTTTTCGTGACTTCAGGATTAGGAGGAATGAGCGGTGCTCAGCCAAAAGCTGGTAACATCGCCGGTTGCGTTACTGTATGCGCAGAAGTAAATCCGAAAATTACTAAAATCCGTCACGATCAGAAATGGGTGAATGAGATCTATGAAGACCTTGATGCACTGGTTAAAAGAGTAAGAGAAGCACAGGCTAACAAAGAAACGGTTTCGCTGGCTTACCTTGGAAACATTGTTGACGTGTGGGAGAAATTCGATCAGGAAGATTTAAGAATTGATATAGGTTCAGACCAAACTTCACTTCACAATCCTTGGGCTGGAGGTTATTATCCGGTAGGACAGACATTTGAAGAGTCTAATACCATGATGGCTGAAAACCCGGAACTATTCAAAGAAAAAGTTCAGGAAACATTGAGAAGACATGCTGCAGCCATCAACAAACATACAGCAAAAGGAACCTACTTTTTCGATTATGGAAATGCCTTTTTATTGGAAGCTTCAAGAGCGGGAGCAGATGTAATGGCAGAAAATCCGACATTGGGAAGAGAATTCAAATATCCGAGTTATGTACAGGATATCATGGGGCCTATGTGTTTTGATTATGGTTTCGGGCCGTTCCGTTGGGTATGTTCCAGCGGAAATCCGGAAGATCTGCAGAAAACGGATGATATTGCTTGTGCAGTATTGGAAGAAATGGTAAAAAACTCTCCTGAAGAGATCCAGCAGCAGATGAAAGACAACATCCAGTGGATCAAAGGAGCACAGGAAAATAAACTGGTAGTAGGTTCGCAGGCGAGAATCCTTTATGCAGATGCAGAAGGAAGAATGAAAATTGCAGAAGCCTTCAACAAAGCTATTAAAAATAGAGAAATAGGACCTGTAGTATTGGGTAGAGACCACCATGATGTTTCAGGAACAGATTCTCCTTACAGAGAGACTTCCAATATCTATGACGGATCAAGATTTACCGCAGATATGGCCATTCACAATGTGATTGGTGACAGTTTCCGAGGGGCTACCTGGGTTTCCATTCACAATGGTGGTGGAGTAGGCTGGGGTGAAGTGATCAACGGTGGTTTCGGAATGCTTCTGGACGGAAGCGATGATGCCGACAGAAGACTGAAGTCTATGCTTTTCTGGGATGTAAACAACGGAATCTCAAGAAGAAGCTGGGCAAGAAACGAAGGTGCTGTTTTCGCGATTAAAAGAGCCATGGAAGCAGAACCTAATCTGAAGGTAACTCTTCCGAATCTGGTAGATGAAAATTTACTGTAAAACATTTTAGATATAAATAAAACCTGCTGTGAAGCAGGTTTTATTCTTTAGGCTGATATTATTTCTAGTACTTTTTCTTTTTCACTCCACAAAATAGGTTCTCGTGAAGATTTTTCATGAAGCAATTCTAGCAAACTTTCAGAACGTGATTTTACGAAGCCATCACAAGAATCGTTAATTATAGATATCTTTTCTGTAATATCTTTATTTTCTACAGATTTTTCTGATATTTCAAAATTAACAATTGATTTTCTTAACCCACTTTCAAAATATTGTGGGGTTGAGCCTGTTACATATGTCAATAAATTGAGCTTATTACCCTTAAATATAATCGCATTAAATTTTATGTTTTTTAAATCTTTCAAATATCTGTCTATCCTGACATTTTGATTATAATGTTGCTTTAAAAAATTATTTGCTTCAGTTCTAAAATTTTCTTTTTCTCGATCATCTTTTTCATCTTTATACCTCAAGCAATAAGCATTAATAACTCCAACTAAAAAATTAGCCATATCAAAAACAAGAGATGCAATATTAGAAATGTTTTCTGTAGATTTATAATAGAAAATATTTTTTTCAGTATCCTCTGTTTGTTTTACATCGTAGGTATATAAGTATGATTGCTTAATTCTTTCAGTAATTTCTTCTTGTTCCTCATTGAAAGATATTTCATAATAGTTTTGATCTAGCCAGCCATAATCAGAAACAATATATTTACCATTTTTACTTTTATAGATAAAAACAGAAATAAACTTAAAGTTAATTGTAGAATAACCTGTAATAATTTCTATGAAGTTATTTCTAACTCTTGCACTAGTTAAGTTGCAAAAAGATGATTTTACTAAATTTATTATTTCATCATTTTCCATTATTCAAAATTTAAGTCATCAAAATTAACCATTTCTTCATAGTTGTAATTCAATGTTGCTTCTTTCAAAACAATTTCAGGACAATCTTTATTTCTAGATTTTGAATTGGTTTCTTGACAAAATAAAGATACTCCAAAATTTATATCATCAACAATAATTTTAGCAGTCTCTTCATTTTTTAGGATGCCATTTTTATAAGCTATGGAAATTCCGTCTGAATTGAATGTATTAAAATGGGGAGTTGTAACTATTTGTTCGCTTAAGGGAATATTCTCATCATAATTTCGATGTGCAGGACCATCTGAATCAAAACGAAAAAAAGGAGTTTTACAAAACTTTTGACTTCTGAACTTTAGGCCATATTTTTTGTTAAGCTTTTTCTTTTCTACAATAAACTCTAAATCATCGAATTCTAATTCTATTTCAGTGTCAGAATTGCCAATCGTCCAATCTTTTTTTGTTTCTTTTTCAACTAAAATAATTTGATCCTTAGTGATAGTTTTCCTCTTTTCAAAGAGCTCTTGAAATTTAATAAAGTTGTCCTTTATTTCGAAAATTGTTTTACTTGCCATACTTTAAAAATTATAATAATATTAATTAATAGACTAGTGCAAGCTTAGGTTCTTTTACTAGTAATGCGATAATGTACTACTTATGCTCAACAATTGCCTGTAAAAAATCTAGAGTTTGTCTTAGTTTTAATAATTTATTTTCTTCCATTTCTTCGGGATTAAAATGCATAACCTCATTTCGAGTTATATTTACATCAGTAAGCATTTTTTGTAGGATAACTCTATCGATTTTAATTTCTAATTTTTTAAAAAGATTTTCATTTTCAATAATTCTTACATAATGTCCAAATGTTAAATCAGATAAGTGTCTGATCTCTTTGTTATATTTTTCCAGATCTAAAACAGTATTTATGTCATCCAGAGTTAATTTGTCATCTAAAATTTGACGAATTAAATTTTCAATTTGTTCAATAAGTAAAAAAGGTTCTGATAAGATAAGAAACTGCTCTCCAATGTCAGTTGCGGTAACAATTCCAGAAATATCTTTTTTTGAATCCTTAACTAAAACAACTTCTTTGTCTAATATTATTTTAACTGCTTTAAAAAGAGGTTCATCATAATTTAATACTTCTACAGACTCATAACAATCTTTAACGAATTCGCATTTCTTTCCTAATGCTAATGCCATTCCTATACTTTTCCAACTAACTAAACCAAAAGCTTCTTTAGAACCTGATAGAATTGGGAGTTGTGAATAATTATGTTTTATCATTAAAGTTATTGCTTCGGTTATAGAAGTTTCTTTTCGTACTGAAACTAAACCATAAATATTATCAGGGCAATTTAAATCTGAAGATTTTATAATATTTAAACGAGGAATAACATCAACATATTTGGCTTTTTTTAATTCTCCATTTGATTGTATTGTAGGTTTCAATGAAATTTCCACAGAACCATAAAAATTAGTTCTATCTAATGGAGGTTTCATTTCCAATTCATATTTTTCTAACCAGGAATTTACATTTTCAATGACTCGCCATCCACGTTTTGCCACACCATAATACGATATAACTTGTTTCGTTGATATTTTTTCAGACTTTTTTTGCTTCTTTATTTCTTGTAAAAACTCTTCTAGTTTATTCATTGGCTATAATTTTAGTCAGTTTCAAAAGAGTATTTAAAATATCTTGTATTCAATAAACGTCACATCTGATTCAACCAAATCAACTTCGTCTGTAGATTGATTTATTAAAAATTCAATTGATTTGTTATTTTTAAATTGAGTATTTAGAGAGCTTGTTGAGCCTTCTATAAATTGGATTAGTAATCTTGCATCAGCAATTACTTGCTTTATGATTATTTTATTTCGATTCTGATTTTCTTTATCCTCTTCGATATTTATTATTTGCACATACTCAATACTTTCAACGGGTTTCCCTTTTGAATCTTTGAATCCTTTTAATAATTTTTCTTTGATTAGTTTTATTAATTCCTCTTGAATTTTTTTTTCATCTTTTTCTAACATATTTTATTTTTTAGTATGATTGTTTTGTTACATATTACTTGGAGCGAAAATAAACCTTACATTCACATGTTTACTATCGAATCCTTAACTCTCAAATATAAAAAACTACTATTACAATAATCTCCGTATTTCTACGGAAATTTCCCCAAATATAAACTACATCATTCTCAAAGCCTTACGGTTTTCCGTAACCCAAAAACTCCCTACTTCACAACAACCCCGTTTATAACCTCCCCAACCCCTCCAAAAGTCTAAAACAATAGTAAAACAAACCTCCCGAGTCCTCGGATTGCTAAAAACAAATATGTTTGTGACTTCCCGAGATTTCAGGAAGTCTCCTGCAAGTTGGGGGGGACCTCCCGTGATGTCGGGAGGTTTGTTGTAGGTATGTTTGTAACCCAACAACTTTTTTATATATTTGAGTGTTAATTTATTAAAACCAAAAAACACAAGTATGAAAATTGCACTCACAGAGTTGAGTACTAAAGATCTTGCTACTTTAGCTCAAAGAATTATTTCCAATGCCCAATCCGGCAAATATCCAGTTATCATCAATCATCCGCTTATAGGAGCTTTGCAGTCTTCGTATGTGGAGTATGATAAAGTCTATACAAAGAAAATCTATAGCGGAAAAGGAACAGATGTGGCCACAGCAGATCATGAAAGAGACATGGCGTACAGTAACCTGAAAGCCTTCCTGAACGGTTACAGAAAATTGTCCTCCGCCAAGAACTATCAAAACGCAGAAGAACTGTATCTGGTATTTAAGAAATTTGGGCTGAACCTTGACAGGCTGAGTTACTCTTCCCAAACCGCCCAAATGAAAAAGCTGATAGAGGAACTGGAAACTCCCGAAAATACACAGAAACTATCTGCGCTTTCTCTGGTTGCAGCATATGCGGATATGAAAGCAAAACATCAGTCCTTTGAAACGCTTTTTTCCGAACAGGCGGAAGCTAATGCAGATCTTCGCCAGATGACAAGTGCTACTGCCATCCGAAAAGGTCTGGAGAAAACATTGAAATCTTATTTTAATCTGATTACAGCAATGAAAGATGTTTCCGGCTGGGAGTTTTTCTATAGTGATACCAATGAGCTGGTGAAAGCGGCTAAAAATTCTTCGCTAGGGAAGAAAGAAGGTGGTGATACAGCACCGCAGACATAAGTATTTGTTTTGTTGGAAACACGCTAAGGCGCAAGATTATTTAAGTTTAAGTATTATTTTTTAGGCGCAAGAAAATCTAAGATTTTCAGCAAGTGAAGTGTCATCAATTTTATCGGAGATAAAATCTTTGCGCCTTAAAGCAGGTTGTTTTTACTATCCTTTTGCGCCTTTGCGTTTACCAATAAAACATGTTTTTTGACGCAAAGTTTTTAATTATTACTCTTTTTAAAATAAGGAAGCAAAGGGATGTGGCTGTGCCACTGATGAAGCGGGATGTAAACGGTAGCTTCATAAAATCAATCTTGATTGATTCTTTCTTTGCTCGCTTGAGTATAGTATTTTTTAATTTGATCTTTGCGTTTTCAATTACCGTACAAAAAAACTCAGCATACAGCTGAGTTTTATTTTTTTGAACCATTAAGGATTTTTATGTAGTGAAGGCTAGTTAAGGGGAAACATCAGAGATGTTTTATAAAGCGTGATGCTTAATATTCTTAATACTTTCAACCTTCTTAATGGTTTATTTATTTTTAAGAGCCTTTATTTCTTCCTGTAGCCTTTCGTTTTCCTTCTTCAGGTGTTCTATATAGTCTCTTTGGTTTTCGAGAAGGAATTCGGGTACATTACAATAAAGATTACCATTTATATTATTTCCAAAGCCACTACTTTCAGTGATGTTATCAAAATTATAGATTTGCTTGGCATCTTCTTCTTCATAGATCTCTTCTACAGAAACTTCCAGGTAACGGGCGATTTTTTCCCATTCTTCCTTTCTTATGGCTACATCTCCGCTTTCTTTTCTACTGTAGTTGGATACATCTGTGGCGATGATGTCAGCAATCTGCTGTTGTGTGATGCCTTTTCTTTTTCTTACGTTACGTAGTTTTTCTTTTTGCATGACCCGTATTTTCTACAAATATGCAAAATATTAGTGGAAAAAAATATTTCTTTTTAGAGGAAAATTGTAGGGAAGTAAGATTTCTTAGCCATTGGCGAGCTTTTTACGTTCTTATTGTCATTCCACAGGAATCTATGCTGTAAAAGCTTTTAGATTGATGAAAAAAATAAGAGTTTAGATTCCTTCGGAATGACAAGGTGAGCGCTTAGGAAGCATATATAGACATTTATTTGCCTAGACTTTAATACAAATTATCCGCTTAGATTATCCATGCAGTTTGTCATTCCGTAGGAATCTATGCAGTGAAAGCTTTTGGATTGATGAAAAAAATAAGGGTTTAGATTCCTGCGGAATGACAAGGTGAGCGCTTAGGAAGCATATATAGACATTTATTTGCCTAGACTTTTAATACAAACTATCCGCTTAGATTATCCATGCAGTTTGTCATTCCGTAGGAATCTATGCAGTGAAAGCTTTTGGATTGATGAAAAAAATAAGGGTTTAGATTCCTGCGGAATGACAAGGTGAGCGCTTAGGAAGCATATATAGACATTTATTTGCCTAGACTTTTAATACAAACTATCCGCTTAGATTATCCATGCAGTTTGTCATTCCGTAGGAATCTATGCAGTGAAAGCTTTTGGATTGATGAAAAAAATAAGGGTTTAGATTCCTGAGGAATGACAGGGTGAGTACATAGGAAGACTATGTAAACGATTTTCCAACAAAATTAAAATGTTAGAAAATTTCACAACTCTTTCCAACCTTTTCTGCTATAAGCTCATCTTTATAATAAAAGCTTACTATGAAAATCACAATACCCAAACCCTGTCACGAAAACTGGAATACAATGACCCCTGATGAAAAAGGAAGATTCTGTGCTGTTTGTTCCAAAACAGTACGAGACTTCAGGAAAGCTCCGGATGATGATATTATAGATGTGTTTTCCAAAACTTCGGAAGAGATCTGTGGAAATTTTAATCCATCACAGCTCAACCGGGAGTTGCATTATTCTTATATCAATACTCTTTTTGTGAAATTTGCGGTAGGCGCTATCCTGACAACGGGTGGAATTGTAAGTGTGAATGCACAGCAAAATAAAACCTGCGATACCCTAAAGACTGAAGAAGTAAAGGAAATTGTTTTCAGTACTCAGAGAGACAGAAAATTGCTTGGCTCAGTTTCAGTAGTATCGGCTAATGTTTTATTAGACAGCAAAGAAAAGGAAAGAAAAGAACTCATCACAAAATTGCCGGGATTATCTGTTGGGGAGCCTTCTAAAGATAATAACAGTATACGTATTGGTGGGGCTCCCTCAAGCGGAGTAATCTATCAGCCTATGTATATTGTAGATGGAAAAATAAGTGATTATGAAAAAGTAAAAGCACTGGATCCTAATCTTATAAAAACAATGAATATCCTGAAGGGCGCTTCTGCATCTGCAAAGTTTGGTGAAAAAGCCAAAGGCGGAGTAGTAGTGATTACTACTAAAAAGAAAAGAAAGATTTAACTATCTTAGAGGATAAAAGAGATAACCATGAAACTGACGATTCCTAAGCAATGTCACGAAAACTGAGAACATATGAACCCTGACAAAAAAGTTAAAAACAAAGTCGTTATTATAACAACTAAAAAGAAGAAATAATCAGTAGACAACTTTGAAAAAATATACAGCACACTTTCGGAAAAAGGATTTGGTCCTGATTTCTGATATAGGAAATGAAATCGGAAGAATAATAAAGAGTAGTAAGTTGTTTCATTATGAGGAATATATAGTTTTAAACTCGAAAAAATACAATATTAAGAATGTAGGCTTCTTGAAGAATGATGTAGAGCTTTTTGATGCTAATACAGTAGTTTACTTTACCGATCTGGCCAAAGAAAGAATTATTAAGTCGGGGCAGGGAGTTCAGATCTATTATTTTAAATTAAAAAAGAACCGACAGCTGATTGAAAAAGGGAAAATATTGATCGATATAAGCGAAGAGAAAAGAAGGTTAAAAGAAACTGTTTTTCATGTAGAAGTGGATGATTCTATTGATGATTTGCTTACTTTACTGTTCCTGCATTTTTCAACAAAAGAATTTCATTCTATTGGCGGAGACGGAGATTAAATAGGCTGTACCCAATTTTATCGGAGATAAAATCCTTGCGCCTTAAAAAATATCGTTTTAATTTTATTTTGCGCCTTGGCGTTTTCCAATAACAATACCAAAAAACTCAGCGTTTTGCTGAGTTTTATATTTTTAACCATTAAGAAAATTTTAATTGTTAAGGTAGGTAAACGAAAACATCTTGATGCTTTAAGCTATATGCTTTTCTTAATAATCTTAAATCTTTAAATTATCTTAATGGTTTAATGTAAAAGTGAGATGTTATTTTACTGCTGCAATAGCTGCTTCATAATTCGGTTCTTGAGAAATATCAGGTACCTGCTCTTCATAGATGATCTTTCCGGAAGGGTCTATTACTACAACAGCTCTGCTCAGAAGACCTTTCATGGCAGAATCTATCAGTTCTACACCATAGTTCCATCCAAAGTCGGAACGGAAATCTGAAAGCATTACTACATTTTTAATTCCTTCAGCACCGCAGAATCTTTTCTGTGCAAACGGAAGATCTTTGGAAATACAAAGGACTACTGTATTGGGAAGGTTCCCTGCCTCTTCATTGAAATGGTGTACGGAAGCTGAACAAACACCTGTATCTACACTGGGAAAGATATTTAAGATCACATTCTTTCCTTTGTAAGATTCCAGTGTCTGATCATTCATATTCACATCTGTAAGGGTAAATTTAGGAGCTGGCTTATTCAGCGCCGGTAATTTTGCATAAGTATGTACTTCTTTTCCTCCCATTAAAACCGTATTGATTGCTTTAGATTTTTGTGCAAAGCCTATTGCAGAAAAGAATAACAGTGTACTGAAAACTAATTTTGAAAACATGAAATTTTATTTTTCAGCTAAATTATTCTTTTTTCAGGAGCTGAGATTAATTTTAATTCAAATAGATCAAATCTATTGTCAGATTGTTTTTTTCAAAACATTTTACTTCTACCTTTATATTACAAAAACCTCCTTAGAAGGAGAATCTTATCACATAAAAAATACAGAGATTTATGAGTTCAGAAAATACAGCATCATTCCATCACATTTTTAAAAGTGAAAATGAAATTCCGGAAGAGTATAAAGTTCCGGTGATCCACCAGAGAACTTATTTGTTGAATGGTGAACTGGTAGAATGGAACGGAGATGTCACCGAAATTTATTCCCCGGTATGTATTCCTACAGAAAACGGATTAGAAAGAAAACTTTTGGGAAGTATCCCGAATATTGGCCCGAAAGAAGCCATGGATGTCCTTGAAGCCTGTGTAAAAGCCTATGACAATGGTCTTGGGGAATGGCCGACTATGTCTGTAGAAGGACGCATTAAATGTATGCAGAAATTCGTGTACCTGATGATCCAGCAAAGGGATCTGATCATTAAATTACTGATGTGGGAAATTGGAAAAACGCTTGCTGATTCTACCAAAGAATTTGACCGTACCGTAGATTATATCAACCAGACCATTGATGCCCTGAAGGATCTGGACAGAGAATCTTCCCGCTTTCAACAGGCAGAAGGTACCATTGCACAGATCAGAAGAGCGCCACTTGGAGTGGTTTTAAGTATGGGACCATTCAATTATCCTCTGAATGAAATTTTCACCACACTGATTCCTGCCTTGATCATGGGAAACACCATTCTGTTTAAACTTCCGAAACACGGCGTACTGGCTCATTATCCTTTATTAAACGCTTTTAAAGAAGCATTCCCGAAAGGAACTGTAAATACTTTATACGGAAAAGGATCAGAAATTATCACGCCAATCATGGAAAGCGGAAAAGTGAATGTTCTGGCCTTCATCGGATCAAGTAAAGTGGCTAACGGATTGAAAAAGCTGCATCCGAAAGTGAATCGTTTAAGAGCTATTCTGAGTCTGGATGCCAAAAACGCAGCTATTGTGACCAAAAATGCGAATCTTGATGTAGCCGTGAGTGAATGTATTTTAGGTGCACTTTCTTTCAACGGACAGCGATGTACAGCACTGAAGCTTATATTTGTTCAGAAAGAGATTGCTTTAGAATTTACAGAAAAACTAAGTGCAGCGGTTTCTGCTCTGAAACCAGGATTACCGTGGGAAAAAGACGTAAAAGTAACACCGCTTCCGGAAGTCAATAAACCTCCTTATCTGAAAGAATGTATTGATGATGCATTAAACAAAGGAGCTGCTGTTTTGAATAAAGACGGAGGTTATACGGATGAATCTTTTGTTTTTCCGGCAGTAGTTTATCCGGTAAACAGTGAGATGAAACTATATCATGAGGAACAGTTTGGTCCGGTGATTCCTGTTGTTCCGTTTGAAGACATAGAAGAACCTATAGAGTATCAGGTGAATGCTTCGCACGGGATGCAGGTAAGTATTTTCAGTGAAGATCCACAGGAAGTAGCAAGGCTGATTGATCCATTCGTGAACCTTGTAAGCCGTGTCAATATCAACTGCCAGGCACAAAGAGGTCCGGATGTCTTTCCGTTTACCGGAAGAAAAGACAGTGCGGAAGGAACACTTTCTGTTTTTGATGCGCTCCGTTCATTCTCAATCCGGTCTCTGGTAGCGGCAAAACTTACAGACTCCAATAAAGAATTACTCAATATTATTGTCAGAGAACATGATTCCAATTTTTTGAGCACAGATTATATTTTCTGATCCTATTGTATTTAACATAAATAAAAATCCTCAATAAATTTCTTTATTTGTTGAGGATTTTTTTAACTTAATGCCGAAAATTAGAGTTTTGTGTTATAATAAGATGATATTTTTTAGAAATATTATCTAAGGATCAGTGTGTAAATCATGTCTTCACCGGAAAAAGAATTTTTAGAGAAAATTGAAAAGCACAAAGGTGTTGTTTTCAAGATCTCTAAAATGTATATGGATAATAAGGACGATCAGAATGACCTCTATCAGGAGATCATCTACCAGGCCTGGAAATCATACGGTGATTTTCAAAAGAGGAGTGACTTCTCCACATGGCTGTACAGAACTGCGCTCAACACAGCAATTGTTTTCCTGCGAAGTGAAAAAAAACGTAGTTTTATACAGAATCAGAATGTAGATGGGCTGAGTGCCCGGCAGGAACCTTATAATGATACGGATGATGTGAATATGAAGCGGATGTATGAAGCTATTCATCAGCTGAGCCCTATTGATAAAGCGCTTATATTTTTCTTTTTGGAGGGTTTTTCGGGAAAAGAAATTGCCGTTCAGCTAGGAATTACTGAAGTCAATACAAGAGTAAAGCTGAAAAGGGCAAAAGAGAAGCTGAAAGAGATTATTACCAAACAAGGAGCAGGTTCTCATTAAAAGATAAAACGATGGAGTTAGAAAACTTTAAAGAACTTTGGAATAAAGATACAGGACAGGAATCTCCTGAAATTTCTCTTGAAAAACAGAAGGAAATACATTCCCCGTTACAGATGCTCAAAGTGAATATGGAAACAGAGTTCTGGCTGATGATTGTAACGCTGCCTTTACTGTTAACCAATTTCCCGTTTGCTTCTGCTGATTCTAATATTAAAATCATATCTGCATTTGTCACAATTCTGACCCTTGTTATTATCGTCTATTTTTATTCCCGCTTTCTGAAACTGTATAAGCTGCTTCAAAAGAATAGCATCAATACAAATTATGATTTGTTCAATCTTAAAACCCAGCTTCTCATATCGAAAGAAATTTATATAGCCTATTATGTCTCCTATATCCCTCTTGGGTTTCTTCTTTCTCTGATCAGGATTAATTTCCATTTTGAGATGGAATATAATCTGGCTATCTTCGGGATCAGCCTTCTGATCACTCTGCTCCTGATTGCTTTTATCATAAAATACTGGATCTATTATATGTACGGAAGGTATATTGATGATGTAGTACGCTTGGTAGATGAGCTTAATGAGATTGAGGTAAGTCCCGGACCTGAAAAGAAAAAAACGTGGTTTGAACGTTCACAGAAATTTTTCATGAATAAAATGGGTATCAAAGGAAATATTCTGAATACCGTTATATGGTTTGTTTCAATGTATATTTTTATCATTTTATTTTTGACAGCAGTACTTCTTCTTATTATCATAGTGGGTGCCAAATTTCATTTTCTTGATATAGGAACGCTGCAAAAAGCTTTAGATCAGTTGAATTAGAAGTTGCTCTGCCTTTCTTTAAATTTCCTATCTTTAGGACGTCGAGGTAAAAAAATGTAATATGGATGAGATTAAAAATCAAGTGTTTCCTATAGAGGAATTTCTTGAGCTTGTAAAGAATAAACAGGACCGGAAGACATCTTTTGATCCGGATTATAATTATGCAGTGTACTCTTCAAAAGATGAATTTGAACAGCAAATGAAAATCTTTATTGGTGACCCTTTGGACATTGGTGAGAATGATAATGAAATCTTACCCGATTTTGTTTTTCAAAATAAACTGAACTATATGTGTTCTGATGAGAATATTCAGGATGTTGTGGATCTTGCTTTTCGGCAATATGCTGGTGTCACTTCATCTCAGCTTATTGATGCCCTGAACCATTATCTTGAAAAAGACGACTTCTTAGATTTTAAATAAAGACTGAACGATGAACCTTATATTTCCCATATCAGGTTCTTTTTTTATACACATTTTAACTGCTTTTTACCAGCTGTTTAGGTTAATAAGGAAGATCCCTTTAAGGATGATTAAAATTCAACAAGAATTATTTCAGGTACTATTCAAAAAAAATAATAAACTTATAAGGACGCACAATGAGAGCCTGGCAGCATCTTTCTGTCTGGTTTTTTTATTTCTTTTGTAAAAATACTGTAACAATTTTTTTAAATGAAAACTAACTCTATAGAGTAACAAATCATGACCTCATTAGAACAAGAGTTTATAAGTCAAATTGAACAGCATAAAGGAATCCTATTTAAGATTTCTAAGATGTACATGACTGAAAAGGACGATCGGGATGATCTTTTTCAGGAGATTACCTATCAGCTCTGGAAAGCATTTCCTGGTTTCAGAGGTGAAAGCGAATTTTCAACATGGCTGTACAGAATCGCTTTGAATACGGCCATTATTTTCCTTAAATCAGAAAAAAGAAGAAGCTTTATTGCCCATGAAGATTTTTCCAATCATATCATTGTACAGGAAGACTATGATTACCGCAAAGAAGAGCGCCTGGCTGAAATGTATAAGGCTATTCATCAACTCAATCCTATTGATAAAGCCTTTATATTCTACTATCTGGAAGATTTTTCAGGAAAACAGATTGCAGAGCAGATGGGAATTTCTGAAGGAAATGTAAGAGTGAAAATGAACCGCGCAAAAAACAAACTTAAAGATATCTTAAGCCAAATAAAAACCAACAAACATTAAAATCAGTAATCCAATGAATATCGATGAATTGAAAAATACCTGGAATGAAGATATTATGGAGGAAACTCCAGAAATAAGTATTGAACAAAGAAATAAACTGAATCTCCCCCTTGAAAAAATACGTAAAAATATGCGTGTGGAATTCTGGTGGGTAATAGGGATTTTTGTTTTCGCTTTTTTGGTTTGCTCAGTCTGCAGGCCTTTTAAACTACAATTGTATATAACGGTTTTAATTGCTTCCATGCTTATTGTTACCGTTTTCTTTTTCAGTAAGTTCTTTAAACTGTATAATGACATCAGTAATCCTGCACCTAAAACCTACGATTCTCTGAAAGATCTGGTGATGCAGCTGAATCTGAATAAACAATATTATCTTTCATACTACATCAGTTTTGCACCGTTTCTGGTATGTGAGATCCTTATTGTTCTGGAATTTATCCCGTGGCCCAAACCTTTGAGTGAACTGAAAATTGCAGTAATCTTAATAGGTTCTGTGATTGGAGGATTGTTTTTGCTTTATCTGGCCGGAAAATTCTGGTTTCACCGGTATTACGGAAGATATATGCAGCATATTGAAAATCTTCTGGAAGAGTTGAAAAGATAGAAAAGAGTTCGGCGGGCTGAAAACCCGCCGAACCTTTATAAATTATTGTCCTTTATTGTCTTTTTCCTTAGCAATCTCATTTTTTATCCAATCCAGCTGTGGGTCTTTTTTGTCGATGATATCCTGCATGCTTTCAGTCACTACTACATCAGGAATAACGCCTTTCCGTGAGTCTGAAAATTTAATATTAGGCTGTACCAAAAGTAATCCGATAGGGAATCTGATTTCAGAATTAGGAAGTTTCTGGTAAGAATAGAAACCTGCAACTGTGCCGTCATTGGCCCCGCCGGTTTCTTCACCTACAAGAGTTGCCCTT
Source organism: Chryseobacterium panacisoli (assembly GCF_008274625.1). GTDB lineage: Bacteria > Bacteroidota > Bacteroidia > Flavobacteriales > Weeksellaceae > Chryseobacterium > Chryseobacterium panacisoli. The sequence goes on along the minus strand of NZ_VTRU01000001.1, from coordinate 799,938 downwards.
TTATCATTCTTAAGCTTGGCGGTAATAATAGAAGATGCTGAGAAGCTTCCTCCGTTGATCAATACAAAAACCTTTCCGTGGAAAGCCTGTTTATTGGGCTTTGTGGGTTTATCAGCTTTCATTTTATAGAAAACCTTTCCGTCTTTTTTGTAGGTGCTGAAAGCCTGTGCAAAGAAATAACTTGGATAGGCAATACTTTTAAGAGCGTATTCTAAGGGATTGCTTTTTCTGAAATAATTGGTACGCAGTGGGGTATCCCTTGACGTTACCTGGGAAGGTTTGATCAGGGTAAAAGGAGCATCTGCTAAATAGGAATACAGGTTATTGATCTCATAGAGAGAGCCTCCGTAGTTATTTCGGACATCTATGATGAGGTAGGGCGCTTTGGCCTCATTGATCCTGGCAAAGGTTTTTTTATAAAATTCATCAGAATAATCTCTGGAGAAACTTTGTACCTTTATATAAGCGATAGAGCTGTCTTTGTCCAGGAATTTAAAACTTCTGTTGTAAGAATTACTTGACACTACATAATCGTTCAGTTTCTTTTCAAGCGTCTTTTTCTTCATTTCCTTATCTTTCTCAAGATCGAAGTCAGATTTTATTTCTCTGTTTAAAGTATACGTTCGTTTTTCTCCCTGATAAAGCGTTTCAAGAGTCGCTTTACTCCCCAATCCGTTCTCTGCAGTATAAAAATTAAAGAAAAGATCTTTTAAAAAATAGGGATGGAAAGTCGTATTATCACCGTCACTGCTGATCAGGCTTCTGTACTTCTTTATATAATCCGAAACAGGAACATTGTTAATTGATAAAATTTCAGTCCCCGGTTGTATATGCTCAACAGAATCTTTGTTTTGAATAATATACATCTGATCGCCTGATATATAATACTCGAAACGGCTGAACATTCCTTTCTGATGTTCCAGTTTTTTAAACTCCCTTTTGGTGAATTTTTTTCTGGGAATTCTCAATGAAAGATGCCCTTCACGGATTCCCGCAATGACAGGCTGAAGCTTAAAATAAAACTGAAGAGGGGTAAGAGATTCAGTGAGAGTCTGTTTAAGACTGTCAAATTTATGATCCAATTCCTTCTTGGGAATATACCAGTATAATTGAGGATGCATTTGCTGTAATTTTGAATAAGCAAAGTCCACATCCTCTTTGAGTTGCTCCGGTGGAATACATGAGGCCCGCTGTTCGTTGTGTTTTCTTATAGAGGCACAAGACGAAAGTATTGCGAGAAGAAATATTACCGAATAATTTTTCAATATATCTGAGTTTTTTTAAGGTGCTAAAATAGAAAGTTTAAAATTAATCATGACTTAAATGAATAATAAATTTTCTAAAATACATGATAAATTTAGTTAAAAAATGCACTAAAATGAAATAAATTTTCATTTAAAAGCAAAAGTCAATACATTTGATATTTATTTTCTACAGATGGTTTATTGGATTATTACGACAGTAGCTGTTCTTACAGTTACCTTTTTTATAGTGATCAATATGAAGGCATTTGGCGGCATGCCAAAAGGAAAGAGGCTGAAACGGATCAAGCAGTCAAAACTCTATAAAAAAAGACAGTTTCAGAATATCAGTTATACACCATCTATCACGGAAGGCTACAAAATGTCGAAAGTGACTTACGATTTCTTTTTAGGGAAAAAAGATCCGCTGTTGAAGCCGTTGAAAGAAATTCCATCTCTTCATACTGATTTAAAAAATATAGATAAAAATACCGATGTGTTTATCTGGCTGGGACATTCATCCTATTATCTGCAGACCGATGGTATTTCCTTCCTGATTGATCCTGTATTGAGTTCATATGGCTCACCTTTTAAATATTTTAACAAGGCATTCAAAGGATCAGATATCTTTAAACCTGAAGATATTCCCAATATTGATTATCTGGTAATAACCCACGATCATTTCGACCATCTGGATTACCCGACTGTAAAATCTATCAAAGACAGAACGGAAATGGCTATTTTACCTTTGGGAGTGGGAGCACATTTAGAGAGATGGGGATATACTGAAGATTCGTTTATTGAAGAAGAATGGGGAGCTGAAGTGAATCTGAAGAATGATATAAAAATTGTCTTTACCCCTGCCAGACACTTTTCAGGCAGAAGAATCAGGCAGAATGATACGCTGTGGAGTTCCTATGTTTTGATAACGCCAACCAAGAAAATTTTCTTAGGTGGAGACAGTGGTTATGATAGCCATTTTAAAACGATTGGTGAGCAACATGGTCCTTTCGACTATGCTATTCTTGAGAACGGACAATATGGAGAAGCATGGAGATATATCCATACACTGCCGGAAGATGTTATTCAGGCCGGTATTGATCTCAAAGCCGAGCGTATCATTCCTGTTCATGCAGCAAAATTTGCATTGGCTCTTCACCCATGGAATGAACCTTTACAAAAGATAACTGCTCTTGGAAAAGAAAAAGGATTGAATATCCTCACGCCGATGATTGGGGAGGTAGTAGATCTGAATCAGCAAGAACAGAAATTTACAGCCTGGTGGGAAGATTGATCAGGCATGCCAGATGTCTTTATACCTTACAGGATGGTTTTCAAACTGCTGCCGTACAAAATCACATTCAGGGTCTACAAGCAAATCTTTTTCCTCTGCGTAGCGTACCAGTTCATCCAGTAGTAATTTGGCGTATCCTTTTCCCTCACGTTCTTCATCAAGTTTCGTATAATACACAATAAGCAGTCTTCCATCAACCTCTATGGACATATAACCTGCCTTTTTTCCATCAATAAGTAGCTGTAATTCATCCTGATATGGAGTTACCTGAAACTTTATATTTTCCATGATAATGTAAGATTTGGTTGATAAAAATAATTTGGAGAACTTTCCGAGAAACATTCTCTCCACTAAAATTACGAAATTAAATAATATGAAATAATAGTTTTCAGGAATCTTAACGAAATTTATAACATAATGATGAAAAGATAAAAGATAAAAGATAAAAGATAAAAGATCTTATCGTTAAAATTCAATAGCGCTGGACTTTAGTCCAGCCAGACTTTAAAATATATCCATTGGCTTTAGCCAAAACTTACAAAACTTACTCTTTAAAACCCTAAAATTGATTATAATTCGCTGATTATTATTTGATTGTGAAACCCTGTTTAATAAAATGAACTGCATTCTGATTATAGCTTCAGAATGATTACCATGTAATAATTTCATGAAAATGTATGAAATATTTCAAAGATAATCAGTTGTTTATGATTTTTCTTAACAAATATTAGTATTTGCAATTAAGATTTGGCACTTTAATTGACTATGCCATCATGTTTAATTTAAAAGGGGAATGAAATGAAAAAGTTATTATTAACAGCATTTTTGGTTGGGGTGTTCAGTTTGACTTATGCCCAGTCAGATTATTACAACGATTACAGAAGGAGTATTTCGGATGTTAACTGGCAAAGAGTTGTTGCAGATCTGTTGCTGTCCAAAACACAGGCAAACCAGATTTATGTACTCAATGACCGATATCGTGATTACGATACATGGAACAGGGTATATGTGGTAGAGCCGGGAAGATGGAGAAACGACCGTTATTCAGAGTTGGAAAGAATTTTGGGCAGAGAAAAATATATTATTTTCAAGAAAAAATATTACCGAGGTCAAAATCCTGTGATTGTTTACGGAAGAAATAAGAATGATTATAAGAAATATCGTAAACAACAGGAGAAATATTATAAAAACCAGGAAAAATACTATAAAAAACAATCTAAACATCACGGTCATGGTCATGATGATGATTGGGATTAAATTATTATCAACTATATATTCACTTTTGAATGGCTGGCATCTTTGTCAGCCATTTTATTTTTTAAATAATTTTTTTTATTGATTAATTTGTTTGAATTTTATAATTTTGATTCATGGAATCACACGAATCACTCAAAGGTTTTTATGAAAGAAATGCTCCCAATCTGGCATCACAGTGCATCGGGGTCAGCAGAATGGGACACTTCAATGTCTTTTCACGGGAATACTGTTCTCCGTTGACTCCCTATAGCAGAAGAGATTATTATAAAATTTCACTGATCATAGGGAAAGGAAAACTCCATTATGCAGATAAGTGGATTAAAGTAGACCGGCCTGCTTTATTGTTTTCAAACCCTATTATTCCTTATTCCTGGGAGGCGGATGATGAAGACCAGAAAGGCTGGTTTTGTCTGTTTACCGATCAGTTTTTGCATAACGGAAGCCGCATGGGAAACCTCCAGGATTCTCCGCTTTTCAAAATTGGAGGAACTCCTGTTTTCTTTGTGGATGAAGAACAGCAGAGAATACTTTCTGATATTTATACCAAAATGATGACAGAGATTCAGTCGGATTATATTCACAAATATGATATGCTGAGAGCTTATCTTCATCTGATGATTCATGAAACCATGAGAATGCAGCCTGCAGAAAGTTTTGAACCTTATCAGAATGCCTCACAGCGGGTTGCTTCCTTATTTATGGAACTTCTGGAAAGACAATTTCCGATTGACAGTCCTGAAGCCTTTTTAAAATTAAAAACACCCAACGACTATGCCCAGAGTCTTTCCATACATGTGAATTCTTTAAACCGTTCCGTAAAGGAGATCACAGGGAAAACAACCAGCCAGCAGATTACCGGAAGGATAATTCAGGAAGCCAATGCTTTACTGAAGCATACAGACTGGAATATAGCTGAAATCGCCTACGGATTGGGATTTGAAGAACCTGCTTATTTTACCAATTACTTTAAAAAACAAACAGGAATTACTCCTAATGCCCTAAGAATGGATATTGTTTGAATTTTATAATTCTTAGTTTGAATTCTATATCGGAATTGGCCTTTTCATGTTCTAATTTTGTCATATAATTAAATCATACCTATCATGAAATTTAAAAAATTAGGAAACACAGACGAACAGTTATCAGCAATTGGGCTAGGCTGTATGGGAATGAGCTTTGCTTATGGTCCTACAGACGAACAGGAAAGTATCAATACCTTACACAGGGCTTTGGACCTAGGCATTAACTTTTGGGATACAGCAGATATGTACGCCAATGGAGAAAACGAAAAACTGATCTCTAAAGTTTTGGTTCCGAACAGGGATAAGATTTTTATTGCAACCAAATTCGGATTCAGGTTTAAAGATGGTAAAGCAAGCCACAGCGGAGCTCCGGGAACTTATTTTGACGGTTCTCCGGAATGGATCAGAAAGGCAGTCGATTTAAGTCTTCAGAGATTAAAAATAGACACTATTGATTTGTATTACGCTCACAGAGTGGATCCTAATGTTCCGGTAGAGGAAACAGTAGGAGCAATGGCAGAGCTGGTGAAAGCAGGAAAAGTGAAATATATCGGATTATCTGAGGCTTCAGCTGAGTCCATTAGAAAAGCTAATAAAATTCACCCGATTGCAGCTTTACAGTCAGAATATTCTATCCTTACGAAAGATGTTGAAAAAGAAATTTTACCAACGATCAGAGAACTGGGAATTTCTTTAGTACCTTATTCACCGCTGGCGAGAGGTCTATTTACCAATATCTATGATGTACAGAACCTGGGTGATGATGACTTCAGAAAATCACTACCACGCTATCAGCAGGAGTATCTTGAAAATAATACCAAATTAGCCAACGAGATTAATGATTTTGCAGCTTCCAAAGGAGTAAAAGGAACTCAGCTTGCCCTGGCCTGGGTATTGAATCAGGGAGACGACATCATCCCTATTCCGGGTACCAAACGAATTAAATACCTGGAAGAAAATATTGCAGCCGTCAATATAGACCTTTCCCAGTCAGATCTGGATACCATTGATACCATTCTGAAAAAATACCCGAATGTAGGGGAGCGATACACTGAAGGTTCAATGAAACTGGTGAACAACTAAAGACTAAAAACTGAGTTCCTGCTTATGATGGGAGCTCAGTTTTTTGTTATTATTCTCAATGAGAATGTATAAATAATGAAAAAAAAATTATGAACAGAAGAGAACTATTAAAGAATGGTTTACTGGCAGGAACATTAAGTATGATCCCTTTTTCCAGTGTACTGGCAGAAACTCCAAAAACACCTGAAAAAACAGGAGATGATCTTTCCGGATTTAAAAAACTGAAACTTGGAGAACTGGAACTGTTTGTTCTTACAGACGGATATATTCATGAAGAAAATCTCAATGCATTTGCTCCCAGAGGAACTGTTGCTGAATTGAAATCAATCCTTAAAAATAATTTCAGACCGGAAAATTATATTGATATGGCCATGAATATTCTGCTGATTAAAACGAAGGATAAACTTATCCTCTTAGATACTGGGATGGGTATTTTTGCTGATGAAAGAACTGGGTTCTTATTAAAAAGCCTCCAAAAAGCAGGGTTTTCACCAAAAGATATTACAGATGTTTTTATCTCTCATGCACATCCTGACCATATTGGCGGTGTGGTGGACAAAAAACAGAACCTCGTTTTTCCGAACGCCACTATTTTTATTTCAGAAATTGAACATGACTTTTGGATGAAAGCCACTATTAAAGATTTTAATAATAGTGAGTTGAAAAAGCAGCCTGAATTTCTTAATCAGATTATTCCCGCTATTCAGAATATTCTGAAAACCATTCAGCCGAAACTTAAGTTTTATGATCTTAATGACCCGCTCTATGACTATTTCAGTTTTCAGCTGGCTCCGGGTCATACTCCGGGGTTAACAGTAACAACACTTTCTTCGGGCAATGAAAAGCTGATTTACATTGCAGATTTGATTCATTCCGATGTAATCCTTTTTCCACATCCCGAGTGGGGCTACTTTGGAGATACCGATCTGGATATTGCAACAGCTTCAAGGAAAGAGCTTCTGAAACAACTGGCAGATACTAAAACCAGAGCATTTGCCTATCATTTACCCTGGCCGGGTTTAGGCTTTACAAAAACACAGTCCGGTGCGTTTGAATGGTTCCCCGAAAGTTTTATGAATTAGGTGGCAGGTAATAGGGGCGATAAATAAAACAAGTCATCTTAATCAATAGCAATCAGGTGCTTGGCATTCCCATCCTCTGAAGGGGTGTCATAAATTCAAAGATTTTTTGACGGGGTGGTTAATTATAAAAGATAATTCAATCAATAGCAGCGGACTTTAGTCCGCTTTTTCAATAAATATGTACTCATTCGGCTTTAGCCAAAACATATTAATCATCAGTTTATACGACAGATCCTCCCGGGCAACGGGAGGATCTGTTTCAAGATAAGAAAAGCTAGAGTTTTATTATACTTATGCCTCCCCAAATACCAGCTCCGGTGAATACAGCTTTCTGAACATCAGGTAAGTCATCGTAAGCACAGAGAAAGCGACTATTGCGTCTATTGTTGCTGGAAAACCCAGCACCGCAATTTTAGAGAAAAAAGCAAAAATAATATCGAAAAACATTCCTGCAAATACCCATTCTTTCAACCTCAGTAATCTGTTGGGAAGGAGAAGAACAAGAACGCCTGAAATTTTAAAAACTCCCAGTATATAAATAAAATGAGAAGGATAGCCAAGCTGTTGGGTAATATCCCAAACAACAGGATTTTTTGTAAGTTCAAAGAAACCGCTGGCTCCGAACCATAATGACATAAAAATAGCGCCTGCCCAATAGATGATTTTTGTTGTTTTTGTTTTCATTGTAGTATTATTTTTAGTTGTTATTATTACTGTGTTGTGTAAAAGTTATTTGAAAGCTGTTTTTGCTGATCCTGATATCTCTCCCGTTTTTTGGTTTTGAATAAAAGCTATGATTTCCCAGTTTTCAGGAGAAAAACCATCCGGAAGCTGAAATGTTGTTGTTCCTTCCGGCTGTTTATTGAGCGAAATTTGATTTTGCTTGTGAACAATCTGCCAGTGATGCAGATGACGACCTTCATTTTCACCTTTTCCTACCTGGGTAGAAGAATGTTTTTCAACCAGATTAATGAGAAGCATATTCTTAGAATCAATGGAAGATGTTTTATATTCTACATTGATGGTCTTTTGAGAAGTACTTGCCGTTAGTTTTACATTTGTTTTTTTAGAAGAAAATAAAGCTTCCCGTATTGCATTTTTGATATTGTTTTCATCAGATCCTACAAATTCCGTTTTTCCATTGACAACCAGTTGAGGTGTATAAACCTGCGAATTTAATATACGGCTGTATTGCTGTTGTCGCTGGGAGCTCTCAGCGGTGCTGAATCGGTCTTTCCATCCAAGACGATTCCAGTAATCCACATGGTAGGAGAGCAGATAAACGGGCTCATCTTTATATTCCTTCCCGATTTTCCCCATTAGTTCATCTGCCGGAGGGCAGCTGGAGCAGCCTTCTGAAGTGAAGAGTTCCAGAACAGCAAAACCGTTTTCTGTGGTTGGATGCTGTGCTGTCTTTTCTGATTTATCCTTATAAATAAATGCTGAAGTAGCAAATAATAATGCAGTGAAAGCGCTTACTGTGATTAAGTTTTTTAGTATCATGTCTTTTAATTTGATTCAAAAGTAGATACTCTGGAAAGGCAGAAGAATACAAAAATGGCTGAACCGGACAAATCAAAAGGTGAATCCGGAAATTGTGAGGGGGATGTTTTGAGGAAAGGAAGAGGGAAGCTAGAAGGTGGAAGTACTCAAGGTCTTTAATAGGAATAGTGTTTTTTCATAAAGTGATCAAAAATCAAATAAAAGAACCCTGATCATGACAATCAGGGTTATAATGTATTTAAAAAACTTCTATAGATTATAATGACTTCAACTACTTCCATCCTCAAACCTTCAGCTTCCATCCTTTTTTATCTGTCCTCCAGCCAGGTAAAAAAACTATGGGTTTTCTCTTTATTAATAAGTAGTTTTTCATGTGTTTCAACAGTAAGTTTAACCAGTATTTTACGCTGGAAATAATGTTCCATCTCCTTAATGGCTTTAAAATTAACAAGATATTGTCTGTTGACTCTGAAGAATTGCTTATCAGAGACCTGTTCTGCGACTTGTCCCAAAGGCTGACTAAGGGAAAACTGCTCTTTGCCGAAGGTTACCAGGTGAGTTATTTCATTATGGATATAAAAATAGGCAATGTCTTCCGTAGGAATTGTTGTATATTTTTGATTTTTAAAAACCAGAAAATTACTCTTCCCGGCAGAAGCAGGCTGGTTGATTTTTTGTATCAACAACTCCAGGTCAGGAAGATCATTCTTCTGAAAGAATTTTTTCAGTTCATCAACTTTTCTCAGCGCTTCAGCAATGTCTTCTTTGGAAAATGGTTTTAAAACATAATCCACTCCTTTGCTTTTAAAGGCATCCAGCATATACTGGTCAAAAGCGGTACAGAAAACCACCGGGCATGTGATGTCTACGGATTTGAAAATCTCAAATGAAAGTCCGTCCGAAAGCTGGATATCCATAAAAATGAGATCAGGTTTCACCTCTTTCAAGCCTTCAATACTTGTTTCGATACTGTCATAAACACCCAGTATCTTTGAGTCTGGTTTTAAATCTGAAATTAAATTCTGAAGGGATTTTGCAGCCCTGAATTCGTCTTCAATAATGATGATATTCATGAATTAATGGTAGTTTTATCTGAAAGTTTTTTTCGTCTGAATTAATGATAATATCTTTTTCAAGCAAATGTTTGTAACGCATTTTGATATTGTCTAACCCAACTCCCAATGAGTCTTCGGGATTTTTTTTTCGCTGTATTGGATTTTCAATCACAATGTTATCGTCAGCAGTATACATTTTAACATGTAAAGGCTTACTTTGTGAAACAATATTGTGCTTGATGCAGTTTTCCACCAAAAGCTGAAGCGTAAAAGGAGGAATAAGGGTTTGGTCCGTTTCTTTTCCGAGCTCGTTGGTAAACTTAATTCCTTCGCCAAAACGGGCTTTCTGAAGAAAAAGATAAGCGTCCACTATTTTCATTTCTTCCTGAACACTGATGAGGTCCAGTTTTCTGCTTTCGAGTGTAAATCGGTAAAAATCAGAAAGTTTTACAATGAAATCAACCGTTTCTTCATCATGCGTTTCTGCCATCAATTTTAATGTGTTCAGACTGTTGAAGAGAAAATGCGGGTTGATCTGTTGTTTCAGTAATTCGTACTGAGCCCCTAAATTATCACTTTTTACCTTCTCCAGCTCGAGCTGTATCTGCTGGCCTGTATAGTTATTCTGAAGCAGTGTCAGAAACATATAGCATACCAGGTTGATTAAAATTCCTCTTACTTCAACCATCAGCATTACCGGACCGAAATTGATATGAGATAAAATAAGCTGCTGAATCCAGGCAAGTCCAAACATAATCACCATACCGAAAGCCAATACGATCATCAATCTTGAATAGGAGATATGCTGTCTGCGCTTTGCTGTACGGTTCAGCATATAAATATTGAGGTACCACATGATGACAGAGAACGCCGCAGTTATCGCTGAATTCACTATTGCTTCCTTCCAGTCGAATTGGTGAGAGGCCAACTGAGGTACCGATGATAAAACACCCAGGAAAACAGAGCTTATCCAGATAATGGCAGGTGAGATCTTTATTTTTTGCTGTTGCATGAAATCTGCTGATTTGAAAAGGTTAAATTAATGCTTTTTATTGAAAATATTATGATAAATAGTAAGGGGCATCTATTATGGTCTGTTAACAGGACGGTAGCTCATGAAGTACTTTACTCTTTCTTCTTTATTATGAGAACTGATTTCCGGAAGATCATTTTTAACATCATAAGAAATATTTCCCGACCGATCGGCCTGAACCGTTTCGATGCTTACCAATTCACCCGTGATGGTACCGCCAATATATTGAGGATTGTCATGATACCGCCAGGTAACCAGCTTCATTACAGCACCGGCTTCGGGTGTCTGGCTTTCTTTCGATAAAGATTCCAAAGCCCTTTCATTGCCGTATAAAGCGGACATCGTTTCTTTCTTAGGGTTCAGAGAATTGGAAATGAATTTAAGATGGCCAGGGTCAAAAACAACCCTTGAAAGTCCATTATCTTTATCATTGTTTTCTTTGCTGCAAGCGGTAAGAGCAACAAGACTTACCAGTAAAATCAGGATGGTATTTTTCATTTTTTCTGTAAATTTTGGATTAATCTTTGGGTATTTACTTTCATCGGAACATCAAAAAGATAGCCTGTTTTTTCTGCGAGCTGTCTGTGGCAGGCGATGCATGATTCTTTGGCGAAAGATGCGGTTTTTCCAGTGGGATGAAGATCATCTCCGGAGAATTTTGCAAATCCCCAGCCTTCAGTATCTTTATATTGATGAGTATCTTTTACCATGAACTGAGCATTGATAAATTTTCCAGGTCTGATTTCTCCGTTGGGAAGTTCTTCCTGTTTCCATACAGATTTTACAACAATACTTCCGTCTGGCCATGGGTGAAAGTTTTCTGTTTCCACAGCTTTTACAGCAATATCATTTCCATAGATCACGCGGATAGACTTGTCAAAAAGAGTACTCATACTGATGACTTTCCAGTTTTTGAAATCAGGAGTGTACTGAACTCCATTGGGAGAAACCGGAAATTTTGCAGGAGCTGCAAAAGGTGGACTGGAAGCTGGATGAGGTTCATTTTTATGTTGTGCTGCAAGGTTTACTGAAGATAATGAAAGTGTATATTTTTTAATGATTTCAATATCTTTTGGGGTAATCTTGGCAGATGGATGCAGAAGAGTGTATTCGTGAAGGGGCATTTTCCCGCTCTGCATCATATTGAGAATGGCGTACATATTTCCCTGATGCTCTGCAGGAGAGAGCTTTTCCCATTCTGAAAAATTCAGGACTTCTCGGGCTCTCCTGATGTCTTTGTTCACAGTCCAGGAAACAGGAGCAAGTTTATCATACCAGCTGAGGTTTTGCTGGTTGGAATGACAGCTGAAACATAAGTTCTCAAGAATACTGATCACTTCCTTCGGCGCTTCAATCTTTCCTGTAACCGGTTTTCCTTCCAAAGGTTTGCTGAATAGCTGCAACCCTCCGAAGATTGCTAATATCACCAGAAATGCTATGGCGATGGGATTTCTTTTTTTCTTTACGGTATCCATAATGAGTATTGTTTTTATTTCTGGGTCAAAAGTAAATGGGTAGCGTATGCTGGGAAACGGAAAACAGACCGAGTTAGACAAATTAAAAGGTGAATCCGGAATTTTTGGACCTGAAAATACTCAAGAAAAATCCCGGTAATTGTGTTACCGGGATTTGATTAAATCTGTTATCTATAAAGTAATACCGCCGTCTATTACAATTTCGGTTCCGGTGACATAACCTGAAATCTGATCATCTGACAAATAGGTAACCAGTTTGGCAACTTCTTCGGCCGCTCCCATTTTCTTCAATGGAATCTGATCTATGAGATGATTTTGAATGTTTTTCAAAGTCTCTTCATCCAAACCGGCCTTACTCATTATTTCAGTTTTTATAGGACCAGGGCTTATCATATTTACCCTGATTTTTCTTGAAGCTAATTCTGCCGCTGCTGTTTTTGCAATTGAGTTCAATGCGGCTTTGCTTGCCTGATACGCTGAACTGTTGGGTTTATAAGTAGAAGCCACAATAGATGATAAGAATATGACAGAAGCGCCATCATTCAATAAAGGAATGAATTTGCTTAACGTAAAATAAGCTCCTCTGAAATTAATATTCATCACCTGATCAAAATTTTCGAGATCCATGTTTTCAATGGAAGTTAGGGTTCCTGTAATTCCTGCGTTAATAAACAGGATATCTATTTTCCCGAACTGTTTCTCTATTTCTTCCTTTAAAAGATCAATATCATTAAGGTTTGCCTGATCTGCGATGAACGGGATTGCTCCAAGTTCCTGAGCCGCTTTTTCTACAGCTTCCTTTCGTCTTCCTGTGATAATGACCGTTGCTCCTTCTGAAATAAGTTCTTTTGCTGCAGCGAATCCGATTCCGCTGTTTCCTCCTGTTACAAGAGCCACTTTGTTACTGAATTTTTTCATTGTAAAATTTTTGACAAAGTTATTTCAAAATGGTATACTTTTGTAACCAGTATCACAGAGTATACCAGTATCATTCATGATATCATTTAACTTTGCAACTATGGAAAGAGATCAGACAGAAGAACTTAGAGCCTTACAGGACACCCTTTATTTTATAGGTGGGAAATGGAGAATCCCGGTGATCAATTCACTTTGCAACGGGAACAGACGGTTCAGGGAAATCGAAAGAAGTATTCCCGGAATTACCACCAGAATGCTTTCAAAAGAACTGAAAGATATGGAACTGAACAAACTGTTAAAACGCACCGTTTACCCGGAAACTCCCGTTTTAATAGAATATGAACCCACGGAATATTGCAGAACCTTTGGAAATATCATCCAGGAAATGATCAGTTGGGGGAGAGAGCACAGGAGAGTGATTGTGGAGGATAGGTAGGTGAGAGGTGGCAGATGTTAGGTAACAGGGATTAGGGATTAGGGATTAGGGATTAGGGATTAGGGATTAGGGATTAGGGAGGCGCTGGACTTTGATGAGTAAGTATGTATTCATTATTTCCTTACTCCGGATGGACCGAAAGTTCAAAGAGTTTTTGACGGTTTATTACCCACAAAAAAAGCCCCTTAAAAAAGGAGCTTTTATATTAATCTATATCAAAACGAAAAATTAAATTCCGTCAATGATTTCATTTAAAACAGTACTAGGTCTCATCGCTGCATACGTTTTATATGTATCAGTTTTGTAGTACCCTTCAATGTTTTGAGGTTTACCCTGAGCACCAATTAATTCAGCATTGATTACTTCTTCGTTTTCCTGCATTGCCTGAGCAATAGGAGCAAACTTAGCAGCCAATTCAGCATCAGCAGTCTGGTTAGCCAACGCTTCAGCCCAGTACATTGCTAAATAGAAGTGAGAACCTCTGTTGTCAATCTGACCTACTTTTCTTGCAGGAGATTTGTCTGTAGCCAAGAATTTAGCATTCGCTTCATCCAATGCATCAGCTAAAACCTGAGATTTTGTATTGTTCTGAGTTTGTGCCAAGTGCTCTAAGGAAGCCTGAAGTGCTAAGAATTCACCCAGAGAATCCCATCTTAAATATCCTTCTTCTAAGAACTGCTCAACGTGCTTTGGAGCAGAACCTCCGGCACCAGTTTCAAATAAACCACCACCGTTCATCAATGGAACGATAGAAAGCATTTTTGCAGAAGTACCAAGCTCAAGGATTGGGAAAAGGTCAGTTAAATAATCTCTCAATACGTTTCCGGAAACAGAGATTGTATCTTTACCTTCTCTTGCTCTCTTCAGCGTTTCAGTCATAGCATCTTTTACATCAAGAATTCTGATGTCAAGACCTGTTGTATCGTGATCGGCAAGATATTTTTCTACTTTTTTGATGATTTCTCTGTCGTGAGCTCTTCCTTTGTCTAACCAGAAGATAGCAGGAGTATCAGATAATCTTGATCTGTTTACCGCTAATTTTACCCAGTCCTGGATAGGTGCATCTTTTGTCTGACACATTCTGAAGATATCATCTTTTTCTACTTTTTGAGAAAGAAGAACGTTTCCAGCCTCATCCTGAACTTCTACAGTTCCGTCAGCTGCTAATTGGAAAGTTTTATCGTGAGAACCATATTCTTCAGCTTTCTGAGCCATCAAACCTACGTTTGGAACAGATCCCATTGTTGTAGGGTCTAATTTTCCGTGTGCTTTCATATCGTCAATTACAGACTGATAGAAACCAGCGTAAGAACGGTCCGGAATAATACAAACTGTATCTTCTTCGTTTCCTTCTTTGTTCCACATTTTACCTCCGCCTCTTACAAGAGCAGCCATAGATGCATCAACGATGATATCAGAAGGTACATGGAAATTCGTAATTCCTTTGTCAGAATTTACCATTGCCACTCTAGGTCCTGCAGCAAGAGCTTTTTCAATGTCAGCTTTGATGTCAGCCTCCTGAGCATTTCCTTTGATTTTATCAAAAAGATCAGCAAGACCGTTATTTGGATTGATATCTAAAGACTTGAAAGTTTCAGCGTATTTAGTAAATACTTCTTTGAAGAAAGTCTCAACGATAGCCCCAAAAATGATAGGATCAGAGATTTTCATCATCGTAGCTTTCAGGTGAGCAGAAAGAAGTACATTTCTTTGCTTAGCTTCCTCGATTGCTTCCTGAACGAATGCTTTTAACGCATTTAAGTTCATTACAGAAGAATCAATCACTTCACCAGCCTGAAGACCTGCGAAGTCTTTTAATACAGACTCAGAACCGTCATTTCCTTTGAATACGATTCTGTATTGTGTAGCATTTTCTAATGTTGTAGAAGTTTCTGTACCGTAGAAGTCACCATTGTTCATGTGAGCTACGTCAGTTTTGCTGTCAGATGCCCAGTCACCCATTCTGTGAGGGTTTGCTTTTGCATAGTTTTTAACAGCTTTTGGAGCACGTCTGTCAGAGTTTCCTTCTCTTAATACAGGATTTACAGCACTTCCTAATACTTTAGCATATTTAGCTTTGATGGCTTTTTCTTCATCATTTTTAGGTTCTGCAGGATAGTTGGGAACGGCGAAACCTTTACCTTGTAGCTCAGCAATAGCTGCATCCAATTGAGGTACAGAAGCAGAAATGTTAGGTAGCTTAATGATATTAGCGTCAGGTTGAGTTGCCAGTTGGCCTAGTTCAGCCAAAGCATCACCTATTTTCTGGTCGTCTTTTAAAAACTCAGGGAAGTTTGCAAGAATTCTTCCTGATAAAGAAATATCCGGAACCGAGATTTCGATATCTGCTGATTTTGTGAAAGCTTTTACAATAGGTAAAAACGAGTGAGTAGCCAGCATTGGAGCTTCATCAGTAAGTGTGTAATAGATTTTTGATTTTTCTGACATTATACTGTTATTTTTTATTTGAAATTTTAAGTCCCACAAATTTAGTAAATATCATTGTTTTATTTGAGATATTTCCATAAAAAAAGTGGCTTTTATATCTTTAATTTTATATCTGTGTAATTGTATTGCTTCCGGATGTCTTGTTATTAATTCTAAAAAGAATTGTATAATTTCAGGTGTTGAACTTTAGAAGTCTAAAGCTTATTTTTTTAGAGCCACTGGCATGTAAGCAATTTTGTTTGAAAACTGATGAGCAGGTGAAAAAGTTTTATTTTCACTTTAAGATTAATTTAACCATAATAAGTCAGCAGAAATTTTCTTTTTTCATTAAATTTGAAAAACTAAAAAAATAAAATTATGTCCACGACAATCACTTTAAAAGGAAACGAAGTACACACAATAGGAGCATTACCATCTGTAGGAACCACAGTAAAAGATTTTGCATTGGTAGATTCAGGATTAGCGGTGAAAACACTTGAAACTTTTGCAGGAAAGAAAAAAGTATTCAATATCTTCCCAAGTATTGATACCCCTACTTGTGCTGCTTCTTCCAGAAAATTCAATGAAGAGGCTTCAAAACTTGACAATACAGTAATCATCAATGTTTCAAAAGACCTACCGTTTGCTTTAGGAAGATTCTGTGCCGCTGAAGGATTGAATAATGTAGAAACGCTTTCAGATTTCAGAAGCAGCTTTGGAGACGATTATGAAGTAACAATCGCAGATTCTCCTTTGAAAGGGTTATTGAGCCGTGCCGTGATCGTTACAGACGAAAACAATAAAGTAGTATATACTGAGCAGGTTCCGGAAATTGCTGACGAACCTAATTATGATGCCGCTCTTGCAGCATTGAAATAATAGAAATAATTTTTGTAGAAAAGCCTTGTGAATCATTTTGCAAGGCTTTTTTTGAAAATAAAACCTAATCAAATCACACCAAATGATGTCAGATAATTATAAGAAATACGGAGAACTTTTCCAGGTAGATTCAGATCATTTTGAAGAATTCTACACTTTACTTCATGATACAAAGCTCTTAAAATCTGATTTTTTTCTCAAACAGGGGGAGAAATGCAAATATCTTGGCTTTATCAAAAAGGGGACTATCAGATCTTTCTACATCAATGATCAGGGACGTGAAATCAACTTTGGATTCTATTTTGAAAATGAATTTTTTACTGATTACGAAAGCATACTTTGCGATACGGTGTCCAATATGAACATCCAGGCGCTTGAAAACTGTGAAATATTACTTCTGAGTAAAGATCATCTGCAGAATTTATATAAAAGAGAAGCTTATTGGCAGCAGTTCGGGAGAATGATGAGTGAAAAGATTTATCTGGATGCCAAGAAACGGATTGATGATCTGTTGTGCTTTTCCCCTGAAAACAGATACCTTAATCTTGTAAAAAAGCAGCCTGCACTCTTTCAAAAAATAGCCCAGAAACATATTGCCAGCTACCTTGGCGTAACAGAACAGTCACTCAGCCGTATAAGAAGCCGTATTGTTAATTAACTTAAGTTAACGTCCACGGATGTTTTAAACCGTAGCTTTATCATCATCAAATTTTAACACAATCATTATGGAACAAAAAGATTTAACCATTATTTTGGTACACGGAGCATGGGGAGACGGATCGCACTGGCAATACATTATTCCTTCATTGACAAAAGCAGGATATAAAGTAAGAAGTGTTCAGAACCCATTAACCTCACTGCAGGACGATATTAATAAAACAAAAGACCTTATTGATGCCCAGGAAGGGAAAGTGCTTTTAGTAGGACATTCTTATGGAGGTGCTGTTATTTCAGGAGCCGGGCACCATGATAAAGTAGCCGGACTGGTTTATATTGCTGCTTTTGCACCTGATGCCGGAGATAGTTTGGGATCTCTGTTAGGAAGAAGAGAATCGCCGGGTGGAGCAAGTATTTATCCTGATAACAAAGGCTTTTTATGGATTAAATATGATGAATTTAAATCTGCCTTCTGTCAGGATTTAGATGATGAAAAGGCACTGGTAATGTCATTGTCACAGAAACCTATTCATGGTCAGTGTTTTGGTGATGTAGCGGGTGAGCCGGCATGGAAGACACGCCCAAGTTGGTATCAGATATCATTGCAGGACCGTATGATTCCTGCAGAAACTGAAAAAGAAATGGCAGAACGTCTTGAACCTAAAAAGATAATTTCTCTGGATGCAGGACATGCTTCATTGGCATCCCATCCTGAAGAAGTTACACAGTTGATTTTAGAAGCAGCCGCTTCCATTTAATAGAAGATACAATACAATAATTTATTAAGTCTTGTGAAATTTTATGTAATTTCACAAGGCTTTTTTAATGAAAAAATTACTGTAAAATGGTAAAAAGAATTGTAGCCAATATCAAAACGGATGATCTTTCCAAAGCCAATCAGTTCTATCAGGACATTCTGGAACTGGATGTTTTGATGGATCATGGTTGGATCAAAACCCTTGGTAATGATGAAGAAGCAAAAGTTCAGATCAGTTTTGCGGAACAGGGAGGAAACGGTACAGAAGTTCCCGATCTTTCCATTGAAGTGGATAATGTAGATGAAATTTATGATAAAATGAAAAATGCTGGTTTTGAAATCACTTATGAATTAACCAATGAAGAATGGGGAGTTCGGAGATTTTTCGTTAAAGATCCATTTCAGAAACTGATCAATATACTGTCTCACCAATAAAAATACACAATGAAAGCAGAACGTATTATTCCTATATTAAGAATCTTCGATTATCAGAAAACAAAAGAATTTTATGTAGAATGGCTGGGATTTGAGATCGTATGGGAACATTATTTTGATGAAAATACTCCCGTTTATATGGAAGTGAAAAGAGAAAATATCATTTTCCATTTAAGCGAACACCACGGAGACGGAACGCCCGGAACAAGGGTTGCGGTCTGGGGTGAAGGCGTTCCGGAATATCATAAAGAACTTATTGATAAAAAATACAAATATAACCGTCCCGGACTTGAAAAAACGTTTTACGGATCCATATCGTTTACTGTAATTGATCCTTTCGGAAATAAAATTACTTTTGAAGAAGAATATGATGAAGCAAAACATAAAGATCTGAAACTGTATTCTCACGATTAATAAAGCAATGTTTTCAAATATACATCAGGAGTTTGAAGTTCCTGAAGGACTTAGGGATACCATTAAATGTTTTTGGTATAACAGAAGAGACTATGGTGAAAAACAGTCTGGGTTTACGGTGATGCCGGATGGTTATGCTGAAATCATCTTTCATTTTGGAAGTGGATGCAGTATTGCTCATCAGGGAATTTTACAGGATTTACCCTCTCCGTTCATCATGGGACTGCTCAATCAGCCAGCTCTTTTTCATGCTCAGAATCAATTAGAAATTATCGGGATCAGGTGTTTTCCATGGACTGTTTTTGATTTACTGGGGCTGTCATCAGAAAAAACTGAGAATGGAGTTCATACTCTCGAACATCCTGTTGCAAAGCTTCAAGCTGTATTGAATGATCTCGTAAGTCAGAGGAAAATAGAGGAAGCCGTCTCTCAGGTTGAACAGTACTTTTTGAAATTACACTCGCTGATTACCATAGACAGTCTTCTTTTCAAAGCTGGAGCTGCCATGAGGAAAAATAATGGAGCGATTCCTGTAAATCAGGTCGCTGATTCAGCTCATACAACAGTTCGGACATTAGAAAGAAAATTCAAGAAGTCTTCAGGGCATACTGTAAAAGATGTATCCGGAATTATGCGTTTTGAACAGATCAGAAACCGTTTGTGGCATGTTCCTGAAACATCTATTGCTGCACTTGCACAGGAATTTGGATACACAGATCAATCTCATTTAAGCAGAGAATTTAAACGATACAGCGGTACAACACCAGCTGTTTTCGCACGGGAAGCCCAAAAAAGAAAGCAAGCCATAAGCAATGATTTTGTCGCATTTGTACAAGCATGATACCATTGCATTCCTGAATTTTGTGCCATAATAAATACATTAAAATTATGGTACTGAATCATAAAAAAGTAGCAGTTATCGGCGCTGGACCTGTAGGTTTAACCATGGCCGTTTTATTACAGCAAAAAGGCGTTGAAGTAAAAGTTTATGAAAGAGATCTGAATGCAGAGACAAGAGTCTGGGGCGGTACGCTGGATCTTCATCAGGAATCAGGACAGAAAGCTATGAAAAAGGCTGGTTTGCTGAATAAATATTACGAGATGGCACTGCCTATGGGAGTCAAAATTGCTGATGAACATTGCAATATACTTTTTACGAAAGATATCACCCCTGAAAACCAATATGACAATCCGGAAATCAACAGAAATCATTTAAGAGAAATGCTTCTGGCCAGCCTTTCAGATAATACGGTAATTTGGGATATGAACTTTACCGGAATGGAAGAAAATGACGGGAAATGGATACTTCATTTTAAGGACAAACCGGATGTGACTGCAGATTTGGTTATAGGAGCCAATGGCGGAATGTCTAAAGTAAGGAAATATGTAACAGACACTGAGGTGGAAGATACAGGGACTTTTATTATTCAGGGAGATGTTCCGCAGCCAGAGAAAACATGTCCCGAATTTTTCAGGTGGTGTGAGGGGAAAAGACCAATGGCCGCTTTTGAAGGGAATTTATTGGTGGCTAATCCTTATAATAACGGAGCCCTGACTTATGGAGTTATATTCAAAAAACCTGAAGAATGGAAAGATGGCTGTACTCTGGACTTTCAGAATACAGAACAGGTTCGCCGGTTTCTTACTAAAAGATTCTTTGCTTGGAATGAACTGTATCAGCAGTTATTCCTTTCAACTTCCTTTTTCGTAGGGCTGCCAACAAGAAAGATCCCATTAGACAAATCCTGGAAAGACAATCGCTCTTTGCCCGTAACACTTATTGGTGATGCCGCTCATCTGATGCCTCCTTTTGCAGGGCAGGGAGTCAATAGCGGGCTGATGGATGCTTTAATTTTATCGGAAAATCTAACAGAAGGAAACTATCAAAGCATAGAGGAAGCTATTGATGTTTACGAACAAAAAATGCTTATCTATGCCAAAGAAGCACAGTTTGAATCCTCCAAAAATGAACTGGAAATGCGCGATGCCAACTTCTCTTTTACCAGCCTTATCCAATAGTTGGTGATTCAATGATACAATTAATGATTCTGATCATTAAATAGTAAGATGAATAAAACCTACCTTTACATTTTAATAATAGAATGAAACGTTCAGGAACAGCAGATTTACCTCTTCACTATGGCAAAGTACCGCCATGGCTGTATGAACGTATGTCTGTGCTGGGACTTTCCATTATAGAAGTCATTCTCATGGATTACGGTAAAGATGAGGTATTGCGCCGATTGGCAGATCCGTTCTGGTTTCAGAGTTTTGGAGCCGTGATGGGAATGGACTGGCATTCTTCAGGAATTACTACTTCTGTGATGGGAGCATTGAAACGTTCCATCAATCCCAATTCGCAATCGCTGGGACTTTATATCTGCGGTGGAAAAGGAAAATTTTCCCGGGAAACCCCATCAGAATTAATCAGAATTGCAGATAAAACCGGACTTAACGGAACAGATCTGGTAAGAGCCAGTAAGCTTTCTGCAAAAGTGGATAATACAGCCATTCAGGATGGTTATCAGTTGTATCTGCATAATTTTATTCTTTCAGATAACGGAAACTGGAGTGTTATTCAGCAGGGAATGCATGAATCGGATGGAACTGCAAGAAGGTATCACTGGCATTCCGAAAATATTACCTCCTTTGTAGAAAAACCTCATACAGGAATCAACGGAATTTCTAGAGGAAAGATTCTTAACCTTACCGATACCGAAGCTTCAGAAAACAGAAAAGGAATTTTAGATATTTCCCATACCGATTCAGCAGAAGTGATGAAGGATTTTGCAAGGTTGATACTTCCTGCCCATCATGATGTTCAGGCTTCTGATGTAGATTTAAAACGCCTGGGAGCTCTTTTATATGTTACCCGGGAACAGCAGCCTCAGAATTTTGAAGATTTGCTCATGCTGGAAGGAGTAGGTCCCAGAACCATGCAGTCATTGGCTTTGGTAAGTGAAGTCATTCACGGGGCACCGTCAAGATTTGCCGATCCGGCAAGGTTTTCTTTTGCTCATGGAGGGAAAGACGGACATCCTTTCCCTGTTCCTGTCAATACCTATGATGAGAGTATCAGTATTATCAGAAAAGGAATAGAAAAGTCCAAACTGGGAAATTCTGATAAACTGAACTCTTTAAATAAACTTCATCAGATTGTAGCTGAAGCAGAAAAAGATTTCACCCCGGATTTTGATATTCAGCAGGTGATTGAAGAAGAAAGACAAAATTCATGGCGTTTTGGCGGAAAGACCGTGTTCGGGGATGCCCAAAAACCCAGCGCTCCAAAATCCATACAGCTTTCTCTGTTTTAAAAATTTTTCCTTTTAAACGTTTACCTCTGTAACCGACCAATAATCATTCCCATCTTTTGGAGGGGTGGCGAAACTTCAAAAGAATTTTTGACGGGGTGGTAAAATAGTATGTTTTGAATAGTTGTTTAAAAAATTATCAGCATGTAAATCTCTTTGATTTCAATGCAGTATGTGTCTTTTTATAAAGGTGATGGGTTCTTTGTTTAATGTTTTTTGCTCTTAATTCAATTAAAAATTTTATTTTTAAAGTCTTAAAAAAATTGACACCAATGACCAATAAAGCTTTAGAAATCTGCTATGATTTTCCCTTCTTTTTCCCTGAAGAGCTTGCAGAAATATTTCAGGCTCATGAAAAAACATCTTTCCAGAAAGGTGATTTCATTCTTGAAGAAGGAAAAACAGCCAACGAATATTATATTCTTGAAAGCGGATTGGCGCGTTCCTATGTTAATGATTTCAACGGAAATGAAGTAACCACTCATTTTTTCGTAGAGAATGAGGTGATTATTGAGGTTTTGTCAATGTTTCAGCGAGTTCCGTCTCAGGAAAATATCGTTTGTATTACAGACTGTGAATGCTGGAGACTGGATTATGATACTTTTCAGGAATTATTCCATAAAATTCCAAACCTCAGAGAATGGGGAAGATCATGGATGTCTCAGGAGCTTTTTGCCTACAAACAACGCTCTGTAGAAATGTTTACCCTTTCAGCAACCAGAAGATACCTTAATCTCCTGGAACAAAAATCTAAAGTCATACAATTTGCACCATTGAAGCAGATTGCTTCCTATCTGGGCGTTACAGACACTTCTTTAAGCCGTATTCGAAAAGAAATAGTTTCCCATCCTAAGAAAAATTAAATCTTGCCCTATGACAAGTTGATTTTCATTGCACCTTGGTAATTTTGGATAACAAATTAACACTAAAATTACAAAAAATGAAAGTCAATCAAATTTATGTGAACCTTCCGGTAAAAGATGTGCAGAAAACAAAAGAATTCTGGACCAAGGTAGGTTTTTCGATTAATGAACAATTCTCTGATGATAAAGCAACATGCGTTGTTTTGAATGATACTATTTATGTCATGTTTCTGCAGGAAGATTATTTTATGACCTTCACCAATAAGCCTGTAGCTAAAGAAAATACCAGCCAGGTTCTTGTAGCAGTAGGGCTGAACAGCCGTGAAGAAGTAGATAAAGTAGTGAATACCGCTGTAGAAAATGGAGCGCGGCAGCATGAAGAACCTCAGGATTACGGTTGGATGTATCAGAATTCTTTCTGGGATCTTGACGGTCACGGCTGGAACATTACTTTTGCTGATCTATCTCAAATGCCGGCAGAATAATTTAAATCCAAATAAAGATTAAATCTTGTCCTATGGCAAGCACATTCTTACCCTACCTTGGTAATTTTGGATAACAATCACCACTAAAATTTACAAAATGCACATCAACGATATCTACGTCAATTTACCCGTAAAAGACGTACAAAAAACCAGAGAATTCTGGACAGATCTTGGCTTTTCTATCAATGAACAGTTTTCAAACGATCAGGCAATATGTGTGGTAATGAAGGAAAATCATATTTACACAATGTTTCTCAAAGAAGATTTTTTTCAAACCTTTACCAACAGACCTTTTGCTAAAGGAGATACAACACAGGTGCTTTTGGCCATTGGTGTCAACAGCCGTGATGAGGTAGATAAGATGGTAAAAACAGCTATCGAGAACGGAGGTTCAAAATATAATGAACCTGTGGATTACGGATGGATGTATCAAAGCAGTTTTGCAGATATCAATGGCCATCAGTGGGAAGTGATGCATGGAGATGCCTCTCAGATTCCTACAGAATAATTTTTAAATACCAACCACATGGAGACACAATCAAATGATATAGAAATCATAAAAAATCAGGTCGTCAGCACATATTATGTAATTACTATGAATATCGACGGTATTACTCATGAAGAATCTATGATTTTTCCTAATGGTGAAGCCAACTGTATGAACTGGATTCTGGGACATCTGATCCACATCAGAAATCCTTTATTGAATATTCTTGATGAAGAATCTGTTTGGGACAGTGATAAATTTTCATTTTACAACAGAGGGGAAATTGCTTTAGATCACAAAGATAAATTGATCAACTTTGAAGATTTAAAATCCTATTTGAAACAATCCCAGGACAAATTGGAAGCAAAACTCAATACGATTGAAAGTTTTAAGCCCGAAATGATTAAAGATATATCAACCCTAAGCCTTCATGAAATTTACCACAGCGGGCAATTAGGTTATCTCCGCAGAATTTTAGGAAAACCTGGCGCCATAAAATAGATTCCTTGCTTCGCTCGGAATGACAAATGAACTGTCAAATTTTTCCATGCTATTTTTAGAAGAGTGCAATTTTATCGGAGATAAAATCTCTGCGCTTTAAAAACGTACAGCTTGTAAATATCCTGCGCCTTTGCGTTTCTCCAACTTTCTAACCTCTAATTTCTAACTTCTAATCTCTAATTAAAATGGACACACCAAAATCAAAAAAAATGGAACTCGTTATTCCGGCTTACAGAATGCACTCCCAGAGCTTTATGAATGTTTTGGATGGCATTTCGGAAGAAGATGCATTGAAAAGAATTGAAAATAAAACCAACCATATCGTATGGATGGCAGGAAACTTTGTCAACATACGCTATGGCTTAGGCTGGGTGCTTGGAATACAGGAAGAAGACCCTTACAGTGACTTGTTCTTCCAGGGAAAAGCACTGGATGAAAGCTTTAAATATCCAACTTTAGCTGAATTAAAAGAAAACTTTCATAAAATTTCTGCTAAAGTATACCAAAAACTTCATGAAGTAACTGATGAAGAACTGGATGAGATATTTGAAATAGGAATGAATATCCCTTTCATTAAAGAAACAAAACTCAATTTTGTCGGAATGTGTATCGGCCGTGAAGATTATCTCTGCGGGCAGATAGGCCTGATGCGAAGAATTCTGGACTATCCCGGAATGAAGTATGATGTAGACGAAAATCTTAAGTACTAATCATGAATCCGGTAGAAAAAGGCTATAAAAAAGTCAACGGAATCCAATTGTATTACGAGATCTATGGATCCGGAAAACCTCTGGTTTTGATTCATGGCGGAGGATCTTCCATTCTGTATGATTTTAAAGAGGTGATTGCCAGGCTGGGAGATAAGTTTCAGCTCATAGGAATCGATCTGCAAAATCACGGGCGCAGCGAGCACCGAGATATTCCTGAAACTTTTGAACAGGACGCCGATGATGTTGCCGGACTTTTAGCAGAACTCAACATTGGAAAAGCTTCCTTCTGGGGATTCAGTAACGGAGGAAGTACTGTAATGCAGATTGGCCACCGCCATCCCGGAATTGTAGAAAAACTGGTCGTAGCCTCAGCATTTTATAAAAGAAGCGGAATGATAGACGGCTTTTTTGAAGGAATGCAGGAAGCAACTTTTGAATCGATGCCCGAACCTTTCAAAATTAATTTTTTAAATCTCAATCCTGATTTTTCAAAACTGGAAAACCTTTTTGAGAAAGACTGCAAAAGGATGCAGACGTTTAAAGACTGGGATGATGAGGTGCTGACTTCCATACAATCACCTACATTATTCATCAGCGGTGATCAGGATGTGATGAAACCGGAGCATGCTGCAGCGATGTGGCGTCTGGTAAAAGGCTCCCGGTTAATGATACTTCCCGCAACTCATGGTGTTTATATGATGCCTGACTTTGATGGAAGTATTGATGTAAACTTAATAGACTTTACCGTAAGAGAAGTAGAAAAATTTATAAACCATTAAGAATTTTGAAAAAATAGGAAGTGGAGCCAAGTGAATTATAATGATTTAAAAACGAAGCTGTATTTACTATTCACTCAATTAATTATTCCTTAATGGATCAACAATAGAACCTTATATTTTATAATAATAACTTTAAAATTAAAAATCATGGCTAAATTAAATCCGTATCTGAATTTTGATGGAACAGCTGAAGAAGCTTTCAATTTTTACAAAACTGTTTTCGGGGGTGAATTCGTCGGAGGAATTCATAAAATGGGAAATGCTCCCGGTACAGAAAACCTTTCAGAAGAAGAAAAAAACAGGGTAATGCACATTGCTTTGCCTATTGGAGGTGACCTTTTAATGGCATCAGATATTGTACCCGGTTTTGGGCAGACTCTTACCGTAGGAAATAATAATTATGTTTCTGTTTTTCCGGATTCCAGAAATGAAGCCGACAGAATCTTTAAAGAACTTTCTGATGGCGGAAATGTAGAAATGCCGATTGAAGATCAGTTTTGGGGAGACTATTTCGGATGCTTTCAGGATAAATATGGTGTTCATTGGATGGTGAACTATAATGATGAATACGCAAAATAATCCTATATTTAACTAATTATAAAAAGAGGTGCCCATCTTTGGGCAGCTCTTTTATTCAAACTATAAAAAATTAGAACTATGGATCCAATTAAAATAGACATTACAATTTTAGCACCCATTGAAAAAGTCTGGAATTATTTCAATGAGCCAAAACATATCACAAAATGGAATTTTGCTCACGAAAGCTGGCAGTGCCCTAGTTCTGAAAATGACCTGAAGGTAGGAGGCAAATTCAAAAACAGAATGGAAGCTAGAGACAAAAGTTTCGGATTTGATTTTGAAGGCGTTTATGATGAAATTATTCCTCATGAGGTAATCAAATATCATATGGAGGACGGACGGAAAGTAGAAGTTGTTTTCGATAAGATAGATGAAAACACAACGAAAGTTATAGAAATTTTCGATCCGGAAAAACAAAATTCTGTGGAAATGCAGCGAGATGGCTGGTATGCTATTCTTAATAATTTCCATAAGTATGTTGAGAATCATTAACAATATTTTTTGTAGCCATGATCAATTTAGTTATCATGTCCAAGAGTTTAAATTCCATTTATGCTTTTAATTATGACCCTAAAGAAGAATTTCTTCATGGGGTTATTGCAATACCTGCAAGAAGAGCCTTAGAAAAAGAAAAAATAAATTCTTTGGAAAAACTTTCAGATTATTCCGAGAAAGAAATTATGCAGCTTCATGGTTTCGGGAAAAATACGATGGTAAAACTGAAGAATTATATGCAAGAAAATCAGGTATGCTTTAAAGAAGCATAGAAAGTATAACTAGACATTTTTACAGTGTCATTGCAGATAAAGTGAAACAAACTCTTTAAATGCAAAGACATTAGATTTCTTTTGCTGTAAATTAATCAGCAGATGAAAACACTATCCCTATGAAAAAAGTAAAATAATATAAAATCAATCCATTTAAATATAAAATTATGAATAACGATATTTTCCCATGTCTCTGGTATGACGGAGATGCCAAGCAGTCTGCCGAGTTTTATTGTAAAGTTTTTGGGGGCGAGATCACGGCAGATACCCCTGTAGTGATGAATATTGATTTGTTTGGACAAAGATTGATGCTTCTGAACGGAGGTCCGCAATTCAAAAAAAATCCTTCCATATCTTTCATGGTAATTTGTGAGACAGAAGATGAAGTACAAAAATACTGGGATCAGCTGCTGGAGGGCGGAATGGCCTTGATGGAGCTGGGATCTTACTCATGGAGCCCAAAATACGGATGGGTTCAGGATAAATATGGAGTAACATGGCAGTTGTTTTTGGGTGAAAAAGCAAGTGAGCAGAAAATAATTCCTACCTTAATGTTCATCCATCAGAACAATGGAAAGGCAAAAGAAGCTATGGAACTTTATACCAAAACATTTCCCAACTCAAACATAGGAAACATATTGACCTATGGAGCAGGAAGTGAAGGGCACGATATCCCGGAACCGGCAGAAAATGTTCAGCATGCCCATTTTACAATAGACAATTACAGCTTATTCTGTATGGATAATTCTTACGATCACCAGTTTGATTTCAATGAAGGAATATCATTGGTAGTAATGACGGACGATCAGCAGCAGACTGATAACTACTGGAACACGCTGACAGCTGATGGCGGCAGAGAAAGTATGTGCGGCTGGCTGAAAGATAAATATGGATTGAGCTGGCAGATTGTGCCTAAAAGACTCATTCAGTTAATGAACGATTCCAATCAGGAAAAAGCCTATAAAGTAGTTCAGGCTATGATGAAAATGCAGAAAATTATCATCCAGGATTTGGAGGATGCTTATCATTCTTAATCTATTTCGGCGTATTGTTTGATGTGATTTAGAGAAAAGATTTGCATATGAAAACACAGAACAAATCACAATCTAAGTCAAAAGTCCCTAAAGAAGGGCTGTTTCCGGAAATTATCCGGAACGATTATCAGGGAAGCCGGAAGCTGAAGGGTAAAAAAGCAGTTATTTCCGGAGGAGACAGTGGTATAGGACAGGCTGTAGCCGTTCATTTTGCCAGAGAAGGGGCGGACATTGCTATTATTTATAAAGAAAGTGACGCTGATGCTAAAGAAACTCAAAAACTGGTTGAAAAAGAAGGACAGGAATGTATTCTCATCAAAGGCAATCTAACCCGGAAAGCATTCAGAACCCAATGTGCAGACAAGATTAAAAAAGAGTGGAAGAAACTTGATATTCTTGTGAATAATGCAGGGATTCATACCTCTAAAAGCAGTCTGGAAAAAATCTCTGATGAGCAGATTCAGAAAACATTTGATACCAATATCATGTCTATGATTTCTTTCACCAGAAATTTTCTTCCAATGATTGGAAAGGGAGGAAGAATCATCTGCACGACCTCTGTCACAGCATACCGAGGAAGCAATCATTTACTTGATTATGCCGCTACAAAAGGAGCTGTTTTGTCTTTTATCCGCTCACTGGCGGATAATCTTGCCGAAAAAGGAATTCTGGTGAATGGCATTGCTCCCGGGCCTATATGGACTCCGCTGGTGAAAGAAGCTTTTAATAATCTTTCCACATTTGGAAAAGATACTCCGCTGAAACGTGCGGGGCAACCGTCGGAAGTAGCTCCTGCTTATGTTTTTCTCGCGTCTAAAGATGCAAGTTATATTACAGGAGAAATCATTCACATCAATGGAGGTGATTTTGTCGGAGGATAGAATGAGAAGTTAGGAAGTTAGAAATTGTAGTTTAATACACTCTTACTCTAAAACTTTCAAACCCTCAAACTCCAATCCAATCACCTGCAACCTATTATCTACAACCAAATAACTAAAATAAAATGGAACGATTATCATATGAAATAGAAATCAATGCTGAACCTGAAAAAGTATGGAGTGTCCTTTGGGGAGATATTACCTACAGGCAATGGACAACAGCATTTACAGACGGTTCTTTTTATGAAGGAACACTCGAAGAGAACAATATTGTTAAATTTCTTGACCCCAAAAACAATGGAATGTACAGCAGGGTAGAAAAAGTTGTTCCCAACGAAGAAATAAGATTTTTGCACCTGGGAGAAATTTATGACGGTATTGAAGTTCCTCAGGACTGGGGAGAAGCAACAGAAGCTTATTTTCTTGAAGAAAATGAAGAGGGAACGCTGCTGAAAACAGAAATTCAGACTCCTGCAGAATTTAAAGAGTTTTTTGAAGAGAAATTTCCAAAAGCGATGACCATCGTTAAACATCTTTCAGAAAATCAGCTTTAAACATTTCAGGTTTGAATACACCTAAAGTAATTCATAACCCAATCACTGTAAAAAATATAAAAAATGGAAACCTTATCATACGAAACAGTAATTGATGCTCCTCTACAAAAAGTATGGGACATTCTTTGGAACCCTGAAACATATAGCGAATGGACCCGGTTCTTCGGTGCAGGATCTGTCATGAAATCCGATTGGAAGATAGGCGGAAAGACTTATTTTCTTAATGCTGAAGGAGAAGGAATGGTTTCAACCATAGACAGCCTGGAAGAACCCAATCAGATTGTTTTTAAACATCTGGGAATGGTAGATAAAAATGGAGTAGAAGATACCCAGAGCAAGGAAGTAATGGAATGGAACGGAAGCTTTGAAAAATATTTTTTAATAGATTTTGGAGGGAAAACAAAACTTCATGCTGAAGTTCAGGTTGAAAAACAATGGGAAGATCACATGAACACGGGCTTTACAAAAGGGCTGATGGTCGTGAAAAGTCTTGCAGAAGGAGTAAGCCTTGATTCAGTGTGATGAAGTTCAAAGTTTAGAGTTATTGGTTATTTAATCATAGTCTCAATTCTTTTATCTTGATCCCTAATTTCTGCTGCCTGCCACCTATCATCCATCACCCATCACCTAAAAAATGAAACTACTCGTAATACTTTTCGCAACATGTATTCTGGCTTTGCTGGGAACTTTTTTGCTCCAGGGAAAGCCGGATTTTATATTTTCAGGAAACCTGGGAATGGCTGTATTTATCATATTTACAGGATTTTCCCATTTTAAGTTTCAGAAAGGGATGGCCATGATGATTCCTGATTTTATGCCTGCCAGAATGTTTTGGGTATATTGTACAGGGGTACTGGAAATTGCTGCGGGAATCGGGCTTATGATTCCGGCAATTCGTGAAATTACCGCAATTTTACTGATCATTTTTTATGTATTGGTTTTTGTTGCCAATATCAATTCTTCCAGGAAAAGGATTAATATTTTTAAAGCAGATTACACCGGCCCGGGAATGAAGTACCTTTATACTCAAAGGATTCCCATGCAGATTATCTTAATCGTCTGGACCTGGTATTTCGGAATTTATTTACATTAGATAAAAAAGACAGCCACTAAGGCTGTTTTTTTCATATAACCGATATTTTTTTTAATTAATTGATAAAAGAATGTAACGTTTTGTGGGTATAGTATGTCTTATTATATAAATGCATTTGTTTCTATTGTTTTAAAAATGAGTGCTTTCTGATAACTTGAACCTTAAAAAACAGAAGTTATGAACCTAAATCACAACATTTTCGGTACAGCCCTTATTGTACTTTCTACCATTATGACCAACGCACAGAGTTCCACTGCCAAATTGCCGGGAGATCCTACTTTACCCTCTTCCAAAGCCAATCTTGAGAAACTTATTTCTTATGACAAAGGAAACTTTAAATACAAAGTGGAAGACTATTTTGCAAGACCAAAAGCTTCAGCATTTAAAATTTCTCCTGACGGAAAATACCTTTCCTATAAAGAAAAAGATCAGGATAAAAAGAACCACGTTTATGTAAAAGACCTGAGTACAGGAAAAATTACCAAAGCCATCGTGGAAAAAGATGACCTGATCAGAGGGTATGGCTGGCTGAACAAAAAGCGCCTTTACTACACACAGGATAGAGGAGGAAATGAGAATATTCATTTGTATGCTACAGATGCGGATGGTGGAAATCAGAAGGATTTAACACCCTTTGACGGAGTGAAAGTACAATCAATCATTCCTATAAAAGATACAGACTTTGTTGTGGTTACCATGAACAAAAACAATAAGCAGATCTTTGAACCTTTTAAAATCAATTTCGTTACAGGGGAAATGACCCAGCTGTATGAAAATAAAGATGTCAACAGTCCTATCGACGACTATCTTTTTGATAAAGATGGAAATCTGAGAGGCTACAGCGTTCTTGAAAACGGATTAACAACAAAGACCTATTATAAAGACGTGCAGACAGGGAAATTTAACCTGATCAAATCCGCAGACTGGTCTGATACCTTCAGTATTATAGAATTTAATGAAAATTCTAAAAATAAAGATGAAGCCTATGTAGTAACGAATCTTGATAGTGATAAAGCGAGAATTGTACTGTATGATCTGAAAAAAAATACTGTGATTAAAGAAATTTATTCCAATCCGGTATATGATGTAAGCTCCATAAGCACAGCCGGTAAAAACAGAAACTATGAACTTGATTTTATCAGCTATGAAGGAACCAAAGGAGAAACAGTTCCTGTAAGTAAATTTTATAAGGAAATAGACGATAAATTGAAGTCTCAGTTTGGAGACAAGGAATTCGGTATCGTTTCTTCGGATGATAATAATGACAAACTTCTGGTTGTTGTAGGAAGTGATAAGCTGTACGGAACTTATTACGAATACGATACAAAAACCAAGCAGACCAAGCTTCTTTACAACCTGATGCCCCAGCTGAAGGAAGAAGATATGGCCGAAATGAGACCTATCGAATTTAAAAGCAGAGACGGATTGACTATCCATGGATATATCACATTGCCTAAAGCCGCACTGGAAGGGAAAAAAGTTCCTTTGATTGTAAATCCTCACGGCGGCCCTCAGGGAATCAGAGACAGATGGGGATTCAATCCTGAAACACAGCTTTTTGCAAGCAGAGGGTATGCCACACTTCAGATCAACTTCAGAATTTCCGGTGGATATGGAAAATCATTCCAGAAAGCTGGTTACAAACAGATTGGAAGAAAAGCGATGGATGATGTGGAAGATGGAGTAAAATATGCCATTGAGCAAGGATGGGTAGATAAAGATAAAGTAGCCATTTATGGAGGAAGCCATGGTGGATATGCCACTCTTATGGGGCTGATCAAAACTCCGGATCTCTATTCTTGTGGAGTAGATTATGTAGGGGTCTCCAACATTTTTACCTTCTTTGCTTCTTTCCCGGAATACTGGAAACCCTATAAAGAAATGGTAAAACAGATCTGGTATGACCTTGACAATCCTGAAGAAGCGAAAATTGCTAAAGAAGTTTCGCCGGTTTTCCAGATAGACAAAATCAAGAAACCTCTATTTGTAGTACAGGGAGCCAACGATCCAAGAGTAAACATCAATGAATCTGATCAGATTGTAAAAGCAATGCGTGCCAAAGGCTTTGAAGTTCCTTATCTGGTAAAATATGATGAAGGACACGGCTTTGGAAAAGAACCGAACAGAATAGAACTTTATAAGTCAATGTTAGGATTCTTTGCAGAAAATTTTAATAAGTAAACTATTAATTTTATAATGATTAAACGGAGGACTCAGATCTTCCGTTTCTTTTTGTTATTACGACTAGGTGGGATGTTTAGATTCCTACGGAATGACAAGCTGTATGGATAAACTGTCATTACAATTGTGTCATTCCGTAGGAATCTCAAATGAAGTTAGAAATTGAGAATGGATAAAAAGGTCATTATCATTCATCATTGATACTCCCTCCTAGCCCCGATAGCAGCGGTTACCCCGCAACAAGCATGGGATATTAGGTTAGGTTCAGGATGGCAGTTTGGCGTGAGGAGTATGAGCGGATAGCGGGAATAAGCTCCATAAAATAAATAATCAGTAATCAGTAAATAATTGATAAGATAAAATGCTGATGGATAAAAGAAAAATTGAATTGTAAAAAAAATATTTTAAATTTATTAAAGTAAAACCAAAAGGCTGTCCGTCATAGCAATATGGAGGTTGTCGAAAAAATAACAATGCCACAGAAGGAGAAAGAAAGCATCATCTCACAGACCGTTTCCAACTACGGAGGGAAGCTGATGTCCTATATTCGTCCGAAGGTGAAAAACACGGAGGATGCGGAAGATATTCTGCAGGAAGTGTGGTATCAGTTCAGTAGCCTTACGAATATTTCGGAGATCGTAAATGTTGGTGGGTGGCTATATAGGGTAACAGCGAATAAAATTACAGACCGTTACCGTAAAAAGAAAACAGAAAATCTTGAAGATTTCGTATATGAGGATGAAGACGGGAGTTTTTCTATCAAGGATATCCTTTTACTGGACGATAGCGCTGGTCCTGAGGTGAAAATGTTTCAGGATGAGATCTGGAAAAAACTGTTTGAAGCACTGGACGAACTCCCCGAAAAACAAAGGCTGGTCTACGTAGAAAATGAACTGAACGACAAAACCCTCCAGGAGATTGCCGATGAACAGGGAGAAAACATCAAAACCATCATCAGTAGAAAAAACTATGCTGTGAAGCATTTGAGAAACAGATTGAGAAAATTGTACGAAGATTTAAAAAGTTAGAAAAAGAAATTATGAATCATAAACACAAAAAGGGTTGGATTTTTTTATTATTATGCCCGCCATTAATTTTAGCCGCTGTTACATGGATTGTAATGATGCTTTGGAATTGTCTTCTCCCGGAAATTTTAGGAGTAAAAGCGATTACATTCTGGCAGGCTATGGGAATACTGATCCTAAGTAAAATTCTTTTTGGAGGTTTCCATTTCGGTAAAGGAATGAAAGATTTCAAGGAAAGAAAAATGAGAGAAAAAATGGAAAGCTGGTCACCTGAAGAAAGAGAAAAATTCAAAGAAGTGTGGAGGAATAAATGTTCAGGTGGATTCTTCAACAGAAACAACGAATAATCTGAAAAAACAAAAGAAGTAGTAAAGTAAAATTCAGATTCATTCGTCTCTATAAAAAACAAGAAGTAGTAAAATTTAAAATTTTGAAAAAATGAAAAATTCAGCATTAAAAGGAGCTCTGGGAGCATTAGCCGTTGTGGGCGTAGCCTTAATCGCTAAAAAAGCAATACAAAGAAAAAGATTTATCAAAGGTATTTTTGATGAGTATGGAATTAAAGAAAAATCACCTTTCGGACTGGCAGATAAGATCAGAGAAATGAATGATGAAGATTATCAGGAACTGAAAGGAAAATTCAAAAAAGAATTCCATTCAAGATGCTGCAAAAAGGATAATACCTGCGAAGCATAATACGTAAAGACTAAATTGAAATTGTTTAATTCCGGCGCGGGAAGCTCTGCTTCCCGCGCCGGAATTTTTTTATTAAAAAACAAATATAATCTGAGATGAAAAAACTTATATTTTTTTCCGCAGATTGAAATTCCTTGCTTTGTCTGGAATAGCAAGTGTGCCGTTGAAATCTCCGCAAAATCTTTTATAACAGTACAATTTTGTCGGAGATAAAATCCTTGCACCTTAAAGCATACTACTTGTAAAACCTTAGCGCCCTTGCGTTTTTCCAGCCCCATTCATTAATCAGTAATGAGATTGTTTCATCTTTGATTCGCAATGACTTTCACATCTGTTTTCCCACTAAATTTTTGTAATAAATATCAGACACAAAGAAAAATAAATCCTTATTTTTGTATTTCTCAATGAAAGACTACTATTATTTTCTCGGTATATCACTGGATGCTTCAGAAGAAGACGTCAAAAAAGCCTATCGAAAACTGTCTTTAAAATATCATCCCGATAAAAACGACAATGACGACTTTTTTGCTGACCGTTTCCGCGAAATTCAGGAAGCTTATGAAACGTTGAGTGACCCTGTCAGAAGACGTGCCTATGATCAGAATTTAGAAAGTCATCAGCGAAGTTTCAGGTATAATATTCCACCTGCAATCAAAACTTTTACAGCCAATAAAATTCATGCAAAAAAAGGGGAGGAGATTATCATCAACTGGCAGACAAGTAATGCCGATGTGGTGAAGGTATTGCCTTTCGGATTAGAAAAGCCATATGGAGAGAGGATCTTTAAGATCACAGAATTTAAAGATGGAAAATTCCAGCTTCTGCTTCATGCAACAAATTCTCTTTTACACAAAACCGTTGTTCAGGGAATTACGATTACAGAAGTTTTTGAGAACGATTCTGAGAAGTTCAAAAATACAGTTGAAGAAATGTTTAAGCCGCAACCCAGAACAGTGATGAACAGGTATGGACAGCCTAAAATTATAATGCTGTTTTGGGGAATTATTGTACTGGCAATTGCCTTATACTTTTTGATTAAAACGCTGGGCTAGCCTAAGCCATTTTCTTTCTTCCCGGGCATTTCTTGCATCTTTTTCCTTTCTTGAACTTTTTACAACACGATTTCTTTTCACAGAACATCTCTTCGTTATTGAATGAGTAAGGTGCCAAAGGCGGAACTTTAAATGGGACAATCATATTCATGCTGCAAATATATTAATTTAGAATAAATATAATTAATAAAATTTCATAAAATTCTTTATACCTGATGTATAGCAGATATAGCTTGCTTTTTAATGGATGATCAAACCTTAATTGTAGGTCTGATTACTTCTTAAATTCTCCTTGAATTGAGGTTAAGTTTACATTTTGGATAATTCACGTTGTTTTAAATAATATGACAGTAGTGTATTGAACGCGAATTGATTGTTTTGTTATATATTATGTATAGAATAGGGAGTATGCTTGTTAAAACTGATGTAAACCTTGTTAAAAGATTGTTAAAAATACAGTGTGATAAAAATCACAAATAATTTTGTGAATTATCCGCCCGGATATGCTCTTGTACAATCATCCAAAAAATTGTAATTTTACCCATCTTTTTACAAACAAAATCTAATAAATAAAAATGAATACAGAACAGTTTGTGAGCCGTCACATTTCCCTTAATGAAGCCGATAAACAGGCGATGTTGGAGAAACTTGGCGTTTCTAGTATTGAAGAGTTAATTTCTCAGACCATTCCATCTTCTATCCGTTTAGAGAAAGATCTTGAGATCTCGGAACCGCTTTCTGAATACGAAATGTTGAACCACTCAAAAGAATTGGCATCTAAAAATACAGATTATACGAGTTATATCGGATTTGGGTACCACAATACACTTTTGCCTTCAGCAATCCAGAGAAATATTTTTGAAAACCCTAGCTGGTATACAGCCTATACTCCATATCAGGCAGAAATTGCACAGGGAAGACTTGAAGCTCTTCTGAATTTCCAGACTGTAGTATGTGATCTTACAGGTTTTGCATTAGCTAATGCATCTTTGCTGGACGAATCTACTGCTGCAGCTGAAGCAATGCATATGTTCTTCAACAACAGAACGAAAGATCAGAAAAAAGCAGGAGCTAATAAGTTCTTTATTTCTGACCTTGTTCTTCCTCAAACAGTTTCTGTATTAAAAACAAAAGCTGAAGGATTAGAAATTGAAATCGTGGTAGGTGATCATAAAACACACCAGTTTGATGGTTCTTATTATGGAGTTTTATTACAATATCCTGGTAAAAACGGAATCGTTTTAGATTATACAGAAGATATCGTAGAATACAAAAAGCTTGACCTTCAGGTTGCCGTTGCTTGTGATCCTATGGCTTTGGTAAAACTAAAATCTCCTGCAGAAATGGGAGCTGACTGTGCGGTAGGAACTACACAGAGATTCGGTATTCCATTAGGATACGGAGGTCCTCACGCCGCTTTCTTTGCTTGTAGAGAAGACTATAAGAGAGATATCCCTGGAAGAATTATTGGTGTTTCTCAGGATATGTACGGAAGACGTGCATTGAGAATGGCTTTACAGACAAGAGAGCAGCATATCAAAAGAGAAAAAGCTACTTCAAACATCTGTACAGCTCAGGTTCTTTTGGCAGTAATGGCTGGAATGTATGCTGTTTATCACGGTCCAAAAGGATTAAACTATATCGCAGATCAGATTCACTTTAAAGCAAATGCTTTGAAAAATGGTCTTAAAGCATTAGGATATCAAACAGTAGAAGAGCCTATCTTCGATACTGTAAAGATCACGATGGCTGAAGATGAGAAGGCAAGATTAGTAAGACTGATGCTGGATCACAGACTTAATCTAAACTATTTCACAGAAGGTGTAGTAAGTATTGCGATCAACGAAAGTACCACATTAGAGAAATTAAATGTTCTTATGGCTTCTTTCGCTCAGTTTAAAGATAAGCAGACTTTCAAATTAGAAATAAAAGAAGGATATAGTATTCCTGAAGAAAACTTAAGAAAAGATGAAATTCTTACGGAATCAGTATTCAACAAATACCATACGGAAACAGAATTGATGCGTTACATCAAGCGTCTTGAGAGAAAAGACCTGTCATTGACACATTCAATGATTTCTTTAGGATCTTGTACGATGAAACTGAATGCAGCAACTCAAATGTTACCGCTTTCATGGGAAAACTGGGGCGCAGTTCACCCGTTTGTACCTGTAAATCAGGCTGAAGGTTACCAGGAAATGATTCGTGAACTTGAGAAAGACTTAGCAGAAATTACAGGTTTTGCAGGAACTTCTCTTCAGCCAAACTCTGGAGCTCAGGGTGAATATGCAGGATTAATGGTAATCAGAGAGTACCACATCTCAAGAGGAGACCACCACAGAAATGTAGTATTGATCCCTCAGTCTGCACACGGAACCAACCCGGCTTCTGCTGCTATGGCAGGAATGAAAATCGTTGTTGTGAAAAACCTTGAAAACGGTGAAATCGACTTCGAAGATCTTAAAGCTAAAACAGAACTTCATTCAGCAAACCTATCTGCTGTAATGATCACTTATCCTTCAACTTACGGATTCTTTGATGCTAACATTAAAGAAATTACCAACCTTATCCACGAACACGGAGGACAAGTATATATGGATGGTGCCAACATGAACGCTCAGGTAGGATTTACAAGTCCTGGAAACATCGGAGCTGACGTTTGCCACCTTAACCTTCACAAAACTTTCGCAATTCCTCACGGAGGTGGAGGTCCTGGAGTAGGTCCAATCTGTGTTGCTAAACACTTGGTTCCTTTCCTTCCTTCTAATGCGAATATCAGAATCGGGTCTAAAGAAGCTATTGAGGGTATTTCTGCTGCACCTTACGGTTCAGGATTGATCCTTAATATTTCTTACTCTTACATCAAGATGTTGGGAACTGAAGGTCTTAAAAAGGCTACAGGTCACGCAATCATGAATGCTAACTACCTGAAAGAAATTTTAGCAGAACACTTCCCAATCTTATATTCTAATGAAAACGGAAGAGTAGCTCACGAATGTATCGTAGATTTCCGTCAGTTCAAGTCTTTAGGAATTGAAGTGGCTGATGTGGCGAAGAGATTAATGGATTATGGTTTCCATGCTCCTACCGTTTCTTTCCCGGTTGCAGGAACATTGATGATTGAGCCTACGGAATCTGAAAGCAAGTCTGAAATTGACCGTTTCGCAGAAGCATTGATCTCTATCAAAAAAGAAATCGATGAAATAGCCAACGGAGAAGCAGATGCTGCAAACAATGTATTGAAAAATGCTCCTCACACAGAACAATTGGTCATCTCAGATTCCTGGGATAAACCATACAGCAGAGAAAAGGCTGCTTATCCATTAGAGTGGGTAAGAGACCATAAATTCTTCGCTTCTGTATCAAGAGTAGATGAAGCTTACGGAGACAGAAACTTAGTTTGTACTTGTGAGCCTATTGAAGCTTATATGTAATCTCAGTTTTTTAACTATAAAAAATCCCTTTCAGCAATGAGAGGGATTTTTGTTTTTATTCATAGTCATTGCGAGCAAAGCGAAGCAATCTCTTTAACGCAAATGTCGCAAGGATTTTTCGACAACTAATTGTTTCAATGTTCGCAAAGGTGTTCCACTCAGCGAAGCTTAAACGATATGTTTTTTTCGACAAATTGCGAGACTTGTACGGTCATTGTCATTGCGAGCGTAACGAAGCAATCTCAATTTTCTATTCATCTAATTTATATTTCACTCTATAATCTTCTTTTGCCTTAAAATGTCCTGATTTTTTATCATAAAGAAAAATATATTCCACAGGGATTTTTTGAAAAGGATGATCAACGGAATAATTGACCTGCTTACCATTTATTGTTGTAAAATCATACCAGTCACCATCCGGAGTCCGTCCCCGGATCAATACAGATTTTCCTTTGAAAGCAATATCATTGAACCCATCGTAGTTATAATCTTTGATCTTTAATGTTAACTCATAAGGTTCATAAATTTTGTTGTCTTCATGAGCGTCATAAGTCCTTAGATTAGTGTCATAATATCCTTCATATACATTTTCCAAAGAATCTGCTGTTATCTTATAAAGTTCATGTCCGCCATTTCCATGCCCTGTTACAATAGTTGCCAGTAAAAAAGGGTTTTCTTTTGGGAAGACAGAAACAAATTCATATCGTTCAGCAGCTAATGTTTTGACCAGCTTCCCATTTTTCGCTAACAATAACTGATATTTCCAAGGGTATTGTGAAGTAGATCCAACCTTCCAGTCATACTCAATAAAATAATAATCCTGATCTGAACCATTGATCTTTACTTTCCTGAATACTGTTATTTTTTCACTTTCCTGCTGAGGCGGGCTTTCATGAATATGAAGATCAAAGGCCTGTTTAAGATTTAGAATAAACCTCGAAGAGTCTTTGATTGCCGGATAATCTTTAAGATATTCAAATGGGGTAGGGACTTTAGGTTTTGCTACTACTTCTTCTTTATTTGTATTCTGAATTTGAATTATCTCTTCTTTTTTAGCTTCCTGCTTTTGAGTACAGTTAAGGACAAGTAAAGGTAAGATTACTGCCAGAGGTGTTTTTTTCATAGGCTTATTAGTTGCGGAAGGAAATTTTTTGAAATTTATTATATTTTAATGAAATGCCAATCATTTAATTGCTATTTTAAAAATAAAAACACCTCCCAAAACTGAGAGGTGTTCTATTGTTTTCTGTCATATTTCTTTACCTTCTTTTAAAGCTATAAGCAAGCAAAATAGCTACACCCATAGTAACGCAGGTTATAATTGAAATAGTTTCAATGGAGATTCCACTTTTCATCTGTGTGTTTTCTTTTTCACATGAATAAAAGAATAATACTGCTATAAATAGACAGCCCGAGAGTAATTTTTTTGTCATACATCTATTTGTTTGGTTACGAAAGTTTTACATCAAAAAGTATACCGAATTTATAGACTATAAAAAGCCTTTTGTTGTAAGGTTTTTGGCTATACTAATGTTGGTAATAAATAATTTAATATAAACAATTAGGACAAATAGTTAATTTTATGAACGATTTTTTTTATCAATCCCCGGTTTCCAAAATAGCAAAGTAAATGATTGATCAAAAGTGCTGAAAAAGGAAATAGATTACCGAAGATATCTTTAAAATTAGCCATGGTAATAATGAAAAAAATAAGCGAAAAGAGGTTTAGTTTCTATAGCTTTACTTTGTAAGTTAGTGTTTTGTTGTTTTCATTATAATGAATTTCCCATTATCAATTAAAGATAAATAATGCCAATTGGATCTTTCTTTGAAAAGGCCTTCATCGAAAGAAACAAATTTCGGCCCGTAAAGAATGTTTTGAACCTTTTTTTCTCGCAATATATCACGGACTGTATAAATAACCTGATCAGATGTTTTGTCTTTGATAATTTCTCTCTCAAAAGTATAAGTAAATGGAAACATATAATTTTATACTTTTTTGTTATCTTCATCCCAATAATAACTGTCCGGATAGATTCTTGCCCCAAACACTGCAGTTCCCACCCGTACAATGGTAGCTCCTTCTTCAATGGCTGTTTCCAGGTCTCCGCTCATTCCCATAGAAAGCTCTTTCATTTCTACATTCGGAATATGTTCATGGATGATTTCTTCCTGAAGGGTTTTTAAAATTTTGAAACAAGCTCTTACTTTCTCTGTTTCTGCACTGAACAGGCCAATGGTCATCAATCCTTTTATTTTTAATGTAGTGAGCCTTGAAATTTTTCTGGTAAGTTCAATCGCTTCACTGGGATCAATTCCAAATTTACTCTCTTCATTGGAAGTATTCACCTGGATTAAAACATTCATCGTTTTGTTTTCGGCCAAAAGCCTTTGGTGAAGTTTTTCGGCCAGTTCCAGACGATCTATAGACTGAACACAAGTAACATCATATTTCAGGATATCTTTGATTTTATTGGTCTGAAGATGGCCTATAAAATGATTTTCATGGGGTGTGTTCTTTAAGTCTTCGTACTTCTCCTTCAGTTCCTGTACTTTATTTTCTGCAATTAAGGTTTGTCCGTTTTTCAAAGCAATTTTGATATGATCTGCAGAAACTGTTTTGGTGGCCAATAATAACTTCACTTCATCAGTTTTCCTTCCGGATTTTTCACAGGCATTTTTTATCCGGTTATTGATGATGGCAAGATTGTGAAGAATGTCTTCTTTCATGATGTGGGTTTTCTTTCAATTGTTTTCACGCTTAAATCAGCAAACATTCATGATGTTCATAAATCCTTTATGTGTTAATCTAAATATTTTCATCTTCCCAAATAACTGAATTTATTTTCCAACCTTTTGCAGTCTTAACATACTGAAAAAATTTAGTGCCATTTCCTTCAAAATAATTACCATTGAGGTATCCATGCTTTTGGTATTTAGAAAAGCGTTGAGCAATATTGTTGACTATTTTTGTTTCCTCATTGACTTCATATTCCTCAAATTCGATAAGTGTTCCGTCTGTTAAAATTTTTTTTCTTGGAGTAATAAAACTGTCAAGGGTATAAACTTCTTCGTTATCTTTATCCTTTTTGATTATTATTGTTTCATTTAAACAAATATCATCAATACTTTCAAAATCCGGCTTTTTTCCATTAGTATTGGTAAACAAATTAAAAAATGACTTGGTGAGCTGATTGAGTAAAAATTTATCGTCCATTTGTGTTGATTCTGGTGTTTTAAAATTAATAA
Source organism: Chryseobacterium panacisoli (assembly GCF_008274625.1). Lineage (GTDB taxonomy): Bacteria > Bacteroidota > Bacteroidia > Flavobacteriales > Weeksellaceae > Chryseobacterium > Chryseobacterium panacisoli. The sequence continues at coordinate 757,292 of NZ_VTRU01000001.1, read as the reverse complement.
TTTTCAAATTCAAAATGGGTTTTAATTCCGTACTTACTAAATTGATATTTTTTAATAAAGAAAAAATTCGTTTCCAGGAAAACGGATTCGTATAATTTCGGCAATTAATTTAGTGATCTCAATTCTCAACTATTTTTGCTTCCAGTTTTTTGATTAAAGCTGCTTTAACGGCGGTTAAGGCATAATCTTTCGCTTCAGCAAAAGAAATAGAATACTTTCTTTCAACTGTTCTCATTTCTTCAGGAAACTGTGCCAGTAACTGATCGTAGAATGTATCCAGAACTTCGGCAGAAGGCATTTCATAATTGATCTTTAGCTGAAAACGTCTTAGCAGAGCTGTATCAATAATCTCAGGATGATTGGTAGCACAAAGTAAAAGGGAATGCTCAGGATAATAATCAATTAATTGAATCAATGTATTCACCAGTCTTCTCATTTCCCCTACATCTTTGTCATCACTGCCTCTCGCTTTCCCGATCTGATCCAGCTCATCAAGAAAAAGTACAGATCTTTCCCTTGCTGCTTTATCAAATATCATTTTGATGTTCTGAGAAGTTTCGCCGATACGTGATGAGACGATATTGCTCAGGTTGAGGATCATTATATTTTTTCCTAAAGCATTGGCAACAGCCTTTGCTGTCATTGTTTTTCCGCATCCCGAACTTCCCTGAAGCAAAATCTTATTATTAACTGGAAGGCCATACTCCTGCAGCTCTTTTATATAGTTGTGTTCCTTGATAAGCTGAATAAGATGCTCCTTGTTATTTTTATCGAGAAATACTTCGTTAAGGTTTACTTGTTCTTTATCCTGAATAATAAGATTGTACAGACTCATGATGATGATAAATGATTATTGAGTAAACAAAGATAAAGCTTTATTAAATGCCGGAAGAAATCCTGAATCATAATAAACATCTGGTCCAGCTGAAAACAGCTTATAAATTATAAATGAGTTATCAATGATCGATAAAAATATTCAAAGCCATTTGTGGAAATCTGTGTATCCTTTGGGCAAATGAAAGAATTTCCCGGGTTTACAACAAAAAAATAAAGCCAGACTTGCGACTGGCTTTATTCATTTGGATATTAAAATTTGTTATGAAACTAAGATCTTTCTGCTTATGTTTTTGGGCCCTTTTACCCGATGGTAAAAGAGCAATCCGATCTCTCAGACTAAAAACATAAAACAATATAATTAGTATAAATTTTCTATAGGCTTGTTTTGTTTAAAATTAGTTTCTCTCTCTTCTTACTGTCATGAAATATGAAGTGATTACTACTAAACCTGTTACGATACCGATATAAGTTACCATTTTGTATTATTTTTAATTATTTGACTTTTTTTTATCAATCTTTCAATTGCAATATTACTACTTTCAAATCACGTGCCAAAGTAAATACTTATGATGTATATCAGTGTATTACGGTGGTTGGAGTTCATGTATTGGTTAATTTTTGTTTACATTAAATTAATGCATTATTGAGAATTTATTAATACTTTTATTATTCTCTCTGTAAAATTATGTGAAAACGTTAACCGTTTCTTGACTTCTATATTGGAGTTGATAAAACAAATAATAAATAATGCGTTGCATAATATTGTTTCAAATCGCTTTTTTTGAATGTAAATTTTTCACGCGGAAAGGATTTTCATGTTAAGAAAATTTATTTTTAGAGTCTTTTTCCGTTCGGAATTTTTGTCATTTGTCACATTTCATGACATGGAGAAATATTATTTTTGTGTCAGAACGGAGAAAAAAATTGCTGCAACGATATGTTTGTTTACCCGTTACAATGTTTAATGTTGTTAAAAATAAAGCACTTAAGATGACCTAAGTGCACATGAGGTGTATAATCGTATTAAAAAACTGAGAATTTTCACTGGTAGTAAAACAGAGAATATCACTGTTATTCCTTTTTGGAATTACCGGAGTGCTTTTACTATTTTTGTATAAAGAATGAATTTATGGGACGCAGTTATATTTTTCTTGCTTTAGCTATTGTATTTGAGATCATCGCTACAAGTTTTCTGAAAAAATCTGAAGAATTCTCCAAACTCTGGCCATCCGTAGTGACCGTCATAGGATATGCCTGTGCTTTTTATTTTCTAAGTCTTACGCTTCGTCAGATTCCTGTAGGGATTACCTATGCCATCTGGTCCGGAGTGGGAATTGTCTTTATAACAATAATTGGGGTTATCGCCTTCAAACAGGTTCCTGATCTTCCGGCCATTATCGGTATTGCTCTGATTGTCATCGGGGTGATTATTATTAATGTCTTTTCAAAAATGGGAACGCATTAAATAATAATGTCCTGATGCATTTGCTGCTGTTTCCAGTGCTGGGATCTTTTTTTGTATAAAAAGAATTTTCCAAGTTTATATTTGAATTTTAAATAACCTCTGAACTCAATACCGTTAAATAGGGTAAAAGGTATTGAAGGATCTTCGGCAAGAGACTGTTGGATTCCTTTGCTGAATACGGTAGGCCCTGTAGTTGCATGCACATTATTCGGATAGCGGTGATGATTGATATTATCCAGCATCAGCTCCAGTGTCTTCTTCAGAAAAGGATGGTTTTTATTGAAAATAAGGGCCCATTGTACATATAGGTTCTTATGTCTTTCTGCACTGATAACAGCCTCGTCATCTTCTTTAATGAGCTTTCGGAACGGCTGTATTGTGCTGCTGTCAATATCCAGATAAATACCTCCTTTTTTATATAATATGGCATACCGGAAAAAGTCTGCTTTTGCAGCACCAATAGTCAGTTTATGATACGTTTCTATATAGATGGACGGAAATTCTTCTCTGAGAAAATTCTCTATGTCCTGATCATCATAAAAGAAATAATTGTATTCAGGATTTTTTCGCTTCATATTCCAGATGTGATATCGGGTGATTAAAGGAAGCTTTTTTGTTTTAAAAGTTTGAAATATTTGTTTGGGTACAGACATACTCTTTTCTTTAGTAAATTCTTAATAAAATCCTGAAATTATTTTCATCAATCATTGGCATGCGAGGTAATAAGATTTTTCATGAAAGAGAATCTCTGAATTTGTGCTTTTTCTGTAGTTTTGATTGTAATTTGCAAGAATGGTTAAATGGTGGAAGCAGAAAATTTTAATTTTTTTTTAATATCCTTAATTAGAGAACTCCAGTGATCTGTTCGGATATTGTAAAAATCAAAATCCTGTGTTTACAGAAATTGTTTTCGACGTTATTTTGTTTTTTTTCTTTCAAATGGATTATAAGAAATTCCAACATTGAAATAGAATGAAGGTTTATAAGTTCCTTTCCATATATAATCATTAAAGGAATCCTGTTTTTTAAAAGCTCTGGAATTGATATTTGCTCGGAGTCCTGTTTTAAAAGTTCCTATAAAGTTTCCTCCAAGATTATGCTCATAAATTGCCCCTGAATTGAGGGCAACCTGTCGGAATTCATACGTGTTGTTGTTACGATAAGTATAAAATGAGTTATTATCCATTTCTGTTCCCAGAGATATTCTACCGTTTGAAGCAATGTCTTTTCTTATCAGTACTTTTTTTGGAAGCAGAACATCCAATACCCACCCGTTATTGAATCTGTTTTCATAAGTGAAGATAGGCAGTATGGGGATTTGGGAACTTGGGTCGATAATACCAGCCAGCCCGAGAGACATTTTTGTTTTTGGAGTTGCTTTTAAAATCAATGAAGCAGTTATCAATCCTCTGATCCGTTCAAAATGCTGGTCACTGCCGTCTGCAGAAATGCTGGCTGAATATATTGCTGTCTTTTTGAATAACCTTGAAAAATAGCTCAGATTAATAGCTTCCGAATGATAGTGAAAGTTCTCTTCAGATTCAATTCCGGGAACTACAGGATTTTCGTTACTGATTGAAGTATAGCGGTAGTTCAGCGCAGTGCTCAAAAGCCAGCTTCTGTTTTTGATGAAATAAATATTGGCATCTGCCTTCATTTGCTGAAAGCTTTTCACTTTATTGTCCGGCAGATCCTGACCTTGCAGCTGGGAAGAGAAAGAGGATGGAGTGGCAAAGGTATATTCTACATTGAAATTCCGGGCCTGTGGAATTTTATCAGCAAAAAAAGCACGTACCTTCAAAGGAATGCTGTCCTTTTTCTGGGCATACGTAATGTTCTTTAAAGGGAGTATGACCAGCGGGATCAGTACTCTTCTCAATGTTTTCATAGGCAGTTTATTTTAAAGGGTGAATAATAGATTGGAAGAAATTAAAGCTGAAAATTTTTTCATAGAAGATATCCAGGCTGTTTTCAATAATTGTATCTGCATAGCCGGCTGTATCCGGTACAAATGTTTCCTCTACAAAAACAAACCAGAGCTCCGAAAGTCCATATCTTCTTCTGAATTCTTCGGAGGCATTGCTGTCAGGCACGGCAGAATGTTTCATATCACAAAACAGGATTCCAATTGTATTTCCCTGCTGTTCTATAATATTAATAGGATGGTGGAGATAGCTCAGGATTTTAATTTTCGGATCAAAACATTCTACAAAATGGTGTAAATCAATAAGCTGTATTACTTTTTCTTCCTGTTGAGATTCTGTCATAAAGAAACATTCTGATGATATTTCCTGAGTTAGTTCATGAAAAGCTGTTAATTCCATATGTGTTCATTTTACAGTACAAAGGAATAGAGAAAAATATTGCGTGAATTTGTTTTTATACAAAATGGCCTGGATTTTATACAAAACCCGGACGTGTAATAATTGGTATAATAAAATACAGGTTTCGTATAATAAAATAGTTGTAAATTCCGTTATTGTCTATTTTTGTTAATGATAAAATGAGTCCATCATATGAAATACAGTCCGCAGAAATTTGAAGAAACCTTTGTAATGGATTTTTTGGTGGAAGCAAAATATGGGCTCCGAAGGCATCTGCTGTTTCTGATCTTCTTTTTCTTTCTGCTGTATAGCGCGAGATTCTGGCACTGGTATTCGGGAATATATCAATACTATGTTTTATTCTTTGTGTATACTATTCTGATTGCAATGGTTTACATTAATATATATGTGTTGGTTCCCCGGTTTTTCTTTAGAACAAAATACCTCACCTATCTTGTACTGCTTATTCTGATGGGAGTTGTGGGGCTTAATTTTATTGGATATAGTTTCAGACATCTTTTTGAGGACTTCAGAATACAATATACTCCTAAAGATAATGAAAGAGGAGGGATCTATGAAGGTATCCTGATGTGTATTCCGATTATTCTCACGACTACAACCATAAAACTTCTGCAGAAATGGATCAGTGATAATAAAAGGATCAGTGAGCTGAGTACCCTTACTCTGAATATGGAACTGAATGAACTGAGAAACCAGATCAATCCGCATTTTCTTTTTAATATGCTGAATAATGTAAAAGCATTGATCAGAACAGATCCCGCAAAAGCTTCAGTAGTGATTGTAAAACTTTCCGAATTTCTCAGATATCAACTGTATGAAAACAGTGAAGAAAAAACGTTACTGGCTTCAGAAATTGATTTCCTGTCCAATTTTTTAAACCTTGAAAAAATAAGAAGGGATAATTTTTCTTTTGATATTCAAACTGATGTTGACAAAAGAATAATCAGCAGTACGTTTATTCCTCCGAATTTGTTTACTACTTTCGTTGAAAATGCCGTGAAACATAGCGTAGATCTAAGTGGAGGAGAGTCTTATGTGAAAATAGAAATCAATATTGAGCATAAACAGCTGCATTTTATTTGTATGAATTCAAGAAGTGTCGGCTATACCGTTTCGGACAAGAAAAGCAGCGGGCTTGGGCTTGCCAATATCACCAGAAGATTGGAGCTTCTTTATAATGACACTTTTAATTTGCAGATAGAATCCGGTGAAAAAGAATATATTGTAAATTTAAAAATTCCCTTGTGATGAATTGTATTATAGTTGATGATGAACCTTTGGCAAGATCCGAAATGAGATCTCTGATCGCTGAAATCTCCAATGTTGATATCCTTGGCGAATTTTCCAATGCTCTCTCTGCACTAGAGTTTCTTAAAGATAATGACGCAGATCTTATTTTTCTCGATATAGAAATGCCCATGGTGACAGGTCTTGAGTTCGCAGAAATGCTTCCCAAAAAATCACTGATCATCTTTACAACGGCCTATTCTCAATACGCGTTGAAGAGCTACGAATTGGAAGCAGTAGATTATCTATTGAAGCCTATTGATCCCCAAAGACTTGAAAAGGCTATTGAGAAAGCTATACTTTACACCGAACTTTTATCCAAAGACACTGTGAAAAATACGGTAGAATCTAATACAGCAGACTTTTTATTTATCAAAGCAGAGCGAAGATTCTATAAAATAAGTTTTTCAGATATTAAATTTATAGAAGGGCTGAAAGACTATGTAGTCATTCATACAAAGCAGCAAAAGCTTATCACTGCAATGAATTTAAAAACCATTCATCAGAAAATATCCGGTGAAACCTTTATAAGAGTCAGCAAATCATACGTTGTGAATATGAATTATATTGATTCATTTGATAATCATAATGTATACATTGAAGACGCTGAGATTCCCCTTGGAGAAGTATACCGTTCTGAATTTTTTACACGATTTGCGGGAGGATTTTTAAACTCAGACTGAGGTAAAATGAGTAATGAATAATAAGAATGTGAAATAGGGGTTTCCGGGATTCACAATGCAAAAAAAACACATCATTATCTGTGAAAATCTGCGTAATCTGTGGTGAAAATTATTCAATAGAAACGGGCTTTAGCCCGTTCAGATAAACAAACCCTTCAACGGCTTTAGCCAAAACTTACAATAGTATTGATCTAATAAAGTTTCTGATCTTTTTCACAAAAGAAGCTTCTTCTTTTTCCTTTACCCGTTTGTTTCTTAATCAATTTCTGTCCACATATCGGACATATAGATTTGGTATGAACAAGCCAGTGCTTTTTCAAAACAAATTCTCTTTTCCATTTCAGAAAATCAAAACTGTAATTTCTGGCTTCAGCGATGAGCTCTTTCCTTTTTTTGAGTGGAAGATTCCCCAACAGGCTTTCCGGCTGAACTCCAATTCTGAAAAGTACTTCATTTTTAATGATATTGCCGACACCAGAAAAAATATGCTGATTCATCAATGCATCACAGACCATCATTTCCGGATTGGATTTTAATTTCTCTTCAGCTTTCTTAGGATTCCACCGATCGCTCATTACATCTGCTTCCCAATCAATTGTAGAGAGAAAATCAAGATCTACGGATTTTACGGAACAGGTATAAAAATAGATACTTCCGGCAGGAAAAAACAATGCCAGACGTAAGCTTTTATCCGGCTTGGTCTGTTCATCAATGCTGTAAGAGCCAAACATCAGTAAGTGAATCCGGATGGCTGCTTTTTCAAAAATGAGATAAGTTTGTTTTCCAAAAGTTCGGATTTCCAGAAGGGATTGGCCAACGAAAGTCTCTTTCTCAAATTTGGCATTTCCTGAAACTTCTGTTACTTGCTGACCCGCAAATGGCTGCAGGCTTTCTTTCATTAATATGATGGATGGACCTTCAGGCATACGTTTATTTTGAGATAAAGATTCAAATAGTATTCCATAACCCTATAAAATCTAAAGCTTTATCCCAAAATAAACCTGTTTAAAATATTCAGACCATTTTTTGTCCCACAAAACGGATTACAGAACCTGTTCCATTATGAAACAATCCTTCATTGAGCTCGATTTCTGTTTCTGTTAATTCAATAATGTTATAATCCGGAAAATCTGCCTTAATTTCTTCAATAGAGAACAGAGATTCAATATCCTTTGGTCCGCCTACCTTTTCATTCTTTGCGATATATTCGAGATGATTTTTACTGAAAGCTTCAAAAATAATAAAACCGCCTTTACGCAGATACTGATTCAGCATTTGATGGATGGAAGATTTAATATCTCCCGGAAAGTGAGCGTAAATAAGAGCAATAGCATCAAACTGTTGTTCCTGATAATTCAGTGCTGAAAGTTCTCCAACCTGATAATCAATCTTAGTCTCTTGTTGCTCTGCAAGCTGTAAAGCTTTGCTTCTGCCATTGGCACTGATGTCGAAAGCTGAAACCTGCCACCCTGTTGTTGCGGCAAAAACAGCATTTCGGCCTTCACCTTCTGCTGGGAAAAGTATTTTGCCTGGTTTTAATAGAATAAGTTGTTCTCTCAGATAATTGTTGGGTGCTGTGCCATACGCAAATTCTTCGCTGCTATATCTTTCGTCCCATCTTTTGAGCCATGTGTTGTCCGTCATTGTAAAAGAATTTTAAAATTTGGATAAAGAAGAACTGTAAGTATTCTTCGGTTGTATTAGTTGCATCAAATGTAGAATATTTCTTCAAGCTTTCCGATCTCTAAAAAACGTTTACTATTATAGATTTTTTGAATGACAGATCTGTTTAATAAAAATCTAAATACTATTCCATACAATTAAAATTTGGAGTAATTTTGAAAAATGATGAATTTAAACCAGATTTTCACCAATCAACGTACAGGAAACAATCCACAGACCAAGGCTTCACGAACTGATTTTCAAAGGGATTTCGACAGAATTATCTTCTCTTCTGCTTTCAGAAGACTGCAGAATAAAACGCAGGTTTTTCCTCTTCCCGGAAGTGTTTTTGTACACAACAGACTGACGCATTCCTTAGAAGTGTCATCTGTAGGAAGAAGTCTAGGAAGTATTATCGGTGAATTCATTGCTGAAGATTTTAAAGGTGAACTTACTGAAGATTCAAAGAATTTTTATCTCTATAATCTGGGGAATGTAATTGCAGCAGCATGCCTATGTCATGATGTTGGAAACCCCGCTTTCGGACATTCCGGAGAAGATGCCATTGCCAGTTATTTTGAAAGAAATGAAAGAGATCTGAAGTCAAAATTCAACGAAAAGGAATGGGCGGATCTGGTGAATTTTGAAGGAAATGCCAATGCGATCAGAGTGCTGGCACAGCAGCAGCAAGGGAAAGATGCAGGAGGTGTTCAGCTTACTTTCTCCACATTGGCAAGTATTGCAAAATATCCTTGTGAAGCTGTAGCGAAGAAAAAAGGAATCATTCACAGGAAGAAATTCGGTTTTTTCCAGAATGAAAAAGATATATTCCTTGAAATTGCCAAAGGAACCCAGCTTATTTCTGAAAGTGAAGAACCTCATATTTTCAAAAGACATCCTTTTGTATGGCTGGTAGAAGCGGCGGATGATATCTGCTATAACATCATTGATATGGAAGATGCCCACAGATTGGGAATTGTTTCTACTGCAGACTGTAAAAATTTATTTTTTGAACTGGTAAAATCTGAAACAAATGATGTGCAGAGAATTGAAACAAAGCTTGGTTCTATCTCCAACGAAAACGAACAGATTTCTTACTTAAGAGCAAAAGTTATCAATGCCCTGATTAATAAGTCGATTGAAATGTACAAATATAATTTTCAGACAATTCTTGAAGGAAATCTGGGCAATGGTTTACTTGATATCTATAAAAAAGAAAATAAAGCACTGCAGGACATTGCAAGTTTCTCCGTAGAAAAAATCTATAATCATAAAGCGGTTGTAGAAATTGAAAATGCAGGGTATAATGTAATGTATGAATTACTGGATCATTTTATCCCTTCCATTCTGAAACCGGAAGATCATAGAAAATCTTATGATGAAAAAGCTTTGAAATTAATTCCAAAGCAATTTATTTACAATGACGGCACCGATTATCAGAAAGTGCTCGGGGTAATTGATTTTGTTTCAGGAATGACTGATAATTATGCTACCGATTTATATAGAAAAATTAAAGGAATAGATATCGGAATGACCGTGTAGATTCTATTTATCGTAATAATTCAGATGCCTCTTCGATTAATGACTGCATTAATGTGGAGGCTTTTTTATGCTTTAAAAGCGGCGCAATCTGTCCTGCCCAGAAAAACACCAGCTCATGCTTTTGCTGTTCCAAAGCCGCTTTTCTCAATGCCCCCATAAAATGAGTCTGTAAAGGAAATGGTAATGTTTTGCCAGTAGCAGCCAATACATCTCGTGAGATTTTGGTGGTAATTCCGCGTCCTAATCTTCCGGTATAAGCCCTGGTAAGAGTAGTGGATCTTGCAGCATCGGAAAATAAAAACGCTTTATGTATCGGTAAAGCTCCGGATTCTTCAGTGGCCAGAAATGCTGTTCCGATCTGTACTGCTTCTGCACCCAGTTGGAAAGCTCCGGCAATTCCACGGCCATTGGCAATACCTCCCGCTGCAACTACAGGAATTTTTACCTTGTCCTTTATCAGTTGAATCAGAGCAAAAGTTCCCGTTGTAGAAAGTTCAGACTGATCCAGAAACGAAGGTCTGTGGCCGCCGCTCTCAAAACCAGAAGCTACAATAACGTCCACCCCGGTTTTTTCCAGAGCAATAGCCTCATCAAGCGTTGTTGCATTTCCCAAAACAACAGTTCCCTGACGGTGAAGATCTTCGATGAGGTGTTCACTAAGCAACCCAAACATAAAGCTGAAAACTTTAGGCTTGATATCAAAAATAACATTCAGCTGATTCTGAAATCTTGATTGGAAAGAGGGCGGAAGTGAAGGAATATCAGTATCTAAAAGATCAAAGTAAGGTTTGAAAGTTTCAATTGCTTTTTGATACTGTTCTTTTGTATGCGCGTTATCAATAATATCAAGGTCGTTTACCCAGAGATTAAGATTGTAGGGTTTATCCGTTTTCGTCTGTATTTCTTTGTGAATGTCATAGATTTCCTGTGGTGTCAAAGTATAAGCCCCGAATCCGCCTAATCCGCCAAGATTGCTCACTGTCGTGGTAAGTTCAACCGTAGAAAGACCTCCACCGAAAGGACCCTGCAGAACAGGATATTCAATACCCAATAATTCTGTAATTCTATTTTTATTCCACATGATTTTGTTGATTTTTAATTAAAATTAAAATTTGAATTAAGGGTGTATATTGGTCAATGTCTTATTAATGATGAGCCATTTTCCGTCTATGTTATTGAAAGTTATGAAATTATAATAATTAAAATCATACATTCTTACATTTAATTTCGCCGTAGCAATCGAATTAATGACATCGATGGAAAGGATCTCAGCTTTAAATTCCTTTCCTGATCTTTCCGGACTGACACGATTTCCGACTCCCTCAATATATTGTGCTGCAGTTTTGAAATACGGAACTCCATCTACATCTCCGAAAAGCAATGCTCCCTTATAGAATGCTTTTGTAAGAAGTTCAGTATTTCCTTCATAAATCCCTTTTAAATAATAATTTTCAATGACGTTTCTTATTTCAGTTTCTGATGTTGGGTTGGTTTTCATATTCTTTACATTTTGTGCATGGCCGCTCAATGGAAAACTGAGCAGCCATGCTATAATTAATGATAGTTTCATGATAAATGATGTCCGGCACCCATTCCCCCGTCAACATTGATGATGGCTCCGGAAATTAATTTGTTTTTAGCAATCGCATGAATCATCTGAGCTACTTCTTCCGGCTCTCCAATACGGTTGATGAGGTGCATTCCGGCATTGTTATCAAGATCAGCACCATGCATCGGAGTTCTGATCAATCCCGGAGCAATGGTATTAACCCTGATATTATCTTTTCCAAACTCTGCAGCCAGCTGCAATGTCAGGGCATGGATCGCTCCTTTGCTTGAAATAGGTGCTGTTGAGGGAGATTGCGCAATGGCATGATATACCAGTGGCGTTCCTACATTGATCACCACCCCGTCTTTTTGTTTGATCATTTGAGGGATTACAGCCTGTGTTGTAAAGAATGTTCCTTTTAAATTCGTTGTTAAAAAACGGTCCAGATACTCTTCGGTAACATCCAGGAAGGGTTTGTTCTCGTAAATTCCGGCATTGTTGACCAGAACATCAATTGATCCGAACCTTTCAAGTGCTGTCTTTACCAAAGCTTCTCCTGTTGCTTTCTCGGATACATTTCCGGCAACCATCGCCAGATTTTCGCCGGCTCCCAGTTCATTGTAAACTTCCTCTAATTTAGATGCTGTTTGTGAATTGATAATTACATGATCACCTCTGTCTAAGAAATAACGGGCTGTTTCCAATCCTATTCCTGAAGAGGCTCCTGTTACGATTACGGTTTGCTTTTTCATTGTATGCTTATTTTTTTTCTGTTGAAAATCCTTGTTCCTTTAATAGTGAAACCTGTTCTCCGGCATATCCCCAGTTATCATCTTCGATTTCGTTGATCACAATATGGGTTAAATGAGGATCTTTATTCAAAACTGAAGTTACAGCTTCACTTATTTTTCTGATTAATTGTTGTTTTGTTTCGCGGTTAAGATCTTCGCGAAGCACATCTACTTTTATAAATGGCATGATGGTAAATTTTTAAGGTTAATTGATGTTAGTAAGCTTCTGCAACAAGATGAATATTGAGATCAAAATTGTTGTAGATCAGTGTATCACCAAGATTGGTAAAAAAATTGGCGGATCTGAATTTTATATTGAATTTCGTTCTGTCGACTACAACTTTAGCATCTAAAGCAGCCGTATTGTCCGTTGTTGAAACCTGCAGGCTTGTGTTGACAGGATGAGTAATACCTTTTATGGTGAGATCTCCGGTTACGTAATACAGATTATGATCACCAGGTTCAGCATGAGTGATTTCAAAAAAAGCTTCAGGAAACTGATCAGAATTAAAGAAATCATCAGAACTCAGATGGCCTGCAAACTGTGCATTGGTTTCAGCATCCTCGATATCAAGGATTTTGATGGTGCGGGTATCAATGACTAATTTTCCATATACCGGTTTTCCATCTTCAAATCTGAAATTTCCCTCTTTTACACCGATTGTTCCGTTGTGGGCTCCGGTTATTTTTCTTCCGATCCAGTCGATCGTACTCTTTTCATTATTGACTTTGAAATTTTTTGTGTCCATTTTTATTGGGTTTAATTAATGACACAAAGTTCAGCCGATAGAAAGAAAAAGTTACGTGATGTACCTCACAAAATAGAAGAGAGGGTAAACGGATGTAAGATATTGGTTATTGATGAAGCCTGCTCAGAGTTTCTCTGGTTACTCCAAGATAAGAAGCGATGAGATGTTTCGGAACCAGATTGTACAATTGGGGGTACATAGCTAAAAGTTCCTCATACCGGAATTTAGCATCATTATTCATGAAAGAAAGCAGACGTTTCTGCGCGGCAACATAGCCTTTGTTGGTTCTCCATCTGAAAAAATGTTCAACCTCATGAATTTCATTGCAGATTTTTTCTCTGTCTTCGTTGGAAATAGACAGGATCGTCGCGTTGGTGATACAGTCTACATTAATAGTAGCCCTTGTTTTACTGTAAAGCGCATCAAAATCGGTCACCCACCAGGTAGGCATAGCAAACTGAAGGATAAACATTTTCATGCTGTCATTAAGATAGAATGCTTTCAGACAGCCTTCGAGAACAAAATATTCATGATTGACGGGGTCACCTTCCGAGATCAGGCTTTGCCCTTTTTTTAAAGTAATCAGATTAAAATGTTCAAAAACATAGTTAAGTTGTTCTTCAGTAAGAGAAGTGAATTTTGAGATGTGATCCTTTAATATTTCTTTAGAATTGATCATGATGTGCAATGAATATTCAAAAGTAAGTTTTTTCAGGATAATTTTAATTTAAAAAATAATCAATAATTATTGTGCCTGATGATTAGGCTAAAATGTATTAAATCTTATATTTATTTTTCATATATTTAAACAAATACCAATAAAAATGTTTAACAAAACATAATTTATTACGACCTATTAAAAAATTAAAAACTATGGGAATATATTTAGCGCCCGTTATTTTCTTTGGGCTTATCATTTTATTCGCTTCATTCTTTGTAGTTAAGCAGGAAACAGCAGCGATTATTGAACGATTTGGAAAATTCCGGGCTGTAAAGCATTCCGGACTTCATCTTAAACTGCCAATCATAGATCAGATTGCTAAAAGACTGAACCTTAGAATTCAGCAGCTGGATGTAATGATTGATACGAAAACATTAGATAACGTTTTTATCAAAATGAAAATTTCTGTCCAGTACCAGGTGATCAGAAGTCAGGTAGGAGATGCATATTATCGTTTGGAAAATCCTGAAAATCAAATTACTTCATTTGTTTTTGATGTCGTAAGAGCTGAGGTTCCGAAATTGAAACTGGATGATGTTTTTGTAAGAAAAGATGATGTGGCGATTGCAGTGAAAGGCGAGCTTCAGGAGGCTATGAACAGTTATGGATATGATATTATTAAAGCTCTGGTTACCGATATTGATCCGGATGAACAGGTAAAACATGCGATGAACAGAATCAACGCGGCGGAAAGAGAAAAAACAGCTGCAGAATATGAATCTGAAGCACAAAGAATCAGGATTGTAGCTGTTGCCAAAGCAGAAGCAGAATCTAAAAAACTGCAGGGGCAGGGGATTGCCGATCAGAGAAGAGAAATTGCAAAAGGACTTGAAGAGTCTGTAAGAATGCTGAATAATGTAGAAATCAATTCACACGAAGCATCAGCACTTATTGTTGTGACACAGCATTATGATACATTGCATTCCATAGGAGCCAGTAACAGAAGCAATCTGGTTCTTCTTCCCAATTCACCTACAGCAGCCAGCAGCATGCTGAATGATCTTGTAGTAGCTATGACTACTGCAAATACAGTAGGAGAGGCCGCTAAAGGGAAATATCCGGATCCTCCTCAAAAAGAGTCTGGATTTTAGAATAAGGAAAAAGGGCTATGAATACTGAAAGGTGAACCATTGGAGAGTTTTCCTTAATTGTCAAAGATAACTTCGGTCTTCATTCTTTCAACTTCTTGCATACAATAAAAAAAGCTTCTGAAATTTTCAGAAGCTTTTTTATTATTTTTTCGTTTTAGAAACCTGTTTTACCAAAGTGTATTTTATGGATGATCCGTCAGCTGGCGGATTGGCAATTTTTTCTGTTTTTACCTTTAAAACATATTCATAACCCGGCTCATAAGTAAATCCTTCGATATTGCTGTAAAAATTGGTCCAGTCTCCGGAAGCGTTTTCTTTTACCTGCAGACATTTCATAGGAGCTACACCTGTACAGTCTGCTGTCTGTGGCCCTACAATGAGGGTTGCTTCATTACCTGCGGATGTGTTGGCTGTGGTTGTACATTGCGTCATTGCGAATAATGCTAATGCAGGCACTGCCCCTTTTAGAATTGTTGCTATACTTTTCATAAACTTGATTTTCCCCATACTTCGCAATTACCATGCCGAACTTGCCTTTCCGGAATTTGTAGTACTTCTGCTATTGCTTTTTATTTTTTTAATCATTTAATTTGAAGTTCTTAAGCACTAACCACAAAACATAATTCTTATAATAAATATGGAAAATCAAATGCAAGTTGAAAATTACAGGATTCAAAAACCTGAAATGTGGGCAGGAAATATCGGGGATGAGGAAATAAAAAACAGAATCAAGGACTCCGAATTTGCCAGAAAACAAATTGATGAAGGCCGTGACTACTGCTACTTTTTAGACAAAAAATATTATACCAGCAATACGGAAAACAGTGAATATGTCTGTATGGCCTATACCCTGAATGAACCGGGAAATCTGGAGCGGGCGTCCGTGTCCGATGTCATTGTGGAGGAAAATGAAGTTTATCAGATTCACAGGATCAGTGTTTTGAGAGACGGGGTACTGATAGATAAAATCCCGGATACGAATATTAAAGTGCTTGACAGTGAAAATCAAAGCAGCGGGGGAGTTTTGAGTAGTAATAAAAAGATCAATATTACGATTAAAGATCTTAGACTGTATGATGTACTGATTTTAGAAGACTCAAGGATTAAAGCATTTACAGAGCGTGATTTCTTAAGAAAGGAATTCTCAAAATATGTATGGGTAAGTCCGGATAATTACTGGGCATATGGCAGTTTTAAATTTACTTTTATCAACGAACGTGAGCAGATGATTGCCTATAAAAAGACATTTTTCAGAGACGAGCAGGGAAATGTTCTGGAACCGGAAACGAATCATCTGAAAAAAGGAGAAAGGTTTGTGATAGAAGAGCAGAATTATATAAACCCTGTAGATTCCGGAAGAGAAATTTTCCCTTATGTGGACTTTGCTACACAAAGCAGCTGGAAAGATCTTTCCAATTATATTGTTCCTCTTTATGATGAGATTTTCAATAGCTCTTCCCTGAAGGATTTTGCTCCGAGCCTGATTGAAAAGCTGGATGCAATTGCTGATCAGGATGAAAAGCTTCAGTTTGCCATAGAATATGTTCAGAATCATATCTACTATATCTTCAATGCTGATGAAATGAATGGGCATAAGCCGCAGGCACCGTCTGTAACTTATGAAAATAAGCAGGGAGACTGTAAAGCGAAATCAGTTTTATTAAAAGTGATCCTTGATTATATTGGCGTGGATGCTTCTGTTGTACTGGTGAATTTCAATACAGATTATTATATCAAATATTACCTTCCGTCACTGTTAAGCTTCAATCATGTTGTTGTAAAAGTGAATTATAAAGGCGGGGAATATTTCATTGATGCTACTGTCCGTGATGAATTCGGACTCATTGAAAACAGAGGATTCATGTATTTTATGCATTATCTGGAAGTGAAAAAAGACCAGGAACTGCAGGTAAGAAAATCTTACAAGTTCCCTTATTTCTGTATTGATGAAAGAGTAGATCTGAATGCTCAGGGCAATACCGGAAAACTTACACTGTCAACTACCTATAAAGGGAACAGAGCCAATGCCATGAGAAGGTATTTTAAAAGCACCAACAAAAGAGAGATCATAGACAGCTGGAACAGCTTCCTTTTCTATGCACTTAATTATTCAGGGGACAGAAATGGTACAGATGTCAGAAATGTATTCAAAGATGCTGCTATTGATGTGGTAAGTGATGATAAAAGACTGAATGAAGTAAAGATTCAATATACCGCTGTTATTGAGAATCCATATTTTGTAGATCCGCAGAACAACCGTTTTCTGATGTATTTTGACCGGAATGTAGTGAAGGCAGGTGCAAGAGATTTTATGCATAAAGATTTGCCTTTCTGGCATAATTTCGACAGTGAGAAATATGAGATCAATCTGCATACCGACCATAAAATTGATACAGAAGAAAAATATACCATTCAGGAAAGTACCATTGCCAACCCGTATTTTGACTATAAAAGCCGTAAAAAAGTAAGTAAGAACGGAGCAAGTGTATTCATTGAATACAATCCTCTGATCAATCTTGAAATTCCGCAAAGTGAGTTTGAAAAGTTCAGGACAGACCATCATACAATTGCAGACAGCAATTTCGGAATTGGAATTGACATCATAGAACCGGGGCTGATGAACAGGCTTAAATTTAGTTTTAAGAAGAAATTTAAATAAAATCTGAATTCAAAGTTTAGAGTTTCAGCGGGCGGCGGAGCCGCCCGCTGAAACTCTTTATTCTAATTATTGTATATTCGTTTGAAATCATATAAAAACGCACAAATTTAACTATGCAGAAGATATTTTCTCTTGCCTTTCTTATGGCAGCTTCTTGTACTAATGCCCAGAAAGTAAAGAAAGAAAACGTTACCGGATTCTGGAAACTTAAGGAAGCCGGGTTTTATGAAAATAAAAAGAAAGTGGCAAAAGAATTTGATAACTGCCGTCTGATGAGGAATTATGCCATCAGGGAAGACGGATATGCTATTTATAATTATGTAGAAGGGAAAACAGGGGACTGCAGCCCATCTGAACCAAGACTTTCTTTTTGGAGAATCGTAGAAAACAGAATTCAGTTTTATGTAGATGAGCAGAATATTCTCGAAGAAGTGGAAGTAACCCTGAATAAAGATAACACAATGACTTTTTCTAGTTACATTCCCAACCCAATTAAAGTAAAAGGAGATGCTCTCGCTGAAAAATTGGTAAACACGGTACATTATGATATCC
The DNA here is from genome assembly GCF_008274625.1 of Chryseobacterium panacisoli. Classification (GTDB taxonomy): domain Bacteria; phylum Bacteroidota; class Bacteroidia; order Flavobacteriales; family Weeksellaceae; genus Chryseobacterium; species Chryseobacterium panacisoli. The sequence continues at coordinate 739,359 of NZ_VTRU01000001.1, read as the reverse complement.
TTGAGAAACAATACTAACAGTCATTATTAAACATTGATGTATGAATTATGTAACGATACTCTACCTTCTTAATATTATTCTGTATGCCATATATTTCTTTGGGAGAACCGGCGGAGAAACCGATTTTTCAGGTGTCGATTTTTTTGTTTCAGGAATTTTATCTCTTCTTCTGATCTTTGCCGGATATCTGAATGCCAAAAAAGGAATGATCTACAGAACCGTTCTGTGGGTATTTTTTGTGAATGTTTTACTGTTCCTAATATCAGGATTGTTTGATCAGTTTGGAAGCAACTTGAATATTCTTTCAACAAGTAATAGTGACAGTTTTTTCTTTACCCTGGCACTTCTTGTTTATAATGGATATCTTTTCCCTTTAACACTTGCTCTTGAAGGTTCAGGACTGGCATTGATCATTCCTGTTGTATTGTCATTTATTCTGCCCTCATTGGGATATCTGATAGGGAAGAAACTTCATCCAAATAAACAAAATTCCCCCGGATTATAGTCATTGCGAGCTGAAGGCGAAGCAATCTCAATAAAGAAGCAGAATTTGGAATTGTAAGTATAAGTTTTTTGGAACACGCAAAGACGCTAAGATTTCTACAAACATATGTATGTAAGGTGCAAGGATTTTATCTTCGATAAAATTTCAACAGTACTTTTTGTCATTCCGAGCAAAGCAAGGAATCTCAATGATTAAAATTAGGATTTTAATTTTAAATTTTAATTATGGATTCTGTGGTTTGTTATCAGACATTATAAATTTCTGTTTACCGATCAGCAGTTCAAAAAACAGCCTGAAATCTGAAATTAAAGACCATAATGGATATTTAAAAGTAGCCGGTTTATTTCTCTCAATCACAGCATGACTGAACCAGGCAAATCCATATCCGAAAATTGGAATATACCAGAGAAATCTTTCCTTTCCGGAACTGATCACATATCCTATGACGAAAAATACGAGCAGTGTTCCGATAAAATGAAAAATTCGGGTTCCAGTTTTGCTGTGCTCTGTAAGGTAAAACTGATAAAATTCTCTGTAGGTTTTAATTCTTTCAGCCATGGTAGGTTAGTTTATTGATTCTATTGAAGTTATAGCAATAATTCTGCCGATTTTTACAGCGTGTAAAAAACAAAAAAGGCAAAATCGCAAATCAGTCTGTTTAAACGTTCGACCTTTTTGCCATTTTGCCTTTTCGCAGTTTCGCTATTATTTTTTAGCTATTCTTTAATTCTTTTCCAAGTTTACTGTTTTTGTATCCGTAGCAGAAATAAATAACCATACCGATCAGGAACCACATTCCGAACCAGAACCAGTTTTCATGGCTCATTCCCGTAAGCAGATACAGGCATGAGCTTAATCCAACCAGTGGAATCAATGATAAGTTCTTGATAAAAGCTACTATACATAAGATCAGGTTGATGATAATAAAGAAGAAAATAGATGCTCTGAATTCTCCTTCACTAGGATCAGACCAGTTCATCAGGTTGTCAAAAAATTCCGGCTGCCATTTGTAGAAGGCCAGCAAACCGCCAATGAAAACAACAGGAAAAATGATTTTACCATTTACATACGGAAGGTGAAACCTGCCTTTTATTTTCTCTTTAGCAGGAAGCATCAATACCCCTGCACATACCAATACGAATGCGAAAATAGTCCCGATACTCGTAAAATCAAGGATAAATGTCTTATCTGTGAACAGAATAGGAATCCCCACTACAATTCCGGTAACAATAGTTGCATAAGAAGGCGTTTTATATTTTGGATGTACCTTCTGAAATCTCTGAGGCATCAGTCCGTCACGGCTCATCGCATACCATATTCTCGGCTGTCCCATCTGGAAAACCAATAATACAGTGGTAATGGCAACAATCGCTACGAAGGAAACGATAAGCTCCATCCAGGCTACATTGGCATTTGTTTTTTCAAATATGAATGAAAGAGGATCTCCTACGCCATCAAACTTTTTATAATCTACCATCCCCGTTAGTACAAGCGTTAATGCAATATAAATTACAGTACACAGTACGAGGGAGATAATCATTCCTTTTGGTAAAGTTTTCTGTGGATCTTTGGTTTCTTCAGAAAGTACACTTAAGGCATCGAATCCGATATAAGCAAAGAATACTCCGGATACCGCACTCATTACTCCTGCAAAACCATTGGGCATAAAGGAAGGTGTTCCGGTTGTAGGGCTTATAGGTGTCCAGTTTTCAGTGTTGACGTAAGCGCAGCCTACAAGAATTACCAGTATGATCACTGCCAGTTTTAAGATAACCAAAGAGTTATTGAAGTTCTTACTTTCCTTTACTCCTACATAACAAAGCCATGTAATTAAACCATTGATAACCAAGGCGGGAATGTCTACAATAAATTTCAGGCTTCCGATTAATGGGGCTGTTTTCCAGGCATTTAGCAGCTCTTTGTTTTCTGAACCATATTGAACGGCCTTTCTTGCTTCCGTATAGCTGCAGGTCAGATAATCAGGAATATGCATTCCGAGACGTCCTAAGAAACTGGTAAAATAATCTGACCAGGAAAAGGCTACATAAATATTTCCGAAGGAATATTCCATGATCAGCGCCCAGCCGATTATCCAGGCGATAAGCTCTCCAAAACTCGCATAAGCATACGTATAGGCAGAACCTGCGGTAGGAATTCTGCTGGCAAATTCAGCATAGCATAAAGCGGTAAATCCACAGGCAAAACCGCAAATCAAATATAGAAGAATAACACCAGGACCACCTCTGAAAACGGCTTCTCCCAAACTGCTGAAACTCCCAGCTCCTATAATAGCCGCAATACCAAAAAATACAATGTCCCATACACCCAAGACCCTTAAAAGTCCCGTTGAAGTATCTGTATCTGAATAGATTTTTCTTCTAAAAAGTTGACTCATTCAATAACTATATTTGATTTGAAAAAAAGCAAATGTAATGATTTTTTATTTTGATGTTAACAGTTGTTAAGAACATTTAGGTAAAAATGCTCAAACAAAAGATTTTAGTCTTTATAAACAGGTATTTCTACATAACTGTCATTATACCATTTTATCTCCAAAGGTTCGCCAGCGTCTTTTATTGTTTCGTCACTTACATCCTTGCCTGTTCCATAATTGATCTGCCAGTTAGGATTTTTATTCACTCCCACCAATAACAGCAGTTTACTTCCTTTTTCTATTTTTCTACTCATGAAATACGAATTGTTAATGGGAATCTGCTCCACTTTATTGGGTTCAAGAAGCTGTCTTACCTCATTATTCTTTGCATAGCTGGCTCTCACAATATGAGTTGATAATAAAGAGGATTTTCCGTCCGGCTGAATCTGGTACAGATAGGTATCCGTATCAAAGTCTTTTTTATTGATAGAAACATTGAAGAACCCTGAAAGATTTCCGCTGATGATCATATCCTTATCAAGCACTTCACTTTCAAAAGCAATTGAAGTAGTCGTTTTTATACTGTCTTTTTTGCTGACTTTATAGTAAGTGTCCTTCTGATCTCTGTTGTTAAAATCAACAATTTGTTTTGTGAAAGTTTGGGTATCGGGCTTATTAAATACTGATGAGGTATTTTTTTTGTCCTGAAGATAGAATTTAACGGTGGAAGTATGCATTTTATCAAGATCAGCAACATGTTTCCATGTATTGGTATTCATCACCTGAAAATTGATTCTGTCTTTTAAAATTTCCGGTTTTTTTCCTCCTTTAAGAATATAGTCAAACCATGAAAAAGCGAGGTCATCGATACTTATTCTGGCTGCCGGATCAATAGGATTGCCATTCACGTAAGTAAATCCGAAACTTTGTGCTCCACCATGATTGTAGGGGCCTATTACCAGATAATGGTCTGCATTTTTATTGTATTGATGATGTTGTTTAAAATAATACAATGCGCCGATCTGATCATCATCATAATATCCGGTTGTCGTCAGAATTGGAATATTGATTTTAGAAAAATCCTCTTTGTAAGGAACCATTTTCTGCCAGTACTGGTCATATCCCGGATGATCCAGCCATCGTTGGAAGATTTTGCTGGGTTTCCCGCTTATCGTGTCCAAAGACCTAAATGATTTCCCGCTCTTGTACCATTCTGTATTGATTAAGTTCCATTTTGCGAAATTGCTAAAGTCTACTTCATCCGTAAGTTTATTGTTGGTGACATACTGTATCCACTGCAGCATATAGCTCATAAATATATTATTCTGTGCCGGATAGTCTATCCCGATTCCCACTGCAACCTGTGGTACAATCGTCTTTAACGCCGGATGCAGTTTTTTAACAGCTGCCCACTGGCTGAAACCCAAATAGCTTCCGCCAATCATTCCTACCTTTCCGTTGCACCATGGCTGTCTGCTTATCCAGTCTATTACCTCATAGACATCTTCTGATTCATGCTCAAAAGGATCATTTACATTATTACTGTTTCTCTTGCCGCGGGTATTGACAACGGCTCCCACATAATTATAAGTAGCCGCTCTTTTTCCAAAGAATTCATCAAATGGACCTGCGTAAATATTGTTGGTAAGAATAACAGGAAGTGGGGAAGTGTTTTCTTTTTTTCTGACAATGGTAATCGTTAAGGTATTGCCGTTCTTTATCTTAAGATCTCTGGTTTCAATAATGAATTTATCCTTATCCTTTGAAGCCAGCAGCTGCATCACCTGAGGTTTGATGGCTGAATAGGTTTTATAGTTCAGATAACTTTTGCATAGGGCGAGAGCAGTTTTGTAATCAATACTGTCTTTGTTCTTTTGCTTGTCCAGTATTTCCTTCATTTGTTTTCTGGATTCTTTCACATTGCCGTCAACTGCAAGAGGTAATCTGGGAATCAGCTTCTCCGGAAGGCTTTCATATTTTTGATTAAATGCTTTCTGAAGCGCATCAGGAAAAGTGATATTGCTTTCCTTCTGCACCAGTTTAGCCATGCTGTACAATTCAAAGCCCATCAATCTATAGTCTCCCATATGATGATCGGCAAAGAGATTACGGTTTTCGGATAGGCTGGCAATTGAGGTTTTATAATCCTGGGCTACCATCTGTAAACGGAATAGATTGTCCAGAAGGTCGATCTTGTTTTCCGGTTTATTTTTTGCGGATTGAAGTTCGGGAATCACTTGCAGAGCAAGTCCTGGCATCTGTTTTTCTAATATAAGAGAGTCTGTTACAGCTGTCTTTGGAAACTGAAATTTTTGTGCCTGCAGCAGGTTTACAAAAATTAATGCTAAAAGTATCTTAAATTTCATGTGATAGTGTGTTTATGGTATGTTTTTAGCTGCTGTTGAAAAAGTATCAACTTAAAATATGTTTTTGATAACTTATTATTAAAATTGTTTACTTTTTATCAGACGAAAGTAGTAAATTTTATCATTGAATGGTGAGAAAATTTTCATTGTTGTTAATTTGCTATTTAAAGCTAATAAATCTGTTAAAACTTGCTTAAACAATAAGTTTTTAATATTTTCGTTAACTTATTTAGACTAATTTTCTTAGATCAAGAAGAATGAAATCAAAAAAAATACTCTTAGCGGCCGCGGTCATTTATTTCGGAATCTCCGATGCTCAGCAGTCTCAATATTTTACCCAGAAAGAAAATTACAGGTTTAATCTAGCCGAAAATCTTTATCAGACCAAAATATACAATGCTTCTCAATACGAATATGCAAGACAATATTTCTACAATCAGAATTTGTCCCGTTCAAAAAAGGAAGCTGCGCAGTTTTTTGATAATGTGATTGGCGTGATTCTTCAGAAAAATCATGCTGAAGAAGGATTAACTGCTTTCATGAAAGAATATCCGAATTCTGCTTATTTTGCACAGGCTAATCTTCCGCTGGCAGATTACTATTTAGCAAAAAAAGACTTTGACAAAGCTCTGGAGACTTTAAAAAAAGTAAACCAGTATCAGCTTTCAAAAGAAGAAAATACGCAGTATATTCTGAAGCTTGGATATGCAAAATTCATGACGGGTGATTCTAAGGGAGCAACTGATGCATTGGAAGAAGCTTATAAAACAGCAGATCAGTCTCAAAAAGGTGATATCGCTTATATGCTGGGGCATTTATATTACAGCAACAGACAAAACGATAAAGCTTTCCAGTATTTTGATTCTGTAAAGGATCAGGATAAATTCTCAAAGCTGGTACGTCCTTATTATGTACAGATGTATTACAATGATAAGAACTACGACCAGGCCATTACGGAAGGAAATGCCTTGTTGAACGAAAATATTTCAGATTCTTATAAAGCGGAAGTTCATAAGATCATTGGGGAGAGTTACTTCATGAAGAATGATTATACTTCTGCCTATCCTCATTTGAAAGATTATCTGAGTGTACAGCAGAATCCATCTGAAAACGATTTGTATGAGATGGGATTTGTAGCTGCACAGCTGAAAAAATATGATGAAGCGGTTTCTTATTACAACCAGCTTTTGAACAGCAATTCGGCTTTAGCGCAGAATGCTTACTACCAGTTAGGAAATGCTTATCTGGCAGTTGATAAAAAACAGGAAGCGCTTTCTGCATTCCGTTCTTCTTATCAGATGGATTATGATGCGAAAGTGAAGAAACTGGCTCACGAGCAGTATGCTAAGTTAAGTTATGATATCGGGAACCCGTTTGAAAGCCCTTCTGCGGTAATCCAGAGTTATATCAATGAGAATCAGAATGGCGCCAATGCTACAGAAATGAGATCATTATTGGTGAAATCATATCTGTATTCCGGAAACTATAAAGAAACTCTGAACGCGATTGACAGACTGCAGAGTTCTACTCCTGAGATCAACAAAGTAGATCAGGAGGTTTCTTATTTATTGGGAACAGAAGAATTTAACAAAGGAAACTATGATGAAGCTGAGAAATATTTCTTAAGAAGTCTTGGTTTCAACATCAATAAAGAGTTTAACAGCAGAGCTTTATACTGGCTGGCACAGGTCTATTACCAGAAAGGAAACTATCCGTCTGCCATTGCTCGTTACGAAAAGCTTCTTACCGAAAACTTCCCTGAAAAACAGCAGTTGCCATATGATTTAGGATATGCTTATTTTAAATCCAAGAAATTTGATCAGGCTGCTACTTACTTCAAACAATATCTTACCAATCCGAAGCCGGAATTTAAAAACGATGCAGAACTTCGTCTCGCAGATATTCATTATGCGAATAATGACCTGAATGAAGCGATTGCTATTTATGATAAGAATGAAGATGCAACGGATTATACATTGTACCAAAAAGCAATGGCTTTAGGGTTTAAAGGAGATACACAGGCGAAGATTACCAACCTTAAAAATCTTTTATCGAAATATCCGGATTCTGAATATTATGATGATGCTCAATACGAAATAGGAACAGCCTATGCTGCTCAGGATGATTTTACAAACTCCAATGATTATTTCGGAAAAGTGATTAAAGGATCTGCTGATAAAGATCTGATCGCCAATGCTTCAATTTACAGAGCTCAGAACTATATCGACCAAAACCAGAATGATAAAGCGCTTTCTGAACTGAAATCTCTGGGGGAACAGTATAAAAATACAGCATATGCCCAGAAAGTTGTTCAGGCAGCAAAACCCATTTTCACGAAAAACGGAGATGTTTCAGGATATGAAACTTTTGCAAGAAATGTCGGGGTAAATGTAGATGCTGCAGAAATTGATGAGATTAATCTATCAACAGGTAAGCAGTTGTTTGCGAAGAAAGATTATAAAAATGCAATTTCTTACTACGAAAAGTATCTGACACAGAACCCAACAGGGGAAGGATTGTATCAGGCGAAGTATGAATTGGGAGAGAGTTATTACCAAACCAATAATTCAACTAAAGCTTTACTTGTTCTTCAGGAAGTAGCTGGAATTCAGAATGATTACCAGGATGATGCACAAACTCGTTTAGCTCAAATATTTATTGCACAAGGCAATACTGCGGAAGCTAAAAAGTACCTTGAGGGTATTAAGAACTCTTCCAATATCAGCATTAAAAATTATGCAAATGTTGAGTTGATGAAGCTGTATGCAGAAGAAAACAATTTCTCTGAAGCTGAAAAATTAGCCAATGCAGTCATTGCAAATTCTAAAAACTCAGCAGCTGTAATTGAAACCGCAAAAGTGATCAAAGCAAGAAGTCTGATGAACTCAGGAAAAGATAAGGAGGCACAGTCTGCCTACGTTTCTCTTGAAAAATCATCCAACACTTCTGTAGCTGCAGAAGCTTTATATGCAAAAGCATACTATCAGAACAAAGGGAAAGCGTTCAAGTCTTCTAATGAGACGATCTTTAAGCTTGCCAATAACTATGCATCAGAAGAATTCTGGGGAGCAAAAGCGTTGGTATTGATGGCGAAAAATTATATCGGTCTGAAAGATAACTATCAGGCAAGTTATACATGTGATCAGATCATTGCGAACTATAAGGATTTCCCTGAAATTGTTGCAGAAGCAAAAGAAGTTAAGAAACAGATTAAGAAATAATACATGAAGGTTTTAAAAATTGCTATTTATTCTTTCTTAGTTTCGGCTTCACTCTGGAGCTGCATTCCATCGTATAGTGCATATCCTAAAGAGTATAATCAGGCAAAAGCTGATTTCAAGAAGCAAAAAGCTTTTGTAGTCAATAAAGAGCTTAAGAAAGAATTTGAGATTTTAAAACATTCTGATATTTATGAAATCGTAGAAGACAGCAGCCAAGCAGCTAAAATAACCCTGCATCCGATGCTGACCCGTACTCCTCCATGTGGAAACCCTATGATAGGAAGTATGCTTACCGTCGGGTTATTGCCTTCAGGATTTCCTTATGATATTTCTTACAGTTATGATGTAGCTGAGAACAGTACAACGAAAAATTATCAATACAAATTACAAGTTTATCAAAGCCTTTGGCTGTTTAATATATTCAGACTAGGGAGAACTTTTTCAAAACAGTCAGGGAAAGCTTTATTAGGCAAATATATTGCTTCCAATAAGTAAAACCCGTTATATATTTTTTTCAAATAAAGAAAATATGAACAAGAAGATTCAAATATTATCCATATTATTTTTAGGAATTTCGTCCGTGGCGTTTTCCCAGATCAAGGAGGAAAAACTGGTTCTTAACAAAAAGAGAGAGCCGGAAGTGAAGAAGATCGAGAAGAAGAAGACTTCTGTGGAAACCATTAAAAACTATCCGCCGGAAGAGAAATCGCAGACTCCTGTGAAATATACCATCACGGATGTTCCTGCTGTTTCTGATTTTAAAACTTCAACGATTCAGGGGGAAGATGTTGCTCCGAAATTTGACGGAACGGCTCAAAATAATTACTTCCAGTTCGGAATGGGGAATTACGGTAAAATCTTAGTAGATGGAAACATCTCCAAGACCCTCGAAAATAAATTTGAAGTAGGAGCGGATGTTCATGTGCTTTCTACCAATGGTCTTAAAAAAGAGTATGACTGGAAATCCGGGCAGACTTCGGCTAATATTGGGGCTTTCCTGAATTCTTACGGAGAAAAAGGGAAATTCAATATCAATGCTGAATATGGCTTAGACAATTATAATTATTACGGAATCTATGCGATGCAGCCGACTGGTGAGCTTGATCTGAAGCAAAAGGTAAATCAGTTTAAAGTAAACGGATACTATGATTTTTATTCCAATGAAATCTTAAATGATGTAAGGGTGAAGTCATCATTCCTGAAAGATCATTTTGATGCTCAGGAAAACCAGGTTTCCATTCTTGCCAACTTTTCAAAGCATGCCGTAGAATTAGGAAAATCAGGAATCAATCTGAATGCTGATCTTGGAGTAGGATTGGATGCGGTGAAGACTGATTTTGCCATCAGAGATAAAAACTCTTCCAATTTCTTCAATACCAGCCTGACTCCGAAAGTAACGTTCAGAAAAGGTGATTCCTATTTGATGTTAGGTTCATCATTTTCTTTCCTGAATGCTAAGAATTCTAATGATCAGCTGGAGCAGCAAAAAAATAATAAAACCTATTGGTTCCCGCAGGCAGAGTTTCAGTTTGCCGCAGCCAAAGAATTCAAATTCTATGGTGGGGTAGACGGAGGTCTGAAGCTGAATACCTACGGTGATATGCTGCAGACGAATCCATTCATCCTTTCTGACCAGTTTTTAAAGCCTACAGAGACGAAATATCACTTTTACGTAGGATTGAGAGGGGATATTGATGAAACGTTGAAATACGACTTCTCTGCAGGCTATGGAAAGATGAGAGATATTATGTTCTTTAAGGGCAATGGTCTTTTTGATAATACCTCTGTTGAACGTTCTGCCTATAACTTTGCCAATACATTCTCTGCAGTCTATGATGATGGAAATGTAAGCGATATCAAAGGGAGCGTGCAGTATTTCCCATTGGCTAACCTGATTTTAGATGCAGAATTAAGATTTACCAAGTATGATCTTAAGAATTACGACAATATTTATAACGTTCCATTGTTCAATGCAAGCATCGGAGCAAAATATACAATGCTTGATAAGAAGTTATTGTTAGGATTCAAAGGAATCTTTGCAAGTGACAGAACTACAAACTCTTTTGCCATTGAAGGAATAGGGAATCCAGTAATCTACCAGTCTACGGAGAATACAAACGATAAAGTGGGTGGTTATGCTGATTTAAATCTTTCTGCAGAGTATAAAATTCACAAAAACTTCAGTGTTTTTGCACTCGGAAATAACCTTCTGAGCTCAAAATACCAGACGTACAAAGGCTATAAAGTCCTGGGCGCACAGATTTTGGGAGGAGTGAAAATTACGTTCTAAACTTTAAGATATTTCAATAAAACAAAACCTTACATTTCAGGATGTAAGGTTTTTTTATTACTTGTCTTTAGCCGTTGGTAAGACGTCATTTAATAAGGTAATCAGCACTTTTCCGGGTTCTTCCCAAGGAATTAAATGTGCCGAATTTTCAAACCAGATTCCTTTTTTTACAGGGGCTTTTACATTTTGCAACCATGCATTGGTGGGTTCAGAAGGGGTTGTATAATCGTGACGTCCCATGAACATGAAAACCGGGATAGGAAATTTTTTCACGGGTTTGAAATCAACGTTTAAAAACTCCGGTAAAAGTTTTTTCAATGTAAAAAGACTTCCGCCACCAAGGGCATCAAGATCTTTTTCAGAATATTCTGAGAAGAGCAGAGGGGCCTGGAAATAATACCTTGAATTATTCCTGAAAGCCGTTAAACCACCATAATATTGCGGCCATTTCCTTGCAATAATAATTCTCTCCCGTGTAATCGGCAGATTTCCGGGATAGGGTGCAATGGATTTCAATTCTTTTATGGCAGTTTCATTTTTTAAACGGGTTGCTTCTTTTAAAGCAAATTCCACGCTTAAACGCTCATTGTCTTTGGTATTGATAATCTGACCTATTCCAACATAGGAATAGAAGAGGTCAGGTCTTTTTAAGGCAGCATTCATGGAAACAATAGTTCCCCAACTGTGGCCCATCAGTATCACTTTTTTCTTATTGTATTTTTTCTGAATATATTCCGTCAGCTGAATCACATCTTTTACATATTGGTCAATATGTATGGTTTTTCCCAAATTAACGGTATCATTAATAGCATAGGTTTTTCCTGCAGCTCTCTGATCATAATTAACGACTGTGAAATACTCTTCAATAGGTCTTTGAAACATCCACATAACCGGAGCTACCGGAGAGGCAGGCCCTCCGTGAACAAACAGTATAATTGGATTTTCTTTATTCTGTCCTCTTACATATACCTGCTGTTTTATACTTCCTATGGTAACAGGATAGCTTTCCTGAATCCCATTGGGGGAAACAATGGAGTCGAGATCCTTAATGATTTCTTTAGCTTTGGCATACTCATCATTGGATGGGGTATTCTGTGCAAAAAATACAGCTGTCCAGAAAAACAGAAAGGCTGATAATATTTTAATTCTCATAATTTTTGATCTTTGAAATGTGCTTTATATTTATGATATGAGTCTGAAGTTTATTTTGAATGTTACATATTTTGTTTTTTAAACATCTGAACTTTAAATGTTTGCTCTTTTTCTTTATAATATTCCCCATTGATCCGGTTGCAAAAAGATAATCTACCTTATCAATGATTTTGTAATTAAACTTTTGCAGGCTTTATAAATTGTAAAAAAATCAGTATTTTCGCAGTCGAAATCATAGCAGTGGTATGACTCATTACTTATTGTTTTATGAACACGGCTGCATAGTTTAATGGATAGAACTTCGGATTTCGGCTCCGACAGTGAGGGTTCGAATCCTTCTGCGGTCACAAAGCTCCTTTTTTAGGAGCTTTTTTGTTTACACACACAAATATAGATTTTTAGCAAAAATATAGCCCCGATATCCGGAGCTTTTATGATTAGTTAATGGGGGATGAAAAATATGAGAACATATGGATACTAAACCCTCTCTTTTGAGAAGGTTTTTGTAATATCTGATAAATGTTAAATTAAAATATGAAATCCGTACACTGCGGGAAATTAACATGGCTTCCCTAATGATTTGGTCTTATCTTATTCCTCGTTTTTAGGTTTAAAATTTCTTCCTACGCCTTGTCGCAAAAATGTAATTTTTCCCTGTGTTTTCTTTGCTTTTTCAAGGATTTCTAAGGCTTTGGTTCTCTCGTTAACCTTGCCTGCGTGTGTTATATTGTCCTGAAGATCATTTTTTTTCATATATCAATATAGTGATTTTTTTTTATAAAAACAAATAATCAGGGTAGGTTTTTGAATACTTATTTTATTTTTATTATGTTAAGGTCTCTAATCAATACATTTTATAATGAAAAGAATCTTTATTCATCTAATTTCCAAACTTCTTAACATGTATCCTTTTCTCTGAAACCCTGATGACAAATGGTTCAAGGTTGATTATTTTTCCTGCCTGAACTGTAAAGTCCCGGCTTATTTTCTCAGAATAGGTGTTTGCGGGCAGTGAACTTTCCACAAGCTCTATTCTGTAATTTCCAGATCCCAGGAAAGAGCCGATTTCGCCATTGTCATCGGTAACTACATGCTGGATAAACTTATCTTTATCATAGATGCTGAAAATAATTCCTGCCGTTTTAGGTTCAAATTCCAATGCTTTTTTAGGATCAAATTCATAAGTGATTTTTCCCAGCATGGTTCCGTTTTGATGCAGTGGAACTTGAAGAGAATAGCTGCTTTTTTTCACTTCAAACTCCATTTCATTATAATACCATCCTTGCTGGATTACCTGTTTTAGCCTATACGGGCCATACGGAATAGCTTTGTACACAATTTTGCCATCATGATTTGTTTTGAATGAAACATTGTTGATCATAATGATGTAATTTTCAGCACTTTGGTCACCTTCATCATATACACTGTTATTATTGTTATCATAAAATACAAATGCCGCTATTTCGCCCTTTTTGCTGGCAATAAGTCTGTTAGGCTGAAGGTTCAGTGTGACGCCTGCTTCAATCGTAAAAAAATTATTGCTGAAGTTGTTGGAAGAATAATTAAACCAGGAAGAATTCAGGAATACTCCATATTTTTCTTTTGTATATTTCAGGTTTACAAATCCAGAAGGAGACTTGTCATATAAAATATCATCAGTATAGGATAACCCTGAAGTAATAGTAAGTTTTTCTGCTAAGATGTTTTTGTTAACAAAAGCAGATACTGAAAATTTCTTATATGTGATATCCCCGTTGAAATTTCTGGATGAAGCGAATTCCGAGAGGTAATAGCTTCCATGCTGATATATTCCATTTATATTGAACCATTTGTAACTGTAATTACCAGTAATTTTCATCTGATATTCTGCATTGTGGCCATCAGGATACATGACTGAGCCTGCTTCCAGTGCTAGTAGCGAAGAATGTTTCCTGTTATTGCTGATCCATGTTGTATTCTGGATGATTCTAAGTGCTTTCAGCGTTTGCAGTTCCTGATTTCCTGAAGTATCAAAAAAGTTATTGTAGCTGTTTGAGCTTTCCTCCTGATATTGTGTGCCTACAGAAAATCCGAAATTTTTCCTTTTCGCGAAATTGATTCCCATATCTCCTCTTATCGTATTGGATTTAAAATCATAGTTGTAAGAGTAAAATTTTGGTGAAAAATTAGAGATCATCATATTCGCATACAAATAGTGTTTTTCAAAAATGGGTGTTGAAAAATTCTGTTGTATTTGCAGCATTCCTCTTCTGTTTCCGGGATAATAATCACTGCTGTAGAAATAGTTCCCATTCAGATTCATTTTTTTTATATTTCCTGAATACTGCGTTTCCAAAGCTAAAGAAGGCTTGGTAAGATGTGTATTTTCATAATAACTCAGACCGCTGTATACTTTGGAATTCATTTTCCAGTCTTTATGGAAAGAATACTGAATATCAGTACCTAGTACATGATGATTCGCTTTTTCATAAGGGTCATTTTTAAAAATATAGGTTGCTGAGAAATTTTTAGATGCATTTTGAGCCCCCATCATTCCCCTGGCATAAAAACCGTATCCATATTTCAGAAAAGAATTTCTTTCAATAAGACTGAAACTCTGATCTACAAAACCTACTTCTATTTTCTTGTCTTTATCTGAAGAAGTATAAGCATATTCTGCACCTCTTCCAAATAAGGAGACTTCCATCATTTTACTGATATTCCCCAAAGTGAATTCACTTTGTTCTCTGTGATAAGATACATAGGTATTGCTCACAACAGGATCGCTTTGATTGTTCAGGGTATAAATATTACCGCGGATAAACATATAGCCGGAAGGAAGATTAAAGCCGCCTGAACCCATCAGCTGATACATGTCTGTAGTGTTGCCGACACGTCTGTAGCTGGCAGTAATAGTATTTTTGCTGTAATTTGAAAATATATCGAATTCCATATCCTGATAACGCTGGGTAGAAGAAACGTTTTGTACCAATATGGAAGCATTACCAAAGATTTCCTTATCCGGCTCTCTGAAACCGGCAATATTGACTGTAAACTGAGAACTCTTAAGCAGATTTCCGGAAGGCAGAAACCGAAAAACAAATACGGAATCTTTCTGCACATCAATAGTTCCTTTTTTCTCAATAAAAAGGTTCTTCTGGGCAGCCTCAGGAATTTTAAATACAAGGGTAACATTCTGCCTTTTGTTTCCTAAATTGGAAATCCTTGCCCGGACTTCCAGAGAATCCTTATAAGTTCCCATGTAGACAACAGGATTTTCAGCTGTTATCTTCATATTATTATTCTCCGTCACCACATAGGAAAGACTCTTTTTTACAACCTGTTGATTTCTTTCATCAGTAATGGTAAATGTGAGATCCGCTTTACCGGAAACAATAGTGCTGCTTGTCAGTATTTTGATGGGAACAAACAGCTGCTGGCCTGGATTCAGTTCTATCTCAGAATTGTTGTCAGATATTGTTCTGAAACCTCTGGGAGTCTTAACTTCAATGTGGCCTTTAAAATGTTTATTTTCATTATTTTTCAAAACAAGCAGGATCTCTACAATGTTTGGGTTAGCCCGATTGGTCTCATTACGGATCTCCATGTTTATAGCTGCACCAGTCTGAGCCGGAATCCAAATGGAAAACGGGATCAGAATAAAAAGTATTATTTTCCTGAACAGCCTGTTATAAAGCATTATAAATTATTGAGGCGTAATCTCGAATTGAAGAGTTGTTGTGTAATCCTCTGCTTTGGCATTGATAAATCTTTCATCATTGGGTTGGGTAGAATACTTCATGTCATAATAAACATCTGCGTTCTGTGTAGAACCGCCGGCAGCGATAATTTGTGGCACTGTACTCAGCAAAACGGTATATACAGTTCCCATGTTGCCTGAAATAGGAATCAGATTAAACTGTACCGCATCAAGAGGCAGAGAATTACCGGCAGGTGAACTGAACTGAGTCTGAAGGGATTTTAATTTGATCTGATAATTCGTATTGCTTTTAACAATAAGTGCATTGGAATAAGTTACATGAGCCCCGTTTATATAATCCTGCATATTTTTAAATTCCAGGTTACTATTCATTGCCGCCGCTCCAAACTTCATAGACAGCTCCGGAATATCGGTAGGAGTTCCTGAAAGTGTGCCGATCTGAAATTGAAAATTATGATCCATAGTACCGATAATATTGTTGTACTGATCATACGCCGTAAACTGCAATGGCGCTGTAAAAGTAATCCAGGCAGGATATGCCCCCAGATAGGTTCCTCCTGCCAGATTCATGCTGTATTTAATCTGAAGGCTGTAATAACCATTTGGTTGTGCCGGCTGATTAAATAATGCAGCATTTGACTTGGGGATTAAGAATACTTCTTGCCCTTCTTTTAAAATCACATTAAGCGGCATACCAATTTGTGGAATTGAAGGAACCGGGTTAGGGTAGGCCTTTCCTGATGATGATACCGGCTGAAAAGAAATTTTATTCGCAGGTAAAATATAAT
The DNA here is from genome assembly GCF_008274625.1 of Chryseobacterium panacisoli. Lineage (GTDB taxonomy): Bacteria > Bacteroidota > Bacteroidia > Flavobacteriales > Weeksellaceae > Chryseobacterium > Chryseobacterium panacisoli. The sequence continues at coordinate 722,963 of NZ_VTRU01000001.1, read as the reverse complement.
TCCCATTATTTGACATTACAGGCTGCTTCAATCGTACCGAAACTCTCCAATTAGGAATGTTGATATTCCCATTACCCGCTAAGGTAAGTGTGTACGCATCCGGATTTGTATTTCCGTTATAAGAATTAATCTGCAGATAACTGTTTACCCACGAGCTGTATGAAATTTGTGAAAAGCAGCTTATGGAGATCAATAACAGGATAAGACACAGTTTTTTATTCATGTGTAAAATTCAGCTCTGCCAACTCTAAATTATTGTTATCTCCATAATCAATCATTACTGATGCAGTATATTTCCCTTTTAAAAGGGTTGCAGGAAGAGGTATATTCACTTCTCTTTTATTTCCGGGCATAGTATAGAAAATAATCTGATCAAGTGATATTTTATTGCCGTTTTCTGTATTGACAAGTTCTGTTAGTATTTTTCCGTCTGTCCATATATTGCCCTGATTTTCAAATAAAATGCTAAGATCTTTTTTTGACTGAGCTAATGTAAGGTTATGGATTTCAATTTTTTTGCTGGCTTTGGCAGTTAGCTTATGAAAGAGCTTGATCCCTGAACGGATACTTACTTTTATATTGGCTCCTTTATTATCTACATCATTCACAGGATTCATCTGGCTCACATACAGTACGGCAGTATGGGCTAACATCTGATCTGATAATGTACCGGGCGGAGTTATAGTTACATCAATATCTTTTCTTTCTCCCGGAGCCAGGGTAAAATAAGTGTCCTCATTTTTTATGGAAATCCAACTTGCGCAGGATGTAGGCAGCGTATTGGCCGGAGACATCTTGTTTTCTCCTGTTTCATTATATTCCCAGTCACCTAAGCTGACAGCCATATCCAGAGAATTTTTTGCACTCACGTTGGTTACAGTTACTTTCTGAGTAGTACTTTTCCCTGCATCAGATTCAAAATAAAGTCTGGGAGGAGATACAGATACTCCTGTCTGAGCTTTGATTTGAGAACAGAAAAAGAGTAAAGAGAATACAATGAAGATATAAGATCGGTTCATTATTATACTTTGCTGTTTAAGTACAGATAAAGTGCTACAATTTGTAACACTTTATCTGCAGTAGTTTATATAATATCTAAATACTTATTGAGAAATAATAGTATACGTTAGCTCCGTTGTATAAACGGTAGGATCCTGACCTGCAATATAATTGTCAAGGTAAGCATTGGCTCCGGCTCCTTTATATTCAATGTTAATTTTTTTGTCTACACCACCATTGGCAGAGGTTACTAATATTGCATCGTTAGCAGAAAGCTGTACATTCTGTGCATACTGAGCTCCGTTAAGAACTTCAGTTCCTGCACTGGCTTTAATTTGAATTGTATTAGCCTGGATATTTTTTGCACCACTTTGCAATGCTGAATTGGCACTTTTTACTTTAACCTGGAAACCTCCTGTACTATAGATGCTTAAATGATCAGCATTTACAGAAGATACTCCGTTGGCATAGTCATCTTTCGTTTTATAGTCTAAGTTGACCACTTTTTGAGCGGGATTAACGATAAGGGTTTGGATAGGTTTTAATCTAACATTTAAAGTTACATTTTGCTGAGCCTTGAATGCAACAAAACCAAATAGCGACATAGAGGCTACAATATATTTCTTCATAAAATAACGGGAGTTTTAATAGTGTATTAATTCTTGTTTTTTTCCAGGTGCAAATGTAGAAAGAGGTACAGGTACTTATTTTGTGAAAAAGTACTAAAGATTTGTAAATTTGGTTTTGGAAATAATCTTGCTGAAAAAAAGTATTTTATAAAGAAATATGAGCTTTTAAGTTAATTAAAAATTAAAAATATTGTTAATGTTGTTAAATCAATATTATTTTATTGTCAATTTACTAAAAACAGGCAGTTGGAAATTTAAAAAAATAATATTTAATGCATAATAAATAAGCTGTAGTAGGCTTATTGAGAGATTAAAATTAACATCATAGAAGTGGACTTATCTTTAAACTGTTTTATAATTTTATCTATTTTCTGATTTATCATGAATTTTTTTTCTATAACTCCATTCTGGCTTTTGATGAGGTTATACTCATCTTTATCATCCTGCTGAATTCCCAGCTGAAAGCCTGACGGACTTGAAATGATCACAGAGTTTATTTCCTGCTGGATACTTTCATCTGTATCATCAGTCATTTCGCTGTCACCCCCCAGCGCCAGCATTTGTGTAGGATAAAGTCTTACATTCACCTGAACATCATCTGTCTGTGCATAGATGCTCATGGAAACAAAAAGGAAAATTACTGAAAAAATATATCTTTTCAACATAAATTAATTTTTCACTGATCTGTTATTTATCCAAAAATACGATATTATTTTTACATTATTTCATTTCTGTGGGATTTTTTCCTGTATGTTTTTTAATAAAATTACTGAAATTTCCTTCATCACTGAATCCCAGATCATAAGCAATTTCAGAAATGTTGTGACCGGAGAAGCTAATAGATTTTTTGCATTCATTGATCAGTTTTTCAATAATAATATGTTTGGCTGTTTTTCCCAGAACATACTCTGTCATTTCAGTTAGCTTTCTTGGAGTGATATTAAGTTCATTAGCATAATGGGAAACTTTTTTAGCCTTTTTATAATCTCTCTGTAAAAGGACTTTAAATCTATTGACGTAGTGGAGGTAATCAAATTTGATGTCTTTTTTCAGTGTTTCTGCCGGGATATGCAGAAATGCATCCAGAATTAATCTTTCAATAGCGTTATGAGCAGCAGAAATATACAGACTTTCATCTTTGTGCTGAAAGTTGTGCATTCTTCCCATAAAAACGACGTTCATTTCCTTAATATTTTCAAAAGGCGCTATAAAAACATCAGAATCATAATTAAAAAAAAGTCTTGAATTGATAAACATGCTGTCTTTTGCAGATCTTTCGTAAAAACTTGATGAAAATGTAATTACATAAACCTCACCCCGCTTAGTTTCGCCAAAGACAATTTGTTTTTGCGGACCTACAAATGCTATATGACCGCCTTTTATGGAATGCGGAATGTTTTCGATCTCTAATGTGATATCTTCTATAATAATATAGATACAGAAATACTCGAGTGTATTAAAACTTCTTTTATTATTATTTCTCTGTATTATATTATTCAGTGTGTTGATGCTAAATCCTAAATTCTTTAATTGGTCTGTAATAACGTACATAGTAATAAGCTGCAATAAAATGTTTATTTGTTCAGTTAGAGGCAGATTATAAAGCTAAAATGAGTTTAAAGATCAAACTATGGGCATAGTTAGGATATTTGGTTACTTATTTTGAAGCTTGATTTGAACTCATATAAAAATAGATAAAAATAATTATGTTTTATCATTAAATTCGGGCTATTATCAGGATTTCTTTCAGATTCTTTACCTTAAAGTTCACCTATAAACTATAATTACATTTAAGTATATTGAATACCTTATCTTAACATTATTAAAACTGATTTATTGTACTGATTATGGAATTTCTGACTTTAATATTAACAGATAAATCCTGCGAAATCATTGATTTGCAGGATTTTTTTATTTGTCTATTATGGTTTGCAAAAATACCCGGAAGATTGTGGCAGATTTTGCCGGATTTTTATCTTTAAATGGGTTGTGGAATCTCAAGTTGGCTACAATCTATTGCTTTTGGGATACATTTTTTTACTTTTTCACACCATTGATGAGTGTATATGCATACTGACGGAAATGGACCGCCAATTGCTCCAGCTCCTGTTACTGTTTTCAATTCATTTCTTGAAAGTTTTTTTAGATTTTTCATAATATAAAATGTTTTTATTTCCTACTCTTTTATATAAAGCTTTTCGGATACCGCTTATTTTATAGTTCAAAAATGAGATATAAGATATTCAATGCAAAGGAGAGGTTAATAAGTGGTGGTGTTTTTTATGTAAGTGAAGCGGTTTAAGGGTTTACTGTATGGCCCGTCGTAGGATGAAAGTCTTATCATCTTATTGTAATGCAATACCTAAGCTTTTAGATTATCATACTTTCTGTTTTCTCAATATCTATTTCCTTACTAGAAAACTCTGAAAAGCTATTCATTACTACTTTAAAAATGATTTTTACTGATGTCAATTGATGATTATAAAAAGATTATCCGGCATCGTATGAAGAAATCAGGGCGCTGAAATATTACACAAAAGTGCTATAGACAGGGAGTTGATTTACATGTAATTTTACTATAAAATCGATCAATATCGCTAATACAGGTTTACCCTTAGTCTTAAAATATAGAATCATGAAAACAACTTTACTTGCAATTGTATTAACCGTCTTTTTTTCAGACAGCCTTTTTGGGCAAACAAATTTTGAAATAGTTATTGAAAGAAAGCTGTCATCACCGACTTGTACCTTAGGATATCTCATTGCAGATAAAAAAGTCATCTGCCATACATTGGAGCTGCCATGGGAAAATAATATAAAAAATATCAGTTGTGTTCCTCCCGGATCTTATAACGGTATTTTGAGATATGATAAAAATGACGGATGGAGAATACAGCTTGAAAATGTACCAGACAGAGATGGAGTACAAATTCATATGGGAAACTATACAAAGCAGATCAAAGGATGTGTTTTGATAGGAATGGAAACCGATATTAAAAACTGTACTGTAGGGAATAGTAAACTGGCATACAGTAAACTGAAAGACGCATTTTACGGTACCTCAAATCCTTACAGTACTCCTGATAAAAACATTATAGTAACCTTTAAATAAACTAATCATGAAAAATTTTTATGTAATCATGGTATTGCTGTTGGCCAATACCGGAGTTATTTGGTCACAAGTGACACCAAATTCAAACAAATTTTCAGTCGAGAATTATGTAGCCATAGATAGCAAAGGGAAATATGCGCTTTACAACACCCACGGCTTTTATGAAAATGTTGCTAATGGTACTGTTGCTAAGGTATTTATATTACCTATTCTTAAGTTTGATATCAATAATATTAAATATATAGACAGTAAAGGAAATGAAACTTACAAGAGTTCTGATCAAATCCGTACATTAATTATTCCGGTGACACAGGAGCTGGTATTACCCAATGAAAGCCAGAAGGCATCAATTTGTGCTGCCATAAGAAGCACGACAATAGCCGCCTTTTATCCTCCGATTTTAAAAAATACAAACGGGCAGCCCGTGTTAACGCCTTACATGATTACCAATCCTGGATTAACCAATCATTTCTTTGCCTTAGCCAAGCAGTACGAAACTACCATGCTGGCTCCTCAGGAACAACTGATTAAAGATTATAATACAAATTTTCAAAGCCAGATCATTTCACCTACCGAGGTAGAATTTATTGTGGAAGCAGGAGGGGAGGTTGTTTACAGCAAGCGCATCTCGGGAACATTGATTGGAAATAAAAGCTTTAAAAATATAAGCATTGAAAATCCTACGGAATATGTTAAGAATCTGCTGGCCAATGGAAATGGTGATATATCGGTCAGTTATAAATTTAAGAATTCTAAAAACAGTTATATTAATGCCCATATAGATGGCAGTACGGTTGTTAACCAGTTTTTAAGTGATGCTCAAAAGAGCAGTGTCAGCCAGAAATCAAGCGGATGGGCGTTTCTCGGATTAGGAAGCAGCCGGAAATCTATGAAGTCTTCATTCAATCAGCAGGTTGACAGCCAGTATAATGCTGAAAAAATTAATAATACGAGAATCGAAATGTATGATGCAGATGACGATATGATTTATCAATTTGAAGAAAAATTCTTTCCTGATATCTCGCAGGAAGAAGCCATTAAAAATCACCTTCAGGCAGCCGAAATAGCAAAAGCGGAAGGAAATGATAAATTACAGAATTTACATTTACAGTTTGCAGAATCATTACAAAAAAATGATCCTAACCTAACTCCTAATATCGAAGCCGCTGTAGCCGCTCTTGGCAAAAAAGATTATATAGGATTTATAGCCAATGGAGTAAGGTGGGGGAATAATGGAGCCCGTGGTAACACCACCTTTAAAAGGGTGCTGAACAGTACTGAAATGACTAAAACGGTGGAAGACTACAGCCATACAAAAACAATATCGGTACAGCATGCAGTTACTCAGCCTGTCATTGCCAAAGAGGATGTAAAGTTTAGAGCTTCTGTAGGGGTTATAGATGTTATTCCATGGGATGTACAGCTCAATATTTTTAATGGATATAATACCGTTTTTCAGAATGTAAAAGGGGTATTAATAGGCCCAACGACTTTAGGAGGAGCTTTACATCTTAATAATATCCTGCCGGGTACTCTGGTTAAAAAAGTAGGGTCTTATTCCGTATATGATGCACAAACATTTACAGATGCTTTAAAAAATTATGAGCCCGGCGAGAGAACTGATTTGACTTTAGTAGTACCCAATGCCATGAATCCCAATATTTATCAGGAAAAAACCGTACAATTTACTCTCGGATCTTTTCCGGTTATTGATTAGAATGGACTATCGGTATATATCAAGAATCATTAAAATGGCTCCTGTAGATTTTTCAGCAGGAGTTATTTTTTGTGGATTGTTCCCGTTGGAATATTTTAAGATCTGGAAATATTCCTCTCTTTTTGAAGTGTTAATGGGTTGATAATCTGATATGTAAATTTGAGTTATTATTGTTGATTGTGTGTAAGTTGCTGTTATTCAGAGCGATAAATATATTGAATAATATAGTAAAATTCCATATCATTTAATAAAATTAATTTGTACATTTAATTCATTCATGAATGTATCTTATTGGTAATTAATGTAGTATGTTTAAAAAACTATTATGCTATAAAAGATAAAAACCATTAAAACATATAATCATGAGTAATGAAAATTTTAATCCCCTTGAACTTCTTCGTACAAAGTTCAGGTATCCGTTCCCAACCTTAAAAAATCCCCATGCGGATCAATTGCAGGAAATCACCGAAAATCAATGGATTGATGGTGAATACATGTGGCTGTATCAAAATAATCCTGATCTGCGTAAGAAGTACAAAAAAACCAAAACGGCCCACATCGCTGCCCAATGGTTTCCTACCGCTTCTGCTGAACGTTTCCGGCCTATCTGCAGACTGATGCTCTGGACACTTTACAATGATGATCTGTATGAAGAAAGTAAGCCTGATGACATTGATGATGTACATGCTCAATCCATTGCTATATTGAATGGTGAAATGTCTGTTTCTCAGTCTACAATACCTTTAGCTTCTATGCTTGCTTCGTTAAGACAGGAATTACTTCAGTTTATTCCAAAAGAATCCATGTATCGTTTCACACAGATGATCAGTAGGTATTTTAGCGGGCTTAAGAAGGAACAGGAATACAAAAAGAATAAGATGTTTCCTACAACGGCAGAATGCATTGTCTTAAGGGAAGATTCCATCTGCCTGTATCCTTTCCTGCAGCTTACTGAAGTTGAAACAGGAATCACCCTGCCGCCGGAAATTCATGATCATCCGGTGATCCGCCGTCTTCAGGCACTTGCCTGTCATCTGGTAACTTTTTTCAATGAAGTTCAATCTGTAGTAAAAGATGAAGCGACAGACAGTATCTATTATAATATTGTGAAGGTAATCCAGAATGAACACAGCATCTCGTTAGAGGAAGCCTGCCTGGAAGACCTGCGCCTCCATAATGAAGATCTTAAGGAATTTATAGCCCTGCAGGCTTCACTTCCAGACTTTGGTATATGGCACGAGGCTGTGGTCAATTGGGTACACTATATGAGTATGGTATTGAGCGGCTGGAAAAATATATCCACTAAGCTTGACCGTTATAATGCTATGGAGTTTCCTCAGACAAATGAATTGAAAGAAAGGCTGAGCCAATTTTAATACCAAAATCGACAAAATTTCCAATTACATATTGCAATTTGAAAAAAACGAGATTATTGAAAATGTAATTTTTATTCTATTAAAATTAAAACAACATATTATGAACAAACAATTTAATGTACCAAAGCCGGTGTATCCTTGGGAAACTCTTCGAAGTCCTTTTGCAGGAACTTTAGACCAAGAAGAAACTATCTGGTATGACCAGGATTATCAGTTTCTTTCAAAAGAATCCATGGCAAGATATAGGAAAATGCGTTTGATAGATGTAGGTCCTTTTATGGTACCCGGTGCTGCTGAAAAAGAAAGAATTCTTCATGCTACACGTTTTGCAATATATATGACAGTAACTGATGATTATGCTGAACTTTTACCCATAAAAGAAATTGCAGGTTTTAGAGACCGGATTTTTGAAGTTATGATGGGGGATGACCCCAAACCTGGCGAAATAGGAATATTCCGCCAGATGCAAGCCAATAGAAAAGAGTGGATAGCACTTGGAATGCCAGATTTCTGGCTTGAACGAATGGCTAAAAAATATAAGTATAATTTTGTTACTGATGGAATTATGGAAGAATCTCCTTATAAAATCAGTAAGGAAATTCCTCCCATTCCTTTATTTCATTTAATTCGTGCCAATTCAATAGGTATGATTCCATTTGTTGATTTGATTTGCCCAACAACGGGATTTGCTTTGCCTGATTTTATTTATAATCATACTGTTATCCAGCGCATAATTATGCTGCAGTCAATTATTGTTGCTTTACAGAACGATTTTGCAACTATCGGAAAAGAACTTGCGATAGAATCAGAAATGTTCAATATTATCAAATTACTCATGTATCATAATAAAATGTCTTTTGATGAAGCCTGTAGAGAAGGAATGAGAATCCATGACGAGCTTGTAGATGAATTTGTAACGCTATCCAACCATTTACCGGATTTCAGCCCATATCAAAGAGAAACAGAAGAATTTATTTATTACATAAAGCAAATGATTAGTGGATTAAATAACTGGTACTATCAAAGTGGGACAAAAAGGTATGAACCGGGAGGATTTGCTGTACCACCCAACGGAAAAGGTGAAACACTGGAAAGGGTGGAAATTAAGCATTTTTAATGTGCAACTCAATAATTAATCTTCTAATTTTAAATGATATGAAACAGCAAGATGTTCCTGTTTTACAATATCCCTGGACCTATGAAATAGGCCCGTTTTTCCAATCATTCTATGAAGAACAGAATCGTTGGATTGATACGGATTATCAGTTTATGTCCGAAGCCACAAGGACTAAATATAAGAAACACGGCCTCGTAGAGGCCGCGTCTTACCTGTTTCCGGCGGCTAGTACCAAAGACAGATTACTTATAGCAAGAGCTGACTCTATTTGATGATTATTATGAGTATGGTATTGAGCGGCTGGAAAAATATATCCACTAAGCTTGACCGCTATAACAAAACAGAATTTCCAAGTGCTTCCGAATTAAAAGAAACATTAGGACATAACCAATTTCAATAAAAACTGAACAATTACCGTCGTATTAAGAACCTGCCGAAAGTTTAGAAAAGAGTGGCGGGTACACTAATATGCTTTGCAATAATTTTAAAATATAAATAAAGATGACACCAGAACAATTTAATAGTACAGATTACCTGCCACGGGGATGCTATCCATGGCCTGACCTTATAAGTCCACATGCTGAACAAATGGGGAAAGATATGGATGGCTGGATTGATAATGACTATACTTTTTTGACAGAAAAACAACGGAAAATTTATAAAAAGATGGAGCTTCATATGTGTACAGCACGTATGTGGCCGCACTTAACCTATGAGCAGGCCATTCCATGCAATAGGTTTATGCTCCAATATGTTGCTCTCGATGATCAGGTGGAACATTCTTCTCTTGAAGAGATCCAGGAGCTGCGGATCCGTTGTACAGATATTCTCAGGGGTGCTCAAGCCAAGCCGGAGGAAAATGCGCTCTATCATCATATGGCAATGATACGGGATGAATTTCGTGCTTTTATGCCAGACCTGTGGTTTGATCGGTTTGTTTACTATTTTTATCAGTCTTTCAGATACGGAATCGAATTGGAGTATCCATACAAAATTGCCCACCGCCCGCCATCGCTGAATCTTTACAAAACCATTAGAGAATATTCTGTTCTCATGCGTCCTTATCTGATCTTTGGTGAGATTGAATCAGGACTTGTCCTGCCGGAACATATCTTTGAGCATATCGTAGTGCAAAAGATGATTTCCCATATGACTCTGGTCGTTGCATGGCAAAATGATCTTCATTCCCTGCCAAAAGAGATGGCGAAAGGAACAGAGGTTTTTAATTTGGTTTTTGTTTTGCAGCAGGAGTATAATCTTTCTTTGGAAGATGCTTGTGCAGAAGCATTACGTATTCATAATGAAGAGCTGGCTAGCCTGAATGACTTACATAAAGAGTATCGGGAGTTTGGTGAATATCAGGAACACGTCGACAAATTTGTTTATTATGCCGGTGTTGGACTGCAGGGAGTTAATACTTTTTACCTGGAAACAAACAGATATAAGCATGGGGGAGTTGGTTTTGCCTGGCCTGAAGATAATCATGCCGCCAATAACAGTCTGTAAATTAAGTTTAATATAACTTTTAAATTTTAAAGATGAAACAACAAGATGTTCCTGTTTTGCAATATCCCTGGACCTATGAAATAGGTCCGTTTTCACAGTCCTTCTATGAAGAACAGAATAATTGGATTGACACGGATTATCAGTTTATGTCCGAAGCTGCAAGAACTAAATATAAGAAACACGGCCTCGTAGAAGCTGCGTCTTATATGTTTCCGGCGGCTAGCACCAGAGAACAGATCAGACCTATAGCAAGATTTATGGTATGGCTGACTCTGTTTGATGACTATTATGAGTTATGCCCGGTTGATAAACTCACAGGGATCAGGGATCATATAATGGATATCATGCTGGGAGAGCAGCCTAAAGCAGATGATATAGGACTCATAAAGCAAGTGGCCCTAAGCAGGCAGGAATTTATTCCTTACGTTAATGATGATTGGTTGATACGCTGGACTAAAAACTTTTATAATTATACTACCTATGGAATAATGGAAGGAACACCCTATAAATTGAAAAAAGAATTTCCCACCCTTAGCAATCTTCTGCTTATCCGTGAGTATTCGGTTTTTATGTACCCCTATGGAGATCCGGTAGAGCCTTCTATTAACTACATTGTTCCGGGACATATCTCTGAACATCCGATTATAAAACGGTTAAAAATGCTAATGTGCAGAATAATGGCGATTCAGAATGATTTTGCTTCAATAGAAAAGGAGCTAAGAACAGAAATTCTGAACATTATATTAGTGATAAAGAATCAGTATCGTGTTTCATTGGAAGAAGCCATTACTGAAGCAATGCATATCCATGATTTATATGTCCGGGAATTTGTTGAACTTCAGAATAATTTACCTGATTTTGGCCTGCATCAAAAGTATATTGTACGGTTTGTACATAATATGGCACTGATGATCTCAGGATTGGGAGCATGGTATCATAAAGGCAATTCCACCAGGTACAAAACTCCCGATGAGTTTCCTAAACCCGAATACGGGATAATTACGCAATAACCTTAATGATAGCACAGGTGTTGTCTATTCTGCTTATCCGTGTTCAATAACGGGCCAGAATTTTACTTCTGTAATCACTTTTAGAGGCTGTCTCTTATATTTACATTGTCAAATATAGAAACAGCCTCTTATTTTTGTTCATATAAACCTTTGTATCCAATCTGTACTAGTAAAGTCTGACGGTTTACAGAGTGGAAAACAAAAATTTTAAGTAATAACTAAAGAAAATAGAATAGGCCGTTGCCAGATCTATTTCTTTGGAGTTAAAGAAAAATTATCCATATAAACAGCCTGATGAACTCCATTCAGTAATACTTTCAGTCCCAGATGGGAATCTTTTTTCAAAGAAATGGTATAGGTCTTTTTCTCTCCTGTTATCTTTGAAGGCTTAGTGATTGAAACATAAGATTTTGCATCAGCAGGGCTGCTTACAGAGAAAAGCTCTAATGTTGTTTCGCCTCCGTTATCCGAAAGGTCAAGTGAAAGGGTATAAGTTCCGGCTTTCATTTCCGGAGTTACCAGATACATATTTTCTCCTGGGCTGCTCATTGAATAAAAAATAATTCTTTTATCACTGGCATACAGCATAGCTTTCCCCGGCTGAGCAGTCCAGCATTTATTGATATCTTTCCAGGTATCAAAATTTTCTGTAAGGGTAGAGACAGCTTTACACTGTGCATTTGCCGCCAGAAATCCTCCCATAACAGCGATTCCAGAGAGTACGATTTTTCTCATGTCTTATTTTTATTTATAATGAGTAAAAATAACTAAAAATGATTGTACTGAAAAGTTTTATTTTGTGATTTAAATTAGCTTTTAATGCCATTCAGAAAATAAGCTTTAGATTATTCTTCAGCTGTTAAGAAAAATGTTTCTGTTTCTGAACAACTTTTCCTGAGTCTCATAAAAAGGAGTTTCGGCAAACTTATGCATAAGAGAATACAAGATATGATACTTGTCTTTGTGATTGTATTAAACAGGTTTTTGAGATTAAAATACTGAATAATAGGTATTTAAATTATTTGTTTTTAGGTTTTTTAAGCCATAAAGGGTTTCCAAATGCATTCACATCTGAATCGATATCTAAATATTCTGATCTGTTACAAAACAAACAATTTCTCTCAGTATCGCTGGTATATTTCCAGGTATGGATATTAAAAAAGCAAAATAATTTTTTCATAATAAAATCTTTTTGCAAACAAAATCATTTTATTAATCAGATAATTACGGGATACCGTAATCTGCAGAATAAAAAGGATTAGAAAAATATCAATGAAGATTGAAGCAGAAAAATTTTGTGAATTAAATTTAATTTAGAAAATTTGAAAAAAGAATTTTAACCTAGACTTAAATAAAAGGACTATTTTTTATCATCTAAATTATTATGATCATGTAAGTATGGAGTATACAAATAAAAATAATATCTATTTATTGTTGAAAGCTACAATTTATACAATTGGCTTTTTAAGTTTAATAGGAATGTCAAGAATTTGGATAGGATCAAAAGAAGGCTGGGACATGATCAGAGAAAATGAATTTATTTCAGCTCTTATTACGAGAACTGTTTTTTTGACAACAGCAGGATTACTATTTTTGGGATTATCTTTCTGGATCAATCATATCTTTAAAAAAGATACCCGTTTTTCGAAAGAACTGATTATTTTAGTATTGTTTTCCTTCATTCTGAATTTAATAGTAATGTCAGGTTTTATCTTCTAAAAAACTGAAAATAATGTAAATTCTAATATCTCAATTATTATTACAATTTGTTTTAGGATGTTACAAAAAAAGCTGTCATTTTTTGAACGTTATAATATCTAAAAAGTAAAAAATATAAAACAGGGAAATTTTAAATGGAAAAATTCCTTATTCTGCTATAGGTTAAGCATTGTTGGCTTGCAAATTGATGCTACAAACTGTATTGAATTTTTGATGACTAATGACTAGAACGATTGCAATTTTAATTTTCTTTTTAGGTGGTTTTTTCTTTTTAAATGCACAGGAGAAGAAAGACTCGCTGTATTACAAAATAGAAGAATTTTCGGATAAGAGAAAAGTTACCAAATTCATCCACCGCTTTATATTTCGTAGAGAGCCGGATTCAACTTCTGTTAAGTCCAGGACAGAAAAACTGTCGCAGGAGGCTTATAACAAAAAATACATTAGAAAAATCAGGATAGAGACTATTGATCCATTTGGATATGGTTCAAAAGACACTAAAGAAAGGTCCAGATGGTATGATTGGGTGGCAGATCATCTTCATGCCAATACAAAAAACTCTACCGTTAATAATTATCTGCTTTTTGACGAAGGTGAAGAATATAACGCCCAGAAGCTCTACGAATCTGAGCGTTTGCTCAGAACAATGCCATTTGTCAACAGGGTGAATATCAGTGTTTCTGACAGTACTTCCAGCAAAGATTCTATTGATGTTGTGGTAAAAGTCCTCGATTCCTGGAGTCTGAAACCTAGGATCAGCTATTCAGGAAGTAAGCTCGGTCTGGGAGCTACTGAAGAAAATTTATTGGGATTAGGCCACACCCTTGATTTCCTTTACAGAAATGATTCCAAAGAAAAGCAGGATTATCTTTTGGGAAGCTATACAGCCTATAACCTTTTTGGGACTTATTTCAATGCCCAGCTTCTTGGCGAACGGGATTTTTTGAGAAATGAAAGAATCAATTTCAGTATAAGAAGAGACTTTTTCTCGCCTTTGACGAAATGGGCGGGTGGTTTTACGTTCGAATATTTTAAGAGGAAAGTTTTACTTCCCACAGAAACCGATACAGCTTTTCCGGAAGTTCAGATCAAAGTGTACAGTCAGGATTTATGGGGTGGTTATCAGATTCCCGTTTCATCAGTTCCCAACGAAAAAGTATCCAGCAATATTGCAATAATAGGACGATTTCAGAATTACCAGTATAAAGACAGTCCGGGAATAGACCAGTATAAATATTTTAGTTCTTACAACAGTTTTCTGATGTCAGTTGGATTTATCCAGAGAAATTTTTCGGTACAGAAGAATATTTTTCAATATGATTTGCCGGAAGATGTTGCTTATGGTAATTCTGTGAACATTATTGCCGGAGGATTATCAAGAAACAAAGAAGTAAATCCTTATGTGGGAATTTCTGCCTCTTATGGCCGTTTTACAAAATTGGGATATTTCACGGTGAAAGGTCAGTTCGGGCGTTTTTTTAATGAAGACAGCCAGAACAGAGAGTCTTTCCGTATAGATGGAACTTATTTTACCAATCTTATGGATTGGAAATTTGCCAAAGCAAGACATTTCTTTTCTCCGACCTTAGCCCTTGGAAATCCACAGCATAATTACTCATATAAGGATAGGATAAACCTTTCTTCTGCAGATGAATTCCCTGTTTACAATTCAGATTATATCGGAACTAAAAAACTGGTTTTAAGATATCAGCTCCAGTTGTTTATTAACAAAACCTGGAAGAATTTCCATTTCAGTCCTTATTTAACAACAGCAGTTGGGTGGCTGGGAATGCCTGATGATAAATTATTTAAGACAAAAGCCAATGCAAAAGTCGGGATAGGTGTTTTAATTAATAATCCTTATCTGGTGTTCAACAGAATTCAGATTTCTTTCATGTATTATCCAAGGGTTCCGTTTGATAATAATTCAGTTTTTGATTTTAACAGCAATAGGAATAATCTTTTACCTATGAATAATTTTGCAACAGATATTCCTCATTTTGTGAACTTTGGCAACTGATAAAGAAGTGTTTTAGATTTCTCCCATTACAAACATATTCTCCATGGTAGGCACTTTACTGCCGCCTTCTTTTTCGAGAGTAATGGCAAAAGCCTGAGCATTGGAAATATTGGCCAGTGCAATGCTGCTGTCTTTATCTTCGGTGTACATCCCTGCGTTGACAGGTTTTCCGTCTTCGATGGCCCAAAGCTGATATTGCATTCCGGCAGGAGCTTTTGGAAGCTGTTCCGCATTCAGATAAACTTCTTTTGTCTTTTTATCCCAGAAAACCATCGCTTTGGAATCTGTATGCTTTTCTACACCCTTCAGCATCACCATCTGCATATCAGGATTGGAGAACATATCAATCTTACGGTTCATTTTTTTCATTGCCTGATCCTGAGCTTGTTTTTCAGAAGACAGCAAAGCGATTTCCTTTTTATTGGATGACTGCGTATTCATCCAGAATAAATTGCCGGCGACACTTATCAGGAACAATGCAGAAGCTGCTATTGCATAGGTTTTCCACCGGGTATTTCCCTGAATATTTATTCTTTCCAGAGTTTCTTTATGATCTTTTGTCTCTGGAATGTCTGTTGAAACAGCAGGGGCTACTTCTTCTACAGTTTGTTCCTGCTGAATTTTATTCCAGATTTTAGATTTCAAATCGCTTGGGGGTGTTACAGCCTGAGCAGTAGCAAGATGTTCCAAAGTTTTTTGTGCTTCTTCAAAAGCAGCTTTTACTTCGGCATTATTCTTCATCACACACTCCAAAATCCCTGCTTCCTCAGGAGAAGCATGGCCAAGAATATAAGATTCTATAATTCCGGATGATATGTATTCTTTTGTGTTCAATTTATTGATAATCTTTTAGCAAATCTTTTAATTTCATCAGTGCATTACGCATTTTCGTCTTCACTGTTCCCAGTGGTATCTTCAGTTTTTCGGATATTTCATGTTGAGTATATCCCTGATAATAAGCAAGATTTATGAGTTCCTGCTTGTCCGTTTCCAGTCCTTCAAGCACATTGTTAAATCCGATATAATCAGATGAATTGTTAACCGTTGAAAGTTCTGTAGTATTATATACGAAATCGGGAAGTGGCTGGTTTTTAAGCTCATTCTGGAATCCTTTAGACTTTAAATAATCAATAGCCGTATTTCTTGCAATATTGATCATCCAGGTGTAAAACCTTCCTTTGGAAGCGTCATACTGATGGATAGAATTCCATATTTTAACAAAAACATCCTGAATCACTTCTTCAGTATATTCTTTAGACTGAACAATTCGGAGAATGATTCCGTACAACGCACCGGAATAGTGGTCATACAGATAATGAAAACCGGTTTCGTTTTTTTCTTTTAATAAAACGATAAGTTCCTCTTCCGAATAGGTTGTTTTAATAGCTTTTATTTTTCTGTTCAAATGTAATAAAATAAAACATATAGTCAATAAAATCCAATTTGTCTTTTATTTCGTACATGGTTTTTTGAAAATTATTGAAAAATATTCAATATGGAAAAACCGTTTTTCTGGATTGTTTTTTTTAAATCTTAAAAATAAATATCTGTAAATCAGTTGCTTGCAAATAATTTCATTTTTTTTCAATCTGAAATGAAACCGACCTCGTAAATGACATTAAACACACAATTAACTATAATTAATTAAAAAATAACGCAATGAACACACAATCGAAAATCACAGTTTTAGCAATGGTCGTTTTATCATTTGCTTTTAGCGGGAAGGTAACGGCACAAACGATGAAAGAAAAAACAGTTATGGTAGGAGGAGCAGCGATGTATCCGTCCAGAAATATTATTGAAAACGCGGTCAATTCCAAAGATCATAAAACCCTTGTTGCTGCAGTGAAAGCTGCCGGTTTGGCAGAAACATTACAGGGAGCGGGACCTTTTACCGTACTGGCTCCCACAGATGCTGCGTTTGCAAAACTTCCGAAAGGAACAGTAGAAAGTCTTGTAAAACCTGAAAATAAAGCAATGCTTACCAGTATATTGACCTATCATGTACTTCCAGGAAAATACAGTGCAAAAGAAATCTGGGCTGCTGTAAAAGCAGGAAACGGAAAAAGCATGATGAAAACGGTGCAGGGAGAAGATCTTACATTCTGGACTAAAGGAAAAGACCTTTACATAAAGGATGCAAAAGGAAACAGTGCCAAAGTGACCATCGCAGATGTGAACCAGTCTAACGGCGTGATTCATGTGATTGATACGGTTTTAATGCCTTAATATTAAGATACAAAACAGCATAATCCGTATGCTGTTTTTCTTTCTTAAATATCCTAACACTAAAAAAATAATAATATGAAAAAAACAATTCAGGTTTCTAATCAGGGAGCTACTCTTGATACAAGCAGAAGAAACTTTTTAAAATTAAGTGGAGTAGGACTTGCCATTGCAGGACTTACTTTCATAGGATGTGATGACAACGATGATTTTCAGATCATAGATGAACCCAAGTATGACCTGGGGACAGGAGATGTGGGCATATTAAACTATGCCTATGCACTCGAACAGCTGGAAGCAGATTTTTATACGAAAGTGGTGAATAATTTTTATACTGGGATTTCAAGTATTGAGAAAGAAGTTTTTACAGACCTCTATCATCATGAAGTAATTCACCGGGATTTCTTTAAAGCAGCCATCAGCGATGCTACAGACCATGTGCTTCCCAAATTGGAATTCCAGTATCCGAATGTGAATTTTAATGATCGCAATTCCGTATTAGCCACGGCAAAAGCTTTGGAAGATACAGGGGTAGCGGCTTATAACGGGGCAGGAAAATATATTTCCAATCCTGCTTATCTGGTGATTGCCGGTAAAATAGTTTCGGTGGAGGCCAGACATGCTTCTGCCATCAGAAATCTGATCAATCCGGGATCTGCTGATTTTTCGGGAGATGATGTGATAGATGCGAACGGACTTGACCTTGCAAAAGAGCCTAAAGATATCGTAATGGCTACCGGAGCGTTTATTAAAACACCTTTTACCTGGAAAGAAAGAGGTATTAACTAATCATTCACCTTTAAAAATTACATTATGAATATTCTTAGATTACTGGATAAGCTTTCTTATGACAAATTTTTCACAACGGAAGCTTCAAGACTGGAAACCATTACGAATATGTCATTATTCGGAAAAAAAGCAGCTGCAGCGGCTGTACCGCTTGGATTGGGAACAATGATGGCTACTTCAGCCAAAGCAGAAACTGCAAAAACGAATTTAACAGGTGCTGTTTTAAAAAGTACCCTGACGGATGCCTTACAGCTGGCATTGGTTCTCGAATATCTTGAAAATGAATATTACAGCATAGGATTATCCACACCAGGACTGATTCCTACTAGTGACAGAACTGTTTTTATGCAGATTTCAAAACATGAATCAGCCCATGTCAGCTTTCTGAAAAGTACACTGACTTCTCTGGGTATAACACCGGGAAATAAACCAACCTTTGACTTTACGGCCAGCGGAAATTTTTCGCCTTTTACAGACTATAATCAGTTTCTTATTCTCGCCCAGGCTTTTGAAGATACCGGAGTAAGAGCTTATAAAGGGCAGGCGGGAAACGTAATGTCCAATAAAGTCGTGCTTCAGGCTGCATTACAGATTCATTCTGTTGAAGCCAGACATGCTTCACAGGTGAGAAGAATGAGGGCCAATAAAGGATGGATTGAGCTTGCTGACGGAGGAAGTATGCCATCCGCAACCAATCCTGTGTATGCCGGAGAAGACAATGTAAATCAGGCGGGCTATAATACAGGAACTTTATTTGGAGCTGCGGCCGGCTCTGCAGCTTATGATGAAATATTAAGTGGCAGCGATGCACAGACTATTGCCTCCCTGTTCATAGTTTAGTTGTGATTGGATGATGATAAAGTGGTGTCCATTTCCGGAATTTTCCGGAAATGGATTTTTTATGTTCTGTCAGATTGTAGAGCGTACGGAATTTGCTTTCTCTTTCTTTCCTTACTAACACTTTTGAAGTGAACATGAAGCAGAGTTGGGCAGGTATTGGTTTAAATAAAAAAATCCCCAGTAATTCCTGGGGATAAAAACTAATAACCATGAAACTCAAATTAATGAGATAATCAAGTCGCAAATGTATTGAAAAAAGTTTCAAAGTCCCATTATTTTGAATTATTTTTTTTGTTTTTTTGAAAAAAAGTGCAGAATGTCTCAATGTTTGCTGCCGAAAGAATCTCATTTGCGTTTTGAATATTTTCCCTTCATTAAAAAAACAAAAACCTCCCTTACCCAAAAGGCAAGGAAGATTTCAATCAAAACGTTATAAGAACATTCTGATAACTACACCACAACCTCTATCTTTACATTGATATTTCCACGGGTCGCTTTTGAATAAGGACATGTCGCATGTGCCGCCTCTACAACTTTTCTGGCTTCATCTATGGGAAGACCCGGTAAAATAACCTGTAAATGAGCCTGTAGAAAAAAACCGTCGTCATTGGATGCCAGATCTATTGAGGTATTGACAGACAAGTCCGAAGGAAGATGAACTCCCATTTTAACGGCACCCAAATGCATCGCTCCGATAAAGCACGCAGACCATCCTGCTGCTAATAACTGTTCCGGATTCGTTCCGTTTCCTTTTGCCCCGGGAGAGGTAAGTTCAATGTCCAGTTTTCCGTCACTGCTTTTAGCTTCCCCATTGCGTCCTCCGGTTACTATAACGTTACCGGAATACAATACTTTACTGATGTTAACTACTGTTGTATTTTCTACTTCCTGAATGGTATTTAATTCCATATTTTTATTATTTAGATTGAACAATATTGTTGATGATCTGTTATTAAAGTTTTTTTCTTAAATCTTTGAAAGCAGCTCTAAGTTCTTCTGTGAAGACCTGTGGTTGTTCCCAGGCAGCAAAATGTCCTCCTTTCGGAGCTTTATGATAATAATATAAAGTAGGGTAGGCACGTTTTGACCAGCTTTCCGGAGCCTGATAAATCTCGTGAGGAAATACTGAAATAGCTACTGGAACTTTAATATCTTTCGTTTTCTGTGCATCAGCGCTGAAATTATTTTTATTGTTCTCCCAATAGAAACGCGAAGAAGATGCTCCTGTATTGGTAAGCCAGTAAAGGGTAATATCATCAAGAATCGCATCACGGCCGATTACATTTTCAGGGTGAAGGTTACTTTCGCTCCATTCAGCAATTTTCTCATAAAGGAATGCGGCTAAAGCACTAGGCGAATCAGAAAGTAAATACCCTGTCGTCTGTGGACGTGTTACCATCATTCCTCCATATGCTGCATTTCTTCCAAAGAAAGTACTCATTGCATTATAAGCCTGTGCTTCTGAAACTGAAAGTCCGGCAGGGGCAGGGTCACCTGCATTGATGGGTTTTACAAGCTCAGCAGGAATAGTGGCCGGCATGGTAAGATGAATACCCAAAAGGCCTGAAGGAGCCTGCTTTGCCAAAGCATCAGATACTACAGAACCGTGGTCACCACCCTCAGAAACATATTTTTTGTACCCAAGTCTTTTCATGAGAACATCCCAGGCACGGGCCACACGATCTGGATTCCAGCCCAGTTCGGTAGGGATTTCTGAAAAGCCATATCCCGGGATAGCTGGGATGATCACATCAAATGCATCACTTGCTTTTCCTCCATATTTCACGGGATCAGTCAAAGGGCCTATGGCATCAATAAATTCCAGTGGAGAACCCGGCCAGCCATGAGTAAGGATCACAGGCATCGCATTAGACTCTTTTGAACGTACATGAATGAACTGAATATCAAGGCCATCAATCTTTGTTACAAATTGTGGAAGCGCATTCAGCTTATTTTCCACTTTTCGCCAGTCATAACCATTCCCCCAATAGGTGATGAGTTCTTTTAACTGAGCGAGCTGAATTCCCTGGGAAGCATCTTGTACTGTTTCTTTATCAGGAAAACGGGTCTCGGAGATCCGTCTTTTAAGCTCATCCAGCTGAGATTGTGGAATATTAATGTGAAAAGGACGGATACTGGTGTCTGATTTTGACAAATCTGCATGGGTTGTATTAGCTTGCGCTTTGAAAAGTGTTTGAGTACTTAGAGTAAAAGTTACCGCTAGCAGGAGGGTTGAAATTGTTGTTTTCATTGCTTTATTGTTTTAGATTTTAATCTGTTTTTCTTTTTTGATGAGACAAAATTATACGCTGAAAAGCAGCTGGTAAATGGATAATTTGCTCAAATAGTCATATTCATAAGTGAAATAGACATTGCAGAGGGTGAACAGTAAAAATGCATGAACAACAAGCAGTTGAAAAGAAAAGACTAAAAAACAATTGTTTAATTCTGAAAAGGATAAAAAATAAGCTCCGTTCTTTTAATGACGGAGCTTATTTTATGACGGTATTCTTTTGAAGAATTATCCGTGAGCTTCTACGGATACTTCATTCCATTCTTCCCAGACTTTTAATCGCTGTTCATAATTTTGTTTTACAAAAGGAAGAGCCACTTTCCCAAGCAATAAGCGCAATGGAGGATTTTCAGTTTCTGCTAATTTTATCAACGCCGGAGCTGTAGCTTCTACACTTCCGAAAGAAGTCTCAGCTTCCGAAAAAGCTTTTTTAAGATCATCATAAACAGGATTGCTTTGGGTATTAATTCCTGTATGCCAGATATTGGAAGCATAGCCGTTAGGTTCTACCAAAGTAACATGAATACCGAATTCTTTCACTTCCGCAGCTAAAGTTTCACTTAGCCCTTCCAGTGCAAATTTAGAAGCATTGTAAAGCCCCATCGTAGGTAAAGTTGCCAATCCCAGAATAGAAGACACCTGAATGATATGACCGCTTTTCTGACCTCTCATGATAGGAAGTACCGCCTGTGTAAGCCATAAAGTTCCAAAGAAGTTGGTTTCAAACTGTGCTCTGGCTTCCTGTTCATTTGTTTCTTCAATAGCACCCGTAAGAGCATATCCCGCATTATTGATCAGGATATCAATGCTGCCAAAGTGCTGCTGTACCTTCTGGGCCACGGCTAATGATTCTTCCCGCTTGTTTACATCTAAGGTTAAAGACAATACAGAATCTCCATATTTTTCCTTTAAATCATTGAGGGTTTCAACGTTTCTGGCGGTTGCAGCTACATTATATCCTTTTGCTAAAAAAGCTTCTGCCCATGCTCTTCCGAAACCTTTTGATGCTCCTGTAATTAAAACTGTTTTTGACATTGTTTTGTTTTTTAATTAATTGTTATGATTATACTTTTTTTATAAAGTTTTGTATTTTGACTTACATGACCGATCGGTCATTTTTTTTGAAAAAAAAAATTATACTGTTTTTTCTTCTATCATTTTTTTCAGGCTATCTCCAATAACCCCCATTCTGTCATTTTTACCAGACATTCTGGACATCAAATGACCTCCTTCAAGCATGGCAAAAAGAACGGTTGCAAAATCAGCCGGATTCCAGTCTGCCTTGAATTCATTATTGGCAATTCCCTTCTCAATAATACCTGAAAGCAATTCTTGCCCCTGTTTAATAGCGCGGTTTACCTTTTCTTTGACTGCAGGGTTGGTGTCATCAGCCTCCATTCCAAAATTTAATAAAGGGCAGCCTCCAACTACGGGCGGATGATTGGGATCACTGAAAAAATCAATGTATGCAAATAATTGTTCTTTTGAAGTTTTGAATCTGCTTAAAGTTCTTTGAATCTGGTCACTCAGCATTTTCATATTATGGTCAACAGCAGCGCAGGCCAGTACGTCTTTATTTTCAAAATGGACATACATACTGCCTTTAGACAATTTAGTGGCCTCCATAATATCACTCATAGAAGTAGCGGCAATCCCTTTTGTGTTAAAAATAGGAGCTGCCTTTTCTATAATAAACTGTCTGGTTTCTTCACCTTTTGCCATGATGCTGCGAAATAATACTGCAAATATATGACCGATTGGTCATAAAATAAAACTTTTTTGTGATTTATTTTGAAAAAATACAAATGTTACTCACAATCACTTGTAATAGTGTGAGTTATGTTTGGGTGTTTTTTTGTATTGGGATGATTTTCGTATCGTACTGCAGGACCGAAATCCTGCAGTGATACACTTCCCATTTGTGTTATAGAATCGTAAGTTTATAAAAAATGAAAAGCAAAGCATATATTCAATGGAGGGATATGATAATATATGCAGCAACTAAAAATCTTAATTTATAGGAGTTCAAAGCTCAATCAGTATTTTTGGATCCATTTGTATAAAGTGGTTTTTGGGATCCTGTACTCTTCTATGATTTGTTGTTTGGTTTTCTCATTTGTTTTTAAAAGATTGAGAATAAAATCAATTATTTCAACAGTATAAATATTTTTCCTGAACTTCGGAAGCTGTGTTTTTTCGTGTTTTAATTTTTGATAATAATCCGAAGATAAAGGAGGTGAATAGAGCACAAGATGCTGAGAATAGAGTCTGAAAAAATCATAAGTTAAGAGCTTACTCCATTTAAGAAGAGTTTCTGTATCCAGAAATTTACTGTTGTACATCTCTGCAAGTTCCTTATGGCTGCATTGCATAAAGTTCAGGATTCTGTCTGAAGAAAAGCCGGTTTCCTGCACCCGTTTTTGTATCAGTTCACCGATGTGGATATTTTTAAAAAGCATAATAATAGCATTGGGATAAAAAGATCTTTTGGGGTTAATTATTGTATATCAATACCTGCATTTTGGTAAGCATGCATTCTTTATCTTGGTTGTATCCGGAGAAAGTGTCCGGATTTACATTGACTTTTGCCGTTCCCGCCCATGCAGAGTATTGAACTTTAAACACATACGTTCCTTCGGTCAGGGTCACAGATTTTAGAAAGGTTACAGGCACAGGCATATTGACCAATCCTCCCAAACTACGCGTTATGGGAAAAATAAAATTATTATTAAAGGAAGGAATATTAACAGTAACAGATAAATTTGATTGAGCATTATTAGGAAAAATACCTGCTTTAGAGACATATGCCGAAGAAACTTTGACTCCATCTTGCACAAGAGAGAAAACTCCTTGAGAAGTTACCCCGGTACTAATATCTAATGCATATCCTAAAATAGTAAACAGAAGAGTTTGAGTTCTTCCGGCAGGAACAACTACGGTAAGAGTAACGCCCGGTACATCAATTGTCTGTCCTACTGTAGCCGTAGCTTCACCCAGTCCCTGAACATACTTTGCACCATTAACACTTCCGCTTACTGTATTCAAAGTCTGCCATGCAGGTGCAGTACCTGGTCCCTGAGAAGTAAGAATTTGCCCTGATGTTCCTGAAGAACCGGCTGTTGTGGCATCTCCGCCTACATTCACTTCATTTACTACCTGCAAAGAACCATTTACGTGTAATGTTTTCTGTGGAGTAGTGGTTTTAATACCAACCTGTGAATACGCATTCAATGAGGCTAGTAGAACAATGGGTAATAATAATTTTTTCATAGATGTAAATATTTTTTATTTTGTTTTTTCACTTAGACGTACAGAGATGGAAGTTACGTGTGCTGTAAATCAAGTGGATACATTTTGTTGCTGCAATATTACATTTGCGACTTAATGTGGTGCAAGATTTCATCTATGACATAGCTATGACATGGTTTTAACTTTCTGATAATCAAGTGTTATTTTTAATCAGGTGCTATTTTCTGTTTTTATGATTTACTTTCTCACCGTATCTAAAATGTGTCTTTTATTTTGGTTTTAAGTAAAAAGGCTCTTGAGTAATTATTAGATGATGGATAGGATGGGGGATGCTTATAATAATTTCTTGTTTTCTTTATTATTTACGGGATTTTAATAATGATATGACAGTTTTCGTTTTCCTAACAATAAAATTATATTCCTGGAAAATAACCTAAAGACAGTAATAATTCTTTATGTCATATCTGTGTCATACCTATGTCGTGTCCATATTGATAACTTTTTTCTTTAAATATTTTATAATTGCTCTTAAAATAGACAGTAGCTCAAGAAGGATGATTAATTAGGTATTGTTTTTTCTTTTTATTGTTGCTTTTTTAATAGTCAAATTGTTTATTTATTTTTAATTTGATTTTGTTTTACTATTATATTTGTTATATGTATAAATTATTACACATATTTGTTACATGATGAAATTTATCTTTTTGTTTTTCCCATTATTACTTTTTGCACAGTCTAAAATTACCATAAGAACTATTGAAAAAAGACTGGAGAAATCTAATGCACTTCTTATTGAAGGGCAGACAGATGAAATGGTCAAATTGAATCTTTCGATACTTGATGACGCTAAGCATATTAATTATGCAGAAGGTAAATTGTCTGCATATTATAATTTAGCCCTTGCTTTTTCTATGCAACACAAATATAATAAGAGCAATTACTTCTTAAAGATGATGGAGCCTGAATTTAAAAATTCGGATGCTGAAGATCAGGAAATTTCCATGAATATATTATACAGTATTAATTATAGAGGAATTAAAATGTATGATGAAGCTCTGAAAAAACTAAAAAAAGATCTTGTGATGGCAAATGGGTTAAAAAATGATTCTACCAGATGTGCTATAAAAGGAATGATCCTCGTGCAGATAGGGAAAAATTATTTTGAGAAAAAGCAATATGACTCTGCTGCTCATTATGGAAAAAGGATCATTGAGGAGTTGAAGAAATCAAAAAAAATGGATGCCGGTTTGAATACAAGCTTGAAAGCGGCAATGTTACTTTTAGCTGAAACAAAGCTCAACGAAAACAAAATTGATTCTGCGGAGATTTATATCAGATCGGCTCAGTCTGTACCCATCAAATGGGGTAATAATGATTTTGTAACATTGAAGCTTTGGGGACAAATTCATGAGGGGAGAAAGCAATATGATTCCGCAATTGTAGATTATGAAAAAGCAATAAAGCTTGCCACAAAAGCAAAGAATTTTAAAAAATTATCAGAGTTATATCATTTAATAGCCAAGTTATATGAAAAAACAGGTCAGATAGATAACGGAAAGAGATATGAGTTTAAGTATAATAGCCTTAACGATAGCTTAAAGCGGATAGATGAAGAGAATCTGGAAGATACTGTAGGTCTTCTTGTAGAAGAAAAAAAGAAACCTTTGGAGCATCAAAACCATCTTTTATTATACATTATATTTATAGGATGTGCAGGTGCAATTATTATCATCTTTTTTGTACACAGCAGGATAAAAAACAAAAATAGAGTATTAAATATAAAAGAAAAGGAAACTGAGGAATTGAATCAAAAATTGAATTTTGCTTTTGAAGAAGTTGTTCAGCTGGCAAAAAAAAATGATCCGCAATTTCTGGCTCGCTTTCAGGAAGTTTACCCTGAGTTTATACCAAAATTATTAAAAATAGAACCTGAACTACAGAGTACAGAATTAAAGTTTTGTGCCTTGTTATTTCTTAATTTTTCTACTAAAGATATCGCAACATATACTTTTGTTCAGCCCCAATCTGTACAGACCAGAAAAAACCGTTTGCGTAAAAGATTAGGAATTCCATCGGATGAGGATATTTATCTGTGGATGAAAAAAATTAAATAGAAGCTTATTATATCACATCGCTATTTTACCTATTTATAATTTGGCATTTCAATGTATTGTAACACCTATGTGATAGGTGTTTTTTTGGAGAAATAATGAAGATTAATCAAATTTGTATTCCAAGAAAAGAAAAATCGTTGTAAATGAAATTTTTTTAAAGATAAATTATTCTTTGTGGCTAAGAGTTTAGTTATTATTGGCCGGAGACCAGCCACACTCCGGTCCCCTTCGGGGATTATTATTTGATTAAAAATATAGAGAATCTATGCAAAAAAGAGAATCACCTGATTATAAAAGAATATATGAAGATATATTACGATTGAAGCATCCCACCAAAAAAGAACAATGTGAATCTATATTATCCAAAAGTAGATTTTCAGTAAAAGATGTTATTACCATCAATGATATTATTTTTTCTAAAGCAAATAAGAAGACTGAGTTTGATAATCAAAGACATCGTTCTTATGATGAATCGACGATTCTTGAAATTCTTGATTATCAGAAAAATAATAAGCTGAGCAACTCTGAATTGGCAAGATATTTTAAATTGAGCCGGAATACTGTTGCCAAATGGAAGAAGCATTTTTTGCTGTAATATCTGTGTATTAAAAAAATGATACACCTGTTTATTTAGAAAGATATCATAACTGCTTAAAGTTTCTCCTTTAAAAATATCAGAAATAAGATTCTATGCTTACATATACCTGAGTTTTTTACCAAAGAAATCCAAATTTTTGAAATAAAATTAAAAGTTTCAATGAAAAAACAGAGACTATCTCATTCATGAAATAGCCTCTGTTTTTTTAATCAATATCCCGTCAATGCCGGTCATTAATTTCTTATGGTGGAAATATGGATGCATTTCTGTCCGTTAAAATCTGCAATTTCAATGTTACTTATCATTTCATTGTAGACCCGGGTAGTGGCATCATTGAACTGATATCCTTCAATAAACACAGGGCTGTCCTTTGGAAGATTGCTCTGTTCATTGAGCATTTCCAGCGATAAACTATCAGGATAACCTTCATTTTTTTTAAACTTGATCTCTATTAAGCCATTATCAGCAAGATAATCGAATTTCTTTAAATGAGAAGGCAGGCCGGCCTTGGTTTTATAAACGTTTACTTTCTCAATACTGTTTTTGTAAAGATCAAACATGCTGACTGTTCCAATGGCATCATTGTAAACAGCAAATTGTATGTTGCTGTTTTTCTGAGCCCAAAGCAGGCCTGAAGAAATAATGAGGAATATATATAATAATTTTTTCATAATAAATAAATGCTTAAATGTCCAATGATTTACTGTGGGAAGATTGGGATTAATTTCTGTTTTTTACTGTAATCCATCCTGTATATTTTATGGGAGTCTGTTTTTTGTTGGTCTCATTCCAGCCTATATCAAACCAATAGGTTCCGGTAGATACTTTTTTGCCGTCCATGGATCCGTCCCACTTGAATCCGTTCAATTTAGTTCCTTCATGTATTTTACTTCCATATCTGTCATAGATACTGAATGTAAGATTAGGTTTATTGGCTAATGCAGAATAATCAAGGACATCATTGATTCCGTCACCATTCGGAGTGATGATGTTGATCAGGTTAGGAACTGTAATTTCTACCTGTACAGGAATACAATTGTATGAATCCTTTACATAGAAAGTTTTGCTTCCGCGGGGTATATTGGTAAATATATTTTCATTCTGCCAGTTGATATTATCCATAGAATATTGATAAGGCGCTGTTCCTGCAATCACAGTTAATGTAACCGAATTATTGTTAATAGTAATATCCGAAATGACAGGGTTTTCAGAAGCATACACCTTCACCGTTTGTCTGGTGGTACATTCTCTGGTTTTCAGATCTACCCAATAGGTTCCAACTCCTACATTTTTGATGGACGGTGTTGTCGCTCCCGTACTCCATTCATAAGAAGTAAAACCTGGCCCTGCATCTAATGTGGTCGTATTTTCCATACAGATAATTTTATCCTTTAATACTTCTGAGTACATAGGAGGAATAACGGTAAGAGTTACTTCTGCAATTCTATAACATCCGTTGGCATTACTTACTTTTACGTAAACCACACCAGTAGGAGCAATGTAATTGGCTGGATTCAGAATTTGGTTTGTTCCATTGTGTGCATCAGTAGGGGATGGATAATACTGTTTAATAGTTCCTGGTTGCACATTAACTCCTGCTGATGTTAAATTAAATACCCCAAGCGCGTGATTAGAAGGCTCGAAACAAGATCGTAGGGCAGCATCTTTAACGATTGGGCTTTCAGAAATCGTTAATGTTAAAGTTACCTGTTCGCAATCTGTAAATTCAGGATTGTTTCCACAAAATTTATAAACAATAGTATCGGTACCCAGATAACCGAAGTTGGGAACATAATTAATCACTCCTGCTGCATCAATGGTAGCTGTACCGTTTGTTGGAGGTGTAATAATTGTTACCGTACTTGGAACATAAGTTTGGGTAGAATTGGTAAACTCAGGTACTATAGTCTGGTAACCTTCACAAACCGTTATCGCTTTAGTGGATTCTTCAAGACAGGTATACACTTTATAAACCGGAGTAGTTGCCGGATTACAATTACCTACTGCAATTTTCACTGTATAATTCCCCGCAAGCAGTGGAGTATAAGTATTAGCATTGGCTCCGGTAATAGGGGTTCCGTTCAGAAACCATTGATAGGTATCATAGCTGTCACTCACTTCCAGTACAATGCCCGGAATACAGTCTCCTGTCTTTTTGGAAATCAAAGGAATAGAAGAGAAACCTGCGAAGTATCCACCATATCCGGATGTACTGTATCCACCGTTAATACCTGCTGTTACAGCCTTATTAGAAACAACTGTGACATTTCCGGTAATAGATGGGATGGCATAGGTCACCCAGCCGCTATTCCCCGTCACTGCGAAAGGTCCCTCTGCAGCTGTGGGAGTATTTCCATTTACCGTTACATTGGCTCCAACTTCCGTTAAAATATTCAGTTTTACAACAGTTCCGGTTGGGACAGTACTTGTTACTCCCGGTCCTGTTGGCATTTCATTGATCTTCCCGATTTCTTCAATTTTTCTGGGTAGAAAACAGTTTAATGGCGGAATGTAGTTGAAACCACAGGTTGCACTGCTGTTATTCACAGAAACCATCTGATATAAATAGACATTTTTTGAGGTTGTAATAAACATATTAAAGTGCCCGGAATTTCCCTGCTGAACATAGTTGCTTCCTGAAATTCTGTAAAATTCCCCACTGTTGATGGTCGCAATAGGAGTGTTGGAACCATTGATGAATATTTGGGTGTTGTTTTCTGTTCCTATAACGATACCACCTTCCAGATCAGCATTAGTAGACCTGGTTCTTACCATGGCAAAAGTGCTTCCAAGTCTATCCGTAGGTACAGACTGATCAAGAATCGCATCAGATCCCGAACTGGTGTTGCTTCCAAAATTTCCATTGACATTCCCGTTGGTAAGGGTAATGGGTTTATCAGAAACAATTTTAGCTCCGATAAAAGCCGATAGGTTTTGACCATTTGCTCCCGGACCTCCGGCAAAAATAAAAGATTGTCCTTTATTAAGGGTAATTGTCTGCGAATGAGTTGCTGGTGTTCCTCCAAAAAATGTTACATTTCCGTTCCATGTAGCGGTTACAACTGTATTGTTTTCTGTTGCCAGTATACCTGCTGTGAAGTTATACAAGGTAAGTGATGCGGTAGTAGGAGTTCCGGCTACATAAAATTCCTTGCCGATCCCGGCTTTTCCTTTACTCGTTATAATTTCAGCGTGTGTAGTATTACTTACCATTCTTAATGAACAGTAGAATGGCTTGTCCCCCTGTACATATAAACCTTTATTGATGGTAGTAAAAGCATCTGTTGTAACATTGGCAGCAATATTACCAATCGGAACTACAAAAGTCTGGGGAGAGCCTTTACTGATGGTTACATTACCAATCGGAACATTGTTGCTGTTAATCGTAACAACAAAAGGGGTTACAGAATCGGTAGAAAGATATAATGCCTGCGTATAGCTTACTGAGGCGTAATAAGGTGCAAACCAGTGATCTGTATCTCTTTGAGCAGAAATAGGAATGCCTAATATCAGGAATAATAAACTAAATATAAAGCTTTTCATGCATTGCTGAATTTTGAATTTAAAAATTACGAATTCTTTTTTAAAAACCAATTATGATTCTTTTATTAATTTTTTATGAACGATTATGTTTCCATCTTCTATCTCAATACTATATATTCCGTTGATAAGATTGCTAACATCAATAGTATTGTTGAGAATTATCCCGGTAGATATAAGTCTTCCAACGGCACTGTAGATTTTATATTTAGCTTTTGTACTTATGTTTTTTACATATAATACCGAACTTACCGGATTAGGATAAATGTGAATGTCTGCTTGGTTAAGAGAATTAGGAACCGCCAGTTTTGAGATTCTGACAGTGTAATCTTCCACTTCACCATCGCTGAAGCTCGTACAGTTTACAGGAATTCCGTCTTTCTGTAATGCAACTCTCATAACCACATATTTATGATCTGTCAGGCTTATGAAAGCATCATGAGGAACAGAAAAGCTAGTACTTGCTGTTGAATTTCCATTAGGGCCGTCTGCGAGAATTCTTTCATTGATATCAAATTCTCCGTTCCTGTTGAAATCAATCCAAATGGCAGCACCTGCATTGATACCGGAACTTAAAGTCTTATCAATTGTAATATAATTACCTGTTGATCCCTGAATCAAGTCAATAAACTTTAAAGGATTTCCTGTAAAATCTGAATAGGTGGATGCAAGGGATTCATTGATCATTTCCTTATTACCATTAGGCTTTACCGTAACTTTTGAAATGAATTCCGTTGTAGAATTAGCAGCTGCCATCGGGCAGTAGATTACTGTAGGCGTGGTGAAAAAATACAGTTTTGTGAAATTTCCCGGTATTCCGTTGCAGATATTGGAAACCTGCATTTCATATTTTGTAAGTTCCAGTAACCCCGTGATTGTATAAGAATTGGTAGATACTGTAACATCGGTCCAGCTTGGGATTCCTACTTTTCTGTATTTTAATAGATAAGTGGCCCCCGGAAAAGCATCCCACAGAACCTCTGCGGTCGTAGGTGTAATTTGAGTAATGGTAAGCCCTGGAGGAGGTATTTCACAAATTCTTTCCGTGGTAAATGTTTTTGGATTAGACCATGGGTTGGCAGTTGTTTCTCCGTTACAGATATTAGCAACCTGTACTTCATAAGTTTTGTATGAATCAAGGTTTTGAATCATGTATGAATTGGCTGGCGGCTGAGGAACCGTTGGGGTATTCCATGGAATACTGCCTATCTCTCTCCATCTTAAAATATAGGATGCACTCGGTACAGCAGGATTCCAGGTAATCACTGCTGAATTGGATGTTGCATTGCTTATAGTCACAAATGGCGGAGTAGGATCACATCTTGTCGTAAATGTTTTTATAGGGGTGTAAGTTCCTATTCCTGTACCTCCACAAACTGCGGCAATTCTTACCTCATAAACCGTAGCAGGCGTTAAAGTATTGATCGCTACAGGTGGATTTCCCCCTAAAACAGACAGGTTTAAAGTTGTCCAACCAGAAGCAGGTGTTGTAACAGGTCTGTATTCCAGAATAAAAGCATTGTTGTTCGTCGCTGAAGTCCAGTTTATATTTACTGAATTATGCGTAATATTGGTGAACATAGGATTACCGGGGGTTGCATTACTGCAAGGTCTTAATTTTACAGCATAATCTTCCACTTCTCCATTGGCGGCATCAGCACACATGACCGGAGCGCTGGTTCTTTTCATAACAACTCTCATGGTCGTCGTTAGCGGACCTGTGTAGACTCCTGTTGAAGGAACATCAAAAGTAGCTGTTATAGGAGTAGTTGTACTTGCAGCAGAGGTCATTACTTTTTCAGCATCAGAGAAAACTCCGTCTCTGTCCCAGTCGATCCACGCATTTATGGCATCAGCGTACTGAGTGCCAGCCCATCCCTTGGAAACTGATAATTGATTTCCCTGAGAGCCAATTTCAAGATTAATAAGCGTTGCCGGTGTAATGTAACTGATGTAGTTTGTTTGAACCGAAGTATTATCCACTACCGGAAAGTTGGCAGGAGTAACCTTTACATTAGAAATATAATCGTTTGTTCCTGTTCCGGTCATGTTACAATACGTCAGCGGTGGAGTTGTAAAACTTATACTGGAAGAGAAAGCTCCCTGGTTTCCATTACAGATTGTTGCAATTTGTACCTGATAAGCAGTCTGTTCCGTAAGTCCGGTAATCGTATAAAAACTTTGTCCTGCCGGAAGTGTCTGGCCTGCCGTATTTGGAAGCCATGCTCCTGTGGTTCCCTGTCTCCATCTGATAACATATGTTGCATTAGAAGCAGGAATCCACGATATATATGCAGAATTATGGGTAAGATTATTGACTGCAATATTGGTAGGAGGTGCGGTGGTGCAGGGCTGAAGATCGATAAATTTCACATAATAATCTTCAACTTCTCCGTTACTCGTCAGAGGTGCACAGGCATTAGCCGGAGTTAAAGAATACACAATAACACGCATTTTTACTTTGCTTGTACCTGTATAAGCATTAGCAGGGACTGAAAAAGCCGCAGTAACAGGAGTAGTGCTGGAATACCCGAGATTCATAACTCTTTCTCCGCCAGGAGTTGTAGACGGATTGTTATCAAAAATACCGTCTCCGTTAAAATCTATCCATGCATTGGTAGAATAGCTTCCTGATATAACAGATCTTCCTACAGATAATGTATTATTGGCTGAGTTTCTAACAAGAGTAACTGTTTTTGTAGGGTCAAGGGAATAATCCGTATACGTTGTTGGTCCTGAATTATTACTTGTTAAAGGAACATTGGTGCCAATCATGGTCACGTTGTTGATGTAACCATTTGTAACCGTTGCTGTTCCTGAATTACAATAAGTCAATGCAGGGGTTGTAAAATTAACTGGTGAAGAAAACGCTCCCTGTGTTCCACAAATGGTTGCAATTTCTACTTCGTATGGAGTCAGTTCAGTAAGAGAAGTAAGAGTTACACTATTGGTAAAAGGAGTTGTAATATTGATGGTTTGCCAGGTGAGCGAAGGAGGTATTCTATATCTTACGACATAAGTAGCATTCGCTGTTGCTGTCCAGGTAATATTGGCCGAGGTTGCCGTAATATTGTTCACGGTAATATTGGCTGGCGGTGTATTGGTGCAGCTTGGTAATGTTGTTCCTGTCAGCTGTACTCTCGGAAGGACTGCATACCGGCTTATAGCAGTAGGAGGATTTGCAGGATCCGGATTGGTGGTGCTATTGTAATAAATCATACCGCGGTTGTTTCCGGCAGAATAGCTTCCCCAGTTTGCGGTACATGATGTTCCTGTAGAATTTTCGTCAACACCTATCACTATATTGCTTACTCCATCCCATAAGAAAGGAGTGCTTAAAGGAATTTCTATCCACGCACCTGCTGTCATTGCCGGTAAAGTACCGGAATATACCTGTGTTAAAGAGGTAGAAGGTATCCAGCTTGTTGTAGTTGCAAAATCGGTCTGTGCAGTATTTCCCATATACACTACCCATTGATTATAATTAGCCTGGGCAGCTGCTGTTGTGGAAACAAAGAACCTGATAGCTGTTATATAATTATTCGTTCCGACAGCTGCTCCAACTTCTGAAGCCATATAAATCTGCTGAGAATAACTAAATCCTGAACACGAATAGACGGGTAAAAAGGCATGAGTGGCTGTACCTCCTCCAATCTGTCCGGGGGTAAAAGAATTTCCTTCCACCCATGGCGATTTGTCTGTAGCTGAACAAACAGATCTTACCCACCAATAGTAAGTAGCTCCGGAAGTAAGTGAGCTGATGTCAGCACTTGTTCCCGGATTAGGAGTGCCGATAGTTGCTGCTGTAGGCGGAGTATTGCTTGTGCTGTAATAATATTCATATCCATTGGCTGGAGCCGGGGCCGGAGAAAGCGGAGCAGTCCAGTTAAGTGTAGCTGAGGTAGGTGCAATATTGGTTGCAGGGGAAGTAGTAGGCTCAAAACATGTCGGAGCCTGCATTACCTGAACTTCATCCAATAAGACATCATCATAAAAATTCGCATTTCCCGCTACATCTTTATCAACCGTAAATCTAAGTTGGATGGTAGCTCCTGCATAGCTTGCTGCCAGAGCTACGCCTACTGTTCTCCATTCAGGGGAGTTGGTATCGCTGGACCAGATCTGCACCCATCCGGAACCATTATTAACGGCAAGTTTCAGCTCATTGTTGTCGGCGTTGGGTACTGTACCGTTAAGTGCTGTTAAATGATCTTTAAACCATTCAAATTTAACATAAGGATTCGTTAATCCCGCCAGGTTTATTTGTGGGCTTATAAGTTCCACGGTATGTTCACCGGTATAGGGTGTAGATGCGTCAACCCAGGCAAAAGTTCCTGCAGGTTTTCCTCCGTTTCCGGTAGCTCCGTATCCGGCTGATCCTGAAAATTTCCACTTAACATTAGCGTTCGTAGAGGTTGAAGTGGGATTCTGGCTGGTCCAGCATGCGGGAAGTGCCCCGGTACTGAATGACTGTAAAAATGGTACGGGAACGGGACCACAGGTCTGCCCCTGGACATGCCATGTAAAAGTCAATAAAAATAAGACAATGGGTAGAATTTTTCTCATATAGTTTCATTTTAGTTAGAGTCAGGTCTGTTATTTAATTAAAGGCTCTTTTGGAATATACACGAAGTCCTCCTATAGAATTTGTTTCAGAAATCCATAGAAAAAGATTGTGTTTTCAATCCACAGAGACGATAAATTGGTTAAAATGTATCACTGTATTTCCGCATCACCTTTTTTATAAAAGTGATCATTGGATAAACAGAAAAAATAGTAGGATACTAAGTAAGTGGGAGTAGTTTCAGAGGCGGATCAGTGTCAGTTTGATATTTTCAGATACAAAATCGTTCACTTGAGTGCCTATTGGTTGAGTAGTTTTTAATAGGTTTGAGTTTCTTTCATTCTTATAGATTTCTTGTGGTAATTTTTATTTTATGGTTAGGGTAAAAATAGATTAATAAAAGTATAAAAAGACTATACTTTCGTATAGTTTTAAATCAAAGTTTAATGAATTAAGTGGATAAGGACTTTTACTAAAGTACTTTCAGGAAAGAGAATACTTAGATTTTATTTCTAAGAATAAAGATTTTTTCAATTCATCCGGTTTTCAATATGTATGTAATACGGAAAAAAAACATCTGATAATATGAAAAACGTAATAAAATAGTATATTTTAGATTTTTTTATTGTTAAAATAAATGTTTTATGGATTTAGATTTAATTATAATTAAGTTTTGATAGATTTTTTATTTAATTTAATTATGTTATGTTTGCAAAAAGTAATCTAATAAAAAGATAGTTTTTCACCCCTATTATTATATCAAAAATATGAGTGATAAAATAAATGTATTATATCCCGGGAAGGCATCTGGTGTATCAGGTTTCGAAGAAAAAAGTGCAAATAAATACTTTAACGTGCTCAAAGCAGTATCAGGCAACAGTTTGGGCTGCGTTTATATTGCAGATCTTAAAACCAGAAAATTAGAGTTTATTTCAGAAAATCCCCTCCTTTTTTCGGGCTTACGCTCGGCTGAAATTGAAAAAATGGGTTATAATTTTTTCCGTAAACACACCAAGAAGGAAGATCTTGAGATATTAAAGAAAGTGAGCACTTATGGCCTTAAATTCTTTGAATGCCTTTCACCGGAAGAGAAAACAGCACACACCATTACCTATGATTTCCATCTTAAATATACCAATAGTGTAGATGTGCTTGTTAATCATAGAATCACACCTGTAGAGCTTGATGATGACGGAGAAATCTCTAAAATAGCCTGTGTAGTGTCCTATTCCCTTAACCGGACTGCGGGAAATATCCGGATCATATCCAATACCTCAGAAAGTTACTGGAAATATAATCTCTTTACGGGAAAATGGACGGAAGAATGTAAAGTTGCCTTAAAAATAAGGGAAATTGAAATTATAAGATTCTATCTTCAGGGATTAAAAATAGAAGAAATTGCAGAGCAATTATTTGTCTCACCCAGTACCATAAAGTTTCACAGAAGCAAATTGTTTGAAAGAATTGGTGTAAAAAATATTATTGAAGCAATATCCTACGTAATTACAAATAATTTGATTTAAAACTTTATTTTTTCTAAATATTTTTCAGACCGAAAGTGCTGAAAAACAAATATCTTTCTCGGGTAATTTACAGTTTTTAAATACTAAGAACTGTCTGTTTCTTATACATGTGTTTTTGAAAATTGCCCCTCTACAAAAATGTTGAGGGACAATTCCCGAAACAGCTTAATTAAGCTGATAATTTGTGATAACTAAACTCAGGATGAAATGAACATAATTTTCTTCAACCTCTTTTCTGTTGATCAATCTGTTTTTATACTCATAAGAATTCAGGTCTCTGGATAATTTTTGATACGTTTCAAAATCATCACCTTTAATCTTTACTCTTATATTACCATCTCTTCTGTTGATTAATACATCATCCAAAGTTCTTACTTTAAATAAAACTTCACATAATGTAGGACGGGCCTTCATTGACCCGATATATCTTTCAACTATATTAATCTTGAACGAATCAAATTTGATGGTATTAAAAACAATTTTAGAATTAGGTTCCTGAGTGTTGAGTTCAAGTTTATAGTTCATTACTTTATAAATTTTGGCAAATATAAGTTTAATTATGCCAAAAAACAGACTGTTTTAATAGATCATTACCATAATAATGATTGAATTTTATTCTGTAAAAACAAAAACCTGTGAAAATGTGAATATTAGTAGCTTATAAATGAGGGGAAAACGGAAGTCTTGCGATTTTTTTTCTTCCTTTATTTTTTTCCTTATAGGCATTTACGTAATTTTATTCTCTGTAATTAAATTCATATTAATACCAATATAATGGAAAGATATAGTTATGGAATAATTGGCCTTGGAGTGATGGGGCGGAATCTTCTTTATAATATCGCTGACAACGGATTTTCAACCGCAGGATTTGACCTTGATCAGGAGAAAATAAAAGAACTAGAGAATGGTGCTGCTTCAGAAATGAAAGTAAAAGGTACAGGCTCTTTAGAAGATTTTGTATCCGCATTAGAAGTCCCAAGGAAAATTATTCTTATGGTTCCTGCAGGAAAACCTGTAGATGCAGTACTGGAAAACATTACCCCGCTTTTGAATGAAGGTGATATCGTAATTGATGCAGGGAATTCTTATTTTGAAGATACCAACAGACGTGTTGCTGATTTGGCATCTAAAAAACTGCATTTTATGGGAATGGGAGTGTCAGGTGGAGAAAAAGGAGCCAGAAGAGGCCCAAGTATAATGCCCGGAGGTGATCTGGAAGCATTTAAACTCCTTAAGCCAATGCTTGAAGCTATTGCTGCAAAAGTAGACAACGAAGCGTGTACAGCGTATATGGGGAAAGGATCTGCCGGTAACTATGTAAAAATGGTACACAACGGTATTGAATATGCCATTATGCAGCTTATCAGTGAAGCATATGATCTGCTTAAAAGAGGGGCCGGGTTGAATAACGAACAGCTGTACGAAGTATTCAGAGACTGGAATAATGGCGAAATGAATTCATTCCTTATTGAGATTACCAGAGATATCTTTACTCAGAAAGATTCCTTCACAGAAAACTATCTTGTTGATCAGATTTTAGATAAAGCAGGAGCAAAAGGAACCGGAAAATGGACTTCTGAGCAGGCCATGGAAATCGGTGTTTCTATCCCTACCATTGATATTGCGGTAACTTCAAGAATTTTATCTGCCTATAAAGATGAGAGAGTTCAGGCTTCCAAAATATATGCTGAAAAAGAAATTACAAAGCCGGAAAATACAGAATTGTTTATCAAGGAAGTAGGTGATGCTCTTTTTCTTTCAACATTAATCAGCTATGCACAAGGCTTGTCTTTACTGGTAAAAGCATCTGCCGAATACGATTTTGAAATTCCACTGAAAGACGTTGTGAAAATCTGGAGAGGAGGGTGTATCATTCGCTCTGTATTGCTGGAAAAATTCTATTCTGCCTATACTCAAAACCCTGATCTTTCTAATATTCTTTTGGATCACGATATTTCTGAATTGGTAAAATCAAAAATAAAAGCGCTGAGAAAAACTGCCGGATATGCTGCTGCAAACGGTATTTCAAGTTTGGGAATTCAGACAGCTTTGGGATATTTTGATGCCTATACTACAGAATCTCTTCCTGTAAATCTGATCCAGGCTCAACGTGATTATTTCGGAGCTCATACCTATCAGCGTACTGACAGGGAAGGAGTATTCCATACTTCTTGGCAAACTGCAAACAACTAAAACTCGGAAAAATGAATCAAAATAGAATCTTGCAGCCAACAACAATCGTTATTTTTGGTGCTACAGGAGATCTGGCAAAAAGAAAACTTTTTCCGGCATTTTATAACTTATATATCGACGGCAGAATGCCCAAAGGCTTCAATATTGTGGCACTGGGAAGAGCCGAAAATACAGATGAACTCTTTAGAAATTATATTAAAGAGAATCTGGAGAGTTTCTCCAGAAAAAAAGTGACTTCTGAAGACTGGGCAGGTTTTCAGGCTCATATTACTTACTTTCAGCATCAGTTGGATGAAGAAAGTTCTTATCAGAATCTACAGCAGAAATTGCAGGACTTTGATGCTGTTTACGGAATAAGAGCCAACAGGTTATTTTACCTGTCAATAGGGCCTAATTTTATTTCTACCATTTCCAATCATATCAAAACGACAGCACTGGCTTCCGATCCGAAAAAAGATCGTATTATTATTGAAAAGCCTTTTGGTCATAATAAGCAGTCGGCGATTGAGCTGAATAGTCTTCTGGCAAAAACATTTGAAGAAGAACAGATCTATCGTATTGATCATTATCTGGGAAAAGAAACAGTACAGAATATATTGGCATTCAGGTTTGGAAATTCAATTTTTGAACCTTTATGGAAGCATAAATATATAGAATCCGTGCAGATTACAGTAGCTGAAGAAGTAGGTGTTGAAACCAGAGGAGCTTTCTATGAACAGACAGGTGCATTGAGAGACATGATCCAGAACCACCTTTTGCAGATTCTTTGTATGGTAGCTATGGAACCTCCTGCATCATTGCAGTCTGGCGAAATAAGAGACCGAAAAGTTGACGTTCTGAAATCAATTCGCAGAATTTCTCCGGATCAGGTTGATCATTATGCTGTAAGAGGCCAATACGGAAAAAGTACAATAAACGGAGTGGATGTTAAAGGCTACCGTCAGGAGAATGGTATTGCAGGAGATTCCAATACGGAAACTTTTGCTGCGATAAAATTTTATCTGGATAACGAAAGATGGAAAGACGTACCTTTCTATGTTCGTACAGGAAAGAAAATGAAAGAAAAACACTCTTACATTACCATCCAGTTTAAGCCGCTTCCTCATTCCACATTCTCAGACAGCCCACATCTTTTGTCGGCCAACAGGTTGATTATTAATATTCAGCCGATGATGGATATCAGATTGCAGTTTATGACGAAAAAACCGGGACTTACCCTGGATTTGAAACCTGCAGAAATGATTTTTGATAATTTTGCCTGTCAGGAAGATACCCCGGAAGCCTATGAAACCCTGTTACAGGATGCTCTTTTAGGAGATCTTACTTTATTTATGCGTTCCGATCAGGTGGAAGAAGCCTGGGATGTTGTTACAACAATACAGGAAGCCTGGGAAAATAACAAAGATTTATCTTTTCCGAATTACAAAGCTGGAAGCTGGGGGCCGGAAGATGTTAATGCTTTGGTAGAGAGACAAGGACACAACTGGGTATAAAAAAATATATAAAATTTAAACAGAAAAAAATGAATATTACAGTATTTGACGATCTGGAAAAACTGTACACAAAGGCTGCAGATGTATTTGTTGACCTTTCAAAAAAATCTATTCAGAAGCATGACCGCTTTGTGGTTGCGTTGAGCGGAGGATCTTCTCCCAAGGCTATTTTTAAATTATTGGCGACCCAGAAATATGCAGAACAGATTGAATGGAATAAAGTTTACTTCTTTTGGGTAGATGAAAGATGGGTTCCTTTACATGATGATAAAAGCAACTTCAGAATGACGGATGAGGCTCTTCTCAGCCAGGTTCCTGTTGATAAAAACCATATTTTTCCTATGTATGCTGAAGGAAGAACTGCTGAAGATTATGCAAAGACTTATGAAGAGCAGATCAGAAGTGTTATTGGTAATGAAGGTGTTTTTGATTTTATCCTTTTAGGAATGGGAGATGATGGCCATACTGCTTCTTTATTTCCTGGCGAGGAGGTTTTAAATGAAAAAGAAAGGTGGGTTTCTGCCTATTATCTGAAGCCTCAGGAAATGTTTAGAATTACTTTAACTGCACCTGTAATCAATAACGCTGAAAATATTTTGGTTATCGCATTTGGCGAATCGAAAAAGCATGCATTGAATGAAGTGCTGAACGGCGAGTATAATCCATCATTATATCCATTGCAGCTTATTGAAAAAAAGGATGGATATCATTTTTTTACAGACGAAAAAGCAAAAGGGTAACCAATTATTTTGACCTTTAAAAATAAGAGACTGTCCTAGGACAGTCTCTCTTCATATCAACTACTCTATACCGAAGCCGGTATATACAATTTTCTGTATTTCAACATCAAGAATCTAAAAATTTAAAAACAGCATCATTAAAGAGCTAATGATACTGTTGCATTTAGTGTTTTTACCTTAGTTGCTTGTGTTCGAAACTTTTTAATTTTTCTCAACTCAATAGTGCTTCTATATAAAATGGTTATTAGTTTGAAGCAAATATACAAATTAAGACACTTACAAGTGTCTAAAAATGAAAAAAAATGAAATTATTTTAATTATCTTGGTAAAACGCTGGTATACAGTGTGTTTAATGAGGGGTTTGAAATTAATAAATTAGCAGAATAAGTATTTATGACGGCTAATTGAAAAAAAATACTTCTGCTAAATAAAAACAGCACCATGAAAATGGTGCTGTGAGTAATGTTTTACCTCAGTCATAGAATGTTAAAAAAACATTTAAACTGAGGGAACTAACGGTACAATCTGATCTCACTCAATCTCACAACTTTGATCGTTCGTTTATATAAAATGGTTATTAGTTTGTACAAATATACATATTTAGACACTAAAAAGTGTCTAAAATAAAAAAAAATTCATAAACTTGTATGATTGAAAAGTTTACCATGGAAAGAAAGTCAGTAGCAGGGAGTATCCGGAATAAGGAACGCAGTAAAAAAAAGTTTTTGGACGCAGTGGGAAAAATACTGAGAACAAAAGGACATGCTGCTTTGAAAGTGAATGGTATAGCTGCTACAGCAGGAGTAGACAAAAAGATGATCTATACTTATTTTGGTGGGATAGACGGGCTTATAGATGAATATATCCGGTCTCAGGACTACTGGAGCAAAGTAACTGTTGATGAAATAGAAAGGATAAAACCAAAATTGGATGACGGAGGGCGGTCTTTCATAGAAGAAATGCTTCTGTCCCAATTTGATTATGTTTACAAAAGCAGAGAAGCGCAGAAATTACTTCTATGGCGCATTTCGGAATCCAGAAAATCACTAAGAAAACTCACCGATGCTCAGGAAGAAAACGGAGAATATATTTTTAAACTGCTGATGGATCCTCATTTCAAGGAAAATAGTGAAGAAGTACGTTCGATAATGGCTATTCTGGTTTCCGGACTTTATTATCTGAATATGTACGCTGCTATGAATGGCAGTATTTTCTGTGGAATAGACGTGGACACTTCTAAAGGCCGGGAAAAAATAAAAAAAGCAATCTCTTTTTTAGTGAACCAAACCTACGAGAAACTGTAATATTAAGTTTGTTATATTTTCAGAAATTATTTTGGTAAAAAGCAAAAACCATTAGAAATCTCTAATGGCCAGTTGTGTTGTTGTGTTTCTACCTTAGCTGTTTCGTTTTCGAAATTGTCTTAAAGTAAGGGAACCTAAATAAAACAGTCTGAATTGTCTTATTTTTCAACCTAAAGTGTTTTAAAATATATAGATGGTTTTAGTTTGTACAAATATATAAAATAAGACACTGTAAAGTGTTTAAAATAGTGAAATTTTTCTTTATTTTATTTAATGTTCTGAATTTCAAGTGATTAATTTTACAGTAAATAGAAATTACTCTTTGAATGATGCTGATATTACAATTTAAATTATAAAACAAAAGGCACAAACCCTTTTTCGAAATAAAGATATGTATTTCAGCAATTGAAAAGAACAAGTCAATAAAAAATATCTATTGAAAAGTATTTTATTTAATCTCATACCTGCTTTTTTTTGAGAATAAAAACAGCACCATTATAAAAAATGATGCTGCTTGGTTGTGTTTTTACCTCAGTCGTTTATGTTCGAAATATTTTAAACTGAGGGAACTAACGATACAATCTGAATAGTTTTTAATTTTTCAATCTCGATAGTGCTTTTATATAATAGATGGTTTTAGTTTGTGCAAATATATACAAATAGTTGAAATTAGACACTAATGAGTGTCTAAAATGATAAAAAATTTTCTTAAACTTGTATATTGAATGTTTAGTCATGGAAAGAAAGTCAGCATCAGGGAGTATTAGGAACAAAGAACGCAGTAAGAAAAAGTTTTTAGATGCAGTTGGGAAAATTCTGAAAACGAAAGGATATGCAGGATTGAAGATCAATGATATCGCTGCAACTGCCGGAGTAGATAAGAAAATGATCTATACCTATTTTGGAGGTATGGATGGTCTGATGGACGAATATGTTCGTACACAGGATTTTTGGGTGAAAGTTACCAGTGAGGAAGTAGAAAAGATGAAACCGAACCTTGAAGATGGAGGAAGAGAATTTATCGAGCACATGCTGCTTTCACAATTTGATCACGTATACACCAACAAAGAGGCTCAAAAACTCTTGTTATGGACCATTTCTGAACCTAGAAAATCATTAAAAAAACTAATTGATACCCAGGAAGAAAACGGAGAATATATCTTCAAATTATTGATGGAATCCCGTTTCAAAGATAAAATGGATACCTATCGCTCTATCATGGCGATCATGGTTTCAGGGCTTTATTACCTGAATATGTTTGCTTCTCTGAATGGCAGTATTTTCTGCGGAATAGATACCAACACTCCTGAAGGACGCGAGAAAATCAAAAAAGCAATATCCTTTATGGTAGATCAGACGTATGAAAATCTTTAATTTATTTTTTTTAAATAAAAAAAGAGGCAGATTACTGCCTCTTGAATTGTATAATTGACGGATAGAATCCACCTGTTATTTTCCTTTATTAAGAGGTACTTCAGCATGCAGATGACCTCTTATTAAGGTGACTGAACTTGTTTTTCCATTGGTAAAATCAAATTTCAGCAAATTAGGATAATCAACAATTTTAAACAGCCCTTTTTCAAATACACCAGTTCATTATCATTTTTACCTTTAAAAATTTCTAAAATTGTGCTACCGAATAAAAGTAATTAAACAGATTTGATTAAAAATAAGTGCGAATACTTTAGATCTGAAATATGAGTGACTACAATTTGTTGTCTTGCAGTAGTTTACGGTATTCTGTTGGGGTGTTTCCTGTATGCTTTTTAAACGCAGTATTGAAAGAAGATTTTGAATTAAAACCCACTTCATATAAGATTTCAAGAATAGTTACCTTCGTTTTTGTAACATCTTTTAAAATATCCATAGCATATTCTATCCGATATGTATTGACGAAATCATAAAAATGCTGTCCTAGCTGATGATTGATTAAAACAGATAGTTCACGGGTAGGAATTCCAATATGATTAGAAATATCCTGTATTGTTATAGAAGGATTCAGGAATGGTTTTTCTTCTGTCATAAAATGTTTTAATTTCAGAAGTTCCTCGTTGTGTGCGTTTTCGTGTACATTTTCAGGCTCATTCTTCTTTTCCTCTGAAACAATATCCGAAACAAGCTTTAATTTTGAATCAATGTTTCTAAATAAACCGGGATTGTTGAGGGCTTTAAATAAGTACCAGCAAACAATAAACAGTTGGGAAATCAGGATTCCGATTTTTATCCACTCGGAGATATATGGGTAATCTGAAAATTTA
The DNA here is from genome assembly GCF_008274625.1 of Chryseobacterium panacisoli. Classification (GTDB taxonomy): domain Bacteria; phylum Bacteroidota; class Bacteroidia; order Flavobacteriales; family Weeksellaceae; genus Chryseobacterium; species Chryseobacterium panacisoli. Next base: position 678,034 of record NZ_VTRU01000001.1, on the reverse strand, counting down.
AAAATATTTTTTAAAAGTGCAGTTAAATACACAACAGCAAGCACACTGGTAAACTGGAACAGCCAGTGATAAGAATTGATGTTGGTACCGGAATAATTCTCGAGATATAATTTTTTTGCTTTTCTCAATAATATAAAAACAGCAGTAAAATAGATAAATGTCTGAATATGAAAAAGAATATGATTGAACTGGAGCTCTATCATATTCTGACGGTTCATAATGAATTCTATCTTAGAAGCTGTATCTACCGAATAAAAGCGAGGGATCAAAGTGATATTTGCTGCTAAGAAAGGAAGCAGGTGTATGAGATATTTAGGTTTAAATTTAAAATCAGAATAGCAAACCGATAATACATACAGGTAAAAGGTGGGAATCTGTAGAAAGGCAAGAGAATTCCTGAACATTCCTAAATCTGAAGGAACATTAGTTATCAGGCTCAATAAGGGTTCGCTGACGTCTATTGCAGTAATGATAAGAAAAAAAGCAAAAAGAGAATTGCTTGTTTTATGTTTTGTTTTAACGGTAATGAGAAAAAATGCAAGAAAAAATGAAATGAACAAAGAGATTATTGTCACAATAATTAATAAATTACTCTTATCCATTTTTTGTTTTTTTGTTCATAGCTGATAGTCTTTCTGGTTGGCAACTGAATTTCGTGAGGCTTGAAATTCAAAATGAAACTTTGCAAATATAGACATTAGATTAAAATAATATATTTTTTTAAAAAGATGTTCTAAATGGTATGCTGATCCATCAATCAGGGTTTTAAAACTGTTTTTTTGATATAGAAAATAGGTTGTGAAAGAAGCTGATATTTTACATAAATAGGAGACCCATACAGATCTCCTACTTTATTTGGGGGATTTATGTAATTAAATACCATCCATTTTTCAGCAATATTATCCTTTATGATAAGGGCATCCTGATGCTGAATCAGAACTTCCCGTAGTATTGAAAAACTGCTCTTCAATCACTTTTCTCTGATCCTCAGGGATATCTTGAATCTTACGAAGTGTATTGACCTGAATATGAGGCCAGCTTGTGGTACCGCCATCATTTCCGAAATCAAATTCAAAGAATACAATCTGCTCATATTGCAGCTGAAGAATTTCTTTCCCGTCTTCAATAATGGTTTCAATCCACATATCCATATCCACTTCAACAGTCGGAACAAAACGGTTTACAAAAGGAACATTTAAAATACCTCCCTGTGCGCCGGTTTTCATTTTGGAAGACATTCTCACATGTACATAATTGCTAACCTTCTGACCTCTTAGTGTATCCCTGAGCCTCAGATCAGGCCGTACAGAATAAGGATATAAATCATCTGCGAGTATTCTCTGGGTGTAGATTTTATTTGAACCCGGATCATTATCATCATTAAGGGTTTCATGAACCCAATCCGGTGCAGGTTTGTCAAGATCAATAATATTGTCAGGTGTTACCCCTGCGTTTCCCATAGTTCGTGAAATGGAAAGATGATTAGTATCCCATGCTTCTTTTCCATAAGGAAATTTAGGTGAACCTTCAATTAAATAGAAGGTATTATCAGCCGTATTCTGGGGAATAATATCGCCAAGTAAAGTAATGGTACTTCCGTGAGGAATAACGCCGCTTCGGGAAATAGAGTAGTCCGGAATAAAGTAAGGGCCGTCAACTCCTGCTCCTGCCTTGAGTTCCTGTGCCGGAATAATCTCGTAATAAGGCTGTCCCGGCTGGAGCTGGCTTAGAAGAATATATTGTTTTCTTTCCTCTCCGTCCGGTGTTATTCTTACCAAAGGCTCATCTCTGTATTCTCCGGTGTACCCATACTTTTCTGCATCTTCCTTTGAAAAAGCATGAATGCCGCGGTCTCTTTCAATAGATTCCTTAGTTGCCGCATGGTTGTAGACATCACTCAACCAGAGATACATGCCGTTTTCTTCATGAATAGGGGTGTATTTCAAAGCATCTTGTCCCTGTACAGTATTAACACTCTTGATGCTTTGCTCATATTTAACAGCCCCACAGAAGAGTTCACTGGCACCACCGCGGTTACGAACGCCGCCCGGGACAATAGAAAATGTTAGTTTCTCAATATATTCTTCACTATCAAAAGCGAATTTTCCGGGTATCGTTCCTGAATTGGTTCCGGGGGAAGGCATAATGGTAGTATGCACTCCGCTTGCTAATGAGGGTTTGGCAATATCTTTATTGTAATTAACATTATAACTTACCCATGTACCAGACAGTGCCGCCAGAATTCCGTAATCTACATTATTCTCTATCGCCTGAAGGTTGTCTTCTCTGAATGGTCTTACCGGATCATCAATAAGAAGTTTTGAATATCCATCCATTAGCTCAGCCAGATTAACTTCATTTTGGCCTGGCATTTTACGGAGCAGCTGTTCTCCTCCCGCTTGGGGACTTTCTTTTTTTCTTTTAAGCATGATATATCGTTTTTATGGTTATAATTCGGTGTATTCGAAAGTAGGACCTGCATTATTTTGTGAATCCAATGGCTGTTTCATCAGGTTAACGGCCTGTTCTTTCAACGCATACATGTACATAATGGATTTCTCCAGTTCTCTTTGGTTTCCTTCCACCGCACTTTGTATGGCGTCTAATAGCCGTCTGTAGGTTTTATTAAACTCAACGCCCTGTGTATGTAATTCTTTGTTTTTGATATAATCTGCCACTTTTGGGTTAGGCTTCATAGGGTAGGCTTCATTCCAGTCTACAGGTAAATCTTTTCCCGTTGGTGGTGTAGTAACGGGCATCATTCCGTTTTCATCCATAAAAGGTTCGTAGTTTCCACCGAGATAGAAATGCTCATGGAATACTTCTTTAAATCTGAAATAATGAGCCAGTTCCATCCCTTCTTCAAACTGGGACGGATCAACATCGAAAATAGAGTCATCAGCGCCTTCTCCCTGTCCTTTAATTTCCTGGAAAACAGCAATTACGCCATCCAGAGCTTCTACGAAATGTAATTTCCCACCACTTCCGTAATACTGTTCAGGACGGATCTGTTTGGATGGCTTTCCTGTGAAAATTCCACCCCTATTCAGTTCTTCGAAATTCTTCGGAAGAGTTCCATGCTCTTTGTAATAAGCTATGATTTGGAAAATAACAATATAGAAGAATAAAACATCATAATATTCACCAATAGTATAGACGTTTTCCATGATGAAGCCTTTCATATTTTCAAGGGTCCATAAATTGGTATCCTGTACGGCAGCTCGTTGAGAATATAATTCCGAAGAATCTGGTATGTGGTCATATTTCGGAGCCTTTACCAAAGGTTTGGTTGGGCTTTCAATGGCAATAAAAGTGGCAATACTGTTACTCGAGAATGTTTCCAGACCTATATAAAAATCAACATTCATCGGTAATTTCATCGGATAAGTAGGGTAATTTTCTTGTTTGTTAACAGAAGGCTGGATATCAATTGCATTCAATACATTACAAACCATGATCAGGTGAAGCATTTCTTCCACAGCAACACTTCGGATGATTTGGGAAGCAAGAGCATTGGTTCCATCTTTAATCGAATACAAAGCAGTAAGATAAGGCGGAATGGTAGAATGCTCAATGAGAATGGCTGTCTGTAAAAGATCCTGTAAAATGGGTTTATAATCAATTTCGGTTAATCCTTTTTTTGATTCAGGTAGTTCTGTACCGAACTGAGATTCTAAATAAGCATTGAAATCATCAATCTGATCATTCAGTAAAAGATTTGTTAATGTTTTGCTGTGATGTTTTAATCCTTCAATCCAGTCTTCTTTGCTAAGTGTTGAATCAAATAATAATGAAGGTAATGAAACCGCTTCTGTAACGACCGCACTTCTTACTGCCATTCTCCCTGCTGTTAATGTTTCCTGTGGTTGTGCTGTTTTATTGATAAGTCTTTGTCTCATGTTGTTATTTTTTAAGTTGAGTTTCAAGATCAGCAAGGATAGATTCCACTGAACGGATGGTGAATGCTGATAATGTTAAAGTAGGATTTGAAGTTCCCAAAGTGGTCATGTTTCCTGCTCCTACAATGTATAAATTCGGATGATCCCAGGCTTTACAGTAACTGTTGGTGACAGAATCCTCTGGTGTAGAACCCATTCTGTGAGTTCCTACGATGTGGCCCGCTCCGTTGTAGGAATATCTTACACCATTGTAGATCACAGAATTCTTGTCTTCGTCAGTATATTTTGTGAAATCATCAATATGCAATCTTTTGAACATCTGATCCGAAGCATGTTTTGCCTGTTCCATAGCTTTCATTTCGTACTCTGTCAGCTCATAATGAATAACAGGACGCGGAATTCCAAGAACATCCAGATACTGATCATTAATGGTTACTCTGTTATTCGGATTCGGCAGCTGCTCAATCTCGAAGTGGAATAAAACCTGTTTTGACAGCCTGTTCGTAAGTGCTTCTCTTAATTCTGCTCCGAAAAGCTTCTCCTGGCTGATAAAATAGGCAACATCAGATCCCGGGGAAAATGCCGGCCAGCCCCATCCCCAGTTGTCAAGAGGAGAGATCCATGCAGAAAATTCACTTCTGAATTTTCCGTCACGGAAAGACGAAATATTAGTAGTAGAACCAGGACCTCTGTATGGATATACCGGTTCAGGGAAAAGCCCCCAGGTAAGCATTACCATATGATCCATCAGGTTTCTTCCTACCTGATCACTGCTGTTGGCAGCTGTTTTCACAACATTATTAACTGTGTATTTGGAATTCAGTAGTATTTTTGGATTTTCAAAAGCATTGGCCGCCAGAATTACGATCGCATCTGAAGTGTCAATTGACTCTTCAACGAAATCTGTTTTCTCCTTTGAAGTATACCTTCTCAGATGAACTTTGGAAATTTTATCTTTATCATTCTGGTCAACACTTAATCTGTACACGACACTCTGAGCCTGAATCTGCATGTACGGATTACGCTTAAGGTTTTCATTATCATTAATTTTATACAGTGCCTTTTTCAATGTTTTTAAAGCATTGTATTTCGCCTGAACCGGACAGATCGGAACACAAGACGCATTTCCTTCACAACGCTCTCCCATATAAGGATTCCAGACAGAACCGAGAGCCTTGTATTCTTCTTTTTCAGAACTGTCTAAAACCAGTTTGTATCCCGATTCTTTTGGTTCGGCTTTGATGATCTTTGTTTTTCCGTATTTTGGATTCGGAATAGAGTTTCTACCTTGTGGAGAAGGTACCATCATTAAAGGAATCTCTCCGGAGCTTAGCTTTACGCTTGTACCTTTAAGCCCATCAATGATTTTATGATCCATATAACTTTGAGGAATTTCTTCCATCGGAAATACATAATCTCCATAATATTCCTCCATATTTTCAACAATTGGATATTCCTGTCTTGAAACATCTCCTGAAACTCCAATTTCAAATTCTGCCATTTCATAATAAGGCCTTAACTCTTCATAATTTATCGGCCAATCGACAGGACTTGGTTTATCAGAATTCGGCTGAGGAATGGTAATCCCATATTTTTCTGTAAGTTTGAAATCATTCGGAAGCATTCTTGGGGTAGTTCCCAGCCAGTGAAGGGTAGTTCCGCCTCCCACTCTGATGGCATCACTTGCAAATGGCATCGGCCCAAACTGAACCAGATATCCTTTTTTATCAGGAAACGGCTGTACAATATGTTCCATATCCAGAACATTTGGAGAAGGTGCCTGCTTCAAGTTCGGGTAAGGAGAGTTGGGAACTTTGGCTTCTTCTCTGTAAAAAGTACGGATATACTCATTATAAGTGGTCATAGAGGATACGGAATCCAGTTCAGTACCAGCTTCCAGCCCCGCCTCATACATAAGGATTGATATTTCCTTAATATTATCCGATTTTCCTGCATCTGCACGGTGAATCATCTTGCCTTTTGTTATATCAAACACATGATCAGACAGTAGCTTTGCAATCAATGATCCTGCAATCCCCGTTCCTACGATGATCACATCTTTTTTATTGTTGGTCTGATTCATGAGTAGCTGTTTACAGGTTTAATGTTCCACGATTTGTAGCCAGGTTGTTTTGCTCCGGGCGGATGAGAATGCATCAGGTTCCAGACAAGACCTTCTTTGTATGAAAGATCATTGATGTAAGCGCCTTCCCACGTTCCCAAATACCACATCGTGATCACTTTTCCGGCAATGTCATTCATTCCGGGATTGGCGATGATTTCAGTTTGAATAGCTTTTTTCAACTGATCTTCATCAGAAGATTTTTCAAGAATATTTTTAGAGACTGTAAGGAATTCTACGAAAGTAGCCGCTTCTAAGCTTTTCATAACGTAGGTGTAGTAGGCTTCTGCCAGGCCCGTAGACTGTAATTCGTTTACCGTAAACCCGGCAAGCGCTTCCGAGATAGACATAAACACGTCGAAATAATAATCGTCGACGTTGAGGATTTTGTTAATAATATTCATTTCGTTAAAAATTTGGGTTAGATATCTTCAACTCCTTTTAACAGGAAGTTGTCGTACCGATTGATCTATAGCTGCCGGATTTTCAGATACCATTTCCTTTTCAGAAATGAATGCATGCTTTTCAAGCTATCCATAGTTGTCAGTTTTTGTTTACCCGAAATTAATCAGATCCCGTCATATAAGATTCAGTATTTCTACGTAATTTCCAGTTGTATGATTTTAATTTTTTGTAACAAACCCTTTGTATGAGGTGGTTTTAAGAGGTTTTGTTTTCACCTAGTTTAGAATTATTTTAAATAATGTGAAAAAAAATACCTGAATTGAATATTCAGGCTTAAATGGCATGTGAATTCATAAAGTTAAGTTGAATTCAGAAATAAAGGAAAGCTTATGTGTTTTTGCAGGTTATTTCACCGCAATAGCATCAATCTCAAATAACATTCCCGGTAAAGCCAACTGACTCACAGGAATAAGGGTACTTGTAGGTAAGAATGTCCCTTTCCAAACTTTCTTAGCTTCTGCAACCCATATCTCAAGTTTTTCCTGATTGTGATCAACAATAAGAAGAGTGATCTTAACAATATTCTCAAACGTCATAGAATGGCTCTGTAAAACAATTTTTAAATTTTTCAAAGCATTCTGTACCTGCATTTTAAAATCATCTGTCAGCACATGGTTTTCTCCTTCACCGCCACTCTGACCGGATATAAAACACATCTGGAAAGGAGATTTCACAGAAATACTGTGAGAGAAACCGTAAGGCTCCGGATTAAACAGTTCTGCGGGATTGATCAGCTGAGGTTGTTTATTATTTTCCATATTTTTATTTTAATCCGATAAAAATGAGAAATAAAAACAAAGAAAGTCTTTACATATGTTGAGAAAAGTATTCTTTTAATTAAGTAACGTTTTTTAATGATGAGATTCAATAAAAAAATGCTGTTCTTAACGGACAGCATTTTAATTTTTTACTCTACAACAATACTTTCAATCCCTTTTTGTAAGGCCGTATCCTGAATAACCGGAACAGAAAGACCTTCTGCACGGACAACAGAAATATCCGTCATTCCCATAAATCCAAGAGTTTGTTTTAAGTAAGGAACTACAAAATCGTAAGCTTGTCTTTCTCCTTCAGAATATACGCCGCCACTTGAAAAAGCAAGGTATACTTTCTTATTCTTCACCAGGCCTTCAGGACCGTTTTCGCTGTAGCTGAATGTCTTTCCTGCTCTCGCAATGTGGTCAAGCCATGATTTAAGGGTAGAAGTGATACTGAAATTATACAGTGGAGCTTCAATAATGATAATATCAGCTTCATGCAGTTCATCAATTACTGTATCAGAAAGCTTTACAGTTTCCAACTGTTCAGAAGTACGGTTTTCAGCCGGAGTGAAAAATGCATTGATATGGGCTTCTTCTAAATGAGGAAACAGTGGGTTGGCAAGATCACGTTTTTTAAAAACACTGTCAGGATATTTCGCTGTGATTTTTTCTACAACAGCATTTCCCAGTTTTTTACTGATTGATGATTCGCTTCTTGGGCTGGAGATGATATGAAGTACTCGTTTCATTTTTATTTTTTTTTAAATTGATGTTTCAAAATTATCTATATTTACTAATAAAAAGATAGTAGTTACCAAAAGGTTAGTAATAACATTTAGGTTAGTAACCACATAAAACAGAGACAATGGAAGAAGAAAAAATAGTGTATTCAAGGCCGCAATGCAGCACGCATCTGGCTGCTACTGAGGATGCTTTATATGTTCTTGGAGGCAGGTGGACCATTAGAGTAATGATTGCTATTTTAGGCGGTCATACACGCTTCAATGAATTACAGCGAACCATCAAAGGAATCTCAGCAAGAGTCCTGTCCAGCGAATTGAAAAAGCTTGAAGTGAATCATTTAGTTGAAAGAACCGTTCTTACAGATCAGAAACCGGTTTTGGTAGAATATGTTCCTACAGAATACAGTGAGTCTCTGAAAGATGTGATTGCTGCTCTGGCAGATTGGGGTAAAAAACATAAAAAGAAAATCACAGCATAATAAAAAAGAGTAATACTGATATCAAAAAACATTTTTTCTATGGTATTCGATAAGTTGCAATATTGCTTATACTTTAAGTATTTTTACTCAAATTAATAATAATGGCAAGATGATCATATGTGAAGACTTATTATTTTCCCGGGGAGCCATTCTGGAAAAATATAATGCGGCGGATATTATTTTTAAAGAAGGAACTGCAGCTAAATATTATTTCCAGATCAGGTATGGTACTGTGAAACTGAATACTTTTTTAGAAGACGGAAAAGAGTTTGTTCACGGGCTCCCTTTTGATGGGCACTGCATTGGTGAAAGCTATTTGTTTACGGATCATCATTATGCGATTAATGCCATTGCCGTTACAGACTGTGAGATTATTAAGATTTCCAAAACAAAATTTCTACAGATACTGTTGGAAAAACCGGATTTAATGCTGGAAATTAATAAATATATTGCTGACAGAATGCATTTCAGATTTATGATTTCCAGCTTTCTTGCTATTTCTGATCCTATTGTGAAGCTCATGAAGCTTTTTGATCATATTAAAAGCTATTTCGGATTTGAAGAAGCCTATTCCTTTCTGATTCCCTATACAAGACAGCAAATAGCAACTTTAACCGGTCTTCGGGTAGAAACGGTGATCAGGTATGTCAAGAAAATGCAGGAACAGAAACTTGTTAAAATTGAAAGTACTAAAATTTATTATTAGCGCTTTCATTCATTTTTAAACCCTTTATTATTTTAAAATAAGCACGGGCTGATGGGTATTCTGATAGATTCCCTCAGAAATACTTCTGCTTGCCAGATAATACAGAAAGCTATGCTGACCTGGCAAAGCAATAATCAGATCCGCTTCATTATTGGCTGCAAAGGTGAGAATACCCTTAATAACATTTTCATCATAAGAATAATGAATACTGCTTGGAATATCTGTTAAACGCTCACGAATATACTCTTCCAGCTCTCTTTTTTTCTCCTCATCCTCTTTTTCACTGGTATTGATATTCAAAAACATCAGACGCACATCCTGTTTGTGAATAACGGATTTGTGATGAAACAGTCTTTCTAATCTTTTAATTCCCTTTATATCACAAGGAATAAATATGTTTTTTATAGGAGTGTAGTGATAGCTGTTAGGAATAATTAGGGTCTTCACAGGACTCGTTCTTGCAATGCGGATAATATTGTCGGAAACAAAACTCTCAGTAGAAGAAGTCTGGTCGTCACTTCCCAGGATAATCAGCTCTGCAGAAGGCTGGTTTTTTAAAAGTTCATTGATGCTTCTGGTAATAGTCCAGTCACTTAATATCCTGGACACTTTGACTTCAGGAGACTTTTCTGTAATAATACTGCTTAGCTGATCAAATAATGATTCTGTCCTTTGCAGTAGATTATTGACACTTTCTTCATTCACAAACGAATGCCCTTCTGCAATATGCAGATAATCAAATTCAGATTCTCCTGCTGTTTTGAGTAAGATGATGTTTTGATATTCGTAGGTTTTTGCCCAATCTGCGGCAACTCTTACTGCATTTTCCGTAGTTGATGTAAAATCAACGGGTACAAGGATTGTTCTCATATTGTATTATGTTTTGGTCCTGATTCTTCCAGGTTTGCTGTCATTTTTTTTACAAGAAGCAGAGCTTTGTAAATCTCTTCCGTATCAATATCACCAGCTGCTTTTTTATAAAGATCCAATGCCCACGGATAAACGGTTTCTATAATCTGTTTACCTTTCGCAGTCAAAAAGACCTGTTTATTTCTTCTGTCACTTTTATCAGTAATCCGCTCAACCAGATCACGTTTTACAAGGCTGTTGATGAGATAGGTAATGCTTGATTTATCTTTGCTTACTTTATTTCCTATTTCCTGCTGGTTGATACCATTATTACGCGAAAGAAGGCCCAGAACTTCAATCAGTTCAAAAGAAAGATCAGGATCATATTCATTAATCGTGGTCTGAATCTTCTGTCGAAGACGGCTTTTCATTTCACTCATTGCCAGGCCAAGCTCCAAAGCCAGTTCTGATATATTGTTCTGTTTTTCAAGCATATTGTGTAATAATGATAGGGGATAAGGTAAATGTTCAAAAATTATTTTTAGCATGACTCATCCTAACAAATATACAAAAAATTAGTTTTAATTAAAACTAATTGAAGATAAAGTATTCTATAACAAGAAATAAGAAATAGAAAATAAGAATACAGGAACAAATTTTGCAGCGTGATACCTTAGCAGTTTTTAAAAACAAGAAGAATGTCTGTAATTGTGTTAAAAAGAGTGTATGATATTTCGTCTCCGAATGACGGCTGCCGTGTATTGGTTGATCGTTTGTGGCCGAGAGGGCTTTCTAAAGAAAATGCCGGTCTCAATGAGTGGGAGAAAGATCTGGCACCATCAACCGAGTTAAGGCTATGGTTTCATCATTCATTTGAATTATGGACAGAATTTTCAGAAAAGTACAGAAAAGAACTCCATGAAGCAGACCTTGGAAGAGACTTTCTGAAACGTCATAAAGATCAGGAAAAAATTACACTTCTGTATGCGGCCAAAGATGAAGAACATTGTCATGCCATTATATTGAAAGAATATCTGGAAACTATAAAATAGAGGTAAAAAAAGCAGAGATTAAATCCCTGCTTTTTCTTTTTTTACGGCTTGATGCATGATAAGGATGATTCCGAAAAGGAAGCATGCGATGATCAGATAACGCCAGGACAGGTCTTTTTGTTCGCTGACGGTTCCGCTTACCGAAATAATAAAGCTCGTTATCGAAGTAATTACATATACCAATCCACCCATTAATCCACCAGCTGTTCCTGCATTTTTAGGAAAGTAAAGCATACTTGTCGTAAAAAAGGAGGTAAATAAAATCCCGGAACAGATGTGAATAAAAAAGGCAAAAGGTACCATGATGAAGAGACTTTCTGCAAAATAACTCGTGATGATCAGCCCGGCAATCAGAATAAGCTGAAGCAGGACAGGCTGTAGTATTCTTGGTTTGAAATCAAGGGTCAGTCTACGCTTTCCGATAAAACCTCCGATCATCCATGAGAATCCTAATATTAATGTACAATATCCGATAACTACCGGTGTAAAATGAAAGGTATTTTCAATAATAAACGGTCCGGTAATATTAAATACCATAACAATAGAGTAGCTCAGTCCTAATATGAAAATTCCCAGCATGAAAATCCTGTTCTTAAGCATCATTTTGTAAAGGCTGATATTCTCTGAGAGGTCCAGTTTCTTTTTCTGGGGAAGACTCTCTCCACTAAAAAACCACTCGAAAAGGAATAAAAATCCGGCATAAGCTGCCAGAAAATAAAAGTTAGCATGCCAGTTAAAGATTTTCTCAAGATATCCCCCCAGGAATGGAGCCAGAATAGGACCGCACGACCATACAATCGTAAAGTAGCTCAAATAATGCTTTACCCTCTCTGCATCATAAATATCTACAAAAATAGCACGCGTGGCCACAACAAGAACCGAAACAGCAGCTCCCTGTAGAATACGAAGCAGGCAAATCAGTAAAATGCTGTTGGTCATTGTAATTAAAATACTGGTCAGAATCAATAAGAATAATGCAATCAGTTTCGGACGGTAACGGCCAATACTGTCCAGGATTCCTCCCACAAATAACTGGGAAATTCCGTAGCTCAGGAGATATGAAGTCAGAGTAATCTGGATGTCTTTTTCTGAAACCATCATTTCCTTGGCCATAGAAGGGAACGATGGTAAATAAATGTCTGTAACAAACCCTGACAGCGGGATCGATACGAAAGCCATAATGGTAATTAATCTGATTCTTTTTTCAGATGCTTCTCTCAACATATTCATTCATTTTTAACTATGCAAAAATAAGTCAAGAAATATGAAAGTAAACTTTAAAAGACAAAGTAAAAATTACAAAAATCAAATATTAAGATAAATTCTTAAATTTTAATGGTGAAGTCCGGGCATGTTTTTTAAAGAAATTATTAAAATGAGCAGGCTGATCAAATCCTAATGTATAACCGATCTGTGCGATGTCCCAATTGGTATACTTCAGAAGATTTTTAGACTCTTCAAACATCTTTTCTTTAATAAGCTGTGTTGTGGTAAGCTGTGTTACAGATTTTACCGAAGAGTTCAAATGATTCACATGCACATTAAGACGATCCGCGAAGTCCGAAGGAGTTTTTAATGCAAGTGGATAAGCAGGGGAGTCTAAAGGAAACTGTTTGTTGAGAAGCTCATCAAATAATCTGTATAAACGCACATTTGCAGGAAGTTCATTAGGGTTGATGTCTTCCACACGGTTTTCCATTGCCAAGTGCATAACAGAGGCCAGATTGCTTTTGATACTGCTGCATCGGAAAGGATAGGCAGAATTATTCATTTTGTAAATCTGATCAAAATAAAGGGTGGCCAGCTGAGTCTGTTCTTCGGTCAGAAAGACTACAGGTTTGCTCCATTCTTTGAACATTGAAGTTTTTTTAAACAGATTAAATTCTGAATTTTCGTTAAAAAATTCCTGGTTGAACAGACAAAAATAACCTTCCTGAAGATCACTGTCACACTCCCAGGAATAGGGAATGCTCGGGGAAGGAAAGAATAATGCCGGACGGTCAATATATAGCTGGTGTGTGCCATAATGAATGGTTCCTTTTCCAATGATAAAACTGATTTTATAATAATCTCGGCGGTTGTAAGGACTCTTAAAACTGCAGTATTTCCGCATCGAAATATTGAAATGTGACTTGCCTATTTCAAAATCCTCAGAATCAAACATTTTGATCTGGTTCTTCCGGATACGTTTGTAGTAATCTTCTATGGTTTCCAGCTGATCGCTCATAAGTATAAATTATAAAAATCAAAGATAATAAAACCATTCTTCATTCAAAATAATTTTAAATGAAATAAAGAAATGAGAAGGATAGCTCCTCTCAATAATAGCAATATTAAAAACTGTCTATCTGTTGTAAAATATCATAACTATATATGCAAATCTGAGTAATCTGTGATTAAACATTATTTTTATTAATCTCCAATTCTAAAATATGTGATGGGAGCTGGAATGGGCCAGCTTTTGAAGTGGCAACAGATACAAAACCAGAGTCTTTTAAAAACTCTGAAAGTGGATCATGATCCAGCATATTGGCCCATATGATATCCGTAAAGCTCACTGCTGATCTGCATTTTTTCCAAAGTGATTGCCTTGTTTCAGGAAGATTAAACTCTGGAATAATCACAAAACTGATTTCTGTAGCTCTTTTTCCGTCCGGTATGCCAGGATGCAGAGAACCACTTTTGATGATGCTGTATCCGGCAGGTTTTTGATCTGCATACGTCATAATTAGCTGGTTGGAAAGATCATTCAGGTCATTGATGATTTTTCTCGGATCTATTTCACTATGAATATATTTTTTAATGTTTTCCTCACTTATAAAGTCTTTATGTAGTGTATAAACGGAAGAATCAATAATGGTTATAAGATCAGAAATTCCCTCTTCAGAACCTACTGTAAATTTTGAAATAATATCCATGGGATCTTTTTTTATTCAAAATTATAAGATTAATCCATTCAAAAGGGATACAGTTTGCTAAAATATCATCGGTACAGAATAGTGTTTTTTGTAAATTTGTTCAGTACAGTTGATGTTATGGCAAAATCTTATAAGTATGAAGTTTTTACAGCGGTAATAGAAAAACAGATCCGTACCGGGGTTTTACAGGAAAAGGACAGACTTCCGTCCGTTCGTGAAGTTAAAGAAAAATATAAGCTCAGTACAAGTTCTGTACAAAGTGGGTTTGAATATCTTATGATTAAAGGGCTGATCAGAAGCTATCCGAGGTCAGGATATTTTGTTGCAAAAACTGAGGAAGAGAATATTCCGGAAGCCAGAGCAAAACCGCCTGTTGTAATAAGAGATGCTGAGTTTCTGAAAAATATGATGCTGACATCCAAAAGGACCTCAGAGTCCAGTTCTTTCAATGCAGCTGTGCCGGGAGATTTACTGATTCCGCAGAAACTCATCCTCAGAACGATGCAGGAAGTGATTCGTGAGAAAGGAGCATCGCTGCTCAGATATTACCCGTCAAATGGTCTGCAAGCATTAAAGAAAGAGATTGCAAAACAAATGGGAACTTACGGCTGTACTTTAAATCCTGATGAAATAATCATTACAGACGGTGCACTACAGGCACTCACAATAGCTTTGAAATCAGTCACAAAAGCCGGAGATCTGGTTGCTGTTGACAGTCCGTGTGTGTTTTCCGTGCTGGAAGTGATTGCACATCTGGAACTGAAAGTGATAGAGATTCCCATACACCATAGAAGTGGTTTTGATACGGAATATTTCAGAAGAGTCTGTCAGGAGAATAACATTTGCGCTCTTGTTATAACTCCTAATTTTCATAATCCCACAGGAGTGGTAATGGATGATGAAACGAAGAAAGAAGTCCTTACTATTGCAGAAGCCCATCACTTGTGTATTATTGAAAATGATATGTATTCCGATCTTTATTTTGAGGAACAAAGACCTCAACCTATAAAAAGCTTCGATAAAAATGGAAACGTGATGATCTATTCATCATTTTCAAAAACATTGGCACCGGGAATACGTTTAGGCTGGCTTTATGCCGGAAATTTTTATGCAAAATCCGAAAGAATCAGGTTTGCATTAGGACGGACTGTTTCACCTGTTTATCAGGAACTGGTTTTGAAACTACTGCAGGGAAGCAGTTATGAAAGACATCTTCGGGCATTCAGGAAGAAACTCAGCCAGCAGGCAGCACAGGTGTTGGACGCTTTAAGAACTTACTTTCCTGAAGGTTCTTATTTTTACAGGCCTCAGGGTGGTTACAGCATTTGGGGACAGCTTCCGGAACATACGGACATGAAAAGATTTTATGAATACTGTGAAAAGCATCAGATTCTATTTACTCCGGGAGATACATTTTCATTCACGAATAAATATTATTATCATTTCCGGATCGTTTTTGCAGAGCGTATTACCTCCGAAAGTATTATTTTATTACAGAAAGCAGGAAAAAAGCTCAGGAATTAATGTTTTAAATTGTTAAGGATAATAAAATTATTGGAAAAGGTTTGAGATTGGACGGGTATTAAATAAAAGCTTTTAGAGCCTTCATTTTTTCTATTCGCATTGATTCTTAAGGGTTTATTGGTAACTTAATTTATTACGTATTTTAGATTCAAACAGATGGCTGATTTCCAGTAATAATTCGATTTTATTTTAAAAATTAAATTGAATTGTAGAAAGACTCAAAAAAAATAATTAAATCCACCATTTTTTTTCAACACAATTAGGCTGGAATCGCCATAAAACCTATATTTGCAGCCTAAATTTTTAAATAAATGAAAGAACTAATTGAAAAAATCAACGCAGAATTTGAAGCGTTCACAACTGAGGCAAACCAACAAGCAGAAAAAGGTAACAAAGCAGCTGGTACAAGAGCTCGTAAAGCGGCTTTAGAACTAAGCAAACTGTTCAAAGACTTCAGAAAAGTTTCTGTAGAAGAAGCTAAAAAATAATTCACTTTTAGCCGGCTTTTGAAGCCGGCTTTTTTATGCCATAATTTGGATTTCCAATGTTGAAGTTTTCTGCCTTTAGAGAACTTCTGAAACACGGTCAACAACATGTTTTTTTAATTTACATGTAGTCATCGGTTAGTGTTTTTTCCTTTACTGTTCTGAAAAAATTGATAATATCTTTTAAAAAGAGCTTTTTTAAGTTCAATTTTTCATCATCTCCTTAATTTCCTTTATCTTTAAACCAATCAATATATATTATGAGGATAAATAGATTTTTTGCAGTGCCTGCAGTAGTGCTGGCTGCCCAGTTTTCATGGGCTCAGGTAAAGGTTGACCCAAAAGAAAGGCTAAACCCTATCGTAAAAAGTTTTGTAGATGAAGTAAATAATAATTCTCAGCTGGAGAATCTTGCGTATGAGCTGTTGGACGGTATCGGGCCGCGTCTTGTAGGAACTCCCGAAATGCTTGCAGCCAACGAATGGAGTGCTGGTAAGCTTCGTTCATGGGGAGTAGATGCCAGTCTTCAGCAGTTTGGAACATGGAAAGGATGGCAGAGAGGTACTACCCATGTGGATATGACGTATCCGCGTGTAAAATCTCTGGCTGCCACACAGCTTGCATGGAGCCCCGCTACTAAAAAAGCGGTTGAGGCAGAAGTCATTACGCTTCCTAAAGTGTCTTCTAAGGCCGAGTTTGATCAATGGCTTCCTTCTGCAAAAGGAAAAATAGTGCTGATGGCACAGTATCAGAAGATCGGACGTTCTGATGAACAGATCAAAGAATTTGCCACTCCTGAGCTGTATGAAAAGCTTAAAGCAGAAAAAGAACAGGCTGCTAAAGATTTCACTGCTTATGTGAAGAATATCGGATATGACAACAACAGCCTTCCGGAGGCCTTGGAAAAAGCCGGAGCGGCAGGAATTGCTATTTCAAACTGGACTGGAATTATGGGAGCTAACAGAATATTCGGAGCAAAAACAACCAAAATTCCTATGATTGATATTGATGTGGAAGATTATGGAATGCTCTACAGAATGGCAGAAAAAGGAACTCTTCCTAAAATAAAAATTGATGCCCAGTCTAAAATACTTCCTGAAGCCAAAAGTTTTAACACAATTGGTATGATCAAAGGAAAAGAAAAACCGGATGAATATGTAATTCTTTCGGCTCACCTTGATTCATGGGACGGAGCTCAGGGCGCTACAGATAACGGAACAGGAACGATTACGATGCTGGAAACAATGAGAATCCTGAAAAAATATTATCCTAATAATAAAAGAACTATCGTAATAGGACTTTGGGGAAGTGAAGAGCAGGGATTAAACGGGTCCAGAGGTTTTGTGATGGATAACCCTCAGATTATAAAAGGAATTCAGGCTGCTTTTAACCAAGATAACGGAACAGGGCGTGTTGTGAATATCAGTGGCCAGGGATTTGTAAAAGCTTATGATTATATCGGAAAATGGCTTGACGGAGTTCCAAAGGCAGTGAAAAGCCATATTAAAACCGATTTTCCCGGAATGCCAGGCGGTGGCGGCTCGGATCATGCTTCATTTGTAGCAGCCGGAGCACCAGGATTTTCTTTAGGTTCTCTGAACTGGGGGTATTTCGGATATACATGGCATACCACAAAAGATACCTATGACAAAATTGTTTTTGATGAGGTAAAAAACAATGTGATTTTAACGGCGGCATTAGCTTATATGGCTTCTGAAGACCCGGAATTCACCAACAGAGAAAAAAGAGCAATGCCTCAGGATGAGAAAGGCGATACGGTAAAATGGCCGGAAGTAAAAGAACCCAGAAGAAGTTCAAAGGATTATAAATAAAATTGTATTCTAACAGTAGAATTAAAAAATAAAAAGGCAGCCGATTAGGCTGCCTTTTTATTTTTTTTGCAGAAGCATATCTCGTACTTCTTTTACTTTGTTTTCTTTTACGATATGCGTTTTACAGATATTGTTATTCAAATGCATACTGAAGTTCATTTGAGTGCCTTGTGTTTCCCAGGTATGGCTAGGCGGTGGAGTGTAATCCGTGAAAATCGGGCAAAAGTTGGCCAGACACAATATATTTCTTACCAATGATTTTATAAAACCCGGCTGATTTCCATAGTCATCAAGGATTGTAAGCTTAAAAATTTTCTTGCCTAAGGTCGTCCCGAAATACCATTCACAAAGTGTTCCTGATATAATTACACAGGGAATTGAAAGAATAATACCAAGGATAACAGGTAAATGGAATATGAAGACGAATATCATGAAAAAAGGAATCATGTCTATCACCTTGGCAAAAAAACGTTCTGTTTCATTTCCTTTATGAGTAGGAGTATAAGGAAAGTCATACTCGAATTCATTATAGATTCTGTTTCCCGATTCATCAAAGGATCGGGTTGGTCTGCGAATAATTCTCTTCTCTTTAAGCTCAGAAATCTTCATTATTTTGTACTATCGGAAATATGGGTTCTCAAGTCCGAAAACGTAAGAATCGATGGTTCATAAAGTTGATCAGCCAGCTTTCCAAATCCATATTTGCAGAAAATAAACGGCAGATTATTAGATGTTGCAGAATTATAGTCGGTCTGCGTATCACCAATATAGACTGAATCTTCAATGCTTAGCTGATTTCTTTCCATGAGGAGCTGTATATTTTCAGATTTTGGTTTTCGGGTTCGTCCATGAGATTCAAAATCGACAAAAAGGTCATTGAACTGATAATAGTCTAGAAATGATTCAATATAACCATCCTGGCAGTTACTTACAATGAAAAGAGAGTGATCGCTGGCCAGGCTCTTTAAAGTTTCTTCTACACCCTCATATAAAATCCCGCCTTGTATGTGCAGTATTTTATTTTCTTCTGCTACAATTTCAGAAAGGAGTTCCTGGGCCTGCAGATCAGAAATACCTGGAATAATATCTTTTATAATATCATGAGCCAGTAATCCCATATATTGATCCATATCTTCAGGCTTAAGTTCTCTTTGGGTCAATTGATGTCTGCCTAAAACTTCATTCCATATTTTAATGATTGTTGCTCTGGAATCCCATAATGTTCCGTCAAGATCGAAAATTAAATTCTTTGTGTTCAAAATAAATATTTTGTGGTTTATGCTTAATTTACAACTGATAATTACAAAATCATACTTAGTTGCACTCTTTTTCTGGCTTCATCTACTTCTGTTACTTTTACACGGACATGCTGGTGAAGTTTTACCACTTCATTTACATCCGATACAAACCCGTCTTTTAACTGGGAGATATGAACCAATCCGCTTTCTTTGATTCCAAGATCTACAAAACATCCAAAAGCAGTAATGTTGTTCACAATTCCTGGAAGAATCATGCCTGCTTTTAAGTCTTTAATGCTTTTGACAGTAGGGTCAAATTCAAATACCTTGGCCGCTTTTCTTGGATCCAGACCTGGTTTTTCAAGCTCTTTTAAAATATCTTTGATGCCTAAGATTCCGATTTCACCTGTGATATAGCTTTCCGGTTTTACCAGAGCTATTTTTTCTTTATTAGCGATCAGCTCATGGGTTTTAATACCTAAGTCTTTGGCTATTTTTTCCACTATTCCATAAGCTTCAGGGTGTACAGCAGAATTATCCAACGGATTTTTTGCATTTGTAATTCTTACAAAAGCGGCTGCCTGCTGGAAGGCTTTTTCTCCAAGCCTCGGAACTTTTTTAAGCTGTTTTCTGTCTTCAAACGCTCCGTTTTCAGCGCGGTAATTGACAATGTTTTCAGCCATTTTCTCTCCGATTCCTGAAACATAGCTTAAAAGTGATTTACTTGCTGTATTTAAATTAATTCCCACAGAATTTACACATTTCATCACAGTAGAATCTAACTCATTTTTCAGTTGAGTCTGATCTACATCATGCTGGTACTGCCCAACTCCAATAGACTTGGCATCAATTTTTACCAATTCAGCTAACGGATCAGAAAGTCTCCTTCCGATAGAAACAGCCCCACGCACCGTTACATCATAGGTTGGAAATTCTTCCCTTGCAATTTTACTGGCCGAATAAACTGATGCTCCGGCCTCTGAAACTACAAAAACCTGCAGCGGTTTATCGAAAGCAATCTTTTTGATAAAAAATTCTGTTTCACGGCTTGCCGTTCCGTTTCCGATAGAGATCGCTTCAATATTATAAGCATTCACCATTGAACGGATCTTTTTCATTGCCATTCCGCTTTCATTCTGCGGAGCGTGAGGGTAAAGAGTTTCATTGTGCAGTAAATCTCCTTTTTCATCCAGGCACACTACTTTGCACCCGCTTCTGTATCCCGGATCTATTGCCAGAATTCTTTTCTCTCCCAAAGGAGGAGCAAGCAGAAGCTGGCTTAAATTCTCAGAGAAGATTTCAATTGCTTTTTTATCTGCTTTTTCCTTGGCTTCCTGTAATGCTTCATTGGAGATAGCAGGTTCTAAAAGTCTTTTATAACTGTCTTTTATCGCTATTGCAATTTGGTCCGAACTTTCATTATTGGATTTGATAATAGCTTTTTCAATGAAGTCAATAGCTTCTTCTTTGTCTATTCCTACGTTTGTTTTTACAAAACCTTCTGTTTCGGCTCTTAACATGGCGAGAAGTCGGTGAGATGGTGTTCTGCTGAGACTTTCTTCCCATTCAAAATATTGAGAGAATTTTTGAGCATCTTCCTCATCTTTTTTAGCTTTCACCACTTTGGAGGTAACAACTGCCTTACGCTGAAAGAGCCTGCGGAGATTCTTACGGACATACATATTTTCGTTGATCCATTCTGCCATGATGTCTCTCGCACCCTGAAGCGCTTCTTCTTCGGAGGCAACTTCATTGTTCAGGTATTTTGAAGCCAGAAACTGAATGTCATTATTTTTCTGACTCATAATGATCCTGGCTAAAGGTTCCAGTCCTTTTTCCTTGGCAGTATCAGCTTTGGTTTTCTTACGTTTTTTGAAAGGCAGATATAAATCTTCCAGCTCCTGAATATCAAAGCTGTCTTCAATTCTCTGTTGAAGTTCAGGACTTAAAGCATTCTGTTCTTCTATAGATTTTAAGATAGATTCTTTTCTCTTGACAATGTCTTCAAACTGTTTGCTGATCTTTGAGATCTGTTCGATCTGTATTTCATCAAGATTTCCGGTTTTGTCTTTTCGGTAACGGGAAATAAAAGGAATAGTGCAGTCTTCTGCTAATAATTGTAAAGTATTGTTGATGCTCTTTTCAGAAATATTGAGCTGCTTCTGTATAAATTCTACGGTCGTCATTGTTCTGTTTTCGGATAGCTAAAATAAGGTTTTTATAAAGAAAAAAGGCGAGTTGCCTCACCTTTACAATATTTTTTATTAACCAGAATTAAGGTTTCAAATCAATTGACAACGGCAATTGACATTCCGTCATATTCTTTTGCACCTACTGTTTGCATAATAGTAGCGGTAACTTTTGGATTGCTGGCCAGCATTTTATTAAAACGCTGTACACCCATCACTCTTTCATCATTGGTGTTTTCATCCAATACCTTGCCCTCCCTAATTATATTATCACATACAATCACTGTTCCGGGATGCGAAAGCTTAAGGGCTAATTCAAAATATTCTGTGTAAGGTGGTTTGTCGGCATCGATAAAAATAAAATCAAAAGGATCTTCGTTTGCAGCAATAAGCTCTTTTAACAGATCCATAGCCTTGCCAACCCGAAGATCAATCTGATCAGAAAGTCCGGCTTTTGCAATATTCCTGCTGGCAATATCAGCATGATGAGGATCGTACTCTATGGTTATTACTTTACCATCTGAAGGAATTGCCCTTGCCATCCAAATAGTGCTGTAGGCACCTAAAGTACCCAATTCTAATACACGTTTAGCCTTACACATAAGCATCATAACCTGCAAAAACTTGCCTTGCGTGGGAGTTATACTGATTTGAGGCATGGAAGCATCATCTAAAGACTGAATTGTTTCTTGGAGAAAACTGTCTTCAGGAGCTACCAGATTACTAATGTACTGATCTACTTTTTCGAAGAGTTGCTGATTCATTTTTTTTGAATTTGGTAATTGAAGTTTTATTGTCTATTTTTAGAATAATCTGTGAGATGTAGGCAAAAACAAAATCAGTAGATTATAGAATTCTAAGGTACAAATGTTTTTTATACATTTTAACCGAGATAACTAAGAATTTTAAATTTTCACCAACAATAAAAAAATAAAAAATCATTTCTTGATGTATGATAAGGCGTCTCCAAATAGGTTTTTCTATTTTTGTACCCGAAAACAACAAAATTCAAACTTTTTTAAACAGTTCAATATGAAAAAAATTAGCGTAATTGCATTAGTAGGAGTAGGATTGCTTTTAGCATCATGTAATAAAGGAAAATCTGCAGATACTGCAGCTACCGGACAGGAGCAAACAGTAGCAGAAAGCAAAGGTGAAACACTTGCAGTAGACACAGTAGGTTCAGTAGTAAACTGGAAAGCTTTCCACAAAGGAGGGATGGCACCTCGTTGGGGAACACTTACTGTAAAGTCTGGAGATATCAGTGTTGAGGGAGGTCAGGTTTCCGCAGGAAACTTC
Organism: Chryseobacterium panacisoli; assembly: GCF_008274625.1. GTDB lineage: Bacteria > Bacteroidota > Bacteroidia > Flavobacteriales > Weeksellaceae > Chryseobacterium > Chryseobacterium panacisoli. The sequence continues at coordinate 655,473 of NZ_VTRU01000001.1, read as the reverse complement.
GTAATCGATATGAACTCTATCAAAGTAGATCCGGCTTCAGTTACAGAAAAGGATAAAAAACCTGCAGAGCTTGAAGCTCACTTGAAAACTCCTGATTTCTTTGATGTAGCGAAAAATCCTACCTCAGATTTCAAGATTACAAGTGTTACAGATTTGAAAGAAGCACCCAAAGATGCAGTAGCAGGAGCTAATAAGACCGTAAGTGGAAACCTTACTTTATCAGGAAAGACATTGAATGTAACTTTCCCTGCTAAAGTAGAAGTAGTAGAAAATTCAGCTGCTATTCAGGCTAAATTTACAGTAAATAGAGCAGATTGGGGACTTAAATTTGGTACTTCAGAAGCAGATCCGGCAGAATGGATGATCAGCAAAGATATCGAGATTGCTATTGATGTAAAAGCTAAAAAATAAGTTATTTTAAACTTTAATAACTAATGAGAGCTGCCTTGATCAAGGCAGCCCTTTTTATTGGTGGCAATGTTTTTACTATTAGAGATGAAATCAGTTCAAAATTTTTGAATGTTGAATTCTCACACAATATTCACTTCCAAGATACAAAGGATTGCCATGTTTTTCAGACCAGAAACCATCCAATATATCCTTACTTAGACAACGATATACAGCAACTCCTTTATAAATTGTATGATCGTCTCCTTTGTAATTGAAGTTGATGACTAAAATATGGTCTTTATAAAATCCTGTACCATTTTGCAGATGATCACCAATAACCCATTGGGCAATTATGCGGTTGTTTTCATCTATGGATAAAGTTAATATACCATGATAAGTAGCCTGCGAAGACTCTTCCTGGTTACTCCCTTCAAGAGTATAGCTTCCTGCCAGATCATGTACTGTCATTGGGTTGTTTTTTACGGAGGCAAATTTATAAAATCTTATTTTGACGGTAATGCAAATGCTTTGGTTCAGATTCAGGGATTTTCCTATCTATAAATTAAACTTTATTTTTGTTTTAAATTAATTTTAAAATGGCTCTTTTTCTATTCATAGCTAATCTGATTACATTTGGTGTCTTCGGTTTTGATAAATGGCAAGCCAAAAAACACCAATGGAGAATTTCAGAAAATATGCTTTTAGGAATATCTCTTATAGGTGTTGTAGGAGCAGCCTCTGGAATGATTATTTTCAATCATAAAGTTTCTAAAAAATCCTTTTTGATGAAATTTATCCTGGTTGTTCTCATTGATCTGGTAGTGTTTTATAGGCTTATAAGATATTGATATTAAAAATGTTAAATATTTTGATAGGTGATTTTTGTGATATGTTTTTTTATAAATTTACCATGCTAATATTAAATAAGACAGAACAAGATCAGAAATCTTAAAAAAATTTCTAGAATGGAATGGTAGAATGTAAGGTTGCCGATACATGCATTGTAAGATGGGTTGAGGCACCGGATTTCCAGTAATTGTGCAGAATTTGATATCCTATGCGGAGAACCACCTGCAGTAGATATATGGAAGATACAAGCTTGCGTGTAAATAGATTAATGAGTACTTTTTTTAACACTCTTTTTTTATTGCCTTGTAAATAAGTATTTTAAACATAATATTAAATATTTGTATAAGTAAATATTTTTTCATTAAAAATCACTACTTTTGCACCCGTAAAAATCTTTTATGCAAAACATTAGAAATATTGCGATTATCGCACACGTTGACCACGGAAAGACGACTTTGGTTGACAAGATCATTCACGCTACCAACATTTTCAGAGAAAATCAGGAGAGTGGGGAGTTAATTATGGATAACAACGATCTTGAAAGAGAAAGAGGGATCACAATCTTATCCAAGAATATTTCTGTTACTTATAAAGACACAAAAATTAACGTAATTGATACTCCTGGTCACGCCGATTTTGGTGGAGAAGTAGAAAGAGTATTGAAAATGGCTGATGGAGTTATTTTGTTGGTAGATGCGTTCGAAGGACCAATGCCACAAACAAGATTTGTACTACAGAAAGCATTGGAACTAGGATTGAGACCATTAGTGGTAATCAATAAAGTAGATAAACCAAACTGCCGTCCTGACGAAGTTCACGATAAGGTATTTGACTTGTTCTTCAACCTTGAGGCTACAGAAGAGCAATTGGACTTCCCTACATTCTACGGATCTTCAAAACAAGGTTGGTTCAACACTTCATTAGAGCAAACTGAAGATATTATGCCATTATTAGATGGTATTTTACAATATGTTCCTGAACCGAAAGTAACAGAAGGAAATCTTCAGATGCAGATTACTTCTCTTGATTTCTCTTCTTTCTTAGGAAGAATTGCAATCGGAAAAGTGACAAGAGGTGAGATCAAAGAATCTCAGTGGATCGGTCTTGCTCAGGCAGAAGGTAAAATTGTAAAAGGAAAAGTAAAGGAACTTTACGTTTTCGAAGGATTAGGAAAGAAAAAAGTAACTGAAGTAAAAGCAGGAGATATCTGTGCTGTAGTAGGTTTTGATGCTTTCCAAATTGGTGATTCTTTCGTTGATCTTGAAAATCCTGAGCCATTGGAAAGAACAGCAATTGACGAGCCTACATTGAACATGACATTCTCTATCAATAACTCACCTTTCTTCGGTAAAGATGGTAAATATGTTACTTCTAACCACCTGAAAGAAAGATTAACTAAAGAATTAGAGAAAAACTTAGCATTAAGAGTTCAGCAGACTGATGATGCAAACACTTTCTTAGTGTTCGGTAGAGGTATTCTTCACTTATCCGTTTTGATCGAAACTATGAGAAGAGAAGGGTATGAAATGACAATTGGGCAGCCACAGGTTATCTTCAAAGAAATTGATGGTGAGAAATGTGAGCCTTATGAATCTTTGGTTGTTGACGTTCCTGAAGAGTTTGCTTCAAGAGTAATCGACTTGGCAACTCAGAGAAAAGGTGACCTTCACATCATGGAAACTAAAGGTGAAATGCAGCACATGGAGTTTGAAATTCCTTCAAGAGGTTTGATCGGACTACGTTCTCAGATGTTGACCGCTACTGCAGGGGAAGCTATTATGGCACACCGTTTCACAGAATATAAGCCTTTCAAAGGAACTATTCCTGGAAGAAACAATGGAGTTCTGATCAGCAAAACTACAGGTCCTGCTACAGAATATTCTATTGCTAAATTACAAGATAGAGGTAAGTTCTTCGTTGATCCGGGTGAGGAAATCTACACAGGAATGATCATCGGTGAGCAAAACAAGCCGGGAGATTTGGTAGTAAACATCGTAGAAGCAAAACAGTTGAACAACATGAGAGCTTCTGGAAAAGATAAAGATACTGGTGTTGCTCCGAAAATCTTATTCTCTCTTGAAGAATGTATGGAATATATCCAGGGTGATGAAGCTATCGAGGTAACTCCAAACTTCATCAGAATGAGAAAGAAAATCCTTTCAGAAGAAGAAAGAAAAAGAGTAGAAAGAGGAGCGAAAGCATAATCTGAAATTCTTAAAATATAATAAAGCCTCGATGTTCGGGGCTTTTTTTCTGTGTCAACCCATTAAAATGCGTATTTTGGCATAATAATCTCTGAAAGTAAAAATAAATTTTAAAGTAGTTTTGTGACTATGAGAATGAATAAATTAAAACTTATCGTTTTATTGGGCGTTTTTGCATCTTACACTACCTCATGTTCCGTTCAGAACAATGTTGTAAAAACACCTTCAACGAAGAATCCGACAAAACCCACCAACAATACAACCCCGCCAAAAGTACCTGTTGTCACAACAAAACCTGCTACAGGAAATACAGCTTCAACTGAAGAAAACTTCAGAACCAATCTTCCGGAAATCAAAAGAGAATTCCGTGGAGCATGGATCGCGAGTGTAGCCAATATCAACTGGCCTTCAAGAAATGATCTTACGGTAGAACAGCAGAAAGCAGAAGCAATCAGTATGCTTGATATGTTGAGAGATAACAATTTCAATGCTGCTATTTTTCAGATCAGACCTTCCGCGGATGCCCTCTATACAAGTAATATCGAACCATGGTCTTACTTTCTGACTGGCGAAACAGGAAAGGCTCCTTCTCCGAACTATGATCCACTTCAGTTTTGGATAGAAGAAGCTCATAAAAGAGGTTTGGAACTGCATGTCTGGCTGAATCCTTACCGTGCACATCATACCAATGGTGGTGCCGTGAATACGCTGTCAATGGCTAATAAATTGTCCGATATTGTTTTAAGATTAAAAAACGGAATGTACTGGTTTGATCCCGCCAATCCAAAAACACAGGGGCACGTATCCAATGTGGTGAAAGATATTGTGAAAAGATATGATATTGATGCAGTACACTTTGATGATTATTTCTATCCTTACGCAACCTATAACAGAGGAGCAGATTTTCCCGATAATGCAACCTGGAATGCTTATGTAAGCAGTGGCGGTACCCTGTCCAGAGCAGACTGGAGAAGAGATAACGTTAACAAGTTTGTAGAACGTATCTATAAAGAAATCCATGCTGAAAAAAATAATGTACGATTCGGGATCAGCCCGTTCGGAATATGGAAGCCCGGATATCCTGCAGGAATTGTTGGATCTTCACAATATGACGAGCTTTATGCAGATGCCAAATTATGGTTAAATAAAGGCTGGGTAGATTACTTTTCACCCCAGCTTTACTGGCCAATTGATTCCAAAGGACAAAGCTTTGAAGCGCTGTTAAGCTGGTGGCAGTCTGAAAATACAATGAACCGTCACTTATGGCCAGGTTTAAACACCGTTGAGGTTAAAGTATCAGACCGTCCTACAGAAATCAAAAATCAGATTGCAATTTCCAGAAATATCCTGAAAAATGATGCCGGAGAAATTCACTGGAGTATTGCCGGACTGACCAAAAATCCCAATATGCTGCCCGCTTTGAAAAGCGGACCATACAGTGAAAAAGCATTAGTACCAAAGTCTCCATGGATAAAGGCGGTTCCATTGCAGACTCCTACATTGTTTATTGCAGACAACGGAAGCTTTGCACAGACAAGCTGGAGTACAAAAAATGCTGCTGATGTTTTCCAGTGGGTTCTTTTTACTCAATACAATGGAGTATGGCAAACAGAAATTTTAACACTGGATACCCTTTCAAAGGACATTCCTAAATTTAAAGACGGTAAAAAGCTGAGTGCAGTTGCTATAAAAGCCATCGACAGATTAGGAAATGAAAGTGATTATACCGCCAGAAAAATTAAATAATATTTTTTGATAAAAGGGCCCAAGGTTTAATTGCCAACTTCTATATATTATAAGTCATTACAAACCATAAAATGAAGCAATCCCAATGATAAGCTAGAAACCAGTTCTACAATAGAACTGGTTTTTATTTTAGAATAACTATAAATTATTAGCTTAAAATAATGATTTTCAATTCAATAAAAAATGTAAATAAATGATTATGTTTAAAATATAAATTGTATCGGAATCATTTTTGCATGATTCATTCTATAATCACCAAAATATAACATTATGAATACTAACAGACTTTCCACCAACATGGAAAAAGCACTTAGTGACCAGATGAATAAGGAGATTCATGCATCACACGTTTTTTTATCTTATGGAATTTGGGCCGATGATAAAGGCTATCAGGGGATTGCTAACTTTCTTTACCGCCATGCCCAGGAAGAACGGAATCACTCAATCAAATTCATGGAATACATTTTAAACAGAGGCGGAAAACCAAAAGTGGATGCTATTCCCGCTCCTCCGGCAGATCCGGACAGTCTTACAGCTTGTTTTGATGGTGTTTTTAAGCATGAAGTTGACAATACAACCGCTATTTACAGAATTGTAGATCTTTCTATGGAAGAAAAAGATTGGGCAACGTGGAATTTTATGCAGTGGTTTGTACAGGAACAGATTGAAGAAGAAACATTAGCTCAAAACTTAATTGATAAATTAAAAATCGCTGGTGGTGACAGGGCTACCGATGAATCTTTATTTACTTTAGATAAAACTTTACAGGAAGCACCGAATGATGTCCCGCTGGCTCAGAATGCCACGGGAGATAATCCATAAAATAGCCGGTGAATCCGAACCTTTTGAAAATCTGTCAGAATATTGACAGATTTTTTTATTATGAAACTCTGTCAAAAATCACTATCTTTGCACACTCGTAATTCAAGGTTCTGAGTTCAATGTTTAAAGTTGGAGAAACCTTGGGTTACCCCTAAACCTTAAACTTTGAATTTTACAATATGAAATGTGGAATCGTAGGCCTGCCGAATGTAGGTAAATCAACTCTTTTTAACTGTTTGAGTAATGCAAAAGCTCAATCAGCAAACTATCCTTTCTGTACTATTGAACCGAACCTAGGAACGGTTTCTGTACCGGACCAGAGATTGTTTGAACTGGAGAAAATCGTAAAACCTGAGAGAGTTTTACCAGCTGTAGTTGAGATTGTTGATATTGCAGGTCTTGTAAAAGGAGCCAGCAAAGGAGAAGGATTGGGAAACCAGTTCTTGGCTAATATCCGTGAGTGTGAAGCAATTATTCACGTTTTAAGATGTTTTGACAACGGAAATATCATCCACGTTGAAGGTTCTGTAGATCCTTTAAGAGATAAAGAAATTATTGATATAGAGCTGCAATTGAAAGACCTTGAAACAGTAGGAAAAGCAGTTGAGAAAGCTAAGAAATTTATCAAGTCAGGAAAGAAAGAAGATATTCTTACCTATGAAACCCTTCAGAACTTACAGAAATTTCTTGAAGATGGGAAAAACGCAAGAGAATTTGCGACTGATGATTTTGCAAAATCAATTATCGGAGAAGTTCAGCTGTTAACCAATAAACCTGTACTGTACGTTTGTAATGTAGATGAAAACTCTATCAAAAACGGAAATGATTGGATTGGTAAAATTGAAGAAATGGCTAAAGGCGAGGGGGCTGAAGTAGTAGTACTAGCTGCACAGATTGAAGCTGATATCAATGAGCTTGAAACTTTTGAAGAAAGAGAAATTTTCCTTGAAGAACTGGGTCTTACTGAGCCGGGAGTTAACCGTTTGATCAGAAAAGCTTATGACCTTTTAAAACTTCAGACGTATTTTACTGCCGGAGTAAAAGAAGTAAGAGCCTGGACTATCGGACAGGGATGGACAGCTCCACAGGCCGCAGGAGTAATTCACACAGACTTTGAGAAAGGTTTTATCCGTGCAGAAGTAATCAAATATCAAGATTATATGACTTACGGTTCTGAAGTGAAGATCAAGGAAGCCGGAAAACTTTCTGTAGAAGGTAAAGAATATATAGTACAGGATGGAGACATCATGCACTTTAGATTCAATGTATAAGAAAAATATTAAAGTTCGTTTATAATAAAAAACGCTTCCATGTATTTGGGGGCGTTTTTTGCGTTCATGAGATAAACTTTGATTATCTTGAAATTATAAATCTTAAAAAATACAGGAGTTCTAAAGACACTACAGTAAAATTAAAAAAGTCACTTCCCGGTAAGAAAAGCGACTTTTTTATAATGAAATAAAAGCTTTTTATTCAGCTTTTTCGCGTTGTTGGATTCTTAAATTTCAATTCCAGGCTGGCATTGTAATTCAGCACAGGCAAAAGAAATTCTCTTACAGGTAAGATCCGGAAGCAGACACATTTCTTTTCCGCCAGTAATTACTCTTAATTGTTTTTTGTTCAGTTTTTTTCCGTTAGTTAAATTTTGATTTTTCATAATGTATGGTTTTAAATGATCAAATTACAGCTCAATAGGTCCGGGGTCTTGAGGTCTGCATATTTTCTGGGCACAGCTAACAGAAATGGTGGTACAGTTTCTGATGTCTCCTGGTGGATAAGTCTCACAAGGAAACTCAGTACATAGGATAGGCTCCATACAATTCAGCATACCTCCTTGAATTGTTTTTAATTCTTTTTTATTAAGTCTTTTACCTTTGTTTAGATCGAGTTTTTTCATAGTATTTTATTTATGATTTGATTTCGATATTATAACTGCGGTCTGCACTCCTTTTGTGCACACTTTGGAGAAATAATAGTACACCCATTCGGGTCTGAAGAAGGCTCACATGGAAGGTCAGGGCACAGAACGGGTTCAATACAGTTGATCAGACCTCCTTTGATCGTTCTTAATTCTCTTTTGTTCAGTTTTTTTCCGATTTGAGTAATGTGATTTTTCATTGGTTTGATTTTTAGTAGGTTAGTTTTGACGAATGTAAGAAAAATAAATGAAGTATATCACTGTGTCTAGAAAAAAATAAACAAATATTTGAATAATATATAATGATATTGATTGCTAAGTTTAAATTGAATTAATAAGTATGTTGAACTTTTCAACATAATAAGAATGGACTTTTCAACACAATAATATGATTTTATATTTTGGAAATTTGTCCTATTAATACTTCAGAAAATGAGAAATAAAGAAACCGTTTTGGTTACAGGAGGATCAGGTTTCATAGCCTGCTATTGTATGATTGCCCTGCTTAACAATGGATATAAAGTAAAAGCTACACTTCGATCATTGAACAAGTCAGGATTAGTAAAACAAATGCTGAAGGAGGGAGGAATCAGTTCCTTTGAAGATTTGTCTTTTGCAGAAGCTGATTTAGAAAACGAGAAAAGTTGGGAAAAAGCTGTTGAAGGCTGCCAATACGTTATTCACACCGCTTCGCCCACTCCCCATACCGATGCAAAGACAGAAGACGATTTTGTGATACCTGCTAAAAACGGGGTATTGTTTGTGCTGAGAGCAGCCCAAAAGGCAGGAGTAAAAAGAGTTGTACTTACTTCAGCTTTTGGTGCGGTAAGCTATGGTACATCGAAGAAAACTCCGTATACCGAAGAAGACTGGACGGTAATAGATGATACTGTAGCACCTTATCAGCGCTCAAAAACCATTTCAGAAAGAGCAGCATGGGATTTTATTCAAAATGAAAGAAATGGTATGGAACTCGCCGTAGTGAATCCAACCACTGTGATGGGGCCTGTTTTATCAAGCGATTATGCGCATTCTATACAGATTATAAAGCAAATGCTCAACGGAGAAATGAAGGGATGTCCAAAACTGATTACGGGCTTTGTAGATGTACGGGATGTTGCTGACCTTCATCTTAAAGCATTAAGCATGCCTGAAGCAAATGGTCAACGTTTTATTGCTGTAGCAGGTGAAGCTCTTTCTATGCAGGAAGTGGCAGATGTTCTCAGAAAGAATTTAGGTGAAGTTGCAGGTAAAGCCCCTACCAAAGAATTGCCTAATTGGATAATCAGAGTGTTGGCTGTTTTTAATCCGAAATTAAAAATGATTGTTCCTCACTTAGGACTGGTAAAAAGAGCAAGCAGTGAAAAGGCAAAAAGCATGTTAGGGTGGAAGCCAAGAAAAGCTGAAGAAGCAATATTAGCGGCAGCGGAAAGTTTAATCAAATTTAATCAGATTTAAAATGAAAGTTATTATTACAGGAGCAACCGGGTTGGTAGGTGAGGGTGTTCTGTTGGTTTGTCTTGAAAACCCGGAAATTACAGAAGTTTTAATCATCAATAGAAAATCATTAAACCGTCAGCATAATAAGCTGAAAGAATTGATTGTGAAAGACTTTTCAGAAATAGGGAACTATGTAGCTGAACTTAACGGCTATGATGCCTGTTTTTTTTGTGCAGGGGTAAGTTCAGTTGGAGAAACTGAAGAAAGTTTCACCATGAAAACCTATGGTTTTGTTGTTCCGTTTGCTGAAACTTTATCCCGAATCACCTCAGGTATGACATTTATTTATGTCTCCGGAAACCGTACCGACAGTACAGAACAGGGTAAAGTAATGTGGGCAAGGGTAAAAGGAAGAACCGAAAATGCCTTACTTAAGCTCCCTTTTAAGACCGTTTATAATTTTCGTCCCGGATTGATGAGACCCGTAAAAGGTCAGAAAAATGTTCGTTTTATTTATCGTATTTTTGATGCATTATCACCATTGTGGTATCTGATTTTTCCCCAATGGATCTGCAGAATGGAAGAAGTAGGACAGGCTATGATTAACTGTGTTTCTAAAGGATATCCTCTATCTGTTCTGGAAGTAAAAGATATTAAGATATCGGCACAATGAAAACATTTTTAAAACTGCTTAAAAGAACATTAATTGCCTTGCTAGGCGCCATGCTGATCCTGATTTTTATGGTCTGGTTTTATATGGGTAAACCACAATTTGGAGCTTTGCCTGAAGGCGAAAGATTAGAACAGGTCAAAAAATCAATCCATTATAAAAATGGAAAATTCAGAAATCTGGAAGAAAAACCAACGATTACTGAAGGCTACAGCATGTTAGGTGAAATATGGGGATCTCTTACCAAAGAATACCCTCATACAGAACCTGAAGACATTTTACCATCAGTTAAAACAAATCTGAAATCAATCCCTGCAGACGAAAATATCATTGTATGGTTTGGACACTCATCTTTCTTTTTACAGCTGGATGGAGTAAAGATTTTAGTAGATCCGGTTTTCAGTGGTAAAGCATCTCCATTGCCCTGGGGAGTAAAGGCATATAAAGGAAGTGATATCTATACAGCAGATGATATACCGGAGATTGATTATATGCTGCTTTCACACGACCATTATGACCATCTGGATTATGAGACTGCAAAAGCATTACAGCCTAAAACAAAATACGTTGTTTGCGGGCTGGGAGCAGGAGCTCATTATCAAAGATGGGGCTATACAAAACAGCAGATTATTGAAAAAGATTGGGACGAAAAAGTACAGGTAAAGTCAGGTTTTACCATCTTTACTGAAAGTACCCATCATGATGGCGGGAGAGGCTTTAAAAGTTCACAATCTCTTTGGTTATCTTTTTTCATTCAGTCACCTGACATGACCGTGTACTATAGTGGAGATGGCGGCTACAGTGGCCGTTTTAAAAAGATTGCTGAGAAACATCCTGCTATCGACTGGGCGGTCATGGAATGCGGACAGTACAATAAAGCCTGGCAGTCGGTGCATGAACTGCCTGAAGAAGTGGCATTGGCAGTCACAGAGTTAAAAGCTAAAAATCTTCTGCCTGTTCATCATTCCAAGTTTACTCTGGCTAAACATCCCTGGAACGAACCGTTGGAACGGATCTCAGCCCTGTCCCAGACAAAACCTTACCGCCTTGCCACACCTATGATTGGTGAAAAGGTAAAACTGAATGACAATACTCAACAGTTTAAACAATGGTGGAAAAATATAAAATAATGTACAATGAAAATAACTGAGATAAAGTCCTGTTTTGTTGGACCTGCCGTGTCTCCGGAACAATTTATAGCGGAACATTTTTTTTTATTTCTGGCAAAAGGAACCATAAACGGTTATGATGGTAACAGGCATTACGTTCTTAAATCTGGTGACAGCTGTATTGTACGTAAAAACCGCCTTGCACGCTATAATAAACAGAAAGATAATAATGAATTTGAAAAAGTGATTTTTATTTTTGATGAATCATTTTTAACGAGTTTCCATAAAAAACACAGCCTCTTTTTTCAGAATCATCAGTCAAAAAATGCTTTTATTCCGATAAAAAAAGATCCGCTGATCAGTAGCTTCCTTCTTTCATTGGAACCTTATTACACAGAATCCGGGCAGATAAATAATGCGTTCTCAGACTTAAAAAGAGAAGAACTGTTACTTATTCTCTTGCAGCTGCATCCTGAATTGTCAGATATACTCTTTGATTTTGGTATTCCGGGACGGGTGGACCTTGAAGAATTTATGCAGAAAAATTATAAATTTAATGTTAATTTAGAACGTTTTGCATTCCTTACAGGACGTAGTTTGTCTGCTTTTAAAAGAGATTTTAAAAAGATATTTAATGAAACACCAAATCGCTGGTTAATTAAAAGAAGATTGCAGGAAGCACGATTTTTGATAGAAGAAAAAAAAGAAAGACCATCAGATATCTACATTGATCTTGGATTTGAGGATTTATCACATTTTTCATTTGCTTTTAAAAAAGAATTCGGAATTCTGGCAAGCAATCTGTAATATATTCAGGCGGAACTATTTCATAAGTTCGTATATTTGAATTTTACAAATCATCTGCCATGGAAAAAGTAGCACATACCTCACTGGAGGATTTTTACAAAGAGATGGCTGCCAAATTAGGTAAAGACCTCGAAAGTATTTTTCCGAAAGGACTTCATAAAGATATCGGACACTTTAATGTTTTTGATATCGCACAGACACTTGAAAGGGCAAGGACAACTTCCGAAATGCCTTATAACAGGAGGAAATACTATAAGATAAGTTTTATACGAGGGCGAAACAGGGCAGAATATGCTGATAAAGTAATATCAATACAACAGAACGCCTTATTATTTGCTACTCCAAAAGTTCCGTATCATTGGGTGCCTGAGGATCCTGATCAGTCAGGAAGTTTTTGTGTATTCACAGAAGATTTTTTTATTAAAGATAAATCCTATTACAATCTTGAAGATCTTCCCATTTTTCAGCCAGGCGGAGTACCTGTTTTTGAAATTGATGACGAGCTTGCGAAAGAACTGGAAAGCCTTTTTAAAAAAATAAAAAAAGAAATAGATTCAGATTATATTTTTAAATATGATCTGATCAGAAATTATGTGTTGGAATTGATCCATTACGGTCAAAAATTACAGCCGGCATCCAAAATATCTGCATCTAATGATGCTTCTATGAGAGTGGTTTCTCTGTTTATAGAACTGTTGGAAAGACAATTTCCTATTGAATCCTGGGACCAGAGACTGCAGCTGAAGACCGCAAAAGATTATGCAGAACGATTGGCGGTTCATGTCAATTATTTAAACAAAAGGTTAAAAGAAAGCACCGGAAAAACGACTACGGAATTTATTTCTGACCGTATCATTCAGGAAGCGAAAATACTCTTAAAGCAGACCAGATGGAATGTTTCAGAGATATCCTATGCCCTGGGTTTCGAGGAAATTGCTCATTTTTCTAATTTCTTTAAAAGGAAAACTTCCTTTACTCCCTTAGAATTTCGTTCCTGATTTGAATTTTGCAAATTTCAGATTGATTCAAGCAAACATTTCAGTCTGAAAATATCCCAACTTTGTACCATCAAAATAATCAAAATACAATGAACACAAAAACAAATATCGCATTGGTAACCGGAGGTAGCCGTGGATTGGGAAAGAACTCAGCATTAAAGATTGCTCAAAAGGGATTAGATGTCATTATTACCTATAGAAGCAACAAGGAAGAAGCAGAAGCTGTTGTGAATGAAATAAAATCAATAGGACGTAATGCTGTTGCTTTTCAGCTGGATACAAAAGACATTAAAAGTTTTGATGCCTTCGTAAAGCAGGTTACGGATCACCTGCAGGAAAATACAGGAAGTACTCATATTGATTATCTGATCAATAATGCAGGAACAGCTTTATATTCACCTATTACCGAAGTAACAGAAGAACAGCTGGATGATGTGGTAGACATTCATTTTAAAGGAGTATTTTTTCTGACTCAAAAATTTTTGCCATTTATGAATGATGGGGGAGGAATTATCAATGTGTCTTCAGGATTGGCAAGATTTGCAACTCCGGGATCTTCTATTTACGGATCTATAAAAGCTGGGGTGGAAATGCTCACAAAATATATGGCCAAAGAATTGGGACCAAGAAAAATCAAGGCCAACGTTGTGGCTCCCGGAGCTATTGAAACCGATTTCGGAGGAGGAAGAGTAAGAGATAATGAAGAGATCAACGCTGTAGTAGCGGGTGCCACAGCCTTAGGAAGAGTAGGACTTCCAGATGATATTGGTGGTGTAGTGGCATTTCTGTGTACGGAAGATGCAAGGTGGATCAATGGACAAAGAATTGAAGTTTCCGGAGGAATGTTTTTATAACATTTGATGGAGCATCTTTAAAATACTTCGGCCGGCTCATTTTGAGCCGGCCGAAGTATTTTTTGCTGTTTTTTGGAGCTTTATTATTCAACAGCTTCAATAGGTTCAGGTAGCTGGCATTTAAGTTCGCTGCACCCAGGCCCGATGTATACACAATGTCCTGAAGAATTGGTACATCTTACATTGCCTAAACCTCCATTGATTGTATGTAGTTCTTTTCGGGTTATTTTTTTTCCTTTTTTTACACTTTTGTTTTTCATGGGAGAGTTTTATTAATTATTGATATTAGTTGATAGGCACCTGGCATTGAGGTTCTCCACAATATCTTGCATATTCGGAGCATTCTGTAGTTCCCGGCAGAATACAGATCTTCAGACCTCCTTTGATCATATTTAATTCTTTTTTGTTTAATTTTTTTCCTAAGATGATTGTCTTTTTCATGATTTTTATATTTAATGGATTAGTTATTTTATAAATATATGAAAATCAATGGTAATAAAGAAAAATATAAATTCGTCGTCTGAAATGACCTTGAAATAACTACATCATTTTAAAACAGTACAATTTTGTTAGAGATAAAATCATTGCACCTAAAACTTTTATTTATAAAGTTACTTTGCGTCATAAATTCACAACTTCTGATGAGATTGCTTCGCTTTGCTTGCAATGACAGTGGAAATAAGGAGCTTTGTCTCTAAGCTCTACAAAAGCACAATAATTATGATGATACTCTAGATAAATTCTCAATAGCTCTTTCCAATGTTTCCTGCTTCTTGGCAAAACACAACCTGATTACATTCTCATTCAGCTTATTTTTATAAAATGAAGAAAAAGGGACACTTGCCACTTTATGTTTGATGGTAAGCTCAGACGCAAAATCGAAATCGTTTTTATCCGAAATCTTATCATACTTTACTGCCTGAAAATAAGTCCCCTCGCAATCCAGCAGTTCAAAAGATGTTCCTGCAATACCTTTTCTCAGAAAATCTCTTTTTTCCTGAAAAAACTGATTCAGATGGGTATAATGCTCATCATTTTTCATGTATTCGGCCAGTGCAAGCTGGATAGGAGTATTCACACAGAAAACGTTGAACTGGTGTACTTTTCTGAATTCATCCGTTAAGATTTTGGGTGCAGCGCAGTAGCCTACTTTCCATCCGGTAACGTGAAAAAGTTTCCCGAAAGAAGCAACAAGAAGACTTCTTTCTTTCAATTCGGGATATTTACAAATGCTTAAATGCTGTTTTCCGTCAAAAACAATGTTTTCATACACTTCATCGCTTAAAATAAGAATGGAAGTTCCTTTTACCAGCTGAATAAGTTCTTGTATATCATTTTCTGTCAGGATTTTTCCGGATGGGTTGTTGGGATTATTCAGAATAATCATTCTTGTTTTGTCACTGACAAGATTTTTTACGGCAGTCCAGTCGATTTTATAATCCGGAGCTTTCATTTCAAAACGTTTTACAATACCTCCGAAAAGTTCTACGGTAGGCTCATAACAATCATAGGCCGGCTCAAAAATAATCACTTCATCATCCTTTTTGATAAAAGAGGCAATAGCTGTGAAAATAGCCTGAGTCCCGCCTGCTGTAACAGTTATTTCGGAGTCAGGATGATAAATCGTATGATGGCTGCTCTCAATTTTTCTGGCAATTTCTTCCTTCAGACCTATCATTCCTCCCAGCGGGGCATACTGGTTAAAGCCTTTTTTAATAAAATGATCTACATGATTCAATAATTCAGGATCAGGCATGAAATCCGGAAATCCCTGAGAAAGATTGATTGCTTCATTCTCGTTGGCAAGCTGAGTCATTTGACTAAAAATAGTAGTTCCTACATTGGAAAGTTTTGATAAGGGAAGTTGTATCATAAAAACAGTTTTGTTAATCGAATTTAATGAATATTTAAACAGATCAACTTATAAAAATAAAAATTAAATAGAGATAGTTGAATGCTGATGTTGAAAAATATGATTGTACAATTAGAAAAAAATAAATATTTGCTCTTGATTGAATATAAAAAATGCAGCTTCAAAGCTAAATTTTTAGACTTTTGAAACTGCATTTTGGGTATTGGTTTTTTGATTATTTATTTAGAGATCATTAGTTTTTGAGAGCTGGTTTTTCCTTCAGATGTGAGTTCAACGATATAAGTTCCCTGGATCAGATTCTCGGTATTCAATCTGATATTTTGGCGTCCACTATTGAGATTTTCAGACTTTTCTAATACCGTTTTTCCTGAGCTGTCAATAATTCTTACCGTTGCTTTTTCCTTCTTTGAAAGAGATGTTTGTACATCCACATAGTTTTTGGCAGGATTCGGAACCAAAGAAATATCCTTTTTTCTGGCCATCTGAAGCTCTTCTTTTGAAATAGCTTCCAGATCAGGATGTTTACTGCGGAGACCTGTGTTGTCAGTTTCTTTTAAAATGACCTTCCTTGAATAACAAAATGTAATGCATGTACTGCATTTTTTTTGACCTTTGCTGTCAGATTGAATGACACATACCGTATATGAACCGGGAGTATTATAGGTGTGTGGAGTCATATGATCGGTAAGCGGTGTTCCGTCTCCCCAGTTTACAGAATAGTTGTTCGGAGGATTATAACTGTCTAGAAATACCTTGGCTGTGGCAGTATTGCTAGTAGAACTGAATGAGGTTTCAAGTTTGAAATTCGGGTCACAGTCAGCACATGGCTTTACACAGATGTTGTCATACCATACTATTTCAGATGGGTTTGCTGTATAATCAGGAGTAATCATTACAGCCGTTGAATTGTTGATGATGTTGTTGAAGTCTGTACAGGTGGTACCGCTGCTGGGATCCATTGTCCAGGTTCCTTCAGAATTGGAGGGAAGAACAGAGCCGCTGCAGTTGGCAATAGGAGCACGTACCCGAACCCATCCGCTTCCTTCAGTTACAGTGATATTGGCGACAAATGTGATTATTTTGCTGCCGGACATGATGTGAATGGCCGGATGTATGGCTGGAGATCCATTAAAAGTTCCGTCATTTTCAATATAGAAATCAAAAAATAGACATTGTCCCGGAAACCGTTGTCCCAGATTTTTAAAATCTATGGTATTGACAAGCCATGAACCTCCGGAATCATCAATGAGTTTTAGAAACTGAGAACCATCCAGAGCGGGAGTTCCGCTTGAAACGGTTACATTACCATTAGGATAAGGAGCATGAACCCAGTTTCCGGCCGGAAAAGTAGGTGAATCAAAATCCGAGCAGGGTGCCTGTGCTTTGAAAAGCAGACCGCCCAGAAAGATGCAGATGGTAAAAATGTATGCTTTTATCATAATACAGTATTGATTTTATAAATCAAAAATCAATAAAAACTTTAGTATTAAATTTTGTGTATTGATGTCTTGTAAAGGTATTATGATATCAAAACGTTTGGTATTACCGGTTGATAAGTGTATTGGTTATCCTAATAAGTGTCAGTAAGTTGCTTTTAATTGTAGTGGGATGATGGTTTGGTTTCCGATTGCGCAGGCATAGGTTTTTAATCCAGATATCCTATCCTGTGGAGGAAATCATTTTTTTTGCGGACAGAAACATCCAGTACAGAATGATCTGCCATTACGACCTGACCGCCTTTTCCTTTGATGTATTCTTTAAGATGAGAGAGATTGATCAGGTGCTTATGATGAATCCTGAAAAAATTATATTTTGAAAGCTGCTCCTCAAACTCGTGGAGTGTCTTGGAAACAATAATCTTGGTCTTATCTGTGAAATAAAATGTGGTATAGCTGGAATCTGCTTCACAGCGGATAATCTCACTGATATCTGTGAGTTTAAATCCCTGCAGTGTTGGAAGGCTGATCTTATTACTTTGAGGACTTACCGTATTTTTATTTTTTCTGATGCTTTCCAGAACTTTATTTACGGCGATGATGAACTCCATTTTTTTAATAGGTTTCAAAAGGTAATCAGCAGCTCCGTTTTTAATGGCCTGAATTGCAAAACTTTCAAAAGCTGTAATGAAAATAATCTTTGAATCAACTTCTCTGAACTTTGAAAGAAGATCAAATGCGGTTCCGTCTTTCAGCTGAATATCCAGAAAAAGAATGTCAGGTGAGTTTTTGGAAAGATAAATATAGGCTTCCTCTACACTGGCTGCCTGGTGGGTGTTCTCTATTTCCGGAAATTCATTCTCCAGCAGCAGGGAAATATAATCTCTTCCATCCTGTTCGTCATCAATGATGCATGCCTGTATTTTGGTTTTCATAAGGTATAATATAAAGTTTGATTTGAGTTCCCGGTCTTTTTTCCTTCTCCTGAAGATCGGCTATTTCTAATATGATATTAGTATCAAAAAGCTGTCGGAATGTTTCAATTCTTTTTTCAGATAATTTTACTCCAAAAGAATTTGCATTAGAATGGAGCTTCTTTCCAATACCTGTACCGTTGTCTTCAATAACCACACAGAGAGCTGTTCCCGTATGTTGAAACAGCACTTCAATGTTTCCTTTTCTGTCCTGAAGATTCGCTACACCATGTTTTATAGCATTCTCTACAAAAGGCTGAATGAGGAGGGAAGGAACAGTCCAGCTTTCATTTACATTTTCAGAAATGGTAATTTTATAATCAAAAAGATCTTTCAGACGCAGTTTTTCCATATTCAGGTATAAAGACAGGTATTCTGCTTCTTCTTTTATAGGCATAAAGGTTTTTTCGGAATAATGAAGCGTTTTCCGGATCATTACAGAAAAAGTGTTAAGATAGTTTTCTGCTTCATCATAATCTTTTTTATACAGCAAAAAGTGAATGGAATTGAGACAATTATATATAAAATGGGGATTGATCTGTGCTTTTATAGCCTGAAGCTCCAGTTCTGCAATTTTCTTTTCATAATATAAAGTTTCCAGTTTTTTATTTCTCTTTTTCTGAAAATAAAATGTGATCAGTATGGATAATGCAGCAGCTCCAATGAAGACAAGGAGCAGTTTAAACCACCACGTCTGCCAGAAGGCAGGTTTGATCTCAAAATGCAGATCTGTAGAGATATATGACTTTTTCCCGTTGTAGCCCAATCCAAAGATTTTAAAAGTATAATTCCCCGGAGGAATAGAGTTGAAAGTAATATTGGGAGAACTGCCGGTTTGCCAGTCTTCGCTTAGTCCTTCAACTTTATATTGATAACTGATTTTCCCCTGTGAAGCGAAATCCGGAAAACTTACATTAAAGGTCAGACTGTTATCGGGAGTTTTACCTTCCAGTGGTTTGTTAAGATCATAAAAGTGCGTGTTCCCGATCTTTACCGAATTAATGATGACTTTTTTATGAACGTGTTCCTGCTGGTTCAGCAGGCTTTTAATGGAAAGGATTCCCAGGCCCTTTGATGTACCCGCATAAACGGTATCTCCGGAAATGATGCATCCTGCAACAACATTGGAAGGAAGCCCGTCTATATGGGTGAAATTATTGATTTTTAATTTTTTATCTTTAAACTCAATTCTGCTGAGACCGTAATTGGTACTCGCCCAGAAAACTTTTTCATTCTCTATTTCTATTTTTTTGATCTGTCTTGTAGGAAGACCTTTGCTTTCTGTAATTTTTTTGATCACTCCGGAATTATTAAACAAAATAATTCCATTAAGATTAGTTGCACCCGCATACAGATTATCACTGAGCTTTTTAATGTCTGTAAAATAGTACCCCTCCAGAAACAGTCTTTTCTTTTTTGTAGCAGTATTCAGCTTATAGAGGTCTTTAAATGTTCCGGCAAAGATGCTGTCCCGGGTATAAGGTAATGCGGTATAAATCCGGCTGCCCATCATCAGCTTTTTATAAGATCCTTTATGATGATTATAGGCAATAAGACCTTCCAGGGTACAAAAGAGTGCCGATCCTGAAGTATAGGGAACCACATTTTTAATAACATTTTCCTTCAGGACATATTTTTCTCCTGTCGTCGTATTATACCGGACCGGATTTTTGGAAAGTCCGAAGATGATAGTATTTCCATCAGACAAAATGGCTTTGTTTTCCATTTGTGAATTTCCTTCCAAATGAATATCAGTAATAATTCCGTTATGATAAATACCACCTTTGGCTTCATTATAGCCGAGATAGATTCTGTTTCCGTTTTTAGCAATAGCCGTGATATGGGATGAGTTGTTCTTCACAGGAAAATGAATATAATTTCTGAAAAACAGCTCCGAAATAAAGAAAAGGCCATTGTTTCTGGTAGAAAACCAAAGATTGTCATCCTTATCCACCAGTACATCATTGATAATGTAGCGGTTCATCAATTCGATAGGGTCTGATAAGCCCTCTGCTTTCATGAAAGCATTTCTAAAATACAGAAGTCCACCATTTTCAAGACACGCCCAGATCCGGGAGTTTTTATCTATTACCAGCCGATGTATATTCTCATGAGCTGTATAGGAAGCAATTTTTTTGAAATGAAACTCATGGTACAGCTTATATACTTCAATCTTTTTTTCGTTTTTTAAAATGAAAAAATCTCCTTTCCTGGTTATCATGGTATTTCTTTTAATCGAAATATTGCTGATTGTTTTTTTTCGGGTGAAAACATTATATACTTCAATATTCTTCTTTTTATATCTGTCAGAAATATAAAGGTTCCCGTTTGTCATATTCAATCCGAAAGTAAAATAATCATCAGAAGCATCTTGGTGGATAAAAATAGGTATTGTTGTGATTTTTTCGTTTTTGTAAACTAATATGTTTTTGGGATTGTCTCCCTCATACAGGTAGACCGTATCTCCGTTGATGTGACTGAGTGTAGTATAAGTGAATTTTATTTTTTTCAGTTCCGGATTGCGGTCTGAATTGATGATTCTGCCTTTTTTGAGATAGGCAAAATCATTCAGGAAAGAAATAATAAACATTTCGTTGTTCGGAATTGGAAAACAGTTGAGAATCTCAATGTTCTTTAATCCGTTTTTGCTTCCAAACTGCTTAAATTCTGCTCCGTCAAACCTGAAAAAGCCATTGTCACTTCCCAAATATATGAATCCATTTTCATCCTGATTCAGCCCATAGGTATATGAGCTGTTGAGCCCGTCTGCTTCATTATAATGTACCATTCCGGGAATTTGAGCATTACACAATGAAACAACCAGTAAAATGAAGAGAAACAGGCAAGATGTTATAATTTTTTTCACATTTAGTAGAATAGTTTTGAAAATTATATAATTTGATTGATAATACTGCAATATTTTTGGGGAAATCTTTAAAAAACAATCTGAAAAATTCGGATAATTTTATACAATTTTGTACTTTTGTATGTTTGCTGAAATCATATATGTCACAAGAAATAAATCCAACCTATTCAGAAGATAATATCAGAACCCTCGATTGGCAGGAACATATCCGCCTGCGTCCCGGCATGTACATCGGGAAGCTTGGTGACGGATCTTCCGCTGATGACGGTATTTATATTCTGCTTAAAGAAATCCTGGATAACTCCATTGATGAGTTCAGGATGAGATCAGGTAAAAGAATCGAAATAAAAGTGGATGACGGCAAAGTTACAATTCGTGACTTTGGACGTGGAATCCCGTTGGGAAAAGTAGTAGATGCTGTTTCCAAAATGAATACCGGAGGTAAATACGACAGTAAGGCGTTCAAAAAATCTGTAGGATTGAACGGGGTTGGTACCAAAGCGGTAAACGCGCTCTCCGAATATTTCAGGGTACGTTCTTTCCGTGACGGGAAGATGAAAGCCGCAGAATTCTCCCAGGGACTTATCAAAGAAGACTTTGAAGAAAAAGAGACTTCTGACAGAAATGGTACAGAAATTTCCTTCGTACCGGATGGTGATATATTCTTGCATTTCAAATACAGAAAAGAGTATATCGAAAGAATGCTCCGGAATTATGCATACCTGAATCCTGGGCTTAAAATTCTTTTCAACGGAGAAACCTATTTCTCTGAAAACGGTCTTAAAGATCTCCTTGAAGAAGAGCTGGAAAGTGAAACACTTTATCCTATTGTTCATTTGAAAGATGATGATATTGAAGTGGCAATTACCCATACTGACAAATCTCAGATGGAAACCTATTTCTCCTTTGTAAACGGACAGAATACCACGCAGGGTGGTACTCATCTTAATGCATTCCGTGAAGCTTATGTGAAGACGATCCGTGAGTTTTTTAATAAAAGTTTTGAAGCTTCTGATATCAGAAAGTCTATCATTGCTGCTATCTCCATCAATGTAGAAGAACCTGTTTTTGAGTCCCAGACCAAAACAAAACTGGGATCTAATGATATGGGTCCGAACGGACCTACCGTAAGAACTTTCATCATTGATTTCCTAAAAAGCAAACTGGATAACTTCTTACACAGGAACCCGGAAATTGCGGAAGCCATCCAACGAAAAATATTGATTTCCGAGAGAGAAAGAAAAGAACTTTCCGGAATTCAGAAACTGGCAAGGGAAAGAGCTAAAAAGGTTTCTCTGCACAACAAAAAACTTCGTGACTGCAGACAGCATTATAACGATCAGAAAGCCGAAAGAAAAGGAGATACTCAGATCTTCATTACCGAGGGAGATTCCGCATCAGGATCTATCACAAAATCCAGAGATGTAGAAACACAGGCTGTATTCTCATTGAAAGGTAAGCCATTGAACTGCTATGGTCTTACCAAGAAGGTGGTATATGAAAATGAAGAATTTAACCTTCTTCAGGCTGCTTTAAATATTGAAGAAAGTCTGGAAGACCTGAGATACAACCAGGTGATTATTGCGACCGATGCCGATGTTGATGGAATGCACATCCGTTTGCTGATGATTACTTTCTTCCTGCAGTTCTTCCCGGATCTGATTAAAAACGGACACCTGTACATTCTTCAGACTCCTTTATTCAGGGTAAGAAACAAGAAAGAAACAAGATACTGTTATTCAGAAGCCGAAAGAGTAAAAGCATTGAATGATCTGGGGAAAAATCCTGAAATCACACGATTTAAGGGATTAGGAGAAATTTCTCCGGATGAATTCAAGCATTTTATAGGTCAGGATATCAGATTGGAACCTGTAGTGTTAGGGAAAGACCAAACCATTGAACAGCTTCTGGAGTTTTATATGGGAAAAAATACTCCGGACAGACAAACTTTCATTCTTGAAAACCTTGTTGTGGAAGATGATACTGATATTGCTAAAAAAGAAATTCTGGATGAAGTAGAAAACTAGAAAAAAATTAAATATTAAAATTATCCTTGAGAACAATGCAGAGGGGTAAAAAAACACATTTTGAAGTAAGAAATTAGGAAACTTACAACAAAAAAATCAAATGAGACTAAGTAACCGTAATAAAGCATCAGTTTATAACTTTTTAAGCACCGTTCTTCTTATGATAATGGTACTTGGAATAATTCTATTTATAGCTAATAAATATAGATTTAATGCGCTGGATGATGAAAGTTATTTACTGATTATTGTTCCTATTATGATGCTGATTATCTTTTATATTTGCGGACGGCAGATTTTTGAATATGACAGCGATGGAGAAGCCCTGAATTTTAAAAACAGGAATATTATTCCTTTTTTAGATAAGCCTCTTCACGATGAATTTCCAAAATACAAGCTGTTAAAATATGATGTAGTCAGTATTTTATTTATCAAAAGATTATACATCACTGTTTCAAGTAAGAACAATGGATCGACTATACTGAAGTATCAGATCTCTTATTTGAACAGAAAAGAAGTAAACGATTTAAAACTCTCTCTGAACAAAGTAGTAAAAGCTAATAAAGAGAAAAAAGACAAAAAAGCAGATGACGACAGAAGAATATTCGCATGAGGGTGAAAGTTTAAAGAAGGTTTCCGGTCTGTATAAAGACTGGTTTCTGGATTATGCTTCCTATGTAATTTTGGACAGAGCTATCCCTTCGGTGTATGACGGTTTAAAACCCGTACAGCGAAGAATTATGCACTCTATGCGGGAACTGGAAGACGGCCGTTACAATAAAGTGGCGAACATCGTGGGAAATACCATGAAATACCACCCACACGGAGATGCTTCCATTACAGATGCCATGGTACAGGTAGGACAGAAAGAGCTGCTGATAGATACCCAGGGAAACTGGGGAAATATTTATACAGGAGATTCTGCAGCTGCTGCAAGATATATTGAAGCAAGGCTGACTCCTTTTGCCCTGGAAGTAGTTTTTAACCCTAAAACTACAGAATGGACGAAATCTTACGACGGAAGAAATAATGAACCTATCGACTTGCCGGTAAAATTTCCTTTGCTTCTTGCACAGGGAGTAGAAGGTATTGGGGTAGGACTTTCCACAAAAATACTTCCACATAACTTCAATGAGCTTATCAATGCATCGGTAGCTTATCTGAAAGGGAAGAGATTTGAGCTGTATCCGGACTTTTTAACAGCCGGTTATCTGGATGTTTCAGAATATAATGACGGCCACAGAGGAGGGAAAGTAAGAGCCAGAGCCAAAATTACCCAAACGGATAAGCACACTTTGGTGATTTCCGAACTTCCTTACTCGAAAACAACAACTGATCTTATTGATTCTATCTTAAAGGCCAACGAGAAAGGGAAGATCAAAATTAAAAAGATTGAGGATAATACTTCAGATAAAGTAGAAATCCTGATCCATATTCATAATGACGTTTCTCCGGATAAGACCATTGACGCCCTGTATGCATTCACAGACTGTCAGGTAACAATTTCTCCGAATGCCTGTGTGATTGTAGGCGACAAACCTATGTTCATGAATGTTTCCGATATTCTGAAAATGAATACGGACCATACCGTGTCATTATTGAAGAAGGAACTTGAAATTGAACTTCACGAACTTCAGGAAAGCTGGCATTTCTCTTCACTGGAAAGAATTTTTATTGAAAATAGGATCTATCACGATATCGAAGAGGTGAAAACCTGGGAAGATGTATTAAAGACCATTGATGCAGGATTAAAACCACATACCAAACATCTTTTAAGAGCCGTTACTGAAGAGGATATTTTAAAACTGACCGAAATCAGAATCAAGAGAATTTCAAGATTCGATTTAGATAAATTTAAAGAAAATATTGCATCACTGGAAGGTAAAATAGAACAGGTGAAATACCACCTGGCCAACCTGATCGCTTATGCTATCGATTATTATTTAAATATTCAGAAAAAGTACGGTAAAGACAGACAGAGAAAGACAGAGCTTAGAATTTTTGATACCATTGATGCTACAAAAGTTGCAGTGGCTAATGAAAAGTTCTATGCCAATTTTGAAGAAGGCTTTATCGGAACATCCCTGAAGAAAGACCAGTATCTGTTCGATTGCTCTGACATTGATGATATCATCATTTTCAGAAAAGACGGAAGCATGAAAGTGGTAAAAGTAGAGGCGAAAACATTTGTCGGGAAAGATATCCTCCACGTTGCCATATGGAAGAAAAATGATAAAAGAACAGTGTATAATATGATCTACCGCGAGGGAAGGGAAGGACCATATTATATGAAACGTTTCTCTGTAACCGGAGTAACAAGAAATACAGATTATCCGTTAGCTTCAGATAAAAAAGGTTCGGAAACACTCTATTTTTCAGCAAACCCCAATGGTGAAGCAGAAACAGTAACAGTACTTTTAAAACCAAATCCTAGAATCAGAAAGAACAAAATGGAGATCAATTTCTCCGAACTTGCCATCAAAGGACGTGATTCCAAAGGAAATCTGGTGACAAAGTATGCGGTAAAAAAAGTAGATATGAAGGAAGAAGGAGTTTCTACTCTGGCACCCAGAAAGATCTGGTTTGACGATACGGTAAGAAGACTGAATGCCGATGTAAGAGGAACATTACTGGGAAGCTTCAAAGGAGATGACAAAATTTTGACCATTAACACAAACGGAGAAGTAAAACTGGTGTCTTTTGATTTGGGTAACCGTTTTGATGATGAATATCTGGTTTTGGAAAAATGGAGACCGACACAGCCTATTACCTGTATTTATTATGATGGAGAAAAAGACATTTACTTCATCAAGAGATTTTTACTTGAAAATACGGTAAACGTACAGACTTTTATGCCTTCTGAACACCCGAAATCATTCATTGAAAATGTAATCGTTGCCAATGACGTGACTGCAGAAATCATTTTTGCGAAAGATAAAGGGAAAGAACGTGAAGCTGAAATAATAAATATTGATGAATTTATTGCCGTAAAAGGAATAAAGGCAATCGGAAATCAGTTTACAAAATTCAAAGTAAAAGCAATCAATATTACCATTCCTGAACCTGTAGAAGAAGAACCGGAAGTTTATGAAGATCCTGAACCCACAGGAGATACTGATGAGGACGGAGGAATTATAGGAGATCTGTTTCAGGGTGACGGGAATAGCGAAAATGAATAGACCATACAGTGTCTGTTTAATTATAACATAAGAAACATACGATGAATATAGTTGTTTTAATTATCATGGCGGCCACATGTATTTTTAGTTACATGGGATTCAACAATACAGCATTATTTGAAAAATATAAATTCAATGTTGGAGCCATTGCAAACCGTAAAGAATATATAAGGCTGATCAGTTCTGCATTTTTGCATGCAGACTTTATGCACTTATTTTTTAATATGCTTTCCCTGTATTTTTTCCAGGGAGTAGTCATTAGTTTCTTTGGAGAAACAGGATTTTTGATTCTTTATTTTGGATCAATGATTTTAGGAAATCTATTCAGTTTACAGATTTATAAAAACCAGCCTTGGTATTCTGCTATTGGAGCATCAGGAGCGGTTTCGGGAATTATTTTTGCATCCATAGCCATGGCACCGAATGAGATCAGTGTCAATTTCTTACCGGGATGGTTATTTGGAACATTATATTTCGGATATTCTGTATACATGATGCTGAATCCTAAACAATGGGATAATCTTGGCCATGCCGCTCACCTTGGAGGAGCTTTTTTCGGACTCGTTTACTCTATTGTAATGCATCCGCAGCTGGCCATGAGCAATATCCTTTTCTTAGGAATCATGTCGCTTCCGTTAATTTACCTTGGATATGAAATTTTTGTAAGGAAGCGAATAGGATAAAAGACTATTTTTGCTTAAAATATCAAAACCAATGAACACATCAGAGTTAAACAGTTTCATCGTGATACTTATCTATGGTTCATTGGTTTTGCTTTCTCTGCTGAAGCTGGCCAATCCTCTGAAAGTAAACCGTAAAGCCAATTTCTGGTTTGGAATATTTCTTTTTCTGTGGTCTACCTTCTGGCTGGATGAGGTTTTGTTTCTCATCACAGGTGTGGTGGTTGAGTTTCATTCTCTCTTTTTCGTCAGATGTATTCAGTTTTTCACCCCGATTGTTTTTTACTTGAGTGTATTGTTCTTTACCAATCCCTCTTTTACTTTCAAAATCAGAGATGTTAGATTTCTGTTACTTCCGGCAGCCTTCCTGTTGTGTCTTATCTTAGTAAAACTCGGTTATGAATCACCGTTTGAATATCTGAGTGTTATTCTGATCCTGATTCAGGCACTGTTTTACACCGGACTTTCTTATATTACCATCAGAAAACACCAGCGCAAGATTCAGCAGTTTTCTTCCAATACTGAAGGAATCAATCTGAATTGGCTTGAATATATCATTCTGGTACTTCTTATTGTGAATATCATTTATGTGATATATAATCTTTTCTATGATCCCAAATCACTGAATTTCTTTATCAATACTGTTTTTTTACTTGTGATCTACTGGGTGGGGTATTATTCTCTGAAACAAAGGGAAATCTATCCTTTAGAAGAAAAGCAGAGAGAAGAACTGATCTCTATCAATGAAGATTCCGATTCTGAGGAGATAAAGAGAAAACTAATCTCTGATGAAGAATTGGTAAAGATCAAAACCTCACTTGAAAGACTTATGGAAATACAGAAACCTTATCTTGACAGTGAACTTAATCTGATCAGGCTGGCCGAAATGCTGTCCGTTTCTACTCATCATCTGTCGTATGTCATCAATACGGGTTTTGGAAAGAATTTCTTCCAATATGTAAATGAATTCAGAGTAGAATATGCCCAAAAGCTTCTGAAGGAATCAAATAGTAAATTATCAATCCTGGGAATTGCTTACGAATCCGGATTCAATTCCAAAACTTCTTTTAATACAACTTTTAAAAAAGTGACGGGACAGACCCCCTCTGAATTCAAAAAATAAGTTCCGATTTATAAAGTTTTACTTTTGTTTTGGTTTAATTTATTGATTATTAAGTATTTAATCATTTTGTTTTTATTTCTCGAAAATCAGTTCGTTCAGATAATCCGGAACATGTAAGGATGTGTTTCATGATAGCTTTGTACCATAAAATGTAAACGTATGGATACCAAAGAATCATATGCTGTAGTCACAGGAGCTAGTCAGGGACTGGGCAAATCATTTGCTGAAAATCTGGCCAGGAAAAAGATCAATGTCATTCTTGTAAGCCTTCCGGATCAGAATCTTAAAGAGTTGTCCCGAGAGTTGGAAAAATTGTATGATGTAAAAGTTCATTACTACGAAACAGATCTTTCTGTCAATGATAATGTCATGAAGCTTACAGAATGGCTTAACCGTTCTTTTGATATTCATATCCTGATCAACAATGCAGGACTTGGAGGAACTAAAAAATTCACAGAAGCCTCTCCGGATTATATCAATACCATTCTGCAGGTCAATGTAACAGCAACTTCTCTGATTACGCACCAGTTGCTCCCCAATCTTTTAAAACAGCCCAAAGCCTATATTTTGAATGTATCCAGTATGGCCGCCTTTTCTCCCATAGGTTTTAAAACCGTATATCCTGCTTCCAAAAGCTTTATCCATTCATTTTCCAGAGGGCTGCATGAAGAATTGAAAGATACCAATGTCTTTGTAAGTGTGGTGAATCCAGGTGCCATGAAAACCAATACGGATGTCTGTAAAAGAATAGAAAAGCAAGGTTTCATAGGAAGACTGACCCTTTTAAATCCTGATAAAGTAGCATCATACTGTATTCGTCAGCTGTTTAAAAAAGATTCCGTAATTATGGTGAACCCTATCAGCTGGCTGATGATGAGAATTTTACCCATATGGATCAAACTTCCACTGATGACCCAGGCTATAAAAAGAGAAATTGAAGCATGAAAAAAGTATGTGTAACCGGAGCAACAGGACTTCTGGGAACTAATGTTATTATTAAATTATTACAAAATGGTTATTCTGTTATTGCTCTGGTGCGTAAGAAAAGTGGCTGGCTGGGCGAAGAAAACGAAAATCTAAAGCTGATGGAAGCAGATCTTTCATCCGATCTTTCATTGTTACTCAAAGATGTTGACTGTATCATTCATATCGCTGCAGAGACACGTCAGAATCTTATACGTTATGAAGAATACAGAAAAGTGAATTATGAAACAACTGTAAATCTGTTTACCTGTGCAGAATCAGCAGGTGTAAAAAAGTTTTTGTTCGTAAGCACGGCAAATACCTTAGGGTATGGAAATACGGCTTTCCGGGGAAATGAAAAGGCTCCGCAGCTATACCCCTTTACCCATTCACTGTATGCCCAAAGTAAGCTGGAAGCTGAAGATTATCTTTTAAAGAACTGTAACAATACAGACATTATTATCGTTAACCCAACTTTTATGATCGGAGCCTATGACAGTAAACCGAGTTCCGGGAAAATCATCTTTTGGACCTGGAAAAAGAAGTTGGTTTTTTATCCGAAAGGAGGGAAGAACTTTGTACATGTGGAAGATGCTGCCAACGGAATTTTAAATGCTGTTGAATACGGAAAGACTGATGAAAAATATCTCCTAGCCAATGAAAATTTGAGCTATAAAGAATTTTTTGAGAAAGTAAACAGGATTACCAATCAGAATCCAATCATGATAGCCATTCCGAACAGGGCTTTGAGTTTCCTTGGATTAATAGGCGACGGACTGAGAAAATTAAATGTAAAAACAAATCTCAGTAGCTCCAATATGAAGGCTCTGCAGATCTGTAACTATTATTCTAATCAGAAATCAATAAAAGAGTTAAGTGTTCAATATCAATCGGTTGATAAGGCAATCGAAGATGCTGTTCAGTATTTTATTGAAAATAAAAAACACTAATTTTCATTCTGTTGAAAATAAAAAACCAGCTTTTAAAAGCTGGTTTGTATCAAATTATCTTGTTATTTTCTGAGTTACATTTTTGTTGGAAATAACGCAGGCTTTGCTGCAGTTATTGGCACTTGAAACATTTACCTGTACCAGTGCCGGCAATGATCTGTATTCTTCCTTATTATAAGGAGCTTCAGCACCATTGCTTCCACCGCCTTTAATATCATACTGTACCTGGGCAACTCCTGTGAAGCCCACAGCAGGTTTGAAAGAAAGCGCTCCGGTAGTGGGAAAGTAGGTCCATGTTCCTTGGCTGTTAGTATAAACACCACCAGTTATATTCGGAATCAGAGCTCCATTATTATCCAAAAAACGAAACGAATTGAAATCAAGGTTATTATATGAAAGTGTTGGCGGGTTTTGACCACCTGCTGAAGAATAAGCCGCATCATTCAGCAAAGGATAATAAATTGATTTTATCCCCGGGCATCCTGCAAACAGATCATCTGTTACTTCTGCAGCATAAGGTCTGGTAACGCCTAAGTTTCTTAATAAATGTATATTTTTAGCCGCTCCTGTAGAAGCAGCAAATCCAATTCTGAAAGTTGAAGGTGCTGAGGTATCCAGAGTTCTTACCGTACTGTTGGATATTGTAGTTTCAGTATATTTCAGAGAAGTTGGATAATAATAATTATCAATTACTGTTTCTTTCACAGTTCCGTGCTGTATTTCCAGGGTTATATTGTAACCGCCAGCAGGATTGGGAACCAATGTGACATACGCTTTACGGAATTTTGCATCATTTTCATTGAGAGGAAAGGTTGTTCCGCCGCTTTCAATGCTGAATTGCTGAAGAGTTGTGTTTTTAATACCTATATATTTTCCCGTTGTAGTGTCCAGATAAGCAGATCTGTTATTACTGGAAGGAGCAGCATTGGTAGCTGTACTGTAAAGCAATGGATAGCCATTGTATCCCGCAGGTTCAGCTGATGAGAGGTACTGGTTTCCACGTTTACCTCTTAAAGAAATATTGCTACGCCCGTCAGCTAATGTTACGCCAAAAATTCCATTTCTGACTCTTTCACCTTGGTTAAAACTTGTTTTAAAGTTCCCGAATTCATCCAGTCCTATCCCAAGATAGGCCCCTCTAAGTCCTTCTGTGGATTCGCCTCCACGTACAAAACTATATCCTAATCCTCCACCAAAGTATCCGAGATTAAGCTGTTCCTTAGGAATAGATCCATCTACCAAAAATATAGAAATACCGTCTCCTCCGTTCGTATTTCCGCCATAGATAGCAAATTCAAACTCAAATTTGATTCCCTGATCACTTTTGAATATTTTATCAGCGAGTATAACCCCTCCCGAAATATTATTCACACTTCGGGTAAGCCGCAATCCATCTGTGGTAAAGGTGGCATCATTCTGTACTCCGCTGGTCGCTACTTTATAAGCTTCCTGAGGCTGTAATCCCTGTGTAAAATTGACAAAATACGGATAGCCCGTTCCTTGTTCATTCTGCGCCTGAATATTTTGTGAGAAAATAAATAAGAAAAGAATAAACAAAAACATTTTGTGTTGCACAATTGAGGTATTTCTTATCATAGCTCAGTTATTTAACAACAAAAACAATATTAATAAATGAACAGTCTGTGGCTGCAGCTTTTACGTCATAGGTCATTAAACCATCATCAGAAATAGAAATATTACTGAATACATTAGGATCAGCATCGGTCACATAGTAATAAATGTCTTTGCTTGATGGGAAAAAAGGAATAGATGCAGGAGCGCTGGTGCTCTTCGCTTTTGGAGACCCGAACTGGGTTTTATACAACGTATATAAATCTTTTGTTCTGCCCGTAGCGTTGGTAGAAGTGTCAAAAGAAACACTAGGCATGTAAAACATTTTTACAGCATTACTACTGATACATAGCCAATCAGGCTTGGTAGGTGTTCCGATATTCTGGCTTAAACATTTCTTATCAGTATCATAAATAAGAAGCGAGTTGGCCGGATTGGAAATAGCGTCTCTTTTTGCAGTAGTAAGTCTTGATATCAGCATTCCTTTGTTTTGACTGTAAACATCCAGAATAGCGCTTCCGTCAGGTGTAGATGTGTTAATCCCTATCTGTGCAAAAGAAAAAGAACTTACTAAAACGATTGGTAGAAATAATTTTTTAATCATGATGTCTTTAATAATTTTTTGTCTGTGTGTTGTATGTTTTTTTGTGTTGTTTTTTTTTATGAAATTACTTTCTGCCAGCTTAATTTATTTTGAAAATAATACCCTGTAACTCATCCAAACAATGAATTATACCATAATATAGCATGAAGACACCATCGGTTTCCAAAGTAACAGATACAACAAGCATATGTCATAGAGACAATCTATGTCTTATCTGAAAGAGTCGAAAAGAGAATTGAGTTAAGTAGCCTTATATAAAATATAAGTTTTTAGAATAGTAAAATTCATTGTCCTTGTGTTTTTG
The DNA here is from genome assembly GCF_008274625.1 of Chryseobacterium panacisoli. Taxonomy (GTDB): domain Bacteria; phylum Bacteroidota; class Bacteroidia; order Flavobacteriales; family Weeksellaceae; genus Chryseobacterium; species Chryseobacterium panacisoli. The sequence continues at coordinate 623,118 of NZ_VTRU01000001.1, read as the reverse complement.
CAAATATACGAATAAACTACTTATTATGTGTGTTTTATGAGATTAATTTTAATTTAACTTTGTTTGTTGATTAAATCATTACTTATTGAATTAATTTTTTTGCGAATATGGTAAAATAAACAGATTATTTTTAACATTCAATCACTATATTTTTTTGAAATATGCTGTTTTGCAAAAAAAATGTAGATGTTAAAAAAATAGAATAAGTGATGTATTTTGGACGTAATCAGCTGAAAAAGAATTTATTTTGATAAATTAGCTAACGCATTTTCCAGTGATTTCAGAAAGTTTACGTGCTTTGTTTTGTTACTTTCAAAAATAAAGTCCTTCAGACTCTTGCTTTTGTATTTGTCGAAATCACCTACAATAGCCAGTCCGATACGATAGTTTGAGAATTTTTGAAGAATTTCACCTGCGATTTTTGTTTTTAAATCGAAGAATTCAGGAGTGATGTTTTTTTCATAGAGAATTACTTTGTCAAAACCTTGATAATAAACATTTCCCATCAGGTCCAGTCCATCCTGCACAGATTGGATAATAATATGATCAGAAATAACTTCTGCAATTTTTATCGTATTAATTTCGTGAGATTGAATAATCATCTTCTTTATTGAATATTTTTTTTGATATCATTTAAAAAGTTACCCAAAGGAAACGCTTCTCCCTGATTGGTAAGCGCTATAATACAGCTGTTATGTTCCAGATCTCTCCAGAATAAAGCTTTGAAGCCATTCAGACCGCCTGTATGCATTGCGGTTTTTCTACCCTTTTCATCTTCTATAAACCAGGCAAATCCATAGTTTGAAATCTGTCCGCCAGTTAGTTTTGCAGGGGTATACATAAGATCTGTATTTTCTTTACTGATTAAGGTATAATTCCGTAGGGCCTGATCAAATTTATACAGATCTTCAGGAGTAGAATAAATTCCGCCGTCACCAGTTGTTAAGATTGAATAATCATCAGGTTTCTTTTGCTGATTATATCCTGATGCCTTATTGGGGATCACTGTAGAAGATTCATACACATAGGTATTGTTCATCTTCAAAGGAATCATAATCTGCTCATTGATCAAAGTACCATAAGATTTCCCGGAAACTTTTTCGATAATCTGAGAAAGAATGATATATCCGCTGTTGCTGTATTTAAACTTACTGTCAGGAGTGAAATCAAGATTTTTAAGACTAAACAGCCAGTCAATCACTTCCTTATTGGTTAATCCTTTTTTCGAAAATAAATTCTCATAATCACTGATTCCCGATGTATGGTGCAAAAGCTGCCTGATGGTGATATTTTCAGCATATTCAGGAAGTTCAATGAACTGAGAAGCCTTATCATCCAGCTTCAACAAACCTTTTTGCTCTGAAATCATAATCGCTGCCGCAGTAAAAGCCTTGCTGAGAGAGGCAATATAAAAAGAAGTATTTTTATCAGACCGGAGCCTTTTTTCAATATTGCGGAAACCCAGGGCAGTATCACATACCATCCTGCCGTCTTTCACAATCAGAACAGAGCCGTTGAATTCTCCTTTCTTATAATATTCATTCACAACATCCTGAGGATGCTGTTTGCAGGATGTTAACGACAGAATCAGGGAAATACCAATGAAGGTATTCCATATCAAAGTTTTCATAGGTTAAGGGTCTGGAAGCAAAATTACTTATTTTCTTCCATAAATGAACCTGTCATTTTCAGATAAATCCTTCAATAATTGAGCGTTAGAGAAATATTGATAGAGTTCCAAGGTTTCCGGACCTAATTTCTGATTGATTTCTAAAAACAAAAGCCCGTCCTCATTCAGATGCTTCTTAGCATCTTCTGCTATTTTTTTGTAAAAGATCAGAGCATCGGAAGTAGGGGAGAAAAGAGCCATTTTAGGCTCAAATTCTTTCACAGAATCCGCAATTTCAATCTCTTCTTCAATACCTATATACGGCGGATTTGAAATAATAATATCAAAGCTTTCAATTGGCTCAAAATGGAGATAATCAGCATGAATGAATTGTATTTCCAATTGATGATAATCTGCATTTTTTCGGGCAGTCTCCAGTGCTTTTTCAGAAAAATCTATCGATGAAACTATAGCTTCAGGAAAATGTTTCTTTAAAACCAGAGGAATCACTCCACTGCCGGTTCCTATATCCAGAATCTTTAATCTCGGAATATTAAGCTTTAAACGTTGAATCTCTCTGATCGCAATTTCCAGCAGCTCTTCTGTTTCAGGGCGGGGAATGAGTACGTTTTCATCCACAAAGAACTTCATCCCATAAAACTCAGTTTCTCCGAGAATCTGTTGATAAGGTCTTCCTGTTTTAAGTTCTGAAACCAGGTGACCAAGTTTTTCTTCATCATCTGTCAGAAGTTCCTGCTCAGAAAATCTTCTTTGCTGGAAATGATCAAAACCTACGATCTGATGGATGAATAGGGAAGATAAAAAAATACTTTCCGATTCAGTGTAAAGACCGGAAAGTTCTGTTTTGAAATATTTTTTAAATGCTGAAATCGTCATTTATCTTGTAAAAACCAGTTTAGTATCTGTAGACTTCTCTTCATCAATTCTGTACCCCTCATAGTTGAATGCTTTTACATCTTCCAGGGTTTTAGCGTTAGTTTCAGCACAAAATCTTACCACAAGGCCTCTTGCATGCTTGGTGTATACAACGATAGTTTTCAGTTTTCCTTCTTTTAATTCGTAAAAATCAAAATCGATCACTTTATGATTCAGCTTTTTTCTGTCGATTACTTTTCCATATTCATTGCTGGCAAGGTGAAGAAGTATTTCTCCTTTTTTCATCTCAGAATTCAGTTGTTCTGTAATCTTTTCTCTCCAGAATCCATACAGGTTTTTGTATTGATCAAACTCAAAAGGACGTCCCATTTCCAGCCTGTAAAGCATTACTTTATCAGAAGGTTTCAGCAGACCATAAAGCCCGGAAAGCATTCTGTAGTTTTTCTGCAGGTAGTCTACCGCATTTTTATCCAGGGTTTTGGCATCCAGTCCTCTGTAAACTTCTCCTGTAAAAGCAAACATAGCCGGAGCAGATTCTTTAGCAGTAGGTTTGGGTTTCCATTTTTGATTTCTTTCCCAGTTTTCATCAGCCAGTTTGGATGATATTTCCATCAGCTCGGAAAGATATTTCGGAGATTTTTCTTTTAAATAAGACTGTATAAATGCTGCTTCTTCAATGAATCTGGGGGTAGAAGACTTCAACAGGTCCGTTGAGTTATCTACGTTCATTAATTTTGCAGGAGATGTTATAATTTTCATAATGTTAAAATACAGATAAATGTTTAATATTAATAAAATTCAGAGCCATCAGAGAGATGAAATCAATCATAAAATGACAGATGATCAGAATTTTAATATTTGAATAGCGTTTATAAAACAGGGCAAAAACAATTCCAATAAAGAAAGGCCCGAGAACCTGGCCTATAGTACCGTAAGTGCTGTGCAAAATTCCAAATAAAATGGCAGAAATAATAATTCCTGAAGTCGGATTATTGTAAATTTTTTCAATCCTTGGCTGTATATAGCCCCGCATCAGGAATTCTTCTGCAACAGCAGCCGTAAGGCACGTGGAAATAATTAAGAAATAATTGTTTCTAAAAACAGGTACAAGATTAAGAAGCTTATCACTTATTTTTTCAGGGATAAAAAACAGGATTATTGCATTCAGGACTGCTCCGCCAATTAAACAGATGAAGTATAGGCTCAGAACTGCTTTAATATAAAATAATACAGAATAAGAATTTTCTTTTTTTAATAAAAATGAACCTTTCTCAATAACTATACTATACAGAAATACGATGAGCAAAACGATCCAGATTACAATCCTGCTAAGAAAAAAACTGGTTGCTGTAATTCCTTTTATTCCCGTAATCAGAGTAATAACAGGAAAAGAATAAAGCATTGCTGCAGCCAAAAGCACAAATGTGAGTAAGATTCCTATAGAATATTTCCCATTAACCTCCATAATCCAATAACCCTAAACCTCCAATTTTTATATTTTGAATTAAATAATTCCTTTTCCCTGACGGATAATCTCCGGTTCTCCGGAAGTAAGGTCTACAATAGTGGATGCCACATTATCTCCATATCCTGAATCAATGACAATATCTACCAAATGATCATATTTCTCAGCAATCAGCTCAGGATCGGTAGAATATTCAATGATTTCATCATCATCTTTAATAGAAGTGGAAGCAATAGGGTGTCCCAGTTTTTCAACGATCAGTTGCGGAATCGGGTGATCCGGAACACGGATGCCAATCGTTTTATGACCTTTATAGGCCAAAGGTAAATTTTTGTTTGCTTCAAGGATAAAAGTGAATGGCCCGGGAAGATGACTTTTCAGAAATCTAAAAATCGAGGTATCAATTGGTCTTGTAAAGTCAGATAGATGGCTTAGATCATTACAGATAATAGAAAATTTTGACTTCTCAAGCTTCATTTTTTTGAGCTGAGCAAGTTTTTCCATGGCTTTTATATCAAAAATATTACAGCCTAAGGCATATATCGTATCAGAAGGATAGATAATCAGCCCGCCATTATTTAAAGTTTTAATAACCTCATTCACAAGATTTTCCTGTGGGTTGTCTGGGTAAATTTTTAATATTTTTGCCATAAAACAAAGATACAAATAATAAAATAGTTTTCATAAAAGTCCTTTATTTAAAAGAAAAATTAGGATTTGTAAAAAATATTCGTACCTTTGCAATCCAATATCGCGGGATGGAGCAGTAGGTAGCTCGTCGGGCTCATAACCCGAAGGTCATCGGTTCGAGTCCGGTTCCCGCTACTAAGCAAGTGCTTTCGGTAGGCACTCTAAAAATACACCGCGGGATGGAGCAGTAGGTAGCTCGTCGGGCTCATAACCCGAAGGTCATCGGTTCGAGTCCGGTTCCCGCTACTAAGTTAAGTGCTTTCGGTAGGCACTCTAAAAATACACCGCGGGATGGAGCAGTAGGTAGCTCGTCGGGCTCATAACCCGAAGGTCATCGGTTCGAGTCCGGTTCCCGCTACTAAGTAAGTGCTTTCGGTAGGCACTCTAAAAATACACCGCGGGATGGAGCAGTAGGTAGCTCGTCGGGCTCATAACCCGAAGGTCATCGGTTCGAGTCCGGTTCCCGCTACTAAACGAGAGAAGCAATAATATATTGCTTCTCTTTTTTTATATTTTATTCTGTCATTGCGAACAAAGTGAAATCTTAGGTTGCAATAACGCAAAGACTCAAGTTTATATTTGTATTATCAGAATGGTTTTAAGGGTATAGAGTAAATGTTTCCTGTTTCCATTTTTGATATGCTTCTCTCATACAATGTCCACAAGGACGATAATTACTTTGCAGAGCTTCTTTTTCATCTGTAAAGAAGACCCGGTTTTCCTTTTTCATTCTTTTTCCTGACCGGCAGCTGAGCAGTCCATAGATTTTCAGTTTTTTATTTCCTCCGAAACAAATCTCTCTGTTATGAATTTTACTTCTCAGACTTTCGGCTGATATTTGAGAATGTGAGAGCATATGATTAAAATTTTAAAGTTGAAACTTAACATAATAGGCAGCTGAGCTCAAATTAGCTGATTGCATCATGGAAAATAATTCCCAACGCATAGCGGTTTCCTTCTCTTACTTCACTTATTCCATGTTTCATATTGACTCTGTAATAGCCTTTGGTTCCTTTTTCCGGCTTAAATTGAGTCGTGAAGATGAGTACATCTCCTTTTTTGGGTTTTAAAACAATAGCTTTTGACTGTGCTCTCGGGATCTGCTGGGTAAGTACAAATTCCCCACCTGTAAAATCTTTGTCAGGTTCGCTGAGCATGAGTACGATTTGAATAGGAAAGTACACATCACCATATAAATCCTGATGTAAAGTATTAAAACCACCTTCTTTATATTTTAGAATTAGAGGAGTCGCTTTCTGCTGGCCATTAGTATGACATTGTTGTAAAAATTCCTGATGATCTAAAGGAAATTGTGTGTCAATATTCAGGGCTTTAAACCAGGAATTGGCAATCGGAGCCAGATACGGATAAATACCCGTTCGTAGGGTCTGAATTATTTCAGGAAGCGGGTAATCAAAATATTTATATTCGCCAAGGCCGAAACGATGTCTGGCCATGATCACTGTTTTACGGTAAAAACCGGGATTGTCATAATTTGACTTTACTATTTCGCATTCGTCCTGTGATAGCAGATCAGGAATTACTGCATATCCTTTTTCATGCATTGTTTCCATAAGGTGCTGCCAATCTGTATTTTTGATTTTATGAACAATATCTTTCATTGGTTTGATTTTATACTGCAAAAATCCGAAGTTGTTCAGGATAAGAAAATCCGAAACATGCGGTATTTATCTTCTTACTGAATTGCTGGACTATCAGGATAATATTAATCTGGATTATAAGGCTGGTACTGATTAAGACTACTTTTGCCCGGTTAATAAAATAAACATAACTATGAATTACATTATTAAAAAGGCAAGTCTTGAGGATCTTGATGAAACGGCAGAATTATTCAATCTTTACCGTGTTTTTTACAGACAGGAATCAGATATTGAAAAAGGAAAGGCTTTTCTCAAAGAACGGTTTTTAAACAGTGAATCGGATATTTTTCTTGTGATGGCTGAAGGAAGCGCTGTGGGATTTGTTCAGCTTTATAAGCTGTTTCATTATACCAGACTACAGAAGCAATGGCTGCTAAGTGATCTGTTTGTTCATCCCGATTACAGAGGGAAAGGTCTTTCTGTAGCATTAATTGACCGCAGTAAACAATGGTGTGAAGAGACAGGCGCATGCGGATTGATGCTGGAGACAGAAAAAACAAATGATATCGGAAATACATTATATCCGCGTTGCGGATTTGAATATGATGAACTCCATAATTACTACCAATGGTGGAAATAGGCACAAAAGTGAAGCATTACTTTTAGGTTGCAGGCTGGGAGTGGAAGCTTCCAGTCTCTTTTTTAGTAGTATTAGTTCTACAATGTCGGACATTTAATTCTACAGAGATTTTTATCTAATGGAAAGGCATAGTCCTATTTTTGTAAAGCTCTTACAGATCATGGGTAGGACAGTTGATCTGTAGAGTGTATGCAAAAAAATCTCTGCCGAATTTTCTACTTTTTCCCCAAGTTTTATGATTAGTACCACAAAACTGCTTTTTCCGGCGGAGATTTTTTGCTTTTGAATAAAAAAAGAGAACCGCAGTTGCAGTTCTCTTTTTTATGTTTTTTAATATGATTTTAGATATTATTGAGCCAGTTGAGCGTAAGGAGTAAGTTTGTTGTCATCAGACATGGTCTGTCCTAAAAAGTCTCTTTTCTGATCCGCTTTCATTCTCCCTGCAGCATCATTGGCATTGAAATAAGCTTCGCTCAATTTTGTAGCGATATCAGCAGGTTTGAAATCAAATTTAGTATCACCTTCTACACCAAGATATCCGTTCTTTCTTGTAAGGTTGGTAATATAATTGTTGTAGTTGATCATTGTACCTCTAAACATATTGTTATGGTATTCCATACATTTCTTAGCTTTTTTAGAAGAATTGTTCAGGATACAATTTTTCATATTGTTTCTGTATAAAAACCATTCAGATTCTAAAATACCATATTCTCTACCTACAGCAATCTTCCCATTATTCACAATATTATTATCCCCTTCTTTTGTGGAGATGGTCTGAAGATGCTGAATAACCAATGGAACGGTAGCTTCGATTTTTGATTTTGTATCCTTTAATATGCTCAGATCAGCAGCAGGAGAACCCTTCTTTTGTGCTGTAGTAACGTTAAAAATAAGCAGTAATAGTACAATCAATAAATTATATCTTTTCATGAGAAATTTTTAAAGCACTAAAATAAATATAATTTCCCGGTTAAAACAAATTCATTTTAATTTTATTTAATAAAATTTAACAAGTTTTAAGAATTTACACCTGAAATGATTCTTTTTCTGTGGATTAAGCAGGTGGGTATTTCACTCCTTTAAAAAATTAATATATTTTAATTAAAATTATATATTTGATTTTCAATTAGTTACAGTTATTTTTGTATTTATCACTAAAAAAGTAGTTGTTTGATTCAATTTTATTTCTACATTTGTATAACTAATTTCTTAGTGATATAGACTTGGATGGCTTTATATCACGATAATTGATAAATGAACAGGATATGAAAATTCAGACTTTAACAAAAGCAGAAGAGCAGGTAATGCAGTATTTATGGAAAATAGAAAAAGGATTCCTAAAGGATGTTCTTGATCTTTTCCCGGATCCGAAACCGCATACCAATACGGTCTCTACCATTTTAAAAGTATTGAAAGACAAAGAATTTGTAGACTATCGTGTACATGGAAGACAGCATGAGTATTTTCCGCTGGTTTCAAAAGAGCAGTATTCCGGAAAGACCATGAAAAGTCTGGTGAAAAACTATTTTAAAGGCTCCTACAAAAGTGCTGTTTCGTTTCTGGTAGAAAAAAACGAAATGACGGTAGAAGATCTTGAGATGTTATTGGATGAACTGAAAAACAAAGACTAGTACTTATGGAAGCAATACTTTTATACTTTGGAAAAATAATTTTATGTTCGGGTGTAACATTTTTGTATTACCAGTTGTCTTTAAAAGACAAGACATTCCATCATTATAACAGATTTTATCTGTTAGCGGCAATTGTGATATCACTGCTGCTGCCACTCATCAGAGTAGATGATTTTACGATAGAGGTAAATAATGATATGTATATGCTTCTTGACAAAATTCAGAATTTTAATTCAGAAAAAAATATAAACAATGGTAACCTTTATTTTAACATTATTTTTTCAGCTCTGGGACTGGTTTCTCTCTATTTTTTAGGGAAGCTTATCTACGGGATTTTCAAAATCCAGCAGTTTAAGAAACAGTTTCAGAAAGAAAGTTTTGACGGGATCAATTTTTACCGTACAGACCTTAACGAAGCCCCGTTTTCATACTTTAAGAACCTTTTCTGGAAGAATGCCATCACACTGCATTCTGATATCGGAAAACAGATTTTAAAGCATGAGATGGTACATATTGAGCAGAAACACTCTTTTGATAAGATTTTTATCGAGATTATTACTTCTGTTTTCTGGTTCAATCCGTTTTTTCATATCATCAAAAAAGAAATTAATCTCATCCACGAGTACCTGGCTGATAAAAAAGCCGTACAGCAATCGGACACCAAAGCATTTGCGCAGATGCTTTTAGCAAGCCACTTTTCCGGAACACAGTTGCCTGCTGCCAGTCCGTTTCTAAGTTCAAACCTTAAAAAAAGACTTAAAATGTTACAAAAACCAAAAACCAAGTTCGGATATGCGCGAAGAATTCTTGCATTGCCGGTGTTATTTACCGTAGCTTTTGCTTATCTGGTAAATGCGAAGAACAGAGAAATTGAAGAAACCAATCTTTCCATTAAAAAAGTAGTTTCAGAAATCAAAAAAGATACAGTAAGACCATCGGGTCAGGAAAAAATTACAGATCTGAAACCTGTCTCACCGGAAGATCATACAAAAGTGGCTGAGCTTGAGAAAAAGATTAAAGAAAAAGAGAAAGAGCTGAATGGATTGGATCCGGAAAGTGATGCCTTCAGTGATAAAATTGAAGAAATAAGTAACCTCGCATCAGAGATAGGAGAGATAGCTTCCAAAGTTGAAGTTGATCAGTATTTCAATTCTGCTGAATGGAAAAATCAGATGAAGGAACTTGAAAATATGGATCCTCTTGATAAAAAAGAGCTTCGTAAAATAGAAAGAGAGGCTAAAAAAGCGGGAAGAGAAGCTGCAAGGATGGTAAAAAAACTGCCTATTCCTCCTGCTCCCCCAGAAGAACCAAAAGAACCCAAAGCTCCAAAAGTAGTTTATTTTAAAAATAATAATACAGTCTACTATAAAGATCTGAATCCTAAAGATAAAGAAGATATACGTAAGGCGATGAAAGAGGCAAGAAAAGCTATGAAGGAAGCCAGAATTGAAGGAGAAAAAGCTAGAGTTGAAGGAGACAAAGCAAGAGCAGAAGGTGCTATAGCTCGCATACAGGGAGACAAGGCGAGAGCAGAAGGAGAGCGAATCAGAAAAGAAAGTGCGATCATAAGAATTGATGGAGAGAGGATAAGAAAAGAAAGCGAAAAAATACGTGTAGAAGCAGAAAAAGCAGCGCAGAATTTCAGAGCTGGTAACTTTACCATGACAACTTCTGCTCCTAACGTTATGGTAATGCATGCTGATTTTATCAAAAAAGACGGCAACGGAAACATCGCCATGAATGGGGTGAAAAAGTTTAGCATAAATGGCAGTGATGACCTGAAATACAAGTATTACATTGATGGAAGAGAAGTATCTAAAGATGAGGTTAATGCTTTGAATTCTGCCAATATTTCAAAAGTAATGGTCAACAGCCAGAAGAATGGGGAAGTGAAGAAAGGAGAAGTGAGAATTGAGACAAAGAAATAAAAGTTCCAAAAAAAGCTTTGTCAGTGTTTAATTGGCAGAGCTTTTTTACTAATATCCGGATAATATATAAATTATGAAAAAAAGTTACTTCATTTTATTAGCATTGTTAAGTGTGTTTGTGAACGCACAAGTGAACAGATTCTTTTATGACTACAAATATATTTCTGATTCTACCAATAAGGCAGACGTGAAAAGCGATGTTATGCTTTTGGATATTGATAAAAACGGATCCAAATATTACAGCCGCGATAAATTTGTTGCTGATTCAACAATGAAAGCTGATATCGCCAAGCAGATGAAAGGAGGATTTGGCGGAAGCATCAATATCAAGAGAAATATAAAGCCGGGGATGATTTCTTCTGCTGTCACGAAAAAGTATCCGGATTATAGTATCTCATTCTCTGAGAATATCGGAAATACGACTTATAAGATGCCCGAAGACCAAAAACCTGAATGGAAAATCTTACCTGAAAAACAGAAAATCGGAGAATATAATACCCAAAAAGCAACCACAAATTATGGAGGCAGAAGCTGGACAGCATGGTTCTCTACAGATATCCCGTTTCAGGATGGTCCGTATAAATTTTATGGATTGCCAGGACTTATCGTTAAAATAGAAGACAGTACAGGATCCCATATTATGACTTTAATAGGTAACAAAAAAACGGAAGCTGCATCCGAAGAAGATATTCAAATACCGGGTCTTACCACAATTGGTTTTGGGGGGAAAGAAATAGAAATCACTAAAAAGCAGTTTAAAAAAGCCTGGAAAGATTACCTTGTTGATCCTACAAAAGATATGAAACAAACCATTAGTACTCTTCCTGCAGGAGCCGTTGTGCATATGAAAAATCAGGATGGAAAAAGTATTGATACGAATGAAATGTACAGAGCTATTGAAAAAAGAGCAAAAGAAGAGCGGCTAAAAAATAACAATAAAATAGAACCGGAGCTTTATAAATAAACGGTTTATATTGGAATAAAATACAGTAAGGTTAACATAATCTTACTGTATTTTTTTTGTATTGTGTATCTTTATCAGGACTTTAAATTTCACATGATGACAGAAAAAGAAAAATGTGCAGCAGGACTTTTATACAATGCTAATTACGATAAAGAACTGATTCAGGAGCGTATTGCCTGCAAAGATCTGTGCCAGGAATATAATGGTCTCAAAAACTCAGATACAGAAATGAGATATGAGCTGCTCAGAAGAATAATCGGCAGTATAAAAGAAAATATCTGCATAGAGCCCAATTTCTGGTGTGATTACGGTTACAATATAAAAGTAGGTGAGAACTTCTACGCCAATCATAACCTTGTTATCTTAGATTGTGCCATAGTAGAATTTGGTGATAATGTATTTATCGGACCCAATTGCAGTTTCTATACAGCCGGCCATCCGCTTAATGCTAAACAAAGAAATGAAGGCCTTGAATATGCACACCCGATAAAAGTAGGAGATAATGTATGGCTGGGAGGAAATGTCGTTGTGCTTCCGGGAGTTTCCATTGGAAATAACTCGGTAATTGGTGCAGGAAGTGTTGTTACGAAAGATATTCCGGATCATGTAGTCGCTGTGGGAAATCCGTGTAAAGTTGTTAAAAAGATTACAGAACAGAATTAAAAACGATACCAAACTAACCATGAGAAAACTGATCATTTTACTGAATTTTATATTGGCTATATTTACTTATGCCCAGAATCAAAGATTTATTTATGAATACCAGTATGTTCTGGATTCCACAGCTAAGGATAAACCGGAAATGGAAATTATGCTTTTAGATGTTGCTGCCAAAGGATCAATATTTTACAGTAAAGATTCTTTTGAATCAGATTCTCTTATGACATCTGCTATGGAAAAACAGCTTCAGATGGGAGCTAAAGAATTAGATTTTTCAGGGATCAAATTCAAAGGCAAAATAAGTTATAGCGTTGAAAAGATGTATCCCGATTATTCAGTGAACTTGTTCACCAATCTTGCCGCTGACGAATATAGGGTACAAGATCTGAGAAAACAAGAATGGAAAATATATGCGGATAAAGCAGAGATAGGCGGATTTAAAGTACAAAAAGCAACAGGAGACTTTGCCGGAAGAAAATGGACAGCATGGTTTACAACAGACCTTCCCATTCAGGATGGTCCCTATAAATTTCATGGGCTTCCGGGATTAATAGTAAAACTTGAAGATGCTTCCCATACCCATTCATACGAATTAAAAGGCAATAAAAAACTTCCTGAAGGCTATGAATGGAAAAGTACCAAAGAAAAAGAACGATTTAATGCTCTTGTTACAGTGAATGAAACCAGATATAAAAAAGCTTTTAAAGACTATCTTGCTGACCCCATGAAAAGTGAAAAACAGATGCTGGCCCAGGGAATTGAAATTCAGGAAATAGATGAATCAGGAAAATTGATTCCTGCTGATAAAGCACAGAAAGAGAAAGAAATAAAAAGGAAGAATGACCTGAAAAAGCAAAATAATATTCTTGAGCTGGATCTACTGAAATAGAATAATCATTAAAAAATAAAAACCCGGAACATTGTTTCGGGTTTTTTATATCTGAATAAGAATCAGTTATTATGCTAATTTCTGAGAATCTGCAATGAACTGAGTCAATCCGCTGTCTGTTAATGGGTGCTTCAATAAGCTCAAGATCGGAGGCAGTGGAGATGTAATTACATCAGCTCCGATTTTAGCACAGTCGATGATGTGCATTGAGTGACGGATAGAAGCTGCTAAAATTTCAGTTTCGTACATATAATTATCAAAAATCAATCTGATTTCCTGGATAAGGTTCAGACCGTCTGTAGAAATATCATCTAGTCTTCCTAAGAACGGAGAAACATAAGTAGCTCCTGCTTTTGCTGCCAAAAGAGCCTGTCCCGGAGAGAAGATTAATGTACAGTTCGTTTTGATTCCTTTATCAGAAAAATATTTTAAAGCTTTGATACCGTCTTTGATCATTGGGATCTTTACAACGATATTAGGGTGAATAGCAGCCAATTCTTCTCCTTCTTTAATCATTTCTTCATACGTTGTAGAAAGAACTTCAGCAGAAATATCTCCGTCTACAAGTTCGCAGATCGTTTTGTAATGGTTTTTGATTGCTTCAGAACCCTGGATTCCTTCCTTTGCCATTAAAGAAGGGTTGGTAGTTACTCCATCTAAAATTCCAAGATCTCTGGCTTCCTTGATTTGCTCTAAATTAGCCGTGTCAATAAAAAATTTCATTTTGTTAAATAGATTTATTGGTACAAAGATAGGGAATTAATTGGGTTCTGAGATATGAATTTTGAGTTACGGGGTTCGGGTTTTCGGATATACGTGTGATAGAGTTGGAGGGTTTGAAAGTTTCGAGTTTGAGAATGGAAGGAATTATACACAGTAAAAAAATAATTTATATTGATCTTAAACAAATAGTTAATTTTGCACCTAACACCTAACACCTAACACCTAACACCTAACACCTAACACCTAAAATATTATCCATGAAAAGCAACAGTTTCACAGCCACATTAGAAATCATTGGAATTAATCCTTTTGTATTTGTTCCGAATGAGATTTTGGACAGGATTTTTGATGAATCAGGAAGGAATAAAAGCCCGATTCCGGTAAAAGGAACAGTGAACGGACAGGAATTTAAACAGAACCTGATGAAATACCTGGGAGAATGGAGACTGTACGTCAATCTGATAATGTTGAAGAATTCCCCGAAGAGGATTGGAGAAATCATTGAAGTTGTACTGGAATATGATAATTCCGACAGAAGTATTTCTATTCATCCCCATTTGGAAAAAGCAATTAAAGAAAGTCCCCTAGCAACGGAAAATTTTGAAAATCTGATTCCTTCAAGAAGGAATGAGCTGATTCGTTATATCAACAATTTGAAAACTGAAGCCAGCATCCAGCGGAACATTGAAAAAATTATCCGCCACTTACACGGTGAAACAGATTTTTTCGGAAAAACGATTGAATAAGAGAACCAGAATAAAGGTCAGAATTTTAAAAAAGCAAAGACCAAATTAAGCCTTCATTATTATTAAGTAAGCTAAGAAAGCAACAAAGTAGCTGATGAAGCTTTATGGTATGCATACGCTTAGAAGAATCAATGAAGTTGATTTGAACTTTGCTGCCCTAAAATATAAAGCAGGTAAAAATAAGCCTTTGCGTTAAATTTAAGCTAGATTGGATATAAATAAAAAATGCCGGAAATATACTTCCGGCATTTTACTTTTACTAAGAATTTAATGCTTTGCTAAGCTTTACAGCGTCCTGATTGCTGGGATCATATTGTAAAGATTTTGCAATATGCTCTTTTGCCTTATTAGGATCTGTCTGCTGTTCTGCAAAGGCAATATAGAAATAGGCGTAAGCCAGATTTTTCTTATTTTGCTCTACTTCTTCCGGTTTTACGGTGGCAATATACTTTTCATAAGCCAGTTTTGCATTGGCGTCATCTTTTGCAGACTGATAGGCATATGCCTGGCTGTAATAAGATGGAGCCCAATCCGGTAATAAAGCAGAGATTTTCTTCCAGGTATCAATGGCATTTGGCCAGTCTGAAGCTTCCTGATAAGCTGCTGCTAATTTGGCTAGAGATTCTGTATCCTTTGGATTGGCCTCAATTTGTTTTTTAAGACCATCAATTGTTGGATTGCTTGTTTGACTCGTTGCTGCCGAAGTTTCCGGTTGAGTCGTTTGCGCGTTTACAAGACTTACACTTCCTGCCAGTATTAAACCTAAAAATAGATTTCTACTATTAATTTTACTCATTTTCATAATCTTATATTTTAAAGTCAAAATCTAAAATTCAATAATAATTCCACAAAAAGTTAAATTTTAGAAGCTTTAAGGTTTTTTAGAAAATATTAACGGGAAACATGTTTTTTTTAGTTTAATTTTTGATTCGTTCATGTTTGAGATTATCTTTGTCATTCATTTTTTTATTAATAAATATAATTTCGTGGTATGAATATCATATTAGCTTCAACATCCACTCTTTTTGGTGGAGAATATCTGGAATACTTAAGAGAAGAATTAGTACAACTGTATAAAGGAATTGACGAAATTGTGTTTATTCCTTTCGCAAGACCAGGCGGAATGTCCCATGACGACTATACCGCAAAAGCACGTTCTTTCTTTGAAACCCTCCATATAAAAGTAAAAGGTCTTCATGAGTTTGAAGATAAAAAAGAAGCCCTTAACCAGGCCAAAGGGTACTTTACCGGTGGGGGAAATACTTTTTTATTGGTTAAAACATTACACGAGGAAGGGTTGATGTCTGTCTTAAAAGAAAATGTATCAGGAGGAAAAGCATATCTTGGATGCAGTGCCGGAAGCAATATCGGGGGACAGAATATGAAAACAACGAATGATATGCCGATCGTATATCCTCCAAGTTTTGACTGTATGGGACTGGTTCCTTTTAACATCAATCCGCATTATCTTGATCCGAATCCAGATTTGAAGCATAATGGAGAAACCAGAGAAACCCGTATTCAGGAGTTCCTTACCCAAAATGACATTAAAGTAGTAGGCCTTAGAGAAGGAAACTGGATCAGAAGAACAGCAGATTCCATTACGGTGGAAGGAAAGGAGCTGACAAGGATTTTTGAAAAAGGTAAAGAACCTTACGAGATAGAAGCAGGAAGCAGACTTTAATGAATAAAGAAGAGATCAGCCTTTTTGTTGAACGTAATCTGACCAATTTTTCAGTGAACAGTACCGGATGGGAACAGCTGATCCGGAAGCTGCTTTTTGAATTTGCCATCGCAGGCTGGAATATGAACCACCGTGTTTTTGGAAAAGAAAAATTTGGTGGATTGAGATGTTACACCTATTCTGAGGATGAAACCCTTAATAATAAGCTTAAAGCCATCAAAGATAAATATTCAGAATTGTCGGTAAAGACCTGTGAAATCTGTGGCAGTGAAGGTAAAATGAGAACAATAGATTCCTGGCAGACGACGCTGTGCCTGAATCATTTTCTGGAGCAGCAGCCTATTCTTGAAATTGATTATAAACAGAATATCAGGAGAAATAATACAATCATTCTGAATATCAGGAATATCATAAAAGCTGATCTGGAATATGACTTTCAAAGGGTATGGCTTTACACAGAAGAACAAGGAGAAACGTTTTATTTTTCATGGCAGGAACCTAATTATTACCTGCTTTTAAAAACAATTCCTCTTTCTCTTTTTCCGGAAGACAGACGAAATGAAATTTCAATGTTATTCCAAAGTTTGGATGGCTGTGAAATATGCGGTCATAAAGCTGTATATCAGAAAAGCTGTCTGCGCTGTCATAATGAGCAATGGAATGAATCCGGATATTTTATAGAAAATTACGGAGAAAAATCAAATTATATAAAAGAATGCCAGATGGATATTTTTATGGATGAAGAGGATTATGAAAAATATTTTATCTATGACCGGTCATTTGAAAAATTGTCTGGCTATCAGATTCTTTTCAGTTCCGATGATCTCAGAGAGTATGAAAAGCTTTTATTTTAACTATATTTGACTAGAATTTAAACAACGGAAAAGGTTCAGATACTGGTTGTGAAGTGTATTGAAAACCTTTGCATTTAGACCAAATAACAATTTAATGAAAAAAACACTTGCTGTTCTCACACTCTCTGTACAGATGGTTGCAGCGCAGAATATTGCCCAGAAACTGGATAAAGTAACCAAGGATCTCATGGATTCTTCAGGAACGGTTTCTTCCAGTTTATCATTTTATGTTTCAGATGAAAATGGCAATTTTATATATGAATATCAGGGAAGTAAAGGCCTTTCTACTGCTTCTACACAGAAAATTTTTACTGCTGGTGCTGCCCTGGAAACCTTAGGCAAAAATTATACTTTTACCACTACTTCAAGCTATTCTGGAAATATATCCGGAGGAACACTGAATGGAAACCTTTTCATCAGTTCCAATGGTGATCCTACATTAGGAAGCTGGAGATATGATGCCTATAAACCTGAGAATTTTAAAAAGAAGCTGATTGAGGCCCTTAAAAACTCAGGAATTACAAAAATATCCGGAGATCTGGTGATTGATGATTCTTATTTTGACCATCAGACCATTCCGGGAGGCTGGCCTTGGGATGATCTTGGAAATTATTACGGAGCCGGTGTATGGGGAATCAACTGGAAAGAAAACCAGTTTGATATCAATATTAACGGAACCGATTTTAAAAACTTTTCTTATCCTTTGGAAGGAGTGAAATGGCTGAATGATCTGAAAGCCGGGGGAAGTTCTGACCAGAGTCTTATCTTTACCGCACCTCATTCCGAGGTAGCGTTGATTAACGGAATGCTTCCGGCAGGGAAAACGGTTACGGTTTCCGGTTCTACACCTAATCCGCCTTTACAGCTGGCAGCAGAAGTGAAGCAATGGCTGAAAGAATCGGGAATTGAGATTTCAGGAAAAGCAATAACGAATTCACAGCTTGAAATAGAGGGAAAACAGGCATTGGAAGCGCCTAAAAATAATATTCTTTTGACTTATCAATCTCCGACGCTGGATAAGATTGTGTATTGGTTTCTAAGGAAAAGTATCAATCTGTATGGAGAAACATTGATTAAAACCTTGGGAAAAGAGAAAAAAGGAAATTCAAGTTTTAAAAGCGGAGTTTCTTATCTGAAAGAATTCTGGAAATCAAAAGGAATCAATCCTAATATGATCAATTTTGCAGACGGAAGCGGACTCTCACCACAGAATTATGTAGCAGCAAAAGCAGAAGTACAGGCCCTTTTGTATGCTAAAAAACAATCATGGTTTGAAGCGTACTACGATGGTTTCCCGGTTCAGGAGAATGGAATGAAGATGAAAAGCGGAACGATGAGAGATATCAAATCTTTTGCAGGATACCACACCGCAAAAGATGGCAAAAAATATGTGTTTTCAATTATTATCAACAACTACCAGGGAAGTGGAAATGCAGAACTGCAGAAAATTCTGAATGTTTTAAAATAAAATAACTTTGAGAAAATCCATACTTACCAGACTGAATAACTGGATCATTTTTGTTGTTATGACTACTTTGGTGATTGCTATTGTAGTGGCTTCAACATCACTCATTAATTTTCTCAGAAAAGAGGAGATCAAAAGGATCAGCCTTCTTTCCAAAGCAATAAGAATACAGCAGGAAGTAAAGACTCCGGATACGGATGTTCTGGATCTGCTGCCCGATATCCTTAATATCAACAACACTATTCCGTTCATCGTAACGGATAAATACAAAAACCCTATTCTGGATCTCGGATATTACAGAAATATTCCCGAAGCTACGATAAAGAATCCTGAGAAACTTCAGGACCTGATCCGGAATATGGAGAAGAATTATGATCCTATTGAGATCAAAGTGCCGGATGGTAATAATCAGTTTGTCTACTATGACAACTCGCGTATGCTTAATAATCTTCGGTATTCGCCTTATATTTTAGGATTGTTTATTCTATTGTATTTCGGTTTTTCATTCTGGTTTTTCAGGACGATCAAAAAGACAGATGAGGGGTATCTCTGGGCAGGTCTGGCTAAAGAAACGGCTCATCAGATCGGAACACCTTTATCTTCCATGATTGGCTGGATGGAAATTATGAAGCTTGATAATCCTGAATCGGAAGGAGTACATGAGATAGAAAAAGATATTGAAAGACTGAGAACGATCTCAGAACGATTCTCAAAAATAGGTTCTGTTCCTGAACTTAATGACAGAAATTTCAATGAAACCATTCAGGAGAATTATGATTATTTGAAAACCAGAATCTCCAGAAAAATTAATTTTACTTTGAATCTCCCGACCTATACGCTCTTGGTTCCCCACAATAAAATTCTGATGAGCTGGGTAATTGAAAATCTGGTAAAAAATGCTGTGGATGCGATGAAAGGTGAAGGAGCTATTACGATGTCAATTTTTGAAAGAAACAAAAATATTCTGATTGAAGTAAAAGACAACGGAAGCGGAATGACAAAACAGCAGGCAAGAAATGCTTTTAATCCCGGATATTCTACTAAAAAAAGAGGCTGGGGATTAGGATTGTCATTGGCAAGAAGAGTAATTCATGAATACCATAACGGAGATATTAAGATTTCTCAGACTGAAGTAGGAAAGGGAAGTACTTTTAGAATTACCATTAAGAAAGAATAAAGGTTGCAAGTGAAAATATTTTTTTTACAAAACATAAACCTTATAGGTTTCTAAAACCTATAAGGTTTAAATTAAATAAGTGATAATAATAAAATACAACATATAGTATTCAGTATTTAAAAACAAAAAGCGGGGAAATTTCCCCGCTTTTCTTATTATTTTTTACCAGTGAGCCACTGTGTTTGCAGTTTCAGTTCTTCCGGAGTAGGATTCGCCTTAAATGTAGGCGTTTCCATTGTCATTTTATCCAGAATAGCCTTTCCTTTCAGCGTCATTTTCTCTTTCTTACCGGCATTATCTCTTAAAATCGTTACCGTAACGTCCTGTCCGTCTTTGATGGTTCTGGTATAGCCAATAAAGTCCTGTACATTTTTGATGTCTACTGTTTTTCCATCCAGAGCAAGTACCTGGTCTGTGATTTTAAATCCGATACTTTTTGCAAATGGAGACAGGGCAGAATGATCATCAAAGGCAAAAGCATTGGTCTTTTCATCAAAGCCTGTTTGGTTCGGGTCTTTGATAAACCAGAAAAGAGGATGACTTTCCTGCTTTTGGATGTCTACACCTACCATTTTCAGATATTCTGCATAAGGAGTAGGCTGGTTTCCTGCAATATATTTATTGTAGAAATCTTTTACCTGAGGATATCCGGTTATCGTTACCAGTTCGTCAATCAGCTTATCATCTTTGAAAGGTTTGTTTTCTCCAAATCTTTGAGACAGTTTTCTGATCATGTCACGATATCCCATCTCTCCGTTGGAAAGTTTTCTAAGCTCAATATCAAGACACATGGCCAGAAGAGCCCCTTTTTCATAAACATTTCTGTACTGATCCTTGTAAGGTTCAACCAATACATTTTTACTCATTACCGTAAACGGCATCGTATCATCATAACTTTTGGAGTTGGCAATCTTCTCACCCATTCTTTGAAGGAACTGATCTTTATTGATAAGACCTTCCTGGATCTGGAACAGGTTGGCAAAATACTCCGTTCCACCTTCGTACATCCATAAATGCTGAGACATCTTCGGATCTGCATAATCGAAGTAGTGAATCTCTTCAGAATGAGTCTTCAGAGGATTTACCGTATGGAAAAACTCGTGGGAAACCACATCTGTAATGGTATTGTCGATAGCATCTTTCGGCATAGCTTCCGGAAGTACTACACTTGTGGATTCATGGTGTTCCAGCGCTCCGAAACCTTTTACTTTAGGTCCGTCACCTCCGGAAAGATAAAGCATGATCGCATACTTTTTATTGGTATTCATATCACCCAGGAATTTCTTCTGAGCAACCACCATTTTTTCCAGATTTTCTTTGAAATCGGCAGCTTTGTATTTTCCTGTTGGAGAATATACTCCCAGTACCAGATCCATTCCTCCTGCATTGAAGGTAATATAATCCGGTTTTGTATACATCAGTGGAGAATCTGTTACCTTAGCATAGTTCGCAAGGGTATAGGTGTCTGTAGCATCAGATTTGTCCTGGTCTACCAATGCTGTTGTTCCGTAGAAATCTGCTGGCTTCTGAACAGTCAGCTGATAAGGAACATCCTGCATATTATCAATATATCCAATAAATCCGTGAGTATTGATCATATATACTTTACCCGCCTCAATATCGGTTCCCGATGGAGAAAATACGGCTTTATGCTTTGAAGTATCTAATTCATCATCAAAACTGTCATTCACAAGATAAGAGATTTTGGAAAGACCCTGCGCGTTTTTCAATGAATAAGTATTGTCATTTACTTTAGTGAAAGTAAGTTCTTTGCCTTTATTATCGTAAAATTTGATCCCTTCGATGAATCTTCCATAGTCGTCTACAGAATAAGTACCCGGAACCGTTTTGGGAAAATGAAATTTAACATCCCCGGATTTCATTTTCGGAAATTCCATGGTAACGGCTACTTTATCATCTTTTACATTGACCAGATCAATGGTTGTTTTTATAGACTGAGCATTTGCTAAAAAAGAAGCAAAAATACCGAGACTAAGTACTGTTTTTCTCATTACGTTTACATTAATAATTAAATAGTTGCTCTTTTTGTCATTTTGTTACGGAAAAAGTATTAAACTTTTCTTAAAATTTTAAAGCAAAAAAAGAAAGGCAAATCTGCTGACTGCAAATTTGCCTTTTTCTTTTACTTCTTATTGGAATAATTAATATAATAATTAGGATTAAGTTCAACCAGAGCATCTTTCTTAAGCTTTACGGTCTGCCATTCTTCCG
Organism: Chryseobacterium panacisoli; assembly: GCF_008274625.1. GTDB lineage: Bacteria > Bacteroidota > Bacteroidia > Flavobacteriales > Weeksellaceae > Chryseobacterium > Chryseobacterium panacisoli. The sequence goes on along the minus strand of NZ_VTRU01000001.1, from coordinate 601,263 downwards.
TTGGATTGATCGTTTGATCACCATTGATAATTATTGGTAATTTCAGATTTTTTACCACATCTGTATAACGGAACTTTAAAGTATCCCCATTTTGGATGTACTCAAGAGTAGGTATTTTTATCGTTCTCAGGTACTGATCAAAAACAGTAGAAAAGTCAATGCCGGATTTTGATGAAATATAATTTTCAATCTGCTGGGTGGTAACAGTCTGATGATAAAAATCTTTATTCAGTCCTCTCAGAATCTGTCTGAACTTTTCATCATTGTTAATCACCTGTCTTATTGTATGAATCATGTTGGCTCCCTTCGGATACATATCTCCGCTCCCTTCATTTCTTACGCCGTACTGACCAATAATAGGAACATCATTGTCTATCAATTTCCTGATCCCCTGAACATAGATTTCTGAAGATTTTTTGTCCATATATTTTTCTGTGAAAAGAGTCTCGGAATAGTTGGTGAAACTTTCATGGATCCACATATCAGCCTGATCTTTTGCTGTAATATTATTGGCGAACCATTCATGGCCGCTTTCATGAATAATGATGAAATCCCAGTTTAATCCAACTCCTGTCCCTGAAAGATCTCTTCCAAGATAGCCATTCTGATATTTGTTTCCATAGGCTACATTACTCTGATGTTCCATACCAAGGTGAGGAGACTCTACAAGTTTGTATGAATCTTCATAAAACGGATACGGGCCAAACCAGTATTCAAAGGCTGAGAGCATTGGTTTTACCTGCTGAAACTGTTTTTTCGCTTTATCCAGATTATAGTCAAGTACCCAATAATCCAGGTCCAGTTTTCCTTTTTCACCCTCAAATACATCTTTAAAATTTACATATTTTCCTATACTCGGGATAATGGAGTAGGCGTTGATAGGATTCTTCACTTCCCATGTATAAGTTGTTTTATTACCAACTGTTTTTTTATCAGTTAGCCTGCCGTTACCTACACCTACCAGATCATTAGGAGTTACAATTTTCATAATGACTCCGTTATCAGGTTCATCGCTCCAGATATCTTTGGTAGGAAGCCATATGGAAGCTCCTATTCCCTCGTCAGCAGCAGTCATCCATGGATTTCCTTGTTCATCTTTAGTAAAAACCCATCCGCCATCCCAAGGTGCTTTTTTAGCTATGGTGGGGTTTCCGGAATAAGTAACATTGATGGTATATTTTTCGCCTTTTTTGAATTTTTTATTCGTAGTAATGAAAACAAAGTCTCCGTCCTGTTTATAATTGGCAATAGGAAAGCTTCCTTCCACTTTATCAGCTTTCATCGGCTGTTGAAAGTCGATCTGGAAAACAGGATTGGTAATATCTTTGATGATCTCAAAGCTGATTATATTATTTCCTTTAATGCTTTTCTGCTCAAAATCCGGTTCTACGGAAAGATCATATTTTTTGACGTCCCAAAAATTCCTGAATTCAGTATTGGAGCCCTTTAAAGTATCCTGTTTGGTGAAAACCTTACCCTTTTCAAAGAACTGTCCGAAAACAAGTCCTGATGCAAATATCAGGGTATATGACAACTTTTTCATTTAAACTTTTATTAATAATCTTTTCAAAAGTATAAAATTAAATCAATAGCACATACCGGAAATGCAATAAAATATTGATTTTGGGAAGGCATAAAAAAAGCCCGGTCAATGCCGGGCTGTAAAAATTGTTAGATTTTATTTTTTGATGAATTTAAGGTTCGTAGTGGTTCCTTTATCTTCAATTGAAATAATATAAGCTCCAGTGCTTAATTTTGAAACCTGGATTTTATTATCGTTAATCTGGCCGTTCATTACTTTCTGACCTGCCATATTGGTAATGATAAACTGAGCTTTAGATGAAATCTGAGTGACATTCAATACATCACTTGCCGGGTTAGGGTAAATCTGAATTGAGCTCTTGTCTTTTATGGTCTCACTGGTAGAAAGCTGCTGTTGGATCAATACCGGATAATCCTCAACTTCACCATATTGCTGGTTGCTGCATCCGCTGTTTGGCTGGCTTTCATATCCAAGTACAACTCTCATAATTACATTTCCTCCCGTATAAGCATCTGCTGGTACTGAGAATGTTCCTGAAACAGGTGTTGCTATACTAGGTGCACTGGTGTAGATGACTTCCGATGAAGAGAATACTCCGTCTTTGTTGAAGTCTATCCATGCTGTTACTCCATCATTATACTGGGAACCTGTCCATCCTTTGCTAATACTTACATTGTTACCTGAGGATCCGGACATCAGGGTGATCAGTTTCGTAGGGTCTGTAGTGTAGTCTGTATAAGGAGTGTTGTTGCTGCTGTTTGAAACAGGGCTCATTCCCGCACCGGTTACGGTAACATTGGAAATATACTCATCCGCTGCATTTGTTCCAGTTATTGAACATTTAGTAAATGGAGATGTTGTAAAATTCGTTGATGCTGAATAAGAACCTACAGAGGCTCCACAAACATTCGCTACCTGTACTTCATATTGGGTGGCTTCAGTAAGGCCTGAGATGTTATAAGCATTGGTTGAAACAGGAACGGTAGTCCATGTTGCTGTTCCTACTTTTCTATACATTACAGAATACGTTGCACCCACTAAAGCTGTCCAGTTTACAGATGCTGAAGTTCTGGTAATACCTGTTACTGTAATACCTGCCGGAGCAGATGTTGTACAGGCACTTGCAGATGCAGAAACGGTGGCATTTCCAACAGCGTAGAACACATTATCAATTGCGCTTACTCTTATTTTTACGCTGGCACCTGTTGCCAAAGAAGAGAACGAAAACGGCTCGGCTCCGTCATTAGGTGTGGAAGCGTTAATTACCGTCCATGTAGTTCCATTGTCTGTAGTATAGTCTAATTTAACATTCTGTACATTATACGGAGCATTATTAGTGTTTACTACATCCCAGGTAACAGCTCCCGGAGTATTATTGTAAACTGTAGTTGATGTTACTTTGAAAGGACCTTCATTTCCTATATCCACTTTCGTCAGACTGCTTTGTGTCTGCTGTTGCGCAGCATTCGGATTATTATCTCTCACCGTTACCTTGAAATTCATAGTTCTTGGTATGTTGGATACGGTTTCCCAATCTGCAGCACTGGTAAGAGCACCATTAAGAACGTTTGTGAATTTAGGAAAATAACGTGTAGGGGAGGTTGTTGGCATTAGAGATCTGAAGTTTGCACCATTATTTCTGGTTGCACTTACTGGCCCAAAAGTAGAAGTAGCCAGGTCATATTGTTCCCATGTGTAAGTCATTGGATCATTTTGTGTATCTGCAGCAGAAGCTGTCAGTACAAAAGCGGTTCCTTTAGGAATCATTTTATTAGCCAATGGCTGTATAGAAGGCGGTGTATTGGCTACTGCTGTAATAGTGCCACAATCCTGAGCATTCACATATGCTCCTACTTCTTCAATGTTTTTGGTATGAAAATAAGCATCAGAATGCATCTGAACATTATAGTTGGTAATACCGGCGTATCCCATAATAGTAGACCCGGATCCCGGTTCCATGTGGGCACCATGTAAAGCAATAGACATTGTGTGCGCTGCACCGAACTGGTGACCGATTTCATGAGCCACAAAATCTATATCATAATTGTCTCCGAAAGGCTGATCTGGAGTGGATGGTGACGTGATTCCTGCACCTTTAGAAGTTGCATCATTGTTGCTTGCAGGATTTCTGCAGACATTTCCTACATCTCCGGCACTTCCACCACCACCTCTGTGACCAAAGAAATGTCCTATATCATATACATTGTTACCTACACCGGCAGTATTGGAAAGAGTTTGCTGAAGCTGCAGATTCCATGCACCGGGAGCACTATATGTTCCATTTGGATTTGTTATCACATTAGAATAAGGGTCTGTAGTAGGATCTGTAAATATGAGTTGTGGAAGATCCTGTACAATCATATGGATTCCAAAATCTTTTTCAAAAACACCATTTACACGGTTCATTGTAGCATTAATGCGGGCTGCAGCAGCAGGAACACCTCCTGCAAGTTGTGTGTATTCACCATTTACGGAGATGGCGATTCTATAGGTTCTGTATTTTTGTTCATTACTTTTATTAACATTACCTAGCCCGTTTAAAACATTTTTTGTTTTGAGCAGCTTATTCATTTCTTTCTTTGCCTTCTCAGGCTCAGAAGTTCTGCATTCAAAAGGATCTTCATGAGATTTGTTGGATTTGAAAAAGACTCCATATACATCCTTTTCTTTGTTGATAGGCTCTATGAATTCGTATTTGCCTGTATTGGAGTCAAAGGTCATAGATTGGAAATCGTTTGGTGCAGTACTGAACCGGATTTGCTTATGTGGGTTATCCAGTCCGATACCAGAATATGCTCCCAATTCATATCTGTCTGCCATAGACTTTTCTACTACAGGGGAGCTGTAAACTGAAAATCTTTCAATCCTTCCGTCGGCTGTAGGAAGGGAAACGATTACCGGGCTTCCTCCTTTTCCTGCTTCAGGAGTGTTTTTCAGTTGATCTCTCAATGCAGAAAGATCAAACTTGTAGGCATATTCTACCTTTACTTCTTTTCTTACTGGCGTGACTTTCTCCGAGACCGGTTCCCAGCGTTGTGCCTGTAAACCGCTCAGACTTAAGGCCAATGCACAGACGAAAATAATTTTCTTTTTCATATTTTTTATTTGTTATTGAAGTTTTAAATATAGTATGTTTTTTTAATCTTTTACTGATAATATCGTGTTAATTATTCCTAACTTTATAATATTAGCTAAATTTTATTCTTATTTTAAATTATATTAAGAATAAATATAATTAAGGTTGATTTTTTTAATAAAAAGCGCTATCATTCAATTGAATAATAGCGCTTAGATTTTTATTAGTGAAAATATTAGTTATTTCTGTACTGCCGGAAGATTTCCGTTACTTTTCTGTACTTTCTTATACGTGAATGTACACATCATAATACTGAATTCATACAGGATAAGCAGTGGAAATGCAGCCATCAGCATACTTAAAACGTCTGCCGGAGTAATGATTGCAGCAACTACCATAATCAAAACAATAGCGTGACGACGATATGTTTTCATAAATGTTGGGGTAAGGATTCCAATGCTGGTAAGGAAATAGATCAGAATTGGAAATAGGAAAATAACACCCATTCCTAAAACTACCTGTAAAAATAAGGTGGTATAATCACTTAAGTCATAAAGCGGAACGATAATGTCTGAAATTTTAAAAATAACCCCAAAATTTACTGCAAAGGGAAGGATCAGAAAATAACCGCATAATACTCCGGTCATGAAAAGAATCCATACCGCATTAATGATATAAATAGAATTTTTTCTCTCTCTCGGATGTAAAGCAGGGCCTATAAAACGCCACAATTCCCATACAATATAAGGAAATGCCGCTACCATTCCTCCAAAAACAGAAACAGCCATCATCACATTGAACTGCTGATACAATCTCTGTACACGAACAGGAAAGTCTTTTGGAAGGTGAATACTGTCTTCTCCTAAAATCATTCTTGAAAAATGATTAACCACTCTGAAGGTTGGGAAATCATTTCTGGTAGGGCCAAAAAAGATATGGTCCATAATCCAGTTAATATTAAAGCCAACCACAAAAGCCGCAATTATGATAGCAATAATCGAACGGATCAGATGCCCTCTTAATTCTCCTATATGCCCAAGAAAGGACATGTCTTTACCATCACTCACAGAATACAATTTTTAAAGCGCAAATTTATAAAAAAAATGACAGAAGTAAGCGTCTGCAGATTATTAGTTAAATTTTACTCTTAATCTGTACATCACCTTTCATGTATTAATCTCTGAACATTGGATTATATTTTCTAATTAATCCCTTCGTCCAGCAGTTTATGCAGATCTATAATCCCGAAATACTTTCCGTTTTCCGTTACAATAAGCTGGCCGATATTATTTTCCTTCAACGTTTTCATAGCTTCTTTGGCCAACGCATCTTTTTCAATAGTTCTTGGATGGGCAGACATAATATCTTTAGCCAATACCTTACTGATATCTTCTCCTTTCATCAGCATCCTTCTCAGATCTCCGTCTGTGATCACACCAATGATCTGATCCGAATGAGTTACCACTGTAATTCCGTGGCTTGATGCACTGATTGAGATAATGACATCTCTTATTGATGAATCTTCTGCAACCTGAGGTTTTTGAGAAGAAAGAAACTGCTCCACTTTTGAAGTCAGATTTTTTCCTAAGCTTCCTCCTGGATGGAATTTGGCAAAATCATTAGCCTTAAAATCATTCAACTCCATTAAAGCAACTGCCAAAGCATCTCCCAAAGCCATCTGGATGGTGGTAGAGCTGGTAGGTGCCAGTTTATTCGGACAGGCCTCAACGTCAACGTGAGTATCTAAAATAACTTCAGAAAACTCAGCCAGCTTACTCTTTTTATTTCCTGTCATCCCGATCAAGGCGGAAGAATAATCTTTTAAATAAGGAACCAGGTTGGCAATTTCAGGAGAATTTCCGGAATTTGAGATGCATAAAACAACATCCTGTTTCTGAATTACTCCCAGATCTCCATGGATAGCTTCTGAAGCATGCAGAAACTGTGAAGGTGTTCCCGTTGAGTTTAAGGTCGCTACAATTTTATTTCCTACATGGGCCGATTTTCCAATTCCTACCACAATAAGCTTTCCTTTTGCTGAGTTGATGATCTCTACTGCCTGTGCAAATTGATCATCAATTCTGTTTTTTAATTTTTCGAGTTCAGAAATCTCTATTTCTAAAGTGGTTTTTGCAATTGATATAATGTTGGTTCTATCCATTTTATGATAATAAGGTATACAAAAAAGTTTTTTAAAAACGTTATATTTTAAAAAGAATATTTAATATAAGTTTTATTTTTTATAAATTCGTTCGCTTTTATTTTAAGCAGAATTTTTATAACTTTGGGTGTGATGCAAATTTAGCAATAGAAAATTAGATGAGCGCAAAAAAAGCCAATTTATCAGGCGAATTGAAAAAGTATTTTGGGTTTTCTACATTTAAGGGCCAGCAGGAACAAATCATAGACAACCTTTTGAATGGGAAGGATATATTTGTTTTAATGCCTACAGGTGGTGGAAAATCATTATGTTATCAGCTTCCGGCACTTATTTCGGAAGGTACGGCAATTGTCGTTTCGCCCTTGATAGCGTTGATGAAGAATCAGGTAGATGCAGTAAACGGCCTTTCATCTGAGGATGGGGTAGCGCATGTATTAAATTCCTCATTAAACAAAACGCAGACCAAGCAGGTTTTTGACGATATCAAAAGCGGCAAAACCAAACTTCTGTATGTAGCTCCTGAATCATTAATAAAAGATGATTACCTGGATTTTTTGAAAGATGTGAAAATTTCTTTCTTTGCTATCGACGAAGCCCACTGTATTTCAGAGTGGGGACATGATTTCAGACCGGAATACAGGAATCTGAAACAGATTATAGACAGAATCGCCAATGTACCGGTGATTGCTTTAACGGCTACTGCTACTCCTAAGGTTCAGGATGATATCCAGAAGACTTTAGGAATGGCTAATGCATTAGTGTTCAAAGAAAGTTTCAACCGTCCTAATCTATATTATGAAGTATGTCCTAAAATCAATATAGATAAGGAAATTGTAAAGTTTATCAATCAGCGTAAAGGAAAATCAGGAATTGTATACTGCCTGAGCCGGAGAAAAGTTGAAGAATTTGCCCAGCTTCTGCAGGTAAACGGAATCAACGCGCTTCCTTACCACGCGGGTCTTGACCAGAAAGTGAGAGTTGCCAATCAGGATAAATTCCTGATGGAGGAAGTAGATGTAATTGTTGCAACCATTGCCTTTGGGATGGGAATTGATAAGCCGGATGTACGTTTTGTGATTCACTACGACTTCCCAAAATCATTGGAAAGCTATTACCAGGAAACCGGAAGAGCAGGAAGAGACGGAGGAGAAGGCCACTGCCTGGCATTCTACGACCCTAAAGATATTGAAAAATTAGAAAAATTTCTGGCACAAAAACCCGTTTCAGAAAGAGAAATCGGATTGCAGCTTTTAAATGAAGTGGTAGGTTATGCTGAAACTTCAATGAGCAGAAGACAATATATCCTGTATTATTTTGGAGAAAGCTTCGATCCTGTAAATGGAGACGGAGCCAATATGTGTGACAACTCATCCAATCCGCCAAAAGTAAAAGATGCCACTGCAGACTTAGAAAAATCACTGGAATTAATTAATGATACAGGAGAAAAATTTAAGTCTAAAGATCTTATTTCCGTGATCGTAGGAAAAGAAAATGCAGTGACAAAATCTTACAAACTTGAGCAAAGTTCTCACTTTGGCTTTGGAAAAGAAGAAAAAGATAATTACTGGAAAACAATTCTGAGACAGGCAACCGTTCAGAATTTTTTACAAAAAGATATTGAGACTTACGGCGTTTTAAAGATTACAGAAAAAGGCAAAACAGTCCTGAATGGTACTTCTAAAGATGTATTCTTAATCGCTGAAGACAGAGAATTTGACCTTACCCAGGCAAAAGCTGAGAGCGATCAGGTACAGCAGCAGGCTAGCGGGGGTATGGATCAGAACCTTTTTAATCTGTTGAAAGAACTTAGAAAGAAGGTTGCCAAAAAACATGGAATTCCACCATATACCGTGTTTATGGATCCAAGTTTGGAGGATATGACTGTTCAGTATCCGATTACAGTAGATGAAATTACCAAAATATATGGAGTAGGCGAAGGAAAAGCTAAAAAGTATGGTAAAGAATTCGCTGATTACATCAAAACATATGTAGAAGACAACAATATAGAACGTACTCAGGATATGGTATTGAAACAGGTGGCCAATAAATCGAGCCATAAAGTTTTCATTATCCAGAGTACTGATAAAAAGATTGACCTTGAAGATATTGCAAGAGCCAAAAACCTTTCTATGGATGAACTTCTGAAAGAAATGGAAAGAATCGTTTATCAGGGAACAAAGCTGAATATCGACTATTATATTGAAGATAATTTTGATGAAGACATCGTAGACGGATTTATGGAGTTTATGAATGAATCTGAAAGTGACAGCATGAAAGTATTGCTGGATGAATTCGGAGATGAACTTTCTGATGAAGAAGTGAGAATGCTGAGAATTAAATTTATCAGTGACGTTGCAAACTAATATGACTTTAAACAATAACGAAATCATTTTAAAAGAAATTCTTCCTAAGAAGAGTTTCTTTTTTAATATGACAGAAAAGTTGAGAACGGCTTTTTCTGTATTTTACTTAGCAATTGCAGTATTTCTTATTACGAGTATCCTAAATTCCGGTTTTTGGCTTTTTTCAATAATAGGGATAGGTGTTTTTTGTAGTGCTTTGTATATTACCATTTTCAGATGGATTGTCAAATATTGGAGACTTAAAAACAACTATTATATTATTACAAACCAGAGAATAGCTATTGTGGAAAAGGCAAATGGGAAGATTTTAAAGTACAAAAATTTGCATGAAATAGATCAGGTGAATGCTGAAATGAACACGAAGCATTTTGGCAATATTATCTTTGGGGAGCCTGAAAATATTTTTGGAAGGAATGATGAAAAATTTTCTTTTTTTGGAAAAAGAGGAGTTAATTTTGCTGAAGATAAATATGCATTTATAAGCGTGGAAAATATTAACGAAATTATTCCTGTATTTAATGAGTTAGGCTTGAAGGTTAATAAAACTTTTTACTAACTTTACACTGATGAAAAAGATATCTGTCATATTTATTCTGCCGGACTTAGAAACCGGGGGAGCAGAAAGGATTGTTACTACTATTGCGAATCATCTTTCCAGAGATCGGTTTGAACCCAAGATTTTGCTGTTACGTAAACAAGGCGGATATTTGAATTTTCTGAAAAAAGATGTTGAAATTATCGATATCAATACCGAAAGAATAAGACATTCTTTAAAGCCTATTTTAGGGGAAATCTACCGAAGAAAACCAGATATTGTTTTCTCAGGCTTCGGAGAGGTAAATGCTTACTTGTCCCTATTCATCAAACTCTTTCCAAGAACGAAATTCATTGCCCGGGAAACCAATGTTGTTACCCAGCATGTAACCCGTAAGGAGATTAAGTTTTTCTATAATTTCTACAATAACTATCAGAGAATCATTGCGCAGAGTGACGATATGATGAAGGATCTTGTTGATAATTTTAATATTAAAAAGAAAAAAATTGTCAAGATCAATAATCCTGTAGACTTTGATTTTATTGAAGATAAAATGGCCCTGTCTTTAAAGCCCGAATGCTTCAAATACAATTATAAAAATGTAGTGGCCATTGGAAACTTATCGTCCAGAAAAGGGTTTGATAACCTGTTGAAGGTTTTTTCCCGACTGAAGAATGAAAATATTATGCTTCATATTCTGGGTGATGGGAAAGATAAGGACATTTTACATCAGACCAAAGAGCTCTTAGGATTAAAAAAAGTGATTTTTCATGGCAGACAGGATAATCCCTACCAATATCTGAAATATGCGGATTTATTTGTACTTTCTTCAAGATACGAAGGATTTCCCAATGTACTTCTGGAAGCGGGGGCCTGTGGAACTTATTCTCTGGCCAACAACTGCCCGGGAGGAATCAATGAAATTATCCAGCATAATGTAAACGGTGAAGTTGCCAATATTGAAAACTATGATGGTTTTGCCCAGCAGATTGTAAAAGTATTGCAGAACAATTACAATAGAGATGCAATAAGAAACTCTATTAAATCAAGGTTTTCAAAGAATATTATTTTGGATAAATACGAAAAGGTATTGCTGGATTTAATGAAGTAGTATTGCCGGACTATTTGTCTTATGGTTTTTTATTTTCTTAAATTTGGGCAATAAAATAGATCGTAATGAATAAAGTCCCGAAAATAGGATGTGCTTGTGAAAAACCTGACTTCAATTATACAGAGTTTAGAAGTTCCGAATTAGGTATAGATCATACGAACGGAAGATATGGAGAAGTTTCTATTCAACAATGCAAACTATGTCAGAGAATATGGATTCATTATCTTGTTGAAAATGAAAGTTTTTCCAAGTCGGGAAGATGGTACAAAGGAATTGTTTCAAAAAAAGACCGTTCACAGATAACCCCGGAAAATGCAGTAGAGTATCTTGAAAGCCTTGAATGGTATGTATATGGCGGTTCATTTTTCGAAAGTACAGGTACATTCGGACAAGGAAAATTGAATGTATAATATTTCGTGCTGATTTAATAAAAATAAGCAGTAAAATTAAATACCCAATCAATGAAACCATTTATAATTGTTATTTTGATGCTGAATTCTGTTGTAATCATGGCTCAGCAGAAGACGATCTCCAGAAAAGAATTATTAAAGACTGCTCTTGATCAGAGTGTTAAGTCAGCAGAAATTCAGGAAATAACAATGGCTGCAGGTCTGCCCGCCCCCAAACATGTACATCCATGCCCGGTAGTGGGAATCATCAAGTCCGGAGAAGCTGTTTTTCAGATAGAAGGGCAGAAAAGCATTCTTCTTCGTGAAGGAGATGCTTTCTATGAACCTAAAAATACTACGATTCTCCATTTTGATAATGCATCAGCAGAGAAACCATTGGTCTTCACAGCAATTTATTTGAAGGAGGGGAGTGAGGAAAATATAAAATTCATAAAATAACATTTTTCATAAAACTAAAGCATATAATTATCATTTTTAAAATTGATAAAACTCACTTTGGTGCTTGGTAATTTATATGTAAATTTGTGAGAATTAAGATAGATAATAATAAACAAATTCATAGAATAACATGAGTCAATTCGATGTTACCGTAATAGGTTCTGGTCCCGGTGGTTATGTTGCTGCTATCCGTGCAGCACAATTAGGTTTCAAAACAGCAATTATTGAAAAATATTCAACTTTAGGCGGAACTTGTCTTAACGTTGGATGTATTCCGTCAAAAGCGCTTCTTGACAGCTCTGAACATTTCGAAAATGCAAAACACAATTTTGCAGGTCACGGAATTATCATCAATGAGCCGCAAGCGGATATTGCAAGAATGATCGAACGTAAAAACGAAGTGATCAAGCAAAATACAGATGGAATCAGCTACCTGATGAACAAAAACAAAATTACTGTTTTTGAAGGCGTGGGAAGCTTCGAATCTGCCACTCAGATTAAAGTGACAAAAAATGACGGTTCTTCTGAAACCATCGAATCCAAATATACAATCATTGCAACAGGTTCTAAACCATCTGCACTACCTTTCATCTCTTTAGACAAAGAAAGAGTGATTACTTCTACGGAAGCTTTAAACCTTAAAGAAATTCCTAAACATTTAGTAGTAATCGGTGGAGGTGTTATTGGTCTTGAACTAGGTTCTGTATACCTAAGATTAGGAGCTCAGGTAACTGTTGTAGAATTTATGGATAAAATCATCCCTGGAATGGATGGAGCTTTAAGCAAAGAATTGACTAAAGTTCTTAAAAAACAAGGAATGAAGTTTATGCTTTCTACTGCGGTTTCTGCGGTTGAAAGAAATGGAGATACTGTAAAAATCACCGCTAAAGATAAAAAAGGAGAAGAAGTAGTAGTTGAAGGAGATTACTGTTTAGTTTCTGTGGGAAGAAAACCTTATACAGATGGTCTTGGCCTTGAAAAAGCAGGGGTAGAGCTTGACGAAAGAGGAAGAGTAAAAGTAAATGACCACCTACAAACTAATGTTGCTAACATCTATGCGATCGGTGACGTTATCAAAGGTGCTATGCTGGCTCACAAAGCTGAAGAAGAAGGAGTTTTTGTTGCTGAAACATTAGCAGGACAAAAACCTCACATCAACTATAACCTGATTCCTGGTGTTGTTTATACATGGCCGGAAGTTGCAGGAGTTGGTAAAACTGAAGAGCAGCTGAAAGAAGAAGGGGTGGCTTACAAAGTAGGTTCTTTCCCAATGAGAGCATTAGGCAGAAGCCGTGCAAGTGGTGATGTTGATGGTCTTGTTAAGATTATTGCAGACGAAAAAACAGATGAGGTTTTAGGAATGCACATCATCGGAGCAAGAGCTGCTGACCTTATTGCTGAAGGAGTAATTGCTATGGAATTCCGTGCAAGTGCTGAAGATATCGCAAGAAGTTCTCATGCTCACCCAACGTATGCAGAAGCTATTAAAGAAGCTGCATTGGATGCTACAGGAAAAAGACCAATCCATATGTAATAATTGATTAAAAGATTTAATCATTTAAATATTTAAAAATTAAAGGCTGTTTCTCTTGATACAGCCTTTTTTATGTGGCTTTTGGCATGAAAATGGAGCTGGTTTTTTGAAAATTTCATGTATGAAAAAGATTTTTATCAGTGGGATGCTTTTAGCGGGGATCAGCTCTTTTGCCCAGGAAGCAGGTAAGGTTGGAGAGTTATTAAAGAATGAAGCTTCTACCTCAGAAATGAGATCTCCCAAAAGTTTAAATGAAAGAAATAAAACTCCTGATGGGAGGAGACCTGGAAATAATACGATTCCTCAGAGCAATAGAAATACACATCCCAATTATCAGTGGAACAGAAACTATGGCTATGCGGAAGTTTTTCTGAGAATTCCTGAGCAAGGCTTTTTTACTGTTGAAATTGGAGATCAGATGATAGCCAATGGTTTCGGCAAATACAGGTTCTTTGATTTGTCGTCAGGAAGAATGCCTGTTTCTATCTACGAAAATGGTTTTCTGATTTACAGAACTACGCTTATGCTTCGCAATAATAACAGAATGGTGCTGGATTTTTTTACCAACGAAGGTTTATATCTACTGGATTCTTATCCCGTTCAGGGCCAATATGGCTTCAATGACTGGAATGATGTATGGAACAATCCTTACGGAAACCAGTCCGGAGATGGATATAATCAGGGTAATGTAATGGATAATAATTCTTTCCGTCAGTTTTTTGATATGATGATGAGGGATGAGAAGTTTGATGATGGTAAGATAGCCATGATCAATCAGCAGATGCGCACTTCAATGTTTACTTCTGCGCAGATAAGAGATCTGGTAAAAGCCCTTAGTTTTGATAATAAAAAGTTGGCACTGGCAAAGTCTATGTACCGAAATTGTGCCGATAAAAACAGGTATTTCATGGTGTATGATGCCTTTGATTTTGAAAGCAGCAAACAGGAACTGATGGATTATATTTCAAATTTATAATATTCAATAGGAACGGTCTTTAGCCCGTTTTTATTTTTTATAACAATTCCATTGGTTTCAGCCAAAGCCTATGTTTTTGATTATATTATTTTCAGATTATCGTAAAACTTAGAATGTTTCGGAGCAATATTGAACTGTATTCCAAAGGTTACTCCTTTAAAATATTTATCTCTGTGAATAGGAAAAGCATATCCGCTATTCAGAAATATAGCATTAAATAACGAGACACCTATTCTTGGTTCTAATGAATAAGGATTGCCAGATATTCCAAACAGAAATCCGGCACGGATAAAGTTGATATTCATCTCCGGAATAAATTTATCTGTGTCATTAACATGGGTGTAAAGCAGAGACGGTCCCAGAATAACAGAACCATCATAGCTATCTCCAAATCTGTATTCTAATCCTGCCTGCAGAACATTTCTTCCGGTATATCGGTAAGAAATATTTATTGCTGTTTTTTCCAATAGCTGAGCTTTTGAAAAGACAACAGAAAAAAGTTAAGACAGAATAAAATATTGTTTCATGTTTTGTTTTTTATTCAAATGTACATGTTTTACAGCCTTTATAAAAGGTTAATAAGAATCATCCGAAGATTATAATGGTATTGACTAGGTTGGCATCTTCAAATTTCCGTACCTTTGTCAGCTAATTTTATCATCAATGCAACTCGGAAAAACTCAGACTTTAACAATTTCAGAACAAATTAATTCAGGATGGATCCTCGTGGACGAATCCGGAGAAAAAGCTTTTCTGCCTAAAATCTTTACTCAGGATGAAAAAAAAATAGGCGATGAAGTTGAAGTTTTTGTATACCAGGATGACGATAAATTAAAGGCAACTACTGAAATTCCATTGGCTGAAGTAGGAGAATTTGCGGTGATGAGCTGCGTACAGAGTCTTCCAACCGGAGCTTTTATGGATTGGGGAATTATTAAAGATTTATTTATCCCTTACAAACAGCAGAAAACCAAAATCATCGAAGGCAAAAGATATCTGGTTTATGTTTATGTAGACGAAGATATGGAGCTGATTACAGGTACTACAAAGTTCAAGAGAAATCCGCAGTATAATGATCTTCCGTTTCAGAAAGGAGACAAAGTAGATCTGCTTATGATGAACGAAAGTGAGCTGGGCTGGAACGTTATCATCAACAAACAGTACATTGGTTTGATATATGCTTCCGATGTTTTCAAAAAATTATATCCATTATCTGAAGAAAGCGGGTATATCAAAACTATACGTGAAGACGGAAAAATAGATATTTCCTTACAGCCTGAAGGATTTGAAAATATTGACGAGTTCAAACAGAAAATCCTGACCAAACTTGAAGAAAATTATGGACTTCTTTATGTTTCAGATAAATCTTCTCCTGAAGAAATTCAAAATGAACTTCATATGAGTAAGAAAAACTTTAAAAAAGCGATCGGAGGACTTTATAAAGATAAGATCATCGATATTCTTGAAGATAAGATCAAATTATTATAAAAAAAACGAGCAGAAATTTCTGCTCGTTTTTTTGTTATTCACTGTTTTTGATCAGAAGTCATCCATTGTAGATTCTTCCGTCAGAAAAGCTCTTTCCACTAATCCTGCCTAAAGAGAAACCTTTCTTTAGATATTTCCTATTACAACTTTTACATGTAAAAACATGATGGATGTCATAACAATTATGTTTAATTTTTTTGTTTAACAATTTTGTCAAAAATAAATTTTAGTATAAATTTGCACAAATTTGTTTAACAAAAATGTCAAATCAAGCAAAAAAAGACCAAACACAGGAATTGATCAAGGAGACAGCGAAGAATTTGTTCTTTGTGAAAGGAAAATTTGATGCTACTACGCAGGAGATTGCAGATGAAGCAGGAGTGAACAGGACCCTTATTAACTACTATTTCCGTTCAAGAGATAAGCTGATTCAGATCATCTTTGATGAAGCGCAACGAGTAGAACAGGAAAAATCGAAGATCATTCAGAATTCTGATCTGCCTTTTAAAGAAAAGATCAGCCAATTCATAGAAAGCAGTCTTTCTACGAGCCTTCAGTATCCGTATCTGGAAACGTATATCGTATCGCAGATCAATAAAGGAACCTGCCATCAAAGAGAAATTGAAGAAGATATCCTGAATGATATGTATAAGGATATCGAAAAAGAAATGGAATTGGGAAATATAGAAAAAATGGCACCTGTTCAGTTTATTCTTAATATGGTTGCTCTATTAGTATTCCCAAGTGCCATAAGACCATTATTTATGGAGAATTTATTAATTAATGATGAAGAATATGATAAGATTATTTCTGAACGAAAAGAGATTATTATCAATATGTTGTTCAAAAACTAAAAAAAACTAAAGTATTTCTGAAAATGATTCGTCATTTAGAAATAAATAATGACTGAAAATTAAATAAAAAATAAACGAAGTATAAAATTATGAATAGAAAACGTATAACTGCTACAAAGCTAAAAATTGGGATAGCTTCAGCATTTATGATTTTCGGCTCTACATTGATGTCTGCCCAGCAGCAGGTTTCCCTGCAGGAAGCTATAAAACAGGCACTTCAGAATAAGGCAGAAGCTAAAAAAGCTGCTTTACAGATAAAAAAAGCCGAATACAAGATTGATGAGGCCAGAGCCGGTGCTCTTCCACAGGTCAGTGCGACGGCGGGTTTAACTTATAACCCGATTATTCAGGAATCTTTGCTGGAATTTGGAGGAGAAAAAATCAGAGCTCAGTTTGGGCAGCCTTGGGGTTCAACAGCTTCTGTACAACTTCAGCAGGCAATTTTTGATCAAAGAGTATTTACAGGACTTAAAGCTGCAAAATCAACAAGAGAGTTTTATGTACTGAATGCTCAGTTAACCAACGAACAGATTATTGAAAATGTAGCAACAGCTTATTATCAGGTATTTGTACAGGAGGAAAACCTTAAAACGGTAACGGCCAGCTATGCCAACACTGAAAAAGTAAGAAATGTTATTAAAAGTTTGGTTGATAACGGTTTGGCAAAATCAATTGATTTAGACAGAACAAATGTTCAGCTTACGAATATTGGTTCCAATAAGCAGACTTTAATCAACTCTGTTGAACTTTCAAAAAATGCTCTGAAGTTTTATATGGGAATCCCGATTTCTACAGACATCGAGCTTGAAGAAAAAGAGATTGAACCAAAACCTGAGCTGATTGCAAGCAACGTAAATCTTAATGATCGTACAGAGATCAAAGTTTTAAATAAAAACAGGGAGCTTTTGGTTTTCAATAAAAAAGCAACCGAAGCCTATCTTTATCCATCAGTAAATCTTACTGCGAACTACGGATGGGGAGCAAACGGAGCAAAATTCCCGCTGACAAACGGTCTTAGTAAGGGCGTTCTTTGGAGTGATTATTCAGCAATTGGGTTGAATGTAAATATTCCTATTTTCACGGGAGGAGCTACCAAAGCAAAAATCAATCAGGCTGAAATTGATATTCAGGATCTTGATGTTGATATTGAAAATACTCAGTTGAGCTTAAGTTTAGATTATAAAAATGCAGTTACCAATATGGAAAATGCATTGATTAATATTGAAAGCATGAAAGATAATGTAGGATTGGCAGAAAGAGTTCAGAAAAATACCCAGTCAAATTATCAATATGGGTTAGCAACCCTTACAGAGGTGCTGGATTCTGAAAATGCTTTGACACAGGCAAAACAGAACTATTCTAATGCATTGCTGGATTACAAACAGGCAGAGATCAAGCTGATAAAAGCAAAGGGTGAACTAAACACACTACAAAACTTATAATAAACTAAAATGAAAAAAACTTTAATATATATCATCGTAGCAGCAGTACTGGTAGGTTTAGCCGCTTACAAGATTGCCGGGAACAAAGAAAAGCAGACGCAGGAAGTAAAAGAAGTTGCCAAGCAGGTAGATAAAATCAATGTTAATATTGTAACCGTTACAAG
The DNA here is from genome assembly GCF_008274625.1 of Chryseobacterium panacisoli. GTDB lineage: Bacteria > Bacteroidota > Bacteroidia > Flavobacteriales > Weeksellaceae > Chryseobacterium > Chryseobacterium panacisoli. The sequence goes on along the minus strand of NZ_VTRU01000001.1, from coordinate 583,168 downwards.
AGAAAATATTGATACAGATTACTCTGCCAACGGGACTTTCATTCCTAAGCAGGAAATGAACCAATCCTCTGAAATTGCCGGACGTATTGTAAGCGTTTTGGTAAAAGAAGGTTCAAGAGTAAGTGCAGGCCAGGTGTTGGCAACGATCAAGAGAGACGCTATCGAAGTGGATGTTACACAGGCTCAGAATAATTTGCAAAATGCGATTATCGATAATCAGCGTTATGAAAATGCCTTTAAAACAGGAGGTGTTACAAAACAACAGGTTGATAACTCAAGACTTCAGCTGAAAAATGCACAGGCAGCTGTGAAAGCTCAGGGAGTAAGAGTGAATGACACCAGCATCCGTGCAGGTATCAGCGGAACAATCAATAAAAAGTTGGTAGAACCCGGAACAGTTGTTTCAGTAGGAACTTCTATGTTTGAAATCGTTAATATCAACAGCTTAAAACTTTCTGTTTTAGTGGATGAGAGCCAGATCGGGAAAATCCAGTTAGGTCAGGAAGTTCCGATTAAAGTAAATGTTTTGCCTGAAGATTCTTTCGCAGGTAGAATTACATTTATCGCTCCTAAAAGTGATGCTTCTTTGAATTTCCCTGTGGAAATTGAAGTTCAGAACAGAGGAAACCTAAAAGCGGGGATGTACGCAACAGCTAAATTCAGTACAAATAATGGTGCAGAAACTCAGAATATGATGACGGTTCCTGCAGAAGCCTTTGTAAACGGAGTAAGTTCAGGACAATTATTCGTTGTTCAGAATGGTGTTGCTAAATTGATTAAAGTAACCATCGGAAAAGTTTACGGAGATAAAGTTCAGGTTCTAAGTGGACTGAATGGAGGAGAGCAGGTAGTAACCAGCGGACAGATCAACCTGGATAACGGATCTAAAGTGAACATTATAAAGTAGCAGATCTATGAAGTTAGCAGAAATATCGATTAAAAGACCCTCGCTGGTAATTGTATTATTTACAATTCTGACGCTGGGAGGTATCCTGAGTTATACGCTCATGGGATACGAATTGATTCCGAAGTTTGAAACCAACATGGTAACAATTTCTACGGTGTATCCGGGAGCTTCACCTGCAGAGGTGGAAACATCCGTGACCCGAAAGATTGAAGATGCCGTAGGTTCCCTGGAAAACGTAAAAAAAGTAGAATCTTCTTCATATGAGAGTTTATCCGTAATCATGGTTCAGCTGAACGATGGTGCCGATGTAGACTACGCTTTGAATGATGCCCAGAGAAAGGTAAATGCTATCCTTGCAGACCTTCCGGATGACGTGAAAGCACCCTCTCTGAATAAATTCTCTTTAGATGATCTACCAATTATCACGATGAGTATTTCATCTGATAAGCTGAACAGTAAGGACCTTTATGACTTACTGGATAAAAAGATTGAACCTATTTTCTCCCGTGTAAACGGTGTGGCCCAGGTTGACCTTGTAGGTGGACAGGAGAGAGAAATTCAGGTGAACCTTGATGAGAAAAAACTGCAGGGGTACGGACTTTCAATCGGAGACGTACAACAGTCAATTCTTTCCTCAAACCTTGACTTCCCTACAGGAAGTTTGAAAACGAGAACTACAAAATCTACGATCAGATTATCAGGAAAGTATAAGTCTACTGAAGAAATGAACAATCTTGTAGTTTCCAATAAAAATGGAGCTCAGGTACGTTTGTCTGATATTGCAACCGTTTTTGACTCTCAGAAAGATGTTGAAAAAGTAGCGAGATTCAACCAGTTCCCAACTATTTTGATGCAGGTTAAAAAACAATCTGATGCGAATGCCGTTGCGGTATCTGAAAGTGTTCAGAAAACAATTAAAACAGTAGAAGAAGCATACAAAGTTCAGGGAGTAAAAGTAAAAATCGTAAACGATACTACAGAATTTACCCTTGAATCAGCAAACCACGTTATTTTCGACTTATTCTTAGCGATTATCCTTGTGGCAATTGTGATGTTATTATTCCTTCACAGTATCAGAAACGCGTTTATTGTAATGGTTTCTATCCCGGCTTCATTGGTGGCAGCGTTCATCGGAATGAACTTAATGGGATATACTTTGAACCTGATGAGCTTACTGGGATTATCCCTTGTGGTAGGTATCCTTGTGGATGATGCGATCGTAGTGCTGGAGAACATTTACCGTCACATGGAGATGGGTAAAAGTAAAATCAGAGCTGCGTATGACGGAGCTTCAGAAATTGGATTTACCGTTGCTGCGATTACATTGGTAATTGTGGTGGTATTCTTGCCGATTGCAATGAGTTCAGGTCTTGTGGCCAATATCCTGGCACAGTTCTGCGTCACGGTAGTTATTGCAACCCTATTATCATTGCTGGCTTCATTTACCATCATTCCTTGGTTATCATCAAGATTCGGTAAATTGGAACATTTGACAGGTAAAAACTGGTTTGAAAAATTCATTCTTTGGTTTGAAGGATTAATCGACAAGTTTACACACTGGATCACAGGTATCCTTGAATGGTGTCTGAAAACGACCTTAAGAAGAATATCAACAGTGGTTATTACATTCATTGTCTTAATCAGTTCATTTATGCTGGTAGCATTTGGTTTCATTGGAGGTGAATTCTTCCCGCCAATCGATCGTGGTCAGTTCCTTGTACAAATGGAATTATCAAAAGATGCAACCGTTGAAAAAACAAACCAGTTAACATTAGATGTTGAGAAGTTTTTAAGAAATGATAAAGATGTTGTAGACCTTATTACAACCGTTGGACAGCAGTCTACAGGTTTTGGTGGAGCGCAGGCAACCACTTATCAATCTGAAGTTCAGGTAAACTTAACAGATAAGTCTGAACGTTCTGAAAGTACCAATATCAAAGCGGCGAAAATAAAAAGGCAGTTAGAGGAGAAATTCACAGGAGTTGAGTTTAAAACAGCTCCAATCGGTATCATGGGTGCTGAAAATGCTCCTATTGAAATGGTAGTAACCGCTGCTGATAACGCTACCGCTGTAAAAGAAGCAACAAGAATCTTAGAACTACTGAAGAAAGTTCCCGGAGCTGTAGATGCGGAATTATCAACAGATACAGGGAGCCCGGAAGTTCAGGTAAGTATTGACAGAGATAAAATGTCTTCTCTAGGTTTAAATCTTTCAAGTGTAGGACAGACAATGCAGACTGCATTCAACGGAAACACAGACGGGAAATTCAGAGCCGGAGAATATGAATATGATATTAATATCCGTTTTGGAGACGTCAACAGACAATCCATTGATGATGTTAAAAACCTTATGTTTACAAACCCTCAGGGGCAGCAGGTTCGTTTAAGCCAGTTTGCTGAAGTGAAAATGGGTTCAGGACCAAGCTTACTTGAACGTAGAGATAAATCTCCTTCTGTAAAAGTAAGAGCAAAAGCAGTAGGTAGACCGGTAGGGGACGTAGCTAATGAGTGGGCAAACCAGTTCATGAACAGCACCAAAAAACCTGTAGGTGTAGATTATATCTGGAGTGGAGATATGGAGAACCAGCAGGAAGGTTTCGGTACGTTAGGAATTGCTTTATTGGCAGCTATCGTATTGGTATACCTGGTAATGGTTTCACTATATGACAGTTTCGTATATCCTTTCGTGGTATTGTTCTCAATTCCGTTAGCGATGATCGGAGTTATGGTGATTCTTGCACTAACAGCCAACTCACTGAACATCTTCACCATGTTAGGGATGATCATGTTGATTGGTCTGGTAGCGAAGAATGCGATCCTTATCGTTGACTTTACCAATGCAAGAAAAGCCGCGGGTGCTAATACCCACGATGCCTTAGTACAAGCCAACCACGCACGTCTTCGTCCGATCCTGATGACAACGATTGCGATGATCTTCGGTATGTTACCGATCGCATTGGCAACTGGTGCAGGAGCTGAGATGAACAAAGGTCTTGCATGGGTAGTAATCGGTGGTTTGACATCGTCTTTATTCCTTACCTTGATCATTGTACCGGTAGTTTACTCTCTATTTGACTCTGTTCTACGCAGAATGGGTAAAGATACCAAAGTAGACTATGAAGCTGAAATGAAAGCAGAGTATGTACACAGAGAACTGAATGAAGACGGATTTACTCCGAAGCATTTAGATAAATAAAAATTAAACCTTTAATTGACCGAAAGTGCCTCAGATTTTCTGAGGCGCTTTTTGTTTGTAATTCCCGGTGATTTCTAATAATTATTTTTAAAGTATATTTGCCATCCATTGTTTTACATTGGACACATTTAGGCAAATTTTGAAAACCTATAAAAATTATAAACACAAATGAAAAAATTAATTTTGCTATCTTTATTGTATTGCACTAACATGGGTGCGCAGAACTTATACTGTACAATGACAAGTTATTCTAATAACGTCATGTACGATTATATGAATAAACTGAATAATAACAGCGGGGCACAAATGTCATCAAACTATTTGTTCAGTAATGGCAGTTCAAATATTGGCAGTGCATCATTCGACTCTTCTTCAAACATGATTTTTACTCTTAATTCAAGTTTGAATGTATTGGGTAAATATAATGTCGGAAATGATACATTTTCATCATTACAGCTTCCTTGGCCTGCCAATACCGCAGAACTGTATGTAAATGTTGCCATGGCTAACGGAAGATTATTTGCTGTTAAAGAAAGTTCTTCCAATATTGTTTCTGTGTGTGAATTTAATAAACTAACAGGAAATCTTATTTCTGAACATATTTATACAACGCCTTCCCTTAGCGGTTTTTCGGATTTTGCCTTTTGCCAGGAAACCAACGAACTTGTACTTTTGGTGAATAGTAAAATTGTTAAATATAACATTACAACAGGGAGTGAAACATCATTCAATTTACCTTCAGCAGGTTATACCAGTATTGTGCCTGTAAATCAGAAGCTTTATGTTACAAAGCAGAATACTGTTTCAGGAAATATAGTGTTTACTATAGAATCTTATCAATTATCCACTGGTAACCTGGTCAGTTCCAATGTGCTTTCCACAACCTTTACAGAGGTGGATGAGGGAATCAGTAACTTATGTTTCCTGGGAGTTACCAACGAACTTGTAGGTACCATAAGTTCACAGAATGAAATCAGGTTGCTGAAATTCAATATCGGTACATATGCTGAGAGCTTAACCCATCTTTTTTGGGGACCTTATTATTTTTTAGGAGACATGGTGGCCACTACTCCTATGCCTACATTATCAACACATGAAAATCTGGATAAAATCAAAAGTAAGAAAATAAAGAATGTTTATGATATATCAGGGAAGAAAATTTCTCCCGATACCAAAGATCAGATAATCATTCTGGAATATGAAGATGGAACCCATAAAAAGGTATTTCAAAAGAGATAAAAATCCATTGAGAATTCCGGTCATAAAAAAGGCTTCCCGTATACACAGGAAGCCTTTATATATTATATCTGAAAGAAATTATTCTGCCATAGCCTCTCCGGACTTTCTGTAGACAAAGTTTCCGTAGATATGTCTTCTTGCAAAACGGCTTGGTGAATCAGCATTGACCATCTTGATGTAGGTATTTCTTGGAACTCCCATATACTCATACATGTTTCCATTCAAATGTTGAACAGTCAAAATTGATTTTTCAAGATAAAAATCCTGAATATTAGATTTTGTAGTCGTTTCTGTGTATTCTTCTTTATATTTATCCTGCGTTTCAGAATTAATGCTTACCAAAAAGTGATATGCTTCAATCACAGACTTGCTTTTTTCTTCAGCTTCTATTTTTCCGGCTTCATCATTAATGAATTTATCAGGATGTGTATCTTTCATCACATTTCTGTAAATAGTCTTTAATTCTTTTAAAGTAACATTTTTATCTACTCCAAGAAGTGTTCTGTGTTCACCAATTTTTTTCATATCTCTAACCCTTATTTTCGGGGTGCAAAATTAAGCAATTAAATTCAAAAAACCATAACTTATTCATTATTAATTTATTTCGTAGACTGTAAAGTGAAAAAATTATCGTAGGTACAGACAGGTAGAATTTGTATAGTTAACCCTTAGAGTTAATTAAACCCAGAATACAGATTTTTATTAAGTTTAAAATAAATAAATCCGTTCTTAAAATCAATAACGGTGTCAAATCTTTTTAAAAACTGATTGCCAAAAAATCCCGCCATTTTTTCCGTTGCATCAATTCCTTCTGTAGAGCGTGAGAGTGTAATCGGGAGGTTATAAAGATATTTTTGGGCGAATTTTGCAGCCGGACAAAGCACTACAGGCATTTCATACACTGAACCATCAGAACCTCTTGCTGTAGCTTTGCCTATGGTTTTCATCATTTTTGCCAACCCGTTATTTTCGGCAAAAGGAGAAGCTATCGTAAGAACATCATCCGCTCCGCTGTCAAGTCCGAAAAATCCTGAATATTCTTTACCATTCATTATTAGACTGCTTTCTACAGCAGGATAGTTGTCAATCATGTGAAGCCTTAGCCTTTCATATCCCGCTAAATCAATAGACCGGTCATTTTCTTCGTAAAACCGGATTTCTTTTTTATGATAATCAAGTTCAATGATTTTTCCTTTCATAAGGTCTGTTCCGAAAACCCCGTCAAAATTGGCAGAATCATAGGGTATAAGAGTAAGCAGGATCTCTTTCTTCTGGATATCCCCAAACTGCACCGTATTGTGGCTGCTGTAATCAACGGTATTTACCCCGTTTGAACCTTTGTTTTCAGACTGCCCATCAATAGCAAGGGGTATTTTTTTCTTTGCATTGATATTGATGACGGAACCATCGGCACCTGTATCGAAAAGAAATTTTATACTGTCAGTTTTATTGACTTTGCAATAGATGTAAACGGAATTATTTTCCAGGGAAAAAGGAAGGATAATGGGCCCCTTTTGGGCTGACGTTGCTATCGAAAATAACAAGATCAGAAAAATAACAATGAGTTTCATGGAATTAGTTTTATATAAACGAAAATAATTGTAATCGTGGCTTCCACAAAGAAATAACAGGCTATTAACCCTCTTTTAACCGTTTCTTAACCGTTCTCAATAAAAGATCAGCAAATAAAAAACAGTACCCAATCTGAGTACTGTTATTATATTTTTAATAATTAAATCTTTCAATTTTTGAATCAGCCTATGGCTCATCACAAGTTCTTTTCAACTTTGTAAAGATTTTATCAAAATCCTTGTAAGAGGTTACCTCATCTTCACGTTTCTGTCTGAAACTGCTGTTGGCACAGTTGTGAAAGCCAAGACCGATAAGGTCTATCAGTGCATAATCTTCTTTCTGCGGATCATTCATTTTGGCATCAAATCTTGCCATTACGCTTTTCGGATCAGCATTATTTTTACTCTTAAGCTCAGTATAATTTTTCCATGCAATAAACATCTTTTCTCTGTCTGGAGAAGAGATGGCATCAATCTGTTCTCTGCAGGTATTGTAATATTTACTGTTTCTAAGGGTGGAAGGATCAGAATAAGCAAGGATTTCTTCTTTATTCAGCTGGTATTCATTTTCAAAAGAATCAATGGTTTCTTCCATTAATTTTTTCCATCTTGGAAGATCAATGACTTTAAGGCTGTACAATTCCTTTTTCTTTTCCTCATACTGCTTTTCAAGGTCCTGTAAGTAAGCTTCTCTGTTTTGGCGGATTTCTTCAAGCTGGGAAAGTTTAAAAACAGGGCGGGTGTCAAATACAACCCCATTGAACTGGTACAAAAGCTTATTGACTCCGTCTATTTCTTCTTTTTTGTATTTAGCCGAATCAAAGTACCCTTTATTATCACAATTAAAAGTCTGATAACTGTAGGGTGTCAGATTGTTTGCTTTTGCAGGAGTTTTTTGCCCCCAAATAGTAATGGATAAGGCTAAAGCAAGCCCGATCATCATTTTTTTCATGTACATAACCTGTTGAAAGAATCCGGATTTTCTGAATTTCACTGCAAAATTAAGGCTTTAAATTCAAAAAATAAAGGATTAAATAGATTTTCTCAATGGTTTTTGCAAATTTTATATGAATTTTATACTGCTGATTTTTATTTTAAAAATTGTAGTCCATCAAATCTTTTAAAATGAATAGTAAACGGCTGATATAGAGTAGTGTATGTTAATGGTGATTGCTTACTTCAATAAGATTCTGATCCGGATCACGGAAATAAACCGATTTTATTTTACCTGTAGCTCCGGTTCTGTCTACAATCCCTTCAATGATTTTTATATTTTTCAGTTTCAGTTCTTCCATCACCTCATGAATATCTGTCTGTGCAATAAAGCAAAGATCAGCAGAACCACAGGTTGGAGTCTCTGCTTTAGGCTCAAATTCATATCCTTTCTGATGCAGATTGATCTTTTGATTTCCAAAGATGAGCGCCTTTCTGTTTTCTCCAAAAACAACGGCCTCAAATCCCATGACATCTGTATAAAATGCAATCGTTTTATCAATGTCTGCCACAGTTAAAACAAGATGGTCAAGGTTTTTAATTTCCATAAATTAGTTTTTTAAGCATCAATTCTGATCAAAAATAAAGATATTTATAGATCTGATCTTCTGTTCTTGATTGTTTTTTTTAATTTAAAATAATAGATTTACATGAATTAAAACAAAAACCATGATATATTATTTTTTTCTTCTTTTCATTATTGCTGTTTTTGGGGGAATCGCTTATCTGATCATGCGTTTTTTCGGCAAATGGACCCGGAATAATAAATATGAATTACTTTTTAATGCTTTCATATTTCTGGCAGCATTTTTTCTGGTATCATTTCTCGGTATTTATATTTTCCTTTCCACTCTTGATTTTTCCCGTTAGCAAACGATCTTTTCTGAGGATTGCATATGCAATGCAAAGGTTAATCAAAAGGGCAGCCCATACATTCAGTCCATAAAAAAGCTCATAATCGTGATGTGCTTCATTATACAACAGATTCTTAACGATTCTGAAAGTAATTGCCGTCGTGGTTACCGCATAGCTTAACATCATATAATTTCTATGCCTGATAACATTTCCTTTTTTAACAGAAAGTACAGCAGCAACAGTGAAATAAGCCCAGAGAATATCCTGAATCAGAAATCCTGTAATTCCGGTAAGGCCTCCATTGGAAAACAATCCCAGGACAAAGCATGCCGGAACATTAATGATCAGAATGTTGTAAACGTATATTTTCCCAATGATCTTATGAAGGTTTCTGTTTTCCTTTAAAAACCGATTGGAAAATTGCGTAAGGCCAGCCAGAAGGCAAAGCGTAATAGAAAAAATATGAATGTAAAAGAAAGCCATCCAGTACGGATTGCCGACTACCTGCTGCTTAAATGCCAGAAATCCGATGTTTTTATCAAACGATGTATATTGGGAAATCGTTTTCAGCATCAGAATGCTGAAAATCAAAACTGAAAATACAGCTGTTACTTTAATGATTTTTAGTCCCAACAATTTCATCATTCGTGGATTATTGTAAAGTCTCGTGAATGTAATTTACTCTTCCAAAACTTCTCTGATCTGTTAAATATACCTCTTGCTCATCATTGATCATCAATCAATTATCAATGATGTTCTAATTCTACATGATTCCTTTGATTCGTAAATGCTGCAAAAGCATAATGGTCTTGGCATCTTTAATTTCCCCAGTATCAATCATTTTCAGAGTTTCTTCAAAAGAAAGTTCCAGAACTTCTATATTTTCACCTTCCTCTTCCAATCCACCGCCGTCTGTAATTTTCATTTCATTTGAATATTCTGCAATAAAGAAATAGAGGATTTCCGTTACAGATCCAGGCGACATATAAGCTTCAAAAACCTTTTCAATTTTGGAAATCTTATAACCCGTTTCTTCTTCTGTTTCGCGTTTTATACAGTCTTCAGGATTATCATTATCCAAAAGCCCTGCACAGGCTTCAATGAGCATTCCTGTCTCATTGCCGTTGATATAAGTCGGAAGCCGGAATTGTCTGGTGAGAATAACGGTATCTGAAAGTTTGTTGTACAGAAGAATAACCGCTCCGTTTCCACGGTCGTAAGCTTCTCTGCTCTGAGTTTCTGTAGTTCCATCCTTTTTTAAAGCAGAATAGGTGACCTTGTTTAAAGTGTACCAGTTGTCTGAAAGGATTTCTGTGTTTAATAAGGTGATATTGGGGTTTTTCATTAGAATAAAAGTTGAAATATTTTTTAATTAAATTCTTGCAGCTATTTCTTTAATAAATCTTTTAAAGCACTTTCTAAATCAGGAAACTTAAAATGAAAACCAGCATCCTGAATTTTCTGTGAAGAAGCTCTGGAACCTTCCAGTATGGCCGTAGCCAGCTCTCCGAAGATGAGTTTCAAGACAAATCCCGGAACATTCGGCATGAATAAAGGTTTTTCAAGTATTTTGGCCATCTTTTTTGTAAGGTCTTTATTAGTAGCATGTTGAGGAGAAACAGCATTATAAGCTCCGTCCATTGTTGAGTTTTTTAAAGCAAACTCATAAATAGAACAGATATCTTCAACATGAATCCATGGCATATATTGCTGCCCGCTTCCTAAAGGTGATCCTATATAATATTGAATCGGAGGTATCATTTTCTTTAAAGCTCCATCTTTTTCGGAGAGTACAACAGCAGTTCTTATTTTCACCACTCTTTCTGCCAGACCCTGCTCTTTGAAAGCGTCTGCAGCTCTTTCCCATAAAACTACAACTTCACTTAAAAAATCATTGCCTGGAGGATCACTTTCAGTATAAATCTTTTCCGAAGTTTCAGTACCATAAAAATTAATTCCTGAAGCTGAAATAAAAGACTTAAGCTTGATTTTATTTTTTCTTAAAGCAGTGCGGAGTAATTCTGCTGAATCAATGCGGCTTGAGATCAATTCTCTTTTCCTTTCCGGAGTCCAGCGCCTTTCTGAAATATTGGCACCGGCAAGATGAATGATGTGAGAGACATTTTCCAGAGCTGCTTCATCTATATTTCCTTTTCTGATATCCCATTCATATTCATGATCATGTTCTTTTTTTCGGGTCAGAAATCTTATTTCATATTCCTTGCCCATCTTTTTGGCCAGTTCTTTGGCGATCATGCCACTGGCTCCGGTGATCAGAACAACTTCTTTCATAATACTTTCTTTAAGGTGTAGGGGCTATGCCTGGTTCTTTACAATCAGTATAAAATCATCTTCCAGAAGTTTATAGCCATAATCATAAATAAACTTGTATTCAGAACCGTTTTTATAGACTTTCAGGTTGGTGAAATAATCAAAATCAAAACCTAGGCCATCCATCCTGGATCTGGGTACTTTTGTTTTACCATCAGTATTGATTTCCATCAGGATGCGGTAATTTTTGCGGAGTTTGTTGTTCACATTCCGCATCAGGTTGTTAGAATCCTTATTTTGCTTATTGTTATAGGCGTTACGGCAGGCATCGTTGCAAAACTTTTTATCAGACCTTCCGATGATTTTTTCGCCACATTCCAGACAATTCATGATCTTTATTTTAAGTGATGGGTGTGTCTTTTCTTCAACAGTTTTTTAAACATGCTGTGAGTAGGATAGCTTCTGTTGGGAGTAATATTATTAAAAAATAATGCTACAATCAGAAGAATAATGCAACCTGACAGAACAGGGGAGAGAACGTACCAATATCCCAATTCCGGAATTTTACCGGTAGAGCTTACGGCAATGAGGGCAGTAGCACCACCTGGCGGATGCAGGGTTTTGGTGTACTGCATCAATACTATAGAAAAAGCTACCGCCAAAGGAGCAGAAAGCCAGATAATATCCGGAACAAACTGATAAACTGTAACCCCTACCAATGCAGACAGTACATGTCCGCCTACAAGATTTCTGGGTTGTGCCAGCGGGCTCTGTATGGCTCCGTAAATCAAAACACTTGAGGCTCCAAAAGAGCCGATCAGGAATATATTCTCAGTTTCTGCTAACGAATGAGACTGGATAAATGCAATGATCCCAATTCCGAAGAATGCACCCAAAAATGACCAGAAATGTTCTTTGTAATCAACTAGCGTTTCTTTGTAGATTACATACTTGGAAACTCTGAATGTTCTTTTTATGGTCTTCTTCATTTAGTCTTCTTTATTTTTTATAATTTGAATTAAATTTTCTATAAATGGACGGGTATACATTCCGGTTTCATCATAATCAGGATCTAAAATAGTAATCTCTATCCCAAAACACAATGGACTTTCAAATAAAGTTTCCAGTATTTCTCTGAGATCTTCATAGCTGATTCCGTCTTCTGTTCTGCTGTCTACAGCCGGCATTATCTCATCTTTCAGAATATCCACATCAAAATGAATGAAAAAACCGTCCAGATCTTTATCATTCACCATTTTCAGAAAGTTTTCAGCAGTTTTCCTGAAGCCATTCTCTCTGAGACGGTAAAGATCATAATAATGAATATTGGAATAGATAATTTGATTAACATATTCTTCATCCTCTGTTTCTGCATTTCCGCAGCAGAAAATATTTTCCTCAGCTAAATAAGGCTTTAAACCATCAATATTGGTCAGTTTCTCATGTCCGGTTCCGGTAATGATGGCGAGATCCATTCCTGCTGCACCTCCGGTTTCTGAAAGTTCTGGTGGGATAAAATCTGTGTGCCCGTCAAGATAAAAGAGCCCGAAGTTTCCCAGTTTTTTCAAAGCAATGGCATTTCCAATCAGGATGCTGCAATCGCCGCCCAGAATAATATTGAATGTATTCTTTTCGTAATTTTTAACAATATACTCAGCCTGTTTTTTGGCATATTCAATAATAGGATCTGCATTTCTGACATTTGACTCCTCATCAAAGTCCATTGAATATTCCGGAGCATCAAGTCTGAAAATTTTTTTAGGAGTAATTCTACGATGAAAATCAAATTTTCTGAGCCAGTCCGGAAGTTTTCGAACGCCCGGTTCTATCTCATGTTCCTTCTTTGTAAGTCCCAAATTGAGAGGGAATTCAAAAATATTGATATTCCTTTTCATAGATGAATTTTGACAAAGATACGGAATTATCCGTTTGTAAATGGATAGCTATATAACAGGAGTAATCATTCATGTTAAATTTTGTCAAAAGGTTAGGAATTATTTCATAAATAAATTTTTAAGAGCATTTACAAGTACTATTTTATTTCATATTATTTCTTTCGGAAAAAGTAGTATTTGTCAATATTATAAAATGATAATTCACTTATTAAATTAAATTATTGTATTTAACTGTCTTGTTTTCATGTGATTAAATTGTGTTTTTATTTCACGTAATTGTGTTTTTTTATAAATTTGATACTATTATTGTTTAAAAATAAATTAAAAACTAGTACTATGAAAAAACAACCCGTTAAACCGGAATTTACTTTTAAAATGTTTGAAGTTTTGAGCCGGATGTGGCTAGTGGGCTGTGTAAAAACAGCTGCGGAGCTTAATATTGCAGACCAGCTGGCATATGGGCCCAAAACAATCTCTGCATTGGCTGCAGAAACCCATTCCAACGAAAAAGAACTGTACCGGATTATGAGAGCCCTCAGCAGTGAAGGTATTTTTGAAGAACTGGACAACAGGACTTTTGCATTAAATGATTTCGGAGCAGCTTTGCAAACGAGTGTTCCCGGAACAGTAAAAGATTTTATTATAGCGAATGTGGGAGAACATTTTCCCGGTTTTGCAGACCTTATTTATGCTGTTCAGAAAGGTAAAGTTCCTTTTGAACACGTTCATGGGATGAATATCTGGGAATATTATAAAAAACATCCGGAGCTGGGTGCAAACTTCGGAAGAGGAATGACTGGTTTGTCCGGAATGGTTTTGAATGGTATTGTAGAAAACTATGATTTTATACCCTATAAAACAATTGTAGATATAGGCGGAGGTAATGGCGCAATGATGTATGCGATGCTGAATGCATCACCTGAAAGTTCAGGAATTATCTTTGATGAAGCCCACGTTACTGAAAAAACACTTCAGCTTATTCCGGAAAATTTAAAAGACCGGTGCACAGTTGCTACAGGGAGTTTTTTTGAAAAAGTTCCTTCAGGAGCAGATCTGTATACCATGAAATGGATTATTCATGACTGGAATGATGATGAATGTGTACAAATTCTAAAAGTCTGTTACAATGCAATGCCCCAGGGAGCCAAATTATTGATTGTAGATGCAGTTATTCCCGATGACAGCAAAAATGAGCCCCATATCTCAAAGTTATTTGATATTGTAATGATGGCATGTCTTACCGGAAGAGAAAGAACATTGAACGAATTTAAAGATCTTCTGGAAAGATCAAGATTGAAGTTCAGCAGAGTTGTACAAATCGGGACAGAGGTTAAAAGTATTGTAGAATGTGAAAAACCATAAATTTCAATTCTAAGTTAGATGATTAAGTAGAGAGGTCCTCAATAATTTTGTTGAGGACTTTTTTATTCATTTAATATAATGATTGCCGTAAAAAAAAGTCAGAATAGAAAAATTCCATTCTGACTTCAATATTTTAGTTTATGATTTCTATTTTTTAAGCCTTTCGATCTCTTCTTTCAACAGACTTATATATTCCTGCATCGTTTTAATGATTTCTATGCTTAATTCATTATTTATATTAGTAGTATTATTATTGCCAATATTACCTGCAGAGCTATCATTAAAAACAGGATTCTCGAAGATAAATTTTGCTTCCTCTTCTTCGTAAATTTCCTCAATAGGTACCTCGAGAAATTTGGCGAGTTTGTTCCATTCTGTCTGTGTAATAGATACAGCACCGCTTTCTTTTTTGCTATAATTGGAAACGTCAGTGGGAATCACTTCAGCCATTTGTTGCTGGGTGAATCCTTTCATCTTTCTTACTGTACGGAGTTTTTCTTTATTGCATATCAGACATTTTTACAAATTTGCAAAAAAAAATTAAATTAAATAGAAAAAACCTTGTTAATGCATCTGTTTTTCAATGTTTTTTTAAGAGAGAAAAATATTTTAGGGCATAGTTTTTCATCATTAATTTTTACTTTAAAAGTGACGATTATTTTTTTTTTAAGCTTAATAAACATTGTTTTTACAGAATTCTATTTATTTTATTATCCATTTACAAACGACTACAAACGGATTTAAATAGTTTATAACCGACTGAGAATTGATAACATCGCAATCTTTGCAACAGAGATTTGAGAAAAACAGTGAACGTCTCTTATCTGAATTATTAATCTTTAAAATCTAAAAGTTATGTCACTAAGAAACAAAGTAACATTAATTGGTTACACAGGAAAAGAAGTTGAAATGGTAAACTTCGATAACGGAAATGTAAAAGCAAGTGTATCCTTGGCAACAAGTGATCATTACACGAATGCCAAAGGAGAAAAAGTAGAAGAAACGCAATGGCACAATCTTATTGCTTTTGGGAAAACAGCCGAAATTTTTGAGAAGTATGTTTCCAAGGGAAAAGAAATTGCCATAGAGGGAAAGCTTATCTATAGATCCTATGATGACAAAGACGGGGTGAAGCGCTATATCACAGAAATTCGCGTAGACGAGATCCTGTTATTAGGAGGGAAATAATTCTAAAAACACAAATGATGAAAGTAAAAGTTTTTAAAATAAGACTTCCGGAAGAATTTCTCTATATAGATCAGAAAATGCTGGATGATTTCCTGGAAGCCAATGAGATTATGAAAGTAGAAACAGCTTTTGTAAGTGATGAGCGGTATTGGTCTGTAATATTGTATTTTGAAGATTTGAAACTCACCAAAAATACAGTTAAAGAACCCAAAGCAATTAAATATTCTGCAGAGAATGATTTCCTGAATGCAGATGAAGAAAAGATATTGGATGCACTGAAGCTTTGGCGGTCTGAAAAAGCCCGGGAACAGAATCTTCCTACCTATTTCATCGCCAGCAATAAAGAGCTGATGTCTGTAGCCAAGTATAAACCAGCCAGAAAAGAAGAATTGCTGGAGATCAAAGGGTTTGGGAAGCATAAGATTGAAAATTATGGTGAAGAAATTCTTGAGATTCTTGAAAGCGTCTGATTTTTCAGAATAATTGATTACACAACAGCAAAAAGCTGGGGAAGATTGTTTCTTCAGCTTTTATGCTGTGTAAAGTCCATGCAATTCCGTACTTTTGTATTTATCAAAATGACATATAAAAAATGAAGCCAAGTTTAGCAAAAGGGACGAGAGATTTTACGGCACAGGAAGTTTCCAGAAGAAAATATATCATCAATATTCTACAGAATAATTTTGAATTATTCGGATTTCAGCCATTGGAAACTCCAAGTTTTGAAAATCTTTCTACATTGACAGGGAAGTACGGAGAAGAAGGAGACCGTTTGATCTTTAAGATTTTAAATTCAGGAGATTATACTTCTGAAGTTAATCAGGAAGACTGGGACAATAAAAACCATCAGAAACTTGTTTCTCAAATTTCAGAAAAAGCTCTTCGTTATGACCTTACCGTACCTTTTGCAAGATTTGTAGCTATGAATCATGGGAAACTGACATTTCCATTCAAACGTTCCCAGATCCAGCCGGTTTGGAGAGCTGACAGGCCTCAGAAAGGAAGATACAGAGAATTTTATCAGTGTGATGCAGATGTGGTAGGAAGTGAAAGCTTATTACAGGAAGTAGAGCTGGTTCAGTTATACTTAAAATCATTTGCTGATCTGAAAGTTCCTGTTACGATTCATATGAACAACAGAAAGATCCTTTCCGGATTGGCAGAATATGCAGGAATTACTGATAAACTTATTGACTTTACTGTAGCATTAGATAAACTGGATAAGATTGGTAAAGAAGGCGTGGTTAAAGAACTACTGGAAAGAGAAATTTCTCAGGAATCTATTGATAAGCTGGATTTCCTGTTCAGCCAGTCTGACGATGCGTTGGAAAACCTTCTTCAACTGAAAGAAAAATTTGCAGGAAATGAAATTGGTCTGAAAGGAGTAGAAGAACTTGAGTATGTTCTTACACAGTCTCTGAGTCTTGGTGTTGATATGCAAAACCTTGTATTCAATATTACCCTGGCAAGAGGACTGGATTATTATACTGGTGCTATCTTTGAAGTAAAAGCAGATGAGGTTGCTATGGGATCTATCGGCGGTGGAGGCAGATATGATAACC
The DNA here is from genome assembly GCF_008274625.1 of Chryseobacterium panacisoli. GTDB lineage: Bacteria > Bacteroidota > Bacteroidia > Flavobacteriales > Weeksellaceae > Chryseobacterium > Chryseobacterium panacisoli. Next base: position 566,129 of record NZ_VTRU01000001.1, on the reverse strand, counting down.
TTACAGAAGTCTTTGGAGTTAAAAATATTCCGGGGATAGGAATTTCATTCGGACTAGACAGAATTTATCTGGTAATGGAGGAATTGAATCTTTTCCCTGAAGAAGCATCATCCAAAATTGAATATTTGTTTGCCAATGCTGGAGGAGAAGAAACAATAGAAGCCTTAAAACTGATCATGCAGCTAAGAGCAAAAGGAATTTCAGCAGAATTATATCCTGAAAATGCAAAAATCAATAAGCAGTTTACTTACGCAGAAAAGAAAGGGATAAAAAATATGGTTTTCCTGGGTGAAGAAGAAATTAAAAATAACACCGTTACTTATAAAGATCTTGAAGCCGGTGAAAAGAAAACCGTTTCTCTGGAAGAATTCTTAGGAGTATAACATTTTACAAATCACCCAATAGATTGTCATCTGATGTTGGGATATATAAAAGAAAAATCAGCCACAAAAACTTTTTTGTGGCTGATTTTTTTGATTGACGTTAAGATTTAAATATTTTTGATCCTTAAAATCAACTCAGAATTTGTAATTTGGATTGATGTATATAAGCAGAGTGAAAATTATGCTCTATATCCATTAAAAAACTTTTAAACATAAAACCAGATGAACTCCATTTGCGCATTGTGCGGAACACCACTAACGGCAACAGATATGGCTGTAGGCAAAAATAAACTTGCTGACGGTGGTTATTTGTGTGCCGGATGCTTTACTAAAGCCGTTACTATCAACAGAGACCTTATCCATAATCTTGATCAGTTTTATTTTGCAGAAATTACAGGAATGATTCTGAAAAGCAAAATTGATGCGACCCAAAATACCGGAGACTCTCAATATGCAGGAAATAAACATTACGGATATGATGCACCAACAAGGCTGGATGAAATAAAAGATCAAATTGTTGCTCTTAATGCAAGACTCAGTGTTCTTGCTAATGAAGAAGTGAATGAACTGGCTAATATTCTGGACAAAGATGAAAAATTGCTGGCTATTGCGGAAGGAATTGATCTTCAAAACAACAGGGAAGGGATTATATTTTCAACACAGAAAAGGGTAGCTTTTATTGATAAAAAGTTTCTGGGTGGAGTTGCAAAGAACGAATTTCCCCTTCAGGATATCTCTTCCATTGATCATGTTGAAAACCTTTTGTATTCAATTCTGCAAATCAATTCCTATAAAGGTAATGCACAGTTTAAACTGCATAATAAAAACGATGGAAGGGCATTTTCCAGTGTCAAAAACAGAGGTACAGCTTATTCTGAAAACGAATTGAGAAGGGATTCAGGTCCATTGCAGGCATTTTCCCAAACAATTCCGGATCTGGTTCAGGAAAATGTTTATACTACTGATACAGGAGATTCCGGAGCGGTTTTTGAGCAGCTGGAAAAACTGGGTAAACTCAGAGAGACCGGAATACTGACAGAGGCTGAATTTGCCGAACAAAAGAAAAAATTGCTTGATAAATTATAAAAGAGAAAAAATGAGTAATAATTGTGCATTGTGTAAAGCAGAATTGACCTCCATGGATACACTTTTGGGAGCTAATAAGCTTTCAGATGGAAATGTTTTATGCAACAAATGTTTGAATCAAACAAGCAATATCAATGAAGAATTGCTGTACAATCTTAATAAATTTAGTATTGATGATATTAATGAAATGCTGAAAACAGAGAATACAGAACCTGTTCCGCCAGTAGCAGTAGTAAACCAAGTTCTTCCCGTAACGATAGATTCTGATTCAGGCCAAATTTCAAAAGAAGTTTATAAAAGGAGACAACGCAAAATAAAATTTGAGCTGGAGAAGCTGAATGCCCATCTTTCCATGTTTACCAAAGGAGAGATCAAAGAACTGCCTTATCTGATTTCTGAAGAGGAACAAATAATTGCCATTACAGATGCTCAGTTTGTCAATACATTGGATGCTGGAGTATTGGTAGCAACCCCAAAAAGAATGATTTCTGTATCAAAAGGAATGTTTGGTGCAGCAAAGATTAATGATTATCGTAATGAAACCATACAATCGGTAAGCTTTGTAACAGATCCGAGATCTCCGATCATTAAACTGCATTTGGACGAAAGAGTAGTTGAGTTTGAATGCTATATGGATAAGGAAGATGCAGAGAAGTTCTATGACACCATAAAAGCCATGTATAATAATCCTAAGGAACAATCTCCGAAACAAATTAATTCTGCAAGCAAAAGTGTTTCAGTGTCATCAGAAGAAATTTTTAATCAGCTTGAAAAATTAGGAAAGCTGAGAGAAAGTGGAATCTTGACTGATGCAGAATTTGCAGAGCAGAAAAAGAAACTGCTGGAGCAATTATAATAAAACGTTTAATAGTGAATCATGAAGGACAGAGTATCAGTAGAAATCGTAGAAAATTGGCTTAAGGGATGGTGTCTCTCAAGAGAAGTATCTTTTCCTGTTCAGTATAAATCCGGATTCCACGTGATGGTAGGAGATGAAACACAAAAAGAACGTTTTGTATTTCCTCAACTTAATGATGATTTTTTCCAGCTTGCAGATTCAATTGACGAGCCCTGGGTTTATCTCAAAGTATCTGCTTCTCCTGAAGAATTTGAAGGAAAAATCCCTGAAAGATGGAAACTGCAGGCACAGGGATATATGATGACCTGTTTCCACCCGATGAATTTCCCGGAAATCAGCCTTGCAGAAGGGTATCACTTAGAATTTTCTGAGTACAACACAACTTTTGTTGTCAGGATTGTAGCAGAGAATGGTGAACAGGCTTCTATAGGCCGTGTCTCTCTTATAAATACTGTTGCAGTATACGATAGGATTATTACTGAAAAAAATCATCAAAGGAAAGGTCTTGCTTCTTTTTTATTGAAAGAACTTGAGAAGATCGCTTTGTCAAAAGGATTTTCAAAAAATCTTTTAGTGGCAACAGAAGAAGGGAAGCTGCTGTATGAAACATTAGGCTGGAAGGTGTACTGCCTGCACAGCTCTATTGTAATTCCATCTGAAACTTAATATTTTAGTCAAATTAAATTATTCTTTTCCCAAGAAATAGTAATTTAGGCTCATAAACTGTTACTATGAGTGAAAAATCAAGACTTGACGAAATAAGAGAAGAACTTAAAAAACTGGATATCAGCCCTACCATATTTGCCAGAAAAGAAATTCATGAGCTGCCGGATATTCTTTCAGCAGACGAAAAAATTGTCTATCTCGTTGAAGGCAGAAATAAAATAAACAATCATCATATTATTCTAGTAGCTACAGACAGAAGATTAATTTTTGTAGATAAGGAATTTATGTACGGGTTGAAAGTAGAAGACTTTTCTTACAGCAAAATAAGCTCAATACAATATGAAACAGCATTTTTACTGGCTTCTATAGATATTCAGGTTACAGATGATGTTGTAGAGATTGATGGAGTAGGAAAGTACCATGCAGAGCTGTTTTGTGAAAAGGTAAGAGAATTCATGTCCCGTCCGGAAGAACATATTCAGAGCAAATCTGAACCCAGTGTTTTAGATCAGCTCGAACAGCTGGGAAGGTTAAAAGAATCCGGAGTTTTAAATGAAGAAGAATTTCTTGAACAAAAGAAAAAACTGATGGGGAAATTATGATCAATAGTAGAGAAGCTTTAATAAAAAGCAGGACTAACATTATTTTAAGCTAAAACAATGGAAAATTACTTAGAAATAAATAAAAAATCATGGAATGCTAAAGTAGAACCGCATCTGAAGTCGGATTTCTACTTTGTAGATGAATTTTTAAAAGGAAGAACTTCTCTGAATACAATAGAATTGGAGCTTCTTGGAGATATAAAAGGAAAGACTATTCTTCACCTGCAATGCCATTTCGGACAGGATTCTATTTCTCTGTCAAGAATGGGGGCAAAAGTTACCGGAATTGATCTTTCTGATAATGCCATTGATGCTGCCAGAGATCTTGCCCAGAAATGCGGAACGGATACAGAATTTATCTGTTCAGATGTCTATGATCTGCCTAATATTCTGGATCAGAAATTTGATATCGTTTATACAAGTTATGGCACAATAGGCTGGCTTCCCGATCTTGAAAAATGGGCGGGTATTATCCACCACTTTTTAAAGCCTGGTGGACAGTTTATTATGGCAGAATTTCACCCGGTTGTTTGGATGTTTGATGATGACTTTACAAAAGTGGCTTACAATTATTTTAATGAAAAACCGATTGTAGAAACCTATGAAGGAACTTATGCGGATCAGTCTGCACCCATTGTACAGGAATACGTAATGTGGAATCATTCATTATCAGAAGTTCTCGATAATCTGATTAAAAAAGATTTAAACCTGAATACTTTCCGTGAGTTCGACTGGTCGCCATATCCTTGCTTCAGACATGTAGATGAATTTGAAAAAGGAAAATGGAGAATTCCTCAGTTTGGAAATAAAATACCACTGGTCTTTGCTTTGGCAGCCCAGAAAAAATAAATATTAACTGAAATTTTTCTATAATAAAAAGTCATCGTAATATTGATTTACGATGACTTTTCCTATATATGAATGTTAAAAAAACTGCTTTTATTTAGCTTAAAGAATCTTCAGCCTTTGTCTTTGCTTCGTCCACTTTAGTCTGAACTTGGGAAGCAACATCATTGGCTTTTGTTTTAAGGTCATTTCCCCATTTGTTAAGATTATCTTTCGCTGTATTGATTTTATCTTTTACTGCCTGTTGATCTTCAGGGCTTGAATTCTTATATTTCCAATAAGCTAATGCACCTAAACCTAATAAAGCTAATAAGCCTTTTGCTTTGTTTCCCATGATTTCTATTTTTTTATGTATTAATATTAAAATTTGTTGTTATTAATAATGTAAAATACGTGCCAAAAAAATAACCGGACTTATAAAAAAATGTTAAATTTAAGAGAAGACTTCAAAATTTTCGCCATCAAAACTGGCGAAAACCATAGTAGGATAGGAGTCCTGATGATAGATATTGCCATTCTTATCAATAGCAATAGCACCTGCAAACCCATCAATGGTTTTAAGTTCATCAAATGTTTTGCTAAAAGCCTGCTGAAGACTCATTCCATCTGTAACCCGTGTTACAATTTTTGTAGCAGTAGCATTGCTTACAATATCTTCTCCCACACCAGTACAGCTCACAGCACAAAAGGCGTTGGCATAATTTCCGGCCACTGTGGCAGAATCTGAAATCCTTCCCGGAATCTCAAAACCTTTTCCGCCTGTAGACGTAGCAACAGCCAGTTTTCCATCCTGATCAATCGCTACACACCCTACTGTGCCTTTACCTCCGTTGGCCAATTTGGCTTCATATTCACTTCTTCTCTGAGGAATTTCTGTAGAAAAATTTTCAAAGCCATGTTCCACAGCATAGATTTTTGCGCCATGACCTCCCAAAACCCGGTCATCTTCTCCAATAAGATCTCTAGCAACCAAAATAGGGTTCTTCACATCCTGGATATTGATCACTCCGCTTAGTCTTTGAGTTTCTCCGTTCATAATAGCAGCACTCATACGGATAACACCATCACTCTGGATCTGAGAACCGATTCCCGCATTATATAACGGATCGTCCTCCAGCAATGATACGGCATAAGCAACGGTATCAAAAGCCGAATGGGTCTTAAGATAAGCAAATGCTTTTTGAGCAATCTCTTGTAAAGAATTCTGTTTTGCAGTTTTTACTTCATGGCTTTGGTCGCTTTCTGAGAAAAAACCTCCGTGGATAATGAGCTTCATAAATAAAGTTTAGTTTTATTTTTTTAATTGTTAATTTCTTTAGATACAATTAGTAGGGTATTGAAGTCCTTTTAAAATGAACCATCAATTCATGACAAAGTTTTGAAATACTTTCTACATTATGCTTTTCTACAATGATAAGTTGTAACTCATCAGAATAGCTGTCTGCAAGCTCAATAACTTCCAGCGGCGGATCTTCCTGATTAAGAATCGGCTGCAGCCACTTAAAATAATCATCTGCATATCGTATTCCTATTGGAAAATCTCCAATTATAGTATTGAGACTTTCATCAATAAGTTCATGAATTTCATCTATTTTATCACCTCGGATTAGAAAATCAAAAAGTTCATTAGTCACCGAAAATTCAAATGCACCGTCTTCATTACTTTCAATAACCCATTCTGCATCATTATCTTTTATATATTGGGCCGGATTTGCATAGCATGAAGAACAGTTTGAAATAATTTCTTCTTTATTTTCCACATCATAACCTTCCAGAAGAAGGGTAATCAATTGTTCAATTTTTTCTTCTTTCATTTAGTTTTATTTTCAACTAAAGTAAGAATTACTTTTGAGTTATTTATCCTGAGGTATCGGATTAAACTGAGAATTCTCAATCGTTAATGTCTTCGTGGTAAGATCATAGTGATCATTCATAGACATGACATGTACTGTTAAATTATCAATCGAAATAGGCTCCCCAAGATTAATATTCGTAAGATTGGTATCTTTAATAAATCTTCCGTCCACCAGAATAACAAGACCTGAACCTACAGCTGTCATCACATCATTATGAATAAAAAGTCCTGTATCTTCTCCCAGTCCAATTCCCAGCGTTCTCGGATTATTGACTACCGCCTGGAAAAGACGCCCGATTCTGCCACGCTGTACAAAGTGTGTATCAATAATGACATTATCAATTAAACCTAATCCCTGAGTGGTTTTGATTTCTCCTTTTAAAAGTGCTTCAGAGCTGCTTCCCTGGTAGATCATATTCTCGGATGCCGCTGCAGCTCCCGCTGAAGTTCCGGAATAAATAAAATCCTGTTCCTGGTATTTTAACAGAATTGTATCATGAAATCTTGTTCCTCCAAGAATAGAGGTGAGTCTCAGCTGATCACCTCCGGTAAACATCATGACATCAGCAGCATTGGCTCTTGCCACCATCGCATCAGAATTGGCTTCTTCACGGTTATGGATATCCAGAACATTTACATTTTTAGCACCCAGAAATTCAAATGCCTTTTTGTATTCAGAACCTACAATCTGTGGGATTTGAGAGGCGGTTGTTACAATTTCAATAACAGAATCTTCCTTGAGTTTAGATTCGTTGATGATCTTCCTTAAGATCCCACGCTCAAAAAAATTAAGATTCTTTTCGATATTCTGATCATAATCGGTTTCCGCAAAACTTCCTTTGTTTACAGCTCCTCCGATAACTATTAATTTTCCAACAGGCTTCGTCATGGTACAAAATTAAAAAATAATTCACATTCATTGGCTAATTTCGTGCCATCTTTCGTTGATTTTTAATGTTTTAGGAATGTTAATTAAAATTAATTTTTTTTTAACGAATCTTTAAATGTGGTATAGTTTCGTTTAGGGTTTTACATTATCTTTGGCTATGAAAGGAGTTATTGTTAACTGTTAAAATGCCAATAGACTATGAAAATCGAAAAGATTCAGGCACTACGCGGTCCAAACATCTGGAGCATCAGAAGAAAGAAGCTGATACAGATGAGGTTAGACTTAGAAGAAATGGAGAATTATCCTACCAATAAAATCGAAGGATTCAGGGAAAGGATTGAAAAATTAATACCCTCATTGATTACCCATCGTTGCTCGGAAGGAGTGGAAGGTGGTTTTTTTCATAGAGTGGAAACCGGAACATGGATGGGGCATGTGATAGAGCATATCGCTTTGGAAATACAGACCCTGGCAGGAATGGATGTGGGGTTTGGCAGAACCCGGGAAACGAAAACCCCGGGCGTGTATAATGTGGTTTTCAATTATATTGAAGAAAATGCGGGAATTTACGCTGCTGAAGAAGCAACGAAGATTGCAGAAGCCCTGATAGAAGGAAAGGACTATGATTTAAATGCCTGTATTCATAGATTAAAAGAAATCAGAGAACGTGTCCGTCTTGGACCTTCTACGGGAAGTATTGTAGAAGAAGCTGCTTCCAGAAAAATTCCCTGGATCAGATTGGGAACAAATTCTCTTGTACAATTGGGGTATGGGGTAAATCAGCAGAGATTTCAGGCTACCATTACCGGAAAAACAAGTTCTATTGCTGTTGATATCGCATGTAATAAAGAATTAACGAAAAGAATGCTTCATGATGCGGCTATTCCGGTGCCGATTGGTGATTTGGTGGTAGACGAGGAAGGATTGGACGCTGTAATCAGAAAAATTGGCTACCCGATTGTTTTAAAACCTTTGGATGGAAATCACGGAAAAGGCTCCTCAATTAATGTCAACGAATGGGAATCTGCTAAAATAGGTCTGGAACATGCCCAGAAATATTCCAGAAAAGTAATCGTTGAAAAATATATCACAGGCTACGATTTCCGTATACTGGTGATTAATAATAAGATGGTGGCAGCGGCAAGAAGAGTTCCTGCCCATGTTGTAGGAGATGGCGAACTGAATCTTCAGCAGCTTATTGAGAAAGAAAACAAAGACCCAAGAAGAGGTTATGGCCATGAAAATGTCCTTACTGAGATTGAAGTAGATAAAGATACATTGGAACTTCTTGAAAAGCTTCAATATACGCTGGAAACTATTCCTCAAAGGGGAGAGGTGGTCTATCTGAAATCAACGGCGAATCTCTCAACCGGAGGAACATCCATTGATGTAACAGATATGGTACATCCGGAAAATATCACAATGGCGGAAAGGATCTCCAAAATTATCGGATTGGATGTATGCGGTATTGATGTAATGGCGGAAAATTTAACTCAGCCTTTAAAAGAAAGCGGCGGAGCTATTATTGAAGTCAATGCAGCACCTGGGTTCAGAATGCACCTGGCCCCAAGTGAAGGACTGCCAAGAAATGTAGCGGCACCGGTGGTTGATATGCTTTACCCGCAAGGGAAACCTTTTACCATTCCAATTATTGCCGTAACGGGGACTAACGGGAAAACAACAACTACAAGACTTATTTCACATATTGTAAAAAGCAATGGTTACAGAGTAGGATTTACCACTTCGGACGGGATTTACATTCAAAATACAATGTTGTCAAAAGGAGATACAACAGGACCGCTTTCTGCAGAATTTATCCTGAAAGATCCAACGGTAGAATTTGCAGTACTGGAAACTGCCAGAGGAGGAATTTTACGTTCCGGGCTTGGTTTCTCACAATGTGATATCGGAGTTCTGACCAATATTGAGGAAGATCACTTGGGAATGAATGATGTTCACAGCTTAAGAGATCTTACCAAAGTAAAACGTGTCGTACTGGATAGTGTTAAAAAGAGTGGCTGGAGTGTATTGAATGCCGATAATGAATATTCTATGAAGATCGTGAATGATCTTGATTGTAATGTGGCTATTTTCAGTATGGATGAAAACAATCCTCATATCGTAAAATTTGCGAAAGAAGGAAAAATCACCTGCGTGTATGAAGAAGGATTTGTCACTATTAAAAAAGGAGACTGGAAAATCAGAATAGGAAAAGCCAAAGACTTCCCGATCACCATGGAAGGAAAGGCCCGGTTTATGATTGAAAACGTACTGGCAGCTAGTTTAGCGAGCTATCTTTATGGTTTCGGGATTGAGGATATTTCCAATTCTTTGAGAACATTTATTCCAAGTGCTCAGCTTACGCCGGGGAGACTGAATGTCTTTAAATTCAAAAATTTTAAAGTACTGATCGATTTCGCTCATAATCCTTCAGGATACGAAGCCATTGAAGACTATCTGAAAAACGTGGAGTCAACAAAGAAAATCGGAATTATTTCCGGTGTTGGAGACAGAAGAGATAACGATATCAGAGAGTGCGGAAAGATTGCGGGAAGAATGTTTGATTATATTATCATCCGAAATGAAAAGCATCTTCGTGGAAGAACAGAAGATGAAATCAACGGATTGATTATTGATGGTATTAACGCTGCAGGCAGAGATGTCAGCTATGAGATCATTCCTAAAGAAATTGAAGCATTAAAACATGCTATGGGAATGGCTGAAGAAGGAACGTTTATCACGGCTTTAAGTGATGTTATTTCCAATGCCATTGATCTGGTACAGGAGTATCAGACCAAAGAGTTGTTGGAAGATGATAAAAACGTGTAAGTACATATTTATACAACTTATTAAAATTGCAATACGGAATTAATAAAACGTATTGCAATTTTATTGGACATTTTTCTGTTTATGAAAATCCTTAACAGATATTTTTTTATGTTAAATCTCTAATTGGAGAATAATTATTATATTTGATTCTAAACTAAAATCAAAACCATGAAAAATTTAAAGAAAATCTCTAAGGAGAAATTAAGAAGTATCAACGGAAAAGGTGGATGCCCTCCAGGTTGGCGTGATTGCCCTATGCCGTGGGGCGATGATAAAGTATGTATCCCGCATGACAACCAAATGGCATGTCCAGATTTATAAAAACGATCCCTCGCTAAGAGGGATCGTTTGTTATTGTATTTCAAAGTTTACCTTTAAACATTTCCATCCGAGCTTTTTGAGCTTCTTTCCAGGTTATATTGTTTTCTGATCAACTTTTATACTAAAGATATTCATAGATGATTACAAGAATAAGATAAAAACAAAACCTCCGGAATTTCGGAGGTTTTGTTTTTTATTAGCTTTCCCAGGTTTTCTTTATGTTCTGCATCTTTTTAAGAAAATACAAAGGAATGAGTTCTAATCTGATCGTTGGAATGGTAAATGGAATAATGACCATCATAATGAGGCAAATCGCAATGTATTATTAGTTTTATACGTTGTCTATCCAAAAAAAGCATTCGAACTTCCAATCCAGATGGCATCCTTTTTATTGAAGTCTACATTTACCATTGCTGCTTTGGTCATTCTCCCCAAATTTTCCAATAAAATAGGGCGTTCGTCATTTTCCCGCCAAATATACAACAAACGGATCTCTGCTTTTGAAAAATCTCCGTTGATATCTTCAAAAATAGGCTCATAATACACTTTTCTCTGCAAAATATAGTTTTCCTTATCCTCAATAGAGTCTGTAATTTCCTTCGTAGGATTTAAATTGACTCCACTTCCTGCGAATGAAAATAAAGGTTTTAATACAAAATTTTCAAGGTTTTCATTTTCCGGGAATTCATGTAGAAAATAGCTCTTTGGAACAAACTGATGCTTCAGTAAAGGCAAAAGGAACTTTGAAATTTTAAAGAACCAATTGGGGTGCGTGATCCATTTTACATCTACTTCTTCACGGAAATCAAATTCTGTGGTAAGATCCGGAATGTTGTCCAGCTCGTCAAATATAACGCGGTTGTAGATTCTTTTAATTTCTATAAGCCTTCCGTTATTTTCATAATACAGCTTTTTACCCTCTTTCTTTACTTTGGTAAGGCATACTGTTTTTATTCCTAATAATTTCTCTGTTAAAACAAAATCAATAGCTGTTTTCTGTTTTTCCGGAAAAATTTCAAGCAGAATTACATTTTCAGGATTTTCATCTCCAACAATCAGTTCTTTCAAATAGTTTTTAAAGGTTTCATGCGGCATAGGATTTCTGATCTCCGAAAGAAAAGGATAGACTTCACAATATGTTTCCTCATATACTTTCTGGAAAGCGTACAAAGAAGGAAATGCCTGAAGCTCGATTAGCTGAGGTTCTATTGTACCATCTTCGCTTTTGCAGACTCCAAAATCTATCGTGAAAAAATGAGGCTGGTCCGTATCATTGGGCACTCTGCAGTTATCAGGGATAGCTTTCCGAAGTGTTTCTGCAGGCATGGCCTTAATCTGGCTGATAATACTTTCGCTGGCATCAATAAGCTTACTCTCAAATTCTTTAGTCAGGAACATAGGGCTTTCTGAAACTCTGAAAGCAGGTGCTGTACCTCCTTTTTCTGCCAGTATATTTTTTAATTGATTGTACTTTTCATCCGAAAACTCCTGATTATACTGTTTTCTGTATTTTGGAATCATATTTTTTTTCTTTGTGATGTTAAAAAAATCGAACATTTCTGTCCGATTGTTATATTATAGTAGAGAGCTGGGAGAGGGAAGTTCTTAAATATGGAATTATTTATCGTGTCAGTTCATGAATAAAAGGATATTCAGTAGTCTTAACTGATAATAACTTCCAGCATCCTTCTTCCAGCTTCCAGCCTTTAAACCAAAGATTCAGCTTCTTTCAAAATGTTTTTTTTTGCAAACTGAAGAAATCTCGGAAGGATCTGATGTCTGGTCAGAATGATTTTATCTTCATCATCTATTCTATCGATAGTCTCAAGATATTTTTCCATACCGAAATTTTCGATCATGGCCTCTCTGTTTTTTTCGTCTTTCAGGTTTTCAATTAAAGATTCAGGATTGGCTTCAGGGTGAAACTGTGTTCCGAATATCTCTTCTGAAAAACGAACCGCCATTACCGCTCTTTCCAGATTGATATGAGGACGGAACTTCTCAATCGCCATGATGGTCATTCCAAGTTCATCAAAACGGTCATGATCAGGCTCGATAAACTGATACGCTCTGGAATCTACTGCATAAAAAGGATCCTGAAGATTTTTGAATAAAAACTCCTCCTGGCCTTCCTCTGTTTTATGAACGGGCATTACTCCAAAGGAATAAGACTTTCTTTTGCAGATATTACCCAGGTTCCAGTGAATACTCGCCAGTTGAAATGAATGGCAGATCAGGAAAAGGTATTTTTTATCTTCGCTGTATTTATTATGTTCAAAAACAGAATCTAAAAAACGGGAAAATCTGTCTTCCCAGGCAAGACCTTCACGATGTGGGTTTCCCGGACCTCCTGAAGAAATGAAAATATCAAAGTCTCCGATCTCGGGCATTTCATCTTTAAATCTCACATCAAACGTCTTGATGACAACATTTTCTTCAGAGTTCTGCTGAAATGCTTCGGAAATTTCTTTAATGTTTCTAAAACCTTGATTCACATGATTGTTGTTCATGTCCAGCAGAGCAATTCGAATATCTTTCATTACATCATATTTTTTGTAAAGTTACCAAAAATATTATGAAGCAGTTTCACCATGTGTTATGCCATACTCCGTTTCAGAGATCATATAATCAACCACTTTCGTGAGATCCCCTGTTTCCTTAAAGATCTGAAGCTGTCTGTCTGCACCGGTTCCGTTTTCAAGAATTTTCCAGGCATATTCCACTTCATGGCGGCATCCCAAATCGTCTACCACATCATCAATAAACTCTAAAAGCTCTTTCAGTAAGTGAGGATAGGGAACAGATTCTTCTTTTCCGAAATCAATGAGATGAGCTTCAATACCACTTTTGGAAGCTCGCCATTTGTTTTCGTTCAAAAGGAGTCTTCTGTAGCTTCTGAAGCTCAGATTTTGCTGGTGAAGTTTATAGATCTTGGCAACGAGACTCTGCATGATAGCAGCAAGGCATACTGTTTCATCAATTCTCAGCGGCATATCACAGATTCTGAATTCAATCGTAGGGTAGAACGGATGTACACGCAGATCCCACCAGATTTTCTTGGCATTGTCGATGGTTCCTGTTTTCACAAGAAGATCTACATAGCTGTCGAATTCTGCCAGAGAGTTAAAATAACTCGGAATTCCGGTTCTAGGGAATTTTACAAAGATTTCCTGTCTGTAAGATTTAAACCCGGTGTATCTTCCTATCCAGAATGGTGAATTGGTAGAAAGAGCATATACGTGGGGAAGAAAATAACGCATTACATTCTGAATTCTTACTCCTTCTTCACGATTAGGAATTCCAATGTGGACGTGCAGTCCGAAAATAAGGTTTTCACGGGCTACATCTCCCATGTCGTCCACGATCTTGATGTATCTTTCTCCCTGTGTGATATTGTTATCTGACCAATGTGAAAAAGGGTGAGTGCCTCCTCCGGAAACGCGAAGCCCCTGCTCGTGAGCGATGTTGATAAGATGGCGTCTTAAATTCGTCAATTCTGCTCTGGCTTCCTGAATATTCTGGCAGATTCCTGTTTCCATTTCAATCATGGATTCGTGCATTTCGTGTTTTAAATTTTCACTTAAAACCGCTTTGCCACCCTCAATGATCTTTGAAACGTGAGAAACCAGATCTCTGCTTTCTACATCAATGATCTGATATTCTTCTTCAATTCCAATAGTAAACTGATGCATTTTTATTGTGTTTTTTATTTTTTTCAATGTTATTTTATGGAATCTTTCACAAAGGTTCCCCAAGTAATATTAGGTTTCCCAGGAACATATTCTTTAGCTTTTTCTATAGCCAGTTTTGCAGCGTGTTCTATAATCCATGCGAAATTTTCTTCTCCCACAGAATTTCGGTCTGCATCCGGAGCCGGGTTACAGAAGTCAATGGCATAAGGAATACCGTCTCTTACTGCAAACTCTACGGTATTGAAATCATACCCTAACGCTTCATTCATGGTAATGGTATAATCATGAATAGTTTTCAGCAGTTTTTCAAGTTCTTCACCTTGTGTCTGATGAGTTGTTGCATATCTCAGGTGAGGAGCATTTCTGGGCTCATAAGGCATGATGTGGACATATTTTCTGCCCAGGCAGTACACCCTGTAATAATCATCAAAGATAATTTCTTCCTGTACCATCATTACAAGTTGTTCCGTTTCTCCCAGTTTGTTCCATAGATCATCCGGGTTTTCCACTCTATACACATTTTTCCAGCCACCACCATCGTGAGGTTTCATGTATGCCGGAAAGCCTACATAATTAAAGATATATTCCCAGTCGTGCGGAAATTTCAGGTTTCTGAATGAGGTTTCAGAAGTATTGTCCGGTCTTTCGTGTGACGGAAGCAGAACGGTCTTAGGAAGCGGAATTCCAAGTTTAGACATCAGGGCATTGTTGAAAAACTTCTCATCAGAGCTCCACCAAAACGGATTGTTGATTACATAAGTCCCATTGAGTGCAGCATTCTTCAGATAAGCTCTGTAAAAGGGAACGTCTTGTGAAATTCTGTCGATGATTACCGCATAACCATAATCTGCACCCTGTTCTAATTTATCAATGGTAACGGGTTCAGCGATGATCTCTCCACCTCCCAGTTCATTCACTTTGTCTATAAATGCCCAGGGAAAGGTGTCTTCCATACCGAAAAGAATTCCTACTTTTTTTGTCATAATTTTTGTTTTTAAGATGGGTGTATATTTTTTTCTATTTGTTTTTTATTGTTTTTTAGGAGAAAAATGCTCCTATAAAGGTTGGGAAGACCATTCTCCACAGCGGCCAGTCATGGCCTATCCATTTTCTTTCGTCGTACCAGAAGTCGATTCCCTTCAGCCTTAAAATTTCGGCCATTTCAACATTTTTTTCTTTACAGATATCCTGATCAGAAGTACTGAGTACAATGTGCATGTGTTTGTATTTCCAGGCTTCATCATTTTTTACGAACTCCCTCGGACAGTTGAAGTATACCATTTCATCAGAATAGCCATCCATGAAATTCCTTATACTGAACGCTCCGGAAAGACAAAACAGATGGGAAACCACATCGGGAAACCTGAATGCAAAATTGGCCGCGTGATATCCTCCAAAACTTGCTCCGGCTACTGCTACACGATGGGTTTTATGAAGTTTCTGAATATAGGGAACGAATTCCTGGATCAGAAACTGTATATATCGTTCATAGTTTCTTATTCTTTGCTGAGGAGATATTTTGTCATCATAAAAACTCCAGCTGTCAATTGTCTGGACATTGTAAAGCTTTACTTTTCCCTGTTCTATAAACCAGTTGATACTTCCGTTAAGATGAAAATCATGATTCTGGGTGTATTGTCCCTGGGAAGTAGGAAACATGATAATAGGGTGGCCGTAATGCCCGGTCACTTCTACCTTGAGACTTGTTCCCAATATATTTGAGTAATATTCTGTATGTTCTATGTGAGGCATTTTTCTTTGTTTAATTCTTATATTAATTTGATAAATTCAATTCCTCCAAGCTGATCTTTTTCTAAAATATCCAGTACGATTGTCCCTGATTCTGGATGTTCCAGGATAATATTTTTCTTTAAAAATCTATTTTGAACCCGGTTTGTTGGCATGAGTAGAATCAATAAACTGATAGTACACTTTGCTTTGCCATTTTCCGGAATTGATGTTCTCTAAATTACGTTTTACAATAGATTCTTCTGGCAGATTGTATATTATGTATTCAATAATATTTTGAATGTCAATATCAGAATTCATAATTTATGAGCTGAGCTTGTTGCTTTTTGGGGGAAGAATATTCAGCATATCCGCATGAATCATTTCTGCTGCAGAATCCAGTCTGTCCTGTACAACGGAGGCCTCGTCGGATTTGTAAACAATCCCGACGTGATAATCTATCGGAAGGAATTTTACAACCTCTTCGCATTCAAAATTGCTGTAATCCGGCTCTTTATCTTTAATAAGAGCAACAATCAGTCCTGAGTAGTATCCTGTAGGTGGTGAAACACTGTAATCATTTCCTCTCAGAAGAGCATCTTCAATTTTAGCCCATTCTCTCCAGATATTAATGCCGCTTGAGGCCTCTACCAGATCCGGAATATGAGCACCGCCAACCCTTGATGAGGTTTCAAGGAAATACCATTTTCCATCTTCTTTTCCTCTGATAAATTCTGTATGGGTTGCACCATTGATTAATCCAAAATTGGAAAGTACTCTGGCGTTAATTTCTTCCAATGCCTTAAATTCCTCAGAATATCTTCCTAAAGTTTTGGATCTGAATACTCCGCCTTCATGGGAAACCTGCATAGGAGGGGCAAGGTATTTTGAGGCAGAAGTGAATATAATTTTTTTATTAAAAGTAAGGCTGTCCACATGATAAACGTCTCCGGGTTTAAAACTTTCCAGTAAAAAAAGATGACGTTCTTCTCCCAGTGTCTCCAGTGCCTCATAAAGTTGTTCCTTGGAAGTTATTTTTTTAATTCCTGATGCTGATGCTTCAGAACGGGGCTTTAGCACCCATGGTGCAGGAACACGGTCTGTAAATTCATTAACTTCATTGTCATTGAATACAGCTGTAAATTCGGGAACGCTGATTTCTGAATCTTTTGCCTTCTGGCGCATAGCCAGTTTATCCCTGAAATATCGGTGTGTAGTCTGTCCCATTCCCGGAATACGGAATGTTTCCCTGATTAATGCAGCTTTTTCTACATCATAATCATCTAATGCCACTACAGCATCTACTTTTCTGGTTTTCATCAGGTGGGAAAATCCCTGAATCAGATGCTCCAGATTCCATACGGATGGCTTGAGTTCCGGCATATAAAATACCTCATCAATTGCATGCCATGGCCAGTTTTTTTCTTTAAGATTTTCAGAGGTTACTAAGATGATTTTATTGCCGAGATTCTTCATTTCGTCCATAAAATCGTAGCCTTTGTAATAGCACGAAATACACACAATAGTTTTCTTCTCCATATAATGTTTTTTAATATTTAGTGAATTTTCAAAAATAAAAGCATTTGTTTATTGTTTTATTAATATCAAAAAATGCAATATCGTGCGTTTTTGAAAATTCACTAATCAATTATACAGAGTTTTTTTGTAAAAAACTAATTTTTAATGATAATTTTCAATTAAATTCACAAGGAGTTGAACCCCAAAACCAGTTGCTGCTTTTTCCTTAGCATAACCTACACTTCCGAAGGCTACTCCGGCAATATCCAGATGAGCCCATTTAGGGTGGTTTTCAATGAATTGCTCTAAGAATTTGGCTGCAATAATGCAGTCTCCAACAGGCTTCAGGGAAATATTTTTCATATCGGCTACATCAGACTGGATATCATCTTTCCAGACATCCCATAACGGTAGATTCCATACTCGCTGATTGGTTTGATCTCCGGTTTTTATCAGATTATTTTTCAGTTCCTCATTATTGGAAAACATTGCAGCACAAGTGTCTCCAAACATGCGTACAGAACTTCCCGTTAAAGTAGCAAGGTCAATCAGAAAATCTGTTTTGTAGTTTTTGGAAAGATAAGATAATCCGTCGGCAAGGATCAAACGGCCTTCGGCATCGGTATCAAGTACTTCAATGGTTTTTCCGTTATAGGCTGTGATCACATCACTCGGAAGCAGGGCTTTTTCTGAAACAGCATTATCGGTAATAGGAAGAACAGCAATAATATTCACAGGAAGCTGCATTTCTGCAGCATAAATTAAAGTTCCCAAAACAGCTGTAGCCCCTCCCATATCAGATTTCATATAATGCAGATTGGCAGAGCTTTTTATTGATATTCCTCCTGTATCAAACAAAATACATTTTCCTACCAGTCCGAAAGTCCTGGCATTTTTAACCGTAGTTTTATATTCTAAAATAGTGAAAGCTGCATCATAAGCGCTTCCCTGATTGACTGATAGATAAGCGCCTAATCCAAGCTCTTCACATTTTTTCCTGTTAAACACCGTGTATTTCAATTCGTGCTTTTTTGCCAGATTTTTAAGATATGCACTTAAAATATCCGGTTTTTTAAGATTGGCAGGTTTGTTGAGCCAATCCTGGCAGGCAGTCTGACCATTAATAAGGGCTTCCGTTTTCTGACTGATGTGATCTAGCTTTTTCTGGCTTAAATTTTCAAAATGCAATTCAAATTTTACATTCCAGAAAGCATGTTTTTTATCAAAAGGATAGTTGTAAGTTCCAGCTAAAAGTCCTTTTACAAATTCCTCAAATTGTTTTTCATTCATGAAATCTGCCAGAGCCAGCGTAGGAACTGCCTGCAGTTTTTCTTTCTGTGTTTGTGAGAATTTGGCTGCAACCTGCTGGATTTCGAAATTCTGTACCGTAGATTTTCCTAATCCGATGAAATAGGTAATTCCTTCTTCATGGGCATTGATGAAAACTTCATACTTCTTTCCTGTAAAAAAAGTAGCGATATTTTTGTTGAAATTTTTACTGGATTTTACCCATTCTTCTTCTGTAAATAAGTGAAAAATCTGAGTGTAATTTTTGTTTTTTTTATTAATTAGTTTCATAAATAGATGTTATATTTTTCTAAAACCATATGCAAATCGCTCTTCATTTGTTATTGTCTCTCTGAAAACCTTCTTCAGCGGTTTTGCAAGCTTAGTTTTTAATGCTTTGTTGTTGTGGTTTTACTTCTACAGGGTTTTCTGTATTATCGTAGAATAGCCATTCAATGGCTCTTGGAAACTCCTGTGACCAGTAAAATTCATTATGGGTTCCTTCAGGATTGATATTGGTCTTAAACTCAAAATCAAAAAGCTTTTTCTCTTCCCATCTTTTCAGATATTCTTCAAAAATATGAATTCTTTTGACCATTTTAGATCCTTCCTGGCCGCCTCCATAGAGATAAATTTTTGTTTTAAAAGGAACCCGGAAATTCATCATCGGAAAGTTGTTGTTGGGCTCTACCCAAAGCGAAGGAGAAAAGATCAATAATTTGGAATAGACTTCAGGATAAAGAAACCCACTGTATATACTGATGAGTGCACCCAATGAACTGCCTCCGATTCCGGTATTGTCACGGTCTTTTTTTGTTCTGTAATTTTCATCCACAAAAGGTTTTAAGGTATCTGCAATAAAGCGGATGTATTTTTTTCCCTCGGAACCGTTGGCTACATGGTCATTGTCGAAAATATATTCTTTAATTCTTTCCTCGCTGCCATGTTCTATCGCAATGATGATAAGGTCACCACGGCCATATTCTGCAAGGATAGACAGCTTCTTGTCAATTTCCCAGTTTCCGAAGCCGCTTCCTTCATTGAATAAGTTTTGGGCGTCCTGAAGATATAAAACAGGATATCGCTTGTCCGTTGTATGATAATCGTAGGGAAGCAGTGCCCAGACTTTCCGGTGGCGGTCAAGCTGCGGGATATAAAAATTTTCGGAAATTACTTCAGCAATAGGATAATATTCTTCTTTGAACGGCCCCCAGTTTAATCTCCATTTTTTTACAGTATCCGAAGTTTCACCGGCTGCTTTTTTTACTTTTCGGTTGGGTGTGATATTTCCATATTCATCCAGCTCCACATTCTCCCAACCTCCTTTTGTGAATTTATAGTCAATTTCTTCGGGAAGAATCTGATCTTCAATTTCTATAAAGTAATTGGAGGGATCAATTTGTTTAAGCTGAAAGTTATAGTCTTTAGGATTCCAGCTGTTGAAATTTCCGGTAATAAATACTGTTCTGTCGTCTTTTTCTTCGGTATAAAGTTCAAACCTCATCGTGTGTGTTTAATAATGTTGATGATAAATTTATAAAAAAAGATTGTTTTGAAATCATAAAAATGTGAGTTAAAAAATGATATATTTGATAGATAGACGAAAACCGAAATTAAGTTGGCGATTATTTGATGAATAATTAATCAAGATTGTCAGTATTTTTCGTAGTTTCAAAGAAAATATAAATACAAACCGATCTTGATGAATTCTGTTAAAACCTACACGCTTTTCACCGACCATGATGTGTATCTTTTCAAAGAAGGTAGGCATTACAAGCTGTATGGTAAATTTGGAGCACATTCTGCGGAGAAAGATGGAATAAAAGGAGTATATTTTTCAGTATGGGCGCCCAATGCAAAGAAAGTTTCCGTGATTGGCAATTTTAATAACTGGAATCATAAAGATCATATTTTGTTCCCAAGATGGGACGGGTCCGGAATTTGGGAAGGATTTATTGATGGGTTAACCTGGGGAACGTTATATAAATATGCCATTGAAACACCAAGAGGTGATATCCTGGAAAAAAGCGATCCTTATGCGGTAAGCTGGGAACAGAATATTCAGGCAGCTTCCCTGGTTTCTACTACCTGGTATGAATGGAATGATAAGGAATGGATGGATAGCCGCTGGGAAAAAAACAGGCTGGAAGCTCCTATATCAGTGTATGAACTGCACCTGGGCTCATGGGTGAGGGAAGGTGATAATCCTGGGAAGTTTTTAAATTATCGGGATATTGCAGAAAAGCTGGTTCCCTATGTGAAAGAAATGGGTTTTACCCACGTAGAATTCATGCCGGTGATGGAATATCCGTATGATCCAAGCTGGGGGTATCAGATTACCGGTTTTTATGCGGCGACTTCGCGTTTCGGCTCACCACAGGATCTGATGTTTCTTATTGATGAACTTCATAGAAATAATATAGGTGTTATCCTGGATTGGGTACCTTCTCATTTTCCGGGAGATGCTAATGGTCTTCACCGTTTCGACGGATCATACCTTTATGAACATGAAGATCCGAGAAAAGGTTTTCATCCCGATTGGAAGTCTCACATTTTCAATTATGGAAGAAATGAAGTAAAATCTTTTCTGATCTCCAATGCCATGTTCTGGCTGGATCGCTACCATGCTGATGGATTGCGTGTAGATGCCGTAACGTCAATGCTTCATCTGGATTATTCAAGAAATGAGGGCGAGTGGGAACCCAATATCTATGGGACCAATGTAAATCTGGAAGCAAAAACATTTCTGCAGGAATTCAATACTGCAGTGTATAAGGAATTCGGAAATAATATCATGACCATAGCAGAGGAAAGTTCAGATTTTCCCATGCTTACAAAACCTGTTCATGACGGAGGTGTAGGCTTTGGAATGAAATGGATGATGGGCTGGATGCATGATACACTGGATTATTTCAAAGAAGACTTCGCCAATCGAAAGTTTCATCACCATAAACTAACATTTGCTTCTATGTATATGTATAATGAAAATTATATGATGCCTTTGTCACACGATGAAGTCGTACACGGAAAAGCAAGTCTGATCTATAAAATGAAAGGGGACGAATGGCAGAAATTTGCCAATCTGCGTACCTTATATGTATATATGTACACTCATCCCGGAGCTAAACTGCTTTTCATGGGAGATGAATTCGGACAGACGAGCGAATGGAACTTTACCAGAAGCCTGGACTGGCATTTGTTGAAATACCCTGTTCATAAGGGAATGCAGGAAATTGTTAAAGAGCTGAATCATCTATATACATCAGAATCTGCCTTTTATGAAAATCAGTTTGATAAACATGGTTTTGAGTGGGTAGAAGCAGATGATCTGGAAAACTCAGTATATGTATACCTGAGAAAAGGAAAACGAAAAGATGATATTGCTATGGTAGTCTTAAATCTGGCTCCAAAAGTACTGGATTATAAAATCGGGATCCCTGCAGGAACTCATTGGGAGGTTGTTTTAAATTCCGATGATGAAAAATACAGCGGAAGCGGAGTAGAGCCCGAAATACTGGAAGAGGAGGATGAAGAATGGCGGGGATATCCGAAATCAATGACTGTGAAATTACCGCCATTGGCAGGGATTATTTTAAGACAGAAGAAAGATAAAAAATATAAATTACACAGAATTAAACACAAGAGATAAAGAATGGTTATTTATCATTTAAGTACAGAATGTTATCCTGTAGCAAAAGTAGGTGGTCTTGCGGATGTAGTAGGAGCGCTGCCAAAATATCAGAATAAAATAAAAGGAATAGAGGCCAGGGTTGTAATGCCATGGTATAACAAGCCCTTTATATATGATCATGAATTTGATCTGGTTTTTGACGGATTTATTCATCAGGGAACCAATATGCTGCAGGTTCAGGTGTTGAAAGAAAAGACAGACGCTCTGGGGTTTGAACTGTATATGGTGAGAATCCCCGGATTATTAGACAGAGACAATCCTTACGGATATCAGGATGAGAGTTTCCAGTTTATAGCCTTCCAGCATGGGTTGCTACACTGGTTGTGTGCCATGCAAATCCGTCCTGATGTTTTACACTGTCATGATTATCACACCGGATTGGTTCCCTTTATGGTAGAGCACTGCCGTGAATTTGAATTTTTAAAGGGAGTGAAAACAATAGGAACCATCCACAACGGAGAATACCAGGGAATGATGAGTTGGGGAATGGCCCATTATATGCCGTCTTTTGATTCTTATAAATGGGGACTGATGGACTGGAACGGATTCATAAATCCTCTGGCCAGCATGATTAAATGTGCCCATGCTTTTACCACTGTTTCCGAAGGATATCTTGAAGAACTCTTCATCAGCTTCCGCGGGCTAGAAAGCCTGGTCCGTCAGGAATTTGGGAAAGCATACGGAATCATCAATGGTATTGACACTGAAGTCTGGAATCCTGAAACCGATCCGATGCTGGATTTTAATTTTAACAGTAAAAACGCAGTAGCTCAGAAGAAGAAAAATAAAGAACAACTCTGCCAAGAATATGGACTGAATCCCAAACTTCCTTTATTTGCCTTTATCGGACGGTTTGCTACAGAAAAAGGGGCCGATTTTTTGCCGGATGTAGTATGGAAAAGCATAAAGCAAAGCTACGGAGCTTTAAATATAATGATTCTCGGGTCTGGAAATACCTATATTGAGAATAAACTCAAGGAATACGATTATACCTATACCAATTTTGCTCTGGATCTGGGATATAAAGAACATCTTTCCCATAAGATCTATGCATCGGCAGATTTCCTTCTGATGCCGTCAAGGGTAGAACCTTGCGGATTAAATCAAATGTATTCCATGAGATACGGAACCGTTCCTGTAGTAAGATATACGGGAGGACTCAGGGATACTGTAGAAGATATATCAACCGGAGGAGCCGGACTGAATTTTACTTATCCTGGTGTAGATGATATTGTACATGCGATGAACAGGGCGCTTGGAATTTATAACCAGAAAGGGGTAATGGAAGATCTTATCTATGCCAACATGAATTTTGACTTTGCATGGGAGAAATCTGCAGAAAAATACATAGCTTTATATAATAGCTGATATAATGAAAATAAAGAATGCTTAAAAACAGCATTGAACACTAAGAACAGAACAATAAACTCAATAAAAAACGCAAGATATTTATGAATCGAAATGTAATCTCCATTGTTTTAGGAGGAGGCAGGGGAACAAGATTATTCCCGTTAACATATTCCAGATCGAAACCGGCAGTGCCTATCGCGGGAAAATACAGGTTGGTAGATATTCCTATTTCAAACTGCCTGAATTCAGGATTAAATAAGATCCTGGTTTTGACGCAGTTTAATTCTGCTTCCCTCAATTCACATATTAAGAATTCTTATCACTTTGATATCTTCAGTAAAGGATTCGTCGATATTCTGGCTGCTGAGCAGAACGTAGAAAACGAGAGCTGGTATCAGGGGACTGCAGATGCCGTAAGACAATCAATGAAGCATCTTGAAAAGTATGATTATGACTATATTCTGATTCTTTCAGGAGATCAGCTGTATCAGATGGATTTCAGGGAAATGCTTGATTTTCATATTGAAAACGGAGGCGATCTTACCATTGCTACAATCCCGGTAAATGCAAAAGATGCTACAGGTTTTGGGATCTTAAAATCGGACGATGAAGGAAATATTACCTCTTTCTATGAAAAGCCGGATTATGATATGCTGGAAGGCATGAAGTCTGAAGTTTCAGCAGAAAATAAACATGCAGGAAAAGAATTCCTGGCTTCCATGGGAATCTATATCTTCACTAAGACTATCCTTAAAAAGATGTTTGATGAAGGAGCTGGTGATGATTTCGGAAAAGATATTATTCCGAGCTCTATTGGAAAATACAAGACATTAAGCTATCAGTATGAAGGATACTGGACGGATATAGGAACTATAGAATCTTTCTACGAAGCCAATCTTGACCTTTGCCTGGATCTGCCTCAGTTTAACCTTTTCTCTTCTTCTCCTATTTATACCAGAGCAAGGATGCTTCCGCCTTCAAAAATCAATGGTTCTTATGTAAGTAAGGCTGTATTTGGAGACGGATGTATCATTATGGCTGATAAAATTGAAAATTCAGTAATCGGAAACAGAACAAGAATAGACAAAGGCAGTACCATTGTAAATTCCTATGTGATGGGAGCAGATTTTTACCAGAATACCACAGAAATTGTGCTGAATGACAGAGCTGGGCGCCCTAATATGGGAATCGGAAAATACTGCTATATAGAAAAAGCAATTCTTGACAAAAACTGTTACATCGGAGATAATGTGAAAATCATCGGAGGAAAACATATTCCGGATGGAGACTACGGAACCTATTCCGTACAGGACGGGATTGTTGTGGTGAAGAAAGGCGCTGTAATTGCTCCCGGAACACATGTGGGCTAGCAGTAAGGAAGATGGAAGTTATTAATACTGGAGCAGAAACAGTAATCTTATCATATAAAATTCAGGTTATAAGGTGAGGTTGAATATTTTTAATCAAAAAATGATTAGTAATTATCCACCGAATAGTAACCTCCAGCTTCCCTCATCCAGCCTCCAGCCTATAACTAGGTTAATTATTGTTAAACATACAATCAGAGTGATCAGCATATTGTTCACTCTTTTTATTTATACTATTTTTGTGCGATGCGTATTTTTAAGATATTAACTTTTATCATTGTTTTATTGGGAGGAGCTTATGCTGCTTCCATGTATTATTTTGTAGACGAAAGTAAAAATTTCACCATTGAAAAAGAGATTGATTATCCGGTAGATAAGG
The DNA here is from genome assembly GCF_008274625.1 of Chryseobacterium panacisoli. Lineage (GTDB taxonomy): Bacteria > Bacteroidota > Bacteroidia > Flavobacteriales > Weeksellaceae > Chryseobacterium > Chryseobacterium panacisoli. Next base: position 540,781 of record NZ_VTRU01000001.1, on the reverse strand, counting down.
TTTTTGCCCAGTTTAATAATCTGCAGAATTTCACAAGATGGAATAACTTTTTTACCAGTTCGCAATCTATTGATATTGATTATTATACGCCTTACGAAGGACAGGGAAGTGCCATCAGCTATGTGGATGCTAAAAATAATACCGATGGGGAAATGTTCATCAGGTATGAGAATCTTAATAAAACATTGAAATATCAGCTTTTTGAGGATGAAAATGAAAACCCAACACTGGTTGATGTTAAATTTAAACCAGTTTCTGCAGAAAAAACAAAAATCATCTGGTATGTACATACCCCCAAGCTACCTGTCTGGAAAAGAGTAGAAAACTTCTGGACTGAAGACCGTTTTGCTGAAAACATCAATAAAAGCATGATGAATCTTAAAAATTCTTTAGGAAATAAAGTAGAAAAAGACAATCAGATGGCAGCGATCAAATATGACAGCCTGATGGTGGAAAATGAAGAAGATAAACTGCTGCTTGGGATCAATGTAAGTACTTCAAATAAGAAAGATGCGCTCTACAGAAATATCGTAATGAATTATAATAAAGCTTATAACTTTGTGACGATGGATATGGGAAAGAGAGATGATGAATTCGGATATCCCATCCTGATCACTGATGCGGACAATTATAAAGATAAAGAAGTTTCTTATTTCCTGGGAATTCCGCTTTCTAAGAAAATCGGAGTGTCGGACAATAATTTCAATTTTAGGTCCGTAAATCCGTCTCAAAATTACGTCATGTACTACAAAGGGAACTATGAGGGACGAATTCGGGCAATTCAGCAGCTGATTCAGAAAGCCAAAAAAGACGAGATGCGCTTCGGAGATATCCGTCAGACCTTTATTGAACGTCCCATGGAAGGACAGGACGTGAACATGAAGCTCTCATTATCAGTGTATAAGTGATTTTTATTTATTTATTTTTTTCTTAAGTTTTTTTAACGGTTTCAGACTGTTCTAACTCGGTTTTTTTTATTAAATTTGAAGATTAATTCTACAAATAAATTTTAATAAATAGATAAACTGTAATAATGGACAGATTTTCATTCCTAAACGCAGCTCATTCTCAGTTAATTGAGGATTTATACCAACAGTACTTAAAATTCCCGGACTCCCTAGAACCATCATGGAAAGCCTTCTTTCAAGGCTTCGATTTTGCTTTGGAGAACTACGGAGATGACGATAACACTCAGTTTATTCAGGCTTCAGCCAACGCTGCTCCGGCAGTACAACAACAGATTTCTCAGGCGGTATCTAACGGAGAAGTTCCTGAGCACATCAAGAAAGAATTTAAAGTAGTAAACCTTATTGAGGCTTACAGAACAAGAGGGCACCTTTTTACAAAAACTAACCCGGTTAGAGAAAGAAGACACTATACACCTACTTTAGACATCGAGAACTTCGGTCTTTCTAAAGAAGATTTAAATACAAAATTCAACTGCGCTGTAGAAACAGGAATGAAAGAACCTGCTACTTTGGCAGATTTGATCAAACACCTTGAAAGCATCTACTGTGACTCTATTGGGGTAGAGTATATGCACATCAACAACGTTGAAGAAAAAGATTTCATCAAAAAATGGCTTCAGGTAAATGAAAACCACCCAAGCCTTTCTGCAAACGAAAAAACAGAGATTTTATTAAAATTAAATCAGGCGGTTGCTTTTGAAAACTATCTTCACACAAAATTTGTAGGACAAAAAAGATTCTCATTAGAAGGAGGTGAAACATTAATTCCGGCTTTGGATCAGTTGATCTCAAGATCTTCTCAATTGGGAGTAGATGAAGTGGTATTAGGAATGGCCCACAGAGGTAGACTCAACGTACTAACCAATATTTTCGGGAAATCTTACAAGCAGATCTTCTCAGAATTTGAAGGGAAGGAGTTTGAAGAAGACGTATTCTCAGGTGACGTTAAATATCACTTAGGATCATCTAAAAAGATCAAAACTGCTTCAGGAGAAGAAGTGTGTATCAACCTTACTCCAAACCCGTCTCACCTTGAGACAGTGGCTGCTTTGGTAGAAGGGATCTGCCGTGCAAAAGTAGACGACAAATACAAAGATTATTCTAAAGTATTACCCATCATCATTCACGGTGACGGAGCTATTGCCGGACAGGGTATTGCTTACGAAGTGGCTCAGATGATGACTCTGGAAGGATACAGAACAGGTGGTACCGTTCATATCGTTGTAAATAACCAGGTTTCATTTACAACCAATTATATGGATGCAAGATCTTCAACATACTGTACAGACATTGCAAAAGTTACGGAATCTCCTGTAATGCACGTAAATGCTGACGATGCTGAAGCTGTTGTTCATGCCATCCATTTTGCTGCTGATTTCAGAGCGAAATTCGGAAAAGATGTTTATATCGACCTTTTAGGATATAGAAAATACGGACATAACGAAGGTGATGAACCAAGATTCACTCAGCCTAACTTATATAAAACAATTTCAAAACACCCGAACCCAAGAGAAATTTATAAAGATAAATTACTTAAAGACAGCGTTACTTCCAATGATGTGATTGCTAAAATGGAAACGGAATTCAAAGCCCTTTTAGATAAAGATTTTGATGCTTCAAAAGAAATTGAAAAGAACGTAATGGATCTGTTCATGGCTGAAGACTGGACTAACTATCCGATCGGAAAGAGAGGTGCGGTTCAGTTGCCGGTGGATACAAAATATGATGCCGCAAAGCTGAAAGAATTAGCATTGAAAATGTCAACACTTCCTGTTGATAAAAAATTCATCAATAAAATTACAAGACTTTTTGAAAACCGTATCAAAGCTATTGAAGGAAACTCATTAGACTGGGCGTTAGGAGAGTGGTTAGCGTATGCAACACTACTTGTAGAAGGTCACAACGTAAGAATCTCCGGAGAAGATGTGGAAAGAGGTACATTCTCCCACAGACATGCGGTAGTAAAAACAGAAGATACAGAAGAAGAATATATCCCGCTAAGACACGTATCAGAAAGCAGATTTGATGTATTCAACTCTCACCTTTCAGAATATGGTGTTTTAGGTTTCGATTACGGATATGCAATGGCTTCTCCAAATACATTAACGATTTGGGAAGCTCAGTTTGGAGATTTCGTAAACGGGGCTCAGATTATTGTTGACCAGTACCTTGCTGCAGCAGAAGAAAAATGGAAAATCCAGAACGGATTGGTAATGTTATTGCCTCATGGTTCAGAAGGACAGGGTGCTGAGCACTCTTCAGCAAGATTGGAGAGATTCCTTACCCTTTGTGCCAATGAAAACATGGTCGTAGCAAATATTACTTCACCTGCCAACTACTTCCACTTATTGAGAAGACAGTTGAAATGGGGATTCAGAAAACCATTGATCGTAATGAGCCCTAAATCTTTATTGAGACATCCTAAAGTGGTTTCTCCGATTGAAGATTTTGCAAACGGTACATTCCAGCCTATTTTGGACGATCCAACTGCAGATCCTAAAAAAGTAGAAAAAGTAGTTCTTTGTTCAGGTAAACTGTACTTTGAATTATTGGCGAAGAAAGAAGAACTGAACTGTGAAAATATAGCATTGGTAAGATTCGAGCAGTTATATCCACTTCAGACAGATGCTATTGAAGCGATCTTCAACAAATACGAAAACAAAAAACAATTGGTTTGGGCTCAGGAAGAACCTGAAAACATGGGAGCTTGGTCTTATATCCTGAGAAACTTCAGAGATACAGGAATCCAGGTGGTTGCTCCGGTACCAAGCGGTGCTCCAGCCCCAGGTAGTCACAAAATGTTTGAGAAAAACCAGAATGCAGTGATCAACAGAGTTTTCGACAGAGATGATGCTCCTGCAAAAAGACCAGTTACAGCTTAATTTAAATAATATCCAATTAAAAAATAAAAAATACTCGATATGTCAGTTTTAGAAATGAAAGTTCCTTCACCGGGCGAATCAATTACAGAAGTTGAAATTGCAACTTGGCTTGTAAAAGATGGTGATTATGTAGAAAAAGATCAACCTATCGCCGAAGTGGATTCCGATAAAGCAACTCTTGAATTGCCGGCAGAACAAAGTGGTATTATCACTTTAAAGGCAGAAGAAGGTGATGTAGTACAGGTAGGTCAGGTAGTTTGTTTAATTGATATGGATGCTGCAAGACCAGAAGGTGCTGCACCTGCTGCTGAAGCTCCAAAACAGGAAGAAGCTCCGAAAGCTGCTGAACCTGCGAAACAAGAAGCTCCAAAACCTGCGGCTCCGGTAGCGGCCCCACAAACTTATGCAACAGGAGTTCCATCTCCGGCTGCTAAGAAAATCCTTGATGAAAAAGGAATGGATGCTGCTCAGGTTTCAGGAACAGGAAGAGATGGAAGAATTACTAAAACTGATGCTGAATTAGCGGCTGTTCCTGCATTAGGAGGAAGCCCGATGACAGCTACAGGTGCTAGAACTACCACTACAACTAAACTTTCAGTTTTAAGAAGAAAAATCGCACAAAGACTGGTTTCTGTGAAGAACGAAACAGCTATGCTGACGACTTTCAACGAAGTGGACATGTCTGAAATCTTCAGATTAAGAAAACTATATAAAGAAGAATTTGCTCAGAAACACGGAGTTGGACTTGGCTTCATGTCTTTCTTTACTAAAGCGGTTACAAGAGCTTTACAAATGTACCCGGATGTAAACGCATCTATTGACGGTGATTTCAAAATCAATTACGATTTCTGCGATATTTCAATTGCAGTTTCAGGTCCTAAAGGATTAATGGTTCCTGTATTGAGAAATGCAGAAAACATGTCTTTCAGCGGAGTTGAAGCCAACATTAAAGATCTTGCTACCAAAGTAAGAGACGGTAAAATTACGGTTGATGAAATGACTGGTGGTACATTCACTATTACAAATGGTGGTACTTTCGGATCTATGATGTCTACCCCAATTATCAACCCTCCACAATCTGCAATCTTAGGAATGCACAACATTATCCAGAGACCGGTTGCGGTTGACGGACAGGTAGTAATCAGACCAATGATGTATGTAGCAATGTCTTATGACCACAGAATTATTGACGGAAAAGAGTCTGTAGGATTCCTTGTAGCGGTAAAAGAAGGTATCGACAATCCTGTTGAAATACTAATGGGTGGTGACGAAAGAAAAGGCCTTGGATTATAGTTTTAATGAAATTATAATATAAATTATATAATCTCGCCTTAAAAAGGCGAGATTTTTGTATTTATTAAGAAAATGCTACAATGATGTTTTCAAAAATGACTTCCAATATCAAAGTTTCAGTAATACCTGAATATGATAGTAAAAACAGTTATCCATCCGAAAACCGTTACGTTTTTAAATATAATATCACGATAGAAAATGACGGAAGCTTTCCTATCAAAGTATTGAAAAGAAAATGGTTGATTTTTGATGTAGGATTTGGATACACAGAGATTATAGGAGACGGCGTAATCGGCCTGACTCCTGAAATAGGGACAAACGAAAATTTCGCTTATTTCTCCAATGTAATGCTTCGTTCCGGAGTAGGTAATATGAGTGGAAAATACCTGGTGAAAAACCTGGAAACACAGGAGACTTTTGAAATTGATATTCCGAAATTTAATCTGTTATCCGAGGTGTTGAGTAATTAATGATTAATAGATGGCAGACTAAGAACCCGGGTTCTTATTAAAGCTTTTTGATTTTCGCTTTCAAATACTCATTTACTTCATCATTACTGGTGAGAAACAGTTTCTCAAAAGCCAGTAGAGAGATTTTTGCACATACTTCAGCATCTGCCCCTGCTCTGTGGTGGGTAAAATCAATTTTATGATACTCTGCCAAAGGTTTCAAACCATATTTCGGAAGATAGTTCCATGACTTCTTGGCAAGCTGTATGCTGCACAAATAGTTGAGCTGGGGAGTAAACATCCCATAATGCTCCAAACATCCTCTTAACACAGAAGCATCAAATCCCGCATTATGTGCAATCATAAGGCTTCCGTACATCATATCCTGGGCTTCATACCATATCTCATCAAAAGTAGGTGCATCTTTTACATCTTCCGGCTGAATCCCATGAACGGCAATATTGAATTTATTGAAATAAGGAAAACTCGGAGGTTTGATCAGCCAGGTTTTAGTCTCTACAATCTTAGAATCCTGTACCACACATATCCCCATTTCGCACGCTGAACTTTTCTCGTGAGTGGCCGTTTCAAAATCTATTGCACAGAAATCCATTGTTTTTTTATTATAAGTTGCTGGTTGTTTTTTTTGCTTGTTACTGTTTTCTCTTGCTTAGAGTTTAATGTTCAAGGTTAATTGAAGTTATGAATTTTTACTTAATGAGTTTTAGTTCATAATAAGAAAAGAAAACTGTAATTTTCCCTAATCCCTATTACCAGCAACCTATCATCTGCCGCCTATCACCTTCCACCCAAAAAGTGTTTAAAAATCAACCATTTTGATTGATAGAAATCACTCTTCTGATGTTTCTGACGAAGTTTCCATGTTCCCGGAAGTTGTCCATAAAATCCAAAATGAGCTCTTACAACGGCCCACAGATGTGGAAAACCATGTTTTAATCCAAAATAAACTCCTGCAACACCATCAAGGCATAATCTGAAGAATATCAGCCAGATCAATTGGGGAAAGGGAAGGTTCTTAAGCATCATAGAAAGGTTATTTCTGATGTTTAAAAACGTTTTTTGTGCACTCTGTTTGTTAAGTGTTCCACCACCTACATGATAAATTTTGGATTTTCCCGTATAATAAATCTTTTTTCCTGAATTAATGAGTCTCCAGCAAAGGTCGATTTCTTCCTGATGAGCAAAAAATCTGGCGTCAAAACCATTGTGCTCCCAGAAGTCTTTTGAACGAATGAAAAAGCAGCATCCTGACGCCCAGAAGATCTCTGTTTCATCATTATACTGGCCTTTATCCTCTTCCAGATTATCAAAAATCCGTCCTCTGCAATAAGGATATCCAAGATTGTCTATCAAGCCGCCGGCAGCTCCCGCAAATTCAAAATAACTTCTGTTATGATAAGATAAAATTTTTGGCTGTACGGCTGAAATGGAAAGATTTTTTTCCAATAATTCCAAAGCAGGTTCTGTCCAGTTCTCAGTAACTTCTACATCAGAATTGAGAAGACAGTAATATTCATTGGGAATGGCTTTCAATCCTTCATTATAACCTCCTGCAAATCCATAATTTTTATCGTTTTTAATAATGTTTACTGTGGGAAAATTCTTTTGAAGAAATTCAATGGAATCGTCCGTAGAAAGATTGTCAATTACAAAAATATCTGCATTCTGAGAACATTGAACCACACCCGGAAGAAATTTTTCAAGCCAATTTCTGCCATTCCAGTTTAAGATGGCAACTGCCAGTTTTTTCTGCATGTCAATCTATTTTTTTTCAGAATCAAAATTTTTGATAGAGTCCTGATACTTCCATTTTCTGTGTGACCAAAGATAGTTGTCCGGATGTTTGTGTAATGTGTTTTCCAATAATTTATGGAACTTTCTTACGACTTCATTTTCAGTAAACTTTTCTCCATCAGGATAGATTCTGTGATAATTTACCTGATAATGGCCACGCTTTACCTTCTTCATCTCACAATAGATGAAAACAAGATCCATTCTGGTAGCCAGCTTATCGTATCCGACAAAAGCAGGAGTTCTCTGATTCAGGAACTCTAATCCGTATGTGACATGTGCGAAGTGGGGCGTCTGATCTGCCACAAACATATAGGCTGAATCTCCATTGTTTTTAGATCTGAAAATATTCAGAATGACTTCATTAGCTTCCAATGCTTCATTTCCGAATTTATTACGGACCTTTCTCATCTGATTCTCCCAAAAATCATTATTTACCTTTCTGTATACAGGATGGCAATGTGCCTGAGGAACAATCTTTGCCAATGCATTGATCCACTCCCAGTTGAAGACATGTCCTGCCAGAAGGATAATGTTTTTACCTTCCTTTTTAGCATCATGAAACAGTTCCTGATTGATATGCTGCATTCTCACCCTGGCTTCTGTCTCAGAAATACTGAAAGATTTGATAGTTTCTACCAGATAATCTGAAAAATTAAGGTAGAATTTTTTTCGGATCTCTTTAATTTCTTCTTCCGATTTATCAGGGAAAGACTTTCTCAGATTTTGGGTAATGACCTCTTTTCTGTATCCTACCAGATAATAATTCAGGAAGAAGATGACATCCGAAAAAATATATAATATTTTAAGCGGAAGCTTAGAGACTAAGTATAATATTTTGATTAGGAAATTCATAAAACACGCAAATTTAGTGATAATAAAATTATGGTTCTATTTTTGCAGAAGGATAAATATTATTTTTTTACTTTTATATTATGAAAAAATTGATAATTTTCGCTTCTCTGGGATTGAGTGCTTTTGCTTTTTCACAGGATGTAAAGAATATGCCTGATAAAGGAAAGCAAAAAACAGCTCTTATAGTGCCTACTGAGCAGAAAGAGTTAGAAGCAAAGAAAAAAGCTGCTGAAGAAAAAGCCAAGCTGCCAAAGCCATATGATCCGAAAGCGGATGCTCAGGCTGATATTGATAAATTGGTAGCTCAGGCTAAGAAAGAAGGAAAGAATATAATGATCCAGGCTGGTGGAAACTGGTGTATCTGGTGTCTTCGTTTTAACAATTTTGTACAGACTACCCCTGAACTGAAGGAAGTTGTAGACAAGAATTATCTGTATTATCACCTGAATTATTCTCCGGATAATAAGAATGAGAAAATTTTTGCTCAATATGGTAATCCGGGTGATAAATTTGGATATCCAGTGTTTATCATTTTAGACAAAGATGGAAAAATGATCAAAGTTCAGCAGAGTGATGTTTTAGAAGAAGGAAAAGGGTACAGTAAAGATAAAGTAAAAGAATTCTTTACTACCTGGGCTCCTAAAAAGGGATAAAAATTCGAAAAACTGCTTCAGAAATGAGGCAGTTTTTTATTTCTCTACATATGTTTTGTCAGAATCTGTAGTATGGTTTATTTAAAATGCAGCAGGTATTATAAGAAATCGGCGCAATCAGCAAGGTCTGAGAGAAAATAATAATCTCTGAACTTACAGGAATTTTTTAATCCAGCTTAATTTTTTCTCAGAATATGGTGGATATTTGATATTAGGTTCGCCCCATGTGGCTTTTTCAAGAACTGATTTTTGATGTGAAAAGGTTTCGAAACCATATTTCCCATGATAATTTCCTGTTCCCGAGCTCCCCACGCCTCCAAATGGCAGATGGTCATTGCTCAGATGCATCACTGTATCATTGATGCAGCCTCCTCCGAAAGACAGTTTTCGGGTAAAAATTTCTTTTTCTTCTGAATTATTGGTAAAAAGATAAGCCGCCAACGGCTTTTCAAGTTCTAAAATAGAGTTTAGTGCTGCGTTGTAACTTTGAAAGCTGATGACCGGCAGGAGGGGACCAAAAATTTCTTCCTGCATAATTTCGTCATTCCAATTGATAGGGTTCAGAATAGTAGGCTCTATATATAGTTTTTCCTCATCAAAATTTCCTCCCGAATAGATTTTTTCCTGATCAATAAGACGCACAAGGCGCTGAAAATTTCTTTGGTTGATAATTCTTGTGTATTGCTCGGAGTCCGGTTCATATTTAAACTCTTTGATATATTTCCTGAGCATTTCCAGAAACTGTTCCTGAATGGTTTCTTCTACCAACAGATAATCGGGAGCTACACAGGTTTGCCCGGCATTGAGAAACTTTCCCCATACAATTCTTTTCGCCGCCATTTCGAGATTGGCATTTTGGGTGACAATAGCCGGAGATTTTCCTCCCAGTTCAAGAGTTACAGGGGTAAGATGTTCTGCTGCCGCTTTATAAACAATCTTTCCGATCTTTGTACTTCCTGTAAAAAATATTTTGTCAAATTTTAATGTTAAAAGAGCTGTGGTTTCTTCAATACCCCCTTCATATACATACAAATATTCAGGCGGAAAATTTTGATTGATGATGAATGCCATCGCTTTCATAGTGTTTTCAGCAATTTCGCTGGGCTTAAGAATACAACAGTTTCCTGCCGCCATTGCTGCAATAACAGGAGAAAGGGATAGCTGGTAAGGGTAATTCCAGGCTCCAATCACAAGAATACAACCCAATGGATCAGCGTAGATTCTACTGCTTCCCAATTGGTTGACAAGGTTGGTGCTTACTTTTTTAGGCTTTGAAAGAGATTTTAAATTCTTGATATAATAGTTGATATCATTCAGAATGAAAGATAGTTCTGTTGTGAAAGTATCAAATTCGGATTTTCCAAAATCTTTGTTAATCGCTTCGTACAGCATTTTTTCATTGGAAATAATAAGATTCTTAAGCTTTTCGAGATACATTTTCCGAAAGGCAAGACTTTTAGTTTGCTGTGTTGTAAAAAAATCCCTTTGGCTCAGTAAAATTCTTTCAATTTCCATTTGTAAGCTTTTGTATTAAACGGAGTGGTCTGCGCAATATTGCTGCTGGAAAAATATGAACAATAAACCGGCCAAATGAACTTTGAGTATTACTTTTCTCTTCATACACTTCGGTCTTCAATCTTCCGGCTCCTTTCCTTCTTGTTGTTACATAATATTTCTTACAGCTATTTTTACCGGATGATAAAGTAATAAACAGATGGAAGTAATTAAGGCCAGCCAAAATAATCCTGTGAAAATTTCCATGTTGGAAAGGAGAATAGACTGAGCGGTAATTTTAGCCTTAAAAGCTCCTGCAGTCATAGATAAAGAATCATTCACTGCCAGTTTTGAGATGCTAGCACCAAAAAGCTGGTTCCACTGGCTATAAAAAACAGGATTGGTATCTGTAAAATTGGCGCTGAGTGTATCAGAATGTTTTAATGTTAAAAAAAGCATCAGATTCTGCATCAGCGCATAGCCGATAGCTGTTGTCCAGAAACGGGTTGTCGTTCCTAAAGCTGTAGCATTGGCAACATATTCTTCTGGTGTGGCTGAAATCAAAAAGAACACAAGCGGAGTAAATAATAATCCCTGAGCCACCCCTTGCAGAAATAATGGAGGACAAATCATGGAAAGAGTAGTATCTGGATAAAAAGTATACGTAAACCATGCACAATCTATGGCAAGTAACAAAAATCCCGTAAAGAAAACAATTCTTGAGGAAACTCCCCGAACCAGGCAGATTCCTGATAATAATATACCCAGAAGAGTTCCTGCAACATTCCAGTACTGGATGTTCACAATATAATCCCAGGGCCATTTCCATACTGTGGCCATGATGCTGTAGACATTATTCAGCCCTGATCGGATCAGATAAAAAATGAAAAAAAGAATCATTCCTGCAATCACATTTTTTGAACTGAAAACTTCAAAATGAAATAATGGTCTTTTGGAATTTCTTTGTTTAAGCATAAATAATCCCCCCGAAAGCAGGAATATAAATAAACACATGATAATAGTGTCAGACTCAAGCCACATCAGCCTTTTACCATAAATAATAGCATAACCGCCGGCCTGCAGGGATACCCAAAGTAAAAACCAGCTGGTAATATCCAATTGGTACAGAGGTTTTTTAGGAAAGAATCTGTTCCTGTTGAATAAAGCAATACCAATAATCAGTACAAATACATGGAAATAGACCATCATAAGAATCATATGCTGGAAATCATAATTCTCAATACTTGATTTCAGCAGGGAAGTAGTTATTGTCCCGCCGGTGAGCATGATGGTGTACATAAAGAGATAGGCTAAGACTTTAGCATGTTTCGTTTTTAATTCGGCAATAATCAAAGGAAGGAAAATAGCGCCTTCCAGCAGTCCGAAAATCCCTTCTAAAAACCGAATCACCAAAATAACATGATAATCATGGGTAACGGATAAAACATAAAGAATAATAACAGAAATGGAGGCCATCAGCAATACATAATATTTGACACTGAAATAAGCCATAAAACGTTGTAAAACTAAAAGGGTAACCACAAATGTCCCATACATCAAAATCATTAAATACTGGATGTCGTCTGAATCAACATCCATAAAAGAAGAGGTGAAGGCGCTGTTGGAATGCAAAAGCGACAACAACATCAGGTGGGGAAACAATGCCAGTATAAGAAGAGGCAGTTTCAGCCATTGTGGCACCCATTTATGATAAATTGTATTATGCTGCATAATTTGTAAGCATTAAGCTTAGAAAAAGGAGATGGAAAATGATCAAATTTGTCATTAAGCCTGATTTAAAAAAAGCGAAAAGACAAAGGGCAAAGGTGTAAACAAGTAAAAGGTAAAATGGCAAATATGCTTTAAGAAAAAATTTGCAGATTCGCTATTTGCAGTTTGCCTTTTCGCTAAAAAATAATTTATTCGTAAAATTTGAGATATGTTGATTGGAAGGTAATTTTGAATTCTAAAACTCTAAAACCCATAAACCTTTCTACACTCAAACTCATATCTTCTTGGCACTTACCAGAACATTCATTCCGGAAAGCAGTTTTTCGTTGTCTTTATTGTTGTCAAGAATGATTTTTACAGGAAATCTCTGTTCAATTTTCACAAAGTTTCCGGTTGCATTATCCGGTTTTACCAAAGAAAACTGGGATCCTGATGCTGGAGAAACAGAAAGTATTTTCCCTTTAAATTCCACATCGGGATAAGCATCCGCAGTAATGATGACTTCCTGATTCTGATCAATCTGTCCAAGCTGTGTTTCTTTGTAATTGGCAATGATCCATTTTTCTTTGCTGACCATCTGTACCAAAGCCTGACCCTCTTTAATCAGCTGTCCTTCCTGAATAGTCTTTTTTCCAACCCATCCATCATAAGGAGCGGTAATTACAGTATAAGAAAGATACAGTTTGGCATTATTCAGGCTTGCAGAACTCTGCTGGATCTGGCTTTTAACGGGAGCAACTTTAGTCTGCTGTTCATTCGCTCCGGCTCTTACTGCATTTTTTTGTTGTTCCAATGCTAAAAGATTGGCTTTTGACTGTTCGTACGAAGCCTTTACATTTTCAAATTCCTGTTCTGTGGCAGCATCTTCTGCAAGCAGGTTTTTATATCTTTTAAAATCCTGTTCTGTTCTCCAGATATCAATTCTTGCAGACGCAATTTTAGCATCAATGATCTTTGTATCGCTTTCTTTGGTGCTGACGCCGCTTTCAATAGTGCTGATGGTTGCTGTGTTAGCATGAAGGTTGGCTTCTGCCATGTGTACCTGATTCACAAACTCCCTGTTGTCAATGACGATTAAAGTATCACCTTTATGCACAAACTGATTTTCGTTAAACTGTATTGTTTTGATAAACCCTGAGACTTTGCTGGATACAGGCGTGATATATTGTTCGATCTGCGCATCATTCGTTGTAACATTTTTTCTCGAAAAAAGATAAAAGCTTACCATTCCCGTGATTCCGCTTATTATCAGGATCCAGGCCAGCAGCGTAATGGACTTGTTGATTCTTTTTTCCTTTTGTGTCAGTTGTTTCTGTGCCATAGTTTTTATAAGTTTCCAATCGTATATTGGAGTTGGTAATATTTAAGTTGTCTGTTGATTTTTACAGAAATAAGATTGGATTCTGCTTCAAGGTAAGTATTGTCGGCATCAATCAGTTCAGTGATAAGACTTAGTTTGTTCGCATACTTTGTTCTTACAATACGGTAGTTTTCTTTCGCCTGATTAATCGCTTCTTCAGCAATTTTTACCTTCTGGTCTGTTTCTTCAAACTTTTTATAAGCTTCATACACAATATGTCTCACATTTTCTTCATTTTCCTCTATCTGCAGCTTGGCAAGGTCAATGTTTTCTTTTGCTTCCTGCATTCTGTATTTATTTTTATACAGATTTTCGATAGGATAGGTGAGATTCACTCCTACCATTCCCAGACGGTATGCATAGGGTTCGGGAGGAAAGAACATCATGTTCGGATACTTTAAAAAATACTCTCCGCCAGCTGTAATTTTGGGTAAGTAATTCGCTTTTGTGATTTTTTGATCCAACTCTTTCAGTGAAAGATTTTTGTGGGTGATTTCAACAGATTCATTCTTGTTTAAAGCTGTTTCAGTCAAATCATCAATATAAGGTATCGCGGCATTTTCAGAAATAAGGTCTTCCGTATTCACATGCATTTCCTGAGTTTCCGGGAGCGAGAGAACCGTTTTCAGTTTGTGCTCTGCAATCTGAATATCGTTATCAAGCTCTGTCCAGCTCATTTTATGATTGGAAAGTTGCAATGAAGTTCTCAATACTTCATTCACTGTTACAACTCCGTTGGCTTTCAAGGATTTTACCTGTTTGATGTTTACAGAATCCTCCTTCATTTTGTCATTGATAAGACTTTGCTGCTCTTTTAAATGATGAATCTGCAGAAAAGCTGTAATGATTGCCATTTTAAGCTGTCTCTCATCCAGGTGCGTTTTTAAGGCTGAAATCTCAGTGTCGATAGCCGCCTTCTTTTCCGTATTTTTTATTTTACCACCCATGTACACCGGAATGGAAGCAGATAATGTAAAATCATACATCCCATTGATGACGTCATACTTTGTGGCTTTATTGAATACGCCATTCTGATGTTGAAACAGATTGGTTACCTGAGTATAACTGGTATGAAATTCAATGTCCGGAAGCTTTTCCATTTTAAGATCTTTCTCTCTGGTAGCGGACATTTCCTGTTTTAGATGACTTATCTGTATGTTTTTGTTGTTTTTCAGACCAATCTCTATAGCTTGTTCTAAGCCGAGATGCTGATAATCTATCATCTGTGAATGTAAAAAGCTGCTCAATAATAAGCACAACGCAATGCACAGATACCGGCACGCGTTAAATATGATATTCATAAATTAGTTAAAGGATTTTTGCTAAAATGATTTTGATGCAGCAAAGTTACGACGACAAGTATCGGACCTGATTTGTGAAAACAGAAAAAGATTTGCTCATTTACGCCAATTTGAAAATTCTTCTTATCTTTATTTTATGAATGACAGCCATTTTAAAGCAGTAGAAGAGGATGATGCCGAATTTTACATTTATCATGTCCTTACAGGCAACGTAACAACGGAGATCCATTACCACAGTTCTGCACAATTAGTATATGCAGAAGGAGGTATTGTGCATGTTTTTACAGATCAGAGGCATTGGTATCTTCCTGCAAGGTGTTTTATGTGGATTCCTGCCGGAACACCTCACTATATTTTTTCTACCAGTCCGAAAGTTGATTTATATAATTTTTATTTTAAGAAAGAAGAAAATGAAAATGGCTTTTTTGATGAAATCAATATCTATTCCGTTAATAATTTGCTTCGGGAAATGATTTTTCACACTAAAGACTGGGATGGGAAAATTACAAAAAATGACGGTTCAAAATATTATTTCCTCAAAGCTCTTAAAGGTATTTTACAGGAAAAAAAGAATAAACATCTGGCTTTCCCGATACAGCATCCTTTCCCAAAAGATGAAACACTGCTGAAGATAGCAAGATATATTCATGCGAACCTTGAGAAGCCTCTTACCATTGAATCTACGGCAAAAGAATTCGGAATGAGTACAAGAACACTTTCGAGGAAATTCAAAGAGATTTTGGGCATGAATTATATCCGTTTTCTACGGGCATTACGAATTACCCGTTCTCTTGAACTGATGTTGGAAGGAAAATACAATATGTATGAAATAGCGATGATGGTAGGGTACAATAGCCTGTCGTCCTTCAGTAATATTTTCAAAAAAGTAATAGGCATTGCTCCTACGGAATATCAGCAGAAACTGAGAGGAGATAAGTAGAGGAGGTAAGTTCCGGGGGAATACGTGTAATAGAAAAGAAAAACCACCTCAAATAATTGAAGTGGTTTATATGATGAGAAAATCTCAGTTGCTTAAAATTAAGCTTCTTCAGATTTAACTTCTTCTTTTTTAGCAGCAGGAGCAGCTACAACTGGAGCGTCAGATACGATATCGAATTCGAAATTGTACTCAACGTTTCTGTGTAATCTGATGTTTGCAGTTACTTTACCAGTTCTCTTAATAGTGTTCCCTGGAATTTTGATATATTTCTTCTCTACAGAAACTCCAGCTTTAGCAAGAGCAGCAGAAAGATCTGCATTGTTGATAGATCCGAATAATTTATCACCAGAACCTACTTTTGCAGGGATCGTGATAGAAGTTTTCTTCAATTGATCTACTACAGCGTTAGCAGCAGCGATTAATTTAGCTTCTTCTTCTTTTCTAGCTTCTAAAGTAGCTTCTAGAGCTGCTTTGTTTTTAGGTGTAGCTAAAAGTGCAATTCCTTGAGGAAGTAAGAAGTTTCTAGCATAACCTGGCTTTACGCTTACTGTATCAAACTCAAGTCCTAAGTTTTCTACGTCTTGTTTTAGGATGATATCCATTGTTGTTGTCCTTTTTAAAGATTTTAGAGTTATCTAAAATCAAGTTAGAATTAATTATTTATTCAGCAACAAAAGAAGAGATTGCTCTCTTCTTTTATTTATTTTTTGTCTTATTTCAATAAGTCAGCTACGTAAGGTAGTAAAGAAAGGTGTCTTGCTCTTTTGATAGCAGCAGAAACTTTTCTTTGGTATTTTAAAGAAGTTCCAGTGTATCTTCTTGGTAAGATTTTACCTTGCTCGTTTACAAATTGTAATAAGAAATCAGCATCTTTGTAGTCAACGTGCTTAATTCCGTATTTTTTGAATCTACAATATTTCTTTTCAGATTTTGTATTGATATCAAGCGGAGTAAGGAATTTTACTTCTGATTCTCCTCCAGCTGAGGCTTGTTTAGCCATTTCATCTATTGCCATGTCTTGTCTTTTTTAAAAAATAGGGTTAATAATTAAGCTTTAGCTGCTTTTACTTTAGTTCTTCTAGTTACAGCGTACTCAATAGCATGCTTGTCAAGTTTTGTAGTAAGGTAACGGATTACTCTTTCGTCACGCTTAAATGCTAATTCTAAATCAGCAACTACAGTACCTTCACCTTTAAACTCGATTAAAGTGTAGAACCCATTCTTTTTCAATTGGATAGGGTAAGCTAATTTTTTTAATCCCCAATTTTCTCTAGCAACGATTTCGCAGTTCTTTTCTTTGATAAGATCTACATACTTGTTCACTGCTTCCTCTACCTGTGACTCAGATAGAACGGGAGTTAAAATGAAAACAGTTTCGTAATTGTTCATAATGTTAAATGAATTTGTTAATTATTTCGAGGTGCAAAAGTAGAGAATATATTTCTTATATGCAATAGTATCAGCGAAAATTGCGCAGAAATATCTTCTCATTCAACAATAGATATCCGTGCTTTTTAAAGCTGGACAATCTTAGTATTACTCTTTTTCTCTTAATTCTGTTAAAAAATTCACCTTCAATACATCATACAACGAATGTCTGCTTACTAAAATAGAGGCAATGGAAGAAACCATTCCTGCCAGCATCAGATGGAATATCAATGAATGTCTGTCTGTCATCTCCAAAACAATAATTGCTGAAGTAAACGGAGCCCGGGTAATTCCTGTCAGAAAAGCTACCATTCCGGCTAGAACGACAACATTGGTTTCGTTAGGTGTTAAATGAATAGCTCCTGAAATAACAGATCCAATACTAGCGCCTGCAGTAAGAGCAGGGGCAAAAATTCCGCCAGCACCTCCTGAGGTAAAAGAAAGGGCAGGGCCAAGCATTCTTAGAACCGGAACATACCAGTCTTCATGCTTATCCTTCGTAAAAAGAACACGCTCCATAATTTCTTTCCCGGAGCCTAGAATTTCTCTGTTGATGAAATAAGCAATTGAAGCAATAATTAAAGCACAAATAATAAGGAATATAACATTGGCCTTATCGGTTTTCAGTTTTTTCTTCTTCCAGCTGTTGATTTTAAGCATCATAACGGAGAGCTGGCTGGCAAGGATGCCGGCAGTGGCCGCAACAAGTACAATGGGAAACATCACCATTAAAGAAACATCATTGGTC
The DNA here is from genome assembly GCF_008274625.1 of Chryseobacterium panacisoli. GTDB lineage: Bacteria > Bacteroidota > Bacteroidia > Flavobacteriales > Weeksellaceae > Chryseobacterium > Chryseobacterium panacisoli. The sequence goes on along the minus strand of NZ_VTRU01000001.1, from coordinate 522,867 downwards.
TTAGGATATCCCAGATATAAATAAGATCCGGCCAGTGTCTGTGCTGTAAGGCCGGCAATAATAACTGCGGTAAACAAGGCTGTTTTAAAGTAATTGATATGGGTTTTTGACAGTTCTTCCACAGCGAAAACAATACCTCCCAGCGGAGTGTTAAAAGCTGCTGCTAACCCGGCTGCAGCTCCTGTCATAATCATGTTTTTCTTGGAAATCTTTGGCCACCATTCGGGAAGATACTCGTTGACTTTTCTGAAAACAGAGCCTGCAATCTGAATGGTAGGCCCTTCACGTCCTACCGCACCTCCTCCGATGACCAGAATAACGGACGAAAGGATTTTGAAAAAAAGGATCTTAATGCTCAGAAGGTTTCTGATCTTGCGGTGCTCTTTCGGATTGGCGAGTTCTACAGCAGCCATTACCTGTGGAATACCGCTTCCTTTGGCATTGGGTGCGAATTCTTTCACCAGCCACCAGGAAAGTACAAATCCTATGGGAGCAATGATGAAGATCATCCATGCATGCCAGTCAAAGATAAAATTCATGAGATGTTCACCCCAGGCAAATACCTGTGCATACATTACAGCAAAAAAACCTGTAATAACAGATCCTATCCAAAAAGGAATGGCCTGAAGAAGATTATACTTCAGCTGTTCATTTCGGATATTGTCAAAGGAATTTTTGATAGATTTCCGTATCAGGATGAAAATTTTCAGCATTTGTCTGTTTTGAGGGATGAAATTACAGTAAAATTTTGGAAATTATATGTCGTTTAAAAACTTTGAGATGATTTCAGCGTTTTCAATCGTAAGTATTTCCGGTAAACCGAAGCTTAAAATATTATTTTTTACTTCAAGTTTGAAATTTTCATTCGGAAAGTTTTTTATAATTTCTTTTCTCTTTGGGTTTAAAAAATTCATGATTTTAAATTTATCATTTCCTATCACATAAAAATCTTTAAACTCAGAATCTGTAAAATTGACATTAAAACTGCTGAAGATTCCTGCAATTTTATCTATCAGTTTCTTTTTATTAATAGAAATGTATCCAAAATCTTCATCCAGATTTTTGAGCCCCCAAAGTTGTATCGTATCATATTTGCGTTCTAAATGTCCGCCTTTGGAATTTACTCCGACCTTACTGACAATAAAAAGATAGAAAGAATTGTTTTGACTTCGTTCTTGTACTAAATAACAAATTTGTGGGATGAATAACGGATATATATTATGAGAGCTGAATTGTTGATAGGGAGAATCTTTAATATCAACTACAGAAACGGAATAGGACTCAGAAAGCCGATCATAAGCCTTGGTAATTAATTTTTCATCTTCCTCTGTGAAATCAAAAAATCTTGTAACATCATATTTTCTATAATCAGGATCCATTTTTTCAGATAATATTTGATTTAAATTTAAGGCTAATCCAGGTAACTGCCAAAAAAGCCATTATAATGTAAGATTGTATTGGTTTAATTATTTAATATTTAAATTAATGTTTGTTTTATTGTATATATCGCATTTGTTTTGTTTGTTTTTTTTGATCTTTTGAACTTCAGGCAGATTTAATTTCAGAAAACAAAAAACCTCCGATAAACGGAGGCTTAATATTTAAAATCGGCAAAATTACTTATTGCTGATTGCTCATTACTTATATTTCTGTGTTCAGATCCCAGTTCTCAAGGTAGTCATGAACATGTTTCAGCATCATTCCTCCTAAAGAACCGTCTACCACTCTGTGGTCATAAGAGTGAGACATGAACATTAAGTTTCTGATTGCGATTACATCACCATCAGCTGTTTCAAGAACTGCAGGCTTCTTAACGATAGCTCCGATGGCTAAAATAGCTACCTGAGGCTGAGGAATGATCGGTGTTCCCATAAGGTTTCCAAAGCTTCCTACGTTAGAAATAGTATAGGTTGCACCCTGAGTATCTTCAGGTCTTAATTTCTTGTTTCTTGCTCTGTAAGCTAAGTCGTTGATAGCTTTTGCAAGACCAGAAAGTGATAGCTGATCAGCGTTTTTAATTACAGGAACAATAAGGTTTCCGTCCGGAAGGGCAGTAGCCATACCAATGTTGATGTTTTTCTTTTTGATGATGTTTTCACCGTTGATAGAAACATTGATCATTGGAAAATCCTGAATTGCTTTTACTACAGCTTTTACGAAAATCGGCATGAAAGTCAATTTCTCACCTTCGCGCTTTTCAAATACGGCTTTGTTTTTATTTCTCCATTTCACAACGTTGGTAACGTCTGTTTCGATGAAAGAAGTAACGTGTGGAGCAATTTGTTTTGCTTTTACCATGTTTTCAGCAATGATCTTTCTCATTCTGTCCATAGGAATGATCTCATCACCTGCGCTTACCGGAATCGTAGCTGCCGGAGCAGATACTGCTGGTTTCGGAGTGGATGCTGCCTGTGCAGGAGCCGCCGGCTGAACGGGCTGGTTTCCTCTGTTAGCAACATATGCTAATATATCTTCTTTTGTAATTCTTCCTTCCAAACCGCTTCCTTTGATGGATTTCAGCTCAGTTTCAGAAATGTTTTCCTGTTGTGCAATAGATTTTACGAGTGGAGATAAATAAAGGTCTCCTGAGAATTCTACATTTGAAGCAGCTGTTGTTTGTAAAGGCTCTTCAATCGCTTTTAAAGTGTCAGCATCCGGAGCAGTCGCCGGAGCTTCAGTTTTTACTTCCTCTGAAGCTGCGCCTTCTCCTTCAATTTCTAAAATAGCAATGGCTTCACCTACTTTTGCAACTTCATCTTTTTGCTTTAAAATTTTTACGATTTTCCCCGAAACTGGTGTCGGAACATCTGAATCTACTTTATCTGTTGCAATTTCTACTACGGAGTCATCCTCCTTTACGTTATCACCTTCATTGAATAACCAAGTGATAATTGTCGCTTCCATAACACCTTCTCCCATGGAAGGAAGCAATAATTTGTATTCTGCCATTTTTGATTTTTAGATTTTGACAAATATATAAAAAAAATCGGTTTTTTTATGAAATATATAATCTTAGCTGAATTCAATATAAATATTTTCGCCTACATTCAGTCCAAACAGGCTTTTGGCACCGTTTTTCTTGCTTCCTTTGTAGATGGTAAGCTCCAATAATTGGCTATCATTGAAAATAGCAGCAGACTGCCCGTGGAATTCTGTTTCCCTTTCCCAGTCTGAAACAACCTCTGTATGGCTGGAAAATATCCTCGAAAGACTTAAATTTCTGAATTTTATGGTAAAACTATCGTAGCCTTTACTGATATTTTCAAAAAAGTCTTTGTTGATATTTGAGATTATATTTCCGAAATTATCAATATAGGTCACTTCACCGATAATCATGCCTTCCGATTCATTATAAACCGCTCTTGGGAACATCAGTTGTTTGGCTGTACTTATTTTTCGACCTATGACTTCAGGGAGCCCGCCATTGGCAAGATGTACCGCTGCAGGAACAAAAATATCTGTAGAAGTAAAGTTGATGACGTCATCAAAACGGTTGTTCAGCGTAAGCTCATAGATAGCTTCTGGTTTAATATCAAAAAAGATAAGACTTAAAATACCGTTATCTGCTGCAAGAAAGTAGGATCCGTCGGCTTTATAAATAATATTTTTTCTTGATCTGTTGTAAAAACTGTCTACGGAAATGATGTGAATGCTTCCTTTTGGAAAATATTTATAAGCATTTCTTACAATATATGAAGTCTGTATAAGGTTGAATGCCTGGATATCGTGGGTTATATCAATAATATTAACCTCAGGGTTTAGAGACAGGATTTTGCCTTTCACAGCGGCAACTCTGTAATCTAAATTTCCGAAATCCGAAGTAAGGGTAATAATTGACATGAGCAATTTATAGAATAGTGTAGTATTGCAAAGTTATCTAAAATAAAAAGAAAGCCCGAAAGATTGTTGAAAAGAATTTGATATAAATTTGAAAAAAAGCTTTAATTTTAAAATCTAAAAATAAAAATACTGCATGTTTGAATTAACATATGATTTGGAAGATATCGATGCGAAAATCTTCTATGGAGTTAATAACCAATATTTCAACTTAATAAAATCAAGCTTTCCAACCATTAAAATTACAGGAAGAGATCATGTCATCTTTGCCATGGGAAATAAGGAAGCTTTAGATATACTGAAACAAAAACTGAATGATATTGTCAGTTTTATCTCCAAAAACAACTCAATAGGCCTGAAAGACGTTGAAAATATACTAAATATTAAAGACGAAAATGAGAAACAACTGGTTTTTGATCAGGATATTATCGTAAAAGGGGTCAACGGAAAAGTTATTAAGGCTAAAACAACCAATCTTAAAAAATTGGTAAAGGAGACGGAGAAAAAGGATATGGTCTTCGCGATTGGTCCTGCTGGAACTGGAAAAACATATACCAGTGTAGCATTGGCCGCAAGAGCTTTAAGAGATAAAGAAGTGAAAAGAATCATTCTGACAAGACCGGCTGTAGAAGCGGGAGAAAGTCTGGGATTCCTTCCTGGTGACCTTAAAGAGAAGCTGGATCCATATTTGCAGCCTTTGTACGATGCACTTCGTGATATGATTCCACATGAGAAACTGGAAGGTTTTATGGAGAAAAAAGTAATTGAAGTAGCTCCTTTGGCTTTCATGAGAGGACGTACCCTTGATGATGCTTTTGTGATTCTTGATGAAGCACAGAATACTACCCATGCACAGATGAAAATGTTCCTTACCAGAATGGGTATGAATGCTAAATTCATTATCACAGGAGATCCCAGCCAGATTGACCTTCCGAAAAACCAGCAGTCCGGGCTGAAAGAAGCAATGAGGATTTTAAGCGGAGTAAAAGAAATCGGGTTTGTACACCTTACAGAAGAGGATGTAGTAAGACACCCTGTCGTAAGAAAGATTATTCTTGCTTATAACGATGAAGATAAAAGACTAAGAAATGATTGATTCTAATAAGTGAAAGTTTCCGTTAACCTTTTATTAACCTTAAATTGGTTAGTTAAAATTTGTTAATTTGAAAAAAATAATTAGTTTTGCAGACCTTGAATGTAAAAACTAATTAAACATGAAAAAACTTTTACTTATTGCAGCAGTCGCTGTTATGGGAATTTCTGCAAATGCACAAGAATTCCGATTTGGTCCAAAAGCTGGTTTCGCAATGTCAACCATTAAACTGGATGATAAGCAAGATGATCTTGACGGAAGAAAAATGTCTCCTAAATATACCTTCTATATCGGTGGGATGGCTGAGTACAAATTCAATGATAACTTTGCTGTTCAGGGAGAGGTTTTATACTCACCACTTGGAGCTAAAGAAAAAATTGACGGAGTAAATGCTGGAGGAATGTATTTTGGGGAGTCAACTAAGATTACTTTTGGAACGCTTTTGGTTCCTGTTTCTGCAAAATACTTTATTACTGAAGGTTTTTCTGTAGCAGCAGGTGTCAACGTAGGACTTATTCTTACTGCTAAGCAAAAAACTGTAATCGGATCAGATTTCCTTGACGTAGAAATGGAAGGCGAAGGCGGTGATGTAGATATTAAAAAAGATATCAAATCTTTAAATCTTGCCCCTTTCTTAGGCGTTGAGTATATGCTGGAAAACGGTCTTTTCTTTGATGCCAGATACAGCTTAGGAGTATCCAACCTATCTAATGATAATAGCGGAGGTACTGTAAAGAACAGCTTTGCTCAGGTGGGTGTAGGTTTCAAATTCGGAGGAAACTAATTCTGAAAATCTTATTTATAAATAATAAAAAGCAGAACAATTTTTGTTCTGCTTTTTATCGTTACACGGATATCAGAGATCGGTTTTATCTTTATGATGAAAATAATTAGTACTTTTGCAGGGTAAAATTTAAAGCTACTAAAAAAATGAAAAAACTATTATTACTAGGTGCTTTTGCACTTTTAGGAGGTGCTGCTCAAGCGCAGGAAGGTTTTAAAATTGGTGGACATATTGGGGTTCCTGTGTCTGATGCAAGTGATGTATCTTCATTTACATTAGGAGTAGACGCTGCTTATATGTGGAACATTGCCAAAGGTCTTGACCTTGGGGTAACAACAGGATATTCTCATTTCTTCGGAAAAGATCACTTTGATGATTTCGGATTTGTTCCTGTAGCTGTTTCCGGTAAATACAGATTCTCCGGAGCACCTATCTTCGTAGGATTGGACCTGGGATACGGTATTTCTACAAAAGATGGAGTAGACGGTGGTTTCTATGCACAGCCTAAATTTGGATATCAAATGTCTAAAGGAGAATTGTACATCGGATACCAGTCAATCAGCAACAGACGTGACTATGGTTGGTACAGAGACAGCTGGAATGTAGGAGCTGTTAACATTGGTTATAATTTCTTTTTGAAATAAGAAAAGCAATTGCATATAGAACTCCGGCCGAAGGCCGGAGTTTTTTTGATACCCTAAAGCAGACTATACAAAAGAGCGGAAATTTTTGAAATAATGACCCTGCGGCGATCAGGAAAAGATAAAAACGATCTCAAATCATAAACATCTGTTTAAGTTTTAAGAGTTAATAACTTAAATTCTAATAGTTTAGGTTAATCAATTTTGGCATTTTTGTAGAATTCATGGGGTTTTAGTAAAAAATGTAAAATTTAAAAAAGTAAATATATCCTCCTCTCGTTAGTAAAATATGGTTTTTTTATTCATAATATTGTGAATAACTCAATGACTTCTCTTAAGTATGATTTATTTTAACAAAACTCTAAATTTTAACAATGATATTAATCACATTAACAAATTTTAATATTAGTGGGGACCACTGTAAATTTGCCCTCAGAAAGTATTAAAATTTTTTAAAATGAAAAAAATATTATTAGCGGGTGCTGTTGCACTTTTTGGTTTATCAAACGCTCAGATTGCTAAAGGAACTACATATTTATCAGGATCTGTTGGTTATTCTCAAGTAGAATCTAACAACGGTAATGATAAAAAAGAAAACTTCAACGTATTACCTACAGTTGGATATTTCGTAAACACTAACCTAGCAATTGGATTAGGAGTTGGTTACCAGACTGAAAAGAACACTATAACAACTACTCTTGGTAACACAGTAGGAGAAAGCATCACTAAGCAACCAGCTTTTGTTGTTGCTCCATTCGTAAGAAAATACTGGACTTTATCTGACAAGTTATATTTCTTCGGACAATTGGCAGTACCAATGCAGTTTGGAAAAACTGAAACTGAAACTAACACAGAGACTACAGTAGGAAACTCTACAGTTTATACTTCTACTTCTACTGAAGCTAAATACACTAAAATTGGTGTTACTGTGAAGCCAGGTTTAGATTATTTCTTAAACAAAAACTGGTCTATCGAAGCTACTATCGGTGAGTTCGGTTACAGCAACTACAAGCCAAAAGATGGTGATGCTACAAACAACTATAACTTCGGATTGAATTTATCTTCTGTAACTTTCGGAGTTAAATATGTATTTGCAAAATAATAAACAAAGCATATAGCAAGAAAGCCCTGAGAAACTCTTAGGGCTTTTTTTTATAAAACTAATATAATATCATGAAAAAAATCGTATTGATGGGCGCTGTTGCGCTTTTCGGTTTATCAAACGCACAGATTGCTAAAGGAACTTCTTATCTTTCAGGACAGGTAGGGGTTTATCACAAAGAAACCAATGAATTTGGTGGAAACAGAAAGGATAATGTAATCAGGATTCTTCCTACAGCAGGTTATTTCGTTAATCCAAATTTAGCGGTAGGACTAGGAGTAGGATACAAAAGTGCTGTTACAAAATACAAATTAGGTAATGTTGTTGATGGTAATCCGGTTGAAATAAAAAATACAGATAATGCTTTTGTTGTTGCTCCATTCGTGAGAAAATACTGGACTTTGTCTGATAAATTATACATCTTCGGACAGTTACAGGTTCCATTGGAGTTTGGCAAGGAAGAGGTGGATTTCAACAGTAATGGTAATGGTGGAGATCCTATACTTTCCGCTCCGTTTATGCAAAAAAATAACTATACTAACATTGGAGTGAATATTAAGCCGGGTCTGGATTATTTCATAACGAAGAACTGGTCAATTGAAGCAACAATAGGGGAGTTCGGATACAATACTTACAAAAGAGACATTGACGGGGCAAAAAGAGCTGATAGCTACAAATTTGGCATCAGTTTAACTTCCGTGACTTTTGGAGTTAAATATGTATTTACAAAATAATAAAAAAATAGATGAATTAGTCCTGAGATTGCTATCTTAGGACTTCTTTACTATAAAACTATTTAATAATCATGAAAAAAATCTTATTAGCGTCTGCAATCGCTTTATTTGCAGGTTTAAATGCGCAAACTACTTTTGGGGTGAAAGCGGGTTACGCTTTATCAAAATTGAATTCTAGTGAAGGAGATTTTGAATTTGGTGGATTTGAAGCAAGTTTAAAATCCAAGTCAGGATTTTATGTTGGTGGTTTGGTTGAACATAAATTCAATAATAAGTTTGCCGTTCAGGGAGAGGTAGAATATGCCAATCTTGGCGGTAAAGCAGAAGTGGGAATATCAGGTACTGGTTTTACCTTGACTGAAAAGATGAACCTTAACAGAATCGTTATTCCTGTATCGGCAAGATATTATGCAACTCCGGAACTGGGTATCTATGCAGGTCCGTATGTGAGTTTTAAGACCAATAACAAGGTGAAATTTGAACTAAATGGTCCCAATGCCGGGATGGTAGATCCTTCAGGACTTAAAGAAGGAGAGCGTTATTTAGAAAGAGAACTGAATGATGGTTTAAAATCTACCGATTTTGGGTTATTCCTAGGGGCTGACTACAACATTCATAAAGGATTATTTGTAGATGCACGTTACAGCTTTGGTCTTACGAATATGATCAAAAATCCTGTAGATGGTGAGACATTGAGAATGAATTTCTTCCAGCTGGGGCTAGGGTATAAGTTTAAATAAACCCATATTCAGATAAAATAAAAACTCTCAGAATTTCTGAGAGTTTTTTTATGAATGATTTTGTCTTGTTATTTTCCCATTCCGCCCATTCCCGGCATATTTGGCATTTTGCTCATCATCTGCATCATCTGCTTTCCTTGAGGGCCCTGCATCATCTTCATCATTTTACCCATTTGGTCGAATTGTTTCATCAATTGATTTACATCTTCGATTTTTCTTCCGGCACCTTTAGCAATTCTTCCTTTTCTCTGAGTATTGATGATAGAAGGTCTTCTTCTTTCTTCAGGAGTCATAGAGTAGATAATTGCTTCGATGTGTTTGAATGCATCATCACTGATCTCTACATCTTTGATCGCTTTTCCAACACCAGGAATCATTCCCATTAAGTCTTTCATGTTACCCATCTTCTTGATCTGGTTGATCTGTTTTAGGAAATCATCAAAACCGAATTCGTTTTTAGCGATTTTTTTGTGAAGTTTTTTAGCTTCTTCTTCATCAAACTGCTCCTGAGCTCTTTCTACCAAGGAAACAACGTCTCCCATTCCCAGGATTCTGTCTGCCATCCTTTCCGGGTAGAAAAGGTCTAAAGCTTCCATTTTTTCCCCTGTAGAGATGAACTTGATTGGTTTTTCAACCACAGAACGAATCGTCAAAGCAGCTCCACCACGGGTATCACCATCTAATTTAGTTAAAACAACCCCATCAAAATTCAAAGCATCGTTGAATGCTTTGGCCGTATTCACGGCATCCTGACCTGTCATTGAGTCAACTACAAATAGCGTTTCATTTGGTTTAATGAAGTAATGAACGGACTTAATCTCGTTCATCATCTGCTCATCAATTGCCAAACGACCTGCGGTATCCACGATCACAACATCATGACCGTTTGATTTTGCAAAATTAATTGCGTTTTCAGCGATCGTAGAAGGATTTGTAGAACCTTCTTCCGTGAAAACAGGAACCCCGATCTGCCCACCTAAAACTTTTAGCTGGTCAATCGCAGCAGGACGGTAAACGTCACATGCTACCAATAAAGGTTTTTTATTTCTTTTTGTTTGTAAATAATTAGCAAGCTTTCCTGAAAATGTAGTCTTACCAGAACCCTGAAGACCTGCAATAAGGATTACGGATGGCTTTCCTGAAAGATTGATTCCCTCTTGAGAACCTCCCATAAGGTCTACCAATTCATCATGAACAATTTTCGTCATCAGCTGTCCCGGTGTAAGGGAAGTAAGAACGTTCTCTCCTAATGCTTTATCCTGAACTCTTTTAGTAAGATCTTTTGCAACTTTATAGTTAACGTCGGCATCTACCAATGCTCTACGGATCTCCTTTACGGTTTCCGCCACATTGATTTCGGTAATTTTTCCTCTACCGGAAATATTGTGTAATGCCTTGTCTAATTTATCCTGTAAACTATTAAACATATGTATTGTAAATTATAGGTTTGCAAAAATAAGGAATTTTTAGCATATCTAAAGTGTTCGGGACGTAATATTATATAGATAAGAAAAAATGATATATATCAAATCTTATCATAATACGATAGAAAAAGTCTATTTTTGCCATCAATTAAAATTTAGAATGAAAATCAATCCCAATATTCTTGTTGTCATTTTATTCTTTCCGACGTTCCTGGTACATTTTTCTCTTTGGAAATTTGTTTTTCATCTGGACGAAATTGTGATCATTAAATTTTATCTTTTTCTAAGCGTCATGTTTATGATGATGATCACTCTTATTATCTTAATCAATAGAGTAGCGCCTGAATTTTTAGGATTGTCTGTCATTGGTTTGATTCTTTTAAAATTCGGTTTGATGTACTTAATCAGAAAAAAACTGAACTTTGAAGTGATTCCAGGCTATAAATTCCATTTTATCATCCCTTATTTTGTCCTGACAGCACTGCTTACATACTATGCGATCAAGCTGATTAATCATGATAAAAAACAGTAAAATAATTTATTGAAACTAGAAAAAATATCATATTTTTGCACAACGAAAAAAACCTATCAATGTTTAAGAAATTCGCAGTTTTATTCTACAGTATTTTTGTATTAAACTTAGTGTCTGCACAGCACGGTGAGGCTACTGCTGGGGCAGCTCCTGCTCAAGAGCTTTCAGAGAAAGACAAAGTAAGCAAAGAAAACAAAGAGTTCATCGATCATCACTTGTTGGATGCACATGATTTCACATTGATGGTTGATAAAGACGGTCACCACATCGGTTTCCCTCTTCCTGTTATTGTATATGACAACGGTTTTCACTCTTTCATGAGTAACAAAGAAGGGTTCATGCACGGAGAACCTACTGAAGTAGATGGTTCTTTTTATGTGTTGCACCATGAGAAAATTTATAAGACTGATGCAGCTGGAACAATAACTCTTGATGATCACGGTCACCCGACTAACGAAAAACCATTAGATCTTTCCATTACAAAAAGTGTACTGATCATTTTATTGGTATCAATCTTTATGTTAGTGTTATTCGGTGGTATGGCTAAGTCTTATAAAAAATCAGTGGTTCCTACAGGTGCTGCAAGATTTTTAGAGCCGTTAATCATTTTCGTAAGAGATGAAGTTGCTATTCCAAATATCGGACATAAGTATAAGAGATTTATGGGGTATTTATTAACGGTATTCTTCTTTATTCTTTTTCTTAACGTTTTGGGATTAATGCCTTTCGGAATCAATGTTACAGGTAATATTACAATGACATTCTTCCTTGCGATCCTTACGTATTTGATCACAACATTCTCAGCTAACAAAGATTACTGGAAACACATCTTCTGGATGCCGGGAGTTCCTGTTCCAATGAAGCTGATCATGCTTCCTATCGAATTATTAGGAACAATCACTAAACCATTCGCTTTGATGATCCGACTTTTTGCAAACATGACTGCAGGTCACATCGTAGTAATGAGTTTGATCGGATTGATCTACGTATTTAAGAATTTTATTGCAGGTGTTGCATTCCCGTTCCTTACATTGGTAATTTATTTACTAGAGGTATTGGTAGCGTTCCTACAGGCTTATATCTTTACAATGTTATCAGCTCTGTTTATCGGAATGGCAGTAGAAGAGCACGAGCATGAACATCATGCAGCTCACTAATTGAAATTATAAATTAAAGTAAAACAAATTTTTTAAAATTATATATTATGGAAATCCCTAAAATTGTAGGTGCTGGTATCGTAGTACTAGGTGTAGGTATCGGTCTTGGTAAAATCGGAGCTGCTGCTCTTGAAGCTATCGCTAGACAACCTGAGCAATCTGGAAAAATCCAAACAGCTATGCTTATCGCAGCTGCACTTGTAGAAGGTGTTGCGTTTGCTGCTCTATTCGCAGTAAACTAATTAAAATCAAGCCATTATCTGTGACGGTTGGTTACAGGTAATGGTTCTTTAAAAAAGTAATAATTATTTATACATTTATATAATGGAATTAATTCATCAGTTTTCATCAGGATTATTTATTATCCAGTCTGTTATTTTTCTAGCATTATTATTTTTGTTAGGTAAATTCGCTTGGAAACCTATTTTAACGTCTATCAATGACAGAGAAACATCTATTGTTGATGCTCTTAATCAAGCTAAATTAGCGAGAAAAGAAATGGAAACTTTAAAAGAGGATAACGAAAGAATCATTCGTGAAGCTAAAATCGAAAGAGATGCTATCCTTAAAGAAGCCAGAGAAATTAAAGACAGAATCGTAGGGGAAGCTAAAGATGTTGCTAAAGCTGAAGGAGACAAAATGATCGAAGCTGCTAAACAGACGATCAATGCTGAGAAAAATGCTGCTATGGCAGACATCAAAACTCAGATTGGTACTTTATCTGTAAACATTGCTGAGTCTATCCTGAAACAAAAATTAGACAACAGCGAAGCTCAAAACGAATTAGTTCAAAATTATTTAAACAAATCAAACCTTAACTAAGAATGCTTACATCTAAAGTAGCTAAAAGATACGCACAAGGTTTACTTGATTTTACCAATGAATCAGGTCAAACGGCTACTGTATTTTCAGAAATGAAAGATGTAGTAAAGATCATGAAAGAGTCTGCGGACTTAAATAAATTCTTCATGACTCCTTACATCGATTCTAAAAAGAAAATAGAAGTAGCAAACGAGATTTTCAAAGGTTTATCTGTTTCTTCTCAGAATCTAATCAGATTGGTGATTAAACACGGACGTGAAACCCAATTGAAAAATATCGCTCAGGAATTTATCAACAAAGTAGAAGACCTTAGCGGTGTACAGAGAATAACTCTTACTACAGCAACTCCGCTTTCAAAAGAGAACCTTGATCAGATTTTAAGATCTACCACTCTTGTAAACGCTGATTCAAACTTTGATCTGAAAGTAAATGTAAAGCCTGAAATTCTTGGAGGATATGTTCTAAGAGTAGGTGACCAGCAGGTAGACGCGTCTGTGAAGACAAAATTGAACCAAGTTAAAAAAGATTTCCAATTAAATTAAGAAAAACAACCATACAATGGCAGAAATAAATCCGGCAGAAGTATCTGCGATCTTAAAACAGCAATTGGCCAACTTCGATACTCAATCAAACGTTGAGGAAGTAGGTACAGTTTTAACCATCGGTGATGGTATTGCTCGTGTATACGGGTTAGAAAACGTACAATACGGAGAGTTGGTGAAATTTTCTAGTGATGTAGAAGGTATTGTACTTAACCTTGAAGAAGACAACGTAGGTGTTGCTCTACTTGGTGAAAGTAAATTAGTAAAAGAAGGTGATACAGTAAGAAGAACAAACAGAATCTCTTCTATCAAAGTAGGAGAAGGTATGTTAGGAAGAGTAGTAGATACTCTTGGTAACCCTATCGATGGTAAAGGTCCTATTACTGGGGATTTATACGAAATGCCATTGGAAAGAAAAGCTCCTGGAGTTATCTTCAGACAGCCGGTAACTGAGCCTTTACAGTCTGGTATCGTTGCAATTGACGCGATGATTCCTGTAGGAAGAGGTCAGAGAGAGCTTATCATTGGTGACAGACAGACAGGTAAAACTACTGTTGCAATTGATACAATCATCAACCAAAGAGAATTTTTTGATGCAGGTAACCCTGTATATTGTATATATGTTGCAATCGGTCAGAAAGCTTCTACCGTTGCACAAATCGTTAAAACTCTTTCTGATAAAGGAGCTTTAGCATATACTGTAATTGTTGCGGCTAACGCATCAGATCCAGTTCCAATGCAGGTATATTCTGCAATGGCAGGTGCTTCTATTGGTGAGTTCTTCAGAGACACTGGTAGACCAGCACTTATCGTTTATGATGATTTATCTAAACAAGCTGTTGCTTACCGTGAGCTTTCTCTACTATTGAGAAGACCACCGGGCCGTGAAGCTTATCCTGGAGACGTTTTCTATCTTCACTCAAGACTATTGGAAAGAGCAGCAAAAGTAATCGCTGATGATAACATTGCTAAGCAAATGAACGATTTGCCGGAGTCTCTTAGACCAATCGTGAAAGGAGGAGGTTCATTAACTGCACTTCCAATTATTGAAACTCAGGCTGGAGACGTTTCTGCATATATCCCTACCAACGTAATCTCTATTACAGACGGACAGATCTTCTTGGAGTCTGATCTATTCAACTCAGGGGTTCGTCCTGCGATCAACGTAGGTATCTCTGTATCGAGAGTAGGAGGTAATGCTCAGATCAAATCAATGAAAAAAGTTTCTGGTACTCTTAAGTTAGATCAGGCTCAATATAAAGAACTAGAGGCGTTTGCTAAATTTGGTTCTGACCTTGATGCTTCTACTTTGGCAGTTATCTCTAAAGGAGAAAGAAACGTAGAAATCCTTAAGCAGCCGGTAAATGCACCACTTCCTGTAGACAGTCAGGTAGCAATCGTATATGCTGGAACAGAAAACTTAATGAGAAACGTTCCTATCAGAAAAATCAAAGAATTCCAACACGAATATATCGAATTCCTAAGATCTAAGCACCCTGATACAATGGCTGCTATTAAGGCTGGAAAAATCGATAACGATATTACAAGTGTTCTTAAGCAGGCTGCTAATGATTTAGCTTCTAAATACAACTAAAAAATTCAATGTTTAAGGTTTAAAATATAACGTTTTAAGCCTTAAACTTTAGACCTTAAACTTTGAACCCAAATTAATGGCAAACTTAAAAGAAATACGAGGCAGAATTACGTCAATTTCATCTACGATGCAGATTACCCGTGCTATGAAAATGGTTTCCGCTGCGAAACTTAAAAAAGCACAGGATGCAATTGTAATGCTAAGACCCTATTCTGAAAAACTACAGGAACTTATCCAGAATGTAAATTCTAGTTCAGATCCTGATCAGATTTCTGTATATGCTCAGAAAAGAGAGGTTAAAAGAATACTTTTCATCGCTGTTACTTCAAACAGAGGCCTTGCGGGAGCTTTTAACTCTTCGATTGTAAAAGAGCTTAACCTTCAGTTCCAGAACAATTCTCAATATGAGATTGAAGTTCTGCCGGTAGGTAAAAAAGTATATGATGCTGTAAGAAGAAACCGTGCGGTATATGCTAATGGAAGTGTTGTTTATGATAATCTGAACTTTGATACTGTTGCTCATATTACTGAAGGAGTAATGACAAGTTTCAGAGAAGGTAAATTTGACGAGGTATATGTTATCTATAATAAATTCGTTAATGCAGCTACTCAGGAAGTAATAACAGAACAACTTCTTCCAATCTCAATGCCTGAGAATACAGAAGCACAGGTAGAAACAGATTATATTTTTGAACCTAACAGAGCTGAGATCCTGGATAATCTGATTCCAAAATCTATCAAAACTCAGGTTTTCAAATCAATCCTTGATTCAGTAGCATCTGAGCACGGAGCGAGAATGACAGCAATGCACAAGGCTACAGATAATGCTGAAGCGTTGAGAAATGATCTGAAGATCTTCTACAACAAAGCAAGACAGGCAGCAATTACCAACGAAATCTTGGAAATTGTTTCCGGAGCAGAAGCTTTGAAAAATTCATAAAGAATTATTTTAACATACTATTAAAGCACCGAATTTATCGGTGCTTTTTTTGTTTTTATAAGATTAAAACTGCTGTTTACCATTCAAAAACGGTTTTTTTATGCAGAAGTGAAAGGATGCCCTCAATTGTTTTTTTTATTAAAAAACAACGGTATTTTATCGCTTCATTTTCTCTTTCAAAAAATCCTCAACCAAAATAATCTATCCCGGATTCAGGTTATTTTTATTTTACATATCTTTGTACCTAATAAAATTTATACAACCTCTAAATGGACTCGGACATAGTCAGGCTTTTGCTGGCCTTATTTCTTGTTTTACTAAATGGCTTCTTCGTAGCCGCAGAATTTTCAATTGTTAAAGTTCGTTACTCACAAATTCAGTTAAAAGCTGCAGAAGGCAATTCTATGGCTAAACAGGCAGAACATATCATCAAACATCTTGATGAATATCTTTCCGCTACACAATTAGGAATTACATTAGCATCCCTTGCCCTTGGTTGGGTAGGAGAAAGTGCCCTGCATCATATTGTTGAAAACATTTTCATATCTCTGAGTATTGATCTTACTCAGACAACAATTACTACAATTTCAGTAGTGACCAGTTTTGTGTTAATCACCATTATGCACATTGTATTTGGTGAACTTATCCCAAAATCAATTGCGATCAGAAAATCTGAAGCCACTACAATGGCAACAGCTGTTCCACTAAGGTTTTTTTACACTATTTTTAAACCGTTTATCTGGTTGATGAACTCCATGTCAAATGGTTTCCTTAGATTGGTAAAAATTCACCCGGCTTCCGAACAGGAAATTCACTCTACAGAAGAACTTCAGCTTTTGGTAAAACAAAGTGCTGACAGCGGAGAGATTGAAGAAGAAAACTATGAGATCATCAAAAATGCATTTGATTTTACCGATCATTCTGCTAAACAGATCATGGTTCCTAGACAGAATATTACTTCCATAGATTTTGAAGAAGATGTTACGGATATCATCAATAAGATTATGGACAGCGGGTATTCACGTATTCCGGTATATATTGACTCTATTGACAATATCATCGGGATTTTCTATACAAAAGAAATCATCAGGGAATTTGTCAAAAGGAAAGGAAACCTGGATCATGAAGACCTTAAAGATTTAATGCGTGATGCCTTTTTCGTTGTGGAAAGTAAAAAAGTTTCAGACTTACTGAAAACGTTCCAGCTTAAAAAGCAGCATATCGCTGTCGTTATTGACGAATTTGGTGGAACTGAAGGAATTATTACATTAGAAGATATTCTGGAAGAACTTGTGGGGGAGATTCAGGATGAAGAAGACGATGAA
The DNA here is from genome assembly GCF_008274625.1 of Chryseobacterium panacisoli. GTDB lineage: Bacteria > Bacteroidota > Bacteroidia > Flavobacteriales > Weeksellaceae > Chryseobacterium > Chryseobacterium panacisoli. Next base: position 505,600 of record NZ_VTRU01000001.1, on the reverse strand, counting down.
GAAAAAATCGTTGATAAAATATCAGATAATACCTATTGGGTACAGGCTACGCAGCCTTTGGACGAAATCAATGAATTCCTGCCTAAAAAACTGCCGCTTTCAGAAGAAAGTGAGTACAATTCATTAGCCGGATTCATTCTTTATGAGCTGGAAGACATCCCGGAAGAAAACCAGGAATTTGATCTTGAGAACTATCACTTCAAAATTCTGAAAATGAATAATAAAAGTGTAGAACTTGTGGAACTGGTCTATGAAGAACCTAATGCTATAGATCATTTGGCAGATAAAATTGGAGAAGTTTAAAACAGTTAGAATGAATTTTTATAACAGCATAAAAGATTATGAAGATCCAAAGCGCCAGTATGAGGAAGAAGTCCTCGTTCTGGATGATACGGATGAAGTTTATAAACTGGTACTGCATAATGACGATATTCATACATTTGATTATGTAATAGACTGTCTTATTGAAATATGCAAACATACCCTGGAGCAGGCTGAGCAATGTACGATTCTTGTTCACTACAAAGGTAAATGTACCGTAAAAACTGGCTCAATGGATGTTTTGAAGCCTATGCATGAAAAATTAATTTCACGCGAATTAACAAGCGAAATTGTATAAAATAAAAACCGGCAATAAATTTGCCGGTTTTTTTATTGAATCCGAAGGGGAAAGTTGAGGAATATCAATATATGACAAAGAGTAGCAGGCTTCCGGAAAATCTTTTACTCTTTACATGCTTTAATCTTTTAATTTCTCAATACTCTTACATTGTCATATTTTATCTAAAATAGTATATTTGTACCAACTATAAAGAAACAAAAAAATAATGCTTGTAATAGGAATTGCCGGTGGTACAGGATCCGGCAAAACTACAGTTGTTGACAAGATACTTCAGCAGCTTGATATTGAGGGAATGAATATCCTTTCTCAGGATAATTATTATCACGACAACCAAGGTCTTACCTTGACAGAAAGAGAAGCTCTGAATTATGACCATCCCAAGTCGATAGATTTTGAATTATTAATAAAACATGTGAAAGCTTTAAAGAATAATGAGCCTATTGAACAGCCCATTTACAGCTTTGTCACTCATTCCAGAACAGGAGATCATGTCACTGTAGAACCTAAAAACGTATTGGTAGTAGAAGGAATTCTGGTTCTTACCAACAAAGAATTACTGAAAGAATTTGATTTGAAAGTATTTGTTCATGCAGATTCTGACGAAAGGCTGATCAGGAGGATCAGGAGAGACACCCAGGAAAGGGGAAGAGATCTGAGCGAAGTATTGCACCGTTATCAGACTACATTGAAACCAATGCATCAGGAATTCATAGAGCCATCTAAAAATGATGCCGATCTTATTATCCCTAATATGAAGCAGAATTCCGTAGCGATTGATTTTTTAACTACTGTTATTAAAAACTCGTTGAAAAAACATTAAAAAAATGGAAGAAAACAACCTTATCAAAGACATTCAGCCGAAATCTGAAACATTCAAACTTATACAGAAATATGTTTTGAACAAGTATACCATTACGATCTGTCTGTTTTTGGTATGGATGATTTTTTTCGATAAAACCTCATTTCTTGTAATCAATGAACTGAATGGTGAAATCAGGAAGTATGAAGAGCAGCTGGACTTCTACAAAAAAGAATACGAAAAAAATGATGCTTTTTATAAAAAACTGATGAACAACAAGTCGGAGAAAGAAAAATATGCAAGAGAAAATTATTTTATGAAAAAACCGAATGAAGAGATCTTTATTTTGGTGGTAGACAGCACAAAAGTTGCTAAAAAATAATAAAGTTGAATAGAATTACGTCAATGATGAAACGTGTTTTTAATTTTTAAAAATTCACTCTTGACAATTCACAAATAAAAAAACTAATGTCAAATACAGATATATTTTCAAACTGGGAAAATTTAGTCAAAAAACAACTTAAAACAGAGGATATTTATCCTGTTTTAGAAAAGCAGAATCTGGAAGGAATAGTGGTGAAGCCTTTTTACACAGAAGTTCAGAAGCCTTTGGTAAATCTGCCTAGAGTTGAAGAAAGCACCCATTTGGTAGCACAATATCATGAAAGTTTAGAAGAAGAAGTATTTGCATTTATCCTTGATCATAATGTAGAAAATCTTGATCAGAAAACCCTTTTTGTCAACAACAAAGAATTGGCAGGGCACATCAGTCCTAAAGAAGAAGATCAGTATTTTTCATTGATTGACATTTTTAATGAAAAAGAAGGAAGTATAGACGACCAGCTGGCCAAAGAATTACTGGCTAAAGACTTTAAAAGAAATATCTGTGTTGATATCTCACTACATCAGAATGCCGGAGCAGCCATTTATCAACAGCTTGGTATTGCGCTGGCAAAAACTAAAGAGCTGGTAGAAGCTTATGGTGCTGAAATTTTGAATAAACTCATCTTCAGAATAGCAGTAGGAGGAAATTATTTCTTTGAAATGGCAAAACTGAGAGCCTTTAAAATCGTTTTTAACCAGCTTTCCAAGGAATATGGACTGGATGAAATTCCATACATCTTTGCAGAGACTTCACTGAGAAATAAAGCCATTTCTGACAATGAAAATAACCTGATCCGCTCTACATTGGAACTTGCTTCCGCAATGATCGGAGGAGCTGATGCGGTTTTCACCAATAATTATCTTGTAAACAGAAGTACGGATAACTCAGAAGAGATTTCTTTCAAACAGCAGATTGTGCTCGCTTACGAAAGCATCATCAATGTATTTGAAGATGCTGCGAACGGGAGTTACTATATTGAAGATATTACGAAACAGTTTGCAGACAAATCATGGGCATTATTTATTGAAATAGAAGAAGCAGGAGGTTATCTTGAGCTGTTAAAACAAGGCATTGTTCAGAAAAAGATCTATGATCATGCAATTGAAGAACAGCAATGGATTGAAGAAGGGAAAATAAAGCTGATTGGAGTGAATTTATACCCTAAATTGGACGTTAAAAAATCTATCGGGGATCTTTACAACGAAAAAGAGATAAAAGCCGTTCGCTGGGCTGAAATGTTTGAATAAAGCATCCCATAATACCATGAAAAAAAGCTTACTAATTTTCTTTTTATCGTTTTTCGGACTACTTTTTTCACAAACAGAGAAAGATCTGTACGGAAAATGGGGCGGAATAGATGCCGGTAATTATGGGTCATTTACATTTTTTGATGATGGCTATGTGAAGGTACAACTTAATGGATTGGATATTGATGGTAGAAATCATGTAATTCCTGATGGACCAAACAAAGGTAAAGTTGCACATGTAAAATATACTACTGATTTTTCAAAGAAAATTATCAAATTCAGTTTAGTTGCATCATATAATGATTTCAACAATAAACCTGAAGAGAGTAAATTTTTAAACGGCCTTATTAAGTTTATTAATGAAAATGAATTTCTGCTATTCTTTGATTTCGAGAATGAAAATCCGGAAGATATAGATCCTACATCCCCAAATGTAATAAAGCTGCATAAAGAAAAAAGCTTATAAGTTTTTAGTAATGAAAGAAAAACTGATTGATTTATTTGAATATACCTATCATTTCAATATTGAGATGATTAAAGTTATTTCTGAAAACAGAAAACGTGTTGATGATAAAACGATCAGTCTGATGAATCATACTCTTAATGCACAACAGATCTGGAATGCCCGGATTCTGGGAGAAACGACTTTTGAAGTCTGGCAGATCAATCCTTTTGAATCTCTTGAGGAAATTAACCATGCGAACTTTCTTAAAAGCATTGATATTATAAGAAATTTTGATCTGGACAAAAGAGTAGAATATCAAAACTCAAGAGGAACAAAATTTGAAAACAGTATTTTTGAAATGCTTTTTCATGCAGTCAATCATTCTACCTATCACAGAGGACAAATCAATTCTTTGCTTAAACAGAGTGGTATAAGCCCGGTATTGACTGATTATATTTTTTACAAAAGATAATTTGATCGGGTAATCATTTCAAATGAGATTTTGTGTAGATTTATGAAACACAAAATACAAATGTTATGAAAGAAAACGAGATAAGTTTTTATATCAGGAAATCTATATTTTCTGTTTATAATGAACTTGGACCAGGGCTTTTAGAAAAGGTTTATGAAAAAGTTTTGGCATTTGAGTTAGAAAATAATGGTTTAAGTGTTAAAACACAGGTACCGATACCAATAAAATTTAAAGGAATTTTTATTGATTCAAGTTTTATTGCAGATATAATTGTTGAAGACAAAGTTATTATCGAAATAAAATCAATTCCTGAAATAATTAATGTTCATCACAAGCAACTTTTAACCTAATTTAAAATTGACAAACCTGAAATTAGGAATACTGGTTAATTTCAATACTGATTATATTGATAAAAGTATTATTCGAAAAATAAACGGAAACATTTAATAAGCATAATAATCTGTGCAATTTGTGAAATCTGTGGGAAGTAAACTATTAAACAAAGACATTCAAAGCTATATCAATGCAAATCTGAATACCGATTTACATACATTACTGCTGAAAAAATCACCCTTTCCGGAAGTTTCTATGCAAGAAATTGTACAGCAGATCAAAGGAAAACAGGTTGCAGAGAGAAAATTTCCTTTTCTGCTGAAAGAAGGAATTATTTTCCCACCACAGCTTAATCTGGAGCAGTCATCATCAGAAAAAACCGCCCTTTATAAATCCGGAATCTTGAAAGGGAGCACATTTATTGATCTCACGAGCGGTTTTGGTATTGATGCCTATTATCTCTCCCAAAACTTTGATCATATCACTTTGGTAGAGCAGAATACAGAGCTTTTAGAAATTGTTGAGCATAACTGGAATACTTTAGGACGTCAGGCACGTTTTATCAACAAAAAGCTTGAAGATTTTCTGAACAGGAATCAGGAACATTTTGATGTCATTTATCTTGATCCGGCCAGAAGAGATCAGCAAAAAAATAAAGTTTTTCTTTTAGAAGACCTGTCTCCTGATATTCTCGAAATTCAGGAAAAATTGCGGTCTGTTTCCAATCAGGTTGTCATTAAGCTTTCCCCATTAATTGATCTTAAGTATCTTGTTTCAGTATTACCGGGTATTTCAAGAATGGATATCATTGCTTTGAAAAATGATGTAAAAGAGATCGTTGTGTTCCTATCCAATGAAAATGCAGATGGAGTTATATGCAACTGTGTAAACCTTGAAAGCGGAGAAACCGCCTTTACCTTCAAATTTGGGGAAGAAGAAATGGCCGAGTCGGAATACGCTGAACCTGAAAAATACATTTATATCCCCAATCATTCCATTTTGAAAGCAGGAATCTTTAATTTGATTTCACAAAAATTCGGATTAAAAAAACTTCATCCGAACAGCCATTTATATACTTCTGATATAAAAAATGAAAATTTTCCAGGGAGAATTTTAGAAATGGAAGCTGTTGATTCTAAAAGTATTAAAAAGAAAGGCCAGTTTAATATTATTTCAAAAAATTACCCTTTAAAACCCGAAGAAATCAAGAAAAAATACAGCCTGAAAGATGGGGGAGATCATTACCTTATTTTTACACAATCCAAAAAAGGGAAAATAATATTAAAATCAGTATAAAAATGTTGCCGAAAAAAGCAGGATTTCTTACTTTTGGGCAATCAAAAATTTAAACATGAAATCGCTCACTGTTTGGATAATCAGAATAGACTAAAATAGTGCGGTTTCGTATGATCTTATAAAAATAAATTTTACATATGAAAAAATTAGTTATATGTTTAGCAATTGCAACAGTAGCGGTAAGTTGTAAAAAAGTACCAGCTGGTGGAAATAAAGGGACTTTGAAACTGGAAGAAGGAGTAGACAGATATTCTGATGCTGCTCAGGGTGAAGGTCACGGACATGCAGCTGCTGCAGAGCATAAGGAAGAAGTTGCTGCAAAGCCAGAAGCTGCAGCTCCTAAAACAGACAGTACTGCTGCTGCAAAACCTGCTGAAGCTGAAAAGGCTCCAAAAGCTGAACACTAATTAGAAGTACAAAATATACAAGTGCCCTGTTTTTGCAGGGCATTTTTTATTAAAAAGATGGCTATAGGGCTCATTAACATAGGATTGGTAAAATCCTGCCTTTTTGTTTGTCCCTGCCGGGCATTTTTTTTAATTTTAACAAAATAAATTTTTACAATGCAAGAGACATTAAATTACATTAACGAAAACAAACAGCGTTTCGTGGATGAATTATTTGAGTTATTGAGAATTCCTTCTATTTCTGCAGATCCGGCGTATAAAGATGACGTTTTGAAATGTGCAGATGTAGTGGCGGCACACCTTAAAAATGCAGGAGCTGACAATGTTGAAGTTTGCCAGACCAAAGGATATCCAATTGTTTTCGGAGAGAAAATTTTAGATAAAAGTTTACCTACAGTATTGGTATATGGACATTATGATGTTCAGCCGGCAGATCCATTGGAACTATGGACAAAGCCACCTTTTGAACCTTATATTGAAAAAACTGAACTGCACCCTGAAGGAGCTATTTTTGCAAGAGGTTCTGCGGATGACAAAGGACAGTTTTTCATGCATCTGAAAGCATTTGAAGCCATGATGAAAACCAATGCTCTTCCCTGCAACGTTAAATTTATCTTGGAAGGAGAAGAAGAAGTAGGTTCTGTAAGCTTAGGAGACTGGGTGAGTGAAAATAAAGAGAAATTGACTTGCGACTGTATCTTGATTTCTGATACTCATATTTACAGCAACGAACAGCCAACTGTTACAACAGGATTAAGAGGTTTGAGCTATGTAGAAGTAGAAGTGGAAGGACCCAACAGGGATTTACATTCGGGTCTTTACGGTGGAGCGGTTCCAAACCCTATTCACGTTCTTTCAAGAATGATCGCTAATCTGATTGATGAAAACGGTCATATTACCATTGACGGGTTCTATGATAACGTAGAAACGGTTTCAGATGCAGACAGAGCAGATATGAACAAATTGAAAGACAATCCTGAAGAATTCAAAAAATCAATAGGATTAAGCAATATAGAAGGTGAAAAAGGATATACAACGTTAGAAAGAACATCTATCCGTCCTACTTTAGACTGTAACGGAATCTGGGGTGGTTATACGGGAGAAGGCGCAAAAACTGTAATTCCTTCCAAAGCTTTTGCTAAAATTTCCATGCGTTTGGTTCCTTACCAGACCCCTCAGGAAATCACGGAAAAATTCACAAAATATTTTGAAAAAATCGCTCCGGATACAGTGAAAATTAAAGTAACCCCTCACCATGGAGGGATGCCTTATGTTTTACCAACTGATACCAAAGAATTTGCGGCTGCAAAACAGGCAATGGAGTCTGCATTCGGAAAAGAAGTTCTTCCATACAGAGGAGGAGGAAGTATCCCGATTACAGCAATGTTTGAGCAGGTTTTAGGAGCTAAATCTGTATTGATGGGCTTTGGATTGGATTCTGATGCAATTCACTCTCCAAACGAGCACTATGGATTATTTAATTTCTATAAAGGAATTGAAAGTATTCCGTTGTTCTTTGAAAATTATTCAAAGTAATTCAATAAAAATAAGATAGAGTAAGGTATTTCTGGAAAGAGATACCTTATTTTTTTGCTCTGAATTGAACTGTTTTGCCTGTATGGGAAGACGTTTTTAATAGATTTGAAAATTAAATTCACTGAGTATAAAAGTGTTATTTTTTATTTGCAGTAAGTTATTTCACCATTCGTGGAAAGTTTATATTTTTAATACAAAACTTGATTTTCTATGAAAAAATACTACTCAATTGCAATTTTACTATTATCGGTATGCATTTTTGCACAACAGACTGTGTCCTTTGAATTTAATGAAGGATTCAACGCCGGAAATATCCATGGCCAGGCGGGATGGATCAGTACTCCCACAGGAGGAGTTCCAGCAAACGTAGCCTATCAGACGATCAGCGTAGATAAAGCCAGCGACGGAAGCAGTTCTCTCAAAATTGTTAAAGAAACAACCTATGGAACCCAGTCTGATCCTATTATCGGAGGTTTTTATAACCTGCCGGCCCCGCTTGCTTACAATAATTTCTCCGTATCATTTGATATCAATATGTCGCAGCTCAATGGCTCCGATTTTGGTTTTCAGGGAGTAAATAATGTTGATGATCAGGTGATTGTGCGATTGGATTTTGATAAAACCGGATTGCTCAAAATTCTGAATACCGTATCAGGTACACAGGATTTGATTTCCATACCTTCAGCATGGCAGCCCAATATCTGGTATAGAGTGAAAGTTGTAGGAACTGCCGCAGATGTCAGATATTACCTTAATAATGTTCTTATTTATACAGGCACAGCCGCAAGTTCAGTGAATATAGATCAGCTGCGTTTTGTTCATAATAATGCGTCGGGATCAGCTTATGTTGATCAGATTAAAATAAATAGTGAACTATTGGTATTGGGGATTAAGGATACAAAGATTACTGCTGAAGAAGTATCTGTTTACCCTAATCCTGCAATTGATTTTATACAGATTAATTCTCCCGGTACGGTTAAAAGTATTGAGATCTATGATGAGTCAGGAAAGCTGATAAAATCTAAAACAAACAGTAACAAAATCGATGTAAAAGGGCTGCCTGCAGGTCTATATATGGTTCATATCAAAACTGAAGAAAGGAATTTTACAGAAAAAGTGATCATCAGATAAATTTTTTATCGATTCTGAAAACCGGTGTTCTTTTTAATGTGCTGTAGGATTTATGGATGATTTTTTGGAAATGATACTTTTATTTAGGTTTAATATCTTTATTTGTTTGGGTTAAAATATACTATATTAATTTGTTTTTATGTTTAAAACATTCGTTAATTTTGCTTTTTTGATTAAAATACATATATTTGCTCAAAACTAAAAAAATATCATGAAGAAACTTTACATTTTCGCAATTTCGTTGATTTCCATAACATCTTTTGCCCAGCAGACTATTTCTTTTGAAGCCAGTGAAGGATTTACAACAGGAAATATTAATGGCCAGCAGGGTTGGATTTCTACAAGTAACGGGGCTACGCCGCCAGTCTATTTGACCACTCAATTGGTTTCAGCTGAAATGGCAACTCAAGGTTCAAACAGTCTTAAAATAACACCAGACGTGCCTTATGGGCCACAGCAAAGCCCTGTTATGGGTGGTTTTTATACTTTTGCAACACCATTAACATATAATAGCTTTACACAATCATTCGATGTAAGACTTACACAAAAAAGTTCATCAAGCTCAGATTTCGTTTTCAGAACAGTAAGTACAACAGGAGCTGGAGGAATCGTTACTTATATTGATTTTTCTTATGATGGTACAATTTTGCTTGCTACAGCTGGTTCAGCTAACTTAGTAAATACCAATCAGACCTGGAATGCCAATACCTGGTACAGAGTAAAAATAGTATCTACTGCTACAGGAATCCAATATTTTCTGAATGATGCGCTGATCTACACAGGACAGCCGTTCAGTAACAACAACATCAACAGAATGGATTTTGTACATGACAATTATGGAGGTTCTGCCTATATCGATAATATCAAAATCAATAATGAAGCATCATTATCCACAAAAGATGCCGTTAAAAACGATGTGAAACTATCCATTTATCCAAATCCTGCTACTGAAGTTATAAAAATTACAACTCCTGGTAAGATAAAACATGTTGAAGTATATGACATGTCAGGGAAAAGAGTAGATGTCACATTGAATGGTGACCAGGTGAATGTAAGAGATCTGTCTTCCGGAGCTTATTTACTGAATGTAGAAACAGAAGGAAGAAACTTTACAGAGAAATTTATAAAAAAATAATTCCTGATAAATCTTAGTATCAGTAAAACGCTCCAATTGGAGCGTTTTTGTTATTTTAGAGAATTAAAATTTGGGAATCAATGGCAGAGAATAAAACAGCTTATATAACAGGAGGAACCAAAGGAATCGGTTTCGGGATTGCGAAAATTTTACTTGAAAATGGTATCTCGGTAGCATTTTCAGGAAGAAAAAGAGAAGATGTGATGAAGGCGGAAGAGGAACTTAAACAATACTCAGAAAATGTTTTGGGAATTGTTTCTGATGTAAGAAGTCTGGAAAGCGAGCAGGAAGCGGTAAAATATACCGTTGAAAAGTTCGGAAGACTGGATTATATCATTGCTAATGCCGGACTGGGAATATTTAAGCCCGTAGACGAACTCACTGCAGAAGAGTGGAATGATATGATAGAAACCAATCTCACAGGTGTTTTCTATACTTTAAAAGCTTCTGTAGAAGAACTGAAGAAGACAGAAGGGTATTATATTACCATTTCAAGTCTTGCAGGTGCCAACTTCTTTGAAAACGGAACAGGATACAATGCTTCAAAATTCGGAGTGGTAGGTTTTACCCAGGCTGCAATGATTGATTTAAGGAAATACAATATTAAGTCTACGGTCATTATGCCGGGATCGGTGGCCACTCATTTTAACGGAAATATTCCTTCAGAAAAAGACAACTGGAAGATTCAGCCCGAAGATATGGGGAATCTCATATTGGATATTTTAAAGATGAATCCAAGGGTTTTGCCAAGTAAAATAGAGTTTAGGGCAACAAAACCAGCGAAGTAACTACATCTAATGTATTGAATAATAATTTAATAAGTATTATGCATGCATAATATATTTTTTATTTATATTAGCAAAAATTAATTCAAACAAAATCTCTGCATAAACTGTCATGATTTTATGCGCCAAAGGGAAAAAATAAAATAGTACACATGAAAATATTAGTTTGTATTAGTAGTGTTCCGGATACTACTTCCAAAATTAACTTTACAGCAGATAAATCTGCTTTCGACAAAAACGGAATTCAGTGGGTGATCAACCCGCTAGACGAATTTGCGTTGACAAAAGCGGTTAAACTTCAGGAATCTCAGGGAGCAACAGTAACAGTAATCAACGTAGGAGATGCTGGTACAGAACCTGTGATCAGAAAGGCTTTGGCAATTGGTGCTAATGATGCTGTAAGAGTAAATCTTGATCCTAAAGACAGCTATTCTACAGCAAAAGAAATTGCTGCTGTAGCTCAAAACGGAGGATATGATCTTATCCTTTGCGGAAAAGAATCTATCGACTATAATGGAGGTTCCGTTCCAGGAATGGTGGCTCAGCTATTGAACCAGCCTTTCGTAAACGCTTCAGTAGGATTAGACGTAAACGGAGGTGAAGCTACTGCAGTAAGAGAAATTGAAGGAGGAAAAGAAACTATTTCTGTAAAATTACCGGCAATTATTGCAGGTCAGAAAGGATTGGTAGATGAAAAAGACCTTATCATCCCAAATATGAGAGGAATTATGTCTGCAAGAACAAAACCTCTGCAGGTAGTAGAGCCTACATCTTCAGAAGTAAAAGTTCAGGGAGTATCTTATGACAGTGTTCCTCCAAGAGCCGCTGTGAAAATGGTTTCTCCTGACAACCTGGATGAATTGGTAAGATTACTTCACGAAGAAGCTAAAGTAATCTAATAAAGATAACAGGTAAGAGGTGATAGGTAGCAGTTTTTACACATACTTCTTAGACCTAATCCCTATAACCTAAACCCTACAACCTAAAAAATATAAACAATGGCAGTATTCGTATACGCAGAAAATATAAACGGAGTTTACAAAAAAGCAGCTTTTGAAGCAGTTTCTTACGCTAAAGCTGTTGCTGATAAAGCTGGAGATACAGTTACGGCAATCTCTGTAAACCCAACAGATTCTTCAGATTTATTATACAAATATGGAGCATCAAATGTAATCAATATCAAAGACGAAGGTCTTAAAAACTTCTCAGCAAAAGCATTTGCACAGGCTGTAAGCGAAGTAGCAGACGGAAACATCATCGTTTTCCCTCATACAACGGATGCTTCTTCAATTGCTCCGATGCTTGCTGTAATGAAGAATTATTCTTTAATCACTAACGCTTTAGAAGCTCCTGAAAACCTTTCTCCTTTCCAGGTAAAGAGAAGAGCATTCTCCGGAAAAGGTTTTATGCATGCAAAAGCGGAAGGAAACGGAGTAATCGTTACGGTTTCTCAAAATGCTTTCGGTGTTAAAGAAAATGCAGTATCAGGTTCAGAAGAAGTGAAAAACTTATCGGTAGCTAATGAAGATACTAAGGTGATTTCTCATGAGCAGAGTTCAGGGAAACTAGACCTTAAAGAAGCTGAAGTGGTTGTTTCTGCGGGTAGAGGGATGAAAGGTCCTGAAAACTGGGGAATGATTGAAGACTTGGCAAATGTTCTAGGAGCTGCTACAGCATGTTCTAAACCGGTTTCTGACATCGGATGGAGACCTCACACAGAGCACGTAGGACAAACAGGTAAAGCAATTTCTCCAAATCTTTACATTGCTGTAGGGATTTCAGGAGCAATTCAGCACCTTGCCGGAGTAAACTCTTCAAAAACGATCGTAGTAATCAATAGCGATCCTGAAGCACCATTCTTCAAATCTGCTGATTACGGAGTAGTAGGAGATGCTTTCCAGATTATTCCTGCATTAACAGAGAAAATTAAAGCAATAAAAGGATAAGAAAGTGAATTGTGAATAGTCAATTCGCTTTGCTCGTCAATTTTTAATTAAATAAATTACTTGCGAAGCAAAATTAACTATTGACGTTTGACAATCATCAACAATACAGATAAAAGCTCGGCTTTCCGGGCTTTTATTTTTGCGTAAAAAAGTAAAATCACAATAAAAAATTAATCTATATTTGTAGCTATGGATTATAAGCAGCTAATTATTCGCGGAATATCGTACAGCCAGACTCAATCAGGGGCTTACGCATTGTTACTGGAGCATGAAGAAACACACATAAAATTACCTGTTGTTATAGGAAATTTCGAAGCCCAGTCTATCTCTCTCGGATTGGAAAAAGATATCCATCCACCGCGTCCTCTTACCCATGATTTATTTACAAAATTTATAGTCTCTGCCAACTATGAGCTGATCTCTGTTATTATTTATCAGATTGTAGACGGAGTATTCTTTTCCAATATCAACTTTAAAAATAAAGTGAACGACGAGGAACTGATTCTTGATGCCAGAACCTCTGATGCTGTTGCAATGGCGGTAAGATTTGATGCGCCAATATTTACCACACAGCAGGTGCTAAATGAAGCGGGAATTTTATTGGAACTGGAAGATGTTGCCAAAGAAGACCAATCTTTCTCAGAAACTGTACAGACAGAAGACAACTTAAAATCTCTTTCTATGGAAGAACTTCAGAAATTACTGGAAGATGCCGTTAAAGAAGAAGACTATGATACCGCTCTTGAAATTCAGGAAGAAATCAAGAGAAGGAAAAAGACAATTGACTAAAGAGATACTTTTTATATAAACTATGAATTTAAAATTACGACTGACCATCCTCAGTTTTCTCCAATTTTTTGTTTGGGGAGCTTGGCTGATTACGATGGCAAACTTCTGGTTTGGCACAAAACATTGGGAAGGAACTCAGTTTGGAGCTGTGTTCGGTACCATGGGAATTGCTTCCATCTTTATGCCAACCATTACTGGAATTATCGCTGACCGCTGGATCAATGCGGAACGTATATTTTCAGTATTACACATTCTTTATGGGGTTATTCTTTTCATATTGCCTCATTCCGCAGATCCGAATTCTTTCTTTTCGGTCATGCTTGTGGCGATGTGCTTTTATATGCCAACCATTGCATTGGCCAACTCTATTTCTTATACAATCCTGAAAAATAATAACATGGATGTAGTAAAAGATTTTCCGCCTATCCGTGTATGGGGTACCATTGGTTTTATTGTTGCCATGTGGATCACTAATCTTAGCGGGAACAAAGCTACAGAAGGACAGTTTTATATTGGAGGGGCGATTGCAATATTCTTAGGAATCTATGCCCTTACCTTACCAAAATGTCCGCCACAAAAACTGATTGATAAAAATTCGCCACTATCCGAACAATTAGGATTGAATGCATTCAAACTTTTCGGAAACTATAAAATGGCCTTGTTCTTTTTATTTTCAATGCTTTTAGGAGCAGCACTTCAGCTTACCAATGCATATGGAGATGTTTTTTTAAGTGAATTTGCCCATTTTCCTAAATATGCGGACTCATTTGTCGTACAGAGATCTACCATTATCATGTCAATTTCTCAGGTATCAGAAACCTTGTTTATTTTGGCGATTCCTTTCTTCCTGAAAAAATTCGGAATTAAAAAAGTAATGCTGATGTCTATGCTGGCCTGGGTGTTAAGATTCGGATTCTTTGCATATGGCGTTCCGGACGGATTTGGACTTTCTCTGATCATCCTTTCATGCATTGTATACGGAATGGCATTTGATTTCTTTAATATCTCAGGATCACTTTTCGTAGAAACAACTACAGATAAAAAAATACGTTCTTCAGCTCAGGGGTTATTTATGATGATGACCAACGGTTTCGGAGCTGTTTTTGGAAGTTATATTGCAGGCTGGGCTATTGATAAATTCTTTACCCATAAATTTGCAACCGTTTCAGATTTATCTGCTTATCTGGAAACTACACCCGATAATCCTACTTTTCTGGAAATACTGAAAAATAGTTTCAATGCAGTGGTTAATTCAGACGGAACGCTCTCATCTGTAGTAATGGTAAAAGACTGGCAGCAGATATGGCTTTCATTTGCTATCTATTCGCTGGTACTGGCTATATTCTTTGCTGTATTGTTTAAACACAAACACAACCCGGAAGATGTTTCATCAGTAAAACATTAATTAAAACTAACATTCTTTAGATATTAAATTGCATTTTTGAAAAAAAATGCAATTTTTTTTATTTTCAGGCAACCTTTTGTAAAATAAACCGTCTTATAGATAGAAACTTAAACATGAAGAATCTCGAAGAGAATTTTTTATTGGCTAAAAAACAGGACCGGAGAGGGCAGAAAGCTCTTTACGAGATGTTTGCTCCCAAAATGCTGGCCATTGCAAATTCTTATGTCAATAACCTTCATGATGCGGAAGACATCCTCCTGAATGCATTGATGAAATGCTTTACCAGAATAGATGAATGCAGAGACTGGAAAAGCTTTCCGTTCTGGCTTAGAAAAATTATTGTGAATGATTCCATTACTTTCATCCGGAAGAATAAAAATATTCTCTATGCAGATGTGGAAATTGCCGATGATTATAGTGAAGCCTCTGATGAAGAATATCCGGAAGAACTTAATATTGAAGAAATATTCTCCCAGATGCCTATAGGATACAGATTGATTTTTAATCTATACGTCTTTGAGGATAAAAAGCACAGTGAAATTGCTGAAATTCTTAATATCTCTGAAGGAACAAGCAAAAGCCAGCTGAGCAAAGCAAAAAAATGGCTTGCTGAATTTTTAAAAGCAAAAGAAAATGAAAAAAGAAATACTGAAACAGTTAAAATCTGATTATGAAAAGCTTGAAATAGAGCCTTCTGCAGATCTTTGGAGCAGGATAGAGCAAATAGACCATGGAGAAGAGAAAAGTGCTGATATACGCTCTGAAAAAGCTTTTCAATGTTGGAAATATGCTGCTGTATTAGTTCTGTTGATTTCGGTAGGGACATTGCTTTATTTTAATGGAAATCACCCAGTCAGTAAGGACAACCCGATAGCAGTTCATACAGGACTGCCCAAAAAACATATCAAAACTCCTTTAGCGGATCACAAAATAGATGCTGCCCATAACATCATCACAGAAAACAATACCAACCAAAAGAGTATAAAAGTAATTTCAGACATTCCGTTGTATCAAAAGAAAGAAGAATTGCAGAAAGAGGGATTAAGTATAGGTAAGGAAGAGCAGATTATAATTGCGGATTATGAGATTAAAGCTCCGGTATTGGATAAAAATATAATTCCTATAGCAGATAAGCCTGCTCTTGTAGAGAATAAAAAAACTGAATATATCAACGCTGATGAGCTTCTGCAGGGAAGAGAGTTTCAGAAAAAAAGGGAAGAGAACAGAACAGATATCAGAAAATTCGGAGCGCTTGATATGACCAAAATTAAAGTTAAAAGTCCCAATTCCCTTAAAATATTTGGAGTAACCGTTTACACAGACTCACTGGAAAGCAAATAAACAATCATCTTTTATATCACATTTTATATCACAGAAAGACTGCCCCGAAACAGGGACAGCAATCAAATATTGTCTAAAAATTATTAAAATATGAAACCTAAGTTACTATTGATGGCTGCTGTAATGGCTTTTAGCTATGGGTTTGGCCAGGAAACTCCGGATAATAATCTGAGTGTCTATTCAAAAAAAATCGACAGCATAGTGATGTCTGAAAAAGGCAAAATGAATATAGAACTGGATCAGATTGACAGGAGTTTTAAAGAAAAGAAAATCACATCCGATGAAAAACAAAAACAACGTACAGCAATCGCTTCAAAATATGAGCAGATTATTAATGGAAAAATAGATTCCCAAAAACAGGATCTTGAAATGGCAACCAGAGAACTCGTTAAAGACGCTGTTTTTACATCTGAAGATTCCATAAAAAATGGAAGAAATCAGCTTTGGCTGGGACTCAATGGATTTAACATGAAACTCAATGAGAAGAAAAAGAAGAACAACCCGAAAAACTATCTTGAAACCTTAGAACTTTCCGTGGGCATGGGAGGGGCGGGATTAACTTCAAAGAATAAGCCTTTTGATTTTTACAGTAAGAATTCTGACATTAAAAACAGTGTTATCAATTCCTGGCAGCTGACATTATGGTACGGGAACCAGATCGGAAGCTATACAAGCCCTTTTTTCTACCGTTTCGGATTGGGAGTACGATCAGACCAGCTTACACCCAAATATAGGCAGGCGTTCAAACAGGATAAATACAACTTATTCGTTGGTGATTTTGACCGCGGAACCCTTAAAAAAAGTATGCTTTATAATACATATATAACCGTTCCTGCAGATCTGAAATTTGTTTTAAATCCAAAATATAAAGACTATGAAGGTGTTAAATACCTGGATAATAATAAGAATCAGCTGTGCATTATTGTGGGTGTTTATGGAGGCATTAAAATAGGGAGTGTGAATTACTCCAAGTATTCCAATGAATTTTCCGATAGAATTGTTGAAAGAGAAAAAGTAATGCATGGAGTGAACGATCTTGTTTTCGGAGGAAAATTGGGAATCAGTTATGCCGGATTCAATCTGTTTGTACAGAAAGACTTTACGCCCGCTTTCAATAACAATGCTTTGCTGAAGAAAAAATATGGACTTCAGATCGGGATAGAGATTGCCAATGTCAATTTTTAATTTGATAATAAATAAGCTTTTTCTTTATATAATGAATAAAAATATTAAAGCTTTTTTATAACTAACAAGCGTTCGGGTAATGAAATCCTATTTTTAAAACACACTATTTAAAAGTGTGTTTTTTTTTGTATTTTGGCACTTTAGTAAATATGAAAAATATTCAGTTATTAGGATTACTCTTAGTAGTAATAGGCAGTTTTTTACCCTTGGTACATGTGCCTGTCATTGGGAACTGGAACTATTGGAAACTTGATCATTATCTGGCTATTGCATGCTGGATATTGGCTGCTTGTGCAGTTTTTGGAATTGTGAATAACAGCGTGAAAATTGTAAGATTTTTTGGCATTCTGCTTATCCTTTTATTTGCATTTACCTTATTTGCCGTGAAGATGCAGTCTTTGCAGTACTTTAGCTTTTTACCATTCAAATCATGGCAGGAAACTTTTGCCGGAATCGTTAAACTGAAATGGGGCTGGGCTGTAGAATTTTTAGGCGCTTTCCTTTTGGTTTTTGCAGGAGGAAACAAAAAAGTAAATAATCGCACACAACTATAAAAATGAACTTCTTAAAAATATTTTCCGCTGGAATTTTGTTGGCCGTTGCCGCACAGGCTAACGCGCAGACAGCAGATCAGAAAAAACCGGATAACCCGGCTAAATGTGCCAATATAAAAGAAGGCAAATTTGTAAGACCCAATTACCCGGAAGGAATATGGCATATGACCATTAAAGATAATGTTCAGACAGAATATTTCAATAATGGAAAAGATTACATTAAATCAACATTGGTTTTTGTGGATGACTGCAATTACAAAGCAATCATTATGGAGAAATCCGATAAAAATAATCCAGTACAGATAGGAGATGTCTTCAATAATAAAATCTTAGCTACTCAGGATAACCTTTTGAAAGTTAATACTAAAATTGAAGGAACTCAGTTTGATGTGGTCTATGTAAAAGTGAAATAAATTCAACCTATAAAACGGAACTTTTGTTCCGTTTCGTTAAAAATAAAAATTATATACATGAAAGAAGTATTCATCGTTTCCGCAGTAAGAACACCTATGGGGAGTTTTATGGGAAGCTTGTCAACAGTTCCGGCTACAAAACTGGGAGCAACTGCTGTAAAAGGAGCACTAGATAAAATCGGTTTAGATCCTAATGCTGTTCAGGAAATCTATATGGGGAATGTTCTTCAGGCGGGAGAAGGTCAGGCACCGGCTCGTCAGGTGGCTTTAGGAGCAGGTCTTTCAATCAATACACCTTCTACTACAGTTAATAAAGTGTGTGCTTCAGGAATGAAGGCTGTAACAATGGCTGCTCAGGCGATCAAAGCTGGTGATGCAGACGTAATTGTTGCAGGAGGTATGGAAAATATGTCTTTAGTTCCTCACTATTACAATGCAAGAGTGGCTACGAAATTAGGCGATATCAAAATGCTTGACGGAATGGTGCTTGACGGTCTTACAGACGTTTACAACAAAGTACATATGGGAGTATGTGCAGAAAAATGTGCAGTAGATTATAATATCACAAGAGAAGACCAGGATAACTTTGCTGTAGAATCTTACAAAAGATCAGCAAAAGCTTGGAGCGAAGGGAAGTTCAACGAAGAAATTGTACCGGTTTCTATTCCTCAGAGAAAAGGAGAACCTGTCATCTTTGCTGAAGATGAAGAATACAAAGCGGTAAACTTCGACAGAATTTCAACGCTTCCTACGGTATTTAAAAAAGAAGAAGGAACAGTAACGGCAGCTAATGCATCTACTCTGAATGACGGAGCTTCTGCGTTAATCCTTGTTTCCAAAGAAAAAATGGAAGAATTGGGATTGAAGCCTCTTGCAAAAATCGTTTCTTACGCTGATGCAGCACATGAGCCTGAAAACTTTACAACTGCTCCGGCAAAAGCATTACCTATCGCTCTTAAAAAAGCAGGATTAGAAGTTTCTGATATCGATTTCTTCGAATTTAACGAAGCTTTCTCAGTAGTAGGATTGGCCAACAATAAGATCTTAGGATTAGATGCTGCTAAAGTAAACGTAAACGGAGGTGCAGTAGCATTAGGACACCCACTGGGAAGTTCAGGTTCAAGAATCATCGTAACATTAATCAACGTATTGAAGCAAAATAATGCAAAATACGGTGCAGCAGCAATCTGCAACGGAGGTGGTGGAGCTTCTGCTATCGTGATTGAGAATATCTAATATTCTGTTTAATAATACATTACCATTAAGGAATGGATAATTTTTTTAAAAACTTATCCATTTCTTAATGGTTTTTCTATTTTTGTGCTACTAATATATATTTGAAATGTCTGAAACTGAGAATCGACAGCCTAAAAACATAAAGAATAATCCGAAGATTATGAAAGCCTGGGCTGTATATGACTGGGCAAACTCCGTGTATTCCCTGGTTATTACGTCTACCATTTTCCCTATTTATTACTCTATCCTTACCACAGCGTACGAGAAAAAGGAATATATAGCAGAAACCAAAACATGGATTGATGTTCCCGTAAGGCATACGATCAAAATTTTTGGAGAAGGATATCAGCCGGATGCTGTATATGGATATTCACTTACCATATCATTCTTTATTGTAGTATTGTTATCTCCATTTTTATCTTCATTAGCAGATACTATCGGAAACAAAAAATCTTTCCTGCAGTTTTTCTGCTATCTGGGGGCAACATCATGTATGGGATTAGCCATGTTTACAGGGATGCATAACGTTTTTCTCGGACTTCTCTTCAGTATTACGGCCAGTGTCGGCTTCTGGGGAAGTCTGGTGTTTTATAACTCCTTTCTTCCGGATATTGCCACACCGGACAGACAGGATGCGCTTTCTGCAAGAGGATATGTCTACGGATATATTGGTTCTGTAGTTTTAGTAGTAATCTGTTTAGTACTGATTCAGGTTTTTGCTAAAGGAGCTGCCCAGCAGTTACTATTTACAAGAATCAGTTTCCTGTTAACGGGAGCATGGTGGTTTGGGTTCTCTCAGTATACATTCAAACACCTTCCTCAGTTTGGGGATGTAAAAGATAAGCTGCCTAAAGATCTGGTATTATTAAATTATAAGAACATCTTCAAAAAGCATGAAGAACAGGGAGGCTTTTTTGAAGTATTGAAAGATAACTTAAGCTTCTATAAAGATATTGCAAAAGAAAGTTTCCATGAACTGTTTAAAGTGGGAGGAGAGCTTTTCAAAGACAAAAATCTTAAATTCTTCCTGTCCAGTTTCTTCTTTTACAGTGTAGGAATGCAGACGATTTTCCTTATGGCAACTCTGTTCGGAAAGAGTGAGATCAATCTTGCTCAGGATAAACTGATCGGAACCCTTTTGGTCATTCAGATAGAAGCCATTATCGGAGCTGTTATTTTTTCAAGGTTATCTAAGAGAATCGGGAACAAAAACGTTATTTCAATTGCCATCATTCTATGGATTGTTGCCTGTCTCTGGGCTTATTTCCTGAATAAGGAAAACTCTACAGTAGAATATCAGTTCTATGGAGTGGCAGCAGTAGTAGGCTTGGTAATGGGCGGTCTTCAGGCGATGTCCAGATCTACCTATTCAAAACTGCTTCCCGAAAACTCGATGGAAAACACCACATACTTCAGTTTCTATGATGTATTGGAAAAAATTGCGATCATTATCGGGACATTCATCTTTGCAACATTAATTGAGCATTTCAATAATATGCGTATCGCAGCATTGTCCATGACCATATTCTTTGCAGCAGGATTAGTTTTAATCAGATTCCTGAAGGTTAAAATGAGGACCGACAGAGAAACTTTATAAAAAAAAGACGTTATTTTTAACGTCTTTTTTTTGTTTTAATGAATAAAAAACATTCATTTAAGTATTTGGTTTAATTTATTTATATAGTTGCTACAAATATTAGAATGTAGCATTTATTTTTCACTATATGTTGATTTTTTTTGTTTATTTGTGAAAATATAAATTGTTAAATCATGAAAAAAATTCTATTAATTTATTTTTTGGGATGTTTTATTTTTGCTTTTTCCCAGAAATTAAAGCCAATTTCACAAAAAGTTTCGGAATATCATAATGAAAAAATAGAGCTTAAAAGCTATGATCTGTTTGAGATCAATAAGAATCCTGATAAACTGGCTGAATACAAAAAGGCAGCAACAGATATTACGGTGATGTCTTTGAAGTCAGCAGAATTGAAAAGATTAATCAGAGAAAAACCTGATTTTCTTGAAATATCTTTTCCCTTTGATGGCGGGAAGCAGATCACTGTTGAAATGTACAGACATCAGATCTTAACCAACGATTTTAAAGTTGTAACAGACAAAGGTAAAACAGTAGACTATACACCAGGAGTTTATTATCAGGGAATTGTAAAAGGTGATAATGCCTCTATTGTGGCTTTTAGTTTTTTTAATAACGATATCGTAGGAGTTGCTTCTACTCTCGGATTAGGAAATATCGTACTTGGAAAAGCCAAAAATTCTGAAGATTTTGTAAGCTATTCAGATTCTAAGTTAACAGGCTCCAATCCATTTGCCTGTGGGGTAGACGGACTAAAAGAAAATCAAACCCAAAGACCTGTTTTTAATCCTACCAATACCAATAATAAAAAAACGGATAATTGCGTAAGAATCTATTATGAAGCAGGCTTCGGTCCTTATACCCAAAATGGCAGCAACACAACTACTACCACCAATTGGGTGACTGCCATGCATAATAACGTTACAACATTGTACGCCAATGAGAATGTTAATGTAGCCTTAAGTGAAGTTTTTGTTTGGACAACTACTGATCCTTATGCAGGCTCACCAAGTGCAATTCTGAGTCAGTTTAGAACCACCAGAACTACTTTTAATGGTGATGTGGCACAATTATTAAGAAATCCTGCTACGACAAGTATTGCATATGTAAATTCATTATGTACCAATTACAGATATTCTTATTGTGGTATGAATTTAAATTATCAAAATGTGCCCACTTATTCATGGAATATAGAAGTGATGACACATGAACTCGGACATAATTTAGGATCACCTCATACTCATTCCTGCTTCTGGAACGGAAATAATACAGCAATTGATGGCTGTGGACCTGCTTCAGGAAACAACGAAGGATGTACTGCTGCTCTTCCTCCTGCAGGTGGTGGTACTATTATGAGTTACTGCCATTTGTTAAGCAGTGTAGGGATTAATTTTGCGAATGGCTTTGGTGTACAGCCAGGAACATTGATCAAAAATACGGTAGATTCAAAAGGATGCCTGGGTACGAACTGCACAGCATCTTGTCCTACATCCATCTCAAATTTTAACATTAACAACATCACACAGTCTTCTGCAAATGCCACTTTTACAGATGCTGTTTCAACATCATGGAAATATAAACTGACGACAGGTAGCGGAGCGGCGGTATCTTCCGGAAATGCCAGTACACAGTCTTTTAATTTTACAAATCTTCAACCGGCATCTTATTATAGACTAAGTGTAGGAACAGATTGCAGCGGACCTAATGCGTTCCAGCTATCAAAGCTTTTCCTGACTGATGGAACATGGTGTGATGGAACTCAGTTTTTAGATACAGGCGG
The DNA here is from genome assembly GCF_008274625.1 of Chryseobacterium panacisoli. GTDB lineage: Bacteria > Bacteroidota > Bacteroidia > Flavobacteriales > Weeksellaceae > Chryseobacterium > Chryseobacterium panacisoli. The sequence continues at coordinate 482,764 of NZ_VTRU01000001.1, read as the reverse complement.
TTCCACAGGTCAGTATGGAGATAATGAAGACCTTGTTAAAACATTTTACCCTACCCCTGGCTCATCTATGACAATGACATTTACAACATTTGATCTTGAACAAGGCTATGATTTTATGTATGTGTATAATGGTCCTTCTACAGCTTCACCATTATTTGCAAATGGAAACAATCTGAGTGGAAGTACAGTTCCAGGTCCTTTTACATCAACAGATCCTTCAGGTGCTATAACAGTAAGATTTGTTTCAGATGGAGGAGTTACAGGAAATGGCTGGAATGTAAACTTCTCTTGCAGTGTCTTGGCAGTAGAAGATATCAGTACAAAAAATAGTTCAATAGATATTTATCCGAATCCTGCCAAAAATATGATAACCCTCTCTTCAACAGAAAGATTAAAAGGATATAAAATCTATGATGAAGCAGGAAGGCTGGTAGCTTCCGATTCTTCTTTAAAAGGGAATAAACAGGAAATAAACCTTTCCTCAATTCAGACAGGAAACTATGTGATCACTGTAGAAACAGAGAAGCAGACTATTAATAAAAAGCTGATCAAACAGTAATTTTTTAAATAAAACTTTGTAAAGCCTGATTTTATCAGGCTTTTTTTGTATATTTAAATAGAAAAAATTCGGCCTGAGTTTTGCTTATATTCAGCGGAATAATTTTTAACTTTGCAAAAAGATTTATTGTCGATATGACCAACCCTCTATTTTATGCAAAAATAATCCTGTTTGGAGAATACGGAATGATTGAAGATTCCCAGGGGCTTGTAGTACCTTACAGCTTCTATAAAGGAACTTTAAAATTTTCAGATCTGAGTTCTGAATTTGAACTTAAATCCAACAGACATCTGCAGAAATATTCTGAATATCTTACAACTCTAGATCTTTCTGACGATTTTAAGTTGGATATCGGGAGTTTTAAAAATGATATTTCTAACGGACTTTTCTTTGATTCCAATATTCCTCAGGGATATGGAGTAGGAAGTTCGGGAGCTCTGGTAGCGGCTATTTTTGAAAAATATTCAATCAGTAAGCTGAATCCTGAGAACATCTCAAAAAATAATCTTAAAAAATTAAAAGCTGTTTTCGGTGAAATGGAAAGCTATTTCCATGGAAAAAGTTCAGGAATGGATCCTTTGATCTGTTACATGAATCTTCCGATCCTTATCGAAAATAAAGAAAATTTAGACAGGGTAAATATTCCCGAAGGAGAAAAAGGGAAAGGAGCTATTTTCCTGATCGATTCCGGGATAACAGGTGAAACAGGTCCTATGATTCAGATTTTCTTTGAAAAAATGAAGACAGAAGGTTTCCGCAAAACCCTGAAAGAAGAATTTATCCGTTATAACAACGCATGTATTGAATCTTTCCTTAAAAAAGATATGAATCCTTTCTTCAGAAACCTGAAAAAACTTTCTCACTGGGCCTACGAACACTTCCGTCCTATGATTCCTGAAAGTATTTTTAATATCTGGAAAAAAGGACTGGATTCTAACGCTTATTATCTGAAACTCTGCGGAAGCGGTGGAGGCGGTTATATCTTAGGATTTACCAAAGACTATGCAAAAGCAGAAAAAATGCTTGAAGGCTTCCAAAAAGAAGTGATTTACAGATTTTAAACAGGCTGGAATGAATTCTGAAAAAGAAACTTTCCAATCTAAAAATTATGTACCAAAATCTTTATTACACAGGTTTTCACAATTCGTGGGCTTTCTGCTCGGAGCAAGGTTTTTTGTAGCTGCTTTACTGACATTTGCCCTCTATGTTTCTACTTTTTTCCTGTTCAATCAGGATGAATCTTTCAGAAAATTCGTCTTTGATTTCAAAGTACACGGTATTATTTTCTGTACCGTTCTTACCATTCTCGCCGGCGGCATCATCAATCAGTTCTATGATCTGGAGAAAGATCACGTCGTAAAACCTTTCAGAACAAGGGTTCAGAGTTTTATCAAGCAGAAATATTTTCTATATGCTTATCTCGTACTCAGTGTTATTTCTTTAGGAGTAGCCTGGATGATATCCCATAATGTATTTGTTTTTTTTGTGGTCTATCAGTTTTTTATGTGGTTTTACAGCCATAAACTGAGCAGAATACTCATTGTAAACAATCTTACCTTTGTCAGCCTTACTCTGTATCCGTTCTTTGGAATGATGGTGTACTACGAAACCTTTTCAAAAAAGGTATTTCTGATGGCTGTTTTTCTTTTTCTTATTTTGCTGTGCATTGATATTGTGAAAGATACCCTTACCCGAAGTGTAGACAAGACTTTCGGATATGCCACAATTCCTAATTATTTTAAAAGCAGAAATACCAAACTTATCCTGACTTCTTTACTCATGATTACCATGGCAGTTTCTATGAAACTCATTATCAAAACCGGTATTACCGGATTCATGGCCTATTATTTTGCCGGAGGGCTTTTTATCATGATAGTGTGTATCTATCTTCTTATCAATGATTCCCGGAGAAGTAACTTTTTTACGTTAAATATATTACGATTCTGGGTTTTTGTAGGAATTATTGCAATGCTTTTAAACGGAATAGAGCATAAATTATAAAAAAAATCTTTAAATAAGCTGAGGTTATTATTACCTTTGCATAACTAAATTTAATAAATAGGAATGCCCATTTTTAATGATACTAAAGTTGCATTTGCAGACAAGTCTGATGCACAATTGAGAAAGGCTTACTGGATGTTTAAAATGATTGAACAGCCCACTCTTACAAGCCTTGGAACTTCTGTCCTGAATTTTACAGTACACAACAATTTTCCTTTCGTTAACGGAATTGTAAAAAATACCTTATTTGAGCAATTCTGTGGTGGTGAAACCCGTGAAGAAAGTATGAAGGCTGTGAAACAGCTGTTCAAAAGAGGTGTTGGAAGTATTTTCGATTACTCTATTGAAGGTAAAGAAGATGAAGAAACTTTTGATGCGGTTTGCAAAGAAATTAAAGATATTGTTAGATTCTCGGTGGGAAATCCGGCCATTCCTTTTATTGTATTCAAACCTACTGCTTTCGGAAGAATTGATCTTTATGAAGCTGTTGGAAAAGGAGCGGAACTTACTACCAGCCAGAAAGAAGAATGGGCAAGAGTGGTAAAAAGATTTGATGAAGTATGCAGTCTTTGTCACGAGCATGATAAAAAAGTAATGGTAGATGCTGAAGAAACCTGGATGCAGGATGCAGCAGACCATCTTTGCGAAGAAATGATGGAGAAATATAATCAGCAAAAACCTATCGTCTGGAATACCATCCAGATGTACAGAACAGGAAGACTGGAATATATGGAAGCTAATCTTCAGAGAGCAAGAGAGAAAAACTACTTCATCGGTTACAAAATTGTTCGTGGTGCTTATATGGAAAAAGAAAGAGCCAGAGCAGCAGAGAAAGGATATGCAGATCCTATACAACCAAGTAAAGACGCTTCAGATAAGAACTACAATGCAGGAATCGACTTTGTAATGGATCATCTGGATAAAGTTTCTGCCTTCTTTGGAACCCATAACGAAATCTCTTCTGAGCTGATTATGGATAAAATGAAAGCAAAATCTTTGGATACTGACAATCCGCACGTTTATTTTGGCCAGCTTTACGGGATGAGTGATAATATTACATTCTATTTGTCTGATAAAGGCTATAATGTGGCTAAATATCTTCCTTACGGACCTGTAAAGGATGTTGTGCCGTACCTGACGAGAAGAGCCAGAGAAAACACCTCTGTAGCCGGACAAACCGGAAGAGAGCTGGGACTCATCAAAAAAGAACTGGAAAGAAGAAAGAAATAATAATATTGCTCTTATTATACCTAACAGGCCTGCTGATTTGCAGGCTTTTTTTATTGCAATCAAATCCAATACAGAAACTTCATTATTTCTGAAGAAACAGACTTTAGATTGTAAAATAAAATTCACAATAATCGATATAATTATTATTTACATTAATTATATGTTAAAATAATACGATTTTTATTGTTGATTTAACTTTAAATAATTATATTTGATAGAGCCATAAAAAAACAATGCATGAAAAATGTTTTCATTTATCTTTAGGATATTGTCCTGTGACAGAATCTTTCTCAATACATAAACAACTTATCAACGTTATAAATATCCGGAATTATAAAACATATTGTGGGATGGATGGCCATCATGATGTACAAATTCATCAGCTGAATTCCCACTTAATTTTTTAAAAATAAAATAAAGCAATAGCTTTAGTTTTCTTCTTCAAATATTTTTTAACCTGATCATATTCTTTGGTCAGGTTTTTACTTTTAAGGTTCAAAACTTTCAAATTTTCCGTTTTCATAGAACAAGACAATACGCTTTATTTTACTGGTCTGATTACCAATAACTTGACCTAATATCTGGTCATCTGAAATTTCTAATCGCTGAGAATCCGATATTTTTTCCGGAGCTTTATCCTGGGCAGGTATAAACGATTCTCCGGGGCTTGATTTTGGAGCTTCCCTTTCCGTTTCAGCACTCCCGAATTCATCATCATCATTCATCATGGTAAATAAGTCGGGGAGAGGAGTTGTTTTTATTTTTTCCTCTTCAGTATATTCATCAGGAATTTCCGTTTCAGGCAGCTGAGATTTCAGCATTTCTCCCTCACCGGTAACCAGCCAGTCCCACAGAAGTTCCGGGAAACGGGATTTTATTTTTATGATAAACTCAAGAGACGGTTTGTTTCTTCCTGATGTAATATGCGAAATGGACGAACGCTGTACATCAATCTCATCAGCAAACTCAGAAGGAGTAAGATTGGAATACTCTATAATTTTGGAAATTCTTTCATTTAAACTCATAAAAATAAGCCTTTAATTATTTTACAAATGTAACTCATATAATTTACAAATGCAAAATACAAATGTAAATAATTGAAATTATTATTTGTATACAAATGTAATCTGACAATAAAGCATTTTAAATCAATATATTATATTTAAATTACAATTGTATTTAATAATTATATTAATCTTCTATAGGAACTCTTCTGTAAACATTCAGACACAATATTGTTCCTTAATTGACCCTAAATATTAGTTTATAAATGTAAATTAAGGCATTTTCAACGGGCATTTAATCCCTTAAACGACTTCTTATTTACTATTTACATGGTTAATCTACTAATTCTCTTCTCAGGCATCCAAATATAGATAAATATCTGTTTTAAGCGGTATAATAGCTATTTTAGAAGTATTACAATAGTAAATTACGGATGTAAATATCCTGAATTGAGCTGATATAACTCTTGGTTGGAGGAAAATGAACTCATACTAAACAACTATTTTTATTGCCTGTTAAATTATTCCCTAATAATATAAACTTAACTAAAATTCAAAGAAGATTTCTGTTTTTAGATCATTTTACATTTGTATAATATGGTAAACAACAAAGTTTTCCACAATTTTTATGTTTAATAAAATAACCAGCAATTGCGCAAAAACAGCCTTTTTTACACTTCAAGTAATATTAATAATGTAGTTTAGTTGATGTGTATAACTAATTGATTTTATGTATTTTAAATATAATGAATTAAATTATTCGCAATCCACAATTTTATCAACAGACAATATGTCAGCAGACGCTGTTTAACAATGTTACAGTTGTTAAGTTGATTTTGAATCAGAATACTGATGTGATTTAAGCTTTGTAAATTATTTTCAAATTAAGAAACAAATGTAAATAGCTGTATTTTGACTATATTCACAAATGTTAATTTAAGTTTTTGCCTAAAAATGGTTAAATTTGATTCTTGTAAATTATTTCTCAAGATGAATTTTGAACAGATCTACTCTCAGACCCCCGATTTCTCAAATCGCTATATTTCCCCTGAAAAATTATTTTCTTACCTACAGACCAATCTCAGCGATTATATTCAGGAGATCGGAACATCCTATTTAGATAAACCTATTTACCGGCTAACTATAGGAACCGGAAAGATTCAGGTATTGGCCTGGTCACAAATGCACGGAAACGAATCCAACGCGACTCATGCTATGCTGGACCTTTTAGTAACTCTTGATAAAGAACCTGAAATGAAAGAGGATTTGTTCAGTAAAATACAGCTTGATTTTATATTCATGCTGAATCCGGACGGATCTGAAAGATGGACAAGACTGAATGCAGCCGATATTGATCTGAACAGAGATTTTCATAACGAAGCCAGTAAAGAGATTAAGTTTCTGAAAAGCGCAGCTTCTTCAAAGAAATATGATTATGCATTAAACCTTCATGAGCAGAGAACCATCTTTACTACTGACGGTATTCATCCGGCTACACTTTCTTTTTTGGCACCTTCCGAAAATGTAGAACGTACCGTTACTGAAAACAGAAAAAAATGCATGGCAGTGATCGGAAATATATATAACCATTTGAAGGAAATGATCCCAAACCAGATCGGAAGATATTCTGACGAATTTTATCCTACCTCCACAGGAGATAATTTTATCAAAGCCGGAATGCCTACGATCTTATTTGAAGGCGGACACTTTGTAGATGATTACACCAGAAAAGGAACGAGAAAATATTATACTATTGCTCTTTATTATGCATTAAAGGCTATAAGCGAACTGAACTCCGATACTACAGGCTGGGAAACTTACCTTGAAATTCCTGAAAATCAGGAAACTCATTATGATATTATTTACAGAAATGTAAAACTGAACACAGAACACGTCTGCATACTGGATATAGCGGTTCAGTACAGGGAGATCAAGGAAGAAGGGAAAGATGATATCTCTTTTATTCCTTTTGTAATGGAGGCAGGAGATGTAAAGAAAAGAAAAGGCTGGCTGGAAATAGACTGTACCGGAAAGAAATTTGTTTCTGCTGCTAAATATCCGAAACTGGATTCCGTAGTAGATTTTAAAATTGAAGATTAAAAAATCGGCTGCCCTGAAGGACAGCCGATCTTTATTTTTTTATCTGATTTCTGAAAGTTTATATTCAATAGGAATGGGTTTTAGCCCATTTAATTTAAATAAAAATTCATACGGCTTTAGCCAAAACCTAACGTTGGAAATATAAAATTTAGATTTTATTCAATGATTCAAGTTTAGTTAACTACTTTAATTCCATTGGCTACAAATCTAATCTCTTCTTTAGGCTGAGTAATCGCATCAATTTCAGCCTGTGGCTTCTTAGCATCTTCTGCATAATGTTTCTGCTCGTTCACAGAAGTTACTTTTCTTTCTGCATTCCCTTCCAATACTACGTTTTTACCTTTTAAAGCTGTAGGCACAAAGAAAGCATAGTCTTTCATTTTTACAAAAAACTTAGAATTGTCCTCAGTCTGAATGGTAAGCCAGCATCCTTTCTTATCGCAAACATCAGTTACTTTTCCTTTAACAGCTACATTTTCAACCTTTTTGTTGTCTTTTTTAAGCTGTTTATTCAGGTTATCTACTGTGATTGCCTTAGATTCTGCAGATGAAGTTACCTGACCTCCATAAGTATCACCTACCAAAGCATTTCCTTCCGGCGGACCAGATTGAGCAAATGCAAAGGTAGAAGCTGTTAAACCTGCAGCCAATAATATAACTTTAAATTTCATTTTTAATATTTTTTCCAAAAATACTAATTAATATTGAATCATAACCGATTTAAAAATGATAAAAAACAGCTGTTTCAAGGATTTTTCAATAAAATTCAAAATCAAAGACAGATTTGATTATATTTGACCCCTATACTTGACTATGCAAAAAAAACTGAAACTATGGGACGCCATTATGCTGGTGATGGGTTCTATGATCGGAAGCGGGATCTTTATTGTAAGTGCTGATATGACGCGAAACCTGGGATCAGGGTTTTGGCTGATTGTAGTATGGGTTATCACAGGAGTGATGACTGTAGCAGCAGCCATAAGCTATGGAGAGCTTTCTGCACTGTTTCCGAAAGCCGGCGGACAATATACCTACCTGAAAGAGATTTTCGGTAAAAGGATGGGATTCCTTTATGGCTGGGGATTATTTACTGTAATACAAACCGGAACAATTGCTGCTGTAGCAATGGCTTTTGGTAAGTTTACAGCCTATCTTATTCCTTCACTTAATGATGCCGCCCCAATTTTTCAAAGTGGTGAATTCAAAATCACATGGATACAGATTCTGGCGATTGCAGTTATTGTTTTGCTTACTTATATCAATACCAGAGGGGTAGAGAGCGGTAAAATCCTTCAGAACATCTTTACAGGTTCTAAAATCATCGCATTATTAGGCTTAATAGCTGCCGGTTTTATATTGGTAGATATTTCTCATCTATCAGAAAACTTCAGCTGGGGTACAGATTCTTTTAATAATCTTAAAAAAGATTTGAGTGGTAATTTCCTTAAAGAAGGCTGGGAACCCATTGGAGGAATGACTTTGCTGGGTGGAATTGCTGCTGCAATGGTAGGTTCTGTTTTCAGTTCTGTGGCCTGGGAAAGTGTAACATTTGTTTCCGGTGAGATTGAAAATCCTAAAAAGAACGTTGTAAAGTCGATGATTTATGGGACTTCTGCCGTAATGATTCTTTATATAGCCGTCAATTATGTATACTTAAATGCATTAGACAGAGACGGAATTGCATTTGCCGCCAATGACAGAGTAGCGGTAGCTGCCTCTCAGAATATTTTTGGAAGTGCAGGAACTATCATTATTGCTTTATTGGTAATGATCTCTACATTTGGATGTAATAACGGATTGATTCTGGCAGGAGCGAGAGTTTTTCAGACCATGGCAAAAGACGGAATGTTCTTTAAGTCGGCGGTAAAAAACAATAAAAATGAAGTTCCTGAAAATGCTTTATGGATGCAGGGAGTCTGGGCTTCTATTTTGTGTCTGAGCGGGCAGTATGGGAATTTATTGGATATGATCTCTTTCGTGATCGTTCTGTTCTATATGATTACGGTTTTTGGAGTGATTTACTTAAGAATAAAGCAGCCTGAGCTGGAAAGACCTTATAAAACATGGCTTTATCCGGTAACTCCTGTTATTTATCTTATTATAGGAACATGTTTCTGTATCTTACTGTTAATTTACAAACAGCAATATACGTGGCCGGGCTTTGTATTGGTATTGCTGGGACTTCCGGTGTATTATTTTATCAATCGAAAAAAGGCGGATGCTTAAATAAAATAAAGATACTATAGATTAAGGGCTTTCAAACTGAATTGAAAGCCCTTCTTTTGAATAATATTTTAATGTATTGTAACAATTATTTGGTGAAAATGCGTACTTTGGTATTCCGTTTTTAAATAAGCGGAACCATGAAGTAAAAACTATAAGTTATGGATACACCAAATTACAGAATGCCTTTCGTACCGTCTACTTTAATGACCGAAGGCGGAAGTATCGATACCTGCGATATGGGAGAAAGTATTGCTCACAATATTATGCTGCTGATCACCACCAAAAAAGGGGAGAACAGATATGATGAAAACTATGGAAATGATGTTTGGAACCTTGAATTCGATAACGGAGTAACAAGCGCCATCTGGGAAAACGTTTTTGTCAAAAGCCTAAGAAGACAAATCCAGGAATATGAACCAAGAATTGTTAGCCCGCAGATTGATGCCCATATACAATTTGTGGAGCACAGCTACGATACTAAAGAACACACCGAAATTAAAAAGAAAGTAAGAATTGCCATCAATGCAAAAATGGAGGAAACAGGAGAACGGTTCAGCTTTTCAACCGAATTGTTTCTAAGCCCGATGTCTATTGATTAATATTTTTAACAGCGAAAGAAAATTATGAATTTAGATCAGAATATTTATTCCAAAGAATCTGTAAAAGCAAGAATGCTTCAGAATGCAACTAAAGTTTGGGGACTCAGAAGCCCTCAGTCTTTAGATCCTTTTGTAAAACTGTTGATAGACGCTTTCAGTACAGAAGTTTTTAAAGCGAATAATGAAATACAGACGGTAAATGCCCGTATACTGGAAAAACTGGCAAAACTTCTTACACCATCTATCTATACACATCCTATCCCGGCGCATTCCGTGGCTTTTACACAGCCTTATGATTCATCGGAAGTTTTATTGGAACACACGGAGTTCTTCTTCCGTAAGCAGATGACTTCCACAGTAAAGTCAGAATCCGATAAGCAGCTGAATATCCCTTTTACTCCGGTAGGAAACGTAAGAATCAATAAAGTTCATACCTCCATCATGTTTGTAGGAAATACCTGCTACAGCATAGATGACAGATTTAATAAAATTCCTATTGCAAGATTCCAGGGAAGACCCGAAGATTATAGAAAAATTACAATAGGAGTAGATGTAAGCAAATATATCAGTGAAAATTTCCCTAAATATCTGAGCATCTTCTGTTCCAATCCGGCTTTTGAACATCTTGATTTTGTATATAAATTATTGCCGTACATTTCGGTGTCCAGCAATGGAAACCCTTTATTTGTAAGAGAAGGATTAAGCTATCTTACAGAAAATCATACTGACGGCTACGAACAGATGTTCAAAGAGCAATCCATCAGAAATAAGGTAATTGACGATATTAAAAGCATTTACCGCCATAAATTTATTGAAGTAACAGGAATCTCTCAAAGCTTGTTCTCAGAACCCGGACAACTTCCTCAGAATCTTGATTTCCTAGAAGGAAAAGAAGAAATTACAAAGTTTCTGGATAATAAAAGTTTCTTGTGGCTTACTTTTGAATTCCCGCCACAGTTTTCAGCAGAAATCCTCGATAACTTCTCGTTTGTCCTGAATGCTTTCCCAATCTACAACAGAGGCTGGAAAAAAACAGAATACAGTCTTGATATCATGGGAAATAATATTCCCCTGGTAACCGATGAAGGAGAACATTTCCTGTATGTAGATGAGGTACAGGACGGTGACGGCAGAAAGTACACCGAAATCCCTTTTACACCGGCAGATGACCTTAAAAAAGGGTTATATACCGTAAGAAAAGGTGGAATGGAACGCTTCACAAGCAGGAATGCCGTTGATATGATTGCGAATGTTCTTGAATTAACAAGAGACGAAATTGCAGCATTTTCCCTGCTGAACAGAGATAACGTAAAAGGCGTTCTCAGCGAAATGTCCGATAAAATGAAAACCATGGTGCAGAAAGTAAACAATGCCAAAAGGAATATCAGACAGGAACTGAATTATGTCATCATGGAACCGGTAGAAAAAACTGATCATACCTATGCTTCTTTCTGGGTAACTCACTGTACTCTGGCTAATCACATGCGCCCGGGAACCGAACTTTCCAATCAGTTGAAATCTCAAACAGTTGTACTGCTTACCGAAACGCTAGGTGGTGCCGAAGAACAGAAAGGAACAGACAGTATTCAGGCTTATAAATATGCACTTACAACAAGAGATAAAATCATTTCTTTGGAAGATGTCAAAAACTATTGCCGCATGATTCTGAAAGATGAGGTAAGAGAAGTGAGAGTGAGAAGAGGAACCATGATCAGCAACAAACCCAAAGAAGGTTTTGTAAGAACTGTTGAGGTAGAAATTATTCCGCAGAACTATTCTTTCTACGGAAGAGCGTATTGGGAGAACATGGCCAATATTATCAGAAATCAGATCATTGCCAAAGCCATTGACGGGATTGAATATGTAGTAAGAATAAACAATGAAGATGTCGATTTCCAGGACATGTAACTCTTTAAAGAAAATTAAAATCAGTTTAAAATATAAAATGCCGTAGTTGATACGGCATTTTTTTTATTTCATTAAATTGAAAGAGTTGCGGAATCAGCCAAATCAGTGTGATCCAAAACATTCAATAGAAGCGGGCTTTAGCCCGTTTAACAAAAAAATATATTCATCCGGCTTTAGCCAAAACCTGTATGACCACCCTGCCACATTACTTTACAAACCTCTATGAATTTATGAAATTTTTATACCTTTTATATTCAAAAAAAGTCTATAAAATTTCGTATTTTTGCACGTTGTGATTTTCAGGCAAAATCATCCCGAATTATGAGCAAATCAACAGAATATATAGAAGTTTACGGAGCACGTGAACACAACCTTAAAAATATTAATGTTAAAATTCCACGCAACGAATTGGTCGTTATTACCGGCCTTTCGGGAAGCGGAAAATCCTCATTGGCTTTTGACACCATTTTTGCAGAAGGCCAGCGCCGTTATATAGAAACATTCTCTGCGTATGCACGTCAGTTTCTGGGTGGATTGGAACGTCCTGATGTAGATAAAATAGAAGGACTTTCACCCGTTATCGCCATCGAGCAGAAAACAACCAATAAGAACCCTCGTTCAACGGTAGGAACCGTGACAGAGCTGTATGATTTTCTTCGCCTTTTGTATGCAAGAGTTTCGGATGCGTACTCTTTGTCTACAGGACAAAAGCTGGTGAGCTATACAGAAGATCAGATCCTGGAAACCATCAAAGAAAATTATAAAAAAGAAAAAATTATGCTTTTGGCGCCGGTAGTGCGCTCCAGAAAAGGGCATTATCATGAACTTTTTGTACAGATGGCTAAAAAAGGCTACGGACAGGCAAGAATTGATGGCGAATTGCAGGATATTGAATATGATTTAAAGCTAGACCGTTATAAAACCCACGATATTGATATCGTTATCGACCGTTGGATTATAGGGGAGAGTGCATCAGAAGGCAGAATGGAAAAATCATTGCGTACCGCGATGGAAATGGGAGAAGGAATTATCGGAATTCAGAAATTGGGAAGTAAAGACATCGAATACTTTTCCAAAAACCTGATGGATGCGGAAACAGGACACTCTTTGGCTTTGCCGGAACCAAATACTTTCTCATTCAACTCTCCGAAAGGAAGCTGCCCAAACTGTAAAGGATTGGGAACAATCAAAAAGATCAATACCGATTACTTTATTGATAATCCAAAACTATCCATCAATCAGGGAGGGTTATTACCATTGGAAGATATCAAATCTAACAAATGGATTCTTTCTCAGATCAAAAACATTCTTGAGATCTTTGGGCTGGGATTAACAACGCCTTTAAAGGATATTCCTGAAGAAGCATTGGATTACATCTATAACGGATGCCATAAAGAATTTAATAAAGATCTTAAATACGCCGGAATTACCAAGAAGATTAAGATTGGTTTTGACGGGCTGATTGCTTTCATGGAGGAAATGATTGATGAAAGAGAATCTTATGAAGCCATTTTGCTGGAAAGACACTTTACTACAGAAGAAACATGTCCGGAATGTCACGGGACACGTCTTCAGCCTTCAAGTTTAAGCTTTAAAATTGACGGGAAAAATATTGCTGAGGTCAATGGACTAAGCTTAGCAGATTTAAAAGATTGGTTAGCGGATGTTAAAGATAAATTCTCAGAAAAAAATAAAATCATTGCTCACGAGATCTTAAAAGAAATTGAAACCAGACTTCAGTTCTTATTGGATGTAGGGTTGGACTATTTAAGCTTGAGCAGGAGTTCAAAAACCCTTTCAGGAGGAGAATCACAGAGAATCCGTCTGGCAACACAGATCGGATCTCAGTTGGTCAATGTATTGTATATTCTTGATGAGCCAAGTATTGGACTTCACCAAAGAGATAATGAAAGACTGATCCATTCCCTGAAAAACCTTAGAGACATCGGGAATTCTGTATTGGTGGTAGAACACGATAAAGACATGATTCTTGAAGCCGATGAGGTTTTGGATATTGGCCCAAGAGCCGGAAAATTCGGTGGTGAAATCCTTTGGCAGGGAAAACCAAAAGATTTGTTGAAAGCAGATACCATCACTGCTCAATATATCAATGGAAAAAGAAAAATTGCAATTCCTGAAGAAAGAAGAGCGGGAAGCGGTAAAAATATTGTTTTAAAAGGAGCTACAGGAAACAACCTTAAAAATGTAACCCTGGATGTTCCTCTTGGAAAACTGGTGGTTGTAACCGGAATTTCAGGAAGCGGAAAATCTTCTTTGATTAACGGAACTTTATACCCAATCCTTAACAAGCATTTCTACAGAGCCGTTCAGGAACCTTTACCTTACAAGAAAATTGAGGGATTAGAGAATATTGATAAAATCGTAGACGTAGACCAGACTCCAATCGGAAGAACGCCACGTTCTAATCCTGCTACTTATACAGGAATGTTTACCGATATCAGAAACCTTTTTGCTGAGCTTCCGGAAAGTAAAATCCGTGGGTATAAGCCGGGAAGATTCTCTTTCAATGTAAAAGGCGGAAGATGCGAAACCTGTCAGGGTGGTGGATTGAAAGTGATCGAAATGAATTTCCTTCCGGATGTATATGTTCATTGTGAAACTTGTAACGGAAAACGTTTCAACAGGGAAACTCTTGAAGTTCGTTACAAAGGAAAATCAATTTCTGATGTCCTGGATATGACGATTGATGAAGCGGTAGATTTCTTCCAGCCGATTCCTAAGATTTTTGCAAAAGTAAAAACCCTGCAAGATGTAGGATTAGGATATATTACCCTTGGACAGCAGTCAACAACCCTTTCAGGAGGTGAGGCACAACGTATCAAGCTAGCAACTGAACTGGCAAAAAGACAAACAGGAAACACCCTTTATATCCTTGATGAACCCACTACAGGATTACACTTTGAAGACGTAAAAATCCTGATGGATGCCATCAACCAATTGGTAGAACTTGGAAACTCGTTCATTATCATTGAACATAATATGGATGTAATCAAATTAGCCGACCACATTATCGATGTTGGACCAGAAGGAGGGAAATACGGTGGACAGATTGTAGCACAGGGAACTCCAGAGGAAATTGTGAAGTCTAAGAAGAGCTTGACAGGGAAGTTTTTGAAGAGAGAACTTTAGTAAAGATTTTTATGAAAGCATTGGCACAAAAGAACGGACGAAATACAAGTTATTTTGAAATCAAAGAAGATGGTGTCCTTGTAAAGAATAGCTTTACCAAAGAGTTGCATGAATATAAAGTTCATTTTGCAGATATTTATGATGATGAAACTGTCTTTAGAAAAGCCAAAGATTGGGTGCTTTTGGCAATTGCCCTATCGGTTGTATTCAATTCCATATTGCTTACGATTGTAATTAATCAAACTTATCAGCTCTCTGCATCATCGGGTATGATTGTTTTTGTGATTGCTTTATTTCCGTCTCTTATTGTAACCGGATTGTGTAATAGTGAATTCAAAGTAGTGAGTTCTAAAAGTCTTGCCGCTGCAAAACCGATTACCTTCTCCTATTCTAAAAAAGAAATGGAAAACGTGGATACCTTTATTGCTGAAATTAAAAAGTGTAGAAAAGATTATTATCTGAAAGAATATTATAAAGTGGACAATCTAATTCCTATTCCAACACAGATTGCGAGAATTCACTGGCTTTATGAAAGCAAATATATTACGGAAAGTGATGCACAATTTATTCTTGACGAACTTGAAACCAGAAGGATAATCAAAGGGTTATAGCTAGTCAATATATAATGAATCATATAAAAAGAATCTGCGAAAGTAGATTCTTTTCTTGTATTTAGCTCTTCTTAAACTTTCTGGAATTAGCGAAGCCATTCTAAACGAGAAAAATGTAATAATTTACACTGAAATTTGCCTCCCAATATTAAATTTTCAATTATTTTAAAAATTTATTATACTGAAAATCAAACAATTAAATTCTAATGTTAACTCAATGTTAACTGAATGTAAAATTAATATGAATTATTTTTAATAACTTTGGGTAAGAGATACAAAAAAGGTTAGTATAACATTTAAAACCAATTAGTTATGAAAAATAGAATTCAAATATTGTTTGCTTCACTTTTCGTTTGTGGATTTGCTGCCGTTTTGAACACTGCCAAAGCCCAGACTACCAATCATAATACCATTGAACCTATTCAGCTGAATAGAAGTGAGACTTTTACAGATATAAGAAATAAACTGGAAGCCAATTTTGACCTTACCAATCCTGATTACAAGCAGGGAACCGTAAACTCAGTAGTGAAATTTGATATTGCAAAAAACGGGAAAATTGTAAATGTTCATTCCACAGGAGACTGCAAAACCGTAAGCAAAGAAATTGAAACGGTATTAAGTGATCTTGACTATAGAGTAGATCGTAATAAGCTGACTGAAAATATGGTTGCCTACACTTACGTAATGCCTGTAACAGTGGAGATTCACAGCAGATAATATTCATTGCATATTATTCATAAAAGTGTGAATAATGAAAACTTATCAGATTAAGTTGTAATAAAGAATAAACAGCAAGGTTTTAATTTTGGGCTACCATAAAATTAAAACTATATGAAAAATTTAAAGAAACTGACAAAGTCAGACTTGAAGTCAGTGTACGGAGGAGAACCTAAAAAATACTGTACGTTTTGCGAATGGGCAAATAAAGTAATTTGCAGTGATGTTCCAATCGTACAATGCCCGTAAAAAAATAAAGCCGCTTATATAAGCGGCTTTTCTGTTATTTTGTACTTTCAACAAATTCTGTTAATCTTGCTTTAAGATCTTTAGAATTCCCTATCTTATCAAAAGTAACATTATCTATTCTCCATCCTTTCTCTGTATTGATCAGATGTACGGTGTCCATCCAGGTTTCTTTAGGAGTAGAGGAATTATATTCAAACGCTAGCAGTGCTTCAGCAGTTTTATCCTGTATCTTGACAGATTTGATTTTGTAATCTGTAAACCCTTCATAAAGACTGGAAAAAATTGCACCTTCAAAGATTAATGGCTTTTCATCAGGGTGATCACTGTTTTTTACCTTTTCAATATCCGCTTTTGACGCATGTATTGCCTCGTCTAGAACTTTTTTTAAATCTGAAGAAAATAAACTATCAGGAATTGGTTGACTATAAATAGCTTCATTGGATTTGCCATACTGAGTATAAAGCTCATTTACTTTCCCATGAATAGCTGCCTCTGAAGACAGGGCGGGTTGAGGTTCATTCTTTTTGCAGGAAGCAAAGAACAGAAATATTCCTAAAAAGAGAAAAAATTTTTTCATTGATTATTATTTTTTTAGCGGTGTGTATCAGAATCTCAGGCTCAAAATGTATACCAAAATCTGTCAATAAAATATTTTTTACGAATCACAAAAATCAATACATTTGAGTAGATAAAAAAATTGTGGATCCTATTCTTAACGTTGCTGTCCGTTCCCTCTGCGTTTACCTATTCATGGTAATTGCTATTCGTTTATTTGGTAAAAATCAGCTTTCTCAGCTCAATGCAGGAGATGTAGTATTGCTTCTGTTGATTTCAAATGCTGTCCAGAATGCGATGGTAGGTCCAGACACCTCTCTTCAGGGAGGGATTATTGCGGCATTGGTTTTGTTTGTTGCTAATTTTATTGTAAAAAGGATCATGTTTTCCAGCCGTTCATTTCAGACCTTAATGGAAGATGAGCCGGTAATTCTTATCAGGGATGGAGTGGCAGACCAGGCAGCCCTGAATCGGGTGAAAATTACTGAAAGTGAACTGGAAGAAGCTATAAGGGAACATGGGATTGAAAATATACAGAATGTAAAGCTTTCCGTACTTGAAGTTGACGGGAATATCAGTGTTGTTTCTCAGGATGAGAAAAGCAAACAGACCCACTATTCAAGAATTAAAAGAAAAATGAAAAGAAAATACCATTAAATAAAATGAATTACGAATTAAGAGAAATGCTTCCCAGTGATGAAGCCAGAGTACTGGAGATTTTCAGACAAGGAATAGATGGTGGAATCGCCACTTTGGAAACAGAAGTTCCTACCGCTGAAGCCTGGAGCATGGAATATTTCAATGACTGCCGCTGGGTGCTGGAAAATGAAAATAATGATGTGATAGGATGGTGTGCTTTAAAACCGGTAAGCAAAAGAGAGTCTTTTAAAGGAGTTGCAGAAGTAAGCATTTATTTTGATAATGAATACCAGGGTAAGGGATTGGGTTCCGTATTGCTTAAAAAGATAATTCTGGATAGCGAGGACCACGGATTCTGGACATTGCAGACCAATATCTTCTCCGAAAATGAAATGGCCATCAAGTCTCATCAGAAAAACGGGTTCAGAGTGGTAGGAGTCCGTAAAAAAATGGGAAAGCTCAATGACCAATGGAAAGACCTTGTTTTGATGGAAAAAAGAAGCGAAATCATTTAAAGAATTATAAATTTGTTTGATAAACAAATTATCTCCATTACAAAATTCACTATTGACTTGCGAAGCAAAATTGACCATTGACAATAAAAGGCAGCATATTCCAACCTTAAACTTTAAACCTTGAGCTTTGAATTTTTATTTTTTAATTTCAATTTCTTTTGGCATTAACATTGATATATTTCGGTATCGAGATTGAAAAAGTGAAAATAATGAAAAGTATGTTTAAAATTGCTGGGGTAGGCGTGGTCCTGTTAATGCTGTCCTCTTGCATAGTGCATGAGCCTCATGGAAGAAGAATGCCGCCGGGTCATGCAAAAAGGTATTATGGTGGAAGTGCAAGATACTATGCACCTGGCCATGTTAAGAAAGTGTATATTTATGACGATCGTGGCCATCATCACAGAGGCCGTGGTCATGGACATCACAGATAAAAAAGAAAGCACTGATTTTTTCAGTGCTTTTTTATTATAAAATTATAATCTCGATTTTTTTGGGTTCAGAAAAGTATTAAAAATCATAACTTCCTGGCCGAATTTTTTCTCAATTCTTTCAGAAATATTCAGAAGTTCGCTTTGAATGAAGTCTTCCCTTAGTTGATCATTATCAAAGATTAACAGAAGATTATAGTTTTTACCTTCCTCAATAAAGTCACTGTGTACTTCAGAGAGAATATATTTGTCTACATCCATCAGGTTTTCAGTCATTAAAACCAGTGTTTCATCAATATAATTTTCCCATTCTTCTAGGTTGTCTTTCGTACAGTGGAAAGTTATACTTAATACGCTCATATTTTTATGAATTTTTAAGATTTTTTGGATAAATTCTACAGCAAAAATCGGCATTTTTTTCGTAAATTAGCCCGTTAATAAAAATTGGAAATAAATAATTTTCAGACTTACAGCTAAGAGTTTGAATATCATTACAATAAAATTTGTTTATGCAAAAAGAAGGAGAAAGACTGATTCCTATCAACATTGTTGATGAAATGAAGTCGTCTTATATCGATTATTCGATGTCCGTTATCGTTTCAAGAGCGTTACCGGATGTAAGAGACGGCTTGAAACCTGTTCATAGAAGAGTACTTTATGGTATGTATGGATTAGGGGTGTTTTCTAATAGAAAATATTTAAAATCTGCGAGAATTGTTGGGGATGTTTTGGGTAAATATCACCCGCACGGAGATTCCTCTGTATATGATGCTATGGTAAGAATGGCCCAGGATTGGAGCTTACGTTATCCTCAGGTTGATGGCCAGGGTAACTTTGGTTCAATGGATGGTGACCCGCCTGCAGCAATGCGTTATACTGAGGCAAGATTGAAAAAAATCTCTGATGAGGTGCTTTCAGACTTAGACAAAGAGACCGTTGATTTCCAGAATAACTTCGACGATAGTTTACAGGAGCCGACCGTAATGCCAACTAAAATTCCGAACCTTTTGGTAAACGGTACTTCTGGTATTGCAGTGGGGATGGCAACCAATATGGCGCCACACAACTTATCTGAGTCTGTAGATGCTATCTGCGCTTATATTGATAATAAGGAAATTACAATAGACGAGCTGATGCAGCACATCATTGCACCGGATTTCCCTACAGGAGGGATCATCTACGGTTATGACGGAGTAAGAGATGCATTCCATACAGGAAGAGGTAGAGTGGTTTTAAGAGCTAAGGTTAGCTTTGATGAAATCGGAAACAGAAACGCTATTATCGTTAGTGAGATTCCTTATCAGGTTAACAAAGCGGAAATGATCGCAAGAACAGCAGAGCTTGTTAAAGACGAGAAAATTCCTGGTATTCACGAGATCAGAGACGAATCGGATAGAAAAGGACTTCGTATTGTTTACGAATTGAAAAATGATGCTATTCCGAATGTTGTTCTTAACCTATTATATAAATATACGGCACTTCAGACTTCTTTCAGTGTAAATAATATTGCATTGGTACACGGAAGACCGGAGCAGCTGAACCTTAAGGATATTATTCACCACTTTGTAGAGCACAGACATGAGGTAATCGTAAGAAGAACTCAGTTTGAGCTTAAGAAAGCAAAAGAAAGAGCACACATCCTTGAAGGGTTCATGAAAGTAATCGGAACTCAGGATGCTTTAGACAGAGCGATTTCTATTATCCGTCACAGTGCAAACCCTCAGGCTGCTAAAGAAGGCCTTATCGAGGCATTTGAACTTTCAGACATTCAGGCTCAGGCGATTCTTGATCTCAGATTGGCTCGTTTAACAGGAATGGAGCTTGATAAGATCCGTGATGAATATGATGCGATCATGAAAGAAATTGAAAATCTTGAAGATATCTTAGCCAATGAGCCAAGAAGATTCCAGATCATTAAAGATGAATTGATCGAAGTCAAGGAAAAATACGGAGACGAAAGAAGAACCGAAATTGATTACTCAGGAGGAGAAATGTCTATCGAAGATATTATCCCTAACGAAGCTGTAGTTCTTACCATTTCTCACGCAGGATATGTTAAGAGAACTTCACTTTCAGAATATAAAATTCAGAGCAGAGGTGGTGTAGGAAATAAAGCGGCAACAACAAGGGATTCCGATTTCCTTGAATATATCGTTTCTGCAACCAACCACCAGTACATGTTGTTCTTTACAGAAAAAGGAAGATGTTACTGGTTAAGAGTATTTGAAATTCCGGAAGGCTCCAGAACAGCAAAAGGAAGAGCGGTACAAAACCTTATCAATATTGAACCGGATGATAAGATCAAAGCCTATATCAGAACCAATAATCTGAAGGATTCCGAATATGTAAATCAAATGAGCGTTGTGATGGTTACCAAAAACGGTACGATCAAGAAAACATCATTAGAAGCTTATTCAAGACCAAGGGTAAATGGGGTGAATGCTATTGAAATCAGAGATAATGACCAGTTATTAGGTGCTTACCTTACCAATGGAACATCTCAGATTATGATTGCTACCAAAAATGGTAAATGTATCCGTTTCCCTGAAGAAAAAGTAAGAGAAGTAGGTAGAGGATCTATCGGGGTAAGAGGTATTGCGATGGAAGACAATGATGAGGCTATTGGTATGATTGTTGTGAACGATGTAGAAAACGAAACAGTACTTGTAGTATCTGAAAAAGGATATGGAAAGAGAACTGCAGTAGAAGACTACAGAATTACCAACAGAGGAGGAAAAGGAGTTATCACCCTTAACATTACCGAAAAAACAGGAAATCTGATTGCTATTCAAAACGTAACAGACGAAGATGGATTGATGATTATCAATAAATCCGGTGTTGCCATCAGAATGGGTATGGATGAAATGAGAGTAATGGGTAGAAATACTCAGGGAGTAAAACTGATCAATCTTAAGAAAAATGACGAAATTGCAGCCATCGCAAAAGTAGCAATGGACAAAGATGTGGAAGAAGACTCTGAAGAAACTGAAGAAGGAACAGACATTGTAGCTGATAACCAGGAAGACAATGCAATACCTCAGGCTGAAAATGAAACTCCGGCAGAGGAAAATGAGAATTCTGATTCTGAAGAATAAATTGTACAATATAAATATAAAATAGTTATTATGAAGAAACTAATTTTAGGAATGGCTATCGTAGCGTCTGCTTTTGCTTTCGGACAAAAAAAAGATGCAGCTGCTTTGAATGCTCAACTTCAGGAAGCTAATAAAGTTGCTATGGATGCATATAATGCAAAAAATTATGCAGCTGCAGCACCTAAGTTTATAGAAGTTTATGACCTATTGAAGGCTAATGGACAGGACAACAAAATATATATGTATTATGCTGGACTTAGTCATGCCTTAGCAAATAACAGTGATCAGTCTATCAAAATATATACAGATCTTGTTAATTCCGGATTTACAGGAGTAGAAACTACTTATACTGCAAAAGAGAAGAAAACAGGACAGGTAGTGAATCTTGATAAAGCAACTTGGGAGCTTATGAAGAAGAACTCTGACTACAGTGATTTTAAAACGGAACAGACAAAAAGTATAGAGTCTGATTTATATGAAACTCTGTCTTCATTGCTTCTTAATGCAAAAAGCCCGGAGGCTCTTACGATTATTGAAAAAGGATTAGCAAAGTTCCCGAATAATGCTAAACTTAAAGAAGCTCAGTCTACAGCATATCTTCAGTCAGGAAACACAGATAAATTCGTTTCAGGATTAAAAGAACAATTGGCTAAGAACCCTAATGATGCAACAAACTGGTATAACCTTGGGGTGATGCAGGCTAAAAATCCGGCTACTGTTAATGATGCTTTAGAAGCGTTTAAAAAAGCAATTGAACTTAAGCCTGATTTCTCTGACGCCTATCAGAACTTAGTGTATACAACTATTGGTGATGATGCTAAAGTAGTAGGAGAGATCAATGCATTGAGAAAAGATAAACCGGATGAAGCTTCTAAACTGATTGATGCAAGAAGAGAAAGATTTGGAAAAGCATTGCCATATGCTGAAGGATGGTATAAAGCAAATCCAAAAAGCATTGATGCCGTTTCTACATTAAAGGAAATTTACATGGTAACTAAAAATATGGATAAAGTTAAAGAAATGAAAGCTAAAGAAGCTGAGCTTAGTGCAGCAGCAACAAAGTAATCATTTGATAACCCAACTATAATAAGCCGGAACAGCAATGTTCCGGCTTTTGTTTTTTTAAGAAAACAGAGTCCTTTGCTCATTCTGAAAAACGCATCCTTACCCAATATCTACAAGCAGAAATTTTGAATGAAAAATTTCTGTTCTTTATTGAAATGATGGGTGAATTTCACACAGAGAATTTCTCTGTAATTCCGTATCTTTGAGAAAAATTTTTATAAGATGATCGAGTGGAAAACCGCCAAGGAATACGAAGATATTACCTATAAAAAATCTAACGGAGTAGCAAGAATTGCTTTCAACAGACCAGAGGTACGTAACGCCTTCAGGCCAAAAACAACTTCAGAATTATACGATGCTTTTTATGATGCCTATGAAGACCCTTCAATAGGAGTGGTACTGCTTTCGGGAGAAGGACCAAGCCCAAAGGACGGTGGATGGGCCTTTTGTAGTGGAGGAGATCAAAAAGCAAGAGGACATCAGGGATATGTAGGAGAAGACGGAAGACACCGTCTGAACATCCTTGAAGTTCAGCGTCTGATCCGTTTCATGCCTAAAGTGGTTATCGCGGTTGTTCCAGGATGGGCCGTTGGCGGAGGACACTCACTTCATGTTGTATGTGATTTAACGTTGGCAAGCGAAGAACATGCTATTTTCAAGCAGACAGATGCTGATGTTACAAGCTTTGACGGTGGTTACGGTTCTGCTTACCTTGCTAAAATGGTAGGACAGAAAAAAGCACGTGAAATTTTCTTTTTAGGAAGAAACTATTCCGCTCAGGAAGCTTTCGAAATGGGAATGGTAAATAAAGTAGTTCCACATGCTGAATTGGAAGATACAGCCTACGAATGGGCTCAGGAAATTTTAGGAAAATCTCCAATGTCCATTAGAATGTTGAAGTTTGCAATGAACCTTACTGATGACGGAATGGTTGGTCAGCAGGTATTTGCGGGAGAAGCCACTCGTTTAGCATATATGACGGAAGAGGCTCAGGAAGGAAGAAATGCTTTCCTTGAAAAAAGAAAGCCCAACTTCGGAGAAGATCAATGGATATCATAACATTAGTGATGAGTAATAAGTAATGAACAATATTTCTCATTACTTATTACCCATTGCTCATTACTTATAAATTTATGACGGATTGGATAAAAGCCGCAAGGCTAAGAACTTTACCGCTTTCCTTAAGCGGGATTATTATGGGAGCCTTCATTGCAAAATGGAGACTTTACGGAGAAGGCGGAACCTGGGACTGGAAGATTCTGGCGCTTGCTCTTTTGGTAACGCTTTTATACCAGATTTTATCAAATTATGCCAATGACTATGGTGATGGAGTAAAAGGTACCGATGCCAAAAGAATCAATGAAGCTGAAGCAAGAGCGGTAGCATCAGGAAAAATTACCGCTAAACAGATGAGAAATGCAGTGATTCTTTTCGCGGCACTATCTTTCATTGCAACTGTTGCTTTGCTGTATGTGGCTTTCATTCCAGACTATATGAATGAATTCTATATCTTCATAGGACTGGGAGTAGCAAGTATTTTGGCAGCTATCGGGTATACAGTAGGTAAAAAACCTTACGGATACATGGGATTGGGAGACATCTTTGTGTTTATTTTCTTTGGATTGGTTTCTGTATGCGGAAGTTATTTCCTCTTCACAAAAACATTCAGCTGGGATATGTTATTACCTGGAACAGCTGTCGGAATGATGAGTATGGCAGTTCTTAACCTGAATAACATGAGAGATATTGAAAGCGACAAACTATCCGGAAAAAACAGCTTTGCATTGAGAATAGGATTCAAAAATGCAATGATCTATGAAATGGTGCTGTTACAGCTTCCGTTACTGCTTATTCTTATGTTTTTAGGAATAAACGGATTTATGCAGGGACAAAATTACTACGTTTTCATCGTAATGATTCTGTTGTTCCCATTATCCAAACTGAGAAGGAAGATTTTATCCGTAAAAGAACCGAAAGAATTAGACCAGTATCTGAAACAGGTCGGGATTATGACTTTTGTAATGGCAATTCTTACGGCAGCCGGATTGAATTTATTTAACTAAATCTAAAATATTACATCATGAATTCTAATGCCTATGTTGAAGCTCAAATGCTTATCAGAAAACCGGTTGAAGATGTTTTTGAAGCATTTATCAACCCTGAAATAACCACTAATTTCTGGTTCACAAAATCTACCGGAAAATTAGAAGAAGGTAAAACAGTTACCTGGGAATGGGAAATGTACGGTGTGAAAAACGTAGTAAATGTACATCAGATCATTCCGAATCAGCTGATCAAGACAGAGTGGGGAGAACCTTCAGTAAATGTAGACTATGAATTCAAAACCATGGAAAAAGGAACTCTTGTTATTATTAAGAGCTATGGATTCAGCCAGACCGGTGAAGATCTGTTAAAAGAAATTAATGACAATACAGGAGGTTTCACGACGGTTTTAGACGGGTGTAAAGCGTATCTGGAACATGGGATTAATCTAAAACTGATTGAAGATAAATTCCCACAGAAATAATAAATTAAAGAAAACACGAATGGCACGAATGCTTTCACAAATGTCACTACTCTCATAGTGCTGTTTGTGAAATTATTTGAGTCATTTGTGTTTAATAATAATTGAAACTAAATTTAAAATGAAAATACAATTCTTAGGGCAAAATTGTTTCCTGTTCACGTACAAGGACAAAACGATTTTGAGTGACCCTTTTTACAATTACAAAAAAGCAGAATCAGGTTTTGATATCTCTGCTCAAAAAATTGATTACATCCTGCTGACTCATGCACATGGTGATCATATTGCCGATGTAGCAGAAGTATTGCAGCATTATCCGGAAGCGACCATTATTGGAGTACCAGAAGTATGTGGTTACTTCCAACAAGCTAAAAATAGAGATGATGTGAACTTAGGAGGATCGGCAAAAATCGATGATCTTAAAATTTCCATGGTTCCGGCTCACCATACAAGTTCTTTTCCTGATGGAAGCTATGGAGGCGTTCCTGTAGGGTATATCTTCAGACTTCCTGAAGGTAAGAATGTTTATTTGGCAGGAGATACAGGAGTAATGGCAGATATGGAGCTATTCCCGAGATTATACGGAAACATTGATCTTTCTATCCTTCCAATCGGTAGCCATTATACAATGTGCCCTAAAAAAGCTTCTTTTGCCGCAGCAGAGCTGTTAAAAACACCGAAAGTAATCGGATGTCACTTTGATACTTTCCCTGCCATTGAGATCAATCATGAAAGTGCATTGCAACATTTTGCAGATAAAAATGTAGAGCTTGTTTTACCAAAACTAGGCGAAACGTTTGAATTTTAATCAATAACTGAACCGGAGGTAATCTGAAAATTAGAAAAATGAAAATGATGCATATAGTATTAAAAACAAAAAAAGATAATTATCAAATTACCTCTCTTCTTACTTTAAACCAAAAAAAATGGCAAGCTACCTAAATCACACCGCTACGACCGATTACCTTTGCTGCGTTCCCACCCTGGAGGATTCTCAGGAGCTGGTTGTTTAGGACTTGCCGTTGCAAAGGTAGGAATATTTTATAAACTTCAAAACTTTATTAAAGAAAATTAGTTGAAAAAATGCAGTGGTAAAGCTAAATGCCTGACATTTAGAGGGAAAATTTTCAACTTTTTTTTCTAAAAATTTAAATATGACGAAAAGTCCATCAACACTAGGAATTATACTTTTTATCGCTACAATGATCGTTTTCTTTGTAGTGTACACTTTTTTCTCAGGAATCAATTATTTTGATATCTCTTTGAAAGCCAATGCTTTTGTTTTGCCTCTTCTCTATGCAGGGGCTGCTTTCTGGTCTGTAAAATCTTACTGGAACAACCATAAAGTTGTAAAATTCAAAGAAGCTTTCAAAAGAGCATTTGTTCCGATGTTTGTCGGAGGAATTCTTTCCATCTTCAGTATTTATGCCTTTTTAAACTTTGTAGATCCGGCGGCCAAAAAGCTGCTGAATTATCAATATGTTCAGAGACAAAAATCAGAGTTGGATACCGAATATACCTCTGCAAGAAAGATTCTGAAACATCAGAAAGATATTGATGAGCTGGATCAGAAGTACACAGAAAGGTTGCAAAGCTTCACTCCGGAAGCGGTTAAAGGAAAAGATATGCTTACCGCAAGTCATTTTTCAGGATACTTTGCAGCAATTCTTATATTTTACGTAGTTTTGTCGGTGTTTTTCGGAGCGTTTTTCCGAACAAGAACGATACATCAGCCCGAAGAAACAAATCAAGCCTAATTTTTATTAAATTTAAATGAATTTATCTATAGTTATTCCGTTACTGAACGAAGAAGACTCTCTGGAAGAGCTTTTTTCAAGAATTGATAAAGTATGCACAACCAATGATTTATCTTATGAGATCTGGTTTGTAGACGATGGAAGTACGGATTTGTCGTGGAGTATTATTGAGAATATGAAAGTTCAGCATCCTCAGATCCACGCTATTAAATTTTCCAGAAATTATGGAAAATCTCAGGCCCTTCATGCTGCCTTTGAAAGAACAAACGGAGATGTGGTTATTACCATGGATGCAGATTTACAGGATTTTCCTGAAGAAATTCCGGAACTGTACAATATGGTGATCCATGATAATTATGATATCGTTTCCGGTTGGAAAAAGAAGCGTTTTGATAATGTAATGACGAAAAATATTCCGTCAAAACTCTTCAATGCAGCGGCAAGAAAAGTTTCAGGAGTTTATCTTCATGACTTCAACTGTGGCCTGAAAGCTTACAAAAGACAGGTGGTAAAATCCGTAGATGTATACGGAGATATGCACCGTTATATTCCGGTACTTGCTGCCAACGCAGGTTTCAGAAGGATCACGGAAAAAGAAGTACAGCATCAGGCAAGACCTTACGGAACTTCAAAATTCGGTACGGAAAGATTTGTAAGAGGTTTTCTGGATTTGATAACCCTTTGGTTTGTAAGTCGTTTCGGAGGAAGACCAATGCATTTCTTCGGAGCAGTAGGAACTTTAATGTTTATTGTTGGTTTTCTTTCAGCACTTTGGCTGGGAATTTCAAAACTGATTGATGTTGCAAGAGGAATTTATGGACATTTAATTACGAATAATCCCTGGTTTTTTATTGCTTTGACAATGATGATTTTGGGAAGTCTTTTATTTGTAGCGGGATTCTTAGGAGAAATGATTATCAGAACAAACCGTGAGCACAAGAATTATAATATTGATGAAGTGATATAATTTAAACACTAATGGCGCAAATGTTTCACAAATGACACTATTGGTGTTTGTGATATTAGTATAAAATTAATGTTATTAGTGGTTTTAGTTTAAACACAATGACGCAAATATTTCACAAATGATACTATTAGTGTTTGTGATATTAGTGTATAAAATTAGTGTACTTAGTGGTTTTAGCTAACTGCTAATACACCACAATTAATTATAAAAATTCATCTTAATAAATAAAAGCACTCTAAACAGGGTGCTTTTTGTAATTTTATAAAAACTTTTAACCTTCATGTTTAAACTTAAGTCCATTCTTTTTTATTTTCTTTTACTTTTTGCAGCTTCCTGCTCATCCAACAAACTTATAGGTTCCTGGGAATTTATTGATATCTATGATGGAGAGATCCGCCAGGCAGATTCATTGAAAGCGAAGACAAACAATTCCAGATACGGAACAGGAATTCTTACTTTTTATCAGGATAAAACTTTCAGTTCGATGGGGAATAGCGGGACTTATCAAATTAAAAATAATCTTTTAAAGATGAAATACTCGGATGCTGAAAACACAGTATCAATGAAGATTTCTAATGTAAGTAAATATGACCTGCTTTTATTTTCAATGAGCGGAAGTCCTAAAACCTGGTTTTACAAAAAAGTTAAAGAAAGAAAAAATAAGAAATAGTCTTTTTCCGGAAGGTAGAAAATTGAAAATTATCAGGTATTTTATTGTCAAAAGACAAAGATTTTTAGAAATTTTAATCCTATTTTTGTTCAAAAGAATATTGAAAGTCCTCTGAGAGACATGAAAAACCTTTTATAGATTTTCAGTAAAGATTGTTATGGTTATAATATAGAATATTTAAAATTAAATATGAAAAAAGTTGTATACACATTGATGCTGATGGCAGTAGTTTCCTGTGGAAAAGTTTCTCCGAAAGGGAATATTGAAAAGAAGGATGTGGATGTTCCCGAGTTCGTAAACCTTGATCTGGAAGGGAAATTCCGTGTATTTTATGCCAAAGGACCTAAGAATTTTGTAGAAATAGAAACCTATCCGAATGTTGCAGGCAATCTGGATGTGGATGTAAAAGACAAAACACTTTTCATTAAAGAAAAAAGAGGTACCAAAGGAGTTGATTTTTATAACGTAACGATTTATTCAAAATATAACCTGGAAAAAGTAGCTGTTTCTGATTCTGTGGAAGTGAATATTTCAAGTGAAATCAAAACTGACAATTTCAGACTTACCATGAAAAATAATGCAAGCTTTATGGGGTCTGTCAACACCAGAAGAGCAGAGGTGGAAATGCATAACAGAAGCCGTGCAAATTTTTTAGGATTAACAAAAGAAGCAGTTGTAAAAATCTCAGATACAGCAAGTTTGATTGCTCCGTATTGGAAAATCACCAATCTGAATATCGATTCTAAAAATGGAAATTATGCAGAAGTAAATGTGAAAGATTCCTTGAAAGGAAATATTCAGAACACTGCAAAATTTGTCTATTATAATGATCCAATCAGAGCGTTCAAAATTGATAAAACGACAAAAGTCGAAAACAAAAAGCTGGATTAAAAACAGCATTATTTAAACTAGAAACTAGGAACTTTACAAACTATAAAAGAACAACAATACAAATATGAATACACTAGAAAAAGCGAAACTTTGGTTAAGTGATACCTTCGATAAAGAAACGAGAGATGCTGTACAGGCTTTGATCGACAGCAATTCCCCCGATCTGGAAGATTCTTTCTACAGAGAACTGGAATTCGGTACAGGAGGAATGCGTGGAATAATGGGAGTAGGAACCAACCGCTTGAATAAATATACATTGGGACAGGCTACTCAGGGACTGGCAAATTATATGCTGCAACAGTTCAAGGGTGAAGAAATTAAAGTGGCCATTGCTTATGATGTTCGTCATAACTCAAAAGAATTCGGAAAACTGGTAGCAGATGTTTTAACGGCAAACGGAATTAAGGTATTGCTTTTCAAAGATCACAGACCCACTCCTGAACTTTCTTTCACCGTTCGTGATAAAAAATGTAACGGAGGAATTGTACTGACAGCTTCTCACAACCCGCCGGAATATAATGGTTACAAGGTATACTGGAATGACGGAGCACAGATTGTTCCGCCTAATGATGAAGCCATTATCAACGAAGTATATTCTGTAAAATTTGAAGAAATTAAATTTAACGGAAATGATGATCTGATCGAGTGGATCGGAGAGGAGCAGGATGATGTATATATCGATGCCTGTATTGAAAACTCTACCTATCAGAATGTTGGAAAAGAAAATTTAAATATAGTTTTCACCTCTATCCACGGAACTACCTATACTACGATTCCTAAAGCGTTAGAAAAAGCAGGATTCAAAAAAATAGATCTTGTGAGAGAACAAATGATCCCAAGCGGAAATTTCCCTACTGTAGACTCTCCAAACCCGGAAGAGCCTGCAGCATTGGAAATGGCAATGGATCTGGCAAGAATTACCAATGCTGATATCGTTATCGGAACAGATCCGGATGGGGATAGATTAGGTATTGCAGTAAGAAACCTTGAGGGTGAAATGCAATTACTGAACGGTAACCAAACCAATACCATCCTTACATATTACATTCTGAATGAATGGAGAAAACAGGGAAGAATTACAGGAAAAGAATTTATAGGTTCTACGATTGTAACTTCAGATATCTTCTTTGATATTGCTCAAAAATTCGGAGTTGAGTGTAAAGTAGGTCTTACCGGATTCAAATGGATCGGAAAAATGATCCGTGAAGCAGAAGGAACACAGAAATTTGTATGCGGTGGTGAAGAAAGTTTCGGATTTATGACCGGAGATTTCGTTCGTGACAAAGACTCTTGTGGAAGTATTCTTGTAGCCTGCGAAATTGCTGCATGGTGTAAAGCCAACGGAAAAACAATGTATCAGTACATGATCGAGATTTATGAAGATCTTGGAATGTATTATGAAGGATTAATCAACATTGTAAGAAAAGGAAAAGAAGGCGCTGAAGAGATTGAAAATATGATGAAAAACTTCCGTGAAAATCCTCCAAAAGAACTGGCGGGATCATTAGTGGAAGAAGTCAAGGATTTCAAAGAACAAACAAGGCTTACCATTTCTACCAACGAGAAAAAAGTAATGAATGATATTCCAAAGTCTAACGTATTGATCTATTACACACAGGATGGAACAAAAGTTTGCGTAAGACCTTCAGGAACAGAACCTAAAATTAAGTTTTATGTTTCTGTAAAAGATTCTGTTACTTCAGAAGCAGATTTCAAAGATAAATTACAATCATTGGAAGCTAAAATTGGAGCTGTTAAAACAGATTTGAATCTGGATTAATTATCTTAAACAGCTGATGATCAAAAAAATAATAGCAGTATGCTTACTGTCTGCAGCCGTAGTTTCCTGTAAAAAGGAAACTGCAGTTTCAGATACAAAACCGAAAAATGACACGATTGCGGTAACAGGAACCAAAGAAGATCAGTACAAACCGATAGATACAGCATGTTCTCCCTCTTATAAAACTGAGGATCACATCACATCCCTTCAGTGGTACCAGACAAAAATCGAAAAAGAACTGGCTGGAAACAGTCCGGAACAGAATGACAAAGTATACGAAGATTATTTAAAAATAAGAGGAAAGTATACAGAATGTCTGATGGGCCTCCATGCTGATGTTTTAGATAAATACGTGAATTATTATAATTACGATAAGGATCAGTATAATCTTCCGGATAACGTTAAAAAAATAGCCTCAGAACTCAAGAAAGCAAATCTTGAATTCAGGGAAGTAGGGGAAGGAATGACCGAAATATGGACTGTTCCCGGATATTATTCTTCTCTTTTTAAGAATAAAGTGACTCAGGATTATGATGTCTATATTTCACAAACTGATAAAGAAAGTGAAACCAATTATGCAGCAGATGCAGGATTGATGATTACCTGGGAACAATTGGGTGACAGACTGATATTCTGGGAAAATTTTATGAACAAATATCCTGACAGCAAGCTGATAAAGAGGGTAAAACAGGATTATCAATACTATCTGTCTGATTATCTTTTAGGAATGGATAATACTCCTACTTATGAAAGAGATCACGACAAAGGAACAGGAAAACTAAACGATGAAAACAGAGCGGAATTCAACAGGATTATCAAAAAATATCCAAATTCCGGTACAGCAAAAAAAGCAAAAGAAATAATCCTTCTTTTTGATGCGCAAATGCCCGTAGATCAGATAGATGAGAAGATCAATGGAGAACGATAATATAAATTTAAAATAAGAAAAAGTGAAAGTTTCAAAATTAGCAGCGAACCTGATCGGTTCTGAAATTGTAAAAATTGGTAACGAAGTAAATGACCTAAAAGCAAAAGGAGCGGAAATTGCCAATCTTACTATTGGTGATCTGAATTCTAATATCTATCCTATCCCGGCATTGCTGAAGGAGGAAATTCAGAAAGCATATCAGAATAATCTGACGAATTATCCGCCTGCAAACGGACTTTTATCTTTAAGAAAAGAAGTTTCCAAAGACCTTAAAAAAAGATGGAACCTGGATTATTCTCCAGAGGATATTCTGATCACTGCAGGATCAAGACCTTTGATCTATGCGGTATACAAAACCATCGTAGACGAAGGAGATAAAGTAGTTTATCCTACACCATCATGGAACAACAATCACTATGCTTACCTTACTTCTGCCAATGCTGTAGAAGTAAAAACAAAACCTGAAACTAACTTTCTTCCGACAGCAGATGATCTAAGACCTCACCTGGATGGAGCTGTATTATTAGCACTTTGCTCACCATTGAACCCTACAGGAACAATGTTTACAAAAGAGCAGCTTTCAGAAATCTGTGAATTGGTAATCGCTGAAAACAAAAAAAGAGGGGCAGACGAAAAACCGTTATACTTAATGTATGATCAGATCTATTCTTGTCTTACTTTTGGTGCTGAACATGTAGATCCTGTTTCTCTTTTCCCTGAAATGAAAGATTATACAATCTATATCGACGGTATTTCAAAATGTCTTGCAGCAACAGGAGTACGTGTAGGATGGGGATTTGGCCCTGCTCATATTCTTGATAAAATGAAGGCGCTTCTTACGCATGTTGGAGCATGGGCACCAAAACCTGAGCAGGAGGCAACCGCTAAATTCTATGAAAATTCAGAAAATGTAGATGCTTTCGTTGACGATTTTAAAGCTAAACTTGAAGAAAGCTTAAAAGTTCTTCACAACGGAGTTCAGGATTTAAAAGCGAAAGGACTTACTGTTGACAGTATTGAACCAATGGGAGCGCTTTACCTTACTATTAAACTAGACTATATCGGAAAAACGAAACCGGATGGGGCTGTGATTGAGAACTCTTCAGACCTGGTATTTTACCTGATCAATGAAGCGGGAGTGGCTTTAGTACCATTCTCAGCCTTCGGAGAAGACAAATCTGAACCTTGGTTCCGTGCTTCTGTAGGAGGATTGGCTACAGATGAGATCAAAGTAATGCTTCCAAAACTGGAAAGTGCTTTGAACAATTTAAAGTAACCTTTACATAAAAATATATGCTTCGACTCTGTCCGGCATGACATTATTAAAATCAAATATATATTAATCGTGTCAGGCTGAGCAGAGTCGAAGCTTTTTAAATGCAACATGAAGCTTCCTCGAAAATGATATATTACATTAGTTTAAAAAATTAAATAAATATTAAAAGTTAGGCAGCCACATTGTACAACACTCATCTAGGAATTACCTTTGAGACTTTTACACACCTGAATATAATAAAGTCGAAAATTGTACGATGAAAAAACTGAGATTTCTACTCTTACCAGTTTCAATACTGGTATGCTCACAAGAGGTTGACACACTGAAAATAAAAGAACTGCCCAAGGAATCTGAGCTTTCAAAAGTACAGACTTACACTTTGAAAGACGGTTCTGTCAGAACTTACCCCAAGCCCAAATTATTGGATTTTGTAACGAAATTACCCAGAAACTTTATCAATACAAATAAAGATTTTGTTGCCAAAGATCATGCTTATTATCTTGGAGGGGCCGTTGCAGCTACTCTGATTCTCTTGCCATTTGATCAGAAACTGATTGACAATTCCAGAGAGTTGGGAGAAAGATGGGGAATGGATAAAGATAATAACTACAACAAAATAGGAGGTGTTTTTAAAATTCCGAAAGATATTGGCTCTACCTTATATCTGATAGGAAACGGTTCCACACTGGTCTTACTGGGCATTGGTTTTGGAACGTATGGTTTGATTAAAAATGATTACAGGGCACAGGCTACAGCCAGTGGTTTGATGGAAAGTTTAATTCTTTCCGGAGTTTTCACCCAAACCATTAAAAGAATTACCGGAAGAGAAAGCCCTTTTATTGCAGAGATCAACGGAAATAACGGAGGGGCATGGAATCCTTTTCCAAGCTTTTCAGCATTCAGCAAGAATACCTCGAATTATGATGCAATGCCGTCCGGACACTTAACAACCTTTATGGCCGGAATTACCGTGATTGCAGATAATTATCCGGATGCAGTATGGATAAAACCGGTAGGATACACCTTAGCAGGAGCTTTATGCTTTCAGATGATGCAAAGTAAGGTACACTGGGCTTCAGACTATCCGCTGGCACTATTAATGGGATATTTTATTGGAAAAACAATATCAAAAAGCCGGTATACTTCATCAGAGGGAACCATCGGAAAAACAAAATATAATCTCAATTTTACAGCATCCCGCCAATGGGAGTATAATATGGTAGGTGTAAAACTCTCTTTTTAAGCTGCCGAAATCTCTGTTTTGTAGAGTAAATAAGATACTTTTCACTACATTTGGTCTCAATATAAAAGGAATATTACAGCTTTTGAAAATGCTGAAATGAAACCTGTTGAATTAAAGAAAATTACTAATTTTTACTGAATGAAAATAATCGCTGTCATCCCTGCACGTTACGAAGCAAGCCGCTTTCCAGGGAAACTAATGCAGATTTTAGGAGAAAAAACCGTTATCACCACCACTTATCAGAACGTAGTGGAAACCGGGCTGTTCGATGAAGTATTCGTAGCAACAGACTCTGAAATTATTTTGGAGGAAATCGTGAAAAATGGTGGAAAAGCCGTTATGACAGGACAGCACGAGACTGGAAGCGACCGTATTGCCGAAGCTGTACAGAATATAGACTGTGACATCGTGATCAATGTTCAGGGGGATGAACCTTTCCTTAAGCTGGAACCTTTACAGCAGCTGATTGAAGTCTTTAAACATGATGATCAGCAGGAAATTTCTTTAGCTTCCTTAAAAATACAGCTACATGAAAAAGAAGAGGTCGAAAACCCGAATAATGTAAAGGTTATTACAGATAATAATAATTTTGCGCTGTATTTCAGCCGTTCCGTAATTCCTTTTCACAGGGAAGTTTCCTATGATATAAGCTATTTTAAACATATTGGGGTATATGCGTTCAGGAAAGAAGCACTGTTGCAGTTTTCAAAACTGGAAATGAAACCATTGGAAATATCCGAAAAAATTGAATGTATCCGTTACCTTGAATACGGAATGAAGATCAAAATGATAGAAACCAATTTTGTAGGAGTAGGCATTGATACACCGGAAGATCTGGAAAAAGCCAGAAAGCTGATTTAAAAAATGTTGGTGCAAAAAAGCAAATTTGGAGATTCGCTCTTTCTCCTTTTTGCAATTTCATATAAATCCCCCTATATTTGAATTTATAAATAAAATTAATGAAGAAGTTACTATTAGTATTTGGATTGATATTTTCGCATATGACATTTGCGCAGACCGCAAAGGAAATTATAGACAAAAACATTGAATTATCCGGAGGGTTAACCAATTGGAAACTTTTAAATTCAGTATTGCTTCAGGGAAAAGTAGTACTGGGAATCAAAGATGAATATCCGATAAAAATCTATCAGCAGCGTCCAAATCTTACTAAAACATTGATTACTACCGGCGGGAAAGAAACTGCCATTGAAGGTTTTGACGGTACCAAGGGATATGCAATGAACTATGCCGCCAATAAACTTCAGGAATACCCTGAATATGTACCGGAAAGTTTTGATAACGACTTCATTGACTGGGAAAATAAAGGTTTTGATGCCAGATACCTTGGAAAAGAAAAAGTAGGAGATATCTACTGTCATAAGGTGGAGCTTACCAAAAATGTGAATAAGAATATGTATTATTTTGATACGAAGACTTATATGCTTTTAAAAGAAGTGAAAAAAGATGAAACGCTGATATATTCTGACTATAAAAAAGTAGGAAATATTATTATGCCTTTCAGAATTGAATCTTCCAGTACCAAAAAAGACGGAGATTATGTGATGTTACTGAACAAAGTAGAAATCAACAAAGTTTTTCCGGCTAACATTTTTAAGTTTTAATTCAACTGCAGCCCGGCTGCATAAAATGATAAAAAATGAAAAATATTTTTTTACTGCTGCTTTCTTGTATAGCATTCCTGCAAAGCTGCACCAATCAAAAAAATGAAATTTCTAAAGCCAAAACCATTGAACTTATGGGAAAAACAATATATGACTTCAAAGTAGAAAGTCTTGACGGGAAAGAAATCAATTTTGCAGATTTCAAAGGAAAGAAAATCCTTATTGTCAATACCGCTTCAGAATGTGGATTTACACCTCAGTATGCTGATCTTGAGAAAGTATATGAGGAATATAAAGATAAACTGGTTGTAGTAGGGTTTCCTGCCAATAATTTTGGAGGACAGGAGCCTGGAACCAATACCGAAATTGGCGCTTTCTGCCAGAAAAATTACGGAGTGACATTCCCTTTGGCCGCTAAAGTCTCTGTGAAAGGAGATGATACCGCTCCCATCTTCAAGTATTTAACAGAACAGGAATTAAACGGAGTAAAAAACACAACCATTCTTTGGAACTTTACCAAATTCCTGGTTGATGAAAACGGAAAGCTGATTGATTCTTTTGTAAGTACTACAAAGCCTACTGATGAGGCGATTACAAAATATCTGAAATAAAAAGAAAAAAAGTATATTTTTACAAGTGGGTGTTTACATCCACTTTTTTTATTTTTACAAACAAACAATGATTTCTTATGAAAAAAATAATTTTTACCCTTTCTATTCTGGCTGCCTTTATGTCAGGATTTGCTTTTAAAGCCGTTACAGAAAATAAATCTGATGAAACGAAAAGAGTAACCGGTATCGGCGGAATCTTTTTTAAATGTAAAGATCCTAAAAAGATGAGAGAATGGTATGAAAGCCATCTGGGGCTTGCGACCAATGAATACGGAGCTGTATTCGAGTGGTATCAGGGAGCAGATCAGTCTAAAAAAGGATTTAGCCAATGGAGTCCTTTCAGTGAAAAAACAAAATATTTTCAGCCTTCTGAAAAAGACTTTATGATCAATTACAGAGTTGAAAATCTTGAAAAACTGATCGAGCAGCTTAAAAAAGAAAATGTAACCGTTGTTGATAAGATGGAGACCTATGAATACGGGAAATTTGTCCATATTATGGATATAGAAGGAAACAAAATAGAACTTTGGGAACCTAATGATATTGAATATGAAAAGCTGGGGCAAAAAATGGGAAGTAAAACCACAAAGTAATTTTGTAATAGGTAGCAGGAGTTAGGGCTTAGGTTTTAGGAGATTAATAGCAAAGTCAAACCGCATTACCCCTAATCAAGTACCTTTAATTTTTTAATTATTCATTAGTCTTTTCCGCAAAACAGAAAATATTTCCAAGCTTTATACTGGAGTACCCGTTGCTTTTTATTTTTGAAGATTTGATCATTGCTTTTGCCAGAATATTGGTGGGGAGCGGTTTTTGGCTTTCCAATAACCCAAGTTTATTGGCAAACTTTATAATCCTGCTGCCAAGAACTTCTCCGGTTCTTTCAGAATTGGTTCGTTCAAGCATTCCCGGTTTGAAAATAGTGATCTTATTGAAATGCAGCTGCTTTACTGCTTCTTCCAGCTCACCTTTCATTTTGGAATAGAAAATTTTGGATTTCGGATTGGCACCATAGGCCGATACCAGGATATAATCTTCCACATCATTATCTTTTGCAGCTTTTGCAAATTCAAACTGATAATAAAAGTCTACTTTCTTCTGGGCTTCCTTACTTCCTGCATCCTTTAAAGTGGTTCCCAGACACGAAAATGCCACATCTCCATTCACCATATCTTTCCATTCTTCAGGTTTTTCAAAATTCACAATATGAACTTTAAGCTTTTCATCCTGAATATCAACCGGCTTTCTAACAAAAATATCTACTTCATCAAACTCTTTGTCATTCAATAGCTGATTAACAAGGTCTTTTCCCGTGGCGCCTGTAGCACCTATTACCAGAGCTTTCATAATAATTGTGATTTTGTGAAATTATTTCTTTCTTAAATTTACTAAATTTGAACTAAAGATTAAAGAATTATATCATTTAATCATTACTAATTACTGATCACTCATTACTTATATCTGATATGGATGCCAACGAAATTTTAGATTATTGTCTTGCGAAAAAAGGAGTTACGGAAAGCTTTCCGTTTGATAATGAGACCCTTGTATTGAAAGTAGACACCAAAATGTTTTTACTGATGGGGCTTGAAAGACAACCCTTATCTATTAATGTAAAAACAGATCCCGAATGGAGTGCAGAGCTCCGCGAGCAGTATCCTCAGATCACAGGAGCTTATCATATGAATAAGACCCATTGGAATTCTGTAACAACAGATGGTTTGAAAAGAGATTTGATCTTTAAACTGATTGACCATTCCTATGATTTGGTTTTTAAGTCCCTGACAAAGAAGGCTCAGAATGCGGTAAATTCTTTATAAAAGAATAAAAATAATTTAAGGTATGGAATTTGTTATCTATGGTCAGTGAAATACATGATTAATAGTAACAAAATAAAGAACAAATGAGAAATCACCTTTTATTATTCGTAGCAGCAGGTACATTGATGCTGTCAAGCTGCACTAAACCAGTAAAGAAAAGTACTGCTGAAAATCAGGCTTCTGCTGCCTCAGCTTCAGAAGCTCCATCTGATAATCTTAAAATAGAATTTTCAGGAACAGAGAACTTTACAATTAAAAATCCAAAACTTAAAGTAAGCTTATACGGATTGGATGAGAAACTGGCAGATGCTCCCGCCACTTTAATTACAGAAAAAGAATATGAGCAGAAATCTGTACCGTTCACTATTGATCTGCCAGTACCAAAGGATGCTGTAAGCAAGATCAATCCAAAACCTGCAGGACCTGCGAAATATTATGTAACAATAAGCTGGGATTCTGACGGAAACGGAAAAGCGGATGAAAAAGGGGATGTTTTTATTGATTATGACAAACAGTTTCCTGATGTGAAACTCAATAGTGAACCTCAGAAAATATACTTAAAAGTATTGAAATAAATAAAAAGGCTATTCATCACTGAATAGCCTTTTTAGCAAATAAATCTTTGTATCCTAATGCTTTCTTTTCAATCAGGTGCCAGGAAATATATCCCAGAAGAATTGAAAGCGGTAATGAAAATATAAAAAGCATAACCGTGTCAAGCTTTAAAAAATACATGAGCGCCTGCTGTATCGGAAAAGAATAAATATAAATTCCGTAAGATGTATCTCCAATTACTTCTCCTACTTTATTGAGATATCGGGTAGATTTCTCACCAATAATAATAACCAGTAAAGGCAGCGTAATATAACAGGTATATTTGAAGATATTTAAATATAAACTGATGATAAGAACAATCAAGGAAAGCAGAATGATGATGTTTTCAGTTCTTTTATTATTAATATTCAGATAAGTCAATACCATACCCCCTGCAAAAAAACACATCAGATTATAAAAATGAGTACTTACGAGCCCCATTTTTACAAACGCTCCATATAGAAAATAAGGCTGAAAAATAGTTAAGATATAGCTTGATATAAATAACAGGATAACAACAGTTTTTAAAAAAGCCTTTTTACGGATGAAAAATAGCAAAGAGACCATTACATACATACTGAATTCGTAGCATATTGTCCATAAACTTCCATTGATGCTGTGTTTGTAAGGATTGTTTTCAAAAACGCCGTCAATACCTTTCTGCCTGAAGAATAAGGTCATATTTTGAGGAATATAAGTGTAAACGGATTTATTCTGTAAGTAAGGAACGGAACTTTCATAAACTGCAGGTGCCAGCAAAACCGTGAGTAAAAGGACCACAATTAAGGCAGGAAAAAGTCTTAAAAGTCTTTTCCAGTAAAAATCAGAGAGACCTTTGCAGCGCAGTAAACTTTTAAAAATTAAATATCCGGAAATAATAAAAAAACCATGAACTCCAAGATAAGAGAATTCCATCTGGCTATTGGTAAGTTGTGATAAAGGATCTCCTTGAGTATCTCCGGAAAGAGCATAGGAGTGGGTAATAATAACAAGACTTGCAAAAATAAGCCTTAAAAAATCAAAATTATTACTCCTTGAAATCATACTCCTGTGTTAATTTTTTATCTTCATCAAGTCTTTCAATCAATTTTTCAAGACCTTCAAATTTGATTTCATCATGAAGAAAATCTCTGAAGCTTACTGTAATTTCTTCATCATAAATATCTCCGTCAAAATCAAGGATATAAACCTCCACCGTTAATTTCTCTCCATTTACCGTAGGGTTGGTTCCTACACTCAGCATTCCTTTATACTGGTTGCCTTTTACAAATACTTCCACAATATAAGCTCCTTTTTTAGGTAAAAGCTTAATTGATTCTGTATCAATATTGGCCGTTGGATAGCCAATTGTTCTTCCGATTTTCTTCCCATGAACTACCGTTCCCGAAACAGAGTAGGAATATCCCAGCATTTCGTTGGCATCCTTAATATTTCCTGTTAAAAGGGCATTACGTACTTTCGTAGAGCTGATATTGTTTTCGTGAATATTGATTGCTTCCATTTGTTCCACATCAAAATCAAGCTCTTTGGATAATTTCTGAAGAAGTTCAAAATTTCCACTTTTGTTTTTTCCGAAAGAATGGTCGTATCCTATAATAAGGTATTTAACGTTGAGCTTATCAATTAAAATCTGACGTACAAATTCTTCTCCGGTTAAGTTTCTGAATTCTTCATCAAATTCCTTCAGGAACAGATTATCAATACCATATTTCTCAACAAGCTGTTTCTTTTCTTCCAATGTATTCAGAAGTTTTAAATCTTCATTGGGGTTAAAAACAAACCTTGGATGCGGCCAGAAAGTAAGGATCGCGGTTTCCAGATTGTTCTCTGTACCTACTTTAGTCAGTTCATCAATAATGCTCTTGTGCCCGAGATGAACCCCGTCAAACATTCCTAAAGACAATGCTAAAGGCTTCTGTGAGGAATAATCTGTAAAATTCTTGAAAACTTTCAAAACGGAAAAATTTGACTGCAAATATAGAAATAATGTGCCAATGTATCAATATAACAATGGAGTAATACCTATAACCTGACTATTGCTGCACCGATTCTTGGTTATATGGTTATAATACTAAAATAATCTATTCTCAAAAGCATGATAAAAATCTTTTTTTTACCAATTGCGGGTTTATGAAGAATCACTATATTTGCACCAAGAAAAAATTTAGCAATGGCAAACCAAATTAAAGGTAAAATTTCTCAAATTATTGGTCCGGTAATCGACGTTGTCTTCACAGATGTGGAAGCTGTTCCAGCAATCTATGACGCGTTAGAAATTACAAAAGAAAACGGTGAAAAAGTAGTTTTAGAGGTAGAACAACATATTGGCGAAGATACAGTAAGATGTATCGCAATGGACGCTACTGACGGTCTTAAAAGAGGGCAGGAAGTAATTGGATTCGGAAATCCTATTATGATGCCAATCGGAGAGGCTGTAAACGGAAGACTATTCAACGTTGTTGGTGATGCTATCGACGGACTTCAAGATATTTCTAAGGAGGGTGGTCTACCAATTCACAGACCAGCTCCAAAATTTGATCAACTTTCAACTTCTGCAGAAGTTTTATTTACAGGTATTAAAGTAATCGACTTAGTTGAGCCTTACGCAAAAGGAGGTAAAATTGGTTTGTTCGGTGGTGCCGGTGTAGGTAAAACAGTATTGATCCAGGAGTTGATTAACAATATTGCAAAAGGACACGGAGGTCTTTCTGTTTTCGCCGGAGTAGGTGAAAGAACGAGAGAAGGAAATGACCTTTTGAGAGAGATGCTGGAATCAGGTATTATCAAGTATGGTGATGATTTTATGCACTCTATGGAAAACGGAGGTTGGGATCTTTCTAAAGTAGATTTAGAAGCTATGAAAGATTCTAAAGCTGCATTCGTTTTCGGACAGATGAACGAGCCGCCAGGTGCAAGAGCTAGAGTAGCACTTTCTGGTCTTACATTAGCTGAGTACTACAGAGACGGTGGAGAAAGCGGACAAGGTAGAGATGTACTTTTCTTCGTAGATAATATCTTCCGTTTTACACAGGCTGGTTCTGAGGTATCTGCACTTCTTGGTCGTATGCCATCAGCGGTAGGTTACCAACCAACTCTTGCTTCTGAAATGGGTGCGATGCAGGAAAGAATTACTTCAACTAAAAATGGTTCAATTACTTCAGTACAAGCGGTATACGTACCTGCGGATGACTTAACTGACCCGGCTCCTGCAACTACGTTTGCTCACTTGGATGCAACTACGGTACTTGACAGAAAGATTGCTTCATTAGGTATTTACCCAGCGGTAGATCCATTAGCTTCTACTTCAAGAATCCTTGCTCCGGAAGTTATCGGTCAGGAACACTATGACTGTGCTCAAAGAGTAAAAGAAATTCTTCAAAGATACAAAGCTCTTCAGGATATCATTGCAATCCTTGGTATGGAAGAACTTTCTGAAGAAGATAAATCTGTTGTATACCGTGCAAGAAAAGTTCAGAGATTCTTATCTCAGCCTTTCCACGTAGCAGAACAGTTTACAGGTATCCCAGGATCATTAGTAGATATCAAAGATACGATCAAAGGATTTACTATGATTATGGATGGTGAATTAGATCACTTGCCAGAAGCTGCTTTCAACTTGAAA
Organism: Chryseobacterium panacisoli; assembly: GCF_008274625.1. Lineage (GTDB taxonomy): Bacteria > Bacteroidota > Bacteroidia > Flavobacteriales > Weeksellaceae > Chryseobacterium > Chryseobacterium panacisoli. The sequence continues at coordinate 439,808 of NZ_VTRU01000001.1, read as the reverse complement.
GGAACTATCGAAGAAGCTATCGAAGCAGGACAAAAAATGTTAGCTGAAAACGCTTAATAATTAGACATAAGATTTTTAGACATGAGATGAGAGACATATAATGTTTGTCAAAAATCTTTTAATCTTCAATCTTTTAATCTTTTAATCTAAATTAAATGAATATAAAAATTTTAACACCAGAATACGTAGTTTTTGAAGGAGAAGTAGACTCAGTATTGTTGCCTGGAAAAAATGGTGAATTTCACATCATGAAAAACCACGCAGGAATTGTTTCTTCTTTGATCGGAGGTAATGTAAAGCTTTATGCTAATTCTATTGATGAGGCTTTTGCTAAAAACTTTACCAAAGAAGCTGGAAAAGACTCTGTTTTTGCTTATGCTATCAAAAGCGGTGTTGTAGAATTTAATCATGATAAAGGAATTATCCTTTGTGAATAATTAAATGAAAAGCTAAATATATTTTCAAGAAAGTGTAACTTTGTGTTACACTTTTTTTATTTGTAAAAGTCTGATTGTATGAAGAGAGGCATAATCATATTCTTTACAGTTCTGGGTGTTTTCCTCCACGCTCAGAATATCAAGACCAAAAGAGGAATTATCAATCTGGACGGCATTCCGGTAGCGAAACTGTCTAACAAATCCAGCGAATATACGTTTATGGATCTGAAGGAGACCCCGATGTATACTATAAAATTCATTGATAAAAGTATCGTTGATTCTGTTCGGGACAGCTATATCAGTATCAATAGAGTATATAACAGGGACAAAACGATTGAAATTGATTATTCATCACCTTCAGCGTTCTCCGGTGAAGAAAAATCAGCAGTTTTTACTTCGGTAAAAGATCTTAAAATCATTGATAATAAAGGCATCAATGTGAAAAACCTGGATGAGATCTTTTCCAATGTTCCCAAAAGAAAACTGGACAGCAAAACCAAGGATGCTTACACGATCAGAAAGAAAATAGATAAGATGAATATTGAGGTCAATAAAGTGGGAGAGATCTTAAGTAATGGTGTTCCGGTGGGATATTTTACCAATCTGCCTGTAAGTTTCGGCTCACAGGATATAATTATGGATAAAACACCTATAGATATTGAGATCTATGATGCCAAAAGCAAACTTATCGGGAGATATATTACTACCACAAAGCAATTAAAGACAGCAGGCGGAAAATCTTTTACCATTTACAAGGAAATGTCCGGCAGAGCTTCAATCCTGAAATTTCCAACCTACAAAGCACTTGCAGAACGCATGGCTATTATGGATCCTAATTTTATTAAAATACAGGAAAAAGTATCTGTGGGTGCCGTTTCAAAAGAAACTCCTAATTAATGATCTAATTAAAGAAATATATTTTTTATATTGTATCAATAGAAACGGGCTTTAGCCCGTTTTTTTATTATAGATGATATTCATTTGGCTTTAGCCAAAACTTAAAAAATTAGTTAGTCATTTTCGGAGATTTGCTTTAATAACCACCCCGTCAAAAATTCTCTGAATTTTCGCCACCCCTCCAGAGGAGGGGAATATTTTGCCATTTTATTCTATGATGGTAAGAAATTCCGATATATGTTTTTTGCGATATATGATGATCCTGTCAAAACAGGTTTTTATACGTTCAGAAAATAAAATTCATGGAAAATTTCTCAATTTCAAAAATCCCTGAGAAAAAATTGAAAATTTTTATAAGCTTAAAATCACTCCATTTTCCTTCAGTTGCTGCATGGGTTTTGAGAACCAAAACAGTTCAAAATCTTCAAAACTTTCTTCAAATTGACTCTTAAGTTGTTGAATAGTAGGTTTTTTTGAGTTTTCAATAGAATTCTCATCCAATATATTTATCAGCCATTCTGCCTTTTCCTGTTCCAGTTCAACCTTCACAATATTGGTTTTTAAGTGGAATGTAAGTACCGTATATGTACCGGAGTATTTCTTTTTATTTTTTATGCGATTCTCAGCGATTACATTTTTGGTCAGAAAGACAACTTTGGAGTTGAGCTTCAATTGAAACTGGCCATCTTCTAAAAGACAGTCGTGAATATAATCCGGATGAATAGTTGTTCTCGGAATTTTAAAATCAAACCATTCCTGAAGCGGCAATTCAAAATTCACTCCATGCATAAAATTGAACAAAGATTTTTTTAATCCGAAGCTGAACTTATTATGATCAATTCCGGTTGTATCCTGAAAGTCTATATCATTATTGGCAAACAGAATTTCCTGTTTTACCGGAATTACTCCAAAATCTTCAGGCTTCATTCCTACAGGAGAATGGGCAGTCATTGCAAACTGATGCCAGAAACCACTTTGAAGAATTCCCATTTCAAACATCTGCCTGATCATTTCTAAAGAATCAACGGTTTCCTGAACGGTTTGGGTAGGGTAGCCATACATCAGATAAGCATGCACCATAACTCCGGCTTCTGTAAAATTTCTTGTTACATTGGCAACTTGTTCTACAGAAACTCCTTTGTCAATTAATTTCAGCAATCGGTCACTGGCCACTTCAAGACCTCCGGAAACAGCGACACATCCTGAAAGTTTCAGGAGATAGCATAAGTCTCTGGTGAAGCTTTTTTCAAAACGGATATTCGTCCACCAGGTAACGACAAGATTTCTTCGGAGGATTTCCAAAGCAACCTCTCTCATCAAAGCAGGTGGTGCAGCTTCATCCACAAAATGGAATCCTGTTTCACCCGTTGTTCTGATCAGTTCTTCAATTCGGTCTACCAGAATTTTAGCAGAAATAGGTTCATAGATCTTGATATAGTCTAAAGAAATATCACAAAATGTACACTTTCCCCAATAGCACCCATGGGCCATCGTGAGTTTGTTCCATCTTCCGTCGCTCCATAAACTGTGCATGGGATTGGCGATTTCGATAACTGAAATATATTGATCCAGTCTTAAATCCGTATAATCCGGAGTACCGATGTCAGCTTGTTTATAGTCGTGTCTTTTCGAGTTATTCTTATAAACAACTTCCTGATTTTCGAGAAGAAAAGTTCTTTTAAATTCACCTTCTCCATTGGAAATTTCTAAATTTTGATGAAGAAGTTCAATAGGAAGTTCACCGTCATCTAAGGTAATAAAATCAAAAAATTCAAAAACTCTCTGATCTTTAATTTCTCTTAATTCAGTGTTGGGGAAACCTCCGCCCATCGCAATTTTGATGTGAGGATGATTCTTTTTGATCCATTGTGCACATTTGAAAGCAGAGTACAGATTGCCGGGAAAAGGGATTGAAAAGCAAACCAGTTTCGGCTGAACTGTTTCTATTTTTTCACGAAGAATTTTTAAAGTAAATTCATCAATAAATGTTGAGCCTCCAGATAATTTTGAATACAGTTCATCAAAAGAATTGGCACTTTTTCCCAAACGTTCCGCATATCTGCTGAAACCAAAATCAGCATCAATATTTTCAACAATATAATCTGATATGTCTTCTAAATATAAGGTTGCCAGATGTTTGGCTTTATCCTGCAGTCCCATATTTCCAAAAGCAAATTCCATATCATCCAGCTGGTTGAAACGGGAAGCTTCAGGAAGAAAGTTCATACTGCAGATCTGTCTTGCCAAAGTGGGCGTTTTGTCCTGTAAAAACAAAATAACCTGATCTATGGTTTTGATATATTCTTCTCTTAAGGCGTAGATTCTCTGAGAATTTTCAGAGGTATCCTTAAGATCAGTTTTTTTGCTGAAAACCTTCTGAATTCCGTCTTTTGAGAATAATTCCAAAATAACATCAATCCCCAAATCTACCTGATAACCGGAAATATTTTTGGTATTTAAAAATCCTTTAATATAAGCCGTTGCAGGATAAGGAGTGTTAAGTTGGGTAAAAGGCGGAGTAATAAGAAGCAGGTCTTTCAACAGAAATTTTTTGCAAAGTTATTCTAAAGTTTTTTTAGAAAAAAATTTTTTCTCCTGATAATAAACAGTGATGAAAAGTCTTTAGAGTTCTGGTGTATGACAACCTGTTTCTATGGGATGAATCAAAATAAGTTCGTCGGTTTAACAAATAAGGCATCCGGAGGATTGGTATCAATAAAGTTTAAAAAAGAATCTTCATCAAAATATCCGTCTTCGTCAAGAATTTCAGGATTCAGCAGTCCAATTTCACTGGGTTTTTCCAGGCTGATATTTTCGATGAACTTTCCGGTTTTTCCGGTGATTTCGTTATGAAAACTAATTAAATATCTGGAATATATATTGCCTTCTGCAACCGTATAATGTCCGTTTTCTGCAATCAGAGAAGTCATAATACTTCCGTCGATGTACGTTTCATTATCATTGCCTGATGCTCCGAATAATACTTTGCTGGTCACATTTCCGGAACAGTATAGTGAACCGTTGATGATAATATTTTCTGCCTGTATGTTACCTGCTGCAATAAGAACGATGTAGTCTTCAACAAAAAGGGTTTTGGATAAATGAATATCCTCTTCTATAAAAATGATTTTATACCCCTCGTTTTCATCAGTAATCAATTCAAGGGAAGTGCTGTTTTCGTTTTCTATAAGGACAATCTCCGGAGCATCACTTTCATTATTAATGTGAAGGGAAGCATCTTTTATTTTTTCTGCGGTTTCATCATCCAGCATTTCAAGAAACTCGGCAAGACTTTCTTCATCTAAAGAGCTTTCATTGAAGAAATTGTTTTCCAGCGCTTCATGAGCAGTGGTATAGAGATTTTCGGATTTTTCTTTGAGTTTTTTGTATAATTGATCTTTGGTGAGTTTTTGTAATTCTTTCATCGGCTTTTAAAAGTATATACATTAGTCTGTTCAGTGGGGGAAACACCTGTTAATAGACAGATGCAATATAATCAGATAAATTTTGTTACACCAGAAAGTAAAGTATTTATTTTTTCAAAAATTTTTCTTATAGATGAGTTCTTAAATTCAAATAATCTACTTTTTGAGCTCCTGTATACTGTTGTATGATTATTGATATAAAAAAGAACATGGTTGAGTCTGTATTTTGATATTGTTTTTTGAAGCTCTTCATATGTGTATCCGTTCGGTTTTTTTTGATATATTGTTATAGTGATTTATTCAGAATTTATATAACAAGTTTTATTTACAATGTCAAAAGAAACCATTCCGCTTGTAGAATATTTTAAAGGCTATATTCCGCTTTCAAAGAAAGAAATTGAGGTGTTGAATGAACGTTTTGTTGAAAGGAGAATCAAACGAAAACAGTTTATTCTGAAAGAAAATGAAGTGTGTCAATATTATACATTTGTCGTTTCAGGATGTTTAAAAATGTACAATATAGATGGTAACGGAGAAGAGCACAATCTCCAGTTTGCAGCAGAAAATGACTGGATTGTGGATATAGACAGTTTTCATAATAAGAAACCAAGCCAATTGTATATTGCGGCTCTTGAAACGTCCACTGTTTTGCAGATTGAGAAAAATGACCTTTGGTATCTTTATACTTATTATCCCAAATTCGACAGGAATTTCAGAGTGATTATCGAACAGAAATTCATCGAGCTCCAAAATCGCGTACTTCAGAATATAAGTGCAACAGGAGAAGAAAAATATGAGTTTTTCCTTAAACATTATTCTCAGCTGGCCAACAGGCTTCCCAATACACAGATTGCTTCCTATCTTGGAATTACTCCGCAATTCTTAAGTAAAATCCGTCAGCGGCGGATCAAAAACTGATGATTATACGCTGGAAAAAGTGTTTATAAAGAATTAATTAAAAAATTACATCAGATTTCAATATTTTGAGAAATAAATAAGTATTTTAGAATAATTTACTCATGTTAAATAAAATCGGCTCTGTTTGCATTTTGCGTTCTACAGCATGCCTATGAACAAATATAAAAAGGACAATGCCAATACATCATTTACCTCCGGACGGAGGCATGTTATATAAAGAAACAGATATGGCTCAGTTTTTTCCTGAGCCGTTAAATGCAGTGACAGCTGTATTTTTTTTAGCCATAGCCATTTTTTGGACGCTTAAAATGAAAGGTAATTTTAAAGAATATCCTTTTTTAACCTACTGTTTGGTTTTATTATATATTGGTGCCATAGGGGGAACTGTTTATCATTCATTCAGACAATGGCCGGTATTTATTATGATGGATTGGCTGCCCATTATGCTGCTCTGCCTGTCTGCCGGATTTTATTTTATCGCTCAGAGTACCAGATGGTATTATGCTGTTGTACTGGTTCTCATATATGTATTGCTCATGTTTGGATTAAGAAACTGGATTTTGATAGATAATCCATCTCTTTTTATCAACCTAAATTATGCAATCATGGCCTCATTTGTAGTTTTCTCGGTATTGCGTTATTTGATGTATACCCAATGGAAAGCTGGCAAATGGGTAGGATTTGCTGTATTGTCATTTGTTTTTGCACTGACCTTCCGTGTCGCTGATAAATGGGAATGGTTCAGTTTCGGAACCCACTTTTTATGGCATACTTTCGGGGCGATAGCAACGTTTTGTATGTTTAATTATATTTATCTTACGCGGAATGTAAATAGATTGTAGGTGGATTTTACTTTCTGTTGTGTGCAGTCTCCTGACTTTGGGTTGGTTACTGAGAAATTTTTTATATAGGTGTATATTCTTGGATTAATTTTAATGTTGCTGCATTTATGAAAAGAAGTCTTTGGAATTCTTGTAATGCATGTTGAGGCAATGTTGTTTGACCAACTAATTTTAGAATTTCATTATTTATTGCTTAATATCCCCGAAGTCAGCTGATTACTCAAAATTAACATTAAGAATACCTTCGATTTGTTTTGGTAGATTAGATATTTGTATTTTATATTCAATTTTAAATGGTTTCGCTTCTTTAATATCTTCATATTTTAGGAATATAGGAGATAAATCATATTTCTGATTATGCTTTACTGTTTTTGTATGAAAGTGCACATTATTATTATTTAATATTTTATAATCAACATCATAACTATAGTGATATAATTCGGATTGAGGAAAATATGGCACTAAATAATCTATGCTACTGAATGAGTTGTAGGTATTTTCTGACGCAAATCTTACATTTTTGAAACTGTTGATGGTAACTTAAAAAACAAAAGTGTTTAAAAAGCTGTTGTATCTCTTTTGTGGTTTAATAAAAAATATTAATAGATAATGAGTAATAATGTTTATTTTATTTTATGAAATCCAGACTCTGATTCTTTTAAGTTTGAAAGAAAGATGATTTACTTATATTTGCCTCGCAAAGCAAATTAAAATGTTCAAAAAAGTAATCCTTGTATCTATCCTTGGCTTTAATACGGCTTTTTGTTTGGCCCAGCAGGTGCGGCCTTCCAAATCCTCTGAAATTTACCGCGAACTCAAAACGCTTAAACAGCTGCCTAAAGTTTTATACCTTGCAGCTCATCCCGATGATGAAAATACAGGATTACTTTCCTGGCTCATCAACGACCAGAATGTAGAAACAGGCTATTTGTCTTTAACCAGAGGTGATGGTGGTCAGAATTTATTAGGGACGGAGCAGGGGGCTGCATTGGGTTTAATCAGAACACATGAGCTTTTAGAAGCAAGAAAGTTAGACGGTGCCCAACAGTTTTTTACCCGTGCGATAGATTTCGGGTTCTCTAAAAATACAACCGATACCTTTAAGCAATGGGACGAAAACAGCATTATCGCTGATGCAGTTTGGGTCATCCGTAAATTCCGTCCAGATGTTATCATTTGTCGTTTTCCTCCTACTGCGGCAGCAGGACACGGACAGCATGCGGCTTCGGCTGTGGTGGCGGAAAAAGCTTTTAAGCTGGCAGGTGATAAAACGGCTTTTCCAGATCAACTAAAATATGTGAATGTATGGCAGCCAAAACGCGTATTGTGGAATACTTTCCGATTTGGCGGAGTCAATACGACTGCTGAAAATCAACTGAAAGTTACCGTTGGGCAATATGATGCTCAACTGGGAATGGGTTACGGTGAGCTCGCAGGATTAAGCAGAAGTTTACATAAAAGTCAGGGTGCGGGAACACAGTCTGTAGCTGGCATCAGAACTGAATATTTTGCCCATGTTACTGGTGAGCCTGCAAAAGAAACACTTTTTGACGGAGTCGTTAAAACCTGGACTTCAAAAGGAAATGCTGATATTGACCATTCGTTAGATGAAATTATTTCTGCTTTCAATTTCAATAATCCGGAACGTAGCCTGCCTGCATTGCTTGCATTGCGAAAAAAGATTCTGGCGCTGCCTGATGCAGACCTAAAAAAGGATAAAATTAAATCTATTGACAATATCATTTTAAGCTGTGCCGGATTTATGGGCGAGGTAGTTACCAATCAGGCTGAAGCTGTTGCCGGAGACCATTACAATTTCAGGTTAAATCTGATTTCAAGAGCAGAAAATCCTGTTGTTTTAGAAAATGTAAAATGGTTAGGTCAGTCAGAAATCGTCAACAGAAAATTATCAAAAGATTCTTTAATTACCATTCAGCATGACATTCAGATTCCTGCAGATGCAGCACTCACGGAGCCTTACTGGCTGGTAAAACCCGCTACGAATGCGGCAACTTTCTCTGTTCCGAATGATACTTTAGTTGGTTTGCCTGAGGCAGAATCACTACTTAATGTTTTGCTTGATTTAAAAATCGGTTCGGAAAAGCTTCAGGTTAAGCTTCCTTTGTCTTTCAAAAAATTAGATCCGGTGCGTGGTGATGTTGTCGAAGCTTTGCGCATTGTTCCTGCACTGGAACTGAAATTTACACAACCGGTTTATTTAGTCAAAGAAAATGAAGATTTACATTTGAGTTTAAATTGTAAGGTAAATTCTAACAAACAGTACAGCAACGGTATTCTCAACCTGATATATAACGGAGAGAGATTAGGAAGTGCTGATGTAAATTCGCTCAAAGGGAAAGACACTACCATCGAATATATTATTCCGAAAAATAAGCTTGCCTCCATACATTCGGATCGTTTGCAACTGGATGCAAATTTTGTGGCAGACGGAGTAACTTATAATAAAAAGCAAGTATTAATTCAGTACCCGCATTTACCCACCTTGCAATATTTTGCGCCCGCAACGGTAACCGTAATGAAAGGTGATATTCAGGCAGCGGTTAAAAAAGTGGGTTATATAGAAGGTGCTGGTGATTTCATTCCTGATTTTCTGCGTATAGCAGGTATTCAGGTAGATGTCCTGAAGGACGAAGATTTTTATGGCAGCGTAAATGAATCCGGCGGAAACGGCAGTCAAAACAAGCTATTACAATATGATGCCATCGTAATGGGTGTTCGTGCTAATAATACAGAGAAAAAGCTGGGCCGCTGGATGCCTTTTTTATGGTCTTATGCAAAAGCTGGCGGTAATCTGGTAATGCAATATAACACCAATCAGGATACAACTGTTGACAAATTGGGGATTTACAATTTCAGTATTGCCAATAAGCGGGTTACCGAAGAAAATGCTGCAGTTACGTTTTTAAATCCAAATCATAAAGTACTGAACTTTCCGAACAAAATTACTGCAGATGATTTTAAAGGCTGGGTACAGGAGCGTGGCGCCTATTTCCCTGCTCAATGGGATGCAGCGTATGAACCGCTTTTTGAAATGCACGATACAGATGAAGAGCCTCTGCAGGGATCAACTTTATATGCGAAATACGGGAAGGGTAATTTTATTTATACACCACTGGCATTTTTCAGACAGCTGCCTGCGGGAAATGTTGGGGCGGCACGTTTATTTTTTAACTTTTTATCTGCACAGAAAAACTGATGAACAAGCAACTTAAAAATTGGAATATATGGTATATACTATTAGCCGTTGCATTAGTATTCCAGATTGTATTTTATTATTGGTTTACTAAATTCTGGGCATGAGTACTATAGATTGGACAGTTTTGATTTTTACACTTGTTGTAGTGGTGGTTTACGGCGTATTCATCGGCCGTGGCCAAAAAAGCAACGAATCTTACCTGAAAGCAGATAATAAAATGCCCTGGTATATTGTGCTTTTAGGTATTATGGCTACCCAGGCAAGTGCCATTACATTTCTTTCAGCACCGGGCCAGGCTTATACAGACGGGATGCGTTTCGTTCAGTATTATTTTGGTCTGCCTTTGGCAATGATTGTCATCTGTATCACTTTTATTCCGATTTTTCAACGTTTAAATGTTTACACTGCTTATGAATATTTAGAAAACCGTTTTGATAAGAAAACAAGGGTACTCACTTCACTGCTTTTTCTTTTTTCGAGAGGATTGTCAACAGGAATCAGCATTTACGCTCCGAGTATCATCTTAGCAAGCGTTTTAAACTGGAATATTTATTTAACCAATGTTTTAACAGGTGGTATCCTGTTGATTTACACCTATATTGGAGGTGCAAAAGCGATTGCTCACACCCAGAAACTACAGTTTCTCATTATTCTGGGAACTATGGCTTTTGCAGGCTTTCTGCTTATTCAGAATATGCCGGATGGAATTGGTTTTAAAGATGCGCTTTATCTGGCAGGGAAATCAGGAAAGCTCAATGTAATCACCACAGAATTCGATTGGAAAGATAAGTACAATATCTGGAGCGGGCTCATTGGCGGTTTTTTTCTCGCACTTTCTTACTTCGGTACCGATCAGAGTCAGGTTGGGAGATATATTACCGCGAAAGACAATACCAACGCAAAAATGGGCCTGCTGTTGAACGGATTGGTTAAAATTCCGATGCAGTTTGCTATTCTCCTGATCGGAGCATTGCTTTTCGCTTTCTTTTCTCTGAAACCTGCCCCGATCTATTTTAACGAAAGATCTTATCAATATCTAAAGGAGGCACAGCCTGAGCAGGCAGCGGATTTTGAAAAAGAGCATCAGGATTTACAAATAAAATTTAATGCAGAATCGAAAGAAATTCTAAGGTTGAAAGAAACTCATTCTCCCCAACTAAAAAAAACAATTCAGGATTTTAAAAACACACAAACCCAGGTAAAAGCACTTCACGGAAGGGTAGAGGAAGCCATCAATAATTCAAACTATAATGCGGAGAAAACGGATACCAATTACATTTTCCTGTATTTCGTAAAAAATACTTTGCCCGTAGGAATGATCGGTTTACTGTTTGCCGTTATTTTTCTGGCCAGCTGGGGTTCCATTTCTGCGGCGCTGAATTCCCTTGCCGCCTGCTCATTAAAAGATGTTCATTTGATATTCAGCAAAGAAATTCCTGATGAGAAAACCGAATTGAAGTATAGCCGGCTGCATACTTTAGCCTGGGGTATATTCTCAATTGGTGTTGCCATGTTTGCCACTCAGATGGGTTCCCTTATTGAAGCAGTTAATGTATTGGGTTCTCTTTTCTACGGTCCGATATTGGGGATTTTTCTTGTCGCATTTTACTATAAAAAAATTACAGGTTCCAATGTATTTATTGCTGCAATTTTATCAGAAATTACGGTTATTGCCGTTTATCAGTTTGATATCGTTTCTTTTCTTTGGCTTAATGTAATTGGGGCAGCAGCGGTCATTATATTTTCGACAATTGGGTTATTGTTTTATAAGCCAAAAGCAGTAAATTCGTAAACGGATAAATAAAAATAACCAAATAACAAAATATTATGAATACAATGATTAAATCTGCTACCATGATTTTTGCTGCAATGACAATTTCAGTAAATGCATTTGCACAGGAAACTAAAAAACCTGCCAGCCCTCCGGCTACTGCTACGGGGAAAATTAAAGATGCAACCATTACCATTGCCTATAGCAGTCCCTCTGTTAAAGGACGTACAATCTGGGGTGGTTTAGAAGCTTATGATAAAGTTTGGCGTGCAGGTGCTAATGAAGCCACTACTTTTGAAACGGATAAAGATATTACCGTTCAGGGTAAAAAACTGCCTGCAGGTAAATACAGCTTTTTCTTAATTCCTAAGGCATCCGGAACCTGGACTGCCATTTTCAACAAAGAGCCAAAACAATGGGGTGCTTATAAATATGAGGAAGCTAAAGATGCTTTACGAGTTGATGTAAAAACAAAAGCTTTACCAGCAACACAGGAAACTTTAGTTTATAAAGTAAACAGTAATGGTTTCACAATGGATTGGGATAAAATTTCAGTTCCTGTAGAGATAAAATAAATTTAAATATAAGAAATTAAAATCCCGGATTAACGGGATTTTTTTTGTTTAAATTAGAGGGATTTTCAATACGTGAGGTGTGCTGTCACCAGCTAAGGAATGTTATTTTATTAATAACCTTAAAATTGGAAAATATAATATTGAGATTTATCCCATTTAACGATGACAATAAGCAAGAAAAATAAAAATAGAACTTCTGTAGACGGTAAAGAATATCTATGGTGGGTATTTGATGAATATGACCAGACAGAATTTGATGGGATACAAATTAAAGCTGTATGCTCTGATCAAACGCACTTTATAAAATATGGATTGCAACAAGAAGAAGATAATCGCAAAGTTGTGCTTGCTTTGAAAGATTATGCCAAATTAGTTCATCTTTCCTCACCTCCAAAATTTGAAAATGATAAAGGAATAATTACTAAAAGCGGAATTAACAAATTGGTAAGATGGTGTAAGCAAGATGTACATCAAATTCAATACGCATTGGATGGGAATAGCAATAACCTGACTGAAATAGAGAGACAATTATTGCTTAAAGACCTACAGAAAATAATAAAGTAATGTAAATAAGCTTACTTTTCGGAACAGCTAATCTCAAAAAAAGATTAATGCAATGCATGGATTTACATGTAAGCAGAAATATTAAGTAAAACAACTATATTAAATAACAATTATGAAAAAAACAATTGCTTTTTTTACTATTCTTTTATCCGTAATTAATATTCAGGCTCAGGAAAATATTGATTTATTGACTTACGAAAACACTCAGGATATTAATTTTTTCAGCACTATTAAAAATGGCGCTCAGGTTAAGGAATATATAACAACGAGTAAAAATAGTGTGAAGGTGGGTGATACTTTAATATTAGGATCTCCTACCTCTGAAGAACTGAATACAAGAACTTATTCAGGGAGTTATGGAAATAAGGCAAGAGGCGGTATTGCACAATCAAGAAGTACTTCAAAAAAAACGTATGAGTTTATACAAATGGGAAGACCAGCTGGATTTGGAAGTATTATGTCTGCTGTGGGTGGTGATGCACAGAATATGGCAGATAACAGTTTAAAAAATACGAGAGTTATTGTCAGCGAAATAAAAACATATCATAGAGGCAGTAAAAATAAACCTCTGTATGTAGTGATGGTCCTGGGAGAAATAAATGGCAGAGCTTTTGGAATAAATAAATATTTAAGCGTAATGGATACCGAATTAGGGATTGAGTCTGGTGAAATTCTTTTAAAAAACAGAAAAATGACCAGAGATGAAGCGATTGCAAAATTAAAAGAAGCGAAAGAACTAGTGGAAATTGAGATGATGAGCAAAGAACAGTTTGACGAATTAAAAAAAGAACTCGCTCCGATTATTAACAGTAATAACTAAGAATAATATTTGTGCTAATAAGGGTTAGCAATAGCTGGGCTGAAATTTTATAATCCATGTTTGTGTTTTGTTGCAATTAAAAATCGATGTTTCTATGAAACTAGTTTAATGTTTTACCTTACCATTTATCAAGATGAGTTCTTAAACTAGTTTGCCCTTTTTTGAATGGCTTTCCTCCTAATTTTGACCCAGATAAATAATTAAAAATCAAAAGAAATGGAAACATTAAAAAAAGTGGCCGTAATCGGTCTTGGGAATATTGGAAAAGCAATCGCAGGGGATTTAATCAATAACAGCCATGAGGTGATTGTAGCATCAAGAAACAATGAAGAGTCTGCGGACTTCGCTCAGCAATCCAAAGGTTTTGCCCAAAGTATGGATATTGATCAGGCGATCAATACGGCAGATATTGTGATACCGGCAATATGGTTTGGCGCTTTTAAGGAATTTTTCAATGATCATGGGGATATGCTGAAAAACAAAATTATTGTTGATGTATCCAATCCTATTGCTCCGGATGGAAATGGAGGATTTAAAAAGATTATCGGAGAAAAAGAATCTGCGGGAGAGCTTAACAGAGCTGTACTTCCTGAAGGAGCCAGGCTGGTAAAAGCATTCGGAACGTTAGGGGCTGCAAATCTTGCCGGAGCCTCCAATGGAAATCCTGAAAAAGCGGTATTGTTTTATGCTTCGGATGATTCATCCATTGATAAGGATATTGAAAAAGTGATAGAAAATGCAGGATTTGATCCTTTAAAAGTAGGAGGGATTGATCAGTCCATTCGTATTGAAGTTTTTGGAGACCTGCATGAATTTGGTGCATTGGGAAAAACGGTGAACCTTTCTGAAGCGAAGTCAAAGTTATAGAAAACATTTGCTTAAGTATACAAAAGCCGGATTTCTCCATGAATCCGGCTTTTGTATTATTTTTATATATCAGTTTAAATTTAATTTCTAGACATGTCCTATCTTTTTTTGACTGCCAATCACATTCAGGGTAACTCCGAAAAGAATTAAAGTAATTCCGATAAGCAGATTAGAGGTAAATTTTTCATGAAAGATCAATACACTAATAATTACGGCAACAACCGGTTCCAAAGCTCCCAGAATAGCTACAGGAGTAGATCCGATATATTTGATGGCAAATACCAGACAGAGGCTGGAGATAACCGTGGTGAGAAATGCAAAAACCAGAAAGCTTATGAAAATCTCTGTAGATGGAATAGCAAACGATTCATTTGCCATCACCGCTTTGGTCATAAAGAACATGGATGTAAAAAGCATGGAATAAAAAGTTAGCTTAAATCCGGAAACTTTAATATTTGATTTGTTAACAATCACCATATATAAAGCATAGAATAGTGAACTGACCATTACAATACCCAATCCTGCAAAATTGATTTCCAGCCCTTTTCCTTTTAAACATAAAACAATGACTCCAGCGAAAGCAAGTAATAAAGAAACTACAGATAATTTGGAGAGCTTCTCTCTGTAAAAGAAAAACATGATCAATGCTACAATAACCGGATAAATGAATAAAACGGTAGAGGCAATTCCTGCAGTAAGAAAATCATAACCTAAAAACAAAAAATCCGAAGAAAGAGCATAGCAGGTTCCAAGCACAGCCAGAATGAATGCTTCTTTTTTATTGATTCTAAAACTTTCCCTGGAATACAGCAAATATCCTCCCACCATTAAAGCTGAAAAGAAAAATCTGTAAAACAGCGTAATATCCATTGAAAAGTGTACCTGCTTGATAGGCAGGATAAAAATCGGAATCAGACCATATGAAACAGCCGACAGAATTCCCAGTGCGTAACCTCTAAGCTTCATTTGTTTTTAAAGTTATTAAACAAAAAAGCCACTGAATCAATCAGTGGCTTTTTTTATTTTTATGATTAAATCGGTTTAAAACTTAATCCTTGTTCCTGCAGTAATTTTTGCTCCTGCTCTTTATAGTAGCCACCTACTAGTTTGTCATGAATCGCTTCAAACGCAGCCAGAGTTTCATTAATCTCTGCATCTGTATGAGAAGCGGTAGGAATTAATCTTAAAAGAATCATTCCCTTCGGAATGACCGGATATACCACCACAGAAGTGAAGATACCGTAAATCTCTCTTAAATCTTTTACCAATAGAGTAGCCTCTACCGGAGTTCCCTGCATCATTACCGGAGTTACACAAGTATTGGTGTCTCCAATGTTGAATCCTCTTTCTTTTAGTCCGTTTTGCAGTTTGTAAACATTCTCCCAAAGTTTAGCTTTAATCTCTGGTCTAGTTCTCAAAAGCTCCAGTCTTTTTAATCCTCCGATTACCATTGGCATCGTAAGAGATTTTGCAAAAATTTGTGATCTCAGGTTGAATTTCAGATATCTGATGATTTCTTTGTCACCCGCAAGGAATGCTCCGAAACCTGCCATTGATTTAGCAAACGTGGAGAAGTATACATCAATCTGATCATTACAGTCCTGCTCTTCACCTACACCGGCACCTGTTTTACCCAGTGTACCAAAACCGTGTGCATCATCTACCAATAGTCTGAACTGGTATTTTGATTTAAGATCGCAGATCTCTTTGATTTTTCCCTGCTGACCTCTCATCCCGAAAACACCTTCTGTAATCACAAGAATACCTCCTCCTGTTTCTTCAGCTACTTTAGTGGCTCTCTGAAGGTTTTTCTCAAGACTTTCCATATCGTTATGCTTGTAGGTAAATCTTTTACCGGCATGAAGTCTTACTCCATCCACGATGCAGGCATGAGAATCCATATCATAAACAATTACATCATTTCTGCTCACCAAAGCATCAATGGTAGAAACCATTCCCTGGTAGCCGAAATTCAATAAGTATGCTGATTCTTTTTGTACGAAGTCTGCCAATTCTCTTTCCAGCTGAAGATGCTGATCTGTTTCACCAGACATTGCTCTTGCTCCCATTGGATAGAACATTCCATATTCTGCAGCCGCTTTTGCATCCGCTTCAATTACTTCAGGATGATTACACAATCCTAAATAGTCATTGGCACTCCAGAAAATTACTTCTCTACCCTGAAATTGCATTCTAGGGCCAATAGGTCCCTCTAATCTTGGGAAAATAAAATAGCCTTCACCATAATCTGCAAATTGTCCCAGTGGTCCTGGATTTTCTTTTATTCTTTCAAAAATATCCAACATTGTATCGTAATTTTTAAGTAATAAAGCCTTTTTTGTCTGAACACGCAAAAGGCTTTAATTGTATCGTGATTTTATTCGTTTTTATTTGATAAACTCCGTTTTGAAAACTTCGTCATAATTGTGAACACAGTTGTTGACAAATCCCTGCTCGGCCATCCATTTGTCACTGTATACTTTAGTGATGTATCTGGAACCGTGGTCAGGATATATTAAAACAATCAGGTCATTTTCTGTAAGCTCATGAGACTGGGCATACTGGATTAATCCTTGCGTTACAGCTCCGGTGGTATAACCTCCCATGATAGCTTCTTTCAAAGCAATTTCGCGGGTTCTGTACGCAGACATCTCATCATTTACCCTTACAAACTCATCTACCTTGTCGAAAAGCAGGGCTGCAGGGATCAGGTTTTTACCCATTCCCTCAATCTGATAAGGATGTACATCTTCTTTATGGATTTCTCCTGTCTCGTGATAGCTCTTCAATATAGAACCATCTGCATCCACACCAATGATCTTGATATCCGGATTTTTTTCCTTCAAAAACTTGGCAGAACCGGATAGCGTACCACCAGTTCCTGTACAGGCAAAAAGGTGAGTGATCTTACCCTGTGTCTGTTCCCAGATCTCCGGACCCGTCGTCTGATAGTGCGCATCAATATTAAGCTCGTTAAAATATTGATTGATGTAAATAGAATTAGGAGTTTCCTGGGCGATTCTTTTAGCAACTTCATAGTATGATCTCGGATCATCTGCCGGTACATTGGCTGGGCATATATACACCGTAGCTCCCAATGCTTTCAGATAAGCAATTTTTTCAGGTTTTGTTTTATCACTTACTGCAAGAATACATTTATATCCCTTAATGATACATACCATCGCAATAGAAAACCCGGTATTCCCTGAAGTAGTTTCTACCACTACAGAATCTTCTTTTAAAAGGCCTCTTTTCTCTGCGTTCTCTATAATATGAAGTGCGATTCGGTCTTTGGTGGAATGTCCAGGATTATATGATTCTAACTTGGCATATACGGTTGCTGGAATATCTTTTGTAACAGTATTTAGCTTCACCATCGGAGTGTGTCCTATTAGGCCAAGAATATTATCGTAAACATTACTCATTATTTGTTATTTTCAATAAAAATCTGACTGCAAAAATACAAAAAAATAAATAATTACTAAACTTTTGTTTGGTTTCTAGGGCATAGTTTTGTAAAAAGTCATTTTCTTATTTACAGTTTTGACACGTCTATAATCGCAAATACTACGCCAAAATTTTTAAATTTTGTTAAAACCCGCCTAAAATAAGATAAAAGCCTTATTTTCGCATAATTGATTTAATACTATGAAAAATTGGACTTTTAGGCAATGGAACACCGTTTTAGGATGGGTGATTTTCGTCATTGCGTTTTTCACGTACTTGTCCACCATAGAACCCAATTTCAGTTTTTGGGATTGTGGCGAGTACATTTCTTCTGCAGTAAAACTTGAAGTAACGCATGCTCCCGGAGCTGCTTTATTCCAGATAGTGGGTGCCGTGGCAGCCATTTTTGCATTAGGGAAGGGCGAAAATTATTCTATCATAATCAACGCGATGTCTGCATTGTTCAGTGCGCTGACTATTTTATTTTTGTTCTGGACGATCACACACTTTGTGAGAAGACTTCTGAACAAAGATTTTGAAGAAATTACAAAACATCAGGAAATCTCTATTTTATTTGCCGGAGCGGTAGGAGCACTTTGCTTTACCTTTTCAGATACATTCTGGTTCTCAGCAGTAGAGGGAGAGGTTTATTCTATGGCTTCTATGTTTATTGCACTTTTGGTCTGGTTGATCACCAAATGGGAAAACGAATACAAAGCGGGAGACAGTGAAAGATGGATTATTCTTATTTTCTTCGTTTTAGGACTTTCTGTAGGAGTGCATATGATGGGTATGCTGGCAATTCCTGCAGTATGTCTGGTATATTATGCGAGAAACTATAAGTTTACCTGGAAAAATTTTATCTGGGCAAACCTTATTACATTGGGAATTTTGATTATTGTTTTCAAAATTATCTTCCCTTTGATTATGACGATGTTTGGAAGACTTGAGATTTTCTTCGTAAATGGTCTTGGACTTCCTTTCCACTCCGGAACAATTGCCGCTTTTGTTTTAATGGTAGCGATTTGTTATTTCTTAATTAAATATGCAAGAAAAGCAAAGAAAAACATCTACCAGACTGCAGCATTATCTGTGGTTTTCATGATGATCGGATTCTCTTGCTGGATGGTTATTCCTATCAGAGCCAATGCTAATCCGCCGATGAACCTTAATGATCCTGATACTGCGATTGGTATGCTGGATTATTATAACAGAGAGCAGTATGGTGACTGGCCTACAATCTACGGACAAAACTATACAGCATTCCTTGATGCTAACGGAATTGAGAAAAATGAAGACGGAAGCTTTAAGACACAAAAAACCGGAGAGATCTACGAAAAAGATGAGAAAACCGGAACGTACAGAAAGACTGGAGACCGTTTCAATTATGTCTTCAATAAATCTCAGGTAAGCTTAATGCCAAGAATGTTTAATGAGGATAAGGATGTAATGGCTAATTATATTTCAATGTATGGAGCTCCTGATTTTACATTCAATTATGCTAATGAAGATGTGGCAGACAATCCACAGGCCAAGCAGATCTTTGACGAACTGAGAACAAAATATGAAGACAAGTCAATCACGGCTGCAGATTATCTGAAAGTAAAACCTTATAACCTTATCAATGTTCAGAAACCTTCATTTCTTCAGAATATGGAGTATTTCATTTCTTTCCAGAACGGATATTACTTTGTAAGATACCTGATGTGGAACTATGTAGGAAGACAGAATGACCTTGAAGGAAATATGGAAAGTACAAAAGGAAACTGGATTTCCGGGATTCCTTTTATCGATAATGTAAATGTAGGAAATCAGGATAAAATGCCTGCTAAATTCAAGAATGAAAGTACGGTAAAATTCTTTTTCCTTCCATTAATTTTAGGTTTAATTGGATTCTTTTTCCAACTAAACAGAGATTTCGGGAGATTCTATGCATTGTTATCATTATTTATTTTAACAAGTGTCGGGATTGTTTTCTATACAGGGGTAAAACCTTTTGAGCCGAGAGAAAGAGATTATGCAATGGTAGGTTCATTCTACGCATTTGCGATCTGGATTGGTATGGGAGCAGGAGCAATTCTATGGTTCCTGCAGTCTAAAATAAAATCAAACGGGGCTAATATTGCTTTGGGAGTGGTTTTATTAGGCGTTCCTTTCATGATGGGTTTCCAGAACTACAATGTTCATGACAGAAGCAACAGATATACAGCATATGATTATGCATATTCAGTTTTAAAATCATTACCGAAAAACGATATCCTTTTCGTTTACGGAGATAACGATACGTATCCGGTTTGGGCAATTCAGGAAACAGAAAGATTCAGAGATGATGTGAAAGTAGTAAACTTTACCCTTGCTTCAACGCCTTGGAACCTTGACCAGATAAAAAGAAGAACTTACAACGCTATGGGAATCCCTAGCCAGCTGACCCATGAAGATTACAGAGATGGTGTGAATGACCAGATCTATATGATGAAGAAAGAAGATTGGGAGGGTGTTTTCTCTATGCTGAAAGAGCAGGGAGCTCCGGAAACAGAATTCCAGTCTTTCAGAAAGTATCTAACTCAGGATTCTTTAACATTGAAAGAAGCGATCAATTTTATTAAGTTCAAATCTCCTGAGAAAGATGAATTGTTGAAAATGTATTTTGGAGAAGAGAAATTTGAAAAATATAACATTCTTCCGGTAAATAAATTCATTCTTCCGGTAAATAAAGAAAATGCCTTAAAAGCAGGAATTATCAACAAAGAAGATCTTCCAAACGTTGCGAATCAGATCATGATTACTTACAAAGGAAATACATTATATAAGAACAACCTTATTTTGATGGATCTTTTGGCAAACTTCGACTGGAAGCGTCCAATCAACTTCTCATCAGGAGGTATCTATGACAGTGAGAATATTTTCTATCTGAACGATTACCTTCAGTTTGATGGATTTAGTTACAGATTAATTCCTATCCAAACGCCTCCTACAGCTGATGGAGATATGGGAAGAGTAGACACTAATTCTCTTTATAATGTTGTGAAAAACTTCAGATGGGGGAACTTCAAAAACTTAAATGCTCACTTTGATGAAACAGCTACTTCCAATATTATCAGCTATAGAATGTCAGCGAGCAGAGCAGCAGCTGCACTTGCACTAAACGGCCAGAAAGCTAAAGCATTAGAAATTCTGGATCTTGCAGCAAAAGAAATTCCTGCTGAGAAATATAACGATCCTCGTTCATTAAGTTCAATCGTATCAGGATACATTATTGCAGGACAGGAGCAGAAAGGTCTTCAGCTTGCTGAGGTTCTTAAAAAAGGAATCTTTGAAGAATATGATTATTATTTAAGCCTTTCCAAAGCAGATCAAAGCTACCTGAGAAGACAAATGAGAACAAAACCTATGGAATATTCTCTTGTAGTAGCGGCTGTAACGGATGCTTACACGAAGATCGGACAGAAAGAAAAAGCATATGCTTATCTGGTGAAATCTATAGAGCCTATTGATAAGAAGTTCAATGTATTTGTCAAAGATCTTCAGGAAATGGGCAAAGAAAAGGCGATGAAAGAGTCTGAAAATGTTCAGCAGATCACGCCATTCTATCAATACTTATTTGATGTGATGGAACCTTATGATTCTACTTATTCAAAAGAAAAAGAAAATCAGATAACGACAGCAATTATCAAAGCAACTAAATAAAATACTTAAAACGGGACTTCGGTTCCGTTTTTTTATTATTGGGATTCCTGAATATTAAGATTATATTTGTGAAACTAAAAATACATAATGGCTGAAACAAAAAGTAGCAGGTTCCCTATCTATGCCGTAATTGCTACAGTTGCTTTTAAACTTCTTTTTTTACTGACACATTATATCCAGGAGGATGCGTTTATTACGTGGAGAGTGGCTCAGAATCTACTGGATTACGGAGTAATCGGGTTCAATGGAGATGCTAAAATTTCTGCATCTACAACCCATTTTTATGTTTTTGTATCTTACCTTTTCAATCTTGTTTTTGGAAAAGAAAACTTTATTGAACCTCTTTTGATTTTTAATTCTATACTGTTTACAATAGGAACTTTGCTGCTTTCCCATTTGGTTCTTAAAAACCCGTGGCATAAGGCAATCTTTATATTTTTGATCGGCATTTTACCGCCAGCCATTAAAATTTCAATTCTCGGAATGGAATATGGAATCCTGTTTTTCCTCGAGATGGCATTGTTATATTATGGTTTCCATAAAGGGAAAAAATGGATGCTGACACTTCTTCCGGTGTTAATTATGTTTACAAGAATTGATACTGTGATATTCCTGGGAATTGTATTTCTCGTAGATCTATTCTGGAACAGAAAAATCAGATGGAATTATATTTTTGGAGGCATTCTGGGTGTTCTATCCACGGTTGCTTTCAACTGGTTTTACTTTGGAGAATTGGTTAATAATACCATTACAGCCAAAAAACTGCTCTATAGTGAGAATTTTACGATCCAGCAGCATATCGGCTACTTTTTTAAGAGCTTCGGAAACTTCTGGGGAATGCTGAAAGTTCCCGGAAATTTCAATCCTATGACGGTTGTAATATTGATTTTTGAACTGCTTTGTTTTATTTATCTGATCAGACAAAGAGAAAAAAGAAACTACTTCTTATGGATGATCTTTATTTTCGGATGGGTAAAACAGATTATTTTTATTTCTCAGAAAAGCTTGTTCGACTGGTACTACTGGGTGCCTCAGCTTTTGCTTTTTGTTCCTGTTCTTATTTTTGTGCTGGAACAGAAAGAGAAGAGAAACCTATGGCTGTCATTGCTTGTTATATTCTATATCTTCCCAATGTTTGTTTTTCAGACTGTTCACTGTATTGCAACAGGAAACGGGGAGTGGAACTACCGAAGAACGATTGGAACATTTTTAAATCAGTATGAAAAGGATAAAAATCAGTGGATACTCTTGGAACCGGCTGGTTATGTACCTTATTTTTCAGGATTAAAAACAATTGATGAGGTTGGATTGGTAGATAAGCAGATTCAGGAAGAAATTAAGAAAGATAAAGTGAACTACTGGATCAATACGGTAAAGACAAGAAAACCAAAATACCTTCTTTCTTACCAGAATCTATATGAAGGAAACAGTGAAAATTCATTGTATTATCAAACCCATTACAGGCTTTTAAAAGAATTCAGAGTGAAAGACCATCTGAAAAGTGATAATAAAATTCTGGAAAAAATTTACAATCTGAAACCTTCCGGAACAGACTATAATTTGTACATTAGGGTTGATTAAAATATTTAAGCATTTAAAGATTTAAAAAATAAGGAACTCCCTTAGCTCACTCCAAACCCTGCAACCTATTATCTAATCCCTAATCCCTGAAAAAATGAAATACTGTGCTTTTCTCCGAGGTGTCAACGTAAAAGGAACGAACATGAAAATGGCTGATGTCTGTCAGGTCTTTAAAGATGCCGGTATGACTGATGTGGTTTCAATATTAGCGTCAGGAAACATTGTTTTTTCTTCGGATAAAAATACTCAGGATTTAAAGGTGATTCTGGAAAAAGCAATGTCAGATCACTTTTCTTATGAAGCTTTTTTATTTATCAGATCTAAGGAAGAAGTTGAGGTTTTCTGGAATAGCGTTCCCTTTGAAAAAAAAGACGATCTTCATATTTATTCTTTCGTAGGAATGCCGGGTGTGGAAAAGGTCCTGATGGAGGAGTTTCAAAAAGCTGCCCGGTCTGAAAATGAGAAGGCGGAAATTGTAAATGATATATTTTACTGGCAGGTTCCGAAAGGCAATACCTTAGATTCGACTTTCGGGAAAGTATTAGGCAAGAAAAGCCTTAAAGATCAGTTGACAAGCCGTAATATCAATACGTTTGAAAAAATTTTGAAAAAATAAAAGTTTCATAGGTATCTTTTAAACACACCTATAAAACCTTTTTCTCTGAACAGCATTGATATTATTTTCCTTGCTCCACCCGTTTCAGGGCTTCATTGTCTTTTGTATTGAACTGAAAATTCTGAAAATCTTTATCTTTAGGTATTTCAAGCTCAAAACCATCAAGTTCTGCAAGCTCTATTTTCAGGTTTTCACCAATAAAATCCAGGATATGTCCGCCCTGTTTCCTGTCTGTGGAAAGGAAATGAAAATGGAAGTCTTTTACATTAATTCCGTTCAGATATTCCGGGATATAATATCCTATCATTACTCCTTCTGTGTGAGTGAATTCAAAAATTTTTTGCTTATCGAAAATAGATGTTAAAGTGGGAAAAGGTTCATTTTCTACGGGTGGGAATGCTCTTGTTTTCACAAGGTTAAACTTTCCGGTTACTTTAACGGCATATATTGAATTCTTATTAAGGAGTTTTTTGGATATTTGCTGTAAAACGGATGCCCTGTCTGCTTTCTTTTCAATAAAGAGAGTCGTTTCAGGGCTGAAAAATGTGACAAATGATAAAGCTGTTTTAAATCCGTCTTCAGGTTCCACGGTGATTCCCGTTGCTTTAGTTTGGTATACTTTTCCGTCCATTATGGTAAGTTCTCCATCCAGCATATCAGGAGCTCCCAGTCCAAAATTACCTTTTGATTTTAAATCTTTCAGGGATAATGTGCCCTTATAAAGTCCGCCAACAAATGCATCGGCAATCCCGTACTGATAAAGCCGGTTATATACTATTGAATCTTTTTTGTTATCTGGTATCATCTTTTTTGAAATTGAAAAGTCACTTGTTTTCTGCTGTGAATATCCCAGAATAAAGGACATTAAAAAACATAATTTTTTCATTTTTTTTTGAATTGTTTACCGTTGTCCGCCAATAGCCAGTCCTCCGTCTATCAGAATACTTTCACCCGTTACAAAAGAAGCTGAAGGGCTGCTCAGCCAAAGCACGAGTTCGGCTACCTCTTCAGGAGCAGCAAAGCGCCCGATGGGAGCATGTTTCTTAAAAGGCTCTGTTGCCTCTTCGGCATTTTCTTCAGGAAAGAACCGGTCAAACATAGGAGTACGGATATATCCCGGCTGGATATTATTGATCCGGATGTTTTCAGGAGCCGTTTCAATGGCCAAAGCTCTTACTAATCCGTCTAATGCAGCTTTACTTGCAGAATACACACCGGAACCTGCAGATGCTCCTCTTGCCAGCCAGGAAGAAGTATTGACGATGACTCCGCCTGTTTTTTGTTTTTTAAACTGCTGTATCTCGTATTTACAGGACATCCAGACTCCTTTAGTATTGATACTCATTACGCTGTCGAATTCTTCTTCAGGAGTTTCGTCAATGGGCAGGAACTTTCCCTCAATCCCTGCATTATTAAAGGCAATATCCAGTTTTCCAAAGTGTTTTACTGTTTCATTGATAAGATTTTGAATTTCATTAGTTTTTGAGACATCAGTCTGAATAAACAGAATGTCAGAGCTTATTGACCGTAGTGTTTCTAGTGCTGCGTTGCCCTGTTCCGGTCTGCGCCCCGCAATCACTACTCTTATTCCTGATTTCAGAAATAATTTTGCTGTTGCCAGTCCGATACCGGTTGTTCCTCCTGTAATGAGAGCTACTTTTCCTTTTAAAATTTCTTGTGTCATTATTTATTGATTTTGATGACACGAAGTTCGGTTCTGGTAATCAAAAATAATTATGCGAAACAAGCTGAAAGTTATGAAATGGAAAGAATATTTTTCCTGAATTGAGCAGGAGATTCTCCCACCTTTTTTTTAAAGAAAATAATAAAGTTTGAAGAATGCTCAAATCCCAGACAGTAGGCTATTTCGTTGATATCCCAATGGCTGAACTGCAGCAGGGACTTTGCTTCATTCAGAATACGTTCAGCAATCCATTCGGTAGTGGTTTTACCTGTAGTATCCTTTAACGCTTTATTCAGGTGGTTTGTATGGATATTAAGCTGTGTAGCAAATTCATTGGCATTTTTTAATGAAAGTGCTTTTTCCGGTGAATCGATAAAGAACTGATTTTCCAGAAGCTTAAAAAATAAGTTGCTGATCCGCTCTGAAGCATTGGGATGTCTGTGAAATGTTTGGGGAGGCTGCATTTTCATGGCCTCGTGCATAATGATCCGGACGTAGCTTTTGAGGAGATCATATTTATTAGGGTAATCGGATTGCTCTTCTTTAAGCATATTTTCGTATACAATCTTTAAAAGTTGAATGCTCTCATCGGCCGGAAAAAATACATGATCTCCTCCCGCTTTGAACAGGGGTGATCCTGCAAGGCTTTCATTTTTTAATGCAGGCAATACAAACTCTTCTTTAAAAAGGCAGAAATAACCTTCCTGTTGTATAGAAGTCGGTTCCCAGGAATAGGGAATAAGCGGGTTGAGAAAAACAATACAGGGCCTGTCGATTCTGATGAACTTATCTGCATAGCTCAATATACCGGTTCCGCCTGAAATCATTGATATTTTATAAAAATCTCTGCGGTACACGGGTTCCAGACGAGTGCTGCATTTAAAACTTTCCCTGCGGTATACATTGAACGGGCTTATATTGTTAGGCTCTTTTCCATGCAAAGCATAGAATTCCGTCAAAGTTTCTTTTGCTTTCATTATATAAAGTTATGAAATTCAAATGTATTTTATAAAATGGCAGTCCTAAAAGATAAGTAACTGTTATTGCAAGAAAATCAACAATAATGAAAGTCTTAAATAATTTCGAGTTCTGAAACTTTCTCAGTATTTTTACTGAACTTTTTAATTACAACAAAATGATTCAGTATTTAGATAATATTTCGCACAAAGATTCAAAGAACTTTTTCCTTATTGCCGGACCTTGCATTATTGAAGGGGAAGATATGGCATTGAGAATTGCTGAAAAAGTAATCAATATCACAGATAAATATAATATTCCCTATATTTTCAAAGGAAGCTTCAAAAAGGCAAACAGAAGCCGTGTAGATTCTTTCACAACTATTGGAGAAGAGAAATCTCTTGAAATCCTTAAAAAAGTAGGAGAGACGTTCAATATTCCTACAACAACAGATATTCATGAAAATGAACACGCAGCGCTGGCAGCACAATATGTAGATGTTCTGCAGATTCCTGCATTTCTTGTTCGTCAGACTGACTTATTAATCGCGGCAGCGAAAACAGGAAAATGTGTTACCCTGAAAAAAGGACAGTTCCTTTCACCGGAAGCTATGAAATTTGCTGTTCAGAAAGTAACAGATTCTGATAACCAGAAAGTAGCCATTATTGAAAGAGGAAATTCTTTCGGATATACAGACCTTATCGTTGATTACAGAGGAATTCCTACGATGAGAGAATATGCTCCCGTTATTTTAGATGTTACCCACTCTTTACAGCAGCCTAACCAGAACTCAGGAGTTACGGGTGGAAGACCAGATCTTATCGAAACTGTTGCTAAAGCAGGAATTGCAGTAGGAGCAGACGGAATTTTCATAGAAACACACCCTACACCGGAAACCGCATTGTCTGATGGTGCCAACATGTTAAGATTAGATTTATTAGAAGATTTGTTACAAAAATTGACAAGAATTAGAGAATCGATTTTGTAATTGTTAAAAAAACATTAATTTTAGAAATTCTAAAACATTTCTTTTGAAAAAACTAGTTTTACCGCTAAGCCTTATGGTCCCGTTTCTGATTTTCTCCCAACAAAGAAAAAAGGATACAGCGACCACTAGAGTAACCGATATAGAGGAAGTTGTCTTCCAGAAAAAATCAACAGGAAGAACCAACGACCTTACCAATGTGAGAATTTCAGCAAAAGAAGCAAAATCTGTAGCTTCTATCAACGGTGGAATTGAAGGATTGCTTAAGACTCTTCCTTCCGTAAACTCCAATACCGAGCTGTCATCCCAATATATGGTTCGTGGTGGAAACTATGATGAAAACCTTATCTACATCAATGATATTGAGATCTACAGACCTTTCCTGATCAGAAATTCACAACAGGAAGGGATGAGTATCATCAATCCGGATATGGTTTCTACTGTAAATTTCTCAGCAGGAGGATTTGAAGCCAAATATGGTGATAAAATGTCTTCTGCTTTAAATATCTATTACCGTGAACCTGAAAAATTTGAAGTTTCAGGAGAGGCTAGTTTGATTGGAGGCAGACTGACAACTGGTCTGGCTTCAAAAAATAAAAAATTTACAGCCCTATTTTCCGGAAGATACAGAAATACCAATCTTGTTCTGAATACCTTAAAGGAAGATACGGACTTTAACCCCACGTATTGGGATTTTCAGTCTTATCTGAATTACCATGTCAGTGATAAATTCTCTATGTCATTCATCGGATATTACTCCAAGAATGATTACGAAATGATTCCTAAGGCAAAAAGTGTTACTTTCGGAAGTCTTCAGCAGCCTATTACAGTAAATATAGGATATGCGGGTAAAGAAAATGACCAGTATAAAAATATGATGGGTACATTTTCCATGAACTATAAGCCGGCTGATAAATGGAAGCTTACTTTGGATGCTTTTGCGTATCAGAACAGAGAAAGAGAATATTATACCATACAGTCAGCATATGAGCTTCAGACATTTGATCCGGTAACACAGCAGCCTGTAACCTCTTTTGATGTTGGCGGACAGATAGAACATGCAAGAAACGATTTGTTTGTAAGAACATACGGAACACAGTTCAGAGCTAAATTTTCTCCTAATGTAAACACCGACTTTGAAGTTGGATTTAAATATGAGAAAGAAAATCTTAAGGACTTTACCAATGAGTGGAAACTTGTAGATTCTGCAGGATACAGTCTTCCAAGGCCGGAAGTGATTGATCCGAGAACAGGGACTACAGGAGACCTTAAGCTTGCTTATTATATTGCCGGACAAAATAATATTGAGCCTACAAGACTTTCTGCCTATGCACAGTATTCACAGAAGTTCTACTGGGGAGCCAGCAAAGTATTCGTGAATGCGGGAGTACGTGTGGCCAACTGGAGTTTCAATAAAGAAACAATATTTTCTCCGAGAGCTCAGTTTGCTATCAAGCCGGATTGGGAAAGCGATATGTTGTTCAAAATTTCAGGAGGTATTTATTATCAGTCTCCTTTCTATAAAGAAATTAAAGATTTGGACGGTAATTTTAACTCTAATATAAAGTCACAGCGCTCTATCCAGGTAATTCTTGCCAATGATTATGAGTTCCAGATGTATGACAGACCATTTAAACTGACTACAGAACTTTATTATAAGAAAATGGATAATCTGATTCCGTATTATATGGATAATGTGAGGATCCGTTATTCCGGGCAGAATAATTCCAAAGGATATGCATATGGTATTGATACCAGGCTGTTTGGAGAATTTGTACCTGGTGTAGATTCTTGGCTGTCTGCAAGTTATGCCAGAGTGTATGAAAATATTGATGGAAGAGGAGATATTCCGAGACCTACAGATCAGAGATTGAGATTTGCCATGTTCTATCAGGATTATATGCCAAGCTTTCCGTCTATGCGTGTGAACCTTACTTTGGTCTATGCTATGGGATTGCCTACAGGAGCTCCTGTACTATTCAACAGCAACGGACAGCCGGATTTTGGTTCAGCTTATAATTACCAGCAGACACTACCTGCTTATAAAAGAGTAGACTTAGGATTAACAAAGGTATTTATTGATCCGAAAGAAAAGAATAAGAGATCCGGATTCTGGGGTAATTTTGAAGAGCTGACATTAGGAGTTCAGGTTTTCAATGCATTCAACATCAACAACACGGTAGCAAACCAATGGATCACTGACTATAACAGTAATTATATGTATCCTGTCCCGGTACGTCTTACAGGGCGTTTCTTCAATGTGAAGTTAGAATTTAAACTGTAAAATCCATTCAATCAGAATCATCTGCGAGAAGATAAAAATAAAAAATCCTCTGAATTATTTTTCAGAGGATTTTTATTTGCCTGAATGTTGTAACTAAGGTTTCTCAGATATGGATAACACCTAATTTTCAAAATGTAAAATTTAATAACAATTGATTGAAAGGTATATATTATATTGATGGAATAGGTAAATTTGAAGGTTAGTAGAAATGTTATGAGCAATATCATATTTAAAATAAACGAAAAAATAGAAATTAAAACCATTAAAGATCTATTTTTCATGTCCAATTATTTACCAATTAGCAATATGAACGATGACTTTCGTTTACAAAAAATGTTTGACAATGCAAATCTTGTTGTATCTGCTTGGTCAGAAGATAAATTAGTGGGTATTGCCCGGTCATTATGCGACTTTAGCTATTGTTGTTACTTATCTGATATTTGTGTAAACAAAGAATTTAGGCATTTAAATATTGGAAAAAGATTAATTGAAATAACAAAAGAACATGCAGGAAAAGAATGTAAAATAATTCTCCATTCTTCAGAAGATGCATCCAATTTCTACTATAAAATTGGGATGAAAAGAATTTCAGAAGCATTTATAATTCAAAGAGAATATTGAAATGAAAAAAGTGGCAATTGAGGAGCCAATTGAAAAAAATCTGTAAAGAATTGGAATAATTTACTGAATGTTCACCTACGTTCATTTTTTTTGATATTGCAGTGGATATATAGGATTTTAGTTGAGATTTATTCTGTTTTCCGAATTTTATAACAACATTACCAAATTTTATAACAACGGTCTCAGAGATATTTTTAATTTTGTCTTATCAATGAAAAAGATTCTTGCCATATTGTTTTCTATTTTCTACTTCGGGTTTTCTTCCGGAGCAGCTTTTAGCATTCATTATTGCATGAAGGAATTTGTTTCTGTAAGTCAGAAAACAGATGATATCTGCGCTAAATGCGGTGTTAAAGACAAAAAAGGGTGCTGCAAAACAGAGATCAAAATAGTAAAAGTAGATGATTCACAGAAGTCTGATTTCCTTAAGATTGATTTTTTAAGCCAGATTTCAGAAATCCCTGTGCAAACTCAGTTTGCTGTTATTGATAAGTCTTTTTCAGCCACCAAATTTGCTCAAATACAGATTAATGGACCGCCAGAATACCGGCCGGTACCTATCTACATCAATCATTGTAATTTTAGAATTTAGAATCCGTCTGTCGTTTTCTGTATCATCAATTGTATACGGTTACAGGCGACATGTACTGACGCATTTACTGGTGCGTTACCCATTATCTTTATTAAAAAATTAATTCTAAAATTTAAAACAATGAAAAAATATATCATCACAGCAGCTTTATCTTTATTCTCAATTATTTCACTATCAGCACAGTCTAAAAAGGATGCTCAGGTTTCCAAGCTGTATCAGAACTATATCGCAATCAAATCAGCATTAGCTTCGGATGATGCCGATAAAACTTCAAAAGCCGCAACAGAATTCATTAAAACAGCTTCAACTATTGATTATAAAATGGTTTCGGAAGGTAACCTGAATATTCTTAGAAAAGATGCTTCTGCTATTTCCGAAGCGAGAAATATTGCCGCTCAAAGAGAAACCTTTTTCAATCTTTCCGACAATATGATCGCTTTAACGAAGCAGTTCAAACTTTCTGAAAAACCAGTCTATGTACAATATTGCCCAATGGCAGACGGAAGCTGGCTGAGCAATGAAAAACAGATTGTCAACCCATACTACGGGAAATCTATGCTTTCATGCGGAAGCGTAAAGTCAGAGATTAAATAATCAGTGTATTGTTCTTTAAAATAATAAGTTGTATAGCTTAAGTTATAATTAACTTTAAGTTATACAACTTCTAAAACTTCGAAATATTATGAAAAAACTAATAATGTTTCTGGTGCTTTTATTCTCTGTTTTTACTTTCGCACAAACTACAAAAACGTATTATACCTGTCCGATGCACCCTGAAGTGGTGTCCTCAAAATCTGGAGACTGCCCGAAATGCGGAATGACTCTGGTAAAAAAGACAAGTGTTATAAAACCTAAAATAGCTGCAAAGCCTGAAGTGAAACCTATTCCTAAAACAGAGAAGAGGGCAAAGCCTGCAGAAACAAATATAAATAAGGCAGAAGTTGAGAAAAATAGAAAGCTTCAAAAGACAAATAAAATAAAGGAAACAAATAAGATTGGGCAAACAAAAGTGATAAAGCCTTCTGTTCAATCAGAAAAAAAAGCTGTATCACCAGTTAAAACTCAAGCTCAAATTTCCTATACCTGCCCGATGCATCCTGAAGTAGTTTCCGATAAGCCGGGAAAATGCCCTAAATGCGGGATGGATATGGTAGAAAAGGAAGATCATTCTCATTTAAAGGCTGAAAATCCAAATGAGAAGAAATCTATTTTAAAACGTAATTCTGAAAACGGAAGAATTACTTTCGGTGGAAAAACAGTTCGTTATGATCTGTATGTAAAAGATACCATTGTCAATTTCACCGGAAAAAACAGGAGAGCTATTGCGATTAACGGAAAGCTTCAGGCTCCGACTTTATATTTTACGGAAGGAGATACAGCTGAAATTTACCTGCACAATATGCTGAATGAAAATACCGGATTGCACTGGCATGGGGTAATTTTACCCAATGAACAAGACGGAGTTCCCTATCTTACCACAAAACCGGTAACGCCGGGAGAAACCCACTTATACAAATTCAGAGTTTCCCAAAACGGAACGTATTGGTATCATTCTCATGAAGCCCTTCAGGAGCAGATAGGAATGAATGGGATTCTGGTTTTCAAGAAAAGAGAAGGTGAGCCCAAAACAGAATACAATGCTGAGATTCCGGTATTGCTGGGAGACTGGAGTGATGATGATCCAATGCAGATTGCAAGAAGACTTCATATGGCCAATACAGACTGGTATGCTGTAAAGAAAAATGCAGTACAGAGTTACTGGGAAGCCATTAAGTCCGGAAATTTCGGGACAAAAACATTGAATGAATGGAAAAGGATGGAAGCAATGGATGTAAGTGATGTCTATTATGATAAATTTCTGATTAATGGTACTCCCAGTTCAGATTATTCCAATCTAAAAGCTGGAGATAAAGTAAGATTGAGAGTCGCCAACGGAGGTTCATCTACCTATTTCTGGCTGAATTATGGTGGAGGAAAAATAAAAGTAGTCGGAAATGACGGAAATGATGTGGTTCCGATAGAAGTTGACCGTTTGATTGTCGGGGTTTCCGAAACCTATGATATTGAAGTCACGATTCCGGAGAATAAAAGCTTTGAATTCAGAGCGACTTCAGAAGACAGAATAGGACATGCTTCCCTTTGGCTGGGTTCCGGTGAAAAGGTAGAAGCTCCCAATCTTCCAAGATTAATGCTTTTTGAAGGAATGAAAATGATGAACGGAATGATGGAGATGAGCGGGAATATGAAACCGATGAATATGACCATGGGAAATCAAATGATGGATATGAATGAAGTGATGTACCCGGAATTATCTGAAAATCAAAGAAAAACTACAGCAAAGCATATCAATGAGATGATGGGAGTGAAAACGGAAGAAGACAAAAAAGAAGATCATTCTCAACACTCAGAAATGGATATGAAGGAAGAAAAAACAATTAAGAGATTGTCTTACAATATTTTAAAATCTCCTGAAAAAACCATTCTTCCGACGGATACCATTCGTGAAATGAAATTTACGCTGGAAGGAAATATGAACCATTATCTGTGGACGCTGGATAATAAAACTGTAACAGAAACAGATAAGATCCTGATAAAAAAGGGAGAAATTCTTAGAATTAAACTATATAATAATTCTATGATGCGTCACCCGATGCACCTTCATGGTCATGATTTCAGATTAATCAATTCAAAAGGAGAGTATTCTCCGTTGAAAAATGTAGTAGATATCATGCCGATGGAAACCGTAACGATAGAATTTGCAGCGAATCAGGATGGCGACTGGTTTTTCCACTGTCATATTTTATATCATATGATGGCAGGAATGGGAAGAATCTTCAGCTACGAAAATTCAAAACCCAATCCACAGCTTCCAAACAGAAAATTAGCCTGGAAAAATTTTATACAGGATAATACAATGACCAGTTCTATGGCGATGCTGGATGTTGCAAGTAATAAGATCCATGCAGAAACAATGACGATGTTCGGTCCGAGATGGGCAAACCTTAATGAGTTTCATTCCAACTGGAATTTTGATCATTTTGAAGGAAGTGCAAAAGTAGGACGCTTCTTAGGAAAATTCCAATGGGCGCTTCCTTATGCAGGAGTCAGAGTTCAAAAAAATCATGAGATTATGGAAAGACAGATGGCAGAGGATATGGGTATGGATTTTCATGGTAAAAAAAACTGGTTCGGACAGCAGAAAGCTTCAAAAAACAAATTTGCATTCATGATGGGTTTGCAGTATGTACTTCCCATGTTGATTACCGCTGATGCAAGTGTTGACCAAAACGGAAAAGTATTATTGGAGCTGAGTCGTGAAGATATTCCACTTTCCAGAAGACTGAGAGGAAATTTCAGTGTTAACTCTGATGGTGAATTCTCAACAGGAATGAGGTATATTCTTCAAAAATGGTTATCTGTTTCCGGAAACTATGATAATGAAATGGGCTGGGGTGCTGGTGTTACTTTAACGTATTAAATAAAACTAAATTATATTCAAAAAGCTGTCTCATGGAGGCAGCTTTTTTTGATCAGATAAATGTTGGGTTGTATTTAACCAAAGGATAGTGATTTTAATGATTAATTCTAGGATGTAAAGAAAAGCCACCTCATTTTCACGAGATGGCTTTATATAATTGATACAAATGCTTTTATTTAGAAGCACCTGCGGTTTTTTCACTTTTCGCCGGAGTATAAGTCACCTTTGAAATATCAACTGTCATTTCCTTCAGACGTTTTGCCACATTTTCAGGCATTTCTTTCTGATATCTGCCTCCAATTACTTCAGCAAGGAATTTCTCCGTTTCAGCGTACATTGCCATGCTGTTCACCGGCTTACGGAATCCATGGCCTTCATCATCGGCAAGGATGTAATTTACCTTTTTACCTTTATCGCGCAGCGCAATGACAATCTGATCCGCTTCAGCCTGCTTTACTCTTGGATCATTAGCTCCCTGAACAATCAGTAACGGCTTGTTGATCTTGTCTACACTGAATAACGGGCTGGCATCATGCATACGTTTTTTACCTTCTTCGGTTTTAGGATCACCTACCATTCCGTACAGGAAAGCGCGGGCAGCTTCCCAGTAAGCAGGAACAGAATCCAGTAAAGTAAAGAGATTGCTTGGTCCTACAATATCTACTCCTGCAGCATATACATCCGGAGTAAATGCTAAACCTGCGAGTGTTGCATACCCACCGTAGCTTCCTCCCATGATCACCACTTTGTTTTTGTCTGCAATTCCCTTATCAATCAGGTATTTTACGCCCCACGTAATATCGTCCTGCATCAGTTTTCCCCACTGAAGATCTCCGCCGTTCTGAAACTTTTTACCATAACCGCCGCTCGCTCTGAAGTTAGGCTGTAAGACGGCATATCCTCTGTTAGCTAAAAACTGTACCGTTGAATTGTAGCCCCAGTAATCTCTTGGGCCTTTCGGACCTCCATGAAC
This sequence comes from Chryseobacterium panacisoli, assembly GCF_008274625.1. GTDB lineage: Bacteria > Bacteroidota > Bacteroidia > Flavobacteriales > Weeksellaceae > Chryseobacterium > Chryseobacterium panacisoli. Next base: position 404,570 of record NZ_VTRU01000001.1, on the reverse strand, counting down.
CAAAACAACAACAGGAACATTTTTGCCGCTTGATCCCACAGGTAAAGTCAGATATGCCGGAATTTCAAGTCCGTCACTGCTTTTATAAGAAATAGGAGTCATTGCAGCCAGATACTTTTCTACTTTTTTCAATTCTGTTCTTGGGGTATACTGGAAAATCAGCTGTTTTGTTTTTGCATCAAAAAAATATGCTTCAGAAGCATATTTATCACCTCCAACTGCAACTAAGAATTTAGAATAGTCATTGGTAGAGCTTGAAAAATTAACTTCTCTTCCTGGAAATTTACTTTGCAGAAATTTATAATTGTCTTCCCACGTTTTGTCTTTCCAGTAATACTCTGTTTTATCTCCGGTGTAAGAAGTATAAATCATTTTTCTGGTATTTCTGTCCAGAAACAGTCCTCCAAAATCTACTTTATCTTTAGGATCGCTTTCTATTTTTGTAATCTGCTTAGTTTTGGGATCCATCAGGAATAAGGTTGATTTATCAAGATTCCCTTTGTTGGTTACCAGATAGAATTTAGAATTATCTTCGTTCCAGTTTGAGATGTAAGCGCTTTCCGTTACCAAAGTCTCATAAATAGGAGTCAGTTTATCTCCTTCCTTATAAAAAAACTGGGTAGTTCCTTTATCATCCGTTTTGGAAAGGACTCTCAATTTTTCATCCCAGTCAAAATCATAACTTGTGATGCGGTCTGTGTTTTCATAAATCTTTTTCAGCTCACCTGTAGAAATTTTCAATGAATATAAATCATGCCATGCCTTATCACGGTTATTTAATCCCACCATCAACAGATCAGGATCTTTTCTGCTTACCATGTAGATTTGAGCCGTTACTTCTTTAAGCGGAGTTAAATTCCTTGATTCCGGAACTCCGGTGGTTACTTTTGCCATGGGATCTACAGCAAAAATATTCATGTTTTCATCACCATTACCATCTTTTACATAAAGAATATACTTTCCGTCTTCTGACCAGAAATATCCGTTCATCGGGCGTTTGCTGTCTGTGAGCGGACGGGCTTTTTCAAAAGGTTCATCAATCTTTTTTACCCATATATTCATAATACCTCCATATTCTTTCGTAAAGGAAATCCATTTTCCATCCGGGCTCAACTGTCCTCCGGAAATTTCCGGGTTTCCAAAAAATAATCCTCTGTCCAGTACCGGGACTTCCTGTGCTCGTGCTGTATGTACTCCTATGAATAAGAGCAATACGTAAAAGATTTTTTTCATGTTTTTAATTTTAGTTGTTATTAATAAATCGAATAATTTTTTTTTAAATTTTATCTTTTCTTAAACCGGATTTCTACATTTCCAGTTCTATGATCTTTTTAGCCATCTTTTGATTGATCCTTTCAGGAATCATACGCATAAGAAAATTACGTATTGAATTTCCCCTTTCCCATTGAGAAATATTTCCGATAGTCCGGCTTGTGTTGACAATATAATCTACTTTTTTCCTCCTGATGTTTTGAAACGACTCAAAAACCGCATTGAAATCCTGATTTTTCTCCAGTAATTTTCCAATGATATAAGCATCTTCAATCGCCTGGCAGGCCCCTTGTCCCATATTGGGAGTTGTGGCATGGGCAGCGTCTCCGATCAGGCATAGATTTTCAGAATGCCATTTGGAAATAGGAGCGAGGTCGGAAATGGTATTACAGATAATATTTTCGTCTGGTGTAGCGTCAATAAGTTGTAAAACCAAAGGATCAAAATCATTAAAAATCTCTGTGATTTCAACATATTCCCTAAAACTTCTTTCGTTCACGCAGGCGTACCAGTATACTTTTCTGTCAGAAATTTTTACAAATCCAAAACGTTTTCCTTTCCCCCACATTTCAAAGGCTTCCTGATGATGTTTCTCGGGAAGATCGAAATCTAAAAGACCGCGCCAGCATTTCTGTCCGGAGTTCCTTATGGTTCCGGTTTTCAGGACCTGATTTCGGATAGAAGATTTTATGCCATCTGCTCCAAAAACGATTTTACTTTCAATCCGATTTCCGTTTTCAAAGTCTAAAATATAATTTTCCTCTTTTTCAATTTTTTGTAGAGAATGATTCAGTTTAATGGAATCGGGAGCAAGGTTTTCAGCTAAAATCTTCTGAAGCTCAGCCCGGTGAATCGCAACATTGCATGAATTGTATTGAGTTTCCAGTTCCAGAATTTCTGTCTTGGAGATGGTCTGTAACGATTCAGTGGCAATAACAATTCTGTGAATTTTATTACCAGCTTTTTCAATTTTTTCTTTTAAACCCAAACGGTCAAAAACCTGCATTGCATTTACTGCCATCATAATCCCGGCTCCTACAGGTTTTATTTCAGGAGCAGATTCATAGATCGTGAAATCATACTGATGTTGCTTCAGGACATTTCCGAGGGTCAATCCCCCGATTCCGGCTCCGATGATTGAAATGGTGTTCATAAAGTTTAGGTTCTTGATAATGTAGATGAAAGAGATTTAATTTATATTGTTAAAATATAGCTTTCTGATACCTTTTTAAAACCATACTTGCTAAAAAAGTTGTGAGCGCCATGATTGTTGACCCCACTTTCCAATAGGATAAAGCTGATATTCCAGTTTTTAGATTCATGAATGGCTTTCTCCAAAAGCTTACTTCCAAGTGACTGACCTCTTACAGACTGATCCAGAAGCATGTCTTCCAAAATCGCATATTTTTTAAAAGGGCTGTTGATCACATTGAAAACCATCATTCCCACAATTTCTTCATTTTCGTTTTCTGCAATCAGAATATTCAGTTTAGAACTGCCATCTGAATTAAAATCGGTAATCAGCTGCTCGGTAAGAATCAGTTCAAGATCCGGATTCCAGTGATGGGAATCAATGGCTCTGCCGGACATCATTTCGCCATGGGAAATATAAGAGTCTGTTTTATGGGTAATAAAAAAGTCTACCAGCTCTTTAACGCGGGCTTTATCAGTGAGCCATTTTGTAATATATTTCATGAGGTGTAACAGTGTTTATTTTAATTTTTTCAGCTCTTCAAGCAATTTATTCTGTTTATTGATAAATTGATTAAGGCTGTCCGTTTTCAAAGGATGGGCATTCTGGTATTTTTCAATTTCAGGAATGGTCTTTCTGATTTTGAAAGCAGCATATAAGCTATAAATACTTTGCTTGTTACTATTAATTTTATGCTTAAGTTCTTTTATTTTTTGAACCTTTAGACCATATTTATCTGAACTTTCTTCGATAAGCTTAATCATTTCCTTTCTTAAAACGGAATCATTAATAGATTTTGCCTCATTTTTTGCAATCAAATAATAATCTTCTGAGTTAGAAATAATGTCATCATATATATATTGCATTTTTTTGGCATCCTCTTGCATTAAAGAAATTTTTTCATCCAGTTTCTTTAATCCTTCATCATTTTTTATTTTTTCATAATAAATACCATTGAATATATCCTGGGTTTTACCTAACCTCTTTATTGGCATACTGGATTCCGTATTCTCAGCTGCTTTTTCAACAATATCATGTTTTTGGGATTTATTTTCTCTACAAGAAAGTATAGATAACGCAAGGATAGAGGCGAAGAGTATTTTTTTCATAGAATGTTTTGTTTTGGTGTATTATCAACATCATATCTCAACAACTAAAATTAATCATTTAAATTTTAGTGCAAATGAGTAAAGGATATGATTTTGATTAGTTGAACAAATGATGGAGAATGTTACATAAATCTGCAGATTGAATGTAATTAGTCCTGTTTATAACCTCTGATGTAAACAAGAAAGCAGAGCCTGAAACCAGACTCCGCTTATAAAATTAATGACATATTTAAAAATGTCATACCTGTGCTATACCCATGTCATATCTGTGTAATAGGCATTTTTTAGAAGTGGGTTTTACTCTTTTGTATTATTGCGACTTAAATATTTAAAAATATGGTAATGAAAAAAAAAACTATTCTCATATGCTCTTTGATCATCTCATCAGTGGCATATTCTCAGGTTGGAATTAATACGACTAACCCTCAAGGCACTTTCCATGTTGATGGAGCTAAAGACAATCCTTCTACGGGAGCCCCTTCAGTAGCTCAACAGGCTAATGATTTTACTGTAACTCCTGCCGGAGCTGTGGGAATTGGAGTAACAGTTCCAACTAACACGCTTGATGTTAACGGGACTGCAAGAATAAGAACTATCAACCCTGCCTCATCAGGAACCGTTTTGTCTTCTGTTTATGTAGATGCTACGGGGGTTGTAATGAAACAAGAAAGTTCAACCACTGGTGAAGTAAGATCTCATAGCGGTACTATTGGTGCGGGCGTTAATGGCTTATATTTGTCAGGTATCCCGAATGGTTTATACAGGCTTACTATTACAAATGTTAACGGTTGTGGTGATGCTACTACTGTAAATTATTTGGTTCATAGTTATTCAACTAACAGTTATTACGGTCTTAAAGGAATAAATGGCTTTTTAACCAGTACTTTTGGTTCTCCAATATATACTCAGACAGCAAGGAATACTGTTGCTGTGACATGGTCAGGCCTTGGAGGATGTGCTGATGGTGGTAATGCAACAGCATTTAATTATACGGTAACTATGCCAACTGCAGGACAGATCAATATAATAAATAACGGAAACGTAGCGAGAAATTACAAAGTAACTCTTACTAGAAATGACTAAAACCAGCTTGTTTTTTTGAAATCGGGATATCGTCTCCGAATAAATTGACGATAATATTACGGTACTTAGTTATCCGGGGAAGGATATTTCTCCGGGTTTTTTGTGTATCTGATCTCAAAGAAAGTGAAATTGATGTATTGTTTGAACCAACTAAAAATGTTACATCAATTATACAATGCATTAAATAAGTTGCTTTATTGATGAATTACAATAAAAAAAACGGAGCCTGAAAAACAGACTCCGCCTATAAAATTTTTTTACGCTAAAATTATTTACCCAGGTAAGATTTAAGAATCTTGCTTCTGGTATTGTGTTTTAGTCTCTTAATTGCTTTTTCTTTGATCTGACGAACTCTCTCTCTTGTAAGATCGAAAGTTTCACCAATTTCCTCTAAAGTCATTGGGTGTTTTCCGTTCAGTCCGAAGTATAATCTTACCAGATCAGCCTCTCTTGGCGTCAGAGTATTCAATGCTCTTTCAATCTCAATTTGCAGAGATTCAAGCATCAGATCTTTATCAGGACTTGGAGATTCTCCTGAACGCAATACATCATAAAGATTAGAATCCTCACCTTCAACTAAAGGTGCATCCATAGACAAGTGTCTTCCGGAGTTTTTCATTGATTCTTTGATATCTTCCTCGCTCATGTCAAGAACTTCAGCCAATTCTTCCGGAGAAGGCGGTCTTTCATTTTCCTGCTCAAGGTGAGCGTATGCTTTATTGATTTTGTTGATAGAACCAATTTTGTTCAATGGCAGTCTTACAATTCTTGACTGCTCAGCCAATGCCTGTAAAATTGATTGACGGATCCACCATACTGCATAAGAGATAAATTTGAAACCTCTAGTTTCATCGTACCTTTTTGCCGCTTTCATTAATCCTAGGTTACCTTCATTGATCAAATCGGGTAAAGAAAGACCTTGATTTTGGTATTGCTTGGATACAGAAACTACGAAACGAAGGTTGGCTTTGATTAATTTCTCCAGTGCGGCTCTGTCGCCTGCACGTATTCTTTGTGCCAATTCTACTTCTTCGTCCGCAGTGATCAGTTCCACTTTACCAATTTCCTGCAAATACTTGTCTAATGAAGCAGTTTCCCTGTTGGTAACCTGCTTAGTGATTTTTAATTGTCTCATTTATTTTATCCTCAAAAAAAGAGTTACTATAATATATACGTATGAAAAGGTAAAAAGGTTACACAAGTTTTAATTTTTTTGTAAAATGTGCAAAGTAAAATAGGGTCATGTATTTTGTTTTTATGTAATTGGTTGATATAAAGTGAATTATCGTGATCTAAGTAGTGTGTTTTTGTACAATGTAAAAAATAAAATGGATGAATGTTTTGAGAAGTATTTTAATCAGTTGATAATAAGTGTATTATGTTTTATTTTATTTTATTTTATTTGAAAATTAAAGAATACATTCAATAGAGGAATAGAAATTCTTTAAAACCTAGTAATTTCCCTAAACCCTAAACCCTAAACCCTAAACCCTAAACTTTAAACAAAAAAAAACGAAACCGAAGTTCCGTTTTCATATCTCTTTGTCAAAATAAGTTTTTACTAGAAAAGCTCGTTTAATACTTTTGCCAGTCTCAGTCCCCCGTACAATAATTGTCTTTCTACTGTATCGTTGAACTTATACTGATAGTCGTAAGATAGCTTAGAGTCGTTAGGAGTCTGCGCATAGATCTTGTTGGCAATTTTATGAGAATCATACAGCCAGTCTTCAAGTGTTCCGGACTGTATCTGTGCTACTTCTTCTTTAGATTTGATATCTAAAAGTTTAGAATACTCTGTGTAGCTGTATTTTTGAGAATCTACCAATTTTCCGTCCCAAACAGAGTGTAAATTTGTTTTTTCCCCGAAATAGGTCACATTGATTTTGTTTCCACCTAAATCTTCTGCTCTTCCCACGTGAAGGGGTTGGGCAAGATCTCCCATAATATGGATAAGGAAGATTAAAGCAATTTTTCTGTCTTTTTCAGAAGTGTTTTTGTCTTTGATCTGGCTGGATAATGTGTTTACCTGAGTGTAAAGGCTTGGTCCTGCCTGTGCTTTTAAGTTTTGTTCAAAAGCTTTAAAGTCGGTCATCGGATCAATATTTACATAATGCCATGATGAAGCCTGTTTCCATGCTCCGGTGGTATCAGATTTGATGAAATCCGGCCAGTTGGCCCAGTAAGCCAGGCGCTCTTTTCCCATCATCTTTTTAATTTCTCTTCTTGCTTTCCGGGAAAGATGGTTTTCTGCAATGTCTGCAATAACCCTGTGTCCCGTTAATCCCCATGCATAAGAATAAAGTGAAGAGGCCATGAATGCTAAAATCAGAATTTTAGAATAAATACTTTTCATTTTAAATAACAATTTTCAGTCTGCAAAGATACGGCCCGCTTTCGGAATGAGCACGCATTATCCTGAATTTATTCTATGAGATGATGTTAATAAAATTTAATCTAAATAAAAGACCTTTTTATATTACGTTTGGAAACTTAATTTTTCAGAAGAAGATAGATAAATGATGAGAAGTAGAAGAGTATAGAATGAGAATAGCAGGACATAGGATTCTTTATATAAGGAAGACCTAAAAATCTTAATCCTAATCTTGCGCCCTGAATCCTGAATTTTTAACCTTTAACCATCTGATTCTGAATAATTAATTTTAAATTTTAAAAAGCAAATAAACTTTCTATTTACCGTATTTTTACGGAATTTGCTTAAAATTATTCCTTTTAATGTCAATAAATTATTATTTTTAGGATAAAATTATTCGTAAAATATTTTTTCAAACTTATGAGATATATTATCTTTACAAGTCATAATCAGAGGAAACACTATGTATGAGACTAATATTGTAGATATGCATTACAATAAGCTGCAGACAGACTTTAAGGCTGAAGCTGTGGCTGTTAATCTATTGAAATACCACCGTGCAGTAAGCAATATATTCATTGAGCGTGTTGGCGTGAATGACCGTGCTTACCTGAAGGATATAAAGAGCATTTCAAGCAGTTATTTGGGATTTGATGAGGAAGTATTCACTATAGAGAGTTACAGGGAGGGTATTTATGACTATCTTCCGGAAGGCTTATTTCATCCGCCATCTCTTGGAGCTTCCCGAAAGAATGTAGATACTGTGGTAAGGGAAATCCGCAAACAGAAAAGGGTAGAAGATGATGCCCGTAAGTTTTTCCGCCCTTTTGAACTGGAAGTTTTTTTTACGGAAATCAGTGCTTTACTTAAAGAATCTGAATTTGATATTACAAGCAATACAGATTCTTTATTGGAAACGGTAAGTGAGCTTTGGCCTCTGATAAAGATGCTGGATAAGCAGAGTGCTTATATCTTTATGCATATTCTTCCGTTTTTCCACCAGATAAGAGGGGATAAAAAATGGTTTGAAAGATGTATGACCGCTTTTCTGCAGGTGCCGGTAAATGTAACTTTTTCACCCAATATCATTGATGAAATTGAGAAAAATGATAACTCCATGCTATTGGGAAATTCAAGATTAGGAGTAACCTATATTCCAAGTGGCCCGCATATGGACGGGCAGCGAAACTGGGTGGTCAATATTGGTCCTATTCCTTATGAAGATATGAAAAAATATATCCCCGGAAGTCCGTTCAGAAATGTACTTCAGTCACTATATGATTATTTTCTTCCGGTAACAGTTGACGTGGAAGAGAATTTTGTTACAGAAAAAGAGGAATATTCATTCAGTCTTGAGGATGATGGAAGAAATGCCAGCCGCCTTGGATACTCTACATTCCTCTAAATTATTTTATTATATTTACAACTGCCAACAAAGTATAAATTCGAAAAGAAACAAATGGAAATTTCTTCAGTAAAAGGTATTTTTTTAAGGTATATCTTAATGCCTTTAATCGCAATTATTATGATGGTTATACTGGGTGTAATCCGGAGAAATAAGCCTGCGATAAAAATTAAAGTAATTATTATATACGTACTTCTGTGCAGTCTGTGCCTGGCTATTCCGGGATTTTTTGGATTTGCCGGAAATCTCTTTAATCCGTATTGGTATCTTATTGCACAGGTTATTTACCTTATTTTTGGGATTATTCATGTGAATTTGCTGCATAAGTATTTCAAAAAACACATCGAATCTCTGGCCATGAGCATTCTGTTTGAATCTATACTTTCATTAACGTGTATTGCTTTGGGAGGGTATCTTTTTACCCTGATCTTTAACTGGATGAGTAAAGGACTGGGATATTCTGTAATGGCAGCAACAAGTATGCTGATCTTTGTAGTTCCGATGGTGTTTTATTACTGTTATATCCAGTTTATCACGATTCCTTTTGATATTTATAAAACATGGAGATATTCACCGGAGCAGAAGCTGCCTGATTTTGAAGGTGCAGATTTTGACAGGTTAATGGTATTGAATGTTGAACTAAGCAAAAAATTAGAAGATACCAACCGTTTCAGAATCAAAGCGAAAACGCTTCCAACGGGAGTTACTTTCGGAGATTGGTTCTACAGGGTAGTAGATGATTACAACCATAAGAATCCGGGATCTGTCATTCATCTTTCAGACGAAGGAAATGAGCCTTATTACTGGATTTTTTACACTAAAAAATCGTTTTTCAGCTTTAGAAAATATATAGATTTCGACCACGACATTACAACAAACAGCATTTCTGAAAATGAAGTGGTGATTTGTAAGAGAGTTATTCAGCATGAAGAGGAGGGAGTCGCAAAAAGATCATAATCACAAAAATTAAAAAGTATTAAACATGATACAGCCTATTAAACATTTTGCAATCAATTGGGTGGATGGGATGAAGGTTTCCCAGAGACACCTGAATGATCAGGATAATTTCTTAATTGATACCATCAGAGATTCCAATTCACTTGGAATTACTACATATAATTACGGACTTCTGCCTATTTCCAACGAATTTACCGACCGTACTATTTTTGATGTTCACAATACGGCAACCAATGATGTACAGCTGGTAATTAAACGTTGCAGCGCTGTAACAATGGCTGGGTACCGTATTGAGCTGACAGACAGAAGAATCAGTGTGAAGTCTTTGGCAAAATCCATGAATGAAGAGCAGGCAGACGGAGAATATTATATCTTAATCTCGGTAAATCCTTTTGATAAAGTTCCTTTTGGAGATATTGACCCTGAAGAAATTCCGCCTCGACACCCAAGTGCACAGCCAAATCACCATATTGAACTGCTTCCTGTAACCTCCTTGAACAGCAGCTATTCGGGAGGGAATTACCTTATCATTGGAAAAGTAGATTTAAAAGGGAATATTGCGCAGGTAGATTCCAACTTTATTCCGCCTTGTACTTCTGTACAGAGTCATCCGGCTTTGGTTGAGTATTACAGCAGTTATGCAAAGTCTATCGGAAATCTTCAGCAGTATGCTTTTAAAATTATTCAGAAGACCTCTCACAAAAATCAAAATACAGCTTTGGCACAAAACGTTAAGTTTCTGTGCAGCACCATGGTGAATACCTTTGGGGATATGTATTTCCAGTTCCGAAATATTACCCCTTGGCAGCCGCCTGTATTTCTGATTGAGTCTTTTGCAAGATTGGCTCTTCATTTATATAATTCTACCCAGCTTCTTGTTCCTGCTGAATTGGAAGAAATGCTGAACTATAGCCTGGAGTGGAGTGAGATTGCTCCTCATACTTTACTGAACCAGCTTTCTATTGTAGCAGAAACCAATTATGATCATCATAACTGTGGTGAGCCATTGCTTTACATTCAGCAGATGTTGAGAAGCCTTGAAACAATTTTCTCTAAACTGAGCGAGCTTGACTACATCGGCCAGAGAAAAGAAAACATCATTGTTAATGAGCAGGAAGTTTCTACCAATACGAATCCTAAGAGAGGCTGGAGTGTATTAGATTAATACAGCCAGTCATTAAAATATAAATCCCGAATGAAAATTCGGGATTTTTTGTGGTATATAAATACATTATTATTCTGATTTTTTGTTTTTGTTAAGAAGATCAAGCGTATGTTCTACATGTCCGCCTCCTTTCCATTCATCGTGGCCAGGAATCACAAGAGTAGCTTGTGAATATTTATTTTTCAGCTTTGCCATGGTTTGTGGCCATTGTGCAACATTGGCTTCTCCGGTGTAGCCGAGATCAACGGCTGCTTTGCTTTTTATAAGACATCCTCCATCCAGTATTTTATATTTTGGGAACCATACCACTACATTATCAGCCGTATGACCTTCACCCAAAAAGTCTACGATAAATTCTTCACCACCAATACGGTAAGGTTTTCCTGTTTTGATAAGTTCAGTAGAGGTAGCTTTCCCATCTTTCTTTAAAAGCTCATTGGTTTTTGCTGTTGCATAAGTTTTAATTCCTTTATTGTTATAAAAGCTTAAATCTCCGGCTCTGTCTTCATGTGAATGCGTAGCAAATACTGCAATCACAGGAAGATTATGTCGTTTTTGAATGGTATCCAGCAAGCTTTGATATTGGGTTTTCTGCCATGGAACATCAAACAAAACAACCCCTTTTTTGGTAACCAGATAAACGGCATTGGTAGAATATTCTTTACCTCCAAATACTCCAAAAGTTTTGTAAATATAAAAGTTGGGTTTAATCTGAGGCTCAATCACAAAATCTCTTACCTGAGTAGTCTGAGCGTTTGTAAATGGGCTTAATAACATCGAAATAATAAAAAATGGAATGCTTTTTTTCATAATTTTTTTGGATAATAATTAAAATGTTGGAATTTGTCAGAAAGACAAAGTCTGTAGAATGTTTTACAAACCTAATTAAAAATTAATTTTCAGGTATTTTCTGAAAGAAAGTTTAACCGTTTTTTAACAGTTGCAGGAATAGAAACATACTGTTTTTAAAGATTTCAAAAACTTATTTTAAAGTGATGCCGCTGGAATGATAAGCCTCACGGATTGTACAATCTGTGAGGCTTATTTCGACCGTTAAGATTATTTCTTAACCAATATTTTTTCAGTTGCTTTTTTGCTTAGAATTTCTGTTTTGCCATCAATTTCTATGGTCATCGATTTATCAAAACTTTCCACTTTAACAATTTTTACTTTGGTATTAAGGAGCAGCTTCCTGTCATTAAGATAAGTCAGGAAAGCATCATCAGATAAAGTGACAGAGGCAAAAATAACATTTTCACCAACTTCACAGTTGCTTAGCTTCTGCAGATCCTGGGAAATGATATTTCCGTCTTTATCAGGAATAGGCTCTCCATGGGGATCAAATTTAGGATAATCCAGAATTTCATCCATTTTATCAAAGAAGATTTGAGAATGTACATGCTCAAGCTGTTCCGCAATTTCATGAACATTTTCCCAGCCAAAATTCATTTTTTTAACCAGAAACATTTCGGTAAGTCTATGTTTTCGGACTACCAGAGCAGCTTCCCGCCTTCCGCTTTCTGTAACGATTAAAGGTTTGTAGGTTTCATAAATGACCCACTTTTTCTCTGCAAACTTTTTCATCATATTATTGACACTCGGCATTTTTACATTCAAAAATTTGCTGAGCTCATTAATCGTAACCTTTCCTTCATTGTCAACTAAATGAAACAAAGCTTTCAGGTAATTCTCTTCTGTTAGGGTTGTTTTCAAAATGTTAGATGATTTTCAACACAAATCTAACAAAATAAAATGAAAAGTTCACTCTTGTTATTTTAACTTTTTTTACTTTTACTCTATGAAATTTTCATTTAAAAACGACTATTCTGAAGGGTGCCACCCCAATATTTTACAGGCTCTTTTACAGTATAATCTTGATCAGCAGGCCGGATATGGAGAAGATGAGTATTCATTAAAAGCAAAAACATTAATTAAAGAAAAAATTAACAATCACAATTCTGAAGTTTTTTTGGTCTCAGGAGGTACACAGGCTAACTTAATTGTTATTTCAGCAATCTTAAAGCCTTATCAATGTGTAATCTCTGCCGCTCCCGGCCACATTCTGAATAATGAAACAGGTGCTATTGAAGCCACAGGTCATAAAGTATTGAGTATTGACACTGCGGATGGAAAATTAAAACCATCGGACATCATCCCTGTTTTAGAAGGACATAGTAATGTACCGCATCAGGTGATGCCTAAGCTGGTGTATATATCCAATTCTACAGAGCTGGGAACTATTTATCAGGCAAAAGAACTGGAAGAGCTTTCGGTATTTTGTAAGCAAAATAAGCTATACCTGTTTATGGATGGAGCAAGGTTAGGACATGGGCTGACTTCAGAAATCAGTGATCTTACCCTGGAAAAAGTAGCTCTTCTGACAGATGTTTTTTACCTGGGAGGAACGAAAAACGGAGCGTTGATAGGAGAAGCTATTATCGTTAACAATCCGGTTCTTCAGGAGGATTTTGCATTTAATATTAAACAGAAAGGTGCATTATTAGCGAAAGGAAGACTGTTGGGAATACAGTTTATGGAACTGATGAAAGACAATCTGTATTTTGATCTGGCAAAGCATGCCAATCAGCAGGCAATGAAAATTAAGAATGCATTGCAGAAAAAAGGAGCTGCGTTTTTGTCAGATACCTATACCAATCAGATTTTTCCTATTCTGAGTAATGACCTTATTGAGACCCTGTCTGAAAAATTTGAGTTCTATGTCTGGAAAAAAGTAGATGAGAACTTTTCAGCAATTCGTCTTATTACTTCCTGGAATACAGGTGATGAAGCCGTGAACCGCTTTATTGAAATTATTGAAACGGAATTGCCCTAATAAAAAAACAGCCTATCTCAAGGCTGTTTTTTATTTTATAATGCGTTATTTTTTTAAGGCTTCACTTACCACTTTACAGTCTGCAGTGCTTAGCTTCTGTCCGTCTTTATAGCTGATTTTTTTCTCATCAGCATATTTAGACTGTCCGTCTTCTTCTTTATGATCCCCAATTCCTTCTGTCAAGGCATTGTCTTTCTGGATGAAGTAAATATCTCTTTTGCTTTTTTTGCCTTCTGAAGCAAATTCGTAAGTCAGTTTTAGGGTGTCTCCGGATTTGAAACCGGTTACATCTCCTGTTGAACTGTCTTTTTCACTGTTTTTATAAGATAATTTTCCGGTGATTGTTCCTAAATTGTCATCAATAGAAGCAAAAACACTGTCTTTTCCTGTTACCCCGATATAGCAGAACGATTTTGGTCCAAGAGTATCTATTACAGGTTCCTCAACAGCGATGATATCTGCAGCTGCCTTGGGAGCCGGAGCTTCAGTTTTCTTATTACAGTTGATTAAAAAAGCTGAAACAGCACCCAATAAGATTAATTTTTTCATATCCTTAATTGTTAAATCAAATTTCTATTCTGCTAAAATAACAATAGTATTTGTATATTGAAAATAGGATATAAAGAGATAATCATTTTATGATGAAAATTAGTGTTTTTTAAAAGAGATTTTAAGAAAAAATATTAATTAAAATGCGGTTTGATATGTTGAATTGTTTCTTATTTTTTGACCACAATACTCAATTCCTATAACCTTGTAATTCTGATCTTTAATTATTAAACAGGTTTAGGCACGGAAAATGATTGACTATGCAAAATTAATTGTAATGATAAAAATGACTAAAGGCCTGGGATTAGGTTTGCTTATGCTCGGTCTGCATTGTATGTCAGGTCAGACCCCTCAGAATTATATTTATACTTCTTCAGGAGATCTTAAGAACATAGAAAAAATGATTACCCGTCAGGATATTGGAGGCGTGCAGATTGTTTACAATTGGAGAGCTTTGGAAACATCAAAAGATGTGTATGATTTTTCTGTGATTGAAAAAGATTTGGAATATTTAACTTCTTTGCATAAAAAATTATTTATTCAGCTTCAGGACAGATTTTTTGAGCCACAGGCCAGATATATTCCTGATTACGTGTTGAATGATAAAGAGTATACGGGAGGACTGGTTCCTCAATATGATAATCCGGGGGAAGATAAACCTGTTGGAAGCGGATGGGTTACCCAGCAATGGAACCCTGCTGTCCGGGAACGGTTCCAGAAGCTTATAGGAGCGCTGGCACAGAAGTTTGACGGCAGAATTCAAGGAATTAATCTTCCCGAAACATCAATAGATATAGAAATGAAAGCAGATAAAACTGGTTTTAGCTGTGACCGTTATTTTCAGGCTGAACTGGAAAATCTAAAGTTTGCGAGAGATTCTTTCCATCAATCCAATGTCTTGCAATATGTCAATTTTTTTCCCTGTGAATGGGATAATGACCATGAATACATGTCCAGGCTGTTTGACTTTGCCTATAAAAATAATATAGGGTTGGGGGGACCTGATATTGTTCCGAATAAAAAAGGCCAGATGAAAAACTCTTACCCTTTCTTCAATCAATACAAAGGAAAGCTGTCCTTAGTTGCTATGGCAGTTCAGGAGCCGACTCTTACGTATAAAAATCCGAAAACTAAAAAACCTTTTACCAAAGAAGAATTTGTAGAATATGCTGAAAATTATCTTGGAGTAAAAATTATCTTCTGGAGTGTGGAATCTCCCTGGTTGAGAGATTCCTGATATATTCTGATAAAAAAGAGCTCTGTGAATTCTCCCTTTTATACTTTTAGTATTCCTCTAAACCCTCTTGCTGCATAATAAGAATCTGCACCATTGTGATAAGTGAATACAGTGTTGTACCTCCTGTCACAGAAAAGGGCACCTCCAAGTTCTCTTACCTGTGATGGTGTTTTTATCCAGCTTGAGGTCTTTTGATCGAACTTTCCAAGTTCCTGAAGGCTGCGGTATTGTTCTTCTGTTAAAAGCTCAATACCCATTTCTTTAGCTTTGTCGATGACATTGCTTTCTGGTTTATTGGCTTTTCTGGCATCCCAGGCCTGATAATCGTAGCAGAGGCTTCTGCGTTTCGGGCTTTCCGGAGAACAGTCAACGAAAAAATATTCATCTGTTTTTTTATTGTAATCTACGATGTCGGGTTCACCTTCTGTAGTTTCCATTTCATATAAAGACCATATTTTTTCAGGGTTTGCTTCCAGTTTTTGCTGGATTTTTTCCCATTTCAGGTCCTTATGGCGGTTCATATTTTTTTCAAAACGGGCTTTTAGTGTTTTTAAAAGTTCGTTGATTTGTTCTTGAGTGAGTTTATTTTTCATGTCAAATTTTGTTTTAAGGTTTGCTTTGTTGTGTTGTTGGAAATCGCAAAGGCGCAAATTATACTAATGAGAATTTTTTTAGGCACAAGGATTTTATCTTCGATAAAATTTCTGGCTTTTTATTTTAAAAATGATTAATCAATACTAATGATTTTTCTGTCTGCAGGTCTGAAATACCATGAAATAAGAACCAATACCAATAATAATACTGCCGGAAAAGTCCTTCCTGCGGTATCACCTACGATAATATGGGAGATTACAGCTCCTGACATGACAAAGAAAAATCCTGCATAGGCCCATTCTTTCAGGATCAGACGCTTAGGAATCAGTATGGCAATAACGCCTAGAATTTTCCATACTCCGATGATGGTCATCAGATAAGAAGGGTAGCCGAGGTTGGTGAAATTGGCCAGTTCATCTTTGTTTTTCATAAGTTGGACAATGGCTGTTGAAACCATTCCCAGTGCCATCCAGAGGGTAAATATCCAATAGATAATTTTTGTTCTTTTTTGTGATTGTTGTGGTGTGTTCATGATATATTTTTTTATAGTTAGTCGTTTAATCCTATTCCGTCCATGATTTGTGGAATGCATTTTTCAATGCGGGCTTCACGGGTCTTGGACTGTTTGGCAGAAGAAAAGTGGAGCAGGTAAGCTCTTTGTCTTCCGGGAGTTAATGCTTTGAAAGCTTCCTGTAATGCTGGGTTTTGATCCAGTTTTTCCTGGAATTCTTCGACCATTTCGAACTCTTTTGTTTTCTTCATTTCAACTTTAGCACCTGATTCTTCTATTTCAACAGCTTCAAACATATAGCTGCGAAGAATATCTTCCAAATCATTGATTTGCTCTACCTCTGTAAAACGAACCTGCCTTGCAGCCTGTACATTTTTAGACTGCTGGATCAGAATATGATCGGGATCTTTCATCAAAGCACCCTTAAAGAAAAGGATCGCACAATATTCTTTAAAACCGTGGATCAGGAAAATATTTTTCCCTTCATAGGTATAACACGGGCATCCCCATTTTAAATCTTCTACAAGTTCAGTGCTTAGGGCAATTGTTCTTAATTTTTCAAATTCTTTGTGCCATTGCTGGCTTTTATCAAAGAAGAAATTAACTTTTGGATTCATGTATTTTGGATTTGAGGGTTTGAGAGTATTAGAGTGGAAGAGTATAAGGGTTCAAGGTTTAACGTTTAAAGTTGTTATTCTTTCCCTGATCATTGACGATTCATTTGCAAAGCAAAATTCACTATTGACATTGATGTTCACAGTTTAAACTATGGCATCCATGTCCCTCATCTTTTTTTATCTGCTACCTGCCACCTACAATTTCCTGCAAACGATTATGAGCCATATTGATACCCTGTGCAAATGGCATTTTCAGATGCTGATCTCTGAAGTCTACGGATTTATAAATGGTTTGGATGGTAATTTTGCTGGTGGTATCTGTTAATTTTTCAAATTCTAAGAACTCCATTTGAACCGGAAAAGGAGTGTTTTCCATCTGAAAAGTTCTTATAATTTTCTCATTTTGAACAATGTCATGAATAGTTCCATTGGCGCTGAAAACTACATCTCCTTGTGGGTTGGAGGTTTCAAAACGATAACTTCCGTGTTGTTTGTTTTCAAATTTTGTCACCTTAGTTCCCATCCATTGTTCAAAAAGTTCAGCTTCTGTATACGCTTTGAAAAGGAGTTCTACCGGAAGATCAAATTCTCTGATGATGAAAATTTCCTGTTTTCCGTCTTCTGCTTGGATTTTTGTTTTAAGTTCCATATTTTAGTTTTGGTGTTTGAGGGTTTTCTGAGTATTAGAGTGGGAGAGTAGAAAAGTTCAAGGTTTAAAGTTTTAGTTAAGTTACTGGTTGCTGGTTTCTTTTGTTGCAAATTTATTTCGTTGATGCTTAAAATTAAAGATAGACGTTCTAACTCTATTAAAAAATTTACCATTCACTTGCAAAACAAAATTCACTATTGATAATGATGCTCTCAATTTAAACTTTTACGTCCATTGTCTCTCATCTCTTCGTCTATTATCTTTTTATCTCTTATCACTATTGTTCTGATACGCTTTCATTACACTTTCCAGCTTGTTGAATTTCTCGTCCCACATTTTGCGGAAAGGTTCTATAAAATCGGCTATTTCTTTCATTTTATTGGGATTTAGGTGATAAATAATTTCTCTTCCGTTTTGTTCAGATCTTAAAAGTTCACATTCCGTAAGGATCTGGAGATGCTTTGAAACAGTAGGTCTCGCTGTATCAAAATTGGAGGCAATGGCTCCCGCTGTCATCGACTGTGCCGCTACCAACATCAATATAGATCGTCTTGTAGGATCTGCTATCGCCTGAAATACATCTCTTCTTAAATTCATCGTGTAGTTATTTGACTACAAATATATGTGTAGTTATTTAGCTACGCAAGTTTTTTTGAGAAAATTTTTATTAAATAATTAAAATCCTGCCTGTTAAAAGAAAAATGGAGAACTAATTGCCCTCCATTTTATTAGCTAAATAAAGCTTGAGTATATTTTTTATTTACTACTTTGTCTCTCATTGAAGCTTTATCTGTGAAGTTTCTAGAAATATTTCTTATCATTTCACTGTAATTATCAGTTCCATCATCCTTTTTACGATAATAAGGTTTTACAGAACTACAGTTTTTGTGCTCAAAGAGAGTGTTAAGTAAAGTCCTATCTGAAATTCCACAAGAATGGCCGAATATGAAAACTTGATAATTATTTGAATTTATAAAATCCAGTAACCTTTTGTAAGAATCACTTTCAAGATATTTCATTGACTTAATATTTTGTAAATATTCGTTGTCATTAAGATTCTCAATTTCTAAGTAATCTTTATCTATCTCGTCTCCAAAACCAAAAATGATCTTATTATCTGTTTTGTTATTTAAAATTCCGTGGATATGTATAACATCTGTAGATATATCTCTACCAAATTCACGATCAATAGGAGGATTATCATAATAGACCTCAGTCGATGTATAATTAAAGTTTACAAATAAAACTTCTTTTGGCCTATGGCGGAAATAATTATTTGCAGCTTCCGATGTTAGTAATTCTTTTATTTTTTGCTTTTTATTTTGATTATTAATCAGAACCTGATATAATCTTAAATCTCTTTCTGATAATTCATTATCCGACAATGAAATATGCCCTTCTTCAATACTTTTTATTTCACTATAAACTCTTTGGAACTCTATTTCAGTCAAATTATTAATAGAGGTTTCTGAAAAGTCTCTGAGATTAAAATCCGAATATATGACTTCATTTATGGATCTCTTAAAACTTATTTCATCATCATTATTAGGAAATCCTTTTGAAAATTCTTTTTCTACTTTAGTAAGATATTCTTCAAGCAAACATTCAATGACAGAGAATTCTTTGTTTAATTGCGTTATTGTATATTTAGAAGGTTTTTTGTAACAATTTTTCAATAGAAAATAGTAATCATTTTCAATATCTACCCAATTTAAAAAAGACTTGTGTTTATTAAGAACAGCAAAAAATTCATTTTTAAAAACTATTTCATCGTCAGCATATCTTAAACTTCTCTGAATACTTTCATAGTCACTTTCAGGTAAACTATATTTTATATTTGGAACTCTTTTGATTAATATACAATCATCTTCAAATTCTTTACCTAGATAGTGGTTGAAAATTTCCTCTTTTTTGTTATACCAATAATCATCTATAAAGCTACCATAGCTTGTTGGCATCCCATGAGCAAGGTCGAACCCATTCCCAATTAAAATTATACGATTCATTGTTATTATTTTCTTAGTATGTTTTAATAGAGTAAGTCTTTGAAAATTAGCTAGGCTGTACTAATATTATTTCCTCAGCCTTAAGGCCTGGTTTAATAAATAATTCTGGTGTACTTTCTTCAGGAATATCTTCCATCATTAATAATCCTTTTGCTTGTTGGAATGCTTTTTCAACTGACAGACCAAAGCTTATTGCTGAATAAAACTGTGATGAAAATACTCTAGCTGCTTCATCCCCAATTGAGGTATTCATCCCTATTGTTGCATCTACAAATTGAGAAATAGCCTCTGCCTGATTCTTTGAAAAACATGTATTAAAGAATACAAGTCTGATATTATCAGAAGATGCCATCATTGTTTGTACAAGGGCTTCTTTTTTTACGAGTTTGGTAACTCCATCTTGGCTTTGAAATACTATTTCGTCATTATCTGAACCGTGTCCACTAAAATGTACAATAGTTGGATCATGCTCATTAATTGCTTGTAATAAATCTATTGTTTGAAGAGCCCAGCGTGATTCAAACTTAACTGAGTCACGGTGCCTAGCTTTTCTAATCATTTCGGTGATACTTCTTGCTTCCTCATCCAGCCTTAAAGGTGCTTGATCAATTGGATTCGAGGCTAAGAACAATACAGTTATTTTTTCAGGAATTTTCTTTAATTCTTGAATTTCGTTAAAAGTAGTTCTATGCAATGTGTTATGATGATTTAAGGTATCATTTATAGTTCTTAAACTTCTTTCTTGGTCTTTTTGAAGTTTATCATTTTCTATTCTTCTTTTTTTATCAATAGAATTTTGTTCATTATTAATCTTTTTTTGATAATCAAATATTTCTTTATTTTTCTTTACAATTTTAGATTCGAAATCGGCAATTTTTTTGGTAACATTTGCTATATCTTTATTATATCGTTCAATTTCTTTTAATTTCGAATTAATAGTACTTATAGTTTTTGTTCTTCGAATAGCATCGGAAGCAGAATTTATTTTTTTATTTAAATCGGCAATTTTTATTTGTTCTTTTGCTTTATCTGCTGTGAGTTTTGATAATTCATTTTGCCTATTCATTAACGAACTTCGATAAGAATCAATTTGTGCCATTATATTGTTATTAGTTTTAAGAAAGTACGTGCTTATTTCTTCTCAATCAACCTCTCCAATTTCTCAATCATTTCCTTTTGTTGTTCAAGCATACGCTCATAAAGCTCAACCATTTTATCAAGAGGATTAAAAGTAGGCTGTACATTTATTGCATTTAAAGTTGATGTATCATTACTTGTGAAAGTATTAGAAATAATATTCACGGCCTGTTCCTCATCAAAATTCTCAATCGCTTCTGCGGGAACTTTCAAAATTTGTGCTACCTGCGCCAGAATATCAGATTCTACGGTTTCTTTTTGTTCTAAAAGAGAAACTTTTTTCTGGTTCCAGTCATCACCCAGTTCAAAAGCCAATGCTTCCTGTTTGATGCCCAGCATTTCGCGAAAACGCTTTATATTTCTTCCCTGGTGTATTTTTTTATTTTGCATATCTGTGTAACTCATAATAACAAATATAAAGCTTTAGAACAAAAAAATGAAGCTCTGTTTTAAAATAAATACTATTCTAAAATATCCCTCTTTCTGAATAAAATATTCTGCCCTCAACTGGTTTATCTTTCTAATTATGTCTTGATTTGTTGGAAAATAACAAAGATGAAAAGAAAAAGAAGAATGAACAGCAGCAAATATAATGAACTGCACAATCGTAACCTTACGGTTTTCCTCAAATCGTTTTCAAGAGCTTATGGCAAAATAGTGTACTTCCCCGAAATAAGAACTGCAGGGAAGTGGGTACAGCAATGTGGTTTTCAGGCAGGAGATAAGATATTGGTTTCGGTAAGCAAAAACCAGATTATTTTGGAAAGGGAAGTGAATTATGAAGGATCAGTATAATTTTTTGATGGTCTCTCACAGATTTAGGAGATTGAGCAGCTTTTTTTAGAATTATAATTTGCGATATCTGTTTGATCTGCGGGAGATTATTTTTTTGAACCATTAAGTAGGATTTAAGGTTTTAATTAAAGTTAAGATTCAAATAAATCTGAATGAAGCGTTGTACTTTAGAATGTCTTTAGATATTCTCTTAATATTCTTAATTACTTATCTATTCCTAATGGTTTTTAAAATTAAGTATAGTTTTATCTCATCAATTGCGTTATTTAGCTCTGATGAGCGGAACATATTCTTTTACAAAAATGCCAATGTATTTCCCATTGTATTCTACAACAAAAGTGCTGATATCCATTCTATTGCAAAAATCCTGATAAGCGGAATTGTCACCAATATCATCACTGATAAACACAGCGCCAGGTCTAAGTTTTTTATAAATCTTATGATAAGCCCACATTCTTCCGTGGTAACTTTTATCAGAATCATAATGGAAAACATCAAATGAGGAAACTTTTTTTAAAATTTTCGGCAAAGATTCTCTGTCTGCAAAACGGAATAGCTGCCAATATTTTTTAAGGTGTTCAGGAACAACATAGCCTACATACTGATCACCATTCTGAGCAAGATAGGGCATATCTGAGCTATAGAGCGTACCATTTCTTTTTTTAACTGAAAGCAATATGGCTAAAGAAGACCATCCATAAGCCACTCCTGTTTCCAGAACGTTTTGTGCTTTGGTGAATTCACATGCATAATAAATAAGCTCCAATGCACCAGAGCCGCCCATTATAATAGGACATTCTTTTTCTTTTAAACTGGCTTTTTCCAGGATATCAGCATAGGTAGATCTGAAATGAGTGATATTCATAGAGAAAAGTCTGGAAATCACCTCTTCCTGTGAAACTGCTATGGATGCAGCCCAGAAATTTGCTTTTGCTTTTCCTTTGAACGGACTTCTTCTGCTTACCGTATTTTTAATGATTTTTCTGCCCAGTTCAGGATAAAGAGCAGGTCTTTTAAGATAGGCTACAAATGTTTTGAGAACTGTTGACATTTTGTTATTATGTTAAATTGTACAAGACAAATGTATTTTTTTTGAAACCATATTATATTGAGATAATGTTAATTTTAATATTAAATCTTTTAACAATATGATTTATCCGTGATAATATCTCATTTTAATTTAAAATAAAATTTTAAAGTGATGATTTTCTTTAATTTACGGAAATGAAGAATTGTAATGGGTACACAATGTAGTTTTCAGGCAGAAGATCAGTAATAGTTTTCAGTAAATAGAAACCAGATTATTTTGGAAAGGGAAGTAGTACAGTATGAAGATAGCAACAGGACCTAATGCTCACATCGTTTTGCTGTAAAAACAATGTTTTGAAATGGTGAACGAGAATGCATTTAAAGAGGATTGGGGAGTTTCGGCCGCCAAAGGCGGCCGAAATATGTTGTTATAAGGCTGCTATATTTAATTTGGAGTCTTTGTTTTTTCTTTACAAAAATGTCTGTCCAAAAATATATGAAGTACAGTCATCAGAACGGTGATTCTTTTCTTCTTTTTCATTGGGTAGGGTATTTTAACTTTCATTAACACACTAAAAAGTGTGTTGTTTGATGGCTGCAAATGTATAAAATTATTGTATAAATAGAAAAAAAATGATACGAAATTGTTCTGATAATTTTAATTGTCTGTCGCTGTTAATACCTTAAAATATAAAAACCTGTTATAATAAACAGGATACCATTTATTGGATCTTCTTCATAGGAAATGCCTGTCTGGCCATTTTTCCGTTCATAATTCCGGAAATTTCTGCAAATAAAGAATCTCTGCCCACTTTTTTATAGGTGATAGTTTGAGGGAAATCATGCTGGAGATTTTCAAAGACAAGCGAAGCCGGATCTTTCATCGGTTTAGAGGCAAAATCTACAGACTGCTCATTGTTCTGATTTTTTACAGAAACAATGTAGTGCAATTTTTTTTCTTTCTCTATCAGTCGGACAGTTTCAAAAAGAATAGTGTCTTTTTGTTTCAGATAATAGCTTTTTCCCTGAAATTCTGTATTACTTTTTCGGATCCAGGTTTCGTAGAGGTTTCCTTTGGAGGTTTTGGTTTCCCAGGTTCCGAGAAGCCATTCAATTTTTTTGGTTTCACTTTGTTGTTGTGCCCAGCTGCCTGCTATGGATAAACCGATTGCAAGGATTAATATTCTTT
Source organism: Chryseobacterium panacisoli (assembly GCF_008274625.1). Lineage (GTDB taxonomy): Bacteria > Bacteroidota > Bacteroidia > Flavobacteriales > Weeksellaceae > Chryseobacterium > Chryseobacterium panacisoli. Next base: position 380,870 of record NZ_VTRU01000001.1, on the reverse strand, counting down.
TCATTGCCTAATTATTTTATTTCAGCAAAGTTCAAGATAAGTGAGGTTTTAAAATTGTAAAAATGCGACATCAGGAATCTTTTCCGTAAAACAGGAGAGACATCTGGAGCGCATCTCCGTAAAATTCTTTGGGCGTGAGTCCTGTAAACTCTTTGAAATCTTTGATGAAATGAGCCTGATCATAATATTCCGATTCGTAGGCGAGCGCTGTAAGACTGACATATTCTTTATTGAGAAGATGTCTGAGTGTAGTTTGAAGCCGTATGGTTTTTGAAAGTTGTTTCGGACTTAATCCAATAGTAGATGAGAATTTGCGTTCCAGTTGTCTTCTGTTGATATTCGTTTGTCTGGAAAGTTCTTTTACGGATATTTTTCCTTCAACATTTAAAAGCAGGTCTACGGTAGACTGTACAATTCTGTCAATAGTTTCTCTATTAAGTCTTTCCAATAAAAAGGTTTCTATAATATGTATTCTTTCTTCTGTGGTGGAGGTTTGTAATACATTTTTTTCCAATTCAGTTCCCTGTATTCCGAAGAGTTTTTCCAGTGAAACAGCCTGATTATCCATTTCTTTAATAGGAATGGTAGCAAAAGGAATAAAACCATCATGATGAAAACGCACAGAGAAGATACCGGTAATCCCTGTCGGTTCTATTTTTAACGGCTCGGTTAGCTGCCCAAAAACACAGCTTCTGGGCTGCAGAACTGCTTTCCCGTCAATATATTGGTTGTAAAGATCACCATAATGAAAAATCATTTCCATACAGCCATCCGGAATAATGGTTTGTATCTGAGGAATGGCTTCCACAGGACTGTCCAGGGTCCAATAGCATTTTATTATAGAAGCCAGATCGGGCTGTGGCAGAAATGTTTGATAATCCATTGTACTTCATATTCTGAACTTATAAATTTATTAAATAAAAAATGAAATTGCTTCAAACAAACCTTTGAAAATGTATTGCAAAGGCGGTCATCAGGAAAATACCTACCTTTGTAATCCGATGTTTTCTATACATTAATCAATATTATATGAAGTTTTTACTAGACCTATTATTTCGTGTTTTACAGCTTTTTGCAGAACCTTATTTCTTATTATTTCTTGCGGTAGTAATAATCGCTCTTCTGAAAAGAAAAAATAAACGCAAAAATCTGAGAATAGGAATTGGTGTATTGGTAGTCTTAATGATCATCTTTATAGGAAATGGTTTTCTAGGGAAACTCATCTCAGGATATCTGCAGAAAAGCTACGTCAATACTTCTGAGATGAAGAACGCAGCGGGTCAGAATCCCGTTATTGTTGTATTAGGAGGTGGAGTTGTAGATATTAACAATACTGAAAAACTGCATACGATGTCTTTTTCCAGAATCGTTACAGCTTATCAATTGTATCATGAATTCAAGAAAAATAATATACCATGTAAAATAATCATTTCCGGAAAGGGAAAAGGGCATACAAGTGAAGCAGAATTATTCAGTGAAAACTTTAAAAAAATGGGCGTATCAGATTTTGATATTATAAAGGAAGATAAAAGTATGAATACGTATCAGAATGCAAAATTCTCAAGTCCGATTGTGAAAAAGATGGCTCCTACAAGTGTTTATCTGGTTACTTCGGGTTTTCATATGAAAAGATCTGTTGCTCTGTTTCAGACATTCGGATTAAAACCTATTCCGCAGGCATCAGATTTTATAAACACCGAAATAACGATCTTTCCCAATAGTTATAATGCTGCATTTACTTTTGTAATGCTTAAAGAAATACTGGGAATATGGCAGGTGCAGATATATAATAACCTGGGAATGAATGGATAAATCTAAATAAAAAACCTCTCATAATATTATTTCTGAGAGGCAAATGTTTTATTCGAAACCATGCGTTTGACGGTGGTATTGTAGATTTGAAAGATTCAATGTATGATTATCATTAATTGTTAGTTTTCCGGATAAACAACCAATTAATTGTAAGTCATCTTTAATTGAAAATACACCTTTATCAAACATGATATGATGATTAGGACAAAGACAAATAAGATTATTAGGATTATCATCTCCATCATGAGGTTTGCCTAAAGGTTTGATATGGGCGCCTTCTGCATAATGACCTAATTTGGTTGGAATAGAAATCTGACAAACTTGGCATTTAAAATCATATAATCTTTTTATCTGCCATGCTACTTTAGTATCTCGCACAATCCTTAAAACAGTACTTTCTATTCTTTTTTTTATTTTTTCAGAATAGTCTAATTCAATTTGATGTATTGTTTTTTTATGCTGATTATTACCTGAATATTCTAAGCGAAACCTACAAATTTTGAAACCGCTTTTACCAGTTTCTTCCCAAGCATCAACAACACTATATAATCCAGCATAAGAATAACCTTTTTTAGGCGAGAATTCGGATTTATGTGTTGATCCGCGAATAACTCTTACGGGTAATCCTTGATCCATACTTATGAGAAGCCCTGCATTTCCTTTTTCCCATGTTTGATCTCTTACTTGTTTTCCAGTATTGCTATCATTTCCGCCCGCACCCGTATAAACGATTTCTTCTCCAAAATCTAAATCATCTTCATATCCTCCAGAAAGAACAATTGCAGCGGTACCTTCTTTAGAATTTCCGTCAATTCCTGCTCCCCAATTTCTATGAAAGCTTGTTGGCATCATTTCTTTTCTATTATTAAAATGATATCCTTCTTCAATGTCTTCAATCTCACCAAATAGAATAGGTTTACTCACAGTTATTTTTGTTTACCAGCAAATATATGATTTTAGCGAAAAAAAATAGCTTTTAGTGATTTGTTTTAGAATATTTTATTTGTCAACATATTAGTCTCTAATATGTTTTTAATCGAAATCAACATCTATAAAATAACAGAAGCAATAAAACGTCCAAATAAGCCGTGTTTTTAAAAGCAGGAACTATGCTATCTTACTGGAAATAGAGTAGATATACGGGCAAAACGTTCCCGGAATAAAATATCACAATTATCTGGTAATAGTTGATCACTTTATTATAAGTGAAAACGAAATACAAAAAATATCTTTTGATTCTACATGAAAAATACATTAAACTTGTGTCCATCAGGATCTGCAAAAACAAACCCGTAATAGTTTTCTCCAAAACTTTCAGGTTCTGAAACAATAGTTCCTCCGGCATTTTTTACCTCTTGAGCCCAATCATCTACCTGTTCTTTATTTTCAGCAGAGAGGGTGAAAATGATTTCATTGGAACTTTGAGGGTCTCCAAATTTTATTGTTCTTAAATTTCTTTCGATGATATTTTTTAAGAAAAAGTGAATGACAAATTCATTGTCACCAGCAAAAAAACTTACCAATTCATTAGAGCTGTGCGGGTTATTGGGCCTGAATCCCAGCTCTGTATAAAATTTCTGTGTGCGTTCAAGGTTGGCTACAGCCAGATTGGCCCAGATCATTTTAGGTTTCATATTATATTTTTTTGGTTAAGATAAAGGTAATCTGTTTTGGTATTATAAAAACTGTCATGTGGCAATATTTTGTATTTTTTAAATCAAAAGAGGGACTCTTTAATAATTTTAATTTAACATAATATATGCGGGAAAATAAATTATAGCCGTGAATGAGAGTATTATAAAGAAAATCAAAAGTTAGGAGGAAATACAGACGCTGCACGGGCTGACAAAAATTTTGCCGAGAACTGGCGAAGTATTAGTTTCGGACATCATCTTTATGACAGAGATTGGGATATATCTGAACATTATTTTTCTGACCATGAATTGCCATATGGGCAATTTTTTTCAGAGACTGTTTTTTCACGCTGTTTAAAACGTACAGACGATTTACAGCACAGATCACGAAGTTTATTTTTCAGGAGATTGAAAATGAAGGTTACCTGGAAGATTTTCTGGATCGGTTTATGACTAAGAAGAGTTCTTAGAATCCGTTAATGGATATCTGGAAGGAAAAATTAAAATATAAGTGATTCTGGAGTGGTTAGTACACTCTTTTGAATAGCAAATTAAATATCCTATAATTTATATTATGTTAAATTGAATATAGTATTTGCTTTTCAATCACCTTTATGATATTCAGTATCAGTTACAGGTTTTAACCACATTACTGCGCCTTTGCCATTATTTGAAATTGCCAAATGAACAAGATGACTGCTTGGACTTGCTCCATGCCAATGTTCAACATTTGGTGGACATTTTATAACATCGCCTTTATGCAATACTTTTTTCAATTGACCTTTTTCTTGATAATATCCAATACCTTCAGTTACAAGTATAATCTGCCCTCCAGGATGCAAATGCCACTTGGTTCTTGCTCCTGGTTCAAAAGTTACATTACCTATACTCATTTGCTCATCCTGGGCCAGCATTTGCAGCCAGACGTTACCTGTAAAATTTTTATTGGTAACTTTTTCACCTTTTGGAAAAATGTAAGTCTTTCCAACTTCTAATATAGACTTAGTACAACAGCTTGATAACAATAACACTGATAGAAATAATACAACTGCTTGTTTCATTTTATATTAGAACTTATATTGGTTATAAATTTTTTTCAAAGAATTCAGTTAGTTTATGCATTGCTTTTTCTACATATTCTAGTCTCCAATAAGTTTGGATATGCGTTGCACCGTCAATAATGAACAATTCTTTTTCTTTTGCATTTACCGCTTTTAGAAATGCTTCATCTGTCATATATTTTGTATCTGCTTTACTGCCAGTCATCATCAATAAAGGTTGATTGATCAAATCCATATTTTCTACAGCATCCCAGGTCATTAAATCCATTAAATTACTGGTCGGATATAAAAATGTTGAATTGGGATGTGCATTGGTTCTGTAGTAATAAATATATCCTTCACGATAAAGATCTGTACTGATCTTTTTAATTTCTTCATCGGTAATGCTTGCAACACCGGAATAAAGAATTTCACCACCTGCAGCTTCCTGAGCTCTTGCGTCAGAAGCTTGTTTCAATCGTTCCTGGATTGTTTTTAATCCCGAATTTTGAAATCCGTTTCTTCGTACTTCACCGGAGTTAAACATACTTAAAGTAGCAACTGCTTTAAATCTTTTGTCAGACTGAGTCGCCTTCAAAGTATAGCCACCGCCGCCACAGATACCGAATGCGCCTATTCGATTGGTATCAACTCCGGGATATTGTGAAATAAAATCTGCCATTCCGTGAATGTCTTCTGTTCTATAAACAGGCTTATCTGTGTGACGAGGTTCTCCCCCACTTGCTCCCTGGTAAGATGCATCTGCAGCAATTGTAATATAGCCCGCTTCCGCTAAGCGTTGTGCATAAAGTCCCGCAGTCTGTTCCTTAACACCTCCGTTTGGGTGTGCAACAGTGATTGCTGCATATTTTTTTGAAGAGTCATAATTTGCAGGAGTGTAAACATTGGCTGCAATTTCAATTCCATTCAATTTATACTTTACAGGATGAATATTTACTTTTCCTGTTGTATTTTCTGTGATTGCACCATCATAAACCAATCCGAAAGGATTATTACGTTTGATTACTTCAATTTTTCCCATTTTTGATTGACTATTTTTTTTCGTTTGGGCATGAATACTAACGCTTGTAGCAATCAGGATGAATGCTATTATTGATATTGTTATCTTTTTCATTTTTTTATTTTTATGGCTTATTTAGATTTATTTTTTAAAACCTGATTTAAAACCATTTTTGCTGCATTTGATTTTTCAATACTAACGGTAGAGCTGATAACAGTAACAAACTCGTTCAACTGCGGTGGTGACCAACCAACGTTTAGTGAAATGCCTAGATGAGATTGCAACATTGGTTCTGCATTACCAATAGCACTGATTACAGAAATCGTCACCAGTTCTCTTTGCGCATAAGTCAAAAGATCTCTCTCGAAAATATCAGCAAATAGATGTTCTTTTAGAAATGTATCTATTGTCGGAGCAAATGCTGAATAGCCCGAAAGTTTGTCTGGTTGCTTTGTTTGGGTAGTAAGTTGACCAAGAATTTCCTTTCCACGTTCATACTTGTTGTTTTCACTCTCAACAATAGAAGCTTCTTTTCCAACAATATCATTAATTCCTTTTGCCTTCCTTTCATCAAGAACTTCCATAAAAGTCTGTAAACCTCTTATGCTTCTCGGAAAACCACAATAAGCATAAGTATGTACCAAAATTTCTTTTATTTCATTGATTGTTAATCCTGCATCCAGACCTTTATTTAAACTTGCTTTTAATTCCTCTAATTTACCTTGTGCCGTAAATGAAGAAATGATGATGATGTTTTTATCTTTTTCGCTTAGCTGCGAATTGGAGCTTGTCATTTTTTGTGCGTTTATGGTATTTGTAAATAGTGAAACACACATTAATACTGCTATAAAACCCAAATATTTCAGTTGTCTCATTCTTTTTACTTTTAAAAATTATTATAATTATGCTATTTTGACATCCCGATTTTATTCAGCCATTCTTTCACTTTCTTTTCCGCTTCAACTTTCTTCTTTCCTTCCATTACGAATAAAATTCCATCCCGTTCAACTCCTCCTTTAATCGTAAAACCTTCTAATATTCTGCTTTCAGGACTTAGCTCTTTCACAGTTTCAAAGCTGCTTCCAATCCCGTAGCCAGCATTGGTATTAAAAGGAATAATTGTTTTTCCTTTAAAATTATTCCGGCTCAAAAAACTTTTCATCGGAGGTGGTAACTGCATTCCCCAGGTTGGAAACCCTAAGAAGATCACGTCATATTTTTCAATATTTTCAATCTTTGTTTTAAGCGGAGGTAAAAAATTGGTTTCATTTTCCTTCGCCACCTGATCTACAATTGCTTTGTAATCTTTGGGATAAGGATTCTGTAATGCCAACTCAATTAAGGTTCCACCAATATTTTGATGAATGATGTCGGCAATTGTTTTTGTATTTTTTGTTCGTGATAGATAAACAATCAATACATTTTTGTCTTTCAGCATTTCCTTTTCTTCAGATATTGATTTCTGAGCTTTTGAGCAAGATGATAATAGTAGAAGTATTGCACAAAACCATACGCCAAAATTTTTCAACTTTTCCATATATCAATTATTGTTTAATCAATATTACTTATCCAAACCTTTCTCCTTCAGCCATTTTGATAAGAGCTCTGCAACTTCTACATTATTCAAATCAGACATTAGAAAATGGGTATTCCCCTTAATGCCCAGTTCAGGAAGATGAACAATAGTAACATCTCCACCGTGACTATTTACGATTTTTGCCCATTGTCTTGCTGTCGTAAGAACGTTTTTCCAAAAATTTAATGATGCTGCATTAGTTTCTTCAGTTGGAATATAATCCCCATAGTAAACTACAATGGGAATTTTAGTCAGTTTCATAAATTCGTTCATCGGAACACCCTTTCCTCCTCGGTTTCCTTCTGGTTCTTCACCTTCCGGAAATGTGAATCCTCCGGGTTCATAGGCAACGACAGCTTTAATTTTTTCATTTTTAATGGCTGTTTTCCATCCGGGTGAACCTCCTGCCGAATGTGTGAAAAGAATTCCGTTTCCGGATTTATCCATAACCGAAGACATTGCATTAACAATCGTTGCTTCATCTATATTTCCTGTATTAGGTGTCATCATACGGAAAAATTGATCCATAGAAGTGCTGTCTTTTGGAAACTGAACTCCTTCATTGAATTTGGGATATAGACCAATTCGAAATTGGGTAAACCAAGTCTGGTCATCTGGCGTACCGCTAATTTGTCCGGGTTTTGTAGTTTGCCCGGCCTCTCCACGACCTGGTTGATCAACCAGATAGACACTATAACCTTTTCTTAAAAAAATATTGGAAAAACCTTCTCTTCCATCCGCTGTGGTCTGCCAGCTTCGTCTAGACTGTCCGTAACCGTGCAGGAAAATCATCGAAAGTTTTTTAGATTTGACAGAAATTTGGTAAAAAACATCAGCGTGATCTCCGTGTCTTGTTTGCCCTCCTTGAGACACATTCCATGGTTTTAACGGATCGAAAACGCCTTCACTTTTGATAACCGAACCTCCGGCTGAGAAATTGCCTTGTGACGCAATAGTAATTGGTTTTTGTGTCACCTTATTTTGTGCTTTAACAAAAAAATTGGAGACTAAAATTAAGGTGATTAAACTTATATATTTTATTGTCTTATTTTTCATTGCTAACCTATTCATTTGATCATATTTTTACTGATGAAATTGGATTACAAGTCCAATTTTCTTTCACTTAGCCATTTAACCATGTTGGGGTCTCTATGATCAAAAAACAAGCTGGATTCAGTGTCTAAGGTTGCTATTGAATTCATATCTTCAGAAGAAAGTTCAAAATCAAAAATGTTGAAATTTTCAGCCATTCTTTCTTTTCTTACAGATTTTGGAATAACGATAACATTTCTACTCGTCAACCAGTTCAAAATGACCTGAGCTACAGATTTGTTATATTTTTCTGCGATCGTTTTTAAAACTTCATTATTAAAAATATCATTCTTTCCTTCTGCAAAAGGCCCCCAGGATTCAATCTGTACATTATTTTCAATTAAGAATTTTTGTGTTTCAACCTGTTGATGGAAAGGATGAGTCTCGATTTGATTGATTGCTGGTGTAAATCCACTGTTGGCAACCAAATCTGCGATCCTGTCAGGATGGAAATTGGAAACTCCTATAGCTCTTACTTTTCCTTGTTCATACAATTCCTGCATTGCTTTCCAGGATCCGAAAATATCTCCGTACGGCTGATGAATAAGGTATAAATCCAGATATTCCAACTGAAGTTTATTCAATGATGTTTCAAAAGCTTTTAAAGTTTTTTCATATCCTGTGTCTTGTACCCAAAGTTTTGTCGTGATAAATAAATCTTCTCTTGCAACTCCACTGTTTTTAATGGCATTACCAACCGCTTGTTCATTACCGTAAGATGCAGCAGTATCAATTAATCGATAGCCTGTATCAATTGCATCAATAACAGCTTTTTCACATTCTGCGGGATCCGGGACCTGAAATACTCCGAATCCTAAAACCGGCATTTCTATGCTATTGTTCAATATTACTTTTTTCATTTTTTATCTTATTTATTTTTTGTTTCGCAAAGAATAAAATTGGTTAATCAATTTGTTACTGCAAATTTCCAACTTATTGACAAGCCTGTTGGTAGATAGATTACGGAACTTGTAACCAATATTACTGTTCTGGGGAATAATGTAAAAAAGCGGGTATTTTTATCTTTAGATTTGTATTACAAAATGATACCGTTATGAGCCAATCAATCTATTTTGAAACAGTAAACGATTATAATCAATTTAATAATCACGAGACCCTTCACCCTTTGGTAAGTGTAATAGATTTTTCGAAAGCACATAAAAGAACAGGATCTAAAATGTATTTTAATCTGTACTGCATTTTTTTAAAAGATGTAAAATGTGGTGATCTGAAATATGGTCGGGCAACCTATGACTATCAGGAAGGAACATTGGTTTTTGTTTCTCCGGGACAAGTTGTTGATGTAGAAAACAAAATTGATAAGTATCAGCCTTTGGGGCATGGATTAGTATTTCATCCGGATTTAATTAAAGGAACTTCTTTAGGTAAGGGCATCTCTGAATATGGATTTTTTGGTTACCAGACCAATGAAGCGCTGCATCTATCAGCAAAAGAGCAACAAATGGTTTTGGAAATGTTTGCTGATATTCAATTTGAATTGAGCCGCCCAGTAGATAAACATAGTAAAAAAGTCATCACATCGAATATTGAACTTTTTCTTAATCACTGTGACCGCTTCTATGACCGTCAGTTTATCACTAGAGAAAATGTGAATAAAGGCATTTTAGAAAAATTTGAAGAATTATTAAACAACTACTTCTCATCTGAGAAACCTAATACTGTAGGGCTTCCATCTGTGGCATATTGTGCAGATGAATTACATTTATCACCCAACTATTTTGGAGATTTGATCAAGAAAGAAACAGGAAAAACTGCGCAGGAATATATTCAGAATAAAATTATTGATGTTGCCAAGCAAAGAGTATTCAATGTTGATAAATCTATTAGTCAGATTGCTTATGAATTGGGTTTTAAATATCCGCAGCATTTTATTCGATTATTCAAGCAGAGAACTGGTGTTACCCCTAATGAATTTCGGAATTTAAATTAAAATTTAATGAATCGTTTTTGAGATTTTTATATTCATTTTAAACGTTATTTTGTGGCTTTGTGATGGTGCAGCAATAAAATTCAAATCTTCAATTTTATACAAAAGTTGAATTGAAAAAATACCGTTGAACTTTGCAGTTTCGCACCACTATTGCAAAACCCTTGTTGAAGGAAGTTTTGTTATAATTAAATAATCATTGATAAGAAAGAAACTCCTACTGCCTCATTTTGTCTTATTTCTTTCATGGAGGCTAACACTACTTAAAAGTAATTGGTTTGTGATCAATAGGTACCGACAGAATAGAATAAGTTCTTGTTGTGCCAAATTTACTCAAGCGATCCAGGACTAAAGTAATTTCTTGTGTTGATTTCAGAAACATATGTAAAAAGAAACAATATTCTCCTATAGTATGTACCATTTTTACAATCCCCTCTATTTCTTCAGTTTCTTTTAAAAAGGACATAATCATAATACTAGGGTGTAATTTTATTGCAATTAAAACATTTTGTGTGTATTGCAATTCTGTATATTTCACAACAGCAGTATAGCCTTTTATTATCCCTGTTTCCTCCAGCTTTTTTATACGTGCTGCAACAGCCGGAGCTGTAAGTCCTATTTTTCGGCCTATTTCAGCATTGCTCGCTCTGGCGTTTAATTGTAGTTCGTTTAAAATTGCGTAGTGCAGTTTATCTAGTTGCATATCGAAATAAAAATAATTAAAAAACATTGATTCGAAAGTTTGAGGCAGCTACTTCTATCGAAATGATAGCCCGGTTTAAATGCCCCTATCAGATCTTTGTAAAGATAAAAATTTAATACTGAAACATACCTATAAGAATATGAAACATAAAGAATTACCTGGTGATGTTAGCTTGAATCATGGGATGGCAGTTATCAGCAGTACATTACGTATACATTACGCAGAAGCAGGAAATGGAGAGAATATAATTATTCTGATACATGGTTTTCCGCAGACATGGTGGGAATGGCGATTGGTAATACCTGCATTGGTTAATAAGGGATTTCGAGTTATTGCCTTGGATTACCGAGGAGCCGGAGATTCCTGGAAACCTGCGGGCGGATATGATAAACGCACTATGGCCAGTGATATTCACCACCTGTTAAAGGAACACCTTAAGATACAAACCCCTGTAGTCCTTATAGGACATGATATAGGTTTAATGATTGCGTATGCTTATGCACAAGAATACCGTACATCCGTATCTCAGCTGGTAGTAATAGACGCTCCTTTACCCGGCACAAAAATATTTGATAAAATAAGAACAGATCACAGGGTCTGGCATTTTGCATTCCATAACGTACACAACCTGCCTGAAATGCTTATTACTGGTCGTGAACGGGAATATTTACATTATTTTTTCAACTATCGTATTTATAATACAGCTGCCATTAATGAAACTGATATGGATGTTTTTAGTCAGGCATATTCTTCAGCCGGTGCTATGAAAGCCGGATTGGAAGTTTACCGGGCATTTGACCAAGATATACTGGACAATAAAGAAAGCTTGGCCAAAAATGGGAAACTAACTATTCCCGTTCTGGCAGTTGGAGGAGAAATAAGTACAAGTGGACCTTTTATGAAAGAAATGATGGAAGAAGTAGCCGAAAGGGTTACATCAGTACGCATTCCTAAAACAGCACATTGGGTAGCTGAAGAAAATCCGGAGGCATTTATAAAAGAACTCTTAACGTTTCTCGGTTAAACAATCATCACACGAATAAACTAAAAAATCAATAATTTAATTTTAATATAGAAGTTTTCAAAGGTATTTCATGCTGCCTGATCGCCTTCTATAACTGATAATTATGAAAAATATAATATTCTCTTTTTTACTAATATATATGCAAAGCTTAACATTTGGACAGAAATTACGGGCCAGGGATATAGGAATTCCATTTAGCGGAACCGTTGGCGCATTCAATTCTATAACAGACGTAAAGGGAGTTGAGGTAGGTTATAGTACAATTATTTCGGGAAAAGGTAAAAATACAATCGGGAAAGGACCTGTCCGGACAGGAGTTACAGCTATTTTACCAAGGGGCCGGAATAATAATCCTGTTTTTGCCAACTGGTACACACTGAACGGGAATGGCGAAATGACAGGTACTACCTGGGTAACGGAATCCGGTTTTTTAGAAACCCCTATCATGATTACCAATACCAATAGTGTGGGAGTAGTGAGAGATGCAGTTCTCAAATGGTTTGTGAAGGAACATTGGTATAAAGAAGATTGGTGGTACACTTATCCTGTAGTGGCTGAAACGTATGATGGTTTTTTAAACGACATCTATGGTTTTCAGGTAAAAGAAAGTAATGTTTACGAGGCGTTAAATAGTGCGAAATCCGGTAAAATCCAGGAAGGAAATGTTGGCGGAGGAACCGGAATGATGTGCCTTGGTTTTAAAGGCGGAACAGGAACGGCATCAAGGATTGTGAAAATCGGAGATTCTACTTATACGGTTGGCGCTCTGGTTCAGGCTAATTTTGGGAGGAAAGAATCCCTGAAGATCGCAGGTGTACCGGTAGGAAAAGAACTGGAGCATACAGTGGGCAGCGAATTAAAACTGCCTTCACAGTCTTACCGGCAGGAAGGTGACGGTTCCATCATTGTGGTCATTGCAACCGATGCGCCGTTATTACCCCATCAATTAAAACGTATTGCATCAAGAGTTCCTTTGGGAATCGGGAATGTAGGCGGCTATGGAATGAACAGTTCAGGGGACATTTTCATTGCTTTTTCAACAGCCAATCCCACAGCTTTCCAGAGGAAAGATTTTTCCACAGTGAAGGTGCTTCCCAATGATCTGATAGATCCTCTGTTTGATGCAACTGTACAAGCCGTTGAAGAATCTATCATTAATGCCATGATCGCCGCCGAAACAATGGAAGGTGTCAATGGAAATAAATCATATGCCCTTCCCCATCAGCCTGTAATTGATATCTTAAGAAAATATAAAAGAATACCATAAGAAGAGAAATTTATCTGTTTCAGTTTAATCTAATACTAACTCATTAAAATTTTTCTATGAAAAAACTATGGTTTCTAACATTTCTGACTGCTGCTTTTGCTGCGATGAATTCCTGCAGGGATGATCAATCTATTAATGTACCCACCGAGCACCCGAATGCAAAAAAATATCAGCGTATCGTTGATCAGTTTATAGCGGCCGGTGCTGTGGGTGTCAACATTACAGTCATTTCTCCTGAAGGAATATGGAGCGGTTCAGGCGGACTAGCCGACAGGGAAAAAGGTATCAGGATGTCTGCCAATAACAGGCTCCGCATCGGAAGTATGACGAAAATGTTTGCCTCCACAACTATTCTGAAATTGCAGGAAGAAGGTCTCCTGAATATCAAGGATAAAATCAATAAATATCTTCCTCACACTATTACAGATCATATTGCCAATGCCAATGAGGTAACGATTGAGCAGTGCCTTAATCACAGAGCGGGAATCCGGAATTATTTACAGGATATCGCCCCCGGTGTTTTTGACGGGAGTATTGTCAATTATTCCGCAGAGCAGACTCTTCAGCTGATCTATGATAAACCTGCCGACGATCCGGTTGGAAAGGGATATTATAGTAATTCCAATTATCTTCTGCTTTCCCTGGTTATAAAAAAAGTAACGGGAAAACCTTCCTATCGGGTAATTACCGAGAAAATAATCAACCCCCTGGGGCTGAAAAACACGACAGCAAGCACTCTGCTCCCCGATCAGCTCACCCGATCCTATTATGCTGAAACCGCTAATGAGGCATTGACTGAAGTAACGCATATAGATAATAACGGAATCGGTGGTGAAGGAGCAATTGACGGTGGAATGATTTCAACATCTTCTGATGTAGCTCAATTTTTGGAGACCCTGTTAACGAATAAAATACTTTCTCCTGCTTCAATGCAGCAGCTTCAGACTTTTGTAGATAATGATCCTGATCGCCTGGAACCAGACTTAAAATACAATAAACAATATGGATTGGGATTAATGAAACTGAATACCAATCAGGGAGCGGCCCTGGGCCATGACGGACACGTATTCGGCTTTGGAGGTAAATCCTATTATTTTCCAAAGCAAAAAGTAACGGTATGCATACTTCTCAACACATGGTCTCCAAAAGTAGTTGCATTACTTAATGCAAAAGACACTTTCAACTTATTGTTCTGATCTTTATCAATCTGGTAGTAAAAAATTTGATTCAAAGGTTTTTCGGCCTTTATTCTTTAGAAAATAAAGCATTATTAATCAATTATAATATGATCTTTACTCCAACGGTAATGATTATCCGTCCGAATCAAATCTCCAAAAAAGATCAAAATACATGATAGAAAAAATAAGTAATTATTCATAAATCATATAAATTATAACTAACCTAAAATTTTAAGAATGAAAAAATCACAAAACAGAAAGGTGCTCTCAAGAGAGTATTTAAAAAATGTAATGGGCAATGGAATGAATATCACTATCAAAGAATGTTTATATGAATGCTGCCCTCCTGCCGGGATCCCCCGGTGCCCAAGCCTTAGTGCATGCCCAGCAGTGGTATGTCCACAATAATTAACATATTTCTTAACCAAAAAATATTACAATGAAAAATTTAAAAAACAAAAAAAGCCTTTCCAGAGAACAATTGAAAAGCATTGCCGGAGGTAATGTACAAGGAGTCTGCAGACTTTCCAATGGTAGCTATGTGATAAGAGACTGTACATTAAAATGTCCAAACGGAGGATATCCTATCTGTCCTGCTTAAGGATTAATTTTTATTTAAACTTCAGTCAGCCCGGATAAACAAATAATCTATCCGGGCTGATTATATATACACATTCTGCATATAGCTCTATTGAGCGGGTTTCTGTTTATAGCTTTTCTCATTATAATTCAGGATATCTGCAGTACTATTTGGTTCGCGATGTAATACTTGTGATATCTCGAATGTCTTATTTAAATAGATTCATGATTAATTCATGAATTGTATACATGTATATTGTATAACAAGCTACATTGTAATGCATAAAATAAAAAACATAAATATATGAAACGTCTGATCCATTTAATCATTGTACTGAGCGGAACAATTGTAACTGCACAAGAAAAAAAAGATACAGCAGCAACAAAGAAAATAAATGAAATTGTACTGAAAAAAAATAAATTCCAGAGAAAAAATGACCGGTTTATATATGATGTAGGAGCTTCCCCGGCAGCAAAAGGGGCTACGGTCTTTAGTCTTTTAAAAGAAACTCCCCTGATTTCATCAATGGATGATAAAACTTTACGGATTGCCGGAAAATCAAATGCTGTAATCTATATCAATGGTAAAAAAAATCAAATGGATGCTGATGCTCTGGCAGCCTTTTTAAAAAGTATGCCATCTGATAGCATACAGAAAATAGAGATTATTACGATGCCCGGCAGCGAATTTCAAGTTGAATCTTCAGATGGGGTTATTAATATTATTCTAAAAAAGATAACAGAAAATGGCCTGAACGGAAGCTTAAGAATGAGCAATAATCAGGGATATTATAACAATCCGGGAATGGGATTTTCTATCAATTATAGAAAAAATAATCTCGGAATTAATTCAAGTTTTAATAGTAGTGAAAACACCAAACGGCAGTATTATATATTGGAAAATGGCAGCAATATAGCTTCAAATCGTTCGGAAGGGATCGTATCTATTCCGAACAAGGACTATGGAGGATATCTGAATATAGATTATGCTTTAAATGACAAAAGCAGCATTGCATTGAGCTATAACAACTGGTATAACAAAAATTTTACTTCGGTTACCAATTTATTTAACGCTGTAAATGTATTAAATGATACCGTCTGGAAAACTTCTTATAACCGA
The DNA here is from genome assembly GCF_008274625.1 of Chryseobacterium panacisoli. GTDB lineage: Bacteria > Bacteroidota > Bacteroidia > Flavobacteriales > Weeksellaceae > Chryseobacterium > Chryseobacterium panacisoli. Next base: position 364,876 of record NZ_VTRU01000001.1, on the reverse strand, counting down.
AGCATAAATCATGAAAACGCTGAATCTTATAATAATTCTGTCAATTTAAACTATGAATTAAAAACGGATTCTATCGGCAGTAAATTAAATCTAAATGCAGCCTATCTAAACTTCAGAAAAAAACAGAATGGCCTCAATACGACATCAGCATCAGATTCCAATGGAAATATGGGAGAAGATATAAGCCAGATTATTCAGGAAACACCACAGATTATTAACAGTTTTTCGGTAACGGTAGATTATTATAAGAAATTTAAAAATGATTTCACACTGTCTTTTGGAGGAAATTACAGCTATACGAAAACAGATAATGATACAGAAACAAGTCTATATCAATTGGCTACCGGTGTAGCAGTTAGAAATCCAAATCATTTTTTTTATCTGGAGAATATTTACGGAGGATATTTGACTGCTGAAAAAAAAGTAAACGATAAAATCTCTGCAAAAGCCGGAATCCGTTATGAATTAACACAAAATAAAGGAAACTCTTATAACGCTCAGGACGACAATTTAAAAAATCTTACGAGAAACTATCATAATATTTTACCTTACCTAAACCTGAACTACTCTATCAATAAAGATCATAATCTTTCATATTCTTTTTCAGGCCGTATGAAAAGACCTTCATTTTGGGAAGTAAACCCTGTAAGAACTTATTTAACGGAAACCAATTATGTTCAGAATAATCCGTTTATGAAAGCTTCCGCAGTTTATTCCCAGGAACTTAATTATATGTTCAAAAATTCATATTTTTTCATTGTCGGTCATAAATATTATAAAGATGTTATCCTGCAAATACCTTTGCAGGGAATAATTGAAAATAACGGCAGCCATGTAAATGTATTAAGGTATATAAGAACCAATTTTGGCAACCGTCAAGAATTCAACTTTATAATCGGTTTCCAGAAATCATTTTTTAAACAGTATTGGAATACCAATGTAAGTATTGGTTTACAGCATAATATTAATGATGGAAGTATTGATACGGATCCGTTAACAGGTGAAAAGTTTCCGGCATATATTAATTCCAGAAAATCAAATGGAATAACCATTTCAACTAATAATAATATAAGACTTGATCAGGCTAAAACATGGTTTGCCAGTATTAACTATTGGTACGTTGGCAATTACCAGATAGAACTGGGTCAGTTAAGGCCTCTCGGCAGTTTGGAAATAGGGCTCAAAAAAATATGGAATGACTGGACCTTTGCAGCCACTGTTTATGATGTTTTAAATACCAATAGGGTTATAATTGATGATCCGCAACAAAACGGAAACTACAATTATATCAATATTTATAACTATCCACGTCAATTAAATATTTCTATCTCTTATAACTTCGGAAACAAAAAAATTGGAAAAATACGTGATTTCAATAATGCTTCTGATGAAATCAAAAACAGAACAAAATAATAAAATTGTTATGTTAATCTAAATGGAATTCAGATTTGATGAGAGTTACTATTCAATTTTCTTTTTACAGTAAGCATTTGATTAGGGATGAATTATAAACGGAGAATTATTCTCAGATTCCTGCCCTTGTTCAAGAGAAACCAATTTTCCACCTTTAAAAGTTAAAATATTTGTTATTGATCTATTTCCCATATTTAAACTTTCTCTATAGTATAAAGATTCTTTAATTTCTCCGGCTTCTTTATTTTCTGTAAATGAAGATTTATAGGGTTTTCCAAATTTTGATATAACCTGTTCTTTTGTCATTCCAATGCTCAATGATTCAGAGGTGAATTTACTTCTTGAAGAGCAGGAAATTAACATTATACCTGTTATAATTAATGCTAATAATTTAAACTTTAAAACATTCATATTTAATTGTTTAGGATGTATTACTGCGGGACATTGAAAATCTGAACATCATAGTAATGAGCTATCATCACAGCATTTGTAAGTGCATGGGAAGATAAATCCATTTCCTGAAATTTCTTTCAATCGTTCGATTGAAAGAAATTTTCTGTTTACTGATTTTTTCACAAAACTTTGTATAGCTAAATTAATAAATTATTTCACTTTGACAAGAAAAAATAATTAATAGTAATTGCTCATTATCAGCATTATACAGTGTTGAAAAATGTTATTTTATATTAAATTAATTAAAATAAATATCTATTAAAAGTATTTTGCTTTCATTTATGCTGAATACTTTTATTATGATGAAAAAATGATCATTTTCGAGGCTGCTTTATTTCTTTATAATTTTTTAGTACTGGAAAGATTTATTTTGATCCTGCTGTCTAAAAATAAAAGGATTGCAGAAATACAACACATGATGAGTGAATGCCCATAATGATGATACTCCTGATGTGCCATGTGAGTAGTAAAGGCACCAATCGCAAAGGGAAACAGGAATAATATGCCTATAGTTCTGAATTGAGACCTGTAGAGTCCCAGAATCACCAGAACAACTCCGATCACTTCGGCAATTCCGATGGCCAGAGTCCATGTTTTGTTAAAACCTAATGATTCCATGCTTTGCATCATCGCCGGGCGTTGAAAAATTTTAAACAATGAGGATGGTACTATGATGTACAGGTATCCTATGTACAAAACCCAGTACAGAATGTTTTTAAAAGTTATTTTCATTCTTCAGTTGTTAATAATCCACACTTACTGCAATCTCTTCGGTTAATGCTATACAATTCTGTAAATCAGCAATTTTGGCTTTCATAGTTTCGATAGTACCCGCTGTAAGAGGTAACCTGAAGGTTGGAACATCATTATTTACAGCCCTGATGATAGCCTGTGCAGCGGCAACAGGATTACCGGGTTGATTACCGTTGATCTTTTTTGTATTTATCCTTATATCCCCTAATTTTTCTGCATATAGAGGAAATTTGTTCCGGGCATAATACACAGATTCCCCAAAAAAATCGGTACGCAGAGCCCCAGGCTCTACCAGCAACACTTTTATACCAAATGGTTTCACTTCCTGTTCAAGTGATTCACTCATTCCCTCAAGAGCAAATTTACTGGCTGCATAAATACCGTTCCCAATACCAGCCGTAATGCCAACCCTTGAAGAAAGCTGCACAATTACTCCCTGACCCTTATTTCTCATATATGGAATGACGGCCTGGCAAAGTTTCCATACAGACATAAAATTGACATTGAATTGCCTGATAATTTCCTGTTCCTCAAACTCTTCAATCATTCCAAATACACCGAAACCCGCATTGTTTACCAAAACATCAATCTGACCGTATTGTTCAATGACCTCATTAATAAGTGAATCAATATGATCTGTTTTGGTAAGATCAATAATAAAAGATTTTGCATTTACATTATTGTCGAAGGTCTGCTGGTCCTCCTCATTCCGCACAGTTCCTATAACAATATCCCCGGCATCAAGGATTTGTTTTGAAAGCTCTTTTCCCAATCCTTTGGAAACACCTGTAATTAGCCATACTTTTTGTCCCATTTTAATTTTGTTTTATATCTAGACAAAAATATTTTATACCTTTACCATAAACAAGTACCTACAAAATTGTATGTACCCACCCATGTATATGAGAAAAGAAAATTCAACAAATTTTTTAAACGAAACAGACCTTATTAAAAACTGCGGGATGTTCTATACCCTATCAGTTATCGGAGGCAGATGGAAAGTGGGAATACTGGCTTCGTTGCTGGATAATGATGAACTCCGATATTCTGAAATAAAAGGGAGGCTGCATAACATTACCGAAAGAATGCTGATCAAACAGCTTAAAGAACTGCAGGATGAAGGACTTATCATCCGGAAAGATTATAAAGAAGTGCCTCCCCGGGTTCATTACAGCATCAGTGATAAAGGCAGAAGCCTTCAGGATGTGCTGATAACCCTAAGATACTGGGGGAAAAAATACAGAAATGAGTAGATAATAACTGTTAAACCTATCCCTTTTAGTTGGTTACAAGTTTGTTATTAATCTCAATGTGGTTGTAAACAATCCATCGTTTTAAATTTCCAACCATTCTTTTTAAATGATCTTCATTCAAGAAAATATTTGTCCAATATTCAAATCTGTCACACTGAACGCTTATATAATAGGTCATAATTGCTAAACATGCGTAGGGTAAAAACTCTTTCTCTTCGCTACTAATTTTAGTTACAGTCTCGTAACCTTTTATGAAACTATCTGCTTTTACCTGATATTCCTCTTCGTTCAAATTGGTAGTAAATAACTGAAACAGGAAATAAGAAATGTCAAAGCATAAATAACCGTTGCCACAAAAATCAAAGTCAAAAAATGTTATTTCCTTTTCATCGTCAATGTGCAGATTGTCAAACCAAACGTCAAGATGAACGGCTCCATATCTCATTTTCTGTTTGTCTGTATTTTCCATTTTTAGCGTTAAAAAAGCAGAAAGGGTTTCTAAAAATTCAATTTCGGCAACATTTTTACTATAGAATTCTTTTGTTTTTAAGACAGGGTTCTTAAGCAGGTTTTGAACATTGTAAGACATTCTCATCAGTTCAATATTTTCTGTGGACTGATGAACTTTTGCTAATGCCTGTCCAATTAGAAAACTTGTTTGGGATGAAAATTTTGCTGTCTTTATGCCTTTAGCATACGAAAATAAAACGCCCAATCTCTTTCCTTCCGGAGTTTCAATTTCTTGAATAAATTTGTTCGATTGATCAGCTATTGGAAAAGCAACCTGTCGGTCTGCTTCTTTTAGCAGGATTAAAAGTCTTAATTCTTCCTCAATTTCTAATTTTGTCCGCCAGTTATGGGTGTACACTCTAAAAACGTATTTGTTTTCATCATCATGAACAATGTATAAATGATTCATAGCAAGCCGAAATATGCTGCATTCCGTTTTGTCGGTCAGTTTATATTTTTGTTGAATAAGTTTACCAAGTTCATTGGGTGAAAGGGTACTGTTTATTATAGGGAATTTCTCTGTCATCAATTCTTAGTGAGTCGTTGGTTATTCTTCTTAGTTGACACAAATATAACACACTTAACATTAAAGCTCCAAAGTACAAAGACTATGGAGCTTATTTGATAGAGGTAACCTTTCGGCTGATCTATTATTTCTTAATTATTTTACTGAAAATAGTATTTCCTTTTAAAAGATAATTCCCTGAAGGAAATTCGGTAAGATCGATCGTGTTTTTTCCTTTTATAAACGTCATATTTTTAATGAGTTTTCCAGTGATATCATATAAATAAGCATTTTCATTTGCAGTAGCCTCCACAGTGATCATTCCTGTTGTTGGATTTGGATACGCTGGAGTTTTTGTTTTTTTTGAAACTTCTGCTGTTGATAAAAAGCATCCTGGGTTATAGGTGTCTCCAACAATAGTAAAGCCTCTGTTAACCAATTGAGCTCTTGCCATAATGGCTTGTGGTGTGGAATAGATCAACCCTGTTGCATCTATACTTCCGGATGTCAATGTTGTGTTCACCCATGTAGGATTATTATTGAGAGCAATTAGAAAATTATTATAGTTTGTACATGATAAACCGGAGTTTTTTAATCCGAAAACGATTGAACCTCCGAAAAAATTTTGAAGTCGGATGTTCCAGCCAGAAATATCCTGATCAAAAAGTACAGCACCATTAAACATGTTAAAACCTGAGTAATAACTAATCTTGGCTACATTCCAGTTTCCAATAGGCTGGTTGAATGAGACTGCATTTTCAAACATATGTTCAAAATCTGTTACTTTAGCGGTGTTCCAATTATTAAGAGGCTGATTAAATGCTGCTGCATTAGAGAATACATAGCGAAAATTAGTAGCATTTGATGTGTTCCATGAATTTAATGGCTGGTTAAAAGCTACAGCATCCTTGAACATTGCCGAGAAGTTGGTTCCGGATGCAGTATTCCAACCGGAAATATTCTGATTAAAAGCAGATGCAAAAGAAAACATTCCATTAAAATCTTTTACATTCGCTGTATTCCAGCTTCCAATATTCTGATTAAATAGCTTTGCTCTGCTAAACATATTACTCATATTAGTAATTGTACTGGTGTTCCAACTTGAAAATGAATTATTGCCGATCAAAGACGAACAATTATAGAACATTTCTGATAAATTGTTTATCTGTGTCAGATTGGGAATATCTGCAGCTGTTACATTAAGGTTCGGACAGCCTGCAAATCCCTGATTAAATTGTTGAAGCCAAATGATGTCTCCCCACTGACTGATCTCGGTGAATTCCGGATTGGCATTTGGATCAATAGCGTTTGTGCTGGCTCTGAACCCGTAAAATAGCCCGCTGCCATTGGATACTTTCAATTTGTAGACTGCCTGGACAGGATTTGTATGTAAAGAGGTTCCAAAAGAAATGGTAATTGGATTGGTACTATTAGATGTAACAGAATTAAGGACTCCATTATGTTGTGGGTATCCTACTTCTTCCCAGCTAATGGTATAATTGGTTCCTGTACCGCCGAAAGATATTGCATGATCAATGGTACCGTTTACATTAGGTTTCCACAAAGTAATAAATTCAGTCTGTGCATAAGAACAGAAAAATAGAAAAAGGAAAATGATTACTAGTTGTTTTTTGTGCATAATTAAAAAAATAGTTGTTAAAAAGTTAATTTTGGTTTTAGTAAGACAATAATTTCCCGGGATTGTTTATCTTATCTCTAACATAAAGATATAGACGCGCAGCGACAGAACTTGTCGTATTAAAATTTTATTACTTTTTTTTTGATATTTTTTGAATAAATAAATGGGATAGAAACTGCACAAATGGTTTGCATTCTAAGACTGATTTTGAATAGATAACCTAAAAAAAATCTGCAGCTATTATTTATTAATGACAACTGCAGAAATAAGATTGATTTATATCGTTATTTTCACACCTGCTGAAACATTTATTCCAGGAAGCGGACTTATAAATTTTAACTGGGAGTTTTGTAGTCTTGCCTCGGTGTTCAGAAGATTATTTCCAATAATATAATATTCCAGCTCACCAAAGGCTAAACTGTTGTCTTTATATGCGAAGCGTACATTCAGTAATGAAAAAGCCGGCATAGGAAGCTCAGGATTGATATTTTTTCCTAAATATTTTTGTTGTAAATAATGATCCAGACTCAGATTCAGGCTGAAGTTCTGTAGAGTTCCTTCCAGATTGAATCCAAAACGGCTTGTAGGCATATTAGGCATATAATCGCCATCACTCCATTTTCTTATGGAACTGTCGGCAACGCTTATATTTCTTACCAGATCATAGTAAGCACCGATCTCCCACTTTCCTATTTTTCCGAGATCTGCTTTATAAGCAGCTTCAGCTTCAATTCCGTTGATTTCTGTATCATCAGAACGCCATTCTTTTACAAGAAAAACTTCCCTGGAAAGCCCTGTGTGGGCAAGGTAAATATAATTTTTATAAGAAGTATGGTACCAGTTGGCAGATACCCGAAGGTTCTTCAGGTTCAAGCCACCTCCTATTTCAACTGTGTTTGCCGTTTCCTTATCCAGCCTATCATCGCCATTTTCTTCTGTCAGAATAGCAAAATGATTGTTTCCAGAATAGAGTTCATTCACTTCCGGGGCTCTTTCAGAATGGTTGTATTGTACTTTCAGAAAACCTTTTTTAAAGATATCCCATTGAGCAGAACTGTGGAATTGATGAAGAGTAAAGTCTCTGTCACTGAGTTTCCCACCGGATAGTCCGCGGCTTGTGACATATTTACTATCTGCCTCTGCTCTTCGCTGTACATGATCGTTTCTATATCCAAGATCCAGCTGAACACTATTAAAATCAAGGTGCTGCATTGTAAATACTCCAATTTCGCGGCTTATATTATTGGGTAAATATCTCTGGCCCCCTGTTCCTTCCATATCTCTGTATTGAATTTCAAGACCTGTGGTCCCCGTAAGAAATTTTAATTTCTGTTGTGCAATCTCTAGACGTCCGTTATGCTGGTTTACAGCAAACTGATTAGCCCGGTAACGGTCGAGAAGTTCTGCGTTTTTTGAAAATACTCCCATGTAATTGAGTTTAATACCGGCTATTGGAGAATTGGTAAATTTATAGCCTGATTCAAACATGGCTTTGTGAGATAAACTTCTGATATTGATAGGGCGATACTCTATTTTTTGTGGCTTTCCATGAGTATGTGTGGGGATTTTTTGCATTGCATACCCGGGAACTCCAAAATATGAATAAGAGTTTTGATACGCTCCTCCGGCATATAATGATTTCCCTATATAACTGGTTCCCACATAAAAAGAATTGCTTTCTGAATGACTATTGGGTATGGTTCCGTCTTTTGTCTCTACATAATCCCTGATCCCGTTTACTTCACTTTTATAGTGATCTGTTGAAGGATCCTGACCCGGAACGTACAGGTCATTCTTCGGATTTGGATAAGTCTTACCATCTGCAGGGTTATAATAGGTGGGACTGAATGTATAAAGATCATCTTCCGAAAGTTCATAGTCTATCATATGATCTTTGGCGAACTGGCTGATGTAGGGGAAAAGACTCTTGTTGAGTACGCGTCTTGAATCTGCATTTATCTGGCATAGTGACTGTAAAACACTGTCGAAACCCACCAGCTTGGGATCATAACATCTGCTGTCTTTTGTTTTCCCGGGAATTCTGACTATTTCCTGCTTCTGATTGGATGCGCCTACAGTCCATACCCAGTTTTTGGCAATGATACCTCTGGCAGAAAAAGCCTGTTTCTGCCCGCTATTGCTTCCGCCTTCCAGAAGTCCGCGGAAATTTATCTTTTTCTCCGGTAGTTGTCTGGCTATATAATCGGTTTCAATATCTATGGCTCCTCCAATAGCTTTCCCTCCATATAAAACCGCTGCAGAGTTTTTGTAAATAGTAATATTTTGAACAGCATTCATCTCTATATCAGTAGTAAAATCCGGGCTTATTCCGGAAAGATCATTGACTGCTGTGCCATTTTCCAATATTTTTACGCGGTTTCCACTTAGGCTTCGGATAACCGGAGCCCCGGAATTAGGACCATATCCGGAGTTTTGTATACCAGGGATTTTGCTTAACGTTTCTCCCAACGTATTGGATTGAATAAAATCTAGTTTTTTTCTTGAAATATTTACAGATTTATAATTTGTTTTTCCCTGTACCTGGACAGATTCTATATCTTTTACAATTTTTTTTTCAGGGTTATTTTTCTGGGCTTTCAGAATGGATGGTGAGTAAATAAGTGTGCTACCCACCAAAAAATAAATAGTCCTTTTCATGTGCATATACTTTAATAATCCGGCAAAGCTAGATAATTAAATTTATTAATGCAACATTGTTGCTTTATTTGATTTTTATCAAAAATATACTTGATGAAAATAAGTGACTGACTATAAGTACTATATATTGATTTTTCTGTTTTCTGTATAGGTATAAAAAAATCCGCTCTGAAAAGAGCGGAATGATTTTTTAATGTCTATCCTTACTGATTAGCAAGTAGAACCACACTCAAGTAATTTGATGTGAATTACACCATTTACAACACATTGTGTTTGGCATAAAGCGTTAGTTACAACAGTGCTTACACCGCCAACTACACCACCAACAGTAGATCCAACGCCAGTAACTACACCACCAACGATAGTACCTACTCCGCCTACTACTCCACCAACTACACCTCCTAGTCCACCTAGTAAAGTACCGATTGGATCTAGTAATCCGTTACCTGAAATAGCTTTTAATTCGTTTCTGTCTAATTTTTTTAAGTTTTTCATAACTATAATTTTATATGATTATTACATCACGAATATATGAATAATAATAATACAATTGCAAATTATTTTCAATAAATTAATTATATGTTTTTATTATTTAATATTTCATTAATATATGTGTATTTTAGTATAGATATGATTTTCACTTATATGTGATTGATTTACTAAATGTTAAAAATAATAACTCAATTTATGAAATTTAGAGTTATTATTTTTGCACTAAATTCTATTTATCAATGATTATTGTTTAAACTATGTAAAGCCTTCTATATTTGTGCAGAAATCAATTTTTAATGCGTGAAAATTGATTGTTCAGATATGAAAATTTTCTACTTTTTAATAAAAATGGAGAGCAGACCAGTCAAATTTGCCTATATATTACAGTAAAACCTGTTCCGGTGGTTGATAACGTATTCAAATTTTGTATTTTTGCTCACATACTTTTATCAATGTCAATTTTTTCAAATAATATACGCTTCTTAAGAGCCAAGAGAAAGCTTTCCCAACAAAATGTAGCTGATGAACTGATGATTTCCAGAGTCCGGTATTCAAAATATGAAAACGGGATATCTGAACCTCCTATCGAGCTGCTTGTAAGAATTTCCAAATATTTTCATGTAAGTATTGATCTTATGCTGTCTGTAGATATTCAGAAGTATCCTATGGATGATATGCTGAAATTACCTGATAACAGAATTGTGCTTCCGGTGGCGGTAGATACCCATGGAAATGATACAATAGAAATTATTCCTCAAAAAGCTTCTATGGGATATCTGGAAGGTTACAGTGATGTAGATTATATTGAGAGTCTTCAGCGTATTGCGCTTCCCTTTCTTACTAACGGAAAATACAGAGCATTCCCTGCGGATGGAGATTCCATGCCTCCCTTCAGAAATGGGTCTTATATTGTAGGAAAATATGTGGAGGGAATCAATGATTTAAAACAGGGAAAAACCTATGTTTTTGTAACGTTGAATGATGGGATTACCTATAAGCGTTTTAAGGAAAAAAAAGAAAATACGATCTGTGTAAGTGCTGACAATTCTTTTTATGAGCCTTATGAAATTCCATTTGAAGAAGTTGTTGAAATCTGGCAATATGCTTCAGGAATTTTCCCGGAAGATTTTGAGCCTGGTGATTATGAAAGCTATAATTTTAAAGAAATGTTTCGTGAGCTGAGACAGGATATCAGGGATCTTGATAAAAAAGTTTCTGGCCGTCGCCGTAAACAGTCTTAGTATTCATATCAACCTTATAATATGCTCCTGATTTTATAAACCGGGAGTATATTATAATATTCTTGAGTTACAATTCGTCCGTAAGTTCAATCCATACCGGAGCATGATCGCTGCTTTTCTCCCAGCCGCGTACATGACTGTCTACTCCACCGGACTGAAGTCTGCTCTGAAGATAAGGGCTTAATAAAATATGGTCCAGCCTCATACCTACATTCCTGTCGTAAGCTTTATATAAGTAATCCCAGAATGTGTATACTTTTTCGCCAGGATAAAGATTTCGTATTGTATCAAGCCATCCCTTCTTTTGAAGGTCTTTGTAGGCTTTTCTTACTTCTGTTCTGAACAGGGCATCATTTTCCCAGCGTTCCGGTTTATACACGTCAATGGGCTCCGGAATGATATTAAAATCACCGATAAGAATGGCAGGAAGTTCCATAGTGATAAGTTGGCTGGTTCTTCTTTTAAAACGTTTGATCCATGATAATTTATAATCGAATTTAGGTCCGGGATAAGGATTTCCATTCGGAAGATAAAGACAGCAGATGACCATTTTATCAATAATTGCTTCAATATAGCGGCTTTGAATGTCTTCGGGATCACCGGGTAAAGATCTTTGTACCTCTGTGATCTCTTTGTTTTTTGCCAATATAGCAACTCCGTTCCAGCTTTTTTGTCCATTCCAGACAGCCTCATAACCCGCTTTGTTAATTTCCTCTACCGGAAAACGTTCCTGAGGTGCTTTTAGTTCCTGAAGGCAGACAATATCCGGCGAGGCTTCTTTCAGCCATTTCAGTAAAACAGGCAGGCGTCCATTGACTCCGTTGACATTATAAGTGGCTATTTTCATGACATTTTTTTTGAAGGAATCAGATTTTTTAATTACGGCAATAATTATTCCATCATAATTGCTTTTTAAGTGTTGTTTAATTGAAAAAGTACCACATCTGATGATATGGTACTTATAGTTGAAACCGTTAAATAAATCAGTACTCATAAGATCTGATGATAAATAACAAAAAAACAAGGCGGACACACTCAATCCGCCTCGTATCTCCCAAATAATTAAATATGAAAAATATGAATGTTTATATCAAACAGGCTTTTAGCATCAGATCATGCAGGTCTGTATTTTTAATAAAAGGCTGTAAAAGTTCATTTCCCGGACCATAAGCTGCCACTTCCACATAATCTCCGGAATGATCCATGCTGATCCATCCTACAGAATTTCTGCTTTTCTGAATTTCTGAGTACAGTTTAAAAGGCAGTTTCTTATAATTATAAAGTCCTTCTTCTTCCTTTTCAAGTCCGTTGTAAAAACTCAGAAGATGTTTGGCTTCATCATCATTCAGAATGATTTTGTTGCCTTCATAGATCCAGTCTTTAATATCTTTTACTGAATAGTCTTTCTGAATCCTGTTCAGAATATATTCATTGGTGTATTGATAGTCTGAAATGCTGTTAAAATTCTTAGTGGAATCAGTTCCGTAAATCGTTCCGGGATTGGCATTTCCATGATCGGTAGTGATGATGACTAACGTATTTCCGTCCTTTTCGGCAAAATCCATTACTGTTTTTACAGCTTCATCAAATGCCAGCTGATCGTGAATGAGTGCTGCTACATCATTGGCATGGGCTGACCAGTCTACTTTTCCGGCTTCTATCTGAAGAACGAAACCGCTGGGATGATCTTTTAACTGATCAATGGCGGTCTTTGCCATTTCAGCAAGAGTCGGTGTATTTTTGAATTCCGGAACATGTGTTCTGTCGATGCTGTAAGGGAGGGCTCCTGTACTGAATATTCCTAATAATTTTTCTCCTTTTTTGATTTCTTTAAGGTCATTTTGTGTTTTTAGAATCCTGTATCCTTTTTTGCTGTACACAGAATAGAGATCTTTCTTATCTTCTCTTTTGGCAGGATTGAAAAATTCGTCTCCGCCTCCCAACAGCACATCCAGTTCCAGCTCGGCATACATTTCAGCAATTTGGGGTTCTGCATTTCTTTTTGAAGAATTTACACAGAATCCTGCAGGAGTGGCATGGGTAATGGTAACGGTTGTCACACAGCCGGCTTTTTTCCCTGCTTTTTTATATTGCTGCCATATGGGAAGATGCTTTTCACCATTGGGTCCCACATTCAGAACTCCGTTCTTCACTCTTATTCCTCCTCCGAAAGCAGAACTTGCTGCTGCGGAATCCGTTACAATAGAACTTGCAGAAGCAGTGTCCATCAAAGCTCTTGTCACTTTTTTCTCATGATACAGATTGAGCCAGTTACTCCCTTTTCCCAAAATATTCCGGGAATACAGATCTGCCATGGAAAGCGTTCCAAGACTCATTCCATCACTTACCATAAAGATGATGTTCTTTGCTTTTCCTGAACGGGGATTTTCAATAGTTTTCCCGGAGCTCCAGAGATCAGACGGTGATAAGGTCAATAACCCTGAAAGTAATGCTGAACCTTTTATAAATTTTCTTCTGTCCATATTGTTTTGAAATAATGGGGAAAGTTATTGTATCTATCTTTTTATCGAAATTAAGTTGCATTAATTAAAAGTTAATTTTAAATATTGATAGGAAAAGGATCTTCAAAAGGCTTTTTTTGGTCAAGCAATTCTTTTTCCTGTTCATTAATAAGACAATACTGCAGGTCTGATACCATTTGATCTTTATCCAGATTCTGTCCGATAAATACAAGCTCATTGATTCTGTCACCCCAGTTTTTATCCCATCTGCTTTCTATGAATTTCTGATTTTCTGTAAATGAAGAATACTGTACCCTTTGATTCATGGGCATACTGCCCCACCATACCCCAGCCTTTTCAAGACGGAAAGAGCCTCCTGCTTGAGAAAAATTCAAAGCATCACCTGGCCTTGAGGCCAGCCAGAACAATCCTTTTGCCCTTATTGCTCCTTCAGGATAATGATGATTCAAATAGTTCCAGAGTCTTACAGGATGAAAAGGTTTTCTATCTCTGAAAACCAGTGAGCTGATTCCGTATTCTTCTGTTTCCGGAGTATGATGTCCGGATTGTAATTCTTTCTGCCAGCCAGCTGAAGATTGTGCTTTATCAAAGTCAAAAAGCTGGGTATTCAAAACCTGCTGGGGTTCAACTTTACCAAACTCGGAATGTAGAATAACAGCATCAGGGTTCAGTTTTTTAATGGCAGCTTTTAAAAATCCAAGTGTTTCGGAGTTGATAAGATCTATTTTGTTTAAAATAATCACATTGGCAAATTCAATCTGGTCGGTAAGAAGATTAACAATGGTTCTGTAATCTCCTTCCATATCGGTAAGGTCGCGATCTATCAATAATTCGCTGGACCCGAAATCTTTCATAAAATTGAAACAATCCACGACTGTTACCATTGTATCTACATAGCTGAAACGGGAAAGGTCTATTCCACTTTCTTCATCAATGTAGGTAAAGGTTTGGGCAACGGGAATGGGCTCACTGATTCCTGTACTCTCTATCAATAGGTAATCAAAACGATTTTCTTGAGCAAGACGTTCTACTTCTACCATCAGATCTTCGCGGAGTGTACAGCAAATGCATCCATTGCTCATTTCTACCAACTTTTCTTCCGTTCTTGAAAGGGTATTCTGATTTTCAACAAGACGGGCGTCAATATTGATTTCACTCATATCATTCACAATGACAGCTACTTTTAAGCCTTGCTTATTATGCAGGATATGATTGAGCAATGTGGTTTTCCCAGCTCCCAAAAAGCCACTGAGTACCGTTACAGGAAGTTTCTTCGTCATATTTTTTAATGTTTATGATTTTTAAAATTGATGATATGGCCTGTAATTAAACCTGCTGTTCCTACGTAGATCAGAGGAATATGTACTTCAAATATGAGATCTGTGAGTACAGAAATAAAGATGAGAGAAACGGATATCCAGAATAAAAGTTTCAGCCAGCGGTTGTTTATCTTTTTGGTTACTCTGAACACGATAATGGTACCAATACAAAGGAAACCTAAATCAATATAGGGATTATGTGATATTCCCAAAGGAACAATCAGTAATAATGGAAAGACAATACAATGAATCAGGCATAAAACAGCGGCGGAGATTCCTACAGCATCAAGAATTTTTGACTTCATATGAGTATGGATTAATTTTCTTATCGTAACTTTGTTGCAAAAGTATAGATAAAAAACCAAATAAAGCAACTTTGTTGCATTAAAATATGAAGCAAGTCAGAAATACACATGCTAAAACTGAAATTTTAAGTCTTATCAATGGCTCTGATATAGCCCTTACCCATTCTGATATTCAGAAAAAATTGGGTGATCTATGCAACAGAGTTACCATTTACAGGGTGTTGGAAAGACTTGAAAATGAAGGTGCTATACACAAGATCGTTAATATAGACGGTGTGGTGAATTTTGCAAAGTGCAGTGGTAAATGTACTCATGAGCAGCATTTTCACAATCATGTTCATTTTAACTGTAAAGAATGTCATTCTGTAACATGTATTGAAAACGCGATTCCGGAAATCAGTTTGCCTGAACATTTTATAGCACAGGAATTTAATTTTATTATCAGCGGGATCTGTCCGAAATGTGCTGATGCCTAGATGATCTATAATAAGCAGGCAGATTCGCTAATTTGCAAATCTGCCTGTATTTTTATCACAATGAAATCTCTGCTATAAAGAAGAGATATAAACTTCTATTTTGGTACCATCATAGTTGAAAGTGCCGTCAGAATTTCTTTTACCTAGTACCCATTTCATATCTACAGGCACAGACCATGCAGAACCTAATGAAAATCCGTTAACGGATCTTATTTCATTTCCTTTTCCTGTTGTTACTGCTGAATGGAACCAGCTTTTATCAATAAGCCTGTAGAAACCAATGGCTTTTCCAGCGGGAATAGGTGTATATCCGTCCCACTTTTCTCCTGAAGGATAGTTAAAAACGGTTAACCACTTTTGTCCGGCTGATTCTGCCAGCTGAGCAGGGCTTATGGAGGCGCCACGCATATATAAAGCATAGGCTACCACATCATGACATACTCCACTGTTGTATTTCGAAATATTCTCTGCTCCTGAGAGAATAGCATGCGCAACGGGCGCTCTTTCGGATAGGGATAGCTGAGCCTTCCTGGCTCCTTCCGGTGTAATAAATGACATATAATATTTTGTTTGGTAGTGTAAAGATACAGCTTTAAAATTTAATCACTGTTGTTGGAAAATAGATGTACTTCTTGATGAATAGAGAACCTTTCTTTAGGTTTTTGTTAAAGCCTTGTTGTTTTGCATAATAAAGTAAGCGGGCTAAAGCCCACCTCTATTGATACACAACCTCATTTCATATTATTCAAATATTTAATTAATAATGTTTGACAACTGTAAATATTCAATAGGAACGGGCTTTAGCCCGTTTTTATAATTAAATAAAAAATCCAATGGCTTTAGCCAAAACTTAATATCATTATTTATATAGGCATTATCAGTAAAAATTGGACTTTTACGATAATCTCTTTTCTTATTGTATGAATAAAAACAAGCTAGCAATAGTACATACACTCATAGCTGAAAAGCCTTCCATCTTTAAAAGTAAAAATAAGGAGTCCTGCATCTCCATTCTGAATATGATATTCATGAGGAGAAGTAATCCAGCGTGCAGAGAGTAGATCACCAAAACGGGTTACAAAATTTCTTTCATCATAATTGGAATCCATATGCTCATTTCCTAAGACTACAGTTTCACCACTGGTAAAAGACATTTTGTAGATACTTCCGGTAACTTTTCCTTTATATTCTTCAAAAGCAACAATGATATTGGGTGATCTGTAAAAATATTGAGGTTCCCAGCCGCATTCCGGCATATTGGGGATCTCTTTAACTTTCTGTATGTTTAGCTGTTTCATCTGGGTATCTGTAATTTTTCCGTCAAAAAGGGAGTTTCCTTTCCATAGGAAATGCATATTTAAGGCTTTCAATTTCTTTTCATAAGCCTGTGTACCTGGCTTTTTCGCGAATTGATCTGCCAGAAGAAGTTCAAAGTCGATATCTATCTTTAGATTTTCTATACCGGTGTTAGATTCTTTCCAATATTGTAAGGCTTGTTTAAGGTTTTTATCTTCAATCCATGCGATTTCGCGCAGTCTTCCAACCTGCGCCAGTTCTTTTTCCTTGTCTTTACCCTTTGCTGCCAGATAGTCTTTCAGAACTTTTTCGTAGGTAAGTTCAGTACCCAGATATTTCATTTGGATGTATTCGGGATTTTCGTGGAAATGATCTCCAATATATACCCAGCCATCCTGATATAAAGGGACATAATCAATACAGGCCATTTCATTTAAAGCTGCTTTCCTTACCGGGATACTTTCTGTTGTAGGAGCTTTTCTTACGCGCAATTCCGATACCTGCACATAATAATGCGGACACTGATATCCTTGTGTTCCTCTATAGAAATATTGAGCCGGTTCACCCGCAGATTTCTTTCCACGCATGGATTTTTGCAAAGGCTGGCGGTTTATAAAACCAATATCACCGTTGCTTACCTGTACTTTGTATTGTGTTCGCGTAGAATCCAGAAGATAAATTGGAGCTTCGGTAGAAAATATCCCCAGAAGGTCCTTATTATTTCCCTGATCTCGGTAGAGATGTCCCCATTCGGATGTATAAACGGGGTGTTGGCCGGGGCTCTGAGCCATAATATTGTAAAAGCAACAATGAATGATGCTGGCTCCTAAAAGTATTTTTTTCAGCATATAATAATTTGTAAAAGGCAAAAATCCTTAGTTTTTTCAAGTGAATTGGTTACTGCTATAGAATTATTTCCTTCAAAAATACTGAAAAATGAAGGGTTGTCCTATTCTTATTGTTATTCAGAATCGGTATAAATTCCATCCTATTCACTTACTTCCATTGGGTAGAGTAAATAAAAATACTATTTTTATCGGCCAAAAAAAGTAAAGACTAATTATGCCGACTGATGCTTCTCATAAGCTGATTCCGATGACCACTTTCGTGCTGGAGTATTATTCTCACGAAGGATATGCAGATCTTCAGATTTTGAATCTGATGAATAATTATGCCAATTTTTTAAAGAAGCGCCTGACTCTTGGAATGTTTGTTCCTTTAGATCGTGAAGGAAATATTCTGAAAGAACCTAAAAATTATGACTCATGGAAATCCCTTGACCATAATGACGGAAAAAGAACTGATATTACAGGTTTTGAAGAATACGCTGAATATCAGAAGGCAGAGCAGAACTGTATGTTTGAAGGTTTTAAAGTAGACTATAACGGATACTCAAAAGTGAGAATCATTGCTTCATATGATGCTTCTATTGAATTATCTTTTAATAAAAATGACCTGGTTCCTTCAGGATATAATGATGTAGAATCACTTACCGTTTTTGATGATATATTTTTAACATCCAGTGCATTAAAAGCGATCGGAATAAAGAGGTGAAATTTTAATATATACAAAACGTTTATCAGACTGATAAACGTTTTTTGTTTTGATATTTTATCTTACACATTCTCCTGAATGGCAGTGATAGCCTGAAGGACAGAGCCCGTTGATACACGGACCTGCTGCATTAGGATAGCATTTTTCATCTGCGCGGCAATGAGAATGAGGAGGACAAAGGGAAAGCAGATTTCCAAGACAGATGCCTACAGGAAGCGGGAGGTTCAGCTCTATACCGATTTCTCCAACAATGTTTTTTAATGTTTTTCTGTTTAATTTTTTCATGGTTTTGTTGTATTAAGTGTTATTGGTTTTTTACTATATTTTCAAGTTCTGTTATGAAATCTTTTTGTGCTGTATTGATCCGTTGTTGTGCTTCTTCTGAAGCAAACCATTCCCATTGGTCTATTTCGGGAATTTCTACTATTTTGCCGGATTTGGGTGGCCACTCCATAGAGAAGGTATTGCTGTAAAGTTCTGAAGTTTCAATATGTCCCTCCAATGCCCAGGCATAAACTGTTTTTCCTCCTTTTTGCTTAATGGGCGACAATTCAATAAAGCTCCCTTCCAATGTTTTCCCTGTTTCTTCTTTAAATTCTGTTAATGCACGTTCCAATGGATTTTCATCTGGAAGCAGCTCTCCTTTTGGAATAGACCATGCCTCCAGGTCTTTATTTTTCCAGAAAGGCCCGCCAGGATGAACCAGAAAGTAAGATAGACTGTCTTTTTCTTTTTTAAAGAGCAAAATCCCGGCACTTGCTTTCATAGACTTAAAGGTTTGATTATTAAAGATATAAAAAATATATTAATTGAGCTGGAAAGAAAAGCCTTAAGAAGGCTGAAGTAAAACCTATCTTAATCATTTTATCATTGATCTCTTTTTAAACTCAGAGATTATGTTACAACTTTCCCGGATTCAGCTACTCTGTTTTTATGATTATGCCCGAATTTTGCATCAGAAATAAAAGCAATTGAAAGTATATTGTTTATTTTCAATGCAATATATAACCCTCAAAATTAGAAATGATGCAAACCATATTAGGAGCCAATGGACAGATTGGTGAAGAACTGGCAAGAGAACTGAAAAAAAAATACACTTCAGATATCCGTATTGTCAGCAGAAATGCTAAAAAAGTAAATGATACTGATACTGTTTTCTCTGCAGATTTATCAGACAGGAAAAAAGCAATAGAAGCAGTGAAAGGAAGCGAAATTGCTTATTTCACACTTGGGCTTCCCATGGATACAGATCTGTGGGAAAAACAGTTTTTGACAATATTGAAAAATGTAATTGAAGCCTGTAAAATCAACAAAACGAAGCTTGTATTTTTTGATAATACCTATATGTACCCTCAAAACAATGAAGTTTTAACGGAACAGGCCCGGTTCGCTCCTGTGGGCAGAAAAGGAATTGTAAGAAAAAAAATGGCAGACATGCTTTTAAAAGAAATGGAAGCCGGAACAATAGAAGCCGTCATCTGCAGAGCCCCTGAATTTTATGGTCCCGGGAAAACTCAAAGTATTACCAATAGTCTTATTTTTAATGCCATTAAAGAAGATAAAAAACTGAAAGTTCCTTTAAGAGATGATAAGTTACGAAGCCTGATCTGGACACCTGATGCAAGCCAAGCTACCGCTTTAATTGGCAATACTCCTGATGCTTATGGACAAACCTGGCATTTGCCGGTAGACGATAATAAATTAAGCTATAAAGAGTTCATTGCATTGGTCTCTCAGATCTATGGAAAAGAATTCAGATATTCTGTAATTCCGAACCTGGTTTTTAAAATAGGGTCTTTATTTAACAAAAATGCAAAAGAATTGCTGGAGCTTCTTCCAAGATATAAATATGATAATCTCTTTGATGATTCAAAGTTCAGAAAAAGATTCCCGGAATTTCAGGTAACTACTTACAGACAGGGAATTGAACAGATCAAAAAAGAACAGTTAGCGTCAAAATAGTTTCCTTAAAATAAGTAACTTAGAACAACCAATACTGCAACCGGAGGGCAATACATTCCCCTCTTCTGGCAGGGTGGTTAAATAAAGAAATAAAATGAAAACTCCTGAAAAAGTAACCTCTATCACAGCATTACACAACTATCTGAAACTGAAAAGGCCTTCCAACCCTTTGATCAGTGTGTTTGATTTTAATGATGTGAATATAGATCCGGAAACTATTCTGAGTGCCGTGATTACAGATTTCTATGTGGTTTCCATTAAAAAGGATTGTGCAGGAAGATGTAAATATGGACAGCATTATTATGACTTTGAGGATGGAATCATGTATTTTATTGCTCCCCATCAGGTATTGCAGTTTGAAGATATTCTGCTTTCTGAAGTGAGAGGAAATGTACTGGTTATACATCCTGATTTTCTGCAGGGATATCCATTAGCCTCTGTAATAAAAGATTATGGCTACTTCTCTTATACGGCCAATGAAGCACTGTATCTTTCCGAAAAAGAAGAAAAATCTGTAACGGATATCATAGATAATATCAGCAGAGAGATAGAAGCCAATATGGATGGTTTTACCCAGGATTTATTGATATCCAATATTGATTTGCTGTTAAAATACTGTGACAGATTCTACAACCGCCAGTTTTTAACCCGCAAAAAAGTAAATCATGATCTTTTGACTCAGCTTGAAAATTTACTGAATGATTATTTCAAAAATGAAAAACTGCTGATCAATGGGATTCCTACCGTACAATTTGTGGCAGGACAGATGAATATAAGTCCCAATTATCTAAGTGACATGCTAAGGGTTCATACAGGACAGACAACGCAGCAGCATATTCAGAACAGAGTGATTGAAAAGGCAAAAGAGCTGTTGTCTACCACAACCATGTCCGTGTCTGAGATTGCTTATAATCTGGGATTTGAGCATCCACAGTCTTTTCATCGTTTGTTTAAGAATCAGACCGCTGTTTCCCCTTTAGAATTCAGAAAATCTTTTAATTAATAGTGCTATGGTAAAAAATATTTTATTAATTGTAACCAATGTAACCCAATACACCAACAGTCTGCTTAAGACAGGATTGTGGCTGAGTGAACTTACCCATATTTATCATGCCGCAAAAGAAAGAGGATGGCAGATTACCATTGCTTCTCCGCTGGGAGGGTACACTCCCATTGATCCGGAAAGTCTGAAGCCGCTTATGCTTGATGGAATTTCAAAAAGGTATTATGAAAATCCTGCATTTATGGATATTTTGGCTCATACAAAAAGTCTGAATGAAATAGAAAACAACTCTTTCGATTGTGTTTATCTGACAGGCGGGCATGCTACGATGTATGATTTTCCAGATAACTCCACATTACAGACTATTCTCAGGAAGCAATATGAAAGCCATAAAATGGTTGCCGCGATCTGTCATGGAGTCGGAGGATTGTTGAATGTAAGACTATCAGATGGAGAATATATGATCAGAGGAAAATCTGTAACCGGATTCGACTGGTTTGAAGAAACATTAGCAAGAAGAAAAAACGCAGTTCCTTTTAATCTTGAAGCAGCACTTAAAGAACGGGGCGTACATTACAGAAAAGCCTTTATCCCAATGACTTCCAATGTGGTGATTGACGGTAATCTGATCACAGGACAAAATCCGTTTAGTTCCAAAGAAATGGCTAAAGCAGTTGTTCAGGAACTTGAAAAATAATAATCGTTTAAAAGGAAGCTATCAATATTTTATTATATTTGTCTGAATTGTAAGGGATTTATGACAGGAAAAAGTGGAATATTATATTGTATACAGATAGTTAGTATATTTTTAATACTAGTCCATTTTCTGATCCCCAAAACAGAAAACATTGTTTTTTCTGCTATAGAAATTATAAGTAATTCCAGTTCGCAAGAAACGCCTCAGAAAAAATGCAATAAGATTTTTCTTGAAGAAAATAACAAGACTCCGATAAAATGCAATAATAACTATTGTTCTAATTCTTCTCTCTTTTTTACCACATCTTTTCCTTCTTTTGGATTTGAGAAATTTATGGATCCGGAAATAAGCAACAGTTTCTTTTTATATAATGATCCTCCCTATTCATCTTTTTTTAATTCTATTTGGATTCCGCCCAAAATAAAAATGTAATTTTCAGTTATTGGTAAAATAACATTTTTCAGCTATGGAAGAGTTTTTTCCATACACTCTCCTATTATCTAAATCAGAATTACATGATCAACGGCTGCTAATGGCTTTACTATGATGATGTAATCAAACGAATAAAAAATAATGAAAACAATACAATCAAATCTCGAAAAACACACAAATAATATCTATATAATATGCAGAATATTAATTGGATTGTTCTTTTTTGTAGCAGGATTTAACAAACTTTTTCATCCTGTTTTTCAGGGATATATGTTGAATACCATCAGTACTATAGGATTTCCTTTTCCTCAGTTTACGGCCAATTTCACTGCATTTTGTGAATGCATCTTTGGGTTATTTTTAATGTTGGGCTTTTGGACGAGAATCAGCTCTGTATTTTTAATGATCATTATACTTGTCGCTTTATTTACCCATGATCTGGGTACAATTCCTAAGGAACTTATTCCGGTCAAACCCGAAACCGGAGTTTATGAAATGGATCCTTTTACATGGCTTAGCTATTTTCTATACCTGCCTCAAATGTTATATCTCCTGTTTTTGCTTCTGTTTTTGTTTCAGGGCTGCACGGGATTTGGAATTGATACTTTCAGGACAACAAAAATTAGAAATAACTAATTATTATAAACAGCTCTCTTTTGGGAGCTTTTTTTTGTTGGATAATCAAAGGTAATTTAAGTTTTCTTGAAGATTAAGGAGATTGTGCAGGTTTTATATATCTGCAGAATCTGCTAAATCAGCGTGATATAAAAAGTAATGCTGTATTCAATTTTATTGAAGATAAAATCCTTGTTTCTTAATATTAGCTTTTTGATATTATTTTGAGCCCTTGCGTATCTAAAAACGTTCTTGTTTTGTAATAAAGAGAAATAAAAACGCAAAGATTTAATGGTTTCAGATTTTTACTAAAAATGAGTAATGATAATGTCAATAGATTGTATCATTAATTTTCCCCTTTTGCTACCTCAATATAAAGTAAAACATTAAAATCTTTGCGTTAAGTAAATAGACTTCTTCTTTAAATTGTATGTCTGATTCTCACTATCATTGATTTTATCATGAAAAGATTGATTTTGTTATGGTCACAAGGCTCATCAGGATGACCACGATTCCTACCACGACAAACATTTTCTTTGTTGGAAGTTTTGCGGTAAGCATTGCAGAAAACGGTGCCGTAAAAACACCACCTAATAGTAGTCCCAAGACAATATTCCAATGATGAATACCTATTGTAAAGATGAAAGTAATCGCGCTCGTTACAGTCAGTAAAAACTTGGCTACAGTAGAGCTTCCTACTACATAACGGGGAATTCTTCCCTCTTTGATCAGGGTTCCGGTAACCAATGGTCCCCACCCGCCTCCTGCAAAGGAATCAATAAAACCTCCTGCTAATCCTAATAATCTAAGATTGGTTCTTCGTTTGGTTTTTACTGTTCCTGATTTTTTATCTTTAAATGCATTTTTTAAAATATTAATCCCAAGATATAGCGTGTAGCAGGCAATAATAGGTTTTACAATATGAGCATATTTCTCGCCATAATGAGACAGGGTTAATGCTCCAATAACTGAACCTACGATAGCCAGCGGAAACAGTACCCAAACCATTTTTTTATTGACGTTCCCCAACTTATAATGACTGAAACTTCCGGCTGCCGTCGTAAAAGATTCGGCAGAGTGAATGCTTGCGCTCACAACAGGCGGCGGAACATTAAGCAATAAAAGAATTGTGGTACAGATTACTCCATACCCCATTCCCATGGATCCCGCAACAATTTCGGCCATAAAACCGGCAAATAGCATCCAGTAAAAGATATGCCCGTCCTTATTCAGAAAGTACTGAATATCACCCAAAAGGCTGAACTGGTACACCACGAGTCCAAATAGACCGAAAAGAAGTAAAACCCCTATAATGACCAGATAAATATTAGCTTTTCTCTGAGCTGTTTTGGTAATATTGATCAGTTTCTCAATTTCCATATCCGGTTTTGAAGAAACTTTTTTGTCTGACAGATATTCTGTCGTAATTTTATTAAGTTCCTTCACTTTATAATTGAAATCTCCAGTCAATTGATTTCGGATATTTTGCATATTATCCAGAACATGATCCATTTCATCAGGGATGACTTCAGTAAAGGTTTCTCTTAATCTTTTGGCAATTGTAGGAGACTTTCCGTTGGTTGAAATGGCAATTTTAAGGCTTCCTTTTTTGACAATGGAACCTAAATAAAAATCACATAAATCCGGTTTATCTGCTATATTGACCAGTACATTTTTTTCCTGAGCCTTTTCTCTGATTTCTCCGGCCAATACAATATCATTCACCGCAATGATAGCAAGATCCATATCATTAAAATCATAATCATCATAGGGCCTTTCATGCAGTGTTATATTGGAAAACTGACTTTCTAAGGTTCTGATCTCCGGAATAATTTCTTTCGCCACCAGTTTGATGGAAGTTTCCGGTGAATTGCCCAATACAGATTCTAATTTTTCAAGAGCAACCTTGCCACCGCCGATGATCAGCAGTGACAGGTTTTCAAGTTTTAAGAATATGGGATATAAAGAATTGCTCATGCTGATTACAGTTTTAAGTCATAAGTAAAGGCAAGATAATACAGTCCTCCGATTTCAGGACCTGCTGCATACTGGAAATAACGGCGGTTCAGCAAATTGGTAGCTCCGATTTTAATATTCGCACGGATTTCCGGAAGCTTCCATGTTGCCTGAGCATCAATGGTGTAATAAGCCGGAATTGCTCCCGATGCTAAAGGACTTTCCCACATAAAACCGCTCTGCCATCTTGCAACAAGCGTAAACCCTATGTTTTTGATAATTTCTCTGTTTCCTACACTTACATTCACCATCCATTTTGGCGTGTTGAATGCGGTAATGAAGAGATCAGAGGTATTGTTGGAAGCAAGATCATTATAAGAAACATTGGTGTTGATATTATAATTTCCGGTAATATTATAGCGGATACCTAAGGAGGTTCCATAACTTTTGTAGGTGCTGTTGCTGTTGGTATATACTCTGTACCGGTCCTGTTTGCTTCGGTCCAGCATCGCAAGTACGGCTGCATTACTTCCTATCTGGCTGTTTTTAGGGACGGCTACCTCTACCTGCCCCAGGAATCCTTCGTAAATGTTATAATAGAAATCCCAGTCCAATACAAGTTTATTATTGAAAAAAGTAGACTTATACCCTACTTCAAACGAATTGATCTTTTCCGGCTGCAATTTTTGCAGGTTGGCTACCGCTAAAAGCTGTTTGTTATCCTGAGCTGCCTGAGCCTGGGTTTTTCCTGCATCTATGTCGGCATTCACTGCTGAGGTAAATTTATCAATGGAAGCCAAAGTGTAAGAATTTTCCAGATAACCTAATCCGTCATTTACTTTTGAGAGGCCTCCTACTCTTCTTACATTCCCGTTATTGACGAAAGAAAGGGCTTCAAACAACGATGGAAAACGATACCCGTTTTGAAAAGAGGCTCTGAAATTATGCTCTTTAACAGGAGAATAAACAATACTTATTCTAGGGTTTAACTTGGCTTCAAATTCGGGGTTTCTGTCGATACGTAAGGCTGCATTGATTTTTAATTTATCATCAAAGAAAAGCTTGGTAATCTGGGCAAAAGCACCATATTTCTGATAAATAACATCTTTCCCAAAGGTCCCATTGGCTAAAGGAATATTTCTTTCATTCACCGGGCGGTTAAAATCAACAAAATTGTTTCCATCCGGAGTAATGCTGTACAGACGGTAATCTACACCAGCAAGAAGGTTGAATATCTTCACAAACCTGCTGAAATCGTAGGTGAGTTCTCCTTGGTAAAAACGGGATTTCTGTTCAAGTTTAGCTCCTCCTGTTGCCGGAGCTCCTGCTACTCCTCCAT
The DNA here is from genome assembly GCF_008274625.1 of Chryseobacterium panacisoli. GTDB lineage: Bacteria > Bacteroidota > Bacteroidia > Flavobacteriales > Weeksellaceae > Chryseobacterium > Chryseobacterium panacisoli. The sequence continues at coordinate 338,522 of NZ_VTRU01000001.1, read as the reverse complement.
TGGCTGAATCCCAGTTGTTGATTCCGATAATGGTGTTTTTCAACTGTTCAAAGGCTGCAGTTCCCGGTACGACTCTGTTTTTATCGGCTTCCTGACGGGCAAGAATAAAGGCATCATTAAGATTGGCTCCTGCATTTAAGTTATTCTGAAGAGAAGTCTGGAATATATTTTTCCAGTTGGTATTGGAAAGATTGGTGAGATCCAGATTGTCTGCCAAAGGTTTAAGGTTATAAGAGTCGCCTGTATTTTCTATAGATACATAAGCTCTGAAGGTCAGTTCTTTTCCTGTCAGCTCTATTTTATGGTTCTGAACAGTAGCATTTTGTAATCGGATTTTATTTCCTCTCTGGAAAGTTCCGTCCAGTAAGCCATAGCGATACACATAAGAAGTTCTCCACTGATCTCCGAAACGATAGTACAGTCCTGCATCAAACTTGATGTTTTTTACATCAGGGCTCACAAGATCTTTTTCCAGATATCCTGTTCTGGAAACATTGAATGTAGTAGGCTTCCCGTTATAATCTACTTTTACAGCCACACGGTTGTTTCTTTCATCACCGTATTTATTCCAAAGGTCTTCGGCCGGATTGTTTGCCAGGGCAAAATTAGGATTGGCAGTAACCAGAGATCCGGGATTCTGATCTGTCAGATTATTTGAGATCCAGTCGGTTCCGCTGAAATAGGATGCATTTACCTTTACGGCAAAGTTTTTATTGATCACTTTTGCAAAGCGGATGGCACTTTCTCCAAGTGAACTTATTTTGTGATTCACATTGTCTACATGATTGACTCCGCCACGGAAATAAAGGCTTATTCCTTCAGAAGTAAAGGGATCTTTTGTCTGTAAACTGGCCAGCCCATTAATTGCGTTCATTCCGTACAGGGCTGAAGCGGCTCCGGGAGTGACCTCCATAGATTGGATATCCAGTTCTGTAGGGCCTATTGCATTTCCCAATGGGACTCCCAGTGTTGCCGATTGTACATCTACACCATCTACCAACTGCATGAAACGGAAATTGTTTGGTGAGTTAAAACCTCTTGAATTAGGGATTTTTAAAGTAAGGCTTGATGTTAAAAGCTGTAACCCTTTTACATTCTCCAACGTTTCATAGAACGAGGCCGCCGGACTTTCCCTGATGGTTTTAATATCAATTTTCTCGATGGCTATCGGAGATCTTAATATTTTTTCCGGAACCCTGGAGGCTGAAATTACAACATCATCAATAATTGTATTCTGAGGATTCAGTCCTATCGTTATTTTGTTGGAAGGAGAAAGGATTTCAACAGTCTGACTGGTAAAACCCTCTTTCTGAATAACGACCCGAAATGGTATCGTTACTCTTGTTCTGATTTTAAAGTTACCTAATTGGTCTGTTAATGCAGTATCCTGTGTGTTTTCGATCTGTACTTTTACAGAATCCAAAGCTTTGTGTGTACCTGTATTTTTAATGCTTCCGCTAAGCTCTATAAGCTGCTGCTGTGCTTCTGCCAGGTTAAAAAATAAAAATGTGAATGCGATAATACCTGCTTTAGGCAGAAAATTTCCCTGCTTTTTGTGTTTCATTTTGCTTCATTTTTTAGGTTGAGAATGAAGCTGTCTGAATTTTTTTAATTAAAACATAAACGTTTTTAAACCATTAAGAGGGTGCAAGATTCTTAAAGTCTTAAAAAATTATTTGATTGTACCCTAATTGTCCTTAGTAACTTTATTTCTTTAATGGATTATTTAAGTGGTGTAAACTATAATGCTCTAATTATTCAAACAGCTTTGATTGTGTTGTCATTTTGAGGATCAACAACACATACACATTCGTCTGCCTAAATGAAGAGGTGGAGTCTTTTTGTTTTTTTTCAGATCATAATGAAAATTGGCCATATAATTAATTTAAGGTATGTAAGTAACGGTATGAAAAATCACCAAATGTTTCTTCTGCAAGTCTTTTCTGTACATAAATTCCGAAAAGCTCATCCAGAGTGGTAAGAATCTCCTCTTCACCAATATTTTCTTTAAATTTTGTATTCAATCGCATTCCCAGGCGGTCTCCTCCGATGTGAAGGTTATATTTTCCATAGGCGGTACCTACAAATCCGATTTCAGCATTAGGAGATCTCCCACAACCATTAGGACATCCGGTCATACGAATGGTAATATCTTCTTCCAGCAGACCATATTTTTCAAGAATAGGTTCTATTTTAGTGACCAGTGAAGGCAGGTAGCGCTGAGCTTCAGCCAAAGCCAGTGAACAGGTATTCAGAGCAACACATGCCACAGAGTTTTTGCGTAATGCGCTGGCTCCGTTGGTATATTCTGAAATTCCGTGTTCTTTTAAGATATTTTCAATGTCAGCTTTATCTTTTTCATCAATATCAGCGAGAATAAGGTTTTGGTTACAGGTAAAACGGAAATTGGCTTTTCCTGTCTGTGCAATTTTTAATAATCCTGATTTTAAAGGATATTCAGGAGTATTAAGGATTCTTCCATGTTCTACAAAAACAGTGTAAAACCATTTTCCTTCATGATTCTGAATCCATCCATAACGGTCTTTTCTCTGTTCAAACTTAAATTCTCTGGCGGGTTCAAAACTAAATCCTGTTCTTTTTTCTACTTCCGCTCTGTACTGTTCAATACCCAGTTTATCAATTGTGTATTTTAATCTTGATAGTTTTCGGTCGCTTCTGTTTCCGAAGTCTCTTTGAACTGTGATGATCTCGTAGACAGCCTTCAATACTTTTTCCTCCGTATCCACAAATCCGAGGATGGATGCAAGCCGGGCATAAGTGGCGTCATTACCGTGAGTGGCTCCCAAGCCTCCTCCTGCAGCAATATTATACCCTACAATTTTATTATTTTCGATAATAGCGATCAATGCAATATCATTGATGAATACATCAACATCATTATTGGGGGGAACGGCTATTCCTATTTTCAGCTTTCTGGGAAGGTATCTGTCTTGATATAACGGGTCTTCTTCTGTTTTTCGGTCTACCAGAAGTTCATCATCAATCCAGATATCGTAATAGGATTTGGTTTTCGGAAGACACATTTCACTGATTTTACCGGCCAGCTCGTAAGCTTCCTGCTGTAAAGGTGATTCTGATGGATTGGCTGTACAGGTCACATTTCTGTTGACATCTCCACACGCTGCAATAGAATCAAGATGCTGCAGATTGAAACTCTGAATGGTAGGTCTTAAATTTGATTTTAAGATACCGTGCAGCTGAATCGTTTGTCGTGTCGTTACTTTAATAGTTCCGGTAGAATGATCTTCAGCCGTTTCATTCAGTCCTACCCATTGTTCCGGAGTTAAAAAGCCACCGGGAAGTCTTAATCTGATCATATAAGAATACAGCCACTCCAGTTTTTTGGAGACACGCTCTTCCCTTCGGTCTCTGTCGTCCTGCTGGTACATTCCATGAAATTTGATCAGAGTCTGATCATCTTCCCTGATGGCTCCGGTAAAATTATCAGCAAGGCTCTCTTTTAAAGATCCTCTGAGCCCGTTACTGCTGGTTTTAATCCTTTCTACCGGTGAAAGGTTTTCTTTATCATTGTTCATCATTATTTTCTTTAATTTTTTTACAAGTACTTCCTATCCCTTTTAATAAACATCTTTGGCGTATCTGCCGCTAAGCTCCATTTCTTCCAGATAAAGGACAGCGTCTTCTCTGCTTCTCTTTCCCTGATTCTGAATGATTGTGAGAAGTGTTTCTTCTACATCACGAGCCATTGGCTCTTTGGCGCCGCAAACGTATAAAGAGGCTCCGCCTTCCAGCCAGTAGAATACTTCCTGAGCTTTCTGTTCCAGCCGGTGCTGAACGTATACTTTCTCAGCTGTATCTCTGGAAAATGCCAGGTCCAGATGGGTCAGACTGCCCGTTTTAAGAAAATCCTGAAGCTCTGCCTGATAAAGGAAATCGGATATAAAATTCCTGTCCCCGAAGAAGAGCCAGTTTCGTCCTTCTGCACCAGTGGCATCACGCTCCCAGAGAAATGATCTGAAAGGAGCAATACCTGTTCCCGGACCAATCATGATGATATCTCTATCAGCTTCCGGAAGTTTAAAATGTCCCGCTTCCTGGATATAAAACTCAACATCTTCTCCTTCTTTGAATTCACTCAGAAAACCACTGCATAATCCGTTATGTTTCTGATGGTCAATAAAGAATTCTGATCTGGCAACCGTAATGTGAATCTCTGTGTCTCCATGAGCTTCCATAGAGGACGAAATTGAATACAGACGAGGTGCCTGAGCGGTTAATATCTGTATGATTTCTTCAAATTCATCTGCATTGTTCACGGGATAAATCCTAAGCAGGTCAAGAAGGCTTAATCTCACTTCAGGAATGGAATGTCCTGTTATTTTTGCATACTGAGCGACTACGGATTTGAGCAAATAGCTGATGTTGAGATGTTTGTATAGCAACTCTTCAACAGTAGCTGTAACCTTCGGTGTTCCTACCTGTTTTTGAGGATCAGTTCCTGTGAGAGTAATGATTTCATGTACTACTTCTTTTGAGTTGAACGGGATTACTCCCAAAGCTGAACCGGGTTGATAAGCAAGAGCTTCATCTGTTTCAATTTCGATATGATAGGTTTCTTTTTCAGAAGTAATATCGTTCAGATTGATGATGGCTGAAACTTTTCCCTGGTATTTTTTTCTGCCTGCAGAAACTTTTGGAGCTGAAATATTTTTAGCACCCTGATCAGTACTTCTATTGACTGCTTCAAATACATGTTCTATCCAATGTGAAGCTTCCTGTTCGTAATCAATATCACATTTCTTTAATGGAATAATGCGCTGTGCTCCTAATATTTCAAAACGTGAATCTACATCTTCCCCAGTCTGGCAGAACAGAGGATAACTGCTGTCTCCCAAAGCCAATACTCCGAATTTAAGCCCATTGAGATTGATTTCATTTTCATGGATATAATCGTAGAATTTTTTGGCAAGAGCGGGTGGTTCACCTTCTCCCTGAGTGCTGATGACTACAAAGAAGAACTCTTCTTTCGCCAGGTCTTTAGGCTTGTATTGGGAAAGATCGGCCAGTTTTACCTGAAGTCCTTTTTTCTTGACTATACCTGCCAGCGCTGTAGCCAGTTTTTTACTGTTCCCGGTTTCTGTTCCGTAAGCCAGTGTTATTTTCTTTACTGCATTTTGAGTGTTATTATTGATTTGCTGTGGAGGCAACACAGCGGTCAATGAGGCTCCTCCGGCAATACCTGCAAGATATCCGCTTGCCCATATCGCTTCATCTCTGGAGAGGTCTCCGGATATTTGTTTTAGTACATTTAATTTAGTTTCAGACAGCATATTCAAAGAAATTTTGAGTTGTAGGGATTAAACTTCCGTTTTCCACTGATTTGAAGTATAGGCCTTCCTGTTCAGCATTTTCAAGCCATGAAAACTCTTCATGAAGATTGACAATCTTACCGACCACCACCAATGAAGGGGATGCAAAGGTTTTGTCTCCGAATTTTTCATTAAAATCATCAAACGATGAAGTGTACACCTTTTGATATGGCGTTGTCGCCTGCTCAATGACTGCAATTTTTTTATCACTTGAAATCCCCAGTTGTTTCAATTTTTCCACAAGAGAGGTAAGGTTTCCTTTTGACATGTAGAAAACAAGAGTATCATTAGTCAAAGCAAACTCTTTCCAGTAGTCTTCACTCACGATCTCTGATTTATAATAGGTCAGAAAACGTACTGATGTGGAGTATCCTCTTGCTGTTAAAGGCATCCCTGCAAACGCTGCCGCTCCCAACGCCGCCGTAATTCCCGGAATGATTTCGTAAGGAATATGATTCTGTTTTAAAGCCTGCAATTCGTCCAGAATATTGGAGAATATAGAAACATCCCCTCCTTTCAGTCTTACAATGGTCTTATTCTGAAGAGCATATTCTACCATCAAGGTATTGATATGTGACTGAGGAGTAGAAGCATTTTTGCTGCATTCTTTCCCTACATAGATGATTTCTGTGTTTTCATTGACGTAGGTTTCCAGGATCTCGGGGCTTACAAGGCGGTCACATAAAATGACGTCTGCTTCTGCGATTGCTTTTACTGCTTTTATAGTGATCAGTTCAGGGTTGCCGGGCCCTGCACCGATAAGGTAAACCTTTGGTGATTTTATATTTGTTTTCATTGAAGTAGGTGTTAATTAAGGATTTAGAAAAGTCCTTCTACGGATAGGTATCTCTCTCCGGTATCGTAATTGATGGTAAGGATTTTAGCGTTAGATTGTATTTCCGGTAAATGTTTTGCAATGGCGGCTAAAGCGGCTCCTGTAGAAACTCCTACAAAAAGGCCTTCTTTTTTAGCGGCATTAAGGGCATACTCATAGGCTTCCTCCTTGCCTACTGTGATCACTCCGTCTAAAAGGGTAATATCCAGGATAGAAGGAACAAAACCGGCTCCAAGTCCCTGTAATGGGTGTGGTGCAGGACTTCCTCCGCTCAATACGGGAGATAATTCCGGTTCTACTGCAATCACTTTTACGGCAGGATATTTTTCCTTTACCGTTTTTGCAATTCCGGTGATGTGTCCTCCCGTTCCTACTCCTGTAATGATATAATCAAGCCCGTCCGGGAAATCTTTTAAAATTTCCTGAGCAGTAGTTTCTACATGTACTTTTACATTGGCAGGATTATCAAACTGTCTTGGAATCCAAGAATTTGGAGTTTCTTCAGCAAGTTCATTAGCCTTTTCAATGGCGCCTTTCATTCCCTTTTCTCTTGGGGTAAGTACGAATTCAGCTCCATAAGCTTCCATAATTTTACGGCGCTCTATACTCATACTTTCAGGCATAACAAGGATAAGTTTGTATCCTTTTACGGCAGCAACCAAAGCGAGTCCTATTCCCGTATTTCCGCTGGTAGGCTCTATAATGGTGCTGTCTTTATTTAATAATCCTTTTGCTTCTGCATCTTCAATCATTGCTAATGCAATTCTGTCTTTAATGCTTCCGCCAGGGTTGCTTTTTTCAAGTTTAATCCAGATTTCATGGTCTGAATTGAATAGTGTATTGATTTTTACGACGGGAGTATTTCCAATCGTTTCTAATGCGTTCTGAAATCTCATATCAATTTACTTTTTTGTTTTTTTAAATCACAAAGGTTAATGATTCCGGTAATGAAGTATTATCCTTTATTTTTATTTCGCTTTTGTGATAGACCAGAGAATTGGCAGGAACGTTCTGTGTAATCCAGACATTTCCTCCTATAATACTCTCTCTTCCTATCGTAGTTTCACCTCCCAGAATAGTTGCTCCCGAATAGATAATCACATCATCTTCAATATTGGGGTGTCTTTTCTGATGGGCTTTTTCTTTGGAAACATTTAAGGCTCCAAGGGTTACTCCCTGATAGATTTTGACATTATTTCCGATAACAGTTGTTTCTCCGATCACGATTCCTGTTCCGTGATCAATAAAAAAAGACTTTCCGATGGCAGCTCCTGGGTGAATGTCAATTCCTGTTTTACTGTGCGCATATTCTGAAATGACACGGGGCAAAATTTTCACTTCCTGAATCCAGAGCTGGTGTGAAATACGATAGACATAAGTAGCCAAAAAGCCCGGATATGCCAGATATACTTCTTCCAGAGAGTCAGCGGCAGGGTCAAATTCCAGAATTGATTTTGCATCCAGAACCAGCTGATCATACAATCCCGGTAAAGCTTCAAAAAACTGACTAACCTGTTTTTCGGTAATGATTTTATTACCCGTTACAGTATTGATAAGGTCTGAAAGTGTTTCCTGAAGTGCTTCAAAATTTCTTTTCAGCTGTTCTTCCGTAATGTCATTCTGAGGGAGAGGAAGAAAGAGTATTTCATACAGATCCTTTACCCATTTTTTTGTCTTTATTTTATCAAAGAATCCATGAATGCTATGTTGTTTGGTCTGATGAACTCTTTGTGTTAACTGATCGGAAACTATCATTTTTCTATTGAATTATACAGGCTGCCACTGTTGAATTGGATGTTTCATCCACTAAAATGGCTGAGCCCGTTGTTTTATTATTGGCAAAGCTGTCATAAACCAGAGGCTGTGCTGTACGGAGTTTAACTTTTACAATTTCGTTCAGTTTAACTTCACCATCAGCCTGTTCCCGGATAAGGGTATTGACATTGATCTTGTAATCTACCTCTTTTACCACTGCTTTTACCAGTCTGCTGTTTTGTTGCAGAAGGTACTTATTACCTGGCTGTAACGGTTTCTGATCAAGCCAGCATAAAAGAATTTCAAGATCTTTTTCAACTGCCGGAATCTGTTCTTTGGTGGCAAAAACATCTCCTCGGCTAACATCTACATCATGGGCAAGGTGAATAACGGCAGGTTGTCCTTCAAAAGCTTCTTCTTTTTCAATACCATTGATTTCTATTTTGGTGATTTCGGTGGTCAGATCTGCCGGAAGGATATGAATTGGATCTCCTTTTGTGAATTTTCCGCTTAATATTTGTCCGGCATATCCTCTGTAATCGTGCAATTCCTCGGTCTGAGGGCGAATCACATACTGAACCTGAAAACGGCTACCGTTATTTTTTTCTTCATTTAAAGTGGCCTCTTCAAGATATTCAAGAAGAGAATTTCCATCATACCAATCTGTTCTTGAGGATTTTGAAACAATATTATCTCCTTTCAATGCAGAGATTGGAAAATAGCTTACATCATTTAATCCCAGATTATCTGCTATTTTTGAATATTCTGATTTTATGTTTTCAAATACCTCTTCTGAATAATCTACCATATCCATTTTATTGATGGCAACCGCTACCTTTTTTAGCTGTAATAAAGATGCGATGATAGAATGTCTTCTGGTTTGTTCAATCACCCCTTTTCTTGCGTCAATCAGAATGACCATCAGATCTGAGTTGGATGCTCCGGTAACCATATTACGGGTGTACTGAACGTGTCCCGGAGCATCGGCAATAATAAATTTTCTTTTTGCGGTTGAAAAATAGCGGTAGGCGACATCAATTGTGATTCCCTGCTCTCTTTCGGCGCGCAGACCATCCGTTAAAAGGGCAAGGTCTACTCCATCTTCATTTTTGTTTTTAGAATGTTTTTCAAGGACTTCCAACTGATCCTGTAAAATACTTTTGCTATCGTAAAGCAGTCTGCCGATAAGGGTGCTTTTTCCGTCATCTACGCTTCCTGCTGTTATAAATCTTAATATATCCATCCGATTTTTGTTATAAATAATGAGTAATTGGTAATGAGTAATGTTCTGTTGTTAAGAAGTAAAAGGTGTTTGTCCTAATTACTTATTACTCATCGCTGATTGCTTATCTAGAAATAGCCTCCTTTTTTTCGGTCTTCCATGGCTGCTTCAGTCACTCTGTCGTCAATTCTGGTTTCGCCGCGTTCTGAAATTCTGGTGGCTACAATTTCTTCGATTACCGCATCTATTGTAACAGCATTAGATTCCACAGCCGCAGTACAGGTCATATCTCCTACAGTACGGTAACGTATTTTTTTTGTGGTGATAATATCTTCGGGTTCCAGGAAAACATGTGATGAATTGGCAAGCCACTGGCCATTAAAATCTATCACTTCCCTTTCATGCGAGAAATAAATGGAAGGAAGTGCAATTTTCTCTCTGCGGATATAGTTCCAGATGTCAAGTTCTGTCCAGTTACTGATGGGGAAAACTCTTACATTTTCTCCTTTGTGGATTTTTCCGTTGAAAATATTCCAAAGCTCAGGACGCTGAAGCTTAGGATCCCACTGCCCGAATTCATCACGGACAGAAAATATCCTTTCTTTGGCGCGGGCTTTTTCTTCATCTCTGCGGGCCCCTCCGATGCAGGCATCAAATTCAAATTCTTCAATAGTATCAAGAAGAGTGTAGGTTTGCAGCCAGTTTCTGCTTGGGAATTTACCTTTAGCTTCAGTTAATCTCTTACTTTTTATAGTATCTTCAACTTTCCGGACTACAAGTTTAACATCTAACTGCTTTACCAGCTGATCACGGAAATTCAACACTTCCGGAAAGTTGTGCCCGGTATCTACATGAACAAATGTAAATGGAATTTTTCCATGGAAGAATGCTTTTTTGGCCAGATGAGCCAGTACAATACTGTCTTTTCCTCCACTGAATAATAAGGCAGGACGTTCAAACTGGCCTGCTACTTCTCTTAATATATAAATAGATTCGGCTTCTAACTGATCTAAATAATTTAATTGCTGTATTGACATTTTTTCTTTTTTTATTGATGAATATGCAGACCGCATTCTTTTTTGTTGGCATCTTCCCACCACCATCGGCCGGCTCTGAAATCTTCCCCTTCCTTGATCGCTCTGGTACAGGGTTCGCATCCTATGCTTATAAATCCTTTTTTATGAAGATGATTGTAGGGTAAATGATGGTTTTTTACATAATCTGCAACCTGCTCTGAAGTCCAGTGAAGAATAGGATGATATTTAATGATCTTATTATCCGGATCCCACTCCAGCTGCGGCACATTCTGTCTGTTGGCAGAATGTTCAGATCTGAGCCCGGTGATCCATACTTTATATCCTTCCAGCGCTTTTTTTAAGGGATGAACCTTACGGATCGTACAGCACGCCTTCCTCTTTTCTACAGATTGATAAAATGAGTCCGGACCGTTTTCTGTAACAAACTCTCTGAGTTCTTCCGTATCCGGATAATATGCTTTGATGTTCTTTTTAAAGAAAGCCTTGGTAGATGTCCAGGTTTCGTAGGTTTGCTCAAAAAGTCTTCCCGTATCCAAGGTAAAAATTTCAATATTTAAATCTTTTATCAGATGAGTGATAACCTGATCTTCATAGCTGAAACTGGTTGAAAAGATTACTTTACCCGGAAATCTTTCAGTCAGTAATTGCAGCCCATTAGTTTGAAAAGAAGCTTCAGAAGCCTCTTTTACAATATTTTCGAATTCATTTTTCAGACTGTATTCCATTTTGGATTGAGATTTAAGTCTTGCAAATATATATAAAATTCTATAACTCCCATCAAAATAGTAGAATTTAAATAAAAAAAATTTAATCCTTGTTGATAAACTTAGTCAGAGTGGCTTCCATCATACTTTTTCTGGTCTTTTCACGAACGATGATGAGTTCTTTTCTCAGATAGCAGACTGCTTCATCTACACAATCGTCACAGGCTTCGTAAAAGTTTAAAGAGACACATGGTGTAAGGGCAATAGGTCCGTCAAAAATCCGGTAAATATCTGCTAATGAGACATCATCAGGCGATTTTAATAAATAGTAGCCTCCTACTTTGCCTTGCTTACTGTTGACAAGTTTCGCTCTTTTAAGTTCAAGGAGAATTTGTTCCAGAAATTTTTTTGGGATGTTCTCATCTTGTGCAATAATGGAGGTTGACAGAAAGCCCTGGTTGTAATTCCTTGCTAATCTGACCATTGCTTTAAGCGCATATTTGCAACGTTTTGACATCATAATTTCTGCAAGTTATGATAAATTATTGTATAAACGAAATGTTTTCCGTGGAAGGACTTTATTCTATCTTAACTGTAAAAGTCAGCAAAAAGTTAAAAATACCTAAGTTGATTTTAAGTTATATATAAGGTGCTGAGAGGTTCACTGAACGCTAAAAAAATCTTTGATTTATTGACTGTTAAATAAACCTTATAGGTTTCACAAACCTATAAGGTTTAAATTTTTCAATATCAGGATATGTTTATTTTTTCTCTAATATAAAATAAGCCAGTTCTCTATCCTGCTCCTCGCGCATCAGGTTTTCAATTCTCTTAAAGCTGCTTTTCAGAAGGACTTTCTGAGATCCGATATTCTCAAGATCGGTTACAGCGACGATATCTTTCTGATGATTTAATGATAAACAATAATCAACAAGGGCTTTACAAACTTCAGTTCCGAGTCCTTTTCCCCAGTAATTTTCTCCCAAAGTATACCCTATTTCTAACTGATCAGGATTATCAAGAAAGATTCTGGCCAGGCACATTCCCACAAAATCGTTATTTTGGGTATCAAATATTCCCCATCTGCTGAATGGTCCTGCTTCATAATCTGCCAGTGCTTTGTCAAACATGTCTTTATATTCTTCAGGAGTTTTGTAAGGCAGATAGCGGGTAACATTCTCATTTTCAAAAAGAGTGGAAAACAATAAAAATTCTTTAGGTGTAAATTCACGGATGATAATCCTTTCGTTTTTATAATGCATTGAAATTGTAATTACAGAATAAAAGTACATAAATAAATTATGAACTGAACCTATATAATAAAAAATTGGGCTTAACTGTTAAGCCCAATCAACTGCATATGAATACTAAACTATTATTCATATTTCTGAGAAAAGTGTTTTGTTATTTAAAGAGTTTTAAACCAGCTTTAAGTTTGATTCTATCTTTTAATGAATTTTTGGGAAGATTTCCCTAAAGAGGTTTCGATATCAATTAAATAAGTTCCGCTTAGGAAGTGTTTAACATCAACCTTATCACCAATAACTTTAGCATTCATTTTTCTTCCAAACATGTCGTAAACAGAAATTGATTTAATTTTCCCTTTTGTTTTAATATTCAATACATCAGAAACTGGATTTGGATAGATGGATGTTTCTGAGTTTGTTGTATTAACGTTTGCAGTAGATAATGATAATGCACAAGGTGTTGTAATGCTGCCATATGGTTGTGTATTATATCCAAATTCTGTTACAGAATAATTTGAACCATTGGCCCCCACAATCAGTTTGAAATAGCCGTTAATATTGTAGCCTTCGAATTGGTTTCTAAAACCAACATAAGCGGTTTGGCCAGACCAGTTAGTATATGTAGGAGTGTATACGTCAAGTTGTCCGGGAGTACCAGTTGGGTAACCTATATTATTTGCATTAGTTATAGTGGTGCAAGCCGGAATTAAACTAATATTTCGTGTTCCTGTTTCACATACTAATCCTTTCCAATAGGTTTCAAATTTTAATTGATTTGCTCCATAGTACCAAGCACCATACCCTGCATCATCACTAAGCTCCGGGTTAATGATAAAATATTTCCAAGGTGCCCCGGAGTTGGTAGTTACTGTTGTTGGTGTTGGGTTGGCATAACTTTCCAGAGGAGTTCCTGTAACTATTTTATAAGGATCTTTATAAGAAAAAGTTAATGCTAAAGCTGTTGTGGATCCTAATGACGTTGCACCTCCTGTTATAGCTGGATTAAGGAATGTAATTGATGAATTCAGGACCTGGCTTTTAGGATGACTGGTTGCCGCACCATTTATGGTAAGTGTAGCAGTAGTAGGGCTTGTAACTGCTATAGTTGCTGTTAGTCCTGCTGGTAATGAAGAAGTGAAATGTGTTCCTGCAGTAAGAGTTGTTCCATTTGGTACGGCAAATGTTGCTCCGTTTAGCGTAATCGTTGATGTAGGGGCAGATGCTACTGTTCCATCTAATGACACGGCCCCACTATTGTTTAAGTTCTCTGTAAATGTACTGTTGCTAAGGGTTAATCTAGGCGGAGTATTAGCAACTCCGGTTGCGGCTAAGTTGGCAGGCTGCCATAAATTCTTTCGTGAAGGATGGTTTAATGCTGCCAGCATTCTGTTAACTTGTCCATTGGTAAACATTTTATAACAACCGGAAGAACCATTGTATCCCATATAGTTTTCAACGTTCACTTTTTGTCCAAGACAATTGTTGCCAGCTGCACATCCTAATCCATTAGAATTATTTTCTACAGGGGTGTCAGCAACTCCATCACCATCATTACTAGGGTTCGCAGTTGAACAAAGAACATTAAACGTATGTTGAAGATTTAACCAATGTCCAAATTCGTGAGTGAATGTATCAGAAAACTCGTTTGAAGCTGCTGTTCCTGCAGCATTAAATATATAACGTCCATTATAAACAACTCTGGCTGTATTCACTGAAGTCATGTATGAATCCGGATACCAGGCAACTCCTGATTGATATAAATCTTTATTAGCATATAGGTCATTTTGTATATATACATTCATATACTTTGTATTATCCCAGGCATCTGAACCAATTTGTGCATCATATCCGCCTCCGTTGCCATATCCACCTTTGAAAGGATGAAATACCACTCCGCTTGTTGCTTTTCCAGTTGGGTCAATTTTAGCTAATCGAAATTCAATACTTAATGCTCCTCTGATAGATTGGAAATCAGAATCCACAGTATTTGAATCAGTATTGATTCCATTGAAATTTAAGTTGATTTGTTGCAGCAAGTCAACTACTTTTTGGTAATTTACTTTTACATTACTCTGAGATTCTCCATACACATGAAAAACCACAGGGATGATATAGGTGGGAGCGTTGACCTTTTTATTCAATGGAGTTTTGTTTGATTCCATTTTTTTTACAAAATCTTTGGTGAATTTTTCAAAATTTTCATATTCAGCCTTAGATTCAGGGTGCAGTTCAAAATGTTTTTTCATCATTTCATCTGCTTTACACTCATGAGGTCTATTTTCTTGAGCAAAACCTATTATTGGAAATAGGGAAACAAGTAGTAGTAATTTAAATTTTTTCATGATTTTTGGATTTGGTTGTTAATAAATTATTTGAATATTTAAATGGTTTTAGGCATAATTTTTTGTGTGTTATGTGATGTTTTTTAACTAAACCTTTCAGGGTTGAATATCTTTATCTCAACCGTTGGCTTTTGGCTATTGGCAAGTTCTGAAACTGTTTTTCCAAAAATGGGTCCTAAACTTAGCCCCATCATACCCCCACCACCTGCGATAATCAGGTTTTTTAATTGGGAAGATTGTCCCAGATAAGGCAGCCCATCCGGTGCGCACGGTCTGTAACCAAACCAGATTTCAGATTCTTTTTTATAATGCATCTGAAAGTCAGGTAAATATTGAGGAATAGACCGGACGATCCCTTCTACTCTTTTCATGTTAATTTTATCATGATGGGAAGCCAGCTCCATAGTTCCTCCGAAACGGATCTGCCCGTTCATAGGAGTAACAGCCACTCTTGCTTCCAGTAATAAAGCAGCATGGTTCATGGTGTTGACCGGATTTTCAGGGGTGTGCATGAACGAATATCCTTTGCCGGGCATTAATTGAATTTTGATTCCTGCCTTCTGAGCCAATTCGGGTAGAAATGAACCTCCTGTCATGACGAAACAATCTGCAGTAAACTTTTTATCATTGGCAATTACGGCTTTAATCGTACTTTCTGAAGTTTCAATTCCGGTTACTTTGTGATGGGTATAAAAAACGACACCATTATTTTTAAGATAAGAGATCATTTGTTTCATCAGTTTCATCGGATTCATATGGCCGTCACATTTATAATTGATCCCTCCTATGACATCCATCCGGATATTGGGCTCAAGTTCCTGAATACCTTTTTGATCCAGAATGTCAACAGATAATCCCAGACTGACTGCTTTGTGGGCAAGTTCTGTTTCTTCTTCCCTTACTTTTTCGGTTTTGTAAAGCATTAGAATACCGTTTTGATTAAGCTCGAAATTAAATTCATCTTTTGCTGCAATCTCGTTATAAAGAAGACTGCTGGCCAGATTAAGATCCCTGATAGCTGATGCCGAACGGTCTACATGCTTCTGATTGGAGTGTTTTAAGAATTTAATTCCCCAGGAAAACAGATCAGTACTTAGTGAAGGCTTTACATAAAACGGACTTTTACTATCAAACATCCAGCGGATTCCCTGTGCCACAACTCCTGGTGCTGCCAACGGAGTAAAGTGGCTGGGTACGATCATTCCTGCATTGCCATAAGAACAATTGTTGGAAAGATCATTCTGCTCCAGAATTTCTACACTCCAGCCTTGCTGTAAAAGATAATAGGCGGAGCTTAAACCTGCTATTCCTGCACCGATAATGAGTGCTTTTCCTTTATTCTGTGTCATATGTTTGTTTACATAACCTGAAATCCCTGCCAATAAGGATCTTCATCATCAATAATAATGTGATTATAACCGGTAATCCTTGCCCAGCCTTCTACTGACGGGATGATGGCTGGTTTTCCGTCTACAGTATCGGTTCCTTCAATTCTTCCGATGAACTGGGATCCGATATAGCTTTCATGGATAAACTTTTCTCCTTCTTTTAATTTTCCTTTAGCATACCATTGAGCCATTCTTGCAGAAGTACCTGTTCCGCATGGTGAGCGGTCAAGGGCATTTTCTCCCACTAAAACGGCATTTCGTCCGCTTGCTTCAGAATCTTTGGGATTGCCTGTCCATTGAATGTGGCTTAATCCGGTAATGTGTTCATTTTCAGGATGGATAAATTGATATTTTTCATTAAGTAATTTTCTGATGATCTTTCCGTAATGAATAAGCTGGCTGGCTGTAAAATCAGAAATATCACTGAAATTTTCCTGTGGATCAATAATAGCATAGAAGTTCCCGCCATAAGCTACATCAGCTTTTATGACTCCAAGATCCGGGCATTCAACTTCCAGATTTTCAGCATACAGAAAGGATTTTACATTAGTCAGTTTTACAGACGTTACTTTTTTTCCTTCTTGTATGTAATCAATGAGAATAAGTCCTGCCGGTGTTTCAAGACGCAGCTTTCCGGGAATTTTAGGAAAAATCAGGCCTTCTTCTATGGCAATGGTTACGGTCCCGATTGTTCCGTGCCCACACATGGGAAGACATCCGCTGGTTTCAATATATAAAACTCCGATATCATTTTCTTCATCAATAGGCGGATACAAAATACTCCCACTCATCATATCATGACCACGGGGTTCAAACATAAGCCCTTTCCGGATCCAGTCGTATTCTTTCATAAAATGAAGCCTGCGCTCCATCATGGAATTTCCTTTTAGAATGGGACCACCTCCTGCAACAAGACGTACAGGGCAGCCACAGGTGTGCGAATCTATACAAAAAAATGTTCTGTTCATGTTGTCTGTAATTTTAATGATCCTGAATTGACTTCCCCGTCTACTATTCTGCTGATCTGTAGAGCGTTTTCATTCTTCAGCTCTTCGGGTAAAAATTCATCCGGCCAGTTTTGGAAAGAAATAGGACGGATAAACCTTTTGACAGCATCCGGACCTACAGAGGTAAAACGGGAATCAGTTGTGGAAGGAAAAGGACCTCCATGCTGCATGGCATAAACAACTTCCACTCCTGTAGGCATTCCGTTGAATAGCAACCTTCCGCATTTATCTTTCAGAAGATTGATCAGCATAAGGTTATTCCGGGCATCTTCTTCGGTAGCTGCTAGAGTAATTGTTAACTGTCCTTTCAGTTGTTTAGCAATTTCCATTATTTCTTCCCGGGTTTCACAAGTTACAATGATCCCAAAGGGTCCGAAAACCTCTTCACTCAGCACAGGATTTTTTATAAAGTTTTTGGCACTGGTTTCTATCACCATAGCACGCGCTTGCCATTCATCAATTTCTGTATCTGCTGTTGCAATACTATGTACTTCCGGCTGTTCTGCTGCAATGGTTTTATGTTTTTCAAAGCTTTCATAGATTCCTTTGTGAAGCATCTTTGCTGGAATAACTTCCTGAATTCCGTTTTTCAGGGCAATGATAAAACGGTCCAGAGCTTCTCCTTTAAGAGCAATACATACTCCCGGGTTGGTGCAGAACTGCCCGGCTCCCAATGTTAAGGAGAAAAGATATTCTTTAGCGAATGCTTCTGCTCTGTTTTCAAGCAAATCCGGCAGGGCAAATACAGGATTGATACTGCCCATTTCTGCAAAAACCGGAATGGGATCTTCACGGCGGTTCGCCATGTCAAACAAAGCTTTTCCTCCAGCAAATGAACCGGTAAATGCAACGGCTCTGATGTCTTTATGCTGAACTAAATAAGCTCCAATATCATGGGATGCTCCGGTAATGTGGCTAAAAGTTCCTTCAGGCCATCCAAATTCTTTTACAGCAGCTGTTATGGCATCAGCCATTAGTTGAGAGGTCTTAGGGTGTGCCGGATGCGCTTTTACAATGACGGGACAGCCTGCTCCAATGGCACTCGCCGTATCACCGCCCGCTGTAGAAAAAGCAAACGGGAAATTGCTGGCCCCGAAAACAACCACAGGCCCTATCCCTACATTGTATTTTCTGAGGTCTCCTTTTTGCCTGTCAGGCTGGGCAAGATCGATCCGTGGTTCTGTGTATATTCCTGTGTTTACAGCTTTGGCGTAGCTTCTCCATTGTCCTGATGTCCTTGCCTTTTCACCGGTAAGTCTCGCCAAAGGAAGTGAGGTTTCAGCATGGGCTGTTGTCAAAAGTTCTTTTCCCAACACTTCAATCTTATCGGCAACGGTGTTCATAAAGGCCGCCCTTTCTTTTACAGTGGTATTTTTCAGAAACTGATAGGCTTCGGCGGCCATCTGGATTCTCCTGTCAATATTTTCTTTTGATGTTTCAATCATATTTGTTTTTCTGGAGTTAATAGTATCGGGCGGCTGGCTATACCTTCTTCAATGATCTTTTTGATTTTTTCAGCTTCCTCTCCATGAAGTTCAAGACGTGGAGCTCTTACATAAGGACTGCTTATTCCTTCCGCTGTAGCTGCCAGCTTGATGTACTGAATAAGCTTTGGGTGGATATCAAGTTCCAGCAATGGCATAAACCATCTGTAGATTGCTACAGCTTTGTCATATTTACCTGCTTTAACAAGATTATACATTGCCATTGTTTCATTAGGAAATGCATCTACAAGACCTGCTACAAGGCCATCTGCCCCAAGCATCAGGGTTTCCAGACAAATAGTATCTACCCCGCCAAGAATTTTGATTCTTTTTCCAAAACGGTTGATCATTCTGGTTACATTGGCAAGATCTCTTGTAGATTCTTTAACCGCCTGAATGGTTGGGTACTCAATAAGTTCCTCAAACATTTCAAGAGTAACATAAATTCCATAATCTACCGGGTTATTATAAATGAGGATAGGAAGATCTGTAGCAGCAGCTACCGCTTTAAAATATTCTACCACTTCACGGCTGTCTGCTTTATAGCGCATAGGAGGAAGCAGCATAAGTCCGTCAGCACCTGATTCTTTAGCTTTTTCAGCGAAGTGTACTGCATTTTTGGTCGTATTTTCAGAAAGGTTGAGAATAACGGGGATTCTTCCCTGTGTGATCTGTTTTGCGTATTTCAGCAGTTCAAATTTTTCTTCGGTTTCCAAAGCGCTGGCTTCACCCAATGTTCCTGCAAGGATGATTCCGTGAACACCTGCTTTAATCTGGGCTTCCGTATTGAGAGCAAACATTTCAAAGTCGATCTCACCTTCTTTCGTAAAAGGAGTTAATACAGCAGGATAAATTCCTTCCCAGTTTAGTTTTGTACTCATATCAAATAATATTTATTCAAAACTAGGTGAATTTTAAAACGGTAAATGTTAATATTTTAATAGATACTAACCATATTTTAACAGGTTGTATTTATTGCTCTATGGTAGCCTCTTTGTAATGCTTAAGGTATTCTTTAGGTGAATATTTCATAATGGATTTGAAAACCCGGTTAAAATTGGTAAGACTGTTGAATCCGCTATTAAAAGCAACAGAAGAAATACTGTACATATTGCTGGATGTCAGTAGTCTGCAAGCCCGCTGTACACGGAGCTCATTAAGATATTCAATATAAGTGATTCTGGTTCGTTTTTTAAAAGATCTGCAGAATGCCTGCGGGGTCATACAGGCTTCCCGGGCAATACTGTCAAGGGTAAGTTTCGTTTGGGCAAAATTCTTCTTAATAAAGGTCTGGGCATCTATAATTCTTTGATCATAGTCTGAAATATGGTTAGGCAGATTCTTTTCTGAAGATAAAGGTATATGCAGATGTCTGTTTTGCATAAGATGGTTCAAAATCCGGATGAAATCTATGATCTGCTCTACTCCTTCTGTTTTTTGTAATGCGGCAATGTTTTCCCCGATATTTATTGTTAGTTTAGGAGCGACTTGGAAACCTACTTCTGAATGGGTAATAAAATTTTTAAGTTCCCCAAATTCCGGCAAGTCGAAAAATGCGGCGATCTTTTTATAAGGATCAAAAAATATGGAGATGGAATGAACTTTTTGTTTTTCATCTTTATCAAAATTACCTCTGAAAACATGTGACTGATTGGCGCCCAGATAGAAAATATCACCAGCCTCAAAATTAAAGAGATTCTGTTCTATGGCCAGAGTCCCGTGTCCTTTAAGAATCCACATGATCTGGGTTTCCGTATGGCGATGGAAATAGGGATAGAAATTGGGCATTATATCTTCCTGGATGCGGATGCTTTTGTTGGTATCAGCAGGGACTGAAAACTGGAGGCTCTTCATAGAATCAATATTTTATGAGCTTGCGGTTAAAATATGACCGAATTTAAGCAAAATATGAACACTGAATATCAAATTAAAATCCAAACTTTACATTATTCTTTATTTTCATGAATAAAGAGTGGTCAATAGTACAAAATCGTAACTTTAAAGCTTTAAATTAAAAAGTACCCATAATATGTTTTCAGCACAAACCTATCAAGATAGAAGAAAAGTATTACAAAGTAATGTAGCCAACGGAATTTTATTGTTTCTGGGAAATATAGAGAACCCTGTGAATTTTGAACACAACCCTTATTATTTCCGGCAGGACAGTACGTATTTATATTACTTCGGAATTCAGGAACCCCGCATTGCTGCGATTATTGATATTGATGAGAATAAGACCATTGTTTTCGGAGATGAATTAAGTATAGATGACATCGTATGGATGGGCAGACAGGAAACACTGAAAGAGAAAAGTCTCAAATCCGGAGTACAGGAAACCATGCCATATACAGAACTTTCTCAATATATTATGAAAGCACAGACTTTCGGCAGAAAGGTCCATTATCTTCCTCCATATCAGTCTTCCAATAAAATTTTGCTTGCTGATCTGCTTGGTATTAAAATAGAGGCGTTGCAGCCTTCTGAAGAGATGATTAAAGCCATTGTGAAGCAGCGCTCTATAAAAGAATCTCAGGAAATAGTGCAGATAGAACAGGCAGTGAATGTATCCAATGAAATGCATTTGCTGGCAATGCGGACTGCCAAACCGGGCATTAAAGAATATGAAATTGCCAATGCCATCCAATATCTTGCTGCCAATAAAGAATGTCAGATGTCCTATCCTCCGATTGTAACCATCAATGGGGGAATCCTGCATAATCACTACCGTCTCAATACCTTGAAAGAGGGAGATCTTTTCCTGAATGATTCCGGAGCGGAAACTGCAATGGGATATGCTGGAGATCTTACCAGAACGTTTCCTGTGAGCAGGACTTTTAGTACAAAACAAAAAGAAATGTATGAGGTTGTACTGAATACTTTCAACAATGCCCAGCAACTTCTGAAACCTGGAGTAAGGTTCAAGGATATTCATCTGAAAGCCTCTCAGCATCTGGTAGAAGGTCTTATAGATCTGGGACTGATGAAAGGAAATCCTGAGGAAGCGGTAAAAAAACATGCTCATACTCTATTTTTCCAATGTGGATTAGGTCATATGATGGGACTGGATGTACATGATATGGAAGATCTTGGAGAGCAGTACATAGGCTATACCAAAGAAGAACCCAAAGATACAAAGACATTTGGTCTTAAATCTTTACGCTTAGGAAAGGCTCTTGAATCCGGATTTGTAGTAACAGTTGAACCCGGTATTTATATAATTCCGGAACTGATTGATATCTGGCAGGCTGAAAATAAAAATGCAGACTTTATAAATTATGATAAAGTGAATGAATACCGAAACTTCGGAGGAATCCGTGTAGAAGATGATTTCCTGATTACAGATGACGGATACAGACTTCTTGGGAACGGACTGATCAAAACAGTTGAAGAAATTGAAAATTACAGAGCTGAACATTTAGCTTAATCAAATACGATCTATGAAGAACATAAAAAAACTAACGGTTATTGCATTGTACTTCCTGTGTCTGTCGCCACTGGCTGCCCAAAAGACACAATGGACTCCGGATGGCAATGCCTATTATTCGTTTACTAAAAAAGGGGTTGAAATTGTTGACGTACTGCAGCCCGGAAAAGACCAGACTCTTTTAAACAGTAATGAACTTGTTCCTGCGGGAAGTTCTGAAGCATTGCAGGTACAAAGTTTTCAGGTATCTCCGGATGATAAAAGTCTATTACTCTTTGCCAATACAAGAAAAGTATGGAGAGACAATACCCGTGGTGATTACTGGATTTTTGATAAAAACACTAAAAAACTTACACAGCTTGGGAAGGGCCTGCCTTCTTCATCCCTGATGTTTGCAAAATATTCACCCGATGGCAAAAAAGTAGCGTATGTGTCTAAACACAATATTTATATTGAAGATCTTTCAAATAACCAGCTTACCAAGGTTACTACCGATGGTACAGACGGAATGATCAACGGGACTTTCGACTGGGTATATGAAGAGGAATTTGGAACTCAGGATGGTTTCCGCTGGTCACCGGACGGTAACAAAATTGCGTACTGGAAACTGGATGCAAGAGGTACAAAAAACTTTCTGATGATCAATAATACAGACAGCCTGTATTCATTCACCGTTCCGGTAGAATATCCGAAGGTGGGTGAAAATCCTTCAGGATGCAGCATCTGGTTCTATGACCTTGCTTCTAAATCTTCAAAGAAAGCAGATATTGCAGGGGATGAAATACAAAACTATATTCCGAGAATGGAATGGGTACTGGATTCTAAATCCGTTATTCTCCAGCAACTGAACAGAAAGCAGAATCAGAGTAAAATCATCGTGGCAGATGCCGCTTCCGGCAGCAGTAAGACTATTCATACGGAAACAGATGCTGCATGGATTGATATCAAATCCCGCTGGAACGATAATGACCCAAGTGGCTGGGATTGGATCGAGAATGGAAAAGAATTCCTTTGGCTTTCTGAAAAAGACGGATGGAGACATATTTATAAAATAGATATGAGCGGTAAGGAAACATTGATTACAAAAGATGCTTTCGATGTAATAAAACCTGAGTTCTTCGATGTTCAGAACAAACAAATCTACTTTTCAGCTTCACCCAATAATGCGACTCAGAAATACCTGTATAAAGTAAGTATGAAAGGAGGAAAAGCTCAAAGAGTAACTCCTGAATCTTATACAGGATCTAATAACTACACAATATCTCCTAATGGAAAGATCGCGATGTTTACGAATAACAGCGTCAATGCGGTTTCAATAGGATCTGTAGTCTCTCTTCCGGAACATAAAGAACTGGTTGCTGCCAAAAGAACAGCAAAAGCAGATCCTGCAAAGTCTAAAGCAGAATTTTTCCAGATTACCACGCAGGATGGTATTACCCTGGACGGATGGGTGGTAAAGCCTAAAAATTTTGATCCTAATAAAAAGTATCCCATCGTATTTACAGTATATGGAGAACCGGGATCACAAACCGTAACCGATAATTTCTATACGGGCTGGAATCAGTTATATGTTGGAAATATGGCTGAAGATGGTTATTTATATGTTTCTCTTGAAAACCGCGGAACCCCTGCTCCAAGAGGTCGTGAATGGAGGAAATCGGTGTACCGTAAGATAGGACAGCTTAACATCCGTGATCAGGCAATGGGAGCGAAAGCTTTATTTGCAAAATGGCCTTATGCAGATACTTCAAGGGTTGCCGTATGGGGCTGGAGCGGCGGCGGTTCTTCTACCCTGAACCTTTTGGGACAATATCCTGATATTTACCAGACGGGGATTGCTATTGCTCCGGTGGCCAATCAGTTATTCTATGACAATATCTACCAGGAAAGATATATGGGGCTTCCACAGGAGAACAGAGAAGATTTTGTCAATGGATCTCCACTGGCTTATGCTAAAAATCTAAAAGGAAATCTTTTACTGGTTCACGGAACAGGCGATGATAATGTACACTATCAGAACACGGAAGTATACGTCAACGAACTGGTAAAATATAATAAGCAGTTTCAGCTGATGTCTTACCCAAACCGTACACACTCTATTAATGAAGGGGAAGGAACTTCACTGCACCTTGCTACCCTGTTTACCAAATATCTGAAAGAACACTGTCCTCCTGGAGGAAAATAAATAACGAGAGTCTCACAGTAATGTGAGACTTTTTCTTTGTTTCAGAATTAAATAAAAATTCCCCAGAGTAATCTGGGGAAAATAAGTGTCAAAACCTATAAATTTTTATAGTGGTGTAAAATGATGTTGAATAGTATGAAACAATGGATGTGCCAAATTAATCACTATTTTATGAAATGTAGCTTTTTGTGGTACCTTTTTCATTCTTATTACATTCTTCCATTTTTATAAGATTATCATTAAATTTGAATGAATAATTTCTAAAACCATTCATTTGAAACTGCCACTCTCCTATTATTCCAATCAAGACGTTCTTTTTCTCGCTCAGGATCTTCTGGGAAAAGTTCTTTTTACAGATATAAATGATGAAGTAACAGCCGGGATTATTGTAGAAACAGAAGCCTATTTCGGAGTACTGGATAAAGCTTCCCATGCTTATGGCGGCCGACGGACAGACCGCACTGAAACGTTGTACAGCCATGGAGGTGTTTCCTATGTTTATTTATGTTACGGAATTCATCATCTGTTTAATATTGTAACTTCTGTAAAAGACGAACCTCACGCGGTATTAATCAGAGCTGTTGAGCCTCTTGTAGGAAAAGATATCATGGAACTCAGACGGAATATGCCTGCCGATAAAGCGGCTATCTCTTCCGGCCCCGGATCTGCAGCCAAAGCTTTAGGTATTGATAAATCTTTTAACAAAAAAGACCTGGACGGAAATGAAATATGGATTGAAGATCACGGAATTCAATATCCCTCCGATGATATTATAAAAGCTCCCCGTATAGGTGTTGCGTATGCACAGGAAGATGCATTTTTACCCTGGCGGTTTTTTGTAAAAGGCAACAAATATGTAAGCAAACCGAATAAAGGATAAGCGTTGCTCTATTAAGATTGTAGCTCTAACAGCAAAAGAAATCCCGACATTTTTTTGTCGGGATTTTTTATAAAATTGAATCTGAAATCAAATTACTGTACAAAAGTTACATCACCTTTAAAAGTTTCACTGCCGGAACAGTTGCTTAGCTTAAGGTACCATGAGTAAACTCCCGGGATATTAACATAGGGTCCCGGATTACCGTTCGCATCAGGAGTGTATCTTCCATCCCAACTGATCTGGCCGTTATAAAAACCGAGACAGGTTGTTTCATATTTGTAGTAAACACGGGTTCCCCAGCGGTCATACACACTAAGTTCATACGAATAGGCATTGTATGCAGGTATGGCATATTGGTTCATCATTGTGTTGTAAATAACAAACGGATTGGTAACAGACATGCCCGTAGGTTTAAATAAGCCTGGAAAAGCGCCTGTAAAAACCGGAGGAGTGACCGTTGCTGTATTCGTTCCGCAAGCACTTGTAACAGTCACCGTGGAGGTTGTATTTCCTGTCACGGCAGAGGTATCACTGGTGCTCCCTGTATTCCAGGAATACTTAATGCTGTTTGTAGCCTGCTGCATATGGAAGTTGTAATCAGGACCTACTTCAGCTTCATTACCACAAAGTTTGATCCACGGGTTAAATTTCACAGTGCCTGATCCTGTACAGTTATTATAACTTACACAGCTGAAAGCGCCTCTGACATTCTGAATAAGAGTAACATATACCCATTGTGAATTTTTACAGCCGTTATATTCAAATACAACCCTGTACTTGGTACACTTGGTAGGTGTTACACTGATATCGTTAGCGGGAGTAAAGGGCCCACCAATAGGTCCGCTATAGGATACGCTGCCGTTACCTATAAAATTACCCGCTTCATCATACCATTTGTAACTGGTGGCTGCACCATTACCCGGAGCATTAACACTGGCTCTTAATTTAACGCTTGAGCCACAGCAAATCACCTTATTGCTTGTCTGAATGATGGGGAATTCTATTTTAACAATTTTGGAAATCACTACCCAGCCACTGGTACAGTTACGGACCTGGAGGGTAACCTTATAATAATGCCCGCTTTGTAAATTTATCCCGCTGGACCGTAAACTGTACGTTCCTACAGGCCCATTACGGATGACAGCAAAAGGAGGACTTCCGATGAGGTTCCCCATGGCATCACATTCCTGGGCAAACCATACATACTGAGATTCATTAGTTGTGCGGCTTCCGCTAAAAAGAATGGGATCATCAATATTACATACCGTAGAAGGGCCTACAAGTACAGGTTCAGGAGGTACCGGCTTGCAAAGGGCATCAATATACGCATAGCCAAAATGTCCGCTATCCCTGCAGTCTGCTGTTGCAAAATAAATGGTCAGCTGCTGGCCGACATCCTGAGAAGGAATAGGAAGACACAAGGTCTGCCACTCTTTCCACGACAGAGGCTCTCCATTATAGCTTGTGGATTGAAGGAATGGATCAGCGACGTTGCTGCCGTTGATTTTAACAGGGGCAATGACCAGATTGCCAGGTGCCGTACTGTTGGCAAGGTCATTGGTTCTGCTGACCCAGTAACTGAAAAATCCATTGATCATAGAATCAGTGTGGGCTCCCTGTAAAACCAAAGCATACATAAATGATATAGAGCTTCCTGCTGTGAAAGTATAAGACATGATCTCCGCACCGTTCATAGCGGTAGAGTTTCCTAATCTGAAAGCACTGTTGCCTTCTCCCACCATGGGTAAAGAAGCTCCTAATATCGGGTCATTGCCTATTCCCGTCACGGTATGCTGGGTAGGTGAAAGACTTGGAGTAAAGGTTGATAAATTCAGGGTTCCTGTGGTGTTGCTTCCAACATAGGTCTGCCAGTTGCTGAAATCCCCCATTTCTGCATCACCATTGGGACATTGGGCATTCATGCACGTTATGCTCCATAACATGCAGGTTAAAAGTATAATTAATTTTTTCATAATTGACTGCATTTTATTGAACAATGATTTTTTGAGTAACAGGCGCCTGTCCCTGAGCATTGAACTTTATCAGATAATTGCCGGCCGGAAGATTGATGTTATGCTGTACCGTATGTCTTCCGCTCTTAATCTGCTTATCAATGAATACAGTATCTGCAGTACGGCCATTTATATCTATGATCTGAAGGCTGGCCTGGCTCTCTTTTTCCACCTGATATGTAATATTGATCACATTTTTGGCAGGATTGGGAGCGACAAGCAGAGGAAACGTAACAACAGATTTCCCTTTACTTACAACTTTATACTCTGACTTTAAGAATCCTACAGTCCGGTCAATATAATATACCGTTGCAATAGTATTTCCTGAGGCATCACGAAAAAGATAGTAGGCATTGTCATAAGAGTAATCAATATCTGCATTCTTTAAAGTGTACTGATCAATGATTTCATCAACCCGGATGTTCTCGTGTTTTTGGCCGTCAAAAATAACATTCTGATTGTCGTAATGGCGAACCTGAGGATTGTGGCCGGAAGGCGCTTTTACCCCCTCATTTAAAAAAAGATCTGCAGGGAAATAGTCCTGCCCTGTCAATACTTCTTTAATTTCTTTTGACCGGAGTTCAATCGGAACAGTGTTTGAAGATCTTCGCTGAATGTCACTGGAAAAACTACTCCTTTCTTTACCATACAAAGAAATGACCTGATCCGCCGGATAAGGCTTTTCATTCACAGGTTCACTGGCTCTGGTCTGAGCTCTGAATTGAGATGAAAATGCCGTAATAAGGACCGAACATAGTAAAAGCCGGTTCACTTTTTTGAAACATCGCTGTGGTATGCCTGAACATAGATTCCCTTTTGTTGAATCCAATAAGACAAAATGTCTTTTAATGAATTCGTACTCTTTTGTTTTCATAGTACTATTTAATGGTTTGAGTTCTAAATGTATCAAACAATCAAATATCCGGGGAGAATGAATAATTAACCGGGAGAATTAGATTAGTAAATGTGCTGTTTTTTCCCTTAAGTGTGATTTTGGTAAATGGGACTAATAATAATCGGGTACAAAAATTGAGGAGCAGTTTTGCCGCTCTCTTTATTATTCTGTATGGTCTATGACTGGTTCTGACTGTTTTTTACCGCCTGATAAAAACTGCTGTAATAAAAAATAAGATCAGCAAGAGAAAATCCCCGGTTCAGACCGCTGGTATTGGGCAAGACCCATACTTTTGCCCCACAGAAATCTTCTGCCTGCAATCCCCATAGAATTTCTTTCTTTTTAGAGAATGCCTTGTAAGCCGCTTTGCCGAGAAAAGCCACATATTGGGGCTGATATTCCGTTATTTTTGCTTTAAAAGTACCCAGCGCATTGTCAAACTCTTCTTTTGAAAGTTCATCAGCACGGGAAGTTGCTCTTGCAACAGCAGTTGTGAGGCCCAGTCCGAAATCCAGAATAGAAGTATCATTCGTTGCTTCAACTTCATAAGGAGTAAAACCTGATTGGTGAAGAACTTTCCAAAAACGATTGCTCTTTCCTGAAAAATGATGTCCGTCATTGGAGGATTTTAAGCCGGGATTGATTCCGCAAAAAATAACGTTAAGGTGAACGGTAATGATATCTGTCAACATAATTAGATACTTCTTGATTCTCTTTTTACGGTATAAAGATATCAATATTAGGGATATTTTCAGACTTACATTTTATTCATGAATATTGAACGGTTCACAGTCTGTATCATACGTTCCATCTCTGGTTTTTGCGGTGTCACACAGTTTATTATATTGAATATGAATGGATAATGATAATTTTGTGGTAGTAATTGAGATGAAGCATTTTATTGTAAAAAACTCATTCAATAATAGCAACATCGTTAAAAATAAGGAGTATGAACTGGATTGCATTAATTATCGCAGGAATTTTTGAAATTGGATGGCCTTTGGGCCTTAAATTATCTCAGCAGCCGGAAAATAATAAATTGAGCTGGATTATATTTTCTATCGTATGTATGTCCGTTAGCGGCGGTTTTCTCTGGTATGCTCAGAAAAGCATCCCTATTGGAACAGCCTATGCAGTGTGGACCGGAATTGGTGCGGTAGGAACTTTATTGGTGGGAATTCTGTTTTTTCAGGATTCAGCAGGTATTTTACGACTGCTTTCTGCATTACTGATTGTTGTAGGTATCATTGGCCTCAAACTATTTTAAAATAAATCTATAGCTGAAAAAAAGAAATTGGCTTAAGATTATTTAATCATTAAGCCAAATCATTATTCAACATTCGAATAATAAACTCTAACCACATTCATTTTCCTGACTTAATATTCTTTATTTATTGCGCTTTTTTCATAAAACAAATTTGGATAAACAAAAACAAATTCGGAAAAAATATCTATCAACAGAGATTCAGAATCTACAAAACTTTTAATTTGGCTGGCTTTTTAAACTAAAAGACTCAGAATTTTCCTGTTTTAGAGGGGATGAAAATTCAAAGAACTTTTGAAGGGTAGTTTAAACAAATTTCCTCTTCAATATTAAAGCTCCAGAAACGGCTTATACGTTCTTCCCACAGGAAGTTTTTTGCCATTAATCTGGATAATATTGGCAGATTTGACTTCAATTTTTGATTTGGATATAATGTACGATTTATGAATACGGGTAAACATTTTGGGATTTAAAGCCTCTTCTATTTTGCTGATAGGCATTTTGAAAGTGAAGCTTTCTGTTTTGGTGTGAATATTAATATATTCTCTCAAACTTTCGATGTAGAAAATATCATGTAAAATAATTTTAACCTGCTTTTTCCCGCTATTGATGAAGATATAATCACGTTCCGAAATTTCAAGTAAAGCGTCTTCCGCCTCCATTAAATGTTTGAATTTTCCAATGGCTGTCAGAAAACGCTCATACGGGATAGGTTTCAGCAGATAATCCGTAATATCGAGTTCATAGCCTTCTACGGCATATTCATGATAAGCAGTGGTAACGATAACGAATGGAGGATTTTTTATTTTCCTCAGAAAATCAAAGCCTTTTACCACGGGAAGATGGAGATCCAAAAAGATCAGATCCACCTGATGAATGCTTAAAAGACTGCTGGCATATACAGCATCGGCACATTTTCCTACAAGATTCAGTTCCTGATCTCTGGAGATAAAACTTTCCAGAATTTCTGCTGCAATGGGCTCGTCTTCTACGATAATGCAGCTGTATTTTTTAGAGGCTGGGTTTGGTGTCATGGAAATCTATGGTTAATGTTACAATATAGCGGTCGTTTTGATTTTCCACAGAAAGGGTGTGTTGAGGATAAAGCAATTCAAGCTGTCTACGGATATTTTTCTGACCTATTTTCGTGGAATGTGTATGAGGCTTTTCTTCCTTGGAATTTTCTATGAAATAAGTGAGAATTCCATTTTTCAACCGGATATTGATGGTAATAAATGTCTCTCCCAAGCTTTCAGAAACCCCATGTTTGAAGGCATTTTCAACAAATTGTATCAAGATCAGCGGAGAAATTTCCTGAGAAGGATGATCGATATCTTCCGTAAAGCTTATGGTAAGATGGCGGTGGCGGATCTTCTGAATCTGTATGAAATCTTTAATGTTTTCAATATCCTTGGCTATAGAAATCCTTTTTTCTGCTGCTTCATAGATATTATACCGCATTATCTTGGAAAGCTGAAGGATAACATCGGGAGTTTCATCAGCTTTTTTCAGGGCCATTCCGTAAATATTATTGAGGGTGTTGAACAGAAAATGCGGATTGATCTGTGCCTTCAGCATACTGAGCTCCTGATCCAGCTTTTCAGACTTTAGCAGGGAGATCTGTTCCTTCAGAAGATTTTTCTGCCGGGTAATTTCAACCCCAAAAATCAGACCCACCATAAAAATAAGGTCCATAAAAGAATTGAATGCCACATACCCATTGATAAACCCCGACGGATACTTTCCGTCCAGAGTTTCTGTAACTCCATAAATATAAGGGTAAATGATATAATGCGTTAAAAAGCGATGCCCAAAAACAGCGGTGATCACGATAAAAATATAGAGAAGATATTTGAAAATTTCCTTAATATGAATCTTTTCAAATACATACAGCAAGGCATAAGCAAGCGGCATTTTGATCAAAAGATATCCCAGCTCCAGGATCAGAGTATTCTGAAGTCTTACTGACCATTTGAAATCCGGAAACTGATACCTGGACCAATAAAAGTCAAGGTAAACTTCCAGGATATAATACAATATCCAAAAAAGAAGATGAATCTGCCATTTAGATCTTTTGTATGGTTTCAGCTTGATCATGATTTTAAGAATACAAAATACTATTTGTTCAATCAAATATAAAAATATAAGTCGACCAAATTAAAGTAATGATCTACAAACTACGATTTTGAATGGTAGTCTTGGGAAACTAAAATAAAAAACTGCGAATGGTAAGAAAGTTTAGCTATCCTTTTTACAGGGAAAGCGGTTCTGCTTTTTAAAATAAATTTCAGGATACATAAGGCTCAGAAAACTGAAGATCAGCAAGACATTGAACTCAATGCCATTCGTTCCTCCTCCCACTACAAACCAGCCATTTTGCCAATGAACGAAATAAATTCCAAAAACGAAAATAAGAATATTACTAATAGCCACGGGCTTTATATGTCGGTCAAACCAAAGTAATGGCACAGAGAAAAGATGTGTGAGCTTTACAGCCCATGCAATATAAATCCCAAAGGGACTAAACCCTATGTTATCCAGATAAAAATGCCCGAAATTATTAACATCTCCACTAAAAATGGAAATCACACTATGCATCAGCAGTATCACAGACAGCCCCAAGCGAAGGAAGACGTTTTTTTTCATACCTCAAAGCTATAAGACAATAGAAAGGATTGGTGTATGCTGTATATCAATTGCTTTGTAGTGTATATGAAAAAAATAAAGAGCAGTAATGTATGCACTGCTCTTTCAATATTTGTAAGATTTTATTTTCTTAATTCTGATTTAAAGTTTTCTTTAAAAAATCCTCCAGATCTTTACCGTGAAGATTTTTAGCTAAAATCGTTCCCTGTCCGTCGATGATGACATTAAAAGGAAGTTCATCAATTTCGTAAAGTTTGGCTACAGGACTTTTCCAGAATTTTAAATCGCTGATCTGTATCCATTTGATTGTAAACCTGTCAATGGCTTTCTGCCAGCTTTCTTTATTTTTATCTAAGGAAACCCCCAGAATTTCAAACGTATTGTTTTTTACCTGTTCAGAATAGGTGTCGTACAAAGTTTTCAGCTCAGGCTGCTCTTCTACACACGGAGCACACCAGGTTGCCCAGAAGTCGATCAGAACCACCTTTCCTTTTAATGTTGAAAGGGTGAATGAGGTTCCGTCTGCCTTAGCCATTATAATTTCAGGAGCTTTCTTCCCTACCTCTATTGTACTTTGGGCAGCAACAGACCCTGAGAAAATTATTAAAAATAAAAGGGTAAAACCAGTTTTCATATTAATCATTTGTAGGATAGTCTTTATCTAGCCAGTCTGTTTTGATGTTTTTCGGAAGGTTTAAAAGTTTCGCATTTATAAAGCCCATTTCCATCAATAGTGCAAAAGCAGGGCGTATATTAGGACATTTTATAAAAGGGCAGCATCCGCAGTAGATGACAACTTCTCTGTCTTTAGGAATATCTTTAAGATAATTTCTCAGTTTTTCCAGATTTTCCGGATCATGGGTTGGCCCGATGTCTACAGAACCTTTAATGATGGCTTCCGGACCTACTGAAATGATCACCAGGTCTTTTGTTGAATGCTTTACAATTCTGGAAGCTAATAATGCCGGATCCATCAGCTGGCTGTCTTTCCACGGATCCTGCTTTTGCTGTTGCTGTGCCTGGCTGAAAATGGAGCAGACAAAGCAGGCAATGATAAACAAATACTTCATAATTCTATTTTTCACAAAGATAAAAATGTTTTATTGAGGGGTTACAGGAAAATCGGCATTTATGGGATATTTTGTAGAGATCAGATTTTTTTCGGAGTGATATGGATCACATTAGAGGCTCCAGGTTCTATAATGAACTGTGTCCCCTGTTCTCTTTCATTCTCTCGGCCCTGAATGGCTGATCCGGTAGCGAGGGTTAATTTCCCCTGAAAAACAGGATGTAATGATGCCAATGGAATTTCAATTTCTTCCTCCTCTAGCTGGATAATAATTGATTCAGCTTCAATAGGCTTACGGGTTCTGTTTTTTAAAACAGCAAATGCCTGGTATTTATGGTTTTCTTTCATTTTTTTATTCTATGTAAACAATAAAAGTATTAAGATTTTTTTAATTGTTTCATTTAAATATTTAATACATTTATGGGAAGTATCATCCAATAAAAACACCTAGAACATGGAAGAAACATTCCAGCCTGATGCGATCATCATAGGAAGTGGACTGGCAGGGCTTACTGCTGCTATGGAAATAACCGATGCCGGAAAAAAAGTACTGCTTTTGGATCAGGAAACTGAACAGAATATGGGTGGACAGGCATTCTGGTCTTTCGGAGGTCTGTTTCTGATTAATTCACCCCAGCAAAAGAGAATGGGAATCAAAGATTCTTATGAACTGGCACTTCAGGACTGGAAAGGGACAGCTGGATTTGACCGTCCGGAAGACTACTGGCCGCGTCAATGGGCTGAAGCCTATCTTAAATTTGCTGCCGGTGAAAAATATGAATATATCTCCAAATTAGGCATCAAACTGATGTTTATGGTGGGCTGGGCAGAACGTGGTGATGGTTCGGCAACAGGGCATGGGAATTCAGTTCCCCGTTTTCATGTCAGCTGGGGAACTGGCACAGGGGTAATAAAGCCTTTCGTAGAAAAAGCTTACAAAGCTCAGGAAAAAGGATTGCTGCAGATGAAATTTAGGCACAGAGTGACAGAATTGCTGGTGGAAAATGGAAAAATAAAAGGCCTTAAAGGTGATATTCTTGAAAATGATACTAAGGAAAGAGGTGCTGAGACAAACAGAACTGTTATCTCAACATTTGAATATACCGCTCCGAACATCATCATCGCTTCCGGAGGAATTGGTGCCAATCATGAGCTGGTAAGGAAAAACTGGCCCGAAAGACTGGGTAAAGCACCGGAAAATATGGTCTGCGGTGTTCCTGCCTATGTAGATGGTAAAATGATTGGTATCGCAGAAAATGCAGGAGCTCATATTATCAACCGTGACAGGATGTGGCACTACACAGAAGGTTTGCAAAACTGGAATCCCATCTGGCCCAACCACGGAATCCGGATACTGCCCGGACCTTCTTCTTTATGGTTTGATGCTGAAGGCAAACGGCTCCCCGCTCCTTTTCTTCCCGGATTTGATACATTGGGAACTTTACAATATATACAGGAAACAGGATTTTCATATTCCTGGTTTATCCTCACTCAGAAAATTATTAAAAAGGAATTTGCCCTTTCGGGTTCAGAACAGAATCCGGATATTACCAATAAGGATTACACTCTTTTTCTGAAAAGGATTTTTGGTAAAAAAGCTCCCGGACCAGTAGAAGCTTTTAAAGAACATGGAAAAGACTTTATTGTATCCGATAATCTGGAAGATTTAGTGGACAGGATGAATGAATTGACTGGAAACAGACTTTTGAATTATGAAAAAATAAAATCTCAGATTGAAGCCCGGGACAGAGAGTTAGATAATAAATTTTCAAAAGATACTCAGGTCAATTATCTCCGGAATACCCGAAATTATTTAGGGGATAAACTTGGGCGTGTAGCAGCTCCCCATAAGATTTTAGCTCCTGAAAACGGACCTTTGATTGCTGTACGGCTCAATATTTTAACCCGTAAAACGTTAGGAGGTATAAAAACCAATCTGAACGGACAGGTATTAAAAGATGACGACAGCGTTATTGAAGGACTGTATGCTGCCGGAGAAGCGGCTGGTTTTGGCGGAGGCGGAATGCACGGCTACAGAGCGCTGGAAGGGACATTTCTGGGAGGCTGTATTTTTTCAGGAATGAAAGCCGGGAAATATATTGCAGGACTTAAAAATTAAATAATAGGAGAAGTATGAGCAGTTATTTTGATCATAAAATCATTTGGATTACCGGAGCATCATCAGGTATTGGAGAAGCTCTGGTAAGAACTCTGGCAAAGAATAGTCATGCAAAAATCATCCTGTCATCCAGAAAAGAAGAACAATTGCATCTGGTGGCTGAAAAGGCAGGCTTGAGTACAGATCGGTATGTGGTGATTCCTTTAGACCTGAAAAATTATAAAGAAATGCCCGCCATTGCAGCGAAAGCATCAGAACAGTTTGGGAAGATTGATATTCTTATCAACAATGCGGGACTGTCTCAACGTTCTTTAGCCATGGAAACAGATATTGAAGTAGATAAACAGCTGATCGATATTGATTATATCGGAACGGTAGCCCTTACTAAAGCAACTGTACCTTATATGATCAGAAATAAAGGAGGACAGATTGCGGTTGTAACCAGCCTTATGGGAATATTCGGTGCTCCTATGCGAAGTGGATATGCCGGCGCAAAACATGCTTTACATGGCTTTTTTGATGCTTTGCGGGCAGAATTATTCAGCCAGAATATTGGAAATACGATCATTTGTCCGGGTTTTATACAGACGGA
Organism: Chryseobacterium panacisoli; assembly: GCF_008274625.1. Classification (GTDB taxonomy): domain Bacteria; phylum Bacteroidota; class Bacteroidia; order Flavobacteriales; family Weeksellaceae; genus Chryseobacterium; species Chryseobacterium panacisoli. The sequence goes on along the minus strand of NZ_VTRU01000001.1, from coordinate 303,064 downwards.
TATTTCTATTAATGCAGTCACCGGAGACGGATCATCACAAGGGACAATGGATGATGCCACGAAAAATGGAATGCCTGTAGATATTTTCGCAAAAAAAATGCTCTATGCCATTGAAAAACAGAAAAAACAAAAAGCTATAGGAGGTAAAGAAGTAATGGCGGTTTATCTGAAGAGATTCTTTCCCAACCTATTGGCAAAAATGGTCCGTAAGGCGAAAGTGGTATAAAGAAAAGCACCATCCAATACTGAATAGTGCTTGTATGCTAAAAGGTTTTTACCCATCCTATTCCTACAATTTTATTCTGATAAAACGGCATCACCATCGTAGATGACAAGGTATTTTTACTTTTAGTTTTTCCACGTAATAAGTTATCAATTTTTGGAAACAGCCAATACGCCAGTTCGGTAGAAATGATCCCAAAACCTGCTCCCGCCACAACATCTCCCAGCCAGTGTTTATCATTCAGCATTCTGTAGACTCCGGTGAAAATAGCAAATGGATATCCTGAAAGGCTCAGCCAGAAATTGCTGTCTTTATATTCTCTAAACATAAACTGCGCTGAAGAGAATGCCGCCGCCGCGTGCCCTGACGGAAAGGATAATGTATTTGATCTGTCTGGTCTTTCCTCTTTTACAAGATACTTTAAAGGCATAGTAAAGGCTGCTGCAATCAGTTGTGAAGAGGCGTAAATGATAGTGCGGTCTCTCAGGTTATGTTTCCCTTTTATCCCTGCTGCATTCAGTCCATATACAATAACTGCAGGAGCATATTGGGTATAATTATCCAGTTTTATTTGTGTAGGCTGGTGCTCGTTGATTTCAACTTTTGTAGAGATGTTAAGCTGCTTCAGATTATTCATCATCAAACCTGCTACTCCATAGGCGATGAATGCTGTAGGAATGATCAGACTTTTGTAATTCAGGTTGTTTTTTTGAATTTCCGTAGTGATCATACTGTCTTGTGCAGGTTTCTGAACTTCAATCGTGTCATTTGTATTCTGAGCATTGATTGTGCTTACCGTTGAACTCAAAACCAATATATACATCAGTGCTTTTTGAAAGTGTTTTTTCATCTTAAATCACATTTAAAATTATCCAATTCTGTATTAAAATTTATAGCTGTATCCCAAACGGACTACCTGAGTTTCGTAGTAGTCATTACTGGTATAAGCGAATCCGCTACCTTGAACAGACTTTTTGATTACCATAGTATTGAGTAAATCCGAGGCATTTAAAAACAGTTCCCCCTTCCCTTTCTGAATGGCTTTTTTCACTCCTGCATCCATTGAAAACCTTGATTTTATTCTTCCCTGCGGAATAATATCCGGAGCCAGATAAACAAATGTACACTGCATATCAAATCCTTTTGAAAAATGAAAAACGTTATTCATCTTGATATTCCCGGATAGGGCTGTCTGCTGGGCTGCAGCGAAAGTATTAGGCTGAGGATACAGGTTCTGTACAGTAAATGCATTGATCTGGTTACGGTATAAATTTCCATTGATGTTAAAGGAATATACATCTGATATCTTTTGGTTCCATATCGTTTCCAGTCCTGTATTATAGCTTTTCCCGGCATTCTGGAATATGGCATAAATAAGCGTGCTGTTTGGAACAATACTTGAAATTCTTGTAATGGTTCCGTTGGCAAAACGATGGTATAATGCAGAATATAGATATCCGGTATCCCAATTGTGCTTATATCCAAGCTCAATAGAATTTGTAAACTGAGGGCGCAGTGCAGGGTTCCCTACTTTAATGATTTCTGCATCATCATATTTTGGAAAAATACGGATGTCAACTTCATTGGGACGGTCTACCCTTCTGTTATAAAAAACGGAAAACTTATTGCGGTCATCAATTTTATAAGCAAGTCTGAAATTCGGAAATGGCTGGGTATAATTATATCCGTCACTTTTATAAGTTGGGTGGTTGGGATTTACATCATATTGAATTTTTACATATTCCAGCCTCAATCCCAGTTCTGCTTCCCATTTTTCGTTTTCGAAAACATAATTTCCGTATACCGCAGGAATAAATTCTTTATAATCAGCTTTTCCTCCTGCAGAAACATCCAAAACAGAGTTGGCACCAGGAATAAAATTCATATTGGTTGGAATGCTTCTGTTTCTCAGTTTAATTCCGGTTTCTATTCGTCCATACTTTAAAGGTTTTATATAATCGATATTGAAATCATAGACCTGTTCGTCGGATAATAATTTGAAAGCATCAGTTCCTGTAGAAGAAGGAAGATAATTATCATAGAAATACTTTTCATCCTCTCTATGGAAAGTATAATTGAATCCTACATTCAATACATGTCCTGCTTCTTTGAATTTATGCTGATAGGAAGCGGTTCCCATCGCGGTAGTTTTCAGTTCATCCTCCAGAAACTGCCACAAGCGGAGACGCTGGGACATATTCCCATTGAGAAAAGGCTGATCTCCCCTGTCGATGATCTTTTCGCTTCCATACATTCCTGAGATAGTTACTGTATTTTGCGGATCAATATTCCAGTCTATTCCGGCTTTGGTGGTAAAGAAATTCGTATTCCTGTTTCTTTTCAGCTGGGAATTGATAACTGTTCCATTATCATAAGTACGGGTTACAAATTCATTTTTATTAAGTGTTTCTGTGTATAGATTATCTGCCTGCAGAAATATATTGACCTTATTTTTTCTGTAATTAACAGATAATGAAGGATTAATTTTTGGAGTTAGCGTATACTGCGGTCTTATTGTGGGAAGGTTTTCTTTTCTTATCCAAAGTGAACCTAAGCCTGCTGTAAACCCTGCCTTTCCGTTCCATCCGTTCTGTTTATTCTTTTTCATGATAATATTGATGATTCCAGCGTTTCCATTCGCATCATATTTTGATGAAGGATTGTTGATGATTTCAATTTTATCAATAGCAGAAGCCGGAATATTATCCAACCCTGTCTGGCTTCCAAACCCTGTGAGAGCAGTTTGTTTACCATCAATAAGTACTGTTACTTTATCATTTCCTCTTAGCTGTACTTTACCATCTTGTACGGTGATTCCGGGAAGGTTCTGCATGCTTTGTAATACCGATCCGCCACTTTGGCTGATATTGTCTGCTACGGAATAGGTTTTTTTATCAAGGCGGCTGTCTATTTCATTTTTTTTAGAAGCTGTAATGGTAACCGCTTCTATTTTGGTTTCATCTTCCTGTTTCTGAGCCAGCACAATAGTGGGGATTTCCAAAAACTCTGAAAGTGTTCCTATGAAAATGGGCTGTGTGTATGTATTATAACCGTTGATGGAAGTTTCCAGAAGATAATGATCCGGTTTTATACCTGTAATAGAAAATCGTCCTTCCTCATTGGTAATGGTTCCGGCTGTAAATGTGCTGTCTTTTTCCTTTTTTAAAATAATATGGGCATAAGGTATTGCTGTCTGGTCTTTATTTATGATTCTTCCGGATGCCGTTACAGAAACTGTCTGCGCTGAAGCAAGGGAAGAAATTACCATACAGGCTGGAAACAATAATAAGGCTGTTTTATTCATTCTGCTAGTCTTTATTTTCTTTAAAAGTTTGTTATGAGGGAAATATTAATTATTCGTTTTAAAAGAGTAATTCCCGGCTGTGTTTTCTTTGTGAAATGATGATCATCAAAGCCATCAGAGCAAGAGATACCAAAGAAGCATTGAGAGTTCCAAGATCTAAACCTCCTTTGGCTAAAGGTTTTGTCAAAAGATCTCCGAATGTAGCCCCGAAAGGTCTGGTAAAAACAAAAGCAATCCAGAACAGAACAACATGATTAATTTTCGTAAAATAATGAAGTGCCACTACCACTACTATGATGAGCCCTGTAACTAAAGCTCCCATCATATATCCGAGTCCTAAATTATCACTCAGAAAATCTCCAAAAGCTGTTCCCAGACTATTGGAAAATAAGATAGCTGTCCAGTAATAGAATTCTTTATTTCTTTCAGGGATCGGATAAACTTCAAGGTTTTTATATTTTTTGTACCATAAGAATAAGGAAGTTAAAAGACCAAAAAGCAAAACCATACTCCCTGCCAGATATCCGGTTTTTAAAGTCCTGTCAATAAAATCAGAGATTTCTGTTCCCAAAGTTGTTGTTGCGATAATGACGATCCAATAGACTGCCGGAATATATTTTTTTACACGAAGCTGTACCGATAGTATGAGGATGAAAAACACCAGTGTAACCGAAATTCCTACAACATATCCCAGATTAAGAGTCATAGAAATAAAATCTCCCAAGGTTTCCCCCAAGGTAGTTGCCACAATTTTCATAAGCCAGAAAAGGAGTGTAACGGCTGCGACTTTGTTTGCTATTCTCATTTCGTTTTATTTTTAGATACCACAAATAGTACTGCTCCAGAAAACCAGAATAGTTCCTGTGATAAAAGGACAATTTTTGTAATCATTTCTCAATAAAATATATACCTCAGTATGTTTTCTATACAAAGGTGCAATACGATTTAGAAGAAATTTTGAATTGTTGGAGCCGTAAAATTTTTTAACTATAATTTAACAGTGAAGATATGATGATTGTTATCAAACCTATAACTGATCGTCCAATGGTGAAATCTGCAGATTTCCTGGATGATAGAGAGCCCCAGCCCGCTTCCGCTGTTATCTGTTGAAAGTTTTGAAAATCTTTTGAACAGGAAGTCCGGATTCAGCTTTTCAACTCCCGAATTGGAAACTTCAAAAGAAGAATTTGTCAGCTGTATAGCAATAGAACCTCCGGGAGCTGTATGACGGATTGCATTGATGATGAGATTGTTGATCAGTATTTCTGTCAGAATACTGTTTCCCCTTGCCTGCACACCGCTTGAGATGTCTTCCTGAATAGAAATATTTTTTTGTTCAATATGTTCCCCGAGATTATCAATACTTTGTTGAAGTAAATGATCAAACGAAATAATCTCTGAACTGTCAAACTGATTATTATCAATTTTAGCAAGCAGCAATAGGTTTTTATTAATGCGTGAACTTCTGGTAAGAGCCTTGTTCATATCTTCCGCGATTCTGTACTGCCCTTCAGTAAGGTTCTGATCCTGAAGTAAAAGATCAAGCTTATTTTTAATAATAGCCAACGGAGTCTGCAGCTCATGGGAAGCATTTTCTGTAAATTCCTTCTGGGTTTTATAAGTAGAAATATTACGCTCTATCAGTTTATAGAGAGATTCATTAAGCACTTCAAATTCTGTGGTGTCAGAAGCCTGAAATTGTACGGTATCCTGGCTGTTAAGATTAAATGTTTTCAACTGATCCAGTGTATTTCTGAATGGTTTCCAAATTGATGAAGAAAGCTTTCTGTTCAGATATAAAAGCCCTAAAACTATGATTACAAAGAAAAAAATGGTAATCATTGCAATCACAGCTATTGTTTCATGAGATTCTTCAATATTGGTCTGTATCGTAAAAAGATAGGGTTTGTTCTGCAGATAAACGACTTTTCTAAGGCATCTGTAACGCTCCTTTTTTTGTTCCGAAATAAAGGGTAAATGTTTTTCGTAAGTATAAACCGTATCCCGTTTGATCTGTTGAGTTGAAATTTTTTCAATATTCGTTTCAGGCTGGATGTGATTCCACAATGCAAGACTTTTGTTTAATTCTTCTTCAGACAGTTTTAACTGGTTAAACTCATAAGCCGTTTTCTCTACAATAATCTGATTATGCTCATCTAGTTCACTTTTCCAGATGGTATCCACCACAAAATAATACACAGGAATACTGATCATCAGTACAATAAGTACGTAGATAAGAAAGGGTTTCGTGGTTTTGGTTAACAGAGGCTTCAAGATAATTATGATTTATGAGTTGTTGTGCTTTACAAAAAATTATTTATTTTTTGATGTAATGAGATACTTCGGATTATCTTTAATATTTCAATAGCTTCATTGTGAATACTTTCATATTCATTGGATGACAAATATTCGGTATGATATAAAAGCTCAATCCAATAAATAGATTCATCACATTCTTTTTGAGCAATAGCGAGTTTATGGATAAAGTCTGCTTTACTTTCTGCATTCTGTGACTCTCTTATTAAAGCTCCCACCGCTGTTCCACTTCTTAATAACTGTTTACTCAGAACATATTCATTTCTGCTATTTGAGAGATATTTGTAAAGGTTAATAATCCTTATTGCAAAACTAAAACTTTTATCTTTTAACACATTTTTCTTTCGCTCATAATAACTCATCATTTATAATTTTTAATTCATAATTAACCTAGCTTTCCCACTTATACCCCGTTCCATATACCGTTTTGAGATAGTGGCTGCATCCGGCGTCATACAGTTTCTTCTTGAGGTTTTTCACGTGAGCATATACAAAATCATGATTGTCGAGCATATCTGCAAGGTCACCGGAAAGATGTTCCGCCAGTGTACTTTTTGAGATGACCTTATTTTTGTTACCAATAAAATAAATTAAGAGATCAAATTCTTTTTTGGTTAATGAAATTGCTTCATCGTTTACAGCAACTGTTTTTGCAAGCAGGTCAATCTGAAGTTCATTTTGTTTTACTACATTGGAACTACTGAACTGCTTCCTCCGAATGATAGAATATACCCTTGCCATAAGTTCGGAGAGGTGAAAAGGTTTGGTAAGATAATCATCCGCACCCAGTTTTAATCCTTCAATTTTATCATCCAGAGCATTCTTGGCAGAAATGATAATAACTCCATCCTGCTTCTGCTGCTTTTTTAGTTCTTCAAGTATTTTCAGACCATTTCCGTCCGGAAGCATAATGTCCAGTAAAATGCAGTCATAATCAAATGTCTCTATTTTACTCATAGCTTCACTGAATGTGCCGGTAGCTTCACAGAGATAGTTTTCTCCGGAAAGATATTCGGAAATGCTTTGAGCAAGAGCTGCTTCGTCTTCAATGATGAGAATTTTCATGCGGTAAATCTATTCCTAAATTTAGAAGAAATTTTGAATTTTAAATTAAAATAGAAATTACAAAAATAGAAACGATAAAACAAGTGTAAACGTTCAAAAGGAGTTTTTTTATTATATATTTCATAAATTTACGGTGCTGTATCAATCTGATGATAGTTTAAAATATTTCCAAGGTGAAAATTCACAACAAAAAAAAATACCTGAGCTTCCTTAAATTTAAAAGAGATTTCCAGAAATACGGATTAGAAAAAGCACGCAGTTATGAGCTTATTCTGCATTGGCTGAACAACAGGCTGAGCCGAAATCAGTTTCTGGTTCTTTCCGGGATTCTGGTAGGCTGTACAGCAGGTCTTGCAGGAGTTATTCTGAAAACGCTGGTACACAACATCCACAATTTCATTACCACTAAAGTCCACTTTGAATATCAGATCTTATTCTATATTGTTTTTCCTTTTTTAGGAATTGTTTTGACCACGTTGATTGTTCTGACATTATTCAAAGGGCAGGACCGTAAAGGTATCGGGGCTATTCTCTATGAAATTGCACAGAATTCCAGTATTGTAGCTTCTGTTAAAATGTATTCCCAGGTGATACAAAGTGCGGTTACTGTAGGATTGGGAGGTTCGGCAGGGCTGGAAAGTCCTATTGCCGTTACCGGAGCTGCTATTGGTTCAAACTATGCGCAGACCTATAGGCTAAGTTACAAAGAACGTACTTTATTACTGGCCGCAGGGGCTACAGCAGGGATTGCATCTGCATTCAATGCTCCTATTGCCGGAATTATGTTTGCGTTTGAAATTCTGTTGACGGGAGTGGTTTTTACAGATTTTATTCCTTTGGTAGTGGCGGCAGTCTGTGGAAGCCTTTTGTCGAGGATTTTGCTTCAGGAAGATGTTCTTTTCAGGTTTTATACAAGGGATCCGTTCAACTATAAAAATGTTCCTTATTACCTTATTTTAGGAATTGTAACTGGTTTGTATGCCCGTTATTTTGTGATTATTTCTCAAAAAGTAGAACATTTTATAAAAGGGCTTCAGCTTTCCAGAATGCGTAAAGCAATGTTTGGTGGAGCTGTACTTTCATTGCTGTGTGTGCTTTTTCCTCCCTTATTCGGAGAGGGATACGAAACCGTGAAAGCTTTTACCAACGGAAATACCCACTCTATTATTGAAAACAGCTTTTTCAGATATTTTGAGATCGGAGACTGGACGATTATTGTATTTTTAATTCTGGTATTGCTTTTAAAAGCATTTGCCACTTCTTTTACGATATTCAGCGGTGGAAACGGAGGTAATTTTGCTCCGTCCCTTTTTGCCGGAGGAACTTTAGGGTACTTATTTGCTTTGGTTTGCCAGCACATAGGTTTTACAGATGTTCCGGTAACGAATCTTGTTCTGGTAGGAATGGCCGGAGCAATGAGCGGTGTATTATATGCTCCTCTTACTGCGATATTTCTGATTGCTGAATCCAGTTTCGGATATGACCTGTTTATTCCTCTGATGATCGCTTCTGTGATATCTTACCTTATTGCCAAATGGTTTTCTCCTATTTCTCCGGAACTGAAATCTTTAGCAGATGAAGGAAAGATTTTGACCAATAAGCATGATAAAAACTTGCTTTTTGCTTTGAGAACGGAAGATTTTATTGATCAGTATTCTCAGACCATTAATGAAAATGCCTCTGTTACCGAACTATTTGAAATGGTAAAGAATGGGGATAAAAATATTTTTGCCGTTGTGGATGAAAATAGAAAGCTAAAGGGAATTCTTACCCTGGATGATATAAGACCTTATCTTTTTAATAAAGAAATGGATGCTTCCCAACTTGTTATTCAGATTATGAAAGCTCCACCGGCTATACTTCACCGTGACAATAAACCTCTGGAGATTCTTCAGATTTTTGATGATACAGGGGTATGGAATCTTCCTGTCGTGAGCGGGAATAATGATTTTATAGGCTTTATTTCAAAATCTTCAATTCTGATGAGCTACAGACAGCTTTTGAAGGAATATTCTGATTAATAGCTCAATATTACAACTGAAGAACTGAATTCCCTTCTTTTGAAGGGGTTTCGAATAAAAAAAATCCGTTCAGAAATGAACGGATTAACTTTTAGTCTATAATGAAAGTTGAAAATTAGTTACTTGCGTTATTTAGCAGATCAATATCTTCCTGATCCAGAATGAGTTTTGGTGCATTGAATACCGTTTCAAGCTGTGATGCACTCGTAGCACTTACAATAGGTGCTGTGATCAAAGGGTTGGATAACAGCCATGCCAGAGAAACCGTTCCCTGAGTGGTATTGTGTTTTGCACTTACCTGATCCAGTGCTTTTAACACTTCAAGTCCTTTAGGATTTAAATATTTTCTTACCCCTTCACCTCTCGCACTTTTTGCAAGATCAGCTTCATCACGGTATTTACCCGTTAAGAAACCAGCCGCCAGAGACCAATACGGGAATACACTTAAATCAAATTGCTCTGCCAGAGGGGCATAATTTTCCTCAAAACCTTCTCTTTCCATCAGGTTGTAATGAGGCTGTAATGCAACATATTTAGGAAGATTATTCTTTTCTGCAGCTTCAAATGATGCTTTTAATCGATCCGGTGATAAATTGGAAGCTGCAATATAACGAACTTTTCCAGCCTTAATGATCTCATCATACGCAGAAAGTGTTTCTTCTACCGGAGTGATCTTGTCATCAAAATGAGTATAATAGAGATCAATATGATCAGTCTGAAGCCTTTTCAGCGACTCATCTACTGATTGTAAGATATGCTTTCTGCTGATATCATAGCCGTGTTCTTTCGTTTCTGAACCTACTTTGGTTGCCAAAACGATATCATTACGGTTAGAACGACTTTTCATCCACTTTCCGATAATTTCTTCAGACTGCCCGCCTTTCCCATTTACCCACCATGAATACGTATCTGCAGTATCTACAAAATTGAATCCTGCTTCTGTAAAGCGGTCCAGTATATCAAAAGACTGTTTTTCATCCAGTGTCCATCCAAAAACATTACCTCCGAAATTGATTGGCGCAATCGCTAAATCGGTATTTTTGATCTTTCTTTTTTCCATAAAAATAATTTTACTAAGTGACCTCTAAGGTAAGGAATAATAAATCTGATGAATATTAAAAATAGCCATTCCTGTAATAGTTATTATAAATGGAAATGCTGATGTTTACACAGTTTTTTTGATTAATACTATTTTGGAAAAACGCAAAGGCGCAGGAATTATTTATCTGTAACATCGTTTTAAGGCGCATTTTATCCCCGATAAAATTGTGTGTTGCAAAAATTAGACATACGCTTGCTGAAAATCTTTGATTTTCTAGCGCCTTATATTCTACAGTAATATTATAAATCTTAGCGTCTTTGCGTTTTTCCAACCCTTAATCATTTCATACAATGTGATTGTTGGAAGATCGCAAAGGCACAAGAATTCTTTATCTGTAATATAGTTTTTAAGGCGCATTTTATCCCCGATAAAATTGTGTGTTGCAAAAATTAGACATACGCTTGCTGAAAATCTTTGATTTTCTAGCGCCTTATATTCTACAGTAATATTATAAATCTTAGCGCCTTTGCGTTTTTCCAACCCTTAATCATTTCATACAATGTGATTGTTGGAAGATCGCAAAGGCGCAAGAATTCTTTATCTGTAATATCGTTTTAAGGCGCAAGGATTTTATCTCCGATAAAATTGTGTGTTGCAAAAAATTAGACATACGCTTGCTGAAAATCTTCGATTTTCTAGCGCCTTATATTCTACAATAATATTATAAATCTTTGCACCTTTGCGTTTTTCCAACCCTTAATCATTTCATACAATGTGATTTTTGGAAGATCACAAAGGCGCAAGAATTCTTTATCTGTAATATCGTTTTTAAGGCGCATTTTATCCCCGATAAATTGTGTATTGTAAAAATAAGATATATGCTTTGCTGGAAATATTTGATTGCCTGCACTTATATTTTCCCAACAGAACAGCAAAAAACAAAAACAGCCTCCGCGTGAAAGCTGTTTTTATTATCTATCAATTAAAAAATACGGTTATTTTTCAACCTGCGGAATATCAATAGCAGTAAGCTGAAGTTTATATTCCTGTAATTGCAGATTGATGGTTGATAATCCGTTGCTGAAGAATGATGATCCTATAAAAAGATCATGATAATATTCTATTCCTTCAAGTATATTTTTCTTGAAAGCATTCCATTTTTTTGTTTGGGCATGGGTCATCTGTACTGATGATTCTGTTATTTCCTTTCTCAGATAGTCAACATACATTTTCAGTTCATTGATAAACATATTCGGACGTTGGGTATGGGAAAGAATATTGGTGTTTCCATAAATATGTTTTACCATCTCCGAAAGCGAAACTTCTTTATCAAAAAAGGCAATATTAGGTCCGGGACATATTACAACACCCTGTTTTTCTCCCTTGATTTCAAGATTCTGTTCCATATATGCTGCATTCACAAGTCCTACACACAGACAGGCTTTATCGGTAATCTGAGACTTTCTTTTATCGAACTCCTTTTCTGTTAAGGTTTCCCGGTCAGCATACAACTCTTTCAGTTTGATATCCTGATATTTTTTTGAAGCGGTACAGGTTCCCTCGGGAGAGAATTCTTTGCTTAATGCCAGAAGTTTTTTCGGACATGAACTTCCGTATTTCCCTTTAGCTTCCTTTTCATGCTTCAATAGTTCATTAGACGTTCCTTTTACCGTATTAAAAGGTACTCCCAGAGGCGAAATATGACTCAGATACAAATCCTGTTCTTTTGATTTTACAAGCAGATTTCGGGTTTCCTTATCTACAGAAGTGGCTTCCGGGACCAGTAAAAACGGAGAGCCCCATCCTACACTGTCTACATTGTAATTAGCTAGCAGAAACTCATGTTCTTCGGAAGTTCCTACTCCACCCTGAACGGTAATTTTCATTTTCAAAGGCTCAGAAACCAAAGGCTTTCCTTTTTGCTCCAAAGCAGCTGTCATTAACGTATGCGCTGACTGTATCAGATCATTTTTTTTCTGCTTAAATTCTTCCATGATAGGCCCAAGAAGCATTCCTTCGGTTGCAAAAGCATGGCCACCGCAATTCAGCCCGGATTCTATTCTGTATTCTGAAACCCACAGTCCTTTTTTAGCCAGAAAGTTTCCCTGGATCATTGCAGAACGGAAGTCGCTTACTTTAAGAATGATTTTCTTTTTGATCTTTCCGTTTTCATCCGGGAAAAAGTCTTCAAACTCTTCCATATAGCTGTACAGACGAGGATTCATTCCTGCAGAAAGAACCATTGATGATGACAGTTTGCTTTTGGCAAATCCCCGCAGTGAAGCATGGGCATCGTTATACATTACCGGAAGCTGCTCGTTGTTCTGATAATTGTCCTTATCCACTTTCGTCATGATATTGACGTCAATACTTCCTGGTCTTAAGTTGGCTTCTATGAAGTTTTTGATATTGGAGCTCCAGTTATCTTTTTGATTAATAAGATTCTGAAGACTTGTTTTAAGATCCGAAGTATTCGGAAGTATGGCCATGAAGTCTTTTAACGCCTCTTTGTTTTTGCTGATTTCCTGCTTGAAAGATTCAAATTTTTCATTCACGATATCATCCACCATATCCAGATAGGCAGTAACTCTTCTTGCCCTGTAATCGTCTGTTTTTGTTGAGATTCCAAAATAGTCAAGATTAAACTTTTTGTTATAAAAGTTTTTCATCTTTTCAAGGATTTCATCATCAATGATAGAGATCACAGAAGAAATTCCATATTGTGCAACACGGATCGGGCTGTCTATAGTGTAAGCCAGTCCCATTACCGGAATATGGAAATTGTGCAAAGGTTTTTTTGTCATAAATTTTCGATAAAAGTTCTTTTCTTATTCATCTAAAAAATCCTTTAAAAACTATTCACTTCCTAAATATATTATTTTAAAATGAATTATGCATCAAATAGCATTTATCGAAATGGGAAATATGACAAATGTCATTTTTTTCATTTGTGTCAAATAAAAAAGATCAGCCGGCTGACTGATCTTTTCGTATTGTACTAAAGTATTTAAAAATGAACGATTTATTAACTTTTGCAGTTATATAAATTAAATTAAAAAAATTAGGCAGGCTTAAATTATTCTGTCAAACAAAAGTCAAAGTTTTGATTTCAATCTACTTAAAGTTTCCTGGGAGATATTAAGATAGGAAGCTACCATTTTATTAGAAAGTCGTCTTACTACAACGGGATTTTCATTCAGCAGCTGACGGTACTTTTCAAGGGCATCCTGAACAAGGAAAGACATCAGCCTCTTCGTATTATTCACATACGCTGTTTCCAGATATATTCTGTAAAATTTTTCCCATTGCGGAATAATATCCAAGAGATGGTAAAATTTTTCATGACTAATATAATATACTTCTGAATCCTCAACGGCCTGAATAAATTCGTCAGAGGGTTCAGAAGTAATAAAACTGGTTAGTGCTGTTGCAAACTGATTTTCAAATGCAAAATATCGCGTGGAATCCTGCCCTTCTTCATTGATAAAAAATATACGGAGACAACCGTTTACAACAAAAAAAGTACGTTGGCTGTGCTGTCCGTTGGTAAGGAGCGTCTCATTCTTTTTTAACTGAACAAGTCTGAAATAAGAAAGAATAGTATTCAATTCTTCATCAGTTACCGATATTCTGTTTTTAATATATGAAGCTAAAAGTTCCTGCATGTAAGCAAAAGTAGTGATAAAAAGGTTTTTGCTTACTATTTTTATCTAAACTGTCCGGATATTTTCCGCCTGTCCTGCTTTCCAGTACGAGCAGATATATAAACCATGGGGATCCCATTGCAGGGTTGTTTTAAAATGATTACGAAGTTCACGAACTGTTGTATATTCTGCAGCGATATACACATATTCTTTTAAAACTCCAGGCGGAAACTGAACAGATTTTACAGCTTCTGCAAGCCGGCTACCCTCTTCCGGGTGAGGATTATACAGCCATTCGACTGAAATATCTGCTGCAGAGCACAGAATAAGTTCATCTTCTTTGCTTACCACCTCTAATAATATCTTTGCGGATACATAAGGCGGAAACTGCTCGGCAATAGCACAAATGACAGGTAATGCTGTTGCATCTCCTGCCAGCAGATAAAAATCAGCATCGGGAACTAAAGGTTTTGTACTTTCTTTCATCCCAATTTCCAAAGAATCGCCAGGATTCGCTTGTAAAGCCCATGCAGAAGCAGGCCCGTTATCACCATGGGCAACGAAATCTATCGTTAATTCCCGGTTTTCCAGGTCAATTTTTCTGTTGGTATATGTTCTTATTAAGGGAGTACTTCCCTCTTCAGTTGGAATAAAGATTTTATTATTAGAGCCGGAGCGTACACTGGCTAGCAATTCCGTCTGATTTTCATCGATTTCAAATACTACACGGATAAGATGTGGGGTGAGATACCGTTTATTTTTAATGATAAATGCAGAACGTATTTTTTTCGTTTTCTCTGCTTGAGTGATTATAGAATTTTCCATTTTTATTTTTTATTAAATAATAAAATAATCATTGATACCATACAGCTGATCCCCCCAAAAAGGTAAACTGCCTGATAATCAAACCAGCCTGCAATCAGTCCGGCAATAGGACCTGCTAATCCTAATGAAAGATCAACAAAAGATACATACGCTCCCAATGCTGTTCCTCTCATTTGTGGTTTTACTTTTTGAATAGCAAGAACTCCCAAAGCCGGAAAGACTAATGAAAATCCAACCCCGGTCAATCCACATCCGATAACGGCTAATGTTTTGGAAGCAGATGTCCAGATCAGCAGCTGTCCTGCCACTTCGATGATCAGAGAGATTAAAGCAATCTTAAAACCTCCGTATTTATCAGGAAATGAAGCAAATAAAATTCGGGTAAGAACGTAGCATATTCCGAAAACCATAAAGGCAAGTGAAGCATCCCCCCAATTCTTTTGTGAGAAAAACAAAGCAATAAAAGAAGCAATACAGCCAAAAGCCATTGATGAAAATGCAAGACTCAGTCCCTGGCCTGATATTGCACCGATCACTTTATAGAAAGGCGTCCGTAAATGATCTTTATCTACAGGAATAGAAGGAAGTTTTGCAGTAGAAAGCCAGCTTACAAGCGGAAGTAAGGCAATAAGAACAAAGGCCGGCAGGATATTATATTCTTTGCTTAGCCAGATGCTTAGGGGCGCTCCAATTGCTATTCCGGCATACATAGCAATACCGTTCCATGTCATTACTTTCCCCGATTTAGACTGTCCTGCCAGGCCTATTCCCCACGTCAGTGCTCCCGTAACCAGAAAACTTTCGCCAATACCATGGATGATTCTTGCTGCTAACAGAAATAGAATTGCCATCAGCGGGTGAGCCTGAAATAGTACTGCCAGTACATAAACGATTCCGGCGATAACCGCTAATACTACGCCGGACATCTTACTTTTCTTAGCTCCTTTCGTATCTGTTATTTTTCCGGAATAAGCACGGGTTAAAAGTGTTGACAGCGATTGTAATCCAATAACAAGGCCTATCATAATGCTGTCAAAACCTAATGTCTTCTGGACAAACCCTGGAAGTACTCCCAAAGAAATTCCTATGGTAAGATAAACTCCGAATACCGAAATGATAATGGGAACGGTTGCCTGATAGAAATTAATAGCCTGCCCTTTTTCTAATGTTGTACTCATAAATTTTGTTTAAAATATTCGGGTGCAAATGTCCCTGTACAACAAATACCAAACTTTGATCTAGATCAAAAAAGGTAGAAAAAGGTTACTCAAAATCCAATAAACCGTCAGTAAGCTGTTTCCATTGTATTTTAGCGACTCCCATCATTCCTCCTGCAGCAGTAGCAAGATTTCTGATAATATCAAGGAACTTGGCATTCAGATTAGGTCTTTCATTTCGTCCGTACACTGCGGCTTTTACATGAGTGGGACTTTTTGAGATCATAAAAGTAGAAGTTGCTGCGGAACTGTAAAAGTGAGCAATATGACGGTTTTTTTTATCTTCCGGATTTCTGGATGGCCTGCAGGTCATTGTTATACTTTCAGCAAAGCTGTTCTGATAAAAACAGATATCTGTAATTTCTACCCAATCATATCCTTTGGCTTCAGGTTCTCCCGGTCCCGGAATATCAATCCTGACAAAATCTCCTTTTTGCGGCTCTCGATCTACAGGATAGCCACTGAAATCATATAGTTTAAATGCTGCAAATGCCTCACCACAATAACTTTGCCACTTATTCACTGAGAAAAATCTCTCCTTTAATGTTTCAAATTTTAACGACATGGAGTCCTGATCAAATAGTTTTCTGGTTTCCGTATCATGGAACCCTCCGAATTTTTGTTTAGGGACTCCTTTAAATTTTTTTGGCTTCATGCAATATGTTTTGGAGAAATTACGGCAAAAATTCTATAGAATTTTATGAGTAGAGTCACAAAAAAGTTAAACAATTGTTTGAGTATTGTTTTAAAGAAGCTTTATTTTTATAATAATTCACTTTTTATAATTGTTCTGATTAGGCTAAAAAACGGCACACAATTCATCAGAGCGCGAATTATATTTAGCAGGATATGTTTTTGTGTAAAGAATTTCGGAATCCTAAAGAAAACTAAAATCATTTAGAGAATAATTATTTTTACTTAAAATAAATAATTATTAAAAAAAATAGGCTTATGATGTTTTGCATAACATGATTTTTGTTTATATTTGTGAATCGAAATAATTTTTTTTCATCATTTGTGTTTTTTTAAGGTCTCCATTCGTGGAGACCTTTTTATTTCTAAGAATGTCATAATTGAATATTGACCACTGAAGTGGAAAATGATATAAAATGTGAATTATATCCTTTTTCAAACAAGTCAATTGCTTTTAGATAAAGGATTACACAAAGTATTAAGATCTCAATAAGTCTCTTTTCCTCTATATTTCGACCGCTTCTGCTGGTGCTTTAAACGGCTATTGAATTGTTTTAATAAAATCTGTGGGTCTGAACTGCATCACAGACAGAAAACTTCTGGTATACGCTTGTACACTCTTATACCCTACTTCATAAGCTGTTTCTGAAATAGTAAGATGACCAGCACTCAGAAGCTCCAGACTTTTAATGATACGAAGCATCTGCTGGTATTTACTTAAGGTGAGCCCGGTTTCTTTTTTGAAGATACGTTCTAATGTACGGAAAGACAAAAGCGCTGTATCGCTGAGATCGTCCATTTTAATTTCATCCCGGTAGTGGTGATGAAGATGCTCAATAACTTTTGTAAGGCGCTGGTCTTTTGGAAGACTGATATGGAGAGTTAATGAATGTTCAACAAATCGTGGAAGTTCGTTGAACAATGCTTTCAGAAATAAGTTTTCATCATGGTCCGGAGTCATTTGCTTGGACCATTTTTCTGCATATTTTATCATTTCCTTTAAAACCGGAGGAACAGAAAATACATTGATCTTATGATAAAAGGAATTTTTCGTTCTGATATCAGCAAACATGATCATCAGTTTGATCTTTTCGGAATGTGAATTGGTTTTATGAACGGCATTGGGAGGAATCCATACAGCATGATTTTGTGGAAGCAGATAAATTTTTTCATCAATGGTAATGTACTGAAAACCACTTTCCACATATACGAGCTGGCCTTTCTGATGGTGGTGAAGAACGTCATCATGAACCCAGTTTTCTTCAAACCATACAAAATAAGGCTTCTTCAGATCATCTATTTTTATATTATCATTAGCATTCATGTCGTTTTAGGTTAAAACTTTGGCAAAATTAAACAAAATTACTATATTAATTTTGCAGAAAAGTTTTTATTATGATGAAGAATGAAGTAAAAAAGAATGCTTCGTATATTTTATTAATCATTAATGTTCTGGTAGTTATATTAATTTCCAGTAACCTCCGTTCACCGATTGTGGCCGTAGCTCCTGTATTGGGTGAAGTAAGAGATGCATTGAAACTGGATAATTTTCAGGTAAGTCTGCTTACCTCTATTCCACTGTTTATGTTTGCAGCCTGCTCTGTACTGGTCAGCAGATTTTCTAATAAGTTTGGAATCAGCAAACTTCTGATGTATTCTCTGATTATTTTAAGTTTTGGGTTGTTTTTAAGAATCAGCGGATCTCTTTGGCTGCTATTTTTAGGTTCTATATTCATTGGTTTAGGAATATGTATTGGAAATGTGGTCACTCCGGGATATGTTAAAAATAATTTCCCGAAACAGATTGGGCTTATGACAGGGATTTTTGCCGTATCCATGAATCTTACAGCGGCCCTGGCTTCTGGTTTTAGTGTGAAGATTGGGGAACTGACAGGGTTTGGATGGAAAGGTTCTCTAGGAATTTGGCTGGTTATCGCGGCATTGGGTTTCCTTGTTTTGGCATTGGAATTTATCTTTAATAAAAGAAATCCGAATCCTCCTAAAATGGCACTCAGTACTTCCGATTTTAATATGTTCAAATCTGCACAGGCATGGAATATCAGTATTTTTATGGGTCTGCAGTCTTTATTTTATTATTGTCTGGTAGCCTGGCTGCCTTCATTTCTTGCAGATTTTCATATGCAGGGAGAAAGCTCCGGATGGGTCTTCTTTGTGATTCAGATTACGATGATTCCTGTGACGTTCTGCTGCCCTATTATTGCCAGCAAGATGAAAGATCAGAGACTGATGATTCTTTTTATATGCGCTCTGATGTTCGGAAGTACGATGATGTTTGTATTCCTGAAATCTCAGTGGATTTATGTGAATGCTGTAATCATAGGAATTTCCAACGGTTTGTCTTTCAGTTTATCTATCCTGTTCTTTTCTACAAGAACCAAAAGCAGTATCAATGCTGTTAAAATTTCCGGAATGGCTCAGTCTGTCGGATATCTGATTGCTGCATTTGGTCCTCCGTTATTTGGAAAACTGCATGATTGGGATGTTTCCTGGAACAGCTCATTTTATCTATTAAGTTTTGCGGTAATGCTGATGCTGTATTTTGGAATGAAAGCTGCGAGAAATAAGTATGTTGAGGATTAGGATGGTCAAAGGTCAGGTGACACGTCTTTTATTGCTGGATGCTACCCATTCTTCTTTTTGGCATTTTGGGCAGCGTCCGGCATTACCCGCTTTTTTATGCTCTGTATACCCACAGAATATACAGGAGTAATGTTTATCCTCATGAATATATTGTAATGGATTAAGTAATGAGCCTGGCATAATAGGAAGCCCATATCTTACAGATTCATCTTCTAAAAAGAATACACTGATCTCTCCTGATATTTCTTCTATAGCCATTTCAATCTGTCCAAGTTGCGAAATTCCTTTTAGTCTCAACTCTGCAAAGAATTCGTCACTCCCAAGGTTTTCTTTTTGAAAGTTTTTAATTGAAAATTCGCCATTTTCTACCAGGCAGATGGATTTTCCTTCTACAAGATTTTCAAAACGTTTACTTTTTCCGATAAAATGGGTCACAATAGAATATAGAAGAATAATAACAATAAAAACAATAAGGGATGAAATAATTCCGACATCCTTATTAAACATAGGATCTCCTGCTGCCGATCCCAGGCCAATAATGACTACCAATTCAAAGATTGAGAGCTGTTTTACCCCTCTTTTTCCTAAAATTCTAAGTCCTAAGATAATAGCAATGAACATAATCATGGTACGAAGAATGATCTCTAAAAGAAAAGACCATTCTTCGTGTCCCAATAATAATTCTTTCCAATCAAGATGTAAGAGAAAAGCAGACAGCATACCAATTATTTATCAGAAAATATTCAAAAAATAAGCCATAACGCCTGTTATTTATTTCATATCTGTTTCAGGCTTATCTCTTCTCCGTCTTTCAATATGAAACATTGATTTTCGAGTTTTTTTTCTGTTATTTTTCCCTGAATAAATTTTCTGTCTTCTCTGCAATGGCTTACCGCTTCCAGATGAGTGATCCAAACAGTGGATTCCGGAGCATATTTACAAACTTTTATAATATCTTCACTGGTCATAATAATAGGATCTCCCACCATAAAAGTGGCAGCCCCACCTGCAACAATGATGTGTTGTGGCTGATGCTTTTCAATTTCCCGGGCAATTTCATCATACCAGATGGTGTCTCCTGCGATATAAACGGATATATTTTCTGTTTTAAAAATAAAACCATTTACAATTCCCATTTTCTCTCCAATTTCTCCGGTTCCATGCTGGCCTTTGGTTGTAGATATCTCAATATTTCTCCATTGTACGCTGTCACTAACAGAGATGATATTTGTAAAACCTTGTTCTGCAATTTGCTCAGAAATAATACCTGAACAGATGATCGGAATATTTTTATCAAGAAGTTCGATAGCAGCAGTGTCCCAATGATCAGGATGAAGATGAGTAACAGCTACAGCATCTACTTTTTCAAGTTTTTGATTTAATTCTTCTTTGCTAAAAGGCAGGTCTACCAAAGGATTCAGTAATTCGTTGTCTACCATTGGAAATTTACCAAGAGAGCCTTTTTCTCCAAGCATTGGATCTACGAGGATGGAAATTCCATCAATATTCAATAGCAATGTTGCATTGCGCCATAATTGTAATTTCATTTTGACTAAGTTTGTATAGCAAAGCTATTGCCCGATCGGGGTAAAACAATCGAAGGTTACCAAAAGGTTAACCATAAATATTCAACTGACTTATGAATTTTGAAGAATTTAAAAACTGTGGATTAAGACGGAGCCTTAATATCCTTTCGGGAAAATGGAAACCGCTGATTCTGCATAATCTTTTTGAGGAAGACAAAGTACGTTTTGTGGAACTTTGGCGGAATATGCCAAGGGTTTCCAAGAAAGTTCTTGCAGAGCAGTTGAAACAGCTTGAAGAAGATTTAATCATTGAGCGGATTGAAGTCTACAATTTTCCACCTGAAGTGTATTATAAATTAACAGAAAAAGGCCAAAAATTGGGTCCCATTCTTTCTGAACTACACTTATGGGGAAATGGTCTGGGGTAATAACTATTTTTGAATACTGGCTGGCTTTATTCTAATAAAATGCCTCTCATAAAGCAAAATTTAAGCATCTCTTTATTTTTCTAAAATTTTATCATACATTTGAAAACACAACCTTAAAATTATATACTTACATAGGTTACATTATAACCTCAAAATTTTTATTAAAAAAACCAAACAATGAAAAAACAATTATTATTTGTGCTTACTCTCGTGGCACAAGCTTCTTTTGCACAAATTATTTCTAAAGATCCTGCGTTTGCTTCAAACGGAATTTATACCCTTCCCGCAGGAAGCTCATATTTAGGAACGGGAAGCACCTATGCAGGAGAACTAACTGAAACGACAAATTCAGTATTTTATAAATCCTATAATACCAGCACCAACCAATTAATTATTTCTAAAGCGACAACTTACAGTGGCTCTTTAGATTTGACTTTTGGCACGAATGGCAACATTGCATTGAAATACAATGATGGTTCTCTATTTGGATGTATAAGACATACCGATGATAAGTTAACTCTACTACTCAAGCGCTATGATTCTACAAACAGCACCTATTATTTGGATGTTGTTCGAGTACTTCCGAATGGGCAGTTAGACCCTTCATTTGGAAATGGAGGAATAAAAGCATTAGCCAATTTATCTGTTTCTTTTGAATTGACTAATCTTATACAGCAGGGAAATAAAATTCTTGTTTCAGGAATAAGTATGGATTCTTTTGGACAAACTGACGGGAAAACTCATACCTTGAGATTAAATTCGGATGGTACATCAGACAATAGCTTTGGTACTAACGGAGAAATACTGACTTATCAACAGAATCCCTTTCAGACTTCTTATCTTCCTCGTATCATTTTAGATAATCAGCTTAATCTTCTTTTTTTTGGAAATGGTACAATAAAAAAATACACTGTTGACGGGCAGCCTATGACTGGTTTTGGTAATAACGGAGAAGTTTTGTTTAGCGGAGAACCCAGTATCGTAAAAGTAGATTCTGCGGATAAAATTGTATATGCAAAGAATGATTTAATGTGGCAGACACCGCCCACTTTAGGAAGGCTTAATGCCGATGGCACACCAGATACCACATTCAGTTATAATGGTATTGTTGGTCTGGAATTTCGTGATATCTATGAAAAAAATGGTTCTTATTATATTGCAGGCTTTGCTGACCTTAATAATAATGGATCCACTTATTATTATATATCCAGGCTGAATCAAAATGGAGCTGTTGATCCTGTATTTGGAGAATATATAGAAAATGATCCTAATTTACTCTACCATAATATTAATGCAATAAAGGTTTTTGATAATAATATCATTGTGAGCACAGATGGAGAAACATTAAATATTGTAAAATATCTTGTAAACGGCACCACTACATTAGCAACAAAGGGAACGGTAAAAAACAATCCTGAAATTACTTTTGAAAGCCCTGTACAGCACAATTTAATGTACCAGTCAAAAGAAAAAATTGATAAAATAGAGATCTATACTGTCGGTGGAAAACTATTAAAAACTGTAATAGAAAATAATGCTGATGTTTCTGAACTTTCTGAAGGAGTTTATTTTGCAAAAACTATTTTTGAAAATGGAAGATTCACTACAAAAAAATTAATTAAGAAGTAGAAAAAATATAAATTTAAAAAAACTAATAACAACTCTGTAAATGAAAAGAATCATTGTTTTGATTTCCTTTGTATCAGGTATATGGGCAGCTGCTCAAATCGCACCACCTCCTATTCAAAGATCTTCGCCAACCTCACGTGGACTTACCATCAATTCAAGAAAAGGGACATTAATTGAGAAGAAGATTATTAATGTAGGCAAGTTTAAAACCCTGAATATTCAAAAAATTGCAACGAAAGACGCTTCGGATAATTCTTCAGAAACTTTTCTGGGGATTATGTACGAATATGAAACCTTCGACGAAATATCCAAAAAAACACTTACCGTTGATAAAAATGAGTTGGGAAAATTGATTCAGGCTCTTCATACTGTGGAACAGAAAGAAAATAAAAAATCAAATCAGGAAACCAAATATAAGTTTATCACCATGAGTAACATTGAATTTGGAAGTGTATACCGCGAGAAGCTTTCCTCTTGGGTCAACTATATAAAAATTCCGTCAAGCCATTATAATCAGAGTCTGCTTGAATTCAGTAAAGAAGAACTGAATGAATTGATTGGCATTTTAAAAAAAGCTGAGCAGGAGCTCTAGACAATCAGGCAATTATTGCTGAATATAACCTTAAAAACCTTATAGATTTCCAAAATCTATAAGGTTTAAAAAAATTAAAAAAAATTATTACCTGAAGGGATCGTTTAATCTTTAAACTGATCCAGAACTTCCATAATATTCTGATATACAAAATCCAATTCTTCGGATGTAATACAATATGGCGGAACCAGATAAATTACATTTCCCAACGGTCTCATAACAATCCCTCTCTGCAAGAATTCATTGTAAAGCTTCTTCCCTATTTCATTGAAATAAGAAGTGTCATTCCCGGTTTTGAAATCGAAGGCTAAAATAGTCCCGATCTGACGAACCTTTTCTACATGAGGATGAAAAGCAAGTGCTTTCACAAACTCTGAATGCTGATGAGTGATGCGGTTGATATTCATTTGAGTTTCATTTGTCAATAGCAGTTCCATACTGGCCAGCGCTGCAGTACAGGCCAAAGGATTGGCTGTAAATGAATGCCCGTGAAATAAGGTTTTATAGCGGTCATCCGAAAGAAAACCGTTGTAAATTTCATTGGAGCATGTGGTGATTCCCATTGGCATTGTTCCTCCCGTTAAACCTTTTGAAAAACACATAATGTCCGGCTTTTCTGTAAGATAATCTGCTGCGAAAAGCTTACCCGTTCTTCCAAATCCTGTAAATACTTCATCCTGAATCATAAGAATTCCTTCTTCTCTGCAGAATTTCATCAACTGGCTAAGGTCTTCAGCATTATACATTAGCATTCCCGCCGCACCCTGAACCAATGGCTCATAGATAAAGCAAGCCACTTCATCAGCCAGATCTTTAATCTGTTTTTGAAGGCTTTCCAGGTTTTCAGCATTAGGGGTATCAATAAAAACAACTTCAAACAGCATGCTTTCAAAAGGTCTTGTCCAAAAGCTTTTGCCACTTACAGACATTGCTCCGAAAGTATCTCCGTGATAGGCATTTTTAAAAGCTAAAATCTTCGTCTTCTTTTTTTCTTTATTGTATGCATATTGAATACACATTTTTAAAGCAACTTCTACTGCTGTAGAGCCATTATCAGAATAAAAAACCTTTTCCTGGCCAGCCGGAAGAAGTTTGAGTAAATTTTCCGAAAGCTTTATAGCAGGCTCATGGGTGAATCCTGCAAAAATAACCTGTTCCAGTGTGTTTAACTGCTCAAAAACACGCTGCGCAATATAAGGATGAGAATGCCCATGCAGCGTCACCCACCATGAAGAAACGACATCCAGATATTTTTTTCCTTCAGTATCATAAAGATAAATCCCTTTTCCTTTTACAATAGGAATAATGTCATCAGCCGTTTTCATCTGGGTATAGGGATGCCAGTTGACGGCTCTGTCTCTTTGCTGCAGACTGATTTCTTTTGTTATTGTATTCATATATTGATGTAAAGAGTAGAAATGAGTGATGTAGTGCTTTAGTTTTAACGCTATGATCGTTAAGTTTTTCACTTTGGATGCTGTTGTTTTGAGTTCACAAAGGCGTTTCACTAAGCAATAATAAACATTCTGCCTTGCTGAATAGAATGCCTTTGCGAGTGAAGTATTCTTAGGGCTAATCAATATATCTTTGCGAATCTTAGCGTTAAATATTGATGAAATTATCTATCAATTTTGTAATAAAAACGATAATGCTAATCACCCAGCTCATCACTCATTATTTTATCATTTATAATTTTCTAGCAGCATGTTTCTTTTTTCATCATAGGTTTCAATCCTAATGTCTGCAGCATCTGCATATCTTCAGAAACTCCCGGATTAGGGGTAACTAATAGCGTTTCTCTTTCCCCTGTGAAAATAGAATTGGCTCCTGCCATAAAACACCACGCCTGTTCTGTCTCAGACATTTCTATACGTCCGGCACTTAATCTTACCATAGAAGATGGCATTACGATTCTTGCGGTAGCGATCATTCTTACCATTTCCCAGGTATCTACTTTTTCATTATCTTCCAAAGGAGTTCCCGCTACTCTTGCTAATGCATTGATAGGCACAGATTCCGGATGTTTTGGCATTGTTGCCAGCGTCAGAAGCATTGAAATTCTGTCTCTATGTGTTTCACCAAGCCCGATAATTCCTCCGGAACACACGGTGATCCCTGCATTTCTTACGTTGTTGATGGTGTTGATTCTGTTGTCAAAAGTTCTGGTAGAAATGATCTCTTCGTAATACTGTTCAGAAGTATCAAGATTATGATTGTAGGCATATAATCCTGCTTCCTGTAGTCTTACAGCCTGTTCTTCCGTAAGCATTCCCAAAGTACAGCAAACTTCTAATCCAAGTTCATTTACGCTTTTTACCATATCAATCACTCTGTCAAAATCACGATTGTTACGAACTTCACGCCATGCTGCCGCCATACAGAACCTTGATGATCCGGAATCTTTCGCTTTCTGAGCATGGGCAATTACAGTTTCTGTAGGTAATAAAGCCTGCACTTTGATATTGGTGTGATAGCGGGCTGCCTGTCCGCAGTACGAGCAGTCTTCAGGACATCCGCCGGTTTTGATGGATAATAAAGTGGAAATCTGTACTTCAGAAGGATCATGCCATTCGCGGTGTACGGTTGCTGCTTTATAGATCAATTCCATCAGAGGAAGGTGATAAATCTCTTCGATTTCTTCTTTGGTCCAGTTGTTTCTCAATGTTGTTTTTGTATCCATTATCCTATTTTTGTTATTGTTAATTGCTTTGCAGCGTTTTTTATAGATTCTTTGTCAGTATTGCTGATCTCCGGAATCTTTATGATTTTTGTTTCTTTTTCAATAAAACTGCAGATCACTCTTTCAGTATCTTCGGGAAAGTCTCCGTTAAGAATTAAATATTCCAATGGGATCTCTCTCTGTTGTAATGCTATGATTGATAATAAGCTGTGATTAATACATCCCAGATAATTTCTTACAACCAATGCAGCCGGAAGGTTTAATTCTTCAATCAAATCGATCATAAATGTAGTGTCAGATAAGGGTACCATAAGACCTCCTGCTCCTTCTACAATCAATGGATTTCCGGTTTTGGGGAGTTGAAAATCATTCAGATTGATGATAATATTTTCTTCTCTTGCAGACTGATGTGGTGATGCAGCCAATTGCAGACGATAGGTTTCCGGATGACAGATGTCTGTGTCTGTCCATGCATCAATCTTATCACTGTCTGTATAATGCAGGTCTCCGGACTGTATAGGTTTCCAGTATTCTGTTTTAAAATGCTGAACCAAAACAGCTGAACAAACTGTTTTTCCGATTTCGGTTCCTATTCCTGTTATAAATAATTTCATATGTTTCGAGATTCGGGATTCATGTTCCGGGGTTTGAAAGCTTATTTTTTTGTTTTAAACAAATTCTTTAATAATTCCTGTTAGTTTCACAATTTCTTCTTCCGTATTAAAGCTGTGAAGACATATTCTTAACCGCTCGCTTCCTTCTTTTACTGTAGGGCTGTATATCGCATAGGTTAAAAAACCTTCTTCAGATAAAGTATCCTGTAATTGTTTCAGTTTTTGATTATCAGGAATTACAATAGCCTGAACCGGGCTTGTTTCCATTGATGGAGACTGTAGATTTTGGCTTCGGAAAATTTTAATATTGTCCTGAAGTTGTATCCCCAGATCATGATTTTGATCTAAAAATTCATATCCTGTTTTTATACTCACCCACTGGAAATCCTGTGCGGAGGTACTATAAATGAACGGACTTGCAAAATTGATCAGGTAGGATTTCTCCGTTTCATTACAAAGAATTGCAGCTCCATGGCCACCGAGTGCTTTTCCATAGGTCACCACTGCTGCTGAAATTTGATGTTGTAATTGATACTTTTCAATCAATCCATATCCAAATACTCCAAATGCATGGGCTTCATCCACAATCAGAGAGGCTTTATACTGATCAGCAAGCTGAGCGATTTCCTGAATAGGCGCAAAATCTCCCTCCATGGAGTAAAGACTTTCAATGGCGATATAGCATTGGTTTTCCTGTCTTTTTAAAATGTTTTCAAGATCCTCAAGGTCATTATGCCTGAACTTTAATTTTTTAGCATTCGACAATTTGCAGCCATCATGTACCGACCGGTGAATCTGTTCGTCTACAATAACAACATCTTGACGGCTGGGAAGCGTAGAAAATAAGGCCAGATTCGCATTGTATCCGGACGGAAAAAGTAATGCTGACTCAAACTTATGTTTCTGAGCAATGCAATTCTCTACAGAAACCGCAATATCACTGTTTCCACTGATTAACCTTGAACCTGTACTTCCTGAAAGCAATTGGGGGTTATTTATAATCTTTTGCAGCAGTAAATGTTGAAGTTCTTTACTTTTTGCAAACCCAAGATAATCATTGGAGTAAAAATCAGCTCCATCGGATTGAAGCCGCAAACGCCTTAGCGTTCCCTCCTCTTTCCTTTTATTAAGAGATTCCTGAAAACGAGTGCTGTTGCTAAGCATAATTCAACTGAGCGACTTCTTGGGTAATAGCATTAATCCACTCTTCATGCAGTTCTTTTTCTATAGTAAGAATACATTCTGCGTGTTCTTTCCAGTCAGGCGAAAATTCGTTGAGCTGGTTAATCATTTCTTCCAGATGTCCTTCTTCTTCAAGGATAATAGATTTTACCATGATTCTGGAAGATGCTTCGGTAAGAACCTGTTGATAAACCGGATAAAGCTCATCAGCCCGTACTTCAATGGCATAGGTTACAAAAAGATAGGCGGCATATTTAATATCTGTTTTATTAAGATTGAAAGCTTCCTGAAGATAACGACAGGCTTTTATATCTAATGAGTGAAGATATTGGCTTGTTGCTATGGGAGCCAGAAGCTCTGTGCTTTCATAAGTTTTGCATAATTCAGGATCTATTTTCCCAATCTGTTTTTTTAGATAATAAGCATGGCGGTGTTCTTCAGCAGCATGTTTCAGCTGGATCTGAGAAACCAATGTCGGATGTTCACATTTTGATATTTTTCTTGCACCGGCGTTTTCCATAAAAGAAAGGGTATTCAGCCATTTGGCATGGGTGCTTCCTTCCTGTACAATTTTTTTTAACAGATGATGAAATTCCATAGATTTTTATTTTGATGTCAAAAGTAGTATATTGCCGGATGGTTACATGGTGCCAGTTTTGATATTATGGATAGTCCGGTTAAAATTCCCTATGAAAGTTTCATTAAGATTGATAGAAAATCAGAGACATCTATCTATTTGCAGATTGCTAATCAGCTGATCAATTCGATCCAAAGAGGATTTTTGCCATTTGGAACAAAGCTTCCCGGTACAAGAATGTTCAGTGAAATGCTGGAAATCCATAGAAATACAGCTGTTGCTGTGTATGATGAATTGTCAGCTCAGGGCTGGACTGAGAGTTTTCCGAACAAAGGAACATTTGTGATCGGAAAAGACCAGGAAAAACCTGTTAAATTGAACAATTTTGAGCACAATAATCTTCAAAACTATCCGATAACGACCGGTTTTTCATTTAAAACATCCAATATTCTTGATAATCCCTTTGAACATTCAGACTGTGAATATATCTTCAATGATGGGGTGCCGGATATCCGTTTAACACAAATCGGACAACATTCGCGGTTTTACAGTTCTATTCTGAAACGTAAATCTAATCAGAAAACGCTTGGCCATTATAATCATGACGGGAGTGAGTTTTTTAAAGAACATTTATCACAATACCTGAATCTTTCCCGTGGCCTTCCTATTTCCAAGAACAATCTGCTTATCACCCGAAGTACAGAAATGAGCATTTATATTGTTTCCGAAATTCTTCTTTCCGCTGGTGATACCGTATTGGTAGGAGCTTTGAGTTATTTCTCCGTTAATATGATCTTTATGAAGGCTGGCGTTAACATTGTTTCCATTCCTATTGATGAGGAAGGAATTATGGTGGAAAGCGTGCGCGAAGCCTGCAAAAAGCAAAAAATACGGATGCTTTACCTGACACCTCATCACCACTATCCTACTACGGTTGCTTTGAGCGCCCAGAGAAGATTTGAGCTATTGGAACTAGCGAATGAATACGGATTTATTATTCTGGAAGACGATTATGATTATGAGTTTCATTATGACAAGAGTCCTATTCTTCCTTTAGCCAGTGCTGATACAAACGGAATGGTAATCTATATCGGTTCTTTCGGAAAATCACTGGCTCCTGGATTCAGGACAGGATTTATTGTTGCTCCGGAAAATCTGATGACAGAAATGCGTAAATATCTGGGAATTATTGACCGCCAGGGTGATATTCTGATGGAAAGAGCACTTGGAGAAATGATTGCAGAAGGTGAAATCAACCGTTATCTAAAAAAATCTTTAAAAGTCTATCAGGAAAGGCGTGATTATTTTGCAATGTTGCTGGAAGAAAATCTGGGTGATTTGATCTCTTTTCAAAAACCTTCCGGAGGTCTAGCCATTTGGCTGGAATGGAATATTCCTTTAAACCTGATGCAGCTGAGCCGAAACTGTGCAAAAGACAACCTTTTCATTCCCAAAACACTATTGTATCAGAATAAAGGCCTTACCGCAATGCGACTGGGTTTTGGCGATCTTAATTTTGAAGAAATGAACAAAGGGATTGAAGTTTTTTCAAAAAATGTGAAGGGATTGATAAGCTGATTGTTTTATTAGTTGGAAACGCGAAGGCGCAAATAAGGGCCAAAACAATGTGTTTTAAGGCGCAAGGATTTTATCTCCGATAAAATTGATACTGGATAATATGAAGTTCTAACCTTTTAAATTGATTTTGTGGTTTAAAAAAAGCAAAAGCCCCTTTACAGAGGCTTTTATTAGTATTGAGAAGGAAAAATCACTTTGTTTTTCTTATGTTTTGGTTTCTTCTTTTTCTTATTCAAATAGATGATAAAACCGGTAATGGGAAGTGACAAAGCAATGATAGCTGCCAGAAAATAGATAATTCTCGTAGTCAGTCCCAGAATATTTCCGGTGTGAAGATCATAATTTCTTTCTCTTAATGCGGTTCCATATCCGATATTTTTGTTTTTATAAGATTGAGATTTTAAAATATCTCCCGAATACTGATCAAAATTAAAATGTTCATTTCTGTATTGCCTTCCATCATAAGTAAGCTCGGCATAATAGGTTCCCTCTTCAGATCTTGGAAAATTGATAAGCGCTGATTTCTTATCTTTAAGTCCCTTTTCCATAGTATTTCCAATCAGATTGAGAATATTATTCCGGTTTGAAAATTCTTCAGAAGGGATTGTACTTTTGGCTTTCTTTTCTGTGAGAGTATTTCCGTTCAATGTGTTCTTTACCCATTGGTCTGCATCTTCAAAGCTCCATATCAATGCTGAATAAGAGATCAGAAGCAAAGGAATTACAGCGTAGAACCCCAGTACATTATGAACATCGTAGTTAATTCTCTTCCAATTGGCGGATGTTTTAATGAAGAACATTCCTTTCAGCATGCTTTTGCTCATTTTACGGGGATACCATATCACGAGCCCCGATAAAAGGATAATTGCAAAAATCAATGTGGAGTAACCGGTAATTGTTTTTCCAACTTTCTCTCCCAGCAGAAGTCTTCTGTGAAGATCCAGTACAATTTCAAAGAAATCTTTTTTGGCATCTTCTACTTCCTGTACTTTTCCAGTGTAAGGATCTACATAAATCCGGTAATAATAAAGATAAGTTCCCCAATACGTCCATGCTTTGTCGTCCATTTTCAGTGTGCGGAAGATATAGGTTCGTGAGGGATCGGAAGGTATTACCACTCTTTTGACTTTCAAGCCATCAGGAAGTGCTTTTTCTGCTTTTTCCGTAAGTTGAGATAATTCAAGCCTTTTTCTACCGATGTTTTCAACGAAATATCTGTTAGGGTGAACAATATGTTTTAATTCTTCTTCAAAAGCCAGAATACATCCGGTAGCAGCCATAATAACAACTATAAGCCCGGACGTTAGTCCGAGCCATAGATGTAACTGATATGCAATTTTTCTAAACTTTAACTTCATTCTTAAAATTTAAAGCTAACCTCAGCAACAAAATTACGAGGCATCTGAGCTACTACAACTCCCTGCCCTGCAAAATATTGTACATTACCCAGATTATTCATTTTAAATCCTAATCTGTATCTTTCTTTTTCAAGGGAAATGGAAGCATTGACTAAAGTATAGGCAGGAAATGCAAACTGTCCGGTAACGACCTTGTTTCCGGTAATCTGTTTTCCTACACGGTTTACCCCAAAGCCGACTCCAAGTCCCTGAAGTCCTCTGATAGGAAGAATATAACTTATCCATGAATTGAATACATTCGCCGGCCCTGCAGATTCTGGACGACGGCCATCTACAGCGGGATCTGCTTTTTCATATCTACTGTGGTTGTAGGCGTATCCAGCCATAATATTCAATCCCTGAACAGGATTCATGATCGTTTCAATTTCAATTCCTTTACTTCTCTGTGTCCCATCCTGAACTACAATATTGTATTCTTTTCCGTCGCGGATCACTCCGGTTCCTCTCTGGATATTGTCTACAAGAATGTCATAATATGAAACGGTAAAGTTAACTTTGTTTCTCCAAAGGTTTCCTTTGACTCCTACTTCCCACTGGTTGGCCATCTGTGGTTTCATATCTCCGCTGTAATCAGCCAATTGTTGTGTAACAGGTGCTGTATAGCTGAAACCATTCATATAGTTACCATAAGCAGATAGTTGATCTTTAAGGATTTGATAGACAACACCTACTTTTGGGGACCATGCTGTTTGTTTGAATTCTCCTGCTCGTTTGTTGTCATTCAAATTAAGTTGTCCTTTACTTTCATAGTGGTCCATACGCAAACTGATCAAGGTAATCAAACGGTCAGTAATATGGGTTACATTTGAGATATAAGCTCCATAAAGATTGGATGCGGTGGTATTTCGTACCAATGGAGATTTACCCGCCTGGATTGCAGTTTGGGTAAAAGCCTGAATTTTTTGCAGCGCCAGATCTTTGGATATGTTACCATATATTCCTGTCACTGGTGCAACCACTGGTCCTGAAAGATTTGTCCCATCAATATAATCATATACCACAATCGGGGAATGGTTATTGTTGATGGTCTGATTGAGATAATCTAACCCAATCAGCACTTTATTTTTAATTTTACCGATGTTAAATTCTCCATTAAAGTTCTGTTGAACACTTGTAGAAGAGGCTTCTGAATTCTGCCACTGTACATTACGTTCCAGTATCGCATCACTTGTATTTCCTCTGATGAACTGATATTGGTACAAACCTTCTGTTTTTCTGAAGTTTCTTGAAAGCAAGGTTTGTGAAGTCCATTTATCCGCAATTTTGTAGACAGCCTCAGCTTTTACATTGATAGACGGAGCTTTTAAGGTCATATCATTATTGGAGTAAGATCTTTTCCAGTCAAAGCCAAGTTCATCCGGGTTATGAGCGAAATAAGGTCTTGTTCTCGCCAGGAAAATAATCGGTGTATTGGTTCCTTCATAATTGTAGATCTGAGCTCCAAGGTTGAACTTAAGTCTGTCATTCACCTGATAACTTATCGTAGGTGCCACAAAGAATGATTTTCTGAATTCAGAATCTCTGAAACCATTTTGGTACTGATAAGCAGCATTTAAACGGAACAGCATATTTCGTGATTCTGTAATAGGGCCGTAAACATCAGCGGTTACACGATTCAGATTGTAACTTCCCATAAGATAAGAAGCCTCGCCACCGAAATAATCTTTTGGTTTTTTGGTTACAGCATTGATAAGGCCTCCAAAAGAAGTTACCGCACCTCCATATAAAGTTCCTGAAGGGCCTTTGATCACTTCCAGACGTTCGATGTCAGCAGGATCTATCTCACCATTGGTATTTGCCGGAACACCATCCACCATAGATACTTTGGTGGGGAAACCCCTAAGGCTGTAGTAGAAACTTCCGTCTCCTGAACCTCTTCCCGGGCTTCCCTGCATTTTTACCATACCCGGAACATTTTTCAGTACTTCCGAAATATCGTAAGTAAGCTGTTCTTTCATGATCTGCTGGTTGATACTTGTATAAGCCTGTGGATTTTCAAGAACTTTCAAAGGCATCTTAGCCACTGAAGTACTGTCTTTATCCAAAAATTTATTTCTGCTCACTGCATATACAGTAATTCCCTCAATCACATTATTGTGTAATGGGGCGTAGATAGCAGGGATTTCGTTAACATCTTTCTGAATGTGGATTTGCTCCCTCATCAGCTCGATGTCATTTAAAACCACCTGAAGCGTATATTCTCCAGGTGGTACATTTTCAAAGTAATATTCTCCTAAATTATTTGTTTTTGCCTGATAAGACGTGTTGACAAGCCTTAAAATTGCATTTTTTACCGGTGACTTTTC
Source organism: Chryseobacterium panacisoli (assembly GCF_008274625.1). Lineage (GTDB taxonomy): Bacteria > Bacteroidota > Bacteroidia > Flavobacteriales > Weeksellaceae > Chryseobacterium > Chryseobacterium panacisoli. The sequence goes on along the minus strand of NZ_VTRU01000001.1, from coordinate 269,583 downwards.
AGACAGCATGATCTTGCCATGAACTCTGTCGCCCTGCTGAGCAGAAAGCGAATTTGAAGATAAAGCAAGACCAAGAAGTAATATAAGGGTTTTAGATGTTTTCATGCTGTAAGTTTTGTAGCAGGGGATAGTTTATTTTACCGTTTTGTGATAATGGGAATGATTCTATAAGTTCGACGCGTACATATTGCGGGTTGATACGCAGTTTATTTTTAATGGTTTCGGTGATGATCTGAGGATCAATGTCCGGATTGTCATACAGCACAACGATTTTTTTATCATTAGCATTCAGACATACGAAGGTATTGCCCTGCATTTCATTTTTAAGAATAAATTCTACCTCATCCAGATTCAGGCGTATGCCGAAAAGCTTCATGATTCGCTTTATCCTTCCTGTGATATAGTAAATTCCGTTGTCACCTTTTCTGGCTGTATCTCCGGTATGAAGTACAGAAGGCTGGTCATACGTTGTAAGATCTTCCAGTTTATTGGCATATCCTCCGAAAATACTGACATGAGAAAAGAGCAATTCATCCGTTTCAGGATCAATTTTGAAGCTTCCTCTTTCTACCACATTTCCGATTGATGTTTCTTCTTCCAGCAATCCGTCTGTAGTAAGATAAGCCATTCTTCCTCCTGCTTCCGTCTGTCCGTATTGTGCAAAGAAATCTTTTTTAAATTCGTGACAATAAGAGAAAATAGTTTTTCTCAATTCAGCGTTGATCACGCCTCCGGTATGGGTAAAATATCTAAGACTTGGAGAATCTTTTCTGAAAAACCCTATTCTGTTCAGGTTTTCATAAAGGAAAGGAACTCCGCCCAAAGTACTGTAGCCGTACTCCTCCATTTCGTCCCAGAATGCTTTTTGCATAATATCTTTATCTGTACACACGATTCTTCCGGCGCGCATACAGTTGGTGGTGAAAATAGAGAACCCGTACACAAAGTTGATCGGAACGTTTAAAGGAACTACATCCGTTCCCTGAATCGGCATGTACTGAAGAATGCTCAAAGCATTCTGATAAAGGCTTTCATCTGATAATTTAACCAGTTTCGGTACACCTGTTGTTCCTGAAGTGCTCAATAGGATTTTGATATCAGGATGAATGGTAACTTCACTCTTATAATCATCCTTTGCAAAGATCTTTATATGGTCTGAGAATGCTTTCAGAGTGTATCCTTCAATGGTTTCTCTTTGGGGGTCAAAGATGTATTTGGGACGGTACTCCGCCTCGATACGTGCTTTGAATTCCTCATGCAGTTTCTGTCCCAGTAAGGCAATCGTGTGCGCTGTACCATAAAAATTGAGGAGAACCTCAATACCGGGCAGCTGATTGTCATTGTACAAAAAGAGAAGCCCTTTTTCTACGGGGTTTAAGCCTAAAGACCGGTACAGCGTTCCCACCGGTATTGTTGTACCGGTGGAAGCATCTGTAAACCCCAAGTCCTTATTGGCAATTACATTTTCTAAAATTTTCATATGCTTAGTTTTCTACGAATACTTCGTATTTTTTCATTTTTTCGCGAATCTTTCCGACGGTTCCCATCTCCAGAATATCATTAAAGTCAAACTTGATCTGATAAAACTGCTCAAGCGCTTCTACGATAAGAAGATGAGACATGGAATCCCATTCCGGGATTTCCTGATACGTTAGTTTTTCATCTACCAATTCTTTTTTTATGGCGATGGCAGAGGCGATAATTTCATAAAATTCTTCTGTAGTGTTCATTTTAAATTTTTATAGTTTTCCATTTTCCATTTCTAAAAATCATTAGGAATAGCACGGCCAAAACAATTTCCGAAGAAACGATAGCCGTAAATATCCCTCTCAGTTCCCACTGAAATCTTACTCCTAAGAGATAAGCCAGAGGAAGCTGGATCACATAAAACATCACAAGGTACAGCAGAGTAACCTGCAGAATGTTTCCTGCCGCATTCAGAGCACGGCTGATCACCATTGTAAATCCTAATAGCAAATAAGCCATAGAAACCACATGGATATATTGAACTGCATATCTTGCGACGTCCGGTTCTGTAGTGAAAAATTTCACCACATATTCCGCTGCAATCTGCCAGAATAAGGCTACAATTACCAGATAAGTCATGTTGATTGTTCCGGCTCTCCATACTGTTTTTTCAGCACGTTCAGGCTCTCCTGCACCCAGATTCTGTCCTGTAAGAACTCCCGCCGCATTCCCTATTCCCCATGCAGGCATCGTTGCTACTGAAGCAATACGCTGAGCGATAATATATCCTGCAAGAGCAGTAGTTCCGAAAGTAGATATGATCTTCACCATAATCAGCCAGCTGGATGTCGGGATGATATACTGCACCAATCCACCAAAGGCTATTTTCAGAATCTTCTGTAGTAAGGGTACATCAAGCTGAAAAGGTACTCTGATGCTGATGCTGGTTTTTCCGGACAGAAATATAAAGGCCTGGTATAAGACTCCTAGCAATCTTGATAAAACGGTAGCATAAGCCAATCCCATCAACCCGAAAGCAGGGATAAATCCTAATCCGAAAACAAGGATTACTGCAAAGATGATATTGGAAATATGACAGATCCAAAGCGACTTCATAGCAATATCTGCATCACCGGCACCTCTGAAAAGTCCGTTCACCGACAGACGGAGAATCACAAGTCCGATACTCAGAAAGACCAGTCTTGAAAAAGATATTCCATCAGCTACGGCATTGGCATTGACGCCCAGGAAATCGACAATTTCAGCAGAGAAATAACAGGAGATACCACCAATAAGTACGGCAAAAAATAAGGACAGCAGTATAATATACTGAGCGGTTCTGCCCATTCCTTCTTTATCCTTTTCACCGGCTCTTCTTGCAATAAGTGTTGCTGCTGCAATACCAAGTCCTACTGCGATGGCATAAGCAAAGTTGATGTAATTGTCTGTAATCCCTACAAGACCTAGAACTTTGTCTCCTAATTTTGCAATAATCAAAAGGTTGACGCTTACAAAGACAGACTCCATTACAAGCTCCATCACCATAGGAATGGCAAGGCTAAAGATAGAGCGGTTGATGCTTCCGGAAGTCAACTCGACCTTTTTCCCGGCTACAGCTCCATAGGCAAAAACCGCTCCTTCTTTTAGTATATGCAGGAATTTCCTCATACTGCTGCTACTGAATTTTTATTGGCAATCTGATACAGCGGATTCGGCAATGCTCCATCTTTTCTCGGAATGGCAAATGCCTTGTTTTCGCTGTAACCATTATTTTTCAGACGCAGACTGTTGATATAGAATCTTTTGAATGCTGGCACGTACAGGTCATATTTTTCATATCGCTCCTGAAGATGAGTATTTTCAGCTTTATAGTTTTCTACACAGTGGTGAACCAGTTCCCAGAATGTTTCTTCTTTAAAATCAGAATATGTATGCAGAGCATTTGACAGATATCTGAAGAAGGCATCAAAAACTCCTAATAAAATAAACAACGGGATATTTTCTTTATTGGAAGACTGGATCAAACCGCCTGCAAGATGCGCAGGAAGCTTTTCTCTTGCTTCTGTTGTTAAAACAATATCGTCCACAAAATCTTTGATCACAATTCTTTGTGGAACTCCGTTTTTCAAAACAACCATAATGTTTTCTCCATGAGGAGTTACACATAATGAATGGGTGTAATAAATATGCAATAAAGGCGTAAGATAAGCATCAAGATAGCTTGCAACCCATTCTTTGATACTCAGACCTGCTTTTTCTGCAAATGCCTGAACTAATGGAACTCCACTTTCGTCTACATAAAGTAAAGACGCCATGGTTACCATTTGCTCATCCTCTTTCAGATAATTTTCAGCACTTTCTCTCCATAATGCTCCAAGGAATTCATTATACTGATAAGGTACGCTGGCAATAGCTCCGTATTGTGGGTGCAGATAAGTAATTGCGGCTTCTTCTCCTAAGAAAATGGTTTCTTTATTTTCGAGATATGCATCATCTTTTATTAACCCCTTTACCCAATCTGTAATGGCCGGCGCAATTTTCATCTGTTTAGGAGACAGTCCTCTGATATTTCCTGTACTCAGAATAGAAACAGCGGTCTTCAGATATCTTTTCTTGGGATGATCTACATTGAACAAAGTACGGATACTCTGCTGTGGGCTGTAGGTATCACTTCCCTCTCCCAATTGGATTAAAAGTCCGGAAGCAATATCTCCGGCAAAATGAATCTGAAGCTTATGCTCCCACTGCCATGGATGTACTGGGATAAAATGATAATCCTCAGCAATTTTCCCTTGGCTCAATAGCTGCTGCTGAAAATCATTATACAAAAGATCTCCTATTTCGGAACGGTAAAATTCTTCTCTGTTGATATGTTCCAAAGACTGGAATGATGATCTGCTTGTATGGGAAGCCAGCCAGATTACTTTTAAATTTTCATCTGCTTCAGGAGCAAATGTTTTCAGATCCCGTGGAGAAAAACCTAGCCGGCTTTTGTTCACAATTACCCATGGATGTCCGGTCATATTATGCTCTACGGTCTGATAATCTGCATCTGCAAGATCTTTTGAAGACATTACTCCTTTGGATAAGATTAAAGCATCACAATACAGCGTATGCAGTAATTCTTCTGTATATCTTGCAATGGTATAAGGATCTAAGTCGAATACAGACTGCATTTCCAGGAAGAAAGCGGCTACATCCACAGAAGATTGATCTTCATTGTTTTCAGTTTTTGTAATGCTCTCTTTATCAATATGCCAGTAATCCATCATTCTTTCCTGTCCACGGAAGCTGTAGGTAATATTTTCAAGTCCCGTTTCAAGTTTGAAAACGGTATATCCGTCTTTATCTTCAAAAGCAGCCACGGGTTTTAGAAGCTCCTCATGCATCAGTTCTGCGATGGTTTTGGCCATTAGGTTTCTGTTGGCCTGATTCCAGTTTTCCTGGCTTACTGTATTTTTTAAGTTGGTGTTCATTTTTTAATTAAATTTTGGCAGTTGGTAAATCAGCATATTTTTCCACATCAAAGTCCTGGAAAGCAATTTTCTTTTCAATTTTATAATGTTCTCTTCCCAGAATATCATTGATGATGTAGGAATTACGGTAAGCAGCCATTCCCAGATCGGTAGAAATATAGCTGTGTGTGTGGACTTCAGCGTGAAGCACATAGATTTCGCCTTCGTTATGATCTATTGAATAATTCCTGTTGACATCAAATAATCCGCTTGAATCTCTTTTAATTCTGGATTGGATATTCTTTAAGAATACAGGCTCATGATAACGGTATCCGGTTCCAAGAATCAGATAATCAGCTTCCTGATCATAAGGCACTTCCTGTTCCAGTTGTGTAAATTCAAGATTGATGAAATCCGGGCTGCTGTTGTCTACTCTATTCAACTGGCTGTTTGGAATAATTTTAAGATTAGGATCAGCATTGTCGATATTCAGATCGTAAATAAAATCATAGATATCATTGATCAGATCGTAATTGATTCCTTTAAACTGAGCTTGCTGTTTGCTCAAAATAGTTTTTCTTGCAGATTCACTTCTGTTATAAAAATATTCAACATAATCGGGAGACGTAAGCTCCAATGTTAATTTAGAATATTCCATAGGGAAAAACCTGTCCGGACGGGAATACCAGCCCAACTGTGTTTTTTCATTTCTGCTCTGAAGAAGGTCATAAAATACCTCTGCAGCACTCTGACCAGACCCGATAATGGCAATTTTCTTTCCTTGAGATAAAAGTTCCTCTTTTCTATACAGATAAGAACTTGTATGAATGATTCGTGAATCATCTTTCGGAATAAAAGAAGGAATATGAGGCTGTGTTCCTGTTCCCAAAATCAATCTTTCCGTTTTGAAAACAGCTGTTTCTTTTGTTTTTGTGTGAACTGTTTCCACGCGGTATAAACCTTCTTCATAAGTAATATCAACTACTTGTGTTGAAAAACGACACTGTGGAAGCTGTTCAATTACCCATTGGCAGTAACGGTTGTATTCTTTTCTTGGGATAAAGAAACTTTCACGGATAAAGAATTTGTACAATCTTCCGGTTTCCTTTAAATAATTCAAAAGACTCAAGGGATTGGTTGGATCTGCCATGGATACGCAGTCACATAGAAATGGAGTCTGCAGGGTTACATGGTCAATCATCAGTCCCGGGTGCCAGTCGAAACCATCTCTCTGGTCCAGGAAAAGCGTCTTCAGTTCCGAAATCGGATTGGATAATGCGGCAAGTCCCAGATTAAAAGGGCCTATACCTATGCCTATTACATTGTATACGGCTTCGTTAGTCATTTTTTGTGATGTTTGTGGTGATTTGTACCTCTTTATTTTGTGGGAATTTTTCCCAGTACCATTCTCTGTAACAGAAGTTCAGATTGGCTTTTTTATGAGGCATTTCAATTACTTTTTCTACTTTGAAGCCTACGTGGGCTTTATTCATCATAGAAGCAAGTGAGTCTACAGACCCTTCCCCTACCATTTTACCTACCTGTGGCTGTGCAAAAACATAGTCAACCATAGATTGTGTAGATGGAGATACAAATTTCTTCTTAGGGTCAGTAGGTGCAATAAACTGGTGTGTTCCATAATCTGTAGGCAATACATCATAATAATCACCTACGATATCTCTACTTGCCCAATACACCTCTATATTACAGGAAGGCTCATCATTACCTGCAATGATATAACTGTGGGCTTCATCACTTGGAAGCATCAGCCTGTAGTAAGTTTCCAATTCATCAATAGGCCAGTTCATCTGCCATATTTTTACGGCATGTTCACGATTGAACCATTCATGAAGCATTTCAAGGTCATTTTCAAGATCTATGGGACGCATACTTATGGTGACATCTTCTTTCTGGAAATACCTTTTAAAGAAAACTTCCTTTCCTTGTGGATGAATCAGCTGATCTGAGAAGAAATGTTTGTGAAGAAGGTTCGGAACTTTAGCATAAGAAATAGACGCAGCATTCACGCCGCCGTCTACATCAGACACAGCCGACTGAAGGTTTGATTTTACTGCCCAATATCTTTGATTTAACGCATAATCTGTCAACGATGATGGTTCAGATTCATGTAAGCTTTCAAATTCTCTGTACAGAATATGAATCAGTTTTCTTTCTGTAGCCAATCCTGTTTTACCTATTGAAGAGATCAGTGCACTCAGGTTACTTACCAGAAGATGATGAGAAACAATATCAAGAAGGCGTTCATCCCTGATGAAAAGATCTTCAACTTCAGGATAATCTTTAATCAGGTTTTGATATTTTTCTTTGAAACTTTCTTTAATCAGATAACCTTGCCCGTCTCTTACATAGATAGATTGTGGTAAAAGCTGATGATCAAGCTTAACAAGCAAATTCTGCTGATGTACTTCCGGTGCCATCCCTAATTGATTGTACAATCTGTTTAAAGGTGAAAGCAGGAGATTCACATATTTTTCAAACCAGATAATAGCTGCTTTTTCGGCATCTATACCCAGCTGATTGGCTACATTTTTAAAGAAATGTGCTGTAAAATTGAAACCATCTGTAGATTCATCCTGGCAAAGTCTTGCCAGTAAAATGACTTTATCTTCATTTGAAAAAGGATTTTCACGAAGCAGAATATTCAGACTATCCATATTTTTTCCTTCGTAATGAACGCTTAAAGTGGATGGTTCCAATAATAATTTAAAATCCGGAAAGTTTACTTCAAATGAAGCTTTTTCATGCTGCCACCAAATTGCTGAAGCATATCCTCTGTTGAGATCTTTTAAACTGTTTGTTCTTACAGAACCTGTCATCAAAACATGCAAAGAGAACTTTAGCATCCAGCTGAAATCAGGGTTATACACTGTTCTTATAGATGATGTAGCATAAAAATCTTCTCCCAATGGTCCGATATGAATAATTTTTCCGGATCCAAGCATTTCAGGATATTCTTCTGTTGACAAAAGATACTGTGCTTCCCATGGATGACATGGAACAATATAGAAATCATTTGTGTTTTCAAAATCGTAGCTCTCCGGAATAGAAGTCCACTTTTCAAATATTTCTTTTGCTGAAATACCCGGAAGCGACTTTTCTGTAATGCAGTCTTTGTGAATCAGGAAATAATCCAGCTGGAATCCTTTACCGAATTCGGGACCGTATAAAAACTGTTCTTCCTCAGAAAATCCCATTCTTGATTTGGTGAAAGGATGCAGATTGTGTCCTGCCGGAAGCAACTGTTCAGATTCCAGAAAAGAATAGGTTAAAAGCTGATCGTCCTGAAGACATGCTTCAGTTGTCAGTTCCAGATTTCTCAGGCTGCTCTGAATTCTTTCTGCAAATTGTTGAAATCCTGTTTCACTGATGGTTTCAGAAAATTCTTTATAAACCAGTTCAGTCAGTTTTTCATCATTAACCTCAAAAATCTCTTGATTTTGGTGGTCTACAGCCCATAAAACAGGTTCGTATTCATGAAAAAGAGTTTCCGAACGATAAGAAACCGGAGCGAACAGGAACAACCCGCTTTTCTTCATTTCAAACCTCATATACAGCGGATAATTACTGTTCTGGAGAGCTTTTGCGGTAAGAAGATCATATTTTGGAACTCCAAGATAGAATTTTCCGTTTCCCAGTTCTCTCAGCATTCCGTTCAGCATAATTCTGAAGGTAATTTCCCTGGCTTTTTCTGCTGTTTTATTTTTCTGAATTAAAGTCTTCTCCATGTCTTTTGATTGTGGTAAGAATTTGATGAATATCTTCAGTGGTGGTAATCGGGTTCAGGAAGGTAAATTTCAAATAGAAATTTCCATCAACCTTTGTGCTGGCTACAAGGATTTCTCCGCTATAGAACAATTTCATCTTGATGTATTGATTTAAAGCATTCAGATCACTGATTTCCGGATTTACATATCTGAAAACAAGAACACTCAAGTCAGAATCTGAAAGAAGTTCAAAATCTGCATCTTCCGTAATCATTGCGGCAGCATCTTTGGTAAGATCAATAACAGTATCAGTATATTCTGCCAATTGCTCTCTTCCCATCATTCTTATGGTAAACCAAAGTTTTAAAGCATCAAATCTTCGGGTGCTCTGTGTAATGGATTTATTGATCTGTGCCGGAATTTCTTCTTCATCCATTTCTTTCGGATTCAGATAATCGGCGTGATGTTTAAGAATCAGGAGTTCTTTTTTGTTTTTAACAATGAAAGCACTGCTGCTGATAGGCTGGAAGAATGATTTATGGTAATCAATCGTTACAGAGTCTGCTCTTTCAATACCATTGATCAGATCACGGTATTTGTCACTCAGTAATAAAGCACATCCATAAGCTGCGTCCACATGCATCCAGATGTTATAATGCTCTGCAATATTGGCGATATCTTCCAATGGATCAATGTTTCCAAAGTCTGTAGTTCCTGCTGTGGCAACAATACCAATAGGAATATTTCCTAACTGTTCTTCTCTTTTAATGTATTTTTTCAGAAGAGAAATATCCATACGGAATCTTTCATCGGTAGGAACTTTGATTATACTTTTCTCACCCAATCCCATAATGGAAGCATTTTTAAGGTTGCTGAAGTGAGATTTATCTGAAACAAATATTCTGAAACGGCTTGCCTCTGCCGGCAGGCCATCCATTTTAATATTATGATTATATCTTTTCTGAGAAAAACAGTCACGCATCATGACCAATCCCATTAAATTGCTCTGTGAGCCCCCTGCTGTGAAAACACCATCGCTTTCATTGGTATTATATCCTATCTGACCCGCAGTCCAGTCGATCAGTTTTCTTTCCATAAAAGTTCCTCCTGCACTCTGATCATAAGTATCCTGTGAAGAATTGATAGCACTTACAAGAATTTCTCCTGCCAATGCCGGGATTACTACAGGACAGTTAAGGTGAGCTACATATTGAGGAAGATGGAAAGCTGTAGCGTGTTTTACATAGATTTCATCTACTTCCGCAAGAAGTTCATTATAATTGGTGAGTTTTTGATTAAGGTCGATCTGTTGTACCATTCCTTTCATTGTTTTGGCTTCTATACCACTGAAAGGTTTGTTGTTTCTGTAAAGAAATTCCTGAACCAGGTTTAAAGTACTATTGACTGCATTACGATAATGATCATAATTGTCTGGATGAAAAATATTCCCAAAATTCCCCGAAATGTGAGGTGAAGTAGTGCTTGCTTGCTCTTCTAGGGAAATTAAATTGTTGTTCATAAAAGTTTTGTAATGTGATTTTTTAAATCTGTGAGTTGTTGTGGTTTTTTTGATATACGATTATATATATCTGATAGTCAGGTTTTTAATTTTTACATTTTTTTTAGATTTTATTTGGTGATTGAGTAATTATTCATAAATTTGACTCGGTTATTGTTATTTAGAATAATTAAAAACAAATATAAAAATTATTAGTTAACACCAAATTTTTTTTTAATGAATTCTACAGAAATTTTAGATAAAGACTGTTCAACAGTGGTAAAACTGCTTCCTACGGTCATAGAGGTCACCTCACAGGAGAGAAGAATGATAAAAGATGCGGCATTACATCTTCAGAAAAAGTATGACACTTATGAAAACCGTGATTTTATTAAGCATGTACATCAGCTGGCGTCTTATTTCTTACCGGAGAGAATTTTAAATATAGCGGCTGATTTTGCAAGTGACTTTTCAAAAAATCAGTATGGTGCCCTGATCTTTACCGGATTAATGGATATAGATCAGGAGAATATAGGTTCTACGCCTTCCAATTGGCAGTCGGCAGATTATTCAAAATTTAATTTATATGGTTTTGCGTGTGCGCTTATTCATGGGGCACTTCCATCAAAGCCTGTACAATATTATTCACAGCGTAAAGGAGGCGGATTGATCCATGCCATCATTCCTGACGAAAAAATGAAAGAAACACAGACAGGATCGGGATCTTCAACAGATTTGTATGTACATACCGAAGATGCCTTCCTGAAACATCAGGCTGATTATTTAAGCTTTATGTATGTAAGGAATGAAGAGCAGGTTCCTTCTACTCTTTACTCGATCCGCTCTCATGAGTCTATTGGTGAAAATTACAGACCTCTTTTTGAACGTATTTACAAAATTCCAAAGGATGCCAATCTGGAAACAGGAGATACTGAGGAAGAAACATTAGACTCTGTATTATATGGGAATTTAAGTCTTCCTTTTATGAGGTTTGATGCTGCAGAACAGCTTTTCAATTCCAGCATAAGACAATCTGAGGAAGCTCAAAGTACGCTGCATGAATTCTGGGAGGAAGCCAGACATTTGATTTATTCAGGATTTACTCCTCAGGCAGGAGATGTTATTCTGGTTAATAATCATTTATGTGCTCACGGAAGATCTGCTTTCCGGGCAGGAGTAAGAAATATTGACGGAATAGAACATCCGTGCGAGAGAAGAATCATGCTTCGTATGATGAGTAAAGTGAGCCTTATTGATATGAGAGCTCACACCCTTACGGAAGACCCGTTCTTTGTGATAGAGGAACATTTGGGTAAAAACTTTCAACATTTTTAATAGAATGCTTGGTTAGCATTTTTGAACATTCAATCAATCGAAATCCTTTTTGGGCATAGCTCAAAAAGGATTTTTGTTTGTCTTATATTTTCAAAATTACTTGATTTTCTATAAGTTTTGGCTAAAGCCAATATTACATTAACAATAAAAAGCAAGCGGGCTAAAGCCCGCTTCTATTGATAGAAAAACTAATCAATATTCAAAAGGAACGGGCTTTAGCCCGTTTTAACAAATAAAAATATAAATCCTTTGGCTTTAGCCAAAACTTAAAAGCTTATAATTTTACTGTTTAAAAAACCTGTCAAATAAAGATAATTGTTCAGACAATGATCTGCTCCAGTATTCAGGAACGTGTCCACCTAAAGATTCTGTGTAAAGATGCTGGATTTTCATTTCAGTCAGCTTTTTATGAAAATTCCGGTTCATATTGATCATCTGGGTATCTTCCGTTCCGCAATCGAAAATATATTGCTGTTCTGCTCCGGCCATCAGTTTTATTTTGCTGTCAGTAAGGAAATTGGGATTAATAGATTCCAGTGGTCCAAGAACTTTATTCACCATATATTTTTGGTATCCTTCTCCAAACGAATTGAAATCTAACGCTCCACATGAACTTCCTACGATACCAAATGTCTTATTATACGTAACTCCGATATTAGTTGCTCCGTAGCCTCCCATACTCCATCCCATAATTCCCCGGAATTTTTTATCAGCTTTCACCGGATAATTTTTATCAATAAATTCCACCAACTCTTTTCCAATAAAAGTCTGATATTGTGACTCTTTTACAATAGGACTATCTACGTACCACGAACCGTAATTGCCATCCGGAAGCACATAGATTATTTTGTATTCCTGAGCTTTTTTAACCAAATCGGGAATATCCTGCTTAATGATTCTGTCCGGATTACCGCTGAAACCATGAAGAATATAGACAGACGGATACTTCATATTAGGCTGAAGATTGGGTGTAATGATAACCGTTTTGATCTTCTTATTCATTTTCGGACTGAAAATTTCCTGATGAATAATTTTTTGTGCTGATAATGGGATAAATGCAGCCAGCACAAATACAATGTTGATGAGCTTCTTCATGTTTTAAAAATGTTTAATTAATGATAATCACAGGTTCCTTTATTGTAAAACATATAGTGTACCAATGATCTTGTGATAAAGCAAAATTGCACCAGAAAAAGAACAAAATCCTCAACATATGTTGAAGCTTTTATTAATTTTATCCTCAGTCCAGATCTGGAAATTTAATTTTTAATGATGTCAGGAAGCTGTAAGAGCGAAGTTATTGAAGTTCAAAAACAGAATTCCAAGAGGGTTTATTATTTTTATAAAAGATTGTTTAACCTTTACAAATCACTTTCATGGTTAAGAAATTAATGTAAAAGATCATACAAATTCAGACCAGAAAATGTGAATTTCCTTAAACCCAACTCAGGTTAATTTATTTTACTCATATTTAGGAATATCAGCTGAGTTCCTTCTTTATCCGGCTAAGCTGTGTAGGTGTAATCCCAAGATAAGAAGCAATATGATGCTGTTTTAATCTGTTGTAAAGAGATCTATTTTCAAGCAATTGCAGATATCTCTTTTTTGCTGTTTCGTATTTCAGGGACACCTCCAAAGGTTCTTTTTTCACTACCCAGTTTTTTTCAAGATAATACAGATGAAAAAGAGCCAGGTCATGGTGTTTTTCAAGCAATTCACGGTAGGCTTTTGCAGGATACTGTATTACAGAGCAGTCTTCCAGTGCAATAATATTGAAATCGCTGGGTTCATTTTTAATAATGGCGGCTGTAGAAGCTGCAAAGCTGTTTTCTTCAAAGAAGATTTTATAAATATTATTTCCCTGTTCATCTACTGTATAATACCCTATCAGTCCGGATTTGATGAAATAATAATATCTCGCCATGGAACCGGATTCCAGCAGAAGATCATTTTTGTGATAGTATTCTTCTGTACAGATATCCAGTAAATCTTGAATTGTTTCTTTGGACAAAGTATAATACTGATTGAGCTGTTTTACAAATTCTGAATTGTTCATTTTGAATATTTTACACAATTATCTGTAAAAATTTGTGGTATCTGTGGTAAATATTTTTAATCCAAAATTTTCTTCATCATCAGATCGGTCTGCTCTTCTTCTCCAAGTCTGAAAATGTGCTTGTCAAACTCAACGAATCCGTTTTTTCTGTAAAAATTCAAAGCTCTGAGGTTTTCTTCCCACACTCCAAGCCATATATAAGATTTATTCAGATGCCGTGCCGTTTCCAAAGCCTGGTTATAAAGAAGCTGTCCTACTTTTTTCCCGTGATGGCTCTTCTTTACATAGATTCTTTCAATTTCCAGGCCGGCTTCGTCCTGAAGCTCTGTCTGTGCTTTTCCGGAATTGACTTTCAGGTAACCTATCGGATTGTCTTCTTCCCAGGCAATATAGAAAAAGGAGTCAGGATTATTCAACTCTGATTTTATCTTTTCAGTATTAAAGCTTTCCTCCAGATATTTCCTCATAGCCTCTTCAGTATTATCTTCTGCAAACGTTTCTGTGAAGGTTTGTATACCAATATTTTGGAGTATCTCGAGGTCTTTTTCACCGGATGTATTGATGATTATTGATGACATAACAGCTATTTATTGTTCTAATTTATAAATAAGATTTTTTATTTCGGGTATGGTTAATTCTGTTTTTGCTTCTGTTGTTACCATATTCTTTAAAATTTTAATGTGAGCAGCCTTTAAAGCATCTTCACTTTTCACTTCCTGATTGGGAGTTACGCCTATATGCTCCCAGTTTTTCTGGCTTATTAGAGGTGTTATTTTTCCTGCCGGAACAAGCAGTAAATATTGATCTTGGATAATAAAATGATCTACAGGGTTGGCCGCTCCTCCGGTTTTTTCACCTATCACTTCAGCAAGTTTATACTGCTGTAAAAAGTAAGCTACTGCTTCTCCAGCTGAAAAAGTCTTTTTACTGGTAAGAATATAGATCTTTTTGTGAAGATATTTCTGTCCGGAAACTACAGGCTGGGTGCTGTTTAAAACCGTTTTGTTATCATGCCGGAAATAGGTAGTATAAAGATCTGTTTTTTGATCAAAAAAGTAACTGCAGAAGAGAAGAACCATCCCGTTTTCTCCCCCTCCGTTTTCCCGGAGATCGATAATAAGAGAATGGGTATTTGCTACAAAATTCATGGCAGCAGCTAATGTATTTTCACTGGCTTCGGGAGAGGCAAAACCTTTAAAATTGATGTAGCCGATATTGCCCGGTAGCCGTTGAACCGTTTCAAACCCAAAGTTCTCAAGACTGTTATGTTCGTTATTCAATTTCTCTTTTTCTTTTTCACTTATCTGTTTTTCGGGAGTATAGTTTTCAAGATATTTAACAAAGAAATGTTCGTCTTCAATAGTGGTTCTCAGTTTTTGAGTGAGAAAGGCAGCAAAATCCTTCTTACTGAGTTGATTAAAAGTTCCCTTTTTCAATTCGTTCTGAAATAAAGAGTTTACTTTTTTATAAGTTTCTTTATCAATATAATAGTCTTTTACTTTTTCTGTGATATCAGCAAGGATTATTGATGTATCATTTTTCTGGGCATAAGAAAATAAGGAAGTAAAAAAGAAAAGCCCGACATATAATTTTTTCATTGAAATAAGGATTTAATATTTCAACAAATGTATTTCAATGAGATTTGTATGAATTGTAAAAATGGAAACTCAGATAAATAACCAGACATTATTTTTCTCAGTATCTACATTCTCAAAGAATTTCCCGGGACTTATTTGGGTGAGTTCTTTAAAATCTTTAATGAGATGAGACTGATCATAAAATAGATTTTCGTAGGAAAGTTCTGTAAGATTTCTGGATTTTTTATTGGAAATCAAAACCTTGCGAAACCGTTGTATTTTTCTGAATTCTGAAGCTGGTTTGGCCAGATACCGCTGAGCTATCTTGTTGACATATTGTCTCGTAATTTTATTTTTTGCAGCAATTTCTTCAATACTCAACTCTGTTTCAAAATCATTTAATATGGTATAGGCCAGATGCAAGTCTCTCTTCCGGAATTGGGAAAGGCAATAATTTTCCAGGATTTCAATTTGTATTTTCCTGTCAGGCTCTTTTAAAATAGAATTCATAATTCCTATAAAATCTGAAAGAAGGATTTCCTGTTCCAGATCTTTGCTTTTATCAGCATTAAAAAAATGATAAATACCTAATGGTTTAAAATAAACGGTAACTTCATTAACCGATTGCCGATAAAAAATTTCAGTAGGAACAGAACATCTGAATACAAAATCTACCACGATATTCTCAGATGAAGATCTGGCAATTTCTACCCATCCTTTGTCCTGAATAACAGTTACATCCTGACATGCTGATACAATAAAGTAGTTATCTGGAAATGTAAGATATTTAACAGGTTCCTGATCATCATCTTTTTCTATAAAATAATATCCTTGAATATAGTCTTTCAAAACAGAATGTACCGGCTCATAAAAAGTAACTTTCATAGTAGGGATGGGTTGGAAGTAAAAATACAAATAGAAAACAAAATCCTGAAACTTTGTTCAGGATGATATTATTTATGAAAACAGTATTTTTTTAAAGGCTTCAGAAGCCAGATGTACCTGTACACTCCAATCATCTGCTGCATCACTTCCTGCATCGTCAGAGATGTATTTCAGGCATAGAAACGGGATTTTTTCCTGTTGTGCAATCAATGCTAGCGGATAGGCTTCCATGTCTACAATATTATAATCGGTTTCAGAGTGGTTCATTTCAAAACTGTCACCGCTGCCGCAGATTCCTTCTTGCAAGGCATCCATTTTAAGACCGTATTCCAGCACAGGCGGCACTCCGGATAATGGAGTTTCATAAAGTTTAAATCCCAACCCTCTTACATCCATATCTCTCTGGATAAATTTTGTACAGCATACTACTTCTCCTTTGTGAAATCCTTTACTTCCAGCAGAACCTAAATTCACGATCAGTTTAGGTTTTCTTGTATGAATTTCTTTAGTTAATTCGATTGCTGCATTTACTTTCCCGATGCCGGTAATTAATTTGTTTTTATCGTCAAAAACTCTTCCTGCTTCAGAATCTAATGCAAAAACAAAAAGGGTATCATCAATTGAATAATGAGTTTCGTTGTTAATTTTTATCATTGAGAAATCAGATTTATACAGCTATTGGTACTGTAATACAAAGATACAAGACTCTATTAAATTAAACCCCCAAAATAAAACTATTTTGGGGGTTAATATTTTTAAATACTGCATCCGTCGCCATCACAGGAAGCTCCGTTTTTACCGGAGAGATCCTTAAACGGGCTTATCGTTTCTTTATAAGTCTGCTGAAGCGCATTTTCAAATACTTCTGCCGGCTGAGCACCGGAAACGGCATATTTACCATTCAGAACAAAGAAGGGAACTCCGGAAATACCATTGTTTCTTGCCTCCTGAATATCCTGATTCACTTCATAATCCAATTGATCCGTTGTAACAGCCTGTCTTGCTTCTTCCTTATCAATTCCTAAATTTTCAGCAAGAGCCACTAAAACATCTGTATCGCCTACATTTTTCCCGTCAATAAAGTGAGCGATAAATAAGGCTTCTTCCATTTCATTGGACTTGTTGTGCTTTTTAGCCAAATGAAGTAGTTTATGAGCACTGAACGTATTGGTGATCAGAGCTTTTTCAAAATTAAAATCAATTCCGGCTCCTTTTCCCATTTGAGTTACCTGCCCAATCATTTGCGTAGCCTGAGCTTCAGGGAAACCTTTTTTTTCTCTGAAATATTGAAGGGTATCCTGAGTTTCTTTAGGATCTAAGCTTGGATCCAGCTGAAAACTCTTCCACTCCACCTCTACTTCATCTTTAAAAGGCAGCTTATTCAAAGCCTGCTCAAAATTATTCTTTCCGATATAGCAAAACGGACACATCACGTCCGACCAGATTTCTATTTTCATTGTATTTAATTTTAAATCAAATTAATAGTACAAAGATAGTATATTTTATTTAATGTAACAAAAATTATTACAATTCAATTCTGACAGGTGGAAAGTACCTGATTACGCTTCTCCGATATCACTTTTAAGATCATCATCAGAAATGCAAGAATCCCGAAAACAAGACCTATCCACGGAATATACTCTACCCCCTTTGTAACAATCACCCACCCACCGATTGTAGTTCCCACCGTCACACCCAAATTTCCAAATGAGGTAGCAAGACTGTTGGCAAACTCAAGTGATTCCGGTGCTGAAGAGATCATATAAGTGGATGCATTCAGAAAACTTGGAGAATACAAAAATCCCCACACTCCAATTACCAGAATAGTTGCCCATAAATTTCCATCAGAAAAATATAAAAGTACAGGTACGACAATAGTTCCCGAAAGAAAGATAGCGGTAGTACCAGCCACATTTTTATTAAGCATTTTTCCGGCTACTCCATTGGCAGCAACTCCGATAAGCCCAAACAGAAGCAGCATATAGCTTACCATTGAAGTATCCATTCCTTTTGCTTTGTTCAGATAATCTGCAAAATAGCTGTAGGTAGAAAACCATGCAGTAATCATGAAAAAATTAGTCAGCGTACTCAGAATAAATGGAGGCTGTTTCAATATTCTGATCTGATTTCCGTAGGATTTTTTCTCTTTCACAGGCATTGGAGGAAGAAGGAAGTAAATGACCGCTAAAGCAACCAGACTTACTGCAGTCTGTATCATAAATGAATACTCCCAGGACCAAAGTCCCGCAATCCATGTTGCAAAAGGAACTGTGGTTACCATGGCAATGGCAACTCCATTAAATACAATTCCCATCAGCTCATTTTTTTTCCGGTCATCTGCCTGGGAAACTGCCACAGATAATGCTGTCGCAATATACACAGGTTGCAGAAATGCCGGTAAAATCCTAACCAGCATCAGCAGCCAGAAAGGAGGCGAAAAAGAAGACACAAATCCAGTAATCAGAAACAGGGATATGGCTGCAAGCATTATTTTTTTACGATCAAAACCTGATGTAAGTAAGGTCATAAAAGGTCCTGTAAGAGCGATAATTAATGCAAAAGCGCTCAACAAATACCCTGCTTTGTCTATACTGATTTTATAATGTTCTGCCACTTGCGGGAGAATTCCGATGACTCCAAATTCAGTTGTAATAACCGCTATAAAACCCAGACATCCAATGTATGCGTATTTTTTCATGATCGTTTTTACTCGTCAAATTTTAAATTTTGATGGGCAAAAGCAGCCATTTCATCTACTGCTGACTGTACTTGCTCCAACAGTTCTCCCATGTGCATAAAACCGTGAACCATATCTTTGTAAAGATTAGTTGTAATTTCAATCCCTGCATTTTTCATATTTTCAGAAAGCTGTTTTCCATCGTCCAGTAAAGGGTCATGCTCTGCAAGGATTACTAAAGTAGGTGGAGTTTTTTTAAAATCTTTTATTAAGACAGGAATCGCCAGAGGATTATCTTTTTCTTCGTTGGGAAGGTACCAGTCCCATGCTTCTATACCTCCCTGTTTATTAAGAACAGGTCCGTTTTCATAAGTTTCCCATGATTTTGAATTGAGTTGATTATCGGCAGCAGGATAAATTAATATCTGAAATTTCAGATGTTTTCCCATTTGGGTAGAAACAGCGGCAGCCAATGCTCCGCCGGCGCTATCTCCTATAATTCCTATTTTATCAGGATCTATTCCTAAAGATTCTGCATTGGCTATTACCCATTTTATACCATTAAGAGAATCGTTTAAACCTGCCGGAAAAGGATGTTCCGGAGCAAGACGGTAATCTATAAAAATAATCACAGATCCGGTTTTATTAGCCAGTTTACGGACTACCGCATCATGGGTTTCATATCCTCCTGCTATAAACCAGCCTCCATGAATATAAATAATAGCCGGTGAATTCTGAACATCTTTTCCCTTAGGACGATAAACCCGAATGGGAATCTGATGGTTTTCCTGTTGAACATCCAATTCTTCAATCATTGTAACGGGTTCTTTTTTACCACTAAGCTGAATAGACATTGCTTCAAGATATTTTCGGGCTCCGTCTAATGAATTCTGTGGGTTAAAGGGTTGTATTTTTTCTAAGTGATTTAAAATCTGTGTTATATTGGGGGTTAATTGCATTTTTATTTTAATTTAAGTTACTATTGTTTTCACAGGGAACGTAAGCGCTATTGTTCCTTACTGCTGCATATTTTCTGCTTTCTGTGTACAAAATTAAATTTCAAACCTTACATTTGCACTGTATACAGCTAAATGTATGGTACTAACAAATTTGTAAGTAATGGGAAAGCTAAAAGAAAATTCAACAAATAATATCAACAGACAATATATACAAGGATGTGATCTGAGCTATGCTGTATGTAAAATCGGAGGCCGATGGAAACTGATTATTTTAAACAAACTAAAAGACGGAAAATTACGTTTCAGCGAACTTAGAAATTCTATTTCAGGAATAACGGAAAGAATGCTTACCCTGCAGCTGAGAGAGTTGGAAAAAGAAAGCTTAGTAAAAAGGACCGTGTATGCAGAAGTTCCTCCAAGAGTTGATTATGAACTTACAGATATTGCCCGGGAGCTGATCCCTATCTGGAAACAGCTTGATGAATGGGGAGGAAAGCACAGGGAAATGATGCAGGCACAGGAAGCCATTGAAGAGTAAGAAATTCTGCAGATTTTGAAAATAAAAGAATCGGGATTTTATCTTTGATAAAATCCCGATTCTTAAACGTCTCAGAAATATAAACAATTACATTTCAGTGTTTGCTCTATTTACCCTTTTTGAAAACAAAATATGAGCGATCAAAGCCAATACCCCAAATACCGTTCCTACAAAACATACACCGCTCCATTGAGCCTTTTGCCATGCAACGGATGCCAGCCAGGTTCCGAGTGAGCCCCCGATGAAATAAGAGACCATATATACTGTATTCAGCCTGTTTACAGCATTAGATTTGATCAGAAAATAATTGGTCTGGTTCATAATATGGCTGGACTGCACTCCAAGATCCACAAGAATTACTCCTACAATCAATCCCCAATAGGTTTCTCCGGCAAAATAAGTAAAGCCCCAGCTTCCTATAACGATCAATAAAGAATATAATATAATTCGGTTAATATCCAGATACTTTTGCAATTTTCCCACTTTGGCAGCCGCTAAAGCTCCTACAGCACCTGCTAATCCAAAACTTCCCACAACGGATGATCCGGCATTAAAAGGCGGTTTCTCCATATGAAAAACTAAGGTTGTAAACAAAGCACACATAGAACCAAATGCCATGGCTCCACGGAAAGAAGCCAGCTGAAGAACAGGCTGTGTTTTGGCAAGATGAGCAACAGAACGCATCAGCTCTTTGTAGGTACCTTTAAAATTAGGAGACATTTCAGGAAGCATTTTATAGACAGCCAGCCAAACCAGTATCATCAGTCCTGCAGCAATACCAAACATTGCTCTCCAACCCCATACTTCTCCTACAATTCCCCCTATAAAACGGGAAAGAAGAATTCCCAGCAATAATCCTGACATTACCAGCCCGATATTGGAGGATTTTTCTTTATCTGATGAAAGTTCTGCAGCAATAGGAACAAACAGTTGCGGGATAACCGATGTAGCCCCAATCAGTAAACTGGCAGCATACAACATCCACAACTGGGTGGCAAAAGTCATCCATAAAAGGGATCCAAAAACAAGAAACAAGTCTATTAAAATCAATTTCTTACGGAAAAACTTATCCCCCAACGGAACAATCAGCAACAGTCCCAATGCATAGCCCATCTGAGTAAGTACAGAAATTTTACTTGCTGCGCTCTCAGAAACCTGTAACTCTTCTGAAATAAGTGCCAGTAAAGGCTGGTTATAATAATTGTTGGCGACTACCAGTCCGGAAATAACGGCCATAAGCCAGATAACAGTCCGGGAAATACCTTGGGAAGAACTCTCCTGCATTACGTATAAAGTTTTTATTAGAATTGAAGGTGTCTGACGGCAGATCATTATGCATCAGCCAGAATTTTCAGAGATCAAAGATAATCATTAAAAAAAGAAATTATTCGTCCCATCGCTTTACATTTCTATGAATTATATAGGATTCTGCGGTAAGTAGAATGATTTCAACACGCTGTCTGTATGATTGTTTTTATGGATGATATATATCGATGGAAAACCTTTTGAATGTTAGAAATATTAAGGAAATTTGCAGCATGAAAATCATTCCACTTAAAGAAGGCAATTTCTCAGCAAGCAAAACCAAAGACTTCACTCTTTTAACAGAAGAAAATTTTGATAAGGTGGGTGGGATCAAAATGTCTGTACAGCCTTTTCTTATTATCACTGAAAATGATTATATTCTTTTGGATGCCGGAATTGGCTGGAAAAATGAGTCAGGAGCAACTGTTATTTCAGAAATTCTGGAAAGAGAAAATATTCATCCTGATCAAATTACAAAGCTATTGCTATCCCATCTTCACAAAGATCATATTGAAGGTGCAGTAACTGCTACTGATAATGGTTTTGAAGCCACTTTTCCGAATGCTCAGATTTATATTCAGAAACGGGAACTGGATTTTGCGATGGAAAAAAAAGGTAATCCTTCTTTTGATTTCAATATGCTGGAACAGTTGATTCAGCTGCCCAATATTACATGGATGGATGGAGATCAAGGGCAGATAACAGATGAAATTTCATATGAAGTAGTGGGCGGACATACCCCTTTTATGCAGGTTTTCTGGATCAGGGAAAATGGGGAAACGGTTTTTTATGGGGCTGATGATCTTCCACAGGCTAATTATTTAAAATACCATGTAGCCTATAAAAGTGATTTCGATGGCAGAAAAGCAATGGAATTGCGCCTTAAATGGGAAAAAGAGGCAAGAGAAAACCGTTGGAAAATTCTTCTCTATCACGATCTGAATAAAGCGGTAATAGAAATTTAAATATTAAAAAATGGTTTAAATTTCATTAAACCATTTATAAATATCAAATTCAGAAGGAATGTTGAGTTTTTTTCTGATCCTGTTTTTTCTGTTTTGTATCGCTTTGGGGGTTACAAAAATACAGGTTGCAATTTCCTTAGTGGTCATATTGAGCTTTAGGTAGATACAAAAGATCAGTTCAGAATTTTTAAGGGCAGGCTGTATAACAGATAACTTTTTAAAAAAATCAGGATGAACCAGTCTGAATTTATTCAGCAAACGAGGAGAATTTGCCTTGGCTAAGGCCATAATTTCGTCTTGTACAAGAATTTTCTGGTTCAAATCCTCTAAGTTGGATTCAGGTTTTCTATTTTTCATAATACTTTCTCATCTCTAAGCATTTCAGATACCACATCTTTTGTGAATCTGTACAAAGTCTTTATTTTCTCTGTTCAATCTGTGTTTTGCTAATTTAATATCGGGAACAAAATAATTTTTATGTATTCAAAATTTTATTGGCTTTTATAATTATAATGCAACAATTCATAATGTATAGCTTGTATTTATCCAATGATTGTGTTAAAAAAATCACACCTATGAATTTTATTCCATTTTTATACTGGCAAAGAAAGAAAAAATGATTAAAATTTTATAAAAACCGCGTACCACATAGATACCACGTTATATTTTAAGCAAAAATTTCTTAACTGCTTTTATCAGCCTGTTTCCCTCTATCTGTGCATTAATTTTTGGTAGGATGTAAATGTAACGGGTTATTGCCTTTACTTTTTATGATCTCAGTCAATGTTTTTCGGGCTAAACACATATAAAAAATGAAAATATGTGGTATATGAATGGTACCCTATAATAAGAGAAATCAATAAAATCTGCGTTCCTTTATTTTATAAATAAAATCATAACTATGATCATTGAAAGTTTATTAATTTCTTTTGGAGCGGAAACAAGAACTTATCATACAGGCGAGATAATCTTCCGAGAAGAAGAACTCCCATCCCATTATTATCAGATTGAAAAAGGAAAAATTAAACTCAATAATTATACACAAGACGGAAAAGAATTTATTCAGAATATATTTTCAGACGGTGACAGCTTTGGTGAATCACTGTTGTTTGTAGACCGGCCTTATCCCATGAATGCTGTAGCGATAGAAGATTCAGTTATTTACAAAATGCCGAAGCAACATTTTTTGGACTTGATCAAAAGCAATCCTGAAATTTCACTTAATATTTACGAATGTCTCGCTGAAAGAATGTATTATAAATACGTCATGTTATATAATCTTTCTTTTCAAAATCCTGTTTCTAAACTGAAGCTGCTGATGGATTACCTGAAAAGTTATCATGAGGATAAAACGCCTTATTCTTTCCAGATTCCTCTTACCCGCCAACAACTGGCTTCGCTTACCGGATTATGTGTAGAAACGGTTATCCGGACCATAAAGCAGATGGAGAAAGACCAAATTGTGAAAATAGAAAAACGGAAGATTTATTACTAAAAAACAAAAGCCGGATAAGTCCGGCTTTAATTAATGTTAAAACAATATATATATCATTTTCTTCAAACTCTATGATCTTCTACTGATCAAGCTGTCTTTGAAATTCTTCCATGTATTTGGCAAGGTGAAGGCCATCAGCCAGTCCATGGTGGGCTTCAATAGAAACCGGAAGATATTTTCTGCCTTCGCGGATATTGAATCTTCCAAAAGCAATTTTAGGAACCGATTCTGCGGTATTAAAATCTGTAGGATGCAATATAGCACTGAAGGAATTCCATGGAATGGTCGTATGTCTTACGTGATCTTTTCCCAGTCTTTCATTGCTTAATCTTAATCCTGAAGTCTGATGCACTCCTTTTATTTCCTCCTGCAGCGCTTCATTGAAGGTTTCAAAATCTTCTGAGAAAGGAGTAAATGAAAATCCGAAAGTACCATCCGGTCTTCCGATCGTACTACCGGCATGCACAGTATCAAACTGTATCACCTGTCCATCAATAATTCTGAGTTTTAGTTCATCAACAGTATTAATTGCGGCCATAGACTTGTGAAAATAATAGGCAAAAAAAGAATATCCTTTTTCTTTAGCAGTATCATATGCTTTTGTACAGTCTACCTCCGTTGTAAATCCAAAATAAGGGCTTGCCATTTTAGAAAAAAATTCAAAATGCTCTTTTCTGTTCCAGTTCTCTATATCTACGATCTTCATTAATTCTTATTTGCTGCAAATTTCTGAAAGTTTATCCGGTTTTAAAAGCTTATAGATAAAAATATAATTAAAAATTAATTTTGATAAGTCGCTGTTTGGTTGATATTTTGATGAAAAATAAACGTATTTTACAATATCACTAATGTGCTTTCAAGTAACTCCTTTTCATTCAGGAGACTGACAAGATAAAAACTTAATTAATAACACTGTATAAAGAAAAAACAATGGAAAAAATCGGATTTATCGGATTGGGAAATATGGGCCATCCTATGGCAAAGAATATTGAAAAAGCAGGATTTCCACTTTCGGTTTACAATAGAACTTCTGAAAAAGCCCGGGATTTTGAAGGGAAGTCTTCAGTCTATACCCAAATTAAAGACCTGGTACAAAACAGCGATATCATATTCACAATGCTGACCAACGACAATGCTGTAAAAGCAGTGTATGAAGAAATTCTTCCTTCAGATATTCAGGGAAAACTCTTTATAGATATGAGTACTATTTCCCCGGAAGCCTCAAAAGAAACCGCAGCCGCCCTGAAAATAAAAGAAGCTTCCTTTATTGATGCTCCCGTAGCTGGCAGTACCCAGCCCGCAAAGGAAGGTACATTAATTATTATGGCTGGAGGTGAAGAAAAAGACCTCCAACGTGCCATGCCTTATCTTTTGAAAATGGGGAAATCTGTAAAACATCTGGGTGAAAACGGAAAAGGAATTGCAGGAAAACTATCTGTCAATTATTTTCTATCCACAATTTATCAGGGACTGGCAGAAACTGTTTTACTGGCCGGAAAATTAGGAATTGAAAGATCAGATATGCTTGAAATCATTAATGAAAGTGCCAGTGGAAGCGGTGCTACTAAGGTAAAAACACCCTTATTAATAGCAGACCAATATGCTCCGGCATTTGCTCTTGAACTGATGCTGAAAGATATTCTACTTGCTAAAAATGCAGGTGCTGATTATCCTTTATCCAAAGCTTTAATTCAAACCTATCAAAATGCACACGAGAAAGGCTTTGGTCAGGATGATGTTATCGGAATCATCAATTATTTAAAAACAATAGGATAAATAAGGAGATTATGAATTACAAAGGAAACCATTGGTCTGCAAGAAAGGTAGATCAGATTTATATTATAAGTCTTGACAATCATTCCAATATTGCAGAAACTTTAACGGATTTTATTCAAAGCCAAAATATCCAGGCAGGAGAAGTGACTGGTATAGGAGCTGTGAGTGAAGCCACTCTCCGATTCTTTAATCCGGCAACCAAAAAATACGTGGATAAGACTTTTAAAGAACAGATGGAAGTCACCAATATTTCAGGAAATGTCTCTGAAATAGAAGGAAAACCGACTCTACACCTTCATATTACGTTGGGAAGAGAAGATTATACAGCTTTGGCCGGACATCTTTTAGAAGCAAAAATCCAGGGAGCCGCAGAATTTATTATATATCCGTTGGATACCAGAGTCGTAAAAATTAAATATGAAGAAATAGGAATCAATCTCTATGATTTTGAAAAATAGAGCTTTGATTGCTACTGAAAATAGTATTTTTGATAAAATATTTATTTGATGTTTGAGGTCCTGCTTTCCCATATCGAGAATAAGGTTGATATCACCAATGAACAGAAAAATCAGGTTCAGTCTTTCTTTACCTTTAAAAAACTTCGTCGAAAACAATATCTTCTTCAGGAAGGAGATATCTGCAGATCGCTGTCTTTTGTAAGTAAAGGTCTGTTAAAATCTTATTTTTCTGATGAAAAAGGAAATGAACATATCAATATATTTGCCTTTGAAGGCTGGTGGATCTCAGACTTCAACAGTTTCATCAATCAGGAAAAATCTGTACTGAATATTGATGCTATTGAAGAAACAGAAGTATTGATGATCACTTTGGAAAACTATGAAAAAATGTTGTTGGAAATCCCTGTAATGGATCGGTATTTCAGGATTTTATACCAAAATAGTCTTGTTACAAAAGATTACAGACTTATTGTTTCCAACGGTTATACTGCTGAAGAAAAGTATCTTCAACTGATACAAAAGAACCCGGAAATGATAAAACGAGTGCCTCACAATCTTATTGCTTCCTATCTTGGTCTTGCACCTGAAACCGTAAGCAGAATCCGTAAAAAAAATTCTTTAAACAACACTTGATCCAGATCAACCCTAATACATGATCCAAATCAAGGATTAAAGACTGATATCAGCCATAATTTTGTACAAGAAATTTTACAATACTTATGGAAAATATTGCATTGGTAGTAGGCGCTACCGGAATTACGGGAAGTAACCTAGCTGAGGAACTTATCGC
Source organism: Chryseobacterium panacisoli (assembly GCF_008274625.1). Classification (GTDB taxonomy): domain Bacteria; phylum Bacteroidota; class Bacteroidia; order Flavobacteriales; family Weeksellaceae; genus Chryseobacterium; species Chryseobacterium panacisoli. Next base: position 242,622 of record NZ_VTRU01000001.1, on the reverse strand, counting down.
TCAAGGCTGGACAACATATGGACTGTCCAGGAATCCAACCTCCAATATCCAGGGCCTTCGTCCTATTAAGGCAGACCTGATGAATGAGCAAAATCTTGCTGAAGCTCTGGAAGGGATCTCTCCTACTCATATTTATTTTACTACATGGATGCGTAATGATACTGAAGAGGAAAATATCCGTGTCAATGGTATGCTTGTGAGAAATCTGTTAACGGTTTTATCTCCTAAAAAATCAGTGAAGCATGTCGCTCTGGTTACGGGCCTTAAACATTACCTGGGACCATTTGAAGCTTATGCCAAAGAGGGTATTTTACCTGAAACTCCTGTCAGAGAAGAACACCCAAGACTTCCGCTTCCCAACTTTTATTATGCACAGGAGGATGAAGTGTACAAAGCTTCCGAAAGAGAGGGCTTCACATGGAGCATTCACAGGCCACACACGGTTGTTGGATACGCAGTGGGAAACCTGATGAATATTGGAACCACATTGGCTGTGTATGCCAGTATCTGTAAGGAAACAGGACGAAAATTTATCTGGCCGGGATCTGAAGCACAATGGAATGGCGTTTCGGATGTAACAGACGCACGAGTCCTGGCTAAACAATTAGTTTGGGCATCCACCACAGAGTCAGCCAGGAATCAGGCATTCAATATTGCCAATGGAGATGTTTTCCGCTGGAAATGGCTATGGAAAAGACTGGCAGATTGGTTTGGTATAGAAGCTGAAGGTTTTGACAGTACGATAAAACCGCTTGAAAAAGAGCTGGAAAACGACCATCAGGTCTGGACAGCCATTGCAGAAAAATATAATCTTAAAGAAAAAAATCTTGATCGTCTGTCTTCAGCATGGCATACCGATCTGGATCTGGGAAGACCGCTGGAAGTGATGTGTGATATGTCAAAAAGCAGAAAACTGGGTTTCACAGCTTATGTAAGCACAGAAGATTCTTTCACAGATGTTTTTAAAAGATTAAGAGCTGAAAATATGATTCCTTAATCGAAATTGTCGGAAACGCAAAGACGCAGGAAAACCACAAGCTATATTAATCTTATTGCAACTCAGAGGTATTATGCAGGTTCAAATTTTATCGGAGATAAAATCTTTGCGCCTTAAGAATATTCACACCTTCAGATTCTCTTTGTACCTTTGCGTTTTCCAACAATTAAGTAACATATTAAAAATTGATTTTTTTAAATGATTTTTACATTAAACTTCTGTAGTCGTTACACCAAATTTCTTTTTGAAAGAAGAATAAAAGTGGGATAAATTCTCAAAACCCAGATCAAGATAGATATCTGAAGGTTTTTTATCCCTGTTTTTAATTAAATAATAGGCTTCTTTCAATCTTTTTTCCTTCAGCCATTGTTTGGGGGTCATCTTAAATGTCTTATTGAAATCTCTTTTAAAACCAGATAAACTACGCCCTGTAAGTCTTGCAAAAGTATCTACCGATACATTGAACATAAAGTTTTTGTTCATAAACTCTGCAAGGTCAATTTTATAAGGTTCAGAAAAATCAAAAACAAGATTTTTAAGATCAGGATTACTCAGCAAAAGAAGTTCTATAGCTTCTTTCACCTTTAAAGCGGCTAATTTTGGAGGAATCTCCTGTGTTTTGTTAATGTAAGGAATAAGAGATGCAAAATAGCTGGAAAAAAAATCATTGGGCTCAAAAAACAAGCGCTGATTCTCTGGAAAATTGCTATTTACAGTTATTTTGTTTTCACTGGCATACTGTCTCAACGTTTCATCATCAAGCGTGATGGAGATAAACTGATACTTTTCATGCGCTGAAGGATATTTAATAGTTCTGATCAGCTGATTTTTTCTGACCAGAACTACTGTATTTTCTTTGATCACGGTCTTACCCTGCTCATGAAAAGCATGTGTTTCACCGGAGATCTGAAATCCCAGAAAATGGTCCGGAATAAATTCTTCATGACCTCTGTAAGACTCAAAAGCACATGAATAAACCAGTTTGTCGAATATGATCTCAGAAGTGTTTTCCATGATACAAATATCTGAATTTAAGCAATAGCCTGAGCGCCCGCCTCTGCAATTTCTTTATCCTGTTCGGGAGTTCCGCCTGATGAGCCTACTGCACCAATAATGTTTCCATCCGCGTTCTTAATGACAACACCGCCTGCAATTGTCAGAAGCCCATCATTTGAATTCAGCATACCGTAGCCATGAATTCCGGTTTCAGAAATAATTTCGCCCATCAGATCACTGTTTACACCAAACATCACCGCTGTTTTTGCTTTTTTAATAGCAAAATCAATCACTCCATAGACACTATCCAGCCTTGCCAACGTCACCAGATGCCCTCCGGCATCCACCACGACAATGCTTACAGGAATATTCATGGATAATGCTTTTTCCTTTGCTGCATACAGCGCTTTTTCTGCGCTTTTAAAATTCAGTTCCATGATATTAGCTTTTCGCGGTCCATGCATCTGCCTGAAGCTGTTTTACAAAATCTTCAGTTTCTTTTGGGTGTACATTCCTGAAATGACTCTCATCATCTAAAGCTACATTCACAATCACTTCTGCCATAGACTGCGGATCCAGTTGATGAGCTAAAGATTCTGCCGCTCCATCAAAAGCAGATTCCGGAGTAAAATTAATTTTCGGATCATACCAATGGAAGATAGAATCTACTCCCCTGTCATTAAATCCTGTTCCAAATACTCCCGGATTGCAGGTTGCAATTTTGATATTAAACGGGGCAAGTTCGGTTCTCAAACCTTCAGCAATAGATTCCAAAGCATGTTTTGATGCACAATAAGCGGCTACATACGGAACAGTCCATAAACCTCCCATTGAAGAGGTGAAAACAATCTTACCGCTTTTCTTTTCAACAAATTTTTTGATAAATCCCTGAGCAAGATTCAAGGCACCAAATACATTCACATCAAACATGGATCGGATAATATCCACAGGCTGTTCAGCAATTGGGCCGCCTTCCATAATTCCGGCATTACTGATTAAAATATCTATATCATATTTTTTTAAAATATAATCAATATCTCTTTGGCTGGTTACATCCAGTTTATCCACGGTAAGGTCAATTCCCTGTTCATTAGCTTCGCGGATTAAATCACTCATTTGAGGATAGACCTGTGCTGTAGCAATTACCTTATGTCCTTTTTTAGCAAGTTCAAAAGCTGCAATCTTTCCGAATCCACTTGCAGCACCTGTAATTAAAATTGTTTTACTCATTGTATTCTTTTTAAATGTTGGTACAAATTTCAAAGATTTCAGGAAGCTCAATATTGCTGCAGCGTTCAATTTTATATTGCTGAAAAGTTCAGATAATCCTGTGAGAAGGGAATGTTTGGCTAAATAAATATTTTCAAAATCATAAAAAATTATATTTATCGTTAGATTTGTACCTATTAAAAACTAAAAACCATTGTATGCTTAAAATTAAGACACTTCTTTTAATTTTTATCTCCTCCTCTTCTTTTAGCTTTGCTCAAAACTGTAATTGTGAAAGCAATTTTCAATGGGTAAAAAAAACATTTGAGGAAAATGACGCCGGATATCAATATGCAATCGATAAAAAGGGAATTTCTGCTTATCAGGCTCATAACAGCGACTTTCTGAGCAAAATCAAAAATAGAAAAGCAGATTTAGAATGTGCTCAGACCATTTACGAGTGGCTTAAATTCTTCAGATCCGGTCATTTTTCCGTTTCAATGATTGAACAGAACAACCAACATACAGAACCGGCAGCCACGGAAAATAGTAAAACAGAAAGCGTAAAAGTAGATATTGATAAGTTTAAAAAGGAAGTTATCTCTAAAAAAGACTCAGATATTGAAGGAATATGGGAAGTCCAGCCTTACACCATAGGAATTAAAAAAATTGGAGATGCTTATAAAGGCTTTATTATCCAATCCGGAGCAGAAAACTGGAAACCTTATGAATTAAAACTGATCCTTAATGCTGATAAAACAAAAGGAACTTTCTATTTAAGAAACAAATCCGGACAGGAAATAACCAATGTAAGATTTATTGGAAAGAATTATCTTGAAATCAATGATTTCACTTTAAAAAGAGTTTCTCCGAAATTTGAAAGAGATGAAAAGATTGAGACTTATTTTGAAGCAGCGAAGGCACAAAAACCCTTTTTAAAAGAAATTAATAAAACTACCCTGCTTTTAAGGATTCCTTCCTTCAACGGAGCTTTGAAAAAAGATATAGACAGCGTTATCACAGCCAATCAGTCTAAAATTGAAAGCACAGAAAATCTCATCATTGATATTAGGAATAATGGCGGCGGAAGTGACAATAGCTTTGCTAAAATCATTCCATATCTCTACACTAATCCTATCAGAAGTGTAAGAACACAGTTTTATTCTACAAAACTGAATAATCAGAGAATGCTGGACCTTTATGAAAACTATCAAAAGTACGGAATATCTCCGGAGGACAGGGAATATCTGAAAAAGTCTTATGACAAATTAAGTCAGAATTTAGGTAAGTTTGTAAGTCTGCAGGATGATGGAAACATTGTGGGAATCAATAAAATGGATAAAATCTCACCATATCCCAAAAATGTAGGAATTATGATCAATGAAGGAAATGGCAGTACGGCAGAAGAGTTTTTGCTGGCTGCTAAACAGAGTAAAAAAGTAAAACTTTTCGGAACCACAACTGCCGGGGTTTTGGATATCTCCAATATGTATTTCGTCAACTCTCCCTGCAACGAATTCAAATTAGGATATTCTCTCTCTAAAAGCTTCCGTATCCCGGAGATGGCCATTGACGGAAAAGGGATTCAGCCGGACTATTTCATAGACAAAACAATTCCTGATTATCAATGGATTGATCATGTAAGTGATATCCTTAACGAAAAATAATATAGAAAAGCTGTTTCAACCTGAAACAGCTTTTTTTATTACTTTTAAATAGTAGTATTCATTTATCAATTACCATTTACACATTGCAGGACATCAATAGAAATGGGTTTTAGCCCATTTATTCCTCATAATATTCCATCGGCTTTAGCCCAAACCTATCATAAAAGATCATTCATAAAACAGAAATTTGGTTTTGACATTTCAGACATTCAATCAATAAAAAATAAACAGTTTATTGTAAATTGGTTAAGTTTTTGAAGCTTATTCAATAAAACCATTCACACCATTGAAATTAATCACATTTACCAAAAAAGGAATTTACTGTCCGCAGGGAAAATTTTATATCGATCCATGGAGACCTGTAGACATGGCGGTTATTACCCATGGCCATGCTGATCATGCCCGTTGGGGAATGAAAAAATACCTTTGCCATCATTTCACGAAACCTATTCTGCATCAAAGAATCGGAACGGATATAGAATGCCAGAGTCTGGAATATGGAGAAGTTGTGACTATTAATGGGGTAAAACTCTCTCTACATCCTGCTGGGCACATTATAGGCTCTGCACAGATCAGACTTGAATATAAAGGATATGTGACCGTCATTTCAGGAGATTACAAAGTTCAGGATGATGGATTGAGCACTCCTTTTGAGTTGGTAAAATGCAACGAATTCGTTACAGAAAGTACTTTTGGGCTGCCCATTTACAATTGGCTGGAAGTTCCCGACTTAAATAAAAAACTACAAAATTGGGTACTTAAAAATAAAGAAAATAATAAAACATCAGTCTTTATCGGATATTCTTTGGGGAAGGCCCAGCGTATTATGAAAGCTGTAGAAGACCTGGGAAAAATATATGTCCACTATTCTATCGGAAAACTGAATGAAGCCTTTGAAACAGTAGGAATCAACCTTCCGGACTATACCATTGCAGATTTCAGAGAACGTCCAAAAGAAATGGAACATGAAATTGTAATTGTTCCTCCTGCTTTACTCGACAGTAATATCATCAAAAAGATTCCTGATCCTGCTACGGCAATATGCTCCGGCTGGATGCAGGTTCGCGGTGCCAGACGATGGCGGAGTGCAGATGCAGGCTTTGCCATGAGTGACCATGCAGACTGGAAGGGATTATTACTGACTGTAAAGGCCACGGAAGCTGAACTCGTACATGTTACCCACGGACAGACTGAAGTTTTTTCAAAATATTTGAATGAAATCGGAGTCCGGGCAGATGTTGTGGAAACCTTATTTGGAGAAGACGAAGAAGAATCTGAAAAAGAAATCATAGAAAATCCGGAATCATGAGACATTTTGCAGACCTTATCAACGCCTTGGAAACCACCAATAAGACCAATGCTAAAATTGATGCCATCATCGATTATCTGGAACGGGCTCCTGATGAAGATAAAGTATGGTTTATTGCCTTGTTTACAGGAAAAAGACCCAAGAGAAATGTCAATACCAATTACATGAAAGAATGGGCGCTGGAAATTACAAAACTTCCTTACTGGCTGTTTCAGGAATCTTATTCTTCCGTGGGTGATCTTGGAGAAACATTATCTTTAATTCTTCCTCCTCCAGAAGAAAGTATAGAGCGAACCTTATCAGAATGGATGAATGATATTGTTGGTCTGAAAGGGAAAACAGATACCGAAAAAAAAGAATTTGTATTGAACTCATGGAATGGTTTGGACTATACTGAACGTCTGATTTTCAATAAATTAATTGGAGGAAGCTTCAGAATTGGGGTATCGGATAAAACCTTGATCAATGCTCTGACAAAATTTTCCGGCCAGGAGTCCAGCGCATTAATGCATAGCTTAATGGGAAAATGGCTGCCGGATGAAGTGTCTTTTAAAGAGCTTATTGATGCTGAAAATGTAAACCCTGACAACTCAAAACCTTATCCCTTCTGCCTTGCTTACCCTTTGGAAAAGGAAACTGAAGAACTTGGAAATCCTGATGAATGGCTGGTGGAATACAAATGGGACGGAATACGCGGACAGATTATCCGTAGAAATGATGAAGTCTTCATATGGTCCAGAGGAGAAGAGCTCATCACAGAACAATTTCCGGAGATCACAGAAGTAGTAAAAGCCATGAAAGGCAACTTTGTAATAGATGGAGAAATACTTGCGGTAAAGCAGGGTAAAGTTTTAAATTTTAATGAATTACAAAAAAGATTAAACAGGAAAACTTTAACTAAAAAAATGCTGTCGGAAATTCCTATAGAAGTCTTTGCTTATGATTTATTAGAGCTTGAAAATAACGATCTGAGAGAAAAACCCATCTCTGCAAGAAGAGCTTTGCTAGAAGAATTATTATTAAATGAAGTACCTCAGAATATCAGCATCTCCAAAAGTCTTGACTTTGAAAAATGGGAAGAACTGGATTCTCTTCGTGAAAATTCAAGAGAAGTAAACAGTGAAGGATTGATGTTAAAACAAAAAAACTCACCCTACCATTCCGGCCGGAAAAAAGGCGACTGGTGGAAATGGAAAATCAATCCGTTTACTATTGATGCAGTGCTTATTTATGCCCAGAAAGGAAGCGGCAGACGAAGTGCCTACTATACAGATTATACTTTTGCTGTAAAAAACGGAGATACTCTGGTTACTATAGCCAAAGCTTATTCCGGACTTACGGATAAAGAAATTATGGAAGTAAGCAGATTTGTGACCAAAAATGCCACTGAGAAATTTGGCCCTGTAAGAACTGTAAAAGCAGAACTGGTATTTGAAATTGCCTTTGAAGGAATAGGTTTCAGCAACCGTCACAAAAGCGGTGTAGCTCTCAGGTTTCCAAGAATTGTGAGGTGGCGGAAAGATAAAACTGTAAATGAAATTGACTCTCTTGAAGAAATAAAAAAATTAATACAATAATATTTTAGCAAGTTTTATACTAAAATTTAAAGCAAATATAAATTGGCAGCTTTTGAACATACCAACGGATTTAAGATCATCCAACAATGGATGACCGGTAAAGGTATTGTCCCCTTTAAATTCCAGCTTGAAACCTGGAAGAAATTTGGAAATGGCTACAGCGGAATGGTTGTGGCTCCTACTGGTTTCGGAAAAACTTTTTCTGTCTTTTTAGCCTTAGTTTCAGACTTTTTGAATCATCCTGAAAACTATAAAAAAGGCTTGAAAATGATCTGGATTACTCCATTGCGGTCTTTATCCAAAGATATTGCGAAAGCCATGCAGGAAGCTATTGACGAAATAGGACTCGATTGGGCTGTAGGGGTAAGAAACGGAGATACCGATCCGAAAGTAAGACAGCAGCAGGTAAAGAAAATGCCCGAAATTCTGGTTGTAACTCCGGAAAGCCTCCATTTGCTTCTCGCTCAGAAGAATAATGAAACCTTTTTCAGGGATATGAAATGTGTGGCTGTGGATGAATGGCATGAACTATTGGGATCAAAACGTGGGGTTATGGTGGAACTCGCTATTTCCCAACTTAGAAAATATGTTCCGAAAATTAAAATCTGGGGGATTACAGCGACCATTGGAAATCTGGATGAAGCCATGGAAGTCATCATTCCTTATGATGGCAAAAAAACAAAAATTACAGCCAAAGAACACAAAAAGATAGATATTCTCCCTGTTTTTCCGGACGAAATTGAAATATTACCTTGGGCAGGACACCTCGGAAACAAACTCGCAGATAAAGTTGTTCCGATTATTCTTGAATCAAAATCTACCATTGTTTTTACAAATACCAGAAGCCAAAGTGAAATGTGGTATCAGCTTTTGCTGGATGCCCACCCTGATTTTGCAGGCCAGATTGCTATTCACCACAGTTCCATTGATGCCCATCTGAGAATCTGGATTGAAGAAAATCTAAGTTCCGGCAAATTAAAAGCAGTGGTCTCTACATCATCACTGGATCTTGGTATTGATTTTAAGCCTGTGGATACCGTTATTCAGGTAGGATCTGCCAAAGGAGTTGCGCGTTTCCTTCAAAGAGCAGGACGCAGCGGGCACTCCCCTTTTGAAACATCCAGAATCTATTGTGTTCCGACCCATTCTTTGGAATTGATTGAAGTTTCTGCTTTAAAAGAAGCTGTAAAACAAAAAGTAGTTGAGCCCAGAGAACCACAGGTCTTGTGTTTTGATGTTTTGGTTCAATTTCTGATGACGCTTGCCGTTGGCGATGGCTTTTATCCTGATGAACTCTATGAAAGAATCAAAAAAGTTTATGCCTTTCAGGAAATACTCGATGAAGAATGGAAAGCCATTCTCGAATTTCTTACTATTGGCGGCAGTGTGTTGAAAAGCTATGAAGAGTTTCATAAGGTTGTCATTATGGAAGACGGACTTTATAAAGTCACTTCAAGAAAAATAGCTATGCTCCACAGAATGAATATGGGGGTAATTGTAAGTGATGCCATGCTGAAGGTGAAATTTATTTCCGGTGGTTATATCGGAATGATTGAAGAATATTTTATTTCAAAACTGAAAAAAGAGGAAAAATTTATTCTGGCCGGGCGCACGCTGGAGGTTGCCATGATCAAAGATATGACCGTTTATGTAAGAGCGGCCAAAGGAAGAGCGCTGGTTCCGAGTTATCTTGGAGGAAGACTGCCTCTAAGTTCCAATCTGGGACATTTTTTAAGAGAAAAGCTGTCCCATGCCTTAAATCCGAAGGCTTCGGAAAAAGAACTGAAATTTCTTCATCCTCTACTAATCAATCAGGAAAAGAATTCACATATTCCCAAAGAAGATGAATTTCTTGTCGAAATGATTAAAAACCGTGAAGGATATCATCTGTTTATGTATCCTTTTGAGGGCCGTCTGGTACATGAAGTAATGGCCGCATTGATTGCTTATCGTATCTCAAAATTAGCGCCTATTTCCTTTTCTATGGCAATGAATGACTATGGATTTGAACTGTTCAGTGATAAAGAAATCCCGCTTAATGAAGAGAATCTGCAGCAGATTTTAACCCGAGAGAATCTGATGAACGATGTGATTGCAAGTATCAATTCTGCTGAAATGGCAAGGAGAAAATTCAGGGACATTGCTGTAATTTCAGGAATGGTGATTCAGAACTATGCCGGGCAGCAACGCTCCAACAAATCATTGCAGAGTTCAGCCGGACTTATTTTTAAAGTACTTGAAGAACACGATTCCAATCACTTTTTAATAAAACAGGCCTATACGGAAGTTTTTAATATGCAGCTTCAGGAACAGCGGCTTGTAGAAGCTTTTAAAAGGATTGAAAAGTCCGAAATTATTCTGAAACATTCACGTTCCTTTACTCCATTGAGTTTCCCTATCAAAGTAGACAGTCTCAGACAAACACTTTCCAGTGAAGGACTTGATGCAAGAATTAAAAGAATGCTGAACCTATCCAATATAAGTGATCTTTTATAATCAATTAATGTGTTTTCTGTAAGAGCAGATATGCCGATGAATATTTGTTTATCGCAAAGACGCAAAAAATTGATAATAATAATGTTTTAAGGCGCAAAGTTTTTATCTCCGATAAAATTTAGTCACATTAATCTTGCTGAAAATCTTTGATTTTCTTGCGCCTTAAATAAAAATAGATAACATAAAATTTGCGCTTTTGCGAGATTCTAAAATTTATAAAATCAAATAAAAAACCTATCGTTTTAATCTTATTCTTAGCCTAATATTCTAAGTTAATTTTCTTGATAAATTTAAATAATCATCGTAACTTAGAGTATACCTTCTTAGAAGTGGTAAATAAAATTTAAATAATGGAAAAATTGTTCTTGGTCCGTCACGGACAGTCACTCTGGAATCTGGAAAACAGATTTACAGGGTGGAAAGATATTGACATAACCGAAGCCGGTATTGAAGAGGCAAAAAAAGCAGGCATTGCTTTAAAAGGAGAAAGAATAGATATCGCTTTCACTTCAGCGCTCATCAGGGCTCAGCATACTCTATCCATCATTCTGAATGAAATAGGAAACCCTAATATCCCCATCATTAAGGATAAAGCACTCAATGAGCGTTCTTACGGAAATCTGGAGGGATTAAACAAAGCAGAAACGGCTCTCAAATATGGTGATGAACAGGTGCATACCTGGCGTAGGTCTTATGATGTGATTCCTCCCGGAGGAGAAAGCCTTAAAGATACATATAACAGAGTAATTCCTTATTTTGAAAGTCAGATAAGACCATTACTAAAAAAGGGAGAAAATGTATTGATTGTCGCTCACGGAAACAGTCTCCGGGCACTGATCATGTACCTTGAACATCTGTCCCCTGAAGAAATTTTAGAAAGAGAAATAGCGACAGGCTTTCCTCTCACTTATGTTTTTGATGAAAAGTTTCGTGTAAGCCGGAAGGCCGGATGATTCAATAATATAACGTAACTTTAAACATTAAATTTTCAATTATAAAGCGTGTTTATAGCCACCAAAAGCATTTCTGTCAACAATGAAACTTTCATTCTGACCAATCAGCGTGCGGTATTCCGGGAAAAGGAAAAAGCTCTTATCCTTTCTGATCTTCATATCGGAAAAACAGCGCATTTCCGAAAAAATGGTATTGCACTGGCCAATCATATTATGAAAAGCGACCTGGAAAGATTATCAGCATTAATTGAATTCTTTCAGCCGGAAAAATTTATTGTAGTTGGAGATTTACTTCATGCCGGAGACAATTCTGATGTGGATGAGTTCTGTACATGGAAAAACCAATATCCCAATCTACAGTTTTATCTTATTGAAGGAAATCATGATCGAATCTCGGAAACATTGGAGAAGAAGTTATGCTTTCATCACAAATCTGAATGGCTGGAAATAAACGGCATTACCTTTATCCACAATTTTGATACGGCCAGATCCGGATTTCAGGTTACCGGACATATTCATCCCGGAATTGTGCTTCATTCTGCTGTGAAAAACATCAGACTTCCCTGCTTTGCGCTCAGCAATAATCAGTTATTGCTTCCGGCTTTCAGTGAATTTACAGGATTGGATACTAAAAATTTGCCTAAGAAAAGTACATTTTTTGTGTTTACAGATACGGAGATTTATGAAGTTTGATAATAGGACAGAAAAAAGCTAAATGACAACTCTGTATTCTTTTCAAATAAACAGCATTACACAGAAATTTTCAGCTGATAACTTTTTAATTGACTTCAGTATTCAACTCAATAATAAATAAAGACAGGTAAAAACCTGCCTTTATAACACCACCCACTTCATATCATCAACCTGTTGATGCCCCCTTCATCTACTTAAACCTAACATGTGATGTGTACTTTGTGCATTGAGCACATTGTATGAAATCTATATAAAAACTATTTTTTCTTACTTAAGCGGATGCTGTAAAATGTAATCAATACGGTAACCACCAAAAATAAAGCTCCTATCCACGGTGTACTCGCCAATCCTAAAGAGGATGTCACAATCGTTCCTCCCACATAAGATCCGATTGCAATTCCCATATTAAATGCAGCAATATTAATCCCGGAAGCTACATCCTCTGTTCCCGGAAGTTCTTTTTCCGCAATCTGTACCACTAATAACTGAAGGCCAGGAACGGAAGCAAATGATAATGCTCCTAAAAAGAACAATGTAATAATGCTTAGCACCGGGCTGCTCACAGTAAAATAAAAGACGAGCAATACCAACCCTTGAGCAGCAAACATCCATAGAAGAGCTTTCAGAGGATTTTTATTCGCTACTTTCCCACCAATCAGGTTTCCCAGGGCAATGGCAATTCCGTAAATTAAAAGGATAAAAGTGACGGTAGACTCCTGAAACCCTGTAATTTTCTGTAAAATAGGTGACAAATAAGTAAAAACTACAAATGTTCCTCCATATCCCAAGGCTGTCATTAAAAAGGCAAAAATCAGACGTCTGTTTCCCAATACTTTAAACTGGCTTTTTAAAGAAGCTGTCTTTCCGTTTTTCAGATTGTTGGGAACCAATAATAAACTGGCAACTAATCCGATAATTCCAAGAATTGAAACTCCAATGAAAGTTGCTCTCCAACCAAAATGCTGTCCTATAAAAGTTCCTAGCGGAACTCCTGTTACAATGGCGAGTGTAAGTCCGGCAAACATAATGGAAATGGCAGTTGCCCGTTTTTCTTCAGGGACCAATGAGGCTGCAATGGTAGAACCTATGGAGAAATAAACCCCATGGGCAAATCCCGTAAGAATTCTTGCCAGCACTAAAGTAATAAAACCGGGAGCAATAGATGCCAGCCCGTTTCCGATAACAAACAAAAGCATAATGGAAACCAAAAGTGTCTTACGTGGAATTTTCCCTGTTAATGCTGTTAATATCGGAGCACCAATAGCCACTCCTATCGCATAAAGACTTACCAGCAGCCCTGCGGAAGGAATGGTGATTCCAAGGTCAGAAGCCACAGTAGGAAGCAGCCCTACAATTACAAATTCTGTAGTTCCTATTCCGAAGGCGCTTATCGTTAATGCCCATAAAGCTGCAGGAAGACCTTTTTTAGCAGTCTGTGTTGCAGTATTGATTTGTATTTCTTTTTGATAATTCATTGTTTTGTATTTTGTTGATATTGACAAGGCAAATTTCCGACTAATAACTGTATTATAAAAATTATTTAAATTGTAACGATATATCAGAATAATAATAGTTAATGTTTTAAATTTAAAATTTGTTCCTTTGTAGAATAATCAGTTATTTTAATGAAAAAATCAGAAGCAACCCGTCTTACTATTCTTCAGAAAGCGTTCGAATTGATCTATGTGAAAGGTTTTCAGACTACAAGCATTGATGAGATTATCGCAACGACTCAGGTGACGAAGGGGGCTTTTTATTATCATTTTAAAACCAAAGATGAAATGGGACTCGCTATTATCAACGAACTGATGAAGCCCAATTTCAGACGAAACTTTATTGAATCTCTTCAGAATAATAGAAATCCGCTGGACAATATTTATGAGATTATCTACAACCTTCTGATGGAAACTGACTTTTTAAAAGTTGAATATGGCTGCCCTACTTCTAATTTTGTACAGCAAATGGCACCATGGCATACTGCGTTTACTCAAGCTTTACATGAACTTTCAAAAGAATGGGAAAATGCTTTTGCAGAAAGTATAGAAAAAGGCAAAGAAGCAGGAATAATCAAACAAGAAGTAAGTGCCAGAGAAGTGAGCGTTTTTGTTATTTCCGGATATTGGGGCGTCAGAAATCTTGGAAAAGTTGAAAATTCTAAAGAGGTATATCTTGTTTATTTAAAAGGACTTAAATCGTATTTTAAAACGCTTCAATAATTTTTTTAATCAAAAACATACTAATTAGTATGTTTTTATTATACCTTTGCTGTGTTCAAAAAAATAAACAATGTATCAAACCCTAACTTTTTTACATTCTCAGACCCGCTGGCTGGTTTTAATAAGCTTGATGTACGCCATTTTCCGTTCCTGTAAAGGATATTACTCAGACAGGAAATTTACGGGAACAGATAATTCTGTGAGACACTGGACGGCTACGATAGCTCATGTACAATTAATTATCGGAATGATATTTTATCTCAAAAGTCCTGTGATCCAGTATTTCTGGAAAAATTTTAATGAAGCCAAAGAATCTTTTGAACATCTGTTTTTCGGATTGATTCATATTTCATTGATGGTCACGGCAATTATCATCATCACAGTTGGCTCAGCTTTAACCAAAAGAAAACTTTCAGATAAAGACAAATTCAAAACCATGGGTATTTGGTTTTCTATTGCACTGATCATTATTTTCATTGCTGTTCCGTGGCCTTTTTCTCCTTTAGCAAACAGACCTTATTTCAGATAATTATGATGGATTTATTCAAAACAAAAATCGGCAGGCTAAGAATTCTGGCGATTCTGGAAGGCATTTCATTATTAAGCTTAGTATGTATTGCCGTTCCCATGAAATATTGGATGGGAAACCCTTTACTTGTACGATTAATAGGCCCCGTTCATGGAACATTATTCCTGCTTTTTCTGTTCAATACACTGAGCATTGGTGTAGAACAAAACTGGAAGTTTAAGGAAATAACATGGAAAGTGATTCTTGCCTGTTTTATTCCTTTTGGAACATTTTATATTGACTGGAAAATTTTAAGCAAGCTATGAAAAACATTCTGATAATCTGTGGCATTGCTATTACAGTATATATTGTATATAAAATTTACCGTCTTCAGACCTTAGATAACGGGTTGCCTGAACTGATGAAAAAAGGAGCAGTCATTCTTGATGTAAGAACTGAGAAGGAATACAAAACAGGACATATAGAAGGTTCGATTAATATTTCATTAGGAACAATCAGAGAGCGGTATATAGAATTGGATCCTGAAAAAACATACATCACAGTATGTTCACATGGACTCCGAAGTGTAAAAGCAGAAAACATCCTGAAAGAAAGGGGTTTCAAGCATATTTACAATGGTGGTGCCTGGAGTGATCTTCAAAAAACAATCAACCCATAAAATATCCCCTCCCATACTCTGTCGCGGGAGGGGTTATATTTATTTTTTTAAACAGGTTTATCAATTTTATCATCCAGCCATGCCACCTTTTGTTCAGATGAATGCTCCTGCCCTATGATGTCCCTATATAACTCAGGTCTTCGGGCTTTAATATATCTGTATCCTCCTGCATGAGTAAGCTTTTCAGAAGTAATCATCACAGATTCAAAACTGTCTTCCCACGAACGACATTCTGCAATAACATCCCCGAAAGGATCTATAATCATTGAACATCCGTTTTTCAACTGGTCATCATCCATCCCAACAGGATTTGAAAAAACAAGGTAAGCTCCGTTATCATAAGCTCTTGACGGCAGCCATTTCATCAGCCAGTCTCTACCTTTCATTCCTTCAAATTCAAGACGTAAAGACGTAGGATCTGCCTCCCTGTTTTCCCAAAGCCGGGAATCTACAAATCCTGCTCCAGGCCTTGTAGAAGGCGTACACATCGTAACATGAGGCATAAAAATAATTTCTGCGCCAAGAAGCCTTGTCGCTCTTACATTTTCAATGATATTATTATCATAGCAGATAAGAATACCACACTTCCAGCCCATGATATCAAATACACAATATTCATTACCGGCTGTAAGATAAGGATTGATAAAAGGGTGCAGCTTTCTGTACTTAGCCTTCAGTCCTGTTTTATCAACACATACATATGCCTTAAAAAGATTGTCATGCTCATCTTTTTCAAACAGCCCGGCTAATATGATGATATCATTCTGAGCGGCAATATCCTGCAGTTTTTGGATACTCTCCCCTTCCGGAATACGTTCCGCAATATCAAGAAGCTGTTCTCTGGAAAGTTTCCGGGCAAAAGTATACCCTGTAATGGAACATTCATGAAAAGCAATGACATGAGATCCCCGGGAAGCAGCCTGACTGGCCAGTTTTTCTATCATAGACAGATTATAAGCCTTATCACCGCTTCTATTTTCAAATTGTGCGGTTGAAATTTTAATATTCATAATTTTTTTAAGCAAAACTAGATGGCCCTGCCTCTAAAAAATTGTATAAAACCGACAAACCTATTTATAATTCAATGAAGTTGACCGCCATTTTATTTTCTGCCTTCAAATACTGTTTGGGAGTAAGCCCGATATTGTTTTTAAATTCCCTGATAAGATGAGACTGATCAGAATAACCTGCTTCATAAGAAAGCATCGTCATATTTTTATCATCAACCCCTTTATTGACCAGGCTTAAAAAATAATGGAGACGGATAATATTTCCATATTTTTTAGGAGATATTCCCATATGAAATTCAAATTTCCTTTCCAGATGACGTTCAGAGTATCCTGTAAATTTTTCTAAGTCTTTAGACGACACAATCCCTTTATTTTGAAGAACATATTGCTGTGTAGCCGCTATAACAAGATGATCTGTGCTTATTGTTTCGGATAAAAATTCAGTAAAAAGAATGTTCAGATTATTGATAATAGTCAAGGGATTGATTTTCTTAAAAAGTTTTTCCTGAAATACCTCCAGTTTATCTTTTAAAACATCTTCCACAGAAACAATCTGATTACGAAGCTCTTTAGCAGAAGTTTTTAAAAGAATAGTTAAAAAATAGGGCTGGAATACAATGGCAATCAGGGAAAATTTTCCTTTTGAAGAGAAATCTTTATACCCATTTAAAGTTCCATAAAAAAAAGAAAGCGGCATCCGGTCTTCTGAAATACCGGAATACAGATTCATGTCTCCGGATAGAATAAGCCCGGAGCTGCCATCCGTAAAAAGCCTTAAATTCTTTATAGCCTTTTCAGAATTTTCCAAAAAGATATAATGTCTGATAAAAGGAGCCAGATGTTTGGGTGGCGAAATCTGCATTCATCAAATGTACATAAACTTATTGGCAGAAAAAAAACAGTTTTTTGAAAAGAAATTTATTCTGCATACCACATTCTATTGTCTTTTGGTCAGGTATTTGAATGATTTAGTTTACACCAATCACTTAAAATATTATATTATGTCAACACAGAATCTCAGCCATCTCGAGGCAATCAAAAAAATCAAAGAACTTTCAGAAAGTGCAAGAATATGTATGTTCTGTACAGAATTGGAGACCGTTCCTGTCAATTCAAGACCTATGACCCTTCAGGAAACGGACGACAGCGGAAATCTCTGGTTTATCAGCAGCGGAACCAGCAATAAGAATTTTGAAATTAAAGAAGACCGAAGAGTGCAGTTGTTTTTTATGAATAACAGTGATTCCCAATATCTCTCGGTGTACGGAGAAGCTTCTGTTTATAAGGACAAGGCTACCATAGAAGAAAAATGGTCTCCTTTAGCGAAGGCATGGTTCGATGGAAAAGACGATCCCAATGTTACCATTATCCGTGTAGAACCTAAGGAAACCTATTATTGGGATACTAAAGCAGGAAAACTGGTCAGCCTCTTTAGCTTTGTTGCTTCTGCCATTACAGGTCATAAAACTAACAACTCTGACGGTGTAGAGGGAAATGCAACAATATAAAAGTTCTAAATAAAAAAACGGCTCAAAAAATTGAGCCGTTTATACAACAAGATTACTATTCTATTTTTTCACATCTTCCATAGATGCTCCAAAATTAATATGAAGAACGTTGCCATTAGGCGTTACTAAAGCAGGCACAGATTTTACACCAGCTTTTTCAGCCTCTTCAATTTTGTTTCTGTCATTTCCCAAATGGATAATTTCAACATTTTCCAGACCTGTAAGGTTGATAATATCATGTTCTGCACTGATACATACAGGGCATCCTGCGTGATAAAAAATGGATTTTTTCATAAAATTGTATTAATTAACAAGGGTTTTAATAATATTTTTTAATTCTTCAGTTTCTTTTTCCTGAAGAGGTTTTAAAGGACTTCTCAAATTTCCGCCGTCTTCACCCAGAATCGTAAGACCTGATTTTACAGCTCTTGGTAATCCTTTATTGACAATAAATTTTAAAAGGTCAAACTGCCGGTAGAAAATAGCTTTTGCTTTTTCAAGATTTCCTTCCTCAATGGCATTATAAAGGCTGATATTCAGTTCAGGAATAAGATTCGGTGCAGCAGTACACCAGCCTCTTGCTCCGGCAGAAAAGGCGGCCAGTGCCAAAGGATTAGAACCGTTATAGAATGCCACTTCTTCTCCCAATTCTCTTCTCAAAAAGTGCATCCTCTGAACATCTCCTGTACTTTCTTTGATCATGGTTACATTAGGAATTTCCAGAAGTCTTTTCAACAAGGCTGGTGACATATCTACTCCGCTTGTTGCCGGATTGTTATACGCCATAATCGGAATAGAAATTTTCCGGGCTACCGCATCATAATGCGTTACAATCTCATCATCTGTAAGTTTCCAGTAACTCATGGGGATAATCATCACTGCATCAGCACCTGCTTTTTCTGCAAACCGGGCATGGTGAATTGTTTTTTCTGTTGTAAGATTGGAAACCCCAACAAGAGTCGGAATTCTTCCTTTTACCTGCTGTAAAGTAGCTTCTGTCACTTCTTCTTTTTCTTCATCAGATAAGTAAGGCATCACCCCTGTACTTCCCAATGGAGCGATTCCATGGTTACCGGAAATGACCAGCCTTTCTACCAGATGCTTGAAAAGTGGAATATTTACTTTTTCATTTTCATCAAAAGGTGTTATGGGATAGGCAATAATCCCTTTAAATGGAACATTTTTCATGTTTTGCTGATTTAAAAAATTAAAATAATTGTGAACCATTAAGAGGACTTAAATTGTTAAGAATATCGGAATTTCATTTTCATAAGGAAATCACATCCATATCAATACATCTTAACAATGACAGTATCTTAATGGTTTACCACATTGGTATTAAAGGTCCCTGCCTTCTTCCTCTCTCAACGCAACACCCAGATTCTGAAGCTGAGGAGCATTTTCGCAGGCAATATATTTGGCAGGCTCTGTATCGCTAAGGTTCTGATGCTTATGCCATGCCCATGAAGGAATATAAACAGCATCTCCTGCTTCCCAATGTACTCTTTCATCTTCTACTTCTGTCCAGCCTTTCCCTTCAATAACAAATAATACTGTTTCATAAGTATGGCGGTGTCTGTTGGTTTGCTGCCCGGGAGTAAGTCCTCCAATCGTCATACTTACATTCTTACTTGGAAGATCTACAAAGAAAACCGGGTGTTTCCTTTCTGTTGAAAACTGATTGTGTTCTCCCGCATTTTCTACATTTTTATGAATCAGATGGCTTGGTTTTACATACTTTGGTCTTGCAAAAGTTTCGTGGAAATCCTTAGAACTGAATTGTTTCTTATCCATGATTTTAAAATTATTATGGTTTTGTGCTTTATTGCATGACAAAATTATTTTATATTTGGACCATTCAAATGATTCAGTTTTTACATAAATAGATAGTCCAGATGCTTCGACCTTGGAAATTAGAATTAGAAATTGATAAAAAGCTTGCTAAAGCCGTTTATCTACAGATTGCAGATACAATCATTAGCGATATCCGTTCAGGAAGATTAAAAGCCGGAGATGCACTTCCGGGAAGCCGAAATTTTGCTCAGACTCTAAAAATCAATAGGAATACCGTTGTAGAAGCGTATCAGGTACTGATTAATGAGGAATGGGTAATTTCAAGAGAACGGAAAGGTATTTTTGTATCGGAAAGGCTACCTCTTTTGCATGAAAAAAATACTGAAACCATCCATACTTCTCCCCATCAGCAGAGAGCATCTGGTGGCATTTTAATCAATTTCGATGATGGTCATCCTGATAGCAAAATTGCCCCTGTAACAGAGCTTGCAAGAGCCTACAGACAGATTTTCAGCATCAAGGCAAAATGGCAGATGATGGGCTATGGAGATGAACATGGTGATAGGGAATTCCGCAAAATGATTTCCCGGATGCTTAACCACCAGCGTGGAATGCATATTCATGAAAATGAAATTTCCATTACAAGGGGAAGCCAGATGGGAATGTTTCTCACTGCTCAGACCCTTTTTTCTTCCGGTGATGCTGTTATTGTTGAAGATCCGGGATATCAGCCTGCATGGCAGGCTTTTGAATATGCAGGAGCACAACTTTTACCTGTACCTGTAGATAGAGAAGGAATCAGTATTGAAATCATTGAAAAACTTTTGACAAAGCATCAGAATATAAAAGCGATATACATTACTCCTCACAGACAATATCCTACAACAGTTACCCTGAGTTTATCAAGAAGATTAAGATTAATAGAATTATCAAACCAATACAATATCACGATCATTGAAGATGATTACGATAACGAGTTTCATTTCGGGTACCGCCCAATACTCCCTATTTCAAGCTTTCCGGAGCTTAAGAATTATGTTTATATCGGAACGTTGAGTAAGGTTGTAGCCCCCGCTTTGAGAATTGGCTATCTGGCCACCGCAAATCAGGAATTACTGAAAAAAATAGGAGATCTGAGAAAGATTATTGATGTACACGGAGATGTCATTATGGAACAGGCCGTTCTTCAGCTAATAAAGGAAGGAGCCATAAAAAAACACATCAGAAAAGCAACCGTTCATTATAAAAATAAAAGAGATTTTGTTTTTGAGCTGCTGAAAAAGCATATGATTAATATTGCAGATTTTACGCTGCCTGAGGGTGGACTTGCTTTTTGGATTGTGCCTAAAGTACAATTGGATTGGGAGATTGTAACCGCAAAGTTATTGGAAAAAAACATTAAAATCATTCACCCGAAACAGTACAGCCAGAATCATGTGAATGGATTCAGACTGAGCTATGGAGCGCTTTCTGAAGAACAGCTGGAGCAAAGTATCCCTGTTATTTCAGAGGTTTTTGCTAAGTGTTTTTAATTTTTTTGGATTATTTATACAGCATAAAATGAGAAAATCTGTGGTTATTTTTAGCCACAGATTTTACTTTTGAGATTTACTCTACTTCAAAAACTGCCTGAATTTCAACAGAAGAATTTACCGGAATTGAAGATGCTCCAAAAGTCGCTCTGGCGTGCTTTCCCTTATCCCCGAAAACTTCAACAGCAAGATCAGAAGCAATATTCATCAAATCTGCATGTTTTGTATAATCATCTTTTGTATTGAAAATTCCTGTAAGCTGCACACATTGCTTTACTCTGCCTAAATCTCCTCCCACCGCTTCTTTCAATACGGAAATTACGTTCAGCATGGTAGCCTTTGTTGCATCTTTTACCTGTTGTTCATTTACTTCAACACCTAATTTTCCAGGATTGAGAATTTTTCCATCTTTCAAAGCAACCTGATTAATAAATACCAGATTTCCGGAACGGACAAACGGCTGATAATTTCCTGCGGGTTTCGGAACCTGTGGAAGTATAATATTTTTCTGTTTCAGTATTTCATTAAAATTCTGATGGTTTTCAACGATAGTCGTAGTTTTTTTCGGACGGGTATCTTTCAGTGCCAATGCAATTTTTGCAAAGTTTTTTCCCTGAAGTTCAGCAATATTGCGTTCTCCTTTGGTAGGTCTTTCCACATCTTTTAAAGAGGCCATACTTGTGACTCCTAAAACGGTATTTCCCTGTGGAATAGTTTTGTTCAGTTCTTCTGTTCCTCGGATTCCGTTAGATACCAATACCATCCCGTGTACAGCAAGGCTGTTCCAGAATGCCTGAAGTGCAAGTTCCTTTCCTGCCCCGCTTCCCGCTGACATAAAAACAGTAGCCGGAACTCCTTCCAAAGCGTGATTGGTCCACAGCTGAACGGTTTTGGATAAAAATTCACTCATTCCTGTACTGATATTCCCGAAATAAACCGGTGAACCAAATGCAATTCCGTCATAGTTTGTCAGTTCATCTACTGTTGCTACAGGCAGATTTTTCAGATTGGGATGCTGGGATGCTTTGACCAATTTGATATAAGGAACCGCATTATTTTCGCTTTCAATGCCTTTGGCGATTTCTTTGGCCAGTTCGTAAGTTCCGCCATTATCAGAATGGATAAGAACCAGTATTTTAGCTTTATCTTGTGCCATGATATTGGTGATATTAGATAATAAAATTAAAATAAAAAAAAGACATAATTTCTTCATTCAGAATAAGATATAAGTTAATATTTTTTGTTGAGACTATAATTTCTAATGTCTGTAATCTTGATGATACAAAATTACTATTGTCGTTTTTATTAAATTTGCCAAAATATACATACAAAACGACAACATGAAATGTGGACTGATTGAAAAAACGGAAAGCCAGTTTGTAGATTCCATTGAAAAGGAAGCTTATGTGTGGTGTGAAAAAAACTGGAAACATGATGATTATGAACATCAGCACAACCGTGCCCAGCTTACCTTTGTGGAAGAAGGTTATCAATATTTCCATATCGACAGGAAGATCTATCTTGTCCCGCAGCATCATGTCATCTGGATCCCGTCTGAAAAAGCCCACAAAATTACTTCTGAAGCACAAACTGTAAATCTGATGGTATTTTTGTTCAAATCTGTTTTTGAAGATGAATTCTATCAGAATGTACAGGTATTTGCCGTTCCTCCTGTTCTAAAGGAGATGCTTTTGTATGCTTCAAAATGGAACCAGTCATTGGATGAAAATGAAGAACAGGACCTATTTTTCAAAGCTATTTTAAAAAGCCTTCCTAACTTCTGCAAAGAAAGCAGCAGCCTGGAAATCCCTGTTCCTACAGACACCAGATTAATTCCCGTATGCAATGATATCAATGTAAATTTTAAATATAATCTGGATATTGATTCGTTAGCTGAAAAAGCGCAAATGTCTGTGAGAAGCCTTCAGCGGATTTTTAAAAATGAAACAGGAATTACCCTGCAAAAATACCTCCAGCTGACAAGAATTTTAAAAAGCATAGAGCTGATAGATACCAGACAATATACCTTAAGTGAAGTTGCTTATAAAGTAGGTTATCAAAGTCTCTCAGCATTCACATCATCTTATTTTGCCATCATGCAGGTAAAGCCAAAAATCAATAAAAATTAGGGGGTCTCATCATGCGGCATTGTCAATTTAAAGGTTGGTCATCGCTACAAAAAGTGCATTCTTCAGATTGATAGCATTTATTTTAAGATTAAAAGCCTGTTGAGCTCACTTTTAAAGCATCCCAATATAAATTCCGTATAATACAACTGGGCATTAAGGGCTTGTGTTTTGGGGTGAAGTTCCAGCTTTTTAGTCAGAATGATCTCTCCTTTATAGGAAAATGAGAAATAGGCAAAAATCTTATAGCCAGAATTCCGGTTCGGGGTACAATAGCCGGTTGTGGCAATAGACCAGTCCGATTCGTAGAGTCTGGCAACGTTTAATGCCATAGTTTCTGCAATATTTTCTGAAACACAGTCACATTCTTCAGCTTCCTGTCTGTTAACTTTTAACAGTCTTACTTTCTCCGGTAAAGAATAGGCCGTCACACCTCCTTTATAGAACATAGAAGCATTAGGCATCTGGGAGAAAGCCAGCTGTAAACATCCTGAAGTAACACTTTCAGCAACGGAAATGGTCTCGTCAATGGTCATGAATGACTGGCTTATATATTCAAGAAGATTTTGTTGAAATTCCATAATATTATATTTTGAATGAGGTTTAAAATTATTTTGAGAAGATGAAAAAGAGAGGTTCAAAAAGCTGCTGAATGAGTAAAAACAGCAGCTTTAATATGGTGTGAAAGGTATTTTAATGATTATGAATTTCTCTCCATTTCAAGATCCCATACTCTGTGTTTAGCAATAGCATTGATAAATTTATCTGCAGGATTTCCATCTTCCCAAGTAATGATTCCAGGATCAGCATGTTGTTTGGCCGATATATTGGAATCATGATAAAGAGCCTGTGTATCTGTACCAAAACAAATTGCCTTACAATGTTTATAAGATTCATTGATAAAATGCAGCACATGGTGTTTATTTTCTGAAATCATCAGTTCTTTTACGGAGCCTGCGCCGGAACAAATGAATAATGCATCGAAACAGACACTGGCAGTAT
Source organism: Chryseobacterium panacisoli (assembly GCF_008274625.1). Classification (GTDB taxonomy): domain Bacteria; phylum Bacteroidota; class Bacteroidia; order Flavobacteriales; family Weeksellaceae; genus Chryseobacterium; species Chryseobacterium panacisoli. The sequence continues at coordinate 218,350 of NZ_VTRU01000001.1, read as the reverse complement.
TGGTAAGAGAATGTTTCGGGGTAAGGTCTGTACCATCATCAGTTTTTATACGAGCAAGACTTGGTGCAATTAATTCAACTTTGGCTCCTTTTGCTTCAAGTTTTGCCTTAAAATCTTTTACGGCTCCGCCATCAGCACCATTGGCCAGGATAAATCCTATTTTTCTGCTTTTAATCGTATTCTTAACGGTATTTACCATGCTTAAGGCATCAGAAATCTTGGTATGAGGCTCTTTTTCTTTGCTCTGAAGGTCTATGATATTACTGTCTGCCGGCAGACTTTGGTTGGGCCGTTTTAATTTTTTAACTTCTACACCTACTTTTTCTGCAACTCTCCGGGCCATAGACATATCAATGTAAGCCAGCTGCCCTGCCATTCTCTCTCTGATCTCTGGACGGGTTACTTTAGACAGTTCAAAGATCAATGCATTCTGAAGATGCATTTTTTCCGGTGTCGACTGGCTGTTATAAAATAGTTTAGCCTGTGAATAATGATCTACAAAGCTTTTACTTCTTTCCCTGATCTTTACTCCGGAAACTCTTTCCTGTTGGGAAGCAAACCCGCCTTCAGACATCATTGCCTGAAAAGGACATCCGCCTCCTATGGAATTGGGCTCGTAGCTCGTTTTTCCTTTGACAATCTGCTGCCTCATGTGCCCATCTCTTTGATTGTTATGAACGGTATTGATGGACCTGTTGATTGGTATTTCATGGAAATTGGGTGATCCGAGCCTTGACAGCTGAGTATCAGTATATGAAAATAATCTTCCCTGCAGCAGCGGGTCATTCGTGAAATCTATTCCGGGAATGATGTGCCCGGGATGAAAAGCAACCTGTTCTGTTTCTGCAAAGAAATTATCCGGATTTTTGTTCAGAGTTAATGTTCCTACGATTTCTACGGGAACTTCTTCCTCAGGAACCAGTTTTGTAGGATCAAGAAGGTCAAAATCAAATTTGTGTTCGTCTTCTTCAGGAATCAGCTGTACTCCAAAGTCCCATTCAGGATAGTCGCCATTTTCAATGGCTTCCCAAAGGTCTCTTTTATGAAAATCAGCATCTACTCCTGAAATAATCTGAGCTTCATTCCAGGCTACAGAGTGTACTCCCAGTTTTGGTTTAAAATGGAATTTCACAAAATGTACTTTTCCTGCTTCATTAATGAATTTGAAAGAATGTACCCCGAAACCTTCCATCATTCTCAGACTTCTCGGGATAGCTCTGTCGCTCATCACCCACATAATCATGTGCATACTTTCAGGCATGAGTGAAATAAAATCCCAAAATGTATCATGAGCTGAAGCGGCCTGTGGAATTTCATTATCAGGTTCCGGTTTTACAGCATGTATGAGATCAGGAAATTTAATGGCATCCTGAATGAAAAATACAGGTATATTGTTGGCCACCAAATCATAATTTCCTTCATCAGTATAGAATTTCACAGCAAAACCTCTTGCATCTCTTGCGAGATCTGTACTCCCTTTACTCCCTGCAACAGTTGAAAATCGTACAAAAACAGGCGTTTCTTTTCCTGGTTCTGTCAAAAATTTTGCTTTGGTGTAAGCTGCAAGGCTCTTGTTAAGTTTAAAAACGCCATGGGCACCGGAACCTCTGGCATGCACTACTCTTTCAGGAATCCTTTCGTGATCGAAGTGGGTAATCTTTTCTCTGAGAATAAAATCTTCCAGTAATGAAGGACCACGCTCTCCGGCTTTCAAAGAATCCTGATTGTTATTGATCTTTAAGCCCTGATTGGTGGTCAGCTTTTCATTTTCATTGGAAGTACTGTGTACATCCAGCTGTTCTGCTTTTTTGCTGTGTTTGTTCGTTTTCATATTCATAATCTTTTTGTGGTTGGTATAGGGTTCAAAGCAATAGGATAAAGAGCTATCCCGCAGAATTAATCTGCTTTTTTCTCCAGAATTTCAAGAAGCCTGTTGATATATTCTTCTTCCTTCAGTACTTTATAGTAGGCTGTTTTAGCATACAAAGTGAAATCCGGGGATTCAAATCTTATTTCATCATTCCTATCAGTGCTTTCCATGCTATTTTTAGTATGAAACTCACGGATATGAAGGATATATTCTTCCATATAAGCATCTATTACTCTTTTCAGAACCTCACATTGAGCATTATTTTTAATCTTTTCCAATGATTTGATCAGAAAAGCTGTCACTCCGTAAGAATTGATAATAGGCGGAAATAAAGATTCATTCTCTAGTGCATTATTTTTATCATTCAGCCCGGAATGTTGTAATGTTTCGTTTTCAAATATCATGTTCAAAAGGGTATTAGTTATGAGAAGCTTTTAAATATTGCTCAAAATAATGGAGGTCATTTTTATCTTTGATGGACAGATAAAACATGATCTGTTCCGGTTCTTTTAACCCAATACTGCTGAAGCAGTCGAAATGAGCAATTAATGCCTGTATATTTTCAATATCAATATCTTTCAGGATAATGAATAAAAGAAAAATATTTTCCCTTATTTCTTTGGCATAGATTGCAGCTCCATCCTCAAAACATTTTCCTGTATGGGTTACTTTTATAAAATCTTTGTGTCTCAGTGTTTTTATTATTTTATGACCGTCCATATATTTTTGATTTCATGGTTAAAATGGGTCATATAGAACAGGCTATATGACGTATCGTGTATTTTTAATCTTCCTGTTCTGCATCAAAATTGATGGATGTTTCCGCAATATCTGTAAGATGCGAATCGGTATCTTCTTCTTCCTGAAGTGTTCTTGCAAGGAGATCAGCAGCTTTATCATGTCCCATGGTAACTGCAAGTTGTGCAAGGCCGCCATACGCAGCAATTTCGTAATGTTCCACTTTTTGGGCGGCAATAATCAATGCGGCATCTCTTGTTGCAGAACCGTTTTCTGTAGATTTGATGACTTCTTCACCTTCTTCAATGATTCCTTTTATAGCCTTACATTCTTTTTTTTCGGGCTTTTCGTCAATAAGTTTGAAAACTTTTTCCAGACGTTTTACATGCTTTTGGGTTTGAAGATGATGATCTTCAAAGGCCTCCTTCAGTTCTTCAGTGGTAGCAGCTTCCTGCATTTTTTCCAATGCTTCAAGAATGGCGTTTTCAGCGTAATAAATATCTTTCAGGGCACTTACAAAGAGTTTGTGAAGTGGAGCCTTTTTCATTTCGTTCTTATCGACAGTCGTCTTGTCTGCAGTTCCTTTTTGGATGGCAGAAACTGAATTATTGGTTTCTAATATTTTATTTGGCATGGTGTTGATGGTGTTTGTTAAAGGGATTACCTCTTTATATTTGATTAAAGAGACAATCCCGGAAAAAAAATTATGAATTATGTCTGCCTCCGAATCCGGAATGTCCTGATGATCTTCCGGCTACGGAGGATAAATGGTCTCTTGAACTGCGGTTTCTTGAATTTTAAGCTTTCATAACTGAGTTTCTATATTACTGTTTAATGATGGATATTACAGTCCGTGACTAATATCAGTATTAGACGGCAACAATTGAGTGTCGGTAATTTTAAATGAATAATAAAAGCAAAATGCTTTTTGCGTGCCTTTTATTGAGGTCTTAGGAATGGTATCGAATAATTCTTTACCAAATATACGTCAGAATAATTCACTTTTTTATGACCTGAGTCATGTTAATCAAATATTAATATAAAATTTTGCGGTCTTTTAAAGTTATGCTGCCTTCTTTTTCCATTTTTTTTAAAGTTCTGATCACTGTTTCCACACGCAGGCCTGTAAGATTGGCAATCTGCTGACGTGTAAATGCAATATGGAAACACTGGTGGCAGTCTTCATCATGATAGCTTTTAAGATAATCCAATAAGCCTTTCAACCTCTGCATAGGGTTTTGCGATGCCAGGCTCTGCATCATTTTTAATTTATAAAAAATTTCCTGTGAAAGGCAGGCATTCATTTCCAGAGAAAGATCCGGATGCTGCCTGATCATTTCAAAGAAATTATTTTTGGGAAGTCTTATTATTCGGGAATCTTCAAGACATATGGCATTGATGGGATAATCCTGGTTGAGAAAAAGCATTGCTTCTCCAAAGCTTTGTTTTCTGCCCAGAATATTATGAATGAATTCTTTTCCGTTTTCATTATAATTATTCAATTTTACTTTTCCTTCACCAATCTGAAAATAATATAATGCATGATCCTCCTCTCTAAAAACTGATTCCTGTTTTTTATAGCCTTTGTCTTCTGCACCAAAAGAGTACAGAAGATTTTCATCAATATTCATGCAGCTTATTGTCTTCATAACTTCACTAGGTTTTTCAATAAAAAAATTTACAATTAGTATGCTTTAAATTAGTATAAAATTTTACGATTTTCAATTCTCACAATTTTATCTCTTTCCATATGTTTGATGGTTCTTATTGCAGTTTCCACACACAGACCTGTAAGGCTCGCCATTTGCTGTCTCGTTAACGGAACCAGAAAAGAATAAGGGGTAAGATCCTTTTGAGAACTTTTAAGGTAATCCATCAATCCTCTCAGCCGTATAGAAGGATTTTGAGATGAGAGGCTCTGCATCATAATGAATTTATAATAAAGACGTTCTGAAAGAAAACTGTTTACCTCCATATACAATTCCGGAGAGTGATTCAGCAGATTGAAAAAGGCAGATTTATGAAGTCTGAGAACACTGCATTCTGTAATGGCTTCTGCATTCATAGGGTAAGGTTTCTCTATAAACAGAATGGATTCGCCACAGCTTTCTCCGTCAGATAAAATGTTCTGAATAAATTCTTTCCCTTCCTCATTATAATTGTTGAGTTTTATTTCTCCTTTGATAATCTGATAATAATAATTAGGAGTATCCCCTTCATAGAATATAATTTCTGAAGAGGTATAATATCTCGTTTCCGCTCCCGCTGAAATCAAAATGTTTTCGTCGATAACCATAATAGCCTTTTTTGGAATTGTTTTCTTCTTCCTATCCTCTTAATCTCAGTAAAAATATTATTGGTAATCGATTGTAAGTTGCATGCAAAAACTGCACCTTAACTATCGATTAAAATGTTAAATAAAGTTAAATAAACTATTAATTTCAACCATTTTTAAGCTTATTGATTTAAACTTATCAAAAAATTAACTTTATAAGCAATATTTCGCAATTAAAAAAGGTTAATATTTACCGCAACATTTTGATTACGAAAGCAAAAGCCCTGTTTCTGCATGAAACGGGCTTTCTTTATGTAGTTTCCAAGGGATTCTTGGATTTCAATTTTTAATTATTTCGCAAATTTCTTAGTACCTGCCACACATAAGATTACTCCTACCGTCACACCCAGCATTCCCATACTCACCTGCTCATGAAGAAGCAAGGCTGCCAGTGCCAGGCCAAAGAAGGGCTGAAGCAGCTGCAGTTGTCCCACAGTAGCAATACCACCCTGCGCTAATCCTTTATACCAGAATACAAAACCAATAAACATGCTGAAAAAGGAGATATAACCCAATCCAAACCACCCCTGGAAGCTAACATTCCCAATATCATCAGGAAAGTAAATAAAGAATAAAGGAATCATAACAGGCAATGCCAGTACCAATGCCCAGGAAATCACCTGCCAGCCACCTAATGTTTTGGATAGTTTTGCCCCCTCAGCATAACCCATACCGCATAAAACAACAGCAAGCAGCATCAGAATGTCGCCAATGGGTGAAGCAGATATTCCTTGTGAAACCGCATATCCAATCACTAAAAGACTTCCAACAATAGAGAAAAACCAGAATATAGGATGTGGCCTCTCACCTCCACGGAAAACTCCGAATATAGCGGTTGCTAAAGGTAACATTCCCAGAAATACAATAGAATGAGCCGAAGTAAGATACTGAAGAGCCAACGCAGATAGAAGAGGAAAACCTACCACACAGCCAAGTGAAACCAGAAGTAAAGGAGTTAATTGTTCTTTAACAGGACGTTTTTCTTTACCCAGCCATAATACGATAAGAGCTAATATCCCTGCCACAGCTGCCCGGACTATTGTTACAAAAGTTGGGCTCATTTCCATAACTGCTAATTTGGTAGCGGGTAATCCACCGCTAAATAATACAACACCAATGAAACCATTGATCCATCCGCTTATATTTTCATCTTTTGTTATTTGATTTGTCATCATTGTAAGAAAGGTTTTAATTGATGGTTCAAAATTAGAAAGGATAATTTGATAAACACAGTATCAGTTTTGTATATTTGCATGAGCACAGTTTGAAAATATGAGCAAAGAATTTTTATACACAGAAATTGCAGACGGAATTGCAGGACAGATCAGAAATGGTATTTTAAAGACCGGAGATAAGCTTCCTTCGGTAAGAATGCTATGCCAGGAACATCAGGTGAGTATGAATACAGCCAAACGTGTTTTCCTCGAACTGGAATCCCAGTCTCTGATAGAATCAAAACCACAATCCGGCTATTTTGTAAGCCAGCTGCCGTCCACAAAACTGCCTTTACCGGAAGTAAGCCGCCCATCATTGATTGCCAATAATGACGAACCGGATGAACTGATTAGTAAAGTGTATGAAAATATGGGTAAAAAGGATCTCACCTTTTTCTCAATCGGAATACCGTCCGGAGATCTCTTACCTCAGGCAAAACTTAAAAAAGAAATCGTAAATGCTATCAGGGAATTAAAAGAAGGGGGCACAGAATATGAAGAGCTTCAGGGAAATCTCAAATTAAGAAGAATGATTGCTATACGTTCTCTGCAATGGGGTGGAAATCTGAGTGAAAACGACCTGATTACTACCAATGGCGGAATGAATGCTTTGTCTTTCTGCTTGATGGCATTAGGAAAACCCGGCGATACGATTGCCATTGAGAGTCCTTGCTACCCGGGAATTTTACAGCTGGCCAACGGATTGGGTTTAAAAGTACTGGAACTTCCTACACATCCTACTACCGGAATAGAAATCGAGGCTTTAAAAAAAGTAATCCCCCAAATAGATATCTGCCTGCTCATTCCTAACTTCAATTCACCTTTGGGAAGCTGTATGCCTGATGAAAACAAAAAAGAAATAGTAAAAATACTTTCAGAAAACAGCATTCCGCTGATTGAAGATGATGTCTATGGAGATCTTTATTTCGGCTCTACCCGCCCGAAATGCTGTAAATCTTTTGATAAAGACGGAAGTGTGCTGTATTGCAGCTCCATTTCAAAAACTCTGGCTCCGGGATATCGTGTAGGCTGGATTGCACCAGGAAAGTATAAAGATAAAATCATGAAGCTTAAACTCCTGCATTCCACATCCTCTATTTCAATCGTCAATGAAGCTGTAGCCAACTTTCTGAAATCCGGAAAATATGAAAAACATCTGCAGCAGCTCCGCAGAACTTTGCAAAATAATTATCAGAACTATGTTCAGACCATTGCAGAGTTTTTCCCGGAAGGTACTAAAACCAGCCGTCCACAGGGAGGATTGTCTTTATGGGTAGAATTTGACAGGAAGATACGGACAACGGAGTTATACGATCTGGCTATCAAGCAAAGTATAAGCATTGCTCCCGGAAGAATGTTTACCTTACAGGAGCAGTTTGAAAACTGCATGAGACTCTGCATAGGGCTTCCATGGTCAGAAGATACCCAGGCAAAACTCAGACAGGTTGGAAATCTCGCGAAAAAAATTTATTTGAAGTAAGGAAGATAGAGGCTGGAAGATGGAAGTTATTATAGTTTTAAGAATAGATTATGTCAATTCTTATTAAGGATGTTTAAATAATAACTATCAAGTTCTTTTGTGTTTACCGGAACTTCAAGCTTCCCTCTCCCATCTTCCAGCTTTTTATTTATTATCCGGAATGAAGTTTTTTCTTGCCAGTTCTTTTCTTACACGGCTCAGGCTCTCAGGAGTAATTCCAAGATAAGAAGCAATCATCCATTGCGGTACTCTCAGAAGCAAATCAGGATACATTTTAATAAATTTCATATATCTTTCTTCTGCAGTCTCACCAAGCAAAGAGTTGATTCTGTTTTGAAGGCTTCTGATATGTTTCTGAAGCAGAAAATCACTTCTTTCAATACTGTTTGGAAACTGTTCAACCAGCTTATTAAAGAAATCAGGATGCAGAAACAGAATTTCTGAATCTTCAACTGCTTCTATATAATAAATGGATTTTTCATTGAAATAAAGACTGCTTCGGTCAGAAATCAGCCAGCTTTCAGGAGCAAACTGTATAATATGCTCCTTCCCGTTTTTATCAATGGAATACATCTTCAACAGCCCTTTTTCTACGAAGAATATATGCCTGCAAATTTCGCCGTACTGAAGGAGAAACTGATTTTTAGGAATTTTCTTTACCTCATAGTGCAGACTGCAGGTGTTCACATTCTGAAGGGGAACGTTTAAAACTTTGGCTAAATAATCATTTATATTCTTCATGATACAATCTGGCTTAAAGAAATATCCTGGTGTGAAGCATTGTTTACAGGCTTTCCGTTCTCTATTACAATCAGCTGCGGACTTTCGTGTCTGATCTCAAAATCTGCCGCTATTTTATTGGAAACAGATCTGTAAGCTAATAGATCCAGATAGTATACATTGACCGGCTGATCAGAATTTTCAACTTCTTTTTCAAAATTCTTCAGTACAGTTCTGCTGATAAAACAGCTTGTTGAATGCTTAAATATAGCAATTCTATTCTGAAAAGAATCTTCTATAGCTTTTGTAAGGTCTTCTTCAGACTCTATCTTTTTCCAGAACGTTTTTTGGTCAGGGGTTTCGTTTTTTCCACCGAATATTTTATCAAAAAAACTCATACATTAAATTGTTTTAGATGATGATCAAGATGTTTATATTCTAAAAATGTCCAGTCTTTTTCAGTCATGCTTCCGAATAGTCTGTGATGATCCGGCAGGCTGTTTTTTTCACAAGCTTCCCGGAATTCCTCCAGTGTTTTCAGCAGATTGGTTTTTGACACATCAAAATCACACTCAAAATTAACGATTAGTTTTTGAAAAGTAGGCATGTTTCTGGGAATTCCATTATTGAAGACATACATTTCTGCTTTAGTGAATATGCCTATCGTCTTATACACGATGTTGATACGGGGAAGCTCTACTTTTTTCAAAGCTACCTGAAGAACTAGGTCACAGTGTTTTAGCATTTGACATACGTTCATTTTCCCCCATCTTCCATGGGAATTTTCAGATAACATGGAAATTCGGTCTACAATTTCCTTATAATAGATGGGATTATTAAGAAGCTTCCTTACCAACCTTTTTCTTTCTTCAGATTTTCAATATGAGCAAAATGATGGTTACAGTGCCAGACGTACAAAGCAAGGCTGTCTCTTAGATTATAATCTCTTTGATGCTCCGGGTGATGAAAAGTTCTTTCAAATTGTTTATTTGTAAGGCTTTTAAGGAGTACAACCCATCTTTGGTGTGTTCCTTTCAGCATTCTCATAGCCGGTTTTACAGGCATGTGGAAACTGTCCTGAAGCTCTGCCCATTTGGCTTCATCATAAGGCTTTATGGTAGGATTATCTTCTGTAAGAGCCAGCTTAAAACGTATAAAACTATTCATATGACTGTCCGAAAGATGGTTTACAAGCTGTCTTACCGTCCAGCCTCCTTCTCTGTAAGGAGTATCCAATTGATCGTCCGTAAAATGTTCAATGAGATTTTTTAACCTTCCGGGAAAGTCTTTGATCACTTTGATGTAAGTATCCAATGTAGTATCACAGATGTTTTCCGGAACTTCAAACGGGCCTATTGGAAACTTTTTTTTCTCTAAATCACTCATTGCTCAGTTTTTTTAATTTTTAAATATTGACGATTTGTCCGGTCATTACCATTTGGACAATTGCTCGAATATCATTTGGTGTAAATTTATCAAAAATTCAAGAATTTAAGGTGAATAAAGCATTAATTGTACTTATAACAATTTATAAAGTTCAATATCACTGCCAAATAAAAAGGCTTCAGTTTGATAAAACTGAAGCCTTTACTATTGTAAATCAGGCATTAATATCCATGTAAATCAATACCTTCTGTTCTTTGTAAAGTTACTTTTTTTCCCATTTTCTTCTGAATCACTCTGAAATGCTGTAATTCATCATCCGTCAGAATACTAATTGCCGTTCCTTTCTCATTAGCACGCCCTGTTCTACCGATACGGTGAATATAATCTAAAGGCGAACGCGGCAATTCGTAGTTGATCACACATGGTAATGATTCAATGTGAATTCCACGGCCAATCAGGTCTGTTGCCACCAGAATCTGGGCTCCGTTTACTTTAAACTCTTCCAGGTTATTCCTGCGGGCACCCTGGGATTTCTGGCTGTGAATAGCCACTGCCTTAATTTTATTCTTTTTAAGCTTTTCCACCAGGTTATCCGCAGATCTTGTAGATGAAACAAAGATCAAAGCCTTTTCCACTTTTTTCTCTTTAATCAAATAACGCAGGAAAGGTCCTTTATTTTCCGGTGAAACATGATATGCAAGCTGTTCTATATGATCAATTTCAACTTCTTCTTTTTTAATTTCGATAATAGTGGGATTAATAGACAGGCGTTCTTTCATTTCAGAAACCTTATCATTTAAAGTTGCTGAAAACAAAGTCGTTTGTTTCACTACAGGCATCATTGCGAAAAGCTTATTCATTTCTTCACCAAAGCCCAGCTGAAACATCTTATCCGCTTCATCTATCACCAGATGCTGAATTCCTGAAATACTCAAAGCATTATGGTCAATTAAGTCTAATAAACGTCCGGGAGTGGCAATAAGAACTTCCACCCCAAACATTCCTTTCATCTGAGGATTGATGGAAACACCTCCATAAACCGCCATTGTACGAACCTCACGCTTCAGATTTTCCGTAAAAGCTCTGAAAACTTCATCTATCTGAATAGCCAATTCACGTGTAGGAACCAATATTAAGACCTGAACATTACGGTCTTTTTTAACTTCAGTATTCTGTAGTTTTTCTAAAATGGGCATTACAAAACAAGCCGTTTTCCCGGAACCTGTCTGTGCAATCCCCATGAGGTCTTTTCCCTGCAAAATTATAGGAACCGCCTGCTCTTGTATTGGAAATGGCTTTAAATATCCCAGCTTGTTAACAGAACGAATAATATTGTGTGATAATCCTAACGATTCAAATGACATAAAAATACTTATTTACTGCAAAGATAAGCTATTGAGATTTAGTTTTATTTTTTTGAAACGCAAATGCCTGAAGTCCGAAGATAGAAGTAATGATAGATATAAAAGAATAATGACACTCTCTGTTTCATCATTTTAAAAAAATTGTTATATAAAGACAATCAGCCGCTGCACAACTGAAAGTAATTCCTTCTTCCGGCTTATTTTTTGCCGATTTGTCCGATAATTCAGTTTTGGACAAATTTTTGAAGATTAGTTTTGTAAATTTATCAAAAATTCGAGAATTCAAAATATGAAAAAAGCGTTAATAATAGTCGATGTACAGAATGATTTTTGTGAAGGCGGAGCCCTTGCAGTCCCTGGATCCAGCGAAATTATCCCGTATATCAATCTTCTGATGGAGGAAAATGCATATGATCAGGTGGTTCTTACACAGGACTGGCATCCTGCAGGCCACAAAAGTTTTGCAAGCAGCAATGGCAGACAGGTGGGAGAAAGTATTATTTTAAATGGTGTTCCTCAGTTTATGTGGCCGGATCATTGTATTCAGGGGACTTTCGGAGCAGAATTTCACAAAGATCTGAACCGAGACAAAGTAACCCATATTGTACAAAAAGGAAAAAATATAGAAATTGACAGCTACAGTGGTTTTCAGGATAATAATCATTTTATGAAAACCGGACTGGATGATTTCCTGAAATATCATGATATCCAATTGGTAGAAATCGTAGGACTGGCATTAGACTATTGCGTTAAATTCACTGCTCAGGATGCTGTGGCCAACGGATATGTAACATGCCTTCACTTCAATGGTACACGTGCTGTAAACGTAAAACCAGACAACGCCAGAGACGCCATCTACGAGATGATTGAAAAAGGAGTGACAGTTTTGGGGTAATGAATTTTAATATAGAAATTTCAAAACCCACAGCCTGATTGATATATAAAAAGCGCAGAATTAATTTCTGCGCTTTTTTATTCTTTACACTTAAATGTACTTTAAAAGAATGATATAAGTTAAAAATCTGAATCCTTTATTCATCATCTATAACTCATAATTCATCATTAAATTAAAGCATTTTAAGGTTATTTACCTCCAGTTCTGTAAGGATTCTCCAGTGTCCTCTCTTGATATTCTTCTTCGTTAATCCGGCAAACATTACTCTGTCTAAAGCTTCCACTTCATATCCTAATCTTTGGAATATTCTTCTGATAACACGGTTCCATCCAATATGAATCTCGATTCCGATCTCATTTTTAGGCTTTCCTTCAATGTATGAAATCTGATCAACAACTGCTACCCCTTCATCAAGACGGATTCCTTCTGCAATAAGACGTAGATCTTCCCCGGTAAGCTTTTTATCTAACGTTACATGGTAAATCTTTTTAGCATCAAAAGATGGATGCGTTAATTTTTTAGTCATGTGTCCGTCATTGGTCAATAAAATAACCCCTGTTGTAGAACGGTCTAATCTTCCAACCGGGAAAACTCTGTAAGGAGAAGCATTTGCTACAAGATCCATTACTGTTTTTCTGGCTTTGTCATCTTTCGTCGTAGAAATGTACCCTTTTGGTTTATTAAGAAGCACATAAACAGGTTTTTCAGGAGTAATACTCTGTCCGTCAAAAACTACTCTGTCGGTTTTCTGTACCTGATAGCCCATTTCGTTGACTACTTTTCCGTTTACTTCTACCAATCCCTGAGTAATAAGTTCATCAGCTTCTCTCCTACTGCAGATCCCTGAATTCGCTATATACTTATTTAGACGGATAGTATCTTTATGAACATCTTTGTCAATTTTATTTAACCTTCTTTTTTGTACAAAAGATTTTGCTCTGTCATCCCTTTCATCTCCATTAGAGGGTCTTCTGCCATATTTCAGACTACCTCTTTCATATTTATCTCTTGTATTAAAACTATTTCCTCCTCTTTTGGGTTTTCCGAAAGACTTTCTCTCAAAACTCTCACTTTTATTGGTGATGTAAGGTTTTTTTTCAGATTTTGAACCCATATCTTCATTGGAACCTTCAGAGCTGTCTGCAGTTCTCTTGAAAGGTTTCTTGTCAAATTTTGAGTTAGTCCCTCTATGTTCCGGCGCTGTTCTGCCTCCGTCTTTAGAAAAAGGTTTTTTAAAAGGTTTTGATCCTGAAGAATTTCCAGATCTGGAAGCACGAGAATCATCAGAACTTTTCTTGGTTGAAATTCTTGGTCTCTTTGGTCTGTCTGAATTATTATTATCTCTGCTCATTCTAAAAATTTCTGCAAAGATAGTAATTTAGTTACGAGTTAAAAATTAAGAATCATAACTTTGCACTATAGTTTACATTTTAACTTTACAAATATTAGAAGATGATAACAATATTAAACGATAATTTTTCTCAGCTTAATACGTTTCTTCATGAAAAATCTTTCAGCAAAATCTTCATTCTTGTTGATGAAAACACTCATGAATACTGCCTTCCTATTCTTTTAGGAAATATGGAAACAGACCTTGGCTTTGAAATTTTAGAGATTGAAGCCGGAGAAGAAATGAAAAATATCCAGACTGCCAATCAGCTTTGGGAAATTCTTACAGAAATGCAGGCAGACAGAAAAGCACTGGTTATCAATCTTGGTGGCGGTGTAATTACTGATATGGGTGGCTTTGTAGCATCTACTTACAAAAGAGGAATACAGTTCATCAATATCCCCACTACCCTTTTATCAATGTGTGATGCTTCCATAGGAGGAAAAACAGGTATTGATCTGATGCACTATAAAAATATGGTAGGAACTTTCGCTTTCCCGGAACAGATCTTTATTTTTCCGAAATTCTTAGAAACATTACCATTTAAAGAATTAAGAAGCGGATTCGCTGAAATGCTGAAACATGGATTAATTGCTGATAAAAATCATTGGGACCAGCTGATCCAGATTCGCAAACTGGAGGCAGAAACAGTCATTCCGCATATTCAGACTTCTATGAATATCAAGCAGGACGTTGTAGATAAAGACTTCCACGAACAAAATATCAGAAAAACGCTGAATTTTGGGCATACAATAGGTCATGCTGTGGAAAGTTTATGCTTACAGCAAGGAAATCCTATCCTTCACGGAGAAGCGGTTGCTATGGGAATGATTGCAGAAGCCCATCTGGCCTATCTGGAAAATCTTATTTCTGAAGCAGATGCAAGTGTCATCATCGAAAATGTACAGAGATACTATCCTTACCTGGATATTAATGATTTTAAAGATGAGGATATCACCGCATTATTACTGAATGATAAAAAGAATACAGACCGTAAAATCAACTTTTCCCTGCTTTCAGGAATTGGTTCTTGCACTTATGATCATCAATGCAGCCAGGAAAATATCCTTGAATCTCTGTCTTTTTATAGAAAATTGAATAATGCTTAACTCTTTTTTGGAAAGAAAAACCTGGTGTAAAAGGTTATTTTTAACAAAATTGTCAATTTAGACCTCTTCTAAACAAATGTTTATTTAAATTCATAATCAATTGTTAATCAATTAATTATTTAAAAAATCATTTAAACGCTAAGTGATTTTTTTATTGATTTTAATCATAAAAAATATTTTTGGCAAGCAATTTGAAAGATACTCTGCGTTCAACTGAAAAATGTTGAACAAGTAGTAAAATTTAAAATTAAGAAAGAGTAAAATTAAAAAATTAAAGTTATGAAAAAGTTAATTTTAGGATTAGCGTTAACTGCAGGAACATTCGCATTCGCTCAACAAACAGGAAACACATCTTCTAATCCAGTAACATTTGGGGTAAAAGGGGGAATGAACGTTTCTTCACTTTCAAAAGACAGTGGTCTTGATGATCAGAAATCTAAAATAGGGTTCAACGCAGGTGTATTTGCAAACATTCCATTAGCAGCTTCATTCAGCGTACAGCCAGAGGTATTATATTCACAATATGGTAATAAATCAGACTTTACGTCATTTGGAACAAAATTTTCAGCTTCTACTAAGTTAGATTATATTGCTGTACCAGTAATGTTCCAGTATAATTTAATCCCTAATCTTTATGTGGAGGCAGGACCAGAATTCGGTTTCATGGTAAGTGCTAAAAACAAATTAAAAAATGAATCTAACGGAGATTCTACTACATCAGACAATTACAAAGACAACTTCAATACATTCAATTTTGGAATCGGTCTTGGTGCTGGGTATTATTTCACTCCGAACCTAGGACTTACAGCTAGATATGTAGCAGGTTTAACAGATATCGCTAAAAACAGACCTAACGGATCTGATGCTGTCAGAAACAATGTATTCCAGGTAGGTTTAGCTTATAAATTCAAATAAGCTCACACATTCACTAACAAATTTTATATTCAATAGAAAAGATCAGATTAATTTTTTAATCTGGTCTTTTTTTTATGGTAACGTATTGATGCTTTGATATAACGTTAAACATATATCCCGAAGCATTGATTTTTCAATTAGTTAAAAATATAATAAAGTCCTTAGTGAAGGGGTTTCACGGCATGTTGTTTGTTGCTTTCCGAGCGTTAAACAACTTAAAAATAAAACTAATCTATGAAAAAGATTTTTTTAGGCCTGTCACTTATTGCAGGTACTTTTGCTTTCGCTCAAAGCACATCCACTTCAACTTCTGAAACGACTTCTCCGGCACCTTCTTCTTCTTCTAAAATCAAATTTGGTTTAAAAGCAGGGCTAAACGTTTCTACCCTTTCTAATATGGATATGAAAGCAAAAGCAGGATTCTATGGTGGTGTTTTTGTGAATATTCCTGTCGCTAAGGATTTCTCTGTTCAGCCGGAACTATTATACAGTGCTGTGGGAGCTAAAGAAAAAGGAGGCCGTAATTCAAAACTTAATTTAGAATACATTTCCGTTCCTGTAATGTTTCAATATAAAGCACTTCCTAATTTTTATGTAGAAGCTGGACCTCAATTTAGTTTCCTGATGGGGGCAGAACAAAAAGATGATGTCGGAAGTTTACAACTTAAAAATGCAACCAAGAGCTTCGATTTCGGAATAGGATTGGGAGCGGGTTATAATATTACTAAAAATATTGGCGTGAATGTGAGATATACTGCAGGGTTATCTGATATCGTAAATGCAAAACAACAGAGATATCTTTATGGATATGGCAGACCGGGATCTGTAAGAAACGGAGTATTCCAGGTAGGGGTAAATTACAAATTCTAAAGCTTATTTAGCTTTTCTCGTTAAGTTTTTATAATTAAAGTGAAGCCGGATTAGAATTAATCCGGCTGTTTTATGTAATAATAAGATTTACTTTTTCCAATATACCGCATAAACATTGGATATACAACCTGTTTTAACTTTGGCACGCCATTTGATTCTTAATGAAATGTTAAATAAAACTTAAAAACTATTAAAATATAAAAACTTATGAAAAAGATTTTTTTAGGACTTGCACTAGTAGCAGGTACTTTCACTTTCGCTCAGAAGACTTCAACTTCTACTGCTTCATCTTCACCAGTTAGATTTGGTGTAAAAGCAGGTCTTAATATCTCTACTATTTCAAACAGTGATTTGAATTCAAAAGCTGGATTCTACGGTGGTGTTTTTGCAAACATTCCAGTGGCACAAGACTTCTCTGTACAGCCGGAAGTATTATACAGTGGTTTGGGTGGTAAATATAAAGGTAACAGTGATCTGAAACTTAACGCGGATTATATCGCAGTACCGGTAATGTTACAGTACAACCTTATTCCTAATTTATATGTAGAAGCTGGTCCTCAATTCGGTTTCCTTATCAGTGCTAAAGGAAAAGGCAACGGTGGATCTGTAGATATTAAAGACAATTTGAAAAGTTTTGATTTCGGAATTGGTCTTGGAGCTGGATATTATTTCACACAAAATATCGGAGTGAATCTAAGATACACTGCAGGATTGTCTGATGTCCCTAAAAACAATCCAGGTGATGCTTCTAGAAACGGAGTATTCCAGGTAGGATTAGCTTATAAATTCTAAAAGTCAGGAAGCTTTAAAAGCAGACTTTTCTAATCAATACAAAGCCGGATTAAATTTAATCCGGCTTTTTTATTATGTTGATATTTTTTGGCAAGAAATTTGCGTATTGAGTAGTGATTGTACTCTATTCTGGAAATCCAACTTATGATTCCGTTTTTACAATGAAATAGGTATTGGTTCAATTGAATTTCAATGCTCAAATCTAACTATTACCATTATAAACTTTTAACGAGAACAGCATTGGGTTGTTAACATATAGAATGCAAGGCATGATACAGAAATGTATGTTGTCCAATAATTAGATACATTTTGATTTCAATAGAAAAAGTCAGGTTTATTAGTTTAAGCCTGACTTTTTCGCTTATTTGCCAATTCCCTCCTTGCAATGAAGAAAAATTAAAACTTTAAAATCTTTAAAAACGCTTTACACTACTGGGGAGCATCCAGCCGTAAGAAATAATACGTTTCAAATTGTAGTTGCTTATAAGTTTAAATAGGAATATTTATTATTTTCAAATCGATACAGGGCCATAGATAGTTCAGTGTTTTTATTTCAGATTTTGAAAACAGCGGGATGTCTTATCATTATTTATAAAAATCGGTTCTGTTTTCTGAATATTTTATCATTTCAATTATCTACATTAAAGCTTTCTGAGTCTTCAACTCTATTCATAAAATATTAAGTTTGGCAATATATTTATTCATTAAAAAGGGATAAATGATTAAAAAAAAACTTTCCAAAAACCCCTTAAAACCCTCTATGAATAGGCGTTTTTCAACTTTGGCAAGCATTTTGCAAAATAATTGGAGTCTGATTGAAAAATCATTCAACACACAAATAGTAAAATTAAAAAATAAAATTATGAAGAAGTTATTTTTAGGATTAGCATTAACTGCTGGTACATTAGCTTTCGCTCAGGAGACAGAAACAAAAACAGTAAATGCATCACCACTAAAAAAAGATGTTCAACCCGTAAGATTTGGAATTAAAGCAGGGGGAAACTCCGCTTATTTCAGTCAGCAGAAGTTTGGGATCAATACCCAGCAACTAGGTTTTCATGCAGGTGCATTCGTTAATATTCCAGTTTCAAAACAATTCAGCATCCAGCCAGAGGTACTATTTAACCAAATGGGGGCAAAAGATGTAATGTATTCTACAGAAACTGACAATGGAGTTACGAACGTAAAGACGAAGGTGCAGAGCAGAGTACAAATGAACTATATTTCAGTTCCATTAATGGTTCAAATGAGACCTGTTGACAAGTTTTATATTGAAGCAGGACCTGAATTCAGTTATTTCCTTAATGGTAAAAACAAATCCGAATCTAGTGTAGCAAGTACTACAGGCGGTGTTACTACCACTACTGAAAGTTCAAATTCTCAGGATATTGACAAAGATATGATCAACAAATTCAATTTCGGATTGGGCCTTGGTTTAGGATATGATATCACTTCCAACATTGGTATCAATGCAAGATATGTAAACAGCTTAACGAAAATTGATAAGAGCAGACCTGCTGCTGAAAACAATAACAGAATATTTCAGTTAGGCCTGAACTATAAATTCTAATCAAAAGAACCAATTTTTAACCCTAAGTGCAGGTATCTGCACGCATAAAATAGCCGGAAGAATTTCTTCCGGCTATTTATATTATGTAGAACATTTTAAAATTTATTCAAATATCCTCGGATCATCGCTGATTACTCCGTCTATTCCCATATCCTTTAGTTCCTTCAATCTTTCTTTTGTATTCACAGTCCATGGGATTACTTTCATTCCTAATAAGTGGCACTCCTGTACTAATTGTGGTGTTACAAGGCTATGTTCAGGACTGTAAATAGAAGGAGTGAAACTCAGGAACTTCATATCTCCTGCCACTCCACTCAGATGATCGGGATACATTTTGAATTTCTCCACAGGAATATTTTTAAAATAAGCCTGCTGCTGAGCCCGTTTTTTATCATCCACTTTTTCTACCAGAAGAGCTGTCATTATTTTGGGATATTCTTTATGAAGGATTTCCAGTGTCCTGGGGTCAAAAGACTGGATAATCACTCTGTCCTGAATCTTTTTCTCTACAATAATTTTCATCATCAGATCTACAAATTCTTTGGGTTCCGGATGAAATATGTTATCAGAGAAAGGACGTGTTTTTGTTTCTATATTATAAAAAGGCAATGGTCTCTTTAGTTCACGGGCATAGGCTTCACATGCGTCTATGACTTCTGACAAGAGAGGTTTCTGAGCCATCATTTTCTTTTGATCGGGATAGTTATTCAATTTTTTTAATCCTACATCAAATGTTTTAATCTTTGCATAAGGCATCTCATAAATCTTATAATAAAAACCAGAATCTTTGGGGATATAGGTTCCATCAGCCTTTGTGACCAACTCCGGCGACAGGAAAGCATCATGGGAAAGGATTACCTTTTTATCTTTTGTGATGGCCAGATCCATTTCCAGGGTTGTTATATTCATTTTTAAGGCATTCTTCATTGCCGGGATGGTATTTTCCGGGTAAAGAGACTTTCCTCCACGGTGTGCCTGTTTATCAAAAGATTGTGACGTGTAAAGTTGGGCAAATGCCAGAAAGATACCCGTTAAGAATGCGTTTTTCATATCCTGAACTTTTAATCAGACAAAATTAAAACTCTATTATATATTGTATAATACAGGAATATTAAGCTTCTGCTACATTTATAAAACAAAAGAGCCGGGTTATAGCCCGGCTCTTTTATTTTATGGTTTCAATAAAGAGGTTAATTGAATAAATCTACCTCTTCTCCTTTTCCTACAGGATATTCTTCTGTAAAGCATCCGAAACAGTGATTTGCAGATCCTAAAATGGTTTTCAGGTTATCTATGCTTAAAAACTCTAAAGAATCTACTCCTAAATAGTTTTTAAGTTCTTCTGTCGTCATATTGGCTGAGATAAGATCATCTTTAGACGGAGTATCAATTCCAAGGTAGCACGGGGCAATAATTGGCGGAGAAACACTTCTGAAGTGAATTTCCTTTACTCCTGCATCTTTCAGAATTTTAACAAGTCTCTTAGATGTTGTCCCTCGAACGATAGAATCATCAATAATCACTACTCTTTTATCTTTCATTTCAGAGATGATAGGATTCAGTTTAAGGTTCACAACTCTTTCTCTCATTTCCTGTGTAGGCACGATGAAACTTCTACCGATATATCTGTTTTTAATCAGAACAGGACGGAAAGGGATTCCTGAAGCTTTAGAGAAACCAATGGCAGCAGGAACTCCGGAATCCGGAACGCCAATAACCAGATCAGCTTCTACAGGAGCCTGTTCCCAGATCTTCTCCCCAGATTTTTCTCTGATCTCGTATACATTGATGTTTTCTAAGGTAGAGTCAGGTCTTGCAAAGTAGATATATTCAAAAGAACAGATTCTCTGCTTTCCTTTCGCTTCATCCATCATATAGGAATGAAGTTTTCCAGGTTCATTTTCATTGGTGTAAATGATCTCACCAGGAAGGATATCGCGTACGTATTGAGCTCCTACAGCATCCAATGCCACAGATTCTGAAGCTACTACATAAGATCTTTCGTCGATAGCTCCCAAAACCAATGGACGGATTCCGTTGAAATCTCTGAATGCAAAGAATTTATTTCTTGTCATCCCTACTACGGAATAAGCTCCTTCGATCTTTTCCATGGTTGCTTTAATAGCTCCTCGAAGACCTAAATCAAGGTTTTTCTGGATCAGTCTCAGAATCACCTCAGAATCGGAGGTTGCTCTGAAAACTACGCCTTCAGCCTCTAATTCCTGTTTTAATTCTTTCGCATTGGTAAGGTTACCATTGTGTGCTATAGAAAGTATAATCTGGTCATATTCGTTTTTCGCGAAAAATGGCTGGAAGTTATATTTCTTTTTATCTCCTGCAGTGGTATAACGGGTATGCCCGATTGCAGAATTTCCCATAAAAGTTTCAGGTTCCTGAATTTCTTTATACACATCTAAAACCAGCCCTTCATCTTTCATATTGGTGATTCTTCCGTCTTTTAAAACGGAGATTCCACAAGCTTCCTGGCCTCTGTGCTGTAATGCAAAAAGCCCGAACTGTGAAAGAGAGAATGTATCCAGATCATTATCCGAATACAATCCGAAGATTCCACACTCTTCATTGGGAGCATCCAGTCTTTCCTCTTCCTGAGTTCTGAAAAGATTTCTTCCGTAAGTCTGGGTTTTAAACTGTTTTAAATATTCACTTTTATGAATGTCTAAACTTTTCATTTCTATTTTTTCTAATGATTAGAAGTTAGATATTAGATGTTAGAAATTAGTCTAAGTTAACTTCAGTTTTTAATTTTTGTTTTTAAATAACAAATTGTTTTTCAGAATAATATCCTTTCTCTGAAAGCTTATTTCTGTAAAAGGTTCTTAAGACGGTTGTAGATTTCTACATAAGCTTCAGTAACTTCTCCTAAGTCTCTTCTGAATCTGTCTTTGTCAAGCTTTTTCATGGTATCTTTATCCCAAAGTCTGCATGTATCAGGAGAAATCTCGTCAGCCAGGATAATTTCACCGTCTGAAGTTTTACCTAATTCGATTTTGAAATCTACCAGGATAATATTGATTTTGTCAAACAGGTCGATAAGGATTTCATTGATATCTGAAGTCAATTCATACATTTCGTCAAGCTCTTCGTAAGTAGCTGCTCCTAAGAAAACAGCATGATGATCATTGATAAGCGGATCTCCCAATTCGTCTTTTTTGTAGCAGATATCGAAGATTGTTACCGGAGATTTGATTCCTTCCTCAACTCCTAATCTTTGTGCCATACTTCCTGCAGAGTAGTTTCTTACCACCATTTCCAAAGGAATGATAGATACTTTTCTTACCAACTGCTCTCTTTCGTCCAATTGTTTGATGAAATGAGTTTTGATTCCTTTTTCATTTAAGTATTCAAAAATAAGGGTTGTGATCGCATTGTTCATTTCCCCTTTAAGGTCTACCTGACCTCTTTTTTGAGCGTTAAATGCTGTAGCATCGTCTTTGAAACGTACTACTACTTCATCAGGATTATCGGTTGCAAATACCTGTTTTGCTTTCCCCTCGTACAACATTTCTTTCTTTTGACTCATAATTTTACTTTCTAAATTGTAGTTAGATTTATTGATTTATTTTATAATTATTCCTGTTAAGACAGCCAGCCCAAAACTCAGCAGCGTACCAATTAATACATATTCTGTAAGCTTTCTCTGTTTTGCCTGTGCCAGGTCGCTGAACCTGAAAACAGATTTGGCAGCCACCATGAAACCTACGCCTTCCCAGTGATTCACCATAATAAAAGTGAAGACCAGCAGACGTTCTAAAACTCCGATATATTTTCCGGCACTTGATAAAGATTCGGTTTGAATAGTATTGGGGCCATCCGGAGCGGGTGTCCATGATGACAATATGATTTTGATAAAAATAGATGCCGGTGTTGTTAGAAACAATGCAGCCATAATGATCTTTAAAAACTCCTGATTCTGCAAAAAGCTGAAGCTGAATTCCTGAAAATACAGAGAAACTCCGCCAATTACCAGAACATGCAGAAGCTGATCAATGAAAAACCATCTTTTTTTAGTCTTTACCTTTTGAAATGTAAGTTTAGCTGCATCAATAATAAAGTGAGTAATGCCCACCAAAGCTGCTACCCACCAAAGTTTCAGATCCCAAAGAAAAATAAAACTTAACGCGGTGTGAATCAGAACATGAAAGTATAAAAACTTACTTTTTAGTTTATAGTTTTCCTTATCTGCAACCCATGAATTTGGCTGAAGTATAAAATCTCCAAGTAGATGTGCCAATATGAGTTTGATAAAGATCATGCTATAGTTCTGAGATTTTCTTTCTGAAATACTGGTTGGTTTCCACGATGAGCTCATAGTTAGCTCGCTTCAGTCTCTGGCTTACAGAAGACTGTGAAATAGCAAATCTTTTGGCAAGATCTTCCTGGGTAATATCCTGATTCATGATCATTTCATGAATGATTTCTGCTGTAGCCATAGTCCAGTTGTCAAAATCTTTAGACGACCATTTCAACAGGATATTAAGATCCCTGTCTACCGGATCACTGGATGTTTTGATGGCAACGGTATGGCCGTCATTTTTAAGGTCATTAAGCAATCTTCCGGAATGTACATAAGCTGTACCATTGGATTCTGTGATTTTCTCAGAAGAGAAACTTTCTTCACCAATACCGATGGCCATTCTTACATCTAAATTTTCCAGACTTTTAATAAGAGATTTTATGGCTAGAAACCGCCAGAAAACGTCATCAATATTGCACTTGAACTGGAACTCATCTCCTCTGTAGATTTCCCATGTGCCAGGAGCGCTTCCCCATCTTTCGAGAAGATTTTTAAGTCTGGTAATCCAAACTTCAGTGTCCGCATGCTGTGAATTTATAATATCACCGGTAATGACCGCTATCATACTGCAAATATAAGCATAATTACTTATAAATAAAAAATATAAGCAGAAACACTTATAGATATTGATTATTAGTGAATCTGCTTATATCGATTATGTACTAATCATAAGGTTTTTAAGCCTTTAACAAAAAATGTAAAATTATAAAAATGCAAAAAGATTTTTTGTTACATTTATTTTAACTCTACTTTTTCCACTTTATTTTTAAGTAAGAAGCTATTTCCTGCTATCTGCTCATACTCCTCACGCCCTAGCTGTCCTGAACTCAGCCAAAAGATCTCTTCCTGCTGCGGGGTAACCGCTCCTATCAGGGCTAAAACAGTCATTACGAGCAAAGCGAAGCAATCCCATCACCCCTATTAAAATAAAACCTCACAGATTTTTAAAATCTGTGAGGTTTAGGTTTGTTACTAATAAGTAGATCCTGCAACTGTTATCTTTTAATAAACTGATGCGTTTTCTCATCAAGTTGTAAGAAATAAACTCCTGCCGGGATTCCCTGTACTGAAATATTTTTCTTATTTCTGAACGGATCTTTCTCTGTGTAGATCACTTTTCCGGAAAGATCTATAATTCGGGCTGTTTTTATTTGTTCCGTTGCTCCGCTTACATAAAGATCATTGTAAACCGGGTTGGGATATATTGTAAATTCATTATGGGCAGTAATGAGTTCTGCAGCAGATAATGTACCTCCCAGATTCTGACAATAATTAGACGGATAAGAATCCCATTCGTTGATATTAAAGGTATCTGTAGGCTTATTGATCGTACTTTTTCTATATAAAGAGACATTCCCGTTATTATTGGTCGTGTATTTCACACCGATAGCATCTATAGTTACCGTCTTATTATAAGCAAGCTCCACATAGTTTTGCCCTGCAAACATCAGAGGATCAGAAGCCGTTACAAATCTTGCCTGATCATTGGTATAGCATGATAAAGAAGCTTTTGGATTCAAAATAACAAAAGTTTCGTTGTTTCCAACTTTACCTTCCAGTTCATAGGTATCACCGCTGTAAATAGCTCCTGAAGAGTTGTTTTTAAACTGAATATTAATTCTGTAATTATTTAAATTAACCTCATGCCCGGTTTTATTAACGATTTCCAGAGCATTGTTCTTAACAAAATCTGTATTGGTTCCTGATATATACTTGGTAATCATAAGGTCCTGAGCATAGGAATCCGAAGCAATTGTTGCAGCTGTAACCGTATTGCTGAACGGAGACTCCAGATATGCTTTATCAAAAGCTTTCACTGTAAAAGTATATGTTGTTGAAGGGCTCAGATGGTCAATAATTACAGAAGTTCCTTTTGTAACTGCAATTGGAGTTGTGGAGCCATTCATGTAAATCCTGTATCCTAAAATATCCGTGTCAGAAGAAGCCGTCCAGTTCAGATTCACAAAATAAGCATTCTGCTGGGTTGAAACCAATGATCCCGGTGCTGCCGGTGCAATATTATCAGGAGTTTCAGACCAGATCAGATCAATCCATTCAGGATGATCAATAAATGGATTTCTGTTTTTCTGTATGTTGTAGATAGCATTATTCCTGTCGATTTCTCTTTGCGAAACAGGATCTGCTGCACTCCATTGCTTTAGCATGGCAACATATGGAAGATCTATGGCTCTCTCTTCGGTTCCGTCAAGCGGACACTGATCTGTAGCCGGTGTTATGTTGGCTGATGTAGTATAAGCTGTATTAAATGACCCCAGTTTTCCTTCATATCTTACTGCAAAATACAATAAAGTCCTTGCAATATCACCTTTAAACTCGTTAATAGGTTCGTAAACTCTTCCGGTATAAGGATAATTTGGAATTGCAGCATTGGATATCCTCGAAGTATTTGTGAAAATATAATGATTTGTATTGTTTCCTATTCCATAAGGATAATTATTCCTTCTCTGGTTGATATAAGCATCAACAGGAATAATGAAGTTCAGATCCGAATACATAGGATAATCACTAATAGACGAACTTGTACTGAATGTGCTTTGCGGCATCATATGTTCTCTGTTATAGCCCTGCCCTTCTCCAGCTGCACCAGCGATCAGTTGATCCGCTTTGTATTCATAAACATCCGGTCCTGAAGGTATTTCCGAATAGATATCCAGCATATACTGAGTATTGGAAGCATCATGATCATAATATTTGTCAAGATCAGTTTGATTATAGAGCACCTTCAGATCGTCATAATGCCAGTTGATCATTTTATTCGAAATAATATCGTGAAGCTTCGACTTCAGAGCATACCCCGTCAATCCTGCTGTTCCGTCGTAATAGCCGGCAGGTGCCTGCGCAGAAATAGAAGAGGAAATTAAAATGATAGGAAGTAAAATTTTTTTCATGCCTTAAAAATTGAGAACCAAAATAGTGAAATAAAAAATGTAAAAGGCTGAATATTTTATTAAGAAAACATTAATTCTGGAAATATAAAAAATTGAAAATTAAACATATTACCGCTTAAATATTACGAATGAAATAATTATTTTAGCATTCCATCAATTTGGTTATCTTTGGGCACTAACTATTATTATATGAATACAGAGACTATTGACAACATCAAAATGATAGCGGAGACGGCTAGAGAATTTGCAGAAAAGAACATCAGACCGAATATTATGGAGTGGGATGAAAGCCAGACTTTTCCAAAAGACTTATTCCACCAGTTAGGTGAGATGGGTTTTATGGGAATTGTTGTTCCTGAACAATATGGAGGTTCCGGTTTAGGTTATCATGAGTATGTTACTATTCTGGATGAAATTTCTCAGGTTGACCCATCTATCGGTCTTTCTGTAGCAGCACACAACTCACTTTGCACCAACCATATCTATGAATTTGGAAATGAAGAACAAAGACACAAATGGCTTCCTCAGCTGGCTTCCGGAAAAGTAATCGGAGCTTGGGGACTTACAGAGCACAATACAGGTTCAGATTCAGGAGGAATGTCTACTACCGCCGTAAAAGATGATGACGAATGGATCATCAACGGAGCTAAAAACTTTATCACTCATGCTATTTCAGGAGATATTGCTGTAGTAATGACAAGAACGGGAGAAATAGGCGCTAAAAACAACTCTACAGCTTTTGTTTTAGAGAAAGGAATGCCTGGGTTCACTTCCGGGAAAAAAGAAAATAAATTAGGAATGCGTGCTTCCGAAACAGCTGAATTAATCTTTGATAATGTACGCGTACCGGATTCCCACCGTTTAGGAGAAGTAGGTGAAGGTTTCAAGCAGGCTATGAAAGTACTGGATGGTGGTAGAATTTCTATCGCTGCATTAAGCTTAGGTACTGCAAGAGGAGCTTACAAAGCTGCTTTGAAATATGCAAAAGAAAGACATCAGTTTGGAAAACCTATTGCAGATTTCCAGGCAATCAACTTTATGCTGGCAGATATGGCTACAGAAATTGATGCTGCTGAGCTTCTTATTCAAAGAGCTTCTACCCTGAAAAACGCAAAACAGAAAATGACAAAAGAAGGAGCTATGGCTAAGCTATATGCTTCTGAAGCTTGTGTAAGAATTTCTAACAATGCGGTTCAGATTTTCGGAGGATACGGTTATACAAAAGACTTCCCAGCTGAAAAGTTCTATAGAGATTCTAAACTTTGCACCATTGGTGAGGGTACTTCTGAGATCCAGAGACTGGTCATTGGAAGAGATATTACAAAATAAATCTTTAAATCCCAATACAAATGATTAAACAGGCACTTTTAGGTGAATTTCTGCACGAAGCTGAAAACACCAGAAAAATTTTACAGGCAATCCCTGACAGCGCATTAGACTGGAAACCGTCTGAAAAAAACTGGACAACCGGCCAGCTGGCTTCTCACATTGCTGAAGTATACAATTGGTACGAATCTACTTTCAATCAGGATACTTTTGATATGGGTGCGTACAAGTATGACAAAGGAGATATTTCAAAAGCGGAAAATATCCTAGCAAAATTTGAAGAAAATGTTGCCAACGCACAGAAAGTTCTGGAAAACTCGGATGAAAGCACTTATTTCAATGAGTGGAAAATGGAAATGAACGGAAATGTAATTTTTCCACCGTCTCCAAGAATCCAGGTGGTTAGAGGCTTTCTTTATAATCATTTGTACCATCACAGAGGTGAACTGGTTGTTTATTTAAGATCAACCGGGAACAAAGTCCCTGGACTTTACGGTCCTACTGCTGATGACAAATTCTAAGTAAGGATTATATAAATATAGTAAAGCTGTTTCATTTTGAAACAGCTTTTTTTGTAAGCAGGATGTAAAACATTTTGCAATCGTTGCGAAAATTCAATTTACTAATATTATTCACACATAATTAAATAATTAATAAATTTTATTGTCTCATTTTAATAAATTAATAATAAAATACATCTATTTTATTTTTTTTGAAATTAAAATTCATTTCTTCACTTCCACTTTTCTTTTATTAATGAGCCTTTTCAATTATATTTAATGTATCGCATAATATTTTAAAGCAACATTCTAAATTTCCCTTAAAAAATTTTGTTTTTGATAATGTATTTTTCATTAGCTTTGATATTCCACAATCAAATTTAATATTTAATATGAAAAAACAATTAACGCTGATTGGAATGCTCCTTATTTCGGGTATTTCTTTCGCACAGACTGACCGTCTTTGGTCTGAAGGTTCCAGAAAAACTTCATCAGAGGTTTTTGAAAACAAAACCGGTATCAGCAATCCTAAGGTTTATAACCTGGACATCAACGGATTGAAAAATGCTTTGGCAAAAGCTCCCAAAAGACTGGCTGTAGGCGAAAAATCAGAACTCATCATCTCTTTTCCAAATTCTGAAGGCAGAATGGAAAATTTTAAAGTGAGGGAGAATTCCAATTTTGCTCCTGAGCTGGCAGCAAAATATCCGGATATCAAATCCTACGTAGGACAAGGTCTGGATGATCCTAATTCCACAGTCTATTTCAGTGTTTCTCCACTCGGACTGTCATCAATGGAAATTTACGGTGATAAATCTGCAGTTTTCATTGAACCTTACACTAAAGATCTTTCTTCTTATGTAGTGTACAGAAAATCTGACAAAAAAGACGATCTTAACAAGTTTGAATGTACAGTAGTAGACGCTGCACAGAAAGGAGTTTCCAACTCTGCTCTTGCCGCAAGACCTAATGCTGATGACGCCAAACTAAGAACGTTCAGACTGGCACTATCCTGTACCGGAGAATATACTACTTATTTCGGAGGTACAAAAGCTCAGGCTCTGGCTGCAATGAACACCACAATGACCCGTGTAAACGGTGTTTTTGAAAAAGACTTCGCAGCAAGAATGGTTCTGATCGCCAACAATGATGCCGTAATCTACACCAATGCATCTACAGACCCGTATTCTGCAGCTTCCGGAATGAGCAGCTGGAATTCCCAATTACAAAGCACTTTAACTTCTGTAATTGGTGAAGCCAACTACGACATCGGACACTTGTTCGGAGCTTCAGGAGGTGGTGGAAATGCAGGATGTATCGGCTGTATCTGTACCAACGGATCAAAAGGAAGCGGATATACTTCCCCGGCAGATGCTATTCCTTCAGGAGACAACTTCGATATCGACTACGTAGCTCACGAAATGGGACATCAGTTCGGAGGAAATCACACATTCTCCATGAACAATGAAGGAACAGGCGCCAATATGGAACCGGGATCAGGATCAACAATCATGGGATATGCGGGAATTACCAGCCAGGATATCCAACCTCATTCTGATGCGTTTTTCCATGCAATAAGCATTCAGCAGATCACAAATAATATTAAAGCTAAAACCTGCTCTGTCAATACCAATACAGGGAATTCAATTCCTACAGCAAGCGCAGGCTTAGATTATACAATTCCAAAAGGAACTCCATTCGTACTGACGGGTACAGGAACAGATGCTGACGGAGATTCTCTAACTTACATCTGGGAACAAATGGACAATGCTTCTTCTTCACAAACAGGTGCAAGTTCAGCCGCCAGCGCAACAAAAGCTTCAGGACCGAACTTCAGGTCATGGACACCCACTACTTCACCTGCAAGATACTTCCCAAGAATGGCTTCTGTATTAACAGGCGCAACCACTACAGCAGGTTCTGAAATCACAGTAGAGGCACTTTCTTCAGTCGCAAGAACATTAAATTTCAGATTTACTGTTCGTGATAATAAAGCAGGAGGTTCAGGAAATAATTCTGATGATGCCGTAATCACTGTTAACGGAACTGCCGGACCATTTAATATTACTTCTCAGAACTCAGCCACAACCTATGCCGGAGGAAGTTCTCAAACCGTTACATGGAACGTAGCAGGAACTACAGCTAATGGTGTAAATGCAGCTAATGTAGATATCCTTTGGTCAACAGACAATGGAACTACATGGACTACTCTATTGGCAGGAACTCCTAATGACGGTTCACAGGCGGTAACTATTCCTAATTCTACCACAACTACAGGAAGAATCATGGTAAAAGGATCAAATCACATTTTCTTTGATGTCAACAATGCGAACATCTCTGTAAATGCAGGTTCCGGAACTCCTGATACCGTTGCTCCTACAGCTCCTACTCTTGCTGCTTCAGGAACTACTGCTACAACAACTAACCTTTCATGGTCAGGTGCTACTGATAACGTAGGCGTTACCGGATATGATGTATATCAGGGAGCTTCATTAATAGGTTCTACAGCTTCTACTACATATACCGTAACAGGACTTACTCCATCAACAACGTATTCTTTCTCTGTTAAAGCGAAAGATGCGGCAGGAAACGCTTCTGTTTCCAGCAATACGGTGAGTGTTACCACTCTTTCGGGCGGAACTGTTACTTATTGCTCTTCTTCAGCATCCAACACAGCTGATGAAAGAATCGGAAATGTAAAATTCGGATCTATTAATAATACTTCTACGGGAACAGCTGGTTATGAAAACTTCACTTCAGTTTCTACCAATGTAACAAGAGGAAGCGCTTATACAATCTCCGTTACTCCGGTTTGGACTTCTACAAAATATAGCGAAGCATATGCTGTTTATATTGATTACAACGGTGATGGAGACTTTACAGACAGTGGAGAATTAGCTTGGACAAAAGCAGGATCTACAACAAGCCCGGTTACCGGATCTATAACAATTCCATCTACAGCAACTGTTGGATCTACAAGAATGAGAGTAATGATGAAATATAGCTCAATTCCTACTTCATCATGTGAAGCGTTCACTTATGGCCAGGTTGAGGATTACACTCTTAATATCGTTTCATCAGGAAAAGGAGATCTTCAGAATACGAAAGATCTGATCACAGACATTAAGCTTTATCCAAACCCTGTCAGAGACGTACTTTATATTTCCAATACAACTTCAGAAGATTATAAAATCTTCGATATGGGTGGAAAACTCATTGACTCAGGAAAACTTCAGAGAGGCTCTGTAAACGTAAGCAACCTGATTAAAGGCGCTTATATGCTTCAAATTGGAGAATCAACTAAAAGATTTATTAAAAATTAATAACCTTTAAAGTTAAACGATGTGAAAAAACTGCCCTTTACGGGGCAGTTTTATTTTTGTAAAATGTAAAATATTACATTAAATTCATTTATTACTGTAATTAATTTCATAATAATATTTTATTTAAAATAAAATAACTAGTATTTGAGTTTTTTGATTTAAATTTATCGAACAATAATATTCTTTTATTGTACCGTTTACCCAGTTTGTATTTAAGGGAGCTCCAAAGTCGTTTTTTAAACGTCTGATACAGTTGCTTCTCTCGACCCTGTTTTGGCTGAGCTGATCTTTTAACAATTTGATGCCAAAAAAACTGTTATTAAATTAGATTCTGATCATTATTTTTTATTGGCCGGAAAAAACATTAATAATATACATATCAGTATTTCCACTTAAGATTTTTAAGAACGATGTTTCAAAAAGGTAGCCCCTTCTAATACCTCCTAATTTTAAAATAATTTAAAATTTTTTATATGAAACATTTATTTAAGTACATCTTTTTTTTAGCCATTACTTCGTTCTCGGTTGCCTGTAACTCAGACAATGATGATGTAATAGACATCAATCCCGATGTCACCACGGTATTCTACAAAAATGCAGATGAACTGGCAGTAACTTATGATCCCAATAATTCGGTGAGTGAGGCGCTTAAAAATCAAGCTTACGATTTATACAAAAGAGGAAAATGGAGCGAACTGGAATCCCTTTTTAAGGCGAACAATTTAAATGGCGGGTGGCCGCCTGCAAACGGAGGCTACAATATCGTTGATGATGTTGCATTACAGGTTGGACAGAAATTTGACCGATACAGCGGCGCCGTAGGCAGTTACAACGGAACAGGCGTTCCTACCTTAGGAGGAAGCTTTACAAGCCCAATCATCAACGGATATACCTACACGTTTACCCAAAGAGCATTAAACCAGGCTGAAGACAAGTACGACTTCTATTATGAGATTGATGTTCTGAACAATTCAATGCAGTTTAAAACCCAGACAGCAGACATTATTCCTTGGTTTAGTCAGGCTGGAAAAGGAAAACAAACCATGTGGAAAATTCCGGTTGATATCAACACAGGTTATCAGAAAACATGGAATAAACTGGCAGAAGAAGGTTATATAAAAGTGACCATCAAGAAAAGTCCAAGCGGAAAATATCCTAACTTAGTGGGCACAGTTATTCAGCCATAAATCAACTCAGATGTATTCAATTTCAGACAAAATAAACATTATTAAAAAAGCTTCAGTTACAAAAAGCAATTTTATGAATGATGAAGCTCTCCCCTCAGCCATCACCACCTTTACCTGCTGTAATTGCGGTCATGAAAATACCGCTGAGATAAAGCCTTATGAATCAGGATTTCCAATCTTCCAGCTGTACAACGAAGATAAAGTTTTATCCAAAAGCGAATTGTTAAAGCACGGAATGGTTAGTGAAACTTCTCAAAGAATGCTTCATTTCGGAGAACTTACAGTCAATGATCAGCCAACTTTATATTTTGGCACCGATTGCCCAGCCTGTCATTCAAAATACATAGGTGTATTCAGTTATGGTGAAAAACAACCAGGGTTATCGATCTTAAGTATTTCAGGCATCTGGAAATATGAGGAGCTGAAATAATTGAATAGAATCAACAGAATTTAAAACAAAACCACAACTTAAAATTGTGGTTTTTCGATTTTTATAGATTAAATTTCGCCCACAGATGACACAAATTTTCGCAGATATTTGTGTTTAAAATATGACTGTATATTCAATTTTGTCTTGAAAATTAAAACCTTGTACATTATTATCTGTTAAATATGTACTATCTGTAGTTCTATAAACGTCAGATATTATAATTCTCTCCCACCTCCTTATTCATACATTTCCTGCTGTACATTTCACATTTTACAAATCCTTTTCTATCTTTGTGGGAAATAAAAAAATTCATGGATAAAATTGATAGTCTGAACCAAGTAGCAGAATTCCATACTACTTTCAAAGCCCCTATTTTAGATACCCCGCAAATTCCTTCTCCGGAAAGATGCAATCTTAGAGTAGAACTTTTACAGGAAGAATTGAACGAATTGAAGCAGGCCATTGCAGACAATAATATTGTAGAAATTGCAGATGCATTATGCGATCTTCAGTATGTTTTGAGTGGTGCTGTGCTGGAATTCGGACTTGGCAGCAAATTTGTAGAGCTATTCAACGAAGTTCAGCGTTCCAATATGTCGAAGGCGTGTGATAATGAAGAGCAGGCAAAAGAAACCGTTGAATTCTACAAAGAGAAGGAAGTAGAATCTTTTTATGAAAAGTCCGGAGAAAAATTTAACGTTTACAGACAGGCAGATCATAAAGTGTTAAAAAACAAATACTACTCTCCTGCTGATTTAAAATCAATTATCGAGAAATAATTATGAAAAAATTTATTACCAATATTGTTGCCTTTTCAAGCTTATTTTTAGCTGTACAACAGCTTAGCGCTCAAAAAGTAGTGGTAAACCGC
This sequence comes from Chryseobacterium panacisoli, assembly GCF_008274625.1. Classification (GTDB taxonomy): domain Bacteria; phylum Bacteroidota; class Bacteroidia; order Flavobacteriales; family Weeksellaceae; genus Chryseobacterium; species Chryseobacterium panacisoli. The sequence continues at coordinate 184,841 of NZ_VTRU01000001.1, read as the reverse complement.
GAGGTTGATACTCAGAAAGACGGCAAAATGCTTTTGGGAAACCAACTGAAAGAGCAGTTTTTAAAAGCTCCTTATGCAGATTGGTATGTAAAGGAGCATGATGAATATGCCCTTGACCAAAAAGCAGTCAGTGAATTGAAAAAAGAGAAAATCGGTACCTACGACATTATTGTTTTCATGGGAACATGGTGTGAAGACAGCCACAGAGATTTTCCAAGACTGATGAAAATATTGGAGGCCGTAAATTATCCGGAAAATAAATTAAACATTATTGCCGTAAACCGTAAGAAAGAATCTCCTACCGGGGATGAAAGTCTTTATAATATCCAGAAAGTTCCTACCATTATCCTGAAAAGATATGGAAAAGAGATTGGAAGAATTGTAGAAATGCCTACCACAGGCTACATTGAAAGAGATTTAGTTGAAATCCTTAAAAAGAAAGATTCCTCTGTTATTAAAGAAATTTTTAAATAGATTTTGAGAAATTATAGAACAATCCTGTCCTTTGCAGCCGGTGCCGGCGCTATGGTGCTTCTGTTTTTTGGTCTGAAGTCATGTCTGAACCTTGGAACTAAAACTGAACAGTCGGATTATTATATCCTGACCAATCAGATTTCCAAGATGAATAAGATGGTGGTGATGGAACAGAACACTTCCAGCATGCAGAAAACCAAAATGGGCTATGAAGTTTTCGGGAAAGAAGTTTCCAGCAACAGCATTATTACGTATACAAAGACCAATGCACAGGTTTCTTATGATCTTAATAAAATGAAGATCGAAGTAGATTCCATCAACAAAAAACTGATTATTACCGAACTTCCTGATGCTGAGATCAGAATTACACCGAGTGTTGAGATTCAATCTTTAGATGATTCATTCATAAACCGTATTTCGGAGAAAGACATTAAGAATGTTACTGCAAAGGCTAAAGAAACGGCAGAAAAATCAATTGATCAGAATCAGCTGAGAAATGAAGGGCGTAAACAACTGATGGAAAATCTGAATAATGTTTTCGTTTTGGCGAAAGCTCTGAATTACACGATTGAGGATAAAACCGGAAAAATTGGTATTTTAGGACTTTAGGATAAAAAAAGTCCTGTTTGGCAAACCCTTTGAATGATACTATCCATATTCTTGAAATTAAAATTTAAAGTCATGGATACAAAAGGAAACACCAAAAAAAAAGAATCTGCCAATACCGCAGAAACGAAACAGCAAAATCAGGATTTTCAGAATATTCCTGCTGCATCGAAAAAGACCAATCCGCCTGATATTGATAAAGAAGATATTCAAAAATCTTCAAAGAACAAATCAGGAAAAACGGATAACACAAAAAAATAAAAGAGCCATCAGGCTTCTTTATAATTGAAAAGTTCCGTCTCATACGAGGCGGAACTTTTCTTTCTAACTATCTAATTGAACTTTTTGTTTTCTATACAATGGTTGATTTTCCGATCTTGATATTTTCAAAATTATAATATGATTTTTCGGAATATCTGATATGGTCGGCGATAAAACTTCCCACTTCACTTGTTGAGTAATATTGTTTTGTATTAAGATCAATCGTGACATACTTGTTTTCAATGGCATGTTCTACAGATTGTCTTAATTTATCTGCTGCAGCCTGTAAATTAAGATGGTCCAGCATCATGGCCACGCTTAAAATAGAAGCAACAGGATTGGCAATTCCTTTCCCCTTTGCCTGGGGATAAGATCCATGGATAGGCTCAAACAAAGCATTTTTCTCCCCTACCGAAGCAGACGGCAACAGTCCGATAGAACCTCCAATTACACTTGCTTCATCAGAAATAATATCTCCGAACATATTTTCCGTCAAAATCACATCAAAATGCTTAGGATTAAGAATCAGCTGCATCGCTGCATTATCTACAAACATATAATCAAGCTGTACATCAGGATATTCAAGGGCAATTTCCTGACAGGTTTTCCTCCACAGCCTTGAAGTGTCAAGAACGTTCGCCTTATCAATAAGGGTAAGCTTTTTCTTTCTTTTCTGAGCCTCCTGAAATGCCATATGCGCAATCGGAATAATGTCTTCACGGCTGTATTTACAAACATCATAAGCATACTCACCTTCCGGATCTGTAAATTTTTCACCAAAATAAATTCCGCTTACCAGTTCTCTGAAAATCTGAATATCTGCTCCTTCAATAATTTCTCTTTTAAGAGGACTTTTATCAATTAAAGAAGCATAGGTTTTCAAAGGACGGATATTGGCAAACAATCCCAGCTCTTTACGAAGTTTCAACAGCCCCTGTTCCGGTCTTACTTTTGCTTCTGGATTATTATCAAAAACCGGATCACCAATAGCTCCGAAAAGTACGGCATCAGATTCTTTACAGATTTTCAGCGTCTCTTCAGGCAAAGGATTTCCTGTCTTGAAAATAGCTTCTGCTCCGATCAATCCATAGTCAAAATGGAATTTACATTGAAAAGCTTCGGCAATGACATCTAATATTTTAATGCTTTCATTAATGATTTCCGGGCCAATCCCATCTCCGGGAAGAACCGCGATCTTAAAATAATTGTTGCTCATTTGTTTTTTGTGTTTTTCGTTCAAAATTTGTGATGGTCTGTTTTCTGCTGATTAAAAAATCAATATCGTCATAGCCATTCAACAGGCATATTTTTTTATAAGAGTCTATCTCAAAAGTCTCTGTTGTATCTTTAAAGCTTACGGATTGTAATTCCACATCAATCGCGATCTCATTGTCAGGATTTTCATTGATTCCTTCTAAAATTTCTTTTAAAAATTCTTCAGAAACTTTTACAGGAAGAAGTCCGTTATTTAAAGCATTTCCTTTGAAAATATCAGCGAAATAACTGGAAATAATCACTTTAAACCCATAATCCGTTAATGACCAGGCTGCATGTTCACGGCTGCTTCCACATCCGAAATTATTTCCTGCAACAAGAATTTCACCACTGAATTTAGGATTATTCAAAACAAAATCAGGATTCGGTTCTCCTGTATGGATATTGAATCTCCAGTCTCTGAACAGATTTTCTCCGAAACCTTTTCTGTCTATACTTTTCAGGAATCTTGCCGGAATAATCTGGTCTGTATCTATATTTTCTGCCGGCAATGGAACTGCGCGGGATTTTAAAACAACTAATTTTTGCATGTACTTTTAAATCTGTTTAGTTTACACTTTCAAGAGCTGAAATCTTACCTTCTATTGCGGCTTTCGCTGCAGTAAGCGGACTGGCAAGAATCGTTCTTGAACCCTGTCCCTGTCTGCCTTCAAAGTTTCTGTTGGAAGTGGAAACACAATATTCTCCTTCCGGAATTTTATCATCATTCATGGCCAGACACGCTGAGCATCCCGGCTGACGAATCTGAAATCCTGCCTCATTGAATATTTTGTCCAAACCTTCTTCATAAATCTGTTTAACTACCTGCTGAGATCCGGGAACAATCAAAGCTTTTACCGCTTCCGATTTACTTTTCCCTTTGATATATTGGGCTGCAGAACGGAAATCCTCTATTCTTGCATTGGTACAGCTTCCTATGAAAACATAATTAACTTTGATGCTGTTAACTGTCTGTCCAGCCTCCAGTCCCATATATTTCAACGCTTTCTCTTCGGATTCGTTCTGCGGTACCGGAATAACTTCGCGAATTGAAATACCCATTCCCGGATTTGTACCGTAAGTAATCATCGGGTAAATATCTGATGCATCAAAATTCAGTTCTTTATCAAATGAAGCTCCTTCATCCGTTTTCAGAGTTTTCCAATACTCTACTTTTTCCTCCCATTCTTCTCCTTCCGGCGCAAATTTTCTTCCCTGAACATATTCAAAAGTAGTTTCATCAGGAGCAATCATTCCACCTCTGGCCCCCATTTCAATGCTCATATTGCAGACTGTCATTCTTCCTTCCATTGACATTTCTTCAAACACATTTCCTGCGTATTCACAAAAATATCCCGTTCCGCCATCAGTTCCTATTTTTGAAATGATATAAAGAATCACATCTTTAGGTTGAACATTTTCATTCAATTTACCATTGACTGTAATTCTCATTGATTTTGGTTTGTTCAATAACAGACATTGACTGGCAAATACCTGAGCCACCTGACTGGTACCAATTCCAAAGGCAATAGATCCAAATGCCCCATGGGTAGAGGTATGGCTGTCACCACACACAATACTCATCCCCGGCTGGGTAACCCCCAATTCCGGAGCAATGATATGAACGATTCCCTGATATTGATGTCCCAATCCGAAAAGTTCAATATTGTTTTTTTTACAGTTTTCTGTAAGCTGTTCTACCTGATTTCTTGACAGAGCATCTTTAATGGGCTGTTCCTGATGCAAAGTAGGCACATTGTGGTCCGCAGTAGCTACAATCTGTTCCGGTCTGAATATTTCCAGATTTCTTGATTCCAGCTCTGCAAAAGCCTGAGGACTGGTTACCTCATGAATAAGATGTTTGTCTATATAAATGATCTGAGGTCCGTCAGGGATGGTTTCTACCACGTGAGCGTCCCATACTTTATCAAAAAGTGTCTTTTTACTGTTGTTCATTTTTACTTTTATCTTGATTTTAAAATCAAACCTATCCTATTTTTCTGCTGAAAGACTCCATCATCAGGCTCAGATCATCATTGCCTATTTCTTTTTTAAGGTCAGCGATTTTCAAAAATTCCTGATACAGATAGTCCAATTCATTTTTGGTAACCTCATATCCGATATGCTTGAAACGGTAAGCCAATGCTGAACGGCCGCTTCTTGCAGTAAGAATAATCGAAGAAGCATTCACTCCTACTTCTGCAGGATCTATGATTTCATAAGTTTCTCTGTTTTTGATGACTCCATCCTGATGAATTCCGGAGCTGTGAGCAAAAGCGTTGGCTCCTACAATAGCTTTATTGGGTTGTACAGACATTCCCATCAGGTCGGAAACCATTGTACTCATTTCATTCAACATTCTGGAATTCACATTAGTATGCAGATTCAAATCTTTATGCTGCTTTAAAATCATGACGACTTCTTCCAACGCTGTATTACCAGCTCTTTCTCCCAATCCGTTGATGGTACATTCAATCTGACGTGCTCCGTTGATAGCTCCGGCAATAGAATTGGCAGTAGCCAGCCCAAGATCATTGTGACAATGACATGACAGCACCGCTTTTTCAATACCTTTCACATTTTCTCTCAGATACTTTATTTTCTGCCCATATTCTTCCGGCAGACAATATCCTGTGGTATCGGGTATATTCAAAACAGTGGCTCCAGCTTTGATCACAGCTTCACAAACTCTTGCCAGATATTCATTGTCTGTTCTCCCGGCATCTTCAGCATAAAATTCTACGTCTTCCACATACGTTTTGGCATATCTTACAGCCTCTGCTGCTCTTTCAATAATATCTTCTCTCGTGGAGTTGAATTTATATTTAATGTGAGAATCGGAAGTTCCGATTCCCGTATGTATTCTTGGTCTTTTTGCAAACTTCAGTGCTTCCGCTGCGGTATCAATATCTTTTTTATTCGCTCTTGTCAGTCCGCATACTTTAGCTTTTCTTACCAGTTTTGAAATTTCAGAAACAGATTCAAAATCTCCCGGACTGGAAATTGGAAATCCCGCCTCAATGATATCAATCCCTAGCTCATCAAGCCTTTCAGCAATAATCAGTTTTTGTTCCGTATTCAGTTTACATCCCGGAACCTGTTCCCCATCTCTCAGTGTCGTATCAAAAATTTCAATTTTTTCGGAATCCATAAGTGAAGTTTTTTACTTAATTTTGGTTCAAAACTACGGGTTGCAATATTTCTTCATTTTCACTTTTTCTGAAAATTACAATATTCAACAGTTGAAAAAACAATCGTATTCATTTATTAATCAGTATTTTAATTTATAAAAATTTACAATGGCAGAATTGCAGAAAGATTTTTTGTTTGTATTGGTAAAGTCATTGACCACCTCTGAAAAACGGCAGTTTAAGTTATATGTGAACCGTCTGGGAATTAATGTAGATGCCAAATTTCTGCTGCTCTTTTCCGAAATGGATAAGATGAAGGAATATGATGAAAGTGTAATTATTGAGAAAAAAATATCTACCAAACAACAGCTTTCCAACCTTAAAGCCCACCTCTACAAACAGATCCTTGTAAGTCTTCGTATGAACCCGAGTCATCAGAACTACAGAATTCAGCTTCGTGAACAGCTGGATTTTGCCAATATTCTGTACCAGAAAGGACTTTACAAACAGGCTCTGAAAATATTGGACAAGACCAAGCAGTCTGCACTGGAACTGGACGAAAAAAGTATCGCTTCTGAAATCATAGATCTTGAAAAGGTAATTGAATCACAGTTTATTACCCGGAGTATTGAAGGCCGCGCTGAAGAACTTATCAAACAATCTCAGGAGATCAGTAAACAGAACCGCTACACCACCAAACTGTCTAATCTTTCTCTGAAATTATACAGTGAAATGCTTACTCATGGCTACGTAAAAAATGATGCAGACCGACAGGAAGTGATGGATGTTTTTAACGCCCAGATTAAAAATATAAACCCCGAGAAGCTAAACTTCACGGAAAAACTCTGGTATTATAAAGCTCATGTCTGGAAAAACCAGCTTTTGCAGGATTATAAGTATACATTGAAATATGCGTATCAGTGGGTAGATCTGTTTCATAAAAAGCCTGAAATGATCTACAGCCACCCGGTTTGGTATATTAAAGGGAATACTTATCTACTGAAGATCCTGTTTTTGTATGGAAATATTGATATTCTTGAGGAGCATTTCGCGAATTTTAATAAGATGGTACATGCTGAGAATTTTATCCAGAATGAAAATCTCCAGTCCCTTATTTTCCTTACCCATTACAATACGCTGATGAATATTCATTTTGTAAAAGGGGAATTTTTCACAGGAACCAAGCTTATTCCTGAAGTGGAATTAAAAATGGAAAAGCTCAGAGAAAGAATAGATGAACACCATTTTATGATTCTCTACCTGAAAATGGCCGCCATGTTCTTCGGCAGTAAAATGTTTGACAAATCTATTGAATATTCTATGAGGGTCATAGAATCTAAGGGGAATGTGCAGGAAGATTTGCTCTTCCACACAAGGATTCTGATCTTAATGGCAAAATATGAGTCTGGCAATGATGAAGATTATGATGAATTTATTGCTTCTACTTTAAAGTTTGCTAAAAAAATGAAAAAGCCGGAAGAGTTCCATTTTGAAAGTATTCAGTTTTTTAAAAATCTTAACAATCAGGTTTTGGATCAAAAGCAGAAAGCGTTTGAAAGTTTTGATAAAAAGCTGGAAGCCTATTCTAAAAATGAATATTACAGACGGTCATTATTCTATATTGACATCCATGGATGGATCAAATCGAAAGTGCAGAATGTAGATGTGATTGAGATTATCAAGCAGAAAGTGAAGTATAAAAGAAAAATCAAATAAGAATACGTAAAATTCTATTTTACAATACCTTATCGTATTTTATTTCACGTAAAATAAAACACACAAATCTATTTTCTTTTTAAGATAATTTAACAGACTCAGGTATCAACAGGTCCGGAGCTTTATTTTTATGAGAACTTCATTTTTTTTGCAGATCCCCGATGGGATCAAAGACAGCTCCAATAGGAGCTAACTGTTAATAGTATATCGTTTAAAAATTATAGCTCCAGAGGAGCGACCTGTTAATTATGCTTTGATTCAATCAGACAAGAATATTTTTTTTATTTATACATAGTTTCTATAAAATTCAACGCATTTCTGTGGCTGATCTTTTCTGCCAGCTCAGATGAAAACCGTTCCTCGATTTCTTTATTGACCGTTGGATATCCCGAAGCGTTGGCATGTTCAGGAAAGAAAAAAGGATGACGGGATTTGTCCGGATGATCCTTCCAGTAAAAATAATCTGCCCCGTATGCTATGCTGTCCTCTCCGCCAAGATCCAGTCCGTGTTGAATATGCTCATAGAGTCTTTCAGGATGCTCGATATCAACATAATCTTTGATAAAATTCAGGCCGATCAATCCTTTTCTGTGGATCACTTCCTTCGCCAGTTCATCAGGGAGATTTCTATTGTTTTTATAAACAGTTCTGTAGTTGGAGTGGCTTGCCAGAATAGGAATTGAATAATTTCTCTGATCAATATAAGTGAAAATATCATAAGCCAGCTGATCGCTGGTATGGGCTAAATCAATGGCAATTTTACGGTCAGAAATATAGTCGATCAACACTTTGCCATCGTCTTTCAATCCTGCTGTGGCATTATTTCCACCTCCGAAACGGTTTTCCAGATGATGGGTAATGCCGATATAAAAAACTTTTTCAGTGTTTTCAATAATGGTTTCCAGGTTTTTAAATCCGGACTCCAGACTTTGATTCTCATCACAGAAAGCAGACGCATTTTCAATAGAAGCAATGACTCCTACCCGATTTTTATTTTCCGGAGCATTGAAACTATCATTGTTAAAAAGGAAAAAATTTTTGTTTCTGATAAGTTTTGAAAACAATTTGCTTTGTTCTATTCCGTAAACCGTGCTGTCAGCTCCTGTTCCCGCATACATTGCCATCACCTGAAGCTTTACATTTCCATCCTGTAAATAAGGCAGCGAACAACCTATTTCTTTATCATCAAGCGCTGAATCTGAACTTAAAAGGTAATATAAAAGATCACAATGTAAATCGATGTTTATCCTACTCATGGGATTGTAATTTTGAAATTTAAAATGTATTGGATTCTGATTGAATACAGGCTATTGCATTTCAAGAATTTATAAAATATTAGGACAACTTCTTGTCCTCATTTATTCTAAACTTCTATTATTATCAATATGCTGTATTCACGGGATTAAGATATTAATTTTAATCTTCTCAAACTTATCTTTTTATTCTTTTTATAAGATTTAAAATTTCTATTACTTTTTCTGTAATCTATTTAAAAACACACCCGATACAGTGATGAATTCAAGCCATACTAAGGAAATAAAAGTAACATAATTATTTTCGGAGGACACTACAATCTAAAGCATATAACTCTCAAACGTTAAAAATCTTTCTGTTTTCGATATTAATTCTCATTCTAAATACAGATGGATATAGTATTTTATCTAAAAAATGCGTATTTTTGCCTCTTAAAATTTCTTAGTAAACAATGATAAAAATTACACTTCCAGACAATAGTGTCAAAGAATTCGAGGGAGCAGTGACTCCTCTAGATGTGGCAAAATCTATAAGCGAGGGATTGGCTAGAAACACCATTTCCGCAATTGTTAATGACAAACAAGTAGAAACAACCACACCTATAACCACGGATTCAACGGTACAGCTTTTGACCTGGAATGATGATCTTGGAAAGAAGGCTTTCTGGCACTCTTCTGCCCACCTTTTGGCGCAGGCTATCCTTGACTTTTATCCTAATGCTAAGTTGACAATTGGCCCTGCCATCGAAAGCGGATTCTATTATGACGTAGATTTCGGGGATGAAAGCTTATCTGAAAAAGATTTTGAAAAGATTGAGAAAAAGATCTTAGAAAACGCAAAGAAAGGTTCTACCTTCTCTCTATACCCGGTTTCTAAAGAAGAGGCTTTAAAAACATATGCAGACAATCCTTACAAAGTGGAACTGATCTCAAATCTTAATGACGGAGAAATCACTTTTGTAACGCATGATAACTTCACAGACCTATGTCGTGGTGGTCATATTCCGAATACCGGAATCGTAAAAGCGGTTAAAATTTTAAATGCAGCAGGAGCGTATTGGAGAGGAAATGAAAAGAACCCTCAATTGACAAGAGTATATGGTATTTCTTTCCCTAAACAGAAAGACCTTACTGAATATCTTGAAAGACTGGAGGAAGCTAAAAGAAGAGACCACAGAAAATTAGGTAAAGAGCTTGGAATTTTTGCATTCTCTGAAAAAGTGGGTGCAGGTTTACCTCTTTGGCTGCCAAAAGGTACGGCTTTAAGAAGAAAATTAGAAAACTTCCTTTCTGATGCTCAGAAAAAAGGAGGATATGAATTTGTAATGTCTCCACACATCGGGGCAAAGGAGCTCTATGTAACTTCAGGACACTGGGATAAATATGGAGAAGACAGCTTCCAGCCAATTAAAACTCCGAATGAGGGGGAAGAATTTTTGCTGAAGCCAATGAACTGCCCTCACCACTGTGAAATTTACAAAACTTCACAATGGAGCTACAGAGACCTACCAAAAAGATATGCAGAATTCGGTACTGTTTACAGATATGAACAAAGTGGAGAGCTTCACGGTTTAACAAGAGTTCGTGGATTTACTCAGGATGATGCCCACCTTTTCTGTACTCCGGATCAGCTTTCTGAAGAATTTGAAAAAGTAATTGATTTAACTCTTTATGTATTCAAATCTTTAGGGTTTGAAGACTTTGTAACTCAAGTATCATTAAGAGATCCTGAAAACAAACAAAAGTATATCGGTTCTGATGAAAATTGGGAGAAAGCAGAAAGCGCCATCATCAATGCAGCTCAGAAGAAAGGATTAAAAACAGTTGTAGAATATGGCGAAGCGGCATTCTATGGTCCTAAACTTGACTTCATGGTGAAAGATGCTTTGGGAAGAAAATGGCAGCTGGGAACAATCCAGGTAGATTACAACCTTCCTGAAAGATTTGATCTTCATTATATCGGAAATGATAATGAAAAACACAGACCGGTAATGATCCACAGAGCACCATTTGGTTCTATGGAGCGTTTCATTGCTATTTTGTTGGAAAATACAGCAGGTGATTTCCCATTATGGTTAAGCCCGGAACAGTTTATTATTCTACCGATCAGTGAAAAATATGTAGATTATTCGAAAAAAGTTTCACAATTTTTGGAAAATCACGATATTAGCGGTCAAATTGATGACAGAAACGAGAAGACTGGTAAAAAAATCCGTGATGCAGAATTGAATAAGATTCCTTTCATGCTTGTAGTGGGAGAAAATGAAGAAAAAGAAGGGACAATTTCTGTAAGAAGACGTGGAGAAGGAGATCTTGGAGTGATGACACTGGAGGATTTCGTTGCTTACTTTAAAAAAGAAGCAGCCATATAAATAAAAATTAAAAGATTGAAGGATTCAAAGGTTAATACAATAACAGAATCTTTCAATTTTTAAATATTTGAATCAATTAAATTAAGTAATTAACCAATAAAATTATAATACAATAGCACAAAGATTTAACAACAGGGGCCCACAAAGACGTCCTGTACAGGAGGACTTACACTTGATCAACGATAAAATTCGTGTGAGAGAGCTTCGTTTGGTGGGCGATAACGTAGAGCCAGGAATTTATCCAATTGACAAAGCAAGACAGATTGCTGCGGAACAGGAATTGGATTTAGTAGTAATTTCTGATAAGGCTGAACCTTTTATTGCAAGAATATTAGAATACAAGAAATTCTTATATGAGCAAAAGAAAAAACAGAAGGAACTTAAAGCTAAGCAAGTAAAAGTGGTTGTAAAAGAGATCCGTTTCGGACCTCAGACCGATGACCACGATTATGAATTCAAAAAGAAGCATGCTGAAAAATTCCTTGAAGAAGGTTCTAAGCTAAAAACCTACGTATTTTTTAAAGGACGTTCGATTATCTTTAAGGACCAGGGAGAAATTTTGCTTTTAAAACTTGCTCAGGAATTAGAGCACGTAGGAAAAGTAGACCAGCTTCCTAAACTTGAAGGAAAAAGGATGATTATGATGATGAGTCCTAAAAAACCAGCAAAATAATTAAGTCATTATTTTAATATAAAAAAACCTCAAAGCAATTTGAGGTTTTTTTATGCTAATATTTCAGAGAAGACAGTAAATATTGCTGACCCAGACTACTCTATCTCCTGGATTAACAGCTATTCTTTACAAGATATCTATTATCCTTCAAAATTTCCACAATCATGCTCTGTAAAAAGTGATAGAGCTTTGCTAGTGGTAAAATATTTGGATATTCTTTTGTTTTTTAATTCCAGTTTCTTACCTTCTATCACAAGTTCGTAAACGGGAGCTTTATCTATTTGTGTTATAATATAAGTTCTTTCCGGTGTTTTAAAAATGGTTTTGTTTCCTTCATTAGAAAATGAGAAATCATCAATTTCAAAAGTATCTTTTTCCTCACATACATTGGTCCACCTGATCTGCTTCTTTGTTATAGAAAGGCTTGTCAGATCGCATGAATAGCAATTCCCGGAGAACTCTATTCCATATTTATCATATACATTTGTACTTTTACTATTCAGCAAATCAATAGGAACTAACGTTGAGAAATCACCTGGTATCTCTGATTTTGGCAAATCATTCTTTACGGGTTCCGGTGTAGATGCCGCAACTTCTTTTTGGGTATCCGGAGAAGTATTTTTTTTCACTTTTTTGTCTGTAGCAGGTGAACATGACGCTAGTAAAGCAGTCACAAGTGAAAGGCTGATTATTAAGTTTTTCATTTTTATAAAGTAAATTACAATATTAGGTTTATCATTTGGTAAAATTGTCTAAATTCTGTCATTCAATACATCCCTGTTTTCAGCCATTTATTCCCTATATCAGGCGGTTTTGTTGGTATCTGTACTGAATACTGATACATTTGCCCAAAAATATAAAATGAAAATTTTAAATCAATTCTTCATCTCATCTATGGTTGCTTTTGTGGCATGCAATCAACAGAATAAAACGACAGAAACAAACAAAGCAGAAACTGAAGTTAAGCAAAAAACGATAACACTGGCCGACTTCAAAAAAATAAAAGGAGTAGATAATGTGCAGGATGTTCCGTTTCAATTATTTACCAAGCTGGATTCTATCCAATTTTTTGTGACTCCGAATAAAGATGCAGCACATTTAAAAATGGCTTATCATAAACTCAATAATTATTACGGATTTGAAGAATTTGAGGACTTCTACTCTATTCATTACAGCATTAATAACAATATTTCGAACAGTATTGAAGCTAAAGATCCGGTTGAAAGCTGATCTGTTTTAGAACGTTTTTTAGTGCACAATTAATTTAAGCTTAGCATAAGAATAAAAACCCCTGAAATCAGCCAGTGTTTACAGATATAAAGTCCAATATCTTTGCAGTAATATTTAAAGAGATCTAATGAAAAAATTAAGTTTGACACTCCTTTTTTGTTTACTAAGTTTTATAACCTTCGCACAATCGTTGAAAGTAGTTATTAAACAGGACGGAAAAGTAATTGAACCTGTAAATGATGTCTATGACCTGAAAAAATCGACCTTCCAATTTGAAATTACATCAAATAATCTGGAAGGGTTTCTAGTGGGAGCCACTACGAATAAAGATATTTATGCAGGAGCCCTTGGCGTTTTGAATACTGAGGTTGCCTGGTTTCAGAATACGGGTATGGCAGAGGAATTATATAATAAGGACAAAGAAATGTTTCTGATGGATTCAGCGCCATCCTATTGGTATTATACCGATGCGAAAGATCATAGATTTGATAAAAATCCTAAAGGTAATGCAAAACAATGGACAGCTACGCGTACCATTACACGTTTTTATGATATCATGATAGATCAGCCTATTGATTTAAAGGATTTTAAAGACAGGGTTTTCATATTAATGTATGAGCCTGTGTATAACGACGAATATGACTTAGTAGGAAAGAAAAATCTGTTCCAGGCTGCTTTGAGGTTTAAAGATTAATAAGTACACACCCGATTATTTGATTATATAAAAAAGGTCTGCTTTTACGATGTAAGCAGGCCTTTTTGTTGGATGAATATTTTACTCGATCACTAAACCGTATTCTATAGCCAGTTTAATAGCGGAACTCAGATTAGAAGTTTGAAATTTCTCAATAAGATTTTTTCTGTGACTTTCCACCGTGTGCGGGCTGATAAAGAGCTTTTCTGCCATTTGATTGGTGGTAAGTCCTTTTGCTGCTTCGGCTAAAATTTCCTTTTCTCTTCGCGTCAGTTTCGGGACATGATTTAATCCATCTGCTGATTTTTTCTCCAGAACAGATCTTGTTTGTGAACATAGAAATCGGTCACCGGCATATACGGCAGTGATTCCTTCAATAATTTCGGAAACTGATGCATTTTTCTGAATATATCCCAAAGCACCTTCAGCCAGAGAACTGTTGATGACAGGCAGCTCATTGTGAACACTGAGAATGATAATCTGAAGGTTATTATACTTTTTCTTTAAAGGTTTTATCAGTTCAATACTGTTGATATCTGCCAGATTGATGTCCAGCAGTAAAATATCAACGGCTTGTTTTGCCAGGCCTGTATTCATTTCAGAAACACTTCTGAAACAATCTACAACATCTATTGTATTGCTGTTTCCTAAAATATTCTTCAGTCCTTCTAAGAGAAGTGGATGATCATCTGTTATGGCTACTTTTATCATGTTTAATGAATAGGAATTTGAAGTTCTATGCTGGTACCAATATTCAATTCGGAGTTGATATTCATTGTTCCCTTTAAAAATTGGACTCTTAATTCTATATTGTGAAAACCTGCTGTTTTTCTGACATCCAGGTTGGTATGATCGAAACCTTTACCGTTGTCCTCTACCGTAAGATTTAATAAGTTTTCTTCTTCGCTTACCTGAACAATAATCTCGGAAGTATCGGCATGTTTTATTGCGTTATTCACCAATTCCTGAATGATCCTGTAGATTATCAGCTGCTTTTCCTGTGATATGGAATTGCTGTAGTTGATAAATTCAGTATGAATTTCCAATGCACTATTGGAGATACGGGAAGCAAATTCCTGAATGGCTACTTCCAAACCGTATTTCGTTAACAAATCAGGCATTAAATTATGGGCAACACGTCTTAGCTCTTCTACAGCTCCATCAATCTGGTCAATCGATTTTGAAATTCCTTCTTCTATGTTTCCGAATTCATGAGGATCTAAATAAGACAATTGATGTTTTGTTCCGGAAAGCAATCCTCCCAGCCCGTCATGAAGATCCCGGGCAAGACGGCCGCGCTCCTGCTCCTGCCCTTCAAGCAATGCGGTAAGTGTGGAAATTTTTGAGTTTTGTTTCTCTTTTTCCATGGCCAGTGCATGCAGCTCGTCTCTTTGTTTCATAGACTTGGCACGCTGTTTATAGGCATACAGTAATAAGAGAATCAGAACAATGAAAAAGATAATAAAAAAAGTATAGTAAGTATTGATCTTTTCCTTGAATGCCAATAGCTTTTTAAAGTTATTAATGTCATTATTCTTCTGCACTGTTTCCAGTTTGGCTAAACGAAGCTGCTGTTCTTTCTTCTCTGATTCAAGTTCTGAAAATTTCAGTCGTTCACGCTGGTTTTCTTCTACCAGCTTTAAGTTGTTATAGACCTGTTCACGCTGTGCCCTGAGGATGTTAATCAGTTTAATTTCCTGTGCTTTTTTGTCACTTTCCAGCTGTAACTTGATATATTTCTGTTCCTGTCGTTCTTTATCAAACTGTGATTCTAATCTTTTGGTGATATCCAGCTTTTCCTGGTCGTAAACGCTTTTGTATTTATCAACATAACTTTTATAATAGGTCAGCGCTTCTTTATAGTTCCCCTGCTCTTCACTAATTCTGGATAGAGATTCAAGAATAGACAATTCAATATTATGATCTCTTACGGGGCTTTTTCCAATTTCCATGGAAGCTTTTAGAAAATAAGATTTGGCTAAATCATAATTCTTATTCTGCAGCGCCAGTTCTGCCAGAATCCCAAACGAAGAAGCAATATGAATAGCATCACCGGTTTCCAGGCTCACTTTATTGGCCAGCTGGGCGTATTGCATCGCCTTATCGCTGTCAAACTCGGTATATAAATTGGCTAAATTGATGGCTGCATACGAGAGACTGCTTCTGTTGAGCATCCTGTCTTTATTTTTGTTGAAAGTCGCAATAGCCTGAAGATAATACTGCTCTGTTTTATTTCTCAGCTCCGTATTTGATGGATTTTGAATGTATTTCTGTTCATACACATACCCCATTCGCATATAAGCATCAAATATCAGATTGGGATCATTTTGTTTGGATGCCAGCAACAGAAACTGCTTGCTGTATTTTTCTTCCAGCTGATATTCATTGAGATTGGAATAAATCGTAGACAATTCTTTCGCTACGTTCCCAAATCTACCATACAATGTAGAAGTTGTTGGTGAGTTTTCATAATAATCAATTGCTTTCAGATAAGCGGCAACAGCATCAGTTGTTTTGTTATTGCGGGTCAGAATCCAGCCTTTAGCATAATTAAAATAGCCTTTCGCTTCGTTACTATTCGTTTTTAAGCTATAGGCCTTTGCCATGTCAAGACTTTTTGAAGACTCTGCTGTTTTATTATCCAACCGGTAATTCATGGCCTGTACAGCGTACAAAATTGTGGCATACTTTCCGTCTGCCTGTTTTGCTGCAATGGAAATATTGGTTTCTAAAATTTGATAAGACTTAGATTTGAGGTTATGAAAAAATAAGGCAGTCGCATATTTGGGAGCCAGGCTGAGCTGTTCTGCCGTATTGTTTGATGCATGGCTGTATTCCTTTTCTAATTTATTCAAAACATCCTGCGCCTGAGCAAAAAACGGACAAACACAAACAATAAATATAAATAATAACCTGTACATCAAACCCTTATCTCTATTAAATTTCAATCCATTAAGGAGCGTAAATATAGGTAAATCCCTGTTAATCTATCTTGAAACCATTCTTTTCGGCAAAAGACTTCCATTTCTGAAATTTCTTTTCATTTTTAAATGCCGGATCTTCGCCATAGTAATATACCAGACGCTGCGCTGCATATTCGTAGGCACTGTAAGCATTAGCTTGTTCAAAATACCTGATGGCTTTCTTCAAATCTGCTTTTACCCCCATACCAAGTTCGTAGATAATCCCATAATAAATACCTGAATAAGACTGATCATAGTCCTTTTTTAAGTACAGTAACAGGTTGTTATAATCTCTTAACTGGTAATAGATTTCTGAGATTTTATCGTAATTATAGTAGTACTTTTTCTCAGCTTTCTGATAAAAATCCAAAGCTTTATCATAATCCTGCAGTACATGTTCTCCAAAATAATACAGATCACCCAGATTGGCAAGCGCCATTCCGTCACCCAGCTCAGCACCTTTTCCGTAAGCCTGAATTGCTTTTTTTATATTAAAAGAATACCCTGTTCCGTTGTGATACAAAGCACCAATATTGTTCCAGGCTACAGGATGATTGTGTTGTGCTGCTTTTTCGTAATAGGTAATGCCTTTTTGGGGATCAAACAATGATTCAATCTCAGGATCGGTAAGTAATATCCCTATTTCTACTAAGCTATCTGTGTCATTTTTTTGAGCAGATAACTCAAACAAACGAAGCGCTTCGTGGTAATTTTGATTTTCTTTAGCGTCAAAAGCCATTTTTTTAATGATTCCAACCTCCATGAATTGTTCGGAGTTTTTACCAGCCTGACTCTTCCAACGGTTATAAAAAGAAGTAAAATATTCCAAATCTTTTCCCCGGAATGAATACCGGTCCAAATAAATAGCTCCATACTCTGAAGACTCTACCCGATGGATGCTTTTATCATCATTCATTCTAAACATATTTTCACCCCGATATAGAAATAACAGACCTTCTTCTGTTCTGTAATTCAAAGGATTGGAAATGTAATCGTACAATTGGGAAGACAGGCCTTTCTCAAAATCAAATAATTGGGAACCCTCTTTTTTTTGAACCGATAAAAATCCATTTTCCACATAATGAATTTGCTTTATTTCTGATTGGGGAGCAATTAACCAATGCTCATTGTCTGCATCAAAAAGTCCTGATCCGGTTTGGGTTTCAAGAATAAAGACATTAGTTTTATACCCGACATTTGATTCCGCTTTTACTTTAATAACAGATTCATTTTCTAATAGAAACTGATGTTTTAGGGTGTGATAAATCTTCCAGTTTTTATCTTTACGAACAGCGAGAGCTTCAAAATTATCTATTAAAACCAATTGATCGGCTTCGTCTATGATAAGAATGCCTTTTTCATCTATTAATCTGCCTTTCTTGTCAAACTTGTTTGGTTTGATCCAGAAACAGGTATTTGTTTTTATAATACTGCCTTCTAAAAAGTCCCCCAGATAGTTTCCTTCTTTCGTATAATATCTACGTTTGCCTGTTCCTTTTTGTTTGGTGAAAAACAGCTCAGGGAAATAATCGTACTCATAAGGATTTTCGCTTTCAGTGGGAATAATCAGTCCATTCTCATCATTGTAAACACCAAATTTCCCGTCTTTTTCTACACCTAAGAATCCATAGGCTACTCTTTCAATGGCATCATAATCGGGAGGAACCATCCAGGTGTTTGAATAGATTTTTAAAATACCTGATTTTCCATTCACTTTTACTTCACCTAAAGGTTCCTGTGCAAAATCGAATACATCGAATGCTTCTTCATACATTGGAGGAATCCATTCTTTTCCATCACTTTGCAGATAACCGAATAAAGTACCTTTTTGAACCACTGATATACTGTAGATATAGTCTGCTTCAAAAATATCATCATAAATGGCCGGAGCTAAAATAGTGCCTTTAGCATCTTTCAGACCGAACTTTCCGTCATCTTCAAATACAGAAGAGGCGGCTTTTTTATAAGCAAGTTCCTCAAAATAGCCCAACCCGTAATTAATCCAGTCGGTTTGTAAAATTTCGAGAAAAGAGGAATATCCTGTTTGCGAGAATAAGGAATCCAACAACAAAAGATTCTGAGCTTTCACAGCCTTTTTAAACAGCTTGCTTTTCTGCTGTATTTCCGCGAGCCATTCCTTTGCCTGTACCTTATGTTTTTCTTCGTTCATATTGAAAACATCTGTTGCATTCAATACGAAAGAATCGTAAGGCAAGGCTTCCAGAAATTCAAACATTTTATTAACGGGTTCGTAGTACGCTTTTTTGTAATGCAGCTGATAAGTATCGGCCAGCAGATTGAAAAAGTAACGCAGCTGAACAATTCCCTGGTTTTTATCTGAGAAAAACTCAACGCCTTCCACTTTGATATCTTCCGCCAGCAGAGGATACAGTAATAATGGAATTTCGTAGTTCCACTCGCCCAGATAGGTATCGAATGTCTGATTCGATTTTTGATCGTAATTGTATAAATAAATCCGGTGTGCCATTCATTAAATTTTATACGTCGGAAAACATTAAAACATTCCCGGTTATATTGATTTTATTGAAATCAAATACCTGTATTGTGTGAAAGTGCCTATTACTTTTACAGCTTCTCCTCCACTCAATTTTATTTGGTTAGTGTTTTTACCCATACTTTTTAGTATTTGTTCGAAATAAGAATTTATCTTTTAATTGGGCGTGAAAAAGAAAGCTATAAAAGTTATAAAATTAATGTTTATCTAAGGGAAAGACTGTCAACAGCTATCATCAAAATCATGAATTTTTAACCGTTTTATCTTTAGTAAACTTTTGAATCAAAGATAAAAATAGGGATTGCATAAAAACATCCCTGATATCAGTGGTTTTTTTTTATCATTTGTGTCTCTTCAGAAAACTCATTAAAAACCTTATTTTCAGTTTTTTAGAATAATATTATACAAAAATAAAATGCAGCTAAAGCAACTCCAACAGTTCCGGAGATGAGAAATAAGAGCATATAATACCATCCACTTTTATTTTTCTTTCGTATCAAATTAATTATAAAAGTAGTGAGCATACATAAAAATCCTGTTCCGAAAAACACGATCAAAACAGCAAGAAACAATGCTCTTTCCAGGTGTAAGTCTGCAGATGATAACATATTTTAAATTAAGAGATTAAGAAACTTTTTGTTTTCGTTCGCTTGGTAATTGTTTTTCATTCATCGAAATTTTATTCATTGTACTCATCAATATTAGAGAGAATTGAAAAACACTGCAATCCCTATTATCAGCTATATTGTAAGAAATCTGAAACCATTAACAGGTATCTTTTGGTCTTTTTCAAGTCATTGCTCATAAGAATAACTGATCGTAAGAGGTTATAAGAAAAGATAACCCCATTTGTCTGCATTAAAAATTCCTTTCATGTGTCACTTTTTTTTTGTACTTTTGCACACTATTATTCCTAATGTCTTTAGGAGTAGCCAAAACAGATATTGATAACAAAAACAATAAAAAAGCAGAACAATGCCAAAATTAAAAACGAAATCAGGTGCTAAGAAACGTTTTGCTCTTACCGGTTCAGGTAAGATCAAAAGAAAAAACGCTTACAAAAGCCACATCTTAACTAAGAAAGAAACTAAGCAGAAGAGAAATCTTACTACTACTTCTTACGTAGCTAAAGTGGATGAGAAAAGCGTACAACGTCAATTAGCAATTAAGTAGTTTTTATAAATCTATATTCGGTTTATAAGAATTCAAAACAAATTCAACATTTTAACCCTGAAACGGTGCAAATAAGAGTAACATCAGTTGCCGCCCTTTTCAAAAAAACAATTTAAATTATGCCAAGATCAGTAAATGCCGTAGCTTCAAGAGCTCGCAGAAAGAAAATTTTTAAGCAAGCTAAAGGTTTTTTCGGTAGAAGAAAGAACGTTTGGACTGTAGCTAAAAACGCGGTAGAAAAAGCAATGCAATATGCTTACCGTGGTAGAAAAGAGAAAAAGAGAAACTTCAGAGCACTTTGGATCACTCGTATCAACGCGGGAACCAGAGAGCACGGAATGTCTTACTCTCAGTTTATGGGAGCTCTTAAAAAGAACAACATCGAACTTAACAGAAAAGTTTTAGCAGATTTAGCAATGAATCACCCTGAAGCTTTCAAAGCTGTTGTAGATCAAGTAAAATAATGTAGAATAGATTTTGTTATCAATATAAGTCCCGGGTTTTCCCGGGATTTTTTTGTTGTATACTTTTCAATTTTACGTGTTTTCAAACTAAAATTCAGTTTCAGCTCCTTCAGGTTTCAGAAGCATTTGATATATCATTAGCAACAGTTACCAATTTCAACAATGAATTACTTAATTTTTTAACATAAATATTTAAAATTTAAGAAAAATATAAAGAAATGCAATTCATTTAACGAACATCAATCTAACATAATGATAAATAGCATAAAAAGATATATTATTATTAAAAAAACAAATAATTATCACAAACAAGACTTAATTATTAATAATAAATAATGATTTATTGCTATATTTACAATTCTTAAAAATAAAGTATCAAAATGAAAAAAGCTGTAGTTTTTTTGCTGACTTCCATTGCAGTGCAAAATATAGGTGCACAGAGTTTTATTCAGGCTTATAAAAACCGGGCTGATATGGTCACGCAAGTCAATATTAACACCAACCTCCAGGAATTTGCCGGGTTTGGAATAAAAAAAACAGGAACAACAGCTAATAATAATGCGCTGGATTGGCTTAAAAACAAATATCTGTCTTATGGATATACAGCCAGTGATTTTTCTGAAGATGCTTTCACCTATGGAAGCAATTCGTCAAAAAACCTGATTATCACTAAAACCGGTACTTTATATCCCAACAAATATGTCATTATCTGCGGGCATTACGATACCATTGTAGGACCCGGCGTAAGTGATAACGGCAGCGGAACCTCTATTATTCTTGAAGCGGCAAGAATTCTGAAAGATATTCCTACAGAGTATTCTATCAAGTTTATTCATTTTTCCGGAGAAGAACAGGGTCTGGTGGGAAGTAACCATTATGTAAACAATGTAGCTTACCAAGGAGGCACAAAGGTTCTGGATATAAAACTTGTTTTAAATATTGACCAGGTAGGAGGCCTTTTAGGAAATAACAACAATACCATTAACTGTGAAAGAGATGAGGGCGGAATGTCTTCCAATAATGCAATTTCAAATACTATGACACAGGAACTGATGACCTGTACTAGCCTCTACTCACCCTTGCAGACCAATCTTTCTCATGCTTACGCCTCAGATTATATGCCTTTTGAAGCTAAGGGCTATACTATTACCGGATTTTACGAAACGATCCAAAGTAATAATGAGCATACGGTAAGTGACACCTATGCCAATATCGACCCTGTATATGTTCTCAATGTCGGGAAAGCAGCTGTGGGAGCACTACAGCATTTTGCCGTTGCCACAACATCAAATAATCTCTTAAGCACCCATGAAGCTACGGCACAGAAATCAGCAGAAGAAATCAGAATTTATCCTAATCCTGCAAAAGACCTTGTAACTGTGGAATTTCAGCAAAAGGTAAAACAATTCAAAGTTGAGGTAAATGACATGGCCGGAAATACTGTTTTAACCCTTGAAAATCAGGAAAAAATAAATACAACAGGCTTAAAAAACGGAGTGTATACATTTACCATCAAGACCGATAAGGGAAACACAACAAAGAAAATAATCATTAATAAATAATGTCAAGCTTGAAATACAGATGATGATTAATTTGTATTGTATTTCATGTATTAGAATCATAAAAATGAAGAAAATCGCTACTCTTTTACTGGCTTCCTTCGCTTTGCAAAGTCTTGGAGCTCAAAGTTTCATTCAGGCTTATCAGGACAGAGCGAATATGGTAACTCAGACCAATATTACAACTTACCTTCAGGAGTTTGCTAATTTAGGGGTTAAGAAAACAGGTACAACAGCAAACAATAACGCTCTTGAGTGGCTTAAAACCAAATATCTTTCCTATGGATATACAGCCAGCCAGATCGTAGAAGATCCTTTCACTGCAGGAAGTTATAATTCTAAAAATCTGGTGATTACCAAAACAGGAACAGTATATCCTAATAAATATGTGATCATTTGCGGGCATTTCGACAGTATTACAGGTTTGGGAGTTAATGATAACGGAAGCGGAACTTCTATTATCCTTGAAGCAGCCAGAATTCTGAAAGATGTACCCACAGAATATTCTATAAAATTCATTCATTTTTCCGGAGAGGAACAAGGGCTTCTGGGAAGCAGCCACTATGCCAATACAGTAGCGTATCAGGGCAGTAACCGTGTTTTAGATATAAAACTGGTCTTTAACCTTGATCAGGTGGGTGGTGTAATGGGAAATAATAACAATACCGTTTACTGTGATGAAGATCAGGGAGGACTTCCATCCAATAATGCGGCTTCTGCAGTGGTGACCCAGGAATTGAGAAACTGTACGGCACTCTATTCTCCTCTTCTGACCGCTGTAGATCCGGCAGAAGATACGGATTACATCCCTTTTGAACAGAAAGGCGAAGTGATCACAGGATTTTTTGAAAGAATCAGAAGTACATACCCGCATACGGTAAATGACACTTTTGCCAATACGGATCCCGTATACATTTACAATATAGGAAAAGCATCTGTAGGGGCACTTCAGCATTTCGCTGTTGCTACAGGAACATTGGGAACACATGAAGCTGTAGCAAAAAACACATTGGAAACGGTAAAAATTTATCCAAATCCAGTAAAGGATATCATCAATATTGAGCTTCCTGATGCCGGAATCAAGAACTTCACTTTTGAGGTGACTGATTTTCAGGGAAGATCTATTTTCAAAAGAACCAATGAAACAAAAATTAATGCTTCCGGATTGGAAAATGGTGCTTATCTTGGAATTTTAAAATCAGGAGATCAGACTGTAGTAAGAAAAGTAATGATTGAAAGATAGCTCGCAATTCAATATCAATAAATTATAAAACCTTTGAAACTGTTCAGAGGTTTTCCTTTTTCTACTAACCCAATATTAAAGAATTTATAACACTTACACGCTTTTCAATGCGAAATATATTGACAGCATAATAAAAATTTCATTTTATCTTAAAACATTAAACACTTTATTGTGATTTATTAACTATATTAGTATTACCAAAATAATATTATATATGAAAAAAATTACAACACTTTTATGTGCTGCCTTCATGATGCAGTCCATCGGAGCTCAAACTTTTATTCAGGCCTATAAAGACAGAGCAGATATGGTCACTCAAGCCAATATCACTGCAAATCTTCAGGAATTTAGTAATTTAGGGGTAAAAACTACGGGCTCAGTAGCAAACACCAATACTCTTAACTGGATCAAAAACAAGTATATTTCGTACGGCTATATAGCCAGCCAGATAGAAGAAAGTCCTTTTACTTTTGGAAGTACCAGTTCAAAAAACTTAATCATTACCAAAACAGGAACGCTTTATCCTAACAAATATGTTATTATCTGCGGACATTATGATACCATCTATGGCCCGGGAGTAAATGATAATGGCAGCGGAACATCTATTATTCTTGAAGCCGCAAGGATTCTGAAAAATGTTCCTACTGAATACTCTATAAAATTCATCCATTTTTCTGGTGAAGAGCAGGGATTAAAAGGAAGCAGCCACTACGTAAATAATGTGGTATATCAGGGAGGTGTACGCAAATTGGATATCAAACTTGTCTTCAATCTTGATCAGGTAGGAGGTGTGAAAGGAAATAATAACACAACCGTATATTGTGACGAAGATCAGGGAGGAGTATCCAGCAACAATGCAGCTTCAGCGGCTGTCACTCAACAGCTGAGAAACTGTACAGCACTCTACTCTCCTCTTCTGACGGCTGTAGACCCTGCTGCAGATACGGATTATATCCCTTTTGAACAGAAAGGTGAAGTGATTACCGGATTTTTTGAAAGGATAAGAAGCAGCTATCCTCACAGCTCTAAAGATACTTTCACCAACATGGATCCTGTCTATGTATATAAGATTGGAAAGGCTACTGTGGGCGCTTTACAGCATTTTGCAACAGCTTCCACTACAATGAGCAAACCTGCTTCTAAAAACGCTTTAGAAACAGCAAAAATCTATCCCAATCCTGCTAGCAATGTTCTCAACATTGAAATCCCGGATTCCAAAGAAACAAACTTCAGTTTTGAACTCAGCAATTCTATGGGAAGATCAATACTAAGAACAACTAATGAAAGAAAGATTGATGTTTCCGGCCTTCAAAACGGAGTGTATATTGGAGTTTTAAAAGTAGGAGATCAGACACTTGTTAAAAATATTATGATTGAAAGATAAATATCTTAAGATCCAGAATAAAAACAGCAGGAGGAATCTTCTGCTGTTTTTGTATTTTCAAGGTACCTCATTTTAGTTTAAAGTCATTTTGTAATGCTAATTCTTTAATTTTAGAAATTATAACTTCATCATTAATATTACCATAGTCTTTTAATTTACAATAAGATAGATATTTAATTTGAGAAGCTAACTCATTTTTAAGATCTTTCTGCAGTAATCTATCAGCAATTTCGATTGCCCAATCATACTCTTCTAAATTAAACCAACAATTTGACATGAATAACAACCTGTATTTTTCAGACTTTGAGGACAAGCCATTTAAGGCTTCTAAAATAGTAAGCGATGATATGTACTGCCCACTATCCATCAAATTCTTAGCTTTTTGCAAGGGAGAAATATTCAAAGGTTTCATTTATTTCTGCTTTGAAGAATCTCCTCTATCTCTTCCATTGAAAAACCTTTAGCTTTTAATAAAATCAAGAAGTGATAGAGCAAATCTGCGGCTTCATTTTTAAAAAGGTCATCGTTATTGTCTTTTGCTTCTATTACCAGTTCTACAGCTTCCTCACCTACTTTTTGAGCCATTTTATTGATTCCTCTCTGATAGAGCGAGTAAGTGTAAGAATCTTCAGCTTTAGTATCTATTCTCTGAGAGATTTTTTCTTCCAGCTCATAAAGAAATCCTTTGGCATTTTTTTCTCCGAAACAGCTGAAACTTCCGGTGTGGCAGACCACATTTTTTGGTACGGCTTTTATTAATATTGTGTCCTGATCACAATCTATATCAATACTTTTTACGGATAAAAAATTTCCGGACTCCTCACCTTTTGTCCAGAGTCTGTTTTTGGAACGGCTGAAAAAGGTAACAACCCCTTCTGCTTTTGTTTTTTCAAATGCTTCTTCGTTCATATAACCCAGCATCAGCACCTGCAATGTTCTGCTATCCTGAATAACCACAGGAACAAGCCCATTATCTTTATTAAAATCTATGTTCATCGTACTTCAATTTTTTGAGTTTTTAACTGCTCTTTTAAATCCTGAATCCCTATTTCATTAAAATGGAAAACACTGGCTGCCAGAGCTCCTGTAGCTTTTGTTTCATTAAATACTTTAACAAAGTCATTTGCAGTACCGGCACCTCCGGAAGCTATCACAGGGATACTGATATTTTCTGAAACCAACTTTGTGATACGGAGATCAAAACCGTTTTTGGTACCATCTCCATCCATAGAAGTCAGCAGAATTTCTCCTGCTCCCAAACGTTCTGCTTCTTTTGCCCATTCTGCCGTAAAAAGTTCGGTTGCTTCCCTTCCACCTTTGATATGAACCAGATCTTTATTATCAATTTGCTTTGTATCAATGGCTACCACAACACACTGGCTGCCGAATTCTTTGGCTAAATCAGAAATAAGTTCTGGATTTTTTACCGCAGAGGAATTGATGCTGATCTTATCGGCTCCCGCTTCCAAAAGCTTTCTAACATCTTCTACAGACGAAATTCCACCTCCTACCGTAAAAGGAATACTAAGTTCTTTTGCAATTTCTTTTACCAGCTCTATAAATGTTTTTCTATCCTCAATAGTAGCGGTAATATCCAGGAAAACAAGTTCATCAGCGCCTTCCTGCTCATACTTTTTAGCGAGAACTATCGGATCTCCTGCATTTTTAAGACCTTCAAAATTGACTCCTTTCACCGTAGCTCCGTCTTTTATATCAAGACATGGAATAATTCTTTTCTTAAGCATTTTCAATAAAGTTTTGAAGTTGTTGTAAGCTTATTTTTCCCTCATAAATTGCTTTCCCGATGATTGTTCCAGCACAGCCGATATCTTTCATTTTATAGACATCAGCGATCCCTGAAATCCCTCCGCTTGCTACCAGCTGAACTGATGTTTTATATAAAATCTCAATATAGAGTCCAGTTGAAGGACCTTCCAGCATACCATCCTTTGCAATATCAGTACATATCGCGGTCTGCATTCCTTTTTCCTGATACTGAAGAATAAAATCAATGATATCATTGTCACTTTCTTCCAGCCATCCTGAGGTCTTAATCTTTCTGTTTTCACAGTCAGCTCCCAAAATAATTTTTTCAGCACCATACTTTTGTAACATTTTAAAACAGAATTCCGGGTTCTGAACCGCAATACTTCCTAAAGTAATTTGCTTTGCTCCGGAATTAAAGGCTGTTTCAATATCCTCCTGAGTTTTCAGGCCTCCTCCAAAGTCGATATGCAACGACGTAGAATGAGCAATGTCTTCCAGTACTTTCTGGTTGACAATATGCTTTGATTTTGCCCCATCAAGATCCACCAGATGAAGAAACTGAATCCCAAAACGCTCAAATTCTTTTGCCACTTCTACAGGATTTTCATTGTATATTTTCTTTGTGTTGTAATCTCCTTTTGACAAACGGACACATTTGCCGTCGATAATATCAATAGCCGGAATTATTTTCATCATTATAAATTTATAAAGTTCTTAACGATCTGATTTCCTACGATTCCTGATTTTTCAGGGTGAAACTGCACTGCATAGAAATTATCTTTCTGTAATGAGGCACTGAATGGCAGAATATAATCACAAACAGATGTTGTAAAGTCTGAAAGTTCACAATAATAGCTGTGAACAAAATAAACATCACTGCTTTTTTCAATTCTTGAAAATAGTGATGAGGTCTGTCCCGAAACGGTGTTCCAGCCCATATGCGGAACAATATCTTTTGCCGGGAATTTTCTCACATTGATATCAAAAATCCCCATTCCTTCCGTATTTCCTTCCTCATTTTCTTTGCACATCAGCTGCATTCCCAAGCATATTCCTAAAACAGGCTGTGTAAGGCACGGAATCAGGAGATCAAGTTCTCTTTCCTTCAGCAGTTTCATTGTTGAGGAAGCTTCTCCCACTCCGGGAAAAATTACTTTATCGGCTTTTAAAATCTTTTCAGGGTCATCAGTAATCACTGAGTCGATATTGAGTCTGTTGAGGGCGTTCTGAACAGAGTTTACATTTCCGCCGTTGTATTTTATTATGGCTATCATATTTATAAACTTCCTTTTGTAGAAGGCAGACTGTAATTAGTATCCGATTGATTCACTGCCATTTTAACGGCTTTTGCAAAGGCTTTAAAGATAGATTCAATTTTGTGGTGCTCATTGTCTCCTTCTGCTTTGATATTCAGATTGCATTTTGAAGCATCTGTAAAGGATTTAAAAAAGTGAAAAAACATTTCGGTAGGCATATCCCCAATCTTTTCTCTTTTAAACGGAGCATCCCACACCAACCAGGGTCTGCCGCCAAAATCAATAGCCACCTGAGAAAGGCAGTCATCCATTGGAAGCAGGAAACCATATCGTTCGATCCCTTTTTTCTTTCCTAAAGCTTTTAAAATAGCTTCTCCCAGTACAATTCCTGTATCTTCTATCGTGTGGTGCTCATCTACGGCAAGATCTCCGTTTACTTTAATGGAAAGATCCATATTGCCGTGTCTCGCAATCTGATCCAGCATGTGATCAAAAAAGTGAAGCCCCGTAGAAATATCTGAACGTCCGTTTCCATCAAGATTAACTTCAATTTTAATATCTGTTTCATTGGTTGTACGGGAGACTTTAGCTTTTCTCATTCCTGATTTTAAGAACTGATAAATCTCGGACCATTTTGTTGCAGACAGTTCAGCTTCCTCATTAAAGTTTTGATTAAGATAAATAGCTCTACAATTCATATTTTTAGCAAGTTGAACGTCTGTACTTCGATCACCAATTACATATGAATTTTCCAGATCATAATTACCATACATGTATTTTCCCAGCATTCCTATTCCTGGTTTCCGTGTAGGAAGGTTTTCGTGTTCAAAGCTTTTATCAATTAAAATATCACTAAAAATAATTCCTTCATTTTCGAATGCCTGTACCATTTTTGCATGAGGTTTTAAAAAATTTTCTTCGGGAAAACTGTCCGTTCCCAACCCATCCTGATTGGTTACCATTACCAATTCATAATCCAGCTCATTAACAATTTTTGAAAGATTTTGGAAAACGCCAGGATAAAACTCAAGCTTTTCCAGAGAATCTACCTGAAAATCTGTGGGAGGTTCAATAATCAGCGTTCCGTCACGGTCTATAAAGAGTACTTTTTTCATTGTTGAATACTTTTCAAAAGGTTAATTAATTTTTCATTTTCTGTACGATTTCCAACATTAATTCTGATACATCCAGGAATGGCCGGATCTCTTCTGCTGGTTAAAATCTCTTCTTCAAGCATTTTTCTATATACGTTGTCAACATTTTTCATTCTGATCAGGAAGAAATTGGCATCCGTTGAAAATACTTTAGCAATACATTCAATTTCGTTAAACTGCTCCTGCAACCATGTTCTTTCTTCCAGAATATTATTTACATTGTCCTGAAGTCTGTTTTCATCATCCAATGTCTTCAAAATCAGCTCCTGGCTTAATACATTCACATTGTAGGGTGCTTTAACCGTATTGATCAGACTGATAATTTCTTCGGATGCATAAGCCATTCCTACTCTCGCTCCCGCAATTCCCCATGCTTTAGAAAAAGTTTGCAGTACAATTAAGTTAGAATATTGATCCAGCAGCTCTAAGCTTGATTTTTTTCCTGAAAATTCAACATAAGCTTCATCAACTACTACAATTCCGTTGAAATCCTGAAGATAAAATTCAATATCATCAATACTGTTTCCGGTAGGGTTATTGGGTGAGCATAAAAAGAAAATTTTCAATGAAGGATCTTCAACCGTGTGTAAGAAATTGTCCTTTACGATTTCAAAATTTTCATCCAAATTCAGTTTCAAGACCCTATTTTCATTAATTGCTGCATAGAAGCCATACATTGCAAATGACGGATTCATCATCAGAATGGCATCTTTTTTAGGCTCACAGAAAATTTTAATGATAAGGTCTATCAGCTCATCACTTCCGTTTCCTATGGCGATCTGTGAGGGAGAAAGTTTTTTAAGCTCTGCAAGTTTGTTTTTAAGTGTTTTCTGGGTAGAATCCGGATAGCGGTTACATTCCCCGAAAGGGCTTTCATTAGCATCCAGCATAACTGGAACATTAAATTCATTGTGATCTCTGAAACTAATGTAGGGCTGTAATTGTAATATATTTTCTCTTACTAAAGTTTTGATACTGTTATTTTTCATTGTCTTGATTTTCTTAAAAAATGATTCGATATAAAAATCGTTTTTAAACCATTAAGATGAATTGAGTTATTAAGAATAGCGAAGAAAATATCTTCAGATCTTTATTAAGCCGTAAGCTGAATTCAAATGTATTTGAATCTTAACTCTATTTAAAACCTTTATTTTCTTAATAGTTCAATTCTTTTTTGGATAAACGCAAAGGCGCAAAGTTTTTTAATTTTTTTGCTTTTTTTAAGGCGCGAGAAAATCGAAGATTTTCAGCAAAGGGCTGAATTTTATTTTATGTTTTTATATACATTATTCAATTTTATCGCAGATAAAATCCTTGCGTCTTAAAACATACTCCAATTATATCCTTTTTGCGTCTTCGCGTTTTCCAACATTTTATTATTTTAATCTTATGGATACTGCATTTTTGTGGGCAAACAGACCTTCTGCTTCTGCCATGAGCTCTATTGTTTTTCCCAGATTCTGAAGACCTTCCTTTGAAAGATGCTGAAATGTTATTTTTTTTACAAAGCTATCCAGCGATACTCCACTATAATTTTTTGCATAAGCATTGGTAGGAAGTGTGTGATTGGTTCCGCTGGCATAATCTCCCGCACTCTCACAGGAATAGTTTCCAAGGAAAACAGACCCTGCATTCTGAACCTCCGGAATATATCTTTCAAAATTGCTGACTGCCAGAATAAGGTGTTCCGGAGCATAAAGATTGCTGAATTCAAGAGCATCGTCCAGAGAATTCATTAAAATAAAAGAGCTGTTTTCCAAAGCCTGCCCTGCAAATTCATTTCTTGGTAAGTCTCTGATCTGCTTATCAACAGCTTCTACTGTCTCTTCAAATACTTTAAGGTCTGTCGTAATAAAAACAACCTGGCTGTCACTTCCATGTTCTGCCTGTGAAAGAAGATCCGCAGCGCAAAATTCAGGAACAGCCTGATCGTCGGCTATAACAAGAACTTCACTCGGACCGGCTGGCATATCAATGGCTACTCCAAAACGTTGTGCATATTCTTTTGCCGCTACCACAAACTGATTTCCGGGACCGAAAATTTTATTGACTGCAGGAATGCTCTCTGTTCCAAAAGTCATGGCAGCAACAGCCTGTGCTCCGCCGGTTTTAAAGATTTCCGAAACTCCGCAAAGCTTTGCTGCATAAAGGATTGCAGGATTAATATTTCCGTTCTTATCCGGTGGTGTACACAGAATAATTTCTTTACAGCCTGCCAGATTTGCGGGCACAGCAAGCATCAGCACTGTAGAAAACAAAGGAGCTGTTCCTCCCGGAATATAAATTCCAACTCTTTCTACAGCCCGGTTTTCGCGCCAGCAGACCACTCCTTTTGTTGTCTCGATTTTTTGTATCTCCTGCTTTTGAGAAGCGTGAAATATGGAAATATTTTCTTTTGCCTCTTGAATGGCCTGTTTCAGTTCATCATTAATCTGCTTTCCTGCCTCTTGAATTTCTACATCAGATACTTTAATCGTTAAAGTTTCTGCTTTATCAAACTTTCTGTTGAATTCTATTAAAGCTTTATCTCCGTTTTTTGCAACTTCTGCAAAAATTTCTGTGATGAGCCCTGAAATTTCCTTCTGCTCCAAAACAGGGCGCTTTACCAAGTCTTTCCAAGTGTCTTTCGTGGGATATCTGTATATTTTCATTGTATTATTTTAAATTTAAGGGCCTTTTATGATATAAAGTGATTAATTTACAGGGTTTTAAATGCTTTTTTAAAAACGCAAAGGCGCAAGGTTTTTAATGGTGTTTCTTTTTTATTAAGGCGCAAGAAAATCTAAGATTTTCAGCAAGTGCCTGAGCTATATTTTTTACTTAAAGCGGCATTAAATTTTATCGGTGATAAAATCTTTGCGCCTTAAAACAGTATCATAATCAACATTTAAATAACCATTTTATCAATCGGGATGATTAGAATATCCTGTGCTCCATTTTCTTTCAGCTCATCGATCACTTCCCAGAAACGCTCTTCATCAATCACAGAATGAATACTGCTCCAGCCTTCTTCCGCCAATGGAATGACTGTAGGACTCTTCAGCACAGGAAGAACATCAGCTACTTTCTGGATTTTTTCGTTGGGAACATTCATCAGAATGTATTTTGAATTTTTTGCTTTTAAAACAGCTTTGATCCTGAATACAAATTTTTCAAGAATGGCTTCTTTTTCCGTTGATAACTGAGGCGTCTGAGCTAAAACAGCCTCCGATTTCAGCAAAGTAACCGTTTCTCTTAATCCGTTTTTGAATAAGGTACTTCCGGAGCTTACAATATCACATATTCCATCTGCCAGGCCGATATTAGGTGCAATTTCTACAGAACCTGAGATAACGTGAATGTCTGATACAACTCCTTTTTTTTCTAAAAAGCTTTTGAGAGTATTGGGGTAAGAGGTAGCAATTTTTTTACCCTGGAAATAAGAGATCTCATCTGTCTCAATTTCTTTGGGAACAGCCAGTGAAACACGGCATTTTGAAAATCCGAGTTTCTGGATTGTGATGATATTTTTGCCTTTTTCAATCAGTAGATTTTCCCCGAGAATAGCAACATCTACCACTCCATCTTCCAGATATTGCGGGATGTCTGAATTCCGAAGATACATGATTTCCATCGGAAAGTTATCTACTGAAACTTTGAGTTGGTCTTTACCGTTGTTGACGAAGATTCCACAGTCTTTGAGAAGCTGTAGGGATTCTTCGTAAAGCCGGCCGCTTTTTTGGATTGCAATTTTTAATTTACTCATTTTGCCTTTTTTGAGGTCCGAGCAAATAAAAACTGATCTGTTGAAATTTCTGAGGAGAATTCAGGAAACAAAAAAACCGTCTATTTACTCAGACGGTTTTAATTATTTTTGATTTTAGCACAAACTTATATCAATCAATTCCGCCTAACAGAGATGATGATAGTAATGATGTAATGCTAAAAATATTGGTTTCATTGTTTGAATTATGATGCAAATGTAGGATTTATTTTTAAAATGCAAAGTTTTTTCAGATCAATTTTTGATAAAAATTCATCAGCTCCTTCGCAATGGCTTCGTCATTAAACTTCTGAACAAACTCAAAACCCTTTTCCTCACGGCGTTTTCTTTCGGATTCATTTTCCCAGAGAAACTTTAGTTTGGCCCGGATATCAAGGTCGTTATCCGGATTGACATACACAGAGTCTTTTCCTCCTGCTTCAGGCAGGCAGCTTGTATTACTGGTAACAACAACTGTTTTGGAAAAAAGTGCTTCTATAACAGGGATTCCAAAGCCTTCAAAGAAACTCGGATAAACAAAAATATCTGCCAGTTTATAGACCGCCGCCAGCTCATCCATAGAAACGCCTTCCAGAAAGAGCACCTGCTTTTCCATCTTATTCTTTTTAAGAAAACTTTCTATTTTCTGGTAATATTTAGTCTTTCTGCCAACCACAACAAGAGGGATTTCAGTATCCTTGATTGCTTTTACGACATTCAAAAGGTTTTTGCGGTCTTCAATAGTTCCAACATTGAGTACAAATCTTTCCGGAAGCTTAAATTTCTCTTTTACAGCCTGCATAAGCTCTGCAGTCTGCTGTTCTTTGAAAGCATGATGACATCCCTGATAAATAACTTCAATTTTATTTTCAGGAACTTTTAAATATTGAATAATATCTCTTTTGGTCTGTTCTGAAATAGCGATGATCTTATCAGCCATATCAGCTGCTTTTTTAAATTTCCAGAAATGTATTCTCCTGTCAAAAAAAGAATAATATTGTGGGTACCTTACAAAGATCAAATCATGGATGGTAACTACTTTTTTAATAGGTTTTGAATCCCATTTTAAAGGTAATTCACCGGATAAACCATGGAAAATATCTGCTCCTTGCTTTTGGGCATCTTTACCCATTTTCAGCTGACGTGAAAAGTTTCCTTTTGAGGTTTCAATAAACTGAACATTCGGGCGTTCAAGGATAGCTTTTCCCCGCTCCGACTTGTTTTTGTTGAGTAACAGATATTCATGAGCCGGTTCATACTCAGAAAGTATTCTTACCAGGTCTCTTGAGTAATTTCCCAGACCGGAGGTATTGTGGAAAAACCGTTTTGCATCAAAGGCAATCTTCATCGTTGTATCTGTTTTTGAAATTCCTGAAATGTACCGAATGTATGTCCTTTCGCCTTCAGCCAGCCTACGAACGAATCAAATCTTTCCACCATATCACTTCCTGAGTTTTTCACCGTAAATCCAGGAAGTTTAAAGGCTTCATCTTTGATCTCTGCAAATTCCCATGGATGGAAATAAATATTAAGATAATTGTCCTTTTTCAAGGTATCTGAAGCCAGTTTTTTATAGAAAGATAACGGAAAGTTGTGGAAACTCAGCCAAAACAAAGGAATTCTGAAATTAGGTGAAACGGAAGCCGGAACCTGGGTTACATTTCCTTCTTTGAAATAGGTTCTGGATACTTTTAAATTATTATATCTTCCCGGCAAAAATGTAGGATTGATGGATGAATTGTATGAATACCCTGCTCTTTCCACTTTTTTTTCGTCTACAGGCATCATTCTCGGCATTCTTAATCCGGTTACTTTGGTAGAAAATAATTCTTCCAGCTTTTCTCTTGATTCTTTCAGGTGTTTGTCTTCAAATTCTGAATGAAACCAGGTGTGAGAGGCCAGTTCATGACCTTCACTCAATAGTCTTTCAATAAGATGCCTGCTGTTTTCTGCAAAAACTACGGTAGAAAAGAAGGTAGCTTTGGCATTATGTTTTTTAAGGATATCAAGTATTCTCTCTAATCCTGTTTGTGAAATTGAAATCTGCTTTTCAAAGGGAATTTCACCCTTATATTCTAATGGCATATCAAATTCTTCAATATCAAAACTCAATAAAACCATTCTAAAATTTTTTGTTTTTAATAATATAATTAGGTCTGTCTTTCACCTGTTTAAATATTTTACCTAAATAAATCCCCATGATTCCGAGGATGATCAATTGAAGTCCTCCGAAGAAAACAATAGTCATAATTAATGATGCCCAACCTGAGATCTCTGTTTTGGCAATAAAGGAATGAATTACATATGTTCCATAACCGACTATTGAAAGCGCGGAAAATAAAAAGCCAAGATATGCTGCAAGATACAGTGGTTTCACACTGAAAGCTGTAATTCCCGTAAAGGCAAAAGTGAACATTTTCTTAAGATTATAGCTGCTTTTTCCTGAAAGTCTTTCTGCAGCAGTAAAGTCAATTCCTATCTGCTTAAATCCCATCCAGCTCGTTAACCCTCTGAGGAATAAGTCATCTTCATTAAAGTTTCTCATTACATCCACTGCTCTCGCATCCAGTAATCTGAAATCTGAGCCGCCTCCTTTCGTCAAATTAACATCTGAAAGGCTTGATAAAAGTTTGTAAAATAAGTCTGATGTTTTTCTTTTAAAGAAAGATATCTCCTTGGGATAAGTCCTGAAAGTAAAAACCACATCATAGCCTTCTTCCCATTTCTGAATCATTTCCGGAATAAGCTCCGGCGGATGCTGAAGGTCTCCGTCCATCGAAATAACTGCATTTCCCTGAGCGTTGTCCATTCCAGCTTTTACCGCGGGCTGATGACCAAAATTCCTTGAAAACTCTATAAATTTCACTTCTTCATATTGGTTGGAAAGCTCTTCTAATTTTTGTTGTGTATTGTCTCTGCTGCCATCATTTACAAATATGATTTCAAAGTCGTAGCTGCTTAAGCCATCAAAAACTTTTTTAATTTTCTGATGGATCATGGCAACGTTTCCTTCTTCGTTATAGGCGGGAATTACAATTGAAATTTTCTTCATATTTATTAATTCAGGCTGTAATTTTTCTCAAAATCTTTAGTCAGAAGTTCATAAGTCACTCTTAACCAGATTACAATACAAGGTACAGCTTTTAATGAATATTTGATGATATAGTTTTCTTTTACAAATTTCGGAAATAGATCCGAAGTGGAAAAACATGTGAAAATAATGACAAAAACAAGTAGTCCTATAATAAGCGGTGTTCTTTCTTTCTGAAGGAAAAACCATATCAAAACTCCTACAACTGCAATAATGTATGTTGGAGATTCTGAACTGGAGCTGAACAATACCAAAAACAGTAAGGTTGAAGCCAGGATCATCAACTGGAAAGCATAGTGCTTGTATTGCTTAATTCTGATATAAGGTAAAGCAAAAAGCGGCAATCCACCTGCTAAAAACACAAGATTGGAAATGGAAGCATCTCCTAAAACTCTTCTTACAAAGCCCATCAGCGAGATATCCTGCATATTTCCCAATACCTGATTTTCACTGTTCTTTTCTACAATAGACTGAAACCAGTCTGAATAGCACTGAATCACAAACTGCGGACTTGAATACGCCATGGGAAGTACGAAAAACAATACTGCAACGGCTATTCCTGAAAGAATAAATCTGGCTTTATTTTTAATGAAGAAAAACTGTGTCAATCCTACAATTCCGTAGATTTTCACAAATATTCCTATTAAAATTGCAGTTACAGACCTCACTTCTTTTCTTTCGTAAATGTATACTGCAGATAAGAGTAAAAGGCCTGTCAGCGCTACATTAAACTGTAAACTTAAAGCTGCTGTAATGTATTCCTGAAGGCATAGCAATCCGAAAATTGCTTTTTTACTGTCTGAAAACGGCAGTTTATAAATACCATAGATGAAGATAAAAGTATTGGCAATATTCCAGAGTGAAATTCCCAGCCAATCCGGCATCATGGCAAACGGTGCAATCAAAGCACTGAAAAATACACCATAATGGTTTAGATCAAAATAAAGATCGGGATAGTGGATAAATAAGTTTTTCTGATGAATGGTATTAAAGAATACATTTTTAAAAATCAGATAGTTATTGATCGCATACTCTCCTCTCAGGTATTTGGAAATTGCTGTGACAACCGATATAATAAGATAAACCCCAAATATATATTTAGGGTTTAACAGTATTTTAAGGAATTTTTCTTTCAAGATTGCGGTATTAGCTTACAATATTAATCTTAAACAGCGACATTATTATCTCTCAATGCATCATTCAGAGATGTTTTCTTGTCTGTAGATTCTTTTCTCTGACCAATAATCAGTGCACATGGAACCTGATATTCTCCAGCCGGATATTGTTTTGTATAGCTTCCAGGGATTACTACTGAACGTGCAGGAACTCTCCCTTTGATTTCGACAGGTGTATCTCCTGTAACGTCAATAATTTTTGTAGAAGCTGTCAATACTACGTTGGCACCCAATACGGCTTCTTTTTCTACGTGAACTCCTTCTACAACGATACATCTTGAACCGATAAAGCAGTCATCTTCAATGATTACCGGAGCTGCCTGTAACGGCTCTAATACTCCACCAATACCTACACCACCACTCAGGTGAACATTTTTACCGATCTGTGCACAGCTTCCTACTGTAGCCCAAGTATCAACCATCGTTCCAGAGTCTACATAAGCTCCAATGTTTACATAAGATGGCATTAAAATAACTCCCGGAGCAATGTAAGCTCCTTCTCTTGCCACTGCATGTGGTACAACTCTCACTCCTTTTTCAGCATAGTTTCTCTTCAAAGGCATTTTATCATGAAATTCAAAAGGACCTACTTCAATAGTTTCCATTTTTTGGATCGGAAAATACATTACTACAGCTTTTTTTACCCATTCATTTACCTGCCATCCGTTTTCTGTAGGTTCAGCAGTACGAAGTTCACCTTTATCAACTAAAGAAATAACCTCTCTGATCGCCTTCTGGCTGTCTTCATTTTGTAGTAGCTCTCTATTATCCCAAATATTTTCAATAGTTTGTTGTAACGACATGTTTCTTATTTAAATTAGTTTGAAAAATTATACTGGCCAAAGATACAAAAAAGTTCAGCAAAACGGTTTTTAAGATAAGGCTTTTAATTAAGGTTAAACATCCTTGCAACCCTCTTTTTATAGGCAAGGTATATTTGGCCATGCTGTTTCAACAGATACTCTTCTTCAAGACGAATCTGAATCTGCATTAAAATGCTTCCGATCAGAAGAAAGACAAAAGCAATTGCAGTTGGGACAACAAGAAAAAATCCAACAAGGCTTATCGTCATTCCCAGGAATATGGGATTTCTTGAAAATCTGAATAATCCATGAGTTACCAAATCTGTTCTTGTTGTACCATCAATCCCGATCCGCCAGGAGTTTTTCATTTGAATCTGGGCTGTAATCACCCAAATAAAAGCCAGGATCATTAAAATAGATCCTACATATTGAACGATACTATTCTCCAGAAAATTGATCTTAAAAGCAGAAGCAATATCTTCAGGAAAAAATGAAAGAAGCATTACATAAATAAACATTGCAAACAGGATAATCTTAAAATACAATCCTACAAGCCCATAAGCAGAGTCGTCTTTGGGAAGGACATTAGGGTTTTTGCCAATCTGTTTTGCCACTTTGTAACTAATCCCGATAAAGGAAACAGCAAAGAAAAGGATGAAGTATAAGGGAGTAAAGAATCGGGTAAAATCTGTCATGTGAAAATAGTTTTAGACAAATTTCCGGCGTTTCGTCGTGCAATGCTATTGCAATGACAAAGATTTATTTGAATACAGAAAGGTAATAATTGGAAACCTAAGAACTCTCTTTCTCCGGAATTGTTGAAAATTCAACGATTTTTGAAATGATAATTAAAGAATATGGTTATGTAAGTTTCGGCTAAAGCCAATGAATTATTTGTTTTATTTAATAAACGGGCTAAAGCCCGTTCCTATTGAATGCCTTATCTATCATTTTTTTCTCAGATGGAGAAGGGGTATGTAGATTTTTAAATTTATTTAATCCAAAATAACGAACTCCATCGTTTTTGCAACATGTTTTTCCTGAATAATTCCCCGTGAATAAGGAATATTATGACCGGTGTTATACTTTGCCAGATAGGCCTGATTAATTTCTTCAGTGATATCATTGAGATCTTCAGGAATAGCCGCTTTTATAGGATAAATGATTTTACCACATTGGATCTCTCCTTCCGGATTTTCTAAAAATGTATTGTACCAGCTTTTTTCAGCGAGTCCCCATGATCTTGCAAATATTCTGTCCTGTACAACAATCATCCAGATTTCCAGGAAATCAGATCTTTGAAATCCTGCTTTTATTCCAATAATCGTATTGGTTTTGATGTAGTGTAATGCGTTTTCTTTATTCATTATATAAGTTTTTGGTAAAACTAGAATAAGAAAACAGGAATAAAAACTTTTTTATGTACAGGGTACGAAATAGAATGCGGATGGCTCTTTTTCTGATGTAGATAATTTTTAAAGCATCATTTTACCGAGAGCAGAATGGAGACATTCTTTATAGCTTTTGGCTACAGTAATTTTCAATTCGCCGCATATAAGATGATTGTCTTCAAAAGATTCTATATTGGTAAGATTGACAATATATGAATTGTGGACCCTCATAAATTCTTCCGGAAGTGTTTCAATAAGGTCTTTAAGTGTTTTGTAATAAATATATCTTTTATGGTCTATGGTATGAACTTCCACGTAATTCCCGAGCCCTTTGATGACATTAATATCTTTAAAGAAAAGCTTGACCAGCTTTTTATCTGTCCTAATGAAGGCAAATGTCCGGTTCTCTATCATTTCAAAAGATATTTTTACAGAACTCTTTGGGCATGAAGGTAAGCCTTGTTCCAGTATTTTTCGTTCAGAGATGAAATTATTACTCCTTTTGAAGTAGAAGCATGGATAAACTTCACTTCTCCGTCAGGACCAATATCATGAACAATGCCTACATGAGATACTCTGCTTCCTCCTGCTGTTGCAAAAAATAAAAGATCCCCGGGTTTAACGTCTCTGATATCGATATTTTTACCGGCTTCAGCCTGGTCAGAAGATCTTCTAGGAAGGTTGAAATCATTTTCCTGAAACACTTTTACGGTAAATCCGGAACAGTCAAATCCTGATGATGTATTTCCTCCAAATTTATAGGGTGTTCCGATGTATTTTTCAGCATCTTTCAGAATATCATTAATTGATCTGGGTACACTTCCGTCAAATTTTGAATCCAGTTTTCTGAGGTTTTCAGATTTTGCAACTGTTTTCGTATTTGATTTTTTGCTGCCGGAAACATTTTTCGATGATCCGCAGGACACCACAAAAGCAGATGCAATCAGCAAAACAGACCACTGCTTTATTCTTATTCTTTGTTCAAATAATCCCAATCCCATATTCGTCTGATTTATACTCGGTTAAGTAATTCTTCAACAAATATACATTTTATATTTTAATTATGATATAACTATACTACAACTATATTATAAATATATGTTAAAATTTTGTTTTCAAGTATTTATTGTTATATTTGATTCCTATTTTGAAAATATGGCAACCTATGAAAGTCTCATCAAGATTACGGGCGCTGTAGGCGACCTTGTATTTTATACTCTGAACGGCAAGAATGTGGTTCGGAAGAAAAGCGGGTTCAATAAAGCTGCTTTTAAAAAAAGTCCGGCATATGAGAAAGTCCGGCAGAATAGTTCGGAATTCGGGCACTGCTCCAAAATTGGAAAGATAATCAGGAATACTCTGGAAATTTATATCAAAGAAGCAGGTGATCCCCTCCTCTACCAAAAGTTCGCAAAGGTTATGACAATGGTCAAAGATTTGGATATGATTTCCGGAAGGGGAAAACGAACCGTTGAAAATGGTTTAAAGACTGAAGAAGGAAGAAAGCTTCTGAGAGAATTTCAGTTGGGTACAATCCCTAATGTTTCGGATTGCATCAGAATTGAGGATCATATTCTTTATAAAAATAATGGTTGTACTGCTGATAAAGCCGTCATTGTAACTATAAAATTAGATTCTGAAAATTACAGCACAGAATATGCTGAAGAAATAATCAGCTGGAATCAGCAACAGCAAAGACCTTTTAAAAAATATTTTTCAGAAAATGATCTTCCCCTCTATTTTACGGTCCTGAAGAATGATCACGATGAGATTACCCATATGGGATTTGTTTAAATAAAAAAGTCTGCAGTAGATCCTGCAGACTTTCTTGTTTTATTTTTTCTCTCCTTTCCAGCTTCCTGACTGTGCAGGTGTTGGAAGTGAGTTGGACCAGTTTCCGTTTCCTTTTTTTTCAGTTGTTAACGTTCCCTTGAAATCTCCTTGTGAAGGAAGTCCTACTCTTGCGTTAAGATCTCCTGTCTCACTTAAATTCCCGTTAATACTATAGTTTTCATTATTAACGTCGGAATGCATTGTTCCTACCACTTTACCACTCTCATCTACCACGAAGTTCCAAACTCCTTTATCATTTCCTTCATAAGAACCTGACCATGTTCCTACATAATCATAGATGGTATCATCATCAGAGCTGCAGCCGATAAATAAAAACGCCGTTAATAAAAGTAAAAAAAGTTTCTTCATAGTTTCAGTAGTTTTATAACCTAAAATCCTGTTATTCTCCATGGACTTCCCTCCTAAAAATTCAGTCAAAGAGAATAGTGTTTAATATTTATTATTTTTTGTTCCGTGCAAATCTACTAATTTTTTCATTCAAATTATCTGAATTTTAATTAGCGTCCAATATGTTTATTAAAAAACAACATATTTTGGCTAAAATACAAATATTTTTCAAACAAATACAAGGTGTATAAATTTTGAGTTATTCTAAAAATGACATTTGAAATTTGATATTGCTCTGTTCAATATCTGTTTACAAATACTTTATACTAGATTTCAGGCGATTTCAACACTCATTTTAAAGTTATTTCCTATATTAGTGAAAAATTTAATCTTTTTCAAATAATAACATGAAAACAAAAACATTCTTTTTGGCAGCACTTGCTATGGGTGGGAGTTTAACAGCCCAGGTAGGGATCAATACATCTACTCCATCCCATACGTTGGATGTCAATGGCCTGGTAAGAGTAAGAGGACTTTCAAATGCTGAAAAAAAAATTGTTGCGGCGGATGCACAAGGAGTTTTAACCCTTATATCTCCTGAAGAAATTTTCGCTCCCAAAGCTTTATTGAACACTTCTACATCTTCCTCTGAACAAAGGTTCACCGTCTATGAAGGAAAATGCTTTCAGCCTACTGATAACGCATCCTCCTGTACCGTTTCTTTAAATCATTACACATCCTGTTCCGGATTCACCAATCCTGTAGACACCCAGATTATTGTAGGACAGGGCATCAATACGGGTAACGGGCAGTTTTTAGGAACCTGGACAGCCCGATATGTTGACAATAAAGGATTCAGTGGAACAACTGCTGTTGCCAACCAGACAGCACCGGATTATCCAAGAATTTCCTATCCAAATGCCAATACTGTAAACTATTTAGGAAGCGGTAACTTCAATGGTCAATGTAATACTGATTTTGTAACAACCATCAACCAGACCACGGGAGACATAAAAATAGAGTCTGTAAAACGAAACATGTTCGCACATCTTGTGTATCTCATCAACATTGCCCGTTCCAGATCTTTATAATAGTCGATATTTGATTTCAAAAGAGGCAGCCACAATTGAATTGTGGCTGTTTTTTATCTAATAATCAAACACTTCCGTTTAGTTTAATGGTATTAATTTCTATATTCAATCAAAAACTTTAATACTCAATCATAATTTTTGTTTGAACGAAAATCGAAATACTTCACTTAAAAATCGTACTATTATATTATGAAACAGATACCAACTGAAGAAACTTTTTCCTCGCCGCAATGGTTAAAAATACTCTGCTATTTTTTCGGACCTCTCATAATTGTGACCGGATTTGGTCTTCTCATTCAGAAAGACCTTCCCCAGGAAATTATTTTTCTGGTACCGTTACTTTTGCTGATTGCCGTTAGTATGCTGATGTATACCCGGCTAAAGCTAATCATTTCAAATACAGATATCCGCTTTACAGGTGGTCTGAAACAACATCAAATTCTCTGGACTGACATTACAGGAATAGATATGAAAATGGTTGGCAAATATCAGACGCCAATCTGTACTTTGTACTACGGCAAAAAATCATTGGAGCTCAATAGAGGTTTTTATTTAAAAAGACAGTTCAACAGAATCTTATCGTTATTGGAAATGAAGGCTGCACCGGAACTATTTACAGAAAAATATCAAGGGATCCGTCGTCAGATCAGTTAATTTACTAAAATCATCCAACAGAAAAGCCCCCACAGAGAGGCTAAAACTATTGGATGAATGAAAAACTTATCCCAAATGTATGACATATTCATTCTGCCTTTTATGCGTATAATCATAATCGGGGATTTTCATTGCTGCTATTGCTGTATATTTTTGGTATTGATATAGCGATTGGCAAAAGTACAGGAATTTGGAAGGTAAATCATAAGTTTAATTGATGATCTCTCCTTTGCTGTCACCCAATTTTTCACGGAACCTTTGAAGATCTTCAGGGTTAGGCTTTGTCCATTCTTTAGCCTCTCCAATAATTTTTAAAGGCATTTCGGAGCGGTAAGAACGCGTGGGATTTCCCGGGAATTTCTTATCTGTTACATTGGGATCATTTTCATAGGCGCCTGTTGGCTCCACAATATATACATGCTCTACTCCATCCCCTTTTGCTAAAGCGGCAGCAAGCCCTGCTCCGCTAATCAAAGCTGTGAAATAGATATGATTCATTTTTAATTCGGACTTATAATTTGAAATTCCGCCTGCTGTCAGTAGATCTCCAGTCTGCAAATGGGCTTTTGTTCCATGGTAAAACGGTCCTTTATCAGAAGGATGGTTTTTTAATTCCAGTGCCAGTTCAGCATTCTTTTTTGACATTTCTGCATCTCCCAGCTCCTCATAGCATTTGGAAATATTGAGGTACAGAGCCGGCAAGGCACTTTTAACCGTATCATCATTTATTTTTAAAGCAAATTCTAAAGAGGTTTCAAGCCACTTCAAACGATCAGCAGAAGTTTTTTGATGACGTGAAACATAATGAGCTGCCAGAAATTTTTCGTGATCGTCTACCGCTTCTTCCCAGGCTTGCATAAACAGTTTCGCTGCTTCTTCAGGCATGTCTTTATCTTCCATACCCATCC
Source organism: Chryseobacterium panacisoli (assembly GCF_008274625.1). Taxonomy (GTDB): domain Bacteria; phylum Bacteroidota; class Bacteroidia; order Flavobacteriales; family Weeksellaceae; genus Chryseobacterium; species Chryseobacterium panacisoli. Next base: position 140,663 of record NZ_VTRU01000001.1, on the reverse strand, counting down.
CCTGAAGGCAAAGTTTGATTACATTATTAAAAGGTGAAAATTCCATGCTTTATTTTTTACTTATTCCAAATGTAGATAAATATGATAAGACAAAGACTTAACGGATCAAATTCTATAATGAGGATGAGCCTTTAAAGATTCTTCTATAAATTATTCAGAAATATCAGTTCTGCAGATAATCCTTAATTGTTTTCAGCACTCCAAAGCTGTCATTAGTAGAAGCTTCAAAATTAGCGATCTCCTTCACATTAGGATGGGCATTTTTCATAGCATAGGAATATTTGGCATTCTTCAGCATTTCTATATCGTTCATATAATCCCCGAAAGCCATCGTATTTTCGGGAGAAATGCCCAGAGACTTCTGGAGTATTTTCAGGGCATTCCCTTTATTGATATCTTTATTCATGACATCGAGCCAATGCGCACCGGAAATGACAACTTCAAGGCCCAGTTCTTCAAATTTTTTAAGAGCAGGATAAAGATTCTTTTCAGAACCATCAGGATGGTAAACCGCAATTTTAAAGACTGTATCATCAATTCTTTCCGTCAGATCATCTTTTTTCATGTTTTGAGTATAGTATTTTGAGAAAAAATCCACGAACTGCTGATCATCGGTTTCATAATAAGCATATTTTTTAGCTGACACTACAGCTTTAGCTCCCGGTATTTCACGAACAGTATTTATGATCTCAACAACATGCTGATACTCCAGGGCATCAGCAAAAAGTTCCTGATCTTTATAAATTACATAACCGCCATTTTCAGCTATAAAGCCGATCTCACTCTCTATATCCCCAAAATAATGGGTAATCCCAGGCATCTGTCTTCCGCTTGCCGGCACAAATAAAATGTTTCTTTTTTTCAGTTCTTGGTAAACATCCGAAAATTCAGGGCTCATTTCATGACTGGAATTGAGAAAAGTCCCGTCCATGTCAGTGACAATTAATTTGATATGCTTCATAATATAGGTTAGTGAACAAATAAGAATCAACTTAAACGTTCATTAATAGAAAACAATATAGTTGAATATAAAATAATACATATAACTTAATCAGATTCCTTAATAAAAGATCAATTAGCATGATCTGATTAAAGAAAACTCCATTTCTCAGTTATATTTCTAGAGTTAAAGATAGATTATTAAAACTGAAAAACACTATTAAATATAGTTAATTCCAGATAGATTACGATATCTATATCCATCACAGAAAATAATTGTTTGATAAGCGTGGTAAACTTTGCAGGTCTCCCGGATTCTCCTAAAATATTCTGTTACAATTATTTATAAAGCAAATGGAATTACGACGATTTAGTCACAAATTTCACGAGTTTTTAAAATTTTGTTAATGAGGAGATAAAAAAAATCCTGCAAAATTTAATTTTTTGCAGGATTTATCAGTCTTTTTTGTGCATTCTGAAGATTTCACCAGTTGCACCAAGTGGAGAATACGGGATTCGAACCCGTGACCTTTTGACTGCCAGTCAAACGCGCTAGCCAACTGCGCCAATCCCCCATATCTTCTTTTTGTGAAGCGGGTACAAAAGTAAGTATTTAATTAATATATGCAACTATTTTGTGGCTTTATTTCATAAAAAATTTGAAACTCAGCTATAGTTCTTCCTTACCCAATTGGTTATATAAAAATAGGGCAATAAAAAAAGGCCGGATAACCGGCCTTTATAAATTTAATGAACTTCAGGATCCCATGGCGCTTTAATTAAAACGCTACAAGCAAAAGTACAAGATTCTATTGAGCTAAATTCCCCAATATATCTGGTACCACAATTACATGCAAAGCCTCCTCCAATTGTTTTTAAGGCATTTCTTGATAATTTTTTCATAATATTTTTTTTTGATTCTGATGTGAAATTATGATGGTATGAAAAATAAGGCAAGGGGTAATTAGTAAGTGTGGATGTATAGACAATAAGTGTAATCGCTATTTGATACCGTAAAGATGAACGTATGTAAATCTTGCACATGGGGTTCACTTTTCTCAAAAAAAAGATAAATAAATACCCACAATGATGAATTTTACGAAATAAAAATCCCCGGATTTCTCCGAGGACCAATAATGTAATAATTTTTTTATACTATTTTAATAGGCATAAAATGCAATTCCTTCATAAGTCCATCCATTTCCACCAGTACCAAGTTCAGCAAGATTTTTTGTGTAAAAATGACCATTTTTTGAAGATCTGTAATACCTGTAAACAGGAACCGCACCAGGCAAACCTTGTTGAACCGGCCAGCCTATAGCTTCTCTAAACACATAGCCCTGCGCCTCCAATGCAGCTCTATCAAACTGATTTACAGCAATTACCATATCCAGGTTATTGGGATTCATATACACGGCTAAACTATATAAAGTACTCGGAGCGCTTGTAGTTTTAAATGCAAGCCCTTCACTGGACCAACTATGCTGGCCGACAGGGCCTGTAGTTGAACCAAAATAATGCTTCATCAATGAATTGCTATAATATCTATAAACATTAACATCTTCACTTAATTTGGCAGCGGAACTGATCCTGCTTTTTGACGCAATTGATTGTTGATTTTCTGCCTGAATTTCAGATTCCTCTCTTCCACAGGATAATAATGTTAATGCACAGACTGATGCAAAAAATAGCTTTTTCATAGTTATATTAGTTTTTAATTCGATGCAATAATACGAAAAATAATCACTTTATATCATATACCAGTGAATAATTAAGTAAAATTAATAATTGAGAATCCCTGCAAATAGAAAACCTCCCGGCTAACCAGGAGGTGAAAAGTGTAAAATGAATTATAAGTTATATGATGTGGTGTTAAATAAAACTTTTTTCATCACATCAACCAATATGCCAAATTAATCACATTGAATTGAATAATGATCTTTTGTGGTATATTTCCTTTTGAAATAAACATCTGCTATTCAAATAGTACGGCAGATGGTGCATTACAATACCGTATATTTTTCATAAAATGGAGTAACCTTTGTCTTTACGATAATTACAGTAACTAAACCATTGCATATCAAGCAGGATATAGTCATTGTCCGGTACCATTTTTTAATTGTAAAAGTAATCCAGTCACCCTTTTCGATCAATTGGTACATTTTTTTTTTAAAATACCTCACAATATGATCCTTCCTCTTTCCTTTTAATGAAAATAAGTCTTTCATAATCTTTGATAATCTTTTATAATTTTGAGTTTAACAAGTTTTTATGTTATCCTTATTTCATGGTTAGTTTTATTATTCCAAATATAGTGAAATACAGGGTCTGATATTATGATTCTGATCATAATAGGTGTGTTAAAATATATTAAATCCCTTCTGACAGGAGTTTTATTTATTGCAGATAATGGTGGAGGAATAAAAAAACAGGCAAAAAATGTGGTACCTTTTTTTATAAAATTTGTTGAAAATGGTTTGTTTTTTGTTTTGCGTTTTATAAATTTTTTAAAAATAATTCATTATTAACTTATAAAATTTAAAGACATGATAATAAGTGAAGATTTATTATTAGCCTATGGTGCAAATTATGAAAGTTTTGAAGCCAATCAAACGATTTTTCATGAAGGAAATTTGCCAAAGTTTTATTATCAGATTATTAATGGTATTGTTGAACTAAGCAATTATCACGAAGATGGCAAAGAATTTATTCAAAACATTCTGTATGACGGAGAAAGTTTTGGAGAATCTTTTCTCTTTGATGAAAAGGGCTACCCTACCAATGCTACAGCTAAAACGTCCTGTACTGTTCTCAAATTATCCAAAGCGGATTTCTTCAATTTACTGGAGCAGAATCCGGAAGTTTCTTCCAACATGTTCAAATGTCTGGCTGAGCGGCTATATTACAAGTATGTAATGCTATTTAATGTTTCCTCACCAAATCCCTTAAATAAAATCAAAACAGTAATGGATTATCTTAAGGGCAATAGTGACAACGACAAATATTCTTTTCAGATTCCTCTCACCAGACAGCAGTTAGCTAATTTAACGGGGCTGCGTGTGGAAACAGTTATCAGAACAATTAAAAAAATGCATAATGCGCATTTAATAAAAGTCCAGAACAGAAAGATATTTTATTAAAGGTCAGGAATTCGGTAACAGCAGGTATAATAATTTGAGAAGCTCCCCTTAAGAGGGAGCTTCTCAGCATATATTAAGACATTTGTGTATTGTTTGTACAAATTTGGGTCATCAGTCAGCGAATGATAAACAGAAGGGTTTCCGCTCATTAAAAAATATATTTTTCAGAGCATTTTAGTGAATCGCATCCTTATTGTTCTACTATTGTCAGGGAATTGTATGCTCCGCTTCCTGATATATCAAACTGGCTTATAGTACCGTCAAATGCCACTGTAATCCAGGTAAAAGGTCTTAAACGATCTCCTTTGTTCAAATAAACACTTACGGTACATGCAGAACCCACAGCCACAGCATTGGGACTGGCTCCTGTATCAGAAGCATATCCATTATTTGTTTTTACCCTTTGAGTGATTGTACCTCCCGGATTTCTGACCTCCCAGATAGCTTCTGTCTGATTATTTCCTCCGGTATTAACCTGGCTGGACTGCAGTGCAAAAGTAAAGGTGGCAAAATACACTCCGGTTCGGGGGGCAACAAATTCTCCTGTGGCCGGATTAAAATTGTTTGTAGGCACCCCGGAATCTGAATCAAGCTTTTCTACCCAATTGGTTAAATAAGACGATCTGCGCTGTACAATACCTGATTTGGTTCCTATTTCTGAAGGTGTTGCACTTTCAAAAACGTAAGTATCCTGAGTTACTTTGTTGGCCATAACCACAATACGGGGCTTACCTTTAGGAAAAAAACTTACCCAGCTTACCCCATCAGAAAATTCTAAATAACCTTTTACCCCAATGGCCGGACTTGCAACATACCGTAAAGCCCCTGCCCCTGCCTGGCTGGCTGTTTTATCTGTATTGCCTATCGCCACTGAACCATTATTTCCACTGCGCAAATCTATTGCAACCTTCGGGTTGGGGACCAATACTCCCAACTTACCGGTATTGTCTATCACAACCTTGCCAGCATTGGTATTGATTTCAACGGGATTTGCCGGGTTTTCTACTCCAAATCCTATTTGTGCATTGACATGGAGCACTCCCAGAAGCAGAGCAGTGAAAATTAAGGGAGTTTCTTTGATTTTATATAGCTGTATCATCATTTTATTTTTATAGCTCACTAATACTTAAATTATTTAATTTTCCATCATTTAAGGTATTTCTTGCAGTACCCAAATTATGTTTAACGCTGAATTTAATGGTATTGCCTGTCTTCAGATTGAAAATAGCATTACAGTTTCCGCTTATAAAATTACTGACTGCCCCTGCCTGAAATGCAGGATAAGAGTTTAATGTTTTAAATATTGGAATATTCTCAGTACTCTGATTACTTTCTATTGCCGTTTCTAGAAAAGTATTTTTAGGGATGTTGCCATTAGCTAACGTAATATTAAATGACACCAGATAAAATCCGTCACGGGGAGCGGTAAAAGTACCGCTAGAGGGATCAAAGTCTCCATTGGGAACTGCCGTACCTAAATCAACGGTTTCATTCCAGCCTGATATTGGAGTGGCTGTATTGTTTCCAATACTTTGTACAGAGCTTTTATTGGCATTCACAAGTGCCTTGGCCGGTGCTGTAAGGGGCAGAGCAATCCATTGCTCCCCATCTGAATATTCTAAAAATCCACCTGTATTATACCGTATAGCACCTGCGCCTGCCTCGCTTGGTGTCTGTACACTTGTTCCCACCCCGATAATTCCTTTGTTATCCGGGGAACGGAGATCCAGTTTGGTTACCGGATTGAGCAGTCCAATTCCCATGTTCCCCGTCGTGCTTACAACAATATCATTAGATAATTTCAACGCATCCGGTGCCTCACCGTTGTCTTTTGCTGCATCTATATGTAACGTCTGTGCAGGATTATGAGTAAAAACACCTACCTGCGCAACGAGGTTGCCTGAGGAAAAATATAAAACATTGGCAAGCAATGTATATAGTATAGTCCTGTTCTTTTTCATCATATTGATTTTTTAATGTTCGATAATTGTTAAATTATTAAACCCATCATCCGGATTAGTGGGATCTGTAGAGTTACTTGTGACCCTAAGTGTAACGGCACCGCTCGAAATAAGATTATGCCAGAGCCTTGTTACTACTTTTGCACCTGCATTCAATGTAAGTGTAACTGTACTTGATCCTCCTGCTTGTGTAGACCGGGTTGCATTAGCATCATCAGAAGTGCCAGTCATTGATTGTCCGAAGGTCTTATACACACTCGCCAGAACAGTGTTTGTTGTGGTATTATAAAATTGTGATTCAACTCTGGAACCATCATTAATAACTATCCCATTAAAATTAAAGGTTAATAAAAAAGTATATGTACCATCACGGGGAGCTGTAAAAACTCCTAAATTGGCATCAAAACTATTACTCATATCACGTACCACACTCCAGTTACCAATATTGGTGGCCGAGCCCTGGGTTATTGACTGGCTGGTAATTTTACGTGCCACTACAACCGCCTTCTGTGGGGCAACATACGCCTTATTCCATACTGAACCGTCTGATACTTCAATCTTTGCTCCTGCAGGTGCATTGATGACATCGTACCGTATAGCTCCTGCTCCTGCCGAAGCAGCACTCATCATAGTTGTATTTAGTCCCAAAGCATTTTCCGAGCCCACAGACCTCATATCAAGCTTTACTTTAGGCTCAAGAACTCCCAGCCCTAAAAAACCTGTAGCCTTGCTGATAATAAAATCGTTTGCAGCCTGAGCAGCTGTTGGTGTTCCCGTGGCCGCATTATCTCTGGCCCCATCTGCATGTAAAATACCCTGGGGATTTGAGGTTCCTATTCCTGTCTGTGCGTTTACAGGAGAAAAAAAACCATGCATTCCACCCAGTACTACTATGATCATTTTTTTATTCATCTGTTTCATATTTTTAATTGAACTATTGAAGTTTGATCCATAACAGATCTTTTAAAAGGTTAAAAAATATCAGATAGGAAAAAGACTTTTCCATTTTGTAACAGTATTTCTGCTTAATTTAAAATGTCCGGCAAGCTGGGAATTGTTCAGCCGGTTCTTTTTCTGATATTCTAATATCTGATAAATTACAGATTCATTATAAGAGCGGTGTTTCTGATTAAAAACACTGTTTTCTTTGGAACTGTTTCTGAAAAGAAGCTCATTAAGGTCTATAATATCAAGTACCGATAAATCTGATTTCTCTAATAAATGGCTGCATATTTCTTTTTTTTCTGGGAATTTTATATTGATTATGTCATTAAAAATTTTTTTATAATCAGGTGTGTTTTTCATTTAATTAATCTTTCTTTTTTGATTGTGTATATTTGCTCACCCATTTGTACAGGGTAGATCTCGGAATTCTATATTCTTGTACGATTTGCATTTGTGTTTTACTTCCATTTCCAATTTGTTCCAGAATAAAATCTACCATCTCTTTTGTATATATGTTTTTCCGGTACTGGGGAAGAGAGGTTTTCTTTTCAGAATCATTTGAAATGGCCTGAGGAGCATAAAGGATCAGATACTGAGAATAAAGTCTGAAAAAATCATATTCCAGCAGTGTACTAAGTTTCAATATGATTTCAGAATCCAGAGATTTTTCTGACAGCATATAATTCAATTCGTCTTCTGTACATTTCAAAAACTTACATACCCTGAGCATATCGATATTCCGTTCTTCAATACGCAGTTTTATCAGAGATCCTATATGAATATTTTTAAGATCCAGGATCATGGGCGGATGATTTTTACAGTTATTTTTTTCATCATTCGGCTTTTTTGTTTTAGAATTTTGTGTTCATATCAAAAGCTGCTTTATTGCCTATTTATTTAGATTTAACTGTTCCCATTCCTAAATCCTTATCACAGCATAAAGCATTCTTCAATCGCAAATGTAGATGATTGCCATACACCAAATAAGTATGTGTAGTAAGAAATTCGGTTTATATTACATTCCCGAAACAGGCAAAATTCAAGGTTAAAGTCATATAATAGAATAAAAGGAAAGTACAATACATGAAAAACAGCTATTTATACAGATATAATTAACAGTCAAATATTTATCTGTAAAAACAACCATATAATTTCCGAAATAATTACATTTAAGTAACAGATAAATACTTAAAATAACGCTAAAATTGCAAACAGAAAAAACAAACTTAACTAGGATGAAAAACAACATTATTCTTTTGTTCACCTGTATTATTTTCGGTTTTTATCACGCGCAAATAAATAATCGAACCACTACAAAACAAAGCATCGACAAAAAATTAGCATCTGCTAAAAATACATCTCTTGATCCTAAGAAAAGGATTCAGCTTTATGTGCAGATATTCAAAGATGCTAAAGACATGAATGACAGAGCAGCCATCCTTACAAGCGGTAAGAACTTAATGATGCTCTATCACAATACCGGTGAAAATGAAAAATCTATCGAATACTCATATGAAGTAGAAAAGGCAGCCAAAGAAGCTGATGATAACGAATCTATTGCAATGGCCCATATTGAGAGAGGAACCGCCCTTTCTGCACTGGGTCTTTTTGATGAAAATTATAAAGAGCTTCATAAGGCAGAATATTTTGTCAGTAAACTTACCGATGAGAATAAAAAACATTTGAACAGGGCACATATTTACCAGGGTTTAACCGCCGGTTATTACATTCCTAAAAAAGCGCATCAGGATACTATTTTATTATATTTCAAAAAAAGCCTGCAGGAAGCAGAAAGAATAAATGATATTGAAAATACCCGGCAGACAGATGAAAAGTATGATATGATCTCTTATCTCTATATGAATATAGGAATGTATCATGCGATGATTTCAAATCCTAAACGGCTGGATATTGCTGAAGAATACCTTCAAAAATCTTTAAACATCATGAATCAAAGAAAGTTTACCCAAATGAAGGTTGATAAAATTCCTATATTAAATTATTTGGGACACTTCTATTCGGAACAGGGTAAGAATACAGAAGCCATTGAGTATGCACGGGAAGTTTTACAATTAGAAAAGAGAACACATTCTCCTTCCAGCAGAGTGGCTGCATATGCTACATTGACCAATTCTTTTGAAAGTCTTAAAAATAAAGATTCCACCATTAAATATATGGCTCTTTATTCAAACCTCAGCGATAGTTTAGCCCATTCCAATAAGATGTCTGCCGACAAAACTATAAAAAAAATGAGCCTGCAGAAAGATAAAGTTCATCAGAATAATATCTTACAGTTCGCCACCGTTTTTTTTATCATGGCCCTGATTCTTGTCACAGGAGGATGGTGGTATTGGAAACGAAATCAAACCAAACTTCATCAACGATACGAAACAATTATTGAGAACCTCAAAAACGAAGTTCAAATCACTGAAAATCAACCCACGGAAACCAGAGCGGAAAATAATCTAATCATCTCAGAAGAAACTACAGCTTTATTACTGAGTAAACTTTCAAAATTTGAGAAATCTGAAAAGTTTCTGAAAAAAGATCTTACACTCACTTCTTTATCCAATTCACTTAATACCAATCCAAGATATCTGTCAGAGATTATCAAACAATATAAAAATAAAAGCTTCAATAATTACATTAATGGTCTTCGTATTCAATTTATTACCAATAAATTATATGACACTTCTATCTTCAGAGAATATAAAATAAGCTATCTGGCAGAAGCCTGCGGTTTCTCTTCAAGAGAAGTTTTTACAGTTATCTTTAAAAAAGAAACCGGGGTAAGCCCTTCCTATTTTATCAGCCAGCTGAAAAAAGAAAAAACAGCAGAGTAATGAATCCATGATCTACTGTCTGAAAAATAGAGTATCTTCGTTACAGACAGAAATTTTTATCAATCATGAAGTTAGAATTATATCAGATAGATGCATTTACTGAAAAAATTTTCCATGGAAATCCCGCCTGTGTCGTTCCTTTAAAAAACTGGTTACCCGATGAGGTTCTTTTAAAAATTGCCCGCGAAAATGCCGTAGCCGAAACAGCTTTTTTTATCGATAATGGCAATACTGTTCATCTGAGATGGTTTACGCCTGAAATAGAAATGGACTTATGCGGGCATGCTACTCTTGCCACAGCACACTGCCTGATCTCGATCTTAAATTATCAGAATCATAAAATCATTTTTGAAACCAAAAGCGGTGAACTAATGGTTGAGGTTAAAGACAGCATTTACTATATGGATTTTCCTTCAAGAATGCCTGAATCTGCTGCTCTTCCGGACATCATATCCAGAGCACTGAATATACAGCCCAAAGAAGTTTTCAAATCAAGAGATTATATTCTGCTGTATGATTCTGAGGACGACATCAAAAATATCAACATCGAAAGATCTGTTTTTGACCTCATCAATCTGGATCCCGGAGGGCTTGTTGTAACAGCTGCCGGTACAGACAGTGATTTTGTCTCAAGATATTTTACTCCACAGTCATCTATTCTCGAAGATCCGGTAACCGGCTCTGCCCACTGCTCGCTCATTCCGTTCTGGTCTTCAAGATTAGGAAAAGATACACTTTTTGCCCGTCAGCTATCTGAAAGAGGCGGACAGCTTTATTGTGAAAACAAAAATGAAAGAGTTATTGTGGCAGGTAAAGCCCAAACCTATTCTATGGGACATCTATGGATAGAATCATACGATCATCACCAAACTGAATAGTACCGCAAAAGCTTTTTAAAAAATCTTATCAGATCATCCGAATAAAAATGTTTAATAAAAATGAACGAAATTAATCTAGTTTAATTTCAGTGAACAATAACTGTCCTACATTTGCTAAAGAATTAAGACAACAAAAAATTATTATACAAATTAATCATTAACATTAAAAATTTAAAACTATGAGTACACTTACATTAAAAGACGGAACTGAGATTTTTTACAAAGACCAAGGACAAGGACCAGTACTAATGTTTCACCACGGATGGCCATTGTCATCTGACGACTGGGATGCACAGGTGATCTTTTTTTTACAGAGAGGTTACAGAGTAATTTCTCATGACAGAAGAGGCCACGGCCGTTCAAGCCAGAATATCTATAACCACACCATTGAACAGTATGCTTCTGATGCTGCGGAACTTGTAGAATTTCTTGATTTGAAAGATGTTGTTCATATAGGGCACTCTACAGGTGGTGGCGAAGTAATCCGATATGTACATAAATATGCCAATGGCAGAGCAAAAAAAGCTGTATTAATCAGCGCTGTTCCTCCGGTTATGGTAAAAAGTGAGAGCAATCCTGATGGAGTTCCAATGGAAGTTTTTGATGGAATCAGAGAGCAGACTCTGAACAACAGAAACCAGTTTTATTTTGATCTGACGTTTCCTTTCTATGGCTATAACAGAGAAGGTGCCAATATCAAAGACGGAATTCAGAGAAACTGGTGGAGACAGGGCATGATGGGTGGAATTGTTGCTCATTATGATGGTATTAAAGCATTTTCTGAAACCGATTTTACAGAAGATCTGAAAGCAGTTGATATTCCTGTTTTGGTATTACATGGAGAAGATGACCAGATTGTTCCTATCGAAAATTCTGCTATAAAATCAGCTAAATTATTAAAGAACGGTAAACTGATTACCTACCCAGGTTTTCCACACGGAATGCCTACTACGGAACACGAAACTATTAATAAAGATCTTTTGGAGTTTATCCAGTCTTAAGAGAACATAACTTTTATAAAGAAAGGTGGGCTGCAATAGCCCACCTTTCTTTATAATAATTAAAATTAAAAAACAAGAAATGCATCATCCGCGGCTTAATAAGGAACCTGCCCTTTCTTCAGTTTAAGGACCACATTCTGGATCTGTGGCAGCAGAAGAAGAATTACAATAACGCATAATACCCCCAAAAGCATCAGATCATAATAATCACGGGTAGCCCGTGCTACTATCTGCTCTTTTACCAGATTGTCTATATATCCGGCTGAAGAATTCATAGCTGCATAAGAATCATTTCCTGCATTCAAATAGGTCTGATAAACGTTCTGCAGACTAACGGAAAACTGAGGATTGGTTTCAATCAGTGTTTCACGTATTTTTTCTCTCACCCCAGCTTTTGTATACAGGTGAAGCTCATTATTGATTGCCATACTTGCAGTAAATCCGGTAAACCTTGCAAAGGTTCCAACCAATGAAGCATTGACAGCAATTTGCGGAGGTGCAGCAGAAGTAGTAAAAGTTACAATGGGAACAAACAGTACCCCGGTTGCCAGACCATAGATAAACAAAGCAGGAATGAAATAGATGGTCTCCCCCTGAACAGATACATAAAGAAGCATGTAGATATAAAATAAAGCCATGATTCCAAAACCTGCAATGATCATCCTTATGAGATTATACCCCATCAAAACAAACCGCGAAATCACAAACATTCCAATAACAGTTCCTGCAATTACAGCAGTCCATATGGGAATTGTACTGAGCATATCATTTCCCAGGATAACTTCCAGATATCCGTAAGCAAGCCCTGTACTTCCTTTAAAAATATAAAAGACAACAAGCAGCAGCAATCCTATGGCAAATTTTTTTGCTTTAAAAATATATAAATTAATCAGTGGCCGTTTTAATCTCAGCGATCTCTTTATAAAAATTAGCAGGATCAGCATATTAAACAGGATTAAAAAAATAAGCAGAGGACTATCAAACCAGCCCAGCTGCCTTCCATAGACCAAAATATATCCTGATATGAGAATAAAAGTAATATAGAACAGGTATCCGGCCCAGTCTACCTGATAAAGCGGAAGCTTTTTATGGAATCTTGCTTTTCCGTTCATTGTAACCAGCACCATACCTGCTAAAACAATCAACAAAACGTTTAAACCGTAAAATAACCAGTTGAAATCAAAAAAATAAAGTACAATGCTATAATATATTGAATATAAAGGCACTGACGTCTGTATACCACCATAAAGAATGGTATACCCTATAATCCTCGCTCTAGCAGATTCCAGACGTGGGAATATCATGTTCAGTACAATTCCGGACATCAAAGCACACGTAATTCCCTGAATGAACTGCACTATCATAAAAACAGGCCAGCTCCTTGTATAGAAACACATGAGTGAACACCCTGCATTGACAGCTAATGCTGTCAGAAGATATTTTCGGGGTGCAAAATATTTCACAATACGAAAATCTAGTGCCAGAAAAGCAACTGTAGAACCATAAATAACAACCATTGCATATTGAATGTCTGTAGACTCTACCCCGTAGAAACCCATTATCGTTGCAGGGCTGGTGTATAATGCAAAGCTATACAGACAGGTCATCAATATGGAAAATATGACGAACCGGGCTCCCCATTCGGATACCCACATTTTAAATACAGGAATTTTATGTGCTTGCATCATTCATGTTTTATAACATCAACATTGGCATTCATCCCGGCAGCAAGGCGGGCTAATTTCTCCGGACTACCGGTAAGTTTTATTCTCACGGGAATCCGTTGGGTAATTTTCACAAAATTACCTGTAGCATTATCGGGTGGCAGAATGGAATACCGGGATCCCGTGGTTGGAGCCAGGGACTCTATTGCTCCGGTAAACTTTTCTCCCGGAAAGGCATCTACTTCAATGGAGACGCTCTGCCCGGGTTTAAAATCACTGATCTGTGTTTCTTTGAAATTGGCAATTACCCATTTCTCTTCCGAGTTGTTCACCATGAAAGCCAGAGTCTGGCCAGGCTGCACCAACTGTCCTTCCTGGATTGATTTTTTCCCGATCTGGCCATCAAAAGGAGCAGTAATAACCGTATACTTAATATCCAGATCCTGTCTTCCCAGTAAAGCTTCCTTGATTTTTATTTCTGCATCTACTGCTGTATGCTGTGCCCTGATATCATTGAGCTTGGATTCAGCAACCCGTAATGAGGCTTTTGCCTGCTGATAATCGGACTGATTGATGGCGAGTGATGCAGTCACATTATCAAACTTTTGCTGTGTGGTTGACTCTTCGGCCAATAGATTTTTATAGCGCTGATATTCCCGTTGCTGTTGTTCCATCTTCGCTTCGGCTCCTGACAGCTGTGCCCTGATAACTTCAATGCTCCTGCCCTGTGTTTCTTCATTGGCTCTAAAGATAGGCAGTTTAGCCCTGGAGCTCATCAATTCTGCCAGTGCTGCATCTCTTTTCAATCTGTATTCATCCAATTCGATAACAACAAGAGTATCACCTTTCTTAACCTGCTGATTATCTTTATAATAAATTTTGCTGATATACCCGCCTACTTTCACATTTACAGGTGATAAATAAGCATCAATCTGGGCATCATTGGTTCGCTGATACCGGTATCCCTTCCAGAAATAGATACCTCCCCACAGGATTAATGCAGCTAATAATACTATTCCCAGCCATTGGGTCATCAGTACGATAATTTTATCTGTTCTATTCTTATTCATATTTTAAAATTCATTAAAGTATTCCTGTAATTGCAAGCAATCTGATATGGCTCAACTTTAGATTTACCTTTGCCGTTGTAAGATTGAATTTTGCTTCAAGCAACTGATTTTCGGCATCCAGTAAATCTGTTAAAAGTGATTCCTGGTTCAGATAGCTGTTTCTGATTACCCGAACGGTTTCAGAGCTTTTTATAATGTTTTTTTCAGCCATTTCCACGCTTTCCAATGCCTGCCGCTGCTGTAAGTACGCTTCCTTGACCTGCACAGTGATCTCTTCTTTCTTTATAAGGACCTTTTCTTTTTGCTGATCCAACAGATTTCGTGCATGGGCAATAGAATGTTTGGATTTATACAGATTTTCTATAGAGAACTGTACCTTGATTCCTGTTTGGCCAAATCCCCATAAATCATTCGAATAAGGATAGAATGAAATCTGAGGGAAAGTATAATTGTAGTTCGAATACAAAGAAACTCTCGGCAACAGATCAGATTTTATCTGTTTACTATTCAGGTCGCTCAGTTTAACATTTGTGTAAGCTATCCTGTATTGTGGGGAATTATTTAAAGCAATATCCAGATAATCAGCATAGCGGGGCTCTCCTGCGGTTTCTGATATCAGGTCATTCTGATCAGAAATGTCAAAAGGCACTTCACTGTCACGACCCATCAGAATATTGAGCCGTTGTTTTGTAATTTCTATTTTCTTTTCAATGTCAGATACATTCAGCTCAAGCTGTGATAATTTAACTGATGTTCGTAATACATCACTTTTCATTACCACCCCATTTTTATTCAGACTTTCTATGAGTGCGAGCTGTTTTTTCTCTGTAGAAATTTCGGCAGAAATAAACTCCCGGAACTGTAAGAATTTATAAAGATCACAGTAAGCCACTGCAGTATTATATTTTATATTATTCTTCTGCAGATCAAATTCATATTGTTTCAACACGACTTCTTCCTGTTTAATTTTAACATTCCTTTTTTCTTTCCCACCCCTGTAAAGATTAAGGTTGAAACTGTATCCCACACCATATCCATAGCTGGAAACAGGTACATCCTGTGGAGAAGAAAATAATCCGTTATGATACAGAAGAAACTTCGAATTGAGTTTAAAATCACCTCCTACGGATAATTCCGGTAAGAGTTTATCTTTGGCTTCATCCACAATTAACTGGCTTTCTCTATGGTTCAGTTCCGATAATTTCAACTGTCTGTTATGAAGTTCTGAGATGTCCCATATTTCCTTCAGGGTAAGAAGCGGTATGCTGTCTGAGATCTGTGCGTTCATCTGCTGTGAAAAAAAAAGAAAAGCTGCTGTACTGAACACAGCTATTATTTTATATTGCTGCATGTGACTGTTTTATTATTCTGTTGTTGATTATTTTGAGTGATTTCTCCCGGTTTCCGGTTTCTGAAGAAAGCTTTTAATCCATCCGCTATAAATGATAGATCCGTTACGGGAATAAAAGGATTCAGACAGGCAGCATGAAAAAGAAATCTAAAATTCTGAACATTGTTTTCAGTTGATTTTTTTTCAACATGCTCCCATTCCAAAGAATGCTGACCTGCTTTTTGCAGATTATTAAAGACATTTTTTTTCATGACTCCTATGCTTGATAAAACTTTGATACAAAATTATTTTAAGAGCATTGGCTTCTTTTTATATAATTAGCCTAAATTTTGTTTATTTTAGCCAAATGAGTTTTTTAGAAGAGCTTAGCAGAATTGTAGATCAGTATGATGATTCAATTTTAGTAATGCGGCAACAAACCGAACAGCGTCTTCCTGCCCACCAGCATAAAAAAGGACAGCTGCTTTTAGTATATGGTGGAATTGCTTATCTGCAAACCCGCGAAAAAGAATATTATATTCCTGCAAATCACTATATCTGGATTCCTCAATATTATCCACATCACCTGATGTACAATGCACAGGATCTGCAGATTATCAATATTTATTTTCCGGAAGACATTGGAGAAGAATTTTATAATGATCTGGGAATATATCCGGTGAGTAAGCTGCTTTCTGAAATGCTTTCTTTCAGTGAAAAATGGCAGGGAAATTTTTTCCCGGGGAACTGGGAATATGATTTTCTTAGAACCTTAAAGGGACTTCTTCCAAAAGAAAACTTACAGAAATTTTCAATTCAGCTCCCCACCACAGATGATCAGCGTCTCAATATGATAACAGCTGATCTGCGAAAAAGAATCAGCGAACCTCTTACACTGGAGGATACTGCAGGTAAATTTGGCATCAGTGTAAGGAGTATGACAAGGCTATTTCAAAGTAAGCTGCACATATCTTTTATTCAATACATCAAAATGCTTCGAATCATCAAGGCTATGGAACTTATAAAAGACACCGAACTAACGGTTACAGAGCTCGCTTATGAAGTAGGATATTCAAATATATCTGCCTTCAGTAATACTTTTTTGCAGCTAACCAATATGCGCCCCACCGAGTTTAGAGCCCTACTCTAAATTTCTTTTCCAAGAAAATAATCATCATATAATAGGCTTGCCTTACAAAAACGTTAAATATTAGATCAAAAAGAAAAATCTAAATCATGGGCAGAAGGTCTGAAGTTGGAATGCATTGCTGCTGTAAAATAATCACAAAACACCTGATAAACTGCAGAATCAGTTTCCGTAGCTCTGATTCCCAATTGTGTATAAATGGTAAGTATCTGATTGGATAATTGCTGTATCAGATTTACTCCATAAGTATGAATTTCGTTTTGCTTTTCTGCTGAAATTTCTCTGTTATCACTGAGTAAATTTTCAACCTCTCTGGCAATGTTCAATACTTTTTCTAAATGTTTTTCTACAGAGTTTTCAAAACTTTTAAAATTGATCTGAGGGCGAATACATTCTGCTTCTTCGATAAAATGGGAAGCAATTCCAAGATAATTCACCAAAAGCGTCAAATCTGCAAAAACCCGAAACGGAATGCTGTCCAGAATATCATTCGTAAAAAAATGATCATACACAAAACTGTATTCTTCATTTACAACAATATTTTCAATGATAAAGGAATAGGTTCCGCTGGCTTTCATTCCCATAGATTTCCAGTTCGGGATGACTTTTGCCTGCTCTTTGGGAACGATGAATGAGTGAATCATCTCATTACCGTTGTTATCTGTTATAGTTTGTCCGTTCTCTGTAATTTTAGCATTCAGTGTAAAATGGGTCAGATGAGGTGCTCCTGTTGCAAAATTCCATGATCCATTGATGATGTAAGTGTTATCTTTTTGCCTTTCTGCAGTTCCGCCAACCATTCCGCTTCCACCAAAACAAACTTTAGAATTGGTAAACAGTAATTCAGCCACTTCTGGTTTTATATTTCTGGAGAAATAGTTGGCTCCTGCACAGAGTGTCAGCATCCAGCCAAAACTTCCATCGGTTTCTGCCCAGCTAAATAATGCTTTCAGTCCTTCTTCAAAACGATAGCCTAAACCACCATATTTTTTCGGAACCCAAATCTTAAGCCATTTTTCTTCATGAATATGTTCTATTACCTTATCAGAGATTATAGAAGCACCCTGAAGTTCTATCCTGATGTCTTTAATATTGAGCATCGGCTTTGGTTTTAAGAAGTTTTTGCCATTCCATATAACCGGAGATGGCCACTAAAAATAAGAATGACGTTAAGACAGCATAGAGGTATAATTCTTTATGCAGCAGCAAGGGTATGGAAATAATATTACTGATATTGAGCACCACCCAGTTTTCAATCTTTCTGCGCGCCATGAGCCACATCCCTGCCCAGGCAAAGGCACTTACTAAGGAATCCCAAACAGGGACATCCGAATCTGTAAAACGAGTGAGAAAAAACCAGAATAAACTAAAGGTTCCGAGGACAATTCCTCCGGCAATCCACTTTTCAGAAGTAGAGGTAACTGAGATTTGCATTTCTGATTTCTGTTTCCCGAATTTCCAATACAGCCATCCGTAGATGCTCATGATCAGATAATAAAGATTTAAGGTAAACTCAGCATAGAGCTTAGAGGTAAGCATTACATACAATGTAAGCAAAATACCGGCAACTCCGAAAAGATAGTTATTGACATTGTTTTTACGCGCAAGTAAAACCTGAATTACTGAAAATAAGACTCCAAACCATTCCGGTAAGGTTATTTGTTTTAAAATGTCCTGCATCATATTAATTGTTAGAAATCAAATGATGAGATGATAAATAAGCAATCCCTACGCCGGCATTATCCGGATCAGGTATGGAAGTATATTCCTGGGTATCATCTCAGCCACTGTTATCCGTAGCACCCCATTGTTGGAGCAAAGGTGCAGCTTTTTTACGGAAAAAGAAAGGACTTCAGGCTTTTTATTTTGAAATTTAATACTCCTATTGACCTGTTAAAATGAATATTCTAGACTTCCCGAACCAACCGGAATGTAAGATTAATACGTTCTTTCATAGAAGTTACAGACTTAGCGATCCGATGTTCCCAGTTTTCCTGCAGATCTCCTTTCATAATAAGTAAAGAACCATGAGGAAGAGGCAGGCTGTATTTACTTTGATGATGATCCTTTTTCCTGAAATCAAAGTTTCTGGTCTGTCCTAAACTTATTGATGCAATCACCGGGCGGTTTCCATATCTGCTTTCCTTATCCCGATGCCAGGCAACAGAATCATTATGATCCCGATACAGATTAAGCAATACGGAATTGAACTGATATCCAAATGTTTCTTCTATCCTTTGTTTTAAAGAAAGCAGTTCAGGAATCCAGGGATTGGTTTCCAGTTTACCATTTTCTGAAGGATAAGCATTTTCCTTATCTCCATACCATGCTGTTAAGCGCGGTGTCAGCACCATCTTATCATACATTTTCTGGGTTCTTTGTTTCCAGGGAGCTGTTTCAAGCAGATGAATTTTAAGGCGGTCAGCTTCTTCCTGATTCAGGAAATGTTCCCTGTACTCCAGAAGATCTTTAGGAAATTCATACAGATCTTCTGAATCGAACAAACTGAGTTGGGTCATATTTTTTAACTTTTTAAATAATAGAATTATCTCTCTTTCGATTTTCTAAAATTCTTTACGGGTAAGCTTTTATTGTTTTTCGAATTTTAGGCTGCATAAAAAATAAGATTGATATAAATAATATCCACAAATATATTAAAAATGATACAAAATTAACCAATCCTAAAGCAGCTTCTTTATTGAAGCTCATGAGATTTCAACAATAAAAAGGAGACCAAGAATAAATCTGGTCTCCTTTTTATAATGAATGCACACTTTTATACCGCTTTGCTGTTAATATTGGTATCAGCAACTTTCGTTAGTAGCTCGTCACATTTTTTCTCTTCTTTTAATGTGCTTAAAAGATTTTTAAGACACTCCTTCTCTTTCAATACTTTTGCAAAGGCTGCCAGTGTACCGTATGTGGCAATTTCGTAATGTTCAACTTTTTGTGCTGCCGCAATAATTCCTGCATCTCTTACTGCTCCTGGTTCTGTCTCTTCCAAAATACTTTTTCCTTCATCCAATAACCCCTGCATGGCATCGCATTTCTTTGCCTGGGCTTTTTTTCCTAATGCTTTAAAACATTCTTCGAGTCTTTTAACATGGCCTTCCGTTTCAGTAATATGCTTATCAATGGCTGTTTTAAGCTTTTCACTGGTAGCATTTTTCATCATTGCCGGCAGTGCTTTCAATAGTGCTTTTTCAGCCCAATAGATATCTTTCAGTGAATCTTCAAAAAGATCTTCCAACCCTTTGGCTGCATTTTTTTTAGCCGGAGTTTTCGCTGATGTTGTTTTTTTAGCTGGTGATTTTTTGGTTGCTGTTTTAGTTTCCATAATATAATAATTTAGTGTTTGATTGGTGATAAATCTGCAACTATAAGACCATTTCTGCCTGAAATACTGAGATGTGGTATCCAAAATCATTGAAGAATAAGTATTTAAGACATATACTTCTTTACCCAAACACTCACAGATACAGGTTGAGCAGGTTTGAAATTGTCAAGTACAAAATGTTATATCACAAAATCGATGAATAATCAGAATATTTTAAAGAACAGCAGTCGTTATGATGAAAAATATAAGGAACCGCATAATTATTTTATCTATCAAAAAACATTTTTAGTGTATGATAATTCACTTTGATAACAAATTGTAAATTAAAGAACTGAATTAATTAATACACTCAAAAAAATGAATGATAATGCATTATATGCATACAGTAGGAAGTCACTTCGTGAAGATTTAATACTTAATTCAAAAATAATTATCCATCTTTGCAGCCTTAAATTCAAAAACGCTAGTTTATTTCATGAGCATTATTTTTAAAAAGCGACTAATTATAGCGCTTGTATTACCTACGGCCGCTCTTTATTACGGGCAGAGTACGAAGGATTCTTTAGAGAAATCAAAATCTATTGATGAGGTGATGTTGGTAGGTAGAAACCTTTCCCAAACAGCCAAAGAAAGAAAAACTCCTGTTGCAGTTTCCACCATCAAGGCAGCGGAAATTCAGGAGAAGTTAGGAAACAGAGAATTTCCTGAGATTATGAAATCTACCCCATCCGTGTACGTTACCAAAGTAGGCGGAGGCTTTGGAGACAGCAGAATCAATATGAGAGGTTTTGATGGAGCTAACATTGCAGTGATCATCAACGGACAGCCGGTGAATGACATGCAGGGAGGAACTGTTTACTGGTCTAACTGGACCGGGCTAGCAGACATTGCGAGCAATATTCAGATTCAGAGAGGTTTGGGAGCTTCTAAATTTGTAGTTCCTTCTGTAGGAGGAACGATTAATATTGTGACCAAAGCTACCGACTCTGAGCAGAAAGCAATGATCAAGGGAGAAGTAGGTAATGATAACTACTCCAGAATATCAGCAATGTATTCTTCTGGGTTAAAAAACAAATGGGGAACAACTGTGTTGCTTTCCCGTTGGCAAGGTGACGGCTACATCAACGGAACGAAAGGAGAAGGTTATTCTTGGTTTTTCTCAACAGGATTTAAGCCTAATGAAAAGCATGCATTCAATTTAATTGCAACCGGAGCACCACAGGTACACGATACAAGAAGATCTTCTGCAACCGGAGCGAATGTGGCTACTCTACAGCAATTAGACAATTATGGAAGAAGATATAATCCTCAGACAGGAATGTTGAATGGTTCTCAATTCAATTTGGCTCCTAACTTCTATCATAAGCCTATTGCATCATTGAACTGGGACTGGACGATGAATGATAATCTGAAATTATCTACCGTACTTTATGGTTCATGGGGACGCGGCGGCGGTGGTACCGGACTAAATGGTTCTATCAAAAACGGCAGCGGACAGACCATGAATTTCATGAATTACGGTGCAGGCGGAGATGGTACGATCAATTGGGATATGATTTACCGTTATAACAGAGGGGGTATGGTAACAGATTATAACGGAAATACTTTCCAGAAATCAACCTTTACTGCACCTGCAGGCTCTCCTACTGATTATAATGGACAATATGTGGCTACGCTGAACGGAACCAACGGTATCGTAAGAAAGCAGAGTATCAATGCTCATGACTGGTATGGAGTAATTGCAGATCTTAATTACAAAAAAAATAACTGGACCTTCAACGGAGGTATCGATCTTAAAACTTACAAAGGGGCACTTTATGATATTGTAACCGATATGTTGGGATCAGATGCATTATTTGTTTCAAGTACAGCAAATGCTCCAAAAGGATATTATATCAACAATACGGTAAAACCAGAACCTCTTACTAAACTTAAAGATGCTCAAAAAGTATCTATTCATAACGAAGGCCTGGTAAAATGGGCAGGTTTATATGGAATGGTAGAATACAGCTCTGAGAAACTAAGTGCATCCGTTCAGGGATCAGTTTCTGAGCAATACTACAAAAGAAGAGACTATATGCTGTATACTCCGGGAAACCAGGAAACAAAATGGTACCACAAAACGGGTTATATTGTAAAAGGAGGTGCCAACTATAATATAGATGAGCATCATAATGTATTTTTCAATACAGGAGTTATTTCCAGACAGCCATTATTCAATGCGCTGTTCCCTTCAAACCAGAATATCTATAACGATGCAAAGAATGAAAGAATCTTCTCTGTAGAATTAGGATATGGTTTCAAATCCCGTTATGTAGATGTGAATATCAATGCGTACAGAACGCAGTGGGATGACAGATTTATTTCAAGAACGTTTAACGCAGGAGCTGCAGATGTTGCTAACTTCTCTCAATTACAACTTGGAAATGCTTATTTCTACAACGCTCTGAACGTTGGACAGATACACCAGGGTGTTGAATTGGAAGCGAAAGCAAGACCATTTGCCAATCTTAGACTGAGAGGGATGCTATCATTGGGGAACTGGAAGTACAAAGGGAATGCAAATTTCAACATTCTTGATGTTCAAAACAATCAGGAAGTGGCAGGAGCTACAGGAGTTATCAACATTAAAGACTTGAAAGTTGGAGATGCTGCACAAACAACAGCAAGCCTTGGAGTGGATTATAACATTACCAAAGCGTTCAGTATTGATGCCAACTGGGAATATTATGACAAGCTATATGCACAGTTTAACCCGATCAACTTCCTTACGGAGGCAGCAAGAGAAAAAGGAATTGTAAAGTTGCCAAGTTATAATTTATTTGACGTAGGTGCTTCGTACAAATTTACGCTTGATGCGAAAAAGTCTTTAACATTGAGAGCAAATGTGTACAACTTATTCAACAAATATTATATTTCTGAATTAAGCTCCAATATTTTTGCAGGTGATAAAATTGCCAGCGGTCCAAATGCCGGAAAAACTTACCAGGAAACAGGTAGAGTTTATCAGGGTATTGCTGATGGTAACACAGGATTCCTTGGTTTTGGAAGAACGTGGTCTGTTGCAGCGACTTTAAGGTTCTAATATACTATCGTTTCAATAATAAATTAATTGAATAGGCTGTCTCATTTTTGTGACAGCCTATTTTATATTGGTTACAGATTTAAAAATTTTTAGGTTTCTTATTCTGAGCTGCCTGTATTGCTATTTCATCAATACGTTTTTTTCTGGTTTCAGGTCTTTTGGCAACTACAATCCATTGCAACAACATTTTTTTAATTGATTTGCTTAAACTTAAAAAGTATGTTTCTGAACCGCCATGAAGTTTAAATGCCTCATCCAGATCTTCTGGAATCTCCAATTCTTCCACAGTATCTAAAATAGTCCAGGAACCATTTTCTTTTGCGACCCTGATCGTTTCAAATCCAGCCTTAGTCATCAGCTCATTTTCAATCAGTTTTTCAACTTTCTCTTTGTTGATCTTTGACCATGTACTATTGGGTTTTCGTCTGCTAAATAACTGCATAAAAGAGCTTTCATCAATTGTTTTCCTCGTACTGTCAATCCAGCCATAGCAAAGCGCTTCATCCACTAGTTCCGTCCAATAAACAACAGGTAAATTAGATTTTTTGGTATTGCATACAAGCCATATAGATTGTTCTACATGATGATTCTCTTTTAACCATTCTCTCCATTCTGCTTTTGTATTTACATATACTGTTGATCTTGCTGAAGTTGTCCCCATAATATTATGTTTTTGAACTTTCTGATAATGTAAAATTAAAAAAGATTAGTGACAACAGTTTGTCAGTATAAAAATTAAAGATCAAATTCTTAAAAACTTTGGAAACACTTCTGCTTATAAATAAGTGGAAAATCGTATTAAATACTAAAGAAATAAATGATAATTTAGGCAAGACAAATAAAACTCTTTTCAATTGGATATGGATCAGGAAACGACGGATTATATTATTAACTATTTCGGTGAATTAATGACTAAACATGAGTTCTGACCCAGAAGCCACCAATCTATTAGAAAATGGGTATGAGATCTTTAAGCAGAACATTGTAAAACGGATAATGTCTGAAACTCCTGAAAAAGTTTTTTTCAATAATTGTCCGAAATGCAACAAACTTGCCCGCACCCTATATGCAAAACAATGTAGGTATTGTGAATATAGCTGGCATCATTTAACTGTTGCCCAATTTAAACTCAATGATACTTTCCAGATCACAGGAAGACCTTTTTTCTTAATAGGACAAATTACAGAGGGCGAAATCAAAGAAGGACACCAAATAGACTTAAGGGTTCTGGGACTAAATAAGAAACCAGTAATTAAATCCATTGAATTTGCCCTAAAATGCAAAGAAGGAAAAGCCTGGGAAGATATTGCTCTTGCCACCAATGAATTAACTGAAGAAGACAAAGAATATTTAAAAAGTATGGTATCTGTCAGAAAACCGCTTGATATCATAATAGAATAAAAAGAGTTGTAACCTTATCAGCACAACTCCTTTTTATATTTTTTTATAGGTTCAATCAATTATGTTATTTTGAATTCTTCACCTGCATTGCTCTCTGGTAAAAAGACTGATTGGCAATTTTTTCTTCAGCTTCATCAATGGCTTTTAGGAGATTATTTTCATTATCTGCGATTTCACTCAATACTATGGCGACCAATTCCCATACAGGTTTCATTTTTTCAACCAGCTCAATACCTTTTGCTGTTAACAGAAAGAGCCTTTTACGTTCATCACTGATATCTTTTTTCGATTCCAAAATTTTGAGCTTTTCAAGTTCTTTAAGCAGAGTTATAGTGGAAGGATGGGTATACCCAATTTCATTAGCAATTTCAACCACACTTGCTGTTTCTTTCTTGTATATGGTAAAGATGACCGGAAACCATTTGAGTTCAAAATCTATCCCAAATGCTTTGTAGATCATAGCCCCATCTTTTCTTAATTGTTCACTGAGACGATGAAGTCTGGTTGAAATAGCAAGTATCCCTGCTTCATTGATGACATTCATAAAGTGGTATTTGAATGATAAAAAATATCGTCGGAACCCATCAATGGAAATTGAGCCGGAAGTTTTTCTTTCTCAATCTTTTCAAAATCGTTCCGTTCG
The DNA here is from genome assembly GCF_008274625.1 of Chryseobacterium panacisoli. Lineage (GTDB taxonomy): Bacteria > Bacteroidota > Bacteroidia > Flavobacteriales > Weeksellaceae > Chryseobacterium > Chryseobacterium panacisoli. The sequence continues at coordinate 115,279 of NZ_VTRU01000001.1, read as the reverse complement.
TAAAACCGTTGAGCAGCTTTCAATACTGTGATGGTTCCCAAATATAAATCATCTATTCCGTTTTCTCGACAGAAAGAAATTAAAACATCCAGCAATTCCTGTGCGATATTCAGTTCTTTTCCCCGGAATTCTTTTTTCACAAACATTTTTCTGATCGCTCCTGCCCTTTCATCAAATTTGACCAAAGCAATAGTTCCTACCAGTTCTCCGTCTATAAAAGCTCCCCAAAAGTTACCTCCTGCTTCCTTATAAAAACTTTCAATCTGTAAAAGATCCGGTTGGTCATGGATTGTAAGCGGAACATTAAACTCTTTTTGCTGAATCGTAAGAATGAGATCGATAGCCTGCTCCGAATAAGAATTTCCTATAGAATGTATTTGCAATTTCATAGTGTTTAAATTTTAAAGTACAAAACTACGTAGTTGAATACATATATACAAATTGATTTTACCTATTAAATTATTTTAGCATGATCAATAATTAAAAAAAACGTATGCCATTACTGACATACGTTTTTATGATATTAGATTACAAAATACATTACTTCCAGCCTCCGCCTAAAGCCTGATAAAGCTCTACAGCTGCTTTCATTTTACTGTATCTTGCATTAGAGATGTTCAGTTCTGCATTCAATGAATTCACACTTGCATTCAATACTTCAAGATAGTTTGCCATACCGTAGTTCACCAATTCTTGAGAGTAGTCAACTGATTTTTTGTAGGCATCCAGTTCTTTTTGTTTTAATTCAATAAATGAATCCTGTACAGAGAAAACTCTGATGGCATCCGAAACTTCTTTTCCGGCAGTAAGAACTGTTTTTCTGAAGTTCAGATAAGCTGTTTCCTGATTGGCAAGACTTACATCATAGTTGGTCTTGATCTGTCTTTTATTCAAAATCGGCTGAGCCAGTCCTGCTACTACATTCGCGAATAATGAATTTACACTGAATAAGTGATCAATATCCACAGACTGAAGACCACCGCTGCCTGTCAATTTTAAAGTTGGGTAAAACTGAGCTTTGGCAGAATTCGTCAGTTCAAAAGCATTCATTAAGCTGTATTCTGCTCTCATGACATCCGGACGGTTAGCCAGCAGCTGAGTCGGATATCCTAATTTTAAATCAATCGGAAGGTTCTGGCCTTCTAATGTAGATCTTTCAATAGAATGAGAAGGCTCTCCCATTAAAAGACTCATTGTATTTTCAAGAAGCTGGATCTGTGTATCAATATCAATCAGTAATGATTTCGCATTGAACACAAGAGCTTCACTTTGCTGTACAGCAACTTCAGTAACTGTTCCAGAAATTTTTAAAGCCTTTGTTGCTTCCAGGTTTTTCTCTCTTACCGCAATGGTTTCGGTAATAATTCTTTTCTGCGCGTCAAAAGTCAGCAATTGATAATAAGCAGAAGCAATGGAAGATACCAAACTGCTTTTAACCGCTTTATGTGCCGCAACAGTTCCTAAATAAGTAGCCAGCTGTGCTTTTTCCTGTGCTCTTAATTTCCCCCAGATATCTGCTTCCCATCCGATACTTGCCGTAATGTCAAACTGGTTTACATAACGTCTTTCTCCAATGATCTGTCCAAACTGGGTGTTGATAGACTGGGTCTGGAAGGTATAGTTGGGCCCGATAGAAAGTGTCGGCTGATAGGCAGCTTTACTTTGCTTCAGATATGCTTCTGCAGAATTAATGCTTTCAAGGGCAATTCTGATATCAAGATTGTTCTCTAGCGCCTTAGAAATATGCCCCTGCAGTATCGGATCTGTAAATATCTCTTTCCATGAAATATCTGCAATATTGGTACTGTCTGAAGGAAGCATATCTGTACGAAATAGTTTTTCGTCCACAACGTTCTTCGGTCTTTCATATTCTTTTCTGGCCATACAGGATGAAATGGCTCCGAGTATGAAAACTGAAAAAGTGATTCCTTTTATGATGTTTAATAAACTCTTCATTATTTTTAATTAGAAGTTAGAGTTTAGAAGTTAGAAGTTAGTTTTTAGACTCATCTCTAATTTCTAACTTCTAATTTCTTAAATCTTAATTTTATTCTGCTAAATTGATTTCTTCTTTTTTGATAGGTTTAATTTTTTCCTGCAGTGTTTCAAAGATCACATACAGAACCGGAATTACAAATAATCCCAAAACAGTTCCTATCAATAGTCCGATTGCCGCACCCGTAGCGATGGATCTGTTACCTACTGCACCAATTCCACTTGCCAGCACTAACGGCAATAAACCGAAGATAAAGGCGAATGATGTCATTAAGATAGGTCTCACTCTGGCTTTTGCTGCATTGATGGCTGACATTACAATGGTTTCTCCGTGATGTCTTCTCTGAACAGCAAATTCAACAATAAGAATCGCATTTTTCGCCAGTAATCCCACAAGCATGATCAGGGCAATCTGGAAGTAAATATTATTTTCCAGTCCCATGATCTTCTGTCCGAAATAAGCTCCCATTACCCCGAGAGGAAGAGAAATGATAACGATCAGCGGAAGGATGTAGCTTTCATACTGTGCAGAAAGGATGAAATAAACGAAGATCAAACTTAGCCCGAAAATCAGAAGGGTCTGAGATCCTGAATTTAATTCTTCTCTGGTCAGCCCTGTAAATTCTACAGCATAGTTTTGATTCAGGGTTTCATCAGCTACCTGCTGTACTGCAGCAATCGCATCCCCGGAGCTGTATCCGTCATTGTTTGCTCCTGTCACCTTTACTGAGGTAAACAGGTTATAACGGCTTACAGATTGTGGTCCGTATGCTTTTGTCAATGTTACAAACTGTGAAATCGGAGACATGATACCTGATCCTGTTCTGACATAAAGCTGGTTCAGATTTTCGATGTTCTTTCTGTTTTCAGGAAGAGCCTGAACCATCACTCTGAACTGTTTTCCATACTTGGTAAAGTCGGCAGTATAAATACCTCCGATATATCCCTGCATGGTAGACAGGATGTCATTTACAGAAACCCCAAGCTGCTTGCTCAGAGGAACATTAATTTCCATCTGATACTGAGGATATTTAGTATTGAATGAAGTCTGCGCAAACTGAATTTCCGGTCTCTGCATCAGCTTACCGATGAATTCATTGGTCTTAGCATCCAGATCAGCATATTCTCCACCTGACTTGTCCAGCAATACCATTTCAAAACCTGCACTGTTACCAAACCCAGGTACACTTGGCGGTTGGAAGAATACCACTTTAGCATCAGGAACAGATCCTACAATTCCAAATAATTTTTTGGTGATATCTTCAGAAGTCTGTCCGTCTTTTTTTCTTTCCTCAAATGGTTTCAGCTTAACAAAGGCAAGACCGTTGTTACTTCCGTTTCCGGATAAGAACCCTCTTCCCGTAGAAATCGTTACATTCTGTACTCCCGGAACTTTCAATGCCTTAGCCTGAAGTGTTTTCAAAGCGTTGTAAGTTCTTTCCATAGAAGCTCCCGGAGGAAGCTGGACATCGGTAAAGATAATCCCTCTGTCTTCTGTAGGTACAAACCCTTTCTTCATACTGCTGCTTGCCCAGAATAAGATTCCTCCTGTAATAGCAAAAATAATCAGGGTAACCCATTTATGTCTTAAAAGGAATACAAATCCTCTTCCGTAACGTTCAGTAGTTGTTTTAAAAGCAATATTAAACTTGTAGAAAAACTTCTGTAAAATATTTAAATTCTTATACTCTTTATGATGCTCGGCGTGAGGTTTCAGGAATAATGAACATAAAACCGGACTCAGCGTTAATGCATTAATAGCAGAAATGATAATGGCTATAATCAGCGTAATACCAAACTGCTGGTAGAATACCCCTGTAGGTCCTGTAATGAACGTTACCGGTATAAATACTGCTGCCATTACCAAAGTAATAGAAATAATAGCTCCCGTAATCTCATCCATCGCTTCTACCGTTGCTTTTTTAGCATCTGAAATACCATGCTCCATCTTGGCATGAACAGCCTCGACGACGACGATGGCATCATCCACTACAATACCAATCGCCAGCACCAGTGCAAATAAGGTTAAAAGGTTCAATGAATATCCGAAGAGATTCAGGAAGAAGAAAGCTCCCACAATAGATACCGGAACCGCGATGGCCGGAATCAGCGTAGATCTGAAGTCCTGTAGGAAAATATATACGACAATAAATACCAGAATGAAGGCTTCAATCAGGGTATGTACTACCTTTTCAATAGAAGCTTCCAGGAATTCGTTGGTATCAAAGTTGAAAGTATACTTTACGCCTTTTGGAAAAGTTCCCTCAGCTGATTTCAGATAGGCTTTGATATTTTTAATAATCTCCTGTGCATTGGATCCCGGAGTCTGGAAGATCCCCATACTGATGGAAGGATTGTTTCCGTTTTCCCCGATTCCTGTATAAGACTGTCCTGCCAGTTCTACTTTAGCAACGTCTTTCAGCATCAGGTTTTGCCCGTTTGCAAGAGATTTGATGATGATATTATCGTATTGTTCTTTATCGTTGAATTTACCTACATATTTGATGATATATTCAAAAGAACTACCGCTGTTTTGTCCGATAGAACCCGCTGCGGCTTCTCTACTCTGCTCGTTGATGGCATTGGTAACATCGGTAGGAGTTACGCTGTAAGCAGCCATTTTTGCAGGATCCAGCCAGATTCTCATCGAGTAGTTTTTACCTCCGAAAACGTTGGCATCCCCTACACCATTTACCCTTTTCAGGTTTGGAATAATATTAATATTCAAAAAGTTCTGAAGGTATACGTCATCAAGATCTTTATTTTCAGAATAGAAAGACATATACATCAGGGCACTCGTTTGCTGCTTCTGAGTTACAACCCCTGAACGCGTCACTTCAGACGGCAAAAGAGGTGTTGCTCTGGCCACACGGTTCTGTACGTTTACCGCTGCAATATCGGGATCTATTCCTTGTTTGAAGAAAACCTGGATCTGAGCAGAACCGTCATTTCCGGCACTGGAAGTAATATAATCCATACCTTCCACCCCGTTGATCTGTTCTTCCAAAGGTACTACTACACTTTTCATCACCGTCTCAGCATTGGCTCCCGTATAGTTTGTGGAGACACTTACTGTAGGTGGTGCAATATCCGGATACTGCGTAACCGGTAACGAGATCAGTCCCAACACACCGAGAATCACAATCAGGATTGAGATTACGGTAGATAAAACCGGTCTGTTAATAAAGTTTTTTATCATTAGAATTTCGGTTTTATTGATTGAACAAGACTATCCATTTTAATTGGTTTTGGTTTTACTGCTGTTCCCGGTTTCAAACTTCCGATACCAGCTGCGACAACTGTTTCACCTTTATTAACTCCAGATTTGATAAGCGCCAGATTGTCGATTCTGTCAATAACATTCACAACCACGTTTCTGGCAGTATCTCCTTTTTCTACTTTGTATACGTACACAATACCTTGCTGCTCATAAGTAGCACTTTCAGGAACTACAAGAACATTATCATAACGCTGAGGGAATCTGATGGTTCCACTGTTACCATTGCTTAATAATTTCTGAGCATTGGAAAACGCAACTCTGAACTGAATGGTCCCTGTTGTAGGATCAATCTGACCGGTAATGGCTTCAATTTTCCCTTTTTCAGGATAAAGACTTCCATTGGCCAGCTGAAGCTCCACCATTGGCAGGTTTTTGATTTTCTCAGGCATAGAAGCTCCCGGAGACTTTTCAAGGAAATCAAAATACTCTTTTTCATTCATTGCAAAGTAAGCATAGATCTCAGACGTATCAGAAATCGTTGTCAGAGCAGTCTGATCAGACGGTCCTACCAGACTTCCTACTTTTAACGGCAGTCTTCCGATCACCCCTGAAATAGGCGCACGAATGATAGAATATTCAATATTGGCTTCTACACCTTTATAATTGGCTTGTGCTTGTCTTTTGGAAGCATTGGCCTGTTGTAACTGAGCCTGCGCCTGAGCAAGCTGAGCCTGAGCAGTCTGCAGCTGTACGTTGCTGATAATATTTTTCTGAACCAGAGGCTTTAATTTGTTTACTTCAACCTGAGCAGCATTTACAGAAGCCTGAGCAGCGGCAATATTGGATTCCGCTGCACCGATTCCTGCTTTGGAAGCGGCAGCATTTTCGTTCAGGATATTGGTTTCCAAACGGAACAAAGGCTGTCCTTTTGTAACATATTGTCCCTCATCTACCAATACCTGGGTAATATATCCCTGTATTTTTGCACGTACATCATTGTTTACCCTACCTTGGATGGTAGCCGGAAACGTCTGATAACCCACTATATTTTTTGACTCCACGGAAACCACAGGATACGGCTTGGCACCATCCTGTTTCGGAGCTTCTTTTTTGCAGGCAGTCAGTGAAAGCGCTGCAATGGAAAGTATAACTAGCTTATTATTCATTTTATAGTTTATTAAGAGATTCCTGAATATTTTCTATGTTTTTGTTTAAGAGTGCTTTGTAAACTTCTATTCTTTCATTGTATCCATCGTCTTTACTTTTTTTAAAATTGTTTAAATCATCTAATAGTTTCAATTCGTCCTGCATTTTCTGGACAATTTTCTCGAATCGTATTTTTTTGTATTCATCATTGATGAAAAAATACCGTTTCCGTTCATCCATTTTGTTATGATCAACTATAAGCTGAGCATTTAACAATAATGAAATACTGGTAGAAACGGAGCTTTTGCTCGCGGAGAGCACTTCCACAAATTCGTCAAAAGTAATTCCTACTTTCTCATAGTCAAAAAGAAGGTAGGAATAGATTTTTGATGCTAAAGGAGGTAAGCTGAACACGGTGCCATAAAATCTTACGGCATCCTGAAAAATTTTCTCATCAATTTCTATACTCTGGTGCATATATAAAAATTTGAACAAAAGTAAAAATTAGTTCAGAACCAAACGAACAAACCCGATAGAGTTTATAAATACAGCCCGGTTTAAAAATTCAATGAAAGATGATTTAACTTTTTGCTTAAATTATAATCTTCTCAAAAGCTTTTCTCATTCCGTCTCTTAAAAGAACCTCTCCACAGTAGGAATACCCTCTGCCTTCAAGGATTTTCAACATGGCCATATTATCATGGTTGGTATCTACTTTAATACTCTGAATACCATGGGATTTGGTGAATTCTTCGATATGATCAAAAAACTTCTTCACCATTCCCTGTCCAGCAAATTTCTCATCCACAGCCACTCTATGAACCACTACGAATTCACCGTCGCTTAACCATGCTCCTTCAATGGTACTGTAAGCTGGTTCATCATTCAGAATAAGGGCTCCATATACCGCAATTTCTCCGTCTACGGTTAAAACATGTCCAAAACCTTTAGCAATATCACTTTCTACCGTCCCCAGATTAGGGTATCCGTTCTGCCATTGGGTGCTTCCGTCTTGTCTTCTTCTTTCAATAGATTGCTGGATAATTTCCCAAATCCTGTCTCTGTCTTCAATTTGCGATTGTCTTAATTTGATCTCTGGGTTCATTTTGTAACGTTTGATTTAAAAAATTAAAAGATTGAATGATTAAAAATTAGATAACTAATAATAATTGAATGGATAATCTTTTAATGGTTCGTAATTAATTAAAAAACCGAAAATTAATTAAGATTAATTTTCGGTTCGAAGTAGTAAAATTTAAAATTATGAAATTGTTTATTGATTTTCACTTTGTTGAAGGTAAGCATCAATAATTTCAAATGCTTTTGATTCATCTTCCAGATCTACCATTACCTTCAGCGAAGTTGCCGTGGGGGTTGTAGTAAACGTAAGATAATTATTTTCAACGGTGTTTGTAATTTGCGCATCATCCAATTTAGACTTAACCAACTGAATTTCTGAAGGGTTATCACTTACATAAACCGATACTCTCGTACTTCTTTCCATATCCTATTGTTTGAGTATCTAAATATACGATATTTTTTTTAAAATTACAAATTCCTGAGTTTTAAATTTTATTAATATTGCCTTCTATTTTGTCCAGAGCAAGTTGAATTTCTTCCTTTGTCACATTCAAATGAGGTCTGAAACGAAGAGACTGATCTCCACACGGAAGAATGATTAATCCATCTTTGAAAAGCTCATTCATAAGGTGATTTCTCTGTTCTGCAGATGGCAAGTCAACAGCACACATCAGGCCTCTTCCTCTTGCATTTGAAATTTTTTCAGGATATTTTTCAGCAAGCGCTTTCAGGCTTTCCAATAAGAAATCTCCAACAACTCTTGCATTTTCCACAAGGTTTTCTTTTTCAATAACCTCCATTACCAACTGGAAACGAAGCATATCTATAAAGTTTCCTCCGAATGTAGAATTGATTCTTGAGCTTTCTCTGAAAACGTTATTCGGAACTTCATCAAACTTTTCTTTATTGGCTAAAACACCACAAACCTGAGCTTTTTTCCCGAAAGAAATGATATCCGGTTTTGCTGTAAAGTGCTGGAATGCCCACATTTTTCCTGTAATGGCAATACCTGTCTGAACTTCATCAAAAATAAGTAAGATTTCGTTGTCATCGCAGATTTTTCTTAATCCCAATAGGAATTCGTCTCTGAAATGATTGTCACCTCCTTCGGCCTGAATAGGTTCTATGATGATACAAGCCACTTTATCAGGGTGCATCAGAATAGCCTCTTCAATCTGAAGTAAAGCAAGGTTTTCATTTTTGATTGTTTCTTCAAGGTTTTCTTCTGTAATCGGGAACTTTAATTTCGGATTTAAAATTCTCGGCCAGTTGAACATTGGGAAATATTGGTACTTTCTTGGATCCGAAGTATTGGTTAAGCTCAAAGTATAACCGCTTCTTCCATGGAAAGCCTGTTTGAAGTGAATACAGATTCCTGCTTCTGTTTCTAATCCTTTTGCAAAGTTTTTGCGGGTTTTCCAGTCGAAGCATGCTTTCATCGCATTTTCAACACCCATAGTTCCGCCTTCGATAAAGAAAGCGTATTGTAATTCTTCAGGAATCACTACTCTTTCAAATACTTCAAGGAAATGGGCGTATTCTTCTGAGTAAACGTCAGCCAAAGTAGGTTTATTTACAGCCATTCTTCCCAACCATTCTGATCTTTCCAGAAGATAAGGGTGATTGTATCCGATAGATGCTGATGCAAACATAGAGAACATATCCAGGTACTCTCTGTCTGTAAGTTTATCATAAAGCCATGATCCATGTGATTTTTCAATATCCATCACAAAATCGAAACCGTCTGCCAGCACATGTCTTCCTACTGTTTCTTTTACTTTATTTGCTTTTATATCTAATGTCTGTTCCATAATAAATTGTTGTGTGATTTAATAAATGAATGATTAAATGATCCAGAGAATGAGGCATTTAATCATTCAGGTTATTAAGTTTTTATGTTTTTTGAGTGCTTTAAGTAAAGCTTTTATAAATCGAATTTAATACCCTGTGCTAAAGGAAGTTGCGCGGTATAATTGATAGTATTGGTTTGTCTTCTCATATAGTATTTCCAAGCGTCTGATCCTGACTCTCTTCCTCCTCCGGTTTCTTTTTCACCACCGAAAGCTCCTCCAATTTCAGCACCGGAAGTTCCGATATTTACGTTGGCAATACCACAGTCTGAACCTGCATGAGAAAGGAATAATTCTGCTTCTCTTAAGTTCTGAGTCATGATCGCTGAAGATAGTCCTTGTGGAACATCATTCTGAATGGCGATGGCTTCTTCCAGTGTTTTGTATTTGATCAGATATAAGATCGGTGCAAATGTTTCATGCTGAACGATCTCATAAGAGTTCTTCACTTCTGCAACACAAGGCTTCACGTAGCATCCGGATTCGTATTCTTTTCCGGTTAAAACTCCGCCTTCAACAACGAATTTCCCGCCTTCTTTTTTACATTTCTTGATGGCTTCTTCGTATTGGTTTACAGCATCCGTATCAATCAGAGGACCTACGTGGTTGTTCTCATCCAATGGATTTCCGATTTTCAGCTGCCCGTAAGCTTTTGTTAATCTTGTTTTCACTTCGTTATATACACTTTCGTGGATAATCAGTCTTCTTGTTGAAGTACATCTCTGGCCTGCAGTTCCTACCGCTCCGAAAACAGCTCCAATGATAGACATATCAATATCAGCTTCTTTTGTAATGATAATTGCGTTGTTTCCGCCTAATTCAAGGATAGATTTCCCGAATCTTTCTGCTACTTTAGAAGAAACCATTCTTCCTACTCTTGTAGAACCTGTGAAAGATACCAGCGCTACTCTTTTATCATCCACTAATTTCTGTCCGATTTCGTGATCTGATACCAATACACTAGAAACCCCTTCAGGAAGATTGTTTTCCTTTATAACTTCCATCATGATATTCTGGCACGCAATGGCACAAAGCGGTGTTTTTTCAGATGGCTTCCAGATGGTAACGTTACCACAGATCCAAGCCAGTGCTGTATTCCAGGACCATACGGCTACCGGGAAGTTGAATGCAGTAATGATTCCTACTACTCCCAGCGGATGGTATTGCTCATACATTCTGTGACCAGGTCTTTCAGAGTGCATCGTGTACCCCTGAAGCTGTCTTGAAAGTCCTACAGCAAAGTCGCAGATGTCAATCATCTCCTGAACTTCTCCAAGTCCTTCCTGTAATGATTTACCCATTTCGTAAGAAACAAGTTTACCAAGATCATCTTTATATTCTCTTAATTTTAAGCCCAGCTGTCTTACGATCTCTCCTCTTTTGGGAGCCGGGATCAGTCTGAATTCCTGAAACGCCTTTTGAGCCGTTTCAATTACTTTGTCATAATCACTTTCTCCGGAAGTCTTCACTTTAGCGATCAACTTTCCGTCCACAGGAGAAATGCTTTCTATCACCTTTCCTGAAGCGAAATATTTGCCGCCTGTTGAGGTACCTTTGTTCTCTTCTTTAATACCTAAATTTTTCAGCGTTTTTTCGATTCCGAAATCCTTTACTTTTTTTGACATAAAATCTTACTTTTCGTTCTCTCTAAAGATAAAAATATTATGTGAACCTCAAAACTTTAATTTTTAATGTGTTTTTTATTTGGACTAATTATAAACATGCTTATCTTTGCAGGGTAATCATTTTGATAATCACCAATGGAAAATTCACAAGAAAATAACTCAAAGCTTAAGAAGTGGTTCAAGCGTGTGGGATGGGCAGGACTTGCTTTCTTTACCATTAAAGGCTTGATTTGGCTCGTCATATTCTACGTTGGAGCAGATAGTCTTCAGAGTTGTATAAAATAAAAAAGCAGAGAAAATTTCTCTGCTTTCTTTTTGGTATAAGGTTAATTGAATTGTTATTTATTTATTGAAAAGCTAAAAAAAGAATCCTTTTTTATATTTTCTGTAATTTAAAAAAGAGAAGGAGCAGTATCTTTTGACAGCTATATTCCCTGAAAAAAGCATTTATCCTCCCCGATTATTTTTTTTAAACTACTCTTTCTTCTTCCTCCCTGCGTTGACCAGCCCCTGATGCAACAGGTATTCTATCTGTCCGTTCACACTTCTGAAGTCATCATTGGCCCACTTTTCAAGGAGTTTATAAGTAGACTCATCTATCCTTATTACAAAAGATTTCTTGCTTTTGCTTTCTGAAGAGTTCTGAGCTTTTTCTGATTTCATTTTCTAAAATTCTCTAACATTATTTCTGACTATTCTAGCGCAAAGAAGACCTGCACTAAAATCTACTTGTTAATTTTTTTCACTTTTTAATTATAAAGTGTTCCTGCATTTAATATCGGTGTCGCTGCCTTTTCTCCGCAAAGAACCACCATTAAATTGCTTACCATTGCCGCTTTTCTTTCGTCATCAAGCTCAACGATATTCTCTTCTGAAAGTTTTTTCAAGGCAAGATCTACCATTCCTACAGCTCCTTCCACAATCTTGGTTCTTGCCGCTACAATAGCCGTTGCCTGCTGTCTCTGAAGCATAGCTCCTGCAATTTCCGAAGCATAAGCCAAATGCGAAATCCTTGCTTCCTGAATCACAATTCCTGCTTTTGAAAGACGGTCTGTAAGTTCCTGTTCCAAGATAGAATTGATCTTATCTCCTCCTTCTCTCAGGGTAATCGGAGCATGATCGTCTTCTAAATTATCATAAGGAAAGCTCATCGCCAAATGACGTACTGCCGCCTCACTCTGCATTTTTACGAAATCAGAGTAACGTTCCACATCAAAAGCAGCTTTGTAAGTATCACCTACTTTCCATACAATGACTACTGCAATTTCAATAGGATTACCCATTTTATCATTAACCTTCAAAGTCTGTCCCTGTAAATTTTCGGAACGCAAAGATATTTTCTGTGACGAATACAAAGGATTGATAAAGAATAATCCGTTCTCTTTTACACTCCCTACATATTTTCCAAAAAAGTTCAGTACTCTTGAGTGGTTGGGCTGAATAATCATTAGCCCCTTCAAGAAAAAGCATGAAACAAGAAAGCAAAGCATAGCGATCACCACATAAGCGATACTTTGATCTACTCCGCTAACAAAGAAGTAAACTGCTGCCACAAACAAGGCAAGGCAGATGACCAGTGTAAGATAACCCGACATGGGTTTTAATGTTTTTTCCATGATTTAATTTTAATTTGATATTGTTTTGATATCATAAAGATGGTGATAAATTTTGAATTATGAGTGATGAATTATGAATTTTTTAAAGGCTTCATGATTCGAGGTGATTAACTAAGCGCAAAATTCACGAAGTTCATTTATATTAGCGCTTTACTTTTATTTGCAAAGGCACTTCGTCTAGCTAAGGACATTATTTTATTTGCTGAGTGAAACGCCTTTGCGAACGATCAGTTACCACAATAAAAAAATCATTCCGAACTTACCGTTAAAACAGCTCATCCCAATACCAAAAACAATAGGAATAAAAAAATCCCGGAAGTGAATTCCAGGATTTTAATTTTTATGTTCAGATCTTTATTTCTTTGTTAAAGCTTTAAATTTCATAAAAGAAACAGCTGATAAGATGATCATTGTAGAGATTCCGATGTATACCCAAGCTGGTACCGGTACCGGATCTCCTGCTGCATAGGAGTGAAGTCCGCTTAAGTAGTAATTCACTCCAAAATAAGTCATTACCATTGAACAGAATGCAAACATCGTTGCTACGTGGAATGCCCATCTGCTTCTCAAACCTGGCACTAATCTCATGTGTAATACAAAGGCGTATACCATGATGGAAATGAAGGCCCATGTTTCTTTCGGGTCCCAGCTCCAGTATCTTCCCCATGATTCGTTTGCCCAGATTCCTCCTAAGAAGTTTCCTACTGTTAATGCAAACAATCCGATGGTTAGTGACATTTCAGAAACAATTACCAATTCTTTCAATGTCGTATCGTGGTGAATTTTATAAGTTTCTTTATTGGATATAATATAGAATACCAATGAGATTACAGCAATGATCATCGACAGTGCGAAGAATCCATAACTTGATGTAATAATCGCTACGTGAACAATTAACCAATAAGATTTCAGTACAGGTACAAGCGGAGTAATCTGCGGATCAAGAGCTGAACCACCGTGAGCAAATCCCATCATAATAACTGCCACCATAAATCCGGCTGCAGGAATTAATGCATTGGAATTTCTATATAATAATAAACCTGCTGTAATACCTACCCAAGAGATGAAGATAATGGCTTCATATCCGTTACTCCATGGTGCGTGTCCTGAGATATACCATCTTGCAACAAGGCCTAAGAAATGACAAAGGTATCCTACTAAACCAAGCGCTATAATTACTTTAATGATTTTATTTAAAACTTTGCTGGATTTAAACAGCTCAACAAATCCTAAGATTAAAAGAAGCCCTCCAATAAGAGTATAGAAAATTAATAGCTTAAAGTTAATATCTGCTTTATTCATGAAAACCTCAAGATCAACTTTAGATTTTGCAGGAACTACTGCTTTACCCCATTTCTGCTGGTATTCTGAAAGCTTCGCCAATTCTGTATCTGCTTTGCTCCAGTCTCCTGTTTTCTGTGCATTAAGCGCTTCAGCAAAATAAGGTCCCATCACCTGCTGAGATTCCATGTCCGGTTCAAATTTCTGATCTAACCATGAATGCCATGTGTGGTTGGCATCATTTTTCACAGGAACAATTCTCATAAACTGACCGCTGAAAAATTCATTGAAGATCTGTACCCTTTCGTTTACAGCAATTACTTCTTTATCGTAGTTCGTTTGTTCAGCCGGTTTTTTACGGAATGCCGTATTGTAATCATGCTCTAAGATATAGGCTAGATTTCCATTGGCATCTGCCGGGAAAAGGTTCATCAATGAAGTATACCCTTCTTCATCTGCCTTTGTTTTATTTTTCAGTTCATCACCTCCTTTTGTTCCTACTTTGATCATCGGAACCATAGTCCAGCTTGGTGTATCTGTATTGATTGAAAGAAACCATTGGTTGGCAGTCAGATACTTTCCGTCTGTACCTTTGAATTTATCTTTCTTGTATAATTTTCTCAGAACATCCAACGCTTCTGTATTGATAGGAACAATTCTTCCTTCAAAACTTTGAACCAAAAGATATCCGAATTTATCTGCATGTTCTTCACTGATCTTGTTTCTGGCAATGATTTCATCCGGAGAGATCGATCTCATTTTCCCCATCGGGGTAGCCACAGAGTTCTGCTTTGGAGCAGCACCATCAAGAGGCTGAACAGCCGGAGCCGGAGCGTGAGTATGATTATCACCTTCTACATGAATGTGTTCTCTGCTTCCGTCCGTAGTTCCGTGAGTTTCGATTTTTTGTGCATTTAAACCTAAGCTTAAAAACACTAAAAGTATTGCTGCTGCTTTTGTCTTCTTTTTGTTTGCATCAATCAGCATTTTATTTAATTTCCAGAAGTGAGTTCCTTTCCAGAAGAAGATCACAAACATTCCAAAGAATAAAAGTCCATATCCGATATAAGAAATCAAAGTTCCCCAGTAATCGTGGTTTACAGAAAGAACAGTTCCCATTCTGTCCGGATCAAAACTTGACTGGAAGAAACGGTATCCTTTATGGTTAAGAACGTGGTTCATATAGATTTTATAAGGAGTTTCTTTACCTTCATCAATGATTTTCACATGACTTTCGTAAGCACTTGGAGATGAACTTCCAGGATAAGTTTCCATCACGAAGTCATCCAGTTTCAAAGCGAAAGGAGTATTGTAAACTTTAGGTCCGAAACCTACCATGATATTTAAGCCATCCATAGTAACCTGCTTGTAAGCGTTAGGATTCCCCTTTTCCACAGAAAGATCTACAATTTGTTTAGTTTTGGGTCCCTGAAGCTCAATCTGAAGCATATCCGGAACATTAGCATCTTTCTTTCTGTCGCCTTCAATAGCCAACAGTCTTCCTTTTTTAAGACCTTCAGGAACTACAAGCTTCAGTTCATTGATGGTGTATAAACTTCTTAATGCCAAAGGTTGGAATTCATCTTTCACTGTGCTTCCCGTTGCCTGGGTAGCCATGGTCATATAGCTTGCATCTACAGGTGTTTTGATGAATAATTTTCCTCCTTCATTTTTGAATTCAACCGCTCCTTCAATCGCTCTGTTGAATGTCACCAAAGTCCCGTTGATCGATTTTGTCTCTCCCGGTTTGATGTAAATATTCTGTCTTCCTGTGTTTCCGGTAGATACCAAATGAAGATATTCTGCACCGTTGGGCTCAGCTACAAGGCTGTCTTTTTTTCTTTGAATGTATTCCTTAGCAAACACTTTCACTTCTTTTCCGTGGAAGTCATAAGTTGCATTGAAATCTTTGTGCAGTGGAGACATCATATAAGGAACATCCTGATAATTAAGAACATCCCCTTTTTCTTCGATCTGGATTTTAAAGAAATTTTTATCCGTTACGATTTCGTTGGAAGTTTCACCTTCTCTGATGTGCATCGTTCCTTCAAAACTGATGTATCTTGTGATGGCACCACCAATAAAAATAAAGATAAAGGCAAGGTGAAAAACAAGAACCGGCCATTTCTCTCTTTTCCATAGTCTGTATCTTCCGATATTTCCTATGAAATTAAGAATGAGCAGGACCATGATCAGTTCGAACCACTTGGCCTCATAAATTAGTGCTTTTGCTGTAGGAGTTCCGTAGTCGTTTTCTAAGAACGTTGCATAAGCCATCGCAAATGCGTACACCAGCAACAATACAGCCATTGTCCTGGTTGAGATAAGAATATCTTGGAGCTTCTTCATGATTTATTGTACTTGACATGCAAAAATAAGCATGATAAACTACAAAGAGCTTAAAAAAAGCTGTTTTTTGTCACTTTGGTCTCCGTTTTGCTTATTTTGAAAGATTCTTAATAAGCACGGAAATATTGGGAAAAATTCAATTTTAAAAATCGTCCAAATCCAGATTCATAATACCTATATCAGCAATTGAATCCTTCTATTTAAAAATACAAGAAAAGCAATCAATCATCTGATTTTCAACAAACAAAGTGAAATCACATTTCTAAGAAAAAGGAGAAATAATAAAATGATTTCTAAAATGATATTTTTTTCCTGATTTTACTTAAAAATTCATGAGTAATTCCTAAATAAGATGCAACCTGCTGCTGGGTAAGTCTCTGTTCCAATCCAGGGTATTTTTCAAGAAATTCAAGATAGCGTTTATCTGCCGTTTTACCTGTTAATGAAAGTATTCTTCTCTGCAATGCTACTGAAGACTTCTGGTTCATGATCCTGAAAAGCTTTTCTATCTGAGGCAAAGTCTCATACAAATGTTCTTTGTCTTTTTTGGAAATCATCAATACTTCGCTGTCTTCAAGGGCTTCAATATTCAGAATACTGGGTACATTATTGATCAAACTGTCAATATCTGTAATCCACCATCCTTCTACCGCGAAATATAAGGTTTGTTCAAACCCGTTTTCATTCAGGTAATAGATTTTAAAACATCCATTCAGAACAAATCCTTCAAATAAGCAGTACTCTCCTTCCTTGAGAACAATCTCTTTCTTTTTAAAATTTTTGTATTCAAATGGCTTTACAAACTGTTTAAAATCCTCCTGCGAAAGGTTTATATATTGACTGATATTTTTAATAAGTAAATCGGACATTGTTCTATTTAAGCAAAATAAAGGTATCAAAATTATTGACACCTTTATGGAATTAAGTTATGTTAAGTTATTTTGTTTCTAAGCATTGGAACTTCAATTTTTTGTTGGGTAAACGCAAAGGCGCAAAGAATTTTATAATCGTGCTGTTTTAAGGCGCAAGAAAATCGAAGATTTTCAGCAAGGTGAACCTAATAAATTTTATCGGAGATAAAATCCTTGCGCCTTATAGCACAATTTTTAATATCATTTTGCGCCCTTGCGTATCCAAAACACACTCACTTTTAAGCCTATTTATTTAAAAATTCATTGGTATTAACTACACGGGCATAAAGGTTTCCAAGAGCGGAAATCCCCGCTAAAAAGGATCTTTGAACTTCTGCAGCTTTTACTACTTCCCCATTCAGCTCACGGTTTCTGGTCGCCGTAGCATCTCCAATAATTGTATTATTAAACCCAAAATCGAAAGCGGCCCTCGTAGTTGCCTCTACACAAACATCAGTCATCATTCCTGTAATGACCAGATTTTTGATTTTATTTGACTGAAGATAGTTTATAAGATCCGTTTCCCTAAAGCTGTTGGGAAAATGTTTGGTAATTATTTTTTCATCTTTTTCAGATAAAACCAACTGATTGATCTTTGCTCCTTCTGTATCCGGCAGAAAAAAAGTGGCTCCTTCATTCGTTGAGATATGTTTGATATGAATAACAGGAAGATTGCTGCTCCTGAAATATTCTAAAATTTTCTTGGTATTTTTTCCAGCCTGCTCAGCATTTTCCAATGTCATTTTTCCTCCCGGGAAATAATCATTTTGTACGTCGATAATTAATAGTGCCGTGTTTTCCATTTTTTGTTTTTGTGCGTTCATTGTAATCAGTGAAATAAATATCAGACCTAAAGTCAGAATAGTTTTGAATCTGTTTTCCATGTGTGAAATTTTCTGAGACAAAATTATAACGGTTTTAAATCCTGACCTTTGAACTAGTTCAAAAAACACTTCTGATCTTAAATAATATCAATCATAATTATTAATATTATTATTTTTTTCATTCCTCTAAATTTAAATCAGAAATTTCATTATCTTTTTTAAAGAAAAACAAATATGATTAGTTAATATAATTTAACAGCATCAGATTTGCATAAACAAAAAAAATAGCCCTATTTTTATTTTATAATTGCAAACAATATTTTTTAATCAAATTTTTAAATAATCGTTGTAAAAAGCGGGATTTCCAAAATATTTTTTGGAGAAAAAAGATTCTTTTTAGTGTTGAAAAAACATTAAATTTGCGACATTGATATTATGGATAAAAAGACACAAAAAAAACAGACTGAATCGCCTGAAACAGGCAAAATTTTATCTAAGCCACGTATTTTTTCCGGGCTTACATTTATACTTTTATCGGCTGTTCTTGCATTCTCATTCATTTCTTATTTAATGAACTGGAAAGCAGATCAGAGCCAGGCAGGAACAATGTTGGACAAGAGTATAAAATCTTCCAATATCTTTGGCAAGGCAGGTGATTGGCTGGGGAATATTTTCATTTTCGAAAGTATTGGTATTGCTTCATTCATCATTGCATTTTTATTTCTTGTAGTCGGCACACTGATTCTTAAGAAGAAAACCTTCAAACCATGGAAAACCTTCGGCCACTCTTTATTTTTTATCTGCTGGCTTCCCATTTTTATGGGAGCCCTTACTAAAGGACAAGGTGTTTTAGGAGGAGTCTATGGATACCAGATCATGGATTACCTTAATTCTATTATTGGAACGGTAGGCCTATGGACTGTTTTAGTGGCAAGTATCCTTTTATATTTTATTCTTGAATTTAATCTTCGTCCAAGCTCTATCAAAGCAAAACTGGATAAGATCAATGAAAATACCATTGGAAAAGTAAAATCTATGATGCCGGACTCCAGCGATGATTTTGAAGCAGATGAGGAATTGAAGGAAGAGGCTGAAGAAATTGAAGAGACCACTGCATCCCGCGTTACGGTAAGTGATGTTAACAACAGCACTTCCAATAATTCAATCAATACAGTAAAAGAACCAGAACCTGTAAGTGTTCCAAAAGGATTTCCGGAAGTTCCGGTTTCAACCGGTATAGAAACCATCACCACTCCTAATCATACTTCTTTTGAAGCGGAGCCGGTAAGTTTAAATCTTTCTACAAAACCCATTGTTCCGGTTTCTACTCCTGAAGAAGCATTTGATATCAGACCATCTGCTCCATCTTCCGCTGTAAATACTGCACCCGCACAGGAAAATATTAAATTCAATGTAGAAGTAGCTCCTGTAATTGACATTCTTGACGATTCTGAGAAGCAATCACAGGAACTTGTAGAAAAACACGGTTTATATGATCACAAGCTTGATCTGGCTAAATTCCAGATGCCGCCTGTAGAGTTATTGAAAGATTATGGCAGTGAAGAAATTTCCATCAACAAAGAAGAATTAGAAGAAAATAAAAATAAGATCGTTGGACTTCTGAAAAACTTCAACGTAGGAATCGCAGAGATTAAGGCAACCATTGGTCCTACGGTTACATTGTATGAAATTGTACCGGAAGCAGGAATCAGAGTAGCCGCGATTAAAAAACTGCAGGATGATATTGCATTGAATCTTTCTGCATTAGGAATCAGGATTATTGCTCCGATGCCCGGAAAAGGAACCATCGGTATTGAGGTACCAAGAAAAAACCCTACCATGGTTTCTATGCGCTCTGTAATTGCGTCTCAGAAATTCCAGAATACAGATATGGATCTTCCCGTGGTTTTCGGAAAGACGATCTCTAATGAAATTTTCATGGCCGACCTTTCAAAGATGCCTCACTTACTGATGGCCGGAGCAACAGGTCAGGGTAAATCTGTAGGGATTAATGCAATCCTTACCTCACTTCTTTACAAAAAACACCCAAGTGAACTGAAGTTCGTCATGGTGGATCCTAAAAAAGTGGAGCTTTCATTATACTCAAAAATCGAAAGACATTATTTGGCTAAACTTCCGGATGCAGAAGAAGCAATCATTACCGACACCAATAAAGTAATCAATACCCTGAACTCTCTTTGTATTGAGATGGACACCCGATATGATCTTCTTAAAAATGCTTTCTGTAAAAACTTAAAAGAATATAATAAGAAATTTGCAGAAAGAAAATTAAACCCCGAAAACGGACACCGTTTCTTACCTTACATCGTATTGGTAGTAGACGAGTTTGCAGATTTGATCATGACCGCAGGAAAAGAGGTTGAATTACCGATTGCCAGACTGGCACAGCTTGCAAGAGCCGTAGGAATCCACCTTATTGTAGCCACACAGAGACCGTCTGTAAATGTAATTACAGGTATGATTAAGGCTAACTTCCCTGCGAGAGCAGCCTTCAGAGTAATCTCCAGTGTAGACTCCAGAACCATTCTTGATTCTCCGGGAGCAGATCAGCTGATTGGTAAAGGAGATATGCTTTATTTCAACGGAAACGAAATCCTGAGACTTCAGTGTGCTTTCGTAGATACACCAGAGGTGGAAAGACTTGCAGAATTCATCGGAGAACAGAAAGGATATGCTTCTGCATTCTTACTTCCTGAATATGTTTCTGAAGACTCTACAAGTACAGTAGGTGCTTTTGATCCGAACGAAAAAGATGCTCTTTTTGAAGATGCAGCAAGAATTATTGTTTCCACTCAACAGGGATCTACGTCAATGCTTCAGAGACAATTGAAACTGGGTTACAACAGAGCCGGAAGAATTATGGATCAGCTTGAAGCCAGCGGTATCGTAGGAGGTTTTAACGGAGCTAAAGCAAGAGAGGTCCTGATCAGTGACCTTCATTCTTTGGAACAATTCCTTGAAGATTTAAGAAACTAATCAATTATAAAAATTATCATGAAAATTACAATAAAACAAACTATTAAATTAGGACTTTTTGCATGTACACTTACATTGTCTTCATGTGCATTAAGAACTGTTCCCAGCGACTATGCTTCTGTAAAACTAGATGTCATTGATAACAATACTCTGGGAAATGGCAAAGTACTTATTTATAATGGTGCCGGAGTTCTCCATAAAATGGATAATACAGCAAGACTCAATATTGGACTTGATGGAAAATCATTAGGACAAATCAGACCAAAAGAATACGTTATTGTTGATTTAGAAAAAGGAAGACATGAATTTACTGCTCTTCATATAGATATGGTGAATATGAGAAGTAAACATCCCGTTGACATCAATGAAAACACAAAAGTGATTAAAATTGAACCCACTATCACATCTAATAAATTAACTATAACCAATATTCTTCCAGAAAAATTTGAACAGTATATTGAAAGACCGGAAACAAGATAATTTGTGAAACATGATCTTATATATCCAGCATTAAAAGGTGAATTTTTGGAACAGTTTTTGGAAGATCTGCGTAGTTAAGGGAAAAATTGAATGATTTAACCTTTCAAAAATTAAAATGTCTAAAGATTATTAAATAAAAAAATGAAAAATATTATTTCAAAAGTTATATTAGGAAGTTTTGTTGTAAGTGCAGTAGGTATGGCCAATGCTCAGAAGATTGATGCTAAGGCTCAGAAGATTGATGCTAAGGCTAAAAAGATATTGGATGATATTACAGCCAACTACAATTCTAAAAAGAATTCTTACTTCAAATTTTCTTTTGGAAGCGGCCTTAACGGGCAGGTGACGAAAACCGAACCGGGTATTTATTACGTTGCGGGAGAAAAATACAAACTGAAGATCATGGACACAGAACAGATCTTCGATGGAAGCAAAATTTACAATATCAATGCAGATGATATGGAAGTAACCGTTGCTAAGCCCAACGGAAGCGGCACCATGTTCTCCCCTATCAACTATCTTACGACTTACAGAAACGATTATAATGTAACTTATAATGGTAAGAAGATGATCAATGGCGTAAATGCTGATTTTATTAAACTGACACCGGTAAAAGCAAATGGAATACAGTTCGTATATCTTTTTGTAGATTCTGCGAAAAAGCAAATGGTAAAGCTAGAACAACACGGAAACAACAAAGATGTGGCCGTAATTGCGATAAAAGAATACAAAGAGAATCAGCAACTGGACCCTAATATGTTTGTTTTTGACAAGAATAAGTTTAAAAATTACGTAATTACAGAACTTTAAAAAGCTGAAAGTGAATTGGCAAATAAGCAAATTTACATTTTAAGTTAAAAAAATAACAAAATATAAAAAGCCACAAGTAAACTTTGTGGCTTTTTGATTAATTTTGGCGCATGTTAAAAATACTAGACCGATATATCATAAAAACCTTCTTTGGACCGTTTTTCTTTATATTCAGCGTATTGTTTTTTATTTTTATTGTAAACATTATCTGGGTTCAGTTAGGACAGTTTATGGGAAAAGGATTAAGCTACTGGCAAATCCTCAAACTTCTTTTTTATCTGGGGGTAAACGTCATCAGTATGGTGCTACCGCTTACTATTCTCCTTGCGAGCATTATGTCGTTCGGGGAATTTGGGGAACGGTATGAGCTTGCAGCCATGAAAGCGGCAGGTATTCCTTTGACCAGAGTAATGACTCCCCTGCTTGGAATTTCAACAATACTTGCAATTATGCTGTATTTTTTCTCAAGCAATATCATTCCCGACTTCCAGAAAAAGGCAAAGAATATGCTTTTCAACATAGCACAAACTAAGCCTGCCCTTAACTTTACACCGGGCCAGTTTATAGATCAGATTCCCGGCTATATGGTGAAATTTGATAAGATACATGGTGAAAGCGGAGAAAATATTGATGGTGTTTTTGTACATAAAAAGGCAAATGCTTATGAAAATCAACAATCTATTGTAGCTGAAAAAGGAAAGTTTGTTCCTGCTGCCAATAAAAATTTCCTAAAGCTTGTGTTATATAACGGATATGTATTTGAGGATGCTTTCGCCGGAAAAGGAGATAATGTAAGATTGAAACAACCTGATCAGGCTATTAAATTTGATACTCTGGTCTCCCACTTCGATATAAGTGAGATCATCAATAAAGCAATCGAAAAAGAGCAGATCACGGATGATTACCGTTTTGAAAATTATCCTCAATTGAATAAAACCATTGCCAAAACCAAGAAAGACAACAAACAGTTCTTTGATAATATCGGATCAGAAGTTCTTAATCAGACCAATTCTGTTGTTACGTACATGGACAAGGGTAATAAGCATAAGGTAGCCCCCAAAACCCAGATAAAACTGGATACCGTAAAAGGGGATAAAAAACTGGAAATCATTTACAACTCATACAACAGATTAGACAACCTGAAATCTACATTGGAGTCTAAAAAGAATGAATACAGCTCTAATGTAAAATATTTCAGCAAGGTTGTTATTTATCAGCAGAGAATGGTAGCTTATTCGGTGACCTGTATCATCTTTTTCCTGATTGGTTCCAGTTTAGGATCTATTATCAGAAAGGGAGGAATGGGACTTCCTGTAATCATCGCCATTGTAATTTTCATTATCTTTTATGTAATGAATGTAGGGGTAGAAAACATGTCCTGGAGCGGAAAAATGAATCCTTATCTTGCGGCCTGGCTTCCAAACCTGATCCTCCTTCCTTTTGGAGTATGGATGACATATAAAGCCCTTACAGATTCACAATTATTTGATGCGGAAAAATATAAAGCATTATTCAAACCTATTACCAAAAGGTTTACCAAAAGCAAAGAACATCAGAGATACCAATAATTCTGATACAGAAATAAAATGAAAGCTTCGGAGGAATTCCGGAGCTTTTTTATTACATGATAATATAAAAGAAATCTTACCTTAAAATTTTTGTATTTTTATCAAATACCAAATCATTATTATGAGAGCCTTACTTCTGACAGCGAGTCTGCTTCTTATTTTTTCCTGTAAAAATGAAAAAGACCAAACTCCCCATAAAGAATCTATTTCAAAAGATAGTTTAGTTATGAAAAAGGATTCAGTGAAGACCAGTACTTCAGAAGATCCCATTGATCAGATTAAAAAAGAATATGCTGCTCTTCAGACCCAACTGGAGGCTAAAAAGCTAGGTCAATCAAAATTTATTTATGATTGTAATGATGAACCTTCAGGTGAAGTTACTTTTCATTCAGATAAAAATGAGATCAAAGTGATAGAGCATTTTTACGCAGAGCACAGCCATTTCTCCGGATCTGAAAAATATTTTATAAAAGATGGAAAGCCTTTCTTTATATTCAGACAGGAAACTGTATGGAATTTTGACGGCGGTACTCCGGAAAAACCTGTTACTAAAGATGATATTACAGAAACCCGTATTTATCTTCAGAATGGCAAACCCCTGAAGTGCCTTGAAAAGAAATACAGCATAAAATCTGATCAAAAAGAAAAAACAGCGGATAATATTCCAAGTAAAGAAGTACAGTGCAATATTGATAAATTGCTTACAACGTATCAATCTCTGTTACAGCATAAAGATCAGAAAGGACAAATAAAATGTCTGTAAAAATAAAAGAGGTCTCCATTGGAAACCTCTTTTTATATTTTTAAAACTGAAGAATACGCTTCATGATTTCAGTTTTTTCATGCTCAGTTTAAAACTTATAAACAAAGGCATTAATATTCATTCCTGCCCCTACAGAAGCAAATAATACCACATCATCTTTCTGTATTTTATGATGTTCCAGCTCATCCTTTAAAATCATCGTCAGCAAAGACGGAATGGTAGCCACACTGCTGTTTCCCAGTTTATGAATGACCATTGGCATTATATTTTCAGGAACCGGTGTATTATACAATTGGTAAAACCTGCTAACAATAGCCTCATCCATTTTTTCATTAGCCTGATGAATGATAATTTTATTTAACTGACTGATGGAATATCCACTGCTGTCCAGACATTTTTTCATGGCATCAGGAACATTCACTAAGGCAAATTCATAGATTTTTCGCCCATCCATTTTGATGTATTTTGTATCAGGGCATTTTTCATTGTTGTAAGATTTCCCAAAATACAGATAATCTTTCTCCTCAAAAGTATAAGAAGCTGACAAATGGGCCTTTATACCGGAATCATCATCGTTGTTAACTTCCAGCACAGCCGCTCCTGCTCCATCAGCATAGATCATACTGTCCCTGTCATGAATATCCACTACACGGGAAAGAGTCTCTCCACCAATCACCAAACATCGTTTTGCAATACCGGCTTTAATAAATGCATTTGCCTGTATCACCCCTTCAATCCAGCCGGGACATCCAAAAAGAACATCGTACGCCACACAGAAATTATTTCTGATTCCTAATAAATGCTTTACCCTTGCCGCAAGACTTGGTACCGCATCGGATTGAATTGTTCCGAAACGAACATCTCCAAAATTATGGGCAAAAATAATATAGTCTAATGTTTCAGGATCTATTCCTGCATTTTCAATGGCAGCCTTAGCTGCAATAAATCCAAGATCTGAAGTAACCTCTGTACTATGAGCATATCTTCTTTCTTCAATACCCGTAATTTTTTTTAACTTATCTGTAATAGATGTATTATTTTCTTTTAATAATATACCCTTTTCATTAAGAAAAATATGCTTATCAAAAAATAGGTTGGTTATCATTTCAGATGGTATGTAGTTGCCTACACCAATAATCTTCGTCATCACTTTTAAAATGTTTAATTTCCTGTTTTAAGTTAAGTCTGCAGGAATAATTCTATAAATATAATGAATTAACGCAAATACTCATCAATATATTATGGAATGAGACCTCTTTATGATAAAGTTCTAAACAAAAACACCATATATAGTTCAAAAGCAATAGAATAAGCTTATCGAATAAAAAAAAGAGGCTTCCCACCGGAAACCTCTTTTTTATTTTCAACAACTGAAAATTATACTTTCATAATTTCAGCTTCTTTTGTCTTAAGATGCTCATCACAAAGCTTTACATATTTGTCTGTATAAGTCTGAATTTCTTCTTCCACTCCTTTTACAACATCTTCGGAAACACCATCTAACTTTTTAAGCTCTTTCAAACCGTCCTGTCTGGCATTTCTTACCGTTACTTTAGTGTTCTCAGTTTCTACTTTAGCCTGTTTTGCAAGTTCTTTTCTTCTTTCCTCTGTTAAAGGCGGAACATTCAGAATAATGTTTTCTCCGTTATTAGAAGGTGCAAAACCTAAGTTTGAATTGATGATCGCTTTTTCAATCGCATTAATTGCAGTTCTGTCCCAAGGTTGAATAGAGATTGTCATTGCATCCGGAACAGAAACATTCGCAACCTGGTTGATAGGAGTCATTGCTCCATAGTATTCTACCATTACATCCTGAACCATTGATGTAGAAGCACGTCCTGCTCTAATTCTTTGAAATGCGTGATCCAGGTGCTTTACAGCTGCATCCATGTCTTGTTTTACAGATTCTAATATAAGATCTAATTCTTCCATTATTATATTAAAGTTTGATAAATTACACATCTATTAATTGAACTGAATATCAATGAGTTAAAGTTCACAAATCCTGTAAACATCAGTGTTCTTTCACTGTTTTAAACTATTTTTTTCTATTCAGTGCTGCAAAAATAATGATTATTTCCATATTTTGGTAAGACTGCATTCTGTATTTTGTGAAAACATTGATATTTTTAAATGACACTATACAAAATTGTTTTGTTTTGTTGTATATACAGCGTTGAACTCAATGGAAAAAGAAAAGACAGCTATAAACCGTCTTTAAAATTCAAATAATCGATAATTAATACTTCTGGAATACCAATATCCATTAGACCCTCCGATTGGCATCTGTCAGCTAATGCATAAATTTTTGATAAACATTCAACAGCGGCAGAATCTGTTCTACCCTTTAAATACAAAATTAAATCCTCAAACATTTCTATTGTCATACTGTGCATTTTTTAATTTGTTATTCAATGCTTAATCTCTAATATCGGAAAAAATAATTAAAAAGCCAACAAATGAACAACTTTAATTTCTACAACTTCATAACAGAGAACGGATATCAAAAAGAGACTATCTGGGATGCGAATTGAACAACTTATAAAACAATGATCTATTATTGTTTTATAAACCTACATTAATAATAATTCTCCTCCATTTCTGTAAACTTATTTTCGGTTGCATTGAGAACATTATAACATTTTGTTAGGCATGCAACGATTGTTTTATCCCGGACATGCTTAAGCTCCATATTTATCTTTTCAATATGTCTTTCTTTCAAGTTATTGTATTGCTCATCATTTAAACTTATTAACGCAATACTATTTCTATCAGTTGGGTATTTACGTGAAATATTCAGTGGCGTTAGATTCTTCATGTAGTTCACATATTGATAAATTTGAGTAACGTATTTAAATCTATTACCAAAAATTATAAGTAGATCTGAATGGTTTAAATTGATAAAAATTTCATCATTGAGTTCTGGAAATGTGTTATACGTCAACAACTTTCGTGTTTCTCGGCCTTTAAAGTATTTTTCAATTTCTTTTTTTTAAAGATTCAAGGTTTGGAATTATGTTATGAGTAATGTCAAATTTTACCAAATCTTCAATATTTTTCAACCTTGTTTCCTCCTTTAGGTCTTCAGCATCAATTTGTTTTTTTAAAAGATTATTAGCTTTAAGCTGCTCTGTGAACGCTATATAAATAAGGACAGCATTTAAAATATTAATAAAAGGAGCTGTGATACCGCCTATAGTGTCTCCAATTTGACCTGTTTCAGTGAAATCAATAAAATTAAGCTTAAGTGTAAAAATTAATGGAGCAATAAAAGTGAACAGTATTGACGACGCTAAAATAATTAGAATATTTCTTTTAACCCACTCCAATAGTTGCTCTAATTTCTCTCTCATGTTATTTAGTTTTGGCAAATATATTAAACTATTTCCTAGTTGAAGGAAAAGAGTTAACAATTAAGAAATGATAAAGCCCCAATTAAAGGGCTGTTTTTTTTAGACATTATGACCATTCTTTATTTTCTCAGTTAATTGTTCCATAAGCTCCGTCAATTCTTTCCTATTCGGTAAATTATCCAGTTTCATAGCTAAATCAACTACATAATTATTTCTTTCCAAAGCTTCTGGAGTAATCTTACTGTATATCAAATCAGGAAAGTTATTCATTCTATCAAAAATAATTCTCGTCCATCCCTTTAAATACTGAGGAATACTTTCCATTCCCTCTCCTTCGGGTGGAAATACCGATTGTACTTCAGCCTCCCAATCAAAAAGGTGACTACATACCTCCTTAATTTTATCAATACTTGCTTTAATTGTATGCGCATCTCCTCGCACTCCCACCTCTCCCATTGCATCCTTCAATTCAACGTTAAAAGTATGTAGAAATATTGTTAATAGTTTTGAATAATCTGCAAATCTTTCAACCATATATGTTGCGTACTGCCGAGAACCTAAACTAGTAGATCTTTTAAAGTACAGATCTTTTTCAAGCTTTAAATAATCCTTATTTATGTCCTTTAATCGATCTTTTAACAGTTCTGCAGTTAGCTCAAATTCCCATAAATCCCCATTTGAGATAAGAATGTTTTTTATAGTAATATCTTCATTTTCAAAACCTGTTAAATTAGAATAGCTAAAATCCTTAATCTTTCTTCTAATTTGATTGCAAAATGGGCCTAATGCAGCTAGCATATTCTCATCATCTCTTTCTGCATTATATGTTCCATACGTAATTCCCGCCAAATCACTAGGTAAGTGAAAATCTTTAGATTTTTTTGGTGCTACAAAAAACACTTTATCTTTTCCTAATTTTCCTATAAAAAGCCCTAGTTCAAAAATAACGTTATCTCTAACTGTATTATAGTTTTTATCTCTGATAGTCGAAATGTCTTCTGGTTTAAAAATAAATATCGCATAGTCAAAACTATCTAAAGCTTTTATCAGATCCTCGAGAGCTGTATTTGAAAGTTCGAAAATACCTTGAGTCCACACTGTTGGATTCGCTTCATGTTCTAATAGCTCTTGTATATTATGAGCTATTTCCAAAGATTCTACAGACGATCCAATGAATATTCTTGGTTTCATTTAATTTGAGTTTCCACAAATATAACAAAAAGCCCTCTCAAAGAGAAGGCTGTAACTTATTTCATTTTTTGCATTGCATTTTTTGCTATTTCAACTTTATCCTCGGGTATTCCTTCACCTATAAGATTAGCTTTACCTCTTTGCATGTCAATCTCCACTAATAGATCTAACCCGTCAAGATCATCCTTAGCTCTTCGCAGTCTTTCTCTAATTTGGTTCTTAATCTCTTCCTCTGCTTTTTCGTACAACATTCTTTCAATTTCTGAACTATGTGACCTTTTATTTACTGTTCTAAATTTAACAATCATATTCAATATATAGCATTTGAGCTGTTATCTCTAATATAATGATTTACATTTGAAATATAGACATTTATATAGTTTTTTTTCTTTTGGAGAAACTGGAGTTTCTTTCTTAATTTCCTATTGCATCTTTTCCACGTCCCTTACCTCTGCTTTCTCCATTATTGCTCGGATTAATGATTATTTTCGAATAATAGCTATTTCCAACATGATTTTGTGTACTTGCCTTTTCTTTGAAACAAGAAATTTGTTTTTACCTAAAACTCAACAAAAGCAAAAAACTTCGGGTACAAATACCTATGAGGCATTTTGGTTATTTCTACTGATTTGCAGGCCGTTTTTTATAACTTATTTTACTTTATCATTTAGTAAAGTTCTCAATAGAGATTACAATATCACATAGGAGAGAATTTTATCTAAAAAATTCATAATTATTTTATAAACTAATTTAAACCCATCAAATCATGACAAATCCATCTTTAGATGCCTATCAACAAGTATTTGGTATGGCAGGTCTTGCCAACCGCGCCGGAGGCTACAACGGTTTTGGTATCCAGCTACAGCAACAGCTTCAGTATGATTTATCCTATTATTTTAACAATGTTCCTCCGGTTAAAATAATGGGCCAGGAAACACCTTCAACAACTGATCCTTCCGTTCTTCCGGTATTAGGAAACTGGGATCTTGTCTGGGGACCTGCCCTGATTGAAGAAAAAGATGAAAAGGGTGTTCCTACAGGAGTTGCTGACAATGCATTATATGTAGCTAAATGTGATGCTCTCGCATTTCCGGGAGGTCCTACACTGCCTGCTTATGTTGTAGCTATTGCAGCAACCAATCCATCATCACTTTACGATTGGGAAACAGAAGATTTCTCAGTTTCAGAAGTGGTGAACTGGACGACTTACAATCCTTCCAATTTCGTTCCAACAGCTTATAATGGCAGTGACCCTTATATTTCAAAAGGTACTGCGACTGGTGTAAGTATCCTTCTCGGACTTGAAAGTCCTCATTCTGCAGCTTCCCCTAATACGACACTGCAGCAGTTTCTTGCAGGCTTACATCCGGAACCCGGTACAGCTATTATATTTTGCGGACACAGTCTTGCAGGAGCATTATCACCTACTCTTGCCCTTTATCTGAAAGAAAATAAAGATCTGAATGCTTTCGGTGTAACGCTTGTATACCCTACCGCCGGACCAACTCCGGGTGAGGCCGCATTTGCAAGCCTGTTCAATAGTAAGTTTCCACCGTTACCACCTGGATGGCAGCAACAATCAGGTACTTACCAAAGCTGGAATACCATGCACTGGAATGATCTGGACGTAGTGCCTCATGCTTGGCCGGTATCAGAACTGGAAAAAATTGCAACAATATATGGTCAGGCTCCTACACATATGACGGCCGCCATATTAAATGCTTTACAGAAGATGGCTATTGATGATTCTTCAAAATCAGGAGCCAGCTATACAAGAATACAAAACCAATCGCTTCCAGGTCAGCTGCAACACTCAAGCAGTTCCTCAATTAGCATCAAAACACCTCCTGAAACTTTGCAAGACTATATGCTTCAGTTATCAGTACAACATGTGGGCATGTATAATGGTATTCCTGCAACAAAGTCTGCCCCTCAGGTAAACGGTCTTATTTTACAACAGCCATTACCCAAACCTGACGTTGTGAAACTGGTACCGGGAGTAACTGCTGTCACCGAACTTGAGATGATCATGAAAATAATAAATCAGATCATTGAATGGGTTTTCTCCCATTATACGTTGGTTGAAAAGGAAAATGCTACGCAAAATATTGAGGCAGATCAATAAATATTAAAATCAATATAAAACAAAAACACCTGCCACAATAATCATGGCAGGTGTTTTTATATTTTTTAGTTATAGGATTGATTATAAATCAACCAAAGTACCTACATTCTCTCCGTCTACAATTTTCGACAGGTTACCGTCTTTATTCATATCGAATACGATAATTGGCAACTTGTTTTCGTGGCTTAAAGTAAAGGCAGTCATATCCATTACCTTAAGGTTTTTTTCAAATACTTCATCGAAAGATAATGAATTGTATTTTACAGCATCAGCATTTTTTTCAGGATCACTGTCATAGATTCCGTCTACTCTTGTTCCTTTTAAGATCACATCAGCTCCAATTTCGATTGCTCTTAAAGTAGCCGCTGTATCTGTAGTAAAATAAGGGTTTCCTGTTCCTGCTCCGAAGATTACTACTCTTCCTTTTTCAAGGTGTCTTACTGCTCTTCTTTTGATGAAAGGTTCTGCTACTTTATCCATTTCGATAGCAGACTGAAGTCTTGTCTTTATTCCTGCATCTTCCAATGCTCCCTGCAACGCCATTCCGTTAATTACAGTTGCCAGCATTCCCATATAGTCTCCCTGTACCCTGTCCATACCTTTTGCAGCTCCTGCAACACCACGGAAAATATTTCCTCCTCCAATGACGATCGCAACTTCACAGCCTTTTTCGACTACTTTCTTGATCTCAACAGCATATTCCTGCAGTCTTTCGGTATCAATACCATATTGTCTGTTTCCCATTAAGGCCTCACCGCTTAGTTTCAGAAGGATTCTTTTATATTTCATCTTTTATTTTTAGTAACTTTTTATTTGTATGGGTTTCCCCGGAATTTGATTTTGCAAATATAATCATTAAAGATATTGATGAAAGAAAAATATTAAATAGAAATAATGTAAGAAATATTTTGAAAAGTACGAAAAAGGATTATTTTTGCATTAATTATAAATTGAGTTGAAGAAAATTATCATTTTTTCATTATTTCTATCAGGAATTGTTTCTTATGCGCAAACAGGAACAAATGTTTATCCGTTCTTAAATGTACCTGTATCTGCAAGACAGGCTGCTTTGGGTGGCGACGCAATTTCGATAAGAGATTATGATGTTTCCTTTGCTATTGCAAACCCTGCCCTGTTAAATAGAGATTCTGACAAACAGCTTTCTGTAAACGCAACAGCTTATCTTGCCGATTCAAAATACGGAACTATTGCTTATGCCAAAGACTTTGATAATGGCCATATGGCCACCATCAATGCCAGGTATATGAGCTATGGAAGTACACCAAGAACGGATGAAAGCGGTTTCGAAAACGGAGAATTCAAAGCTTCGGATGTAGCCATTGGTGCAGGCTATGCCTACCAGTTTGAAGAAGACTGGACGATTGGTGGAGGCCTTAATTTTGTTACCTCAAAAATTGACAACTATACTTCTTCCGCAATTTCAGGAACAGCGGGAGTTACCTATCATAACAAAAAGAACAAAGAAGTAGTTTCTTTGGTGATGAGAAATTTTGGTTTTCAGCTGAAATCATTCAATGGAACAAGAGAAAATCTTCCTTTCAGAATTGATCTTGGCTATACCAGAACAATCAAGAACTTCCCTCTTGCAATCACCATTACGGCACATGATCTGCAGAAGTTTGATATTTCTTCAGAATATAACCTGGACGGGCAGAAAGTGAATGCCGGCAGAAAAATTGCAGATCACTTTTCATTGGGAGCTGAATTGTTTCCGGAAAAGAATTTCAACATCCGATTGGGTTATAATGTAAAAAGAGGAAATGAGCTGGCGGTTGCAGATCAAAGAAACTTCTCAGGACTTTCTGCAGGATTTGGAGTAAAAGTGTCCAGATTCCGCATAGATTATGCTCACGTGAGATACCACAACTCTTCCAATGTCAATCAGATAGGAATTTCTATGGACCTTTCCAGCCACAGAGGAGAATAAATCTTTCCGGCTGAAATTTTCTTAATTATTCTGAAATTTTCTTACTTCCTCTTGATTTTTAAGAAAAAATCTTGAAATTTGCAGTATGAAAAAACCTGTAATTGCTATCGATGGGTACTCGTCTACCGGAAAAAGTTCTATCTCTAAAATCATTGCAGATAAACTGGGACTTATTCATATGGACACAGGAGCTCTCTACCGGGGAGTTACCTGGTATGCATTGCAGCATTGCCTGGACGAAAATGGGAGAATTGATCTGAATACACTATTCTCTTCCTTAGATCAGATCAGCCTTGAGTTTAAAAACAACAACGGAACACTTATCCTTTTCCTTAATGATACAGATATTTCCAAAGAAATCCGCACCAATATTGTATCTGACAATGTAAGCCTTGTTGCCAAACAGAAAGAAGTAAGAGATTTTTTACTGCAGTCACAGCGCACTTTGGCAGAAAAAGGAGGTGTCATTATGGACGGACGTGACATTGGGACAGTAGTTCTGCCAAATGCAGACTATAAGTTTTTTCTTACTGCCAGCATTGATGAAAGGACCAGCAGAAGATTTCTGGAACTGCAGGGCCTGGGAATTGAAGCAGATAAGGAGCAGGTAAAACAAAACCTTATAGAACGGGACAAGATTGACAGCGAGCGTGAAATAGCCCCTCTGAAGCAGGCTGAGGACGCTATCATTATTGATAACTCAGAATTGACCAAAGAAGAAACTATTGAACTTATTCTATCTCACATCGAAAAGATTTAACAATTTTTAATAGGCTTCAAGCCTCCTTTGGTATACAAATTGTAAGTTTTATTACTGTAAAAACTAATCTATTATTAATTATTAAAAAACTTAAAATGTCTAGAAAAGGAAATAATACAGCAGGTATATTGGCAGGACTTCTTGCAGGTGCTGCGGCAGGTGTAATCTTAGGAATGCTTTATGCACCGGAAGAAGGTAAAGAAACCAGAAAAAAGATAAAGGATAAGGCTAGTGATCTTAAAGATCAGGCCAAAAATAAATACGGAGAGGTTTCTGAAAAAGTAAAAGACCAATATGGCAATATTTCTTCTACTTTCAAAGAAACAGCAAGCAGCGTAGCACATACTGTGAAAGACGGATATGATAAATACAAAGATCAGATTGTTTCTAAAACTGCAGATTTGGCAAAAGATGTAGAAGCAGAACTGAATGATCTGAAAAAATAAGTAATTTATTCTTTTAAGTAAATTACAGAAAGGAACTTTTGTACGAAAGTTCCTTTTTTTGTAACTTTAAAAAAAAACGATGATAGAAACTATTAAAGAATATGCCTCCAAGAGAATAGATCTT
Source organism: Chryseobacterium panacisoli (assembly GCF_008274625.1). Taxonomy (GTDB): domain Bacteria; phylum Bacteroidota; class Bacteroidia; order Flavobacteriales; family Weeksellaceae; genus Chryseobacterium; species Chryseobacterium panacisoli. The sequence goes on along the minus strand of NZ_VTRU01000001.1, from coordinate 80,817 downwards.
CTGAAAATTGAAGCGACTGAAAAGTCGTCTCTTTCTGCCGGACTCATCACTTACTTTGTAGTACTGCTTGTTGCTTTTGCTTTTTTTATTATCCTTTTCAATTTTGGAATTGCTTTCCTTATCGGAAAAGCTCTGGATAATTACTCTTACGGATTCTTAATTGTTGCTGCATTCTATGCACTGGTAATGGCGTTTGTTGTTGCCTTCAAAACTAAGATCGTAAATACTGTTGCAGATCAGGTTATTAAATTTTTAAATCATTAAACTATGAGCAGACAATACGAGAGCATAGAAGAATTAAGAAGAAAGAAAAAACTGCTTCAGGGGGAAATAAGTGATCTGGAGAACCTTCTTACCTTCAAAAACACGAAGGAAAGCCTGAGTGCATTTACCAACGGATTAAGTGACCAGTACCTTCAGGAAAAGATAGATGAAGACGGTGATGAAAAAGTGGTTCTGAGAAAGGACGTCATCGCCAAACAGCTTACCTCAGAAGTAAAAGATCTACTGATCAACAAAAATACAGCTGTAGGAATTGCAAGCTCTGCTTTTAAAGGAGGGAATATTACAGACAGTCTTGTTAAACTAGGCGTTACCGCTATCGTAGGAAACTACGCCAAAAAGAATATGAAAAGCTCCAACTGGAAGAAAAAACTGATTGGTGCAGCATTGATCTACCTCGCTCCTATAGCCCTGAAGTATGTCAGAAAAAAAATGGAGGTTTATCAGAAAAATAAAAGTGTTTCCAGCATGGAACAATTGATATAGAAGTTAGGTGTTAGAAACTAGAAGTTAGCGTATATTTATAAGTAGTTTGTACTCAATTCTAACCTCTAGTTTCTAGCTTCTATTTTGAAAACAACTGTCCTAAAATAATCCCGGCAGCCATTGATACATTCAGGCTTTCTGTAGACTGGGATTTTCCAAATCTCGGAATACTGATACTTTTTTGTAAAAGCTTTTCAGTTTCCGGTCTCATTCCGTTTCCTTCATTTCCTAAAATCAGATTGATCTTTTCAGGTTTTTCAAACGTATAAATATTCTCCCCTTCCATATCCGTTCCGATATTTATATTTTCTGTTGCAGAAAGATATTCCACAAGATCAGTATACACAACATTAACTCTGGTAAAAGAGCCCATCGTAGCCTGAATCACCTTTGGGTTGTAGACATCTACGGTATCTTCACTACAGATGATCTGTTCTATTCCGAACCAGTCTGCCAATCGTATAATTGTTCCTAAATTTCCGGGATCCTGTATTCCATCCAAAACCAGCTGTATATTCTTATCCGTCAATTTTTCTTCCTCAGCAAGATAACATACCGCTACGGAATCTTTGGGCGTTTTAAGAAAACTAATTTTTTTTAATTCATTTTCAGAGATATGGGTAACAGGAATATCAGTACGGTCCAATTTTTGTGGATCGGTTGATAATATTTCTTTAACTTTAAAGTTAGAATTAAAAAGTTCACAAATGATTTTATTACCTTCAACCAAAAACAAATTGTATTTTTGTCTGAACTTCTTTTTATCTAAAGATTGTAAAACTTTTATTGTATGAGCTGTAAGCATTATAAGAATTCTCCTCAAAAATATTATAAAATTATCTCATTTGCAACATTTGTTGGTCTCCTTTATGCTTGTAGTACGACAAAAAAAGTTCCTGAAGGCGAATATCTGCTTACCAAGAATACATTAGGGTTCGAGGATAAGAAAGAATTTTTCGATGAGGAACTGAAAGATTACATTCAGCAAAAGCCCAATAAAAAGCAATTTCTTTTCATGCCATTAAGTCTTCTTCTGTACAATATGGCTGACACGAAATACGATACAATACTTAATGAATATATAACCTATCCCGGTGAAATGAGAAATCAAAAACTGAGAGACTCTTTATTCCTTAAATATAATATGAAAAGCAGTGTTGGAAAAAGCCTGCTGTTTGATCGTTTATTGCACAATTGGGGAACTCCGCCGGTGATTCTTGATCAGACCAGAAGTGAAAAAAGTGCTGAATCTATTAAAAAAAGACTTACTTACAGAGGATATTGGGATGCTGATGTAACATTTAAGCATACTCTGGATTCCGCTTCAAAAAAAGCAGCTGTAAATTATTCCATTAAACATAACGATCCTACCCGGATCAAGGATTATTTTTACAATATTCCGGATCAGGGGATTAAAGGTTACTACAATTATAATCTGAACAGAAGTCTTATAAGATCCGGACAGATACTTGATCAGACTGTTCTTGAAAGAGAAGTAACCCGGATTACTGATCTGATGAGGGAGTTTGGGTTCTACAGATTCAATGCCTCCAATGATGAAGTTTACTTTGTAGCGGATTCTCTTAAAAACAGAAAGCAGGTTCCTTTGACACTGGAAATTCATAAAGATTCTCTGGATACTCCTTATAAGATTTCAACTTTCGGAAATATAGATGTTGCGATTGTAGATGAACCGGGTGATTACCCTAAAAATACAAAAAAAGACAGCTTAAGAAGAATAAGATTCCATACGATGAATGACAAATATAAACTTTCATCCATTTGGAGAGCCATTATTCCCGATAATAAAAAGGTTTTCGACCAGACTAAACTTGACGTAACCAAGAGAAATCTTTTGGCGATGAACAATTTCAGCATCGTTAAAGCAAGAGACTCCCTGAGACAAGGAGGAATGGCTTCACCTAATGACAGTATTGTTGATGTTTTATATGTATTGAAACCACTTCCAAAGTATGAGTTTAAACTGGGAACTGATATTAATTATTCTCAGGTCTTAAACCTCGGAATTTCTCCTTCCGTAGACCTTACTACCCGAAACGTTTTCAGAGGGGCAGAAAACCTTTCTACAAGCCTTTCAGGGACATTTGGATCTATCAGAAGTACCAAGGATATTGATAAAAGAGTTGCCGCCTATGAAATATCTGCTCAGGCATCATTGAATTTCCCGAGGCTTTTGCTTCCGTTTAATTATTATAAATTTATTCCTAAACGATATACCCCTACTTCATCTATTTTATTGGGGGCATCTATACAGAACAATATCGGGTTGGGAAGATTGATTTTCAATACGGGGCTAAACTACCAGGCAAGTGTTAATGATCAGGTGTATCATAAACTTACTTTATTCAACACTCAGGTCAGTCTGACAAAAAATAAAGATGCTTATTACGATTACTTTGTGAATGACGGAAGGGTAAAAGATGAGGTTTTCGGGAATTATTTTATGTTTAACCCGGAAACTCAACAAACCGGACAAGATTATAAAGATGGAAAACTCAGCGTAGATGAAGTTTCAAAAAAGATTATCGAGAACGATGCTTACCGTGCGAGTCTTAATCAACAGGGAACTGATCTTTTGACAGCCTTCAGAGGAACATTGGTTAACAAAGACAGACAGACACAGGATGTTCTTATTTCTTCCATGATTTATAACTTTGTATACAGTGAAATCGGGAAAAAAGAATATCCAAACGCATTTTATTTTAATGGAAAAGTAGAACTCGCGGGTAACATTTTAAGCTTATTCAATAAAAAAGATAACGATGGCGGTGTTGTTACCGGTCCTCAAAAAACCATTTTCGGATTACCCTATGCACAGTTTGTAAAATTTGATATTGATGCCAGAAAGTATTTCAAATTCAATGGAAACCAGACGTTGGTACTTCGCCAGTTTATCGGGGTTGGAATACCGTATGGGAATTCTCAGGATATGCCGATCATTAAATCATATTTCAATGGAGGTTCCAACGATATCAGAGCCTGGGTGGCATTCGGAGGATTAGGCCCTGCAGATTCTCAGGTGGACGAAAGAGTACGTACTTATATGACAGATAATCTAAAGCTTACCACCAATATTGAATACCGAATTCCATTCAATAAGACCTATGAGGGTGCTTTATTTACAGATATAGGAAATACCTGGAGCCTTCGCAACTATAATGACGGATATGGAGATGAGTTTAAATTCAATAAATTTCTGAAGCAGGTGGGTATCGGAAGTGGATTCGGATTAAGGCTTAATATCGCTTATGTAACAGCCAGAATTGACCTTGCTTACAAGATCTATGACCCGAATAAACCTGATGGAGACCGATGGAGATTCAAATATTTCCAGCCTTTTAAGCCTACTGTTAATATCGCGTTCGGATATCCTTTCTAATCCGGAGAAACGCCTAAAATAAAATAGACTACAGCAATCACACGGGCGAGGATTTCCCTCGTCTGATTTCTGTAGAAGCTTTCAGATTTTGTGACATCCTGAGCATCAAATCCCAAAGCGTTCATATCATTATTTCTCGCAAAAAACAAGGCCCTCAGGTTATGATATCCCTGAGATACAATAATGACATTTTTCTTTTTATAAACGTCCTTACAACGGAGAATACTTTTATAGGTATTGAAACCTTTCGGGTCTTCCATAATAATATCTTCAGGAACACCTTCCAGATAAACCAGGTAATTTTTCATTGCTCTCGGTTCATTGTACCCTGTACTCTTCTCCCCACTCACTATAATTTTCTTGATTTTCCCATGGTGGTAAAGAAGAGCTGCAGCATCCATTCTTTTCGTAAAATACGGATTAGATTTTCCGGATCTCATTTTCGGAGATGTCCCGAGAACCAATGCGACTTCCCTTGGTGGAATTTTTGAGATTTTAGTATAGGTTCTCCCATTGGTAAGCCCAAAAACCCACACATTACAGAAACATATCATCAGAATTCCCAATTCCAATGATATAAAACCCAGGTTAAATATGTTCCTAATAGCTCTCAACTAAGATCAAAGTTAAGCTTTATTTTTTTACTTTTCACAATAGACATACAAGCTAATATATGTCCCTGCCCTTCCTCTTTTTCAGTAAGATACTCATTTTCCAGCAGTTCCACTTCACCCTCCTCTAAAGAACATTCACAGCTTCCACAGATTCCGGATTTGCATGAATAAGGAACCGGGAACTTCTGAATCAGAAGCTGCTGCAGGATTTTGTCCTTGTTATCAGGTAGATGAGTAGTATATTTTTTTCCGAACATGGTAAATTCAACCTCTATATTTTCAATCAGAGGAAATTCTTTTTCTACAGGATAAATATCATCATTAAATTCCTCAAAAAGTTCAAAATGGATATTCTTTTTCGGAATCCCGTGGTGATAGCAGGCATTGGCCAGTGTCTTGATCATTTCTCCTTTTCCGCAGATCAGCACTTCGTCCACAGCATCCCAGATCGTAGATTCTTCATCGGTATCATCCAAATGGAGAATCTGGTTGATGATAAGATTTAATTTCTTGGCATCCAATCTGCCATAAAAAAACTGATCTCCCGTTTTCTCCTGCGAAAAGAAGTAAAATATCTGAAGTCTGTCACCACATGTTCTTGCAAGATTATCAAGCTGATCCCGGTACACCAGATCTTCTGAGCTCTTATTTCCAAAAAATAAAAATAAACGGGTTCTGGGTTCTGTATGAAGGATATTTTTAAAATGGCTCAAGATCGGGGTTATCCCAATACCGGCAGCAAAGGCTACAATGGTTCTGAACTCACTGGGCTTGGAAACCAATGTAAATCTTCCTGCAGGTTCACTCACCCATAGAATATCATTCACATTATAGTTTTGAAATAACTGAGAGGCTGCACCTTCAAGAGAATTCATCTTTATTCCCAGACATATTTTTTCCTCATAAGGTGCCGAAGTCATTGAATAATCATTAATAACCTCTTTACCATGTGCTTGAAATTTTATACTGACGAACTGCCCGGCTTCAAACCTGAAATTTTCTTTTAAATTCTCAGGAATATCAAACTCCAGAGAAAAAGTATTTTTGGTCAGCTCTTCCTTTTTCGCTATTTTTAACGGATGAAACTGTATCAGTTTTCCTTTATAGATTTGTTGTTCCATAACTTCAATTCAAAAATAGATAAAAAATAATTTATGAAGAAGATAATTTTATCCACGTTACTCCTTACTGCATTGTACAGCTGTAAAAAAGAAGGCCAGAAAACTGAAAATACTGCAGCAGCAGATTCTCTTTCTGTAACTCAACCTACAGGTGCTGAAGAAAGTACATATATTCCCAAAGAACTTTCTCCTGAAAATGTAAGTCAGTATTTAGCAAAAAACAATGATACTCTATACGTCACCAATTTTTTTGCAACCTGGTGCGGTCCATGCATGAGAGAAATTCCAAGTTTTAAAAGTAAAATGGAGGAACTGAAGGGTAAACCGGTAAAATTTACTTTCATAAACCTTGATGATAAAGCTGATTGGGCTGGTGCTGTAAAGAATTTTGCAACAGAAAATAAGCTGGGAAAAAGTGTTATCTTACTTGATGGACAAAAACTAGATCAGAATTTCTTCACTTCCAATTTCAAACAATGGGACGGAGGTTCTATTCCCTTTACTTTCATGAGAAAAGGAGATAAAACCGATGAATATCTGGGAATGATGACGGAGGATGTATTAAATTCAAAAATCGATTCTTTCTTACAATAACAATAGACTGAACTCTTTCTGAATCATGTCAAAAAGATTTAAAATCCTGTGTTTGCTATTTGTGATTGCCATTATAATAAGTGCTGTCATCAATCTGAATACAGGATTTTTAAGTTTAAGCTTCCAGGATTTCTTTCTGGATTCTGGTCATAACCAAATTGCCGAAATCCGTATCAACCGTGTTTTAGTAATGATGCTGGCCGGAATATCAATTCCTACATCAGGTTTTCTGATGCAAGAATATTTTCAAAATCCGCTCGCAGGACCTGATATATTAGGAATTACTTCGGTTGCCAGCCTGTCTGTCGCCTTTTATATTTTCTTCTCCCACAATATTGTACTTCCCGAGTTTATACAGAACAGTTTTCTCAGTTTATCAGCTATTGGAGGGAGTTTGCTGTTAATGCTGATATTGCTGTCAATGTCTAACAGATTTCAGGACAAATCTTATCTCATTATTTTTGGGTTTCTTGTATCTGCTTTTGCCGGGGCCATTGTATCATTACTTCAGTTTTATGCGGAGAATCAAAGCTTGAAAAACTATATATTATGGTCTTTCGGAGCCAATAATATGGTGACCAGAAATCAGATCTATGTGTTGTTTGTTTTAGTTTTAATTGGAGTATTGATCTGTTTCAGGGCCATAAAACCACTTATTGGAAACTCTCTTGGAAATTCCTATGCACAAAGTTTAGGAGTAAATCTGAAACAGCTGAAACTTCTAATAATAGTTGCATCTTCTCTCCTATCAGCTTCTGTTACTGCATTTTTAGGACCTATTCTCTTTATAGGAATTATTGTCCCTCACTTCTGCAGACTTGTCTATAATCCATCCAGATTATGGCAGCAATGGATTCTTAATATGTTTCTGGGAATGCTTATCATGCTGCTTTTCTCAGTTATTGCAGAAAAAACACAGATCCCTCTGAATGTAATAAGCTCTGTATTTGGGATTCCTGTGATTCTGATGATGCTTTTAAAACAGAATAAAGTATAGTTTTTTGAGTAAGCGCAAAGACGCAAGGCTTTTTAAAAGATCTGTAAATTTAAGGCGCAAAGATTTTATCTACGATAAAATTGAAAACCAAATATTTAAATCACAATTATGTATGCCTGTTTGCTAAAAATTTTTGATTTTTTCGTAAAAATAGAAACCATATTTAACAACTCCTTCTCCATAAATGGTATCAAAATAATTTCTTCAACAAAACTCACTTTACCTACTTAAGTCATTAGAATAATATTCATACGCTTGCTGAAAATCTTTGATTTTCTTGCGCCTTAAAATATATACATATCACATTAAAAAACCTTGCGCCTTTGCGTTTACCCCACAACATACCTAAATAAATTATTACCCTTTTCCTGTACTTTCTTAACTATTCATATATTTATATTCAAAAAACACCACAAATGACAGAAAATGAAATTTCAAAAATTGTTTTTGAAACAGGATTAAAAATTCATAAAAAACTTGGAGCAGGATTATTTGAGCATGTATATGAAGAATGTCTGTTCTATGAACTAAAAAAAGCAGGTTTTCTAATAGAAAAGCAAAAACTTTTACCAATCGTTTATGAAGATTTGAAAATAGACAATGCTTTCAAACTTGACCTGATGATTGAAAACAAAGTAATTCTGGAAATAAAAACTGTTGAATATATATCACCTGTTCATAAAGCACAGCTTTTAACTTATTTAAAAATGTCCAACTGTAAATTAGGACTATTGCTCAATTTTCAATCTGATGTTTTCAAAAACGGTGTTACAAGAATTGTAAATAACTTATAAATAAAAATTAATAAAGTCAGATTCCTTGCACCTTAAAACCTTATTTTTGTAAAAACATTCTGCGCATTCGCGTATAATCAAATCAACTATGCATCTACAGATCAGACAGGCAAATATCGGCTACAATACAACTTTAATTTCCAATGCCAATGCGGACTTGAAGCTTGGTGATGTGTGTCTGCTGATTGGTAATAATGGTGTAGGAAAAACAACGCTGATCAAATCTATTCTGCACCAGATGCCTTTACTGAATGGGGAAATTTCTATGAATGGGAAAAATGTAAAAAGTCTTTCTGTAAAAGAAATTGCGGAGAATATTGCTATTGTTTTTTCAAAATCGGTTATTCCGCAGCATTATACGGTTGAGGATCTTATTTCTTTGGGGAAATACATCTACTACCCATTTTATTTTGAGTTAAAAAAAGAAGACCGTGAAGAAGTTGCCCACATCATTGAAGAACTGGATTTAAATCAATACAGATATACCTTACTGAAAAATCTCTCAGACGGAAACCTTCAGAAAGCTTTTATCGGGCGGGCAATAACTCAAAATTCCCCAATCATCATTCTGGATGAACCCACTACCCACCTGGACGAAAAAAACAAAATCATTATTCTGAAAACTTTGAGAAAACTGGCTAAAGAACAGAATAAACTGATCCTGTTTTCTTCCCATGATTGGAGGCTGGCCAAAGAATTTGCAGACAAGATATGGTATGTAAAGGACAATCAGCTGTATTCTGGAATTGTTGAGGATGTTCTTCTTCAGCATGAGGAACTCACCGATGCATCATTATTTCAAATCAATGAAACTTTTATTCCGCCTTTTATCTCGGCACCGCAGTTTCACAAGGAAATGCTGTATTCTCTGCTTCAAAAAAACTTCCAAAAAGACCTGTCTGCTCTAAATTTCGAGTTTCAGAATGATTTTTGGGTAATCACTAAAGATTCTTCTATTTACCAATGTGAATCCTTTGAAGAAATCATTAATTTAGTTCCAAACATTCATTAATACTAGGTTTTTTTTGATTAATCTACATACTATGCATGCATAGTATTATGCTAATCATACAATTTAATCTATTTATTCTCAGGTTATTAACAAAATTTAACGTTAATAAATACTATGCATGCATAATATTTACTAAATTTGGGTAAAACCATTGGCGCAAAAATGATGGATAATAATAAAGAAAAAATAGAAAACGTAGATTTAATTTTAAAACAGACCTGGTTGGCTGTTTCTAAAATGTACACAGAACTAGCTCAGGAACATGATTCCACAGCGGTACAGGCGCTTACTCTTCTTAAAATTGATCCAAAAGAAGGAACCCGAAGTACCAACCTTGGTCCAAAGATGGCCATTGAACCCACTTCATTAACGAGAATCATCAAACTTCTGGAAGACAACGGATATATCTATAAGGAGAAGACAACCACTGATAAAAGAGAGGTAATTATAAAGCTTACAGATAAAGGATTAAACTCCAGAAACATGTCAAAAGAAGTCGTTGTCAACTTCAACAAGAAGGTGATGGAGAAAATAGCTCCGGAAAAACTGGAGGCTTTCAAAGACGTGATGACTGAAATCATGAAAATAGCAAACGAATTATTAAACAACAGAAAATAAATTATGATGAAACCTTTGGGTATCATATAATCTTATAAAAATAAAAATTTACATATGAAAAGAAGAATCAAACATGTAACGGTTCTTGGTTCAGGAATTATGGGAAGCGGTATCGCTGCTCACTTCGCCAACATCGGTGTTGAAGTATCACTCTTGGATATTGTTCCTTTTGAACTTAATGAAGCTGAACAGAAAAAAGGTTTGACCAAAGATGACAAGGTAGTAAGAAACAGAATTGCTTCCGAAAACTTTGAAAAGCTTAAAAAAGCAAGTCCTGCACTTCTTTATTCACCAAAGTTTGCAGACAGAATTACAATCGGAAACTTCGATGATGATCTTCCGAAAATAAAAAACACAGACTGGATCATTGAAGTGGTAGTAGAAAGACTTGATATCAAGAAGTCTGTGTATGAAAAGATTGAACAGTTCAGAAAACCGGGAACATTGATTTCTTCTAATACATCCGGTATTCCTATTCATTTCCTTACTGAAGGAAGAAGCGAAGATTTCAAAAAGTACTTCGCAGGGACACACTTCTTCAACCCGGTAAGATATCTTCCTCTTCTAGAGATTATCCCTACCAATGATACAGCTCCTGAGATCATTGATTTTTATATGAACTACGGAGCAAAATTCTTAGGTAAAACAACTGTTTTAGCCAAAGATACTCCTGCTTTCATCGCCAACAGAATCGGAGTATTCTCTATGATGGACCTTCTTCACAATGTACAGAAATTAGGTCTTACCGTTTCTGATGTTGATAAATTAACAGGTCCGGTGATCGGACGTCCAAAATCTGCTACTTTCAGAACAGCTGATGTTGTAGGTCTTGATACTTTGGTAATGGTAGCCAACGGAGTTCGTCAAAGCGGTGCCGAAGCCAATGATTTCAATGATGTATTTGCTCTTCCTTCTTATATCCAGAAAATGATGGATAATAAATGGCTGGGTTCAAAAACAGAACAAGGTTTTTACAAAAAAGTAAAAAATGCAGAGGGAAAATCTGAAATTCATGGATTAAACCTTGACACTTTAGAGTATGAACTTCAAGGAAAATCATCATTCCCTACACTGGAATTAACAAAAGCGATTGATAAACCAATTGACAGATTTAAAGTTCTGATCGGAGGTAAAGATAAGGCAGGTGAATTATACAGAAAATCTTTAGGTGCATTATTCGCTTACGTTTCACATAAAGTTCCTGAAATTTCTGACGAAGTTTATAAAATTGACGATGCCATGAGAGCAGGTTTCGGATGGGAAAACGGACCATTTGAAATCTGGGATGCTGTAGGGGTTGCCAAAGGTATAGAACTGGCAAAAGATGCAGGATACGAAGTTTCTGACTGGGTGAAAAATGTAGAAACTTTCTATAAGGTAAATGATGAAGGACAAAGTATTTACGTTGATAAAAACTCAGGAGAATACAATAAAATTCCAGGCCAGGATGCATTCATTATCTTAGATAATATCAGAAAAAACAAAACACTCTGGAGCAATTCTGGTGCTGCAATTGAAGATTTAGGAGACGGAATCATCAACTTCGAGATCCGTTCAAAAATGAACTCTCTTGGAGGTGAAGTTCTTGACGGATTAAACAGAGCGGTTGATTTAGCAGAAAAAGAATATGACGGATTAGTTGTAGGAAACCAGGGAGCTAATTTCTCTGTAGGCGCCAACCTTGCAATGATCCTTATGATGGCTATTGAGCAGGATTGGGATGATTTGAATATGGCGATCGCTTACTTCCAGAAATCAATGATGAGAGTTCGCTACTCCTCTATTCCTGTAGTAGTTGCTCCTCACGGAATGACCTTAGGTGGAGGATGCGAAATGACAATGCACGCTGACAGAGTGGTTGCTGCCGCAGAAACGTATATCGGACTCGTAGAAACCGGAGTTGGGGTAATCCCTGGCGGTGGTGGTACTAAAGAACTTACTTTAAGAACTTCCAGAGAATTCCACAACGATGATGTTAAAAATAACAGACTTCGTGATGCATTCATGAATATCGCAATGGGTAAAGTAGCTACTTCTGCTTATGAAGCTTATGACATGGGAATCCTTGAAAAAGGGAAAGACATTGTTTCCGTAAGCAAAAACAGACAGATTGCTGAAGCTAAAAAAGTAGCGAAACTATTAGCAGAACAAGGATATACCCAACCCATCGAACAGAAAGTAAAAGTTCTTGGTAAAGATGCATTAGGAATGTTCTACGTAGGAACAGACCAGATGTTAACCGGAAACTTCATCTCTGCACACGACAAGAAAATTGCTGATAAACTAGCTAACGTAATGGTAGGTGGAAATCTATCCGAACCAACAGTTGTAACAGAACAGTATCTATTGAATCTTGAAAGAGAAACCTTCCTGCAGCTTTGTGGGGAAAGAAAAACTTTGGAAAGAATTCAGTACATGCTGCAAAACGGAAAACCATTAAGAAACTAACGGGAAGCTCCGTAGGAGCGAACTGTTAATAGATGAGTAATTTAAGAAATTGGAAAGCCTCGTAGAGGCGGCCTGTTAATTTATGGCAAACACATACACTCAGATTTATATTCAAATTGTTTTCGCTGTAAAAGGAAGACAAAATCTGATTTCAAAAGAAAACAGAGAAGAATTACATCAGTTTATTACAGGTATTGTGTCCAATAGAAACCAAAAATTATTCGCAGTTTTTGCAATGCCGGACCATGTCCATATTCTTGTAAGTATGAATCCTACACTTTCGGTTTCAGATTTAGTAAGGGATATTAAAGCGGGTTCTTCAAAATTCATCAATGAAAAAGGATGGATAGACGGAAAATTCAATTGGCAGGAAGGGTACGGAGCGTTTTCTTATTCTAAAAGCAGTGTTGATTCTGTTGTAAAATATATTTTAAATCAGGAAAAACATCATAAAAAGAAAACTTTTAGAGAAGAATATCTGGATTTTATGTCAAAATTTGAAATTGAATATGATCCAAAATATATATTTGAATGGATTAACAATTAACAGATCGCTCCTCCGGAGCTCCACAAAGAAAGCATAAACAAATACTATGAACAGTTTACCTCTACGAGGCAAAAAAGTCTAAAAATAATTTAATTAAACAAAATGAAAACAGCATATATAGTAAAAGGTTTCAGAACTGCCGTTGGAAAAGCTCCAAAAGGAAGTTTAAGATTTACAAGACCTGATGTCATGGCAGCTACCGTTATTGAAAAATTAATGGCAGAGCTACCACAATTGGATAAAAACAGAATTGATGACCTTATCGTAGGAAATGCAATGCCGGAAGCTGAACAAGGACTGAACGTTGCACGTCTGATCTCTTTGATGGGATTAAATACGGATAAAGTTCCGGGAGTTACCGTAAACAGATATTGCGCTTCAGGAAGTGAGGCCATTGCTATTGCTTCTGCAAAGATTCAGGCTGGTATGGCAGATTGTATTATCGCCGGTGGTACTGAATCTATGTCATACATTCCGATGGGAGGTTACAAACCTGTCCCTGAGACAGATATCGCAAAAACAAACCCGGATTACTATTGGGGAATGGGTTATACTGCGGAAGAAGTTGCAAAGCAGTATAATATTACGAGAGAAGAGCAGGATCAGTTTGCTTTTGAATCTCACATGAAGGCTTTAAAAGCAAATCAGGAAGGAAAATTTGCCAATCAGATTGTTCCGATTCCTGTAGAATATAATTTCCTTGACGAAAACCAGAAACTACAGACTAAAAAGTTTGATTTTTCAATAGATGAAGGTCCTAGAGCTGATACTTCATTACAAGGATTAGCAAAATTAAGACCTGTATTTGCCAACGGAGGAAGCGTAACAGCCGGAAACTCTTCTCAGATGAGTGACGGAGCAGCTTTTGTAATGGTAATGAGTGAGGAAATGGTAAAAGAATTAGGTTTGGAGCCTGAAGCAAGATTAGTTGCTTATGCTGCAGCCGGATTAGAGCCAAGAATCATGGGTATGGGACCAATCTACGCTATTCCAAAAGCATTGAAACAGGCAGGTTTAGAATTAAAAGATATTGAATTAATCGAATTAAACGAGGCATTCGCATCACAATCTGTTGCCATTAAGAAAGAATTAGGCTTAAATCCTGATATTCTAAATGTAAACGGAGGAGCCATCGCTTTGGGTCACCCTCTTGGCTGTACCGGAACAAAATTAACGGTTCAACTTCTTGACGAAATGAGAAGACGCGGCAACAAGTATGGAATGGTTTCTATGTGTGTAGGAACGGGACAGGGAGCGGCTTCAATCTTTGAACTTCTTTAATTAATTATAGATTTTAAATTATAAATTTTAGATGCTATGGGTTTCAAAGAAGACAATTTGATCCAAATAAAAAGTTTTGATTTTGCCTTAAGAATAATTTAAATTTTATACTAAGTGTAAATCTCAAAACGAGTTTATTTTATCAAAACAAATTCTTCGTTCTGGGACTTCCATTGGAGCAAATGTAGAAGAAGCCATAGCCGCTCAATCTAAAAAAGATTTTATATCAAAGCTCTCTATTGCAAATAAAGAAGCGAGAGAAACAAGATATTGGCTGAAACTTTATGATTCTTCAAATCTTGTTCAAATTGAGATCAATTCATATTTAAAAGACATTGAAATGATCATTAATATTTTGACTAAAATCATTAAAACATCATCTGAAAATTTATAACAACAAAATCTAATTTAAAATTTATAATCTAAAATTTAAAATAATAACAAATGAGCAATATACTTAAAGGTGGGGAATTCCTAATTAAACAAATTCCTGCAAACGAAATTTTCAGTCTTGAAGAACTGAGTGAAGAACAAAAAATGCTTCGTGATTCTGCTAAAGAATTTATTGACAGAGAAGTTATTCCACATCATGACCGTTTTGAGAAAAAAGATTATGAACTGACCGAAAAAACAATGCGTCAGTTGGGCGAAATGGGACTTTTGGGGATTACCGTTCCTGAAGAATATGGAGGTTTGGGAATGGGATTTGTGAGCACGATGTTGGCTTGTGATTATGTTTCTGGAGGAAACGGCTCATTGGCAACAGCTTATGGAGCTCATACCGGAATTGGAACCCTTCCTACTCTTCTTTACGGAAGCGAAGAATTAAAAAAGAAATATCTTCCTGATTTAGCTACCGGAACAAAATTCGGAGCATATTGTTTAACTGAGCCGGATGCAGGATCTGATGCCAATTCAGGGAAAACAAGAGCAAAATTATCTGAAGACGGAAAACATTACATCATCAACGGACAAAAAATGTGGATTTCCAATGCAGGTTTTGCAGATACTTTCACATTATTCGCAAAAATTGATGATGATAAAAACATTACAGGTTTTGTGATCAACCGTTCAGAATTAGAAAATCCAGACAGTTTAACATTTGGTGAAGAAGAACATAAATTAGGGATTCGTTCCTCTTCCACTCGTCAGGTTTTCTTCAATGATATGAAAGTTCCTGTTGAAAATATGTTAGGCGAAAGAAACAATGGTTTCAAAATCGCTTTGAATGCATTAAATGTTGGTAGAATTAAATTAGCTGCAGCAAATCTTGACGGACAAAGAAGAATTTTAAACCACTCTATTCAATATGCAAATGAAAGAAAGCAATTTGGTGTTTCTATTTCTACTTTCGGAGCAATCAGAAAGAAAATTGCAGAAATGTCAACCGGAGTTTTTGTGAGTGAAGCTGGTTCTTACCGTTTGGCAAAAAATGTTGAAGATAAAATTGCTGACTTAGTTGCTGGCGGAATGGATCACCAACAAGCTGAATTAAAAGGTGTTGAAGAATTTGCGGTAGAAGCTTCTATCCTTAAAGTTTTCGTTTCTGACCTTACGCAAAATACAGCGGATGAAGGAATCCAGATTTATGGAGGAATGGGATTCTCAGAAGACACACCAATGGAATCTGCATGGAGAGATGCCAGAATTGGTAGAATCTATGAAGGTACCAACGAAATCAACAGACTTTTGGCTGTAGGAATGCTTATCAAGAGAGCAATGAAAGGTGAATTAGATCTTTTATCTCCTGCAATGGCAATCAGCAAAGAATTGATGGGTATCCCTTCATTTGAAGTTCCTGATTACTCAGAATTCATGAGTGAAGAAAAAGCAATTATAGCAAATCTTAAGAAAGTATTCCTGATGGTTTCCGGAGCTGCTCTTCAGAAATTCATGATGGATATTGAAAAACAGCAGCACTTATTATTAAATGCTTCTGAAATTCTTAACCAGATCTATATGGCAGAATCTGCAGTATTAAGAGCAGAGAAACACTTCTCTCCTGAATCTGTAGAAGCAGCTATGGCACAGCTTAACCTTTACAAAGCTGTTGAAAAAATCATCTCTGCTGCTAAAGAAGGAATTGTTTCTTTCGCTGAAGGAGACGAGCAGAGAATGATGCTTTCCGGATTGAGAAGATTTACAAAGTATACCAACCATCCAAATGTAGTAGCTTTAACTGAAAAAGTGGCTGCTCACTATATCGAAAAAGGAGCTTATTAGTCTTTAATAACATAAATTTGATTTAGCGTCTCAGTTTCTGAGGCGCTTTTGTTTTTCAGTGTATTGATTCTTACTATCATTGAATTTACTGAAATTCAGTGCTTTTATTCAAAAAAAAATATTATTTTTATTTAAAAATTAAATAACACATGAAAATCATATTATTTCCCCTACTCCTTTTATCTGCTGCGCTGATGGCACAAAAAAAGGAAAACTTAATTCCCATTCCCAAAACAGATACCGTAAAAATTGCCAGCAAAGGGAAATTCCCCGGATACTCTGCGTTGAAGTCAAATCAGCCTCAGACAGGACTTTATAAAATGATGATTAAGAAGCCTAACGATACTATGATGTATCTGGCTTTAAAAGAACCTTCAAAGGACTACTCGCAATACAAAATTCTAAACGCTATCACACCTGACAAGCTTCAGGTAAGTTCAAAGAAGCTCATACCATCTAAATAATATAACACAAATCAAAAAAACAATAAAACATGGGAAAATTTATTATCTCTAAAAGAACAAACGGAGACTTTCAGTTTAACCTCAAAGCAGGAAACGGACAGGTTATTTTAACCAGCCAGGGCTACAGCACAAAGCCATCCTGCGAAAACGGAATAGGATCTGTAAAAACCTACTCACAGGAAGATTCAAAATTTGAAAGAAATACAGCCAAAGACGGCAGATGTTATTTCAATCTTAAGGCAGGAAACGGACAGATCATAGGAACCAGCCAGATGTATGAATCTGATAACGGCATGGAAAACGGAATAGAATCTGTAAAAAACAATGCTCCACACGCTCACGTAGAAGATGAAACAAGTATTTAAAATACATTGAAATAATCTTAATAAAAATGTCTTATTTTTTTAAGGCATTTTTTATTTTTGTACTCTATTTTTCATTAGAAATGACAAAAGAAGAATTACTGAACAGAGCAATCAAAATTGCTGACAAAGCCCATAAAGGACAAACCGATAAATACCATGCTCCCTATATTGGACACGTCATGCGTGTGATGAATTATGGTAAAACATTGGACGAAAAAATCGTTGGAGTACTGCATGATGTAGTAGAAGACCATCCGGAAGAATTCAGTCTGGATTATTTAAGGTCTGAAGGGTTTCCTGAATATATCATTTTTGCCATCAGCTGTCTTACCAAATTTGATCCGGAAGAAGATTACGATGATTTCATTAAAAGAACAGAAAGATCTCTGCTCTCTGTTGCCGTAAAGCTGAACGACCTTCGTGACAATATGGATCTCAGAAGAGTAAACAGAGAACTTACACCAAAGGATATTAAAAGATTCAACAAATATCTGAAAGCGTATCGTTATCTGATAGAGAAATATTAATAAAAAAACACATGACTAATAACCTGCCTAAAATTTCATCAGCTTATCAATCCAAGCTGATCTCTGCTATTGTATCTATTTCAGTTTTTTTTCTGATCTATCTGGTACTTATACTCGCTTCTCTCCTGATGATATTCTTATTGGGATACGGAGCAATAAAACTCTTAAGTATTTCTCTCAATTACTTTACAGTGTTTGGTGCAGCAGGATTATTGAGTGTTGGAGTTTTTGTATTTATATTTCTTGTTAAATTCATTTTCAAAAAGACACATTACAGCACGCGGCATCTGATAGAAGTCAACAGATCCCACCAGCCTGAGCTATTTGCCATTATTGATGAAATTGTAGCAGAAACCAGCGTAAAAGCTCCACAAAAAGTTTTTCTTTCACCTGATGTGAATGCCAGTGTAAGCTATAATTCTGTTTTCTGGAGTATGTTTTTGCCGGTAAAGAAAAATCTGACGATTGGGGTTGGACTTATCAATTCAACCAGTATAGGAGAATTAAGATCCATTTTAGCCCATGAGTTTGGGCATTTCTCTCAAAAAAGCATGAAGGTAGGCGGATATGTGAATCAGGCTGAAAAAATAATATTTGAAACCGTTTACAATAATAAAGAATATGAAAATTTTATATTGGAATTTTCGGGAGGCAATGCTGTTTTTAAAATTTTTGGCCTGATATCGGTCAGTTTCATCAATGCATTTCAATCAGTACTTAAAAGTATTTCAAATTTTCTTTTCAAAAATCATCTCATCAAACTACCGATTTTTTCAGTGACAAAAAAGTATCTTTAGTCTACGAGAAATCCGGAATAGAGAGTGATATACAGACTCTGCAATACCTGGCTTCCTATCCGAAAGAAATAAAAACCTTCAGATTCGATGGCAACCTTTACAAAGCAAAAGATGCCGGAAGACTTATTCCTGATCTTGAAAATGAACTGAAAAAAGTACAAGAAGAACTTCTGGAAAATGATAAAGCTATCTTTCAGCATTATTACCATACTTCTAATGAGGATCTGAAAAAAGACCTGCTTGCCAAGTATAAAAAACTGGCAGTCATAGACAGAGAATTTGACGATTTTCAGAAAAGTCTTAATGAGTTTACGGTATACCTGCAGTTTATGGCAGTCACTTTACCTTTTGAAGAAATCCATAAACACAGAGCCAAGCTATTAAAGGCAGAAGAACCTTTTAAACAAAAAACCAGGGAACTTCTCGAAAACTCAGCGTATAAGGAGGCCTTAACTGATGAAGATAAAAATCTTTTACAGGAATTTGTAAATTCTGAATATATCTATTTCAACAAAGACAAATATCTTGAGCATGAAGTAAGTGCTGTATCTTTGCTGATTGAAAAATACCGGGCATTACTCAGCGATCACTATCTTCATTCTAAGCTGGATTTATTAAATTTTCAGTCAAGCTTAAGTAAGAATTAATCTGCACCTGGAAAATCGTAGGTCTTCGTGTGATGATCTGTCCCGTCGATATTGATGTTTAACGCAAGGTAAATAAAATGTAGGTTTTTATTTCCTTTTGCTTCAAATTCACGCTGCCAGAGATATCCGCTCACGATTCCAAAGTAATCATCGATCTGATAGCCAAAACCGCCATAGACTCTGTTTCTGGCAAAACTGGGCTTCATTGGCGAGACAAAGAAAACTTCGTCATATGCATTAGCGAAGACAGTCCCTTTTTTAATGGTTTTGGCATTTAAAGGAACACTTACGTTCAGACGGTATCTGTAACGCATTCTCTGGGAAGTAAGATCTGTTTTAGGCTCATAGAACCAGCTTTTTTCAACACGAAAACGGTTTTCAAACTTTACGATGCCTTTTTTAATATCAATGACATCCTGAAGCCATACTCTGAACTCCTCTCTGCTTAAGCTGTGTTCTTTATAGTTGACATATCTTCCCAATCCTACGAAAGGCTTGTGGTTTTTGGTAAGATTATATCCTAAACCCCCTTTTATCTCATAATAATCAGGATAGGTATAATCTTCATTACCACGCATCTGTCCTTCTGCATAAAGGAAAAATTTTGGATGAAACTTATAGGTCAGAGTCACTGCATTGAAGCTGGAAATATGTTCCTGTGCTTTAAAAAAAGAAATTCCAAGTAGTAAACCTAGGCCTATAAGACGTTTCATAAAAAATTTTTGCAAATGTATATTTTTTAACAATTTGTTAATATTAACTTTCATTAATATTAAATTAACACCTACTTAATATTAATTGTATAAGAAAACCCAATGTGGAACCACCTTTGCGGCATTGCTACTCCAAACGCTTCCGTATAATTTGTATTGGTAATGTTGTTAATTAAAACATACACAGAATAGTCTTTTTTAGCAAAACTCAGCTTTTCATCAACAAGATTATAGGTTCCCAGATTTACCCTTTCATTGTAACGGTAAACAAGCTCATTGGTAAAGTTTTTCAGAAATTTCACCTCTAATTTGGAAACCAGCTGGTGCTTCAGATTATCCAGAATATATCTTGAAACCAAACCGTTTTTTTCTTCATATTTACTGTCGATATACGTATACCCAACCGTGTATTTCAGCCATTCTAACGGCCTGTGGCTCCACTCCGCCTCGATCCCTTTGGTTTTGATATCTCCTACATTTTGGGCAAACCATACTTTGTCACTCGGGTCATTCTTAACCCAGTCAATAGAATTGCTGGAGTTTCTTAAAAACCCGCTTATTTTAGCTAAAATTTTGTTATTCTGATATTGATATCCTACCTCAGATGAAAGCGCATTTTCAGGCTGTAAATCCGGGTTTCCCTGTTCCGTTTTACTTACATAAAAAAGTTCGGTAAAGGTGGGTATGCGGTGTACTTTTGCAATGTTTCCGTAGATTTTACTATTGGGATTAAAGTTATAACCGACATCCAGACCAGGATAAAAGAAATTTCCTTCTTTAGAATAGTTGGCCCATGAAATTCCCGGACTGATGTTCAGTTTTTTATCCAGTAATGAAAAATGGTGCTCAAAGAAAACCTGAGATACAAAACGGTTTCTATCACCCAGATTACTGCTCACTAAAAATTCTTTTCTAAGCTCCACTCCAATTCCGGTTGTACCCAATCCCCATTGATAGCTGGAATTCACTTCTCCGCCTACATTATTTCCAATATGCATATTTCTGTAAAAATCAGGATCCCATCTGTCATAAAGATACATATCCTGCCCTCTTCTCCAGTATACATTTGAATTAAGCTTTAGTTTCCCGAAAGTCTGCTGATGAGCCACACTTACAATAGATGCCTGTGTTTCCTCATATTGTTTTGTTGCAGCACTGGAAGCGTAAAAACCATTGGCCCCGAATTTTTTTCCCGAAAAACCTGCCTGTACTCTTACATCTCCGTTTTTAATATTCATTTTTCCCTGGTAAAAGACATTCCTGATCTCATAATCAGTATTGAACATATAGCCTTCCGAAGAAGCAGAATTGGCCTGAAGGGAGCTGGTAAACTTTTCATTTCCTATCTGAGCATTGAATCCAAGACCATACGTACTGAAATCCCCACCGTCTGCACTGATCTTTACTTTCTTTCCGGGAGTAGTTTTAGTAATAATATTAATAACACCGGCATAAGCATTCTGCCCAAAACGTCTGGCAGCAGGCCCTTTTATGATTTCTATCCTTTCCACATCATCAAGATCAACCGGGATATTCATATTGTTATGCCCGGTCTGGGAGTCATTCATCCTGATTCCGTTCAGGAGCAGAAGAACCTGTTCAAAAGAACTTCCGCGGAAACCTATATCACTCTGCACCCCATTGGCGCCCCTCCTTCTGATATCCATTCCGGGTACCTGCTGAAGAATTTCGTCTATACTTTTAGCCGGAGAATTTACAATATCTTCTCTGCTGATAACGCTGATATTCTGATTGGCACTTTTATAAGGTGTAGAGATAAATTTTCCCTGAAATTCAATGCTTTCAATATCTGTTGTCTTCTCCTGTGCATTTACCCAAAGTAAAGATCCCAGAAAAAAAGCACTTCCTATCTTTTTGATCATAATCGTTTCCGTAGTTTTCTTTTGTAACAGATCCCAAAAGTAAGGGAGTTCACCAAGACAGGCAAATGATAGTTGTCATAAAAAAAGATGCAGCGTAATGCTGCATCTTTGTGAGGGATTAATTCTATCTTTTCTTCATTAAATGTGTAACCAGATCTCTGAATAATTTTCTCATTTCTTATTACATATTTAAGGGTACAATTTTAAATAATTTTAAAATACAAAACAATAGTTCAGCAAAAAAAATATAACATAATTTATAAAATTTTATAAAATACTGTGAAATAAACAGTAAAACAGGAATAAATCACAAAACCACCCTCATTTTACCATTTCTCATTGATTATATTTTATTTTTATTTCCCTGATTTACCATTTATAATAATAATTTTTAACAATAATATATGCATAAAATTTTCGCTAAAAATTCGTAATTTTGTGGGTCTTAATTTTACGATGAAAGTATTCTTTTCAAAGGTAATTTTTGAGGAAAATATTTAAAAGTTCAATTGATGACAGCCTTGGAATATTCTGTGGCAAAACACCATTATACTGGCAGCCTTAATGCTGTACAGTCACTTTTATGAATAAACAAAATATGGCTAATACAACAGAAATAGACATAAAAAAACAGATTTTCGTTAAGAATGCACATCTTAACAATCTGAAACATATAGATGTCCTGATCCCGAAGAATAAACTGATTGTTATTACAGGAGTTTCAGGAAGCGGTAAGTCATCTCTGGCCTTTGATACTATTTATGCTGAAGGGCAGAGAAGATATGTTGAAAGTTTAAGTTCTTATGCGCGTCAGTTTTTGGGAAAATTAGAAAAACCAAAAGTAGATGATATCAAAGGACTTGCGCCGTCTATCGCAATCCAGCAGAAAGTAATTTCTTCCAATCCGCGTTCTACAGTAGGAACCTCTACGGAGATCTATGATTATATGAAACTTCTTTTTGCCAGAATCGGGAAAACGTTTTCTCCTGTTTCAGGGGAAGAAGTGAAAAAAGACTCCGTTTCTGATGTGGTAGATTTTATCAAAGCATCTAAAAAAGATACGTCTTTCTTATTGACAGCTCCTTTGGAATATGATGCTGATAATTTTAAAGAAACCCTGAATATTTTGAAGCTGGCAGGTTTCACAAGGCTTGAAATCAACGGAAACTTAGCAGGAATTGAGGATCTGGAAAGCTTCGGATTTGCTCCTGAAAAAGGAATGACGATCAATCTTGTCATTGACCGTTTCTCCTATGAAGAAGACGAAAGCTTTTTGCAGAGACTTGCGGATTCTATTCAGATGGCATTTTATGAAGGACGCGGATACTGTTCATTAAAAAATACAGATACTGAAAAAGTAAAAGAATTCTCCAATAAGTTTGAACTGGACGGAATGGAATTTCTAGAACCAAATGTTCATTTTTTCAGTTTTAATAATCCGTACGGAGCATGTCCTGCATGTGAAGGATACGGAAAAGTAATCGGAATAGATGAAGATCTTGTAGTTCCCAACAAAACATTATCCATCTACGAAGATGCCGTTGTAAGCTGGAGAGGTGAAACCATGAGTGAGTGGAAAAAAGATTTCATCAAAAAAGCAGGAGACTTCCCTATTCACAAACCTTATCACCAATTAACAAAAGAACAGAAAAGTTTCCTTTGGAAAGGTGACGGAAAAAGCAGCTTCCCATCCATCAATAATTTCTTCAAAATGCTTGAAGAAAACCTATATAAAATCCAGTACAGAGTAATGCTTTCACGGTACAGAGGAAAAACCCTCTGTCCTACGTGTGAAGGATTGAGGCTGCGTGAAGAAACCAGCTGGGTAAAAGTGGACGGACATAACATCCAGTCAATGATAGAACTTCCCTTGGATGAGCTGGCTCCGGTAATCAATGGATTAAAGCTTTCAGATCATGACAAAGAAGTTGCTAAAAGACTGATCTATGAGATCACAACCCGCCTGGAATTTTTATTAAAGGTAGGATTAGGCTATTTAACATTAAACAGGACTTCCAATACGCTGTCAGGAGGAGAAAGTCAGAGAATCAACCTAGCAACAAGCTTAGGGAGTTCTTTGGTAGGTTCTATTTATATTCTGGATGAACCTTCTATCGGTCTTCACTCCAAAGACACAGAAAACCTGATTGAAGTATTGAAAAATCTCCGTGATCTTGGAAACACTGTAATTGTGGTAGAACACGATGAAGATGTAATGAGAGCCGCAGATTATATTATTGATATTGGTCCGGAAGCAGGTTACCTTGGTGGTGAACTGGTATTTGCAGGAGATTATAAAGATCTGAAAAAAGCTAACACTCTTACTTCAGAATATCTTACAGGAAGACTGGAAATTGAAGTTCCGAAGAAACGGAGAAAAGGAAAAGAATGGATTCATATTAAAGGCGCCCGTCAGAATAATCTTAAAAATATAGATGTAGATGTTCCTTTGGAAAGCCTGGTTGTCATTTCCGGGGTTTCGGGGAGTGGAAAATCTACGTTGATGAAAGAAATCCTTACCAATGACATTCAGATCCAACTTGGAATGGGTGGTAAAAAAGGAGATTATGATTCCGTAGAGTTCCCGAAAAAGCTGATCAAAAATATTGAACTTATTGATCAGAATCCGATTGGAAAATCATCACGCTCAAACCCGGTAACCTATTTGAAAGCTTATGATGACATCCGTGATCTCTTTGCCAAGCAGAAAGTAGCGAAAATGATGGGCTACAAACCTAAACATTTCTCCTTCAACGTAGATGGCGGAAGATGTGATGAATGTAAAGGAGAAGGTGTGATCAACGTTTCCATGCAGTTTATGGCAGACATCGAGCTTGAATGCGAAGTTTGTAAAGGAACACGATTCAAAAATGAGATCCTTGAAGTAAAATTTGATGAGAAAAACATCTCGGATATCCTTCACATGACTGTAAATGAAGCGCTGGAATTCTTTAAAGATAATAATGAGGAGAAGATTGTAACAAAACTGAGACCTCTTCAGGAAGTCGGTTTAGGATATCTGCAGCTAGGGCAAAGCTCTTCTACCCTATCCGGTGGTGAGGCACAGCGTGTAAAACTGGCTTCATTCCTTGTAAAAGGGGTAACAACGGACAAAACCTTGTTTATCTTTGATGAACCTTCCACAGGACTTCACTTCCATGATATTCAGAAGCTGTTGAAATCACTGCAGGCATTGATTGACCTTGGACATTCCGTGATTGTTATTGAGCATCAACCTGATATCATCAAATCTGCCGATTATATTATTGATATTGGTCCGGAAGCAGGAAAACACGGGGGCGAAGTTGTTTTTGCAGGAACCCCTGAAGACCTCACAAAAAATAAAAAATCTTATACCGCAAAATACATCAAGGAAAAACTTGAACAATAAATTAAAAGCGACTGTTTCTGACAGTCGCTTTTTTGATACCAATTTTCAATAATAACCGGCAGCATTTTGAACCCTATTTTAAAATAGATTCTTTACCTTTATAATATCAATTCAAAAATTATTTTTATGCCCTGGAATCCTGAATTATATGATCAGTACAAGGATGTACGCTACAAACCCTTTTACGATTTAGCAGCATTAATCCAACCTGAAAACAATATAAAAGCTATTGACTTAGGCTGTGGAACCGGAGAACAAACCTCCATTTTAACCGAGAAACTGACAGGTTCCACATTTTTAGGAATCGATTCATCAGCAGAAATGCTTGAAAAATCGAAGAAATATGAAAATGAAAACCTACATTTTAAACTTCAAAGCATTGAAGATACTGCCCAGTCAGAACAAAAGTGGGATCTTGTTTTCAGTAATGCGGCTCTGCAATGGGCGGATGATCATGAAACTTTATTTCCGAAAATTATTGGACTGCTAGCACCTGAAGGACAGCTGGCTATTCAGATGCCCGTCCAGAAAGAAAATGTTCTGAATCAGATTCTGACAGCAATGGCAAATGAAGAGCCCTATGTATCACAGTTGAGTCATTTCAACCGTGATTCACCAGTACTGTCGATGGATGATTATGCTCAGATTCTGTTTGATAACGGAATTCAGGATATAGAAATTTTCCAGAAGGTTTATCCCATCATTGCAGATGATCATGAGGCCTTATATGAATTTATTTCAGGAACTGCACTGGTACCTTATCTGGAGCGTCTGGAAGGAAATCAAAAAGAAAGTTTCATTACCGAATTCAAATCGCGCATCGCACAAAGGTTTACAAAATATCCGGCCATCTATGCATTTAAGCGGATACTGATGTATGGCCGTAAGAAATAAAAGATATTAAAAACATAAACAGCCGTCTCAGATATGTCATTCTGAACGATATGAAATGTAGTGAAGAATCTCATATATTCGTTATCAATGAGATTCTTCCTTCGTCAGAATGACAAAACTCAGACTATTTGAATTCTGAGACGACTGCTTCTGTTTATTAATAAAATAGTTATTCTTTTAGATTATACAAAAACGGACTCTTTCTAAGGTATTCAGCATTATTAATTTGAGAAACTAAAAATGCTGCCAGATCTGAAGCGCTGATATTTTCACCTTGGCAATCAGTAAGACTTGCTTCAGTTGTAAAACTTTCTTCTGTAAGATGAATCAATGGTAACCTTACCAAAGTCCAGTCCAGGCTGCTTTCCATAAGAAGTTCGTATTCTTTTTGCTTATCAGCCGTAGTTTCAGGATAATTTTGGTACATCCAGTCTGTAGCCATTTTTACCTTTTCATTTTTTTGATCAGATAATGTATTCACACTCAAACCTGTGGTTACAATATAGCGGCTGATCCCATGATGATTCATCGCACTGATGATATTTTTCGCCGCATCACTGAATATAGATTTTTCTCCTTTTGGCTGGCCTAAAGTACTCATTACAATATCAGTCCCTTCAATCAATGAACGGACATCTGTTTTATCTCTTACATCTCCTTTTACCACTTCAACTAAGGAATTTTGAAGGATGAAATTTTCAGGATGTCTTAGTAAAAGTCTAAGGGAATGCCCTTTTTTCAAAAGATTTTGTACCAGATATTGGCCGGATTTTCCTGTTCCGCCGATGACGGCAATTTTATAGGTATTCATAATGATTTTTTTAATATTAAATATCAATAATCAATAGCAGATTAGCCGCTAATGACTGTTGATACAACAAATGACATATTGTCTTTGCTTTTGTTATTATATAATAAGGATATTGGGTTCAGAAATTGAACCTAAGATTTTCAGGTTTCAGAATGACTCCTGAATCAGTACTATGTATTACGAGATTTTAATGAATTAAAGTTACATTTTTTCACCATAAAAAAATCAAAAAATTTATGATTTTGACAACATTTATTAAAAGAGAAAGTGCTTAACTTTGATAACAATCTTATTATCAACAACTTTTAAAACAGCACTTTACACCAATATAATATATAGATATGGAACCATTTACTGTTAACATTCCCGAATCGGTGATAGCCGACCTGAAAAACCGTATCCAAAACACCCGATGGCCCGAAGAACCTGAAGGCTCTGGCTGGAACTACGGCACCAACGAAACTTATCTGAAAGAACTTACCAGCTACTGGGTAAACGATTACGACTGGAAAATGCATGAACAGCAGCTAAATCAACATCCGCAGTACACAACCCGCATCGACGGAATTCTGATTCATTTTCAATACATCAGAGGGAAAGGTCCCAATCCCAAACCATTGATTCTTACTCATGGCTGGCCGGACAGTTATTACCGTTTTCATAAGCTTATTCCTTTGCTTACCGAAGGCGAACAGAGTTTTGACCTGGTTATCCCTTCTATTCCCGGATTTGGCTTTTCTGATAAAACAGCGGTCAGCAGTGCAAAAGTCGCCGATCTTTGGAAAAAACTGATGACTGAAGTGCTTGGATATGAAAAATTCTGTGCCGCCGGAGGAGATATTGGGATGGGAGTAGTAAAATCATTGATTTCAAAGTACCCTGATGTCATGGAAGCGGTTCATCTTACAGACGTAGGATATCCAACCGGCCAGGAAGACCCTGCAACAATGAGTGAAGATGAAAAACAATTTGCACAGTTTGTACAGCACTGGTGGTATAGTGAAGGAGCTTATGCAATGGTACAGTCTACCAAACCCCAGTCTCTTGCTTATGGGCTGAACGACTCTCCTATCGGACTTGCAGGCTGGATCATAAGCTTTATCAACGCCGGATCGCCACCGGAATTAATAGAAACAGCCTTTGGAGGAAGGGATGAAATGCTCACCAATATTATGATTTACTGGGTAACTCAGACCATAGGATCTTCTGTAAGAATGTACAAAGAAGACGCTGCAGCTCTATGGAGTGGAACGTATGTTCATCAAAAAAGTAATGTTCCGGCCGGAGTGCTTGTATTTCCGCGTGAAGCTCAGTTCCCAAAAGAATGGGCAGAACGTTTCGTGAATGTAACCAGCTTTAAAAAGATGAATGAAGGAGGTCATTTTGCCGCACTGGAATTACCTCATATATTTGCAGATGAACTAAGAGCATTCTTTTATTCTGTCAAATAAAAACAATCCATGAGGTACTTCTTTTCTATTCTTTTTATCATTCCTCTTTTTATAACCAGCTGTGCTGTACAAAATAAAAATACTGAAAGTCATGATTACGAAGTAAAACTGGATACTCTAACCTTTTATGATCAAAGCAGAAACCGTAAGATTCCTGTAGCTTTTTATGAGCCGAAAACTGATAAAAAGATCCCCCGTCAACAGGTTATTATCTTCAATCATGGATATGGCTTCAATAAAGGCGGAGATTACTTTGTGTATTCTTATTTAACGGAAAAATTGGCTTCAAAGGGCTATTTCACGGTAAGTATTCAACATGAACTGGCGACAGATAATCTGTTGCCAACAGAAGGAAATTTACAGATGGTGAGAAGACCTTTCTGGCAAAATGGTTCGGATAACATTCTGTTTGTACTTAATGAACTTAAAAAGACAAAACCGGAACTTGATTATAAACATCTGACATTAATAGGACATTCCAATGGTGGTGATATGGCAGCGCTATTCGGTAATCAGCATCCTAATCTGGTGTATAAACTGATCACAATGGACAACCGGAGAATGTTTCTGCCAAGAACTTCTGTTCCTAAAATTTATACTTTACGTTCTAATGATTATCCGGCTGATGAAGGTGTACTTCCTGATGAAGCAGAACAAAAGAAGTATTCTATAACGGTACAGTCAACCTCCATCAATCATGGTCATATGGACAATAAGGGCAGTGATGAAGAGAAAAAATTCTTAAATGATTTTGTTTTAAAATATATTGATGAACAATAAATTCAAGGAATCGCATAGAAAGTCTAAATATGTTAATCCTTCTAAACCATTACTAAAATTTGTTAACAGCGCATAAATTTGTTGACAAGTTCTTTATTTTAGCCAAAATTAATAACTATGAAAAAAATGACCTACACTCTTATAGCAGCATTTCTGTTCTGCTCAGTGGAAGCTCAAATACAAAATGCGGGGTTTGAAAATATTACAGATGGATTACCTAATCAATGGAATATTAAAAAAACAGATTTATACGAAGGAAAGGTAGATTATACACAATACTTCGGAGGAAAAGCCTCGATGCAGTTAACAGGAAAGACTAATGATTCCAAAGATTTTCAATCTTTTTCCCAAAAAGTTCCTCTTGACATTCAGGAATTGCAGAAAATAGAAATCAGTGCTTATGTAAAATCTGAAAATACCAATGGAAAAATCAATCTATGGACTCAGGTAAAAGATGAAAATGGTAAGATGATTGACTTCGGAAATTCAGATTCACAGCAAAAGTCTATTGCTGTAAATAAAGAATGGACAAAATATTCTTTAATTTTCACGGTTGATAAAAATGTAAAAAGCCTGCTTCTTGGAGGTGTGTTTACAGGAAACGGAACAGTTTGGTTTGATCATTTTGAGCTTAATAAAATTGCGTTTTCAAAGGAAGAACCTTCAAAAGTTTCTGCAAAATACATTCAGGAGTTTAAAGATATTGTGAAAAAGAATTCTATTGTTTCAGATAAATTAGACTGGCAAAATATTGAAACAACCCTGGGCTATCTTTCAAAAGGGATGAAAACCGTTGATGATACAGATCCTGCTTTAAATTATATCCTCAAAAACCTGAGAGAGGCAGGCGATAATCATTCTTTCATTGATGGTAAAGAACGCACAGAGAAGCAAAAAATTGCCAATACTAATGATGCACAACCTGATTCCAGACTGATTGATCAGAACATCGGGTATATTTCAGTACCGGGTTTTGCTTCTTTAAATACGGAAGTTGGGAATACTTTTGCCTTAGAGATTCACAATATGATTAAAAAGCTGGACTCTGAAAATACGATTAAAGGCTGGATTGTAGACCTGAGAACCAATACCGGAGGAAATATGCATCCTATGATCAGTGGACTTGGCAGTCTGATTGGTGAAGGAACATTAGGGTATTTTGTTTACAATGGTAAAAAGAGTCCATGGATCTATAAAAACAGAAAATTTGGTCCGCATAAAATTGAGGAACCTTATGAGCTTAAGAGCGGTCAGTCAAAAATAGCGGTACTCATCGGTCCAAGTACAGCAAGCTCCGGAGAAGCCACTACCATTGCTTTTATTGGAAAGAACAATGTAAAATTATTTGGGCAGCCTTCAGCAGGATATACTTCAGCAAACAGACCTTATACATTAAGTGACGGTAAAAGCCTTGCTTTAGCAACTTCTTACGAAATGGACCGTAACGGAAAAGTATATTATGGAAAGATCGATCCGGACATTCCTGTAGAGCCCAAAGAAGGACAGGATATGGATATTGAGGCAGCAAAAACCTGGATTTTAAACTGACCACAAAGTTATCCACAACAAATTGTGGATAACTTGTGAATTTTAACATTAAATTCATATTTCGTATTAAAATTATTACTACATTTACTATGTAATAAACATCGAAGTGGAAACTTTATTTGCTTTTCTTACTACTATTGAAATTGCAATTAAATTTGAAATAAAAATTTAAGCACAGCATTGTCGGCTGTGCTTTTTATTGTTGTCTAATTAAAAAAATGAGATGTATTTATCTACTGGATCTGCCTCTAAAGGGCAGATTCTTTTACCCATATACCCCTTTTAAATAAAATTTTCTAAAATTTTTCCCTCTTAAAAAGCACAAAAATAAGCACAATATAAAGTATCCTCAAACATCTGTGTCCACATACAGCCAATCTGTGTAATCTATTGATCATGAAAATAATTTGTAATTTTATGATGCAAAAACAGGCCCCATAGTTCAATGGATAGAATAAAAGTTTCCTAAACTTTAGATTCAGGTTCGATCCCTGATGGGGCTACCAGACAGGGATAAGCTGTTTTCTTATCATTTTTTTTATTATTTGCATCACCTAACACATTGGTTACAAGAGATATACTTCTTAATACTGAATTTACTCTGGTAGTTCGATATTCAATTCCTGTAAATTCAAGATTTTCTGGATATATCGAACTAATTATTTTTCTTTTTGCTTCTACACTACTTGATTGGTATAATAATGATAAGTTAGATATAACTGATAGAGCCTTGTTTAAGCGATCATCAACTTTTTTGGGATTACGAGTCGCAACTAAACAAGTATGAAGTTCATTTTCAAGAATTTCAATTTTTTGCTTAGACTGTGCTTTAATGATCATATAATCGTCATCCTCAATCTTTTCCGCTAATAATTTTTCTCGTGCAAGAGCTATCTTAGCATTATAAGTCTCTATTTCAGAAATTATTCTTTTTCTTCTATCATCAGCTTTGTTATTATACTTTTTATAGGCTGTTAGTAGAATATTTTGTAAGATTTTTTGAACTGAAGGAAGAAACTCATATTTCTTTAATTCCTCAACAAAAAGATTATTGGTAAGTTCAGCACTTTGCCTAAATCCACAAGATGATTTACAATGATAGTAATAATATACTCTCTGACTTCCTTTTGAACCGCTGGCAGTTAAATTTTTTCCACATTTTGGACAAATCAAAAAACCTCTCAATGGGAAAACATCAGCAGAACTAAATTTTATATACTTTCGGTTTTTTCTTTTATTGCCTTCTAAAATTAACTGAACTTTATTAAATAGGGTCTCACTTACAAGAGGAACATGTAAAGATTTTACATAGTAAGCTTCTTCATCTCTATATTTCTTTATAAATATTTTACCACAATACACTGGATTTCTTATTGCAACATGAAAGGCTTGATTACTCAAAATTTTTACTCCCTTTTCTGAAAGCTGTCGTCGTATAGTTTCAGGAGCTTCAATTCCTTTTGCTATTTCATTAAAGAGATAGCGTATTATTGAAGCTTCGGGTTCTTTAGGCTCAATAAACTTATATTTGCCATCTTCTGTAATTTTATTTGTGTATCCGAAAGGAGCGCTAGCCATCCACCTTCCTTCCTTTCGAGCTCTTCGCATCCCATGAAATGTATTCAATGCTCGTCTGTCATTCTCTACCTCTGGTGCAGCAAGATAAATTGCTAACATCATTTTATTTTCTGGTATGAAAAGATCCAATGGCTGTTCTATAGCTTGGGCTTCTACTCCCAGTTTCTTAAGGATACTTATCATTTGATATGCATCACCTGCATTCCTGCTAAAACGGTCCCATTTAGTAAATAAGACTTTATCAATTTTAGATTTTTTTTTCTTTAGATAAATTAAAAGATCATTCCATGACGGGCGATTAAAATTTTTTGCTGAATGATCTTCAAAAAAAACATTATCAATTTTAAGATTATTAGTTTCGCAATACCTTTTTAAGCGTTCTTCCTGATCACGTTGAGAGTAACCTCTATCTGCCTGCTCATCAGTTGATACACGAATATATAAAGCAACATTACTCATAATAATTAGTTTAAAAATTTTCACCTAAAGATATCGAAAAAGTATTTACAAGGTTTGTAATCAACTTAATAGTAAAAACAAGATTTATTAAAGAAGTTAATCGACTAGTATTATTTCAAAATTGAATTTTTCACTAGTTACAAGACCGGCAATTAAATATAAAAATACTAAAATCATTTTTGCTTCCTCCAGAGTAATGTCCACGCCATCAGTTTTAAGGAGCTCGATTGTTTCTTCTGTTGTCATTGTACTTATTTGTAATCTTTCCATATTCACGTTTTTGTTTTGGAACATAAAATTGAATACATAATTTAAAAAAGGTGTCGTTATGAAAGTAAAAGCATCTGTTTGGCAGTAAATGACATATCTTTCAGGTTTAAGCAAAATACTTTTAAACCACCAAAACTTATAACAGGTTACTGTCTTTTAAATTATATACGAAACACCGTTGCGCATTTTGATAAGTTCCTATCATTTATGTTGGAAAAT
Source organism: Chryseobacterium panacisoli (assembly GCF_008274625.1). Taxonomy (GTDB): domain Bacteria; phylum Bacteroidota; class Bacteroidia; order Flavobacteriales; family Weeksellaceae; genus Chryseobacterium; species Chryseobacterium panacisoli. Next base: position 47,603 of record NZ_VTRU01000001.1, on the reverse strand, counting down.
CAGTACAATTTGATTGTCCTGAAAAAATTACATAGTTAATCACTTATACTTAGTGATTTTATTTGGCAAATCATGTCCAAATAACCCCCACCTTAGATCTTATATTTCAATACCTTATTTTTATAACAAGACTTTATATTCATTGATCCCACTGGATTTTTATTGAGAGTTATAACATTTTCAAAAATAACCGGTAAAAAGGCAGCTAAGGTATTGTTGCCAGCCATCGTTTATTCAGCCAAAAGACTACGGCATAAACGGTTTCCTCCCTGAAGGTACCCTCCAATTATTCCGTTTCCTTTTGGCTTTTTTCATTGTCAACACTTCATATCTGCTTTCTTTTTTCCGGTTTTTCTTTTGAAAAATATTCAGCGAAGCCTGAAAAGCTTTTAAGAAATAGGACGGAGAAGAGATTGAAAAGGCTTTTGATCTAAAAAAGATACATAACATTTCAAAGATGTTTTAAATAAAATGCTTTTTTAACTTAAGTACGGGAAACAAAAGGCTCTGCCGTACTCAGAGCAATAACAATGAAATATAATATCGTAAATGAGATCAAATTGATCTACACAAGAAAAGGAAATACTGAAAAAAAAGTACTGAACTCCCAGGATGCTACAGATATTTTCAGGGAACATTTTGATGCAGATCAGATCGACTACAGAGAGTCATTTTACTCAATGTATATGAATCAGGCTAACAAGGTCTTAGGAATACAAAAAATATCAGAATCTGGAATTACCTCTTCTCTTATTGATATCAGAATCATCATGCAGGGAGCTTTATTATGTAATGCCGTATCATTTATTATAGCCCATAACCATCCTTCCGGAAACCTTACACCTTCTCGCGAAGACATAGGCATCACACAAAAAATAAAGGAGGCTGCCCAACTATTAAATATTAACCTGCTTGATCATTGTATAATAACTTCAACCGACTCCTTCTCTTTCTCCGATGAAGGTATTTTATAAGGGACTTAAATTTCTAAAAATAAGAATCCAGAGCCGGTTCCCGGTCTGGATTCTTGTGGCGTCGCGGAAAGGTGCTTGTCCTTTAGGGGGCCAACCATCTTTCCGCAAATACTAAACAATGCTTCTCAAATTAGATGGTTTTATTTGAAGTGGAAATATATATATGTAAGCTAAAGAAATAGTATTTATCCGTTTAGCTTTTTGTTGTTGAATTGAAATTCAATTTTATTCTCATTTCCAAAACTGTCTGAGAGCCATACCGTAAATGATTGTGAAACTTCAGAGGTTGAAGTATAATACAATCTGAACTCTTTCTCATACAGAGGATAAATATCATTGGGAAAATAGGGTTGAGTGTTATAATACTGCAGCTTTCCTGTTCCCTCAAACTGAAAATATCGAAGATAATATTTAGTGTCAGCAAAATTACCTTCAGGAAGAATTTTGATACGAATCTCCACATACTCATCTTTAACTATATCCTTAGGAACAGGCATAACCGACACCTTAAAAGGATAATTCTGCTGAATTTCCAAATCATCTTTTTCACATGATTGTACAAATAGTCCAATCACAAATAGTAGCAAGAAATACTTTAATTGTATTTTAGCTGTATTAATTATATTTTTCATTTTTCATTATTTTTAGAAATTATATCTTATTCCAACACCGAATAATGAGCTCAACTGAGCCATTTGGCTATTTTTCAAAAAGCGAAGTTGCCCGTTGACCAGGAAAACTAAATACTCAGTCAGATAGCTTTCAATAGATAGCTTACCATTTGCTCCATAAATAAAATTATCCGTTGCTGTTAACATTGAACTGTCATATAACAATTCATTGCCCCTATTAACTTGTTCATAACCAACAAGACCTCCAATTCCCAGATTAAGATTGACATTTCGCATGAAGTCTCCCCATACATAAAAACTGTAACCACCACTCAGTAGGAATGTATCTATCGGGATATCGCAGCTTGTGTATTTATAATATTTTCTGCTAAATTCTGTCAGTCCAAAAAAGTAATCACCATTCTTCGAGTAAGAAACAAGCCCCGTATTAAACATATAATTTTGCTTTTCTGGAGATTTTGGAAATACTGAATAGGTAAATTCAACACCAATTTGCTTAGGAATCATCTGTTGAGCAAATATTTTGCTACCCATTATCATCGTTAAGATGACTGTTAAAAATATTTTGTGCATCTTACTCCGTTTTAATGGTTAAATTATTTATCAATCTTGCATGAACCAGATCTTCATTTTCAAGCTGTACTTTCAGATGCCTTCCCCCATTCTTTTCCAGAATTTCAATTTCCAAAACCTGATCTTTTAAGAGCGTAAACTGATCAAGCATATAAATCCCTTTACTGTCTGAATGATCAGCTACTATCCTTTCCGGGAAATAGGTACGAATCTGCTCTAAAATCTTATCCTGAACAACCGTTCGCTTTAAGTTCTTTTTATCGACAATTTTAAAATTGACCAGTTCAATAGCATACCCCACATTACTTTGATTCTTAACCTGCAATGTGAAATAAAACTTGCTGTCATTCACATGCAGTGACCTGACTGAAAACTCAATTCCATAGCTTTTTGAAACAATATGTTTAATAGTCCTGTTGCTTTTATTGTAAAGACTTTCCATAATAAGCCAGGTTAGAGAAGTTGAGCTTCCTTTAAGATCTTCAAATAATACATCAGCATACTGTCGTTCAATACCTCTCTGAAGTTTTACTAAATTATAGCTGAGTATTTCCGGATAAGAACTGTAGGATGCATCAAAACTGTAAAATTTTCCATCTTCAGTAATGACCGAAAAATTAGTTTCCTCTTCAAAATCCCTGACAGCTGACTTAACCCGAAGAACGTTTCCTATAGGCTCTGCCTTATTGGCAACCAACAGGTCACTTCCCAGGTCAACATATCGTATTGATGTAGGAAATATCAAATGGCTGGTTTTATTGTAGGTAACTTGTATCCTGAAAGGCTCTAATTTTCCTTCTTCCAAGGAATAATAGGTTGTCACGGAATCCTGCCCAAATGCCTTGCTTACTAATAGAAGTAATAGCATAATGAGAATATAATGACTCTTTTGTGTATTCATTTTTAATTTTTTTGATTAGTTATTTTTGGGTAAGAGTAAGACTTGATGGCCAGCTTTTACAGTTACTTTCAATTGTCTGGCTCTCTTCTGAAAATAACCCGACAGTCCCTGTACTACTCCTCTGCTCAGATCAGCTGCAATCTGCTGTCCTGCAGATTGGGTCATCATAATATTGGTGCCTGAAGTCTGGCTAATATTAGCTACAATATCGCTTACCGCATTCTGCTCCGCTGAATAAGGAACATACAATCCCATCTGACCGTCAGTGTCATAAACATTGATTTCTACAGGATAGATATTACCTTGAGATTGAATGGAAGATATTTTTAACTGAAGCCTCCCGCCCTGAAATTTGCTTACTGCAATCAGTAAGCTCCCAATTGGAATTTCAGCTCGTCCGACTTTCATCGCTTCTGAAAGCCTTATAGATAATGTACTTTCGTTGACCAAAGTCTTAGTTTCATAGACCACACCTCTTATTGCGTTTTTTGTTTGAACTGAGTTTTCTGAATCATTTTGACTGTCATAAAATCTATTCTGATTCAAACCTGCGATAAAAGCACTATCCGACCGGTCTCTGTATAATGAGGAAACAACATTGGAACGTACCGGTATTGCTGAAGTCAGTTTAACCTTCTTTTCCGTTGACTTTTCGACCTCTTCTTTTTCTGCTGGTTTTTCCTGCTTTGGCGTCGTTGGAAGATACTTAGCAGCCATTTGATACGATTTTTCCATGAGCTCTAACTGGTCGTTCATTCCCAGACCCGCAGGAACAGCATGATTTTGCATTGACTCATTCTTTAACCTTGAAATTTCTTTCCTTAGGTTATTGACCTCCTGATTATCCCGATTATAGAATGAGCTTAAGGTCTGCTGTGCATTTCGATAACTGTTCAGAGCATTCTGATCGGATTGCTGAAGTACACTTCTAGTGGATGTTGAAGAAGGTGCGTTGCTATTATAGTTCTGGTCATTCCAGTAATCTGATAAAGTTGTTATTGAACTTCTCTTTTCTTCATTCTTTTGCTCTAATAACTGCTGCTCATAAGCCTTTTGCTTATCAGACTGCAATTGACCGTCTTCTGCCTGTGGAATAGCTGCATTAAAGCCAGCCTCTTCCATAATGGTATGATCGGTTTTGGGCTTAAAGATGAGATAAAAGCAAGATGCACATACAGCAGCCATCAAAAAGTAGATGAAAGGTTTCTTTAATCTTTCCCATTTAGCCTTGGGATGATCATTCACTCCGTTAGAATTTTGGGAGAGATCATTTTCTGTCACTCTAATTTTCTCTGAATCTTTCATATTCTATTTTTTAGTGGATGAGTTTACTATTTCATTATGCTTCGATCCTTTTTCGGTAGGTTTCTTAGAAATGCCGTCAATATGATTGATAGACATGGTATTACTTCTTTGACCTGTAGAAATACAGATATTGACAATGACGATGACGGTTATCAAAACATAACTACCAAAGAGAACCTTGGTCAGGAATTTTTGCTGCTCTACCGGAAGAGATTTCCAGTGTGTATCAATCTTTACAACATAATTTTCGAGTGTATCTCTTAGTTTTTTCATATCGGTCTTATTAGCGTTCAACAGTGTCGACATCTCTATTTTCAATCACGTTGAATTTTTCAATCGTAAATCCCTGCGGATTGCTGTCAGACCTTACAGAATTAACCAGTGAACAGTTGGTAACTAAATTTCTTATGGTAAGATTGCTGGATCTGATAATGAATTGTCTCGCATAAGTTTTTACGCCGTAAGGATAACTGTCAAAGTTGGCAACGACACTGTCTATCTCAACTCTCTGCTGGATATTACCGGAAATGATTCTGTTATAGTAGCCTTTTTCCTGAAGGTCTTTATAGTAATTGAATGCGGATTGATCAGCCAAATTAAAAGCCCTTTTTACATTACTTTCAATAGCATTCTTATCAGGGGCAATGGTGAAGAACAATTCATGAAATCGCCTCACATGCTCTCTTGCTTCTACAGGTCTGTTGATCGACATATCCTGTGAAAGGGCTACCATCAATGATTTGCCGTTATCCAGCACATAGATCTTTTGACGCTGCTCTTCGGCAAACTGATAGGATTTGAATACCACAATCCCTACAACTCCAAAACACAACACCGCAAAAACAAATGTAAACAAGCGGATCTGCTTGAAGCTGCTCTCAATATTTCTTAACGTTTTAAATTCCATAGAACTGTATTTTTATTTTAATAATCTTCCTGAAATATTCCCTGTAGCAGAACCTACTGCTGCTCCCGCTACATTGCCTGATTTCGTTGCAGTTTGGTTCACATTACGCATGAAATTACCTGCTCCTCCTGCCTGAATTACCCAGCCAGTCACCGTTGGCACCGTAAAATAACCTATGATCCCAATCACCATATAGATGACGTATACCGTATTGGAGGTATCAGGAATAAAGGTGGGATCTGCGAGCATTTCGATATCCCGTTCCAAGATCAAGGTTTGTATCTTGGCAAGAATGGCACTGAAAATATCAGCAACAGGCAGCCATAGGTAAACACTTATATATCTTGTCAGCCATTGACTTAAAGTGGTCTGAAATCCATCCCAAACTGAAATAGCGAATGCTATTGGTCCCAAGATTGAAAGCACTATCAGAAAGAATGTCCTTATCGTATCAATAACCAAGGCTGCCGATTGAAACAATATTTCAAGAAACTCCCGGAAACCATCTCTGATATCTTTTTTGATGGCAAACATCTCTCGTTCAATATACATTCCGGACATCGTGACCAGATCCGATGGTGACCATCCGAGCTCTTCCAGCTTTTTATCAAATTCTTCATTTGAAATCAGGTAAGCCATCTCCGGATTCCTGAGCATCGCTTCCCGTTCTAAAAGATCCTTTTTCTGCTGCAGTTCATTCATATCCAAGATCTGATTCTCCAGCATTGAATGACTTCCCTCAACGATGGGACTCATTACCCCATTAAGACTTCCTAGTACCAATGTCGAAAAAAACATAATGCAGATACCTATGGCAAAAGGTCTCAGCATGGGAAACAAATCAATCGATTCTGCACGGCTCAATGACTGCCAGACTTTTAGTGCTACATAGAATAAAGCACCTAATCCTGCGACTCCTTTTGCCACAGCAGCCATATCGGCGCACATCGGCATCATTTCCTCATAAACGGAACGAAGTACTTCGTGTAAGTTATTCGGTTCCATCTTACCAGTATTTTTGATTGGAGGTTCCGTAAAGATCTAACACCCTTTGGGTGTTGTTCTGTTTTTTTGCTCTGAGATAACTGACCGAAATATTTTTATTGGTATAGTATCGTACCAGATTATGATACGCTTTGACCTCTTTATACACCCGATCAACAACATCCATCCTTTCTTTATCATTCAGAGAAAGACCGTTAGAAGTGATGATCTCTTTGAGCTCTTTCAATAGCTCCGTACTCTCGGTAAGAAGCGCAGAATAACCATTGGCAATAGAAGCTAATTCCTGAGCATTAAAGTTGGGGTCATTCAGCATTTTACCGAAATTATTCACATACATCTCCGAAACATCACCTACCAAAAGAACAGTCTGCTGAACTTTTCTGGCATCTTTGACCAGATTATTGATAGCTTTCAGCTGGTCATAATACTCTTTACCTTGTTCATATACTTTCTTAACTTCATTGAAGTTCTTAACAACGTTAGATACCGTTGATGAAGTCTGCACGATTTCATTGGCTGAGTTCAAAATTCCTGAAGCCAGGTTTGCGGGGTCTGTTACGACAAATTGTGCTTTTGTATAGGTTACGGCAGCAAAAAATGCTACCATTAAGGTTTTAATGATTAAATTTTTCATTGTTGTCAATTTTTAAATGATTTAATTTTCTTTTGTATTCAATTTGATTCTCTTAAGAGAAATCCTCTTGATGGCATGTTCGACATTGCCGTCAAGTTCCGATGCAAGATTCATCACTTCCATCTTTTCCGTTTCTTCGGTGGTATAGGCCAGATATTCTTCGGTAGAAACTTCGGTCGCATAGACTGCAGAGTGTGTTCCACCCAATCCAATCCATACTTCTTTATACAATCTTCGCGGATCGTTGTTCATATTGATAGAAAGTACCTGAGATTTCTCCTTGTCAGTCAATCCCAGCATCGCCTGAATATCATCGAACTTATTCATATACTTTCGCTGGTCCAAAAGGATTTTACAGTCTGAATTGTTAATAATACTTTCTTTCACAATCGGTGACTGAATGATATCATCGACTTCCTGAGTTACTACGATGGCTTCCCCGAAGAATTTCCTCACCGTTTTGAACAAATACTTGATGTACTCAGCCATCCCCTCTTTGGCAATGGCTTTCCAGGCTTCTTCGATGAGGATCAGTTTTCTGATTCCTTTGAGTCTTCGCATCTTATTGATGAAGACTTCCATTATGATAATGGTCACAATAGGGAACAGAATTTTATGATCTTTAATGGCATCGATTTCAAAGACAATGAAACGCTTGGATAAAAGATCCAGCTGCTTCTCTGAATTGAGCAGATAATCATACTCCCCTCCTCTGTAATAAGGTTCCAGCACATTAAGAAAGTTGGCAATATCAAAGTCCTTTTCCCTGACTTTCTTCTGCTCCAGTACATTCTGGTAATCTTCTTTGACATACTCATAGAACCCATTAAAAGAAGAATGCTGTTCATTCGTTTTAATCCTTTCGATATATCCGCTGACTGCATTGGACAGGGCCACTTCCTCTGAACGGGTCGGTGGCTCATCATCTCTTTTCCACAGGGTCAGAATCAAGGTTTTAATACTCTCCCTTTTTTCGATGTCAAAAACGCCGTCATCAGTATAGAATGGATTGAAAGCAATAGGGTTGTCTTCTGTATAGGTGAAATATACTCCATCCTCTCCTTTGGTTTTACCTTTAATGAGTTCACATAATCCCTGGTAGGAATTTCCAGTATCAACCAACAATACATGCGCTCCCTGCTCATAATATTGCCGTACCATATGATTGGTAAAGAATGATTTACCACTGCCCGATGGACCAAGGATAAACTTATTTCTATTGGTGATAATCCCCTGTTTCATCGGCAGATCTGAAATATCCAGATGAATCGGTTTTCCGGTCAAACGGTCAGCCATTTTGATCCCAAAAGGTGAAGGTGAATCCTGGTAGTTGGTTTCCTCTGTAAAAAAACACACAGCAGGTTCGATGAATGTGTAGAAGCTTTCTTCACTCGGAAAATCACCTGCATTGCCCGGAATTCCTGACCAATACAAAGTGGCCGTATCAGTAGTATTGTGACGAGGTTTACATTCCATCAAGGCTAGAGCACTTCCCGTATCATTCTTTAACTGCTTGAGTTCAGTAGGATTGTCAGACCATGACATCACATTAAAATGAGCGCGGATAGATTGAAGACCATAAGAGTGTGCTTCATTTAAATACTTTTCAGTCCATTCTTTATTGATCTGATTGGCTCTGCTGTACCTTGCCAGAGAATGCATATTCCTAGCAGATTTTTCAAACTTGTTCAGATTCTCATCACTGTTGTCGATGAATAGATATTGGTTATAAATGTGATTACAACTGAGCAGAAGTCCCACCGGAGAAGCAAAAGACAGTAAACAGTCACTGCGGTCTGTGCTTAACTTCTCATAACGACTATGTGATGAGACAGTACTTGGTAAATCCTCAGTATCCGATAAGGTGTGCATAGTGATTCGGTTATTACCGATTCGCATTTCTTCAGATCCCAGCTTAATATCCTGCAATGATGGATTGGTTTCACGGGATAGAGTCAGATACTGTTCCAGTAGTCCTGACCTCTCTGAAGTTCCTGATATCTCATCTTCTGTCATCCTTTCCAAATGGATATAACCGCTGTCATTCATTATCCGCTCCAGCTGATCGACCGCTTCAAGAAAACGACTAATGACTTCTTTGTCTTTAATCTCTTTCGGAATCAGTTTTCCTTTACAGAGTGATGAAAAGTTGCTCTGCATACGCATTCTCTCCTTACTTGTTTTTGTGATAAACAGGTAGCAGTAATGATTTAAAAAGGGCCTCTCATTGAAATGCCTTTCAAATGATTTGGAAAGAAAACTCTGGTCTTCTTGTGACAAATCAGGATTGTAGTTTTCTTTGATAAACCAGTCCTGTTTGTGAACCACAGTGAAATCCGGGAGTGTTTTAATGGCTTTGAACCAAGCGGAATGCATGGCTTCATACTCAGCGGAAGCGACAGTAAAAAGTTCGGGGAGTCTGACCTTAAAGCAAACCGTAACATCAGCGTCTTTTGAAATGATACAATCATTTTCAATCGCCAACAGTGGAAATTTACTTTCCAGAGTGGCTGCCTTGGAAGAATTTCTCATATGTTTGTTCTTTTACGGTTAATTTTCAGATACCGGTAAATACTCTTACGACTGATGATATATTTCGGATGCTTTTTTTGAGCACCTATTTTCATCAGACCGTGCTCACCGTATTTTCTATTCAGTGCGAAAGTCTGCCAGGTAAGAAGTCCACTGCTGATTCCTCCAAGAATTAAACACAGATACGTATTGACGCCTGCCATATACATAATCATTACACAGATCAATATTCCTAAGAGTCCTCCACTGAAGATAAAGAGGTATTGCGCTTTTAACCCTTTAAATTCTACTGTCCTCCCTATTCCTTTATTAATATGATAGGTATTCATAGTCTTCATTTAAAGGAAGAATGAGCGAAGAATTGTCGCTGCAACAATGAGGAAGATACATGCTCCAAACCAGCTTGCAGCGGTTTTACTGGTGTCAGGATCACCACTGCTGAACTTGTTGTAAACCTTGACTCCTCCAATCAATCCTACTACTGCACCTATGGCGTAAATTAATTGGGTAGCCGGCTCAAAATAAGAGGTGACCATCTGTGTAGCTTCGTTAATTCCGGCTGAACCATTGCCTTGGCCGAATACCGAATTAATTGTTACCAATGTTAAAACAGCATACAGAATTTTTTTTCTTTGTTTTTTCATAATGAATAGATTTTTTGATTATGAAACCCGCACTTTACGGGCTTGATGACAAAGATGTCCGAGTCTAGGTACTCAGTAACAGGAATGGCAGTGGATGGACTCTTTTGGCTGTTAAAGAACCGTGCGCCAGTCAGAATTCCTGTATAAATAATTGTAAATTTGTAAGGAATTTCAAAAAAAAGAAATCATGGATAAAAGGTTCACAGATATTATTGAGCTCATCAAACAGTCTCGTAATAATGCGATAAGAAAAGTCAATGAGGAACTCATCGATCTATACTGGAATATTGGTGAGTATATCAGCAAAAAGGTAGAGCTGAGTGAATGGGGACAATCTGTGGTTAAAGAACTTTCTCAGTTTATCCAGACTCATGAACCTGAACTAAAAGGTTTTTCGGATAAGAATCTTTGGAGAATGAAGCAGTTTTATGAGACTTACAAGGAATTTCCAAGAATCTCAACACTGTTGAGAGAAATCAGCTGGTCTCATAATCTGTCCATATTCTCCAGATGTAAATCAATCGAGGAAAGGGAATTTTATATCAAGTTGACCAAACAGGAAAATTATAGCTTCCGGGAGTTAGAGAGACAGATATCCAGCAGCCTTTTTGAAAGAACGATGATTGGAAATTCAAAACTCTCAACAGTGTTGAGAGAAACTAACGATGATATAGCCAATACATTTAAAGACAGCTATGTATTTGACTTTTTAAATCTGCCTGAAACATTCAATGAAAACGATCTCCAAAAAGGTTTGATCGAGCAGATGAAAAATTTTATCCTGGAATTAGGACGGGATTTCCTTTTTATCAGCGAAGAGTACAAAGTGCAGGTAGGAAACTCTGATTTTTATATCGATCTTTTATTCTTCCACAGGGGGCTGCAATGCCTTGTCGCTTTTGAACTGAAAGCAGATAAATTCAAACCCGAACATCTGGGTCAGCTTAACTTTTATCTGGAAGCGCTGGACAGGGATGTTAAACGTCAGAACGAAAATCCAAGCATCGGCGTACTGCTTTGTAAAGACAAAGACAGCGAAGTAGTAGAATATGCGCTGAGTAGAAGTCTTTCTCCGACAATGGTTTCTGAATACAAAATGCAGCTTCCCGACAAAAAGGTTCTGCAGAAAAAACTGCACGAATTGTTTGATAACAGATCTTAGTTTAAACTTCTTAATAACAAAAGGGGAATTTGCCTAAACAAACTCCCCAATATCGAAACCTTCAAGACCATCTTTGTAACTGGAAGATATGCCTTCAACATTCTGACTTAACAAATTTGAAATACGCTTCGAAGCCTCCCCCAACGAATTCTCCAAAAGATCAAAAAGCTCCGTCCCATGAATTTTTTGAATTATAGCAACTGCTTGCTGTTCTAAATCAGGTTCCAGCATTTTCCGCTGTAACAGCTGACCCGCAGTACTCAATTCCTGAAAGGTAACCCCTGTAGCAAACCCGCTTTCGATATTAGAGTCCTGATACTTCCAATCTTCTTCCTCCTGCCCCCAATTATCCATGATTAGAATATCATCAAGATTTTTATTCTCGGTTACATCTTCAGCTTTCCCGTTCCTGGTTTCTGATTCAAAATTATCTTCTGCTAATGAAGTAAATTCAAGGTGGCTTTCAGTGGCTTCAACTGGCAAACCTTTTCTTTTTGTTTGCTTACTATCTCCCATTATAGATGGAGAATTTTTCTTAGTATTACCCCTATCTTTCGCACGGACATTGACTGGGAATCTTCTGTCGAGAAGAATTAGAATGATAGCGATTAATAAACCTATAATGATTATTTTTTCCATAAAATGATATTAAAAAATGGGACGGTATTTTTTATTGAAATCATCAGTAATTTCTTTTTCAAACATTTCGAAATGATATGCCAGTATATTATCCAGATAAGCATACAGAGAAATCTGGTCATCGGCAATGATTTGAATAATGCGTGAGAGGCGCTCGTGATATTCAGGACGGATATAGATACTTTTATCACCCCGCTTAGTCATGGTATGATGAGTAAGAAACTGCTCCATATAGCTTATATCTGAGGATTTCTTAGTATTCAACTTATTTTTTGTTACAACTCTCTGCTTTTGGGAATCTGCATTTTTAACAGGAACTTCTTTCTGGGAACTTCCTGCCATAATGGACATCAGATATTGTTCATCGATAACGTTATCTTCATTGTTATTGTCCTGTTCCATAATTTATAGTTTTACAATTCTTAAAAATTCTTCTACAAATTGATCCAGCCTGCATTGAGTCAGCAGCTTAAGATCCGCAGGCAGTAATGTTGATCTGAAAACCGTTTTTGATGTCGACTCTCCTTCTTTCCGAAATCTTTTACTGTCTGTAATACTTGTTTCCATAAGTGGCAGTCTTAAATCTGAAATCACTTTACTGTAGTTTTTGTAGAGCAACGTCCGTTCTCTTCCATCCACCTGATTCCAGAATAGATATACAGCCCGAATTCCCGTTTGAGTTTCTTTCATCAATACATTGGTCAGAACATGGGTGAAACTTAACGTACTTTCCAGCACAACACGATCCGCAGTAATGGGAGAAAAAATATAATGGACTTTCGTCAAAGTTTTTAAAATCCCGGCGGTATTCACAGTTCCCGGTAGATCTAAAAATATAACATCAGGAATTGTTTCAGATCCTTCAACATAAGCATCTATATCCTCTAAAACTTGGTCGGCTTTACTCTGGAAAATGGGATACGCTTTTTTATTAATACTCGTAAATTGTTTGTGAGCGATCTTTTTTAAAATCTCATTCTGCATCACCATTTTTAAATCCCGCTCTCTCATCTGGAGTAAACTGTACTGAGGAAAGTCACAGTCAAATACAGCGACCTGGTACCCCATCCGGTAATGAAGGAGACTTGCCATAAGTGTGGTAAATGTACTTTTTCCTACCCCTCCTTTTTGAGTGGAAAATGCAATAATTGTGGGTTGGTTCTTTGTTTTCATTTTGCTTAAATTGTTAAACATAATTTGATAGAATGATTGAAAAAAGGCTGTCAGCAATGCTCTCAGTAATACCGACCGGGATTCCTGATTTCTGTATTGACTTCTATCAACATTCACTGAATACCGCCCGTCCGTCCTGAAAAACGGATTTCCTGATCCCTGCCTCTCAAAAATGTTATCATGACGGCTGGAATTCCGGAAAGCTGGCATGCAGGGGTTCTGCTGTTCAAGATTTCTGTCAAATCTGCAGTTGGGAAGTCCCGCTTTCAATCTGATACAAATGAATACGATTTCTTCTTCGAAATATTCTTAATGGTAGTTTTTGGCGTAAAGTGTCAGTCTATGGCTTTGTCTAACATTCTGTTTTTCTATATCATACAAGCTTACTTTGTGTTGGAAGACTAAGGAGTTTTTTGGAGTTGGACTGTTTTTAATGCTTTAAAGCATTAAATATATATTCTTGCTGAAATTTCCTTTCACCCGAAAGGAGCAAGTTATGTTTTGAGTGCCTCATAACTTTTTTCGTGCCTCAAAACAACTTGCCCTGGCTGGGGCTTTAAAAATCACTCCGAAGTCATGATTTTACTAATATTAAATTAAATGCGATGGACCTAAATAAAAAAAGCAAAGGCGGGCGTAAGCCCAAGCTTAATCCAAGTAAAAACAGGCATGTATTTAGACTTACGGATGAGGAAAATATAAAGTTTTTAAATTTATATGAGGCTTCCGGAATGAGTAACAAAGCGAAATTTATTACAACAATTTTATTTCAGAAAGAATTAAAAATTGTAAAAGTGGATATTTCAACAATAGATTATCATACCCAATTGACCAAATTCTTCTACCAATTCCAGTCGATTGGAAACAATTATAATCAGATTGTAAAAATTTTATACCGAAACTTTTCTGAGAAAAAAGCGTCTTTCTATCTCTTTAAACTGGAAAATCATACCAGAGAACTAGCTTTAATTTGTAAGCAGATTATAGAACTCACCAATGAATTTGAACAAAACCATATTCAAAAAAATTATGAAAAATGATCGCTAAAATTGGAAAAGGTGAAAACCTATGGGGTGCTCTTATCTACAATCAACAGAAGGTGGACAACGAAAAAGGAACGGTTTTATTCACTAATAAGATTCCTGATTTGTGGGATCGACCTTATTCGGTTAATTTTTTTCATCAGTACTTTGAACCCTACTTGATTGCCAATAACAAAACTGAAAAACCGGTAAGACATATCTCACTTAATCCTGATCCTGAAGATAAGGTTAATGACAAAGATTATCGGGAAATGGCTCAGCAATATATGCAGGAAATGGGTTATGGAAATCAACCGTATGTTGTTTTTAAACATACTGATATTGACAGGACTCACATTCATATCGTTACCACCTGCGTCCAGATCGATGGAAAGAAAATATCAGATCGATATGATCACCCCCAATCAATGGAAGTCTGCAGGAAATTGGAAAAACAATACAACCTGAAGGTTGCTGGTGAGAATGGAAGTTTAAATCAAAACTCTATTTTTAAACCTGTAGATTATACTAAGGGGAATATCAAAACACAATTATCATCAGTAATAAGACACATGCCTCAAACCTACAGCTTTCAAAGTATAGGTGCATATAACGCTTTACTCTCTCAATTCAATATCACCGTTGAAGAAATTAACGGAGAACTGCATGGTAAAATGAGAAAAGGAATGGTCTATTTTGCTACAGATAAAAATGGAAAAAAAATAAGTTCCCCTTTTAAATCATCCCTTTTTGGCAAACAGGCAGGGTTGGAAAATATTCAGGTCCTCATTGAGAAGTCAAAAGTGAAAATGAAAAATGATGCTTCAAAACTCATACTTAAAAGAACTATAGAAACCGCCCTCAGCACAAGTAAATCGGAAGCTTCTTTTAAGATTCAACTTTTGGAACAGGGAATCGCTACAGTCATACGAAAGAATGATGATGGAAGAATATACGGAATTACATTCATAGACCATAACTCCAAATCTGTTTGGAATGGTTCACAGTTGAGTAAAGAGCTTTCAGCCAACGCATTCAACAAACTATGGAATGAGATAGAAACAAAGCCTGAAACCAATTCATATAATAGTTCTAACAATCATATATCGCTTGAAAAATCTTCAGAACATTTCTTCAACAATAACAGCTACGAAGTATTTGACGGATTTTTTAGCGGTTTATTATCTTCGGATAACCAGCGGGATCAGGAGGAACAAATTTTTGAATCACAAATGAAAAAGCGACAAAGAAAAAGAAGAAAAAAATAACCTCGTTTTGATAAACTATCTTTATAATTATACTCTCAGAACCATAGTCAGCCAATATATGCCTGCAACGGCGCATTTATAATTGAGAATACCTGATCCTGTATTTATGCTTCTAAAATGTGATATGCAGGGTGAAGACGATTTAAGAGGACTTGCCAAAATCATGGCATTTATGAGAGCGGTCAGTATTATTATGGTACTAATGCATTTGTATTGGTTTTGTTATGGATTTTTTGCACAGCAACAATGGACACTGGAACTCATCAATAAGATACTTTATAATTTTAACAAAACAGCAGGGTTATTTTCTCATACCATCTACTCTAAACTCTTCGCAATTGTTTTGTTGGGTTTGAGTTGTCTTGGTAACAAAGGCGTAAAAAATGAAAAGATCACTTGGAAAAAAATTAGTATTGCTTTTTCTATTGGTTTTGTATTATTCTTTTTAAACTCAATTATTTTACAACTGAGTACCAGCTTTACAGCTCTACTTTATATTCTATCTACCGGCTCCGGATACATCTTCTTGATGCAGGCAGGAGTCTGGATAAGCCGTTTACTCAAAACAAACTTAATGACCGATGTTTTTAACAATGAGAATGAAAGTTTTCAACAGGAAACCCAATTACTCTATAATGAATATTCTGTTAACCTTCCTACACAGTTCTATTATCAGGGGAAGTGGCATCAGGGATGGATTAATGTGGTTAATCCTTTTCGTGCCACCATTGTTTTAGGAACTCCAGGCTCAGGAAAATCCTATGCTGTTGTCAACAACTATATAAGACAACATATCGAAAAAGGATTTTCCATGTATATCTATGATTTTAAATTCGATGATTTGTCTACTATTGCATACAACCATCTTCTCAATCATTCTGATGCTTATACCGTAAAGCCGAAATTCTATATCATCAACTTTGACGACCCCGAAAAAAGCCATCGATGTAATCCTTTAAACCCCGATTTTATGACGGATATATCGGATGCATACGAAGCTGCCTACACCATTATGTTAAACCTGAACAGAAGCTGGATACAAAAACAGGGCGATTTCTTTGTTGAGAGTCCTATCATACTGCTAGCTGCCATCATATGGTTTCTTAAGATATACAAGAACGGCAAATACTGCACTTTTCCACACGCTATTGAACTGTTGAACAAAAAATATGAAGAGGTCTTTACGATATTAACCTCTTATTCTGAATTAGAAAACTACCTATCTCCTTTTATGGATGCATGGCAAGGCGGTGCACAGGATCAGTTGCAGGGGCAAATCGCTTCCGCAAAGATTCCTTTGTCAAGAATGATCTCACCACAATTATACTGGGTAATGACCGGAGACGATTTTTCTTTGGATATCAATAACCCCAATGAGCCTAAAATTCTGTGTGTTGGAAATAATCCTGATCGTCAGAATATTTATTCTGCTGCTCTTGGGCTGTACAATTCGAGAATTGTTAAACTAATCAATAAAAAAGGACAGTTGAAGAGTTCAGTGATTATTGATGAATTGCCTACCATTTATTTCAGAGGACTGGATAATTTAATTGCTACCGCCAGAAGTAATAAAGTTTCCGTATGTCTCGGATTCCAGGATTTTTCTCAGTTGACAAGAGATTATGGAGATAAGGAAAGTAAAGTCATTCAGAATACGGTCGGCAATATTTTCAGCGGTCAGGTGGTTGGGGAAACAGCCAAAACCTTATCTGACCGTTTTGGAAAAATACTGCAGAAAAGACAGAGTATATCCATCAACAGGAATGATACTTCCACCTCTATTTCTACTCAATTGGACAGTCTTATTCCTGCTTCGAAGATCTCTACCCTGACCCAGGGATTTTTTGTGGGTGCTGTATCTGATAACTTTGATGAAAGGATTCAGCAGAAGATTTTTCATTCCGAGATCGTCGTAGACAATGCTAAGCTTTCTGAAGAAACGAAAAGCTTTCAGCAGATACCGCCGATCCGATCCTTTATTGATGAAGACGGGAATGATTCTATGACCAGGCAGATTCAGGATAATTACAGAGAAATTAAGTCAGATATTCTAAATATCATCACAGATGAAATGGATCGAATAAAAAATGATCCTGATTTGCAACATTTATTGAAATCGGATTAAAGAATGAAACCTCAAATACCATACGAATTGAGGTTTCTATTTATATGTATGTTACTCAGCATCACTGTTCATAAAATATTGATTCAAATTGTCACTCACCAATTGAAGGAATTTGGTTGGCCCCTGTTTTCGGTTACGGATTTCAAAGATGGTTTTATGAAAGTTACCTAAATCACAATCCAATGACTTTTCTGTAAATTTTATGACTTCGCTTAACTCTATATTACCGCCGTTAAAACAACGCATCTGGTAGAGCGCATAGATAAGCTCTATAAGTCCGACCTTTGATCCCGACCAGCTCAAAGGAGAAAATACTTTTGTGGTAAAGTTATCATTTGAATTTTCGATTTGCATCTTTAAATACTGATCGAATTGCTCATTGGAAATAAATCTGGCGATCATATGATCGTGGGAAGTTGTAAAACTTGGATCATAATTATAAAATCCGGATGATAACTTCATTTTTAGGTCGTAGGAATTGCGAACAAATATTTTATGATCAAGATAGGTCGCTTCCCGTTTATAATAACTGTAAAATTCAGAATGCTCTACATAAAAGCTTTTTAACTTCTCCTGCTCTGCCTCATAATATTTTTTCAATGCCTTATTTCCGGCAGCCGGTTTATGAGATTCAATATCCAGTACTGCAGAATAATAAATAAATTTTGCAATAAACTGCGGTTTCAGTTTTTTAAAAAATAATACTTCTTCAGCAATATGATCAAAATGGTGGTTGGAAACTAGAAGTTTTAATTTCCTTATCGACTCATCAATAATAAGTAATGCCTTTTCTGAAATTTTGATCAGATTATTTCCGTCAGCATTGACTTCGTTAATCTTTAGGTCCAGATCCTCCAATAACTTTGAAGTTCTTTTAAAAATAGTTTTTGTTACCATGTCCTTTTTTAAGGAATTTACAAAAATTACCTAAAGCATGACTTAATCAACTAATACCCAGCTCCTTTTTCCGATTCTTTATATAATCGGTAGGTCTGATCCCATTGATATCAAAGAACAGATTTGAAAAGTTCTGGCGTGCCGCTATACCGCATTCGTCAGCCAGAGCCTCGATGGTATAATTTAAATATTTACTGTTGGTATTAAGTAGGTTAGTGATATAATTAATTCTCAGTTCAGCCATGTATTTATTAAAATTCATCCCTTTTTGTTCATTGATGTAAACCGAAAGATAGTGGGAATTGGTTCCCAGCTTTAAAGCAATACTTTTCTGCGTAATTCCTTTCTTTTTGAAATGTTGCTCCTGCTCAAACTTCTGAAGTTTTTCTTTTATTTCTAAGGCTATTTCCGGGGTAAGAGAAGTCTTTCTTACAGGCAGTTGTATCATTTCTTCTCTTAAAATATCATTCATATTATATTTTCCTTCAGCAATTCTCTTTTGGAGAAGCTGATATTGTTTTTTTATCTTTTGATCTCTTCGATACCGGACAACAAAAAAACCAAGAACTACACTTCCTGAAACAATCAGTATCTGAGCCAATACTATTTTTTTACTACTGGATCTCTCGATTTCTTCTTTTGCATCCATCAGTGTACGCCGGTCAAAATCTTTATGAAGTTTCAAAGATAAATAGGGAAAATCTTTACTAATTAAACTGTCAGATTTTAAAAGCTGATTGGTATAATAAAGCTGTTTTTTGACATCCTTATCTTTATAATGATCGATAAGATAGTGATAACTCTTATAGACCTCTGGAAGTATAAAATCATGTCTATTGAAAATAGAGTCTATTTTGTTATAACATCCTACAGCCCTATTTATACTATCCTGCGCTTCATACGTTTTACCCAAATAATAATATACTACAGAAGCCCAGGCGAAATCGTTTCTCTTTAGAATATTGGGTAAAGATTTTTGTAAGTGATCCTGAGCACCAACATAATCTTTATGATGAAATCTGGAAATTCCGATGCATTTTAGGAAATAGCTTTTTTCAAGTACAAAATCACTATTATTGGCAGTTAGCCGATAACCTAAATTGCTTAAACTATCACTCTTGGCAAAATGATGCAGATATCTGTTAAGTACAGTCAATTGATGTAAGCAGTTGAGATACGCCTTCTCATAGTTAAACTGTTCATTTTCATGATGGTTTTCATTCAGCTTTGACCTATAAAATGAAATACATTCAAGAAAATGCTTCATGGCATCATCATAATAGCCCAAATGACTTTTTACAATTCCTAAATGATAAAGGACTTTATACCTATGGTACTCATCTTTTGAGCCTTTTGAATGCGTATAGGCTTTAATGTATTCATTTAAAGCCAGCTTAATTTTTTTTTGATAAAAATAATAGATGATTCCCTTGCTTAAATATTCTTTACTGATGTCATCTTGGCTTCCATGCTGCAAACTGACAGTAAGTGCGCTGTCAGCATACTTCATCTTGTTTTTATAATCAAACTGTCTTGCATCTCTATACCCTTGAATCAGCTTTGAAAAATTATTTTCGTTTTTTGCTTTCTCAATGTACAGTTTTACATAAGGCATTGCATGAATGTCATCTATTGCCATTTTTTCATAAGGCTTTCTAATTTCACTGAAAGTTTTTTCTTCTTTCTTTTGTGAAAATAAAAATTGTGAAAAAACAGGAAATAAGATGAGAAAGCAATAAAACTTTTTCATAGACTGATATTTAGAACCTCACCATCTCAAAAATAAACATTTATGTTTTAAATAAATCAAATTTCAATGAATTAAATAATAGAAACATAAAAATCCTGTAAAACATGCAAATACAGCCACTTAAACTCTGATGTTCTTATGTATTAATTTTAAAATTGAGACGTAACAATTTTAAAATAGAGCCATATAACAGTTTTTTTTAGCTCATAAGCCGGATAATTTTGACATCAGAATTCTAATATAATCCGGCCGGGATAACCCAATTAAAATTATCAAAATGAAAAAGTTTATCCCATTTTTTAGCATAATCATCGCAGCAGTTTGTCTACAAAACTGCACCCATCGAGATGAAGATATGATTTCAGATAGTGAATATATTGAAAAATCAGAGCCCACAATAAATGGTTTAGTAATGAAACAGGATTCTGCTAAATCCATAGAAATCATTGAAGATCCTGGAACAAAAGATCCTCCTGTCAGAGACGGTGATAATTGGCGGCTTACTCAGGATTAAAAACAAAAAAATATGATTCCCCATATCTCCATATCAGTTGTTACAGGCTTACCATGTCCAAAGAGTGGCATCTGGGAAAGTATGGGGAATTTCAAAACAACTGTGACCCTCTTTAAGGGTGAACCGATGCCTGAATATTGCGGATGGAAGATTAAATGGAGACTGGTTCAAATCTGTTAAACATAATAACAACAAAGCATGAAAAATTTTTCCAACATATTCCCTACTATTGTAAGTTACTTTTTTATTGTATTATTTGTGTACGCGAGTGTAAGTAAACTTTTTGAATTTGAAAGATTTCAGATTCAATTAGCACAATCACCACTTCTCAGCGCTTATGCAGGTTTTGTTTCTTACAGCGTCATTATAATAGAATGGATTGCTTTCATCTTATTGTTGGTTCCCATCTGCAGACGATCTGGCTTATACCTCTCACTTTTTTTAATGTCAGCATTTACAGCCTATATTTTCATCATTCTCAACTATAGTGACTTTGTTCCCTGTTCCTGTGGAGGAATTCTCGAAAAACTGGGCTGGACTGAACATTTAGTTTTTAATGCAATATGTGTATTACTTATAATTATTGCCTTATTCTTAATAGAAAAGAATATTCCTGTCCGGAAATCAAAAACTGCTATAACGGTATCAACATCAATCGTACTGAGCATTATTTTGATAATAGGTATGTTTCTTTCCTCGGAGCATGTCATTAAAAAAGAAAATAATTTTACAAGGCGGTTTATCAAGCACCCTGTCATCCGACATCAATCAGTACATTTGGACAATGGTTTCTATTATTTTGCTGGGTTTGATGATCATAACATTTATCTGTCTAACCAGAAATATCCGCAGCAGCTCCTCACAATCGACTCGTCAATGCATCGAACAGCGGTTACCTCTGCCCGAATAGAAACAGATCATCCTTATAAAAATATCAGGCAAATAGTATCGGACAATCATTTCTATATTTATGACGGGTCGGTACCTATCTTATTTAAAGGTAAACTTGGGACCGAATCTACTACAAGAATAAGTTACAAAGACGCGTATTTTAATGATCTCAAGGTCATTGACTCTTCCCGTTTTGCCATTAGGACACAGATACGTCCAAGCAATCATCTGGTTCTGGGACTACTTGATATTGACAGTCCTGAGAAATTACAATTAAAAACAACTGTTTTAAAGAAACAGACCGATGGTCTGTTCGACGTCGACGGAAGCATGGCCTACGAATCGCATACGAAAAAACTGTTATATACCTATACTTACAGAAATCAGACAATTGTCATGAACAGCAGTATGCAGGTGCAACAGTTTGTAAAAACCATTGATACCGTAAAAACTGTCCAGATTAAAACTACGAAGCTTTCTGACGGCACTTACAAGATGAAAGCACCGGCACTAAAGGTCAATATCAGATCCGTGGTGTACAAAAATTTACTTTTCGTCCAATCCAGCCTGATGGGCAGACACGAATCGAGAAAAGCCTGGAAAAAATCAGATGTATTGGATGTCTACGACATTGATTCCCAAAGTTATGTAGGCAGCGTCTATATTTTCAAGAAAGATGATCATACACTCAATGATATCATTGTAACCGAAAAATATCTGTATACCATCCATAATAATGAACTCACCCAATATAAAATGACAAAAGCATTATCTCAATATATTAAATCGGGGAAGCCGAAAACCGATCAACAGAGTAGGCAGCACTAAATATTTCATTTTATGAAAAAAATCCTTTTCCCTGCTTTACTAGTGGTACTAGGAACAGGAACAGCATTTGCCACTAAGATGGCAAATCAGACAAACAAAGCTATTGTACCGGGATACGTAATGGTTCCGGATGGTAATGGAAATTTCACTTGTGAGCAAGCAGGTAAAAACTGTAGTGACATTCCGACAGGACCGATCTGTGAACTGTCAGACGGCACCCAGCTGAAAGAACAGGTCTCGGAAACCTTCTGCGATAATGTTCTCAGAGAAATTCCACAGTAAAAGAAGAGGATGCCTTACAGGGCATCCTTTTTCATTTCTTTATCAATCCAGGGAATATCTTTTTTATCTTTCAGAAAGTAATCCCACCATTCCAGGATTCTCAAATGCAGATCTATGCTCTCAGCACTGTTTTTTGCCAGGTCATGATCCTGATTTTTATAATACAGTACTACCGCCTTTTTTTGATTCCGCAGCAAACCCGTATACAATTCTTCGGTATGAGTATAAGGAACGTTTCCGTCTTTCAGTCCTGTCCAGAGAAGGATCGGCTTATTAACTTTCTCTACATTGGCAATAGGGCTGTTATCATAGTAAAGCATTTTATTCTTAGAAAACGGCACCTTCATATCAAACTGTCCGTTTTCAAAGCGCGGATAATTGGGAAGATTTCTTTCCTGACTGAAGGAAAAATAAAATTTAACAAGGTCGGTAACGGCTGCTCCGGATATATAGGCCGCAAAACGATGGGAACGGGTCGCTATAAAACTGGTTCCGAACCCGCCAAATGAATGCCCCATGAGTCCTACTCTATTGCTGTCAATATTGGCATATCCTTTTAGGGCATCCAGTCCTGAGTGCACACAATCCAACGCAGCAAACCCAGGTCCCCGGCTATCCAAAACCACATCGGGAAGAAAAACAAAATAGCCATTATCAATGAGTGACCGGATATTAATCCCTATCCCCGAAAAATAAGGATAGGGATATACCGATGCCCTTTTATTCTGAACTTCATAGATCGACAAAATCAAGGGATATCTCTTTCGGACATCAAAGTTAAGGGGATAATACAATACACCTTTGATTTGTACTCCCAAACTATTCTTGTATGAAAGTATTTCCTGCCTGGCCGTAGTGATCTCATGATCATGCCTATTGCTTTGATACACTTCTTTCTTATGACCGCTATGATATTGATAAATTGTCTGAGGGCTGTTAAAATTCTCTTCCAGACTGAAAACCGCCTGGCTCAGGAGATTTATTTTGAAATCACTTACCTTGTTTTTAGTGGCCGGAAGAAGCACCTTGATTTTATCATGAAACCATTGAACATATGATGTTTCATTGTTGTTTTGATCATACTGCTCAAGGATAATAGGCTTCTTGGCATTAATACTGCGGATTCTAAAGTCTGCGCCTAACGTTCCGTAGATCACATCTTCTTTAACATTGAGAATAGTAACTTTTTTATTCGCTGTTAAGGGCAGTTCTTCCAAATTTTTCGTCCGTACATTAAACCTGTATATTCCATTCTCGCTCTCAAAAAAAACATAATGATTGTCATCACTAAAAGTTGGCCTCCCAATATGAGGGTTTTCAATCGTCATTTTTCCGGATAATAAAGTATTATACAGAATCCATCGCTTTTCTTCTTCACTGAATCCTACTATATATTTACCCTGTCGGCTAACTACAAGGTTGGAGATCTGAGAGAGTATCTTTTTTGAAGTTTTACTATGGCGGTCATACAAATAAATGTCAAACCAAGAAACAGAACTGACGTAGGCATTCCTTTCCTTTCGGTCAAAGCTCAGAAAATATCGTTCATGATCCATAGCAGCCATAAACGCAAAACCAGTATCTACCTTTTGAGACTGCTCTGACTTTATATCATACACCCAGTACTCATGATACTGCTCTCCCATTCTATAAAGCCATAAATCGGGATCGGTACCATATTTTACTTCCGGCTGGGCGGTAGGAGCAGGTTTTGGCCGGCTATTAAAATCCAGAAAAAAAGCAAGTCCGTTTTTGATCTCACGCACCTCAATATAATCAGACTTAATAAAACCATTGCCAACTCTTGAAACTTTGAGTGATTTGGTATCGAGTAATACAAGCTGTAATCCATCAGAAGATTTCTCCTGCTCTGTAACTGCAAGATATTTCTGTGAGGGTGCGAGCATGATTTTTTTTATATTCTGTTCAGAGGTATAGACTTTATTAAATTCTTTGGATTGCAAAGACCAAACCGATGAGAGATTGTTTCGATTAACCATTACATATAATTTATCCTGTTTATTACTGACCAACTGTGTCACATCAGAAACTGAGGCAACAAGTTTGTTTTTGCTGTCAAATACTTCCAGAAAACGGTTTTTGTACCAAACAGCATAATATCCCAGAGCGGGCAGTATTTCTATTTTGCTGACTTCCTTAAAATCTTTCTTATCTCCGTTTCGAAGATTGATAAGTTGTGCCTTGCCACTACCCAGCCAGAAAAAATGATTATCCTTCAAAAAGTAGCTTTCAGAAACACCAGTCAAAACAGCTTTGACAGATTGCTGTTTGTCAGTAGTGGCAATAATGGTGGTATCTGCATTTTTCTTGTAAATCTTAGAAAAAGAAACCCATCGGTTATCATCTGATACTTTTAAATGAGCAATAGTATAGAATGCAGCATATCTCTGTTGTATAGAATCAATATTATATTGTCCCAACAATCCTTGGCTGCACATACAGATAATCATTATGCATAATAGCGCTTTGATTTTAATAGCCTTCATTTTGAGGTTTTAAATTGGGATTTAACAAAATATCCTGCTGGGGAATTGGCCATAGTTTATGAAAAAACTTCCAGTTAGGCTTTCCCTGTATAGATGTATCCAGCTTTCCGACTCTTTTCAAATCGAAGAAACGATGTCCCATTTCTGTAAAAAACTCTCGTCGGTTTTCCCGTGTGATCTCACTGAGTGCTTCTTCTTTTGATGAAGGCAAAGCTAATGGTGCCATTCCTGCCCTCTGTCTGGTTTTATTGAGGTAAAAAAGGGCTTCATCTATTTTATTTTGCTGTACCAAAGTCTCGGCTAAAAGAAGATAGACTTCTTCCAGCCGGGCAATAATTGAATACTCCGTTGTATTGGCTGTCCTGTTTTTATATTTCTCAGCTCTGTACCAGGTTGTTCCGTTAAATGTTACCGGTGCCATCCAGTATTGTTTTCTGAGATCTGCGGGATAAAATGCATTGACAAGGCCAGTACTGAGAGCCGTCATCGAAGGTGCTGAGTTGTTAAAATAATAGATTCCGGACTCTTTGGTGCCGTCACCGGAATTTTTAGGTTTCAGCTGCCAGAGAATATGCGTGCCGGATTTGATAAAGACCTTGGTAATATCATTCTGAAACTGGTACATAGGACTTTGAATAATGCCCTTTAACAGAAGCTCAGCCTCTACCCATCTTCCCTCTAGCAGATAGACTTTAGCCAATAGCAGTTCCGCCATTTTACGGTTAGGGAAAATCCTCTCCGTATTTCTGTAGCTGTCCTGAAGCAGGCTGATGGATTCTTTAAGATCTTCACTCAGCTGTTTAAGTACCTGTGCCTTATCAGTTTTTGAAATTGTCTGGTTAACCTGATAATCGGTCGTTGTCGGATAAGGAATATCTCCATATACCTGCTGAAGGTATAACAGCAGCATGGATCTGACCATTAATGCCTCTCCTTTGATTCGGTTGCGGTCTGCCTGGGAAATGGACTTTGACTTTTCAATGCCTTCCAGTATGGCATTGGCCACATAGATCTGCTTATATGAAGTTGACCAGTCTGTATAAATACTGGCATTGGAATCGTTCTGAAGGTTTTGGGATATCTCCGGTAGTCCATTGGTTGCCGTAGTGGAATAAAAATCCAGGTCATCGGTGTAAAGCCCTAACAGTCTGCCCGATTGATCTCCTGCAAACGGCGAGTTGTCGCGCAGTCCTGAATATAATCCAGCCAGAGCAGCATCTGCCGTCTGTACATCTACAAATACCTGATCTGAAGCAATCTGATTGGAAGGCAGTTCTACTTCGATCAGTTTTTCACAGGAACTCATATTGTTTAGTATTAAAAATCCTGTTATGATATAGAATTGTTTATAAAGTTTCATTGTACTGGTTTTAAAAGTTAATCTGCATGCCGAAAGAATACGTTTTTAGAGGCGGCAGAAATCCTAAAGATGAAAACTCCGGATCCAGCCCGAAATACTTGGTCCAGGTATAGAGATTCTGACCCTGAAAATAGATCTTGGCTTCTCTGATGAGCTTCCCCTGCAGAGGAATCCGATAGCTAAGCTGAATATTTTTCAACCGGATGAACGATCCATCGGACACCGTCGCATCACTCATCTGAAATAAACTATGCAGTGGTGATGCGGCAGCGTGATACGGCATATACAGTCCATTCGGATTATCCGGTGACCACACATTAAGGGCCTCTACCGGAAGATTCCGCATCAGTCCGGGGGAAGACATCTGGTAATTAAAATTGCGGCTTTGCTGTTTGACAAACTGAACAAGCATTGACAATGACCAGTTTTTATAGCTGAAATTATTGCTCCAGCCCCCGAAAAACTCTACGCCTATATTTTTAATAATCTGCCTATCATCAGGGGAACTGATCCTGCCGTCACCATTGTAATCCGTAAAGATATACTGACCGTTCTGAGGATTGATACCTTCCAGATGATACAATTTTATAATATTAACGGATTGCCCTATTGCGTAAGAGTTGGCATAGGTTGATCCTTCCAGTCCTGGGAAAGACAGAAGTTTATTCTTCGGAAAGCTTACATTGGCTGATGTTTCCCATTTAAAAGCTCCGTTAAACGGACGCCCTACGATCTCAAATTCCCAACCCGTATTTTGAATGGTGGCATCCAGATTGGCCAGCACTGAAGTAAACCCTGTTACTGATGGAAGCTGATAGCCTACCAGTTGATTCGATGAACGGTTGCGGTAATGGGATGCCGTAACATGAAATCTATCCTTAAAGAATCCCATTTCCAGTGCGGCTTCTAATTTTATGGTTTTCTCCCAGCTGAAATTAGGATTGAACAGTTTGGAAGGAACCAGTCCTGTTACATTATTATATCCTAAGGTAGAAGTGATAAACGTATCGTTATACTGGTAGTTCCCAATATTATCAGTTCCGGATGAGCCATAACTTCCTCTCAGCTTTCCAAAGGAGAGCCAGGACAGTTCTTTCATAAAGCTTTCGTTGGAGAACAGCCAGGCCGCTCCCACCGCACCGAAGTTCGCAAACTTACGGTTGGTTCCCAAACGGCTGCTTCCGTCTCTTCTGCCCGTAATATTAATGATATAGCGATGGTCAAACTGATAATTAAGTCTTCCGAAGACGGCTGTATACTTATATTCTGTTTTGATCTGGTCCGAAATCAGCTTGGTAGTAGCTGCGGAAATATTTTCAATAAATGCATTACTGGTAAAACCATATCCCTGTATGGCAGCCTGAGTATTCAGATCGCTCTGATAGGTACCTCCTGCCAGGACATCCACCTGATGACTACCTTTTTTAAAGCTCCAGTTCAATTGTGGTTCCAAAGTATAGGACAGCCTGCTTTTATTGCTTTGTAGCGCCCTGGAATTGGCAGGACCTATCCCTAATGACGGATTATAGATCGTACTGGGCTGTAAGGAAAGTTCATCAAAGGTCTGATAACTGATTCCTCCATTGAGTCTGATCTGTACATTTTTCAACAATTCGTAACCCGCCGTGAAATTATTCATGAACTGAATATTGTTGTTGGAATAGGTACTGTTATAGGCAGCCAAAGGATTATCAAAAGTATTGTTCTGCCAGTTGATATTTCCTCCTGAATCGTACAGAGCGGGAGCATTGGGAGCCAGAAACAAAGCGCTGCTGGTATTGTCAAGACTGATTACATTATGTTCCAGCTTTGAAAAGAGTGTTGACATGGTAAAGTTCAGACGGTTGTCTGCTGAGCGGTGTGACAGGTTACCCAGTAAGGTATTGGTTTTATACCGGAAATCTTTGGCAAAGACCGTAGTCTGCTCATTGTGTCCGTAACTTACCAGAAAAGAGGTCTTCTCCCCGCCTCCCGATAAAGACAGCTGGACATTGGAGCTAACCGATGTATTACCGAGAAGTGTTTTGAACCAATCCGTATAACGGCCTTGGTCCCATGTTCCGTTGATATCATACGCAGTGGCCGGATATACGGTAATTCCATCATTCGCATAAGCCTGTCTTCGCATTCCCAGATATTGCTCCGTATTCATCATGGTAAGATTGGAAAGGCTGTTGCTTAAAGCATAGGATGTATTGATAGAAAGTCCTAAAGTTCCTTTCCTAGCCCGTTTAGTCGTTACCAGTACAACTCCGTTAGCTCCTCTTGAACCATAAATAGCGGTGGCATCTGCATCTTTTAATACTTCAATGCTTTCGATATCATTGGGGCTGATATTGCTTAAAGGATTTAGGTTGGCATCTGACAAGATATTGGCACCATAAGTAGCAGTCATTCCGCTTCCCGCTGGTACACCATCCACTATATATAAGGGCTGGCTTCCATCAATTTCACTGTTGGCATAAGTTCTCAGACTGTTACGCCCTCGGATCTGGATGCTGTAGCCGCCTCCCGGAACTCCTGAATTCTGGGTGATACTGACTCCTGCCATTCTTCCCTGCACGGTTGATAAAACATTGGTGACAGGCTGGTTTTCTATATCTTTTGCTGAAACTTTGGCGATACTACCGGTTCTTTCTTTGTCTTTAACCTTGTAGTAGCCAGCGTTGAGAATAACTTCTTCGATTCCCTTTACTTTTTGTTCTAAGCTAATATTAACGACGGTCTGATTAGTGACTGTGAATTTCTTTTCTGTATAATCAGTGTGTCTGAACAATAGGATGGGATTTTCTTCTGAAACCTGTAAGGTATAGGTTCCGTTGTTGCCGGTCATGGTTACCTGGTCACTGCCCTCTTGGGAGATGATGACTCCCTGTAAAGGTTTGTCGAATGAGGTTACGGTACCGGAAATGGTGCCTGTTTGTGCTTTTGTACCAATGCTTACAGCGGTAAACATGAGCCCAAAGAAAATGCCTCCTATATGGTAATAGGAATTTTTCATAGATTTGTAAAGGTTTTTTAATTTTTAAAGATTAATTACTGAACTACGCTCTTTCCCGTTGGTCTCCAAACTGCATGGGAAGGGGCTTTTTTCTTTCTTCTGATTTTAAGTTGAGTAGTTTTTTGATTCATTTTTTAGATAAAGACTTTCCTGATGCCCTTTGGTATGAAAAAGGACTGGTGAGGTTCTGTAAGCAGTGACCGCAAGGCACCGGAAAGAATTTAATATGAATGAAATCTGTGTTCCCGTGTAAGCTTTTTAAAGCCGCAATAGGTTGTACCCTCCTATTGTATCGTGTCTGATACTATTTTTAGGAAGCGGGCTTAGATTTATTAGGTAGAGATAAAGCGAACTGCATTGAAAAAAAACGGCATGGGACTCTACATTATCCGTATTAGGGGTACTGGTATACCTTTGCACAAGATAAGAGAGCCCACGCCTAGGTCGTGAGCTTTCTGCTTATCGTCTTGTGCATTCTAAAATTACCAGTTTTCTAATACAAGATTCTAAGCAATAGCTTCTATTTTTTTTGAAGTATCGCAAAGTTACATTTTCTGTAACCTATTTTACAAATATAGTAAAAAAATAACAATAACACATATATGTGTTTATGAAAAATCTAAGAAAGCCCAAAATTTACTAAATGTATATATGGGAAGTAGACGAATTAAAATTTCAAATTGGAAAAATATTTCAATTTCATAGATTGAAGGGTAAACTTTCGCAATTACAACTTGGCAATGAGATTAATCTTTCAAGTAATCAAGTTGGTAGAATTGAAAGAGCAGAAACTAATCCAACAATAGAAAGTATCGTCAAATTTTGTAATTACTTCAAAATTGACATCTTGATTTTATTTACTAAGTTGACTGACATTGAATATGAAAAACTTCAAATTGAAATTATAGAGTTACAAAAAGAATTTAAAAATCATAATAGAAGAAAATCCTAATTCAAAAGAATTAGGATTTTATTTTACTTTTCAATTTATCAAACAGAACACGAGAATAGTGTTCGAATTATTGAGATATTTGATTAAATTTGTATCATATCGCTTTAGTACAACAGATGCCCATAGATAAAGACATTTCTATATTTGATAATCTTGACTTAACAGAATATAAAAATAATTTATATTCTGTAAGTATTTTATTCACTGACAACCTTTTAGAATATTACAGAAAACAAGCAGAAGTTGTCAATGCAGATTATTTCTATTGTTTTAGCGATACGGTAGAAAGCAAGCCAGTTCCATTTATATATATTTACGATCAGCGATATGCTACAGACAAAAAAACAATAGATTTAGTTGAAGTTAATAGGCAACTATGGACAATGGGCGAGATAGCTTTAGCTATAATAATTTATTCTGATGGATTCAAAATTATAGATACTAGAAATCCAATAGTTAATGAAAAACAGCCATATTACCTTGACGGCCTTACACATACGATAAAGTACATTGACAATAAACTTAAAAAAAGAATTTTTGAAGGATATATTTTAGAGGAATCTCCTGCGGATTATGTAAGTGTTTCACCCTATCAAAAACTTTTAAACCATATTGAAGTGCAGATTTTAAATAGGCACACAGCAATTGGCTGCGAGTTAACACTTTTAAAAAAAATTCTTGTCAAATTTATACTAATCAAATATTTAGAGGAGCAACTTGACGAATTTGGAAATAGTGTATTTGAAAAAAATTTCTTTGACACATATATTATTAGTTCTACGAAGAGCACTGTTGAGAAAAATAATTTTTGTGATGTTCTACGTGGTAATGACATAATAGGACTACTGAATTTTCTAAATGACAAATTTAAAGGCGGAATTTTTAATCTTTCTGAAAAGGAGTTAGATACTCTTAAAAAAGCTGATTTTAATATTATTGCCGATGCATTAGATGGCAATAAGGAATTAAACGGCCAAATGTCTATATGGAGATATTATGACTTTAATCTGCTACCGATTGAATTTATAAGCCGTCTATATGAAAGATTTGTTGTAGCAATAGATGACAAGCAAAAAAGTACTGGAGCATTTTATACCCCACCACATTTAGCTAGACTCCTTATTAATGAATTATTGCCATTTGATAAAGATTTAGACTTCAATACATTTAAGTTATTAGATCCGTCATGTGGTTCTGGAATTTTTTTGGTTTTAGCATACAAAAGGCTAATAACCTTGTGGATGATAAAAAATAAAAAATCATCTATTCGAGGTGAAAGAGACATAACTGCTATCAAATCCATTCTTTCAAATTGTATTTTTGGTGTAGACATTAATGAAGATGCGTTATCAATTACAGCTACCTCACTTCAAATCGAATTATCAAGTCATATTAGGCCTAAAGAGATTTGGGAAAATTTGACATTTGATAGTTTAGAGTCTTTAGGAAATTTAACAAATCAAGGTTTTGCAAAATGGTACAAAATAAATGATAATAAATTTGATATTATTGCAGGCAATCCACCTTTTAACATTTCAAAGTCAGAAATGCTTAAAAATGTTAAAAAAAATATAGATGATGATTTTGCAAAAGAAACTTTCATTGACTATAAAAATAAAAAACAACCTTTTCCTGATAGCAACCCTGCTATAATTTTCTTACATAAAAGCTTAGAAAAACTATTGAAACCAGAAGGAATAATTTACATGATTATGCCTGCGGCTACATTTCTACATACAACAAAATCTTTTGAATATAGAAAATCATTAATGACCAGATGGAACTTAGAAAGAGTGTACGACTTCACTCCTTTACGCGAACATCTATGGGGAAAAACAAAAGTTGCGACAGTAGCTGTTAAATTAAATAATTCTAGTCATAATAAGCAGAAAACTGTAGAACATATAATTATAAGAAATTCGTCAGCTAACGAAAAAGGTGCTATACGCTTTCAAGTTGACAAATACGACAAATTTCGAATCCCGTACAGTTTGATTTTTACAAAAAAAAATATTTGGAAATTAAATTTATTAGGAGGAGGAAGACTTCATTCATTTGTTGAAAAATTTAACAATTATTCATCTATAGAAGACTATTTAAAACATCACAATTTCACAGCAAATATAGGATATACCCGTGATAATGATGTAATCGACAATCCAGAACATCGCGCCGCTGGAAAAGTTGTAAATCTAGCAGGAAAGAAAAACCTAGATTCAACAGCATTTTCTAGTGACAGCATTGCAGAAGCAATAACAGTAGTAGACAAGGAAGATTGGGTAAGAATACCTAAAAATGGTTTTTACCCTCCCAACATTCTTATACGTCTAAATGTAAATGTAAATTTACCGATAGTACTTAACACATCTGATATAATGATTCCTAATGGAGTCTTGAATCTGAAATCAGAAAATTTGGATGTAATGAAAAATTTCGTTCAGATTTTTAAGGCTAACAGAGAATTATATATATTTTTAATAAAAATACTATCACCAAAAGCATATATACAACAAGGTGGTGCATACTCCATTAATAGACAAGATATTTTAAGATTACCTTTAATTTTTGATCAAAATAATAACTTAAAATCATTTAAAATTTTAGATGATTTCGACAAAATATTGATAGAAGATTCTGAATTAATAGCCGATTCATTGTATAAGTCTGATAGCATAATATATAGTAAAATTGATCAAGAAAAAGTTACTAGTTATGCAAAAATATTTTGTGAAATTTTAAATTTCACCTACCAACAAGAAGACTTTATGTTTAGAACAGTTAGGCAAATTATCAATGAGTCTTATATTTGGGTGACTTTTGAGCATTCAGACAAAAATAAGTCAATACAGAATAATCTAACTACAGCTACAGGTTTATTATTTAATCAAATATTACAAGACAATTCATCGGACAACGCTTTAATAATTAATAATGTTATTGTCTACTTTGGATTTAATAATCAGATTAGTTTTATAAAACCTAATAAGTTAAAATATTGGATGAGAAGTATTGCTTTTCGAGACGCTGAAAATGTTAAAAGTGAAATGTTTAAAAATGGTTATTAATGAAATTTGATTTTATTTCACCTAGTCATAAATATTTAAATGACGTATTATACATAATACGTCAAGGTATCACTGAAAAAAAAACACATTTAAAGAAAGGTTTACGTGAAGGACTTAACACTCAAACATTAGTTGATACTTTTAATATAATTGGAACTAGTAGACTTGATAATAAAAAATGGATTGGAGTTCAAAAAGAACATGAAAATATTAGTAGTACTGCCAGAGAAGATATATATTTTTATCTAAATGACGATAACTACACTAGGATATTTTACGCTGAAGCTAAGAGACTTCCGAAATATAAAACATTGAAAGATGAGGAGTACGTTATAAGTGATAACTTGGGTCCTAATAATAAAACTTCCGGGGGAATAGAGCGATATAAAGTTGCAATTCATGGTAGGGATGATATAAAAAAAAATGGTATGATTGCGTTTGTAGAAAATCAGTCAATTATTGAATGGCTAAAGCTTGTAAATGACAAAATTTCAAAATTCTACCCAGATGATTCACTGCTACTAAAATGTGATAACGAGCATGAATTTATATCGACGCATAAGTACGATGATGAAAGCAAAGGTATATTTGAAATGCATCATTTCTGGATACCATTATTTTAAATACTTAAGGGACATTATAATAGAAATTTGATTATATAAAATGATAGTGAATTACAAACTCTTATAGATATTACTACTTCAAATTCTCAATTTTTCCAACAATATCATATTCTTTTTTATTAGTTTAATCAATTTCAACGTTTTCAATAAATTCCTTAAAATCATTGCCAATTTTTTCATGGTTTTAAAAATCTAGGCTCTTCTCATATTTCTCAAGAATAATGATGTATGAAGAATGTAGATCATTAAGGTCAAGCTAAACTCATTTTGATTTCGAATGAATATAAAAACAAATGAATTCACAACAACAGCATGAATTCATTAATCTCTTGCTTCCAGCCTTCCATTTGATAATATCATCCTATCTTATCAGGAAGGACCCAGTCTCCAAATTATTTTTTTACTAGAAATATTATGTTTGATGGTTTTGGCATAGCAGTTTAAATGATAATAGACTAAATAGATCAGATATTTATGATGATCCTTTTCTAAAATATTAAATTCATTTTCTTCAATAGCGGAAAAACTCTAGAATTGTATCTTCATATTCTTCCAGTAAAATAGTAGTTTCATCAAGAATAGAATTATTAAAATCAGGTTTTTCCCGATTATATTTTAGCTCAAATATTATTAAAAAAAAGATACTTTTACGGATAACCGTATTTATCAAAGTGTTATTTAATATAGCTTTACTTTTCGTAATTTTTAGATATGATTCATTTGAAAATTGCACTAACAACATTTTATAGAATTAAATTTTATATTTGTAATTAAAACTGATAACCAACAACTTAATGTTTTCAAATTTTATAAAAATTTTATTTGTTATTTCTGCTTATTCTCCAGTCCTTCTAATTGTTGGAGTGGTTGAAATACTTAACCTTAATAAAGAAGGATATTCAATTACGTTCGTGGATTCTTGGAAAGAAGTTTTCAATCGTATCAACTTTATTTTCTGCTTTTTGATTGCATTTCCATTCAGTATCCTAATTATAAAATGGGCAGAAAATAATCTGACTAAAAATAAGATTGATATCAAGGCAATCAAAAGTGCTGATTTTAATTTGCCTACTTTCATATTAAGTTATTTTTTACCCTGTATTGAGCTGGTCAAGAAGGACTCAACATATTTAACAGTATGGTGCATCATATTGGCGGTCATTGTTTTAATTAATTTAAAAACTTATTTCTACAATCCGTGTCTGAAAATTTTTGGATACCGATATTATGAGATTTCGACCAAGAAGGATGTGACCTATACCATGATATCTAAAAATAAATTGATCAATGCTAATCAAATAAGTACTTATTCTCAATTGACGGATTACGTGATTATTAAAAACTAAAATTATGGCTAGAAACGCTACACCTTGCAATTTTTTTGCAATTCTTAAAGATGATTCCGTAAGAAAGATTGACTTATTACAATCTATTACCGAAAATATTAAAAACGTTTTTATCAACAATGCAAGTTCAATAATGACTTCTGATACGGAGGAGATTCTATTTGACGGAAACTTTAAGATCGATGGGGACGAAGTGTTATATGTAGAAATGGATTTGCCCGAAAATGTCATTGAAGCGAATTCTAATGCAATCGGTTTGGAAGTTTTGGATATTACCAAAGATGATATTAAAACTCTTTTTTGGATTGAAGATGACATTTATTATTTTCAAAATTTTGATAAAAGAAAATTACTTCAGAACAAAAATGTTATTTTTTACAGTGGAACAACTTATCACAAATTAAAGGAAGATGCGCTCATTGTAGAAAATATGGTTAATGCCATCTACCAGGACGGTAAATTTTATTTTAAATCGTACGCTAACGCTAACAAAATTATTTCCTTAAGCGATTTCTTCGAAGAGGCATCCAATGAAACAATTGAAGAGTTCGCTGGCAATACGATCTTTGAATTAGATTTAGATTGGCTTAAAGAAAATAGTGATACCATGATCAGAAAGCAAATCACATTGATTCAAAAAAGTCAGATCATAGTCTCTGCTTCTCCTAGAAAAATTAAGGCCTCAGCCAAAAAATTCAATCTTGATATTGAAATGGAAAACGGTAAACTAAAATTACCTAATGATAAAAAAGCTTGTAAGAATATCTTAAGCTTTTTAAATGAACAGTATTACTTTGGTCTTATTTCCGGTAAAAAATTTATTACCAATTCTAAAAGAGATGTGTAATTAAGAGCTAATATACTTGTTCAAAAACATAATATTTTTCAATGAAATTATTGATTAAACAGTCAGACCTTACAAAAGAATTTAAAAGGTTGATAAAACAATATAGCAATTTCCATTGGGCAACGGCATGGGCAAGTGCAGGAAATGAAGTTTTTGGAGAGTTGATTGAAAATAGATACAAAATTCATAACATAACGGTTGGAATACATTTTTATCAAACTCATCCTGATTTTATCAAAGAGTTTATTGATGATGAAAATGTTCGTTTCATAGAGCAGCCTAAAGGAACTTTTCATCCAAAAGTTTATTTGTTTACCAATGATGAAAATTATTGGGAACTCATCATAGGTAGCGCCAATTTTACAGCAAGTGCATTTACGAAAAATACTGAAGTTTGCATTCTTATGAATGCCAAAGACATTAATTCCAAAGAAGTGTACGAGTCTACACTAGAAATTATCAGATCATCTTTCGAATTGGGAAAGACTTTTACTGAATCAGACTGGGAGAACTATAGAAAGATATGGGATATTCAGCAGCCAAAGATTCAGAGTTTATCTGGCCAGTACGGAAGTACAAAAGGTATGTCCATCCCTTCACATAAAATTGAACTGCAAATAAAATCTTGGGACGAATTTATGGATGATGTCTTCGGTGAAGGTAAAAGCATTATTGAAAGAAGAATCAGAGTAATTGAAATCGCTAAAGAACTATTTCAAAAGGTACGACACTTTAAAGAACTTGACAAAAGTGAAAGAAAATTTATCGCCGGTCTACCCACTGATCTGGAGCGTACAATTCCAGGAGCTAAAGATTGGGCTTTTTTTGGCAGCATGAGAGGTGCCGGTAAGTTTAGCAAATTGATAAATGACAATAATGAACTAATATCATTTGCCTTAGATGAAATTCCTCTTAATGGACCAGTTACAAAAACAAACTATGATTGTTTTCTAGATCATTTTAAAATGGTCTTGCCAGGAAATTATCTAG
The DNA here is from genome assembly GCF_008274625.1 of Chryseobacterium panacisoli. Classification (GTDB taxonomy): domain Bacteria; phylum Bacteroidota; class Bacteroidia; order Flavobacteriales; family Weeksellaceae; genus Chryseobacterium; species Chryseobacterium panacisoli. Next base: position 10,254 of record NZ_VTRU01000001.1, on the reverse strand, counting down.
CGACGAGTACAAGGTTGCTTGCCATGAAAAGACCGGATGTTTTTATTTGTTACGACAACAAGAACAAAGACGCGCTCTGCAGAGATTTTGGGATCATCAGAAATGATATGGACCACGAGAGATACTGGAATGAGATCATTCTGCGAATTATGGATAGTGAATGGTACCAGAAACCAGATCCCAAAGATGAAATGGAAAGGAAGATCAGTATGGCGCGTTCCGCTTTTCTTGACAGTTTGTGTTATAACGCTTAAAACTTTGTTCTCAAACTATTTGTTAATAGAAAATTTGAAGAAATGAATGATAAAGAAAGAGAAGTCAATTCGGTTTTTAATATCGCGGTCTATTTAAAGCTGATGGCTTCATTTATACCAGATGCGGATTTTGAGCAGGTGAGCAAGATGGTCGGAAATATTCATGATTTTTTTAAATTTTCCGATAGGGAGGAAATACTGGAAAAACTTCCTTACATAAAGTCAAATTTGGAACAAATGGCAGCTCCTCTCTTAAAAAGATTTCCAGTCAGGAAAAGTTTGGATGAAATTGTTGCTGATTGGGATCAGTTTTTCAAAGATGATTCTGAAATTTATTCCTATGGACTGGAATACGGATGGCTGGAGGATAGAATAAATATTCAGGGGTTTATACCATATAATCATATTCCGTATCACTTTAGAATTGGATTGTATGTACACAGAGGAAATTTGGGAATTGAAGAAGAATTTCTGATTAAAGATTCATTTAATTGTCTTGTCAAAGCCCAAAAAGCTTACGATCAGCTAAAGGAATACGGAGATTTCAAACAAAAGGTTATTCAGCAGGAAGGAACAAAGGATTTTGACCATGAAACCGTCCGAAAAATAACCGATTTGAAATATGAAGTGTCTGCTAATTCCAGATTAGCTGTGATTTCATTTTATGCATTTGTTGAATGCTTCGTCAACAGCCTCGGTTTCAGTCATGCCAAAAGAAATGCTGAAACATTATCTGAATCTGACTCTGAAATACTTTATGGCAAGAAGAATGGTAGATTTTTACAGTTAAAATCGAAGATTGAACGATTTCATCAATTGATAAGAAATGATAGAAAAACCGTCATCATTACATCTGATGAGAGTCAGATCCAGGAGCCTTTTGTTTCTTTTTTCAATATTTATGAGAATATCAGGAACTCGGCTGTTCATTTCTCTCCAACGAAGGAGCAGATTTGGCTAAAGCCTGCCGATTGGATTGAAAAGGCAGAACAATTTTCAAGACTGGCCCTCGAAGTGGCTCTTGTAATTTGGAAGTCCTGTTATCCGGAACTGCCATATCCAGACTATATTGGAAGATTGGATTATGATACCTTTATGGATAAAGCAATCAGTTATATTCAGAGTCTTGAACAAGTCGCTGAAGAATTGAAAACTATCGATTATAGTAATCTCATTTCTAAACATTAGTTTTCCGTAAAAATACTGAATACACTATGTATGAACATTTATATATTTGAATTTATCAAATAATAAAATAATTTATTGACAGATGGAAGAAAAAATTGATAAGATCATTTCGATAATCGGTGGATATAGAAATGAAGATATTGGAAGAGGTTACCGCACGAAAATTGATGCTGATCATTTCAACAAATGGTTGGAACAATTCGAAGAATCAGACAGAGAATTTTTGGTTGATGAATTGTTACATTTGATCCCAAAATCTTACCTTACCAAAGATTACACCTTGGAAATGATTTCCACAGAATTTGATATCATCAGTAAGCATCTTGGATATGATGATATCGGTCAATTTTTTGATGAAACGGAATTTTTAGATTGTCAACCTTCAGGTAAAAGTCAAAAAGTTTTTTTGGGTTTTATCGATGAACTTTTGAAAGAGAAATATGGAAGATCGCTTGAAGACTGCGGTACCAAGAATATCAAACAATGGTACTATGCCGATGATGTCCTTGCTTCAGGTGGAACGTTCAAAAGTGATATTCTTGAAAAGATAGCTGACTACGGAAACGAAGAGTTTATAGAAAGTAATATCAAAATAATTGGCTCATTCGTTATTTTACACAATTGGGCATCTAAAAATGTGAGTTACTCTATAGGTAAAAAGCTGGGAGCAGACCTTCAGAATAGATTTAAATTTTACCGTGTTTCGGAAATAGAAAATAATCCAAAGATCAACTACTATAATCCCAACCCCAAGTTTAACCACATCTATCCTCTTCGCTCAGAAGTTGGTGAGCAAGTACTTCAATTCGTAGAGGATAATCTCAATAACGATTACGACTATTACAATGAAGATTTTGCTTTTAGAGATGCAAACTATCCCAAAAAAGAAGATTTCTTTTCATCTGCTGAAAATAGAATGCGATACGAGCAAATATTGCTCGGAAAAGGGTTTGAAATTATGAAATCGATCGATCACATTTCCGCTTATGGTCTTCGTCCACTCGGAATGACAAATCCTACCAATAAGACCCTTGGAACGGGAACGCATTTTTTTACTTGGCGGAATGTCTCTAATACCTGCCCACTAGTATTTTGGTGGGGTTCAAATGATTGGTATCCATTATTTCCAGCAATAAGAAATAACAGTGCCGCCTCTGACTTTGACTAGGGAATGTTGCATAATAGTTTCAATTAACACATTGGCTAGATTAGAAATTTTAAAGAATCAAAAGAATTTTAGTTATTACTTTTTTATTTATTTTTGGACAAAAGAAATTTCAGTATATGCAAGAGGTCGCAGATCGAATTTATGAAGTTGTAAAAGATTATCGAAATCACGATGATATTAATATCACTCCGAAAAAAATTTTGGAATGGGCGGAGCAATTTGAGGATAACAGTGCCCTAATACTGACGGAACTTGACAATTTTATTTCTGAAGTATATATCTCTCGGGATAAGGCTAAAAAATATGTTAAAGGTCATATTGGAAAATACATCAAATTATTTGGCTATTCCAATGTGACACAGTTTTTAATGGACACTGAGTTTTTGGATCTTCAACAGTCCCATAAGAGCCAGCCAGCTATCTTGGAGTTGCTTGATGAAATACTTGATGAAAACTTTTCTGTGTCCTACAGAGATTACCTGACTTTCCCTAAGAAACACTACATCTACTTCGATGACATTTTAGCTTCAGGAAGTACAATTGGACGACATATTTTAGAATTTTTAGGGCAAAAGGATGCCCATGATAAAACGTTCGCTGAGAAAGTTTCGTTAAACGAGATAACCTTATCTATAAGTGTTTTTTGCCTGCACCAATGGGGCTTTTCTTTTCAGAATTTTAGAATTATTAAAACGTTTGGAGATAAAGTGAGTAAAAAAGTTAACTGGTACTCTAATTATGATATTGAAAATCACGCAAAATTTGCTGACCAAAAACTCAACATTGCTAAACCTATTAAAGGCAATAATATTAAGATCAACAGCTATCTGGAGAATCTTAAGGCTACTAAGTACGAGGATTATGCATACAGAAGCAAAACGGATCCGGCAGACGAAACTTTTTTTACAAATCCGAGTAATAGAATCAAATATGAAAATATTATTACTGAAACAGGAATCGATATTATCAATAGGATAGACGGAGTAATCAAGCCAAATCTGAGGCCACTGGGACTTATTAATCCAGCTTATAAAATTTTTGGTCTGGGAACTCATTTTTTCACCTGGAGGAATATTCCCAATAACTGTCCATTAGTATATTGGTGGGAAGTTCCAGGTCACAAATGGAAACCACTTTTTCCTGTAACCAATAGAGGATAAAAAAAAATACTTAATTTAGCAATATGAATACAAGCATTAGAGAATATAATACAAAAGAAATTGTAACTTTTGCTAAAACTGAGAATAAGTTTGGAGGACTTTCCAATATGGCCCCAGGTTATTCTTTGTTTATTAATGAAGTCAATATTCAAAGTTCCGAAATTATTTATCAGGCTTGTAGATTTCCATTATTTCCCTTAATACAAAAGGAAATCATTGAAACCAAAAATCCCATGGACGCAAAAGCTGTAAGTAGAAAATACCAGCAATACAGTCGACAGGATTGGGATCAAGTAAAGTTCAAAGTGATGAAGTGGTGTCTTGAAGTTAAACTCATTCAAAACTTTGATGCATTTTCTAAGTTGTTATTGAGTACGGGAGACAAGACTATTGTAGAGTTTTCAAAAAAAGATACCGTTTGGGGAGCTTCACCAGTAGCACCTAATGTTTTAAAAGGTAAAAATGCTTTAGGTAGACTTCTTATGCAATTAAGAGAACAAGTTAAATTAAATATTATCACAAAAGATAGCATTATTCTTGAGCCCGAAATCAAAGCATTCTTACTTTACGACAATCCAATTAAAGAGATTCATAATGAAGGTTATTTTATTGATGACCTAGATGACATTTATGCGTATTAATTACTTTCTTAATTTACCATTCTATTCAATTAGAAGTTTAATTTGAAACGTTCAAAAATCTTAAATATTACAACTTTGGATATAAAAAATAATCAATTTTATTACAACAAAAGTAAAAGACTGTATCAATTGGCTACAGTCTTTCTTTTATATTAATGTTTTGAAAATTCAAATGTTGTAGTGAAATTATCTTTCAACAATAAGTAAGTATCAAACTTTTTACCGTTTTTGCTTTTCATGTTTTTGATGAGTGATGTTTTATTTTGAGTTAATAGTAAAGTAAGATCTTTTATGCTAAGTTGTATTCCGCATATGGTTCTAAAGAGGATCCAGTTGCATTGCTCATCTGGGCATTTGACAATTTTATCCTTGATAATAACATTATGTTGTTGGCATTTGGGGCATTTGAGTTGGGGAATATTTTCTTGAGGAATATGGAGTGATAAAAGTTCGCTGGTGATTTCTGCTGTGTAGTGTTGGATGTCGTTGATGAATTGAGTTTTATTGAGTTCACCTCTTTCAATTCTATCCAGTGCTATTTCCCATTCTGCGGTCATTTGGACATTGGCTATTTTTTTGTCTTTGACCAGGTTGTAAACCTGTAAGCCTTTATCAGTGGGATGCAGGGTTTTGCTTTTTCTGACGATATAGTTTCTGCTGAGCAGCGTTTCGATAATAGAAGCTCTGGTGGCTGGGGTTCCGATACCGATATTGGATAGCGCTTTCTGTTCATCTTTGTTCTCCATAGATCTGCCAGCATTTTCCATCGCTGATAAGAGGTCAGCTTCTGTATAAAGCTTGGGAGGTTGCGTTACTTTTTCCAATAATTCTATTTTTGATATTTTCAGTTCATCCCCTATTTTGAATTCTGGAAGTTCAGTAAGGACTTCATTTTTATTATTAGAATTTTCATTGTCAGAAAGAATCCCTTTGATGGCTCGCCAGCCTTGATTAAGTATTTTTGATCCCTTGATCTGGAATTCATAATGATGTACTTTTATCTGGATTTGGGTGACTTGTTTTATACAGGTATGGGATAGGGATTCCAATAAGCGGTAAGCAATCATCTGGTAAATGGCTTTTTCCGTAGCGCTAAGTGCAGAAGGTGTTTTGGTTGTTATGAGTAATCCGTGATGGTCGGTAACTTTTAGATCATTAACGATCCGCTTGTTGAAGTTTCCGAATTTTAAATGGGTTATGGCTGTTTTGAAGGGTTCGGTCTGATTCAGTATTCTGACCAGCTCAGGAATATCACTCCATACATCTTCAGGAATATACTTGCTGCCGGTTCTGGGGTAAGTGATGAACTGTTTCTCATAGAGGCTTTGGGCTGTTTGTAAAACCTCATCAGCAGAAAGCCCCAGTTTTCTGTTGGCTTCTTTCTGTAATTCAGTGAGGTCGAAAAGTAAGGGAGATTGCTCCTGTACTGTTTTAACAGATACATCTTCTACAATAGCTCTTCCCTCTCGCTCTATAATCTTTTGGATTTGTTCTGCCTGCTTTTTTTCTTCCCATTGTAATAGCGAAAGACTGGTGAAGTCTGTATATTCTTTTCTGTGGCTCAGCTGAATCTGAAAGTATTTTTGCTTGGTGAAGTTTTGATGCTGAAGAAACCGTTGACAGATTAAAGCCAGGGTTGGCGTCTGCACTCTGCCTAATGAATAAACATCTTGGTTCCCTGCGATGGTTAATGCCTGAGTAGCATTGATTCCTACCAGCCAGTCCGCTTCACTTCTGGCTTTAGCAGCTTGATACAAACCGTCAAAGGCATCGCCTGGCTGAAGGCTTTTAAAACCGTCCTGTATTGCTTTTTCTGTCAGGGAACTGATCCAGAGTCTTTCAAAAGGTTTGTTGCATTGTAGGTAATGATAGATATAACGGAAGATCAGCTCTCCTTCCCTTCCTGCATCTGTGGCGACAATAATACTGCTGCATTGATTGATGACTTGTTGTATGGTGTTGAGCTGTTTTAAAGCGAGAGGATCAGGCTCATAGCCTTTTGTTTTCTTTAGCTTTTTGGGAGTCAGAATAAAGGGCTTGGGAAAGATAGGCAAAGAGGCTTTGTTAAAGCCTCTTATACCATAATCTTCCGGCATTCCTAGCGCGATCAAATGTCCCAATGCCCAGGTGACACAGTATCCGTTACCGCACAGATAGCCGTCTTTTTTTTCATGGACTCCTAATAATTGTGCAATTTCTCTTGCGACACTCGGTTTTTCTGCGATGATTGCTTTCATATGATGGATTTAGATGATTACTATAGTTTTCGTCCTCTTGGTTTTCTAATCTTTTTTTGCTGGTGTTCCTGCTGTTGACTGGCAGGCTGCTGCTGTTTGGATTCTAAAGGCTCCTTCACATTTTTAGTAGCTTCATTGGTTTTACCCTGCGTATTAACCGCAGTTTGGGTTTTATGATCTTCTGTAGGCTTTGCCTCTTCTTTGAGCTTATTAGGATGATTGAAGGAGAAATCGGTTTTGGAAGTCTCTTTATTGAAGGTAATATAACCTTGATAGGCTTTACCTTTAGCATCAGTAAGACCATCAACATACACGGTTTGCCCGACTTTGAATTTTTCATACTGTGAATCGTCCAGTTCTTTTCCTCTGAATATTTTGGGTGCTTCTTTATCCGTATGCTGAGTTTGCTGTTGGTTATGATGATATTGACTTTGTTGTTGATTCTGATTATTATTGAACAGAAATTCCACATACCGCTTATCCGCATTGAACTGTACGGTAGCATTGAACAATTCTCCTTTTTTAGAAGTCATCCCTTCAAGATACAATGGTCCTCCTTCCAATAAGGTTTGTTTCTGATGTTCATCAAGCCTAATTCCTTTGATTTCATCAGGGATTTTCATGTACTCCGCCCTGTAAGCAACCAATTCATTGGTTAAACGGTCACGGCTGATCACTGATGGAATGATTTCATCAGTTTTAGGATTGACAAGATCTACTACCCGACCCATATTCCCGGTTTCTTTCAGATTCTTTTTGTCTTCATCCGTGAACTGGTGACCTAAGAATGTATTATTGAGGTTGGGTTCCTTTCGGATACCATGCAGGTGAACGGCAACCTGTCCTGTATCCCCTGTCTGAAGGGATAATCGGACATCCATCTTACTGACCGCCGTTCCCAGATTAATAGTGATGGGAATTAGTGTATTGGTTTTAAAACCTCTGAGTAATGCATCCATCGCATTCATTTTTTCAAGCTTCTCCTGATTAAGTCCGAATTTTTCCATCGTTTTCCAGTCGATTTGTTCCGGCTGAAAACGGTACTCCTGATTGTCTGTGTTGTTGTCCATTGTATTTTTATTTTTTGGATTGTTGTTATGTTGAGGTAAAACTTCGTAGTCTTTCAGCTTTTCTTTTTCTTCAGGTGATGCCTGATCGACATATTTCTGAAGATCCTTGGCGGTATTGATGGCATTGTATTCCGATACTTTGAAAAAGTTGAAATGCGTGGGATTTTTAAGCTGTCGGTAGAAATTAGAAAAGAAGTTGGAGAAAATATCGCCATGTTTATCTACCCTGATCAGCTGTTCATTATCCTTTTTTTCTTTTGGAGGAACCTTTTGAAGATTCCCATCTTGATCAATTCCTTTGACCATCTCAACCTGATTGGTATGAATGTTCAGGACAAGGAGTGTATCTGTTGCCGGTTTAAGTTCATTGGGTTCCTGATGGTTTATCAATTCATTTTCCATTGTATTTCATTTAATGGAACCAAGGTATAAGCTCAATTATGATGCTCTAAAAGATTGGAATGGTGATGAATGATTTGGCTGTGGATGTCTTGTTACTATCAAGAATTTAAACATTCTCTGATCAATTGATGGACATCAGAAAGCTTATAGTACAGCTTTCCGCTGATGGTATAGTAAGGCAGCTTTTTATCAGTCCTATACCGCTGTAATGATCGGGAACTTATTTTTAAAAGCTGCAAAACATCCTGGTTATCCAGAAGCTGTTCCCCGTCTACTTCTATAAATCTGGACTGGTTCTTAAGCATTTGCTCTTTCAGTAGGTCAAATCTTTCCATGATTCTCTCCATCCAGGCTATAAATTCTGTTCTTTCGATATTCATAACTGTGATTTTTATGATTATTGGTGATGTAAAATTGGACAACAGAAATCATATAAAATCACTACTTTTTCGTAGTAATGAAAAGAATTTTGCTTTAAGTGATAAATATTTACTTAGAAAATATCGATATTTACAATAAAATATGAAAGACTATGGGCTTAACTGAAAAGCTTTTTGGAAATGGTGCTGAAAGATTTTCAGACTGTGTTGAAATTAAAATAGCAGAACTTAATGAAAAACATAAAGATTTTCTTTATGAAGAAAAAATCGATCTTTCAACAGCGTATATGATTACGTTCGGACAGTCTGGAAGCGGTAGCCTCGGATTTGGCAGGACACAAGATATCTCCCCTGAGATTGATTCGGAAATTGATAGGATTTTACATGAATGCGCCGAAAAGCATTTGCAAAAATTATAGCATGCCCTCAAGCAGGTCTATTCTTAAGACTTTATTAATCGAAAAGTCAGATTAATTCGTTCTTTCATTGGTATAGTTGATTTCGCAATCCTGTGTTCCCAATGCTCCTGTAAATCGCCTTTCATAATAAGTAAGGAACCGTGAGGAAGCGGAAGACTGTATTTGCTTGAATGATGATCTTTCTTCCTGAAATCAAAGTTTCTGGTTTGTCCAAGACTGATGGATGCAATGACAGGACGTTTGCCATATCTGCTTTCTTTATCTCGGTGCCAGGCGACGGAGTCATTATGGTCTCGGTATAAGTTTAATAAAACACCATTGAATTGACAGCCAAATTCCTTTTCGATTCTTTGTTTTAATGTAAACAATTCAGGAGTCCATGGATTCGTTGGCTTTTTATCTTCTTCTGAATCGTTATATTTTGAATCTCCATACCAAGCGGTCAACCGTGGAGTTAGCACCATCTTATCGTACATCTTCTGTGTACGCTGTTCCCAGGGAGCAGTATCCAATAATTTATTTTTTAGCAAATCTGCTTCTTCCCTGTTCAGGAAATTCTCTTTGTATTCCAAAAGGTCTTTTGGAAACTCATACAACTCTTCTGCATCAAATAAACTCAGCTGGGTCATTTAACTTTAAATTAAAATATTTATCTTAGAAACATCCCGTTACTTCGGGATGTTTTTTCATCATTTGTGTTTTTTACTTCCCTTCGGAGAAGTTTTTTAATTATGCCATGTACTCAAAATAGTTTCAATTCCTATCTCCCATTTTTTCTTTGATCTGTTTGATATCGGTTTTAATTTCTGTGATAAAATTTTGAATATGATGTTCTGAAAATTCATCAGGCTCATATTCTTTGGTATTAATACTACAGGCAAATTCCCAGATTTCTTTAATTTCAGGCAATGGAATTTTATAAGGCTCATAAAATTGATTGTCAGCCTTAACCCATATACCATCAGCTTCATGAAACTGAAATCTTTTATAACTGATACCATCATTGGTGGTAATGAAAACATACGTTCTGTCCGTTTTCAAATCCGAAAGATTTTCTACATATTTTCCTACAATATAGGTTCCGTTCTTATAAGGAGGCATTGAATCTCCATCGGCTGGAAATGCCCTGAACTTACCACCTTTTAAAAAAGGTAATGATATGGTCTCCAGACTTTCTATGTATTCCGGATCTCCATAGCCATTCAGGTAGCCCATAGAAGCTTTTTGGGGAATAATCTCAATTTGATTGTTTCCATCCTGATCAACCCTTATAGGCAGAACAATCCTGTTCTCAGGAAGCTCCATTATTTCATCGATTGAAAATTTTCTGACATC